>NZ_CP070494.1:0-4923651 GCF_016925515.1 Methylomonas sp. EFPC1
ATGAGTGTGATTTGGAACAACTGCCTGGCCAAGCTTGAACATGAAATTCCCAGTACCGATTTCAGCACCTGGATCAGGCCGCTGCAAGCAGTGGAAAGCGACAGCCAGTTAAAATTGCTTGCCCCCAACCGGTTTATTATCGACCACATCAAACAGCATTTTTTCGCGATCATCGAAGACTCCGTAAACGAATTTTCCAATGCAACTTTGGCGGTGCAGTTTGAAATCGGCAGTAAAAAATCGCCGGCCATCAAAGCACCGGCACTTAATAAGAGTCCGACGCAAAAGAAGAATCAACCGAATTTTTTAAACAAAGCCTTCACCTTTGAAAGCTTTGTGGAAGGTAAATCCAATCAATTGGCCAGAGCGGCTTCGATGACGGTTTCCGACAATATCGGCAAAGTCTACAACCCGCTGTTTATCTACGGCAGTTCCGGTCTGGGTAAAACCCACTTGATGCATGCCATCGGTAACGCGGTGTTGTTGAAAAAGCCCGACGCCAATATCGTCTATCTGCATTCCGAGAAGTTTGTGCAGGACATGGTCAAGGCGTTGCAACAAAACAGCATCAACCAATTTAAAGAATACTATCGCAGCATCGATATTTTATTGATGGACGACATCCAGTTTCTGGCCGGTAAGGAGCGTTCGCAGGAAGAGTTTTTTCACACCTTTAACAACCTGCTGGATAACAAACATCAGGTGGTTTTGACTTGCGACAAATATCCCAAGGAAATCGACGGTTTGGAAGATCGTTTGAAATCGCGCTTCGGTTGGGGTTTGCCAGTGGCTATCGAACCGCCGGATCTGGAAACCCGGGCCGCCATCTTGATTAAAAAGGCTATGCAGGTCGGTGTGGATCTGGATCAAGACATAGCCTTTTTTATCGCCAAGCGGATACCTTCCAATGTTAGAGATTTGGAAGGTGCATTACGGCGGGTGGTAGCCAACTCACAATTTACCGGCCGCGACATTACCTTGGAATTTACCAAGGAAGCGTTGCACGATTTGATCAGCTTGCAAGACAAGTTGATCAGTATCGATAACATTCAAAAGACCGTGGCTGAATATTTCAAGATCAGGGTAGCCGATTTATCCTCAAAAAACCGCAAACAATCCATCACCCGACCCAGACAGGTGGCGATGTGCCTGGCTAGGGAATTGACCTCGCACAGTTATCCGGAAATTGGTGATGCATTTGGCGGACGCGATCACACCACAGTCATCAATGCCTGCAAGCGGGTGGCTGAGTTGAAAGATGACGATGTGAAGATGGCGGAAGATTACAAAAACCTGTTGAGAACCTTATCGCATTAATTGCGCTTAAGTTGTGGATAAAGTGTGCCGAAAATACCCTATCCAGGTTATCCACAAACCTCATACAAGCTAAAACGGTATCCGGCAACAATGTTTGATACATGCTAAGATTTTGATTTAAATTAGATAAAACCGGTTTTCCACAGCTTTTTGTTTACATAGTAGTAACAATATATAAAAGATATTTATATGAAATTTATTATTAGCCGAGATCAAATTTTGCCGCCGCTGCAGCAAATCGTCAGCGTTATCGAGAAAAGGCAGACCATGCCGATTCTGTCCAATGTGTTGTTGCAGGCTAGCGACGAGCAACTGGTCATGACCGGTACGGATACGGAAATCCAGATCGTTGCTAAGTTAAATATCGAATCAATAGCGCATTCCGGGGAAATCACGGTTCCTGCTAGGAAATTTCTGGATATTTGCCGCTTATTACCCAATGGCGCGGAAATTCATTTCGAGTTGCAAGACGATAAAGTCAAAGTTGTCTCCGGCCGCAGCAGATTTTCCTTAAGTACCTTGCCAGCTGAACACTACCCTGAATTCAATGAGTCAGAGTTTGAACACAGCTT
This sequence comes from Methylomonas sp. EFPC1, assembly GCF_016925515.1. Classification (NCBI taxonomy): domain Bacteria; kingdom Pseudomonadati; phylum Pseudomonadota; class Gammaproteobacteria; order Methylococcales; family Methylococcaceae; genus Methylomonas; species Methylomonas sp. EFPC1. Next base: position 1,890 of record NZ_CP070494.1, read on the forward strand.
TTTGCTGAATGCCGGCAAATTCAAGAAGGCGTTGGATAAAACCGTGTTTTGCATGGCTAATCAAGATGTACGCTATTACTTGAACGGTTTGTTGTTGAACGTGAGTAATTCCAAGCTAAAGCTGGTCGCTTCCGATGGTCATCGTTTGTCGATTTATGAAGACGATATAGGACAAGCGACCGGTTATGAATCCCGCATTATCATGCCCAGAAAAGCGGTGCAGGAACTTAGCCGCTTGCTGGACGATGCAGACGCTGAACTAAACATCCAGTTTTCCAGCAACAACATCCGAATTTATTACAAGGATGTAGTGTTCTCCTCCAAACTGATCGATGCCAAGTTTCCGGATTTCAGTAAAGTGTTTAATCAAAGCTTTATGAGTCCTTTGCTAATCCAAAAACAAGTCTTGAGAGATGCGTTAACGCGGGTGGCGATTCTGTCTAATGAAAAATACAAGGGCGTGACTTTCGATATATCCGGCGATTTGCTGAAACTCAGTACGCATAATCCTGAGCATGACGAGGCCGAGGAAGAGTTGATCATCGATTATCAAGGTGAGCCGTTGAGTATTTCGTTTAACTCGCAGTACATGTTGGATGCTGTATCTAATTTGGACTCCGAAATGGCGGTGCTAACCATAGCCGGCAATGCCAGCAGTTGTTTTATTGAAGAACCCGAACAGCCTTTATTTAAATTTATTGTGATGCCGATGCGGATGTAGGTTGTCCAGGGATTATGACCTTGTTAAAGCTGGATGTGCTGTCGGTCAGAAACATCCATTCCGCAAGTATCTCGCCGTCGCCCGCCATTAATTTCATCACCGGCGCCAATGCCAGCGGCAAGAGTTCGCTGCTGGAAGCTATTTTTATTTTGGGTAGATCCCGTTCGTTTAGAACGACCCATACCAAGCAGGCAATTTCTTTCGAACAGTCGCAATTGACCGTGTCGGCACAAAATCGGCAACAGTCCGGTTCAGTCAGTACGTTGGGGATACAGATTGACAATAAACAATGCCAGATCCGCATCGATCAGGAAGATCGGCAAAAAGCGGATTTGGCTTACGCATTGCCGGTGCAATTGATTCATCCCAAGAGTTATCGCTTGCTGGACTCCGGGCCGCAAATCCGTAGAGAGTTTTTAGACTGGGGGATTTTTAATCAGCACAAAAACTTTCTGCCCTGTTGGCGCAAGTTTAATAAGGCTTTGCAGCAACGCAACGCTTTGTTGAAAACCCGGCAAATCAAACAGCTTCCGGCCTGGGACAAAGAACTTGTGGAATATGGGCAGGTGATTAACGATTTTCGTTTGGCCTATGTCGCCAGCTTGCAACCGGTGTTTTTAGAAATGGCTGGTCATTTTTTGGATAAGGATGATGTCGATTTACGCTTCTTGCCAGGCTGGGACGATAGACAAGCCTTAGACTTTATTTTGAAAAACGATCTAGACCGAGATATGCGCTATGGCTTTACACATAGCGGCCCGCACCGGGCGGATTTTCAAACTTATCAAAACAAAAGACTGGCGAAAGACTATCTGTCACGCGGGCAACAAAAGCTTTTGGTCTTGGCTTTGTTGTTAGCGCAAGTGACTTTATTAAACCAGGAAAGCCCATACTCGTGCGTCATTCTCATTGACGATCTAGCGTCCGAATTGGATACAGAAAACCGGGCAAAATTGATAAAATACCTCGTTGGATTGAGTTGCCAGGTTTTTATCAGCAGTACCGATATAGCTGATTTTGGCGACTTAAGTACAGTAGAAAACTATAAATGGTTTCACGTGGAACAAGGCGATGTAAAACAATTTTGATGTTTCACGTGGAACAAATAATAAAAATTAACAACTCCCATCACACACGATACAACCGATTCATGCGTGACATGAAGACCGGGCATCGTTGCGGTAAAACACAACACAATGGATATACCCATGAGTGAAAATTACGACAGTTCGAATATCACCGTACTAAAAGGCTTGGATGCGGTCAGAAAACGTCCAGGCATGTACATTGGCGACACCGATGACGGTTCCGGCTTGCATCACATGGTGTTCGAAGTGGTCGATAACTCCATCGACGAAGCGCTGGCTGGTTATTGCAAAGGCGTCGATGTCGTTATTCATGAAAATGGGTCCGTATCCGTTTACGACGATGGTCGCGGTATTCCGGTGGATATACACAAGGAAGAAGGCCGCTCCGCCGCCGAAGTAATTATGACCATCCTGCATGCCGGCGGTAAGTTTGACGACAACGCCTACAAAGTCTCCGGCGGTTTACACGGCGTAGGCGTCTCCGTGGTGAATGCCTTGTCTGAAGAGTTAACGTTGAAGATCCGCAAGAACGGCAAACTGCACATGCAAAAATACGTGCTCGGGGAGCCCGTAGCGCCGCTAGCGGTGATAGGTGATTGTGAGGGCAGCGGCACCTACATCAACTTCAAGCCCAGCCCAACTATCTTCACCAATATCGAATTTCACTACGACATCCTCGCCAAGCGTTTGCGCGAACTGTCGTTTTTGAATTCCGGCGTGCGAATCTCCTTGCGCGACGAAAGAACCGGCAAGGAAGATGTATTCGAATTTGAAGGCGGCATCAGTGCCTTCGTCCAACATCTCAACAAAAACAAAACACCATTGTTTGAAAAAGTTTTTCACTTTGTCGCCGAGAAAGAAGGCGTCACGGTGGAAGTGGCGATGCAATGGAACGACTCCTACCAAGAGAACGTATTCTGCTATACCAACAACATTCCGCAACGCGACGGCGGTACGCATTTGGCCGGCTTTAGAGGCGCCTTGACTCGTACCATCAACCAATACATCGAAACCAACGGCTTGGCTAAAAAAGAAAAGGTCGCCACCACCGGCGACGACGCCCGCGAAGGTTTAACTGCCGTGTTATCGGTGAAAGTCCCCGATCCCAAGTTCTCCTCGCAGACCAAAGACAAATTGGTGTCATCGGAAGTCAAACCCTTGGTCGAATCGACCATGAACGAAAAACTGCAAGAGTTCTTACTGGAACAACCGCAAGTCGCTAAAGCCATTGCCGCCAAAATTATCGATGCAGCCAGAGCACGTGAAGCGGCTAGAAAAGCTCGGGAAATGACCCGCCGCAAAACCACCCTGGATATTGCCGGTTTACCCGGCAAACTCGCCGATTGCCAGGAAAAAGACCCGGCCTTGTCCGAACTGTTCATCGTGGAAGGGGACTCGGCGGGCGGCTCAGCAAAGCAAGGCCGTGATCGCCGTACCCAAGCTATTCTGCCGTTGAAAGGTAAAATTCTTAACGTGGAACGCGCCCGCTTCGACAGAATGATTTCCTCGGAAGAAGTCGGCACCCTGATCACCGCGTTGGGCTGCGGCATCGGTAAAGACGAATACAACATCGATAAACTCCGCTACCACCGCATCATCATCATGACCGACGCGGACGTCGACGGCTCGCACATTCGCACCCTGCTACTGACTTTCTTCTATCGGCAATTGCCGGAGCTGGTCGAGCGCGGCCACATCTACATCGCCCAACCGCCGTTGTACAAAGTCAAAAAAGGTAAACAAGAACATTACGTCAAAGACGACAACGCCTTAAACCAATACTTGATCCAATTGGCGTTGGACAAAGCTCAACTACAAACCGATGCCGACACCCCGGTGATCCAAGGCCAAGGCCTGGAAAAACTGGCGACGGAATTTGCCGACGTGATGAGCATCATCAATCGCCTGTCCAGACGCTACGACGACCTGTACCTGGAGCAAATGACCTACATGCAGGTGTTAAGCGACGAAATCAAAGCCGACCAGCAAAAGCTGCAAGCCTGGTTGGATTTACTGCAAAAAAATCTGAACGAAGGCGGCCATAAGGCTATATTCAGCACCCAATTAAAATATCGCGGGAGCGATGATTTTGATGTGGAAGTCAGCAAACGCTTGCACGGCATCACCAAAAGCTTTGTTTTGCACGCACCGTTCTTTGCCGGCAACGATTATCAAAAAATCGCCCGCTACGTGGAAAAAACCCTCAGCATGTTCGGCGAAACCTCCGTCATGCGCATGGGCGAACGCGAACAGCAAGTGGATAACTTTAAGCAAGCATTCGAATGGATGATGAAAGAAGTCAAAAAAGGCCAGCATATCCAGCGCTACAAAGGTTTGGGCGAAATGAACCCGGAACAGCTTTGGGAAACCACTCTCGACGCCAACGGCCGCCGCATGCTGCAAGTCACCATCAACGACGTAGTTGCCGCCGACGAAATCTTCACCACCCTAATGGGCGATGTGGTGGAACCGCGTCGGGATTTTATTGTGAAGAATGCGCTGGATGTGGCGAATTTGGATGTTTGACTTGTCGGATGCCACAATTAGTGAAAAGTGTGCCAAATTAGTGAAAAACTAATGACACAAATAATGAAATAATCCGACGGTTCTTGCTTATTTTTTCAGACTAAGAACATCGCATCGCAAAAAGCAGGTACTTGTTTTGAGGTACCTGCTTATCTGAATTTAATTTGGATTGGTGGAATTGCCTAATACAAGCTGCTGTTTCCCATGGCCTCGATACTGGTTCCCTGAGGGAAACAGCAACAGCGTATTTGTTCAAAGCGGTTACTTGGCTTTACCGCCTGCCGAAGACAGCCATTATTATCAAGCTCTTCCTAGACAACTTGCCGAGTTAAGTCAGATTCCGGTATTGATTCTGTTAGGTGAACCTGGCTATGGAAAAAGCCACGCTTTAGCGGATGAACGGAAACGGCTCGAAAAGGAACACCTTGAAGATTTAGTCATTTTTGAAGACCTTAAAACCTTTGTCCCTGGCTCTGAACAGCGATTGCTCGATTCGGATACATTTAAGCTTGTTGAACAAGGGCGGCGTTTATGGATACTCCTCGATAGCTTTGACGAATGCACGCTCCCAGCTCCAGGGGATTGGCTAATCAGCAATTTTATTAACAAGATCAAACATCCCGAGCGGGTTTTTGTACGCATTACTTGCAGGCCATCTCACTGGCCGGAAAGATTGGAAAAGGCCTTTTCGGGGCGTTGGCGCTCAGTTACTGAATCTCCCGTCGCGTCTTGGCGCTTATGCCCATTACGTCAAGACGATATACGGCTAGCTGCAAACCTTAGCCAAATTGATGCCGAAGGATTTTTAAATACCGTAACTGAACGTAATGTGGAGCAATTGGCAGCCCTGCCGGTTACGTTGCGATTCATGCTCGGGCTTTTTAAAGAAAATCGTTTACCGAAGTTGCGAACCGAGATTTTCGAGCAAGGATTGGAACTGCTCTGCGAGGATAGTCCGGAGCGGCAAATCAATGGTGTCAAAAGCCAAATTCCGGCTGGGGATAGATTTCGAATCGCTACTAAGATTGCGCTGGGTTATGTCTTGCAGGGTTGTAATAGTGTTTGGTTCGGGCCGCGTGTTCAATGCCCAATCGGTTTGTTCGATGCCAAGCAAGTAGCTTGCAAAGAGGTGGGCCAGGAAATAAGTGATGAAGCCGTCAAAGAGACCCTCGAATTGACCGGAATCTTCGCTAGGGTTGACGGTAAGCATTTTCAATTTGCCAGCCGCACCTTTGCCGAATTTTTAGCCGCTTGGTACATCGCAAAAAGTCCGGTGCCTACCTCGCAAAAGTTAAAGGTGCTTTTGCATCCTGATAGCCAACGGCTGATCCCGGATTTGCATGAAACAACAGCGTGGTTGGCCGCACTAGATATTGATTTTAGAAGTTGGCTAATTAATCACGAACCAGAAGCTGCATTAGAGGCTGATTTTGCGACACTGGCGCAAGCCGACTTGCCGGCTCTCGTTGATGGAATGTTGCGTTTGGCTACAGAGGAGCAGCGTCCTTCATACGATCGGCAAGGTGTTTATCGGGTGCATCCCTCAGCGCTTGTTGAGCGCATGGTTGCCCGAGGTCTTTAGCCTACCCAGCGGTCAAAGGGATGCGCCACCTTAAGGGGGGGTTGAAGGTTTGTTTTTAAACAGGATTTAGTGGTTTCGTTGAGCGTCACTTAGCGGCGCGCCCTTTACCTTTGCGTTACCTAATAATAAAGAATAGATGAGTACATTTCTACTTACATGGAAGCCCGATGAATGGGGTTACGAAAAACTCAAAGAGCGGCTTGATTTACATGGGGCTGGTGAAACTATTCAACGTTGGAGTTGCGGCCGCACCAAAAACATCCCGCTATGCATTTGCAATTTAGCGTGTTAAACGGCGTCGAAGTTTTTCCAGAAATCGGCCCCATGTCGAATTTCGTAAGTTCTTTAAAAAATAACTTGTCCAACTACCTGAAAAAGTTGAATGTTTATTTTGATCAAGAATCGGAGAATTATCCACGCCGGTTAACACGAGTGAGTGCAATGGCCGAACTTGCTTTATAAAAGTGAAGGGTGCGAAATTTTTCAATATTAGTGGCACAAAATCCGGAGTTTTTCATTTTTTGTGTCAAAAGAGGGTATAGTGTATGACACAAAAAATGAAAAACCGCTTTAAATTCAATGAACCATTTTTCACTTAATTTGGCATTCGACATGACTAGTTGTCGTGTGTCAGATCTCATAATTTCTTAAATAAATCTCAGAATTCTTGTACGAAATCTCAAAATTTATTAAACGTGCTCCGAAGTGGTCCGCTAATGGCGGACCATATTTAATGCTGAGTTTTTGTACGCCAAAAAGATAGAGAAGCGATTATTCTGAGAGTCATTGTTCCACCACACCTCATTTACGTTTCAGCACAACAGGTAAAACTCTAAAATTGACTAAAACTGAGGTCATCAAGATAAATTCAGCATAATGAGTTTGAACTTGGAATCTAACCATACAACCAGCTGATTGAATGGCAATGGTCGGTGGTGATAAACAGGCTTAACCCTCTCATAAAGGATTACATGAAGTTCACTGAAGATACGCGCGTCAAGATTCCAGTCATCCTGCATTTGGTTCGCCTCGGTTACCAATACTTATCGCTGAAGGAACAGCAATGGGATTTGGAGACCAACCTATTTCCCGATCTGTTCAAAACCGCAATCAGCAAGATCAATCCCGGCGTGGCCGATGCCGACGTTGATCGTTTGTTGGCAGATGTAAAACTCACGCTGGATAACGACGACCTCGGTCAAGCTTTCTACAGTAAGATAGCGGATCGCTCCGGCACCAAGCTGATCGACTTCGAGAACTTCAACAATAATAGTTTCCATGTCGTTACCGAGCTGACCTATAAAAACGGTGACGAAGAGTTCCGGCCCGACATCACTTTGCTGATCAACGGCATGCCGCTGGTGTTTATCGAAGTTAAAAAGCCTAACAACCGCGAAGGCATATTGGCGGAACGCGACCGGATCAATAAACGCTTTCAAAACGCCAAGTTCAAGCGTTTCGTCAACGTCACCCAGTTGATGATCTTCTCCAATAACATGGAATACGACGAAGGCGACGTTCAACCGATTCAGGGCGCGTTTTATGCCAGTCCGTCTTATCTGGAACCGCAATTCAACTATTTCCGCGAAGAAGAGGTATTGAATTGGACGGCTTTGCTCAAGCCCTTATCCGACGAGACGGAACTGAACGTCCTGAAAGACAATAATCTCGAAGTCATCCGCAGTAATCCTGAGTTCATCACCAATAAAGAACCTAACAGGCCAACTAATCTTATTTGCACTTCGTTGCTGAGCCGGGAGCGATTGGCTTTCGTATTGCGTTAAGCATTTGACGCCAGAATATGCGTTTATCTTGGACAATCTGGACGATAAAACGCGTAGTAGCGTGGAAGAAAAAGAGGCCGATGAAGGCGCGCGTAATGCGCTTATTCCCCCAGAAATATGGATGCAATCCGCTGTGAGTATCTCGCACGATCAAGAAGATGCGATTAAATTGGCCGATGATTTAAGAATCCATCCAGCCATTGTCGCCGGCCGGGTTCGCTACCAAACCAATGATTGGCGATTGTTGAGTCGCTTGATTAAGGGAGGCAGTGTAAGAGAACTGTTTGAAAAACAAGGATAAAGAAAAAGGGCAAAAGTTGGAGCTTTTGCCCTTTTTTTAATTTTTGCCTGAGGACATTGACGTGTCCAACAGGCAAGGCATTGGGTGGTACAGGTTCCCCTTTGCCCTCGTAGTGTGCTTTAAGGCCCTGAAAGTTTAGCAGATGCTACGAGTTTGTCTATTTCCTGTGAAGCATTTTTACAGGAGGTTGCCATGGCAATTCCCTTGAAAACTGTGTTTGTGCGCAGATACCGCCGCCGTAGATTCGGCCAGTGGGAAAACGTTTGTCAGCACAGACGCCGTCCGCCGAGACGTTAAAGGTTGGCAGCAAGGTTGGGTTATCGACTGCCTTGCTGTTTTAACTTTGCCATTACCATTTCAATTTATTTTGAATCAGGACAAATTATGTATATCTGTAAAAAAAGAATCAGAAATATTGATCGTTATGTAAGAAACCTCAGAATTGGGCAGGAAATTATTCTGTCTGTTTCTGCTAACCAAGTCGAGTCTGGAATCTTACAAAAAATTGGATTTAGCGCCAGATTAGAGCCGGGTGAAACTGTTTTGCCGGATGTCATCGGTTCGATTACCGATTTCAATTCAAGCGGTAAATATATCGTGCACAAAGACCAAGATATGGAAACAGTGTATCGGCAGAGCGAATGGAAGTGGAATGAATTTCGTGGGCGTGATAATACGGTAGAGATGTCAAAAATCGTTGAGGTTCCTTATAAACGTTACCCGCGCTATTATCGTTAAGTTCGCCCAGATAGAATTGGGCGTAACGTCGCTGTGCCTGTGGTGTCAGGTCCATTCTTAGGAAATCATCATGCTTGGCGGTTCGGGCAAATTCAAGAATCTGCATCACCCGTAACGCCAAAGCATCTATGGTGATCTGGGGTGTTTCTTTTGGAAATGGCAATATTTCAGACCGTTCCGCCCAAATCATTAAAAACCGATTAGCCAAACCATTCGTCATTTCCCGGGATGTCATCAATGCCATCAATTCATGCGGTGTAATGGCTCCGCTCATGCAAACATGCGGATTACTCGCATATAGCTGGTTGGATTTGGTGGCCGGTTTCAGGCATATGCCGTCCCAGCAATCACGCAAGGCGGCTGACAGCGTGTTGCCTTTGCCTCGGCCATGATGAAGTATATTGGCGAATTCCGATTCAATGACCCAGAGCCGTTTGTCATCAATCGCTGGAATATTTTGTCTGCCGTGCCGGTAGCCGTCGTGAATCAGGGCCACTAGACCTTCGCGGCTAGACAGGCCGCCGCGATGGATTTGCGGTGCGAACTCCGGTTTCAGTTGTTGCATCGCCTGGGCGAGTCGAATGGTCAGCGATACAGCATCGCCTTTGCGGCCCCGACCCGAGCGACCAATATGCAATACGAAAAGTCTTGCGTGATGCCAGGTATTACCAATGGGTAGATACGGGCCACGGCCAATGGCGCAGGAAAGATAGGTCATGAAGTTGGCGGCAATCGCGTAAGGATTGGTTTCTGTGGCCGTGCTGCCAGCCCTAGCCACATCTCCCACCAACCCATACAAACAAATTTCGGAGGGCTGAGGTGAATTTCGATGAATCTCGAAATCGTCATGACATTGCGTATTCGGATCAATATCTACTTCGTCCGCTGGGATATTGCAAATCATCGATTGCCCGCTCATACCCTTGTCCGACAATGAGCCTTATTTATCCAGCGATACCGTCTGGATGATGTTCTCGAATTCGGCCAGCACGTCAGGCTGATGAAGCCGCAGGTAACGCGACACCTGTGGATTATCGAGTAGTTTGGACAAATATCCCTTGGCCAGAACCAAATTTAGAATGACCTCGCCATAGGTTTGCTCGACCAATTTGTACTGCCCATGTAAATTAGTCATTTCTCGTTCCATTTTGCTGATTTGCTCGGGCGTTACGCCATTGATTCGCTTGGCTTTGCTGGGTTCGACCAATAAATTGTCAGGCGTCGCCATCAACAATGCCTGGGCGTAGGGCACGGTCAAATTGTTGGCTGACACCATGAGTTCCACGCATTCCAATTGTCGAATGGGTTTCATTTTCCGCAGCACCGGACTCACATAAGCCGAGAATTCCTGGTCCTTCAAGAGCTCAACTACCTCAGCGCATAAGCCATCCAGTAAATTGAGCTTTTTGTCCACGAAACTGATATCCATGTTCAACGCAATGGCGAGCCGCTCCCGGGAGACACCGCGTTCCACTGCTCGACGAATCATGTAATGTTCATGCACGGTAGAAAGCCGGTTGATACGATTGTTGTAGGTATAGGATTCGTCGTCAGTGGCTATGAGACAGGGGGCATCGTCATATTCAAACTGGCGCAGCACCATCAACCGAATATGGCCATCCAGCAGAATGTGGTGCCCCGTCGCTTTATTAGCCTTGCCGATGGTCAAAGGCTCTATCAGGCCGACTTCGGCAATTGATGATTGAATTTGCTTAAACTTCCGGGAGTTCAGCAAACCCTCTGGCGTTTTTCGAGAAGGTAAAATCCGATCGAGCGGAATCACCAATTGTGACATTTCAAAACCGAGGGGTAATTCTGTCACAGCTAATGGCCTCCCGCCGATACACGCTCTGCCAGGTATTTCGGCAGCGTTTCCAAGCTTTCGGCGCGCAGCAATGTTGTAAAATTTTCATCCGCGAGCAATTCTCGCAAGGCGCCGACGACGAACATCAGACGTTGTTGGGCAAATTCCGCCTTTTTGATCATCAGTTTTTGGCGGTCGACTTCCTTTTGATAACTTCTCACCAAGCTGATCGTCGTAACCTCTTTGGGCGTTTTGCGCGGGGCTGCATGTGCGATGGATCGCCCTAGACTTTGGCGTTGTAAAATAACCTTCCGCGCCTGAGTCAACTGCTTGCCTCTTAACTCACCCGATTCGTAAGCCTCCTGGAGAGCGACTTGTACATCTTTTTCGGCGTTGCCGACGTTTGCAATTTCTAGCGCGGTATTTAAAGGGATTCGTCCGCTTTCAACGGCGACAATCAACCGCTCTTCTCCTTGATCCAGTAACATCAAAATGCCTTGGACATAACAGGCGCTTAACCCCGTTTTTTTGGCAATGATTGCCTTGTCATAACCCTGATCCCTCAATTGCTGAATGCCGGCCAATAACTCAAGCGGTCGACATTGGCGGCGGGCAATGTTTTCCGCCAGGCTCATGATGAAGGCGTCTTCATCGTCGACCTGAATGACTTGCGCTGGAATTCTGGTTTCCCCAAGTTCTTGATAGGCTTTGAGTCGCCCCTCGCCACAAATCAGCAGGAATTGATCTTGGCCATCCGCAGAGAGGCGGGGTGTCACCGTAATGGGCTTCTTGAGGCCAATGGTTTTGATGTTGTTAACGATCTCGCCAAAAACACGATGATTACGATCACGCGGGTTGAGTGCCACAATCAGTTCAATGGGAATCATGTGGACACTACCTTGCCGATGTTGTTTGGTCATGCCGCTCTCCGGATCCGGCTGCGTTCGGCCATGCCGTACAAGTAATCAAGTGTGTGGAACCTGTAACTTTCGAATTCAATGCCGTTGTGTTCACCGAGACTGATCTTGGGTATGCCGAAATCCAGCTTCGGCAATAAGTAGTAATCCAAAGGCGCCTGATTAGGTTGGTCCAAACGGACTACGATGGTGATATCTGGGGCCAAGCTGGTATCGAATCTGACTTTCCAGCGATAATGGCCGTTATCGAGAGTCTGGCACCGAGCCAGGACAACAGAGACTGAAAACTCGCGATTAATCAGCAGCAGATCGGTGGCCGGATCGCGCTCGACACTGCCACCGAGGTTGGCAATTTTCTGTTCGGTTTGCAAAACAATCTGCGGGTGGAGGCGGCGAAGGAACTGATTCACTTCGAGATAGTGGTAATCCCGGTCAGGGTTAAAACCGACGGTTTGGTAGGCACGGATCAGACTGCCGAAGTGGTGAACGTAGGCGGCTTTGGACGGCATGTCATCGGCTTCGTCGATGATCAGCCCTGAGAGGAAGCCTCGGCGTTCGTAGAGATTGCGCAGTTTTTCGATCAGTTCGTCTTTGCTGTATCGATGTGCCCGCGCCCGAATAATGCCTTGTGCCGTGTAGAACAGCTCCGGGGAAACGATGCCTTCAAAAGCGCCTTCCTTCTTGATCCACATATCCGGCGAATTAACGATGCGAAGCTTTTTTAGTTTGAAGGATATGCGGTTGTAAATATTATTCCCGATGTACTTCTCGTTACTCAGGACCTCGCGAACGGTACCGCGCGTCCAGTGACGATCCTGGTCGGTACGGACACCTCGCTCATTCAGTCGATTGGCTATTTCGGTTTCGCTGATGCCTTCATCGACGAACCATCGGTACATCTGATTGACGACCTTAATTTCATTATCCGGACCCGGCATCAGAATGACTCGATCGGTCTGTAGACTTTTATGTTCGCCTCTGGCTAGTTCGCCTTTGTGTGCGCCCGATTGATCAATCAATACCCGGCGTAATCCATAACCGGCAGGTCCGCCTTGGCGGAAGCCCATCTCTATCAGTCGGCACTGCCCCGCAAATACTTTGGTGGATAGTTCGCGACTGTATTCGCCGGCCATCGCGCGTTTGACGCCTTTGACGATGGTGGATACCGGTGAGCCGTCGTTTTCGAACTGCTCAGCGCAATAGGCGACCTGGATGCCGGCGCGGCGGCAAATATATTCGTAATAAGCCGACTCGTCGGCATCCTGAAACCGCCCCCAGCGACTAACGTCATAAACCAAGATGACTTGAAATTCCTGAGTACCGGCTTCGACATCCTTGATCAATTGCTGTAAAGCCTGTCGACCATCAATCCGTAATCCGCTTTTACCCTCGTCAGCGTAAGTTCGCACGATTACCAGGTTACGTCGGGCGGCATATTCTCGAATTTTGTCACCCTGATTTTCCGTGGAATATTGTTGGTGTTCCGTCGACATCCGCACGTATTGAGCGGCTTTAAGTGCAGGAGGATGCCCACTATCGGTTTCATTGGTATCGTCTGATTGCATAGCCCATCCCGTAAGCGCCAATTTGCATGTTGTCCTTGTTCAGCCTGATCCAAAGCCAGTCAATTCGGATCAGATGTGTCCAGTTTCAAGGACTTATTTACGTGTAACGGTAATATCAGCCATTGGTAATGTCTATCAGGTCATCTCTTTGCAATTTTCACGGAATCCGTGCAAACACAGGCATGCACCGTGATCTCTACGATCCACACGTCCATCTTTGCAATAGGGTCGTCTGACTTGCGGCTCAGCTGATAGATGCCTGGAGGTAGCGAATTAACTGGAATTGACGCGTCCCTCTTTGCAATTGAGCGGGTAGCCGCTTGCCGATTTCGACCCCGTTGCAAAGCTCGATTTCGCTCGGCATACTTTGGATGTGATTTGCGATATTGGCGCCAATAGTCAGGATTGCGATCAATCCAGGCCTGCTGTGCGCGATTCTGGTTATCCAGATAATCAGGGTCATTCTGCAACTTGTTCCGCTGCCACTGCTTTTTACGCTGGCGCTGGCAACCGGGAGCTGAGCAATAGGATTGATGTGGAGTTTGTGGTCGAGGTTGAAATAGCTGGCCACATGCAGGGCATTGTTTGTTCTCCATGAAACACTCCACGCAAAAACCTGTATAGAGCATGGAATTGCCGCTTTTGGGTGTAAATGGGTGTATTTATGGATAATGGGTGTTATTGGGCGTAAGATTGGTCACATGATAAACTCTGACACCATCCAGATTACCCCGGAGATTCTTGGCTTAATCGCCAAAATTGATGAGTTCAAAGGTGCCTGGCGTGCATTGGGCACACTGGCGCCTGATCGCCTTTCCGCATTGCGACGAGTCGCAACGATTGAAAGCATCGGGTCATCCACTCGCATTGAAGGCAGCAAATTATCCGACCGCGATGTTGAGCGCTTGTTGTCGAATTTGCAGATCAAGACCTTTACCACACGAGACGAACAGGAAGTGGCGGGTTATGCCGAAGTCATGGATTTGGTATTTGCTTCCTGGGCGGACATCGCGCTGACCGAGAACCATATCAAGCAATTGCACCGCGACCTGCTGGTCTACAGCGAAAAGGATTCCTGGCATCGAGGCAACTACAAATCATCCTCCAACAGCGTGGTTGCTTTTGACGAAAACGGATTGCAACTTGGTGTGGTATTCGAAACCGCTACGCCCTTTGATACCCCAAGATTAATGACCGAATTGGTCACGTGGACTCAGGCAGAACGCAGTTTAGCGCAATTGCATCCGTTGTTATTGATTGGTTTGTGGGTAGTTATTTTCCTTGAAATCCATCCTTTTCAAGATGGTAATGGCCGATTGAGTAGGGTGTTGACCACATTGCTGCTTTTACAAGCAGGTTATAGCTACGTGCCTTATAGCTCGCTGGAAAGCGTCATCGAAATGAACAAGGAAGCCTACTATCTGGCGTTAAGACAGACCCAAGGAACGATTCGAACCGAAGCGCCGAACTGGCAACCTTGGCTTTTGTTTTTCTTGCGTTCGCTTGCCGAGCAAATGCGTCGCCTCAACAAAAAAGTTGAGCGTGAAAAATTGGTTCTGGCGCCGTTGCCCGAGCTATCGCTGCAGATTGTCGAATTCACTCGAGAACACGGTCGCATGACGATGGCAGATGCCATCAGACTAACTGGAAGCAGTCGAAACACCCTGAAGCAACACTTCAGAGCGTTGGTTGAGCTGGGACACCTCAATCAGCTTGGTAGTGGTCGCGGTGTTTGGTATGAGCTTCGCTGATCCAAAATGGACCTCGGTTCAATTATGGAATCGGGAATTGAACTACTTGCCAAACCAGCCTGCGAAACCTCATTAAAAACAGTAGGTTTGTGGCGCTTCAAAAGACCGTAAAAAACTACTTCCCTAACGAACCCGCAACAGCCTGCATCGACTCGCAATAGCAGAGCAGACGCGGTTTGTTTCAAGTGGCGACACCACCACCAATTATCAAAGTCCAACTGGTCTCAGTTGGACTTTGATAATTGCCTGTTACTGCGAGTTCATGCGGGTTTGTGCACACGTAATGTGTTACTAGATTGGTTTATTTTTTGTAAGATATTGAATTTTAATGATTAAAATCAATTTATCAAAAATTATGAGATTTTGTTAGGTTTTAACCTTTAATTATGAGATTTTTTAAAGAAATGAAAATCTCATAATTTATGCAACTGGTTGATTTTTATGAAGGTCAGTTTTTCAGAAATTATGAGATCCGACATGTCGAGTGACACAAAAAGTGAAAAGTGTGCCAAATTAGTGAAAAACTAGTGACACAAAAAATGAAATAATCCGACAGTTTGTTTTTCAGCCATTCTTAAAATTTGGCTTTACGTTAAAACCAGGTAAATCCAATGGTTTACCTGGTTTTATCAATTCACAAGTTATTAGTTACAGAAATTTGTTTGTTAACTTTGTTATTTGGATTGAACAGAGAAAATTTTGAGTCTTGCTGGCGTTCGATCGAATCGTGGTGATCACTACCAAACATTAATCGCGTTTCAATGGGCGTTAAGCATCTATGCAAGCGATGAATATCAATGGTTGGAGATTGATTCAACTTCTCTGGATGCGGGTGGAAAAACTGTATCTGTCGACGATATTGTGATTGGTTGTATTGATGGCAGTTTGATTTGTTGTCAGTGTAAAAAGAACCAGAAAGACTTTAAGCCTTGGTTAATTTCTGACTTGGGCGATGAATTGGAAAAGGCCGCGCAATTCCTCGCGGATAATCAAAATTCTCGAGTCAAATTCTATTCGCGGAATGATTTTGGTGCTCTTGCAAAATTGCGAGAGCATGCAAGGACTCAGCCCAACGATAAGGCCTATCGCCAAAGCCTAAGCTCTGAGCATCAAAAGACGGATGCTGACTTGGCAAAATACTTGTGCAATGCATCTGGCCTAACGACTTACGACTGGCTTCAACGCACTACATTTGAACTTTCGAACGAATTTGAACGTGCGGAAGAACTTTTAAAAGAGCGTCTAAATAACCACGTCTCTAACGCGAATACCGCATTTGATGTTTTGTGGGCAAAGTTAGATAGGCTTGGTGCTCGTACCTATCGTTCAGCTTCCTCCGCTCAACCGTCACATCGGCTAACAAAAGCCGATATATGTGAAATATTGGAAAAATCGGGTGCAACTCGAGTTTCACCAATTTCTCAGCAAGAGTTGCAACACTCATTTGTTAACGCTTCAGCAGTTGGTAGGCATTGGCGTCGCGATATCGCTGGCAAGCGCTTACACATCGATACTGTTGATGAATTAATTGCGGCTATTGAATCATCAGATCGTTCGATATTGGTCAGCGGAATTCCAGGTTCAGGAAAGACTTGCGTACTGCTTGAGTTGCAGGAAGCCCTGGAAAATCGCGCTGATCTAGCCTCTATGTTTATCCAGAGTCGAGAATATGCAAATTGCCTGACGCCAGAAGCTAGATCAGCACACGGTTTGCCGAAGGATTTGGTTGGTGTAGTTGGCAGGATGGCTGATCGAAAACCTAGTGGCGGAATCCTTTGCTGAGCAATCAGTGCTGCATCGTTGATAGAAAACATTGGCAGAATATTCCTGATCGTTTCACGGATGACATCCTAGATGGTGCGGCTACTTATCTTGCCTATCGCTTCGGAAATCATCATCCAAGTAACAACGAATGGAAGCCGATTGATGAACCTAATCCGCAAGTCTTGGCAAGCCTGATTCTTGATGAACTCGAACGGCATTCCGCACATTGGCATCATTGCCGGGCAGCCGCTGAAGCACTTGAAGCCTGCGCAAACGTAATTGATGACGATCGAGACGCGTCTCGATTGCTCTTCATAGCTATTGGCTTCTTGAATTTTTGGGAGGTGGAAAATGATTGGGATGATCTTATTGGTGTAGGAATCAATATGGCCCGTGGCAAGGTGGCTGAGGCCGTCATGATACTTGCGACCAACTGGTCAGAAAAATGTCGACAATTTCCTGAAATACTGGTGCCAACACTGAGACGTCTTGCTCGCGACCCCGGCCCGGCCATTCGCGCGTTAATTTTGCGTCGGTTACCTTATTTTCAAAGTTACTCACCTAAATTAGGTTGGGAAATTTTTCATTTGGCGTTGGAGGATGATGACGAGCGCCTCTGGGTCATTGCTGAGCCCTGCCTCTATTACACTTATCACAATCAATTTGCGCAAGTATCTCCCATTCTGGAGCGCATCGTGACTTCCACAACTGGGAAATCACTGGAAGCTTGGGGACGAATTTCTGCCCTGGCAACATTTTTAGGTCATATTTCATTAAATGATTTTGTTGCCAGGTTATGCTCGCTCGATAGTATTGATGCTTGGAAAGGCGCGGCATCAGTGTGGACCCATCATGAAAACGTGGCACATCATCGCGAGCAGTGCTTTTTCGGGATATTGAAAGGTTTGCAACAATCAGGCGAAATCCCAATTTCAGTTGCTGCAGAAATGTCTTCGTTGTTTCGGAAGAACGATCCATTCACTTGTGTTTCTTTGGAAATTATTAATTTGTACTTTTCCGCAATCGAACAGAAAACAACCGATCAGCGTTTTGATCTGTATGGGTTTGACGATTGGCTGAATGCTATTTCTTTGAATAGCCCTGATGAAGCATTGGCCACAGCTGAGAGATTTACTGTATTTGTCCGACGTAGCAATCATCGCTTGTATGATTTTGGGGTATTTGCACAACTTTTAACGAGGTTGTTTCGAGAAGCAGAGGAGCGGGAAGAATCTGACCAAGGCGTTATGTTACAGCGTGTTATTGCCCTTCAAGATTCTTTTCTGACAATTGGCGTTGATGGTTTACAAGACTGGTTGCGCGCTGCGGAACGACCATAGGTCGTTTTTTTTAATTAAAATAAAGACTGTTATTGATCAGATGGAAGAAATTTAAACTTGAGCATCTCATCCGGGCTTACGGATACCAACAACATCTTGCACGATAAATCGATTCGATGTCTTCAGGTCTTTTGGGAAGCAGTAACCCTTTGGATGATCACGGGAATAGCAGATATGAATTTGAATAATACGATACGCGCAGCAATAAAGCGCAATGCCCGTTGGTTATTGCGCCTTACGGTCTTGCATTTGGACATTGCCGGCAGATGATGGCGATTATTCAATACGATGGAATTTATTGAAAGGATGTTTTTCCAGAAAAATATCAACCGGTGAACGGGTTTCAAAAAGTCGTCAAAAACGGCGTGAACGCGGTATTTACCCGAAGGGCACAAGTGGCAGTGACGGTTTTTGGCGCATTTAATCGAAGACCAAGATGATTTAAATCGGCATATCGATTATATCCATTGGAATCCGGTGAAGCATGGATATGTGAAACGGGTGATGGATTGGCCGCATTCCAGTTTTCATCAATTTGTGAAACGCGGCATTTATTCAAATGATTGGGGAAGTAATGAGCAATATGAAATTCAAGGTGTCGAGTAACGCGAGCGATGCGCCTCCTTACGTCGGCAGCATCCTATCAGCGCATCTTATGGGCTTGTATGGAGAATAACTTCATGAGTAGGATAATGAATGCGGTAAAGAATATTTTTATATTAATAGTATGGCTTTTATTGGGCTTTAAATTATTCATCCCAGCTCAACCTTTTTTATGTAAGGTTTATAGTAATTTTGTAAATTTCCCTAAGCTTAAAGATGCTGTTATTTACGAGGGAACTGTATACGTAGAGGGTGAAGAAAAATGTAGAAGAGGCTCATGCGCCCCGCCTACTTATTATGTAGTCAACTCTTCCGGTAAACATGAGATTTATTGGGGATTGCCAGGTGATAGATATGAACGTTTTCCAAAAAACTCTATACAAGGTGCAACTGGTAAATTTTGGTTTCATCCAATATACGGTTCACTCCAAGAAAACTTCACAATTCATAAAAATGAATTTAACAATTCAGATACGTGGGAAGGACAAAGCTTCTTTCATGGTATCGAGGAAAGCAAAAGTTTATTTGAAGAGCATTTCAAATATAGAGAATACATCCCAATGGCAATTCCATTTTTCATATTTCTCATTTTTTTTTATAGAGCTATGAAAAAACTTTATTTAACGACTAAATCCACTTCGGAAGGATGAGTAAATGAGCGTAGCTACAACTGATGATTACATAAAGGCAGCCGAGATACTTTTTAAAACGTTTGGCACTCCTGGGGATGTTTTCGGCGGCGGTGTTAACTATAGTAACTATATAGCCGATGGGAAGACCACTGATGCAGCTGGTGCCGCGCTAGCCATTGGAAAAATAACCACAAATCTGCTAACTTTAATAACAGATATTCCTGGTGTTTCAAACATCCCTGGAATTGACATCTTAGGGTTAATAAAAAATGTCAATGATTTGACAAATACTCAGAATGATATTGGTATTACTAGTGATAAAGTTGTTGCAGTTATTGGCGACCTATCTGCTATAGGAGCTTTTGCCAGTACGTCCTTGGGCCCTGCTGGATTGCCTTTGCTTATTGGTTTATCAACAGTGAGTTTAGTGGCTTCATTGTATTCTACTTACACCGGAATCATCATTGACCAAGAAAATGCCGCGTTATTAAAATGGACTACAGATAATATCACCTCTTTTGGAGGTATAAATAGTTTGAAATGGGATAACTATCAAACAACAATTTTTAAGGATAGTTTTAATAAAAATCCGGCAATGATGCCAACATTATTGCTATTAAGGGAAATTGACAGCACAATTACTCCAGATAAAGCATTAAAACTAATCGAAAATTCTGGCGTTTCAACATTACTAGACGGACGTATTCCTGAGGTATCCAACACTATAAATTCACTTCATCAATTGCTATTTGGCGTTGGCACTCAGGCAGTAACCACGAAAGAAGGTGTCAATACCTTAATTAATACGCTATGGAATGACTTCAAAGCGAACCCGCTCGCCGGAAATGTCGAAATGGTCGACATAGTCTCTATCCCTCTTAAAACAGCCGACGTATGGACCGATTTTGGCTCCTTTTTGAGTTTGGCTTACCTCACCCCTTTCGCGATCAAAGCAAACACGCCAGAAGCAGAGCAGTTCCTCAATACCATACATGCGGGGATTGCCGCCCAGTGGGAGTTTGACAAAACACTGACACCTGAGCAAATCAGTAATGGCGAAGCCACTTATTCCTATAAATGGGTACAAGATCGGCTTTCCATGTTGAGTTGGTTAGGCGCGTCCTACGCATCGGACACCCAATCTATTTCGATAAATTCAATGGGCATGAATTCATCGAAACATTTCCTCGATATGACCAGCGGCAAAGAAATCAATGTGGTCGGTCTGGGCGATGTGCAACAGATTATTTTCGGGGATGATACCAGTACGCTGTTGCCCGAAGGCGGAAACTTGGATGATCACATCTATGGCGGCGGCGGTGACGATGGCCTTAAGGGCAATGGCGGAAACGATTACCTTGAAGGAGGGGCAGGTAGCGATGTTCTGGATGGAGGCGATGGGAGTGATACCCTGGTCGGCGGCGAAGGTATCGATTTTCTTGAAGGCAGCAAGGGTAACGATAAGTTAATAGGTGGTAAGGGTAATGATATCTATATCTTCAAGCAGGGTGATGGCTTCGACACTATCTCGGATAGCGACGGCTTAGGCAAAATCCAATGGGACAACTTAGAACTGAAAGGCTCGAATACAGATACCCTCGATCTTGCCAAATGGAAAAAATTGAGCAACACCTTATGGCAGGACGAGACCAACGACATCACCTACAGTCTCAAAATCCAAGCGGATGGTAGCAATACGTTGTTTATCAATAAACTGGGTGATCAGATACAAGTTAAAAATTGGACGGATGGTGACCTAGGGATTACGCTAGGCAACATCACAGCACCGACTAGTGCCTTTACCTACACCGGTGACCAAAGAGCACTCATCGTGGGCTCCTCGGGTTCGCTGAAGTACGATTGGGGCGCGACCTCCTGGGCGGCTGACGGTACGCTGACCGGCGGCGTTGTCGAACAAGATTTCAACGATGTGATTTATGGCGACCAGTATGCGGTTAACGACAAAGATGTCATCAACGGCCTGGGCGGCAACGACGCTCTGGATGGGCGGGGCGGCAACGATCAGATCGACGGCGGCGCGGGTGACGACTTGATCGGCGGTGGGGTGGGTTCCGACACCATCCACGGAGGTACCGGCAACGACGAAATCCTCAGCGCCACCGGCTTAAATGCGCCGCAACGCACCGGCCCTAACGATGTCTGGCAAGCGCCCGCCGGCAAAACGGTGCAGACTCAAGGCAGCACCTGGGGAATTTACGATAACGGAAATAATACTTATGTCATTAGTGGCGGCGGATCATTGGCGCTGGATAATGCGCCGGATGTCGTATTTGGCGACGGTGGAGACGACCGCATTGTCGGTGGTCATGGGGACGACTATCTGGACGGTGGCACGGAAAATGATACGCTAACCGGCAACGGTGGTAACGATATTATCGATGGCGGCAGCGGCAAAGACTTTATTCAGGGTGACGGCATAATAACCCCAGGATTTTATTCGACGACCTCCGCATCGCTGCATGGTAAGGACTTTCTGGACGGCGGCGCGGGTAACGACGTACTGTTCGGTAACGGCAATGACGATATTTTGCTCGGCGGTGCCGATAACGATAATTTGTGGGGCGACGATTCGGAAAGTGATTTGGCCTTGCAATATCACGGCAACGATTATTTGGACGGCGGCGCGGGTGACGACAAACTCTACGGCAACGGTGGCGACGATACCCTGATTGGCGGCACTGGTAACGATGATCTATACGGCGGCGCGGGTTTCGATACCTACATCATCAATGCTGGCGACGGTATCGACCACATCATCGACAGCGATTCCGAGAAAAACAGCAAAATCATCTTCGGCAACGGTGTGAATTCGAGCGATGTTAAATTGCGCTTGGGTTCGCTGATGCTTGACCTGGGCAACGGCAACGCCGTGCACATCGAAAACTTCGATCAGACCGACGTCTTTAACAGCTCAGCGGTCAGCAGCTTCGAATTCGCCGACGGCACCACGCTCAGCATCGACCAACTGTTGGCACGTGGTTTTGATTTGGATGGCACCGATCAGGATGACATCATTTTTGGTACCAATACCACTGATCGCATCAACGGAATGGCAGGCAATGACCAGTTGGTCGGCGGCGCCGGCAACGACACCCTTTTGGGGGGAGCCGGCATGGATTATTTGCAGGGTGACGATGGAGATGATTACCTTGACGGCGGAGATGGCGATGACCTTAGCATCCTGAATGGCAACGTGCTGTTTGACGGCGGCCTTTCGGGCGGGGCCGGTGACGATACGCTGTATGGCCGTGCGGGGAAAGATGAACTGGTTGGAGGAGACGGCCAAGACCTGCTCGACGGCGGCACGGAAGACGATTTTCTGTTTGGCGAAGCCGGCAATGACAGGCTATTAGGTGGGGATGGTGACGATAAACTGGGAGGCGGGGACGGCAACGATACGCTCAGCGGTGGTGCAGGTGCGGATTACTTCAATGGCGGCGCCGGTGACGACACCTACCTGGATGTTACTGCGGAGGACGTAATCTTTGACAACCAAGGCAGCGATACCATCGAATTGTTAAGTGCGAACGGGCTGGCCGCAACTGGCGCACTCAGCAAAACCGGCAATTCAAGCGTGGCCGTGAAGCTGGATAACGGCGACACGCTAAACCTGATCAATGCGTTTTATGGCACCCATTACAACTTAAAATTTGCCAATAACGCGATCATTGATCTTGAGGCCATGATCGGCAACACCCTCACTACTGCCGTTTCCCTGGGGCTGGACGACAACGGCGGGCGCTTATACGGTGGTGCCGGCAATGACTTACTCCAAGGTGGCTCTGGTAATGATGTTCTGCTTGGCTATTTAGGTAACGACACGCTTAAGGGGGGCGTCGGTAACAACATTCTGAGCGGTGGGGATGGCAACGATACGCTATTTGGCAATGGAACCGGCATAGGCCTCAGTGGCGATGACGTGCTAAATGGCGGCGTAGGCGATGACACAATTTATGCTGAAGAGGGGAATGATACTATTCGAGGCGGCACCGGCAATGACATCCTGAGTGGTGGCTTGGGGAACGATATTTATTTGTTTGGTCGAGGCGATGGCTATGATGGAATTTATGAAACAGCATACCTAAACGGTTCCAGCGAAGATGTGTTACGGCTTGATGCCGGTATCCTGCCCGAGCACGTGACTTTGCATCGGATGAAAGATCAATACGGCTCTACTCGCATAGCGCTGGTGATCGATGGGTCAAGTACACAAATCCAATTCAATGATTTGACCTCATCGGATTATTCGATTGAACGTATCGAGTTTGACGGTGGTTTAGGTGCTGTATGGACAGCAGCAGATATCAGCGCACATATTCAAGTCGGTGTGCGGAACGATATGGTGGGCACTTCGGCGGATGATGTGTTCATCGTTGACAACGAGTTAGACACCATAATCGAAGCAGCGGATTCGGGAACGGATACTGTTCTGGCCTCACGAACATTTGCCTTGTCTAACAATATAGAAAATCTCACATTAACGGGCTTTCTAAATATTGGTGCTATGGGCAATGCCCTTAATAATACCCTAATAGGGAATAGCGGCAACAATATTATTGAAGGAAACGGCGGTTATGATACTGGTCAAGGTGGCCTTGGGGATGACACTTATTTCACGGTTGAAAACATAGTGGAATATGCGGATGGGGGGATCGATACCTGGGTAAATCCGGGCGGCGGCACTCTATTCGACAATGTCGAAAATCTGAGTTTATACGATGGCAACAATAGCCACTCGATTTATACCGTTTATGCCTATGGCAATGGCTTGGATAATATTTTGACTTCTGGTGGCTATGGGGTTCAGGGTGATGTGTTTGATGGAAGAGCGGGTGCCGATACGGTCATTGTAAAAGGTAATGATGCACCTATCGTATATATCGATAACATAGGCGACAAAATTGTCGGCGTAGCTTACGAAATCCGTAGTTCTATCGATTACAGCTTGGCTCAGCCAGCAGTCAACGTCAACACCGGTCAGCCTGTACCGACGAGCACATCCAACCGATTGGTGCTGGTCGGAGCCGATGCCATTAGCGGCGTAGGTAACGTTCTAGCCAATTTTCTGGACGGCTCACAGAATGCAGCGTCGAACACATTAGTTGGCGGTGTCGGTAACGACACCTATGTGATTAGTTTGAACGACCGCGTTATTGAAGCCGCAAACGAGGGTAGTGATGATGTAAGGTTTTGGACTTTTGCGCCAGACTCGGGTAGCGAAATCAACATCGCTGATTTGATGATGGATAACGTCGAATCTTTCACATTGGCGGGTTATGCCAACAATGCTACGCTGAGGGGTAACGCTCAAAATAATATTCTAAGTGTCGCATTGCAGAATTCTTCCAACGCTGGTCGTTTAATGGGAGAAGGAGGTAATGATAAGCTCTACGGCGGTGCCGGGGCTGACGTTCTGAACGGCGGAACAGGTGCCGATGAAATGCGGGGTGGTATAGGAAATGACCTTTACGTCGTCGATGATATAAACGACAGTGTGATCGAATATGAAAATCAAGGATGGTCAGACGCTGTTGAAACAAGTGTGGGTTTTACTTTGGGAAGTAATCTTGAAATTCTCACTTTGACTGGAGCAGCAGATATAGATGGATATGGCAATTCGCTGGGCAATACACTTACTGGTAATAGCGCCGCCAATACCTTGGATGGCGGTGCTGGTGATGACATTTTAATAGGTGGTGACGGGAATGATGTCTTGATAGGCGGCGCTGGTAACGATTCTTTAACTGGGGGAGGTGCTAACGATGTTTTGATGGGCGGTGCGGGAAGCGATACATACTATTTCGACAGAGGCTTTGGTCAGGACACAATTAACAGTTATGACCTGACTGTCGGAAAAATAGATGCAGTTGAGTTTTCATCGGGCATATTGCCATCTGAAGTCGGCGTTAGCCGCATTGACAATGACTTGATTCTTTCGTTAGCAGGGACCTCCGATACGCTTACTATTCAACATTATTTTGATAACGATGGCGTTACGCCATTCTCGATAGAGCAGATCAGGTTTAAGAATTACCCAACGAACACGGTCTGGAACTTGACTACTATTAATGCCAAGTTGAACAACCAAGCACCAGTCGTGGCAACGCCATTGCCAGACTTGAGCTTGGTCGAGGGAAGGCCTTTCGACTATTTTGTGCCCTCAAATACGTTTGCCGATGACCTTGATCCGTCAAGTTCCCTGGTGTTGGGGGCAACTTTGTCCGACGGAAGCCCTTTGCCCAGTTGGTTGCATTTTTATGGCACATATTTTTCGGGTCGGCCAATTGGGACCGGTACGGTGAGCGTGCGGGTCACGGCACAAGATACTGCGGGACTGAAGGGATCAGATACGTTCGACATTGTGACCTTTTACCAAGATCTGATGATTACCGGTACTCAATCAAACGAAAGCGGCTATGGGGGCACAGGCAACGATTCGTTGTACGGCTTAGGCGGCAATGACTATTTATTCGGATATGAGGGCAACGATGTCCTTGACGGGGGAGCGGGCAATGATGGTCTTTACGGTGGTATGGGCAATGATAGCTATGTGGTTGACAGCCTATCCGACTATACGACTGAGGACTTTAACGAAGGAATTGATTTAGTTCAAAGTTCTATCACTTGGACCCTAAGTGCCAACGTAGAAAATTTGACATTGACTGGCAACGCCGTTGTGAATGGCACGGGCAACGAACTTGACAACGTGCTGATAGGCAACAGTGTAGCCAACACCTTGACTGGTCTCGGTGGCAACGACCGACTTATTGGCAATGCGGGTAACGATACGATGATAGGCGGGACGGGGGATGATATTTACATTGTCGATAGCTCGGCTGATGTAATCACCGAAAACCTTAACGAGGGTCTAGACAGTGTAGAGTCGACTGCTACATACACATTAACCGCTAATGTGGAAAACCTCACCCTTACAGGTACTACTGCCATCAACGGTACCGGGAATGCCTTGAATAATGTTCTTACCGGCAATAGTGCTGTAAACACACTGACAGGTGGTGCGGGCAATGACCGGCTTGACGGCAAAGCCGGTGCAGATAAGATGTTAGGCGGTACAGGCAACGATACGTACGTTGTCGACATCTCAACCGATGTAATCACCGAGAATGCTAACGAAGGTACCGACACCGTTGAGACCGGTATTACCTACACGTTAGGCACCAATGTCGAAAATTTGGTGCTGACCGGTACTGCAGCCATCAACGGCACAGGCAATACGCTCAACAATGTTATCACCGGTAACAGCTCAGCGAATACGCTTTCCGGAGGTACTGGAGCGGATACACTGATTGGCGGTATGGGTAATGACATCTATGTAGTCGATAACACCCTAGATATTGTCACGGAAAATGTTAATGAAGGCGCCGATAAGGTTCAGTCTAGCGTTACCTATTCGCTGGGTGCTAATGTTGAAGATCTTACCTTAACGGGCACTACTGCTATCAACGGGACCGGTAACGGCCTGGATAACGTTCTGACGGGTAATAGCGCGGTGAATACGCTTACCGGCGGTGCCGGTAATGATCGGCTCGATGGTAAGGCCGGTGCAGATAAGATGTTAGGCGGATTAGGCGATGACACTTACGTCGTCGATGTCTCAACCGATGTTATCACTGAGAATACCAATGAAGGCAGCGATACCGTGGAAACCGGCATTACCTACACGTTAGGAGCCAATCTGGAGAACCTGTTGTTGACAGGCACCACAGCCATCAATGGCACCGGCAATACCCTCAATAATGTGTTAACCGGGAATAGCGCTGTCAATACGCTAACAGGCGGTGCGGGTAATGATAGGCTCGATGGCAAAGGCGGTGCTGACAAAATGCTGGGGGGAACAGGCGACGACACCTTTGTTGTCGATGTTTCAACCGACGTTCTCACCGAGAATGCCAATGAAGGCACCGACACCGTAGAAACCGGTATTACATACACCTTGGGCACGAACCTTGAAAACCTGACCTTGACCGGCTCAACTGCCATCAATGGCACGGGCAATGCCTTGAACAACGTGCTGAAGGGCAACAGCGCCGTCAACAGCTTATCCGCTGCGGCGGGTAACGATACCCTGGATGGCGGTGCAGGCGTGGATACGCTGACCGGCGGCACCGGCAACGATACCTATGTCTTGGGTCGGGGCTACGGTGCCGACACCGTGGTCGAGAACGATGCAACGGCGGGTAACACCGACATCGCGCAATTTCTGTCCGGTATCACCGCCGACCAGCTCTGGTTCCAGCATGTCGGCAACAATCTGGAAGCGAGCGTTATTGGTACCTCCGATAAATTAGTGATGAAGGACTGGTATACCGGCACCGCCAACCACGTCGAGCAGTTCAAAACCACCGACGGTGCGTTGACCCTACTGGATAGCCAAGTGGAAAACCTGGTGTCGGCGATGGCCGCGTTCGCGCCGCCGGCCGCCGATCAAACCACTTTGCCGACTAATTACCAGACGGCACTGGCACCGGTGATTGCGGCTAACTGGCATTAAAGGACCTTTCGAGGTACCGGCTAAAGGCCAAAGCGGCGCGAATTGGCGAGTCTGATTCGATGCGGCTTTGGCCTTGGTTTGGTGCTCCGGGTCCCTACCCATTTAATATTTTTACTCTCATTTTTCTTTCAAGCTGTTTTTGCGTGCAATGACCAATTCTTCCCCCTCTCCCGCTAGTGCTGCCCCCGCCGCGCCCCTCGACACCGGCTTGGCTTGCCTGGCGATGCTGGCCCGCCTGCACGGCGTCGCCATCGATCCCGATCAATTGGCTCACCAGTTTCGGCCCAGCGGCCAGCTATTGGGTTGTGACGATATTCTGCTGGCCGCCAAAACACTGGGCTTGCAGGCCAAACGGGTCAAAACCACAGTAGCCCGCTTGGATAAGACACCGCTACCGGCCGTGGCGATTAGTGGCGATGGAACATTTTTCGTCCTGGCCCGCGTCGATAACGGCCAAGTGTTGATTCACGACCCAGCTGCGGCCCGCCCGGAACAAATGCCGTTAGAGACTTTCGCCGAGCGTTGGTCCGGCGCATTGATCTTATTCACCTCGCGCGCCTCGCTGGCGGCCGAACTGGGCAAGTTCGATTTCACCTGGTTTATCCCTGCCATCGTCAAATACCGCAAACTGTTGTTGGAAGTATTGTTGGTCAGTCTGGTCTTGCAGTTGTTTGCCCTGGTCACGCCTTTGTTCTTTCAGGTGGTGATGGACAAGGTCCTGGTGCATAGAGGTTTTACCACCTTGGACGTGATCGCCATCGGCCTGTTGGTGGTGACCTTGTTCGAAGTGTTGCTGACCGGCTTGCGCGGTTATGTGTTTGCCCATACCACCAGCCGTATCGATGTCGAACTGGGAGCCAGGCTGTTTCGGCATCTGTTAAATCTACCGATGGCTTACTTCGAAGCGCGGCGGGTTGGCGACTCGGTGGCGCGGGTGCGCGAATTGGAAAACATTCGGGCCTTTCTGACCGGCAATGCGGTGACGGTGGTGTTGGACTTGTTGTTCTCGGTGGTGTTTCTGGCGGTGATGGCCTATTACAGCGTGGACCTGACCTTGATCGTCTTGGTGTCTTTACCGTGTTATGTCTTACTGTCGGTATTGTATACCCCACTATTACGCGGTCGCTTGCACGAAAAATTCAATCGCGGCGCCGAGAATCAGGCATTTTTAGTCGAGGCGATTTCCGGCATCGGTACCGTCAAGGCCATGGCGGTGGAGCCGCAACTGACCCGGCATTGGGACAAGCAATTGGCCGGTTATGTTTCGGCCGGGTTTCGTACCGCCAGCGTTGGCCTGTTCGCCAATGCCGGCGTCACGTTGATCGGTAAACTGGTTACCGTCGCCACCATGTGGCTGGGCGCCCGTCTGGTCATTGATGGCGAACTCAGCGTCGGTCAGTTGATCGCCTTTAATATGCTGGCCGGCCATGTGGCGCAACCGGTGATGCGTTTGTCGCAGCTGTGGACCGACTTTCAGCAGACCGGCATTTCGATGCAGCGCCTGGGTGACATCCTCAATAGCCGTGGCGAAACGGCAGGCAACAAGAGCAGCCTGCCGCCGATTCAAGGCAAAATCGAGTTCGACCAAGTGGTGTTCCGCTATAACCCGGACGGCTCGGAAGTGCTGAAAGGCATCAGTCTGGACATCGCCGCCGGCGAAGTGATCGGCATCGTCGGCCGTTCCGGTTCCGGCAAGAGCACACTGACCAAGTTGCTGCAACGCCTCTATGTCCCCGAACGCGGGCGGGTGCTGGTGGACGGCATGGATTTGGCCTTGGCCGACGTTTCGTCCCTGCGCCGGCAGATCGGCGTGGTGTTGCAGGAAAACGTGTTGTTCAATCGCAGTATTCGCGACAACATTGCCTTGACCGATCCCGGCGCACCCTTACCGCAAATTATTGCTGCCGCCAAACTAGCCGGCGCCCACGACTTTATCCTGGAACTGCCGGAAGCCTACGACACCATGGTCGGCGAGCACGGCTCGACCCTATCCGGCGGCCAACGCCAGCGCATCGCGATTGCCAGGGCCTTGATCAGCAATCCGCGCATCCTGATCTTCGACGAAGCCACCAGTGCACTGGATTACGAATCCGAACGCATCATTCAGAACAATATGAAAGCCATCTGCCAAGGTAGAACCGTCATTATCATCGCCCACCGCTTGAGCGCGGTACGCGATGCCAACCGTATTATCGTCATGGAGCGCGGCCAGGTCGTTGAGGCCGGCAGTCATAGTGAATTGTTGACCCACGAGTTGGGCCATTACAGCCGGCTGCATCGGCTGCAGATGGGATAATACGATGTTGAAACTTCAAGCAAGCCTAGAACTGTTACACCGCTACCGACAAGCCTTTCGGCACGCCTGGGCTCGTCGGGCTGAACTGGATAGCGTTCCTCGTTTGGCGCACGAAAGTGCTTTTCTGCCCGCCGCACTGGCTTTGCAGGAAACCCCGGTTTCACCGGCACCGCGCTTAGCAATCTGGTTACTAATCAGCTTTGCGTTGCTAGCGGTGTTGTGGGCCGGTTTCGGCCGGATCGACATCGTTGCGACTGCCCAGGGCAAGATCGTCCCCAACGACAGGGTCAAGACGATTCAGCCGCTGGAAACCGCCACGGTCAAAGCCATCCACGTCAACGACGGTCAAGCGGTTAAGGCTGGCGATGTGCTGATCGAACTGGATGCGACCGCCGCCGATGCCGATACCGCCAGCATCGCTAACGATTTACGCACCGCGCAACTGACGGCGGCTAGGGACAGCGCCTTTTTGCAGAGCTTGCAAACCCTGCAAAACGGTAAACCGCAAAAGCCGCAACTCCAGGCGCCGGACGCGATGCCTTCTGAGCAAGTCCAACACGAACAACGTCTGCTGGACGGCGAATGGCAGGAACTGACCAGTAAACTGGAACGCCTGGAAGCGGATAAATCCAGCCGTCAGGCCGCTTTGCGTTCGGTGCAGGCCACTGTGGCTAAACTGGCGCAGTCCGCACCGATTGCCCGCCGCTTGGCCGAGGATTACCAGCAACTACAAGCCAAGAAATTCGTCTCCAGCCACAACTACCTGGAACGCGAACAGGCCAGGATAGAACAGGAAGGCGAACTGGCCACGCAACGGGAAAAGCAACAGGAACTCAGCGCGGCGATTCAGGAAGCCGGCAAACAACAAAGCGAACTGTTAGCCGCCGCTCGCCGCACGGCATTGGATAGGCTGCACGACAGCGAGCAGAAAATCGAAACCTACACCCAGGCAGGCATCAAGGCCCGTCAGCGCGGCCAACTGCTGACCCTAACCGCACCGGTGGACGGCATCGTCCAGCAACTGGCGATTCACACCGTCGGCGGCGTCGTCACCCCGGCGCAACCGCTATTGATCGTAGTCCCGGCCGACCAAGCGATGGAAATCGAAGCCTTCGTCGAAAACAAAGACATTGGCTTTGTGAATCCCGGCCAGGAAGCCGAAATTAAAATCGAAACCTTTCCTTACACCAAATACGGCACCTTGCACGGCGAAGTGACGCATGTGTCCAGCGACGCCATCAACGACGATAAGCGCGGTTTGATTTACTCTTCCCGAGTCAAACTGCCGCGCACGACCATGGCCGTCGAAAACAAGACTGTCAATCTGACGCCGGGCATGGCGGTGACGGTGGAAGTCAAGACCGGGCAGCGTAGGGTGATTGAATATTTCCTAAGCCCACTGATCGAACATGTGGGAGAAAGTTTGCGGGAGCGATAAGTTGGAATGCCCAGGCAGCATTGGCACAGCCAACTTCATCATCGGTGTCATCAGCAGTTTGGTATCTGAATATGCATCGTTGACTATAGGAGCTCCGGGGCGGTATGAAATGCAATAGTCGATTGCCATGCCGTCTAAGTGCTATTCGGATCAGTGTGATACTTTATTACTCAATTTTTCTTAGCCGAAAGGTGTTTTAACTGAGTCAGTATGATATTTCATTTTTTAAGCGCCGATTTATGGCGCCGTTAGATAAGGCTTTCACGTGGTTTCAGTATGAAACTTTATTGCTTTCCTACAATTCCTGTGAGAGAGTAATAAAGTTGGATATTAAGTAATAAAGTAGGAAACTGAGTAATAAAGTTGAATACTGGAGCCGCTGAGTCTAGACTTGTTCCTGGGTCTAGGTTGAGCGGCTTTTTTATGGTGAGAAGAAATAATTCAAATTCAGAGATAACCATTCAGAAATGGATAAAAGATGGGCGAGGCGCTGGTAGCGGTAAAGACTATAAGCCTTGGTTGACCGTTAGGGATGTGTCGTCCGAGGGGCGTTCTCACCGTATTTTCGGCCACAAAACTCAGCGTACGCATCACCTTCTTTCCGACCTCGAACTAGCAGTGTTTTTATTGCTGGAGTGGCATCCGGAAACGGAAGACATTCGGGAGCAGTTTCCTTTGCGCTTGGAAGATACCCAGGCATTAGCTATGGACGCAATAATTTCGCATCCAGCTTACCAAGGTGTAACGCAGATTATGACGTCAGATTTTCTGGTGACTACTGGTAATCACCAGCAGCCTAAATTTGCTCTACAAGCAAAATATTCAGAATCGTTACAAGATACACGGACCATCGAAAAATTAGAATTGGAGCGGCGGTATTGGCATCAAAAATCAATACCCTGGTTTTTATTTGCTAAACGGCGTGCAAAACTTTCCAGGGTCCTGGGGAAAAGAGCGTTGAAAAGTTTCCACCCCAGGTTGTTCAATGTCCGGTTTTTTGCCGGAGAATCCTGGAGTGTTACAAATGGACGTTATTGCCGAAATCAGACGGCGTCATCTAGTCGAGAAAGAGACTATCAGTTCACTGGCTATCGCCTTTAAGCTATCCCGCCCCACCATCCGTAAACATTTAAAGACGGTCGAAACGCCGGCGTATCAGCGCCAACATCAACCCCACCCCATGCTGGGTTCGTTCCATCAGCAGTTACATGCCTGGCTGGAGCAAGAAGCGGATTTGCCGCGAAAACAACGACGCACCGCGCAACGCCTGTATGAATGTCTGCAAGTTGAGGGCTACCAAGGCAGTTACACGGCGGTGCAGCGCTACGTTAAGGGTTGGAAGAAGAAACGATCTCCCCATCCCACCATCAAGCAAGCTTTTGTCCCCCTGGCCTTTCCAGCAGGCGAGACCTGCCAGTTCGACTGGAGCCATGAAACCGTTGAACTGGGCGGCGTGGTTCAGACCATTAAGGTCGCCCACTTCCGCTTAACCTACAGTCGTCAGATGTTCGTGATGGCCTATCCACGGGAAACGCAGGAAATGGTGCTGGATGCGCACCGTCAAGCCTTCGCTTACTTTGGCGGGGTGCCGAAGCGCATGGTATACGACAACCTGAAAACGGTGGTCGATGCGATCTATGCTGGCAAGGAGCGGCGCTTTAATCGGCGTTTCATGGCGCTGGCCAACCACTATCTGTTTGAGCCTGTGGCTTGCACGCCGGAGTCCGGTTGGGAAAAAGGCCAGGTAGAGAATCAGGTCGGGAACATTCGGGAGTGGCTGTTTACGCCGATGGCGAAATTCACGGATTTCGCCGCCCTTAACGTCTGGCTGGCGAAGCGCTGCTGCGAGTTGGCGGGACGCCCCCATCCTGAACAGACCTCACGCAGCATCGCCGAATGTTTCGCTGAAGAACAGCCCTTGTTAATGCCGGTCAAGGCCGCCTTCGATGGTTACGTGGAAGAAATGAAGCGTGTTTCGCCACTTTGTTTGATCCGCATAGACCGCAACCGCTACAGCGTGCCGGCGCAGTGGGCCAATAGCGTGGTGTCCGTGCGTTTAACCGCCGACCATGTCCGTATCGTCGCCGACGGCGCGATGATTGCCGAACATCACCGCCGCTTCGGACGCGATCATTTGATCTGCGATCCTTGGCATTATCTGCCGGTGTTGGAGAAAAAGCCTGGCGCACTGAGGCATGGCGCACCCTTTCAGACTTGGGACTTGCCGGTTGCGATCAAGGTGGTGCGGGATCGTATTCTCAAGCAGGATCAGGGTGACCGCGCCTTTGTCGACCTACTGCTGATGGCGAAAGGTCTGGGCGATAACGGATTGGATGCCTTGGAAGTGGCTTGTGATTTGACCTTGCAGACCGGTGTCATCAGCGCCGCCATCGTCCTGAATGAAATGCGCCGGTTAACCGAAGCGGCCAAGCCCAAAGCACTGGACGACACCCCGGCATCGACGCCGGCATTGACCTTGGAGCCTGTCGCCGATTGCAGTCGCTATGATAGCTTACGGAGCGTTTGCCATGTCCATTGATCGCGCGCTCCAGCTCAAAACGTTACATCTGTTCGGCATGGCGGCGGCCTGGAGTGAATACCCACAGGGCACAAGTGGCAAGCCAAATACAGTAGCCAGCAAAAACCCGTGATGCCGGAAGCCTGGCTGGATCGGTTGATCAGCGCCGAGCAGGCCGACCGCCAAGCGCGCAGCCTGAACTATCAGCTCAAGGCGGCTCGATTCCCGATTCATCGAGACTTGCTACAGATTGACTGGTCGGAAACGCCCTTGCCGCAAGCTCGTCTCGAACAACTGGCCACCGGAAACTTTATGGAGCAAGCCTACAACCTGATCCTGGTGGGCGGCACCGGCACAGGGAAAACCCACTTGGCCACTGCCATTGGCATAGCCGCCATCCATCAAGGCAAACGGGTTCGCTTTTACAATGCGGTCGATCTAGTCAATCAACTGGATAAGGAAAAACAGCTAGGAAAAGCCGGTAACCTCGCCAAGCAGCTAACGCTGATGGATGCCGTCATCCTGGACGAATTGGGGTATTTACCGTTCCCAGCGTCCGGCGGTGCCTTGCTGTTCCACCTCATCAGTCATCTGTATGAGAAAACGTCCTTGATCATTACCACCAACCTCAACTTTGCAGAATGGGTGCAGGTTTTTGGCGACGCCAAGATGACTACGGCGCTGCTTGACACGCCGAAGTCACCTTTGAGATTTTTTCGGCTCTTGCCATTACGTGCATTGCCGCTGGGATTAGTGACGGCTTCATGCTTGGCGTGGCCCAGATGTTCAGTCATTTCTGCCTCTAAAGCACGCTCAACCAAAGCCTTGGTCAATTGCTTCAGCAGGCCATTTTCGCCAATCAGGTCTTCGGGTTTCTGATAACCCGACAACAAGGAATCGAGCAACTCGGTAGGGATGGATTTTGATACGGTCATTTTTTCTCCTCTAGGGAACGGCAGTTTCCTGCCTAATGGCCGTTTACACAAAAATTCTTACACCCTCTTTCTTCAGTCAATACGTCGCAGCTGTTCGCCCTCAGCCGGAATGGTACCTGGACTAACCAGGCTCAAACCCACTCCGGTTGCACCGCCATGCAAGAGTTCGCCCCACAATATTTGTAGTGGTCAACTTTTTTCGGACACCGAGATAGGTTGTTGAGCTGCCATTTTCATTTCATAGCCATTGGGTGGCAGGTAGCCCAATGACGAATGCAAGCGCCGACTGTTGTAGAAGTTAACGATATAGTCGGTCACGTCGCGGGTGGCCTCGGTGTGGCTGGCATACTGTCGGCGCCAAACACGCTCCATTTTCAGATTGAGAAAGAAGCGCTCCATCACCGGTCGAGTCAACCGAAGGGAACCGCCCCCTTCAGTTGCTCACGGAACCGTACGTGAACCTCTCGATTCATACGGCTCTTGTTATTCAGCCACCCAACACCAAACACGCCAATGCGCAAACAAAGTCGGATATTGTCGATATAGCTCTCGCAACCATTGGCTGGCACGCCATTTCCTGCGCTTTAGCGATTTGAATTTCCGCCTCGCCCAACTCAACAGCTTATCGTTGATGTAGCTATAAATGGCCGACAACGCCGATTTTCTGAACTTTCCGTAATAAGTGATCCATCCCTGTATGATCGGATTAATGGTTCTAGCCAATTCCACAACACTTTGACTGTAACCCGCTTTTATCATCGGATGCCCTTTGAGCTTTGCTCTCATGGCTTTCAACGCCTTACGGCTGACGGCCGGTGAGAAGCTGACAAAGAATTTGCCGTTTCTATCGCGAGCACTTCGGGGTCTGAATGTATAACCCAGAAAATCAAAGCTCTGATTTGGATATTGATCGTCTCGACTTGAGTCCTTGCAATATACAATCTTGGTTTTCTCCTGACAAAGCTCAAGACCGCACCGAGTAAACCTATCTCTGATTTGCCGCTCGACCATTTTCAACTGGGGTTCACTGCGACAGTGCACCACAATATCATCGGCATAGCGTTCAAAATGAATACAAGGAAAATGCGTTTGCATCCATTTATCAAAAACCAGATGTAGAAAGATATTAGCCAGCAACGGACTGATAACGCCGCCCTGGGGCGTACCTTTCTCGCGGCGTATCCGGGCACCATTCGCCATTATCACATCGGCCTTTAACCAGCGGTCGATGTACAACAGCGTCCATTGGCAATGGGTGTACTTGGCCACCGCTTTCATGACTAAGCCATGATCCAAGGCATCGAAGAATCCCTTGATGTCCATATCCAGCACCCAATCATCCCGCCAACAGCGTTGCCGTGCCTGCGCAATCGCATCGAGCGCCGACTTTCCGGGACGATAGCCAGAGGAGTCATCATGAAAGTAGGGTTCCACGAGTGGTTCCAGTCGATTCTTGATGACCATTTGGGCAATTCGATCCGATATAGTCGGTATACCTAATGGTCTTAGTTGACCATTCGACTTGGGTATCTCGACACGACGCACAGGTGGCGGAAAGTAGCTACCTGACGATAGCCGATTCCATATCTTATACAGATTGTTCTTTAAGTCAGCTTCAAAATCCCCCATCGTTTGCTCATCAATGCCGGCAGCACCTTTATTGGCTTTTACCGCCAAATAGGCATCCCATACAGCATGTTTGGATAGTTCGAATGACTTTGCCAAGGTTTATTGCTCCTCCCATTAGCGGTTGGCAATAGCACCTGGCTGAATAACGCAACCCCTTCGCTCCACCGCCATTACAGCGTTTTCATCGCTACTATGAGTTGCTCCGCCCCTCTGGCTGACATCGGTACTTGCAAAGCCACTAGACATAGCAACTTCTCTTCCCTTGGCATTCAGCCAGCAGGTTCCCACGTTCCACACAAGAGCTTGAATTAAGTTCATGCAGCCTCTACGCCGAACGCCACCCAGCCCATAAACAGGTACTGTCTGGGTTTGTCCCGGATCAACAACTCTATCCGGTTTTGACGTTGGTTGGTTTGCTTTTCGACATGTCATCGGCTGTTCACTTGCGTTCATCTGCTTAATCCATACCTGACACTTTCAAGTGCCTTTTCCAACGACGCTCACCACCATGACTTTTGATCACAGCAACTCGTGGCGGTTTGAAGCCTGATCCTGTAACCCGACTCCGAGGGGCCTACCCTCATCTCTCATGCAGCATAGCTGCTCGAAGGACTACGTCCTTCTTTGCGCCTTCGTGGCACACCATTGTCCCAGCAATTGCCCTTTCGGCTCATACTGCCTTGAAACCCGTGGTGGCTCAGTAAATCCCGGTAATTGTGACTGGCGTACTGGCTACCCCGGTCGGAATGCACGATCAAGCCTGGCGACGGTCTGCGCTGGACGATGGCGATCTGCAAGGCCGTGCAAACCAGTTCCGCCGGCATATTCGGCGCCATGGCCCAGCCCACGATTTTGCGCGAATACAGGTCCAACACCACCGCCAGATATAGCCAACCGCTCAGCGTCCGTATGTAAGTGATGTCCGAGACCCAGGCCCGGTTGGCCTCGGTTTGCTCGAATTGGCGATCCAGCACGTTTTCGTACACCGGCAGGTTATGATTGCTGTCGGTGGTGTGCACGAACTTAGGCTTCCAGGTTGGCTTGAGCTGGAGCTCCTTCATCAGGCTGCGTACGCGATGCCGACCCATCTCGATACCCTGTCCCACCAAGGCCTTACGCAGACGGCGGCTACCATAGCATTGACCGGTCGCCTCGAACACACTGCGCAGCCGAACCCGCGTGCCACAAAGCGTTTGCGGTTTCAACGCCCGCTGCCGAGCGGCATACCAGCCCGACCGACTGACGCCCAACAACCGGCACACCCGCCGTACCGTCGCGGCCTTCTCTGCGCTAAGCTTCTGAATCACTTCGTGTTTCATCGCAGTTCCTTCGCAAAGATACCCACAGGGCATAAAAGGCCGAAACCTTTTTTAGCAATTCGTTATCCGCGCGCAGTTGACGATTTTCCTGCTCCAACTGCCGAATCCGCTGCTGATCCGGTGTTAACGGCTTGCCGATGCCCGCTTGGCCCGATTGCTCCGCCTGCACCTGCTTCAGCCAGCGACGCACCGCCGTCTCGCCCAGTTTCAGTTCCTGGCAAACCTGCGCCACTGTCAGGCCTTGCTCCTGAATCATCTTCACTACTTGCAGCTTGTACGCCGCATCAAAACTTCGTCTTTCTTGTTTCATTATGCTCACCTGGTAGATTGATAGTTTATCAACCTATCTGGGTGTCCATTTTTATTAGACCACTACAATTCGAACTTATCCGCGATTATTCCGGGTCGTCTTGAAAACCGGAACACAGCGGTATAGCGGACATGCATGCTTGGGAAGAGCCGCGTTTGGATCCCGCTCTGTAGCCGCCCTTCCCATCGATAAACCCTATCAGCCATAGCGAAAGTTTCCCAGGTAGTAATAACTCACTCCCCACCAGGGATGGCGGATGCGAAAATCCAGATAAAACTCGTCTTCTGAAACAGCGCGTTCGCTGATGCTGGCCGAACCCAGCAATAAGTTATCCGGAATATTCAGGCGTAGCGACCCGCATTGCCAGAAATGGCCGTTACTGCGATACAGCAACTCGCCGTTTTCGACGCTGACCTTCAAGCGCAAACCAAAACCAAAGCCTATTAGTTCGACTAACTCGTGGTCGGCCGCATAAATCATCTGAGAACTGAAGTAATCGGTTTTACCGTCCGCATAGGTCATCGTCCGCTGCCAATGCAACAGTTCGCCGACGGCGGTCTTGTCCACTTCGGCTTGTGCCGCCTGCCCGCGCCACAGTAACAAGCCGCCGAACAAATGAATTAGCCAAATCAACGGAAACAGGTAAATTGGATAGCCAATTTCCATCGTTCCGACTAGCCGGCTTTGTTGGCCGTCGCTAATTCGGTAATGTCTTTGAATAACGGCCGGTAATTGTTGCCAGTCGTCGCCCAACACTTTTTGCATTAATGACACAGACATGACTTAGCTCCAGAGTGAATTATGAAACACCATCAAGGTGGTGATGCCTATCATGCCGAAGAAAGCCGGCACGCCTAACCATAGCCAGATCTTGGAATAATAGTGGTACAGATAAGGTAAGGCTCGGCCTTGGTCCAGTGACTCGGTGGCAATGTCGCGCATGCGGATCTGCAAAATCACCACCGGCAACCAGCACAGCCCGGTGATTAAATACAGCACCACTGTCCACCGCAGCCAGCCGTCGCCGAACGAAGCCGACAATTGATCGGCCAATAACACGCCGGTTAGCGGTTGGATAATCACGGTCGGCGTGGTGAACCACCAATCGGCCAACACTACATGTTTACTGGTCGTGGCGATTGCCGCGTGATCGCCGCTTTTATCGGCCATCACTTTGTAAAACACCGTGCCGGAACCCAAGCCAAACAGGACGATGGCGCTGAGGATATGGATCAATTTTAACGATAAATACATCATGACGGCTCTCCTTCCATTACTCTAAACATCAACAAGCACATTAAAAACGGCAGGTTTTTCAGTAGCGGGCCGAACGGGTGGAATACAAATTCCGGTAAACATGCGGCCACTGTCAGGCTGTAGCCGAGGACGATCCAGAACTGCCAAAGCATGAGCTGACTAATCCTAAACCGCGCCAAGGTCGCCAATCCCAAGCCAATATCCATGGCTGCCAAGCCGTATAAGGCTATTGGCGCGCCCACGCCGGTGATGCCGAGTGGTGCCAATAACTGATAACTCAGTTGATGCGGGTAGAAAAACAGCGAGGTGATGCCGCTCCATAGCCAGATGAAGGCAATCACGTATCGCAACAAAGGCTTGAGAAAATACAAACCCGCATGCCAACGCTCGGCTTGGCTGGCCGGTTGCGCAAACCATTGCTCGTTCACGTTGATGGGCGCTCGACCCAAAAACTGCGTAAGTGGGCCCGGATCTGCGCAATTCCCGCGATTCAGCATCGCTACGTTGTCTTTGCTCAAAATCGGCTCGCCCAGCCATTTGCCCATACCCGCCATGCTCAGCGCAAATGGGTAAGGTACGGAGCAAGTTCTGGCTGTTGGTTTGCCCAATCGCCGCCTCAGCCCTTGCAACCAGTCCGTATAACTTAGCGGGCTGGGGCCGACCAAAGCCAAGGTTTTACGACCGGAGACAGCCGGCTCAAGACAACGGCAGACGGTGGTGGCTACATCGGCGAGATGAATGGGTTGCAAAAGCTGGCGGCCACCATCCGGCAGCAAATGCACGGGTAAAGCGGCCAACGCATGAAACAAGCCGCTACTTTGCCCGCCGGGACCATAAACCAGCGACGGTTGCAGTACAAACCAGTCCAGGGCCAAGTCGCGTAAGGCATCGTCGGCAGCTTTTTTGCTGAGGTGGTAATTTGATTCGGCACCCGCGTCGGCACCCAAAGCCGAAACTTGCACGATCTTTTTTACCCCGGCGCACGCACCGGCCTGAAACAAGGCTATCGGTGCTTGACTATGCAACTGGGCAAAGCTTTGGTTATTGTTCTCGGCAATGATGCCCACGCAATTGACGATTGCGTCGACAGCTTGCAGATGCGGCAGCCAGGAGTCGATCGTACCGGCCTGGGCAAAATCCAAGTTTAATCGGATCAGGTTTGGATGATCGATTAGTAGACGTTCGGGGTGGCGGCAACAGGCCGTGACCTGGTGACCCTGTCGCAGCAACTCGTGTAATACGGCGCTACCGATAAAACCGGTCGCGCCGGTTAATAGAATATTCATGGTTTTGCTCCAAATGTTGAGAGGCAGGAGCAGATTAACGACCGCGAAACGGCGGAACTTCCGGAATGATAGGACAGGAATAGAAATAATTTACGCGGGATATAAATCCATAGACATCAAAGTGTTACGGATTTACAAAATGATAAAACTGGAGTTTTTTGTTTAGCCGGCGTGTGTTTTTCGATACTGTCCGGGCGCGACGCCGACGATGTCGCGAAACGCCGCATAGAAATTGGACTGGGTGCTAAAGCCCACCGTCAAGCCTATGGACAATACCGACGCATTGGGTTCCGCCAATAGCAATTTTTGGGCGGCGGCGATGCGTTGTTCGCGAATGTAGCGGGAAAAGCCTTGTTGAAATTCGGTATTGATCAGTTCGGACAACTGATGCTGACTCAATCCGAGTTGTTCGGCCAGCAAACCTAGGTTCAGGGTTTCCAGTACATATAGTTTGTCCTGTGTCATCAATGCATCCAGTTTGGCCAGCACTGCCGGTTTATCGATATTTTTTAAGGTCGATTCCGCATAAGCCGCCTGCACCGCTTCCGACACGTCGGCGGCAATGCCGGGAAAACGCAATAAGGTCAACGCCACCGCGAAAAAGGCCAAACCGATCAAGATGCTGTAAGCAGCGATAAAGTCTGCTTCATCCAGTAGCGGCCAGATGAAGCCCAACACTAAAACCGCCACCGCAATGGCAAACAAAATCCCCAGCGCCAATAGCTCCCAATGAAAGCGCTGTCTTTGTCCGCGTAGCGCATAGACGGTTTTTGCCAGCCACAGCAAATAGCCGCCGCCAACCAAAAAAGCGCCGGGCAGGGCCAATCGATAAGGCAAAATCATGCACAGTGCAAACGGCAAGACATGCAATACATCGTGCCGGCTATAACCGGCGTCATTACGTAACAGTTGCCGGCTGTAAAAATAGAAGCTGGGAGCAATCCCGTACAGCAGAAATAGGTAGAGCGCGGAATGCACCAGATCGTATCGATTCAGCAAGTAGCCTAAATGCAGGCTCTGGATACCGGCCAAGCCGGCTATCAATAGAAATCCGGCCAATTTCGACGTAAAGCGTACGGGTTCCCTGGCTTGCAAGATATTGCCGGCCAGCAACAGCAAGGCCGCACCGAACGAGAAACCGATAAATAACAACGCAACGATAGACATGGACGACCAAGCAAAAAAAGAGTTTTGAGTTTAGCCCGAGTTTTTAGGCTGGCCAAGGTTTGGGCCGACACTATCTATTGACGACTCTAGCCGTTAAAATCGCTGGCGGGTAAACACGAGGACATGCACATGGCTTTAGCGGAAAAATTATCGATCAGCGTCGCGGATTATCTGCAAGGCGAATTAGTCAGCGACATCAAGCATGAATATATTAATGGCGAGGTGTATGCGATGGGCGGCGTGAAACGGGCACACGACACCGTCGCAACCAATTTAATCGCTTTTTTGCATACTTACCTGCGCGGAACACCTTGCCGGGTTCATTCCGGAGAAATGAAAGTTCGCGTGCAAACCGCCCACGACGACTGTTTCTTCTACCCGGATTTACACGTCACCTGCTCGGCAGCCGACACCGCCGAGCACTACAACAGCCAGCCGAAACTGATTATTGAAGTGTTATCGGACGCTACTGAGCGCTATGACCGAGCCGAAAAGTTTCATCACTACCGCAAGTTGCCCAGTTTGGAAGAGTATGTGCTGATCGCTCAGGACACGCAGCGCGTGGAGTGTTACCGCCGCGCCGAGCAATGGGACTTACGGCTATATCAAGCCGGCGAGCGGGCGTTGTTGCAATCCATCGGCTTGGAACTACCGGTCGCCGAGATTTATGAAGGCATCGTGTTTGAAGGCGCGGCGTAAACTCCCTCTCGCACTAAAGCCTAAGCCAGCACCACCGGAATCTTCCCAATTTTTGATTGCCACTCTTTCGGCGCGATCGCATGAATCGACTCGCCGCGACTATCCACCGCCACCGTCACCGGCATATCCTCCACCACAAACTCGTGTATCGCTTCCATGCCTAATTCAGGAAACGCCACGACCTTCGCCTGTTTGATGGCCTTGGATACCAAATAAGCCGCGCCGCCGACCGCGATTAAATACACTGATTTATGCTTGGCGATGGCCTCAATCGCTTTTGGGCCGCGTTCGGATTTGCCTATCATGCCTAGCAAGCCGGTTTTTTCCAGTACCGTGTCGGTGAAACTGTCCATCCGAGTGGCGGTAGTGGGGCCGGCCGGGCCGACCACTTCATCGCGCACCGCATCGACCGGGCCGACGTAGTAAATGAATTTATCTTTTAAATCGACACCTTCCGGTAAGGACTCGCCTTTGTTCAACAGATCGACGATACGCTTGTGCGCGGCGTCGCGGCCGGTCAATAAGGTGCCGCTCAGCAGCAAGGTTTCGCCGGGCTTCCAGTCGGCAACGTCTTGCTTGGTCAAACCATCGATATTGACCCGGCGAGCACTGCTGGCCGATTGGGTAATTTCCGGCCAGTCGCTTAGCTTGGGCGGGGTCAGCAGCGCCGGACCGGAACCGTCC
This sequence comes from Methylomonas sp. EFPC1, assembly GCF_016925515.1. NCBI lineage: Bacteria > Pseudomonadati > Pseudomonadota > Gammaproteobacteria > Methylococcales > Methylococcaceae > Methylomonas > Methylomonas sp. EFPC1. The sequence goes on from NZ_CP070494.1 coordinate 45,077, forward strand.
AATACGAAATGCGCGTGGCGGGTGGCAGCGCAGTTGGGGATCATCGCCACCGGCTTGTTGGCGGCATGGGTTGGATAATCCAGAATTTTCACGTCCAGCACCGTGGTCAGGCCGCCCAAGCCTTGCGCGCCGATGCCTAGCGCGTTGACTTTGTCATAAAGCTCCAGACGCAGTTCTTCAATAGCATTCGATGGCCCGCGGGCGATCAGCTCCTGAATGTCGATCGAACCCATGCAAGCCTTTTTGGCCAGCAACATGGCTTTTTCGGCAGTGCCGCCGATGCCGATGCCGAGAATGCCGGGCGGACACCAGCCAGCGCCCATGGTCGGCACGGTTTTTAACACCCAATCGACGATGTTATCGGCCGGATTCAGCATCACGAATTTGGACTTGGCTTCCGAACCGCCGCCTTTCGCTGCCACTTCCACGTCCACTTTGTCGCCAGGCACCAATTCCATATGCACCACCGCCGGGGTATTGTCCTTGGTATTGATGCGCTTGCCGGCCGGATCGGCCAGGATGGACGCCCGCAACACGTTGTCCGGATGCAGATAAGCCTGGCGCACACCTTCGTTAACCATCTCGGTCACGCTCAATGCCGCATCCCAGCGCACGTCCATACCAATTTTTAAAAAAACCGTAACAATACCGGTATCCTGGCAAATCGGCCGGCGGCCCTCGGCGCACATCCGCGAATTGATGAGAATTTGCGCCATTGCATCTTTCGCCGCCGGGCTTTCCTCTTTTTGGTAAGCCACATACAAGGCGTCGATGAAATCCTTGGGATGGTAATAGGAAATGAACTGCAAGGCATCGGCGATGCTTTGGATGAAATCGGCTTGGCGAATGGTGGTCATGGTGGTCGTCGGGCTACGAAGGAGAATGTATGGAAATTTATCACGAACCGCTACCGCCCTGAATCAAAAACTGATAGCCCAAGCCATCGGTATTAAAATATAAAACGACAACTTGGAAGTCAGGATGATTTCATCATCCACCCCGCACTGCGGGCGCTAAATTACCGGATTATCTGATTTACCCGTCAACCCCGGCGCATTGTTGGCTAAGGATGCAAGATTAATAATCGGCACAGCCTGGCCATTTTCAAAGGAGACGAACTCAGAAAAATGCTCGGACCTTGTAATAGGGTTGTCACGACGCATCGACGCCTTCACTTTAACGATGTCAGACACCTCATCAATGCCGATAGCCAGGTAATTGGCATCATGTTTGGCAAGCAGGACTAGGCGTCTTTGCAGGTCGACAACCAATTCAATCGTTGAGTCGAAAATATTCAAAAGCTCCGTTAACGTGCCGTGTTTAGCCTGATTCAAAGCCGACAAGGCTTCATCGACACGGCCGGTTTCCGCCATATTCAGCAATTTATCGGCTAGTTCATGTATGGCGGCGTGCGGCCTTTCGAAACAAGACAACAGCAAATGCAGTCTTTTGTGTCGGGGTGTGTAAGCGTAATACCACTTACCGAATGCGCATTCTCTGGGGTTTCTGGCCTTGCTGAAGGTGCCGTGGTTGCGGACCGAATATTCCAGTTCGGCAATCCATTCCAGGTGATCTTTTCTGCGAATTTCCAAAAAGGACTTTAATTCCTCATATTCAAAGTATTTCGACTTGATATCCAATAAATCCCAAAGCGACACATAAGGAAAAACCTCGCCATCGATACCGTAGAAGGGATCGGAGTTCTGCCCGCTGTAGGGATAAACCGGGGAAATGGGCACAATCCTTTTGACGCTGGATAGCGGTAGGCAAAAATATTTTTCACCTATAAGAAAAAGTAACAGTTCCATGCTTGCTCCTCCCAACCGATGAACCGGTGGGCTTCGTTAATTTCCCAATAATTTGCAGGTCCTCTGCTTTCGAACGACATTGCGGCGAAGGCCTTTATAGATGCTGAGCCGCCCAATCGGCGGGACTTGCCGACCTATCGGGTTGGCACAGCTAGATAGCGGATGCATCTTTTTGGCGTTGCTTAACCGTCAGCATAAGCAAATGCAACCAGAGTCTAACCTAATTCGCCATGGTCTAACATCCAAAGCAAGTATAGATTAGCACGCTCTAATATTTTGTGGCGATCATTGCGTAGCGGAGAGCGATGTTCAAACCGCTACGCATGCAGGATAAAGCATGGCCGCTGCAAGGCAATAACTCCAACATTAGCAATAGCGTAATGCGCCGAATGATTTAAGGCCAACATACGGCACAACACGGTAACGCCTATTGACGCCCTACCAATTGCGCCTTGGCCTTGGATTATATCCACCTGAATCCGGTTAAATGCGGTTATGTTGATTTACCGGAGCATTGGCGTTATTAAATTGCCTGGAATTATGCCGGGTAGGATGGATTATTGCCGGTCTATCGGGATTGGTTTTAGCTCACCGCAGCGCGGTTTGCTTGCATTCCCACGCGGCGCGTGGGAACGAGATGAAAAACCGTGCCCACCCTACCTTACTCATCTCGGTCTCAGGTCTACTTCTACGTACACAACAACCAGATCATGAGCCAGATTGGGGTTCAGTTGCACCGCCAAGTCACGGCAGCAAGATGCGCACAGAGGGCACATCACTCGGTTAACTGGAATATTCGCCGCCGACAGTCGTGGGAGTGCTTCTTCATATGACCAGTGAAGAGCAACATCTAGTTCTGCGAACTCCCACGGGTAGTGATAGAAAAACGACTCTTTCTTGCCGCCCTTCGCTTCGCAGGCAACACAAAGATAACGGCCGGGTACGTGATGAAAACCACGGTACCTTCCGCTTTCGACTATCTTGAATATGGCCTCTTTTTTGGAATGTGGCGCATGACATTTTGTAAAGAACTCTGCCTTGCGTTCGGTAGATATCGCTGCTTGTAAGTGGCACATGTTGCCGGATAGCTTGCATACCCAAACGTCGGAAGGGAGGTCAATTGCCCCCTCGGGGCAATTGACTTGACCATCTGGTCTTGACCAAAACGCTACCCAGTCTTTTCCTTGAGCATGCGCTACATCGGAGCAAAATTTTTGTGCAACCCCAAGTGCGTGCTTCCGTTCAAGAGCCGCATAGGGGAGTGAAAGTCCCGGTCGAAAGAACGTTAGATGCGTTCCTCCATCGCTCGATGATGTGATTTTTACAAGCGCTTGAACTTTCATGCTGCTACAGCTGAAGTGGCCTAGCAAGTAATTATATGGCTTCCGTATATCATCTATATCAGCTGGATATACGGAAAAAATTCATCATCCCGCCCTCTCAATCATCCCCTCAGCCTGCTTAGCAAACGCCTTCAAATCGCCTTTCTTGACCGTGGCGCGCGGAATCACAATCGCCGCATCGATATCCACATAGATGTAAACATAGTCCTTATGCTTCTCCACCCGCAGCATGTCTTTCCAGGGGGTTTTGCTTTTGCCGCCGGGGGCGCGTTCCTGCAAAAACTCCGGCTCAATGCTCAGCCAGTGGATACCAAACAGTGCCTTTTTTTCCGCCTCGGTGTATTTATTGAAAAACTGGCGGCGCATGTCCATCTTCATGATAAACGGCGACGCAATCGCCCAGGCCAGCGCCAGGATGGTGATATAGGCGGTAGTGGTCATGTCCACGTAATACACGTAATAAAACAAAGCAATCGCCATCATGACGCCGGGGGCGAAGATGCGGTTTTGGCGGATTTTTTTCTGCATTTCCGGGTCTTTTTTCAGCCTTTCCTCGTTAAAGTGGACCAGGTCTTCTTCGCGGAATTCGTATTCGATTTCTAACATCTGTATCGCTCGGTGGAGTTGTGGGTTAGTGCATTTTCATTTTGGCGTGGGTGCTGCGCCGGAACAGATTGGATAAGGTCAGCATCGCGGTGCGGAAGTAACCGTGGATGGCCACTTGGTGCATTTTGTACAAGGACAAATACACGCCATAGGCAATCAATCCGCCGACGCTGACCGTGCCCATCAAGCTCCCCATCAAGGAACCAACCGTACTGAATTTACCCAGCGATACCAGCGAGCCATAATCGCGATAAACAAATTTCGCAGCCGGTTTGCCTTTCAAGCGGTTGATGATGGTTTTGGCTACGGTAGAGGCCATTTGGTGGGCGGACTGAGCGCGCGGTGGCACATTGCCGCCGTGGCCGACCCATTCGCAAGCGGCGCAATCGCCGATAGCAAAAATGTCGGGGTCGCTGGTTTGCAAAGTTTGATCGACCACTAATTGGTTGATGTGATTGGACTCCAAACCATCCAGGTCTTTCATCCAATCCGGGGCTTTGATACCGGCGGCCCAGACTTTTAAATCCGCATCGAACACTTCGCCATCGTAAGTGTGTACTTCGGTTTCGGTCACTTCCGTGACCTTGCGGCCTAGTTTTAACTGGATGCCCAGTTTGATCAATTGCTCCTGGGTAGCTTGCGACAGCCGTGGCGGCAGGGCTGGCAACAATTTAGTCGCGGCTTCAATGATGGTAATGTTGACGTCTATCGAACCTTCCAGCCCGTAGGTTGCCAGTAGTTTGGTCACTTCGTGCAACTCGGCGGACAATTCCACGCCGGTGGCGCCTGCGCCGATGATGACAATCGACAACGGCTTGTCACGTTGATGGCTCTGGTTGGCGTAAGACTGAATGTAATAGGTTTCCACCAGCTGTTTTTGAAAGCGGAAGGCTTCCTTGGTGGTATCGATAAACCGGCAATATTTATCCACGCCCTTGATGCCGAAGGTGTTGCTGACACTGCCGACCGCCATCACCAGCGTGTCGTACTTGAAGCGGCGTTGCGGAATGATCTCTTCGCCTTTCTTGTTGGTAATCGCGCTGACGATAATTTCCTTGTTGGTCCGATCCAATCCTTCCATTCTGCCGAACAAGAAGCGGAAGTGATTGCTGTGTGCTTGGGCCAAGTATTCGATTTCCTCGGCTTCGGCTAAGGTGCCGGACGCCACTTCGTGCAACAACGGCTTCCAAATATGGGTGGACGCGGCATCCAGCAAAGTGATTTGCGCCTTGCCGGCTTTGCCAAGTTTTTGCCCCAATTCGGTGGCCAACTCCAATCCCGCCGCGCCGCCGCCAACAATCAAGATTTTATGTAATTCACCCGCCATGTATCTTTCCCCCTCAAGTGGCGTTTGCCGCCTCGGCAAACAAAGAAATCGCTATCCCGGCCCTAGTTGTCTATTTCCTGATGCCGGCATTATAACCAAACCCGTCAGGGCTGACCGATTTTGACGGGATGAACTCGCCCCGGCAACGGTCGGCTATTCGGAAGACGGGAAAGGCGCTGATAAAGCAAACGGATTTTAACGGGAGCTTTAAATTATGCTTAGATTATTGCCAGTGCATGCGCGCCAAATAAATTACGCCCTGTGGAGTTATCGAATGCCGCGAAACCAACTAATCCAGGCACTTGCCCATCCAGGTTTTTTATTGATTTTACTCAGCCTGCTAGCGGGTTGCGCATCCGAGCCGCCGCAGCCTTCCATGCCGGCCCGGTTGCCGGCGTACCAAAACAACGCCGCTTACAACAAGCCTTACACCGTCAAAGGCATCACGTATTACCCTTTGGCATCGGGAAATGGTTACCGGGAAACCGGCTTGGCTTCCTGGTACGGCGCGGAATCGGGCAATCGTACCGCCGACGGCAGTCGTTTTGATCCGCAAGGCTTTTCGGCGGCGCATAAAACTTTGCCGATTCCGTCAAAAGTGCGGGTTACCAATTTACGCAATGGCCGTTATGTGGATGTGCTGATTAATGATAGAGGTCCGTTCAGCCCGAATCGGTTGATCGATTTATCGCAAGGCGCGGCCAAGCAAATCGGCATCAGCGGCTTGACGGAGGTAGAGGTAAGTTATCTGGCAGCGCCGTCCGGCGCGGAATGAAGTCGCAAACCCGCTCAAGCCTTTACAAAACAACAGGAACGGGTTTGCCAGCTTTTAATGTGCTGCTATTGAATTAGACAATGGCGGTGGATTTCACTGTTACCGCAAAACGCCGCTTGCTGTTGCCGGCTAACTTGAACATTACAAACACCGAACCAAACAGCCAAAACGCGCCAGGGAGCGGTACGACTTGCACGGGTTCATTGATTGCATCGGGAGCGAAATCGGAGATTTGTCCAAAACCCGCAGGCAGAGCCCCGTCGCGCGGCCAGAGATTCCAGGTGTAGCTCGATTTGGCAAGACCATTCGAGGGCAGCAAGCTCGCGGCAATGTCGGCAATCAACTGGTTGTCTTTAATTTTGGCGGTCCCCGCGGCGAAAGCGGTAGTGGAAGAAGTCGGAGCCAACAGGCTTACCACGCCGCTGCCGTCCATGTTGAAACGCACGACCGAATCGAACAGTACTTGCGGCAAGCCGTTTGCGGTAAACCGCCCGCTGCCGGCGCCCCGGTCGAAGCCCCAAATGTAGAAACCGGACGGCGAGCCGCCGAGGTTACCGGCAAAGGTACTTTCGAAATGAAAAAGATCGCTGGCCGGATTGTAAGTAACCGAGGCACTGATCACATCCAGATCGCCGGTCTTACTGCCGAAATAAGTTGCCAGATAATCGCCGGCGGCATCATGCACGGCACTGGCATTCGCTGGCGCCGCACCGATTAACAAAACGGCGGCAATTACTGTTTTAGCAATGTTTAATCTCATACTTCTATCCTCTGTCGATAAGATCATTAAGGTACAGCTAACCGGCGGCAAGCCTCAGGTTGGCTGCGATTTTTGTTCCATGGGAACCTTTGCTGTTGCGTCGGCATTTTGACCAACTGCCTAGCGCGAATGCGACCCTGCCTTGAGGCAACTTAGGGGACTTGCTCAAAGCGAACTGCATTCCGAGGTTAATTCCGCCAAGTAGTTGCCAAGTTCAATGCGTTTGAAATTTATTTTTCGGATAATTGGTAGAGGGATAATTTCAGCAATGCGCTGACAACAACTATCGAGTAGGTCAAAACGGTAATTTGCCGGGAGCGTTATTAACCCGGCCCTTAAATAGCATTCGCCTCAATGCCTTTGCCCGGTCAATAAACGCCACCGATGCCGTAAACTCGTTTAGCGGTGCAGCACGATCAAATAATCACCAAACCGCGTTGAGCGCAGTTGCAGAGAGGTTTCCAAGGCCGCCAGCACCGATAAGGCTTGGTCGGTACGAAACACACCATTGACGCGACGTTGGGCCAGTTCAGGATCGTTGATCAGCAAAAAGCCGCGATGATAGCGATTCAGCTCGGTAAGCACTTCGCCCAGGGGCCGGTTTTCGAACACCAGTTTGCCGCGTTGCCAGGCGGTAACGGCCTGGCTATCGATGTGTTGCAAATTGCCCATTCCCGATTCGGCGCTATAGGCTATTTGCTGACCTTCGGCAACCACGGTGTGCAGCGTTTTGCCGTCGGCTTGTTGCAAGTCCACCGCCACGCTGTGTTCCGTGACACTGACTTCGGTTTTATCGTGATGCAGCCGCACGTTAAAGGCCGTACCCAGCGCGGTGACACTGCCGTGCTCAGTATTTACCCGAAACGGCCTGGCTTTGTCGGGGCTGACTTCAAACCAGGCTTCGCCTTGTAGCAGGGTCAATTGCCGCTGTGCGCCGTCGATATGTACTTCCAATGCGCTGTTGCTATTCAGATGCACCGTCGAGCCGTCGCTAAGATGCACGTCGCGCCGCTCGCCGAAGCCGGTATGAAAATCGGCGCGCAATATGAGCCATAGCGGATTGAACAACCACAAGGCCAGGCAGCCCCCGGCTAAGGCAGGCAGCGCCCACTGCCATCGCCAAGCAAACTGCTTGGGTTTGCTGGCGGCCGGAATCGTTATTTTCGGTGCGATAGCGTCCAGCGCTCCCCATAACTCGCGTAATTGCTCGTAAGCCTGACGATGCAAGGGATCGGCAGCCAACCAGCGGGTAAATTCGGCGTGCTCATTAGGGCTAAGTTTGCCGCTATCCAGCCTGACCCACCAGTCGCGGGCAGCGGCTTTAATCTCGGCAGAGATTTTCATTGCCTATGTCCGTTTACAGCCGACAGGCGGCAATGCATCCTGCTGCGTAGCGGTGAGCGATAAAGGCTGAAGTTTTTCATCGGGCGCAATTCAGGGTTGGTGGCTCGCCATTATAGGACGCATAACCCTGTGAAAACAGGAGCGAATCAGCTAAAAATCGTCGTGTTCTTGCAAGGCGGCCAAGGCATTGCGTAGATGCTTTTCCACCATATTGCGGGATATGCCTAGGCGCTGGGCGATTTCGGCGTGGCTCAGTTCCTCGAACTTGCGCAGTACGAAAACCGTCCGGCATTTGCCGGGGAGTCTATCTATCGCCGCGACCAAGCGGTCCAAGCGCTCGCGCGCCAGACTGATTTGCTCCGGATCGATACCATCGCTAACCTGCAAGGCCGCGTCGCCGGTATCGTCATGCTCTACATGTTGATTGCGAGTATTGCGGCGGCGTTCGTAATCGGTGGCCAGATTGGCGGCGATGCGATGCAGCAAGGCGCGCGGGTTGTCGGCCTGCTGCCACAAATTGCCGGTAAACATGCGCTGGTAGGTCTCCTGCACGATGTCGGCGGCGGTATCCAGGCAGCCGCAGCGTCTAAACATCACCCGGCGTAATTCCTCGTCGTAAGCCTCAATCAGGCGGGAGATGTGGAGAGCGTTGCTCATGGTTAGGATATGCGGATTTTGGTGTCGTTAATTGGGCGAACAACCAAGATTCATGCCAGAGCACTAAAATAGCGGTATTTAGGGCATTTGGCGGCAAATTGCCCGGGATTACCGGAGCAACACGCTACAAATAATGCGGTATATGACCTAATTGGAAAAGTTATTTAACATAGTTAATTTCTATCCAGCGCAGTTGGAGCCGATAGCTTATTAACCCGGCAGTATTTTATCTCGGGTAATCCGTCCGGGCTGAGCTCGTCTGAGCCCAGGTGAGTGCGTCCATCGACAGGCTGAGTTCGCTCAAGAGCAAAAGGCGAACGGTTTTTAATAGCCCTGTCATAACACTAGAAGCAGCACCGCAACGAACTCCGCATTTAAAATACTGTAATCAAATGCCTCCGCCAATGTAACCATCCGCTGACATTCCTTTGCAAAATCCCAGGCAGGCCAAGTTGCAACCGTGTCGGAAATAAGACAAAAACCTGCACGGGAATATAGCTTTTAACGCTAACTGACTGACAGGCAACTAAGTTATGGTGTTATCCACAAAAGCTGTGGATAACCTTGGGGATAAAAAGTTTTTTCGCTCTCTAAATGCCTAATTTTTGGGGCCTTTGCTTAAATTGACTCAATTTTAGACAACAGTTTATACAATTTAAAATCAATAACTTACATGCAATATACGAAGATTAGAGCCCAGGACCAGGCAGTCTTTGGCCGCCGACAGTGTCAAGTAGTTTTTTGTGCATAATTAAAATTAATCTCTTGCATTTTTGCCTAAATAATCTAACCGTTTTCCACCTGAAACCATTCTAAATGTGCCTGGGAGCATTCATCTTATTGTCATTAAATACCCAACAATTGCCGTATCGGACACAGGCTGTTATTCAATGGCTTTGACCAACGTCAATGTCGTCAAAAATCGTGAATGGCTGGTTAATTTGGCGGACCTTTACCGGCCACCAAGGAAATGATTTGGACAAACCCTCAACTTAAGGCCTTTTCGCAACGTGCAGCATAAACAGCCCAGTTGCGAAACATTCAATATTCAAGAAAAGAAGCTGCCGGCATCGACATGACCCAGCCTATACCTGCTAAGACCGGGGTGCGCCAATGATGGGTTGTTAGGCGAATGACGGACGTTTGCCTGTAAGAACCGACATAGGTTAAGCCGCGTTTTATTAACTTTAATTCGGCATAGCGACCAAGACTGCTCATTCATCGCAAAAAAAAACCGGTAGTCAAAACAATTGACTACCGGCTTGGGAGAAACAATGAATAAGCTATTGCGCGGAGCAAATTTTCACACCCCGCGCTTGCGTTGACCGGAAGTCATTTTCAAAGTTCCATTTTAATTTGAAGCTATTACTCCCACTCTATCGTCGCGGGCGGCTTGCCGGAGATGTCGTAGGTGACGCGGGAAATGCCCGGCACCTCGTTGATGATGCGACGTGAGATCAAATCCAGGAAATCGTAAGGCAGATGCGCCCAGCGCGCGGTCATGAAATCTATGGTTTCGACAGCGCGGATCGCGATCACATAGTCGTATTTTCGGCCGTCGCCCATCACACCCACCGATTTAACCGGCAGGAATACCGCAAAGGCTTGGCTGACTTTGTGGTAAAGGCCGTGGCGATACAGTTCTTCTATAAAAATTGCATCGGCCTGGCGCAATAAGTCCGCATATTGCTTTTTAACTTCGCCGAGGATGCGTACACCCAGGCCGGGGCCGGGGAACGGGTGGCGGTGGATCATGTCAGCCGGCAAGCCCAGCTCCAAGCCCAGTTTACGTACTTCGTCCTTGAACAGTTCTCGCAAGGGTTCGACCAGTTTCAACTTCATGTTTTCCGGCAGGCCGCCGACGTTGTGATGCGATTTGATCAGATGCGCCTTGCCGCTTTTCGCGCCCGCTGATTCGATAACGTCCGGGTAAATGGTGCCTTGCGCCAGCCATTTGGCGTCGGTGAGTTTGCCGGCCTCTTCGTCGAAGATTTCCACGAACAGGCCACCGATGATTTTGCGCTTTTGTTCGGGGTCGTTAACGCCGGCAAGTGCCGCCATGTAACGGGCTTCGGCATCGACACGGATTACCTTGATACCCATATGTTGGGCGAACATCGCCATCACCTGATCGCCTTCGTGCAAGCGTAGCAAACCGGTATCTACGAACACGCAGGTTAGTTGCTCGCCGATGGCGCGATGTAGCAAGGCGGCGACTACCGAAGAATCGACACCGCCCGATAGGCCCAGAATGACTTGATCGCTGCCGACTTTTTCGCGGACTGCGGATATGCTGTCTTCAATGATATTGCTGGCATTCCACAACGCTTGGCAGCCGCAAATTTCCAACACAAACCGACTCAATATCCGGCCACCCTGCTTGGTGTGGGTCACTTCCGGATGAAATTGCAGCGCGTAGAAGTGTTTGTCCTCGTCGGCGATACCGGCTATTGGCGCGCCGTCGGAGCTGGCGATCAATTTAAAACCGGTTGGTAATTCAACGACACGGTCGCCGTGACTCATCCACACATCCAATAAGCCGAAACCTTCCGGTGAAGCGTGATCTTCGATGTTCAACAACAATTTGGAATGGCCGCGAGCGCGAATCTGCGCGTAGCCGAATTCGCGGTGATCGGACGATTCTACTTTGCCGCCCAACTGCTCGGCCATGGTTTGCATGCCGTAGCAAATACCCAAGACCGGCACGCCCAACTCAAAAACAATTTGCGGCGCGCGCGGGGTGTCGCTGCTGGTCACGGTTTCCGGCCCGCCGGAGAGGATGATGCCGTTGGGTGCGAAGTTTTTGACTTCATCGGCGCTGCAATCGCAGGAGTAAATTTCGCAATACACACCAATTTCACGGATGCGGCGGGCGATCAATTGCGTGTACTGCGAACCGAAATCGAGAATCAGGATCTTGTCGGAATGGATGTTGGCGGCGTGGGATGACATGACGGGAAACCTTTCAAAAATGTGGGGTGGGCCGACTAGCGTACCCACCGGAAAATCTAAGTGACGAGCGTACTATAAGCCCCGATACAATTGGTCAAGCAGGCTTTTATTGTTATCGAAACCTTTGACGTCCCGACTTTCGAATAGCGAACGACTCATGCGTTTGATAAACCGCAAATAAGGGGCCGCGCGCATGTAATGCCGTAAATTGGTGTGGCCGCGTACAATCGCGGAGATTCGTTCGGCATTTTCTGGGATTCCCCAACCCATAGCTTGGTCGGCCGGGTGTTCGGCTTTTTTGAAAAACAGCGTGACATTGCCGCCGTCTTCGGAAAACACATGTCTTTCCTCAATTAAACCGGCTTTTTCACCCATGCGCCGCAGTGTCGCCAAATTGAAATTGTACAGATGCGCCTCATGAAAAGTGCTGCTCGGCGATTGGCAAGTGGCCTCGATATTCGGTACTTCCACTACTAACACGCCGTCGGCTTTCAACAGGCTGCGCAACTTGCCCAATACAAAAAACGGGTCTTCGGTGTGTTCCAGTACATGCCAAATGGTGATCACATCAAAACTGTTTTCTGCAAACTGTGCATCTTGAATAAAGCCGAACTGTAAATTCAGATCGTATTGCGCAGCGGAATATTGGCCGTAACCCTTGTTCGGTTCGATGCCGTGCAAATCGTGGCCCAGCGATTTGATTAAATAAGCAAACTCACCGCCGCCGGTGCCCACATCCAGTAGGGTTTGCGGTTTATGCAATAAGTGCTGGATTTTTTCATGCCTGGTCAGCGCAACTCGCCCGGCACGCAAGATGTGTTTGGCTTTGGGGGCATAGGTGTTTTTGTATGCCAGCCGATAATCTTCTTCGTAAAACTGCCGAGGATCGTGCGGAAACGGATCGCTCCAGACCAGTCCGCAGTCCTTGCAGATGACGCTACGTAACTCTGCGCCGCTGCGGCTGCGCATGGATAACACGGCAACGTGGTTGCCGCCGCAAAGATTGCATGGAGTTGAAGACGTTTCGGACATTAAGCTATTTCTGTGATTTGTGTTCGATTAAAGCGGGTCGACGCGAAAGCGCAGACCCGAGAGCAACAGCCTGAGGGCCGGTTTTAGTTCATATGGTAATTCGGCGCTTCCTTGGTAATCGTCACGTCATGCACATGGCTTTCGCGCATGCCGGCACTGGTGACACGCACAAACTGGGCATTGTCATGCATCGCCGCAATCGTGCTGTTGCCGGTATAACCCATGCTGGAGCGGATGCCGCCCAACAACTGATGCACAATCGCCAACACGCTGCCTTTATAGGGCACCCGGCCTTCAATACCTTCCGGCACCAATTTTTCGACTTGCTCGGTATCTTCCTGGAAATAGCGGTCACTGGAACCCTGCTGCTGCGACATCGCACCCAAAGAGCCCATGCCGCGATAAGATTTGTAGGATCGGCCTTGGAACAGTTCCACTTCACCCGGCGCTTCTTCAGTACCCGCGAACAAGCCACCCAACATCACCGCATGCGCTCCGGCCGCCAAGGCTTTGGCAACGTCGCCGGAATAGCGGATGCCGCCGTCGGCAATCAGAGGTACGCCTGTTCCTCTTAACGCATCTGCGACATTGCTAACGGCAGTGATTTGCGGCACGCCGACACCGGCGACAATCCGCGTGGTACAGATAGAGCCCGGACCGATACCCACTTTGACGCCATCAGCGCCCGCTTCGACCAATGCCAAGGCGGCCGCAGCGGTGGCGATATTGCCGCCGATCACCTGGACTTGCGGGAAGTTTTGTTTTACCCAGCGCACTTTATCCAGCACGCCTTGCGAATGACCGTGAGCGGTATCGACGATGATGACATCGACACCAGCTTCCACCAACGCGCCAACCCGTTCGCCGGTATCGGCACCGGTGCCAACCGCCGCACCGACGATCAGTCTTTCCTGTTCGTCCTTGCAGGCTTGCGGGTTGTCTTTGGCTTTTTGAATGTCTTTGACGGTGATCATGCCGCGCAAATGAAAGGCATCGTTGACGACCAGCACTTTCTCGATGCGGTGCTTGTGCAGCAAGTCTATGACTTCCTTGTGCTTAAACGACTCATGGACCGTTACCAGTTTGTCTTTCGGCGTCATGATGGAACGGATGGATTCGTCCAACCGAGTTTCGAAGCGCAGATCGCGGCTGGTGACGATGCCAACCAATTCTTCGCCATCCACCACCGGAACGCCGGAGATGTTTTTAGCGCGGGTTAATTCCATTACCTCGCGAACCGTCACGTTAGGAGAGACGGTAATCGGGTCTTTGATCACGCCGCTTTCGTATTTTTTAACCCTTCTGACTTCCGCTGCCTGCTGCTCGACAGTCATGTTTTTATGGATGATACCGATGCCGCCTTCCTGAGCAATCGCGATAGCCAGGCGGGCTTCGGTCACCGTATCCATTGCCGCGGACACCAGCGGGATGTTCAGCTTAATTTTGCGAGTCAGCTGGGTTTTTAGTTCGACTTCGCGCGGCAGTACGCTGGAGTGGGCGGGCACCAATAAAACATCGTCAAAGGTGAGAGCTTCTTGAATGATTTGCATAATCACACCGGGTGGCTAATCGTAAATAAGCCAGCCATTGTACAACTTAACCTGCAATCCGAAAAATCGGAAATAGTCAATGGTATTTAGGTCCGTGCTGGTTTTCGCTTGAGAGTGCCGCCGCAATCGCTAAATATTCCCTGGTATTGGGCTTATGCAGGAAAACTCCCAGCACGCCCATCGCACTAAAAATATACAAGGTGTTAAATCCATCGCCGAGCAAGAACATCGCGAAGCCGAACAAACTTACGAGTTCGATCAGAAACTGCGTGACTATTATCGTAGACAAGTAGCGCTGCTTAGCGGTTTTCGGTCCCGGCATGGTTTGATTCAGACGCAGCAGGATGTGCCGCAGCAGTTTAGTAACAGGAAACAACAAAATCGCTAAGCCGTAAAGCACACTCCTGATCAGCACTCGCTGCGCTTCGTCAACGCCTAGTTGCAATTCGCTGGCCCATAAATGGCAAGCCAGGTTGTAGCCCAGTATCGTTAGCAACACGCCTGCACAGATAAGCCAGTGCGGACGCAAATCTTCGGCTGATGGCTGGGTTTGAACGGACATCGATAACTCCTAACGAGCGCGGTTGCGGTAGTCGCGGAGGATAACAACAAACGCCACAAAGTCATAAACGGCATGAATCACCATGGGCACCAGCAGATTGCGTTCACCGCCATAATCCAGCATAACCCCCATATACAAGCCCATCAACATCGCTAAAACCGCGTAAAGCGGCGTGACCGCATGCACCAAGGCAAACAGCACATTGCTAACCCACAAACCTACACTCGCACCCCAGCCATTTTCCAGCCAAGGCTGTAAAAACCCGCGAAACAGCGCTTCTTCGGCAAAGCCGGCAATCGCAGCCAGTATCAGCAAATCGGTCCAATGCCGATATGCCAGCCTAGCACCCAAGGTTTCCAGCAGTAATTCGCGAATCTTTTGGATGGGCGGATAGCTAAGCTGTTGCATCGCAAAAAACAATACCAGTAGCGGCCCGGTTGCGAACAAGCCAATCCCTAATGCCGCCTCGGAAAACGCCAGACTGGCGAACGGATCGAGGTCGGCAAGCCAGCCCAAAGCCAGCGCCAATACCGCTAAAGAACCCTCAAAATAACAGGCAATTCTGAAAAAAGCGTTTGAAGCGGCGGACTGGTTTTCCATGATGTTGGGCATTAGGCAAACGGGGACTGAAAATTCTAAACAAAAACCATTAGAATTGGCAGCATTAGCGATCACAGGTCATCATCATGCAATGTTTCATCTATAAAAGCCTGAAAAAAGACGAACTCTATTTATATCTGGACAAAAAAGACGACTTTTCCGCGGTGCCGGAAGCCTTGTTCAAAAGCCTTGGCCGCTTAACATTTGTGATGGAGTTGCAGTTGAGCCCGGATCGCAAATTAGCCAGGGAAAATCCGGAAAAAGTCATTGCCTGCCTGAAAAGCAAAGGCTTTTTCGTGCAATTACCACCGACATTGATCAGTGCCATGCCGGCGTCGCTGGACAAGCAACTGCACTGAAATCGGGCGCGCCATATTGGTATATCCGTGCTAACATGCTCACAAAAAATCTTTATCGGAAAGCACGGTTTTTGCTCACTTATTTAGTCAGACCAGGATACGCACCACATGTCAGATAATCCATTAGCTTACGAAGACGCAAAGTCTAAGGGCATACTTTGGGGTTTTGGTTCGCTGTTAGGCGTTGTTCTGATTGTCATGCTGGTGTTAGGCGAATGGTGGAGCCGCGAGCCCGAGCAATTCAGCGTTCAGGACGAAGCGATCGAACGGATGAATGTCACGCATACCGATCAAATGCCGATTGGGTATGTGTATGCCAATACCCTAGCGCATATCGCCGACGTCATACTGTTCAAATCCGGCGGTTACCTGTCCAACGACGTGGCGCCTCCCGGTCTGTTTTGCGATAACATTCAAAACTTCGAGTATGGCGCACTGGTCATGTTGCGCGACGGCACGACCGCATTACGTAACCATTTCGCCCGCGACCAATCGCAATCTGCGGAAGACCCTGATTTGGCAAAAGCCGAACCGTATTTTTACTACGAACGTAACTCCTGGGCCTTACCGTCCACCGAATCGGAATACGTAAAAGGTATCGAAGCGCTGCACGCTTACATGGTTCGCCTGCAAAACCCGTCTTCCACTTCAAAGGCCGCGCAGTTTCACTCCAGAGCGGATAACCTGTGGCAATACACCGAGGTGGTGATTAAACGGCTGGGCGGTCTCTCCACCCGTTTGGCGGCCAGTACCGATAAATTTTCCGGCGCAACCCACGGCGATCCATCCAATCCGATCGACATCAATATGCCCACCATCGGCCAAACGCCTTGGATGGAAATCGATAACGTATTCTACGAAGCGCGTGGTTCTTGCTGGGCGTTATTGCACATTCTGAAAGCCATCAAGCACGATTTTTCCGACATTTTGCTGGATAAGCGGGCGATGAATACCTTGGATAATATGATCCAGGCGCTGGAAAACGCCTTGTCTCCCACCTTAAGCCCGGTAGTATTGAACGGCGATGGCTTCGGCATTTTCGCCAACTATTCGCTGGCGATGGCTAACTACATTGCTCGCGCCAACGCGGCTGCGCTGGACTTGCGGGACGTGATGAACAGAGGTTAATGCCATCATGCAGGAACAAATTAACGAAAACCTGAAAAAAATCGAGACGTGGAAACGCATCATTTTCATGCTGGTGTTCGCGGCCATCGACAGCGTGGTTAAACTGTTGTTGTGGCTGGTAATCTTGCTGCAGGTCGGTTCCGTGCTGTTTACCGGCGATGCTAATGCCAACATCCTTAACTTCGGCCGTAGCCTGTCCACTTACCATTATCATATTCTGCTGTTTTTGACGTTCAACACCGAGCAACTGCCGTTCCCGTTTTCCGATTGGAACGAAACCGCCAAACTGGAATTGCTCGGCAAGCAGTAAACCTCAATGGAAGCATCGCCGCGCAAAATCATCCACATCGACATGGATGCATTTTATGCGGCGGTTGAACAACGCGACCATCCCCACTATCGAAATAAACCCATCATTGTCGGCGGCAAGCCCGATTCGCGCGGCGTAGTCGCCACCTGTAGTTACGAGGCCCGCCAGTTCGGTGTGCGATCCGCCATGCCTTCCGCGCACGCTTACCGGCTCTGCCCGCAAGCCGTATTCGTCAAGCCGCGTTTTGATGTTTACCGGGAAGCCTCCGAAATTATCAGGGGTATTTTTGCTCGTTACTGTGAGCGTTTCGAACCCTTGTCGCTGGACGAAGCCTATCTGGATGTTAGTGATAGCGAACTATACCAAGGCTCCGCGACCTTGCTGGCCAAGCACATCAAGCAGGAGATACGCCGACAAACCGAGTTAGTGGCATCCGCCGGCATTTCCTACAATAAATTTCTCGCAAAAATCGCCTCGGATCTGGGCAAACCGGACGGCTTGTATCTGATTACGCCCGAACAAGGTCCGGAGTTTGTGGAAAATCTGGCTATCGGCAAGTTTCATGGCATCGGCCGCGCCACCGAACAGAAAATGTACGACTTGGGCATCGTCACCGGCAAGGATCTAAAGCAACTGCCATTGGCGGAATTGCAACGGCATTTCGGCAAAGCCGGCCAACATTATTACAATATCGCCCGGGGTATTGATCCGCGCCAGGTCAATGCCAATCGAGCCCGCAAATCGGTGGGTATCGAAACCACGTTCGATCACGATATAGCTGATTTGGCCACCATTCTGCGCTATTTGCAGGATTTGCTGGAAAAAGCCCTAATCAGATTGGCGGAAAAACAGCTGACAGCTTATACGCTAACTGTGAAAATCAAATATCAAAACTTTGTGCAAATTACCCGAGGACGCACCTTGGCAGAACCGATCAGCGATAGCCCGAACACTAGACTGCTATTAACGGAATTACTGAAAAATACCGGCATCGGCACCGCCAAAGTTCGATTACTGGGCGTGACCTTATCCGGGTTGGAAAATGGCGATAAGCGCTTGGGTCAGTATAGGCAGATGGATTTGTTCGACCTGGGCTGAAGCGGATTTGCCATAATACGAGGCTATCATCGGGGCAGTTCCTTTCTTCAAGATAGTGGCTTTCACGACAGTCTTAATCGGGGTGGGGGATTGTTCGGCTCAACAAGCTTTGAACCCACCGGAAATACTTCGGTTTCAACATTGCGGTTTCAAATATTGTCAAACTTAATGTCATTGGCTCGAAAAATTAGCGCGGTGACGGAAATGCGGCAGGCCGAATGGATTTTTATCTGCGGATTCCTTATCCATCTCGGCATCATGTATCCGGGCTTCATGTGCTATGACGCGGTCAATCAAATCCTTGAGGCTCGCGAAGGCGTCTATTCCGACTGGCATCCGCCGTTAATGGCTATTATCTGGCGTTTCACCGATAGCATCGTGCCGGGTCCGGCAGGCATGCTGTTTCTACAACTCGGCTTGGTATGGGTCGGCGCTTACCTGAGCTTTCAAGCCTTTTTTAAGCCCTATGGCGGCAAGACCTTAGCGGCATTACTTGGCGCGATATTATTTTTGCCGCCGTTGTTCGGTATCAGCGGCGCAATTTTGAAAGACGTGCTGATGTGGGGCGCGCTATTCACCGCTTTTGGCATGGCCGGACATATAAAAAATCATAACGAACAAATCCCGCGGATTGCGTTTCTGTTGTTCGCACTGACAGTTTTGGTTTTATGGTTAGCCATCCTGATCAGGCACAATGCATTGTTCGCCACAATCCCCATACTCAGCTTTGCTTTATATCGCTTATATCCCAAAAACAGCCTACTGGGCTTGGCACGCGCAGCAATTCCCGGCGCGGCGCTTACACTGGTGTTATTTTTAGCGACAGGAGCGATAAACAACCGGCTTGCCGACAGACATACCTATCCCTGGGTGGCCAACGCCTCATTTGATATTGCCGGCGTCATCAAACGGCTTGAGGATAAAGGCAGGCAACAAGCCATTTTCGATCAATTGGCTGGCAGCCTAAATTCAACGGGTTCTGTCGAGCCTTTGCTAAAAGCCTATACGCCTATGTATTGGCGAGAGGTTTTCCGCACCAAGCCGCCAACCTTGCAACTGCCAACAAATTCGATGGAATCGCAGATCCATGGCTTTGAAAGCCTCTCCGACCAGCAACGGCAAACGCTGCATACGCAGTGGATAAACACCATACTCGCAGAGCCGGTTTTATGGGCGCGTCACCGCTTGGCCGTGTCGAGATATGTTTTAGGTTTGGTACCGGATAACAGTTGGAGCCCGGTGATGATGGCTAAAGATTTTCCCGGCGACTTAGAACACTTTTATGGATCTCATCCAAAAGCGAACAAATTACAGGAGTGGCTAGAGGCTGGCATGTCGAAGTATGTCGAATACTGGTTTTTTCAACCCTGGCCCTATTTTGTGCTGACAATTTGTCTATTTTTTGCCGCTGTGTTTCGCCAAGGAACAGCCAATATCGAAGTCATTTGTCTAACTTCCAGCGCCATCCTGCATGAGCTGGGTTTGATGTTGGCTGCCCCATCGCCCGATTTTCGCTATTCGCACTATATGGTTTTTTGCAGCCTGCTCGGTTTGCTGCTGCTGGCGCGCCACTGGTTGGCAAAACGGGAGTCTGTTCACTGGCAAGCGTTTAATGTTGTTGATAAACGGCGAGCGCGCGTTGAATAGCCTGTCTATAATATGCAAATTGATGATTTTATTGCCGATAAATCCGATGTCCATTTGCCTATCTTACCGCCGTGCTTTATTACTGCTGGTTCAGATAGTGGCGGTTGCCATGCTGAGTCCGCTGACCGGCTGCGCCAGTAAGGAAAAAGCACCGCTGACCGTGTTGCCGGCGCCCGAAGGCGGCAACCGGATCGCAGCGAATGATGCGCTGCAATTACAAGGTGCGCCTTATGTTTACGGAGGGGAGTCTCCCAGCCAGGGCTTTGACTGCAGCGGTTTGGTGTATTACGTGTATAACCGTCAGGGGATGCGCCTGCCGCGCGACACCCAATCTTTAGCCAGACAATTGCCGGCCGTACAGCCAGAGCAAAAACAACCGGGCGATTTGTTGTTTTTCACCACCGAGCGGCCGTTTTCGCATGTGGGGATTTATATTGGCGGTGAGCAGTTCGTGCACGCGCCAAGTAGCCGGACCGGGCAGGTGATGGTGTCCGACTTAAGGCAGCCGTATTGGCGCGAGCGCTTTATCGGGGTGCGCCGTCCTGTGGCGCGTTATTCCTTGTCGCTGAACGACAGCGATTACAGCGGCTGCCGTCTGAATTAATCCAGCCAGCGTACCACCGCATCGCGCGATTGCCGGGTCTTCGGCCGCGCCGGAGGATTTTTCCGGTAGCCAAACGCCACCATATATGCCGCGGACCAGTGTTCTAAATTTACGTCGGCGTCTTCCGCTAAAATCCGTTCTACTTCCACACGCTCAAAACCTTCTATCGGACAGGAATCGATACCTATCAGCGCCGCCGCCGTCATCATATTCGCCAACGGCAGATAGGTTTGCCGGGTGGCCCAGTCGGTCAGCGTACGTTCGGAACCCAGCAAGTCAAAATCGCTGCGCTGAAACTTCTCAATCAAGCCGCTGCGCAATTCGATGATGTCTTCCGGAAACTGCTGCACCTGGCGCATGATGTGTTGCAGATAGGCGCTGTCGTAGCGCATGAAATGGCTTTTCCGCACCAGCGTCAAAACCACATGGCTGGCGGTAGGCAACTGCTTTTGCCCACCCCAGGTAACCGCCCGCAGTTTTTCCCGCAGGTCCGGGTTTTGCACGACTAGAAACTGCCAAGGCTCCAGCCCGAAAGAACTGGGCGAGAGTCTGGCAACTTCCAAAATAAAATCGAAATCCGCGCCGGCAATCTTGCGCTCGGCGTCGAATTCCTTACAGGCGTGACGAAATTGAAATGCGTCGAGAATGTCCTGCTTACTGATGCTCATATTACAAGCTGTCGCCTACTTCACGTTGATAGAACGGCCATTTCTTCACATGTAAATGTTTTCTGATCGGGGTTTTGATTACCGATACGCACAACGCAATCGAGAACAAACACCATACCGCGCAATACTCGTTCGGATCGTTGGTGGTCACGTCGGAAATCCAGGGTCCGATCAAGTAGTGAAACCCTACAAAGCGCCAGGATCCGTAAATAATAGGCAGGTAAAACGCCGCCAGAATGTACGAAAATGCGTGCAAGCCCCAATTAAACCCAAACAACCAAGTCACGGGTTGCGACATCAAACCGTTTAACGGCATTTGCCAGGCAATGTGCCACTCGCCGGAGACTGAGCAGGTCTGTACTCCGCAAAAGCCTTCAGTACCGGGCACGCAGTCGCCGGCCCAGGCGAACGGATACATCTTGATTAGCATCGCCAACGAACTGATGGCACATAAGGTGTAAACCGTGGTTCTAATCTTTAATTTGACGCTTTCCGGAATGAAGTACATCGCCACCATGTTTACAAAAAACGGTTGGAAAGCGATATGCAGATAACCGAGCAGGGTGAGCACCTGATTATTGGGGTTATCGCACAAGTTGATGTACACGTAGGTTGCCGCTTGTAGCAGTTCCATCAGGGCAAAATACGTTAACGGAATCCATAATTCCTTGGATTCACCTTTGTAAGCCACGTAAACGGCGGTCGTTAAACCTGCGGCAGCCAGAACGCCTGACGCTTCTCCACTCCAACACATTGAAAAATACCTTCTTTATTTTAGTTATAGGCATAGACATCTAGTTTGTAAGCGTGCCATCCAACCGCGCTTAAGTTACTGATTCAGATGTCTATGGGTTTTGCTACGGTCCGTCGTAAAGGGCGGGAATTATTACATAAACCGGACTAAATCGCCGGATTTTGGCGGGTCAGGCTAGTACAAATCCACCGGATCGACATCCAGCGACCAACGCACCTTTTTGGCTTCCTTCAACGCATAAATGGCAGGCAACAAATTGTCCAGCAAGTGGTGTAATTCTTTGCGCTGCGGACTCTGCAACAGCAACTGGTAACGGAACAAACCTGCGCGTCTGGCCATCGGTGCCGTCACCGGCCCCAGCACCTGAACCTTACCGGGATTTAGCTCGCTGATTTTCCGGCAAACCGCTTGCAAAAACTGTTGCGGTTCCTCGGCCTTGCCAGCTTGCACCCTCAGCAAGGCCTGATGACCGAACGGCGGCAAGCCGGCCTGCCGCCGCTCCTGGAGCGCACTTTGTGCGAAAGCCCGATAGCCTTTGCTTAGCAAGGTCTCCAGCAAAGGATGTTGCGGATGGCGGGTTTGCAATACCACCTTGCCGGGTTGGTCGGCGCGGCCGGCGCGGCCGGCAACCTGCACGATCAATTGCGCCAGGCGCTCGCTGCCGTGGTAATCGATACTGAACAGGCCGCTGTCTATATCCAGAATGGCGACCAGCGTCACCCCCGGAAAATGGTGGCCCTTGGCGAGCATTTGCGTCCCGAGAATAATATCGACACCACCATCGTGAATTTGCTCCAGGTAGTGTTCCAAAGAACCCTTGCGCTGCGTGGTATCTCGGTCCAGGCGCACGATTGTCTTGTCTGGAAATAAGGTTTCCAAGGTTTGTTCAATACGTTCGGTACCCAAGCCCAGCGCCTGTAATTCGCCGGTTTTACAGGCCGGACACTGCTTGAGCAAGGCTTGTTCGCTGCCGCAGTGATGGCAGCGCAGCAAGCGGTCGGCGGCGTGAATCACCAAATTGGCATCGCAGCGCCGGCAACGCGACACCCAGCCGCAGCCATGGCAAATCTGCACCGGCGCGTAGCCGCGGCGGTTGAGAAAAATCAGCGCTTGTTGTTTTTTGGCCAGCGTGGCTTGGATTTCCGCCAGCAGCGGTTCGGACAGGCCGGCTTGCATTCTTTTATTGCGTATGTCCAATAACTGAAAGCTCGGTGCCGTGGCATTGCCGGCCCGATTGGGCAAATGCAGTAATTGGTAGCGGTGCTGGGCAACGTTCGCCATGCTCTCCAGCGACGGCGTCGCCGATCCCAATAACACCGGGATACCCAAACCCTTGGCCCTGGCAATGGCGACGTCCCGCGCGGAAAAGCGAAAGCCTTCCTGTTGTTTGAACGAACTATCGTGCTCTTCGTCGAGAATGATCAGGCCGGGGCGCGGCATCGGCGTAAACAACGCGGACCGGGTGCCGAGCATGATGGCGGCATGGCCTTGCTGCATACTCAGCCAGGCCTGCAAACGCTGGTTATCGGTTAATTTGGAATGGGTGGACACCAGGTTCACGGCAAAACGCTTTAGAAAACGTTGCTCCAATTGCGGCGTCAGGCTGATCTCCGGCAGTAAAACCAGCACCTGTTTGCCCTGCGCCAACACCTCGGCGATGATCTGCATATACACTTCAGTTTTGCCGCTACCGGTCACGCCCTCCAACAAGGATACGGCAAAGCGGCCCAGATTGGCGATGACCGCATCGATAGCAGCCTGCTGTTCGGGGTTGGCCGGTAACGCGGTCTTAGTGACGGCTAATCCGCCGCCCGGAGCGAATTCTTGCGCCGTGACCAAGCCCTTGTCGAGCAAGGCTTTCAACGCCGGCTTGTAGGCGCTAAGCGCGGCAGCTGTCATCGCACTCCCGGTGGACTGCAACAAAGCCAATAGTGCTTGTTGCTTGGGTGCGCGGCGTAATTGTTCCGGGGAAACCAGCCGACCCTGCGGGCTGAGGCCGAAACAGGGTTGGTGTTGCAGTAAAGCCGGCCGGCCTTGGCGCAAGGCCACCGGAAACGCCGCGGCCAGCACTTCACCAATCGGGTGGTGATAATAGCGGCTGGCCCAGCGTAATAACTGAATGTCGGTGTCCGCCAATAGCGGCTGGGTATCCAAAATGGCGATGGCCGGTTTGAGTTTATCCATCCGGACGCTGGAATTCTCCGCGACAGCCAGCAAAATCCCTACTTGCTGGCGCTTACCGAAAGGCACCAACACTCTGACACCTGCTTGCAATTCCGACACATTAACGCCAAGTGGCGGCAAATAATCGAATAAGCGGTCCAGCGGAACTGGCACGGCAACTTTCAAAATTAAATTGCCGGAAGTATCACAGTTAGGCATGTCTCGTGATGTTTTTTTGATATTAGATCGCTAAGTGGTTAACAGGATTGAGGAATCTGAGTTACCCACAAAAGCTGTGGATAACTCTG
Organism: Methylomonas sp. EFPC1; assembly: GCF_016925515.1. Taxonomy (NCBI): domain Bacteria; kingdom Pseudomonadati; phylum Pseudomonadota; class Gammaproteobacteria; order Methylococcales; family Methylococcaceae; genus Methylomonas; species Methylomonas sp. EFPC1. Next base: position 69,432 of record NZ_CP070494.1, read on the forward strand.
TGGATTGGCTTTTGAGAGAATCGCTTAGTGTCGGTTTTTATTACACATTTGTTAAATTGTGCAAATTTAAGCCAGCTAATTTGCCGATTATAAATCAATAACTTACGTAAAAAATTAATCTGTGTTAAATATCGCAGGCACTATTGCGATGCTACGCAAGCTATGCTCCGTTTTTGTGCATAACCTGTTGCGAAGCTGTATCGATTCGACGCGGTAACTGCTGCAGTTGCAACAATTGGGTGCCGCGAAAAAATCAGGGAGCTAACACCGGCGACTTTTGACATGGCTGTACCTATTTGCGAATCCCGTAGCTAGACGGCATCGGCATCGTTAAAAAATTGCAGGCATGCCCAACCCGCCAACAACAAAAACGCGAATAAGGTCCAGGCCGGAATACTCAGGCCCAGCAAGGTCCAATCGACTTTCGCGCATTCGCCGGTGCCGGTCAGCATCAATTTGATCGTATCCGCCAGCGGGAAATGTTGAAACACGTATTCCAGCCCCGGACTGCATTCCGGCACCTCTTCGGGCGGCAGATGTTGCAACCAGACATGCCGGGCCGAGACGCTGGCGCCGATCAGCGCGGCAGCGGCACTGCACAGCGCATAAACTTTGCGACCGCGATTATGCAAACCAGCGATTAAAAAAATCACGCCTGTCGCCAAAATGGCCAAGCGCTGCGAAATACACAGCGGGCAAGGTTCCAACTCTTCGACAAATTGCAAATAAGCACCGACCGCCAACAGCCCAGCGCAAGCGGCAAAGCCCAGGAAAAAACAAATACGCGGATTAAATTTTAAAAAATTCATTTTCTATGTCTTGGATTAATACGGAAACTGCAAAACTTCGGTTTAGGGCAAAAGCTGGCTCAAACCCTGTTCATGCCAAAGGAGAAACAAAACCGTCCGGCTTGACTGCGAGCACTGAACAGTGGATACCGTTAAGGATGACTTCGGCAGTGTTGCCGATGATCAAACCTTTGATGCCGGTACGCGCCACCGTTCCCATCACCAGTAAGTTAACGTCCAATCTTGCCGCCAAAGCCGGAATATCGTCCCGCGCACTCCCTCTGACCAAGTGCAGCCTCGGCGATAAGTAATTGTAAGCCTCATCGCCTATCCAATGCCGTAATTTAGCGGCCAAGCCATCGAGCCCGGCCTGGTAGCGGGCTCTTTCGGCTTCAATCTGCATTTCGACGGTTTTATGTGGAATATCGCCTGCCCACGCGCTCAGCATCGAGTCCCAAACGTGTACCAGATGCAGTTCGGCGAAATCGGCGAGCGCGACAGAACTAGCGAGCTCCAAAATTCTGCGGTTCAAACCGTCGTCCGCCCCGTCCGCGGACCAGGGATCGAAATCGACGGCGGCCATAATTTTGGCATAATTGGTTTTTTCTTCCGGCCGCATCAACCAGACCGGGCGCGGACATTTGCGTAACAAATGCATGTCCGTACTGCCGAACAAATGGTCATGGATACCATGGTCGTCGGCGGCCAATTTAATGACCAAATCATGGTCGCCATCCAGAGTCTGGCGCACGATTTCGATAAACGGGCTGCCAACCCGGATTTGCACATCAACGGGATTGACGCTGCTGTAGCCAAGCAGTAAAGCTTCCAGCTTCTGGCGCTCCTGCTCGCGCAGCTGATTGTCGATTTGCTCCGGCGTATAAAGCTCAAGCAAAGCGCCCAGACGCGGTTGTTCGACGACCTGTAAAAACGTCAATCTGGCTTGATTGTTTGCCGCCAACGCGATCACCCGCTCGATAGCCTTCCGCTGGTCGACGGCAAATTCGGCGACATACAGGATGTTTTTGAATCGGTTCATAGCCATGGTGTTGAGATCGTATAAATAGCCGAAATGCTTATATTCCGGCTATATTGTCCGGGCAATCGAAAGCCACTTTGGCGGCGGATGTGCGTCCCGTACCAAAAAATTCCGTTTTCAGCGGGGCCATGCAATTACACTCCGGCCTCAGACTTTACCGCGTCACGGCAAGTGAGGCAATCGCCGCTGTTTATCGGCACGGCACAAATCGACGTGGGAAGTAAGACACGATTTGCTTGGACCGAACATGCCGGCTCAAGCTTGCAAGACCGCTCATTTGCCCATACATCTTAACTACCGTAAATTCCTGATCACAGAGAATCGCCCATGCCCTCCATTGAATTGGTCAGTCTAGTTAGCGCCAGCCTGCTATTAATCAGCGTGTTTTCCAGCAAACTGGCCAGCAAAGTGGGCATTCCTTCGCTGCTGTTTTTTCTCTTGACCGGCTGGCTGATCGGCGAGTTCGGCGGACCGGAACTGCATAGCCCGGAAATTGCAAAATTTATCGGCGATTTTGCATTGATTTTTATTTTATTTACCGGCGGCCTGGACTCGCATTGGCCCAATATTCGCCCGGTGTTATGGCAGGGGTTATGCCTTTCCACACTGGGCGTGTTTATCACGATGCTGCTGTTAGGCAGCTTTGCTTGGTTTATCCTCGGCTCATTCAGCACCTTTTCGCTGGGCGTTCATGGCATTACGCTGACTCAAGGTCTGTTGCTGGCCGCTATTGTCTCTTCCACGGATGCTGCCGCGGTGTTTTCCGTGCTGCGCTCCAGTCACATTGTTTTGAAGGGCAAGTTGCAACCTTTGCTTGAGTTGGAATCCAGCAGCAACGATCCGATGGCCGTGCTACTGACTGTTACCTTGCTGAATTATGCGACCGGGGCCGAATCGGCTTTTCTGGAAGGCGGCATGTTTTTGGTTATGCAACTGTTAATCGGTGTGGCCGTGGGTTATGGCGGCGGGCGTTTCATGGTCTGGTTGCTGAATCACATGGGCTTAAGCTCGGCCGGCTTGTATGCCATCGCCTCCATAGCATTGGTGCTGCTGACGTATAGCGGCGCTACGTTCATGCATGGCAATGGTTTTCTGGCCGTTTACGTGGCCGGTATTGTGGCCGGGAACCGAGAGGTTACCCACCACCACTACATCAATGCCTTCCATGACAGCTTCGCCTGGCTAATGCAGATCATCATGTTTTTAACCTTGGGCATGCTGTCGGTACCCTATCGCGCCGAATTGTCGTCCTTGGCCAGTGTGGCCGTGGCGATTAGCTTGTTCCTGATGTTTGTAGCGCGCCCGGTCAGCGTCTTCATGAGTTTACTGTGGGCCAAGATCAGTTTTAAGGAAAAGCTGCTGGTTTCCTGGGTGGGTCTGCGCGGTTCCGTACCTATCGTACTGGCAACGTTCCCGTTGGCGGCCGGTATAAAAGAGGCCGGAGAGATTTTTGTCCTGATCAGTTTTATTGTGGTGATGTCGGTGCTGATTCAGGGCTTTTCGCTAGCGGCTTTGGCGCGCTGGCTGGGATTGGCGGAAAAAAAATAAAATCGGCAGGGCGCAGTTCAAGTGCCGGCTAGTGCTTAGTTGCGTTATTAAGCGCTAATAATGTAATCTTGTAGGGATGTCACGAGTAGCCCCAAAAATTGAGTGTTCCGCGGAAGTACGGGCAGAGTTAGAGCGGCGCGCAGCGAGCCGAACGGAAGAAGCTCGAATGGTCGAGCGAGCCCGAATGATTCTGGGCTGTCTGGATGGCGCGCAAGTCCAAGCGGTTGCCGCGCAATGCCGAACGCGAGCCAATACAGTCATCAAGTGGCGAAACCGCTTTATGGCTCAGGGGCTTTTGGGGCTGTCAGACGAACCTCGGCCGGGCGCACCGAAGACGTATGATGAGCATTTTCGACAGCGTGTCTTGGCAATCCTTGAACTGCCACCGCCAAAGGGACAAGCCGTCTGGGATGGTCCCGCTGTAGCTAGGGCCCTGGATAGTTCGGTTTACGCGGTTTGGCGCGTGCTCCGTAAGGAAGGGATTTGTCTGCAACGACAGCGATCCTGGTGCGTCAGTACCGACAAAGAATTTGCGGTAAAGGCGGCGGACATTGTTGGCTTGTATTTGAGTCCGCCCGAGAATGCCTTAGTCATCAGTGTCGACGAAAAACCCAGTATCCAAGCGCTGGAACGAATGACCGGGTACGTTGAAACCGACAGTGGCAAGATCGCGCGCGGATTCCAGAGCACCTATAAGCGTCATGGGACACTGAATTTGTTTGCAGCTCTGCAGGTCGCAACCGGTAACATCATCGCCCAGATAACCGAAACGAAGCGGCGTGAAGATTTTCTCGGGTTCATGGACACGATTGTTGCCGAGACGCCGGCTGGCCAAGAGTTGCATGTGATTCTGGACAATTACTGTACCCACAAAAAATGCGACGCCTGGCTGGCTCAGCATCCGAATGTCCATTTCCACTTTACGCCCACCTCAGCCAGTTGGCTGAATCAGGTGGAAATCTGGTTTGGCATCCTGTCGCGCAAAGCTTTACGCGGCGCCAGTTTCCAAAACATCGCAGCCCTGCGGCAAGCGATTGAAGACTTTATTGCCGCTTACAATCCAACGGCTACACCTTTTCGATGGCGGAAACGCGAGGTCCGCGGTGCGCAATTACGAAATACTATCGCTAACTTACGGAATTAAGCACTAGATTTTACAAAACTCATTTTCGACGTCTTTTTTAAATGCTCTAATCTCCCGCGAGGGCCCCAAAATCACCAATATATCGCCAACACTCAAACGGCGATCAAATTCTTCCGCCACAAAATGCAGGCGTTCGCTGACTTGTTTATTGACGATGCCGATCAGTATCAAATTGTACTGCGAACTTAAATGCAGCTGGCTGACGTGGGCATTCTCCAGATAGCTGTTTTCCGGAATCGCCACCTCGGCCAGATGTAAATCGTGTCTGCCGAAGACGGTGTGATCAAAAATATCATTGATGTCCGGCCGCTTCAGCATATCGTGAATTTTCCGCCCGCAGATTTCATACGGGTCGATAATCTTGTTGGCGCCCGCCGCTATGAGTTTTTCCGCCGACTCCGGACTATCGACAATCGCCACGATATTCAACGCCTTATCCAGTGCCCGCGCTGATAGCGTCAGAAATACATTTTCCGAGTCCGTGTCGAAAAAGCAAAACAGCGTATCGATATGCGCACCAATGCCGATCAGCTTCAAATCGTCGTCGCTACGGAAATCGATATTGGCGGTTTCGAAGCCGTTTTCCCGCGCCAGCGCCGCTTTGGTGGGGTCGTGATCGATCACGGTGATTTGATAGAGCTCTTTGTCCAGCCGGCTAATCGCCTCGAACGACAGCCGGTTGTAACCGAATACGGCGATATTTTTCATTTGGGCTGCCTGCTGAATAAACGGCGTTGTTCCACCTGATCGCGAAAATGATCGATGCCGTACTTACGGCCCAATAACACCAGCATGTCGCCGTGCCTCAGGATAAAGTCCACTTCCGGATTGAAATAAAAATGTTGCTGATTCACCTGGTATTTATTCTTATGTTTCAGATGAATCGGATTGTCGCTGATCACCCCCAACAAGGTGAGCTTACGCTGCTGCAAATCCAGTTGGCCGATTTTTTGATTATCCAGCGGCGACTTTTCGCTGACCAATACCGACTCCATCACCGTCTCGGTTTGATTATGCAAAATGCCGGAGATGGCCTCGAAAGCAACGGGCTGACCGACAAATTCCGCCGCCAGCAATCCGGCAATCTCAAACGGCCTGATGACGTTATCAGCGCCGGCCTGGTAGAGCTTATTGACGTTGTCATGCCGATTGGCACGGGAAATTATGCGCAGGTTTTTATTTAAATGCCGGCTGGTTAAGGTCACATAGACGTTAATCACATCGTCGCCGGTAATGCACAGAATGGCGCTGGCACCGCGGCAAATACCGGCGTTGATCAACACTTCATTGTTACTGGCATCGCTTTCTATCGCCAGATAACCGCGTTTCTTGGCCAAATCAATCCGCGCCGGCACTCTATCGATGATTAAAAATTTTTGTCTGTCGTTGTGTAAATGCCGGGCAATCTCTTGCCCCACCCGGCCAAAACCGCAAATGATGATGAAATTGTCATAGCGGTCCAGTTCGGCGTAGGTTCTGGATTCACGCACCGACAGCATTTTCTCGCTGAAGGCGGCAATCAGGATGGAGGTGAAGAACGACAACACGCCCAAGCTGGCCAGTATCAAAAAAATCGTCACCCAGCGGCCGCCGGTGGTCTGCGGGGTGATGTCGCCAAAGCCGACCGTCGCCAAGGTAACAATGGTCCAATAAAAGGCGTCGAATAAATTATGGATGCCGCTATCGGTGGCCTGATACTCGAACATGTAAATCGACACGCTGGCGATAAACACCAAAAAGCAGGTGAATATCAACAAAGTCATCAATTCGAAGCGTTTGCTGGCCAAAGCGTCGGCGAACAATTTGGCGCTATTGGAGTAACGAAATAGCTTGAACAGCCGGAATATGATGAAGATACGCAGGATCGCCAACGGCCGGTAGCTGGGCAAAATGGCCAGAATATCGATAATCGCAAACGGCGAGGTGATGTACTCAATATCCCTGACGAAGGCTTTGCGAAACACCCCGAGCAGATTGAAATCCAGATTCAAATACAGCGCTTTCTCGTATTCCTCAATGATGACTTTATAGGTGTCCGAATAAATCCAGCCCCTGACCAGATATTCGACGATGAATACCATCAAAATCGCCAGTTCGAAATAACCGCCCATCTTGCTGTCTTCGTGCTCTATATCGTAAATCAGAAAAATCACGCTCAAAATCAGCAAGCCGATCATTGTCGCGTCGAAATATTTCTTTTTGCGGCTATGGCTGTTTTCTAACAAATCGTAAAAAAACAGCTTGGCTCTGCGATACCCGTCGGCGGATTTGAGGTAATAAGCGCAATAAACGATGAGTTTGGCTAGCATGTGGGGTTATTTCTTAAATTCGATCACTTTGCTGGAGGGGTTTAAATTGATTTCGTCGATGACGCAATGCGGGCCGGCTTGCAGAATATAAGAAACCGCATCGGCAATGTCCTCCGCCAGCAAGGCTTGGCCGGACTGTTTGCCGGGCGCGAACGACAAGGTAGCAAAAAACGCGGTATCGACCATGCCCGGATTGATCAAGGACACCCGCACCGAACTTTTACCGCATTCGTCACGCAAAGCCTGGCTAAAGCCGCGTAAGGCAAATTTGCTGGCGCAATAGAGGCTGCCGTTGCGACTGCCTTTTAATGCGGCTTCCGAGCCGATATACACCAAGTTGGCATGGGCTTTTTGCTTCAGTTTCGGTAACAACGCCCGCGTTAGATAGGCTTGGGCGGTAAAGTTGACGGTCATCAGCGTCTCAATTTGCGCGTAGGAAAACTGCTCCAGACCGCCGAATTGGCCGTAGCCGGCGGCAAATACCACCGCATCCAATGCCGGGAAATCGCTTTGCAGCTGCTTGGCAAACGGCGGCAGGTCGGCCAATTGCGCTAGATCCAGCTCGCGGCCGATAAAATGAGGGTGATGTTTGGAAAACTTCCGGCAGTCGCGCGATGTGCCAATCACTTGATGACCTTGCGCCAGCAATTGCCGGGCAATCGCCCGACCGATGCCGGAACTGGCGCCGGTCACCAATACCGTGCGCTTTACAGTGTGCATGGAAAATAGACGCTGTGCGGGATGTATTCCAGCAACATTTGCGCGCAATCGGCCATCATCGCCTGTTCCAAATCGGCGCGGTAAGACACCATGCCGGACGCAGTTTGCAGCGGGCTGGCGAACAGTTTTTCATCCGGGTAAAGTTTATGAATTTTTTTGAAATATTGTTCCGGCAAACGAAACACCCCCAAGCTGACCGAATGCAAGGCTTGCGCGTCGATCACCGCGAATACCTGTTCGAACAAGGCCCGGTATTGCTGCCGATAATCGTGCTGATAAATCAACGGGTCGAAACGCAAACCGATTTGCCAGCCCTGTTGCTGCAACTTGGCAGCGGCTTCGATGCGTTTGGCTACGTTTGGCGCCTTGGCTTCCACTTTATCGGCTACCGCATCCGGCGACAGGCTAAACGCCACCACGCAGCGCGGCACCACCTCTCGATTCAACAGGCTTCTGATCTGTGTGCTCTTGGTACGCAGTTCCAGCCAGGCATTGGGTAATTCGGCAAACACCGGCAAAAACTGTTCGGCAAAGTCGGTGACCGGTTCAAAAGCCAAGCTGTCGCAATCGTAACCCGAGAAAAAATACACATCCTGATCGGGCGTTTCCCGGCAGATTTGGCGAATCTGCTCCTGAAAGTCCTCGTAATTCACGAACAGCACATAATTGGCCGACTGGTACATGCCCTGTAAAAAGCAGTAACGGCAGTCGTACAAGCAATTGAGCATGTGCGAAAAGTAATAATTACGCTGCCCGCCGATACCGTAGCCGGCCGGCGCGGGCAACACGAACTTTTGGTATTTTTCCGCCAGAATCAGCGCCGGATGTTGCTTTTGTAAGCGAAAGTTTTGCGCCTTTGGATTAAACACCTCACCGTATCGCTCACAAACCACCGTCCGCGCTTGCGGAAAACGCCGCCGAATCGTCGCTACGCGCGGGTGCTGCTCGATAGCGGATTCGATGTATAGCGTGTCTATCATGATGGCTGAATGCGGCAAAAGGCGGGAGAGCATTATAAATGATTGCCAGCGACAGGACGCCAGCTTGCGCCCGATAAATCTGCAAATCCGCGCGTTGCGGCCACTTGTCGCAACTGCCCGGCGCAAATGGTCCGTTGCCGGCACGCTAAATCCGTTATGATGGCGCTTGAAAAGCAATAACGTTTTTCAATTGGACCCAGTAGGAAAAAAGATACTTCCCATCAGCATGGATTTGCTTCAAGCCTTTTGCCGGCTATATGGCAAAGGGTGCTGTGCCGGTGCTACTTCACGACGAACTTAGACCTATAAGTTGCCGGTGCAAAAAATCTATTCTGTGATGACGTGTTTTTTAGGGCATTGGACCTATTAACCATCACACGAAATCTACTTAATGAAATTATTTACAAAAGCAGTGTTAACTCTGTCATTGGCAGCATCTTTGAGTCTGGTCAACGTTTGTGCCTTTGCTGCTGAAGAAGCGCCAGTTGCAGCAGCACAATCAGGCACCGCAGGCATTATCGCTCACATCGAAAAAGCGCTGGTTGAAGTGAGCAAAAGCGATTTCTCCGCTGCGCAGATTCATCTGAAAGCCGCCAGAACCAGTTCAGAAGCGATTGCCGGCACCTCCGAAGCGACTAAAAAAGCTCATGCCTCTTTGATGCAAGGACAGATCCAGTCTAAAGCCGGTAACGTAGCTAAAGCGACTGAAGAATTGACCAAGACTATCGAACTGTATAAAGCGCTGTAAGGCTTGAACAGGGCTGGGCTGTTATGTCGGTCCAGCCTAATTCAGGGGCAAACCATAGCCCCTACATCCCAAAATAGGCATAGCCGGTCACGGCTATAACGCCGATTCCGACAATCTTGATCTTATCCGCCAGCGCTTGCTGGCTCCAAAAATAAAGACAACTGGCTTTTTTGCGGCACCAGAAGGCTATCAGGCTATTGCCGGCCCGCCGACAATTCCGGGGAATAATGCGCCAAAGGAAGTACAGGCCGATCAGGCCGATCGTGCATAAAATATAAAAAACGATGACTTGGGTAGCATGCGTATCGGTATGGAATGCGTGTTCGATGACATGGTCCAGATTATATTCGGCATACTCGAACATCAAGTGCGCTACATGCAAAACCACTTCGAAAACATGATGGACCAAGCCCATTAACAACCCGAATGCGGCATCCGGCATGGCCAGAATTAATAAGGCCAGGCTTAACAGCAGGCCGTTCACGGCCCGCTGTTGTGTTTTGGTTTTGTCGATATGCTTGTTTAACAGCGCCGTGTCTTCAGGCGTCAAATTGACGAATTGGGCGCCGATTAAATACGGATAACGGTCGTTTTCGTAAGGGTTGCTGGGCTTGCAATACACCACCTTACAGCAGGTCATGATTGCGGTCATATTGGATAACAGCAATATTCGCAGCATTAGATAATCGCCGGCTTGCAGCGGCTCTTGCGCAGTAAAGGCGATACCGCTGGCGCTGATATTGACGTTGAGCGTGTCGTTTTCCTGGCTTTGCGAATCGGGTAGCGCTTGAGGCGAGACGGTATCGGGCGGATTGCTGTTGCCGAGTAAATCATGGAAATTTTCCGGCGCTTGCATTTGTCCATCATGATCAAGCTTGCGATAGAACAGATTGGCTTGCTCATGGATGCGAAAAGCCACTCTGCGATTCAATTTCTTGCCGTTTACCTTAGCCATATTCATCAAACCCTAAAAATCGCCTGTTACGTACTGTCGATGATAGTCCAAGACCGTAAACTCTCAATCCGCATGAAAATAACCCGGACGCAGATTGGCGCGTTTGCTCAGGTGTCGTCTTTACTGACCCACTGTTTTACGGCAGGCGCCTGGTAACTGACATAGCGGTCCAGCAACAAATTTGGGTCGGACTCGACCATTAACATGCCGCGGTGATGCGGTTTGACGAATTGCTCCGCCGTGACGTGATCCAGAAAGCTGATTAAGGCATCGTAATAACCCGCCACATTTAACACGCCGCAGGGCTTTTGGTGAAAACCTAGCTGCGCCCAGGTCCAAATCTCGAATAACTCTTCAAGCGTGCCGATACCGCCGGGTAGAGCGATAAAACCGTCCGCCAGTTCGGCCATCAGCATTTTTCGCTCGTGCATGGATTGGGTGACGTGTAATTCGGAGAGGTTAGGATGGGCGACCTCCTTGTGCGCCAAGGCTTTGGGAATAACGCCGATAGCCTGACCGCCGAGCTTTAACACCTGATCCGCCACCGTGCCCATGATGCCAATCCCGGCGCCGCCATAAATCAAGCGAATGTTGCGGCTGACCAGGGCTTGGGCCAGCGCCTGCGCGGCCTCGCCATACGCATCAAGCCGGCCGGGACTGGAGCCGCAATAGATGCAAATGCTGTTTATCGTTGTCATGTCGGGTATGCCGGAGAATTAGGGTGGCTTATATTCGGTGGAAAACCATGACGCGGCAAGACGAATTTTACTGCCGCCCCATGCTCGGGCAACAGCTGGCATGGTCGCTCAGCGGTGGTTACTGATAGAATTAGGCTTTTTAGTCAGACAGCCATCATGCGCCTAATCAGGGGTTTAAATCATCTTGAGCCGTTACGCGACGGCTGTGTGTTGACCATAGGCAACTTCGACGGTCTGCATCTTGGACATCAGCTGGTAATCGAAAAGCTGGCGGAGCACGGCCGGCGTTTGCAATTGCCAACGGTGGCAATGGTCTTTGAACCTCAACCGTTGGAGTATTTCCTCGGCGACCACGCACCGTCCAGACTGACCCGGTTGCGCGAAAAAACCATTCAGTTTGCTAAATTACCGGTCGATGAATTGCTGGTTTTACCCTTTAACCGCAGCCTGGCCGATTGCGATGCGGAGCATTTCATTCGCGACATTTTGGTCGAGCGCTTGCGCGTCAAGCATTTGGTGGTTGGGGACGATTTTCACTTTGGCAAGGCGCGGCGCGGCAATTTTGCGCTGTTGCAGCATCGCGGCGAGGAGTATGGTTTTGCGGTAGAAGATAGCCATTCTTTCGAGCTGGCCGGTTTGCGAGTCAGCAGCACGCTGATTCGCGATGCCCTGGGCGAAGGCCAATTGGAGCAGGCCAAGCTGATGCTGGGCCGGGATTATTCGGTCTGCGGCCGGGTGGCGCACGGCGACAAGCGCGGCAGGGAGTTGGGCTTTCCTACGGCCAATGTCAGAATGTTTAGAAAGAATACCCCCGTCGTCGGCGTATTTGCGGTGACGATGACCGGCTTGAATGGCAACGAGTACCAAGGGGTCGCCAATGTCGGCACCCGCCCCACCTTCGACGGTGGCGCTAAAGTGGTCTTGGAAACGCATTTATTCAACTTCAATCAAGACATTTATGGGCATTACGTGGAAGTGCATTTTAAAAAGAAGCTGCGCGACGAAATCCGTTTTGCCTCGCTGAGCGAATTGAAACTGCAAATCAGCCGGGATGTCGAACAGGCTCAGCAGTTTTTCAGTGAAACATTGGACATGAAATGATTAACTCCGCAAACTTCCCGGCATCGCCTTGTGTCCGTAACTGTTGTCTGAACGACGAGGATATTTGCTTGGGCTGTTACCGCTCACTGGATGAAATCCGCCTGTGGTCTAGCGCGGACACGCAGACTCGCGAACTGTTTTTGCAGCAGGCTGCCGAACGGCGCAGCAAGATTTTGCAAGCCACTCGGTTGAGGTCTGCTTATGTCGAACAGATGCCGAAAGCTTAAGCGCTGCGCCGCCTTTGTAATATCGGCCTGACATCCAGCCAAGCCGCAATGCCTATATACGTAGCCAAGCCCAGGCTACCTGCCAGCCAGACATTCACCTGATAGCTATCCAACACGTAGCGATTGGCAAAATATAGCGCCAGACCCAATGCAAAATAACCGGTGATCTTGAAGAGCGGATAGCTCACCGGATAATAGTGCCGGCCCAAAGCCCAAGATAAAACCACCATAAACAAATAACAAGCCAGCGTTGCCCACGCCGAGCCGACATAGCCCCAAACCGGTATCCAACAGATATTCAAAACAATCGTCAGACCTGCTCCTGCCAGCGACACCCAGGCGCCAAGTCCGGTGCGGTCGCTCAGTTTGTACCAGACTGACAGATTGACATAGATCCCCAACAGCAAATTAGCCATCAGTAATATCGGCACCACCTCCAGGCCGACTCGATACTCCTCGCCGATAAAATACTTGAACAGATCGATGAACAGCATCACCACTAAAAAGATAAACACCCCGGCAATCACAAAATACTGCATCACCAGTGCATAAGCGCGTTTGGCGTCTGCGCGGCCGGCATAGGAAAAGAAAAACGGTTCGCCGGCGTAGCGAAAGGCCTGCACGAACAAACTCATCAAAATCGACAGCTTGTAGCAGGCACCGTAGATGCCCAGCATCTTCAGGTTGGTGGACAAATCGTAAGGCAGCAAGACCTTCAGAATCGCCCTATCCAGCATCTCGTTGACCATGCCGGCAAAGCCGATGATGACCATGGGCAGAGAGTAACGCAGCATCGGTCCGAGCACGCGAGGGTCGAGCTGGAAGCGCACCGCGCGAAATTGCGGCAGTAACAGCAGCAGCTTGCAAACACTGGCGGCCAGATTAGCTAAAAATATGTAACCCACGCCCAGTTTAGGGTCGTAATAAGCGGCCAGCTCGCTATCCGGCCATAAAGTATTCAGCTTCGGCCAGACCAGCAAAAACAAAAGATTCAAGCCGATGGCGATGAATATCTCGGTCATTTTGATGCCGGCGAAACGCCAGGCCCGGTTCTCGGCGCGCAATCGGGCAAACGGCAGTGCCGCCAGGGCATCCAGCGCCAGAATCCAACCGAACCACAGCAAATACTCCGGATGTCGCGGATATTGCAGCCAGTCGGCCAATGGCTGTTGCCAATAGTAGATTGCCGCGATGAAACCGAGATTGGCGATCAGCAAAAAGCTTAAAGCGCCGCGGTAAACCTCGTCGCTGCTAAACTCCGGCCGCTGCCGAAAGCGGAAATAACCGGTCTCCAAACCTAGCACCAACAACACCGCAAAAAATCCGGCATAGGCGTAAAACTCGGAGACCACGCCGTATTCGCCGGCGCTGAAGGTGTAGGTGTACAGCGGCACCAGCAGATAATTCAAAAAACGGCCGACGATGCTGCTGAGACCGTAGATGGCGGTTTGGGAGACGAGTTGGCGTAGTGAGCTCAAAAGCAGTTGGATCCAAAGAATGATAAGACCTCTCGTTGAGGTCTATGGTAGCCATATTGTAAGGTAGTTGCCGGCTTATCGCTCTAGACGACACAGCCAGCTGCCCGGGTTACGTTTATTCTGCGCAGGCTAAACTTTGTTCGATCAGGACTTTCGCCGCGGCGGCGGCGGTGCGCATTGCCCCGGATTCTCGGCGTCTCTGTTCGCTAACGATGGCCCCGGAAATCAGCATTGCCAATTGTTGGGACAGTGCTTCCGGATCCCGCGCGCCGGCTTGTCGGGCTAAATCTGTCAATACTTGTTGGAAGGTGTCGGAAAACTCTGCGGCGGCCCGTTGAACAGGATTGGCGGCCTCGGCAAATTCGGCAGCGGCATTGATAAACGGGCAGCCACGAAACTCCGGGCTGGATGATAATTCATCGAATACCGCAAACACCGCCAGCAACTTTTGCTTGGGTTCGCTGGCGCGCTGTTCCATACCGATAAGGATACGATTCAGCATGGCCTCCCGGCTTTTGCTTAGATGCGCCAAGACTAGATCGTCTTTTGACGGAAAGTACTTATACAGACTCATTTTGGTGGTGCCGGCGGCTTTTACTATTGCATCGACGCCGGTGGCCTTGATGCCTTGGCTGTAAAACAGCGCAGAGGCGGTTTGCAAAATGTGATCTTGGAGATTACGGGCCATAATTTAAGTACCTGGAAAAAACAGCTTGCAACTATACAGACCGGTATGTATTATTTCAATAGACTGACCGGTCTGTTATAGCGCAGTCTTTAATTCAACTACTGGAGATTATTCGATGATTACTTTGTACGGCGTGGCAATCAGCAACTATTACAACAAAGTCAAATTTGCGTTGATGGAAAAGGATATAGCATTCATTGAAGAGTTTACGCCACCTAGCCAGAGCGAGGATTTGTTGCAACGATCCCCGCTGGGAAAAGTCCCGTTCATCAAAACCAGCGACGGTTATCTGTCCGAATCGCAAGCGATACTGGAGTATCTGGAAGATGCATTTCCGGAACATCCGCTGTATCCGGCCGATGCTTACGAGCGCGGCAAATGCCGGGAGTTTATCCAACATCTTGAATTGAACGTCGAACTGATTGCGCGCCGCCTGTATGGGGAGTTTCTGTTCGGCAACACCGTATCGGCAGAAACCAAGGACGAAGTCAGAGCCAAGCTCGATACCGGATTAAAGGGCTTAGCCAAACTGCTGAAATTATCGCCCTATGCCCTGGGCGACCGTTTTAGTACGGCAGACATCGTGGCTTGGCCGCATCTGCAATTGGTGGGCTTTGCCACCCAAAAAATCTACGGGGAGAATTTGGTGAATACGCATATTCCGGGCATTGAAGCTTATATACAACTGATCGAAAGCCGGCCGCACGCGCAAATAGTGGGTGCCGACCGGGCAAAGGCGTTAGAAGCCTTTTTTCGGAATAAATAGTCCCCGCTCTGCTATTCCTCAGGTGATTTAGCACAAGACCCTCTTATCACTTTCTGGCATTAAGCCGTCGGCGTAATGATGCCGGCGGCCACTCCATAGTGATTTGCGTATTCCGATCAAATCAGTTAAGGCGGACCGACCGAGTGGAGTCCCTGCTGCGCTAGGGCTTCGGCGCCTGCTATTCAGGACATTTACGCATAGACCAATTCAGAATTAATTGTCTATACTTCGCTTCCTAACGGCTATCACAATTTGTTTTCGAACATTTAGCGGGAGCCAAGCTCCGCAACCTTCAATTTAGGAATTTACTCATGCGACTATTAGCCACTGAACCCGCCAGTATTGCGAAAATTTTGGATGCCAGTATCAAACTGTACTCGGCCTGCTTCAGCAGACTATGGGGCATTCTTTCAATACTTGCCGTGCTGTATATCGCCATGGGTTTGCTGACTGCAACTTTGCAGCCCGATCCGGCCGCACCACAGACTGCGGCGCTGGAATTATTGTCTGAAAACCTGTTACTGATATTAGCGTTTGTCATTGTCTTCTCCTTGGTGTCTTTCGTGCTCTATGCCGCCCTTATTTACCGCTTGGATAATTTGACCAATGAACGGGAAGACAGTTTTTCCGAAGCGATAACGGCTGGATTCAGAGCCTTTCCCTCGATGTTCTTCGCCGCGTTCCTTTACATGGTTGTGATAATCGTGGGCTATATCCTGCTGCTGATACCGGGCTTGATCTTGACCTTATCGCTGATGTTTTATCTCTATTTCATCGTCATCGACGGCCTTGGCGGCTATAGAGCTCTTAGAGCCAGCCACTCTTTAGTTTGGGGACATTGGTGGCGGACTGCGACAATCTTTACCGTACCGATGATCATCTGGATGGCAGTGATGTTTGCGCTGGGGTTTTTGATGGCCTTTCTGGCGCCGGCAGACAATCAAGTCTTGATGCAGATTTTGATGAATTTATTGTCGGTGTTTTTCATGCCCTATTTTTTCGCGCTGGGTTACGTGCAGTTTCACGACTTGAAGTTGCGTAAATCGGGCAGCGACCTTGCCTCTCGCCTAGGCAGATAATGCGGTTTGCTGCTTTATTGCTGTTGTGTCTGGCCGGCTCATCCCAGGCGCAAGACAACAGCTTACAAGCCTGCCTGAAC
Source organism: Methylomonas sp. EFPC1 (assembly GCF_016925515.1). Taxonomy (NCBI): domain Bacteria; kingdom Pseudomonadati; phylum Pseudomonadota; class Gammaproteobacteria; order Methylococcales; family Methylococcaceae; genus Methylomonas; species Methylomonas sp. EFPC1. Next base: position 85,780 of record NZ_CP070494.1, read on the forward strand.
CTTGCCCGGCAACAATCCGGGCAACAGCTAGATATAAAAAAACACTGTCCGGCTCTGTTCAAGGAATTGGCAAACCAGGGCCTGTTGACCAGTTTCGATCCACCATTAACTGCCGGCGTTAGTGCCACGCAACTGGCGCTTTTAGCCGACAGCCTGAATGATTCTGGGACCATCCGTCAGGAAGGCCTGACGCTATTGTTAGCTGAAATTTTGATCACGCCAACCGACGACTCGCAAGCGAATTGGTGGCAAGCCGTCCTGAACTGGCTGAATAGCCTCAAGCCGGCGGACCATGAAGACCAATACCAGCAGTTGCAGCGCTGGCTCGCGGCCTTGAAGCCATCGCAACAAGCGGCAGAGATTATCATCTACGTGTCGATTGCCTTATTGCTGGCGCTATCGGCCTGGCGGGTGATTAGCGAGTTGTATCAGGCCGGGGTTTTTCGCAAATTTTCCGGCAAGCGCCAGCCCGTCACTCCCGCCGATAAGCTCGCTGAAACGCAGTCAGTAGCTTCGCATCCGGCGATTAAGACCGTAACCCCGCAAGCTCAAATCGGCGCATTGCTGACGCAACTGATAAACGCACTAATCCAGCGCCAACTGCTTCCGGCCGACCCCAGCCTGACCCATCGGCAACTCGTTAGTCATTTTCAACAACAAGCCCGACAACCGGATTCGGCATTTTCCCGTTTGGTCCGCCAAGCCGAACCCTTGCTTTACGGCCATCGCCCTGTAGATGCGGACTTGGTCGGCAATTACCGGCGCGAGGTGCACGCGCTATTGGGCAATTTGCGCTCATGAAAGAACGCCTGATTACCCTTCTAACCGCACTGGCGGCATTGGCGCTGGTGATTTTGTTGTTGTCGCCGCGCCATCCCGATGCGCAGAAGCCGCTATCGCTACCGACCAGCGAAGACCGCGGAGCAGATGGTCTGAAAGGGCTTTTTACCTGGCTACAACGCGAAGGACTGAATGTCGTCAGTTTTCGCAAACGCTACAGCGATCTACATAAGGACAAAACCCTTCCGGAGCGCGGCAATGTGCTGATTGCCAGCATGCCCGCTTCCAAAGAGATCCGAGAAACGGAGTGGCCGGCGCTGGCGGACTGGCTGGAGCAAGGCAACACGCTGATCGTTCTAGGCGCCGTGTATCAACACCCGGGCTGGGCCGCTGCCGAGGATTGCTTTTGCGATGTTAAGGAACTTTTGTCACGCTACGACTGGATCCTGGATTCCGCAGATCAACAAGACGAGCCAAACACCCCGGAAACACAGACGGATAAAACCCTGCAAAGTACCCTAAACACCCTACAAAACAGCCTCAAAGGCGCTCTCCCTCAAGACAGCCAATTGCTTGCTCAATCCTCGCACCCTCTGCTGCAGGGCGTCACCAGCCTACAGACCCAAACCTCGGCAGACTTGTTAAAAGCCGCATGGACGCTGAGCGGCAGCGAACCTGAGAATCTCTCGCTGCGCTTGCTGTCCGAGCGCGATAGCCATCTCACCACCGCCTGGTGGATGAATGCCGGCGCCGGCCGGATCGTGTTGCTGCTGACCCCGGATTTGTTTAGTAACCAGCGGTTGGGGCAAGCAGACAACGCCCGGTTTATCGGCAATTTGCTCAAGCAATCGCTGGCGCCGGCAGGCCGATTGTTGTTCGACGATTACCATTTCGGCTTGTCCGAACTGTACGATCCCGAGCACTTTTTTAAAGACCAACGGCTACATCAAACCTTGTGGTGCTTTGGCATATTCTGGCTGCTTTACGTGGCCGGCTACACCAGCCGCCTGGCGCCGGTGCGCCAAGCCGGCAGTCAACTATCCACCCGGGACTTCATCAAGGTTAACGCCGAATTTTTCGCGCGCCGCCTGAACCAGCCTGTATTGGCCGAGGCCCTGGTCAAGCATCTGCTGGCGGATATTCATGCTCGGCGGGGAATGCGCAGCGAAGCGGAAGTCTGGCTTTGGCTGGAACAGCATAGCCGGGTAAGCAACGATCAGATCACACTACTAAAACGGGCGTTAGCCAAACAACGTCTTTCATTACTGCGTTTATCCAACACTATTACTTACATCAGGACAGTCACGCTATGAGCAACAACGCAGCGCAAAATTTGAATCTCCACCTGCGGCAACAAATAGGCAAGGTGGTATTCGGCATGGATGAGGTGCTGCACGGCTTGGTCGTCGCCTGGATTGCCGACGGCCATGTGCTGCTGGAAGGTGCGCCGGGCCTGGGGAAAACCCTGTTGGCCAAATCACTGGCGCAATTGATGAGCGGCAGTTTCGGGCGCATCCAAGGCACCGCCGATCTGATGCCGTCCGATATTACCGGCCTGCATATCTTCAACACCGAGGCTAACAGTTTCGAATTCGTCCCCGGCCCCTTGTTTAACGAAGTGGTGCTGGTTGATGAAATCAACCGCGCCGGCCCCAAGACCCAATCGGCATTGTTGCAAGCAATGGAAGAAAAACTGGTGACGCTGGATAGAAAAACCTATCCGCTAGCAGAAAACTTTTTTCTGATTGCCGCTCAAAACCCCTTCGATTTCGAGGGCGTTTATCCCTTGCTGGAATCGCAACTGGATCGCTTTTTGGTGCGTCTGGACATTAACTATCCGCAACTGCCGGCGGAGGTGGCGGTGCTCAGGCACTACGATAAACCGGGCGGCGGGCACAGCACGGCGTTGCAACAAATCCAAGCCCTGCCGGAAACGCTGCTGCGGCAAGCGCGCCAAGAGGCCGCCGCTGTTCACGTTGAAGACTGTTTGTACCATTATGCCATCATGCTGGCGGAAGCCAGCCGTAACCATCCGCGTTTAAGCCTGGGCCTGTCGACCCGCGGCGCACTTGCCGTGATGCGCTGCGCACGGGTGGAAGCGGTGCTGGACGGCCGCGATTTCCTGATCCCCGATGACATCAAAGCGGTCGCGCCGCTGGTAGTCGGGCATCGTTTACTGCTCAGTTCCGAAGCCATGCTGGAAGGTTACTCCGCCATCCAAATCTACCGGGAAATCGAAAATCAGGTCGCCGTTCCCCGCAGTGCGGAAGCGAAATAATGTCAATATCGCGTTTGACACTGCTGCTGGCCGGCTTGATTATTCTGCTAGCCATCATCGGAATCTGGAGTGGCGAGCCGCTGCAAGGTTTCTGGCGATGGCCGGCGGCCTTGCTGATAACGCTGATGGCTTGGGAACGCTTCAGGTTGACGGACAATATCGAGTTGCACAGGCAAGTTCCGCCCACTTTGGCACTGGGCGAGTCAGTCGACTACAGCATTCAAGTCTGCAACCGGGCCGGTTCCAAGGTCCGCTTCGAAACCCAAAGCGACTACCCTGCCGCCATTGTCGGCGACAACTCGCTGCAGCGTTGGCTACTGGGCGCGCATGAAACCCAAAGCCGGCAGTTTTCGATTACGCCCACCCGCTTGGGCGGCACCTCCTTGGGCAGTTTGTATGTAAAACAGCTGGGCGCGTTCGGCTTGTGCTGGTGGACGCGGCGGATAGACGACGACATCGCCATGCGGATAGAACCCGCCCGGCTGAACAACTTTGTAGACCTGTCCGGCATGCAGCAGCTTGGTAGCCGCGGCAGTGCCCAGGCTCGCAGTAGCGGCGTCGAGTTTTTGGATTTAAGCGAGTATCGGCGCGGCGATTCCTTGCGCAGCATAGACTGGAAGGCCACGGCCCGGCGCGGCAAGCCCATGGTGCGGCATTTCGAGCGCGAACATTTGCTGGAAATTGCGGTGCTGATCGATTGCGGCTTGAGCAGCCGCCTGCAAAGCGAACAGATGGACCGCTTGCATCATTACATCAACGTCGCCGCCAAATTGACGGAATTTGCCAGCTACCAAGGCGACCGGATCGCCTGTCTGGCCTACGCCCAACAAACCGTCGATAAAACGCCGATGGCCGGCGGCATGAACTCGGTCCGGGCCATACGTCAGCTATTGAGCCGGCTCACAGTCTTTAACGAGAACGCCAATGCCCTGAATGCCGCACTGGAGGTCAAGCAACTGCTGAAACGGCGCGGTCTGGTAATTTTTCTGACCGAACTGGAACAGCCGGAAGCCGCTTTGCAGTTGGTTCAAGCCGGGAAATTACTTTCCGCCAAACATCAAGTCCTGGTCGCCACACTGGATGAACCGGCGATTGGCGATGATCTGAAACAAAGCGGGCGCTATTGGCAGGACCCTTATCGGAAATTCGCCATTCTCGAATACCTGCGCGGCCGCGAGTTGACCCGCAAGCGTTTACAGGGCAGCGGCGTAGCGGTAACCAGCGCCACCGCACAGAATCTGGACCGGCAGATACTGGCTTATTACCGGAACAAGCGCGACACCATCGCGGCAGCCTGATGCTAAATACCCGGTACCAACCTGTGTAAACAACTGACCTGTTTTTAATAAGATGATGAATAACACCCTGAATAAACCCGGTTCGTTCCAGGATTATCTGCACATACAATCGGCAGACGGTATGGATTACCAGTTGGAAATTGCCGGAATGGGCGCACGTACCTATGCCTTCGTCATCGATTGGCATATACGGCTGTTGTTGGCGATCAGTTGGGTTGCGATCTGCGGCGTGGCGTTTTTTAACTGGGAAGAACTGCGCAACGTGTTTAAACCGGGACATCCCGGCTATACCGGCCTGATTTTAATCTTGCCGACCCTGCTGATATATTTTTTGTATCACCCGGTGCTGGAAATCCTGATGGCCGGACGAACGCCGGGCAAGCGCATGACCGGGGTTCGCCTGGTGGATTTACAAGGGCATACCCCCGGCATCGGCGCGCTGTTGTTGCGCAATGTGTTTCGCCTGATCGACTCGCTACCCGGCTTTTATTTTCTTGGCCTGGTGGTTGTCGCCTTCACCGGCAAACACCAGCGGATCGGCGATTTGGCGGCGGGCTTGGTATTGGTGTATGACAACGTCGACAAGACCCATTCCTTGCAGCAAATTTCCACGTTAACCCTGCATTCCCGTTTAAGCGGCGACGATCAGACCCTGCTGCTGGATCTGTTGAAACGCTGGGACGAACTGGCCTCCGAACGCCGGATCTTGTTCGCCACACAATTTTTAAGCCGAATCGGCCGCGACATTCCTGAAGCAAGTGGCAAACAGACGCAAGAACAGGCCTTAAAACGGGCTCTGAAAAGCTTGTTAAGCAACTCCTGAGTCGGCGATGCAGCAGTTAAACAACCCATCTCAAGCGCTGTCCCATTGGTTAAATGCCCGGAAAAGCCAATGGGAAAGCCTGGAAAACACTCTTAAACTGACGGCTAGCCGCCGCGACCAGGAAATCAGTGATGCCCGCCAGCTGTTGTCAGGCTATCGCGCCCTGTTGAGCGATTTGTCCTTGTCGCGCCGGGTAAACGGCAAAGCCATGATTACCCGTTACCTGGAAAACCTGTTCTTAAAAGCCCACGAAGAAATCTACCGTCCCGCCAATCATCCTTTGGCGCGGCTGATCGATTTATATCATTGGGAAATACCGCGGCTGGTGCGGGAATTGAAAACCGCAATCTTCAGCGCCTTTGCGCTGTTCGCGCTGGGTATTGCCGGCGGCTGGTGGCTGATTGGCAGCTATCCCGATTTGATCGGTCTGCTGGCCTCGCCGAAGATGATAGACCACGTTCAGAAAGGCGAATTATGGACCGACGGCCTGCTCAACGTCGCGCCGTCCTCGGTATTGTCCCTTAGCATTGCCGCCAACAACATCACGGTGACACTCTTCGCTTTTGGCTTGGGGGCATTCTACGGCGTCGGCACCCTCTACATCATCGGCTTCAACGGTTTCATGCTGGGCGGAATCTTTGCCTTTACCGCCGCTTACCAGCTGGACGGGCGGTTGTTTGCCTTCATCATTGGCCATGGTGTAGTCGAATTGAGCGTCATCATCATCGCCGGCGCGATGGGCTTGCAACTCGGCGAAGCCCTAATACGGCCCGGCGCCCGCAATCGACTGCAAGCGTTTCAGGAAACCAGCATCAGTGCCGGCAAAGTACTGCTTGCGGTAACCCCATTTCTGATTTTCGCCGGGTTGATCGAAGGCTTTGTCTCTCCCGATCAAGCCTTCAATTTGCCGCAAAGAGCGGTAATCGGCTGCTGCAGCGGCATGATATTCTGGCTGATATTGTTGTTCGGCGTACCGGGAAAATCCAGACAGCCGTGACAGTACTTCGCAGCTATTCGGCATAGGCTAATACTGCTTAAGGGATTGCCTTGCCGATAATAGCGATAGCTTGGTTGTTGAAACGATAGGTTGAATTGGAGAGGACGAGGTAGAGGCTTGCGGCTTTTTAAGCTCGGCTAGCGCCAGTCTTGTATTGAAAAGCGCGAGAAATAAGTCTGGCAAAAGCGGCGCGGACGGGCCTGTGAGGACGCCGGCCCGCGCCTTCTAAAGCTTAAGCTTCGTAGTTGGCGCTGGCGAATTCCCAGTTAACCAAGGCCCAGAACGCTTCCAGATATTTAGGACGCAGATTGCGGAAATCGATGTAATAAGCGTGTTCCCAAACATCGCAAGTTAACAACGGCGTTTGGCCGGCGGTCAACGGGCAACCGGCGTTGCTGGTGCTAACCAGTTCCAGACCGCCTTTATCGTTTTTCACCAACCACGCCCAGCCTGAGCCGAAAGTGGTGACTGCGCATTTGGTGAATTCTTCTTTGAATTTCTCGAAAGAACCGAAAGTTCTGTCAATGGCATTTGCCAAACCACCGGTAGGTTCGCCGCCGCCGTTGGGAGACAGGCTGTTCCAATAAAAGGTGTGGTTCCAGATTTGCGCTGCGTTGTTGAATACGCCGCCAGAGGATTTTTTCACGATCTCTTCCAGGGACAAGCCTTCAAACTCAGTGCCGGGAACCAGATTATTCAGGTTGGTGACATAAGTTTGGTGATGTTTGCCGTAGTGAAATTCGATCGTTTCTGCGGAAATGTGCGGCGCCAATGCGTCTTTTGCGTACGGTAATGCAGGTAATTCAAAAGCCATCTTTATTCTCCAGATTGATTGAACAGCAGCAGTGATTAGGCGCGGGCTTACCGCCCAAACCTAATTACCCAGCATTATAATAAAGAATTATTGCTTAACACTACCTAATCTAAGGAAAACAACGATGGCACTTGAGGTTGAACATAAGTTTTTGCTGGCGAACGACGACTGGCGCGGCGAAATCGATCATTCCGTACACTACAAACAGGGCTATTTAAGCAGCAGCCCGCTCAGTTCGGTGCGCGTCCGAATTTCCGACAAGCAGGCTTGGCTGAATATCAAGAGCGCCACTATCGGCAGCCATCGTCAGGAGTTTGAGTATGAAATCCCGTTGAATGACGCCAACAGTATTCTCGACGAGCTATGCCATAAGCCGTTAGTGGAAAAAATCCGTCATTTTGTCTATCGCGACCGGCATGTTTGGGAAATTGACGAGTTCATGGGCGATAACCAAGGTTTGATTGTCGCCGAAATCGAATTGTCGGCAGTAGGCGAGGCCTTTGTTAAACCAGATTGGGTCGGCATGGAAGTTACCGACGATATACGTTACTACAACAATAATCTCTGCAAGCATCCGTTCAAGGATTGGGGCAAATAACCGGCAACAATCCAGACAGGCGATAAAAGTTGCCGTTTTCAGAGGTTTGCGGCGCTTGTTGCAAAACTGGGACAAGATATTCGCAGAGTCGCTACAACGCTACAAACCTAGACCTAACCTGCTTGGCGAAAGCCTGGTGGTTAGCGAATTTTTGCTACAGGCAATACTTTGTTAAAACAATAATTTAAAGGACGTATTGAAATCCAAAATGCAATGCTCTATATTAAATGTATGAGCAAAGCTACTATTGTTGTTTTATTGATACTTTTTGCCGGTCCGCTGCATGCATCGGAGCTGGCGACCGCTATTGCCCGCTTGGAAAGCGAGTGGGCCAGCGTTTATTATCAAAGCGACGAAACCCGGCAAAGACAAACTTATCCGCAATTGCTGGAAACTGCCGCCGAATTAACCAAACGCTACCCAAACGCCGCCGAGCCGAAAATCTGGCAAGCGACGATTATCGCCACCAATGCGGCGTTTCAATCTTCGTTGAGCGCCTTGTCCAGCCTGCAAACCGCCAAGACACTGTTGGAAGAAGCCATCGCCCAAAATCCCAATGCGCTGGATGGCGCGGCCTATGTCACGCTGGGCACGCTGTATTACATGGTGCCTGGCTGGCCGGTATCTTTTGGGGATAATCAGCTTGCGGAGCAAATGTTGAAAGCCAGCTTGAAAATCAACCCCAACGGTATCGACGCCAATTACTTCTACGCCGATTATTTGCTGCAACAGGATCGCAGCGCGGAAGCTGAGGAATATTTGCACAAGGCCGTCCAGGCCCCGCTGCGCAAACAGCAAGTATTTGCCGATAGCCAGTTGCAAAACGAAGCCAAAATGGCGCTGGCACACACCCAGCAACGTAAATCCAACGCCGGCAAAAATAAATTTCAATCGTTGTTCACTTCCGCGACAGCCGACTAAATCCGCCTGGCCCGTTTGCCTTTGGCTGTAGAATAACCCTACTTTCAAAACAGGCCACGACTGGCATTTATGAAAAAAACCATTTTCGGACTGTCCTCGGTATTTTTTTTACTGTTTTGTACGTCCAGCACCGCTGGCACACCCGCAGCAAATCAGCCGCTGGAACCAGTAGCGCTACAATTGAAATGGTTTCACCAATTCCAATTTGCCGGTTATTACGCGGCTATCGAGCAAGGCTATTATGCCGAGGAAGGCTTGCAGGTAGAGATACGTGAGCGCAATCCTGACCAGGACTACGTAGAACAGGTCGCATCCGGGGAAGCCGAATACGGCATCGGCGATTCCGGCATCATTGCCCAGTATGCCAACGGCAAGCCCATAGCGGCTCTAGCCGCCCTATTTCAGCACGATGCGCTGGTGCTGTTCAGCAAACAAGCTTCCGGCATCGTCAGCCCCTACGAAATGGCCGGCAAGCGCATCATGTACGATGTGGTGGGCGAGAATAATGCGCAGATTCGCGCCTTACTCGCCGAGGCCGATCTAAACGAAAGCCGCTATCAAAAAGTTGCCGAGACCTTTAACAACGCCGACTTTATTGCGGATAAAGTCGATGTGATGTCCGGCTATATCACCGACCAGCCATTCAGCTTTCGCGCCGCCGGCATCAAATTCAATATTATCAATCCGCAAAATTACGGTATCGACTTTTACGGCGACTTGCTTTTCACCAGCCGCAAAGAGCTACAGCAACATCCCGGCCGCGCCGAGCGCTTCCTCCGGGCCAGCCTGAAAGGCTGGGAATATGCGCTGTCTCACCCCGATTGGCTGATCGAGCTGATCCAGCACAAATACCCAAGCAAACTCAGTCCGGAGCAACTGCGCTACGAAGCCGAGGAAACCCGTAAGCTGATCATGCCGGACTACATCCCGCTGGGCCAGATAGAAGCTGCCCGCTTACGCCGGGTAGCCGACATTTATGCCAACCTGAAATTAGCGCGTCCTTTAAGCGACGGCCAACTCAATGAGTTTGTCTATGGCAACAGACAATCCGCCGATTTGCCATTGAACGACGCGGAACGGCAGTGGCTGGCCGAGCATCCAGAAATTCGGGTGGGCATAGACAGGAATTTTCCGCCGTACGAATGGCTGAATGCGGCTGGCGAGCATCAAGGCATGGTTGCAGAACACCTCAAGCTAATCGAGCAGAGATTGGGCGTGAAGTTCGTCCTGATCATGGACAAATCCTGGCAGGAAGTGCTGGACATGGCCAAACGCGGCGAACTGGACATGCTCGCCGGGGTGACCAAAACCCCGGATCGCAAGCAATATTTAAGCTTTACCCAGCCTTATATCAGCACGCCGACGGTGATCATCGGCGACAAAAGCAGTGCTTATATCGATTCCCTGCCACTACTGACGGGGAGACGGGTCGCTATCGAACAAGGGTATTTTGTGCAGGAATTGCTGAGCAGAGACTACCCAGGAATACAGTTGCTGACAGCCCCCTCGGTGCAAGAAGCGCTGAATCTGCTGGCCGAAGGCAAGGTGGATGCTTATATCGGCGATGCGGCTTCGGCTAGTTATGTGATCAAACAACAAGGCTTATTGAATCTGCATATTGCCGGCCAACCTGGCTACGTCAACGAAACCCGGATGGCCGCACTCACATCTCAGCCGCACTTGCGGTCGCTACTGGAGAAAGCTCTGTCCAGTATCAGCCAAGCCGAACATGACGCCATTATTAACCGCTGGATGGCTTTGAAGGTCGAGCAAGGCATTCAACTGGACGCGCTATTGAGATCCGCCGCCGTTGCGCTGCTGGCCCTGTTGTTTTTCGTCTATTGGGTGTTCAGGCTGCGTAAGGAAATCAAGGCTCGCAAACGTAGCGAGGCCGACCTGGCGCGGCTTTACACCAATATGTCGCTGGGCTTTGCGCTACATCAGGTAATACGCGACGACAGCGGCAAAATCGTCGATTATCGCTATCTGGATATCAACCCGGCCTTTGAAAAAATGACCGGCATTGCCCGCGAAAACTGGATAGGCAAAACCGTGAAGCAGGTTTTGCCGAATACCGAGGGAGCCTGGATCGCCAGTTTTGACGGGCTTGATACCAGTGGCGAGCCGCAACATTTTGAAAACTGTGTGACCGATCTGGGCCGCTGGTATGCCATCGATAGCTATAAAGCCGGCCCCGACCGTTTCGTCGTGTTAGTCCAGGACATTACCGAGCGCAAACAGACCGAACTGGCACTAAAAGAGAGCGAAGAACGCTTTCGGATCAGCCAAATCTATGGCGGCGTCGGTATTTGGGAAGCAGATTTGTTGAAAAACCGCCAGTTCTGGTCGGAAATCGTCACAACTGAATTGGGTTTTCCGCATAAGCCACTCAATACCTGGAATGATTTCCTGGAAGTGGTTTGTCCGGAGGATAGGCCTTTAATTTTGGAAGCGACCCGCGAGCACCTTGAACGCGGCGCCAATTACGATGTGGAATACCGTATCCAAACCCCTAACGGCGAAAAGCGCTGGATGCGCTCGGTGGGCCAGGTCGAGCGCGACGGTAACGGCAAACCGGTGCGGATGCGCGGGATTGTCCATGATGTTAGTAAACGCAAAGCGGCCGAGGAAAAACTGCGGCTGTCGGCGCGGGTTTTTTCGGACGCCCACGAAGGCATCATCATTACCGACCTCAACGCCTGTATCATCGATGTCAACGCCGCCTTCACGGACATCACCGGCTACAGCCGCGAGGAAGCATTGGGACAAAATCCCAGCTTTCTGAAATCCGGCCGGCAAGCGCCGGAGTTTTACGAAGCCATGTGGGCCATCATAAACCAGACCGGGCATTGGCAAGGCGAAGTCTGGAATCGCCGGAAAAATGGGGATTTGTATGCCGAACTGTTAACGATTTCGGCTTTGCGCGATGACGCCGGCAATATCATCAATTATCTGGGCTTGTTCTCGGACATCACCGAGAGTAAGCAACAACAGCAAGCCCTGGAAGTGCTGGCGCATTTCGATCCGCTTACCCAATTGCCCAATCGCGCCTTGTTTGCCGACCGCTTTGCCCAGGCTATCGCCCACAGCAAACGCGCCGAATCGCTGTTGGCGGTGTGTTATCTGGATTTGGACGGATTCAAGCAGGTTAACGATAACTTCGGCCACGAAACCGGCGACCAGTTGTTGGTGGAAGTGGCCAAACGCATCAAGTTAAAGCTGCGCGAAGGCGATACGGTTTGCCGGCTGGGCGGCGACGAATTTGCGTTGTTATTTGAAAACTTGCAATCGGTGCAGCAATGCGAGGATGCCTTGACCCGCATTCATCAGGCCATGGCCGAACCGTTCGAGTTGGAAAACCGCCATGTGCGGATTGCCGCCAGTAGCGGCGTGACCATCTATCCGCTGGATTTGGAAGATCCGGATATTCTGTTGCGCCACGCCGACCAAGCCATGTATCAGGCCAAACTGGATGGCCGCAACCGCTATCGGATTTACGATCATTTGCCCGGACAATCGAGCAGCATCAATCATCGTCCCAGCCGCTTGGAGCAAGCCTTGGCCGAAGTCGGCCAGGCGCTGATGGATAACCAGTTTTGCATGTATTACCAGCCCAGAGTCAATATCAAAACCGGCGAAGTGGTCGGCGCGGAAGCGCTGATCCGTTGGCATCATCCGCAACGCGGCGTGTTGCCGCCGGCCGAATTTCTGCCCATAGTGGAAAACACTACCTTGGAAATTGACCTGAGCAACTGGGTGCTACGGCAAGCCTTCAAACAATTGCAGGTCTGGCACGATCTCGGCCTGAATCTGCAAGTGAGCGTGAATATATCGCCGCGCCATCTGCAATGGCCGGATTTCATCAAAACCCTGGAAACCTTACTAACGGAATACCCGCAAATTCCTTCCTGGCAATTGGAATTGGAAGTGCTGGAGAGTAGCGTACTGGAGGATTTGATCTCGGTGGGGGAGACGCTGAAACAATGCTTTCACGACCTGGGCGTACCCTGTGCGCTCGACGATTTCGGCACCGGTTATTCGTCGCTGGCGCATTTGCGGCATTTGACCATCAACACGGTAAAGATCGATCAGAGTTTTGTCCGCAATATGATAGACGACCCGGATGACATGGCCATCGTCGAAAGTGTGATTGCGCTGGCCAAAGCCTTCAAACGCGAAGCAGTTGCCGAAGGCGTGGAAGATATAGAACACGGGATTTTTCTGATCGATTTGGGATGCAGCATCGCCCAAGGCAGCGCCATCGCCGAAGCCATGCCGGCTGACGCGGTGTTGGCTTGGGTCAACAGCTATCGCAACCCTCAGGCCTGGACCGATTGCGCCAGACTTTCGCTGACGAATTGGCAAAACCAATTGGAATTACTGAAACTTCAGCAGCAGTATTGGTTGCGCCGTCTGGAGCAATGTCTGCATCCCCCAACCGGCAGCAGTCCGCGCTGGCCTATCCTGAACTCGAAAAAATCGCATCTGGGTAGATGGCTGGAACGGCTCAAACACGAACGCGGCATTGATGCGCGTTTACTGGAACAACTGGAGCGGGCGCAAGCCCGTCAACAAATCCTGGCGGAACAACTCCAACGTCATCGGCTGGACGGCAGAAGCGGCGACAGCGCAGATTTTAGCCAACTACGCGAGGCCAATCTGCAAATAGTGCAGCTACTGGAGCGCCTAGAACCCGCGGCCTAAGCCTGTTCTGATCACCCCCAGCAAGCTGCCGATACAAAGTCAGGCGGATTTTGAACCCGTTAGACCAGCCACAATCCGCCTGACGAAACAAACACTTGACGGGCCACCTCCACATGCTTAAGGGCAAAGCCACAAGGGAGGGTGTAAGAATTTTTGTGTAAACGGCCATTAGGCAGGAAACTGCCGTTCCCTAGAGGAGAAAAAATGACCGTATCAAAATCCATCCCTACCGAGTTGCTCGATTCCTTGTTGTCGGGTTATCAGAAACCCGAAGACCTGATTGGCGAAAATGGCCTGCTGAAGCAATTGACCAAGGCTTTGGTTGAGCGTGCTTTAGAGGCAGAAATGACTGAACATCTGGGCCACGCCAAGCATGAAGCCGTCACTAATCCCAGCGGCAATGCACGTAATGGCAAGAGCCGAAAAAATCTCAAAGGTGACTTCGGCGAATTGCCGATTGAGATTCCGCGAGACCGGCACGGCAGTTTCGAGCCGCAAATCGTCGCTAAACATCAGACGCGCTGGACAGGTTTCGACGACAAGATCATTTCACTGTATGCCCGAGGTATGACGGTGCGGGAAATCCAGAGTCATCTGGAAGAGTTGTATGGCGCCGACGTGTCGCCTTCGTTGATTTCCTCGGTCACCGATGCGGTAGCCGATGAAGTCAAAGCCTGGCAATCACGTCCGCTGGAACCGATTTATCCGATTGTCTATCTCGACTGTATCCATGTCAAAGTCCGCGACACCGGCGCCGTGCGGGTCAAAGCCGTCTATCTGGCGATTGGTATTAATCTGAACGGCGAGAAGGAAGTCCTAGGGCTGTGGATCGCACAAACCGAAGGTGCCAAGTTCTGGTTACAGGTGGTCACGGAACTGAAAAATCGCGGCTTACAGGACATTTTCATCGCCTGTGTCGATGGTTTGAAAGGCTTTCCCGAAGCCATCGAAGCCGTTTATCCGCAAGCCGCCGTTCAGTTATGCATCGTCCACCTGGTGCGTAACAGTCTGAACTATGTCGGTTGGAAAATGCGCAAACGGATTGCTGATGACCTCAAGCGGATTTATCAATCGGCTACCGTAACAGAGGCCGAGCAGCAACTGGTTGAGTTCGAGGCACAATGGAGCGGCGATTATCCCTCGATTGCCCAAATATGGCGGCGTAATTGGAGCCGCATCATCCCATTTTTCGACTATCCGCCCGAAATACGCCGTATCATCTACACCACCAACGCCATCGAGTCGGTCAATATGAGCCTGAGGAAAATCACCAAGAATCGCGGCTCTTTCCCCAATGACGAGGCACTATCGAAACTGTTTTATCTGGCACTGATTAATATTAGTAAAAAATGGACCATGCCCTTGCATGACTGGAAAGCCGCTTTAAATCGGTTTAGCATTCAATTCGACGACCGAATGCCAAGCCTATAACTGAAACCCCGTTTACACAAAATTCAGGACACCCTCTGAAGAAATCCAGCATGGCTGGTTGGCGCGTCTTGACCAACTGTTTTTACCAAGCCGGATGTCCAAAATATCGCCAGATTTGGCTGGAATTATTGCAGGATATGGCGTTGTCTGAAGTTCCGCGTGGCGATTAAGCTTTCTCTGTGGGCCTCGCAAAACTCTGGCGTGTAGCATGTGTGGTTCCCGCTTGCGCGGGAACCACAAGATTTTTAGCCCACTTCCGCTACCAAACTCGGGTAATCGGTATAGCCAACTCTCGGATCCTGCCCCGCGGCCACATAAAAGGTTTCAGCATGATAGGGGTTAAGGGCCACATTTAGTTGCAGACGCCGGACTAAATCGGGATTGGCAATATAGTCCTTGCCAAACGAAACGGCATCCGCTTCGCCGGCTGCAATGACTTGCTGCGCGGTTTCTCTATTAAAGCCTTCGTTGGCAATCAACACGCCGCCGAAACGCTTTTTCAACGCCGGGCTGATGCGGTTTTCTCCGAGCGATTCTCGGGTAAAAATGAAAGCAATGCCGCGTTTGCCCAATTGCTCGGCCAGATAGCCAAAGGTATTTAAGGGATCGGAATCACCCATCGTATGCGAGTCGCCTCTGGGCGCAAGATGCACACCCACGCGACCCGGTCCCCATACCGAAATAGCGGCATCGGTCACTTCCAACATTAAGCGGGCGCGGTTTTCAATCGAGCCGCCGTAGGCATCGGTCCTTTTATTGGTGCTGTCCTGCAAAAATTGGTCTAACAGATAACCATTGGCGCCGTGAATCTCCACGCCGTCAAAACCGGCAAGTTTGGCGTTTTCCGCGCCTTTGCGGTAAGTCTCGACAATGCCGGGGATTTCGCTGATGTCCAAGGCTCTGGGCGTCACGTAATCCCGCATCGGCCGCAGCAAGCTGACATGCCCCAAGGGCGCAATCGCACTGGGCGCGACGGGCAACTCGCCGTTTAGGTAGTCCGGATGCGACACCCGGCCGACGTGCCAGAGTTGCAGGAAAATTCGTCCGCCCGCTGCATGTACTGCTTGGGTTACCTTGGTCCAGCCCGCCACTTGCTCATCCGACCAAATGCCGGGCGTGTCCGGATAGCCCACACCTTGCGCGGACACGCTGGTGGCTTCGCTTAAAATCAGCCCGGCATCCGCTCGCTGTGCGTAGTATTCGGCCATCAATTCGTTAGGCACCCGGCCGGCGCTGGCTCGGCAGCGTGTCAAAGGTGCCAGCACGATGCGGTTAGGTAAATTGATGTCCCCCACTTTGATCGGCTCAAACAGGTTGCTCATATCGTCTCCATGTTAAATGCAATTGTTAGCTGTTTTACCTGACACCATACCATCCAGCCAGGTATTTTATGGAAATATGCAATCAGGCGGCACCGTTCATGCCGTGCGCGGAAAAGTCTTATTAAGAATTATCGTCAGTTAAGAGATGTTTAAGCCTGCGGGTGAACAATGAGCCGCAACTGAAGATCCCGGATAAGGAGGATTTATGTTCAGGCTTACCACACCATTGGCAACCATCTTGCTATTTTCGAGCGCAACATTTGCGCATGACGGCAACTGGGGCGGTAGACATCATCATAGTTACCAACGCGAGCACTACGGGTATCACTATAACAATCCGTATTACCGCGCATACGTGCCGCCGCCCGCAGTCGGCTATTACCAGGCGCCGGCAGATTATTACGGGTTGCCGCCAGTGAGAGGGTTTGTCTATCAACAACCCATCCCCGCACCGCGGTGTGATCGGAATATACGGCAAGGTTGGTAGTCGTGAACACGCGAATACGCCTCGCCCTGATGTTTTTGAGTCTGACTATGTTGAGCGGTTGTGTGGCTTACGCACCCTATGCCGAGTCTTATCCCGCGACGTATACGCCGTATGGTTACGGTAGCTATAGTTACGGCTATTCGGCGCCTGTTGTGCCGGTCCCTGTGCCAATGTTTCGCGGCGGGTGGGGATACGGAGGCCATAGGGGCTATGGCGGGCATCACGGTCACGGACATTTTGGTCACCACGGGCATCATTAAACTGCGTTTCAGCCAGGTGGCGCGTGACATTATGTCGCATTCCAGGCATTAGGAAACACTGATACTATGCTCACCATTGCAGAGATGTTCAGCGCAATAACTTCCTCCCTTAATCCGGCCTCGTGTCGGAATTTTTTTGCCTAAAAAACAGCCGTCCGATACTGGGCAAATAAAGACCAGTCATATTAAGGACCAGCTTAATAGTCAGGACTTTATTTGTCTGAGCGGCTCGAGCAAAGGTTTTAGGCCGTTGTGATCCATTTCCTGCATCAATGCCAATAGTCTGCCTAATTCACCGGCAGGAAACCCTTCGCGCGCGAACCAATTGAGGTAGTGGCCGGGCAAATCGGCGATAACGCGGCCCTTGTATTTGCCGTAAGGCATAGTAACGCTGACCAGTTTTGGTAAATCTTCGGGTTTCATGGATAAGTTTCCCTGGCTATTCCCTCTGCCCTGTTAAGCTTAAATAACGTGCATCGTCCTACTTAGTTTGAAATGACAGGAAGTTGCACAAGATAGCGAAATGGTCTTCAAACAGCGCTTCTTCCAGTGCCGGCAGCTGCGTGATCGGTATCCAGGCCACGCTTTCAAGATCGTCCGCTGCTTTTATCTCCGGCCGAGACCCATCAAGCCAAGGAGTTGCCAAAGCAAAGTGATGCGCATGCGTGATGACGCGGCCACGGCACGATCTTCTGGGGTGGGAAAACACTTTAACCTGTTGCAGGCAGTCTCGCAAAGCGGCATCCGGCAGGTTCAGGCTGGTTTCTTCCTTCAATTCGCGGATCGCGCCTTGCAGCAAGGATTCGCGTTTCTCCAGAAAGCCGCCGGGGATAGCCCACAAGCCTTTGCCGGGATAATGTTTGCGCTTACCCAGCAATACATGATCGTTGACAGTGACTACCGCATCGACGGTGGTGGCAATAATATCCCAAGGAATACCAGCATAGACTTGATTCTCTGCATCGATTTTGGCGTATTCCGCTTTTAATACCGCGTACTCGGGATTCTTTGCCCAATCATTTAAAAAATCCCGCACCGGCACAGAAATCCGCCTGGCGATGTTTGTCAACGCGGTCTCCGCGCTTTCCGCCGCAAACAGCTGGTGGCGCAGCGCCGTAGCATCAATATCCAGCTCGGACTCTATCGCTTCCATCGCCCAATCCGGAAAATTATCCAGGTAGTACGTGGACTCGTCCTTGTTAAAGCCGACCAACGCAACCCGTTCGCCGTCCGCCACACATGCTCCAACTTGCCGCCTGACATCGGCATTCCACAGCGTATCGTCGTAATAATCCCGCACCGGTAAAAATGTCAGGCGGGTTTGCTCGCTCTCCTGCAGCGTGGCGGTGATCATGGCCGCCCGCTCGGTCCATTTAAACGGATTGCGGATATTTCTGGACTGAAAGGACGAACCGACAATCACCAGCACCTCGTCAGCAATCTCCAAGGCCCGGCGGGTTAGTTGCTCGTGCCCCTTGTGATAAATTTGGTAACGGCCAATCACAATGGCTTTTTGGTATTTAGTCATCGCTCTAGCCTTAATGCTTGGCCGCTATCGGCATTTGCCGGCCGGCGCCGAACGCTTTGGGTCGCACCCGAATGATGGGCGGTGCTTGTCGGCGTTTGTATTCGTTGCGGGCTATCATGCCGACGATGCGTTGGTACACCGCTTCGCCGGCGGCGCTGGCTCGATAGCCAGTCACAAACTCCTGGGCTTGTTGATATTCCCGCTCAGCCAACTGCTTGCCTTCGATCAGCAGTTTCAAGATTTCATCCAACACCTCGTAAGGCGGCAAGCTATCGGTGTCTTTTTGATCGGGCGCCAATTCGGCGGAAGGCGGTTTGGTTAAAATCGCCGCGGGAATAATCTCGCGATTGGCGCGTTGGTTAATGTAAGCGGATAGCCGGTACACCTCAGTTTTGTACAAGTCACCAATCAGGCCCAAGCCGCCGTTGGTGTCGCCGTACAAGGTGCAATAACCCACCGATATTTCGCTTTTGTTACCGGTAGTGAGGACCATCGCGCCGGAGTGGTTGGAGTACGCCATCAGGATGGTACCGCGTAGGCGGGCTTGCAGATTTTCCAGGCTCAAGCCGCGCAATTCATCGTTAAAGCTGCTTTGAAATTGCCCCCCAAAATCATTGACCAGCGCCTTGATCGGATAGCTGTAAAGCGTTACCCCCAAAGCCTCGCACAGTAACTGCGAGTCGCTTACCGACCCGCTACTGGAAAATGCCGACGGCATCGTGATGGCGATGACATTTTCCGGTCCCAAGGCCTCGGCGGCAATCGCAATCGTCAACGCCGAATCAATACCGCCCGACGAACCCACCACGACTCGCTTAAAGCCGCAGCGCCGCACATAATCGCGTAAGCCCAGCAGGATATGTTGAAGAATGAATTCCTGATCATTATCAATTTGGGGCTGGGCCGATTGCGCAATGGTTTGAAATCCGCCTTCTGTAAAACGCAGCGTATCTATCACCGTTTGGAAAGCCGGCCATTCGCGCGCAATCTCACCATCGGCATTCACGGCAAAGGAAGCCCCGTCAAACACAATGCTGTCTTGTCCGCCGACTTGATTGACATACAGTATCGGCAAGCCATGCCGGCGGGCGGCGCCGCAAATCACTTGTTGGCGTTGCGCGCGTTTGCCGATATTGGACGGGCTGGCATTGATGCTGACCACCAAGTCCGGGCGCATCCGGGCAAGTGCTTCGTAAGGATTAACCGGATAATCGTCGGCGTCATCATTCCAACCGTCCTCGCAAATCATCAGCCCTACTTTATAACCGCCGACATCTATACTCACCGCGCCCTGTTGACCCGGCTCGAAATGACGGCGCTCATCGAAAATATTGTAGGTGGGCAACAGTTGCTTGTGATATTCCGCAATAGTCTCGCCGTTACGGATGGCGATCAGCGCGTTATACAGCGGCTTACCGGGGCCGTTTGCTCTTATCGGCGTGCCGACAATCGCAACGAGGTCCGGAAACTGCGTTGAAAAAGCAGTCAGCTCTGCCAACGCTTCGTAGGCTTTGCGAATAAAGGTCGATTCGTTTAACAGGTCGCCGGGGTAATACCCGCACAAGGACAACTCCGGGAACACTAACAATTGCGCCTGCTGCGCGCCGGCTTGGCGATAAGCATCTTTGGCAATCGCCAAGTTGCCGGCAAAATCGCCGACCATAGGATTGATTTGGGCGATGGCGACGGTTAAGGGACAAGTAGACATAACAATTCCTATGCAGAATTTAGGCGTAGTGATTAAAAATCTGCCGCAAGTAGGCGATAAAGGTTTGGTCATTGCATAAAGTTTTGCCGGGGGCGTCGGACAATTTCGCCACCGGGTCGCCGTTGCAGCGCACCAGCTTCATCACAATATTCAAAGGCTTGGGGCCGCCAAGATCGTTGGTTAAATTTGTGCCGATCCCAAAGCCCAACTGAATGCGATCACCAAAGTGCTGATAAAGACTGATTGCCTTGGGAATATCCAGTCCATCCGAGAACACCAAGCGTTTGCCATGCGGATTGATGCGTAGTTTTTGATAATGGCCGATGGCTTTTTCGCCCCAAATCACCGGATCGCCGGAGTCATGCCGCAGGCCGTCAAACAACTTGGCAAAATACAAATCAAAATCGCGCAAAAATGCATCCATCCCAATGGTGTCGGTCAACGCCACACCCAAATCGCCGCGAAACTCCTGCGCCCAATCTTCCAAGGCCATACGTTGAAACTCGCGCAGCCGCACCACGTGGGCTTGGTAGGATTGCAGATATTCATGCGCCATGGTGCCGATCGGCGTTAAACCAAATTTTTTGGCCAAATAGACGTTGGATGTGCCTTTAAACAAGCCGGGCACTTCGGTTTGAAAGGTCCGCACCACTTCTTCTTGCCAGCTACTCCAGGCGCGCCGCCGTAAACCAAAATCGAAAATCTCGAAGGCATGGGTTTTTGCGGGTTGCTCGGCAAAGGCTTTAAGGGTAGCTAATTTTGCCTGCAAGCGGCGTCTGCCTTCCGCCAGCAGCGCCGCTTGATCGAAGCGGCGAAAATACAGTTCCGAGACGATGTACAAACAAAATATCTCGAAATTCATCACATGCACTTGCGGACCCTGGGCTTGAATTCTCAGGGTGTCGCCTTCCGCAAATGCCTTGATGTATTTGCTTCTAAACCGAAACAAGGACAGGAACTCGATGAAATCGGGTTTTAAGTAACGTAGTTTGGCTAAATAGACCAACTCGTCGTCGGCAAATTGCAGCGAACAAAGGTGGTCCAGCTCTTGTTTGACATCAGCCAGCAAGTCGGCCAGCGGGTATTCCGGCGTACTCCGGCAGATAAAGTCGTATTCGGCGCTGGCTTCCGGGCGCTTATGCAGCATGGTTTGCCACATCGGAAATTTGTACAAATCGTTTTCGAGCAGGCTTTTGACGATGGGAGTCATGTGCATTCCTTAGTATGGGTTATTTTCGGGGACCAGTTCCAAAGCCATTTCGGCGCTGGTTGCCAAACGAATGCCTTGTGCGCGCAGTTCGGTAAAAAATTGTTCGACCGCCGCTTCGAATCCACTGATAGGACTCATGCAGTCCGTCAGGATCACTAGCTTGCGTTTTAGCTCGGCGGCGCCGAACTGCAAGATGTCGCTGATCGTCTCCTTGACGCAATGGCTGCTGGCTTGGCCGGCGATTAATAAACGATCCGACTCAGCGAGTATTTCCAGTAGTGCTCGATTCAACTGCGTGGCCTGATCGGCAGGGTCCGGGATGACGGCTTTTAGTGCGGAAAAGCTTTCCGTCCAAATGTTTTCGCCTTTTTGCGCCAGCGTAACGGGTTTGCAGGTTCGCGTTTCCCAATGGCTTAAGGCTTGCGCCAACTCGGGGTTAAGCTTGTGTCCCGGTGTCCCGATTAAACAATGCGGCGGCCAAAGGATAAAAGGCCGCTGCATCTGCTCCAGTTGTTGCAGGTAGTTTAGAACATAATCGTTTTGCTCCGGTGACACCGGTGTGACGGCCAGGCGATAACGGCCTGCTAAAAAGTCAGCGGCAGTCACCCGGGAAAATGGGGGTGGGGCTACACCCTCTGCAGTTAGCCAAGAGCTGTTGTGTGCCAGATCGATCATGTGATGGGTATCGAGCGTGGCGATAACGCCGGCAATGGCAAGTCCGGCTTGTTCAATCAACTGCGCCAGTCTCAGGCAATCCTGATAGGCGCCCGGCACGGGCAGGGCCGGAGCATAGCCTTCGGGGGTGTTATCGCAAAAGTCGTTTTGCGCATCAATGATCAGTAATTGAGTATTTGCCATGAGCTTTAACCTGCGACGATAGTTGAGATGGGCTTAGCTTAACCCTGTTAGTTACATAATGCAACTAACAAAAATTTATCGTGCGCTATTTTTTATGCAGGTATAGTTATAATTCTTTACTAACTAAGATGCCTCAAGTAGCCCAACTCAATATTGCTATGCTCGAACCCATTATTTCAACTGTTGATATTGTCTTGCTGATCATCCAAGAAGATCGCTTGTGCGTTACGCTGTCCAAACGCGACAAAGAACCTTACGCAAACCAGGAAGCCTTGCCCGGCGGGTATATTCACGCGCAAGACGATAGGGATTGCCTGGACGCCGCGGTACGCATCCTGCAACAAAAAACCGGTTTGCTGCCGCCCTATTTAGAGCAACTGAAAACCTTTGCCGGCGCAGCGCGGGACCCACGCGGCTGGTCAATCTCGGTGGTGTATTTTGCTTTGGTCGATGCCGATTTGATCTTGTCCGCAAACCATCCCGGCCTGACTATTTGTGCAGTGGATGCCTTGCGGCGCCTACCGTTTGACCATAACGACATCATTGCCGCGGCGGTGGAGCGGATTCGTAACAAGTCGCAGTATTCCTCCTTGCCTTGTTACTTGGCCGGTGAAACCTTTAGCTTGCCGAGATTGCAGAAAATGTACGAGGCTTGCTTAGGCGAGACCCTGAACAAAGTCAGTTTTCGACGAAAAATGGAGGAACTGGGGGTGCTGGAAACAGTAGAAGGGCAAACCGAAACAGCCGGCGCGCATAGGCCCGCGCAGCTTTATCGGTTGAAAAGCGAATTTAAAAATCAGTTAAAACTATTGGTGCGCGGATTATAGAGTCCGGCCTTTTTCGGCATCGCTTTTTTGCATTAAGCCATCCAGCGTCAAGCCGCAACTCGGCGCAAACGCCTGCATAAAAAACACTACTTCCGGCTGTTGCAATTCATGAATATTCTGAGCCAACTGCGCGGCGGCCATTTCAAACTCGGTGTTGCCGGCTTTGAGTTCGGCCTGGCATTTTAGATAAGCGGAAATCTTGTCGGCTGCTTTGATGATGTGCTGATGAACATCCGGCAGGTTTTCGTGTTGAATAAACGAGCGAAAATCCTCGCGCAATGCGCCCGGCAACAAGTTCAACAGCTCGGTTTCGGCCTGTTGTTCGATTTGCTTGTAAGCACCCAGAATCGCTGGCGAGTGGTATTTGATCGGCGTCGGCAAATCGCCGGTAATCACTTCGGTTACATCATGATACAACGCGGCGGTGGCGACCGCATTGGCATCGAGTTGGCCGTCAAAATAGCGATTTTTGATTAAGGCCAGCGTGTGGGCAATCACCGCCACTTCCCAGCTATGCTCCATGACATTTTCTTCATGGGCGTTGCGCTTCAAACCCCAACGCTTGATCCAACGCAAGCGCGATAGGTAAGCATAAAAACTGCTGCTAATGGCCGGCATTAATGATCGCTATAGGTTGTTGTGCAAACCTGGCGTTCATCGCAATGCACGGTTTTTTTGATGGTCGTGGGCTTTTTGGCAGATTGATTGGCGGCCAAGTTCTCCAGGCTGTCCACGTATTGGCTGGCCGGTCTGATGCCGGCTTGGTTATTGGCTAACAAAGTCAGCGTATTGCCGGTTTGCGTGATCTGGAAATATTTTAAAGTATTCATGCCAATCAACACTTCATCCAGGTGGTCGTTGATGTGCGCATCAAGATTTTTAATGACAGCACTACCCAGAACCAAGCTTGTGATTTGAGTCGCGCGATCCGCTACTTTGCCGCCAGCAGTATTGGATTGCACCACGCCGCCGAAGGGCAAACCGGCTTGGATTGCCATACTGCTCGGAATCACGGTTTTGGTCGCTCCGGTGTCGATTAGAAAAGGCATAGGCACATTATTGACTAACACCGTACCGCGAAAATGGCCTTGCGGGTCGGTTTTTAAAACCACGCCGCCGGCTTTGGGAGTAATCAGATTAGATTGTGGTTGGGCTTGCGGAGCCATAGCCGCCGGAAGCGGTATCTCCGTCTGCCTTTTGGACTGTTGGAACCTCAAAAAGGCATCGGCGCCGTACCACAGGGCGGCAATGGTTAAGACCGGAAACAAAAGATAGCGAATGCCGCTGTGACCGGATTTTCCGCGATCCCGCTGCGTCGTCCGATGAGCGACCACATCAGGGCCGGCAATTTTAGACCCTGGTTGATATTTTTCCCGGTAGTAGTCGCGATCCTGTATGCCCATGTTCCGTTCCGACAATCTGCGTTCAGCGAAAAAACTCGTAGCATTCTCAGCTAGCGCCGATTATTACCTAAAACTTATCATACCGGTGAGCGGGAGTGAGAAAACGGGGCTCCCGCTTAAGCGGGAGCAACGATGTTTGAGGGCCGGGTTAATAAAACCGGGTTAACCGGGTCCAGTGCCGATCAATCCACCGCTTATGCGAAATACAACGCGCGCAGCTCACTTTGCGATGCAGCGCTCAACTCTTTGCCATCGCTTTTGCGGGTGACTGTGTACACACCTTTACCGAGAACGATTTCCTCGCCATCGCTGGCAAAGCCAACGACGTTATGATTGGCGTCGAAAGGAATCCGATGCAAACCGCCGTTGTGGCTGTTGAAGTCGGCGATAATACCCATATGCGGCGGGTTTTTTACCGAATCCCACCAAGGCAGCTTGCCGGCATCCTGCGCCCAAGTTTCACTTAAGGCTTCCGGCGGCAGGCAACGTTCGACCAGGCGCTGGCCAATCACAGCAAATTGCATACGCGCGATTCTCTCTGGTTCGGTGCCGACCATATCCCGCGTTTCCAGAATATCACCACTCAGATACGCATCGCTTGTTGAAACAACGCGGTTCCATGTGCCGTCAAGATTTTTGTGTTCAAACATTTTATTCCCCTTAGTCGATTTGATTTGGACAGGCATTAACCGCCAAGCAAAATCATGACCAATTTCCGTCGGTGCCAAAATTCGGCAATAACTGTTTGTTTTTAAAACTTAAGGCCGCTTCGAGTAAGTCTTCCGTCAGGCTCAAGGCGAAGCATATGTTATTGATTCCGTTCGTGGTAAGTTTGTCGGGCACGCCAGTGCAATCAATGTGTTAAAGGCTTCCTTGTAAGTAGACCCCCAGCACTTTCATCGCTATCTCAAAACCCGCAAAAAGCTCTATCTTCGGGAACGCTTGCCAACTGTCCGACAATTTATCGAATTCCCGACAAAAACGCTCAGTATCGTAAGGTCAATCTGAGTGAAGAGATGTCGAAAGCCTGCTGCCCTTTTTCATGCTAAAGATCAATAATTCGTTTTGCGGCTACCAGCGTCCGCGTTGGTGATTCTCGAATCCCGGCATTTGCTGAGGTTGCGGTGGGTAGACGAAACCCCTTACTGGCGGTAACCCATAATAGTCGGCGGGAGCCTGATAGCCGGTCGGAGGCTGAGGAACGTAGCCGCGATAGCCACCTCGATAGCCCTGAAAACCTTGATTGCCTTGATTTCTTTGATAGTCTTGAAAATCACGATCACGATCACGATCACGATCACGATCACGATCACGATCACGATCACGATCCTGGTCATCATAGTCATTGCTGGAATAGTCTCGGCGATTGTATTGCCGCTGCTCGGGTTGCTGCCGGTATTGTCTTTGCTGCGGTTGCTGACGTGGCGTGTAGACCCAGTCATCTTGATCGCCGAAGGCCGTGCCTGACAAAAGCCAGCCAAATACCAAAACTATCGCTTGCTTAACCATAAATCCTCCTAAAGTTGGATTTTAGTGAATACTCGTCAGTTTACTAAAAGATGGCGTCGGACTCAGTCATTTAGGTGTAGAGCAATCGTGCGCTCAGACCGATAAATATCTAAAAATTAAATATACATATGCAATTTAATCATTAATAGGCTGAGTGGCTGCGCTGGCATAATGAAGTCACTTATCGAATATTATGAAGTTTAAGGTGATTGTCTATGAATTTAATGTATACGGCATCCGGTTTTGCCGTGGGTATGTTGGTGGGTGTTACCGGGGTTGGCGGCGGTTCGTTGATGACGCCGCTTCTGGTGTTTTTGTTTGGCTTTAAACCCGCCGTCGCGGTAGGCACGGATTTACTGTATGCGTCGATTACGAAAACCGCAGGGGTGTTTGTTCATCACGGTAAGCACGGTTCGGTAGATTGGAAAATCGTCGGCTGGTTGGCGTTGGGTAGCTTGCCTTTTGCAGGTGTAACACTTTATGTGTTGAAAAATCTGATGGAGGTTGGCAAGGAAGTGACCGGTGCAATTACCTTTACCTTGGGTGTGGCTTTGTTGCTGACCGCTCTGGCCTTGCTGGTTCGCAGTATTCTGTTGCGCAAAGCGTCCAAGAGTGCGGAGATTGATGACGAACACAGCAACCAGGTAAATAGTGGCCGATTTTCACCACGGTGGGAAAAAGTTGCCACGGTTTTTACTGGTGCGGTGCTGGGGGTGTTGGTGACATTGTCGTCGGTTGGTGCCGGAGCTTTGGGAACCGTTGCTTTGCTATTTCTTTATCCAAGAATGACGACCTTGAAAATTGTCGGCACCGATTTGGCGCACGCGATTCCTTTAACCGCGGTAGCTGGTTTGGGGCATTTGAGCCTGGGGAATTTCGATCTGGATTTACTGATCAGCTTGCTGCTGGGGTCGGTGCCGGGTATTTGGGTCGGCAGTCATCTAAGTGCAAAGATTCCCGAATATTTTTTGCGTCCGGTGTTAGCGACTTTACTGCTGGTGATAGGCTTAAAATTCGTATTGCAATAAGCCCAATCTGGTTTTCTGAATAAAAAAGCCGTGCTCGTCTTTGCGACGAGCACGGCTTTTTTGTTTGCCTATTTCGGTGCGCGTTTGCGTTCGTTTTCAGTCAATAAGATTTTACGTAGACGAATTGATTTAGGTGTCACTTCGACCAACTCGTCATCGCTGATAAATTCCAAAGCTTGTTCCAGCGTCATTTTTTGAATTTTGGCGCAGGTCAAGCTGTCGTCAGAGCCCGCCGCGCGAATGTTGGTTAAAGGTTTGGGCTTGGTCGGGTTAACCACTAAATCGTTACCGCGAGAATGGATACCGACCAATTGACCTTCGTAGATTTCATCGCCATTAACCACCAGCAACTCACCGCGAGCTTGCAGCGGATACAGTGAATAATCGACCGCTTTACCTTTGGCCATGGAGATCAACACGCCACGCACGCGATTGCCCACCGCGCCTTCTTTCACCGGACCATAATGATCGAATACGTGATAGAACAAACCCGAACCGGAGGTTGCGGTCAGGAATTCCGTTTGAAAGCCCAACAAACCGCGGGAAGGCACGACATATTCCAAGCGGATGCGGCCTTTACCGTCCGGCACCATGTCTTTCAGGTCGCCTTTACGGTCACCCAATTTTTCCATGATGGTGCCTTGATGCTGCTCTTCCACTTCAATCGTGACATTTTCAAACGGTTCTTGTTTGATGCCGTCAATTTCTTTGATGATCACTTGCGGGCGCGAAACGCCCAGCTCGAAACCTTCGCGGCGCATGTTCTCGATCAATACCGACAAGTGCAACTCGCCACGACCGGACACTTTAAATTTATCCGGATCGTCGGTGGTTTCAACACGCAGGGCCACGTTGTGCTGCAACTCTTTTTGTAAGCGGTCGTAAATTTGGCGAGTGGTAATGAATTTACCTTCTCTACCGGCAAACGGCGAATTGTTGACCTGGAAGGTCATGCTCACGGTCGGTTCGTCGACCGATAGCGGCGGCAAGGCAACTACATTGTTAGGGTCGCACAAGGTTTCCGAGATTTTTAAATTCTCGATACCGCAGAAGGCAATGATGTCGCCCGCTTGCGCGGTTTCCACTTCTACCCGCTCCAAGCCATGGAAACCATACAGTTTCAGCATGCGGCCACTACGGGTTTTGCCTTCGTTATCGATAATGGTCAATGGCATGTTGCGCGAGACTTTGCCGTGCTTGATACGGCCGATGCCGATTACGCCGACGTAGGAGTTGTAATCCAGACTGATGACTTGCATTTGGAACGGTGCGTCCACATCAACCGGCGGCGGCGCTACTTTATCGACAATAGTTTGGAACAGCGGTGTCATATCGCCGCCGGATACGTCGGCTTCCAGGCCGGCGAAACCATTTAACGCCGAGGCATACACAATCGGGAAATCCAATTGCTCGTCGGTGGCGCCGAGGTTATCGAACAAGTCAAAGGTTTGATCGACAACCCAATCAGGGCGAGCGCCAGGGCGATCCACTTTGTTGATGACGACGATGGGTTTTAAACCCAAGGCAAAGGCTTTTTTGGTGACAAAGCGGGTTTGCGGCATCGGGCCGTCGACCGCGTCAACTAACAATAAAACTGAATCCACCATCGATAAAACCCGTTCAACTTCGCCTCCGAAGTCGGCGTGGCCTGGGGTGTCGACGATGTTGATGTGATAGCCGTTCCAGTCGATCGCGGTGTTTTTCGCCAGAATGGTAATGCCGCGTTCTTTTTCCAGCGCGTTGGAGTCCATCACCCGTTCGTCGACTTTGGTGTGCGCGTCGAAGGTGCCGGATTGCTGTAAAAGTTGGTCAACTAACGTGGTTTTGCCGTGGTCGACGTGGGCGATGATCGCGATGTTTCTGAGTTTTTCTATCACAATAATTTACTAGATGATTTTTAAGGAACAGATAGGCTGAACGGACAATCCGCCCAGCGGGATTTAGTTTTGGTTTCCGCGCTGGCGCGGACCGATTGGCTGAGGGATTAACTTTGTTGCCAAGGCAAGCCGTGAAAACGCCAGCCGCCAGTATTGCCGCGATGCTTGTTTTCATCCAGCGGGCCTTCGAAGCCTTCCAGAATGTTGATCAGGTGCTCGTAGCCCGCTGCTTCCAGCGCTTTGGCAGCGTCTACAGAACGTTGTCCGCTGCGGCACAACAGCAGAATCGGCGCGGTTTTATCCGGGGCATGCTGCTGAACTTGGTCTACGAAACCCGTGTTTAATTGCATGCCGGGAAATTCTTTCCAGGCGACATGAATCGCTTGCGGCGGGTGGCCGACAAAGCTGTGTTCGATGGCTGTCCTGACATCGATCAGTACGGCGGCCTGATTAGTTTGTAATACAGCCCAGGATTGTTTGGGGTCGAGATTTTCTATCATTAATTTACCGCTTTATTTTTGCCCGATAAAACAGGCTTCGTTTCTATTGCCGAATCGCACATCGCCGAGTTTTGCGTATTCTTGGTAAAAAACTATGCTTAAGGGGCTGAATAGCCGCAATAACTCGTTGTTTGCCAGTAAATACTCGGGATTGCTGGGGCCTTGTTGGTCAAGTTTGTTACGGGTAAATGTTTGATAAAACAGCAGGCCGCCCGGTTTCAAGGCTGCCATTATCGCATTACACAGGGCTCGGTCAAGAAAACGACAGATGACAATCACATCGTAAGTCTGCTGCACCAGCGTTTCGGCGCTGATATGGCATTGCCGAGTGGCGATGGAAAGGCCTTTTTCGGCAGCCTGTTGTTGCAATATTTGTAAAGCGACCGAGGAAATATCCCAAGCATCCACATCAAGGCCGGACTCAGCCAAGAGGATGGCATTGCCGCCCAGGCCGCAGGCCAACTCCAGCGCTTTACCTTGCTTGGGTAGCAAATATCGATGCTGCGCCAACACCTCGGCTGGCGCAGGTGAGGCGGCAGAATCTCGATAAATGGCGTCCCACTTACTTTGTAGATCGGTCATGGGTTCATGCCGATTCTATGCGGTAGCCAGGCTTGAATAAACTCCAGAAACGAACGGACTTTGGCGGATAAATATTTGCGGTGTGGGTAAACCGCATAAATCTCCAGCGGCGCGATACCGTATTGCTCCATGACCACTTGTAAACGGCCTTGCTCGATGTCTCGGCCGACGATGTAGCGGGGCAACATGATCAGGCCCAAGCCGTTTACCGCAGCGTTGCGGATCGGATCGGCCATGTTGGCCTGCATCCGGCCTGTGACAGTAACGGTGCGTTCGCCGAGTATGCCCTTGAATCGCCACTTGTTACGGGGCGGGATCGCCCAGTTGATCAAGCAGCTGTGGTCTTCCAGGTCTTCGGGGTCTTGTGGCGTACCGTGTGCTTTCAGATATTCCGGGGACGCGCATACGACCAGCGACGAGCTGGCCAGTTTTCGGGCCACCAGGCTGGTATCATTGAGTTGTCCCAAATAGATAGCCAGATCGACGCCCTCATCAATTAAATCGACTTGTCCACCTTTCAGCACCATTTCCACCGATAGGTCAGGGTAGTTTTTTAGATATTCGGTCAAGCCCGGCGAAATATGGCTGGCGCCGATGACTGGCGGTGCCAGAATTTTCAGTGTGCCGCGCGGCTCTGTTTGCAGGTGAGTGATCGCCGATTCCATCTCGGCCACGTCCAGTAGGACTTGCTGGCAGCGCTCCAGGTAAGCCTCGCCGGCTTCCGTCAGGCTTAAGCTGCGGGTTGTGCGATTGAATAAGCGTGTGTTCAGTTCGCTTTCCAACTGCATAATATGTTTGGTAGCCATTGCTCTGGAAATATCGAGATCTTTGGCGGCTCCGGCAAAGCTGCCGGCTTTGGCGACGCGGACAAAGACATTCATGCTGGTTAGTTTGTCCATGGTATCTCCTGGAAAGTAAAAAATTCACCAAAAAGCGTTGACATTTTTATTGTTTCTAAATTGTATACAATTTATTTAGTAAAAGCCTAATTGTAAACTTTTTTCTATCCTGTATAGTGCGCTGCAACTGAAGAGCAAGCACATGAAGTCTTGTCAAGCGCAAGATTTTAAAATAGAGAATTTGAGCACAATGAACGACTTTAAAAAAGACATCTTAATCGGCGCTCTTTTTATTGTCGGTGTTTGGAGCTTTATTTCCGGCTTGTTCGTCATCTCTACTGTGCTGTTCGCTGTCACCTCCATATTTAGCAATATGTCGACTAAGGCGCTGCTGAATAGCTGATCCAAGAATTTGTAACTACCTCCTGGTGTTGTAATAACGAGCGGAACCTCCTTCTAAGCACTCCGCTGGTTTTTTTGCCTTCCTCTGCGCAAGCATAGGGAGGCTTTTTTTTGCCGATAGATTTTTTTTGGCTGCTTCGGCAACGTGCTATGATTTTGCAATTTTCAATCCAAACAAAAGCTAATGAGCGAAGTTTTACAGCAATTGGCCGAGGTTCTTGAGCAGCGCAAGCTGCAAACCGCCGATCAGTCCTACGTAGCCAGTTTATACGCCAAGGGCTTAGATCATATTTTGAAAAAAATCGGCGAAGAGGCTACCGAGACGGTGATTGCCGCCAAAGACGGCGATAAGGATAAAATTGTGTATGAAACTGCCGATCTTTGGTTTCATTGCATGGTGATGTTGGCGCATCAGGAACTCGGCCCGGAACATGTGATCAGTGAGTTGCAAAGGCGCTTCGGATTGTCCGGTTTACAGGAAAAAGCGCAGCGCGATATTTCCTGATAGTAAAAATTAAGGAGTGAACAATGGGTTTAAGCATCCCTCATTTATTAGTAGTGTTAGTTATCGTGATCTTGGTGTTTGGCACCAAGCGCCTGAAAAATATCGGCGCCGATCTTGGCGAAGCGATTAAGGGCTTTCGTTCTGCCGTTAAGGAAGGTAGCGAAGATAAGGCGATTGCAAGCAAGGAAGAGGAGCCTTTGGAAGGCGAAGTCACTAATAAAGAAAAAGACCGAGCGTAGTCTGCGATATGTTCGACGTCGGCTTTTCAGAATTGTTGATGGTGGGGTTGGTGGCGCTATTGGTGCTCGGCCCGGAAAAATTGCCGAAAGCGGCCCGCTTGGCTGGGTTTTGGGTAGGAAAAGCCCGTACTGTGTTGGCCACTGCTAAGGCGGAAATTAAACAGGAATTGCACGCTGAGGAAATGCGCCAGTTAATCCAGCAACAGTCCATAGCCGGCGAATTGCAGAAAGTGGTGCAGGATACTCAGTCAGCTCTCGACGATATTAACTTCAATGCTCAGGCAGCGACAGAAATCAATCAGGACGATGACAAGCCAAGCGCCGCTGGATAACGAGCAGTCATTTTTTAGCCATTTAGTCGAGCTGCGCGACCGCCTGTTAAAGGTCGTGTTATGCGTGCTGCTGGTATTTGTTGGTACCGCAAGCTACGCCAACGAGATTTACGCCTATCTGGCCGAGCCGCTGTTAGTGCACATGCCGAAAAACAGCACGATGATTGCCATTGATGTGGCCTCGCCGTTTTTCACGCCGTTCAAGCTTGCGTTTGTGGTGGCGGTGTTCGTTTCCATTCCCTTCATTCTTTACCAGTTCTGGGGTTTTGTGGCGCCCGGCTTATATCGCCATGAAAAACTGATGGTGGCGCCACTGTTATTGGCTAGTACGCTGTTGTTTTATAGTGGTGCGGCCTTCGCCTATTTTTTGGTATTTCCTCTGGTATTCGGCTATCTCACATCGGCGGCGCCGGCCGGCGTGGCGGTGATGACTGATATAGCCACTTATCTGGATTTTGTATTGGCAATGTTTTTTGCCTTCGGCTTATCGTTCGAAATTCCGATTTTCACTATTGTATTGGTCTGGACCGGCATCATCACCCCCGAGACGCTGTCTGAAAAAAGGCCGTATGTCATTGTTGGGGTGTTTGTCATCGCGATGTTTTTGACGCCGCCCGACGCTTTGTCGCAAACTCTGTTAGCGGTGCCGATGTGGTTGTTGTTTGAATCCGGATTGCTGTTTTCGCGATTGTTCGCCAAAAAAGAGTCGGCGGCTGAGGATCGTGAATAGTATCGCTCAGCGTTTCGCCACGGTACGCAAGCAGCTCCGTCAGGCCGAAATCGATTCGCAGCGTTCACTAGGGAGTGTGCAGTTATTGGCGGTCAGCAAGACCAAGCCCGCCGCCGATATTGCTGCAGCCTACCGTTTCGGTCAGCGCCATTTTGGCGAAAATTATTTACAGGAAGCGCTGAAAAAACAGCAGGAATTGGCGGCATTCAATATCAGCTGGCATTTCATCGGGCCGATTCAATCCAATAAAACCAAGCCTATTGCCCAGCACTTTGCCTGGGTGCACAGTGTTGATCGCCTAAAAATAGCCGAACGCCTCAGCGAGCAGCGTCCGGACTATTTGCCGCCTTTGAATATCTGCTTGCAGGTCAATATCAGCGATGAAGCTAGCAAATCCGGCATTGAATTGGCGGATTTGCCGGTACTGATCGAACAAGTCGGTAAGCTGCCCAATTTGCGTTTGCGCGGGGTGATGGCGATTCCGGAGCCGCAGCAGGATTATCAGGCGCAATGCCTGCCGTATCGGCGGCTCTATCAGGCAGTGCGGCAACTTGATCGTCACGATCTCGATACTTTTTCGTTTGGCATGAGTGGCGATTTACAGGCAGCGGTTGCCGAAGGCTCAACGCTGGTGCGGATCGGCACGGCGCTGTTCGGCGAGCGTCCTAGCCAATAATTTGTTTTTCATGGATAATGCAGGGTATTTTCCGATAAATCCCCATTTTTCAACGCGATGAAACAAAAGCTGGAATCCCTGTTACAACAAGCCGTTACAGCCCTTAAAACTCAAGGTATTCTCGAAAACGATTTTATTGCGCAAATCAATTTGGAGCGCACCCGCGATGCGCAACACGGCGATTTCGCCACCAACCTGGCGATGTTGCTGGCCAATCCGGCCAAACTTAATCCTAGACAGCTGGCCGAAAAAATAGTCGCGGCACTGCCGAGCGATGCGCTGATCACCAAGGTTGATATCGCCGGCCCCGGATTTATCAATTTCTTCATCAATCCCGATAGCCAATTTCAGGTCGTCAAACAGATACTCGATACTGGGTCGGAATACGGTTTGAGCAAGATCGGCGTTGGCAAGCGAGTGCAAGTCGAATTCGTTTCCGCTAATCCCACCGGGCCTTTACATGTCGGCCACGGCCGCGGCGCAGCTTATGGTTCTGCGGTGGCGGATTTGCTGGCGGCAGCCGGTTTTGAAGTCGAACGAGAATACTATGTGAACGATGCCGGCCGGCAGATGGATATTCTCGCCACCAGCGTCTGGTTGCGGTACCTGGAAGCCTGTGGCGAAGTTCTGCCTTTCCCTAGCAATGGCTATCGCGGCGAGTATGTCCGAGATATTTCCGCGAATTTGCATAAGAAAGCCGGCGACGCTTACCGCAGAGCTGCCGCGCTAGTGATGGCGGATTTGCCCGCCGACGAACCGCAAGGCGGCGATAAGGAAAAACACATTGATGCGTTGATCGACCGAGCCAAAGCCTCGCTCGGCGACGCTTATAAAGAGGTGTTTCAAGCCGGTCTGGACGAAATTCTGGACGACATTAAAGACGACTTGGCTGAATTCGGCGTGAGTTATCAACAGTGGTTTTCCGAGCGTTCGCTGATGGACGATCATTCCGTTGAGCAGGCTTTACAACGTCTGGACGCTGCCGGATATCTTTACCAGCAGGAAGGTGCTACTTGGTTTGCTTCCAGCCGCCTCGGCGACGAAAAAGACAGAGTGGTGGTGCGCGATAACGGCCAGACCACCTATTTTGCTTCTGATATTGCCTATCACATGCACAAATTGGATCGGGGCTTCGATCAAATCGTCAACATCTGGGGGGCCGACCACCATGGCTATATTCCGCGCGTGAAAGCGGCGATGCAAGCCTTGGGCGCCGACGAATCCAAACTGAAAGTATTGCTGGTGCAATTTGCGATCTTGTATCGCGGCGACGAAAAAGTACAAATGTCGACCCGCTCCGGCGAATTTGTCACCCTAAGACAACTGCGCAGCGAAGTGGGTAGAGATGCGTGCCGCTTTTTTTATGTGATGCGTAAATCCGAACAACATATGGATTTCGACTTGAAATTGGCTACTTCCAGAAGCAACGAAAATCCGGTTTATTATGTGCAGTATGCGCATGCCAGGGTGTGCAGCGTGTTGCGCCAGCTCGACGAAAAAGGCCGGCAACGCAATCCGCAGTTAGGTATGGAGCATCTGAATCTGTTGACCGAAGAGCAGGAAGCCGCGTTACTGACTACACTTTCCAAGTACCCGGAAACTTTGGAACGTGCTGCTGTGAATTACGAACCTCATCAATTGATTCATTACTTGCGTGAACTGGCCAATCAGTTCCACAGTTATTACAACGCGCACCAGTTTCTGGTGGACGACGATAAGCTTTGCAATGCGCGCATCAATTTGATTTGCGCCGTGAAGCAGGTATTGGTCAATGCCCTATCCCTATTGAAAATCAATGCACCTGAAGCGATGTAATGGCCAGAGACTATAAGCACCGCGTTCAAAGCCCCAGTTACACCAACAGTCGTAGAAAGCCGAAAAAGTCCTCGGTGGCACCTTGGCGTTGGTTGCTGGTCATCGCGCTGATTGTAGCTTTTGGGGTGTTTTTGAACATGATCCGCAAAATGGTACCGGAGTTGGTGGCAGGCAAGTCGGAGGCGGAGATCCCGCAAGTAGTGGAGAAGTTAAAGCAAGAGTTACCGGTCAAACCGCAAACTCAAGCGGTCGTTGAGCCGGAAAAACCGGCGGAGCCGCCGCAACCAGCGGAGCCGGAAGAACCGCGTTACGATTTTTATACCATACTGCCACAGGCGGAAGTCGTGGTGCCCGACTACGAAATCAAAACCAGGGTGCGCGAGCAGCTAGTCGGTAAAACCAAGGCGGCCAAATACATTATGCAGGCCGGTTCCTTCCGGGAGGCGTCAGAAGCCGAGCGCCACAAGGCTAAGCTGGCATCGCTCGGCATAGAGTCCAGGGTTGAGAAAGCTAAGGTCGGCAATGTTATCTGGCATCGCGTTAAGGTCGGTCCCTACGATAATCCCGCCAGCGTTTCCACGATTAAGGAATTGCTGCAGAAAAACGGCATCGGTGTGATTGTTACCGAAAGCGGTCAATAAGCGTTCAAAAAAATCCAGGGATTTGCCTGGCATTGTTTAAGCAATTCTCCAGCGCAATGCTGTGTATACTGCGGTAGTAAATTAGATTGACTGGCTTGCTGTTTTAAGCTCTGATAACTTCAACAATTACGAGAGGAGAGGTCTTATGGTTAACAAAAAGACGATGGCGCTGATGGCGTTGGCGCTGATCATACTGAGCGGTTGTAGCCGGGGTTTTCGGGCTAGCGAAGTCAAAGATGACGATTTGGTCGAGGTAAGCTACGAGGCTGTCGATCAGCTCCTTCTCGATTTGCGCGAACCTTTGCCCAGAGGTAGTCTGGTGGTCATCAATTCGCTGGTTAATGTCGGCGAACTCGAGCAAACATTGGCGTTTGGCCGAATTGTCTCCGATCAAATTTCCTCGGCCTTTCATCGTTCCGGTTACCGGGTGATGGGTATGGAACTGCCTACTGAAATTTTTGCTAAAAACGAAGCCGGTATCCTGCAACTGCCTGATAAAACCAAGGAAGCTTTAAATAACGTCGGGGCTAAAGCGGTCGTCGTAGGATCGTTTGCTCCTGGCTACAACAATGTCTATGTGTCGCTAAGAGTTGTGGACATAGCCAGTCAGAACGTGATTTCCTCCACCGACTATTCCGTGTCGATGGGGCCGGATGCCAAAGTTTTGGTTAAAAAGCCGCCAGCACCCGCGCCAGCCAAGCCATAGCTCCCAACTATTAAGCGGATTGCCTTTAGGCAATCCGCTCCTCGCTATAGTTTAGCCATCAGGCTCGACGCACTAAAGTCCCCTCTAATTACCCAGTTGCTCGTGGGCCAAGTTCTGTGCCAAATACCCAGAAATTGCCTGCGGCGTATCGAAATTGCCGTAAGCCAATAACAATTTAGCGTAAGCCGCTTCCAACGACGTATTCCAGATCATTTCCGCGCCCGCATCCAGTAGCTCGCGAGTCGAGGCGTATGCGCTTTCCGAATATAACGCCGGTGCCAGATAAATTTTGATGCCTCGCCTCGTGCAGCGTTTGACGAATTCCACCAAGCTGTATTGCTCTCCTGCTGCGGCGGAGGCGCAAGCCGTCCCGGAGTGATAGAGGTCATGTAGTACGGCATCAATGTTATCGAGATTGTAAGCAGAGTAATCCAGACCGGGGTAAGGCTTGATCAGTAAAATACGTTTGGAAAAGTTGGGCTTCAGCGCAATTGGCGAATGTGTGTAGATTGCCGAATTTTGCAGGGAGTGGAAGCGTGCGTTCTCGAAGCACATCCAGGCCTGCGACTGCACGCTGATAAAATCGCTACTTAAGGGCAGGCAGGACGATAGTCGACTGCCGAGATGAATCAGCGCCGCTTGGCCTGGATTGCGATAAGGCACAAACACCCCGGCCAAACCAATTTGGCGGATAAATTCCACCGCACACAAAAAGTTCGCCACGCCGTTGGCTTGCGGGTTATCCAGCGGCAAATCACTGGAAACCAGCAGCAGCGGAATCGACAAACCATTAAAATACAAGCTCAGCGCAGCGGCGCTAAAGGCCAGGCTGTCGGTGCCGTGGGTGACGATGATGCCGTCGAATTGGCTTAAGTCCTCGGCTTCAATCGCGGCGATGATTTGCGGCCAGTGGCTGGGATGCAGGTTTTCGCTGAGAATCTGCACGGGCTGCAAGGTCTTGAAGTTAACCGAATCCGGCTTGGCGTCTTGTTCGGTAAAGCATTGCAATAACTTAAAACCGGCGCTGCCGTCGGTATTGATGGTGTCGCCGCTGAGCTGCGAACCGATGGTGCCGCCGGTAAATACCAGCAGGATGTTTTTCTTCATAAACGATGGTTTCTAGTATGATGTTTTGCTCACAAAGCCCATCTTAAACACTCCGCATGAAAATATCACTGATCGTGGCGATGGCCAGTAATCGCGCCATTGGCCTGAACGGCCAAATGCCCTGGCATCTCTCGGCCGACTTGAAACGCTTCAAACAAATCACCATGGGCGCGCCGATCTTGATGGGGCGTAAGACGTTTGGGGCCATCGGTCGGCCCTTACCGGGACGGGAGAATATCATTATCAGCCGCGACCCGAGTTATCAACAACCCGGTTGCCGAGTGTTTGGCGACATCGATAGCGTGCTGCAATGCTATGCCGATAGCCCGGAGCTATTCGTGATTGGCGGCGCCACCTTATATGAAGCGATGCTGGCGTATGCCGATTATTTGTATCTGACCGAAATCCATAACACCTTCGAGGGCGACACCTTTTTCCCGGAGATTGATGCCAGGCAATGGCGGGAGCTTGCCAGAGAGGACGTTGAAAATGATCAAACCGTTGATTTCAGCTACAGTTTTTTAAAGTTGGAAAACGTCCGGCCTGGCTTGAGTGAAGTGCTGGATTTGCGCGGCCGCTCAGGATTCGGTGCGTTGTCATAAAACTGTCACATTTGCTTCATACTATTGTCACGCTAGGTTGGCAATATGAATCTTAAGTTTTAAACATTTCGAGAAAATATATGAAAAATACATTCAAGCTGAAATCGCTGGTTTTAGGATTTGGTTTTGCATCGGCCGCTTTAGTCGGCGGCGAAGCTGTGGCGGCTCCCGCGACTTTGGACCCCGCTTTGCCCGAATACGCGGCAGCTAGCGGCGTGTCCGGCAATATCTCCAGCGTTGGCTCGGATACTTTAGCTAACTTGATGACCTTGTGGGCCGAAGAATTCGGCAAGATTTACCCTAACGTCAACATTCAGATTCAAGCAGCCGGTTCTTCAACCGCGCCGCCGGCTTTGACCGAAGGTACCGCTAACCTGGGTCCGATGAGTCGGAAAATGAAAGACAACGAAATCGACGATTTCGAAAGCAAATACGGATACAAACCCACTGCGATTCCGGTTGCTATCGATGCGCTGGCGGTTTTCGTCAACAAGGACAATCCGGTTAAAGGCTTGAGTCTTCCGCAAGTGGATGCGATCTTGTCTTCAACCCGTAAATGCGGTTATGCCACTGACATCACCACCTGGGGCCAAGCCGGCCTGACGGGCGGCTGGGCAAACAAACCTATTCAGCTGTATGGCCGTAACTCGGTTTCCGGTACATACGGTTTCTTCAAAGACGAAGCACTGTGCAAAGGTGATTTCAAAAGTAACGTCAACGAACAACCCGGTTCCGCGTCGGTCGTGCAATCGGTTACGACGTCGGCAAACGGCATCGGTTATTCCGGTATCGGTTACTCCACCTCGGGCGTAAAAGCCGTGCCGCTGGCGCTGAAAGACGGCCAGCCGTTTGTTGAGGCCACTCCGGAAAATGCCACATCCGGCGCGTACCCGCTGTCTCGTTTCTTGTACGTTTACGTGAACAAAAAACCTAACGAGCCGCTGGCCCCCATGGAAAAAGAGTTCATCAAAATGGTGTTGTCCAAAACCGGCCAACAAGTTGTGATCAAAGACGGCTACATTCCATTGCCAGCCAAGGCAGTCGAAAAAGCTCTAACTCTGATTCAGTAATTACATCAGCCAAGGATGCCTGATAAAGGGACAATTCTGCATGGATGCAGCAAGGGATTGGCTAATACCAACAATGTCATTGCCCCTCTCGCCAAGTAATGGTGGATGATCTTGTATACTATCAAGCCGATAATTCTGTAGTTTTATCGGCTGTTTTGTCTCTGAAGGCGTTGCGATTGTTCGGCGCCGCTTTTTGTTAACTCACGATACCTAGTTATGACTGAAGTCCATTCCACTCAAGCGAAAGCCACGCTGTTTCAGACGGCGACCAGTGAGCGCTATCAGCGTTGGCGGCTAGTAAAGGACAAAATGGTGGCTCGCGGCGTCGTAGCCGGTGGGTTGAGTATTATCCTGGCGGTGGTGTTAATCTTTTTCTATCTGCTGTATGTGGTTTTCCCTATACTGATGCCCTCCCACGCGGAAGTGGTCGGCCGTTACGATGTGCCCGAGCAGGTGCTGGGCAATACCGTTTTCCTGTC
The DNA here is from genome assembly GCF_016925515.1 of Methylomonas sp. EFPC1. Lineage (NCBI taxonomy): Bacteria > Pseudomonadati > Pseudomonadota > Gammaproteobacteria > Methylococcales > Methylococcaceae > Methylomonas > Methylomonas sp. EFPC1. The sequence goes on from NZ_CP070494.1 coordinate 125,666, forward strand.
GATGGAAGAACAGAACGAAGTAGCGGTGCGGTTTACGGACACCGGCAAAGCGATATTTTTTAGCGTTGCTACGGGTCAACTGATTCGCGTGGATACCCTACCTATCCCCGAGCAACTACAAATTACCAGTTACGCGCATGGCGGTGTCGATAAAGGCGTGATTGCCTTTGGTTTATCCGATGGTCGTGCCGTGGTCGTCAAGCATGATTACAAATTGTCTTATCCCGGCGGCAAGCGGGTCATTACCCCCGCTATTCAATATCCCTTAGGGGCCGAACCGCTGGTGGTGGATAAGCAAGGCCAGGCGCTCACCAAGCTGGCGGTGAAGTTAGGCGATAAAAACAGCACTTTGCTGGCTAAAACTGCTGATAACCGTATGGTGCTGAGCAGTCTTAGTAAAAAAGAATCGCTGTTCGACGATGAAGGCACTTGGGAAGCCACCGATTCACTGGTTGAGATGGCCGCGGATGACGTGGATTTTATCCTGTTGGATAAAGAGTTGCGCAACCTCTACCTGGCCAGCCGCGCAGGGGATTTGACTGTCGTCGATATTCTCGACAAGAGCAAGCCCGAGATTAAACATAAATTGAACGTGCTGAACCAGGGTGTGCAAATCAGCAGCATGGAGTTTTTGAACGGCGATATTTCTCTGCTGATCGGCGACACCAGCGGTGTGATGGCGCAATGGTCAATGGTCCGCGACCAGCAAAACCATTTCAGTATCGAGAAGCTACGGGCGTTTAAAGTATCCGACGCGCCGATTATTACCATCAATCCGGAACAGCGCCGCAAAGGTATGCTGGCGGCTGACGCCAACGGCGAGATCGGCATTTACAGTTCCACCGCCGAGCGGGAATTGATCAAGGAAAAAATTGCTGGCGGAAAACCTGTTGCCGTCACCTTATCGCCGCGCGCCAATGCCATGTTACTGCAAACCGAAGACGGCAAAATCAATCATTGGTCTATCGAAAACGAACATCCGGAAGTATCGTGGCGTTCGTTATGGCACAAAGTCTGGTACGAAAGCTATCCAAAACCGGATTACATTTGGCAATCCTCGGCGGCCAGCAACGATTTCGAACCGAAAATGAGCTTGACGCCGCTGGTGTTCGGCACCTTAAAAGCTTCGTTCTACGCGATGCTGATGGGCGTGCCGTTGGCCTTATTTGGAGCGATTTATACCGGCTATTTCATGGCGCCCAGCGTGCGGCAGTACGTAAAGCCGGGCGTGGAAATCATGGGCGCCTTGCCGACCGTGATTTTGGGCTTTTTAGCCGGCTTGTGGCTGGCACCTTTCGTGGAAGCCAATCTCACCGGGATTTTTGCATTATTGATGGTTGTGCCGCTGTCCGTGATGATTTTTGCCTATTTCTGGCAATTTGTGCCGGAACAAACCCGCCACAAAATCCCCGACGGCTGGGATGCGGTAGTACTGATTCCTGTGGTGATATTCGGCGCCTGGCTGGCTTTTCAGTTAAGTCCGACTATCGAAGCCTTGTGTTTTAAAGGCGATCTGCGCACCTGGATGCGCGAGGAATTTGGTATCGGTTACGACCAGCGCAACACCTTGGTCGTCGGTTTGGCCATGGGTTTTGCGGTGATTCCGATGATTTTCTCCATCGCCGAAGACGCGATTTTCAGTGTGCCCAAGCATTTGACCACCGGCTCTTTGGCGCTGGGTGCCACGCCTTGGCAAACCATGACCAAGGTGGTGTTGCTGACTGCCAGCCCCGGTATTTTCTCAGCGATCATGATCGGTTTCGGCCGCGCGGTTGGGGAGACGATGATCGTGTTGATGGCCACCGGTAATACCGCTGTTATGGATTTGAGTATTTTCCAGGGTCTGCGCACACTGTCGGCTAACATCGCGGTGGAAATGCCGGAATCGGAAGTCAACAGTACCCACTATCGGGTGCTGTTCCTGGCGGCTTTGGTACTGTTCATGTTCACGTTTGTAGTCAACACGCTGGCTGAAGTCATTCGGCAGAATTTAAGACAAAAATACAGCTCATTATGATTAAAGCATGGTTTAAGAGCGGTTCGCCCTGGATATGGATGACCGCCGGCGCGGTCAGTTTGAATCTGATATTGGTGGTGGGCTTGCTGCTGCTGATTGCGGTCCGGGGCTTGGGGCATTTTTGGCCGGCCGACATAATCGAATATCGCTATCAAGATCGCGATGGCCCGGAGAGTTCGATTATCGGTGAAGCGGTGGCCACCTCGCTATTACCGGCCGCGCAAGCCAGGGCCGCCGGCCATGAGTTGTTGGATAACGGCGAATACCTGGTGCAGCATCTGATAAAAACCGGTAACCGCGATATTCTCGGTAGCGATTTTCGCTGGATTCAGCAGCAATATATTCACAGCCAATCCACGCCGGATGATTTGATCATGGTCGAACGCCGTGAGTGGGGCAATTTCTACGGCCGTTTGCTGGCGGTTAAGGAAGACGGCGCGGTGATTGCGCAAGGCGAGCAGGCCTGGCAGGTGGCGCAACAAAAACTGGCGACAGTGTTGGAGCAGCACGACGAAATCGATAGTTTACAAGACCATGAAGTCGGGGCGATCAACTATGAATTGGAGCGCTTGCGTTTGAAGCAACGCGCGCTGGAACTGAAAAATGCCTGGAACGATGCGGCCAAACAGGAATTTGCCGCGCAAAAGCAGACATACGAAAAACAATACCAAGCCATCCAGCAACAAATCGGCAAGTTGAGCAAGGAAAGCAAACGCTACAGCCTGGTGGTGGCGGAAGCCGGACAAAAAGAAATTAGTCTGCCCTTGAATCGGGTGGTGAAAATGACCCGCCCCAACACGATGAGCGGGCTGGACAAATGTATCGAATATGTCGGTAATTTCGCCACGTTTGTCAGCGACGAACCGCGTGAAGCCAACACCGAGGGTGGTATCTTTCCGGCTATTTTCGGTACCGTGTTGATGGTGATGCTGATGGCGGTCGTCGTCACGCCGTTCGGCGTCATCGCGGCGGTTTATCTGCGCGAATATGCCAAGCAGGGCTTTATCACCCGCGTGATCCGCATTGCCGTCAATAACTTGGCCGGCGTACCGTCCATCGTTTACGGCGTGTTTGGCTTGGGTTTTTTCGTGTATATCATCGGCGGTAACATCGACCGCCTGTTTTTCCCGGAAGCGGCGCCGGCGCCGGTCTTCGGTACGCCGGGCTTGCTGTGGGCGTCGCTGACGCTGGCCTTGATGACCTTGCCGGTGGTGATCGTCGCCACCGAGGAAGGTTTGTCGCGGATACCCAAATCGATACGTGAAGGCAGTTTGGCGCTGGGCGCAACCAAAGCGGAAACACTGTGGCGCACGGTATTGCCGATGGCCAGCCCGGCGATCATGACCGGTTTGATTCTGGCCGTGGCGCGCGCCGCCGGCGAAGTAGCGCCCTTGATGCTGGTAGGCGTGGTGAAACTGGCGCCAACCTTACCGTTGGACGGCAACTTTCCTTATCTGCATCTGGACAGAAAGTTTATGCATTTGGGATTTCATATTTACGACGTCGGCTTCCAGAGCCCGAATGTCGAAGCGGCCAGACCTTTGGTTTACGCGACGTCGCTCTTATTGGTGATGGTCATTATTGGTCTGAATATGTTCGCTATTTCGATACGTAACAATTTGCGGGAAAAATACCGCGCCCTGGAAAATTAAATTCGCATATCCATCCGGAAGACTGGACCCTATATCATGACAACAGCCCAAAAGAATACCCACGCCATTGACATTAGCGCGTTGAAAAGGGAAGACAGAAAAAGCGCCGAGCAATTGGAAACCTGCATCAAAGTTGAAAATCTGGATTTGTTTTACGGCCAGAAGCAGGCTTTGCATAGCGTGAATATGGAAATGCCCCATAAGAAGGTGACCGCCTATATCGGCCCCAGCGGCTGCGGCAAATCCACCTTATTACGCTGCATCAACCGGATGAATGATCTGGTCGACGGCGTCAGCATCAAAGGCAAGATTCTGCTGGATGGCGAGGATATTTACGATAAATCGGTAAACGTCGCGGCTTTGCGCCGGCGCGTGGGCATGGTGTTTCAAAAACCCAATCCGTTTCCGAAGACCATTTACGAAAACGTGGCATATGGGCTGAGGATTCAGGGGATTAATGACCGGCGCATCCTTGATGAAGTTGTGGAAAAGTCCCTACGCGGTGCCGCGTTATGGGACGAGATGAAAGACCGCTTGAACGATAATGCCTTGGGCATGTCGGGGGGGCAGCAACAGCGGCTGGTCATCGCCCGCGCCATTGCTATCGAGCCGGAAGTGATTCTGCTGGACGAACCGGCCTCGGCGTTGGATCCGATCTCGACGCTAAAAATTGAAGAGTTAATCAACGAGTTAAAAGAAAAATACACGATAGTGATCGTCACCCACAACATGCAGCAGGCGGCGCGGGTATCCGATTTCACCGCTTTTATGTACATGGGCGAATTAATCGAATTTGGTGAAACCAGCGAGTTGTTTACCAATCCGGCAAAAAAACAAACTGAAGATTACATTACCGGCAGGTACGGCTAGGAGGTAAACAATGGATAACAGCAAAATCAAATCGCACATTTCCCGCCAATTCAACGAGGAGATGGAAGATATTCGCAACAAGGTGCTGACCATGGGCGGCCTGGTCGAGCAGCAAGTTGACCTGGCGACCAAGGCTTTCATGGGTAACGACATGGAAAATGCCGAAAAAGTGGTGCTGCAGGATCAGTATGTCAACGAGATGGAAAAAGACATCGACCACGAATGCACCGAAATCATGGCCAAACGTCAGCCGGCGGCTTTTGATTTACGCATGTTGATCGCCACCATCAAAATCATTACCGACCTGGAACGGATTGGCGACGAAGCGGCGCGTATCGCCAAAATGACCATGCGTTTGGAAGGCGCTGATTATTATCAAGACAAGTACTACGAAATCGAACATCTGCTGAACTTGGTCAAGGATATGCTGAACGGCGCGCTGGATGCCTATGCCAGAAACGATGTCGAAGAGGTGATTGCTATCACCGAGCAGGACGCCAAGGTTGACCGGGAATACACCAGTATCACCCGGCAGTTGATCACGCAAATGATGGAAAACCCGCGCAACATCACCCGAGCTCTGGATATGCTATGGGCTGCGCGCGCGCTGGAACGGATAGGCGACCACTCCTGCAACGTCTGCGAGCAGGTGATATACATGGTGAAAGGCAAGGATGTGCGTCATCTTAGCCGCGAAGAATTGGAGCGTACTGTTAATTCGGCTCGCTAGCGATAAGGTCAATTTGATCCAGGGTAACGGTTAATCCTTTACCCTGCTTTACTGATTTAGATACTTGGGGGTGCTGCTCATCAGTTTCAAAATCATTCGACGGCGCCGATGCAGATCCTTGCGCAGTGGTGAGTTCAGTAACTCATCAAGCCATGTTCAAAATTGCCCGGAAATTGCTGCCGGCAGCTACTCAATCAGTCGCGAACTGCGCAATAGCTTGGAACTAATCGTCAAACCTGTTCGCGTTACATTTTTCAGTTGTATGACCGGTTGAACCCGAAGGCCGTCATTAGCCAGTCGGATCATGCCGCCCCGGTGTTCGAAATCGGTAATATCGCTGACCGTCAACACCGGAAACGGCCTGACAAACTCCAGGGTCGCCGCGAGAATTCTTTCCTGTTGTGCCGGAATATAAATCACCTGGCATTCGTGCAATTGTTCGGGTATTGGGTCGATAACCATCTGCATCGGTAGATCGTTTACGTGCTCACCTTCGATCAGCTTGGCCAGTACGCCGGTGACCGGCGAATTGGCGTAACTGCAAAACAAAAATTCCTTGTGGGTGGTCGGCCAAGTCACGAAATAGGCAAAGTTATATAAGTACGCCGCTTTAAGTTCCGTCTCGTTAAAGCGCGGTTCACCCGCTGTGCCCGATGATTGCAGCGGCGGTAAACAGGCCAACAACAGCATTAACAGGCACCGCCGCGCAACGACGCCGCTGCTTGTCAAAACGCTGTGTAGGCTTGTACGCCGCATCTAGTAGCGTACCGTGGCTTTAAGGTAATAATTGCGTTCAACTTCGCTACTGATCACCGCGTTATCTATATTGGGGCTGAATTCCAGGTGCCGGTTGTCCAGCAAATTCTGCGCGCCGACAGCCAATTCAAAATGCAGATTCGGCTGCCAGCCCAAGCGCAGATCCAGCCGATGATAGGCCGGCACCTGATTGATTAGGTGGTCGGTGTAATACCAATGCGCATCAAATTCCAATTGATACGGCAGATTGAAGTAGGAACTGAGGTTGAAACGGTTGCGGGCGCTATTGCCTTCAGCAACTGTTGCTGCGCTATCCAGGCTGCCGTCGCGCTGGTGCAAGGCAATTGCAAACAGACTGTAACTACCTTGCACGCGCCAGCGTTCAGACATCCGCCAATTCAATGCGGTTTCCCAGCCGTAGGCTTCACCTTTTGCCTTGTTGGCAATCAGAAACGGGATAGTGATGTTATCGCCGTTTACCAGCGGTGTTTGCGGTTCGGTGGTGCTTAGTCGGCCGTAATCGCTATAAAACAGCGTTGTATCCAGGTTAAAGATGTCGTTCGGAAAAAAGCGGTAGCCCAATTCGTAAGTGATTGCGCTCTCCGAGTCAAAATTATCGTCGCCCAAGACGTTGGCTGTGGTTCCGGGGCCTACGTTGAATAAGACATTGACGTCGTGGTCGGCCCTGGCCGGTACGCGAACTGCTCTGGATACCGCACCCCACAAGCTGTGTTGTTGATTGGGCACCCACAACAGCCGCGCGGAAGGCTGGATCTCAAAACCGGTAAAATCGTTATGCTCGACTTTACTGCCGTATATCAAACGCAGTTCGTCTGCCAGAAATCGCCATTCGTCCTGAGCAAAGACGTTGAACAAGTGCACATCGCGTTCGGACGGATCGAAGTGAAGTAGCACCTGTTTTTGCTGAAGTTGATCGCTATTGAAGCGATAACCGGCCCCCCACGTTACGTGATGAGCGTGCCAATTGAAATCATGCTGTAAATCCAGGTCGAAGGTGCTGCGCCGATAATCCAGTCGGCTTTGGTTGCGGACGGCATGATCGAAATAACTGCGGATTTGTAGGCGGCTATCGTTTTCCAGGGTTTGTTGCCAACGTAACAGCAGGTTACCGCCATATTTTTTGGTGCTGTCGGGGCTAATGGGCGATGCCGGGTCGAGGCTATTCAGCGACTGCTGCATGTCGCCATTGAAATAGTCGCCCTGCACGATCAGGTTTTTGCGGGCGTCGGGGGTCCAATCGCTGCGAAAACCGGCGCGGCCCATGTCCAGGCTGTCATTGGCTTTTTCGCCGTTACCGAAATGAAAAGCCTCGCGATGATTGTATTTGCCGTAGACGCGATAATTAAAATCCGGACTGAGTCGGCCGCCATAACGAAAGGTGCCGAATCCGGGCTCTTCCTTGCTGGTGCCGCTTGACAGCAATACGCCTTGCGATTCCTGCGCGGAACGAGTAACGATATTGATGACGCCATTGACGGCGTTGGAGCCCCACAACGTTGCACCGGGGCCGCGAATCACCTCGATGCGGTCGATGTCTTCCAGCGGGTAGTCTTGCTCGTTCCAGTAAACGCCGGAGTTCAGTGGGTCGTAAACGGTGCGGCCGTCCATCATCACCAACAGCTTGTTGGCATTTATCCCGTTAAAGCCACGGCTACTGATCGCCCACTGATTGCCATCCACCCGCGCGACTTCCAGGCCGGGCACTTTGCGCAGCAGTTCCGGAATGGACTGCATCCCGGAACGCCTGATTTCTTCGTGGCTGATGACGAATACCGCCGATGGGGTTTCGCTGATAGGTTGTTGATTTTTCGAGGCGATGGAAACGGTGGTCGCACTCAGCTCTTGGAGAGATAAGGCCTTTAAATGGGATAGGGTGTCGTCCGCCCCGGCTGGGGCGGCTGCTTGCAGTGCAATACAGATAAGCGTCAAGCGCTGAGTGTTGCCCGTCAATTTTAACTTGTTTGCCATAACTTCCGTCTATTACGCCCGATTAAGCACGCGCGCATTGTAGACGCCGGCGATTGAATAGTAAAAACAGCCCCAATTAACGGCGCTGCGACGAAGGGTTTATTTGATGGCGCGGATCAGTTTGATCATGTCGCTGCTGGCGGGATCGACGAATATTTTTTGGAACGGGCAAGCTTGCACGCTTTTTAACGTCTGTCGGTTAATATTGGCGCCAAAAGTATTCAAAATCAGCGGGTTGAACAAATTCATCATCATCGCCAAAGCTTTGTTGGAACTTAAAACGTGTTCCAACAGCAGCACTTGACCGCCGGGTTTGCAAACGCGATAGAGCTCTTTCAGGCCTTTTCTGGGTTTCGGTACCGAACAAAACACAAAACTGGCGATGACCGTGTCAAAACTGTTATCGGCATAATCCAGCGCTTGCACGTCCATCAAAGCCAGATCAACCGCAATCTGTTTACGCAGTTGTTTGCGGCGGGCCATTTCCAGCATGTTCGGGCTGAAATCGATAGCAGTAATTCGGGCGTCATCAGGATAGAACGGGAAGTTTTTCCCCGTTCCGACCCCAACTTCCAAAATGTGGGCGCCGCTAGCCTGCGACCAGAGTTTTTTACGTAAACGGCGAAACAGCAAGCCTTCCAGAAAGCCTTCCAGGCCATCGAAATAAGGCGCAAGCCTATCGTAGCGCTGTCTGACTTTAGTGCTGTCCGCCGTCATGCCGGATTAATCTGCAAATTGCTGAATGCCGTCCAGGAACCAGCGGGTTTGATTGCTGTTGATGGGTTTGACGAAATGCCATACTTCTTTAATGGCTTCTGCCTTGCCACCGTCTTCGCTGATCAGCGCCTCGAACAAGACCACCGCTTCGAGTTCGGTGCCGGCTTCGCGGACATCAATTAATTCGGCGCTCAGTTTGAGTACATCGGTTTTATTAATATCATTGGATGCACGTAGTTGCTCTTGAATTTCTACAAATACCTTGTCGGTAGTTAAGCCGCGGATTTCCGCCAAGTCGCGTCTATCCCAAGCTGCTTGCAGGTAGCGGTAGGCACTTTCCGCACCGCTTAAAAACGCGCGCTGATCGAACCCGGCCGGCAAGTTGTTTGCATCGAAACTAGCGGCTTGTTGATAGTTATTATTGCTTGATCCTGCTGTTCTGCCTTTTTTGAACAGCACATCGGTATCGAAACCCGAGCCGCCGGCTGCCGGTTGCTGGTTCTCGCGATAATAGTTTTGCGATTCCGCTGGTTGCGAGTGCGCGGGCCCATAACCGGCAGGCGCGGCGGGTTGCTGGCGTGATCTGGCCGCAAACACGCGGTACAGCAGATAAGCGACGCCGGCAAACAGCAGCATGTCCATTAGATTGATGTTTTCGAATGCGCCGCCGAAGAACAATGAGCCCAATAATCCGCCTAAAGCCAAGCCGCCCAGCATGCCCATCAGGCCGCCGCGACCAGCCCAGTTTTGTCTGGCTGTTTGATTTTGTGCAGCCGCTTGTTGCTGGCTGGCCGAGCGGGTCGGCTGGCTGCTGGCTCCACTGGGAGAGGTAGAGCGTTGAAACGGTGTGCTGTAGCTCGGCTTGCTACCGAAAGACTTGCCGCCGCCCATGCGTTTAGCCTGCGCTTCCTGGACACTGCCTAGCAGTAAGGCCAGCGCAATGAATAATGTTGCCAAGGTACCGATCTTTCTGTTCATAGGTGTTTGCCTAAAGTGAATAAATGTATGCCGATATTCGGGGTAAAATCGCGTAATTCAAGTAGAATAGCCTTTCGCATGGTCCTATACAACCGCCGTCTACCGATTAACGACACCCCACAGACATTCTGAAAACATAAATGGTTGCATATTTGCGTCAATTTCTAGTTATGTTTTTGCTGCTTTTGCAAGTGGCAGCGCCGCTGGTGCATGCCCATATCGGTAGAGATGCCATGCAGGGCGGCCTGCATCTGCACGAATTCGAAGTACTGCATATCGATCATGATGGCGAACCCGCCTTGATGGCTGTCGATCACGATCTGCAAATTCAAAACAGTATTGTCAATTTGGGCTCTGCGATTAAACAGCAGCAATGGCTGGACAGGCTGGCGCCGGTTTTCTATCTGCTGGTCAGCGTGGTTGCCTATTTGGCGGTTACGCGGCAAATCCAAGTCGTTAAGTTTTCTCCGCACATACCGCTGTTCGCGCCCGACCCCGTACTTAGTCACAATCCATCCCGCGCGCCGCCGCTCTGAAAGGGGCTGGCTTCGCTGTCGAAGCAGGCTGGGTCAACACCTGGCAGCCCCTCGTCCCCAAAATTGGCCAAAAGCCCGTTAGGCGTTTGGTTGCTAGTTCTATTCAATTACTGCTTTGGAGTGCTCCATGAATGGATACCGTTATCTAAAATGCGGTTTACCTGTTTTACTGCTGGTTACGGCGCCTTGCCTTGCCGAAATGAATCCTGTCGGAGAGAGCTTGGCGGCGACCCGCGGCGAAATGTTTTCGGAGAATTTGATTGTCGAACACATGGATCCTATCGAAACCGATCCGTCGCTAAGTTTGTCGCAATTAGTCGAAATAACCGTGGAAAAATATCCGGATCGCCTGGTCGGCGAAGCCTTGGCCCAGGAAGCCAATGCCTTAGCCGAACGCAGTGACGCTTGGGTGGCCGGCTCTACGGCTGTTGGATTGAATTACATGGATGACCGAATTGCCGACGACCTGGGTTCGCGCGAAGCCTCTGCTCAAGTCGAAATCACGACTTGGAAATGGGGGCAACGCGATGCCGGTCAGGCGGTAGCGGAACGGGCCGGCGTTGCCGCGCAAAAGCAATCGGCGGCGGTTAAGCTGGAAGTCACGCGCTTGATCAGAGATGCTTTATGGAATATGGAAATTGCCAATATAGGTTTGCAACAGGCGCAAAATGCCTTGTCGATTTCCGAGCAATTGATGAAGAAAGTCGAGCGCCGGGTGGAATTGGGCGATTTGCCGCGCGCGGATTTGTTGCTGGCCAAGGGTGAATATCTGCAAAACCGGGGGTTGGTCACCCAAGCCGAAGCGGAAGTGATGCATAGCCGTAAAGCCTATGCCAGCTTGACTACCTTGTCGCGGGTGCCGGGCAATTATCAGGAAAAACTAAGCGATATTACCTCGGTGAGCGGCAACCATCCGATGCTGGAAGCTATCAACGCCATCATCGACCGGAAACAGGCGGAAATTGAATGGACCAAAACCACTGATCCTATCAATCAACCCAAACTCAGTGTAGGTGCGAAAAGCCAGCGGGATGGCCGCAGCGGGCAAGACATCGAGAGTGTTGGGGTCGGCGTGGTGATGCTATTTGGTGGCGATGCCTATAACGCGCCGGAAATCGCCAAAGTCAATCTGGAGCTGAACAATGCCAAAGCGCAACGTGAGCACCTTTACCGGCAATTGGAGAAAAATCTGCATGAGGCTGAGCATGCTCTGGAAGTGACGCGCGCCGAGCTGGCAATCGCCAATGAGTTGAAGCAAATCGCCGAAACCCATCTAAAAATGACCGAAATCAGCTTCTCGGCCGGCGAAATCAACTTGCTGGACCTCTTAAAAATCCAGGCTCGCAGTCTGGAAGCGATTCGCAATGCCAAATTGCAGGAGGTTAAATTACAGCGCAACATCGCTTTCTACAACCAAGCAGTAGGTGTACAGCCATGAGGCGGTTAATCTTCGGCCTGTTTTTGACGCAGGCGATAAGCGTGTTTGCTCAAGATACCCAGATCAAAATTACGCAGCAGCAGATCGACAATTTGGATATAAAAGTCGCGCAGCTAACCGCTAGCCAACAAATTCCGTTGTTTTACGCGCCGGGCAAAGTAGTGGTGCCGGCTGATCGGGAGGTGTTGATCAGTAGCAGCCAGCCCGGTTTGGTTACCCAATTGCCGGTCAATATCGGCGACAAGATCCATAAAGGTCAACTATTGGCGCAGTTGAACAGCCCAGAACTGGTTGGATTGCAACAAGCGTTTTTAACTGCTGCCAGCGAACTGAATTTATCAGGTCAAGAGCGCAGCCGCGATCAAAAATTATTGCAGGAAGGTGTGATTGCGCAGCGGCGCTGGCAGGAAACCCAGACGTTGCACAGCAGCAAATCGGCCAAGGCCGACGAGGCCCGGCAGTTGTTATTGTTGGCCGGCATGTCGGCCGCTGAGATTAAAAGTTTGGGTCAAAACCACAAGCTGGACAATCGTTTGACTATTCGCGCACCCATCGACGGGGTGGTCCTGGAGCGTCTGACCACTTTGGGCGCCCGCTTGGATATGCAGGCACCGCTGTATCGGATTGCCGATTTGTCCGAATTGTGGCTGGAAATCAATATTCCGCAGGAGCGCTTGAGCGGCATCAGGTTAGGCGATTCGGTGCGGCTGAAAGGCAGCGAGACCACTGCCAAAATTAGTCTGCTGGGCCAAAGCGTCAACTACGACAATCAGACGGTATTGGCCAGGGCGGTGATTGACGGCAAAGCCGAGGGCTTGCGCGTGGGACAGAACGTCAATGTGCAGATCATGCAAAATAGCGCAGAGACCGGCTTCGTCGTACCCAATACCGCCATTGCCCAGAACGAAGGGCGCGCCTATGTGTTTGTGCGTAATCAAGACGGTTTTGTGGTGACTGAAGTGACAGTCACCGGTAAACAGGATGCCAATTCCTTGATCAGTGGACCGTTGTCCGGCAACGAGCAAATCGCCATAAAAGGCGCGGTGGCCTTGAAAGCCAATTGGTTAGGATTGGGAGGCGACGAGTAATGGCGGGGTTAATTCGCTTTGCGTTGACTCAACGGCTACTGATTTTACTCGGCGTATTGTTGCTGGTAGGCGGCGGCTATTATGCGGTTAAACACATCCCCATCGACGCCTTTCCCGAGGTATCGCCGACGCAGGTCAAGATCATCGTCAAGGCCAACGGCATGACGCCGGAAGAAGTGGAAGCCAGAATTACCGCGCCGATTGAAGTTGAGTTACTGGGCATTCCGCATCAAACCATGCTGCGCTCGCTGGCTAAATATGCCATTACCGATATTACGCTGGACTTTGAAGAAGGCACGGATATTTATTGGGCCAGGCAACAAGTCGCGGAACGGTTGAACGCCTTGTGGAGTAATTTGCCGGAGGGTGTGCAGGGCGGTATCGCGCCGATGACCACGCCGCTGGGGGAGATGTTCATGTTCGCCATCGAGGGTGGCGATTTAACGCTGATGCAACGGCGAGAATTACTGGATTGGACCATCCGCCCTGCTCTGCGTACCGTCAGCGGCGTGGCGGATGTGAATGCGCTGGGTGGACTGGTGCGCAGCTTTGAAGTGGTGCCCGACAATATCCGCATGGCGTCTCGCAATATCGATACCGAGCAATTAAAAGCGGCTTTGCAAAATAATAACCGCAACGACGGTGCCGGTCGGTTGAGCGAAGGCGAGGAAGCGTTGATTGTGCGCGCCGAAGGCCGTATCAAGAACGAGCAGGATGTGAAAGCCATTGTAGTGGCGCAGCACGAGGGCCTGCCGACGCGAGTGGACGATATTGCCGAGGTCAGAATCGGCGCGTTGACACGTTATGGTGCGGTCAGCAAGGACGGTGACGGCGAAGCCGTGACAGCGGTCGTGCTCAGTTTGCGCGGCGCCAATGCTCGGCAAACTATCGAGCAACTGGAAAGTAAGATGGCGGAATTGCAACCAAGCTTGCCGGAAGGCGTGCGCCTGAATGTGTTCTACAACCGGGGGGTGTTGGTGGGCAAGGCGGTGAACACCGTTTCCAAAGCCCTACTGGAAGCCATTGTTTTGGTAGTGGTACTGCTGATTCTGTTTTTAGGCGATATGCGCGCGGCCCTGACCGTCGCATTGGCTTTGCCGTTGGCGGCGCTGGTGACCTTCATCCTGATGCACGCTTTCGGTATGTCCGCCAACTTGATGAGTCTGGGCGGTCTGGCTATCGCTATCGGGATGTTGGTGGATGGTGCGGTGGTGGTCGTGGAAAACGTGATTACGCAACTGGCCGATCATCAAAAGGCCGAGAGGTTACCGCGGCTGCATCTAATTTATCGCGCTACCCGCGAAGTAGCGGTGCCGGTGACGTCGGGCATCTTGATCATTGTCATCGTGTTCTTACCGCTGCTGACCTTGCAGGGACTGGAAGGCAAGTTGTTCGGGCCGGTGGCGATGACTATCGTGTTTGCCTTAACGGGCTCCTTGATTTTGTCATTGACGGTGATTCCGGTACTGGCATCGCTGTTGCTGAAACAGGTGTCGCATGAAGAACCCTGGTTGCCGCGCAAACTGTTGCAGTGGTATCAGCCTATTCTGGCCTGGTGTCTGACTAACAGCAAAAAGGTGTTTATCGGTGCTGGTGCGATGTTGGCGGCAAGCGTATTGGTCTTCACCCAGATCGGCAGTACTTTCATGCCGACGATGGACGAAGGCGACATCATCGTGCAGCTGGAAAAATTGCCGTCTATTACCTTGCTGGATTCGGTGGCCTTGGATGGCCGGGTGCAGAAAAACATCCTCGAGCATATCCCGGAAGTGCAGACCGTGGTTTCCAGGGTGGGTACCGACGAGCTGGGTTTGGACCCGATGAGCTTGAACGATACTGACACCTTTTTGATCCTGAAGCCCAAAGCGGAATGGCGGATGGAAACCAAGGAAGAATTGATCGAAGAAATCCGCAAGATTATGGATCACACCCCGGGCATAGCCTTCGGTTTTACTCAGCCCATCGAGATGCGGGTTTCGGAGATGTTAACGGGAACGCGCGGTGACGTGGCGATCAAATTATTCGGCGCCGAGCTAGATACGTTGAATCATAAAGCCGAACAAATCGAAGCGGTGCTGAAGACCATCCCCGGCGCCAGTGATGTGTTTACCCGTAAAAATGAAGGCATGCAGTTTCTGCAGTTGAGCATTGATCGAGAAGCTGCCGGCCGGTTCGGGTTGGATAGTAATAGCATCGAAGATATGTTGCGCGCGCAGATCGAAGGCGTGCAACTGGGTATTGTTCAAGAGGGGGTGAAACGCACGCCTTTGCTGCTGCGCGGCGACAGTAACACCGCCAACTTCGAGAATTTACAAATCAGTTTGCCGAATGGTGAGCATGTGCCGATTACCGCAGTGGCGAAAATTCAAGCGGTAGAAGGCGTGGTGTCGATAGACCGGGAAAAAGGCCAGCGTTTCGTGGTGATCCGCTGTAATGTTGAGGGCCGCGATTTGGTTGGTTTTGTTGAAGAGGCGCGCAAGGCGGTGGCCGAGCGTGTTCAATTACCCAGCGGTTTTCATGTGGCGTTCGGCGGTCAGTTTGAAAATCAACAACGCGCTTCCGCGCGTCTTTCCCTAGTGATTCCATTATCTTTAGGTTTGATATTTCTGTTGCTGTTTTCCACCTTCGGCTCGGTGCGGCAGGCGGTGCTGGTGCTGTCCAATATCCCGCTGGCCATGATAGGTGGGGTGTTCGCGCTGTGGTTGTCCGGTGAATATCTGTCGGTGCCGGCTTCAGTGGGTTTTATCGCCCTGCTCGGTATTGCGGTATTGAATGGGGTGGTGATGGTCAGCTATTTTAATCAGCTGTGCGCAACCGGTATGGAATTGTCGCGGGTGGTGATTATCGGTTCCGGGCGGCGGTTGCGGCCGGTACTGATGACAGCCAGCATCGCTGCCTTCGGCTTGATTCCGTTACTGTTTGCGTCGGGCCCCGGCTCAGAAATTCAGAGGCCATTGGCTATTGTGGTTACCGGCGGTCTGTTGTCCTCAACCTTGTTAACACTAATTTTGTTGCCGATACTTTACCAATTATTCGGTCGCCATCCGGAGCGTTGCTGATGAGTCACGAAGCGTTTTTACTGACAGTGAATGTGCCGCCCAGTCTGGAGGAAGCGCTGGTCGATTGTTTGCTGTCATTGGAATGGTCGCAGGGTTTCACCAGTTTTCCGGCCAATGTTCACGATCACAATCAGCAGGGTTTGTCGCTGGCAGAGCAGGTTGCCGGACATCAACGCAAAATTCGTTTTCAAATGTATGTCGAAAGACAAAACATTTCTGCATTATTGACTAAGCTAAAGGCGGATTTTACCGGTTCCGGCCTGCATTATTGGCTGGTACCGGCTATCGAACAAGGCATCATCTAAGCATAAAGCATGCAGAAAGCGACTGGGGATGCTACAGTTCGGACGAACAGCGGTTAATCATTTTTGAATGAGCTATTTTCCTTGCCACACATAGCCCTATGAATATCTTTTTGCGTCGCATTCCTGCTAATACCAGGCATACTGAAATTTCCGAATTTGTGGCCCCTGCTTTGAAACGCGGCTTGTTCAGAAAATCCGGCCGTATAGTCGATGTGCAGATTCTGGCCTTACAGGATACCCGCATAGGCACTATCGAATACCATGGCGTGGTAACGCTGGATTCTGAGCTTTCCGTGCAAAGAGTTGTTAAAGGTTTAAAAAATCGCCGGTTTAACGGCAGAATGGTGGTGGTTAGGCCTTATTACCACCGTAGTTGGTACAACGACCCTCGCCAAAATCAGACGCCTGTGTCTGCCGATATTATCGAAAAGCGCAAGGGTGATCGCAGGCGCGGTAAGTATCTGCAAGTGATAAAAAATGCGTCTGATCGTTTTAACAGCGAAGATGATTTTTTTCGAACCGTGCATCATCAACAGTTCTCCATCTCATTTATCGTGCCGCCTATCATGGAGGGGCCGATGATGGAGTGCCTGACCAGTTTTGAGGAAGAGCTGCTTCATAGCGATACCGGTGAGCATAAGATCACCAAATTTCTCACCGAAGCCGACGATGCCGATCAGCAAACCGCGCGCTTTCAGATTTACGCCGAGAAAATGGCTATTTCCGCCTTGCTGGAAAAATTGAAGTCCGAATTTGCCGGGTCCGGTATCCATTACTGGATCATGCCGGTGGTCGAGAAAGGCGAAATTTAGCGCTTAATAATGCAAGCAAGCCCTAGGATGGTCGAGTATGGTATAAGTATTATGCGAATGGTTTGAGGCCATACCTGTTTATATTACCCAGTCAGACCGTATAAGGTGCAATAGCGTAAGCGTATTGCACCCATTCGCAAACAAAGACTCGGTGCATGTGGCTAGTGCCTATAGCACTCTACGGTTACCTCTTCGCGTTTTATAATTACTGCTTGTTGGATTTCTACTCAGTCTTGCTTAGACTGAACAAAATTTCTATTTTTACGAAACGAAAATACCAACCAACTCAACCCAATGCAGAAAAACCAAACAGCAGAAGGTACTGGGACTGCTGCGATTGGCGTTAAGAGGTAAGCGCGCTGCAAGCCGTTGAACATTCCCATCCCCACGATTTGACCATTGTCGTTAATGCCATCGGCCGAAAGCAGCTCCCAACCAGTGCCCCCTTCCGCTATAAGCAAATTCAGATCTGTCATTACGCCATCTCGCGTAGTAAATGCGTGATAACTGTATCCGCCAAGTTGCTGGCCATTGACATAATTTGATGTGTAAGAAATGCTGGCTTTACCAACTACTTGTCCTAAATTATTAATATCCGCACCCTCACTTTCACCTATGTCTGGAATGAATGTACCCAGATCGACCATCTGGCCTCCTGCTGCCGTCAAGAATGCATGGGTCTTTCCGGTTTTTGTGTAAGCGTAACCCGTTACCTGGCCTGTGTCGTTAATAGCGCTTGCCCAACTCGCTGTTCCGCCCAACGTACCCAAATCTATTTGCTGACCGTTAGGGTTGAAAATATAAGCATGGGTAAAATGACCGTAGTTCGTCTCAGAAAAATAATAAGGGGTTCTAGAATAATCAAAACCAGCAACTTGCCCGGAAGAATTAATGTCATTCCCTGAACTGAAACTACTACAGCAAACATAATATCCGGGCGGGTTGTCCACAAAGGCATTGGCGTCGCCGGTATTGTGAATAACTTGACCTGCGACTTGCCCAGCATCATTAATCCCCAGGCCAACGCTACTGTTACCACCATAGGTGCCAAGATCGGATAAAGCGCCATGAGCATTGGTTAAAAAGGCACGCCTTTTGCTGCTTGTGTCTAACAAATAGCCAGTTATTTGACCAGCATTATTAATGTCAAGCCCATAACTATTAAAACCGCTAGGTGTTACGACTTCTCGCATGGTCCCATTAGGATCAGCAATAAAAGCCCGGTAACTGCCGTCAGCGATTTGCGCTGAACCGGTGACTTGCCCGTTCGCGTTAATAGCTGTTGCCCAACTTGCCGAGCCACCCAAAGTACCCAGATTTGTTAGGCGAAAGGTTGGATCGGCTTGGGCGGCATTCGTCGCCAGCAAGCAGGCAACAAGCAAACTGGAATTTAAATAATAATTGGTCATATTGCTCCCTGGCCATCGGCCGTTATGTATACGTTTCACCCTAGATACCTAGCCGGTATCGAGGGAATTTATATGAATGGTGTTGATTTACCAAGTCTAGCTAGAGCGAAAATCATAGCACACAAGCATTCTTGGTCACTTAGGCTATAAATCGGTGGGATGATTGTCCAACGGTTACCTACCTGACACTCACCCGCCCCGCCAAACTATTCCCCTGCACAGCCTCGTTATACATATCAAAACCACTCGCCGGCGGGATTGAAGCACTGCCGGCTCTAGCGACGCGCCAGACCTGATACAAGGTCAACTCGCCGCCGGCTTGTAGTTTGGCAACGCGGACGATGCGGTCCGGGTAGCGTTGGGTTTCCTTGATATTGGCCCAGTAGCTGTCGTCCTTGGGCTGGATTTTGGCGTCGGCCAGGTAGGTTTCATCGTTTTCCTGACCTTCCGCCAAGCTGGGGATGCCGTCTTCAATGACAACAAACTCGCTGCCGGGTGCCGGTCGGCCGGCGGCGCTACGTTTGATGTGCACTTCGCTGACCACCACATCGCCGGGTTTCAAGGTCTGACTCATATCGATCAACTCGCTGCCTTTGGCGGTGATGCGGCGGAAGTTGCGTTGTACCTCCAGACCGGCAGCGCGAGCAGTGACCGCCGGATACGGTACTTCGACGTTGACTGTGGCGCTGGCGATTTCGTCGGCATTCAACTCAGCTAGATGAATTTCACTGAGGTCCGGGCTATCGCCAAAGCGGTTGAAGTTGCCCAGATAGCCGCCGGGTATGCGTTGCAATGCACCCAACGCAAAGCCGTCTTTGCTGCTGACCGAGATGCTGCGGGCGTTCTGCTTGGCCCCTGCCGCCGCTTCCTTAGACAACAATTCGCGGCTGTTGAAGATCACCTGAGCGGTATCGTAAGTCGATTGCCAGTAGCCGTTTTGCTGGGTTTGCAACAGCAAACGCTTCAGTTTGGCTTCCAATGCCGGCGGCAAGGCCTGCGCCTCGTTTAATGTGCCCAAACCGGCAGAAATCAGGCTGGGCACGCCAAATCCAAAACCCAAGCTGTTATACAACTCGCCACGCTGCTGCTGATAACTAGCCGGATCAATGGCATCCAACGCTAGTTGTAAGCGTTTGACCAAGTCATTTTTCAGCTGCGGACGGTCTTTGAATTGCTGGTTAAAGCTATGCCAGTTTTGATTTTCGTAAGCCTTGACGATACGCAGCGCGGCTATCAGATCACTCGCCTCGGCATGGACATTGGCAAGCAGTTTTTCGACAAAATCAGCCTGCTGCTGCCATGGTGCGTTGTAAGCATAACCAACCGTCGCGAAGCCGCTCAACACAAATCCATCCGCCGCCGCGTTGCTCTCGGCGTGATTGTTCAGCCAATCCATGCCTTTGAAATAGGCGTTATTCACGCCTTCCACTTGCAAGTCGTTGGCGTATTTCAAGGCTTGCAGCGCAATCAAAGTCACCGGCACGGTGGCTTCGCTGTCGCTGGGCCACAGGGCAAACCCGCCATCCGATTTTTGGTTTTGAATCAATTTACGCACACCCAGCGCCGCGTTCTGCTTGGCGCGTTGCAAAGTGTTTTCCAGCGGCCCCAATTGCTCGGGTTTCAGGCCGGCGCGTTCGATTAAATCCATTAACACCAGATTCGGCACGGTGCTGTGCGCCAGCTGCTCGGTGCAGCCGTAAGGATATTGCACCAGCATAGACGCCGCTTGCAGCGCAGCCCCGAGCAGGCCGGAATTGACCCGTACCGTCACTTGCCGCGGCTGGGATTGTGCAGGTAAATCGACGCGCAGCAGATTGTCCTGCTGAACGCTGCTATAAACCTGCGGCAGCGCGGCGGCTTTTAACGGAATTTCGAATTCCTCGGCACCACCGACGCGCACACCAGCCGGCGCGGTCAATGCCACCTTCAGCGCCGGCGCGCCTTGCCGGTCGTTGGCTGTTAAGCGTAAGGGCCACAGTTGCTCGGCTTTCGCAGCCAATTCGGATTGGGGAGAAGTCTCGCCGATTTGCAAAGGCAAGCTGTCCGGCAAGCTGATGCTGCCGGTCAGTTTCACCGGCTGGGCCAAGTGGTTGGTCAGTTTCACCGCTACGTCCACTTCGTCACCCTGCCGCAAAAATTGCGGCCCAACCATGTCCACCGCCACATCGGTAACGCTGCGGAATTGGCCGGTGGTTTCGCCGATGCGGCCATCCTTGTCGCTGGCGACCGCCGTGACCAGCCATTCGGTGACATTGGCCGGCATATCCACGTCGATCATGGCACTGCCTTTCGCGTCGGTGACAACATGCGGAAACCAGCCGGCGGTGTCGCGCATGGCTTTTTTCGCCAACTTGCTTTGGCTCTTCAAGGCACTGAGCGAGAAATTGGGTTTACGCAACAAGTCGGCGTAGCCGTAGCCTTGCAGATCGTCGGAGTAGAAAGTGGCTAGGTTACTGCGTTGCAGCGGATAGAAAAAGTCGAAAATGCCGGGCCGGAACTCGGCTTGCACCGCATACACAGCGCGATCGACGATGGACACCGCGATTTCGGTATTCGCCGCCGGGCTGCCGTCCGAGCGTTTGACTTGCAACTTGATCTTGGTGGGTTTCAGAGGCTCGGTTTCGGCTTTTTCTGGTTCGATGGCAATCTGCAAACGTTTTTCCCAGGGCACGATTCTGAAGCCCAGCGTTTGCTCCTTATACTTGCCGCCGGCCACCGGCACGGTGACGGTGTGGTAAAAACCGGTGCCGTATTCGGGTTTGGTCGTTACTTCAAACCAGCGACTGCGGCCTTGGGCCTGTGCGCTACGGCTGTCGAATAAACGCGCGCCGGCCACGGTTTCCCAGATGGCGCCGCTTTCGTTATTGCCCCAGGCCTTAGGCAACAAGGCAAACACCTTGGCTTGCTCGCCGGGGCTGAGGATGGTGGTGGGCGTGTACAGCTCCAGTTCCGGATTGTCGGCCACCGCTTCGCCGCCGCTGCCGGCGACGATTAAGGTGCTGGGTTGAGAACTGGCTGGATGGTTCAAGTTATGGCCATCCAGACTTTCCAAACGGGCGACGGCAGTGAGCCGGCCAAATTCCTTCAAGGCCGGAATAGTGAGTTTTTGCTGACCGCGCTCGTCGGTCGCGAAATCCAGTTTCACCAGGCTGCGCTTGCTGCTACCGGGCTGTTCCAGCATCACATCGACCACGCCGCCGGCTTTGGCGGCCGGCTTGCCGTCGGCATAGCTGGATTGCAACAGCAATTGCAAATCCTGATCCCCAACCGCCGCGACGGTTTTATTAAAACGCACGGCCGGCTGCGCCTCGGACAAGGTGGCGTAGATACTGTCGGTCAAAATCGCATTGCCGCCAGCCGCGTCCTGAGCGCGCACCATTAAAGAATAAATCCATTCCTGATCCGGCTTTTCCTGGTCGGCGGCCGGCACGGTAAACTCGAAACTACCGTCGCCGCTTTTATCCAGCTTGGCGGCGGTTTCCCAAGGGTTGCTGGCATCGACGGCCTGGCGCTCTTCGATAGAGCTATACAACCGTTGCGGCTGGGTCAATGGCGCGGCGGATTTGACCTGCCCAAAATAATCATTGCCAGCAGCTAAACCCGCGCCGGCTTCAGTCACAAATTGCGGGGCTTCGAACTTTTTCCGGTACAGAAATACTTCGAATTTGACGTTCTGCGGCACGCCGCCACTGTAACGTTTGGCGCGGAATTTTAATTTAAACGGCTGGCCGGCCTGTACCAGCGGACTATGGTCCAGCCATTCCAGATAAAACGTCGGCTTGATGTAATCGCGCACTCGGAATTCGCCGCCGTAAGCTTTGTGGTCTATCTCCGCCAGTAAGCGATACAAGCCCGGCGTCTGGCTGGAATCCAGATCGAAACTGCCGGAAAACGAGCCGAAATCGGTCAACTGCGTCTGGCCTTGCAAACCGGTGGCGTTGCCGTCGGCGCGAATCAGCGACACATCGGTTTGCTTGGATTGAAAGGCCGGAATCCGCAACTGGCCGTCCTGCAAATTGCGCACGATGCCTTTGTAATAAAAAGTCTCGCCGGGTTTGAAGATCGGCCGGTCGGTCATCACGAATACCGCATCGTCTTTGGCTTGCGTCGGCAGAAAGTCTGTGGCGGTCAACGCGGTGCGTGCCGCATCGCCGGGTTTGGCAGCCGGCGCATCGACACGTACCAGCAATTTGCCGTCCAACACCCCATCCGGACTGTTAAAGCTCAATTCGCCGGCGGCGTTGGTGTTGGCCGGCAAGGTTTGCCAGCGGCCACGGCCATCGCGATAACTGACTTTGGCGCCAGTCAGCGGTTGCAAGTCGCGGTTCATCGCCCGCACCAGCAGTTGCTCGCTGGATTGCTTGACCTGCACCGCCAGACTGCTGACTTGAATCAAGCACTGCGCTTCGTTCTTGCCTTGCACCGCTTGTAGCAAATAAATGCCGTCCGGCAACGGATCGAGTGCAATCTGCCGGACTTTATAACGATGTTCGCTCCAGGTGTCTTCGTTAAACCACCAACCCAAATCGTGGGTTTGCTGGCCGTTGCGCAGCAAATCGATATAGCTCTCTTTAACCACGCTAAAACCTTTAGGCGGCGCGACTAAAACCTGCTGCGGCACCGACACCAGCGGCTTTTCGGTGACTGTCAGCACAGAGCCGCTGAAGTTGGTTTCTTTCAAGGATTTGCGAAACTCTACATCCAACATGCCGCGCAACAACTGCAGCGGCGATTGCGCATTGTTCAGACCTTTGGCGAAATAGTGGCCAGGATTCAGCTCGCTGACCGGCTGCTCGTAACTGCGGCTGACGTTGAACTGGCCGTCCAGGAAGGATTCCAGATTGTTGGCTTTCAGCACCCGGATCAGCATAGGCTGGTCGGTAAGGGTGTAGTCCAGGCGGATGTTGGGGGCCTCGGTGTTGGTGAAGCTGCGTTCGGCGGTTAAATAGAATGGGCTGCCGGCCCATGAAGCGGTTGCGGTTAGTAATGGTACTAGCAGTAAGAAATGGCTGATGGCTTTGAGTAGGGCATTGGGATTTTGTGTCGCTGTCGCGACGGGTGTTTTAACGTCGGTTCTCGGACCGACAGCCGAGATACTTTCTTTTGCATCGCCAAAAGAAAGTATCCAAAGAAAAGGCGACCCGAATGCCGCTTGTTTCCTGCGCGCCGAAGGCTTGGAACGGGGTTTTCCGAAGGGGCTTCCCAGCTCCTGCGTAAAACGCGATGCATCCCTGCATCGCCCCTGCCGGGCTGATCCGTTCCAAGCCTCCGGTGCTCGGCGCCGCATACGGGACAGAAATCTGGCACTTACATCAGCAAACTGAACTAACATTGGATTTCCTGTTGAAATATGGAAAAGATTTATGGACCACCTGCATAGCCCGATAACTGATTTTCTTCGCGGCCCATTACTGTCAACTCCGCAAGGTTGGGTCGTTATTGGTTTTTCAGCTATTTATCTAATTTTCGGTTTTCTCATTTTATGGATTGGTCTTCCGCCAATATTTGGCTTAAAAACAGATGTGTTAGCGACTATTTGTTTTCTGTGGCCCGGCATTTTGTTTTTATATTTCGTTCGGGTGAGCAGCCCATCGTTTTTTCCTTCATTTTTAGAAGCCGCTTGGTTATGCGTCTACGCTATCGCTCCCATCGGTTTTTGGCTTTATAACAATTGGCATTCAATTTTTTCTTGAAAACGCATGGCAGCCAGTGGTTTTGTCCCGTATGCCGCGCCGAGCACCGAAGCTTTTGCCGAGATCAGCCCGATAGGGGAGCGGCAGGGATGCCGCTCGTTTTCGGAGGGGCTGGGAAGCCCCTTCCGAAAACCCTCGGCAAAAGCTTTGGCGCGCAGGATCAAAGCGGCATCCGGGTGGCTTTTTCTTTGGGTACTTTCTTTTGGCCAAGCAAAAGAAAGTACCTCGGCTGTCGGTCCGAGAACCGACATTAAATAAACCGTCGCGCTAGCGACACCTTCTAAGAGAGAAAATGAAACCAAGTTTTGAATCGCCTCACCCCAACCCTCTCCATCAGGAGAGGGAGTTGAGTCGTCAGCATTCAAAAAGCCAGTGGCAACGACAAAGGAAATCCCAACCACCACCAATAACAAACCAAAAAGCGAATTCAAAATAATCATTTCCCACCTTCTTGAGCTACCAACCTACCTTCCAAAGCAGCACCAGAACCTCCCTCAACCCTCCCCGCATAACTCAAAATCGGCAAACCGTAAAACAACTTATCCCCCTCCTGCCGCATCGCGGCCTTGGCGGCTTCATAGTCTTGCTGCCAGCGCGGGACAAACTCATTGGCTTCCGGCGCATTCCCCGCGCCGCCAGCTAGAAACAGTTCGCGCACTGCCGCGCCGGGGTTGACGAAAGCAGTCAGTTGCGCGGCTTGCCAGCGTCGTTTTTCAACACCGCGTTGCCAATCTAGCGGACTCAAAGACTGTTTGTTGCAGGCGTCTTTCATCCGGGTCAACAGGCTTTCCGAGCTGGCCGCCAGGAACAAACTGCCACCGGCGCATTCCACGCCCAAGTCCGGGTCTTTTAAATATTGCGCATAAGCGGCGCTGGCTTGCGGCTGCTGAGGGTTGGCGACGATGATGCCGACCGCGCCGCTCGGGCTATCGGCG
Organism: Methylomonas sp. EFPC1; assembly: GCF_016925515.1. NCBI lineage: Bacteria > Pseudomonadati > Pseudomonadota > Gammaproteobacteria > Methylococcales > Methylococcaceae > Methylomonas > Methylomonas sp. EFPC1. Next base: position 150,650 of record NZ_CP070494.1, read on the forward strand.
GTGAAATCCCAAACCAAACCTATGCCGGCCGGCTCGGCTCCAGGAGATTGGGTAGAAGGGCCTTTTGTAGCCAATGCCTGCCAGTCGGCTGTGGTTAAATCGGGCGATAAGGCCAGACTGGCAGCCACGCCGGCAAAGGCGTCATGCGGGATGCTGGCTAACACACCTTCGAATAATTGTCCGTGCAATTGGCTTTGCCAGGCTGCGGTCGGCAGATTCAGCGTACCCAGTTCGCCGTCTTTCAACGCAAAATCCCATTGCAGCGGATAGGTCGGCGCGCCGGTCAGCACCGGCAACAAATTATCGATAAAGGCTTCGCTACGTAGAGTCACACTCAGCGGTGCGTCGCTGCGGCGGCTTTGCGGGGCAATGCTGTCGATCACATTCAATAACGCTTCCAGGCTTTGCGCCAGATAAATCCGCTCACGGAATTGAGTGAAAAACAGTTTTTGCAAACCGATACGAGCTTCCAGGATCGGTTCCGGCAGTTTATTGAGGCGGTAACCACTCGTTGCCAACACGCCGGCCAAGGCCGGCATGGCTTGATCGGCAAACTGGCTGTCGCTACGCGAGTAGCTGATGACCCAACCCTGGCTGGCATGGGTCATGTCGTAATGCAGCTCGGCATTGGCGGTGACAGCGTCGCGCAGCAGTTGCGTCAGAAACTCGCCTTGCAGGCCTTCCAGATTGAGTTGCTCGGCTTTGACTTTCAGACTTTGTAACAAACCAAAAAACAAACCTTGCACGAAGCGATTGCCGAGCAAGCTTTGCACTTGCGGCTGCGCATCCCACCAGTTTAAAAATGCTTCGCCCTGATTGAAGTTAAGGGTAAAAGCCACCGGATGTTTCTTTACATACCAGGTTGCCTGCTTTGGACAATCGGCGGGACGCTGCACGGTCATGTCCATCGTGGTACCAGAGCCAACATCGCCACCGGTCAAAGCTGGACAGTGATCGTCGCCGGCCGGCACCTCGTCGTTGCTGCCGACCAGCGAAGTGCTGGCGTCCAAATCGTTATTGGCGGAGTCGCGCAATTTTACGGTCAAATCCAACAGCGGCAGACCGGCGCGCATCAAGCGGCTTATCGGCTGCCGGGAATAATCCTGATAGCCGACGATGCCGGCGGTAGCGGTCAGCACCGCCGCCGAGACGATCACGGTCAGGCGTTTTGCGGGGCTAAGCGGTTCCATTCGTACACTCCAAGGAAATAGGGGTTTTCAGCGCGGGGGACCCACACCGGATCGGGGGATTGCAATAATTCGGCGACGCTGACTACTCGCACTTGGGCTGCTTCGCCTTGCGCACCGTTGTGGTATACGGCCAGATTTTGCGGATGACCGGCGGCGAACAGCATCAAGTGATAGGGTTCATCATTGATCAGTGGCTTTTGGTAGACCAGTAAATCCCCGCTTCGCGCCGCCGCCAGGTCACGGGATTTCAAACGAAAGTTGTAGCCGATCAGGGTTTCGGCATCGGCAAAATGGCCGTAGCGCGGCTGGCCGTTAGTCAGGCCGGTTTGCCAGATTCGCGGGTAGTCCGGGATGACTTTACGAGCCTGTTCGGATAAAGGCGGCAATTTCAGTTTGGCCGGCACACCGAGTTTGGCGGTGCGGGCCGCGTCGCGCGGCTCCAGAGCGGTGCGGTAAGCAAAACGCACCAGCCCGGCGCAGTCGCGCTGTTTGGGCTCCCAGAGTGGACTGAGTTTGCGGGCTTGCAGTAAGGCTACGTCGGTGACGACTTGGCGCAACGCGTCGGCATCTTGCGGCGGCAGATAGATTGGCTTGTTTTTATTCTCCTCTCCCCGACCCTCTCCAGCAGGAGAGGGAGCAGATGCCAACCCTGTTCCAGTCGGCTCCAATGTTCCCAAGTCTTCGCCGTTTTCTTCGCCTTCCCGCTTGGGTTCGTGTTTGATGTATTCCTGTACTTCAACCGGCATATCCCGCTCGGCATCCTGACCAGGCACATAGATTTTTGCCGGCTGGCGGTTGCCTTGGATAACGACATAGGCCAGGGTTTTGGTTTCGCCGGGCCGGGCCAGCGGTTTTTGCACGCGGCGCCGACTTTCTGTGGGTAAACCTTCGTCGAGGATAATATCCAGATTAGCCACGGTATGCTGCACCGCGCCACCCGGCCAGTAATTGGTGTCGATGCGGAACACGCCGAGCGGCGGGGCCGGATGCACATACAGATAGGGCCCGTAGCCGGGCTGATCAAAGTTGTCGCCGTTTTGATTTAAAAAGAAGATGCCGCCGCTGTTGGAGTTGGTGTCCGCCCAATACATATGGCTGTTGTCCGGCTCGTAGATATGCAAATCGGTGTAGACGCCGTCGCTGTCGCTGGTCAGCACCACTTTCAGGCCAATCGAAGCAATCACCGCATCGACGGTGGTCGACGCTTTGGCGACGCCCGCGCTGTTAGCGCATTCGGCGATGACGGTGTTCTTGCCCTTGGCAGCCGGAAAGGCTCGGGAGAAACTGCCGTTGGCATTGCGCACGTAGTAACGCACGCCGTTGATGTTGACCACAATCGGATCGGCGCTTGGGTCGGAACAGGTGCCAGCCACGGTGATTTGCAGTCCGCTGGTCCAGCCGCCTGCCGGCTTGCTCAGCGTCAGCGTTGGTGCTGTGGCGGATTCGGTTGTCGAGGGATGCTGTTGCCCACGGCGGGTCAGAATATCCGGATCGTCGCTAGGCGCGGCGCGGCTTTGAGCCGATAAAACCAGCAGAAAGGCCGTAACCCAGCCCAGCCAGCGAATATCGAACAAGTGAGGTATCCGCATTAAGGCCTCCATCGGGCTACCGGATTTAACTAGTGCTGGAAATGTAGCAAGCAAATCGGCTAACGGCAAATCTAACTGCCGGTTGTTCTGCATAACGGGGACAGGCCACATTTTTTGGCGCAAAAAAATCCCTCCCCTCCGGCTGGAGCGAGGGATCTTCTTCGTTAAGAGATAAAAGGCAAAAGAAAGAACGCCGATAGGCGAATCTTTAAGCTGGGCCGATTATTCCATGCTTAGGTTTAAACTGCAGTCCGACGGCGTTGCAGGCCTAAAAAGCCAACCAAACCAGTCAAGAACATCCAGGCCGCTGCTGGCAGAGGAACCGGAGAACCTAAACCGCCGCCGCCAGCCGTTTCACCGTTGCTAACAAATGAATCGCTTTCTCCGTCCGCACCGATTGATCTGACATGTAAGCCGATGCGCAATAAGTCGTCTTGCAAGCCGCGCCCAAGGTCCAAAAAGCTAACGCCAGTTTGCAAGGCTATACGAATACCCAGCAAATCGTTACTGGCGTTGATCCCATTATTAGGATTGCCTGGATTAACATCGGCACCAAAACCAGAAGTTGCAACAAAACCGATTGTGTTGCCACTTGGCAAATTACTTGGGTTCAGGGTAGTACCGAAATCGGTAGTGCCACCAAGATTCAGAAAAGGGGCATATTGAGACAGCAGAAAATTGCTATCGTCAAAATAGATTTCGGCAATATTGGAAGCAATTCCCACAGCGTTTTTAAACGTGAATAACACGTCAGTGGCACCAATGCTTTGATTCAAAATTGAAAAAGCATCGGCTTGATTGAATACATTAACACTAAATTGGCTAGCCACGTTTTGACTGCTGTTATTAGTAACACGGGTAAAATCCAAGCTAATAGGCGACGCAAAGACCTGGGCGCTGGATAACAGCAATGCCCCGGCAGCTAAAAACGATTTGCTTAAAACGAACGATTTCATTGCAAGATTCCTCATGATTTAAAAAGCGATGATTCATTCTATAGGCTAAGCAAATCACTCACAACCCTCCCAAAAGGGCAGTAACAAAGGTTGAATTTATTCCAGCGTCCCTTGCAATCGGGTAATCCAAGCGTCTTTCGCATTCGGGTCAACATGAAATGCCAGCGCCACCGGTTTGTGAAGCAGGCCGTCCTCGCCGGACGCATTGGGGTTGAGCTGGCGTTTCTCGATAAAATCGATCAAGCGCCGCAGATGGTAAACCAGTAATACCCGATTGCTTTCGCTGCCTTTGTAGATTAAATAGCCGACGTTGTCTTCGCTCAAGTCCGGGTTCCGGGCGATCAGCGCGGTCAGTCGGGTTTCGCAATCGCCGGTCAGGCTTTTCAACACCGAATCCGGATGTTGGCGGATAAACTCAAGTAGATGCCCGACCAAGTGGCCGGCCAACTGTTGCTGTTGCAATTGCTCCAGCTCGGCATCGCTAAGCAAGACACTTTCCGCCACCAAGTAATGCTTATCCCGCTCACCGTCGTTGGCAAACAGCGAAATTTTCGCCAGCGCTGTGTCTTCAAGGGCATTTAGAAATTCTTGCGGCGAACGGATGTGTTTGTCGATGGTGACCACCCAGGGCAAAGCGCGGCCGGTGGCTTCAAAGCGCGATTTGACGCTGCCGATCACACCGGAACGCGACAACTCCAGTTCCCGCCCGACCGGCTTCACCAGAAATGCATCGACGGCGGCGATCTGGGTACGAAAGCCGGCGGTTTGGAAGTGTTTGATGGCGGTCGAATAGCGCGGATGATAGGGAATGCCGGTGCCGTCGTACAGAATATTGATCCGCAATTCGCGTGCCCGTTGCGCTACCAGGTCGCGCAGCCGGTTGGCGAACGGTTCGACGTAAACGTAGTCGTCGCTATGATGATTGGCGGCGGTCAGCAAGCGGTATAGATCGCTGAGCTTTCTGAATTCGTCCAGGGAGGCGATGACAAAATTGTCGCCGCACAGCGCCGTGGCGATTTCCTCGACCGCTGTTTTGCCTGCACCGGCGCCGCCCATGCTCATCAGAAAATGCGGTTGGTCTACCGGGGATTTGCCGGCGAAAATGGCGTCTCTCGCGGCGATTAAAATGCGGGTGATTTTGGCTAAGCGCTCGTAGGCAATTTCCACAGTACGGCGCAAGCGCACTTCGTGACGAGCGGCGACCAGCATTTTTTGTTTTAAGGCTTCGTTGTCCGCCAATAAAAATAGATTGGCTTGCTCGCCGGCGCACTGCTTCAGTAAATCCATCAATTCGGCTTGGCTGGGGGAGCGCAAGCCGGTGAGCATATTCACGTCCAGGCAAAACAGCGGCGCAACACCATCTTCACGAATCGGGATCGCATCGATCTCGAATTTGCCAGGGGCGCGCAAATCTTCGGTACCCGGCAGATAGCCGATGATGTGCTCGGACACGCTCAAAGGGTTGTCGGCAAAATGCTGGCCGGCGATCAGTTGTTCGGCGGTAATACTACTCAGCGGCACCAGACCGCCCGTCACTGTGATCAGGCATTCGATGCCGTCGCTGGTGGTATGCGACAGAAACGGAATCCCTAATAGAAAGCGTTTGTTTTCCGGCCATTTGCCGTAGCGGTTGGCTTGGTTGTGCAGGCTTTTAATGCGCCTGGGATCGAGGGCGTGCGTAAAGGCGCGGCTCAGCGCCCGGTGTTGACTATTATGATCGTGCAGTACCAAAGCGTCTTCGGCAGTTAGGCGGCGAAAATCGATGCCTTGTTCGTAGACGGCTTTGAAGGCCGGCAGGTTACCCAGCGCGGTAATGAAAAAATCCAGCGTCATCCGATTGCCGTAGCCATAAGGCCGAATGATCCGCAAGGAATGATAAAAGTTGGCCAGTCGCTCGGCGATGTCCTCGCTATGAATCACAAAGCCATTGTTATCGAAAATTGCCGTATCGCTATTGCTGTCGCCATCCAGCACCAAGCGCTCGATAGCCACACGGAACTGTTTGCGTTTATCGGCATCCGGCATCGTGCCGGGGCGGTGGGTGACTGTGGGCTGTTCCTTCCAATCGCTGAACATTTCGCGATGAATGCGCGAGTACAAGCCGGTCATGTAAGTAACGCGCTTGGTCTGGTCGTGCGAGACGGTGATTTCCAGCTCTTGCAACAAGGTCGACAACAGTCCGGCGCCTTGGGCAATAGCCAGCGCGGTACGCAGGCGTTTTAGCGGCCTGTAACCCGGAAGATTCCGGCTGGGGTTTTGCATAATCCACCCTCTTATTTTTATAGTTATTATTTTCTGGGGCTGATCTTACCCGGTTATTGGCGGAGAAGGAATATTGGCTGAATGTCTTGCAACGGAAAACTACTATTATTGGCGGTTGAGTAAGTCGGTATGGCATTCCGGCTTGTGAGGACGCTAGTGGGGATCCAGAGCGCACAGATTCCGCTTGCCTGGAGCGATGTTAGCAGGCTTGAGCGGGATTCTTTAAAGCCCCCTTGGCGCCTGTCTAGCGAGTACTTTTCAGGTACAATAAACTCATTTTTTATCTATCAAGTGGCTCCCGACGTGTCGATTAGCAAAAACGATGTCTCTACTTTTCAGGGCCTGATTCTGACCTTACAGGAATACTGGTCGAATCAGGGTTGTGTGTTGTTGCAACCTTTGGATCAGGAAGTGGGCGCCGGTACCTTTCATCCCGCCACGTTCTTGCGCGCCATTGGTCCAGAGCCTTGGAACAGCGCTTACGTACAACCTTCGCGGCGCCCGACCGACGGCCGTTTCGGGGAAAATCCCAACCGCTTGCAGCATTATTACCAATTTCAGGTAATCATGAAGCCCTCGCCGGACAATATCCAGGAGTTGTATCTGGGATCATTGCGGCATCTGGGCCTGGATTTGCTGGAACACGACATCCGTTTTGTGGAAGACAACTGGGAGTCGCCAACGCTGGGTGCCTGGGGGCTGGGTTGGGAAGTGTGGTTGAACGGCATGGAAGTCACCCAATTTACCTACTTTCAACAAGTCGGCGGCCTGGAATGTCGGCCGGTAAGCGGTGAAATTACTTACGGCCTGGAACGGATTGCGATGTATCTACAAGGCGTCGAAAGCGTCTACGATTTGGTCTGGACCCGCGGTCCGCAAGGCGTGGTCACCTATGGCGACGTGTTCCATCAAAACGAAGTGGAAATGTCCGAGTTCAACTTCGATCACGCCAATGTCGATTTCCTATTCCAATGTTTCGACACCTACGAGCGTGAATGCCTGATGCTGCTGGAAAAAAACTTGCCGCTGCCGGCTTACGAAATGGTCTTAAAAGCCTCCCACTCTTTTAATCTACTCGATGCCCGTCACGCCATCTCGGTCACCGAGCGTCAACGTTACATCCTACGGGTGCGTAACATGGCCAAATCGGTCGCCGAAGCCTATTACGCACGGCGCGAAAGTTTGGGTTTTCCGATGTGCGGCAATTAAGCGGAACTTAGCGTGAGCGTGTTTTTCAATTCATTACGGATTCGTAATTTCAAGTCGCTTAAAGACGTGACATTGCCGGATTGCAAGCGAATTAATGTGCTGATTGGAAAGCCCAATGTCGGTAAATCGAATATATTGGAGGCGATTGGGTTATTTTCGCTACCTTATATTCGATATAGTCAAAGCGATAAAATTACTCAATTTGTCAAATTAGACAGCTTGGAAGAAATGTTCTTTGACGGAAATACCGAAAACACTATCGAGATTAACACAGACAAAAACAGCTCTCTTTCTATAAAACTCGAAGAGATAGATCATAAAGAGCAGATCACAATAAGCATAAGCTCGGGATCATCATATTCCGGACAGACCTCATTGGAAGTCAATCAAGAGCTTAGTGTTTTATATCACGAACAGATATTTTGCGAATCAAACTTTAGATACTATAAGTTTCCAAACACATTTTATTTTGATAAGCATTCACTAAAAGAACTAATACCGCCTAGCGGTATCAATTTATTTCAAGTGGCGCAAAAAGGCCAATTAAAGAAAGAGCTATCTAAACTATTTCAAGAGTATCGCCTTAAGTTACTGTTTGACAAAACCAATCACACATTAAGAATTATAAAAGAGATAGATGACAATTCAGTTGTTTCTTTGCCATTTACCTCAATCGCCGACACCCTGCAACGGATTGTATTTTTCAAAGCTGCAATTGCTTCTAACACCGATGCGATCCTGTTATTTGAGGAACCGGAAGCGCACTGCTTTCTGCCCTACATCGCTCACATCACTCAGGAAGTGATTGCCGCGCAAACCAACCAGTTCTTTATCGCCACTCATAGTCCTTATGTGCTGAATGCGTTTTTGGAGCAAAGCCGCGAGGAATTAGCCATATTTATTGTCGATTATCGTGATGGCCAAACCGTTATAAACCGTTTAACCGATACCGAATTAAGCGAAGTCTACGATTATGGCATTGACGTATTTTTTAACTACGAGCGATTCACGCAACATGGATAATCATATTTTGCCTGAGTGTTTTATCGATACTATGTTGACCGAAGCTTTGGTGCAAGACATTTTCAAATCCAATCATCAATATGGTTGCAGCACAGTAACCAAAGTCATGCGCGAACGTTTTGCCGACAGTTTTGCGGTAGGCGTGTTAGATGATGACAAAAAAAAAACACCTTATTTAAATGAATTGAACTTAATTTCAGATAAGTCTGGTTTAAAACTGTACAAGCATCCAGATAAACACCATTATCTGATTTTGCATCCGCCGATTGAGCAATGGCTATTGGATGAAGCGAATACAGCCAATATCGACTTGAGTAACTACCAATTACCCGGCGAGCGTAGCGCCTTGCAAAAACAAACCAAAACGACTACCAGCAAACACGATCCACGCTTTAAAAGATTGTTTCGTGATCTAAAAGCCTGCGATAACTTTAATCGCTTATCGAATTGGCTAAGTTATTTAAAACAGCATCCTTACGATGCCTGTATCGAACATTTACAACATTTATAAACCTTGCAATATAGGCAAACGCTGTGACTATGACACAAAATTTACTGTTCGAACTGGGCTGCGAGGAATTGCCGCCGAAGTCTTTGAAAAAACTCAGCCAGGCCTTGCTGGACAATATTTTGGCCGGCTTGCAAGAAGCCGGTTTGAGCTATGGCCAAGGCCGCGCGTATGCCACGCCGCGCCGCTTGGCGGTATTGATAGACGATCTGCAAACCTTTCAGGCTGATAAAGTTGTTGAAAAGCGCGGTCCGGCCATTCAGGCGGCTTACGGTCCCGACGGTTCACCTAGCAAGGCCGCGCTGGGTTTTGCCGCCAGTTGCGGTGCGTCTTTTGAGGATTTGGAGAAGCTGGAAACCGACAAGGGGTCTTGGCTGATATTCAAACAAGCGGTGAAAGGCCAAGCCACTGCCGAGTTGATCCCTGACATTATCCGCAAAAGTTTGGCCAATTTACCGATTGCCAAACGGATGCGCTGGGGAAGTTTCGATGCCGAATTTGCCCGGCCGGTACATTGGGCGGTTTTGCTGTTGGGTTCTGAAATTCTGATTACCGATATTCTCGGCCGCACGACCGGTCGCGTCACTCGTGGTCACCGCTTTCATTCGCCACTGGATTTGAGCATCGGTAGTCCACACGAATATCTGGACATCCTCAAACAGCACGGCAAGGTGCTGGCCGATTTCGAAGAACGCATGACCATCATCCGCGATGCTGCGAATCAGGCTGCCAGCAATGTTGGCGGGATTGCCCATATCGAAGACGATTTGCTTGAGGAAGTGGCGGCATTAAACGAATGGCCGGTGCCGGTCGTGGGTAATTTCGATGCGCGTTTTCTGGAATTGCCGCAGGAGGTGTTGATCACCACCATGCAGGCCAACCAGAAATATTTTCCGGTTAAAAATGCTGCAGGCCGATTGTTGCCGCATTTTATTACTTTCGCCAATATCGAAAGCTCCAACCCCGATTCCATCCGCCAAGGCAATGAGCGCGTGGTGCTGCCGCGTTTGGTTGATGCCGAGTTTTTCTGGAAACAGGATAGAAAACAATCGCTGGCCGATCGGGTCGAGAGCCTGAAAAGCATCGTCTTCCAAAAAGACCTGGGTACCTTGTTCGATAAAACCGAGCGTGTAGCCAAGCTTGCGGCTTTGGTTGCCGAAAAATTGGGCGCCGACGTGGAGCTTGCCAGACGAGCCGCATTGCTGGCCAAAACCGATTTGATGACCAATATGGTCGGCGAATTCGCCAATCTGCAAGGCACAATGGGCCGCTATTACGCAGCGGCGGACGGCGAACATGCCGACGTGGCTTTAGCCTTGGAAGAACATTATTATCCCAAGCAGTCTGGCGGCGCGACACCGAGCGGTCAAATCGGCCAGGCGTTGGCGCTGGCGGAAAAAATCGACACCCTGGCCGGTATTTTCAGCGCAGGCTTAATTCCAACCGGCGATAAAGACCCGTACGCCTTGCGTCGAGCGACGCTGGGCATCTTGCGGGTACTGATCGAAAACGGTATTGGATTGGATGTCGTTGAACTGTTGGATGCGGCGCTGGATCAGTTCAGTCACGGCTTTAATAAAGCCGAAACCCGGCAAAAAGTGATAGGTTTTCTGTTTGACCGTCTAAAAGGCTATTGTCTGGATCAAGGCTATACCAGCCACGAGTTCGAAGCGGTATTGGCGGTTAATCCGACTAGTCCGTTGGATTTCATGCTGCGTATTCGCGCTGTGCAAGGTTTTAGAGCCTTGCCGGAAGCGGAAAGTCTGGCGGCGGCGAACAAACGCATTATCAACATCCTGAAAAAATCGGATCAAGCGCCTACGGAGAGCATTGGTACTTTGGTAGAAGCCGCCGAGAAAAACTTGTTGGCAGCCGCCGAGCAATCGGAAGCCGATATTTTGCCGTTGTTGGCCGAACAGCATTATCCGCTGGCCCTGAGCCGGCTGGCGCAGTTACGCGATAGCGTCGATGCGTTTTTCGATAATGTGATGGTGAATACCGACGACGAAGATTTACGCAACAGCCGTTTGGCATTGCTGGCCAAATTGTCCAATCAATTCCTGAAAATCGCCGATATTTCCAAACTGCAATCGTGACCGAGCGTTACGTTATTCTGGATCGGGACGGCACCATCAATGTCGATTCCGACGACTTTATCAAATCACCGGAAGAATGGCTGCCGCTGGCCGGCAGCCTGGAAGCCATCGCGCTGTTAAATCGGCATGGCTACAAAGTCGTGGTGATTACGAATCAGTCGGGGATTGCCAGGGGCTTATTCGATTTGGCAACGCTGGCGGCGATACATGCCAAAATGCGGCAATTGGCGTCCCAGGCCGACGGACACATAGAAGCCATTTATTTTTGCCCTCACGGCCCAAACGACACTTGTGACTGCCGCAAACCTCTGGACGGACTGTTTCGGCGGTTTGCCGCCGATACGCAAGCTGATTTGAGCCGGACTTATGCGATTGGCGACTCCTTGCGCGATATTCAGGCCGCGGAATCGGCCGGTGCCAAACCTATTCTGGTCAAAACCGGGAAAGGCGAAAAAACTGCCCTTAATAATCCACAACGTAACGTTCCTATTTTCGATAATCTTTATGACGCAGCCACGCACATCGTCTCGACAGCCTGATTTCAGAGTCTATTTAGGCTCGACATTGTTGTTCATTTACATAGTATTCTCGACGCTGATTGTTGGTGTAGCCATCTTGGGCGGTTATTTTCTGCCGTTTCCGATGCGCTATAAAATCGCCGATATTTGGATCGATTGCCTGTTGTTCATGTTGAAGCTTTGTTGTGGTTTAAGTTATGAGGTGGAAGGGCTGGAGAACATTCCGCGCGATCAGGCGGCGATTATTCTCAGCAAACATCAGTCGGCCTGGGAAACGGTGGCTTTGCGGCAATTTATTTCCCCGCAAACCGCGGTTTTGAAAAAATCGTTGCTGCAAATCCCGTTTGGCGGTTGGGCGCTGGCGACATTAAAACCCATCGCGATAGACCGGCAAAATCAGAAAGAAGCGCTAAAAATGTTGATCGATCAAGGGATTCAGCGTTTGCAGGAAGGCTTGTTCGTGGTGGTGTTTCCGGAGGGAACCCGAGTGGCACCGGGAGCGCATAAAAAATTTAATGCGGGTGGCGCAATGCTGGCGCAAAAATCCGGTTTTCCGGTGATTCCGCTGGCGCACAATGCAGGAGAATATTGGCCGCGCAACAGTTTTTTGAAATATCCGGGCGTTATTAAGGTCAAGATTGGGCCGGTTATCAGTAGCATTGATAAAAAATCGAAGGATATTAACGCAGAGGCCGAAGCCTGGATTAATAAAGCGATGTTGCAAATCGATGCAGAACGAATAGCAGGGTAATTCGAATTAGGGGGCTAAAATTTAAGCTGCAAAAAAAAAGGCCCGCATTCGCGGGCCTTTTTCTTCAAGCTTAAAGATTAAAGCGCTACAGAAGTAGAGCTAGAAACTTTTTGTTTTGATGCATCCGGATCGTCCATGCAACCGCTCAGGCCAGCAATCATCAGGGTCATAGCTAAAAGAGATAATACTTTTTTCATAACATCCTCCAAATAAAAGTTTTTTATATTTTTGCGTGTGCTGAATCTAAACAAAAAATTAAGCACAGCGAGATTTAAACATGCCGAACCAGTTTGGCGCAAACTAAATCTGTTTGGAGGAAAAGAAATTGGGATATAAGGCCCACAGGGTGGGCCTTACTCAGGAAGGAATATCCTGCCAGGGCTAGGATTATTTAACCCCTGAACCTTGTTGGTTAGGTGAGCCATAGCCTTTTGGTTTTGGGTTGCCTTGGTCTGGGTCGTCCATGCAACCGCTCAAGCTTACAATCATCATTACCATAGCCAAGACAGAAAATACTTTTTTCATAACATCCTCCGATTTAAAGGTTTTTATTTTTGTGTGTACTCAAATTCAAGCACGCAAAATTTATAGCATGACAAAACCGAGTATGCAATACCCTAGATGTTTACAAAATATCGATGTCTTTCGGCAGGTTGATCTTTATGTCCTTTCCAGTCCATTGTGCGGAGCCTATTGCTTGCCATTCTCCGGCCAAGTTGCTGTTCCTGAGATCTTTTTCCCACACAAACGGTGCTCGAATTCTCTTCATTTTGACGATAAATTGCGTGCTATCGAGCTCTAAATCACTCTTTTTTCCCCAGAACGCCGTGACTTTCATGATGAATTTTTTCAAGCGGAGCTCGTCGATATTTGGGGTTACCGCAATGTTGGCCCACATGGAATGCACCCGTCCCCAATTCGGCGCCAACAGGCGGCCTTGCCGGTCAACAAACGGTAACCATTGCTCTTCGCCGTTGGCATCCAAATAGGTAATAGCCAGTAAACGGTCATAGCCTTCGAAATGGTCGTGAAGATACAGCGCGTGAGGGGTGATGCCCAAAAACGTGTGAGACATCATTAAGACCGCGTTGCTCATATCCGCCAGCATGCTGGTTATCGGCGACTGGCGGGTATCGACATGCAGGCGGTACAGCAAACCATAGTGAAAGCTGCTGTTGAACTGAAACAAGATCAACACCAGCAACACTTTGCTGATTTTGTGTACGCGACTTCTGGCCGGTAAGGCATGCTCCGCTTCGAAGATTCGCTCGTACAAACTCGGCGGCAGGTTTTCAACTGATACCGGCAGACAGCTCACATCGCACGCCAATCGTGTGCGCGAATCGGCAATCGCCCGGTAGCGCCCGCATATCCACTGATAAAGCAGCGGCAGTTTCATGGCCCAGCCTATCATCGCGGTGTAGCGCATCGAGATTAAAATTTGCGCGTAAGTATCAACGCCGGCATAAACCCGTCCATCGCCATCCACCGCGTACAAATCGGTCAGCAGTTGCTTTTCGCCCAATTCGGCTAGAGCTGGATAATCGATTGCAAACACTTGTGCGGGCTTGAAATCAACACCGTGCAAAACGTCGAAATGATTCAGTGTTAAAACTGTGCGATTGCACAATGGGCATTGTTGGTCGTAAAACACCGTCAATAGTGGTTGTTTGATCCGTAGAAGTGCCCCGATTTTTCTATACCAGGCAAATGGCATTACCAGGGCATAGAAAATCAGCATTCCCATTCCGAACGGGTAAATATTGAAGGACAGGGTAATGCCCAAATGCAAGGAAATCCCGATCAGAAAGTACAGCCATCTGAACTGGCGGCGATGAAAAAACAACAGGAAAGTAAACTGGAATACGATGATGGTATAGCCGATGATTTTTTGCAAAATCTCGATATTCAGCAGCCAGGACAAATCCAGCGCGGACATGTAATACGGGATCGAAGACGGCAACCAAGCACCCAAGCCGTTGCGCCAATGCTCGGCAAACATCTTGTGTATCGCGGAATCGAAATACAAAAAGCCCAGACAAATCGCGACAGGTAGATAATAAGTCAGCGCAGACACTTCCGGAGTCTGGTATTGAGAATAATGCTTAAAGGGGCGCAGCAATTTTTTCCTAAGGCCATCAACAGAAAAGGCTTGGTCCATAGGCATGAAGATCAGAAAGAAATTGGCGCCAATCATGAACAAATCGAAGCCGCCGTCGAAATCGCGCTGCATAGGCGTGAAATTAACGAATAGCAGCCAAAAAATGTAGTTAGCGGCACTGGCCGCCTGGCAGCGGTAGCCGATGACCAGACAAAACGCCACCGCGGCCCATAGCCAAAGGAAGAACGGAATCATCGGAAATTCGACATCCATGAATGGGATGGGGTCGAATATCAAGTGGTTGAAATACAGCAGAAAAAAAACTTCCTGCAGTGTCACCACCCCAAACAAAAGCCTGAAAAGGCCTACGCCGGTAGCGGGTACTTTTTTAGAATAAAGAGCATTGACTTTCTGAACTAACAGTTTGTACATGGCGGGTCGGCAGGCTAAAAGTCCACAGATTATAAGGGATTTGAAAAAGGTATGCGTCAGGCAAAAAAAAAGCGGCTACGGGATCTATCCGTAGCCGCTTTTTCCAGAAAAGCTTTGTAAGCGAGGGGGTGTAGCTTACTCTTCGTCTTTAGGCTCAGCAAAAACCCATTTTACAAAGAAGTATCCTGCAGCGATGATAACTACCGCTCCAATCATGCCCGACGGTTCTTTCAGCATTTCTGTTAAATCTAAGATCGCTCCCATGGGTGCCTCCTACCTTTAGTTAGTTGTTATAAAATTTGCCATGTCTTTGGCGGTCGAGCTTCATATGTTACTTTAGCCACCTTCAAAGTCAAGCGATTCATGGCTATCGCGGAAACATCCGACCGCAATTGCCATCCAGGTGGATTATGGTAGTATGCTTTCTCAACCTGAATTTTGAGAATTATAAAAACAGTTTCAACAAGGGGAATAGAGATGATTGGTGGCGTAATAATGATTTTGACGGCAATCTGGGTATATCAAACCCTGATAAAAGCCAAAACGGGTAATGTGCTGATGTGGGTTGCCGGCTGTGCCATAGTGTTCTTGGTCATTCAGGTGTTGTTCTACAACATCAACATTATGATCATCGACGGCTTAGACGGTAAAGATGTCGGCGGCGAATATGATCGCGACTTGACCAGCGTCGGCGATAGAAAAACCCAGGAAGGAGCCGGCGGCTGGTTCATGCCGGTTTTCTTCGAATTACTACCGCCGTTTGCTGGTGTGTTGGCTGTCGCTCTGATTCGCTGTCAGTTTATTTTGAAACAAGCGTTGACACCAGCCAACCTGTTCAGCGGCATCAAAGAGTTGTTTGTCAGCATCAAAAACAGCTTCAAAACCTCCAGCAACTAACCAACTTGGCTGGCTCCGAAGCCCAAGGCCGCTTGGGCTTCGTTACCGTCGAAATTCCTCAGCCGCCGGTAACTGCGGATACGATGCTGACTATCGTTAAAATAAACAGCACAGTCGCAATCAGCCCGACGACAATATAGGCAGGCAAAGAGCCGTGCTGAAAATCAAGCTCTCTATTCTTATTGCTTTGCACGCCGATCACGGCGGCAAACACGCTTTTTATGACATGCAATAGACTGGGTTTAGACATGATTTCCCTCAAAATTTGGTTTGATAATAAAGCGGACTAGCCCACCGATATTCACCCTTACGACCCTCAGGCAGTATGAACAGCACACAAAGATTACACCAGTTATTATCTCAACGGATTTTGTTTCTGGACGGTGCGATGGGCACCATGATTCAGAGCTACAAACTGGAGGAGAAGGATTATCGCGGCGTACGCTTTGCAGACTGGCCTGTCGATCTTAAGGGCAACAACGATTTATTATCGATTACCCAGCCCGAGGTAATCAAGGCGATTCATCGCGCCTATCTGGATGCCGGCTCGGATATTCTGGAAACCAATACCTTCAATTCCACCCGTATCGCGATGGCCGATTATCGGATGGAAGACCTGGCTTACGAGATCAACGTAGCTTCGGCCCGCGTCGCTAAACAGGCGGCCAACGAAGTCAGCGCGTTAACGCCGGACAAGCCGCGTTTCGTCGCCGGCGTCTTGGGCCCCACCAATCGCACGTCATCAATGTCGCCGGATGTCAACGATCCCGGCTTCCGTAACATCACGTTCGATGATTTGGTAAGCGCCTACAGCGAAGCCACTCAGGGCTTGATCGACGGTGGCGCCGACATCATCCTGATCGAAACCGTATTCGATACCTTGAACGCGAAAGCGGCGATATTCGCGGTTGAACAGACTTTCGACAAGCTAGGTTACAAATTGCCGGTGATGATCTCCGGCACGATTACCGACGCCTCCGGCCGTACGCTATCCGGCCAGACCGCCGCCGCATTCTGGTATTCGTTGAAACACGTGCAACCCATCTCGATCGGCTTCAACTGCGCGCTCGGTGCGCAGGAACTACGCCAATACATCGAAGAATTATCCAACATCGCCGACACTTACGTTTCCGCCCACCCGAACGCCGGCCTGCCCAACGAATTCGGCGAATACGACGAAACGCCGGAAATGATGGCCGCTGAATTGGCCGACTGGGCCGCCAGCGGTTATTTAAACATCATAGGCGGCTGCTGCGGTACCTCGCCGGACACCATTCGCGCCATCGTCGCCGCGCTGGAAAAATATCCGCCGCGTAAGATTCCCGAGTTGGAAAAGCGCTGCTACCTGGCCGGGCTGGAAGCGATGAGCATCGGGCCGGAAACTTTATTCGTTAACGTCGGCGAGCGTACCAACGTTACCGGTTCGGCGATCTTCAAGAAAATGATCATTGAAGAACGCTACGAGGAAGCCTTGGAAGTTGCTAAACAGCAAGTCGAAAACGGCGCGCAAATTATCGACATCAACATGGACGAGGGTATGCTGGATTCGAAAGCCGCGATGGTGCGGTTTTTGAACTTGCTAGCTGCCGAGCCGGACATCGCTAAAGTACCGATCATGCTGGATTCCTCAAAATGGGAGATTCTGGAAGCCGGTCTGAAATGCATCCAGGGCAAGGGCGTCGTCAACTCGATCTCGATCAAGGAAGGCGAAGAACTGTTCATCGAACACGCCAAGCTGGTGCGCCGCTATGGCGCTGCCGTGATTGTGATGGCCTTCGACGAACAAGGCCAGGCCGACACGATGGCGCGCAAGGTGGAAATCTGCACCCGCGCCTACAAAATATTGACCGAACAAATCGGCTTCCCGCCAGAAGACATCATCTTCGACCCCAACATTTTCGCGGTGGCCACTGGCATCGAGGAACACAACAACTACGGTGTCGATTTCATCGAAGCCACCCGTATGATCAAGCAGACCTTGCCGCATGCCTTGATTTCCGGCGGCGTATCGAATGTATCGTTCTCGTTCCGCGGCAACAATCCGGTGCGAGAGGCGATCCACGCCGTATTTCTGTACCACGCCGTACATGCCGGCATGGACATGGGTATCGTCAACGCCGGGCAGTTGGCGATTTACGCCGATATTCCGGAAGAACTGCGCAATGCCGTCGAAGACGTGATTTTGAATCGCACCCCGGAAGGCACCGAAAAGCTGCTGGAAATTGCCGAGAAATATCGTGGTAGCGGCCAGACAGCGAAACAGGAAACCTTGGAATGGCGTGAATGGCCGGTCACTAAACGCCTGGAACATGCGTTAGTGAAAGGCATTGCCGATTACATCGAAGAAGACACCGAAGCGGCAAGGCTGGAAGCCGAAAAGCCGCTGCACGTCATCGAAGGTCCGCTGATGGATGGCATGAACGTGGTAGGCGATTTGTTCGGCGAGGGCAAGATGTTCCTGCCGCAAGTCGTAAAATCGGCGCGGGTCATGAAAAAAGCCGTGGCCTATTTAATGCCGTTTATGGATGCCGAAATAGACGGCAGCGAGCGGCAAACCAACGGTAAAGTGCTGATGGCTACTGTTAAAGGCGACGTGCATGACATCGGCAAAAACATCGTCGGCGTGGTGTTGCAATGCAACAACTATGAAGTCATCGATTTGGGCGTGATGGTGCCGGCCGAGACGATTTTGAAAACCGCCCGTGAGCAAAACGTCGATGTGATCGGTCTCAGCGGCCTGATCACCCCGTCGCTGGATGAAATGGTGCATGTCGCCAAGGAAATGCAACGCCAAGGGTTTACTATCCCATTGATGATAGGCGGTGCAACAACTTCGCGCGCCCATACCGCCGTCAAAATCGAGCCGCATTATCAGTCGCCGACCGTATATGTTACGGATGCATCGCGCAGTGTCGGCGTGGTCAGCTCACTGCTCAGCGACGAGTTAAAAGCTGATTTCGTGGAGAAAACCCGCGCCGAGTATGAAGTGGTACGTGAACGTCACAAGGGGCGGCACGCCAAGAATCCGCAGCATAATCTGGAAAAAGCCCGGCTCAATAAATTCGATTACGCCAGCCATCTGCCGGTTAAGCCTAAATTTCTCGGCACCAAAGTCATCGATAATTTCCCGCTGGATACGCTGGTTTGGTACATCGACTGGACGCCGTTCTTCCAGACTTGGGAATTGTCCGGCAGCTATCCGGCCATTCTTAGCGATCACGTGGTTGGCGTCGAAGCCACCAAGCTATTCGAAGACGCTCAGGAGATGCTGAAACACCTGATTCGCGAGCAATGGTTGACAGCCAAGGCCGTCATAGGCTTTTTCCCGGCCAACAGCGATGGCGATGACATCGTGCTGTATACCGACGACACCCGCAGCCAGCCACGCGAAACGCTGCATCATTTGCGCCAGCAAAATGTCAAGGCGCCGGGTCGGCCAAACTACTGTCTTTCCGATTTCATCGCTCCGATCGGTAGCGGCATTGCCGACTATCTGGGAGGTTTCGCGGTGACCTCCGGTATCGGCATCGAAACCAAACTGGCCGAGTTCGAAAAAGATCATGATGACTACAGCTCCATCATGCTGAAAGCGTTAGCCGACCGTCTAGCCGAAGCCTTTGCGGAATACATGCATCAAGCCGTACGCCGCGAATACTGGGGCTATGCCGAAGATGAACAACACGATAACCACGCGCTGATCGAGGAAGCGTATCAAGGTATCCGTCCGGCGCCTGGCTATCCGGCTTGCCCAGACCACACCGAAAAAGCCAAGTTGTTCGAGTTGCTGAACGTCACCGAAAACACCACCATCGAACTAACCGAAAACTTTGCTATGTATCCGACTGCGGCGGTTAGCGGCTGGTATTTCTCGCATCCGGATTCGCAGTATTTCAATGTCGGTAAGATCGATCAGGACCAGTTAGAAGACTACGCGCGGCGTAAAGGCTTGAAGATTGAAGTGGCCGAACGTTGGTTGGCGGCGCATTTGAATCATTGATCGATTCAACCGTGGCCGATTTTATCCTGTTCGGCACCGAAGGCTGCCATTTGTGCGAAGAGGCGGAAGCGTTACTGGTAGCCGCCGGGCTGGATTTTACCAGCCGGGACATTATGGACAATGAGCAATGGCAGGGGGCGTATGGTTTGTTGATTCCGGTGTTGTGGCATGCCCCAAGCCAAAAGCAACTTAATTGGCCGTTCGACAGCCTGCAATTAAAAGCATTCAGCATCGCCATCGATCCAAGCGAATACCAGTCAGCACGCCGGACGTAGTATCGGTTTGGCGGTCGCCAAATCGTACGTGCCGGAACAGTGCAACTCAAAACGGCGAACGATAAAATCAGCTAGGCAAAGCCCTCAGAATGGCAGGATAGTCAAAGTTATCAGCCAGATAGGCCAGGGTTTTGCGCAATTGAGGATCCTGCGCCGTTGCCAGAACTATGGCATTTGCTATACGTTCCGGCTCCAGACTTTCCAGTGCATTTTTCAATTCCTCGCGTGCCGATGCCGGCAAGCCGGCTAACATGTTCGGCGTTAATGGCGCGATTGGCGGGGTTTGTTCTGGAACACCCTCGTAAACATAACGCACCCCCAAGTGCTTGGCCAGACATTCGTAGATTTCGTTGAAGCGATAAGGCTTGCGCACAAAATCGTTCATACCGGCTTCCAGAAGCTCGCTACGCTGCTCCAGGAATGCCGAGGCGGTGACGGCAACAATGACGACCTCCCGCCCGCCAGGCAACTCCCGGATTCTTTTCGTGGCTTCCAAACCATCCATTACCGGCATTTGCCTATCCATCCAGATAAATTGCGGTTGCCATGTTTGAAATAGCGCTATGCCCTCCGCGCCGTTGCCGGCCACTTTGCAGGAGAATCCGACCGATTCCATCAATTTTGCCAGCAATAACTGATTTTCGAGCTGATCTTCAACGATTAATATGCGGTAGTCGCTTTGCCCTTCCACTAAGCCGATGACGGCGCCGGCTTCCGCTTTATCAGCACTGGGGCCGGTAATATCCGCCTGATTCACCTCCGCGAGCGGCAGATCTATTCTAAATAAAGCGCCTTGATTCGGGTGGCTTTCCAAGGTAAGCGTACCGCCCATCAATTCCACAAACTGGCGGGTAATGGTCAATCCCAAGCCGGTGCCTTGGCTATCCCTTTGCTCGCCTAGCTGTACGAATGGTTCGAATATACGTTGCTGATCGGCCAGCGGGATCCCCACACCGGAATCTTCGACCTCAATCTGTAGATGCGAAATGCGATTTTTGCGAGTGCCTAGGCGCAAGGTAACACCGCCTTGCTGCGTAAATTTAATAGCATTGCCCACCAGATTAATCAGCACTTGCCGCAAGCGGGCTTCGTCGCCGACAATGAAACGCGGAAACTGCGATGCCTGATCGACCAACAACCTCAGGCCTTTTTCGGCGGCGCGGACACTCATCATATCGGTAATATCGCGCACCATATTGCCCAAATCGAAAGGCGCGTTTTCCAGGTGTAGCCGGCCTACTTCGATTTTAGCCATTTCCAATACATCGTTAATCAACATCAACAGATGCTCGCCGCTGCGATTGATAATATCCAGGTTTTGCCTTTGCTCGTCCGACAGTTGGGGATTTTTCCGCATCAATTTCGAGAATCCAAGAATAGCGTTCAGCGGGGTACGCAATTCGTGGCTCATATTGGCCAGGAATACGCTCTTGGCCCTATTGGCCGCTTCCGCCGCATCGCGCGCAATTATCAAGTCGGCGGTACGTTGCTGGATTTCATCTTCGAGGTGTTCTTTATAGCGCCGTAATTCTTCCTCGTTTTGCTTGCGATCATGGATGTCCATACGAATACCCAACATGCGTATGACCTTACCGTCCGAATCGCGCTGAATACCGAAACCGCGCACATATTGCCAACGATAACTGCCGTCGGCGTGGCGCATGCGCGCTTGATATTGATATTCCGTGAAATCACGGGCTAACACGCCGCTCATTTTGTCGCTGACTTCCGCTTGATCGTCCGGATGAACGCTTTCGAACCATTCGCGCCGATCAGCCATGCCGGTCCGAACAGGATAGCCGAGCATCGTGTAATAGGTGGGCGAAGCGTACCATTGGTCGTTTTTTACATCCCAGTCCCAAACGCCGACCTGGGCGGCTTCCAACGTCAACCGCAAGCGCTCCTCCGAGTCGCGTAAATGCTCTTCCGTGCGTAAGCGCTCCGCCTTATCGCGGAGCACGGAAATGCCAAAGGCCAAATCTCCGGCCAGTTCCTCTAACAAGCGAATCTCCGCTGCCGTGATCGCATTGGGTTCTGCGGAATAAATCGTCAGCGCACCGAAAATATCCGCGTTCTGATCGGCCAAAGGCAAGGCAATAACCGAGCGATAGCCGCGCGCTAATGCTTCGTCTCGTGCCAAAGCCATCAACGCATCGGTGCAGACATCCTGAACATAGACTTTTTCGCCGCTGCAAATGGCGGCGGCAGCGGGACTGTGGGCGCCCGCCGCATCCCCGCCACTGTGATCGGTGACGGCCAGATAGCCGTTTTCAAAACCGGCCCAGGCCACCGGGCGTATTGTTTTGGGAGGGCCGTTTTCCAAGTAGCCGACCCAAGCCATGCGATATTCGGCTTCATCGCAGACGATACGGCAAATTTCTTTAAGCAGGCTTGGTTCGTTGTCATGTCGCAGCAAGGCCTGATTGCAATTGCTGATCGCGCGCAATTCACGATTGAGCTTATATAAGGCCGCTTCCGTTTGCTTGGCTTCGGTGATGTCCGTGCGTAAATATAGATAATTGCAAACCTGATAAGCTTCGTCGTAAATCGGTGAGGCGGTGATCTGTTCCCAGCGCAACTCGCCGTTTTTGTGGCGATTGGTCAGCGAAGATTTCCATAGTTTGCCTGCTGCCAATTGTGCCTGGCAGGCTTGGTACGTATCGGCAGTTATTTCACTGGACAATAATGCGCGAGGCGTCATTTTGTAAGCCTCGCCGAACGTATACCCGGTAATCCGCGTATAAGCGTGGTTGGTGTAGGTCAATACGCCCTGCAGGTCGGTAATCTGGATGCCGGTCGGATTCTGATCCGCCGCTTGCGCCAGCCGATTGATTTCGGTGGCGAATAGATGGCGTTCTGTAATGTCGCGGTTAGTGATGCGCCGGCCTCGGTAGTTATTGTCCGCCCCGAACACGGCCTGGCAACAATGCGAGATCCAGCGTATTTCACCATCGCGGCGGACAATCCGGAAATCTACTTCGGCAAGGCGTAAATGCTCGATATCGTGGCGATGATCGGTCATTAAGTGCCGGTCGTCGGCATGTATGATGCGCGGCAATAACCCGGCATCGGCCATAAACTCCTCGGCCGCATAGCCGGTAACCCGCAAGCTGGAAGGCGTCATATACAAAATCTGCTGATCGTCGCCTTCCCAATATTCCCAGTCGTAGGTGTAGTCCGCGACGGTATGGAACTTTTCCTCTTCGGCCGCCAACTTGGTGGCAACCTGCAATTGCTTTCGCCACGCACCGACGATGAACCGGGCGCTACTAACCGAAATCAAGGCAAACAGAAGAACCAGGCCGGCCATTTCCAGGACTTCATTCCACCACTCCGCCAGAAAATCGTCCCTAGCCAGGCCGACGCTCACCCATAGCGGGTAGGCGTCCAGTTTGCGAAAAGATACCACCCTGGCGGTATTGTCGAAGCTGAGAGGCGTGTGAAAGACACCCGAGGTGTGTCCAGATGCGAGCATCCGGCGAAATTCCGGCGAAATGGTTTTATCACCAATCACGCTGCCGGGCTCTGCATGGACGGGATGACGAACGATCAAGCCCATGTCCGCATCTCTCAGGTTAATCGCCCCGCGACTGCCAATATCAACGTTGGAAATCGCTTTTCCCAGGTTATCCAATGAAACATTGGCAAAAACCACGCCGGCAAAACTGCCGTCGGCACGGTTAAGGCGGCGCGCAAAATTAACCACCCAAACCTTATTGACATAAGACATCACCGGTTTATTGATAAATAGCCCAAGCGCCGGATTATCGCGCAAACTAGAAAAATAGAGTCGATCCGCCATGCTGAGCCGCGTATTTTTAGGCACATCCACGCCATAGACTAGCCAACCCTGCTCGTCGGTAGCCCTAAGCCCGATAACCCATGGCAAACGCGATTGTAAGCGCTGCATAAAAACCGACAGCGCCTCGGCATCAACACTCCCCAACGCCTGTTGCCGCTGGATTTCCTCCACTGCCACCAACACGCCTAAGTCGACCTTTTCGATAAGGCTATCTAAGTTTTGCGCGATAACCTTGGCCAGATTCTGCGTCGTGATTTCGGCGCGCTGTTGATATTTGTCGAAGCTGCGATACAGCGCAAATCCCACGGTGACGATAACCAACAGATTAAGCAGTACCGCCCCGGCAACCAGCCGCCTGGAGACATTGTTTGGAAAATCAAGCTGACCTGACATAGCTGAACTCACAAGACTGTTGTGGTTTACGGGCTGCCCTGAGGTGGTTTCGGGCAAACGGTCTCATCGTATTCCTTCCATTCGCCAAAGCGCGCGGCTAAACGCGTAAGGAGCCGATCAAGCAGGCAGGCTGTAATCCCGTTCCCGAAAGAGCGTTAAACAAATCTCGACTACCTCGGAGTTATACAGCACACCGCGATTGTCGGAAATTTCCTGTAAAGCGACATCCAAGCCCAAACCGGCGCGGTAGGGGCGATGAGACTTCATCGCTTCCACCACATCGGCAACCGCCAGAATCTCGGCTTCCAGTAAAATCTCACCTTTTTTTAGGCCGCACGGGTAACCACTGCCGTTGGGACGTTCGTGATGTTGCAAGACGATTTGCGCGATTGGCCAGGGGAAATTGATGGATTTGAGGATGTCGTAGCCAGTCTCGGCGTGTCGCTTGATCAGGCTGAATTCCAAATCGTCCAGCCGACCGGGCTTGCACAGTATTTCGGCAGGGATCCGAATTTTGCCTATATCGTGTACCACGCTCGCCAACGTCAGCCCCTCTATCCGCTCTTCCGGCAATTGCAAGCCGCGGGCGATAGCCGTGGCGAGGTGGGCGACGCGGCGTTGATGGCCGGCGGTGTAGGGATCGCGCGCTTCGATAGTGGCCGCAATCGCGGTTACGAAATCCAGCATGCCGGCGCGCAAATTTCTCTCGCTTTCCATCAGTTTACGGGTTCGCTCTTCCACCTGTTCTTCCAGGTGGTTGCGCAGGCGGTCAAACTCCAAATGAGTACGCACCCTAACCAGTAATTCATCGCGCTGATAGGGCTTGGTGACGAAATCCACTGCACCCAAGTCAAAGCCGCGCACTTTTTCGTCGGTATCCATGATCGCGCTGACGAAGATGACCGGCACATCGCATGTATTCGGGTTAGCTTTGAGTTGCCGGCAAACTTCGAAGCCATCCATCTCCGGCATGCGAATATCCAACAGCACCAATTCCGGCGGGTGTTTGAAAGCGGAATTTAAGGCTAATTCGCCGCTAATAGCAGAACGGACTTCGTAGCCTTCGTCCTTCAGAATATCCGTTAACAACTTTAAGGAGGCAGGGGTGTCGTCAACGGCGAGAATGTTGCCTTTATATGTCATAAAACTCTTTAATCGGTTTGCCTGAATGCTGCCAGGATACCCTGCCAAATGCAGTTTTCAGCAAAATATGCCAAGGTTTTCCGGGGCTGGCTCATATCGGTTGCGATGCGCCGGAGCGTTAGGTCGTTCGAAACCATTCGGACGCCGTTCGATTTTGAAGGGGCCGCATAGCTGATGCCGCAGGACATTATAGTGTATGCCCCAAGGCGTAGGCAGAGCGCAGGTAAGCAGTTATTTTTATTGATAGCCTAAAGTTATCGGCTTGCGGTTCGATAACCTTTTTAGCCGTTACGGCAATCGCTTTCCAAAACCAACCCGACGAGGCCACGCCATGCTTGATTCCGTCTCTTCCGTCGCCGCGCTGGCGACACAAATGTCCACCCAAAAAACCGCGCAACAAGTCGAAGTTGCGATGCTGGTAAAAGCCAAGGAGATGCAGGAACAACAAGGCCAAAACGCCTTAAAGTTATTGGAGTCGGCCAGCGTACCGGCGAAGGGTATCGATGTCAGGGTTTGAGCGGCGGAAGATTGCTGGAACTTAGCGGCCTTGCTTGTCCTGCATCGCCAGCGCCGCCTGATACAAGGTCTTTTTACGCTGGCCGGTAATTTCCGCAGCCATTGCTGCAGCGGTTTTGGTGGAGCATTCTGTTAGTAAGATGCCCAAAATCCGCCGCTGCTCGTCGGTTAATTCATCGTCTTGCTCACCAGCTTCGCGGCCAGCTACCAACACCACGAATTCGCCCTTGCGCATGTTTTCGTCGGTCTGCACTTTCTCTAACACCTTGGCCAGTTCGTCGCCGACAATCGTTTCATGCAATTTCGTGATCTCGCGGGCGACGACGATTTGATGATCAGCCGGAAATGCCGTCAGCATATCTTCCAAAGCGGCCTGGATGCGATGGCTGGATTCGTAAAAGGCCCAAGTCGAGCAGTCAGCTAACTTGTGTTCGAAGAAGCTGCGCCGCGCCGAGCCGGTGCGTGGCAAAAAGCCTTCGAAACTAAAACGGCTAGTCGGTAAGCCCGCCACCGACAAGGCGGCGATCAGCGCGCAGGCGCCGGGTATTGGACACACATCCACGCCTTGCTGTCTGGCCAATTTGACCAGAGGAAAGCCGGGATCGCTGATCATCGGCGTGCCGGCATCGGATACCAGTGCCACCGATAATCCTTCGCGGATTTTATCGATCAGGCCTTGCGAAGCGTGTTCTTCGTTATGTTGATGCAGCGATTGCAGCGGCTTATTGATGCCGTAATGTTGCAGCAACATCTTGACGTGGCGGGTATCTTCGGCGGCGATCAAGTCCACTTGTTTCAATATGTCCACCGCCCGGAAGCTGAAATCGGCCAGATTACCGATTGGCGTGGCAACCACGTATAATTTTCCGTACATTTATTCTTCGGTCCCCGTGTTATGTCTGATCGCAAATTTGCCGCCATTATGCCGCGTCGTGTTTTAAACCGCTGGTTTTTCGGCCTGTTGCTACTGGCTGCGTGTAGCGAGCAACCGGTCAAAAATAAAACCCAGCTGGAAGTGCGCCCGCAAACCAGTGCCCGCAAAGCCAAACCGGCCGAGCCACCGCGCAGTTACCGGATGGCCGACAATCAAAACAGCCTGCATCTGCTGGATGCCGACACCCGCCTGCAAGCCGGCGATAGTCAGGCCGCGCAAAAAGCCTTGGATAAGATCAACGCCGAACAGTTGCCGCCGGAGTTGTTCAGCAAATACAAATTGCTCCAAGCTCAAGCAGCGTTGAGCATGGGTGATGCCGAACAAGCCTTGAAAAAGCTGGAGGGCGTGCGGCCCGCCATACTGGCCGACGCCGATCAAATTGCTTATTACCAATCCGTGGCCTTTGTGCATGCTTTGTTGGGCGATGTTGTGCCCAGCGTCAGGGCTCGCCTGAAACTGGGCCGACTGTTGCAAAAACCCGAGCAGCAAAAGCAAAACATTATCGCCATTCTGGATGCGCTTAGCGTGCTGCCGTTGGAAACCCTTAGCGGTCCGTCTCCCATCGTTGACGAACTGAGCGGTTGGATGGCCTTGGCTAAAATTCTGAAGCAACGTAACGTGGCGGGTTTCGACACAGCCGGTCAAATCCTGCAATGGCGGCAAATTTATCCCGGTCATCCGGCCAACGCCGATTATCTGCAAGCCTATTTGAATCCGCCGCCTGTCAGTCAGCCGGCAGTCCAAGAACCGGAACAAGCGGCGCAACCGCCTGCTCCGGGTGCAACCATTGCCGTGTTGCTGCCTGGCTCGGGCTCTTACGCCAGCGCGGCTAAAGCCATCAGGGAAGGGCTGACGGTAGCCCATCGTCTGGCCGCCAGCGCCGCGCCGCAAATGCCGCTAAAGTATTACGACAGCGAAAAAGACGATATAGCCAATGTCTATCGGCAAGCCGTCAGCGACGGCGCCAAACAGGTGATAGGCCCCTTGGTGAAAGAACAAATCCAAAGTTTGGCGCAATCCACCGAATTAAGCGTGCCGGTGTTGGCGCTGAATCATGTGGAAAATCTCAGCAAAACCAATCTCTATCAATTCGGCCTCAGCCCGATAGACGACGCGGAACAATTGGTACAAAAAGCCAAGCGCGATGGCCAACAGAATGCCGTATTGCTGACGCCGAATACCACGCAAGGTGAGCGGGTGCGCCATTATCTAATGTCGGCTTGGCAAGCGGTCGGCGGCGCCGTGGTGGGTGTGGAAAGCTACGACCCGAAACAACACGATTTCGCAGCTATTGTAAAAACCTTGCTCAGCACCAGCGTCAGCTCGAATGGCCAGAAGCAACCCTTGGCCTTATTCGTTAGCGCCAGCCCGGAATTGGCCAGAGAGTTGGCGCCGCAACTCAAGTACTCGCAAAGCAGCGAGTTGTCGATTTATGCGATGCCGAATATCTACAGCGGCCGGCAAAATCCGGTGCGGGATAGCGAGTTGGGCAAGATTAATTTCTGCGATCTGCCCTGGGTGTTCGGCGATGCCTACACCGGCGCACTCAGCCAGCAAGCCGTGCAGAATACCTGGCAAGGCCTGAGTGACAGCCAGGTTAAACTGGTCGCGTTGGGCATAGATGCTTACAACATCATCGGCCAATTACCGCAGCTGACCGGGGCGTCTTACGCCGGCGCTACCGGCCGCTTGTCCGTGAACGGTGAAAACCGCATTACCCGCAAACTGGTTTGCGCCCAGTTTAAGGGAGGCGTGCCGGTCGCCTCCGGCTTTATCGAATAATATGCTATTCGGTAAAGCCAAGCCGGTTCATTTGCAAAAGGGCGATAGCGCCGAACAATTAGCCTTGGCTTATTTGCAAAAGCAAGGTTTGGAATGGGTGTGCAGCAACTTTCGCTGCAAAATGGGTGAGCTGGATCTGGTGATGAAGGACGGTTCGGCGCTGGTGATTGTGGAAGTACGCTTTCGCAAATCGGAGCAATTTGGCGGCGCCCTGACCAGTATCACCCGGCAAAAACAGGCGCGCATCGTCGCCGCTACCCAACACTATGTCATAATCAACAACCTGAGCCAGCTCTCGATTCGTTTCGACGTGGTGGCTGTATCCGGCGACAACCGCCTGGACTGGATTAAAAACGCTTTTCAAACCTGAGTATTATGAGTTTACAAGACCGCATCATCGCCCACTTTTCCGACAGCATTCAAACCAAACAGGATGCGATGGCCAGCTTGTGCGAGCTGATCGAATTCGCCTCGCAAAAAATCGTCGAGGCTTTGGTGAATGACAAAAAAGTGCTGACTTGCGGCAACGGCGGTTCGGCGGGCGATGCCCAGCATTTTTCTTCGGAAATGCTCAACCGTTTTGAACGCGAACGTCCCGCGTTGCCGGCGATTGCGTTGAGCACCGATACCTCAACCATCACCTCTATCGCCAACGACTACCATTACGACGAAATCTTTGCGAAGCAGTTGCGCGCGCTGGGGCAGGCTGGCGACATCTTGCTGGTCTACACCAGCAGCGGTAACTCCGGCAATATCATTAAAGCCGTGAAAGTGGCGCATGACCGCGACATGACGGTCATCGCACTAAGTGGCAAAGACGGCGGTGTGCTGGCCGGCGCGTTGAACGAAGCCGATATTGAAATCCGCGTACCGTCTTATTCCACCGCCCGCATTCAGGAAGTGCATTTGTTGATCTCGCATTGCCTATGCGATTTAATCGATCATCAATTATTTGGCGGCTAAGGCCCAGGCGCCCGTTATCACTCAATCGGATAAACGGGCGTTTGCATACTTGATTACCTGACGTAATGTAGTTTTTGCCCCAACATTTCGGCAGTTACCAGCACTACCCCGCCCTCGCTGACATAAAACCTGTTTTTGTCGTCGTCAAGATTCTCGCCAATCACCGTGCCTGCCGGCACCTCGCAACCTTTTTCAACGATGGCTTTGGTAATTCGGCAATTTTGGCCTATGCAGACTTGCGGCAACAGAATGCTGTCTTTGATAAGCGCTGATTCGTTTACGGTGACATTGGAAAACACCATGGAATGTTGAATGGTTGCGCCGGAAATAATGGAACCGCCCGCAATCATCGAATCCACGGCCAGACCACGCCGGCCGTTGTCGTCGAACACAAATTTGGCCGGCGGTGTTTGTTCCTGATAGGTCCATATCGGCCAGGACGCATCGTATAAATTCAAATCCGGCTTGACGCCGATTAACTCCAAATTGGAAGCCCAATAGGCGTCTATGGTCCCGACATCGCGCCAATAACTTTGCTGGCCGCTTTGTAAATCCAAAAACGGATATGCATTAACAATATGATCGTCAATGACGGCGGGAATAATATCTTTGCCAAAGTCGTTAGTGGAATTTTCAGTGAGAGAATCTTTAATTAATTGCTCCCATAAAAAATCGGCGTTAAAGATATAAATACCCATTGAGGCCAACGCGGTGTTGGTTCTACCCGGCATCACGGGTGGGTTGGCCGGTTTTTCGACAAACGCCCGAACGCGGCGATTGCTATCCACGTCCATTACGCCAAAAGCGGAGGCGTCTTTTAAGGATACTTCCAAACAACCTATGGTTAGGTCGGCGTTTTTTTCTACGTGGTCGATTAACATGGCCGCGTAATCCATTTTATAAATATGGTCGCCGGCCAGGATTAAAATATGATCCGGTTTACGAGCCCGCAGAATATCGATATTTTGCAAGACGGCGTCGGCGGTACCTTTGTACCAGGAAGTCTCGTCTATCCGTTGTTGTGCCGGCATGATGTCGACGTATTCGCCAAATTCGCCGCGCATGAATCCCCAGCCTTTCTGAATATGCCGGATCAACGAATCGGCTTTGTATTGCGTCATCACGCCGATTTTACGGATACCGGAATTCACGCAATTGGATAACGGAAAATCGATAATCCGAAACTTGCCGCCAAAAGGCACGGCGGGCTTGGCGCGCCAATCCGTCATATTCATTAAGCGCGAACCGCGTCCGCCGGCAAGAATTAAAGCAATAGTATTTTTGGTTAATTGATGGATATTGTGTGTGGGCGCTGACATGGTTAAATCTTTAGAAAAATAAACTGTTGGCCGAATAGGTTTTATAGGGCATATCAAGTTTTCCCAAGGCTTTTTCAAACCTAAAAATTAACGGCGAAAACTCAAAATACACGCATTGTTTCAAGCGAAGCAAACGCACTTGAGTTGCTAATATCCGGAGTGATATGTAGTTCGATAATACTTACCGCGGGCAAGTCGAGGACGTGTTGTTCCGACTCCGCTGTGCACCCTTGCGGATTAAAATGCCATTGTTGGCGGACGATTTCGCGAAACGGCTGTCCGTTATCCGCAGAAATACGAAGGACGTATTCTTGTGTTCTGGCTATAGCCGATTCCAAAAAATCCAGTTGAATAGATTGCACAGGCTGGGCCTGCTTAAAAAGTAAGCGGATAACTTGCGGGCCGGGCATGCCCGCTCGCCACCCGCCGCTAAAGCCAGGCAGTAGCGCGGCTTCGATAGTGTGCTCCTTAGCCTCGGATGACACTTCAACGTCAGCAAGCGCTTCCAGATTTAACGGCTCTGTCATTGAGCTGGCTTTGTTGGGCCGACTGTCACCGATAATTCGTTTTTGCATGGTTTACCTGGCGTAGGACTGTATTAATTGGTCGAAATGGTTTGAATCCGGTTTTAGTTTGTCGGGATTGATTAACTTGAGTGCGATTGCTCCGTAATTGGATAGGCAGGCACCGCATGCCTAGCGTCCGGCTGTTTGGAAACAAGGAATGTAGGCATGGCTCGGTCCCGGTGAGAGCTGAGTGTTTTACTGCGAAATTGCCTGATGGCAATTGCTGATTACAAATGGCTGTTGCTCCCAAACCCCAGCCGAAAAATATGGGCGCTTCCCTGCGCCCCAGGTCGAGAGGGAGGCTTAACCCTTTAAAAAGCTGGCCATGATGCCAGCCGGGTCAATACCTTGATGCGGGAATTGCTCCCACAGGCCGCCGCAACCTTCTTTATGCGTGGCAATATAGTTGTATTTTGGTGTGTAACCGCGTTCCAACAACCATGTGCCCATGCGGCTACCCAAACCGGTTTTACGGTTGAAGGACTCAACCACCAGCACTTTCGGTGACTTACCGATTTTGGCCAGCATGTCTTCATCGATGACGTTCAAGGTCGGTTTGTTGATCAAGCCTACATCCACGCCTTGTTGTTTCAGGCGCTCGACTGCATCCAGCGCCCTGTACAAGGCTTCACCGAAGCTGACGATATAACCGGCCGTGCCTTCGCGAATGACTTCGTCTGTGCCGGGCACGAATTTATAGTCGCCACCGAAAAACTCGTTGCCGTTGCTGTCCAGAATGGTTGGCACTTTGGAACGAGTGGAGAAGATGAAACGCAAGCCCGGATCGAAGAAGACTTTTTCCACGCACGCTTTCATTTGCAAAGGATCTGCCGGGAAATACAGCTTGGTCTCATAGCCGTCGCTCAAACCGTTGTCGGCGAACATATTGTTCAAACCGAAATGGCAGGTGTTGTCGGCCATGTCGTCGATACCGGAATGCGAGAAGTGGC
Organism: Methylomonas sp. EFPC1; assembly: GCF_016925515.1. Classification (NCBI taxonomy): domain Bacteria; kingdom Pseudomonadati; phylum Pseudomonadota; class Gammaproteobacteria; order Methylococcales; family Methylococcaceae; genus Methylomonas; species Methylomonas sp. EFPC1. Next base: position 182,822 of record NZ_CP070494.1, read on the forward strand.
TGAGCACGTTGGATTTGTTCAAGCGGGCCATGGTGATTTCGGACATCAGCATTTCTAAGAACGCGCTGAAGGTGCCGAAAATACCTTGTTTGCCCGCTTCCATACCAAAACCGGCTGCCGCGGAGAAGTTACCACGTTCCATGATGCCGGAGGAGATAAACACTTCCGGGAAAGCTTTATGGATTTTGAACAGACCGCAAGAGCCTTCCAAGTCACTATCCACAACCCGTACTTTGGCAACCCGTTCCGCTTCGCTCAAACGGCCCAAGACTTCCACGCAAGCATCGCCGAAGACGTTGCGGTTGGCGTCCCATTTGTCGCTGGAACCCAAAAATACCGCGTCGTTTTTCGGTGCTTTGACTTCGCGCAGTGCATCGGCAGCGGCTTGTTGACCATGTGATTCCAAGTATTCCAACGCCACTTTCACCGACACAACGTCGTGACCGTGGGTCGAGCCTTCCAGACCGACAATGCCTGGACACATTGGTCTGTGGTTGATAACCGCAACCGGGCCAGGGGTGTTAATGGCGGTGATGATGCGTTTGTACAAATCGTCCAGATCTTCGCCGTCGCCTTCCAATACGGTGACGCCTTGACCAGCCAAGGTTTTGGCGGTGCTGCAGCCTTTCAAATACTCGGATGGGTGGCCGGCGATGGTGACGTTGTTGTCGTCGATGATCAGTTTAACGTTCAGGCCTTGCGCCACAGCCAGACGGGCCGCTTCGGCATCGTTACCTTCTTGCTGCGAACCGTCTGAACCCAGGCAGAACACAGTTTTGGCCGGGTTGGCGATGGCTACGCCGTTGACATACGGCCACATGTGGCCCAAACGGCCGGAGCTGAATTTCACGCCGGGGGTGAAATCCAATTCAGGATGGCCGGGCAAATGTGAATGCGCGGCACGGTACTCGATCAAGCGTTCTGCCGGCAAATCGCCGTTCAGGGTGGACATCAGATACTGGGTGGCGACGCGGTGGCCGGCTTCGTCAAAAAAGATGGGTACAAAATCATTGGAGCTGTGGAACAGCGCATCCATGATCATGACTTCCGGCACGGTATCGTATGGACCGCCGGTATGGCCGCCCACACCACGGGCTGCGCCGTTGGCTGTGAAATAGACAATAGCATCACGGCACAACTGAATGTTGGCTTTCAGGCTGGCACGTTGTGCATCGGTTAAAGTTGGGTTTTTTGGATCTAAGTTGATGCGCTGATAAGCGCCAAGATCGATTGGAAATTTGGACATAACTAATCTCATGGTGAGGACATTATTTTTATAGACGCGCAGCTAGTTGTTACGCTGTCATTTTTAAACGCGACATAGAACAAAGATAATATTTAGCCCCGGCAAATATCCGTTGCTAATTAACTACAATAACGCTGCTTTTTTACACAAGACGTTGCTATTTTGTAGTCTTAAATTTGTTTTTTCATGCCGTCGTATCGAACCTTACACCCATTAAAATGGGCTTTGCAAGACTTATTAAATACCTACTAATTTGTATATAAATTGAAACGGAAAGCCTGTATAGCCCTGAGACAAATAACAGAATACGTTCTATGGAAAATCAATTAGTTATTCAAGTCGCTTCTACTATCGAGGATTATAAGCAGCAAAAAAATTTATTTTATTTTTCGCGGCAGTGCAGCTTTGCGGGACGAATTGATTGAATGGTAGTGTGTTGCCGAAACACGCCTCGCCTATACACAATCCCAAATCGCCAGCGGAAAAATATCAAACATTTCGCCGGAGGGATCGGAACGCGGGATTGGAACCATTAGTTTCGTTCTTGCTCTAATCGATGGGACAAAGGATGGCTTCGGCAGAGGAGAAGGGAGGCCGATTAGTCAAGCTTTCCGGTGCGGTGACCAAAACCATCGCGTTTCAAACAGCCTGGGGGGGGAGTCGGCAAGACATCGCAAAACGGTGTAAGTGGTCTTTCCAAAGGGAAAGGTTGCGTTAGTTGTATTTATCCGCAACGTGAACTATGTTTCCAGCACTAAAGTAAAACAACTGGTTGACGCTATATTAGGATAAGCAAGACGGTCAAGGCCAATCAACTTAGCGGCAGTCCGGTAGCTTGATTTTCATGGTTTACGTATCGAGGGTAGTGAGCGTTGGCCCAAACCGTATTAACCAGCCTTGGGATACAGCTAAGTACTACCAGAGTGTCTTTATGATATTGATTATTAAAAATATCCCGTCGATTACGCAAGAAAGCGAGTTGGGAGACTTTGTCGCCCCCGCCCTCAGGTTTTGCCTGTTACTTCCCTTCAAGCTTGGCAATATTCTAAAAACCGACATCTTTTGTCTTAAAAATATCAAGACCAATGTACTGTCGTTTCATGGCCGTATTTTTATTGACGATGACAAAGCCGGTAAGCTTGCCATCAAAAAACTGCATGGCAAGCGTTTTAAAAATAAAATCGTCGAAGTCAGAGAATATTTTATTCGTTCGCACAAAAACGACCGACGCTTAAAGCAACAGCCGGTATCGACAGATATACTGGAAAAGCGTAAAGGCGAACGGCGTTGCAATATTAAGCATGAAGGACAAGCCGCCGCTTACACGAATGTATTCGATACCGAGAACATTTATCAAATTAGCCGCCGATTACGAGACGACGCTTACGATTACTAAGCCACGGTGCTGGCAACCTAAGTTTCGCCCGCATGCCGAAGAGATAGCAGAATCGTGACCCTATAAAGTCTGAATCAAACGATACCTGTTTGCTCGACTCTATCCCCGTCAATTTTCCCTTCAAATCGATGCGCTATGCCTTGCATCACCAAAATCAACACCACCCCAGCCAAAATAAAACCAATCTGTTGTAATGAGGTTTTGATGTCGGTCTTCTGATGCAAAGACGGGATTAAATCGGCAACCGCGATATAAATAAAACTGGAAGCCGCCAGGGTTAAAAAGTAGGGCAAGATGTGATGTAGGTCGCCAAGACTGAAATACGCCAAAACGCCGCCAACTACCGTGCTCAAGCTGGCAAGAACATTGTAAAACAAGGCCTCACCGCGCTTGTAGCCACTGTGCAGCAATATCGCGAAGTCGCCGACTTCTTGCGGAATTTCATGCGCGGCCACCGCCAAGCTGGTGACGATACCCAGTTGCACGTCGGTTAAAAACGCTGCGCCGATTAACACGCCATCGACAAAATTATGGATGCTGTCGCCGAGGATAATAAACATCCCGGCGGGGCGGTGGCCGGCCGCTTGGATTGCATGCGTATGGCCGTGTTCGTGGTGATGGTCATCGTGCGATTCTTCGCCGTGGGCTTCGCAAGCGTGAGAATGGCAATGGCGCCAGACCAGGAGTTTTTCCAATACAAAAAACAATAGGATGCCTGCTAAAATCGTAGCCGAGAGTGTGGACATATCCTCGACCGGCACTTCCTCGAATGCGTGTGGGATCAATCCGCAAAACGCGCCGGTCAACAACGCGCCAATTGCAAAACTGATGCCGTGCGGCAGCACATGCTTTTGTTTGTGTTCTGGCAGTAATAAAAACACCGCAGCAGCCAGAACACTAAGCACGCCACCCAGCGCGGTAAACAAGATAATCGACAACAATACAGTCAAATTAGTCTCTCCAGATCAAACTGGCCATGCGGCCAGTATTCGCGCCGTCACGGCGATACGAGTAAAAACGTTGAGGATCGGCGACGGTGCATAGGTCACCGCCGTAAACGTGTTCCACACCCAGTTCCGCCAGTTTAATACGCGCCAGCCGGTAAATATCCGCCAGCCATTTGCCAGGCTGGCCGGCACGAAACGCTACGGACGTAATCGGATTGTCCTTAATAAACGCATCGCGTACCTCGTCACCCACTTCGAAATTATCCGGACCTATCGCCGGCCCCAGCCAAACATGCACATCTTCACAACTCATCGCATACAGGGTTTCGGCGATGATGCCGGCCTGCAAGCCGCGCCAGCCGGCGTGGGCGGCGGCGACCACTTCGCCATCGTCTCCACAGAACAGCACCGGTAGACAATCCGCCGTAAGCACCGCGCATACCGTGCCGGGTTGATCGGCAAAGCTGGCGTCCGCATCCACTAAGCTCTCGGTTTCGTCGGCGTTCACCACGCATGTCCCATGCACTTGTTGCAGCCAGACCGGTTCGGACGGCAGTTGCAGCATGTCCTTGATGATGTAGCGGTTGGTTTTGACGTGCTGCGGGTTGTCATTAACGTGACTGGCCGGATTCAAACTGGCGTAAGGGCCGGTACTAACGCCGCCGCTACGCAAGGTGACGGCGGCATGCACATGTGCTGGCAGCGGCCAATCAGGCTTGATCCAATTCATTTTCGGCCAATAATTTCAACAGATTTTGCATGTCTTCGGGGATGGGTTGTTCCCATTCGCAGTATTCGCCGGTTTCCGGATGCTCCAAACCCAATTTCGCGGCATGCAGGGCTTGGCGCTTAAAATTGCGCAAGGCCTCTGCCAACGCGGGATTACAGTCAGCCGGCATTTGGAAGCGGCCGCCGTAGACTTGATCGCCGACCAGCGGATAATTAATGTGCGACATATGCACTCTAATCTGATGCGTGCGGCCGGTTTCCAGCTTGACGCGAATCAGCGTATGGCGCTTAAAGCGTTGTTCCAGCCGGTAATGGGTAATCGCTTCTTTACCGCCGCGCCGCACTACGGCATTGCGTTTGCGATCCACCGGATGCCGGCCGATTGGTTCGTCGACGGTGCCGCCAGCCGTCATCCAGCCCTTTACCAACGCCAGATATTCACGATGGATGCTGCGTGCTTGGAGTTGCTCGACCAGGCTGTTATGAGCCTGCAAGGTTTTGGCGATCATCAATAAACCGCTGGTATCCTTGTCGATGCGGTGCACTATGCCGGCGCGGGGCAGGGTATCCAGATTGGGGGCGTGATTGAGCAAGGCATTAACTAAGGTGCCATCCCAGTTGCCGACCGCCGGATGCACGACCAAACCGGCCGGTTTGTTAACGATGAGCAAAGAATCGTCTTCATAAATAATGTCTAGCGGGATTTCCTGAGGCGCATATTCGATCACGCGCTCAGCTTCGGCATCCAGCTCGATTTCTTCGCCGCCATCCAATTTCTCGCGGCCTTTCATGATCTCGCCATCCACCAACACCCGCCCGGCTTTGATCCAGGTTTGCAGTTTGCTGCGCGAATAATCCGGAAACACTTCGGCCAGACACTGGTCCAGTCGCATACCCGCCAGTTCCTCGGGAACCCTTGCCGTCAATATCGTCATAGTCGTTTTTAAGTTATACTCGCGGCCAGAATGCCGCCAAAAGCTGCAAAAAACCCGCAATATTACAACGTGTTGATAAACGTATGCGATTAGTTTTAGTAAAAACCGTTTTTATCGCCTGTCTGGCTTGGACGCTGCAAGGCTGCGAGACCCTGGATGCCTTTATGAGCAAGGATTCTTCGGCTAATAATAAAGATGAAGAATACGCCGGCTGGGACGATAAGATGTTTCATGAAAAAGCCAAGGAAGCGCTGGACAATAAAAACTATCAAAAAGCGGTGACTCTTTACGAAGCGCTGGAATCGCGTTATCCGTTCGGCGACTATGCGGCTCAGGCCCAATTAAATGTTGCTTACGCTTACTATAAAAACGACGATCCGGAAGCTGGCTTAGCCGCCGCCGACCGCTTCATTAAAATCCATCCACGCAACCCCAATGTCGATTATGCCTATTATCTAAAAGGCCTGATCAATTACAACCGCGGCATCGGCTTTATAGACCGCTTTCTGCCCACGGACTCTTCGCAACGCGATCCCGGTCCGGCCAAAGATTCTTATGATAATTTCCAGGAATTGATCCGCCGCTATCCCAATAGCCAATATGTTGCCGATGCCAAACTGCGGATGATCGCACTCCGCAACAATATGGCGATGTACGAAGTCCATGTCGCTGACTTTTACATGCGCCGTAAAGCCTATGTCGCCGCTGTTAACCGAGCTAATTATATCATCAAGGAATATCAACGCACCCCGGCGGTGCCGTTTGCCTTGCAAATCATGCAGGACGGTTATCGGCAGTTGGGCATGGACGAGTTGGCCGCCGACGCCGAACGAATCTATACCTTGAATTACCCCGCCGGGGCACCGCAAGCCAATTACAAGGATGAAGGCGCCATTCAAAAAGTGTGGGACGCCATGGGCCTGGATAAATAAAACTTGCGCCGTTTGACCTTGTTGCGGCCTGCTTGCTTAGGCTGGCTGCTGTTAAATGCCGGCTTTGGATACGCAGCCGAGCCGGTACCGCTGTTTCAAAACCGCTTTTTCACGCTGTCGCAAAACACCGAATTGGTTTGCGCCACCAGCCAACAACAATTTACACCCACACCGGTACTGGCGGACATCATCCGCTTTTACGAAACAAACCACCCCGGTTTGCGCAAACAAGCGGTGGCGGTGCTGACCGATCATAAAAACCAGGATCATCTCGACGACTTGGCCGATTACCGCGAAGACTGCGCCAACAACACCGCTGGCGAACTCTGCGTACTGGAAAAATATTGGGACGACCCTGAAGCTGCCTGGCGGGCCTTGGCCTTGTTCTACGACACCAAAACCGTGGTCAAACACAGCGATGACTATCGATATGAAGTGCGACGCTTCAACGTAGATCATCTGCGTTTGTTCGAAAAAGCGATTCGTAAGATCCCGGCCTTTTTAAGACAAAGCATCAGCAAAGCCAAGCCGGTAGATAATCTAGAAGAGGAAATCGCCGACAAGCCCACGGTGATGCAGGAACTGATTCGCGATGCGTTTCAGGAGGACTACAAAAACAGCATCTGGCAGGATCATACTCATCCGTTGACGCTGGTGCCGGGCATAGGCTTTCGCTCGCAGACCGTGGCTCAGGTATTCAGCGGCCAGAATCTGATCGTGTTCACCGTCAAGGCTTTCGACAAGGGCAAGGAAGGCGGCACTTACCGGGACATCGGCGTGCAGTATCTGGTGGACTTTAGGCTGCCTATCGTCGTCCATGAAATTGCCCACACCATCGACAACTTTCATTTTTGGAACGGCCAGGATGACCTGTATTTTTTCTACAAGTACCACAAGATTTCCAACGACGAAGACATCATGAAAATCATCGCCGAGGCTAAGCTGGCGTTGTGGCCGTCGAAATGGTTCGAGGCCTTTGAATATTTGGGCGAAGTCAATGAAGGCCGTTATGACGGCACCACGCAAGAAAAACTGGCCGAGTTAGTGGCGCAATACATCCTGATCCCGGAACGCTTGCAACAAAGCGCGCCGGCCGCCTATCAATGGCTGCGTGAGGATATTTTTCGTGGCATCGAATACCAGGGTTACGACCGTTGCGCGGCGCCCTTGACCAAGCCGCTAAGCTGGTGGCAATACGCTACCGGCAAGATGCTGGGCCAGTAAAGCTTTATACTATGCTGACCTTGAATTTTAATCTCGCTAAACCGTTGTCTAGCCATGAAAAAACCGCAAAACCTATCCCTGCAAGAACAACTGCTTAAATCCGGCCTAAGCAACGACGCCAAGCTCAAGCAAGTCAAAGCCGAGAAGCGTAAACAAACCAAACTGGAACGCAATAACGGCGTCGAGGTTGTCGATGAGGTGAAGCTCAGTGCGGAGCAATTGCGACAGGAACAGGTGGAGCGCGACCGAGAACTGAATCGGCGACGCAAGCTGGCAGAAGAACAAAAGGCCTTGGGCGCGCAAATCAAGCAAATCGTCGACATGAACCATATCGCTCAGGACGTAAACGGCTTGGCTTACAACTTCACCGACGACAACAAAGTCAAAACCCTATACGTGGCTGAAAAAGTGCGGGAGGCCTTGATCAACGGCCGGGCCGGCATCGCCAAAATAGACAGTCATTACGAGATCGTGCCGGCGGAAGTTGCCCGTAAAGTGCAGGCGCGGGATGCGGGTAGTATTGTGGTGTTGAACGAAGCGACGCAAGACGTGGCGGCCGCCGACGATCCTTATGCGGAGTTTCAGATTCCGGACGATTTGATGTGGTGAAGACCGCCGGCTGAGCAGCGCCGGCAATTGCTTCGGCTCCGCTCAGCGACCGGGTTATCGCGTCTTGCCCCGTTTAAACCTTGCGAAAAATCAAATCCCAAACCCCGTGACCCAAACCCAAACCACGGTTTTCGAACTTGGTTAAGGGCCGATAAATAGGCCGCTCGCAGAAATCGTTGCTGGAGCTGCTGTTTTGCAAACCGGTGCCGGCCGACAAAATCCCCAGCATATCTTTGGCGTAATGCTCCCAATCGGTGGCGGCGTGAAAATAGCCGCCGGCCAGCAATTTTTTGTTCAGCAATTCCACGAAACTGGGACGGACGATGCGGCGCTTGTGATGGCGGCGCTTTTGCCAGGGATCGGGGAAGAACAGATGCACACCGGCTAGGCTATGGTCGGCGATTTTTTGTTCCAGAATCTCGATGGCGTCGTGATGATAAATCCGCACGTTGTTAATGCCGCGCAGTTCCAGCAACATCATCAAATGGCCGACGCCGGGCCGATGCACTTCGATACCTAAATAGTTCAAATCCGGATTTGCTGCTGCCATCGCCGCCAGGCTGTCGCCGTTGCCGAAACCGATTTCGACAATCAGCGGCGCTTGGCGTCCGAAGGCTTGCTCGGCATTAAAACCGGCCTGCGGGGATAGGCAATATTTATCCCAATGGCTTTCCAGTGCCAGCTTCTGACCGGCAGTCGCGCGGCCTTGGCGACGGATGAAGCTTTTGATGCGGGCGGGGTCGATTTTTTGGGGTTCGGTCATGGAAAAATTTCTTGCTGGCCTGAATGATAGGATAGTAACGTCAAGATATTATTAGGCGATGGTGATGGACACAAATTGCGGCAGATGCAGCGGGCTTCGTTAAGCGCCACATTGCTCCATCCTAGCCTTTGCGGCCTGACCAAACACCGAATCCGGCTCCTTGTTAATGATTCGTTCTAGTACTGACGAACTGGGTTTTTCCAATAAATTGATTGCTCGGAGCCTGACCGAAGCGTGGTGGGCGTTTAACGCAGCCAGTTCAGTCAGATAGCTGCTAGTATCGCTTAGCAATTTGAAAATGACCTGTTCCGGGTCCTCGGTGAAGAGGTCCCGCACTAGTTTGTCATATCGTTCTTGGCAACGAATCAAGTCGCGGCGATCAATTTTTTTCGGCTTGGTAGGATCGTCACAGCAGGCCATTGTCTTAAGCTTTTTGACCGTACTCGGAGATTCGCTGCTGAAATTCGAATTCGCAGCCACCGCAGCCGGATGCCGCGCCGGTAATGCGGGAGATTCGTTCCGGATCGGTGACGCCCTCGTCAAGTAGTTGTTTGATTTGCTGCTCGGTGGTGCCGCTGCAGTAGCAAAGCACATTGTTCTCATTGTCCAGATGAACGGCGTTCATAATTAAGGCTATTAAATAGCGTATAGAGGAGGGTCCTTTGCAGGGTTTAACTCAACATGTTTGGGTTGAAATCTTGGGTCACGCCCTATCGGTTGTTAACCCAACCTACATTCCGTATTTAAAAGTTACAAAGATAAAAAATCCAATTGAAGTTACTGCAACTATCAGTATTACTTTCTTGTGCAAACTCTCGAATTCCAAATTGGGGATTATAGTTTTTAATAAAAAATAGACCCCAAGAGTAATCGCTAAAATCAGAAGTTTTATTACTAAGCGTTCTGATATTTCCACGGACTCTCCGTTACAAAAACAACCCATCAATCGGCGAAGACGCCGAGGCAAAACGTTTACGCGGCATCCGTCCAGCCAGGAAGGCTTCGCGGCCGGCTTCTATGCCTTTTTTCATCGCCGAGGCCATCAATACCGGGTTTTTCGCAGCGGCTATCGCAGTGTTCATCAACACACCGTCGCAGCCCAGTTCCATGGCGATGGCTGCATCGGAGGCGGTGCCGACGCCGGCATCGACCAAGATAGGTACCTTGGCGTTTTCGACGATGGTCAGAATGTTATACGGGTTACGGATACCCAAGCCGGAACCGATCGGTGCTGCCAGCGGCATCACCGCCACGCAGCCAATTTCTTCCAGGCGCTTGGCGGCAATCGGGTCGTCGTTGGTGTAGACCATCACGTCAAACCCCTCTTTGACCAGCAATTCGGCGGCTATGTAGGTTTGGGCCACATCGGGAAACAAGGTCAGTTGATCGGCCAATACTTCCAATTTGACCAATTTATGACCCCCCAATAACTCGCGCGCCAAACGACAGGTGCGCACCGCATCTTCGGCAGTATAACAGCCGGCGGTGTTGGGCAAAATCGTGTATTTGTCCGGGGAGATCACGTCCAGCAGGCTGGGCTCTCCGGGATTCTGGCCGATATTGGTGCGGCGAATCGCCACGGTGATGATCTCGGCGCCGCTGGCTTCGGTGGCCAGGCGGGTTTCTTCCAGATCCTTGTACTTGCCGCTACCGACCAACAAACGCGAGCGGTATTGTTTGCCGGCCAGCGTGAAATAATCATCCTGTCCGCCACCGATGGCTTGCACGATCTCCAATCTATCGTCAGCTTGCAAGCGTTGGCTGGCGTGCTGGGTAAACGGCAAAATTTCCTTGTTCAATTCCACGGCGATGCGTTTGCCGGTCAAGCCCAAATCGGCAATTACGTCGGCAACGGTGGCGTTTTCGCCATACTCGCGATGATCGCCATTGACCTGTATTTTCATGCGTTAAACCTTGTGTGTTTTGGCGGCACGGCGGCGTTCCACGGCACCGGCCAGATGATGTAACAATTCGGCGCTATCATCCCAACCCAGGCAGGCGTCGGTGATGCTTTGGCCGTAAGTCAGCGGTTTACCTTCTTCGACATCCTGACGGCCGCCCACCAAGTGGCTCTCCACCATTGCGCCGATGATGCGGTTGTCGCCGCCGCGAATTTGGCTGGCCACATCCTCGGACACCAACATTTGCCGCTGGTATTTTTTCAGGCTGTTGGCGTGACTGAAATCAATCATGATGTTTGGGCGTAACCCGGCTTTTTCCAGACCTTCGGCGACTTGATCTACGCTGACTTCGTCATAGTTCGGCCGGCTGTTGCCGCCGCGCAGAATGATGTGGGCATCTTCGTTGCCGCGCGTCGAGAAAATCGCCGAGCGGCCTTCCTTGGTGAGCGACAGGAAGTGATGCGGACTCATTGCGGCATTGATGGCGTCGATGGCGATTTGAATGCCGCCGTCGGTGGCGTTTTTGAAGCCGACCGGGCAAGACAAGCCGGATGCCAACTCGCGATGCACCTGGCTTTCGGTGGTTCTGGCACCGATGGCGCCCCAGGAAATCAAGTCCGAGACGTATTGCGGTGTGATCAAGTCCAGATACTCGGTGGCGGCCGGCACACCAAGATTATTCACATCCAACAATACTTGACGGGCCATCCGTAGGCCTTTGTTGATGTTGAAGCTGGAATTTAAATCCGGATCGTTGATCAAGCCTTTCCAACCTACCGTGGTCCGCGGCTTTTCGAAGTAAACCCGCATCACGATCACCAGGTCGTCTTTCAACTCGTCCATGATCAGTTTCAAGCGCCCGGCGTATTCCACTGCCGCTGCCGGATCGTGGATGGAGCAAGGACCGATAATCACCAGCAATCTGTCGTCGGCACCGGTCAGAATGTTGTGAATCGCTTCCCTGGTATGCAGAATGGTGGCTGCGGCTTGCTCGGTCATCGGGATTTCTTCATGAACCTGAATCGGCGCCACCACATCCTTGGTTTCACAAATTCTTAAATCATCGGTGTTATAGTTAATTGGCATGACACTCAGCAATACGCTTTCAGTAGAGGAATTAATTGGCTATTTTAACCGTTTTGCCTGTCGGTGTTACAAACTAATGCCGAAACCGACCTGAGAAAATACGGACATGACAGACGACAGACCCATTAAACGCTGCTTGACGGTGTGCCTGGCGCAATCGTTCGAATTCGCGCAATTGCGGGAAAAACTGCTGGATACTACCCGCGCGCAACTATTTAGAAACGCTTTGGTGGTCGATTACAAAACCGGCTGCGCGATTGTGTTTGCTTACGGCGTCATGGTGTGCTGGAACCTGAATCTCGACGACCGCCGCGCCTTGCAGGATTTATTGCTGGATTACGCGATCAAACCCGACGCGGAACCGCAGGAAGACAATTTCAGCTATGAAATAGGTTGCGAGCAGGACCGGATTCAGCATGATCATATTGAATTGCAATCTGCCGACTTCAAAGTGCTGTTGGCGCTTTCGCACGCGATGGCGCAATCGATCAAATTAGCGGCGTTCGAAGGCCACGCCATCGACACCATCCGCGCCACCAGCCATTTGCCGCAGTCGCTGGCGCGGGAAGGCAAAATCAAGCTCAATCGCAAAACCATGGCCATGATCCGTGGCCAGTTGTTTCTTACCAAGAGCGACATCATCCTTAATTACGATCTGCTGGATACCCCGGAATTTTTTTGGGAACATCCCGAATACCAGCATATTTATTCAATGGCAGCCAATTACCTGGAAATTCAGCAACGCACCGACGTATTGTCAAAAAAGCTTGAGACGATACACGAGCTGCTGGAAATGCTGGCAGATGAACAAAAACACCAGCATTCCTCGGCCTTGGAGTGGATCATTATCTGGCTGATTGCCGTGGAAATCGTGATGTCGATTTTGGACAAGCTTTTTTAGTTAGCCCAACTCTCAGCGGCCCAATTCGGCACCGGGTTTGCAGCAAGCTAACGCTTGCCCAGCAAAATCAAGGGTTGACGGTATCGACCGGCTGCCGCGATAATCGGTCCAGAGATTGAACTCGCTCACAAAAATATTGGTATCCCCTGCGTCTCCACTTAGTCTTGCTGCTAAGTATAAGAAGTCGCATCACTAAATTTACTTTAAGGACAAACCATGAAAATACTATCTGCCCTATTAGCGACGTTTTTGTATTCAGCTAACGCGACTGCGGCTCTTGAATTTACTTTTTCAGGCGATTTCGTCAATTTCAGCACCGGCAATTTTTCAGGACAAGTAACGGTCGATGCTTTGTCACCGAGCTCCAGCGACGTTTTTCCGGCGTCAGGCAGCGAATCCGCCAGTTTACGTTTGGGCTATTCGCTAAGTGCTCCGCTTTCCATATTAGCTAATGGACAAGCGTTGGCGATCGATAACGACCACGCTGTGCTAAATATCGTCGACAACGCCACCGTCAGCGAAGCTCAGATAAACAGTCAGGGGTTTACCAGTACTCAAGTAATGCCGGGCACTTATGACATCCTGACCCTTCATATGGAATCGGCTAGCAACCAATACGATGACAGTGGTCTTTTGGTATCCGGTGCGGAATTTTCGGTGACAGGTTTTTTTGATCAGCTATTACTGGGCGGGGTAGACCTTGATCCGACTAAACTGCCCAGCCTGTTTGGCTTAGCATTTGCCGATAATTTGAAGTTTTTGGTTTTTGAAGTTAACCGAAAATTAGGTGACAGCGAAGATTTTCGTGGCGCTGGTGTCATTACCGCCAGTGACATTGTCGACACTCACGTGTTTACCCCTGTGCCGCTACCCGGCGCGGCGTGGTTATTTGCAAGCGTTATCGCCGGATTAGGTTTGCGGATGCGCAAACACGCTTAATTGCCTGATATCAGGATGAGTCATTGCCTGGGTCAAGCGTTGCCAGGCTGACTCGTCCTTCGGTAAGCCGAAACGCACACTGGCAGGCTCCTGAAACAAGCGGGTCAGAATACCCTGCCCAGCCAATAGATCGTGCAGCTTAGCTGCCTGCTCGCACTTCACCCATTGAAATAAATCGCATCCACCGCTGGGCGGCCAACCGCTGTCGGTCAATAGCTGCTGTAGTCGTTGCCCCTGCTTCGCTAACGATGCAGCAGCGGCGGATTGCCAGCTTCGATCAGCCAAGGCCAGTGCCGCGACATAACGGCCTGGATGGCTGATAGCCCAGGGCCCAAGCCGCTCAGCAAGTCTCGCCAATAAGTCCGATTGGGCAATCACGAAGCCGCAACGGATGCCGGCCAAACCAAAAAACTTACCGACAGACCGTAATATTATCAAACCCGGCCGCACAGGTAGTGGTGCCAGACTGTATTCGGCGGGCAAACTATCGATAAACGCTTCGTCGATCAACAGCCAGCCGCCGCGCCGGCTGAGACTTTCATGCCAAGTCAATAGCTGTTGCCGGTTCCATAGCCGGCCACTGGGATTATTGGGATTGACCAAAATCAACACATCCAACTCATCCAGCCGTTCGTCTATTGCCTCCGCTTCGACTCTGACAACTTGATGCTCCGCTTTTTGCCAACTGCCGGCATGCTCGGCATAGGCAGGATGCAGAACGCCGACTCGTGATTTTGGTCGTAACAAAGGTAATGATTGAATCGCCGCTTGCGAGCCGGCTACCGCCAACAAGGAGTCGTTTTGATAGTAAGCCCGTGCCACCGCTAATAACTCGTCATCGTCTTCCGGCAGGCGTTGCCAGCATTCGGCAGGAATGGCAGGCACCGGCCAGCCGTTAGGATTGATGCCGGTGGACAAATCCAGCCAGTCGGCCAAAGGAATGGCATATTGGCTTGCGGCTTGCCGCAAGCGGCCGCCATGTTCAAGCAAGGAAGTCTCCCGCGCCGATCACGACCAGCCATAACAGCAGCGTCCGGTACATCAATGCACTGGCGCGTTCAATATCGCCGTTTTCCGGTAGTTGTGGGCCGCCGAACCAGGGTTTTTGTTTTAGTTGGCCGTGATAACAAGCCGGCCCGCCCAGCTGCAGCTGCAGTGCGCCGCCGCCGGCGGTCATCACCGGTCCGGCGTTAGGGCTGTCCAGTAGATGGGCTTGCGTCCGCCAGGACTTGATAGCCTGTGCAGTGTTGCCGAGCAGGGCATAGCTCAAGGCTGTCAAGCGTGCCGGCAGCCAATTCAACACGTCGTCGAAGCGCGCGGCGGCCCAGCCGAAGTATAAATAGCGTTGATTTTTATAGCCCCACATAGCGTCCAGGGTATTACTGAAACGGTAGAGCAAGGCGCCGAACGGCCCCAATACGACGAACCAGAACAAGGGCGCAAACACCGCGTCGGCACCGTTTTCCAGCACCGATTCGATAGTCGCACGGCGCACGTCGGCCTCGGACATCGCTTCGGTTTGACGACTGACGATTTTACCCACCTGTTGCCGCGCTAACGTTAAATCGCTATCCGATAAGGCGGAATGAACGGCCAGCGCATGTTGCTGCAAACTGCGGGCAGCGATGCAAAAATATAAAACCAGTACCTCGACAGCAATTTGCAGCAGCGGCCAACTCGGCAAAAGCAGCAACCATAGCAGGCAAGGCATTAAGACTATCGCCACCGCCAAAAAACCGCTGACGCGCTGGCGAAAAGCGGCTTGCTCGTTGTTTAACAGTCGCATTTCCACAGTGCTCGCCCATTTACCGAACATCACTAATGGATGGTAGGCATTACGCGGCTCGCCCAGCCAAAAATCGATGGCGACGGCCAGCAAAATGCTGATGGTGAGAATCATGATTTACGTTGGATAAACAGGTATTGCAAATCTGGGAGAGCGGAAAGGGGCATATTGGCCAACATATTCATGACCAGCGCGGCGATGAAAATCGCCGCGCTGGATTCTGGAATGCTGTTAGAGGGCTTCGCGAGTGGCTTTGGCAGCCAGTAAGGATTTTACGACAGTTACCAAGCCAAAAATGACTACGCCATAGATCAAGGTAGACGTCAGATAAGGCGGATAATACATCGCAACGCGCTCAATATATTGCGCGAATGAGCCGTTTGGATAGCGTCCGGATAGCCAGTAAAAACTGCCGTTGGAAAACAGAAACGCGATCGATGTAGCCGCTACTAGAGCCATCAGGCGTTGCGCGGCGGTGGCTATCGACAACCCAGTGAATTGTCGGCACCATTTGCCACCCAACCACATCGCGCCGTAAGAGCCGACCAGAAATACGTAGGCTTTGGACACGCAAAAATCGCTGACACCAAGTTTAGTGATCGCCAAGTAATCAATCAGCACCGCTTCCGCCAGCAATAAAGCGAATAAATAGCGACCGCCCAGCCATAATCCGGCGAAGAAAAACACCGCCAGCGAAGCGTCCGGCAACGCAAACGGCGTACCGAAATGGTGAAAACGGGTGGCCGCCATCAACGCCATCAACGCGACCGCGCCGGGTTTAACAGCCAAGGTTTGATTCAAACTCATAGGGTTCTCCAAAAAAGGTTTAGTAATTGTAATGGATCGAAAAATAGAAATTTCTGCCGAAGCTGTTATAGGTGTTAACCGTTTGATAGTGTTTGTCGAACATATTATTCAGTTTGGCGCTTAACATCCAATTTTTGTCGATGCGATAAGCGGTACGCAGATCGGCGGTCATAAAGCTGCCCAGACGGACCCGGTTCGCGGCGTCGTCGAATCGTTCGCCCTGAGCCAACACGGAGGCACCAATATCAATGTCACCGAACGAGCGCGAGACATCATAGGACAAGCTTTCCGTCACTCGACGCGGCAGGCGCAAATTAGTCTGCCTGTCCTTCGGTGTCATCAGGTTCATGCTTAGTTTGTTGTTCCAGCCGAAAATTGGCGCGGACACTTCGGCTTCTATGCCGTCTATCTGCGCCTTGCCGATATTTCTGGCGGTGGACGGCGTGCCGCTAAATACAATCAAATCCTCGATATTGGTGTGATAAGCGCGCAGTTCCCAGTTGGCCCAATCGTGATGGCCGGCAAAACCGGCTTCGAAGCTGGTGGACTTTTCCGGACGCAAGCCGGGGTTGCCGAAGCCTGGGAAGTATAACTGGTTAAAGGTCGGCGCCTTAAACGCATTGCCGAAACTGGCAAAAGCGCTGAGACCGTAATCCCAATTAAACCGCCAGCCGAAATTGCCGGTGACACTATCGCCGAAAGCCTGGTTTTCGTCCCACCGCAAGGAAGCGTTCAAAAAATGCTTGTCGAAAATCCGGCTGTGCAAATCAGCGAACACTCCGACATCGTAACGCGAGGTTTCGACATAGCGTGTGGTGCTGTCGACTTCGTCGAAGCGGTAATCGGCGCCCACTGTCAATTGGTGATCCTTATGCAAGGCCAGTTCGTTCAGCCAACTGGCGTTCCAGCGCGTGGTGTTGAAACGGCTGGTAAACCGACCGTTATGCCGAAACTGATCGGCATCGTCCATGCTTTGTCCCACCCGCAAAGTGGATTTCCATCTATCGCTGAAATTTGCGCTGGCTGTGGCTCCTAGTGTCTGATTGACAAACTCGGTGGTGCTACTGATGGAGTTGTCGATCTCGGTTTCGCCTTCGGCTCGCAGGAAAAATGCTTCCAGTTCCGCGCCGTTGTCGAAGCGGTAACCGGCTTTGGCATTCAGACTGGTGTTGTTATAGCCGTCGCGGTCCGGATTATAGCCGCTCGCGACGCTGACACCACTCAGCGCATTGATGCCCTGGCTACCGAGTTGAGCGGCGCTCAAGCTATACCAAGCCTTGCCCCATTTACCGTTGACGGCCGCCGAGCCGTTATAGGTGTCGTATGAGCCGCCGCCGGCTTCCAGCGCAATGTTCGGCCGTTCGCTGGTGCCGCCCTTGCGAGTAAATATCTGAATCACCCCTCCGATCGCTTCCGAGCCATACAGGCTGGACTGCGGGCCTCGAGTGATTTCCACCCGTTCGATTTGATCGATAGGAATAAACTGAAATGCGCTGGTGCCGGTGGTCACCGAGCCGGCCTTGATGCCGTCGATTAAAACCAGTACATGATCGGAGTTAGTGCCGCGCAGATAGACATTGGTATCCTTGCCGTAACCGCCGCTTTGCACCATATCAACGCCCGGCGTGCCTTTTAGTAACTCAGGAAGGGTTCTAACCTGAAGTTTCTCGATGTCCTGGCGATTATAAACCGTCATCGCCGTGGCTAATTCGTTCTGTCTAGTCTCGGTTCGGGTAGCCGTCACGACTGTTTCGGCAAGGTTGATAGCCTCATCGCCGGTTGTCGCCCACACTGTAAAAGGCGTACTCGCCAGCAATAAAGATCTGTATAGAATTGTTTGCATATTGTCCTCTGCGCCCGCCGCGCATCCGGGTGAAAAAGGACAGAGGAAAAACGGAAAACGAAAAAGACGGAGGCAGGCTAGGCATGGACTCAGACCATTCCGTCAACAGCCCTCCGCTGTCTCGAATGATCTTCCGGGCCAGTCTCCGGGCTTATAAGTGGCTTGACGCCTGATCTGCGACCTTCCCATGCAAAGCGCACAGTGGCAAAAACGCAGCTCTTTACTTATCTACCGTTGCGGGGGCAGCGCCGGCATGGGCGGTTAAAACCGCCGCACCGACTTCCTGTTTAAGCTTGGCCGAGAAAACGGCGCAAACACCTGAAAGGAGCGTGCAATTTTAGGGAGTCGGGCATGATAAAGCAAGAGTGTCCGAGCGGGCGAATTGCCTCAAATTAAAAGTAACCCAAGGGGTCATTAAAAACGGGTCGTTGCCTCACATTGTGTGTAACCGAAATCAAGCGGGTTACCACCATGGGAAAACACGAACGACGAGCCTATTTACAGGCTATCCAAAAGCGCTATCGACAAAGCGATAGGGCCACGAAACAAACGATCCTAAACGAGTTTTGCGAAGTCTGCGGCTACGCCCGTAAGTACGCGATCCGTTTGCTGAATCGAAAAGCCAAGCCAACCGCTTCGCCTAGCAAACGGCCCGGCCCCAAGCGGAAATATCAAGCCGAGGTGTTGCTGGAGCCATTGAAGCGCATCTGGTTTGCTAGCGATCAACTGTGCGGCAAGCGCCTGAAAGCCGCGATACCGATCTGGCTGCCTCATTACGAAGATCAATACGGCCCCTTGGCGGATGGCGTGCGCGCCGACTTGCTCAAGGTGTCGGCGGCGACCTTGGATCGCTTGCTCAAACCCTTGCGCGTCCAGCACCCCAAAGGCTTGTCCGGCACCAAACCCGGGTCTCTGTTGAAAACCCAGATTCCCATCCGCACTCATCACTGGGACGAGACCCAGCCCGGTTTTGTCGAAGCCGATACTGTCGCTCACTGTGGCAATTCGCTGGCCGGCGATTTCGTCTGGAGCCTGACGATGACGGACATTGTCACCGGCTGGACCGAATGCCGGGCCACCTGGAATAAAGGCT
This sequence comes from Methylomonas sp. EFPC1, assembly GCF_016925515.1. NCBI lineage: Bacteria > Pseudomonadati > Pseudomonadota > Gammaproteobacteria > Methylococcales > Methylococcaceae > Methylomonas > Methylomonas sp. EFPC1. The sequence continues at coordinate 201,959 of NZ_CP070494.1, forward strand.
CGCAAGGTATCCTGGAACAGATTCAGGCCATCGAGAACCTGTTGCCATTCCCTTTGAAAGGCTTCGATTGCGACAATGGTTCTGAATTTCTCAATCATCACCTGGTTCGCTATTTCACCGACCACCCGCAAAAGCCGGCGTTTACCCGCTCCAGGCCTTACAAGAAAAACGACAATGCCCACGTCGAGCAGAAAAACTGGACTCACGCCAGGCAATTATTCGGCTACGACCGGCTGGATAATGCCGCGCTGGTGCCGTTGATGAACGCGGTCTACAGCACGCTTTGGTGCCCTTTGCAGAATCATTTCTGTCCCAGTCTGAAACTGCGGAAAAAACACCGAGACGGCGCCAAAGTCGTGAAAAAATACCATGCCCCGCAAACCCCTTACCAACGGGTGATCAATCATCCTGACATTCCGGAAACCACCAAACAGACTCTCCAGGAACATCATGCCAAACTCAATCCATTTGCTCTTAAGGCCGCCATTGAGCAACAATTGAAACTCATTTTTTCACAAGTCCAGGTTACCTCTAATGTGAGGCAACGACTCTGATACTTCGGTTACCTTTTTCTATGAGGCAATACGGCGGGTCACCCACAATCGGCATTGCAAATACCCCTTTCCGTGCTATACATTGGTGCATTGATTAATGCTGTTAACTTAGACTTCAACGAATACGGGCGGGATCATGGAAATTCAATCGAAATTGTTAGGCAACCAAGACATCAATCCGGACACTATCATCAATTTTCCGCGCGGCCTACCCGGTTTTGAAGATCAGACCCGCTTTAAATTATTTCATCAGGAAGGCAGCGAGATTGTCTATTGGCTGCAATCGGTCGATAACGCGGAGCTGACTTTTTCCGCGGCTCATCCGTCGCACTTCAACATCAATTATAACTTTACGGTAACCGACCCCGAAGAAGCGCTGCTGCAACTAGAGCCGGGCGACGAACTGGTGATATTAATTCTGCTGCACAAAGACAACGAGCAGGATAATGGCAAGCCGACCATTAAAGGCTCGATCAAATCGCCAATCTTAATCAACGCCAACAAACGCATCGGCATGCAAAAAGTATTGGTGGCAATCGAACAAAGCATCACCCTGACCGAGAAGGTCAGTGAGATAGATGTATCTGAAGCTTAAAAAATGCAAACATCCGCCGGCGATTGCGTTCGCCGGCGGATGTTTAAATCAGGCGGCCTGAACAGGAATGGAATGACTGGAATGGCTAATACGATTGTTGCCGTCGAAATACACCAAAGTCGGCTTGTAGTTCGTCAGTTCCTTCTCATCTAAGCTGGCGAACGCACAAACGATAATCAAATCGCCAGGGCACGCCAACCTTGCAGCTGCACCGTTAATCGAAAATACGCCGGAATCTTCTTCGGCGCGAATCGCATAGGTGGTAAAGCGTTGACCATTGTTAATATTGTAAATATGGATTTGCTCGTACTCCCTGATACCGGAAAAATCCAAAATTTTACCGTCTATAGCACACGATCCTTCGTAATCCAGCTCGGAATGCGTTACCCGCGCACGGTGTAACTTAGCTTTAAGCATGTTTATGTTCATGGTAAACAAGGTCGAATACTAGGGCCGGCGATTATGCCTGAAATTGACTCTGCTATCAAATTTAAGCATTAGCTTTCAAAGGTAAAAACCAATGCAGTCAGTTGTTTATTTTAGAAAAATACAGGTTATCGATCAGGCGTGTAGTGCCCAGCTTGGCAGCAGCCAAAATAAGCAGATTAGCGTCGCAGGTGCTGGCGGGCAATAAATCCTTACTACGGCAAATGCTGAAATAGTCGACGGCAAAACCGGCTTGCTGCAGATTTTGGCGCTGCCGTTCCGCCACAGCTGGATAATCGACATGCCCTGCTAAAATCTCGTCGCGTGCAGCGATCAAGGCTTGATAGAGCTTGGGCGCGTGTTGTCTTTGTTGGTCGTTCAGATAGCCGTTGCGGGAACTCATCGCCAAGCCATCGTCCTCCCGAACCGTCGCCACGCCTTGGACTGCAACGGGTATATTCAAATCGGCGACCATTTGCCGAATCAGCGTCAATTGTTGAAAATCCTTCTCGCCCAACAACAACAGGTCGGGCTGGACCATGTTCAACAGCTTGCAAACAACCAAGGCTACGCCGTCAAAGTGTCCGGGCCGGCTGGCCCCGCAATGCAGGGCCGACAAGCCGCTGACTGAAATGCCGGTTTGCGTGGCTTGCGGATACATTTCCGTCACCGCCGGCAAAAACAGTAAATCGGCGCCGTTTGCTATCAGCTTTTCCTGATCCTGCTGCTCGGTGCGCGGGTAACTGGCAAAATCTTCGTTTGGCCCAAATTGGGTGGGATTGACGAAAATACTGACCACCACTTTATCGGTCTGTTGCTTGGCCGTGCTAACCAGTTTGATATGCCCGGCATGCAGATTGCCCATGGTCGGCACGAAACCGACGCTATGGCCGGCTTGCCGCCATTGGCGGATGACTTCTCGCAACGCGGCGACGCTGGTGACTATCTGCATACGCTTAATAACTGTGTTCGGACGCTGGAAATTGCGCGGATTTAACCGCTTGATGATAGTGGCGCACCGCCTCTTCTATGCTGGAGGCGTCGGCCATAAAGTCTTTAGAAAAGCGCGGCCGCTTGCCGGTGCTGATATTCAACATATCGTACAGCACCAACACCTGGCCATCGCAATCAACACCAGCGCCGATGCCTATGGTCGGAATACTTAGGCGCTGACTTATTTCGGCGGCCAGTCGCGCCGGCACGCATTCCAGCACTAAAAGGCTTGCGCCGGCTTGTTCGATTTTTTCCGCATCCGCCAAAATTTGTTTGGCTTGCTGTTCTTCACGACCCTGCACTTTATAACCGCCTAAGCGATTTACGGATTGCGGTAACAGACCTAGATGGCCGCAGACCGGAATGCCTTGATCCACCAGAAAGCGAATGACGTCGAGCTTGGCGCCTTCCAGCTTGACCATTTGCGCGCCACCCAACTGCATCAAGCTTGCCGCATTCAGCAATGCCTGCTCCGGTGTAGCGTAACTGGCAAACGGCAAGTCGGTAACCACAAAAGCTCGCTTCCTGGCCATTGCCACGCTACGGCTGTGATACACCATATCGCTCAGTGTGACCGGCAAGGTGCTGCCGTGTCCTTGAATCACCATGCCCAACGAATCGCCGATCAGCAGTACGTCGATACCCGCTCTGTCCAACAGCGCGCTGAAGCTGGCATCGTAAGCAGTCAGGCAACTGATTTTCTCGCCGGCTCGTTTCATTGCCGCCAGATCACTGATCGTCAGCGCCTTTAAGGCATCGGCATATAAGTTCATACTGTTATTTTCCGCAAGCCGTCGGGCGGACAAGCCGCCAAGAGTTGCGACAATGAATCCAGACCCGGAATCTGCAAATCGCTGCTTGCCACATCAGCCAAGGGGTACAGCACAAAGGCACGCTTGGACAACTCCGGATGCGGCACAACCAGATCCGGTTCATTGATGCTCTGTTGTGCGTAAAGCAATACATCCAAATCCAGGGTTCTGGCTCCCCAACGCACGTTGCGCAGCCGGCCATGCTGGTTTTCGATTTGCTGTAATTCTCTGAGCAAAACCAAAGGTTCCAGCTCGGTCGAAATTCGCAGCACCGCATTCACGTAATCGGGCTGATCTTGCGGCCCAACCGGCAAGCTGCGGTACAAGGGCGAGAAGGCAATTTCGACCACACCCGGCAAGGCCGCGATTTCCTGTCTGGCCCGATTGACATGATCGACAGAGTCTTCGAGATTGCTGCCCAAGCCTACATAGGCCTCGACAGCTGACTTAGCTAGCGTCATTGCCGACGGGGGCGGGTTTGCCTCGAGAACGGTAACGGCCGGTTTTACGGTTACGGGGTTTACCGCCACCGGATTTTGGCGGCGCGGTCATTCTTTCCCGCTCCGCATCGTCGGCTTCCTGAAAACGTGTCCACCATTCGACCAGTTCCGGATCGGCGCCGCCGGTTTCCGCGCGTAGCCGCAAAAAGTCGTACGCTGCTCTGAATTTAGGCTGCTCCAGCAAACGATAAGGCCTTGGCCCAACCGTTCTGGAGAATTTGTTTTGCAAGAACCAAACTTCGCGCATCGATTGCGTGATGTGGCGCGGTAGCGCAGTGACCTTGATTTGTCTGGTCAGCACTTCGTTGGCGGCGTTCTGATAGGCCAGCGTTTCGTTTTCGCCGTGGGCGATGCGTCTTTGCGCGGCTAATTGCAGCGGCTCCCACAACAGGGCGGCTAATAAAAAATAAGGTGTCAGCGTTTTGCCGTCGTTGAAGCGGGTGTCGGAGTTTTCCAAGGCCCGGATCAAGAACAAGCGCGGAAAATCGTGGTCTTCGCTGGCGAGGCAGCGGTCGGTTTCCGGAAACAAAATCGCAAACAAACCGTAATGTCTGAGCATCTCGAAGGATTGCAGACCGTAACCGGACAAAAACAATTTAATGACTTCATCGTAAAGACGCGCCGAGGGGATGCTCTTCAATAAATCGGCTTGGGCGTAAATCGGTTTTTCGGTATCCGGATGCAACGTAAAACCCAGCTTCACGGCAAAACGGATGGCGCGCAGCATCCGCACCGGGTCTTCTCTATAGCGTACTTCCGGGTCGCCGATGAGACGCATGACCGCCGCCGCGTGATCCTGCATGCCGCCGGTATAATCCACCACGGAAAAATCGCGGATGTTGTAATAAAGAGCGTTGACGGTGAAATCTCGGCGCCAGACATCCTGTTCCAGCGTGCCGAACACGTTGTCGCGCAATAACCGGCCGTCTTCATGAACGACTTGCTGGTCAGATTCTTCGGATTCGGAACCGCGAAACGTCGCCACCTCGATAATTTCGCGGCCGAAAAACACATGCGCCAGTCGAAAGCGCCGGCCAATAATTCGGCAATTACGAAATACTTGCTTGATTTGCTCCGGGCTGGCGTTAGTGGCCACGTCGAAATCCTTAGGCTCCCGCCCCAGCAGCAAATCCCTGACGCAGCCGCCCACCAAATAGGCCTCGTAATCGGCCTTTTTCAAGCGTTGCAGCACTTTCAGGGCGTTTTCGCTGATTTGTGCACGAGAAATGCAATGCTCTGAACGCGGATAAATCTTCACGGCACTCGACCCCGCCGATTCATTAACCGGTTCGGCAATTTGCTCATCCGGTGAAAAGATTTTTTTGAAGAAACTAAAAATGACTTTATCCCTTAATTTAGAATGACGTGTGCCAGCTTTTTCGAGGCTTCGGGCGCGAACGTCCTAGCGGTCTTATCATAACACCTCGCCAGATTTAAGCTCAATCCAGCACATTCTTTTACATTCCCTTGGGTTAAATGTAGAATTTCGCCATTCGCCGAATATTTTGGTGTAATAACATAAAAATTGGCTGTACTTGTCGCCCTTAGGCCGGTGACGGGGAATTTATATCGGAGAGTGGAGCGTATGTTTAAAAAAATTTTACTGGGTTTTGTAGACCAGCCTGTATTTACTAGTCTATTCGTCGCCGATTTCGCATTATTGGTTTTCCATAGACCGCCCTTTTTATTTTCAATTGTCATGATCGGCGCGCTGGTGGGCATGAGCATGTACATGGGGCAAAAACTAGCGATTTTCGACAAATAATTGCGACAATCCGCTAAAGCAAGCACCCCAAAACCCGGCGTGGATTTACCGTCCCCTCCGGGTTTTTTGCGTCGGCTGGCGGCTGCTGGTTACGATGCTTTCTTACTGCTGGCGATATGGTTTTTCGCCACGGCCATCGCTCTGCCTTTTAACGCCGGCCAAGCATTTGCCAGCGATCAGTTTTTTTATCCACTTTATCTGCTCGGCATCAGTTTTGTTTTCTATGGCTGGTTTTGGACCCACGGCGGCCAGACCCTGGGTTTGCGCGCCTGGAAAGTTAAAGTCAGCGCCTTGGATGGTCGCTCTCCCAATTGGCAGCAAGCCAGCGTCCGCTTCGTTGGCGGTTTATTATCCTGGGCTTGCTTGGGGCTAGGGTTTTTCTGGTGCCTATTCGATAAAAACGGCCAATGCTGGCACGATTACCTGTCAAAAACCCGGCTGGTTTTTCAGGAAGAAAAGCGCTGACGGCAAAAGCGGATATGCTATATTCCAGGCTCGATCAACCTACCAGCCGGGAATATACGATGAAAACAATAACAATACTTTTCTCCCTGTTTGCCGCCGTTGCCGCCGGCACCGCCAATGCCGAAGTCAAACTGGCGGATAACTCCAAATTACTGGGTAAATGGCAGGTCACTCACGAAGCCCTGGCTCTCGACCGCGAAAAGAAGCCCTTGCACGTCACTTGGGAATTTCAAAAAGACGGCACCTTGATAACCACCGGTGAAGATGCGCGTAGCGGCATCGGGGAAATGACCATCCCAATCAAATATAGCGTGGCCGACGGCGTGATAAAAAAGCAAGTCACACCTGGCCGGGAAAAATACGAAGATTGCGCGGTGGTGGAAATGGACGAAAAAGATGCGATTTTGAAATGTAAGTTTCTTTATTTGTTCATGACGCGCAAATAACTGCCGTGATAACGCTCCACGGAACGGAAGCAAGGGGTTTCCGGTCCGTGGAGAGACAACTATGCCGCCTAGCTGACCCGCTTAACCGCGATCAGCGCGCCTAAAAACACCAAAGCACTCGGCAACATCGCCATCAACATCGGATTCATGTCGTAAACCAAACCGACATGGCCGGCAATCTTGTCGAAAATGTTAAACGTCATCCCGATCACGATACCCATCATAATCCGCGCGCCGGTGCTGGTGCCGCGACCGATACCAATCACAAATGGCGCCGACACCATCAACATCACAAAGGTTACAAACGGGTTGATTAAACGGCTCCAGAATGCCAACTCGTAACTTTGCGACTTTTGATTGTTCTGCTTCAGGAAGTCGATGTACATGAACAAATCGTAAAGCGACAGGTTGTCGGATTTAACGACGGCCACTTTCAACAAATCCGAGTCGATGCTGGATTTCCAGCTTTGTTCTGCTTGAGTGCCGGCATAAATTTGCTGCCGATTGATTTCGGATTGTTTGACGCTTTCCAAGCGCCATTGTTTGTCGCCTAAAAACTGCGCATGTTCGGCCTGAGTGATGCGGGCGAGTTTATGTGCATCGTCGACATCGTAAATGCGTACATCGGCCAGCGAGCCATCGTCGAGAATTTTGCGGACGTTGATAAAGCTATTGCCTTCTCTCAGCCACATCCCGTATTGCGAGCGCATCACCACGCCGTCGTGCAGCGCCGTGGTTTTCAGCACTTGCGCGGCGCGTTCGCAAGACGGCGCGACGAACTCGCCCACCAGTACGGCAACGCTTACCAACAGCAAGCCTGCCAGCATAATGGTTCTGATAATCCAGGCGATGGATAAACCGGCGCCGCGCATCGCTACAATCTCGCGGTTATTCGCCATCGAGCCCACGACGAACAAGCTACCCAGCAACGCCGCCGACGGTACCAATTCGTAAAATACCCGTGGTGAGGTTAAGGTCAAAAACCATAAAATCTGTTTCAAGCCGTAACCGCCTTGCCCCAAATCTTTTAACTCGTCGCTGAAGCTGAACAGATTGAACAGCGTCAATAACAATATCACCGCAATTAAGGAGCCCTTGACGACTTCTTTGACGATGTAAATGGTCAATACGTTGATCATGACAGCTTCTCCTTAAGACTTTGCGACAACCATTGCCAGCCGTACAAACGCATCAACATTAACAAACCCAAGACCAGTAACAAGGCGTCCACCCAGAAATAGCCCAGCCAGGAGGGCAGCGCCCCGCTGATTACCCAACTGTGATTGACCCTCTGCAAATTGCCGTAAACGAAATAAATCCCAAAAGCCACCAGCATACTGCCGTATATGCCGCCGCGCGGCGACAGCTTAGCTAAGGGCACTGCCAGAAAAGCCAATAAAATAACCCCTAACGGCGTGCTGAAACGATCCTGTAACTCGGCGACATCGCGCAGTTCCGGAGACAGCCATAAATTCTCGGTAGTAGTAGCCTCGCGGCCCAAATTCAAAATGGTGACCTTTTTTTCGATCAGCACGGCATATTCTTTAAATGTCTCAATGGTGAAGTTCTTGTTACCCGGTACGCCTTGAATCCGTTCGCCATTTTCCAACACCAGATACAAGCCGCCGGGCAAATTTTTCAACCAACCGTATTCGGCGTTTACCACGCCGGCTTTGTCGCCTTGTTTGTTTTGCACGAACACCTTGTGCATGCGGCCTTCGTCATCGACGTTTTCGGTGTAAAAAATCAACTCGCCGTCGCTGTACTCGCTGAAGCGGCCGGCAGCGATGCCGCGAATATCGGCATTTTGTTTATCCTGATGCATCAACTGCTCGGTTTTGGCCTCCGCCCACGGCGAAGCCAGCATCGATAGCGCCATACCCGCCAGACTTAACGGTATGACCAGCATGAATATCGCCCGATAAATGGTAAACACGCTGCCGCCGGCCGAGGAAATTGCCGCCATCTCCTGCTCGCGGTACATGCGGCCCAATACCATCAATACCGCCATGAACAGCGCGGCGGGCAGGAAGGTGGTCGTGGCGACGACGATTTTCAAACCCAGTAAGGTCATCACCGTATCGTTGGCGATATTGCCTTCGATGGCCTGCGCCAATACCTTGATAAATTTGCGGCTGACGATGATCACCACCAACACGACCAACACGGCGGTGACGGTGTGAAACAGCTCCTTGATTATCATTTTATCCAGCACCGTCAACAGCCGGAAAGGCCGGCCCGCGCTGGGTAATCCTCGCTCAATGCTCAACAACTCACTCCTAATTTCTAAGGTATAATCGAACCACAGACCGCTGCATCCGGCGCAACCCCTCAATCCCAGATACTTACAGACTACTCTCATGGACTATTCTATAGAAAGCTCACCCTTAGACAAACTGCAAAGCGACTGTCTGCTGGTCGGAATCTACGAAAATCAACAACTCAGCCCGGCGGCAACCCAACTGGACAGCCAATTCGGCGGTTTGTTGAGCAAATTAATCGGCCGCGGCGACATCAGGGGCAAAAACGCCGAAACCTTATTGATCAATAACCTGCCCGACGGCAATATCGCTCGCATCGTATTGCTCGGGTTTGGCGAGCGCGGCAAGGTCACGCGCAAGCAATACCGTAAAGCCTTGGCGGCTGCGATCAAAATCATCAAGGACAGTAAAGTCAGCGCCGCCAGCTGCGCACTGCTAGATATAGACGTCAACGGTGCGGACAGCCAATGGAAAGCCCGCCAAGTTGTAGAAGTATTCAACGATGGTCTGTACCAATACAGCGCCACCAAAAAAGTCGACGACAAAAATCCGCTGCAAAAGCTGGCTGTAGTGGCCGACGATAGTCAACAAGCTTTGGCCGAATCGGGCCTGCAACAAGGCATCGCCATCGCCAGAGGCATGGAATTGGCCAAACACTTGGCCGACCTGCCCGGCAATATCTGCACGCCCACGCATCTGGCCGAGCAAGCCCTGGCTCTGGCCGGAGAGCACGACAAACTCACCTGCGAGATTTTGGAAGAAAGCGACATGGAAGCCCTGGGCATGGGCTCCTTTCTGTCAGTGTCGCGCGGTAGCCGCCAGCCTGCTAAATTGATTTGTCTGGATTACCAAGGCGGCGACAGCAACGCCAAACCCATCGTGTTGATCGGTAAGGGTCTAACTTTCGATGCCGGCGGCATTTCCTTGAAACCCGGCCTGGGCATGGACGAAATGAAATACGACATGTGCGGCGGCGCCAGCGTGTTGGGTCTGGTGCGCATGGCGACATTGTTGAATCTAAAACTAAACATCGTCGGCTTGATTCCTGCCTCGGAAAACCTGCCGGATGGCGCGGCCAACAAACCCGGCGACATCTGGACCAGCATGTCCGGCAAAACCATCGAAATCCTGAACACCGACGCTGAAGGCCGCTTGATTTTGTGCGACACGCTCACCTACGCAAAGAAATATAACCCGGATGTGGTCATTGATATGGCGACCTTGACCGGCGCCTGTATCGTCGCCTTGGGCCGGGTACCGAGCGGCTTGTTCGGCAACGACGACAAACTCTGCAACGATTTGCTGAGCGCCGGCGATGCCGCCTGCGACTTGGTGTGGCGCATGCCGATCTGGGAAGAATATCAGGAGCAACTAAAATCCAACTTCGCCGATCTGGCCAACATCGGCGGCCCGGACGGCGGCAGCATCACGGCAGCGGTGTTTTTATCCAAATTTGCCGAAGAATACCGCTGGGCGCATATCGACATCGCCGGCACCGCTTGGCGCACCGGCGCCAACAAAGGCGCCACTGGCCGGCCGGTCCCGCTGGTAAGCCAGTATTTGCTAAACCGCGCCTCGGCTTAAGGCCGAGCGTATCAGAGGCTTTCGCGGTGATCCGGTGTCGCGAAAGCCCCTGCTACTTTCCGCAGGCTTAAAACGACATGACCGACCCCAGTCATTCGCCATCCCTCCCCGAAGTCAGCTTCTACGTGCTGGCGACCCACGACCAGCAACAACGCCAGGATTTCGCCTGCAAGCTGATCGAGAAAATCTACCGCAGCGGCCATTTTCCCTATGTGCTGACCGACTCGGCGGAGCAAGCCGAGCAAATCGATAAAGCCTTGTGGACCTTCCGGGCCGGCAGTTTTATTCCGCACCAAACCTATCGCGGAGAAATCCCGGCATTTACCAGCACCATCCTAATTGGTGGCGAAAACATTCCTGAGGGCTGGCAGAAAATCGTCGTCAACCTGTCTAGTTTGTACCCGCCGACCACCGCCCCGACCGAGCGTATCCTGGAAATATTGGACAACAGCGAAGCGTGCAAACAGGCCGGCCGCCAGCGTTACCGGCATTACCAGCAAGCCCAACTGGCGATTACTACCCACAAAATGTAGGGTGGTCACGTGGCGAACGAGAAAATGCAACGAGGACTTCGCCCCGGTTATCGCCAGCCAAAGCAAAGCTCAGAAAAGTGAAATCCCAATTTGTACAACGCATCCGCCCTCTCGCGCCATGAAAAGTAAAACACTGATTGTTGCCGCCTTGCTTATAGCTGTCACCGCACTATTTCTCTATAGCCGCCGCCCGCAGCCGGTGGCAGTGGAGGCTTACACTTTGGCGGAAGGCGAGGTGCGGGCGACGGTAGCGAATACCCGGGTGGGTACGGTCAAAGCGTGTCGGCGGGCCTATCTGGCGCCGGCAACCGGCGGGCAAGTGGCGCAGCTGCGGGTTAAGGAGGGTGACAAAGTCAAGCAGGGTCAGGTGTTATTGGAGGTTTGGAACCAGGACTTAAAAGCTCAGGTTGAACTGCAAAAAGCCCAGATCAATGCTAGCCGAGCCAGCGCCGAACAAGCTTGCCAATTGGCCGGTGGCGCGGAGCGGGAAGCGGCCAGGATGACGCAATTGCAAAAACACAAAAACGTGGTGTCTGTGGAGCAAGTCGATAAATCAGTGACGGGTGGCAAGTCGCAGCGCGCGGCATGCCGGGCCGCGCTGCAAGCCATTGAGGTGGCAGAGGCGCAATTGGGCGTGGCGGAAGCGGCGGTGCTGCGTACCTTGGTGAAAGCGCCGTTTGACGGCACGGTGGCGGAAGTGAATGCCGAATTGGGTGAATTTGTTACACCGTCGCCGCCGGGGATTCCAACCCTTCCGCCCATTGACTTGCTGGATGTCAGCTGTTTGACCGTTTCCGCGCCTATCGATGAAGTGGATGCTGCCAGCATCAAGACCGGCATGAGCGCCTGCGTGTCCTTGGATGCGTTTCCGGATAAACGCTGTTCCGGCATTGTCACCCGCGTCGCGCCCTACGTGTTGGAAAAGGAAAAACAGGCGCGCACGGTGGAAGTGGAAGTGACCTTGCGCGATCCCAAAGATCTCGCGGAGCTGTTGCCGGGTTACAGCGCCGACATTGAAGTGTTGCTCAGTCAAAAAGAGCGCACGCTGCGTTTGCCGGCCGAGGCGATTCTGGAGAATCATCGCGTGTTGTTGATCGGCGCAGACCATGTGTTGCATGAACAGAGCTTCCAGCCCGGTTTATCCAACTGGAGTTTTACGGAAGTACTGTCCGGGCTGAAAGCGGGCGACCAAGTAGTGACGTCGGTTGGCAAGGAAGGCGTGGCGGCCGGCGTAACGGTCAGCGTCAAACCATGATTCAGCTCAGTGGCATTCGCCGGGTATTTCAGGTTGGCGAGCAGACCGTACAGGCTTTGAATGGCATAGACCTGTTTATCGGGCCCGGCGAATATGTGTCGGTGATGGGGCCGTCCGGATCAGGCAAATCGACACTGTTAAACATTGTCGCACTGCTTGACCAGCCCTCGGCCGGCCAATACTTATTAAACGGCACCGATGTCACCCGGCAAAGCGATGACGAGCTGGCGCGGATTCGCCGCGACAATATCGGCTTTGTGTTTCAGTTTTTTCATTTGATTCCCAGGCTCACCGCCTCAGAAAACATCGAAATGCCGATGATCCTGGCGGGCATCGATAGCAAACAGCGCAAGCAACGGGTGTTACAGGCATTGGCCTCGGTGAATTTATTGGATCGTGCCGAGCATAAGCCCAATCAATTGTCCGGCGGCCAGTTGCAGCGTATTGCCATTGCCAGGGCGATGATCATGCAACCCGGTATCTTGCTGGCCGACGAGCCAACCGGCAATCTGGACAGCCAATCCGGTCGGGATATCATCGAGCTGCTGGAGAATTTAAATCAGCAAGGTGTGACGTTAATCATCATCACTCACGATCAAAATATCGGCGGTAGAGCCAAGCGGCAGTTGCGCATTGTGGACGGCCGTTTGGCGGACGGCGCGGTTTAGTTTTTCATTTAGAACGGTGCTAAAAAAGCTTGGCGGCGATAACTTTGTCGTTAGAGTTTTCCTGGTTGTGCGATACTGTCAACAGAGTTGACACGCCAGTAGGCTGAGGAGGGATGATGGAGCGATATAGATTAAGTTTTTGTAATGCCATCAAGCTGGATGAGGACTTGGCGGAGTTTATTGTCGATGAGGGAGTGGAGCTCAACTTGGCGCTGGTGGACGAATATCATGCTTGGATCGTGGCGCATTTGCAGAGGCCCTATCTGCTGCTGGTGCACAAAGTCAACGCCTACCACTATGACTTTGCCTCGCAAACTGCTATGGGCACTTTGCTGGGTATTAAAGCGGCGGCATTTGTGGTGTATACCCATATCAGCCAGCTAACCACCCAAGTTATGCTGTCAATGCCGCGGGATGCCGATTGGGTTTATCGGATTTTCAATAATCGTGATGATGCGTTGATGTGGTTGGGAATGCAGCGGGAATCGAACGATCACGACGGAAAAATTTTAAAATCCACCTCCAAGTCATTAATTCGTTAGAATCTGTGTCTTTAGCCACAGATTGGGAAATTTTTTGTGACTCAGCTCAAATATCGTTCTATTTTTACGCCAGCCAGCGACGCGCAACGGCAGGAAAATTTTGCTGATTATTGGCTGTTTACCCAACAACATGGCGGTGAGTTATTGGAAGCGGACCGAGATTTGGCAAAAAAGCGCGAACGATTGGCGTATTTTCAAAATAATCCGGTGCACTTGCACAAGCCTTTGGCAGACCCGGAGGCGTTTTATCGCAATTATGTGAAGATGGTGGACGATCCAAAATCCCTGGACAAGCTGACCTTGTTACTCTGCGGTATCTATAAATTTGCGCGCCACGAATGGGTGGGAATTAAAGGTGCTTGGGATGTGGTGCCGGATATGGCTAATTCGCATAGCGTGGAAGACAAAATTTCCCGAGTGCATCTGGCCGAAGAGTTTTGCCATTGGCGTTTGTTTGATGAAATGCTGAAAACCTGCGGATTAGAGCGGGTGGTATGGGAACCGTTGACCCCGTTTAAGGAAATGATCTACGAACAATTTCCGAAGTTGCCGGGGGTATTGATGGATACGCCGGCCTTCGTCACCGAGTTAATGGGCGTCAGCTTCTATTGTCATTTGTATCCCTTATTCGACGAGTTATTGGCCGACGAGCCGGAAGTTAGAGATCGTCTGAAAGCCTTGCTGGACGAAATCACCATCGACGAAGTCGCGCACGTCGGGCAACGCCGTAATTTCATCGGGCCGTTGGGCATTAAGATTGCCCGCTATCTGGTTAAGCCGTTTTACATACTGTTTTATCAGGACATTCCGGAAGTGGGCGAATTATTCGATGTCAAGCAAATGATCGCTCACGGCGAAGCGTTTGATTTTAATCAATTGCCGGACTACATGGTCGCCCGCAGTTGGGTTCCTTCTTATTGCAAGGTTGCCGCTTAAAATCTGGTCTCGAAAGCGACTGCCAATTCAGCAATGACATGCCGATGGTCAGGCGTTGCAAGCAACCCGGTATCTGAAGAACAGGCGTTTAGCCAGTTTGGCTTAACGCAGAAACGGCAACATCACCCCAAACACCAAAATCAGCGTAGTGCCGATCAGGGCGGTTTGGCCGGGAATTTGTTCGAATAGCAAGACGCTCCAGGCTAAGCTTAATACCGGGGCCAAATACCCTATGGAGCTCACCAAGGCTGCTGGCGCGGCTTGATAAGCCCGAGTCATATAATGTTGCGCGCCGCTGCCCGACACGCCTACCAGGAGCAATAAGCCCCAGCTTTCCGCCGAGCCCGGCAGGCGATAGCCAAACCGCGCAAAATAAATGCCGTGTAACGCCAAGCCCACCAGGCAAAAATAGAAAATTACCGTTTGCGGGGTATTGCTGCGCCCGGCACGCGCCACCATCAAATAGGCCAGCGCCGACAACAGGCCGGCCAGCAAGGCCATGGCTTGTCCGAATAAGTTGTGGCTATTTTCGAAATCAAATAGCAGCGATACCCCACTGAACGAGCCGATAATGGCCAGCCAAACCAATAGCGAGTTTTTTTGGCCCAAAACCAGTGGCCCTAAGAGCATTACGAACACACCGCTGCTGGCGGTCAGAAAAGCGCTTTCGCCGGGACCGATGCGGGCGATGGCGGCGAATGACAGCATCAGGGCCGTGCTGCCGAACAAGCCGCGCAGCCACAACGAAGGTCGGGCATCGCCGAACAGACCGATCAGTCTGCCGCCGATCAGCGCCGGAATTGTCAGGATCAAGAAATTGGCCAGGATGCGGATAAAGCTGATCATGCTGGGCGGCAAGCCGGTATCGAATAGGCCGATGGCGTATGCGCCGGCGTTCATCACCGAAAACAAGACACAAGCGACCAGCATATAACTGAGACCGAGGCGGCTGTTAGGCAGCGGCAAGATAGGCGTGGGAGTTTGGATGGTTTGCGGCTGATTAGTGTCGGCGGGCACTGGTGGCTTGGCTTAAGAGCGTCGGTAAGGGCGAATAGGTTGAGGATAGGGCCGTATCGGTTCGGCCTGACGGTTTGCGAGTCCAAAATGCACATCATTGCGCCGGCTACCGACGCACGGATTTGGTCAGCGTCGCAGGTATATTAACCTCTTAAGGTTTGGATGTGTGGTTTTTGGCGATACTGCGGGGGGATGTTCCGAAATATTTGCTAAAAGCAGTGCTGAAATTGCTGGCGTGATTGTAGCCGACATAGGCGGCGGCAACATCGATTTGACAGCGCCTGGATTCTAATAACTGATAGGCGGTTTTCATGCGAATATCTAATAATAAGCCGTACGGCGTCGTATTAAAAAAGTGATGAAACAATTGTTTTAATTTAAATTGATTGGTGCCGACACGTTTGGATAATTCGGCAACCGATGGCGGGTTTTTATATTCATTTAACAGAATGTTATGCGCGGCTTGGGCAATGGCTTGGTCTTTTTTTGAAAAAACCGACGATGTCTTTCGATTATCTTGCCATAGATGGGTCATTTCCGCGGCTAATATCGACAGGGCTTGGCCGTGCATAAATACATGTCTTGCCGGATTATTCGGATCGCAATTTAATAGCTGCCGCGTGGCTATTAATGCCGTATTTGAAATGGGTTTATAGCTTATTAAACTAATGCCGTTCTTATTAAAAAATCGCGTTGCGGTATTTTCGCCGAAGTATCGACTCAACCAAGATTTACTCATCGAAAACCGCACTTGGGCCATCGGATTATTGGCTTGATATTGGCGTTCGCCAATACTGGAGCTGAATGCGGTGATCGACGTATAGCCTTCATTAAAAGTAATTTCTTGGCCCTGCGCATCAACGAATCGCGATTGCCCTTGCATGCCCAAAGTCACCACCAGGCGAGGGTTGTGCTGATCCATTCGGGTCAGAATGGCTAAATCCTGACTGGGCTGATAATGTGTTTCGATATAGTTCAAGTCTGGGTCGAGCGGAAACAATGTCGAGTAGCCTTTGCCTATGTCATCCGGCAGATACTCAGTCAGGCAGTTGCCTTGCTGGCGGGATTGCAATTCGTCGTTTTTGATGCGCCAGCGTCCCGCCGTTTTCTTCGTCATGGCAATCCCTATGTTGGTACTAATAAGCAATTTTTATTTAAACTATGTTATTTGGCTTAATTAATGGTTGCTAAATGGGCCGCTGAGTTTTTTTGGATGAAGTAGTCGAAAATTCGGATATTTCCAGCTGCTACTTATAGCATAAAAAATATTACTTTTAGCATATGAAAGTAACTCAGGCGGTTGCGAGTGATTCGTTAAAATCAGCATTGTGATAAACGCTTTCCATATTCGAACATTCAGCGATAAATGTTCGGTGGATAGGGTTTTATTTTTGCCGAATGTTGACTGGAATGATCATGAAATACGCCGTGCTGCCCTTACTGAATTTACCCAAATCCTTGCTGGTTTTTTTTGCGCTACTGCAAGCCGGTACCGCCGTCCTGGCAGAGGAAAAGACTGACCAGCTCGATTCCACCGAGGTAGTCGCCAACCCTGTTATCGAAGAAAATCATGTGGACGAGTTCTCCGGCGTATCTGCGGTCGTCACTGAAGAACAAATCCGCGACCAAAATGCATTGGATCTGGCGTCGGTCCTGAAAAGAACGCCGGGCGTGCAGATCTCGCGATACAACCCCGTCGGTGCGTTCGGCGGCGACCAGGGCGGCGCGGTGGCGATTCGTGGTCAGGGTGCCGGCCGACCAGGTAGCGAGATCAAGACCTATATCGACGATATTCCTATGTATATGGCTACCTGGAACCATCCTTTGCTGGATTTGTTGCCCGTCAACGGCATGCAATCGATTACGGTTTACAAGGGCCCGCAGCCGGCTATCAACGGCAACAATTTCGGTTCGATCAACCTGCAAACCAAGGCTGCGGCGGAGGACGGTTTGCACGGTAGCGGCCGGTTGTCCGGCGGCTTTTTCGGCACGATTACCGAGCAAGCCGATGTGCAAGGCAAGTACGGTGATTTCGATTTCTCGTTGGCACAAGGCTACGCCAAATCAGACGGCCATCGCCAAAATGGCTATGGCGAATTACGCAATGTGATGGGAAAAGCCGGCTATCAGTTAAATCCGCAATGGCGTTCGGACGTGACGTTTCTCTACGCGGATAACCGAGCGGGCGACCCCGGACAATATGGGGTCACGCCGCCTATCGGCGAGTACGATACGGTTGCGGGTATGGTAGCGGCCAGCGTCAGCCACGCGCACGGCGATTGGCAGGGCAAATTTACTCTCTACCATAACGGCGGCGACGGTAATTGGTTGAGTCAAAATACCTACTTCACCGGCTTCGCTGACAACCGCTCGAATCTGCTCAGCCAATACAGCATGGACGGCTTTCGCTGGAAAGAACAGTTTTCGCCCTGGCAGGGCGGCACCTTAACGGCTGGGATAGATAACGAGTGGCTGAACGGTAAAGTGACTAACCTGGGCACGCAAACCGGCAATCAAGTGTATCAATTTGCCACACCCACTTTCAGGCTCACCAGTCCTTACCTGGCCTTGAGTCACGATCTGGTGCTGAGCAAAGAGTGGGTGATGGTCCCGTCCCTTGGTGTGCGCTTTTACGACCATAGCCATTACCAGTCCAAAGCCTCGCCGCACGCCGGTTTGTCATTTGTCTCCGACGATTTAACCGTGTTCGGTAACGTCTCAAACGGTGTCAACTATCCCGGTATTGACGCGGCGGCTAACTCGGGCGCCTTGTCGAACGTGCCGTTAAATCTATTTTCCGGCGGCTTTTTACCGAATTTTTCAGCCGACGGCTGGCAAAACTTGTCGCCGGAAAACGTCGATCATGCTGAAGTGGGTTTGAAAGCTTCGCCGTTCAAAAGTACGCAAATCGATCTGAGCTTTTTCATCGATAACGTCAAGAATCGCTACGTGTTCGACTTAACCCAGGGTGCTTATATCAATTACGGCTCGTACTGGATGCGTGGCTTGGAAGCGTCGGTAAAACAAGACTTGATCGCCGACTGGAGTCTATTTGCCGGATTGACGCTACTCAACCCCAGCATCCCGAATTTGCCCTACACCCCGGAACAAGCGGTGACCGCCGGCATCAACGGCCCCATCGGTCCGCTGCGCTTTTCTTTCGATCTGCAATACCAATCAAGAACTTGGGCGTTGAATCGCGCCCGGAATGTCGCCGAGGTGAATAACCAACGTGTCGAAGCCTTTACTGTGGCGAATACCCGGCTGGCCTATCCTATTGCCGAGTTAGGCAAAAAAGGCGAAGTGTTTGTCAGCGTGGAAAACTTGTTTGATAAACGCTATGTCTATCGCCCTGGTTATCAAATGCCGGGTATTTGGGGGCAAATCGGTATTGCCGCCAGCTTCTAGGCGATTTAATCCATATCCACTCGACAGCGCCGGTTTTCGCCGGCGCTGCTTTTTTGAAATAGCCATGAAATCTCAATCTAGTTTCAAGCACTGCTACCGATTACTCTTGGTTTTGCTGTTGACGTTGCCGGGCAGCGTCGCCTGCGCCCAAGACCAACATTTGCTCATCGCGGCAGCGCGGGTTTTCGATGGCTATACGCTCAGAAGCGATGCTGCGGTGCTGATAAGCGACGGGAAGGTCGCCAGGATAGACAGCCGGGAAGCGTTTAACGATAGCGATGCGCCCCGGCTTGAGCTAGGCGATGCCACACTGTTGCCCGGTTTCATCGAGTTACATGCCCATCTGAGCTACCAACACGTGCCGACTGATACCGTGCTGCGCCATGGCATCACCACAGTGCGTGATGTCGGCGGGCCGCTGCATCAGCCTTACGGCGGCGACGGCAGCTTAAGACTGATGACGTCCGGGCCGATTATCACCGCGCCGGCAGGCTATCCGATCCCTAACCTGGGCGAAACTGACATTGCCATGCCGGTAGCCGATGAGCAGCAGGCGCGGCAAGCGGTGCGTAAACTGGTGGCAGGCGGCGCGGTAGTGATTAAAGTGGCGCTGGAGCCCGGCGGCGAAGCGGGCGCGCCTTGGTCTGGCGGACACACGCACGCTCATTCCCAAGACCCACGCAGCAAAGCGCACGATAAACCACATAGCTGGCCGATGTTAGCGCCGGCGGTGTTGGCGGCCATTGTCGACGAAGCGCATCTAGTCGGCCGCCGGGTGGCGGCGCATCTTGCCGAGCCCAAAGGCGCACAATTGGCCCTGGATGCCGGTGTCGATGAATGGGCCCACGCGCCCTGCGACAGATTGCCGGACGCGCAATTGCAGCGGGCCGCGGCGCAACAGGTCAGAATCGTCGGCACCATCGATACTTTGTCGAAATGTCCGGGCCTGAGCAGCAATGTCAGGCGCTTGGCCGAGTTGGGCGCGGAGTTTTTATATGGCGCGGAAATCGCCCATCCCGACATTCCCTGGGGCATAGATGGGCAGGAATTACTGTACTTACAACATCTGGCTGGTATGGCGCCGTTGGATGTGATGCGGACCGCAACCTCCAAAGCGGGCCAATACCTGAATACGCCCTTGCTTGGCTCCTTATTACCCGGCGCGCCGGCCGATCTGATCGCGGTAAAAGGTGATCCGACGCAAAAGCTTAAGTTGTTGGAATACCCTGATTTGGTGATGTCCGGCGGCAAGCTGATAATCAATTACTTCGGAAATTGATCGGTCCCGGTTCTATAGTGGCTCTGCTCAGCCTCTGGAAAACCAAAGTTCAAGGCTCTAACCCCGAGGTCTATGGAGTGCGTGCGTTTTAGCTGGGTATTTGTTGGCGGTTCCGGCTAAACTGCCGGCTAAGCTTGTTACCCAATCGCCATGCTCAGTAAAGACTTACTTCTTCAGGCCGGCAAAGCCATCCAGACTCAACCCCTGCGCGCCGCACTGATTATTTTGGCGATGAGCATAGGTGTGGCTGCCGTGAACGTGTTGACTGCATTGGGCGACAGCGCTCGCAATTATGTGGTCCACGAATTCGAATCGTTGGGTACCCATCTGGTCATCGTCCTGCCCGGCCGCACCGAAACCACCGGCGGCCACCCGCCCCTGTTCGGCGAAACCCCGCGCGATTTGACGCTGGACGATGCCGCTGCCTTATTCCGCAGCAAGCACGTCGCGGCGATTGCCCCGGTCAGTATCGGCTCCGCGCCGGTATCGGTTGGCGGTCTGGAGCGGGAAACCAATATCATGGGCTCCACGCATGCCTTGCTGCGCGTGCGGCATCTCACCATGGCTCAAGGCCAGTTTCTGCCGGAGGCCGACGCCGATAAAGAAGTCTCGGTGTGTGTGATCGGCAAAAAAATCAGCGAGGAATTGTTTGCCCATCAACAAGCGGTAGGGCAATGGCTGCGCATCAATGATCGGCGGTTTCGAGTGATTGGCGTGTTAGCCAAGGAAGGTCAATCGATAGGCACCGGCTTTGATGAACTAGTCATCGTACCGGTGGCTTCCGCGCAAGCCTTGTTCGACAGCCATTCATTGTTTCGGATTTTAATTGAAGCCTACTCTGAAGCAGCCATGTATAAGGCCGTCGACGAGGTCCGCACTATCATCAAGCTGCGCCACGAAGGCGAGGACGATGTGACGGTGATTACCCAGGATAGCGTGGTGAATACCTTCGATAAAATCCTCACCGCGTTGACTTTTACCGTGGCCGGTATTGCCGCGGTCAGTCTGGCGGTGGCCGGGGTGTTGGTGATGAATGTGATGCTGGTCAGCGTCAGCCAACGCACTGCCGAAATTGGCTTGCTGAAAGCCTTGGGCGCCACGCAAAGCCAACTGCAACGCTGGTTTTTATGCGAAGCGGCCTTGTTGTCGTTGGCCGGCGCGCTGGTCGGCAGCGTACTCGGTCAGTTCGGTATTTTGATCTTACAGTGGTTGTATCCGAATTTTCCGGTTGCTCTACCGATTTGGGCCAGAGTGTCGGCCTTGGCCGTCGCTTTAGTGACGGGGCTGGTTTTTGGGGGGTTGCCGGCTCGCAAGGCTGCGCGACTCGACCCGGTCGCCGCTTTGGCGAGGCGCTAAGATGAACTGGCTGGATTTAGCCAAGCTGGCGTTACGCAGCATTAGCAGCCATAGGCAGCGCTCGTTGTTGACCGCCCTGGGCCTGATCATCGGCATCGCCGCAGTGGTGATTTTGACCTCCATCGGCCGCGGCATTCATAGTTTCGTGTTGGCGGAATTTACCCAGTTCGGCACGCATCTGATCGCGGTTTATCCCGGAAAAACCACCACGTTTGGCATGTCCGGTGCGACCATCAGCACGGTGCGGCCTTTGTCCACGGCCGATGCGGCCAGTCTGGAAAATCTCGATCACGTGTTGGCCGCCATGCCGATGGTACAGGGCAATGCCCGGATTGAGGCCGGCAACAAACAGCGCCGGGCCAATGTGTTTGGCGTCGGCGCCGCCTTGCCGCAAGTATGGCAATTAAAAGTCGATAGCGGCCGCTTTTTACCCGACGATGGTTTGGATAATCCGCGAGCGTTCGCGGTGTTGGGCAGTAAGATGCGCACGGAATTATTCGGCAATACCAACCCTCTGGGGCAACGGATTCGCATCGGTAGCGACCGGTTTCGGGTAATCGGCGTGATGCAGGCCAAAGGACAAATGTTGGGTTTTGACCTGGACGATACGGTGTTCGTTGCCAGCGGCAAGGCCATGGAGATGTTTGATCGGCAGAGTTTGATGGAAATCGATTTGCTATACAGCAGTGAGACCAGCGCGGAAACGGTGGAGCAAGCCATCAAACGCCGCTTGATAGCGCGGCACGGTGCCGAGGATTTTACGATAGTTACCCAAAACCAGATGCTGGAAAAAATGGATTCGGTATTGAGTGTATTGACCTTGGCGGTGGCGGCGCTGGGTAGTATCTCGTTACTGGTGGGCTCGGTCGGTATTCTCACCATCATGACCATCGCCGTGTCGGAACGAGTATCGGAGATTGGTTTGTTGCGGGCTATTGGTGCCGAGCGTGGCATGGTGTTTAAGCTGTTTCTCGGCGAAGCGATGTTGTTGAGTCTGGTCGGCGGTTCCGGTGGTGTTTTATTGGGCGTGGCACTGGTAAAGCTCGCCGCTGCTTTCGTGCCGGCATTACCGGTGCAATTGGCCTGGAATTACATCGTTGCCGCTTTTGCAATTTCCCTATTTATCGGCATTGCGGCCGGTGTGGTGCCGGCCATCAAGGCCGCTAGATTGAACCCGCTGGAAGCGTTGCGGGCGGAATGAGCTATGCCCGCCGTAAAAAATGAGAATAATCAGGGCCTCTGTCAGCCTGGCGAATGGATTCGGCCAAGTCGGATTCTGGGCTATGCTTATCAGCATTGGTAGCCAATGTTTTTTAAGAGGCCTTTATGCTGAATATTAGTAATTATTACGAGCGATTGGTGATAGATCGGCTTTGGAAGCTTGCTGAGCAGGCCGACGAGCCTTTCAGTCAAGCGTTTCAGGAAGACGTGGCTTGTCTGGCGCTGAACCAATTACCGCCGTGTTATGTGCGGAACACCATCGATAAGGGTATTAATGTCAGCGAGCAGCAATATCAGGAGATGGCCGGTGCTGTCGATCTGGCGGTGGAGCAGGCGATAAAGCAGGTTTTGCGCCGTCCTCGCGAGCACCGCAATGATTGAGTTTTTGCCCTTAACCTTTGACGTCGCCGATTCGGTAAAGCCATGAAAAACGCTTTGATCTTTTTACTAATAGCTGGCGGTTTGCCGGCTTGCGATTCTTCGCCGCCAGACAAGGCGAATCAGCCAGTGGTGCAGCAGCCGCTGGCTGATGCAATCAAGCAACCCATGGATCAGGCCAGGGATGCGGAAAAACAAATTTTTGAAAGCGCGGATCGGCAGAAACAGCAGGCAGACGAGATTTAAGATGGGGCAGAGATTCGATAACCGTGTTATTGAATCTCTGCCGCCAATTACCCTGCCGCTGGCGCGAGCAGGGTGGGTTGGGCTTACTTAAATTTAGGGCAGTCGAGATAGTCGGGATGTGCGGAAATAACCACGGCAACCCGGTGATTCTGATCCGCCGTGTTATCGGGGCCACCCGCTTCGCCGATAGCTTTGGAGACCAGTTGCGAGGCTCTGGCACCGTTTTTAATCAGCAGTTCGGTAACGGATTTAGCCCTTCTTTCCGATAAGGCTTGGTTAGCCGCAGGTTTACCCACTGTGTCGGTGGAAGCAGTGACAGTCGCTGTTGCATCCGGGTGGTCGTGTAAAAAGTGACCGATATGGCTGATGGTGTCTTCCTTGGTTTTAAACGGCACATGGCTGCCGGTTTTAAAGTAGGCCACGGTTTCGTGAATGGTTTCCACGTGATGGTGGTTTTGCGAATGGGCTTCTGTCAGCCATTGGCAATACTCTTTTTCCGAGGCCAAAACGTGTGCCGCGGCCGATTTTGCGGCCTCTTGCGCTTTCAGACTCTCGTCGATGTTCCAGTAATAATCGTTTTGCCAATGTTTCAACACATGATTGGCGGTTTTCAAGTCCTGTTCAGCTGCTGAAGCATGGAGCAAAGCTTGGCCGTAATGACCTTTGGATGCAGCATCAATCTCAGCGCTGAGCCCGGCCACATCCTTTTTCGGCGTGGAACAGGCGGCCAGCGACAAAGCCATAACGGCAAGCGGGATGTATACGTATTTTTTTGTCATGATCTTATCCTCAATATCGAGCGGTATCGTCCGCGTTACTTGCCATGATCCAGCGTGTCGGTATAGCCGTGATCCAGCGGGCCGAAATGAGTCCAGTAGCCGGGGTAATGCAGACCGAAGTAACGGGTATCTTCGCTAAAACGATCCCAGACGTAGGGCGGAGAGATAAATTCATCGGTGGGAATCGGCGAGGCAATCAGCTCCGCTACGCCTATTACAGTGCGGCTGACGGTGTGAGCTACGCCACGCAGCAGACCCCAACTTGAACCCAGCAGAATGTTTTGGTCGTGAGTGATGTTGACCACGTTTTTAGGGATTTCAATAAAACTGAAGGTGGTGTTAGCAAAGCCTTGGCTAACTCTGGAAGTGAAACCTGCCAGATAACCCGGATGGTTTTCGTCCGCATTTGCCATTTGGCTGGCCAATAATGCACCTGACAGCAAACAGGTGGTGAGGAATTTATTTTTATTCATGTTAGATACTCCCGTGGTGTTACAAATTTAATTCTACGTAGCATGCCTAAGCATAGCAGCAGAACGCCGAAAACACTGGAAGTTGGACAGTAACGCACGGCGCGGATAAATGCAAATACCTTATGAAGCCAGGTGTTTGTATTGGCCGGCTGGCAAGCTAAAGTTATCGGGCGTCGATTTCTACGCGATTTCGGCCGTTTTTCTTGGCGCGGTAAAGGGCGTCGTCGGCTGCTTGAATAATGGCTTCCAGGGAGGTGTCGGCCATTATTCGGCACGAGCAGACGCCAATCGACAGGGTGGTAGGTATGGGCTGGCTTTGGTATTGAAACGTATGTTGCATCACCGTCAGTCTGATGCGCTCCGCCAAGGTGGTTGCGGCATCGCTGGAAATGTCACGCAACAACATGATGAATTCTTCGCCGCCGTAGCGGGCCAGGAAATCCTCCTGGCGCATTTCCGCATTCAGGATTTTCGCCAGTTCTTTAAGGACCTGATCGCCGGCGAGATGGCCGAAATTGTCGTTGGTGCGCTTGAAATGGTCGGCGTCGCACATCATCACCGTTAATCGGGTTTCGTTGCGTTTACAAAAAGACAATTCCTGTTGCGCGCGCAGCATGAAGGCGTTGCGGTTCAGAATGTTGGTCATCGCATCCAGATTCGCCGCCGCGTATAGCGCCTGTTCGGATTTAGCTTCGTTGGCGCGTTTGTAATCGATTTTTAAGTAAGTGTCGCCCAATAGGATTCTGTCGAGTAATTCGAGTTTATGTTTTGCGACCCGCTTGCCGTTGACGTAGGTGCCGTTGGTGGAGTTTAAGTCTTCCAGCAGGATATGCCGGTTTTGTACCCAGAGCCGGCCGTGGCGCCGGGAGACCTTAGGATCGGGAATCAGAATATCCACGGCCGGTTCGCGGCCCAACACATGCTGATGATGGTGCAATTTGTATTGCTTGCCTTGATCGCTACCGGATAACACCACCAAATACGGCTCAAGCTCCGAAGTGTCACGACTGTTTTCGGATAATTTGCCGATCAAGGTGTTGGACAAGATTAACTGAGTTTTGTCGGGAGGCGTGGTCATCGGGCGAGTCCTAATCATCTCCTGGCTTAGGTAATGAAATATGCTTTTGGGGCGTTACTCGGGCAGTTGCGAGACTATCTTGCCAGTCAGGCGCGCTGTAAGAAACCTCCTACAAGGCCTCAGTGTCGCAGATAGCCGGATAGCTAGCAAGGGATGTGAGCACGTGGCCAAACGATTTGAGGCCATGTTCAGCGTGGCGCGCTAAGAACTGCTCAGCAGAGCCGAAGCGCGTGGCTTCGGCTCGAGCAATGGTTAAGCGAAGGCTTTTTTGAAAAACTCCGGCATTGCCAGACTGGCTTTGTGGATGTCGCTGTTGTAATAAACAGTCTCAAAACCCTTGTTGACCGCGTCCTGCTCGCGGAACTTCGACAAATCGGTTTTGCTGGCCATCGTTGCGCTCCACCAGCCTGATGGATAAATGCATTGCGGGAAGAAGACCGTTTGGAAGTTTGCAAATCCCCCCGCTTTCATTTCCTCGCGCATTTCCTTGAGAATTTTCATATGCAGCAGGGCTGATTCGCTTTGTTGCACCACGATGCCGTTCTCGCTTAAAGCTTTATAGCAATCCTTGTAAAAATCAGCGCAGAACAAGCCCTCGGCCGGGCCGACCGGATCGGTGCTGTCGACGATGATGATGTCCACGCTATTCGGCGCGGCCTCTTTCACCCATTTAATACCGTCGATGAATTTCAGGTCGGCGCGCGGATCGTTGTTGGATTCGCACAGTTCCGGGAAATAGATTTCCGCCAAGCGGGTGACGCGCTCGTCGATGTCGATTTGCACGGCTTTTTCGACGCCAGGATGCTTCAGCACTTCCCGTAAAGTACCGCAGTCGCCGCCGCCGATGATCAACACATTTTTCGGGTTGGGATGGGTGAACAACACCGGGTGGCTGATCATCTCGTGATAAAAGAAATTATCCCGAGTCGAGACCATGGTGCAGCCGTCGATTACCATCAGATTGCCGAACTGTTCGGTTTCGTAGATTTCCAGAAACTGAAATTCGGATTGCTCCTCGTGCAGTTTGCGTTTGATTTTTAACGAGAAGGCCGAACCGGAAGGCTCTTGGGCTTCGCTAAACCATTGATCGTCGAGCATGGGAAAGTCCTGTAAAAAGTCATATAACGTTCATCATTATACTTTAGAATTTCTACCTCTTTATGACAGTTAGGATACCGCGCGTGCCGACACAACCCTGGTCGATTGAACAATCCAAGCAGCTTTACGCTATCCAGCAATGGGGTAACGGTTATTTTTCAATTAACGACCAGGGCCATGTCTGCGTGAAGCCGCAAGCCGATTGCGCGACCGAAATCGATCTGTTCGACATTGCCCAGGCCTTGCGGGGCAAGGGCTTGAACTTCCCGGTGCTGGTGCGGTTTACCGATATTTTGTGCGACCGCATCCGTCAGCTGCAGCAGGCCTTCGACCAAGCCAGAGCCGCGAACCATTACAGCGGCCATTACACGCCGGTCTATCCGATCAAGGTTAATCAGCAAGGCAATGTGGTGGAAAGCATTGTTGCCGCCGAGCATATCGGCCTGGAAGCCGGCAGCAAACCGGAGTTATTGGCGATTTTAGGACTGGCCAAACCTGGCGGTACCATCGTCTGCAACGGTTACAAGGACCGGGCTTATATCCGCATGGCTTTGATGGGCCAGTTAATGGGCTTGTCGGTATTCATCGTCATCGAAAAGCCCTCCGAGCTGGAGATGATCATCGAAGAAGCCGCTAAGCTACAAGTCACACCGTTGATCGGTTTGCGGGTGCGTTTATCGACCATCAGCGCCGGCAAATGGCAGAACAGCGGCGGCGAGAAATCCAAGTTTGGCTTGCATGCCAGTGAAGTGTTGCAACTGATTGCCCGTTTGCAGCAATTGAATATGTTGAATTGTTTGCAACTGATGCACTTTCATATGGGCTCGCAAATCGCCAATATCCACGACATCAAACTGGCCTTAAAAGAAGCCGGCCAGTTTTACCTGCAATTGCATCAATTGGGTGCCAACCTTACCACGGTCGATGCCGGTGGCGGTTTGGGTGTGGACTACGACGGCAGCGGTTCGCGGAGGGAATGTTCGATCAACTACAGCGTCAACGAGTACGCGGAAAACATCGTCCGCGCCTTTGCGGACGTGGCTCAGCAGCACGGTCTGCCGCAGCCCAATATCATCACCGAATCCGGTCGTGCCATCACCGCGCATCATGCGGTGTTGATTACTAATGTTACCGAAGTTGAAAGCCTGCAAGGTGCGGCGACGGCGGTGACCATCAGCGGGCAAAATATCGCCGAGGCTTATCACAATGCCCAATTCAACATGGCCGAAGCCCGCGCCCAGTTCGTGCAAGGCGATTTGTCGCTGACCGAACTGGCCGAAGCCGAAAAGCACTATGTCAGTTTGTGTCAGCAAATTCAGCGCAAGTTGAACCTGGATAATCACCATCACCGCGAAATTTTGCAGGAGCTGGATGAAAAACTGGCGGACAAGGTGTTCTGCAATTTCTCCTTGTTTCAATCGATGCCGGACATTTGGGGTATCGATCAGATTTTCCCGATTATGCCCATTCATAATCTGCAGCAGCAACCCAACCGGCGTGCGGTCCTGCAAGACTTAACCTGCGATTCCGATGGCCGTATCGATCAATACGTCGATCATCAGAACATCGCCAACACCATGCCGCTGCATAGCATTGCCGAAGATCAGGACTATCTGATCGGCTTTTTCATGGTCGGCGCGTATCAGGAAATTTTGGGTGATATGCACAATCTATTCGGCGACACGCATTCGATCAATATCGAACTGGAGGGAGACAGCTATCGTTTCGGTGACTTCATGGAAGGCGAGGATGTCAGCGAACTGCTGGATTATGTGCATATCAATACCGAAGCGTTAAAAACCGCCTACCGGCAAAAGTTGGGTGTCAGCGGATTAACGGCTGCGCAAAAGCAGGCTTTCGAGCAGGAGCTGTTGGCCGGACTGAATGCTTATACCTACCTGGAAAAATAGCTAAGGCGATAGAAGGATAGATAAGGGTGCTGCGCCCCAGGCGCTTAAAGGATCGAGGGCGAGCATGAAAATAGTTCTGATGGTTGTGGCATTGCTATTCGGTGGTATGGCTTGTAATAAACCAAAGCCAGCCTTAAGCAAGCTGCCGGATAACGCCGTCATTCTGGCCTTTGGCGATAGCTTGACTTATGGAACCGGTGCTTCGGCCCAGCATGATTACCCCAGCATACTCACGCAACTGACCGGCCGCGAGGTCATTAATGAAGGCGTTCCTGGAGAGATCAGCAGTGCAGGCCGGCAGCGCTTACCGGCATTGCTGGATGAATACAAGCCCGATCTATTAATTTTGATACACGGCGGCAACGATATTCTGCAACAACTCGCCGCCGATCAGACCCGGGACAATCTTAAAGCCATGATAGCCGAAGCCCGGCAACGTAATATTCCGGTCGTAATGTTGGGTGTGCCGGCGTTTGGGATCGTGTTTTTACATAGCGCGAAAATTTATGAAGAGCTGGCTGCATCTGAAGGCGTGCCGAGCGATCTGGATAGTTTGCCTAAGATTCTGGCAAATAACGAGCTTAAGTCGGATACGGTCCATCCTAATGATAGGGGGTATCGGCTTTTGGCGGAAAATGTTGTCGCGTTATTGCAAAAACACGGAGCGTTGTAATCGTCCGCGCGGTCTGTTAGGACCCAACTAAGACGCTATAATGGTCCAGACAATATTACGGGGGATATAACATGCGGGTAGGCTTGATCGGATTGGGGGCAATGGGCCAGGGCATGGCGCGTAATCTTGCCAAGGCCGGCTACTTGACCGCGGTTTACAATCGGACCTTTAGTAAAGCCGAGGCATTGGCGGCGGAATTGCAAATCCAGGCTTGCGAGACTATCGAACAACTGGCCGGTCAAGTCGATGTCGTGTTGATTTGTGTGTCGGCGGATAAAGACGTATTGATGGTGGTGGATGCAGTCGCTAAAACCGTTCGCCCTGGTAGTGTGGTGGTGGATATGTCCACGGTCAGCAGTGAAACAGCGATTGTCGCGGCGCAAAAACTTGCGGAGAAGAATGCCGCATTTCTGGATGCGCCAGTGTCCGGCGGCGTGGAAGGCGCCAACAAAGGCACGTTGGCCATGATGGTCGGCGGCAGCGCGCAAACCTTGGAGCAGGTTCGGCCCGTGTTGGCGGCCATGACCGCACGCATCGAACACCTGGGCGATGTCGGTGCCGGGCAAGCCTGCAAGGCAGTGAACCAGATTATGTGTGCGGGGATTAACCAAGCGGTGACCGAAGCTTTGGCGTTTGCGGAAGCGCAAGGTTTGCCGATGGACAAAGTCATCAAGGTCGTCAGCGGCGGGGCGGCGGGTAACTGGTTTTTACAGCATCGCGGCAAGACCATGACGCAACACCAATTCCCGCCAGGATTTAAACTGGCGCTTCATCATAAAGACTTAAAAATAGCCCAGCATATGGCGCAGCATGCCGGCGTGGGTTGTCCGCTAACCATCGCCACGCTGGCGGATTATGCCAAACTGATGGCCAAGGGTTATGGCGACGAGGATATTTCCGCGTTGTATCGATTAAAACAGAAACGATCTTCCAATTAGTTTACAAGGTGTAACGATGAAAATTACGGTGTTTGGTAGTGGATATGTGGGTTTGGTGACGGGCGCCTGTCTGGCCGAAGTGGGTAATCAAGTGCTGTGCATGGATGTTGACCAGCGCAAAATCGACCAACTCAAACA
Source organism: Methylomonas sp. EFPC1 (assembly GCF_016925515.1). Classification (NCBI taxonomy): domain Bacteria; kingdom Pseudomonadati; phylum Pseudomonadota; class Gammaproteobacteria; order Methylococcales; family Methylococcaceae; genus Methylomonas; species Methylomonas sp. EFPC1. Next base: position 232,286 of record NZ_CP070494.1, read on the forward strand.
AGGCATCATTCCGATTTACGAGCCGGGTCTGGACGAGATGGTCAAGGACAACGTTGCCGCAGGACGTTTGAGCTTTACCACCGATGTTAAAGAAGCTGTGGATTTTGGCTTGTTTCAATTCATCGCCGTCGGTACGCCACCGGACGAGGATGGTTCGGCCGACTTGAAATATGTGTTGGCCGTGGCGAAAAGCATCGCCGAACACATGAGCGATTATAAAATCGTCGTCGATAAATCCACCGTACCGGTCGGCACCGCCGACAAGGTTAAACAGGCCATCAAGGACGTATTGGCCGAGCGCAGCCAGGAATTGGAATTTGACGTCGTCTCCAATCCGGAATTTTTGAAAGAAGGCTCGGCACTGGACGATTTCATGAAACCGGACCGCATTATCATCGGTACCGACAACCCCAGAACCGCCGAATTGTTGAAAGCGCTGTACGCGCCGTTCAATCGTAGCCGCGAGCGGGTCATCACCATGGACATTCGTTCCGCCGAATTGACCAAATATGCCGCTAACGCGATGCTGGCCACCAAAATTAGCTTCATGAACGAATTGGCCAATCTGGCGGAAAGACTGGGCGCCGACATCGAGAATGTCCGCCACGGTATTGGTTCCGACAGCCGTATCGGTTATAGCTTTATTTATCCCGGCTGCGGCTATGGTGGTTCCTGCTTCCCGAAAGACGTGAAAGCGCTGGAACGCACCGCCCGCGATTACGGCTATCAAGCCGAATTGCTCAGCGCGGTGGAAAACGTCAACGACCGGCAAAAGCACCGTTTATTCGAGAAAATTTCCACGCATTATCCGAACGGAGTTAAAGGCAAAACCTTTGCGTTGTGGGGCCTGGCGTTTAAACCCAACACCGACGACATGCGCGAAGCACCCAGCCGGGTATTGCTGGAAGCCTTGATTGATGCCGGTGCCACAGTGCGAGCCTACGACCCGGAAGCAATGGAAGAAGCGCACCGTATTTACGGCGATAAAGCCGGATTGGTGTACTGCGCCAAGCAGGCGGATACTCTAAGCGACGTGGATGCGTTGATCATCGTCACCGAATGGAAACAGTTCCGCAGCCCGGATTTCGACGATTTGGGTCGCTTGTTGAAAGACAAGGTGATATTCGATGGGCGGAATATGTATGAGCCGAGGTTGGTTAAACAGTTTGGGTTGCAGTATTACGCGATTGGGCGTTGATTAGTTTGGTATTTGACTCCGTTCGCCCTGAGCTTGTCTAAGGGGTATCGAAGTTGAGGTGTCGCTAGCGCGACGGTTTATTTAATGTCGGTTCGCGGACCGACGACCGCGATACTTTCTTTTGCTTGGCCAAAAGAAAGTATCCAAAGAAAAGGCCACCCGGATGCCGCTTTGATCCTGCGCGCCGAAGCTTTCGCCGGGGGTTGACGAAAGGGGCTTCCTGCCCCTTAGTCAACGTGCGGCATCCCTGCCGCACCCCTTCGGGCTATTCCCGCCGAAAGCTCCTGTGCTCGGCGCGGCATACGGGAGACCCCCGCCCCAAATCGCAGCTTATTGTTTACGAAGTTTTCTCTCGTTTCCACGCGCCGCGTGGGAGTCCAGACTATCCGCGCCAGCGGTAACATCAGTTTTGTAGGGCGCATTAGCGATAGCGTAATGCGCCGAATGATTTAAGGCCGATATACGGCGCAATATGGCTGAGCCTATTGACGCCCTACGAATTGCGCCTTACGGCCTTGCGTTTCACCTAGACTACTTGCATTATGGGATTTTTTATCTTTTTTATCATTCTGATCTCGCCAGTTATATTGGCATTGCTTATACATATATTCCGCGACTTACGCGGAAAGGCTAGAAATATTCGACAGGAATGTTATTCATGCGGAACCCCTGTCTCGATGACGAAATGTCGAGTCATTTGTCACCACAGAGGCGGAAGGTATATTTATTGTGAGCAATGTGCGGATCGTCATGAATTATGGTCTGGCATTGCTATGTCCACCATGGCACTCGGAGTGGCAACGACTCTTATTGTGCTATCTATCTCTGAATTTGACATCAGTCCACAAAAGTCGCTTCTGTTTGCTGGACTAGCTTTAGCGATAGTCGTAATTGTTGTTTTGGTCGCTGCTCGCTACATCTTCAAGAAAACCAAGTAATTAATTCGTCGATTCAAGCACTGAATGACTGTTTTCCGGCTTTCTTCACGTGCATAGGGTGCATGTAGGGCGTCAATAGGCGTAGCCCAGTAGCGTGGGATTTAGTGCCCACGCGGGGTGAAAGCCCAATGGTGGGCAAAATTGCCCACCACACAGGATGGTTTTTCTCCCGTATGCCGCGCCGAGCACCGGAGTTTTTGAGCGGACTAGCCCGAAGGGGTGCGGCAGGGATCACTCGTTCCCACGCGCGGCGTGGGAACGCAGTCTATCCGCGCCAGCGGTAACATGCGACAAAGCAAGCAAACGAGGTCAAACTCATGGGCGGCAGTCGTTACCGTATTCTCCAATCCCAACAGCCGTATTTCTTAACCTGCACTGTACTGAACTGGATACTGTTATTTACCCGACCGGCTACCGTGCAAATCGTTCTGTACGCCTTGTTTTACCGTCAACAACAGCGCAATTGGCTAATATACGGCTACGTCATTCTGGAAAATCATTTGCACCTATTACTACAAGCTGACGATTTACGTGAGCAATTAGCCCACTTCAAGTCATATACGGCGCGTCAGTTGATCAATTATCTGGAATCTATCAATGCCGAACGCTTGTTGCAGCAGTTACGCTGGTTCCGCAAAGCGCACAAAACTGACAGGGAATATCAGTTGTAGGAAGAAGGAAGTCATCCGCAGATGATCGAGAACCCCGAGGTCTTGCGGCAGAAACCGGACTATATCCACCTGAATCCGGTCAAACGCGGTTATGTTGATTTCCCGGAGCATTGGCGTTATTCGAGTGCCCGGAATTATGCAGGGCGGGAAGGGCTGTTGCCGGTTTATCGGGATTGGTTTTAGCTGGCCCGCAGCGCGGCTGGTTTGCATTCCCACGCGGCGCGTGGGAACGAGATAACTGGATACATTATTTTCCCGACTGGCTACCGTGCAAATCGTGCTGGACGCCTTGCTTTACCGTCAACAACAACACAATTGGCGAATATACGGCTACGTCATTCTGGAAAACCATTTGCACCTGCTGGTACAAGCTGACGATTTAACCCATCAATTGGCCCACTTCAAATCTTACACCGCGCGCCAGCTGATCGATTATTTGCAAGCCGTTAATGCCGAGCGCTTATTGAAGCAATTGAACTGGTTCCGCGAAGCGCACAAAACTGACAGGGAATATCAGTTGTGGGAAGAAGGAAGTCATCCGCAGATGATCGATAACCCCGACGTCTTGAGGCAGAAATTGGAGTATATCCACCTGAATCAGGTCAAACGCGATTATGTTGATCTACCGGAGCATTGGCGCTATTCGAGCGCCCGGAATTATGCGGGTCAGGAAGGATTATTGCCGGTTTATCGGGATTGGTTTTAGCTGACCGCAGCGCGGCAGGTTTGCATTCCCACGCGGCGCGTGGGAATGAGATGAGATCGTCGATTCGTTCATGGTTTAACTCCTTGATTGGTATGTAATACATCCATTATGAAATCACGCTTGGAACGGCCTACCACTCTCTGTGGAGGACACGACCAGCCCAGTCCGGTTTTAGCAAATGACCATGGCTGCCGGCCGCCAGCCACACTGCCACCACCTCGATCATGTAAATAGCCGATGCGTTCGCCCAGCAACTCCCCGGTTTGCAGATCGATCACTTTCAGTGAGCTGCCGGCAATCCACATCTTCCGCTCTTCCGGGGTCTCCAGGTCGTCGTAGGTCACGCCATAGCGCGGCGGCGGATCGCCGGCTGGTTCGCGAGTCAGCACTAAGTCGTACCAAGCTCTATCACCGGGTTTGGCCGGCACTAACTGTTCGCGCGGGATGTAGCCAACTTTACGAAGCAGTTCGCTCCATTCCTTGCCTTTAACCTTGTCGTTTCTTTGCCAACTGCCGGTATAGCGGTAACGTTTACCGTCGCCGGGGTCGATAGCCTCGACGTATTTGAACGCGGGCTGCTGCTTGCACCTATTGGTATCGCCAACCCAGCAATCACGCCCGAAACCGCCATCGTTCAAAAACGATTCAATATAGCCATCGAAACTCATATACCGAATAGAGTGGAAAGTTTTATACAGAACCCTGTCGAAATCCCCAAGACTTTCATAAGGACTCTTGGCCGCATTGCTGTACTGGCTAATGTCAGAATTCTCATCGAACTCGAGTTTCATCAAAAACACCCCATCGACATCATCGACGGTACGATAAATCTTCTCACCCGCGCCTTTACACAGTTCGTGATAGCGATCCAAGGCCTTGGTCATGGTGGCGAGCTTGGCGTCCAGCGCTTGTTGTTTCAGGTGGTTTTGATGGAGCTTGTAAGCCACAGGCATCAGAAATATCGCCAACACTAAACCCATGGCTAGATATCTGAGTTTAGGATTATCGATATTGCGCCGGGCGGCGGAAACGCTAAACCACAGCACTACCAGAAAAGTCGCGACAGCGCCTATCGCCACTGCCCAGACGATTAAGCGCAAGGTCCCCGGAGCGATAAACAAATTTAAAAGATCCCAACCCATGTTTTAGTCTCGGCTTTTGGCAAAGCCGTAAGGCGAAAGCAGCAGCGGGCTTTGCACTGTATTCCAGTGAGAATTGTATTTTTCAATTTCATATAACCCCCGGTTATATCCAGGACCGTAGATGTATTGAACGACGTGAAGCGCATTGATCGCGAACGATGCACCTCCTTACGTCAGCAGCATATATCTGATCGTAACTAATTGAATTTCAAATCCCCGGCGGGTTTTCTCCTGTATGCCGCACCGAGCACCGGAGCTTTTGAACGGATTTGCCCGAAGGGGTGCGGCATGGATGCCGCACGTTGCCGAAGGGGCAGGAAGCCCCTTTCGGCGACCCCGTTCAAAAGCGAGGAGCTCAGGGAATAAGCGGCATCCGGGTGGCCTTTTCTTTGGATACTTTCTTTTGGCCACGCAAAAGAAAGTATCGCGGCTGTCGGGCCGAGACCCGACATTAAATTAAACCGTCGTGTTAGCGACACATTAGTAGCCCTTCGACAAATTCAGGGCGAACGGACTAGTTGAAAGCCAGTCAACTTCAAAAGTTAAGAAGACCGAAGCTGACTATGCTTTACCCCATACCCAAAATAAATCAAAAACCCAATCACCAGCCAAACGAATAACCGAATCCACGTATCAATCGGCAAGCCCGCCATCAAACTCAAACACACCAAAATCCCGCCAATCGGCACGTAAGGCACGGCTGGGCATTTGAAGTGGCGTTCCATTTCCGGATGGCTGTTACGTAAAATCCAGACGCCGCCGCAGACCAGTACGAACGCGAACAGGGTGCCGATACTCACTAGCTCGCCAAGCTTCTCGATAGGCATGAAGCCGGCGAGTAAGGAGACTGCGACGCCGACCAGTATGGTCGATAAATGTGGTGTTTGATATTTGGGATGCACCTGCGCGAATAGCGGCGGTAACAATTGATCCTTGGCCATCGAGAAGAAAATCCGGCTCTGCCCCATCAACAGCACCAACATCACCGAAGTCAAACCGGCGATGGCGGCTATTTTAATGATCGGTGACAGCCAGCCCATGCCGACATGATCGACCGCCAGCGCAATGGGTGCCGGGACGTTGAGTTCGGTGTAGGAAATGATGCCGGTCAATACACCTGCCACCAGAATGTATAGCAAGGTGCAGACCGCCAATGAGCCGATGATGCCGATCGGCACGTCGCGTTGCGGGTTGATGGCTTCCTGAGCGGCGGTGGAAACGGCGTCGAAGCCGATATAGGCAAAGAAAATTACCCCGGCCCCGGTCAATACGCCGCCAAACCCGAATGGCATGAAGTTGGACCAATTCTCTCCGGTTTCGATGTGTTGGGAGCCGGCGATGATGAAGACGACGATCACCGAGAGTTTGATCAGTACCATGACGAAATTGAAGATTGCCGATTGGCGGATGCCGATCACCAACAGGCCGGTCAGCAATAAAATAATTGCCACTGCTGGCAGATTGATGAAGCCGGCCGCGGGGTTGGCCAGATAGGCGGTGGTGAGATAGGTGGGTAAATGCACGCCAAAGTTTTCTAGAAAACTGGTGAGGTAGCCGGCCCAGCCTATTGCCACCGTGCTGCTGGCCAGGGCGTATTCCAGGATTAAATCCCAGCCTATGATCCAGGCCATTAATTCGCCCATCGTCGCGTAAGCGTAACTGTAAGCGCTACCGGAAACCGGAATCATCGCCGCCAGTTCGCTGTAACACATGGCCGCCAGGCCGCAGGCGATGCCGGCCAGAATGAACGATACTACGATGGCAGGACCGGCATATTTAGCGGCGGCGATGCCGGTCAACACGAAGATGCCGGCGCCGATCACCGCGCCTATGCCCAGGATGGTCAAGTCTTTGGCCGTCAGTGTTTGCTTTAAGCCGTGCTGAACATCGGTCAAGGCCTCGACGGATTTGCGTTGCAGTAATTGCTTGGGGATTTGCATGAAGTGGTCTCGATTATTTGGAAGAGGTGGGCTTGACGGAATCGGGCAGGTTTTGGGCGCCGTCGAAGCGGGTGCCGGTCGTCACGGCCTCGGTAAAAATCGCGTCGTGCAATTTGGCTTGCGAGAAATTGGCGTTGGTCAGATTGGCACCGGTCAGATTGGCGCCGTCCATTTCGGCGGAATACAGATCGGCGTTTTGTAAGTTGGCGTTATTTAATTTGGCGTGTTTTAACATGGCCCGGCCAAGCTGGGCGTTGCTGAGATTGGCACCGGTCAAATTGGCGCCTTTCAAGCTGGCGCGCATCAAGCCCATGGATTGATTTTTCATGTCCGCCGCCCATTGCACATTGCTGAGATTGGCATGGCTTAAATTGGCGCCGTCCATGATCGCCACCACCCGGCTGCCGCTCATGTCGGCGTTGCTCAGGTCGGCGTGCATCAGGCTGACGCCGAAGATGCTGGTATTGGCTAGATTAGCGGCGCTGAGCTTGATATTGGTCATCACCGTTAAATCCAGCGTCAGGCCTTGCAGATTGCTTTTATTCAGATTGGAGCGTCTTAGATCGGCGCCCCATAAATCGGCATTACGAAAATCCAGATTCGACAAGTCCAGGTCGGTTAGATCCTTACGGCGCAGGTCGGCGGGGTGTTGCTTGTCCGCTTTGGTCAGCATTTGCTCGACTTGGGCGCGGGTGAGATCGGCGGCATGGGCTATGCTTTGACTCGCCAGAAATAGCGCTAGAAATGTTTTGATCGATAAGTTTGTCATTAAAACCTCCGCAATATTGTCATTGTTGATTCGGATAATCCGCTTGGCAGGACCGTATTGTCGTTGATAGTAACAGGGTCACAGACAGACTCAACGAGAAAAATGCTGCCCGGATTGTACTTGGATTTTTCTGAGGATTAAGCGGGACGCGGCCAAGGGTGCTTGTGGGTGGCCGCGCGGCCCCAGTTAAACGTAGCTTGCGGAATTGCTGTTACATTACAATGCCTTCGATGAGCCAGATATTTTCGATTTTTTCAGCGTTGCACCAATCACTCTAAAAGAAACATAACATGACAGAAACTTCGCTAGCCGCGCTTGTCGTTGATTTGGATGGCACGCTGACGCCCACCGACACCTTGGTCGAATCGGTATTACAGGTCTGTAAACGGCAGCCGCACGCTATATTCAAATTACCGTTTTGGTTAGCGAAGGGGCGAGCGGCGTTTAAAGCGCGCGTGGCGCAAGCATCGGCCCTGGATGTCGAGAGTTTGCCTTATCGGACTGATTTGCTGGAGTATTTGCGCGCGGAAAAACGGAAGGGCAGGCAGTTGGTGCTCGCCACCGCAGCACATACCGATATAGCCGATGCGGTTGCCAAACATCTGGATTTGTTCGATAAAGTGTTAGGCAGCGATGAGAACCATAATCTTAAAGGTGTCAACAAGCTGGAGGCCATCCGCGAGGCAGTGGGGCCGAATTTTGTCTATGCGGGTGACAGCAAGGCCGATTTGCCGATTTGGCGAGCCGCACAGGCCGCAATCCTGGTTAATACCTCAAAGCCGGTCGCGAAATTCGTGCGGGAACATACACCGATAGAACAGGAATTTACTGCCAACCTGAACCAAATCCGGTTGTGGTTGCGCGCGCTGCGGGTGCATCAATGGCTGAAAAACCTGTTGATATTCGTGCCGCTGCTAACGGCTTTTTCGTTTGATGATTTGGATAAGTTGGGTACCGTTGTACTGGGCTTCTTCGGGTTTTCCTTGGCCGCGTCCGCCACGTATATGGGTAACGATTTGTGGGACCTGGACAGCGACCGTAATCATCCGCGTAAGAAATTTAGGCCGTTTGCCAGTGCTGAATTGCCCATTTTGAAAGGTCTGGCAGCCGCTTGCGGGCTATTGCTGAGCGGCCTGATGTTAGCGCTCGCCGTGTCGCAGGCCTTTTTGGGCATGTTGCTGTTGTATTTATTCGTCACCACTACGTATACATGGCTATTGAAATCCTATGTATTGATCGATGTAATGGTGCTATCTCTGCTGTATACGCTCAGGATTATTGCCGGTTCCGTGGCCGCGTCGGTAGCGACCAGTTCCTGGCTGTTGGCTTTTTCGGTGTTTATCTTTTTCAGTCTGGCTTTAGTCAAGCGTTGTTCCGAACTGGTTGCTTTGCAACAAAAAGGCCGGGAAACCACGCATGGCCGCGATTACCGGGCGGTGGATCTGGTCGTGCTCTGGCCCTTGGGTGTCAGTTCCGCGTTGTGCGCGGTGGTGGTGTTTGGTTTATTTATTACCTCGGCGGAGACTCAGATACGTTACCTAAATCCGCAGCTGTTATGGTTTGTGGCGATAGGCCTTATTTATTGGTTAGCACGCCTGTGGATTAAAACCGCTCGCGGGGAAATGCACGATGACCCGCTGGTGTTTGCGGTTCGCGACTTCGGTAGCCGGATCACAGTGCTCTTGATGCTGTTCGCCACATTAGCCGCTCATTTTTCACATTGGGAATAAGCCATGCAAATTCTACTGATCGCTATTTTTAGCATCGTCCTGTCTGTTGCCGCGCAGTTTATGCTGAAACTCGGCATGTCCAGTGTGGATGTCAAGCAGGCGATGGCCGGGCCGCTGACACCACGCCTGCCTTGGATCGTATTTACCAACAAATTTGTGTTTGCCGGTTTTACCTTGTACGGCGTGGGTGCGATAGTTTGGTTGAAGGTGTTGGCATCATGGGATGTCAGTAAAGCCTATCCCTTGGTAGGCTTGGGCTTTGCGTTAACCGTGCTGATCGGCATGCTGCTCGGCGAGACGGTCACCGCTTTCCGCGTCTTGGGCATTTTGCTGATTTGCGAGGGCGTTTGGCTCGTGGCCAATTCCTGATTCTGTTCCGAGATAACTAACAAGTATGACTTGGCAACTTAGAGCACTGTTACATCAATTATTCATTCTGTCTGTGATATCGCTACTGGTGATGGTGCATTTTCACTATAGGTCGCCGAGTTTTCCGTTTACGCCTGACAGCGCCAGCTATATCGAACAAGCCAGAAATTTTCTCAATTCAGGCAGCTTGCTGATTACTCCGTATGGCTTGGCGCCGGGAGATCAGGATCAGGTCGAGAATCGTTTGTTTCCCGTGGGTTTTGCTGTCGTTCTGGCGGCCGTTTCCAGTTTCGGTATCGATGCGAAAGATGCCGCGATAGGTTTGGCGCATTTTTCCGCCATTACATTGCCGTGGTTATTATTTTTCAGTTTTCGGCAGAGCCTTGGACCACTTTATGCTTTGCTGCTGGCCGGATTAGCAGCATTATCACCCGGTGTGCTCAAGCATTCGCTGATGGGGCTGACCGATGTATTCGGTTTATGGTTAGCGGTGGTTGTTATAGGGTTGACGCTTAACTCGCGGTCCATCGTCGGCTTTATCTTCGCTGGTTTGCTTGCCGGTATGGCTTACGCAATCAGAAATGCGCATTTAGCGCTGCTGGCTAGTGTTATTTGTTATTTTTGTTATTGCTGGTTAAGCAGTGCCGCTGGGGAACGGCGCGTTGTTTTGCTGCGCGCTGTTGCGGCGATGTTTGGCATGGCCGTGGTCGTAGCGCCGCTGCTGCTCAGAAATATAGTGATGTTTGGGTCGCTGAATCCCTATGTGATGGGGCCAAGCACGATAGGTTTTGTCGAGAATTTACGCACCTATATCGAGGCTTTGCTAAAGGATGCAACGGCTTGTAGCGAATGTGCCCGGTATGTGGCTTGGTCGCTGCCTGGTTTACTGGGATTCGGGGTTTTGATTATCGCCGCTGCCTACGCGGATTATAAATACCGCTGGTCCAATCTACCGACTTTCGGTAAAAAAACCTTGGCTATTTCAACTATTTATCTGGTCATGGGGTCCTGTGTGGTCGTTGCTGCCCGTACCCGCTATCAATGGGGCGAGGTGATTAATCTTCGCCACACCCTGCAATATTCGCCTTTTTTATGGGCTGGAATGTTTGCGCTGTTGGCTGATCATGGCAGGCAGCCCGCTATTATTGCCTGGAAGCAGGCCAAATTGGCGATTTCTGTTTGCTTGGTGTTTTTCCATGCTAGCTATGCGGTCAATTCGGAGAGTTTCCGCAACAGCGATAACGACTACCCGAAATTGGCGCAGGCATTTTCAATTGGAAAAGCCTATTTGTGCGGCAATCAGGCAGATACTTACTTGGTATCGAACTGGGCGCATGTGTTTCGGATAGAGTGCGGCGCACGAGTCCGCCAGATTGAAGCCATTGCCGCAGGGACAAAGGGTGGTGAAATGCGAGCGTTCATGTCCGCAGGTGATGGGTATATGTCAGTGCTCGAAGCTGTCAGTGACATAAAACAGCAAGCCGGCAGCCGACCAATTCGCGTCGGTTTATTTCCGGGCCGATTCGGTGTGGAATCTGAAAATTTGCCTTTGTCAGCCGTTGATGAACGGCAAATAGTGGCAAATGGCTGGCATATTATTAAAAACGATCAACAGGGCCTGATTCTGGAATATCCAAAAGCCGGCTCAGAGCAAATGAATTTGCAATGACTCGTTATCGCAAAAATGTGTTTAAGACCGCGCTGGATTTTGACAACAAGCAGTTGAATCTGTGTATGGCCAAAATTAACGCGCAACAGGCCTTGCTGACCATTGTCAGGACGGCGTTACCGTCTGAGATTGCTCCGCATGCTCAACATTGCGTGGCGTCAGGTGCGCAGATACTCTTGTACTGCGATTCGGCCAGCTGGGCATCGCAAATTCGGTTTTTCAATCGAGCGATTTTAGACAAATTGCATGATGCGGGGCATCCCTATATTGTCCGCTTGCAAGTACGGATTGTGCCGCCGACAGGCGAGCCGATTCGGCCAAAACGCACACCGCGCTTGCCGTCAGCGGAAAATGTCGGTTTGATTGCACAGCAGTTTAAACAGGCGGATGAGCAGGATGTTTTGGCGGCGGCTTTGGCGCGTTTGGGTGCTACGTTGGCGAAACGCTTGCGGGAAGATTAGTAGGTTTTGGCAGGATTGTGGCCGATCAAGTTGACCGGCCACGGCACAGCTTAATGTCTGTGTGATGCGGGATTAGCCTGTCGCGCGTGCTGATGTTTGCGCGGAATGCATAAAGGAAATCGGTGCGTCCTCGGCATTTTCGAAAGTCACCATTTCCCAGGCGTCTTTGTCGTTCATCAGGCTCAGCAGCAACTTGTTGTTCAGCGCGTGGCCGGATTTAAAACCCTGGTATTCGCCAATCAGGCTGTAACCCAACAAATACAAGTCGCCGATGGCGTCGAGAATTTTGTGTTTCACGAATTCGTCGGCATAACGCAGACCGTCTTCGTTCAACACTTTATCGTCGTCCACCACAATGGCGTTATCCAGACTGCCGCCCAGCGCCAGATTGTTCTCGCGTAAAAACTCGATGTCCTTCATAAAGCCGAAAGTACGGGCCCGGCTGACTTCTTTAACGAAGGTCGTCGAAGAGAAATCCATCACCGCGGTTTTCAAATGCTCGGAAAACGCCGGATGTTCGAAATCGATGGTAAAGGTCACTTTAAAACCCTCGAACGGTTCGAACGCGGCCCACTTGTCGCCGTCTTCGACGCGGATTGCGCGTTTGATACGGATATATTGTTTGGGTACGTCCTGCTCGACCACGCCGGCCGATTGCAACAGAAACACAAACGGTCCGGCACTGCCGTCCATGATAGGCACTTCGGCGGCGCTGACATCGACAATCGCATTGTCTATGCCCAAACCGGCCAAAGCTGACAGCAAATGTTCGACGGTGGACACCTTAACGCCGTCGCGGACCAAAGTCGTGGACAGCTTGGTTTCGCCGACATTTTCAGGGCGCGCGGCTATCATCACCGGGGTTTCCAAATCCACGCGGCGAAAACGGATGCCGGTATCGGGCTCGGAGGGGTGCAGGGTCAGATACACTTTATCGCCGGTATGCAAACCAACGCCGGTGGCTCTGATGGTGTTTTTTAAAGTACGCTGTTTAATCATGAAATGCCGACAAATAGGTAAAACAAAGCCGGGGAGTCTATCACAGATTATGCGATAGCTCCCCCCGAACTTGGTTGTGCAGCCTCATAAGGACTCGTCGCAAGCGGACCTCAGTCTGCTTGACGTCTCAAGAAAGCCGGTACATCCAAGTAATCCAAATCGACGTCGTTTCTAGGTTGCGCGCCGAAGCGGGATTCCCGAGTCGATTCCTGTTTTTGCTGGCGGACGATGGTCGGTTTGTCCAATTGATCGTAATTGATCTCGCCGGCCGCGACTTTTTTCACCAGACTGATAGGCGAAGCCGCTTGCTTGGCTTTTTCACCCATACCGGTGGCGACGACGGTGACTTTAATTTCCTGGCCCATGGCTGGATTAACTGCCATACCGATTTTCATGTCGGCGTCTTCGGAAGCGAAGGCGTGCATGATGCTGCCGATTTCGTCGAACTCGTTCAAACCCAAGTCGCCGTTGGAGGTGACGTTCACCAAAATGCCGCGCGCGCCTTGCAGATTGTTGTCGTCCAACAATGGGCAGGCAATGGCTTTTTCCGCCGCTAAACGGGCGCGATTTTCTCCGCTGGCGACGCCGGTGCCCATGATGGCGCTGCCCATATTGGACATCACAGTCTTGACGTCGGCAAAGTCGACGTTCATCAAGCCAGGGTGAGTAATCAGCTCGGTGATACCTTGTACCGCGTCGCGCAACACGTCGTTAGCGGCGCGGAATGCTTCCACCAGCGATTTATTGTTGCCCAAAGTCGGCAGCAATTTTTGGTTTGGAATGATGATCAATGAATCGACCAGTTTTTCCAGTTCGCGCAAGCCCGCATCGGCCACGCCTTTTTTCTTGGAACCTTCAAAATCAAAAGGTTTGGATACGACGGCTACGGTCAGTACGCCCAGTTCTTTGGCGACTTCGGCAAATACCGCGATAGCACCAGTACCGGTACCGCCGCCCATGCCGGCAGTCAGGAATACCATGTCGGCGCCAGCAATTACTTCGCGGATGCGGTCGCGATTTTCTTCGGCAGCTGCTCTGCCTACTTCAGGACGAGTGCCTGCTCCCAGGCCTTTGGTTAGTTCTACACCCAGTTGCACAATGGACTCTACGCTCATTTCCCGCAGGGCTTGGGCATCGGTGTTGGCGCAAATAAATTGCACGCCGTCGATACCATCTTCCACCATGTGGTTAACCGCGTTGCCGCCACCGCCACCGACGCCGATGACCTTGATAACTGCGGTGCCGCTACTATCCAATAATTCATATTTCATTTTCACACCCTCCAGACAAAAAATTAAAAATTTCCTTGAAACCAGCTTTTGATTTTTGACAACAGATCCGCGCCATCATCGTTCATGCCTAACGCCCGGCCGTGATGATCCTTGCCATAAAGCAACAAACCCACCGCGGTCGAATAAATCGGGTTTTCCGCCACATCGGTCAATCCGGATACATGCAGCGGTACACCCATGCGAACCGGCATATGGAAAATTTCCTCTGCCAATTCGACCAATCCTCTTACTTGCGAACTGCCTCCGGTAATTACCATGCCGGCGGCAATTAAATCTTCATACCCACTTCTTCTTAACTCTGCTTGTACCAGCAGCATTAATTCTTCGTAACGCGGCTCGACAATTTCCGCCAGGTTTTGCGCGGAGATCTTGCGCGGCTCACGGTCGCCGATGCTGGGCACCGCGATGGTTTGTTGCGGATCGGCCAATTGCGTCAACGCGCAAGCGTATTGGCGTTTGATTTCCTCCGCGTTTTTGGTCGGCGTCCGCAGCGCCACGGCGATGTCGTTGGTGACTTGATCGCCGGCGATGGGTATCACCGCCGTGTGCTTAATCGCACCTTCCGAGAAAATCGCAATATCGGTGGTGCCGCCGCCGATGTCGATCAGGCATACGCCCAGGTCTTTCTCGTCGTCGGTTAGTACCGCCGCGCACGAAGCCAGTTGTTCCAGCACGATGTCGTCCACGTCCAGCCCGCATTTGCGGATGCATTTAACAATGTTCTGCTCGGCGCTGACGCTGCTGGTGACCATATGCACCTTGGCTTCCAGGCGGATGCCGGACATGCCGATCGGCTCCTTGATGCCTTCCTGTTGGTCGATCACAAACTCCTGCGGCAGAATGTGCAGGATCTTCTGATCGGCCGGAATCGCCACCGCCCGCGCCGAATCGATCACTCTATCGATGTCGTGTTGGGTGACTTCCTTTTCCTTGATCGCCACTATGCCGTGCGAATTCAGGCTTTTGATATGGCTGCCGGCGATACCGGCAAACACCGATTTGATCTGGCAACCCGCCATCAATTCGGCTTCCTCAATCGCCCGTTGGATGGAATGCACGGTCGATTCCAGATTGACCACGATGCCTTTTTTCAGGCCCTTGGACGGTGCGGTGCCGATACCGATCACTTCGATTTCGTCGCCACCCCGGTATTCACCGACGATAGCCGCGACTTTCGACGTGCCTATATCCAGCCCCACTAATAAATTTCGATCTGTCTTTTTGGCCATTGTTTATGCTCGGTAAGCGTTTAAATCAGGTTTTTGTTTTTTTCCACGATTGCTTTCCAATCGATATTGGTGACTTCCGGTTTCCAGGTCACCGCAAAGCCGTTCGGGTAACGGGTATCCACGCTCGCTATCATGGCCAGCTGTTCCTCTCCCAATAAATCCATGGTTCTTAGAAAGCGCTGCATATTTTCCAGCGGCGCTTTTCTGCCCAACTGCATTTCCATGCCGCTGGCTAACTTGATCCGCCAGGCTCGTCGTTCGTTGACGTGAAACTCGGCGAGCTGCATCGATTTATCCTTCAAGACGATGTACACGCCTTTCATGATCTCCAGCAGCTTCTTTTCCTGGCCGTCCGGGCCGGTAATCAGCGGTAAATTTTTAAATTCGTCGATATTGTCCGGCACCAACAAATCGCCTTGCTTGTTCAGCAGCGCCGATTTCCCCCAACGCACCACCGGCTTTTGCTCGGTAATTTTTATATGCACCGCATCCGGCCACACCCGCTTGACATCGACCTTGTCTACCAATGGCAGGGCTTTAATCGCTTGATGAATCGCATCCATGTCGGCCTGGTAATAGCCTTGTTTCATTTGCGGCGCCAACACTTCTTTCAGCCTGTCCTTGCTGGTGTATTGGAACGCGCCTTCAATCTTTACGTAGCGGATCGGCTTGCTGCTCAGTGCGCTGGCGCCGAATTGCTGCCAAGCCCACCAAGCGCCACCGATCAACAGCGCGGAAATCAAGATGAATCTAAACCGGCTCACCTAGACCCGCCATGCTGGTTTCCAAAATGCGCCAGACCAATTCTTCGAAACAAATCCCCACAGCCTTAGCGGCCATCGGCACTAGGCTGTGGTCGGTCATGCCGGGTACCGTATTCACTTCGATCAGTTGCGACCGGTCGTTAGCGTCGATAAATACATCGACACGCGCCCAGCCTTTCACGTCCAATGCCTGACAGGCTTGTACCGCCAAGGCCTGTAATTGTTGTTCGCGCTCCGCACTCAAGCCGCAGGGGCAGTGGTATTTCGTGGTGTTAGCTCGATACTTGGCATCGAAATCGTAAAAGGTATTCGGCGTTTCCAATCTGATTGCCGGCAGCGCTTCGCCGTCCAGCACGCCGACAGTGTATTCCTGACCCTGCACCCACTGCTCGGCATAAACGTCGCATAGATACTGCTTGGCCAATTGCAGTGCGGCGACCAGTTCGTCACGGTTGGTGGCTTTGCTCATGCCGATGCTGGACCCTTCCTGCGCTGGTTTAACGATCACCGGAAATCCCAGTTTGGCGATGCAAGGATCGATGTCAGCGGCACTTTTCAGCACGTACCAAAGCGGCGTGCTCAAACCCAAACCTTGCCAGCACAACTTGGTACGCAATTTGTCCATACTCAATGCCGAAGCCATCACGCCGGAGCCGGTATACGGCAAACCCATTACTTGCAAGACGGCCTGCAACACGCCGTCTTCACCGCCACGACCATGGATTACGTTGAACACTCTGTCGGCTTTGACGCCTGCCAACGCATCGATTGGGCTAGCGGTGACGTCTATCGCGACCGCGTCAACACCTTGCGCCTTCAGGGCCTGATACACGGCGTTGCCGCTGTTCAAGGATATTTCGCGCTCGGCGGCCGAACCCCCCAACAGGACCGCGACTTTGCCGAAATCGGCGGCATTTTTAATGCGTAATGGCTTCATGCTTTATCACCTACCCGGCAGACCTCAGTTTGCAGACTGATGCCGAATTGCGTTTGTACTTGAGTTTGAATATGTTCGATCAAGGTTTCTATATCTTCAGAGCTAGCGTTGCCACGATTCTCGATAAAATTGGCATGCTTTTCCGACACCACCGCGCCGCCGATCGCAAAGCCTTTCAAACCGCAGGCTTCGATCAAGCGGGCCGCGTAATCGCCGGGCGGGTTCTTGAATACCGAGCCGCAAGTCGGCTTATTGGTCGGTTGCGAGGCGTTGCGTTTTTCCAGCAAGGCTTTGATATGTTGCTGGCTGGCTTCGCTGTTGCCTTTGCTTAACTTCAGCTGAGCCGACAAGAACCATTCGTCGGCCAAACCTTTCACCGAACGGTAGGCCACTTCAAATTCGTGATGATCGCGCTGAATCACTTCGCCGCGCGGGTTAATCATTTCCACTTTCTCGACGATGCTCCAGGTCTCGCCGCCAAAGGCGCCGGCATTCATTTTCAAGGCGCCGCCCATCGTGCCGGGGATGCCGGCTAAAAACTCGGCGCCAGTCAGGCCTAAATCCGCGCAAAAACGGGCGACATGGGCGCAAGGCACCCCGGCTTCTACGTAAACCCGTTCGGAGTCGGCCAGATACATTTCCTTCAAGCGGCCGCGGGTATTGATCACCGTGCCGCGAATGCCGCCGTCGCGCACCAGTAAATTGCTGCCCAAGCCCATCCAGTACAGCGGTTCGCCGGCCGGCAGGCTGGCGATAAATTCGATCAGATCGGCCTTGTTTTCCGGGATGTACAGGTGTTGGGCCGGCCCGCCGACCCGCCAGCTGGTGTATTTCGCCAGCGGCTCGTTGTTTAATAAGGTGCCTCTGGTCACCATTACTTTAGGGCCTCGGCCAATTGTTGTGGCAACTCGGCGGCGATCTGACCGACGTTACCGGCACCCATGGTCAATACCACGTCGTCTTTTTCGACGATGCCGGCCAGGATGGTGGCCAAGTCTTCACGATTTTGCACGAATACCGGATCAACCTGGCCGCGCACCCGAATCGAGCGGCTTAAGGCTTTGCCGTCGGCCCCGGTAATCGGTGCTTCGCCAGCCGAGTACACATCCAACAAAATCAATACATCGACGCTGGACAACACTTCGACGAAATCTTCAAACAGGTCGCGGGTGCGGGTATAGCGATGTGGTTGAAACACCACCACCTTGCGCCGGCTCGGCCAGGCTTGGCGCAAGGCTTCCAGCGTGGCGGCTAGTTCGCGTGGGTGGTGACCGTAATCGTCAACCAAGGTTAATTTGCCGCCGTTGAAATCCACGTCGCCGTTGATTTGAAAACGTCTACCTACGCCTTTGAATTCGGCCAGACTTTTGACTATGGCGGCATCGTCTACACCCAATGCGGTGGCGATAGTCGTGGCGGCCAAGGCGTTCAGCATGTTGTGCCAGCCAGGCAGATTTAGCGTTACTTGTAATGGTGGCTGTCCGCCCCAGCGCAGCACGGTGAAATGGGTACGCAAGCCGTCTTGTTTAATGTCGATGGCGCGGACGTCAGCATCTTCGTTAACGCCGTAGGTTTTCACCGGCTTGGAAATGTTTGGCAATATCGCGCAGACGCCGGGGTCGTCGCTGCATAACACGGCCAAGCCATAGAATGGTAATTGGTGCAGAAACTTGATGAAAGTGTCCTTCAAACGGCTGTAGCTGCCGCCGTAGGTTTCCATGTGGTCTTGATCGATGTTGGTGACAATCGCCATCATCGGTTGCAGGTACAAAAACGAGGCATCGCTTTCGTCGGCTTCTGCAACCAGATATTTACCCAAGCCCAATTTAGCGTTGGCGCCAGCGCTGTTCAAGCGACCGCCGATGACAAAAGTTGGGTCCAGGCCGCCCTCTGCCAGCATCATGGTGGTAAGGCTGGTGGTGGTGGTCTTGCCGTGAGTACCGGCGACAGCGATACCAAAGCGAAAACGCATCAACTCGGCTAGCATTTCCGCGCGCGGAATCACCGGAATACGATTTTCGTAAGCGGTGACGATTTCCGGATTGGTTCTATCGACGGCGGTAGACGTGACGACCACATCGACATCGATGACATTGTCGGCGTGGTGGCCGAAGTAGACCTTGACGCCCATGGCTTGCAAACGATCAGTGACCGCCGAGCCTTTAATATCGGAGCCGGAAACGGTATAGCCCAGGTTGGATAGTACTTCGGCAATACCGCTCATGCCGGTGCCGCCGATACCGACAAAATGGATTTTGTCGATGTCGCCCAGCGCCTGGTTTTCGATGTGGGGGCGGTTCATACGGCGGCCTCCGCAACGCAAATATCCGCTACGGTCTGAGTGGCGGCGAGTCTGGCCTTGGCTTTGGCGGCCCGGCTCATGGAAGTTAATGATGTCATGGCTTGTTCTAGGGTTTTACGCAGATTGTCCGCGTTTAATTCGGGTTGCGGCAGCAACAAGGCGGCGCCAGCTTCGGTTAAATATTTGGCGTTGGCGGATTGGTGGTCGTCGATGGCGTGCAGCAAGGGCACAAAAATCGCCGGCAAACCGCAGGCTGCTACTTCGCTGACCGTCATTGCGCCGGCCCGGCAGATGATCAAATCAGCCCATTGATAGGCGCCTGCCATATCCTCGATAAAGGCCAAAGCTTCGGCGTTCAGTCCCAGCATGTGGTAGCGCTCGGCCACTTCAGCTTGCATGGCGCTGCCGGTCTGGTGCTTTACGTCCAGATTGCTCAATCCGGCCAATGCCTCGGGCACAGTGTCGTTTAGGACTTTTGCGCCCTGGCTACCACCCAGGATCAAAACCCTTAAATTGCGTCCGGCTTGCGGGTGCCATTCGGATTTTTCCGGCAGATCAATGAACGCATCCCTTAATGGATTGCCGGTGCAGACGGCGTGTACCGACTTGGCGAAGCTGTCCGGAAACGCTTCCAATACTTTGCGGGCAGCGAGCCTTACCAACAAGCGGTTGGTGGTGCCGGGGACCCGGTTTTGTTCGTGTATTACCAGCGGGATGCCCAGCCATTTCGCCATCAGGCCGCCCGGACCAGCCACAAAGCCGCCCATGCCCAATACCACATTCGGTTGACGCTGTTTCAGTATGCGCCTGGCCTGCAGACAGGCTTGAATCAATTTAAAACCTGCGCCGAGTTTGGACAGCAATCCCTTGCCGCGCATACCCGCTACCGCCAGCCAGTCGATGTCTATGTGGTTGGCTGGCACCACGCGGCTTTCCAGACCTTTTTCGGTACCCAGCCAGCTGACTTGCCAGCCACGCTCGCGCATTTCCTGAGCAACCGCCAGTGCCGGAAACACGTGTCCGCCGGTGCCGCCCGCCATGATCACGATGCGGCCACTCATGCGTGTTTCCCCTTCACATTGCTTTTATTGTGTTCGGTGACTTCGTAATGAATCCTAAACAATACCGCCATCGCGCCGCACATGACGATCATACTGCCGCCGCCGTAGCTCATCAGCGGCAAGGTCAGGCCTTTGGTGGGCAGCATGCCCATGTTCACGCCCATGTTGACGAAGGATTGGAAGCCAAACCAGATACCCAAGCCGTAAGCCGCCAAGGCAGAAAATTTCAGACCAGCTTGTTCGGCTTGTTCGCCAATCGCAAAGGCGCGGACCACTAAGGCGGCGAACAGGCCGATGATCAGCAGCACGCCGAGCAGGCCGAGTTCTTCACCCAGTACCGAGAACAAAAAGTCAGTATGCGCTTCCGGCAGATAAAAAAGTTTTTGCAGACCGTTACCCAAACCAACGCCGAAAAACTCGCCACGACCGAAGGAAATCAAGGCTTGAGTCAGCTGAAATCCGGAATCCCGGGCATCGGCCCAAGGATCCATGAAACTGGTGACCCGCGCCAATCGATACGGCGACTCAATCACCAAAATCACCGCCAAGCTAGCGACCAGGCCCAATAAGATAATGAACTGGGAAATACGGGCACCGCCCAGGAACATCATGCCCATGGCAATGATCAGAATGACCACTGCGGAGCCGAAGTCAGGCTCGAGCAATAACAGTACGCAAGCGACCGAAAACAGCATCAACGGTTTGACCAAGCCGAATGCGGAGCGGCGGACATGTTCCGAGTGGCGGGTGACGTAGCCGGCCATGTAAATCACCGAGATGAATTTCACGACTTCCGATACCTGGATCCGCAAACCCAGAATCGATAGCCAGCGGATACTGCCGTTGACCCGGATGCCTACGCCGGGAATCAATACCACCAATAGCAAAGCCAGGCCGGCGATGAACAGGGTTTGCCCCATTCTTTCCCAGCTTTGCATCGGTATGTTCAAAATGATCGCGGAAAAGCCCAAGCCAAAAGCGATGTGAATCAGCTGTTTGAAGGGGTAGTGCGAAATGTCGTCGGCCATTTTGACGCCCAAATGCAAAGAGGACGAGGTGACCAGCATGAAACCGATGCCCAGCAGGCTGAAGCACGCCAACATCAACACCGGGTCGATGTGCAGGCGGTTTTGCGCGCGGAGCTTGGTGGTGGGTTTCAACATAAAGGCAGGCTCATCACGGCTTCGGCGAATTTGTTGCCGCGGTCAACATAGCTGCGGTATTGATCCAGGCTGGCGCAGGCCGGTGATAGCAGTACGCTGTCGCCTGCGCTGGCCAAACTGGCGGCGATGGTGACCGCTTCTTTCATATTGCCGGCGAAATGGACAGGCACACAGTTATTCAAAGCCTGTGCGATCAATGGCGCATCTTTACCTATCAGAACCACGGCCTTGGTTTTTTCGGTGACGGCAGGCACTAGTTCGCTCATGTCCGCGCCTTTGGTTTCGCCGCCGGCAATTAAAATGACTTTCTGCTCGTAGCCGTTTAACGCGGCGATACACGCACCAATGTTGGTGGCTTTGGAATCGTTAACCCAATTGATGCCGCCTTTTTCCGCGACTTTTTGCATTCGGTGCGGCAAGCCTTTGAATTGTCTGAGCGCATCGCACATTTTGGTGATGCTTAGACCGGCTGCCGTGCCCAGGGCCAGCGCTGCCAACGCATTGGCGATGTTATGGCTACCTTCCAGGCGTAATTTGCTTGCCGCCATTAGGGCTTGTTCGCCTTGCATCAAAGTATCGGTTTCGCCGCGACGCAGATAAAAATCGGCTTGAGTTTGTGTGGAAAAAGTCAATGTTTGTCGGGCGGGATCGCGCATGGCCATGACCATCGGGTCGTCGGCATTCAAGACCATTACGCCGTCGCCCCGGAACACGCGTTGCTTTTCCGCCGCATAGCCCGCCATGCCGTCATGGCGATCCAGATGATCCGGACTGACGTTTAATACCGTGGCGACTTTTGCGTTTAACGCTTTGGTGCGCTCCAGCTGGAAGCTGGAGAGTTCCAATACGTAAAGTTCGGCGTCTTGTTGCAGCAAATCCAGAGCCGGTGTGCCGAGGTTGCCGCCGATCGCGGTTTTGACGCCGGCGGCGTTAGCCATTTCGCCCAGCATGGTGGTAACGGTGCTTTTACCGTTGGAGCCGGTGATGGCGATAACCGGTTTATCAGTGGCGCAAGCGAATAAGTCGATGTCGCTGAGTACGGTAACGCCCGCCTGTACGGCTTTTTGGATGGCCGCTTCGTGTAAAGACACGCCAGGGCTGACCAGCAAGTGAGTGGCGACATCCAGCGCGGATTGGTCGAAACCGCCGGAAAACACCGGCACGTCCGGCATTTGTTCGCGTAGGTTGTCGATCAGCGGCGGGTTTTTTCGGCTGTCGATCACCGCGAATTTAATCGGCGTCTTTTGCAAAAATTGCGCAGCTGAATAGCCGGTAGCGCCCAGACCTACGATCAATAGGCGAGCGCTATCCGGATTTAAGTTGAAATGGGTTTCCAGATTGCTGAGTAGGGCGGTGGTGTTCATGCTTATCTCAGTTTCAACGTGGCCAGACCGATCAACACCAGGATGACCGAGATAATCCAGAAACGGACGATAATGCGCGGCTCCGGCCAACCTTTTAATTCGTAATGATGGTGAATCGGCGCCATCAGAAACACCCGCTTCTTACGGGTTTTGAAAGAGGCGACCTGGATAATTACCGAAATGGTTTCCATCACGAAGATGCCGCCCATGATGACCAGCACGATTTCCTGTCTAACCAGTACTGCGACGATGCCCAGTGCCGCACCCAGAGCCAGCGCGCCGACGTCGCCCATGAACACCATGGCCGGATAGGTGTTAAACCACAAAAAGCCCAGCCCGGAACCGACCAGGGCCGCGCAAAATACCACCAGCTCGCCGGCTTTGGGGATGTGCGGGATAGCCAGATATTGCGAAAAATTAACGTGGCCGGATAAATATGCAAAAATCGCCAAGGCGGCGGCGATCATCACGGTCGGCATGATGGCCAGGCCGTCCAGGCCGTCGGTCAGATTGACCGCGTTACTGGAGCCGACAATGACGAAATAGGTCAACACTACGTAGCCCCAGCCGATGTCCACGGTGACGTTTTTGAAAAACGGCACGATAAACTGGGTTTCCGCGGCGACCTGGGCGGTGTTGTAAAGGTATAAGGCGGCGCTGAGCGCGACCAGCGATTGCCAGAAATATTTGGCGCGGGCGGACAGGCCGTCGCTATTGCCGAGCAGGACTTTTTTATAGTCGTCGATAAAACCAATTACACCGTGGGCCAGTGTCACCAACAACACCACCCAGACATAACGATTGCTCAAATCCGCGCAGAGTAGGGTGCTGATCGCTACCGCGAACAAAATCATCGCACCGCCCATGGTGGGTGTGCCTGATTTGGAAAAATGGCTTTGCGGACCGTCGTCGCGCACGCTTTGGCCGATTTTTTTACGAGTCAATTTTTCGATCATGGCCGGACCGACCATCAGGGAAATACTGAGTGCGGTCAGTACACCCAAAATGGCGCGAAAGGTCAGGTAATGTAGGACCCTGAAGCCGCTATCGATACTAGTTAAAAAATCCGCGAGTAAAAGTAACATTAGGTTGCTCTGAAATTGTTGACCATCGCCGCCACCACGTTTTCCATTTTCTGGGCGCGCGAGCCTTTAACCAATAGGGTTTCCTTTCCTGTGACGGCTGTTGTCAGGGTGTCTATTAATTGTTCCTGATCGTCGAAAAACTGGCCGCCGTCGCCAAAGGCTTCAACGGCATGTTTTGCCAATGCGCCGGTGGCGAACAAACGCTTCACCGATTTTGCTTTGATTAATTCGCCCATTTCCCGGTGTATCGCCGGGCTGTCCGGGCCGAGTTCGCCGAAAGCGCCCAGGGCCACCCATGCTTCGCTGCCGCAATCGCTCAGTACGTCCAACGCGGCTTTCAAGGAGTTCGGGTTAGCGTTATAGGTATCGTCGATGACGATATTGCCCTTACGGCCCGTTAAGGGTTGCATGCGGCCGGTGACCGGCTGGAGTTGTTCCAGGCCTTGTTTAATGTCTGGCAGGCTGATGCCGAATTGCAGTGCTACTGCCGCTGCGGCCAAGGCGTTTTTCACATTGTGGGCGCCGGCCAGATGCAATCGGATTGGTAAAGTGTCGGTCGCCGTTTTTAATTCGAAATAGGTGTTAAAGCCTTGTGCGTCCAAAGCTGTGGCAATATTTAACGCCGTGACGTCGGCTGCGGGGTGCAAGCCGAAGGATACGCTGCGATGGTTGCCGGCCATGGTCAGCAAGAAATCGTAAAAAGCGTCATCGCGATTTAATACCGCCACGCCGCCCTCACCGAGGCTTTTGACGATTTCGCTTTTGGTTTTAGCCACGCCTTCGATGCTGCCGAAACCTTCGATATGGGCGGCGCCAATATTGGTGATGACGCTGACATCGGCTTGCGCATAGCGGCTGGTATAGGCAATTTCACCGGGATGATTGGCGCCCATTTCAATGACAGCGTAGCGATGAGAGTCATCCAGTTTGAGCAGTGTCAGCGGCACGCCGATGTCGTTGTTGAGATTGCCTTGGGTCGATAGGGTGTGGCCTTGGGTGGCGAAAATCGCCGCAATCATTTCCTTGACGGTGGTTTTGCCGTTGCTGCCGGTGACGCCGGCCACTTTGACCGACAACGTTTTGCGCCAGTATCCAGCCAGCTCCGCCAATGCCAAATGCGTATCGGCGACAATGATTTGCGGTAAAGCCGATGGCGCGGTTTGCTCGAGCAGCAGCGCTGCGGCGCCGGCTTGCTCGGCTTTATCGATAAAGCTGTGGCCGTCGAAATTCTTGCCTTTGATGGCGATATACAGCGCGCCGGCTTGTAAGGTGCGGGTATCGATACCAGTGGCGCGAATTTCTCTGTCTTCGCCGATTAGCTTGCCGTTGACGGCTTGGGCTATCTCGCTAAGTTGCAGTTTCATGGTTTGCTCCAAGCCGCCAGTGCTTGCTTGACGACAGCGCTATCGCTGAACGGTTGCTTCACGCCGCCGATTTCTTGGTAGTCCTCGTGGCCCTTGCCGGCTATCACAACGCAATCGTCTGGGTCTGCTTGTCGTATCACTGTGTTTATGGCCGTGGTTCTATCGTTAATTACCGTTATTTTTTGGCTTTGGCAGCCGCTCAAAATGTCTTTAATGATCGCTGCCGATGCTTCGTTGCGCGGATTGTCGTCGGTGACGATAACTTGATCCGCCCAGGTTTCGGCGATCCGGCCCATCTGCGGGCGCTTGCCCTTGTCTCGGTCGCCGCCGCAGCCGAACACGACTCTTAGTCGGTTCGCGCCTTTGACGGCTTTCAGCGCTTTTTCCAGTGCGTCCGGGGTATGCGCATAATCCACAAATATCGTCGGCTTGCCGTGGCCGCCGAATTTCTCCATGCGGCCGGCGATGGCGTTTAATTTGGCCAGTTGCGCGACGGCGGCATCAAATTCGTAGCCGGTCGCCAATAGCACACAAAGCACCGCCAGCACGTTATCCAGGTTAAAGCCGCCAACCAGCGACGTTGTAGCCCGGCATTTTTGCTCACGCCAGACCACCTCGAATTCAATACCGCCAGCGCTGTGTTTTACCTGTTCGGCGCTTACGGCTTCCTTAGCCGTCGTGCCGCGTCTGCCGGTCGCGCTGTAAGTCCAGCTCTGCACTGAGTTCGGCAAGCTTTGCAATACCTCGGCGCTGCTAGTATCGTCGAGATTGACCACGGCAAATTGCAGACCCGGTGTCTTGAACAGCGCTAGTTTGGCTTGCAGGTATTCCGCCATGCTGCCGTGATAATCCAGGTGGTCCCGGCTCAAATTGGTAAATACCGCGCCTTTAAAGCTGACCCCGTTAACCCGGCCCTGGTGCAATCCGTGCGAGGAAACTTCCATGGCCACGTTACGCTTATCCTGCTTTACAAATTCATTCAGCATCTGCTGCACGGCCAACGCATCCGGCGTCGTGTTGGCGGTCGGCTGCAAGTTGCCAACGTCGCCCCAGCCCAGGGTGCCTATCACGCCGCAAGCCGGCAAAGCCTGCGCGATTAACTGGCTACAGGTGGTTTTGCCGTTGGTGCCGGTCACACCGATCACATCCAAAAGTTGCGATGGATTGCCGTAAAATTTTGCGGCGATCTCGCCGAGTTTTTGCGCCAAGTCGGCAATTGCTAGGCTAGGTACTTTCAAGGCACTAACTAGCTGCATATCTGCGCCACTTGGATCGTAAATTACTGCGGTCGCGCCGTTGGCAATTGCCTGTTCCGCATGAGAAATCCCATGCTGGACTGCACCGTTCAACGCAATAAACGCATCGCCGGATTGGATGTTTCGGCTATCCAAACACAAGCCGCTAATCGCTATATCCGCTGGATTTACTGTCAGTCCGTTCAGCAATTCAGCCAGCTTCATTGTTTGCTCAACAATAAATGCATGTTGTCCATGCCGTCAGGCTCAACGCCGTATACGCGCAACGCACCAGCCATCACTTTCGAGAATGCCGGTGCCGCCACCAGTCCGCCGTAATATTGGCCGGTGGTGGGTTCGTCGACCACAATTGCGATAATGAAGCGCGGATTGCTGGCCGGCGCCATGCCCACAAATACCGATAAATATTTATCTTCGCTGTAACCGCCGGCCCCGGCCTTTTTCACGGTACCGGTTTTACCCGCTACCCGGTAACCCTCGACTCTGGCCTGGTATGCCGTACCTTCTTTGCTGATCACGTGCTCCAGCATTTCCCTGACCTTTCTGGCGGTTTCGGGTTTGAAAATCCGTTGGGCGTCAGGATCTTCGTCGCGCTTCAGTAAAGTCACGGAATGAATGATGCCGTCGTCCGCCAAAGCGGTATACGCTCTGGCCAATTGTAAAATCGAGGTGGAAACCCCGTAACCGAACGATAAAATCGCCTGGTCGAATTCGTGCCAGCCCTGATAATCCAGCAAAGAGCCGCTGGCTTCTCCCGGAAAACCAACACCGGCGGAGGTGCCGAACCCCAGCCTGCTGTATACGCCCCAAAAATACTCCGGCGGCATGCTCATCGCGATTTGCGTGACCGCGATATTGCTGGATTTTTGCAGTACGTGGGTCAAATCCATCGTGCCGTAGTTATGCACATCCTTAACCACGTTGCGGCCCAAGTGATAGACACCATGGGTTTCTATCAACACGTTGGGTTTGATATAGCCACCATCCAGCGCCGCCGCTACCACGAAGGGTTTGACCGTCGAGCCGGGTTCGAAGCTATCCACCATGGCCCGATTCCGATAGCGGTTACTGCTCAATTCCTTACGGTTGTTGGGATTGAAAGCCGGTTGGCTGACCGTCGCCAAGACATCGCCGTTTTTGGCATCCAGTACCACCAAGGATGCCGAATGCGCTTTGTTCTGGATCATTGCGTTCTGCAATTCCCGATAAGCCAGGTATTGCAGGCGCTCGTCGATAGTCAACACCAGGTCGCGGCCCGGGATGGCTTCCTCAATATTTTCTACGTCCTTGATGATCTGCCCCTTGCCGTCCTTGATCACGCGCTTTTTGCCGGGCTGGCCGCGTAGAATGTGCTCGTAGCCGTGCTCTATGCCTTCCTGGCCGATGTCGTCGATATTGGTAAAGCCCAATAAATGCCCTGATACCGCACCGGCCGGGTAGTAACGCTTAAACTCCCGTTCGAAGTACACGCCGGTAATTTCCAGGGCTTTGACTTTTTCGGCTATATCCGGGTTAATCTGTCTGCGCAAATAGACGAAACGCTTGTTGGCGTCTTTTTCCTTTTTCAAGAGGGCTCGAAGTTCCTTTTCCGGAAAGCCAAGGATCTTTGCCATCGGTGTCAATTTGTCCTGTTCGGCATCTCGCAGTTGGCGCGGATTGACCCAAATTGACTGCACCGGAGTGCTGATCGCCAGCGGTTCGCCGTTCCTATCCTTAATCTGCCCGCGATAAGCCGAAACCGAAACCACGCCGACGTGCTGCATATCGCCTTTGTCCTGCAGGAATTCTTTATCGAGAATTTGCAGGTATACCGCGCGGCCCACCAAGGCCAACATGGCCAGCAACATCACCGAGAGCAGTAATCTGCGCCGGATCACAAAATCTGTATTGTGGTGCGGTATCGTTCCCGCGCCGGTGGCAATTCGCATTTACGGCTTTATATAAATAATTTTGTCTTGGGCCGGCAAAGTCAGCATCAGCCGCGTCCTTGCTTCGATTTCAACCCGGTTTTCTTCGGTGAGCGTCGTCAATTCCAGTTGTAGCCGACCCCATTCCACTTCGTAATCGTCGAGCTCTTTTTCTTTTTTCTGAATGTCGATAAACAGCAGTCGCGATTGGTATTTACTGTAAATCACGGCAATTCCGGAGATCATCAGCATCGCCACCAGCAATGTCAGCAGGATATTTCTTGCAATCGCCATTAACGTTTCTCCGCAACTCGCATTACCGCGCTACGTGCGCGTGGGTTTTGTTGCAATTCCTGTTGTTGTGCTCGTATCGACTTTCCTATTTTGCGTAACTGGCCTTGTTCGATGTCCTGCTCTTTAATCGGCAGCTTGCCGGGATTGGTTTTCGGGCCGGCTTGGTCGCGAATGAAGCGTTTGACGATGCGGTCTTCCAATGAATGGAAGGCGATCACGACTAAACGTCCGCCCGGTGCCAATACGTCCATGGCTTGTTTCAATCCGTTTTTAATCTGTTCGAGCTCTTGGTTAATTTCTATCCTGATCGCTTGGAAACTGCGGGTTGCAGGATGTTTGTGCTTGTCGCGAAACGGCACACTGTTTTCGATCAGTTTTGCCAACTGTAAGGTTGTCTGCAATGGTTGCTGTTGGCGTTGACTGATAACTGCATTGGCAATTCGTCGGGCAAAACGCTCTTCGCCATATTCAAACAGTACGCGAACCAATTCCTTCTCGTCGACTTGTGCCAAATACTCTGCGGCCGACAGGCCGTGATTGCTATCCATGCGCATGTCCAAAGGACCGTCACGCAAAAAACTGAAGCCACGCTCCGCATTGTCTAGTTGCGGGGACGATACGCCCAGGTCCATCAGAATGCCGTCGACTTTACCCTTATAGCCTTGTTGTTCAATAATGGCTCTGAGTTCCAAAAAACTGGCGTGATGCAAACT
Source organism: Methylomonas sp. EFPC1 (assembly GCF_016925515.1). Lineage (NCBI taxonomy): Bacteria > Pseudomonadati > Pseudomonadota > Gammaproteobacteria > Methylococcales > Methylococcaceae > Methylomonas > Methylomonas sp. EFPC1. The sequence continues at coordinate 261,609 of NZ_CP070494.1, forward strand.
AAAACGGCTGTCTTCCAGCAAGCGTTTGGCTTCGTTGCTAGCAATCGCATCCGTGTCTCTGTCAAGCGCCAGCAACCTGCCGGAGCTATTCAGTGCTTTCAGAATGCCGCTGCTGTGTCCGCCACGCCCGAAGGTGCAGTCCAGATAAATACCGTTCGATTTTATGTTGAGCTGCTCTAAGGCCTCTTCGTACAAAACCGTCTGATGGGCGGTCATCTCCGTCAAAACGACAGCGAGCCAAGTTCTTCAAGGCCCTCTGTGTCGTTACCGTCCATCCATTCCTGTTCTTTGGCCTTCCAGGCCGCTTCATTCCATATTTCAAATTTGTTGAGCTGACCAACTAGCATGATGTGTTTTTCCATGCCGGCAAACTCCCGAAGGGTTTCCGGTAGCAGCAGGCGCCCTTGGTTATCCATTTCACATTCCGAGGCATTGCCGATCACAAAACGTCGTAACTTGCCGGCCATTTTGTTTAATGTCGGCAGTTTGCTGATGGTTTGTTCGAGCTTTTCCCATTCCGGTAACGGGTATAGCCATAGGCAACCCGGTTCGCCGACGCATTTGTCGTCAACTGCAACGGTCACAACCATTTGGCGGTCGCAGGACTCCTGTAACTCCTCCCGATAGCGGGTAGGAATTGCAATGCGCCCTTTTGCATCCAAACTGATTGAACTTATGCCTCGAAACAAGATGAACCTCAAAAATTCCAAAAAAATCCATTTTTGACCACTTTACATCACTTTTGCACCACTATAGTTTTCAACGGGTGCTTAGTCAAGAGGCATTTAAATTAAATTCTTTCTTTTTCTACAAGGACTTACGCAGGATTGGTGCGTATTAGGCGGTATATGCGAGGGTTTCGAGTAAAAATGATTTGTATCAAAAAGTTAATGATGGTTTTTGATGTGAATTGCAATTATTAGGTGCTAATTCTCACTTTTTGCACGCGGTTTGCTGTAGCAAGCTGTTTGGACGGTTAGCGGTAAGGCTGGTTTTGCTGAGCAAAAGGTTGGCGACTGTGGTTTGGGATAAATAGTGGTAGAGCCCTTAGATTGATATCGTTGGGCTATTTCAGACGAAATTTACAAACTTTCCGGCTTTTGATCGCGTGTCAGCAGGTTTTGGACGGCTTGTTTGGGGGAGAGTTGTTCGAATAAGACTTTGTAAACTTGTTCGGTGATTGGCATTTCGACACCGTATTTTTGCGATAAACGGTGCGCTTCTCGGGCTGCGGATACGCCTTCGACTTCCTGATTGATTTCGCTTAATGCGTACCTTTGGTCTTTGCCTTGGCCTAATGCCAAGCCAAAGCGGCGGTTTCTGGATTGATTGTCGGTACAAGTCAAAATCAGGTCGCCCAGACCGGCTAGGCCCATAAAAGTGTCGGCTTGGCCGCCAAGCTTGATGCCTAGTCTCATAATTTCCGTTAGACCGCGAGTGATTAGTGCTGCCCGTGTGTTAGCGCCAAAGCCAAGGCCGTCGGCTATGCCTGCCGCGATTGCCAAAACATTTTTGCAGGCTCCGCCTACCTGAACGCCGATAATATCGTTGCTGGTGTAGATCCTAAATCGTTGGTTGTGCAATCGTTCGCTAAGTTGGGTCGCGAAGCCTTCCGAGTTAGAGGCGATGGTGAGTGCGGTTGGTAGGTCGGCGGCTACTTCTTGGGCAAATGTGGGGCCGGAGAGTGCGGCGCATTCGATATCCGCCCCCAGTATTTGCGCCGCCACCTCGCTTAACAAGGCGCCGTTTTGGGAATCGAAACCCTTGGTGGCCCATGCGATGCGGGAGCTTTCACTGAGCGTGGGTTTGATTTGCGCCAATAAGTCCCTAAAGGCGTGGCTGGGGACCGAAATAAGCAATACCGCGCTGAACCCCACGGCTTCCGCAAGATTGTCGGTGAATTGCAGGTTTTCTGGAAAATGGATGCCGGGTAAATAGCGTGCATTTTCGCCGGTTTGCTTTAATGTGGCTATGTGTTTGGGATTATGGCCCCACAACAGGGTATTGCAGCCATTTCTGGCTGCCTGTACCGCTAAAGCTGTTCCCCATGAGCCGGCACCAAGGATACTGATAGATGGTGGCATTCCGCTTAATTTAGCGTTTTAGCTTCAGGTTCCTGTTGGGTTTGCGCTTGTTGCAGGTGCTGCATATACAATGCGTCGAAATTGACCGGAGCCAAGATTAACTGTGGAAAACCGCCTTTATTCACTAGGTCGGAAATGACCTCTCTCGCATAAGGGAACAAGACGTTGGGGCAAAAGCTACCCAACATTGGTCCCATTTCTTGTTCGCTGAAACCGGCTATTGAAAAAATTCCGGATTGATTGACTTCAACTAAATAGGCCGTTGTGTCGGCAATTTTTACGGTGACAGTTAATGTCAGCGATACTTCGTACATCGAGTTTTCGATGGGTTGAACGTGCGTGCCGAGATTAAGATCCAGCGCGGGTTCCCACTTTTGCGTGAATATTTTTGGAGCATTGGGGGTTTCAAAAGAAATGTCTTTGGTATATATCTTTTGAATCGCGAACTGCTTTTCGCTGGATGCGTTGATTTCGGCCATGATGATTACTTGTTAAGGTTGGTTGATTAATCTTTAGTTTTTACTGCTGACTTTGATGGGGAGCTTGTTATCTTCCCAGGATTGCATTCCGCCCGTCATATTGAATACATGCTCAAATCCTGCTTTGGTCAGTGTTTTGCAAGCGGCTACCGAGCGGGCGCCAGTCTGGCAGGTCACGATCATAGGATGATTTTTATGCTTTTCCAGAGAGCCCAGTTGTTCTTCTACTTTGCCTAAGGGAATGTTGATCGCGTTTTCGATGTGGCTTTTGGCGAACTCGTTGGTTTCTCGCACGTCAAGCACAACGACATCGTCACTGTTCATTTTGGTGACTGCAATCAACGGAGAAATGCTTTCGTACTTATTGAATGAGTTCGCGAGCAAATCCTGGATTAGCAAAAAAATAACGCATACCAGCGAGAATGCTAGCAAATAGTGATTGGTGGCAAATTCTATATATTGGTCCATCGCGTGGGTTTATTTTAGTGGTTATTGAATGCTGTTTACGTGCCGCAAAAAACGCTGCGCATCATTTGAATCAGGTGTGTTACACGCTCATCGTCGATAAAATAGTAAACCCGATTGGCTTCTTTTTTGTAATCGAGAATGCCCTTGTCTCGCAGTATTGCCAAGTGCTGGGAAATATTGCTTTGACTCGTGCCAACTTGCTCAACGATCTCTTGTACGCTAATCGAGTTATTGCCGAGTACGCAAAGGATTTTCAGGCGCAACGGATGAGACATCGCTTTCAAGCAGCGCGCGGCCCGATTAATATCGTTGTCGTCGTAGAGGATGGTATCGTTTTTGTCTTCCATTTAATAACGATGATCGTGGCAAAAGTTAAGAGCAGTGAGAGAGCAATGGCACTTTTCGAGCTATGACGACATCCTTGTGCTGGTATAATGTCGCTACGGCGCAAGTGGGTTTAATCGCTTGCGCTAACGCAATAAAAGGTGAGCAAATCTAACAGAGTGGGCTTTATTGTTCAATACCCTCGGCTAGAGGCTTGGGAAAATAGCTCGGAGCTGCTTGGGTTGGCTCGTTTTTTGACTAGGCCAAATTTTATCTGCCTTAACGTCCGCAAAACTAATGTTTGGAGTCCGTAACAAATGGTCAGTCCAGCAAAGCCGTTATTGCTGCTCTCCGCGTCAATGATTGGATGGTTATTGCCGGTTGCCTAATCGATGCATGTTTACCAATATTTTTTGATCGCTTGGATTGCGATTGTCTGCGCAGTGCCGGCTAAGGGCGATCCCGTAAAAGCCCGCAGCTTGGTAGAAGTGCAATCGCAAATCCAGCAAGTTGGCGATGACGTCAAAAGCCTGGGGGTTGAAAAGTCTCGGTTGTTAGAGCAGTTGCAAAAGCTGGAGCGGCAATACGGGGAGCTTGCGAATAGTCTGCGAGCTATCAAAGCTGAAATCAGGCAGCAAGTACAGGCATTGCAGGAAGTGCGTAATAAAAGCGTTGCCACGCAAAAAGACATGCGTAGTCAGGAGAAGGAGCTTGAGGGGCTGATTAAGTCGCTTTATGCGATGGGTGGCGATAAAGAAGGGCTGAAAGTTATTCTTAACCAACGTAATCCGGCGTTATCGAGTCGCATGTTGGTTTACTACGATTACATCAGTAAGGCCCGCTTGCAAAAGCTTCAGGCCATGGCTGAGGATTTCAAGGTTTTGCGGCAGTTGGAAGCTCAAAAAGACACGGAAACTCAGTTATTGCAAGTGTCTCTCGACAAGAAACAACAAGAAACCGAGGCGATGCAGACGCTGAAAAAACAGCGAGAAGCCTTGCTTGCCGACATTCAGCATGATTATGCGTCGAAAAGCGCCCTGCTGGCTGGCTTGATGCGTGACGAGAAAAAATTGCAAGCCTTGGTAGCATCATTGCAGAAAACTGATGATAATGAACCTGCGGTTGCACCGGAGCGCGTGCTTGATAAGCACGAAAAGCCTGTCGAACAACCCGAGCCGCCAAAAAAATCCGAAGTCAATCCTGTTCGCGAACCGACGGGTCTTTCTTTTTCCGAGTTGCAAGGAAAGCTGCCTTGGCCGGTGCAAGGGGCGATAACGGATCGTTTTGGCAGTCGCCGCTACGAAACAACCTGGGACGGCGTGGTGATTAGCGCTCGCGAAGGCGCCGATATTCATGCGGTCAATGCCGGGAGAGTTGTTTACGCCGATTGGTTGCGGGGTTATGGTTTGATGATCATTGTTGATCACGGTAAGGGTTATATGAGTTTGTATGCATTCAATCAAAGTTTGCATAAAAGCGTGGGAGAGCATGTTAGAGCCGGTGAGACATTGGCTTCGGTTGGACGTAGCGGGGGGCGTGCTGATGCGGCATTGTACTTCGGCATCAGGAAACAAGGTCGGCCCATAGATCCCGAGCAATGGTGCCGTAAGCCGGGCAAGGGTTAATCATTTACAGGAACAGGTTGTTGGAGTTTTAAAACACATGCTAAAAAACAGAAATATAGTGATTTTATTGGTCGGGTTTATTTTGGGTGCGACGCTGAGTTTGTGCAGCAGTGTCCTGGCGGAAAAGGAAGCACCTGTTTCGACCAAGGTCGATGATTTACAGGCTTTGCCGTTTGATGAGTTGCGGACATTTACCGAGATATTCGGGCGTATCAAACAGGATTATGTCGAGCCTGTATCCGACAAAAAACTGTTGGAAGATGCGATTCGCGGTATGTTGTCCGGCCTTGATCCGCACTCGGCTTATTTGGCTAGCGAAGAATATAAAGAGTTGCAAGAAGGCACCACTGGTCAGTTCGGCGGTTTGGGAATTGAGGTGGGTATGGAAAATGGCTTTGTTAAAGTCGTTTCGCCGATTGATGATACGCCCGCTCAGCGCGCCGGCATCAAGGCGGGTGATTTGATCGTGCGTCTGGATGACAAGCCGGTTAAAGGCATGACTCTGGCTGACGCAGTGAAAATTATGCGTGGCGAGCCAGGTAGCGACATCGTGTTGACTGTGGTTCGGGAAGGCGAAGAAGCGCCGCTTAAATTTACCTTGACCCGCGACATCATCAAAGTCAAAAGTGTTAAAAACAAACTGCTGGAAAAAAATTACGGTTACTTGAGGATCAGTAGTTTTCAATCCGGTACCGGTCAAGGTTTGTTGGATGCGGTCGACGAGCTGAAAAAAGAAAACGAAGGCCCTCTGAAAGGTATTGTGTTGGATTTGCGTAACAACCCCGGCGGTGTATTGAATGCTGCTGTTGATGTCAGTGATGCGTTTATCGAGTCCGGTTTGATCGTTTACACCGAAGGCAGAATCAAAAACTCAGAAATGCGTTTTAGTGCAACACCGGATGACATTATTAATGGTGCGCCGATTGTGGTGTTGATTAATGGCGGATCGGCATCGGCATCGGAAATTGTTGCTGGTGCGTTGCAAGATCACAAACGAGCCATCATCATGGGTGAAAAATCTTTCGGGAAGGGGTCGGTGCAAACCATTCTGCCGACCAGCAATGGCGCGGCGGTGAAGTTGACCACAGCCCGGTACTTTACGCCTTCCGGTCGCTCAATTCAGGCGCAGGGCATCGAGCCTGATGTGACTTTGGCGAGAGTTAAGCTGGAATCATTGGAAAAAGCCAAGATCGAGTCGATTAAAGAAGCCGATCTGACGCATCACTTGACTAACGGTAACGCGAAGCCGGAGAAAAAATCCGAGGAAGAGGATAAAGATGATGTGAAAGACCCGTCTGAAAAAGATGGCGATAACAACGAATCTTCAGAAGCGGAAATTCGCGACTATCCTCTGCATGAAGCGTTGAATCTGCTGAAAGGTATCAGCATTATGAAAAAGTAGCTCAGATATAGGGCAAAGAAAAACCCGCTTGACGATATTCGTCAAGCGGGTTTTTTATTGTGTGGCTTTTGTTTCTTGTCAGGTACTTAAGACAAGTCGCCGGTTTTGGCTTAGTTTGTCGATGCCTGATAGCGTACTGAGAAATTGTTCATGGCTGCCAGAGCCTCTTGAATATGGTTTGGGTCAGAAAACTCAAACGCATTCACGCCCACCCGCGCCAAATAAAATACCTGATCAGGCAGATAATCGCCGACGGCTCTAATTTCCCCTTGATAGCCGTCGCGGCTCCTTAGTAAGCGTGCTTGCGAAAAAAGCCTGCCATCGCCGAATATCGGAAAATTAAGTTCTATCACGCCAATTTTGCTTAAGTCGTTAGTCAGCGGTTCAATTTGATCGCTGGGAATGAGCCGAACGCCGGTTTGGCTGGAGCGTTTGAGTAGTTGTTCTTTATCTGTCAGCCAACGCTCTAATGTGACTGTAATGTCACCATTTTCTGGTAACGGATTGTCGTCGGCAACAAAAGTCCAGGTGTTTTCTACCAACTGTCGATCTTTAATGATTTGCATAAACTCTTTCTTTGAATGGTTCCAGGCCAACACGCTTGACGGTCTCTAAAAATGCTTCGTCTTCAAGGCGTTGCTTGATGTAAACGTCTAATATCGTTGCGATGGTCGAGGTGATTTGGTCTTTGGGAACTGATGGTCCCAGGCGTTCGCCTATTGCTGCTTCGTTTTCAGAAGAGCCGCCCAAGGTGATTTGATACCACTCCTCACCATGTTTATCGACGCCCAGAATGCCGATATGGCCGACACTTTGATGGGCGCAGCCGTTCATGCAGCCAGACATATTAATTTTGATGTCGCCGATGTCGTGTATGTAATCCAAATCATCCAATGCTTCGTTGAGTTCCTTTGCTACGCCAATAGAGCCGGCATTGGCCAGTGAGCAAAAATCCAGGCCCGGGCAACAGATCATGTCGGTGACGGTGCCGATGTTGGGTGTAGCCAATTTGATGGCGTTTAGTTGCTGCCATACTGTAAACAGGTCGGCTTGTTTCACGTCAGCCAAGACCAAATTTTGTCTATGCGTACTTCTAATTTCGCCAAAGCTGAATTGGTCAGCCAAATCGGCTACCGCTTCAAGCTGTTTATCAGTCATGTCGCCTGGAGGAGAATCCGGGGCTTTTAGTGAAACGTAGACGCCGCGATAGCCGGCCACTTTGTGTTCGACGGTATTATATTTGAACCACTTCGCAAAATCGGCGTTGCCGGCCAACTGCGCCGTCAGGGCGTTGTCATCCGCAGCGCTAGGATCGTAAGCGGGTGGTAAAAACTGCGCTTTGATTTCCTCAATGCGTTCATTGCTCAGGATCATATCTTCCTTAATGCGCAGCCATTCCTTTTCGACCATGGCGGTAAACTTCTCCAATCCGGTTTCTTTGACCAGGATTTTGATGCGCGCTTTATACTTGTTGTCGCGTCTGCCGAATAGGTTGTAGACCCGTAAGATCGCTTCCAAATAAGAAAGCAGATGTTGTTTTTCCAGAAAAGGTCTAACGGTTTGGCCAATGATGGGAGTTCTGCCTAGGCCGCCGCCGGCCAGGATCCTGAAGCCAATTTCGCCAGCATCGTTTTTGACGATGTAGACGCCAATGTCATGAAATTGCACGGCGGCGCGGTCATGCGTCGCACCGCTAACGGCGATCTTGAATTTGCGCGGCAGATAAGCAAATTCCGGATGCAGCGTCGTCCACTGTCTAATGATTTCGCAGTAGGGACGCGGATCTTCAATCTCGTCTTTGCAAATGCCCGCTAAGGGGTCTGAGGTGGTATTTCTCAGGCAGTTGCCGCTGGTTTGAATGGCATGCATTTGCACGGTTGCCAGTTCGGCAAGCAGGTCGGGCACTCGACTAAGTTCCGGCCAGTTGTATTGCACGTTTTGGCGGGTTGTGAAATGACAATATCCCTTGTCGTAGTCTCGTGCGACGGAAGCCAGTTTGCGTAATTGCTTTGATGATAGCAATCCATACGGCACTGCGACACGGAGCATCGGCGCATGGGTTTGCACGTACAAGCCGTTCATCAGCCGCAAGGCTCTAAATTGGTCGGGGCCGAGTTCGCCGCTTAAAAAGCGTTGGGTTTGACCGCGAAACTCATTGACGCGCTCTTCGATAAGTGTTTGATCTTGCTTGTTATATTGATACATTTAAAGGCGATGCTTAGTTTACATACTATTTTGCTAGGTATCTGAATAATATACTGGCCGGGATTAAATGACAAAGAATATTGTATGGTGATAACATGCCCGGTTAGTTTTTTCCGCTTTCAATAATGACTAAAACATAGAGGATAAAGGGGGCTATCTTGTTGCGCTTACTGTTAATTTTGGCCGGCTTGCTGTTTTTGCCGGAAATTGCCATGGCTGAAGAGTTTCACAATCTCGGCTTAACCGGAACGGAGCGGGGCATTTATACCGTTCTGATCTTTTTGGTGGCCTATGGATTTGTGATGGCAGAAGAATTTACGCATTTGCGTAAATCCAAGCCGGTTATCTTTGCCGCTGCTGTCATTTGGGGGCATGTGGCGATATTGGCTCAAGAGGCCGGTGTTTCCGGTGAAGAACTGCATAAAGCTTTCGAACATGATTTGAAAGAGTACGCAGAGTTGATGTTGTTCTTGCTGGTGGCGATGACCTATATCAACACCATGGCGGAACGTAATGTGTTTGAAGCGCTACGCTCCTGGTTGATTCGTAAACAATTTGGCTACAAGCAATTGTTCTGGATCACCGGCATCATTACCTTCTTCCTGTCTTCGGTTGCTGACAACCTGACTTCTGCGCTGTTGGTCGGCGCCGTGGTGATGGCGGTGGGCGCGGATAACGAAAAATTCGTCTCTATCGGTTTCGTCAACTTGGTGATCGCGGCAAATGCCGGTGGCGCGTTTTGCCCATTCGGTGACATCACTACTTTGATGGTGTGGCAAGCCGGTTATGCTGAGTTTTTCGATTTCTTCAAGTTGTTCATTCCCTCTGTCGTCAATTTCGTCGTGCCCGCCTTTTTCATGGCGCAAGCGATTCCAAGTGGTCAGCCAAAAGCAACCAACGAGGCCGCTGTTGAATTGAAGCCCGGTGGTTGGGTGGTTTGTGGTTTGTTCGGCGTTACCATCGGTTTGGCCGTCAGCTTCAAACAATTTCTGCATTTGCCACCGTTCATGGGCATGATGGCAGGGTTGTCCATATTGATGTTATTCATCTACTACATAAAGATGCGCTTCGCCTCAGCTGATGCGGTGCATCTTGATGTATTTGATCGCGTAAAGGAAGCTGAATGGGATACGTTGCTGTTCTTCTTTGGTGTGGTCTTCGCGGTAGGTGGTTTAGGTTATATCGGGTACCTCGAATTGTTGTCCGGCGCGATGTACGACGGCTTGGGTCAAACCACCGCCAACATCCTGGTCGGTATTATTTCAGCAATAGTTGATAACATCCCGGTGATGTTCGCGGTACTGAATATGAATCTGGATATGGATTTGTATCAATGGTTGTTGGTCACGTTGACTGCCGGTGTGGGTGGTTCATTGTTCTCGGTGGGTTCTGCGGCAGGCGTAGCGTTGATGGGGCAATCCAATCACAAATACACCTTCTTCAGTCACTTGAAATGGACGCCGGTTATCGCTGCAGGCTATGCGGCGAGTATCGTTACCCACTATCTGATAAACGGTTAATTCGTCGATTTTTGATAGAACTGCAATAAAGTAAGGGAAGGCGCGTGACAAAGACTATTAATAGTTGGCGTAGCGCTTTCTCTATTTACGCGCAGTGGCGTGTTCTGAGTGTGATATTTCTCGGTTTCAGCCGGACTTCCTTTCTCGTTGGTTTCTTCGCCTGTATCGGTTTGGCTGGTCGATGGACAGGGTTCTCTATCGGTCATAAGCTTTTTCACTCTGGTGGGCGTAGGGCCTTACTCGATTAGAGTACTATTCCTGCATGAGCACACCGACGCACGGCCCTCCTAATTCGGCTGATAAGCCGTCCGCGGCAACCCGATCAACCCCCGTTGTGCGCCGCAAGCGCTCCGCTTTGGAAGTGTTGCATGAACTCAAGCAGCCCAAGGTGGCCGTCATGTTGGCGCTGGGCTTTGCTTCGGGCCTGCCCTTCCTGCTGACGGCCAACACCTTCGGCTACTGGCTGCGGGACGATGGCACGAGCCTGGTTGCCATCGGTTTCATGTCCTGGGTTGGCTTTGCGTACGCCTTTAAGGTGTACTGGTCGCCGCTGGTGGATCATATCGATGTGCCGCTGCTGGGCCGTCTGGGGCGTCGTCGCGGCTGGATGCTGCTGTGCCAGATATTGATCGCCGTCGGGCTGCTGGGCATGGCCACTGTTGGGACGGCAGGCGGGCTGGTGGCTATTGGTGCCTTCGCGTTGTTGACGGCCTTCGCGTCAGCCACGCAGGACATCGCCATCGACGCTTGGCGTATCGAATCCGCGTCCGACGACGCCGACGCGGGGTTGATGACTTCGGCAGCGCAGGTCGGATACCGTATCGCTCTCATTATTACTGACGCCTTAATCATTGCTGCGGCGGCCCGTGTCGGGTGGAGCATGTCGTATGTTGCCATGGCGGTATTGATGGCACTTTGCACCGTAGCAACCCTGTGTGCCTCTGAGCCAGCCCGCGCTGATGTGGTGCGGCGCCAGAAGTCTCCTCTATGGACCTTGCGCGGCCTCGCCGATGCGATCATCGGCCCGTTTATCGACTTTTTCGTCAATCACAAGGTTGCAGGACTCCTTATGCTGCTGATGGTGGCGCTGTATCGCCTGCCTGATTTCGTGATGGGGCCAATGTACAACCCGTATTATCATGATCTCGGGCTTTCCAAGGACACGGTGGCCTGGGTGCGAGGTTCGTTTGGGCTGGTTGCCACCTTTTTTGGTATTGCCTCAGCGGGTCTCAGTGCCGTGCGGTCCGGCCTGTTACCAACGCTGATCGCGGGGCTTGTGTTCGAGGGGTGTGGCACGGCGGCATTCGCCTTGCTCAGCGTCAACGCTGACACAGCGATTTTTGTCGCAGTCATGACGCTCGATGCTTTTGCGCAGTCCTTCGCGGGCGTCGCCTTGGTAATTTATATGTCGAGCCTGACCAGCTTGGGCTACACCGCCACTCAGTACGCCATGCTGTCGTCAACCTATGCTTTGCTTGGCAAATTCCTGAAAGGATTCTCCGGGGTTGCGGTCGAAACGCTCACGCCCATATACGGGTTGTCCGGAGCCTATGCTACTGCGTTTGTAGCTACTGGCCTGACCGCATTACCGCCGCTGCTGCTATTGCTGCTGCTTTGGCGCGTGCAGAACATCAAGCGATAGTTCTTGTGATCAAAGTATTGATAGCGCCTGATTTGATAGCAAATTACACGAAATGTTTAGTAGGTTTTTAAAAGCGCTATCTTGTTCTTAGCGTCTGTTCGTGATGCCGGTTCAATCCGGCACTGCCTGCTGGGGTTTTAATATGTTATTGATGCGGACTGGTGATTAGCGGTGATGGTCTGAGGCGTTGAGTTAGTGTTTAACACTGTTTTTGTGTTGCAGATTGCCTGTCGAGATCGTATCATAAGCAGTTCTCTATCAAGTATGTAGCCCGGAACGGGTATGTGAGCGCTATGAAACCAGAAATACATCCAGAATATAAACAAATTACTGTAACTTGCGGGTGCGGCAATACTTTTCAAACCGGTTCTGTGCTGGCCTCGGATTTACACATTGAGGTGTGTTCTTCTTGCCATCCGTTTTATACCGGTAAACAGCGCGTCGTTGATACGTCGGGTCGTGTTGATAAATTCCGCAAAAAATTCGGGAAATAATAGTTTTCGAGAAGTCTTGCTCGGCCGTCGGTCAACTGGCGGCCAGATTCTTCCCAGTTATGCGAAGTGTTTTAAAATAACGCTTCTTCTGCAAATAATTCATCCTCTTCGGGTTCTTCAGCTTTTGGCGCCGATTTTGCCGTTGGTACGGTTTCTTCGCTGAAATATTCCCAAATGCCTCCCCTCGCTTCTTGATCTAGCAATAACCCGTCTGCTGGGTTGATGTAGGCCTGGACAATCCCAGTTGGTTGCGTTAATGGTTTTTCCGGGAAGTTTTGTTGTACGGCCTTCATGAATTTAATCCACATCGGTAAGGCGGCTTTGCCGCCAGTCTCGCCATGTCCAAGCGGTAATGAATTATCGAAGCCTATCCATGCAGAGGCCACTATATCGGTAGCAAAGCCGTTAAACCAAGCGTCTCTCTGTTCGTTCGTGGTGCCTGTTTTACCCGCCAAATCGTTACGGCCCAATTGTTTGGCCTGAGTTGCCGTGCCGCGCTGTACAACATCTCTCAGCAGGCTGTTTGCCAGGAAATTAATTTTTGCTGAAATAGCGCGCGGCGCGCGGTTTGGTGACGGTGGGTCTTGGTCGGGGCAATCGGCGCATGCCAGGGGTGGGTTGGCCTGGAACAACAGGTTACCTTTGTGATCTTCGATGCGTTCGATGAGGTAGGGTTTTACCAAAAAACCGCCATTGGCAAAGACCGCGTAGGCCGACGCCATACGCAACGGTGATGCATAGCCGCTACCCAAAGCCAGAGACAGTGTGCCGGGTAATTGTTCTTTATCGAAACCAAAGCGCATGGCTGTATCGATTGCCTGAGGTATTCCGATATCCTGCAGCAATCGCACTGAGACCAGATTGATCGATTCCCGGAGCGCAACCCGCAATGATGTCGGCCCCAGAAAGCGGTGGCTATAGTTTTCCGGACGCCAGTCGTTTTCTTGCGAAGGGTCCTCGATTACGATGGGGGCGTCGTTAATGATGCTGGCCGCGGTGAAGCCTTTCTCCAAGGCAGCAGTATAAATAACAGGCTTGAATCCCGAGCCAGGCTGGCGTTTGGACTGCGTAGCCCTGTTATATTTGCTGTGATAAAAATCAAAGCCGCCGCATAAAGCTAAAATCGCGCCATTGTTGGGATTAAGCGCTACAAAAGCAGCTTCAGCACTCGGAATTTGCGTGAGTGCCCATTCGTTATTTTCTAACTGCCTGACCCAGATGATGTCGTTGGGTTTGAGAAAAGCTTTGCCGGTGCCGATATTTTTTTCCGGGTACGGTCTTGCCCATTCAATATTTTTCCAGCTTATGTCGATCTGCGTATGGTCATAGAATGTTGCGACCACACCGGAATCTGTTGCTGCTGTTACCAAGGCTTGCCGGGTATCTCCAATAACAGTGTCCTCAATTTGAATCCCCTTTTTTTGTACATTCTTATGTGGAAAACCGCGATAGCCGTGGCGCTCGTCATATTCATGCAAGGTTTTTTGCAAAGCGTCTTCTGCTGCTAACTGAAATTGACTAGGGACGGTGGTGAAAATTTTCAAACCCAAGGTATAGGCGGTTTCGCCATACTTGGACATGACTTCCTGTCTAACCATTTCCGCGATGTGTGGCGATTGTAGCTCCACATTTATCGGCTGGATCTCCGCATTATCAACTGCTTGCACGGCAATTTCGTAATCGCGCTGGCTTATATAGTTTAAATCCAGCATTCGGCGTAACACGTAATTCCGCCGCTCTATGGCACGCTGAGGATTGGTGATCGGATTGTAAATGGATGGTGCTTTTGGTAAACCGGCAATCATCGCTTGCTGGTGAAGGGCTAGCTCGGAAATATCTTTACCATAATAGGTTTGCGCGGCCGCTGCGACGCCATAGGCGCGTTGGCCCATATAAATTTTGTTCAAATAAAGATCCATAATCTGATCTTTGGAATATTGCCGCTCTATTTTCAGGGCAAGAATGATCTCCTTGAGCTTACGTAAATAGGTTTTTTCGTTACTCAGCAGAAAATTGCGGGCAACTTGCATGGTGATGGTGCTGCCGCCTTGGCGCTTCTTGCCGGTGAGGGCTAATTGGCTTACCGCTCGCAGCAGGCCTTTGAAATCCACGCCGTTGTGTTTGTAAAAGCGGTCGTCTTCCGCAGCGATAAACGCCTTGATCAATAGCGGCGGTACTTGCTCAATGTTGATCGGGATTCGGCGCTTCTCGCCAAACTGAGCTATCAATAGCTTGTCTTGGCTGTAGATGTTCAACGGCATTTGATATTGAACATGTTGTAACTGGTCGATGTCCGGCAGTTCCTTATCGAGTTCGATTAGGAAAAAATAAGTGGCGATCAGAAATGTGCCGATAAAAGCGAAAAAGAAGAAGGCCAGCCACTTAAAAAGTGTCTTGATCAGAGACTTGGGTTTGGGAGCTTTCTTAATGGGCACTGAAATTCAAACGCACTGCTAAAATACAAATTGCCGGTCAAAATAAACCCTTTTGATAATAGGAACAACCTAAAGTTACTTATAAAGTGGTTTATCTAAGAGGATGAAATTAAAAAAACCTACTATACTTCTGACCCATGTGGGTTCTGCACCTCGTCTGAGCATGCTTGAGCCAAATTCAATCATATTCGATCTAAAAAGGGTTCATTCATGAGCTGGTTGAGCAGGAATCCGTCGGCTGTGCTGGGTGTGGATATTAGTACAGCTGCGGTTAAATTGTTGGAATTGAGCCGGGTCGGTGCTCGTTACCGGGTAGAAAGTTACTCAGTGGCGCCCTTACCTCAAGATGCGATAGTCGATAAGAACATCACCAATATAGAGCAAATCGGCGCGGTAATAAAAGCGGCGGTCAAGCAATCCGGCACTCGGGCAAAGCAGGCGAGCGTTGCGGTTGCCGGTTCCTCGGTGATGACCAAAATCATTTCGATGCCCGCCTCCTTGTCAGACAGGGACATGGAGGAGCAGATCATGGTGGAAGCGGATCAGTACATTCCTTATTCGCTGGACGAGGTTAATCTCGATTTCGAAGTCCAGGGCATCACCAAAAATAACCCGGATATGGTTGATGTGTTGCTGGCGGCTTCTCGGCGGGAAAACATTGAAGACAGGGTGGCTGCACTGGCCTATGCCGGCCTTAAGGCTGTCGTCGTCGATGTGGAAGCTTTCGCGATGGAAAATGCGTTTTCGTTGTTGGCGGATCAGTTACCGGAAGGTGCCGGCAATATGACTGTTGCGATCGCCGACATTGGCGCAACCATGACCTCTCTGAACATTTTGCATGAAGGTAAAACTGTTTATACCCGGGAGCAGGGCTTTGGCGGAAAACAGCTAACTGAAGAGATTCAGCGCCGCTATGGCCTGTCGTATGAAGAAGCCGGTTTGGCCAAAAAGCACGGCGGCTTGCCGGACAATTACGTCACGGATGTGCTGGAGCCCTTCAAAAAAGCCATGTTGCAGCAAATCGCCAGATCGTTGCAATTCTTTGTTTCCTCTAGCGCCAATCGCGGCGTCGATGCCTTGGTACTTGCCGGTGGTTGCGCGTCAATCGCGGGTTTGGACAAATTGGTGGAACGCGACCTCGGCATCCCGTCTTACATTGCCAATCCATTTATCAATATGGCGCTTTCTAATCGGGTCAAACCGCAAAGTCTGAGCAACGATACGCCTGCGATGATGATAGCGTGCGGTTTAGCGTTAAGGAGTTTCGATTAATGGCAAGAATTAATTTACTCCCCTGGCGAGAAGAGCTGCGTAAAAAAAAGCAGCAGGATTTTGTGGCGGGTATTGGTGCCGGTATTTTGGTGACAGCACTGATTTTGGTCGTGGTCTTTATGTATATCGAAGGGATCAAAGAGTATCAGACCCGCAGAAACACGCTACTACAAAACGAAATAGCCATCTTGGATAAGCGAATTCAAGAAATCAAAGAAATTGAAGATAAGAAAAACCGGTTATTGACCAAAATTGAAGTCATCCAAAAGTTGCAGGAAAGTCGTCCCGAAGTGGTGCATTTATTCGATGAATTGGCCAAAACCACGCCGGATGGTATTTACCTGACGAAGTTTGCCCAGGCAGGAGCGGTTTTGACGCTGGATGGGAAGGCGGAATCGAATGCGCGGGTGTCCGCTTATATGCGGGCTATCGATAACTCGCCGTGGATGAATACCTCGGTACTGACTGTTATCAAGGGCGAGGGTAAGAAGGATGGGCAGATGAATGACTTCACCCTAACTGCCAAGCAAGGTAAGAAGGCCGATAAGCCTCAACCAGGAGCCGTCAAATGAATTTGTCTGAAATCAATTGGGACATTAATTCGGCGGGCAGCTGGCCAACGCCATTAAAAATCATCGTCATTCTTATGTTTGCGGTATTAACAGCGGCGGCTGGCATTTACTTTGTGACGGTGCCGCAGTTGGATGAATTGGATGTGCTTGAAAAACAAGAAGAGAGTTTGAAAAGTGCGTTTGAAGTTAAGCAAAAAAAGGCTGTCAATCTCCAGGATTACCGCGATCAGCTGGATCAAATCGAAGCGTCGCTAGGTGAGATGCTGAAGCAGATGCCTACCAAAGCTGAAGTTGCCAGCTTGTTGGTTGATATTTCTCAAACCGGATTGGCAAGTGGCCTAGAGTTTAAATTGTTCCAACCCAGTACCGAAATTAACAGAGAGTTTTATTCTGAATTACCAATTGGTATCCATGTCGTCGGGAAGTATGAAGAGCTGGGATTATTTGTCAGCGGTTTAGCTTCCCTACCCCGGATTGTGACGGTGCACGATGTGGTCATGACGCCGATGGGTAAAGAAGGCAAAGATGGTATGAGCATGACGGCAACGATAAAAACCTATAACGAGGGCGAAACAGCGCAAGCCGCTGGCGGACCGGCTGCTAAGAAAAGGAGAGGGCAATGAGGTGCGTCGGTGTGAAAGTTTTTCCGACCCTGCCGATGTTAAGTTTGCTTTTGGTTGGGATGGTCGGATGCGGTGGCGACGATGTCAGCGATTTGACCAAATATATTGAAGAGGTAAAAGCTCGTCCCAAGGCCGCTATCGAACCCTTGCCTGAAATTAAAGTGGTTGAATCGTTTATATTCAAGCCCGATGGATTGAGGGATCCGTTTAGGTCAATTGAAAGAAAAGATGACGATAGCAATGTCGACGTCTCCGGTATCAACGGTATTAGACCTGATATAGAACGCCGGAAGGAAGAGTTGGAAGCCTACCCTCTGGACAGTCTGCGCATGGTTGGAACGCTACGTAACGACAAAGGCTATTGGGGTTTGGTAAGAGCTAGAGATGGGACTATCCACCGCGTACAGGTTGGGCATCACATGGGGCAAAATTACGGCAAGATACTGCGTATTCTTGACGACAAAATAGAGCTAATGGAAATCGTACCTGATAAACCGGGCACTTGGCGCGAACAACAGTCTTCACTAGCATTGGCCGATGAAAAAGGGTTATAGAAATGAGTATTAAACAAAATAAAAACGGATGGAAAGTGGCCGGCTTCGGTTTCTGGTGTTCAGTGTTGCTGAGTTGTTTTGTGCATGTTGCGCTGGTGCACGCCGATGATGGAGCGATAAACAACTTAGAGTTTTCCACCTTGGCCGGAAACCAAGTGCAAGTGCAACTGGAAATGGATGGTCCGATAGTGGAGCCGAAAATCTTCCAGACCGATAACCCTTCCAGAATCGCATTGGACTTTGCCGGCGTAAAAAGTAATCTGGCAAAAAAAAGCTTTCCGATCAATCAAGGTGCTGCAGGCACGGTATATGTGGTTGAGGCTTCGGGGCGGACTCGGGTTATTATCAATTTGGTAGAAAAAGTGCCTTACGAAACCAAAATCGAGGGCAATAAATTTTATGTGGTGTTGAAGTCCAGCGGGACCGTTGCTGCGGTAAACCGAGCCGTACAGCAAGCGCCTGTCGCGAAGGATTCGGTGATTAGTAAATTTTTGCCGGAACAAAACATAAAAAGTATTGATTTTCGACGCGGGCCAAACGGTGAGGGGCGTTTGTTGCTGGGTTTATCAGCGGCAAATACTGTAGTCGACGCTAAACAAAATGCCGGTAAAGTGGTTTTAAGTTTCCTAAACACCAAGTTGCCGGAGTCTTTAGTTAAAAGTTTTGACGTATCCGATTTTGCGACACCTGTACAAAAAATCGAAGCCTCTCCCAGAGGCGATAGCGTCAACATTGTCATAACACCCAACAATGGTAATTACGATTACTCGTCCTATCAGTCCGATAATTTATTGACGGTTGAGTTTCGGCCGTTGACACCGGCGGAAAAAGAAGCGCAGCAAAAAGAAAAATTCCCGTATATCGGCAATAAGTTGTCATTGAATTTTCAAGATATCGAAGTGCGTTCGGTGTTGCAAATTCTGGCCGACTTTACCGAGCTGAATATCATTGCTGCTGATTCGGTGGCGGGCAATGTCACGCTTAGATTAAACGATGTACCTTGGGATCAGGCTTTGGAGTTGATTTTAAAATCCAAAGGCTTGGCAAAAAGACAGAACGGCAATGTGGTGATGGTGGCGCCGGTTGCTGAGATCATGAAAATCGAGCAGGAGGAGCTGGATTCGAAAAAAATATTCGAAGAGTTGGAACCGTTAAAAACCGAAAATATTCAGATCAATTACGCAAAAGCAGGGGAGATTTGCGGTGTATTAATGGGGGTGGGGAATAGCTCGCAAGGTGGTCAGTCCGGTGCAGGTGCAAGCAGTGGCGGAGGTGGTGGTTGCGGCGGTGGTAGCGGGAGTTCCGTCGCGTCGCAACAGGCCGGTTCCGGCCAGAATAGCCAAGGTGGCGGTCCAGCAAGTATGCGATTGCTATCGCCACGCGGTACGGCGATTGTCGATGCAAGAACCAATACGCTGATTGTCAAGGATACGGCAAAGGCTATGGAAGATGTACGCAGAATGATCAAACTATTGGACGTGCCTGTGCGCCAAGTGTTGATCGAATCGCGAATCGTCATAGCGGATACTTCGTTTGCGCAGAACTTGGGTACCAAATTTGGGGTGGCTCATAAAGCCGACGTAAATAGCGGAACGCAATACGGAATGACGGCCAGTGGTGCGGAAACCAGCGAAAATTCGCAAATTCTGTCGGATTTGGGATCTGCATTGGCAGCTTCCAGCGGAGGTGCTTTGGCCTTGACCTTGGCACGCGGAGCGGATTATCTTTTGAACCTTGAGATCAGTGCATTGCAAGACGATGGTAAAGGCGAGTTGGTGTCCAATCCGCGGGTAATGACTAGCGACATGGTGCAAGCTTCAATCAAACAAGGTGTGCAGATTCCGTATCAAACCCAAAGCCAGGCGACTGGTCCGGTGACGGAGCTGGTCGATGCGGTGTTGGAGCTGAATGTCACGCCGCAGATTACGCCAAGCGGCAGTGTTATCATGCTGCTCGACATCAAAAAAGATTCGCCGGGAACACCTTTGGCTACAGGCGGTAACGCAACGGTACCTATCGATACCCGGCAGTTGAAAACCAAAGTTCAAGTTGAAGATGGCGAGACGGTAGTGTTGGGCGGCATCTATGAGTCGACTGTTCAGGAATCTTACAATACTGTGCCTTGGGTGTCGGATTTGCCGGTGATTGGCTGGATGTTCAAGAAAAGTGTAAAAAACGATACCAAAAAAGAGTTGTTGGTGTTTATTACGCCTAAAGTGGTGAAAGAGTCGATGACGATAAAGTGAGTCTTCGTCTGGCCTAGCGACAAAAAGGGGCTTCATGCCCCTTTTTTTGTGGCTTGCCGAGATTGGTTGGCTGTCTTGCGTTCGTTCTTTTAAGCTGTCGGCTATGCTATATTCCGCATTCACCCGATAATCGTTACGAACATGACGACAAACAAAATTTTAACTCTAGTTCTTTGGGCGCTGTTGTTGCAAGCCTGCGGTCAAACCGGGCCCTTATATATGCCGGATAGCCCGCCGCCAATTTACGTACCCAAACAAGATAAATAAGCCATGGATTTTTTTAATTATCGGCAACATGAGTTGTTTGCCGAAAGCATTCCTGTTGACAAAATTGCCGAAAACTACGGTACTCCCTGCTATGTCTATTCGCGCGCGACCTTGGAGAGGCATTGGCAAGCCTTCGATCAAGGCTTTGCCGGGCACCCGCACCTTATTTGTTATGCCGTAAAAGCCAATTCAAATATTGCGATTCTCAACGTGCTGGCGCGACTTGGGTCTGGGTTCGACATCGTGTCGCTTGGCGAAATGCAGCGCGTGCTAGCTGCGGGCGGCAGTCCTGACAAAATTGTGTTTTCCGGTGTCGGTAAACGCGAGGACGAAATCTTAGCGGCGCTGAAAATAGGTATACGCTGTTTTAATGTTGAAGTCAGTGGCGAACTTGATCGGATCAACCGTTTAGCCGGTGAGCTGGGTGTTATTGCTCCAGTGTCTTTCCGGGTCAATCCGGATGTTGATGCTAAGACGCATCCCTATATTTCCACCGGCTTGAAAGAAAATAAATTCGGGATCGATATCAAGCAAGCCATTCATGAATATCGGCGCGCCGCGCAGATGCCGAATATCCAAATAGTCGGTATCGATTGCCATATTGGCTCTCAATTAACTGAAACAGTGCCGTTTTTGGATGCATTGGATAGGGTGTTGGCGTTAGTCGATGAGCTGCAAGAGGAAGGTATTGAATTGCACCATCTCGATTTAGGAGGCGGGCTGGGTATTTGTTATCGCGATGAGCACCCACCGCAACCTTCTGAATATATTTCAGCTCTGCTGCAGCGTTTGGCGGGACGGAGCTTTGAAATTCTATTGGAGCCGGGGCGCGCCATCGTCGGCAATGCGGGAATATTGTTAACCAGAGTGGAGTACCTTAAGCCAACAGACAATAAAAACTTTGCCATTGTCGATGCGGCGATGAATGATCTGGTTAGGCCGGCTTTATACGGGGCGTGGCAGGCAATCATTCCGGCGAATGCCGAAAGCGATCAGGTCGAGTTGGATTGGGACATCGTGGGGCCGGTTTGCGAGACCGGTGACTTTCTGGGCAAGGCGCGGTCGTTAAAATTGAAACAAGGCGACTTATTGGCGGTTCGTTCAGCGGGAGCCTACGGGTTTACGATGAGTTCAAACTATAACTCGAGGCCACGAGCGGCGGAGGTAATGGTGGATGGCGATAAAACGCATCTTATTCGATCCCGAGAAACTCTGGAGCAGCTATGGGTTGGCGAGCAGCTTTTACCTGAGTAGCGATGATGATTAATTTCACCAAAATGCAGGGCTTGGGCAATGATTTTGTCGTGATCGACGCTATAAACCAGCCAATCCAATTGACGACCGAACAGATTCGATTTTTGGCGGATCGCCATTTTGGCGTGGGCTGCGATCAATTGTTATTGGTGGAAAAGCCGGTTAGCGATAACGCCGAGTTTAAATACCGGATTTTCAATGCTGACGGTAGCGAGGTTGCGCAATGTGGAAACGGTGCGCGTTGCTTCGCACGCTTTGTGCGCGACAAAGGATTAAGTAATAAAGACGAAATTATTGTTGATACAGACGCGAGACAACTGACGCTTCGATTCGATGCAGGCGGTTTGATCACCGTTGACATGGGAGTTCCTGCGCTTGAGCCTGAGCAAATACCGCTAAAGGTTTCCGAACAATCCACGTTATATAAAGTGACTTTGGCGGACACAGAAGTTGCATTCGCAGCTATTTCTATGGGGAATCCTCATGCGGTTATCCAGGTCGATGACGTAATGAGTGCGCCCGTTTCATCTATCGGCGCTAGGTTGGAGTGTCATGAGCTGTTTCCGGAACGAGCTAATATTGGTTTCATGCAAATTGTTAATCGTCGACAAATCAAGTTGCGAGTTTACGAGCGTGGCGCAGCCGAAACGCTGGCTTGTGGCAGTGGGGCTTGCGCTGCTGTTGTGGCCGGTATTGAGCAAGGTTTGTTGGAGCAGAATGTTCAGGTTCAACTGCCTGGTGGGGAATTAATCGTTAGCTGGCTTGGTAGTGGTCATCCTGTCATGATGACGGGAGCAGCGACTACGGTATTCGAAGGACAAATAAAGTTATGAGCAGTGAACCAAAAGTCTTATTGACCGAAGCCCTCGTTAAGGCCTATCTGCAAGAACATCCCGAGTTTTTCCAAAATCATTTGGATTTGCTGGAGAAGATGCATATCCCACATCCCAGTGGTAATGCAATATCGCTAATATCCAAGCAACTTGAAATTTTTCGGGCGAAGCATCAGGAGCAAGAAAATCAATTGACCGCGTTGATCGATATTGCCCGGGAAAATGACGCTTCGTTCAATCGCATGCATGAGTTGACTCTGGCCATGTTGGAAGCAAATACCCTGGAGGACGCGGTAGCAAATTTAAGTGAGGTGTTGGCTGAATGTTTTTTCACTGATTTCGTAGCCATTAAAATCATTAAAGAACAACCGCTCTCGCCTATCAGTAATTTATTCGTTGGTGCTGATGATGCTAATTTGAAGCATTTTTCCAATGAATTAACCACAAACCAGCCGAAATGCGGTCGGCCGACCTTAGCGCAAGCGAGGTTTTTGTTTGGCGACGTGGCTGCGGAAGTTCGCTCGTGTGCGATCATTCCTATGGTGTTTACGCGGCTTGATGGGTTGTTGGCGATCGGCAGTCGCGATGAGTCGCGCTTTCACTATAGTATGGGCAGCATATTTCTTACTCAAATGAGTGAGATTATCGGGACTCGTCTTATATCATTGCTACACCAAACGGATTGATTGTCATGCATACCGAAGCAGATGAGGCATTGCTACGGTATTTTCGCTATTTGTTTTCGGAAAAGCGCGTTGCAGATCATACGTCAACAAACTACCAAAGGGATTTAAAACGTTTTCAAAGTTTTTGCTCTGGGCAAGGGCTCATGTATTGGCAGCAAGTTAAGGATCGTGATGTGCGGAATTATATTGCCGGGCGTCATAAAAACGGTATCGGTAGCAAGACGATTCAGCGCGAACTCGCTGCTTTACGCAGTTTTTATCGATTTTTACTCAAAGCCAAGCAAGTGGAGTATAACCCAGCCCAGCATGTGCAAGCGCCCAAAGTTTCAAAAAGGCTGCCACATGTTTTGGATGTCGATCAGGTTGTGGGGATGTTAAATGCGACGCCGGATTCGATTTTGGAAATCCGCGACTTGGCGATGTTTGAATTGTTTTACTCATCTGGGTTGCGACTGAGCGAGTTGGTAATGCTTGATTTGTCTGACATCAATCTTAGCGAAGGCTTTTTGAGGGTGCGGTTTGGTAAAGGCGGCAAGCAAAGGCAATTGCCGGTTGGTAGTAAAGCACTTGATGCGCTTAAGGTTTGGCTGGCAAGTCGGCCTGATGGGGAGTGGCAGGCAGTGTTTGTTTCCCTGAAGGGGCTTCGATTATCTCAAAGAAGCGTGCAACTTAGATTGGATCGTTGGGGCAAAAAAAACGGAATAGCCGAGCACCTTCATCCTCATATGTTGAGGCATTCGTTCGCAAGCCATTTGCTTGAAGCCAGTAAAGATATTAGGGCTGTGCAAGAGTTGTTAGGGCATAGCAATATATCGACTACTCAGATATACACGCACCTGGATTTTCAACATTTAGCGGCTGTTTATGATCAAGCGCATCCGCGCTCGCGCAAGGGTTGAAGGCTGTTGAACGTATTGCCTCATAGAAAAAGGTAACCGAAGTATCAGAGTCGTTGCCTCACATTAGAGGTAACCTGGACTTGTGAAAAAATGAGTTTCAATTGTTGCTCAATGGCGGCCTTAAGAGCAAATGGATTGAGTTTGGCATGATGTTCCTGGAGAGTCTGTTTGGTGGTTTCCGGAATGTCAGGATGATTGATCACCCGTTGGTAAGGGGTTTGCGGGGCATGGTATTTTTTCACGACTTTGGCGCCGTCTCGGTGTTTTTTCCGCAGTTTCAGACTGGGACAGAAATGATTCTGCAAAGGGCACCAAAGCGTGCTGTAGACCGCGTTCATCAACGGCACCAGCGCGGCATTATCCAGCCGGTCGTAGCCGAATAATTGCCTGGCGTGAGTCCAGTTTTTCTGCTCGACGTGGGCATTGTCGTTTTTCTTGTAAGGCCTGGAGCGGGTAAACGCCGGCTTTTGCGGGTGGTCGGTGAAATAGCGAACCAGGTGATGATTGAGAAATTCAGAACCATTGTCGCAATCGAAGCCTTTCAAAGGGAATGGCAACAGGTTCTCGATGGCCTGAATCTGTTCCAGGATACCTTGCGAGCCTTTATTCCAGGTGGCCCGGCATTCGGTCCAGCCGGTGACAATGTCCGTCATCGTCAGGCTCCAGACGAAATCGCCGGCCAGCGAATTGCCACAGTGAGCGACAGTATCGGCTTCGACAAAACCGGGCTGGGTCTCGTCCCAGTGATGAGTGCGGATGGGAATCTGGGTTTTCAACAGAGACCCGGGTTTGGTGCCGGACAAGCCTTTGGGGTGCTGGACGCGCAAGGGTTTGAGCAAGCGATCCAAGGTCGCCGCCGACACCTTGAGCAAGTCGGCGCGCACGCCATCCGCCAAGGGGCCGTATTGATCTTCGTAATGAGGCAGCCAGATCGGTATCGCGGCTTTCAGGCGCTTGCCGCACAGTTGATCGCTAGCAAACCAGATGCGCTTCAATGGCTCCAGCAACACCTCGGCTTGATATTTCCGCTTGGGGCCGGGCCGTTTGCTAGGCGAAGCGGTTGGCTTGGCTTTTCGATTCAGCAAACGAATCGCGTACTTACGGGCGTAGCCGCAGACTTCGCAAAACTCGTTCAGGATCGTTTGTTTCGTGGTCCTATCACTTTGTCGATAACGTTTTTGGATAGCCTGTAAATAGGCTCGTCGTTCGTGTTTTCCCATGGTGGTAACCCGCTTGATTTCGGTTACACACAATGTGAGGCAACGACCCGTTTTTAATGACCCCTTGGGTTACTTTTAATTTGAGGCAATTCGGTCCGGCAGCCGCCACGCTTGGAATTGGCCGGCCTGTGGTAGAATCGGTCCAATGCATGAACTAGACACATTCAAGCTGATCGAGCGGATCAGCGCCTTGCTACGTTCGGAAGAACGCAAAAAATACGCAGCAATCGGTTTGCAACCGGTACATGGTCAGGTGCTGGAGTATCTGGCCAAGTGCAATAAATACAGCAATACCCATGCTGCGGTGGCTGAGTATCTGGGTTTGACCAAGGGCACGGTGTCCCAGACTATCCAGATTCTGGAGCGTAAGCACTATCTGGATAAGACCACGTCCATTTTGGACGGTCGGGTGGTCCATCTGAGCCTGACCGAGGCAGGCAGGCAGTTGATCGAAGAGTTAAAGCCGCTGGATGTTTTTAAGCAGGCCGAATCCAAAGTCAGCCGCCAGGAGTTCGATACCATAGGCCAGGCGCTGCAAACCACGTTGGGCGTGCTGCAAAAAGTCAATGACTCGAAGAGTTTCGGTTTGTGTCGTTCCTGCCATTATTTTTCGGTGGAACAGCATCACTATCAATGCGGCTTAACCGAACAACCCTTGGATCGCGAGGATACTGATAAAATATGTCGTGACCATTTACCCGTTCCCAATTCATTCATAGACCAAGAGTAGCCACCATGTTTGATCCCAAAGCCATAGACAATCTTGCCGAGCGTATCGCCGGCGCAATCCCTCCCGGTTTGACCAATCTGAAAGACGATGTGGAAAAGAATGTCCACGCCTTGCTGCAAAGCGGCCTGTCCAAACTGGATCTGGTCAGCCGCGAAGAATTTGAAGTGCAAAAAGCCGTATTGGCGAAAACTCGCGCCCGTTTGGAAGAACTGGAAAAGCGCGTCGCCGAACTGGAACAACGGATTCCGCAAGCCTAAAAAACCATGTCGCTGGCCGTCGTTTACAGCCGGGGCCGCTCCGGCATAGACGCCCCGCAAGTGACGGTGGAAGTGCATGTCAGTAGCGGCTTGCCGGCTCTAAACATAGTCGGCTTGCCCGAAACGGCGGTAAAAGAAAGCAAGGACAGGGTGCGCGGGGCGATCATTAATTCGCACTTCGAATTTCCATTTCAGCGCATCACTATCAACTTGGCGCCCGCCGATTTGCCAAAGGAAGGCGGCCGCTTTGATTTGGCGATTGCCTTGGGCATCCTGGCCGCCTCCGGGCAAATCCCCAAGGATGCCTTGCACGAGTACGAATGCATCGGCGAGTTATCGCTAGGTGGTGAGTTGCGGCCGATTCCCGGCGCGTTGCCGGTAGCGATTCATTGCCGCAATGCTTTTAGGCAACTGATTCTGCCTGCTGGTTGCGCGGCGGAGGCGTCGTTGATCAAAGATGCGCAACTGCTGCCGGCCAGGACACTGCTGGAAGTCTGTGCCCACTTGGCCGGCCGGCAAGCCATCGCGCCACCTGACGTTCATCTCAGCTTCGAGCAAGCGGTTCACACGGTCGATTTTGCCGACGTGCACGGCCAATTTCACGTCAAACGGGCCATGGAAATCGCCGCAGCCGGGAAGCATAATTTACTGATGCTGGGCCCGCCCGGCACCGGCAAATCGATGTTGGCGGCACGTTTGCCGACCATTCTACCGGAGCTCAGCGAGCAGCAAGCCCAGGAAACCGCCGCGCTGGCCTCGATCAGCGACCACGGCCTGGACGTCAGCCGTTGGCGGCAGCCGCCCTATAGAGCGCCGCACCATACCGCCTCAGCTGCGGCCTTGGTTGGCGGTGGTAGCAACCCAAAACCTGGCGAAATATCCTTGTCGCACAACGGTGCGCTATTTTTGGACGAACTGCCGGAGTTCGATAGAAAGGTCCTGGAAGTGCTGCGCGAACCCTTGGAAACCGGCCATATCACGATTTCGCGTGCCAACCGCCAAGCCGATTTTCCGGCCAGTTTTCAGTTGATCGCGGCGATGAATCCGTGTCCCTGCGGCTATTTAGGCGATGCTTCCGGCCGTTGCCGCTGCACCTCCGAACAAGTGGCCCGCTATCGCGCTAGGGTCTCCGGGCCTTTGCTGGACAGGATAGACATGCATATGGAAGTGCCGCGCGTTGCGCTGGAGGTACTGAGGAAAGGCTCGGCGGCGGGTGAAGAAACCAGCGAAACGATTCGGCAGCGCGTCGTCGCAGCCCGCGACTTTGCTTACCGCCGCCAAGGCAAAGCCAATGCTGCGTTAAACGCCGCCGAGGTGAAGGGTATCTGCACCTTGTCCGAAGCCGGTCATCAGTTGTTGGAACAAGCGCTGGAAAAATTCGGCCTGTCGCACCGGGCTTACCACCGTATTTTGAAACTGGCGCGCACGATTGCCGATCTGGCGAATTCAAAGAATATCGAAATCTCCCACCTCAGCGAAGCCATCGGCTATCGCAAGCTAGATAGAACCCGATAAGCGTGCAAAACCGGCCGCGTCATGCCGGGTTTTCGAAATAAACCGCCAACAAGCCCGAGGCATTCATGACATCCAATTCCGCTTCGATTTCATTTTGAATCAACTCCAGATGATTCAACTTGATTTCGGTGCGGGTGCGCGATGAATCCAATAACTCAATCAGACCGGTTTGCCCCAAACGATAGGCATCTTCGGCCATTTGCTTTAAAGTGGGTAACGGCGCCACCACTTCTTTTTCGGCCTTTGCCAGCGTCGCCCGCCGTCTTGCCAGCACATCGACCGCACGTTCCAGTTCTTGACGAGTGGCCGCCATCAGCAATTCGCGCTTTAATTGACTGGCATGCACTTCGGCAGCGGCACGGGCCATACCGCCTTGGCCGCGATCAAAAATCGGCAGATCGACCGATACGCCGGCAAAAGTGGTGTTGCCATACGGTTTATCGGTGAAAGCGGTGCCGAACATCAGCGACGGCACCGGCCAGCGTTCCCGCTCAGCTTTTTCCAAACCAGAGTCTGCCGCGATCATTTCCCGGCGCGCCGTTTCCAGGTCGGGATTATTGTGCTCGGCTTGTTGCCATAATTTATCCATGTCCGCCGACACGCCAATCGGCTCCAGCGTACCGCTGGCTTGTGGCTTCCAATTGGGGAAGCCCAGCAAACTCGCCAGTTCGCCAGTGGTGCTGGTCAGATTGGTTTGGGCATTTTCCAGACGGGTATTCAGGCTCTGCACTTCTTGAGTGATGCGCAGCACATCGTATTGGCTGGCGGTACCGGCGTTTTGTTTGCCGGAGATGATGGTTTGCAAGCGCTCCAATTCCAGCCGGGCTTCATCCAACACCGATACCCGCTGCTGGTTGGCTAGTAATTGCGCAAACAGCCGCCAGGATTCGCGAATCAATTGGTTGTAATCCACCTCGACGCGAGCCGCCGCAACATCGACCTGCCGTTCGGCGCTATCCTTGCGCGCGCCGCGCTGTCCAGCCAGCAGCATCGGTACTTCAACGGTGATGTTTTGCTGTGACGGACCGTCGAACTGGGTATTGCGGCGCCCGCCAGCCTGATCGAAGCGGCCGTAACTGATTTTGGGATTGGGCAATACATCGGCCGCGACCACCTCCGCTTCGGCTGCTTCGATTTGGCTACGGGCCAACGCGTATCTGGGGCTTTTCTCCCGAACGATGTGCAGCAAATCCCGAATCGTCACCGTTTCCGGCAAGGCTTGGCTTGCTGGTTCAGGCTCGGCAACACAAATGGGGCTGGCTAATAAAGAAATCAGCAAAATCAGGCTGGCTTTGGGATTCATACTTGGCTATCCAATAGTTCGTCGGCTTCTTCGGGCGTGAGGATTTGTTTGCTGGTCACGAAGGAATAAATCACTGGCAAAATAAACATCGCCACCAAAAAGGTGGTCAACATCCCGCCGACGATCACCACCGCAAACGGCCGTTGGGTTTCGCTGCCGATGCTGGTGGACAAGGCCATCGGCAACAAACCCAGCAATGCCAACAGCGAGGCCATCAATACCGGGCGCAAACGTTGCGTTGCGCCTTCTTTGACTGCCGCCAATAACTCCATGCCGCCGCGGCACATTTCCTCGGTCGCGCTTAGCACCAGCAAGCCCATCAGACAGACTTGGCCCAATAAGGCAATAAAGCCAATGGCCGCACTCACCGACAACGGAATATGGGTCAGCAGCAACGCAAACACGCCACCGGTCATTGCAAACGGCGTGGCAATCAAAATTGCGGCCGCGCTACGACCCGATTGCAAAGCGCTGTACAACAATCCCAATACGATCAATACCGCAATCGGCACTACCACGCCCAAGCGGGCCATCGCCCGCTGCTGATTTTCGAACTCGCCGCCCCAGTTCAGGAAATGGTCTTCCGGTACTTTGATGTTGGCAGCGACCAGCTCCATGGTTTCGTGCACCACCGAGCCCAAATCACGGCCTTCCACGTTAAATTTCAAGGCCATGTAACGGCTATTGGCTTCGCGTTCGATGGAAGTGCGGCCTTGGGCAATATCGATGGTGGTCAAATCCCGTAAGGGAATGTAAGCGCCGGAAGGATTGACGACATTCATGTTGCCGATTTTTTCGATGTCGCCGCGCTCGTTCTCCGGCAAGATCAAGCGTATCGGCACCGGCCGCTCCCCTTGCCACAATTCGGAGACTATCCGGCCTGCCATGCCGATTTCAATAGTGTCTTGCACCCTGTCCACATCAAAACTATTACGGGCCAGGGCGGCGCGATCCAGCTTGATCTGTAATTGCGGCACCCGCGATTCGCGGTAAAGATCCAAATCGATGACGCCATCGACCTTGGCGAGCAGAAGTTTGATATCTTCCAGCGTGGTGCGCATTTTTTCCAGATCGGGGCCGTAGATTTTTAACACCACTTTACCGCGCACCCCGCTGACCGCTTCCTCGACGTTGTCCTTGATCGGTTGCGAGAAATTAAAACGCACGCCCGGTATTTCTTCCAGCGAGGTCCTCATCGCATCGACCAGTTTTTCCTTATGCCAGCCTGGCCGCCATTGCTCATGGTGCTTGAGATGCACGAAGGTTTCGCTCATGTTGACGCCTTCGTTGTCGGTACCGTCCTCGGAACGGCCTTGCTGGCTCAAAATACCCAGCACCTCTGGAAACTTCATCAAGCGCTGACGCATATCCAATAGAATTTCCTGACCCTTATCCAGCGAAATACTCGGCGGCATTTCCACAAATACATGGATGTCGCCTTCGTCCAACTCCGGCAGAAATTCGGTGCCCAGTCCGGCACTGGCCAAGCCGCCGGCAAACAGCAAGACGCCGGCAAAGATTAAAGCCATCAGTCGCTTACCCAGTACCTGCGCCAATAAACGGGAATATCCATCCCGCAAGCGTTCCAAAAACTTGGGTTCTGCGACCAAGGCATGTTTGGGTTGAATGAAGGTGGCGCATAAGGCCGGCACCAACAGCAGCGCAAAGATCAAGCCGCCGGACAGGGCAAAGCTATAGGTCATCGCCAAAGGCCGAAATATCCGGCCCTCTACGCGCTCCAGCGTAAACACCGGAATCAACGCGGCGATGATAATCAACATCGCAAAAAAAGCCGGCTTGGCCACATCCACTGCGGCATCGGCAATCAGGTGCAGCATTTCCCGCCGCGACTGCGGTTTGCGATGCTGGGCCTGGTGCATGACATTTTCCATTAGCACCACAGCGCCATCGAGAATGATGCCGAAATCGATAGCACCCATCGAAATCAAATTGGCCGGCATGCCGAGCTGGTACAAGCCTAAGAACCCCACCAATAACGACAAAGGGATCACTGTCGCGACAATTAACGAGCCGCGAATACTGCGCAGAAATAACCAGACCACGCCTACCACCAGCGCAAAGCCGTGCAACAAGTTGTCGAACACGGTATGCAACGTGCTACTAACCAGCTCAGACCTATCCAGAAACGGCACGATTTTCATCCCAACCGGCAAAATGCCGCCATTTAATTCCGCGACTTTCTCGTGCAAGGCATCCAACACTCGCGACGGGTTCTGGCCGCGCCGCAGCAGTACGATACCTTCCACCACGTCTTTGTGTTCGTCCAAACCCACCGTGCCACGCCGTGGCGTGTAGGATTGCACCAGGCGGCCGACATCGCCGACGGTGACGGGCGTACCTTCGTGATTTTTCAATACAATTTTTTTGATATCGTCCGCGGTCACCAGGTTGCCTACGCCGCGCACCACCATTTCCTGATCTCCATAACTCAAAAATCCGGCGCCGACATTTTTGTTGGACTTTTCCACGGCCAGGCCGATGTCTTCCAGCGTCAAGCCTACCGACTCGACGCGAGTCGGATCGATTTGGATATGAAATTCCTTGTAGTAACCGCCGAAGGTCAGTACATCCGCAACCCCTGGCACTTGGCGCAATTTTCGCGACACGTTCCATTCCATTTCCGAACGCAGTTCGTAGAGCGAATGCCGGTCGCTGGTCAGGGTAAATTTATAGATTTCGCCCAAAGGCGTGTAGTCCGGCGCCAATACCGGCGTGACGCTGCTGGGTAATTCCGCGCCGGAGATGCGCTGAGATATTTCGGTACGGGAATGAAAACTGTCGATGTGGTCTTCAAAAGTGATGGTCACCAAAGACAAGCCGAACAGGCTTTGGCTGCGCATCTGCAGCATATTCGGCGTGCCGTTCAATACCCTTTCCAAGGGCACAGTGACTTGTCGCTCGACTTCTTCCGGGGCATAGCCGGGCATCAAGGTAATGACGGTCACCTGGGTATTGGTCACATCCGGGTAGGCTTCTATAGGTGTTTCCATAAATGCATGGATACCGAAAATAGCGATGATCACCGCCACGGTAATCACGACCAGACGGCGGTGAACGCAATGTTCAATCAAGGGGCGCAGCATTAGTCCCCCCGATTACAGCAGCATGGATGCGGAGGAATCGAGCAGCAACGCGCCGGAAACCACCACTTTTTCGCCATCTTTAAGCCCATCCAGCACCGGCACCTGGCCGTCGCGTGCCTGTCCGATGAGTACCTGGCGCGGTTCGTAACGGCCATCGCCAGTTTGTACATAAACCATGGTGTGGGTTTTGTCTCGAATCACTACCGCCGTGGTAGGCAGAACGATACGATGCGGGCCGGCGGCCTCAATCAGGCCTTTGGCAAACATACCCGGTTTTAACACTAGATTGGGGTTGTCGAATTCGATATACACCGCGCCCCGGCGCAAATCGGATTGCATCGCCGCGCTGACCGCCACTACCCGGCCGGTTACCGGTTCGGACAAGGCGCTGATCTGTAATGTCGCTTTGGCACCTTTTTGGATCAGCGGCAAATCGTTATCGAATACATCGGCAACGATCCACAAGGACTGCGGCTCGCCGATTTCGATGATGGTTTCGCCGGCTGCCAACGCCGAACCCACTGAGGACTTAATTTGCAAAACCACACCATCTTCTGAGACACGAAGTATCACGGCCTGATCGGTGCCATCCCCTATCATCTGCAAGGCTTGTTGGCTGCGCTGATAGTCGGCACGCGCTTCGCGCAATTGCACATCGGTTTCCGCGCGCTCCACTGCTAGGCCCACACCGCTTTTTTGCATGATGTCCTGGCGACGCATACGGTCTTCGGCACGTTGCAGCTCGGCTTTCGATTCTGCAACCTCGGCTCGCATCTTGGCGGCGTCAGCGCTTTCCAGAACGGCAATCGGTGTGCCTGCTTTGACGCGGTCACCGACCTGTACATTGATTTTTTTCAGCCGTCCGGCCACCACCGCGCTCACCGCGGATAAGGCTTTGGTTCTAAATTCGACATGCGACGGCGCTTGCACCATCGCCGAGAAATTTTGCGGCGTGACCGTGGCCACGCTGATATAAGGCCTTGATTCGGCAGGAATTGAAATCAACCCAACATGTTGGTCATTGTCTGTTGTCTTAAGTTCTTCAGCAGACGTGTTGGAGGCTTTTTGATTTGCCGGGTGCTTGTCGGTTGGGGCGGAGCAACCGATTAAAAAGCTTGCTACGAGTATCGAAACTATGAAATTGATGCGCATGAATTATTATTTTTATGTGGATGCCATTTTTACGGTGAAGGCCGGAAAGTTGCACAATGTTCAAAAGAACGATCTCCCTTAAGTAAATGGGGGTTAACTACCGCCTACATAATATCGTATCAATATTACTGTGCCTTGTGCTCTGCATTTTTGTAAATCCGTTCTTGTTGCGCTTAGCCAAGTGGAGCGCAAACGTTCGTCAATCATTGTTTGATCAGTTGTAGAACAAAGCGTGGGACTTAAATCCGGAAAGAACTTTCCAAACTTGTTTGTCGTCAGCGAGAAACATGCCATTTACACCAGCGCGCACTCACTCAGTCACAATAGCCAAGGGGGAGGGTTAAGACCAATGATTTGGTTCAAAAAACCCGTTTAGTGGGCTATTTAAACCGTAGCGGTAACGGATATAAAAAATGCCGAGTGGCGATTAATGGAATTAGCGCCACACTGAATTCGCAGTCATGGGGCGAGAAACAGAGAAAATTCAGGCAATAAAAAAGGCGCATTGTCTAGACAATGCGCCTTGTCTCAGAGTAAAGCTAATGCTTACAGTTTGTCAGCATTTTTGCTCAGATATTCAGCCACGCCCGCTGGGTTGGCATTCATACCCGCATCACCTTTGTTCCAACCGGCTGGGCAAACTTCGCCATGCTCTTCGTGGAATTGCAGCGCGTCAACCATGCGCAGCATTTCGTCAAAGTTACGACCCAGTGGCAAGTCGTTGACAACTTGATGGCGGACGACACCGGCTTTGTCGATCAAGAAACTACCGCGGAAAGCTACGCCACCAGCGGACTCTACGTCGTAATCTTGGGCAATAGTGTGTTTCAGGTCGGCAGCCAGAGTATAACGGACAGGGCCGATACCGCCTTGGTTGACAGGCGTGTTACGCCAAGCGTTGTGGGTAAAGTGTGAGTCAATAGAAACACCAATCACTTCAACGCCGCGGTTTTTAAATTCGTCGATCCGATGATCCAAGGCAATCAATTCGCTCGGGCAAACGAATGTAAAATCCAATGGATAAAAGAAAAGTACTGCGTATTTGCCGCTAGTGGCCGCTGAGAAACTGAATGAATCAACAATTTGGCCATCGCCTAATACCGCAGGAACTGTAAAGTCAGGGGCTTGCTTACCTACTAAAACGCTCATCAATTTTCTCCAAAATTTTTTATAAAACAAAAGGTTAAGAGCATGTTTGCGCCTCTGCGAGAAGGCTGGCGCTTATTCTACACGAATTTAGTTGGTATTTGCCCAATAATCCCCTTAAATTCCGCTTGCAAGACGGCTGATTTCGCGCTAATTTGTAATCCATAGCTTACACAATTAACAGGCGGTCTGCGTGCTTCGCGATGCTTAAATTCACTATGCAGACCTTTGGTGAATTTTTTAGGGTACGTCAAATGGCAAAAGTAAAACACATTACAGAACCCGATACTTTCGGTTTTCAAGTTCGTATTGTTCGGCGTGGCAAGGAGAGCAGCCGTTATTTTTCTCACAAGCTCTGGGGCAGCAAAACCAAGTCGCTGAAAGCCGCGATTACTTGGCGCGATCAGATGCTGGTGGTATTAAAAGGCAGCAAGACTCGCTTCCTGAAACCACCCAAAAACAAAACGACTACCGGCGTAACCGGTGTGTCCAGAACCATCAAGTTCGATCACCGCAAAGACAAAAGCTATCTTTGCTACAC
Source organism: Methylomonas sp. EFPC1 (assembly GCF_016925515.1). Classification (NCBI taxonomy): domain Bacteria; kingdom Pseudomonadati; phylum Pseudomonadota; class Gammaproteobacteria; order Methylococcales; family Methylococcaceae; genus Methylomonas; species Methylomonas sp. EFPC1. The sequence goes on from NZ_CP070494.1 coordinate 296,461, forward strand.
GGTGTTTTGGGTGAAAGATGGAAAGTCCCGGAATAAAACCTTCCAAGTGGGCAATGTAGACACGGTAACCGCCGACGACGAATTGCATGCCTTTCGCACTGCGCGCCTATTTCGGAGCTGCTACGAGCATGCCATCGACCACGATGCGCCGTTCGACGACAGCAAATTCGCCAACTGGAAAAAACTACGCTTATACGAAAACGAGATGCTGAACGCTGTCAACTGAGCGTACCAGCATGAGCTTAATCGATGCGCATCTCAATGCGCATCGACAGATCGACTGCAGCAACATTCTTCGTTAACGCGCCTATCGAGATAAAGTCCACCCCGGTTTCGGCCACGGTTCGGATATTGTCCAAAGTAATATTGCCCGATGCTTCCAGTTCGAGTAGTCCCTGGTTTTGTTGTACCGCTGTGCGCATATCGGTGAGTGAAAAATTATCCAGCATGATGCGATCCGGCTGCGCGGCAAATGCTTGGGCAAACTCGTCAAGAGTTTCCACCTCCACTTCGACCGTCACATTCCCATAGTCTCTAGCCAGCTTGACTGCATTGGCAATTGAGCCTGCCGCGATAATATGGTTTTCCTTGATCAACATGGCGTCGAATAAACCGATGCGATGATTGAAACAACCTCCGCATTTGACTGCATATTTTTGCGCCAAACGTAAACCGGGTAGGGTTTTACGGGTATCCAACACCTTGCAGCCGGTACCCGCCACGGCATCCGCATAGCGGCGGGCGATGGTCGCCGTCGCGGATAAGGTTTGCAGCAGATTCAACGCCGTGCGCTCGCCCGTCAGCAAGGCCCGAGCGGGACCGCGCAACTTGCAAAGTACGGTGTTCGCTGCGACACGTTCGCCCTCATTGCATTGCCAATCGACCATTACCTGGGGGCTTAATTGTCGAAACACCTCATCGAACCAAGCTCTACCGCACAGCACTATGGGTTCGCGAGTTATCACTGCGGCATTGGCTTGAGTCTCGGCTGAAACGATGCTGGCGGTAATATCGCCGCTACCGATATCTTCAGCCAGATAAAGCGAGATTTCTGTGGAATTTGGTTGCATGGGCGTGTGATGGACGATGAACAGGGAGAGTAATTATAAACCGCATGCGGTGACAGCCGTGCCAAACTCTGACCAATGTGAGGCAAGTAAAAGTATAGGGGTGGTTGGCAAAGCTTATAAAATACCGCATCACTGACAAAGCTTGAAAATCATGATAATTCGCGATCACTACTTGACTAGCGCCTGCCAGGTCGCTTCGCCGAACTGCGACGACAGACCGGACCCCGAAGATGTTTCGCTATTGGTTATCCATTGCATCAGCCTGCCGCCTGAGCAATTCGCGGGCGACTATATCGACCAATTGTTTTGCAACTGCCTCGACCCAAACGACCATCCTTACTTCCAAGACATACACCAACTTAAGGTGTCCGCGCATTTACTGATTCGCCGGGATGGCAGCATTCGGCAATATGTGCCGTTCAATCGCAGGGCTTGGCATGCAGGCGTGTCAAAATATCAAGACAGGGAACGTTGTAACGATTTTTCTATTGGCATTGAACTCGAGGGAGCCATCAATGTGGCTTACACTGACGCGCAATATCAGTGCCTTAACGATGTGTGTAGAGCACTACTGGCAAATTATCCGAAACTGTCGAGCCAGCGTATTGCCGGTCATAGCGATATTGCCCCAGGCCGAAAAACCGACCCCGGGCCATTTTTTGACTGGTGCCGCTTTAACGAATTGCTGAGTTCTAGCGCTTAAAGTCCTGCGGGGCAAACAACAAAAGGGTTGCCGTAACCTGCGACAACGGAGCAAAAATCGGCACTAATCGGTTTTAATTTCAAGATGCACGGCTTTAAGTATCTCTAGCAACTCTTGATACTGGACTTGTAGTGGTCCCAATTCGCCCTCCAACTGCGCAATGCTTTCATTGACATTACCTTTGGATTCATTGATCTTCCTGAGCATGATCAAGCGGCTTTCGATTTGCTTTTTGTGATCTTTGATCTGGTGCATAAGCGGCGACAGTACGCTATTACTCCAGGTAACCGCATCCCGTTGGGCTTGCTGCAGAATATTCCTTGCTTTGGCTATCAACGTACCATAGAGCTTGTTAACCACTATGCTTTGCTCAGTCATCGTGGTTTTAGCGCTATTGCGAAACGCTTCGCCTTCTTCAAAAATCTGCTCCAGCTCAAACTGGTGTTGTTTTATAGAAAACAACTGTGGCTCGATTTCCTTAAAACCGTATTCATCCTGAAACTTCTTATGAATCGCTTTAATCAAGCGCCGGGTTTCTTCGGTCATATCCACCGAGTCTTGCAGCAGATCCCGCAACTCGTCAAACAACCTACGCATATTCTGTTTCATGCCGTAAGTCGTCAGGCTTTTGCTCATGTCCTCCTTGGTACGGCGGATAATGTCGTCGATTTTTTCTTTGGCAAACGAATCGATCAACATCTTGGCCTGCACCGCAAACACTTTACGGCTGGCCTGAAAGTTTTCAATATTAGCCATATAGGCATTTTGCCGGTCGCGGGTTTCGGCCATCAATTTGCCGGTCAATTCCTGGTTCTCGAAATCGACTTGTTTGAATTCGTCGAGCTGCTTTTGGGCGTTAGCGATTTTTGATTCCATCAACTTGACCGACTCGCTGACCAAAAACCCGATTTCTTTATCGACAACACCCTTCAGAATATCGCGGCGCTGATCGAGAATGTCGTCCGACAGATAGCTTTCCAACAGATTGAGACGGCTTTTTTGCAGTAAACCATCGTCGCCCTTCACCTTGGCCAGTAAAGCTTGCTTCGCGGAGACCGGGAAAATAACTTCCTTCTCCAGATTCAGAATCATGGCACAGGTGTCGATTTGCTTTTGGATCGAAGCTTCGTAGCCAGTCTCGCCGGCCAAATCGTCCCACATCGAGTCGATTTTATTCATCACCACGGCTAAGCCCTGGCGGCGATTACCTCTGGAGCTACAAACGTGGCTTTTCCACATTTCCAGGTCGCTTTTGGTCACGCCGGTATCGGCCGCCAACACGAAAATAATGGCTTGAGCGCTGGGCAACATGCTCAAGGTTAACTCCGGCTCGGTACCCAACGCATTTAGGCCCGGCGTATCCAGAATGCACAAACCTTCTTTTAACAAAGGATGCGGAAAGCTAATCATCGCATGTCGCCAACATGGCACTTCCACGGTTTCCGGATTGATAATGCCTTGCTCGGCCGCTTCGCGTTCGTTCCACAAGCCCAGTTTATCGGCCATTTCCCGAGAAACCTTCTTCGTGGCAACCAACTCTCTAAACGCTTCCTGCATTTGCGTAGGCGATTCGCAATTCAGCTCGATTTGTGTCCAACGATCTGGATTGCGCTTGTAATCCATCAAGGATATATCTTCCAAGCGGCTCTCAATGTTGAGCAGCCTAATGTAACTGCCGCCTTTTTCATCCCAGAATAGCTCGGTGGGCGACATCGTGGTCCGGCCCGGCGAAGACGGCAACAAGCGCACGCCGGTTTCCGCAAAAAACAGCGAGTTGATCAGTTCGGTTTTACCTCGGGAAAACTCCGCTACAAACGCCAAGGTGACGCGATCATTTTGCAAGCCTTGCAATATATTCAGCAAGGTATCTGTGCTTTGCGGGTCACTGAAGCGATAACGGTTACGCCAGTCCCGATACAATTCGATACCCTGAATCAGTTGTTCGCGCCACTGCGTGTATTCGTGCAACTGTTCTTTAAATTCCAGATTTCTCATGGCTCGCCTTTGTTCCGACTGTACTCAATATAAGGGGCAAATTGTAACGGCTAAGTGTAGACCAATAATCCATAAGCAAAAGCCTCGGGCACGCATGGATACTCAAATTCCGTACTGCTGTCGATAGGCTTGAATAATGGCTAACTTATCCGCCGAACCGCTCTGTTGGGAAATAAATTCGATGATATCCGCCAAGCAGATTATCGCCAGCACCGGAATACCGAATTGTGCCGACACTTCCTGCACGGCCGACAATTCGTTCTGACCTTTTTCTTGGCGGTCCAGCGCTATCACGACACCCGCGACCGTCGCGCCGGCGGCACTGATGATTTCCACTGATTCACGCACCGACGTACCTGCGGTAATCACATCATCCAGAATCCAGACTTTGCCTTGCAAGGGCGCGCCGACCAATACGCCGCCCTCGCCATGATCCTTGGCTTCTTTGCGGTTAAACGCAAACGGAATATCGCGTTGCAAGCGGGAATAGGCAATCGAGGTGGTGCTGACCAACGGGATGCCTTTATAGGCCGGTCCGTACAATACATCTACCTCGACACCGGCGCTAATCAGCGTCTGCGCATAAAATTGCCCCAATTTATCCAACTGAGCGCCGCTGTTGAATAGGCCGGTATTAAAGAAATAAGGACTGACACGTCCGGACTTTAAATGAAATTCGCCAAACTTTAATACGCCGCAATCCAAAGCGTACTGGATAAACTGTTTTTGGTAATCGAGCATCGTGGAGTGTTACAAATCTAAAATGAAAGCAATTATACCCGTGCGTATTTAATCGATGAATTTTTCTAGGACCACGTCCAGAAAATCCCAACCTTTTTCGCTACAGCGATAGACCAAGCCATCCCGACACAACAGGCCTTCAGCCACACAGCGCGATAAATTAGGCTCCAAGCTGTCTGCCGCCAATCCGGTGGTCAGTTCAAAATCCTTCAGGCTAAAACCGGCTTTTAGTCGCAACTGGTTCATCAGAAACTCTAACGGCAATTGTGCGACCTCAATCGCTTCGTATTGTGATCGACCGGGTTGCGATAAATACTGTTCCGGGCTTCTCGGCTTAACCGTGCGCATAATCTTATCCGGCAAGGCAAGGCTGATTTTGCCGTGCGCGCCAGCGCCTATCCCCAGATAATCGCCAAATTGCCAGTAATTGCGATTATGCCGGGATTGCTTGCCGGGTTTTGCATACGCAGACACTTCGTACTGCTGAAAGCCGTTCTCCGCCAATAGCCGCTGACAGCGCTTTTGAGCGGCAAATATCAGGTCGTCTTCCGGCAATTTCGGCGGAAACTTATAAAAATATGTATTGGGTTCCAGCGTCAGTTGGTAAAAGGAAATATGGGTTGGGGCCAAGCTGATTGCTGTTTCCACATCATCTAAGGCCTCGCGCTCGCTCTGATTCGGCAAACCAAACATCAAATCCAGATTGAAATTATCGAACCCGGCCGTAACGGCAATTTCCACCGCGGCCTTGGCTTCGGCGGCGGAATGCACCCGCCCTAATGTCCGCAAATGCCGGTCCTGAAAGCTTTGAATGCCTATCGACAGGCGATTAATCCCCAATGCCCGAAACTCATGAAATTTTGCGCTTTCGAAGGTGCCGGGATTGGCTTCCAAAGTGATTTCGCAATGTTCGGCAACAGGCACTGACTGCCTGACACCGGCCAACAAACGACCTAAGGCTTCCGGCGAAAACAGGCTGGGCGTGCCGCCCCCCATAAATATACTGTTGATAATCCGCTGCCCGCCCAGCAATTCCAGATCAGCGCGCAGGTCGGTCAGCAAGGCGTCGATATAAGCCTGTTCGGGAATCGGGTGTTTAACGGCGTGGGAGTTGAAGTCGCAATACGGGCACTTCTGGATGCACCACGGAAAATGGATATAAAGACTCAGCGGTAACAATTCGGCAGACCTTACCACACGCCAACATTGGGCATGGAGGCCCACGGCTCTTGCGGCGGCAATGCCTGGCCTTTTTGTAACAATTCGATAGAAATTTGGTCGGGTGAGCGCAGAAATGCCATATGACCATCACGCGGCGGCCGGTTAATCGTGATCCCTTTCGCCATTAAGTCTTGGCATACCGCATAAATGTCGTCTACTTCGAAGGCTAAATGTCCAAAATTACGGCCACCGCCGTAGTCCTCGCTATCCCAGTTGTAAGTCAGCTCCAGCAATGGCGCGTCAACCGCTACAGCGGTTTGCCGGTCGCCAGGTGCAGCCAGATACACCAAGGTAAAACGTCCGGTTTCGCTTTCCATGCGCCGCACTTCAAGCAAACCTAGCTTATTGCAATAAAAATCCAGCGATTCGGTAAGATCCTTTACCCGAACCATCGTGTGTAAATAACGCATATTGGTCGCCCCAGAAAATAAAAGCGCGATTATGAACGAGTCGGTGGCGGAGAATAAAGTTTCCTGATCAATAATTGGACTCAGCTAAACCAAGAAAGTCCGTCATGCCCGCCATCCAGTGCTATGGAGCAGGCAAACTTCGTTCTAACCATTTGTCCGGGATTGCGATATGAGCTGCCGAGATGACGATTTTAAGTATGAGGGAGGGACACACTTGAAGCAGTTTGCTAAGCAGGTAGTTAGACACGAATGCCCGATTAGCTTGCTACAGCCCAATTACTCCAAAGCTTTGCGATACACCGACGGCATGATGGTTTGCAGTTCGGTTTTCATACCACTTAACGACTCAGAATGGCTAATGAAAAAATAGCCGCCGGGCCGCAGGTATTTCACAATTTTGTCCAGCAGGCGTTGCTTGGTTTCCATATCAAAATAAATCATTACGTTACGTAAAAAAATCACGTCGAAGGTACCCAGGTCCGGCAACGTTCCTATCAAATTGGCATATTCGAACTTAACGTGGCTGCGCAGTTCAGGAGCAACCAGCAAAAAACCGTCATATTGACCTGTCCCTTTAAGGCAATACTTTTTCAGCAAGATTTGGGGAATTTTTTCGGCGGCATTGCTGGGGTACAAACCACGCCGGGCTTTTTCCAGAATTCGTGTGGAAATATCGGTCCCGACAATATCCCATTGCCGGGATCTCAAATATTCTGCCAACAGCATTGCCAGCGTGTAAGCTTCCTCACCGCTGGAGCTGGCCGCGCTCCAAACTCGAAACGGCTTGGCTGCCGAGTGTTGCGGTAAAATTTTTTCAACTACAAAATCGAAATGCTTGGATTCGCGGAAAAAATAGGTTTCATTGGTGGTTAGCAAATCGATAGCCATCGTCGTTTCATTTTCGAACCCCGGCTTACCGAATTGCCGAAAATACTCGCCATAGCTATCGATGCCATGATGACGCAAACGCTTCTCCAAACGTCCCATTACCATAGCCTGCTTACTATCGTTTAGGACAATGCCGGCGTGCTTGTAAAGATAGTCCCTGATCCAGGCAAACTCTTGCTTATGCAATATCGGCGCGCCGACACGATGGATTGACGACACTCTATACTCCTATTTGTGGGTTAGCCAACATGTCGATAAATTTAAACGCCTCAAGTCTTGGAACGATCAAGCGTTGATTGTATCCGGCAATGCTTGACGGTCTTGGCGAACTTTACTCAAAGCCGCCATTTCATCCACCGAAAGTACCTTGCTGACGTTCAACAAAATAACAAAGCGGCCATTCCGTTTGGCCATCCCGTTAATAAAGTCAGGCCGAATCCCCGCCCCAAAACTGGGCGGCGGCTCTATATCCTGTTCACCGATTTCAACCACTTCGTTGACGGCGTCCACGATAATCCCCAAATCCTGGGATACGCCATCTTCAGTTTCGCTGGCGGTTTCGACAATAACGATACCGGTGCGCTTGGCCACAGGCGTCGATCCCTTGCCAAAGCGCGCCAGCAAATCCACCACCGGCACCACGCTACCGCGCAGATTAATCACGCCGCGCACAAACACCGGCATCATGGGGACTTCGGTAAGATTGCCGTAATCGATGATTTCCTTACTACTCAAAATGCCCAGTGCGTAAAGTTCTCCCCCAAGCGTAAAGGTTAGGTATTGACCCGCCAGCGCAGTCTGTTTGCTCTGCGCGGCGGGTAGCTTTTCTTGAGTTGTTGCAAGTCCTGTCATGGCCCGCTCCTAGAAACGTTCGAACTGGTTTAAATCGAAGTCATGATCAATATTCGCACTTGCCTGAGCGACGGGCTTGATTTTGATAGCCTTTTTTGCTGATTTGACTTCAGCTGTGATCGTCGCTTTTCGACCGCCATTGTCGAGTCTAAAAAAGCTCATCAGCGATTGCAGTTGTTCAGCCTGGCTGGTCATTTCTTCCGCAGTAGCCGCCAACTGTTCGCTGGCGGACGCATTCTGCTGAGTAATCTGATTCATCTGGTTCATGGCATTGTTAACTTGGCTGACACCGGCGGATTGTTCTTGGGAGGCGGCGGCAATCTCCTGCACCAAGTCGGAGGTTCTGGCTATGCTGGGTACGATTTCATCCAGCAGCTTGCCCGCACTTTCCGCAGTCTCGACGCTGTTTTCCGCTAACTCGCCAATCTCCTGCGCCGCCACTTGGCTGCGCTCGGCCAGCTTGCGCACTTCTGCCGCCACCACCGCAAAGCCTTTGCCGTGATCGCCGGCGCGCGCCGCTTCGATGGCCGCGTTCAGGGCCAACATGTTGGTCTGGTAGGCGATGTCGTCGATGATGCCGATTTTTTTGGCAATCTCGCGCATGGCGTCAACGGTCTGTTTCACCGCTTCACCGCCTTGGCTGGCTTCGGTAGCGGCTTTGCTGGCCATGCCGTCGGTGACTTTGGCATTGTCGGCATTCTGGTTGATGCTGGCCGCCATTTCCTCGATGCTGGCGCTGGTGATCTCGACACTGCCTGCCTGTTCGCTGGCAGCTTGCGACAGCGATTGCGAAGTGGAACTGATCTGCTCGGAGGCATTACCCAGCTGATCCGCGGCGGAAATCACCTCGGCAATGGTTTGGGAGAGTTTGGCGACGGTGTTGTTCACGGTGTCTTTAAATTCACCCAACTGGCCTTGGTAGTTACCGGTCACGTTGCGGGTTAGGTCGCCTTGTTCAACCAACGCCAGTACTTCGACCGCTTCATTCAGCGGCAAGATCACCCCATCCAGGGTGTCGTTGACGCCTTCGACGATTTTGCGGAAATCGCCTTGGTGTTTGCTGGCGTCGGCACGGGTTTGCAGGCGCCCCTCAACCGCAGCGGTGGCCAGCATATTGGCGTCGGCCACCAGCGTATTGACCGCATCGATACAGGTGTTGAGGTTGTTTTTAATGGTGTTGAAATCACCGTTGTAGGTGTCGGTGATTTTGGCGGGAATGTGGCCTTTGGAAATGTTATCGACATAGTCAGCCGCCACATTCAACGGGCCGATCACCGCATTCAGGGTCAGATTCACGCCCTCGACAATCTTACGGAAGTCGCCTTGGTGCTTAGTGGCATCCGCGCGGGTGGCCAAACGCCCTTCGACGGCAGCGGTCGATAACATATTGGCATCGGCCACCAAGGCGTTCACCGCATCAATACAGGTGTTCAGATTGTTTTTGATGACATTGAAATCACCGTTGTAGGTGTCGGTGATTTTGGCGGGGATCGCGCCTTTAGAGATGTTGTCCACGTACTCGGCCGCCACGTTCAAGGGTCCGATCACCGCATCCAGGGTGTTATTGACGCCTTGGACGATTTTCCGGTAGTCACCTTGGTATTGGCTGGCGTCGGCGCGGGTGGCTAAGCGGCCTTCGATAGCGGCTTTTTCCAAGGCCACCGCTTCGGCCACCATGCTGGAAATCGCATCGATACAGTTGTTCAGGTTGTTTTTGATGGTGTTGAAGTCGCCGTTATAGTGGTCGGTGATTTTCGCCGGAATCGCCCCGCGCGAGATGTTGTCCACGTACTCGGCGGCCACGTTCAAGGGCCCGATTACCGCATCCAGCGTGCTGTTGACCCCTTCGACGATTTTGCGGAAATCGCCTTGGTGCTTAGTGGCATCCGCGCGGGTGGCCAAACGCCCTTCGACGGCAGCGGTCGATAACATATTGGCATCGGCCACCAGGGCGTTCACCGCATCAATACAGGTGTTCAGATTGTTTTTGATGACATTGAAATCACCGTTGTAGGTGTCGGTGATTTTTGCCGGAATCGCCCCGCGAGAGATGTTGTCCACATACTCGGCCGCGACGTTGAGCGGGCCGATCACGGCGTCCAGCGTGTTGTTGACGCCTTCGACAATCTTGCGGTAATCGCCTTGGTATTGGCTGGCGTCGGCGCGGGTGGCTAAGCGGCCTTCGATGGCCGCTTTTTCCAGCGCAGCGGCTTCGGCCACCATGCTGCTAATCGCGTCGATACAGTTGTTCAGGTTGTTTTTGATGGTGTTGAAATCACCGTTGTAGTGGTCGGTGATTTTCGCCGGAATCGCCCCGCGCGAGATGTTATCCACGTAATCGGCCGCGACGTTCAAGGGTCCGATCACCGCATCCAGGGTGTTGTTGACGCCTTCGACAATCTTGCGGTAATCGCCTTGGTATTGGCTGGCGTCGGCGCGGGTGGCTAAGCGGCCTTCGATGGCGGCTTTTTCCAGCGCAGCGGCTTCGGCCACCATGTTGGAAATCGCGTCGATGCAGTTGTTCAGATTGTTTTTGATGGTGTTGAAATCACCGTTGTAGGTGTCGGTGATTTTGGTGGGGATCGCGCCTTTAGAGATGTTGTCCACGTACTCGGCCGCCACATTCAAAGGTCCGATCACCGCATCCAGGGTGTTGTTGACGCCTTCGACAATTTTGCGGAAGTCGCCTTGGTGTTTCGTGGCATCCGCGCGGGTTGACAGGCGGCCTTCGACGGCTGCTTGCGACAGCATGGCGGCATCATTTACTAAAGCCTTGATGTTATCGCGAACTAAATCTATGGTTTCATTGATAAATCGCTTTTTGCCAGGCAATTTTTCAACATCGGCTTCGAGATTACCTTTGCCAAACTCCATGAAACACTTTATGGCCATTTTTTTCACAGCAATATGACCGTTAACCATGTCGTTAACGCCTTTGGCGACGGTCTTGAAACTACCGTGGAATTTTTGTTGATCAACCACTACATCAATATCGCCTTTTTCATGTTCAGCGGCCATATGATCCATCTCGGCTAACAGCGCTTTGATGTTATCGCTCAACTGCTTCATATTGGCCATAACACTGCTGTTATCGCCGGCTTTGAGTTGAATAACGGTGGTCAAATCCCCTTGCGAGATTTTATAAGCCAAATCCGCAACAAAATCCGGTTCGCCACCCAATTGCCGTGTCAGGGTTCGGGCAATGAAAAAACCCAAGGTGCCGATAGCCAGTATCGTTAGCGCTGTAATAATGACGGAAATGGTAATGGCGCTGGACTGAATCGAAACTGCTTCGTTCGATGAGTTTTTACCCAGACGCTGGTTATATTCACTATGATTTTTGAACGCATCCAACAGCTTATCAATCACAGGCTGATTGCCCATCATCACAGTTCGGGCTTCGGCATTTTTATTCTGCCTGGATAAATCACGAATTTTGAGCCGTAATTTGTCGTATTCCGCCAAACTAGCTTTATCGTCCTGTAACAGTTTTTTGTCCTCATCATCGGCCAAAAGCTTTTCATAGTTGCTCAAAAGCTTATCGATATTCGCGCGTTTTTCGTCGATTTCTTGCTCGACGCCGGCCATGGCCGTATCGTCGGTTTCCGTTAAATGCTGCCAGACGTGCGCGCGGACTCCGGATATCTCCCCAACAATATCGTTAAGCAACAACACGCTAGGCAAGGTATTGATAGTATTGAAGTTGGTGGCGGTATACACTTTGTCGATCTGCACATAGTTGAAGCCGGCCAAACCAGCCAAACCCAACACAGCGGAACCGATTAATAACAACAAACGTTGTGTGACTGTCATTTTTTTAACCCTCATGCAATTTAAAATTTTGATTCGCTCACGCGCTCCGTAAGTACCGCATCCTCTAAAAGCGCGGACTTCAAGTCGCCACGCTGCCAACTTCCCTTTTAGTCGCCAGTAGATTATTAACCAGGCCTTTAAACTCCCTGATTCCGTGATTCCCGCGTAAGCTGAAGTCCAGCGTGAAAACTGGGTTTGCGCTTACACGGGAGCGACGATATTTGAGGGCAGGGTTAATAAAAGTTGATACCAGCTTTTTCTAGCTCATAAAAAACCAGCTTGAGATGGCTCCGATTTTATAAATGTGCTTGTTTTTTTAATGTCACAATGGCAACACTGACTTGGCTGGAGGCCAATGCAAACGCGCTGCCCGCATCTAACAAGGACTCGGCGGTTTCATATTGGCCACTATTAATCACCTCGGCCACTTTTCCGGCTTCGCGATGAAACTGCGCATGTTTATGCAGACAGTCCTGAAAACCGGACAAATGTTTGTATTGCTTTTGACCGCCACCGTGCAACCATTTACCCAACTTGCAGCAATCGTCCCGACCAATGGTGACGGCATCCATGTGCTCGTGTTGGCTGATACCCCGGCGCAGTTTCACCTTCCACTCGCTGTGCGCTTGAATGGCTGCATCCAAATCGATAGTGTCATCCTCTGCGGCTTTCGCGCTTGTCGGCTTTGCACTTTCTGACCGACGCGATGTTGCCTGGGTCGTAGACCGACTAACACCATGTCCGGAAGAGGTGATTTTGAAAAAACTCATCAATGTTTGCAGTTGTTCAGTTTGCCCCATCATTTCTTCCGCAGTTGCCGCCAATTGTTCGCTGGCCGAAGCATTTTGCTGGGTAATCTGGTTCATCTGGTTCATCGCATTGTTGACTTGGCTGACACCGGCCGATTGCTCTTGCGACGCGGCGGCAATCTCCTGGACCAAATCGGAGGTTCTGGCTATGCTGGGGACGATTTCATCCAACAGTTTGCCGGCCGATTCGGCTGTTTCCACGCTGGTTTCCGCTAATTCGCCGATTTCCTGCGCGGCCACTTGGCTGCGCTCGGCCAGCTTGCGGACTTCCGCCGCCACCACCGCGAAGCCTTTGCCGTGATCGCCGGCCCGCGCCGCTTCGATCGCCGCATTCAGTGCCAACATGTTGGTCTGATAGGCAATGTCGTCGATGATGCCGATTTTCTTGGCGATCTCGCGCATGGCGTCAACGGTCTGCTTAACGGCTTCACCGCCTTGGCTGGCTTCGGTAGCGGCTTTGCTGGCCATGCCGTCGGTGACTTTGGCGTTGTCGGCATTCTGGTTGATGCTGGCCGCCATTTCCTCGATGCTGGCGCTGGTGATCTCGACACTGCCCGCCTGTTCGCTGGCGGCTTGCGACAGCGATTGGGAGGTGGAACTGATCTGCTCGGAGGCATTACCCAGCTGATCCGCTGCCGAAATAACCTCGGAAATGGTTTGGGAGAGTTTGGCGACGGTGTTATTCACGGTGTCTTTAAATTCACCCAACTGGCCTTTGTAGTTACCTGTCACGTTGCGGGTCAAATCGCCTTGTTCAACCAACGCCAGCACTTCGACGGCTTCATTCAGCGGCAAGATCACGCCATCCAGGGTGTCATTGACGCCTTCGACGATTTTGCGGAAGTCGCCTTGGTGCTTACTGGCGTCGGCACGCGTTTGCAGACGGCCTTCGACGGCGGCGGTGGCCAGCATGTTGGCGTCGGCCACCAGCGTATTGACCGCATCGATACAGGTGTTGAGGTTGTTTTTAATCGTGTTGAAATCGCCGTTGTAGCTATCGGTGATTTTGGCCGGAATGTGTCCTTTGGAAATGTTATCGACATAGTCAGCCGCTACATTCAACGGGCCTATGACCGCATTCAGGGTCAGGTTCACGCCCTCGACAATCTTGCGAAAATCGCCTTGGTGTTTAGTGGCATCGGCTCTAGTTGCCAGATGGCCTTCTACGGCGGCGGTCGAGAGCATATTGGCGTCGGCGACCAGGGCGTTCACCGCGTCGATGCAGGTGTTCAGATTGTTTTTGATGGTGTTGAAATCACCGTTGTAGGTGTCGGTGATTTTTGCCGGAATCGCCCCGCGAGAGATGTTGTCCACATACTCGGCCGCGACGTTGAGCGGGCCGATCACGGCGTCCAGGGTGTTGTTGACGCCTTCGACAATCTTGCGGTAATCGCCTTGGTATTGGCTGGCGTCGGCGCGGGTGGCTAAGCGGCCTTCGATGGCCGCTTTTTCCAGCGCAGCGGCTTCCGCCACCATGCTGCTAATCGCGTCGATACAGTTGTTCAGATTGTTTTTGATGGTGTTGAAATCCCCGTTGTAGTGGTCGGTGATTTTCGCCGGAATCGCCCCGCGAGAGATGTTGTCCACGTAATCGGCGGCGACGTTCAAGGGTCCGATCACCGCATCCAGGGTGCTGTTGACCCCTTCGACGATTTTTCGGAAATCGCCTTGGTGTTGGCTGGCATCCGCTCGGGTGGCCAAGCGACCTTCGACGGCGGCAGTAGACAATCGGTTGGCGTCGGCCACCAGGGCGTTCACCGCATCGATACAGGTATTCAGGTTGTTTTTGATGGTGTTGAAATCACCGTTGTAGGTGTCGGTGATTTTGGCCGGAATCGCCCCGCGAGAGATGTTGTCCACATACTCGGCCGCGACGTTGAGCGGGCCGATCACGGCGTCCAGCGTGTTGTTGACGCCTTCGACAATCTTGCGGTAATCGCCTTGATACTGGCTGGCGTCGGCGCGGGTGGCTAAGCGGCCTTCGATGGCGGCTTTTTCCAGCGCAGCGGCTTCGGCGACCATGCTGGAAATCGCATCGATACAGTTGTTCAGATTGTTTTTGATGGTGTTGAAATCACCATTGTAGGTGTCGGTGATTTTCGCCGGAATCGCCCCGCGCGAGATGTTGTCGACGTACTCGGCGGCGACGTTGAGCGGCCCGATCACCGCGTCCAGGGTGTTGTTGACGCCTTGGACGATTTTCCGATAGTCGCCTTGGTATTGGCTGGCGTCGGCACGGGTAGCCAGACGGCCTTCAATCGCCGCTTTTTCCAGATTCGTGGCTTCGGCCACCATGTTGGAAATCGCGTCGATACAGTTGTTCAGATTGTTTTTGATGGTGTTGAAATCACCGTTGTAGGTGTCGGTGATTTTGGCGGGGATCGCGCCTTTGGAGATGTTATCCACGTACTCGGCCGCGACATTCAGAGGGCCGATCACGGCATCCAGGGTGTTGTTGACGCCTTCGACAATCTTGCGGTAATCGCCTTGGTATTGGCTGGCGTCGGCACGGGTGGCTAAGCGGCCTTCGATGGCGGCTTTTTCCAAGGCAGCGGCTTCGGCGACCATGCTGCTGATCGCATCGATACAGTTGTTCAGATTGTTTTTGATGGTGTTGAAATCGCCATTGTAGGTGTCGGTGATTTTCGCCGGAATCGCGCCTTTAGAGATGTTGTCCACGTACTCGGCAGCCACGTTCAAAGGACCGATCACGGCTTCCAGCGTGTCGTTAACACCTACGACGATTTTCCGATAATCACCCTGGTGTTTAGTCGCATCTGCACGGGTGGAGAGCTGTCCTTCTACAGCAGCGTGGGACAGCATGACGGCATCGGCAATCAAGGATTGCACGGAGAATACTGCGGCTTTGACACCCTCATTCAGTTGATTGAATTCTAAGCCGTAGTTATGGCTATCGTTTTGCGGCATTTGGCCGCGCCCGAACAAGGTCATGGCATGAATCATGGCATTGACAGGGCGGAGCACCCCCATGACGATGTACCAACTCATCGCCAGGAAACCCAACAAGAATAAGGACACGACTATCATCGTAGTATTGATAGTGCCGCCTAATCGCGCCAAACGGGCATCCAAACCGGCATATAGCAACTTGCTAAATCCGCCTGCTAACGAGAAGTTTTGTTGGATAGCCTGCGTCAAGCTGTTGAAATAATCGCTGCCGGCAAGCTCAAGTTGCCCGCGTTGTAAAATTTCCGTTTCAGTCAAGGTCAGTGCTTGCTTGGCTAAGGCGGTGGCTTTTTGCAAATCCGTGCGGAGTGCGGGGTTCATGCTGCCGATTTTGGGGATATTCTCGTCGATCATCGCCAGGGTTTCTTCAGCATTCGCGATTAATGCTCGCAGGTAAGCGGCTTCTGCAACAGTCACGGCTTTTCGCTGCAAAATCGGCGAACCCACGCCTCTGAGCATACCCAATTGTTCGGACAGCTCAGGAAATAAACTGATTGCCAACAATTGGGCGTAATAGGTATCGGCTTCCGGATCCAATCCTAGCCCCGATGCATCAGCCACTTTGCGGTTAAAAGCGTGCAATTGACTAATGAATTCGCCATGCTTTGCAAGATTGGTTTGTGCATCAAATTTGCTAGCCGAAGCCGCCAGCTCTTGCCATTTTTCCCTAAGCGCTTGCCAGGCCAAAGTCAGCTTTAATTCTGCCAACCGTCCGTCCAATGCGGAGATACCGGCGATTTGCTGATTGACTTCGTTGCGTTTCGCCTCCCGGCGGCTCGCTTCCTGTGTGTTGCCGGCGATTACCATCGCGTTCAAGCCACGGTGCTCTACCACCAGTTGCATCAGTTTGATGGTTTCCGTAGCGTAATCGACACCTTGTTTTTCCTTTAATGCGAAATCCTTGTCTGCGATATTGTCATTTATCAAAAAGTAGGTTGGCACTGCGAACATAGCAATAGCCAGAACCACTAAGGCAACAAACTTTTGCCAGAGCTTAATTTTGCTAAATACGCTAGAAATCTTTCCCTCTTTAAAGGGGTTTTTAACGCGACCGGCTTTGATATCGGCATATAGCGCGGACGCCGCATCAACTTCGCTGCGTGCTGGCTTGAAGCGGATAGACCGGTAACCAATCATCTGGCCTTCGTTGTAAATTGGCGCGACATTGGCTTCCACCCAATAGAAATCGCCATTTTTGGAACGGTTTTTTACCAATCCGCGCCAAGTACAGCCGGACTCTATGGTTCGCCACATCCATTCATAGGCCTCTTCCGGCATATCCGGGTGGCGCACAATGTTGTGCGGCTGCCCCAGCAGTTCCGATTCCGTGAAGCCACTCAGTTTGATGAAAGCCGGGCTGACGCTGGTGATATAGCCGTTCAAATCGGTGGTAGAGGTGAGAATGTCTTCTTCGGAAAAGTGTAATTCGACGTCAGTAACGGGTTGATTATTTCTCATGGCTATTTTCCATAGTATGTAATTGGCTTTTTTCCAATTGGGCTCAAGCCTGGGCCAAGTGCATATTGCCCTGAAGCTTGTGTTCAAAGGCGCTCACCAATACGGGTACATCCAAAATTAACGCCACTTCGCCACTGCCCAAGATCGTGGATCCTCCCAGCCCTTCCACATGTCCGAATAACTTGCCAAGCGGCTTGATCACTGTCTGAAACTCGCCGATTAAGCGATCAACGACCAGCCCGGTTTTGACACCCGCTGCATGTACCACGACGACATTAGGTCTGCGCGGTTGATCTCCGCTGATGTTGAACAGATCGCGCAAGCGGATAAAAGGCAGCACTTCGCCGCGCAAATCCATGTAATCCCTGTCAATCAAATCGCCGGACAACTCCAGACACTCGACAACCCGGTCAAGAGGAATCACGTATGACGATTTACCTACACCCACCAAAAACCCATCAATGATGGCTAATGTCAGTGGTAAACGAATGCGGATAGTGGAACCTTGACCCGGCCTACTTTCAACTTCGATGTCGCCGCGTAAATCGGTCACGTTTCGTTTGACCACATCCATGCCCACACCGCGCCCGGACAGATTGGAAATTTGGCTGGCGGTTGAAAAGCCGGGTTCGAAAATCAAGCTATAAATTTCATGGTCGCTTAGTTTGGCGTCGGCTTGCACCAAACCTTTTTCGATGGCTTTTGCCAAAATTCGATCACGATCCAGACCACCGCCATCATCGCTAACTTCTATGGCGATGCTGCCCGACTCGTGGTAGGCGTTTAATCTGAGTTCGCCGCGACTGGGTTTGCCGCGCGCGGCGCGGACTTCGGCAGACTCGATGCCGTGGTCCATGGCGTTGCGGACCAAGTGCATCAGCGGATCGCCGATTTTTTCGACAACCGATTTATCCACTTCTGTGTCGCCGCCGGTAATGACCAAGGCAATATCTTTGCCCAGTTCTTTGCCGACATCGCGCACCACTCGCTGGAAGCGGCTGAATGTGGCGCCTATCGCCACCATCCGCAGTTGCAATGCACCGTCGCGCACTTCTTCGACCAAGCGCATCATTTCGCTGGTGGCTTCCAATAACGCGGAATCGCTGGTTTGTAAGGCACGCAGATTGACACCCGCACCCGAAATAACCAGTTCGCCTATCACATCGATGAGTTTGTCCAAGCGCTCGGCGTCTACCCGTATGGTTTGGTTTTCTCGGGCCTTGTTGTCTTTAATCTGCTGCTGCTTTTCCAGTGCCGCATTCACCAACGGCTGCTGTACCACTTGTTGATCGACCAAGATTTCGCCGAGGCGGGTATTCGGTTGCGGGACTTGCGCCTGCTGCGCGTTGAGGCCTTCTTGTAGTTCACGTTGGGTAATGACCCCGCTTTTCAGCAATAGCTCGCCGAGTTGGGCATTGTCTTCGCCCAGCGAATTGATCAGTTCGACGTAGTAGGGGATTTTGTCTTCCAGCGGCAAAATGTGGATGTAACTGCCTTCGCGAACAAAATCGAACACGCTTTCGATAGCGGCTTTGTCTGCGTCGCTTTTTAGGACAATTTCAAAACCCAGATAACTGCTCTCGGGATCCATGTTTTCGGCGTCCGGCATCGCATGACTGAAAGTAGTCAGCGACATAATCTCGCCTAGCGTTGCCAAATAGCGGATGAAAGACAAGGGATCCATACCGTCGCGTAGACAGTTTTCGCCGAATTGAATAAACAAATGCCAATTGCCGCTGTCGATTACGCCGCCACCGCTGGCTTCGAGCGGTTCGCCAGCTTGCTGCACAGTCGTCATCGCCTGCTTGGGCTCAGGCTTCAAAAAAGACTCCAAGCCATCCAGTAATTGTCGTTCGGCATTGGTCATCGCCGGGTTGGCGTTTACTTCACCGTCGGCCACTGCTTGAATCAGCTCAATCATATGGTCGCAGCAAGGTAGCAGAATGGCGACCAGTTCCGGCGAAACGCTCAACTTTCCGTCGCGCAAGGTATCAAGCACGCTTTCCACCACGTGGGTGAAGGCAACGATATGATCCAGACCGAACAATCCCGCCGACCCCTTAATGGTATGTGCGGCTCGGAAAATGGCGTTAATCCGTTCGGATGGCTCCTGATCGTCTTCCAGTCCGAGTAAGCCGTCTTCCATGTCTTGCAATAACTCCAGACTTTCAATCACAAAAGTCTTCAGAGCATCCCGCATTTGATCATCAAAACTCATTTCGCATACTCCTTAGTTTTGGGTCAGTACGACCTGATCGCCAAAAGTACCCGTCAGATTCGCTAGTTCCAGCACATCCAACACGGCTTTGCTGTGCATCACGAAACGCAAGCTCTTACCCAAATGCGCGGCTTCGCGTTTAATTAGAATCAACAACTGTAGGCCGGCAGTATCGATTTCGGTGACGTTGGCAAGATTGATCTCCAAATCATCCCCAGCCGTTAGAAACATCAGCAGATTGGATTTCTGATCTGCCGCGTTGTAGATGGTTAATTCGTCTTTAATGGTTAGGCTGGGCATGGACGATCTCGCTAGACATAGACAGAGGTACTTAGATGAATCGGCGGAAACGGGATGAACGACCGCTGTTCATATTCCGATCAAGGCAAAATTAACTTGGAAACGGCCGCTAACATTTGCGCCGGCTGAAACGGTTTGACCACCCAGGCTTTGGCGCCCGCAGCTTGGCCCTCTTGCTTTTTGCCTTCCTGGGATTCGGTGGTCAGCATAATGACCGGGGTAAATTTATAGGCCGGTAACTGTTTAAGTTCCTTCACGAAGGTAATGCCGTCCATATTCGGCATATTGACATCGGATATGATGAGGTGAATTTTCTGGCCGTTGAGCTTACTTAGCCCATCCTTGCCGTCGCACGCTTCTATTACTTCATAACCGGCGCCTTTCAGCGCAATACCTACTACCTGACGGACCGACGCCGCATCGTCTACTACCAATATCGTTTTTGCCATATGCTTAATATCCTAGAAAAAAGTAATCTCTTGTGTTTGTGGTTCAACGGCTCGATTGCCATGACCATGGGCGTGGTGTTCGGATTCCATGGTGTAGGTGCTGGTCAAGCCGCTTAAAATGTGGTCCGCATCTATCGGCCGCAACGCAAATACACCGCCGGCATGACTGCGGTTGAGCTGTTTGGGGAAATCGGCAATGCTGTCTTTGACGTGTTCCAGAATTTGGCCGATCCGGTCTTGAAATTGAAAATGCACCAAGGATTCGTCTATCTCACCTTTTATGGCCTGCGCCGAATGGCTTAAGTTGCTTGAATAGCCCTGCAATTTGGTAAACACGTCATGCAGGTTATCCATTACCGATTGAATATTGCCGTTACAAGCGGAGACCGCTTCGGCCTCGTTTTGCGCGCTTTTTTCCACCGCTAGCAAGGCGGTTTGAATAGCAGAGCTAACTTGCTCGACTTTGGAGCCGATCTGCTTACCGGTTTCACCGGACAAGTTGGATAGCTTTCTAACCTCGTCCGCCACCACGGCAAAACCGCGGCCTGCTTCGCCGGCCCGAGCCGCTTCGATAGCGGCGTTTAAGGCAATCAGATTGGTTTGTTCGGCAATCCGCGCCACTTCCTTAGCCATCTGCTTCAATTCATCAATAAAGCCCGCCAAGGAGCGAATTTTCTGCAAAACCGCCAAATTTTCCTGCAATGCCGCATCCATGGAGCTCACCACTTTTTGCAAATTGGTGTTGCTGTTTACGAATACTTCTTCGCCGTTGCCACCGAGAGTGGAATGGGAGGATCTTAAAGCCGCTTCCAGATTATTGGTAATCCCGGCAAAGCGTTGAGTCAACAACGTAATCGCCTGCTCGATTTGTTGCCGGGTCGAATCGATTTGTGCTGCCCATACCGGCGTGACTTGCTCGGCAAACCGATCCAGACCGGAAATATATTTTTCTATTTCGGCTACCGATAAGGCGGGGGCCTTGTCAGTCAAGGTATTTTGCGTAGCGGCAACACAGCGTTTTTTGGTCACCCAAGCGGCTATTCCTGCCGACATCAATGCAACGCAAATCATTACCGCAAATTGGAATATAGACATTTTGGCGTAATCTCCCTGGTTTTTTTATGATTTCGCAGCCCTCTGCCGCCGATCATTTCGGTTCAGTGGCCTGGAAATTCAATGTGGAAAAAAGTATAGGCAGGAAAATTCGGTTTATCTAGAAAGCTACCGACAAAATGTAGGGTTAGTCCCACAACTTATGATTAATTTGCGAAACTGCTAACGGAAGTCGCTTGCAATGCGTGTTTAAGGCTTTTAAAGTGCCAAGCTGTTTTATCCCGTACTACAAGGACATCCGCTTTCATGACTGAATATCCCGAAAAATCTTGCAGCATCGACCGTTTGGTTCGACACCCCAAATTAGTGGTGGCAACGCTGGCCGGCGACAAAACCCAGCAACGCCGCGACGGTTTATATGCCTACCCCGGCGAAACCTTTGTATTGGAAGACGTCGTATTTGAAGTAACTAGCGTGGAGCGCCAAAGAATAGGCGATATGAGCGACGCGGACGCCCGGGCGGAGGGTTATCCGAATCTGGCAATGTATAAGGATTTAATATTGAAAATGCACAGCGGCATGGAGTGGAACGAGGACGGACTAGTCTGGGTGCATAGCTTTAAGCGGCAACAGCCGGAATAAGAATACCTTTCTCGGCCAGCTCCCGCAGCATCGGCGGGCCGGCGGCCATTAAGGCTTGGCTATCCAGTTGCGGGAATTCCGTGGCAACCGCTTGCAAGCACTGCTCGCCGGTCATCGGCCCTTCATCCTGCAAAATTTGCAGCAAGCGTATGGTCAAACCGGTGGTTTTCAGAAAATGCACGCAGTCGAGATTGTCGCGGTAAACGATCAAGCAAGTGGTTTGCTCTGGCGGCTCTAGCGGCAAAAAGCCGGGGCCTATTGCCTGTACCGGATAACGGTAAAGCAACGGCCAGGCCAAGGGCGATAACGCGATGCTGCGCGGCAACAACTTATCCAGAAAATCGCTGTCACCCAATATTGGTGTGTCCTTGGCAATCGACAAAGCCATTTCCACCCATTCGTAATGTGCCAATTCCAACAGAAATGGATAATCGTCCGGATTATTTCGTTCGTTTTGTAAATACGCTAAAAACTCTTCGGCAATTTCCGAGAAATAGGGTGTTTCGCAGCGATGCCGGGTAAAAAAATCCTGAGTGATTTCCTGCCATTGCGCATCATTCAGGATGGCTCGCAATACCGGAAAATTACTGGCAATAAAACTGTCGATATTGTTGAAAAACAATTCCCGATACATCGCCATACGCCGCGGCTCGACATCTGCCGGCGGCGGATTGTTTTGCGGATCGCGAATATACGCGGCAAACTGGCTTTGGGTAGCCTGAAAATCGGCAGCCATCAGGCTACCTGTTTTTGCCGACCAGCCGCATAGTGCTGCTGAATGGCTTGGATGGTATCGACTTCCTGGCTTAATTCAAGCAAGGAGGGAATGTTGAAATCCCGCTCCAGCAGAG
This sequence comes from Methylomonas sp. EFPC1, assembly GCF_016925515.1. Lineage (NCBI taxonomy): Bacteria > Pseudomonadati > Pseudomonadota > Gammaproteobacteria > Methylococcales > Methylococcaceae > Methylomonas > Methylomonas sp. EFPC1. The sequence continues at coordinate 318,901 of NZ_CP070494.1, forward strand.
TCGGGAACACGCCGAAAAGCTCGTAAGCCTTGCCCAACAAAGCCCAGACCGGATCGATCACCGGCGCGCCGTGGGTATCGACCAGAAAATCCTCTGCTTCCACATAATGGCCGGCTATGTGCGCGTATGCGATGCGTTCGGCAGGCATGGCCCGCAGAAAGGTCTCGGCATCGTAACTATGATTGACACTGTTAACGTAGATATTGTTGATGTCGATCAGCACATCGCAGTCGGCTTCGGTAACTACCGCGTTGAAAAAATCGATTTCGGCCATTTCCTGGCCCGGCGAGGCGTAATAAGAAATGTTTTCGATGGCCATGCGCTGTTCCAGAATGTCCTGCACCCTGCGAATACGCGCGGCAACATGCTTGACGGCATCTTCGGTGAACGGCATCGGCATCAAGTCGTATAAATGCCCGCCATGGCTGCAATAGCTAAGGTGTTCGCTGTAGAATTTGATCCCGTGCTCGCGCATGAACACTTTCAAATCTTGCACGAATTGCTCATCCAGCGGATCGCTGCTACCTATCGACAGCGACAGGCCATGACAGACAAAATCAAAACGCTCGGTCATGGCGCGAAACTGTTTGCCGAACTTGCCACCGATGGTCATCCAGTTTTCCGGCGCCACTTCGTAAAAGCCGACATGGGCCAGCGGCGACTCGACAATCTCGCTCAAAAACGAACGCCGTAAGCCTAAGCCGGCACCGTGAACGAGATTGCGAACGCTATCCATGACTTACTCTTCCGGTGCGTCCGGTGTTTCCGGTTTGTGGGTAGAGCGCCAGAATAAGGCTAAACCAATCGCCACCAATACGCCCAGGATATACATTTCGTATTTTTTGACCTGACCCATGATGGACTCGGCAAATTGGCCGAAGGTGTAGCCCAGATAACCGACCGCTATCGCCCAAATCCCGGCGCCGAGAAAATTCAGCAAGAAAAACTTCAAGGGATGAATCTTGCTGGCCCCGATCACAAACGGCGTGACGTTACGTACGCCGTAGAGAAAGCGAAAGCCCAAAATTACCGGGATCTGATGTTTGTGCAGCAAATCGAAAACCTTGTCGGTTTTGCTATGCCAAAGCGGACGTTTCTCCAGAAAGGCGATGCCTTTCCAACGGCCCAGATAGAAAAAGGTCTGGTCGCCGGCAAAGGTACCCAAAAACGCCGTCAGCATCACCCATTCTAATTGCAAATAGCCGCCATGCGCCAAAAAGCCGGCGATGACCAGAATGGTTTCACCTTCCAGATACGTACCGATAAACAAGGCTAGATAGCCGTAATCGATAACCAGCTGCTGTAAATCATTAAAATCCATAGTGTCGGTCTATTGGCGATGAGTCGAAATTAATGGCTGGCTGCTTTGTCTGCATCCATTTTGCTCCCGCAACTACCTTCTTCGTTTTTCATCATGGCACCGCAGCTATGTTCGCCGGCTTTTTTGTCACCACCCATCATGGCACCGCAACTGCCTTCTTCGGCTTTTTTAGACTTGTCGGTACCGTGATCCATGCCGCCCATGCTGCCCATACTCATCATGCCGCCGCCGGTCATCATGCCCATGCCGCAAGCGCCTTCTTTACCCTTCATCATCGCGCCGCAAGCGCTTTCCATGCCTTTTTTCATTTTGCCACCGCTCATCATGCCGCCGCACATGCCTTCGCCGCATGAGCCTTCGGTTTTTTTCGCTTCAGCTTTTTTGGTCTCACTTTTTTTGATGCCATTGCCGTCCATTGCATTAGAGCCACACGCGCCCTGACTGATTTTGCCGTTTGAATGCTCTGCATGCGACGTCGCAACTTGCATATAGCCGCTAGACAACTCGGAAACGGCGAATGGGTTGGCATCGGCCTGCGCGTTGACAGCCATGCCGGACAAAAGCGCACCGCCCATCGCAGCGGCCAGCGGAGATTTATTAAATTTTTTCATGCGTTTATCCTCTCGTTTAATTTTTATTTATGGTGCTCCGGCACATTACTACCGGGGCTTACGACTGATGCGTAATCCTTATGGCTCTACTCTGATTATTGCATATTCAGTCTAAATTCTTTGCCTTAAATTCACAGACATCGGCGATGCAGCAAGCTCCGCAACGCGGCTTCCTGGCCACACAAATATATCGGCCGTGTAGAATCAGCAGATGGTGCGCGTCTTTCTTGTATTGCTTGGGCACGGTTTTTTCCAATTTGCGCTCCACTTCCAGGACATTTTTGCCCGGCGCCAGGCCGATGCGATTGGCGACCCGGAAAATATGCGTATCTACGGCGATGGTCGGCTCCCCAAATGCGGTGTTTAAAATCACATTCGCCGTTTTGCGGCCCACCCCGGCCAGCGCCTCCAGTGCTTCCCGCTGACGCGGCACTTCTCCGCCATGCTGTTCCAGTAGAGTCTGACAAAGTTTTATGACATTTGCCGCCTTGCTGTTGAATAAGCCGATGGTTTTGATGTGCTCCTTCAAACCATCTTCCCCCAAGGCCAGGATCGCCTGCGGTGTATTCGCCACGGGAAACAACTTGGCAGTCGCCTTGTTGACGCCCTTATCGGTCGCTTGTGCCGACAGCACCACCGCCACCAATAATTCGAACGGGGTAGTGAAATTCAGTTCGGTGGTCGGATTCGGCGTGGCTTCGGCCAAGCGCAGGAATATCAGTAGGCGTTTTTCGTTATTCATGCTCAAAAAAGAATTCAAAGCCAAGCTTTCCAGGATTCTCCCTGCTTGCAAGGCAAATATTGGTGGCGTCGTCATTTGTCCGCTAAAGGAACTAAGTAACGAGTCAACTAAATTGTCGCATTTAATTTGGAACCAAACTCGCGCGCATCAAGTCACTAGCTAGCACTCAGAATGGGTGCGGAAAACCACAACAATTCAATTCGGGGGAATTATGAAAACATTTACTGCCATTACCATTAGTGCATTACTGCTCGCGAGTGCCGGTGTATTCGCCGAAGAACATGCTACCGAAGCCTTGAAGCATGCCGAACAGGCTGTCACCCACGGCAAAGCCGGCCATAGCCCCGTCTTGGTTGAGCATGCCGAAGCGGCCTTAACCCATGCCAAGAAAGGTGCTGAAGTCGCCAAGGGCGACTCTAAAACGCATCTCGATGCCGGGGTAAAATCCCTGGAAAGCGCAATTGAACACGGCAAAATGGGCCATGCCGATGTCGCTACAAAAGCCGCCGAAGAAGCCGTTGACCATATCAAGGCGGGCAACAAGTAGATTCTTAACCGCTAATCGATAGATCCATTTGCGATCAAATAGGTAGAGACGCAAATTCAGCGTCTCTATCTACTTCCCTAAACTGAAACCGCACCGGCGATATGTCGATGTGCCTGATAACCCAGCAGTTCAAAGTCGGCAAATTCATACGAGAATAGCGATTCCGGCCGGCGTTTTAATTGCAGCCGCGGCGGCGCCAAGGGCTGCCGGCTAAGTTGCAATGCAACTTGCTCAAAATGGTTGCGATAGATATGCACGTCACCGAACGACATGATTAACTCACCGACTTCTAAGTCGCATTGCTGTGCCAGCATATGCGTTAACAAGGCCACACTGGCTTGATTGTAAGGCACCCCTAAAAAGCAATCGGCACTGCGCTGCGTCATCATGCAGGACAATTTGCCGTTAGCGACATAGAACTGATACAACACATGGCACGGTGGCAGGGCCATTCGCCCGGCGGCGGCATTCTCGCGCGGACCAACGGTTTCATCCGGCAAACATGCCACATTCCAGCCGCTGACGATGTGTCGGCGCGAATCCGGTTTATTTTTTAAACCGTCCAACAAAATCTGCATCTGATCGTAACTCTCGCCATTCGGCCCCAGCCAGTTACGCCATTGCGCACCATATACAGGCCCCAGCTCGCCGTCTGGCGTGGCCCACTCATCCCAAATCGTTACGCCGTGATCGTTCAAATATTGGATATTGGTATCGCCGCGTAAAAACCACAACAATTCATACGCAATGGATTTGAAATGTAGCTTCTTGGTCGTCAGCAATGGAAAGCCGTCAGCCAAGTTGTAACGCATCTGCCGCCCGAACACTGACCGAGTACCGGTGCCGGTGCGGTCACTTTTGTCGATGCCGTTATTCATGATGTCGGCGAGAAGATCCAGGTAGGGTTGCATAGCGCTCTTAGGTCGAAAATTGGCGGGCAGTATAACTTGCCGGCTTGATGAATACGACTGTCATGGCGGTGTTTCATGAGTCGTGATGGAGGCAGCCGAGAGCTTAAGAGGTGCGGCAAAATGGCTGGTCGATCACCGTGAGAAGAGGTGCGCGGCTACCACCCAGCAAGCTACACGGTTTTGTAAATGCCGGATAAGCTCACGGCGCTGTATGCCTTTAGCCGTCTGCGTGTTCAGTTTGAGATAAGGGGTGGCTTTATCGCCCAAGGATTTCGAGAAAAAGCAGCGGGTATTTCGCTCAAGTGCTTTCGCGGCGAACATGGCTGCCTCTGCGTTGTAAGCGGCTGGATATTGCTGAAAAGACTGATACACTTCGCCGTCGAGCTCACTTCCGGAAATTAATAGCCGGCAAAAACCACCGATTTTTTGCGCGATGCCAGGCTGGGGCTGGGCAATAGAAAAAATTTATTTACACTGATCGCGAGCTGAGTAATAGTTTTGTTTCGGCGTTTAATCAACAGGAATCCAATGAAAAATCTGTTCTTCGTTTTTGCCCTGTGCCTGTCCGCGGATAGTTGGGCTGGGGTATTTAAATGCACTGATGCCACCGGCCACACGAATTATCAATCGTCACCCTGCACGGTGGAGCACAAAGCGGTGCAGATGAATACCAAAACCGGCAGCAGTGTTGATTTAAATGCGCTGGAAAGGCAGCAAGCCGCAGAAGCCGAATTAAAAAAACAACAGTCTGCGCAGGAACAGGCCGAGCAACAGGCCAAACTCGACGCCATCGCCAAAAATAAACAAGATGCCCGAGTTCAGAGTGAAATGACACAGACGCTAATTAAGCAAAACCCCATGCAGTTTTCCGCATTCGCCATCCCACCCTACGACCCGGAAAAACTACCCGCGCAAGTCAAACCCTTCGAAACGCGCCTGCCGGAGGTCGAAAAATTCCGCAGGCTGGCCGCACAAAAAGCCTTAGCCAGCGGAGAATGTCAGCGAATTGAAACCGATGAGCTCACTGGGAAGAGCAAACCGGACCAGCTAAATTTTCTGATTAATTGCAGCAGCGGCAAAACCTTTTTGTTCAACGAGGCTGATCTCGTTCAACCATGATTGTCGGCAAAACGCTGCTTATCACCGGCTGCTCTTCCGGCATCGGTTATCACACTGCGCTGTTTTTGCAGCAGCGCGGCCATCGGGTGATTTGCTCCGCGCGTAAGCCTGAGGATGTAGAGCGTTTGCGTGGTGACGGCTTCGAATGTCTGCAACTTGATTTGGCGGATTCGCCGAGCATTCGCCAAGCGGTGATCGAGTTAATAGAGCTGACCGACGGCAAGATCGATGCACTGTTCAATAACGGCGCCTTCGGCCAGCCCGGCGCCATGGAAGATTTGAGCAGGGATGTGCTGCGCCACCAATTCGAAACCAATCTGTTCGGCACCCACGAATTGACCAATCTGCTATTACCGCTGATGCGCAAACAGGGCCATGGCCGGGTGATCTATAACAGCTCGGTACTGGGGTTCGTGGCGATGAAGTTTCGCGGCGCGTATAACGCCAGCAAATTTGCATTGGAAGGCTTGGCGGATACCTTGCGCCTGGAATTGCGTGGTACCGGGATTCATATCGTGTTGATCGAACCGGGACCGATAGCAAGCCGTTTCCGGGAAAATGCCTTTGCTTTATATCAAAAGCATATCGATGCCGAGCATAGTTTTCACAAAGAAACTTATAAAGCGATGGAGGCAAGGCTACAAAAACCCGGCCCGGCGGCACCTTTCACGTTACCGGCTAGTGCAGTCGCTGAAAAAGTGGCGCATGCATTGGAGTCGAATCGGCCGAAAATTCGCTACCGGGTGACGGTACCCACGCATTTGTTTGCCTGGTTGAAACGGCTGCTGCCCAGCGCATGGCTGGACAAGCTGCTAGTCAGCGTCGAATAAGGCCGCAGCGGCATTTTTTTGCCACCGAAAAAACCATAAAAACCGCTATAAACAGGCTAGCAAACGGAATGAACTGTGCTATTATCCCGGCCCAACATGTAGTGGTTAAAGCGGTTGGGTTAGCAGCTATATGTTCTTATAAAAATAACTGTGAGGTTCAATACATGAAAATTTTAAAAAGTGCTGTTATCGCGTTCTCTTTAGCTGCTGCCATGGGTTCTTTTTCAACAGCTGCCGTTGCTGAATCTGATCCAGGTAGAACTGCTTACAAACCTACCGATGTAATCAATGAAGTTGTAGCGCGTATTACAGCTGCCGAGGCAGCAATCAACAATGGTGCTGAAGATGCTGCCGTTGTCGATTTGATCCAAAAAGCGGCTGGTTTTATCAAAGAACTGAACGCAAACGACAAGGTTGCCAGATATGCCGATAAAGCTAGAGGCCATTTGAAAGCAGCCATTACTGCCGCTAAAGCCGCTAACTTGCAAGAAGCCAAACAACATTTAGCTGCCGGCAAAGAAGGCGTTGAAGCTTTGAAAAAAATGCTTTAATTCTGTCCCGGGGTGTCTTTCGGGGCACCCCGTATTTTTTCATTCCTCCCCGTTCATTGCCATCTCCGGCAATAGCTACAAATAATACTGATGCTTCTCTAGCTGGGTTTCCAACCAAGCTAATAACGCCCTCGCATTTTCAAATTTTGTCCCAGCTAAATTGAACATGGTCGCGTGGTTTAATGCTTGCCAACGATTCACCAGTGTGTGCAATTTAGCGGCGTTGGTCGCCGTGAAATGAAACTGTTCAAGCAGCTGTTTGTATAGCTCACTTTCCGATGTTGGCAGCGATCCTCTGAGTTTAGTCAGCACGGTGATCATATCTTCGACGTTAGCAATACGCGCCTGCACCCAAGCCATCACCGACTCCTCATTGATTTTCTCCAGTGCCGATTCGGCATTATCCGAAACCACTTTTAAACAGTGAATCAATTCGCTGGAACTGAATTTAACGGCTATTTCGTAAAACGCCGCAGCCTCCATATCGCGTAGATTCTCGTCGTTGTACTCGACATCGGCTCGGGATAGAGTAATTAGCGGCAGGGTGGGGCAAGGGGCATCGAAAGCCAGTTGCGGATAAAAACGGCGTTGGGTTTCGGCGTCGGTGATTTTATCGGCCAAAAAGCAACTGCCTAGCGCCTGGTGACGATGTCCGGCGATGCCGAAATTGAGCAGGATAGGTTGGGTTGCCTCGGGAAATTGCGCCAGCGTATAAGCCACCGCGCCAGCCATGGCGATTTTGCCTACACCGCTAATCACCAAAACGATGTCGGCGTTTTTGTAAATCGCAAAGGGCTGCTTTTGTGGTAGTTTTTTTAGTCGCCATGCCTGAATTAACGGTTTGGCTTCACAGGGCAAAGCGACAAAGATAAAAGTTGATGGTGCAAAGTCAATCACAGTTTTTAAGAAAAATTCCCTTATATTTTAATCAATTGTTGAATATTCATGATAATTCACATAAATTTAAGATTCGTCAATTTTCAAAGGGAGACGTGCCGTGACTGAAATGAATTCCGTAGCTAACAACACCAGTTCAAATAACTTGCACCTGGTGACAGCATTGCAGGAAGAGCGCTCTGCCGTCTGGGCTTTGTATTGTCAACTCGCCGAAATGAAGCCATTCTCCAGCGAGAACGCAATCAGGCCAATGTTGTCTGAGTTTTCGCAACTGCTGATAGATTACATATCCCTTGGTCACTTCAGCATCTACGAACATTTAATAGCCGAAAAGCAGCATCAAACTTCAGCGTTGTCTCACGCGGAAAAGATATATCCGGCATTCTCCAGCATTACCGCGTCGGCCGTTACTTTCAGCGACACTTACGACGATGGCAGGCGTAAATTTAATACCGCGAATTTGGCTCAGGATTTATCCAGGCTTGGCGAACGGCTGGCGGAACGCATGGAGCTGGAAGACCGGCTGTGCTCCATGCTGCTGCATTGATGCCCAGATATTGCCCCTGAAAAGCTCCGATAGCCTATTTGCTTTCAGCTGCCGAAACGCCTGAAACAGGCCCTGCTGCGCCCTTAATAAACAAATCCTTCAAACGACTGAAGGCCGCCTGCAGGGTTTTGTCCATCACCACCTGATTGCCTATCGAAACAATTACTCGCGCCAGCTCAGGCATCTTGGTTTTGGTCGCCAGCATATAAATAGGCTGTACATATAAAATCGAATTACCCATCGTCAATATCACCATCCGGCCTTTTTTAACTTCCGAGCCTTGTTGATTCCATAGGGTAAACTGCGAGGCGATTTCCGGGTTTTGATCGATCAGCGCATTGACTTGCGAAGGTCCGTTAACCTGCACGGCCTTAGGAAATTTGAAAATAGTGATACCCGGCTTGTAAGTGTGGTCGCAGCTTTTATCGTCAACTGTACCGGCAATGCCAACCATACTTAAATTGTCCCTGTGGATCGGGGTCATCGGATTAATCATCACAAATTCCTCCAGATCGTTACAACGATCAAAGTCCATCGTAATGAAATACGGTAATACCGGCTGGCCATCCACGGAAGCGAACTGCCAGGTTTCTGCCTGTTCATAAAACAACTCTGGGCTGTTTTGATGATATTTAGCGTAAATTTTCATCTGCATATAGTACAAGTCGCGCGGATAACGCAGATGCTGCATTAGCTCGTCGGGCATTTCCCGCAAATTTTTGAAAACGCCGGGATACGCGCGGTTGTAAGCGTTGATGATCGGATCTTTTGGGTCGGAAATATAGTAATCGACGCTACCGTCATAGGCATCGACCACAATTTTGACCGAATTACGGATGTAATTGAACTTGTGCTGGCCGTCCAGATAATCGTCGGCTGCCGGTTTGGAGACAGGGTAATAATTGGATAAGGTATAGGCGTCCTGTATCCAATAGAAGCGATCCTTGTCAACAACCAAATACGGATCTTTATCCAGGTGTAAAAACGGTGTCAGCGCGGTAATTCGCTCGTCGATATTACGACGCAACAATAACTTGCTTTGCGCGGATATGTTTGGCGAGAAGAATATTTTTTCGTCTTTCAGGTAAAACGCGAACAACATTTTTCTGAACAGCGACGGAATCGGTATGCCGGAGATACCCTGATAATCCAGCGATTCGCCTGGCGCAGAGCCGGAAATATCGGTCACAGCCAAGTTGTTCGGTACTATCGCGTAGCGATATTTTTCCTGGCCGTAATAAATGTCGGGGTACTTCACGGAAAACCCGACATCCGAGGTCATGTTCAAATCGCGCAAGTACCAAACGATAGGAATGCCGGCATCCTGAGCGGCTGGAGATATGACCGCGCCGTATCCATGGGTGTAGCGCAAATGGGTGTTCTCCCAGTTTTGCGCCTCCTTGGGTAATTTATCGATATTGACTTCACGGGCTGCCAGATTGACCTGTTGATGATGTCCGTTAATAAAATAACGGTCTTCATCGACAGTCGGAAAGCCGTAATAAGGCCGAATGCCTTGTAACTGCATATAGCTGTCGATCAGAAATTCGCGATCCCAAACCGGAATGTTTTCGAAATGTTTTTTGGTCGACCAGGCTTCAATATCTTTGGTGGCGTCAAGATTGACCTGGAAATCGACGGTTTTAATATTGTTTAAATCGAATGCCGCCATGGTGGCATCAATGTTATGCCGAATCGAATCACCTTCGGTGCGGGTAAAATTAGGCTTGACGATAAATTTTTCAATCAACTCAGGTAGGGTGTGAGAGCCTTGCAGGCCCCAAACAGCCAAAAAACCCAACGAGGCAACGATAATAGGCGTTTTACTACGATGTCTCTCCGACAGCGCGTAAAAAACTACCGATATGGCAATCGCCAAAAAGAACAAGACTTCAAGCCAAATCATCGGCAACTTGTAACGCAATTCGACAAAACCGGGGCCAAAAAACACCGGTTCGTTACCCCCGGAATATAACAAGGCGAAGCGTTCCAGTAAAAATCCCCAGACCACAAACAGCACTACGAATGCAAACAGCACCGTCAAATGGATCTTCGCACCCAGTGGAAATTCCTTGCTTTGATTGGGGACAAATTCATGCTCCATCCAATACAGCACGCCGGTCGCCAAAAACACAATAACCGCTGTGGTTAACAACTCCTTCTGAATCAGCATGTAAATCGGATAGGAAAACATGTAGAAGCTCACGTCGTTGCCATATACCGGATCGACGATGCCCGATGCGCTGCCAAAGAAAAACAGCAGCGCCTGCTCCCATTGCAAATAGAACGGCACGGCAATGACTACGGCGAGTAGCAGTGAAATGGGGGTGTAGATACGAGCCGAACCACTCATGAACACATCGGCAAAGCGTTGAAAACGCCGACGCTTGGAATCGTCCATCAATATTTCATCGGGCGGGTTCAGGCCCAGGTAGCGAGAGGCAATCCAGAAGTGAAATAAAAAAACAGCAAAGAAAAACGCAGTAACCGCACCGGAGAAAATAAATCGGTAGAGTAATTTCAACCAAAAGTAAGCTTCGAATTCCAGCGAACGGAACCACCATAGATCCACGAAAAAATCGAGAAACACGAAGTAGAACGCGACATATAGCACAATAGCAGTTGCGAGGGTCGCTAAAGTGATCGCCGGCAACAGTTTCCAGTTACGCATAATTTCCTCTTTACTTAGATATCCGAGCGCCTACTTACGGAACACGTCGCCAAACATGGTCGGCAATGTTCCCTTAACATCAATGGCTGAGCATTCTAACACCCAAATCCGGATTGTGATTGTCCGGCATATTGTCTGGTTGTTGGCTGGATTACCGAGTTGTTTGTCGCGGCGAAAAGAGGCGAGTTCAATGCGCTACGAAATAGCTGATTGCCTCCGTCAAATGACAGGAAGGGCTGCTTGCCAACTGACGTCAACGGCAGTAGGTCGCAAATTTTTGCCGGATTTTAGATGGCGCAGGATTGTGCGCAATTCGCTTTGGTCATAACAATACAAGATTGCTTTGCATCACCGTCATAACTCAAGACACGATGCGTCAGTTTCACGCGAGCCTATAGCAAAACGCCGCTGTCGAGGCTTTAGCACGACAGCGGCGTTGGTCTGATGCAGAGCAGTTAGCGCTTACTTTTTGAACATCGCCATGATCCGCTGGCGATTGGCAAAGCCGACATAACTCAAGCCGCCTAGTATCAAGCCATACAGCAATTGCCCAATAAAAGACGGCTGATTTCCGGCTGCTTCCGCTTTCGCAGCGGCGTCGCCCGTATTCAGCGGGGGAGGCGGTGGCGGCACAAAAGCTACTTGCTTTTTATTACTGATATCCGGCAAACCTAAGCTCTTCCAGGCATCGTAATCTTGCCAGGCCGGGTATTTACCTTGCCAGAATTCTCTGGTGAAGTAAGGCGCCAGGCTCATGCCATGGACTTTGGGGATGCCTTTCTCGTCGGAAAAACCTTTGTAAACCACTAAGCTGATGTCACCACCCTCGCCGATACCGTTAGTAGTGAAGGATTTTTCGACGTGGTCGTGAAACATCCAGACGCCTTGACCAAAACTGTTCAAGCCATCGTCAACACCGCTTAATTCCAGATCGATACGCTGGGCGGGTACCATGCCATGTACGTCGCGTTTGATATAGGAGTTCGGGCCGTTATCGACACCATCGTAATGCGTCACCATAGGCTTGTGGCCATGAATATGCATCGCAAAGGCTTCCTCGTGACCGTTCAATATCCGCAGCTTCACCTTTTTATTTTCTTCCATCAGGATCAGTGATTCCCGCAATGTGTAAGGGAATGAACGACCATTCAGCATGAAATAATCGGGACTAGCGTCGGTAATGTCGTATTCCTGGTTCATGCGCCTGGCAACGATCCGCGGATCATTGGCGGATCGCACCATTTCATGCAATTCCTTATCTACCGATTGATAGTGCAGATCGTACTCGGCCGCATATTTTTCTTTGACCGCCACCGATGGATGGCGAACCTGTCCGTTGCCGACGTTGAAAACCTGTACCCAGTTGTTGGGGCGATTTTCCTCGACCACAAACATACCTTGCAAACCCATCGGAATATGAGTGTGTGGCTGTACGTGGCAGTGGTAATACATGGTGCCGGGTTGGCGCGGTTTGATCACATAGGTTTTGCTCTGGCCGGGCAACACATCCATCTGGCCGGTTTGACCGACACCATCGTTGCCTTCGCCGCTATGATCCATGTAAGGATGATCCACTCCATGCAAGTGGATTGAGTGTGGAAAGTAATGGCTGTTTTCCAGCACCAACCACACAATATCGCCTTGTTCGACCCGGATAGTTGGCGATGGCGCGCGCAATAAAGGATTGGCCACCGGCTCGTACAAGCTCAAGGTAGACATATCCCGAGTTTTCGGTGCGTATACCCAGAAAGTCGGTTGAATGCCGGGGGCAATGTCAAAGGTGGTGGTGGGGTCTTTCATGTCCGGAGAATGGCCGTTCAATTCGGCAATTTCCAGCTTGATAATATAGTGGTCGGGGTCGCCGTCGCCGTCCATATCTTCGCCGAGCGTAATGGCATCGGCAGCGAGTTGTGTCTCCATTAAGGTAGACATTGAAATATTATTGGTGCCTTTAACAAAAGCAGCGATTTCAGCAGGATTATCGGGGTTACACATCCGTGATTCTTGTATTTCGACTCCGTCGATCACTTGCGCATCACGCCACTTGGCATCGGTAAATTCGGAACAAACTTCCTCTGCCGCACCCATCTTGACGCTATTGGTCGCCGGTAGTTTGTCTACCGCCGCCACAGCCCATTGCGACGCCGGAAGCAGCATGGCGCCACACAGAATGGGGATAACCTTTTTATGCATACAAAACCTCATAAAACAGACGAATTGACGGAAGCCTTAATAAGGTTTCCGAATATCAGAAAAGCCAGATACTGTAACCAGAACCCATGGGTAAAGTACAGTAAATATTTAATGAACTCGCGACAATCCTGACCGTTATTACTTAGCTGCCAAACGATGTAATTCTGGAAGGCGGCTAATGCCTTATAATTCCATGACGAGCGATTATTGCCAGTCAATCAGCCTCATTTTTGCAACAGACCACTCAGTCAGATTATGCCCAGCATCAGAGTATTGCTTTGTTTGATTTTCATTTTTTTAGTTCACGGCAGTTTCGCCTGGTTGAACAATCAGCCACAAGACGCTGGCACGGACGTGCCCTCCGGCAAGTTGATGAGCCTGTCCTTTGCGCCGTTTCGGGAGGGCTTTAGTCCGCTGGAAGAAAAATTCCCGTTGCCGGAACATATCGATGAAGACTTGCGTCTGCTGGCAGACAAAACGGAATGCATCCGCACTTACTCCAGCCTTGGCGGCCAGCAACCCACTCCGGCGTTAGCTCGCAAACACGGATTGAAGATGATCCAGGGCGCCTGGCTGGGTTACGGTTACAAAGACAACAGTAATGAAGTTAATGCGTTGATCAAATCGGCCAATGAAAACCCCGACGTGGTGAAACGAGTGATCGTCGGCAACGAAGTGCTATTGCGCGGCGATATGGATGTCGACAGGCTAATCGGCTACATCCGCGAGGTGAAGAAAGCGGTCAAGCAACCCGTGTCTTATGCCGACGTGTGGTCGATGTATATGAAGTACCCCAAACTGATCAACGAAGTGGACTTCATCACCATTCACATCCTGCCGTATTGGGAAGATGAACCCATTTCGGTGGAGAATGCCTCGCAGCATCTGGAAAAAATTGTCAAACAGGTGGAAGACGAAGCCCGTGGCATCGCGCCCGGCAAACCTATATTGATAGGAGAGTCCGGTTGGCCCAGCGCCGGCAGACAGCGCGGCATGGCCATTCCCGGCGTCGTCAACGAAGCCAAATTCATTCGCGGCATGATCCAGGTCGCCAATCGCCACGGCTTTGATTACAACATCGTCGAAGCCTTTAACCAACCTTGGAAAAGTGAACTGGAAGGCGTGGTGGGGGCCAACTGGGGCTTGTTTTCTGCGGACCGCGAACCGGTATTTCCGTTGACCGGCCCGGTCAACGAAGCACCCAATTGGCCGATCCGCTTTGCCGTCGCCACGCTGATCTGGCTGTTGGCAATCGCGAGGTATTCCAAAAAGCTGGAGCAAGCCTCGCTGATCCGCATGTTGGCGTTTTTCACCCTGGCGCAAGTCTTCAGCGTTTGCCTGGTGACATTGGCCGATTTTCTCTGGTACACCAGTTACAGCACTTGGCAAAGGCTTTATACCGTAGCCCTGGTGATCGCGAATACGATTCTCGGCGCGCTGCTGCTTGAACGTGGTAGCGATATTTTGATCGATAAACCAGGCAGCATTAAGTTGGCCAATAGCTTGAGAGCCGGTTATCTAATCTTTATATTGCTGGCGCTTTATAAAACCTACGGACTAGCCATGAATGGGCGCTATTTGAGCTTTCCGATCGAGCAGTTTGCCATTCCGGCTTTTGGGGTGTTCGGTTTGATTGCTTGCCTATGGCTAAAGGAGCGTAAATTCAATGGCCGAGTTTTGGCGTTTGACAGTCTAATTGGTGGGAACTTGCAAAGCCGCCGTGATCGATTCTTGGCTTATTTACTGAGTTTTGGCGCTATCGCGCTGATATTCGGGGAAGCCAAAGCCTTTATGGATGGCCGGGATTTCATTCAAGCTCACCCTGGCTTTTCAGAAGGCCTACCCTTTGCGCTGAGCTACACCTTGTACAACCAACAATTGCTTGGCTGGCTGGCTTGTTTGCTTATGCTGTCCTTGCCGTTCTGGACTAAGCATCGCAGTAAACAGGACGCTTAAGTTTTACGTTAACGGGTATGACGCCGTAATACCTGTTTTTCAACCCGAAAAGTCGTTGTTATATTGAGTGACAGTTTGCCGCGCGTCAATTTGTCACATTTTCAAAACGCGCTTCCAGCATTAAACTGTATGCAACTCTTATGTATGCGCTCCCTCTCCTAAAGGGTAAAGAGTTTTAATATCCTTCCTCAATGCGGCCCTTGGGCCGCATCTTTTTTCTGGATGAGGTTGCTGTCTATGGAACGAAACTACTATTCAACTACGTCAACTTTCGTGCACCCTAACGAACTCAATTGGCGCACAGCTTTTCATGAAGCCGGTCATGCCGCGGCTATCCATCTTGGCAATCGCCAAAAACAATTACCTCCGGTATTTTTTGAAATACATGTCAAACGGCCCGTTAACGCTTACGACGATTTTTTTGCGAAAGTCGTAGACGGTAACTTAATCCAAAACTTGCCGATTGCTGTCGTGGAAAGCTTTAACGACTTATCCGACGATAATCAGCAGCACGCCTGTCAACGCGCTTACGAAGCGGATGTTGTCAACTTATTGGTTGGGCCTTTGGCGGAAGCCAAATACGTGTCCATTCGCGATGACGAAGTTTTTAATATCAATCTAATAAGTTTCAATGCCTTACATAACTACGGCGGCTGCAGCGATCTGGAAAAGGCGCTCAGTTACCTGGATCACTTCATCGCGTCAAAAAGTCAGCGGGAAGAGAAAATGCAGGAATTGTTGCTTCAGGCTTTTCGCTTTATCGACAATCGCCGCCACTGGAAATGTATCCTTAATTTAGCCCACTATATCCTGGACAGTCAGCAGGAAATCATCTCCTGCGATGAGGCAATAGGCATATTCGACCGTTGCCTGACAGCCAATACACCGTTCAGATCGGTTAGCTATCCATTTTTATTTGGCTGAGAGTAAGCGAACAGATTGCTCCGTTGTGGGGAGTGCGTTTGTAGAGGCGATGCTAAAAGACTAACTTTTTGCGCTAGATAGTAAGTGTTCTAAAAGAGCCGCCAAAAAAGTGGGGACTCGTAAAGATTATCGTTCGAACACCGTACAGCGATTGCGCCCACCTTGTTTGGACTGATAGAGCGCCTGATCGGCTCGCACGAACACATCGTCATGCATGTCGCCGTCTATAAACTCACTGATACCGCAGCTCAGAGTTAGATTGATATTTTCGCCGTTAGAATTAAATCCGCAGCTTTTAATCATCTTGCGGGTGTTTTCCGCCATTTCCAGCGCCTGAAGTGCACTAGTGTTGGGCATCAGCATGACAAATTCCTCGCCGCCGTAACGGGCAACGAAGTCCGTTTCCCGGCAGTTGTTCAACAATAGCTGAGCCACCAAAGCCAGGGTTTTATCGCCGGACTTGTGGCCGTAGGTGTCATTGATTTGCTTGAAAAAATCAATATCCCAAATGATCAGCGCTAGCGGCGCTTTATAACGCTTCCAACGTTTCAATTCCATTTCCGCACGATTGTTATATGCCAGACGATTCGGTAATCCGGTCAAGGAATCGCTTAGGGCTTTGTCGTGCTCTATTTTAAGTTTAACGCGCAGGGTCTCGGTCTCAGTTTCCAGCTCCTGTAATTTTTGCGTCATTGAGTCAATTTTTTCTTGCGCATCCCGCTGCCTTTCATCCTCTATTTGTTTATGCTCAAGTAACCGCTCCAGCAAACGATCAAGATGCTCGGCTGTCTGGTTCTTCAGCAAATCGAGTTCTTCAGCCGCCTGTGTCGAGTCCTTTAGATTACCGACTTGCCTGTGAATTTCGGTGTTCATAATCTCGCGATCATCAATCAACGCGCGATTAGCTTGCCCGGCGGTTTCTACGTCTTGGCCGAGCTCGTCCAGTCTCTCGCTTAAATCGCCGAGAAATACATCGATACCTTTCTGCTCGGAGGCGCTGTAATCCTTGATGTTCAGCAACAATGTAATCGCTGAGTCGATGACTTTCTTATACGAATCCTCGCTGAGATTAGCTCTGACCCGTTGCTTTAATAGCGACGTCTGCTGCTGAAAACGTAAAGGCACCTCAGTTTCGCCAAGCAGTTCATCCAAACGCTCCAGCAAATAGTTGTGTTGTGACTCAGTAGCATCGTCTTCCCCGACGCTCACATTCTGCTTGGCTTGCTTGGAAATGTGTAACAAAGTTTTAGAAACCGCTTGCAACTCAGGCAGTAGTTCCTGCGCATTCGCGCCGCTGCGCAATTTTGCACCTATTGCCAGAAGATGGGGCTCCAACAACTTGTGGCTGCCTTGGCAAAAAATCAGCAGCTGAATAACGAGCTTGTATAAAAACTTTTCGTTATCGAGCGGTGCGGAATAAGGGTTAGCAGTTGCCATGAATCAGACTTGGTTACACGACAACGCAGCGGTTACGGCCGGTTTGTTTGGCGCGGTACAAACCTGAGTCGGCTCGATTGAAAATCGATTCGTTAGTGTCGCCATCGATAAATTGGCTCATTCCGCAGGATAAGGTGATCGACACTTTGTTGCCATTGGCATTGAAGCTACTGTTTTCCAGGGTTTTTCGAAGCTTTTCCGCGATCACCAAGGCGGATTTGGCATCAGCGCCGGGTAATATCATCACAAACTCCTCGCCGCCGAAACGCGCCACGAAATCGGTTTCCCGGCAGTGTTTGAGTAATAATTCGGCTATCACAATCAGGGCCTTATCCCCGCTTTTATGGCCATAAGTGTCGTTGATGCTCTTAAACAGATCCACGTCCCAAACCATTAGTGTCATCGGCGATTTATGCCGTCGGCAACGCGCCATCTCATCCGCCAATCGATCCTCGAACGCCAACCGATTGGGTAGATTAGTCAACGGATCGCGGGTCGCTCGATGTTGGGCCAGATCCAGTTTCGAGCGCAACTCAGAGGACTCGGACTCCATTTCCCGCAGCCTTTGCGACAGGATCTGCATGTCCCGTTGGGTTTTATCGCGTTCCTGCTGTTCCTGGAGATTGTGTGCTTGGATCTGTTGCGTGATAGTGGTTAATCGACTGCTGACAATTTGCTTCAGCGGCTCAAGCTGCGTCGCGTTCTCCGACTTTTCGCGTAGCTCCATAATTTGCTCGGATACGGCCTGATCCAGCAGATTGCGCTTTTTAACCCTTATTTCGTTGGCGGCGTTAACGCCGGTCGCTTTTACACCTAACTCGGTTAATTGCTCGGTCAATTTCGACAAAAATGCCGCCATCTCCTGCTGTTCGGATTCCAAATGTTTTTTTATCGCCAACAGCAATGCAACCGTATCGTCAAAAATAGGCCCTAAGGCTTGATCGGCATGCAGCCGGTTTTTGATCTTTTCGGCGTCTTCGGCAAAAACCAACGGAATTTCCGCATTGTCCAACAAACGAACCAGTTGAATATTGATGGCTTTAGCATCCGCTCCGGTTAGCTCCAAGGCCAAGTCCATGTTGGTAAGCGGCTTGTTGCCCTCTATAAGCTCCAACAGTGCCAGATAAAAGGCCTGATTGTTACTGAACAGGCGGTTTTCGTATTTTTCGCGAATCTCATCAAGCTGATCCGAGTGTTGGGGATATTGTTTGCCAAGAAACTCGAACAGCAATGAAGCGTCCATGAGCGAAGGCTCAGGCGATTCTTCCAGCATTATCAGCGCATTAGAAAAAGCCGATAGCTCTTTCTGCAATTGCTGACTTTGCAGGCCGCTTTTTAATAAATTGCGAATACGGTTTAAGTGAGGATCAAGTTGCCGATTCAGGCCTTTTACGGCCAGCGCAAAACGGACGATGGTTTTGCATAACAACTCTTCGTTGGCTTTGTATTGTTTTTCAGTGTGTTCCTGGTCGTCCAACAGCTTGAGGTATTTTTCCTTCCATCTGTCCGGCCCCTCATCCTTGTTTTTAAAAAAAACCATGAAACGTGCCCTAATTCTTAAATTCTTAGTCGCTTGATTATAGACTATCGTTGAATTTGTGAAGAATATCCTACAATCAGCATTCGCCCCTCACGTCCTTGTGCGGCAATTCATTAGTGGGGTGTTTATTTTTTCTGGCTCTCTTGTGCGATCAATTGGTTGACTACGGTCAACATGTTGGCTTGAGATTTGGCCGATTGAGCGGTGACTTTGTATTTGCCGTTGACAATCAGCGCAGGTACGCCACTGATACCGTAACGAGGACCGGTAGATTCGGCTTGACGCAGCTTGGCATCGACCAAAAATGAGTTAAAAGCACTGCGAAAATCCTCGTCCTTAACGCCATGATCTGCAAAAAACTTAGCCAGTTCGTCTTCGCTGACTAATTTTTGCTTCTTGTTCTGAATCGCATCGAACAGATCGGCGTGGACTTTATCCAAAATGCCTAAAGCTTCGGCCGTAAAATAGGCCTTGGCATGCTTGCCCCACAGATCGCTGAATACCGCCGGCTGACGGATAAACTCAACATTGGCGGGTTTGGTTTTCAGCCATTCCACCATAGACGGCTCCAGGCTATAGCAATGCGGGCAGCCGTACCAAAAAAACTCGATCACTTCGATCTTGTCCGGATTTTGTACCGGCTGTGCCGGCGTTATGGCTTCGTAACCGCCTTCTGCATTTACCAGCGAAGAAAAGCCCAACAGTCCCAACAATGCGATTATTTTTAACATCAACGTTCTCCGTAATAATGTATTCCCGATAAAAAACCATGTTTACACGCAGATGCGTAAACAATTTGACAAAAAAATCGAACGTATTCGCCCAGTCAATGACTGGTCCGCGCCTCGTCAGCCCTCACTCCGTAACATTCAAGCAAACGCAGTTCTGTAATCTAACCCAATCTGTTGCGGAGCTGACCTTGTCCAGTTTTCAAGGCATCGCTTCGGCGCCGGCCTTCAGGAAGAGAGCTTTCAGAACGAGGAAGGCAGGTTGCGACAAGAACGAGGAAGAGAATTTAATCCTTGTGAGTCAAGGACTGGTCAAATTCCGGCAGAGCAGCAACTCCGCCGGATAACGAAGGCTTATTTCATCGTGGAGATGTAATAAGCAACCGCTTTAATATCCTCGTCAGTCATTTTGGTGGCGATCATGTGCATCATGTTCTCCCGGTTGTTGCTGCGGGCACCGGTTTTGAAATCAGTCAGACTTTTAATCAGATAATCGGCGTGCTGCGAATGCAGGGACGGGAATGAGGCCGGTTTATTGCCTTCAGCATAAGGGCCGTGGCATGCCACGCATGCCGACACTTCGCGACTGATATTGCCGTTACGGTATAAGTCGCTACCTTGCGTAATTAAGGCATCCAGTGCGGCTTTTTCTTGCTCAGGGGTTTTTGCGGGCGCATCGTCGTCGTCATTCGCCGGCAGTTTGGGCGCCGGATTGGTGGAAATTTTGTTGCTGGCATAATAACTGGCAAGCTCTTGAATTGTTTGCTCGTCAAGGCCCGCCGCCAATGGCGCCATCATCGGGGCCAAGCGCGCGCCGCTCTTGAACGCTTGTAATTGCTTAACCAAATAAGTTTGATGCTGTCCCGCCAATTTCGGGAACGCCGGCATCGTGCTGTTACCGTCTTCGCCGTGGCAGCCCGCGCAACTGGCGGCTTTGGTTTTTCCGGCGCTGGCGCTGGCATTACCTTGCGCGTTCACTTGGCCGGCGGCAGTTACCAACAACAAAGAGATGGAAACAGTCAGCAATTTTTTTATCATTATGGGCCCCTGCTCAGGAAGGTTGATTCGATATAAAGCAAGCTGATGTCAGCCGCCGGACGTTATAATGCCTGGATTCTAACCGATTTATAAACACTAAGCGAGACTGTGATGAATCCCATCTACCACCAAGCCAAGTTCATCAACAGCGCTCCCAAACTGAAGGACGCGCCGCCCGACCAAGGCATGGAAATCGCTTTCGCCGGCCGCTCCAACGCCGGTAAATCCAGTGCAATCAATACGCTGGTGCAACAAAATGCCTTGGCCCGCGTCAGTAAAACCCCCGGCCGTACCCAATTGCTGAATTTTTTTGAAATAGACGCCCAACGCAAACTGGTCGACCTGCCCGGTTATGGTTACGCCAAAGTGCCGGAAGCCATCAAAAAAGATTGGCGGCAGATGATGGAAAGCTACTTACACGACCGCCAAGCCCTGTGCGGCATCGTCCAGGTCATGGACATTCGTCACCCACTCACCGATTTCGATTGGCAAATGGTCGAGTGGTGTGAGCATCGCAAATTGCCCTTGCACATTCTGTTGACCAAATCCGACAAACTGAAATTCGGCGCGGCCAAGACTACGTTATTGCAGGTGCAACGGGATTTGAGTCAGGCTGATATTGTGGTGACTTTGCAATTGTTTTCCGCATTGAACAAAGTCGGCATTGACGATGTGCACCAGGTTTTGGATGAGTGGTTTGGGTTTAGGAAGATGGTGGTGTCGGAAGAGTAGGCTTCGCTGTTCTGACGAGAAACCCAAAGGTATGTTCGGTAGACTTTCAACTTCAAACGTAAGTTGAAACGGTCCAAAAACAACGCTAAGTATTTTACAACCCACCGCGAATGCAGTTTCGCCCGTTCTGTTTAATGACGAATCAGGGCCGTCAAGGTCGGTCAAGGATATGCCCAGATAATTGCTGATTTCGTTGCTTAACGGGCTAATCAGCGCGGCGAGATTCTTAATCCGATCATAATCTGCCCTTAATTCTGTTTTAAGCCAGTCTCCCTAGAATTTGCCGCAACTGAATAATTTCCCAACAAGGAGTCATATATGTTCAGAGTGACAAAAATCATGTTGATCGGTTTGTTGTTTTCGTCAGCGGCTTTGGCCGATGACGATTGGGGCGAGCATCGTCATCATCGGCACCACCATCACGGTCACGGTTATGGACGCGAGTATTACCCTGCTTACCCTGTGGAGCGGGTGTATGTGCCCGAGCGAGTAGTGGAATATGTGCCCATGCAACAGCGCTATTACGCGCCACCGCCACCCCCGCCCGTCAGATATGGTGGGTACGACCAACGTTCTCCGCAAGGCTTGGTTGGCGGTTTGGTGGGTAGTGCGATGGGTTATGAGATGGGCCGCGGTGACCCATTGGCGGCCGGTATCGGTGCTGCCGCCGGTTCGTGGATTGGCAATGGGATGAATAGATAATGAAGAAGCTAACAGTTTGTTCAGTCACCGCCGCGTGTCTGTTGTTATCGGCTTGCGCTTCGCAAACCGGCTGGACGCCAACCGTCGATGCTTACAATAACCCAAATTCTTACCGCTTGAATCAGGATATGCATGAGTGCCAGCAATTGGCATCGCAAGCCTCCGGAGGCACTGCGAAAGAAGCCGCGATAGGCGCCGGCGTTGGCGGCCTGATTGGCGCGGCCGGTGGCGCCGCTTTGGGCGCAGTGCTCGGCAGCCCTGGAAAAGGCGCGGCTATCGGTGCAGCTGCCGGCGGTATCGGTGGTGCATCCAAACAAGGTATTCAATCCGAAGACCGCTATAAAAACGCCTACAACAACTGCTTACGCCAACGCGGCCATCGAGTAGTTAACTGAGCAATCCGTCAGGACAATCCGGCTCGACAATCTCGTCTGAATTTTTCAACTCTATCCATTGAAGACTGCTTGTTTAAGCAGTCTTCCTCGCGGAGAAACAGTTATGTTTTTAAACACGGTATCGGTTTTTTCAAGCCGATTTAGCCTCAACGTGCGGCAATGGCATACAGTTATGCCGCTGATGTTTATTAGTCTACTTAGTGCCTGTTCCAGTGTGCCGACGCTGCAACGGACTGACGATCAAGCTGTGCTGACCGGTACGACTAAGACCACTTACAGCAAATCCTATAAAGTCAAAGGTAAAACTTATTCCCCGCTGCACAGCGCGCTAGGGTACAAAGCACAGGGATTGGCTTCCTGGTATGGCGCAGAATCCGGTAATTTTACGGCCAATGGCGACCGCTTCGATCCGCGCGGCATGACGGCGGCGCATAAAACGCTGCCGATTCCCTCTAAAGTTCGGGTTACCAATCTGCGTAACGGCCGTTTTGTGGATGTGGTGATCAACGACAGGGGGCCATTCAAGGCTAATCGACTTATCGATCTGTCCCAGGGCGCGGCGGAACAGATCGGTATGCACGGATTAGCGGAAGTGACGGTGGAATATTTGGGAAGTTAGGCAGCTCAGTGCATGTTGCTGCGCTTTGCACCGAAGCGACTTGCGCTACGGCGATTCTGTAAAGCGGTGGACTATATGTTTTTATGCCTTTCTTCCACCATCGCGTCGATATACTGCATCACCTCGGCGCTGGCGGCCTCGGCCAGTTGCATTTGCCGAATGATCTCATCCAGCATGCCTGGATCATCCACCCATTTGGATCGAGAGACTTCATAAGCCTTTTGCGTCGTCCTATGCACCTCGGCGTGCGGCTGATTCAATTTGGCGTAAGCGCCGGTCGAGCGGAATTTTTCATAGCCCAGTCCTTCGTAATACCATTTTCCTAACCGGCAATTATGGTTGTCTACCATGATGGCTTGGTGATGCGGACACTCGCTGAAGGTTTCTATCGCCACATAGCCGTTTTGTTTGTAAACCACATGATCCAGTTTGGCCAGGACGCCGAAGGATTTGTCTTTTGCATAAGAAATGTAATCGACCGAAATTTTTGCCGACTGCGAGAGATTGGAAAACTGCTGGCGGAAGGAGTTGACCTGAGCCAGTATCTCTTGTGACAGCGATGACGAACTTTCTGCCTCGATTTGCATTTGTTCGACTCGCTTATTAAACGATTTCAATGTTCTGGAGACTTCCAAAGCGGCGTTCTTGGTATGCTCGGAGAGATTTTTGACTTCGTCCGCGACTACCGCGAAGCCCCGTCCATGCTCGCCGGCGCGTGCCGCTTCTATGGAGGCGTTTAAGGCCAGCAGGTTGGTTTGATCGGCAATTCCGGTAATCATTGATAAGGATTCAGTAATTTTTTTGCTGTCGTTAATCAGCGCACCGATCACATCCGACACCGAATGTACATTGGCATTGATGTCGGACAGAGAGTTGCTGATGGTTTCCACTGCCGATAGGCTGGCGTTGGCGTTTTCACCCGTTTCCACAGCAATATTTTCTACTTTCTGCATTTGCTCGGTGATATTGAGCAAGTCGCTCTGATTGCCTTTCAGATTGTTGAGCAGATTGTTGGTGTTGAGCGCATGCAGACCGGCCGATAAACGCCGCTTGATCGTCAATTTGTCGTTTTCATCCATTAATTTGATGGCGTCGTTCATATTCTTCGCCGATTTTTTCAGTATGCCTGGAAACCCGTCAACCAAGGCATAACGGTCATAATTGCCTTCGGCTGCGTGCTGGAAACAGGAGTTCATTTCTTTGAAGTAAGACTCCATGATGTCCAAGGTCTCATTGAGCTCCCAGGCTATTTTGCCGACTTCGCCCATGCCTCGCGTTTTGGTGACGCGATGATAGAGTTGGCCTTGATTAGTGTGTCTCAGCACTTCTTCTATACGCTCTAATACCAGCAGGCATTGTTTGCCGGCGTGCCAGGCATCCAGAGCTATCACCGGCAACGGCAGCAGCAAGCCAAGCATGAGCCAGGAAAAGCCATGCGTGATAAGCGTGTAGACGAATGCCGCAACAGTAAAAAATATAACGGCTGCCACCGCATAATTCAGCTTGGTTCTTAAAAACGGAATATTGGCATTTGAATTCATGGCTTACACTCCGTTGGGCTTGTAAAGGCTTAGCACCAGGCTGTTGTAATTTTTAGCGCCGGATTGCTGAACCACGTCAAATAGGTATTCCAGCGATTTATCCGGGGCATCTTTGACTGAATGGCGTTTCTCGATGGCCAACATTTCCTGATAAATCGGTATGATGACCCCCAGTGCGTTACGGGGCGGATTACGGCGCACCGAATAGTAACCCTGCAATTTACCGTCCTTGTCATAATCCGGCGTAATGTTGGCAAATACCCAATAAAATCCGCCATCCCGGCATAGATTTTTGGCAAACCCGAAAAACTCATCACCGGCTTTTAAGGTATTCCACATAAATCTAAACACGCCGCGCGGCATATCCGGGTGTCTGATGATGTTGTGTTGTATGCCCAGCAATTGGTGTTCCGGATAGCCGGCGATTTCCATAAAAATGCGATTAGCGTAAGTGATCCGCCCAGAGGTGTCGGTCTTGGAAACGATAAAATCATCGTCCGCGAGTTTTTTTTCGTTATTGTTAGGCGTGATAGTCGGCTTCATATTCCGTACCTTAATTTGGGGCTATTGGTGGTCATTCCTGGCATATTTTGCGCGAAAACCGGATGAGCTTGATGGTGGCCGCATCGGACATTGATTCGATCCGCAATTCTCATAGCCGTGCATATTGTGGGGTATTCGCTCGCCACACAAGATTAGCTCAATTGAGCAAATTAATCAGAAGGCGCTTGATTGAAGTGGCTTCGAAGGGCTTGTCTAGTATGGCGGAGACTTCGGATTTTTCGATCGCCGCCAGGCGGCTTTCATTTTGCTCGCTGGTGACCATCAAAATAGGTACCGAGCCGCGTTCGGAATGGTTGCGAATGTGATCGACCAGTTGTAGGCCATCCATCTGCGGCATGTTGTAGTCGGTGACTACGAGATCGAAATACTGCTGATTGAACATTTGCAGCCCTTGTTTGCCGTCATGAGCGGTCACAATTTGCCCAACGCCAATATTTTCGAAAACCCGGGTCAAGTATTTCAACGAGAATTCGCTGTCGTCCACCAGCAGCACGCTTAGGTCCTCTATGTCCAGATGGGTGAGGTTAAGTTTTTCCGGGCGAACATACTCCAGCGTGGAATGCAGGGCGGTTTCCAGGGCCTGACGGGTAAACGGCTTGGGTAATATGGCGATGGCGCCGGCCTGGCGGATCGGTTCCAGATATTTGATATTGGTCTCGCTGGAAATCAGCAAAAAAGCCATTTCGTAGGATTCGTCGTGTTTGCGAAGCGAGGTTACCAACTCCACGCCGGTCATGTCGGGCAAATACATCGAGCTGATAATCAGATCGGGCCGGGAGTGCTGTAAACGCTCGAACAACTCCGCGCCGGTATTTAGGCAGGTAATGTCGTTGATATCGCAAGCATGTAAAAAATGGGAGATGATTTGCTGCTGAGTATGTGACGGTTCGACGAGAAAAACCTGAAGATTGGCAAGCTGATAGTCTGTCATGGATTAGTGGTTTTTCATGCAGTATAGGGTTAAGCCGATATGCGCTTGTTTGGCAAAATGCTTGGCTGCGGTGAAGTCCTCGCGCGTTAAGGGTAGTCCATGAATAGAATGGTCGCAATAAATGAGCCCCACGGTCTTTTTCTCCGCATAAACCGGGAAAACAAAGCACTCGTATTCGCCGATATGCTGGCGGATTTGCGGCGTGTAAAGCTCGCGATGCTGCTGGGGAAACAGCCAGACGCCTTCTTGCTGTTGCAAGGCGTGAAACAGTAAGTTCGCGGAGGCTTCGGAATTGTAAATACGGATTTTTTGGTCAAGCCCGATTTTATGCCAGCCTAAGGAAAATTTTTCGTTTAGCGTCTGTTTATCCGGACTGAGCAGCATGAACAAAGTTCTGTCCATTTCCACACCGCGATGTATGCCTTCCAGCACCATCTCAAACAGGCCGTTTAGATCGATTTGGCCGCTGATATGGCTGCTGATATCCTGCAAAATTTGAAATTGCAGCTGCTTCTTATCGGCCTTTTCCTCTTCAGCGTCTTCGAATTTGGCGATGATAGCTTCGGTGCTGATGAATTTGGAGGCGTCGTTAGCGCCGAATTGGCGAGCGATGTGCACCGCTTCCAAAGTGTTTTTGTCGATCTTGGCTTTTAGGGTTGCCGGCGGCAGGCCGGAAAATTCAGCAACTTTTGCCAGGCAAGCCTGCATTGCTTCCGAGTCTTTGCCCGATTTAAGCGCCGCGCAGATCTGATGACCCAATTGCACCATTTGTACGCGCTTCTCCGTGGAATCCGGTTTGGCAATGGCCTCTTCGATTAAACCGCTAAGACACCAGGATTTACTCAGTTTTTTGCCCAAGTCCTGCAAGGTAAAGCCCAGGACTTTTTTCTCGGCTTCGCGATTGTTTAACCCGCTTTTTTCGATTTGTTCGTGGACTTTTTTGGATTGCGGATTGCCGGAGCACCAGAAGGCTATATGGCCGATATTGTGCAGCAGGGCCGCGATAAACACTTCCTCGGGCGATGTGTCACCCATGCTCAGCGCCAAGTCTTTGGCTTGCACAGCAGCGTGCAGAGCCAGTGCAATTTCCCGATTGGCTCTGTCCTTGTTGGTGGACGACAGCATCGCTTCGAAAAACGAACAGGCCAGGGTCAGTTCCCGTATCACTTCTGCACCCAGCACGACAATGGCCCGCGATACGGTGCTCATCTTTTGCTTGGATGGATTGTAATAGGGACTGCTACCGACCTTAAGCAGTTTGGCGGTGAGGTTGGGATCTTGCAGAATCACCGTCGCCAGCTCGATGGCCCCCTTATGCCTGTCGTCCAACGCCGCGTAGATGTTATGCGCGGTGTTGGAGAAAATCGGCATTTCCTGCACACGTAGCAGCTCTGTCCATTCGTCCAGAGTTTGCGGTGGCTTTTGCGCGGTGCCGGTGGGGGTCATATGTTTACAAGGCTTTGATTTTGGCGAATTGCTCGTTCAGGCTTTTTAAGGATGATTGCAAGCCCGCCAATTTCTCGCGTTCTTTGTCAATCACTTCCGGCGGCGCCTTGTCGACAAACGCAGCATTGCCGAGTTTGCCTTCGATGCGCGGTAGTTCTTTTTCGATACGTTGAATTTCTTTTTCCAGTCGGGCCAATTCGGCGTCTTTGTCTATCAGGCCGGCCATCGGAATTAGGATTTTCATGTCGCCGACCAAGGCAATCGCCGATTCCGGTGTATTGTCGTCCGCCGCCAGCCAGGTAATACTTTCCAGTCTACCCAGTTTCAACAGATAGTTTTCGCCTTCTTTCAGGTAGGCCTGGTCGGTGGCGCTGCCGTTTTGCAGTAACACATTCAGAGGCTTGCCGGGGGCAATATTCATCTCGCCGCGTATCCGGCGAATGCCGAGGATGAAGTCCATTGCCCACTGAACTTGGGATTCGGCATCGGTGTTGATGGCAGTGTTGTCGTTTTCCGGATACGGCTGCAACATGATGGTGGCGGCGGTTACTCCAGCCAACGGCCCAACCCGCTGCCAGATTTCCTCGGTGATGAAGGGCATGATTGGATGTGCCAGACGCAGCACCGTTTCCAGCACTTTCAGCAAAGTCTGGCGAGTGCCGCGTTGCAAGGTTTCATCTTCGCTTTGCAGCGATATTTTCGCCAGTTCCAAATACCAGTCGCAGTATTCGTTCCAGGTAAATTCGTAGATCGCTTGCGCGGCCAAATCGAAGCGATAGCTATTGATTGCATCGGTAGTTGTAGCGATGGTGCGATGCAAGCGAGACAGAATCCACAAGTCGGCTTGGCTATAAGTGCATTCCGCGCAATCGATGCCGTTATCCTGTTCTTCGGTATTCATCAGCACGTAACGCGCCGCGTTCCACAATTTGTTGCAGAAGTTGCGGTAGCCTTCGGTGCGCTGCAAGTCGAAACGAATATCACGGCCAGTCGATGCCAAGGATGCGAAAGTAAAACGCAACGCGTCGGTACCGAAGGATTGAATGCCGTCCGGGAATTGCTTGCGGGTGGCTTGTTCAATCTTCTTAGCCAGATGCGGCTGCATCATGCCGGACACACGTTTGGCCACCAAGGCTTCCAAGTCAATGCCGTCGATGATGTCGATCGGATCGAGCACGTTGCCTTTGGATTTGGAC
The DNA here is from genome assembly GCF_016925515.1 of Methylomonas sp. EFPC1. Classification (NCBI taxonomy): domain Bacteria; kingdom Pseudomonadati; phylum Pseudomonadota; class Gammaproteobacteria; order Methylococcales; family Methylococcaceae; genus Methylomonas; species Methylomonas sp. EFPC1. The sequence continues at coordinate 347,590 of NZ_CP070494.1, forward strand.
ATTTTCTGGCCTTCGGCGTCGCGTACCAGGCCATGGATATAGACTTCCTTGAACGGCACTTCGCCTTGGAATTTCAGGCCCATCATGATCATCCTGGCTACCCAGAAGAAGATGATGTCAAAACCCGTGACCAATACGCTGGTGGGATAATGTTTCGCCAATTCAGGGGTTTGTGCCGGCCAACCCAGGGTCGAGAACGGCCATAAAGCCGACGAGAACCAGGTATCCAGCACGTCCTCATCTTGCTTCAACGGGTAATCAGCAGCCAGGCCGTGCGTGGCGCGAATTTCCGCTTCGGAATGGCCGACATAGGTATTGCCCTGGTCGTCGTACCAGGCCGGGATACGGTGGCCCCACCAGATTTGCCGGGAGATGCACCAATCCTGGATGTTGCGCATCCACTCGAAATAGGTGTTTTTCCAGTTGTCCGGCACGAATTTGATTGCACCGGTTTCGACGGCTTCGATGGCTGGTTTAGCCAGCGGGGCGATTTTCACGTACCACTGGTTGGTCAACAGAGGTTCGATCACCGCGCCGGTACGGTCACCGCGCGGCACCATCAACTTGTGGTCGGCGATTTTTTCCAGTAAGCCTTGCGCATCCAGATCGGCGACGATTTTCTTGCGGGCTTCGAATCTGTCCAGGCCGATATAGGCATCAGGAATAATCGTAAAGCCGTCGTCGTTGCCGCGTATCGCCGCATCGACGGTAAAGATATTGATCAAGCCGCCATGCGGCAGGTCGGCGATGGCCGAGATTTGTTTGTGTCGCGACCAGACTTCGTAGTCGTTGAAATCGTGGGCAGGGGTGATTTTTACGACACCGGTACCGAATTCAGGATCGACATATTCATCGGCAATAATCGGAATGCGGCGACCGGTCAGCGGCAGTTCGACAAATTCGCCTAGCAAATGTTTGTAACGTTCGTCATCGGGATGAATCGCCACGGCCGCGTCACCGAGCATGGTTTCCGGGCGGGTGGTTGCCACCAACAAATGGCCGGTACCATTGGTCAATGGGTAACGCATATACCACATCGAACCGTTTTCTTCTTCGGACAGCACTTCCAGGTCGGAAACGGCGGTGTGCAATACCGGGTCCCAGTTCACCAAACGTTTGCCGCGATAGATCAGGCCTTCTTCGTACAATTTGATGAACACTTCCTGCACCGCGTCCGACATGCCGTCGTCCATGGTGAAGCGTTCTTTCTCCCAATCCAGCGACGAACCCATGCGCCGCAACTGGCGAGTGATGGTGCCTCCGGATTCTTCCTTCCATTCCCAGACTTTCTCGATAAACGCCTCGCGGCCAAGGTCGTGGCGAGTTTTGCCGTCGGCGTTGATGATGCGTTCCACCACCATTTGCGTGGCGATACCGGCATGGTCGGTGCCGGGTTGCCAGAGGGTGTTGTAACCTTTCATCCGATGATAACGAGTCAGCGCATCCATGATGGTGTCCTGAAACGCATGCCCCATATGCAAACTGCCGGTGACGTTGGGTGGGGGAATCATGATGCAATACGACTCGCCATCTTGCTTGGCCGCAAAGTAGCCACTCTCTTCCCAAAGTTGATACCAGCGTTGTTCGATAGCGTGCGGGGAATAGGTTTTTTCCATGTTTTGTGTTGGATGAGCTGGGGTTTAAATTAGGGTTAGTATTTTAACCGTAAATGCGCGAGGGGATAGAGTTAAACCCATCACGGGTGAAGGGTCAGGTTGTTGTCGATATTTCTGTTTGGCAGTGACCTGCCTATCGGATAGAGGATGCTTGCTTTGGCGCAGGAAAGTTATTGTTAGCGTAACGCACAAACATATATCATCGCTTCCTTGATGATATACGGAAACTACTAAATTACTTGTTAGGTCTATGAATAGCTTTATTCGCAAGCACCCAAATTTGAATCATGGCCTTCGATTGCTGAAGGTCCAGTGGTGGCGATTATCTGAGTGCAGAGTTTGGAGGCATCTGCGAGCAGTCACCGCAAGAGAGCATTTACATGCGCATAAAAAGGACTACCGTGTGTTGCCTTGTGCCGCATTACTTCGACGACGCCGAATTCAGCTAGCAACGTATTTCGCTTCACAAGGATTAGCTATCGATCCAGCCTTACTCCAGTACACTTTACCCAAGGAGTCTTCTGGTTACTGGCTTCAGGAAATCTGTCCGATTAAAGGTCCTAACAACGCCTTTTAGAGAGATCTCGGAAAGCGCTGCGCACTTCCCTTGACCTCTCAAGGCGAACGTTAGAGCTTATCAAGGCTGGACCAATGACGATTGAGAAAGATGACTGGCGATTGAGTTTTGGCAAGGAACCATCCTTCTATAGCCACTACAAGTGGTCCCTGAAGAAATGGACAAGAACTCATCCGCAGTGGGATCACGATCATTGCGAATTCTGCTGGGAGAAAATATCGGACATTGATAGCCCAGGCATCGAACACGAGGGGTGGTCCGATGACGAGGAAACTTATTGGGTCTGTAAAACGTGTTTTGAGGATTTCAAGGAAATGTACAAATGGAGCTTAAATTGAGAACTCGTAGGACTGTAGGCTGGGTTGAACAGTGTGAAACCCAGCATTAAAGGCCTTTTGCTGGGTATCGCTATCGCTCAACCCAGCCTACAGGGCTATCGCACCTACCACATATCTACCCGATCATGATTCTCCGCGACCTCACCCAACAATACGCTTCGGAAGGCCGAATCGAAACCATCGTTTTGCGTCCGGCGCGCGGCGAGCCGGCGGTTGTGGTCGATGAAGCCCGCGCTGAGCCGGGGCGTGGATTGATTGGCGACCGGCGGGCAAACGCCGCTCGTTCCGGTAGGCAATCGTCAAAACGCGAACTGACTTTGTTTCAAGCCGAGCATTTACCCATTGTCGCCAACTGGTGTGGACTCGCGGAATTGGAACCGAGTCGGCTACGGCGCAATCTCGTGGTTTCGGGACTCAACCTTATCGGTATGCGCTCGCCGTTCCCGGATATTGTGTTGGAATGGGCCGTGGGTGATCAGGTGATTATTCAAGTCACCGGGCCTTGCGATCCGTGCTCGAAAATGGCTGCCGTATTGGGGATGGGGAGTTATAACGCGCTACGCGGACATGGTGGGATGACGGCGCGAATTTTGGCGGGTGGCGCGATTCGAGTAGGTCACCGGGTGCGCTTGAACGCGATCCGGCATGTGGAATAATGTAGGCTGGGTTGAGCAGCGCGAAACCCAGCATTGAAGGCGTTTTGCGGGGTATCGTTTCGCTCGACTCAGCCTGCAACGGTCACGCCCTTTGCCGCTGCAACACCATTGCTGTTTTGGTGAAGGCCTGCAATACCGGCCCCGCCCCGGCAATAGCCACCGCATCGACTAAGCAATACCAAGCCGCTACACCGCTAGGCGGGTTGCCTTGCGGCAGGTGCGAGGCGGGATCAATCTCGGCCCAAGCCCAAGTCCCGGCGCTGGTGCCGACGATTTCCAGCCAGGAGGTGATAAAGAACGCGCCCAAGTAAACCATGGGCGAGCGGCCTTTGAACAAGTAGCCCAAGAACACCACAAACAGCACCGCGCCGATGATGTCTAATCGCCCGAGGCCGCTCAACCCCCACGCCACCCAGGTGCCGCAAGCCGCCACAACCAAAACCGCAATGCGGCGGGCGTGTTGCTGAAATAGTCCGGAGCGGCCCAATGCGACGGCGGTGAGATACACCAGTCCGTGGCCGGCCGGTACGTAAGCCGGAACATTGCCGAAGCGGTAGATATAGCCTTTCATGTACACGGATGCGAAGTATTCGCCGATCACCGCAAAGGTTACCGCTACGGCTACTTGGGTGCGCACATATTTGCATTCGCCGCGCAACCAGGCTATCAAAAACAGCCAGCCGAAAAACGCCAGAACGTATTGCATAAATTGCGGCGCGAAGCCGTCCATCGTCAAACAGATGGTGGTGGTGACAAAGGTAAACGCGGCAATCTGATAATCGCGTTTATTGTGCTCAGCGACTGTATTGACGGCGGGGAAGTGCGGTAAGGAAAACAAACTCATGGCTTAGACAAAGGCGTAGGCGACGGCGATATAACGCAACACTTTACCTAAAAAAATCGCCAACAGCGAGGATAGGATGGAAAGGCGCAGCCAGCCGCCGGCAAAACACAGGCCGTCCCCGACCAGCGGCAGCCAGGAAAACAGCAAGGCCCAACTGCCCCAACGGCGCACGGTATTTAGCGATTTTTGATGTTGCTTGGCTAACGCTTCGGCGGGATATTTTTTGGCAGCCCATAGGCCCAGCCACCAGGTGGTCATGGCGCCCAAGGTGTTGCCGATACTGGCGATAGCGACCAACTGGCTGACGGAATGTTGTTGGCTGTTAACCAGGTAGGCCAGTACGGCTTCCGAACCGCCGGGTGCGACGGTGGACGAAATGAAAGCGCTGATAAATAATCCCAGAGGGCCGAGCGATTCTAACTGCATTTGTTTGGCTCATAAAAAAAGCCCCTGAAACTACTGTTTCAGGGGCTTTTTGCTTAGTCTTTATTTGTCCGGTAAGGCGATGACGTTTTTGCCGGATACCATTTTGATCAGCTTGCCGATCAGTTGCATGACATAGCCAACAGCGTGAGCGACTTGCTCCAGTACGGTAGCAACAATTTCGCCGGCGCTCATGCCTTTAAAGCGTTTTGCCAGCCAAGGTGCGGCAATAAAACCGATAGCCAAACCGACTACGGTGGTGCCGGAAACAATCGAATCATCGACTGCGGCAACAGGCACAGGTGCCGCTGCCACTACTGGGGCTGCCACGGGTGTGCTGGGAGCTGGCGCGTCGAGTTTAGGATCGTAGGGTCTGCCGCTGTAATCATCCGGGAAAATCGCCGCGGTTACCCCAGGAATGCTGGGCAAGTCCTCGCTGCCTTTGCCGACCTTCAATTGGGCTTTCATACCTTTTTCCATGTGTTGCGCGATGTCGCAATGCACTAAGTAGGTTTTGTCGCCCGGCGGTAGGATTAGCGTGCCGGATACTTTGCCGGGACCGCTGACTTCCAAATGGAACATGCCTTTGGGGTACAAATATTTGGGTAATCCGTGCATCATCCATTGATGACGGATTTCATCTTCATTGACGAAATGTACAGTCAGTTTGGTGCAAGGTTCGAATTGAAACTCCTGCTGATCGAACGCAAACATGGTGCCGGGGAATTTCTCGGAATATTTGTGCCCGGCATGCACGGTAATTTCCTTGGTTGCGGCAATTTTGTCGCAGCCGCCGGGCAAGGTGTCGGTGTTCTGGCCCATGACCATGCCGCCATCCATATCCATCAAATGGCCGTCGCCGTGGTTCATCATCTGATTGTGATCCTGCATTTCTTTTGCGGACGCAGCAGTCACAGATAAGGCGCAGACCAGTGTGGCAAGTGATACGAATTTGAACATTATTGCATTACCTCAAAGGGGCTTCGTGTATAGCGTGGATTATGCCGCGATAGTTCTGATTGACAAGGCTGCCGGACATGACGTTATTCCGCCGCGCAGCATAGGCGGAATAACGGTTCTTGCGGCGTAATTCTTAGATTTCTTTCGCTTTACCAATTATGCCGTCAACTTTGCGTTTGAAACCGGCGTTAGACAGATAAAGGACGTACAAGCCAGCGAACAACACCAATGCATACAAGGCATAACTACCTTTGCTGGTCGGTTGACCCGCACCGGCTTTAAAGCTCATGTGTGCATCCAATCTTTCGCCATTATCTTGCAGTAGCGTGATGTGAATCAAATGTTTGCCGGCTTCCGGCACGCCTTGTGGCAGGTTCAGAATGACGGTGCCTGATTTATGTTTTTCGGCTGCTTGGAAGAAAACCCGTTTGCCTTCAGGCTCTTTGGTCACTTCAAATTCGATAGCCATGCCGCGATAGCGTTGGTCTTGATAGTCGAAGACCAATTGAGTCAATGTGTTGATATCGGGAATATTGCCGCAGAACTCTTCAGCCGGGTAAGCGTTTGGCTGGTAGGCGGTGTAATGGATCCAGTGATCTTTTTCCAGTTCGAACTTACATTGGTCAGTATCAGTACCCGCGGCGCCACCGTGTGCCAATACTGCTGATGAAAAAATCAGGCCCAACAAGCCCAGTAAACCGTTTCTTAATATGCGAGAGCTTCTCATAAATACCCTTCCCGTGTTAATAAATGCTGTAGTTTTTATTATTTTTCATGTGGTTATACATGAACATGTTTAAATCATTGGCGAACGTAACTGCCTGATTTCGATCAAAACAGCGCTTAACTCTAGCACATCGCCCTAGCCAAAGAAAGGCTATCGTGCCGTAGTTGAGATGATCGATTCAAGCTGTAATTTTTTTTGTCAGCAATCAAAGACAATCCTTATAATGGGGTTATGAATCATCCCTTTAAATTGCCTCTGCCTGTTCAGGTCTACTGAAATATCCCCCTATCCGGTTAATTAAATAACAACAATATGTCCAAATTAATAAACTCTGCCGAATGGAATGCCGTTAAGCAACATCACCGCGAGATTGCCGGCAAATTTTGCATGAAGGATGCGTTCGATAAAGATCCGCAACGCTTCGACAAGTTTTCCGTGACATTTGGCGATTTGCTGTTCGATTTCTCTAAAAATCTAATTACCGAAGAAACTTTGCCTTTGTTGATTGAATTGGCAAGCCGCGCGGAGCTTTCCGCCAAGACCGAAGCCATGTTTTCCGGTTCCATTATTAATACCACGGAAAAACGCGCTGTCTTGCATACCGCTTTGCGCAATCGCAGCAACAAGCCGGTATTGTTTCGCGGTAAGGACGTGATGCCGGAAATTAATAAAGTGTTGGCGAAAATGCGGGTATTTACGGAACAAGTCCGTTCCGGTGCCTGGACCGGCTACACCGGCAAGACTATTACCGACATCGTCAACATCGGCATCGGCGGTTCCGATTTGGGGCCGAAAATGGTCGATACTGCATTGGCGCCTTACGGTAAAGACGGTTTGAAAGCCCACTTCGTTTCGAATGTTGATCAAACCGACATCGTGGAAACCCTGAAACCGCTCAACCCCGAGACTACCTTATTTTTGATCTCGTCAAAAACATTTACGACTCAGGAAACGATGACCAACGCCCGGTCGGCGCGTAACTGGTTTTTAAAAGCGGCGGTTGACCCGGCCAATATTTCCAAACATTTCGTGGCGATCTCGACCAATGTCGAAAAGGTCAAGGAGTTCGGTATAGACCCGGAGAACATGTTCGAGTTTTGGGACTGGGTCGGCGGCCGTTATTCCCTGTGGTCCGTGATCGGCATGTCCATTGCCCTATACATAGGCATGGACAATTTCGAAGAATTGCTGATGGGCGCGCATATCGCAGACGAACATTTCCGCAGTGCGCCATTCGAAAAAAACATCCCGGTCATCATGGGCTTGCTGGGCATCTGGTACAACAACTTTTTCGAAGCGGAAACCTACGCGATTCTGCCGTACGCGCAGTCCTTGAAATATTTTGCCGATTATTTCCAGCAGGGCGACATGGAAAGTAACGGCAAAAGTGCTACCATCAACGGTGAAAAAGTCGATTACAACACCGGTCCGATTATCTGGGGCCAACCCGGTACAAATGGTCAGCATGCCTTTTTCCAATTGATCCATCAGGGCACCAAGCTGATTCCCGGCGATTTCTTGGCGGCCGCGCAAAGCCAATACGACCTACCCGACCACCACGATATTCTGATTTCCAACTTCCTGGCCCAAGCCGAAGCGCTGATGCGCGGTAAAACCGAGGCGGAGGTTAGGGAGGATTTAAGCCATGAACCCAATCTGGATGACGCCCTGATTGCCTCCAAAATCTTCGAAGGCAACAAGCCATCCAACTCGTTTTTATTCAAAAAGCTGACCCCCAGAACCTTGGGTACTTTGATTGCGTTTTACGAACACAAAATCTTCGTACAAGGCGTGATCTGGAATATCAATTCCTTTGATCAAATGGGTGTGGAATTGGGGAAAGTGTTAGCGCGGGCGATTCTGCCGCAGCTGAAAAACGACGAGATGGTCACAGACCACGACAGCTCCACCAACGGCTTGATCAACGCTTATAAACGCCTGCGCAAATAAGCTTACACAGTAGGCTGTTTTAGAAAACGCACATTCTGTCTTTGGTGGGCAAGCCGTTTTCTAAACCTGAAGGTTGCAGCATATTTTCGCAGCCTTCAGGTGTCTTAACCCATTCAAGCATGCTCTGTCTGGTTAACCTTCCGGGTCGCGCCGCTCACAGGCGCACAAATTGATAAAAACAAAAGCTAGGCTGAGTTACTACTGAGCATAATCCCGCTTAGGGTAACGCATTAGGCTTGGTGTCATTCGGCTGTTTGCTCAACAAGACTTCGTGGATTGCGGAAATGACGGACTCCGGCTTCTCCAGTGGAATGACGTGACCGCTATCTACCCAGCGTTGAATTGCCCCCGGATATAGCCGCGCAATATCCTTGCGTTTTTGATTGGCGTCGAGCGCCAGCTCAGAGGTATCCTTAAGAGGTTGCGCAGCGCTCAGCACTATGATCGGTCCGCCGCTATAGGGCGGGGCGGCCAATACTTCGTCACCGGTCAGGTCCAGAGCGGCCAGCTCTTGTTCGGCAGTTGCCGATGTCATCAAATCGAACAGCCAGCGCACCCAGAGCGGCCAGTTCTCGATTGCCCCGGCGCCTTTGAGTTGAGCAGGATGAGTGGAATCAACCAGAATCAAGGCCGCCACTTCATCTGGATGATGCCGGGCATACCATTGCATATACAGCCCGCCCAGCGAATGCCCCACCAGCACATAAGGCGGCGTTAGGCCTTGGCTGACAAGCAATCCGCGCAACTCTTCGACAATATGCCGGCCGTCCCTCGCAGTGGCCGCCTCTTCGCTATTCCCGTAGCCGGCACGGTTGTAAACCAAGGCCGTGTTATCGCGCGCTATCGTCGGATAAATTTCTGCCCACCCTTCTAAAGCCCCGCCCAGTCCGTTTTCGAAGATGACTGGTACAGTCTGGTGTTTGCTAAGCGCAAATTCCACCTGCCGGCCGGCGACTTCTGCCGTTGTTATGGCGGGGATGGTGGCGGCGCAGCCGCTTAGCGCGATTAGCCATAGCAGAAAATTGACCGTTATGGATGGTCTAAATTTCATCGGCCGCTTCCTCTGTCAGTTGAATTAGCGCTGGGTGTGCTTCACGATGGTTATTCCTGGGGAAATTACAGGGGGCGATGATTTTGCCGACGCTTGCCGCGAGCCAGCAAACCGGCCAGACCCGCGCCGAACAGCCAAGCGGCGCCGGGCAGCGGTACCGCCGCGACATCGCCGTCGCGCACCGCCCAGACGTAATAATTGGTGCCTTTGCTGATGTAGTTTTGCATGCCGGTTGCGGTGCTCAGGTACCAGGCTTTGCTGGCGTCGCCAGCGTAACTGGTGCCTAGCCAATAACCAAAGGATTGAATATGGCTGAACAGACTTTCGTCGGCGGCAGTTGCCGGATCGTCGACGATGCCGTAGCCGGACTGCGGCCCGCCACGCGAATCGAGGGAGCCTTTGTTACCGAAGTCGCCGTAATAAAGATGCGCGAGCTCCGAACTGGCCGTGGAGACGTTGAATCCGCAATCGCTACCGCTGTATCCATAGTCGCAACCGGGCACGCCCAGGTCGTTGAAGGTCGGCAAGCGCCAATCGCTGTAGGTGGTGCCGCGCACGCTGTCCGAGTAGCTGAGACCGTCCACCCAGGCCACGGCGTTTTGCCAGCTCATCTTGCCTTCGGCGTCGAAGCCGCTGGTTTTGGCGTAATTGGCGTCCGCCAGCCAGGTGACGTTTTGCGCGCTATCGTAGATCAGGCCGCCGCCGCGGTCGAACAACTGGGCTTCGGCGCTACCCGTCGCTAGCGTGCAGAGCGCGGATAACCCGGCGCATATAGCTTTATGTTTCATCATTTTTTTCCAAAAAGTTAGTTATCGAAGGCATGTAAATACTCGTAAACCTGCCTAGCGGCACCGAGCTTAAGGAGCATTATCGGAAGGTGCGTGTAGCCAGGGAACCCTACCGGAGTAGGGTGTTGGCGCGTTAGGAAGTTTTGTTAACATGTATTTTTAATTCAACTATTAGAGCGATAATTTCAAGAGGAATTTACAATGAAACGCAGTCTGAAATGCCTTGCCCTGGGCTTAATGCTGCCGGTATTACCGGCACACGCCAGTGTTTTGTATACTCTGGTGGATCTCATGCCGGAGAGCCCGTTAGTCAATTCGGGGGCGCGCGCTGTCAGCGATACCGGGCATGTTCTGGGTTTTACGGGGGATGGTGAAAGCTTTGTTTACAAAAACAATAGTGTGAGCTGGCTGTCCGTACCCAGATATGCAAACCCTACCGGGATCAATTCAAGCGGTGTGGTGGTGGGCAATTCTGCCGGGCGCGGCATAGTGCACAGTAATGGTGTCACCCAAATAATCGGTGGTTTCAGCGGCAGTCCTTATTCCAGTGTGGCCTACGGCATCAATGACGCCGGGCAAATAGTCGGCAGTGCATGGAATGCCGAGGGCAATCAACGAGCCACTATTGCCGGTAACGGCAGCTTGACTGATCTGGGAACCTTGAATGGTGGCCAATGGAGTGCGGGGAATGCGATCAACAATAGTGGTCAGGTCACTGGCGAGAGTCAAACGCCTAATGGAGGTCACGCTTTTATTACCCGTAATGGTCAAATGGTGGATCTGGGCGCTTTTGCCTGGGGTGTCAGCAGAGGTTATGCCATCAACGACCTCGGTCAGGTGGCCGGCACATCCCATGTCACCAACAATGAAAAGCACGCTTTCATTACAACGCTTGATGACCACATGGTTGATATAGGTTTGTCCGGCTATAGCAGCGAGGCATTCGGTATCAATAATGCCGGACAAGCCGTGGGATATTTCGGCGACAATTTTGGTGGATCCAAACGTGCGTTCGTTACACTCAATGGCGTCATGACAGACTTGAACACACTGATTGCAGCCAATATCGGTTGGACGCTGATGACGGCTTACGATGTCAACAATAGTGGACAAATCGTTGGGGTGGGGATCACCGCGAACGGCGTGCAACGGGCCTTTCTATTAAATCCGATTGCTGCTGTGCCCATACCCGGCGCCATCTGGTTGTTTGGTTCTGCTTTACTCGGTTTCGTTCCGCTGCGCCTGCGGGCTCGATTCTGAAAGCGCATGGAGGTTGTGGAGCTAACGCTTAGCTGCAACTTGGACAAGCAGCTCGTTACCCGGATTTAGCAAGGTTGCCGGGATTCTGAAGACGCGACAATTGGCTGCGCCTGCAAAAAAACAACCCATAACACCGCGTTAATCTCGAGCGCTTTGGCCTCTGGAAGCCACCAAAGCGCCTTTGCTTACCTGCGTTAGGCATATTTTTCGCTCCTGTGCCCAGCGCTTCTATCAATCGGAGCGCTGGAGAATCAAAATGCTGCAAAAATTTGTAACGGTAACTTTCTTCTTGATCCTTTCCGGCTGTGCCACAACGGCAAGCAACCCTCCCGCCCAGGGAAGCAACAAAGCGGAAGGCAAAATATCAATGGCGATTGGCCGTGAAATGGGCAACTTCAAAATCACCCATTCACAGGCAACCGAAGCCCCCGCCGGTTATAACGGCATGCAGTACACCGTTAAAACTGACGACGGGGCGACCTTTAAATGTGAGATTTTAGAGCCGTCGGGGTTTGGTAAATTCGCGACCTGGGGCATGGCAAGCGGAGCGGACGCCATGTGCACCGATTTCACCAAAGGATCGAGCGACGTAGGCAAAACCAACAAGGCAAGTTGCAACGCTTTGCTGCAGGCGGCGGGCAAATGCTGAAGTAAGACTCGACACGGAGCTCAAGGCGACGCTCCGTGCTCCTTTGCCGCAGTGCCGATGGCTAGCGGAAGGTTATAAAACCGCATGTTAACGAAGGAGTATCCGGACACGAAAACCTGACTAACGGCGCCAAGGCTGGGCGGCAACAGAATCGGAATAGCAAAATGGAAAAGCTTTTTTCTAATCCTCGCCAAGATGGGGCGGTTTGCTTCTCGGACATCAGTCCAAACGGTCAACTACGCCTACTGGACTTGAGTTTCGGGCGTATCGCCTTCGGTTTTGGCTTGATCCCCGTGGTAGCGGCACCGTTTATTGTCTGGCTGCATCAAATCGACCGGGACGCTCGCGCCTTTTGGGCTTGGGCCAGTATTTTTACATTGGTGGCGCTGGCCGTCCGTCTGTTGTTCCGCCGCTATCGGCGCGACGGCGCACAACTGGGCGCCGAACGGGCAATGCACCATTGGCTGCGCAAGGTGCATGCGCTGGCGCTGCTTTACGGGTTCAGCCTGTCGGTACCGGTGATGATTATGTGCAGCGGCGACTATCCCTTTGAGTTTGCGATGCTGTTTCTGGTCACCTGCGCGTCGATAGTGGCGGGCAACGCCACCCACCAGTCGCCTATCCTGAGTGCTTTCCAACGTTTCTTCGCTGCCAGTTGGGGCGTCTCGACACTGCTAATGCCGTGGGTATTTCCAGCTCATTGGCCCTACGTGATGCCGCTGACTGCGCTCTACATTCTGTCGATTTACAAACACGCGGTGCTCGTGCACCGGTTTTTTTTGCAACAGATATTCCTGGAAGAAGGCTACCGCGCCGCCAAGGATCTAGCCGAAGCCGCCTTACGCGCCAAAAACCAGTTCCTGACCACGGCCAGCCACGACTTGCGCCAGCCGGTGCATGCCATGGGCTTTTTGATCGAATCCATTTCCCGCCGCAACCGGGATTTACTGTTAGGCCCAGCCTTACAGGATTTGCGGCAAAGCGTGCAGTCGGTCACGCAGATGTTCAACTCGCTGTTGGATTTGTCCAGGATCGAGCTGGGCGCCCAGCCGGTCAATCTACAAACCGTGGCCTTGGACCCGTTGATGAACGACGTCGCGACGCTGTTCAGGGAAGAAGCCCGCGTCCGCCAAATCGAGCTGCGCGTGCGCACCAGCGCCGGTAAAGCCTCGGTGCGCGCCGACCCGCTATTGCTGCGCCAGTCGATGATCAACCTGATGCAGAATGCCTTGCGTTATACCCAAAGCGGCGGCGTGCTGATGGCGGCTCGCCGCCGCCGCGACGCCTGGCAGTTCGAGGTCTGGGATACCGGGGTCGGCATCGCGGAAGATGACCAACAGCGGATTTACTCGCCGTTCTTCCGCCCCGAACATGCTTGGCGGATAGACAACGCCGGTCACGGCTTGGGTTTGGCGGTGGTGGCGCGCTGCGCGGATTTGATGGGCGCCAGCCAGGGCTTGAGTTCGCGGGAAGGCCGAGGCTCGCGGTTTTGGCTACGGCTGCCGTCCGCGCGCATCGAGGAGCGGCGCGCGGTGGCGCGCGACCGGGACTTTGCGCCGGCCGGCCGTGGCGAAATGCTGAGCGGCCGTTGTCTGGTGATCGACGACGAACCGCAAGTGCGCAACGCCTGGCAAGCCTTATTGAATTCGTGGGGCGTGGAAACGGCTTGCGCCGCGTCCGCCAACGACGCTTTGGCCTTGCTCGATGCCGGCTTCGAACCGCAGGCCATCTTTTGCGACCAGCGCCTGCGCGCCGGCGAAAGCGGCTTCGAGTTGTTTCAAGCCTTGCTGGAGCGCTGCCCAGACGCCGCCGGGGCGATGATCAGCGGCGAATTCGATTCGACGGCCCTGGCCCAAGCCGAGCAGGAAGGTTACCTGATACTGCATAAGCCCTTGGACCCGGAGGCCTTGTACGCCGTGCTGAGCCGGCTATTGCCATCCAATCCGCTAACAGGGATAGCCAAGAAAAATGCAATCGCCTAACAATAGTCTTGCCGGATGGCTGGGGCTGGCTTCCTCAGGTCTGTTGGCTTGGGGTAACTGGCACTACGCCCAAACGCTCCCCAACTACGACGCCATGCGCCAGACCATTAGCGAATTGGCTGCGTTCGGGACACCCTTGGCGGACCCAATCAATTACGGACTTTTCCTGCCGGTGGGCTTGATGCAATGGCTGGCGCTGGCCTGCCAGTACCGCACGCTCAAGCAGAACTCCACGCTACTCCGGGGCTTACTGGCGTTTTCCTGGGTGGGAACGGCTTATGTCTTTTGCGCGCTATTCCCGTGCGATCCCGGCTCTCCGCTGATGGGCTCCTGGCGCCAGCAAATTCATAACCTGTTCGGTGCGCTTGAATATCTGGGAGGCGGTTATGGCTTGCTGCTGTTTGGGCGTATTCCCGGCTCCCGCATCGCCATCCCTTTGAAAATTTCCGGCGTGCTGGTACTGACGGTTCTGGTGTTGCTGGCCATCCCTTTTCTGGCGGACTACAGGGGCCTGATTCAACGCATTGCCGAAAGCGTGTTGTTCGGCTGGTTGACGTTAGCGAGTGCTGTGCAATTGGCCCGCCTCTATATTGACCCCATTGCAATCGCAAGGTAACCGAATAAAAGGCGCAAGTGGTATTAAACGTTACACGACCTTGACTCTAACCAGGCTTTTTTCGTAAAGCTACCAAGCGGAAAAAAGTCCTTCATCGGGCGGTCGATAAAGCAAGCGATGCAACCGACATCTAGCTCGGGTGCGCTTAGTGGCCTAGCCATCAATGCCAAAAATCATGCAACTTCATCGAGCCGACCGATGGCGCTAATGTTTGCCGACAACCTGCTGTAGACGTCGAGCGAATTCGATGGATTTGCCGTCGGCTGGCAGCGAGTCCGGTAAATAAATCTTAGCGTTCCAAATACTGCCATCATCCGCCTCTTTACTCATACATTGCTTTTTGCCATCCGCGTTGACGACGCATCGGCGCTGGTAACCGTTGGGAAGCGTATAGGTTTCCGATTCTTGTACGGGCCTGCTATCCGGCGCCTTAAGATTTTCCGGGGCAACCGCCAATTTGCGGCGATCAAACTTATTTCCCCCTGCAAGTTCGGACGATTCTCGGGCGACTTGGCGCATATCGTCCAATACCTTGGATAGGTCGAGTTTGGCAGACTCGGGGTGTGCAGGATTCGCAGCCCCGTCGGTCCGCGGCGCGGCGTTGTTCGTTTGCCTCGGCGAAGAGCCGCCATGATCCGGCAAAATCGGCGCCGGCTTTGGTGGCGTCCTCGATCTGCCTCCAGCCAACCTGGGCGGCGGGCTTAGCGGCAACTGATTTTGCCTGCCTTGTTCCGCTAAGCGTAGGATCTTGAATTCCACCGATAGCGCTGTCAAACGGTCCGCCGATTTTCTCGGCCGGTCTATATCGGTCAACGTCAACACTATCCCAAGATGTATCGACAGAGAGACGATCAGGCATAAGACAAACTTGCGTGGCGCCGATTTGATCATTGGCATCAGCTATTGCCATTCTTGTAATGTATTACTAAACAGCGCGTTGGTCTCGGAAGATGGTTTTCGACTGGGCAAAAACAATAGATCGAGTTAACCATGGCGGGTAAAACCCAATCGACCTAACTGGCTAGTTGGCTCGCGAGCTCACCCCGATAAACGCCTGATCGCTTCGGACATCGCATTTGAGCAAATAGGTTTGGCCTGCTTGTAAAACCAGGGTTTTCTTGGGTCTATGACTCGAAAATCCTTTAAAGCAATAGACTTGAATGTCGTACTCTCCAGGCAAGACATGAATCTCGCTGGGGTAGTCCGTAAAACCCGGCCAGCCAAATGCCTTTTGTTCGCCCGCGCCGTTGGCTTCAATCTTCGTATAGCCGATGATGGTCGCGTGATAGGCATCGGCAAAAGGGGTGCCCACAACACTTTGGATTACCGCAATCTCGTCAGCGCTAAGCGTGTCGCCCGCATATTGTTTGGCTGGCGTCATAAAACCGCATGAACAGAGCATGGACGTGGCAATCATGGTCATAACATTTTTCATGGATTCTCCTTGTCATTGCCGCGCAAACGTAAAGCATGCCCACCAAGGGTTAAAACAACCATAACCGGTAACAATGGAAAGTACGTTTTCATAGCGTCGCCTCTTTTTAATTGATAAACCTAAGGTTGATGTAACGGCATCGAATGTCTTATAAAACTCGTCATGGGCTGCTTTTATTGATTAATAAATCAGTGAGATCAAAAAGCGTTCTCCAAACAGCCGTTTTGCAGGGATGAAAATGCCCGGAACCCCGATGGACGGCGACGAGCCTGGGCAGCATTATCGGAAGCGCGGTGCGGCGGCGTAACCCTACCGTAGTAGGGTATTGGGGCGCATCGGCTGTTTGTTAAGATGTAATTATTTTGCATGTTTTAGCGATAGCCTGGTTCGACGCAAAATGCCGAACCAGGCTATCGACCATTAGGGAGAGTTGAGCGTGACAAATTCGGCTAGTGCGTTGGTTATCGACGACCATCCGCTGTCGGCGAGCGGTATCGCCGATTTTTTGCTATCGCATTGCGGCTTCGGTCAGGCTCGGCCGGTATCCAGCATCGCCGAGTTTTGGGCGATTCTCGATGCCGCCCAGCCGCCGTCGTTGGCCGTGGTGGATTTTTGGCTGCCGGAAGGTGCGTCGCTGCCGTTGCTAGTGCAAATGAAACGCCAGTACCCGGCGACACGTTTGCTGGCAATCAGCGCGGACGACAATTCGGCCGTGTCGGACAAGGCACGCGAGGCCGGCGCCGACGGCTTTCTGCACAAGCAGGAAGCGCCGGAGATTTTCGGCCGTGCCGTGGCCGCGTTGCTGCGGGGTGACACTTGGTTTCACAGCGGTCCATTTGCCGTGACAGGCAGCAATCAGCCGCTCAAGGAACTGCCGGTCACCGCCGCCGAGCTGGGTTTGACCGCCCGCCAAGGCCAGGTGCTGGCGATGATGCTGAAAGGCTTGCCCAACAAACGCATCGCCTTGAACCTGTCGCTGTCCGAGCAAACCGTCAAGGAGCACGTCACCGGTATTCTGGAGCGGCTGGGGGCCCGCAACCGGATCGAGGTGATTACCATGCTGCGCGGCAAAAAGCTGGAAGGCTCCTGATGCAAGCCACACTGGCCGATTCAACGGACAGCAAGCCGCTGCGCTTTGCCGACATCAGCCCGGCCGGCCAAGCTCGATTGCTGGACATGACGCATAACCGGCTGGTGTACGGGATCACCATTATCCCGTTTGTAGGCTTGCCCTTCGTGTATTGGAAGCATCAACTCGATCAAGACGTCTTGGGATTGCTGGCGTGGACGGTGTCGTATTTTCTGGTCGTGCTTGCCGTGCGCCTGCAACAGCGGCAATACTTGCGTGACAGGGCCAGCCTTGATCCGCATGCGGCAGTCGCCCATTGGCTACCCATCATTTTGCGCATGGCCTTGGCGCATGGGCTCGGCTTGGCGGCGCTGGTGCTTATCATCGCCGGTCGGGTCCCGTTCGAATATACCTTGCTGCTTTACATGAGTTTGGCGGCAATCATGGCGGCTAACGCCACCCACCAATCACCGGTATTCAGTGCGTTTCAGCGGTTTTTCGGTGCCGCTTGGGGCGGTTGCACACTGTTGACCCCATGGGCGTTTCCCGAGCATTGGCACTTAATCATGCCTCTGTGCGTCAGTTACGTCTTATCGATACACCGGCACTCGTCGATTGCCCATGGCTTTTTCCTGCAGCAAATAAAACTGGAAGAAGATAGCGCCAAGTTGGCCGAGAATTATCGGCGCGCCAAGGAGGAAGCCGAAGCCGCCTTACGCGCCAAAAACCAATTCCTGACCACGGCCAGCCACGACTTGCGCCAGCCGGTGCATGCCATGGGTTTTTTAATAGAATCGATTTCTCGCCGCAATCAGGAACCGAGTTTGCAGCCTGCATTGCAAGATCTGCAACAAAGCGTGCAATCGATTACACAGATGTTCAATTCGTTGCTGGATTTGTCCAGGATCGAGCTGGGCGCCCAGCCGGTCAATCTGCAAACCGTGGCGCTGGACCCGCTGATGAACGATGTCGCCACGTTGTTTCGTGAAGAGGCCCGCTCACGGCAAATCGATCTTAGAGTGCGGTTGAGCGGCGGCCGGGCCTTAGTCACCGCGGATGCCATGTTGTTGCGCCAGTCTATGATCAACCTGATGCAAAATGCCTTGCGCTATACCCAGCAAGGCGGGGTGCTGATGGCGGCGCGGTGGCGCAGTGCTTGCTGGCAGTTCGAGGTCTGGGATACCGGCGTCGGCATCGCCGAAGATGATCAACAGCGTATCTATTCGCCGTTCTTCCGCCCCGAACATGCCTGGCGCATCGACAACGCCGGACACGGTTTGGGTTTGGCGGTAGTGGCGCGTTGCGCGGATTTGATGGGCGCCAGCCAGGGCTTGAGTTCGCGGGAAGGCCGCGGTTCACGCTTCTGGTTGCGATTGCCGGCCGCCGCTCCCAGCCACGAGCGGTGGGCTATGGCGGCTGACCAGCCCGTCGCACCGGTCGAGCAAGCCGCAACGCTGAGCGGCCGCTGTCTGGTGATCGACGACGAACCGCAAGTGCGCAACGCCTGGCAAGCCTTATTGAATTCGTGGGGCGTTGAAACGGCGTGCGCCGCCTCCGCCAACGATGCATTGGCCTTGCTCGATGCCGGCTTTGAACCGCAGGCCATCTTTTGCGACCAGCGCCTGCGCTCCGGCGAAAGCGGTTTCGAGTTGCTGCAAGCCTTGCTGGAACGCTGCCCGGATGCCGCCGGGGCGATGGTCAGCGGCGAATTCAATTCCCCGGCTTTGGCCCAAGCCGAGCAGGAAGGTTACTTGGTGCTGCATAAGCCTTTGGACCCTGTGGCGTTACATGCCCTGCTGAGCCGGCTATTGCCGGCGGCCGACAATAACTACTCGTAAAAGACGCCAATTCGACAATCCCAAGCCTCAACAAATGGCGTTTATTTTGCTGGGTGCGATGGACACACACCCTAAAACCAGGAGTTTGCGATGAATATTTCGAACATAGGACCCAACCTTGCCGCTAGCCGCGCAGTCAGCGGAAAAACTTTGCCGTCGCCGGCAATCGCTAAAGCCGCCGAGGTAGCCGATCAAAGCCAAGCGCCGCGGACCGTCGATATGCGCCGGGTCTCGCTCAATGAAATCAACGCCTTGATCAAATCCGGCGTGGACGGTTTGCTGGATGTCGTGCCTTATATTCCCACCGCCACCATCAACTCCTCCGGCGCAGGGGATGCCGGCGACGTGAAGGTGGATTATTTGGGCCAGATCGAAGCGCAGATCGAATTTCAGAAAAGCCGTCACGAAGACACCGCTTTTCTGGAAAAAGTGTTGAGCAACGTTAAACGTCTCGACGGCATGGCCTTGCCGCCGAAACTGGATGTGATGGCTTGAGGCCCAGGACGCTGCCATCAACAGTTTAATAACCCAGTTCCAATCTATTTATCTTAACCATGGTGCTTGACCCTGACGCAACGTCACGCTCTATGCTGGCGGCACGCATAACGAAGGAGCCAAACCATGTTGCTTAAAGTGGGCGATCTTGCCAAACGCTGCGGACTGACGGTCCGTACTTTGCACCACTATGATAGCATCGGTTTGCTTAAGCCTTCCGCGCGTTCCGATAGCGGCTACCGGCTGTATAACCGGGCGGACATTTCCAGATTGCATCAAATTCAAGCCTTACGGCGGTTTGGGCTGTCGCTGGCCGACATCGGAGACATTTTGGCAAACCCCGGACTGAATTTAGCGACTATCGTCGAACGGCAGATTGAAGCCTTGGACCAGCAGATCGCGCAAAGTAAGGCCTTGCGTGACCGCCTGTCCGGCCTGCAACTGCAATTGATGCGCGGAGAAGAACCGGAGCTTGCCGATTGGCTAACCACATTGGAGATGATGACCATGTACGATAAATATTTTTCCGCCACCGACTTAAAGCGCTTGCCGCTACTGGATATAGACGAGACCTCCACCGCCGGCGAATGGGCGGCACTGGTTCAAGCGGTGCACGAAGCGATGCAGGCCGGGGTCGCGCCCGAGAGTGCCGAGGCCCAGGAATTGGCAAGGCAATGGATCAGCATGCTGGAACGCGACACCCAAGGCGATCCTCGGCTACTCGTTAAACTCAACGCCATGATGGTCGGCGAACCGACGATGCAAGCCAAAACCGGCGTGACGCCGGAAGTCGTCGCTTACATCCAGCGCGCGTTCATCGAGACCAAATTGACGATCTACGAAAAATACCTCGCAGCCGATGAATTCAGCTTTATGCGCGAAAACTACGGCAAGCGCGCCGACGAGTGGCCACCACTGATCGCCGCGATACGCCAACACAGGGAAGACAGCACACCGCCGAACGATTCGCGCATGCAGCAACTGGCGCGGACGTGGCTGGAATTGTTCCGCGCCTACGCCGGCGACGATCCGGAAACCCACGCCAAAATTCGTGCCGCGAACCAGGCTGAACCCTACCTGTTCTTTGGTACGTTTATCGACCAGCCGCTATTGGCTTATGTGTTTCAGGCGATGGCCGAACTGCGTCAAGCCCGATTGTCGGAGAGCTGTGTAGCCTAAGGTGAATGAGCAGGTTGGCCTTCTTTTACCGAACCCGGTGGCTCAGTCTAAGAATAAGTTGCTAACCAAAATGTGAGGCTGACAGAAGTGCGAAATCAACAACGCTCTTTGTTGTTTAGGAACAGTCCGAGGGGAGAACTTTTCCGAGAGTTTGGGCGGAATCGCCCATTAGCTCAACATCGCACTTCGGCTTCAGTGACCGCAGTGGAATGGATAGTCACCTAATAGCGTTTATGTCTGTACGACCTGAGCTGGTCTTGCGTAGCCTCGATGCAGCGTTAGCGGAATCGAGGGGCTCTTCTGACCGTTATCAGACGAACATCGACAATTGAAAGGCGTTGGTCTTCGAATCCTCGATTTCATCGAGGCTACTTGCTAGTGTTCTACTAACAATAAGCTACTAATAAGACTAGCTTCACACCTTGTTATTAATAACTCGCTGCAACATTAACTAGTAGGGATACCGAAATATGTATCCTAAATAACAACCACTAGTTCATATATGTTTATTTAGCACTCCGCTATCTACTGTTAACAGAAAAATCACCTTATTGACCAATAACGAATGCCGCAATACACTATATGTGTTTGTTTTTATTGTATTATTTAATTTTAAAAAGGTAATTGCTATGGCTTTCTTAACCAAGGTTCTGAATAAAAATGTTAAACATCCATTCTGTTCTTGGAAAACCGCCTGTCTGAATTCTGAAGCATTTTCGCATATCAATGGAGCAGGCCCATTCGAAGAATATACTTGGAATGGAGATTATCTGGATGCAGAGCCAAGCGCTGGTTACGCAGAAAATATACATGAACGACATAAAGGGCTACAAGTTGAGCTGTATGAAGATAAAATTGCAATAACCTTAGTGAAATCTGGCTATGGTTTTGTTAAAGGTTACATGTATCCTAAAGAATACTTTTCGTTAGTTGAAGATCAAGTATTCAAAGTAAAGCTTGAAAAATATGAGAATGGGGAGCGTATTAGAGAGCATCTATCAAAATTACAACAGCTTAAAAGTGAATATCCAAAAGAGATTTTTAATTTAATTAAAAAAATCTCAAATAATTAACCCTTCAGGGCCGTTGGCTGGGTGGAGAGCCAGCGATACTCAGCTTTAATGGCTTCTAGCTGGGTTTCATTATCATTCAACCCAGCCTACTTCCACAAACCAGATTCAGATTAGTATCCATTAGCAGGCTGGTGAAAAACTCGAAAAGCCAAGTAAGCTAAGGCATAGATGAGCCGCCAACTGTTAAAATAGGCTACCTAAATTTGGAGCCTTTCAATGCGCGGACACGATGCTATCCAAAACAACTGGTTCAGCTACATCAACCTGGAAGACCGCATTCCCAAGCAGCATCCGTTGCGCCGTTTACGGCTGTTGGTCGATGGCGTACTGGCCTCGATGGATGCCGTCTTTGCCGCGCGTTACTCGCACACTGGCCGTCCCTCGATTGCCCCCGAAAAACTGCTGCGCGCCTTGCTGTTACAAGTCCTGTATACGGTCCGTAGCGAGCGTCAGTTGATGGAACAACTGGACTACAACCTGTTGTTTCGCTGGTTTGTTGGTTTGGGTATCGACGATGCTGTCTGGGAGCGCAGCGTGTTCAGCGCCAACCGCGAACGCCTGCTGTCCGAAGCCCTGAGTCGCGAATTTTTTGAGCGGGTACTGGCCATAGCCGAATGGCAAAATCTGGTGTCCGACGAACACTTCAGCGTCGACGGTAGCCTCATTGAAGCCTGGGCCTCGCATAAAAGCTTCGTTAAAAAAGACGGCAGCGGCCCGGACAAACCCGCCGGCCGCAATCCCGAGGTCGACTTCAGCGGCGAAAAGCGCAGCAACGCCACCCACCACAGTACGACCGATCCCGAAGCCCGGCTTTACAAGAAAGGCGAATACACCGAGGCCAAACTGCGTTACATCACCCATGCCTTGTCCGAGAATCGCAACGGCCTGATTGTCGATGTCGAAACCACTCAAGCCACCGGCACCGCCGAAATCGAAGCCGCGCAAAACATGATCAAACGCCGCGTGCCCCAAGGCGGCAGCGTCGGTGCCGACAAAGGCTACGACCAAGCGGCGTTCGTCAACGGACTCGAGTCCCGTGACATCAAAGCCCATGTGGCCCGCAAAAAGACCGGCAGTGCCGTCGATGGCCGCACCGCGCGCGGCAAAGGTTACGCCCAAAGTCTCAAGCGCCGCAAAATCGTCGAAGAAGCCTTTGGCTGGGTCAAAACGGTCGGCGGCCTGCGCAAAACTCGTCACATCGGCTTAGCCAAAGTCGCGGGTCAGGCCTTGTTTTGCTTTGCCGCCTACAACCTGACGCGCATGCTCAACCTATTGGTGTTCACGCCGAAACCGGCGTGGAGTGCACCCGCCTAGGGTGAAGTTCGCCTGAAAACCGTCCACAGACGGCTTCAGGCGAATAAAAAGCCCTTGAAACCGGGGCAAAACGCTTGAAACTCGATGTCATGACCGATTTCAACTCGAAAAAATCACTTACATCGTGGGTAAGGGGAAATATCGGCGGGTTTTTCACCAGCCTGTTAGCGGTCATTGGGAAGCTCAACTGACTGTCGCTTTAGGCTCGACTACCGATTTTAACGCCTCAAAATCAACGACTTTGGATCGAATCGTCTGCAAGATTATTTAATCGATACGGTTTATCAGTAACTTTTCCGCTTGCCGAAAATTCAAACCCAAAATACCCGATTTTTGCATGGATTGCTTCAGCGAATAGGCCAGCGTCGCGGCAAGTACTCGGGAATAGTAAGGCAGGGTTTCCATATAGACCGGCAATACATCGTCGATTTTTTCGGCTTGTTGCAGTGTCTGTTCCAGTTGCCGGCGCTGATCCGCAATCTCTTGGATAAACGCACCGTCATTGGCGCAAGCCTCGGATAAGGCCAAAGTCCAGGTTAAATCCGACTGCAATTCGCAAGTGCCTATGAATCGGCCGGACTGGCTTGACAGCCATTGTTCCGGGGCAATCAACGACAGGCGGTATTGCTCATCCTTAAAATACATCCAATACGCTTGCCCCGTGGTCGGTTTAAACCGAATTTGGCTATTGAGAACAAACAGAGAGGTAAATAAATCGCTGCTGATCTGCTGAATGGTTTTGGCGGGGGCAATCAGCTGCTTTTTGGCTTGCTGCAAACTTTCCAATACAGCAACAGCTCCCTTTCCCTGAGGATTGGCCGGTTTAATTGTTAAATTCATCATTCCAAGTATTCGCTAAGTTTACAAAAACAGTATCCAGCAGGTTTAATCAACGCAGAGAATTCGAACGATCATTGATGGTTTTCCCCTCATCCTAGCCTTCTCCCGGAGGGAGAAGGAGAGTTTATATCACGCCTATAGCGATGAATCACCGAGCGGCGGCAATCGGGTATAGTCTTTGTTTTCAAAGCCTTTCCAAATCCTCTAACACTGTTTCCGCGCGCCGGGCTATCGCCTCAAGCTCAGCCGCCGCAAACCGGTCCAGATTGCGATAGACCATACTCAGGCGCGAGTTGTGATTTAGCTTGTCGCGATGGCGGATAAAAAAATCCCAGTACAGCGCATTGAATGGACAGGCTCGCTCGCCAGTGCGGGCTTTTTTGTCGTAGTGGCAGCCCTTGCAATAATCGCTCATCCGGTCGATGTACGCGGCGCTGGATACATAAGGTTTGGTGGCCAGTAAGCCGCCATCGGCAAACTGGCTCATGCCCAGCGTGTTGGGCAATTCCACCCATTCAAAGGCGTCGATATACACGCCCAGATACCAACGATGCACGGCTTCCGGTGCCAGGCCCGCCAGTAGGGCGAAATTGCCGATTACCATTAGCCGCTGGATGTGGTGAGCGTAAGCATATTGCAGCGATTGGCCGGTGGCTGCTGCCAGACAATTCATCCGGGTTTCGCCGGTCCAGAACCAGACGGGTAATGGTCGGTCATGGTCGAAATAATTGTGCGCGGCATAGTCCGGCATCTTTGCCCAATACACGCCGCGCACATATTCGCGCCAACCGAGAATCTGCCGGATGAAGCCTTCGGCTGCCGCCAGTGGCGCATGGCCTTGGCGATAAGCCTGTTCGGCGCGTTCGACCACTTCACGCGGATTGAGCATTTTGGTGTTCAGCGCAAACGACAGCAGCGAATGAAACAGCCGCCAACTGCGCCGGCTCATCGCATCCTGAAAATCGCCGAACTGCGGCAGGCCGTCGGCGATAAAGGTGTCTAGTTGTTGCAAGGCTTCGGTGCGATTCAGCGGCCAGCGGAAATCATCGGCGTCGGCTACGCCGAAACTATTCACGCCAGCCGCGAGGATGCTTTGCCAAATTGCTGTGTGGTAGTGGCGGGGCCGAGTGTCAGTGGGTATCGGCGGCGTGCCGGGCCCGGCTTTGCGGTTGTCGTGGTCGTAATTCCATTGTCCACCCATCGGGCGCTGATTGTCTGCCAGTAACACCCGGTGTTTGACGCGCATGCGCCGATAGAACATTTCCATCAGCCAATGCGGCCGAGAGCCAAACAGCTCTGCGGCTTCCTCGCGCTGGCTATAGAAATGCTCACTGTCGCAGGCTCGGTTGCTGATGGCCAACTGTTGGCAATAGCTGCGCAATTGCTGATCCAAACGCCATTCGTCGGGGAGTTGGTATTCCAAATGCTTAACCCGATACTGCGTAATCAACGCATCCAAATTGGCAGTCAGCGATTGGCGGTTGCCGCTATCGTCAATTGGCAGGTAGTGCACGCGATGGCCTTGGGCCGACAAATGCTGAGCAAAATCGCGCATTGCCGCAAAAATGCCGATGATTTTTTGCGCATGATGCAAGACGTAATCGGTTTCCTGGCGGATTTCCATCAGCGTATAAACCACGTCGCCATTGGTTTGCCCAAACCAGCTGTGCCGCGGATTTAACTGGTCGCCCAGAATGAGCCGCAAGGTCGTCATGCGGTTTTCGCCGTGCCGCGTTGCCGGCGGCAACGCTCTGAACAATATTTCACCGTATCCCAGTCTCGGGCCCATTTTTTACGCCACAAGAAGGGGCGACCGCAGACTGCGCAGAGCTTGGCAGGCAGCAAGGCTTTTTGGTGCATTAAAAATCCAGCTGGGTTTGTACCCAGTCGCCGGCTGCGGCTTGGGTTGGTCGGCGGCGGGTGGGCTGCTTTCGCGAGCCGTGTTTCTCGACGATAGCCGCCTTGGCGGCTTTCACGTCGGCGCGGCCTCGCACTTGGTAAAGACGGGTTTTGGCCTGCCGGGTAGCGGATTCCAGATCGACCAGCGGTTCGGCAATATCCACACCGACCCTCACGCCGCATTGTTGTTGCAGTTTTACCGGCATCCGCCAGGGTTCGAATAGCCATTCTTTGGGCACGCTGCGTAAGGCCGGCAGCCAATGTCTGACAAAATGGCCGTGCGGATCATGGTCGCGGGCCTGTTTGATCGGGTTATACACCCGCGTGGTGTTAATGCCGGTGGTGCCGGCCTGCATTTGCATCTGGCTCCAGTGGATGCCGGGTTCGTAATCCAGAAATTGCCGGGCCAGCCAAGTGCCAACCGGTTGCCAATGCAGCCACAAAGGATAACTGGCTACCGATACCAGCATGGCCCGCAAGCGAAAATTCAGCCAGCCGGTTTGATTCAACATCGCCACACAAGCATCGACCAGTGGCCAACCCGTCTGGCCTGCGCTTAAGGCCTGAAAATGCGCCGGATTCCAGTCCGCTTCGCGCAAGCCGTCATAGCCGCGATGCAGATTGGTAAATTCCAGTTCCGGTTCGCTTTCCAGCTTTTGCATGAAATGGCAATGCCAATACAAGCGGCTGACGAAGGCCGTCAAACCGGCACGACGGGCATCGCCGCGCGGTAAAGCAGCCAACTGGCGGCGGGTGGCTTGCACGACCTCCCGCAAACTCAAACAGCCTAAGGCCAGATAAGCAGAAAGCCGCGAACAGGCCGTCGGTGCGGATAACGGCGAGGAAATCCCGCCGCGATAAGAGCCGCAACGCTCGAACAGAAAGTCGCGCAAGGTTTCGATGCCTTGGCGGCGGCCGCCCAGTTGCCGCAGCGGCAGGTCGGGCTGAAGTAAGCCCAGGGATTTGGGTTTGGGCCAGGTGAGAGGTTCAGGTAGCGCTATCCAATCGCAAACGGGAGGTTCCAGGCAGGGTTCGGCCATCAGCGCGTCCCAATGTGCTTTCCACAAGTCTCGATTTTGCAAGCGCCGCACCACACCGAATTGAGCAAACTCGTGCCAACACAGACCGTGTTCCCGGCACCAGCCTTGCACGGCCAAGTCGCGCTGAAAGCTCAGCCAGTTGCCGGTTTCCTGATGCGAATACAAAGCCAGGAAGGGCGCCTCCTGCCAGAGCCGCTGCAAAACCGCCACTGCTTCGCCCACTTCGATACGCAAGCCGCCGCCGCGTTTGCGCAAGGCAAGTTCCAAATCAAGCAGGCTTTCGCGTAAAAATTGGTAGTGTTGCGTGGCAACGTCGTCGGCCGCCCACAAGCTGGGTTCGATGATGAACAAACACAGCACCGGCGCGTTGCGGCTGGCGTAAAGCAGCGGTGCATGGTCGTGTACCCGCAGATCGCGCTTGAACCAGACCAGGTTATAGCTCATCGCTCAGTGCCAACCCTGGCGCCAGTTGTTGGTATTAAGCAAATCCCGCCACGGCATTACTTGCGCTCGTTTGCTATACACCGCCTCCAACTCGATCATTTCCAGCGGTACGTCCGGGTCGTTCGGCCACAACAACTTGCTGACAATGAAGTGTTTTTCCTTGTTTTGCGGGTAACGGCGGTCCATTTGCTGAGCAGTAATTTGTTCGGGTTCAGCCTGGGTGATTTGGCGGTCGGCATGGCTTGGTCTGCTTAAGGAATATAGCTTCCGAGCATACCAGCCGATCCCGAAATGGCGAGATCGGCGCCATGCCGAAGAATCAATTTCCTGGCTGTAAGGTTACTTCGACGTCCCGTTTATTGCCGTTATTGACGACCTGGATTTTCACGACATCGCCAACCTTCTGGTCGTCCAGGCGGGCGAACAGTTTTGAGAGCGTATCGACGTCCTTACCGTTAATGGCGACGATGATGTCGCCCGGCACCATGCCGTTGGCCGTTATCGATACGCCTTGTAGGCCGGCTTTTTCCGCCGCCGAACCGGGTTGCACCCGCAATACTGCGACGCCGGCTGTGCCGGTGAAAGCCGCTAACTGCTCGTTCATCTGTTGGTCTATTTCGATACCCAAGGCCGGACGGATGTATTTGCCTTGTTTAATCAATTCCGGCACGACCCGCATCACCGTATCCACCGGCACCGCAAAACCGATGCCGGCGGAGGCGCCGCTCGGGCTGTAGATTGCGGTATTGATGCCGATCAACCGGCCGGCGGAATCCAGCAGCGGGCCGCCGGAGTTGCCGGGATTAATCGCGGCGTCGGTTTGAATTAAATGTTCGACGGCCGGACCTTCCTGACCGCCCAGGGAGCGGTCCAGCGCGGAGACGATACCGCCGGTCAAAGTCCAGTCCAAACCAAATGGGTTACCGATCGCAAACACTTTCTGCCCGACTTTCAGATCGCGGCTGGTGCCGACCGGTACTGGCGGCGGCCGTTTGAAGCCGACGCCGATTTTCAATACCGCAATATCATGCACCTGGCTGGCGCCAACCAGAGTGGCCTTGTAATCGCGGCCGTCGGCCAGTTTTACCGTGGCTTCATTGGCGCCGGCGATGACGTGGAAATTTGTCACCACGTGGCCGGCTTCGTCCCAGATAAATCCGGAACCGGTACCCTTTGGCACTGAAAATACGTCGCGGGTCCAGACATTGCGCACCAGCGTGGCGGTGCTGATGTAAACCACCGAATCTCGCGATTTTTCGAACAGTTCGATGGTGCTTTTTTCGTCCGCTGCCAAGTCGCCGCGCGCGGCGACGGTTCTGACCGGGGCGGATTCGGTCGCCGGTGCTCCCGGCTGCCAATGCCAAAGCAATATCAGCGCTGCGGCGACTGCACCGGCGGCGAATACACGTTTAATGAATACATCGGGCGAATTGGGATGATTGGGATGTTGCATGTCGGCCTCCGGTTTGTTGGTTCCTACCCAGAATCGTGCGAACAGATCAATACTGTTTTAAACGGCGGCAGCGCGGGATATTCAATTCCACTGAGCCGCTACGACGGCAAAATGGGAGCGCGTTTAGCAAATTTCAAGCGAGTCAGATACGTGTGTTTTTAATCAACAGTGGATGTAGGAACTATCGTCAATTCGCAAAGTCTCGAAAACGCCTGGATCGTTTGCCACTGGATAGGAGTGATCATCATGAAACGAGTTAAAAACACGATAAAACTCGCCATATTTGCCGTTTTGAGTATGGGATTAACAGGTGCCGCTATTGCTGAACATCATGAAAATGCCACGCTCAAAGCGCCATTGCAAACCGAGGAAGAATCTGAAGTGGAGCTTTACGATTACCACTCGGGTGTGACGTATACCGGTACGCTACAGCGTTTTATGTTTCATCGGCATTTGGAAAATGTAACCGAAGAGTCTGAGAATAGACATTCAGAATCGACGCAAATGAAGTAAACAGGCTGTGTAATTGAGAGTTGAAGACAGTTTAGGCAGGCATGATCAATAAAAAATCCTGCTCGCCAAAGCATAAAAGAGTTAAGAGGGTTGTTATCAAGGTACTTTACGCATCAATAACTGCAAGCGGATCCAGGCAATCGGCAGGCAGCTATTCGACACGCTGGCAGACAGGCCAATAGAACAAATTGTTCGGGTCGGATGTATTATCGGTTTTTCGACTGCTGGCGTCTGGCTTTGAAAAAATCGCTGAGCAGTTCCGCGCAATCCGCCTCCAGAATCCCCCCCGTCCATTCCACGCGATGATTTAAGAACGCCGCGTCGCTGAGTTGCAGCGCATGGCAGACCGCGCCGCGTTTGGGATCGTAAGCGCCGAATACCAGACGTTTGACGCGGGCGTGGGCGATGGCGCCCATGCACATCACGCAGGGTTCCAAGGTGACGTAGAGGGTGGTGTCGATTAGCCGGTAATTGTTTAAGGCTTGGCCGGCCTTGCGTAGCGCGACCATTTCCGCGTGGGCGGTGGGATCGTTGCTCTGGATGGGTTGGTTCCAGCCTTCGGCGATGCAGCGGCCTTCATAAACCAGCACCGCGCCGACCGGCACTTCGCCTTGGCTTTCGGCGCGCTGCGCCAGACGGATGACATGGCGCAGCCATTCCTCGTCGGTCATGTTAAACCGTGGCTTTATTCAGGCGGTCGTTGACCGCTGCCCAGGCTTCGTTGTCGGGCGGCTGTTCGATCAGAATGGTGTCGAGTTGCAGGTTATCCAGGGCACGTAGCGAGCTGTACAACGCCGGTTCGTAAAGTTCGGCATCGGCCGGTAATCTGAGTAAATGCAGGCAGGGAATTTCGGCGATTTCCGTGCTGAAGGCCAGGATGCCGATGTGTTTGCCTTGCGCGCACAAATCGTCGGTCATTGCGATCAGGGTGTCGGCCGGGCACAGCAAGGCCATGGTATTGGGCGCGTAATGTACCGCCATCATGCCCGGCGCCCGAATTTTGGTTTGCGACGACAGCCGAATGTCGGTATGCAGCACGGCTTTCAGTTGGCTGCGGGTAATCCGGCCGGGCCTGAGAATGGCGGGGATGCCGTCGCTGAGGTCGATGATGGTCGATTCCACGCCCACCGAACAAGCGCCGCCGTCCAGGATGCAGCCCACGCTATCGCCGAGTTCCTCCGCGACATGCTCGGCTTGAGTTGGGCTGATATGGCCGAAGCGATTGGCGGATGGTGCGGCGATGCCGCCGCCGAAGGCTTGTAATAATTGCAGTGCGACCGGATTTGCGGGTACCCGTAAACCCACCGTATCCTGGCCGCCGGTAACGGCGGCCGGTACGGTCGATTTTTTATTCAATATCATGGTCAGCGGGCCGGGCCAGAAGTGTTCAGCCAACCTTAATGCCGCCTCCGGCACGGCTTCCGCCCAATCATGCATTTGTGCGGCGCTGGCAATATGCACGATCAGCGGATGATCGGCTGGCCGGCCTTTCGCGGCAAAAATTTTGGCAACCGCATCGGGATTGGCTGCATCCGCGCCCAGTCCGTATACGGTTTCGGTTGGAAAGGCGACCAATTGGCCTTGCCGTAACAGTTCGACGGCGTGGCGGATGGATTCTTCGGTGACGGGTTTAGGATTCAAAGTAATCAGGCGAAAGATAAAAATCTAAAAAGACGAGCAGCCGACATAATTGTAGTGGCGAATTCATTTGCCAAAGTAAGCAGCTATAAATATATGGAAGCCATCCTCACGGCAAACACGCCATTTTACCTTTCGCCTTTAGTCTTTTCTCCTAATTAATTTCGACCAGCACCTCATTAGGGTTAACTGCGTCACCTTTTGCCACATAAATGGCTTTGACGATGCCGGCTATCGGCGCGGTGATCTCAGTTTCCATTTTCATGGCTTCAGTCACCAGCAAAGATTGACCGGCATTGACTTTTTGACCTTCCTTGACCAATACGTCGATGATATTGCAGGGCATGCTGGTGACCACATCGCCCGGCTCGCTGGGGCGGCGGCGTTTGCTGGCGATGGCACTTTGCACCGCGCCTTGGGCGCCGCCGTCTAGCACGATTTCGTCCAGGGTTTCGATGACGATTTCTTCCGGCATGCCGTCCACGGTGAAGTAAAAATGCCGCAAGCTTTGGTTTTTCGGCCCGGCACCGGTGACTTTCACGTGGTAAGACTCGCCGTGTAGCGCTACGTTGAATTCCGTGGGGGCTTTTTTCACTTCGGCGGACGCCGGGGCTTCGTCCAACTCCAGGGGTTCGGCTACCAGACTGTCGGTGGAACGCAGCTCCAGAAATTGTTTACCGATTTCCGGGAACATCGCGAAGCTCAGCACGTCTTCGTCATTCATCGCCAGGTGGGCGATTTCGTTGCGCAGGTGTTCGAATTCGGGTTTGAGTAAATCGGCCGGACGGCACTCGATCACTTCTTCTTTACCCACGGCCTTGGCTTGCAGTTGGGCGTTAACCGGCGCCGGGGCTTTGCCGTAGCCGCCGTGCAAATAGCGTTTCACTTCGTTGCTGATGGTTTCATAGCGCTTGCCGGTCAGCACGTTCAACACGGCCTGGGTGCCGACGATTTGCGAGGTGGGCGTGACTAATGGCGGGTAGCCTAAGTCTTTGCGGACTTCGGGAATTTCTTTGTACACCTCGGCCATGCGGTCCAGGGCATTGCGTTCTTTTAACTGGTTGGCCAGATTCGAGATCATGCCGCCCGGCACTTGAAAGATGTGGACGCGGGTGTCGATGCCGGTAAATTCGCTTTCGAAGCGGCGGTATTTTTTTCGCACGTCCAGAAAGTACTGATTCACGGCTTGCAGTTTATCCAAATCCAGGCCGGTGTCGTAATCGGTGCCGCGCAGGGCGGTGACTAAGGATTCGGTCGGCGGGTGGCTGGTGCCGCCAGCCCAAGAGGACAGCGCAGTATCGACATGTTCGCAGCCGGCTTCAATAGCCTTGAGCTGGCACATTTCCGCCAAGCCGGCGGTAGCGTGGCAATGTAGGTGCAACGGCAAATCGACGGCATCTTTCAGGGCTTTGACCAGTTCGCCGGCGACGTAAGGGGTCAACAGACCGGCCATATCCTTGATGGCAATCGAATCGCAGCCCAAGTCGGCCAGGCCTTTACCCAATTTGATGAAACTGGCGATGTCATGCACCGGACTGGTGGTATAGCAGATGGTGCCTTGGGCGTGTTTGCCGGCCTCGCGAGTGGCCTCGATAGCGGTTTCCAAGTTGCGGATGTCATTCAGTGCGTCAAAGATACGAAACACGTCCATGCCGTTGCGCGCGGCCGTTTCGACGAATTTACGCACCACGTCGTCGGAATAATGCCGATAGCCGAGCAGGTTTTGGCCGCGCAGCAGCATTTGCAGGCGGGTATTGGGTAGGGCGGCTTTCAGCTTGCTCAGCCGTTCCCAGGGATCTTCCTTTAAAAAGCGCAGACAGGCGTCGAAGGTGGCGCCGCCCCAGCATTCCAGCGACCAATAGCCGATGTCGTCCAGCATGGCGCAGGCTGGCAGCATGTCTTCGGTGCGCATGCGGGTGGCGATGAGTGATTGGTGGGCGTCGCGGAGGATAACGTCGGTTACGTAAACTTTGCTCATTGGGGTTCCTTGGGTTTACAGGCCAGTATGAGAGGCGACAACGGCCGCCAGCACGCTGGCCAGAATTTCCGGTCGCGGCTTGTTGGAATAGTTGATCAGGTCGGGATTGGCTTCGACAAAGCCGGTGTTGAACCGACCGCGGCGAAAATCCGGATGACCGAGAATTTTTAAGTAATACGGAATCGTGGTTTTGATGCCGAACAAGCCCATATCTTTCAAGGCTCGCTCGCCCCGATTTATCGCGTCTTCCCAGGTCATCGCGCTGACGATGACTTTAGCCAGCATCGAGTCGTAAAAGGGCGGGACTTCGTATCCGGTATAAATTGCGGTGTCTGTACGCACGCCGGGGCCGCCGGGGGCGTAGTAACGGGAAATGTGGCCGAAGCTGGGCAGGAAATTGTTTTTAGGGTCTTCGGCGTTGACGCGGAATTGAATGGCATAACCGCGACGCACAATTTCTTCCTGTTTGAAACGCAGCGGTAAACCGGCGGCAACCCGGATTTGTTCCTCAACAATATCCACACCGGTGATCGTTTCGGTGATGGTGTGTTCTACTTGCACCCGGGTATTCATTTCCATGAAATAAAAACGGCCGTTGGCGTCCAACAGAAACTCCACGGTGCCGGCATTGGTGTAACCGACCGCTTTCGCCGCCATCACTGCCAAGCCTCCCAGATACTGGCGTTGCGCTTCATCGAGTTGCGGTGATGGGGCGATTTCGATCAGCTTTTGGTTCCGCCGCTGCACCGAGCAATCGCGCTCATAAAGATGGATGGTGTTGCCGAAATGGTCCGCCAATACCTGCACTTCGATGTGGATCGGATTGACCACGCATTTTTCCAAAAACACGTCGGCGCTGCCGAAGGCCTTGGTGGCTTCGGAAATTACCCGCTGATAGTTTTGCCGCAGTTCGTTGGGGGTGTCGCAACGCCGGATGCCGCGCCCGCCGCCACCTGAAGTGGCCTTCAGCATGATCGGATAACCGATTTGTTCGGCCACCTGCAAGGCATGCTCGACGCTATCCAGGTTACCGTCCGAGCCCGGCGTGACGGGTAAACCGGCGGCTATCATCGCGCTGCGGGCTTCGGTTTTGTCGCCCATGCGTTGGATCACTTCGGCGGAGGGGCCGATAAACACCAAGCCGCGTTCCTGGCAGGCTTTGGCGAACTGGGCGTTTTCTGACAGGAAACCGTAGCCGGGATGAATGGCGTCGCAGCCGGTGCGCAAGGCTAAATCTACCAAGCCGTAGATGTTTAAATAGCCGGCCAGCGGCTCGCTGCCGATGTAATGCGATTCGTCAGCTTTTTTGACGTGCAAGGCAAAGCGGTCGGCTTCCGAATAAATAGCCGCTGAACGAATGCCCATTTCCGCGCAGGCCCGAATGATTCGGACAGCAATTTCGCCGCGATTGGCGATCAGTATTTTGCGTAACATGATGCTCCCGAGTCTTAGTGTTCAGTCACTTGCCTACTACTCTAACAATTTATGGCTATCTTTCAACAAGAAAACCGCCGTTTGCCGATGGGAGATTAGCCTTTAGCTTGGGTGGTGGCGGTGTTGCCGGCCACTGGATTCAGACAGAAAATACTGGTTATTTCCGCGATGTTGGCTACTACGACTTTGATGAAGTCGCTAGCCGCTAAGTTGTTGTGTTAGCAGCATTTAATTGGCTTTTTGTGGCTTCTATACCAACAAGTTTAAAGGGTGGATGGGAAATGTTGATATAAAACAGCCTCTTGCAATTGGCACGCATAGTGCTATCCTCCTGTGTATGGATGCCTATACCATAAGCCGTTGCCAGCCGTAATCGGTCCGGTTTGTGCGAATAGGGTTTCACCTCTTAACTAATTGATTAATTCTGGGGTTTTAATATGGACACAAACAAGCCGTTACTTTCCGCGTTATTTTTTATTGGTCTATCGTTTTGGGGGATACAGCTTGCGCAAGCAGCTACGACCGAAAATACGTTAAACCCGCTCGAATCCTTCCAAACGATTTTGCCGGATTTGCCAAGTGCTTACCAGGAGCAGCCATTGAATCCAGTAGCGGATAAGCCCTTGCAGGACTATGCGCTCACACTGTTTACACGGGTCAAGACCCGTGCGGTCGTAACATTTCAGCAAGCCTTGTCGGACATAGCAGGGCTTGGCGATATGGTTTCGCAAATGGGTTTACTTGGCCTGCTTGGCACGGTTTTCCAGCCAGTGATAGACGAAAGCAAAACAGCTGAATTGAAAGCCGCCTTACCCACGGCGGCCTGGTTTTTTCTCAGCGGCATGCTGGGTGTTCTGGGCTTGAAAAAACGCAGCAATTTGCTGGATACCAAAGCGGTTTTGAATTCAGTCCGGTAAGCGCCGTTATAGATGTGCTGAGGGTTTGGGCAGTGCGCGTGTTGCCCAAGCCTCAACTTTTCCTGCTCCTTCAATCCTGTTATAACGACGCTGTCGTTTGGTATTGCAGCAAGTTTGCACCGATAATAGTTTTCGATTGTCGCTGATGCCTTTGCTAACGATAGTTAGGCCTGGCTAATCATTTCCTGCACTTTTTCGAGAAAGCCTATGTCCGCTGTTGCAGACCATTTTGTCTATGGACCTATCCAACCGGCGGATATTCCGGATTGCATTCGGATTGCCGTTGCCAATTTCGAGGAGTTTCAGCAACACCCCGAATACATCCAGCAGTGGTTCGAGCGCCGTATCGCGCATAACCCCTGGCAGAACGCTTTGCCGTGCGTCGGCGTCGGGGTTTGGCACAATGGGAGTTTGGCCGGTTTCCGGGCCATGTTCGTACAACCCTGGTGGTTGAACGGCGAATCCGTAACGCTTGCCTTCGGTTCCAATACCTGCGTCGATGAACAGTTTCGCGGGCAGGGCTTAGCCACCAAGCTGATCGAACACAGCCTCGAATTTGCCCGTTTCAACGGCACGGTGACTGCCGGCGTGATTACCCAGAAAGCCTTCAAAAAATGCGGCTTCGTACCGATCGGCGGTAGCGATAACGACTTTTATCGTTTGCGCGTCGGTTATCGCGGCTCCTGGGAGAAACGCGCCGGCAAATCATTGGGCTATTGGTTGGGCAGCCTATTTGACATCAACTTGCGCTTACGGAATGTCAAATTGCGTAGCGGCGGTTTTACCTTAGCGGAGGTTTGGCATTGCGACACCGAGTTTGATGCGTTGTGGGAGCGGGTCAAAGCGGGCTACACCTCTTGTCTGGAACGTAGTAGCCGCTACTTGAATTGGCGTTTATTCGATTTTCCGACCTGTCCTTTAAGGCTTTTCGCGCTGCGCGACGCTGCCGGCAAATTGCGCGCTTATGCCATCTGGCATCAGCAAAGCTTTGGAGAGGCTATCAGCATGGCCGTACTGCGCGATGTGTTTTATCCCTTGGACGATGAGCCGGCCTTACAGACCCTGTTGTATTACCTATTTGCTTATTGGCGGGAGAACGGGGTTAGTTGGGGGAGCCTGGAAGTCGCCTCGCCGTCATTGATTAGTCTGTTCCGCAGTCTTGGCTATGAAAAGGTGCCGTCGCGCGGTAATCGGTATTGGATCTACAGTGAGCCGCCGCTAGCCGACAATATTTTGCAAAATTGGTACCGCAGCGGGATCGATGGCGATTATTTTGATCATCCACTGTAATATTGCCCAATCCAACATTCTAAATTCGGTCTGCCGCCTATGTTAAACGCCTCCGTGATTATCAGCACCCGCAACAGAGCGTCGATATTGCCGCGCTTGTTCGACGCATTGGCCGCCATGCGCCTGAATAACGAGACCCGCTGGGAATTGCTGATGGTTGATAACGGCAGCAGCGACGACACCGTTGCGGTGATCTCTGCCGAAGCTGAGCGTGGTCGGTTGCCGGTGCATTGCGTCTCGGAGCCGATTCCCGGTAAGTCCCGCGCTTTGAATCGCGCCATCAAGCAAGCGCAAGCTGAGTTATTGGTGTTCACCGACGACGATGTCGAACCGCAGGCAACTTGGTTGCAGGCTTACATTGATGCCGCCGCGCTGCATCCGGAAATCGACGGTTTTGCCGGCAAAGTATTACCCAAATGGCTGGGCGACATCCCCGCCTGGCTGCATACAGAAGGTGAGTTTGCCTTGCCGCGCGGCATTACCAATACCCGCGATTTTGGTATGTCTCAGCAAATTTTGGATGAACAGGTGATTCCGGGTGGCGTCAACACCGCGTTAAGAGCCGAGGCCGTAGCCAAAAACGGCTGGTTTCGCGAAGAACTGGGGCCGGGTACCTCGGTACCGTTTACGGAAGACACCGAATACATGGGCCGTTTTCGGCGTGGTGGCGGCGAGTTTTGGTATGTGCCGGAAGCATTGCTGTATCACTGCAACATCCCGGAGCGGATGACTAAAGCCTATGTCTGCCGCTGGATGTTCGACGTGGCCCGCTGTCAGGTGCTGGCTTATGCCGATGTACCTGCCGGGAAGAACATAGCCGGTATCCCGCTATATTTGCTGCGGCATTACCTGAGCAGGATCGTGAGTTTTTGGTTGGAACCGCGCGAGCAGCAACGCCTGCAAAAAAAAATGAAATGGATGTTTACGGCCGGCGAAATCGCCGGTTATCGGCAACTGCCGGCGTTTAAGCAAACGTTGGCGGCAGATTAGCGACTTGCCTACAGCAAGGCTTGTAAATATCCCCAAATCTTTTCGGCAATCACCGGTTGTGCCAGCTCATTCGGGTGCAGGCTGTCGGCCTGCATCATCTCCGGGTTTAATGCTACCTCTTCGAGGATAAACGGCACGTAAGGGATCTTCAATTCCGCGGATAGCTGCGGAAAAACCTCGTAAAACATCTCGACATAACGCTTGCCGTAATTGGGCGGAATCTTCATCCCCAGCAGCATCACTTTGGCGCCGACGTTTTGCGAACGCCGGGTGATTTCGGTCAGATTATTTTTCATTTCCGCCGGCGATAAACCGCGTAAGCCGTCGTTG
The DNA here is from genome assembly GCF_016925515.1 of Methylomonas sp. EFPC1. Taxonomy (NCBI): domain Bacteria; kingdom Pseudomonadati; phylum Pseudomonadota; class Gammaproteobacteria; order Methylococcales; family Methylococcaceae; genus Methylomonas; species Methylomonas sp. EFPC1. The sequence goes on from NZ_CP070494.1 coordinate 385,196, forward strand.
GCGCCCAGTTCCACCAACACAATATCCGGTTTATGCCGCGATAAAATTTGCTCCAGTCGCGCCAGGCCGCCAGCGGAAGTATCGCCGCTGATGCTTTCGTTACTGATAACATAGCCGCTATGCAGGTCGGTTAGCTTGTTTTGCAACAAAGCCACCCAGCCAAGCTGAACTTCGATGCCGTAACCGGCACTAATACTGTCACCCAATACTACTATCGATTTCGCCATGGCGCTGATTGGTAGTAAACCCAGAATTACGGCAAGGACCACGCTATACATGTTGAATACTCATATTGATAAGACCAGTTCCCCGATTATCGTTACCGAACAACTCGGTAAATCGGTGCCAACTTCCGAAGGCATTTTACACATCTTGTCCTCGGTGAATTTAATCATCAATCCGGGCGAGAGTTTGGCCATTGTCGGCGAGTCCGGTTCCGGTAAATCCACCCTGCTCAGTTTGCTGGCTGGATTGGATACGCCCAGCACCGGTCGAGTGGTGGTCAACGGCCGCGATCTGACCAAGCTGGACGAAGACGGCCGCGCCTTGTTGCGCAACGAATTGGTCGGTTTCGTGTTTCAATCCTTTCAACTGCTGCCGGGGTTGACGGCTCTGGAAAACGTCATGCTGCCGCTGGAACTCAGCGGACATGCTCAAGCGGCGAGCGCTGCCCGGGCCTTGCTGGATAGAGTGGGCTTGTCGCAGCGCTTGACGCATACCCCCAAACAATTGTCGGGCGGCGAACAGCAACGGGTGGCTTTAGCGCGGGCTTTTGTCACCCAGCCTACCATCCTATTTGCCGACGAACCGACCGGTAATCTGGACAGCAAAACCGGTGCGCACATCATCGATCTGCTGTTCGAGCTCAATCAAGAACAACATACCACTTTGATTTTGGTGACTCACGACATGACTTTGGCCGGACGTTGTCAACGCACCATTCGCCTGGACGCCGGGAGCGTGGTATGAAGCGCGTCAATCTAGCCATGAAACTGTTGTGGCGCGATAGTCGTTCCGGAGAGCTGACCTTATTGCTGCTGGCTTTGCTGATTGCGGTCAGCAGTTCCACCGCTATATCGCTATTCGCTGATCGCTTGCATCGGACCATGACGGTGCAAGCCGCCGAGTTTTTAGCCGGTGATCTGGTGGTGGCTGCGCCGGCGCTCATAGTCGATACCTGGTTGGCCAAGGCCGGCGAATTGGGCTTATCCCATTCGCAAACCAGCGAGTTTGCCAGCGTTTTGCTGGAAAACCAGGAAATGCTGTTGGCTTCGGTAAAATCCGTCAGCAGCGGCTACCCGCTGCGCGGGAAATTGAAAACCAGCGATGCCGAGTCGCAGGATGAAATCGTCGCCAGCCAGGGTCCGGAACCCGGCTCGGCTTGGGTAGACAAGCGCATACTACCGGCTCTACATCTAAAAATCGGCGATACGCTAACCGTAGGCGAAAAACCTCTGACCATCGGCCGGGTGTTGAGCTACGAGCCGGACAAGCGCGGTGACTTTTACAGCTTTTCGCCGCGGGTGATGATTAATCAAATCGATTTGGCTGCCACCGGCGTCATTCAACCCGGCAGTCATGTGCGTTACGCTTTCCAGTTCAGCGGCGACGAACAGGCTTTACTTGCCTTTAAAACCTGGTTGAAACCGCAACTGAACAGTTCGCAAAAAATCCTGGATATACATGAGGATCGCCCGGAGCTGGGATCGGCATTGCAGCGCGCCGAGCGTTACCTGGGCTTGTCCAGTATCGTGGTGATCTTGATTGCCGGCGTGGCGATTGCGATGGCTACCCGCCGTTACACCGAGCGGCATTTCAACGCCACTGCCTTGTTGCGTTGCCTGGGGTGTAAACAAGCGGAAATTGTCTGGCTGTACGGTTTGCAGTTTTTGGTGTTGGGCCTGTTAGCCAGTAGCGTCGGCTGCGGCTTGGGCTGGTTGGCGCAATTTGGTTTATTCGAGCTGTTAAAATCCTTGTTGCCGGAAGAGTTGGCCAGTCCCAGCTGGTTGGCGGTATTTTTTGGCTTGACTTCGGGCTTGGCAATCTTGCTGGGTTTTGCTTTACCGCCGTTGCTGCGCTTGCAAAAAGTCTCACCGTTGCGGGTATTGCGCCGTGAGTTGGAACCCTTACCCACCAGTGGTTGGTTGATTTACGGTTTGGCGCTGGCGATTATCGGCGGCTTGATTTGGCGCTACACCCAAGACCCGAAAATGACATCTACCATATTGGGGTTGGGTGCGCTAACACTATTGGGTGTAGGTGGCGCGGTATATGGTTTGTTATTGCTGGCGCGCAAGCTGTTGCCGAGGATGGGCTTGAATTGGCGTTTTGGCTTGCAGGGATTGCTGAGGAACAGCCAGGCCAGCGTCAGCCAGATATTGGCTTTCAGCATCACGCTCACCGCCATGGCCCTGAGTTTTACGGTGCGCAGCGATTTGATCGACAACTGGCAACAGCAATTGCCGGAACAGGCGCCGAATCATTTCGCCTTGAATATCCTGCCGGAACGGCAGCAGGCATTTCAAAGCGAATTGCAGCAGGCGCAAATCCCCAGCAGCCGGTTTTATCCGGTGGTACGCGGACGCCTGGTGACGATTAATAACGAAGCGGTGCAAGGCCGGGTCAGCAAAGACACCCAGGGCGAAGGCGCCACTCAACGCGAATTGAGCCTGACCTGGGCGGTGCAATTGCCGGACGATAACAAAGCCACCGATGGCGGTGCTTGGCAAGCCGATCGGCCGGGTCTGGTATCGGTGGAGCAAAAACTGGCGGAAAGCTTGAAAATCAAGGTGGGCGATGAATTGACCTTTACGGTGGGGAGCGCGCAATTCAGTGCCAAGGTTTCCCAACTTCGCAGTGTGCAGTGGGATACGATGCGGCCCAATTTTTACATGATCTTCTCGCCCGGCACGCTGGATAACTTTCCGACCATGTACATGACCAGCTTCTATTTGGCCGATACCCAAAAAATTCTGTTGAATACGTTGCTGAAAAAATATCCGGCGATCACGATATTGGAAGTTGATCAGATCTTGAAACAATTCAAGATGATCCTGACGCAGTTGACCAAGGCCATCAATCTACTACTGTATTTTGCCTTGGCGGCTGGTTTTACCGTGTTGTTTGCCGCCGTCTACGCCACGTTGGATCAACGGATCTACGAAGGTGGGCTGATGCGGACTTTGGGCGCTCGGCGCGGCTTTTTACGTACCACGCACGTGATTGAGTTTGGCTTGCTCGGCACCTTGGCTGGCGTCATGGCGGCTCTGGCTAGTGAAGCGATTCTGTATGCGTTGTATACCCGCGTGATGCAGATCGATTATCGTCCGGGCTACCATTTGTGGGGAGCATTGCCGGCGATAGGCGCGATAACGGTGGGGCTGGCAGGGTACTGGGGGGTTAGGCAGGTGGTCAATCAGCCGCCCCTGCAAGTATTGCGGCGTTAATCTCCGGCGCTTTGGTATTACTTCCGCTCTCGGCTTTCTCGCCCGACTTGTCTCAGCGTATGATTGCCGCTTTAATTTTGCACCCCATGGCACGAAGTTCGGCCTTTCCCTTTTAAGGACCATGCATGAAATATAGAGATTTACGAGACTTTATCGCCCAGCTGGAAAAACAGGGCGAACTGAAGCGCATCAAACAGGAAGTCGATCCGGTGTTGGAAATGACGGTGATTTGCGACCGGGTATTAAAACAGGGCGGCCCGGCTTTGCTGTTCGAAAATCCGAAAGGTTCCAACATTGCCGTGCTGGGCAACCTGTTCGGGACGCCGAAGCGGGTGGCGATGGGGATGGGAGCCAAAGATGTGTCCGAATTGCGCGGTATCGGCGAGTTACTGGCCTATCTGAAAGAGCCGGAGCCGCCGAAGGGCATGAAAGACGCGCTGGAAAAATTCCCGGTATTCAAGCAAGTGTTGAATATGGCCCCGAAAATAGTCAGTTCCGCGCCCTGTCAGGAAGTGGTTCGGGTCGGCGACGAAGTCGATTTAAGCGTTTATCCGATTCAAACCTGCTGGCCGGAAGACGCCGCGCCTTTGATTACCTGGCCGCTGGTGATTACCAAAGGGCCGAACAAAGACCGGCAAAACCTGGGGATTTACCGCCAGCAAGTCATAGGCAAAAACAAAGTCATCATGCGCTGGCTGGCGCATCGCGGCGGCGCATTGGATTTCAAGGAATGGCAGCAAGCGCATCCTGGCAAGCCGTTTCCGGTTGCAGTGGCTCTAGGAGCGGACCCGGCGACGATATTGGCGTCGGTCACACCCGTGCCGGATTCTCTGTCCGAGTATGCCTTCGCGGGTTTGTTGCGCGGCAGTAAGACCGAAGTGGTCAAATGTTTGTCCAACGATTTACAAGTGCCGGCCAGTGCGGAAATCGTGCTGGAAGGCTTTATTTATCCGGGCGAAACCGCGCCGGAAGGGCCGTACGGTGATCACACCGGTTATTACAACGAAGTCGATGAGTTCCCGGTGTTTACGATCGAACGCATCACTCAGCGGCAGGTGCCGATTTATCACAGCACCTACACCGGCCGTCCGCCCGATGAACCGGCTATTTTGGGTGTGGCCTTAAATGAAGTCTTCGTGCCCATCCTGCAAAAGCAGTTTCCGGAAATCGTTGATTTCTATCTGCCGCCGGAGGGCTGTTCCTATCGGATGGCGGTGATCAGCATGAAGAAGCAATATGCCGGCCACGCCAAGCGGGTGATGCTGGGTACCTGGTCGTATTTGCGCCAATTTATGTACACCAAATTTGTGATCGTGGTGGATGACGATGTCGATGTACGCAATTGGCAGGACGTGATTTGGGCGATTACCACCCGCATGGACCCGGCGCGCGATTTGACGATTTTGGAAAACACGCCTATAGATTATCTGGACTTTGCTTCGCCGGTGTCGGGCTTGGGGTCCAAGGTCGGTTTCGATGCGACCAACAAATGGCCGGGCGAAACCAGCCGGGAGTGGGGGCGTCCGATTGTAATGAGTGAGGATGTCATCAAAAAAGTCGATTCTATGTGGGATACCCTATTTAACTAGGGTAGACTGCCGGTTCGCTTGAATAACGGTACAGTTCCTAATGAAAATATTGGTTGTCGACGATATCTACGAAAACAGGCTATTGCTCGACAAATTACTGAGCAGGATGCAGCATGAAGTCATTTTGGTCGAAAATGGGGAGCAGGCGGTTCACGCTCTGGCCAGCGTAAATCCCGATCTGATTCTGATGGATATTATGATGCCGGTCATGGATGGCCTGGAGGCTATCAAAGCAATTAGAGAGCGAACCCTGGACAAGTGGGTGCCGATTTTTGTGCTCAGCGCGCTAGCCGATGACCAAAATGTCTTGGATGGGCTGCAAGCCGGTGCTGACGACTATCTGCAAAAACCGTTCAGTCGCGCTGTTCTTGCCGCTAAATTGGGTTCGGTGCAGCGTGTGATCGATATGCAAAATCTGATTATTGCCGATACTCAGCTACTTAAAGCCTATCGCGACGAAAACGAAGCGGAGCAGCAGTTTTTACAGAGTATTTTTGAAAGGTTAATTAAACAGAGCGATCTGAAAGACGATCATTTGCAGTTTTGGTTATTGCCGGCCAAACGCTTTAGCGGCGATTTGATTTGCGCCAGGCGCGTCAGTAAGCAACAAATTTACTTTATGCTCGCCGATTCGACCGGCCACGGCTTGGCGGCAGCGTTACCGACGGTGATTGTCAATCAGGCATTCCAGGCGATGACGAAAAAGGGCTTGGCCGTACCCATCATCGTCCGCGAGATCAATCGCCTGGTGCATAGCCAGATGCCGACGGGCCGTTTCGTAGCTTTGGTATTGGGCATGATAGATGCTGAAAAAAAGACGGTGGAGTTGTGGAATGGCGGCTTACCCGATGTTTATGCGCTGGATGGCGATGGCAAGCCGGTTCACACCTTTCGTTCCTCACACCCCTCTGCCGGCATTCTCGATAACCGGCAATTCGACGATACTTGCGAAATCTGGCATTGGCGGGAGGCTTGCGAGTTATTTATGTACTCTGATGGCTTGACCGACACCCTGGGTCCTGACGGCGGTTTATTCGGCCAAGAGCGCGTCCTGCAGATTCTCAAAACGGCGCCGCCTGGCGCTGAAGTGGCGGCGATCCAACAGGCCCTGGAAGCGCATATGCTGAACCGGGAAGCGCAAGACGATATTTCCTGTATGGCCATTCGCTGCCGCTGAATATTTCGACGTTGGGCCGGCTGGTTTTTATTTCTGGAATCTTTTGGGCTGTTAGATTGAATGCTGGCGTCAGGCTGTAAAAAGCAGACTCAACTAATTTGTCTATACTGAGAATCTCGCGGATAACCCATTCAGCAGGCGCGGCTCGGTACGAGTCGGACTGCTAGGTTTTCGCTCCCAACTTCATGATTCTTTGAAAACAGCAACGTGGACTTAAAACAGCATATTCTGCAAGCCGCCATTCTCATCGTCGACGACGAACCCGCTAACGTCAAATTGTTGGAAAAAATTTTGCAGCGCCAGGGTTATCGGAATATTCAATCGACCTGCGATTCTCGCGAAGTGACTTCTCTGTGTGATACCACGCGATTCGATGCCTTTTTGTTAGACATCCGCATGCCGCATTTAAGCGGCTTCGATGTCATGGAACAATTGCAACAGCGTTTCAGAGACGACTATTTACCCGTGTTGGTGCTGAGTGCGCAACCGGACATGGAGACCCGCTTGAAAGCGTTGAGTTTGGGGGCTAAGGACTTTTTGACCAAGCCCTTCGATCAACTGGAAGCCGTTACCCGCATCCACAATCTGCTGGAAGTGCGCTTGATGCATAATCAGATACGCGATCAAAACCGCCTTCTTGAACAACAGGTTAAAACCAGAACCGACGAATTGTATCGTACTCGTCAGGAAGTCATACGCAGACTGGGGCTGGCCGCCGAGTATCGGGATAACGAAACCGGCAACCATATCATTCGCATGAGTAAATATGCGCAGCTGTTGGCTTTGGCGTATGGCTTAACTGAGCAGGAGGCTGAAATTATTCTGAATGCGGCGCCGATGCACGATATTGGTAAGATCGGTATTCCGGACCGGATTCTGTTAAAAACCGGCAAGCTCGACCCCGAAGAATGGCGGATCATGCAGACCCATGTGCAAATAGGCGCCAATATTTTATCCGGCTCGCCGACCGAGTTGATGCGGGCCGCGCGTACCATAGCGCAACATCATCATGAAAAGTGGGATGGCACCGGCTATCCGAATGGCTTGCGGGAAGAAGATATATCTATTGCCGGCAGAATTTGCGCGCTAGCCGACGTGTTTGACGCGCTGACGTCGCAACGACCGTATAAGCCGGCCTGGGCGGTAGAAGAAACGTTGGCTTATATCGCCTCGGAATCCGGCAAACACTTCGACCCTAAATTAGCGCCGCTGTTAAAAAAGAATTTGCCGGAAATTTTGATTATCAAAAGCGAATATGCAGACGCCGAGGTTATTCGGGATTTGAACTAATCGCGGGTTGTTTTAAGTATTTAAGCTGTGCGAATCGATTCCACACCGCTAATCAGCTCGGCTGAAGCCAATTCCATGCCGCGCTTGAAGTAATCGCAGGCTTGATCCTTGTCGCCCTTGCTAAACAATAATTCGCCCAGTAATTGGTAGGTCGCCACCGACGCTTCGGTATTCAGGCTTTTCAACAAATACTGTTCGGCTTTCTCCATTTGCTCGGCTTTCAAAGCCAACTTGCCCAGTACTCTTAACAATACAGCGTTGCTGGGGTAAACCGCCAGCCATTGTTCGACCGACTGCAATTGCTTGGCTTTATCTTCGGCTTCAATATTGGAAACCAACACCAGCAAGGTGTCGTCCCAGTGCCGGCCCAATTGCTTGAGCATCGCCGATTCCACGCTACTACCGGCACCGGCGGCAATCATCGCCGCAAAATAGATATTGGCGATGCCCGGCAGAGTCTTTATGTGATCGGGGATGCCTTCCCAGCAGGTTTGGATCGTCTGGCGGTCACCCTGGGCGATGGTTTGTTTCAGCAGTCGGCTGAAGGTTTCCGTTTCCAGCAACTTAACTTCGGTTTCCATCAACACTTTATGCTGTTGCAGCGAAGGCAGTATCTTGCTCAAGCCTTCCCAGTCGCCAAGATGTTGATACGCCTGGTGCATCATTTTCAGCACCCGCGCATGGCCGGGATTGATTGAATGCAATTTGCCCAGGGTTTCCAAGGCTTGCTCGAATTGTTTTTCAGACAGATGCAATTCGGCTTGGGTCAAGCCGACGGTCATATTGGTGTCCGAGGATTGTTCGCTGGCTTTTTGCAGATACTCGTCGCGCTTGTCCAGTGCGCCGCGCGATTGCGCTGCTCTGGCGGCCGTCAAATAATGCAGTAATGGTGCACCGCTATGCGCGGCATGCTTGATCAGCACTTTCTCCGCGCGCTCCCAATTGCCGTCTGCCGCATCGAATAAGCCGGCCACCAGGGCTTCCTGTGAACGATTGAAACGAATATTGCGGCGACGCTTGGCAAATTGGTTGGGCATGCGAATCAACACGCCCATCAAGCGGAAAAAGTTGTAAAGAACGAAAAAACCGATCACTTGCGCAACCGCAAATACGGTCAAAGAGGTTTCCAACGACCAGTGGCCGAAACCGATTAACACATAACCGGGATCGTTTTGTTTGACCAGCCAGCTGTGCAGCAAAAACGCCACCAGAACGGCGCAAAGCAAGGAGCCTAGAAAATACATGAGATTTTTCATAATGCCACTCGCTTATTGCTGGCCGGCAGAGGGTATTGCCGGCGAGGCCGTTTCCGCTGGCGGATTATTCAGCACGGCTTTATCGGATTCGATACGCAATTTACTGATGTCTTTCAGCAGCTTTAACGAACCGCTGACATCCGGATATTGGCTGCGGATTTGCACACTCGCCAGTTTGTCCAGTTCAGCCACGAAGTTATCGGTTTGCTGATTTTCCGCGAAATTTTTCTTCAGCCATTGTTTGGCGTCGGCGATGCTGCTGGCAAACAAGGTATCGTTTTGTTGTACCAGGGCAATTTCGATCATTTCCAGCCTGACTTTCAGCTGCTGCTTGATAAAGTGCGCTTCTTCGGGGGTCAAGATGGCATTGACCGGCTGTTCGGTGTGGCGCAACACGACATAGCCTTCCAACTGTTTGGCCACCGTATTCAAGATTTCATGGCCGTGTTCGGATAGGTCGCTATTGGGTTCGGGCTTTTCCGGCTGCTTGCCTGCGTGCGGCAGAAATACCGATAAGCCTTCCACTGCATCCTGTAAGTGCTGGATGCCGCTGTAGATGCCGACGATGTCCGGTACGGTGGCGCCGTTTAACAAGGCGATTTCCTTGGCAATTTGCTCACGGACTTTAAATACCGCCGCGTCGCCGCTTTCTCTTAGCCGTTGATCGGCCGCTTCCAGCGCTTCGCGGGTGGTGGTGACGTCACCGACCAAATGCAAACGCTGATTGGCAACGGTCAACAGATATTCGGCATCGGCCAGTAGCCAGTCGCCGCGGGTTTTACCCAGCTGCCGTTGCAAAGCCACAATGGAGGCTTCCAGCTCTTTGCGCGCCGTGCTCAGGCGCTCATCATGCAGCTTGGAAAAATCAGCCAACGTTTCATTAAAATGGTTATCTTTGCCGGTCATTTCGGCATTGACGTTGGCGATTTGCGTTTGCACGCTATTCAACTGTTCGCGCAGGCCGTTAAGTTCTTTGTCCAGTTCCAGTATCTTCAGGTTATCCTGATTGTTTTCGGTATCTTGACTGAAGCGCAATTGCTGGAAAAAGAAAAAGCCTGCACCCGCCAAAGCAATCACCAATACGATAGAGGTGATGCCTATCCACAATCCGGCGTGAGACTTTTTAACCACCACTACCGGAGCTGGATTTTCTTGTTGTTCTTCAATTACTTCGGCCACTGTTTTCCCCGTTAAATAACGTCGTCAAGGTCTCTAAAATCGCTGCATCCGTGGGCTGTGCGCTCACTGCAATCTGTTTAAATCCGAAATCTTCGGCCGCTTGGCCGATCCGCTTGCTCACGACGACTAAAAGTATCGATTTCAACCATACTATCGACTCGTCATCCAGCATCGCCAACAAGTTTTGTAAAGCTTCGACGCTGGTGATCGTCACGGCAGCCAGTTGCCCTTGGGCTATGTCGGTCCGTAAATCCTTGCTGTCTGCCATCGGCTGCCGGCGGCTATACACTTCCAGATAACTCGCTTCCGCGCCGCGGCTGCGCAAGCTCTCTGCCAGTTTTTCCCGGCCACCGACACCACGCACAATGACGCAGCGCATGCCGGCGACAGCGTGCAATTCAGGTTCAGCCAATAAGCCTTCGCTGTTGAATTCGCTGGCCGGCACGCAATCAACCGGCCATTCCGCTTGCTGCAATGCGTTGGCGGTTGCGGCGCCGACAGCCGCGACTTTGAATTTACGCAAGGCCGGCATTTTGCCACCGAACGCCTTGATAGCAAAATCCACCGCGTTGGTGCTGGTAAAAATCAGCCAGTCGCTGGCGGCGGCTTGGCCTAGCAAGTCCGGATCGGGCTGGGTTTCGACGATTTCCAGTGTTGGAAAGCGTATTGGCACGCCGCCCTGTTGTTCAATCAAATGACATAAATTCTCAGCCTGAGCGGCGGGCCGCGTTACTAGAATGCGTGCACCGTTTAAAGCCGAGTTCACTGGTATAGCTCGCGCAATATCCTGTCCGCGCCTTGCGCTAATAAATCCTCGGCAACGGTTTTGCCCAACGCTTCGAAGTCGCTAAGGCTGCTTTCCGCCTCGGCTCTATATAACAAAGTACCGTCGGGGCTGCCGACCAGGCCGCGTAGCAATAAACGCTCGCCTTTGATTTCAGCAAAACCGGCAATCGGTACCTGGCAGCCGCCGTTGAGTCGGGCATTCATCGCTCGCTCGGCGCCGACCCGGATGCTGGTGTCCTCGTCGTGCAGTACCTTTAAATACTCGTGAATCTCGGCGTCGTCGATCCGGCACTCGATGCCGATAGCGCCTTGGCCCATCGCCGGCAGGCTTTCTGTCGGCTGCAATTGAGCGGTGATTCGTTCGCCCATTCCCAGACGTTTCAAACCGGCCGACGCCAGGATGATTGCATCGTATTCGCCGGCATCCAGTTTAGCTAGCCGCGTGTTGACGTTGCCGCGCAAACTCAGGATTTCCGCATTCGGGAATTTTTCCTTGATTTGGCATTGGCGGCGCAAGCTGGAGGTGCCAATGCGCGCGTTAGCGGGCAATTCGGCCAGGCTGCGATAGTGATTGGAAACAAAGGCGTCGGTCGGATCTTCTCTGTCCAGAATTACCGCCAGATGCAAGCCTTCCGGAAACTCCACAGGTACGTCCTTCATGGAATGCACTGCGATGTCGGCTGTGCCTTCCAGCATGCCTTGTTCCAGTTCCTTGACAAACAAACCCTTGCCGCCGACTTTGGCTAGCGGTGCGTCGAGAATTTTATCGCCGCGGGTGACCATTTTGACCAATTCGGTTTGTAAGCCGGGAAATGCCTGTTGCAGCCGTGCCGCGACATGCTCGGCCTGCCACAAGGCCAGCGGGCTTTGCCGGGTAGCGATGCGAATAATTCTGTCTGCCAAAACTGCTCCTGCCGATTGCTGGCGGGCGTCTAAGCTGCGCCCTTTGTTGAGAATAAATGTTGTCTATTGTAATCCGATTTAGGGGGGAAGGTGGGTAGAAGTTATAAGCGTTGCAGAGACGGCGGGAATGGGGCGAGAGAATTGGCTTCAAACGTTGTTCTTGGTTAAAGTTCTCTAATTTCAACAATCAGACGAATTTTAAATTCGCGTCCATTGGAATATGTACGAACTTTTACTACTACTAGCGGGAGCAGCCATTGCGATTTATATCGCTGCTCAGTGGTTGATATATTTTGTGCAGATCAATTCTTGGCTAGCCTTATCTCTGGCCTTGTTGGTGCTGGTTTTGTTTTCAGTCGGATTATGGCTAAAAGTCCGCGTCTGCGGTTACATATTGGCCGCCATTGCCAGCGCCGTCTGTGTGTTTGCGCTTTCAGGTGATATTCGCGTTCTGTTTCCCTATTGACGAACGCATGCGCATTGATCAGGCAATACCTACCTAATCTCAAACAACTCAAAATGCTCGCTTGCAGCATGTGGATTGACGATTACTTCGGAGACTTTGGCCAACATCGGCCCTTTATGGCACCACGCCACCAGTTTTTGCAGGTCGTCAGGATGGCCGTTGCCGATGATTTCCACCGAGCCGTCGGCCAGATTTCTGACAAAACCTTTCACATTTAACTTCACCGCCTGCTTCTGGGTATAGGCGCGAAAATACACGCCTTGGACCCGGCCCTTGACGATGATGTGTAGACACTCGCTCATCGCGTAATCCTCCAGCAATAATGAATTTTTTGATCGCGGGCAAAATCCTCCGGAATGGTTTTCGCGCTGATGTCTTCTATCTGCAAATCCGCCAAGGCCTGTTTGTCCAATTTGAAGCGGCGGAAGTTGGTGGAAAAATACAGCACGCCTTCCGGTGCCAGCAAAGCTACGGCATTGCGCAGCAAATGCAGATAATCGTTTTGAATATCAAAGGCTTCGTCCATTTTTTTGGAATTGGAAAAGGTCGGTGGGTCGAGAAAGATTAGATCGAACTGCACTTTGTCTTTGGCGCCGGCTTGTTCCGCCAGCCATTCCACGCAATTGGCACGCAGCAGTTTGTGATCACCTTGGATGCCGTTTAAATCAAAATTGCGTTTGGCCCAGTCCAGATAGGTGTTGGACATATCGACCGTGACGCTGGACGCCGCGCCGCCGACTGCCGCATGCACGCTGGCGCTGCCGGTGTAAGCAAACAGGTTCAGGAAGCGCTTGCCCTTGGCTTGCTTTTGTATCATCAACCGAATCGGCCGATGGTCCAGAAACAGACCGGTATCCAGATAATCCTCGAAATTCACCCAAAACTTGCAACCGCCTTCCTCGACGATATGAAAGCGGCCGGATTCTCCCTGCTTTTCATATTGATCGGTGCTTTTCTGCTTGCGGCGGATTTTTAGAAACACCTGTTCCTTGGGTATTTCCAATACTTTGGGAATTTCCACCATCGCCCCAGCCAGGCGTTGGTTGGCTTTGGCCGGATCGATGGTTTTCGGCGATTCGTATTCCTGGACGTTGACCCAGGTCTTGTCGCCCTGATAGACATCCACAGCTACCGCGTATTCCGGCAAATCGGCGTCGTACAGCCGGTAGCAACTGACCTGGTTTTGTTTGGCCCATTTGCCGATTTTTTTCAGATTCTTGCGCAAGCGGTTGGCGAACATCTCCGCTTGATTGTCGGGCTGCTCGGTTTCGGTGCGCCGGCTGATTTGCTCGATGCGTTCTTGCTGGGATTTGGCTTTGGGTTCGAAGAAGGTCTGTTCTTCGATATTAAAACGCAGCAATTTGCACTCCAGCGCGCCGTTGAACAAGGTAATCGGCTTTTGCGAACGTACGCCCAATCTAAAACCCAGTTCTGGATTGCTGATGATCATCGCCACCTGCCAACCGACGAAGCGCTGTTTTAGTACCTCTCCAAAGCGGCGATACAATTCGGAAGTTTCCGTCTCGTCGCCCAGCCGTTCGCCGTAAGGCGGGTTACAGGCGATCAGGCCCTTGGGCCAACTTTCCGCCGCGGTCGCATCGGCGATGTCGCGCCGTTCGATATGAATCTTGCCGACCAAACCGGCGTTTTCCACGTGTTGCAAGGCGGCTACCACGGTGCGCCGATCCTGATCGAAACCGACAATGACCGGCATTTTGCTCAAGCCAGTATCGCGGCGTTGCTTGGCTTCGTCCAGCAAACTTTGCCAGAGGGCGGCATCGTGTTTTTTCCAACCCAGAAAGCCGAAGTAATCACGCTGCAAACCCGGTGCATAGTCTGCAGCGATCATTGCGCCTTCTAGTAGCATCGTTCCTGAGCCGCACATCGGATCGAGCAAGGATCCGCCTTGTTCGGCGATTTTCGGCCAGCCGGCGCGCAGTAAAATCGCCGCCGCGAGGTTTTCTTTGATCGGCGCAGCAATGTTGACGTCGCGGTAGCCGCGCTTGTGCAAGCTCTCGCCGGACAAATCCAGGCTCAGTTGGGCGGTTTCGTTGTGCAAATACACATTGACGCGGATGCTGGGCCGGTCGGTATCGATATTGGGTCGCTTGTTGAACTTGGCGCGCATCTGATCGACGATGGCGTCCTTGACTTTCAAGGCGCCGAAATGGGTGTTGTTGATGGCGGGATTGTTTTTGCTGCTGAACGATACCGCCAGGCTGTCGTCCGGTTTGATGTGTTCGAACCAGTTGATTTTTTTGACGCCGTCGTAAAGGTCTTGCTGGGACTTGACCTCGAAACTGCTCAGCGGCAAAAACACCCTGTTGGCGGTGCGCGACCACAGGCAGATCCGGTAAGCCAGCGCCAAATCACCCTCAAAAGCCACGCCGGCCATTTTTTCGCGGACGTTCTGGCCGCCCAGGGCTTTGATTTCGTTGGCAAGGATGCCTTCCATCGCTTTAGGCGTGGTGGCAAAAAGTGGGTATTGGCTCATGGTTGACGGCTGGGTACGGAATGGCTGGCTAGGATACTAAAATGTGCTGCGACTGCGGCGGATATTTTTATAGCAAAATTGCAAACCACGGTTCCATTCGACATCGTTCGCCCGGTCTGCCGAAAGATATGCCGGTGATGACTTGGGTTGGGATAACAGCAAGTGCGCCAATCGCGAGCGCTACGCACCACTCCGGCTCGTTGCTCGTTCTGACTGTCGATAGCCCGGGTGCTTGTGTCTCGGCGCGCTGAGACAGATACCCAATCAATCAATAGTTGTCGAAGCGGTTTACAATCGCTTCGACAAGGTCGCGCGCTGAAATGCTAAAGATTTGAGGTGGAAACCAAATTTTATAGTGGCCGATTTATTGCTTGATAAGCATCAATGTTCTACAACTCTGAAGACGGCCCTGGCTATGCATCCGCAAAAATACTCCGAAACCTACTACGACCCGCATCAACGCATCCGCGCCTGCAAAATCACTCCCGGCGAATATTGTGTCACCAATTCCGGCGAGCTTATTGTTACCGTGTTGGGGTCCTGCGTGATTGCCTGTATTCGAGATAGGCGGCGGGGCATAGGCGGGATGTATCAATTCATGGTGGTGAACGTCAACGAAGACCAGCCGCTCAATCAACGCATGGAGAACATGGCTAGTAACGGCATGGACAATTTCATCAAGCACCTGGTCGGCATGGGTGCGGAAGAGAGCGAGCTGGAAGCCAAAGTGTTTGGCGGCGGTAATATTCTTAACGGCATGCAACGCAACAATGTCGGCGCGCGTAGTGCGCAGTTTTTACGCAGTTATCTGGCCGGCCGGAACATTCCGGTCCTCGCTGACGACATGCTCGGTATCTATCCCCGCAAAGTGTATTTCTTTCCGGAAACGGGGGAGGTGTTGGTGAAAAAGCTCAAGGATATAAAAAACGAAACTATTTTGCAGCGGGAGCAGGAATATTCTCACAGGCTGTTTGCTAGGGTGTTGGCGTAAGAGGTAGTGTCGCTAACGCGACGGTTTTTTTGAATGTCGGTTCGCGGACCGACAGCCGCGATACTTTTCTTTGCTTGTCCAAAGAAAAGTATCCAAAAGAAAAGACACCCGGACGCCGCTTGTTTCCTGCGCTCCGAAGCTTTTGCCGGGGGTTGCCGAAAGGGGCTTCCTGCCCCTTCGTCAACGCGCCGCATCCCTGCGGCGCCCCTACGGGCTGATCCCGTCAAAAGCTCCGGTGCTCGGCGCGGCATACGGGAGAAACCCACTAGCAAGCTCGAATGTTTTCACAATATTTTTGGATTTGGTGGAGTAGCTTCGAATAGCGAAGTCTATTCGGAGGAAAGAAAAATATTCCAAGCATTCTCGGGCAAGGCATACCCTGAAGGACTTAATTCAGCATGCGTTCGATTAGGCTACGTTAATCGGACGCATGGCTTTTAGGTGTTTGGCGCGGCATGGGGGACAGGGGATTCGGGTTATACATTTTGTTTTTTAGGCTTTACACCCGAACGAGACCTTAGTTGGTTAAGTAACCCCGGCAAAGTACCCACTTCAAGTATTAATCTAGGCAACACATCAAGGAAAAGGTGAGTGCCATCGTAGAACTCGTTAGCAATTCGAAGGACCTCTAACTCATTGATTTGAGTTATCGATCTGTATTGCATTAGCGCATCTGGGTCTCTATGAGCAATAGTGGAGTTACGCAGCGATACAAACTGTTTCTGAGCTTTCTGTTGGGCGGTGCGAACTGCTCGAAGTGCTTGCGCTGATTGGCGCTTAGCCTCCTCGGAAACACCAGAATTTTCGAGCGCGGCTCGCAATTTTAATCCCGCAACTTTGTCCAGATCGAGTTCATGAATTGTTAAGAGAATCATTCGGGCGCAAAGAGACCTTTTCCATGGATCTGGATGGGTAAGAGCGTCTATCTTTACAGACTGAATGTCTCTATCAGCAATAAGAAAGAACAATCCGATGTTAAATAGGGTGGATGACGACTCAAATCCAAGATTTCGGCTTTTAGCGGTTTGTTTAGCAAATTCGGTAAGCGTATTCTCAATCGCCCTTTCTCTTTCTCGTTCCTTGAGTGGTAGTACTCGTCGCATAACAAACCTAGCTAACCCTCTGCTTTTACTTTGCATGCGTAGCCGAATATATCTTTTAATTAGGTACGGGTCTTGCTGAAGTAATTTCTTTCGTTTATCAATCATCATGTAGTATGAAGTAGCCTAACATTTGATTGAATAGCTTTGATTGATATATTCCTAAATTGAATAGTATCCATTTTTAATTTGGTTGTGGAGTCTAACTGGAAAAGCATTTCTACACGGCAGATATTGTTCGGGCCGGAAAAACAATATTCCAACTTGCTTAAGGATGATGATCTACTTGTGTTAGTTTGACTTGTAATCTCGGGATCGGTTTATCCCGTATGCCGCGCCGAGCACCGGAGCTTTTGGCGGGAATAGCCCGCAGGGGCGCCGCAGGGATGCGGCGCGTTGACGAAGGGGCAGGAAGCCCCTTTCGTCAACCCCCGACGAAAGCGAGGAGCGCAGGGAATAAGCGGCATCCGGGCCGCCTTTTCTTTGGATACTTTCTTTTGGCGGAGCAAAAGAAAGTGTCTCGGCTGTCGGGCCGAGACCCGACTTCTAAACAAACCGTCGCGTTAGCGACACCAAAAATCAGTTGACCTTAATCAACTCAACATCAAAAATCAACGCCGCATTAGGCCCAATATCCCGTCCCGCGCCACGCTCGCCGTAAGCCAGGTTAGAAGGAATAAAGAAACGGTATTTCGCGCCTTCTTTCATCAATTGCACGCCTTCGGTCCAGCCCGCGATGACGCGGTTCAATGGGAATGTGGCTGGCTCGCCGCGGCCGTAGGAACTGTCGAACTCTTTGCCGTCGATGGTGGTGCCTTTGTAATGGACGGTGACGTTGTCGGTGGCTTTGGGTTGGGCACCGGTGCCTTCGGTGAAGACCAGATATTGCAGACCGCTGGCGGTGGTTACCACGCCGGCGGTTTTGGCGTTGTCGGCCAGAAATTTTTCGCTGGCGGCTTTATTTTCGGCTGGGGTTGGGGCGTTGGCGTTGGCCAGTGAGAACATAGCAAATCCTGTAATAAATGCGATTAAAATGGCGATGACACGTTGTTTCGTGGATTTCATGAAAACTCCCGATAGATGATTGGGGCGGCTAGTTTATCAGTTTTTTTGTTCCAGCTCCTGCCGGCAGCTTGCCAGTTGCGCGTCGTAACGCAAGGCGCGCTGATGGACTTTTTGCGCGGTATTCATCAGCCATTGCTTGGATAAAAAGCTGTTTCGCTGATAGCCGCCTAAGCCTTCGTGATAGGTTAAATACAGATTGTTGGCGTCTGAGGTGGGGATGCCCAGCTTGCGGTTGCTGGTGGCGCAATACCAAGCCACAAAGTCGCAGCTGTCGGCAAAATCTTCTCTATCGGCCCAGCCGTTGCCGGCTTTTTGCTGATAGTCCGCCCAGGTTTCGTCCTTGGCTTGCGGGTAACCGTAAGCGCTGCTGGAACGAAACCAAGGGATAAAGCCGAGAATCAATGGCCGGGGCGGTTGGGCGTCGGCGACGAAGCTGGATTCCTGATGGATGATCGCCATCTGCACCGCAATGGGCACGCCCCAGCGCCGCGCGGAGCTTAAGGTTGCTTGATACCAATCGTCTTTTTCCCGGAAGATTTGACAGATATTTTCCGGGTTTTTTGGTGGCATGGTTGTACACGCCGATAAAACGGCTAGACTAGCCAGACAAATTATTCTGCTTTTCATATCCCAATAAATTAGATTGCTAAAAGGATTTACCTTTAAAAGCCCTGCCAAACAGAAGGATTATTATGCCAACAACCGAAAAACGCGCCTATCGCAAAAACCTGGCTAGCCAAGGATTGCTGTATTTGGGCTTTGAAGAGCACGAAATTTGGGTCGTGAATCTGTCGCTTTCCGGCTTGCTGGCAGTGCTGAAGGTCGAGCCGCAGGTCAATGGCATCAAAGACATTTTTAATGCTTTGCAAGTTTCGCCGATAGTCGATTTTTATCTGCCGAGCATGCGCTTGGCTGGAGAGGCGGAAATGGTGCGCGCTGAAGCTACCGAGGGCGGATTTGAAATTGCCATCGAGTTTCGCAACTTGTCTTACGATACCGATAATTTACTCTACAGCCGCCGCGCCTACCGCAAAAACATGACCGCTCCCGGCCATATTGTCTTCAACGGCAACGATTATGCGTTCAATACCGAAAATGTCTCGGTGGATGGTTTGATGATACGCATGCTGGGCAGAATTGAAGTGGCGGACGGTACGGTGGCCAAATTCGATTACAAGCACTTGAATCTGGAAGGCGAGGTTAAGGTAGTTTGGGTCGATCACGACGAGATTTCCACGCTGATGGGCTTGCAGTATCTGCATTTGCAGCGTGACTACATTAAGGGGATTCCTAATTTTAGCTATCCGCCGTTGGAAGCAGGTTAAACTATTTCGCTTTCTAACGCGCGGTCGGGCTGAGATTTAAAAACGCTGCCGATTGCGCTTCGTCCAAAAGTCCGTCGCCAATTGTTGGGCTTGTTCTTGGTCGTCGGCTTTGCCGATTAGCTTCAATGCCACCGCCGCAGTCGCTATCACGGTTGCCTCGCCAAATTCGTCGTTAAGCTCTCCACGCCAGCATTGCGCCAATAACTGCGGGTCCATGTCTTCGGCTTTCATGTGTCGGCGTTCGAATAGGGCCGGCCAGGTCTCGTCGTTAAGCTCGCCGTTATTGACACTTTGCACCAGACACTCGACGTCCGGATTGCGCTCGGTTTCGCCGCCTTCGCCTTTTAACACCGCCATGTATTTCTGGTTCAGTAACAGCGCGGCTTTTTGATGAACCTGCCGGTAGCTGGGATGGAAAATGCCTTGAATGCTGGCTGTGGCGTCGAACGGGTTCAACAATCTAACCAAAGTATGTACTGGCGAACGCAAGCCCATAATCGGTCGCAGATTGATCATGTCGTACAGTTTTGGGCAAATATATTCCAGCGACAGATAGCTGAAATTGTCGTGCTGCAATTGCTGGCCGGCTTCGGTTATTGACGTGGCAGCCTTGATGCCTAATGCTTGCAGCACATTTTCGGTGTACAAACGCCCTTCGGTATGGCCGCCGGCGCCGTGCATGAAGACCCTGATGCCGTTCTCGGCCAGCAGTAATGTGGATAATAAAAACCAGGGCAGATGGCGGCGTTTGCCGGCGTAAGACGACCAGTCCAAGTCCACCGCCACTTTGGATTCGAAGGCGAAGCTTTCCCGCGCGGCTTGCACGAAGCCGGCTAGCTCTTCGCAGGTTTCTTCCTTCACCCGCATCAGCATCAAAAATGCGCCGAGTTGAATCGGCTCGACCTGGCCGTCGGCCAATATCATTTGCATCGCCCGATAGGCTTCGTCTTGGGTCAGCGGCCGGGCGCCTTTCTTGCCCTTGCCGAGTATCTTGATAAATTCCGCGAACGGATGTTCCTGGGTCAACAAGCTCATGAGAATGACAGTGGGAAGTAATGATCGATCAGCAATGCCGCGAAAATCAGCATCAGATAAACAATGGAGTAGCCGAAGGTGCGCATCGCGGTTTTATTGTCTTTTTTACGCATCATTTGCACGGCGTAATAGATAAAACCCAAGCCTAATACCACAGCGGCCAGCAAATAAATCACGCCGCTCATGCCGGTTAGATAGGGCAGCAGCGTACTAATCAGCAACAAAATGGTGTAAAGCAAAATCTGTAGGCGGGTGAATTCCACGCCGTGCGTCACCGGCAGCATCGGGATGGAAACCTTGGCGTATTCCTCGCGTTTGGCGATGGCCAAAGCCCAGAAATGCGGCGGGGTCCAAACGAAGATAATTAAAAACAGCAACAACGCATGCGGATGCACTTCGCCGGTAATCGCCGCCCAGCCCAACACCGGCGGCGCTGCGCCGGCCGCGCCGCCGATGACGATATTCTGCGGCGTTAATTTTTTAAGGTATACCGTATAAATCAGCGCGTAGCCGATCAGTGACAAAAAGGTCAGAAAGGCGGTCAATACGTTGATTTTGATGGTCAATATCGCCATCGCTACAAGGCCGATAAAGCTGGCGAATACCAATACCTGGTGCGAGTTCAAATGACCGGTGGGTAGTGGTCTATTCTTGGTGCGGCCCATTTGCGCATCGGCTTTTTGGTCGATGAAATGATTGATCGCCGCTGCCGAGGATGCCGCCAGGGCGATGCCTATGCTGCCGTAGAAAAAGTTATCCAGCGGCGGCATGCCTGGTACGGCCAGCAACATGCCGACGATAGCGGTAAACACGATCAATGCCACGACTCTGGGCTTACAGAGTTCTAAGTAGTCTTTCCAGGATAGCGCTGAAGTGGTGTCGGTCATCAAGTACCAAATAGATTTGCGGGTCTTTAAACATATAGAATAACAGTGAACCATTGATTATTAAAATAATCACAAGCGCTCACCATCTTTTAGTCAACGAGGGATTTATGAACTATAGGCTCGCGGCGTTAGCGCTGCTTTGCCCTGCTGTCGCGGCGCATGCCGAGGCCGGCAAGGTACACGAACATGTTTTCAGCAACGGCTTGAAACTACTGGTAAAGGAGGACCATCGTTCGCCGGTGGTAGTATCGCAAGTTTGGTACAAGGTCGGGTCCAGTTACGAGCCCGGCGGCATCACCGGTATTTCGCACATGCTGGAACACATGATGTTCAAAGGCACCCAAAAATATCCGGCTGGCGAGTTTTCCCGAATCATCGCCGAAAATGGCGGCAACGAAAATGCCTTTACCGGTCAGGATTACACCGCTTATTTCCAAACCTTGGAAAAATCGCGTCTGGAAATCAGCTTTAAACTGGAAAGCGACCGGATGCGCAATCTGGACTTAAAAGCCGAGGAACTGAAAAAAGAACTGGAAGTAGTGACCGAAGAACGGCGCATGCGCACCGACGATCAGCCTCGTTCGAAAGTACATGAGCAATTCATGGCTACGGCTTTCACCAACAGCCCATATCAAAACCCGGTTATCGGTTGGCCGTCCGACATCGCCAATTATAAAGTCGAAGACCTGCAAGCCTGGTATCAACAATGGTACGCACCCAATAACGCCACGCTGGTGGTGGTGGGTGACGTCGATGCGTTGCAAGTCGAAAAGCTGGCCGAGCAATATTTTGCGCCGCTGCAACCCAGCGTGTTGAAGCCTGTGAAACCGCAAGACGAAAGCGAACAACGCGGCGTGCGGCGCATCACCGTGAAAGCGCCCGCCAAACTGCCCTACCTGATGATGGGCTATAAAGTCCCGGTACTGAAAACCGCCAAGCCGGAATGGGAGGCATACGCGCTGGAAGTGCTGGCGGGTGTGCTGGACGGTGGTGATAGTGCCCGGCTGTCTTCACGCCTGATCAGAGGCAAGCAAATTGCGGTGTCGGCTGGTGCGGGTTACGACTTCACTTCGCGCTTGCCCGAGGTGTTCCTGTTGGAAGCCACCCCTGCCGAAGGTAAAACCGTATTTGATCTGGAATATGCTTTGCTGGACGAGGTATATCAACTCAAGAACCAGTTGATCGACAAGGATGAATTGCAACGCATCAAGGCGCAAGTATTGGCCAGCGCGGTCTATCAGAAAGACTCCAACTTCTATCAAGCCATGCAATTGGGCACGCTGGAAACCGTGGGTATCGGCTGGCAGAAAGCTGACGAGTATGTCGATAAGATCAATCAAGTCACCGCCGAGCAGGTCAGGGAAGTGGCGCGTAAATACTTGATCGAAGACACGCTCACCGTCGCCTATCTCGATCCGCAGCCGATCACCCAAGCCGCCAAACCTGCAAAAGCCATAGGAGGCCATCATGCGTTTTAATTTAATTGGTTTGGCACTATTGCTGTTGAGCCAGACCGTTTGGTCCGCCGCGAAAATCGAAAACTGGCAAACCCCGCAAGGCAGTAGGGTTTACTACGTGCGCACCGCCGGCTTGCCGATGGTCGATGTGCGGGTGGTATTCGATGCCGGCAGCGCCCGCGACGAAGCGCAGTTCGGTGTCGCTGCGCTGACCTCCGCCTTGCTGGATAGTGGGGCCGGCGACTTGAGCGCCGACGACATCGCCCAGCGTTTCGAATCGGTAGGCGCCAATTATTCAGCTGGTGTCAATGAAGATATGGCTTGGCTGGCGATACGGACCTTGACCGAAAAAGCCTTGTTCGACAAAGCTTTGGCGACCTTCGAGACCGTATTGAGCAAGCCGGCCTTTAATCAAGCCGATTTCGAGCGGGAAAAAGCCCGCACGCTGGCCGGTTTGAAACACCGCGAAGAATCGCCGGGCGAACTGGCCGGCATCGCGTTCAACAAAGCCTTGTACGGCGATCATCCCTATGCACATCCGGAAGCGGGCGTGGTGGAAACCGTGGCCGGTTTTAGCGCCGACGATCTGAAAAGCTTTTATCAAAAATACTATGTGGCGGCCAACGCCATGGTAGTTATCGTCGGTGACGTTAGCCGCGAGCAAGCCGAACAAACCGCTAACCAGGTACTAAGCAAGTTGCCGGTTGGTAGCAAGCCCGCCGAAATTCCGGCGGTGACGATGCCGAATAAAGCCAGCAAACAGCACATCGAGTTTCCGTCCACGCAAACCCACGTACTGGTCGGCTTGCCCGGCACCTATCGCAAGGACCCGGATTATTTTGCCTTATATGTGGGTAACCATATTCTGGGGGGCGGCAGCATGGTTTCTCGTTTGTTCGAAGAGGTGCGGGAGAAGCGCGGGCTGGCCTACGGTGCTTACAGCGTATTCGCTCCGATGTATCGGCAAGGCCCGTTCATGATGAGTTTGCAAACCCGCAATGACCAAACCGAACAGGCTTTGGATGTGTTGCTGAAGACCTTCAACGAGTTTCTCGATAAAGGCCCCAGCGATAAGGAACTGACCGCCGCCAAGCAAAACATCACAGGTGGTTTTGCGATGCGCTTCGATACAAACAGCAAGCTGACCGATTACGTAGCGATGATTGGGTTTTATCAGCAGCCGCTGGACTATCTGGATACCTTTCAGAGCAATGTCGAAGCTGTCAGCATCGAGCAAATCAAGGATGCGTTCAAGCGTCGGGTAAAACCGGAGTTGTTGCAAACCGTAACGGTCGGTGCTGGTAAATAAAATGTCTAACCAAATCCGCATCATCGGCGGCGAATGGCGCAGCCGGCAAATCGTATTCGACGACGCGCCGGGTTTGCGACCGACGCCGTCGCGGGTGCGGGAGACCTTGTTCAACTGGCTGCAAGCTGATGTTCTGAATAGCCGCTGTCTGGATTTGTACGCCGGTAGCGGCGCGTTGGGCGTCGAAGCTGCCTCGCGCGGTGCTAGGCACGTGGTGCAAGTGGAAAACAACCCTGCCAGTTGCCAAAAGCTGCGCGAGAACATCGCTAAACTGGCGGCGACACAGATTCAGGTGGTACAGCAAGACGTTGGGCAATTTCTAAACGCGCCGGCTCAACCGTTCGACTTGGTGTTCCTCGATCCGCCGTTCGGACAAGGTTTGATCGGGCAGACCTGCCGACTATTGGACGCCCAAGGCTGGCTGGCCGATTACGCCAAAATCTACCTGGAATGTGAGCGCAAGCGGCCGTTGGATGATCTGCCGGTCGGCTGGCGATTGTTGAAAGCCAAGACGGCTGGCGAAGTCAGCTACCACCTGCTGCAAAAGCAATCGGATACTTTTGCCGCGGCGAATGGTTTAAAATAAGCCGCTTTTGCCTGTTTCCAAAGCCGATGAACATTACCGCGATTTATCCCGGCACCTTCGATCCCATCACCAATGGTCACCTGGACTTGATCCACCGCGCTTCCCGGCTTTACCGGCATGTGATTGTTGCCGTCGCGGTCAGCCGCGGCAAACAGCCACTGTTTTCCTTGGAAGAGCGCGTGGCGTTGATTCAGGAAGTGGTCACCGAGTTCAGCAACGTCCGCGTGATTGGCTTCGACACCTTGTTGGTCGAATGTGCCAAGCAACATCAAGCCAGCGTCATCATCCGCGGCTTGCGCGCGGTGTCCGATTTTGAATACGAATTTCAATTGGCCGGCATGAACCGCCGTTTGTCGCCCGATATTGAAACGGTGTTTCTGACCCCGGCCGAACAATACGAATTTATCTCGTCCAGCATGATCCGCGAGATCGCCCAATTGAACGGCGATGTGTCCAGCTTCGTGCCTGATGTGGTCAAACAACGCTTAACCGAAAAATTTTCCGAGGAGTAATTATGGCGCTCATTATCAGCGACGACTGTATCAACTGCGATGTCTGCGAACCGGAGTGCCCGAACGGCGCCATTTCGCAAGGCGATGATATATACGTGATCAACCCGTCCCTATGCACCGAGTGCGTCGGTCATCATGACAAGCCGCAGTGCATGGAAGTTTGTCCGGTGGATTGTATCGATAAAGATCCGGATGTGGTCGAGGACAAGGACAGCCTGTACAAGAAGTATTTGAAACTGACAAGTTAACAACTGGACTGCCTCGAAAAACTCTTAGCCCCCCGCGCCCGAATGTGGGGGGCTAGGTTTTACGAGAACGATGAAACAAATGCTTTTTGATGAGCTCGTTATTTTTCTTTCGATAACTCGTTTTTAGGTATTAGATTTAGTGGCATTAATATATAAACTCTCTACGGGACGCCACCAGTCGGTACCATCAATGTTGTATTGAGCTTCAATATCGCCTATCTCGGAGCGATTGATCTGCGTGAAACCAGCTTCCGATAAAGCGAGCTTCAACGTTTCGAAATCCCAGGCAAACTTGTGGTCGTCGTCCATTCGGAACATTTGGTTAATGATTTCCATTTTTGTGTCGTATGGCTTTGGGCTGCCTCCCAAATTTTTAAGTTGTTCGAAAAATTCTTTGTCGTCAAAGCAGTAAGCTTTCAAGTATTTTTCAGCGTCGGGCACGATTAGTCTGAGCGTGGCGCCATTTTCGAGTAGTCGATAGCACTCTCTAAGTAATTTTTTCGCATAGGAGTATTCCAAATGCTCTAGAAAGTGTTCGCAATGAATGTGCTTAGCACATTGACTATTCAGCGGAATAAGATTACGCAAGTCATGAAAGTAGACACCCTGGCTGTCCGTCATGTCTATATTGATCCAGTTTTCTTTTGCAAGGTTTCCGCAACCGAAGTTAATTAGAAGTTGATTTCCACTCGCTTTTTTAAGTTTTCCCCTAGAAATCAGTCGTCGGCGAAAATTTGTTAGGAATTGTATCCAGAGATTAATGTTATTTCTCAGATCACGCCATCCGGCATGTCCAAAAACCGTTTCTGCTACGTTATGGATCACTTGTTACTCCCAACCGAATAATTAAGCTAAAGTCCATTAAACAAAATTAAAGTTTCCTTTTCTTTCAATTATTACACACGCATTCAAGAGCAGTGGTAATGATCCGTTTTAAAACGTTATTCTTAGGAGATCGATATGCTCAAAAGTGTTGGCTATGCTGCCTACAACCCGCAAACCCCGCTGCGCTCGTTTCATTTCGAACGCCGGCAACCCGGTTCCGAGGATGTGCGTATCGAAATTCTGTATTGCGGGGTTTGCCATAGCGACTTGCATCAAGTACGCAACGAATGGCGCGGCACGACATTTCCGATAGTGCCGGGCCACGAAATTGTCGGTCGGGTCGTGGAAGTCGGCTCCCAAGTGACTCATTTTAAGGTGGGTGATTTGGCCGGGGTAGGCTGCATGGTGGATTCCTGCGGCGTCTGTCCCGATTGCCTTGATCATCAGGAACAGTTTTGCGACCAAACGGTGTTCACTTACAACAGTCCGGACAAATACACCGGCAAAATGACTTACGGCGGCTACTCGAATCAGATCGTGGTCGATCAGGGGTTTGTGTTGCAAGTGTCCGATAAGCTGGAGTTGGCGGCGGTAGCGCCCCTGCTGTGCGCCGGTATTACGACCTATTCGCCTTTGCGGCATTGGCAAATCGGCAAGGGCCATAAGGTTGGCATCGTCGGTTTGGGCGGTCTGGGGCATATGGGCGTGAAGTTTGCCCATGCCTTTGGCGCGGAAGTCGTGCTGTTTACGACATCGCCAGGCAAGGAAGCGGATGCCAAACGCTTGGGGGCGAGCGAGGTAGTAATTTCAAAAAACGCCGACGAGATGGAAAAGCATTTAAACAGCTTTGATTTCATTTTAAATACCGTCGCCGCGCAGCACGATCTGGATCAATATTTAAGCCTGTTGAAGCGCGACGGCACGATGTGCCTGGTCGGCGTACCGTCCGAGCCGCATCCCTCGCCGAACGTCGGCAACCTGATATTCCGTCGCCGCGCACTGGCTGGGTCGCTGATCGGTGGCATCCGTGAGACCCAGGAAATGCTGGATTTCTGCGCAGAGCACGGCATCGTGTCCGATATTGAGCTGATTCCGATGGCCGGCATCAATGACGCCTATCAACGTATGTTGAAAAGCGACGTGAAATACCGCTTTGTGATCGATATGGCGACCCTGCCGGGCTGACGCACTATCCCAAGCTCCTAAATATCGTCGCTCCCGCGCAGCCGGGAGCCCAGTTGCTAAACTGGATTAGCGATGAGTCCTCGCAATGCCGGATGGCCCAGGTTTTGGCCTATCCGCATCCCTAGCAAAACATTTGACCTATAATCACCTTCTCTCACTTTTCTTGGCTTGTTGGGCAGAGAAGGAATGCGTTTGAGCTTTTACCGATTTATTTTTCTGACAGCAATTATTGCCGTGGCGGGTTGGGCTGGGTTGCGCCTAGCCTTACCGCCAGGCTATGCCAGTCCGATTTGGCCGCCGGCCGGCATTGCGCTGGCAGCGGTGTTGCTCTGGGGTAAGAAAATCTGGCCGGCGATAGGGTGCGGCTCGTTCCTGACCAATCTCTCGCAAGGATATGATTTAAGCGGCGAATTAACGCCGCCGACGGTCTTCGTCGCGATGGGCATCGCGATCGGCAGCACATTGCAAGCATTGACCGGTGCTTGGCTGTCGCAACGCTTTCTAGGGACCGGCGTACCGCGTTTGGATAAAGGCAAAAACATTTTTCGGTATGTGTTACTAGTCGGGCCTTTGACTTGCTTGATCGCCGCCACCGTCGGGGTCAGCACCTTGCTTGGATTCGGTGTTTTAACCGATGCCAATGTTTTGGTGGCTTGGTGGAATTGGTGGATAGGCGATTGTCTCGGAGCCATCATTATATCGCCTTTGGTTTTTTGCTGGTTTGCAGAGCCAAGAGCGCTTTGGCGTCCCCGGCTGGTAGGTGTGGCTATGCCGCTGGTAGCCATGTTGGCCGGGCTGATCATTACTTTTCTATTGGTTTTGCGAGCGGAAGACAGTCGGCTGCAACTGCAATTTGACAGCAATGCCGGTGCGGTTAATAAAGCCTTGGCAGACAACTTTTCCGCCGTGTTAAAAGCGTCTTTTTCGCTCAATAGTTTCTTTCAAGCGGCCGGACCGGTAGACCGGGATAAATTCGGCGTTTTTGCCAATGGCATCCTGACACAGAATCCGCACATTCAAGCGCTGAGCTGGGTATCGCAGATCCCCAGCGAACAGCGGGCGTCTTACGAACAATCGATCCGCGACGAAGGATATAAAGATTTTACGATCAAGGAATTAGGTGCGGATCGCCAGTTCACCAAAGCTCAGGAGCGTACCGAGTATTTCCCGGTTACCTTTATCGAGCCTTTATCAACCAATAAGCTGGCGCTGGGCTTTGACTTGAATTCGGAGGCCAATCGCCGAGCAGCGCTGACGGAAGCCAGGGCCAGCCAAGCAGTCAGCGTCACCCGGCCTATTCAACTGGTGCAGGACGGGCAAGCCAATCAAGCCTTATTGCTGATGATGCCTGTATACTTGACTAATGCCAACAGTTCGGAGCCGGCGTTTAGCGGGTTTTTGTCTACAGTGGTGCGTATCGATTCCTTGGTGAAGGCGGCCATGCAAGACTTAAATCTTGACGATATGAACGTGGCGCTACTGTATTACGATGCGGAAAACCAAGCTATACCGTTATACGGAGCGCTGAAAGCATTGACGACCGGTGTTAATGAGTTCAGGCATTCCATCCGTTTTGGCAATCGCTTGTTGGAAGTGATTGTCCAGCCGGAAGCCGTATTCATTGCGACGCATGCCTCCTGGTTACCGTGGCTGGTGTTGTTGGGCGGATTGCTGTTTACCATGCTACTAAGCGTGTACTTGTTATCCGCCACCGGCAGGGCGGCTATGGTGGCGGCACTGGTCGATCAGCGCACCGCTCAGCTTGATGCGGCAAACTCAAGTTTAAAGGATGCGTATATTCGTTTGGCGGAAAAAGGCCAAAAGCTCCGCGACTTATACGAGCTGTCGCCCTTAGGCATCGCTTTGCTGGACGTGCACGGCAAATTCGTTGAATTCAATCATGCTTTTCAACGCATGACCGGTTACACGGAAGAAGAACTTCAACGGCTCGATTACATGAGTTTATCTGCCGATAAAGACCAGAGTTTGGCCGAACAATTAAGTTGGTTAGCCAGAACCGGGCAGTATGGTTCGGACGAAGCGACGTTTATCCATAAAAGAGGGCGGCCGGTATCGTTGCAACTAAGCGGCACCAAAGTCGCCGGTACCGAGGATCAGGATTATATTTGGTTTATTGCCGAGGATGTCACCCAAGCCAAAGCCAATAAAGAAGTGCTGCGACAAAGTGAGTTGAAGTATCGAAAGCTGTTCAACAGTTCCAGCGATGCGGTCATGATGGCCGATAGTAGTGGATTTCTGGATTGCAATCAGGCCACCTTGGATTTGTTTGGTTACGACGCTGTGTCCGAGTTTTGCCGCTTGCACCCCGGTAAAGTTTCGCCGCCAAATCAGGCAAACGGCAGGGATTCGGTAGAATTGGCGAACGAGTATATGGCTACGGCGATCAAAAACGGCCACTTGGAATTCGAGTGGCTGCATAAGCGTGCCGACGGTCGTATTTTTCCGGCTTTGGTGACGCTGGCGCGGGTTAGTCTGGACGGCCACTTGGTATTACAAAGCGTGGTGCGCGATCTAAGCGAGCAAAAGCGGGTGGAGCAGGCCTTGATCGAAGCCAAAGAAACCGCCGAGAGCATGGCAGCCTTCAAATCGGAGTTTCTGGCGAACATGTCCCACGAAATCCGCACGCCGATGAACGCGGTGATCGGGTTGTCGCAGTTAGCATTGAATAAGCCGGTATCCGCTGAGGTAAGAGATTATCTGCAAAAGATTTACAGCAGTTCCGTCAGTTTACTCGGCATACTCAACGACATTCTCGACTTCTCCAAAATGGAGGCCGGTA
This sequence comes from Methylomonas sp. EFPC1, assembly GCF_016925515.1. NCBI lineage: Bacteria > Pseudomonadati > Pseudomonadota > Gammaproteobacteria > Methylococcales > Methylococcaceae > Methylomonas > Methylomonas sp. EFPC1. The sequence goes on from NZ_CP070494.1 coordinate 415,107, forward strand.
AACTGGGACTCGAACAGGTCGAATTCAACCTGAATACCGTATTGGATAACCTGCATAATCTGTTTGCCTTGTACGCCGCGGAAAAATGCCTGGACATCAAGATAGACGTTGCGCCGGATGTGCCCTTAAGTTTGGTGGGGGATGCGTTGCGTTTGCAACAGATTCTCTCCAATCTGGTGGGAAATGCGCTGAAGTTTACTGAGCAAGGCAGTGTCAGTTTGCGGGTGGCCTTGCTGGATTTAAACGAGGCTCAAGCCAGGCTACGATTTAGCGTTGTGGATACCGGTATCGGTATTCCCGAAGCGGATCTGCCTAAGTTGTTCCATTCCTTCAGTCAGTTGGATGCGTCGATTACTCGCCGCTTCGGTGGTACAGGCTTGGGCTTGAGCATCAGCCAAAAGTTGCTGCAACTAATGGGCAGCGATTTTCATGTCGAAAGTAAGCCGGGGCAGGGTTCGAATTTTAGTTTTGACTTAATTCTGGGCGTTAGCGCGCAGCAAACCGATTTGCCGGCGGCGCGGCCGGATACCGACACCCAGGCCGGTGGCTTGTCTAAGACGCTTGCCGATCAAGGTAGCGCATTGCGGGGCATGCGTATCTTGGTGGCCGAAGACCATGCTATCAATCAGAAAATTTTGCAGGAATTTTTGGCCTTATGCGGGGTTAGTGTCGATCTTGCCGGTAACGGCCGTGACGCCTTGGCCATGCTGGCAGAGCACGCTTATGATGCAGTGCTGATGGATATTCATATGCCGGTGATGAGCGGCCTGGCCGCCACCGAACAGATCCGCCTTAACCCCGAGTATAAATCGCTACCGATTATCGCGCTGAGTGCTGGCGTGACCCAAGAGGAGCGGGACAAATGCCTGGCCAGCGGTATGAACGAGTTTGTGGTCAAGCCGATTCAGCCGATGCAGTTGGTTAAGGTGTTGTGCCAGCAGATAGGTCGAAGTCCGATTGGCGCTTCGGTAAACGGGCCTGTTACAAATGCGCGTGACGTTTCAGCGTTTTGCTTACGAGATTTGCCCGGTTTTGATTTCAGCAACACGCTGGATTTGCTGGATGGCGACGAAAGCTTTTTGAGCGAGTTGCTGGGCAGTTTCAGAAATAGCACCGCAAGCACCTTGATAGCGCTGGATGATTTGCTGGAGAAGCGCGATTTGCAAAAGGCGCGAGACGTGCTGCACGGTTTGAAAGGCGTTGCCGCTAACTTGGGGGCAAATCGTGTGGAGCAGGCCGCGACGAGATTTTGTCTGTCACTCAAGCAGGACAGTTTAAATCCTGCTGACTACGCCGAATTCAAACGGATAATGACCGAAGCGCTGACTGCACTGGAACCGTTGGGATAGTCGCTTGACATTGTTCCTGATGGAACAGTGTCTACAGCTGGTCCCAAAATATCGTCTGAGTCAGGTCCAGTTTATCGGTGTAAAATCCGCCGCCATATTGCCTTTAGTTCAAATTCCCGCCAAGGAGAACGCACAATGAACGATCTGGTGTTTTATACCAATCCGCAGTCGCGTGGGCGCATCGCTCACTGGATGCTGGAAGAAATCAGCGAGCCTTACGAAACGGTCTGGTTGGCGTTCGGCGCCGAGATGAAAAATGCCGACTATCTGGCTGTCAATCCAATGGGCAAGGTGCCGGCGCTGAAACACGGCACAGCGTTCGTCACGGAAACTGCCGCCATTTGCGCGTATTTGGCGGATCGCTTTCCGCAGAAAAATCTGCTGCCGGCCGCAAACCATCCCGCGCGCGCCGACTATTTCCGTTGGTTGTTTTTCGCGGCCGGTCCGCTGGAGCAAGCCGTTACCGCCAAGACGCTGGGTTGGCAAGTGCCAGAGGGCAAAAGCGGCTTTGTCGGTTTCGGTAGTTACGAAGCGACCTTAGCCGCCGTCGAAACAGCCCTGCGGCCCGGACCTTACATTTGCGGCGAGCAATTTACCGCCGCGGACGTGTATGTCGGCTCGCAGCTGGGTTGGGGCATGATGTTCGGCAGCATCGAGAAACGTCCGTTGTTCGAGGATTATGTGGCGCGCATCTACGCCCGCCCGGCAGCCCTGCAAGCCATTCGTCTCAACGAAGAATATTTGCAACAGCGCCAGGTCTGATCGATTGGATAATAGAAAGCATCCATCCATGACAGTGTTGCGCACCGAGGCCCCCATTGGCGTATTCGATTCCGGCGTCGGCGGCCTGTCCGTGCTGCGAGCCATCCGTGCGGAACTGCCCATGGAAGACTTGTTGTATGTGGCCGATTCCGGCTACGCGCCCTACGGCGACCGCGACGCGGAGTTTATTGCGGATAGGGCGACAACGATCACCGAGCGGCTGCTTGATGCCGGCGTGAAGGCCATCGTAGTGGCCTGCAACACCGCCACCGTGGTCGCAATCGAAAAACTGCGCGCGTGGTGTCCGGTGCCGGTAGTAGCGATGGAGCCGGCCATCAAGCCGGCGGCGCAAACCACCCAATCCGGAGTGGTCGGCGTACTGGCCACCAGCCGCACGCTGGCCAGCCCCAGCGTCGCCAGGCTGTGCGCGGCCTATGGTCAGGACATTGAAATATTGTTGCAGCCTTGTCCCGGTTTGGTCGAACAAGTTGAAAAAGTCCAATTGCACAGCGATACGACGCGCGAGCTTTTGGTTGGTTACCTGTCGCCGTTGCTGTTGGCTGGTGCCGATACCATCGTATTAGGCTGCACGCATTACCCGTTTCTGGCAGAGCTGATTCGGGACATTGTGGGGCCGGATCTGACGATAATCGACCCGGCCACCGCCGTGGCAAAAGAGCTGGTGCGGCGTCTGCAAGGCAACCTTAGGCCTGATTCCGGCGAGCGAACCGCAGAGGTCCGCTTTTTTTCCAGCACCGCGGTCGAAGAGGCCAGCCCGATCATATCCGCGCTCTGGGGTAGCCCTGTGCTTGTTCAGGCGATTGCTCGGAGCGCTAAGGGCAAGCAGATCGGTTCGGCAGCTTTGGGCTAGTCTCCCCGGATTTTTAATAAACCGTTCGAACCGGTTTTCTTCCATTTGCAGGCCACCATGAACGATAAACACACTCCAATAGCCGTGTCGGCGGCAGATGTCGAGCCACGCACCACCTCGCTGTATCCGGAACCGTTTGCCTCGCGCATGACGGGACGGGAGAAGCGCCGCCTTGGCGATTTATTTGATCTGGCAAACTTCGGCGTCAATCTAAGCACGCTAGCACCCGGCGCCAGATCGGCGTTGCGGCACAGCCATTCGCGGCAAGACGAGTTTATTTATATATTGCAAGGCCATCCGACATTGGTGACGGATGCAGGCGAAACCGAGCTGGCGCCGGGTATGTGCGCGGGATTTAAAGCCGGCACCGGCAATGCGCACCAGTTGCTGAATCGCTCGAACGCAGACGTGCAGTATCTGGAAGTTGGGGACAGGACGGCCGGAGACGCAGTCATTTATCCGGACGACGATTTACAAGCGATGTCAGTCGACGGGAGCTGGCGTTTTGCCCACAAAGACGGCGAGCCATACTAAAAAACGGAGTTTGCATGCCACACGTATTAATCATCCATGAGGTCGCCGACTATCCGGCCTGGAAGCAGATTTTCGATCAGGCCGCCGAGATCAGAAAACGCGCCGGAGAAATCAGCTACCAACTGCTGCGCTACGACGACGATGCCAATAATATCGTGCATTTTTCTGCCTGGACCTCGCTGGACAACGCCCGGCGCTTTTTCGAATCCCCCGAGTTGGTGGAAATCAGAAAACAGGCCGGGGTAAAAGCCCCGGAATTTATCTATTTGCAAGAGATAGAGCGGGGCATGCTTTAATCTCGGCCTTGCTGAATGCTACTGGTATAAGCGTTGCTGCCTCTGTTAGCAACGAACTGTAATCGGTAGCGCTGACGAAGATGTGCTAGCGCAATGAAACCTCAGATTAGTATTGTCATTCCGGTAGTCAACGAGGCGGCGCGGCTTGCCGATACGTTGCAAGCCTTGCAGGTGCTGAGATCGCGCTGCGAATTGCTGGTGGTCGATGGCGGCAGTCGTGATGCCAGCCCGCTTATTGCGAAGCCTTTGGTCGATCAGATTTTGCCCAGTCAGCCTGGCCGGGCCAGGCAGATGAACCTGGGTGCGCATCACGCCCAAGCCGACGTGTTGCTGTTTTTGCATGCCGATACCCGGCTGCCGGATCAGGCTATCGCTTTAATTTTGTCTGAGGTCGCGCAAGGCTGGTCGTGGGGGCGTTTTGATGTGCAATTCGACAGCCCACAAGCCATTTTTAAATTGATCGCCGGCATGATGAACGCGCGCTCTCGCTTGACCGGTATTGCTACCGGCGATCAGGCCATCTTCATAACACGCCAGGCATTTCAGGCTGTGGGCGGTTTTCCGGAAATTGCGTTGATGGAAGATATTGCCATCAGTGCGGCGCTGAAAAAGCTCGGTAAACCTTGCTGTTTAAAGACTAAGGTCGTCACTGCCGCGCGGCGTTGGCAACAACACGGTATCCTCAGAACGATCTTATTGATGTGGTGCTTGCGGCTGCGGTATTTTTTCGGAGCTAATCCGGATGAACTGGCAGCGCGGTATTATCGGAGGCAGTGATGGAAGCAATGGTGCGCTTGAGCGTGTTTTTGGGGATATTTTTGCTAATGGCGGCTTGGGAGTGGCTGCGGCCAAAGCGGCGATTGGCGGCAAAGCGCCGCCGCCGTTGGCCGGTCAATTTGGGACTGGCGATTCTGAATGTCGGCGTGATGCGGCTCAGCATGGGTGCTGCGGCCTGGCTGGCGGCGAACTGGGCTGCCGAGCAACAAATCGGCGTATTCAATACGTTGTCGGTGCCGAATTGGCTGTCGATAACACTCAGTTTGCTGCTGCTGGATTTGGCCATTTACGCCCAACATATTGCCGCCCATCGCTGGCGCTGGTTTTGGCGGCTGCATCAGGTACACCATAGCGATATGGATTTCGATACGACGACTGCCGTGCGCTTTCATCCCCTGGAAATCATGCTATCCATGCTTTACAAGGTCGCGCTGGTGCTGTTACTCGGGGTCGATCCGCTCGCGGTGATCGCTTTTGAAGTGATATTGAACGGTTGCGCGTTATTCAATCACGGTAATGTCGGCTTGCCGCCTGCGCTGGAGCGCGGCTTGCGCTATTTGATAGTGACACCCGACATGCATCGCATTCATCACTCTGCATTTCAACCGGAAACCGACAGCAACTACGGCTTCTCGCTGTCATGCTGGGATAGATTGTTCAAAACCTATTGTCCACAAGCGCGCGAAGCACAGGCTGCCATGATGATAGGTTTGTCCGAATATCGCGATAGTGCGCAGTTGGGCTTTGTAGGCCTGTTGGCGCTGCCGTTTCGCCGTCTACGCAGTCGATAAGCCCAGTTAAACCGGCTTGCGGTTTGGCTTATTGGGTTGTTTCCTTGTAGCGATTAATCAATGTGTTTTTAGTGTCATTGTTAATTAATGTCGGCGGGCATATAGTCTAAATGCCTTAATTACTTCGGGAAGCGACCATGAAACGCTTACATAAAGACATTTTGACCGGGCTGGTGTTTGTGACCGGCGTTATCGAGTTTATTTCGGGCGATTTTATTGTTTCCTCGGCCTTGTTCGCGGCGACCACTTTTGCCAGTACTATGGGTTCGAGTCGCAAAAAACCGTAGGACTGGATTGTCCTGCGGCGTAGCCGAACCGGCAGATGTTTTGATAAATGCGTTCAGCGTTAGGTTTTCTGGGTAATATTGGATTATCCGCGCCGCTTGCATAAGCAATGTTTTACAATATTGCGATGCAATTAAACTTTGACCGGCTGCGGTAAATGGCTGACGCGAAAACTTATCTGAATGTACCCTATGCCGAAAAGGATGCGGCGAAAGCGCTTGGCGCCAGATGGGATGCTGCTGTCAAGAAATGGTATGTCCCCGCCAATAAAGACGTGGCGCTGTTTGCCAAATGGCAGGTGGAGTCAGGTGTTGGTCAATTGCCCGGCGGTGAGCCGAAAAATTCAAAAGCCGACAGTGTCGTCGGTGGCACAACCCGATCAAGCGATAAAAACTTCGTAGCCTATGACGGAGACGAGCCGCCATGGGATTGAAGCAAGCGGTGCGCGGTTTTAGCTTATGCGTCCGTTAAAATACCTAGCTGGCTATGCGCCCGCCATCACGGTGCAAGTGCATGCGCTGATCGACAGCGACAAACTGCCCGAGTTGCTGCTGAAAAAATATCCCCGGCCGCATGATATAAAGACCGACAAGGCGCTTTATGTCTACACGATGGATCTTAAAAATCAATTTCTGCGGCAATCCAACCCTCTCAGCAAAGTCGTTTACGACGACAAAATCGATGTGTTACATCAGGCCTTGGGCTTACATTCCGTGGTCTCTCGGGTGCAGGGCGGCAATTTAAAAGCAAAAAATGAAATTCGTATCGGTGCGATCTTTAAAATTGCGCCGCCGGAGTTTTTGCAGATGATCGTCGTTCATGAGCTCGCGCATCTGCGTGAAAAACAGCATAACAAGGCTTTTTACAAATTATGCGAGCACATGGCGCCGGACTATCACCAATGGGAATTTGATATGCGGCTTTATCTGACCTGTCTGGATTTGGGCCGGACGATTTATTGAGTCGATCCAAGCGCCGCGGGCGAAGGATTTACGGCCGTGCTTCGCGAATGAATGGTTGTGTGCAGCCATCAAGCAGCGATTTCTTAATTTTGCCTGGCTATAGTGGCACTATTGCGTCAGAATTTACTTACTTTTATATAGACATTTTTATGGGAGAAACAGCATGCGCGTAGCAGAGTTAATGACCACCAAGGTATTTACCGTAGAACCGCACGATCTGATCGATCGCGTGTTCTTTTTGATTCATTACGAGAAAATCCGCCACTTGCCTGTGGTTGAAAAAGGCAAATTGGTCGGTATCGTTTCCGACCGGGATTTATATAAAGCCCTGGGCCCCAAAAGTAATTCCAATGCGGTGGAAGCTTGTAAAGACAGCACCCAATTGCACGTGGTCACGCAAAAAGTCGTGCATATCATGCATCGCGGCGTTTATACCGTTACCCCGGAAACGCCTGCCTCGGAAGCGGCGGCGATGATGGCGGAACACCGCGTCGGCGCGCTGCCGGTGGTGGAAAAAGACAAACTGGTAGGCATATTGTCCGCTACCGATATTTTAAGAGTGTTTGCCAAGTTGGAACGCGCGCACGAAAAGCTGGAACAACAGATCAAGGAAGGTGCTGCGCACGGCTAAGATCGGATGGGTTTACGGCGCAAACCGTCAGAAAGTAAATGGGGCGATGCTTATTGTTTCGCCCCGGGCCAAAGCCTCAACCGGTAATCGCGGCTCTTTTATCCACTAAGTAAATCCAGTCGTCTTGTTCTTTAACTTTCAGCGGGGTCAGTTTTTTGCCCAGGCAGATTTCGCTTAAAGACTCGCCGCTGATCGGGTCGTAGCAAATGCTGTGCATGGAACACTGCAAATAGCGTCCCGATTCGTCGAAAATGTTGCTGTTCTCACAATCCAATGCCCTAGGCATGTGGACGCATTGGTTCAGATAAGCGTATACCTCGCCTTGGAAACGCACCAGAACCGCAGCGCGTGGCGAGCCGCGATAGAGCAGTTCAAACGGAAATTTGCCTAGCTCGGGAACTTGTTGAGCAGGGCAGATGGCAAATGGGTGTTTCACCGACATGATTGTTTATCCTCCCCCACGATTGCCAGCAAACCTTGGGCCACAATGCTGTATTTTTTCGATGGATTTTCGGCAATTGAACAAGCGGACGGCGTTACTCGGCAAATCAAACTGACAGCGGATAACTAGCAGTCTTTACCTTCAGTGTTCGCTTGGCGGTCCAGCTCCTGCTGTTCATTGCGAATCAGCCAGTCCAGCACCAAGGCATAGCTGGTGGCCAGCAGGGTCGGGCCGATAAATACGCCGATAAAGCCAAACGCTAACAGCCCACCGAAGATGCCGAACACGATCAACACGAACGGCAATTCCACTTCCCGGCTGATCAAAATCGGCCGTAGCCAGTTGTCGATGGTGCCGACGAATAACAAAAACCACAATGCGATAAAAACCGCCCAGCCGGTTTCGCCTTCTGCCAGCAGCCACAAGGCAATCGGCAGCCAGATCACCGTGCCGGCCGCTGGAATGATCATCAAAAAGAACGCGATGACGCCTAGCACAAAGGCGTAAGGCACGCCGGCAATCACAAAACCCAGGATAGAAGCCAGTGCTTGTACCAGCGCGGTGCCGAGGATGCCGTATACCACTGCGCGCAGACTGGAACGCACGATATGCAGGATGCGTTGGGTACGCTCGCCGGCCAAGCGTTCGACGCCAATCACGACATGCTGAGCAACGTGTTCGCCGTCGCGATAGAAAAAAAATAGCACCAAAATAGCCAGGCCCATATGCATCAGTTCGCCGGCCAAGCCAATGCCTTGTTGCAGCAACCAGCTACTGGCGCCCAGCGCATATTGCCGGGCCAGATTGACGAGGCGGCTGGAGTCTTCGCCGACACTTTGCCAGGCGGCAACAGCGTTGTCGCCGACTACCGGCAACGATTGCAACCAAGCCGGAGGCTCCGGCCACACATGCCGGCTTTGATTAAGCCACTGCAGCAAGTGGTTTATGTCTTCAGTAAATGTCAGCGTGGCGGCGACGAACGGCGTCAGCAGTAATATGCCTATCGGCAGGACCATGGCGGTGGCGGCCCAGTTGGCGGTCAGCTTCCAATCGCGCAAACGCAAATACAGCGGCCAGGTGACAAAACACAGAATCGCCGCCCACAACAAATCGAAAATAAACGGTTTTAATACCTGATAACAGGCAAACAGCAGCAGGCACAAGGCTGCCAGACTGGCGATTTTTTCGTAACGGGAAATCTGGATAGGCATGATCGAGTAGGCGGCAGCTAACTGAATTGGAATGAATATCCGGAGTTTACGGCATTATCGGTTAAGCCGGTATGACAGCCGGCGAATTAAACAATGCTTGCTTGTCCGGCGGCGCTTTACATAGAATGCGGTAGCCTTTATCTGGAGCCTTACCGTGAGCCAAGCCCGAGAGTTTATTCCGATTAATATCGCCGTGTTGACGGTCTCCGATACTCGTACCGAACTGGACGACGTATCCGGGCAAACCTTGGTCACCGGTTTAACCGATGCGGGGCATAACTTGATCGACAAAAAAATCGTTCCCGATGATATTTACCAAATCCGCGCCGCGGTCAGTCAATGGATCGCCGATCCGCAAGTCAATGCGGTTATTACCACCGGTGGCACCGGCGTGACTGGCCGCGACGGTACGCCGGAAGCGATTCAGCCGCTGTTGGATAAAGTGTTGGATGGCTTTGGCGAAGTGTTTCGGATGATTTCCTACCAGGACATCAAAAGTTCGACGATGCAGTCGCGGGCTATAGCCGGCGTGGCCAACGCCACTTATATTTTCTGCGTGCCGGGTTCGTCCGGTGCTTGCCGGACTGCCTGGGAGTCCTTAATCAAGGAACAATTGGATTACCGCACCCGGCCGTGTAATCTGGTGCAACTGATGCCGCGCCTGCTGGAGAAATGATGCGTCCGCCTTTTTTGTTTCTGGCCGCCGTCGGCGGATTTATAGGCGTGGCGATGGGCGCGTTCGGCGCGCACGGCTTGAAGCATTTATTATCCGAGCATCTGCTGGAAGTTTATAAAACCGCGGTAAGCTACCAGATGTGGCACGTGTTGGTTCTCGCTTTGATCGCAGTGTTACCGGAACATAAATTATTGCGAATGGCCGGCTGGTGTTTGGTGGCGGGCGTCGTGCTGTTTTCCGGCAGTCTATACTTACTGGCGATATTGAATATCGGTTGGCTGGGTATGATCACGCCGTTGGGCGGCCTGGCTTTTTTAGCGGCATGGGCCTTATTGGCTTATGTGGCTTGGCAGAAAAACCAGGAGTTGTAGATGGACACTAAACCGCCCGTTCGACCTTCCATGCCGCCACCGGCATCTTCCCGGCCCAGCGCTAACCGCAATTTGCGCGAGGAAGGCCACGAAGTAAAAGTACCGCCGATTCCGGAAGATGCCATGCTCAAAGTCCTACACGCGGTCATTCATTTCGCGGTCAGAATATTGGCGGTGCTGATGGTGTTGGTTATCTTGTGGGGCGTGGCTGACGTGGGCTACGTGATGTACCAACGGGTGGTCGCGGCACCGTTTTTGATGCTGACGGTCTCCGACATACTGGTGATCTTTGGTTCATTCATGGCCGTGTTGATCGCGATAGAGATATTTATCAACATCACGCTGTACATCAAGCACGACACGCTACCGATTAAAATGGTCATAGCCACTGCCTTGATGGCCGTGGCCCGAAAAGTCATCATGCTGGATTTCAAGGATTTGGATCCGGCTTATATTACGGCTATCGCTGCGGTCATCGTGGCGCTGGGCCTTACTTACTGGCTGATTTCTTATAAACCGCCACAACCTGTCAAACAAGACGAGCGATAAATGATGCGCGATGCAAGCCCGCAAACGGTTTTCCTGAAAGACTATACCCCGCCCGAGTATCTGATCGAGCAGATTGAACTGAATTTCGATTTGGACGAGCAACACACGCAGGTCCACTCAACCTTGAGTCTGCGCCGCAATCCCCAAAGCCAGGACAGCAGTGCCGCATTGACCTTGCTCGGCGAGGAATTGCAGTTGGTGAGTATCGCGATAGACGGCCAGGCACTGGAACAGAGCCAGTATTTGCTGGGCGAGGAAGCCTTGGTCGTGCATGAAGTGCCGCAGGATAGGCCGTTTCAAATCGTCATCGAAAATGTCATCAATCCGCAAGCCAATACCGCGCTGGAAGGTTTGTATTTATCCAGCAGCATGCTTTGCACGCAGTGCGAGGCACAGGGCTTTCGGAAAATCACCTGGTTTTTGGACCGGCCGGATGTGATGAGCCGTTTTAAAACCACCTTGACTGGCGATAAGAGCAAATATCCGGTCTTGCTGTCCAACGGCAATAAGGTCGGGCAGGGTGATTTGGAAAACAACCGGCATTGGGTGAGTTGGGAAGATCCCTTCGCCAAGCCTTGTTATTTGTTTGCCCTGGTGGCCGGGCAACTGGAATGCGTGGCCGACGAGTTCATCACCATGACCGGTCGGCGGATCGCGTTGGAAATATTCGTCGAGCAGCACAATGTCGACAAATGCGACCACGCCATGCAGTCTTTAAAAAACGCCATGCGTTGGGATGAAGAAACTTACGGTTTGGAATACGACCTGGATTTGTACATGATCGTTGCGGTCGACCATTTCAATATGGGCGCGATGGAAAACAAAGGCTTGAACGTATTCAACACCAAATTCGTGCTGGCCCGGCCCGACACCGCCACCGACAGCGATTACGAGCACATCGAAGGCGTGATCGGTCACGAGTATTTCCATAACTGGTCCGGTAACCGCGTTACTTGCCGCGACTGGTTTCAGTTAAGTTTGAAAGAAGGCTTTACTGTGTTCCGCGACCAGCAATTCAGCGGCGACCGCACGTCGCCGGCGGTAAAACGCATCGAAGACGTCAACGCTTTGCGCACCCGGCAGTTTGCCGAAGATGCCGGCCCGTTGGCGCATCCGATTCGTCCGGAAGCCTATATCGAAATCAACAATTTCTACACGCTAACCGTCTATGAAAAAGGTGCGGAAGTAGTGCGGATGCTGCACACCTTGCTGGGCGCGGCTGGTTTCAGGAAGGGCTGTGATTTATATTTCCAGCGCCACGACGGCCAGGCGGTGACTTGCGAGGATTTCGTCAAGGCTTTGGAAGACGCCAATGGCGTGGAGTTGAAGCAGTTCAGACTTTGGTATTCGCAAGCCGGTACGCCGGTGTTGACGGTGAGCCAGCAATACGATTCCGAATCTCAACAACTGCATTTGACCATTCAACAAAATTGTCCGCCTACGCCTAATCAACCGGTGAAAGCGCCGCTACATATCCCGGTAAAACTGGGTTTGCTGGCTGCCGACGGTTCGGCTGCGCAGATTCATTACAACGGTTCCAGTCAGGCGGAAATTACCTTAAATGTTACGGAAGCGGAGCAAACTTTTAGCTTTGATAAGTTATCTCAGCAGCCGGTCGTGTCACTATTAAGAGGTTTTTCCGCGCCTGTTACCTTGAAGATTGAGCGTAGCCTGGAAGAATTGGCGTTTTTGCTGCGGCACGACAGCGATACATTTAACCGCTGGGAAGCGGGACAGCAACTGGCCGTGCAGGTAATTTTCAAGCTGATCGATGCGATAGAATTGGGCCGGCCTTTGCAACTGGAGCCGGTTATCGTCGATGCCTATCGCAGCGTGTTGACCGATAGCGGCGGTGATTTGTCTTATCAAGCGTTGTTGCTGGCGCTGCCGGAAGAAAGTTATTTATCCGGGCAAATGGCTGTTATTGATGTTGAAGCTATCCATCAAGCCCGCGAGTTTGTCAAAAAGACCTTGGCAGACCAATTGCAAGCCGAGTTTAAGCAGTTGTACCAGCAACATCACCGCGACGAATCCGGTAGTTTCGATGCCGGTGCGGTCGGGCGGCGGCGCTTGAAAAATGCCTGCTTGAGCTATTTGAGCAAGCTGGAAAATCAGGATGTTTATCATATCGCCGAGCAGCAGTTTTATAGCGCCCGGAATATGACCGATCAGTTGGCGGCGTTGTCGGTCATCGTCAACAGTAACCATCCGGCCAAGGCCAGAAGTCTGGATAGTTTTTACGTGCAATGGCGGCAGGAAGCGCTGGTGATAGACAAATGGTTTACCTTGCAAGCCACAAGCAGCATGCCCAATACCTTTGCTACTGTGCAGGCCTTGATGAAGCATCCGGCTTTCGATATGAAAACGCCCAACCGCGTGCGCTCATTGATTGGTGCCTTCAGCCAGGCCAATCCACTGCATTTCCATGCCATAAACGGCGAGGGCTACCGCTTCCTGGCCGACCAAGTGTTGGCGCTGAATACCCTCAATCCGCAAATCGCCTCGCGGATGGTCACCGGGCTGGCGCAATGGCGGCGTTATGATGCAGCCCGGCAGGGCTTGATGAAACAGCAATTACAGCGTATCGTCGCTACCGAGCATCTGTCCAAGGATGTCTATGAGATCGCCAGCAAGAGTTTGGCGTAGTTGTCACAATCACGTAAACTAGCGCCGAAATAAGCCATCCGCATCAAGCATGAACCCACGCACCGCCCAGGTTGAGCGCAATACGCTCGAAACCCAGATCAAAGTTTCCATTAATCTCGACGGTAACGGCTCGGCTTCGTTTACCACCGGTTTGCCGTTTTTGGACCACATGCTGGATCAGATAGCCCGGCACGGCTTGATAGACATAGAGGTTGTCTCGCACGGCGACCTGCACATTGATGCCCATCACAGCGTGGAAGACATCGGCATTACGCTCGGTCAAGCCTTTGCCAAAGCGCTGGGCGATAAAAAAGGCATTTACCGTTACGGCCACGCTTATTGCCCGTTGGATGAATCGTTATCGCGGGTGGTGGTGGATTTCTCCGGCCGTCCGGGCTTGTTCTATCAAGTGGAATTCAAACGCGCGTTCATCGGTAATTTCGACGTGGATTTGTTTAAAGAGTTTTTTCAAGGTTTTGTGAATCATGCCGGCGTGACCTTGCATATCGATAATATCAAGGGCGGCAATGCGCATCATATTGCCGAAACCGTATTCAAGGCATTCGGCCGGGCCGTGCGGATGGCAATCAGCCATGACGAGCGGATGGCCGGTATCATGCCTTCCACTAAAGGCAGTCTATAATTCCCCCATTTTTCGCCTAGAAACCCCGACCTTGTATCTCTAGTTTTATGTCATCAGTAGCCGTTATCGATTACGGAATGGGAAATCTGCATTCCATTGCCAAAGCGCTTCAACATGCCGATAGCCGGGTAAACGTACAAATAACGGCTGATGCCGCAGTGATTCGCTCGGCGGATCGCGTGGTGTTTCCGGGGGTCGGCGCGATACGTGATTGTATGCAAGCCTTGAACGAGAGTGGTTTGGCGGATGTGATCCGTGAAGTAGCGCAAAGCAAGCCTTTTCTGGGCATCTGCCTGGGTATGCAGGCCTTGCTGACCGACAGCGAGGAAAACGACGGCATCGCCTGTCTGAACTTATTTCCTGGCCATGCGCGCCGTTTTGCTGACCACATGCTGGATGCCGATGGCAATGTGCTGAAAATTCCGCACATGGGCTGGAATCAGGTCAAACAACATCCGCATCCGCTTTGGCGCGACATTCCGGATCATAGTCGCTTTTATTTCGTACACAGCTATTATGCGGCGCCGGACGATTCGCGCCACAGCGCCGCAACGGCCGATTATCCGCAAGCCTTTACCTGCGCACTGGCAAAAGAGAATATGTTTGCCGTGCAATTTCATCCCGAAAAAAGCCAGACTGTAGGATTGCAGCTATTGCAAAACTTCCTGGCTTGGGATGGGACCGCGTAACTCCCCAACCCTTAGATGTTGGCTTTACTAACCTTTAGATTTAGTGTTTTAACTGTCGAGATTTAAATATGTTGCTGATACCCGCAATTGACTTGAAGGAAGGAAAATGTGTCCGTTTGCGCCAGGGTCGTATGGAAGACGATACCGTATTCTCGGACGATCCGGTGGCTGTGGCCGGGCGCTGGGTTGAAGCAGGGGCGAAGAGATTGCATCTGGTCGATCTGGACGGCGCCTTCGCTGGTAAACCGAAAAATGCCCAGGTTATTAACGCCATCGTCCAGGCTTATCCCGATGTGCCGGTGCAAATCGGCGGCGGTATCCGAGATGAAGACACCATCCAGGCGTATCTGGAAGCCGGTGTGCAATATGTGATTATCGGCACCAAGGCCGTCAGCGAACCGCATTTCGTGCGCGACGTGTCGATTGAGTTTCCCGGCCATATCATCATCGGTCTGGATGCCAGAGACGGCAAAGTAGCAATCGACGGCTGGTCGAAACTGTCCCGCCACGATGTCATCGATCTAGCACAAAAATTTGAGTCCAACGGCGTTGCCGCCATTATCTACACTGATATTTCCCGCGACGGCATGATGCAGGGCGTCAATGTCGAAGCCACTGCAAAATTGGCGCGCTCGGTGCACATTCCGGTCATCGCCTCCGGCGGTATCACTAATTTGGACGACATTCGTGCGCTGGGCGAGGTGGCCCACGAAGGCATCATGGGTGCCATCACCGGTCGGGCTATTTACGAAGGGACGCTGGATTTTGCCGAAGGCGAAAAGCTCGCCGAGTCTTTCGGTGGAGCAGATGTCTGAGCTAATGCTGCTAAATCGTAAACCATGAGCCTAGCCAAACGTATTATTCCCTGCCTGGATGTCGATAACGGCCGCGTCGTCAAAGGCGTGAAGTTCGTCGATATTCGCGATGCCGGTGACCCGGTGGAAATCGCCCGTCGCTACGACCGAGAGGGTGCCGACGAGATCACCTTCCTGGACATCACCGCGACCCACGACAACCGCGACACCATCGTACATGTGGTCGAACAAGTGGCCAGCGAAGTATTCATTCCGCTGACTGTCGGCGGCGGCATCCGGGTGTTGGAAGACATCCGCCGCATGCTCAACGCCGGCGCGGACAAAGTGGGCATCAACAGCGCTGCGGTATTTCGCCCGGAGTTTGTTAAGGAAGCGGCTGAAAAGTTTGGTTCGCAATGTATTGTGGTGGCTATCGACGCTAAAAAAGTCAGTCAGGAAGGCGAGGAAAACCGCTGGGAGATCTTTACCCACGGCGGCCGTAAACCGACCGGTATCAATGCCGTCGAATGGGCCGTCAGAATGAAAGACTACGGCGCGGGTGAAATTCTTTTGACCAGCATGGACCGCGACGGCACCAAATCCGGCTTTGACTTGGCTTTGACCCGCGCCATCAGCGAAGCGGTCAGCATTCCGGTCATCGCTTCCGGCGGTGTCGGCAATCTGGACCATCTAGCCGACGGCATTACCCAAGGTAAAGCCGATGCGGTCTTGGCCGCCAGCATATTCCATTTTGCCGAATACACGATAGAGCAGGCCAAGAAACATATGCAATCCAGAGGCATAGAGGTGCGTTTATGAAAGTTGCCTGGCTGGACGAAATCCAGTGGACCGAAGACGGCTTGGTGCCGGTCATCGCTCAACTGCAGGATAGCGGCCGGGTGGTGATGTTTGCCTGGATGAACCGTGAATCGCTGGTCTTAACGGTCGCCGAAGGTTATGCGGTATATTGGTCCCGCTCCCGCAACCGTTTGTGGCGCAAGGGCGAGGAGTCCGGGCATAGGCAAAAAGTCATCGATATGCAATTGGATTGCGATGCTGATGTAATATTGCTTAAAATTGAACAGGAAGGCGGCATCGCCTGCCACACCGGTCGGGAAAGCTGTTTTTACCGCAGCCTGAAAGATGGTGCATGGCAAGCCACCGAGCCGGTACTGAAAGACCCCAAAGCCATCTACAAATAGACAATCACACGCCGGCATAGCTCAGCAGGTAGAGCAGCGCACTCGTAACGCGAAGGTCGTAGGTTCGATTCCTATTGCCGGCACCATTTAAATCAACACTCTATCCTTTTTAGACATTTGCAAAAGTTGCTTCGTTATACTCGCGCGCGGGATGTCGGGGAGTTTGATAGCGCGTGCAAAGATGCGGATGGTCTATAGACTTATACCGTTTTGGCCGGCCAGTTTTGGTTAGTCCCGACCCTATAGGCCGCAACCGCTAATTTTAAGCGCCGTCCGGACGCTTTAAATCCTGACTTTTTATCCGAAGGTATTCAAATCCTTTCCTTGCACTTTACAGAGACAACACATTTTGAGTTTAAATAGTTACCAGTCGGTTGATCGCGAACAATTAGCCAAAGACATCAGCCAAATTCATAAACAAGCGTTAGCCGATATTGGTCCTGCCGATTTCGAACATTTAAAAAAAGTCGAACGTTGGGGCAAGGTTTGCTCTCTCGTGGGTTACGCGACCGCCTGGATTTTTCCCAACCCGATTTCCGCGTTGTTGATCAGTCAGGGCAGTTTTTCCCGCTGGACCGGGGTAGGTCATCCCATCGTGCATAAAGCCTTCGATAAAATGCGGGACGTGGACAAAAACTACACCAGCAAGAAGTTTGCAACGGGCTGGCGGCGGTTTTTGGATTGGCCGGATTGGATGACCCCGGCCGGCTGGCATCACGAACACGATTTATTGCATCATTACAACCTGGGTGAGGAGACCGATCCCAACAATGCCCAGCACAATATGGAATGGCTGCGGCAATCCAAACTGCCGATGTGGCAACGCTATGCCATCGTGGCGTTGTTTTCCGGTATCTGGAAAATTATTTATTACACGCCGCGCACGCACAAAGAATTGGTTTTAAACGCCGCCCGCCTGCAAGGTAAACCCAAGCCCGAGACCACACGTATTGGTGCCTGGAGCTTGTTTACCCCGCAAGGTAAGGCGCTATGGCTGCAAAGCGTATTGCCTTATAGCGCGTATCGTTTTGTATTAATACCGCTGCTATTCTTACCGCTGGGCGGGGTTGCCGCTGTCAGCGTATTGATCAATTCGATTCTGGCGGAAATTTTCACCAATATGCATAGCTTTTTGGTGATGATCCCCAATCATGCCGGCGATGACGTGATGATGTTCGATGAAAAATCGCATAGTAAAGGCGAGTTTTATCTGCGGCAGATTTTGGGTTCGGTCAATTATCCAACCGGGTCTAATTTCAATGATTTTTTCTACGGTTGGTTGAATTATCAAATTGAGCACCATTTATGGCCGGATTTGCCGCTAAGCCAATACCAAAAATTGCAGCCGCAAGTGAAAGCGCTGTGCGAAAAACATAATATTCCTTACTGCCAGGAATCGGTATTTAAACGCATGCTGAAAGCCGCGGATATTATGGTAGGCAAAACCTCAATGCTGAAGCCGGCGACTGTTTAATACGTCCAGCGCGAGTTGTTTAAATAACCCACTGAATCAAACTTTATGTTTTAGGCGAAGAGCCTATGCGATTCTGGGTGACTGGCGATGCGCGCTAATTTATGTCAATGCAGTTAATCTGCCCACAAACGAGTGTAATCAACGAAAATACTATGAGCGACATCAGAGATATCAAGCCCGAACCCATCGCAGCAAAACCAAACTGGAATTACGACTCGTACTTTCTAGCCCAGCTTGAACGGATCAATCAGCAGACCGCTATTAAGAAGCCGAAAAAGCGCGTTGTCGATGCCGCGCCGAAAGACAACAACGATGCGGCGGACGAGCAGAATAAATAGTTAACCCGGGTAAACCGTGCAACGCGGTTTAGTCGTGTTACGCCGCCTTTTCGCGGAGGACTGCCAGCGGTTTTGTGTAAACGCATTCAGGCAAGGTTCCACCTGATTTTTCTGGACCTGCCGTGTCGTTGAAAGCAGCGATAAACTTGGCGAGAGGGTGCGTTCGCTATTTGCCGGGATTGGTTTAGTTACTGGCGTACAGTGTAAGCACGGTGGCTGGTCAGGTTCGTAAAGCGTTGCATCTCTATCGTCAAGGCGACTAACGAAACGGCATAAAAATGTGCGCACGGACTACACATTTTTCCATATCGCAGTAATATCGTCACTTAAAGAGTCTGTCGGAGCGCAAAATGTACTGCCCAAACTGTGGAAAACAAAACCCGGACAATGCAAATTTCTGCCTTGAGTGTGGCGCAGCCATGCAAGTGAATAACGGCTATCGCGGGCCAGTGGCTAACGGACGGAATATGACGTTTACCGAATCGGTGTCCGGCTGTTTTGCAAAGGCATTTGTTTTTACAGGTAGAGCATCACGCGCTGAATACTGGTGGTTTGCGCTGTTCACGCTATTGGTATCGATGATGGCGGGAGTCATTGATCAATCGTCCTACGGCGAGCCGGCTACCGTCACGGCGATCACCAACTTGGTTATTCTATTTCCTTCGCTGGCCGTTAATATCCGCCGATTACACGATACCGGGCATAGCGGCTGGTGGTATCTGATTATTCTGACCATCATCGGCATCATTCCGTATTTCATCTGGATGGTGTCAAAAGGCGATGACCGTGCAAACGAGTACGGGGCTCCGCCTGTTTAACCCCCTTCATTTTAAACTTCGTCGATCAGTCAATTAGCCGGGATGATAACCACTATTGCGTTGCTCGCATCGCTAATATTAAACATTATTCTGGTCGGGCTGCTGGTCTTAAATGCCAGAAAAATTCGACGAAAAAATCAAAATCAGAAACAGCCCACCCTTAGAACGCCTGCGAACGTAAGGACAATTTCCTGTCCATCCTGTGCGCAACGCATTAAATTTACGTTGCCCATCGAGGGTAACAAAGCGCGATGCCGACGCTGTCAAGCTCAGTTCAAACTGGATACCGATGAGCATCGGAATGTGTATATAACCGAAATAAAACTGCCTGAAGAGGGTCAACACATCAAATCGTTAGCGGATTGTTATTTAATTCTTGGTCTAACTGCTGATGCCATACCGATAGACATCAAAGCGGCGTACAAAAAGAAAATTTCCGAATACCACCCGGACCGAGTCGGCGTGTTTGGCGAAAAAATCAAACAACTCGCCGAGGAAGAAACCCGACAAATCAACGCCGCCTACGCCATGCTGCAAGAGCAGGGCATGGTGTGACATCGCCAAGTTGGTTTTAGGATGATTGGCGCTGACAAAAGCTAAACGATTTTAACCGGCCATCGGTTTTTAACATTGGCGTGTAAGCATCACCAGCGGCGTAGCACTTAACAAACGCCGAACTCTTGCTGTGCCGGATCGACTCAGCATTTATGAATACCTGCAAACGACTACACTACCTGGCGGCGTAACATATCTGTCGGATATGGGTTTCAATCAAATCAAGGACTGAGCGTGACAGCATCGTATTTCCAATATTGGGGTAAAGCCGAGCCAGAAGCCGATGACGGTCTGGCTTACCATTGAGTGGATGTGGTGGTGGAGTGGAAATTGTTTAAGTTACTGACCGGCAACGATGGTTCACTGAAGTTGCGTATTCGACCCTTTGCGGACTGCCGTTCAATTTGATCTAATGACGGGTATTCGTCCATTAAAGCTCATTTTAATTTATTTCAAACTCTAGTTTATAAAACATCGAAAATGTCAGAGCCCAATATTTCAGGATTTCGAGATCAGCCAGAACGAAACGCTAGTGGTTCGGTTTATACAGGACGATTGTGCTGTGACGATGTGCAAGTCACTGGCGAAGGAGCAGAAGCGCTTGTCACCTTTACTGTTACAGTTAGACAGCTTATAGATGCGGCAAAAACCGAGATGCTTTGGACTGACCAAGATGTTCAGCGAGGCGTGAAACCTGAAATCACTTCTAAAGTTTCCAAAGAACTTTCTCTGTCAAAAGGTTACCCAGACAGTGACATCTATATATTTAATGCTGTGTCAGCAGATGAAATGACTGAAAAGTTGCTGCGTGGCCAACGACTTTTTATTAATCCGCTCGTTTGGAATCTACGCCCTGGGAACTTTGATGCTTATTACGACGCTGCGGAAAGAAAAATATACATTTATGATGGAAAAATTTATCTACCTGACTCTCACCATCGTCACCAAGCGATTCTGAAGGCTGGTGATATTTACAAGTCGGCACCCAACGAGTTTCCGCACTTTGATCTAAATAAACAATTCAAGGTTGAGCTATATTTCCTAAAAAAATCTGATGAAGGAAATTATTTTTTCGATAAGAATCAAAGACCAACTCCAACAGCAAAATCTAAAGCCTATGACTTAACGTCGTTAGATGATCTTTCCGTTCTTGCGAAGAAAGTAATTGAACTGACCCCGTCGCTACACAGCAATGTCAATCGCGTTACTGACCGCCTAACTTCAAAGAATCCAGACGTTGTAACTCTTTCGACTTTGAGAGAAACCTTAAAATACGCAGCAGATACTGAATCCTTCGACGAATCTGAGATTGATGGGTTTGCTCATGTTGCGGCAACGCTTTTGCAATTGCTCACAAAGGTAAGGCCGGAGCTTGGGTTGGTGTCCGTGCAGGAGCGTAAGCAAATAAGATTAACTTCTCTCGTGGATGCTCCTATCATGTTTCAGGGCTTCGGTGCTTACATCAGTGATTTTAGTGAAGATGTTGTCGAGCTTGGGCTGCAAAAAGCTACCGAGAAATGGAGTCAGCGATTGGAGAGGATTCGATCTTCAGAAATATATTTTCATGGAGATTGGAGCGGGGATCTGTTTGAAAAAGCCAATCCACTTTGGAGCAGGCTCGGTATCTTGAAGCCAGGGGTTTCAGGCAGACCAACTGTAAGCAATAACCGGGCTGCTCGAATTCAGGTTATAAAAGCTTTAAGAATAGTTGCGGCCAACGACAGTAACAATCGAGACTTAACTGTTTTGATGCCATGAAGACAAAGGAACGCTTTGCGTCATTGCTCGATGGGCGAAATGTCGCTCCATTAACAGAGCGTGAGAAATCTCGTGCATCAAATGTCTTTTTAGGCATGGATCCACTAGTAAGCGCTCGATATGAAGCTGGATCCAGAACCCGGTTCATTGAAGCGGTAGACGATGATGGGGAGGAATATGGTGAAATTGTCTTCTCTGACGATATTTATCCAGGCACAAACCTTGTCAACCCTAATGCTTCTCTTTCACTACCGGGAGCCGCAGCTCACGAACTGTCACATTACCATCGATGGAGGAACAAATCAGAGTTACCTCATGGAGAGTTAACACATATAGACGAGGCAATGACAAGTTTGGAGGCAGCTCTTCGCTTTTCAGCGAATTTGGGACAGGGAGATATACAAGGACTAATCTCCGACTCACTGCACCGCTTGCGATTGTATTTGGCTGAGTTAGAAAACCAAAACGAAACATAGGGCCGTAGGATGTGATGAACAGCTTGAAGCGCATCGTTCGCGATTGATGTGGTTCGTGCCTCATCGCATATATGGACTCCTCCCCAATTGCAAGCCAAGTGTTATCAAAATTGATGTTTCCAACAGAGATCGAGATTGCAGCCATATATTCGGTCTCTTGATGAAGGTGTTTGATTGACCTTCGGACCCTGATGAATCTATCCGCGCGCTTTTTCCACTATCATCCTAACGGTTTCTTGAGAACCTATGCGCGGAACGGGATTTAAAAGCACCGGTCTGACCTGTTGAATGTCATCACTTTTGAGTTACTTGCCTCCGCAATCTGTTGAACTCTGTTGATTGTCTGGTACTACACCGGATTGAGGGTTATCCACGCTTTGTTCGCGCCGGAACCCTTCTCTCGTGTGAAGGCGTGGGCAAAGGGTGGATAACCCGGCTTCGAACGGTGGTTATGCCCTCGCTTGGTATGCTTTGCCCTGCGTCGCCATTGCCCAAAGTATCCGGGCATTCTTGTTGGCCAGTGCCACGGCGGCTTTGTTGAAGCCTCGTCGTTCGATCGGACCTTGCAGCCAGCAACTCAGCGGATCGGTCTTGCCGCCACACACTTTCAGCACTGATCGCGCACCGTGGATCAACAAGGTGCGCAAGTAACGGTTGCCGCGTTTGCTGATGCCCAGCAATACCTGTTTGTCGCCGCTACTGTGCTGCCTGGGTACCACGCCCAGGCTGGCGGCGTAATCACGTGCTCGGGTATAACCCTTGCCGTCGCCAATGTCCGAAGCTAGGATGGTGGCCGTGATCGGCCCAATACCTGGCACGTCCCGAAACCGTTTGCTCAGCGCATTTTGCTCGCATAAGCGGCTAATACGTTGTTCGTGGGCCTTAATGTCAGCATCAATGGTCACCAGACGTTGATACTGTTCGGCAAACAATTCGCGGCCCGTGGACGTTAGTGCATTGGCAGCGTCTTCCAGAATCAGCGGTAAGGCTTTGCGCACGCTGTTGAGGCCTGTTGCCAACACGATGCCGCGTTCCGCTAAAAAACCGCGCATCTGGTTGGCCAGCGCCGTGCGCTCGGCTACCCGTTCCTGACGCAAGCGGTGCAACATCTGCATATCTTGTTGAGCATCGTCTTTCACCGCTACCGTCCGTTTGTTGGGCCGGGTGACCGCCGTGAAAATGGCTTCCGCATCGTTAAAGTCGTTCTTGTTGCCGACCACAAAAGCCTTCACAAACTTGGCATTCAGCAGCACGACTTCGTGACCGAGTTTGGTTAGCTCCCGCGCCCAGTAGTGAGCGCCGCCACACGCTTCTAGTCCAATCAGACTGACCGGCAAGTTGGCGAAATAGCTCAGCATCTCAGCTCGTTTCAGTTTCTTTTTCACCGGTTTGTCAGTCGCCGTCTGGCTGTACAGATGAAAAATGCTTTTTGCCGTATCCAGACCCACTACGTTACTATTCATTTCGGACTCCTCGTCGCTCCGTTTAAATTCTCTGGTGCAGTATGACACCGCGAGGGGTGGAGAGGAGTCCATGTCATCATCCTACGTCTACTATGGGCTGAACATTCGCCGGCCGGGTCGTCTCGTTGTGCGGCTATTGACCGGTCGGCGACGTTGATGGGTTTCGATTGGAATACGCTGTTGGTTTAGGCATTGGAATCGGTGGCGGATTTCATCGGAATACTCAAGCTGCAAAACGCTCAGCTTTGTATGGTTTACAGCAAAAGGCCGCCCAAAAAGGCGGAAAAATCCGGCTTCAGCTCCGTTAATTTCACAGGGGAACTGCAAATCAACGACTCAGAAAAATTCCGTTAAACCCTTTTTGGTGGCCTGAGTTGGACCAAGGCCTTAGATTACGGCTGGCTGATGGTAATACAACCGGGTAATGGGTAGTCATTGGGGGGGCAACGCTTTGTGGGGGCTTACAGAGGGATTGTCGGTGCGCACAAGCGTTTCGGAGGTGCCGACGCGCGTTCTGTGGACGCCCCCAAACGGTCTGTGCGTGCGTCCAGACCTCCCGTGAGTGCCGCCAACCGTTTCGGGCGTACATCCGACTCTCCCGTGCGTACACTAGAATGCTTCGTTGGTACGCTCGAACCTTCTATGGTTGCCCATGAAGGCTTCGTTAGTGTCGCTTTTTCCGGATTGATTTTGCTCGTACCGCGAACAAGAAATGAAACCGGCGATACGCTTTCGGTTGCGTGCCAATCCGATCAAAACTATCAAAGACAGCAGCAAAGGTACGGTCGAAAAACAGGGCAAGACCTTTACCAAAACCGTCCGTGTGCCGTTGTTGCATGAAGAGCAACAACAAGCCTGGTTGGAATGTAAGCTTCAGGATTTTGCTCCGTTGGAAACTTTGATCCTCCAACCTGAACCGGTGACGTATTTTCGCAAAGCCAAGGAAGGTCGTAGCGGCAAAATACAAACGGTTTTGTTTGATGGTGTCATCACGGTAACCGATCCGGCCGAATTCGAATCGCAAGTGATGCAAGGCATTGGCCCGGCCAAAGCTTTCGGTTGCGGCTTGTTATCGATTGCCAGAGCGTGAGATCGACTTATGCAAATCATTTTCTGCCAAACCCTGTTCACCGGCCTGGGCCGGGCAAGGCGTTTGGCTGTGGTTTGTTGATGGTGCGGCGGTTATAATTCGGACTTAATTCAGTCTGAATTTATTTCATTGCGAGCAGAACCAAATGAAACTATCCGAAAACATAAAACCCATCAGTTACTTAAAAGCCAACGCCGCTGAGGTGATCGAAAAATTAAAAACCGATCATCAGCCTATGATCATCACCCAAAACGGCGAGGCGGCGATGGTAGTTCAGTCGGTTGCCGATTACGAGCAGACCCAGGAAACCTTGGCCTTGCTGAAAATGTTGGCGCAAAGTCAGCAAGCGCTAGCGGAAGGCAAAACGGTGTCAAGCGCAGAGGCGTTTAGTCGTTTACGCGAACGGCGCGGCTTGGCATGAGTGTCTCGGTAAGGCTGACCGAACCGGCCTTGGCCGATTTGCTGGCTATCAATGATTATTTCCTAGCGGAAGTCAGTGATAAGGTGGCAGCAAAAATCATTGATGCCCTCGAAACAGCCGTCAATAGCCTCGCGGATTTGAACGAGCGTGGAACCGTACCTAAAGAGTTACTGGGTTTGGGCATACGCCAATATCGACAAATCATCGTAAAACCCTATCGCATCATCTATCAACGCATGCCTGAACAAGTGGTCGTCCATGCCATTCTGGATGGGCGGCGCGATATGCAAACGCTATTAACCCAGCGTCTGATCGGAGTTCTCTAGCAGACACAACCAAGAAAATTAAGGACGAACCGCTTCGCTAGAGGTTTGTCAAACGGTGCCCGGCGCATTCCCCGCACCGCGGGGATGAGCCGACGTTCGGGTGGAAGCGATTGTAGTCTGTACGGCGTTCCCCGCACCCGCGGGGAGGAATGACTTACTGCTGTTGCCTTTCATAATATCGATTCGTGACACTGGTGTAAGTGTCGAGGCATGGAATGCGGGGCGTATTCTGTTACAACCGCTATTTCTGATCGGCTTGCCGGCAGGGAAATTGCTAAAATGCCTTGTTCGCCGGCGAAATGGAGGTTCTCTGGTATTCGTTGCCCCAGTTTGTATTGGCTCGGTTCCCCGGGATTAGAAGAGGAGTTTATTTGATGTTGCAGCAACACTTCGCCGAAGTTACCAGGGTCGATGCGCTGGAGATGATGGCCTTAAGCGGCCGCAAGTGCTGCGGATTTGTTGTTGTCATTAAATTGATATGAATAATATTCCACCCAAACGCGGCCTGGGCCGCGGGCTTGAAGCTTTATTAACCGATATGCCGGTTAAATCAGCAACGGATAAACCAAGTATTAAGGCTGATGCCGTTCCGGGGCGAGCCGTCCGCCAAGAAAATAGCCATTTGCTTCAAGAAGCCGAAGTGTTAAAGACCCTGTTGGAGGAACTTGAAAACGCCTTGAGTGACTTCAATCCGGATTAGCCTGTTTATTAGTCTTTAAGTATCGATTTTCCAGCTATGACCATAGCCCAGCAGCTTTTTGGATTTCTGCTTTCGCGGGTATGGCGACTCCAGAGACGTTAAGGGGCAGGCTAATATTAAATGCCCATTTGATCGGGGTTTCGGAAGCGGGTTTGCCAGGCATGGCAAAACACTATTTGCTACTAAAGGCCTCTCGGCAACATTGTACGCAGAGTCAAGATAGGGCAGGAAACATGTCAAATGGCGCGCCCGAGAGGATTCGAACCTCTGGCCTCAGCCTCCGGAGGGCTGCGCTCTATCCAGCTGAGCTACGGGCGCAATGTGATTTGCGGTCAAGCGGTGTAGGCTTTTTACCTTAATCCTGAAAACCTAAGAGGATTTACTTTCAGGATATATAACGGCTACTGGGCCGAATCGGGTAAGCGCGCCATTATAAGATTAAATGCCGTTAAAGTCATCGCCAATCCGGGTTTAAACGGCGGATTTTCCTTTATTGAGTTTTGCCAGCAGTTGTTTTTGCCGATTCAGCCGTTCGGATTTTTCCGCTTCCGCTCTGGCTTGGCGCCGGTTTTTGGCTTGGTGGCGCTGTCTGGATTGATCTGCATTAGCTATGGTCCATTCGGTGTTCGTCGATGCAACCATGCTGATGCAGTTGACGGGGCAGGGCGCGACGCATAATTCGCAGCCGGTACACAATGCGGCGATAACGGTATGCATATGCTTGGACGCACCGAGGATGGCGTCGGTCGGGCAAGGCGGCAGGCATTTGGTGCAGCCTATGCAGGCGGCCTCGTCTATCACGGCTACGTGTAGCGGGTGCTGGACACCGAATGCCGGATTCAAGGGCTTGGCGGGTACTTTTAATAAATCGGCCAGCAACTGGATGCCTTGGTCGCCGCCCGGTGGGCACTGGTCTATGTCCGCTAGACCGTTACTGATGGCTTCCGCATAAGGTCGGCAACCCTGATAGCCGCATTTACGGCATTGGGTTTGCGGTAGTAGCGCGTCGATTTGGTCGGCTAGAGATGCCTCGCTTCGCTCGCTCATTGCCAATTAATTAGTCTCCACAGCTTCGCGTTATTTAACCCGCATGCCCGGCTGCGCGCCTTGGTCCGGCGATAGCACCCAGATGTCTTTGCCGCCGGGGCCTGCCGCCAGCACCATGCCTTCCGAGGTGCCGAAGCGCATTTTGCGCGGCTTTAGATTTGCCACTACCACTGTCAGTTTGCCTTCCAACTCTTCCGGTGCGTACGCTGATTTTATGCCGGCGAAGATGTTGCGGGTTTCACCGCCCAGATCGACGGTCAGTTGCAGCAGTTTTTCCGCACCTTCCACCGATTCGGCTTTGACGATGCGGCCGATACGTAAATCTATTTTGGCGAAATCTTCGATCTCTATCGCTTCGGCAATCGGCTCGGCTATCGCTTTTGCTACTTGCTCGGGATTGTTTTCCACTGCGGCAGCTTGTTTGCCTGGCTTGGCTACAACCGGTGGCGTCTTTTCCAGATTTTCTTTGGAGGCTTCTACAATCGCGGCGATTTTGTCCGGCTCTACGCGGGTCATCAACGGTACGAAGCTGTTGATTTTATGGTCGAGCAGCGGTTGAGCATCGCTCGGCCAGCTTTGCGCCGGGATGTTTAAAAAGCTTTCGGCATTGGTTGCCAGCGTTGGAATGACCGGGCGTAAATATACGACCAGCAGTCGAAACAGGTTGACGCCCATGCTGCATACAGCATGCAGCTCGGCATCTTTGCCTTCTTCTTTGGCGATCAGCCAGGGCTTTTTCTCGTCGATATACTGATTGGCTTTATCGGCCAGCGCCATGATTTCGCGCATCGCTTTACCGAACTCGCGACTTTCGTATAAATCGGCAATCGTGCTGTTGGCGTCGACAAACTGCTGGAATAAGGCCGGTTCGGCGCATTCTGCCGAAAGCAGGCCGTCGAAACGCTTGGCGATGAAGCCGCTGCAACGGCTGGCGATATTAACCACTTTGCCGACCAAGTCGGAATTGACGCGCTGGCTGAAATCGTCGAAGCTCAAGTCGATGTCATCGACGCCGGCGCTGAGTTTTGCGGCGAAGTAATAGCGCAGATATTCCGGATTGAGATGGTCCAGGTAGGTGCGGGCCTTGATGAAGGTGCCGCGCGATTTGGACATTTTCTCGCCGTTGACGGTTAAAAAGCCGTGGGCGAAGATCGCGCTGGGTGTTCTAAAGTCTGCGCCGTGCAGCATGGCCGGCCAGAACAGGGCGTGGAAGTAAATGATGTCCTTGCCGATGAAATGGTACAGCTCGGTGGTGCTGTCTTTTTGCCAAAACTGGTCGAAGTCCAGGCCTTGGCGGTCGCAGAAGTGCTTGAAGCTGGCCATGTAGCCGATGGGCGCATCCAGCCAGACGTAAAAATATTTGCCCGGCGCGTCCGGAATTTCGAAACCAAAATACGGCGCGTCGCGGGAAATATCCCACTGCTGTAGGCCGTTTTCCAGCCATTCGGCCATCTTGTTGCTGACTTCCGGTTGCAAGTGGCCGGCGGTGGTCCAGTCGCGCAGCATCTCGGCGAAATGGCCGAGTTCGAAGAAATAATGCTCTGAATCTTTTTCGATGGGGCGTTCGCCGGAGATGGCTGAAACGGCGTTTTTCAGTTCGGTGGGCGAATAGGTGGCGCCGCAGGCTTCGCAGCTGTCGCCGTATTGGTCGGCCGCGCCGCATTTCGGGCATTCGCCCTTGATGAAACGGTCCGGCAGGAACATGTTTTTCACCGGATCGTAGGCCTGGGTAATGCTGCGTTGGCTGATGTGGCCGCCGGCGCGCAGGCGTTTGTAGATCAGCGCGGAGTATTCTTTGTTTTCGGGCGAATGGGTGCTGTGGTATTGGTCAAACGCGACACCAAACTCCTGGAAATCAGCGCGATGCTGCTTTTCCACATCGGCGATCAGTTGTTCCGGGGTAATGCCTTCCTTGTCGGCTCTAAGCATGATCGGTGTGCCGTGGGTGTCGTCGGCGCAGACGTAGTAGCAATTTTGCCCGCGTTGTTTCTGGAACCGCACCCAGATGTCGGTTTGAATGTATTCGACAAGGTGGCCCAAGTGGATAGGGCCGTTGGCATACGGTAAGGCGCTGGTAACAAGGATTTTTCGGTTAGACATGGGGTTAAAACAGCCTGGGAAAATGAGGGCGGATTATGGCATAAATCGCCAGGGCTTTCATGGTTTGGGCAGCGGTTTGCCGATTGCCGGCGCGTTACCCTGATGCGGGGGCTAGGGATGTTTGGTAATAGGGATCAGTAAGGTACAATCCCAACCAAGCCTCCAGCTTAAGCGCTATACCGTCCGGCATGGCATACTTAAAGTCGGATCGGCCTTAGCCCTTTTTGAATCACTTAAACTTATAAGAAGAGGTAACATCATGAGAAAAACGTTGTTTCTGGCCATCGCGATGCTGGCTTCCGGTACTGCGGCGGCGGCTACTGACCATTATCTGTTGCGCGACGGCAATCATGTACAGCATTTGAAGATTACGACCTTGGGAAAAGACATTAACGCCACGGTGGATGTGGATTTCGAACCCAATCCCGATGAAGCCGGCAAGCACGCTTGTTCCGCAACGGTATCCGATGAGGCTAAAAGTGTTGGTGAAAACGAATTGGTCTTGAAAAAGCACATTGAGGGCGAAGCGCGCTCGTGCTCAGTGAAAATTCATCTGACGCCTAACGGTGCCAAGCTGGAGCAATCGGACGAATGTACTTATTTCGCAGCCGGTATCTGCAGTTTCTCCAGCAATGGTAAGGAACTGGTCAAAATCAAATAAATCCCTGGCGCAATGGCTTTGGCTTATTGCGCCGTATTTTCTCCAACAAACCTGCCTGGGCTGTCCCGCTGTGTTTTGCGGCCATTTGTTATTAACGCTTTTTGTCAGCCGCATTTAGGGCTTTTTGTGCAAAATTGTGTGATATGCCGCACTGTAGAGACATATTGTCGCGCGGCAATCGGCCACATTTTAAACGTTAGGATTCTTTGCTAGATTATCGCCAGCTCATGCGGGTTTGCATGGGCGTTAATCGTTCCCCCGATAATCGAGAAGCCAAGGAGTTTTTATGAAAAAAGCACACATGATGATAATAGCCGCTGCCGTTGCCGCGCTGGGTTTGACTACGGCGTTGAATGTTACTAATGCCAATGAAGCGGCTGGCGAGGATGTCAAAACCGTCGCTTGGTATGTGGCCAACATTAAAGAGGCGCGTACCCAAAACCAAGCTTGTCACGATGATCCGGCTATTCAAGGCAGCGCTAATTGCGCTAATGCCTTGCACGCGCTGGAAATTACCTTCAAAGGTGGCAACTGATACCCGTTGAACCTATTCGGTTCGACAACTTGCCGGCCAAGACTTTACGAAACGATTAATCCAATTCTTACATATCGTCGCTCCCGCGAAGGCGGGAGCCCAGCGGCTATGCCGGATTAGCTGAGAATTCTTTAACGGTTGCGACCTTCTCAGGAATGACGAATCCAGGGAGTTTAAGAGTCGGTTTGATAGAGGGTTTTGAGCGGTTTGGTTTGACTGAGATAATTGTTTTTTGGCGGTCACTGCCGCCTGTTTTGTGACCGGATAATCTCCCCTCGATTGTCTGGATAGCGTTTACCGGCGTGCTTAGTTGACAGCTGTCGTCTAATTAGGCAAGCCGGCAAACGCAATGCAAATTCCCTCTTTCCGAGTACTTTCTTTAGTCGCTGCGGATGAATAGTCGCTAAAGCGCATGATTTTAGCGGTAACTTTTAAGTCCTTCCTTTCTTCATTTCCATAGCACGTGGTCGAGCGGCAAGTGAAGTCTCTGAGCTAGCGTTGGCTGCTACTGAAATAATTCTCAAAACTGAAAATCTGCTAAATTAACCTTTCAATTTGTCAGATAATTCGGCCATTAGACCATGTACAAAGCCAGCCAAAATCAAATTCATATTTCTGCCAACTTGGGCGAATACGCTATTCCGCCGTTAAAAGATATGTTGGTGTTAGGCAAGGAGTCTCCGATTGGCTGCATCGCCATGCGCCGGGCAATCGAACTATTGGTAAAAGCGCCGTTTGAGCATATTGAGTTTGATGACGATGTGATCAGTGATCTTTTGGTAAGACAGAGCTTGCTAAAACGTATCAGCAAGGCTGCGTTAATCGATTTCGTGTTGACTCAGATAAAGCCCTTGATGAGTGCCGATGAAATATTGCATGCGGAGATGGATATTTCCGTTCAGCTAAATACCAAGTTATGAAACAACTGGCGGTTGGCGATTGTTTATGGCCGCACGTTCGTCGGGTTATGGAGGAGGAGCGGCCTTGCAGCGTTGAGCGCAATATCGTTTTTGCCGTTTTTCGGGAAGCGCCGGTGGAAGAGTTTTGCGGTTTGGCCACCGATCACGATATATCAAAACATCCCAATTGGATTTTTGCAGATTTGGTCGAGCATCGGCCTATGCTTAGTGTCGCTCCTAAGCTTGGCGTCCGCAAAGCGCTATGTCTGATGGATGAAAATCAGCTGGGAGCCTTGGCTGTGCTCAACAAAGGTCAATTCGTTGGCGTGGTTACCCGGCAAAGTATTTTGGAAGTTCTGCTGAACCGTGAGCGACTGCTGCTGAAAGAGACTATGCGCCTTAAAATTGCGGCGGAAACCAACCACGAGCAAACGGTGGTTTGGGTTGGGCGTCTGGCCGCATTGAACGACGCTGCGCGCAGCTTGCTGGGGGTGCTGGCCCATACATCAATCGAAACCGAGTTATTGCAGGCCGGCATTGATGCGCTTTGTAATTTGTTGGATGCTCGTTATGGTGCTATTGGGATAGTTGACAACGGCGGCGCGTTGACGGAGTTTATTTATGCCGGTATCAGCGACGAGCAAGCTCAGCAAATAGGTCATTTACCTGAGGGGAGGGGCTTGTTGGGGGTAGTCATTGAGGAAAACGTCTCCTTGAGGCTTGCGGATATGGGCAAGGACCCGCGCAGCGCCGGCTTTCCACCACATCATCCGCAGATGACATCCTTATTGGCGGTGCCTATTTCTCATCAAGGCCGGGTGTATGGGCGTATCTATCTCAGCGATAAATACAGTGGTGAGCTGTTTACCAAGAACGATGAAGAGTTGGCGTTGAGTTTTGCGCATTCGTTGTCGCTGGTAATCGATAATGCCCGTGAAATTGAGGAAGTGAAACGCGCACGGCAACGCCTGGATTATATTGCCCATTTCGATGCGCTTACCGAGTTGCCGAACCGGACTTTGTTAACCGATAGAGCCTTGCAGTTCATTACGCAAGCGCAGCGCAGGCAAGGCATTATCGCGTTTCTATTTCTCGATCTGGATAATTTCAAGGCGATCAACGATACCTTTGGGCATGCCGTGGGTGATGAATTACTCAGAGCTGTTGCCAAGCGAATTTCCGGTTGTTTGAGGGAAGGCGATACGCCCTCCAGGATGGGCGGGGATGAGTTTATTATTATGCTGCCCAATATTGCAGATAGTCTGGATGCCGCCAAAGTGGCCATCAAAATATTACATGCCTTGAACGAGCCTTTACAGGTTCAACAGCATCAAATCTATTCACGGGCCAGTATTGGTATCAGTATTTATCCGGATAATTCGCTTTCGTTCGACGAATTGCTGGCGCAGGCCGACTCTGCTTTGTATCACGCCAAAAAGCTGGGCAAAAATAATTACCAGTTTTTTACCCCGGAAATGAACAGCGCCGCTCAGCATTATCTGAAGCTGGAGCATCATTTGCGCCAGGCTTTGGATTTGGATGAACTGGTATTGCACTATCAGCCGCAGGTGAAAATCGATAGCGGTTGCATCATCGGTATGGAGGCGTTAATACGTTGGCACAATCACGCCATGGGTATCGTCATGCCGGATCAATTTATCGGCTTGGCTGAAGAAACCGGGCTGATCGTGCCAATTGGGGCTTGGGTATTGCGAACTGCATGCAAACAGGCACGGGCCTGGCAGTTGGCCGGTATGCCGACTCGAATTGCGGTCAATTTGTCCGGGCGGCAGTTTCACCGCTTCCAAGATCAGCGCCAGTTGCTGGATGTGGTGTTGGATGTGCTTAAAGAAACCGAGCTTTCGCCGGAGTTGCTGGAGTTGGAGATTACCGAAAGCATCTTGATGCATAAGCTGGATACGACGCTGGACACGCTGAGTCAGATCAAGCAGCTGGGAGTGCGGATTTCGGTGGATGATTTCGGTACCGGTTATTCTTCGCTCAGTTATTTGAAGCGTTTTCCGCTTGATACCTTAAAAATCGATAAATCGTTCGTGAAGGATATTTGCACCGACGCCAACGATAGAGCGATTGTGTCGGCTATTTCGGCCATGGCGGGCCAGTTGAAGCTGGAGCTGGTGGCCGAAGGCGTCGAAGATCAGAGTCAGTTGGATTTTTTGGGCGGACAACAGTGCAATTACGGACAAGGGTATTTTTTCAGTAAACCCGTGCCGGCCGAACAGGCATCTGCCCTGTTGCGGCAGTCCATGTTGCAACAGCAATAAGGCTTGGCTGCGCTCAGTTTCTTGAAGCCTGCTTCGGATCGATAGCTTTAACGTCCATGTCGAAATTCAGCTTGATGCGTTGTGCAACGGTTTTGGCTTCTTTCTTATTCTTAAACGGTCCGGCAACCACTTGAAAGCTACCATCCTTGGCAATTTTACGGGCGGGAATCGGCGGCCCTTGGTGATTGAGCATGGCTGCCAGCTTTTGGGCGTCGGTCTCATTTTCGAAGCTGGCGGCCAGAATGGACCAGTCACTGTCGCTCAATTCGTCGATGACCGGTTGACCGAAGAATTGCTCAGGATGGGCAAGTTGCACCGCATCGGCTGTGAGTTCGGGTAGGTCGGCACTGTTCGGCAAGACCGGGGTGGGGACGCCGTCGGCGCGTTGTAAAATACGCTCGACTTTGCTCCAATCAACCGTTGCCTGTTTTTCGGAGGCTAGCTGTTGCAATTTTTTCCGAATATCTTTTTGTAGCTGTTTTTGCTGTTTTTCCCATTTGTCTAAGGGGCGATGAGCTTCCAGATAAAGCATGTCATCTTGCCAGGTTGCCATGTACGGCTGGTGGACGATGCGAACCGGGGTGCCGACTTCTACTTTGTTGAACAAGACTTCTATATCTTCAGGGTATAGCTGTACGCAACCATGACTGACTTGTAAACCAATCCCGTAAGGCTTGTTGGTGCCGTGGATCAAATAGCCGCTGAAACCCAAGGGCATGGCGTAGCTGCCCAAAGGGTTGTCCGGGCCGGAACGTATCACTTTTGGTAGTGGGTCTCCCAATGCCTGATGTTCGCGGTGGATCGATTCCGGTACCGTCCAGTCCGGATTGGCCTTTTTTGCGACAATTTGGGTTTGTCCTAACGGCGTGTTCCAGCCTTGGCGGCCGATGCCCACCGGATACGTCAGCACGGTATTGGCTTGATTTTTGGGGTAATAGAACATGCGCATATTGGCCAGATTCAACACGATACCTTTGCGTGGGGCGTCGGGGAGCACGAAACGCAAAGGCAGCAACACGGTTTGCTCGGCGGGCAAGGTCCATGGATCGAGATGGGCATTGGCGATGGTAATGTCGTTGTAACCCAAACCGTAATGGCGGCCGATGTCGGACAGCGTATCGTTTTCGCGGCTGCTGATACTGGCTAGCGTACCGACCATGCCTTGGCCGCTGTTCAGGTTAAACTCATGACTGGCAATACTGTCCGGTTTGGAGTTCCAGACGATGTGTTCCGGCTGGTTGTCGGAAAACAACGGTATGCTTTGACAGCCGCTAAGCAGGGCGCTGACTACTGCCACAACGAAGACTAGCGGTATCGGTGAAACAGTACGGTTTTGAATGACTGCTGACATGTTTATGATAGGCGCAGATAGTGATGGAGCGGATGGTTGAAGGTAAGCGATCCAAATTAAAATCAGATGAAGGCGGCATTAAGTCTTAATTAAGAATTAACTATTAAGGCTAATTGTTAAGTCGTTACGATAAAGCATTATTCTGCAAGAGAAAACTATTTTTTAACAATGGGGCGGATTTAATGGCGTCCTTTTAAGGTGTTATCATATTCACACTATTTTGCTTGGTTATTATTTCCCCTTACTTCGGAGTTCCGCATGGCGAGCATTGACAAAACGGCTGTCGAAAATTTACTTAAACACTTTATCGATCCGAATGTGGAAACCGACTTGGTTTCGGCAAAATCCGTTAAGAAAATCAGTGTGGACGGCAGTGATGTCAGCGTGGTTATCGAGTTGGGTTACCCCGCTAAAAGTTATCTTGAAGCACTGAAGGGGGCGGTAACACAGCGTCTGCAAACTTTGCCGGACGTCGGCAAACTGGATGTGTCGGTCAGTTTCAATATCGTTTCGCATTCGGTGCAAAAGGCGCTGAAGCCCTTGCCGAATGTGAAAAACATCATCGCAGTGGCCTCCGGCAAGGGCGGGGTCGGCAAGTCCACCACTTCGGTGAATCTTGCTCTGGCCTTGGCGGCCGAAGGCGCTAATGTCGGTATTCTGGATGCCGATATTTACGGCCCCAGCATTCCGACCATGCTGGGCTTGTCCGGTAAGCCCGACAGTCCTGATGGCAAAAGTATGTTGCCGAAAATCTCGTTCGGCGTGCAGACCATTTCGATCGGTTATCTGATCGATCCGGATCAGCCGATGATCTGGCGTGGACCCATGGTTACCGGTGCTTTGCAACAATTACTGAATCAAACCCAGTGGCAGGATGTGGATTATCTGATCATCGATCTGCCGCCCGGTACCGGCGACATTCAGCTGACATTGGCTCAACAAATACCAGTGAGTGGTGCGGTGATCGTCACGACGCCACAGGATATTGCCCTGATTGATGCGCAACGCGGCTTGGGGATGTTCGAAAAAGTCAACGTGCCTATATTGGGGTTAGTGGAAAATATGAGTGTGCATATTTGCAGCAATTGCGGGCATGAAGAAGCGATTTTCGGCCAAGGCGGCGGCGTAGCGATGGCAATCAAGAATAAGCTGGATTTGTTGGGCTCTTTACCGCTGGATATTCACATCCGCGAGTATGCCGATAGCGGCAGGCCTACAGTGGTGGCCGATCCGGATGGTCGGCCGGCGCAAATCTACAAAGCGATTGCCCGCAAAATGGCCGCCAAGTTGGCGATGCGCGCGCGGGATTACAGCGGCCGGTTTCCGAATATTGTTATCCAGAATACTTGATGGTGTTTCAGTGATAGAGATGGTGCCGAAAAATTGAACACTTGGTTAAGTGAAAAACCCTGCTACTTTTGAACGTCCGCAAGGACAAAGCAATGGAGCAGAAGATGTCCAAAAAACCGAGAAGAAAACATTCACCGGCCTTCAAAGCCAAAGTTGCGCTGGCAGCACTGGCTGGCGATAAAACCCTGGCCCAATTGACCCAGGAGTTCGAGGTCCATCAAAATCAGATTGTCGATTGGAAGAAGCAGCTGAGCGAGCGGGCTGCCGAAGTGTTTGGGAAACCCGCGGAGTCCGAATCGCCCACCGTCGATTTGCAAGCCCTGCATGCGAAAATCGGCCAACTGACATTGGAGAATGATTTTTTAGGGAGCGCGCTCACCAAGGCGGGATTGCTGAGCGCAAAGCGATGATCGACCGTCAATCCAAGTTGCCGCTTGGTCGGCAGGCCAAGCTACTGGGCATCAGTCGCGGCAGTGTGTACTACCTGCCCAAGCCGGTTTCGGAGCCCGAGTTGGACATCATGCGCAGACTCGACGAACTGCACCTGAAACACCCGTTCATGGGCGCTCGCCAGTTACGGGATCAGCTCAATCTGCAAGGCATCCCCATTGGCCGCAAACGGGTGAAAACCTTGATGATGAAAATGAGCATTGAGGCGGTGTACTGCAAGCCCAATACCAGCAAGAAGACGCC
This sequence comes from Methylomonas sp. EFPC1, assembly GCF_016925515.1. Classification (NCBI taxonomy): domain Bacteria; kingdom Pseudomonadati; phylum Pseudomonadota; class Gammaproteobacteria; order Methylococcales; family Methylococcaceae; genus Methylomonas; species Methylomonas sp. EFPC1. The sequence continues at coordinate 451,928 of NZ_CP070494.1, forward strand.
GGGACATGAAATCTATCCTTACTTGCTGCGCGGCATGACCATCAACCGTGCCAATCAGGTCTGGGCGCTGGATACGACCTACATCCCGCTGGACAAAGGCTTCGCTTATTTGACGGCGGTCGTCGACTGGGCCACTCGCAAAGTCCTGGCCGCCAAGGTCGCGATTACCCTGGAAGCCTGTCATGCGGTGGACGTGTTGGAACAGGCTTTCAAACGCTACGGCAGACCGGATATCGTCAACACCGACCAAGGCAGCCAGTTTACCGCCAAGGCGTTTGTTGATGCGGTGAAAGGCCAGGGCTGCCAGCTGAGTATGGACGGTCGCGGCGCCTGGCGGGATAATGTCTTCGTCGAACGGCTATGGCGATCGGTCAAATACGAGTGGGTTTACCTGCATGCCTACGATTCCGTCGGCCAAGCCCGCGCTTCAATCCTGGAGTATTTCGAGTGGTACAACCACGAACGACCGCATTCCCGATTGAAACGAAAAACGCCGCATCAGGCGTATAACAGGCTGGTGAAAAACCCGCCGATATTTCCCCTTACCCACGATGTAAGTGATTTTTTCGAGTTGAAATCGGTCATGACATCGAGTTTCAAGCGTTTTGCCCCGGTTTCAAGGGCTTTTTATTCGCCTGAAGCCGTCTGTGGACGGTTTTCAGGCGAACTTCGCCCTAGGTGGGCGCACTCCACGCCGGTTTCGGCGTGAACACCAATAGGTTGAGCATGCGCGTCAGGTTGTAGGCGGCAAAGCAAAACAAGGCCTGACCCGCGACTTTGGCTAAGCCGATGTGACGGGTTTTGCGCAGGCCGCCGACCGTTTTGACCCAGCCAAAGGCTTCTTCGACGATTTTGCGGCGCTTGAGACTTTGGGCGTAACCTTTGCCGCGAGCGGTCCGGCCATCGACGACACTGCCGGTCTTTTTGCGGGCCACATGGGCTTTGATGTCACGGGACTCGAGTCCGTTGACGAACGCCGCTTGGTCGTAGCCTTTGTCGGCACCGACGCTGCCGCCTTTGGGCACGCGGCGTTTGATCATGTTTTGCGCGGCTTCGATTTCGGCGGTGCCGGTGGCTTGAGTGGTTTCGACATCGACAATCAGGCCGTTGCGATTCTCGGACAAGGCATGGGTGATGTAACGCAGTTTGGCCTCGGTGTATTCGCCTTTCTTGTAAAGCCGGGCTTCGGGATCGGTCGTACTGTGGTGGGTGGCGTTGCTGCGCTTTTCGCCGCTGAAGTCGACCTCGGGATTGCGGCCGGCGGGTTTGTCCGGGCCGCTGCCGTCTTTTTTAACGAAGCTTTTATGCGAGGCCCAGGCTTCAATGAGGCTACCGTCGACGCTGAAGTGTTCGTCGGACACCAGATTTTGCCATTCGGCTATGGCCAGTACCCGCTCAAAAAATTCGCGACTCAGGGCTTCGGACAGCAGGCGTTCGCGGTTGGCACTGAACACTGTGCGTTCCCACACGGCGTCGTCGATGCCCAGACCGACAAACCAGCGAAACAACAGGTTGTAGTCCAGTTGTTCCATCAACTGACGCTCGCTACGGACCGTATACAGGACTTGTAACAGCAAGGCGCGCAGCAGTTTTTCAGGGGCAATCGAGGGACGGCCAGTGTGCGAGTAACGCGCGGCAAAGACGGCATCCATCGAGGCCAGTACGCCATCGACCAACAGCCGTAAACGACGCAACGGATGCTGTTTGGGAATCCGGTCTTCCAGACTGACATAACTGAACCAACTGTTTTGGATGGCATCGTGTCCACGCATGGGGGGTTCCAATTTAAATAGCCTATTTTACCCATTGGCGCCGGTTAGTTGTCTTGGATTGCTTAGGTTTCCGAGTTTTTCACCAGCCTGATAACGATGGGTTGCCAACCCTCAAGTTGGTCGCCTAAACCACGGCAGGGATTTCACTTTAAATTCCGGATTTGCTGTTCAAACAGATGGGGCCACTTCTATCGCCGCATGACTTTTTACATTGAGGCGACAACTAGTTTGAAATTTTCCGCAGCCGATGCATCGCCTACTTCGTTACATGACTGCATTACCCCAATGTGTAGACGCGCTGAATCAATCTTGCCCCATGTTGCAGGTCAGTTTCTGGATGGCGCTGGTAAGTGGAACGATGAAATTATCTATTACACCTTAGAAGCGGCAATCAATGAAATCAAAGACATCAGGGAAGTGATTAATAGTTATTACGAGGCACCTCGTAAAAGTGATAAGCCGAAACCGGCGGTAAATCCTCCCTCCGATATTGATCAGGAATTATATTTAGCCGCTAAAGCTGAGGTAGAGAAAATCTTAGCGGAACGGGAAGCCAAGCCTAAAAAGAAGAAATCAAAACCAATCTAACCAAAAGCCAGAGCCGGCCAAGTGCCGGCTTTTTTGTGCCTGAAGCTATTCAGCAAAAAACATCTTTAGTGCGATATGAGAGCTCTGCGAACTGAAATAGTGTGTTGTGCTATTTTAGTTTTTGCGTAAAATCTAAAATATCAAGTGAGGTTGTTTTAGTTTCAGGGAAAAGCCAAGGCGATGAAAAATTTTAAAGCGGGTCAAATCGTCCAGCAAACACATTATAAAAGTTTCCAGCCGAGCACCATCAATCGTGCTTGGGTACTGGATAACATGGAGTTGATTCAACTACTGGGGCAGGCGGATCGGGAATTAGGCCGGTTGGATATGTATTCTGACTACATCCCTAATATTGATTTATTCATTCGCATGCACGTATTGAAGGAATCCACTCAATCCAGCAAGATCGAAGGCACGCAGACCAATATGGAGGAAGCGTTGCTCGAACAGGAAGATGTTGCATTGGATAAACGGGATGACTGGGAAGAAGTGCAAAATTATGTGGCAGCGATGAATGAGGCGATTGCGAATTTGCAGACGCTACCTTTTTCAGCTCGCTTAATCCGTGAGACTCATAAAACCCTAATGCAGAGCGTGCGCGGCAAGCATAAGCAACCGGGCGAGTTTCGGCTCAGCCAGAATTGGATAGGTGGGGCAACGCTTAATGACGCAGTGTTCGTGCCGCCAGTACATACGTCTATCAGTGAGTTAATCGGCGATATTGAGCTGTTTGTGCATAACGATGTTCAGTATTTTCCCGAATTGCTTAAAATTGCCTTGGTGCATTACCAGTTCGAAACCATTCACCCTTTTTTGGACGGCAATGGCCGCGTAGGAAGGTTGTTGATTACACTGTATCTTGTGAGCAAGGGGATATTGAAGAAGCCGGTGTTGTATCTGTCGGATTTTTTCGAACGCAATCGCTCGCTTTATTACGACAATCTAATGCGGGTAAGAGAAAAAAACGACTTGCTGCAATGGTTCAAATTTTTTCTGGTTGGTGTTATCGAAACTGCGCAAAACAGCATTACCACTTTTGACAATATTCTGAAGCTACAAAAGATTGTAGATAGCCAAGTACAGACCTTGGGCAGCAGGGCTGCCAATGCACAAAAAATCATTAATTATTTGTACCAGCGTCCGATGATTGATGCTTCCAAGGTAGGTGATGTGGCAGAAATATCCGCTGCGTCAGCATACAAACTGATTGCTGATTTGGAGCAGTTTGGCATTTTGAAAGAAATCACCGGCGGCAAACGCGGCAAAATGTATCTGTTTGATGATTACTTGCAGTTGTTCAGATAGCGCAGGTTTAACCGGAAAAAGGGTAAAGAGAAGAAATTCCGAACTAATGCCCCCTGTTTTGTCCCCTGTTTTTGGCTTTAAGTCCTACAGGCCTTGATAATAAAGGCTACAAGTATTGTTATCCAGAATACCTGAGCTTGATGGCAGACGACTTGGCTAGTCGCGAAGTCGTCTGGTCTCAGACCAATACTAAATTATCGCGATGGATAAGTTCGTCTTCGTCGGCGTAGCCCAGCAAAGTTTCGAATTCGCTGCTGGGTTTGCCGGCGATTTTATTGGCGTCGTCCGCGCCGTAATTGATTAAGCCGCGGGCGATTTCATTGCCTTGCAAATCCAGGCAAGAGACTAGGTCTCCACGTTTAAACGAACCTTGTACGCTTTTAACGCCGACTGCGAGCAGGCTTTTGCCGGCATCTTTCAGGATTTTTACCGCGCCATCGTCCAGTACCACACTGCCTCTTAGTTGCAATTGCCCGGCCAGCCATTGTTTGCGAGCCACTAGCGGGGCAATATTCGGTATTAAATAAGTGCCTAAGTCATTGCCGTCGAATACCGCGTGGATGACGTTGTCAATTTTGCCGGATACAATCACTGTTGCTGCACCGGAGCGCGCAGCCAGCCTGGCGGCGCGGACTTTGGTGTACATGCCGCCACGTCCAAGGCCGCTGATGCTGCCACCTGCCACTTCATCAAGTAACGGTTCGTTGACGCGAATCTCGGATATCAACTTGGCATTAGGGTTTAGGCTGGGATTGGCGTCGAATAAACCGGTTTGATCGGTAAGAATGATCAACAAATCGGCTTCTACCAAATTGGCAACCAACGCGCCCAAGGTATCGTTGTCGCCGAAGCGGATTTCTTCGGTAGCGACGGCATCGTTCTCATTGATGACCGGTACGACACCGAAATCGAGCAGCGTGAGTAAAGTACTGCGGGCGTTCAGGTAACGCTGGCGGTCGGAGAGATCGTCATGGGTCAACAGTACTTGCGCGGCTAGCAGGCCGTGCACTTGAAATTCGTCTTCAAAGCGTCTGACCAAGCCCATTTGCCCTACTGAGGCGGCGGCTTGCAGTTCATGTAAAGTTTTCGGGCGGGCTTTTAGCTTTAAGCGGGACATGCCTTCTGCGACGGAGCCGGACGATACCAGTACCACGTCGACGCCTTGGCGTTTGAGGGCGGCCATTTGCGCGACCCAGCCGGCGATGGCCTGTTTATTGAGGCCGCGCCCGCCGTCGGTTAGCAGCGAGCTGCCGATTTTGACGACAACGCGCTGAGCTTGCGAAAACTCAGAACGGCTCATGGCGCGGCTCCTGTGCTTGCTGATTCTGCTCGGCCTTTTGTTGGTCGAGAAAGTCCATGATGGCGTACATCAGTGCCTGAGTGCCTTGATTTTTTAAAGCGGAAATCAGGAATACCGGGCCGGTCCAATCGAGTTCTTCGACGATGGCTTGGCAATGTTGCTCGACTTCGTCGTCAGGTACATTGTCGATCTTATTTAATACCAGCCAGCGTGGCTTACTGGATAGATCTTCGCTCCATTTTTCCACTTCGTGGATGATTTTACGCGCAGCGCTGACGGGTGTTTCGTCGCTTTCGTAGGGGGCGATGTCGACGATGTGCAACAACAAGCCGGTTCTGGATAGATGTTTTAAAAACTGCAAGCCAAGGCCTGCACCTTCTGCAGCGCCTTCGATGACGCCGGGGATATCGGCAATGACGAAGCTGCGTAAATCATCGACACGCACGACGCCCAGGTTGGGGTGTAAGGTTGTGAATGGGTAGTCCGCGACTTTGGGGCGTGCGGAAGAGACGGTGCGAATCAGGCTGGATTTGCCGGCATTGGGCATGCCGAGCAAGCCAACATCGGCGATGACCATTAATTCCAGGCGCAACATCCGGTGCTCGCCTGCAGAGCCTTTGCTGGTTTGTTGGGGCGCGCGATTGACGCTGCTTTTGAAGCGCGTGTTGCCGAGGCCGTGGAATCCGCCTTTGGCGACTAATAGTTGCTGACCGGGTTTGGTTAGATCGCCGATTTTTTCGCCAGTGTCGGCTTCGTAAACGATGGTGCCGGGTGGGACCGGGACGAAGCAGTCGTCGCCTTTCTTGCCGGTGCAATCGCGGCTGCCGCCGTTTTGTCCGCGTTGGGCTCGGTGTATTGAGTGGTAGCGAAAATCCACCAGGGTGTTGACGTTTTCGGTGGCTACCAGATAAACACTGCCGCCGTCGCCGCCGTCGCCGCCGTCCGGGCCGCCCAGGGGAATATACTTTTCACGGCGAAATGAGGCTTTGCCATTGCCGCCGTCGCCTGCTTCTACGCGGATTTCCGCTTCGTCAACAAATCTCATAATCTACCGGTATAAACAAAAAAGCCCCGCTGAAAACGAGGCTTTTATTTTTAGTTGTGCCAATCAGCACAGCCAAAGAAATTTACGCTGCTGCAATGCTGACGTATTTGCGGTTTTTAGGGCCTTTTTCTTCAAAAACCACTTTGCCATCGATTGTTGCAAACAAGGTGTGGTCTTTGCCGATGCCTACGTTGGTGCCAGGGTGGAACTGGGTGCCGCGTTGACGAACCAGAATGTTGCCGGCTTTAACCACTTGACCGCCGAAACGTTTGACACCGAGGCGCTGAGCCTGAGAGTCGCGGCCGTTACGAGTACTACCGCCTGCCTTCTTATGAGCCATTTCTTATCCTCGTTATATTAAGCAGAAATGCCAGTAATCTGGATTTCTGTGTAGTATTGACGATGCCCCATTTGTTTCATGTGGTGCTTACGTCTTCTGAATTTAATGATTCTGACTTTTTTGTGTCTGCCCTGGGAAACCACGGTCGCAGTCACTTTGCCGCCTTCGACAAATGGCTGACCTACTTTTACGGAGTCGCCGGATTGGACCATCAGTACTTTGTCGAACTCTACGCTGTCGCCTGCGCCCAACTCAAGTTTTTCTATTTTTAAGGTAGTACCCTCTGCGACCCGATACTGTTTACCACCTGTTTGAATTACCGCATACATCAGCGTAAGCTCCATCAAGCATAATCTGTTAATAGTGAACAGAGGATTATATTTTTTATTTAAGTCACAGTCAATCTAAAATTCCAGGGGAAGCCTGCTGTCTAACAGGTCTATGCGGGGAGTACTATTGACACTAATCAGTATTCTTCATAGCATGACCGGTTATTCACGTTATACGCTAACGAGCGACAAGTTCACAACATCACATGATAGCTAAAGTTTCAACGCCAGCGTCAGTCACTATAGACTTCGATTCCATCAAAAATTTAACCAGTGCGGAGACTCAAGCCGTCGACCGGTTGATTTTAGAGGAACTGAGTTCCGATGTTGTGCTGATCAATCAAATTGGGCATTACATAATCGGTAATGGCGGAAAAAGATTACGACCGATGCTGTTGCTGTTGGCGGCAAAAGCCTTGGGCAAGGTTGATGACCATCATCTGATTTTGGCAGCAGTGATCGAATTCATCCATACCGCGACGTTGTTGCACGACGATGTTGTCGACGAATCGGCTCTGCGGCGCGGCAAGGAGTCGGCGAATGCGGTGTGGGGCAACGCGGCTAGCGTGCTCGTAGGTGATTACTTGTACTCCAGTGCCTTCGAAATGATGGTCCGCACCGATAACATGCGGGTGATGGCCATTATGTCCAAAACTACCACCGCGATTGCGGAGGGTGAGGTGTTGCAATTGTTGAATTGCAATAACCCGGAGACCAGTGAGGCTCGATATTTAGAAGTCATTGCCCGTAAAACCGCCATTTTGTTCAGTACGGCCACGCGCTTGGCGGCAGTCGTGTCAGCGACAGACTCGGCTACGGAAGAAGCGTTGGCGGTTTATGGTCAGCAATTGGGCGTGGCGTTTCAGTTGATAGACGATGCGTTGGATTACAAAGCCAATAGCGAAGAACTGGGTAAAAACTTGGGTGACGATCTGGCTGAAGGTAAGCCCACCTTGCCGTTGATCTATGCCATTCAGCATGGGAACGAGCAGCAGGCTAAAATTGTGGTCGATGCGATCCGGCAAGGTTCGCGTGAGGCGTTTAACGATGTCTATGAAGTAGTTAAGGCCACCAACGCCATAGAATACACAGAGCAATGTGCGGACAGGGCCGCTGCGAAGGCGATTGCTGCACTACAATGCCTGCCTGATTCCGATTACAAACAGGCTCTTGAAGAGTTAGCGCGCTTCTCGGTGCAGCGCAGTCACTGAGCGTTTACAGCTTATCCGGCATCGCAGTTAGTTGCTGGATGGACGATAGTAGCGGCGAATACAGTTTTTCGATTTTATCGAGCAACTGTTGGAAAAACTCGCCTACTTCGCCCGATTCTTGATCAGCATGAGCTACAAACAGTCGTTGTTCCAGTGTGCTGATCGGATCGCTATCGATTAGCTCGTCCAATATCTCCAGTATCTCCGATTCTGCCAGGGTGGCGTTGAATTCTGCTTTTTTTAAGCCGGCTAATTGGCGGTTTAATGTCTCGATGTTTGTTTTTAGGTTTAGCGCCAGTCTGTTTGTGTCTGCAAGCAAACTCAAATCGCTGGTCAAAAATACTAACTGATTTACTGAGTCCTCTATGTCGTTCAGCAGGCGTTTGCTTTGCTTTTTTTGGGATGCCATGTTTTCTCCTGTTTTTTAGTGCGTTGATTGCTTTGGCGGCATATGCTCTGGTTTGGCTGTGAATGCTTATGATAGCAAGAGCGCCGGGAGGGATTGATGGGCTTTAAAACCCATTGTTTTATAAGCTTTTTGCGCCTTGGGAGCTTGGCGCTGCGCTTGCAATTGGCTCGATTATCATTTAACTTAGCAAGTCACCTGAAAGGCTAGGGGTGCTTTCCGCTGTATGCAAGCCCGGAAAGCTGAGAAAAACCCTTCGAACCTGAACCGGTTAACACCGGCGTAGGAAAGCCCTATCTTCCCTGCGCTTGCGATTTATTGATAGTTTGGAGATAAGCATGAGCGCTGTCCGCAATGAAATTACTACCGATACCGGTAGTAGTGTAAGAATTGATTCCTACCCCGCTTCCGAGAAAATTTATATCCAGGGCAGCCGCGCGGATATTCAAGTGCCGATGCGTAAAATCAGTATGTCGGATACTCCGGCGCACTTCGGTGCGGAAAAAAATCCACCGATTTATGTTTACGACACCTCCGGGGTTTACACTGATCCGAATGTGGATGTGAATTTACATAAAGGCTTGGGTTCGATTCGTGGTAACTGGATTGCGGAGCGCGGCGACACAGAATTATTGAGCGGTCCGACCTCAAAGTATGGTCACGAGCGCTTACACGACCCGAAAACCGCGCACTTACGTTTCGAATTGACCCGTAATCCACGTCGTGCCAAATCCGGCCACAATGTCTCGCAAATGCACTATGCCCGTAAAGGCATCATTACTCCTGAGATGGAATACATCGCCATCCGCGAAAACCAAAATCTTGAAGCAATGCGCGACCGTTACCAAGGTCAGCACCCCGGTTTTTCCTACGGCGCTAATATCCAGTCCTTCATCACACCGGAATTTGTTCGCTCCGAAGTTGCCCGTGGTCGCGCTATCATCCCCGCCAACATCAACCATCCCGAATTGGAGCCAATGATTATCGGCCGCAACTTTCTGGTCAAGATTAACGGTAACCTAGGTAACTCTGCCGTGACGTCTTCTATCGAAGAAGAGGTCGAGAAAATGCTGTGGGGCATCCGCTGGGGCGCTGATACCATCATGGATTTATCCACCGGCAAAAACATCCACGAAACCCGCGAATGGATACTGCGCAATTCGCCGGTACCTATCGGCACGGTGCCGATTTACCAAGCCCTGGAAAAAGTCGATGGTAAAGCCGAGGAACTGACTTGGGACATCTTCCGCGATACGCTGATTGAACAAGCCGAGCAGGGCGTGGATTACTTCACCATCCACGCCGGCGTGCGTCTGCATCATGTGCCGTTGACCGCCAAGCGTCTCACCGGCATTGTTTCGCGTGGCGGCTCCATCATGGCCAAATGGTGTCTAGCTCACCATACCGAAAGTTTCCTTTACACCAACTTTGAGGAAATCTGCGAAATCATGAAGGCTTACGATGTGTCGTTCTCCTTGGGCGATGGTTTGCGTCCCGGCTCGATTTACGACGCCAACGACGAAGCGCAGTTCGGCGAACTGGAAACCCTGGGAGAATTGACTCAAATCGCCTGGAAACACGACGTACAAACCATGATCGAAGGCCCCGGTCACGTGCCGTTGCAAATGATCAAGGTCAACATGGACAAGCAATTGGAAGATTGCTACGAAGCGCCGTTCTACACCTTGGGCCCATTGACCACCGATATAGCCCCCGGTTACGACCATATTACTTCGGCGATTGGTGCTGCCAACATTGGCTGGTATGGCTGTGCGATGCTGTGCTACGTGACTCAGAAAGAACACTTGGGTCTGCCCAATAAGCAGGATGTGCGCGAAGGTATTGTGACCTACAAAATCGCCGCGCATGCCGCCGATCTGGCCAAAGGCCACCCCGGCGCGCAGATCCGCGATAACGCCATGTCCAAGGCGCGCTTCGAATTCCGCTGGGAAGACCAGTTCAACTTGGCGCTCGATCCCGAAAAAGCCCGCTCTTTCCATGATGAAACTTTGCCGAAGGATTCTGCAAAAGTCGCGCATTTTTGCTCGATGTGTGGTCCGCATTTCTGCTCGATGAAAATCACCCAGGACGTGCGCAATTACGCCGAGCAAAAAGGTCTGGAAGAAGCCGAGGCCTTGAAAATTGGTATGGAAGAAAAGTCCAAGCAGTTCCTGGAAGAAGGTGCTGCGATTTATCACGAAATCTGATTCTTGTCCCCTTCGTCGGCGGTGCTGTTCTTGGCACCGCCGGCCGTTCCAAATGATCGCCAGCTTAAAAACAGCGCTTGGCGGCATGCCAATATAACCATGTTAAAGTCTTGGGCATGGCTTGATGAGTTTGGATAAAATCCTTACTTCATCTATAGTTGCAGCACTTAGTTGCAGTAAAACCAATCCAGACTTTTTTTCATGGCGACAGCACCCACTAACATCCATTTCAGCGGCTTGGTCAAATGCCTGATTCAAAAAGGTTTGTTGACCGAGGAATCGGCGGCGACCTGTTTGCAGGAGGCGCAGAAGCGTAAACAAGCGTTTATCAGCTATTTGGTGGAACATAAGTATGCGGACAGCAAAACCGTGGCTACGCTGGCTTCGGCGGAGTTTGGTGTGCCGTTTTTCGATCTGGATGCCATAGATCCTTCATTCTTGCCGATCAAACTAGTCAGCGAGAAATTGATTCGCCAGCATCATGCCTTACCTTTATTCAAGCGCGGCAACCGCTTGTTTGTCGCCACCGCAGATCCGACCAATTTTCAGGCGCTGGACGAGATCAAGTTTCATACCCGGCACAACACCGAAAATATTCTGGTTGAAGAAGACAAGCTGATCCGCATGATAGACACGGCGCTGGAGGCTGCCGATACGTCGATGAAGGATCTGTTGGACGACGATCTGGACAATATCGATATTTCCGCAGGCGACGACAGCAAACCGGCCGACGAAGCAATAGGCTCGGATATTGATGACGCGCCTATCGTCCGTTTTGTAAATAAAATCCTGCTGGACTCGATCAAACGCGGGGTGTCGGACATACACCTGGAGCCTTTCGAGAAGAAATTCCGTATCCGTTTTCGGGCCGACGGTATTTTATCGGAGGTGGCCAGTCCGCCGGTGGGCATTGCCAACCGGATTATTTCCCGGCTGAAAGTCATGTCGAAAATGGACATTGCCGAACGGCGGGTACCGCAGGACGGCCGGATCAAAATGCAGATTTCCAAGAACCGGGCCATCGATTTTCGGGTAAACACCTGCCCGACGTTGTTCGGTGAAAAAGTGGTAATGCGGATTCTCGATCCGACCAGTGCGCAAATTGGTATCGAAAAACTCGGTTTCGAACCGGACCAGCAGAAAAATTTTCTGGAGGCGATCCACAAGCCTTACGGTATGGTGCTGGTCACCGGGCCGACCGGTAGCGGTAAAACCGTGTCGTTGTATACCGGGCTGAATATTCTGAACAGCATCGAAACCAATATTTCCACCGCCGAAGATCCGGTCGAGATCACCGTGGAAGGCATCAACCAAGTCAATGTCAATCCCAAGGCCGGCCTGACCTTTGCCGAAGCGCTACGGGCGTTTTTGCGGCAAGACCCGGACATCATCATGGTTGGCGAGATTCGCGACCTGGAAACCGCCAGTATCGCGGTCAAGGCGGCGCAAACCGGTCACATGGTGTTGTCTACCTTGCATACCAATGATGCGCCGCAAACCATCAACCGGTTGGTGCAAATGGGCATAGAACCGTTCAATATTGTTTCGGCGGTGATTTTGATCATGGCACAACGGCTGGCGCGGCGCTTATGCGAGCATTGCAAGCAAGAAGTTGATTATCCGGAAAGCACCTTGCTGTCGGCCGGGTTTAAGCAGGAGGAAATCGGTACGTTTAAAGTCTACGGTCCAGTGGGTTGTGAACATTGCAATAACGGTTACAAGGGCAGGGTAGGGATCTACCAGGTAATGCCTATCACCGAAAAAATGCGTGCGCTGATTTTGAACGGCGGTAATTCCATGCAAATGGCGGAATTGTCGAAAAGTGAAGGGATCAACGATTTAAGAATGTCGGGGCTGTTAAAAATTAAGCAAGGCGTCACCTCGCTGCAAGAAATTGACCGGGTCACCAAGGAATAATCATGGCAAAGCAAGACGAACAAATCGAGTTCAATTGGGACGGTTTCGATAGGCAAAACAAGAAAACCAAAGGTACCATCAGCGCCAAGAGCGAGGTCATTGCGCGCACCGAATTAAGGCGGATGGGCATTCGGGTCATCGGTATCAAAGCCAAGTCCAAGCCCTTGTTCGGTGCCAGAGTGCAGAAAATCACGCCCGGCGACATCGCGGTGTTCGCCAGGCAGTTGGCGACTATGCTGGCCGCTGGTGTGCCTTTGGTGCAATCGTTCGATATTATCGGCAAGGGACACGACAACGCCAGTATGTCGGAGTTGCTGTTATCGATAAAAGCCGATGTGGAAGGTGGCGATACCCTGGCCCAGGCCTTAAACCGTAAGCCACTGTATTTTGATGCGCTGTTCTGCAATTTGGTCGAAGCCGGCGAACATGCCGGGGTATTGGAAACTTTGCTCGACAAGATTGCCACCTACAAAGAAAAAACCGAATCGATCAAAAAGAAGGTTAAAAAAGCATTGACCTACCCGATTGCAGTGTTGGTCGTCGCGTTTATCGTCACCGCGATTTTGCTGATTTTCGTGGTGCCGGTGTTCGAGGATTTGTTTAAAGGTTTCGGTGCCGACCTTCCGGCATTCACCCAATTTGTTATTGAGCTGTCGGCCTGGGTGCAGGAATGGTGGTGGGCGGTGATTGGAGTGATCGCCATTACCGCTTACGTGTTTAATTATTTTAAAAAACGCTCGAAGGCGTTTAACCATTTTCTCGACAAGACTTTGCTGAAAATCCCGGTTGTCGGGATGATTCTGGAAAAGTCGGCCATCGCTCGTTTTGCCAGAACACTGTCCACCATGTCTGCGGCTGGCGTACCCTTGGTTGAAGCACTGGTTTCGGTGGCAGGGGCTTGCGGCAATATTTTATTTTACGAAGCGGTGATGGCTGTGCGCGACGACGTTTCCACCGGCCAGCAATTGAAGTTTGCTTTGGAGACCACCGGCATGTTTCCGAATATGGTGGTGCAAATGGTGGCGATCGGCGAGGAATCCGGTTCCATTGATGCGATGCTGGACAAAGTCGCGGACTTTTACGAAGAAGAGGTCGATAACCTGGTCGATAACTTGAGCAGTTTGATGGAGCCTATCATCATGGTGATCCTGGGTATCCTGGTCGGCGGCTTGATCGTCGCGATGTATCTGCCTATCTTCAAGTTGGGCGCGGCTATTTAGTTTTTCTTATTCCTCGGCTGCTTGCCATCGTTGGGCCGAGCGCCGGGGCCGAATTACGGATATTCTCTCTTCCTCATGGTTTTTGCCACTCTACAACAATATCCGCTGTTTCTGATCAGCGTCGTTTGCGTGCTGGGCCTTCTGGTCGGCAGCTTCCTAAACGTGGTTATCTACCGTTTGCCGGTGATGATGCAGACGGGTTGGCGGCGCGAATGCCGGGAATATTTGCAGCTCCCACAGGATGAAGCAAGCGAAGTGTTCAACCTGATGTTGCCGGCCTCGCATTGCCCGTCGTGCAAAACCGAAATCAAAGCCTATCAAAACATTCCGGTCATCAGTTACCTGTTGTTGGGCGGCAAATGCGCACATTGCGGGGTGAAAATCGCCATCCGTTACCCGCTTATCGAAGCGTTTACCGGTTTATGTTCGGCCGTGGTGGCTTGGCATTTCGGTTTCGGTTGGGCTTTAGCGTTTGCATTACCTCTGACTTGGTGTTTGATCGCATTGAGTTTTATCGACATCGATCAGCAATTATTACCGGACTCGATCACGCTGCCGATGCTGTGGCTGGGCCTGTTGTTAAGCCTGTTTGATATATACACGAATAGCCACGACGCGATCATCGGCGCGGTGGCTGGCTATTTGAGCCTGTGGAGCGTTTATCAACTTTTTAAATTGCTGACCGGCAAGGAAGGGATGGGCTACGGCGATTTCAAACTGCTGGCGCTGTTCGGTGCCTGGCTGGGCTGGCAATATCTGCCGCTGATTATTCTCCTGTCATCTTTGGTGGGCGCGGTCATCGGTATCGCGATGATCGTGTTCGGCAAACGCGATGCCGGCAAACCGATACCCTTCGGGCCTTATCTGGCTATGGCTGGCTGGCTGGCGATGTTGTTCGGGCCGGAGCTGAATGCCTTATATCTGCATAGTGCCGGTTTGTAGGCGATGCTGAAGATTGGTCTGACGGGCGGCATAGGCAGCGGTAAATCCACGGTTTGCCGGTTGTTTGCCGAATTTGGCGTTCCCATTGTCGACGCAGATCTGATTGCCCGACAGTTGGTCGAGCCGGGGCAGCCTGCTCTGTCGATGATCGCTAGATCTTTTGGGCAACAGATGCTTAACCAGGACGGTAGCCTGAATCGCGCCAGACTGCGCGATGCGGTATTCACTGATAGGGACAAAAAGCGTGAATTGGATGGCATCATGCATCCCTTGGTCTACGCGCAAATCGCGGCGGAGGTAAATACTCTAGCGTCCGACTATTGCATAATTGCCGTGCCGCTGCTGCTGGAGTCGAAAAATCCCTATGCCGTGGATCGAGTGTTAGTAATCGATTGCCCGGTGGATGTGCAAATAGCGCGGGTTACCGCGCGCGATAAACTTACTCGCCAGCAAGTGCAAGCCATCATCGACAGCCAAATGAGGCGGCAAGACCGCTTAAGCAAAGCGGACGATGTCATCGAGAATATCGCCGGCCCGGAGCAACTTGCAGAACAGGTTAAAAGACTGCACAATTCCTACACTTTATTAGCCACCGTCAGGACACAATCGGCTTGAATACACAAACTATCTACGAATTCCCTCTCAATGAACGAATTCGGGTGTTTATGCGCTTGGAGCAACTCTTTCAACAGCTCAGTCACTTCATGTTGGGCGCTTCGGTCTTCGATAAACGCGCCGCCATTTCGGTTTTACTCGACATCTTGATGATCTTCAGCCGCAGCGACTTGAAATCCGAGTTGATCAAAGAGCTGGATAGGCACACCAAAGTATTGAATCAACTGGCGCATACCCACGGCGTCGATGATGAAAAATTGCAGGAAATACTGCTCGAGCTGAATCAAGCCAGCCGTAATCTGTATAGCGCGAACGGCAAAATCGGCATCAGCGTAATGGAAAGCGATTTGTTTCAAAGTATCTCGCAGCGCAACTCCATCCCCGGCGGCAGCTGTTCTTTCGATTTGCCGGCCTTTCATTACTGGCTGGAGCAACACGAAGCCGAGCAGCAAAAAGACCTGGAACGCTGGACTCAACCGTTCGTGGATATTCGGGTGGCGATCGATTTGATCCTGGGTTTTATCAGGCAAAGCAGCGTGCCCACCCAGGAACTTGCCAAGGCCGGATTTTTCCAATTGGCGCTGGATAATAAAAATCATCCGGTGCAACTGCTTCGAGTTGGCTTGGCGGCTGATACTCCGTGTTTTGCCGAGATCAGCGGTGGCAAGCATAGGTTCAGCATTCGTTTTATGAACCCGTCTGTCGATGAAAACCGGCCCAGCCAAACGCTGGACGATATCGAGTTTTCTTTGACCCGCTGCATGTTCTGATGGCCACGAATACCCCGACTACGGTGGCATGCCCCACTTGTCGCAAGCCGGTCGCCTGGATAGCCGCCGAACTATTCAAGCCGTTTTGTTCTGAGCGCTGCAAAATGATCGATTTGGGCGATTGGGCTACCGAAGCTCACAAAATCCCCGGTCCGCCGCTGCTTGACGAAGACGGCGAAAATTCGGATTTCGAATCCTACTAAGCCGGATTTTATCCTGCTAATCTGCCGCTAAAAAGGTGCTGATGCCGGCTATGCCCTGAGCGCCGGCGGCAAGTGCTTTGTCTAGGTCGTGCCTCCCCAAACCACCCAAGGCAAACACCGGCAAATTGATGTGCTCGAGCAATTCGGTCAAGGCCTGCCAGCCTAGCGGCGTGGCGTCCGGATGGGATGCGGTCGCTTGGATGGGCGCCAAAATCGCAAAGTCCAGGCCCAGCGCTTCTGCGTGTTTCAGTTCATCAAGGTTATGACACGATGCCGCTACCCAGCGGTAGCCGTTTGGCCGTTCATGACAGGCCAGCAAAGCGCGGCTGCTCAGGTGCAGGCCTTGCGCCTGAACTGTATCGACAGGCAAATCGGCGTTGACTAGCAAGTTAACCTGTTGCTTTCGGCAAAGCTGAGAAACTTGCTCGAAGACAATTTGCAAATCGGCAATAGGTAAAGACTTAACCCGAAATTGCAGCAGTTTGACGCCGGCCGCCAAAATTCGTTGGCAATTGTCCCATGCTTCGGCAGCGTTGCGGCCTTCCAGGATGGCGTAATAATGCGGAAGTTGCGCGGCGGCGATGATGGGGATGTTGGCGGCCGGAAAACTGAACTCTCTGAGTTGTTCGGCGTCAATCCAGCGCATGGCCTGGCCTTCGCAGCCTCTGGCCTGGCCGGTAAAAGCCGTGACGTTCCAAACATCCAGCAATACCTGCCAGTCGCCGTAATCATGGTTGATTTTGATCAGCGGCGTCGCGGTTTGTACCTGAATACCGACTTCCTCCGCCAGTTCACGGGCTAGTGCTTGCTGTACCGGTTCATCGGCTTCCAGTTTACCGCCCGGAAATTCCCACAAGCCGCCTTGATGCGCGTGTTTGGCCCGCTGGGTAATCAAAATCTTGCCGTCGCCGTCGCGGATTACGCCGACCGCGACATGCAGGCACTGCTTAGGCATGGACATGCTTTCCCGCGCTTAGGTACGGTATTCAGCGTTGATTTTGACGTAATCGTAGGAAAAATCGCAGGTCAACACTTCCTCGCTAGCTGTGCCTCGTCCCAGTCTAACCGTGACAACGATTTCCTCCTGATTCATCACACGTTGGCCGTCTTGCTCGGTGTAAGAGCGGGCTCGGCCGCCGTTTTCGACGATGCACACGGTGCCCAGATAAATTTCGATTTTATCCAAGTCCATGTTTTCGACCCCGGCCCGACCGACCGCCGCCAGAATCCGCCCCCAGTTCGGATCGCTGGCGAAGAAGGCGGTTTTCACCAGCGGCGAATGGGCGATGGTTTTAGCGACTTGCACCGCCTCGGCGCTATCGCGGGCTTGCTCGACGACGATGCGCATCAGCTTGGTCGCACCTTCGCCGTCCCGAATAATCAGTTCAGCCAGGCGTTTGCAAACTGTCATCACGGCCTCGGCGAAGGCCGCATACTCCGCACTGCCGGCCAGAATTTCCGGCGCCGAGCTACTACCGCTGGCCAGCAATACGCAGGCATCGTTAGTCGAGGTATCACCGTCTACGGTAATCCGATTAAAGGATTTTTCCGCCGTCGCGCTCAGGCACTGTTGCAACAGAGATTGTTCGATATTGGCATCGGTGGCGACAAAACCCAGCATGGTGGCCATATTGGGTTGAATCATGCCAGCGCCCTTGGAAATGCCGGTGATCGTCACCGGATGCCCGGCGATATCGATGATGAGCGAAGCGCCCTTGGGAAAGGTGTCTGTCGTCATGATGGCGCGCGCGGCTTTGTCCCAATGCGCTTCGGCCAAATTCGCAACGGCGCTCGGCAACGCTGCCGTGAGCTTTTCCACGGGCAGTGGTTCGCCGATGACGCCGGTCGAGAACGGCAACACTTGTTGTGCCAAGGCCTCGACTTCGCCGGCCAGATTGGCGCAGCAGGCAAAGGCATCTTGCAGGCCTTGCTTACCGGTGCCGGCATTGGCGTTGCCGGAATTGACCAGCAACCAGCGCGGATTTTGCGATAAATGGGCTTTGGCGATATGTACCGGCGCCGCGCAAAAGGCATTTTGGGTAAACACCGCCGCGCAACTGCCGCCCTCCGCCATTTCGATGACTAAAATATCTTCACGAACGGTTTGTTTGATGCCGGCATTGCAGGTGCCGAGTTTGATGCCTTTGACGGCATGCATGGTGGGGAAGTCGATTTGTCCTACTGCCATTGTTGTAGCCTAATTTAAATTGATTAGTCGCTCTAGTTTGTGTCGCTATCGCGACGAATATTTTAATGTCGGTTCGCGGACCGACAACCGCGATACTTTCTTTTGCGTCGCCAAAAGAAAGTATCCAAAGAAAAGGCGACCCGGATGCCGCTTTTATCCTGCGCTCCTCGCTTTTGAACGGGGTTGCCGAAAGGGGCTCCTGCCCCTTCAGCAACGCGATGCATCCCTGCATCGCCCCTGCGGGCTGATCCGTCCAAAAGCTCCGGTGCTCGGCGCGGCATACGGGACAAAACCATCCTGAAATTCAAGGCAACATCGGAAAAATGTAGGGGCTGCATTGTGTACCAACTTCAATTTTACAGAAGAGCGCGGCCAACAAATTTAACCTAACTTACTTGCCGTAACGCAACGTAAATGGGGTGGCTTGAGAGTCGTATTATGCCGTTACATATTTAGCGGGTTGTTCAAAAAGAGTGTATTGAATTGGACGTTCAATTATTTTCTCAACAGGTGCGACAAGAAAGTTTGTAACCAATGCCTCAACCACCGGATTTCTATTCTCTTCTTTTCCACCCAGATGATAGAAGTGTTCACGGGTGATAACGTTATATTTTGACCATAATGTCTTTATGTATTCGTTTTCTCGGTAATCATTATGGTGCCACGTCGATAAAATAAATTTCCCTTTAAACTCTGAAAGTTTATTAAATAACTCGCGTTCGTGGCTTTCATCCCAGCCGTTATAATAATCAACATGCCTATCGATGTAAGGCGGGTCGCAATAAATTATGTCTTGTGATGAAGCCTCACCAATTGTTTTGGTGAAATCCTGGCATTTAAACGAGAGGTGTTTTGCTTTAATAATTTTACTCGCCCAATCCACTTGATTGACAATTTTTGTTACATAGGCTTGGGCAAAACGCTGAGGTTTACGGCAAAAAGGAATGTTGAAGCCACCTTTTCTATTGAAACGGATCATTCCGTTAAAACCTGCCCGATTGACAAAAAGAAAATCAAGTGGCGAGTGCTCGGCGTTAAATCGGTCTCTGATGAAGTAATAGTGGTCTTCACCTTTTTCTAAAAGCAATGCGCCTTCACGTGTCAGATAGTCTTTAACCACTTCGGTAGTTATTTCTCCAGAAGCAACACTAGAGTAAAAATTAATAAGGTGGGGATTCGTGTCGCTTAATAGCGAATGTTGCGGAGCGACATTAAAAGCGACCGCACCGGTTCCCATGAAAGGCTCAATCCACAAGCCATCAAAATCGTTAGGTACGATGCTTTTTATCCAAGGCACGAGTTTGGTTTTAATACCTTGGGATTTTATCGGAGGAACGTATACTTTGATGCTCATTATTCACCGTTCCTTTTATCGACCACCAACGAAACATCGCCGTTTTTGTACGCGACAAACTCACGCAATGTGGAGATTTTTTTTGTGCCTCCTTTCCCATCTTGAATGGTGATTTTACGGTAATTCATCCAATATTCATCGAACCAGTTTTCGCCTAACTTTGAAAACATGCCTTGACCTGAAATGATGTCGGCAATGTTATTGATACTTCCAATATTCGCGGTATTACCGCTACCACCTTTATCGCTGGCGATTTTCCATTTTTCGGCAATAAAGAACTGAAAGTTTTTTACAACAGAGGCAATGGATTGTAATTCGTCTATGCGATGAACTTTAGTTTCATCAATGGTTGCTCCGTCAGCTCTATCATAAATAATGCCCAGGCAAAAATGGCCTGAATATGAACTGTAAGGGAACTGGATATTTTTAGTACTGGTACGATTTTCGAAATACGCGCCGTGTGAACCAAGTGTAAACCCGTTGCATAAATGCGGTTTCTTTGGGTTTCTATAGGTAGTCTTAAAATCGACCGCAAATTTAATAGATTCATTATCTGTTTTTACAAACGAAATGTCTGGGTAATAGTTTTGGTGTTCTGCAAGTACTACTTTGTAACCAATTGATTGGGCAAAGTGCAAAATCTTAGGGAATAAATGAATTTCAAGAATTTTTGAAACAATCTTGGTGTCGGCTGAGATGGTGTATATGTTTTTAAATATATCAATGAAACCTTTTACATTCCATTGCCCATCTTCCGCGCTGACATAATCCTTAAGTTCAAGGACAAATTTTTCAAGATTTTCTGCGAAAATTTCTTTTTCGGTCATTTGGTTACAGCTTTGGTTTTGATTGGCTTCAAAATTGTACAGGCTATGTATCCTGATGAAATATGGTGATTATTCAAACGCATGGCAAATGATTAAATGATCCTACATAGCATCCCATGCTCTTATATAAACCGTTTCTTACTATCGCGACGGTTTTTCTCCCGTATGCCGCGCCGAGCACCGGGGCTTTCGGCGGGAATAGCCCGCAGGGGTGCGGCATGGATGCCGCACATCGACAGAGGGGCAGGAAGCCCCTTCTGTCGATCCCCGTCGAAAGCTTCGGAGCGCAGGATCAAAGCGGCATCCGGGTGGCGTTTCTTTTGGTGACTTTTCTTTGGTCAAACAAAGAAAAGTCACTCGGCTGTCGGGCCGACAAATCGGCAGGATAGCCAATTTGCATGCGTTAGCACCCGAAGGGCGAAAAACAAGGACGTTTTTCGTGAAACCGACATCTAAAACCTGTCGCGACAGCGACACAACCAACCAATCAAACAACTCAACCCACTTCCAAAACAATCACATACTCCCCATCACCCGTACGAGTGTCCAAAACCTTATGCCCATTAATCCGACACCAAGCCGGAATATCCTGCATCACCCCAGGATCGGTACATTCAACAGTCAGCACGTCACCTGTCACCAGGGTTTTTACCTTGTCCTGCGTGCGGATCACCGGCAATGGACACAACAATCGGCGGGCGTTCAAAACATGTTCACTCATACGAACCACTCTTGTGGAATGTCGTCGGCAAGCAAGGGCTTAACGAACACATTGCGCTCGTTGCCTTCTCGGTCACGGATGGTCACTTCCACCTGTTCGGCTTCGCGGCCTTGGCCGTAGCGCGCGGTAATCTGCGCGGCTTGCAGCAGATCGTCTTCGCTGGGTGTGCCGTCGATCAAGGCTAGCGGGCCGCGATGGCTGGCGCAGTTCATACTGATAAATTCTTTTTTATAACCGCTCATGAAGCGGGCTTCACCGTCTTCGCGCGCTATGATGACTTTGAAATGTGGTTTGGGGCGGATATGCCGGCCTACTTTCAGTAGCATCACATCGTCCAGATCGTAATCGCGTTCGCCGCGGGCTTTCCATAGATCAACCAGCTTTAATGAATAGGCTTCGTCGGTCAAGAAACAACAGCCGCCGGCGGGTTGGGCGTAGTCGGTAAAGCCGTATTCTTTCGCCAAGGTCATTTGCGGTTTGCGTGACCGGCCGCTGAAACCAAACATTTTCTCACGGCTGATCCAGCCTTCGCGTTCCGGCAAGGTGGCGGGTAGGTTTTGCGCAGATAAGGGTCTAACCAGTAAATCGTCGGCACCCGATTGAGCGGCGACGATGGGCATGGTTTGCTTGCGCTGCGACATGGGGCGTTGGCCGACCACTTCGCCGGTGATGATGAAATCGAAGCCGTTTTCCACCATCCACTGTTTGGCCTTATTGACCATGAAAATCTTGCAATCCAGGCAAGGGTTTA
This sequence comes from Methylomonas sp. EFPC1, assembly GCF_016925515.1. NCBI lineage: Bacteria > Pseudomonadati > Pseudomonadota > Gammaproteobacteria > Methylococcales > Methylococcaceae > Methylomonas > Methylomonas sp. EFPC1. Next base: position 473,939 of record NZ_CP070494.1, read on the forward strand.
GGTTGGCACCGTAACCGTGCTTGGGGTTTAGCAGGACGTTTTTGTATTCTTCGATGACGTCGATGATATGCAGTTTGATGCCCAATTGCTCGGCTACCCACAGCGAGTTGTTGCGCTTGACCTTGTCGGCGTCTTGCTTACGTATTGCATGCGTGTGGCCTTCCACGCAAAAGCCGGTGAAAAAATTGATGCCCTCGACGTGGATACCTTGCTCAAGGATGGCTTGGGTAGCCAGCATGGAGTCCAGGCCGCCGGAAATCAGCGCCACCGCTTTTCTTTGTTGACTCATAACTCAGATGTCTAGCAGGAAAAACGCCGCATTATACTGTGGATTTCAGCAATATGCGGCTGTCAGCAACGTGGGCAAACAATTAATTGGGCAACTTTCGGCGGGAAAATCCACCAAAAAATCAGGGGTTTGCCTTGGTGGGTCGGTGATTCGCCGGCCGCTGACGGCCGGCGAAGCGATGGCTTTAAATTCTAAAATGGCCAACCGTCTGGCGTAATTGATTGGCCAGCTCAAGCAACTCGTGGCAGGCATCGGCGGTGTGTTTGGCGCCGCTGGAGGTTTCTTGGGACACATGGCTGATATTGCTGACATTACGGTTAATTTCTTCCGCGACCGCTGTCTGTTGCTCTGCGGCGGTGGCGATCTGATTATTCATGTCGTTGATGGTAAATATTCTCTCGCTGATGGTATTGATCGAATCCCCGGCCGAAGCGGCTTGCTCAACACTGGAGGCGGCGCGTTTTCTGCCGTTTTCCATCACCGAAACCGCTTGTTTCGCCCGGCCTTGCAACCTTTCTATGGTTTGGCGGATTTCCAGCGTCGAGTTTTGCGTGCGGCTGGCCAAGGTGCGGACTTCATCCGCCACCACTGCAAAGCCGCGGCCTTGCTCGCCGGCGCGGGCCGCTTCAATGGCTGCATTCAACGCCAATAAATTGGTTTGCTCGGCGATGCCCTGAATCACGCTTAATACTTCGCCTATGCTGTTGCTGTCGGTTTCCAGATCGTGAATCACATTGGCGGCATTTTCCACTTCGGTGGCTAATTCGTTAATACCGCCAACCGCTTGCGTAACGATATTTTTGCCTGACGTCGCTTCCCGGTCCGCATTTTCGGCGGCTTCGGATGCTTTGACCGCGTTTTTGGCAACCTCTTGTACAGTCGATGTCATTTGTTTCATTGCATTGGCCACCAGCGTGGTTTCTTGCAATTGCCGCTCTACGCCTTGTTGGGTGGATTGGGTGATGGTTGCCAGTTTGTTGGCGGCCTGCGCCAGTCGGTCGCTGGTCACGCTGATTTCTTCAACGGTTTTGGCGATTTTCTTCACGAAGGCATTAAAACTGGAAGCCACCCAGGCAAACTCGGATTTACCCGACGCGCTGAGCCTGGCGCGCAAATCGCCGTCTCCGCTGCAAATGGCTTGCAGGTTCAGCGCCAATGCAGTCAGTGGGCCGATGATGATTTTGCTCATCACCAGATAACCGGTGATACCGATGATTAAAAGCGTCAAACCCAAAAAGCCGACTGCGTAAAACACGGTTTGCTTCAACTCGCTAAAGGCGTTGCTAAAAGGAGTGATAATTTCGAATGCGCCGTGCAAGTCGCCGGTCCGGCGGTTTTCCATGGCATAACCGAGTAAATCCTGGCCCTTGCCGTTGCCCCATAAGGCTTGCGAGGTCTGTGGGTCGCCGTGACAAAGCTCGCATTGTTTGGTCATTTTCACCGGTCTGAAATAGCGAATTTCTTGTTTCTCTTCGTCGACCATGCTGTATTCGGTTAGCGCCGGGTCTTTTTTGAATTTGTCCAAAACCTGTTGTTCCAGTTGGTCCGGCATGTTTCTGGGCGGATTGCGGGGATTCAGTGCCGGCGCTTTAAAACGAAAACCGCCTTCCTTGGCTTTGGCTTCTATCACGTCCCAGGCATTGGCGGTGGGGACGGTCGCGATAATCAACGACCGGCGGCTGGCTTCATCCTTGCCTTGCACCAACTGCCGGAGGTACTCCGGCGAGTAAAGGCCGCTTTCCCAATTTTTGGCTACATTGTCGCGAATCGATTCGGAAAGCAGCAGTAATTGTCGGGACGATTCAATCTTGCGGTCTATCAGTTTTTGTTTTTCGATGTTGGCAAACATCAACAACAAGCCCAAGCTCAGGACGAAGAGTATGCCCGTGGTAATGGCTACCACTTTGACTCCCACCGAATGCCAGTTCATTAAGAACATAAGATTTCCCCCGTTAAATTTATTGTTATAAGAGTGAGTGAAACGGCGGATGGACGATCAAACATGCCATGTCGCCAAGTCGTGTAGACAATCAATGAGGGCTTAAAATGACGGCCATTTAGCTGCCGTTGCGGATGTTTTCCGGTCGAATCGCCCGGTTCAAGCTGTGTATTACACGTTCGAATTCAGGTAAGGGCATGGGTTTGCCGAACAGGTAGCCTTGAAAGGCATCGCAGCCTATACGCTCCAGGCAGATGCGTTGATCCTGGGTTTCCACCCCTTCCGCAATCACATTCAGGCCCAGGTTGTGGCCCATGCCGATAATGGTTTGGGCAATGACCGCATCGTTAGGGTCAACGATAAGGTCACGCACAAAGCTTTGATCGATTTTGAGTTGGCTAAGCGGCAACTTCTTTAGATAACTCAGTGAGGAATATCCGGTGCCGAAGTCGTCCATCGAAAAACGTACGCCCAATGATTTCAGCGTTTGCATTTTTTCAATGGCGTCTTCGACATCGTGCAATACCATGCTTTCGGTCAATTCCAGTTTGAGTTTTGCCGAGTTGGCGCCCGAGTTGTTAAGAATTCGGCAGATCGATTCGACGAAATCGGCTTGACGGAACTGTCTGGCGCTTACATTGACGGCAAGCTGTAAATGCTGGGTGAGCGGATTTTGTTCCCAGGCCTTGAGTTGCTCGCAGGCACATTGCAACACCCATTCGCCGATAGGCAGAATCAAGCCGGATTCTTCGGCTAGCGGGATAAACTCGGCCGGCGAAATCATGCCTTTTTGCGGATGTTTCCAGCGTAATAGCACTTCTGCGCCAAAAATCTGGGCGTTTTTATCGACCTGGGGTTGGTAATGTAGGCTTAGCTGATCTTGGGCCTGGGCATGGCGTAAATCGAACTCCAGCAGTACGCGCGATTCCAACAAGGCCTGCATCTGTGGATCGAAGAAGCGCAGCGTGTTGCGGCCGGCATCCTTGGCCTGGTACAGCGCCGCGTCGGCGCGCCTCAGCGTGTCGTCGAACGAGTTGTTGTGTTCGTCGAATATGGCAATGCCGATACTGATGGAGCCGAGATGTTCCTTGCCGTTTAACAACATGCCGGTATTGATGGCGCACAATATTTTGTGTGCAACGTCTTCGGCATTCGCGGTTGCCTCTGCTTGCGCGCTGCCCAGATTTTCCAGCAGCACGATAAATTCGTCGCCGCCCAGCCGGGCAACGGTATCGCCTTGACGGACGCAGGCCTTTAGGCGCGAGGCAATCTCTATTAGTAGCTGATCGCCGATTTGGTGGCCCTGGGTATCGTTAATCGTTTTGAAGTTATCAACGTCGATCATCAACACCGCGCCGTGCTTACGCGCGCAACGGCTGTTGTGTAAGGCCTGCTGTAGCCGGTCTTGCAACAGGCGGCGATTGGGCAGGTCGGTGAGTGGATCGTAATAAGCCAGGCGGTGAATGGCGGCTTGCGCTTCCTTGTGCTGGCTAATGTCGGTAAAGGCCGCCACGTAGTTGCAAGTGTGGCCGTCCGCGCCGGTTACTACGCTGATTGTCAGCCACTTCGGGTAAACGTCGCCGTTTTTACGCCTGTCCCACACCTCGCCTTGCCAGAATTTTTCGCGCTTCAGAGCGGCCCACATTTCCCGGTAAAACTCTTGGCCGTGACGGCCGGATTTTAAAATCGAGGGTTTGTTGCCGATGACTTCGTCCGGCTGATAACCGGTCAGCCGGGTGAAGGCGTTGTTGACGCGCAGGATGATATTATTTTCATCGGTAATCATGATCCCTTCCTGGGATTCGATAGCGCGCTCGGCGATGCGCAATTGGCTCTCCGCCCAGCGGATGTTGCTGATGTCCCGGCTAATCACCACCATGCCTTTGCGTTGGCCGTTTTCTTGGTAAATCGGCGTTTTGCGTACCTCTATTTCGATCAAGCGGCCCTCGTCGTTGAGAATATGATCTTCGAACATGATCAAGTGTCCGGCCTGCCATACCGCTTCTTCATCCGAAAATAGTTTTATATGCTTGTCCAGTGCGTCCGGCTGTTGATCGGCCAGTTCCAGATAGGTCTTGCCCTGCCAATCCATACCGTCAAATCGGAATAACTGTTGCGCGTGCTCATTGGCGAATAACAAGCGGCCGTCGCCGTCTTTGAACAGAATAGCGTCGGGAATGGCTTCTATCAGGCTGATGAGTTGCTGGCTGAGGGCTTTTAGCTTGCTTTCGCTTTCCTGTAGATCCTGTTGCGCCTGCGTGCGCACGGCAATTTCGGCTGCCAGTTGCCGATTGCTCGGTAGTTTCAATGCATGCGGCACCAACTTGATCAGCAATATTGCCGCTGCCAGGGAGATGGTCGCCGTCAAGGCTTTTATGGCGGTATCCAACCAATACAAGGGTTGCCAGATCAGGAAGATGGACATCAAGTGCGATGCCCCGCAGGCCAGAATAAATGAGCTGAACATCAAATAGATGCCGCGAAATTTCAGGTCTCGGCGCTGTGATACGACATAAGCCAGAATGACGGCAATCGCGAAATAGGCCAGAGTGATTAAGGCATCGGAAATCACATACGACCACAGCAGGCCGGGCGTCCACTTTAGGCAAAACCCGTGCGGCATCAGTCCGCCCGCACTGAAAAAATCGAAGAATGGTGTTTTCACGCTAATTTTCCAGCACGGTTTGGTCCGGACGTAACCGTGGGCGGGTTTTGCGTATCGGGCAATCCTTGGCTAAACGCGGCTTTGTGCGCTCCAGGCACATGGTGGGTGGTGCGAATGTAGGGGGTGTGTTTGCTGAAGTATTTATCGAATATGCCGGTATCGAAAATCTGATGTACGTCGCCGCCACAGCCTTGCAGATTCAGCTCGACGCCGGCCTGCATCCAATCGCAGATTAGCGAGATGGTGGCGATGCCGCACATATTGAATGTAGGGATATTCTCGAGTGTTATCCTGGCGCCGGCGCGCGTATTGACTTTGGTGTGAGCCTTGCACGACGCCAGTAATTCATGGCATTTTGCAAACTCCAACGTGTTACGGATAGTCACCTCAAACCATTCACCTGTTACCGATACTTGCATAGATGAACCCCGATGCATTCAAAATTCTGGATCCTGCATCATATTTAAATGTAGAGCGGCTGAATATCAGTCAATCCGAAATTTCAGGCAGGTAAAAGTGTAATTTGTTGTAGGCTATTTCCTTCTTATGCGGGCATGGGACTACATGTTCAGGCGGTGTGCATCATAGTAGCGTATCAATTCGGCGTTATTGCTGATGTGCAATTTTTCAAACAGCCGGGCTTTGTATGTACTGACAGTCTTGTTGCTGATTGCCAGGTCCCTGCCGATGTCGTTCAGGCTTTGGCCTTTAGCCAGTAACTGCAAGATTTGAAACTCGCGTTCGGATAGTTTTTCATGCGGTTTGCTTGGCTCGGAGCTCTCGAATTCAAATACCATTTTTTCGGCGAGTTTAGGGTCGATAAATCGGCCGTCGCCGGCGACTCGGCGGATGGCTGTCAGTAAGGTTTCCGGGTCGTTATCCTTGGTTAGATAGCCATTCGCACCGGTTTTTAATGCGCGCGAGACGATTTGCAATTCGTTGTGCATGCTCAAAATCAGGATGGGCAATGCCGGATATTGGCCGCGAATCCGGCTGATCATCTCCACGCCGCCAAGATCGGGCATGGTCAGATCCAGTAGCACCAGATCAACGGCGTTTTCATCGAGAAAACTCAACAGTTGCTGGCTATTTTCGGCTTCGCCGACGACGGTAATATCGGTGGAGAGTGCGAATAGTTGTTTCAGACCGCCCCGCACAATGGCATGGTCGTCGGCAATAATTAATCGGATCATAGTTCTGGTCTTTTAGGGTTAGCCGGGATACGTACCTGGATAGAGGTACCTTGGCCCGGGGCACTGGAAATACTGGTTTCTCCGCCCAACATCAAGGAGCGTTCACGTATGCCGATCAGGCCAAAAGACTTGGTCTTAGTGGGCGCATGGGTGTCGAAACCACGACCATTATCGTCAATTTTCAGGCAATAGTGGTCCTTATCCAAATTGACGGCAATTTTTACCTTGCTGGCTGCCGCATGCCGCAGCACATTGGTCAGCGATTCTTGGGCGATGCGAAAAATCACGATTGCGCATTCCTCGTCCATATCGAAATCATCTTCCGGATACAACAGATCGCACTGAATCCCGGATTGTTCCGCGAATTTCCTTACCAGCCACTCCAAAGCCGGCACGATTCCCATTTCTATCGCCGAGGGACGTAGGGAGGTTGCCACGTCGCGGGTAACCTGGATGGTTTGGTCCAGCAATTCCATAATGTTGCGGATTTGTTCGGCCAGCTCTCGGTTGTTGATGGCGAATTTCATGCGCAGCAGCGACATTTCCATGCGCAGGGCAGTCAACATTTGTCCCAGCTCGTCGTGAACTTCACGGGCCATGTGCTTGCGTTCTTCTTCACGGGCCTTTTCCCGACGAGCGGCCAGTTGCCGTAATTGCAAGCGGGACGATTCCAGGTCTTTTTCTATTATTTTCAGTTCGGTGATGTCCTGCGATGTGCCTATGCCGCGCACGAAACTGCCATCCCCGGCAAATACCAGATCGGCGCGTTCCCTCAGCCATTTTATTTTACCGTTCGCCACGATACGGTGTTGGATGTCGTAAGGCGCGCCACGCATGGCCGCTTCCCAGGCGTGGCGTACGTAATGTCGGTCAGCCGGATGCACACATTTCAAGAAGCGCTCGTAGCTTATCGGCGTGCCCAAAGGCATGCCGAAAATGCGGTAATTTTCGTCAGACCATTTCAGAGAATGCTCTCTAAGGTTTAAGGACCAACTGCCCAAATGCGCCTGGGCTTGGGCGTGAGCCAGATGTGCTTCGCTTTCGCGCAAGGCATTTTCGATCAACTTAAAATTGCTGACATCTCTGTTAACCCCGACGATTTTTTGCCCGCCGCTCTTGGGATCGCCGGCTATGATGGCTGAAGCCTGAATGAAGCGTAAGGCGCCGTCGCTTTGCCGGCGAATCCTAAATTCCCAATGCTTTTCCTGCTGGTCTCGAATCAGCTTGCGCAGGGTGGCTTCGGTGCGCGGTAAGTCTTCAACCACCACCAAGGCAGACCAGGTCTGGTAGTCTATGGGCGTTCCCACAGGAATGCCGAACATTTCGTACATGCGTTCATCCCAATCCCCGACGCCCAACGCCAGATCCCACTCGCAAATGCCGATTGCGGCGGCTTTGGTGGCCAAGCTCAAGCGTTCGCTGTAATTGCGGAGTCGCTCCTCCGCGCTGCGGCTTTCGGTTATATCGCGTGCCAGACCGATGGTGCCCAGCACATCGTCTTTATCGTCGACGATGGGGGCTTTGATCGTTTCGGTCCAGGTTTCCCGTCCAGCGTCGAAGGCTCTCTCGGTCAGCGATATTTGTTGCCGAGTCAGCATCACTTCTTGGTCAACAGCGCGGTAATGCTCGGCCAGGCCTTCCGGCCAGATATCGAAATCAGTCACATCGTTTGAATCGTGCAGATGGTCGATGCCCACGGCGTTTAGCCAATGTTTGTTGGCTTGAATATATTTCCCGTTTCTGTCCTTCATCCAGGCCAAGAACGGCAAGCTATCGTACATGGCACGCAGACGGGCTTCCGATTCGCTAACCCGTTTTTGTGCAGACTTCAATGCGGTAATGTCGGTCACCAAGACGAAAAATCCTTTTACTTGCCCTGCTGCGCCATCCGGCAAATAGGCGGATTGGGTATGGCGAACTGCGCCCGCGACATTGACGATGGTACGCTCAAAATACTGCGGTTCTCCTTTCAGAACGGCATCGATAAACGGTTTATTCAGCGTGTATAGATGATCGCCGATGACTTCGCGAATATGTTTGCCTAGCAAGTTTTCCGAAGTAAAGCCGAACCATTCTTCATAGGCTTTGTTGCCAAATTTGTTGATAAGATTTTTGTCCCAGTAGCCGATCATCGCCGGCATATGGTTGAGGACGGAGCCCAAGTTCTGTTGGCACTCTAAAATTTCGGCATGTTTCTCCGGGTTATTGGGCACCGGAATGTCCGAAAGTATCGTTAGCCACGCCGATATAGTGCCATGCCGGTCTACTAGGCCTCGACCGCTAACGCTGACGCGGACTGCGCTGCCGTTTGCGCGCTTTACAATTAATTCGATAGCCTCTTCCGTCATGCCTGGGTCAACAGGCTGGAAACACGGTAAAAGCGCAACGGGAAAAGGCGTGTTGCCGTCGGCGGTAAACAGGTAATGTCGATTCTCCCAATCGGCTGTTGAGCCAATCCCCAGCATAAGTTCAGCGGCGCGGTTGACGCAGACGATTGTGTGCGTCGTGTCGAAAACAATGACGGCTTCTTTAATGCTGTCTATGATCCCGTAAAGCAAGTCGGTTTCATGGGCAAAATTACTCAAGTTGAGTCGGCGGTTTGGCATCTCGACGAATTAGTAATGGTTTGGGAAGGCAAGCATAAACGAGCTACTACATTTTTCGGCGAAGAAATTAACAGGCATTTTTTAGGCAACCGAGCGAATAGCGTCCCGGCTTCACTTGTGGGCGGATTGGCCTACACTTTGGGCATTATCAATTCGAGAGCCGCCCGCATGGAATTTAAAGACTATCTAAAAATCCTCGTCCAACACGATGGTTCGGACCTTTACCTGACGGCGGGCGCTCCACCGGCGGCCAAGTTCCAAGGCAGCTTAAAACCGTTGGAAAACGTCAAACTTAGCCGTGAACGCATCAAGGAAATTGCTGACGGTATCATGGACGCCGAGCAACGCGCCGCCTTCGAACAGGTGCCGGAAATGAATCTGGCGATCACCGAAGAAGGAATCGGACGGTTTCGGGTGAATATTTTTAAACAGCGCAATTGCCATGCCTTGGTAATTCGCAACATCAAGGTCGATATTCCCAGTGCCGACGCCTTGGGCTTGCCGCAAATCCTCAAAGATAAAATCATGGAAAAGCGCGGGCTGATTTTGTTTGTCGGCGGCACCGGTTCCGGTAAATCGACGTCCTTGGCGGCCTTGATAGATTATCGCAATAGCAACTCATCCGGGCATATCATTACCATCGAAGATCCTATCGAGTTTGTGCATCCGCATAAAAAATCCTTGGTCAATCAACGCGAAGTCGGTGTCGATACCCTCAGTTATGAGGATGCATTGAAAAACACTCTGCGGCAGGCGCCGGATGTGATTCTGATTGGCGAAATTCGCAGCCAGGAGACCATGGAACACGCTTTGGCTTTTGCCGAAACCGGGCATTTGTGCTTGTCCACCTTACACGCCAATAACGCCAATCAGGCCTTGGACCGGATCATCAACTTTTTCCCGGAAGAGCGCCGTCCGCAGTTGTTGATGGACTTGTCCTTGAATCTGCAAGCCTTTATTTCCCAGCGCCTGGTGCCTACTGTCGAAGGTAAGCGGGTGGCGGCTATCGAAATTTTGCTGGGTACTAAATTGGTCAGCGATTTGATCCATAAAGGCGATATTCACGCCATCAAAGAAGCGATGGAAAAATCCGAAAATATCGGTATGCAGACTTTTGACAGCCATTTACTCAAGCTCTATAAAGGCGGCGTGATCACCTTGGAGGAGGCCTTGCGCAATTCGGATTCGCCGAACAATTTAAAACTTAAAATCAATTTGAGCGAAGGTTTGGGGTCGGCGACCAAAAAACCCAGTTCTTTGGCCGGCGGTCTTGCTTTGGAAGAAATCACCAAGAAAGAGGGTGATGAGGATAGTGGGGGACATTAAGGAAATTCCAAAGAATCTCTCAAAAATCTTTGCTTTGTGTTGCCGCGAAAGCGTCAAGCGGGCAAGTTCGAAAACTGGATTCCGGTTGTGGGAATGACGGGTCTATCAAGACATAAAAGCCGACGATAGGCCATTTTACCAGCGAGTGGCAATCGATAGACTTCGTCTGGATGGCTTGGAATCCCAATGGAATCAGCTTGTGCACAGATCCTAAAACTGATTTGAACAGGCTAGGATAAGTCTGCGATGCTGAGGATCTTATAAACCTCGTAGGCCGGCTGCTGATAAGGGTGGCAAGCCAGCAAGGTTTGCACCACCGTTTTTATCAAATCATCGGCGCAGACCATTTCTATCTTATATTCGGCGACCTGCTCAATTTTACCGATACTGCCCAGATAGGGTTCGCTACCGGCAAGAGGCCGGAATTGGCCCTCTCCCAGCACTTGCCAGGCGCAACTATCGTAATCGCCGATACGCCCGGCGCCCTGCTCGAACAACGCTTGTTTTAGCTGCTCGGCATGGCTCACCGGCACATAAAAACTCAGCTTATACATCGTGCCGGGTGCCAGGTGGTCATGCCATGCAGCTTATGGTTACGAACATCAGCCGGTAGCCAGTAAAAACACGCCCCACAGCACCACAACCAACGTAATTTCCTCGATCATGTTGATGGCGGCCTGTCGGTCCGCTCTGTTCAGCATGGCTGTTTGATTGGCTTTTTGATCGCGCATATGAACGGATTGATGAAGCATAATCTCCTCCTAGTGGTGGTTGGTATAGCTACGCATTTGTCCGACTAATACCCCTTGTATTTCCACTTGCTCGGGCCGGTAACGCATGGCCTGCATCTTGGAATTGGCGGGGATTAGCAGGGTTTCGTGTGGGTACTGCTCGATAAATTTCAATGTTGCTTCGGCTTTTTCAACCAATGCCACGACGATTTCGCCGTTACGGGCATGGCTGCGTTGTTCGATGATGACCCAGTCACCGTCGAAGATGCCTTCTTCCTGCATCGAATCGCCCTTTACTTTCAGTACATAACAAGGGTTCTCGGTTTTCAATTCTTCCGGTACTGCCATATAAGAAATGTTTTCGATCGCTTCTATCGGCCGGCCGGCGGCTATGGTGCCGACAAAAGGCAGCATGCCGGATGCCTCGGTTTTGTTGACCAGCGATTTGGCGTGTTCGGTCAGGCGGATGCCGCGTTGCTTGCGCTGCGGCGCTTCGATCAAATCGGCATCGATTAGCGCCTTAATCTGGCTATGCAATGAACCGCGTGATTTCAAGCCCATCGCCGCGCACAATTCTTCCAATGTCGGCGGATGACTGAATCGCTCCTGATTTTGTAGCAGGAAGTCGAAAATTTCTTGTTGTTTACGGGTAAGCGTCATATTTGTTCTGTGTTTGTTTTGATAAAGCATACAACTAAAACAAATACAGAACAAATAATTTTTTTCGTTACCGGAAAAATTTTGTATCGATGGGCTGTTGCTGCTTGGGTGAGGTAAAGCGGTCTTTTCGAAACCGCTATGGTTAATCCGGTTCTTAAGTTTCTTTAGGTCGTCATTCCCGATAAGAGCGGACTCCAGTGCGGCAACTGGGCTCCCGGCTTTGCGGGAGCGAGCTTATTGAGGCGCGGCGTTAATAGCTGTTGCGCATATGTCAGTGGGACAGAAACACGTTGTCCCACAAAAAACGCATTTTCGGAGCGATTGCAACTATGGGGGCAAGCAGAAATTCGTTGCTGGCGTTCCTGAGGGGCGGAGGATTGGCGTTTATCGAAAGTGCTATTTACTTGCGTCTGCGACACATTTCTTGGTGAAACTGTTCTTGGCCGCGCCTTTCAAGTTTTTCTCGGCCGCTTTTGCATCGCAACTGGCTTTAGCGGCAGCGATCTTGGCGTCTTTCTCGCATTTTTTAAGAAAGCTATTTTTGGCGGCGCCAGCCAGCTTTTTTTCAGTCGCCTTCGCTTCGCAATCTGCGTCGGCCGCATACGCCGTTTGGCCTAAGAACAATAAAGCTACGATCGCCAAAATAATGTTTTTCATTGTTTATCCTCCGAATAATTGATAGTGCGCTTATTCGGTCATTGCTGAGGTTTGGATGGCTCTCGCAATTGACCGTCTGTTGCTTGTCGTTTAAAGCCAGAGGTCTTTATGCCTCAACAATCGTTATTTTCATGGCAAGCGGCTAAGTGTTGCGCAGGGAACGATTCGCTCAGTCGCAAATACTAGCCCTTCAGCACGATGGTTTCGACTTGGTCACCACCTCTGGCCGACAGCGTGATTTTGTCCTCTTGAGCTAACCAACCGATACTTCTTTGAATGACGGCCTCTTCCTCCGGCAGTACATAAACTAATTTGGCAACCGGTGTCGCGCCGTTTTCAGCCAAATGATGCCAGATAACGCCAGCGGTCAAACCTATGCGTTCAAGCATGGAAATCTCGACTGGCGCAGTGCCACTTGGCTCGGCTTCCACATTAGGCTCTACTTTGGCGGCCTTTGGTTTTGGATTGGCTTTTTTCGTGGCTGCTTTGGCAGCGGCAGCTTCCGGCGCTTTTTCGATACTTTCCGGGGCAGCCGGTGCTTCAGCCGTTGTTTTTACGGCTTTAGGCGTTGTAGTTGCTTTGGGTTTAGCTTTGGTTTTGCTCGGTGCGGCGGAGGCTTCTTGTGCTGTTTTAACGGCAACGGATTTGGTAGGGGATTTTTTAGTCGCTTTCGCTGGAGTGGGCTTTTCAGCGGTAGAGACTGGTGTTTCGGAGGTAGGCGTAGTTTTTTTCATATTGGCTTTCAGACGGTCAGGGATAGAGTAGTTTCCAGCGTTCGAGCTTATGGCTATGCGGGGAGTTTACCCGAGATTTTAACCGGATTTACAAATCGATTGCTTGTTAAACCCGCGGCCATAAAAAAACCGGTATCAGCTCAGCCGATACCGGTTTGATATAACGCGCTCAAGCTGTGGTTAGTGTACGTCTTTCCAGTACTCTTTTTTCAGCAGATAAGCTAGAGCGATAAACATCAGGATAAAGAACAGCACGTATTTACCCATTTGTTGTCTTTCCAACTGTACCGGTTCACCGACGTAAACCAGGAAATTGACCAAGTCGTTGACCATTTTGTCGAATTCCTGGGGTGTCATTTGGCCTGGTTGATCCAGTTTCAGACCAGTAATCACGTCATGGCCGTCGATTTTCTGCGTAATTGCCGACTGCGTACCTTGCAGTTGCCAGAACACGTTGGGCATACCGACATCAGGGAATACCGCGTTGTTAACGCCTAAAGGTTTTCCCGGTTCCGCATAGAAGCTGCGCAGGTAGGTATATAGCCAGTCGGCACCGCGCGAACGGGCGATCAGCGATAAATCCGGCGGTGTGGTGCCGAACCATTTTTCCGCGTCGTGCGCGTTCATGGCTGAATGCATCTGATCGTAAATGCCTGCCCCGAAAGGCGCTACCACTTTCAGAACTTCCGCTTCATCCAGTTTCAAATCGATCGCGATACGTTTGTAGCGGATGTGTTTTGCCGAATGACAGCCCAAACAATAAGTGACGTAATACTTCGCGCCGCGCTCCATCGACAGGTTGTCGCTCAAGTCGATGTCGGCACTATCCAGTTTGACGCCGCCACTGGCCAGCACGTTGAAAGGCAGCAAAAACAAAAGAGTGTAGAGTATTTTTTTCATGGCTTAATCCAGGCTCTTTTTTAGGTTTTTTGCAAAACGAATCAGCACGGCTGAGATGCCGGACCAGTTCGGCCTTTTCTTAGCGATAGTGCCCCCCATATTGTCGGGAACTTGCTGTACCTCAACGACTTCATCGACTAAGGCCAACAGAGCGGGAATGCGATCTTCCAGGCTAGGCTGGCTGGTCAGGCGATTCGGTACCGGTTTGGTTTTTTCCCAGCGGGTATATAAAGGCATCAACAGGAAAAATCCGAAGTAAACGGCGGTCAATATCCGCGCAACCGTCGTGGCGCCTGGTGTAGCAGGCTGGGTACCCAAATAACCCAAGCCGATAAACGCCACTACAAACAATGCCACGGCTTTTTTGAAGATGCCGCCACGGTAACGGATTGATTTGACCGGGCTGCGATCCAGCCAAGGCAGCATGAACAGCACCACAATCGCGCCGCCCATCGCAATCACGCCGGCAAACTTATCCGGTACCGCGCGCAAAATGGCGTAGAACGGGGTGAAGTACCAGACCGGGGCGATATGTTCCGGGGTTTTCAATGGGTCAGCCGGGATAAAGTTGGCATGCTCCAGAAAGTAGCCGCCTAATTCCGGCATGTAGAAAATCACCGTGGCGAAGAAGAACATGAACACGCCGACGCCGACGATGTCCTTGACCGTGTAGTACGGATGGAAGGGAATGCCGTCGACCGGATGTCCCCAAGGGTCCTTTGATTGCTTGATTTCAACGCCGTCGGGGTTGTTGGAACCCACTTCGTGCAAAGCCACGATGTGCAGGAATACCAGGATCAGCAATACCAGTGGCACAGCGATGACGTGAAACGCAAAAAAGCGGTTCAAGGTGGCGTCGGAGACCACATAATCGCCGCGTACCCACAGCGATAGCTCGTCGCCGATTACTGGAATCGCGCTAAACAAGGAGATAATTACCTGGGCGCCCCAGTAAGACATTTGGCCCCAAGGCAGCAGGTAACCCATAAACGCTTCGGCCATCAAACAGACGAAGATCAGCATGCCGAAAATCCAGATCAGTTCGCGCGGTTGCTTGAACGAGCCGTAAATCAGGCCGCGGAACATGTGCAGATAGACGACGATGAAGAACGCGGAGGCGCCGGTGGAATGCATGTAACGCACCAGCCAACCCCAGTTGACGTCGCGCATGATGTATTCGACCGAATCGAAAGCCAGTTTGGCGTCCGGCTTGTAGTTCATGGTCAGCAAAATGCCGGTGATGAACTGGTTGACGAGCACGAACAGAGCCAGAGACCCAAAGAAATACCAGATGTTAAAGTTTTTGGGCGCGTAGTAGTGCGCCATGTGTTCATTCCACAAATCGGAGAGTGGAAAGCGCTCCAGCAGCCATTCGCTGCATTGATTCATTTTACGCTTCATGCTTTGTCTGCCTCGCTGTCTTCGCCCACGACAATCAGATTGTCTGTTTCATATCGATAAGGCGGTATTTCAAGATTGGTAGGGGCGGGAACGCCGCGATACACACGACCGGCCAGATCGAACCAGGAGCCGTGACACGGGCAAAAGAAACCACCTTTCCAGTCCGGGCCTAAATCATTAGGGGCAATTTCCGGGCGAAACGTAGGAGAGCAGCCTAAGTGCGTGCATAGGCCGACCGCGACAAAAATTTCCGGTTTAATGGAGCGCAGCGGATTTTTGCTGTTCTCCGGCTGCATGGATTCGTTGGATACCGGGTCAGCCAGTTTGCTGTCCAGCGTCGCCAGAGTGGATATAACCTCCGGCGTCCGGTTCAAGACCCACACCGGCTTCCCTCGCCAAGCTACACGAATTAGCTGGCCGGGTTCCATCTTGCTGATATCGACATCGACGGGCGCGCCTGCTGCCATGGCCTTGGCGCTGGGCTGCATTTGCGAGAGAAAAGGGACGGCCAAATAGCCGGCACCCACTGCACCAACCACCGACAGTGCCGAGGTCAGAAACTGGCGTTTGGAATGATCGACGCCTTCGTGGTTCATAAGTAACACTCCTGATGATGTGATGTATATCGCGATACATCGATTATTATAATTTTTAGCAAATATACCCTACTGTCCGTGATTATTGAAATTGTTCTTGCGACAGCGCTATTCAAGGGTTTCAGGCGTTTGCGGATGCTGAGAATTATCACTTTAAAGCAACTGCCAGCGCGTTTAGAAAGGCTTGATTTTCTTCCGGTTTCCCGATGGTGACGCGCAGGCAATTGTGTAACAGCCCGCCTTGCGGGGACAGATTCTTGATCAACACGCCTTGCGACTTCAAAGAAGCAAATACATCGTCTGCGGCGTTGTTGAGGGTGCGGAACAATATGAAGTTAGCGGCGCTGGGGTATGCGTGGACGCCGGGTGTCTCGTCTAAGGCTTGAAGAACTGAAGCGCGCTCCGCTCGCAGCGTTTGGGTTTGCTCTAACAGAAACTCGCCATGATCCAACGCAAAGCCCACCGTGATTTGGGTCAAGCTATTGATATTGTAGGGTAAGCGGACTTTATGCAGCTGCTCCACAATGGCCGCATCGCCGGCCAGAAACCCCAGGCGTAAGCCGGCCAGCCCCAGTTTGGAAACGGTACGCATCAC
The DNA here is from genome assembly GCF_016925515.1 of Methylomonas sp. EFPC1. Lineage (NCBI taxonomy): Bacteria > Pseudomonadati > Pseudomonadota > Gammaproteobacteria > Methylococcales > Methylococcaceae > Methylomonas > Methylomonas sp. EFPC1. Next base: position 490,231 of record NZ_CP070494.1, read on the forward strand.
CAGTAAATTAGGATAATGTCCTAGCTCGCCGATAAAACTGGCGTCGGCAAACGGCGCATACGCTTCGTCGACTACGACCAAGCCCGGTGCAAGGCTGAGTATTTCCTTGATGGCGTCGGCATCGAATAAGTTGCCGGTGGGGTTGTTGGGATAGGCGATAAAAATCAGGGAGGGTCGCGATTCGGCAATCGCCGCGCGCATGGCCGGCATGTCCAGTTCAAAACAGTCTGCCTGCAACGGCACGCCAAGGTAACGCAGGCCCAGGCTTTGCGCCACTTGCTTGTACATCACAAATCCGGGTTCCGGTGCCAACACAGTGGCATCGGCGCTCAGAGCCATCAGCAATATTTGAATGATCTCGTCCGAGCCGTTGCCGAGCAGCAAGGCCGCTTGCTCCGGTATGCCGTTCGCTCGGCGCAATGCGGCCGCCAGGGTCTTGGCTTCCGGGTCCGGGTAGCGGTTGATCGGGCAGGATTTCAGTGATTCCAGCCAGCGTGTTTGAATGTCTTCCGGCCAGCTATAAGGATTTTCCATGGCATCGAGTTTGATGAAGTTACTGGCATCGGCGACATGGTAGGCCGACATGGAGAGAACTTCTGAGCGGAACAGCGTTTCGAGCGGTTGGGTTGGCATGTGGTCAAACTCTGCGGAATTGGAACGAGCGGCATGGATATTACACCCTAGCAAACTGGGCAGGCCGCGAGGGCAAAAAATCGGCGGATTTTAACAAAGCGGAGGGCGAACGTATAACCTTGAAAACCAGCCTCTTGCGTCTCCGTTGACGCGAATCGCTCGCTGCGGTGCGGGCGGATACGGCGCGGGATAATAACACTGCTTGCTGGAGGTGGCAAAGGGATTAGGCTGCAGCGAATTGCCTCAAATTAAAAGTAACCCAAGGGGTCATTAAAAACGGGTCGTTGCCTCACATTGTGTGTAACCGAAATCAAGCGGGTTACCACCATGGGAAAACACGAACGACGAGCCTATTTACAGGCTATCCAAAAGCGCTATCGACAAAGCGATAGGGCCACGAAACAAACGATCCTAAACGAGTTTTGCGAAGTCTGCGGCTACGCCCGTAAGTACGCGATCCGTTTGCTGAATCGAAAAGCCAAGCCAACCGCTTCGCCTAGCAAACGGCCCGGCCCCAAGCGGAAATATCAAGCCGAGGTGTTGCTGGAGCCATTGAAGCGCATCTGGTTTGCTAGCGATCAACTGTGCGGCAAGCGCCTGAAAGCCGCGATACCGATCTGGCTGCCTCATTACGAAGATCAATACGGCCCCTTGGCGGATGGCGTGCGCGCCGACTTGCTCAAGGTGTCGGCGGCGACCTTGGATCGCTTGCTCAAACCCTTGCGCGTCCAGCACCCCAAAGGCTTGTCCGGCACCAAACCCGGGTCTCTGTTGAAAACCCAGATTCCCATCCGCACTCATCACTGGGACGAGACCCAGCCCGGTTTTGTCGAAGCCGATACTGTCGCTCACTGTGGCAATTCGCTGGCCGGCGATTTCGTCTGGAGCCTGACGATGACGGACATTGTCACCGGCTGGACCGAATGCCGGGCCACCTGGAATAAAGGCTCGCAAGGTATCCTGGAACAGATTCAGGCCATCGAGAACCTGTTGCCATTCCCTTTGAAAGGCTTCGATTGCGACAATGGTTCTGAATTTCTCAATCATCACCTGGTTCGCTATTTCACCGACCACCCGCAAAAGCCGGCGTTTACCCGCTCCAGGCCTTACAAGAAAAACGACAATGCCCACGTCGAGCAGAAAAACTGGACTCACGCCAGGCAATTATTCGGCTACGACCGGCTGGATAATGCCGCGCTGGTGCCGTTGATGAACGCGGTCTACAGCACGCTTTGGTGCCCTTTGCAGAATCATTTCTGTCCCAGTCTGAAACTGCGGAAAAAACACCGAGACGGCGCCAAAGTCGTGAAAAAATACCATGCCCCGCAAACCCCTTACCAACGGGTGATCAATCATCCTGACATCCCGGAAACCACCAAACAGACTCTCCAGGAACATCATGCCGAACTCAATCCATTTGCTCTTAAGGCCGCCATTGAGCAACAATTGAAACTCATTTTTTCACAAGTCCAGGTTACCTCTAATGTGAGGCAACGACTTTGACCCTTCGGTTACCTTTTTCTATGAGGCAATACGTGCAGAGCGGGCGGATTTGCCTGTGAATGCGATGATGCTTGGACAATACGCTTCTATGACGGATCAAGCAGTCAGTCAGGTTGCCGCTATCGCGGCTCCCTGACGATTTGCTTTACAAGCCTACCACTGTGATTCGCCAGTTTCCGGGTCGTACATTTCGTGGAATATTTTGTGGCGGTTGGCGATCAATTCGTCGATGCTGGGCGAGTTGCTCATGGCTCGGGAAATTGCCAGCTTCATGGCTTCGTAGTTGGTGCGGTACAAATCCTTGCGGTCCAGCTCTGGGTTTTCCGCGCAGGAGGGATCTATCCAGATCATGGCGATGATGCACAACTCGTTGGCTTGCAGGCGCGGAATGACGCCGTCGGCGACGCTATCGATGACTGCGTCGGCGACCGCCGACTGTACCGGACCGCCCAATAAATTGACATAAGCCGAGGATTTGATCGTAACTTTCGGCACCATGATGGTGGCCGGGCGCACTTGTTGGTTGGTGGCGCGGATCGCAAACATGCGCGTGTGGCCGGCGGTTTGGCCCATCAGATTGGCAAAAGCATGGCCGGCCGGGCCTTTGACGTCGCCAATCAGAATTTCCGGCATGGCGTCGGTGCCTTGCCCTTCGCTGGAAAATACGGTGGCTTCGCCGGTTCTAAACCAATAAGAGTCTGACATGGTGCGTCCTCGGAGTATGTTGAGAAAGGCCGCATTCTATGCCCGCGCTGGGCTTGCGGCAATAGGCGGACTCCGGCTTAGGGTTTAGATTGGTGGCTAAGCATGTGGGGGTAGTGCTGTTAGCGCATGCGATCCCGATACGCGCAGGTAAGGCTGGAAGGTTGTGAGACGGCGCAACCACTTCAGCGTAGCTGCTGGTCTCCCGCCTTCGCGAGAGCGCCACTATTTAGGGTAAGAGTGAATAATGTCCGGTTCCGCTATGCCTGCACGGCTTTCGTCGCACTACGCAACAACTGCAAACATTGGCGATTGGCGGCTAGGTCCAGCGCGCTGAAATCGTCCTGCGTAGTCAGTAGCGGATCAGCGCCGGCATCCAGTAATTGCTTGACCACCGCGTGCTTGCCACTGGATGATGCATAAGTCAGCGCGCTGGCGCCGCTCGGGTTTTGATAGTTAATATCGATGCCGGCTTCCAGTAACAAGCCGATGCAATCGCCGGCTTCGGCAAAACATGCGGCCCACAGCGCGTTGTTGCCGTAAGCGTCCAGCGCCGTAAGATCTGCACCTTGCTCCAACAGAAAGGCCAGCACGTCGCTCCGGCCTTGTTGGGCGGACAGAATCAATGGGTGTTTGCCGTGTGGATTGAGGCCTAATTGAAAGCCATTTTCCAGTAGCCAGGCATCTATTTCGGGCGTAAGAGGCATATAGATCAGACCAGAGAAGGGCGGTGGAGTAAGGACAGATGGCCGACACCGGCGGTTTTCAGTTTGTCGGCCAACTCGTGACGGGCTAGTTCGCCTTTGCCGCGCAGATACTTCAATTCGCTGCCGGTCAGCAAGGTGATGGCAACCAGTTTTATCTGGCCACCCGCTAACATTAGGGTTTTGCCGGATTCGCTGTTAGTGCCCAGCAGTGCACCGATTTGCCCTCGGCCGTCTTTGATATGGTCGATTGCGAATTCCATCGATAATAGCTCGCCGTTCAACAAACGTTCGCTCAAACGCGGAAAGCCGGCCAGGGTGTGGCTGACTTCGGCGGTTAAAGGAAATAACCAGGTGTCAGCGAGTTTGCTGAGCGGCGCATCGGCGGCGGTGCCGGAATCCGGGCTTTCGATAAACACTTCCAGGCCCAGGCCGGTTTCCGGTCGGTCGCGCTCCACCCAGGGATCGGATAAACCATCCGAGATCACGCAGGCGTTTTGACCATGCCGTGCTGCCAGCCAGGCTGCGCCGGCCGGCCATTCCGGCCCGTCGCTCATCGGCCCCATCAGCGAGGTCAGCGCCGCCAATTCAGAACCCAGCTGTTCCTGCAGCGCTTGATGGCGAGATTCGGTTGCCATGCGCAATCGATCCGCATAAGTCAGGCCGACGATGTGTTCAGTTTGCGGCATGCGCTATCTCCATGGTGAGGGCTTCCCAGCGCTCGCGGGCGGTAAAGCTGACTTCTTCGTCGGCATCGTCGAGCATCTGTTTCAGCAGTTCCGGCTCGGCGCGCAAGGCCACCTCGTAACGTACGGTCCAGTCTTCGTCTTTACTCATCATGACCAGATCGTCGACGTCCATGCGTTGCGCGACGATGCGGCGGATGTTGACTTCGTGATCTTCGGCCATCAAGCCCAAACTGACACTGGGTATGCGTTCGGCGACGGTGCGGCGCACCTCATTGTCCGGGTCGGCGACCAGGCGGAACAGCCGCCCGGCGGGCAAGCGCTTTGCTACGTAGGTTCGCACCAAATAATCCGGATCATTCGCCATCAGTTCAAGTTGTGTTTCGGGCAGACGATCAGCTACGGTGACCCGGACTTCTCTGTCGCTGTCCTGACTCAACTCCAGTAGCCAGTCAACGGGGACGCGGTAGGCCAATACCCGGCGCACCGCTTCGTCGGGATCGGTTAGTAGCGGGCGTAAATGATTGGTGGGGAGATAGCGGGCGGCGATTGCCCGGCGTTCCCAGAACGGATCATTGGCGTAATTCGGCGCGAAGCCCGGATGAACTTTAAAAAAACGGTCGATTTGCCGGCCGCTTTCGGCGACCACGCAGCGGTCGCCCGGTTTGCAAGTGCCGGCAGCCAATAAGCTATCCCGGTAAGCACAAGTCGAGCAGTCGGCTAACGGGGTTAGATCCACGGAATCGTGCTCTGCTAGGGATGAGGCCACCATTTAGGCGGCCTCCGCTAAGACCGGCAGTAGCTGCGGCGTGATTTGCGCCAGCCAGATTCGAATGCGCTCGTCGGTCAAATGAGGTTGACCGCGTTGATCCAGCACCAGACCGACGAATTGGTTGTCGATTATCGAGTCGGAATGTTCGAAAGTGTAGCCTTCCGTGCTCCAGCGGCCGATCATTTCGGCGCCGTAGTCGTAAAACACCCGGTAAAGCTGGATCAGCGAGCTGGCGAAACGCGAAGCGTAGCGTTCTTGATGACCCAGGCCGAATAGCGCGATGCGTTTGCCGGAGAGATCGGCGCCGTCCAGGGAGGGTACGAACTCTTGCCAGCTGCGTTCCTGGCATCCGGCTCCCAGGCCCGGCAAGTCGCCTATGCCATAGCTGGGCGTGCCCAAAATCAGCGCGTCGTACTGCAATAATTCTTCGGGTTTTACTCGATTGATATTTTTGGGCTTGTCGGCCAGCTCTTCGCCTAACAGACTAAAAATTTTTTTTGCCACTAGCCGGGTGCTGCCGGTATCCGTTCCGAAAAAAATGCCGATTTTGCTCATAAATCACCTGTGATCGAGAGTGCGGGATAAGGCTTGTGCAGCCGTTTTAAACTTCTCAGCAAATTTTGATCCAGATTCAAAGATAACCGGCGCATCTGGTTTTTTGTTTTATATCAGTTAGATAGGATTTTTTGTCGCATTTTCAGGTTGAGGTCTGTGCAGGCATGTCTACAATTGCCAGACCGATGGGGTGATTTGTGACACGGCGGCCGGCGTTATCCGTTAGTTTCAGGGTGGATTGTTAGCGTCAAGATGCGGCTCTTCAGTGAGCTAAACGCCAATTTTTAGTGCAAGCTGATTGCGTGGTTATTTTGAATTTAGCCAAGTACAGTCATTACCGTAATAAATATTCAAGGACGCCATATGGCAATTCTGCGCTGTAACAATTGTGCCTATTTACGTGAAGTGCCGAACGAGCATGTGGGCAAAACGGTTAAGTGTCCGGTTTGCGAACAAGCCTCGGCAATTCACGATACCGTGGTTTTTTTGAAGAAACTGATCGATAAATACGGGGTGCTACTGGCTAAATACCGTGAGTTGGAACAGGCGAGTAATCCTGTAACGGAAATGGCGCCATCCGATATTCGCTTGCCTAAAGACGAAGAGGTGGATTTGCACAACACTGCTGTGATGACTAACAGTATGCAGTACAAACCCATCATCAGCTGGTTCGAACGTAAAAATATCCAGGTCGAAGTAAATCATAACGCCTTGGATACGCAAGGTTTTTATGATGAAGTGGCGGTTGAATTGGGCGATAACTTTCCGGTTTTGCAGGATGTACTGGATAGAATTAGGAAAGCTCAAAGAAATAACTACGCATCGGTTGTTTTGAATTTAAGCGATTACAGTCAAAATCAAATTAAAACCATTACCGGCTTTTGTAAAAACCTTTACGAATTCTCGTTTGTCGCCAAGTATTTTTATAATAAAAATGAAAAGAGAGTCCATCTGACGTTACAGAGTATGTCGGCCATTGTCGGATTTTTTAATGGTGAATGGTTGGAGTGGTATGTGTTTATGAAATTGCTGAAACATTTCTACGAAAGCAAAGGGCTTTTCTCTTGCTTAAGAAGCTTTAATATTCAGTTTGCCAATGAAGATAAATATGAAGTGGATGTATTTTTTCTAATTAATGGGCGTATACCGGTATTTATAGAATGTAAATCCGGAGAATTTCGTTCGTTTATCGACAAGTACTGCAAAATGCGGCGCAGGCTGGATATTGCCAAGGAAAACTTTCTGTTACTGGTCTTGGGTGTTAGTGATGAGCAGGTGTTGGGGTTGACTAGAATGTACGATATTACCTTCGTCAATGAAGCCGGCTTTATCAAACATATTGCCGGCTTGGCGTCGCAATAAATTATACCTCTTAATATTTGTGGTAATTAGGCTATTTTTCCCGGTTTTGCTGATATTTTCAGAATCTATGGTAGGATGAAAAGGCTTTGAGCAAGCAACCGGATTAAAATATACAGTCATAAATTTGTAATTTTAATGTGGTTTAAAAAAACACTTAGTTATCAATTGATAGGATTTGTATGAACACAGTAAAAAAAACCTTGGCTTCATTTTTGGTGATCGCCGCAGCATTGGTTTCCACATCCGCTAATGCAAACAGCGCTGGCGACGCCAAAGTACGTGCAGCCGGTGAAGCTACCGTTGCCAAAGTAGAAGAAGCTGTAAGCTTGTTGGAAAAAGGCGACAAAGAAGGTACTTTGAAAGCACTGGGCGACGTTCGCCAGTCGCAAAAAGAGTTCCGTTATGAGCAAACCGAGCGTTTGCGTCAAAGAGCTGGCGACAAACTGAAAGTGGCCCGCGACGAGATCGAAAAAGGTGATGCCAACGCCGTAGCCAGCTTGAAAGCGACTCTGGACCTTTACAAAGAAATGATGAAAGTTTACAGCGCCGCTCACTAAGGACGCATCTAATCAATCCAATCCGGATTGATTAACGGCTGCCACCGGAAGACGTGTTTTCTCGGTGGCTCCCAACTAAACTGTTTTCGATGTTCATGCCTGCTTGGCATACTTCCCTTACTCCCTCCGCTGCCGATCTTTCAAAGCTTGCAATCGGCAAACAATTGCTCAAATTCCTGGGCCGGTAACGGTTTGGCGAACAAATAACCCTGTCCAAAATCGCAACCTGCCGCAGTGAGCAAATCCCGTTGGCTTGAGGTTTCTATGCCTTCGGCAATCACTTTTATACCCAATTTGTGAGCCATCACGATGATCGCCTCGCATAAGGCCATGTCGTCGGAGCCAACTGCCAGATTGCGGACGAAGCTCTGATCTATTTTCAGATAATCGATGTCGAATTTTTTCAGATAAGACAACGAGGAATAGCCGGTGCCGAAATCATCCAGCGACACCTGAATGCCGGCGTCGCGGAACGACAACAGTTGCTCGGCCACGCTGCTATTGGCATCCAGTAACAGGCCTTCGGTAATTTCGATGACGACACTTTGCCCGGAAAGACTCAGTGCCTCCAGTCTATCCAGCCAATCGCGATGGCTTTCGCGCTCATTCCGAAACTGCACCGGCGATTTATTGATACTGATCTGGAATTTTTCGTGTATCGATTGCCGCCAGCGACTGGTTTGCTCGGCGGCTTCCTGAAAAATCCAATTCCCTATGCTGCTGATCAAACCGGTTTCTTCAGCAATCGGAATAAAATCCGCCGGGTTGATCAGGCCGCGTGTTGGATGTTGCCAGCGGATCAGCGCTTCCGCTTTGCGTACAGTATTAGTAGCCAGTTCGACGATGGGTTGGTAGCACAAATAAAACTGCTGCCCGGCCAGAGCCTGTCGTAGGTCGTTACTGAGCCGCAGCCGCGCTTGTGCGGATTCCTGCATGGTAGGGATGAAAAAACAATATTGGTTCCGGCCCTGGCGCTTGGCGGCATACATCGCCTGGTCCGCATGCTTTAACAGCGATTTCAGGTTGTCGGCGTCATCCGGGAAAAAAGCGATGCCGATACTGGTGGAAATATAAGCAATTTCGTTACCCAACTGAAAACATTCCGTCATTTTGTGCAACAGCTTGCCGGCTATACGCTCGGCGTTGTCGGGGTCGCCGACATCGCTCAGAATCAGAGTAAACTCGTCGCCGCCCAGGCGGGCTACCGTGTCGGTTTCCCGCACGCTGGTCAAAATCCGTTGGGCGGCAATTTGCAGCAGCTCGTCGCCCATGTCGTGTCCCAGTGTGTCGTTCACTTCCTTGAATAAGTCCAGGTCGATAAACAACAGCGCCAGACGCTTGTGTTCCCGGTGGGCTTTTTTGATCTCCTGACTCAGCCGGTCGTAAAACATGCGCCGATTCGGCAATTGGGTTAATGGGTCGAAATTGGCTTGTTGCCAGATCACGCCTTCGGTTTTTTTCTTTTCGGTAATATCGGAAAACAAAGCCACCCGTCGCTGCATGGTCTGTTGAGCATCAAAGATGGTATTGACGGTTAACCACTTGGCGTATAACTCGCCGTTCTTACGTTTGTCCCAGATTTCGCCCTGCCAGCTGCCCTTGCTTTGAATGGCTTGCCACATAGCTTCGCTGTGGATGCTGCTGTTTAAAATGCCAATGTGCTTACCGACTACTTCATCGGATTGATAGCCGGTAATGGTGGTGAAGGCGGCGTTGACTGTCAGGATGCGATCATCCGAGTCTGCCAACAGCATGGCTTCGCTGCTGTTTTGATAAATCAGTGCGGCCTGTTGCAGGGCTTCTTCGATACGCTTACGTTCGCTAATGTCCCGAGCGATAGCCAAGTTATAACCGACATTGGCGTATTCAAAATAATTGGCCACGACTTCCACCGGAAACAACCTGCCATCCTTGGTTTTGTGGATGGTTTCCAACTTGTTCGAGCGCTTAATTTTCAGCTCCGCCCAGTGCGCGGCCCAGACTTGGCGCGGAAAGCAAGGGTCTACATCGAATACGCTCAAGCGCAACAGCTCTTGATGGCTATAGCCTAAAGCCTTGCAGGATTGGTTGTTGATATAAATGAAGCTGGCATTCTCGGTAATCAAATAAGCGCTGTCATGCATTTGATCCATACCAAAGCTTAATTGGGCTAAGCGCCTGCGCGAGGTTTTTTGCTCGGTGATGTCCCGAAAACTCCAAACCCGGCCCGCCGGTTGCCCGTCCAGATATTGTGGTTGGCAATAGCTTTCGATAAAGCGGCCGTCTTTAAACTCCAGTTCGCTGGCGTAACGTTGCTTAGGGTATTTATAAATCTCTTCGATTCGGTTTAGGAAGGCGGTTCGGTCTTTTAGCAGTTTCAGGGCGTAGCTCAGGGATTTCTCATCGTCGCCGATCTTCAAAGAACCTGGCGGGATGCCCCAAATCCGCATGAATTGCGGGTTGAAAGTGGCGATCTTGCCGAACAGATCGACTACCAATATAGCGTCGGTGCTGGAGTCGAGCGCGGCTTGAAGGATTGATAGCGATTTTTGCAAACTGGCTTGTTTCTGCTTGGGTTGGACCATGACTCGGCTACACTGCTAGCAAGTAAATCTAGCAAAGGCTTATTTAAAAGGTTGATTTATAAGCCTAGCCGATTCCGACGCTGCCGTACCTTTTTCTATAGCTTGATACGAAATGCTTATTGCGCGGCAAAGTAGTGCATTGCTCCCAGCAAAGGTGTGCGCGGATTCAAAGCCAGTTTGACCGATAGCTTGGCGAGCATGGGCTGAAACCGGCCTTTGGCGACAAAAGCCTGGATAAATTCCCCGGATTCCAGCACCGATCTGATTTTGGGGCCGATGCCGCCGCCGATGAATACGCCGCCGGTAGCGAAGGCTTTTAAGGCCAAGTTACCCGCTTCGGCGCCGTAAAGTTCCGCAAACAAGCGCACGGTTTCGCGGCACAAGGGATCTTCATCGTCCACGCCCAAGCGCGAAATCAGCGCATTGCGATCAACGCCGCTGGCATTGGCGGGTGCAGGCACCGCCGGGCAGGGCGGGGCGAAGCGGGCTTGGACCAGAAAGTCGTAGATATTACTGAAGCCGATACCGGACAATATCCGTTCGCAGCTGACATGCGCAGGATAACGGCCGCGCAGGAAAGTCAGCAGTTGATCTTGTTGCGGGTTTTGCGGGGCAAAATCGCAATGACCGCCCTCTGTGGCGATGGGGTGATACTGTTCGCCATCCCAATGCAGCATCGCTTCGCCCAAACCGGTGCCGGCGGCGATCACCGCAATATTGCCGGTTTGCGGCTCGGCGTTGGGATTTAGTTCGACGAAGTCCTGTTCCTGTAGGTGCAGCATGCCGATTGCCATGGCTTCCAAATCGTTCAGCAATTTCACCCGGTCGGTGCCCAGTCGAGCTTTGAGTTGTTCGCCATCCAATAGCCAGGGCAGGTTGGTGGTTTGGCAGCGTTGATTGACGACCGGGCCGGCTATGCCGAAACAAGCCGATGTCACCGTTGGGGTGTCGCTCAGAAATAGATCCAGAATTTCCTCAAAAGTCTGAAACTCGCCGCTGGCAAAAGTTTGTTCCTGCAAACAGCTCAGCGTGCCGTCGGCTTGTCTGTCGAGTAAGGCCAGAACCGTTTTGGTTCCGCCAATGTCGCCGGCTAGAATCATAGTCGTCCTCATGAGGTTGGGGTGGCGTTGTTGAGCAGGTGGATCAAGGCATCGAGTATCGCGTTGGCCAACGCATGCGGCGGCAACTGGTAAAAAGCCTGCCAAGCCAGCGATACGCATTCTTCGTAATGATCGCGGTAGTGCGGGTGCTGTTGCAGCCAACTTATTCTGACCGCATGGCCGATCAAAATATCCGTCACCAAGGTGTCGTCAATGTACAGGTCGGGATAATCGCGGACAATGGAGGCCAGCGCGCGCAGGGCTTCCACGCTCAATTGCCGATACACCGGCGCCTGAATTTTATTCAGAATATGGTTGATATGTAATCTAAAGCTTTGTTCGCCGGCGGTCATTTGCGCCAGCATGATTTCGCTGTCGATCCGGCGTTTGCTGTTGTATTTTTCGCCGACCATCAAACCCTTGCAGTGATGCAACAAGTCCCATACGCCAGCGAAGAAGGCTTCGTTTTCCCGGCCGACGCTGCCTTGCTGTTCGCGCCAGGCATACCAGTCGTCGGCGTCGCCGCGGTCTTTCGGGTTCATCGACTCCGGAAAGCGCGCGGCGGTCAGATCGCGCTGCGGGCCTTCGCAATGCAAGGTTTCGACTTGCCCCAGCTGGTTTTCGCTGTTGTTGTAATCTTCCAGGGTTTCCTGCAATAGGTCCGCCACCTGATGTGGCGGCAGCGACAAAATATCGCTAAACGCCTGGTCCAGAGAGGTGCTGCTCAGGCGTTTTTGTCTGGCAATGATCAATTGCAGAATGTGGCCGACGCGAATGGTGTGCATGTCGGCGAACAATTCCGGCTTTAACTTGATCAGCATGCCCAGGTAGATGATTAACTCCTGGACGATGATTTGCTGGCTACTGTCGTTGGGGTTAAAGGTGCGGATAGTGTCCAGAATTTGCCAGGAGTCGGTGGGGCGGCGCAAGGTGGCTTTGCCGCTGTAAGCGCGGCCTACCGTCAAGCCATGCTGGCGCACCAGAATCTCGGTGGCGGCTTGTTCCAGGTTGATGTCGTATTTGCCCAGTAAGCTGGCGCAACGCCGCACCACATACCAAGCATGGCGGTCGCCGGCTCGGGCATACACTTCTTCTAGCAAGTCGCGCACGTACCCTGGCTGGTTTTCGTCGTTGCGTAAGCCGGTGTCGTAATCAAGTCCGTGGCGTTGGCAGAGCAAGGTGAGGGCTTCCAACTGGGCATAGAGGTTGGGGTTATTGCGCAATTGTTCTACTAAGCGGCCATCGTCACCAATTTCCCACTCGGTCAGTACGAAGCTATCCAGTGCTTGCGGCGCTTGGTCGTCGTGGGCCAGCAAATTAGCGAAAGGCCGTTCGACCTCTTCCCAATTCGCTTCCGAAAAGCTAAAGCCATGTAAGTTGCCGATTTTTTCGTGGCTGGCCGTTTGCACAAAATCAGTCAATCGTCCCAGTTTCACCGGTGTGCCTTGCACATTGCCTTGGCTGAGTTGCTCGATAAAACCCAACAATACTTGGCGGTCTTCGTTGCCGAGCATGTTGTGCTTGATGTTGATGACCAACAAGGGCTGAGCGGGATTGTCCCAGTGGCGGATGATGTAGGCCAGTTCAGTACGCAGCCGTTGAATCAGTAACTGGTTGTCCATGGCAATATAAAAACCTTTTTGGTTCATGAATTGCGGTAAAAACAATAAAGGCTCGCCCGCCAGCACGTAAAGCTTGGAGGTGGCTAGCGTGCGTAATTGTCTTAGGGGTCGTCCAGTGAGTCCAATGCGGTCGTTGCGGCCCACTTGGGTGTAAGCAGCGGCTAATTCGCTGGCGTCTCGCACTTGGATCGGCGCGATTTCAGTTAAAGTTTGCGAGGGGATGCCGCGCCCGCGCAATTCGTCTTGTACCTGTTCGTCATCGGCCAGTAGGGCAATCTGCAATGTGGAGTTCGGGTACAGACGGGTGGATTTGTAGCGCCCCAGCGGATCGATGTCGTCCACGCTGATCAAGCCGTCTTGCAGCAAACCGCCCAGGATATACAAGCTTTGCGCCCAGACCAGGGGTACGTTTTCGTTGGGAATGCGGGTTTGGCTGTGCGGGTGGCGTTTTTCAGCGGGGATGGCACTTTCCGGCACGATGTATAGTTCCGGCAACAGCCATTGGCCGTTCTGCTCCACCAGCAAGTCTTCCAGGCGGCGGCGGTAATCACCAACCCCTTCAGTATCGCCGGCAAACAGTTTATTCAGTAATAAGTAGCAGAAAAACAGCGGCCATTCGCATTCTATGTCCATGAATTGCTTCAACTCATTGGGTTCGTAATGCAGGCGTTGATGATCTTCGATGACGGTTTGATGGCCGTCCAGCAGGAAGCGTTTACAACCGTAACGGCCTTGCAGTTTGTCGACAATCAAAGCCTCGGTGCGTTCGCGTAGCGCTTTATTGTCTACCGCGAAGGCCGGAAAGCCGGTCACACTCAGTACTGCTGAGTCGACTTCCTTGGAGATGGATTCACGTGGCAGTAAGGCTTCCAGGGTAATGCGGGTGCGGGCGATGTCGTCACTGATTACGTGGATGATCGCGGTCTGGCCGCCGTCCTTACCAAACAAATTGCAGCCGGACATCGCTTCCAGCGCCGCCTTGGCCATGCCGATCGAGCTGGCATTCAATTCCGCCAGGCCGTGATTCATTTTATTGCCGCGTTCCCAGATGCCATAGTCTGGTGTGCGATAGGCCCGGCTGACGTAATGCACCAGGTTTTGCACGAAATTGACTTCGTCGATGCTGAACACAATCCGCAAGCCCGAGGCGGTCATTTGCGCCAGCATCAGCAAGAATAAGGAGGTGGCGTCCAGTTGCAAATGGCCCCATTCGCTGTCGCCCACCACGACTTCGCCGCTAGTGGTTTTGTATTTGGCGTGCAGCGCGTCCAACGGGTCCTGGCTGTGCTTGAACTTTTCCACTTTTGCCGCTTGTCGCATCATCGCCGTCAACAGGCCGCGCATCAATTTGACGACGCTTTGTTCTAGTAAATAGGTGCGTTCCTGCTGGCCCTCCACTTTGCGGTACGCCAGCCCCAATCCCCAGGCTGCCAAAATGCTGTAGACATTGTCCCGCACCCAAGCGTCCGTGTAATTGCCGTGGGTGGTGACGGCGGTACTGGCCGGTAGCAGGCCACTAATCCAATCCTGGCGTTTCAGGATGATGTCTTGAACTTGCTGATAATACTGGTCGAGCGTCTCGGTTTGACTGGTCGGCATCATGTATTTAATGGAGTGTGAGGTGGCGTTTAAAGAATTGGGCACTCAAGCCTTGGGCAAGGTTACTCCGGTTTGGCCTTGATACTTGCCGCCGCGATCCTTGTAAGAGGTTTCGCAGACTTCGTCGCCGCCGAAAAACAGCATTTGTGCGACGCCTTCGTTGGCGTAGATTTTTGCCGGCAGCGGGGTGGTGTTGGAAAACTCCAGCGTCACATGGCCTTCCCATTCCGGTTCGAGGGGGGTAACGTTGACGATAATGCCACAGCGGGCGTAGGTCGATTTGCCCAAACAGATGACCAGCACATCGCGCGGAATCCGGAAAAACTCCACGGTGCGGGCCAGCGCAAACGAGTTGGGCGGAATAATACAGACGTCGGATTTCACATCTACAAAGCTGCCTTCGTCAAAGTCTTTGGGATCTACGATGGTGGAATTGATGTTGGTGAAGATTTTAAACTCGTTGGAGCAACGGACGTCGTAACCGTAACTGGAGGTGCCGTAGGAAATGATGCGTCCTTGCGCGGATTCACGGACTTGCCCGGCCTGAAACGGCTCTATCATGCCGTGTTGCTCGGACATGCGGCGAATCCATTTGTCTGATTTTATGCTCATGTTGCTGGTTGGGTAGGGAAAAATAACAGAGCGTTCAAAATAGCATATTAGGGCGGAAAAATCGCTAGTTGGCTTGCTGAAAGGGGCTAATTTGTTGAGTCTGGCGCTTGCTTATTTTCGGTTACAGGGCGATAAACAATCTCAGGTAGGTCACGTTGCCGTGAATGCGCTTACCTAACAAGTTTAAATTGTCAGGCAATGCCTGCGCACATCCTGACCTACACCGACCAGGCGTTTTTATAAATTAGAAAAAACTTATTTACAAAGCAAGACGACCGGTCGCATAATACGGCCCATGGCGAAATTGGCACCCAAACAGCTAAAAAAAGACAAGCTCCTGGAGCAGGGCGTGAGCTTGCTGTTGGAAAAAGGCTACCACGCCACCGGTTTGAAAGAGATCCTGGATACTGTGCAAATACCCAAGGGCTCGTTTTACGCCTATTTCGAAAGCAAGGAACGCTTCGCGGCGGAAGCAATTCATCACTACATCGAGCCGTTTATTGTGCGTTTATCCGGCCATTTGCAAGACCCGGAAACGGACGGCTTGGCGGCTTTGAAGGCTTACTACTTGGGATTGATAGCCGAGGTGGCGCAAACCGGTTTCAAGGGCGGTTGTCTGCTGGGGAATTTGATGGGCGAGATCGGCGATACCAGTCCCTTATGCCGCGATGCCTTGCTGGATGCGGTCGGTCGCTACAGTGCCTTGCAGCAAGGGGCGTTGGAACGCGGACAAAAGCAAGGCTCCGTAAGACTGGATCGCTCGGCGAAAAGCATGGCGGATTTGATGTTGAACGGCTGGCAAGGGGCGTTGCTGCGGATGAAAGTTGAGCAATCGGTGGAGCCTTTGCAGGCGGTTTGTCGGGATTTGTTGGATGATTATTTTCGGGCTTGATTGAGTTCCGGCTTTATCACATGCTAGCGCTAAATTGGAGGTGACTTATGGATGCGAAGACGATAGCGGTTGATAATGCATGATCGAGAAAATACTATTTCTTGCAGCTTTTTTCTCTATTATCTGGTTCTTAAAGCTGTTTTTATTTTGGATTTTTGTTCCCGCGTATTCTAATGAAAAAATCGCTGCAAAAAAAAGATACGCCGAGTATTCATCGAAGGAAGGAATTGGAAATGAATTTTTAAAATGGTTGTTTGTTATTTTTAACTCTGACATTTTATTCCCGGCTAAGGGAGCAATGATCGCCTTGGTTTTTATGGTTGCGTTCATTGTTTATAGTGCGTAGGCTGGGTAGAGCTAAAGCCAAACCCAGTATTGACAGACTTTAGCTGAGTTTCGCTTTAGCTCTACCCAGCCTACGAATCGAAATAACAGCTGCCAACCCGGCAGCATTTTTTAACGCCGGCAAATTAGACGACCGGTCATTTATTAGGAGGTCATCATGCCCAAATACATTATCGAACGCGATATTCCCGGCGCCGGCCAGCTGACTCAAGCCGAGTTGCAAGGTATTTCCCAAAAATCCTGCGGCGTGCTGCGGAATATGGGGCCGCAGATTCAATGGCTGCACAGCTATGTAACCGGCGACAAGATCTATTGCGTCTACATCGCCGATAGCGAACAAGCGATTCGTGAACACGCCGAGCAAGGCGGTTTTCCGGCAAATCGCATCGAACAAATTACCACCATCATCGATCCGACCACGGGCGACTAAGCTGAGTTTATGGTTCCCACGCTCCGGCGTTGGAACCGAGCCAGGGACGCTCCGGCGTCCTGAACCGCTAGAGCGGTTCAACATGCATTCCAACGCTGGAGCGTGGGAACGATAACAACAACCAGGGGAGAGAACATCATGACATTCAAACTAAGCACCTTTACCGCCGCGCTAATGTTCGGCACCGCCAGCTTGTCCGCCAATGCCGACGAAACCTGCGCCTCGCCATACATGGCGAAAATCGCCGGCCAGGAAGATTTTGTGTACATTTGGACTTTAGGCGCGGAAGGCGTCGGCGACGAGCAGGACAAGCTGGTCACCGTCGATGTGAATCCAAAGTCCAAGCAATATGGTAAGGTCATCGACAGCCTGTCTGTAGGCGGCCGCAACGAAGCCCACCATTCCGACTTTACCGACGACCGTAAATTTCTCTGGGCCGGCGGCCTGGATACCAACAAGATTTTCATCTTCGACGTCGCCACCGATCCGGCCAAGCCTAAGCTGAGCAAAACCATCACCGATTTCGTCGCCAAAAGTGGCGGTGTTGTCGGTCCGCATAGCTTGTACGCCTTGCCGGGGCGGATGATCATCACCGGCCTGTCCAATAACAAAGACCACGGCGGCCGCACCGCGATTGTGGAATACAGCAACGCCGGCGATTACATCGCCACCTACTGGCTGCCGACCGACAGCAACCTGGAAGGTGCGATCAAATCCGGCAAATACGCCGACGGCTACAACTACGACGTGCGGGTATTGCCGCGCAAGAACCTGATGCTGACCTCGTCATTCACCGGCTGGTCAAACTACATGATGGACTTCGGCAAAATGCTGGCCGACCCGGAAGCTATGAAACGCTTCGGCAATACGGTGGTGCAATGGGATTTACATAGCCGTCAACCCAAGAAAGTCTTCGACGTTCCCGGTGCGCCCTTGGAAATTCGTTGCGCCTGGGCGGAAGAGCATAACTACTGCTTCACCAGCACCGCGTTGACTTCAAAAATCTGGCTGATTCATCAAGACGACAAAGGCGAATGGCAAGCCAAGGATGTTGCCGACATCGGCGAACCGGCCAAAATCCCGCTGCCGGTGGACATCTCGATCTCCAGCGACGACAAAACCCTGTGGGTTAACACCTTCATGGACGGCATGACCCGCCGCTTCGACATCAGCGATCCTTTCCACCCCAAACAAGTGTTCGAGCAAAAAATCGGCGCGCAAGTGAATATGGTGTCCTCCAGCTGGGACGGCAAGCGCTTGTATTACACTTCGTCGCTGTTGGCGAACTGGGACAAGAAGGGCGCGGATAACGAGCAATTCTTCAAGGCCTATAGCTGGGATGGTAGCAAGTTGACCGAGCAGTTCTCGATTGATTTTACAAAAGAGAAATTGGGTAGGGCGCATCAAATGCGGTTTGGGGCGTATGCTTTGTATGGTGGTTCGCCTAAATAGATTTGTTGTTCAGGATAGCTTCCGGATGTGTCGTATTTGTGTCGCTGTCGCGACGGGGTGTTTGGATGTCGGGTCTCGGCCCGACAGCCGAGTAACTTTTCTTTGTTTGGCCAAAGAAAAGTCACCAAAAGAAACGCCACCCGGATGCCGCTTATTCCCTGCGCGCCGAAGCTTTTATCGAGGGTCGGCAGAAGGGGCTTCCCAGCCCCTCCGCCGACGCAGCGCATCCATGCGCTGCCCCTTCGGGCTGATCTCGATAAAAGCTTCGGTGCTCGGCGCGGCATACGGGGGGAACCCCATGCCAAATCCGACGGCTTATTATTTACGAAGTGTTTTGTAGGGCGCATTAGCGATAGCGTAATGCGCCGAATGATTTAAAGCCAACATACGGCGCAATACGGCTACGCCTATTGACGCCCTACACGCGCCCTAATCAGAGCTATGAGCTTAACAACATAGAAAATGGAGAAACCAGATGAGATTTTATTTGATAGCTTTAATACTTATTTCTTTCGCGGATTTCGCACTAGCTCAGGACAAAATTGAACGGATGAGCGCCGTTACCACGGAATCTTTTGTTCCGGATACAGTTAAGTGGAATGACGAACCGATACTCCCTAAAGGTGCCAAAAGCGCCATTGTATTAGGGGACCCAAACAAAGCGGGAGTTTTTATCGCTCTGCTGAAATTTCCAGCCAATTATCCAATCCCACCGCACATACACCCGTTCACAGAGGTAATTACCGTTCTCCGTGGCAAATTAGGCAATGGCATGGGTGAAACATTTGACACCAAAAAAGGTGAGATTCTGAATGTAGGTTCAGGCTTTGTATTGCCGGCCGGACACACTCATTATGTGTGGACCACTGATGAGGAAACAATCGTCGAATTAATCGCTACTGGGCCATGGGGTATTACTTATACGAATTCGGCCGATGATCCGCGCAAGAATAAGTAGCAAGTAGCCTCGATGAAACGTAGTGGAATCGAGGATAATCGAAGTTATCTTCTCCTCGATTCCGTTTCACTGCGTCAAGGCTGCATTTTTTATAAAAACAAAGTTTCTTTCAAATGCCGGGATGGTTTCCTCCCGTATGCCGCGCCGAGCACCGGAGCTTTTGGACGGAATAGCCCGAAGGGGTGCGGCATGGATGCCGCACGTTGCCGAAGGGGCAGGAAGCCCCTTTCGGCAACCCCGTTCAAAAGCTTCGGAGCGCAGGGAATAAGCGGCATCCGGGTGGCTTTTTCTTTGGATACTTTCTTTTGGCGATGCAAAAGAAAGTATCTCGGCTGTCGGGCCGAGACCCGACATTAAATCAAGCTGTCGCGCCAGCGACACCAAATCCCAAGAGTAAACAGCATCCATGAAGCTTCCTGATCGCCCCAGTCTACTTTTTCCTAAAGCCGACGCCGGAGCGTCCGCAGCTGCGTTCCCACGCTGGAGCGTGGGAACGATAGGAGCAGCAATCTCATGAAACTCCCTTATTTACTCCCTATCTTCTGTTTACTGACAAACACCGCAGTTCTCGCCGAAGAACAAAAACCAAAACCCTTAGCCCCCGGCTACACCGCATTACCTTTCGAACCCGCAAAACCCGGCACCTACACCCTGCCGGTCATCAACAAAGCCGCCGACGGCGAAATCCTAACCACCAACAACCAGCCCAAACACCTCCACGACTTAATGGGCGACAAACTGGTACTGCTAAGTTTCATCTACGCCGCCTGCAGCGACGTCAACGGCTGCCCGCTGGCGACCCAGGTGTTGCATAAAATCAGCCGACAATTGCAAAGACAGCCGGAGTTGGCTGACAAACTCAGATTATTAACGCTGAGCTTTAATCCGGCCCAGGACACGCCGGAAATGATGCGCCATTACGGCGAGGGCTTTAAAACCGGCGATTTCGATTGGCAATTTTTGACCACCAAAGACGAGGCCAGCTTGCAGCCCATCCTCGACGGTTACCAGCAAAACGTCCAAAAAGTCTACGACGACAAAGGCCAGTTTACCGGCACGTTTTCGCATTTGTTGCGGGTGTATTTGATCGATAAAGACAAGAACGTTCGCAATATTTATAGCGTGGATTTTCTGCATGCCGACACGCTGATCAACGATGTAAAGACCTTACTGGCTGATGCCAAGCCGCAAGTCGCCGCAGTGCAAGCAGTCAAGCCCGAAATGTTGTTCCAGCCCGGCGACAATAAACAAAACTATCAGCAAGCCGATTACCAAACCCGCTCCCTGGCACTGGAACAGCGCCGGGGGCAGCCGGCAAAGTTGATCGACTTTGCGCTAAAGCCGCCACTCGGCTTGCCGAAATTACCGGTGCCCAAAGACAACCCGCTCACGCCTGCCAAGATCGCGTTGGGTCGCAAGCTGTTCTTCGACCGGCGGCTGTCGCTGAACAATACCTTTTCCTGTGCCATCTGCCACATCCCGGAACAAGGTTTTAGTAATAACGAAATGACCACGGCGGTGGGTATTGAAGGGCGTAGTGTGCGGCGAAATAGCCCGTCTTTGTATAACGTCGGCTATGCGCAATTGCTGTTTCACGACGGCCGCGAAAACAGTCTGGAGCAGCAAGCCTGGGGACCTCTGCTGGCGCATAACGAGATGGCGAATCCGTCGATTGGTTATGTGGTGGATAAACTGAAAGCCAGCGCCGATTATCGCGGGCTGTTTGAAAAAGCCTTTAACAAAGGGCCGACCATGGAAACCATCGGTCAGGCCTTGGCTAGTTATCAGCGTACGTTAAATTCGGCTGATTCCCCCTTCGACCATTGGTATTACGGCAAACAAAAAACGGCGATTAGCGAGGCGGCGCAACGGGGTTTTGCTTTGTTTACCGGTAAAGCCGCTTGCAGCAGTTGTCACGTGATTGGCGACAAGTCTGCGTTGTTTACCGATCAAAAACGCCATAACACCGGTATTGGCTATGCCGAATCCATGCAAAAGTCGCCGGAAAATCAACGGGTGCAAGTGGCGCCGGGCGTGTTTGTGGATGTGAATAGCGAGTATCTGAAAGGTGTAAATACCGAGAAACCCGGCGATTTGGGCTATTACGAGATCAGCCAAAATCCCGCCGACCGCTGGGCTTACAAAACCCCTTCGCTGCGTAACGTCGCGCTCAGCGCGCCTTATATGCATAACGGTTCCTTGCCTAGTCTGGCGGAGGTGGTGAAGTTTTATAATCAAGGCGGCGCAGCCAACGAAAATTTGTCGCCCTTGCTCAAGCCGCTGGGCTTGTCTGATCGGGAAATCGCTGATCTTGTAGCGTTTCTGGAAGCGCTGAGCGGCGGCAATATAAGTACTTTAGTGTCGGACGCCTTTGCCGCGCCGGTTGGGGATAGTGGCGTGACGGCGCGGCCGATGCCGGACTCTGGCAAGGGACGATAGCTCGGGGATTGGCCGGCTTTTTTTGTCACAAAACGGTAATATAGCGCTGCTAAATTAGCCTAATCCTTGGACCCTTTAGACTAAACATGCTTATGTCGAACTTGAAAATCCTGGTCGTGGAAGACGAAGAAGCGATCAGGGAGATGCTGGTCATGGTGCTGGAACAGGCCAATTTGACGGTGATCGCCGTTGGCAGTGCCGAGCAGGCCCGGGAGAGTTTGGCCGATAATATGGTGGATTTGATTATTCTGGACTGGATGCTGCCGGGCATCAGCGGCGTGGAATTGGCCAGACGCTTGAAAAACGAGCCGGGTTACAAGGAATTGCCTATTATTTTGCTCACTGCGCGCGGCGAGGAAGAAGACAAAATTCGCGGTTTGGAAATTGGTGCCGACGATTATGTGACCAAGCCTTTTTCGCCCAAAGAACTGATCGCCCGCATCAAGGCCGTCATGCGTCGCAGCGGCAAGCTGTCGGAATCCGGACAGCTCAGCGTCGGCGATCTCACTTTGGATGCCGAGCAACACAAACTGACTATCGCCGGCCGCAGTCTGGAAGTCAGTCCTACCGAGTTTAGATTGATGCAGTTTTTTATGACCAATCCCGACAAGGTCTACAGCCGAACCCATTTGCTGGATCAGGTCTGGGGGCGTAGCGTGTACATAGAGGAGCGTACCGTGGATGTGCATATTCGCCGCTTGCGCAAAATTCTGGCCGAATATGGCCGCGAGGAACTGATCCAGACCGTACGCGGATTCGGTTACCGCTTTTCGATGGCAGACTGATTATTCATGCAGCGTTGGCAGCGGGAAATAAATATTGCTATTGCTTTACTGATACCGGCTTTACTGCTGAGTTTTTTTGTCGGGCACCTCAGCTATTTCTTATGGGCAATCACCCTTTTTCTCTACATTAAGCAATCGATCAACGTGAGCCGCCTGGAGCGTTGGTTAAGCCAGGGCGGCCGCGGAGAGCGCCCCGATTTTAAAGGGATCTGGGGCGACATCTACTACCACTTTTATAAAATTCGCAAAAGCCAAAAGCGCCAGAAGAAGAAGTTGGGCAAAATGCTGGATGGGTTTCGCAAATCGACCAGCGCCTTGCCTGACGCCATTGTGGTACTAGGCAGCTACGGCGAAATCGAGTGGAGCAACAAAGTGGCCTATGACTATCTGGGCCTGAAGCGTTCCGATAACGGACAGCGGATTCCTAACTTGGTGCGGCACCCGCTGTTTATTCAGTACCTGAAGGATCAGGATTACCACAACAAGGTTTGTATTCCTTCGCCTATCAACGAAAACATGATTTTGCAAATCGGTATCTTCCCTTACGGTGCCGGCTTACGTTTGTTGATGGCGCAGGATGTCACCCATCTAAAGAATATCGAACGGATGCGTACCGACTTTGTGGCCAATGTCTCGCACGAATTACGCACGCCGATTACCGTGTTGCGTGGTTATCTGGAGACCTTGCAGGAACTTGACGACGGTAGCAGTCCTTACACCCGCTCATTCCAAAACATGGCGGCACAGACCGAGCGCATGCAAGCCTTGATCGATGATTTACTGCTACTGGCGCGCCTGGAGAGTAAAACCAAGAAATTCGAATGCGTGAATATTCCTGATTTGCTCGTGCAGGTTTGCCAGGAAAGCGATTTGTTGGAAAAGGATGAGCGCCGGGTCGAGCTGGTGTTGGATAGCCGAGCCAATGTGCGTGGCGATATGGAGGAGTTGCGCAGTGCTTTCAGCAATCTGTTGGTTAATGCCATGAAATATTCGCAGCCTAGCTCGCCGGTTAAAGTGAGTTGGCGGGGCAAGCCCGACGGCAGCGTTTATTTTGAAGTGGAAGATTTTGGCGACGGGATCTCCAGTGTGGATATTCCCCGGATTACCGAACGCTTTTACCGCGCCGAAGTGAAGCGCAATCAAAAAATCCCCGGCACGGGTTTGGGGCTGGCCATCGTCAAGCATGTGTTGGTCAGGCACGATGCCAAGCTGGACATTGAAAGCCAACTGGGCAGAGGTAGTAAATTCCGCTGCGTGTTTCCGCGGCAGCGCCTGTGTTGAGGCTTGGCTGAATCGCGGTTAAAACGCGGTCGGCGGATTGGCGAATCGGTAAGTTTGTGAGGCGGCTTTTTTTACGGCATTCATAGCGGCTTGTTTCAGCGCTTCGGTATTGTCGGCATGGTCAGGGCAGATGGCGATACCGATACGGCAATTGAGTTGGGCTGTATCGTGTTCCAGCGTAAACGGTTCGGCGAGTTTTTCGATAATTAATTGCGCGATGCGCTCCGTGCTGTCGGTTTTTTCCAGCTCGGTAAGGATGACCGCAAATTCCGCACCATCCATTCGCGCCACCAAATCGGTTTCCCGAACATTCGCTAGCACGCGCTGCGCGGCTTCCTGCAAAATGCTGTCGCCTTGCGCATAACCAAAGCGCTCGTTGATGTCTTTGAAGTGTTCGATGTCCACCACCAGCAATGCCAAAAACCAGCCGCCGCGCTGCGCTTTTTTAATGTCTTGCTCCAGTCTGTCGTAAAACAGGCGGCGATTGCCAACACCCGTGAGCGGATCTAAATTGACCTGTTTCCACAGTTGTTCTTCACCAAGCTTACGCTGAGTGATGTCGAAAAACAGGCCAATACGCTTTAGCGGTAGTCCGTTGCGGTCGAAAATGGTGTTGATGTTGAGCTGCTCGACATAGAGTTCGCCGTTTTTACGTCGATTCCAGATTTCGCCCTGCCATTTCCCTTTGCTATTGATGATTTGCCACATGGATTGGAAAAAACTATCGTCATGCCGGCCGGAGCCTAGAATCCGGGCGTTCTTGCCGATTATTTCGTCGGCGGAGTAACCGGTAATGCGACTGAATGCCGGGTTAATCGAGACGATGGTGGCATCCGCTTCGGTGATCATCATCGCTTCGCTGCAATTTTGGTAAAACAACATACCTAGTTGCCGATCTTCTTCAGCCAATTTGTGTGCCGTGATGTCTTGCAAAATACCGGTCATGCGCGGGCTATTGCCGATTTGGTGGCAACCGGAGCCGCGAATCCAGCGGATTGCGCCGTCGATGCGGCGAATTCGGCATTCGAAATTCCAATTGCTGTGTTGGGTGCAGGCAGTTTGGAAACCGGCATTGACCACATCTCGATGTTCCGGTGTGACATGGCCGAGAAATGTATGATAGGTCCAATGCGGCAGCAGTTGGCTGTAGCCGAAAATTTGATCGTGTATGGCCGTGCGTTGCACCGAATAATCTTGCAAATCCAGATCCCAGGCGCCGGTATCGATGGTTTCCAATGCAAAACTCAAGCGTGCTTCACTTTGTTGCAAGGCCTGGTTGATTTGTTGTTGATGGAATAAAGTCAGGGCCAACGGTATGCCCACGCTGGCCAGGATGAACAAGTAAAACCAGATGTTTAACAGGCCGCTTTGCAGGTGTATGGTGGCGAATGCGCCCAACTGATGTTGCAATCCCCACAGGGATTGAATGGCGGTCATGGTCACCAAAAGCAGGACGCCGTGACGGCCGAATCTGACAGCCGCCCAAACCACAAACAGGAAGGCCCAATAGGTTTCGCCGTAAGCGTTCAGCAGGTTGGGAAACCAGCTTAAAAACACCGCCTGGCCGCTCAAAAAACTCGTTGCTATGAAGGCCAGCGTTTCCAGTAAGCGTTTGGGGGCGAACCAGTCTTTCGGCCAGTGTCGCCAGATCAGAATTAAAGGCGTGACCAAGGCGATTCCCAATACGTCGGCCATCCACCAGTGCCGCATACTGGGCAGCAGGGCTTCGGCAGGCAGATACTTGCTTAAAAACAAGGTCATGGGGCCGATCAGTGCGCTGAAACAGGCGGCGATGATGCCTGTCAAAGTCAGCCAGGCAAAATCCCGCGGGTGCCGTAGCGATAGCGAAAAGCCTGGGTTGCCGAGCAGTAGCCAGGCGCCAAGCCAGGATTCCAGGATATTGCCGGTAGCGATGCAGGCGGAGATTAACCAGGAGTCGCCGACCAGCATGCCGGCCAGAAACGCGCCGATGAATACGCCCGGCCAATAGCGCTTGCCGCCCAACAGAAAAGTGGCCATCCCCAGGCCGGCTGGAAACCAAACCAGCGTGACATTGCCGTTGTCGGAAAAAAAAGCCAATACCAGTTTGGCCAGCATGGCGTAGAGCAGGGCTATAGCGACTATTTTCAGTCCAACGATGTGGCGCGGAGTAAAGCCCATGAGGTTTTGGAATGTGTGCTTGTAAGTTGAAAAGTGTATATCAGTCGTCTGTATTCTCCAGTTTTTCACGCGGGTTTTAATGCGAATCGGTCGAGAAAAATCGCAGACAAACAAGTGGATAACTCTATAATTGCCCGCATTTTTGAGCTTGACCGAGGAGTGGGGATGATTTCCGAAACGGTTGTTGAGTTATCGCGGGCGCAGTTTGCGCTGCATGCAGTGCAATATTTTCTATTCGTACCTTTGACGCTGGGTTTATCGCTCTTGTTGGCGGCTATGGAATCCTGGTTTTTACTCAGCGGGCAGGGCGTTTATCAACGTATCACCCAGTTCTGGGGCAAGTTGTTCGCGATTGGTTTTGGCTTGAATATGGCTTCTTCTTTGGTGATGGCGAGTCAATTCGGCACTCATTGGTCGTATTTTGCGCATTATGTCGGCGATGTGTTTGCCTTGCCTTTATTGTTGGGCTTTGCCGGTTTGTTTATAGCTGCCAACGGCCTGGGCTGGTTTTTATTTGGCTGGCAGCGCCTGGGTAAAGGCACA
The DNA here is from genome assembly GCF_016925515.1 of Methylomonas sp. EFPC1. NCBI lineage: Bacteria > Pseudomonadati > Pseudomonadota > Gammaproteobacteria > Methylococcales > Methylococcaceae > Methylomonas > Methylomonas sp. EFPC1. The sequence continues at coordinate 516,487 of NZ_CP070494.1, forward strand.
CATCTGGCGGTGACTTGGCTAATCGCGATTGGCTGTCACTTGAGTTTTTTCGGCTTTCTGATCGCCAGCGGCTGGATGCAAAATCCCGTGGGTGCGGAATTGAACACTCAAACGCTGCGCCTGGAGTTGCTTGATGTGTCGTTGGTTCTGAGCAATCCGCTGGCTTGGGCGAAATTTGTGCATAGTTTGCTGGCCGGTTATGTGGTGGCGGCTGGTTTTGTGTTGGCTATCAGCGCTTACTATTTACTGAATCAGCGCGAAACCGAATTGGCGCAACGTTCTTACCGGATGGCGGCCGCTTTGGGTTTGGCGAGTGTGATCGCTACGATGGCGATAGGCGATGCCAGTGTTTATGGCGCCGGCGCGATGCAGCATAACAAATTGGCGGCCATTAACGGTCTGCCCAATGCTGCGACTTTGGCACAAAATCGCCAGCGCATCGGCAATGGCGTAAAAGCCTATGCCTTGTTGCAAGAATTGCGCGACGACAAAAAAGAGCCGGAACTGTTGGCGGCGTTTGCCGCCGCCAAAGTGGATTTGGGTTATGGTTTATTGCTGAAGCGTTGGCGGGAAAGCGTGACAGATGCCAGTCCGGCGCATATAGAACAAGCCGTCAGCGCTAGCGTGCCGGCTAGCGGGCGTTTGTATTGGGGATATAGACTGATGATTGCGGCCGGCGCCTTACTGGCACTGCTGTTTGTAGCGGCAAACGCGGTCAATATCGTCGGATGGCAGCATGCTTGGTTATTCAAGGCCAGTGTTTACACTTTACCGTTGCCATGGTTGGCGAGTGCCAGCGGCTGGTTTATCTCGGAGTTCGGCCGGCAGCCTTGGCTGGTGGCCGATATGCTGCCCATCTGGCACGGGGTATCCACATTGGCTGTCGCCGATCTGGCAGTCAGTCTGGCGGCTTACGGTTTGACCTATGCCGGCCTGCTGGCGTTGGCAGTCATGTTAACTTTAAAGTTTATCGGGCAGGGCAGCGCCACCGCGTTGCCGATTAACCAGGAGCCGAGTTATGTTGCTTGATTATGAAATGCTGCGCTTGATCTGTTGGGGCGTGTTGGGCTTGTTCGTGATCGGTTTTGTGCTGAGCAGCGGTATCGAGATCGGCGTCAGCCTGTTGTTACCCTTTTTGCATATTTCCGAAGCGCAGCGCGCCGAGCTGGTCGCCAGGTTGGCACCAACCAGCGCCGGGAATCAAGTCTGGCTATTGGTAACTATCGGAGTCTTGTTTGTCGGTTGGCCGACAGTGTATGCGGCGACGTTTGCCAGCTTTCAACCTTTGCTATTGTTGATGGTGTTATCGCTATTCGTGCGGCCTTTGGGCTGGTATTTCAGAGCTAGCGTGACGCGCGAGGATAGTCTGAAAAAATGGGATAAGGCCTTGTTCATTAGTGGCTTGTTGCCGGCGGCGCTGTTGGGGGTGATGGCCGGCAATCTGTTGAAAGGCGTGCCGTTTCATTTAGCCAGTGATATGCACATTGCTTTTCTGGGCAGCTTTTCCGGGCTGTTCAGTCCGTTTGCGTCCTTGGTCGGCGCTACCTGCGTAGCCTTATTGGCAGTGCATGGCGCGATTTATCTGCAAACGCATAGCCAAGACGAGCTGTACCAGCGCAGCAAGGCGCTGGTCATGTCCAGCGGTCTGGCATTTTTGGTATTGTTTGCGTTGGCCGGCGGTTGGATTACTCATCTGGAGGGTTATCACGTCAGCACCGAGATTATGCCGAATGGGGTTTCTAACCCTTTGACTAAATTTGTGAAACGCGGCGACGGTTTGTGGTTGGACAATTACGAGCACGAGCCGGCTCTATGGGCCTTGCCCGCTTTGGCCTTTGTCTGCGGGATAGCCGCTTTGGTGTTGTCCCGTCTGGATAGGGCTTATTGGGCGCTGCTGGCTAGTGCCGTGATGGTGGTGATGGTGATTTTGACCATGGGGGTGTCTTTGTTTCCGTTCTTGGCACCGTCCAATATCTCTTTAAATAGTTCTTTAACTATTTGGGATGCCAGTGCCAGTCTGACGACCTTAAACGCACTGCTGTGCTTGACGGGAGTAATGCTGCCGCTGATGGCGATTGCCACGCGCGGCCTTTATAAAATGTTACCTTGAGTGCGGCTAGGGGTGTTTCGGAGGCAATGCATACATCGAGACTTCCTTAACCGGCATAACTCTGCTAAAACCTAGTTCCCTAACAACTATAACTAATAAAGGTAGGCGCATCATGAAGAAAATCCTTAATCACACCCTGATCGGCATTCTGGCGTTTATACCGATTATGGTGATTGTACAAATCGTGTTGTTCGTGAAAGACCGGCTTACCGATTTGTTTCAATTCGTTTACGGTTATTCCGATAATTATCTGGTGACGTTTTTGTTGTTTGCCGCCAGCTTCGCGACCATTACCTATGTGGGGAGTCGGGTCAGCCTAGGCCGGTTTTCCATTATCGCGATGTTCGAACACCTGATCGAGCGCATCCCGCTGTTAAGCACGATTTACCGCGTCACCAAAAAGCTGGTGAACATGATCGCCGGGCATCAGTTGCAAGAGCCGCGCGAAGTGGTTTATATCGAATATCCAAAGGAGGGCATTTGGGTGCCTGCCTACGTAACCAACAAGACCGACGACCGTTATGTGTTGTTTGTGCCGACATCGCCTAATCCTACTTCAGGTTTTGCGGTCATTGTCCACGAATCGAAAGTAGTTAAATCGGATATGAGTATCGAGCAAGTGACCAGCTTTATCATCAGCGTCGGCGCCGATTTCGAAAAAGTCTCGGAAATCGCCAAATTGCCTAAGTAAGTTCTCCCGTCTGTTGCAGCGATGACCTTTTCGCTGCAACAAAACCCCTTTTCGGCTTGATGCCGTATCAGCTAACCGGATGTCATGCACGATCCAAGCTATTTACTCGCCGAAGCGCTCGGCAATCGACTAAACACCCTGAGGCTACGTCTGGCTTTGGCGGAATCCTGCACCGGCGGCGGCATTGCCAAGGCAATTACCGATGTGCCGGGCAGTTCCGGATGGTTTGACCGGGGTTTCGTCACCTACAGCAACGATGCCAAAATCGATATGCTGGGTGTCAAACCGGAGACTTTGGCGAGAGTGGGGGCGGTTAGCGAAGAGACTGCTTTGGAAATGGTGGCGGGCACTTTGACCAATAGCCTGGCCGATCTGGCTTTGGCCGTCACCGGTATTGCCGGACCGGATGGCGGCACGCCGGTAAAGCCGGTCGGAACCGTATTTATCGCCTGGCAAATGCGCGGCGCTAACGGCGCTTGTTTGCAGAAACAATTCAGCGGCGACCGGCAGTCGATACGTCAGCAGGCAACGCTGTTTTGCTTGCAACAACTTTTACACATGCTGGAAAACGCCTAATCCCGGCGATTTTTATTTCTTCGACAGCGTCTGATTCAGGTATTTTCAAGAGCTGTTCTGTAAATAGCCTGAGTTCAATCCGGAGTCGGAATAAGGCTTGATCGGCCAAAAAGCTTTTAACTCCGGCTCACAAGTTACGTTAAAATGCCGCTTCTTTTGCTTGCGGATGTTGTCGCCATGTTGAAAAAACTCCTGCTTTCCACGGCTGTTTCCTTAGCGCTAGCTGCTTGCGCTACTAGCCCTACCGGCCGTTCCCAGTTTATCTACATGTCTGATAATCAGGTCGATCAAATGGGCTTGCAATCCTTCAGTGACATGAAAAGCAAAAACCCTATTACGCAAAACCCACGCTACAGTCAATTTGCCAGCTGTGTGGCGCAAGCCATTACCCAACAAACCGGCGGGCAATGGGAAGTGGTGGTGTTTGAAGATGAAACCCTGAATGCGTTTGCATTGCCTGGCAACAAAATTGGTGTACATACCGGTCTGATCAATCTGGTCGACAATCAAGATCAACTGGCGGCGGTGATAGGTCACGAGGTAGGCCACGTCCTGGCGCGCCACAGTAATGAGCGTTTGTCGCAGGAAACCGCGGTCAGCACCGGATTATCGATGGTGCAAGCCGTGTCGCAGCCGCAAACCGCATTGGGGCAAACTGCGCTGGGCTTATTAGGCGTTGGTGCCCAATACGGTGTCATCCTGCCGTTCAGCCGGGTGCATGAAACCGAAGCCGACACTATTGGTGTGGATTTGATGGCCAAAGCCGGCTTTGATCCTAGGCAAAGCGTCAACTTGTGGTTGAAAATGGATAAGGCTGCGCAGGGCGGCCAACCTATCGAATTTATGTCCACCCATCCATCGCACGGTAGCCGCATCGAGAACTTGAATCAGCATATGAATCAAGCGTTGCAGATGCAGCAACAAGCTAGAAACAATGGCAGACAGCCGCATTGCAGCAAATAATGAATCCGCATTTATCGCAATTACATCCGTATCCGTTTGAAAAACTGGCTACGCTGAAACAAGGCATTACGCCGCCGGCTGAGAAAGCGCATATTGCTTTGTCGATCGGCGAGCCAAAACACGCCACCCCGCATTTTATTCAGGAAGCCTTGCTGCGGCATTTGCACGGCTTGACGCAGTATCCCACCACCAAAGGTTTACCGGAATTGCGTCAGACCATTGCCGACTGGACCTGCCGCAGGTTTGGAATTCCGGCCGGCGGTGTGGATGCCGAAAGCCAGGTATTGCCGGTCAACGGTACCCGCGAGGCCTTGTTTTCCTTGGTGCAGGCCGTGGTCGATCCGGCCGATAAGCCGGTGGTGATCATGCCCAATCCTTTTTATCAGATCTACGAAGGTGCTGCTCTGCTGGCAGGCGCCGAGCCGTATTATCTGAATACGGTCGAGGCGGATGGTTATTTGCCCGATTTTGACAGCGTGCCGGAGGCGATCTGGCAACGCTGTCAGTTGATCTTTATTTGTTCGCCCGGCAACCCGACCGGCACGGTGCTGACACCAGCCGATCATCTGAAATTATTGGCTTTGGCCGACAAGTACGATTTTGTCATCGCTTCCGACGAGTGTTACACAGAGCTTTACGACGACGAGGCCCAGCCGCCGCAAGGTTTGTTGCAAAGCGCTTATCAGGCCGGCATTACCGATTTCAAACGCTGCGTGATTTTCCAAAGTCTGTCCAAGCGCTCCAATGCGCCGGGCTTGCGTTCCGGCTTTGTCGCCGGCGACGCCGAGGTGTTGAAACAGTATTTTAAATACCGCACCTACCACGGCTGCCCGATGTCGGTGCCGACCCAGCACGCCAGCATCGCTGCCTGGAACGACGAGGAACACGTCAAGCTTAACCGCCAGTTGTACCGCGACAAGTTCAGCGCGTTTATCGAAATTTTGCAGGATGTCTGCGAGATTAGCCGGCCGCCGGCCAGCTTTTATATTTGGCTGAAGACACCGATTGATGACGCTGAGTTTGCTAAACAGTTGTTTGCTCAGCAAAACATTACAGTGCTGCCGGGCAGCTATTTGTCCCGCGACAGCGGCGGCATCAACCCCGGCGCCAACCATGTGCGGATTGCCTTGGTCGCGCCTATTGAAGAGTGTGTAGAAGCCGCGCAACGGATTAAAGCATTTCTCAATGAAAACAAGCCGTAGGAATTTCCCCTCTTTGAAAAAGAGGGGCTAGGGGAGATTTTTAGATAAATCCCCCTCGATCCCCCTTTTACAAAGGGGGAAGAAACCCAGACCCTTTTTTAAAACCATTCCAAGAAGTGAAAGCATGTCAAACCTGGAAACCATCATCAACGACGCCTTCGAAAACCGCGCCGAAATCAGCCCGTCCACCGTCTCAACCGAAGTGCGTAACGCGGTTGCCGAAGCCTTGAATATGCTTGATAAAGGCGAAGCCCGCGTCGCCGAGAAAAAAGACGGCGATTGGGTCACCAATCAATGGCTGAAAAAAGCCGTGCTGCTGTCGTTTCGCATCAATGAAAACAAGGTCATCGAAAGCGGCGACGTGCGTTATTACGACAAAGTGCCGACCAAATTCGGTCAATACAGCGAAGCCGATTTTGCTCAAGCCGGCGTCCGCGTGGTGCCGAATGCAGTAGCCCGTTACGGTTCTTACATTGCGCCCGGGGCGATTCTGATGCCGTCTTACGTCAACATCGGCGCTTACGTCGACAGCGGCACCATGGTCGACACCTGGGTGACCGTGGGTTCTTGCGCGCAAATCGGTAAAAACGTGCATTTGTCCGGCGGCGTCGGCATCGGCGGCGTATTGGAGCCTCTGCAAGCCAACCCGACCATCATCGGCGATAACTGCTTCATCGGCGCTCGTTCCGAGATCGTCGAAGGCGTGATCGTCGAAGATAATTGCGTGGTATCGATGGGCGTCTACATCGGCCAAAGCACCAAGATTTTCAACCGCATGACCGGCGAAGTGACTTATGGCCGCATCCCGGCCGGATCGGTAGTCGTCTCCGGCAACCTGCCCAGCAAAGACGGCAGCCACAGCTTGTATTGCGCGGTGATTATCAAGCAAGTGGATGAGAAAACCCGCAGCAAAACCGGGATTAATGAGTTGTTGCGGGATTGAATTCGGGGCGGAATTGTACTCCGTACCCGCACAAAAAATCGCCTGGGGGCTTGTCGTCCCCAGACCCATAAAAGGCCTGTCATCCAAATGATCGGATTACCCGGCGTGTCCGCGCCGTTTCAATCCAAGTAATCCCAATAGACCACTGCCCATCAGCCAGATAGCGCCCTGAATGGGTACGGCGGACATCACTGCCCATGCGCAGAATAGTTGGTCCTTACCGAAGACGTCTTGGCGCCCATCATAGGTAACGAAGGTCCATCCCGTGGCTGCGACCATTCCATACTCCGGCCCCAACCAGTACCCAGAGGTTTGCTCATTAGTAAAGCTTTCTGTGTTTGGAATCTCGCCGACTCTACCGCCCAGTTCGCTGTAGAACAGTTGGCCAAATTGGCCACCACTTTGGTGGTATCCAAATTTCGGATTAGCGCCCGCCGATGGTAAGGCCCATTGATTGGAGCCGGCATAGTTGATGGTATTCAGATAGGAGACGAAGGCTTGGGCTCCAAACCAGCTGACTAGGCCATTGACACCGAAGTCGACTGTGCTCAGGGTATGAGTGCCACTGTCAGATGGGGTGTCATAAAAATTTGGTGTGTCAGTGATTACTGGACTAGCGGCAGTGATGGCGTTGACTATATTGTTGTAGCCTTGGCTGGTAATCAGACTACCGAGTAGATTGGCATCGGCGGTCCAGGTAATGTTGCTGACGCTACTGTATACCAAGCTTTGATCGGCTGAAGTGTATGGCGTCAAGATAGCCTCTGAAGTGAGGCTGGTTAAGCTTAGTAGCAGGCCGGTGGTGGCCAGCAAGGGTGAGTTGATTCGCATATCTATTCTCCGTATTTGTGAGTTTAAGAATTTTGCCAACGGTCAAGCGCCCTAGGATGTTGCGTTAGCATTTTGCCTTGGTCCAGCAGTGAACGCCAATCGCTCGGAACTTGGCGATTGGAGGCCTTCAGTAAGTAATATGCGCTGAACACAGCGAAGCGCATCGATCTCGAACCATGCGCCTCCTATTCTCGACAGGTCGTCGGACACCTTGGTTGTGCGGGCAACTTGGTTGGCCCCAAAAGCAGGATTGCGATTAGTCGGGTATGGCAATGGCAGTGGCATTCATCTAATGCAGTTTTCTTAACTCGTTCGAATTTGCCGAGTAGTCTTAGTTGTCGCGGCTCAAAACATTTTCCAAACCTTTTTGGATCGAGGTTTTGGCTTCGAATCCGAGTGCTAATTTTGCGCGGCTAGCTGAGTATTCGGGGCCACCCAGCAGCACCGAACCGTAAACTTGATTGGCAGAATAAGACTTCCAGCGTGGTCGCATTGCGTTACCGGAGAGATTGCGGCTAAACCAGCGTAATTCCTGAGCCAAATGCACAGCTGATATAGGTAAAGGCACACATTTTGCTGTATGGTGGGTGATGGCTGCATAGGCAGAAGCTAGCGCTCGCAAGTCGGTCGGAGGGCCAGCAATATTTAGCGTGTTTGAGCTGATGTTGGGGCAGGTACCGGCTTGGACGATAGCTTCAATCAGATCATCGACGTAGACCAACGAGAATGGTCGCGGCGAACGACCTGCCAAGAACAGGAGTTTACCGCTAAGCATCGACACCAGCATGCTAGTAAAGCCGCTATCGCCTGGACCGTAGACCTGGCTAGGCCTAAGGATCACGGTACTAAGGTCGTTCGTGGCGGCGTTGGCTATTTCCAGTTCTGCCGCAGCTTTACTTTGGCCGTAACTGTCTCCGCCGCCTATTGGACTGTCCTCGTCAATTACTGCGTTGAGTGGCGGTGCATAGGCGCAAACCGAGCTAAGGAAAACCAGTCGTTTAACACCGTTCTCGATGCACGACTTTAGCAACAATCGGGTGCCGTGGTAATTAACGCGCCATTGTTCTGCCTGTCCTCCTTTGCCTGGAACGATTGCTGCTAAATGATAGACAACCGAAACATTGCGGGTTGCGTCGGCCAAACTGTGTTCATTTAAAATATCGCCAGATACGAAGCGGACGGATGGCGTGACTAGATTAGGATGCTGTCGGCTTAGTGCGGTGACAGTATGGCCGTGTTCGATGAGAGAACGGACCAAATGCCTGCCTAAAAATCCTGTGGCGCCGGTAACTAGCGATGACTGTTCGACATTATTCAGGCTTAATGTTAAGGCGCTAGCCATTGGCTCTTACTGCGTTCAATAACGCGTAAGCCGCCCCCTTCGGGTACTTTAGAATCAAGCGGGCGTTATAGGCGAGTTCACTAAGCGATGTCAGAGACCTGAGCGCAAAAATGATCAACCGTTTGCGTAGATAGGTCCGGTAAATCGCCTGAATGACATCGGGATCGAAATCGCCTGTTTTAACTTGGTTGTACGCAGTTTCTATGCTGCCATTGTGCAGGCCATGTGCAGCGATCTCATCGTAAACATCGGTGCCTGGGATCGGAATTAGGGGTTGTAACATTGGCACGACGCCGAACCGCCAATAACGCTCAAGTGCATAGGCAACGGTGGCTTTAATATCGCTTAAGGTTTCGCCTGGAAAGCCAATGATGTAAAAAGCATGTAGTCTTAAACCGACTTCCTGACAATAATGCATCATTTCATCAACCTTTTTTAGATCTAGGCGTTTGCGTACAACGTCATCCACAACGCGCTGGACACCCGACTCGATCGCTACGGTAAGAAACTGGCAGCCGGATTCTTTTGCACGACGGATGCGTTGTAGCGTCCAGGCATCGCCTCTAACGCCGTTTGGAGTGTCCCATTTGATACGCGGCTCAAAGGTCAGCATGAAGTCGATAATCTGGTCGTAGCGTTCTGTATCGTGTACGAGATTGTCGTCTTCGAAATGAATGAAATCGACACCGTAATCGTCTACTAAATGCTGGATATGTCTGCGGGAATAGGCAGGAGAATGGGCGCGAAATTTATAACCCATCGTGGTTTGAATCGAACAAAACACGCATTTATGCGGGCAGCCCCGGCTGGTCAACATGCTGATAGGGCGCTTGCCCCATTCACGAAACCGCGGAGATAGACCGCGCCTCGCCAGCGCGAAGTAACTTTCCATATCGACCAGGTCGTATGCCGGTAAGGGCAGCGCATCCAGTGGGTCAGCAAAACTGACCGGTGCTCTCGGGTTGGTACGCAACAGGTCCAGGTCGGCACGGTCTGCCACAACACCTTGTATTTTTGGATGGTTTTCGCCGCTCTGTAAGGCTATGAGGAGTTGGCTAAGGCGTTCTTCGCCCTCGCCTATGACCACAAAATCGATGCTCGGTCGGGACAGAGCCTCCAGTGGAAAGACCGATACGTGAGGCCCTCCCATGATGATAATTGCGTTTGGTGCTATTCGCTTTGCCAGATCGGCAAAATGGTAGGCGCGATCAATCTGGCTGCTAAACATATTAGAGATGCCGATGATATCCGGATTGGCCGAGCGAATTTGAGTTTCGATTTGTTCGTCGGTATCACCGAAAATCCAATCCTCGTCTTCGTGCCGGAATGCGGCACTCAGGCGAGCGTCGTAGATTTGGACCGATCCGCGCCATGCGCTTTGCCTGACGTAGGCGGCGAGGGATAGTACGCCAAGAGGGGGGCTCACTGCAGGTCTAGCTTTCATGCCATCAAGACGAACGACTTGATTGGGTACGCATAGCAGCAGTTTCATTTTTTTCGGCCCGAAAGATAAGTGTCGTAGGCGGAGAGTTTTATGATGCAATCACCAGCGCATCATCCGGGCGGCGTCTGTTTTGGCAAGCGTTACTGAATCGCCGGAGAGTAATTGTGTGGCACGGCGAAAGCGCTTGTACAATCCTCGAAGTCCTTGGCCTTGTGCCAGACGCAGTAAATAACGTGCTTGCCGCCGCAACCACTGCGGCTTAATGACTTTGCGTCGTAGCCAGCGGGTATGTGCGGCGGTGGTGAAGTGCTCCAAGAATGAACCAGAGATATCTTGATAAGTGATTACGCTCATATTGCTACCATCGTATTCTTCCCACTTTACTGGCCGAATTCGATTTTCCGCGAGCAGTTGATTGTGGAAGTCCGTGCCAGGGCAGGGTGTAGCCATGCTGAATTGCACCGAATCAATATCCAATTCACAAGCATACTCAAAAGTATTGATCATCGATGCCATCGTTTCACCAGTCAGGCCAAACACAACCGTCATATGTGTTTTGATGCCCAGTTTTCCGGCTTTATCGATAAGGGCTTGTAAACGTTGCACTTTGAGTGGTTTTTTTATCGCGCTCAACACCTCGGGATTAGCGCTGTCCAGGCCAAATTTCAAGCCGACGCAGCCCGCGTCCGCCATGCATTCCAACAGTTCTTCGTTAAGCGCGATCGCGTCGCCCATTGCTGACCAAGCGATCGTTAGGTTGCGTTGCTTTATCTCTGCGCAAAGCTGGCGGACATGTTGTTTATTGGAGGTGAAGTTGTCGTCGTCGAAGTATATTTCCTTGACACCGAATTTTTCGACCAGCAACCACATCTCGTCGACCACCCGGCTTGCACTGAAGTAGCGTTGTGGCTCGCCTCTGTAAAGAATTTGTACCCAGGCGCAAAAGTCGCAACGATACGGACAGCCGCGGCTGGTGTGCATGTAGGCTGTTGGCGAATGCTGAAACATGCCGTCGTAGTATGCGCTAATCGAAGGCTCCGCATTTCGAGGAAATAGATGGCGCGCGGGTGGCGGTAGTTGGTCTAGAGGGTAAATAAGTGCTGCCGGCGGATTGAGACGAGATTGACTATTTTCCATCCGATACGCCAATCCCGCTATAGCCTCTAATGGCTTATCCGCGCTTAGGGCTTGTATCAGTGCCAGGCAGATTAGTTCGTATTCGCCAGCCAGGACGAAATCGATGTGTGGGTATTGGTCGAGAATGTCGGTTGCGAACACACTGACGTGAGCACCGGCCAGAATGATTTTTGCTCCGGTGGCGGATTTCAGGGCGAGCGAGAACCTTATTACATCGTCGATGACAGCGGTATTTGGCTCCAGAAGAATAATGGCAGGATTGACTGCGCGCGCATCGCGCAAAAACACATCTTCGGTAAGATTCAAAGGTACTCCGTCGATCACATCAACCTTGAAACCGTCGCGTTCTAGTAAGGCGGCGCAGTAGGCTAAGAAAAATGGAAAGGTGGTGTAACGTGGTTTATCTTTAGGGCGTTTTAGCAGCGTCAGTGGAAACCGCATGCCGGAACCTAGCAGGTAACGCTCTAAACCGTTGCTTAGTGGGCGGCGAAACGCTGGATTGGCAATCAGTATGTTCATCGCTATACCTCATTGTTCGGTAAAAAACCGATTCTTAAACAGATGTCCGGCAAACTCGATTGCTCCTGGGTATATTCTGGATCGATAATGGGGTTCGTGTAGGAATCGGTGCATCCATTCAATACCGAGTTTTGATACCCATGCCGGCGCGCGTGCCTTGTGGCCGGCGTAGACTGCTAATGTACCTCCGCCGATATGCCAGCATAGCGCCCTTTGGCAAACGTCCCGAGCATTCAGCAGAATTTGTTCGGATTTGGGGGTGCCGGCCCCTACTAGAACCGCGTCTATATCAGCATGTTGTGCCAATATGGCCCGATATTCTTCGGACTTCATAAAGCCGTGGTAGGCTGCGACAATGTGCCAGGAACCATTTCGGCTATTAATGTTGTCTGCTGCCAATTGCGCCTGGGTCGGTGTGCCACCAATAAGCACGGCGTTTACTCTGGGTTCTGGCCAAGCTAAAGCGCGATCAAACAAAGCTGTCGCGACGACCCGCGGCGGTGTTTGCGCAAAAAGATAGCGAAATGCCAAAGTAATTCCAACACCGTCCAGGCAAACGAGATCACATACTTGGATAAAAGAACGGACGTAAGCGTCGCGTTCTACATAATTGTAAACATGAGGATTTAAAAACCCTACCAACATGTATCGCCTAGCTGGGTTAATCATGAACTGGCGAAGGTAGTTATCCAAGTAGGACAAACTTCCGGTATTTATGACTAGCTGACCGAAGTTGTAGGGGCGCTCAGGCATTGACGTCTTGAGGCGTATTATCTTCTATCGGGCGGCGTATTTGTAGTTCTGCGATCTTCAGATAGTGGTTTAGGATACGTGTCAGTCCCGCTTGTAAATTGATATTGGGTCGCCACCCCGTATCGTCAATGGCTTTGGTGATAATGGGTATCTTGTCGAAGGCCTCGATATAGTGCTTGCCATAAAGGCTCACTGGGTCCACGTATCTTATTTCGGAGTTCGATGCGCATAATTCTTTGATTAGACCTGCCAGTTTGTCGATTGGAATGACATTGTCAGGGTGGCCGAGGTTATAAATATTATTTATCTTACCCTTGGCCTGTACTTGGATGATGCCATCGACAAGGTCGGATACATGACAAAAAGATCGGATTTGTTGACCATTTCCGAATACTTGCAGATCACGTCCCGCCAATGCCGCCTCAAAAAATTTGGGGATGACGAAACCGATGTTTGAGCTTTGCCATTCCCCCATGGCGTTAAATGGGCGTACGATCTTTAGCTGGAAATCCCCTTCCATCGCTAGATTTAACAAGACATGCTCTGCGGTTAATTTCGCCAATGCGTATTCCATCCTGGCACCGCGTTTGCAGGGCACAATCTGCTCAACAGACTCTAATTGCTGACCATTTTTACCATAAACTTCTGACGACGAGACGTACAAGAGGCGGGCTTTGGAATAAGTAGCTATTTTGGCGACTTTTTCGGCAAGACCCAGAATGCTGCCAGCAATCCTGCCGCTTTTTCCTAAAATGCCCAGGGAGCCCACGGGACTAGCGAGATGGTAAATTTCGTCAAATTGACCCAGGTCGTCTGGAAGGGATTCAACGTCCTGAATGTGGAGTTTTAGATGGCCTAACAGGTCTGAATAATTGAGTTTGGTGGAACTGATGTTATCGACGACGGTAATCTCGCTGGCCGGCTCTAACACTAATAAGCGATTGCAAAGGTGATATCCGATAAACCCAAGGCCTCCCGTCACCAGAATTTGCTTTGCCATGGTTAAACACCCCGCTTCAGTGGCTTCTTGTGAACTGCGACGCTATGAAAATCTCCGTTGCTTAGGAAAAAGTGGCGGAGTCCGAACAGGTAGCGTCACAATAGAATAATGGCTAGTCTGGTAAACAATATCATTGTCCCGGTTCGTCAGCAATACCTTTGCCCAAATTGGGTAATGACAACGGGCGAGTAAGTTTCGATATGCCGATGGGCTAGGTTCTCCGAACAGTTACCGTTTGCGATTTGCTTGACTATGCGGCCGGATGGTAAGCAAATTGAGTGCGTCTTGGGTTTAGCGAAAATCTACGAGCCGTTTAACCCGAAATGCTTCGGCGTAAGGTTTACAGATTTGTGCGCCACGCAGACTCGCAATTGCTTGCAGGGTTTCAGGCGATCGATGTCCGCGAACCTGCGAAGAATAAAGGGCATAAGCCGTCAGTTTTTGCTCGATTTGTATTTCGCGGAAGTAGCTTGGCTCATTTGATTTGGAATGTAGCCAGACTAGACTATCCGGCTGTTCGAAAATCAGTACATTTTGTACGAACCAGTTGGTATCGTGTGGTCGGGTTGCTACGATTCCTGCATCGTAGACTGCTCTGTGGTCCTGGTTATAAGAGGGTTCAGGAATCAGTACCCTATTTGGCTTTATCTGATTGATGGCCAATTCCATGGCTGGTATCAGATCCTGCATTCTGTAGTGATTTACGGGATTGTCGAGCACGTTCCATTGGAAGTTGAGCATGGTGGCTGCGCGTTCCAGTTCCTGAATGCGTTCGATTCGAGACACATAAGGCCGGTCTTCCGCGCCGAAATGCAGTACAAAACAGTCGGGGCCTAAAAATGAAAAGCAGCCGAGTACCTCGTCATCAATGTGGGGGGAAAATATCAGGGTGTTGTATTGTGTTGGCATTTTGGCATTTTATTCTAAGCGCCCTGAAAATTACATGCTCATAAAAAAGCTAGACAGCTTAAGTTTTATCGGTATTCGCCCGACTCGTCCTCTACGTGTTTTAGTGGTCCAGAACCATTGCAGAGGGTTTGGTGGGGACGATGTAGTGGTAGCCAACGAGTCCTCATTGCTTATGACTCAGGGACATGAAGTTTCCATCTGGGCTTTAAGAAACGGCGATTTGAATGGCTGGCAGGATAATCTCGCGGTCGCATTAAATGCGGTGTACAACCATAGAGCTAAAGCGGAGCTTAATCAACGTATTCGCGAATTTCGCCCCGACGTGATGCACTGCCATAACTTGTTTCCGCGTATTACTCCAGCAGCCTATGACGCAGCGCGCGAGGCAAACGTGCCAGTGGTTCAGACCCTACACGATTTTCGTACATTTTGTTGTGTAGGAGCATTTTTACATAGGAACGGACTGCCATGCGAACTTTGTGTCAATGGCTCTTCGTATTGGGGGGCCTGGCACCGCTGCTATCGTAAATCCTGGTTCGGCTCAGTGCTGTTCGCTTTCGCGCTCGATACACATCGTCGACACCAGACTTTGCAGAGGCAAATTCAATGTTTTATTGCGCCGTCGGAAGCCGCGAAACGCCGGTTTGTCGCGGCTGGCCTGCCTGGCGAGAGGATTCGTGTTAAACCTAATTTTATCAGTGATCCCGGTTATACCTTGCGAGCTGATCGCAAAGGGGGGGTGTTTGTCGGTCGTCTTAGTCAGGAAAAGGGTCTCATGACCTTGATGGAGGCTTGGCGTGGGATCAACTATCCGCTTATTTTAGTGGGGGACGGCCCCTTGATGGCGGATCTAAGAAGATGGTCCAATCATTGGATGACGTGGGGGGGGCATCAGCCAAATTCAGAAGTAGGGGGGTTCATGCGAAATGCTGAGTTTCTGGTGATGCCGTCACTATGGATCGAAGGGTTTCCGATGGTGATTGCGGAAGCATTTGCTCATGGTTTGCCGGTGATCGCCAGCCGACTGGGTGCCATGGCTGAAATTATTGAAGATGGCGTCACCGGTTTGCTTTTTAATCCGGGTGATTCCCAAGACTTAGCAGCCAAGGTCAGTTGGGCAGTTGCTAACCCTGAGCGAATGTTGCAAATGGGTATTGCCGCACGTCGTGTCTATGAGTTGAAGTATACCGCGCAGGAGAATTACCATCAGCTAATGCAAATATACCGTGATGCTCTTGCGGTTATCTAAAGCGTAACGCTTTTCCGGCTAAGAGCGTTTCAGACTGGCAATAATGCCCTCGGCATATTGATTCGCCATGCTTTCGATAGAATACTGCCGTGAACTTGCCAAGGCACCGCTACTCAGGCGGCGAAGTGTGGATGGTGATTTCAGCAAAGAAATAACGGCATTGGCGTAGGCTCGAGAATCGTTGGCTACCAATAGTCCGTTCACGCCGTCGCACAGATATTCGATTTCCGGGCTGTGAATGGGAATGTTGGTGGTGATTAGTGGTAAACCGGCGGCGAATGCATCCAGAATTGCCAGTCCAACTAAGCCGGGACAAAGGAAAACTTCGGCCAAGCGGAAGCATAAGGCCTTTTCCATGGTAAAGCAGGGGCCAAGGTAGTGAATTCTATGATCACTCGCATCGGCTTGTGAGACCAAGTCTCGTCTTATGCCATCGCCCAATACCAGCAAATGAAAGTCCGGACAGTCTGCCTGGATTAATTTCACCGCCTCGAGCAGAAAGTCCAAACGCTTGTCATCATATAATCCGCCGCAGAATAGGCCGATCGGAACGCCGTTGGGAATGCCGAGTAGAGTAGCGAAATTGCTGAGTTCGGTCGCACCTATCGCCGTTAGCATCTCGCGAAAACCGGATACATCCACGCTATTGTTTAGCACGGTAATTTGCGCGCTAGGTATCCCGTCAAGCAAAAGGTAGTTTCGGGTGCCGGAGGTGTAAGCGAACCACCAATTTCCTGTCTTCATCAGTTGTTGTCGGATTCGCTCTTTGAACGATCCGGTATTGGCTCGTGAACTTGGCCACCACACCCAAAAAGCCAAATTGCGGCGTCCCCATAATCCTGCCAGAGCAATGAGATAATTCAGAATATGACCGTTAGCGTTGAGGACAATTACTCGGTCAGCGGATAGCATTTGCCAGAATATCGGCTGGTAAAGCAATTTACCACCGAAAAACCAATAGTTTTTGACTTTTAGGCCAATCGATTTAGGCAAATCGATTAAGTCGCGTTTGGCAGCCTGCTCAACGTTCGGTGTGCCGTAGGCTACTTGCAGTTCGATGCCAACTTGTTGCAAACGTTGATAAATTAATTCGTAAAGTCTCACGCGATAGTGTGGTACCACGGGTTGAACGATCAGAACGCGAGGGCGCGTATGGTCGGTTTTCGATTTCGTGAGATGGTGGCGACTACTTGTAGACATGTCATGTTACCACGAAAATCAGCCCAAGATTTAAACCCAGCATGGCAGAGGAGGGCAATCGCTGTTTTGTAAATTTGCCTCGTTTAGTTGATGGGCGTCACTTGACCGATTTTAGAGGTGGATAACTGGTCGGCGAATCCCGCTCTTTCCGCCCGAATCGTAAACACCATCACCAACTCTTCATCCTGTTGCAAGGTCAGCGGCGTCGGCAGGCCATCCGAGCCGGGTTGCTTGCCGATGATCGGCTCGATGCAGACATACTCGGCTTTTTTGTCGCTCCAAATGCCAAACGCTAATGCCAGGTCCGCCGACAATGGCGAGATGTCGCAAGCCATTGTGACCACGTAATTGGCTGTGCTTAACTGGATCGGTGCCGCTGGCGAGTTGGCGTGATGTACTCTCAAGCTATCGTGCGGGAGCGTTGCAACTTCGATCTGCGTATCCGCAATCTCGATAAAACTGTTGGGCGAAATCGAAAAATAGGGGTGAAAGCCGGGGCGAACCAAGGCGGTTTCCGACATCGCGCGAATGCGGGTGCTGACGGTCAGGGTTTTGCTGTTTGCTTCCGTCTGCTCCTGCCAATCGGTGATTACTGCGACGCTGCCCCAGTTAGTTTCGTCAGGCGCGGTGAGGTTTTTTTGGTGCGGTAGATCAGTCTCGCAAGGCGTTATGCGGTATTCGCCGTGTTTAAGCGCGAAAGGTGGCGATAATTCTTCAAAATTAGGTATGCACAGATACACACCGCCGCGCGAACCGCCGTCGGCTTTATCGTGTAAGGGTTGGATAATATGAATGTCGTCTAACTGCCAATTGACTAGTGTGCCTGTGTCGGTGAATTTCATGAGGGAAAATGTATCCTGTGCTGGAATGGTTTTACGGTATTGGGTATGGCGATATTTGAGTGAGTTTTTAGGGCGCGCGATGTGGCATAAGTTGCCAGTCTGCGGTCATGGGTCTCAAAAATAAGTGCCTTGAGGGCTATTGTAAACAACGGGGCAGGGAATATGGGGATTTCAGGTTGGCTTGATGATGTTTCTGTAAACGGGCGCTGCTGATAGACTCAGGATTGTCGAATTTTCGACTGTAATAAAATCAAACGGTAACCTCGTTTTATCCAGGTCGAGACGATGCAAACAACCGACATTTTTTCCTTGAAAAGCCACGTCGGCGAATATCAAGATTGGCCATTACAGACTCAATTGCTGATAAATGGCTTGCCGAGCTCGTCTTATGTGCCCGGCTATCGGCTTTTGCATCAATTTCAAACTCCCGCGCATGAATACCTGTTAATTTGCGATTGGGATTGCCCCTTTGAAGAAGCCACAGAGATAATCTTGCTGGATAGCCAGTTCAACGTGCTGGCGGTGCGTTCGTTTGGCGTGCCCTACGGCTCTTTCTGGCTGGACGAGGTGTGGGTGTTGGATGATGCCAACCTCAAGCTTAGGTTTTTTCGAGATGAGGATTGGCAAGTGACTATCACGCCGCAAAACGTCCCTTGCCTGCATTTTTCAAGCAGAAGTTGGCTACCGGTGTTTCGATCGCGGATACAGTTAAAACGGCTTTAAGCGGATAGATCGACCGGATGCGGTCTGCCGCTCGGGTTTGTGCGGCTATGCAGCCCTAGGTAGGAATTTTCCGAACCAACCGATGTAATTGCAAATGTAGCTGGTAAGCTTGTCCTGAGAATCGAAACGGGAGTATGCCCGGCGGAAAATAGCCGATCAGGGAAAGTATGACGGCGCGCCAGGGAGTTTTAACGCATGGCAAGGATGAGCGGCTATGCGTTACAATGCGGGCATAAGTTCCAAGGAGGCAACACAGCATGAATGCGACCCCTTTCGATACGCTGCCTACGCGCAGTTGATTTAATTGCCGCCAGTTGCCGGCCCGTTTTTCTCTTCAATCCTAACCTGCGAGCACACCATGCCAGAAAATATTTCCAATAATGCCCTAATCCTCGCCCTGTTATCTCTGAACGGCGAGATCGCTATTCAAAAAGACTACCTGGAATCCGATGAAATTCCGGAAGACGAGGTAGCCGATGAGGAAGAAGTGCTGGACGATTTGGAGCAGGCTTTCATGGAGTTTGTGGACGTTTACAAAGCGCGTGCCCACGCCGATAAAACCTTGCCTAGCCTGGAAGAATTGTTGGCCGGCGAAGAAGGCTAATAATCTATGTTGGTAATGTACGGCATCAAGAACTGCGATAGCGTTAAAAAGGCGCGCACTTGGCTGGAAGCGCGGCAGATTGCCTACCGCTTCCACGACTATCGAATCGATGGCCTGGATGCGGCTTTGCTGCAACGCTTTGTCGATGCGCTGGGCCTGGATGTCGTGCTGAACCAACGCAGCACCAGCTGGCGTCAGTTGGACGACGCGCAAAAAGCCGATTTAACCCCCGACAAGGCCGTGCAACTCATGCTGGCTGTGCCGACCCTGATCAAGCGCCCGATTCTGGATGATGGAGAGCAACTGATCGTCGGCTTCAACCCCGATCAGTACCCTACCGAATAATGAGCGAAACCCTTTCTTTGCTAGAAGCGTTGATTCGTCGCGAATCAGTCACCCCCCACGACGCCGGTTGTCAGGATTTACTGGCGCAGCGCTTGACCAAGCTTGGCTTTGTTGACGAGCGCCTGAATTTTGCCGATACCCAAAACCTCTGGTTGCGAAAAGGGCAACAGGCGCCGCTGTTTGTGTTCTTAGGGCATACCGACGTGGTGCCGACCGGGCCTTTGGCGGCGTGGGATTCCCCGCCGTTCGAACCGACCATCCGCGATGGCAAACTCTATGGCCGTGGTGCCGCGGACATGAAAGGCGGCATCGCCGCGTTTGTCACAGCCGTCGAGCGTTTCCTGGCCGAATATCCCGAACATAAAGGCTCGATAGCGATCATGATGACCAGCGACGAGGAGGGCATAGCCACTCACGGTGTGGTCAAAGTGGTCGAGGTGCTGGAGCAGCGCGGCGAAAAAATCGATTGGTGCTTAGTCGGCGAGCCGTCCAGCGACAAGAAAATCGGCGACGTGATTCGGGTCGGGCGACGCGGCTCCTTATGCGCCAAACTGACAGTGCAGGGCATTCAAGGCCACGTGGCTTATCCGGAATTGGCGGAAAACCCGATTCATACTCTCGCGCCGGCCTTGAAGGAACTGACTGAAGAAGTGTGGGATCATGGCAATCAATTTTTTCCGCCAACTCGCTTGCAGGTTTCTAACATCAACGGCGGCACGGGTGCGGAAAACATCATTCCCGGCCAGGTGGAAGTGCAGTTCAATCTGCGGTTTTGCACGGAGCTGGACGAAGCGACCATCAAGGCCCGTACCCAGGCAATTTTGGACAAATACGGCTTTAAATACGATCTGCAATGGCGCTTGTCCGGCAACCCATTCCTGACCTCGCAAGGCGAATTAATCGACGCCACGCATGCCGCGATTGAAAGCGTCTGCGGCTTTCAAACTTTGGACGATACCGGCGGCGGCACCTCCGACGGCCGTTTCATCGCCCCGACCGGCGCGCAAGTCATCGAATTGGGACCGTTGAACGCCAGTATTCATAAGGTCAATGAGCACATTGGCCTGGACGATTTGGCCGTTTTAAGCCGAATTTACCAACAGATTTTGGTCAATTTGCTGGCGCATTAAGCAGGTTCTTAAAATACAGGCACTCCCGCTTCTGCGGGAGCCCAACTGCCTAAACAGGGTTCGCACCGGGCCCGTGTAAACAATTGTCTTCCCCCAGTCGTCACCCCCTCGGCCTCTAATACTCTGCCCAACCCGCTGGCAAGTTAGAGAAACGCCGGTCCATGATTGAGCTATGCCGAAGCGCTCAAGGGATTATCTTCAAACAGTGATTACCGAAGGTTTGATCCGGAAATTTCGCCGGATACTAATCGCAACGACCACGCTATACTTTTAAGCCTAGATTGTGGCGTAAGCTTGGCCGACGGTCTGAAACGGAATATTCCGATATCAACAGGGGAAAGCATGACTACTAGCCCTGCTCCACAAAAGTTATTGGCGCGCTACCGGCATTACTATCCGGCTCTCCTGATTTTGCTGATTTCGCTGTCTGCCTTGCTTGTGGCTTGGCAAGATCTGAATTGGCGTTATCAGCAGCGTTTACAGGAATATTTCGATTTCGAAACCCAACGCCTTACCAGCGACATCAGCAAACGCATGGCTTTGCATGGCCAAACGCTACGCAGCGCCGCCGGCTTGTTTGCCGCCAGCGACGAGGTTACCCGCGAGGACTGGCGTGCTTTTGTTGAAATGCTGGAGTTGGATCGCAGCCATCCGGGGGTGCAAGGCGTGGGCTATACGGTCTGGATTCCCGCCGGACAGCTCGAACAGCATATTGCCGATATTCGCCGCCAGGGCTTTCCTGACTATGTAGTTAATCCGTTAGAACCGCGCAGCGAATATTCCAGCATTATCTACTTGGAGCCGTTCGGCGGCCGCAATCTCCGCGCCTTTGGCTACGATATGTACTCTGAACCGATTCGGCGCAAAGCGATGGAGCGCGCGCGGGACAACGGCGAGTTGGCCTATACCGGTAAGTTGGTTCTAATCCAGGAAACCAAGGCCGATTTACAAGCCGGGATGTTGGCGTATTTCCCGGTGTATCGCAACGGCAGCATCCCACAAACCTTAGAGCAGCGCCGTTCCGCGCTACTAGGCTGGGTATACATTCCTTATCGCATGAATGACTTGCTGAAAGCTATCCTGGGACAGGATTTATTGGCCTTGCGCCTGGAGATTTTTGATCAGGACGATCTCAGTGCCGAGGGCCTGCTTTTCGATAGTCAGGCCAGCTTGGTGCCGGCAGCGTTTAAAACCGATGCCGGTGCCATGACTCGCATACAGCGCCTGGATTTGGGCGGACATTTTTGGACCTTGCGTTACAGTGCCATGCCAGCCTTCAGTAAGACCGCCAGATTCGAGCCGCCCTGGGTTGAAGTATTGGCGTTGGTGCTGATCAGCTTTTTGCTGTTTTTTATTACCTGGGCCTATATCAATGCACGCCGAAACGCGGCGATTGCGCTGCAATTGACCGAGTCGTTACGGCAAAGCGAAAGCCGGTTCCGCAGCTTGTTCGAAAACTCGCCGGTGGCCTATCTGGCAATGGATAGGCAAGGTAATTTGTTGGATGTCAATCCGCAATTGTGTGCGCTGCTGGACTACGACATTGATGAACTGATAGGCCGCAAACTGTTTGAGTTCATTTCGCCGGAAACCGGACAGGATTTTCGGCTAAAACTGCACCTGCTGAATCACTACGGTTTGCTGGAATGCGAATTGTCGCTGCTGACAAAATTGGGTCATATGTTGACCGTGATTCTGGACGGCCGCTTGCAGGGCGATAAGGCCCGACCTGCCGTTATTCATTGCATTTTGACCAATATTACTGAGCGCAAGCGCGCCGAAGATAAATTGCAATTGGCAGCCCGTGTGTTTAGCGATGCGCATGAAGGCATCACCATTACCGATGCGGCCGGCAATATTATCGATGCCAACCCGACTTTTTGCGCGATAACCGGCTATGCCCGCGAGGAAGTGATCGGCCGCAATCATAGTATTCTGCAGTCGGGAAAACACGATGCGCAATTCTATAAAGACTTGTGGCAAACCCTGCAAACCGAGGGTTGCTGGCAAGGCGAGATATGGAATCGCAAGAAAAGCGGCGAGTTATATGTCGAATTGCTGACGATCTCGGCCATGCGCAACCGCACCGGCGAAATTCTGAATTATGTCGGTTTGTTTTCTGACATCACCCAAGCCAAACTTCAGCAGCAGGAACTGGAACGCTTGGCGCATCACGATCCGTTGACGCAATTGCCTAACCGGATCTTGTTCAACGATAGATTTTGTCAGGCCTTGGCGCGCTGTAAACGCGACAGTACCTTATTGGGTGTCGTGTATATGGATCTGGACGGGTTCAAACAGGTCAACGACCAGTTCGGCCACGAGGCTGGCGATACATTGCTGATCGAGGTGGCTAAGCGGATAAAGGCCAATTTGCGCGAGGACGACACGGTGTGCCGATTAGGCGGCGACGAATTTGCCTTATTGATGGGCGGTCTGGAATCCAAGCCGCAGTGTGAGCAAGCCTTGCTGCGTGTTCATCAGGCGATTTCCCAGCCCTACTATATCGGCGGGCAAACCGCGAAGATTGGCGTCAGTAGTGGTATTACCTTATGTCCGCTGGATGTGGGTACGCCGGATTGCTTACTCAGTCACGCCGATCAGGCCATGTATCTTGCCAAACAGCAGGGCCGCGGCAGCTATGAATTTTTTCAGCCCGGTTGAGTCTGCTTAGCAAGCGTTTAATTTTTCAACTAAACAAGAGGAGATACCTATGCGTTGCCATCAAGTCGATTATCAGATTATCGGTCATGATATTCAAATGGTCGAAGTCGAGCTCGACCCCAAAGAAACCGTGATCGCCGAAGCGGGGGCGATGACGTATCTGGAGCAGGATATAGACTTCGAAGCCAAGATGGGCGACGGTTCCGGTGGGGTGATGGATAAGCTGTTTGGTATCGGCAAACGCATGCTCACCGGCGAGTCGGTATTTTTGACCCATTTCACCAATCACGGTGCGCAAAAACGCCGGGTGGCCTTTGCCGCGCCGTTTCCGGGCTCAATCGCGGCATTGAATATGGCTGAATTGGGTGAAGAAGTGATTTGCCAGAAATCGGCGTTTTTGGCTGCCGCGTACGGCACCCAAGTGGATATTGCCTTTAACAAACGCTTGGGCAGCGGCTTTTTCGGCGGCGAAGGCTTTATTCTGCAACGCTTGCGCGGTGACGGCATGGCCTTTATTCACGCCGGCGGCACGGTGATCCGTAAGGAATTGCGTAACGAAACCTTGCGTCTGGATACCGGCTGTCTGGTGGCGTTCAGCGGCGACATCGATTACAACATCGGGATGAGCGGCGGCTTGAAAAGCATGCTGTTCGGCGGTGAGGGCTTGTTTCTGGCGACGCTGACAGGCACCGGTTCGGTGTGGATTCAAAGCATGCCGTTTTCACGCTTGGCGGAGCGGGTGTTAAGCCAATATAAGCCAACCATCGGTCAAGATAGCCAGTAGCGGCGGTCAAGAGCTAAAGCAAGCCATGTTCGGCAAACGAAAAGGGCTGGCCGTCGCCGACGATGAAATGGTCCAGTACGCGGATGTCGAACAGGCCCAAGGCCTGTTTGAGTTTGTCGGTAATTTGCCGGTCGGCCTGGCTGGGTTCGCTGATGCCGGACGGGTGATTGTGAGCAAATATGACCGCTGCCGCATGATGAAATAAGGCCCTTTTTGCGACTTCGCGCGGATAGACGCTGGCGCCGTCGATGGTGCCGCGAAACAGCTCTTCCCATTGAATCACCCGATGCTGGTTGTCCAGAAACAGGCAGGCGAACACTTCGAAACTGTAGCTACGCAATTGGGCGCTGAGATAAGCGCGAGTGATGGCCGGGCTGGTCAAGGCGCTGCCGCGTTGCAATATCTCGGCGAAATGGCGGCGGGCCATTTCCAGTACGGCTTGTAATTGGGCGTATTTTGCATCGCCTAAACCGTTGCTCCGGCAAAAGCGTTGTTGATCGGCACCAAGCAGCGCCTGCAAGGAGCCGTATTCGCTCAACAAATCCCGGGCCATATCCACCGCCGACTTGCCGGGCGTGCCGGTACGCAGAAAAATCGCCAGTAGCTCGGCGTCCGTCAGCGCGGTAGCGCCACGCTGCAATAGTTTTTCTCGGGGTCGCTCGTCTGTGGGCCAATTCTTGATGCTCATCAACTCCTCCCGGCCGTTAATAATTGATTTTAAGCATAGAAGAAGCAGAAGGAGTTTGCCATGATGCAAACTGAAAAGATTAAATGGCTAATTGCGCCGAGACTTTAGGTGCGCTGCACGCAAAGTTAGCGATGAAGGGAATGTTTGCAACGCTTTGGTATACATGGTTGCCGCAGCTTGGCGAAAGAGGCTGGTGCTCCTTTCGCCAAGCGTATTCAATAGCAATCCTTACTGCAAAATGCCCAATCAGGAACTAGCCAGCAAGCCCAGCGCACTCAAACTAGGTAAAAAGAAATAACTGCCGCCTCGTGTCGTCACAAATTGCTGAAATCCGCAAACCCGCCGCCGCAATGGTTCATCCTGAATCGTAAAGTTGCGATTTTCCGCTACGCCGCTACCGATCAATGGATCGTCTTCGTCGTAAAGGCCGGCGAATTTGACGCTATTAATCCAGGTGTGCTGTACAAATTCGAACTGGCGTTCGATATTGGCGTTTAAGCAGATAAACAAAAGACCGCGCTCTTTGCCGTCATCTTTCGCCGGGTTTTCCAGGAAGTTGCCGTAGCTGCGGCCGCGGCGCAGGATGCGGTGGCGGTTGGCGACTTTCAAGGCTTCTTCTGCAGTGGCGCCCAAGCCGACTGCTCTGGGATTGGCCCTACGAATGTGCGAGCCCAGCGGGCAGCCGGTGCCGTGCGGGTCTTTGGTGAAATTGAAGCTGTTATCAACCTTATTCGGATCGCTGTCCTGATTGGGCTCCACCACAGCGCCGCTTTTCCAGCGGCCGACGAATTTGGCAGCCAGATAATCGGCGGTGATGCCTTGCCGCGCGGCTTCATCTTCCATGAATTGCCAGAACGCGCCGACATCCTGTTTCAATTGCCGCAAGACCAGATAAGTACCGTTTTTGCCGAACGCTTCGCCGGCACTACCCAACTGCGGCATTTTGGTAAGTTTGCCGTCGTATTGATTCGGATAACCCAGCAAAAATTCGCCGGTAGCGATTTCGCCGGTGCCGCTGGTAGTCGGGAAGCCGTCTACGACGGGATCGGAAATGCCGTCCGCAAAACCAAAATGCTCCAAGGTAAAGCCATTGGCGTCCTGCTTTTTCTCGCCGGCATCCAGACGCTGCACGACGCTTAAGCCCGCGCCTTTAAAGGCTTTTTCGTGATACTTACGGCTGGCGTTGTGGATCGCGTCATTTTTGGAGAACAGCATAAACAACAGGTCCACCCGCTTGTCGCCGCTGCCCCAATCCCAAGCGCTGGGATCGTTGATGCCGCGGTCGCCCAGCAGCGCGGAACGATGTTCGGAATGCATGCCTTCCCGGAAGGACAGCTCAAAGCTGTACAGGCTGTCTTTATCCAGATTTAGCTGTTCGAAACCGGAATAACTGATCGCCAGGTTGATACGGTTTTCAGTTTCATCGGTCGGTTTGTCCGCGCCATGGCTGATTTGGTTTTGATCGACCAAATTTTTCAGCCAAGGTTTCGTTTTGCCGGCATCGTCGATTTTTAACAGGTAATAACTACAGTGGGCCATATGTTTGTTATAGCCGCTAAATACGATGCCTTGTACGTCGTCTAATTTATCGATGGTGGTCATTGTGGGAGTCCTTTTATAAGCATCTCAGCCAAGCAGCCAGATTGGTCGTGGAAAACAAGCCTTCGTGTATCGCACGGTTATTGGCGACATTTTTCACGGACAAATCGATGTAGGCGCTATACCAAACCAACTCGGCAAGCTGGCTGTTTCTGGCGAAATTTTTGAAGCGCTGCTCGTCGCGGGAGCCGCCGCGCAAGGCCAGCCATTGGGTATCCGGAAAGCCCCGGTCCTTGCCTAATTGCGTGTTGCTCCAAACGGCGGTCAAGCCGACGCTGGCGTGGTCGATGAACTCGCCCAGGTAGTTTTCCCAGCTACCGTCGTAATTGCTCATGAACAACAGGCGTTTATTGCCGGGCAGAATCACCCAGCGGGCAAAATGGATAGTGACGATGCCGCTGAGGTCGCCTTTGGTCGCCACCAGTTTGGCAACCAGATTGATGCCGGCCAGCACTATTTTTAAAGTGGTCAACCGAAACCAGCCGGGTTTGATTTCGATGACGCTGGTCAGATGGTTTTGTAATTGCCGGTCTTCTACGCGCTGGATGGCTTGCATCTGTTCGGAGACTGTCCAGGGTTTGTCGTCCTGCTTATCGCGCATTTCGTTCCAGCGCAACAGCACTGCGAATGCGACGCCGGCTATCAGCGCTATTACCGCCAAAAACTCCACCAGCGGTCCGAACATGCCGAAGAAGCCGCCTACCAATAAAATACCCAACGCTGCTAGTAAGCCGTTGAAGATCATTTGCCCGGCACTGTTTAAAAACGGTTGCGGGGTGGGTTTGTTGACGGGGCCTAAATGTTTGACGATGTCGGCGTGAATTTCGGCCGGTTGTTTGGCTGCCAATTCCGCGCGATTGGCGTCGATATAGGCTTCGATGCGTTCGCGGATTTGCTGCTGCTCGACAATCGTATTGCGCGTTTGGCCGGGATGGGCGACGTAAAAGGCATTGGCGCCATGGTCGTTCTTTAATAAATACTCAGCCAGTTGGCTGGCGTTGTTGCCCGGATAATCCTTGCAGCAGCTATAAACGGTATTCACAAACTCCGGATTGCCAGCAATCAGGTCGTTGATAAATTGCTTCACCTCGCCGTCGATATTGGCTTCAAACGCCAATAGCGCCGGCTCGCCGGTATCCACCTCGGAGGGATGTTTGCCGGGAATGACGAAAAAAGTGCAATAGTGCAGCTGTTGATAATTGGAAAATTTAATCACCGGATTGTTTTTAATATCCGTGCCTATCGGCGCCAGATACGCTTCCAGCTTTTGCAGCTGGTCCGGCAATATTTCCGTGATAACGGTCATGGGGTTTTGTTGCATACACACGTCCTCTTGAAATTATTATCGTGCTGGTAAAAAGTTACCGATCAAAGCTCAGGACAAATTGATCGGGAAACGGTCCGTCGTACAAGATGCCGCTGTTTATTTTTAAGTTATTCAAGCGCAGCAAACTGGCTACCAAGGTCGGGATTTGGATGCGATTGATGTATTCGCCAAAGCAGCGGTGCATGCCGTCACCGAAGTGCATGTAACGATCCAGCGCCCGATCATCGCGCACACTTAAAGGCTCCGGCCAGGCGCTGTCGTCGAACATCGCCGAGGCGGTGAAGGCGAATACTTCAGTGCCGGGCGGAATCTTGACGCCGGCAATCTCCGCGCCGTTTTTACAATGCCGGCGCATCGCCGCCGCCATGGTGTTGAAGCGGAATACGTCGAAGCACAGATGTAAAAGTTTGTCTTCGTCGTCGACTACTTGTTTAGCGCGTTGCATGACATCGGGCTTGCTGAGCAGTTGTTCGACAATCAAGGTAGTAGCCATCGAGGTGGTATCCAGCGCGCCGACGATCAAACCGGAGATATTGCGACGGATGCCGTCATCGTCCAGATCGTGTTCGCCGTCCATGCCCATTTTGATGAGCCGCGACAGAAAATCTTCAAACTGCTCGCCTTGCTGGATGCGCTGCCGGCGCTCGGCAATCAAATTCAACAGATACGGCCCCATCTCATGAAAGGACTGCTCGGCGGTGATTTGAATGCTGCGCTGGTTACTTAGATTCAAAAACAGGTCGTGAAACAGTGAGCGCATCCAACGCATCATCGTCACTTCGTCCGGCCCTGGCACCCCCAGGTAATCGCGAATAAAACGCCGCGCCACTGGTCGGGTTAATTGCGACACCATGTCGATGCGGCCTACCGGCAACGCAGCCTGGATCATGTCATCGCAATGCTGGCGGACGATGCGGCGAATCAATTGGTCTTCGCCGGGCTTGATCACTCGGCGCAGCGCACCTTGCTCTTTGCTGTAGGTTTCGGAACGATCCATCCCTAAAAAGAATGGCCCGTTCAGGCGTTGCATATTGGGCGCGTTGATCTCGGCAATCGTAAACTCGGTGTCGCGCGCCAGCGTTTCGCGGACATCGCTGTCACGAGTCACCAAAGCGCGTTTGCCCAGGACCAGTACCGGTTTATGTTTTCGTAACAATCCGAATAGCCAACGTTGCACCGTGGCGCCGGTCAGCATTGCAACGCCGCGAGCCAGGTAATAACTGACGATATTTTGCGGCGTGGTGGACGTAGGATGATAGTCCAGAGCGGGTGCCGGCGTGGGCCGGTGCTCGCGGTACATTTTCAAGGCCAGGGCGCCGGTGGGGGTAGCTGCCAATTGCTCGACAAAAGCCTGGTATGCAGCCGGTAATTCTGCTTTGCTAGGCTGTACGCCGCCGAATTGGGCCGGCAACAGCACTGGTGCAGACAGTGCTGCCAGACAATAATCAGCGATGCTGGGCTGGTTGCCCAGCAAATAGGTTCTGCCGTCGGCTAGCAGAGTGTCCAGCTCCGCAAAGATCGCCTCGATTTGTTGTTTGCAGGGTTCGACTTGGCCGGGATCGGCAGGTAGGGATTTTTCCATGGCTTGAGCCAATATCGGATAAGCGCGTTCGGCTAACCATTTTTGCCAGGCTGGCACCCGCTGCTGCCAGAAAGACAGCACGGTTTCTTTGTGTGGCAGCAACATCGCATAGCCGTAATTGCGTGTCGCCAAGCCTAATTTGTCCACCAGCAAGGCCAGCAATCGTTCGGTCTCCGCCAAGCCTTTCTCATCGCGCGGATACAGCCGCAGTTCGGCGGGCAAACGGGCGTCGATGTATTGCAGCGATTCGTGCATGGTACATAAGGTTGCTTCGCTGGTGATCAGCACCGGCATGGCTTTAGCATCGGCACCCGCCAACAAGAAGGAGGGTAAATGCAGCATCGGCACGCTGCCTTCTTCCCGGTACGGTACCCCGCCGTAATCGAGCATCCAGCGGACTAATTCGCTGATATGGGATACAGGAATCGTTAATAAACGATTCAGTTGTTTGGATTTGGCTCCACGCCGCGTACTGCCGGGTTTGATCATGATTCCTTCCTCTTGCTTGCTATTGTTATAGTTTTTAATGCTATAGCTGGCATACACCGATGACTGTTTAGTCATGTCGGCTTGAATGGCATGTTGGTATGCGCGCTGGGTAAAACAGCTTGTCGGTCTGCTGACTTATGCCGTTATCGGCTGCCAAGCACTTGTTAACCCATCCGCGAATCAAGCGCCGAGCTTTAACGGAGTATCAATAATAGATCAATCGTAACTAATTGAAATAAAAAGCGAAAGATAAAATGTTGCTTAGCAACAACCGTGCCTAAATGCGAAGCACGTCACAAAACGCGCTGGGCGGCGCCCGCCTGGTACCTAGCAAACGGAAAGCTTCTCTGTCGCCGGAATCCGCTGCAAATCTTCCGATTCTTTCTCTGCGGGCCTTAATCAGATTGTCATTTGCTGCTGCCTATAATCCCGGCCTCTTCACAACGCTTAGGAGCAGTCACAATGCAATTCATAAAGCCAACCAAACTGGCATTGGCAATAGCCGGCTTGTTAGCGCTGAACGCGCCGGTATTTGCGGAAACCGTTGACGTACCGCAAATGGAGCAAGGTATTCAGATCGGCGATTTAGCGCCTGGACGTGCTATCGTTTGGAGCCGGGCGGATCGGCCGGCGCGGATGATGCTGAAATATGCTTATAACCCGCAGTTTAAGGACGCGATTAGTGTCCGCGGCCCCTATGCATTGGCCGAAACCGACTTTACCGCGCGCCAGGGCTTGACCGGGTTAGCTGATGGCAAAGACGTCTATGTGAAAGTCTGGTTTGAAGATTTGACTAATGCTCGCGGCAAAAGCGCACCGGTGGTCGGACATTTCCATACTATCGGTAAGCGCGACGACATCCGCTTCGTTTGGGGCGGCGACACCGCTGGTCAAGGCTGGGGTATCAACGAAAGCTTTGGCGGCATGAAAATCTACGAAGCCATGCGCCAAGTCCAGCCGCAGTTTTTCATTCAAAGCGGTGACAACGTGTATTCCGACGGCCCGATTCCGGAGAGTAAGCTGGCCGAGAACGGCCAGCTTTGGACTAACGTGGTCACGCCGGAAGTGAGCAAAGTCGCTGAAACCTTGGACGAGTTCCGTGGCCGCTACAAATACAATCTGTTAGACGAAAACGTCCGCCGCTTCAATGCCGAAGTGCCGCAAATTTGGCAGTGGGACGACCATGAGGTGGTGAATAACTGGTCAGATTCCAAAGACCTGAGCGCCGATCCGCGCTACACCGAAAAAAATATACCGACGCTAATTGCCCGCGCCACTAAAGCCTTCCTGGAATATGCACCTCTGCGTCCGCACGATGCCGAAGAATCCGAGCGGATTTATCGCAAAATTTCCTACGGCAAACTATT
Organism: Methylomonas sp. EFPC1; assembly: GCF_016925515.1. Lineage (NCBI taxonomy): Bacteria > Pseudomonadati > Pseudomonadota > Gammaproteobacteria > Methylococcales > Methylococcaceae > Methylomonas > Methylomonas sp. EFPC1. The sequence goes on from NZ_CP070494.1 coordinate 547,500, forward strand.
GGACGTGTTCGTACTGGATATGCGCAGCTATCGCGGCCCGAATACCGCTAATCTGCAATCTCAAGAAAATGCCGAAACCGCTTTCCTCGGTGCCGAGCAAATGGCTTGGCTGCAGGACGAGTTGAAGCACTCTAAAGCCACCTGGAAAGTCATCTCCGCCGACATGCCGATTGGTTTGAATATCGGCGACGGTAACACGGCCCAAGGCCAGGCGCGTTGGGAAGCTGTAGCTAATGGCAATGATGGGCCGGCAGCGGGTCGGGAACTGGAAATGGCTCGTTTGTTGAGTTTTATCAAGCATGAGCAAATCAACAACCTGGTTTGGCTGACTGCCGATGTCCATTATGCCGCCGCGCATTATTATGATCCTGCCAAAGCGGCATCCAAAGACTTCGCGCCGTTCTGGGAGTTCGTCGCGGGTCCGTTAAATGCCGGTTCCTTCGGGCCCAACAGTACCGACGGTACATTCGGTCCGCAAGTGGTTTTCTCCAAAGCGCCGCCAGCCGGTCAAGCCAATCTGTCGCCTTACGCCGGCTTGCAATTTTTTGGCGAAGTGAATATCGACAAGAAAAGCCGCACCATGACGGTGGATTTTAAGGACATCGACGGCGCTGTGGTCTTCAGTAAAACTCTGGCGGCGGAAGCCGAGCGTGAACGCGAGCACGATCATAACGACCGCGATCACGACTAAAGCCAAGTGGCCGGGACGGTATGTGCCGCCCGGCCATTTCTCTGGTTAAGCCATTTAACTTCAAGCAAAATAAGGACTCTATTCATGTTGAAACCCACGTTATTGACTATGGCCATGCTGGCTGCAATCGGTGCGCAAAACAGTGCCCAGGCGCTGCCGCACAGTGAACATCACGAACACGCCAGTGCCGGCCCGCTGGTCATCGGCCATCGCGGCGCGTCCGGCTATCGTCCCGAACATACTCTGGCTGGCTATGCCTTGGCGATTGAACTGGGCGCGGATTTTATCGAACCCGATCTGGTGCTGACCAAGGACGGCCAAATGATTGCCCGCCACGAACCGATGATAGGCGGCACCACCGATGTGGCCAATCATCCGGAGTTTGCTGATCGCAAAACCACTCGCATGGTGGATGGCGTGGCCGTGACCGATTGGTTTGCCAGCGACTTTACCTTGAAAGAAATCAAAACGCTGCGCGCCATCCAAACCCGTGGCCGGGACAATTCATATGACGGTGAGTTTGAAATCCCGACTTTGAACGAAGTGATCGCGCTGGCCAAGCAGCAAAGCGCAAAAACCGGTCGCCGGATTGGCATCTACCCTGAAATCAAACATTCGACTTATCACGCCGAACTGCAGAATGCTAAGGGTAAGCCGCTATTTGGCAAGCATTTCTTCGAAGACAAACTGTTAAAAAAACTGCATAAGGAATATGGCAACAGTGCCTGCGCGCCGGTGTTTATCCAGTCTTTCGAAGTCAGCAATCTGCAATATTTAAGCCGCAAGACCAACATCAAATTGGTACAACTGATCGATGCTGACGACGTCAATGCGGACGGCTCACTATCGCTGGTTGCACCTTACCAACAGCCTTATGACTTTGTGGTAAAAGGCGATCAACGTACTTTTGCCGATTTGCTGAGCAACGACGGTCTGGATTTTGTTAAATCCTATGCGGATGCAATTGGTCCTTGGAAGCCGTATTTGGTAAAAACGGTGGCCGACGGTGTGGACCGTGACGGCGACGGCACTATCACGATCAACGACCGCCGGGTAGAAGGCAGTACCGGCGTGGTGGAAATGGCCCACGACAAAGGCTTGCTGGTGCACACCTGGACTTTCCGCAACGATGCCAGTGGCTACGGCTTTGCTGATCCGCAGCAGGAAATGACGTATTACTTTGATTTGGGTGTGGATGGCTTGTTTACCGACTTTGCCGACACCGGGGTTGCGGCACGTGATGCCTTGGTGCACGGGGATGGCACGCAGGCTGGAGAATGTTGCAGATTGGAGTGGAGTCACCTAGGGAGTCATCGTTAGCGCTAGTCGATGATTGTCATTATGTTCTGCAAGCTCCATGGCTTGCGGAGCATCGCCTTGGTGTTAGGCGAACAAGCGCCGGAACGAGTTGTACTTTAATTATTGTACGTTAGCGGCGAGCTTGTTCCGGCGGATGGTGGTAGTCATTAGTTGGCCTAGTGTGCCGTGCCCGGGCATAACCTCTTCCCCGAAAGGTTAACTACGCATGGCAAAGCGTATATGATTTGGATAGCTGGCAAGTTTGTCGGTGTCACGTGATGCCGGCTTGGAGTGGCTAGAATTCTTGATCAGCACGCAACGAATTTGGCCTTCTCTGGGTTGATTCATCGAATCCACCCAGAGAAGGCCAATGTCCAGCACCCCATCATGCTACGACTGTGGTATTTTAGCCGCCCTCTATTTCGTCGCGGTTCGGCGGCTTTCAACACAGGATTACTCGCAAAACCATGGGTGTACAGGAAAACTTCGAACAACTCCCGCTAAAAGAATTCACCGAAAAAGCTTATCTGGATTATTCCATGTATGTAATTTTGGATCGGGCTTTACCGCACATCGGTGACGGCCTAAAGCCAGTACAGCGCCGTATCGTGTACGCGATGTCCGAGTTGGGCCTAACGGCGTTGGCCAAATACAAAAAATCGGCCCGTACCGTCGGTGACGTGCTGGGTAAATACCATCCGCATGGTGATTCGGCTTGCTACGAAGCCATGGTGTTGATGGCCCAGGACTTTTCTTACCGTTATCCCTTGATTGATGGCCAGGGCAACTGGGGGTCGCCGGATGATCCAAAATCTTTTGCCGCCATGCGGTACACCGAGTCTCGGCTGACCGCTTACGCGCAAACCTTGCTTAGCGAATTGGGGCAGGGCACGGTGGACTGGACCGACAATTTCGACGGCACCTTAAAAGAGCCCAGCCTCATGCCGGCCCGCTTGCCGAATGTGCTGCTGAACGGCACTATGGGTATCGCCGTGGGGATGGCAACCGATATTCCGCCGCATAATCTGCGCGAAGTCGCCAATGCCTGTCTGCAATTACTGGACGATCCTGAAACGCCACTCGAAAATTTGCTGACGCATATCAAAGGGCCTGATTATCCCACCGATGCCGAGATCGTCACGGCTAGCGCCGATATTCAAAAAATGTATGCGACCGGCAACGGCTCGATAAAGATGCGTGCCAAATACGAGCTGGAAGACGGCAATATCGTCATCACGGCTTTGCCGCATCAGGTGTCCGGTGCCAAGTTGCTGGAGCAAATTGCCGCGCAAATGCTGGCGAAAAAGTTACCGATGATCGAGGATTTGCGCGACGAATCCGATCACGAAAATCCGACACGGTTGTTAGTTATTCCCAAGACCAAGCGTATTGATGTCGATGCGGTGATGTCGCATTTATTCGCCACGACTGACCTGGAAAAGAATTATCGGGTCAATATGAATATGATCGGCTTGAACGGTAAGCCGCAGGTCAAAAATCTACGGATGATTTTGACTGAATGGATCAGCTTTAGAACCGAAACTGTGCGTCGTCGTCTGCAATATCGTTTGGATAAAGTGCTGGCACGTTTGCATATTCTGGAAGGTTTGCTAATTGCCTATCTGAATATCGACGAAGTGATTGCGATTATTAGAAGCGAAGATCATCCTAAGCCGGTTCTGATGGCGCGGTTTGGTCTCAGCGATTTGCAAGCGGAAGCAATCCTTGAGCTGAAATTGCGGCACTTGGCCAAGCTCGAAGAAATGAAGATTCGTGGCGAACAGGATGAATTGGAGCAGGAGAGACAGGCCTTGGAAAAAACCTTGTGCTCTGAGCGCCTGTTGAATCGCCTGATCCGCAAGGAAATCGAACGCGATGCGGAAAAATACGGCGATGATCGGCGTTCGCCCATCGTTGCGCGGGATGCGGCTCAGGCCCTCGATACCACTGAGCTGATTGCGAATGAACCGGTGACGATTATCTTGTCGCAAAAAGGTTGGATCAGGGCGGCCAAAGGCTATGACATAGAAGTCGAAAGCTTGAGCTATCGCGCCGGCGATGCGTATTTATCGTCAGCGAAAGGCCGGACCACGCAATCGGCGTATGTATTGGACTCCACGGGCCGAGTCTATACCATTACGACTCATGATTTGCCCTCTGCGCGAAGTCAGGGTGAGCCGCTGACCGGTCGGCTTAATCCGCCGCCAGGTAGTTTGTTTACCGATGTATTTACTGGGCAACCCGACGATTGGCTATTGATTGCCAGTAATGCCGGTTACGGTTTTCGAGTGCAGTTAAAAGAGCTGCAAAGTAAAAATAAAGCTGGGAAGGCGTTGTTGAGCTTGCCGACTGGCGCCAAAGTTTTAACGCCGGCGCCGATTCCAACTGGTCACGACTTGCTGGCGGTTGCGACCTTCCAGGGTAGATTGTTGATATTTCCAGCGTTGGATCTGCCCGAGTTGGCGAAAGGCAAGGGTAATAAACTAATTCAGATTCCTGGCGGGGACGTGGTTTCCGGTAAGGATGCTGTGGTCGCGGTAACGGCGTTGTCGGCGAGCAGCGAGTTGAAAATCGTCTCAGGCAAGCGGCATGTCACCCTGAAAGCCATGGATATTGCTCAATACACTGGCAATCGTGCGAATCGTGGCACAGCATTGCCGCGTGGTTTCCAAAAAGTGGATGGGTTGGAGTGTGTTGTTGCTTAATACTCTGCCGGTGCCGCACATATTATTGGGAGTTTAAAAGCTTTTTTGGGATTTTTTGTACCAACTATTTGAGGCCCAAAATCGGTTTATCAGATCAGTGTGAAAAAATCTGTTGACGTAAGTAATTAATGTCTTTATCATAGTCATCTTTCTGGAGCGCTTCTGCTCTTCGGGATAATAAGAAGGTCAATTCGGGGTATAGCGCAGTCTGGTAGCGCGTCTGCTTTGGGAGCAGAATGTCGGGAGTTCGAATCTCTCTACCCCGACCAAGATTTGCGCTTGTAGCTCAGCTGGATAGAGCATCGGCCTTCTAAGCCGAGGGTCGCAGGTTCGAGTCCTGCCAAGCGTGCCATCGCAAAAAATCATCATTATGGTGAGCGTAGCTCAGTTGGTAGAGTCCCGGATTGTGATTCCGGTTGTCGTGGGTTCGAGCCCCATCGTTCACCCCAATAAAATCAATAGCTTGAGGTTGTTTGTATGATGCAAGATCGGCATCTACTGACACAGCTACTGACAAATGATCAATCATTCGACGGTTTAACCGTTTTCAACTTGACATCATACACATTCATCATTGACGCAGTTCTGTGTCCGCTCGCATCCAGTTTGTTGCCCGTTGTATCACTGACTCCTTTCCGTTTAAGATCATGAAAAGTGAAAGGTACCCAGTTTATTCCCTTTTCTTCAGCAGCTAATTTGGTGGCAACCGTAACTCGCCCTATGGCCGTTTTTAGGCTATCGACAACGATCTTATCGCCAGTGCGTTCGCTGATGATTATGTGCCTATCCTCGGCACGGATCGGATGAGGCTGTTTTCGCTCTGACAATATCCGGTTTCTTGTCGCAACTGCGAAATCCCAGGCGCTACGAAGTCGTGAGTTCCATTCCGTTATATTGTCACGCGAGCCTTTGCGACGCTTGATGAGAAGGCCTTCGGGTAATACGTTGGCATCAGTAAGATCTAACACTTCCGACAGTCGCATGCGGCATAGATAAGCGATTTCCATGGCCGGCCAGACATACCAATAATTAGACTCGCGAGCGATCTGGAGCATAAATTCGTAGTCTCGATCTTCCGCATAGTGTTGTCGGGGTTTGATCGACAGCTTTGTTACGCCCTTTGTCGGGTTGGTTTTGATCTTTTCGTACTCATAAGCCCAGCTGAAAATTCGCTTAATGTACGCTAATTCCTTATTTGCACGGCTTTCCGATGTTTCGCCTCGTTTGTCTCGGTATTTTCGCACAAGACCGATAGTCCATCTGCTGATTGGCAGTTCGCCAAGTGTTCCGGTCGTGCCTTTGGTTCCACAAATTTGCGTATGACAGTCCAGATAGTCGCGTTTGGTGCTGATTGCCAGTTTGCGCCAGATCGGTGTTTCTTGGAAATCCCGAGAAAGCGTGCTAAATGTCATAGCCAGGGGGGCTTTTTGGGCTTCGTAGGCTTGCCATATTTCTGATAGCGATGCTTTTGGGCCGCAAAAGCGTTTAGATCGCCATTTTCCAGTATCCGAATCCTTGTATTTGAGCATCCACTTGCCGGTGCCAGATTTGTCCCACCATACGCCGGTTGGTAGTTTTTTAGGGTCGATGTGAGCTGGTACGGTTGCGGTGCGCGGAGGGCCTTTGGTCATGGCTAGTCGAGGAACTCAAATTCCTGGTCTGGTGGCAGTATTTGCGATTTTAATCCCATGGCCGCGTTGATGGCATCAATTGTTGTGAAAATTTTTCCATTCTTTCCATGCAAGAAGCGAACACCGGCCGCACGCAAACAGCGTTCGATGTCCCCTGGACGGTCGTAGCCGGTGACGGTTTTGAGTTGTTCGGTATCAATCAGGCCGGTTGTCACTGGGTTATCCGATTAAATTCGATTACCCAAGCTCATGGGTTTGCGCCTTAGTAGCTTTAACATTGATCGACTCCCATAGGTAGCGATATCCTCCATTTGCCGCTTTTCAGCAACTAGGATTTGGCCGTTCATATGTGGCATAAATTTTAACCGTGCCATCAGAAAGGGTGCCGTCCTTACAAAAGGTTTATTTCAAATATGAATCTCTTTTTTAAACGCAGATCCATCTTAGTTCCGAAACTTAACGATTCATACGAAGAAAGCTTATGTGTTTTTGGGGCCTAGCTAATTCAATTTTTTATACGGAAAAGATCACAAGGTTGTCATTGATTGGCGTTTAGTGTTGGCGCTTTCATCAAACTGATTTTCAAGCGCCACTTGGTAACATCATGACTCTCAAACGGACTCGACAATGATGTGCTGGGCAAGTATCCCGGAGGAATTAGAAGCTCTAAAAACATTCCTGGCGGTATGTACCGGGAAATCTGCCCAGATTTGAGAAAAAGTTATTATGAAGAGAAATAAGTCGTTATCAAACGCTCTAGCGTTCGCCGCAATGTTAAATAAATTACAGTTTTTTGATTAAATTGAGCGCTCCTGGAGGCAACCCGCAATGTGAATGGTTTCCTTTACGGTCCAGCAGAAATCCCTAATAAATAGACTCGCGTCTTCAATACTCATGCCTTTTAATAACTCATACGCCTCTTTCTGAATCTCAAATTTTTTTAATTTGACTCTCAAATGTGCGGCAGCACCGATTTGACTAGGATAAGAGTCAGACAAACCAAAGACAGAAATCGAATATCTGGCGGTAAGGTATTTAAACAAATCCTCAGAAAAACCGTGATGCCACAGAAATTCTGGGGTTAAAACATCCTTGTCAATTCTTTTAGCGAATTTAGATAAGGTTTTATAGATAGGAATACCTTTGTTTGTTTCGCCCCTAATATTGACTTTTAGCTTTGATTTTCGCAAATAATCATAATAAAGAAGAGCTGCAGATACTGCAATGCAATAGGGTTGCATATGTAGATCATTAAATTCAGTTAAAACGTCATTTTTTTCATTATAAGGCGTGCCTGTCAAAATATACATCTTACAAACGATTTGAGCACATTTAATCAAATCGCCTGGCAACTTCTTTAACTGTTGATTGAAAGTACTAGCCAAAGTGGGTAGTATCTTATCCTCAGATTCAATGTGCTTTAGATGCTGTATATCATTTGGAAGGTTATCTAATAATTCATTTTGAATATTAAAGATAACATCTATGTCATTTGTCACACGGTTAATCGTCGCAAATTTTATCAGTGTCGCATGGAGAGTATCGGCGGCGAGTCCTTCTTTCTCATTCTGGTTGAAGGCATACTGAAGTACGTTGCGAGTTTTCATAGCCGTTTCATCAAGCACGGCGTCTGGCAACATATGCTCATTGTCATAACCTTCAATATTTTTTTGCATGAATAAAAACAGATTTTGAATGGCCAAGTCGAAATCAAAAATCAATCTATCAAAGCCAGTAGCCATATGTTTTTCAGGCGACAGAATTTTGTAGCGATTCTGTTCTTTTGTCGACATGCCTTGGAAAAGGCGAGTATAAAAACATCGAATGATCGCATCATGTAATTGCTTTGATTTTTTAACTGCAAAGCGTGAAGGGTTATCTGATAACGATGATTTCGTTTTTTTTATGGGGCCGGTAATAAACAAATTAGACCAACCCTGTTTAACTTTCGATAATATTGCGAAGTGACACAGTAACTTGTAATACTCCGATCTATCTTCTTTAATTATGCTTTCAGCATAAGGAGTAGTGATTATTTTTGTAATAGCCGCTAAGTGAAATTCTGGCTTAGAACCAGCTCCATAGTACTTTTCAAGATGACCCGCCAACTTCATAAGGGATAAGTCATTCTTTTTAATTGGTTTGTAGCAGGACGGTTCATACCGACTTTCAGGAAACTTGCCGTAATCGTTATCTCGCAACACTTTCCAAAGTGCTTCTTTGTAGAAAATGGGTTTGTCTTTAACGGTTCTCGCTCTTTTCGCCATAGCGCCCCTTCTTTACACTAGTGAACGAAGACCTATTACTTGACTAACTAGCATCCTCGCAATTGTTGCATCAAACGCCCGCTTGAAATTCTGGTCTGAGGAATACCGGTGGTAGAAACTCAGTTACATTTGATGATTTTGGTGCTATTGCCCTGTGAACTATACATTCCGCGGACAAAATAAAACGACATGTTACCTGTTCAAACTTGGAAAGCGAACCAAGCATGAAGCAATTGCTTTGTACCCAGTCACTGGTTGAACTGAGGGTAACACCCGTTTTTAAAAAATCTCAGCCACATATATCCTCCCTGAGTACTGCTTTCGGGCATGACCTCAGTGACTTACACATCACGGGCAGTACTCAACATCCCTTAACACATCAGCACCTGATCGTTTCGGCGGTCAGGTGCTGATGTTTTCCGTCGTAGCTTGGCCACTATCGAACATCTGTCCGGTGAGGATGGCGGCTGCGCGTTTTTCAAGGAGTCCGTTTCTTATGAGCGTTACATGTCCCCTTTGTCATTCCCGTCAGGTCATCAGTTTAGACCGAGGTAAAAAAATCGGTGGCTTAATCGGTACGGTTGGCGGAGCCGCTAGTGGCGTTGCTGGAACCGTGAGTGGCGCTACCACCGGTGCCGAGTTTGGTGGTGCCATCGGCGTTGTTGCGGGTCCCGCCGGTGTGGCAGTCGGCAGTATTGCCGGCGCTATTTTCGGTGCGCTGGTGGGTGCAGCTACCGGTGGTGTGACCGGCGCCAAGCTGGGCGAAGTCATCGATCAGCGCGTGCTGGACAATTACGTCTGCCAGGACTGCGGTTTAACCTTTAGCGATCATACCAGCCGAGATCAGGCTATTTAGTTTTTCGGTGTTCTTCGTTTCAACAACCGCGCAAAGGGATCAGCTTCCAGCTGTCCCGCTGGTTGTTTCCCCTGATTAACAATTTTTAGGAGTCATTTTATGGCACATCTAGTCGAACAAATGGCCTACGTTGGCCAAACGCCCTGGCATGGCCTAGGCAATGTATTAGCTCCCAAACAACCCTTGGAGGTCTGGGCCAAACAAGCCGGCATGGATTGGCAAATCCAGGCATCCGAAGTGCGGTTCATGGCCGATCAGGTTGGTCACCTGGGTACGATCCACACCTTTGCGGATCAAAAAGTGCTGTACCGTTCCGATACCAAGCAAGCCTTATCGGTGGTTTCCCAACGCTATCAAGTCGTGCAACCGCGCGAGGTGTTGGAGTTTTATCGCGACCTGACCGAGATTGCCGGCTATGAACTGGAAACCGCCGGTGTCCTGAAAGGCGGCAAGAAGTTCTGGGCCTTGGCGAAAACTGGTCAAACAACGGCGCTGAAAGGTAACGATCTGGTCCATGGCTATCTGCTATTGGCGACCTCCTGCGACGGCACACTGGCAACCACCGCTACCCCGACCACGATCCGGGTCGTCTGCAACAACACCCTGACCATTGCGGTCAACGGCGCCACCCAAGCGATCAAGGTGCCGCATAGCACCAAGTTCGATGCGCAGGCGGTCAAGCAGCAGCTGGGTGTGGCGGTGTCGCAATGGGATGCCTTCATGTACCGGATGCGTACGCTATCAGAACGTAAAGTGAAATCGCATGAAGCGATGAACTACTTCTTGCGGGTGCTATGCGATACCCCAGCGGCGAATGCCGGTGAACCCGCCACGCTGGTCAATGAGCGGGCCTTGAAAAAGGTACAAAGCCTGTACGACGGACAAGGCCGCGGCGCGGAACTCGATTCCGCCAAAGGCACGGCGTGGGGACTGCTGAACGCGGTGACGGAATATGTCGATCACGAGAAGCGCGCCCGCAGCACCGAGAGTCGCATGGATTCAGCCTGGTTTGGACAAGGTGCCACCCTCAAACAGCGAGCCTTGGACTCGGCATTGCAACTTGCAGCTTAAACCCGTTAAACCAGCAACCGTTATTCGTAAAAGCCCTGTTTTTGTGTCGGGAAACGACGCAAAAATAGGCAATTTTTTTCTTTAGTTAGTTTGTTGTTTTCAACGGTCGAAAAAAATTCCTAATGGTATGGCGTGAGGGTACGTCGCCGTACACATCGATTAACACCCTCGTTCATCGATGTTTTTTTTGATTTTTGGAGCTCCAGACAATGTTCGATAACGACAGCAACAGCAATAATCCTAACAAAGATAAATTTGCTCACCTTAAAGCGATTGCCGCCGGCGAAGTACCGACGCAACAGCCGACTCCGTGGCAACACGAGGTCAATAACCCATTGATCGGCACTATCAAAGGCTTCGGTGAGTTTCACCACGAACGCTTTGGACTGCAAAGAACGATCATCGTCGAACGTGAGAACGGCGAGGTTGTTTCGGCGTTTATGAATGCCTATATCGCCAACGGCATGGAACACCATAATGCCCAGCCCGGTGACTTGGTGCTGATACAGTTACTGGGAAAGGCCAAGAGCCAGCATGGTAATCAGTACAATGAGTTTCAGCTATATGTAGAGAAACCAGCATAACGTCAATTGCTATGCATCGATACAAGGCACTGGCTTCGGCCAGTGCCTTGTTTTTGTTTGTTGATCAGATTCTGAATGACTGAGCATCGTTAGTGGTCGGCTCCTGACGGCCGAGGCCGTGTAAAAACGCAAAAACAAAATTCAAAAATTAAAATTTTCCCCACTTTTTCGGTTATTTCGCGTGCATGCAGAATAAGCATTTCCATCCAGAGATAAAATTAGACTGCCAAGCTAACTTATTTTTCCACCGCTCTTTGAGTTTTTACGTTTTTACACATCCTGGGCCATAACCGGCCGTTGAGGGTGCTGGCGAAATTTTCGATCCCTAAGTTCAGCGAATGACAGCTTTTCGGCAAGCAACCTTGAGTCGTCTTTGGCTCGACCCGGCCAAAACCCGCCGCTCGGAGTAGCTATCCCATTTTAATAATTAAGGCACCATGTAACCCAATCGGCTGTCCGGTATTCGGCTACGTTTTGGGTCGTCGTTTGATGGCTCTAGGCTCAATACGTCCAGGTCGGTTGTCAACCAACTGTTCAGCCACAAAAAGGAGCTGGCAGACCCGAGAGGAATCCGGGTGACCGTTTGCTTTCGGGTTTACCTTTGCACCCATTACGATTCATATGGAGCCAATTTCACTTTGCCCGTGGGCTAACTTGAGTCGCTGACACAAAAAACTCGACAATATCCTGACTTCGCTCGGGCCAATGTGAATGGATTTGATCACCTTCACAGTACAACGTTTTTACGCCCCCGGCACACCCTGAATAAGAGGAGCAACCATTTGCGATTTTATCCGGAATAGGATCACATTTATTACAAGCTGCCCACCAACCCACCGCTTGCTGACCATAACCAGGAAACAGGCGATCCTTGCTGCTGTGCATGATCATAACCGGCAAGGGCTCGGGGCATCTGCGGTCGCGCAAATCATCATATGCAACCCCTGCTGCGCTCGGCGCAATGGCACGTGGGATGTGTCGTGTGCCAGTCATAAATGCTAATGCCATTGCCGAAGTCCCTCCATCGGAATGCCCGGTAACATAGACCTGTTTTTCATCAATACACCACTTTTTGGCCATTAAACTGGGAATGGTGCCTAATTCTACGGTAGTGCTGGGCGATAATTCCGGGTGATCCGCATAGGCCACGATGAAACCGGCTTGGGTAGCAGGAAAAGTGAACCCAGTTGTTTTTTCGGTTTTAGCCCGATTCGATCCGGCCGGAGAAAATACCAGTAATAGTGGGTGGGCAACGGATGCATCATAATTGGCTGGTGTGCGGACATTGTATTTGATGCCATTTTCGGTTTCTTCACCATAAGTCTCTCCAGCGTCTCCACTGAGTTGATCAGCTTTGCAAAGACGTTGCAGCATCTCAGGTCGATACACGGCCTGCCCCAATTCTACCGAGTCGCCGCTATGATCCATCAAAAGCATGACAACCATTACTAATATCGGTAACCCGAATAGCACTTTCTGCCAAGAATTGGTTCTTAAAAGAAAAACCTTTAATTGAGCCATATTCATAGTCATATTCCCCCTAAGTACGTTTGACTCGCCTGCACCATTCGCTCATGCCCCAGGTGAGTGATTGGGCGCTTCCTTATTCGCTAACTTCATTACTATATAAGCCAGCAACAACAAGCTTCCGATCATCACAATCTGCGGCATATAGCCTTTTCCCGGAACCGATTCCAGGCCAACAGAGAACGGAATATGAGTATCAAGACGCTTATCCTTGTCGACAATAGCGATGTGTGCCAAATAATTACCAGCACCATATTGACTAAAATCGACCATACTATCGAAAGTGCCGTTTTTAACTTTTTTCGGCTGCTGATAAAAAACCCTTTGCCCTTCAGGTTCTTTGGTGATTTCGAATTCCACGCTGACATTGCGCAGACTTTTACCTTCGTAGTCGAACACCAAATTAGTTGGGCCGATTTCGGGAATGATGCTGCAATATTCCCGATCCCCTGACAGAGTCGGGGTATAGGCCGTGAAATGGACTCGTTCAAAACCAACTCTCGTAACGCAAGCATCGGCCTCGTCAGGCGCACCGCGATGCGCTTGGGCAATAGTTGGCATTAATCCAACCAAAAAGACAACAGGCAGCAGACCCAGCCACCTAATGCGCTTATAAGCCACCTTTTTTAGTTTGATAGAGTTAGACATTGATTTGCCTCCACTGTGATTATGTTAAATCCGATGGTCGGATTAGAAATCAAAGGTTTCCACCTCGGAGATCAGAAACAACGGCTCACCACCGCTAGAAATCTCAACGGCATGCTGAGCTGTTTCTTGGCCGCCTGGTGAATTCAGACAAGCCTCTAATTCGGCGAGGGATGGAAAATAAACCTCGGCAATCCGATGAAACTGCGCTGCAGATTTGTCTGCATTGGAAAGAATCAATGAGGCGACAAATCGTGTTTTGCCGGCCAGCTTTTCGACAGCCATCGGCACATGCTCATCAGCATAACGACGTTCAAAAGTTTTTAAATCTGTTGGTGTAGGGTACATTACGATTAATTTTGCAGTTTTCATAGGAATATTGAATATTTATTTGATTGGACGTTTATATTAAATAATGAGTTAGGAAAATAGTAAAATACCAATTTTCTATGAAACAATAGGTTTTTCCTATTCAAAAAGGGGCAAACTGTGGAAATGCAACAAATACGCTATTTTCTGGCCGTCTGCGATAAAGGTTCATTCACTCGCGCTGCACAAGCAACCTATGTGGCCCAACCCTCGCTGACCCAAGCAATTAAGAAATTGGAAGATGAACTTGGCGGTGAGCTATTTAGCCGAGACCGCAGTGGATGTCGGTTGACGGCTTTAGGACGTTTGGTCGAACCTTCTATACGTGAAATAGTGCGCAAGACGCAAGCTGTCAAAGCTGAGGCTGTGCGTTTCAGCCGCTTAAATACTGTGCCACTTCGCATCGGCGTGATGACGACAATTGCCGCACACCATTTAAGTCCATTCTTCACTGACTTTCAGCAAGAACGACCCCATGTAGAACTGGAATTAGTCGTCGACAGTGAATGCAATCTATTGAATCAACTTGATGAAGAGGGCCTGGATTTAGTTATCAGCGCACCAACATCCTTACTGGCAGAGCATTACCAGTCTTTAGAGCTTTACGAAGAACGCTATGTCGTTGTCTTCAACGACAAACACCGTTTCAATCAAATGCAACAAATTGATTTAGCGACCATACAAGCTGAACCTTACTTGGATCGCCTGAACTGTGAATTGCGTGAAACACTGAGGAGTGTGTGCCAGGGGCGGCAGGTCAATCTTTATGCTGCCTATAGAAGTAATAGCGAAGAGTGGATACTGAGTATGGTACGCGCCGGAATCGGTGTTGCGCTAATGCCGGAATTCACCATCACCAAAAATGCAGATCAGATTCGAGTTCGTTATCTGTCAGATCCGGAAATTCGTCGCACCATCTGCGCTATATTCCCACCCACATCGGCCGCAAAACCCGAAGTGGCAGAAGTATTGAAAAGTCTGCGGATGGGTTTTTAAAAAATCACAGGTTAGGCAAAACTAAATCAAAAGTCCGATTATGGCGTTTAAAGGGGTTAGGAAACCTCTGATTATTGCAGTTTTTCAAGAAAAATTGACGCGCAAACCATTGTTTTAATTGGTGCTGAACCAATCTGCCAGAAAGCCGCCATACATGTTTCTCAATAGCTGACCTTCAAATAGGCTTGAGCAGACCTTCACCAACTCAATTTATTGTTGAAGGTTACAATGAAAAGCCCAGTTTTATTTGGTCATTTGCTTGGCAAATCAAAAATCCTTTTAATATTCAGACATCACGTTCTCAATACGTCGATCTGGCACTAACCATAGCAATGCGACCAGCACATAAAGCCCTTGAGCTAACCATGGCGACCAAAACGTGCTTAGTGTCGCTATTAAGTAAATCAATGGTGAGGATTTACCCTTCCAGTCGCTACCGACAGCTCTTTTTAATAGCGAATTTGCCCCTTGTGAAACGATGATGAGGTATTGTATTAATATGTAAGCGATTGCTGCCATCAATAGAACCACTCCGTAAGCCATCGTTGGTATAGCCGCAAAGTGATTTTCCCCCATCCAGGCAGTTGTGAACGGAAATAACGATAACCAGAACAATAAATGCAGGTTTGCCCACAGTGAATCGCCCCGGGAATCTCGGAGGCTGATTGTTGTGAGTCATGCTGCCTTAGCCGGCTCGGAAAGTTGTTGATAATACATGGCCTCGGCTTCGGCGGGTGGGATATTACCAATCGGTCCTAACAGCCGTCGATGATTAAACCAGTCAACCCAGGTCAAGGTGGCGAGTTCGACGGCTTCGCGGTTTTTCCACGATTGCTTGTGAATCAGCTCAGTTTTATACAGACCATTGATGGTTTCGGCCAAGGCATTGTCATAAGAGTCGCCCACACTGCCTACGGATGCCTCAACGCCGGCTTCTGACAGACGCTCGGTATAACGAATCGAAACATATTGCACCCCCCTATCGCTATGATGGATCAGGCCACCGTCGCGCTGGGGTTTCCGGTCATGCAGTGCTTGTTCCAGCGCATCCAGCACAAAGTCGGTGTGTGCGGAAGACGACACTTTCCAACCGACGATGTAGCGGGCAAACACATCAATCACGAAGGCCACGTAGACAAAGTCCTGCCGGGTTTTGACGTAGGTAAAATCCGCCACCCACAGGGCATTCGGCCGCTCGGCGCTGAACTGCCGGTTGACGCGATCTAAGGGACATTCCGCGTCAGCGTCACTGATCGTCGTCTTGATGGTTTTGCCTCGCCTGACACCTTTAAGTCCTAGGTTTTTCATCAGGCGCTCCACGGTACAACGGGCCACGACCCAGCCTTCGCGTTTCAACTGATTCCAGACTTTTCGCGCGCCATAGTTTTGGAAGTTTTCATCCCAGACGCGCCGAATCTGCTGGTTCAGGATATCGTCCTGCTTGGCGCGGGCCGAACGAAGCTCGGGATTGGCTTTGCGCGCAGCATGCAAATAATACGTCGATGGGGCAATCGGCAATACTTTGCAAATTGGCTCGACCCCATAACCCTCGCGATGATCGTCGATGAACGCTTTCATGACTTGAACCGGCGGTCGAGCTCCGCCTGCGCAAAATATGCCGACGCTTTGCGTAGAATCTCGTTGGCCTGGCGCAATTCACGGTTCTCGCGTTCTAGCGCCTTAATGCGCTCCACTTCGCTGCCGGACATTGCTTTGACTGTACTAGTGGTTGGTTGGGTTTGCCTCAACCAGCGACGTAGCGTTTCAGCTGTACAGCCAAACTTGGCCGAAATCGACTGAATCGCCGCCCATTCTGATGGGTATTCGCCTTGATGTTCTCGCACCATGCGAATGGCTCGTTCACGGATTTCCGATGAATATTGGTTTGA
Organism: Methylomonas sp. EFPC1; assembly: GCF_016925515.1. Taxonomy (NCBI): domain Bacteria; kingdom Pseudomonadati; phylum Pseudomonadota; class Gammaproteobacteria; order Methylococcales; family Methylococcaceae; genus Methylomonas; species Methylomonas sp. EFPC1. The sequence continues at coordinate 564,030 of NZ_CP070494.1, forward strand.
CGTTTTCTCTTTCATTGCTCCATTCTCTCAAAGGTTGGAGCCTCCGAGATTCCCGGGGCGATTCACTCTGTGTTTGCCGAAATGGCGAGGGCTCGATATTGGCAGGCACCCTCTATATGTGGATGTCGCAAAATTGGCCGTTGGATGCGGTCGCCAATGACCGCTTTGTAGATCTCCAGTTCCCAGGCGCTGGATTTAGCTGACTGACTGGTTTGGAGAAGTGCGACCGTCAAGTTTGGGTCGCCTGGCGACTGTCCGCTCTTCAGATTGATCGCCGGAAAGCTGCCATTGAATTCCGATACCTGAAAGCTGCCGTTCGTCACTGAGTCCAACCGACCCATTTTTGACGGTCGCGTTTCTCAAAAGCAGCCAGTCAGCAAGATCAAGATTCTGCGAACTAGAGGGCTACAAAGCAGCCATTGGGGACCTCACACAACGGCTAAAAGGAGACTTTGGATGAGGTTGAAGATGAATGGGTCTTACAGACTGCTATGGGTAGCATTGCAGCTCATCAAAAGGGTCGAGTGATAACATTGAATAGTTGATTCTGGAAATTTTCCAAAAACCCGCTTGTACCATCTTTACTAGGGGTTGTAAGCCCGTTTCGGCCTGACAATGCTGTATACACTCCGCTCGGGTAATCGGCAGCACATGTCCAGAATCGAGCCTTGTTGGTATGCCGGGGGCGCAAGCACGAAAGGCTCCTAGGCACAACGGTATCAGGAGGCTTTGATAGATGGTGCTGACAGGCCGCGTTAGAGATTCATTCCAAATTTAGAACTACACTTATCATCTTTAAAATGAGTAGGCGATTATTTTCTGCTAATTTTCATTTATCGTCCTTTTTTAAACTTTCATGAGCAAGATAAAACCCTTACAAACTATCGAGGACCTAAAAAATATGACTGTAAAAAACTGTCTAATCGTTGACGACAGCAAGATGTCGAGAATGATGGTTAAAAAAATTATTCTTGATGCGCACCCCGATTGGATTCTTGCGGAAGCCCAAAACGGCCAAGAGGCCATTGACCGGGCCAGCGAGGCTGGGTTTGATATTATTTTGTTGGATTACAACATGCCGGTGATGGAAGGTGGTGCGGCGGCAGCGGTGATTCGACCGTTGCAACCTGAGGCCCAAATTGCTTTTTTAACCGCAAATGTTCAAGAGGCGGTAAAAAATCTGGCAATTCAATTAAGGATTGATTTCATCCCCAAACCTATTACTGAAGAAAAAATTAAAAGATATGTCGGATAACATCGATAACACTGATGAAGATTTTCTGGATGCCGTAGCTGAAATTCTCAACATCGGCATGGGGTATGCCGCCAGCGCACTCAGCGAGATGGTCAATGAGGAAGTCAAGCTGAGTGTGCCGGGTGTCATGTTTGTGAGCCGGCCCGATGCCTTAAAAATCCTGCAAGCCAAGACCGAGAAGGAAGTCAGCGGTGTTTGTCAGCATTTCGACGGGATTATGGGGGGCGACGTATTATTGCTGTTCCCCGAGGAGAAAAGCCTGCAATTGGTCAGGGCTGTTTTGCAACAGGATATTTCTCTAGACGATTTGACCGAAATGGAGCAAGAAGCCATGGCGGAGATCGGCAATGTCATTCTAAATGGTTGTTTGTGTGCGATAGCCGATTTGTTCGAGCAGCAAATTACCGGCGGTATTCCGGAATTCGTAAAAGGATCCTTGACCAGCATTCTCACCGATGAGCCACTTGTGAATAAGGTCGAAGCCTGCGTCCTGCTCTTGAATATGGAGTTTTCATTGGCTAAACAGCATGTTGAAGGGTATGTCTCATTTTTAATGGATGTAGATTCAATGGATGTCTTCAAACAAAGTGTTAAGACCTATTTAGGTCTGTAATTTTGGAACAAACACTGATGGCCAGCGGCAATACATTGATTCAAGAGCTATATCCAGCTATTTTCGAGAATTGCCAGTTTGGATTGATCGTGCTCGATACACAAGGGTATGTTATAGATTGGAATAACTGGGTCACTAAATTCAGCGGCCTGAAACTTGAAGAGATAAAGGGCAAACAATTACGGGAGATATTTCCCCGCGCCATGAGTGGCAGCCTGGGTCGAGCCGTAAAGTTGGCGCTGAGCCGTGGCATGAGTTCGGTTATTTCACACACCTTAAATCCAAACATCCTGCCCTTGTTTTCTAGTTCTGGAGCGGCAATCGATCAGCAGCTTAAAGTCCAACCGTTAAATGTCAATGAACATAGCCAGTTGTGCCTGATCCAGATCACCGATATTACCGCCGCGGTTAAACGTGATAAACAGTTGCTCGAAAACTTGGCTGAAATGAATTTCCAGAAGTCTGCGTTGGATCAGCATGCCATAGTGGCTATTACCGATGCAAAAGGGACGATTACTTATGTCAATGATTTGTTTTGCCGGATTAGTCAATACGGTCGCGAGGAGCTGTTAGGGAATAATCATCGCTTGATTAATTCTGGGGTTCATCCGAAAGAGTTCTTCCGCGATATGTTTCGCAGTATTACTAGGGGTAAAATCTGGGCAGGTGATATTTGCAATCGAGCCAAGAATGGCGATTTGTATTGGGTATCGACCACGATAGTGCCCGACATGGGTAAAGACGGTAAACCCAAACGTTATTTTGCGATCCGGGCGGATGTCAGCAAGCTAAAACGCGCCGAAGAGGCTGCCAACGCAGCGGCGATTGCCAAATCGCAATTTCTGGCCAATATGAGCCACGAAATTCGTACCCCGATGAATGCGATGTTAGGCCTAACCCGCCAAGTGTTGGAAACCGAATTAACCCATGATCAACGCGATCAGCTTAACAAGGTATCCACATCCAGCCAGGCCTTGGTGCGCATAATTAACGATATTCTGGACTTTTCCCGGTTTGAATCCGGCTACATGGTGCTGGAACAGGTACCGGTCAAACTGGAAGCCGTTCTGATGGAAGTGTCCAATTTGTTCGGCGCTCAAATTGAAGAAAAAGGTATAGAACTATTTGTTGAGATTGATCCGGACACGCCGTTGTATATCAGCGGAGATGCCTTGCGGTTGGCGCAAATACTTAACAATCTGCTCGGCAACGCCGTCAAATTTACCGATCACGGCGAGATATATGTGTCGGTGCAAACCGAACGTCGAGATGGTGAGTCGCTCTTACTAAGCTTTACTGTGAAAGACACCGGGATAGGCATTTCGTCGGAGCACATTAAATTGCTCTTTAAACCTTTTGTGCAGGCCGATAACTCCACAACGCGTAAATTTGGTGGCAGCGGACTTGGTTTATCGATCGTCAAAAAGCTGGTCGAACTGATGGGCGGCGACATTCAGGTAAGCAGTGTGTTCGGTCATGGTGCCACTTTCAAGTTCACCATCAAAGCCGGGGTGGTACCCGATGAAATGCAACTTCCGTACAAAGCTCACCACGATTTGCAGCGTTTACGTGGCAAGCGCGTGCTGGTGGTGGACGATCAAGAGACCTCACGCCATATCTTGTCGCGATTATTGACGGCTTGGGGAATTCAAGCAGTTACTGCTGAGTCCGGCGATGAAGCTTTGCTGCTGCTCGCCCAAGCAGATTGGGAGAACCAACCTTTTTATGCGGTATTGTTGGATTGGCGAATGCCTGGAAAGAACGGTTTGGAAGTAGCAACGGAAATTAAGAGGCAACTGAAGCAGGGCGGCAAGGAAGTCGAATTAAAACTGCTGATGGTGACAGCTTATGATAAACAAACTTTGCTAAATAGTTCGGGCGTCGAATGTGTGGATGGCATTTTAAATAAACCGATCGTGCCCTCCATATTGTTCGATGCACTATTGCGTCGTCAAGCGCCTGAAACGAACGACCGCGATAAACATACTGATCGAACCTTCAACGGGTTGCGGGTATTGCTGGTCGAGGATCATGAGCTAAATCAGGAAGTCGCTGCCAATTTTATGAAAAAACGGGGTGTAGCCGTCACGGTTGCTTCGCATGGCGGCGAAGCCGTGGAGATAATCAAGCATAAAACCTTCGATCTGGTTTTCATGGATTTGCATATGCCGGTTATGGGAGGAATCGAAGCCACACAATTAATTCGCGAACTACCCCAAGGTCAAAATCTGCCTATTGTGGCCATGACCGCAGCTGTATTGGAGGAAGATAGGAAAAAATGCGTGGATGCGGGTATGGACGATTTTATTTCCAAACCGGTGGAACCCGAGGATTTGCTGCGGGTAATGAGCCGGTATTTTCTCGTTTCTGACCAAGCCGAGTTGGCGAATTCGACTGTGCTGCGCAATGAATCCATCCTGGATTTGGCGCAAGGCCTACATCGTTTAGATGGAGACAAAGTGTTACAGCAGCGGCTCTTGTTACATTTCAGCGAGCGGTGTCAGTTTATTGCAAAACGTTTCGAGACATTGATCTCGGACGCGGATACCGAGGCCCTCATTGAGTTGATTCATGGACTAAAAGGCGTCTCCGCCAATCTTGGCGCTGTTGGTTTGGCCGAAGCTTGTCGGCGCGTGCTCGAGGAAGTGAAAGTCGGCGGCAAACTATCTCGCGCTCATTTTGAAGCCACTCTGTTAGAAACTCGGACGCAGATACAACAATATCTTATGGATTACACGCCACCCAATATGGATAACCAGGTGGCGGAATCCGTTTCCATAACCGAATTCCTGGGAGAGCTGGAACGGTTTATCAGCAAACAGGAAGTGATTCCGGATGATTTACAAGCACTACTGGCTCAACTTGCTGATTCTGAATTGCCGTATTCGCCTGGATTACGCCAATTGCAACATTATCTGAGTCACTTCGATCACCAAGGGGCCGGTGAAGTCTTAACGGTGTTAATGTCCAATTTTACGAACAAGCATGATGAGTAATATGGCGGAACAACCCGATAAACCACTCGTTTTGCTGGTAGACGATTTACCGGCCAATCTGCACGTTCTCGTCTCGGCGCTGAAGGCCGATTACCGGCTAAAGACCGCGACCAGCGGCCTGGATGCATTGAAATTATTGCAACAACCGGATAAGCCCAAGTTAGTTTTGCTGGATGTCAAAATGCCTGGTATGAATGGTATAGAAGTGCTTCGCCGCATGCGGGACGATTTACAAATCAGTGATATTCCGGTGATTTTATTGAGTGCCGACGCGTCCGAACAAAGCGAGCTAGCCGGATTGCATCTAGGCGCGGATGATTATCTGTTCAAACCCATATCACCCAACGTACTCACGGTAAGAGTGCGTAATCAAATACAACGCTATGCTGATCGCATTCAGTTGCGTTTGGCGGCCCACGTGTTTGAACATAGTGGCGAGGCGATTCTGATTACCGATCAACATAACCGCATTATCGACGTCAATTCGGCCTTTGTCGCATTGACGGGGTACGATAAATCCGAAGCCTTGGGTAAGGATCCTCGCTTCCTGTCCTCCGGACAAACCGAACGTGAAGTCTATACCTCAATGTGGGAGGCGATTCATAAAAATGGGTTCTGGCAGGGGGAGTTGTGGGACAGAAGTAAGTCGGGGGATATCTATCCTAAAATGGCAACCATATCGGTGGTGCGCGACCGCACAGGCAACATCGAATTTTATTTGGCCAGTTACATAAACATCAGCAATATCAAGGAAGCGCAAGCCCACATCCAGCATCTGGCTCATCACGATCCATTGACGGGATTACCCAACCGCCTGCATTTACAGGTATTTTTGGAGCAATCCATGATGATTGCCAAGCGCCAATCAGAGCAATTGGCGGTCATGTTATTGGACTTGGACCGCTTTAAAAATATCAACGACACCCTGGGTCATTCGATCGGCGATGAATTGTTGATACAGGTGGCGAACCGTATCAAATCCAGCATACGGAAAAATGATTTGGTTGCCAGACTGGGGGGCGACGAATTTGTCGTGGTGCTGAGAGGCGAAAACATACAGAGTATGGCGGCCTCGGTAGCGCAAAAGATCTGCGAAAATTTGCAACGTCCTTTCGGATTGGCGGGTACTAACTTGCGCACCGCAACCAGTATCGGCATTGCGATTTATCCCGACAATGCCCAGCACATGGAAGGCTTGATGAAAAATGCCGATATGTCCATGTATTTTGCCAAATCCGAGGGCGGCGATGGCTTTCGGTTTTTTTCGGCTGAAATGAATCGGCATGCGCATGAACGTATGGATTTGGAAAATCAGCTGCATTTTGCGGTGGAAAACCAACAGTTCGAGTTGTATTACCAGCCACAGTTTTCTTTACCCGACCTGCATCTCATCGGCGCGGAAGTATTGTTGCGTTGGCAGCATCCGGAAAAGGGCTTTATTTCTCCCGCCGTATTCATTCCCTTATCTGAAGAAACCAATCAAATCTATAAAATTGGCGAATGGGTGCTGGAACATGCCTGTGAACAGGGAGTTAGTTGGATACGGGAAGGGTTTCCGTTAAAAAGAATCAGCGTCAATGTTTCGGCAAAACAGTTTCAGAATAAACATTTTTCCGAATTGGTAGCTTCCGTATTGGCAAAAACAGGCCTCCCCAGGGAAAAATTGGAATTGGAGTTGGAAATTACCGAGACCGCAGTGATGACATCCCCCGGCGACGCTGGCGCCTTACTCCAGTCTTTTCGGGAAGGCGGTATTATGGTGGCGCTGGACGATTTCGGCCAAGGGTATTCATCACTGGGTCAATTGAAAAACTTACCCCTCGACCGATTGAAAATCGATGCCGCGTTTGTGCGGGATATTTCCGGGGATATGCACGACAAAAACAATGGTGCCATTGCCGCAGCGACTATTGGCTTGGCACACAATTTGGGATTTCAGGTGATTGCGGAAGGTGTCGAAACCCAAGAGCAATTGGCGTTTCTGATCGCACATGGCTGCGATGAAGTACAGGGTTTTTACTTTGCTAAACCTATGCCAAAACGTGAGTTCGAGAAATATTTGCGTGATTGGCTGTGAGTAATTTAGTGGTGTAAGGGGGGCTCAACGGGAAATACCCTAGAGTTGCGGGTCGATATTAGAACTACTCTTTACTCACGACCAGTATGTATTACTTGTAGATTCAAGTTTTCCCTGAGGTAGGCCGTCCGATGACTTTTCCTTGCATGAGATATGCTTGACATTGAGCACCAGATGATCACATCCAGCTATATATTCATAACACAGTCTGATCTTAACTTTGAATAGTAGCTCAGTGACTTTCACCTGCCGTTGACTTGAAAAGCGCGACAGTCTGCAATTTGGCCGTCAGCGCCCGTTCCAGCAGATTCAATTTAGTAGTTTGACAATAAATCTCCTTAAACAAAAGCTAGGAGTATGTCATGAACCCGGAAAATCAAAACAATCAGCACACACCCTGGAATAAAGGCAAGTTGATTGGACAAAAATCGCCACTAAAATTGAAGGAAATCTGGGCCATTCGGATGCGTTTACAAATGGCCAAAAATACACGCGAACTAGCGTTATTCAATCTTGCCATTGATAGCAAGCTCCGAGGCTGTGATTTGGTCAAGCTTAAAGTCTGCGATGTGGCTCAAGGTGGCCGGGTGTTATCACGCGCAATGGTCATGCAGCAGAAAACGCATCGACCGGTTCAATTTGAGATAACGGAACAAACTAGAGAGTCTTTAGCAAACTGGATTAAACAAGCGCAATTAAAATCTGATGAGTATCTTTTTAACAGTCGAATTCATCGGTCACCTCACCTTTCCACACGACAATATGCGCGAATAGTTGAACATTGGGTAACATCCATTGGTCTTGATCCGGCTGCTTATGGCACTCATACCATGCGCCGCACAAAGGCGACCTTAATTTATCGTCGGACGAAAAATTTAAGGGCCGTTCAGTTATTGCTGGGCCATACTAAGCTGGAAAGCACTGTTAGGTATCTCGGCATTGAGGTTGACGATGCGCTTGAAATTTCAGAGCAGACTGAAATTTAGCGCTCATTAACCCGGTAGCAGTCATTTTTATGGCTGCTACCCATCAACACATTGATTTGGCCTTGGTAAAGCGAATGGGTTTTGGTCTGGGTGAGACATCGACAATTTCAATTTGCTCGCCGAATACCGGACATTCAATTGGATATCGGAGGCCTTAAATAGTTGAAATTGGATAGTGACCTCGACCGGCAGGTAATGGCCGTTTGGTTGAGGTCGCCAACGGCGGCTTTGTAGTCCTCCAGTTCCAGAATCTGGCTTCGGTCAACTGGCGGCTTTGGAGAAGCGCGAGTGGCAAAAAGGGTCGATAGCGTCGAACCAGCCCATTCAACGCAAGATCGCCCAACCCTCTTCATTTTTTTATTTCCCGCCGTTCTTGAAGTAATTTGTCACGCTGTTCTGCCCAAAACATGCTAGCTGTATGTTCCGAAATATTCCCATCCGCCACCAATTGGCAGAGCCCAATAAATGAAGCATAGAGCTTGATGATGCCTTCGTCCTTGGGATATTGGCTCAATAATTCATGCTGTTTTTGCCGGGCATCGGCATTGCAAAACTCATTGGGGAGTGTTGCGAAATCAATATTGTCGCCGCCGCCAATCGCAGCTTTCGCGGTTTGAGAAAGTATCAGCAGGAAGCAACAAATCAATTTCTTCGTCAAATCCGATCCTCAAATCGACATTTCGTCCAGCGCAGAACTAATAGAAGGATAATCTCTGTTAGAAATGTATGTGTCAATCCGGAATCGCGGGTCATGGTTTTTTATTGCAATGCGGGTTCTGTACACCGGGCATCATGATGCCTCGGGCTGTTCACCCAATCGCTGACCGGGGTTGTGGTCATGTTGGTGTAGGCTTGGTCATCGAGTAAGGCATAGGCATCATTGGTGTTCGCAGTTTTGTTGAGCCAGTCATGATAATGCTGTGTTGGAATGATGACCGGCATGCGCTCATGAATCGGTTGCATCAGTTCATTGGCGGCGGTGGTAATGATGGTGCAGGAATACAGGGTTTCGGTATCATGTTGCCATTGCTCCCATAATCCAGCGAAGGCGAAGGGTTGACGATCTTCGCGGTGAATGTGAAAGGCTTGTTTGCCGTTACGTCGTTCCCACTCGTAAAACCCGTCTGCGGGTATCAAACAACGTCGATGCTTGAAGGCGGAACGAAACGACGGCTTTTCCCGGATCGTTTCCATGCGGGCATTGATCAAGTGCGCACTGTTTTTGCTGTCTTTAGACCAGGACGGTACCAAGCCCCAGAACAGATTCACCGCTTTGCGCGAACCGTCATCGAGTTCAACGATGTTCAAAATCTTCTGGTTTGGGGCAATGTTGTAACTTGGGTGAAATTTCACCGGGCGCAGCAATTGAAAGTGCTCAACGATGTCTTCAACGCTTGCAGTCAAACTATAGCGGCCACACATATAGGGTTGCTCTCCAGATTTCAAACAAGAACAAATGTAGAACAAAATAAAATCTGGCGGTAGACTACTCACCCCGAGATTTCAGTGTATTACCATTATGACCGTTACACCGCTTTCCATCACTACTCAGAACGTTGTTTCCCCGCTGAAAGATCTATGCCGCGTCACGCTGTTCAAACCGGCTGCACCGTTATCGCGCGTAGCATTGCCGCTATTTATCAGCAAAATCCCGGCAGGTTTTCCGTCGCCGGCGAGTGACTATATCGAGAAGGACCTGGATTTGAACGAGCTGATGATTGAAAATCCAGCGGCGACGTTTTTTGCTCGCGCCCAAGGTTATTCGATGATCAATGCTGGTATTTTGCCCGGCGATATATTGGTGATCAATCGGGCCCTAGACCCGCAGCCGGGTTCGATCGTGGTGTGTGTCTTGGATAACGAATTTACCGTCAAGCGGTTGGTGTATGACAACGGCCAGTGGCAACTGCATGCAGAAAACCCAGAGTATCCGGCTATTGAGCTCAATGAAGACAGCGAAATGCAGGTCTGGGGCGTGGTCACCTATGCTATTCACAGCGTTAACTGATGACCGCCAATAGCTTAGGGGGTATACGGCAATCATTACCAGCAAATGATCGGCGACGTGTAATTGCAGCGAGTGACTTTCCCGGTCTCGGAACGGCGGCATGGGTCTGCACCGCGATCAGCCAACAAAAAACACTAGAGCGGTTTCGAAATCCCAGTTTGGCGTCAGGCTGGAAAGGAGGTTGTGAGTCGCTGTAAAATGCCTTCCGCGTCAAACACGCCCGATAAGGGGAGTGGTGGCAACGCAGCTTGCAATTCCGAGCCTGCCGACATAATGCTGAGCAATACAATGTGCCGGATTGTCGGCGGATCGAACGTAATAACTCTCGTGGATAGGCGAGAAAATGCCAGTTGTCCTGGTTGGGGGCTTGATTGTTCGATGCCATTGTCGGGCATGATGGTACGCTGCGCCAATCGCTTACGTCATTCTGAAGCTAGGCACGATTTGCGTGCTATGCTCGATCTCGCGAGCACGAGGGCGTTTGGTTTTGGGGGTGTTGCGTCAGTAGGCTGTTTTCACTAGTGAGATCCTCAGGCTATTGATAGCCTGAGTAAGGCCTCGAACAATTCCGTTAGAATGGATTTTGATACGGTCATTTTTTCTGTTTTAATCGCCAGAAGCCTTCGAACTTAAAACTGTCTCTTGCCGGGGTGTAGGTGGAAGCGGGCGAGATTGAGTTCATGTAGTCTAGGCTCGTTGTACAAATATGCTTGGTTAATTTTGACGATTCAAGGCTGATCGATCATGGTTGTATCTAGTGAAGTAAGTCATGGCTCTTATTAAATTGGTTGGCAACGTAGATTGCTTTTTTACAAAAAACATTTTAAGCTCTTAATAATGTGTGGAATAAATAAAATATTAAGAGATAAAGTATTTTGTATTTATTAGGCTTGGCTCATGGGGATTTTCTGGTCAAATAGGTTAACTTTTGTCTTCTGATAATCGCCTTTTCAGCAGGCGGTTGAAATTATTTTCGACGTTGAGTATCCATAAGTATGGTTACTACAAAACATTGTCGACAAGTTATTGATTTTTTGTTGTCGATGAGTAAACTTAAATGATTAGGTTGTGTTTTGAGGGTGATTTTCTGACTGAATTGTGTTTTTAACGGGCCCTTAAATCAACTGGTGTCAGAAGTTAGTCAATGATGCTATTATTGACTTGACGTCGAGCCGAATAATTAAATAGATTGAGTTATCAACTTTAAAGAGAAGCGGGTGGATGCACCGTAATACATAACGTTACGACCGCTTCGGCAGGTAGTGGAAAGGTGTTTTATCGTGTACAAGTCGGTCTTTCCTGAAAAGGCTTTTTTACAACGTTTAACAATTGATGCCGTAGAAATTGAAGCGCAATTACATTAAGCAGAATTGCTTTAGATTATGTTTTTTCGGTTACCTAAATGAGTCGCAACAGACCTTAGTCTCACATAATAATTAAATACTAGATGGATGTATTGTTCATAAACCCCGATTCGTCTACTAAGGCTTATCAGGATCTCGCTAAAACCTATTCAGCTATCGAGCCCCCTACATGGGCACTTTTACTGGCGGAGTCATGCCGAAGCAAGGGATTTGATGTAGCCTTAATGGATTGCGACGCTGAGCGTTTGACGCTTGAACAATCGGTTCAGCGCATTGATGAGCTCAACCCCCGTTTGGTAGTGTTTGTTGTTTACGGGCAAAACCCCAATTCCGGAACAACCAGTATGATCGGCGCATTGGCCTTGGCTAGCGCGTTTAAGGATGCTGCTGGTAACCAAACGCCGATTGCCTTTGTTGGGTCGCATACGAGCGCTTTGCCTCTGGACGTTTTGGCTCATGAGTGCGTCGATATTGTGTTGCTCAACGAAGGTGTTTACGCATTGCACAACCTGTTGAAAGGCAATCTCAAGAGCGACTTGGCGCATGTCAAGGGCATCGGCTATAAACAAAACTCTTCGGCTTTGCCCGTGCTCAACCCGCCTCAGTCCGTGGTACCGCAGGAACGAATGGACGAAGACCTGCCGGGTTATGCCTGGGATTTGCTGCCTTACCGCGAAAAACCACTCGATCTTTATCGGGCGCATTTCTGGCATGCCGAGTTCAGCCACGACAAACGCACACCGTTCGCGGCTATTTACACCTCGCTAGGTTGCAATTTCGGTTGCGATTTCTGCATGATCAACATTGTCAATCGATCCGATAACGGCGCCGGCATTGATGCCTCGCACTCCCGCGGCATGCGTTTCTGGTCGCCAGCCTGGGTAATTCGCGAAATGGAGAAACTGGCGACGCTTGGCGTTCGCACACTACGCATCAGCGACGAAATGTTCTTCCTCAATCGTAAGTACTACGAGCCGATACTGCAAAACGTGGTCGATAGAGGTTTCGACTTTAACATGTGGACTTATTCCCGCGTCGATACCGTCAGGCGCGATGCGCTCGATTTATTTAAACGCGCCGGCGTAAACTGGCTGGCGTTGGGCATCGAGGCGGGTAATCAAATGGTGCGCCAAGAAGTTTCCAAGGGGTCGTTCAAGGAAGTCAATATCCGTGACGTGTGCGACACGATTGGCGATGCCGGCATCAGCATTATCAGCAACTATATCTTCGGCTTCCCGGATGATACGCTGGAAACGATGCAGCAAACGCTCGATCTTGCCATCGAGCTCAATACCGAGATGGCCAACATGTATCCTTGTCAGGCCTTGCCGGGCAGTCCTATGTACCATATTGCCAAACGCAACGGCTGGAAACTGCCCGAGACTTACGAAGGCTTTGCCTTCCTGTCGTATGAATGCGAACCGTTGCCGACTAAGTATTTGCGTTCGGAGGATGTGTTGCGTTTCCGTGATCAGGCATGGCAAACCTACTTTTCAAATCCCGCCTATCTCGGGCTTGCCGAGCGCCGTTTTGGCGTGCAGGAGCGCAAGAATATCGAGGACATGGCTAGCATCCGCCTTAAGCGAAAATTGTTGGGAGATTGAGCACTTGATTATCACCAGAACCCCGTTCAGGATTTCGTTTTTTGGGGGGGGCACCGATTACCCAGGTTGGTATCGCGAGCATGGCGGCGCCGTGCTGTCGACCTCCATCGATAAATATTGCTACATCAGTTGCCGTCGCCTGCCGCCGTTTTTCGACCATAAACACCGCATCGTCTATTCCTTGATCGAAAACGTCAAACATAACGACGAAATTCAACATCCCGCGGTGCGCGCGGTGCTTAACTGGGCGAATGTTGCAGAAGGCCTGGAAATTCATCACGATGGCGACCTGCCTGCTCGTTCCGGTTTGGGTTCCAGTTCGTCGTTTACCGTGGGCTTATTGAACGCCTTGCAGGCCTTGCAAGGGCGAATGACCAACAAGGATGAATTGGCCAGCGATGCGATTCACATCGAACAAAACTTGATTGGTGAGAATGTCGGCTCCCAGGATCAAGTGTCCGCCGCCTTCGGTGGCTTCAACCGGATTGAGTTTCATACCAATGATACCTTCGACGTTGCACCGTTGATTCTGCCGCAACAGCGCCAACAAGAGCTCCGTCAACATTTGATGCTGTGCTTTACCGGCTTCTCGCGTATCGCCTCCGAAGTCGCGAAGTCGAAAATCGACAATTTGAAAAATCGCGAAAAAGAGCTGAAGTTGATGCGGGCAATGGTTGACGAGGCTATTGCATTGCTGCAGGACGGCTGCGAGCCCATCGAATCCTTTGGTAAGCTGTTGGATGCCAGCTGGCATTACAAACGTAGCTTGTCCGAGCGGGTGTCCACCCCAGAGATCGACGAAATATACAATGCGGCCATGGACGCCGGCGCCATCGGCGGCAAAATTTTGGGCGCGGGTGGTGGTGGTTTCTTATTGTTGTTTGCTAAACCGGAGAAACAGGCCGTGATTCGCGAACGGCTCAACAACTTGATTCACGTGCCGTTCAATTTCGAAGACTCCGGCAGTCGAGTGGTTCTCTACCAACCCAACGGACTTTAATTGTGATGCACCAGTTTTTATGTCTTGGCCTTTATGCCGGGGTGGCCAACGGTTCGCCCCGTTCTCGAACCAACGCCGAAACGGAGGCGCTGCTTTGAATTCCCAACCCCTTGATTTACGCGCCAAGGCCCATTGGGTCTGGAGAGAGACGCTAGCGATCCACCGTCGCGCGCCCGAGACTCGGTTGGCTTCGTCGCTATCAGCCGTTGAAATTTTCGTCGCCTTGTATTACGGAGGCGTCTTGCGTTTCGATGCCTCTCAGCCATTGGCGGCGCATCGTGACCGTTGCGTGATCAGTAAGGGCCACGGTTCAATTTGCATGTATCCGATTTTGGCCGATCTCGGTTTTTTTTCCAAAGATGAATTGTTGCGAGTTTGCCATAGCGGCGGTTTTTTGGGCGGTATTCCCGATCCGGTGATTCCTGGTTATGAGACTGTCAACGGTTCGCTCGGCCATGGCCTGGGCGTAGCCACCGGTATGGCTCTGGGCTTGAAGCGGCTCGACAGTGACCGACAAGTGTTCGTCGTGTCAGGTGACGGCGAATTGCACGAAGGAGCCAATTGGGAGGCCGCGATGTTTGCCTCTCAACACAGGCTCGACAATCTGAATCTCATCATCGACGACAACGGTATCAGCATGCTCGGCTATACCGATGATATCGTCAGCCACCATTCGCTAAGCGAGCGCTTAACCGCGTTTGGCTGGGATTGTCGGCGAGTCGATGGTCACGATGTGTTGGCTGTGCAGGCGGGTTTGTTGGAGATGAAGGTGACGGCGGCCGGTAAGCCGAAAGCGCTGATCGCCAAAACCTTGAAAGGTCGCGGTGTGCCGGGATTGGAGAATGCGCCTTTGTCGCACATTCTTAATCCCAAGCCGGAATTAATTGACAGTCTACTGGAGCAATTGCCATGACGACCAAACCGCTACCGATGCGCGACGTTCTGCTTGATCGGGTTTGGCAAGCGATGGGGCAGGATACGAAAATATTTTTCGTCAGTGCGGATTTTGGTTCGCCGATACTGGATAAAATACGCGCCGATTTCCCCGACCGTTTTGTCAACGTCGGTATCGCCGAGCAAAATTTGATCAACGTGTCTGCCGGTCTGGCGCTCGAAGGGTTTACCGTGTTTGCTTACGCGATTGCGCCGTTCATAACCATGCGCTGCTACGAACAGATTCGTGTCAGCTTGGCATTGCTGTCGGAAGTGCGGCCGATTAACGTTAACCTGATCGGCGTCGGCGCCGGTTATAGTTACGTGGTTTCCGGGCCGACGCACCAGTGCTACGAAGATTTGACCCTTATGCGCGCGATGCCGAATTTCCAAGTGTTTTCACCCGCCGACCATGTAACGGCGGGAGCATTGTTCGAGCGCTGCGTATCGGCTACCGGCCCCAAATATTTGCGCTTTGACGCTCAGGTATTGCCGGTAATCTACGAACAAACGGCACCGGACTTACGATTGGGTTTTCACGTTCACCGTCGCGGCCAGCGCGTGTGTTTGCTGGCCACCGGCTACATGTTACATACCGCGCTGAAGGTGGCGGCTCAGCAAGACCCCGAGCACGATGTCGGTGTCATCGATTTGGTGGACATTGCGCGTTTCGATGAGGATCGATTAGCTGACGAACTCGCTGGCTATCAAGGCTTGGTCAGTCTGGAAGAAGGCTTTAGTGGTCGCGGAGGGGTTGATGCCATGCTATTCGATTTCCTGGCCCGACGTAAACTGCCCTTGACACTGCTCAATCTGGGGGTCAATGGCGGCTACCGTTTCGAACTGGGTACACGGGCCGAATTACACGAACAAGTCGGCATAGGGCCGGAAGCCGTGCAACGGCGCGTTGCGGTATTCATTCAATCACTTTCTCATTAACCGGGTATTCGACAACATGAAATTCCCCCTGATGCGTAACAACATTCTGCGCGAAGATCTCGACGCAGTGATCGAACATCTCAAACAGGACGATCCGATTTTGACTCATGGTGCGAACGTGCGCGCGTTCGAGGCCGAGTGGTCGGAGTGGCTGGGCGTGAAATACAGTGTTTTCCTGAATTCCGGTGCATCGGCCAACCTGCTGACCATGGCGGTGTTGAAGATACGCCATCCCGAAGGCGGCGAAGTCATCGTGCCGCCGCTGGCCTGGGTATCGGATGTTGCATCGGTGTTGCAGAACGGATTCACCCCGGTATTTGCCGACATCGATCCGGCAACGCTGGCGATGGATACTCAACAAATTCTGAGTAAGATTACCGACAAAACCCGCGCCGTGTTTCTGACTCACGTCCAAGGTTTCGATGGCCTGACGGACGAACTGGTCGCGGAACTCGAACGCCGCAACATTCCGTTGATCGAAGATGTCTGCGAATCGCACGGCGCCCGCCATAACGGTAAATTGCTGGGTAGTATCGGCTGGATTTCCAATTTTTCCTATTACTACGCCCACCACATGAGCACCATTGAGGGCGGCATGGTTTGCACCAACGACCCCGAGGTCTACCAGCAAGTGCGCATGTTGCGTTCGCACGGCATGGTGCGCGAGGCGACCGACAATGATTTGAAGGCACGCTACATCGACGACAATCCGCAGCTCAACCCGGATTTTATTTTTGCCTATCCGGCCTATAACACCCGTAATACCGAAATCGGCGGCATAATGGGCCGTAGCCAACTCAAACGCCTCGATATGATCGTACAACGGCGTACCGAAAATTTGCTGCGCTTTCTCGATAAAATTGATGCGTCCAAATACCGCACCGATTTCAAACTTGAGGGGTCGAGCAATTACGCTTTTAATCTGATCCTCAAAGAGGCCGACGATAATTTGGTTCAACGAGTGATGAAAAAAATGCGCGAATCCGGCATCGAATTCCGCAGAGGTAGCGCCGGCGGCGGCAACCAGATCCGTCAGCCGTATTTGCGCGGCATCGTGCCGGAAGGCCATCATCTGGAATATCCGAATACCGAACACGTTCATTTTTACGGTTTTTACATCGGCAATTTCCCCGACTTGAACTCTGCCGAAGTCGACGAACTGTGCGCGTTGCTCAACGCGGTTTGACGGCGACATCGTGACCACGGCAATTGTTCTGGCAGGCGGCTTGGGCACTCGTTTGCGTGACGCGGTACCCGATTTGCCGAAACCGATGGCCCCAATTAATGGTCGGCCGTTTCTCGAATTTTTATTCGAGTATTGGCGTACCCAGGGTGTGGAGCGTTTCATTCTATCGGTTGGCTACCGGTGCGATGCCATCATTGATTACTTCGGTGAGAATTATCGTGGTGCGATGATCGAATACGTGCTCGAACAAACTCCTCTGGGTACCGGTGGGGGGGTGCTGTTAGCCGCACGCAACATCTCGGCCGGCGAACGTTTTCTGTTGCTCAACGGCGATACTTTCTTCGCTGTGGATTTGGAGCAGTTAATGTGTTTCGCACAACGTAACGACGCGGATTGCTGTTTTTCGTTGTTTCGTTCCAACGAAGAAGGCCGCTATATGGCGCTGGAAGTAGCGGACGACGGTCGCATCGAGTCCTTGCAGTCAGGTAAGGGCGGTATCGGCAGTTTGGCCAACGGCGGCGTGTATTGCCTGCGCCGTAGCGTATTGTTGGAAGAACAATTTACGCCGAACGCCAAATGGTCTCTCGAAGACGATATTTTTCCGGCGGCTTTGAAGGCCGGTCGGCGTTTAACCGGTATCGAGTTTCCGGGCACTTTCATCGACATTGGCATTCCAGACGATTACGCACGCGCCGCGCAAGTGTTGAACCAGGAGGCGGCGTGGATATAGTTTCGCGCATCAGGATCAATGTTCAAGCCTCGATTGATGCCAAGATCAGTCTATTGGCGGATACCGAGGCTTTAACCGAATTCGGCGCAGCGGTGGAAGCCGTCATTGCCTGTTATCGCAACGGTGGCCGCATTTATATCGCCGGTAACGGCGGCTCGGCGGCCGATGCTCAGCATTTGGCGGCGGAGTTTGTCAGTAAACTCGCGCGGGAACGTGACGCTTTGCCCGCAGAAGCCCTGACTGTCGATAGTTCCATCCTGACCGCAATCGGCAACGACTACGGATTTGAACACGTATTTTCCAGGCAGCTGGCCGGTAAAGCCTGCGGCAACGACATCTTTTTAGGCATCAGCACGTCGGGCCAGTCGCCGAACATCTTGCAAGCGCTGGCGCAATGCCGCGCTATGTCGATACCCAGCATCGTATTTTGCGGCCGCGATGGCGGCAAAGCGCGCGAACTTGCGATGTATGCAGTAGTCGTTCCGGGAACTGCGACCAGCACTATTCAGGAATTACACATAGTCCTGGCGCATACGCTGTGCGAGTGCGTCGAAGCGGCAATCTTTGGCGAATGAATTTTTTCGAACCGAAAGGAGAGTTATGAGTTACAACATTTTAGTGACCGGCGGTGCCGGCTATCTGGGTTCTACCATGGTACCCGACTTGCTGGCAGCGGGACATAAAGTTACGGTGCTCGACAACTTCATGTTCAAGCAAAGCAGTTTGAACCACGTCTGCCACCACCCGAATTTCTCGGTCGTAAAGGGTGACATCCGCTTGGAAAAAAATGTCGCACCATTGCTCAAAAATGCCGATATTGTGATTCCGTTGGCTGCGCTGGTGGGGGCGCCGCTGTGCAATCTGGATCCAATCGGCGCAACCACTACCAACCACGACGCGATCACACTGATGCTGAAGTTGTTGGCCAAGGATCAAATCGTGTTGATGCCGACCACGAACAGCGCTTACGGCACCGGCGATGAAAACAACTTTTGTACCGAGGAGTCGCCGTTGCGTCCGATTTCGCAATATGCAATTGAAAAGGTCAAAATCGAACAGGAATTGATGCAGCGCGAAAACGCAATCAGCTTCCGTTTGGCGACCGTATTCGGCATGTCGCCTAGAATGCGCGTCGATTTATTGGTCAACGACTTTACCTACCGCGCGGTCAACGACCGATTCGTCGTGCTGTTCGAAGGCTATTTCAAACGCAATTATGTACATGTGCGCGACGTTTCCCGCGCTTTCCAACATGCGATTACCAACTATGACGCGATGAAGGGTCAGATTTACAACGTCGGTCTTTCAGAAGCCAACGTCTCTAAAAAAGAATTATGCGAAACAATCAAAAAGCAGATTCCCGACTTCGTGTTCATCGACGCGCCTGTCGGTAAGGATCCTGATCAACGAAACTACATCGTATCCAACGCCAAAATCGAGGCAACAGGTTACAAAACCTCTGTCAGCCTTGATGCCGGTATCTCCGAATTGATCAAAGGTTTTACCATGATCAAGAATTCGATGTACGGCAACGTTTGATCCAACACCAAACTAACTATCAGCTACGGCATGCAACACGAAGATAAGGTAACGGACCAGAACTTTCGGATCGAACTTTTGGGGCGACAAGAGGTATTCGAAAACGCGCTGTTTCGGGTTTATGCCGATCACGTCGTCGATTCTCACGGCAACGAAGTGCCTCGCTATCTGAGCGTCGTGCCTCGCTGTTTAGTCGACGACTCTGTCGCCGGCGTTGCGGTACTTCCGGTTGCCGGGCACGCTATTGGCTTGATCCGAGTGCTAAGGCACCCGTTACAGCGCTGGTCCTGGGAAGTGGTCAAGGGGCATGGGGAACCCGGCGAAAGCCCAGCCGCCATAGCGGAACGCGAGCTGATGGAAGAGACGGGGTTGGCGCTATTGGACGGTGGTTTGAGGGATATGGGGGGGCTGTCGCCGGAAGCAGGCGTTATCCAGGCTCGCTCTCGGCTGTTTGCCGCTTCGGTCGATGCCGGTGCAACCGCCAAGGTCGAACCGGAGTTCGGCCACGGCGAGCTTCAATTTTTCGACCGATCCAAGGTATTACAAATGATCGCCGAGGGTGAAATCGAAGACGCCAGTTCGTTGGTGCTGGTTTACAAATGGTTGATGACGCATGATTTCAATGTTTGAAGACATTTTTGATTTGTTGCTCCGCTACGGCTTTTTAAATGTGCTATCAGCTAGTTTGAGTTCAATTCGCCGCCCAAACTAATTTGCCCGGTAATCTAATCTCCGCCTTGATTCCATGTTGGATATTGTCAGTAATATTATGAAGTATCGTTCACTAATTGGCGCACTTGCCTTGCGTGATTTGCAAAGCAGATACGTTGGGACTATGGGTGGGGCATTATGGTCTATCATCCAGCCAGCCTCTACGGTGGCGGTGTTTTATTTTGTGTTCTCGGTAGGTTTTAAAGCGGCCGCGCCCGCCGGTTCGCCTTTCATTATGTGGTTTATCACCGGACTGATGGTTTGGTTTTATTTCAATGAAACTTTGATCACCATTACCGGATCGGTGACCGGTAACGCTCATCTGATTAAGAAAACCGTTTTTCCGACCGAAATACTCCCCTTCGTATTCATCACGGCAGGTATTGTGCCGCATATGATCTTCATGATCTTTGTGATAGGAATGCAAGTTTGGTATGACATTGCATTTTCGCCGGTGCGTTTGTTGGTGGTCTATTTCATGCTGTGCAACGCCACATTGCTACTCGGTCTGGGTTGGTTGTTTTCCGCGCTACAAGTGTTTTACCGGGACATAGCGCAAGCCCTATCCGTGATATTGAATGTTCTGTTTTGGTTAACGCCGATTGTGTGGTCAATGGAACTGTTGCCGGAAAATTATCGCCATCTATTATCTTATAATCCAATTTACTATATTGTTGAAGGGTATCGTGGCTTACTTATATTTCCGGAGCCGAAATTACCAAATTTAGCTGATACTGCTTTTTTTTGGATTGTGACAATTTCGATTCTATTTTTCGGTGCTTATATTTTTCGGCGGCTTAAGCCTGAGTTTGCCGATATGCTTTGAAAATAATGGAGCATAATGTGATTAATAAGCGTTATTTAACTGAAATGGAGGGGGCTTAATGGAGTCGTTGCCTGCAATATCAGTTTGCAACGTTAGTAAGAAATTCAGATTGTTTTCTTCTCCGAAGCAACGGTTAATTGAGGCTATTCATCCATTCCGTAAGCAATACCACAAAGAGTTTTGGGCGCTGAGGAATATTAGTTTCGATGTGCATCGCGGGGAAATCTTCGGTATTTTGGGGCGTAACGGTTCAGGCAAGTCGACGTTATTGCAAATCATCTGCGCAGTGATGCAGGCTACCGGAGGAGAGGTTAAGTCGAGCGGCAGAATTTCCGCATTACTGGAGTTAGGAGCTGGTTTCAATCCCGAATTCACCGGGCGTGAAAATGTCATTTTAAATGGTGCCATTCAAGGTTTTTCGAAACAGGAAATGCAAGAGCGTATCGACGATATCGAAGCATTTGCCGACATCGGCGAATTCTTTGATCAACCGGTTAAGCTTTATTCTTCTGGAATGTTTGTCCGGGTTGCATTTGCGGCCGCGATTCATATAGACCCCGAAATCCTTGTCGTCGACGAGGCGCTGAGCGTTGGTGATTCCAAATTCCAACACCGTTGTTTCCAACGCATCCGAAACTTCATGGAGCAAGGCAAGACTATTTTGGTTGTCTCGCACAGTACGGACACCCTGTTAAGGATTTGCAACCGTGGCGTCGTTTTGGATCGGGGAGAGTTGGTACACATCGGCCCGATCGCTGGTGCTGTCAATCACTACCAAAAGTTGTTGTTCGGAGAGGCTCAAAACATATCTAAGAACAACGGTAAGCGAAAGAAGGAAATGGTCAAGGGAATGTCGGAGATGCCCAAAAAGGAAAGGGCGGACAAAACCGATAAAATCCCCTTAAAACCTACCTATAACCGCCACGAAACCCGAATGGGCTCGGGTAAGGCCCGGATTGTCGATTTCGATCTGGTGGTCGATGGTGAATTGAATCCTCCCGAGATTGCCTCGCATGCCAATTGCGAGTTGATTGTCAAATTAGTCGGCAACGAGTTCGTGCAACTCTCGGTTGGTTTTGCCATCGTCTCGCTAGAAGGCACTTATGTTTTTGGCACTAACCTGGCAATGATGGGACATCCTCCCGCTCAAATCGAAGCTGACGGCTATGCGGTGTTAAGATTCCATTGGCAAGCGCATCTTACCGGGGGCGAATATTTTCTCAATCTCGGTTGTAACGAATTTGTCGATGGGCAAGATAGTTTTGTCGATGTGCGACGCTCAGTGGCACGATTGAAATTTTCGGATACACCGCAATCGGTAGGTTTTGTTGACCTTCAGGTCGTGCCTGAATTAGTGGCTGTAGAGATTCCGGATGAGCAGGTAGTTTAATGATAGCTCCACGACCGTTGGTGGTAGGTTATCCCCGTAGCGGTTTCTCTTTACTCATCAGTGTGATTGCTGAACTTGTCGGTCCGGCACGGGATAGACGTACGCTTAGCATCAAAGCGCTGTGCGACACTGCCGGATTCCAGATTTCCCGGCGAATAGAAGATGTGTTCATGCGCCGCGGTCTGTCGCACGATCTCATTTACAATTACAACTTTCGACAATTGGCCGGAGGACCTAAATGGTTGGCCGGTTCCGAGTTTCGCGATGCTCGATTTCGAAAATATATCGGCCTGCGTGGTGGCGGGGATTTCACACTAATTACTTCTCATCCCCGAGAGATTCTCAATTATTACGAGGTTGTCCATTCGCATGTTGGGCCGGCGGCTTGGTTGAGCGCGCTTGATGTCCCGAAGGGCTTGCGTTTTGCATCAATGCGTCATCCCGCGGGAACGCTAACATCTGCCTGTTTTTCGATCAATGCGCTGGCCAGTGAATATATCCAACGTTTTGTTCCCTGTCAGGAGGATAACGACTTTCTAAGACAACGCCTTGCTCTTTACAAGCTTAGCGATCTTAACTTTTTCGAAGCGCTACTGCCGCCTTTTAAGGCTTACCTTGAAGAATTCACACAGCAAGATCACCAATACTATTTGATGCGCTGGGAAGACTTGATTGATAGTCCGGTCAAGACCATTCTCGGTATTGCAGATGAATTGGGTTGCGGCACAAGCGTACCTCAGGCGCAAGCCTTATGGGCAAAACTCGACCATGTGAATCTAACCGGCGCCCACAAGCACAATCTACGTCGGGGGCATGGCATCGTTGAGGGTTGGAAGGGCTGGATAACCAATACTCATCTCGATATTTTGCGCGACCACGGGATCGAAAAGTATGCGGTTCGCTACGGTTACGGCCCCATGTCGCCTTTAGACGAAAGTGCGTATACGCCATTTCAGCAAATGCTCGAAGACTATATTCGACGGGGCGAGGTATTTCGTGATTACGGTGACGAAGATTTGTTTGGATTTGCTTTCAACAAGTCCAATATCGATTTTTCTCGTTTTGGTTTTCGCCAATATCCTTGGCGAACCCATACGTCCATAGAGCGGTCCTCGTGCCGCGACGAAAGCTTGGTCATGGAAGTGTCGGATGTGGCGGAGGAGGCGTGCGGCATTTTCAATGAAGCAGCCTCAATCTGGATCGACGCGGTGCATAATGACGATTTAGATTCGGCCATGATAGATTCGATAACGCCAGTCGTATCAAGACTTTACGATAATGATGCGGAGCTGGCCTCGTTTGTATCCGCTATGACCGCTGCGGTCAATGCTGGCCAGTGCTCCTACGCCGGTAAGAAGGAGAAATACTCTGAGCCTCTGTTGCTGGATAGCGTGGGAACGACAAATATCGTACTTTTTCAAGGCAAGTATTATGCGGTTCCACAGGCGCTGGGGCCTGTCGATTTTAGCCTGCCGAACCTCTCCGGCATTGCTTTTACGGGAATTGCAGATTCTTTTTCCGAACTCATTTTGATGGTGAATAAATGAAAGGAAACAGCAGCGAACTTAGATTTCTCGAGCCGACTGCGCGAGCCTTTGCAGAAGCCTTGCGCGACAATCCGCCATTAAACGGGCCTGTTTATCTTGTGGGTCACGGCGAGCTTGCGGATACCATCGTGCGGGATGCTGCTAACGAAGGCGTATCGGTTATTGCGCACGCGGATATTCCGCCAATGGAAGTTCTAAAACAAGCTCGCGTGTTGTTGTTTACGGAAACTCGCGGCGAGCAACTTGGGGATCTGTTGTTGGCATGTTTGGATCTGCAACAGGTACGGATTTTTGCGCCGAAAAGTGATTGGCACATGAGTCGCAAACCCTTGTTTATAGTTTCTATCCCCAAGGCCGGAACGCATTTGGCCTACGAGTTTGCTCGAGCGTTGGGATATGCCGCTGGTATTCAAATACCTGATTTTCCCAAGCCAGGCACTTGGTATTGTATCGAATACAGTAACTCACATACGGTTGCTCGCGATTTCTTTATCGACTCGGTGCGCCGAGCGCCATTTGGCAATCGGCACCATCCGGTTACTCAATCCCCTGTGCTCTTTGTTTACCGGCACCCGTTGGATATTCTGGTCTCTGAGGCGCATTACTACCATCGCGAAGGTAAAACGGTTTTCGCAGGCTATTTTTCCGGTGAGGATTTTGAACATCGGGTGCGCCAATTGGTAGACGACGAATGGTTGTTGGGTTCCTTACGGCAGCGTGTGGGAGGTTTTTTGCCATGGCTGAATTTTCCGAATGTCATCCCGGTCGCTTTCGAGGAACTGGTGGGGGGAGCCGGCGGCGGTTCGGCGCGCGCTCAACTTAAATCGATTTGGGCCATACAGTTAAAACTTCAGGCGGACGGTATTACCAAAGACATTGCTGCTCAGGTCTTCAATCAGAATTCGGCGACCTTTCGTGAAGGTCGTATAGGTGGCTATCTTTCGCAATTGCCTTCAAATCTGATCGACGAATTGGCTGATCGATGCGCTGATGTTCTTTCCGGCTTCGGCTACACGGTAAGGGGTGATTCGTTGATTCCTAGCCGGGTGGCTGAATTTCAGTCGCGTCCGTTGCGGTATTCGTCCAAAGACTTCAACGAGATGCCTTTGACCGTGGAACAAGACTTCATGGGCTGCAATCTTGTCCGCTATGCCCGCCGTTTTTATGCCGTCCCCCTTTCGGCGGGTGTTATTGCTCTGGATGAATGCGCGCCCCAGCAGCTTGCGCGCTTGCCTTCGGCAACGACGCTTGCCGAATTAAAGTCCGTATTGTTGATTGGCCGTAAGGCTTATGATCGGCAATTGGCGCAGCTTAACCATACGGGGCTTGAGTTGCATTCCAACACGGCGCACAACGTTTCCCTGGCCTACTGGATGGAATCCGAAGAGCCTTGTCTCTTTGATGCTTACAAAGGCTTCAATTTGGTGGCCTGGAAGGGACGTTATTTCGCTTTGCGTCAGTCTGTTGGCACGATCAATTTAGCGCAAAATTTACAGACCTTGCTGACCCTTTACACGCCGGACGCTATTCTAATGGCAAGGGATGTCGACACTCTGATGGATGATATAGATGGTATCTCGACGGCGGTTCGCCTGACGAATAATGTCAACGGAAATATCGCCGGTTTGCAAGCTCAGCTCGACGACTGTGCGCGTTCGATCCAAACGCAATCGGAACAGTTACAGTTGCAGAATGTTTATGATATGGCCCGTTTATACGGGGAAAAAATCGAAGGTTCTCTACAGGCTTTGAGTCTGCAGATTGAAGACTCCGTGGTCAAAGGTTTGCAACATACGCTAACTAGCATCATTCAACAGCATGTTTATGATATGTCCCGTTTATACGGAGAAAAAATCGAAGGTTCTCTACAGGGATTGAGCCTGCAAATTGAGGACTCCGTGGTCAAAAGTTTGCAGAATACGTTAACTAGCATTATTCAACAGCACGCAGGCTTGCAAGGTGAACTACACAAACAAGAAGAACGAATTATGGACTTGAATAATAAGCTCAACATTCGTAATGCGAGTTTCCTATCGCGTCTGTTTCGGAGAAAACCTTGATGAGCGAACAGATACTGAATGTCGCAATTCCCTGGAGCCTGACACACTATATTCCGCTGAATGGCTTTCATCCCCTCTATCGGGCGTTGTTCGAAGAGAAGCCCGACTGGTTGAATATCGCGGCATGGGATAACATCGAGTTATCGCAATCTTTGCGCGGCGACGAGGCGTTCAGAGAATCCTTACTCGCCGAAGTTGCGAAAGAGGCCGTCAAGTTGGAAAACGTTTCCTTATCGCCTATCGAGAAGGATTACTTTGCACATTATTGGTCTGCCAATCAGGCATTAACCCGTTTATTGCCCGGTGAGATTGAAGTTCATCACACTGCACCGTTTCCGAGTCTGTGTCGCCCTTTTGTATTTCACTGCGAATCGTTCGCGCCGGTTTTTTTTCCATTCGCGCATCAAGGAACCGGTAGCATGGAATCGCAAGAACAGGTACGAGCGCATTACAAGCGAATATTTGAAAATCCGCTGTGTCTTGGAGTTTTTTCCCATTTACCTGAGACGATCACGGATTTGAGCCGTTTTTTTGCGTCGCCTATCATCGATGCCAAGCTTCATTTGTCGCGCATTGGTTTAATGGAGGGGGCGGAAGAAAATAAACAATTATCCAAAGGCCCTCTATCGTCAGCCAGATTCCTGTTTGTCAATTCGGCCAATCAGAACCCTGCAAATTTTTTCTTGCGCGGCGGGCATATTGTCTTGCGTTTTTGGCAAGCCTTTTGTCGCGATCCGGAGAATAAACGATTGTTTATGCGTTGTGGACGCCCCTCGGATGCAATGTTGCGACAATATGGTGTTGATTTAGATTGGTTGGGCTGTCACGAAGGTCATAGCATTATATGGATTGAGGATTATCTGACAGCGCATGAACTGGAGAAGCTAATGTGCGCCGCGCATTTTCTGCTGCTTCCGAGCGCTTCCTTGCATTCGGTTTCGATCATGCAGGCTATGGGGGCGGGCGCTGTGCCGGTTGTCTCCGATACCATTGGGACCAGCCGCTATGTCGTGGATGGGAAGGATGGAATAGTTTTATCTGGGGTATTTGACAATAATTGGCGACGGGATTCTGAATGCGGAGTAATGATTGATCAATATGCTCGAAATCCAGATTTGGAAGACGCCCTTGTTGAACAACTCTTAAGGCGCATAACAGAACTGTTCCAAAATCCAAAAAAATACGCAGAATTGTCTGCCAACGTGTGCAGAAAAGCTCGTATGGAGTTTTCAGGGCGCCTATTCAGCGAAGCCTTCTGGTCTGACGTATATGGTTTATATCAGGATTTTCGTAAAGATAATCTTGTGTCGAATGGGGCAACAGATTTATTGCCAGCGAAGCATCATCTTTTAATTGACGACGGCGATTGGGGCAGGGTTTTCACGAGTCCGCCGCAACCGGTAGCCAGATTGCATACCGGTCAAGGATGCGTCACCGAAATGGGAGGGTGTTTTATTGCCTCTCCTGGCGATCAAGCGGTGGGGTTGCATGACTGGTCTCCAATCACTGAGTATGTCGAGCAGTCATTGCCCATCCCTCTAGCGTTTTCAACGGAAATAAAAGGGCTAGGCGGATGTTATCTCAGAGTCCCAATCACGGAGGCCGAGCGCCGCAATACAAAACGGTTTATTGAAGTCGTAGCCAACAAATTAATGCCTTTTCCCCTTGTTTACGCGCTCTCATCCAAATTTCTTAAGTTGTTAAGGCGTTTATATCGAGCATGGAGGCAATTCTTTGGCGAAATAGTTGCGGAGCAAAAAATAGCCCAGCCGGAAGCCAATATTGAACTTGTTGCACAAGATATGAATGGGCTGAATATTATACGTTGCAATCATCAGTTTTATGCCATCTCCAAGAATGGAGGAGAATTCAACAAGCAGCGCGCAGATGCTGGAGATTACGAAGTTTGCATTAAAGGAACAAGTCTTAAGGACATACTGCGTAAAGTCGAAGAGTTATCGACTGTATCGCAAGAAAGCATTGAGTTAGTTGAAGAAGGGGTTTGCGGCTTCAATTTGATCCGTGTTGGAAATTCTTTTTTTGCAATCATGCAAGCCGAAGGGGCATTTGATATGAATCGTGTAAATACAAACGGCTATAGCCAGCTCTATACCGGCGACTCGCTTGAGGATGTAAGAATGGCTGTAGAGCGCAGTTTGTCATGACCGGGCATTCCAAGAGTCGGTCGATTCACCTTTGGTTATATAACCATCCTTTACAAGGCGTAACTGATCAGATCGAGTTCTTTTTTCTGATAATGCAGCAACATGGTTATTCCGTGACTATGGGGCGCACCCCAAAGGATAGTGCGTTAAATGTGGTCATCGAGAATTTTTCGGAAATGACCAGCAGGACACTCATTGATTATTGCGAACGCACTGGCAAGCGAGTGGCGGTTATTATGACCGAGCACCTTGATCTGGTTGGAAACGAATTGTTCATCCATGGCGACCGATTATGGAGCAATAATGACTACATGCATCCTGCAACTCAGGTGGCGAGAATCAAGAATCTCATGGATTGCGTACCTTATTTTCGGGCTATTTTTGTGTTGGGGGACCTGCCTGAGTTAGTAGGGTCTGAGAGAATGTTTCCCGGCCTTACAGTCAGAACGCTTCCGTTTCCCGAATTAGTGCGTGTTGATTTGACGGGTCAAAACCCGACGCATGAAGTCGTTTTTTCCGGCGCACTTACTGCGTTTCGGGATCAAACGCTACGGGCGATTGCCGAACGTTTTGTGTTAGCGCAAACCTCGAACTTTTTACCGAGAAAGGGGCGTGACCGACTTAATGAATCCGCGCGCATCGTGTTGAATATTCCCCAGCGACCCAATTGGCGTTGGCTTTCACTGATGCGTATCATTGCCGCGTTGCGTTGCGGCCGAGCAACGGTTTCGATTGGAACGCAAGACCGATCCTGCATTGCTGAATGCTGTATTCAATTGCATGAAACTGGCTGGGAAGATGAATTAAGGCGGGTGGTGAATAATTGGCCCCAGGCCTATCAAGATTGTTTGACGCAATATGAAGGCATGCGGCAATCTTTTCTCGCAAAGCATCGGTTTCCACATGATTTGATAGAGTATTGGAGTTTATTGGAGCACTTGGACACCTGATTAATAGGCATGAACTATTTATACAAAAGATAAATATTGATGGATTATAAGATGGCGCATCAGCTTCCTAAAAAGTGATATTTTTCTTGCCGGCAGAAGTTTCAAGGGAATTCTGAAATAACTAAAGTCTCGTGGCGCTATTTATTCCGTTAAGGAACCTCTGATTAATTGCACACCAGGGATATAATTTGGCATTCACCTGGTTTTCGCGACGACGCGCATGGACCCTTAACGATAACTCAGTTTTGCCGATGCCGAATACGCTAACAAAGGCAAAGTCACCCGGCACGAGAAGTTTCTCGGTTAGCTCGAAGCTTTATTGTCGTGGGCCGTCATGCTAGCGAAGATCGAACCGCATTATGCTTCAGGTAAAGGACGTGGGCGCAAACCGTTTCCGTTGAATACCATGTTGCATGTTCACGTCGCACAGATTCTCTATAACTACTCCGATCCGGCATACCCATAGGGAACAAGTGGAAGAGGCGCTGTATGAGATTGAATCGCTGCGGCGTTTTTGCGGTATCCGTCTGGAAGCCGTGCTGGATGAAAGCATGATTTTGCAGTTCCGGCACTTGCTGGAAGAGCACGGGCTGATGGCGCAGATTTTCAAGGTCATCAACCAAACGCTGGCGGATCGCGGGCTGTTTCTAAAAGCCGGCACTATCGTCGATGCCAGCCTGATTGCCGCACCGATTTCGACTAAAAACCAGGACAAAGCGCGCGATCCCGAGATGCATTCGAGCAAAAAGGGCAATCAATGGTTTTTCGGCAGCAAATTCCACATCGGCGTCGATAGAGAAACCGGCTTGGTGCATACCCTCAAAGTCACCTCGGGCAACGTCAGCGACATCGCGGAAGCAGTCTCGTTGTTGCACGGCGAGGAACAGTTCGTCCACGGCGATGCGGGTATCAGGCCCGATTGGCCTTTCTGGTAGCGATTGCCAATGTCCGCGTGGGGATGCCTAATAACGTCGTAGCCTGATTGCGTCTGCAATTGCCAAATAAGGCGCATTGCTAGCACAAATCGGACTGTTTTAGATCAATCATCAGTCAGTTTTTGAGTTTTGATCGGCTATTGAAACTGATGTATTTCAAAACAGCTATTATTCAGAGGTTCCATAACGAAAATGCAGAAGTGTGGAGCGTTAAAAAATTAAAACGCCAACATTGGTTCGGTATTTAAAGTTAGAAATTATTTCTAATTGCGGCAATGTTGGTTTTTTGACTTTGCGAGGGCTTAAATTTGAATAGTTCGCTTTTGCACACTGCGGGCGCGCAAAATAGTACTTATTACAAAGAAATTGATGGTATCCGTGCCATCGCAGTCATATTAGTTGTTTTATTTCATCTTGAGATCGCTGGCTTTAAGGGCGGTTTTGTCGGTGTTGATATATTTTTTGTAATAAGTGGCTACCTAATAACCGGATTGTTGTTGGATGAGTTGTATCAGTCCCGTGTAAAAAATATTGACTATGGGTTGTTTTTGATTAGACGAACTAAACGCATATTTCCGGCGTTGGCGTTTACTCTTTTTTTATCATTTTTTATAGCGGAGATATTGTTTAGACCGGACGATTTTGAACATCTTGGCGGTTCTATTTTTTATGCTTTGGTCGGATTGTCAAATATATTATTTTGGAGTCAATCTGGCTATTTCGACAAAGCGGCTTATCTAAAGCCCGCTTTGCATACTTGGTCTCTTAGTGTCGAGCTACAGTTTTACTTGATTTGGCCGATAATTGTTTTATTTTTGTTTCGCAGAGTCCCAAGAGCGCATTTAACTCAAGCATTTTTTTTGATTTCCGCTTTCAGTGTTTTGTTAAATATCGCTTATGTCAATAATCTTTTTGAAATTCAAAATAAACTCGGATTATATTTGTCCGTATCGTTTTCCAACGTTGAATCCTCGGCATTTTTTCTTATGCCATTTCGTATATTTGAATTTTCACTAGGAGCTGCTTTATTAGGTGTTGAACACAGTCAAAATCGTTCTGATTGGGTAAAAGAGGCTGCTGTATTTATTGGATTTTTAACAATTATGTATGCGGTTACGCAGCATAAAGATGAGCATGCTTATAATTGCACTTTTGCGCTACTCCCGTGTTTTGGAGCCGCATTACTAATATATGGCGTAAAAACATCTAGACTTTTCGGTGCGCTTTTGAGGCATCCGTTAGTTTCTGGCTTGGGTCTAATCAGTTATTCAGTATACCTTATTCACTGGCCGACGATTGTATTTTATAAATATATAAAACCGGAGTCATGGAGCTTTCTTGATAAGGTCGCTGTATTGATTTTATCGATAGCTATCGCCGCTTTACTATACAAATTTATTGAAACGCCTTTTAGAAGGATCGATTTTCAAAGCACTTCCTCCGGGCGACGTAAATTCTGGTCTGCTGTTTCATTGTCTTTAGTAATTGTTGGAGCTCCAGCATTGCATGTTTACTCTCATGATGGTTGGCGATGGCGTTTCCCTAAAAATGTCTCGTACTTATTATCAGGAACAAAAGATTCGTTAAGTACCTTGAAACCTCGGGCGCCAGGTTGCTCGTTCACAAATTTTAAAAACTTTGATCAAGCAGAATGTATTCAGCCTGTTAATGGTAAGGTCAATATATTGCTGATGGGAGATTCTGTAGCAAGTTATAGTTGGATGGGGTTGAATGAGAATTTGCCTAGAGAGCGATTTAATCTTCTTCAAGCAACACCGTCAAATTGTAGGCCTGGTGTTAATTGGGGGATGGATTACTGCCTTCAATCTAATCAATTTATGTTTGACTTTATTGAAAAAAACGCTATCGATTTGACGATATTTGCGTCGCTTGGCCCGGATTATAATAATTTCCGGGAAACTATTAGATACATGAAAGCAATTGGTAAGCCAGTTTTAGTAGTTGGGCAGCCATTTATATTTAAAGAGAAGCTAATTGATATAGTTGCTCGAGAGGCAAATGAGAAGTCCACCGAGTATGAGATTCAGTCTATTGCGCGAGACGGATTACTTTCTAATACTGTCGATTTGCGCCGGGCAATTCAAAAAATTGCAAATGAAGAAAATGTTGACTACTTCGATATTCAAGAACAGTTATGTGATGTCGTCGATGATTTATCTACTTGCAGCTTTATTATCGGAAATAGCTTGATTACAGCTGACAATAATCATTTAACGCCGGCTGCGTCAACTAAAATCTTTAAAAAGCTTGGAGGGATCATTCGTGCAAAATACCAAAATTTGAATGTGTCTTGAGTTTGACTGTAATAGAACGCTCATATGGTAATGAATTGAGTATGAATTCATTTAAGCCGCTAGTTTTAGGCGCTCCGCGTAGCGGTTTTGCCTTGCTTGCTACCGTCGTTATTCATTTCTTGCCGCTACTTGATGCTATGCCTGCCAGCGCCAAAGAAGCGGGTGTGGACTTGGGTTATCCGGGCGTCGAGGTACCCGTGTCACGATTTACAAAGCCCGGCAAAAACGCGGCGCGTGGATACCCGACGACTCAAACGTGCCCTAACGCCGCAACGCCATCGAACCGATCATCGGCCACCTACAGAACGACGGACTATTGGGGCGCAACTACCTGAAAGGCGAAATGGGCGATGCGTTGCATGCCATCCTGTGCGGTGCAGGCCACAACATCCGTTCGATCCTCAGGCGGTTGAGGATTTTTTGGCGTTATTTTGGGCAGTCGCTGTTTCGGCTATGGGGCGCATTTTCATCAGAGCAATTTTTATCGTTCGTGTGAGGACGGTCCCCTCTGAAAAATTTTGGCTTTTTCAGGGGGGTGTTTAATTCGTAACATTGAATTCACTGTATATTAATCAATGGCTTACGCATCGATTTTTCTTGATAAACTGCATTAATGAGAGGTTTCCTAGAGTGGCTATTAATATTCCGGTTAGTTATTGCTGGGCTTTTATGATGTAAGTCGATATTATATTGAGTTATAGATTTAAAAATAATTTGACGGCGTGTTCTTGCTGGATTTTTATTAAAGGCTAAGAAAAGAACAGAGCAGCAAGCTGCATTTATAATGCGGCTGTTTATTTGAAAAATAAAATGGATAATTCGAAATTAAAATTTATAACAACGCTTTTTATTCCTGTAAAAAATGAAATAGATGCATTGAAAGTTATAATGCCGCGGATAGACAAAAGTTGGTGTGACGAGATATTGATTCTTGATGGTAGTTCTGATGATGGCTCAAAAGAATACCTTGTTTCTAAAGGATATAATGTGGTACACCAAAAATCAAAAGGAGTTAAAGCGGCTTTTTGGGAAGCGTTTGAATTGGCTAGAGGTGATGTCATTATTCCGTTTTCGCCGGACGGTAACTCGATTCCAGAAGATATTCCAAGGCTAATTGAAAAGATAAACGCCGGTTATGATATAGTTGTAGCATCGAGATACAAAGGTGATGCAATTTCGGAAGATGATGATTTCGTATCGGGAATTGCCAATAAGTTTTTTACCAGTCTTATTAATATACTTTTCTCAACAAAATACACAGATGGGCTCGTGATGTACAAAGCATTCAAAAAGTCTCATCTATATACATTGGAAATAGATAAATTCAAGAGTGATTTTTCGGAAATAATGTTATTAACCCGTGGTGCTAGGTACGGTTTGAAGATAACGGAAATTTCTTCTTCTGAGCCCCCTAGAATAGGCGTGCAAGGAAGTCGAGCCCATCCCGGGGTGCTAGGAAAATATAAGAGCGCTCTTGTTTTATTAAAATCCATATTGCGAGATGCATTGTTTTATCATCCTAGTCTGAATAGATAACAAAACATACCGTAAAGAAACAGGTTGTATTATTCTAAGGAGCCTCTGATTAATTCAGTTTTTCAAGAAAAATCAATGCGCAAGCCATTGGATTTAATTGGTACGGAAATTCATGTTAACGAATTAATCAGAGGCTCCCTAATGCAACAGGCTAACGAGTAAAATTCATCCGGTTTTGCATCTTTAGTTCATACATGATTTGAGTGTCGTATTCAATTTTCTTGTTTCTGGCGTACTTTTTTATATTGCCTATCAGGGAAATCAAATAATAAACAGGAAAAAGTTTGACGATCATCGCTTCGGTTGTCGTCATGCCGCGGGATTGGGGTGTTGATCAGTATCGATTCGTGGCATTTGGGTGAGGCGTCGAGCAATGGGATAGCGTTGTTCGCCAGTTTATCGGCCACTTTTACCAGCGTTTAACGCCGTATCGGCTAGTGCCGCTAGTAGTTAAAATCTATGAGAAAATCCACTTATAAACGATCAGGTTACGTGCTTGAAAACTCGCGCCAAGAAGAGAATGCAGAAAAACCAACTGAACGCGGATTTGGAATAACTTTTTCTGTCGTATTTTTAATGATAGCCTTTATAAGGCTATATCGAGTCCGTGACTTTTATGATTGTTGGTGGCTGACGGGGCTATCCCTTGCCGCCATTTTTCTGTTCCTGGCTTATTTTTGGATGGCGCCACTACGTCCTCTTAATAATCTTTGGTACCGTCTGGGTCTCATTTTATCTTATTTAATTAATCCCGTCATAATGGGAGCCGTTTTCTTATTGACTATTCTGCCTGTTGGGCTATTAATGCGCCTCCTCAAAAGAGATTTACTCAAGCTGAGATTTGATCGCAAAGCGCCAACATATTGGCAAAATCGACCGCTTATTGTGGTTAAACAACAAAATATGAACAATCAATTCTAATGTGGAATTAGTAATGCTGAATATCTTACGAGAACTTTGGGTCTTCCTCTCCATGCGAAAGAAATATTGGCTATTACCGATCATATTCGTACTAGCCTTGGTCGGCGGTCTGGTCGTTTTAAGCCAAGGCTCCGCGATCGCGCCATTTATCTACGCCATATTTTGAAGTTTGCCGAAGAAAGCGTGAATATATTAGGTATCTCGGCGTTTTATCACGATAGCGCGGCCTGTGTGATTGTAGACGGTCAGATAATCGCCGCGGCGCAAGAAGAGCGGTTTACCCGCAAAAAACATGATGCAGCTTTTCCTAAAAATGCAATTGAATATTGCCTGAACGCGGCCGGTAAAAATCTGGATCAAATTGAGTATGTTGTATTTTACGACAAGCCTTTTTTAAAATTCGAACGACTTCTTGAAACCTATATTGCTTTTGCTCCACGTGGTTTTCAATCATTTTTAACGGCAATGCCGATTTGGCTCAAAGAAAAGCTGTTTCAAAAGCTATTACTGCGGGATGAGTTGAAAAACCTGGGTGCGGATTCGAATATAGAAAGTCGTTTGCTATTCGCCGAACATCACCAAAGCCACGCCGCCTCCGCTTTTTTTGCCTCACCATACGAGGAAGCCGTTGTATTAACTATGGATGGCGTCGGCGAATGGACAACGACTTCAGTAGCAATCGGATGCGGCAACCGTTTAGAGGCAGTGAAGGAAATTCATTTCCCTCATTCGATTGGCCTTTTATATTCGGCATTTACCTATTATCTTGGCTTTAAAGTCAACTCTGGCGAATACAAGGTAATGGGACTGGCGCCCTACGGCGAAACAAAATATGTCGACGTTATCCTGAGTAAACTCCTTGATCTAAAAGCCGACGGGAGTTTTCGGCTGGATATGCAATATTTTGATTATTGCACTGGCCTCAAGATGACCAACAAAAAGTTCGACGCGCTTTTTGGCGATCGGCCGCGAAAGCCCGAGCAGCCTTTGACCCAGAAGCACATGGATATTGCCGCATCTATTCAATGGGTTACGGAAGAAATAGTGCTTCGCTTGACGCGAGCCCTATTCAATGAAACCGGCCGTAAAAATCTTTGCCTTGCCGGCGGCGTCGCACTTAATTGTGTGGCTAACGGCAGAATCTTGCGCGATGGTAAATTCGAAAACATTTGGATTCAACCGGCCGCGGGTGACGCCGGAGGTGCGGTTGGCGCCGCGTTGGCTGCTTATTACACGCATTGCGACAAACCGCGCCGGACAAATGGAAAAGATGCAATGTCCGGCACTTATCTGGGGCCGAGTTACAATAATGGGGAGATTGAACAACAGCTCTCCAGCGCCGGCGCGCGCTTCGAAAGGCTAAGCGACGCCGATTTGATTACGGCCACCGTAGATGCTTTGGTAGCGGGAAAAGCCGTTGGATGGTTTCAGGGGCGCATGGAATTTGGCCCTCGAGCGCTGGGGGCTCGCTCCATCCTTGGCGATCCGCGTAATCCGGCGATGCAGAAAACATTAAACCTAAAAGTAAAGTATCGCGAAAGCTTTCGTCCTTTTGCGCCGGCAATATTGCGTGAGGATATGGCTGAGTGGTTTGAACTCGATTGCGACAGCCCATATATGCTTTTCGTCGCCAATGTAGCCAAAGACAAGCGAACGGAAGTAACGGAACAGGAATCGGCGCTGTTCGGGATCGATAAACTAAATATACCGCGCTCCGAAATACCCGCAGTGACCCATGTAGACTATTCCGCAAGAATCCAATCCGTAGATCGCGAAACCAATCCGAGGTTTCATGAACTCCTCTCCGCATTCAAAGCCCGCACTGGATGCCCTGTACTCATTAACACCAGCTTCAACATTCGAGGGGAACCCATCGTTTGCAGCCCGAAGGATGCGTTTCGTTGTTTCATGGGCTCCGAGATCGAATTACTGGTCATTGAGAACTACATTCTCTACAAAGAAAAACAGGATAACCGTCTGAAAACAAATTACAGCACCACTCTTGAGCCGGATTAACCACGGCTTGATTATTAGAAAACCAACGCATTACTTGAATAGCAACTGATTTTTGAATTAAAAACTGCCAATGAAAACAAGTCTCTCCTCCTTGTCTTGTTTGAGAAATAGATTTTCCCAATACACACCAGTTGGCCAGCCGCCAAAAATAACGACGGCACTCCAAAGTCAAGTGATTGGAATTTCATAGATCAAACTTTCGCTAAGGTTGCCATGCCACAAACTAATAAAAAATTCCTATCGATAATTTTGCTCTGCCTGTCGTCGGCAATTGCTCTCGGTCTCGCAGAAGGCCTCCTGCGCATAAAAAACAGTTCAATGACCAACTACGATATCGAGATGTGGCGCTACGGCAAGGAACTAAAAACCCGCCGCCCTGAGCCTATGCTTGACTTCGATCATGTCAGGTCAAAATCGGCGATATTGCAGAATGTCGAAATTCGCCTCAACGAGCATGGGTTGCGCGGTGCCCCGCTTTCTGCTTTGCCGCCAGGCGGACGAAGAATTCTCTTTCTCGGTGCCTCCATCACATTTGGCTGGGGAGTTTCTGAACAGGACACCCTTGAAGCCAGACTTGAGACGGCGTTAAGCGCTATCGACAAACAGCCCGTACAGGTGCTTAACGCCGGCGTCGGCAACTACAACACAGAGCGCTACGTTTCCCGTTTTTTTGATGAGCTTACCGGCCTGCATCCGACCGATATCGTCGTGCATTATTGTCTGCGCGACGCTGAAGACCTGCCTGCTGGCGGAGATAATTTGTTGTTACGTCACAGTCAACTGGCGGTGATCTTATGGGGCGTCTATCACCGGTTCTTCGATAAGAACGGAGAACAATCAATGGTGCAGTACTATCGCGACGTCTATCAGCCAGAAGCGCCCGGCATGCTCAAAATGAAAGAAAAGCTCAGACAACTTTCGGAGTATGCCAAAGCGAACAATATTCGGATATATCTGGCCATGACGCCCATCACATACAACTTAGTTGACTACAAATTCGGGTTTGTCCATGACATCATGAAGCAAGTATCGGCTGAGTATGGATACACTTATTGCGACCAGCTGCCCACAATGAAAGGTGTGCCTCCGAAAGACATCTGGGCGATGCCTACCGATCCGCACCCTAACGCACTTGGCCACCGATTAATGGCCGAGGCGATCCTGCCCATGCTTTCCCAATCAGGTCACGCCTCTGTCAATAATTAAACAGGACAAGGAATGCTATTTAGTTCGCCGATATTTTTTGTATTTTTTTCCGTTTACTTCCTGCTCCACTTTATCATCCCCAAGCAATTTAGAATTTACCTGATCATTCTTGGCAGTACGATTTTTTATGGATGGTGGCGAATCGAATACATATGGCTGCCTTACTTATTGACGGCAATCGCCTACCTCGGCGTCATTTGGATGAATGGCGCGGTCAATCCAGTCGCACGCAAACGCCGGGCGGTTGCGTGCGTCATCGGTTTATTTTTGCCGCTGGTTTTCTACAAGTACACGGATTTTTTCTTTAGGGAACTGATCGGACCGTTCGTTGGTATGCAAGACAATTTGCTCAATATGCCGCTGCCGCTTGGTTTGTCTTTCGTCACGTTTACCCTCACGGCCTATGTCATCGATATCTACAAAGGCAAGTTTCCGGCAACGTCATCCGCATCGGCAGTGCTCGCCTATGTCTTATTCTTTCCGCATCTAATCGCCGGGCCGATTCTGCGCCCTGCTGAATTGCTGCCGCAACTCGAACGGCAGCGCATGGCGACACTACGCCGGTTTACCGTGCCGCTGGCGATTTTTTCGCTTGGCTTGGTCAAAAAGCTGGTATTTGCGGATCAGGTCGGTTTTGCGGTTAATGATGTTTATAACCAAAACGGGACGCTTGGGGCTCTGGACGCGCTGTTGGCAATTTACGGTTTCTCGGTTCAAATTTATTGCGACTTCAGTGGGTATACCGACATGGCGATTGGACTTGCGCTCGCGATCGGAATCCGTCTACCTAATAACTTCCGTCGGCCTTACGCCGCGCGTTCGCTTAGCGACTTATGGGGCCGGTGGCATATTACGCTGTCATTTTGGTTTCGTGACTATCTTTTCCAGCCGCTCGGCGGCTACCGGCGCGGACGGTTCAAGGCCGTCCGTAATATATTGATCACCATGCTATTAAGCGGTTTATGGCATGGTGCGAATTGGACCTTTTTGATCTGGGGCTTGCTGCACGGCATCGGTATATCGGTTAATTATTTGTTGCGGCCCGCCTTACGCAGATTGCCATCCGGCAAAGTGCCCGATTGGATTGGGGTGTTGCTGACATTTCATTTTTTCGCTTTTGCAGCGGTCTTCTTTCGTAGCCCGACTATTGCAAAAGCGCTAGACATCTGGGCGGCCCCCTTTATCGGTGGTTGGGGCGGGATTGATTCGTTCGCCAACAATAATATTTTTCCGTTGTTGTTGATCTTAGTGTTCTTCGCGCTACACCGGTTTGACGACATCAGGCGGATCAAAATTGCGGTTCATTACGCTCAGCCTGAATTTATATGGATTGCGCTGGCTTTCTGTTGGCTTGTGGCGATCACAATAAGTCAAGGAAATACAGCGGCTTTTATCTATTTCGATTTCTGACGAATTGCACGAAACAAGGCTTACCCATAAGCCGCCTACGACCCAAAACCGGGTATTCAGCACAGAGACTGGAAACTCCGAATCAACCGATAAGTTTGAGGATGTTGCTTATAGGTATGATTGGAGTCAAGCCCTTTAAAGAACAATAACAAACCTTACAAGAGAACGTGTTGATGGCGGTGAAATTCGACAGAATATCCAATTTGATCATTGTCCTTGTGACTCTTATAGTTACGAGTTATTTAATAGAAATATGTAGTCAGCTCATCATAAAAAAACTACCGGCATATGATTCCCGGTGGGTTTTCAGGGCAAAAAAACCACCGGCATATTCTGATTCGCCTTACTTTAGCGCGGAATTCATGCATGAATCCTCTAACGGAGAAAAAGGAAAATTTGATGATAAAGTCCGTAGATTAGTAAATTTTGAAGGTAAGTATATCAATGTGATTGACGGGCATCGCCGGACGGCGTTTGTCCCGGAAGACGCGAAAAATACTGTATACATTTATGGCGCGTCCACAATATATTCTCAGGAAGTACCGGACGAATACACTATCCCGAGCATAGTGCAGCGCAAGATCAACGAAATTACGACTCAATATAAAGTCGTGAATTACGGTGTCTCATCAATGAACTCCGAGCAGCAACTTTTTTTCTTACACGAAACAACGCTAAAAGAAGGTGATATTGTAATATTTTTCGATGGTGGCTGCGATATTATATATAAAGTATACAACGATTATGAATATGGTCTCAATATAAACACTCTACGGAATTCAGAAAAACCCGGTGTCCTTGAATCGCGAATATTGCCGGTTTTAGAGAAATTAAAATTAATACACTTTGCCGAACTTCTCAAATATATCAAACAGCAGTCACCCCCTCTACATACGCGCAATGCCGAAGAGGTAAACGCAAGGGCGATTAAGGCGAGCGAGAATTTTGCCAATAATATTCGCTTAGCGCATCAATACAGCAAAGCGTCGGGCGCTGATTTTTATCATTTTCTTCAACCGTCCATCTTTTCTCTTAAATCTCGCACTAAACACGAGCAATTTCTTATTGATAACTTCTTGTTGACCCCTCCAGGAATGGAGTTTGTGTATACGCACAGCATTGACAAGTTTGCTAACCAGAGTGACGCATTGAATGCCGACGGAATTATATCGGTAGATTTGAGAAGTGTTCTTGATAATAAACAAGGCGAGGTGTTTCTGGATTTCGCCCATACGACCGAACGCGCAAATGAAATTATTGCTACAGCTATTTTTTCAATGGTCAGGTGGAAACGGTAGTAAGGCATGACTGAAACTGCTCCTAAACATGTTACAGGCA
Organism: Methylomonas sp. EFPC1; assembly: GCF_016925515.1. Classification (NCBI taxonomy): domain Bacteria; kingdom Pseudomonadati; phylum Pseudomonadota; class Gammaproteobacteria; order Methylococcales; family Methylococcaceae; genus Methylomonas; species Methylomonas sp. EFPC1. Next base: position 604,586 of record NZ_CP070494.1, read on the forward strand.
ACTACTTCCCTTCTGACCTAGTCATCATTCTGAGTCTGCATGCCTGTCTATTCTGGACTCTTGCAGCAGCCAATCTGCCATTGGCCCACGACACGATGATTAACTTCCAGATGTTTGGTACGGTCTATCGCGAATTTTTACTCTCGGATGAGTTTCCACTTTGGTTACCATTTACCAGTCAGGGTGTCACGGCGGATTTTGCCTATGCATTCACGTTCACGCCGGCTTTTTATGCTGCCGTTTTTTTGGGAAAACTCTTTTCCGTCACTGACACGCTATTACTGTTTCGGTTCGGACTTTATCTCGAAGAAACTTTGCTGATCTATGGCCTCTACCAGCTGTCCTCTCTTTTCCATAGGCACCGCATCAGCCCTATCATCGTTGGCATCACTGGTGTGCTGTCGGTTTCTTGGGGGACGCAGATTCATTGGAACTTCCACCTGATTTATCTGTATCCATTGTTGTTGTATCACACCGCCCGGTATCTACGTGGTGAAGGCTTGGAACATTTAGCGTTCGCGCTGATTGCGATGACTCTGGGCGGGCTTTTTTATACGCAGATATTCATTGCGGCCACGCTGGGCGCATTCGTCTGTATCTGGCTGCTTCTATTCCGGCCTCAAATGCCGTCACTTCTACGCTTTGCGATTCCGAATCCAGGAGGGCAGGTAATCGTCTGCGTAGCGCTGGTCATCGCTTTTATGAACGTTCAATTTGCCCGGCATGTAATCGACGGTATGCAAAGCTTCACTTCCCTGCGGCAGGCCAACGGGTCTGTCGGGCTGGATATCTTCTTGACTTATGGGGGATATGTATCACCCGTGAAATTTATGGAGTTCATCTATGCGGCACCGGTTCGTTTTGCTTTTGTTGCCTACAGCGGTCTCTTCACCATACTGTTCGTGACGTTTGCCCTGATACACGCAAGGACAAAGGCCTTTGGGGTGTTCGTGCTTTTAGTGGGGTTGGTGCTGCTATTTTCTCTGGGGGCTTCTGGGGGGGTGGCGGAAATTGCCTATAGGTTTTTCCCCACGATGGATAAATTTCGCCACATCGGATTTGTCACGCCGGTCGCGAAGATTCTGCTTATCGTTGCTTCGGGATTTGGTATTGATCATTATCTGGAAAATAGGTCCGCACGTGGCCGTAACACATTGTTCCTTACCTCGCTCGCTATTGCATTGGGTGCGGTTTTTGTCATGGTCGATGCTGAGCATGGATGGCAGTATGCCTACGCGAGCGATTCCAGCCTGGATATACCTTTCGCCTTTCATTATTGGCAGTGGGCTATCGTTGTATTATTTGTCCTGGTGGCATTTGGGCTTGGGACTAAGCTCGTTACGCGCGACATACTGGGTCCCGGTCTTCTGGTTTGCGTTTTGCTGGAAATGATGAGTTATAAGTTCATGCTGGAGTGGCGCGCCCCGGCCATGACGCCAAATTGGTTCAGGCACTGGCAGTCTCTCCGTCACGCCTACGATGTGCGTCCCTTGCTTTATAGCTCGATGCGCCGAAGAGAAATCGAGCAGGACATCATTCATCAGTTATCCCTGATGGAGGTATGGGGGGCTCGCAACAGCTTGGGATACGGAAGCTTGTCGCTCGATCTGTGTTTTCCGGTTCACCGCGTGGATATGATAAGTACGCCATTTGATTCGCTTATTCGGACACGTCTTGCCGTAACGGACGGGCAGTCTCCGCAGGAATATTTCACACTTGGAAGCGTCGTTAACGATACTGCGCTAATGGCTGCAATTGGCTGTGAAACGCCAAAACTCTATTTAGCTCGTACGCCGGTTCTCACAGATAACGACGCCCAGGTGAGACATATCATCAATAACGCGGCGACTCTGTACGAAACGCCGGTCGTCCAGACTAGTCATCCAGGTTGGTCCGACGCGATGCCAACTTCATCATCGGCCATTTCTACGGACGTAATTACAATTCGCCGTTTCAGTGCCAACCAACTGATAGCCAATATTGAGATACCTGCTGGTTCAAACAGATTCCTGATTTATTTGGACAGCCTGCATCCAGGCTGGCACGCCCAGATCGATGGTCATCCCGCGCCAATTCTTCCGGCCAATATTGCCTTTAAGGCCTTAGAATTGACTCCCGGGTACCATGAGGTGGCATTCCGCTTTACCGGAGGCTCCCGATGGACCGCCGCGACGATTTGGATCAATTATCTTTTAACGATTGTTCTACTCTTGACGATTGTAGGCGTCTACGGGAGGTATATGTTGTCAAGGATAACCTCGCTTTTCTTGCGGCCTAATTCAGTCCGTAGCCACAATCCCGAGGGTGCCTCGAAAAAGCCTTCGCAATAAGAGTATCGAAACTGTCGAAACCGATTGCAATCCAACAGGTTGCGTTCCATCAACGGCTTCGCAAAGGCAGGTAGAGTTTTTACAATCTCTCGGTTTTTGATTTGTCCATATTTGACGTTGGGGATCGATCTGGTTGTTTTTATTGAGTATTGGCTATAAAAAGTGCGATCTGTCTTCAAGTCTGGTCGTGTACAGGATCCAGTTACAATTCGAAATTCCAACTCGTGTTGTCTAACTAAGGCTGTTATGATTCAGTTTATGTTGCCGAAGGGCAAATTTTTTTGGTGCCAATATTGTTGCGTGCTAAAACTACCTTAGTTTATGGAAAAACGGAATATCAAATCTCTAATTCGAGAGCGAGGAATATCTGATCGTCAACTTTAAATTTTGTTTAATGGCTTATTCAAGATCGGCTGGATTTCTTGGAAGTTTAGATGGTATCGAGGCGTTATGAAAAATGCGCTGATTTCCCTCCTATTACCTAGCCGCGGCCGCTTGCAACGCGCCAACGACTTTTTACAAAGCGTTCTCGAGAATAGCGAGTATCCGGAATATGTGGAAGTTATTGTTTACCTGGACGAGGATGATTTTGCTAGCCACTCGATGGAATGCCCCGGGTTAACCATTAAACGTATTATAGGACCTCGGGCAACCATGGGCGCCTACAATACCGCCTGTTATGAAATGGCGCGTGGAGATATTATCGTTCTTGCCAACGACGATATGATTATTCGCACTCGTGGTTGGGACAGCATAATACGCCAATTACATGACAGTATTCCGGATCGTATCTATCTTGCCTATGGAAACGATTTATTTAAGAAAGGAAATCTTTGCACATTCCCTATCCTTTCCCGAAAAACTTGCGAGATTTTAAGAGAGCCTTTTCCAATGATTTATAAAGGTGCCTTCATCGATTATCACCTTATGGACATTTTTAAGCGTTTGGAGAAACTGGGCCTTAAACGTATTCGCTATTTACCTGAGCTTATATTCGAGCATATGCATTATCGGGCAGGAAAGGCGCCCATGGATGATACCTACCGGCAGCGAGGAAGGTTTGCCGATGATGGCGATTTCTTGTCGCTAATCACCATGCGGGCAAATGGTGCCAGAGCATTATCTGAAGTGAGTCAGAAGGAAACAGTGCCGGCCGCTTTGGATGATTGTGTTCCGAGTTCAGTGCCTCATGGAATGCTGGGTGTCGCAAGCTATATCACACGTTTTATTTTTTTGGATAAAGGTTTGCCGTTGCGCTGGCGCTTATCGTTATGGATATGGTTTTTGGGCAGGCAGCTGGCCGCTCACGGTTTGCTGAAACCGTTTGTTTGACGGGTTAGCCGTTCTATGACGAAAACTTACGCAAAACCTGCATTGTTCCTGGATCGCGACGGTATTATCAACGTCGAAAAGAATTACGTCCACCGTATCGAAGATTTTGAATTTGTTGACGGCATTTTCGACCTATGCCGTCTGGCAACCCGCTTGGGCTTGGTGTTGGTGGTGGTGACCAATCAGGCCGGCATCGGACGGGGCTTTTATACGGAAGCGCAATTTCACGCGCTTACGGCCTGGATGAGTGAGCGCTTCGCGGCGGAAGGTGCGCCGTTGGCAGCGGTGTATTTTTGTCCGTTTCATCCCGAGCACGGTGTTGGCGACTACAAACGTGAGTCTTTCGAACGCAAACCCAATCCAGGGATGATGTTGCGGGCTCGCGACGAACTTGGTTTGGATCTGTCCCGTTCCCTGCTTTTGGGCGATAAACATTCCGATATCGTTGCCGCAAAAGCGGCGGGGGTTGGCGTGACGCTGTTGCTGGGAGAGGATGCCAACGACGCCCGACCGACTGTGGCGATATATTCGCTTGCCGAGGCTTGCTCAGTTCTCGATCAGCATTATTTGAAGAGGCAACATGACGACGTTTTCTGATTTTTGCATTATCGGCGGGGGTATCGTCGGTTTCGCAACTGCACTGACGCTGCAGGAACGCCATCCCGACGCTCGCATTGTGTTGTTGGAAAAAGAGGAGATGCCCGGTCGACATCAGACCGGTCACAACAGCGGCGTCATACATGCAGGTATTTATTATGAGCCGGGGAGCCTGAAGGCGCGTCTGTGTAGGGAGGGGTTGGTGGCGACCAAGGATTTTTGCCGCGCGCATGGGATTCCCTACGACGAATGCGGCAAGCTTATCGTGGCGACTGACAGCGTGGAGCACGAACGGATCAATACACTGTACGACCGCGCGATTGCTAACGGATTGCAATTGGAACGCCTCGACGGAGCTGAGCTTGCACGCAGTGAGCCAAATATTCGTGGGATTGCTGCCTTGTATAGCCGGGAAACGGCGATTGTCGATTACGGCTTGGTATGCCGTAAAATGGCCGAACAAGTGGTGCAAGGCGGTGTGGTGGTGCGTTACGGTTTGCAGGTGGATCGTATTGAGGAGAGTACCCACCACGTTGAGGTTGGGGGCGGCGGAGAGCTCTTTCGCGCAGGCCAATTGATCGTCTGCGGCGGTTTGCAAGCCGACCGGTTGGCCCGCTTGGCAGGCCTGGATGTTGATTTTCGTATCGTGCCCTTTCGCGGCGAATATTTTCAATTGCCGCAAGCCAAAAACGCGGTCGTCAACCACCTCATTTATCCGGCGCCCGACCCGGCGCTGCCGTTCCTGGGTATTCACTTGACCCGTATGATAGACGGGAGCGTGACTGTGGGGCCAAACGCGGTGATTGGTTTCGCCCGCGAAGGCTATCCCAAGTTATCGTTTTCCCGGCGAGATTGCGCAGATTTTTTAGGATTTCCTGGGTTCTGGAAATTGATTTATCGCTACCGCCACCACGCGCAGCAAGAGTTGGTGACGTCGTTTAGCAAACGGGCTTACCTTCGGAAATGCCGCAAATATTGCCCGTCGTTAAGCGTTGAAGATTTATTGCCGTTCCGGGCGGGTATCCGTGCTCAGGTTGTTACCGATGAAGGTCAGGCCGTCCACGATTTTCTGTTTAAGCAGACCGAGCGCATGCTGCACGTCTGCAATGCACCTTCGCCGGCTGCGACTTCAGCACTTCCCATCGGCAGAATGATTGCGGAACGTTGCCAAGCCATTTAGCGGGCCTTGAATAAATGGGTTTTCATCGGCGCGGGCTGCCAATTTGCGGATTATGGTTTTATCATCCGATTTCGATTAGTTGCTTTTTGTAAAGCAACTCCCGGCGTAATAACGCCGCTTTGCGTTCCAAACCCCAGCGATAACCCGATAATTTTCCGTCAATCCTTAATACCCGGTGGCATGGTATGGCTATGGCCAAAGGATTGGCGGCGCAAGCGCTTGCCACCGCACGCGCCGAATTCGGCGAACCTATGCGCCGGGCAATCTCGCTGTAACTAGCGGTGGCACCGACAGGGATTTCCCGTAATGCCTGCCAAACGCGCTGTTGGAACGGCGTTCCGCCTGTATCCAATGTCAGCGCCAGTCCTTGCTCCGGTATGTCGATAAATTGTCGCAATGCGGCGAAAATGCGTTCGAATTCGAGTGAGCCGTCTATAAACTCCGCTTCAGGATATTTATCCTGGAAGGCTGTGGTTAAATTGTCCGGAGCATCGCCCAAGGCGATTGCGCAAACGCCGGTTGGTTTAACCGCCACTAGCAGCCAGCCCAACGAACACATCCCGGTTGCAAATAGAATTTGGTTGCCGGGTTCACCGTTATGGTTTGGAGAAATAGTATTGTTCATATTTAGTCCCATATTTATGCTGGCCTACGGCAACAGTGTTTGGCAAAATTTGCTGTTCGCATGTTACTTAACAAAATAATGAAAAAATTACTGAATCAAAGCTTTTTAACCAACTTTATCTCCCTGCTGATTATCGCTGCCGGCTATGTCAGCCCGTTTTATCCGGAAACGCTGAAAGCAATTGGTTTTTTTGCATTTTCCGGGGCAATTACCAATTGGTTGGCTATTCATATGCTGTTCGAAAAGGTGCCGTTTTTGTATGGCTCGGGGATTATCCCGGCGCGTTTCGAAGAGTTTAAAGCATCGATCAAGGCCTTGATGATGCAGCAATTTTTCACGGTGGAAAATATCGAACAGTTTATCGAAACGGAAGAGCAGCAGGGCGGCAAGGTGTTGAATTTGCAACCTTTGTTAAATGCTGTCGATTACGACAAGGTATACGAAGGCTTGGTATCTTCCATTATGGCTTCTTCGTTTGGTGGCATGTTGTTGATGATGGGCGGCGAAGAGGCGTTATTGCCGCTAAAACAACCTTTTACCGAAAAAATGCAGCATACCCTCTCGGAAATGGTGGAGTCAGAACGGTTTAAACACGCTTTACAGCAAGGATTGAATGCGCACAAGATTGGCGAGGATTTGACCGGCAAAATCGAAATGGTGATCGACAGGCGTTTGAGCGAATTAACGCCGCAATTGGTCAAGGAAATGGTGCAATCCATCATCAAGCAACATTTGGGTTGGCTGGTGGTGTGGGGCGGCGTATTCGGTGGGATATTGGGCGCAATCTTCGGTTTTGCTTGAGCGCAGTGACGATGACGGCCATCGAACTGGCTTACGATAGTTTCGGCGAACCCGGCGACACGCCATTACTGATTGTGCATGGTTTTCTGGCCGCCTCGCGTAACTGGCGTTCGGTGGCCAAACGCCTAGCGGAGCAGCGGCATGTTTATGTGTTGGATATGCGCAACCACGGCAGTTCGCCGCATGCCGAGGTGCTGGATTATCCCAGTATGGCCGCCGACTTGTTGGCTTTTATGGATAGCCACGAGATTCCCTGTGCTCATTTACTCGGGCATAGCATGGGGGGCAAGGCGGTGATGTGGTTTGCCTTGCATCATCCAGAGCGGGTCGCTGGTTTAATCGTTGCGGACATCGCGCCGGTCAGTTATCAGCATAGCTTCGACGATCTTGTAGACGCGCTTAGCCGTTTACCAGTCGATAGCATCGGCAACCGAAAGCAGGCCGAAGAGGCGCTAGCCGAAGCGGTTCCGGATTTAGCCTACCGACAGTTTTTGCTGCAAAATCTGCTACTGAAAGACGGCAATTACTACTGGCGGATCAATCTGGATATTATTCAAAAAAATGCCCATCACATAGTCGGCTTTCCGGAAGTCGGCGAACGCCGGTTCGTCCGGTCGGTGTTATTCATCGGTGGCGGCAATTCCAAATATCTGGATGAAGAAGCGATTTATGCAGTGTTTCCGCAAGCAAAGATCGCGAAAATTCCAGATACCGGCCATTGGTTATACGTTGAGGCGCCGGATGCGTTTTGTCGCTTGGTGGAGGATTGGTTGCTGGCCGCTTAGCGCTTAAGTGCTTGATCTAGGCTGGTTTAGAACCTTGGTACACTGGCGATAAATCGCAAGGACGATAAGCTTGCTACCGCAATTTAGCTAGTTCAGTGCGGAGCGGTAACAGATGACAGATAATTCATATCAACACATTCAAGGTATCAAACGAGGCAAACTTGCGGTGCCGCTTGAGGATTTGTTGCTCACACAGGCCGAACACGGGCTCAGCGATTATTTGTCGCTTTCGCTAAGCGATTGCGGTGAATTAACCAAAGTCAGTATCACTACGACCGATGTCGAGCCGCTAACCTATTCTGCTTTTATTCGTGCCTCCGCGCCACTGGATTTTGCTGCGGTAGTGTTTGTGGCGCAGCCGGTTAAGCTGGGTGAGCTGAGCGATCATCGAACGTTGCCTGATAAAAGAAAAGCTTGTGTTAGAATCGCGCGGCTTGCACCGTTTTGGCGAGTGTTGCGGCAAAAGGGATCGCAACGCCGGCGCTGAGACGCGGCGATAGCTGATGGTTGGTACGCCGAGCCATCACACTTTTTCTTAACTTTTTATTTGAAACGCCCATGAACAAACCCAAAAAAGTTGCAATCCTCACGGCCGGCGGTTTGGCGCCTTGCCTGAACTCCGCTATCGGCAGCCTGATTGAACGCTACACAGAAATTGATCCTAGCATCGAAATTATTTGCTACCGTGGCGGCTACAAAGGCCTGCTGCTGGGTGACTCCTATGTCGTGACCGATGAAGTCCGCAAAAAAGCCGGCTTGCTGCAACGTTTCGGCGGTTCAGTGATCGGCAACAGCCGCGTCAAGCTGACCAATATCAAAGACTGCGTGAAACGCGGTTTGGTGAAAGAAGGCGAAGACCCGCAAAAAGTCGCTGCCGACCAGTTAATTAAAGACGGCGTCGATATTCTGCACACTATCGGCGGTGACGATACCAATACTGCGGCGGCCGATTTGGCGGCATTTCTGGCCAAAAACAACTACGGTCTGACCGTGATCGGTTTGCCAAAAACCGTTGATAACGACGTATTCCCGATCAAACAATCCCTGGGTGCCTGGACTGCCGCCGAACAAGGCGCACGTTACTTCATGAACGTGGTGGCCGAGAACAATTCCAACCCACGCATGCTGATCGTCCACGAAGTCATGGGCCGTAACTGTGGTTGGTTGACCGCTGCGACTGCACAGGAATACCGTAAATTGTTGGACCGCGCCGAGTGGCTGCCTGAGCTGGGCTTGTCTCGTGAATCGTATGAAGTGCATGCGGTATTCGTTCCGGAAATGGCTATCGATCTGGAAGCCGAAGCGGCGCGTTTACGCGCGGTGATGGATAAAGTCGATTGCGTGAATATCTTCGTGTCCGAAGGCGCCGGTGTGGAAGCTATCGTTGCCGAACTGCAAGCTAAAGGCCAAGAAGTGCCGCGTGATGCGTTCGGCCACATCAAGCTGGATGCAGTCAATCCGGGCAAATGGTTTGGCGAGCAATTCGCGCAAATGATCGGGGCGGAAAAAACCCTGGTGCAAAAATCCGGTTATTTCGCCCGTGCCGCGGCAGCCAACGTCGACGATATGCGTCTGATCAAATCTTGCGCTGACCTGGCCGTGGAATGTGCCTTCCGCCGCGAATCCGGCGTGATGGGCCACGACGAAGATAACGGCAACGTCTTGCGCGCTATCGAGTTTCCGCGCATCAAAGGCGGCAAACCGTTCAATATCGATACCGACTGGTTTACCGAAACGCTGGCGGCCATCGGCCAGAAAAAAGGCGGCAAAGTCGAAGTCAGCCATTAATAAAGTTTTGCTTGATCTCAGGGGCGGATTTATCCGCCCCTTTTTATTTACAGGAAGCGAATAAATTCGCCTCTACCGCCAAGTTTCACAAGCCCAATTCAGTTAAACCGGCATGATCGTCCGGTCGCCGGCCCAACGGCCAATGGAATAAACGATCATCGGCTTTAATCGGCAAATCGTTGATGCTGGCAAAGCGACGCTGCATTAATCCGTATTCGTTAAACTCCCAATTTTCGTTGCCGTAGCTGCGAAACCAGGTGCCGGCATCGTCGTGCCACTCGTAAGCGAAGCGCACCGCGATACGGTTGTCGGTAAAAGCCCATAATTCTTTGATTAGTCGATAATCCAATTCCTTGGCCCATTTGCGCTGTAAAAACTCACGAATTTGCCCGCGACCTACCGGAAACTCGGCGCGATTGCGCCAGCGGCTGTCTTCGGTATACACCTGCACGACGCGATCCGGGTCGCGGCTATTCCAGGCATCTTCCGCCATGCGGACTTTTTGTGCGGCGGTTTCAGCGGTAAAAGGCGGTAGAGGCGGTTTGCTGTCCATCGTTAAGCTCCTGACTGGGGTGAGAAAGTAAGTAGACAGATTTGTCTACTTATGGCGATGGTAGCAATTGTAGACAGACTTGTCTACAATCGAAACATGATCTCTGATTCCATCACCATTCTGTCGGACCGCCCGCCTCGAGAGAGGATATTACTGGCCGCGCATGATTTGTTTTATCGCGACGGCATCCGCGCCACCGGTATCGACAAAGTAATTGCCGAGTCCGGGGTAACGAAAGTGACGTTCTATCGTTATTTTCCCAGCAAGAATGATTTGATCCGGGCGTTTTTGACCTATCGGCACGAAGGCTGGATGGCCTGGTTTACAGACGCTTTACAGCGGCACGGCGGCCGGCCGAGCGGTGGCTTAATCCCGCTGGTAGCCACGCTGGAGGAATGGTTTCGCAAGCCTATTTATCGCGGCTGCGCGTTTATCAATACCGTCGCCGAATTGGGCGGTGTGTTGCCTGATGTGCTGGAAATTTGCTACCAGCATAAACAAGATATGGTGCGGGTAATTGCCGAACTGTTGCCGGACGGCCTAAACCGGCAGCAGTTGGCGAATGCGGCTGCGGTGGCGATAGACGGCGCGATTGTTAAAGCGCAGCTGGAAGCGCCAGAGGTCGCGGAAAAGCAGTCCCTGAAAAGCTTGGAGACGCTATTAGTTGCACTGAATGCCTTCGCGCAATCAACGCCGGCGGTTAAAGCGCCGAACGACTAGTTTTTCCAGGCCTATCGCTACGTAAATAACTGAGCTAACCCCCAAAATCAACAGCCACTCCTCCCGACCGATTGCCTCGCTGCCGAATAAGGCCTGCATCGTTGGCCAATAGGTAAACAGCAGTTGCAGCAAAATCATGCTGACGACACCAAAAATCAGCCATAAATTGGAAAAAACGCCGACTCGGAACATCGAGTAATTTAGCGAGCGACAGTTGAATAGGTAAAACAATTCGCCAAACACAAACACATTGACGGCGACTGTGCGGGCCTTAGCTAGGGTTGCGTTTTGCGATAGTTCCCATTCAAACAAGCCGAACGCGCCGGCCAGCAACAACAGGCCGACCAGACAGATACGAAACATTAGGCGTTTGGTCAGGATAGCTTGCTTGGGATTGCGTGGCTTATGGAGCATCAGACCCGGTTCCTTGGGTTCGAAAGCCAACATTAAACCCAGCAGTACTGCGGTGGTCATATTGATCCAGAGAATTTGCAGGGGGGTAATCGGCAACGCCACATTGGCGAACACCGCGGCGGTAATCACCAGGCCCTCACCGAGATTGGTCGGTAAGGTCCAGGCGATGAATTTGACCAGATTGTCGAACACGCCGCGGCCTTCTTCGACGGCGGCTTCGATGGTGGCGAAATGATCGTCAGTCAGCACCATGGCCGCCGCTTCTTTGGCGACTTCGGTGCCGCCCATGCCCATCGCCACGCCGATGTTGGCTTGCCGTAGTGCCGGGGCATCGTTGACGCCGTCGCCGGTCATGGCTACCACGTGACCGTTGGCCTGCAAGGCTTGCACCAATTGCAACTTTTGCTCCGGCGCGATGCGGGCAAAGACATCGCAGTCTTTGACGTGTTTGCGATAGTCAGCTTCGCTGTAGTGTTGCAAGTCGGCGCCGCTGATCACACGTTCGGTATGGCGCATGTTGAGCTGCTTAGCGATGGCCAGCGCGGTGACGGGATGGTCGCCAGTGATCATCTTCACCGAGATGCCGGCCTTATAACAGGCGGCAATGGCTCGGGCAGCTTCGGGGCGGGGTGGATCGATCATGGCTTGCAAGCCCAAAAAGGTCAGGCCGCCACCCACTTCGCGATGTTCAACCGCATCGTCATCATGCTCAGCGCGCGCAAATGCCAGGACTCTCAAGCCTTGTGCGGCAAACGCTTCAGCTTGCTGGTTCAGGCAGTCTCTATCCAGTGGTACGAGTTGCATATCGGCGGAAAAGGCCTTGTCGCAGCGCTGTAACAGGCTTTCCAGCGAGCCTTTTAAATAAATATGCCGGGCGTCTTCGGCCAGGTTGTGATGCAGAGTGGCCATGAATTGGTACGCGGATTCGAACGGAATGGCGTCCAGGCGCGGATGGTCGCCGCTGACGCTGGCTTGATGCAGACCGGCTTTGTGGGCGGCTACCAGCAAGGCGGCCTCGGTAGGGTCGCCTTCGATACGCCAGTTGTCGGTGTCGGCGATTAATCGGGCGTCGTTGCACAGCAGGCCGGCTTTTAAACATTCCATTAGTGCTGGTTTAAGGGACGGGTCGACCGCTTGGTTATGGCTGGTAAATTCACCGTCCGGCGTGTAGCCGCTGCCGCTGACCTCGAATATTTCACCGCCTGCTTGCACGAATTGCACGGTCATTTGGTTTTGCGTCAAGGTGCCGGTCTTGTCGGAGCAAATCACCGTGGTGCTGCCCAGGGTTTCCACCGCCGGCAGTTTGCGGATGATGGCGTTGCGTTTGGCCATACGCGAGACGCCGATAGCCAGCGTAATCGTCAGCGCCGCGGGCAGACCTTCCGGGATGGCGCCGACAGCCAACGCCACGGAGGCCATGAACATGTCCAACATGGTTTCACCGCGCCAGACGCCGACCGCAAAGGTAATGGCCGCGCAGCCGACGATCACCCAGAGCAACAATTGACTGAATTGGCTCATTTTTAGCGTTAGCGGCGTTTCCAGCGGTTCGGCGCTGCCGATCAGCTTGTTGATGCGGCCAATCTCGGTGTTATCGCCGGTACTGACTACCACGGCCAGTGCACTGCCGTAACTGACCAGCGTCGAGGAATACGCCATATTGGCGCGATCAGCCAATAAGGTGGCCGAGGGTAGAGTCTGTGCCTGCTTTTCCACCGGTACCGATTCGCCGGTTAGCGCGGATTCGTCGATTTTCAGTTCGCGGCTTTGCAAGAGGCGCAGATCGGCAGGCACCTTGTCGCCGGATTGCAGGAATACCAAATCGCCGGGAACTAACTCGGCAGCAGCAATACTTCGGCGCTGGCCGTCACGCAGGACGTTGCTGCTGATATTCAAGGTCTGAGCCAGGGCGTTAATGGCTTTCAGCGCGTTCGCTTCCTGAACGAAGCCGATCACCGCATTGATAATGACCACACCGAAGATGACGCTACTGTCGGTCCATTCCTCTAAAAAAGCGGTGGTGGCCGCGGAAAACAGCAGGATGTAGATCAAGGGCTGATGAAATTGCGCCAATAGCAAAAGCAAAGGGCCTTTGCCGCGGCGAGCGGTCAGGCGGTTGGCGCCGCTAGTCGCTCGGCGTTTTTGCGCTTCCTCGCTGCTCAGGCCTTGACCCAGCTCTACGCCGAAATGCGTTAATACGGTTTCCGGCGTTTGGCTGTGCCAGTTGGCTTTAGGGTAATGGTCCATATGCTCAGATTGATAGTTGAAAATGGCGTTGGCGTAGTTGCCCCAAGGCTAAATTAGCCTGAGGTTAAAACCATAAGTTGACAAAGAATACTTTGTGCTTGTTCCCTAAAAGGGATGGGGTTATAGTCCATTCCCGAGGTCTATGGCCTCATTCTAAATTAAAATAAAAACAAATAGTTGGAGGTATATATGGGCGGAGTTATCGAATTAGTGGTGTTGATGTTGATTATTGCCATCTTCGCTTTCGCACCGTTGGGGTATTTCATTTACATGTACACCATGAAGAATGGCGAACCGTTCGGCGACATCGAGCCGCACGGCGATAGCGATTCGGCGCTATTGAGAAATGTCAGCAAAGCCATTCTGATGGTTAAAGGCAAACTGGGAAAAAATTAATTACGTCTTATTTGCCAGCAATAGAAAGCCGGGATTAGCCCGGCTTTTTTGTGCGGATTAGCTTATTTCGCGCCGCAGCTCGGGCAATGTGGGTTTTTCTTCAAGCGCATGCTATGCCATTCCATACTCAGGCCGTCCAGCAACAGCAAGCGGCCTGTTAATGTGCTGCCGGTACCGACCAGTAGTTTGATCGTCTCCAAGGCCTGTATGCTGCCGACGATGCCGGTGATCGGCGCAATCACGCCATTGCGGGCGCAATTTTGCAATTCCTCGCCGTCGCTTTGATAAAGACAGTTATAGCACGGGCTATCGTTTAACCCAGGGGTAAATACGCTGACTTGACCCTCAAAGCGGATCGCCGCGCCGGAAACCAGAGGGGTTTGCCGGTCGACACATGCCTTGTTAATGGCAAACCGGGTAGTGAAATTATCGCTGCAGTCCAGCACCACATCCGCCTCCGTCACTTCTTTAAGTAATTGCTCGTCAGCCAGACGTTGCTTGTGAGCAAACACTTTTACGCCCGGATTAATTTTTTCCAAAGTCTGCTGGGTTGAAATAACTTTATCCAACCCTATATCGGCTGTGTTGTGAGCGATCTGGCGTTGCAAGTTGGTTAAATCGACTTGATCGTCGTCGTAGACGGTGATCTGGCCGACACCGGCCGCAGCCAGGTACATTGAGGCAGGCGAGCCCAAACCGCCGGCACCGACGATTAATACTTTGGCATCGAGCAATTTTTGCTGACCGGCAATATCGATTTGCGGCAGCATGATTTGCCGGCTGTAACGGAGTAATTGTTCGTCGTTCATAGTGTGTATGGCTTGGGTAAGGCGCAGATGATGCCAAAGAGCTTGACAGAGTGCAAAAGCCGGATATTATTAGCACTCGTTGCTAGAGAGTGCTAATAAAACTGAGGCCGCTTAAAAGCTCGCTTCCTCCGTAAGGGGTAGCTGTTTTTTAAATTGCTTTACACAGTTTTTAACCTTTAACTTTATCTACATTAAGGAGACATTGATGAAAATTCGTCCGTTACATGACCGTATCGTCGTAAAACGTGTTGAGGAAGAAACCAAAACCGCAGGCGGCATCGTGTTGCCGGGTTCAGCTGCTGAAAAACCTAGCGAAGGCGAAGTATTGGCAGTAGGTTCAGGTAAACCGTTAGATAACGGCCAAGTACGTGCCTTGGAAGTTAAAGTTGGCGACAGAGTACTGTTTGGCAAATATTCCGGCACCGAAGTTAAAGTCGATGGCGAGCAATACATCGTCATGCGCGAAGAAGACATCATGGGTGTTTTGGGTTAATCCCAATTCCTTCGACACACTCTTTTTCAATTTAACCAATATCTCAGGAATAAGAAATGGCAGCAAAAGACGTAAAATTTGGTGGTGACGCTCGTGCACTGATGGTGCAAGGCGTTAACGTTCTGGCTAACGCAGTAAAAGTTACTTTGGGTCCTAAAGGCCGTAACGCTGTATTGGATAAAAGCTTCGGCGCGCCAACCATCACCAAAGACGGTGTATCGGTTGCAAAAGAAATCGAATTGAAAGACAAATTCGAAAACATGGGCGCGCAAATGGTGAAGGAAGTTGCCTCTAAAACTTCCGACGTAGCCGGCGACGGTACTACCACTGCGACTGTTTTGGCTCAAGCAATCGTTAACGAAGGCTTGAAGTCAGTTGCAGCGGGCATGAACCCAATGGACCTGAAACGCGGTATCGATCTGGCAGTCACTACAGCGGTTGCAGCGATTGAAAAAGCCGCTACACCTTGCAGCGATAGCAAAGCGATCGCGCAAGTAGGTACCATCTCTGCTAACTCCGACGAATCAGTGGGTGCGATCATTGCCGAAGCGATGGAAAAAGTCGGTAAAGAAGGCGTGATTACTGTTGAAGAAGGCACTGGTCTGAACAACGAACTGGACGTTGTCGAAGGTATGCAGTTCGACCGTGGCTACTTGTCGCCGTACTTCATCAACAAACAAGAAAGCATGAGCGTCGAATTGGACGATCCTTTCGTCCTGTTGTACGACAAAAAAATCTCCAACATTCGCGAAATGTTGCCGATTCTGGAAGGCGTGGCTAAATCCGGCCGCTCTTTATTGATCATCGCGGAAGACGTAGAAGGCGAAGCCTTGGCAACTTTGGTTGTCAACAACATGCGCGGTATCGTTAAAGTGGCTGCGGTTAAAGCACCTGGTTTCGGTGACCGTCGTAAAGCCATGCTGGAAGACATCGCAGTTCTGACTGGCGGCGTGGTGATTTCTGAAGAAGTAGGTCTGTCTTTGGAAAAAGCTGACATCAGCCAATTGGGTACTGCAAAACGTGTCCAAATCAACAAAGAAAACACCACTATCATCGATGGTGCTGGCAACGAAGATCAAATCAAAGGCCGCGTCGCGCAAATCCGCGCTCAAGCCGACGAAGCGACCTCCGATTACGATCGTGAAAAATTACAAGAGCGTCTGGCCAAATTGGCTGGCGGTGTAGCGGTCATCAAAGTCGGCGCTGCGACCGAAGTAGAAATGAAAGAGAAGAAAGCTCGCGTTGAAGACGCGCTGCATTCAACTCGCGCCGCGGTTGAAGAAGGCGTAGTTGCCGGCGGCGGGACTGCGCTGATCCGCGCATTGTCTGCTCTGGACGGCCTGAAAGGTATCAACCACGACCAAGACGTAGGTATCAGCATCCTGCGTCGTGCTATGGAAGAGCCTTTGCGTCAAATCGTCAGCAACGCCGGCGATGAAGCGTCTGTAGTTCTGAATGAAGTTAAAAAAGGCACCGGTAACTTCGGTTACAACGCGGCAACCGGCGAATACGGCGACATGATCGCGATGGGTATTCTGGACCCAGCGAAAGTGACCCGTTCCGCGCTGCAAAACGCGGCTTCAGTGGCAGGCTTGATGATCACCACGGAAGTGATGATTGCTGATGCGCCATCCGACAATAAAGCCCCTGCAATGCCTGATATGGGCGGCATGGGTGGCATGGGCGGCATGATGTAATCGCCTTCGGCCTCGGCCTGAAAACCCCGGTTGCCGCAAGGTGCCGGGGTTTTTTATTGTCTGGCGCTTTGGGTGTGGAACGGTTTACGATGGTGTGCAGCACTATAGATTGATTTTTGCCGCGAAACATTCGATAACGGCATCAGCAAATTATTCACAGCTCGAAGCCATTAACTATGACCAACGATTTTTCGATTCTGATCGCTGACGACAATGAAATCAATCTATGGCTGTTACGCGAACAGTTGGAATACTGGACGACCAATATCACCTCGGCAAAAGACGGGCGGGAGGCCTGGCAATTGTTGCAAGAACGCCGCTACGACTTCATCTTTCTGGATGTGAACATGCCGTTTTTGAGTGGTTTCGATGTCGCCGCCAATTTGCGCGGCACCGAAAACTACAATCGGCAAACGCCGGCAGTCGCCGTCACGGCTCACGCGCAAAATCAGCAGCAGGAACGGGCAATCGCCGCCGGGTTCAACGAATGTTTGGTCAAGCCGGTTCGCCTTTACCAGTTGGAGCAATTGCTGGTGCGTTGGCGGCAACATGAGCCGGTGAACGCCGAGTATTATGCCGGGCAACTTTTGCGCAAAGCCCAGCATAACCGGCAGTTGAGCCAAGTCTTGATGGGCAAATTATTTGAGCAGTTGCCGGGATTAATACTCGACATCGAGCGGGCCTTGGACAATCGATTGCTGCAACAGGCGTGGGATTTGAACCATAAACTGCATGGCACCTTTTGTTTTTACGATTTTGCCGATTGCCTGGCGGTCGTCGAGAACTTGCAAAAAGCGTTGGTACAAGCCGACGCAGAGTTGGCGCAACAGCGCTTTAATACAATGAAAATTAAGCTGATTCGGCTGTTGGATAACCAGGATCAAGTTCTGAAGTGTCTCGGTGACGATGACCCCATATTATGATCAAGGTGACACTGGCGTGGCTCTAATTTGGCTGCTTTTATCGGCTGCGGCGCTTTGGCGTTCGACGCGCCCGCGCAAATGATGCAAACTGCACCCTACATTCCAAAGTAAAGACAAGGTGGCTTTTATGAATACAGACCCCTGCACTTACGTCATTTTCGGTGCTACCGGCAATTTGGCGCGCTTGAAGCTGATGCCGGGCTTCTATCATCTGGAATTGGAAAAAAAACTGCCGGAAGGCACACGTATCCTGGCGGTGGGCCGCCGTCCCTGGGATAGAGCAACCTGGCTGGCCGAAGTGAAGGCCTTGCTGCTAGAGCAGGCCAATACGCCGATGGACGAGGCCGTATTCAACCGTTTTGCCGAACGGCTGGATTATCATCGCGGCGATCTCGACCAGCCGGAATGCTATAAATCCCTGGCGGAAACGCTAAATGCTCAACCGCGATTTTCCCGCAATATGGCCTTCTATCTGGCCATAGGTCCCAGTGATTTCGGCAATGTCATCGAGTCCTTGAGCCAGGTGGAGTTGCTGAACGAAGAATACGGCTGGCGACGAGTAGTGATCGAAAAGCCATTTGGTTACGATCTGGAGAGTGCACAGGCCTTGCAAAAACGTCTGAGCCGCTATTTAAGCGAAGACCAGATTTACCGCATCGACCATTATCTGGGTAAGGGCATGGTGCAGAACGTCTTGGTGTTTCGTTTCGCCAACGTGATGCTGGAACCCTTGTGGAATCGCAATTACATCGACCATGTGCAGATCACGCATTCCGAAGAACTGGGCATAGGTAGCCGCGGCGAGTATTACGATAGCGCCGGGGCGATGCGCGACATGCTGCAAAGCCATCTGTTACAGCTGTTAACCTTGGTGGCGATGGAGCCGCCGGTGTCCATGGACGCCGAATCGCTGCGCGACGAAAAAGTCAAAGTGCTGAAGTCCATTCGGCCGATCCCGAAATCGGCTGTGCATGCACATGCCTTTCGCGGCCAATATGCCCGCGGCAATATCGAAGGTCAAAAAGTGGGCGGTTACCTGGAGGAAGCCAATATTCCCGCTGACAGCAGTACCGAAACTTATGCGGCCATGAAATTGTTGATCGACAACTGGCGCTGGCGTGGCGTGCCGTTTTACTTGCGCACCGGCAAGCGCATGGCCAAGGGCCAATCCTCGATTTCGATCTGCTTTCGCCACCCGCCGTTTCAGTTTTTCCGCGATACCCATGTGCAGTGCATGACGCCGAACTGGATATTGCTGGGGATTCAGCCGGAAGAATGCATCCGCATCGAAATGACCGTTAAAGAGCCGGGTCTGGAAATGCGTACCCGCACTACCAGCCTGGATGCCAGCTTCCGCAATCCCGACGAACGCCGCGTGGATGCCTACGAAGATTTGTTATTGGATGTGATGAAGGGCGACCGTTCGCTATTTTTGCGTTTCGACGAAGTGGAATACGCCTGGCGCATCGTCGATCCCATTCTGCAAAATTGGGTGACCGAGCGGGACTATATCGCCACCTATCCGGCTGGTTCCTGGGGGCCGGAAGAAAGCCGCCGCTTGTTCGAGAAGGAAGACCAGTACTGGCGCAGTTCCTTGATGCCGGAGTGTCAGCCGTAATCGGTTTTTGGTTGCGTAACGCTGTTGCCTAGCCGCGTTTCATATATTAAGTACTGATTTGTTTGGAGAAATTGGTGCTTAATATGGATTAGCTTCTCAGGTTTTATTGAGCGGATTGATGATGTGCGTTATGGATTGCAGTAGTCGCAATTGCCCGCCGCAGCAAATTGTTCCTCTCGATCAATCAAAATTTGCTGCGTGCATCGCACACAAGCAATGATATCCGCCTTGGCTTGCTCAGTGGCTTGTCCGCAATCCTCGCAAGGTAAGCCGCGGACTACGCCAGATTTGGCAAAGCCGGGCGCGCCACAAGCGGGACAGAGCGAACTTAATTTTTCCACCAAAGCTGCGGCTGCGCGGCGAATGTTGAGCATACGTGTCGGATTGGCGAATGCGCGCATATCGGTTTCGATGAAAACTTTCCCGGTTAGGGATAAAGATAAAGCCCAATCCACGGCCTCCTGAAAAGCGTCCCAAGTCGACAAGTCCTTACGAAACTGCGGGTGATGTTCATCATCCGGTCGCACGATCAAATGGTGTTCGGGAAACCCCGCAGATTCGGCGAAGTGTTTCGCCTCTTTAAAGTCGGGGACGGTTTTGTGGGAAAAGTTGGTATGCCCGGATGCGGTCGCGATCACTTCTATACCCAAACCGTCGTCAATCCACAGCAACAACTCCAGATTATGCGGCAGCATGAACGAGACCGGGTCCGGCCCAAACGCCCCTTCACTCGCCAAACCTATCGACAGGCGGGAGAGTTGCATACCCATTCTTGCTTTGGCGCGCGCGGCGTCAAGCTGACTGCCAATGCGGGCGATGTCTCGGGTAAAGGTGCCAAACTGGTCAGTATCATAGTCACTGACATGCTGAATCCGGCAGCCCAAACCGGCACCTAGCACTTCGCGCAATGGCGCTTCTTTGCCATGTTGGGTCAGTAAGGCCACGCTTTGCCCCCGATACACCGAAACATTAGCGCTTACTGTTCGGCTTAAATCCTCGTAAAGCTTGGTTGTCGTCATAGGCTTGTGGGGGTAGGTTAGACCAACGCGCTGTAATCGGATTTTCTGTCGGGCTCATTCATCCGCCTGCCAAAATAGGAAATAGCTCAGTCAAGCCGCCGGCGATAAATTCGACGGCGGTCGAGGTCAATAACAAGCCCATGACCCGCGTCACCACGTTCATGCCGGTTTGGCCCATCAAGGCGATGATGCGCGGTGCTAGCAGCAGGATGAGCAGCACGATGACACTGACGGATACGATCACGCCGCTGAACAACAAATAATGCGCCAAGGACAAATCGCGATGGGCGTAGACGATGGTGGTGCTGATGGCGCCAGGCCCCGCCAACAACGGAATCGCCAAGGGCACCACCGCGACCGAGGCCTTTTCGTGCGACTCGGCGTCTTCTTCCGGTGTGTGCCGAGAACGATCATCGCTGACTCGCAGCATCGATATGCCCATCAACAGCAACAACAGACCACCGGCCACCCGAAACGCAGGCAGGCCGATGCCGAAGAAATTCAGGATAGGCTCTCCGGCCAGCAGCGAGGTGAACAACACCATCGCCACCGCAAATGCGGTGGTCATTGCTGTCTGCAGACGTTGCCCAGGTGATTTTGTCGAAGTCAACGACAGAAAAATCGGCATGGCACTGATCGGATTGACTACGGAAATCAAGCCGGCGAGCAATTGCACATATTCGTTCCAATTCATTTGGGGGATTCCTGTTTGTAGACCCTATAGCGTTAGATAATCACGCCGGCCGCTACCGTGTGCAACGATACCGGATCGATGATAATGAAACTGCCGGTGGTGCGGTTATCGACATACGCATCGACTAACAGTGGCTGTTGCAATTTCAGTTTGACCCGCAGGATGTCGTTCATGACCGCCGTTTCCGGGGTGGCCTGGTGGTCCAGCGTATTGACGTCAACCCGGTAACTTAACTCTTCGAAGAAAGCATTAACGGTGCGGGTGGTATGTTTAACCAGGTACTTACCCCGCGCTTGCAGTGGCTGCTCGGACAACCAGCACATATCGGCGGTGAGTGTCTTGACGACCCGCGGAGGCTGAACGGGGCTGGATAGCATATCGCCGCGCGAAATGTCGATTTCACTATCCAGCGCCACTACCACCGCGCGATCTACGCTTGCCACGGCCAATGACTGTTCGGCCACATGCAAGCCCTTGATAAGCGCCCGCTGGCCGGTCGGCCACACCGCTACTTCATCGCCAATGTGCAGCTGTCCCGAAGCCAGTGCGCCTTGATAACCGCGAAATTCCGTATCGCTTGCTCCGTTGGCGGCATTGCCCAGCATCACCCGCACCACACGCTGCACCGGTAGCCTTAGCGGGGCCCGCTCGGCATCGCGCCGGGCCGGGACGGCTTCCAAGTATTCGAGCAAACTGGGACCGTGATACCAAGGAATCGCCTCCGCGCGCGTTGTCACGTTGGTACCGTTTAAAGCCGATAGCGGAATGGCTTGCACGTGATGACGACCCAAGGCGCTGACAAAGGTGTTGAACGCATCCACAATGCCTTGATATACCGCAGGTTGCCAATCCACCAAATCCATTTTGTTCACTGCCAGCACTAACTCGCGGATACCGAGTAAATGTGCCAGATAGGCGTGGCGGCGGGTCTGGGTGGTGACGCCTTTCCTGGCGTCGACCAACAAAATCGCCGAGTCGGCGCTGGAGGCGGCGGTGACCATGTTGCGGGTATATTGCTCGTGGCCGGGCGCATCACCGATGATGAATTTACGCCGCGATGTGGCGAAATAGCGGTAGGCCACATCAATCGTAATGCCTTGTTCCCGCTCAGCGATCAAACCATCGGTCAACAGCGACCAATCGATAGCCGCCAGCCCGCGCTTTTGCGAAGTGGCTTGAATCGCCGCCAATTGATCCGCGGCGACGTTGCCGGTGTCGTACAACAAGCGACCGATCAGCGTGCTCTTGCCGTCATCGACGCTGCCGGCGGTGATAAACCGCAGCAGGCCGGAATTAGCGGGTTGCACGGTCTCGTCAAATTGGCTTTCAAGTGTCACATAGCTAGGTGCGTTCATCAGAAATACCCCTCTTTTTTACGTTGTTCCATCGCCGCATCGGAGGCGCGGTCGTCCAGGCGGGTCGCGCCACGTTCGGTCAGCAGGCATTGGGCGGTTTCGGCGATGATGTCGGCAACGTTACCGGCTGACGATGCCACCGGCGCGGTGCAGGAAATATCGCCGACGGTGCGGAAACGGCAGCTGATGGTTTCCACGGTGTCGCCGGCCTGGGCCGGTGTCAGATGCGTTACCGGCACCAGAATGTCGCCGCGCCGCACCACTTCACGCGGATGGGCGAAGTAAAGCGCCGGCAGTTCGATGTCTTCGCGCTGGATGTATTGCCAGACATCGAGTTCGGTCCAGTTTGAAATCGGGAATACCCGTAGATGGTCGCCCAGTGCCACGCGGGTGTTGTACAAAGACCAGAGCTCAGGGCGCTGATTTTTGGGTTCCCATTGACCGAACTCGTCGCGCACGCTGACGATACGCTCCTTGGCCCGAGCTTTCTCTTCGTCGCGTCGGGCGCCACCCAAACAGGCATCGAAACCAAATTCGGCGATTGCTTCCATCAAAGTCACCGATTGATAGGCATTGCGCGATTCCAACGCATGCCGTAAGCGTACCGAGCCTTTGCGGATCGAGTCTTCGACGCTGCGCACGTGCAACTGGCAAGCGTAGCGTTCCGCCATCCGGTCGCGATAGGCAATTACTTCATCATAGTTATGACCGGTATCGATGTGCAACAGCGCGCAGCCAATGCGCTCGGGATGAAACGCCTTGTAGGCCAGATGTAACAACACCGCCGAATCCTTGCCGCCGGAAAACAACAACACCGGATGGCGACATTCAGCAATCACCTCGCGCAGGATGAACAGCGCCTCGGCTTCCAGTAAGTCCAGGTGGTCCGCCGCTACGTGTGTCTGGTTGACGGGTGTGTTTACTTGCTCGTTCATATTAGCTCTCCTTGCCAGAATCGGTGACGGCTTGCCAGTGCTGCGGCTGTAGATAGCGATAGCAGTGGTTGTCCAACGGATCGATGCGCGTCAGGTGTAACCAGTGGTTGTCTACCAATTGCCGAACCTCGGCGTGGTTTGCCAATACTTGCTCGATCATCTCGGCGGGTGCCTCGATGACCACGGTCAAACGCACCGGCTCGTGGCGCAGGGTTTTGCCGTCATGTAGCGATTGCCAAGGCAAGCCGGTGCGCAAATCGCCGCCGTTGCCTTCGAGAATGCCGATGGTGCCGACCACATTGTGTAACGCTTTGTTACCGCTGCCGAAGCGGCGGTTATCCACGGTCGAGGCGTAGTACTGCAGATTAATCCAGCTGGCCACCACCATTGGCGCGCTCATGATCAGACTCAAAATCGCAGTATCCGAGTCTTGCCGGTAATCGTAGTTGTGTAGAAATACCCGACCGTCGAATTCAAAGTGATACGTACGTTGTCTGGGCGCGGCAATAAAAGCCGTATTCCCCGCCAGACCCCATTCCGGACGAATCTGCGACCAATCGCGGCTGCGTTGAGTAACGGCTTTCATTAGCGCAGCGGCATCGTGGCGGGGTAATCCCAAACCCGGCGCGCGCTCCTGGCGAGTGAGTTGTGAAGCCTGATTCAGCCAGCGCTGTAATAGCAACAGGTCTTCGCCGAAGCAATGCGGGATTTGCTCAAGGTCGAACAGCCGCACCTCGTCCGTGGTCGTATCGTGCAAACCGGCGACAAACCAGGTGTCTTTCGGGATAGTCAGTCCCTGCGCTGCCAGGCCGGCGCGGACCTCGCGATCATTCAACACCGCCGCCGCCACCCTGGCGTTGGCTTCGCCGCTGTGTCCTCCGCATGCGCCGCAATCCAGGCCGGCAGCGTAAGGATTGTTGACGGCGGTGCTGCCGTGGCCGCATAACAACACCAGCCGGGCAAAGCCGTCTGTCAGGCTCATGCCCTGCAGCGCTTTGCGCGCCAGTTCGATGCGATCGCCAAGGGCGATACCGGTTTCGACTACTGGCCCCTTGGCAATCAGACGGCCGCGCTGGCGGGTAATGACCGGTCCGATGCGGTGGACGATGGCTTTGTCCAGACCGGCGATACCCGGTTTCACTACCGGCCGGGTCAAACCCAGGCTGTCGCTTAGCAATTTGCCGGCGAAGCTCAGACCGGAAATTTCCACGTAAGAGAAACACGACACCGCGGAATTTTTAAAGCCCTTCCAAAGTCTATTCAAGCGCTTGCGCAGCCAGCGCTTTTCCAGGATGCCGCGCAGTTCGCCGACATCGGCATCGGTTACACTTTCCCGAATCCGGAATCTAGGCTTCAGCAAAACCGGACATTGCGGCTGACCATGATGGTGCCCAAGAGCGATGTATTCGATGGGGAAACCGAAGAAACCGGCAAAACCAAGGGTTTCGATAGTATGAGATTGCATTTCCAGAGCGCGCCGATAAATTTCGGAACGCACGTCGATACAAAACACTGCCTGCAGGTTTTTACGCTGGGCTTGCCAAGGGCCTGTTGAGGCCAGCGCCGACGCGAGTTTTTCGAACAAGGGGCGTTGCGTTGCCAATTCGTAGGCCGACTGCATAATATGCCGTACTTCAAGCGCTACGCCGGTATCGGTATCTGTCAACGGCGCGTCTTGCCAATGGCCTCGCCATGTCTCGACATCTTGCCGGCTTGCCACCGCCGAAATGAGCGCATAGTCATAGCTGAGCCGTATGGCCAGTAGTTGCCGCAAGGCATCCTGGTTTTTCTCGGGGCTGGTTTGCCAATGTTTGTAACACACCCAAGAACTCCAGCCGGCCACCGTCAGCAACTGCCGATGACAGGCATCATCGAGTCGGGCGCTGGGCAAACCCATTTCAGTGAGTATCTGCGTAATCGCCTCAATGGGCTCTTCAGGCAAGGCGTTTATCGTCTGACGAAACGCCGACAGGCCGGCTAATTCCGGCGTGCGATCAAAGGCCGCAGCGCGGCGCCAGGCCGCATACAGCGGCAGCCCCCGCCAGGGCATGCGCCATGCGGATTGTCCTTGATCGAAGTAGGCCGCGCACCATTTGGATATTTCCTCGGTAATCAATACCGACCACTGGCTGCCACGCATGGCGTCCAGATGCTCCGCCAAGGTCTGCCAGCGCTTGCCGGTCAACCCGAAATCCTGGCCCGACGCTTCATGCAATAGGGACAGGCATTGTTCTAGCGACATACTGCTGCCGGCAAGTTGTAGTGCCTGCCTGACATCGGACTCTTCAATGCGGCCCGAACGATAGTGTTCGGCATAGAAACTCGCCGGCATCAGCATCTCGCCTTGACCCATCCGCGCGCTAAAGGTGCAAGCGTCGCCAAAAGACCGCTCGCTCAGGCCAAGAAAGGGGTTGACCGCCACGAATTGTTGCAACGGCCATACCGGAGCGATGCGGTCGCAGGCACGCTCTATGGCTGCCAGTATGCCTGGGGTCTGCCAGGTATCCCGGCTATCAGCGCGGACGCCTGTCTCGGTGCCGTCGAATGGGTGGGTGGTTTTAAATGACAATACAGCTGAGTTCATTGCGGCATTCCTCCAGAGTGACGATGGCTAAGACTGACGGGCTTGGACCCATACCGATGAATCATGCGGTTGGCCAGAGTACTGATGTAAAAGCCGTTGTAGATATGCACGTAGGCTGCTTGCCAAACCTGGGCAGCCGCCGGGCCGGGGTACTGAATCTGTAACATCAAAATCGTGAAAAAGCCCGCCAGTACGATGATGAGCAATACACTATCGAACAGGCTGTCTATCGGCATCTGGCCAGCAATGTCAGCGCGGAGCACATGCAGGAATCCGGTTTGCAGGGCGAAATATAAAAGGCTAACCCCGGCGGCAATCAGCAGGGCTTTGCCGATTTGCGCTGGACCGGTTTGATGGGCCACGGCATTCCACAACAAATAGGTCAAGGCCATTTGCAAGATGGCACCCAACAGTACAATGCCCGGCTCTTCCCTAAATGTCAGATCGAACAAGCCGGCACTGCCAACGGTCAAGCCCAAGGCGGCAATGAACGCCAGCAACAGTTCGCCTGGATGGCGATTGTCACGAGGCGCCGGCGCCCAGGCAGCCCTGGCAATGTCCACCACACTGCCGCTGGATAAAAAGGCGTGTGCTTTGTACAAGGCGTGGGCGACGATATG
Source organism: Methylomonas sp. EFPC1 (assembly GCF_016925515.1). Taxonomy (NCBI): domain Bacteria; kingdom Pseudomonadati; phylum Pseudomonadota; class Gammaproteobacteria; order Methylococcales; family Methylococcaceae; genus Methylomonas; species Methylomonas sp. EFPC1. Next base: position 631,101 of record NZ_CP070494.1, read on the forward strand.
CAGCATCGCAGAAGAAAATGCGCCGAGCCCACATTGCAACATCATGAAACCCATCTGGCCGACGGTGGAAAAGGCCAGCGATTTTTTGATACTGGTTTGAGTCAGCATCACCAATGAGCCGAAAAGAGCGGTAATGGTGCCGATGACTGCCACCACGTGCAGTGCGGCGGGCGCCTGCACCAGTATGCGGCTCATGCGTAGCACCAGAAATCCGCCGGCGTTGATGATGCCGGCGTGCATCAGCGCCGATACGGGCGTTGGGGTTTCCATCACCTCCGGCAGCCAACTGTGAAATGGAAACTGCGCCGATTTGATCACAGCCCCAATCACCAGGGCAAAGGCTGCGGCGTTCAACAAGCCGGTGTCCGCAACCGGTTTGTCTGCAAGTGCGAACAATTCCCTGAATTCAAGGGTGCCGAAGACTTGATAAAGCCAAACCCCTGCCAAAATCAGCGCGCAATCGCCTAAGCGGCTGAAGACAAACTTCTTGCGCGCGGCGATGCGAGCCCCCTGGCGTTCCGGATAAAACAACAATAATCTGTGCAAACACAGACTGGTGAGAATCCAGGCCAGCACGAATAATATGAAATGGCCGGCGATGACCAGGGTCATGACTGCCGCGATAGTCCATGCCAGCCACTTAAAAAATCGGCCCTGACCGGGATCGCCATCCAGATAATGACGCGAATAGCGGATGACCACGGCACCTATGAACGCCACCAGCATCAGCATGATGACCGAGAGTCTGTCGATGTATAAGCCGTTATCTGCGACACTAACAGGCGATGAATCCTGGTAGAAAATGCCGATGCCGGAAAGCCCGGCTGTGAGTACCGCCATGATGGATAAAGTGCCGCACAGTTTGCCCATTTGCTGCAGGTGGCGTGTCGCCCAGGCGGAGGACGGAGTGCCGGATAGAAACAACAGCAGCGGAGTCGAAACAGCCAAGTAACTGATCAAGGATGTCATGGCAGCAACTCCTGTTTGATTAACAATGCAGCGTTGCTGTCAGATTGTTCGATGCATAAGATTGCCCAGCGGATAGTGCGGTTCATGAGAATCTCCGAAGTGTTGAGAGTAGGGTCATGCTAGCAACCGGCTATTGATTCATCCAATATATGTATTTAATCTAAACGTTCTTTTTTGTTAATGTGTAAATGGCCTCTCTGAACTATCACCATCTGCGTTATTTCTGGATGATCGCCAACGAAAACAATTTGACGCGGGCTGCTGAACGCTTACATGTGTCACAGTCGGCGCTGAGTATTCAATTGCGTCAGCTAGAAGAATCGTTTGGGCAAAAGTTGTTTGAACGCGAAGGCAAACGCCTGCAATTAACGGAAGCCGGACGAATTGCCTTGGATTATGCCAACGCCATTTTTCGCGCCGGGGATGAATTGATCAGCTTGATGCATGGCCGTTCGGCGGGCGAGCGGCAGTTATTGCGGATTGGTGCAGTCTCGACCCTGTCGCGTAATTTTCAGCTGGAGTTGGTCCGCTCCTTAGTCCTGCGCAGCGATGTCGAACTGGTGTTGCATTCCGGCAGCCTGCGCGAATTGCTGGCGCAAATGCATACACACACCATCGATCTGGTGCTGTCCAACCGGCCGGTTCCGCGAGATGCGCAAACCAATTGGCATTGCCATCTGTTGGACGAACAGCCGGTGAGCTTGGTGGGTAAACCCTGCGCCGACAATCTGCCGTTTCAATTCCCGCAGGATCTGCATGGCAGACCCCTGCTGTTACCGAGCATTGAAAGCGAAATTAGGGCCGCGTTCGACTTCTTGCTGGAACAAGCCGGCGTGAGGCCGTTGGTGGTGGCCGAAGTCGATGACATGGCGATGCTGCGCTTGCTGGCGCGCGAGTCCGGCCATTTGACCCTCGTACCGCCGGTGGTTGTGCTGGATGAATTACGCCAAGGTCTGTTGGTGGAGCGCTACCGTATCGCGGATATTCGCGAGCGCTTTTATGCCATCACGCCGAGCCGGCGTTTCCCGAATGCTTTAGTCAAAGATTTGCTGGCCAGCTCGTCTGAATCAAGGGTTTCTGACGGTGATCATGTTTCAACAGCTGGCAGCAAGGCTTAAGTCAGAATGGGCGTGCGTAGTGGGTTTGCATGCCAATTTGCCGAGGCGGCTTGGCAAGGCCTGAAGTGCGGGAGTAAACCATCAATGCAATAGCGGAATGTGTTGCCTGGGTGCTAAGTCTAGTGACTGGCAAAGGCATCGCTCCCATGAAGACGTCTGCATTTGTATCACTGACAATTTTTCTGAATGTTGCGGTCTTGTCGCATTCCTGTCTCAAAACAATACACTCAAACTGTGACACATCCCTGAAAGTCCTTGTGTTCCGCGGCTTGCGGGCGCTGAGTTCCATGGCATTGATATTGCTGTGGGTCAATTGAAAATCACTGGGATTTTCAAGAGGGCGGCAGGCGCGTGCCAAAGCCGGTCGCCGATTTTTTGGCAATGTCATTAAGGTGATGAGATGAGTGAAGTGATATGGGTCGGTTTGATTATGTTGATTGTGGCTGCCTGTGCATTCGCGCCCTTGGGTTGCATGCTGTCGGCTTACGCAAAGTCCAATAAATCCAGCGGCACTAGTAAAGCAGTAGGCGATGTCGGTGGGTCGGCAGAGGGACTGCCCGAGGATTCGGTCCTCAAACGGCATTTTTTGACGCAATTGCAAAGCGAGATTGAGGCAACCTTGTTTCCGCGGCCAACCGATTCGATGCTGCAACGGCATTACGATGCCTTGGTGGCGGCCAAGCTGGAAAACCGCTTGCAGATTATCGGAAAATAAGCCCTTGTTGTTGATTTAACTGCAATAACTTTAAATCTTTAAGATATACCCTCTTTGAAAAAGAGGGGGAAGCAGCAAGTCGAAGACTACTCCGGCCCTTAAAATCGGCGCTTCCGCCTTTGCAGGCACGACGACGCCTGGGAATTTAAGGGCCGGGCGAATAACTTAATCGGGATAGGCGCTGATAATGTCGCGCCTATTGTGCCGATACTCGTCGTAGCTGCGGGTTTTCTATACGCCATTGCGTATTTTGCTGGCGTTCTACCAGCCCGATTAGCGAAAATAGACCGCAGATGTGTCGCCTTGTCGCGATTCCCCGTCACTTAGACCAAGCCTTGCATGCTAAACGCCGCCGATCTCGACACCTTGTTTTTGACCTTTCGCGTCGCCAGTCTGGCTACCTTACTGTTGCTATTGTTGGGCACGCCGCTGGCCTGGAGGTTGGCGCGCAGCCGCTCGCGCTGGAAAGGCGTCATCAATAGCGTGGTGGCATTGCCGCTGGTATTGCCGCCGACGGTATTGGGCTTTTACTTATTGGTGTTGATGGGGCCGGCTGGGGTGGTAGGGAAATTCACCCAGTGGTTGGGTATCGGCACTTTGCCGTTCAGCTTTGGTGGTTTGGTGGTGGCGTCGGTGTTGTATTCGCTACCGTTCGTGGTGCAGCCTTTGCAGAACGCCTTCGTGGCGATGGGTGATGCGCCGCTGGAAGCGGCCGCGACCTTGGGAGCCGGACCGCTGGATCGGTTTTTCAGCGTGGCGCTGCCTTTGGCGAAGCCGGGATTTTTAACCGCCGGCGTGCTGGGGTTTACCCATACCGTCGGTGAATTCGGCGTGGTATTGATGGTGGGCGGCAATATTCCCGACAAAACCCGCGTGGTATCCGTGCAAATTTACAATCATGTCGAAGCCTTGGAATATGGGCAGGCGCATTGGCTGGCCGGTGGCTTGCTGATCTTTTCTTTCTTGGTGTTACTGCTGCTGTACAGCAGCCAACAAACCCAAACGCTGACGCAATCCTTGAAATGATTATGTCCCCAGTGCCCAGCATTCAGGCGCGCTTGCGCTTGGCGTACGACCAATTTGCTTTGGATGTCGATTTAAACCTACCCGCCAGCGGCGTGACGGTGCTGTTCGGGCATTCCGGTTCCGGCAAGACCACCTTGTTGCGTTGTATCGCCGGCTTGGAACGGCCGACGCAGGGCTTTTTGAAAATCGGCGCAACGCTTTGGCAAGACAGTGAACACGATTTTTTCCTGCCCACCCATCGCCGTAATTTGGCCTATGTGTTTCAAGAAGCCAACCTGTTTCCGCATCTTTCGGTGCGCGGCAATCTGGATTATGCCGTGCGGCGCTTGCGAACTAAAGATAGGCTGTTTTCCCTGGGGCAAGCGATTGAATTACTGGCGATAGGACCGTTGCTGGAGCGTTTGCCGGACCGCTTATCCGGTGGCGAACGGCAACGGGTAGCGATAGCCAGGGCCTTGGCCGCCAGTCCGGATGTGTTGTTGATGGATGAGCCGCTGGCCGCGCTGGATGAGCAACGCAAGCAGGACATCCTGCCTTACCTGACCGGCTTGCATCAGAATCTGCAAATCCCGATTCTGTACGTCACCCACTCCTTGCAAGAGGTCAATCAACTCGCAGACCATCTATTGGTGATGGCTGCCGGCAAAGCAGTAGCGTGCGGGCCGTTGGCAGAAACCTTGACGCGGCTGGACGGGCCTATGGCCTTGGACCGGCAAGCGGCCAGCGTCTGGCAGGGCAAGTTGATCAGCCACGAAGCCGAATATCATCTTAGCCATGCCGAATTCGCCGGCGGCAGCTTGAGTTTGCCGTATTTGGACATGCCGGTCGGTAGCCCGGTGAGAATCAGAATTTACGCCCGCGACGTCAGTATTACCCTGCAACCGCCGGAAGCCTCCAGCATCCTGAATATTCTGCCGGCCAGGGTGCTGGCGCTCAGCGAAATGGGGCAAGGCCAAACCGTCGTGCAACTGGCGGTCGGCGACGAGGTTTTATTGGCGCATATCACCCAAAAATCGGCGATGTTGTTAGATGTGCAGCCAGGTATGGGCGTCTACGTACAAATCAAGGGTACTTCCATAGTTCGGTAAGGATTACCACTCACTTTTACGGATCGGCTGCAAATTGCGCTGCCTTAGCGCCGTGCCGATTACTTGTCGCTGGTGCGCAATTCCGCCGCATGAAATGTGATAGCCCTCAAAAAACGCGATGAATTTGTCGATGTTGGCGCATTGCGGACGCCTTATCGGCATTTAGCGACTATCTTGATAAACGGTTTGCCGGAGAAGGTATCGCTGGATGGATAGCCGACGGCCCTCCGCGTCAAAATAGTTGTCACCTCAAAATAATAAAAAAAATGAAATCAACGATATGGCTGACTGGCCGGTATCAAACACAAGCGACGAATCGATTAAACCTGTTTCTGTTCGGTGTGGCGCTTAACGTCAATATCTTCGGTAGCGCGGTAGCCGATAACGCGCCGGATATCGAAGCTTTTTCCATCAACGAACTGATGCAAATGGAAGTGTCCTCGGCGTCCAGAAAGTCGCAGACCGTATCCGATACCGCGGCGGCGGCGTTCGTGATCAGTCAGGAAGACATTCGCCGTTCCGGTGCCACCAGTATTCCCGACGCACTGCGCCTGGCGCCCGGTCTTGAGGTAGCGCAAATCAACGCCAGTGTCTGGGCGGTGACCGCGCGTGGCTTCAATAGCCGTTATGCCAATAAATTGCTGGTACTGATGGACGGCCGCAGTGTTTATACGCCTTTATTTTCCGGGGTGTTCTGGGATTTGCAGGACACCCTGATGGAAGACATCGAGCGTATCGAGGTCATCCGCGGACCGGGCGCGGTGATGTGGGGCGCCAACGCGGTAAACGGTGTCATCAATATCATTACCAAGAAGGCCAAGGACACCCAAGGCAATTTGTTCGTGGCCGGTGGCGGCAATCAGGAGCGCGGCTTTGCCGGTTACCGGCACGGTGGCCGTATCGGCGACGACGGCAGTTACCGGGTGTACGCCAAAACCTTTGAACGCGATACTTTTGTTAATGCGGCCGGAGACAGGCTGCACGACGATTGGCGCTCGGTGCAGGGCGGTTTTCGTATCGATGACCGGATCTCCAACGACAGCCGTTACACGATACAAGGCGATGTTTACCGCAAGACCATAGGCAATACCGTCACGCCGCAAACGGTGCTGCCGCCGTTTAACCGCGAGTTCAATTTCGACGACCATGCCGACGGTGCTAACCTGCTGGCGCGTTGGGAAGGTAATTTCAGCGACGGTTCGGAATTTATGCTGCAAGGCTATTACGACCGGGTCGCTTTCAGTGCCGCAGCGTTGTCCGACAGTCAGGACATGGTGGACATCGATTTTCAGCATCGCCTGCATCCCAATGCCGACCACGATTTGATGTGGGGCGCCAGTTACCGATTCATTCACAGTACCACGGTCAACACTTCGGCTATCGCCTTCACACCCAACAGCTTGGGTTACCACAACGGCAGCGTGTTCGTACAAGACGACATCACGTTGATCGACAACACTCTGCGCCTGACGCTGGGTACCAAATTGGAAGAAAGCCATTTCGGTAACACGCAAGTGCAGCCCAACGCCCGTTTAATGTGGACGCCGGACCAAGTGCATTCGGTATGGGCCTCGGTTTCCAGGGCGTCGCGCACCCCGGCGCGCGGCGAAGCGCAGGCCAACGTGGGGCTGGGCGGCGTACCGACAGGTTTGCCGGCGCCTTTTGATCAGATCCAGGTCATCGCGCAGCCCGACCCCAAGCTACGCGCAGAAAAAATCTTTGCCGCCGAAATCGGTTACCGCACCCAGTGGACCGAAAAATTCTCCACCGACATTACCGCCTTCAGCAATCATTATTCCGACTTGGTGATGTTCCGCCGCGGCGAGTTGGTGGGGCTGACCCAGTCTTTGATCTGGAGTAACGCCCAGCAAGACTTCACCACACGCGGCATCGAGATTGCCAGCGAATGGCATGTGTTGGATTGGATGCGCTTCAGCGGCAATTACAGCCATTTGAAAATGGAAATCCCCCAGGACCCGCTCAATCCGGATATCGCCGGTCTGAGTCCTCGCCATCGCGGCTCTTTGCGCTGGCAGATGGATTTGCCGGAAAAAATCAAGTTGGACTTTACCCTCAGGCATGTCGGCCGCTTGCATTCCAACAGCCAGGCCGTACCGGCCTACACCACCTTCGACGCCAGACTGGCTTACGAACCCTATAACGGTGTGGAGTTTGCCGTCATCGCCCAAAACCTGTTCTCGCCCAGCCATCCGGAATATAAAGACTCATCCGCGCTGTCCTTGCCGAGTAGCGCGGTGGAAGTCCCGCGCTCGATCTACGGCAAACTCAGCTGGCGCTTTTGATTTTTCAACCCGTAAAGAGTATCGACCATGCGTAAGCTCTGGAAAAAATTGCCCTGGATTATTGCCGGGATTGTGTTGATTGTCGGCCTGCTGAAGCCGCCTTTATTGCCTTGGCTGTTGTTAGTATTAACCGTGCTCGCGTGTTTGTTCCTGCCGCGCCGCGGGTTGATCGGCCCGGTCGAATTACCGGCCGACGATGCGTTTTTACCCAGTGAACAAGTGCAGTGGTGGTATTGGACCGGGCATTTGTTCACCGACGACGGCCGCCGCTTCGGCTTCGAAATCGTGTTTTTCTCGTTCGATAGTTTGGTGATTTTTCGCGATCAGCTGGTGCAGGCGGCGGTGACCGATGTGAATGGTCAACGTTTCTCGTTCGAAGAGTTCGTTGAATTCCATCTGCCCAAGCGCATTCCCAACGGCTTTAACCTGACTTCCGGCGCCGACAATAAAGTGACGGCGGTTGGCGGCGACGGCCATGACCGCTTGCACGCGCAAGTCGGCGATTATGTGCTGGATCTGGAACTGAAAGCCACGCAGGCTCCGGCTTTGCATTACGGCGGCGATCCCCATCCTTACCGTTTCGGCGGCTACACTTATTATTACTCGCGGCCGAAAATGGCGACTACCGGCACTATCAGTATCGGCGGCCAGACTTTTCAAGTCACCGGCAACAGCTGGTTCGACAGACAATACGGCGAACTCTATCAAGCCATTCTGCAGGGTTGGCAATGGTTTGCGATTGAACTCGATGACAACCGGCAAATCATGTTGTTCGACTTCAAGGGCAGCGACACGTCGGTCGAAAAATCCGGCTCGATTACCGATGCCCAAGGGCAAACCGTCACGCTGGCGGCACACGAATTTACGGTTACCGTGCTGGGCGAATGGGTCAGTCCGAATACCGGCTGTACCTATCCTTCCGGTTGGGAAGTCGAGGTGCGCGGCGAAAAATTTACCGTGCAGCCCTTGGTGCTGGACCAGGAATTACACGCGCAGCATACTTTTTGGGTGGGGCCTACATACTGGGAAGGTGCGTGCAGCGTAGCCGGTGCCTCCGCCGGAAATGCCTACGTAGAATTGAACGGTTTTTGCCGTTGCCCCGGCCGAGGCGGTTAAACTATTCAATCATTCGACATCAAGCATAGAAACGCAAGCCGGTCCCCGACAGGACTGCTGGGGTTTGCGTTTCTACTTTCACAAACTTGATTGCCGGCTTCCGCCAAACCACATCGTCGTAAAGCTACCCGGACGGTTCTTAACCAAAACCCGATGCAAAAAGGATCTCGCATACATTCCGAAATGGCCGGACAGAAACGTTTAGCTGACGCGATGGGCGTGATGCGGGGTATTGTCAAAAACTATCTGCGCCCGCGTTTTTTCGCGCCGCAATCCAGACGCTATCTGGCGCGCCAATGGGTTTTCGCCTGTCTTTGCCTAGTGGTGCCAGGCTGGCAGGTATTGCCGGCCGCCAGCCTGTCGGAGGCGCAGATCAAAGCCGCCTATCTCTACAATTTTGCCAAATTCGTGGAATGGCCCGCCGACGTATTGCCGCCTGGTGCGGACATTTTGCTCTGTGTGGTCGGCAATAGCGCGCTGGACAGCGAGTTGCAAGCCCTGGACGGGCGCAAGGCCGGCGAACGCATTTTGCGGTTTGTCCAACATAGCAATACCGATCCCGACTTGACTACTTGCCATCTGTTGTTTCTCGGCAGCTCCGAGAAATCTCACTTTGTGGTGACCTTAAAGGCACTAGGCGATGCGCCGGTGCTGACCCTATCCGACATCGACGACTTTGCCGAAAAAGGCGGCGGTATCAGCTTGCTGTTTCGCGAAAACAAGGTGGTATTTGAAGTGAATCTGGAACCGATTCGTAACGCCCGGCTGCATTTGCCCGGCCAACTGTTGAATATTGCCGCCATTGTTTACGGGAGATAGTGTGATGCGCGTTTTGCCCAATTTTGCCGACTGGTCTCTGCGGCGCAAACTGGTGTCCATCATCATGTTCAGTTGTGCGGTATGCCTGTTCGTCAGTCTATCGGTGATGGTGGTTAGTTCGGTGGTGAGCCGCTATCGCAGCGTATTGCACGAATTGTCCAGTTTGGCGGACGTGTTGGCCGAAAACGGTCAAGCCGCGTTGGTGTTTGCCGATAAATCCGAAGCCAGCCGTTTGCTGGAGTCGTTGAAAGACCGGCCGGAGCTGTATGCGGCCTGGATGGTGTCTGTCGATGGCAGCGTACTCGCTTCATGGAGCCGGGGAACGGCGAATATTGATGTACCCAGCGACTTTCGCCGGCCGTTCCGCGAACTGCGCACCAACTTCTGGAGCCGGCGCGCCGAGCTATTCACGCCGGTGATCAAAAATACCGAGTTGGTCGGTTATGTGTTGTTGCAAGCCGATTTCACCGCGCAATGGAACGATCAACTGGTCGATTTAGGCAAGAGTTTGGGGGCGGCGGGGCTGGCGCTGATATTGGTTTATCTGTTGGCAATCCGCTTGCAGCGCATCATTTCCAGACCGATAGAGGAGTTGGCGACGGCCGCGCGGCTTATCGCTGAGGATAAAAATTACACTTTGCGGGTGACGCAGCGCGACCGAGACGAGATTGGCGATTTGGTGCAGGCCTTTAATACCATGTTGGGCGAGATCCAATTGCGCGATGAAACCCTTACCGGGCATCGGGACCGCCTGGAAGCCGAAGTGGCGCAGCGTACCGAAGAATTATTGCAAGCCAAAGACGAAGCGGAAGCCGCCTCGCGCTCCAAAGGTATGTTCCTGGCAAATATGAGTCATGAAATCCGCACACCGATGAACGCGATCATCGGCTTGTCGGATTTGGCCTTGAACAGCGATCTGTCGCCCAAGCTGCGCGATTATCTGCGGAAAATTCACACCTCATCGCTGGCCTTGCTGGGGATTACCAACGACATTCTTGATTATTCCAAGGTCGAAGCCGGCCGCATGGAATTGCAGGCCGAAGCGTTTAGTTTGGAGGATGTGCTGGAGAATGTGCTGAATCTGTTCATCGTCCGCGCCGAGGAAAAAGGCCTGGAACTGGTGCTGGAACTGGATTCCGCTTTGCCGCCGCGCTTGATTGGCGATGCGTTGCGCTTGGGGCAAATATTGAACAATCTGGTTGGCAATGCGGTGAAATTTACCGAGGTCGGGGAAATTCATATCAAAGTTTCCCAGTTGGCAAAAACCCACGGCTACTCCACTTTGAGTTTTTCGGTACGTGATACCGGTATCGGTATGTCTGCGGAGCAGCTCGAGCATTTGTTTCATGCCTTTACCCAGGCCGACGGTTCGATTACCCGCCGCTTCGGCGGCACCGGGCTGGGATTGACCATCAGCAAGCGGTTGGTGGAAATGATGGGCGGTAATTTAGCCGTGCAGAGCCAGCTTGGCGAAGGCAGTCTATTCGAGTTTACGCTGCTGCTGCCGTTTCCGTCCGAGCAGAAAGCCCGACAAATTCCCGGCCATCTGCAAAGCATGCGGGTGTTGATCGTCGACGATTTGGACATTTCCCGGCAGATGTTGCGCGATATTTTGCTGGCCTGGGGCTTTCAGGTCGAGGAAGCGGCATCCGGCGCACAAGCCTTGGAAGCGCTGCGCGCGGCCAACGACGCTGATCGGGACTTCGAATTGGTGTTGCTGGATTGGAAAATGCCCGGTCTGGATGGTGTGCAGGTCACCAGGGAGATTCGGGAGATGGTGCGCCGCACCGAAATCCGCAGCGCCCCGGTAGTGATTATGGTGACTGCCTTCAGCCGTGAGAAATTGTTAAGTGCGGCCGGCGATGCGGTACCCGATGATATTTTGGTCAAGCCGGTGATGCCATCCACCTTGCTGGAAGCCTTGACGCGCTTGCAGGGCGGCAATCCCGAGCAAGGCAATGAACAAAGCCGGCCGCTGTTGGCGGGTATGGCCGCTTCGATACGCGGGGCGCGCATTTTGTTGGTGGAGGATAACGAGGTTAACCAAATGGTAGCCAGGGAATATCTGGAAAGCTCCGGCTTGCGCGTCACTGTAGTTAACAACGGCCGGGAAGGGGTGGGGGCGGTCAGGAAAAATCGTTACGACGCGGTGCTGATGGACTTACAAATGCCGGAGATGAGCGGTATCGAAGCGACCCGGCTGATCCGCCAGGATGCGCGGTTTGCCGATTTGCCCATCATTGCCATGACGGCTGCGGTGCAGGAGCGTGAGCGCAACGATTGTTACGCTGCCGGCATGAACGATCATATAGGCAAGCCGGTGTTGCCGCAGACTTTGATGGCTGCCCTGTTGCGCTGGATAAAGCCGTCCGAACGAAGTGTGTCGGTCGAGCCGGTGCCGCCGAAACCGGAGTCTATAGTCTCCGGCCTATCCAGGGAGCTGCCTGGATTCGATATGGGGTATATTCGGATTATGATTGGCGAGGACAGCCATAAATTGCAACTTTTGTTCGAGTGCTTTCGAGATAAATTTGCCGATACCATGCAACGCCTCAGAGCGTTGCATGGCGCCGGAAAAACCGAGCAGGCGGTTGATTTGCTGCACAATTTGAAGGGCGCAGCCGGCGTGCTTGGCGCTGTAGAACTGAGCCGGGCCGCGGCGAACTTGGAGGAAGCTTTGCATGTCGGTATGCCGTTTGACGCTAGCCTCCCCGCATGCGAGGCCAGTCTGACGGCCACCCTGAACACGATTGCCGATTTCACCGCTATGGGTGCCGTTGCCGAGCCACAGAATCAAGCCGCCGATTGGTCGGCGGCAGACGAGTTGGCCGGCCAGTTGCGCGACTTGTTGGAAGGTAGCGATTTTGTCCCCAATGATTTGATCGAGCAATTGAAGGCCGCGCTACCTTGTCCGGAAACCCGGCTACTGATAAAAAAAATAGAAAAACAGGTCGGCAATATCGACTACGGTCAGGCTAGAGTGACCTTGGCGGAGTTGCTGGCCTTGATAGCGTCACAGCGACAAAACAGAGGATAGTCATGACTGCCGAGATCTCCAAGCCCTTGATTTTGATCGTAGACGATACGCCGACCAACATTCAGGTGTTGGCTGAAAATTTGATCGACGAGTATCGCATCAAGGTGGCGGTCAGCGGCGAGGCGGCGCTGGAGGCCATCGACCGGCAAGGTCCGCCCGATTTGATCCTGTTGGATGTGATGATACCGGGCATGGACGGTTATGAAGTCTGCCGGCGTCTGAAAAGCGACCCGCAAACTGCGGCAATCCCGGTGATATTTGTGACGGCAATGAACGCGGCGACCAACGAAGAATACGGGCTGAATTTGGGGGCGATGGACTACATTACCAAGCCGTTTTATTTGCCGGTGGTTAAGGCGCGGATCCGCAATCATATCCGCCTGAAACGGATGACGGACATGTTGGAAGCGATGGCCTGGATGGATGGCCTCACCGGTATCCCCAATCGCCGGCGCTTCGATCAGGTCTTGGAAAACGAATGGAAGCGCGCGCAGCGCAATCAGTTGCCCTTGGCTTTAGTGATGGTGGATGTCGATTATTTTAAAGCTTATAACGATTGCCACGGCCACGGCGCGGGCGACATTTGTCTGCGGCAGGTGGCCACCATATTGGCGGCTTCGGTGAGTCGCTCCGGCGATTTGGTGGCGCGTTACGGTGGGGAGGAGTTTGTGATGCTGATGCCGGAAACCGACATTGAAGGCGCGCAGCGCGTATCCGAATTGCTGTGCCGGCGTGTTGAAGCGCAGCAAATTTCACATACCCGCTCCAGCGTTTCGCCTTGGGTGACGATTAGCGCCGGTTTTGCGGTGGTGGTGCCGGCGCTGCAACAATTGCCGTCCGAATTACTGGACGAGGCTGATCGGCAGTTGTATTTGGCTAAAGAAAACGGTCGAAACGGCGCCCGCGGAAGCTATTCGACCGTTTAGCCCGGCCGCGTGTCCTCACCGGCCGAGCTGCGGGATTTTTTAAGCAGCCACAGCCGAAGCTTGCACCGATTGCAGGAAATCCTGGCAGTCGGCGTTAATCAGTTCAAAGCCCATTTTCGCACTAAAGCGTTTTTCCTTGTCGGTAGGGTTTTTTCTTAAAAACCAGCCTCTATGTTCGTCGGCGCCATAGGTGATGTCGCTCATCACCATCCGCTCGGAATCGCGATTGAGCGGCAAACCCAACAACAGGTATTTTTTGCCTTTGCGGTACTCCTTTAAAAAGTCCGGAATCGCGAAACCGCCCATCAGCTCGGTGATGTAATCCACATAGTCGGCATCGGAGGCGATGTAATTGGCTTCGGGTTTTGGCGTGCCCATCGGTTTAAACAAAATCGGCAGATTTCTATCGACTTGTTCCTGCGGAATCTCGAAATATTGGCTGCCATCGTAATGATAAATTTTGAAGCGAAAGGCGGTAGCGACGATGCGGGCTACGCCGACGATTAGCGTGTGTTCTTCGTCGGCATAACTGTCTTGCAATTGGGTATCCCGATTAATGTCGATCACATATTTGGGCCGCCATTCTTTCAGCCAGTCGTGCATCGATGCGCGGGTGTATTGAATTTGTCCGTAGGTTTTGTCAAGAAACTGCGATACATAGTTGCGGCCGCGCTTCAGTTCCTGGTTCATCGCTGCGCGCGGAAACTCGTACATCAGTTTCGGCGCCATCGGTTTGCCGCCGTTCATCGCCAAAATCAGGCTGTCGCTGTCGGCAGGCATCGGCTCTTGCGTCAGTTTGCTTTTGGCGTCGAACACCGCTCCCGGCCCCAGATAGGGAATGACTTGGTTATCGTACAAACCGCTTAGAATTTCCGAAAATACCGTATTTGACATGGTTGGCCCCAACTAAAAATGAAAAGTAATGCTTAGCCGAAGCAAAATTCAATCCACTTTAGCAGGATGGGTCACCAAGCCCCGATGTGGCTGAGATGTGGCCCGAGTGGTCAGTCGGAGATTAAGGTAACAACCGTACGAATTGGCGGTGATTTGTCGTAAGCCCGACAATTGCCGCTGTTGCCGGGGTAGTGCGCTAATGCCAGCCGCCATACTGGGTAGTAGGGTCGCCACGAAAACCGGATGTGGTTTTATTGGCATCGGGCACATGTGCGGTGCTTTCCGCTGCTTGCACCATATTGTTATGGGTATAACCGCCCATGGCCTTGGCTTGTTTGGCGATGGCGGTGGTCGTGGGGTTTATGTCGTATTTGCTGGCGTCGGGATGGATCACCACACTGATTAATTGTGCCTCTTTCGGCGCATTGGGGCCCGGTGTGTAACTTAGAATGACCGGTAAATCGGTGCCGGCGGGTACTTGAATTTCATAGCGCTGGCTATTGTTGAGTTCGGTGCTGGCAAGCTTTTTCCCGCTTTCGGATAGTAAGCTGACAGTGCCGGTTTTCAGCGGTCCGGCGTTATCGCTGACCGCGCCGAGCAACGATGTAGTGCGCAGGGTTTGTTTGACGGCGGCTTTGCTGGGAGCGCTTGATTTTGCTTGGTCCTGGCCGCAACCGGTCATTATTCCGCAGCTCAGCAGGGTAAGGCCGGCGATCAGGGCAAGTGTGAATGTAGTCGGGTTATTCATCTGTGTCTCCGTTGACGTCAGTTTAAGATACCCGCTAAATCGGCCACCGACAAGTGGGCTTTACGCGCCATCAATCGACATTGGGCGCTCATATAGCAGTTGAATAAAGCCGCTAAGGCCGTTATAGTTGCCCAACTTTTATACTTGTAAATCAATGCTATGCCATCATTCGACATCGTTTCAGAACTCGACAGCCACGAAGTGACCAACGCAGTGGACCAGGCCAATAAAGAAGTCGCTACCCGATTTGATTTCAAAGGCTCCAATGCCTGTTTCGAACAGCAGGACGACAGCATCGTGATGAAAGCCGAATCGACCTTTCAACTGCAACAAATGTTGCCGATTTTGTATGCCAAAATGGGTAAACGCGGCATCGATATTTCCAGTTTGGAAAGTGGCAAGATTCAGGACACCGGCAAAACCGCTCAGCAACCTATCACCTTAAAGCAGGGTGTGGGCACCGATCTGGCGAAAAAAATCGTCAAGCTGATCAAGGACAAGAAACTAAAAGTCCAGGCCGCGATCAACGGCGATAAGGTGCGCGTGACCGGCAAAAAACGTGACGACTTGCAGGAAGTGATTCAAATGTTGCGCACGGAAGATTTGGAGCAACCCTTGCAGTTCAATAACTTTCGCGACTAGTTTCGGTTCCGAAGCTTTTAAGTAAACTAAGAGGGTTGTCGGCCGTCTCGCGGATTTGGATTCTTCAAGGACTTCCGTTTAATTCCTTCCGGCTGACCATGGAGGCCAGATAACAAGTTGATCTCGTTCGTGCCAGGCTTGCACAGTGAACCGCATCAACTTGTTCGAAGATTTCGTTAAAACTATCGGGGGAGAGCGATATGCGAACGGTAATGATCGGTCAAAAAGTGCCGCCCCTATCGGTTTCCGAATGGGTGCAGGGACAGTCTGCCAATTTCGAACAATTGCGTGGTCAAGTTGTGTTGGTGGCGGTGTTTCAAGTCAACTGTCCCGGCTGTTTTTTGTCTTGTTTGCCGCAGGTCTTGGCGTTAAAACAACGTTATGCCGAGAGCGGTTTGACTGTGCTGGGGCTGGCTACCGCGTTTGAGGACTTCGATAAGAATAATCTGCAAAATCTAAAACGCTTGGTTGAAACCGGCGAAGTGATCGGCGAAACCTTGCGAGTGTTAAGTGCGCGAGGTCTGTTGCAGGACGGCAAGTTACCGTATCGCCTCGATTTTCCGGTAGCAATGGATAGATTGACCAAGCGCGAATTTGGCAGTATCGAAAGCGAAATTGACGCCTTTATCAGCCAACGCTTGAGTGATTTGGAACAAGACATCGGTTTGCGGCAACCGCATGTGCGAGCGCAGGTAAAACAATATTTACAAACCCTGGATTATCACGCCGAAACCTTCGAATTTTTCCAGTTACAAGGTACCCCATCCTATATTCTGGTTGATAGAGCGGGCTTGCTGGTCCAATGTAAGTTTGGCGAGTATCCCGATCTGGAAACCGATATTCTCAAGCTGTTGTAACTCCCTTTCGGGTGCGCTAGGTTCGCTGCTTAGCCGCCAGATAGTGCGATAAACGGTATTGAATGCGGCCGGTGAATGTCACTGTGGCTCGCGAGGGGCTTTAGACCAAGCAGTTACAAAGCCAGCGACTGCTTGTGACGAAATCTTAAGGCGACATCCGTGTCTAGTGTTAACGTTTTTTAGCAAGCCTAACAGGCCGTTTCCGGATAAGTCAGGCTGGGGTATAGCTATACAACTTCTTACGCGCTTACTTTGCGGCGCAAGCCAATCAGACCAGCCAATGCTGATCCAAATAACCATACAGCACCCGGAACAGGCACTGCGGTTGATCCACCTTCAACAAACGGCGTAAATACCAGACTTTGTGATGATTGTTTTTTCTCGATCAATGCGGAATCACCTACATTGAAAGATTCGGCGGTTAAGTCGTTTTGGATTCTGACGCGAACATCGGCATTACCCCAAGCAACAGGCGTATTCAACGTAGCCGAGGCCGACCAAGTGCTTAGCGGGCAGCCGGACGATGTGGCGCATGAGTCTGTCAATGGCCCAGCGGAAAAGTTGGTCGCGATATGATCCACCCCATTCCACAGATTGGTTAAGCGCAATTGACCGGATGCGTCGACCGAAGGCGCCAAGGTGATGCTGCCGGAGCGATTGACCAGGCGGTAGTCGCCGTTTTCCACCAGACTCACGCCACTCAAACTCAGGTTCGCGTCGGGTCTAATGTCAAACTGCACATTGCTGTTGGTGAACACCGTGCCTTGGGTACCGGTTGCTTGGGCTTTAAAGTTTAACGGCGAGAATAAAACGCTATTGCCGTCACCCGATAAAGTCGGGGCGCCAAACAAGCCTAAATTGGTGTCGTCATAGATGGCCGTGAAGCCGTTGCCGTCCAGCGAAATTAATGCCGCCGAGGCACTCCCGCTAAATATTGAAATTACCCCGGCAAATGCCAGGAGCCAAGATTTAATTTTCATAACAGTCCCTAATAACTTTAAATAGGCAAGTTGACTTCGAGTCGCACTAGTCGCTTTCGCTAAAGGTCTATCGAAGTCGGTTAAAGTGTGCTGGCCGCATTGTGTTTGGAACTTTTCAATGCGTTGCCGCTTCCATTGCCAGCTACCTGCTTCCAGTCTTTTGTCGAGAAAAACTCGAATAAAAACAAAGTTGTCGGTATTCTTCCTAGAAATTCTGTTTTAGCGACCTAACAGAGTTCCGGTCGGTGCGCAATCGTACGAATTGTCCAAGTCAAAACAGTTACCGATCCGTGAAGGTTTGAAGAAATGTATTACAAAGGTATTCTGCCCATTGCATAGATGGCTGTACTGAAAGCCCAAGGCGAGCCTTTGATTGTTTGAGACAAAGCAGTAAGAACTGCGGACGATAATGCCAATCTATACCTAACAATTCAGGTCATGGTATGGTTGCGCGACTTTTTTATCCTTGTCGCTTTTTCAGGAAACGCCCATGACCGAACCCTTGCTGATCGCCAAATCCCAGACTGCCGAACTTTGCCTGTTGCCGGCCATGGCTAACCGCCATGGCTTGATCGCCGGCGCGACCGGTACCGGCAAAACGATTACCCTGCAAACTCTGGCCGAAGCCTTTGCGCGAATCGGCGTACCGGTATTCATGGCGGATGTGAAGGGCGATTTGTCGGGGATCAGCCGAACCGGCGGCGGCAACGCCAAAGTCGAGGCGCGGCTGGCCGAGCTGGGCATGGCCGCCGCCTATTCCGCGATGCCGACGCTATTTTGGGACGTGTTGGGTAAAAAGGGCCATCCTCTGCGTTCGACGGTGTCGGAAATGGGGCCGCTGCTTTTGGCGCGGATGCTGGATTTGAACGAGGTGCAAAGCGGCGTGCTTACCGCCGCGTTCAAGATTGCCGACGATAACGGCTGGCTGTTGTTGGATTTGAAAGACTTGCGGGCCTTGCTGCAATACGCGTCCGAAAATGCCTCCGAGTTGTCAGGCGAATACGGCAGTATCTCGGCGGCCAGCGTCGGCGCGATTCAGCGCGGTTTGCTGCAACTCGAGCATGAGGGTGGTGAGAATTTGTTCGGCGAGCCGGCTTTGGATTTCAACGACTTTCTGCAAACCGACGGCGGTAAGGGCGTGATCAATATTCTGGCGGCGGATACCTTGTATAACTCGCCGCGCGTCTACGCCACCTTGTTGTTGTGGCTGTTGTCCGAATTGTTCGAAAATCTGCCGGAAGCCGGCGATTTGGATAAGCCCAAATTGGTGTTCTTCTTCGACGAAGCACATTTGCTGTTCAACGATGCGCCGGCGGCCTTGCTGCAAAAAATCGAACAAGTGGTGCGCTTGATTCGTTCCAAGGGCGTGGGCGTGTATTTTGTCAGTCAAAACCCGTTGGATATTCCCGATGTGATTTTGGGACAGCTGGGTAACCGGGTGCAGCACGCCTTGCGGGCGTTTACTCCGCGCGACCAAAAAGCCGTTAAAGCGGCAGCCGAGACCTTCCGGGCGAATCCAGGTTTGGATGTTGAAACAGCCATCACCGAGCTGGGCGTTGGCGAAGCCTTGGTGTCTTTCCTCGACGAAAAAGGTACGCCGATGCCGGTAGAGCGAACAATGATCAAGCCGCCTAGTTCCCGAGTCGGCCCTGCCAGCGATGCCGAACGCCAGGAATCGATCAGTACCTCCGTCATTGCCGGCCATTACGAAAAACAGGTCGATCGCGAATCGGCCTACGAAATTCTGAAAGGCCGCGCGGAAAAAGTCGCTCCGCCTGAGCCCGCCGCCGAGAATGGTGGTTCCGGCTCAGGTTTCAATTGGGGCGAAGTATTGCTGGGCGGCGTGGGCGCGGCTACCAAATCGCGGCGCGGTCGCAGCGGCGGGCAAAGTGTGCTGGAAGCGGCCGCGAAAAGCGCCGCCCGCAGTATCGGCCAGGAAGTGGGCAAGCAAATTATTCGCGGCGTGTTGGGATCATTATTGGGTGGTCGGCGCTAAGGCCTAAAACATTACTGACACAACGCTGTCAGGAGGGCTGTTTTAGGATGACGGCTCTTTTAACCACAACGAGGACCACATCATGATCAACAACTTAGCCACTTGGTTTGAATTACCCGTCATTGATATGCCGCGCGCACAGGCGTTTTATCGCGGCGTTTTAAATGCATCGTTCAAGGAGGAGGAAATGAGCGGCTATCAAATGGCGATTTTTGACGCTGAAGAAGGCGCGGTCAGCGGTATGTTGATATTGGGCGACCATTATCAGCCCAGCGCAACCGGCGCGGTGGTGTATTTCAACGGCGGCGCCGATTTGAACGAGCCCTTGGCCAAGGTAGAGGCAAACGGCGGTAGTGTATTGATGCCGAAAACCCCCATACACGACGGCGAATGCGGTTATTTTGCGATGTTGCTAGACAGCGAAGGTAACCGTGTTGGTCTGTATTCCCAAGCTTAACGGCAATTAAAACGGCGGGCAGTCTCAATTATGACTGCCCGTTTTGCAAATGCGCCGCGCTGATCGTCTATTTCAAATCGTCCAAATCCTACGTAACCGAAGGCTGGTTACCGCCAAGGCGCTTGCCGAGCGTCTGGAAGTATCCGAACGCACCATCTATCGCGACATCCAGGTGTTAAGCCTGTCCGGCATTCCTATCGAAGGCGAGGCCGGTGTCGGTTACATGCTCCGTCACAGTCTGGATATTCCGCCCATCATGTTCAGCGCCGCCGAACTGGAAGCCTTGGTAATCGGCGCGCGGATGGTGAAAACTTGGGCCGGTAAGGAGCTGGGACATTCCGCGCAGTCGGTGCTGGACAAAGTGACGGCGGTAGTGCCTGCGGAATTGCGCGAACAACTGGAGCGCAGCAAATTATTCGCGCTGCGTTTTTCGCCGCGCGAAGATTTGGATGTGACCATGGATATTTGCCGCAAGGCGTTGGACGGCAAGTGCTTGCTGTCCATGGATTACCGTCGCGCCGACGGCACATTCAGCCAACGACGGATCAGACCGCTGGGCTTATATTTTTGGGGCAACGTCTGGACCTTGGTGGGCTGGTGCGAACTGCGCGGCGACTTTCGTAATTTTCGGCTGGACCGTATCCTGCGGGCGCTGGTGCTGGACGAAGCGTTTACCGATGACCCTGGCCAAACCTTGCAGGATTTTATTCGGCGGATGCAGTGTGTGCCGCAGTGATTAGTAACCATTGAGCAGATCATTTGTAGAAAATCTGCAAATGATCTGCTAATTCGCTATATTTATCGATAACTATCTTATTTATTTGCGGGTTTTCTGCATGTTGATCGAGTTTTCAATTAGTAATTTCCGTTCTTTCCGCGAGAAGCAGACTTTTTCGATGGTTGCTGCGCCCAGATTACGGAAACGTGAAAATGTGTTCAAGCCTGTCGTAAAGGGCGAGAAACTCCCGGATTTGTTGAAAGTGGCGGCAATTTATGGACCTAATGCCTCTGGCAAAAGCAATTTGATTAAAGCGCTTCAAATTGTTAGCACTGTTGTGATGCGTCAACCTGCCGCTCAGCCATCGCCGCTCCCTGTATCACCATTTCGCTTCGATCCAGATTTGTTGAATCAGCCCAGCCGTATTGAGTTACATTTTATTCATGTTGAAATGAGGTATGTGTTTGAGTTGGCTTTGACTCAAGACCGTATTGTCGAGGAACGATTAATTATGTTTCCAATGGGAAAACAATCATTACTCTATGAGCGAAAACATGAAGAAAATGGAGATACCTATGTTTTTGGAAAATTGTTGGAAGGTGGTTCTGATTTACATGAGGTCTGGAAAAAATCGACAGGCCCAAACGTATTGTTTATTAGTCAAGCCGTAGCTAATAGTAGCGAAGAGCTAACCCAGTTGCGCCAGCCGTTTAGTTGGCTCCAAGGAGGTATGTTGGTTCTGACTGGAAAGATGGAAGAATGGGCGGATATTAGTCAGCGGATTGCTGAAAAGAATACGATGTTTGCGGAAAAGATTTCTTCGTTCTTGCAAGATATTGATGTGCCTGTTTCCAATATGCGTTTTGAAATTGCAGACTCCCCATTGAATAATTCTATAGGGCTATTAAGGAATGCCCAAAAAGAGACTGTAAAAACTTCGCTTAAAACCATCTTCATTCATAAAACTGTTTTAGGAGAAGCTGAATTTGATTTTCAAGAGGAATCGGAAGGAACCAAAAACTTGGTCGGGTTTTGGTTCCCTTGGATGCTGTATAACAAGTCAAATCAATTTTCTAAAGAAAATTTAACTTTAGTTATAGACGAATTTGATAGCAGCTTGCATCCAGATATTGTCGCGACTCTGATTGCAAAGCACTTAGCATTTGATTCATCGGCGCAGCTCATATTTACCACACACGATACGCACCTGATGGACACAAAATTATTACGCCGCGACCAATTCTGGCTAACCGAGCGCGATGCCAACGGTGCAACCCAGCTGCGTTCCATTCACGATTTTGAGGGAAGGGAAGGTGAAGATCTGGAAAAGCGCTACTACGAAGGTCGTTACCGTGCTTTGCCGATAATTCGCCGAAGTTAAAATGTCTCGTAACGCCGCGTCTTTTAATCGGAGTAAGCCGCGTTTCAAACCGCAACCGACTGTCTTGGTGATTTGCGAAGACAGCAAGTCAGGTAAGCGTTATTTAGAAGATGCTAGTGGGTATTTTCGGGTAAAGGTACAAGTCGAAATCTGCCATTGCGGTAAAACCGACCCGTTGAGCATTGTCAATGAAGCGATTGGCAGAAAAGGCAAGTTCGACCGGGTGTTCTGCGTGATAGACCGCGATACCCACGCCAACTTCGAAAAAGCGTTGGACGCAGCGAAAAGCCAGGCAAAAATTGACGCGATTGTTTCCTACCCCTGTTTTGAGTTTTGGTTGCTGCTGCATTTCGGATATAGCCGAAAGCCGCATTCGCCTGACTCTTTGCTCAAAGACTTACGCGCTTATCCCGATTTCGTGGACTATGACAAGGGCAGTGATCGAAATATTTTCCGGAGCCTGGAAAGCCGGCTCCCTGAAGCCAGGCACTTCGCGCCAAAAGTCTTAACCGAAGCACTCGATAGCGGCGAAATGAATCCGAGCACTCGTCTGCATGAGTTGCTGGCGTATTTCGAAGAATTATCTCAACCGCAAAAAATTCGTTAACTCAAACCATCCTAAGGTTCCATGACAACAATCAACATCCAACAAATGATGGCCGACAGCGGCGTGGCGTTCGGCACCAGCGGCGCGCGCGGCCTGGTTAGTCAAATGACCGGCGAAGTCTGCGCCGCTTATACGCTGGCGTTTATCCAAGGTTTAAATCTGGCGCGGCCCGGCCAAAAAATTGTTTTGGGTATGGACCTCAGGCCGTCCAGCCCGGAAATCGCCCAAGCCTGCGTGGCCGGCATCCGTCAGGCCGGCTGCGAAGTGGATTTTTGCGGGGTGTTGCCGACGCCGGCTTTAGCTTTGTATGCGTTGGTGCAAGGTCTGCCGGCGATTATGGTCACCGGCAGTCATATTCCGTTTGATCGTAATGGCATCAAGTTTTATCGGGCCGATGGCGAAATCAGCAAGGCCGACGAAGCGGCGATGACCGGTGCGACGGTGAATGTGCAAGACGTGACGGCTGAACTGCCCGCTGTTAATTCGGCCGCGCTGACGGAATTTCGCCAACGCTACGCCAGTTTGTTCGCTGATGATTTGTTAAACGGCTGGCGGGTTGGCGTCTACGAACATTCCAGCGCCGCACGGGATGTGTTGAAAGAAGTACTGGCGGAACTGGGCGCGGAAGTGATTGGTTTGGAGCGCACCGATACCTTCGTACCTATCGACACCGAAGCCGTCGGCGAGGCGGATCGGCAACGCGGCCGCAACTGGGCCGCCGAATACAAATTGGATGCTTTGATCTCCACCGACGGCGACGGCGACCGTCCCTTGATCGGCGACGAAACCGGCGAATGGCTGCGCGGCGACATTGTTGGTTTGCTGTGCGCGAAATTTCTGGGCGCTGACACGGTGGTGACGCCGGTGAGTTGCAATACCGCCATCGAAGCATCCGGCTGGTTCAAGCAAGTGGTTCGCACGCGGATTGGCTCGCCATACGTGATTGCCGGTATGGAGCAAGTGCCAAGCGGCGGCGTAGCCGGCTTCGAGGCCAACGGCGGCTTTTTGGCCGGGAGCGGTTTGTCGGTAAACGGCAAGGTTTTGGCGCCGTTGCCGACTCGCGATTCATTGCTGCCGGCCTTGGCTTTATTGGCGATGGCGAGCACCCAAGGGGTAAAGTTATCGGGGCTGCTGCAAGGTTTGCCGCAACGTTACACTGCCAGCGACCGCATCCAGGCGTTTCCGGTCGCCAATAGCCGGGCCTTGCTGGAACGATTGCAAGCCGATGAGACCGCTTATCGCGGGCTATGGGGCGACACGCTCGGGGCTCCGGTTAGCCGCGATACGACGGACGGCCTGCGTTTGACCTTCGCCAACGGCGAGATCGTGCATCTGCGTCCCTCCGGCAATGCGCCGGAATTGCGTTGCTACGCCGAGGCCGACGCTATGGCGCGCGCGGAAGAGTTGGTGGCTTTGACGTTAAAACGGATTGCCGGCTAGCGGTTAATCCGCCGTTAAGTTTCCTTGTAGTATTGTCTAATCTCGATAACAACTAAGTACGAGGGTAACACCATGCAACATAAAGCGATTTTATTCAGTTCTTTAGTCTTGGTTTCCGGCGCCGCGTTTGCGCAGTCGGCGGTATTGGAAGGCGTGGCCAAACAAGCGGCGAAAGATACCGCGACAGCCGTTGCCCCAGGCGCGGTGCAGCGTGCGGAGCAGGCCAACGAAGCATTGCAGCGTGCCCAGGAAGTCAAGCAAGGCGTGGAAAATGCACCGGGCCAGTTGAAAAGTCAGGCCCAGGAAGCAGTAAAAGATGCCGCTCAGCAAAAACTGGAGCAAGCCGTGCCGTCCGAGGTTAAGCAAGGCGCCGAAACCCTGAAGGCTGGTAAGGAAACGGCAAAACAGTTGAAAGGTAAAGTCGACGCGGCGCCCAAATCAACCGGCGAAGCGGTCAAAGCCGTGAAAGGCAAAGCCAAACAAAAAGCGGCGGCAAAAGCGCTGGATTTGTTGAACTAATCTGCTGGAAAAAGGGCGGCGAGGTTCGCCGCCCTTCCTAAATATCGCCAAGACTAGTGCTTGGCGAATACATCACTAACGAATCACTTCCCGATTTTTCAACGCAACGTAAATATCATCGACGTTGTATTGATCGCAATCGAAACTTAGATCGGCCACAGCGGGTTTTTCGTCCAGGCACAGGCACAATAAACCGGCGTTTTTGATCGCAGTGGCTAGCGCATTGTTGGCTTGTTCCAATACCGTCGTGGCATGGCCGGTATCGAACAGTTTGCGTTCCAGCTGATAAGCTGCTTGTTGGGCATTGGCGCCGCTCAAGGCGATGATGCTGGCGGTTTGGCTGAAGCGAGTCGCCCGTTCCGCGGCGGAGACTGGCGACCAGTCTTCGGCGCTGGCGTCACCGGTGATCATGCCGGCGCCGACCGTGACGTTGGTCAGCCGGTCTATGACGATGAACGAGCCGGTGGTTTTGTTGCGTTTGTATGGGTCGAATACCACCGGCGCATTGACTGCCACGGTGCAAGAACCGATTTCGTTCAGTTTCAACTCATTGGCATCGTGGTGTTCCAGCGTGTTGACGTCGATACGGTGGTGAATCATCGACACTGAGCCGGACACGCTGCGCGTCGCCAGCTTAATCACATACTGCCGTCCAGGCACCATGGCTTGCTCGGTCATCCAGACGATAGTGGCCTTGAATTTGTCGGCGATGCTGGGCGAGGCTTGTTGCTGGCCCAGGATGATGTCGCCGCGGCTGACGTCTATTTCATCTTCAAGTGTCAACGTGACCGCCATGGCCGCAAACGCTTCGTCCAACTCGCCATCGAAGGTGACGATGGATTTGATCTTGCTGGTTTTGCCGGACGGCAGCGCGGTAATGGCATCGCCTTTATGAAATATGCCGGATGCAACGGTGCCGCAAAAGCCGCGGAAATCCAGGTTAGGGCGGTTGACGTATTGCACCGGGAAACGGGCGTCGGCGAAATTGTGGTCGCTCGCGATCTCGATGCTATTCAGCAACTCCATCATCGGCATGCCGGTAAACCAGGGCATGTTGGCGCTAGGGTTAACCACGTTATCGCCGTCCAATGCGGACATCGGAATGAAATGAACGTCGTGTAGATCCAGTGATTTGATGAACGCCAGATAATCGTCCTGAATCTTGCGGAAGGTTTCTTCGCTGTAACCGACTAGGTCCATCTTGTTGATGGCGACGATGATGTGCTTGATGCCCAGCAAGGAAGCAATGAAACTGTGGCGCTTGGTTTGGGTTTGCACACCGTAACGGGCGTCGATCAAGATCACTGCCAAGTCGCAGGTCGAGGCGCCGGTGGCCATGTTGCGGGTGTATTGCTCGTGGCCCGGGGTGTCGGCGATGATGAATTTGCGCGTCGAAGTGGAGAAATAGCGGTAGGCGACGTCGATGGTAATGCCTTGCTCGCGCTCGGCTTGCAAGCCGTCGACCAGCAAGGCCAAGTCGATCTTGCCGGCGCCGGTGGTGCCGGATTTGACGCTGTCGGCCTGCACTGCAGCCAACTGGTCTTCGTAAATCATTTTAGAATCGTGCAACAAGCGGCCGATCAGGGTGCTCTTGCCGTCGTCGACATTACCGCAGGTTAAAAAGCGCAATAGCTCTTTGCGCTCGTGTTGCGCCAGATAGGCGTTGATGTCGGTGCTGATTAGGTCGGATTGGTGGGTCATGGGGTTCCTAAGTGCCTTATTTGTTTAAAAGGTGCCGCGCTATTTCATGAAGCGCTTACTTGCAATATTGTTTTAATAAGTCGGCTAGTTCGTCACGACTCAATTGCCGGGTTGCTACATTAATCACCCATTCGTAGAGCTGGGTGTTATCCATGGCCGGTTGTTTATGGTTGGCAGCCAGAAAAACCAGCATACAGGCCGCAGCGGCTCGCTTGTTACCGTCCAGAAACGGATGGTTATTGGCCAGCGAATAGCAGTATTGAGCGGCGGTTTGAAAAATGTCGCCGCTGTAGTGCCAAGTTTGCCGGGCTGCGCCGAGCGCCAATTCCAGCAAGGCTTCATCCCTGATGCCCTGCGTGCCGCCGAAGCGTTCTATCTGTTGCCGATGTATCGCTAAAGCCAATGTTTTTGAAATAAAAGACAAGTCGGGCACTGTTACTGCGCTAGTTTTGCAAAGGCGTCGGCATATTGATCCATCAATTGCTCGTGAATCTTTAAGGCCTCTTCATCGTTAATGACTGTATCGGGTAAGGATTGCTGTTGTTTTTGTTCCAAAAACAAGACGAAATCCAAAACCTCGGCTTGCAGATTGGGCCCCAGTCTTGCAAGGTGTTCTTGTATTTCTTCATGTAATTGCATAGTCACCACTAAAAAGACTTATCGACACCACTGTTTTTCGCAGGGAATGCCATCATTGTTGCCATCCATTTTGGTGTCCGGGCAGTGATTGATGAAGTACGTCGCCTCTTCGCACGAGCTCATTTGCGAACAATAGACGCGGCCGTCGCAAACGAAGTTTTGTGCATTGCGCTCTGCGGAGCCGGCTGCTGGATTGTTAGGCTCTGGTTTTGGGGCGCTTTCGAAAAGGCCTTTAACTTTGTCGGTTAGTTTTGAGGAAAGCGGCTGTTCTGCTTTCACTTCCGCGAGCGGTTTTAAATCCGGTGTCTTGCGATCCGCTTTGTGATCGCAAGCGGTATCCGAATAGACTACATGACCTTTAGCGTCGGTACATTTGTAAACACCGGCCAAGCTATCCGCGGAGTAAAACAGGATAAACAAGCACAAGAATTTCTTCACTATTCGTGTTTCCTCATTCGCTAATGGTACAAGCGTTTAGAAGTAACCTTCCCGTTTCTTCTGCTCCATAGACCCAGCCTGATCGTGGTCGATCAAACGGCCTTGGCGCTCAGACGTAGTGGTCAGCAGCATTTCCTGGATGATTTCCGGCAAGGTGGTGGCGGTGGATTCGACTGCGCCGGTCAGGGGGTAGCAACCCAAGGTGCGGAAACGCACCATTTTCATTTCGACTTTGTCGTTGGGGCCTATCGGCATGCGCTCGTCATCGACCATGATCAGCATGCCGTCTTTTTCCACCACCGGCCGCTCTTTGGCGAAATACAAAGGCACGATGGGGATGTTTTCCAGGTGGATGTATTGCCAGATGTCCAGCTCGGTCCAGTTGGATAGCGGGAACACGCGGATGGATTCGCCTTTATCGACTTTGCCGTTGTAGATGTTCCAGAGTTCCGGACGTTGGTTTTTCGGGTCCCAACGGTGGTTTTTGTCGCGGAATGAATACACCCGTTCCTTGGCGCGGGATTTTTCCTCGTCGCGGCGCGCACCGCCGAAGGCCGCGTCGAACTGGTATTTGTTCAAGGCTTGTTTCAGCGCATCGGTTTTCATCACGTCAGTATGCTTTTTACTGCCGTGCGTGAACGGGCCTATACCTTGGGCGACACCTTCTTCGTTGATATGCACAATTAAATCCCAGCCCAGATCTTTCGCCATGTTGTTACGAAACTCAATCATCTCGCGGAATTTCCAGGTGGTATCGACATGCAGCAAAGGGAAGGGCGGTTTGCCGGGGAAGAAGGCTTTGCGGGTCAGATGCAGCATGACCGCGGAATCCTTGCCGATGGAATACAGCATGACCGGCTTTTCAAATTCCGCCGCCACTTCGCGAATGATATGGATGCTTTCTGCTTCGAGCTGTTTCAGATGGGTTAATTTATAATCGGTCATCAATTATCCGGGGCGCACGGCCATGATTGCTGTGGAGTGTAAGCCCGCTATTTTAAAGGCAAACCCCCATCGACGCTATCGGCAAAGCTTATGAGACAGATACACGGACTGGAAAAACTGGCCGCGCAGCAGCCCGGTCGGCTCAATGCGCCAAAACTGGCGGACCTGTTACTGATGGATTTGCGCCAGTGCCTTTGCAGTATTTACGGCACTATCGGCGATGACGACAAGGTGTTGTTGGCGGAGCTGGCGCTGTTGCCGGAAAGCCTTGAATACGAAATGTTCGATCAGCGCATTGATTTCATCGTCGCCGGGCCGATACTGCGCAACGACTGCGTACCGTTAATTTATCGCCTGCAGGGCGAGCAGTTTGCGCTCAGCGGCCGCTGCTCAATGATCGCTCGGGTGTGCGGTGTGGATTTGTATCTACAGCGCAGTTATACCGGCGTGATTGGCGATGTCGCCAGGCAAAAGTTCTCCATTCCGCTCAAACCACTGTTACAAATGCTGTAGCGCTTTAGTCCTTACCTCGATAAATCAGGCACTGCGGCGGATTTGGGGTACCATGAGGTTCAAGTCCCGCGTATCTTCGCGGGCCATTAGGCAAGATGGCGACGGAGTCAGGCAGATGAAATTCTATGATCGCAGTCGCAGCCTTTGCGAATGGGAGCGTTTCGAGGAATGGCGCCAGAAGATGCGTCTAAGCTTGGCGGCTCAGGAAAGCAATAAAGTCTCGCCGTTTCATTTGTTATCAATGACGGGGGTGTCGGCCGCGGAACAACGCTTGTGTGCTGATCTCTGGTTGAAAGACCGTATCGATGCTAGTGCGCTGGAACGAGCCGATCTGGCTTTTAACTACCCTACGAGCAACAGACCTAAAATTCGTTTGGGCTATTTGTCTTGCGATTTTCATGAGCATGCCACGGCATTTTTGCTGGCCGAGTTGTTCGAAGCCCATGATCGAGAGCAGTTTGAAGTGTATGCCTATTCTTATGGGCCGGACGACGGCCTGGGCATGCGCCAACGCCTGTGTGAATTTTTCGACAGTTTTGTCGATCTGCAAGCCCTGTCTTTATCTGAAGCCGCCCAAGCCATCCACCACGATAACATCGACATTCTGATCGATTTAAAAGGTTACACCCGCGGCACCCGCACCGAGATTCTTAGCTACCGACCAGCGCCGATTCAGGTCAACTACCTGGGGTATCCCGGTACCTTGGGCGGCGATTTCTGTGATTACATCATCACCGATCCCTACCTGACGCCGGCAGCCAGCGCAGCTGATTACAGCGAAGCCTTTGCCTACCTGCCGGATAGTTATCAACCGCACGGCCGGCATGCGGAAATTGGCAAGCAGACCAAACGCGCTCAGCATGGTTTGGACGAGCACAGCTTCGTCTTTTGCTGTTTCAACCAAGCCTATAAAATTACCCCGGAAGTGTTCGATATCTGGTGTCGACTGTTGTATAGCGTGCCGGGCAGTGTGTTGTGGTTGTTAAAGAACTCCAAAGCCAAAGGCCGGCTTAGAAATGAAGCGTATCAACGCGGCATAGCGCCGGATAGATTGATATTTGCCGACGATTTACCGCAGGTCGAACACTTGGGCCGCCTGGCCTTGGCCGATCTGGTGCTGGATACTCAGCCCTACAACGCGCATACCACCGCTAGCGATGCCTTATGGGTGGGGGTGCCGATAGTCACTTGCGTCGGCGATACCTTTGCGTCGCGGGTCGCCGGCAGCTTGCTGCATGCGATCGGCTTGCCGGAGTTGATTGCCGCGGATTTGGAAGGGTATTACGATTTGGCCCTGGAATTGGCGACCAACCCGGCGCGCTTGAGCGAAGTCAGGCAGAAACTGGCCGATAATCGCCTGAGCACGCCGCTGTTTGATATCAAAGCCTATACCCGGCATTTGGAAACCCTGTATAAAACCATGTGGCAGCGGCATGTCGCCGGCGATCTGCCGATAGCGATCGGCCAAACCGAGCCGCGCTTATAGCTGGCTATTGACCCAGCGAACGATGTCTTGCGCGCTTAGCGCGCCGGCTTGTCTGGTCAGTTCTTTTCCTCCCTTGAATAGAATCAGCGTCGGAATACTGCGGATATTGAAACGGGCGCTGAGCGCTTGCTCGGCTTCGGTGTCGACTTTACCCAGCCGAATTCGTGGCTCCAAAACCTGTGCGGCTTGGGCAAACGCTGGTGCCATCATTTTGCAGGGTCCGCACCAATCCGCCCAAAAATCCACCAGCAGTGGAATGTCGTTGCGCGCCAGATGTATTTCAAAACTTTTCGCAGTCAACGCCAAAGGATGGCCGCTGAACAAGGATTGATGGCATTGCCCACATTTTGGATTTTGCGACAAACGGTTTGCCGGTAAGCGGTTGACAGCTAGGCAATCTGGGCAGACTAAATGTAGGGATTCACTCATATGGTGTTCTCGAAATATAGGTTTCGGCGAATCTATTCGCCCCTAAAAATTAACCAACTATCGCCACAAACCGCCGATGCGCCAACGAACTGGCCGAACAACCACCCGGTTACCGAAACTCGGAGCGATGAACGGTTCGTGCCAAAGCGTTTGCGGCCGGCTGGGGCTTAAGGCTTGCAGGCGGCGTACCCGTTCAGCGGTGGGCGGATGAGTGCGCAGCCAAGAAGGCTCCGGATTGCCCCAGCCCGGTAGCAGTATCGACTTCCAGCCGCCACTGACTCGTTCGATATGCGCCAAGGCTGTCGCCAAACCCAAGGGGTCGCCGGTCAGCGCCGCCGCATTCAGGTCGGCATCGTATTCGCGGATGCGTGATAAGCCCAGCTGCATCAATAAGGCCAGATGCGGCGAAAACAACAGCAGCAACAAACCCGGCCAATTGATTTGAAAACTGATCTCACCGAACAGCAGCAAAGGGATGGACAGCAACAAAAACAACTGTCCGGTGGCGGCGAATAAAGCGGTAATCCGGCTAATCGCATCGGCCAAGCCCATCACCCGCAAATCGTTATTGGCAATATGCGCCATTTCGTGCGCCAACACGCCGGCCAGTTCCCGCGAGTTAAGTTGTTTGAATAAACCGTCGGTCAACGCAATGGCCGATTGTTGGCGGCTGCCGACCGCAAAGGCATTGATAAGCGGGCTGGGAATGTAATACGGCGCCGGAACGCTCGGCAGTTCGGCGCGTTCGGTCAGTACCTGCAGCATTTGCCACAGCGCCGGCGCTTCTTGCGGATGGATAGGCCTCGCCCGGTAAAGACTTAGCGTCAAGCGCCAGGCTGCCGCCGGTTCGAAGATCAGCGCAATCGCGCCGGTCGCCAACGCAATCCAGATACCTTCTTCGCCGAACAACAGGCTGCCGGCCAAGGTGCAGATTACCAGTAGCGCCAACATTAAAAGTAATGTCTGCAGGCGGTTGAGCCAACTGTGGCGATGCCATTCGATAGTTTGCATGGTTACTCCAGGCCTGCCCGGCGTAATCGGCGGCGTAAGTCGTCAATTTCTTCTTGCATGTCCGCGACCAGTGCCGCTAGCTCAGGCAAGGCTTCGAAATTGCGTTCCAGGCTAACGATACGCCGCACCCGCACCAAGTGGGCGCTGGAAAAACGCCATTCGCTTTGCTGTTGCGGCAGCGGATTGAGCCAGCCTTCTTCTATATGCCGGGTAATCCATTCCGGTTCTACTGCGCAGATGGCCGCCAGTTGCTGCAAAGTCAGGCCGCTGTCTTCCAGAACGGCGTCGATCAAGTTCTCGGCTGATGACATGCTTTAGCTCCTGTGGTTTGTGCGCGGGTCGAAAGCCAGTTCGCGCGCCATGGTTTCGTAAAGTGCTTTAGCTTTGGCCGTGTTGGCCGGCGGCAATACCACCTGAATATCCAACAGCAAATCGCCGGGTGTCGTGCTGGGTATGCCCTTGCCGCGCAGCCGCAGTTGCTGGCCGCTTTGCGTGCCTTCCGGGATACGCACTTTCAGGCCGGTATCGAATAAATTCACTGGCACCATCGCGCCAAGCGCCGCTTCCCAAGGTGTGACCGGCAAGCTCATATGCAGATTGCTGCCGTCCACCCGTAAACGCCGATGCGGATTGAAATGCACCTCCAGCAGTAAGTCGCCAGATTTGCCGTTGCCTATGCCCGGCGCGCCCTGGCCGGCTAAGCGGATAATCTGTCCCTCGTACACGCCCTTGGGGATTTTCACATTCAAGGTGCGGGTGTCCAACACTACATGGCCGCCGGCATCCATGCGCGGCACGCGCAAGCTGATTTGCCGGGCCGCGCCGTTAAAAGCGTCGGCTATATCCAGCAGCACTTTGGCGTGGTGATCTTCGCCTTGGGCATGAAAGCCGGCTTGGCCCTCAAAGGGTCCGCCGCGAGCTCGGCCGGCGCCCATCTTGCCGAATAATTCGCTGAAAAAGTCGCCGAAATCGGCAGTGTCGGTGCTGGAAAACTCGAAGCCGGCATCCCAATTGGGCGGGGGATGGAACTCCTGGCCGGGCCGATAACCGCGTCCGAGTTGGTCGTAAGCTGCGCGTTTTTCCGTATCAGAGAGCACCGCGTAGGCTTCGTTGATCTCTTTCATGTGCGACTCGGCATCCGCTTCCTTGGAAATGTCCGGATGATATTTGCGCGCCAGTTTGCGGTAGGCTTTTTTGATGTCCGCAAGCACCGCGTCGCGATTGACGCCGAGAATTTGATAATAGTCTTTGTATTGCACGTCATGCCTCCTGTGACCGACGTTGACCAAGCTAAATCTAACTGCCGCCCGGCTCTAATTTACCGCAGACATACTGTTCTGGCGGAACTTGTCGAAGCCCACGGTGGGCTGCCTTCCGACGAACTCTAGGCGAACGCTGCTTAAGGCCCGAGTTGATAACGGTTTTATAGCGGATTGCCTGGAGTGCGACAATCTTAAATAAAACCCGTCAAGTGAATATGCCTGAAAAATGGTGGTGCGCTCTTGCAAAAACAAGAGGCTTTGCCCTGCGGTTATTTTTTGGAATAACTTGAAATCGTTGATTTCAAACCCATCTTAATGACAATTATTTTATCGATTTGATAAGATATAACTTCTTGGGGGTGACATGGCTTCGACGTGGGTAGCAAAACCTCAGGTGCATGCCGAGCACAGTACAGCTCGTAAAACCTACTGAAAACAAGTATTCGCAAACGACGAAAACTACTCAGTGGCCTTAGCAGCTTAAAACCTGCACCACTTCTCTGACCAGATGTACTTATGCGTCTGGAGTCTCCCTCGGGAGGCGCTCAGGGATCATATTACATAAGATCGCGCCAGGGCTTAGTTCGGAGCCTGAATCGCTAAATCCAATCGAAATCGCTGTTGATCCTCTTGGCCCGACGGGTAGTCAACAGTTAAATTAAAAGCGCGGGATAAGCATGTAGAGCTTGTGGCGGAGTGCTTGCGGACGGGGGTTCAATTCCCCCCACCTCCACCACCTAAGTAACTGAAATACAAAGATAAATCATTTTTGTATTCCGGTGTTTGGCGTTAAATTGGCGGTTTGTTTTTTCACAAACCGCCTTTTTTTTGCAAATTATGAAATTAAAAAAATGACCAGCTATGCCGGATTTAATGGGGCTGGCGTGCTGGTTATTTCAATTTCTCATTTCGCTTGCAAAAATTTATGCAAAAACCGCGCGGGCGAGGAGGAGTGTTTTTTGACCGAGGCGTTGCTATGCGGCTAAGGGGCTGACTGTGCAGAACATAATCCGCTATTTGTTTATAGCGTCCGCTGCTTTATGTGTTTCAAGTAGCTACGCGGCTGACAATTCAATGAAGGTTATCAACGTAACCGACTTCAAATTCACCCTCAAAGACAAGCCGACTGTGTTAATCCATTTTGGAGAGAGCGACACAAACCATTGCACCGCCACTGTTTACAGATCGAAAGTCAAGTCAGGTTACACCGCATCGTCTTCGAAGCGCAGCAATACCGATTTCTCGATCAATTGCGATTGGAACCGTGATTACTTTGTTGAATCATCTAACCACCACACCTTCACCGATATCGCTATCACTGCACTCGATAAGAAAAGTAAATCAGCATCAATGCTGATTTCGTTCAAGCTGGTAGGAACATCAACCGGCGTTTACCTTGAACGGCATGACGTTGTCCTACCGATATCCGGGAAACAATTTGAAAACCTAACAATCAAGTAACATCAGTCCGATAAACGCGAAACAGCCCCGGCATACTCAAGTTCACCCATCTCACACCCGACAAACCCTCGCCCCAATTCCCGGCAAGCCAGCACCGTCGATCCTGATCCCACAAACGTATCCAACACCGTATCGCCAGGCCTGGAACTAGCTGAGACGATGTGCTTCATCAACGGCAATGGCTTCTCGCACGGATGTTTACCTGGATACCATTGCACCGGCTTAAAGTCCCACACATTAGTAAACGGCACGTGTTTGGTCACTGAAAAATGCCGTTGCTGTCGCTTGATCGTTTTATATTCCGCTTTCAGATCCGCGTAAGGCTTAAGCGTGTTACCGAACAATCCATTCATCGTCTCGTAGTGGCTGACGCTGGGGAAGCTCCATTGCGAACGGTCGAACCAATGCCCCGACATTTGACAGCCACAGGCCTGATCAACTTGCTTACGCGACACCTCTGCCGATGTTCTTGCTGCATCCAGATAAGCCCGAATAGCTTCAAAGGCAAACGGCATCTTCTTCCGGCTCTCAGCAAACATAATATGCTCGGTTTGCGGAAAGTAGCGCCGTAACGACTCCTTATTGCAACCATTATGGCGCCCGCTGGGTTTACGCCAGATAATATGGTTCAACATCTCAAAGCGTTCAGCCACCGAGATCTCGACACGGGTGGCTAAATGAGGTCCGGCAAAAAGATACAAAGAACCGGCTGGTTTTAACACCCGCTCATATTCAGCAAGAATGTCATCCAGCCAGGCGAAAAACCCAAGCTTATTTTTCCACTGGTTGTCCCACGCTTCGCCCTTGACTTTATAGTAAGGCGGATCGGTGGCAATAAGGTCGACGCTATCATTCGGCAAAGTAGCCAAAAGACTTAAAGCATCGGTGTTATGCAGGGTGATATTGTCCTTCTGGAATGTCTTCACGTGTGTCTCTCTTACAATGACACTCGTGGTGTTCTGATTTGAAGCGCTCGGCTTTCAAAATATTAAGTGTTTTACAACGCGGACACTTGATTGCAATAATCAAATAATCCGCTTCAGCCAACTTCCGTTGGCACTTTCCACATTTCACGATTTCCATAAATGGTTGCTCTGTACTAGCCTTAGCAACGCTGTGTGCACAGCACGGTGCCTTGGCTTGACGCAGCTCATACCTGCCGAAGGTGGTCACGAGCAATGCGTCAACATTTCTCGCGGTCGCACCGTCTTTTATTCCTTAATCCCATCCAACCGCGCCTGAATTCCACCCGTATCGCTGCCGATCGTATTGATCTGACTGCCCTGGCTACAGGGGCCGACAGTCGGGTGGGTATGACTAGCCAGCACATTACACAAATCAATCACCTGGCCCATTAACTCCGACAAGATCCGCAACACGTTCTCGCCATCGCTGCCGATCCAAGTCTTCGGCGCCCTGTGTAACTGCTTGGTTTGGCTGGTGGCTGTAATGTTATCTAGCGCGATTACATCCCATCGACCGCCGGCATTCAGCCGCAGCGCGCCCATCGCGTCGATACGCTTGGTCCCGCCCACCGTCTCAGTGCTGTCTGCCTCAACAGTCACTGCCGATTTTGTATAAGTCTCCAGATTCTCCAGCGCCGAGATAATCCGCTTTAGGCTATCTTCATTGATATTGGTGTCGGTCTTGGTTTCCCAATTGCCGTCCTTGTCGCAACGCTGAAAACTGCCCGCGCCGTGCTGCCAGCGCTGCTCGCCGCGTTCGACCTGCGGCAGACTTAAATTGTGCGGTTGTATCGAGCGGATAAACGGCTGATTCGGCGAACCGTACGCAAAACCAATCTCCACCCGGGTGCCGTCCTGCGGATACGAAAAATGGCCTTGCTCATGGCCGGCGCCGGCGGTTGGCAATGGCACGTCATGCAATACCGGAAACGTTTTGTCGGGCTCGCCGTGCTCGTTCAACACCTGCACGTCCACCGCGTAATAAGGCCGGAACGGATCGGCCACCGCGCCGTTCTGCGGCGTTTCCCGCACCGCCACCACCTCGGCAAAACGCGGTAAGTGATATTTGCCGGACAGCTCCGGATACAACTGATCGATGATGCCTTTGATAGCTTTTTTCATGGCGATTAAGGTGTGTTAAATGGGCAAGGCCGTCGTGTTGGGTTACGGCTATCGCCTAACCCAACCTACATGGTTTGATGCTTACCAACTCAAAGTCATTAAATTCCCGGAAAACTCCACCGTCTGCACCCGGTTGCCGTTCACCACCACACCGGGGCGCATCGCCGGAATCGCCGCAACACTGGCCGCATGGCTGCTCAACTGCTCGGCAAAATAACTCACATCAATGTCGACGGCGCTATCCTGCCAACGCGAATCAGCCCAAGCGCCGACATAAATCACCCCTTCGCCTTGCTGTTGATAAATAAAATCGGGGATTCGAAAAGCATTACCCACGCCGGCCATGGCCTGAAAGCCGCTGCCGACGTTGGCAAAATGCGGGATCTTGGTCGAGGCGTAAGCCGCATCCGGCGCACTAAAGTTAAGCCCGGTGGCATCATGCACCGCGGCCAATACATCGCGCAGGGTAGGGTGGCGCAGATTCAACGGCACCGTCATCTTCAGCAGCGCCGCCAACTCCCGGCAAAAAATCTTGCAATGCTTGCTGTCGATAGGCGTCACACTGTCCACATACCCCAAAAACAAGCGCTGGGCATCGTCGTGGCTGGCGTAACCAATATCTAGCGCCATTGCCGACATCACCGACACATCAGCCGCCGCCGCTTCAATAGTCAATTGCGCCCGGCCGGGTTCCGTCAACGACAGCAGCACCCGTTCGTCCACCACCGGCACCGTGCTCCCGCCAATCGTCAACACCCTATCCAGTTTCATAGCGCCTTGATTTTATCGTTTGCCGCCTTCAACACTTCTTCAAACGGCGTTAACGTCACCGTCTCTGTCGTGGATCCGCTCGCCGATGCCGTAGAAACCGGCGCCACCGGCTGTCCGGCGGCGCGTTGTGTCGTCACCGGCTTGGCCTTCGCTTTAGCCTGAGCCCGCGCCTGTTTCTTTTCCGGTACCGAACGATGCTCAACCAACGTAAACGTCACATCCCAGCAACGCAAATTGTATTGCTCCGATGCGTCGACATTGCCTTGAAACGTCACCTGACGCATATTCAGCGCTTGCGCGGTATCGTTGATGATGTTGTAAACCGTCCGGTCCGTGGAACTGGCTCGAGACTCCGCCAGCTGGTAAATCGCCGATAGTTCTCCGGGATTCGTAAATTTAATGGTCGTGCGCACGCTGATGGTTTTGGGTTTGTCGCCTTTCTCGGCTTGCGTCGTGCTGCTGCTGTTGCCGCTTAAATCCTCGCCGGCCAACACAAGATTGGCGGATACGCGCAGACCATAGCCCGGAATCTTCACCCCGTTCAGATAAATACTCATTGGAATATCTCCGCCAACAAGGCCAAATCAGTCGGCGAACCCAAAAACAACTGAATCGCCGTCAAGGTGTATTCGTGCCCCGGATGATTCAGCCGCAGTGCGCTGGCCACATTATTGGCCGCGTAAAACCTAAAACCCGTACCGCCGGTCAATCCGGCTGATGCCGCCGCCTGCACACCCGCCACCATCGCCGCGTGTGCGGTTTTGGCCGATTGAAACGCCGAGACATTGCCGGCTGTGCTACTGGTCTTGAAAGATTCCGCCGCATCGCTGGCCGCTTTGATCATATCCGCGCGTTGTAAACCGCGCACCGCCGGCAAAGCGTTGATAGGCAAACCGCCGCCATGCTGTTGATGCGGTACCAGCTGCATTTTGCTGATTTCCAAGGTCGCCATTTGCGCCGCGCGCCTGGCCAGCCTGGACAAACTCGGCATCGGGAAGGCATTGCCCAAGCTGGTCAGCTGCCCGACAAAATCGCCCATACTCGCCGCCGTCACCGCAATGCCCAGCGCCGCGCCGTTGTGGCCGGCCGCCTTGGCAATCAC
This sequence comes from Methylomonas sp. EFPC1, assembly GCF_016925515.1. Taxonomy (NCBI): domain Bacteria; kingdom Pseudomonadati; phylum Pseudomonadota; class Gammaproteobacteria; order Methylococcales; family Methylococcaceae; genus Methylomonas; species Methylomonas sp. EFPC1. The sequence goes on from NZ_CP070494.1 coordinate 669,302, forward strand.
CGCATCTACCGCGTTCGGAAACGACAGCACGCCGCCTTCACTCGATCCATGCGTCCAAGGGTCAACGGCAATCACCGACAAAGCAGATGCTGCCGAAGCGGCGCTGCTAGTGGGTGCGGATAGGGTTAGCGGCGTCCAGGTCATTACCAGACAATCGCGTCGAATTGTGCGTCGGTCGCCGTATTCGGCAAGGCCATTACTTGCGCCGCCAAGTTGGCATTTTTAACCAATCTCTGCAAAATGGCCGCCTTGCCAGCCCGGCCAACTTGCTGAATTTGTGCGGCGGTATGTGCGCGGTAGGCCCATTGGTTATTGCTATCCGCACACAAAAACGGCGTGGTCCAATCAACGGGCAACCCAGGCAGCGTGGAATCGACGACGGATGCCGTTAGGTTTTGCTGATCAAGATCGCCAGCCGGATAATGATGATTGTCGCCCAGGGCATCACAGACAAAGCCCGCCAAAATCTCGGCCCGGCAAGCGGCCGCCAACGCTGCTACCTTATCCGCCTGTTTTTTAACAAAGGCGGCATTTACCTTGGTATTGTCTAGCGCCCAATGGTCGTTCACCCAGCTATGCAAAGCGCTGGGCGGTTGTAATTCCGTCGCGCCAATATCGGCCGGTTTGATATTAATGCCGGTAATCGAAACAGGTTTGCCCGTTTGTTTATCAAACAGCGGCACGTTGCGCCAATCATCGACTAACTGCCAGGATTGCGTTGATTCAACAAAAATCTGCGTTTTTCTCGGTGGCACATTGGCCAATAACGGCACGTCGGTGGCGTTCGCCGGAATCAAATAGGCACCGGCCTCTAACGGCGATTCATCGGCTATCGTGCTGGATAAATATTCGCCGTTTTCATGGTTGTAATTAAAAATAGTTTTGCTCACGATATGTCCTCAGTATTTTATGCAAGCCAACATCGCCACATTGCGCGGCCTACTAATACCCCACGCCACGCTCACGCCGTTTTGCACGACCGCATTCGAACTGGATGGCACGTCGGCAAAATAGGTTGAGGCATAATTGGTATCACTGGCTTGATAATCCACGCCTACTTCGTCTTGCGCCGCGCCGCTCGATAATGCGGACGACGTGAGACCGACTACACCGTTTATGCCAATATCAAACGGCACAGCCGTGCCTTTTTGCGCGCTGCCTACCGTCCGGCCCGGATCAATCCCGCGCCCGTCATCCAAAAATCGCGGAAACTCGCCCCGGCAATCAGGAATGCCAAACGTAGTGCTGCCATCGCCGGCGCCGAATGTCGTGCCATACACCGCAAACAATTTGGCGTAAACCGTCCTGGATAACAGTGCGCCGTTGGCTTTAATCCAGCCAGGCGGCGCGGAGGTGCGCGGGAACAAGCCGATCACACCGGTGTTATCACCCACCACCATCCGCGTATCGGTAATTACTCCGCCTGCCGAAATATCGGCAATCTTCGTCACATAGTGCTTAAACCCGCTGCCGTCGGTGTAATTGGTCAACGTTGCCGCCGTCGCCGAAAAACTAAACACCGCCGACACGCCGTTAATGTCACCCTGCAAACTGGCATCCATCCAGATCGACTTCGGCAAGCCGGTGACGTTAATCGTCGCCACGGACAATTGCTCGCACCGGATGCCGCCCACATAGCCAATCCCGGCCGCCATTTGATAAGTCGATCCGGATTGCAACGACACCTTAAAACCGTCGGCAAAAAACGCCGCCTGGCCGTAAATATCAAAATTGCTCAAGCGCTCGCGCTCGTCTATCTGCAAAAGCCGGGTGGTAAAATCGATTTGCCAGGTCTCCGCTGGTACCGCAATGGCCGTGGTCGCGGCAATCCCGGAAAACGCCAACAGAAAGTTGCGCGTCACGTTGTTGCCGGGCACTGCGCCGGCGGTGGCGCGTTTTTGTTGCGTGGGAATATGCGAACAAGCGATCAGCACGTTGTCGGCGTCTTTAATCCCCACCCAATTAAAATCGAAATCGCCGATGGTGCTGTCCATGGCCAGGCTGTAAACTACCTGATTAGCGTTGACGTACCCTTTGCGGGTCACGGCCTGGGTATGCACAATATCGCCGGAAGCGGGCAAGCCCTCGATCCGGTTAGCCGGCTCGGCGCCCAAGCCGGCAATATTGGCTAACACAAAATGCGTGATGTTCAACAGCAGGCTGTTGCCTTGCTGGAAGGCAATCTTGTTTTCACCGGCAATCGTGATAAATGCCATGTTATATCCTTGCTACGTCGTAGCCGTAAGCGTGACCGACCGCCCAAGCCGGCGATGTCACCGTCAAAGGCGTAATGGTTAAAAATTCGTAACGCCGGCAGGTGCGGCCGTAGGCGTAAATGATCTGGTTCAGCAGCTCGGTATTTCCGGAAATCTGCGAGTCAGACAACCCAAGGCCGATCACATCCCAATCCACGCTATCAAAGCGTTCGGTAATCTCCACATAGCCAATCCCCAGCCGCTCGAAAATCCGGATAAACCCGGCTTTACTGCCGGCGTCTTCGGCATTGATATAGGCAAACTTCACCCGCTTTCTGAACAGCTCCAGCGGCTCGCCGGTAAACCGGGCGACATCGCGTTGAAACGCCAGCAGATTCAACACGCCAATCGAGCAGGTGAGGGCGTCCATTTGCGTCACCGGCCACTTGATCCAGGTCTCCACCACATCCCACCAAGCCGCCACCGCCGCGCGCAGCTTGCCCAGCTGCTCGCCGTCCATCCAAAACGGTAATTTAATCTCGATCATTACTCGGTCTCCTGCACAGTCACGGTTAACGAGGTCAGCCGCGGTATCCATTTGGTCGTGACGATGTCTGTCAAACTAAACGACACGCTATGCACCGCCGGAAATTGTGCGTGGATATCTTCTGACAGCTTGGAAAACGAAAACCGGCTATACGGATACGTCAGCGTGGGTTTATAGGCTTGGTTTTCCCGAAAGGCGGCGTTGATAAATACCGTCACATCGGCGTCTATCTGCGCCTGTTGTTCGGTGGTCAAAAACTTTTCCACCCAGACCGTGGCCGTCAAGGTGCGGGTCTGCTCGGGCATCTGGTACACAATCAAATCATCGCCGTGGCCATGGTTGCCCTGGTCGGTGATGTATTGGTTGATCGCCAACAGATACGTGGAAACCGGCGCGGAAAAGTCGAACAACACGTAAGCGTTCGCGGTGCCGGGTCCGCGCGGGGCGTTATGCTCAAACCAAATCGCATCGATCGCCACGCCAGGAAACTGCGCAATCAATGACCGGTACACGCTATCCGTGTGATAACTAGACGCCGTGCCGAACTGGTTGCGGATGCGCGCCCGTAAAGCGTCGTCCGTTTCCACGTCGGTACCCGGCGAACTAATCCAGTCCACGCCATTCGCTACTGCTGTTATGCCGATAATCGGTACCGGCAACACGTTGTAATAATTGGCCGCCAGGTTATAAGCCGATCCGGTTTCTACTGCTTCCACCGGCACGGCCAAGGTGGTGTTGGTACCGACAAAGCTTTTGGCTTCCGTGGTTTTTACCTGATAGACCTTGCCGTTTATTGTGGCGGTTTGCACCACGGTATTAATCGGCACGGTAATCGCCAAACCAGTATCTACCCGGACAAAGGTGACGGCGCCTTTGGTCTTAGTCGGTTGTTTGCGGAATAGATTTACTGCGTCGGCTAATAGCTCCAAAAACTCGCCGACCGCATACTTAACGTAAGCGTTCGGCATCACCGTCACAGCAATAAAGTTGACCAGCCACAGCACCGGATTCGTCACCGCCGCCGTCACAAACCGCCAAAACGGCGACATGATGCTGTCGTTACTGATCGCGGTACCGGCGCTGGCGACAATATCCCGCCAACGGCTTTCTAGTTCCGCTTGCGTGGTGGGGATGCCGTTGTCTTTTAAAATCTGGGTAAAGTCCATATCAAATCGCAATGTAAAGATCGATAGGGCCGAAATCGACGGTGTCGGCGGTCACGTAAAACAGTTCGGTGTCGGCTTGGGTAATAGCGACGGTGCCGGGAATCAATCGCTCGTCGTCCTCGATCAACAGCACCAATTGCTGTAAGCGGATCTTCACTTGAATCGGGTCGCGCATGCCGATGATGACCACCATCAACCCGGATTCCCGAATCAAATGCTTAATGTCCTGGGCAATGCTGTCGCGGTTGTTCAACAGCAACGGTTCGCCGCCGCTGTCCAAGGTCAAATCGTTGTTGGTAATCAGCAGATCGACAAACAGCTCGGCCATCAACCACCCGCCATCATCACGTCGTCAACCAATTGCGACAGGCTACGTTTAGACTCGTAATTGTTGATTTGCACCGTGCCGATGCTGCGCGATTGGTTTTGGTTGTTGTTCATCGTGCTGAACTTGTTCATTAGCCCGCCTTTGCTGCCACCGCCATTCAAACCGGCCGGCGCGGCTATCGGTTTCGGCGCGCCGCCCAGGTCGATGTTAATGCCGGGGATCATGTTGATTTTGCCGATCAGCGCATCCACGCCGGACAACAAGAATTCCCACAGGTTGAAATTCTTAAACCAAGCCTTTAAGCCCTCGAACTTGTTCATCACATACTCGATCACGCCGGTTACCCAGCTTTGCACGGTTTCCCAACCGGAAAAGATGCTTTCGAATACCTGATATTCACCGACCAGATCACGGCTATAGTTGATGAATCGATACAACTGATAGCCCACGGCAGCAATGGCCAGGGCAATGCCGGTAATCGGGCTGGATAACACCGCCATAATCACCGCAAAGCCGCCGCCGGCTACCGTAGCTACACCCATCACGATCGACAACAGCGACACGCCGGCAATCAAACCAAAAATGCCCAGCGCGCCCAGGCTCACCCAGCGGGTTAATTCTGGAAACAACTCGCTCCAACGCAACAGCGTTTGAATGCCGCCGTTGATCTTGTCGAAAAACACATTGATGGTAGGCATCAATTGTAGGCCCAGCGCAATTTTCAAGGCGTTAACGCCTTGGGTGGCCCGGTCCCAGCCCATGGTCATAGTTTGCGCCATTTCGATGGCGTTTTGCATGCCGGTCTGGTTGCCTATTTGTTTGATGTTGTCGTTCAGGCCGCCAATGTCGATAGCCAGCAGTTTTACTAAGGCGACAGCCTCATCGCTGCCAAAGGCTTTTTTGATTAAATCGGCGGTTTCCACCTTGCCCAGGTCGCCAAACTTGCCTTTGATCTTGTTCAGAATATCGACCATCGGCAACATATGCCCGAACGAGTCGGTAAACTTCAATCCCAGCTTGTCCTGGGCATTGCCCACGCCGTGCAGAAAAGCCCGGTACTTGGTGCCGGCCTCGCCGCCTGGCATCGTCGCCAGCAAACGGCCCAATACGCCAAACTGCTCGGCAATTGGTACATTCGCCGCCGTGGCTTCCGCGCCCAAAGTGGTAAAGGCTTGAGAAATGCCGGCACCGTCGGTCTTGAATATCTTCACCGCCAACGCGGTTTGGCCGGTCAACTGCTCAATCCATTGGGCTTTGCCCATGGTTTCGGCGGTGTCCTTAAAAATGCCGTACATGGTGCCGAAGTAGTTGGTGATCTCGCCGACGTTGGCTTTAGTGCCTTTCGCCAATACGCCGGCGGCATAGGTAAACTTAGGCAGATCGTCACCGGATAATGTGTCGATCGCGCCTTTAATCTCGTAAGACGACTTCACAAAATCCGCCGCCGATTCGCCGTATTGCGTGCTGAACTTCAGCGCGGTTTTCGTCAATTGGGAGAGGACGTCGTCCGTGACATCCAAACTTTTTACCTGTCCCAGCGCCGCCTGCATTTCCTTGGTCGGCGCCAGTATGTTGTCCAGGGCATAACCGGTACCCACCACGCCGGCGATTCCATAGCCGATCTTGCGATAACCGGCTTGGATACGGGTAGTGACGTTATCCATGGTTTTCATCATCGCGCCGGCCGGTCCGGAGACCTTGTCCAGCAGCGAGACCATGAAGGTTAAATTATGTAGTGCCTGGCTCATGTTTATGCCTTATTCAAATGCCTGCGCAATCCCCGCCGCCACGCTGTTTCTCATTTGTTCCCAGTAGCGCTTTTCCAGCCACAACGCCGCGCCCATGCTGTTTTCATCCACCGGCATATTCGGTAGCCAGTGCCGGCTTAGCCACTGCAATTGGGCAAAGCCGTTGTCTTCCAGCGCCGCCGCTACGCTTTCGGCTTTTTTAAAACGATTTCCACCCCGCCGCCCAGTTCGCCGGTGACAATGCCGCCGATCTGCATCACCAACACGCCCTTGGGTTTGTTGTATTCCGTGAGGATCAAGCGCTTAAAGTCCTCTTTGCTTTCCGGCGCGACTGTACGCACCAAAAAGTTATACGTCGGGCCGATTTTGTCGTTCGGCATTTGCGTGTTGATCAACTGATTCAAATCGTCGTGATCCGCGTTAAACACCAAGTCGGTATCGCCAACGCTTACGGTAATTAGGCTCATAGGATCCTCTTAAATGTTTTCAGGGGTTTTGTTCACGACACTATCAAGCGTAAAGCCGGACAGAAACGCCAACGCCAGGGTTTGGCTGCTCAGCACCACATCGCCCACGGTATACAGCGTCGCCACCGCGCCAAGCGTGGTGCAAACGGAGGCAATCGAGTGTTTGCGGTGGCTGAGCATGTAGGCTTTAAACTCGGCTTTGGTTTGGCCGCGCGCCCACTTTTTTAGCCAATGGCAAAACAAACCAAACAGCGCCGCCAACAGCAATAACAACAACGTCATGGTCTTAAGCCAACAAGGCGCGGGTATCGTCCGCGTCCAGATACGGCACGCCGTTCAGGCGCACAAAATCAGGGCTAGTCACTGCAAAGCTGAGTTTGTGTTTGGATTTCTCGCCGCCCTTGGCATCGTTGTTCAGCAAGTCGGTGATATTGATCAAACAACCGAACATCTCGATTTTTTGCTTATCCGAGATGGTCACGCCGCTGTAGATAATGTCGAAGGTCGGCATCGCCCGCCAGCTGCCGTTGCTGCGCGCCACATCGGTGAACAGGTTAAAGTTTTTGCTGTCCAGCTCGATGTCGCCGGCACACGCCACATCGCCGTCAACATAGCCATCCGGCACGCCGCGGATAAATGTCGGTTGCCGGTTGTCGGTAATCTGTGCGCTCATGGTTTCCACATGCACTAACAAATCACCGACCATAATGTCGAAGTTTTGCGCGGAAAGTCTTTTATTACTCATTGCCTAATCTCCAATAATGCCGCGCGGGTTAAGCCACGGGTGCGGACAAATCCAACACGATGTTGGCGGTAATGTCTTTCGGAATTTCGAAAGGCCGCGCCTTCATAAAAATTTCTACTTGGGTGCGGGTAATCCAGTTGATGGCGACATCGCCATCCTGTGGCGGCTTTAACTCAGCCGGAAAGGGAATGCCCTGAAAGGCATAAGACCGGCTCATTTCCCGCAATGGCCGCATCAACTTGTTAATCGCCCAGGCCTCGCCGATAGGCTCGGAATTGAAACGGCGATTGCCTAGCAAGCCAATCAGCACCAAGCGCACCGCGCGCGCGGCTTTGTCCACCACCCGCAAATTTTCGATGACTTGATAATCGCCCGCCGGCGCGTCCAGGGTTTGGCCGTCCGACCAGAACACTCCGGGATAATCCGCATACAATTGCGGTACCGCAAAGCGTTGATCGTTCAGCGCCTTGGCATGGGCGTTGTTGTATTTCACGCCGTCTTTATCCGCCGGCAAACCGGTTTGATCCACGCCCACCAGCGGACCGGTTTCCACACGCATCGGCGTGTCGGCCACCGTCGTGCCGTAATTACACAATCGGCCGGCATATATGCCGATACTGTTAGCGTAGATTTGCGCCACTACGCTGACGCGGTAGGCACTTAAGCCGCTGGTCAGCGCGGTGCGTTCGGTAATAAATTGCGCCCAGGTTTTGCCGGTGCTGGGTGTGGGGTCGATAGCAATCGATTGCGCGATGAAAAAAACCCGACGGCCATAGGTGGTGTTAATGTCCTCCGCCTTGGTATTCATCGCGGTTAATTGCGCCGCTGCGGTGACCGGAGTACAGACCACAATCGCTTCCACGCGCACGTCTTGCGCCATGGCTAAATCCACCGCAGCCGCCCAGGCCGTGCCATCCGCCACCGGTATGGCCGCACAGGCCCAGTTTTGCCCGGCATTGGATCGCGCCGCGCTGATCTGGGTTTTTATCTCCGATGCCGCGCTGCCCAGCTCGGTATCCAGATTGCTGTCGGTGTTTAAAAACAGCACCGTGTCCCGATTGGTGGGGCCGACGCCGATAAACAGAAAAAATTTCTCAACGGTGGGAAATTCGCCCTGTTGCAAATTGAGTGCGTTGACTGTGACTTTACCTAACACGGCTGATCTCCTGGTTTATATCGTCGAAAATGTCTTGTATGTACTGCATCACTTCTTGATCGGTGGCCCCTAAAAACGAGCGGGCCGGTAATACGGTGTTCCAGCTGGTATTGGGCCGGATGCCGCGCTTTAAGCGCATGCTGCGGATAATCGCCCCGGCCCTGGCTATCGTCATGTTCTGCTGGATCCAGGCCATGCTGACAGCGCGTTTGCGTTTGCCGGTGCTGATCTTAAAACCCAGCGCTTTCAACGTGGCCGCCTGGCGTTTCGTCGCCGGTCCATTCTTCGCTGTGCGTTTGGTGCCATCACCGCCGGCCTTGGCCGTTACCGTCTCGCTGGCTCCAAACTGTTGCCTGGCGGCAATCCAGCCGGCGCGGCCTTTAAAGCCTATGCGGGCTGTCGAGCCGTCGTTACTCAGTACCGCCGCTTGCCGCATCAAGCGGCTGAGCATCTTCCGGCGGTCTTTGCGTTGCTTCCAGCGCTTCTTGTAGGGCATGCCCTGTAAATCGGTTTGGGTTTGCACCCGTTTCCGGCTATCGCGGATTACTTTGTTGCTGACTTTCTTCAACAACCTGGCCCGCTTGGCCAGCGGCATCTTTAACAAGGCCAGCTGTTGATCCAGCTTCAGCTTGCCGACAACATCGACAACAATCGGGGTCATAGCACCGCGTCAGCCGTCACATAACCCGTTTCCGCATACATAATGTCCTGCGCGTCCAGCCGGTAATGTTTGCCGGCCAAGGCAATCGGCCCGGTTGCGTCTTCGTAGGCGGTCACGTCTTCGATAAAGTCGATGGTGATAATCACGTCGGCGGTGCTGTCGTCCAGGATCTCCACTTCGGTTGTGATCGTTGCCTCGCTGCCGTCGCCGCGTTCGCCGTCGTTTTCCATCAGCCAGGCACACACCTGCCCGAATAGCAGTTCGGCCGGGTGTACCTTGTGCGGAAACCGCTCGATGACGATCATCGCGTCGTATTTCTGCCGAAACAACACAATGCTTTTCGCGCCCTTGTCGGTGCCGGCCGGGATGATCTGCGGGTTTTCCACCCAGGCGTCTATGTTCTCGGCGGCCACCAGATTCAGGTTGACCAAAAAGGCGGTGATGGCTTGCAGCTGCTTCATGGCTGTTTATCCACCGGCTGATCGTCACCCAGCAAGCGGCGCTGAGCCCACAGCTCCAGCCGAAAAATTGCCCGGCTGCCCATGTGCCCAGAGATGCCCACCAAAGCCGCGCTGACCAATTGCGGCACGCCGGTAGCCTCGCACAGGTAAAAGGTCAGCACGCCGACAAAAGCGCTGGTCAATATCTCGCCCAGCAATTCCATGATGTTGAACGGCCTGGCGGTGCCATTGCGTAGCTTAGTGTTAAAGCTTACTATGCCGCCGAGCATCGACAGCACGAATACCCAGGCGTAGGTCACTAGCGAGTAGCTGAGGGGGTCTTTGTCCATAATTATTTTTTAACCGGCATCAATAATATTCGTGTTATTTGCTGAGGTAGCGACGTTGTAATCCTCGCGGCTTGCCACCAAAAAGTTTTTACCGATTTTCATCGAGTCCGTCTTATTCATCGCGAACTTACCGCCGCCGACTATGGTATTCCCGTCAAACCGGCAGCCAACAGCCGTTTTATTGCCAGCGTCAACCGATCCGTGAGAGCCGCCAACTTTAGCATTTTTTGCAGAAATGAACGTGTTGCCCTCAATATTCGTGCCAAGGTTTGACGGCAATGATGTATCAGGAGCGCCGTATGCCCACGTTCCAAGAGCTAACGGGGTGTTCCCACGTGTATTCGCAGTAGGCTGGCCCTCGTACTGCATGCGGACATTATTACCCCGTACGTTATTAAGGCCGGAATAACCCAGGGTTGGGGAAAGAGGATTTCCACTGGAATCGGCACCATTGACCACTGAACCGCCTAGCACTGACGCTATTTGCAGACCAGTTTCAAGACATAAGACATTGTTATTGTCAACATTGTTGCCCCAGCACGAACCCCAAAGAGAAATACCAACGCAGCCGTTTCTGATAATGTTGTCACCGATTACGTTGTCCATAATGCCATACGTAATCAGCATCTTATCTCCGGTCGCAGCTACTAAATCACCCATATTGCGCGGGATAGTAATGGTTGCCGTGTTTGCAGATGCCGACGCAGTGGACGATATTACTGGAGCGATGAATCCTGCAGCTGCGCCGGTCAGCATGATGACATAGCACTGCAATGCCCAAGTAGAATCGGCGGCAACTCCGCCTTTTAAGGTCGGCTCTTGGATCGTAATTGTTTGCTGATTTGTGCCTAGCGACACAGATTGCAAGGTCCCAATAGGTACATAGGGGTTTTCGGCGGCATCAGCTGATTCGTTGCCGTGCGTATCGAGTCCGATTGATTCCTCGCTGATGCCATACAACTCATTATCGGTGATGATATTGCCAACGATACCGCGGTTTTGACCAATAAAACCAAATGTCAGGAAATTGATCCCGCAAATAGTGGAGCGATTTGCCACTGTTCTGCCAGTGTACGTAGTGCCGTGGATGTTGCTGCCGTATACCTTATTTGACGCCACCGTGTTGAACTTGCCACCATAGAACCGGAAACCAGCTCCAGCCGGCGACAAGATGACATTGCCACGAAACTCTGATTTCTGTGTATTGAGGCCCATAATTGCCTCGCCACCGTTTTTCATCCTGTTGTTTGTGACTTTTGCGCCAGTGCATCCCTGTTCAAAATAAATAAATTTTTCGTAAGAAAGCGCGTTGCCGCTTAACAATCCGTCGAATCGCAACCTGTCAAACTCAGCCTCTGTTGCGTTAGCTTTTGCGTATAGAACTGTTTTAACTTTAGAGTCATTGATATTACTAGCAAACTTAACGCCTTGGATACCACACCGCGAGTTTAGCTTGATGCAGTTTGAAATGGTATTATTCCCATCCCATCGTATTGTCCCTGAGCCTGTTATCTTAGTATCAGCTGGCATTTCAAAATCGTCCAACACAAAATCAGCATCATGCCCTATCCTGGCCGCACCGTATTCTGTTAATGCGGCATATAACTTACTTTCGTTTTTGACCAGAGGCGCATCTATGATCCATTCCGATCCATCAGATATAGCCGGTGCGCCGTTAACGGTGCATAGCATTCTGCCCTTTGTCGGGGATGGCAAATCTTGTGCAGACTGATAATGACCGACCAATGCGCCGGCTATCCGTTGCTCATCGCCTAATCCATCATATGCATTTTGCACAGCGACATAATCGTCAGGCTGTGGCGTTGTGCTTATTGGGCGTAAATTAATGTCAGCCATAAATATTATCCTTAAATCAGCGCAACATGCGCGCCATGATTGGCAGTTTTAATTTCGGTCGGCAGGAACAGGGCAAATAGTTGCTGCACGGCTTTGGCGGATTCATCCAGCCAGTATTGTTCGGTTTCCGGGGCTTCTTTCGCGGCGTTTTCCGCGATTTCCCGGCGGTTCATGCTGTTGAATTGCGGTAATAGCTGCGCTTTGGCAAAGCTGTACACGGCATGGGTGTACTGCACCAAGGTTTGATCGGATCCGTTCAGCGGGCGCGGATGGGCGGCGATATACGCGTCCAGCGTGACATAGCCCAGGCCGATAATCGCCAGCTTTACCGCTTCCAAGTCCAGATTGACGTTGACCACGGCCAGCGTCAGTCCCCATTTGATCGTGTCGTCAGCATACTCCCCAGGCAACCGGTACTTGGTCATCAAATCCCCCAGCGACAGATCCGCCCAAAAGCCGTCGTTGGTAAACGGCGCTGCGGTGGTCAATGAGGGTTTACCGGTCAAACTCATGGGTGCATCCCGTTAAAATTAGTGCCTGGACTAACCACCTGTCGATAACATCATCAGAGCGTGAGTATCGAGCGATGACAGCCAGCCAGGGCTTGAGGAGTCGTTATTCCGCTAGCGTAAAATCAACGTAATATTTGTCGCCAGTTTTGAATTGTCCAAACAGTTCAGGGTTGGCAATGTTGATATTCAACTGCGCACCGGGCGAAAACTTAGCGTACGTGTTGTCTTCGTCGCTGCCATCTTCCGGATATTTGGATGCGGCAACAGCGTACATCGACAAGGTTTCCTGAACTTTTTTTGTTTTGTCGTCGTAAGCGAAATGCTCTTGAACGAATCCAACCTGCAGTTTTGCTCTCATTTTTGCCATGTTTGCTCTCAAGTTATTCGGCCTTATCGACCGCTTTCAATTTTGCTTGCGCGGTGGTCTTTAAACCTTTCACGCCGGCGCCTTCCGGATTAACCGCTTCGGCTTTCTCGCATAGGGCCAACACGGTCTGCCATTCCTCGCTGCGCTTTTTGTGCTTAGCTAAGATGACGTACATCTTGCTTTGCACCGGCGGCGCTAAGGACCAGGCATCGTTGTCGATGGTGGCCACCAAGGCGTCCAGATACGGGCTGGCCGATTGTGGCGGTTCGGTTTTTAACAAGGCCGCGGCCCAGTCGTAGACGGCATCACACACAAAGGTCGGGATGTCTCTGTCGAACTTAGGCGGCGACACATGCACGCCTTGTTTGATCAGGTGAAACGCCAGCTCCAAACCGCGCTCTATGTCTAACGTATCGAATAGCCAGACCATCACCCGCACCGCTACGCTGTTCGGGTAGTTATCGCCGTTGTCCATGTAGGCTTTCACAAAACCCCAGTAGGTTTCGATCATGCGTTGTTTGGCAACGGCTTTTTCCGCCAGATCCTTGATAGGCGACAGATTGGCAATGTCGGCATCCATGGCGGCCTGGTAGTGAGCCAGATCGCCATGAACTACCTCACCCGGCGCCGACTCGGGTTCTCTTGGCTGGTATGGGGGCTCAACCGCTTTGACCGCTTGCAGCTTTCTAACCGGATCGGGGCTTGGTTCGGCAACCGCAGGCTTAAGGCCGCGCGCGGCGGCCTCAAGTTGCTGTTGTTTGATTGCGGCTATTTTGCTCATGATTAAACCAGGGTGATGCCTTCAACCATGGCGGTGGCAAACTCTTCTTGCACCACATAGGCCAGGTTCATGGAGTTAAACTCGCGCACCTCGTCTTTCGCCGGCCAATCTTGTTGGGTGCGGCGAATGCTGCTGTCTTGGTAATAAACGGCCAAGTTGCTCAGCGGGGTGATGACGATGGTGCTGTTCGGGAAAAACGGTGGGCTGAAGGTTGGCAGGCCGCCAAAATCGTTCGTTACCACGCCATTGATCAGCACTTTCTCACTGGGTGTATTGCCGTGGGTTTCATAAAACTTATCCATGGCATTAACCAGCAGGTTATCACCCACCAAAGCTACCAAGTCGCCCCGGTTTCTAAATGCCGCCGATACGACTTGTTTAATGTCGTGAATCGCTTCACTCAAGTTTTTGTAGGTACCAGTCGCGCCAATCGACACGCCAGATCCCACATGTTGCGAAGTGCTGTTGAACGTGCGGATTTTTTCCAGCCAGCCGATGTTTAAATCTTGCAGGTTGGGGTTGGTGCCGATGTTGGTACCCGCTGCGGCCGATGTGCCGTACCAGCCAGTCACCAGCATGTCATTCACAATCGCCTCACGAACGATTTGCATGTACAAGGCTTCAAAGTTTTGGAATTTTGCCCAGGCGTCTATGTCGGCATACGACAGCGCCACGTCAAAGTTGGTTTGTTTGACGGCCCAGTCTTGGTTGTCTTGTTGATTCAACCGTTTCGGTACCCGCTCGCCTGAGCTGGTATTCGTACGGCTGGCCACGCGACCTGTTAAACCCAAAATGACCTTTTGCCCGGTTGTGTCACTGACCGGAATCATCGGCAAGCTGGAAAAGAAAGGGTTAGCCAGCTGTATGGCTTTTGGCTGTAAAGATTGTTGCAGCGGCACAGTGGCGGCATACAACGAATCGGCCAGCACGTTACGTTTCAGGTTTTGGAAAAACTGAACGGCTTGCTCGGATGTCGGATTGAAATGCTGGCCTAAACGTGGGTCAGATGCACTTACGCCAAAAGCGGCGGCGGTGGCGGCAAACAAGGCATTTAAGCGTTGTTTGCCCAGTGTTGATAGTGGCTGGCTCATGATCGTTCCTTATTAAAAATTTCCGTTAGATGTATTGGCTGTTAGCGTCGCCGTTTGCGCCGAAATGCTCGCCGCCTTCGGTGCCTGGCTGTTCCTTCAACGCGTCATTCAGCGTGGTTTGCAGCTTGGCAAACTCTGCTTTCAGCTCATCCAGTTCAGTTTTTTCCGCTGATTGATTGCCGGCCGCTTGCAAGGCGTTGAACTTGGCTTGCAGCTCTTCGTGGCTTTTTTGCAGCGCGGCAAATTGCGCGGCCAGGTCGTCGGGTTTGGGGTCAGGTTGTTTGTCGGCGGTTTCCAATTTGGCAAACTTTGCTGCCAAGGCCGCTACGTCCGTGCTTAATTTTTCCAATGCGGCTTTGTCTGCCATGTCTGCATCCTCGGGTTTTTGGTTCGTGAAAAGGGCTTTGATTTGATCGAGCAGCGAAGCCGGCGCTTGATCAGTGAATGTTTTGGTTTCCGATTCAATGAATCCAGATAGGATCATTCCAGCGGCTTGGGCATGTTTATTAAACTTGATCTCACTGGTACCAAGGCTGGCAGGTTCATCCGTCGCGCCAAGACCGGTCAGATAAGCTTTGCCTGACTTGGCAAAATCAAACGTGATCTCCATGCTGGTAAACAGCCGTCTGTCGTATTTGTTGTCGAGTTGATAAGAGGTATTAGGCGATAACACAGCCCATAATTCGCGCCGCCCATCGACGCCGGTAGTGGCTTTCAATGATTCAACAGAACCATAATTCATGTAGCGCATGTGATCAGGCCAAATCAACGCTTTGAAGGTTTTTTCAGGATCGTAGGTTTCGGCCATTTCATCGATCCATACTGGATCAATCACTCGACCGTCTGACGTTGGCCCAGAAACTCCTATGCGCTTGTAATCGGTTGTTAACACTCTGCCTGTCATCTTTCGCACTCAAAAATAGGTGAACTTTGCGACAGATTAACGAATTTCCATAACGAAACAACCGGCGGTAATCCTGGCTTTACCTAATTGATTGATATAGGAATTTTTAGAAAACTGCGAAGGGGTTTGGGCTGAAAAAACACCTGATAATGAGTGTAAATCCATTATCGGCCCACTGATGACAAGACGCTACTCGCCGGAAATGCAGCAAACAGCTAAACAGCTGTACGTTCGCGGCTACACCATTTTAGAAATTGAGCGAGAAACGGGGGTTAATGCCCGCACGCTCTACAACTGGCGCGACGACAACGCCTGGGATACGTTTTGCCCGCCGGATACCATCGAGACCGCCATCGCCCGCCGTATCAATATCCTGGCCGAACGCGAGCAAAAAACCGCTGAAGAACTGGCCGAATTTACCGCGCTAACCAAAAACTTCGGAAATCTCAAAATAGAGCTGGCTAAGGCCAAGTTGATAGAAGCCCAAGCAAACGCCCTGGCCAGTGGCAGATCGTTTAATGTCGGCGTTCCTGGTGAGGCGGTATTTTTCGACCCCCAGGGACGGGGGGAGTGCGGCGGCGTGTCTGGAACACGCGCCGCCAGACACAACAATGAAGAAAAAACTGAGAAGCGGAAGAAAAAAGCCCCGAAAAACGATATATCCGGCATCACGCCGGAAATGTTGGACGATGCCAGGCGCAATCATCTCTTCAAAGATACAAACGAAAAAGGCGAAGAGGTTTGGCGAGGCGTATTCGATTATCAAGAGCTCTGGTACGAACACCGCAATGATCGTATTCGATTAATCCTGAAAAGCCGGCAGATAGGCGCGACGGCGTATTTCGCTTTCGAGGCGCTCGATAGATCTATTCGGACTGCTGAAAATTGTATTTTCTTATCCGCAAGCCGCGATCAAGCTGAGGTTTTCAAAGCCTACATCATCGCCTATGCCAAAAATTGCTTCGACGTCGAGTTGAAAGGGCAGGGCGTCATCATCCTATCCAACGGCGCCGAGCTGCGCTTTTTGTCCACCAACAGCAACACCGCCCAGTCCTACCACGGCCATCTGTATATCGATGAAGTGTTCTGGATACCCAATTACAAAAAGCTAAACAAAGTGTCCAGCGGCATGGCCTCGCACAAAAAGTGGCGGATTACCAAGTTCAGCACGCCGTCAGCGATCAGCCACGAGGCTTACGCGGAATGGTCCGGCGAGATGTACAACCAACGCCGCGCCGACAACAACAAAGCCGAGTTCGACATCAGCCACAAAGGCCTGAAAGACGGTGCTTACGGCCCAGACAAGAAATGGCGGAACATGGTGACGGTGGAAGACGCCGAGGCGCAAGGCTGCGACCTGTTTGATATTGAGCAGCTGAAAGACGAATTCAGCGAAGACGATTTCGCCAACTTGTATATGTGCAAGTTCATCGACGACAGCCAAAGCATTTTCAAGCTGTCCAAGTTGCTGGAATGTACCGTCGACGTGGACCAATGGCCGGACTACAAACCGGAAGCCGCGCGGCCGTTTGCCAACAAGCCTGTGGCCTTGGGTTACGACCCCAGCCGCACCCGAGACAACGCCAGTTTGGCGGCGCTGGCCATCCCGTTGATACCCGGCGAAGCCTGGCGCGTGCTGCGCACCGACAGCTACCACGGGCAAAACTTTCAATACCAATCTAACCGCATCAAGGACGTGCGCGACACGCACAACGTGCAATTCATCGGCATCGATACCACCGGCATTGGGCATGGCGTGTTCGAGCTGGTGCAGGTCTGGTACCCGGCAGTCACGCCCATCCACTACAGCATGGAGATGAAAACCAAGCTGGTGGTGAAGGCCTTGGACGTGATCGAAAACAACCGCCTGAAATACAAAGCCGGCGACCACGAAATAACCCGGGCCTTTTTGATGATCAGCAAAACCACCACCGGCAGCGGCCAGATTACCTATGCCAGCAACCGCAGCACCGAAGCCGGCCACGCCGACGTGGCTTGGTCGATTATGCACGCTTTGCAATACGAACCCATAGACAACAACGCGCGGAAATCCACCGCGACCTTTAGCAACTGAGGACGCCATGATCGAGAAATTGAAGACTTTTTTTAATACCGCGCCGCCGGCAACCGGTAAAACCATGGCCTTTTCCTTTGGCGAACCCGAGTCGGTACTGAATAACCGCTTGACCGACTACCTGGGCGTTGTCATGGATGGCAGCGGCGACTATTACCGGCCGCCCGTGGATCTATCCGGACTGGCCAGCTTGATGAATGCCAACGCCTACCACGGTCCGATTCTGCACTTTAAAGCCAATATGATTGCCAAGTGGTTTGTCCGCTCCAACTTGCTGGACACTGTGACCTTGCGCCGCTTGGCCCTGGATTACGCGGTATTCGGCAACGCTTACCCGCAACTGTTCTTTAATCGCTTTGGGCGAGTGGTGCGAATTGGTTGGTTGCCGGCGATCAGCATGCGGCCCACCAAACGGCCCGATGTGTTCGTCAAACTGAAAGACTCCACGGCTACCGACTACGCGCAAAAGGCCTTTATCGAGTTTAAACCCGGCGAAGTGTTGCACCTGAAAGAGCCGGAGGTGAAGCAGGGCATCTTCGGTTTACCGCAATACCTGGGCGGCGTGCAATCGGTACTGCTTAGCGAAGACGCGACGCTATTCCGCCGCAAGTTCTACATCAACGGCGCGCATATGGGTTACATCCTGGTGACCACAGACGCCAATTTTGACGACGAAACCGCCAAAGCTCTCGAGAAGCAAGTGTCCAATTCAAAAGGCCCCGGCAACTTCCGCAGCCTGTACCTCAACATCGCCCGCTCGAACAACAAAGAGCCGGTGAAAATCATCCCGGTCGGCAACATCGGCAGCAAAGACGAATTTCAGGCCATGAAAGAAGTCACCGAAATGGAAATGCTCAGCATGCACCGTGTCTACCCTGGATTGGTGGCCATCATGCCGGCCAACATCGGCGGCTTTGGTGACTTGCAGAAAAGCATGGAGGTTTATCACGAACTGGAAATTACCGCCATGCAGCAAGTGTTTCTGGCGCTTAACGAAATGCTGGGCATCCAGGCCGTGCAATTCCGCGATCCGGACTGGAAAAAGGCGGCAGCATGAGCGCGCATTACAGCCACGGCACCGGCACTATCCGCTTTTATCCGGAAGGCAAAAGCTATGCAAACCGCGACGACTTCGACGGCGTTGTTTCGGTCAAATGGCTGGACGATAAAACCGCCCTGCTGGAAGCGGCGCTGGGGAATGAAGGCGGCAAGCGCCTGAAAGCGGCCATCGAGCAACTAATCCCCTACGGCGCCCAACGCATTCGCATGAAGCGGGCCAAAGGCCATCGCGCGCCAAAGGCCTGGAAAATCATCGAGACCGACGACCTGGAAAACACCTGGGAGCTGGTGTTATGAAACGCAAACCCATTTTGCACGCCCTGGGCTTTATCGGGTTTTGTGCGGCAATCGCCCTGGCCTATCTCTACTTTTATCTGCTCATGCAAACCGCGCTACTCGGCTGGGAACCAGCCATCAATCGATTTTTACACCCGCAACTAGGATACTTATGAAAATCATCGTCGAATTTATGCTCAACCTATCCGGCGCGCTGCTGTTGTTGATCAACAAAGCCATCCAGCTTTGGCAACGCTACCAAGACCCGTTAACCGCCATCCGCCACAAAGCTAAATTGTTAGTGTGTATCGGCAAATGGCTGCTGTTTTTGCCGGTGCATATTCTGTTGGTACCGGCCCGCTACATTTGCGCGCCTATCGCCGTGCGCTGGTTCCGGACCGATAACAAACTGCAACTTAAAAATCCCTTTAAATGGCTGATGACCATCGACAACCCGCTATCCGGCGACAGCGGCTGGCAGCTGGAACACATCAAACCGGGCAGCGATCCGCTTAGTTTTTGGAACTGCATGCTGTGGCTGTTTCGAAACGGCGGCAACTGGGTTAACTACTGGCTGCTGGGCATTGCCAACGACCGGGACTTTGTTATCTGGCACTATCTAAAGCAAAACAAGCATAGCGTATGGGTCAGGCCTGACGGGCATTGGATGATAAGAGCCTATATCCCATTCCCGGACGCGAAGATCTTTGACAATGGCCGCCTGTGCTGGCTGCCGACCGTGCGTTACCTCAACCTGTTTATCGGCTGGTCCTTGTTCGGCGCGATTGAAAACCGCAACAAGATGACCTGCACCGTGCGGATTAAAGACGAGAAGCCGGCATGATGAATGTGATTATTCGCTATGCGGTGCTGGTAGGGGTGATTCTGTTGATTATTGCGCTGGGCTTGGCGGAGTTGCCGGGCCTGCTGGCTAGACAATGGCAAAAGTAACTGCCTTTTGCTTGGCGCTGTTGCTGGCAGCTTGCACCCCGGTGACGGTGATACAGATCACGCCGCGTAAAGACCTGAAACACCCGGTACCGCCGCCGAAGGGTTGGATTTGGGAGGCAAAAGCGTAGGGTGGGCACGGCACCCGTGCCCACCGTTTAATGCCTAAGCCTTTGCCTCAAACCCCACCGTTTTAAACATCCCGCGCACATCGTCAAGAATTGCCTTTTCCCGCTCGATAATCGGGTCGATGATGTACGACAGTTCCGATAGACAAATCGCATTGGCACCGGGTACTTGGCCGTTGAGCAGGCCGGTGACGCAGCGCAGGGCGGTGATCTCGTTCTCCAGTTCCTCCATGCGGTCCATGATCTGGCTTCTTAGGCCGGCGAGTGTCGCGCTCATTGGGCACCTTCCAACAATACCGCCGCCGCACCTTCCTTAAACAAATCCGACTGCTTGTAGTCCTTGCCCAGCAATTGCAGGTCCGGCATTTTTCGGCCGACCAGATTACACAGGTCGCGCAGTTCGCCGGCCAGCAGCTTGAACAACATGGCGTCCTTGGTTTCGGTCAGGCGGGTGGTGATTTCGACGATCTGTTTGGAATAGGCCAGACGGTCGCGGCCATCAATGGTGCCGAAGAAGCCGTTTTTGCGTAGTTGCGGCAACACCTCTTCGCAAACCCAGTTGGCGAAGGCTTAAGCTTTGGGTTTGTTGGAGCGGAAGATTAGTTTGTAGACGGCGGGTTCGTTGATAAAAATCGTCTCTCTTTCGCCTTTTATGGTCTCGTAATACGAGACCATAACCCAGGGTTCCGGTATGGACCTGAGCGTATTTCCGCTTCCTGTCCACGTAATTTCGAGCGCGTCACAGACGTCCTTAGCCTTAAACCAGACGTCGCCATTTTCATCGACGGCGGTTCCAACGAATTGTTCGGCAAATTGAAAGCCGTTTGCGAGTGTTTTGAATTCAGACATGATGTCACCTAATAGTTTAGTAGTTTGCTTGCCAATGTGATGGCAGGCGGGACTCAACTACAGCTATTAGACTGCCGGACGTATTCCCCGAAGGTATTTTATTTCGTCCTGTCATCCCGCCCATTGCAGGGATACGACCGAAACGGATTTCGGGCGTATAAAAACGCTGGGCATAAAAAAACCGCCAGGCTTTCGGGTGCGGATAGGCCGCTAATAGATTGTAGTAAATCCAGATTAGTCCCGAAAAAACCTTTTGTCAACAAGCATTTGACGGCGTGACTTCACACCTAAAAATGGGTGTAAAAACTTGGTGTTTCACCTATTTTAGGCTGAATTTAATTGGCGAATATCCAAGACATCCGCCAAAATCATTAAATCAATACACAATTATGAGACATCGGTGTTTTAGCTATATCACCTTTCCCTGTGCAAACCAGATTTACTTTCATGCCCGATTTAAGTTTTGCGATGCTGGCTATTGAATCTTTATCGAATGAAAACTGAGGTTCCATAAACTGATTAACACCGCCTTTTAAGGTTAGGTAAGGGTTTCCAAATATGTCGGTATTAATGGCCGATATGACTCCTGAAACCTTGAACTTCTTATCTTTAAATTTCTGATCGGCCGCCACGCTGTTTTCATTGTATGCATACGCTAGATCATTAGCGCTATAAGCGGGTAACGATGCCATCTCTTGTATTGCCTGTTCCTGTTTTTGTTTGGCATCGGCCACATTCTGTTCCTGCCGTCTGCTTTCATCCGCGGCTTTTTCTTCAGGAGTCTTATTCGACTCGATTACGCTACCCAATATGACCAGGCCAATAACGGCTGCAAATGCGATACCAACAGTCCATTTGATGAATTTGAACATTTTTTCTCCTCGGTAATGAATGAAATAGGGATTAACCTTATTAAAAATTACACTAGTTAAATTCATCATTCAACAAGTCGCGAACGATGCGCTTCACGTTATTCAGCACATCCTATTGGCTGAAATTGATGCTAAACACCTGAATTAAGGTGTTATTTGTTACAATATCGCAAAAACTTGAGGAGGTTTTTGCATGTTGGTGGAATGTCCAAATTGCTTGGGTAAAGGCCGGATCACATCGCGGAACAAGCTGTCGACCAATGTGGTCGATCTGTATTGCCAGTGCATGAATACCCGCGAGTGCGGCGCGTCGTGGGTGGAAACCAAAGCCTTTAAAAACTACCTCAATCCCCCGCTCAACAGCACCCAGCGCATGGCCGCGCATTTGCTGGGTACCCTCACTAAAGCCCAGCGCCTGGAACTGTTGCAGGGCGATTTGTTTCATTGATGATCAAAGTTATATTTCAGTTCGCTTTGACAATATAAGAACTGCCTCCAATTCAGCTTTGCAGCGCTTAACCGCCAATCCTGCCGATTGTTTTATTCCCACGGCATCACTCTCGGCATTCGCTGAATTAGTAGTGCAGCATAAAGCCGAACCCCTAACTCCCCATGATTTTATAAGTTCATCTAATGCATAAATTAATTCTTCATTCATAGTCATTCCTGGATATTTTCTAATTTATAAGGCGACCAGTTCGGGTCGCTTTCCAACATCGCTAACGTGTAGTAATGGATCTGCGCGAATTGCTTGCCGCGCGCTTCCGCTTGCAGGCATAGCAAGCGATAAAACAATTCGACGTGGGCGTTCATCATCAGAATGGCACGTCGGGATCAAAACATTCACATGATGAATCGCGCTTGCCGCAGCATGTGCATTTCCGTTCACCAAACAACAACCGGGCGAATTTTGCCCATAAGGTAATCATTAATGCGTTGGGTGTCGTGCAACGGGTGTACTTAAAAAACATTTTGTTTTCGTCATAAAGCACTTCAATGCCTTCATATTCTTTTTCGCAGTGGTCACAGATATAAATATCGTAATGAGGATTGCAGTCGGTATGAACTAGTCTTGGTTTGTGCCCGAAATACCAACAATGCAATTTTTTCAAATAACGTTTCATCGCCTGCACCCTCTCCGTTCCCACTTGTCCTTAGCCTTGGCCGCCGCGACGGTTTGCCATTGCATGTTGTACGGTGCGTCGGCGCCGCCGCAGGCTAAGGCGCGGATGTGGTCGATTATGTAGCCGGGGCAGGCGCCTTTGCTGCGGCCGGTGGATGGGCAGGGCTGCATGGTTTTGAATTGCGCTTTGGCGGCCTGGCTGCGCTGGGTTCTGGCCTGGGCGGTGGGGACTAGGCACAGGCATAGCGTAATAATGAGCAGTTTTTTCATTGTTTATCCAGTGAGTTGAAAATCCGGCGTTCGATGACGAACGAGACCGGCAGAAAGTGGTTTTCGTCGCGGTCTTTGATCTGCTCGGGATCAAACAACTGCGCGTTGCCGGTATCCTCGGCCAGGCCGTAGCTGGTGGCAGTATCTTCCAGGTCTTTCAGGCGCGCGCCGTAGCGGTTGAAGTAACGAATGATGTAATCGCCGGTTTTGACGGGTTTGTAGGGCATGGGGTTTACTCCGCAGTTGATGGTAAAGCCATGCCTTTATCGGCTTTGGCATTTTGCCTAGCTTGCCAATGCTCCGCAGGCAGGGAGGTAATGCGGTCGAACTCCTTGCGCTCTTCGTGCTCGGCATTGATGTTGAGATGTTGGGCTAAGGCCAGCAGCGAGACGCCGGCCTGGCCGATTTCTTGCGCAACATTGCCAGCGGGCCTGGCGAAGACATATTCGACCATATTGATCACTTCTTCATCTTCCATACCAACCGCTTGCGCCAGTTCGATGGCTTCTTCCAGGAAGCGGCGGATGCGTTCGCCGGTGACGTTGGCGGTTTCCTCGCCGAAGGTGTTAATGGCCCATTGCAATATGGAGGTTTGGCGTGACATGCGATTTTGCAATTTGTTGATTGCTTCCAGCCATTCATGCAACTTCAAAATGTCGTGTTTTGCATCAGCCAAAGCATAATAAATTGCGCCTTTTGACATACTCGACATTCCAACAGGGTCGCTTTTGCGCCATGTGTCTATTGATCTATTTAATGTTTTAGCCATTATTTTCTCCTCAATTAAAAATCAAACCTTAAACCGCCAAACCCGCAACTACGTGCTGCGAACTTTTGGAACATCAGGTACGTATCCTTGTGGCAATCCAGGGATAGGGTCTCCTTTAAACGGTCCCATCGGCCATATTTCAACGCTTCCAGTCCACATATCTGCGATAGAGACGAATACCCATAGGCCACTTAGTTCTTTTAACTCTTCGGCAAAATAGCGATGACAATTAAATCTAACGTAGCTGCCTTTATGTATCTGGCGCCAACCATTGCAGGTATATCCATCAGGACATTTACCGTCCGCATCATCCGGTCGTCTGCTTTTAACTCCTGGGAATTCGCATCTAGAATATGCACTTCGTATACGCTTATCTTTTTCGGAAATAGGGGTTTCAAATTCTTTCATAAATTCTTTTTCGCATTTCCAATGAGCTTCTCTTACCGTGTGATATCCCTCATGGGCATATACCGGCTTTTTGCAATATGTGCAGGACGGATAGACTTCATAAATTGTTATATCAGCCATGGATGTCATATTTTTCCTTAAAAAATCAAACCTTAAACCGCCAAACCCTAACCGACCGGCCCTCGATCCTGGATCGAATCACCTCATTGCCCAGGTATTGGCGTTTGCGGCTGGTGACTAGCCAGCGGCGTAAATCTTTGCTGTCGATGGTTTCCAGTTTGCGGTCGGCGCAGACGGCGCGGAAGTGTTCCAGGTTGACCGCAATTTCCTGCTCCGGGTGGCTGGCGTGGTTCAGCAGGTGTTGCATGCTGACGGTACCGGGAATATCGTCGTCGGCTTCCGGCGGTTTGGCGCGGCTGTTCAGGTAATCGAACAAGGCCCAGAACTGCTGAACAATCGGGTGGTCTTCGTTCAGCGAGGATTGACGCTCCACGGCCATGTCAACCAAGGTGGCATGCACCTTAGCCACTGCGGCGTCGGTGATGGGCGCGGCCAGTTTCAGGCAGTCGGCAAAGGCCATGATCTTGGCGTGGTTCTCTACGATGCGTTGCAGTTTGATGCCGGGGTTTTGTTGCAGGGTAAGCCGGTGTTTTTTAAACGACTCGGTGAACTGTTTCATCACCGCTTCGGCTTTAGCCACGCTGTGCAGTAAAAAGCCGCTGACGGCGTCCACGTCCAGCATGTTCAGGCGGTCTGATGCGTGTTTGCCGTCCATGCTGTGGTGGGATCGGTCGAAAGTTAAATGACAAATCCGGGTCATGATTGCTTCCGATGCTACGACAGGCACGTTTTGCACGATCATCAGGCCGCTTTTAAACGTGGGTTTGCGGGTGCTGTTGTCTTGGGTTTTTTGGCCGGTGACGCGGCCGAATTCGCCGTCGAACAGGTCTTTTTGTTCGTCCCAGTTAAATTGTTTTTGGTGGCGGTCTTCCGCAAGTTTTTCGTTATCGGTTTCGTTAAATACCACGGGTAAATTCGACACTTCCGCCATTTTGCGAGTACGGCCGGCCAGGGTGGAGCTGTTGGGGTTGAAGGACTCGCCTTCACGGCCCAGCAGTTTCCACAGAAAATCGACCATGTCGGACTTACCGGAACCGGCCTCGCCGACCACTTCCAGGAAGGGGTAGGACCGGTGGTTGTCGCGCACCTGTTCCACGAACAAGCAACCGAACCACCAAGCCAGTGTCACCAGCCCACGCACGCCAAAGGCGGTTTGGTAGTCGTTAAGCCAATCCACTGGGGCTTTGGTAGACAGTTTTTGTTTGATGTCGACGGTGGTTTTGATGCCGCCTTGCTTTAACTGGAAAAACGACTCTTTATTGACTTGCAAAATTTTGCCGCCTTGTACCGCAAAATCAGGAAACACATAAGCGCCAGTAGCGCGGTCATATCCAACGTAATCCAGCGTGGTGACAATCTTAGGTATCTTTCCCATCCAATACTTATAGAGGTAGTCCAGATCTGGACCGGTGCCGGTGAACTGGGCGCCTGGGGCTTTTTGCATCGCGGCTTTTTTAAAGTCGCCAGCCGCGCCAAAGGTTTTTCCCGGAAACGGCAGTTGTATTTCCGGAGCGTGGTTCTGGAAGTTGAAGCGGAAAAAGTATTGGCCATCTTCGCCGTTCTCCGGTTGTTGAAAGTACAGAAAATCCATCCTAAAAGTGGCAATGGGTTTGATCTGGCTGGCGTGGGTAAACGCCCGGTCTTCCGCTTTGAGTGGGTCGTGTTCATGCTCTTTGGTACAGGCTTTTTCATATTCGTTGGGGTCAATCTTGAATGAATAGGTGCTGTTGCCGAAGGTGAACACAAAGTAGGTTTTGCGGGGGTCGTATTCCCACATCACCTGGGCGCGCTTGATGTAGTTTTGCGCCAGTTCGATATCGCCTAAGTGGTGATATTCGGCAAAGTCCGCGTCGGTGAGTTTTTTGAGTTTGTGCAGGTCGTTCCAGTCGGCTTTTTCTTCGGTTTCGCTGCTGATCGCCGCGCCGACGGTTTCTTTTAAAGCCCGCAGCTTTTCCGCATGCTTTTGCAGGCAACGGCGGCCGGTGGCGTCGTTGTCCAGGGCAATGATCCACTTCACATCCCGGCCCAGGTGCGGCTTGATGGCTTCCGACGGGAAAGTACCGGACGACATGATCGCGCAGGCTTTACGGCCATTGAGGTTTAAGGCGATAGCGTCGAGGATGCCTTCGCACAGATACACATGGTCGCCGGGATTGATCACCAAGCCGGGCGGTTGCCACCACAAGCCCTTGAACGCGCCTTTAAAGTTTTTATTGCGGGTTTCTTTGCTGCCGTCTTCGTCGGTGAGGGTGACGTCGTCGATCAGGCGTTCCCACATCACTTCGTGTTTGTCGTCCAGGTAAAACTTGACGGTGGCGGTGCCTTTGTCGGCGTGGGGGTGCCAGTATTTGCCTTGGCTGTACCAGCCTTTGATTTTATCCAGGTCAAAGCCGCGAATCATCGCCAAATAGGCGTCTGCAGTTTGGTTGGGGTTCTCGGGCGTGGCCGGGTATTTTTTGTTGAGGTTTTCGAACAGATCCGGGAACAGGTCTTTGCTGGTCGCGGTATAGCCGCCCAAGTTTGGTCCAAGGCAATTGGTTGTGCGGTTGCATTGGATAACGCCAGGCGAGGCCACCCAGGTCCACAGGGTTTTTTTACCGCATGAAGGGCAAACGCCTTCGCGCAGGTGTTCACCGCGATGCTTCATGTTGTATGGCGGCGCTTGTAGGCGGGCGATGATTTTGGGGTTGATGCGGTCGATCATGCAACGACCTCGCGCACATCGGCGGCGACTTCATTTGGTACGTAGTTACACTCGATCAGACTCTTGGCCACCGGCGGGCAAACGCTATTGCCGACCATGCGCACCTGGGCGGTTTTGGTGATGCGTTCGCCGTGGGCGCCGGTTTCGAAGATATAGTCGTCCGGAAAGCCTTGCGCTTTGTACAGCTCGGCGGGTGTCAGCATGCGCAGGCCTATATCGGCAATCACATACTCTTCGCCGGCTATGGTTACCGTCACCAAGCCCATTCTGGCTTTGCTGGTGACAGTGTGCACCGGGTCGTTTAAGTCGGTGCCGATTGCGGTGCCGTAGTATTTGACCAGGAAGGCGCGGATTTCGCCGACGTGGCCGCCGCCGGCGGTCAGGGTTGGCACGGGTTGTTCCACATCCTGTCCGAATTGGTTATTGCGCAGTTTGACTAAATGGCTGGTGACCAATCCGGCAGGCACGCCGCTGGCGGTAACGGTATTTAGCGGTTCCTCGATGTCGCGGACGCCGTGGCTGAAGCGTTTGCCGCCCGCTTTGCCTTCGCCGTGTCCCATGTGGACTAGGTTGGCGGTGACTAGCGAGTGATGGTCTATCGATGTGACGGTGCCGACTGGTTGTTCTAGTTCGCTGCCGACGACGCCGGTGTAATGCTTAGCCAGAAATGCGGTAACCAGGGCATGGTGACCACCAGTAGCTATGGTCCGTAACGGATCGACCACTCCGCTTCCAGGATGACCCGTGGTGTTGACAACAATGGCAGGAATAACCTTGACCGTAGCCAATGCAAAGCGATTTTCAGTAGTTTGGGTCGGCAGCGGTGCATCTAAATCAGCGGTTCTATCGTCACCATCGCGCTTGGCGGAATAGTATTGAACGATAAACGGCTTCGGATTTTCCAGCACGTAGCGCACGATGCCCTTGGCGATCCGCCGGCAAGTAGCGTCGGCCAAAGGCTTTTTGCGTTCGAATATCGACGGACATGGCAAGGTAAAGTCGATACATTCCGCAGCGGTTCGCCAGGGTTTCAAACTATCCGGAGCTAAACCATCTGCATTGGGCTTAGCGTGTGTGGGCTTGGGCCAGACGATGGGCTGTCCATCGCAACGGGCAACTACAAATAAACGTTTGCGGGTGGTTGGGGCGCCGAAGTCGCAGGCACGTAACTCTTTATGTTCTACCGTATAGCCTAATTGGCGTAATTGCTCTATCCAGATCGAAAAGGTTTGGCCTTTGCGCTGTGGGCAGGGTTTGTTATCGGCGCCAAGCGGCCCCCAGGTTTGAAACTCTTCGACGTTTTCCAGGCAGATGACACGCGGCCGCACGGATCGAGCCCATTTGATTACTACCCAGGCCAATGAACGAATCCGCTTATCAACCGGCTTGCCGCCTTTGGCCTTGGAAAAGTGTTTGCAATCCGGACTGGCCCACAACAGACCGACCGGGCGGCCTTGTGTTGCCGCCATAGGGTCGACCTCGAATACGTCGGAACAAAAATGCGTTGCACCGGGATGGTTCTTGGTATGTACGCTGACTGCTTCCGGATCGTGATTGATGGCAATATCGACTTCTCGGCCCAATGCCAACTTGATGCCGGTTGAAGCGCCGCCACCGCCGGCGAATAGATCGACGATGATTGCTGTTCAGTAACAGCGGGGCATTGGCGGCCAGATATTCGTCGGCGCGTTTAATCACTCTATCCACTTGGGCTATGGCCAGCGTGAGCGACAGGGCTGCGGCACTGTGGGCGGGGTGGGTGTTTAAATAATGCAGCATGGCGGTCTCCTCAAGATTCGCGTTGAAAGCGTGGTGTGGTATGGCGGGTGTGGTGTCGGGTATGCGGTGGCCTGGGGTTGGCAGGCGGGCGGCGCATGTCTTGGTCAATATCTGCCAGGCAACATTGGCTGAGCATGGCAAGCAGCCAGGCCTTGATGGTGATGTCCACCAATTGACTGGCAACGGCTTTGGCGACGATTTCGGCGGCGCTATGGGCGTCTAACTTTTCGGCTATGCTTTCTATCTGTTTGCTGACGCACCCATACGAGCGACAGACCAGCCGGCAAATCTCTTTGCGCATCATGCCCTGGCAGATCAGCAGCAACACGCGGCTTTCGCTTTTGGTGAGCGGGCCGGGTTTGAGTAGGGTGGCGTGGAGTTTCATGCTGGGTACCAGCGCAGTTGGTGGGCTTGAAATTCAAAGTACTTGTCCGTGACTTTGATGCTTCGCTTTACGGATTTACCGTGGACCCGAATGAGTTTTTTCAGTTTGACTTCGGCTGGTGAAAATCCTGGGCTACCCAATTCGGCAAGACACTGGGCCATCTGCTTATTCATCAGGTCGCACAACGTCCAGGCTAAATCGCTGGCGGATTGGCGGTAGCCGTAATCCGGGCGGGCTTTGTAGATGCGGCGGAGATATTGGGTGGCGGCGGTGTTCATGCAGACACCACTTCGGCTGAGTATTCGGCGGTGGCGGTTTTTCCGTCCGGTTTGATCACCACGCTAAAGCGCTCTGCGGCGGCATCGGCGTTGCGCTTGGTTTTGTAGGTTTTATCCACGTTGCGGGTCCAGGTTTCGCCGGTCTGGTGGTTTTTGTAGTGGCGGATGATGGTGTACATGGTGGTAACCCGCTTACGCCGCAGCCGATTCGGCTTTGGTTTTTTTGACGTCTGCGCGGACTTTTTCCAGTTCCTTGATAGCGTCGTCGATGTGGAGTTTTTCTTTAAAGCCGATCAGCAAAAATGACAAGCCGGCTAAATGGCCGTGGCACTGGATATACAAAGTGCCGGTTTTATCGGCTGCGGCGCCTCTGCGATATTTGCTGACTATAAAGCCGCAGGTGCTTTTTAGGTTATGTTCTGAAATTCTCATGGGGTTCTCCTCATTTCGGGCTATCTAGCCCATTCAATGTGAACGTTTGTTCGCGTCTAATTAGTGCCAGGTAACAAATCGGTTACGTCGGCATCAGGTGCTTTCATGCCAAGGGCGACGGCTATTTGATAGCCATCGCCGTAAAGCGCTTTGCTTTCGCCGTTAAGTACCCGGTACACAGTTTTTTGATTAAAGCCGTGTGCCTGGGCAAAACGGGGAACAGTTAGGCCGTTTCTGCGTAAGTAAGCTTTTGCCTGTTTTGGTGTACGCAATCGCTTACGAGGTACAGAAGTCACTTTTTTGTCTATACTTTGTTCTTGGGTCATAATTGGGTAACGTTTGTGTAATGTCTGTGCTAAATATTAGTAACAAATTAGTTACCTGTCAAGTAAAAAGGTAACAAAAAAGTGTCTATTGGTGATCGCTTGCGCGAAGAACGAGATCGACTGGGGTTTATTCAGGAAAAGCTTGCAGAACTACTTGGGACAACCAAGAAAACGGTCATCGACTACGAGAAGGGTAATACCAGTCCGAAGGCTGATTTTTTGGCTGCTTTAGCGGGTATTGGTGCGGATGTTAACTATATCGTTACCGGAAATCGGACTGTTGTTTATGAGCCAAGATCGAAATATGAATTAAATCCTGAGCAAATGGCTTTGCTTGACAATTTCGAGCATTGCTCGGAGGAGGATAAGCGCGCCATTCAGAGGCTGGCGTTACTAGCCGCAAAGGAGGCAGACACTGAAGAGGAACAAAAGCCTGCTCAAAAGTCGGCTTAAATAGGGGGCGTGTGTGGCAAAAAGTGATAAGTCAGGGGAAATACAACGGTTGTTGCAGGTGTTGGAGGCGTTGAACGAAACGCCGGAAACGCTGGCGGATAAAACAGGGTTATCTGCCAGGACGATCAATAATTACATTTGGAACGATTCGCCGCTAGGTGGGCCGCTGTTGCGGGCTTTGGCGGATGGGTTTGCGGTTAGCGTGGATTGGTTGTTGACCGGTCGCGGATCGATGTTGATGGCGGATGTGTTGCCTAGTTCGACGGCCAAGCCGCTGTTGCCGTTTTTCGAGACGGTGGATCTGGCGATGGTGCAGGATTTTTGGTGGCTGGCGGCGCGGTGCGCTGAGGAGTCGTTACGGCAGTCCGGCGCGGTGCCGGGAAAGGATTATTGTTTGCTGGATTTGTATCAGTTGGCGCAGCCATTAGTCACGGCAAAGGTAGCGGCCGGCGAGGTGGTTTTTCAGGCTAATGAGGCCGCAGGTTAATTTTTTTAGGAACGGCCTTCGGAAAAGCGTAACAAACGTGATGCGGTGTCTTTTTATTATCCTATTTTCTTTTTAATTCAATATCTTGCGGTGTTTTATCGCGCTTTTTAAAAGTGTAACAAAAGCGTGACATTGCGTAACGCTAATATTCAATCGGTTTTGATGCAGCCCAATAACGGCGCGGCCTGCGGTGGTGTTTTGTCGGCGGTTTAAAAGTGTAACAAAAGCGTGATGTAGAACCGTGACATTGTTACGCCATAGTTACGCAATTGTTACACCTAGAGTTTTTATATAGGTATCTGTTTTTATTATGTTATTATGTGTTTTTTTTGTCTTGTCACGTTTGTTACGCTTTTCCGAAGGCCTTTCCAAATTTTGGAACGTCTCTCGCGTGCATGTGCGCACGCATGCGCGTAGCGTGTATTAAGTGGCTGTTAAACAAGAACAAAACGGTAAATGGTCGGTTCAGATCGACCGGAAGGGAATACCCAGGGTCAGGAAGGGTGGATTTGCTAGTCAGAAAGAGGCGGATACGTTTGAGCGTGAGTATCTGGTCCGGTATGCCGGCAAGGTTAATCAGAATGCCGATCAGCGCTCTTTAAAGGAGCTGGTGGAGCTGTGGTTTATGTATCACGGCTTGAATCTGGCCGATGGTGAGAAGCAGCGGCGGTGTTTGTTGGATGTGGCCACGGGTTTAAAGAATCCGATTGCCAGCCGGCTGACGGCCGAAGCGTTTGTGGCGTTTCGCTATGCTAGGTTGCAGGTTGGGTTGTCTCAAAAGACTTTCAACAATCATCATGGGTATCTGTCGGCGCTGTATAACCGGCTGCGCAAGCTGAAGGTGATCGATTATGAGAATCCGATCGCTGAAGTGGAGTTTATTAAGATCCAGGAGCGGCAGTTGTCGTATTTGTCGGTGGGACAGATAGAGACGTTGTTGGCAGCGATAAAGGCTGGGTGTAAGAACGAATCGACATGGTATGTGGCGCAGTTGTGCCTGCGGACCGGTGCGCGTTGGGGCGAGGCTGAGCAGCTGCGGTTTAAGCAGTTGCACTCGGGGCGGGTGACGTTTGAGTTTACAAAGGGTAAAAAGACGCGGACGATTCCGTTGGCTGCGGATTTTTACCGGGATTTGATGCGGTTTGCCAAGTATAAGAATCCGGATGACCGGGTGTTTGGCAATTGCATTGGGGCGTTTAGGCGGGCGGTGGCCAGGACTGATCTGGATCTTCCACGGGGACAGTGTAGCCATATTCTGCGGCATTCGTTCGCAAGTCACTTTATGATGAATGGCGGGAATATTCTGTCGCTGCAAAAGATTCTCGGGCATGCCGATATCGGAATGACGATGCGGTATGCACATTTGTCGCCGGATCATTTGCAGGATGCTATCAAGTTAAATCCGGTGGCGGGATTGGGTTCAATTCCCGATGTATAATACCGATTTGTCTGGCGGTAAATTGGCGGTTGAAACCGCCAAAAATCGCCACTCACCGCCAATTTTAAAAACCAAAATCAGCTACAGGCCTTGTTTTACGTGGTATTGTTAAATCAAAAACAATCAGGTGGCGTTTTCAATTCCCCCCACCTCCACCAATTACTAGTACCAGAAAGACCCAAGACGTACCAAACCCTGCGAAGTATCTAGCTTCGCGGGGTTTTTTATGTCCCATGCAATCCCAGTAAAACCCACTGCAGCGCAGCAAAATAGCAGTAGAATTTACAGTAACAAGTAAAATTGACAGTTACTGCATCTGAAGTTACTGCAAGAGTGCCGCGCTGTTGATTCCTCTAGCTTCCGAGCGCTCAGCACTCGTTCAAATCGTGAATTGAATTGCACTTACTGCAAGCGTCAAACTTGACTTACTGATCGAAAAATTCCAAAGTCAGGAATTGAATATGCCTCTACAGATCACAATTTAAGCCAGAATAATTCAGTAACTTCTTGCAATCAAGTCAGTAACTCTTTAAGTTTGGGCACATTGTTACTGCTTGAGAGGGAGCACTTACTGTATGGCAAAAGAGTTACTGACAGACGCTGCGATTCGCAACGCAAAAGCGCAAGACAAAGACATTCGTCTCAGCGACGGCAGCGGTCTCTATCTGCTCGTCAAACCCAACGGCGCAAAATGGTGGCGTTTTGATTACAGCATCAACAACAAGCGCAAGACACTGTCAGTAGGTGTCTATCCAGCAGTCTCTCTGCTAGATGCGCGGCGCAAAGCAACTGAAGCGCGAGCAACAGTCGCAAACGGAACCGATCCAAGCGATCTACGCAAGTCAAAGAAAGTAGAGTTGCAACTACAGATTGAAAATCAGAAGCGCATTGAAGCAGGCAAGCCAGCCTTAGACAGCTTTGAGCACATTGCGCTGGAGTGGTTTGACAAGATGATGGCGAATAAAACGGAGAACTACAAAACTAGAGTTCTAGCAGCATTAAAGCGAGATACATTTCCCTGGATCGGTGCCTATCCAATAGATGACATCAAAGCGACAGACCTATTGCCTGTCTTACAACGCATTGAAAAACGCAATGCAATACCAAGGCAGTTACACGGCGGTGCAGCGCTACGTTAAGGGTTGGAAGAAGAAACGATCTCCCCATCCCACCATCAAGCAAGCTTTTGTCCCCCTGGCCTTTCCAGCAGGCGAGACCTGCCAGTTCGACTGGAGCCATGAAACCGTTGAACTGGGCGGCGTGGTTCAGACCATTAAGGTCGCCCACTTCCGCTTAACCTACAGTCGTCAGATGTTCGTGATGGCCTATCCACGGGAAACGCAGGAAATGGTGCTGGATGCGCACCGTCAAGCCTTCGCTTACTTTGGCGGGGTGCCGAAGCGCATGGTATACGACAACCTGAAAACGGTGGTCGATGCGATCTATGCTGGCAAGGAGCGGCGCTTTAATCGGCGTTTCATGGCGCTGGCCAACCACTATCTGTTTGAGCCTGTGGCTTGCACGCCGGAGTCCGGTTGGGAAAAAGGCCAGGTAGAGAATCAGGTCGGGAACATTCGGGAGTGGCTGTTTACGCCGATGGCGAAATTCACGGATTTCGCCGCCCTTAACGTCTGGCTGGCGAAGCGCTGCTGCGAGTTGGCGGGACGCCCCCATCCTGAACAGACCTCACGCAGCATCGCCGAATGTTTCGCTGAAGAACAGCCCTTGTTAATGCCGGTCAAGGCCGCCTTCGATGGTTACGTGGAAGAAATGAAGCGTGTTTCGCCACTTTGTTTGATCCGCATAGACCGCAACCGCTACAGCGTGCCGGCGCAGTGGGCCAATAGCGTGGTGTCCGTGCGTTTAACCGCCGACCATGTCCGTATCGTCGCCGACGGCGCGATGATTGCCGAACATCACCGCCGCTTCGGACGCGATCATTTGATCTGCGATCCTTGGCATTATCTGCCGGTGTTGGAGAAAAAGCCTGGCGCACTGAGGCATGGCGCACCCTTTCAGACTTGGGACTTGCCGGTTGCGATCAAGGTGGTGCGGGATCGTATTCTCAAGCAGGATCAGGGTGACCGCGCCTTTGTCGACCTACTGCTGATGGCGAAAGACCTGGGCGATAACGGATTGGATGCCTTGGAAGTGGCTTGCGATTTGACCTTGCAGACCGGTGTCATCAGCGCCGCCATCGTCCTGAATGAAATGCGCCGGTTAACCGAAGCGGCCAAGCCCAAAGCACTGGACGACACCCCGGCATCGACGCCGGCATTGACCTTGGAGCCTGTCGCCGATTGCAGTCGCTATGATAGCTTACGGAGCGTTTGCCATGTCCATTGATCGCGCGCTCCAGCTCAAAACGTTACATCTGTTCGGCATGGCGGCGGCCTGGAGTGAATACCCACAGGGCACAAGTGGCAAGCCAAATACAGTAGCCAGCAAAAACCCGTGATGCCGGAAGCCTGGCTGGATCGGTTGATCAGCGCCGAGCAGGCCGACCGCCAAGCGCGCAGCCTGAACTATCAGCTCAAGGCGGCTCGATTCCCGATTCATCGAGACTTGCTACAGATTGACTGGTCGGAAACGCCCTTGCCGCAAGCTCGTCTCGAACAACTGGCCACCGGAAACTTTATGGAGCAAGCCTACAACCTGATCCTGGTGGGCGGCACCGGCACAGGGAAAACCCACTTGGCCACTGCCATTGGCATAGCCGCCATCCATCAAGGCAAACGGGTTCGCTTTTACAATGCGGTCGATCTAGTCAATCAACTGGATAAGGAAAAACAGCTAGGAAAAGCCGGTAACCTCGCCAAGCAGCTAACGCTGATGGATGCCGTCATCCTGGACGAATTGGGGTATTTACCGTTCCCAGCGTCCGGCGGTGCCTTGCTGTTCCACCTCATCAGTCATCTGTATGAGAAAACGTCCTTGATCATTACCACCAACCTCAACTTTGCAGAATGGGTGCAGGTTTTTGGCGACGCCAAGATGACTACGGCGCTGCTGGATCGCATTACTCACCACTGCGATATTTTAGAAACCGGCAACGATTCTTATCGATTTAAGCAACGGAAAAAGGCGGTGGAAAATCAATAACCATACGACCTAACTGGAAACTATTGGACGCTCTTTACTGGAAACTTTTCAACGCCGTTTGACAGCGACAAAGTCAACCAAATCAAGGAGATAGTAAGTAACACAACTATATTCTGTTACTTTTAGACCATGGCTCTTGCATCAATCAGACGATGCTTTGCAAAAGTCAGTAATTTACGTAAATTACGTAAAAAGGGGAGGGCTTATGCTAGAGGTTTCTGAAACCGACTTTGTCAAACACTTCGGACAGTATCGTGAGCGCGTTCAGCGTGAGGCGATTGCTGTAACCAGTCACGGTAGAACAAGCGGCTTTTTTGTATCTGAAGAAGAATACAAAGAATACTTGCAGCTAAAAGCTAATGCTCGGAAAGCTTATAGCATCAGTGATTTGCCTAAAGACACTATCAAATCGCTGGCAACATCGGTTATGAATTCGTCGCACGATCACTTGAAAGAGTTCATGGATATTCGTGCCACCAATGACTTTTAAAATCAAATATGGCAAAACACGGCGCCGTTGAATTGTGGTACGAAATAACGTACGATTATTGAAATCCTTTCTCTTTGGAGTCTCATATGCAAACACTCACAGCAAGCGAAGCGCGTACGAACCTTTATAGACTCATAGATCAAGCAAACGAATCGCATGAACCGATAACAATTACTGGTAAACGCTCTAATGCTGTTTTGCTTTCCGCTCAGGATTGGTCAGCGATTCAGGAGACGCTCTTTCTGTTAAGTGTTCCCGGTATGCGAGAGTCAATTATTGAGGGTATGGCGACACCTGCTGACGAATGTAGCAAGGAACTAGATTGGTGAGTTGGGAGCTAATCTTCACGAAGCAGGCACAAAAAGACGCAAAAAATCTTGTATCAGCGGGTTTAAAGGAAAAGGCTTTGCAGCTGCTAGACATACTGAAGAACGATCCGTATCAAAATCCACCAGCGTATGAAAAGCTAGTGGGTGATTTATCAGGCGCGTATTCACGGAGAATCAACATTCAGCACCGCCTTGTCTATCAGGTGCTTGAGTCTGAGCGACAGGTGAAGATTTTACGGATGTGGAGTCATTACGAGTAGAAGACGTTTCTCTAAAATTGCCGTCGAATTATTTTTTCTGTTGATCTTGAGTTCAAGTTACAGGTCCTGATGCAAAACAGTCAACGACTCCAATATGATTAAACCAGTGTTGTTTGATAGTTTTTGTAAGTGATGAAACAGCGAAATCGACCCGTTGCGGCCTATCGTCTAATTTGATTCAGTG
Source organism: Methylomonas sp. EFPC1 (assembly GCF_016925515.1). Taxonomy (NCBI): domain Bacteria; kingdom Pseudomonadati; phylum Pseudomonadota; class Gammaproteobacteria; order Methylococcales; family Methylococcaceae; genus Methylomonas; species Methylomonas sp. EFPC1. Next base: position 706,160 of record NZ_CP070494.1, read on the forward strand.
ACGCAAGTTGATGTTTGCCAGCCATATCTACCTGGCTCCGTTGATATACAGAAGAGAAATTTATATGGGGATTAATGATTTATGGTTACGATGATCATTTTTAAGTACATATACGGAAACGATCTAACTCCCCTGATGCCTCTCAACTACTTTTGTTAGGTCTAAACAAGTGCAGATAAGCTTTAACAACCGACAATTTTCGATAGGTCGAATCTCTGCGCATCAGATCATTCCGGAAAACATTCTGCTACAAGGGGTATCTGTAACAAACCCACACTTAGTGCAAATTGAAATATCACCCACAGACTCTTGTAACCAAAACTGTAATTGGTGCTTTACAGTTCAAGATAGATTTAATGGCAGATCCGTCAAATTAGCAGAACTCCGTCAATATATAGACAAGTTTACCAGCCAAGGCGGTTGCTCCATCGTATTTTCTGGCGGAGGTGAGCCGCTGATCTATAAGCCTATATACAAGAATAATGAAAACTTTGATGGAAAAAGCTTGATCCTATATTGTTTAGATTTAGGGTTGGCCTGCGGGATCATTACAAACGGAGTAAATTCAACCGCTATTCAAGAGGGAGTTGATATAAAAAGGCTAGCTTTTCTTCGGGTTTCAATAGATTGCCTAGATCGAAAAATGTATACAGCCCTTCATAATTGCAATAAAGATCACTTCTACAATCTCATTGAAAATATTGAATGTATATCAAAAGAGAAGGGGCATAGCCCCCTTCCAGCATTTGGCATTAGCTTTATAGTTGATGGGGATTCTGGGCTAAATGCCACTGAAGAGGATCTCGAAATAATTAGAAGATTCACGCTAGATAAAAATATAGACTTTGTTCAATTCAAGCATCTGCATACTAGCGATAAAAAACAAGCAGAAATAACCATGCAGGCGCTGCACGATAAACTTAAAAAAATGTATTGGAAAGACACTGAATTTTGGGTTCAGAAATATTTGACACCAAGGCCTGAGAAAAACTGCAGAGTAACTGAAATAATTCAATCCGTTGGGGGTGAGAACCAAAGATTTCCATGCTGTCATCTATTTGGCGACAGCAATCATTTTCCACAAGATAGTTTTCAACCTGAAGGCAAAGTTATAGAAAACTGCAATTCACGAGTCTGTCGTTACCTTTCTATTAATGACATCCTAAATGAGATTAGATATCAAGACAAATATATAGAGGCAGAAAAGAAGCTAGTTGTATCGCTAGAAAAGTACGGCTTTCACCCTTATAGATTCTTCCCAACTGCTCCAAACTTATATTTTCCGGTTTCGAGCGACAAAGCTGCTTTCTAGGTTACACATTAATGAAAATTCTTCTTATTGGAAACATATCATCTGGGAAGTCCGTAATTGGAAGACTACTCGTTGACGAATTTAATAATTTTGAATATATCTCGATAGATTCTATTCGAAAAGTTTATGGGGATGAGACTGCAGAGGCTGAAGAAGAATGTAAAGAGATTTTTCTCAGCAAAATACACTCAACAAGAGACCAGATTATTGAGTTCTCAGGGGGCGGAAAGCTAAGAGAGGCTGTTACAGCTAGAATTAAAAATGAAAGGAATATACTTATTCTTAATCCTAGGTGCTCTGTCAAACGGCGTTGAAAAGTTTCCAGTAAAGAGCGTCCAATAGTTTCCAGTTAGGTCGTATGGTTATTGATTTTCCACCGCCTTTTTCCGTTGCTTAAATCGATAAGAATCGTTGCCGGTTTCTAAAATATCGCAGTGGTGAGTAATGCGATCCAGCAGCGCCGTAGTCATCTTGGCGTCGCCAAAAACCTGCACCCATTCTGCAAAGTTGAGGTTGGTGGTAATGATCAAGGACGTTTTCTCATACAGATGACTGATGAGGTGGAACAGCAAGGCACCGCCGGACGCTGGGAACGGTAAATACCCCAATTCGTCCAGGATGACGGCATCCATCAGCGTTAGCTGCTTGGCGAGGTTACCGGCTTTTCCTAGCTGTTTTTCCTTATCCAGTTGATTGACTAGATCGACCGCATTGTAAAAGCGAACCCGTTTGCCTTGATGGATGGCGGCTATGCCAATGGCAGTGGCCAAGTGGGTTTTCCCTGTGCCGGTGCCGCCCACCAGGATCAGGTTGTAGGCTTGCTCCATAAAGTTTCCGGTGGCCAGTTGTTCGAGACGAGCTTGCGGCAAGGGCGTTTCCGACCAGTCAATCTGTAGCAAGTCTCGATGAATCGGGAATCGAGCCGCCTTGAGCTGATAGTTCAGGCTGCGCGCTTGGCGGTCGGCCTGCTCGGCGCTGATCAACCGATCCAGCCAGGCTTCCGGCATCACGGGTTTTTGCTGGCTACTGTATTTGGCTTGCCACTTGTGCCCTGTGGGTATTCACTCCAGGCCGCCGCCATGCCGAACAGATGTAACGTTTTGAGCTGGAGCGCGCGATCAATGGACATGGCAAACGCTCCGTAAGCTATCATAGCGACTGCAATCGGCGACAGGCTCCAAGGTCAATGCCGGCGTCGATGCCGGGGTGTCGTCCAGTGCTTTGGGCTTGGCCGCTTCGGTTAACCGGCGCATTTCATTCAGGACGATGGCGGCGCTGATGACACCGGTCTGCAAGGTCAAATCGCAAGCCACTTCCAAGGCATCCAATCCGTTATCGCCCAGACCTTTCGCCATCAGCAGTAGGTCGACAAAGGCGCGGTCACCCTGATCCTGCTTGAGAATACGATCCCGCACCACCTTGATCGCAACCGGCAAGTCCCAAGTCTGAAAGGGTGCGCCATGCCTCAGTGCGCCAGGCTTTTTCTCCAACACCGGCAGATAATGCCAAGGATCGCAGATCAAATGATCGCGTCCGAAGCGGCGGTGATGTTCGGCAATGGTCTGAACCACGCCGCCCAGTTCAACGGTTTCATGGCTCCAGTCGAACTGGCAGGTCTCGCCTGCTGGAAAGGCCAGGGGGACAAAAGCTTGCTTGATGGTGGGATGGGGAGATCGTTTCTTCTTCCAACCCTTAACGTAGCGCTGCACCGCCGTGTAACTGCCTTGGTAGCCCTCAACTTGCAGACATTCATACAGGCGTTGCGCGGTGCGTCGTTGTTTTCGCGGCAAATCCGCTTCTTGCTCCAGCCAGGCATGTAACTGCTGATGGAACGAACCCAGCATGGGGTGGGGTTGATGTTGGCGCTGATACGCCGGCGTTTCGACCGTCTTTAAATGTTTACGGATGGTGGGGCGGGATAGCTTAAAGGCGATAGCCAGTGAACTGATAGTCTCTTTCTCGACTAGATGACGCCGTCTGATTTCGGCAATAACGTCCATTTGTAACACTCCAGGATTCTCCGGCAAAAAACCGGACATTGAACAACCTGGGGTGGAAACTTTTCAACGCTCTTTTCCCCAGGACCCTGGAAAGTTTTGCACGCCGTTTAGCATATTGAATCTACAATAGAAAATAATCCAAATCATTCTTGGCAATGTATTAGTTCTGCAATAAATTCGTTTCAAAACTTTTGCGGAATTGGAGTCCTTCAAAAGAAAACTCTTGATGAAACTTGGCTGGATCTTCGGAGTCTGTACAGTGAATATAGATTCAGGAAAAACCCTCGTGATCGCTTAGATCACGAAATATACACAGAATATTTCTTGGGTCTTTCTACAACAAATTGCCTTTGATCATGGCATAACAAACCAATGCAATCGACAAATTTTCTGCTACTCTCCAAATTCGCCGCTGATTGTCGGCGTTAAATGAGCAATTTCTGACATACACAGGCCATTCAGAGATTAACCCCGAAGGACGGAAATTGGCCGGTCGGAGTCATTGGCGGATTTCAATGGAGTACGCATAAGAAAATGGGCCTGGATTCAATTCCCAATTTCGATTGGTATTACCTTAAAACACAAAAATACTGCTTGTGTGTTATCCTTAAATCTAGGCTATTTGCTGTGTGGCAATTGAGCAGTAACTATCGCAGTAACTCGTAGTCAGTAATTTGCTGGAGTGCTTGTCACCTCTGTGTTTCAGAGTGTGATTCGTTAGTCCCCACCTCCACCACCTAAGATTAAGAACGGGGCTAAGGCCCCGTTTTTTTATGGGTTAAAGAAATTTTTATCTTGCTGGATTTTTCTAATCCAATATTGAGGTCACTAACAGAGCCGCATGATCGGGCAAGCAAGCTTGAGACAAGTAGCTTATTTATGGAAAAACAATCGTGCTTCCTAAATCTTGGTGCTTTGCTTTAAAGCTAATGAGCAAACCATAGTAGTTATAAATACTCATCAATGGCCATCAAAAAATCCGACCTCTATTCCTCCCTATGGGCCTCGTGCGACCAATTGCGTGGCGGCATGGACGCCAGTCAGTACAAGGACTACGTGCTGTTCATGCTGTTCATCAAATACATCACCGACAAATACGCCGACAGCGACGACTTCGCGCCGCCGGTGGTGATTCCGCCCGGCGCCAGCTTCAAGGACATGATCGCCCTCAAAGGCAAATCCGACATCGGCGACAAGATCAACACCCAGATTATCGGCCCCTTGGTCAACGCCAACGCCCGCTTGTCGAAAAGCGACTTTCCCGACTTCAACGATCCCAACAAACTCGGCGAAGGCAAGGACATGGTGGAGAAGCTCTCCAACCTGATCAGTATCTTCCAGAAGCCCGAGCTGGATTTCTCCAAAAACCGCGCCGAGCACGACGACATTCTCGGCGACGCTTACGAATACCTGATGCGCCACTTCGCCACCGAAAGCGGCAAGAGCAAAGGCCAGTTTTATACGCCGTCGGAAGTCAGCCGTATCATCGCTAAGGTGATCGGCATTTCGCCGGAAAACGCCAAAGGCTCGACGACGGCTTACGACCCGACTTGCGGCTCCGGCTCCTTGCTGCTAAAAGTCGCCGCCGAAGCCGGCAAACATATTACCCTCGAGGGCCAGGAAAAAGACGTCACCACCGCCGGTCTGGCGCGGATGAACATGATCCTGCATGACTTTCCGACCGCCAACATTCTGTCCGGCAACACGTTGGCCGCGCCCAAGTTCAAGGATGGCGAGCAACTGCGCACTTACGATTACGTGGTCGCCAATCCGCCGTTTTCCGACAAGACCTGGAGCACCGGCCTGACGCCGAGCGACGATGCTTACCAGCGTTTCGTCTGGGGCGAGCCGCCGGCCAAACAAGGCGACTACGCCTATCTACTGCACATCATCCGCAGTCTGAAAGCCAACGGCAAAGCCGCCTGCATTCTGCCGCACGGTGTATTGTTCCGCGGCAATGCCGAAGCGGTGATCCGTCAGCAACTGGTGCGCTCCGGCTATTTGAAAGGCATCATCGGCCTGCCGGCCAACCTGTTTTACGGCACCGGCATTCCGGCCTGCATTCTGGTTATCGACAAGGAAAACGCCACCGCCCGCAAAGGCGTGTTCATGATCGACGCCAGCAAGGGATTTATCAAAGACGGCAACAAAAATCGCCTGCGCGAGCAAGACATCCACAAAATCGTCGACACTTTCACTAGGCAAGCCGACGTGTCTCGTTATGCCCGCATGGTGCCGTTCGATGAAATCGCCGACCCCAAAAACGACTTCAACCTGAATTTGCCGCGCTACATCGACAGCAGCGAGCCGGAAGATATTCAGGACATCAACGGCCACCTCAACGGCGGCATCCCCGAACGCGACCTGGATGCGCTGGCCGATTACTGGCAGGTGCTGCCCGGCGTGCGCGTCGCTCTTTTCTCCCCTCGCCTTGAGGAAAGCGCCGCCAAACAAAGTAACCAACCCTCTCCCTCCGGGAGAGGGCAGGGTGAGGGGACAGAAATCAATGTCTTACTTTATTCTGATTCTCCTCACCCCAACCCTCTCCAGCAGGAGAGGGAGCGACCCGGTTACGCGCAATTAACGCTGCCGCTGGCCGAGGTCAAACCCGCCATCTTCGGCCACGCCGAATTCACCGCCTTCAACACCCAGGCGACCGAACGCTTTCAAGGCTGGCGAGACGCCACCACGCCATTGCTCACCGGCTTTGGCAAAGACAGCCACCCCAAGGCCTTGATCGAAACCATCGCCGAAGACTTGCTGAACACCTTCAAGCCCGCGCCGCTGCTGGACGCCTACGACATTTACCAGCATCTGATGGACTATTGGGCCGAGACCCTGCAGGACGATTGCTACCTGATTTCCGCCGATGGCTGGGTCGCCCAACCGACCCGCATCGTCGAAACCGATAAGAAAGGCAAAACCAAAGACAAGGGTTGGGCCTGCGATCTGATCCCCAAGCCGTATATCGTCGCCCGCTATTTTGCCGACGAACAGGCTGGCATCGAAGCCAAACAGGCCGAACTGGAAGCGGCGACCGCCAGCCTTGCGGAACTGGAAGAAGAACACGGCGGCGAAGACGCGGTGTTTTCCGGCTACGACAAAATCAACAAAGCCGAAGTCAGTAGCCGGATCAAGGAAATCCAAATGGCCGAACGCCTGCTCGGCTCCATGTCGCGAGTCAACGCGGATGATGGCGAGATTAATGAAATCGAAGTGTTGCAACGCTGGCTAAAACTATCTGCCGACGAAGCGGCGCTGAAAAAGCAGCTCAAGGAAGCCGAAGCCGCGCTCGACCAACTGGCCTATGACAAATACCGCACGCTGAGCGAAGCCGAGATCAAGACCCTGGTCATAGCGGACAAATGGATGGCGCACCTGTCTGCCGCCGTGCATGGTGAACTGGATAGAGTCTCGCAAACCCTGACCGGCCGGATTCGAGAATTGGCCGAACGCTATGCCACGCCTTTGCCGCAGTTGGAAGACGAGGTGGCGGCGCTGGCGGCGCGTGTCGATGAGCATTTGAAGAAGATGGGCTTTGCGGTATGAGTACCGATATGCAAAACCTCACAGCCTCCCCGGATTACCGAAACCTGCTGGATCAGATTTCAGACACCTATACTCAAGGTAGAACCCGGGCTGTGCGGGCCGTCAATGTGCACCTCACCGAAACTTATTGGCAAGTCGGGCGGCACATCGTCGAATTCGAGCAAGGCGGAAAGGACAAAGCGGAATATGGCAAGGCACTGATCAGCAATTTATCCCGTGACCTGAGTTTGCGTCATGGTCGGGGGTTCAGCCGATCCAATGTGGTTTACATGCGCCTGTTTTATCAAGGCTTCCCGGATGCGCAAAAAAGTCAGACATTGTCTGACCAATTGAGCTGGTCGCATATTGTCGAGTTGCTCAAGATCGGCGATCCGCTAGAGCGTGGTTTCTACCAACAGCAAACGATCCGCGAACGTTGGTCGGTGCGGGAGTTGATGCGGCAAAAAGACAGTTCACTGTTTCTGCGCCTCGCTGCCTCCAAGGACAAGGCCGGCATCCTGCAACTGGCCGCGCAGGGCCAACTCATCGAACAGCCTGCCGACTTGTTGCGCGAACCCTATGTTTTCGAATTCCTGAAAATCCCAGAGCCGTACCAGGTTTCAGAAACCCAGCTCGAAACCGTACTCTGCGATCACCTTCAGCCTTTTTTGCTCGAACTTGGCAAAGGTTTCACCTTTGTTGGGCGGCAATACCGCGTGACCATCAACAACAGTCATTACAAAGTTGATCTGGTGTTCTATCACCGTATCCTGCGCTGCTTCGTTCTCATCGATCTCAAGCTAGGCGACGTACAGCACCACGACATCGGTCAAATGAACCTATATCTGGGCTATTTTGCCAACGAAGAAAACGTGGAAGGCGACAACCCGCCCATCGGCATCATCCTCTCCCGCAACAAGGATGAATTGCTGGTGGAATACGCGACCTACGGCATGAACAGCCAGCTCTTTGTGCAGAAATACCAGCTCTATCTACCCGACCGCGAAGCCCTGCGCCGCGAACTGGAACTGAGCTTGCTGGAGGTGGAAGCCGATGAGTAAACAACATAGTTGTTCCGATCACCAGCCGTCGGCGGTCAACGAAGCCAGCGCGGGTTATCGCTTGCAGGTTGGAAATGCGACTTTGATTAAGCCGGGATACAAGATGACGGAGGTGGGGGTTATTCCTGAAGAGTGGGAAGTGAGGCGCCTGCGGGACTTCGCAACTATTGCGACTGGAAGCACGCCACCCACAGCAGATGCAGCAAACTATGGCGATGAATTTCTGTTCGTCGGCCCGGTGGATATGGGCAACACCAAGCAGATTACGCATACGGCGAAGCGGCTCTCCAAAAAAGGATTCTCTATCTCCCGCCGGTTTCCTAAGGACTCGATCCTCTTCGTCTGCATCGGTTCGACCATTGGAAAGTGCGGGATGGCATCGACAGAGCTAACGTCGAATCAGCAGATCAATGCCATCTTCCCATCCGAAACGTTCTGCTCGGACTTTCTCTACTACGGCGTATCCGCAGCCGCGCCGAGAGTAACGGCGCTCGCGGGGGAGCAAGCCGTCCCGCTAGTCAACAAATCGCAGTTCTCAGAAACTCAAGTAGCCCTTCCTCCACTCCCGGAACAACGCGCCATCGCGGCGGCGTTGGGCGATGTGGATGCGCTGCTGGACGGGCTGGAGCGGCTGATCGCCAAGAAGCGCGACCTCAAACAGGCCGCCATGCAACAACTTCTCACCGGCCAAACCCGCCTGCCGGGGTTTAGTGGGGAGTGGAAACTCAAAGCAATTCAAGATATAGGTCATGTTGGACGGGGACGGGTCATTAGCCATATTGAAATCGCTAGGTCGTCGTCACCTGATTATCCTGTTTACTCTTCTCAGACATCTAACAGCGGTGTAATGGGATACATTGACACTTACGAGTTTGAAGGCGATTACGTTACTTGGACAACAGACGGAGCAAATGCCGGAACGGTATTTGCGCGCACAGGGAGATTTAATTGCACAAACGTTTGTGGAACGATCAAACTACATGGTAGCAATCATCGATTTATTGCAGCAGTACTCGGACAATCGACGCAACCTCACGTCTCTCGTCATTTAGGGAATCCAAAGTTAATGAACGATGTGATGAAGAAAATTGAAATTTTGATTCCGATAGCAATCGAAGAACAAACCGCCATCGCCGCCATACTCTCCGACATGGACGCCGAACTCACCGCGCTGCAAACCCGCCGCGACAAAACCCGAGCCCTCAAACAGGGCATGATGCAGGAACTGCTCACCGGCAGGACGCGCTTGCTATGACGACTCCAACTCAGCCAGTTTGCCGTATCATCGCCGGGCCGAATGGCGCCGGCAAAACCACTTTCGCCTTAAAATACCTGCCGCTGGCGCAGTGTCGCCATTTCGTCAACGCCGACCTAATCGCCGCCGGCCTGTCGCCGCTGGCACCCGAGGAACAAACCATTGCCGCCAGTCGCTTGTTCCTGCGCGAAATTGAGCAGCATGTTGTGGCGCGGCGGGATTTTGCCTTTGAAACCACCTTATCCGGCCGCACCTATCTGCGTTTGATTCAACGCTTACGCCGTCAAGGCTGGCGGGTGGAGTTGGTGTATTTGGCGCTGCCGGCAGTGGAAATATCGCAGTTGCGAGTCGCGGAACGAGTCAAGCATGGTGGCCATTCGATAGCCGTTGCCGACATTGTCCGCCGCTTTCCGCGCAGTCTGCGCAATCTGTTTGGCGTTTATGCCGATGCGGTGGATTATGTCTGCTGTTTTCTGAATACCGGCGAGTCGCCGGAATTGGTATTCACCCGCGATGACGGCACTGAAACGATTTTTCAAAACGCGATTTATCAGCAACTGTTGCACGAGGCCCAATGATGAATACGATTCCCGCCAAAGAGAAACAACTTCTGGATTGCCTGACGGCAGCGGTTGGTGAAGCGTTAGAACGCAAACGCCGCCTGGGTCAGTATGCCGTGGTCTGGCAAGACGGCAAACCGGCGCTGATTGGTGATGATGCACCGAGCCTACTGCCAGTGCAGTCGCTTGCTGAAAGTGCGGGTGAAAACGCCGGCTAAAACGCTGGTGAAAATACCAAGTCCGATTTTTATAACCGTTGTCGAAAAAACGCTGGCGAAATTACAACCACAAACCGACAGGCAATAGGAGCTTAATTCATGAGGGAACAACACAGCCGTTCGGAACGTAACACCCAGAACCGAGTCGTCGCCTTGTTTGCCGACCCGACACGGCCGGATGGCCTGGGCTACCGCTATCTTGGCGACTGGAGCAAACGCGAGCACAACCGTCCTATCGAAACCGCACTGCTTCGCGACAACCTGACGGCACGTGGCTATTCCGCCGCCCACATCGGCGCTGCCTTGCAGAAACTGGAGATTGCCGCCGAAACCACCGGCATCACGCTGTATCAGGCCAATCTGCGCACCTACCAGTTATTGCGTTACGGCGTGCCGGTGCAAATTGCCGCCGGCGTGTCCCATGAAACCGTGCATTTGATCGATTGGGACAATCCGGCGCGTAACGATTTTGCGCTGGCCGAGGAAGTGACGCTGAAAGGCGGTTATGAGCGGCGGCCGGACATTGTGCTGTATATCAACGGTATCGCCATCGCGGTGATCGAGTTAAAGCGCAGTTCGGTGGATGTGGCGGACGGCATACGCCAGCTCATCACCAATCAGGATGCCATTTTCAATCAAGGCTTTTTCAGCACGGTGCAGATAGTCTTGGCCGGCAGCGATGCGCAAGGGCTGCGTTATGGCACCACCGGCACACCCGAACAATTCTTCGTGGAGTGGAAGGATCAAACGCCTGCCGAAGCGGGCACCGCGCCGCTTGCCGGCGCATTGCTGGATCGACCTCTGGCGCAGTTGTGCGGCAAGGCCAGGCTGCTGGATTTGCTTCGCAACTTCATCATCTTCGACGCCGGCCAAAAAAAGGTGCCGCGCCAGCACCAGTTTTTCGGCGTCAAGGCAGCGCAGGAGCGCATCGCCAAGCGCGAGGGCGGCGTCATCTGGCATACCCAGGGTAGCGGCAAGAGCATTTTGATGGTGCTGATCGCCAAGTGGTTGTTGGAACACGATCCCGAGGCGCGGATATTGGTGGTCACCGACCGCGACGAGCTGGACAAGCAGATTGTCGGCGTGATGCGCAATGCCGGGGTGATTGGCGAAAACTCAGCGTCGCCGCGCATCACCTCGCGGGCCGATTTCGTCAATAAGCTGGCCGAGACTACGCCACGTTTGCTGTGCGCGTTGATCCATAAGTTCGACGTGTCCGATCTGAAAGGCGCGCCGCCGAAGGTGGTAGGGCGCTTTTATGTGTTTGTGGACGAATGCCACCGCACTCAGGGCGGCGACATGAACAAGCAGATGAAGCGCTGGCTGGAAAGCGCGATCTTCATCGGCTTCACCGGTACGCCGCTGCTGCGCAAGGACAAGCAGATGACGCACGATGTATTCGGCACCTACATCCATACCTACAAGTTCCATCAGGCGGTGGCCGACAGAGTAGTGCTGGATTTGAAATACGAGGCCCGCGACGTGCCCGAAAGGCTGACCTCGCAGAAAAAAATCGACGAATGGTTCGAGCGGAAAACCCAAAATCTCAACAACTTTCAGAAGGCGGCGTTGCGTAAACGCTGGGCGACGATGGAAGAATTGATGAGCGCCGAGGGTCGTAAACGCGAGGTGGTCGCCGAAATCATCTCCGATTTCGCCCTCAAACCGCGTTTGAACAACGACCGCGGCACCGCTATTTTGGTGGCCGCCTCCATTTACGATGCTTGTCATTATTTCAGGCTGTTCAGAAATACCCACTTCGGCCCCTACTGCGGCATCATTACCTCGTACGAACCGAATGCCAATGCCATCTCGAAAGAACCCGCCAACAGCGATGAACGCTATAAGTTTGATACCTATAGTCAGTTGGTATTGAAGGATTTTCCGACCACCGAGAAATACGAAACGGAGATGAAGCGCCGCTTCATCGACGAGCCGGCCAATCTTAAATTGCTGATCGTGGTTAGCAAGCTGCTGACCGGCTTCGATGCACCCAGCTGCACCTACATCTATCTCGACAACGAATTGCGCGACCACAACCTATTCCAGGCGATCTGCCGCACCAATCGGCTGGATGGCGACGACAAGGACTACGGCCACATCGTCGACTTCAAAAAACTCTTTGGTGACGTGCAACAAGCCATCGCGGTGTACAGTTCCGACGAACTGGACATCGACCAGGGCAGTAGCGAGGCCGAAAACAACGTGCGCCTGAAAAACTGGCTGGAAGAAGGCAAGAGGCAACTGGACGATGCCCGTCAAGCACTGCACTACCTGTGCGAACCGGTACTGCCGCCGCGAGAAGTCGAACAGTACCTGCATTATTTCTGCGGCGATGCCGCCAACCCCGACGCGCTAAGCGAAACCGAAGCATTGCGAGTGACGTTCTACAAGGCGGTGGCGATCTTTGCCCGTGCCTACGCCGACATCGCCCAGGAACTGACCGAGGCGGGTTATTCCGAGGCTGAGGCCGAGGCATTGAAAAAGGCAGTAGAGTTCTACGCCGAGATTCGGGCCGCCATCAAGAAGCACTCGGGTGAAGAGCTGGAAGTTAAGCCTTACGAGGCTGACATGCGCCACCTGATCAACACTTACATCCAAGCCGACCCGGCGGCGGAATTAGGGGAACTGGGTGAAATGTCGCTGACCGAGCTGATCATCGAGACCGGTATCCACGACGCCATTGCCCGCAAGCTGAACCAGAAAGGCAAGCTGTCGAAGAACGCTATCGCCGAGGGGATTATCAACAACGTTCGCAAGACCATCATTCGCGACCAGCTCACCGACCCCAGGTTCTACGCGCAGATGTCCAAGCTGCTAGACGATCTGATCAAGCAAAGTCAGGCGGATACTGCCGCTTATGAGGCGTTTTTGCGCAAGGCTGAGGAGTTGGTCAATCGCTTGGCGGCCAAACAACCCGAGGCCGGCATTCCCGCCATTTTGCATGGCAAGCACGAGGCCATCGTCATCTACAACAATCTGGCCGATTTGATGCCCGAAGCCACGCCGACGTCACAGGTGCATGAACCCACGACCGACTATAGCGATGAGCGTGCGCAACTGGCGCTAAAAATTGATCATGCCATGCGCGAACAAGCGCCGGCGGGCTGGAAAGGAGACCAAGCTAAGGAAAGTGTGATTTTGAATTTTTTGTTTCTGTTGCTGAACAAGAATAAGGAAGCCACTTTGGCCTTGTTCGAGATCATTAAGAATCAGCCAGGCTACTGATGACTGAAACCATCGAACTGGGTGAGATTGTTATCGAGGTGACTCGAAAGGCGATCAAGAACGTACATTTGTCTGTGCATCCGCCGGAAGGCCGCGTCACGTTGGCCGCGCCGCTGGAAACCCGTTTGGAAGTGGCCAGGGCTTACGCGATTTCAAAGTTGGGATGGATATGCGATCAACAGGCCAAGCTGCGTAATCAGGCCAGAGAGACCCCCAGGCAGTTTGTCGAGCGCGAGACCCACTATCTTTGGGGACGGCGGCATTTGTTGACCATCATCGAGCGCGGCGGCAAGCCGTTTGTGAAGGTCGATCATCGGCGTATTACGCTGTACCTACCGGCAGACAGTGCTTTAGAAAATCGTGCCGAGTTGATTCACGAATGGCACAAGGTATTGTTGCATCAAGCCATCCCACCATTGATTGCCAAATGGCAAGTAAAACTGGGGGTCGAAGTGGCGCACTATTTTTTGCAACGTATGAAAACTAAATGGGGCAGTTGCAATCCGCGAGCGCGTAATATCCGTTTAAACACCGAATTGGTCAAAAAGCCTAAGCACTTGTTGGATTATGTCGTTTTGCACGAAATGGTGCATTTATTGGAGCCTACCCATAATGAGCGCTTCCTAACCATTTTGAGTGGTTATTACCCTAATTGGCAGGAAGCGCGAGCCGAGTTGAATGAATTACCGTTGTCTGCTGAAAATTGGAAAGAGTAATAGTAATCTTCAATATTGGGGGCATGAAGAAATGCGGTTCTTATAATTTTTATGTAAAACAATGCCTGCAGAGCTTAATAAAATAGTCCCCACCCACCAAATTATCAAAGCCCAACTGGTCTCAGTTGGGCTTTTTTATTGCCTGTTGGTTTCTGCATCGGGTACTAATTAATTCGCTCTTGGGTTTGAGTCAACTTGGTGCGTATTTTTGTGAACTCCAACGGGAAGTTCGTCCTTTTGGTGCGTCGCACCCTTATTTGGCTTAGGAGGTATCGGACAATTTTGCTGGCGAGAAAATTGCTGGTAGATCGGCATGTCTAAACTGAAGGCGCATCAAAATGTCCGTATTGCTGGTTAACTCGTTTCTCGGTCGCTTCAAGCTAAAAAATAAATTTGCGCTGATATTGACGCTAATTGTGTTGGCCAGCGTGCTGCCCTTGGCTATGTTCGTCGATGCGGGCGTGTCAATTTCCGGGCCGCAATGGTTGGTGATTGTATCCGCGAATCTGGCTTGGATACTGGTGTTGTCAGCATTATATTCGTCCCTATCGGGTGCGATTGCGGCATTGATCGGCGCACATAGGCAGTTAGAGCTTGGCAACTTTAATATGCGTCTACAGCTTACCGGTCAGGACGAGCTGTCGCAGTTGTATAGCGGTTTTAACGAAGCCGCCAAAGCCCTGGGCCGGCGCATAGGCGATGTGCATGCGTCTATTCAAGAAGTGACTTATGCCGCCGACCAGCTCAACCAGGGTGCCGGTTTCGTTGCCGAAAAACTCGATAACCAACGCGAAAGAACCACGATGATGGCGGCGGCGATTGAACAAATGTCGGCCAGTATCATGGGCGTGGCGGGGCAATGCCGGGATGCCGAAAAAATATCGTCGACCACGCAGCAGCTTTCCCAGCAAGGCCATCGCGCCATTGAAAGCTTTATCGCCGATATGAACGCGCTGTTTGGCGAGATTCAGGACCTGGCTCAATTGATGCAGAATCTGGAATTGCATTCCCAGCAGGTTGCCAGTATCTCGGAAGTGATTAAAGCCATTTCCGATCAGACCAATCTCCTGGCTCTGAATGCGGCGATAGAAGCGGCGCGAGCCGGAGAATACGGTCGCGGCTTTGCCGTGGTAGCCGACGAAGTACGCTCGCTGGCAAAACGGGTGCGACAGTCTGCTGAGGAAATAACCGGTACCACTGAAGCCGTCCGGGAAAAAATTCATCTAGCCGTCCAATCCATCGCCGCCACTCGGGACCAAACGGAACAAGGCATTAACAAAGCTTTCCAAGTTGAGCAATCGCTGGCCGAGATTCGGCAGTATGCGGATCAAGCCTTGAATAACGTAACGATGATAGCAACCAGCGCCGAACAGCAAACCCAGGTAAGCCAGGAGATCGGCCGCAACATCGAGACGATTGCCCACAGCGTTGAACAAAACAGCAATGCGGCCCAGGAATCAGCTGAAATAGCCAGGCATCTGGCTAAATTGGCGCAAATCGTTGCTCATTAACCAATAAAAGGGGAATTAGACGTGCCCGATTATGTTTGTGTATTGTTTTTATTGGCGGCGGTGATCACCAGTGCTGCTGCATTTATGTGCTACAAAAATCGCCGGACGCGCCTTGAGCATCTACGTGGGCAACTGCATTACCTGGAAATGACCGGCGCCTTGAAAAACCTATTGACGCAGATACAACAACATCGCGGCATGGTGAGCGCTTATTTGAACGGCGATGTGAGCTTTAAATACAAAATCACGGTCTTGCAATCCGATATTGATCGGCAGCTCGATCAGCTATCCGGGCAGTTCAAGCGGTCGCCGGAATCGTTTCAGTCGTTCGTTGGCATTCGCGAAGCCTGGAAACAACTACACCCTTCGGCGCTGCATTTGACCAAGGAAGCAAGTTTTGAACGGCACTGTTCATTGGCCGGCACTATTCTCAATTTAATTAGAGATATAGCGGAGCATAGCCAATTACATCAGGAAAGTATTTGTCCGTTCAGCTTTATAGAAATTCTATGGCATCTATTGCCGGATACCGCGGAGGCGATAGGTCAAGCGCGGGCTATCGGTACCGGCATGGCGGCGGCCGGGCGCTGCCGGATCACCGATAGGATCAAGCTGGGTTTTCTGATTACCCGTATCCGTCAGGCCATCGAGCGGGTTGAAGCCGGCATGGGTAACGCTAACATGTCCATGGTTGCCGATAGCAGCTTTCAACAGGCTTCGGCAGCGGTTCATGTGCACATCACCGGTTTTATTAGTCATATCGAGCAAAAATTGTTGAGCGTGGATAAGCCGGCGATTGATCCGGCGGCTTTCTTTGACACCGCAACGGGGACATTGAACAGTATTTTTGCGCTTTACGATCAGGGGGAAGTGATTACAAACCATGCCCTGCAAAACCAGCTTGCAAGTGCCAGACGCAGTAGCAATCAGTCTTTCGCCATCGTGTTGGTGAGCTTGGTATTTTTAATGGCTTCGCTGGTGTTGCAGCACTGAGTCGTTTAACCGGCGAGACCAAGAGCCACGCTTTCGATGGCGGCAAACTACTTTTAGGGAAGCTGTAGTACAAAATAAGAGGTGTCATTTCGAATTTGCCTGGTTAACGTAAGCCGTCTACACCCTCTTTATTGGGAAAAAATCCTGGAAAAGGCAGGATGTCAGTGCGCTTGGCCAAGCTAACCTAGGCAAGACCCGTTTGTTGCGCTATGGTTAAGCCCCATTTCCCCCGGCCCCTATAGCTTCGCGTATAGCGGGTCGGCCGAATAGCACAAAGCGTCGCTAACCTAAACATCCACGTTCATCCCCATTCCCCGACACAATGGCTCAACCATCCGACAGAATCCGAGCCAAATGCCTGTGCATCGACATTGAAACCGCCCGGCAGGATAGCCTAAAGCTGCGGGAGATTGGCGCGTATCGACCGGACACCGATGCCCGTTTGCGTTTATCCGGCAAGGCTGCCGATCTGACACAAAAGCTGGATCACATCAGCGAAGGCGCGGCGTTTGTGTTGGGGCATAACGTGATTGCCTTCGATCAGCCGGCTTTATCCGTGTTGCATCCCGATCTTGCTTTGCACCGCTTGCCTTTGGTCGATACGCTGGAGCTGTCGCCGGTGGCCTTTCCGCAGAATCCTTATCACCGCCTGGTGAAGGACTACAAACTCTGCACCACCACCCGCAACGACCCGGTCCGCGACGCGGAACTGGCTTATGAGCTGTTTTTGGATCAGGCCGACGCCTTGCGCCAGCGGGTGGCTGAACATCCTGACGAGGCGTTGTGCCTGCATTTTTTATTGGCGCCGGAAAACGGCAAGGGCGTAGCGAATTTCTTCGCGACCTTGCGCGCGGCGCTAAGGCCGTCGTTAATCGATGCGCAAGCGGCTTGGCGGCGCGCTACCGACGGCAAGGTGTGCCGGGCCGGGCAGCAACACATCGTCAACGACTATTTGCCGGAGCCGGATTGGCACAAGCCGTTGGCGTATGTGTTGGCCTGGCTGCGGGTGTCGGGTGGCAATTCCGTACTGCCGCCTTGGGTGAGTTTGTCGTTCCCGAAAACCCGCGAGTTGATCGCGACCTTGCGCGATGTACCATGCGGCGATGCTGGGTGCGACTGGTGCCGGGAACAGCATGATCTGTCGCAATTGTTGCCGCGCTATTTTCCGGGCATTACGCAATTCCGGCCGACGCCGACTACCGAGGATGGTCGGTCCTTGCAACAAGTCATCGTTGAACACGGTTTTGCTGGCGCGCCGACCCTGGCGATTCTGCCGACCGGCGGCGGTAAATCGCTATGTTACCAATTGCCGGCCCTGGCGCGGTTTTACCGCAACGGCAGCCTGACGGTGATCATTTCACCGCTGCAATCCTTGATGAAGGATCAGGTCGATAACCTGGAAGCGCGCGGCATCACTTGCGCCGGTTACATCAACAGTTTGCTGAATCCGCTGGAACGACAAGTGATGTTGGATAAGTTACGCTTGGGCGATTTGGGTTTGATCTTTGTGGCGCCGGAACAATTCAGAAGTACGGCGTTTGCCAAGGCTTTGCAGCATCGCGAAGTCGGTGCCTGGGTGTTCGACGAGGCGCATTGTTTGTCCAAATGGGGCCATGATTTTCGCCCGGATTATTTGTACGTGTCGCGCTTTATCAAGACTCGGCAAAAGGACAAGCCGTCGCCGGTGTTTTGTTTTACCGCCACCGCCAAGCCGGATGTGGTGCAAGACATTGTCGAGCATTTTCGCAAGCGCCTGGGGATCACATTGGCGTGCTTGAGCGGCGGCGTCAGTCGGGAAAACCTGTTGTACGAAGTGCATGCGGTGCCGGCCCAAGCCAAATATCCGGAAGTGCTACGTTTGCTGGAGCAAAGCTTGCGCGATGAGGGCGGCGCCATCGTGTTTTGCGCCCGGCAGAAGACCGTGGAGGAAATGGCCGAATTTTTAAAACAGGCCGGCCTGGATTGCGGCTACTTTCACGGCGGCATGCAGCCGGAGCAAAAGCGCCAGGTGCAGGAAGCTTTTATCGCCGGCGAACTGCGCGTCATCGCCGCCACCAATGCCTTTGGCATGGGTGTGGATAAGGCCGATGTGCGGCTGGTGATTCATTTGGATACGCCGGGCTCCTTGGAAAATTATCTCCAGGAAGCGGGCCGGGCGGGCCGCGATCAAGACTTAGCGCGCTGTGTGTTGTTGTACGACGATGCCGATCTGGATGTGCAGTTTCGCTTGTTGCGTAATTCGCGGCTGACGCAACATGATATTTCAGCGATTTTAAAAGCTTTACGCAGCATCGAGCGCAAAGACCGCAGCGAAGGTTCGGTGGTAGTCACCAGCGGCGAAATTTTGTTGGAAATCCCGGATAAGCACGGCATCGATCCCGACGCCGCCGATGCCGACACCAAGGTCCGCATCGCGGTGGCCTGGCTGGAGGAAGCGCGTTTGCTCGAGCGTCAGGAAAATCATACCCGGGTGTTTCCGGGCAGCTTGCAGGTGGCCAGTATCGATGAAGCCCGAGTCTTGCTGCAGAAAAAACTGGGGCCGAACGCCGACATCGAGCCTTACATCGCGCTGTTGTCGCAATTGTTTTATAGCGAAGACGACGAAGGCATCAGCACCGACGATTTGATGCTGGCGACCGGTCGCAATTCCCACGAAGTGCAGAGCATGTTGCGGGACTTGGATCGTTTTAAACTGGTATCCAACGATACCGAAATCGGCGTGACCTTGTACCGCGACCCCGATACCGCCGACAGGCTGGAAGACTTGCGTAAGTTGGAAGACGCCTTGATTGCCAGCCTGCGCGAGGCCGCGCCGGATGCGGATCGCGAGCAGTGGCAGATCCTGAACGTGCGCCGGCTATGCGACAGCTTACGCCGCGAGGCTGGCGTGGAATTGACGCCGGACAAATTGACCCGTTTGATGAAATCGTTCGCCGAAGCCTTTGGCGATGGCACCGGCCTGCGCGGTTTTTTCGCGTTGCGTCCGGCCGGTCAGGATAATCGCTATTTGAAATTGCTGCGCAGTTGGCAGGATATCGACACCATCCGCCATAAGCGCATGCGGTTGGCTCAGGCTTTGTTAAATTACTTTCTAGCAAAACGCCAAGGCAATAATCTGCTGGTTACCTGTAAGCAAGGGGATTTGGAAGCGGCTTTGCAAGCCGATCTGACCTTGCAGGATCTGGATGTGCGCGATTGGCAACTGGCCTTGGCGGCGGCGCTGATTTATCTGGACAGCAACGAAGTATTGCATCTGGCCCGTGGTAAGGCGGTGTTCCGCGCGGCGATGAGTATTCAGCTCAATGCCGAGGCCCGGCGCCGGCAATTTAAAAAATCCGATTACGCCGAGCTGGCTTTGCATTACAAGGACAAGATTATCCAGGTGCATGTGATGGCGGAATACGCCCGGCTGGCGCTGGGCAAGATTCAGGCGGCGATGGCCTTTATCGTCGATTACTTTGGTATGGACAGACACGAATTCGTGCGCCGCTATTTCGCCGGCCGACAGGATCTTCTGGAAATGGCCACCACCGAAGCCGCGCATAGGCGCATCCTCACCGACTTGCAAAATCCAGAGCAACAGGCCATCGTCGCCGCGCCGCCGGAAGGCAGTCAATTGGTATTGGCCGGCCCCGGCTCCGGCAAGACCAAGGTGATTGTGCATCGGGTGGCCTGGCTGCTGCGCGAATGCATGGTGTTGCCGGAAGACATTATGGTGTTGAGTTATAACCGCTCGGCGGCCGTCGAAATCCGCAAGCGTTTGTGGGCCTTGATCGGCGCCGATGCCGCCGGGGTGACCGTGCAAACCTTGCACAGCCTGGCGATGCGGCTAACCGGCACCAGTTACGCGGTGGCCGCCGAGCATGGCGAACAAGTCGACTTTAAGGCGGTGTTTAAATCCGCCACGGCATTATTGCAGCAAGCGGAGCAGGGCGACGAGCTCGGGCCGGGCATCCAACGCGACCGCTTGTTGTCCGGCTTGCGCTATTTGCTGGTGGACGAATATCAGGACATCAACGCCGAGCATTATGCGTTGATCAGCGCGTTGGCCGGCCGGGCGATCAACAGCGAGGAAGACAAATTGTCGTTGTTGGCGGTGGGCGACGATGACCAAAATATTTATGCGTTTGACGGCGCCAACGTGCGCTTCATTAAGCAGTTTGCCACGGACTATCAGGCCAAGACCTACTATCTGATTGAAAATTATCGCTCCACCGCGCAGATCATCCATTGTGCAAACCGGGTAATTACGCCGGCGCGGGAGCGGATGAAAACGCAGCACGCCATCCAAATCAATTACGCGCGTCGGGATGCGGCGGACGGCGGCGAATTTGCCGAACTGGATAGTTTGACGCAAGGCCGGGTACATATCCTGGAAACGCCATCACCACTCCACGGTGAAGTCGAAGTGGCGTTGGCCGAGCTGGTGCGGTTGAATCATTTGGCAAACGCGGGCCAAGTCAGCCATTGGGGCCGGTTTGCGGTGATTGCCAGACATTGGGAAACATTGGAGCCTCTGGCCGAATTATGTCGTCTACAAGGGATCCCGGTGAGGCTGCTGCGTGACAGTGCTTTGCTGAATTTGCACGGCACAAGGGAAGGCCACAGCTTACTGGCTTTGTTGAACAAGCTGCGGAGCAAGTCCGGTAAATCCAGAGTATTGCTGCGCTACGGAACCTTGTCGCGCTGGTTTAAGCGCCGCTACCGGCAATCTGTCGATGAGCTGATCGAACATCCTTATCGCGCCATGCTGGCGCAATTCATCATTGCCTCCGAGGCGGTCGCGCCGGGTTGTCAGCATGTGGTTAGCAACGTCGTCGAAGCGCTTTACGAATTCGGTTCCGGTAGCCAGTCCGGGGCAAACGACAGCCGGCACGCCCCGCTGCTACTGTTGACCGCGCATCGAGCCAAGGGTTTGGAGTTTGACCATGTGCTGATTCTGGACGGCGGCGGCTGGCAGCAGAGCGGCGATGACGAGCGGCGGCTGTTTTATGTGGCGATGACCCGCGCTCGCAAAACCCTTACTGTTTGCGCCAAACAGGGTGGGCGGCATGCTTTTATCCGAGACTGCGCAGCGCTTTGCGTTAAAACCCAGCCGCAATTCGGTCGAGAATTGCCAGCGCTGGGTCAACGTACTTGGGTGGCTAACCTTGAACAAGTTTGGCTTGATTGGCCGGGATACTATGGGCCGGATAAGCCTATTCATCGAGCGATTGCGGCATTGGAGGTCGGCAGCGAGTTGATATTGCGCGCCAGAAGCGATGGGCAAAGCGGATGGGAACTGGCGGATCTAAACGGAGTGGCGGTCACGCGGATGGCCAAGGCTTTTGCGCCGCCAGCAGGCAGAATAGTGGCGATGCGGGTTGCCGCCATTTCGGTAAGGCATAAAACCGCCGGCATTACCGAAAATCTGCGTTGCGAGCATTGGGAATTGGTATTGCCGGAAATTTTGTATCTGCCCGCCGATAGGGTTCCAAGGTCGTGATTTAACAATTTCGGCTGTCCGGTAGGCTGTTCCGGAAGCTCTGCCTTCTGTCGTCAAGCCGTTCGTGCTGAGTCTGTCGAAGCATGATCGGCTTGAACGCGGGAGACCGAAATTTTTCCGGCCACCCTTGAGGCAATACCTTGAGTCCTTAGCTTTTCAGCTTGGCAATCAACATCTTGTTCACTTCGCCCGGATTGGCTTTGCCTTGGGTTTCTTTCATGATTTGCCCGACCAGAGCCATCAAAGCCTTGTCTTTACCCGCACGGTATTGTTCGACAGGTACGGGGTTAGCGGCTATCACTTTATCGACGATGGCTTCTATCGCGCCGCTGTCGGTGATCTGCTTCAAGCCTTCTTTTTCGATGATTTCGTCGGCACTGTCGGTGCTGTTCCAGAGCTTATCGAATACCTGTTTGGCGGTTTTACCTGAGATGGTGTTGTCGGCAATGCGTTTGAGCAGGCCGGCCAGGCGCTCGGCATTGACCGGGCAATCGCCGATTTCCAATCCGGCTTTGTTCAATGCGCCCAACACGTCGCCGGTCAGCCAGTTGCCAGCCAGCTTAGCCTCGCCGCCCGAGGCTTTGACGACTGTTTCGTAAAAGTCGGCCAATTCGCGCGACGACGTCAAGGTGGTAGCGCTTTCGTTATCCAGGGCGTACTGCTCGATGAAACGCTGTTTCTTGGCATCCGGCAGTTCCGGTAGCGTGGCACGAATTTCGTTTTTCAAACTTTCTTCAATCAATACCGGCAACAGGTCGGGATCGGGGAAGTAGCGGTAGTCGTTGGCTTCTTCCTTGCTGCGCATGGAACGGGTTTCGTCTTTGTTAGCGTCGTACAAACGGGTTTCCTGAACGACTTTGCCGCCACCTTCGATGACATCGATTTGCCGCTCGATTTCGTGATTGATAGCTTTTTCGACGAATTTGAAGGAGTTGATGTTCTTGATTTCGGCGCGGGTGCCGAATTCAGCTTGGCCTTTCGGGCGCACCGAGACGTTGGCGTCGCAGCGGAACGAACCTTCCTGCATATTGCCGTCGCAGATTTCCAGGTAGCGCACCAGTTCGTGCAGCTTGCGCATGTAAGCGACCGCTTCCTTAGCCGAACGCATATCCGGTTCGGAAACGATTTCCAGCAGGGGTGTGCCGGCACGGTTCAAGTCGATGCCGGTCAGGCCATGGAAGTCTTCGTGCAAGGATTTGCCGGCGTCCTCTTCCAGATGGGCGCGGGTGATGCCGATGCGTTTGCTGACACCATCGACTTCGATGTCCAGATGGCCATTGCCGACGATAGGCAGTTCGAACTGGCTGATCTGGTAGCCTTTCGGTAAGTCCGGATAAAAATAGTTTTTGCGGGCGAACACCGAATGCGGGGCAATCTCGGCGTCGATGGCCAAACCGAAGGTGACGGCCTTGCGCACGGCGTCTTTATTCAATACGGGCAAAACCCCCGGCAAGCCCAAGTCGACAGCGCAAGCTTGGGTATTGGGTTCCGCGCCGTAAGCGGTGGCGGCACCGGAGAATATTTTCGATTTCGTGGAGAGTTGGGTGTGGATTTCCAAGCCGATCACGGCTTCCCATTGTGAGTTCATTCGTGGTTCCTTTAAAGCTTATTCGGCAAAAACGTCGTTCAGGTCGATTTGCAGGTCGGGGAATAAATGCGGAGCGGCGATTTCGTTGCCCGGATATAAGCCGCGCAATTGATATTTATCCTGCTCGTCCAGCACGAATTGCTGCACGATTTGTTCGTAGGGAAATACCAGCCAGTATTCTCTTACGCCGCTTTCTTCGTATAAGTCGTATTTCAGGCGCACTTCTTTGCGGCTGTTACCGGGCGACAAGACTTCAATGATCCAGTCCGGCGCGCCGTCGCAGCCTTGTTCGGTGAGTTTGTCTTTGTCGCAAATCACGCATAGGTCGGGTTGGACGACGCTGAAGGCTTCGCCATTTTTGAGTAGCGATTTACGGCGGTCGTAAAGCTTTACGTCAAATGGTGCGACAAACACTTCGCAGGGTTTGCGCTTGAAATAGTTTCCCAAATACAGGAACAAGTTGCCGGAGATGCACTGATGCTTGCGGTTGGGCGCGGGCGACATCGCCATGATCTTGCCTTTAATCAGCTCGACGGATTCTTCAAGCCGCCAAGTCAAATAATCGGCATAGCTGTATGTGCCATCCATATCCAACTGCGACAATTCGGTGATCTTAGCCATGACTAATCTCCGTTATTCAAAACCCTTTGGTGCTTGCAGGTGCCAATCGGTGACTTGCTGGTAGCGGTGGCCGACATTCAGCAACTTGGCTTCGCTGAAATAATTGCCTATCACGTGTAAGCCCACAGGTTTGCCGTCCATGAATCCGGCCGGAATCGACATCGCCGGCAAACCCGCCAAGTTGATGGCAATGGTGTAAATATCTTCCAGATACATCTGAATCGGATCGCTGGTTTTTTCGCCGATTTTGAATGCCGTGCTTGGCGTGACCGGGCCCATTAGTACGTCGACTTCGCTCAAAGCGCGTTTGAAGTCGTCGCTGATCAGGCGGCGCACTTGCTGGGCTTTTAAGTAATAAGCATCGTAATAACCGGCCGACAGCGCATAGGTGCCCATCAAAATCCGCCGCTTGACTTCGGCACCGAAGGCTTCTCCACGCGAGCGAGTGTAAAGGTCGGTCAAGTCGGCGGGATTTTGGCAACGGTAACCGAAGCGCACGCCGTCGTAGCGCGATAGGTTGGACGAGCATTCGGCGGAAGCGATCACGTAATAAGCAGGGATTGCCAACTGCAGATTCGGCATGTCCACTTCTTTGACTTCCGCGCCCAGCTTTTGATATTCGGCAACCGCGGCGTGGATGGTGGCGGCCATTTGGCTGTCCAGCTCGGCGCTAAAAAACTGTTTCGGCAGACCGATTTTCAGGCCTTGTAAACTATCGTTCAGGCTGGCGCTATAGTCAGGTACGGGTTGATCGACGCTGGTCGAATCTTTGGGATCGAAGCCGGCCATCACCTGCAAAAGTAAAGCCGCGTCTTCGGCGCTACGCGCCATCGGGCCGCCTTGATCCAGGCTGGAAGCGTAGGCGATCATGCCGTAACGCGACACGCGGCCGTAAGTCGGTTTCAATCCGGTGATACCGCACAGCGCTGCCGGTTGCCTAATCGAACCGCCGGTGTCGGTGCCGGTCACCGCAGGCGCCAGACGCGCCGCGACTGCCGCCGCCGAGCCGCCGGACGAACCGCCGGGGACGCAATCGGTCGCCCAAGGGTTGCGCACCGGGCCGTAGAAACTGTTTTCGTTGGACGAGCCCATCGCAAACTCGTCCATGTTCAATTTGCCTAGCATCACGGCGCCGGCCCTGTTGAAGTGTTCAACCACCGTGGCATCGTAAGGGGCGATGAAGTTATCCAGCATTTTCGAGCCGCAGCTGGTTTTAGTGCTTAGCGTGCAGAAAATATCTTTTTGGGCGATGGGGATGCCGGCCAATGGTCCAGCATTGCCGCTAGCCAGTAACTGATCGGCCGCCTGGGCCTGTTGCAAGGCATTGTCGGCGTTCACGGTAATAAATGCGTTCAAGTTCTGGTGCTGGTGGGTGCGGGCCAGAAAATGTTGAGTCAGTTCTACGCTGGAGAATGCTTTGCTGCGCAGCCCGGCTGCCAGTTCGGTGAGGGTAAGTTTGTGCATAATCGTCCTTAATCGATGACTTTGGGGACCAGGTACAATCCGGCTTCGGTTTGCGGGGCGATGGTTTGGAAATGATCACGCTGATCGGTCTCTGTCACCGCATCTTCGCGCAGGCGCTGCATTTGATCCAGTGGATGCGCCATGGGTGTTACGCCGGTCGTGTCTAATTGGCCCATTTGCGTCATTAACGCCAATACGCCGGATAGGTCTTTTGCATAGTGTTCGACATCTTGTTCAGCAATGCCCAGCCTTGCCAGGTGAGCGATTTTTTTAACGTCATTCGCCGTTAACGACATTCTTGTAACTCCAGGTTTTCTTAGTAAAACTATGATACTTTATATCTTGCTCAAATACCTGCTTGATTGTTAAAGTAGCGGGATTTTCCGTGTGCGCTTAGGGTACTGCATAAAATGTTTAAAAGAATTCGTGGCCTGTTTTCCAATGATTTGTCGATCGATTTGGGTACGGCAAATACGCTGATTTATGTTCCGGGCCAGGGAATCGTACTCAACGAGCCTTCCGTGGTGGCGATCAAAGAAGATAAAATTCGCGGCCAAAAAACTATCGCCGCTATCGGCGCCGATGCCAAAAGTATGCTGGGCCGTACGCCCGGTAATATCACTGCTATTCGGCCATTGAAAGACGGCGTGATTGCCGACTTTGCGGTCACCGAGCGCATGCTGCGGTTTTTTATCAAAAAAGTCCACGAAAACAAACTGTTGCGGCCCAGTCCGCGCATTCTGATCTGCGTGCCTTGCGGCTCGACTCAGGTAGAACGGCGGGCAATTCGTGAATCGGCGGCCATGGCGGGTGCTAGAGAAGTTTATTTGATCGAAGAGCCGATGTCGGCTGCGGTGGGCGCTGGTTTGCCGGTGGATACTGCCCACGGTTCGATGGTGCTGGATATTGGCGGTGGCACTTCAGAGGTGGCGGTGATTTCCTTGAACGGTATCGTTTATTCGGCGTCGGTCAGAATCGGCGGCGACCGCTTTGATGATGCCATCATCAGCTACGTGCGCCGTAATTACGGCACCTTGATCGGCGAAGCGACCGCCGAGAAAATCAAACATCAAATCGGCGCGGCCTATCCTGGTAGCGAAGTGCGGGAAATGCAGGTCACCGGCCGCAATTTGGCCGAGGGCGTGCCACGCAGTTTCTCGCTGAATAGCAATGAAATTCTGGAAGCCTTGCAAGAACCCTTATCGGGCATCGTCAGTGCTGTGAAAGTGGCCTTGGAACAAACTCCACCGGAACTAGGTGCGGATGTCGCCAGTCGCGGTATTGTGTTGACCGGCGGCGGCGCATTGTTGAAAGACATTGACCGCTTGATTTCCGAGGAAACCGGTCTGCCGGTGTATATCGCCGACGATCCTTTGACTTGCGTGGCCCGTGGCGGCGGCATGGTGTTGGAAATGTTGGACTCTAAAGGTGCTTCAGCGTTTTCTTTGGAATAAACGCTGTACCGAAATATCTCTGAAAGGCCGCTGTGACCGCGTAAAGCGGCTACAGCGGCCTTTTCTACGAATTTATGCCGCTCGGCACATGAACTGCCCATGAGCGGAGCTTGATTGTTCTTGCTGTCGCGTCGATGGGTGCCGGTCTTGCTGGCCGCGTTTTGATTGTTAGAGGTTTGCCATAAAACTCTTATTTGCCAAAGGCCCTTCCCTTAATACCCGCTTACTGGTGGCATTGCTGGTATCAATTTCGATGTTAGTGATTGATTATCGCAGTGAACGCCTGGACCGGCTGCGCTCCTTGTTATCGGTGTTCACCTATCCCTTACAATCGCTGGCCAGTCTACCTGTCGATTTTTATCAGACCGTGTCTGGAACGGTGATTTCTTTTGTGGAGCTGCAAAAGGAAAACCGCCGCTTGAAAGAGGCTCAGTTCGTCAACGATGCGAAATTGTTGAAATTCGCAGCCTTGGAAAAGGAAAACACCCGGCTGCGAATGTTGCTGGAAAACTCCTTTCAGCTGGGCGAACAGGTACTGGTAGCGGAGCTGGTGTCGGTAAAACTGGCGCCTTACGAACACACGGTGGTGGTCAACAAAGGCTCGCGTTTTGGCGTGCATCCGGAACAGCCTGTTTTGGATGCCAACGGCATCGTCGGCCAAGTGGTGCGAGCATTACCGTCCAGCTCGGAAGTGATGCTGATCACCGATCCCGACCATGCCGTCCCGGTACAGGTTAACCGCAACGGTTTGCGTACCATCGCTTTCGGTACCGGCCAGCCCAATCGTCTGCATTTGCCGTTTCTGGCTAATAACGCGGACATCGTGCCAGGGGATTTGCTGGTTACCTCCGGACTTGGCGGCGTATTTCCGGCCGGTTATCCGGTCGCGGTAGTGGATAAATTCGAAGCCAGGCCAGACAAATCCTTTGCCAATATTTACGCCACGCCCAAGGCGGAATTGGATAAAAGCCGCGAGTTTTTGATCGTCTGGAGTCATTCCACGCCGGTGGTGTTAGGCGAGCAGGGTAAAGCGCCAGCCGAGCCGGAAGCCAAGGAAGCCGAGCATGTCGCGCCTTGATTTTGCCGCTACCATTTACTTCATCGTTACCATAGGCGCGGCGATGGTGCTGCGGGTAATGTCACTGTTTCCCAGTATGGATGTATTCAATCCGGACTGGATTGTATTGGTGTTAATTTATTGGTCCATTGCCTTGCCGGAACGGTTTGGCGTATTCAGCGCTTGGTCGATAGGTTTGTTGACTGACGTATTAACCGGCCGTTTGCTGGGGCAGTACGCCTTGATTTATGCGCTGATTTGCTATTTCAGTATCAACGAGCATCGGCGTTTGCGGCAATTTCCGATGGTGCAGCAATGCTTGTTTGTGTTTTTGTGCTTGTTTGCATCGCAGAGCATTATTTTCGGCACCGAAAGCATGCAAGCCGGCAATCGCCTATCCCTGGCGTTTTGGTATCCGGTATTATCCGGCACCTTGGTGTGGCCGCTGGTGTTTGTGGTGCTGCGTTATATCCGGGTAATGGCACGCATCGTCTAACGGAGCATGGATAGAAAATTCGCCATTAAAGATCCGCTCGCCGAAAGTCGCTTATTTTTAAGCCGCATCGTCGCGGCGTTTATCTTGATCCTGTTTTTGATCGCCGGTTTGGTTACCCGTTTGGTGTATTTGCAGGTGGTCGGTCACGAGCACTATGCAACCTTGTCCAAGGACAACCGCATCAAAATTTCGCCCTTGCCACCCACCCGTGGCGTGATTTACGACCGCAAGGGCCGGATGCTAGCGGAAAATGTGCCGACCTACAGCTTGGAGTTGATTCCAGAGCAAATCGAAAATCTCGACGACACGCTAGTCAGATTGCAAAAGCTGCTGGATATTTCCGAGGAAAAAATCGATTTGTTTCAAAAGCAGCGTAAGCGCAACAAATCCTTCACCAGTACGCCGTTGCTGCAGAATCTCAGCGACGAGGAAGTCGCTAAATTTGCCGTGGTCAGGCCGTATTTCCCCGGTGTCGATGTCTACGCTCGCTTGGTGCGGCATTATCCTTACGGCGACTTGGCTTCTCATGTGGTCGGCTATGTCGGTCGGATCAACGAAAAGGAAATGCAAACTTTGCCGCTGGCCAAATATCGCGGCACCAACCACATCGGCAAAACCGGCATCGAAAAAACCTATGAAGAGCATTTGCTGGGCACCGCCGGCTACGAGGAAATAGAAACCAATGCGCAGGCCAGGGCCGTCAATACTGTAGCGACGGTGGAGCCGGTGGCCGGTTCCAATATCTACCTGACGCTGGACATCGATTTGCAAAAAATCGCCTACGATGCCTTGTCGGAATACAACGGCGCCGCGGTGGCGATAGAAATCAAAACCGGCGGGGTGCTGGTGTTCGCCAGCCGGCCCGGTTTCGATCCCAATCCGTTTGTTTCCGGGATTTCCGGCAAAGAATACAAAGCCTTGCAGGATTCGCCGGATCAGCCTTTATACAACCGGGCCTTGCGCGGCCAGTATCCGCCGGGTTCCACCGTCAAGCCGTTTCTAGGCTTGGCCGGTCTGGAATATGGCGTCACCGATTTTAACCACCGTTTGTTCTGTCCGGGTTATTACAAGCTGCCGAATGTCGATCACAAGTATCGCGACTGGAAAAAGTGGGGGCACGGTATGGTGGATATGAACGAGGCTATTACCCAGTCTTGCGACGTGTATTTTTACGACCTGGCCTTAGCATTGGGTATCGATAAGATGCACGACTTTATGGACAAATTCAGTTTCGGTCGAAAAACCGGTATCGATTTGGTCGGCGAGGTCGATGGATTGATGCCGTCTAAGGAATGGAAAAAACATTACCGTAGCCAGGCCTGGTTTCCGGGCGAAACGCTCATTACCGGCATCGGTCAGGGTTACACGCAGGCCACGCCGCTGCAGTTGGCTCACGCTACTGCTACGCTGGCTAACTACGGCAAAGTGATCACACCGCATTTGGTGCACAGTATTATCAGCGCTGATTACGCGGACATGATAGGCGGTAAAGCCGATGCACTAATTCCGCTGAAAACCCAAAATGTCGATAACATCATCAAAGGCATGACCAACGTGGTGCACGGAGCGCGGGGTACCGCCGGCCGTTTGGCTAAGGCCATCACCTATCAAATTGCCGGCAAGACCGGCACCGCGCAAGTGTTTACCATCAAGCAGGAAGAGAAATACAACGAGGACGCCATCGATTTTAAAATGCGCGACCATGCTTTGTTCATAGCCTTTGCGCCAGTCCACGACCCGCAAATTGCGGTGGCGATCATTGCCGAGCACGGCGGCCACGGCGGCTCGGTGGCGGCGCCGATTGCCGGCGAAATTATCGATGCCTATCTGAATCAAAAAAAGGAGCCGTAGCCATGAGAACCGAAATGCGCAATGAGCAGTTTCAGCCGCCGTCGCTGCTAGGCAATTTACTCAGAAAGCTGCATATCGACATCCCGCTGTTCATCGGCTTGTTGCTGATTTGCGCCACCAGTTTTGTGATTTTATACAGTGCCGGCGGCCAGGAAGTGCCGTTGCTGATTCGGCACGCCACCCGTATGGGTTTCGCCATTTTATTGATGATCGTGTTGGCGCACGTCAATCCGCGTCGTTTCCAGAGTTTTTCGGTGGCCTTGTTCTCGATTTGCGTGTTGTTGTTACTGGCAGTGGCGGTAATGGGGCAGATCAGTATGGGCGCTCAGCGTTGGCTGGATCTGGGTTTCTTTCGTTTTCAACCGTCCGAATTTACCAAAATCAGTGCGCCGATGATGGTGGCCTGGTATCTGTCGGAACGGGCCTTGCCGCCCAAGCCCAAGCATGTGTTGGGCGCGGCGACGTTGTTGATTGTGCCGGTTTTGCTGATTGCAAAACAGCCGGATTTGGGGACCTCCTTGCTGGTAGCCAGTTCCGGGGCCGCAGTGTTGTTCTTCGCCGGCTTGTCGTGGTGGTTCATGCTAGGCATTGTGGCTTTACTGGCGTCCTTGACCCCGGTGTTGTGGCATTTCATGCGCGACTATCAGCGCAACCGCGTATTGACGTTTATGAATCCGGAAGCGGACCCCATGGGCGCCGGTTACCATATCATTCAATCCAAGATTGCCATCGGTTCCGGCGGCATCAATGGCAAGGGCTGGTTGGGCAGTAGTCAAGCGGAACTGGATTTTTTACCGGAAAGCTCCACGGACTTTATCTTTGCGGTGTTTGCCGAGGAGTTTGGCTTGTTCGGCTGCGTCGGGCTGCTGGTTTTGTATCTGCTGGTCATCAGCCGGTGTTTCTACATTGCCGTGCAAGCCCAGGATACCTACTCGCGCTTGTTAGCCGGCAGTTTGGCCTTTACTTTTTTTGTCTACGTTTTTGTGAATATCGGCATGGTGATCGGCGTGCTGCCGGTGGTCGGCGTGCCGCTACCATTGATTAGCTACGGCGGCACCTCGATGGTGACGCTGATGGCCGGCTTCGGTATTCTGATGTCCATCCATACCCACCGTAAATTACTACCTGTTTAATTGGCTTATGAACATGAATAAGAGTCTATCCGCCTGGCTGCTGGCCGCCACGTTGTTCGCTGCCGGTTCGGCATCGGCTGAAATCGCCGAAACCGACAGCTTCAAACAGTTTATCCACAACATGGTCAAACAGCAGCATTTCAACGAAGCTGAATTGCGCAATTTGTTTAAGGTTGTGCAAATCCAGCAGCCGATTTTGGATGCGATGTCCAAGCCGGCGGAAGGCAAACCCTGGTTTCAGTATCGTGAGATATTCATGACCGAAGCCCGGATTGCCGGTGGCGTGCAGTTCTGGAAGGACAACGAAGCGGCTTTGAAAGCCGTGGAAAGCCAATACGGCGTGCCGGCGGAAATCATCATCGCCATCATCGGCGTGGAAACCAAATACGGCGCGCATACCGGTAAATATCGGGTGATTGACGCCCTGGCGACTTTGGGTTTTGCCTATCCGCCCCGCAGCGAATTCTTCCTGAAGGAACTGGAGCAATTTCTGGTGCTGGCCCGCGAAGAGCACATGGACCCGCTGCAGCCCATGGGGTCGTACGCGGGTGCCATGGGACTGCCGCAATTCATGCCCAGCAGTTTTCGGGGCTACGCCAAGGATTTTGATCTGGACGGCAAACGGAATATCTGGACTAACAGCGCCGATGCGATTGCCAGCGTGGCCAATTATTTCGTGCGCAACCAGTGGCAACCGGGCGGGGCTGTCGCTTACCCGGTTAGTGCCCGTGGCGAAGCCTATCGGCAAGCATTGAGCAAGGGCGTCAAGCCGGATACGAATGTCGGCGAATTGCGTCGTTTAGGAGTCGATGTGCCGACGCAGTTGGCCGCCAGTGAAACCGTCAAACTGCTGGCTTACCAGCAACAGGTGGGCGAAGATTTATGGGTGGGCCTGCATAACTTTTATGTCATCACACGCTATAACCACAGCCCGCTTTACGCTATGGCGGTGTATCAACTCAGCCAGGCTATTGCCGCCCGCAAGGCTTCGTAAGCGTGATTGCCATTGTTGGACTATTCTTGTCCGGCACTGGCAAATACAAGCTTGCCAGCGCGTCCATCTGACTTTACACGGCCGATTCTGTCGGCCCTGTTTCAACTGGCAGCCGGCCTATGCAATTTGATTCGTTTTTATTTCTGATTTTTTGGCTAGTCGTTTTAGCCCTGCATTATTCGATACGTAATTGGCGAGCTCAGAAAATCGTTCTATTGATCGCCAGTTATTTGTTCTACGCCGCCTGGAATCCGCCATTCGTGGTGCTGTTATGGATTTCCACCACCGTAGACTTTTTTTTGGCCAAAACCATGGCGGCGGCAAAAAGCCAGGAACGGCGCAAAGGTTTGCTGACGATTAGTTTGTTGGTGAATCTTGGTTTTCTGGGTTTTTTCAAATACGCGGATTTCTTGAATCAAAGTTTTGCCGGTTTGCTCGGGTTGGCCGGAATAAACTATCAACCGCTGCCTTTGGGCATTGTGTTGCCGATCGGTATTTCCTTTTACACTTTCCAAACCTTGTCCTACACGCTGGACGTTTATCAACGCAAAACGCCCGCCGAAACCAGCTTTCTGGATTTTTCGTTATTCGTGACCTTTTTTCCGCAACTGGTGGCCGGGCCAATTGTCCGCGCACCCCAGTTTCTGCCCCAGTGTAAAGCCCCGCAAAAAGCCACCAGTCAGCAATTCGTTTGGGGGCTGACGCTATTTTTATTCGGAATTTTCGCCAAAGCCATTTTGGCCGACACTGCCTTAGCGCCGGTAGTCGATCAGATTTACGCTACGCCCAGTGCGTTTTCCGCGCAGGATGTTTGGCTGGGTGTGTTGGCGTTTTCCGGGCAAATCTTTTTCGACTTTGCAGGCTACTCCTTATGCGCCATCGGTGCTGCGCTGACTTTGGGTTTTAGCCTGCCCGATAATTTTCATTGTCCTTATGGCGCGCTGGGCTTTTCGGATTTCTGGAAGCGCTGGCATATCTCGCTGTCCAGCTGGTTACGGGATTACCTGTATTTTAGTCTCGGCGGCAGCAGAGGTAAGCCCGTTAGGACCGTCTTCAATCTGGTATTGGTGATGATCTTGGGTGGGCTATGGCATGGTGCGGCCTGGACTTTTGCGGTATGGGGATGTTTGCACGGATTGTTTCTGGTTATCGAACACGGGATCAAGCAAGTCACGTCTTATCGTCCGCTTGGGCTTGCGCCAAAACTGGTGCTGATTGTGCTGACCTTTTTGCTGGTGTCGCTGACCTGGATTCCGTTTCGTGCGCAAGGCTTCGACAACTTAGCGGCAATATTAGGGGCACTGACCAATACCACGGGCAGTAGTGAATTGGGGATGCTCAGCCGGATTGTCGTCGTGACCGTCATGGCAACAACGTTGATTTGGCATATCGTCAGCCGGGACATCAGGCTTGAACAACGATTCGACAGTTTTTCGCCCATGGTCAAAACCAGCCTCGTCGCCTTGTTGATGGTTTGTGTGGGTATTTTTTCTACGGGTGATAGTCGTGCATTCATATACTTCCAATTCTAGTGATCGTTTGCCCCAGCAAGCCCTTAAACGCAGCGTTCTGACCGGCATGGCGATTGCCGTGCTGTTGTTGGCGGTTGTCGAGCTGAGGTTACGGCAAATCGGCTTTCAGCCCAATGTGCAGGACAGCAAGGAGTTATGGGCCACCGAACGCACTAAAGCCACGTTGCTGGGTAAGCAGGCCCTGATCCTGGTCGGCGACTCGCGCATGCAACTGGATATGGATTTGGATGTATTGGCTGCCGCAACCGGCTTAACCCCAGTGCAACTGGCGATAGACGGTTCGGAGTTTTTGCCGGTGTTGGCTGATTTGGCCGCCGATGACAGTATTACCGGCACCGTACTGGTGTCCGGCGATGTCTGGAAATTGGTGGAAAAATCGCACACCGACCGCGCCAACGAATGGATCAGCTTTTACCACAAAGAATACAAAGACCTGGTGGCGCCCAAGCTGGAAACGCTACTGAAAAGTCGGGTGCAACAATGGTCTGCGTTATACGCCAGCGGCATGCCGGCCAGCGATTTGTTGATACGGTTGATTACGCCGGGCAAAGTGAGGCCGCTTTATCTCAGTACCAAGCCCAATCGGCAACGCGATGCCGATTATCAATTGGTCGACCAGCCGATGTTTTATATTCAGCGGGTGTTGCGTAACCTTGGGCAAACGGTCGATTTTGCTAAAGTAGCCTCGCAAGCCGATTTCGAACGTCTGGTGATTGACGCTTTGCAGCAATCGGCACCGACCCATTACGCGCCGGAGCAGTTTTTCTACGTAAATCGCCTGACAGACCGGATTTTGGAGCGGGGCGGCAAAATCGCCTTTATCAACTTCCCGATGGCAGGATTGATTTTCGCCATTGATGAGCATAGAAGTCCACGTGAATTTGGTTGGGATGTATTTGCCGCTCATAGCCGAGCAATAACTTTTAATTCTCAGGATTATCCGGCGTTAAACTTTGCATTGCCGGACGGCTCGCATTTGGATATGCGAGATAAGCAGGCTTTTACCACACAGCTGGTTTCGGGATTAAAAGCTAAAGCGGTTTTTTGAAATCGCCTATACATAAGAGCGATTATTAACCCGGTCCTTAAATTCTTTGCGGCCGGCATTCCCAAGGCGGGAAACCATTGTCGCAAGTCAAGCACACAGTCGCCCGCGGGAGTTAAGGGTGGGATAGCAAGATTCTGCGCAGGCAACGTAACGATGAGGCAAATTGATGGAAGACGATAAAACCGTTTTCATGGGTGTCGGTCCGTTTAAAGCACCGGAAGCGGATGCTGATCGCACCGTATTGGTCAAGCCGGAAACGCTACTGGTCGATTTGCTGAATATCAGCGGACAAGTGATCGCCAACTATGCTTTTGAAAACAGTTTCAGCGTCGGGCGGGCCCAAGAGAACTCGGTGGTCGTCAACGATCAATCCATCAGCCGGCATCATTTGCAAATCAAGCGCGAAGCGGACGGCTGGTGGCTTTATGATTTAAACAGTACGCACGGCGTGTATCTGGATAAGCAAAGACTGGCCGCCAAAACCAAGTTGCATTTGCCGGTGTTGTTGGGTCTGGGCGTTTCGCCGTTTGAACTAAAAATCGCCTCGGCAAATGCAAGACCCGTTTTACCCACGCCAAAGGACGATGCCACTTTATTTGCCGCTGCGCAAATGCCCGTTCAGCCCATAGCCCCACGACCCAAGCCGCAGCCGAATTTATCTGCCGACGCCATCAAAAACCGCCTGTTGTCCGAAGAAGAATCGGCGGATATGGGCGACTACACGCGCATGGTGCGGCGGGTGATCCGCGAGGATAGAACCGTCAGAACCAAAAATTACAAAAAGCTGATTTGGTCTTTGGGAATCTTGTTTGTGATAGCCACCGGCTTGGTCACTTACCAATACCTGGCGCTGGACAATGCCCGCAAGCTGGCGATCAATATGTTTTACGACGTGAAAACCTTGGAAGTCAGTTTGTCGCAAGCCGATATTCGCTTGGCGGAAAATATCGAATCTCTGGGTAAGGCTCTGGAGGAGTTAAAGGACGAAAAACTAAAGGTCTCGCAGGAGCGCATCAAAGCCGAACAGGCGAAAATTCTGGAAGAAAAAAAACGCCTGGCCGAGGAACGGCAGAAGCTGAAGCTGATGAAAGCCAAGTATCAGGAATACCTGAAAGAAATCGATTTTCTACGCCTGAGCTTTCCGACCGACGAACAATACGAACGTGAGTTAATCACTCGTGTGGTCAGAGGCTTCGGCGAAAGCGAATTGGAACTGCCGGACGAGTTTGTCACGCAAGTACGGCAATACATCAAAAACTGGCAGGATACCGGCAGATTGCGCCTGGCTATTAAAAACATGCAAGACAACCAATACGGCCCGATGGTGCTGGAAGCCTTGGATAAGGAAGGTCTGCCCGCTTATTTTATCTATTTGCCTCTGCAGGAAAGCAATTACGACACGAAAGCGATAGGGCCGGAGACCCGTTTTGGCATAGCCAAGGGTGCCTGGCAATTCTTGGCCACCACCGGCCAGGAATACGGACTGCCGCCCGGACCGCTGGCGAATGTCAGAGAATACGACGAGCAGGATGCGCGTTTTGATTTTGCGCAGGCCACCCAAGCTGGCGCCAAATACCTGAAATACATCTACAGCAAGCAGGCGCAGGCATCGGGCTTGTTGGTGATGGCCAGTTATAACTACGGCCACAATAAGGTACGCGGGATGGTGGAAAAAATGCCGGATAACCCGCGCGACCGCAACTTCTGGAAATTCATCCAGCAATACGAAATTCCAGTAGAAACCTATGATTACGTGTTTTACATCGTCTCGGCGGCGGTGATAGGCGAAGACCCTAAGCATTTCGGTTTCGACTTCAGCCCGCCACTTCTACAGCTAACTCAGGCCGTCAATTGAGTTTCTGTTTTTGTTCCAGCGCAACGCCCTATGATTTTGCATAGCCTAATGAACAGGCACTAAAGCGGAAATTTTTGCCAAGCTGTTTTATCATGGTGCCGACAAGGATGTGTTCGCTCCCGAGCTGGTCTCGGGTGTTTTTGACCGACAAGGATTTGCGATGCCTCCCTGCGCTGTATTCATTCGGCTGTTTTCGGCCTCTACTTGGTTCATTTTTCCCTGTCTGCTGGCAATAGCCGTTCCCGGTGCGAGCCAGGCCGGATTAAATGACGCAACTCATAATCTCCCCATTAATCTCACGCCGCAGCATCCGGCCTTCTTGCTTGAGTTGGGCAGTGCGCCTTCTGCACTATCTCATCTCCTGCCCAGTGTCCAGATCGTGCCAGGCCAAGCGCTGCCGGAACCGCAAGCCAGCGTCAGTTGGCAAATCGAGCCTGATGCCGTCAACGTGCTGCATGCCGGGTTTGGCGCATGGCCGGTGGTGTTTCGTTTCAACCTAACTCAGTCTGTTTCTGGCGATTTTAAATTTTGGGCGCGCTGGCGGCAGGGCGGCGATCCGAATGTTTGTGTACAGACTTTTGAAGTCTGGGCGGGACCGGATGCCGGCCGGTTGACGTTGCGCGGCAGCTTTGCGCTGAAACCCAGCGGCTGGGAATACGCCTGGATGACCGGTGATAAGCCGGTGCCGCTGAAAGCCGGTGATAATGTGATCGAAATTCGCAACAGCGGCAATGGTCACGACGCCAAAGTGTTCGATGCGTTTTTGTTGGCGTCGCCGTGGGCGGCGTTGCCCTGGGAGGGGCGAGCGGATCAACCGGCAGTATTG
Source organism: Methylomonas sp. EFPC1 (assembly GCF_016925515.1). Classification (NCBI taxonomy): domain Bacteria; kingdom Pseudomonadati; phylum Pseudomonadota; class Gammaproteobacteria; order Methylococcales; family Methylococcaceae; genus Methylomonas; species Methylomonas sp. EFPC1. The sequence goes on from NZ_CP070494.1 coordinate 743,946, forward strand.
TTGGAATTAGGCAAGGCGCCAATCTTGGCGGCGTTGCCCAAGCCGCGCTATCTCGACGTTGTGACTGGTAGCGCCACGGCGGGCCGCAATACCGGCGCACTGAGCACCGAGCAGGATGAAGCATTACTGTTTCATCAGGGATTTGGCGATTGGGGCGGTAGTTTTCGTTTTGCATTGCCGACAGCCCTTAAGCCCGGGGAATATCGATTGCTGGCCCGCTATAAAAGCGGCGGCGAAGTGTCTCAGGTCAAACAACACTTTATCGTCAAGGCCGGTGCAAAACCTGAAGAACTGGCGGCTCGCAGCGAGTTTGCGCTGACTAACAACACCCCATGGGAATACCAATGGTTGCTGGCACCTGCCGGCGTGACATTGTTGCCTGGCGACCGCTGGCTGGACATCGAAAATAGCGGCAAGGCCGACGGGGCCAAGGTTTTCGACGCATTTTTATTGATACTTAGTAAGCCGCTTGGCGAGTGGATGTCCGCCGAGCAGGCGCAGGCCAGAAATCGTTTCCTGGCGTTGACTAAACCTGCCGCCGCAGGCCCGCGACGCCTTTATCTGTTGGATGGCAAGGGCGAATATGCCGAGATGTTATTTGGCGGCTTGGCTGCGGATGCGGCTCGACCGGTCTATGAAAATTTGCCGGTCACTTATTTGCTCGGCCCCGCAGCCGAAGCGATGGCCGGGCAATTAAATATTAAGACTCTGCCCGCCGCGGTAATCGCCGACGACCATTTCACAGTGCTCGGCGTCTTGACTCAACCGGCCGCAGCAGCGGAGGTGCTCAAGTTTCTGGCTGATCCCGGCAAATTTGGCACTATGCCGATACCCGCCCAAGTGAATCCCCTGCCGCCGACACCGTTGCAAAACGGTGTGCCAATGGCTTGGCTGGTCGGAGGTTTGCAAGACGGCCAAGCCGGCGTATCGGTGTTTGGCCTGGATACGGAAACTATCTTACGGCCCAATCCTGAGCAAGCCTATCTGAGCCTGGAAATGATGGGCGGCAAAATGCGCGATTGGCGCATCGCAGCAACCCAAGCCAACGGTGACGCCGACATTGAAGCCAGCACGGCACATGCTTATGGTTGGTCGCGCGGCACCGGCTATGCGCAGCTTTACATCCACGCCCAGCAAGCAACGCCAACGCTGTTACATCTACGGCAATCCGGTATCAAATCCGCCGGCTGGCTGGATGGTCAATCTATTACGTTTAGCGATGATCCAAGCCCACCCGCCGGCTTTGCCAAATCGATGGGTGCTCAAGCCAAAACGCTATTGCATGGCTTGACCACGGAAGGCTTGCTGGTCACCGCTTCCGCCGAGCGCATGCAGTCCCCGCAAGTGGTGGCGCTAAACTTGACGCCCGGCTGGCATAGCCTGCTGCTGAAACTGGTAATGCAACATGAGAAAGGGCAGCGCTTTTATTTCTCCGGGGCATTCACCGATCCGGCCGGACAGACATCGGCAGGCTTGACAACCCAAGTTAGCGATCCCGATGCGGATCTGGCTTTACATCGGATTGCCTCAAAGTTAAGGCCCACAGTATTTGTTGATGCGCCTGCCAACCTGCTGCATCCAGGGGATGCGCTGAAGTTAAAAGTGGATTTACGCTGGCAGCCGATTTTGGAAGAAACGACTTTAGCGGCGCCGCTACTGCGCTTCCCGGCAAAATGCCGTCTGCGCCTGGTAGATTACAGCGGCAAACAAATCGCCGAACGGGAAGTCAGCGATACCTTTCCCGGTCAGATTGAAGTCGATTTTGGCAAGCTTCTTGAGCCGGGTTATTACGCGGTCTATCCGTCCTTGTATACGACCGACGGCCGCTTGATCATGCATTATCCGGCCGACGGTTTTAGTGTGGTCGGCGGCAATGCCGCCCAAAAGCAACGGCTGGTGCAAAAGAAACTCTGGAACAACGATTACTACGCGCTGGCCGACGGGGACAAAAGTTTCAGGCAATCTGGCGGCTATTTTGCTTGGCTGGAACGGATGGGGATTTTCAGAAGCTACGGCAGCTATCCGGGGTTTGCTCCCGACTATAAGCCGCTGTGGGAACAAGCCAAACAGCGCGGTTTGCAGTTATTTGCTGATTCCTCAGGCGACAGCAATTGGTTGAACGACAAACCTGCTGACGGCCAAAACTTTATCCAATCGGCGGCGGCTTACACTCGCTATTTTAAAGCCACGAACGAAATAGATATTCGCCATGAAGCCGATTGGCAAGCGCTGCGCGAGCCGGCGCATTGGGTCGAACGAGCGAAATGGGAATATCAACAAGCCCATCAAGCCCGCAGCGATGCGCATTACGTCGGCGGAAGCTTGGTCAGGCCGGGCGAGGGCGATTGGTTTAAACAGGTATTGCAATTGGGTTTGGATAACTACCACGACGCTTGGGACGTGCACGCCTATCCGCAGCAGCCGCCGCGTTTTGGCGGGCCGATTGGTAATGGTTCCAACGAAGATGAGCGGGGCGTGTTGGCAAGCTATGCCAGCCTGGGCCGCAGCAACAAATTGCCGTTCTGGCTTGGCGAAACCGGTGCCAAGGCCATGCACGGTTTCAGCGGCCGGCGCTGGCAGGCCGAGCAGGTAGCGAAAATCATCGCCTGGGTCAACAGCCGTCCGGATTATCTGGGTTTAGCGTTTTGCATCGCCCACGAATATGACCTGGCTTACGGCCGAATCTGGGACTATTCCTTAGGCCATAAGCCCGGCGAAGCGGCCATGTATACCGCCGGCGCGCTGATCGACGGCTGGCCTTATCGAGCCGTCGATACCCACGACGATAAGGTCCAGGCCGCTTATTTTGGCGAGACTTTGATGATCTGGCGAACAGATGACGCCCGCAGTGACTGGCCAATACGGCTGGACCCGAGCAAAGCCTGGGTGGCGGTGGATGTCGTCGGGCAAGCGCAGGAACTGGCCGTCGATAATGTGGGCCAGGCCATCGTCTCAATTTCCTCCAGCCCCATGTATGTATTATCGCGGGCGCATTATCTCCAGGCGATTGCCGATTGACGGACTGCGGAATGGCCGTGTTGGTGGAACGCAACACTGCTTTTTCGAAAATTGCCAAACGATATTGCGTGCGGCATTAATGCTAAATACCTTGGTTTGGCCGCACTGCGCGGCTAGACTTGCACCATTACTAATCCACACGGGATGTCCAGGTGAATAGTTCAAAGCAAACCCCCTTATACGATTTACATCGGCAACTAGGTGCCAAGATGACCACGTTTGCCGGTTACCAGATGCCGGTGCAATACAAAAACGGCATCATTCACGAGCATTTGCATTGCCGCAGCCAGGCCGGTTTCTTCGATATTTCCCATATGGGCCAGTGCCGAATATTGGGCGAGGGCGCGGCAGAGGCCTTAGAAAAACTCACGCCCGGCGGCATCGTCGATTTAAAGTGCGGCGCGCAGAAATATACCGTCTTGACCAACGCCGACGGCGGCGTTATCGACGACATCATCGTCACCCGCATCGAATCCGGCTTATCCCTCATCGTCAATGCCGGTTGCAAGGACAAGGATTTTGCTTATCTGCGCAGCCAATTACCGGCCGATTACGTATTCGAAGCGTTAGCTGAGTTAGCCCTGTTTGCCTTACAAGGGCCGGCTGCGGCAGCGGTGCTGGCCAAGTTTACGGCGGAGGTCGGCGAGCTGAAATTTATGCAAGCGTGCGCCACCGAGATTGCCGGAACCCTATGCCACATCAGCCGTAGCGGCTACACTGGCGAAGACGGCTTTGAAATATCCTTGCCGCAAGCCGACGCGGAGCGCATTGCGCGTTTGCTGTTGGCGGAAGAGGGCGTTGAACCGATTGGCCTGGGGGCTCGCGATACGCTGCGCTTGGAAGCCGGTTTGTGCCTGTATGGTCACGAGCTTAACGAATCGATTACGCCTATCGAAGCGGGTTTGCAGTGGATATTCAAAAAAGGCCACAGCGATTTTCCCGGCGCGGAAAAAATTCTGCAGCAACGGCAGGATGGCGTGGAGCGAGTGCGCGTCGGCTTACTGGTGGATGGCCGTATTCCAGTTCGGGACGGCTGTGAGATTGTGCATCAAGACCAGCCAATCGGCACGGTGACCAGCGGCAGTTTTTCACCCACTCTAAATCGGCCGGTGGCGATGGCGCTGCTGGCTCGCCGATTTGCCGAGCCGAGTACCGGATTAACCGCGCTGGTGCGGAACTCTGCTATTTCGGTGACGGTCACTTCGCTACCTTTCGTTCCGCACCGTTACCGGAGAACATAAAGCCATGTCTGCAAAAAACGCCCGTCTCGACCAACTGGAAATGCGCGGTAATTTCATTCAACGCCACATCGGTCCCAATGCTCAACAGACTCAGGAGATGCTGGCCGAGCTGGGCTTGAGCGATCTGGAACAGATTGTCGGCCAAGTGATTCCGGCCAATATTTTGAATCACGAACCGCTGAAACTTACCAATACCATCAGCGAACGCGCGGTGATCAAATACTTGCGCAAAATGCGCGAGCGCAACAAGGTGTTGGTATCGATGATAGGCATGGGTTACTACGACACCATCATGCCGGCGGTGATCAAGCGCAACGTCCTGGAAAACCCCGGCTGGTATACCGCTTACACGCCGTATCAAGCCGAAGTGGGGCAGGGACGGCTGGAGGCTTTGCTGAATTTTCAGCAAATGATCATCGATTTGACCGGTATGGACATCGCCAACGCCTCGCTGCTGGACGAAGCCACTGCGGCGGCGGAAGCCATGACCATGTCGCGGCGGCTAGCAAAAAGCCCGTCCAACACGGTGTTGATCGATAAAGATTGTCACCCGCAGACCATCGCGGTGGTGCAGACCCGGGCCGGTTCCTTGGGCTACAACGTGGTGGTCGCCGATCCGTTCGACAATCTGGCGCAACACGATTTCTTTGCCTTGATTCTGCAATATCCGGGCTCCAGCGGCGAAATCCGCGATCTGACCGAGGCGGCCGCGATTGCTCATGGCAAACAAGCATTGGTCACGGTAGCGGCTGATTTACTGAGTTTGGTTCTGCTTAAACCGCCCGCAGCCTTCGATGTGGACATCGCGGTAGGCAGCGCTCAGAGGTTTGGTGTGCCTATGGGTTACGGCGGTCCGCACGCGGCGTTTTTTGCCACCCGCGACGAATTCAAGCGTTCGATGCCTGGGCGCTTGATTGGTGTGTCCAAGGACAGTCATGGTCAGATAGCCTTGCGGATGGCCTTGCAGACCCGGGAACAACACATTCGCCGCGACAAGGCCACCAGTAATATCTGTACGTCGCAGGTGTTATTGGCGGTGATTGCCGGGTTTTACGCGGTCTATCACGGCGCTGAAGGTCTGCGGCTGATCGCCGGCCGGGTGCATCGCTATGCGCAGATTCTGGCAGCGGGTTTGGTGCAAGGCGGCCATCAAGTGCTGAGCCAATGTTATTTCGATACCGTGGTGGTCAGCGTGCCGAATCGCGCCCGCCGCATCGCCGCTCAGGCGGCTGATGTGAATATCAATCTGCGGGTTATCGATGCCGATACGCTGGGGATTGCCCTGGACGAAACCACCAACCGCGAGCATTTACGCACCTTATGGCAGGTGTTCGCTTCGCCGATTGCCGAATTGCCGGATATCGCCGCGCTGGATGCGACGCTGGGCGAATGCATCCCGGATACGCTATTGCGCGACGACGCAATTCTGAGCCATCCAGTGTTCAGTCTGTACCATTCGGAAACCGAGATGATGCGCTACATGCGCCGGCTGGCGCGCCGCGATATTGCCTTGGACCGGGCGATGATCCCGCTGGGTTCGTGCACGATGAAACTCAATGCCGCTACCGAAATGCAGGCGATTTCGTTCTACGAATTCAATGCCATGCATCCGTTTGCGCCGCTATATCAAGCCCAAGGGTATCAGCAATTATTCGCCGAGCTGGAGGACATGCTCTGCGATTTAACCGGCTTCGATGCCTTTTCCTTGCAGCCCAATGCCGGTTCGCAAGGCGAATACACCGGCCTGCTGGTGATCCGCAAATACCACCAGGTCAACGGCCAGGGTCAACGCAACATCTGCCTGATTCCGGCCTCGGCGCATGGCACCAACCCGGCCAGCGCGACCTTGGCCGGGTTGCAGGTTGTGGTGGTGGCCTGCGATGACCACGGCAACGTCGATGTCGCCGATCTGCGCGCCAAGGCCGAGCAGTACCGCGACACCTTGGCGGCGTTGATGATTACCTATCCGTCCACCCACGGCGTTTACGAACAAGCGTTTCGGGATATCTGCGACATCGTCCATCAATACGGTGGCCAAGTGTATATGGATGGCGCTAATTTCAACGCCTTGGTCGGTCTATGTCGGCCCGGCAAGATTGGCGCGGACGTGGCGCATTTGAATTTGCACAAGACGTTTTGCATCCCGCACGGCGGCGGCGGTCCCGGCGTAGGGCCTATAGGCGTGGGTGCGCATCTGGCGCCGTACTTGCCGGATCACCCACTCGTGGAAGGCGTCAATCCCGCCAAAGGCGAACACGGCACGGTCGGTACCGTATCGGCGGCGCCGTGGGGCTCTGCGAGCATTCTCACCATTTCCTGGGCCTACATCGCGATGATGGGCGCTACCGGCCTGCGCCGGGCCACGCTAACCGCGATCATGAATGCCAATTACATCGCCCGCCGGCTGGCGCCGCATTACCCGATTCTGTACACCGACGCCAACGGCTGGGTCGCGCACGAATGCATCATCGATTGCCACGCCTTTAAAAAAACCGCCAATGTCACCGTCGAGGACATCGCCAAACGCCTGATCGATTACGGTTTCCATGCCCCGACCGTGTCGTTTCCGGTGCCGGATACCTTGATGATCGAGCCGACAGAAAGCGAGAACAAAACCGAAATCGACCGCTTCTGCGCGGCGATGATCGCGATTCGCGAGGAAATCCGCGAGATCGAGACCGGCACAGCCGACCCGGAGCACAACGTCTTGCACAACGCGCCGCATACCCATCGCCTGTTGCTGGAGGATTGGCATTTGCCGTATTCCCGCCAAAAAGCCTTCTTCCCGGATAGCCATCAGCACGACGACAAATACTGGCCGCCGGTCGGACGTATCGACAGCGTCTACGGCGACCGCCACGTGTTTTGCAGTTGCCCGCTGGACTGGGCACAAACCGCCACGGAGTGCGATGCTGAAGCACGTTAACCAACCGCTGGCCTTCGTCGACCTGGAAACCACCGGCGCCACCGCCACCAAAGACCGCATCACCGAAATCGGTATCGTGCTGGTCGATGAAGACGGTGTGCGGGAGTGGAACCAACTGGTCAACCCGCAAACCCGGATTCCGTTGTTCATCGAACAAATGACCGGCATCAGCAATGAAATGGTGGCGCAGATGCCCAGCTTTGCCCAAGTGGCCGGCGAGGTGGCGGAATTGCTGGAAGGGCGCTTGTTCATTGCTCACAACGCCCGTTTTGACTACGGGTTTTTGAAGAACGAATTCAGCCGGTTGGACATGAGCTTTCGGCCGCAAGTGTTATGTACCGTCAAACTGTCGCGGGCTTTGTATCCGCAGTACCACAGGCATAATCTGGACAGCCTGATCGAACGGCATGGCCTGCATGCCAAAGACCGGCATCGGGCTTTGGCCGATGCCCAATTGATTCACCAATTCTGGACCCAGGCTTGCGAGCAGTTTTCCGAAGCGGTGGTCGATCAAGCCGCCCAGCGTCTGGTCGGCCGCTCCAGCCTACCGTCCAACATCGACCCAAACTTGATCCACGATTTGCCGGAAACCCCCGGCGTTTACCTGTTTTACGGTGAGAACGACCTGCCGTTGTACATCGGCAAGAGTGTCAACATCCGCAACCGGGTGCTGGCGCATTTCGGCGCCGATCACAAGAACAGCAAGGAAATGAGTCTGGCCCAGCAACTGCGGCGCATCGACTGGATAGAAACCGCCGGTGAGTTGGGCGCGCTGTTGCTGGAAGCGCGCCTGATTAAGGAAAAAACGCCGGTGCATAACCAGCGCCTGCGCCGCAAAAACGCCTTGTGCGCCTGGCAATTGCAACAACAGGGCGAACATCTCAAGCCGGTGTTGAGTTGGGCCGGCGAACTGGATTTCGGTGCTCAGAATAATTTGTACGGCCTGTATCACAGTCAGCGAGACGCCCAGAAAGCCTTACGCGGCGTCGCCGAGCAGCACGGCCTGTGTTTGAGCGTGTTGGGCCTGGAGAAAACCGCCGCCGGCCGGCCCTGCTTTGGCCACCAGATCAAAAAATGCCGCGGCGCCTGCGTCGGTTTAGAAGCACCGTTGGCGCACGCGGCGCGGCTGTTGATCGCCATGCAAAAACTCAAACTCGCGGTCTGGCCGTATCCGGGCGCGATTGGCGTGCGCGAAGGCGCGGAACTGCATGTGATTGATCGCTGGTGTTATCTGGGGACTGCGAAAAACGAAGCGGACATCGCGGAGCTGTTGCAGAGCGGTCGGCCGACTTTTGATCGGGATACTTATATGTTGCTGAGCAAGTCGTTGAAAAAGGCGGAGGTTGTAGTGTTGTCGCGAATGTTGGAAATGGTAGGTAAATGACTATTTTCCGCCGTTAACACTTTCCCAATTGAAAGGCGCATTAAAAATAGGATTCTGTTGTGGCTATTGTTTTACTAATGGTGTTTATCGGAATTGGGCTTGTTGTTTTGGGGTGGCGCTCTTTACTGGTATCCATAATCGCTATGATTTTTATCGTTCAAATATTACATGTTGTGAACGTAGGAAGCGGGGGGGCCGGAGGGGCAGCAGGAATCGGGGCAATTGTTATCGTTTTTGCCGTTGGTTTGGTTCTAGGTACAATCTTTCGCGTAGTAATATTTGGGCTGAATAAATTTAAAAAAAGCCGCAAGGCGCAATAACCAGCCCGTAGCCAGTAGCGTGTGGTGAGGCAACGAACCGCACAGAACGTATGTCAGTCAATTCGCGGTCGAGGGCGTGTGATAAACCACCCCAAAATGTTCGGCCTGTCTCGCCAATCGTTTTTCCAGCGTCCATAACTTTGCGCCAGACGTCATCAATACCGATGCCAACCGTTGCAAATCAATCAGAGCCATAGCGTGTGTTGAACAAAGTGACGCGCACAGATTTTCTCGTTCCCACGCGCTGCGTGGGGATGTCGGGCTTGGCCGCGCTGCGGAATGCGTGACCGCAGCGCGGAACATTTTGGTTCCCACGCAGCGCGTGGGAACCAGATAACAATAAAAAACCAGATATTGACCGCATTGAGTAACTCAACAGGTGCACCTTCTAACATCAGCACATCAGATTTAGCGCACCCTATCGCGTCAATGGGGAGCCAAGAAAAATTGACTAAGCTTTAGCCGTTCATCGGGAGGCCGTTTGTCCGTTAAATGGAGGATAGGGCTTTGCGCATCCGCCCAATGATGCGTTCGATGCTTTCTTGAATTTCTTGTTCGGATCGTTGCGAGAGAAATTCCGGCTGGACCGTGCTTTGCCCGTTGGCGAACGGCCAAGCTTGGGCGCCATAGCATGCTTGCTAAGCATTCTTTCGCGTCAATGCCATGCCTGTAAAGCTTGCCGGGTATTTATCGCTAGCCAAAATCCAGTGTTTTTCAGTTCCGCTTCACGGGAATGCTGCTATTATCAAGCTCACACGACAGACTGTTAACTTCACTGCGCGATTCCACACCAGCTGATGTCCGAAAACACCATCAAATACGCCCAACTTGTCGATCTTGCCAGTCTGCAAACGCTGATGGACGATTTGTACCGGGTGATCGGCATACCTAACGCCATTATCGATACCGACGGCGTTGTTATCACCAACGCCGGCTGGCAAGAGGCCTGCGTAAAATTTCATCGGGTCAACCACAACACCTGCAGTAACTGCATAGAAAGCGATACGGCATTGGTTGAAAGCATGTTGAAGGGAGAGCGGTTTGCGATCTACAAATGCCTGAACGGGTTGGTGGATTCGGCTATGCCGATTATCGTCGAGGGCCAGCATGTCGCCAATATTTTTACCGGTCAATGTTTTATTGATCCTCCGGATCTGGAATTCTTCCGCAGCCAGGCCAGGCGATATGGATTCGAGGAAGCTAGTTATCTGCAAAGCATCAGCAAGGTGCCGGTCATTGCCAAGCAGCGGCTGGAAATCATCACGGAAATGTACGCGCAACTCGCGCAAGCCTTTGCCAAACACGGTGCGGACCGGTTGCAGCAAAAACTGGCGGCGGCGGAACTGGCGGAGCTTAATAACGAATTGAATCGGCGCGTCGAGGAAAGAACCGAGCAACTGTTTCAAAACAATCAGCAGTTGCTGCTGGAAAAACGCGCCCTGGCCGCCAGCGAAGCACGCTTATCGGCATTATTCAAACACATGAGTAGCGGCGTGGCGGTATACCGGGCCAGTGAGGACGGCCGGGATTTCATTATCATCGGCTTTAACAAGGCTGCCGAGCAGATCGAAAAAATCACCCGCAAAGAATTGATCGGTAAAAAACTGACCGAGATGTTTCCGGGGGTATTCGAATTCGGGCTGTTGGATGTGTTGCGGCGGGTCGCCAAAACCGGGACGCCGGAGGCTTTTCCACCCTCGTATTACCGTGATGAGCGGATTCAGGGTTGGCGGGAAAATTATGTGTATAAATTGCCCGGCGGCGAAATTGTCTCGATTTACAACGATGTGACCGAACGCAAGCTGGCGGAAAAGGCTTTGCATCTGACGCAGTTTTCGGTGGATAGAGCCACTGAATGTTTGTACTGGATAACCGCTGACGCCAGATTCCAATTTGTAAACAACACCGCCTGCCAAGTATTGGGCTATAGCCGCGAGGAGTTGCTGACATTTTCGGTAATGGATATCGACAAGGATTTAACGGCGGAAAATTGGCCCGCGCATTGGCAGGAAGTCAAACAAAAAGGCGCGTTAAAAATGGAAGCTATCCATCGCTGTAAAGACGGTCGGGAAATTCCGGTGGAAGTGGCCGCGAATTATCTGGTTTTCGAAGGTCTGGAATATAACTGTGCGTTCGTGCGCGACATCAGCGAGCGCAAAGCCCTGCAAGCGGAACTGGAGCGCCAGGCGCGTATCGATTATCTAACCGGCATCGCCAATCGCCGCTATTTCATGGAGCAGGGTGAAGCGGAGCTGGCGCGCAGTGATCGTTACGGCAACCCGTTGTCGGTACTGATGCTGGATATCGACTATTTTAAAGCCGTCAACGACAACTACGGCCATGCCGCCGGCGATCAGGCCTTGCAAAAACTGGGCTGCATTTTGGTGGAAGTTTTACGGGAAATCGACATCCCCGGGCGCATGGGCGGCGAGGAATTTGCGATCTTGTTACCGGAAACCGGCTTGCTCAAAGCCCTTGAGGTGGCGGAGCGACTCAGAAGCGTGGTGGCGGAGAGCGTGATTCCGGTTGAATCGGGGTTGGAATTGCAATTTACCGTATCCATTGGTGTGGCTACCCTGACGGATAAAAACAGCAGCATCGGCGATTTGCTGAATTTGGCCGATAAGGGTTTGTATCAAGCTAAACATAGCGGCCGGAATAAGGTCTGTCGTTTTTCGCCTCAGCATTAGGTTGCATCGACTCGTCAAAACCCTCTCAACTCCGCGCCGCTTCGATAAATTGCGCCAAGGCTGCCACGGAACCGAAGATTTTCACCACGTCGTCCTGCTCGGCATCAATTTTTACCTGATATTTTTTACGTATCGCCAATCCCAGTTCCAGCGCGTCTATAGAGTCCAGGCCCAGGCCGTCATTGAACAAAGCGGCGTGGCTATCGATGTCCGCTACATCGACATCTTCCAGCGCCAGCGTGTCGATAATCAGGTGTTTTAATTCAGTTTCCATCTCGCTCATGGCGTTCTCGTTGTTGAGTAAAATAATCCTGTAAATACTGCGTTAAACGCCGCACCGCTATCGAGCGTGGTTGCAGCTCCCGGAAAGGCTGCAATTCCACATCCTCGCCGACGATCATTTGCAAATGAAAACGCCGCTGCGGGATTTGGTACCAGGCTTGAGTTTTGGTGAGGGTGCTGGGTTTACAGGTCAGCGTTACCGGCGTGATTATACTATCGGCTTGTAAAGCAATGGCTGCGGCACCGCGTTGAAAACGATAAGGCCGGCCCGGCACCGAGCGGGTGCCTTCCGGAAAAATGATCATGGTGCCGCCGTTTTGCAGCCAAGCGGCGCAATCGTTGACCATCGTTTCAGAATCGGCGTTGCTGATATAACCGGCATTCAAGATTGGGCCGCGCATCGCCGGGTTGTGCCACAGGCTGGCCTTGACGATGCAGTTGGCTTGTTTGATTCGGCTGATTAAAAACACCACATCCACCAGCGTCGGGTGGTTGGCGACAATCAGCTGGCGGGGACGGTTGAGTTTTTCCAGGCCGATCACTTCATAGCTCATGACGCCCAGTCTGTGCATCAAGCCTATAAACATATAAAAACTCAGATGCACCGTGTATTGGCCGCGGCCGGCTTTTTCGGCGCGGCTGCCCGGCCATATTGCCAAGAGCGGAAACACCAGCAGCCACAGCATTACGCCGCCGATTCCGAAGCTGGTAAAGCTGATCGCCGTGGCCAGTAAACGCCAGCCGTAATCGATTTTTTGAATTAGAGTTTGTGCCATCGCCAGCTGCGGTTCTGATCGCCGAACTGCAACATGGCTGGGTCGGCGGGCAGGAATTGGATTAGGGTCGGCAATTGTAGCGGTTACTGGCTATTGTGACGAGTTATCGACGATAAACCTGAAAATCCGTTGCGGCGTTTGTAAACCGTGCATGGATGCGATAGGTAGAGCACTCTGGGGTAGTTTCTGAGCAGAACCCCACCCTGCCTCAGGGCGAACGGGATTGGATATGCCCAACATAAATGAAGCCGCTTGGAACTATGATCTGTGTGCCATAGCCCCAAGTTAGGATGAAGCGTGGACGTTATATGCAGCCCGGCAGCGGACGGGAATCCTCTTTGCTGAACTGCGGCAAGGTGGCGAAGGCTTCTTTCAGCTTTTCGTGCCACATCTTGCGGATTTTGCTTAAGTATTCGTTGTCTTCCTGGAAGCAATAGTACTCGTCCAGCGTCAGCGTATCTCGGTGATAAATCAACAGCTCCACCGGCGCGCCGACGCTGGCATTACTGCGCATCGTTGAGTCCATCGAAATTAAGCAGCAACGCCCGGCTTCGTGCAGTGCGGTATCGATTTTTAAAAACCGGTCCAGCACCGGTTTGCCGTATTTGTTTTCGCCGATTTGCAGATAAGGGGTCTGCCGCGAGGTAGTGATGCAATTGCCTTCCGGGTAAATTAAATAAGCGCCGTGCGGCTCCTGGCCGATTTGCCCCGCCAAAATAAAAGTGGCGGACGGATTGAAGCTGTTTTGTCCGGCATCCACATGACGGCGCTGCTTTTCGACGCTGATCCGCCCCAGATAGGCGGCGGCTTCCGACAGATAGTTGACCGTGTCCAGATTCACTTCGGTCTCTTCCTTCATATCGCGTTTCAGCTGGTCGATCACAGCCTGCGTGGTAGCCAGATTGCCGGCGCTGAGCAGCACAATCTTCCGATCAGATGCGGTACAAAATGGATGCATTTTGCCGTAAATACTGACATTGTCGATGCCGGCGTTGGTTCTGGAATCCGACGTTAATACCAGTCCGTCTTTTAGAGAGACAGCAATACAATAAGTCATACGCTCTGCGCCTGAAAAATAAGGTTGCCCGCAGTGTACTAAAGAAGCTGCGTAAAGGCCAAGGACAGTATCGATTAACTGGCGGGGTAAGTTGTTAGATGCATCTCAGGCTCGGCTTTCAGTATACTGAGCCGACACGTTTAAATCAGCGGCGGGTAATTCATAGATGATTAGTAAACCAGGCCTGTATCTCGTTGGGGGAGTAGCTGCCGTTGTGCTGGTCGCCAGCGGTTTTTATCTGAAGGAGGGAAATCGGCATACCGATGCCTTGATCCTGTACGGCAACATGGATATTCGCCAGGTGGAACTGAGTTTTCACGATCCGGAGCGCGTCGAGCAGATCCTGGTTCAGGAAGGCGAGCGGGTCAAACGCGGTCAATTGCTGGCGACGCAGGCTTTGGAGCGCTTTCAATATAGCCGCGATCAGGCCGCAGCCAAAGTGGATGTGCAACAACATCAGCTGGATAAACTGTTGCACGGTTCGCGGCCGCAAGAAATCGGTAAGGCCGGCAATGATGTCAAAGCGGCGGAAGCGGCGGTGGTACTGGCTAAGAAAGAGTTGGTCCGTTTTCAGGCGCTGGTCAAACGCAAACTAAGCTCCGCCGAGTCCCTGGATCGGGCGCAAGCCCAATACGACGCGGCCAGGGAGAGTCTGCAAGCATTGAAACAGCAATATGCGCTGACTGAAATCGGCCCGCGCCGGGAAGACATCCAGGCGGCTCAGGCGCAATTGAAAGCCGATCAGGCCGCCTTAAAGCTGGCTGATAAAGTCCTAGCCGATGCACGCTTGTATGCGCCGCAGGATGGCGTGGTCCAGAACCGCATCCTGGAGCCCGGCGACATGGCCAATGCCCAAAAGCCGGTATTGACGCTGGCCTTACGCGAGCCGTTGTGGGCTAGAACTTATGTGTCGGAAGCTGATTTGGGACGACTGCGTTATGGTCTGCCGGCTAGTTTGGCCAGCGACAGCTTTCCGGATAAAAGCTATCGGGGTTGGGTAGGGTACATGTCGCCGACGGCCGAATTTACGCCTAAAACGGTGGAAACCACCGAGCTGCGCACCAGCCTGGTCTATCAAGTACGGATCTACGCCTGTGACCCGGACGATCAATTGCGGCAGGGGATGCCGGTCACCGTGAGGATAGATACCCAGCAAGCACCGTTGGCACAACCGAGCTGCGAACCCGCGCTGTGATTGCCATAGAGGCCGATGCCGCACCGGCGCCATTGACCTTCAGGTCGGTAAGCAAACGCTTTACCGCCGGTGAACGGGTCGTGCCGGCCTTGCGGGATGTTTCCTTGCGGCTGTCGCTCGGCCAAGTCACGGCCTTGGTTGGCCCGGACGGTGCCGGTAAAACTACCTTATTACGCTTGGCGGCCGGCTTGTTGTTGCCCAATAGCGGCAGCATAAGCAGTTTTGGTTTGGATACGGCCGCCGCCGGTGCCCAATTGCACCAAATAATCGGCTATATGCCCCAGCGTTTCGGTCTTTATGAGGACTTGAGCGTGCTGGAAAATCTCAATCTTTACGCCGACCTTTACGGCATTTCCCGGCAGGACAGGCAACAGCGCTTCGCCGAGCTGATGCGCATGACCAATCTGCAAAAATTCAATCAGCGTCTGGCCGGCCAGCTATCCGGCGGTATGAAGCAAAAATTGGGTTTGGCCTGCACCTTGTTGAATCGGCCAAAATTATTGCTGCTTGACGAGCCGTCGGTTGGCGTCGATCCCTTGTCGCGCCGCGAGTTGTGGCAAATTATCGAGTCGCTGGTGGCGGAGTTCGGCACCACCGTCTTACTTAGCACGGCGTACATGGATGAAGCCGAGCGTTGCCAGCAGGTGGTATTGCTGGATAGTGGCGAAATTCTGCATCAGGATGCACCGTCCGGCTTTCATCGTCTGGCGGAGGCTTGCAGTTACCAGTTGTCCAGTCCGGTACTGGGTAAACGCATGCTGCAACAACGTTTGCAGATGCATGCCGATCTAATCGACTCGGTGGTACAGGGGGACGCGGTGCGGGCCGTGGCGCGTCCCAATTGCCAGCCGGATTGGACGGCGATATTTGGTAATGCCGAGCAAGTGCGGATTACGCCGGTGCCGCCGCGTTTAGAGGATGCTTTTATCATGCTGTTGCTGGCCCGGCACGAGGAAAAGTCGCCAGTGGAAACCGCGTGTTTTGTACCCGGCAATGGTTCGCGGTTTTTGGCGACGGAGCACGCAGCAGTGATTGAAGTCGAGCAAGTTGATCGCTGGTTCGGCAATTTTCAGGCGGTTAAAAAACTGTCTTTCGAGGTGCGGCACGGCGAGATTTTCGGTTTGCTTGGTGCCAACGGCGCCGGTAAGACCACGACATTCAGAATGTTATGCGGCTTGCTGCCGGCCAGCAACGGCCGCTTGCGGGTGGCCGGCCTGGATTTGCGCAATGCGGCAGCCCAGGCCAGGGCCAGACTGGGCTATATGTCGCAGAAGTTTTCCTTATATGGACAATTGTCGGTCAAACAAAATCTACAGTTTTTCAGCCATGCCTACGGTTTACGCCATAAGCGGCGAACAGAGCGTATAGCCTGGGCGCTTCAAGAGTTTGACCTGACTGAGTTTGCCGACACCAATAGCGTCGATCTGCCGTTGGGTTACAAACAACGTCTGGCGCTGGCTTGCGCGTTGATGCACGAGCCCGAGATTCTGTTTCTCGACGAACCGACTTCCGGCATTGATCCGCTGGCGCGCCGCGAGTTTTGGAATCGCATCAACAGCCTGGCGGCGCAAGGCGTGACGATATTGGTCACTACGCATTTCATGGAAGAAGCCGAATATTGCGACCGGCTGTTGATCATGCGCGAGGGCGACATCCTGGCCGCCGGCACGCCGGCCGAGATTCGCAGCCGTAGTCAAACCGCCGAGCAAGCGCCGGCCGAGACCATGGAAGAAGCTTTCATCCGCTTGCTGGAACTCACAGAGGAGTCGGCCGGATGAGTACCGCCAGCCAGCGCCTGCTGGGCTTGATTCGCAAGGAGTTTTTACAAGTGCTGCGCGACCCCAGCAGCCTGGCGATTGCCTTTGCGATGCCGGTGTTCTTGCTGTTGTTGTTCGGTTACGGGGTGTCGCTGGATGCGCGTCGCGTGCCGATAGGTCTGGTAATCGAGCACGTCTCGCCGGAGTCGCGCAGTTTTAGCGCCGGCTTCGATTATTCGGACTATTTTCAAGCCCATTACTTCCGCGACCTGCGTGAGGCCCGGCAGGCCTTGCTGACCCGAAAAATCAACGCCATCGTGCATTTGCAGGCGGATTTCGACCAGCGCTTGACCGGCAGCGAACCGGCGCCGATTCAGGTTATCGTCAATGGCGTCGATGCCAATACCGCCCGCCTGACCAGCGGCTATGTGCAAGGCGTTTTTGAAACCTGGCTCAATGCTCGCGCCGCTTGGCAGGGACAGGAAGCGCCGCAGCCGGTGCAATTGGCCGCCCGGGTTTGGTACAACAGCGCCTTGCGTAGCCGTAATTTTCTGGTGCCGGGCTTGATCGCCGTGATCATGACCTTGATCGGCGCCTTATTAACCGCTTTGGTGATGGCCCGCGAATGGGAGCGCGGCACGATGGAGGCCTTGATTTCGACGCCGGTCAGCGTCCGCGAAGTGCTGCTCGGCAAATTGATTCCGTATTACCTGCTGGGCATGGGCGGCATGTTGCTGTCGATAGGCATGGCGGTATTTTTGTTTCAGGTGCCGCTGGTCGGTTCTTTGTGGGTGTTGCTGGTAGCGGGCACATTATTTTTGCTGGCGGCACTGGGGATGGGGTTGTTGATTTCGATAGCCGCCAAAAATCAGTTTGTCGCCGGGCAAATCGCGATTGTCGTCACCTTCCTGCCGGCCTTTATCCTGTCCGGATTCATTTTTAATATCGACAGCATGCCGTGGGCGGTGCAACTGTTTACCCATCTGGTGGCGGCTCGTTATTTCGTGGCGATTTTGCAGACCGTATTCCTGGCCGGCGATATTTGGGAAGTGATATTGCCCAACGCATTGGCCTTGTTCTTGATGGCGGCGGCGTTTTTGGCCTTGGCCCTGTGGCGAGCGCCGCGCCGCCTGGAGTGACGAGTATGTGGTGGCGCATCCAGGCTTTATTGATCAAGGAATTCCTCAGCCTGCTGAAGGATAAAAAAAGCCGCTTTGTATTGATCGTGCCGCCGCTGGTGCAGTTATTTTTGCTCAGCTATGCCGCTACTTACGATCTAAACCAACTGCCGATCGCGATTTACAACGAAGACCGTGGCAGCGCCGCCCGCGATTTGATTGCCCGCTTCAACGGCGCGCCGGCTTTTCGGGAAGTGTTGCGCATCGAGCGCCAGGCGCAAATCGCCGCTGCGCTGGACAGCAAGCAGGTGTTGATGGTGTTGCATATCGGCCAAACATTCAGCCGCGATTTGCTGGGTGGCCGGCAATCGGCGCCGGTGCAGATATTACTGGACGGCCGCGATTCCAATACGGCCCAGATTGCCTTGGGCTATGCCCGTAACGTGATCAGTCAGTTCAACAGCGATTGGGCGCGCCAGCACAACCAAACCGGGCCGCCGGCGGAATTGCGCATCAGGGCCTGGTTTAATCCCAATCTGGAAAGCAGTTGGTTTATCGTGCCCGGTATCGTCGGCTTGCTGACCTTGGTGGTGACGATGACGGTGGCTGCATTATCGGTGGCGCGCGAACGCGAACAGGGCACGTTCGACCAACTGCTGGTGACGCCGTTCACGCCGGCGGAAATTCTGATCGGCAAAGCCATTCCCGGCCTGATCATCGGTGTAGCTGAAGCCTCGTTCAGTATCTTCATGGTGGTATTTTGGTTTCAGGTGCCGTTGTTGGGCAGCCTGGCCGCGCTGTACATCGGCATCGTGTTGTATGTGTTTTCGGTAATCGGCGCCGGTTTGATGATTTCCTCGTTATCGGTCACCCAACAACAGGGTCTGCTGGGTGGCTTTCTGGTGATTGTCCCGGGCGTAATCTTGTCCGGCTACGCTACGCCCATCGAGAACATGCCGGAATTGGTGCAGCAGCTGACGTTCGTCAATCCGCTACGTTATTTTTTGATCATTATCCGCGGGGTATTTCTGGAAGGCTTGGGGATTGCCGATTTAATCGACCAATACTGGCCGCTGGCGCTGATCGGTCTGTTCTGTTTGAGTTGCGCCGGCTGGCTATTTCGCAAGCGTATGTACTGAACGATGCCTGGCGTCTGAGTTGTCTCTGAAATTGCCTGCTTTCAGGCCTTTGGGGCTTTGTCCAAATCCTGACAATCGGCCGGCGGGGATTGTGCCGTTACAAACATTAGGCGGCCGTATATTGGGGTGTTTGGTAGTTTATCTTAAAAAAGAATTTATATATCAGTAAGTTAAATTGATTTCATAACTGGCATGGCCTGTGCTTTCTCACTGCATAACCAATCAAGTGAGGTGAAGAATATGGAACTGCCAGTAATCAACGAAACTCCAGCAGCCAGCGCAGGCGGCTGCTCCTCCCATTCTTGCGGCACAAGTGATGATCAACTCGGGCATTTGTCCGACGAGATTCGCTCCAAGGTGGAAAATCATCCTTGTTACTCGGAAGACGCGCACCACTATTTTGCCCGCATGCACGTGGCAGTGGCGCCGGCTTGTAACATCCAATGCCACTATTGCAACCGCAAATACGATTGCTCCAACGAGTCGCGTCCCGGCGTGGTGTCCGAGTTGCTGACGCCTGATCAAGCCGTGAAAAAAACCATGGCGGTGGCGGCCAACATTCCGCAAATGACCGTGCTGGGTATCGCCGGCCCTGGTGATCCATTGGCCAATCCGGAGCGCACCTTCGAAACCTTCCGCCGTTTGAGCGCTGAAGCGCCGGACATCAAGCTTTGTGTATCCACCAACGGTCTGGCTTTGCCGGAATCGGTCGAGGAACTGGCTAAGCACAACATCGATCACGTCACGATCACGATCAACTGTGTTGATCCGGAAATCGGCGCGCAAATCTATCCGTGGATTTTCTGGGAAAACAAGCGCATCAAGGGTGTGAAAGGCGCGAAGATCCTGATCGAGCAGCAACAAAAAGGCCTGGAAATGCTGACTGCCAGAGGCATTTTGGTCAAAGTCAATTCGGTAATGATCCCCGGCGTCAACGACAAGCATTTGGCGGAAGTCAGCAAAATCGTCAAAGCCAAGGGCGCTTTCCTGCACAACGTGATGCCGTTAATCGCCGAAGCCGAGCACGGCACCTTCTACGGCGTGATGGGTCAACGCGGTCCGACTCAGGACGAGTTGATGGATCTGCAAGACTCCTGCTCCGGCGACATGAACATGATGCGCCACTGCCGGCAGTGCCGGGCCGACGCGGTTGGCCTATTGGGCGAAGACCGTGGCGACGAGTTCACCATGGACAAAATCGAGGCGATGGAAATCGATTACCAATCGGCAATGGAAAAACGCAAAGTGATCCACGAAGCGATTGCCGAGGAAATGCACAGCAAGCGCGCCGCGAAAGCGGAAAAAGCTGCCGGCCACGCTGACGAGCCCAAGCTGAATACCCGTCCGGTGTTGATGGCTATCGCCACCAGCGGTCAAGGCGTGATCAATATGCACTTCGGGCATGCCAAAGAGTTTCTTATCTACGAAGCCTCCCCGAACGGCGTGCGTTTCATGAGTCATCGCAAAACTGATTTGTATTGCGGCGGCGACGATACCTGCGGCGACGGCGAGAGCGTGTTGCAACAAACCATTCGTTCCCTGGCCGGCTGTGAAGCGGTGTTGTGTTCCAAAATCGGTTACGAGCCATGGGACTTGCTGGAAAAAGCCGGCATCGTGCCTAACGGCGAGCATGCGATGGAGCCTATCGAAGAAGCGGTGATGGCGGTTTATAAGGAAATGGCCGCTGCCGGCAAGTTGGACGAGGCTGCGCCGCAAGAAGAGCGAGCGACGGCATAGCCCAATATTTCCTCTCCGGCCGGAGAGGGTAGGGTGAGGTGAATCAAAAAGCTTTTGCTTATTCAATTCTCCTCACCCCAGCCCTCTCCATCTGGCGAGGGAGATTGTTAGAACTGATTAACCATCGAATACAAAGGTAACGTCATGGCCTTACAAATCATCGAATCCTGCGTCAACTGTTATGCCTGCGAGCCGTTGTGCCCCAGCAAAGCCATCTACATGTCGGAAAAAGCCGGGCACTTCAGGATCAACCCGAAAAAATGCACCGAATGCGAGGGCGATTATAAAGACACGCAATGCGCCAGCATTTGCCCGATTGAAGGCGCGATTCTCGACGCACTGGGTGTGCCTATCAACCCGCCCGGCTCGCTGACCGGTATCCCGCCCGAAAAAATGGCCGAGGCGATGGCGGAACTACAAGCCCATTAACGGCTATGGCCACCGTGCATTTCTATGAAAAGCCGGGCTGCTTGAACAATACCCGGCAAAAGCAATTGCTGAGTGCCGCCGGCCATTTGCTGGTGGTCTACGATCTATTGCAACAGCCGTGGGGCAGGGAACCGGGCAAGTTGCGCTCGTTTTTCGGCGACATGCCGGTCGCGGATTGGTTTAACCGCAGCGCACCGGCTGTCAAACAAGGGTTGGTCGATCCGAACGCCGTCAGCGCAGACGAAGCAATCGCGCTGATGGTCGCGCAGCCGTTGTTGATCCGTAGGCCTTTGATGGAGGTCAACGAACAGCGCGTCTGCGGTTTCGACCAACAACAGGTCGATGCCTGGTTGGGCTTGGCTGCCTTAGCTTCGCAAAAGGATTTGGAAACCTGTCCCAAGCAGTCGCGCTCTGAGGCCTGCAAGCCATGAACAGCGTCAGATTGGAGAGTGAAGACGGCGTACCGCTGGCGGTGGCCTTGTCGGAGCGCGTGCATTGGGTCGGTGCGCTGGATCCGAATCTGCGTACCTTCGACATCATCCTGAAGACCGCCAACGGCACTAGCTACAACGCTTACGTGATTCGCGGCAGCGAAGGCGTGGCGGTGATCGATACCGTCAAGGAAGGCTTTGCCAACGCCTTTTTCGCCCGCCTGGAAAGCGTCGCAGACTATTCGGAAATCAAAGTCATCGTCCTCAATCATTTGGAACCCGATCATACCGGCGCCTTGCCGGAGTTGATGAAACGGGCGCCGCACGCGCAGCTGTTCATTTCCCAAAAAGCTCAGTCCATGCTCAAAGGCTTGCTGAAGCAGGACGAGTTGAGCTTTACCCCAGTGCTGACCGGCGACAAGGTCTCGCTGGGCGACCGTAGCCTGGAGTTTTTGCACACCCCGTATTTGCATTGGCCGGACACGCAATGCACCTACGCGCCGGAAGAAGCGATGCTGTTTTCCGGCGACGTGTTTGGCTGCCATTTTTGCGATAACCGCTTGTACAACGACAAAGTCGGCGATTTCCGCTTTTCCTTCGAATATTACTACGCCCACATCATGCGGCCGTTCAAGGAATACGTGGTCAGGGCCTTGGAGTTGATCGAACCCTTGCCGTTGAAATTGATTGCACCCACCCACGGGCCAATCTTGCGCGACCGCCCGCAGCATTACATCCAGCGTTATCGGCAGTTATCCAGCCCTGCTTTGCATAACGAACTGCGGCCCAATCAAAAAACCCTGCTGATTTTTTACATTAGCTCTTACGGCAATACCCGGCGCATGGCGGAAGCGATATATCAAGGCGCGATGCAAGTCGAGGATGTGCGCGTATCGCTTTACGACCTGGAAGGCGGGGAAGTGGCGCCGTTTGTCGATTTGATCGAGGAAGCCGACGGTTTGGTGTTGGGTACGCCGACCATCAACGGCGATGCGGTCAAGCCGATTTGGGATCTGTTGTCTTCGCTGGCGGTGGTCAATCTAAAAAACAAACTCGGCGGCGTGTTCGGTTCTTACGGCTGGACCGGCGAAGGCGTGCGCCTAGTGGAAGACCGCTTGCGCGGCTTGAAACTGCGGGTACCGATTCAAGGCCTGCGCGTGAAGCTGATTCCTACCGACGACGAGATACACGAGTGTAAGGCCTTTGGCTTGGAGCTGGCTCAGGAGCTGACCGGGGCCAGAGAATCACGGGTGATTAATTTTGCGGACCTGTAAACCGGATTAAACAGACGCTTGCTATTGAGTCTACAGCGGTATTCGTAGGCTAAACCGATTCACGGACGGATCGGTGACCTCATCGGCTGTAAGGCCGGTGAAAATCAGGAATCGTTTCGATTCCAAACCGGTTGGTCCTCAGATTAGAGGCTGCCGAGATGACTTTTAATACCTTATGGAGTTTTTACAATGGCCAAAGCGACCATTACATTTGAAGATATAAACGTGACGGTTACCGTCCCCGCCGGCACCCGGGTGATTGAGGTGTCCGAGAAAGTAGGTTCCGGCATTACTTACGGTTGCCGGGAAGGCGATTGCGGAACCTGCATCATGAAAGTGACTGCCGGTTGGAACAACTTGACCGAGCCGTCCGTACTGGAAGACAAAATTTTGCGGGAAAACATGGCCGGCAAACACAACCGTCTGGCTTGCCAAGCGCAAGTATTGGGCGGCGAAATTTCCCTTAAACCAGTTTAAAACGCAAAAGGAGTAACACATGGCATTAGTCACATTTACCAGTCCCGAATACCGGGATAAAACCGTTTACGCCGTTGCCGGCAGTCACACCCAGACTATTTTGAAGCTGGCTCTGGAAAACAAGATCCCCATCAATTTCGAATGCGAAGATGGCGAATGCGGCACTTGCGTGGTCCGCGTCACCAGCATCGATAAAAAGCTGGAGCGCATGGGTGGCACGATGACTGAGAAGGAAAAAGCCCTGCTGAAACAAATCGGTAAAGTCACTACCGAACAGTTGGAGCAAATGATCGTCGACGACTTGCCGCCAGAATGGCGTTTGGCTTGTCAGATGATCGTGAGAGATGAAGATATTCGCGTTGAGTATTAATCGTCTGCGTCATCGTTAAATAGGCCGGAGAATTGAGTATGAGTTGCACACTTAGCATGGCATCGAATGATAGGGTAGAGCCCTTGGTTATGAAGTCGCGGCAACACATTTATGAGGATCTGCTGGCCTGTGCCGACCAGTCGCCCAACAGCGTCTGGTTGGCGCAAATCATCGCCAGTTGGTGTGTCGGCGATGGCGTGCTTCCCGATAGATTGGGCTTGAACCCAATACAATTTGAACAGCTTATCGACCGCTACTTTCCCGGCTATTCCTTGGCGCCGAAAGCCTTTTCCGGTAGCAGTCTGGATTACAGCCGCATGTTGGAAAAACAGGATTTGGAAATCCTGCTGGGGCAATTTGCCACCAATCCCGGCGCGGAAACCGAATGGCTGATCGCGCTAATCGTTGCCGCCTGTTTGGGTAGCGATCATTTGTGGCAGGATTTGGGCTTGTGGTCTCGCACTGATTTATCGGCCATGCTGGGCTACAACTTTCCGGAATTGCTGGTGCGCAACAGCAAAGACATGAAATGGAAAAAGTTTTTGTACAAACAACTGTGCGAAGCGGAAGGCTTATACGTTTGCCGGGCGCCGTCCTGTGAGGTCTGTAAAGATTATCAGCAGTGTTTCGGGCCGGAAGATTGAAGCGTTTTCGTTTGTTGGCATCCCCCCGTTTTGATGTCAGTCAGCTTGGTTTCCTTGAGCCGATGGTTTTAGATCACATCAAACCCAAAATCCGATAAGCCCCTTTCGTATTTAAAACCACAGTAACCGGCGCGCTGGATTTGTTTTCCCAATACCAGCCGTGCGAGCCTTCAAAGGGCGCGCTTAACGAGCCACTGGATTGGCTGTCGGTCGTTTCCTTATAGCTTTTGAAATAGCCGGTTTTATCGCCTTGCGGCTCGCCGTGAAAATCAAAATACAGCGCCGCGCCGTTGGTGGACCACGAATATTCCAGGTTCGCGCCTTTGGCGAGATGAAATTTGTATTCCAGTCCTTCGCCGGCCGGCACCACGATTTTTACCGTATCCTGCCATTGCGAAGCCGCTGCCGGTTGCGCGGCGCTCACCGCCTGCACCGGCTCCGAGCAAGCGCTGCCTGTTTCACTTGGCGACGCCAAGCTAGTTAAACCGGTCATTTGCCCAAACCCGGTCGGATCTATGCCGTATTCAGCGGGCAACACCGCAGTGATCAGCACAACGCCAGCCAATAGCGTTGCCGACAGGCTGGCGATGGTCAGCGATTTAATTGATTGAACTGGCGGGTTGTTGTCTTGCATCGAATTATCCATTGATGATGTACCCCGTGATTTGGTAGCCGAACAGAATCAAGCCTCCGGACATTAACAGGGTGTTGGTGGCCGTGGAAAAGGTGTAATAACTGCGGTGGCGGCGCCAAAAGTCCAGCGCGATCAAGATAAACAGCAGGGCCAGAAATTGGCCGATTTCCACGCCCACATTAAACGCCAACAAGTTTTTCCAGAGCCCGGCTGCGGGTAGTGAAAAATCCTGCAATTTGGTCGCCAGGCCAAAGCCGTGAAACAGGCCAAAAATCATCACTGCCCATTTGGTATTGGGCTGAAACCCCAATAGGCGTTGAAAACCGCCCAGGTTGTCGAAGCCTTTATACACAATCGACAAGCCGATAATGGCGTCGATCAGAAACGGATTGACCGAGATGCTGCTTAACACGCCGAATAGCAGCGTCAAGCTATGTCCCAAGGTAAACAGGCTGACATAGACCAGCACGTCGCGAGTGCGGAATAAGAAGAAAATCACCCCCACCAAAAACAACAAATGATCGTAGCCGGTGACCATATGTTTGGCGCCGATTTACAAAAACGGGCCGATGGCGACGCCTTGGTTGGCCAGCAAAAACCGTTCGGTATTGGCATCGACGCCGTGGGCGTAGACGGCGGGGCTGAGCAGCGTCAATAACGATAAACAGCCGATAACACAAGCATTACGTGATATTGCGGAAAACATGTTTAAAGGGTTGGGTTTAATGTGGCAATGATTGTGAGCTGATAGATACCAGCGCGAAGGCGGCAGAATACCCCGATTAAGCCGCTCGTGGAAAGGGGCGGCCGCTAAGATTAACGTTACTTCTTGGGTATGGCCGGATGCCGATTGCCCAAGTGATCAATGTCGTCCAAGCTCATAATAGGCGAATACATCAGATCGTTAATGTCGCTGGAGCGCTCCCATCCTAAAACCATTTGACCGATGGCGCGTTTGGTCATTTTCACGAAGCGCGATTCGAGATGCTGGCGGCTACCGGGCGAATTTTCCGGTTCCGGGTGCATGCGCGCGGCGGAAACCACCGAACAGCGGCAGACTTTGTCGTGATAAGAAAACTGGAAACGAAAATTCCGGGCCCGGCTGTTGATGTCGCGGTTGGTTAGAAAAATGAAATAGGTGTTGCTGTCCGCTTCCGGCAAACGCTGCATCACGGTTTTAGCTTGTTCGAAGATGTCTTCCGCCGCGAATTGTTGTGTGCCCTGCATGGGCATCAGGCCTTGCATGCCCATCGCCACTGTGCCCTTAACCCACAGCCCGAATTCCTTAGTCAAATCTCTGCCGATTTGCGCCGCAACATCTTCCGAGAAATCGTTTAAAGGAATCAGGTAGACATTCACCGGACCGGTTTTTTCAGCCGCTGCTGGCGGGTAGAGCGAGGCGGTCGATAGGGATTTTGGCGTTGGAGCCCGGTCGGCTACGGCTAATGGCTGGGTATATCGAGAGCTTGTTGTGCAGCCGGCCAGGGTGGCCAATAAAACAATCATCAGTGACAAATATTTCATTCGGGTTGTCCTTAAGTTTACATATCTGAATTGTCGGGGTTGGAGAAGGTGCTTCTTCAGTGATGTTTGTGGCGATGTAAATGCAGTTATTGGTATCAGGCAAATAGCAATTTTTCATTACAGGGTCTTGCGTTCCTGGGGCACGGTATCTTCACGGCCATCATTCATAAAATCGTCGGGTAATGCGGCCAAGGCGTCGAATATTGTGGCAGCGCTGGCGGGCGTTTCTCGTAAGACGATCTCATCATCCCGGTGAAATATTTCCACCTTGTTGGTATTGAAACGAAATTTATTGGGTAGTCAGTACCGTTTGGCTTGCTGGATTGAAAAACTCGGGTGTAGGCCATCTAGTTCTTCTAATGGATTGTTAAGCGAAGTATATAAGTTTTGAGGCATGCGTAATTATTGCGTGCGAATAGGATGTCAATCTGATGAAGCCAGAAGAACAGCTGCTCATGTCATTGTTGAATGGCGTGATTTATTACACGCCTCGCTAGTATCCGGCCGCAATACCCGCTAGTATCGGTCCAACAAAGTAACAGGTGGATTTGAATATGACTATTGCCGAACTACATCAGCTACCCGCCATCGAAAAACTCAAGATCATCGAAGCGCTTTGGAACGACTTAGCCGAAGACGAGAACAATCTTCCGCCTCCGGCGTGGCACGAAGCCGAGCTAAAACAGACTGAAGCCGAGTTTTTGTCCAGAGACATTGAGGCTGTGGATTGGCGGCAAGCAAAAAAAGAATTGCGCTCGCGGTTTGAATTAATGTGAGAGTTCTATGTTCGACAATCGGATAAAACATTGCAGCCTATGGGCATTTAGTGGTTTATTAGGTTTTGTACACTGCATGGCGGCAATTTGATCGTCGATGAAATCACCGGCCTGTTATAGTTAATACACGCCAATAATTAGCATGCAAATAAACAAAATAAAGTCGCCGGAAAAGTCAGAAATCATTATGGTTTTAGGTTCAACCATTAATTCGGAAGGTAAGCTATCCGAAATAGCGGTTGGTAGACTCGAAAAATGTATAGAGGTTGTAAAAAATAAAGACGACTACTTGATCGTTTTAACAGGTGGGTTTGGCAGTCATTTCAATACAACCAACAGAATGTATTCATTGTATGCATATGAATATTTAATAAATAATGGTATCGATACAGATAGAATATCTGCGCTAATTCCAAGTGTGGATACTGTAGAGGATGCCACCCTTAGCTATCGAGTTATAAAGCATCTTAATCCGTTAAAGGTTGTAATTATTACGTCAGAATTTCATCAAGAAAGGGTTAAGTATATTTTTGGTAAAGTATATAAAGATTTCAAGTTGGAATATGTTAGTTCGGCTTATATGGCTGACAATGAAACCATGCGGCAACTAGCACTAACTGAGGAAAGAGAGCTAAAGCAATTGAAAGAAACTAATAGATCAAGCATTGGTTCATCCCTGGATTGATTTTTCTTTTCTTATCTCAGTGAATAGTTTGCAAATATTTGACAAAATTTCCGGCGATTACCATAAATATCGCCAGCCCAAAAGGCTGGTGGTCAAACGCCTTCAGGCTCTAATAGCTGAGTTCGGCAATCAGAACTCAATAGTTTTAGATATAGGATGCGGTACAGGTAGCTATTTGAAAGAACTAAAATCCATTGAACCAATGAATAAAGTTGGAATGGACTTGTCCTTGAATATGCATTAATCAATGCAGAGCACCCAAAGAGGACTCGTTGCTTGTTCAAGCGGATTTTAATGCATTATTTCCGTTTGGTGACAATAGCTTTGATCTTATAATCGCGGTAGATTGCCTACATTTTTCAAAAGATTTGTCGTTAATGTTGAATGAGATTCGCCGCGTACTAAAGAGAAATGGAATATTCATAGCAGCTTTACATACGCCGGAAGACATTAAGCGACAAACTCTATCCAAGTACTTTCCGCAAGCCGAGTTATTTGACTTACAAGAAGCAAACCGACTAATACGTTTGTGTTCTATCGCAAATAGTTTAGGTATGGAATGTATTCGAACATATAATGAATTAGAAGAATTTAAGCCTGACAGTCGCTTTGTCGGAGTTTTTGAAAGAAAATGTGCTTCAGTATTAAGTAAAATTGATAACGAGGGTTTTGAGGTGGGTTTGAAAAACCTGAAATCTGACTTTGCAAATGCAAGCCTAGTTGGAGTTGAGAGTTACACAATATATTTATTTAATTGTAAAAATGGATAATCTACATAATTTAATTAGTTTGTTTTATAGTAAGCTTCCTGGCTTGTGGTCAGGGTTGTTAGACGACTTTTCTAAAGATATATTTAAATATATTGGTGGTGTATTTATTGATCGAGTCTACCTGTATATTAAGAAAAAATTTCAGCCCCAGCTGCAGCTTATTGGTGCAGATCCAGGCGATAAATGGACGGTGTATTTTGGAAATATCCCGCTGGTTGATTTTAAGCAACGAGTTGTCGCGTCTGAGGAGTCTGGAAGTAAGCAGTATATATATGGAGATATTGAGTCTACATTATTAGTTAGCGAGATATTTTGTTCTTGGTTTGATACGGCTCCAAAATATAGTAGATTTTTTCCATCCCCAGATAAACTGGAAAATGTTGTTATATCAGTTGGTGGGCCAAAATGGAACAGAATAACCGAATACCTAATCGGAGCTCTAGGATCTCCAGTGTATTTTAAGGATAGAGTAGAGAATAAGGGAACGTTTTTAAAAATTAAGGGCTTTGAAAATAAAATAGAATATAAGGAAGCTGAAGTAAATAATGTAAAATATATATCGGATGTTGGAGTGATAATCATTGGCAAAGGTGCTTCTCTGAAGGATAAAAATTCAGCTAAATCGGTCTGTGTACTGACAGGGTATTCTGTATACGGAGTAAGGTTAGCGGCAGAGTATCTTAAAAAGATCAAGTTAGAGCCAAAAAAATACGGTATAAACAAAATAAAAGAACATTCTAAAATTTGCTTATTGATTAAGGGAAATATTTCAATCGATGAAAATGGTGAGGTTATATCACCTCTAGCAGGCTGGTGAAAAACTCGAAAAGCCAAGTAAGCTAAGGCATAGATGAGCCGCCAACTGTTAAAATAGGCTACCTAAATTTGGAGCCTTTCAATGCGCGGACACGATGCCATCCAAAACAACTGGTTCAGCTACATCAACCTGGAAGACCGCATTCCCAAGCAGCATCCGTTGCGCCGTTTACGGCTGTTGGTCGATGGCGTACTGGCCTCGATGGATGCCGTCTTTGCCGCGCGTTACTCGCACACTGGCCGTCCCTCGATTGCCCCCGAAAAACTGCTGCGCGCCTTGCTGTTACAAGTCCTGTATACGGTCCGTAGCGAGCGTCAGTTGATGGAACAACTGGACTACAACCTGTTGTTTCGCTGGTTTGTTGGTTTGGGTATCGACGATGCTGTCTGGGAGCGCAGCGTGTTCAGCGCCAACCGCGAACGCCTGCTGTCCGAAGCCCTGAGTCGCGAATTTTTTGAGCGGGTACTGGCCATAGCCGAATGGCAAAATCTGGTGTCCGACGAACACTTCAGCGTCGACGGTAGCCTCATTGAAGCCTGGGCCTCGCATAAAAGCTTCGTTAAAAAAGACGGCAGCGGCCCGGACAAACCCGCCGGCCGCAATCCCGAGGTCGACTTCAGCGGCGAAAAGCGCAGCAACGCCACCCACCACAGTACGACCGATCCCGAAGCCCGGCTTTACAAGAAAGGCGAATACACCGAGGCCAAACTGCGTTACATCACCCATGCCTTGTCCGAGAATCGCAACGGCCTGATTGTCGATGTCGAAACCACTCAAGCCACCGGCACCGCCGAAATCGAAGCCGCGCAAAAAATGATCAAACGCCGCGTGCCCAAAGGCGGCAGCGTCGGTGCCGACAAAGGCTACGACCAAGCGGCGTTCGTCAACGGACTCGAGTCCCGTGACATCAAAGCCCATGTGGCCCGCAAAAAGACCGGCAGTGCCGTCGATGGCCGCACCGCGCGCGGCAAAGGTTACGCCCAAAGTCTCAAGCGCCGCAAAATCGTCGAAGAAGCCTTTGGCTGGGTCAAAACGGTCGGCGGCCTGCGCAAAACTCGTCACATCGGCTTAGCCAAAGTCGCGGGTCAGGCCTTGTTTTGCTTTGCCGCCTACAACCTGACGCGCATGCTCAACCTATTGGTGTTCACGCCGAAACCGGCGTGGAGTGCGCCCGCCTAGGGTGAAGTTCGCCTGAAAACCGTCCACAGACGGCTTCAGGCGAATAAAAAGCCCTTGAAACCGGGGCAAAACGCTTGAAACTCGATGTCATGACCGATTTCAACTCGAAAAAATCACTTACATCGTGGGTAAGGGGAAATATCGGCGGGTTTTTCACCAGCCTGCTAAGGCATAGATGAGCCGCCAACTGTTAAAATAGGCTACCTAAATTTGGAGCCTTTCAATGCGCGGACACGATGCTATCCAAAACAACTGGTTCAGCTACATCAACCTGGAAGACCGCATTCCCAAGCAGCATCCGTTGCGCCGTTTACGGCTGTTGGTCGATGGCGTACTGGCCTCGATGGATGCCGTCTTTGCCGCGCGTTACTCGCACACTGGCCGTCCCTCGATTGCCCCCGAAAAACTGCTGCGCGCCTTGCTGTTACAAGTCCTGTATACGGTCCGTAGCGAGCGTCAGTTGATGGAACAACTGGACTACAACCTGTTGTTTCGCTGGTTTGTTGGTTTGGGTATCGACGATGCTGTCTGGGAGCGCAGCGTGTTCAGCGCCAACCGCGAACGCCTGCTGTCCGAAGCCCTGAGTCGCGAATTTTTTGAGCGGGTACTGGCCATAGCCGAATGGCAAAATCTGGTGTCCGACGAACACTTCAGCGTCGACGGTAGCCTCATTGAAGCCTGGGCCTCGCATAAAAGCTTCGTTAAAAAAGACGGCAGCGGCCCGGACAAACCCGCCGGCCGCAATCCCGAGGTCGACTTCAGCGGCGAAAAGCGCAGCAACGCCACCCACCACAGTACGACCGATCCCGAAGCCCGGCTTTACAAGAAAGGCGAATACACCGAGGCCAAACTGCGTTACATCACCCATGCCTTGTCCGAGAATCGCAACGGCCTGATTGTCGATGTCGAAACCACTCAAGCCACCGGCACCGCCGAAATCGAAGCCGCGCAAAACATGATCAAACGCCGCGTGCCCCAAGGCGGCAGCGTCGGTGCCGACAAAGGCTACGACCAAGCGGCGTTCGTCAACGGACTCGAGTCCCGTGACATCAAAGCCCATGTGGCCCGCAAAAAGACCGGCAGTGCCGTCGATGGCCGCACCGCGCGCGGCAAAGGTTACGCCCAAAGTCTCAAGCGCCGCAAAATCGTCGAAGAAGCCTTTGGCTGGGTCAAAACGGTCGGCGGCCTGCGCAAAACTCGTCACATCGGCTTAGCCAAAGTCGCGGGTCAGGCCTTGTTTTGCTTTGCCGCCTACAACCTGACGCGCATGCTCAACCTATTGGTGTTCACGCCGAAACCGGCGTGGAGTGCACCCGCCTAGGGTGAAGTTCGCCTGAAAACCGTCCACAGACGGCTTCAGGCGAATAAAAAGCCCTTGAAACCGGGGCAAAACGCTTGAAACTCGATGTCATGACCGATTTCAACTCGAAAAAATCACGAACATCGTGGGTAAGGGGAAATATCGGCGGGTTTTTCACCAGCCTGCTAGTAATTAATCCGGATAATATAGAAATAATCTATGAAAATGATTTCTTAGATCCATATCCTTATAGATATTGAAATGAAAAATGGTTCAGAATGCCCATTCTGTAGTTCGTCGTTAAATGATAGAAAATTAACTGATTCAGAGCATTCCCTCGCCGTGTTAGCTAAACACGCGGTAAATAATGCTCAAGCCTTAGTCATCCCAAAACGCCACTTCACCGACATTACTGAAATACCAGCTATTGAGCTGTCCGATTTAATTAATTTAGCGAAGCGAACTGTTGCCTTATTAAAAAAAATTGATGTTGCAGATGATTTCAACCTAATTGCGAATAATGGAGCTCTGGCGGGTCAGTCTATAGAGCATTTCCATTTTCATATCATTCCAAGAAAAGAAGGAGATTGCCCGGAGCCGAAATACTGGCTTTCAGAGCATCTTTTCAACAAGCTTAGGGAAATACCAATGACCGAGCTAGT
Source organism: Methylomonas sp. EFPC1 (assembly GCF_016925515.1). Lineage (NCBI taxonomy): Bacteria > Pseudomonadati > Pseudomonadota > Gammaproteobacteria > Methylococcales > Methylococcaceae > Methylomonas > Methylomonas sp. EFPC1. The sequence continues at coordinate 776,558 of NZ_CP070494.1, forward strand.
GAAAAGCTCTGAATTGTTGAGGAAAAAAATAGCTGATCTTATAGAAAATAAAGCATCTACTTGCGCTGACGAAACTTGGCTAAAGATAGCGCCTTCTTGCATGATCGAGGGCGGAGTAGTATTTGGAAATACAAATTACAAAGACGTGGAGTCCGATAAGTCGATTTTTATAGGCAATAATGCGATTATTCGATCTGGCACTGTCATGTACCACAACACGAAAGCCGGATGCAATTTTGATTGTGGGCATAATGTTTTGATACGAGAAGGCTCAAGAATCGGCGACAATGTTTATGTATATTCAGGCACGCAAATAAATAGAGATGTAATAATTGGCGATAACTGCATAATATCCGGTTATTTAGGCAATGGCTCTGTGGTTGAGTCGAATGTCAAAATGTTTGGCGATTTAATCCATAAACATGAAAATAGATTTTCGTCAGAACATGAACCCGCCCCGGTGATTAAATCAGGTGCTTTTGTTGGTTGGGGAGCTAAAGTTATTGGTGGCGTTGAAATTGGAGAAAATGCGACCGTTGGGGCGGGTGCAGTTGTTGTTGGCGACGTACCGCCTGAAACTACAGTTGTTGGCGTGCCTGCAAAACCGATTAATTCAAGGTCCTAAAGCACAATAACCAGCGGGCATCAAGCCGTATGCAACATAATTCTATTCAGGCGTGATGCTACCAGGACCTTAAGCCTTGGTAGGTACTCATTCAGCCGGCTAATAAACTCTCGTATGGTATCGCCAAGCCGTCGTGTAAGCGCTTGATCATCCTTAAGCTTAAGGGGCGTTTGCGGTTAAGGACTTCCGATACGCGGCCGCTGCTGCCGATATAGGTTTCCAGGTCTTTTGCGCTAAGGTTTTGCTGCTCCATACGGAATTTGATAGCCTCGATAGGGTCTGGCGGGGCGATGGCGTAATGTTTGTTTTCGTAAGCCTCGATCAAGGTAACCCATACCTCCATTTCATCGGCCTCCGGCGTATCCGGTTCGGCTTGGAATATGGCTTCCAGTCGTTGAAAGGCGGCTTTTAATTCATCGTCGTTTCGGATTGGCTTAATAGTCATTGACCGTCTCCACGTCAATTAGGTCGTATTGGGCATGCGTGCCAACAAACTTTATCCAGGCAATGCCGGCGCGATATTGCATTTCTACTACTAGACGGTATTTGTTGCCACCTATGTTAAATACCACGCGATTATTATTGCAGATGCTGGCATTGCGATACTGATTCTTGATTGCTTGCGGTGAGGACCAATGGGCTTTCAAGGCTTCTTCGTACCAACTTTCAAGTGGGCCTTTTGCATCGCGATGCGAGGGCTGTTCCCAAAATTTTTTGATAGTGCTTTTTGCTATGACCCGCATGGTTATAGAGTTTTATCTCCCTAATTGGGAGCAGTGTAAGCGGTGCCGTTATTCTTCGCAAGGTACAAATATTCGATTTGCAAGGTGCCTAGATTAACTGAGCATAGCGTATGTAGCTTGCCACTTGAATTGGCGCAACTAGGAATACGCCGACTGTAGCCCGGCGCATCCATTCCCAAACAACGCTACTCGTCGTCCTGGCAGCCAAAATGATATTGGTAATCCGCCATCGCGCGTCTGATGACCTCATGAGCTTCCTCGCGGCCGTAGACGTGGGTGATTTCGCAGATACTTTTTTCGCTGGGTAGGTGTTTGTAAGTCAGGAAGTAGTGTTTCAAGCGATTGATGTACGATTCCGGGCAGTCGGAGACGTCGCGCCATTGCCGGTAGAATTCGTCGCCTTTCATCACTGCGATGATCTTGTCGTCGGCCTCGCCGCCGTCCAGTAAACGGAAGCCGCCGATGGGAATGGCTTGTAACAGGATGTCGCCGTGGGTGACGCTGCGTTCGCTCAATACACAAATATCCAATGGGTCGCCGTCGCCCTTGCTGACCGGTTTGCCGGATCGCGCGGCAGCGTATTCGGCGATTTTTTCTGCGCAATAACTGCGCGGAATGAAACCGTAGAGCGTCGGAATCATGTTGGAGAATTTCTGCGGGCGGTCGATTTTTAGGTAGCCGCTGTCTTTGTCGATTTCGTATTTCACCGTGTCGGATGGCACGATTTCTATGAAGGCTGTGACGATGTCCGGGGTATTGTCGCCGGGCGAGATACCATGCCAGGGGTGGGCTTTGTGTTTTATATTCATCTAAGATTCAGTAGCTTTGGGGAATAAGGTTATAGGGATATTTACCAGGATGGGGGCAATCCGCAAGACAATCAAGCTTAATACTAGTATCTGATTGGGCTTGCGCTACACGCCGTTGCATGTGTTTGTCGACATTACTCTTCGCTGGCCACTGCCGCAGGTTTGAGTTTCATGTCTTTATTCAGCCGTTGCAGGCGCTTGATCATTTCTTTTTTCATCTGTTCGCGGCCTATCGAGTGCTTCAGGCTACTGCCCATGCCCGCAACTTGATCGGTGGAGCTGCGGATTGAGTAAAACACCAGCGTGCCGTCTTTATAAGGTAGGCCGCCGGCGACCACGTGGCTGGAGTTGTAGGAGTGGCCGACGTAAAATTGCCGGGAAACGATAAGGCCGCCGCCTTCGCTGATGGCGATGACGCGATGATTAAGTATGGCGGTGGGGCGGTCTTCCACGCGCCGATTCAACCACAAAAACTGTTCACTGGCATTGGCCGGCAACGCGGCCGGGTAGTTTAACCAGGCTTGTTGCAATTCCGGAAAGTAACGCGCCCAGGCTTTGCTGTTCACGGCGTCGTTGCGCAGTTCCGCGGCCGGGTCGGCTGTGCCGCCGTCGCGGCTGTAAGGGGCAATCCCGGCCAAGCCGCTTTTTTTATAGGCTTGCAGGCGTTGCAGCAAAAATTCGCGGTACTTTTGATTGGCGGTTTTCAGCAAGGTTTTGTTGTCGGCATCCTCCAGCCCGGCTTGCAGGCTTTTCAAGCTGTCCAGTTCGGCTTTGGAGAGGTTGAATTCGTCACCCGGCTCCGCTTCCAGAAAGGCCTTGGCTTCGTCCAGTTGCTTTTCGGTAAACGCAAACTTCTTAAAACTATCTACGCTGGCGTTATCGCCCAGCATGCCGGTGGCGACGATGTCGCTCTCGCCGGCGTTGAGTTTGCCCTTTTTGATGTAGTCGGCCAGTTGCGGTAAGCCTACCGGTATGATCATCGCTACGCCAATCGCGAGTTCTTTTTGGCTGGTTTCGCTGACGTCGTAACCGACGATTTCGCCGCGTTCCAATGGCGGGATTTGCGCGGCGCTGATGCCGAAGTTCTGTAGCGCTTGCTGTGGGCTGGGGCCGTCTTGAGCGCATGCCGGTTGCTGAATTAGCGCAGCGGCGCTCAGTAAAATAATCGGAAAAGACAGTTTGTGGATCAACATAAAAACTCCGTTTCAAATAGGTATTCTGATAAAAGTATGAGGCTTTCGGCCGCAGATTGCCGAAAGCGTTCATTCTGAAAACGTGTGTGCATCGCCGCCTGCCGTTTATTTGTCCGAACCGAACAATTTAGAAATACTGGAATCGCCGCGTCCGGCTGGTTTTGCCGGTGTTGTTGCCCTTGAGGCGGACGCCGGCTGCTGATTTTTCGTATCGAACAGCCGCACAAACTCAGCAGCAGGCAGTGGTTTGGAAAACAGATAGCCTTGGCCGTAGTCGCAGCCGGCGGCAGTCAGCAACTCCAGTTGCTGCGCGGTTTCGATGCCTTCGGCTATCACTTTCAAGCCCAGTTTATGCGCCATCACAATAATCGCTTCGCACAGCGCCAGGTCGCTGGAATCGGCTTCCAGATTGCGTACGAAACTTTGGTCTATCTTCAGATAATCGATGTCGAATTTTTTTAGATAAGACAGTGACGAATAGCCGGTGCCGAAATCGTCAATAGCCACCTGGATGCCGGCATCTCGGTAAGCAAATAAATGGTCGCGGACAATATTGTCGACATCCAGCAATAGGCTTTCAGTAATTTCGATGACGACACATTGGCCGGATAAGCCCAGCTCATGCAAATAGTCTATCCATTTGCTGTCGCCCAGATTGCTGCGGGTAAATTGCACCGGCGATTTGTTAATACCCAGTTGCAAATCCGGGAGAAATTGGGCACGCCATTCGGCAACCTGTTTTGCCGCCATCCGAAATACCCAGTCGCCAATCTCCACTATCAGGCCGGTCTCTTCCGCCAACGGAATAAATTCCGCCGGGCTGATCATCCCGCGCGTGGGATGTTGCCAGCGGATCAGTGCTTCGGCTTTATGCATTTTGCGGCTGCTCAGTTCGATTATCGGTTGATAGAACAGGCAAAACTCTTGATTGGTCAGCGCTTGGCGCAGGTCGCTGGTCAGGCGCATCCGGTTTTGCGCGGTTTGCTCCATCTCGCTGGTGAAGAAATTGTAGCGGTTGCGGCCTTGTTGCTTGGCGGAATACATGGCCTGATCGGCATTTTTGATTAATTGTTCGGCTTCCTGTGCGTCTTGCGGATAGAAGGTGATGCCGATGCTGACCGAAATGTAAGCTAATTCCTCGCCTAAACGAAATGGTTCGGCAAGCTGGTGCAGGATGGCTTGCGCGACCCGGTCTATATTGGTTTCCGAGTCCAACTCGCCCAGGATGATGGTGAACTCGTCGCCACCGAGCCGAGCCACTGTATCCACATTGCGTACGCAAGCCAAAATGCGCCGCGCCGTTTCCTGCAGCAAAATGTCGCCCATGCCGTGGCCCAGGGTATCGTTAATTTCCTTGAAACGGTCCAGATCCAGCAGCATGACCGCCAGACTGTTTTTGTCGCGCTGGGCTTTTTTGATTTCCTGGTTCAATCGATCCTGGAACATGCGCCGGTTGGCCAAATCGGTAAGCGGGTCGAAATTGGCTTGGCGCCAGATGGTTTGTTCGACATGTTTTTGCTCGGTAATTTCCGAAAACATCGCCACCCGGCGCTCTACTTCGCCGTGTTCGCCGTAGATGGTGTTGATCACTAGCCATTCTTGGTAAATATCGCCGTTTTTGCGTTTATTCCAAATTTCGCCTTGCCAGTGGCCGGTTTGTAACAGCGAGTGCCACATGGTCTGATAAAAATCCGGATCGTGGCGGCCCGATTTCAGAATGTCGGTGGACTTCCCTATCGCGTCTTCCGCGGTATAGCCGGTCAGGCGGGTAAACGCTTCGTTAATCGCGATGATGCGGTTGTCGGTGTCCGCGACCATCACCGCTTCGCCGATGGCTTGGTAAATCATCGCCATCAACTGCATTTCATGTTCTAGCCGCTTGCGTTCGCTGATGTCCAAAACGGATACGAGTATGTAACGCCGGTTGTCTATATCGATAGGTGTCAAACTGATTTCGACCGGAAATTCCGTGCCGTCGCCGCGTATTGCGGTTAGGGAGCGGCTGGCGCTCATCGGCCGGGCTTTATTCTCTTGTAAAAATCGCGCGCGCTGTTCCGGGTGTTTGGCGCGGGCCCGTTCCGGTACCAGCGCTTCGACACTCAGACCTATCAACTCATCCAGCGTGTAGATAAATGCTTTCGCGGCGGGCGGGTTGGCGAGTTTGATGAGGCCGTTTTCGCCAACTAAAAACGTGGCTTCCGGCGAACCATCGACAATCTTGGACAATTGCAGCCATTGCAGCTGTTTGCGTTCGGTAATGTCGGTTTGGGTGCCGATCATGCGCAAAGCCTTGCCCTGGGCATCGCGGCTGATCACTAGGCCGCGCGTTAAAATCCAGCGCCATTGGTTATCGCCGTGCTTTACGCGGTGTTCGTTGCTGAAGCGTGAGCTGCGATTTTCCAGATGCGTTTGCAAGTCGGCCATCATCCGGGCGCTGTCTTCCGGGTGTATCGTGGCTTCCCAATTCCGGTAATCGTTGTCTCTGTCTTGTTCGCTGAAATTCAGAATCTCCATGCAGCGTGGCGACAGAAACACTTTACCGTTGGTCAAATCCCAATCCCAGACGCCGTCACCGCCGCTTTCCAGCGCAAATTTCCAGCGCAATTCGCTTTCCTGCAATAATTTTTCCGATAGCTTGCGCTCGCTGATGTCCGTGGAAATGCCGCATACCGCGTAGATTTCGCCTTGCCCATTACGTAGCGGAAACTTATGCGACAAATACGTATGAATATTACCGTCATGATGGGTGATCTTTTCTTCAAAAATCTGTGCTTGGCCGCTATTGGCGACCTCTAAATCGTTTTTCCACAGGAGTTCGGTGTCGTCGCCCGGAAATAAGTCGATATCCCGTTTGCCTCTGACAGTCTTATTGTCAACCGCGAACAGTTTTTCAAATTGGCGGTTGATCAGCAGGTATTGGCCTTGCAGATCTTTGCTGTAAATCACCGTGGGGGTATTGTCCAGGATGCTTTGAAACCGCAATTCGCTGACCGACAGGGATTTGCCGAACTCGACGTTTAAGGATTCGTCTTTGACCAGTTCGATAACGCCGACAATCCGCTCTTGGTCGTCGCGTATGGGCATTTGCATCGAACTGATCCAGCGGCCGTCGCCTGCGGTAAACGGGGTTTGATAGACCGTTTCGCCTTGCAACGCCTTTTGAATGCCGTCAGGAATTGGTGTTTGCGCCAGCCAGGGAAATATTTCAACAGGGTATTTTCCCAGGCAAACGGCTTGCGGCCATCCCGTCAGGGTTTCCATATAACGGTTCCAGAGTTCGATACGGCCCTGTAGATCGTAAACAATCACGCCTTCCTGAACTGAACGCAGAATGTGTTTGTTGAAATCGCCTAGGGCTTTGCTGAATTGTTCTGAGCGCTGGTAGCGCTCGATAGCCAGCGCCAGGGAAATGCCGACGCTGGACAGCACCAGCAAAAACGACCATTGCAGCAATAGCCCGGTCTCACTGCTGTCGGCTGCAAAAAAGCCTACCTGAAAAATCGCCCCGAATATGCTTTGCAGCATGACCATGCTGATTAGTAACAAGGTGCCATGCAAGCCAAAGTAGAGTGCGCCGTAAACCAGAAAAGCGAACATATAAAATGCTTTGCCGTAGTGGCCAAGATGCCACGGCCACTCCAGGAAAATCATTTGTCCCGCCAGAAACGCCGTTGTGACATAAAGCAACGCGCGCCAAACTTGATACGGGTTCCAGTCAAAACTTGGCGGCTGCCGCCAGACCAAAATAAGCGGCGTGACAATCGCAATACCCAAGACGTCGCCCATCCACCAATGCGCTAGACTGATCGGCCATTGCTGCGCCGTTATGGCGTCGAAATGTAACAGAATTAAGGAGCCCGCCATGGCCGAAACGACCGAAGCCAAGGCGCCGGCAAACAGGATGCGTAAGTAGTCTTGCGGCTGTTGCAGTTTGCGAATCTCGCCCAGCAGATAGCAGCCGACAAGTGCTTCCACGGTATTGCCGAAAGCGATAGGCAAGGCCTGCTCCAGCGGATTGCCTGCCCACAGATTGCCAAGTAATGCGCCCAGGAATACGCCGGGCCACAGTTTTTTACCGCCGAGCAGCAAGGCTGCCAGTGCGATGCCGCCAGGTGGCCAGATGACGGATATTACGTAATTGGTGGCGAAAAACATCAACACCAGTTTGGCAACCAGTGCGTAGGCGATAGCCAAGCCGAAAAGGTGGACTAGTTCTGCGGTGGAAAAGGTCGAAAAACGGCGCAAGAGATTACCTTGATGTATTGAAAGCAGGTGAAGGGACAAGCCCAATATCTTGGTTTATCTCACGAAATGCAAGGTTTTGTCACGGGCTAAGTACGGGGATTTTCGGGCATTCCTAACGGATGAAACGTGGTTTTATGCGGGTGATTTTCTTCGGTATCCGCTTAGGGTTACGCGCCCAGGTTTTCCACTTCCACCGCCACTTTCAATTCGTGGTTCTGGCCGCCGAAAATCACCCCTTTCAATGGCGTAACATCGCTATAGTCCCGGCCCCAGGCGACGATGATGTGCCTGTCCCCCGGCAATTGGTTGTTGGTAGGGTCAAAGTCCATCCAGCCCAGATCCGGTAAATACACCGAGAACCAGGCGTGCGAGGCGTCGGCGCCCACCAGTTTTTTCTTGCCGGGCGGCGGCAGGGTTTCGATATAACCGCTGACGTAGCGGGCCGCCAGGCCTTGCGAGCGGATGCAGCCTATGGCCAGATGGGCGAAATCCTGGCAGACGCCGCGCCGATGTTCCAGTACGGTGGTCAGCGGGGTGGCCAGGTTGGTGAATTCCGGGTCGAAGGTAAAATCGCGGTGAATGCGTTGCATCAGATCGTGTATCGCTTCAATCAACGCTTTGCCGGGTGTGAACGAGGCTTGCGCGTAAGCGGCCAGCTCGGCGTCGGCGGCGATGAACGGCGAATCCAAGGCAAATTGCCGTGCCTCCAGTAGTGGTTCGCTTCTGTCGTTCCAGAGCGCTTCCTTCACCAATTCCCAGCTCATGCCGTGGCTGAAATCCAACTGCACCGGTTGCGGAAAAATCTGTACTTCGCTGCTGGCGGTGACCACAAACTCCCGATGCGGCTCCCTAATCGAAAACCAGGCCACTTGATTGCCGAAAAAATCGGTACGGGTCCGATAGTCGCAGGGCAAGGGGGTGATTTTCAGTTGCGAGCTGAGCAGTTGTTGATTCGGGCAGGGGCGCGGCTGCATCCGCACTTCGTTGTAAGACAATCCCACCGGTTGTTGGTAGCGGTAGGTAGTGGTATGGGTAACCCGATAACGCATGGTGACTCCCTTAGGACAGCGATTGCGGCGCGTCCCCGTGGCGGAAATAATTGGCGGTCAAAGTATCGGACAGCGCGGCCAATAGGGCGTAAATCTTGCTGAGCTGTTGGTCCAGCGCTTCGCGAATCCCGGATTCCGAGACGTTCAATAAGTCGTCGATATTGGCGATATTCAACAGACAACTAGCCTCTAATAGCAAGCGCTCTTCGGCGCTAATCCGGCGGGTACTGGGTTCGCGCGGCAGTTTGCCGACATGCTCCTGCAAACGAGCGATTTGATAAGCTAGTGATCGGGGATTGTTGGGGTCCATCAGCAGCAGTTCCAAAAACGAGGCTAACTCCAGGTTGCTACGATAATGTTGGCGGTAGCAAATCAGGTTGTCGCTGGTATCCAGCAGGGATTCCAGCAAGCGGGTTTCCGCTGCTTCGCTTTGCGGCATCGCAAACGCTGTTCTCAATACCGATACCAACTGCAAGCCGCGCTCCAGGCGCCGGCCGATGTCCAGAAACAGCCAGCCGTTGCCGCGCGTCATGCTCTCCATCACCAGACCGCTGAATGCTGAGAGCGTGGTGATCAGCTGATCCATTTGCTCCTGCATCGACCACAAACCGATTTTGCCCAGGCGGCGCGCTTCGGAAACCTGTTCCTCGATTTCGTCAATGACCCGCCAGGTATCCGACGACCATAAATCGCGTACCGCGTAACCGGATTGGGTCATTCTGTTTACCGTGTTGGCCAGGCTGCCTGCCCGGCTTTCGTCGGCGACCACTGCCAGTAATTCGGCTTCCGGCGACTGCAACAAACTTTCGTTATCCTCGGCAAAAAAACCGGGGTAGGTACCGGTCATGCTGGTGACGCAACGCAGCAGGGTTTCCAGGCTCAGCTGATAGTCCGGGCTATCGCGGTCAGGGTTGCTGAACAGCTTCTTGATCGTGGCGCGCAACAAGCGTACGCCGCCTTCCGCGCGTTCAGCGTTGCGGCCCACCCAAAAAATATTGTCTGCCGCGCGGCTGGGAAGGGCATTGCCGTGGCCTGCCAAACTGGCGCTGCGCTTGGCCGGAATGGCCGGATGTTGGGGCTCGGTAGCGACCACCCAGGTATCTTTACTGATGCCACCGGTTTGATTGCTGATCATCATATTGCCGTATTGCGGTGCGCTACGACTCAAACCGCCAGGCATCAGCGTATAACCGTCCGCCCGCGCCACCATGAAGCAGCGCAGCACGGTTTGGCGCGGTTCGTAGCCGCCCGCCACCAGCGCCGGCACGGTGGAAAAGCTCTCGTATTCCTGGCCGACGTAAAGCGCCGGACGAGCCTTGATGCGCGCGCGCCAATCAGCGAGTTGTGCACGGCTCAGCTGATGGCCGAACACCGAACGTTCGCCGGGTTTGCGGTAGATCGGCTTGATGACCAGGCGTTCCAGATTGGCGAGGACGTAATTTAACTCGCGGGCTTGGCCGCACCACCAGGTGGCGATCGAATTTAGCTTTAGGGTTTGACCCAGGAAGTATTTGGCGATGCCCGGCAGGAACGGCATGATGCCGGGATTTTCCAATATGCCGCTACCTAGCGGGTTGGCAATCGCCACATTGCCGCGCCTGACCACTTCCAACAGGCCGGGGACGCCTAGCCGCGAGTCTTCGCGCAGTTCCAGCGGGTCGCAGTAATTGTCGTCAACCCGACGCAAGATCACATCCACCCGCTGCAAGCCGACCAGCGATTTAAGCCAGACATAGCCGTCGCGAATCGTCAGGTCGTCGCCCTGTACCAGCGGATAACCCAGATAGGAGGCCAAATAGGCGTGTTCGAAGAAGGTTTCGTTCAGTGGGCCGGGGGTCAGGACCACTACACGCGGGGTGTCGGCGTCGCCGGGGGCGACGGCATTCAGGCCGGCGCGCAGGGATTGAAAGAAACGCGCCAAACGATGGACATGAGTGTCGCGGAACAAGCTGGGCAACACCCGTGACATGGCCAAGCGGTTTTCCAACGCATAACCGGCGCCGGATGGGGCTTGCGTACGATCACCCAGCACCCACATTTTTTTGTCCGGGCCGCGGGCCAGGTCGGCGGCGCACAATACCAACTGATGCTGGCCGGGCAAGCTTACTTGATCACAAACGCGCAGAAAGCCGCCGTGGTTGTAGATCAGTTCCAGCGGCAGCAGGTTTTTCTTGATGAGCTGGCGCGGGCCGTACAGGTCGGCCAAAATCAGATTCAACAGTTCGGCGCGTTGCAGCAGTCCTGCCTCAATGTCGAACCACTCGTCGCCGGAAAGCAATAGCGGTATCGGGTCGAGTTGCCAAGGGCGGTTAATACCGTCCGGGTCGTCATAAACGTTGTAGGTGACGCCGTTTTCGCGCAGCAGTCTTAGCGCTTCCTGGTGGCGTTCGCCGACTTCGCGGGGGCCAAGCTGTTGCAACGCTTGCATCAGGTGGGCCCAATGCGGTCTAACCCGGCCCGTCTCGTCCAGCATTTCGTCGTGGGCCCCCTTATCGAGGCGGTATCCCGGCGCGAAAGCTTCTGGTGTGCTTAAGGTTTTCATAGGTTTAGTTTGCCGGTTTACCGGGTATAGCGCAATTGATCAAAGCTAATCTCGTTTTTTTTATGTTTTCTAAGCTGGTTTTTATTGCAGATGCCGATTCTGACGAGACTTTGGATAATGCGTAGTCTAAGAAACTCGCAAAAAGCATGCCGTTACGATCAGAAAGAGCGGAGTGCGGCATAGATCTTTTGGATTCGGTAGCTCTGCCTAGAGTCGTCCAATATAAAGCATTGGCTTGGCTTTAAGCTTCTGAACTAAAGGGTATTTGCCAGTGCTAAGGCACGATAAGTGGGTCACGGCCGTCCGAGTGATGGCCGTAGGCGCGCAACTTGGCATTGCTATTGCTTTATATCGGGTAAATCATTAGAACCGGTTTGCGTTGAAATGGTGCGGTCGTTTTTGCACCAATTTAGCGCGGACTTGCACCATAAAAGCAAATATCACGGATGCATACAGCATGGTTACTTCGACAATTTGGGCGGATTACAGCGCCGATAAGGCTTACGACGAGATGATTGCTGCGGGCGGCAAGCCGCGTGATACCTGCGCCAGTTTGAGTCAATACTTACAATCTTTGGGCATGGATGCAATTAAGGGCCGGTTGTCGGCGGCGGAGGCGGCCATCATGGAGATGGGCATTACCTTCACCGTCTACAGCGACGAAGGCAATATCGACCGGGCTTGGCCTTTCGACATCATTCCCAGGCTGATCGATTTTCAGGAATGGCAAGCCGTGGAAGCAGGTCTGAAACAGCGTCTGAAAGCTTTGAATTGCTTTATCAACGATGTTTATAACCAGCAGCAGATTATAAAAGACGGTTTGGTGCCGGCTGATCTGATCAACAGTTCCAGCAATTTTCGTAAGGAATGTTTGGGCATGCAGCCCAAATTCGGCACATGGGCCAATATCTGCGGCAGCGATCTGGTGCGGGCTGGCGACGGCAAGCTGTATGTGCTGGAAGACAATTTGCGGGTGCCATCCGGCGTGTCGTACATGATCGAAAACCGGGTAATTACCAAACGGATCTTTCCGGAGTTGTTGGAAAATCTGAATATTCTGCCGGTGGACGATTATCCGACCCAGTTGTTCGAAATGCTGGCGTCACTGGCACCGAATGCCGACGACACCCCGCAAATTGCCGTCTTGACGCCCGGTATCTATAACTCGGCCTATTTCGAACATGCGTTCCTGGCGCAGCAAATGGGTGCGGAATTGGTGGAAGGCGGCGACTTGCTGGTCAAGGACGACGATTGCGTTTATATGCGTACCATCAAGGGTCTGGAAAAAGTCGATGTGATTTACCGGCGCATCGACGATCTGTTTCTCGATCCTGAAGTCTTTCATAAGGATTCGGTATTGGGCGTGAAGGGCTTGATGCGGGCCTGGAAAGCCGGCAATGTGGCGCTGGCTAATGCGCCAGGCGCCGGGGTAGCGGACGACAAAGTGGTGTATGCCTATGTGCCTGAAATGATTCGGTATTATCTGAACGAAGAGCCGATTTTGCCGAACGTGCCGACTTATCTCTGTAGCGACCCTGAACAATGCGCCTACGTGCTGGCGCATTTGCCGGAGCTGGTGGTAAAGCCGGCCAACGAGTCCGGCGGCTATGGCATGTTGGTCGGCCCGCACGCCAGCCAAAAGGAAATCAAGCAATTTCATAAGCTGATTAAAAACAATCCGCGTAATTACATCGCCCAGCCAACTTTGGCTTTATCAACCTGCCCGACTTTGTGCGGTGATAGTCTGGAGCCCAGGCACATCGACTTGCGCCCCTTCATCCTGCAAGGTGAGAACAGCTTTGTCACCGCTGGCGGCTTGACCCGCGTGGCGCTCAGGGCCGGTTCGCTGGTGGTGAATTCATCGCAGGGCGGCGGCAGTAAAGACACTTGGATTATCAACAGGGAGCAATAAGATGTTATCGCGATCCGCCGAACGTTTGTACTGGATGGCCCGTTATCTGGAGCGCACCGAAAACACCGCCCGCCTGATCAGCGCCACGATGCATTTGATCTACGACTTGCCGTATGGTGTGGAATTAGGCTGGCGCAATTTACTAAATATTTGCGGCGTCGAAGAGGCGTTTTATCAACGCTTTAAAAATCCCAGCGAGCAGAACACCACCCGGTTTTTATTAGCCGATATGAGCAATCCCGGCTCCTTATTGGCGTCCTTGTCGTTTGCCCGTGAGAATATCCGCACCAGCCGCGAACTGATGCCCGACGAAGCCTGGCAGCAAGTCAACGAAATGTATCTGTATGCGAATAACAATCTGGATAGCTTGTCCAATCGGCGGGGGCGTGCGCTGTTCTTGCAGGAAATCATGGCTGGGTGCCAGCGCTTTACCGGCTTTATGGCCGGGTCTATGAGCCGCAGCGACAGTGCCCGGTTTATTTGTATTGGCCGCAACCTGGAACGCGCTGACATGACCAGCCGGATCATGGATTTCGGCACCGTTTTGTTGGCGGAAAATCGCAGCACCAAAATGCGCGAGTACGAGACCATCCTGTGGATCAACGTTTTGAAGTCCTTGAGTGCGGTCTTGATGTATCGCAAGCATGTGCGTAACCGAATTAGAGGTGAGGATGTTTTGAACTATCTGTTAAAAAACCCGGATTTTCCCAGAGCCGTGCTGCATTGCATTGAGGAGATTACGCATTGCATCAAACGCTTGCCGCATGCTGTCGAACTATTCCCGCAGTTGGAGCAATTGGAGCAGCAGGTACTGGCCATTGAGATTAAGCAGACTACACCGGAGCAATTGCATCAGGTGCTGGACGGCTTGCAAGCGAAGTTCGACCATTTACACCAGCAAATCGCGGCCATGTGGTTTTTAAACAATCTTGGCGAGGCCGAAGCCGAGAAAAATTGAAACTATTGCCGACAGGAAGATTTTCACTAGTCAGCCAGGCCTCTGCAGCGCTGAGCACCCGCTTGGTTGAGCGCAATCGCTCTGGGTCGAGGGCGCGCTGCTTGGATTGCTACTGACCCAAACCCCAAGTTTGCTATATCATGGAAGTATCGTTTTCTAAAACTAAAGGGGGAGGATTATGGATAAGCTAAGGGCGCTGGGTCTGGGGTCGGTGGGGCAAGACGAGCAAGCTGTTAAGCAACAGTTGCATCTTTATATCAATCTGAAACTGGCTTCATGCGGGCAGCCGACTTGTATCGATACCGAGTCGGCGCAGTTTATGGATACCGCTCAGGACTTGCTGAATAGCTATCTGGAAAAAAGCCGCTTGTTGGCCAGTTCCTCCCTTTATCCTGCGGATAGACGGATTCAAGATTTCCTGGAGCGCTATTGCGCGGATCTGGGCTTTGCCAAAATCCCCAGTTTGCCGACGATGACTTTCGAGTTGGATAAGCACGGCGTGGCGCGCGAATTATCGTTGCCTTTGGGCGAAGATGAATTTCGTTCCGAAATCGTCTCCAGTTTTCGGGTGAAGCAAGGCATTTTGCACAATCCAGCCAGCGACCGGCGTACCACGCAAGGCTCGTTTCATGTGGCCGAGGGTGGATTGCCGGTGCCCGGCGACAAGAAGCAGGTCCCCAAGCTGACGTTTGCTTTGATGCTGGGTGAGGCGTTAAATCCGCCTGATGATTTGATGGTCCTACCGTTTACCGCCCACCAACCCAAGCCGGCACGCATGTTTGCATCATTATTGATGCGGCCGGTAGTCTGTCCGGAAATCCCGGGTGTTGCAGCCGAAAAATCCATGGAAATCCGCTTTTTTGCGCCGGGCAATCTGGTCAGCAATCTGGATTTTGTTGAGAGCATCTTCGGCAACGGCGGCAATCCTGCTTTGCCGGAATGCGATGCGGCCCTGGATGTCGAACATTGGTCCGGCCACAGCGGTTGCGTGATTCTGGCGCCGCATTTAACCAAGCTCACTAAAAAACAGTTGGGTCTGCCGCATTGGGATGAAGCCACCGAACGTCAACGCGCCGATGGCATGTGCTGGCAAAATCCCGAGGAACTTTATAACGACGGTCAGGCGTTTAAACTGACTGCGCGTGACACCAGCGGTGTCATTGTCACCTTGTTGGCCGACAACTACTACGGTTATTGCAAGAAGGAAGTCAAAACCCAAATCAGCTATGCCGCCAATTTGTTCGGTTTGGCAGAAGAGGAGCATGCCGGCGGCGCGTTGGCATTTCGTCGTGTCAATCACGGTGATGAATTTGGCATTGGCAGTCTGACCCGCGAGCCGGGCTACGATTTCGACGAGATGACCTATCACTACGGCGCGATTATGGATGTGCATCCGGAAGGTTATGCGGTGGACAGGCATTTTCCGGAGATTATTTATGTGCCGCAGGATTTGCGGATGAGTCTGGCAACGCAGAAAATTACCTGGATCAGAAACGGCCAAAGCCATAGCATTCGCTTGCAACCGGGCAAAATTTACGTGCAGCCCAACGGTTATAAAATCGAGATGTGCAAGCACCCCGGTGCGCCGTCCTGGCGTTTGATCGGCACCGTCGCGGAAGGCACGTTTTGTCATAAGCCCTGTACGGTGTCCGGCGGCGGCAAATCGGAAATTTCCAAATCCATAGAGGACGCGGCAATCTACGGGCCTCTGTTCGTAGACGATTTGCAGCACGATCTGGATCGGGTTCAGGCGATTTTCGATAAAGACTACACCGGCCGCTTCTTGCCGGGCTTCGAGCGCGACGATCGCGGGCCTAGCCGGACCGTGCTCAGTTCGGAGCGCAGCCTGGGTTCCGTGATCAAGCTATTGACGCCTTCTCCCAACCATGTGCCGGAATTTAACGATTGGCTGCGGTCCATTCCGCCCAGCATTCTGGCTTTGGTGTTTTTGATCAAGCGCTTTTACCGGCCGGAATGGGGCAACAATTGGCGCGACAATTTGTCGGTGGATATTATCGACGGCGCGCCCGGTCACGAGTTGAAACTGAACCAGCGCAAGATCGTCGCCACTTATTTACGGGTAGGTTTTGACCTAGACGGCGGCTGGCGCACTTTCAAAGTGCGGCAAGACTATATCGCTTGCGAGAAAGTGCAGATGGAAGACGACATCAGTGCCTCGGTGGTGGTGCCGACCGCTGCGGTACGCGCATGGCTGCCGGACGATGGCTACGAAACGAGTCTGAAGCTGGTCAGCAACTGCGAATACCGGCTGTTTCAACGTCCGGACGATGCGATTATTCCTGGTTACGACAAACAAACCGAGCTGAACATGTCCGGGCCGGGTAACTTCATGGCCAATTTCGAGCCTTTGGATCACGAGCAGTTATCGGCGGTGGTCGAAGATGTGATGACTTTTTCCAAATTCACCGCGCCCATGCAAAAGCTATTGAGCGATGCTTACCAGGACGGGAAAGGCTATGTGGTGTGTTCCGCGCATCCGCGTTTGGTGAACGGCAAACCGTCGAAAAATCCGCGCTACCTGGAAACTCGCGTGGACGTGGTGAAACCCTTACGGAAATACGTGGCGGAAATCGGTGCGCGTTTACATCGCAAGATTCCGCTCAATCAACCGCTCTGTCATCCGGTGGACGCGGTATTGACCGGTCGCCGCAACAATCCGCCCGAACCGGGCATCCGCGCGCTGGCGGTTTACAATCCGATTCATTATCAAGAGTTGCCGGAACTGTTCATGGATTTTGTCTGTTCCTTGACCGGCAAGTCGCCGTCTACTACCGGAGCGGGTAGTGAGGGGGCGCTGACTAAAGGGCCGTTCAATGCCTTGCGCGGTACCGCCGATTTGAACAATGCCCTGGTCTCGTTCATTTTGACCGGCTATCCCGGTTTTTCCAGTTCGGCTGGTTTTATCGGTCCGGATACCCGCGTCGATCACGATATTAGTTTGTTGATTCCGGAGATTTGGGCGCGGCTGTCGCGCGAAGAGCGCCACCCGGCATTTTTGTTGGAACATGGCTATCTGGAACCGTTAACCGATTTTGAACACAAGGGCCAAATTGTCTTGGCCAGCCGTTTGGGTTATCGCATCACCAGTCATTTCGTGCACGGCTTGATGGGTAAGATCTTCGATAACCCGTATGCGGTTTTTACCGACGAGATTTTGCAGCCCGAGCGCCAGGATCTGGAGGTGTTTGTCGACGGCATCAATAATATCGTCGAAACCCAGCAGCGCGTGGCCCAGCAATATATCGAGGACGGCAGCATAGAAGATGCCTGTCCGCCGCTGTATGCGCTGCTGCATATTATGGCCGATGGTCATTATCAGGGTAAGGATGCGCATCATCCGGAGATACGGGCGATGTTTACCCGCGATTACTTGTTGGCTTCGGATTGGTATCAGGAACGGCTGCGGATCAAGCAGCAGCGCGACATCGCGTTATGGCAACGGCATGTCGATTATTTGGGCAGGTTCTTGCACGAAAGCAGTCACCAGACTTTGATCGACGAGCTGAAGTTGGTCGAACGGCATAGGCAGGCGCAACAGAAACTGGTGGAACTGGCCTCGCCGGAATATTTGCAGTCTTTGGTGGGTACTTTGGGCGCCGACCCTTTAGGGCCATACTCCGCGGGCGCAGTTTAGATTCGGCTATACCTAAAAAAACAGGGATACCGGTCTTGTGGCCGGTATCCCTGTTTTTATATGGGGCAAGCCCGCTTGATTTAACCTTTGCGTTTGGCTTTGGTCTTGCCTTTGGGATTTTCGTGGGCGATCAGCGAACGGGCTAGCTTCCGCAAGCCGTTGGAGGATACTTCCAGCCCAAGTGGCGAGCCTATCGATTCCAACTCGTACATCAAGTCCGTCGCGGCAATCAACGTCACATAGCGCAGGCTGCTATTACCCGGTAACTGGGTTGAAGCGTCACGTAGTAGAGGGGCTAGCACGTCCCAGGAACTGTTGAAGAACTTGCGCACCGGATCGTTTTCCGCCACATATTCCGCCGTCAGACCTTGTTCAAAGGCGACGCCGGCTTTTTGCAGGACATCGCGCAAGCTTGCCCGGCTGGCGTCAGCGTTGGTGGCGATAGGGGCTTTCTCAATATTCTTTTCCAAAGACATCTGCCAACCTTGCCAGAGCTTGCGCCATTGGTTCAATTCCGCTTCGTTCAATACCGGGGCCGCTTTTAAGCCGCCGGCATTTTGGTTGGTAGCGGTGTAGCCCACGTTGATTAAAATACCTTTCTCATCGGCTTTGACCTGATTGAAGCGCAGGCTGTTGATGGTGTCGTGCAACTCCTCGCTATCGTCGGCGGCGATGAAGGGGAGCAGGGTTTTCGTAATGTCCGGGCGGGATTGGTTTAAGTCGATTTTCAGGGCGGCCAGTTTGGGCTCGGCGGCTTTTTTGATCAGCGATTGCAATTGGGCGATATTCAACGGCTGGCCGTTGCGATCAAACGCATTCAGTTGGGTGACCGGGAAGCTCAGCACATTACCGGAGGCGTCCAATGTCGGCTGTTGCAGGGTTTGCAAAATACCTGACCATTCGATCAAGGTCATGCATTTGCCGCCCAGTGCGGTACCCACGCGGGCTTGTACATTGTTCTGAATTTTGACCTGGCCTTGCTCGCCGCTGATTTGCGGATGATCCAGATCCAAAAAGCTGCATTGCTTGCCGTCTTTCCAGGCTCTTACCGATTCATTCGGGCCGTCGTAGAGTTCGCTGACCAGCACACTTTTGATTAAACCGTACTCCATGGGCACCGGAATATTAATTTCGCGGGCCATACCGGTCTGTGCAGTCAGCAGCAGGCCGGTGGTAAGTAACAGGGTACGCATTTTTGACATGATTTACTCCTTAACGTTGTCGGGCGCTGGTTGATTAAGCGCGGCCGTGCCGCGATAAGCGGATGAAATAGGGTAGCGGCGGTCACGACCAAACGCTCTGGGTGTGATGCGAATGCCGGGCGGCGATTGCCGACGTTTATATTCGTTTCTATCCACCAGCGAAATCGCTCTGTGCACATCGGCAACCGTGAAGCCTTGGGCCACGATCTCGGCGGCGGATTTGTCCTGTTCCACATACAAAGTAAGTATAGGATCCAACACAGAATAAGGTGGCAGGGAATCTTCGTCCTTTTGGTCCGGCGCCAATTCCGCAGATGGTGCGCGGGTGATAACCCGTTGCGGAATGACCGGCGACAAGGTGTTGCGGTATTCGGCGAGTTGGTAGACCAATAATTTGGATACGTCTTTTAAAGGCGCAAAACCGCCGGCCATGTCGCCATAAAGTGTGGCGTAGCCCACGCTCATTTCGCTTTTGTTGCCGGTTGTCAGCAGCAGTTTGCCTTGTTTATTGGAAATTGCCATCAGTAACACGCCACGGCAGCGGGCTTGGATGTTTTCTTCGGTGGTGTCTTTTTGGCTGCCGGTAAACAGCGGGGCCAGCATGCCGTTGAAGGCAGTTACCGCCGGTTCGATGGGCAACACGTGATATTTCACGCCCAAGGCTTCGGCTTCCTGGATCGCGTCCTGGTTGCTCATGTCTTGGGTATAGCGCGATGGCATCAACACGGCTTCGACATGATCGGCGCCCAGCGCATCCACCGCCAACGCCAATACCAGTGCGGAGTCGATACCGCCGGACAAACCCAGAATCGCGCCTTGAAAGCCGTTTTTGCGCACGTAGTCTTGAATACCCAAGACCAGCGCTTTGTATTCGCTGACCACGGGTTGATACAAGGCGGCGATGGTGGATATTTGCGGCTCATGATCGACAAACTTGACGATGCTCAGTTGCTCCGCAAATTCGGCTGCACGAAATACCACCTCACCGTTACGATCGGCGACAAATGAAGCGCCGTCGAAGATCAGCTCGTCCTGGCCGCCGATTTGGTTCACGTAAACCAGTGGAATCCCGGCTTCTTTGACCTGCGAGCAGATAATGTCCTCGCGCTGCTGCATCTTACCCGCATGAAACGGCGAGGCGTTCAGGGTCAGGATAATGTCCGCCCCGGCAGCGCGGTTTTTAGCAATGATGCCGGGCTGCCAGATGTCTTCGCAAATCGTCAACGCCAACTGGCTGTCTCTAACCGTAAACAGACAGGTTTGGTCGCCGGCGCTGAAGTAACGCTGTTCGTCGAATACCCCGTAGTTGGGCAGGGCTTGTTTACGGTACGCGGCAAGGATTTCGCCGTCGCGTAATGCCACGGCCGTGTTATATAGCCGGCCATCCTGTTGCATCGGGTAACCGATCACAAGCGTGATGCCGGCAATCTTCTTGGCAATTTCGGCAACCGCTTGTTGCGCCTGGTGAATAAAATCCGGTCGAAACAGTAGGTCTTCAGGTGGATAACCGGTGACACATAGCTCCGGGAACACCACCAAATCGGCCTGCCGCTGTTTGGCTTGTTCAGCGGCGGCCAGAATTTTGCCGGTGTTGGTTTGAATATCGGCAACTGTTAAGTTCAGTTGGGCTAGCGCTATTTTTATCGACATTATGTTTTGGAAAAACAATCCCGCATCGCGACGCCTATATCCGAAGGCGAACTGACCATGCTGACGCCGGCCGCTTGCATCGCCGCAATTTTGCCCGCCGCAGTACCCGCGCCGCCGGTGACAATCGCACCCGCATGGCCCATGCGTTTACCTGCCGGTGCGGTCTGGCCGGCGATATAGCCTACCACCGGTTTGCTGACATGGGCCTTGATAAACTCAGCCGCTTGCTCTTCGTCGCTACCACCGATTTCACCGACCATGACGATGCCGTGGGTGTCCGGGTCGTCTTGGAAACGGCTCAGCACGTCGATGAAATTCATGCCATGGATCGGATCGCCGCCGATGCCGACGCAGGTGCTTTGCCCCAAGTCTTCGCGGGTGGTTTGATGCACGGCTTCGTAGGTCAGGGTGCCGGAACGGGAAACAATGCCGATTTTGCCGGGTAGATGAATATGGCCGGGCATGATGCCGATCTTGCACTGCCCCGGCGTGATCACGCCAGGGCAGTTGGGGCCGACCAGTAATGAGCTCGTGCCTTGCATGGCCGCTTTAACCTTGAGCATTTGCAACACCGGGATGCCTTCTGTGATGCAGACGATCAGCTCGATGCCGGCGTCGACCGCTTCCAAAATCGCGTCGGCGGCAAAAAACGGCGGTACGTAGATCATCGTCGCCGTGGCGCCGGTGGCTGTTACGGCTTGTTCGACGGTGTCGAATACCGGTAAATCCAGATGCTTGGAGCCGCCGCGTCCCGGAGTGACGCCGCCAACTAATTGCGTGCCATAAGCGAGTGCTTGTTCGGAGTGAAATGTACCCTGTTTGCCGGTGAAGCCTTGGCAAATGACTTTAGTCTGTTTGTCGATCAAAATAGACATTAAGCTACCTCTTGCGCCAGTTTTACCGCCAATTCGGCAGCATGATTTAGATTATCCGCAGCTACCAGGCCCAGTCCCGATTGGCTTAGCATGGCTTTGCCCTGTTCGACGTTAGTCCCTTCCAGGCGCACCACGACCGGTATCGTTAAGTGCATTTCCTCGACGGCCGCCAGGATGCCTGCGGCGATTACATCGCATTTGACGATGCCGCCGAAAATATTCACCAGCACTGCTTTGGTGGTGCCGTCGGACAAAATCAATTTAAACGCGGCTTTGACTTTGTCTTTATTGGTGCCGCCGCCCACATCCAGAAAATTGGCCGGCGCACCGCCTTTCAACTTCACCATGTCCATCGTCGCCATGGCCAGGCCGGCGCCATTGACCATGCAACCGATATTGCCGTCCAGCGTGATGTAGTTAAGATCGAACTGTTTGGCTTCCGCTTCCTTGGCGTCTTCTTGCGATGCATCGCGCATCGCGGCTATGTCAGGATGCAAGGCGATGGCGTTGTCGTCGAAATTGATCTTGCC
The DNA here is from genome assembly GCF_016925515.1 of Methylomonas sp. EFPC1. Taxonomy (NCBI): domain Bacteria; kingdom Pseudomonadati; phylum Pseudomonadota; class Gammaproteobacteria; order Methylococcales; family Methylococcaceae; genus Methylomonas; species Methylomonas sp. EFPC1. Next base: position 798,546 of record NZ_CP070494.1, read on the forward strand.
GTCCAGTGCCACCAGTTTGCCGTCATCGGTTTGGATCAGTGGATTGATTTCGATTTGGCTGGCATCCTTGGTCAAAAACAGTTGATACAGGCCGCTCATAATGCTCTGCAGCTGGCTTTGCTGTTCTTTGCCCAAGCCTAGTGCAGCGGCTACTTGGCGACATTGATAAGGTTGTAAACCTGCTGCGGGGTGCACCGGCACCTTGACTATTTTTTCAGGTGTTTCAGCGGCCACCGCTTCGATGTCCATACCGCCGGCGGCGGAAGCAATAAATATCAGCCGTTCACTTTCCCGGTCGAGCAACAGGCTCAAATAATATTCTTGATTGATTGCCGAAGCCTCTTCCACCCAAACGCTATTGACCGGCAGGCCGGCGGCATCGGTTTGATGCGTTACTAAACGTGTACCCAGCATCGCCGCGCTGTAAGCCTTTACTTCCTCCAGGGTCCGGGCAACTTTTACGCCGCCGGCTTTACCTCGGGCGCCGGCATGAATTTGCGCCTTTACCACCCAGGCAGAGCTGCTTAAGGACTGTGCGGCTTGCTGCGCTTGTTCGGCTGTGGTCGCCACGGCGCCCTGTGGCGCGGGGATCGAAAACGCTTTAAAGAGTTGTTTCGCCTGGTATTCGTGAATATTCATTTAGTGCTCCATGGATGGCTTAAATCGCGTCTCAAGTTGGTGCTATGATTGAACTGACAAACATTCTAACTAACTCTGCATAAAAACTCGGGCAATGCTTTCTTCATCGGTCGATACTATTTATCCCTGCCCTTTTTCCAAGGGGTACGGCATTCCCGTTCGGCAAGCATGGTTGATGTTGAAGATTTTCGCCCTCTATCGGTTTGTTACCGCCTGCCTGTTTGTGATGCTGTTTTATTTGCGCTTTGGGCCGTCGTTATTAGGTTCCTACGACGCATCATTGTACCAGTTCACCAGTGTTGCCTATCTGGGGATTTCGCTGATTGCCGCGCCGGTCGCATTTAGACCGCGTTGGGCTTATGCCAGTCTGGCACAGTTATTTATTTTCACTGATATTGTCTTCATTACCTTGCTGATGCACGCCAGCGGTGGGATTGGCAGCGGCATTGGCATCTTGCTGGCTATCTCGATAGCGGCGGGTGGTTTGCTGATTGGTGGGCGCTGCGCGATGTTGTTTGCGGCCTTGGCTAGTCTGGCAATTCTTGCTGAAGAGGTGTATGCGATAGAAACGCATGCCTTCGAAAATACTACCTTGACTTATGCCGGGATGCTGGGCGTGGCTTTTTTTTCGATAGCGTTTTTATCGGTAATCCTGGCACAGCGTGCCGAACAATCAGCGGTGTTGGCCAGACGGCACGAGCATACTATCGCCAGGCTGGAGAGTCTTAACCGCTATATCATCCAGCATTTGCAATCGGGCATCATGATCGTCGATGAGCGGCAGGTGACTCAACTGTCCAATCAATCGGCGTTGCGTTTGCTGGGCTTGGTCCTGCATCCGGAGGAACTGGCCGAGGTGGCGCCGGAGCTGAGGCAGGCTTTTGAGTTGTGGCGCGCCAATCGGGATCAGGATTTTGCCATTATCCAATTAGCCAATCGCAACGAAGTGCAAGTGCGATTTTCCGAATTAAGTATGGATGACGAAGCGTTGTACATGCTGATTTTCGAGGACATTGCCTTGTATAACCAACGCCTACAACAGAGCAAGCTGGCGTCTCTGGGCCGGTTGACCGCCAGTATTGCCCACGAAATTCGCAATCCGCTCAGCGCCATTAGTCATGCCGGACAATTGCTATCCGAAGCACCGGATTTGGATATGCAAGAGCTGCGTTTGACGGAAATCATCCAGCACCATTGTCAGCGGGTAAACAGCATAATCGAGGACATTCTCAAGTTGTCTCGGCGCAACCCGTCGCAAAAACAAAAAATCGCTTTGGACCAGTGGTTGCCGGCCTACCTTGACGAGCAGAAATTGAATCTGGGCGAGCGGGCGGAGTGTTTTAAATTGATTTTTAAAGCGCAAGGCTTGAATGCCTGTATTGATAGTGGCCACTTGAAGCAAATTCTCGACAATCTCTGCGCCAATGCTTTGCAATACGGTAAGCCTGAGCTAGGGGCCATCGTGCTTGAAGTGTCGCAGATGCAGGAGGCGCCGTGCATTAAAATTATCGATAATGGCGCCGGAATTGCCGCAGAGCACCGGCAGCATTTGTTCGAACCGTTTTTTACCACTTCCCACCAAGGTACCGGGTTAGGGTTGTATATTTCCAGGGAATTGGCCGAACTGAATCAAGCGGAGTTAAGTTACGCCGCCCATTCCGGAAAACCTTGTTTCACTTTGTTGCTGGCTAATGCCGATCACGCCGTCATTGAAATATGAATATGCCTGTCACCCTGGTTGTCGACGACGAACCCGACATCCGAGAATTACTCGAAATAACCCTGAACCGCATGCACATTCAAACCCGTTGCGCGGCCAATTTGGCCGAGGCCAAACAGCTACTGGCCGTTGAGGTGTTTGATTTGTGTCTTACCGATATGAAACTACCGGACGGCGACGGGCTAGACTTGGTCGATCATATTCAATTGGCCGGTTTGCAATTGCCGGTGGCGGTGATTACTGCGCATGGCAGCATGGATATTGCGATCAAAGCCATGAAAAAAGGCGCCTTCGATTTCCTGTCTAAGCCGGTCGATTTGGGGGTATTGCGGCAACTAGTCAGTCATGCGCTGCAAGCCTCGCTAACTAGGGTTTCCGACAAGGAGCGACGTACCCGCGACATCTTGTTGGGTGAGTCTGCATTAATGTGCGCTATTCGCTCGAAGATCGACAAGGTGGCGCGCAACCAGGCGCCGGTTTATATCAGCGGAGAGTCCGGTTCGGGCAAGGAGTTGGTGGCCAGATTGATACACCAGCAAAGCCCGCGCGGCGAGAAACCGTTTATTGCGATTAACTGCGGAGCGATTCCGCCTGAATTGATGGAAAGCGAATTCTTCGGGCATAAAAAAGGCAGTTTCACCGGCGCGGTAGCCGACAAGCAAGGCTTGTTTCAGGCGGCCGATGGCGGTACCTTGTTTTTGGATGAAGTGGCTGATTTGCCTTTGCCCTTGCAAGTTAAATTGTTGCGGGCGATTCAGGAGAAAAAAGTCCGCCCGGTCGGCGAACAGCGGGAAGTGCCTGTCGATGTGCGCTTATTGAGTGCAACCCACAAGGATTTGACCAAGATGGTCCAAGAAGGCAGTTTTAGGCAGGATTTGTACTACCGGATCAATGTCATCGAGCTGAGTTTGCCACCCCTGCGCGCCCGGTCCGCCGATATTCCTCAGCTTACCCAGCACTTATTGGCGGGCTTGGCTAATGCCAACGGCATGGATTTGCCCAAACTCAGCGACTCTGCGCTAAATGCGTTAAAGCACTACTATTTTCCCGGCAATGTTCGGGAGCTGGAAAATATATTGGAGCGGGCGCTGGCCTTGCACGATGGCGGCGTGATTGAAGCCGACGATCTGAACTTGCCGTTGGGGATGGAATTGGCCGCGGTCGAAGATTTTGACGCCGAGAAAATGTCGTTGGAAGCCTATCTCGAGGACATAGAGAAAAAAGCCTTGAGTGCGGCGCTGGAAGAAAATCGTTGGAACAAAACCGCTACCGCTAAATACTTGGGCCTAAGCTTCCGTTCGCTGCGGTATCGCTTGAAAAAGTTGGGTCTTGAATAACAGAAAATAAACTGAAGCGAGTAGGGGCGTGCTACTCGCCTAAATATCCACAGGCATGCTTATTGATACTTGCTCATGCCTTTCAATTGTTGCAGCGCGGCTTGAATTTTGGCGTTTGCGGCATCGTCTAGTTCGTTGTTTTTATACACTTTGTCCAACAGGCCTTCTTCTACCAACGCATCTTTGATCCAGCGTTTGGCAAAGGCATAACTCGCTGGGATTTTGGCGACTTCACCTGTTTTTGGATTTTTCAGAATATCGACTGGCGCTGCTGGCGCAGGGGCGGCGGCTTTTTTGGCCGGGGCGGATTTACTGGCTTTGGGGGCGGCGGGTTTGGGTGTGGCGGCTTTGGCTGGAGCGGATTTTTCGGCGGTTTTTACAGCTGCGGGAGGAGGCGGTGTCAGTTCGGTTTGGATGGCCGGTTTACTCGCTTCCGGCTTGGCGGGCTCGGGTTTACTAGTTTCCGGTTTTTCCTTTTTGCCACCCATGACTACAAATACTACATAAGCTACAAAAATAGTTGTCGCTATAAAAAGCAATTCAGCCATAACCCTTCCCCTTTTGTTTGTTTTATTTATTAAGATTCAGAACAATGTGATGACACGTTTTAAACACCGCGAGCGAATATACCAGAGCTAATCAAGTCGGTAAACTAATACCCCAATTGCTAAAAAGTTCGCGAATTACGTTTAATCCGTTTCAAGTGATTAGACTGGCCACCTGATTGCTGCCCAGCAAAAGGTTAAGCGAAACCTTCTGACCATCCAGTAGATTCTGCTCGGGTTTGCCGAATGCGTAGCCCTGGCCGAAGTTTACGCCGATTTCCTTCAGCTTTACCGCCGTACCTGCCGATTCGACGAATTCGGCGATGGTTTTTTTGCCGAGTTTTGAGGCAATTTCCACCATGGATTTGACAAGTATTTGATCGGTTTCGTTGTCGAGCAGGTTTCTGATGAATTGACCGTCGATTTTCACGTAATCGACCGGAAAGGTTTTGAGATAGTTGAACGAACAAAAGCCGGCGCCGAAATCGTCTAGCGCGAATTTGCAGCCTAAGGCTCTGATTTTGTTAATCATGTGCCGGGTTTTTTCAAAATTGTCCACGGCGGCTGTTTCGGTGATTTCGAAGGTCAAACGGTTGGCGTCTATCCAGGTCATTTCCAGTTTATCCTTAATAGTGGATAGTAAATCCGGATACTGAAACGCGGTACTTGAAAGGTTCACGGCCAGGGAAATATAAGACATGTAAGTGGGCAGTGCCGCCAGAAAGTCGATGGCATTCTCCACGACCCATAGGTCTATCGCGTGAATCAAGCCGGTTCTTTCAGCTACCGGAATAAACTGATCCGGCGTGATGACTTCATTGCCTTCGCCGCGCATACGCAATAACACTTCATAGTGCGAAACATTGCCATCAGACAGCTGTACCACCGGCTGGAACACCAGAAATAGCTGGTTATCCCGCAAGGCCTTGCGAATCAGCGGCACCCAGTAAATGTCGCGGCGTCTTTCCTTGACGATGAGATCATCGCTGTTGTAAACGCAGATTTTGTCTCTGCCGGTGCTTTTTGCAAAGTTGCAGGCTTGGCGGGCATGTAAAATCATTTCGCCCGGATGAAACGCGGAAACGGTATTGTCCAGCGCGGCAATGCCGATGGAAACCGAGGCGCTGTAAGACACTTCGCCGGTGAAGAACCGGAAATTATCCACGGTGGTTTTGATGGTTTCCGCGAGAATCTGTGCTTGCTTTTTGGTTTTGTTTTCCAGGAATAAACAAAACTCGTCGGCGCCGATACGGGCGAATAAACTGCCGGCTGGTAATAGCTTTCGGACCAGAATGGCCATTTCGACCAGTAAACGATCACCCACTTCAAAGCCTTCCAGTTCGTTAATCAGGCTGAAGCGGTCCACATCAATGAACAATAACGACCCGTCTTTTTGCGCTTTATTGCTATGATTTAGCACCAATCTCAGTTGGCGCTCGAAACTACTGCGATTAAATAAACCGGTTAATTCGTCGTGCGCGACCAGAAACTTCAGTTTCGCATCGATAACGTTTTTGGCGGCTAATTCATTGATCAATTGTTCTTCCTGACGGTGACGCAATTGGCGTTCCTGTTTCAGGCTCAGCAAAAACTTTACTGCAAGTATCAATTCCTGGGTGTTAACCGGCGTATTGATTTTATAAGTTAAGCAATTGTCTTGTTGCGGCTGACAACGATCAAGTTCGCAGTCAAAGCAGTCGTCGTTCAGAATCACCACCGGGATGACTGATACCGAGTTGGCGCTGGATAAGCTTTGACACATCTCCCGAGGATGGCAAAGCGGCAACATTGCGTTCAGCACGATCAGACCGATTCTGTCGGGTTGATCGGCGTAAGGCTTCAATATTTCGTATATTTGTTCGCCATTTTCAGCAATACGAATATCGGTAAAGCCTTTGGCTTTCAATGTGGAAGCGATTTTTTGAGCAGAGACTTCATTATGCTCCGCAACGACAATCAGTTTTTCTTTGAGCGCGTCATTGGCAATCATCTAATACCATCCAGGTATTGGCATAAAATCGGGAGCTGTCAGCATGGTCAGGAGGAGGCCGGCATTTAATAAGCTTGTATTTTCATATAATTGGTCTAGGTTTAAGCGCAGCCTTTAATGCTATTTCTATGCTATTGGTTTTCAGTATAGGTGTAAATTTAATTTTTTAGAATTATTGATGATAGCTTACTCACCGTCCACATTGACTGTTGCCGATTTGCTTAGAGGTGATTTACAACTCGCCTCGCCGCCGAATGCCTATTTTTTGTTAAAAAAAATAGTCGAAGATCCGAATAAGACCGCGAAAGACGCGGCTGTGGTGATCGAAGCCGATGCGGCATTGGCGGTAAAGCTACTGAAGATTGTGAATAGTGCTTTTTATGGTTTTCCATCCCAAATCAGTTCGATTGCCAAAGCCATTACCATGATTGGAACCCGTGAGTTGCAGAATCTGGTGCTGGGTACCTTGATTGTCGAACGCTTTTCCGATTTACCGGGACAACATTTCTCTATACACGATTTTTGGGCCAGAAATTTGCGCTGCGCGTTGATTGCACGCGAGTTGGATATTCATTTCGGCAAGCACTATGCCGACACCTCGTTTCTGTGCGGCTTGGTCCACAACATCGGGCAATTGGTGTTTTATCGGCGGATTCCGGTATTGGCCCGGGAAGTCGACTTATTACTGCAATCGCAAACCCCGCTCGCGGTGGACGAAGAGGTCACGGTGGAGCAGAACGTGATCGGCTTTGACCACTTTCAGGCCGGTGCCGAGTTGTGCAAACAATGGATGTTACCGGACGTTATTGTGGAAAGTATTCGCTTGCATTGCTTTCCTGATCTGATCGGGCCTTACGCCGATCTGGCTGCCATGGTCAGGCTGGCCAACTGCTTAAGTCGAATCGAAAATCCCTACGATGCCCACGCTGTCAATGCTTTGAATCTGACGCCCGAACAAATCAGTTTCATCCTCGATAAAATCAGCGACGAATTCGAAGTCATTTTTAAATTGTTCTATCCCACCGCCTAAGTGCGCTTAGGCAATTGCAGCTGCTTCCTACAATTCCTTGAATATCTGTTGCTGAAAGGTGACAGCAGCCAATCGAAAAGATCTCAATAATTAGCTAGAGATAGGCTATCGACTTTTCTCGAATGCGGTTTTTGTCGCAAAAAAACAACGGATAGGCCAATTAAATTCGTTTTGTCATAAAGTTGTCATATTGCCTCCATACAATGCGCTCAAGCTTTTTGGTCATCATGATCATTAAGTTAACGCATTGATTTATATAATTATTGGAGAAATTTGATGAGACTTTCTAAGCTGAGCCTGGCAGTGGTCGCCATTATTGGCTCGGGTATCTGCGCCGAGGCGATGGCGCTGGATTTGTATGTTGATTCCAAAACCAAGCAGATTTTTGCCGAGCCGGGTCCGGGGCGTGTCAAGTTGGGTTCTTTTGAAAAAGTCGAAGATACGGTTGCTAAAAAAGTTGAAGTCGACAATCAAACACAAAAAGCTGAGATCGACAAAATCAAGCAGGATCTCGAGCTGAAAACCAACGAATTGAAAGCGCTCGACGAGCATATCGTTGCGCAACGCGAAGACAAAGCTAAGAACGACGAAAAATGGTTTAACAAAATCAATGTTCGCGGCTATACCCAGTTGCGGTATAACCAAGCACTATCCGGCGATAGAACAGCGGGCGAGCCGGAGTTGAAATCGGTGGGTGATGGCTCGATAGGTAACAATCAAGGTTTTTCTTTGCGTCGAGTGCGTTTGGTATTTTCCGGCGACATCAATGAGTATATCTCCTTGTATCTGCAACCGGATTTCGCAACCACCAACGGTGATTTGAACTTTGCGCAGTTGCGGGATGCCTATGCCGACTTGGCGTTCGATAAGGCTCACGAATATCGAATCCGTGCCGGTCAATCCAAAGTCCCGTTCGGTTGGGAAAACTTGCAATCTTCGCAAAACCGCCTGACGCTAGACCGTGACGACGCATTGAACAGCGCGGTGCCTAGTGAGCGTGACCTGGGTTTGTTTGCTTATTGGTCGCCTAGCGATGTACAAAAACTTTGGAAAGACCTAGCCAAGAAAAATCTGAAAACCTCCGGTGATTACGGCGTCTTGGGCTTGGGTGTTTATAACGGTCAGGGTATTAACAAAGCGGAAGCTAACGACAACTTATATTTGGTCGCTCATTCGACTTATCCGTTTGATTTAGGTTTCATGGGCTTGCGTGGGCAAGTCATCGAAGTGGGGGCGGATGCAATGTCGGGAAGATTCAACCGGTCCACCAGTGCCTATACCAGCAGATTTGGGTCAGGCACGCCGACCGCAAGAGATAATAGCGAAGATAGAGTTGGCGTTCACGCCGTGTTGTTCCCGCAACCGTTTGGTTTGCAGGCGGAATGGAATTGGGGTGCAGGCCCTACGCTTAATCCATCTGCCAACCGTATTGAAAGACAAAATCTGGAAGGTGGGTACGTACAAGCGATGTATAAAATCGATAACGTATTCGGTACTAAAGGTAGCATGATGCCTTATGTCAAATGGCAAACCTATGATGGTGCCTGGAAGGGTGTCGCCAACGCTCCAAGAGTCAATGTGGACGAGGTCGAAGCCGGTGTCGAGTATCAAATCAACAAGGCGTTGGAGTTAACCGTGGCTTATGCGACGATGAATCGTACTCAAATTCAGGCGCAAACAACGGCAGCTGGATTCTTGCAGCAAGCCAGCGGCGATTTGATCCGTACCCAGTTGCAGTTCAACTATTAATTGATGGCGGAGCGCTGATTCTCGGCGCTCCAAAAGAATTTCTGGTTTAAAAATAAAAGCCCCGTTTCTTGCGAATCGGGGCTTTTTTGTTATCACTATATTTTCGAGTTCTCACGTTGACCCTGATTATCGCGGAGCGACGTGAATATATCCGCACAAGGTGAGTGCTGAGTCAGACAGTCTGCTAGACTGATCAGCCTATCAAAAAACTCCGAAAGTTATGAGTGAACACTCTCTAGCCCGTTACGGGTGGCTCTCTATTGCTGCCGCAATCAGTACTATCGCATTAAAAAGCTATGCCTATTGGTTGACCGGCTCCGTGGGCTTGCTGTCCGATGCGTTGGAGTCGCTGATTAATTTGGTGGCGGCGATCATCATGTTGGTGGTACTGACTATCTCGGCGCGGCCGCCGGACGATACCCATGCCTACGGTCACGAAAAAGTTGAATATTTTTCCAGCGGTGCGGAAGGCATCATGATTCTGTTGGCGGCTTTCAGTATCGGCTATGCGGCCTGGGAGCGATTATGGAACCCGCTAGCGCTGCAGCAACTTGATCTGGGTATTGCGGTTTCGGTATTTGCCTCTCTGATCAATTTAGCGGTTGCCCGAATTTTGATTGGTGTCGGCCGCCGTCGGCAGTCGATTACCCTGGAAGCCGACGGTAAGCATCTGATGACCGATGTCTGGACGACAGTCGGGATTTTGGTCGGCATCGCCATTATCTCGGTGGCAAACCGTTTTGAGCCGAGTTTGGCGTTTGCTAGGCAATTGGGGTTGAATGGCTGGGAAATACTCGACCCGATTATTGCCATAGGAGTGGCGTTAAATATCGTCTGGGCCGGCTTGCAATTGATTCGCCGGACAGTGTCGGGCTTGTTGGATGCGGCGTTATCTCCGGCGGAAATCGCTGAAATTGTCGCTGTGCTGGATGAGTATGTGGTCGGCGATGGCATTGCTTATCATGCGTTACGGACGCGTTACGCCGGCGCCAGGCGTTTCATGTCGGTGCATGTGTTGGTGCCGGGCGGTTGGACCGTGCAGCAGGGCCATGATTTGCTGGAAGCCATTGAGCAGCAGATCAAGGGCAAGTTCGACAATATAGATATCGATACCCATCTTGAACCTATCGAAGATGCTGCGTCTTGGGAGCATTGAACACGCGGTTTGGGCTGCAACGGCTTGGATTAAGCTTCAATCAGATTTAATTCCACTTCTTCCGCGCTGTCTCCGGCAATTTTAAAGCCGCGCATTTCCAATACGCCCTTGGTATTTAAGGAAATGATCAAATGCAGTGCATCCGGATAGCTGGCTTCCTGGATGTCGGTCGCTGACGGTTGGGCCGGCGTGTGCGGGTGCGAGTGGTAGATAGCAAATAGCGTTTCGCCTTTTTCGCGGATTTGGCGCATGGCCTCGATTTGCTGGCTGGCGTCCAATAGGAACCGGTTCTCTGGTGTGGCCGCGCTATTTGCCACCGGATAACAACTCACCGGCAGGCCGGTGCTGTCCGCGCCGATTAGGCCGCAAACCTCCGCATCCGGGGATAACTGTGCCAAGTGCAGTAACTGATTGGTGAGCTTGCGCGGCAGAGAAATTTCGCTGTTGTTCATAATGTGTTCCAAATTCCTGAAGTCACCCGAGGATTGCCGGATAAATCGGCATGTGTCTTGACCTGCCGGTAACCCAATTCGTTAAAAATGGCCTGTACCTCGGTTTGTTGATTGTAGCCGTGTTCGACCAATAATTGCCCATAGTCTTTCAAATGCGCACGGGCTTGTTCGGCAAGTTGCCGAATGTCTTGCAGGCCGTTTTTGGCGCTAATCAAGGCACTGTAAGGTTCGAAGCGCACGTCTCCGATTTTTAAGTGCGGATCATTATCTGCGATGTAGGGTGGATTGCTAATTACCAAATCAAAGCCTGTTTCCTCGATGTTGTCGAACCAACTTGACTGCACAAAACGCACATTGCCGGTGTTGAGTTGCTGCGCGTTATATCGGGCGACTTCTAAAGCTGCCGAGCTTAGATCGCAGGCAAAGACTTGGGTCAGTGGTCGTTCGGCGGCCAGCGTGATGGCGATAATCCCGGAACCGGTGCCGAGATCGATGATTTTACAGGGCAGGTCTGTCGGTAATAGCGACAGGCTGAGCTCCACCAGCAATTCGGTGTCGGGGCGGGGAATCAACACATCCGGGCTGACTTTAAAATTGCGCGACCAGAATTCGCGTTGGCCGGTTAAGTAGGCAACCGGGGTGCCTTGCGAGCGCTGTTTTACCAGTGCTTGAAACTGAGCGACTTGTTCAGCGCTGGGCTGATGTTCCGGCCAGGCTCGGAGAAATGAGCGGTTTTTGTTCAGGCAGTGGCAAAGCAATACTTCGGCGTCAAGCATTGCGGTTTCGGACGTTGTGCTTAGCTGTTCGTTTGCCGCGATTAACAGGCTCAGGAGCGAATGGTCATTGCTTTTAGACATTGCCCAACTGCGTCAATAATTCCGCCTGATGTTCGTGTATCAGCGGTTGAATCACATGCTCCAGTCCGCCTTCCATAATCTCTTCCAGTTTGTAGAGTGTCAGATTGATGCGGTGATCGGTGAGCCGGCCTTGCGGGTAGTTATAGGTGCGGATACGCTCGGAACGGTCGCCGCTACCCACTTGCAACTTGCGGCTTTCCGATTGTTCGGCGTGCTGTTTTTCCTGGGCAGCGGACATCAAACGCGCTTGCAAAACCGACATCGCGCGGGCGCGGTTTTTGTGCTGCGAACGTTCGTCCTGGCATTCGACGACCACGCCGGACGGAATATGGGTAATGCGGATCGCCGATTCGGTACGGTTGACGTGCTGGCCGCCGGCGCCGGAGGCGCGGAAGGTGTCGACGCGCAAATCCGCCGGGTTGATGTCGATTTCGTCAACCGCATCGACTTCCGGCATGATCGCGACGGTGCAGGCTGAGGTATGCACGCGGCCTTGCGATTCGGTTTCCGGTACGCGTTGCACGCGGTGAGTGCCCGACTCGAATTTTAATTGCGAGTAAACATTCTGGCCGCTGATGCGCATGATGACTTCTTTAAAGCCGCCGTGTTCGCCGCGATTTTCGTTGATGATCTCGGTGCTCCAGCCTTGCCGTTCCGCATAGCGTTGATACATACGCGCCAGGTCGCCAGAGAAAATTGCCGCTTCGTCGCCACCGGTACCGGCTCGGACTTCCAGAAACACGTTGCGGTTGTCGTTGGGGTCTTTCGGCAACAGCAGGATTTGCAGTTGCTGTTCCAGCTCGTCGCGTTGTGCCTCCGCGGCCTGGATTTCCTCTTTGGCCATTTCCCGTAACTCCGGGTCGCTGTCTTTAGCCATTTCCTGGGCCGATTCCAGATTGGCTTCGTTTTCCTGATAGATTTTGTAACAGGCGACCAGCGGCTCGATTTGCGCGTATTCCTGGCTCAGGCTACGGAATTGGTTTTGATTGCTTTGTACTTCCGGTTGCGACAATAAGGCGGTGATTTCTTCGAAGCGTTCGCCGAGGTTTTCCAGTTTGGTTTGTATCGAGGGTTTCATTCAGTGGTTTATCGTAATTTGAAAATTTCGCGGGAAGCGGCGATCAGGTCGTGGCGTTCATTGGCGCCAGCCTCGCGCAATTGCGCGCAGGGGGTGTGGATCAATTTATTGGTCAAGGTGTGGGCGAGGCGCTGCAACACTTCGTCGGCAGCTGCGCCGCTGTTGAGTTGGGCTAAAGCCTTTTGTAAGGCTTCGTCGCGAGTCTGCTCGGCCTGCGTGCGGAAATCGCGGATGGTTTCCTGCGCGCCTTGGGAGCGTAGCCAGGCCATAAAATGTTCGACTTGGGTGTCGATGATTTCCTCAGCCTGCTCGGCGGCGCGGCGGCGCGAGTCCATATTTTGATTGACGGTGTTTTGCAGGTCGTCGACGGTATACAAATACACGTCACGCAGTTGTGCAACCTCTGCCTCAATGTCACGCGGCACGGCTAGATCAACCATGAACATCGGTTTGTGTTTGCGGATCTTGATCGCGCTTTCCACGCGGCCTTTGCCAAGTATCGGCAATTGGCTGGCGGTGGACGACACCACAATATCGGCTTCCGCCAAATGATTCGGCAACTCGGCTAGGTTTATAGCGTAGCCGTTGAATTGCATGGCTAAAGCGTGGGCTTTGTCGTAAGTGCGATTGGCAATAATGATGCGGCCGATACCGTGCTGGTATAGATGGCGGGCGGTAAGTTCTATGGTTTCGCCTGCACCTATCAGTAACGCGGTTTGTTCGCTGAGCTTGTCGAAAATCTGTTGCGCCAGTTGCACGGCGGCAAATGCGACCGAGACCGGGCTGGAGCCGATAGCGGTGTCGGTGCGGACTTTTTTGGCGGCGGAAAAGGTGTGTTGAAATAATTTACTAAGATTTCTGCCCAGCGTGCCGGCTTGTGAAGCGGCATGGTAGGCGGTTTTCATTTGGCCGAGAATTTGCGGCTCGCCCAGGATCATCGAATCCAGGCCGCAAGCCACTCGGAACATATGTCTTATCGACTGGCTATCTTTATAGCTGTAAAGATAGGGAGTGAAGTCGGCTGGTTTGATCTGTTTGGTGTCGGCTATCCAGTTTACCAACGAGGATTGGTTGTCGCTGTCGGCCTGATAGTAAAACTCGGTGCGATTACAAGTCGATAGAATGGCCGCTTCGCTGATTTCGCGAAGATTCCACAAGTTTTTCAGGGTGTTATCGAGCATGTCCGTCGGGAACGCCAAGCGTTCGCGGATCGCGACCGGGGCGGTATTGTAATTTATCCCTACGGCAAGAAGAGTCATCGGTTGCGAACAATAGCACAAGAAAAGTCCGCTATTTTAAGGAATGCGCTGTTTTTGTCCAAATACAATGAAACGACAGTCCGATTCAGGGGCTTTTTCTGGTAATCTATCGTCAATAGTTTTTCAAAAGTGGGTCAATTGATTGCATGAAAAAATGGATAGCCATAGCAATGTTTTTATCGATGTCAGGATGTGCGGTTTCTCCTGAGAAAGAGCCTGACGCAGAAGGTGTGCCAGCCAAGCCGGAGGGTTTGGAAAGCAGAGTTAACCGCAATACGGTGATCGACGAAGAGGTGCTGTATTTGCTGATGGCCGCCGAATTGGCAGGGCAGCGCAATCAGTATCATTTGGCCATGGATGCTTATTTGCAAGCCGCTAAGCGAGTTGATGATCCGCGGATTGCGGAGCGGGCCGTGAAAATCGGTTTGTTTTTGAAAGATGAGCAGCGTACCCGCGAGGCCTTGACGGTTTGGTTGTCCAAAGACGGTAAAAATTTGGCGGCGAGAAAGTTTGCCGTGTTATTGGCGATCAAAAATTCAGATCAAAAGGCGGCTTTAGAAAATCTCAATGCCATGCTGGCAGATGATCCGGCCGGTTTTGAGGCTGGTGTGCTGGAAATGACCAAGTTGATGGAAAAAGAAGGTCGCACACAATTTACCTACGACGTGTTGGAAGAGTTGGCTGTTGAGCATCCTAATCAAGCCAGTGTGTTTTTCTTGCAGGCAGTTTTGGCGTCGGTTCTGCAAAATAACGAGTTGGCCCAGCAGAAAGTTAATCAAGCATTGTTAATCCAGCCTGATTGGAATAAGGCTGTGATCTTGCAGGCACAGCTGGCCGGACGCTCCGGCGACTTGACCAAGGCGCGCGCCTCTTTGGAAAAAGCGCTTAAGGCTGCTCCAGAAGATAAAATGCTGAGAAAGATGTTGTTAGAGGTGTTGGTTAACGGTCACGACTATGACGATGCGATAAAGCTTTGCCAGAATGTGTTGGAAGACAAGCCGGATGATGCTGAAACGCTGTTTACCATGGCTTTGGTGTATATGCAGCAAGGTCAGATCGATAAGGCTGAAAACGTACTTGAGAAGTTGCTGAATAATCCCGAGTGGGAAGGGCAAGCTAGTTTTTATTTGGGTAAGATTGAAGTTGATCAACAGCATCCGGATAAGGCGTTAAATTGGTTTGATCGGGTGAGCGACGGCAATTACGCATTCGACGCGGATATGGCGGCGGTGTCTTTGTTGATGAATCAAAAACGCTTCGACGAGATTGAGGCGCGCATCAAACGCATGGATAACAAATATCCTGAGCAGCATTTGCGGGTCTTGATGGTTAAGGCAGAGCTTTACAATCAATTGGGTAAATACCAGGAAGCTTTTGATGTTCTGACACTGGCTTTAAAAGACATGCCCGATAATCGCGAAGTGCTATATGCCCGGGCATTGGTTGCCGAGCGTTTGGATAAGCTGGATGTACTTGAATCCGACCTGCAAAAAATTTTAGAGAAAAAGCCGGACGATGTAGGGGCGCTTAATGCGTTGGGTTATACGTTGACCGATAGAACGCAACGCTATGAGGAGGCGGCCAAATATTTGGAGCGCGCTCTCAGTTTGCAGCCCGATGAGGCAGTGGTAATAGACAGCTACGGATGGTTGCAGTTTAAGCTTGGAAAGCCTGAGCGGGCGCTGGAATTTTTGCGTAGAGCCTACGAGAAGCAGCCGGAAAATGAAATTGCCGCGCATATTGCAGAAGTGCTTTGGTCCTTAGGTGAGAAAAAGGAAGCAAAAGAGCTTTTCGACAGTGTTTATAAAAAATCTCCTGATGACGAATATTTGTTGGAGTTTAAAAAACGCTTTTTGCAAAACGGGCAATGATTTTTAAAGGCAGTGTATTTTTGTTGGCTGTGGCGTTCTTGTCTGGCTGTTCTTTATTGTCTGAGAAGCCTGAAGGTACTTATCGTTTGCAAGATATGAGGGTGTTGCAACAGCAACAGCAATGGTATTTTGAGGGGCGATTGGCTCTGGCTGATGAGAAGGATTCGTTTTCTGCGTCGGTGAGTTGGCGGCATCGCTCAGGGAGAGATGATATTGAGCTTTCGGGGCCATTGGCTCAGGGTAAGCTGATGATAACTGTCGAAGCTGATTTCGTAGCGGTGGATGACGGCGACAATCACAAAGAATTTCGCGGGCCTGCAGAAGAGGTGCTGGCGGAGCAGTTAGGTGTCGCGATTCCAGTGAGCGCTTTGAGGTATTGGGTGCTTGGCTTGCCTGATCCGGAGCAGTCGTTTGTCGAGCAGGTTGATGGATTTTTTCAGTCTGGGTGGCGGGTTGGTTTCAGAGAAATCCAGCATGTTAACGCCTTAGTACTGCCGAGAAAAATCAATGCGGAAAAAGATAAGACAAGAATCAAATTAATAGTGGATCAATGGGATTTGTCGTGACGGGAATGCAAGAACAGGTGGTGGGTTGGGGTGAGAAATGGCCTGCGCCGGCTAAGTTGAATCTAATGCTGAGAATCACCGGGCGTCGCCCAGATGGCTATCATTTGCTGCAAACAGTATTTCAGATTATTGATTTGTGTGACTGGATAACATTTTATCCAGCGGAAAATGGCCGGGTTTATTTGCGTCATCCGATTCCTGGTGTCCCGGAACACGAAGACTTAACCGTTCGTGCCGCCAACTTATTGAGACAATATACTGGGTGTGCGTCCGGGGTGTGTATCGATGTCGAAAAGAATCTGCCTATGGGTGGTGGCTTGGGTGGTGGTAGTTCCGATGCTGCTACTACGCTGGTGGTGCTGAATAGGTTGTGGAATCTGCATTTACCATTAGAAAAATTGATGGAGTTGGGCTTGCAGCTTGGCGCCGATGTGCCTGTTTTTGTCTATGGATACACCGCTTGGGGTGAGGGTGTTGGTGAGGAATTAAAGTCCATAACGATTCCGGAACAATGGGTCGTGGTAATCAAGCCGGATTGTCATGTGAACACGAAACAGATTTTTTTGACGGAAGAGTTGACAAGAGATAGCAAACCCATCACAATGCGCGACTTCATTGCAGGCGATTGGCGGAATGATTGCCTTCCGGTCGTTAGCAAGTTATATAAGCCGGTGAGTAATGCATTGGATGCATTATCTCAATATGCAGAAGCAAGATTGACGGGGACTGGGGCTTGTGTGTTTGCCCAGTTCGATTCGGAAGAGTCGGCGCGTGAGGCATTTTCTGTGTTGAGTCAGAGTTGGTTAGTTTATTTGGCTCGAGGACTTAATGTTTCGCCTCTGCATGAAAAATTAAGACAAGGATCTGTTTAATCAATTTAATGGGCTGTCGCCAAGCGGTAAGGCACGAGGTTTTGATCCTCGCATACCAAGGTTCGAATCCTTGCAGCCCAGCCATAATCTCCACACAATAGTTCCTTAGGAGTGCTTGAATGCGTGAGGCCTCGGTAATGGTATTTTCCGGGAATGCCAATAAGGCGTTGTCTGAAGGTATTGTGAAGAAGCTCAATATGCGCCTCGGCATGGCCACGGTTGGTCGTTTCAGTGATGGCGAGATTTTTGTTGAGATAGAAGAAAATGTTAGGGGTAGGGATGTATTTGTCATACAGCCTACCTGCGCGCCTACCAATGAAAATCTAATGGAATTGTTGGTAATGATCGATGCTATGAGGCGAGCGTCTGCGGCGAGAATAACAGCCGTTATGCCGTATTATGGTTACGCGCGGCAAGATAGGCGCTCGAGGTCGGCTAGGGTGCCCATTACTGCAAGATTGGTTGCGGATATGATAGGTAATGCTGGGGCTGACAGGGCGTTGACTGTTGACTTGCATGCAGATCAAATCATGGGATTCTTTGGGATTCCGGTTGATAATGTGTATGCTTCGCCAATTTTGCTAGGTGATATTTGGCGGCAAGAATACGAAGATTTGATTGTGGTTTCGCCGGATGTTGGTGGTGTTGTGAGGGCTAGAGCCATTGCAAAGCGTCTGGGTGATGCTGATTTGGCGATAATCGACAAGCGAAGGCCGCGTCCGAATGTGTCGGAGATAATGCATATCATCGGCGATGTAGAGGGGCGTACCTGTGTCATGGTGGATGACTTGGTTGATACGGCGGGTACTTTGTGTCATGCGGCAGGCGCGCTCAAGAAAAATGGTGCCAAAAAGGTTGTTGCATACTGTACTCATCCGGTGTTGTCTGGTGCGGCCGCGGAAAATGTTAAAAATTCCGTTCTTGATGAATTGGTAGTTACAGATACGATACCGTTAACTACAGAATTGTCCGGGATTGATAAGATTAGGCAGCTAAGCGTTGCGGAAATGTTGGCAGAAACAATACGTCGAATAGCGGTGGGCGAGTCTGTAAGCTCGCTTTATGTTGACTGATAAGAATTAAAGTAGTGCTTGTGGAACAAGCTTTTGGAGAAAAAAATGGCTAACGTGTTTGAATTTGTTGCAGAAGCTCGCAGTGCCTCGGGTAGTAGCGCGGCCAAAGTTGTTCGTCGTCAGGGTAAGGTCCCGGCAGTAGTATATGGTGGTAGTGGTGCTCCTGAGATGTTGTTGCTGGATCATAATGAAGTGGTTAAGCATTTGGTGCATGAGGCCGTTTATTCCCATGTGCTTGATCTTAAAATCGACGGAAAAACAGAAAAAGCTGTTCTTAAACATATACAAAGGCACCCTGCAAAGCCGATAGTGTTGCATATGGACTTTATGCGGGTTGATGAAACGCATAAATTGAAGGTTCATGTTCCTTTGCATTTTATCAATGAGGCTATTTCGGTAGGCGTTAAAAAAGGTGGTTTGGTCAATCATGCAATGGTTGATGTGGAGGTGTTGTGTATGCCTTCTGCTTTGCCGGAATTCATTGAAGTAGATTTGGCTAGTGTGGATATTGGTTCGACAATACATTTGTCTGATTTGATTTTGCCGACTGGTGTTGAGATTGCAGCGTTGCAGCATGGTGCTGAGCATGATCATCCGGTTGCTCAAATAGTCAAGCCAAGATCTGTGGAATCTGCTGACTAATAGTGTTTGAAGTCTTGTTTGAATGATTAAGCTGATTGTTGGTCTGGGTAATCCTGGGCGGCAGTACGAAAAAACCCGGCACAATGCCGGGTTTTTGTTTGTGGAGTATCTGGCGGGGCTTGCTAGTGCTGGTTGGTCGAGCAGTAGTCAGTTTTCCGGTGAGGTGGCTGAATGCAATATTGGCGGATACGGGCTTGTATTGCTAAAGCCGATGACTTTTATGAATAAAAGTGGCCTGTCTGTCGGTAAGTTTTTGCGGTATTACAAGTTTAAGTCCGAAGAAATGCTTGTGGTTCATGATGAGCTTGAGCTTCCCGAGGGAGTCGTCAAGATAAAAAAAGACGGGGGGCACGGTGGGCATAACGGGTTGCGTGACATTATTGCTCATATCGACACCCGTGATTTCTACAGGTTGAGAATTGGTATAGGTCGTCCTGTCGCGGGGGTGGGTGTGGCGGACTATGTGTTGTCCAGTTTGTCTTGTGATGGTCAGGCTCGAATGCTGGGTTTGTTTGGCGAGTTAGCGAAAAGCATGGATGCGTTGGTTTTGGGTGATTTGAATTCAATTGGAGCTTGATTGTTACTTCAGCTGAATTAAAAAAAACACTTGACTGGGGTTTTTGAAATAAGGATAATTGATCGAATAAGTAACGGAGGGGTTCCCGAGCGGCCAAAGGGATCAGACTGTAAATCTGCCGGTTCTACCTTCGGAGGTTCGAATCCTCCCCCCTCCACCACCAAATTTATGGGATCTGCGGGTGTAGTTCAATGGTAGAACTCCAGCCTTCCAAGCTGATTGCGTGGGTTCGATTCCCATCACCCGCTCCATTTCGGGGTAAATTACTCGCTCATATAGCTCAGTAGGTAGAGCACTTCCTTGGTAAGGAAGAGGTCACCGGTTCAAATCCGGTTATGAGCTCCAGATTTAGGTTTGTTTTTGTCGTAGTTAGGGTGTTTCAAAATGGCTAAAGAAAAATTTGAAAGAAAGAAACCGCACGTAAACGTAGGCACCATTGGTCACGTTGACCACGGTAAAACGACATTGACAGCGGCATTAACAAAAGTCATGGCGGAGCTGCAAGGCGGCGAAGTTAAGGCTTTTGATCAAATCGACAACGCCCCGGAAGAACGTGCGCGCGGTATAACCATTTCTACGTCACACGTAGAGTACGAATCAGCCAACCGCCACTATGCCCACGTTGACTGCCCTGGTCACGCTGACTACGTTAAAAACATGATTACCGGTGCTGCCCAAATGGATGGCGCGATTTTGGTTTGCTCTGCTGCGGACGGTCCTATGCCACAAACGCGCGAGCACATTCTGTTGTCACGTCAAGTCGGTGTGCCTTACATTGTTGTGTTCTTGAACAAGGCCGATATGGTAGATGACGCTGAGTTGATTGAGCTGGTTGAAATGGAAATTCGCGAGCTGTTGAATCAATACGAATTCCCAGGAGACGACACGCCCATTATCGTTGGTTCCGCATTGAAAGCTTTAGAAGGCGAGCAAAGTGAAATTGGTGTACAATCCGTAGTTCGCTTGGTTGAAGCGTTGGACAGTTACATTCCTGAGCCAGAGCGTGCGATCGACGGCAAATTCTTGATGCCTATCGAAGACGTGTTCTCAATTTCAGGTCGCGGTACCGTAGTAACCGGACGTGTTGAGCGGGGCATCATCAAAGTAGGCGAAGCCGTCGAGATCGTCGGCATCAAAGATACCGTTCAAACAACCTGCACAGGTGTAGAAATGTTCCGCAAATTGCTTGATCAAGGTCAAGCGGGCGATAACGTCGGTGTACTGTTGCGTGGTACTAAAAGAGAAGACGTGGAACGTGGTCAAGTATTGGCGCATGTGAATACCATCAAGCCACATGCTCACTTTAAAGCAGAAATATATGTGCTGTCTAAAGAAGAGGGTGGTCGTCATACCCCGTTCTTCAACGGCTACCGTCCGCAGTTCTACTTCAGAACCACAGACGTGACCGGTGCAGTCGATCTGCCCGAAGGCGTGGAAATGGTAATGCCTGGCGATAACATCGCCGTTACCGTAAAACTTATCTCACCGATTGCGATGGAAGACGGCTTGCGTTTTGCGATTCGCGAAGGTGGTCGCACCGTGGGTGCGGGTGTTGTTGCTTCTATTATCGAGTAATAGCCGTTTTTGATTCAAAAAATATTTTCTGAATAGGTCAGTAGTTCAATTGGTAGAGCAGCGGTCTCCAAAACCGCAAGTTGGGGGTTCGAGTCCCTCCTGGCCTGCCATTCAGAAAATCTTCATAATTTAATTCAAGTTGACTAAATGAACGCACAGGCAGAAGAAGTCTCCTCAGTGGTGGACATCGTAAAGTTAGCTTTATCTTTGGTTTTTGTTGTTGTCGGCATATCAGCGTTCTATTATTTTTCTGATTTGCAGCTTCTTTACCGCGTTTTAGTTTTGGTGGCTGTTTTAGCGGCTGCTATAGCTGTTGCTTTTACTACTGCTAAGGGTCGCGGTCTATGGGGCTTTATGCTGGAGTCCAAGCAGGAATTCAAAAGGATAGTGTGGCCCACTAAAGACGAGGCGGTTCGTACTACGCTGATGGTGTTTTTGATGGTATTCATAGTCGGCTTAATACTGTGGTTGCTAGATATGTTTTTGTTTTGGGGTGTTCAGCTTTTGATGAGCCAGGGGATTAAATAATGTCGCTTCGCTGGTATGTCGTTCATGCGTATTCCAATTTTGAAAATAAAGTCAAGCAGGCTCTTGAAGAGCGTATAAAACGCGAAGGGCTGGAAGAGTTTTTTGGAAAAATTCTGGTCCCTACTGAAGAAGTTGTTGAAATGCGCATGGGTCAGCAGCGTAAAAGTGAAAGGAAATTCTTTCCCGGATACGTGCTTGTGCAAATGGAATTGAATGACGAAACATGGCATTTAGTAAGAAATGTTCCTAGGGTATTGGGCTTTATAGGCGGGGCATCAGATAGGCCGTCACCAATCTCAGAAAAGGAAGCAATGGCAATATTAAATCGTGTCGAAGAGGGTGTGAATAAGCCACGGCCCAAAGTACTGTTCGAAGTTGGGGAAGTTGTTCGGATTGCCGATGGTCCATTTAAAGACTTTAACGGCAATATAGAAGAAGTCAATTACGAGAAAAGCCGGTTGCGCGTATCGGTTCTTATTTTTGGTCGATCTACACCGGTTGAATTAGAATTTGGACAGGTTGAAAAAGTCTAGCCTACAATTTGAGATTTTTATGAATCCCTGTCATTTGCATGGCCGGGATTTTTGTTTGTTGGGGAGCTGAAAAGCGTTTGCACCCATTAGGAGTATAAAATGGCAAAAAAAATTGATTCGTACATCAAGCTGCAAGTTAAAGCAGGTGAGGCTAACCCTAGTCCACCAATTGGTCCTGCATTGGGTCAGCGTGGTGTCAATATTATGGAGTTCTGCAAGGCATTTAATGCAAGAACTCAGGAAGTCGAAAAAGGTCTGCCTTTGCCGGTTGTTATCACGGTTTATAGCGATAAAAGCTTCACTTTCATTACCAAGACTCCGCCAGCGTCAGTATTGTTGAAAAAAGCAGTGGGTATTAAAAGCGGAAGCAGCAAGCCCAATTCTAATAAAGTTGGCACAGTTTCACGTGCGCAGTTGGAAGAAATCGCTAAAACCAAAATGGAAGATTTGAACGCAGCTAATTTGGAAGCGGCCATAAGAATTATTGCGGGAAGTGCTCGCAGCATGGGCTTGAACGTGGAGGGCGTGTAATGGCAAAAGTAACTAAAAAAGCAAAGGCTATCAAAGAAAAGGTAGTTAGAAGCAAACAATATTCGGTTGCCGAAGCTGTAGCACTATTAAAAGAGTTTGCCAATAGCAAGTTTGATGAGTCTGTGGATGTGAGTGTTAACTTGGGTGTTGATCCTCGTAAATCTGATCAGAACGTTCGTGGCGCTTCCGTGTTACCGAACGGTACCGGTAAAACAGTAAGAGTTGCTGTATTTACGCAAGGCCCAAATGCGGATGCGGCTCGCGAAGCGGGCGCGGACATCGTTGGTATGGACGATTTAGCTGAGCAAGTAAAACGCGGCGAAATGAACTTTGATGTGGTAATTGCCTCACCTGATGCAATGCGTGTAGTGGGTCAATTAGGTCAAATCTTAGGCCCAAGAGGCCTGATGCCAAACCCGAAAGTAGGTACCGTAACGCCTGACGTTGTAACAGCAGTTAAAAATGCCAAATCAGGGCAGGTCAGATACCGCACAGATAAATCAGGCATTATTCATTGCTCTATCGGTAAAGTATCTTTCGATGAAACTGCGCTCAAACAAAATTTGGAGTTTTTGATTTCAGATCTTAAAAAAGCTAAACCGACGGCTGCCAAAGGCGTCTATTTGAAAAAGATTGCATTGTCCTCGACCATGGGTCCTGGCTTGTGGATCGATCAAGGCAGTATCGACATTTAAGAATTTAACAAGTTGTAAGGCTTTGGGTTGCCGAGTTATCGGCAACCGTCAAAGACCGTAGGTGCGAAAGCTTAATTTTCCTACGCAGACGGGAGCTGGAGCCGCAAAGTTGGTGAAAGGGACCGTGAAAGGGGCATCGAAAGATGCGTTTCATAGATCCGATGGATAATCGGAAAGTACCGGAGGTAGATGTGGCACTCAATTTAGATAGCAAAAAAGTTGTCGTAGAGGAAGTTGCTGAATTCGCCGCTAAAGCCCATTCCGCGATCGCTGCGGAATATCGGGGTCTGACAGTTACCGAATTGACGGAACTGCGTAAAACCGCGAGAGAAACGGGCGTTTATTTGCGCGTAGTCAAAAATACACTGGCTAAACGTGCTGTCGCTGGGACTGAGTTTGAATGTATGCAGGAAGGGCTGGTCGGTCCTTTAATACTGGCATTTTCCATGGAAGATCCAGGCTGCGCTGCACGGCTCATCAGCGAATTCTCCAAAGGCCATAACAAACTGATCGCGAAAGTAGTGGCAATCGGTGGTCAGGCTTTTGATGGATCGGAGCTAGATAGATTGGCAAGATTGCCAACCCGTGATCAAGGTATCAGTATGCTGATGTCGGTCATGAAAGCACCGGTTGAGAAACTCGCACGTACTCTGGCTGCAATCAGAGACGAGAAAGAAGCGGCATAATCTCGCGTTAACCAGTTAAAACTCATTAATTTTAGAGGAATATACAATGGCAATTTCACAACAAGACATCTTGGAAGCAGTCTCTAACATGACTGTGATGGAAATCGTTGATCTGATTTCAGCGATGGAAGAAAAGTTTGGCGTTTCTGCTGCTGCGGCAGTAGCGGTTGCAGCTCCTGTAGCGGCGGCTGTTGTTGAAGAGCAAACCGAGTTCGATGTTATCTTGACCGGCTTCGGCGAAAACAAAGTAGCGGTTATTAAAGCGGTTCGCGGTTTGACAGGCTTGGGCTTGAAAGAAGCGAAAGACGCTGTTGAAGGCGCACCTACTACTGTTAAAGAAGGTGTCAACAAAGCCGAAGCCGAAGCGGCGAAAAAAGAGCTTGAAGAAGCTGGCGCAACTGCCGAAATCAAATAAGCATCTTGACTGCATACCAGGCATAAGCCTATCAAACCGGGCTGACGGCATTTTGCCGTCGGCCTTTTACTGTTTCTAAAACAGTAGTAAATAATCTCTGACGACGAAGGTATAGAAGCAATATGGCCTATTCTTTTACCGAAAAAAAGCGTATCCGTAATAATTTTGGGAAGGGTTCCGAAGTATTGGAAGTTCCCTATCTTTTGGCAACACAAATTGATTCGTATGCAAATTTTTTGCAGTCCGGCATAGATCCGGATAAACGGCGCAATCAAGGGCTGCATGCCGCATTCTCCAGTGTTTTTCCGGTAGTAAGTCATTCAGGCTATGCCGTATTGGAGTATGTTAAATATCGCTTGGGGGAACCCGCATTCGATGTAAGAGAGTGTCAACAGCGTGGCGCTACATTTTCAGCGCCGTTGCGTGTTTTAGTGCGTCTAGTTATTTATGATAAAGACGCGCCTGCTAATACCAAAGTCGTTAAGGATATTAGAGAGCAGGAAGTTTACATGGGTGAACTGCCTCTGATGACCGACAACGGTACGTTCGTGATTAACGGCACTGAACGGGTCATTGTGTCGCAGTTGCACAGATCGCCCGGTGTATTTTACGACCATGACAAAGGTAAAACCCATTCGTCCGGTAAGTTGCTGTTCAACGCACGGGTAATTCCTTATCGTGGTTCATGGTTGGATTTCGAATTTGATCATAAAGACGCCGTTTACGTGCGTATAGACAGACGGAGAAAAATTCCGGCGACTATTTTGTTACGGGCTTTGGGATATGAAAACGAAGAAATGATCAAAATTTTCTTCGAAACCAACAAGTTCTCATTGAGCGCCGAAAAATTAATGTTTCACGTGATCCCGGATAGGTTGCGTGGTGAAATGGCTGTTTTCGATATTAAGCACGACGGTAACGTCGTTATCGAAGAGGGGCGCAGAATTACTGCCAAACATGTTCGCCAGCTGGAAAAATCCGGTGTCACTGAAATCGAAGTGCCTAGGGACTATTTGTACGGAAAAATTCTAGGCCACAATGTTGTCGATACATCTACCGGCGAGCTGTTGGCTAGTGTTAATGACGAAATCACCGACAATTTATTGCAGAAGTTGATCGATGCGGGTGTTCGCGAGATCGATACACTGTATGTTAACGATTTGGATAGAGGTCCTTACATCTCCAATTCGATGCGCCTGGACACCACCACAAATCGCTTGGAAGCCTTGGTGGAAATCTACAGAATGATGCGTCCTGGTGAGCCGCCTACCGTAGAGTCTGCGGAAAACCTATTCGAAAACCTGTTCTTTACTGACGAACGTTACGACTTATCCGCCGTTGGTCGGATGAAATTCAATCGTCGATTGGGGCGTGAAGAAACCGAAGGCCCGGGCACGCTAAGCAAAGAAGACATCATCGATGTTCTGAAAGAACTGATCAAAATCAGAAATGGTAACGGTACCGTGGACGATATCGACCATTTGGGTAACAGGCGTGTACGATCTGTTGGCGAAATGATCGAAAACCAGTTCCGCATCGGTTTGGTTAGAGTCGAGCGGGCTGTCAGAGAGCGATTGACCTTGGCGGATTCTGAGGGCTATATGCCGCAGGAAATCATCAACGCTAAACCTGTTTCTGCGGCAGTCAAGGAATTCTTTGGTTCCAGCCAGTTGTCGCAATTTATGGACCAAAACAATCCGTTATCGCAAGTCACCCACAAGCGTCGGGTTTCGGCACTGGGTCCTGGCGGTTTAGCCAGAGAGCGCGCTGGATTCGAGGTTCGTGACGTTCACACCACTCACTATGGTCGAGTTTGCCCTATCGAAACACCGGAGGGTCCGAACATTGGTTTGATTAACTCATTGTCGGTCTATGCCAGGACCAATGAATACGGCTTCCTGGAGACGCCTTACCGGAAAGTAGTCGACGGTAAAGTAACCGATCAGGTCGACTATATTTCCGCAATTGAAGAAGGCGAATACGTTATCGCGCAGTCCAGCGTGGCGGTGGACGAAAGCGGCAAATTGGTTGAAGGCTTGGTGTCTTGCCGTTACAAAGACGAATTCACCTTGGCTTCGTCCGAAACCGTGCAATATATGGACGTATCGTCCAAGCAGATCGTATCCGTGGCGGCATCCATCATTCCGTTCTTGGAGCATGACGACGCGAACCGGGCGTTGATGGGTTCGAACATGCAACGTCAAGCGGTTCCCACTTTGCGTGCAGAGAAGCCTTTGGTCGGTACAGGTATGGAGCGTGTCGTCGCGAAAGACTCGGGTGTAACCGTGGTAGCAACTCGTGGCGGTCGTATCGAAGCGGTTGATGCGGGGCGTATCGTAGTACGTGCGAATGACGAAGAGACCGTTGCGGGTGTGCCAGGCGTGGATATCTACAACTTGATTAAATATACCCGTTCTAACCAAAACACCTGTATCAACCAAAAACCACTGGTTAAACTCGGCGACATAGTCAGAGCCGGCGATATTTTGGCGGACGGCCCTTCGACCGACATCGGCGAATTGGCCCTGGGTCAAAACATGTTGATAGCCTTCATGCCCTGGAATGGCTATAACTTCGAAGACTCCATTTTGGTGTCTGAGCGAGTAGTAAAGGAAGATCGTTTTACGACTATTCATATCGAAGAAAAAACCTGCGTAGCTCGCGAAACCAAGCACAGTCCGGAAGAAATTACTGCGGATATTCCAAACGTTAGTGAAGAAGCCTTATCCAAATTGGATGAATCCGGGATTGTATACGTCGGTGCGGAAGTGAAGGGCGGTGACATTCTAGTGGGTAAAGTGACGCCGAAAGGTGAAACGCAATTAACGCCAGAAGAGAAATTGCTGAGAGCCATCTTCGGCGAAAAAGCAGCCGATGTGAAAGACACGTCGCTACGTGTGCCGGGCAATGTTCGCGGTACTGTAATCGATGTTCAGGTTTTCACTCGTGATGGTGTGAAAAAAGACAAGCGAGCTCTGGAAATCGAAGACGCGGAAATTAAGCGTTACCGGAAGGACTTGGATGACCAGCTGAAAATCGTCGAGCACGATATTTTCGCTCGGGTAAAAACCTTGTTAGCGGGTAAAAAAGCCGAAAAGGGTCCGAATGGTTTGAAAAAAGGCGAAGAAATTACCGCTGATTATCTGGATGGCTTGGTGCCTTCCGAGTTGTTGAAAATCCGCACACAAGACGAAGATGTCAACGTGCAATTGGAGACCGTTGCCGAGCATGTCGAGCAGCAACGTAAAGAATTCGACGAGCGTTTCGAGCAGAAAAAGAAAAAAATCACCATGGGCGACGATTTGGCGCCGGGCGTGTTGAAAATGGTCAAAGTTTATTTGGCTGTTAAAAAACGTATTCAGCCGGGCGACAAGATGGCCGGCCGTCACGGTAACAAGGGGGTTATCTCCCAAATCGTGCCGATTGAAGACATGCCGTATACCGCTGACGGTAACCCCGTCGACATTTTGTTAAATCCTCTTGGCGTACCATCGCGGATGAACGTTGGTCAGGTGTTGGAAACGCATTTGGGTTGGGCATCTAAAGGCTTGGGTATCAAGATCGGTAAGATGCTGGAAGCTCAAGCAAAAGTCGCGGAAATACGTGGTTTCATGGAGAAAATTTACAATTGCAGCGGCCGAAAGGAAGATCTGAATTCGTTTACCGATAAAGAAATTCTAGAGATGGCGGTCAACTTGGTTGCCGGTGTACCGATGGCGACGCCGGTCTTCGACGGGGCTTCGGAAGAAGATATTCGTACCATGTTGCGTTTGGCCGATTTACCGGAGCACGGGCAAACCGTACTGTACGATGGCCTAACAGGCGAGCCGTTTGAGCGTGAAGTTACTGTGGGTTACATGTATATGCTGAAACTGAATCACTTGGTGGACGACAAAATGCATGCGCGTTCGACCGGCCCTTACAGTTTGGTAACGCAGCAACCGTTGGGCGGTAAAGCGCAATTCGGTGGTCAGCGTTTTGGTGAGATGGAGGTCTGGGCCCTGGAAGCTTATGGCGCCGCGTACACATTGCAAGAAATGTTGACGGTCAAATCCGATGACGTGACAGGCAGAACCAGAATGTATAAAAACATTGTCGATGGCAACCATTCAATGGAAGCCGGCATGCCGGAATCATTCAATGTCTTAGTGAAAGAGATTCGTTCGCTGGCAGTGAATATCGAAATGGAACAAGACTAATTCTGTTCTTTGTGAGATAGATTCTGGACAATATCGGATAACATTTAAAGGGGATAAGCTCTTGAAAGATTTAATGAATTTCTTAAAACGTCAAGGTCGCACAGATGATTTTGACAATATCCGGATTGGATTGGCTTCGCCGGACATGATTCGTTCATGGTCTTATGGTGAAGTGAAAAAGCCTGAGACAATCAATTACCGCACCTTTAAACCGGAACGTGACGGCTTGTTTTGCGCCAAGATTTTTGGACCCATCAGCGACTATGAGTGCTTGTGCGGTAAATACAAGCGCCTAAAGCATCGCGGCGTCATCTGCGAAAAATGCGGCGTCGAAGTTACCTTGTCTAAAGTTCGCCGCGAACGAATGGGCCATATCGATTTGGCCAGCCCGGTGGCGCATATTTGGTTTCTGAAATCACTGCCTTCCCGGATTGCTTTGCTATTGGATATGACATTGCGTTCGATCGAACGGGTATTGTATTTTGAAACATTCGTCGTGATCGATCCGGGCATGTCTCCGTTGGAGAAAGGCCAGCTTCTGACCGACGAAGAATATTTGA
Organism: Methylomonas sp. EFPC1; assembly: GCF_016925515.1. NCBI lineage: Bacteria > Pseudomonadati > Pseudomonadota > Gammaproteobacteria > Methylococcales > Methylococcaceae > Methylomonas > Methylomonas sp. EFPC1. The sequence continues at coordinate 827,681 of NZ_CP070494.1, forward strand.
ACGCTGTTGAAGAACACGGCGACGATTTCGTTGCAAAAATGGGTGCCGAGGCGATCTATGATTTGCTCAAATCGATTGATTTAAAAGAAGAAATCAACACGCTACGTGAAGAAATCAACGCGACGAATTCCGATACAAAAATCAAAAAATATTCGAAACGTCTGAAAGTTATCGATTCTTTGCTGGCTTCTAATAATCGTCCGGAATGGATGATTATGACGGTGTTGCCAGTATTGCCACCCGAGTTGCGCCCATTGGTGCCGCTGGACGGCGGCCGTTTTGCAACGTCCGATTTGAATGATTTATATCGTCGGGTAATCAACAGAAATAATCGCTTAACACGCTTGCTGGATTTGAACGCGCCTGACATCATCGTTCGCAACGAAAAACGCATGCTGCAAGAGGCGGTCGATGCCTTGTTGGATAACGGTCGCCGCGGTCGTGCTATCACCGGTAGCAACAGACGTCCTTTGAAATCTTTGGCCGATATGATCAAAGGTAAGCAAGGTCGTTTCCGGCAGAACTTGTTGGGCAAGCGCGTCGATTATTCCGGACGGTCGGTTATCGTGGTGGGGCCGACATTAAGGCTCCATCAGTGCGGTTTGCCGAAAAAAATGGCTTTGGAGTTGTTTAAACCTTTCATATTCAGCAAATTGCAGTTGCGTGGCTTAGCGACGACGATCAAAGCAGCCAAGAAAATGGTGGAACGTGAAGGTGCGGAAGTATGGGATATTCTTGAAGAAGTAATTCGTGAGCATCCGGTATTACTAAACCGTGCTCCGACGTTGCATAGATTAGGTATCCAAGCATTTGAGCCGATTTTGATCGAAGGTAAAGCCATTCAGTTGCATCCCTTGGTCTGTAGTGCGTTCAACGCCGACTTCGACGGCGACCAAATGGCCGTGCATATTCCGTTGTCTATTGAGGCGCAGTTGGAAGCGCGTACCTTGATGATGGCAACTAACAATATTTTATCGCCCGCCAACGGTGAGCCAGTAATCAATCCTTCCCAGGACGTGGTTTTGGGCTTGTATTACATTACACGTGAGAAAATTAATGCGGTAGGCGAGGGTAGTGTATTTGGCGATTTGTCAGAGGTAATGTTAGCGCTTGACGCTAAAGCTGTTGAATTGCAAAGTAAAATTGAAGTGCGCGTCACCGAGAAATTGAAAACCCCTGAAGGCGAGTTTGAAACCATAGTTAGCAGAAAGAAAACTACGGTAGGGCGCGCAATCGTTTGGGGTATTGTGCCAGACGGTATGCCTTACGAATTGGTCAACGTCGACATGACCAAGAAGAATATTTCCCGGCTGATCAACTATAGCTACCGCTATCTCGGTATCAAAGAAACCGTGATGTTGGCAGACAAGATCATGTACCTGGGATTTAAATATGCCACGCGCTCCGGGGTGTCTTTCGGTATCGAAGACATGGAAATTCCCGTCAAGAAAGCTGACATCATTCGTTCCGCCGACGCCGAGGTTAATGAAATTCAAAATCAGTACGCCTCCGGTTTGGTTACGGACGGAGAGCGTTACAATAAGGTCGTTGATATTTGGTCTCGCGCCAATGATCAGGTCGCGAAAGTAATGATGGAAGGTTTGGGTGAAGACGAAGTTGTCAACTCAAAAGGCGAGAATGTAAAGCAAAAATCGTTCAACTCCATCTTTATGATGGCCGAGTCCGGCGCGCGGGGTTCCGCCGCACAGATTCGCCAGTTGGCGGGTATGCGGGGTTTGATGGCTAAACCGGATGGCTCCATTATTGAGACGCCGATTACTGCGAACTTTCGTGAAGGCTTGGACGTATTACAGTACTTTATTTCAACCCACGGTGCTCGCAAAGGCTTGGCGGATACCGCACTTAAAACCGCCAACTCGGGTTATTTGACTCGACGTTTGGTCGACGTCGCACAGGATTTGGTGATTGCTGAATCTGATTGTGGTACACAAAACGGTCTGACCATGATGCCGATTATTGAAGGCGGGGACGTGGTTGAGCCTTTGGCTGATCGCGTGTTGGGAAGAGTCGCGGCGATAGACGTAACCGATCCCGCCGGCAATAATATTCTGATTCCTGCCGGCACCATGATTGACGAAAATTTGGTCACGGTTCTGGAAGATAACGGCGTTGACAAGATGTTGGTGCGCTCTGTGATTACTTGCGAATCGCGGCAAGGTGTTTGTGCCAAATGTTACGGGCGAGATTTAGGGCGCGGTCATTTAGTTAACATCGGTGAAGCCGTGGGCGTCGTAGCGGCGCAGTCGATTGGTGAGCCCGGTACTCAGCTGACGATGCGGACCTTCCACATTGGTGGTGCCGCCTCACGGTCTGCTGCGGTTAGCAACGTGCAAGTTAAATCCAGCGGTACCGCAAAGCTCAATAACCTGAAAACCGTCAAGAACAGAGAGAGCAATCTTGTTGCGGTATCTCGGTCTGGCGAGGTTGGGGTTATGGATGATTACGGTCGTGAGCGTGAGCGTTACAAAATTCCTTACGGTGCCGTATTGTCGGTGGGTGATGGTAGCCCGGTCAGTGCTGGCGATATTATCGTGAACTGGGATCCGCATACTCACCCGGTTATCACCGAAGTAGACGGTTTTATTCAGCTGATTGATTTTATGGACGGGATCACCGTTCAAGAGCAGTCAGATGATGTCACTGGTTTAACCTCGCGAGTGGTTACGGATCCTAAGCAAAGAAGCTCAGCCGGTAAAGAGTTACGGCCTATGGTTCGTCTTCTTGATGAGCAAGGTGGGCAAATCAATTTGCCGGGCACTGATATTCCAGCTCAATACTTTTTACCTGCAGGCGCTATCGTTGGGGTTAAGGACGGTGGGGAAGTAAAGGTTGGTGACGTTTTAGCGAGAATTCCGCAAGAATCCAGTAAAACGAGGGATATTACCGGTGGTTTGCCACGGGTAGCTGATCTGTTTGAAGCGCGAAAAACCAAAGACCCTGCTATTTTGGCGGAGGCAACCGGTATGGTCTCCTTTGGTAAAGAAACTAAGGGTAAGCAGCGCGTCATCATCACGGATTCGGAAGGCGAGCAATACGAAACCCTAATTCCAAAGTGGCGGCATATCACCGTATTCGAGGGTGAGTTTGTTGATAAAGGCGAAACCATCGCTGAAGGTGAGCTGACCCCGCATGATATTTTAAGACTGCGCGGTATCGAAGAATTGGCCGACTACCTGGTAAAAGAAATTCAAGATGTATATCGTCTGCAAGGTGTAAAAATCAACGACAAGCATATTGAGGCAATCATCCGCCAAATGCTCCGAAAAGTCGAGATTACCGCCTCTGGAGACACGGATTTCGTCAAAGGAGAACAGGTCGAACGTACCGTGATTAACTTAGTGAACGACCAAGTTGAACGTGAAGGTAAGATTCCGGCTAGTTACGATTCTTTGTTGCTGGGTATCACGAAAGCATCGTTGGCCACCGAGTCATTTATTTCGGCGGCGTCGTTCCAAGAGACGACTCGGGTGTTGACAGATGCGGCGGTAAGAGGTATCAGCGATAGCTTGAATGGCTTAAAAGAGAACGTCATTGTTGGTCGTCTCATACCCGCGGGTACTGGTTTGGCTTACCATGAACAACGACGTAAGAGAAGAGCGGCGGACTCTGGTTCCGGTTCAGAAGCTTCTAGCCAGGCCATTGAAGCGGTCGATGTGGAGGAAGCGTTGAAACAAGCTTTGAATGTAGAGTAGAGAATCTTAAAAACGCTTGACCTAGGTCTATTGTAAAGGTATCATGTTCTGCTCACATCAGCCAATAGGTTTGGGCGGAGCTGTATTGATCTGTGATCGCGCAGAGTCCTTTATTGCTTATTAAACATTGCATATTTGGAGTAGTTAAGAATGGCCACGATCAATCAATTGGTCCGTAAGCCTCGTGCTAAAAAAATAGAAAAGACTAACGTTCCGGCGTTGGAGGCTTGTCCGCAAAGGCGCGGGGTTTGTACCAGGGTTTACACCACAACCCCGAAAAAGCCGAACTCGGCGTTGCGTAAGGTTGCTAGGGTGCGGCTGACCAATGGAGCGGAAGTAAGTAGCTATATCGGTGGTGAAGGGCACAATCTTCAGGAGCACTCTGTGGTGCTGATTCGGGGGGGTCGTGTGAAAGATTTGCCTGGTGTGCGTTATCACGTGGTTCGGGGGAGTCTCGATACTTCTGGTGTTAAGGATAGAAAATGTGGTCGCTCCAAATATGGCGCGAAAAGACCTAAGAAATAAAGGTTGATAACAGATGTCAAGAAGAAGAGTTGCTGCAAAAAGAGTCATTAATCCAGATCCGCGTTTTGGTAGTGATATGCTGTCAAAATTCATGAATATGATTATGGAGGATGGTAAGAAGTCTGTCGCTGAGAAAATTGTTTACGGTGCATTGGATGTTATTGAAGGTAAGGGCCATAAAGAATCTCTAGATTTGGTTGCAAAAGCACTGGAAAACGTTCAGCCGCGCGTTGAGGTTAAGTCTCGCCGGGTTGGTGGTGCTACTTATCAAGTGCCTGTTGAAGTGCGTCCTGCCAGAAGGTTGGCGCTGTCGATGCGCTGGTTGATTGATGCGGCGCGTAAGCGTAACGAAAGGACCATGGCGGCTAAGTTGGCGGGTGAGTTGTTGGATGCCTCTGAGGGTCGAGGAGCGGCTGCAAAGAAACGCGAAGACACGCATAGAATGGCTGAAGCTAATAAAGCGTTTGCTCATTATCGCTGGTAAGAAAAGTTAAGCAGGGTAGTTGTTGTGGCTCGTAAGACGCCTATAGAGCGTTATCGTAATATAGGCATTATGGCGCATATAGATGCCGGAAAAACAACCACGACCGAGCGGATACTGTTTTACACCGGGGTTTCGCACAAGATGGGCGAGGTCCATGATGGTGCTGCGACAATGGATTGGATGGAGCAAGAGCAGGAGAGGGGTATAACAATCACTTCTGCTGCGACTACGTGCTTCTGGTTGGGAATGGAAAAGCAATACCCGGAGCATCGAATTAATATTATAGATACGCCTGGGCATGTCGATTTCACTATAGAAGTGGAGCGGTCTTTGCGTGTTTTGGATGGTGCGTGCGCTGTTTTTTGTGCGGTGGGTGGGGTGGAGCCTCAGTCGGAAACGGTCTGGCGCCAGGCAAACAAATACCATGTGCCAAGGCTAGCATTTGTAAACAAGATGGATCGTTCCGGCGCAAATTTTTTGCGCGTCGTCGAGCAAATTAAATCTAGGCTTGGTAGCAATGTAATTCCAATGCAATTGCCGATCGGGGCGGAAGAGAACTTTAAAGGCATTGTGGATTTGCTGAAAATGAAGGCAATCTATTGGGAAGATGCCAACATGGGTGTGAGTTTTACGGAAACGGAAATTCCAGCAGAAATGGAAGAATCTGCTGTAAATTGGCGCGAGCGAATAATTGAAGCTGCTGCAGATGCGTCCGAAGAATTAATGGATAAATATCTTGAAAAAGGTGTTTTGACAAACGAAGAAATAAAACTGGGTATAAGGGCGCAGGTTCTGCGGAATAAGTTGGTTCCGGCTTATTGTGGGTCGGCCTTTAAGAACAAAGGTGTGCAGTGTGTTCTTGATGGTGTGATTGATTTTTTGCCATCCCCTCTCGATATAAAGCCCGTAGAAGGCCTGTCAGATGCTGGCATTAGTTCGACTCGTGGTGCTTCTGATGATGAGTCCTTCTCAGCGTTAGCATTTAAAATAGCCACTGACCCATTTGTTGGGACCTTGACATTTTTTAGGGTTTACTCCGGTTTGGTAAAGTCTGGAGATGCGGTTTTAAATGTCGGTAAAGGTAAAAAAGAAAGAATTGGACGCATTGTTCAGATGCACGCCAATAGTCGCGTCGAAATCAATGAGGTGAGAGCTGGCGAGATCGCTGCGCTGATCGGGCTGAAAGACGTCACCACTGGTGATACTCTTTGTGATATTGAAAAGCCAATTCTGCTTGAGAAAATGGAGTTTCCTGAGCCTGTAATTGCTGTGGCTGTTGAGCCTAGGACAAAAGCTGATCAAGATAAAATGGGCGCTGCGCTAGCTAAGCTTGCGCAAGAAGATCCGTCCTTTAGAGTGGCTAGCGACCCTGAGTCGGGTCAGACAATAATTTCAGGAATGGGCGAATTGCATCTTGAAATTATCGTTGACCGGATGAGAAGAGAGTTTAATGTTGCCGCAAATGTTGGGGCTCCCCAAGTTGCTTATAGGGAAACTATAAAGCGTGCTGTGGAATGCGAAGGAAAATTTATCAGGCAATCTGGAGGCAAGGGTCAATACGGGCATGTATGGCTCCGGTTGGAGCCAAAAGAGCCGGGCACTGGTTATGAATTTGTGAGTGAGTTGGTTGGCGGTGCTATTCCCAAGGAGTATATCCCGGCCATAGACAAGGGTGTGCAAGAGCAAATGGAAAATGGCGTTTTGGCAGGTTTTCCGGTTGTTGATGTAAAGGTTAGTTTATTCGATGGTTCATATCATGATGTCGATTCGAATGAAATGGCTTTCAAGATAGCAGGATCTATGTGTTTCAGGGATGGGGCTAAGACTGCAAATCCTGCGTTGCTTGAACCTATTATGAAAGTCGAGGTGGTAACGCCCGAGGATTATATGGGTGAGGTAGTGGGTGACATTAATCGACGGAGAGGTGTCATTCACGGAATGGAAGATGTTCCGGCCGGAAAGGTAATAGAGTGCGAAGTCCCTCTTGCCGAAATGTTCGGTTATGCCACGGATCTTAGGTCGGCGACTCAGGGCAGAGCAACGTACAGTATGCAGTTTGAAAGATATAACGAAGCACCTGCAAGCATTGCGGAAGCGATTATTAGAAAAGTATCTTAAATTTTTTACATATCAGGTATTGAATCATGGCTAAAGAAAAATTTGAAAGAAAGAAACCGCACGTAAACGTAGGCACCATTGGTCACGTTGACCACGGTAAAACCACATTGACAGCGGCATTAACAAAAGTTATGGCGGAGCTGCAAGGCGGCGAAGTTAAGGCTTTTGATCAAATCGACAACGCCCCGGAAGAACGTGCGCGCGGTATTACCATTTCTACGTCACACGTAGAGTACGAATCAGCCAACCGTCACTACGCTCACGTTGACTGCCCTGGTCACGCTGACTACGTTAAAAACATGATTACCGGTGCTGCCCAAATGGATGGCGCGATTTTGGTTTGCTCTGCTGCGGACGGTCCTATGCCACAAACGCGCGAGCACATTCTGTTGTCACGTCAAGTCGGTGTGCCTTACATTGTTGTGTTCTTGAACAAGGCCGATATGGTAGATGACGCTGAGTTGATTGAGCTGGTTGAAATGGAAATTCGCGAGCTGTTGAATCAATACGAATTCCCAGGAGACGACACGCCCATTATCGTTGGTTCCGCATTGAAAGCTTTAGAAGGCGAGCAAAGTGAAATTGGTGTACAATCCGTAGTTCGCTTGGTTGAAGCGTTGGACAGTTACATTCCTGAGCCAGAGCGTGCGATCGACGGCAAATTCTTGATGCCTATCGAAGACGTGTTCTCAATTTCAGGTCGCGGTACCGTAGTAACCGGACGTGTTGAGCGGGGCATCATCAAAGTAGGCGAAGCCGTCGAGATCGTCGGCATCAAAGATACCGTTCAAACAACCTGCACAGGTGTAGAAATGTTCCGCAAATTGCTTGATCAAGGTCAAGCGGGCGATAACGTCGGTGTACTGTTGCGTGGTACTAAAAGAGAAGACGTGGAACGTGGTCAAGTATTGGCGCATGTGAATACCATCAAGCCACATGCTCACTTTAAAGCAGAAATATATGTGCTGTCTAAAGAAGAGGGTGGTCGTCATACCCCGTTCTTCAACGGCTACCGTCCGCAGTTCTACTTCAGAACCACAGACGTGACCGGTGCAGTCGATCTGCCCGAAGGCGTGGAAATGGTAATGCCTGGCGATAACATCGCCGTTACCGTAAAACTAATCTCGCCGATTGCGATGGAGGACGGATTACGTTTTGCGATTCGTGAAGGTGGTCGTACCGTCGGTGCGGGTGTTGTTGCTTCTATTATCGAGTAATCAAGATGGCTAATCAAACTATCAGAATCCAATTAAAAGCCTTTGATCATAAATTGATTGATCAGTCGGCGGGTGAGATAGTAGAAACAGCGAAGAGAACAGGTGCCCAAGTAAAGGGCCCTATTCCTTTGCCTACTAGAAAAGAACGTTTTACTGTATTGATTTCACCGCATGTTAACAAAGATGCGCGTGATCAATATGAACTGAGAACTTACAAAAGGTTGCTTGATATCGTTGAGCCAACCGATAAGACTGTTGACGCCTTGATGAAATTGGATCTGGCGGCTGGGGTCGATGTTCAAATTAAGCTTAAATAGCAGCAAGTTATAATTTAGAGGGATTGGCAGATGTCAATAGGTCTTATTGGTCGTAAATGTGGTATGACCAGAATATTTTGCGAAGATGGCTCTTCGGTACCAGTTACCGTACTTCATGTAGACTCCAATAGAGTCATACAGGTGAAGAGCGTTGAAACTGATGGTTATCGCGCTATTCAGGTAGCGGCGGGTGATGTGAAGTCTTCAAAAGTCAACAAAGCAATGGCTGGGCATTACGCATCTGCCAATGTGACCGCTGGACGTGGTTTGTGGGAATTTAGACTGAGCGAGAGCGAAGCCGCCGAGTTTTCGGCAGGTGCGGAGTTAAAAGTTAACGTGTTTGAGGCTGGGCAGGTAGTAGATGTGTCCGGTACAAGTATCGGTAAAGGCTTTGCAGGTACTGTTAAGCGCCATAACTTCAGAACGCAAGACGCGACGCACGGTAATTCACGCTCCCATCGGGTGCCTGGATCTAGTGGTATGAACCAAACTCCGGGCCGCGTGTTTAAGGGTAAAAAAATGTGCGGGCATATGGGAGCGGTTAAAACTACGATACAGAATTTGACTATCCATGCTGTAGATGCTGAGCGGAACCTGATTTTAGTCAGAGGCGCTGTGCCTGGTGCCAAGGGTGGTGATGTAGTTATCACGCCTGCAGTAAAAATGTTAAATAAAGGTTAATTTATGACTTTGCAAATACCTGCAATCAATAATCAAGAGTCTGTACAGGCGCTAGATGTCTCCGAATTAGTGTTCGGACAGGATTTTAACGAAACCCTGGTGCATCAACTGGTAACCAAATATCTTTCAGCAGCAAGAGCGGGTACTAAAGGCCAGAAGAATCGTGCTGCTGTGAGTGGCGGCGGCGCTAAGCCATTCCGCCAAAAAGGTACAGGTCGTGCGCGAGCTGGAACAACCAGAAGCCCGGTGTGGCGGACAGGTGGTGTTGCATTTGCTGCTCAACCAAGATCTTTTGATCAAAAATTGAACAAAAAAATGTACAAGGTTGGTATTAGATCTATTTTTTCTGAGTTGTTGAGGCAGGGTAGATTGGCTGTGTGCAACGACATAACGCCGGCAACACCAAAAACAAAAGACTTTTTAAGCAAGATAAAGGGTATCGATGCAAAAAGACTGCTGGTGGTTGCGGACGACCTAAATGAAAATTTAATTTTGGCAGCTAGAAATATTCCTTATATAGCGGTAGTCACTCCAAGTAGTGTGGATCCGGTGTCTTTGGTTTCAGCGGATAAGGTGATTGCTACGGCAACAGCGCTGAAACAGATTGAGGAGCGTTTGGCATGAGTATTGAGCAGATCAAATTAGCAAGTGTTTTGCATGCGCCAATTGTGTCGGAGAAAAGTTCCAACGCTGCGGACCAAAGTAATCAGTTTGTATTCAAAGTTAAAAAATCTGCAACAAAATTGCAGATTAAAAATGCTGTTGAACTGATGTTTGGTGTTGAAGTAGCTGCCGTTCGTGTTCTGAATGTTAAAGGAAAAGTAAAACGATTCGGACGAACATTGGGTAAGCGATCCGACTGGAAAAAAGCATATGTTAAGCTTCAGCCCGGTCATAACATTGAATTAGCGACAGCATAATACTTTAAAGCAAATAAGGAGCGGTAGAAGAGCATGGCTATTCTAAAATCAAAACCGACATCTCCGGGTTCTCGGTTTGTAGTGCGTGTACAAAATAATGATTTGCATAAGGGTAAGCCATTTGCGCAACTACTTGACAAAAAAAGCAACACTGGCGGTCGTAATAATCTCGGCAGGATAACCACTCGACATATTGGCGGTGGACACAAAAAATTCTACCGGATAGTAGACTTTAAGCGCGACAAAACTGATATCCCCGCATTGGTAGAGCGCATTGAGTACGATCCTAACCGAACTGCGAATATAGCGCTGATTCTTTTTAAAGATGGTGAGCGCAAATACATAATCGCCCCAAAAGGGATAGAGGTTGGTCAAGAGATATTGAGTGGAGAAACAACGCCGGTTAAACCTGGCAACTGTATGCCTCTGCGAAATATGCCTTTGGGTACCACAATTCATTGTATCGAGCTAAAGCCAGGAAAAGGCGCACAAATAGCTAGAAGCGCAGGAACCTCTGTTCAATTGGTTGCTAAAGACGGCGCATACGTCACTATCCGGCTACGCTCTGGAGAGATGAGAAAAGTTCCGTCAGATTGTAAAGGCGTAGTTGGTGAGGTCTCAAACTCTGAGCACAATCTTATTTCGTTAGGAAAAGCAGGTGCGAAAAGATGGCGCGGTGTTAGACCTACTGTTAGAGGTGTGGCGATGAACCCCGTAGATCACCCTCATGGTGGTGGTGAAGGCAGAACCTCGGGTGGAAGGCACCCTGTTTCTCCTTGGGGAACACCAACAAAAGGCTATAAAACTCGAAAAAACAAACGTACTGATAATATGATTGTCAGACGCCGTAAGCAAAAATAAGAGGTATTTGACGTGCCACGTTCAATTAAAAAAGGTCCATTTATAGATCATCACTTGCTTAAAAAAGTCGAAGAAGCGGTGAGAGCGAATAATAGGAAACCGATTAAAACCTGGTCTAGAAGGTCAATGATCAGCCCTGATATGCTGGGATTGACTATTGCGGTACATAATGGGAAGCAGCATGTGCCGGTATTGATTTCAGAAAATATGGTCGGGCATAAGCTGGGTGAGTTTTCACCTACAAGGACTTATAAAGGCCATATAGCAGACAAGAAATCAAGATAAGGAGTGAATGTGGAAGTTTCGGCTAAATTAAGTAATGCTCCTCTTTCTGCGCAAAAAGCACGGCTTGTGGGGGATCAAATACGCGGGTTACCTGTTGAAAAAGCATTGAATTTGCTTAGTTTCAGCTCTAAGAAAGCTGCTGCGATAATCAAAAAAGTTCTAGAGTCGGCAATAGCTAACGCGGAACATAACGAAAGTGCGGACGTTGACGAATTAAAGGTTTCGACTGTATTCGTTAATGAAGGCAGAACGTTAAAGAGAGTTAGCGCAAGGGCGAAAGGACGTGCAAATCACATCCTAAAAAGAACTTGTCATATAACAATTAAAGTAGCAGAGAAATAGAGGTAGCAAATGGGACAAAAGGTACATCCCACTGGGATTCGTCTCGGGATAGTAAAAGATTGGACTTCGAGATGGTATGCAAATAGCCAGAATTACCCTGTATTTCTATTGCAGGATTTGAAGGTTAGAGAATATATCAAACAAAAGTTAGCTCACGCATCTGTTAGCAGGGTGCAAATAAATCGCCCTGCGAATAACGCCAATATTACTGTGCACACCGCTCGTCCTGGGATTGTGATAGGGAAAAAAGGCGAAGATATCGATGTGTTAAGGCAGAGCATATCCGCGATGATGGGTGTTCCTGTCCAATTAAACGTCGAAGAGATTCGTAAGCCAGAGCTTGATGCGTATTTAGTCGCTGAAAGCATAGCGCAGCAGCTAGAAAAGCGGATCATGTACCGCCGAGCCATGAAGCGAGCTGTGACGAACACCATGCGTTTAGGCGCTGAGGGTATAAAGATCACTGTTGCTGGCAGGCTAAATGGAGCTGAAATTGCCAGAACGGAATGGTATCGCGAAGGTCGTGTGCCGCTTCATACATTGCGTGCTGATATTGATTACGGAACCGCTGAAGCGAAAACCACTTACGGAATTATCGGTATAAAGGTTTGGATATTTAAGGGTGAGGTATTTGATATGGATGCTCATGCAGCATCATTAAACACCGACTCAAAAAAATAGTTGAAGGGGTATATAAGAGATGCTTCAGCCAAAAAGAACAAAATTTCGCAAACAACATACCGGTAGAAATAACGGTACGGCATTGCGTGGTTCGTCAGTGAGCTTCGGGGAGTATGGTTTGAAGTCAGTTAGCCGTGGTAGAATGACCGCCCGGCAAATTGAGGCCGCGAGGAGAGCCATTAGTCGTCACGTGAAACGTGGTGGGAAAATTTGGATCAGAATTTTTCCAGATAAACCTATTACGAAAAAACCATTAGAAGTTCGTATGGGTAAAGGTAAAGGTAGTGTAGAATACTGGGTTGCTCAGATCAAACCCGGCACGATGCTGTTTGAAATTGAGGGTGTTTCCGAGGAATTAGCGCGAGAGGCCTTTGAACTGGCCGCTGCTAAGCTGCCGGTGAAAACTACGTTCTCTACACGGACAATAATGTAATGAAAGCGAAAGATTTAAGAAGCAAAACAAAAGAAGAGTTGAATTCCAATCTTTTGGAGTTGTCTCGCGAACAGTTCAATTTGAGAATGCAAAAGGGAACTGGGCAGCTTAGCAAGTCGAGTCAAATTAAGCAGGTGAGGCGAGACATTGCCCGCATTAGTACTATTCTAAGTGAAATGGCAAGAGTATAGATATGAGCGAAAATCTAGATACTGTACGTAAGGTAACTGGTCGTGTTGTTAGCAATAAAATGGATAAGACTGCTTCGGTTTTGGTTGAGCGTCTGGTTAAGCACCCTGTGTACGGAAAGTATATAAAGCGATCCACTAAGCTTCTCGTTCACGACGAAAACAATATATGCCAAGAAGGCGATGTGGTTTCTATTACCTCGTGTCGTCCTATTTCTAAGAATAAGGCATTCAAGCTGTTGGAAGTCTTAGAAGCTGCCAATAGATAATCAATAATTTTAGTTGGGATTTTAAAAATGATTCAGATGCAAACTAGCCTTGACGTCGCCGATAACAGTGGCGCAAAAAAGGTCATGTGTATCAAGGTCCTTGGAGGTTCGCACCGCCGCTACGCTGGCATTGGCGACATCATCAAGGTGAGCGTCAAAGACGCAATGCCGCGTACTAGGGTTAAAAAAGGCGATGTATATAATGCCTTGGTTGTAAGAACTCGTAAAGGTGTTCGTAGGGCCGATGGTTCGGTTATACGCTTTGACGGTAATGCCGCCGTAATTTTAAATAACCAACTACAACCAATTGGTACTCGTATCTTTGGGCCGGTTACTCGTGAATTAAGAGGCGATAAATTCATGAAGATTATCTCTCTAGCGCCAGAAGTATTGTAGAGGTCCAAAGATGCAAAAGATTAAGCAAGGCGATGAGGTCATCGTAATAGTTGGAAAAGATAAAGGCAAGCTAGGGAAAGTTAGTAAGGTGCTTGAAGATCACAAGATATTAGTCGAAGGTATTAACTTAGTTAAGAAGCATCAGCGAGGTAACCCAAATCTCGGTGTTTCTGGTGGTATTGTTGATAAAAACATGCCAATTGACATTTCAAATGTTGCGTTATTTAATCCAAAAACAAAAAAAGGCGACAGAGTGGGTTTTAGAATTCTTGATGATGGAAAAAAAGTCAGATTTTTTAAATCTACGAACGAAAACGTTGGTCTCTAAGGTAATAAGGCTATGGCTAGACTACAAAGTAAATATAAAACCGAAATTGTTCCTGCTCTGCAGGAGCAATTTGGCTACAAAACAATAATGCAAGTTCCTAAGCTTACCAAAATAACGCTTAATATGGGCGTTGGCGGGGCTATTGCTGACAAAAAAGTTCTGCAGTCGGCTGTTTCTGATATGGAAAAAATATCAGGACAAAAGGCAGTGATTACATTGGCTAGAAAATCAATTGCTGGGTTTAAGATTCGCGACGACATGCCAATCGGTTGTAAGGTTACTTTACGTGCCGATAAAATGTATGAATTTCTGGATAGGTTAATTACGATCTCAATACCTAGAATACGTGATTTTAGAGGCATGAGTTCTAAGAGCTTCGACGGTCGTGGTAACTATTCTATGGGGATAAAAGAACAAATTATTTTCCCGGAAATAGATTATGACAAGATTGATGCGCTTCGTGGTATGGATATTTGTATCACAACAACGGCTAAAACAGATGAAGAAGGTTTAGCGCTGTTGAAATTATTCAATTTTCCATTTAAAAACTAAGGCGTATCGGCATGGCTAAAAAATCAATGATTGCGCGCGAAGTAAAGCGTGAAGGCTTGATAAAAAAATATCAGGCAAAAAGAAGCGAATTAAAAGAAATAATTAGGTCTCCAAATAGCTCCTTTGAAGAGAAAGAGAGCGCTCAAGTTCAACTTCAAAAACTACCTAGAGACTCCAGTCAGTCCAGATTGCGTAATAGATGCAATCTGACAGGGCGTCCTCATGGATACTACAGAAAATTTGGTCTTAGTAGAAATAAATTGAGGGAGGCCACAATGCGTGGCGACGTGCCCGGTTTATCAAAGGCTAGCTGGTAGTTCTGTTTAAGTTTTGGAGAATTGAAAAATGAGTATGACAGATCCAATAGCAGATATGCTAACCAGAATTAGAAATGGTCAATCTGCTGGCAAAAAGAGTGTAAAAATCCCTTCATCGAAGTTAAAGCTGGCTATCGCTAAAGTATTGAAAGAAGAGGGATATATTACTGACTTTAAAACCGAAATTACCGGGTGCCATACAGAAATGACCGTTGAGCTAAAGTATTACAACGGGGTTCCTGTTATAGAGAGCGTTAAGCGAGTTAGCCGTCCAGGGCTTAGAATATACAAGTCTAAAGATGAGTTGCCGAAAGTGCTAGGTGGTCTAGGCATAGCCATAGTTTCAACCTCTAATGGTGTGATGACTGATCGCGCTGCGCGTGCTATAGGGCACGGCGGCGAAGTCATTTGCACTGTCTGTTAATTAAAGAGGTATATCATGTCTAGAGTAGCTAATGCGCCTATAACTTTGCCGTCAGGCGTTGATGTAAGAGTCGACGGCAAGCAAATGATAGTTAACGGTAAACTTGGTCGGCTTTCGTTTGATCTGTGTGACGCAGTTGATCTTGAAATCGAATCTAACGTAATCAGAATCAAATGGGACGATAGTGTAAAAGGAGCTAAGGCCCACGCAGGTACAGCTAGGGCGTCAATTAACAATATGGTAAAAGGCGTCTCCGAGGGATTCGTCAAAAAGATGTTGTTGGTTGGGGTCGGCTATAGGGCGCAAGTTAAAGACAATCTTTTAACTCTATCCTTGGGTTATTCAAACCCTGTCGAATATTTAATTCCCGAAGGCGTTACCGTTGAAGCACCGACGCAAACTGAGTTGCATGTGAAGAGCAGTGATAAGCAGAAAGTCGGCCAAGTCGCATCTGAAATCAGAGCTTTTCGCCCGCCCGAGCCTTACAAAGGGAAGGGTGTGAGGATAGCTGACGAATACGTGGCTAGAAAAGAAGCCAAAAAGAAATAGGTGAAGTGATGGATAAGAAGTCATCGAGATTAAAAAGAGCGTTGAGATTACGCTGCAAAATCAAAAAGTTAAATGTAAATAGACTTACCATACATAGAACTTCCCAGCATATTTACGCGCAGGTTCTCAGTGTTGATGGTACAGCTACGCTCGCGGCAGCGTCTACATTACAACTTGATGTAAAGGCGGGTTTGAATAACACGAGTAATATTAAAGCCGCTACTGAGGTAGGGCGTATCGTTGCTGAAAGAGCGATTGCGGCTGGTGTAACTGAGGTCGCATTTGACCGCTCTGGTTTTAAATATCATGGCCGCGTAAAGGCGTTAGCCGACGCTGCGCGTGAAGCTGGCTTGAAGTTTTAGGGGAATAGCATGGCAACAGCACCATCTCAAGGTAGTACAGACGGATTACAGGAAAAATTGGTTTCGGTAAGACGTGTTGCAAAAGTAGTTAAAGGCGGTCGAGTTTTTGGTTTTGCTGCGCTTACGGTCGTCGGTGACGGCGACGGGCGTGTTGGTTATGGCGTTTCAAAAGCAAGAGAAGTGCCTGTAGCGATTCAAAAGTCGCTTGAGCAGGCAAGGAAGAACATGCGCAAAGTAGCGTTGAAAGAAGGTACGTTACAATATTCAATTATGTCTAACACTGGTGCGGCTAAGGTTTACATGCAACCGGCTTCAGAAGGTACCGGAATCATTGCCGGCGGTGCTATGCGCGCCGTATTCGAGGTCGTCGGTGTGCATAATGTACTGGCTAAATGTATCGGTACGAGTAACCCGATCAATGTTGTGCGCGCGACAATTAATGGTTTGACCGCAATGCATGACGCTAAGAAAATCGCAGCAAAGCGCGGTTTATCTGTTGATCAAATAACAGGGTAAAACGATATGAGTGGCAAAAAATTAAGCGTAATGATGACAAAAAGTAAAAATGGTCGCTTAAAGAGTCATCAGCAGTGTTTAAAAGGATTGGGTTTGAGCAGAATCCGGCAGGTCGTTGAGGTTATCGACACGCCTGAGAATCGCGGGATGATCAATAAAATCGCATATATGCTAAAGGTTGAGGAAGTTTAATGTATCTGAACACAATACAATCTGCATGCGGCGCCAGAAAAAAGGCAAAGCGCGTCGGGCGTGGTATAGGATCTACTGATGGTAAAACCTGCGGTAGAGGTCATAAAGGTCAAAAGGCCCGTTCCGGGGGGTTTCATAAAGTGGGCTTTGAGGGCGGTCAGATGCCTTTGCAGCGTAGACTTCCAAAGGTTGGCTTTACCTCCAGAACAAAGAAATTTACTGCCGAGGTTCGTTTGGCTGAAATTGATGCTCTTCAGGCTGATGTTGTAGATATTCAATTACTGATCAGTGAGAACATTATCCCGGTATTTTCAAAACAAGTTAAAGTAGTGAATACTGGAACAGTTACTCGGTCTTTGGTTTTAAAAGGACTTGGCGTTACGGCTGGTGCAAAGTTAACTATTGAAGCTGCTGGTGGCAAAGTCGAGGCTTAAGTGAGTGCTAAAGGAGTTGATGTTGCTGCAGGCACATTTCGGTTTGGTGAGCTCAAGTCAAGATTGTTGTTTGTTTTAGGCGCATTTGTCGTATACAGAATTGGCGCTCATATCCCCGTTCCGGGTATAGATCCAAAAGCGTTATCAATAATGTTTGAGCAGCAGTCGGGTTCTATCTTAAACATGTTTAACATGTTTTCGGGTGGTGCGTTGATGCGTTTGAGCCTGTTTGCGCTGGGTATAATGCCATACATCTCAGCGTCTATTATTATGCAGCTTATGACTATTGTCATACCTGCTATGGAGCAGCTAAAAAAAGAAGGTGAGTCCGGGCGTAGAAAAATTTCTCAGTACACTCGCTATGGCACCGTCGTTTTGGCGATGTTTCAATCGATAGGCATCTCGGTAGCCTTGCAAAACCAAACTGCGGGTGGTCTAGCTGTTGTTATCCAGCCTGGTATCAGTTTCGTTCTTATAACAACTATTACTTTAGTCACCGGTACGATATTCTTAATGTGGCTTGGGGAGCAGGTTACGGAAAGGGGGATAGGCAATGGTATATCGCTAATTATATTTGCCGGTATCGTATCTGGATTGCCTTCCGCAATTGGCGGAACCCTAGAGCTCGCGCGTACTGGTGAAATGAATGGGGCGTTTATTGTTGTGTTGTTCGCTTTGTCGATAGTTGTAACGGGTGTTGTTGTTTTTGTTGAAAGAGGGCAAAGACGGATAACCATTAATTATCCAAAAAGGCAGCAAGGCAACAAGGTCTATTCAGGGCAAAGTTCCTTTTTGCCGCTTAAGTTGAATATGGCAGGCGTTATACCGCCCATTTTTGCATCAAGCATTATTTTATTTCCCGCGACAATAGCAGGATGGTTCGGGAATGTTGATGGCTTTTCTTGGCTTCAGGATATTTCGTCGGTGCTTTCTCCCGGTCAGCCTGTGTACGTTCTATGCTATGCGTTGGCTATTGTGTTCTTTTGTTTCTTTTATACCGCTCTGGTTTTCAATTCAAAGGAAACCGCGGAAAACCTTAAGAAATCAGGTGCTTATTTGCCTGGAATTAGGCCGGGGGCTCACACTACCAGTTATATCGATAAGGTAATGACGCGGCTCACTTTGATAGGTGCTGTTTACATCACATTGATATGTTTGTTGCCTGAGTTTCTGATCGTCTATTGGAATGTGCCCTTTTCTTTTGGTGGCACCTCTTTGCTTATCATTGTGGTTGTTGTGATGGACTTTATTTCGCAAATGCAGACGCATTTAATGTCGCAGCAATACGAAGGCTTGATGAAAAAAGCCAATTTGAAAAAATCTTAAAATTTCCAGGAGTTTGCCGTGAAAGTACGAGCTTCAATAAAAGCCATATGCAAAAGTTGTAAAGTAATTAAAAGAAACGGCGTTGTGCGAGTTATCTGTAAAGATGGCAGACACAAACAGCGTCAAGGCTAACTTGTTTTTGTGATTTATTTTGCAGGGTGATATAATCCCCTGTTTAACCTTATAGTACTGTTTTTGGAGTATCTGAATGGCTCGTATTGCCGGTATAAACGTGGCTGACCATAAGCATGCGGAGATAGCGTTGACTGCTATCTATGGAATTGGCAGACAAACTGCTAGAAATATCTGCGATGAAGTTGGGGTTCAGCCAACCGTCAAGATTCGAGACCTTTCTGAGGATCAAGTTGAATCTATACGTAAGGTTATTTCTGCGATGACTGTAGAAGGTGATCTTCGCAGAGAAGTCTCAATGAATATTAAAAGATTAATGGATCTGGGTTGTTATCGTGGTATCAGGCATCGCCGTGGTTTGCCATTGAGAGGACAAAGAACCAGAACAAATGCTCGGACTCGTAAAGGTCCGCGCAAGTCAGTTACTAAATAAATACATCTAGATAGGCATTTTTGATGGCAACCCAGAATCGAGTTAAAAAGCGTATTAAGAAAGAAGTAGCGGACGGTATCGTTCATGTCCACGCTTCCTTTAACAATACAATCGTTACTATTACAGACAGAAAAGGTAACGCGTTATCTTGGGCTACATCTGGTGGATCCGGTTTCCGTGGCTCACGCAAAAGCACACCTTTCGCAGCGCAGGTGGCTGCTGAGAAAGCAGGAGCGGTAGCTCAGGAATACGGTATGAAAAATCTGGATGTTATGATTAAGGGCCCCGGCCCTGGTAGGGAATCTGCTGTTCGCTCTTTGAACAGTATGGGGTTCAAAATTTCAAATATCGTGGACGTTACTCCCATACCTCATAATGGTTGCCGTCCACCCAAAAAACGTCGTGTTTAGGATAGTGGAGTAAATTTAATGGCAAGATATCTTGGTCCTGCTTGCAAGCTGAGTCGTAGGGAAGGTACTGATTTATTTTTGAAAAGCAGAGGTAAATCTCTGGAAAGCAAATGTAAATTAGAACAAAGACCTGGTCAACATGGCGCTAAGCGTACAAGGAATTCTGATTATGCTATGCAGCTCCGCGCCAAACAGCGCTTGCGCCGCATATACGGGGTTTTGGAAAAGCAATTCCGGAACTATTACAAAGCTGCTGACCTACAAAAAGGCGCTACTGGTCAAAATTTGCTTGATTTTTTAGAGTCTCGATTGGACAACGTCGTTTACCGTATGGGGTACGCTGCTACCCGAGCGGAAGCAAGGCAGTTGGTATCTCACAAAGCGATTTTGGTAAACGATAGGTTAATTAATATACCTTCATACCAAGTCGCTGCCGGCGATGTAATTAAGGTTAGAGAAAAAGCTAAGAGCCAACAACGTATTAAAGACTCGCTGGTTGTTGCCGAGCAGTATGGCTTTCCAGTTTGGGTAGAAGTTAATTCCAAAGAGATGAGTGGAACATTCAAGTCTGTGCCTGATCGCGTGGATTTAGGCTCTGACATCAACGAGCAGCTGGTTGTTGAGCTTTATTCTAAGTAATAAATAAGTCCAGGATTTAAATTATGCAGAGTTCTATTGTTGGCCTACTTAAGCCTAGACTTGTCGAGGTGATTAACGAATCGGCCAACCACTCGAGAATCGTTATCGAGCCTCTGGAGCGCGGCTTCGGGCATTCTTTAGGCAATGCTTTGAGGCGGGTCATGCTGTCTTCAATTCCAGGTTGCGCGGTTACAGAAATTTCTATCGAAGGTGTGTTGCATGAATTCACCACGATAGAAGGTGTTCAAGAAGATGTCATAGACATAATACTGAACCTTAAGAAACTTGCTGTCGTCGTTCATTCTAAGGATGAAGTGACTCTCACGCTGGCTAAATCGGGTGTTGGTGTCGTAACTGCTCGGGATATTGAACTACCCCATAATGTGGAGTTAGTAAACCCGGATCTGATAATCGCAAACATCAACAATCAAGACTGCTCACTCAACATCAAGATTAAGGTCGAGAGAGGTCGGGGTTATGTTCCTGCCAGTCTGAGGAAAGAGATGAATGACGACGCCCCGGTCGGTGTGTTAATGGTTGATGCGGCGTTTAGTCCTATAGTAAAGGTCGCTTATCATGTAGAAAGCACTCGTGTCGAACAACGCACTAATCTGGATAGGCTCGTTATAGAATTGGAGACAAATGGTACGGTTGATCCTGAGCAGGCGATCAAATTAGCCGCTTCTATTCTTCATGACCAGTTATCTGTGTTCGTAGATTTTGAAAAAGTTAACGAACAGATACATGAGGAGGTAGCAATTGAGGAAGAGTCGTTCGATCCAGTCCTGCTACGTCCTGTAGATGATTTGGAGTTGACGGTTCGTTCTGCCAACTGCCTAAAGGCGGAAAACATTTTCTATATCGGCGATCTGATTCAGCGGACCGAAGTGGAGTTGTTGAGGACACCTAATCTGGGTAAGAAGTCGTTAACGGAAATTAAAGATATTCTTGCAATTAAAGGTCTGTCATTGGGTATGCGCTTGGAAAACTGGCCACCTGAAAATCTGGCTGATCAATCGCAAGCTGGAATTTGAATATAAGGCATTTGAAAAATGAGACACCGTAAATCTGGAAGACAGTTAAATAAAAATAGTAGCCACAGAAAAGCGCTATTTAGCAACATGGCTTGCTCTTTGTTTAGACACGAGTTAATCAAGACTACGTTACCAAAAGCAAAAGAGTTGCGCGTGATCGCCGAGCCTTTGATTACATTATCTAAAAACGACTCAGTCGCGAAACGTCGTCAGGCGTTCTCTAAGTTGCGTGATAGAGATGTTGTGACGAAATTATTTAACGAGCTTGGTCCAAGGTATCAATCCAGAAACGGTGGGTATTTGAGGATTATAAAGTGCGGATTTCGGCCTGGTGATGACGCACCTATGGCTTACGTCGAGTTGGTAGATAGGCCAGAGCCTGTACAAACTGAAGAATAAATGCCTTAATATTGGGCGTGTAGCGGCAGATTAGCTAGACGGCTTCTCTGCCGTTTTTGTTTGTGTAATGTTCAGCGTTAATTTATATTCCTAGAATATATTTCTTGGTCTGCTTGTTTGGTTTGTTTTTGAAGTCTCTATTGTTTTGCTGTAAGTGGCTTCTGCTATTGCTGTTGTTAATATGCGCCAACTGTCCAGCTTTTGTTGAAAAGCCATCGCTGCATGCGCCGGGCTTGTAGAGGGTAATCGGTGGTACGTAAACCGATCTGTGCATATATAAGGTTGAACATGCTTTTGAAAGGTTTTTTCTGCAGTTAAGCCATTAAAGAATATATGCGTAATATAGGGGTGGTTTAGGAAAAATCCTGGAAAATCATTCGTAACAATACTGTTTTTGTCTATTTTTGAATCGAGACTGCTGTTGTGCCGATGGCATGACTTAACTACATCCCATAGTGCAATGCCGGCTAATTTTATTGATTCTATTCTCGCTAAGTATGAGCTACTAGGATTGAGTTCCAGAAGTTCGGTTATGATAGGCCAAAATTGATTCTGTGGATGCGCGTAATATCGATTAGCCTCCAGTGATGCTTTTCCAGGGATGCTGCCCAGAATCAAAACTGTTGCATCCGGTGAAGAGGCCGCTGAGAAGCTTGTTATTCGGTTCATTCTGCCAGAATGTGATCGGGTTTCATTGAGTGTTCGGTAAGCTTGCTGGCACTAGTTTTATAAAATGCCCAATACGTCTAATACTCGGCAGCAGTATGCGTGCTCATTGTCGTGCATTAAAGATAGGCCGAGATGGTGGCCTTGGCTGACAGTCAGATGATGCATCAACAATATTGCGGAATATTGGGTTTCCATATAGTCGATGCTAGCCTTTTGATGGCCCCATGCGCCATAGTCACAATGAATAATTCCTGCTAATTGTTTGTTGGCGTAGTCTTCAAACAGTTCTACACATTCTTCTAGTGACGTTTTCCTAGAAAGAGTGGCTGTTAAATCAATAACTGAGACAATTGCAGTTGGCACTCTGTAGGACATAGCGTCCAATTTGCCTTCCAGTCTTGGTAATACCAATGTCGTGGATTTACCTACGTTCGTGCTGGTTGGGATAATGGAAGACGCGCACCCGCGGCCAAGTTGGGATGATGCGTGATAACCATCCAATACACGTTGATCTGAAAGTTGCGGATGGATAGTGATGGCTCGGGCGAAATTGATGCCAATGTGCTTATCAAGTACATGACAGATAGGAACCAGAGCGTTACCCGTGCAGGTACTGGCCGAGATGACGTCATGGTGTAATGGATCGTACGCCGAATGATTTACTCCGAATACCACACTGATATCGCAACCGCTGACATTCCAAGTGCAAAGGATTTTTTTAGCGACTTCCTGCGTTATCAATGAGCGGAAATCATGGATTGTGGCGGTGCCCGTGGCGTCAAATAATACATCGAGATCAAATTGGCGCAATACTTCCCAGCTGCCGTCCTCGGGCGAACTACGGCGCCGGTCTACCTTCTGATAGCGAACTCTTTTGCCGTCTATGATTAAATCGTCGCCATCGCAATCTACATTAAATGGGGGGCGGCCATAGGTGCTATCGTTTGCTAACAGGTAAGCAACGTGATCGATAGCCATTACGTCACAGACTACACGTATATCGAATCTGCCGCCTTTTTCTTGTGCGAAA
The DNA here is from genome assembly GCF_016925515.1 of Methylomonas sp. EFPC1. Lineage (NCBI taxonomy): Bacteria > Pseudomonadati > Pseudomonadota > Gammaproteobacteria > Methylococcales > Methylococcaceae > Methylomonas > Methylomonas sp. EFPC1. The sequence continues at coordinate 850,857 of NZ_CP070494.1, forward strand.
TTTCCTCTTAATACCCCGCGACCAATTCTGCCTAAACCCACGATCCCAATGTTAAGGCTCATTGTTGAAAATCCCCGCTTCGATAGTGCTTTGCGTAGAAACGCCAATTTCTCCTGTGGTTTGGAGAGGTCGCTGGTGTTGATTTGTGGTCATGGCGTTGGTTTCGTTATTATTTTCATGATAAGGAGCAGCAATGCTGAAAAACTAGAGCAACAAGCCGGACAAGTCAAGGCAAAGCAAAATATAGCGAACGGAGTTGCGTTTGTTTGGGTAGAGGCGGGAGATTTTGGAGTAGCCTAAACGGGCGTTATTGAGGCTCGTCTTCGGATGTCACAAATTTTTCTGATAAGCGTAACAGTACGAACAATGCACCTGTACCGCCAGCCTTGGGGGGAGCGGAGCAAAACGCCAGGACATCTTTATGTTGGCGTAGCCAGAGATTAATATCATTTTTTAAGACTGGCTGATTGTCCGTAGAGTTGTACCCCTTGCCGTGTATGATGTGTACGCAGCGATAACCGTCTTCAACGCAATAGTGTAAAAAGCGCAATAATTGCTGTTGTGCATCGCGGCTGCTTAAGCCATGTAGATCGATGTCGGCATCCAGACCGTAATACCCCTTACGAAGCTTTTTGATGACGCTTTTTTGCATGCCTGGCACCAGGAAGGCGATCTTGTCTTCTTGGAACAGGGTCTCCAAGCTACCCTCAACATCTTTTTGTAACGGATCAACCTGCTCGAGCGGCTTAAATGAAGGCATTGGCCGCGGTTTCTTATCAGGCTTAAGAATAACGGTATTGGTGTCTATGGTTTGGACTTTGCCGATCGAGTTTCGAAACAAGAGGACATCGTCTGCGGAAGTGGTTTTTTTTGTCACGTAAGCTGCTGGTTTTGCGCTTTTTTTGCTACTATGCGGGAATTTTAAAGCGTTTTACGGCAGTATGCACATACTAATCAGCAACGACGACGGTTATTTAGCGCAAGGCATCAACACATTGGCCGAAGCTCTGCGTCAACACGCCAACGTATCAGTAGTGGCGCCAGATAAAAACCGGAGTGCCGCAAGCAATTCTTTAACCCTGGATATGCCTTTGCGCGCCACTCAATGTGAAAACGGTTTTGTCAGGGTGGATGGTACGCCGACGGATTGCGTTCATCTGGCGATTACAGGACTATTAGCGAACGAACCGGATATGGTATTCGCCGGTATCAATCATGGCGCCAATCTTGGCGACGATGTGCTTTATTCGGGCACCGTGGCTGCGGCTACCGAAGGGCGTTTTCTTGGGCTGCCTGCGGTGGCTATCTCTTTAGCATCCAGCGACCCTAAACATTTCGATACGGCGGCACATGTGGCTGTGACAATAATGCAAAAAATCCTCGCTCATCCCTTGCCGGAAGACACTTTGTTAAACGTCAACGTGCCTGATTTACCGATTGCTGAATTAAAAGGTTATCAATCTACCCGACTCGGGCAGCGGCACAAAGCGGAACCAGTAATACGTTCCCATGATCCGCGGGGGCAGGTTATTTACTGGGTGGGACCGCCCGGCAGCGAACAAGACGCGGGGCCAGGTACTGATTTTGATGCGATAAGAAACGGATACGTGTCCGTAACGCCGTTACAGTTGGATTTAACGCGATATGAACGATTGGAGGGATTGAGCGAATGGCTGGCAATGGAGGCGCTCGTATGAGTAGACGCATCCAGGGTATAGGCATGACTTCTCGGCGGACCAGGGAACGGATGATTTCTAGGCTGCGCGAGCAAGGCATCTATAACAGTAAAGTCCTGGCGGTAATGTCTGACACACCTAGGCATATTTTTGTCGACGAAGCTTTGGAGAGTCGCGCTTATGAGGATACTGCCTTACCTATCGGCCACAATCAAACTATATCGCAGCCGTATATCGTTGCCAAAATGACGGAATTGCTATTGGAGAAAGGTCCGCTGCTCAAAGTACTGGAAATTGGTACGGGTTGCGGCTACCAAACCGCAATATTGTCGAAGCTGGTAGCGCAAGTTTATTCGGTGGAACGGATTGCGCCGTTGATGAAAAAAGCCCGGGATACCCTATGGGAGTTGGGTATCAAGACTGTGGGTTTTAAGCATAGCGATGGTGGCTGGGGCTGGCCGGAGCACGCGCCATATGATGGGATATTAGCTGCCGCCGCACCGGCGGAAATTCCGGAAGCCTTACTTGAGCAAATGGCTGTGGGCGGTGTAATGGTGATTCCGGTCGGGCTGGAAGGGATGCAGGAATTACATCGGGTAACCCGCACCGAGCAGGGCTTTGAGGATGAAGTAATAGAGCGGGTAAGTTTTGTGCCGTTTTTATCAGGTGTCAGTCAATAAGTTTTAATCGCTTTATCGCGCCGGTTTTATTAGCCAATTGGCGTGTCCGGCGCGACAGTGATGAATTGGCTAGAAATTCAAATGCTGCTTACGTTTGCTGGCAATAAAACCCAATAAAGCAGAGCCAAATAGCCAAACGGCGGAAGGAACCGGCACAGCGGTTACCGAAACTTGCCAGCCCACATCTTTCAGCGCGGCGAGGTCGAGTTGCGTAAATACTTTGCGCGTGCCGACGCGCAAAGTAGGGTCCATGGCGGCTTCTTGCTCAATCCCGTTTACCGTGCTTTTGGTGCCCTCTAACCAATGAACCTTATCGCCCTCCAGTGGTACATTGCCGCCATAAGCCGCTACCGCATTAGCACCGGTAAAGCCGGAGCCTGAGGCTTGATTATCCCACGAGTCCGAACTGCCTAGGCCCAATAAGTGGCCCAACTCATGCAGTGCCACCGAATAAAAATCATTACCGCTAAATGTCTCGGAGGTAGAAAGATCCGGGTCGAAATACCAGTTTGCCGAACTGCTGAAGGTCAATTGACCACCCCATGGCGCAAAATCAGTTGCTGACGGGCCGGTCGTATTTGACTGTCCACGTTGTGCTGCATTGGTCAAAAAATCTTGGGTGCCGCTGACGCTGTAACCGCCATAGCCGCCATAGCCCAGGTTGCCGGCGCCCATGGTCTGTCCACCCACAAACACCGTGAGTGTGTCGGCTGCCACGCTGAAATTGCTAAGGGTGGTGCTGGCGCCGGTATCAGGACGTTGAAATACCGCGCTGAAATTATTGATGCCGCCGGATGTAATCGCAGTCAAGCTGTCGGTTAAGATACCTCCCAAAAACCCGCCTGCGGCATCCAGGATGTCTCGTCTACTTGCGTTGCTGCCGGAGAAAAATCCGCCATCGTAGGTGTAGTCGAAATTGATGACGACTGCCTCTGTTGATTGGCTGGCGGCCAGCAACACGACGCCGGCTAATGCGGAAGGTTTAATAAGCATGAATTTAACTCGTTCAAGTTGGTTAATAATTGCTGCGGTGCCTAGTCTTGATTCAGACTCGACTACTTTACAGCGCTAGATCTTGTTCTCGGTGGGCGCATTCAGTAATGCAATGCACTGATGGTCGCCGTAGGCGGAAAGTAACATCGCAAACATTAGGCGCGCAAGCATTTTATTCGAAACACATCGAAAGATTGTTCTTTGTGGAAATCTATTTCACCTGGCAACCACGGTTTGGATAGTGCTATCTAGAAAAACGAGAGTGTTCGATCAGAAAGCCGACTAAAATAGGCGCTCGCGCGCGTCTGCTTGAATACTTGTCAGGCAGCCCTAAATAATTAGAATAAACATACTAAGTCCTTTTGAAAAACTACACTGCTACTTATTCGGTCGGAATCGATCTAGGTACTACCCATACCGTGGTCGCGTACTCCGATATAGGCGACCCTGCTAAAGCTATTCACTTGTTCGAAATTCCTCAGTTGATCGCGCCAGGCGAAGTGAGCGCCAAGCCACTATTGCCGTCGGTGCGATACCATCCCGCGCCAGGCGAAATAACGGAAGAAGCCGGATTTTTGACTCAGGAAAAAGGCGCTGTGCTTGGTGAAGCGGCGCGCTCGCTGGGTGCAAAGTCGCAAGGTCGATTGGTTACCAGCGCTAAAAGCTGGTTGTCGCACACCTCGGTCGATCACAGTGCGGCCATTTTGCCCTGGGGCAGTGACGAATCGGTATTTAAAGTCTCGCCGCTGGAAGCCAGTGCTAGTTATTTGCGACATGTCTGCGCCGTTTGGGAGCACCGTTTTCCCAAAGCACCACTTGCGCTTCAGGAAGTGGTGATTACGGTGCCAGCGTCCTTTGACGAGTCCGCGCGCTCCTTAACATTGGAGGCGGCCAAAATGGCTGGCTTGAGTGCTGTCAGGTTGTTGGAGGAGCCGCAAGCGGTTTGTTACGACTGGCTGCGCCGGCATGCCGGTACCATCAAATCCAGTCTGGCCGATAGCCGGTTATTGCTGGTTTGCGATGTCGGTGGTGGTACTACCGATTTGACCTTGATCAAGATTGAGCAGGGGGCTGACGAGCCTAAGCTGACGCGCATAGGTGTCGGCGACCACCTGATGTTGGGGGGCGACAATATTGACCTGGCTCTGGCGCATCTAGCGGAAAGCCGCTTGCGAACCGGCGATAAAAAACTCTCGACAGCCGATTTATCGCAATTGCTGGAGCAATGTCGGGTCGCCAAGGAACAGCTATTAGCCGACGACGCGCCCGAGCAGGTTGCCATAACCTTGTTGGGTGGCGGCTCCAGGTTGATTGGCGGCACAAAAAGTACGTCGCTGAGCAAAGAAGAGGTTAAGCAAATTGCATTGGATGGCTTTTTACCTATGTCCGGCTTGCAAGACCTGCCGGATAGGAAGCGTAGCGGCGTAGTGGAGTTTGGCTTGCCCTATGCGGCGGAGCCGGCTATCAGTAAGCATATTGCCGCCTTTTTGCAAATGCATGCCCAGGCTGCGCAAATGGCGTTGAGTGGAACGGGCACAGAGCATCAAATAGTCCCCGACGCCTTATTACTGAACGGCGGCGTGTTTCGCAGTTCGGCCATGGTGCAACGCTTAATCAATTTATTAGCCAGTTGGCGCGGCGGGCAGCCGCCGTTATTGCTGGACAATAGCCATCCGGAATTGGCGGTGGCTTACGGCGCGGTCAGTTATGCGGTTGCCCGCCGAGACAAGAAGTTGAAAATCGGCGGTGGCGCCGCCCGTAGTTATTTTCTGCTGGTTGATGCCGTGGTCAAAAGTGGTGATGGGAAGCTTGGCGGGCATGGCGTTTGTATCCTGCCGAAAGGAAGCGAGGAAGGTCATGAGATTCTGTTGAACGATCGGCAATTCGCTCTTAGGGTTGGGCAACCGGTACGTTTTCATTTGTTGTCCAGTAGCGGAGACAGTACTTATCAGCCAGGCGACATTGTCGAACTCGATGACGAACGTTTTCATAGCTTGCCTCCCCTAGCGGTGGCATTCGAAGGCCAACAAAAAACCGAAGTGGCGGTGCAATTACTGGCAACTTATACGGAAGTCGGTACCTTGCAAATACAGTGCGTGGCGGTGGACGATTCCAGCCAGCGATGGGACGTAGAGTTTCAGATTCGTAAAAAGGCCCAAATTATCGCCAACGCCGAACTGCCTGGTCAATTACCGCAAGCGCTGGAAAAAATTCAGGCCGTATTCGGCGCCAAATCCAAACAAGTCGATCCGCAGGCGGTCAAAACCCTGCGTGCTGAGTTGGAAAAAATTCTCGCTGCACCGCGCGGCGACTGGCAAACCCCGTTGCTGCGCGAGTTGTTTACGGCCTTATTGGGAGGCAGTAAATATCGGCGGCGGAGCGAACAGCACGAACGCCTCTGGTTAAGTCTGGCCGGCTTTTGCCTGCGGCCAGGTTTTGGCTACCCGCTTGACGATTGGCGGGTAGAGCAGCTTTGGAAGCTATATGCGGAAGGCTTGCAATTCGTCAACGAAAAGCAAAACTGGGCCGAATGGTGGACCTTATGGCGGCGCGTTGCCGGCGGCTTGAGTGCGGATGCCCAGCAACGCATCTTTAACGACATCGCTAAATACATCAACCCGGCTGCCGCGCGCCAGCCCGGCGTCTCTAAGCAACTGGCGACACGCGGTTACGAAGATATGGTGCGTTTGGCGGCGGCGCTGGAAAGACTGACAATTACCGATAAAATTCAACTGGGCGAATGGCTGCTAAAGCGTCTGGAAAAAGCCGGGGAACCCGAGCAAAGTTGGTGGGCGGTCGGCCGTATCGGCGGACGGATTTTATTTCACGGCAGCAATCATCAGGTTATTCCAGCCGCCACGGTAGAGAGTTGGCTGCAACAGCTACTGAAAGCTGACTGGAAAAAGCTAACCCAGGCCGGCTTTGCCGCCACCTTGCTGGCCAGGCGCTGCGACGATCGGGCCAGGGACATCGACGATCAGCTGCGCACGAAGGTGATCGACAAGCTCAAACAAACTAAATCCCCATCTTCCTGGATAGACATGGTTACCGAATTCAGACAACTTGATGAGCAGCAGGAAAAGCAAGTCTTCGGCGAAGCGCTGCCGCCGGGCTTGAAACTAATCGTTTAATGCTAAGCTTTGTGAAACCGTTATAACAATTCCAAGCGGTACGTTATCTCGGACAGATAATGGCATAAAAATCGCTGAGTCTTGGTTAAAGGCGGTTTTTCACTCATAAAGCGGATTAAGCGACAAAAAAATGGCAGACAAATACGGTATAGACAGCCATAAACTGGTGTATCACCCACAGCGGGTGGCGCAGTGGTTGGACGGCAAGCATGATTGGCAGCTCGCGAAAGCCGTATATCCCATCTACATGGAAGTCTCCCCGGTAGGGGCCTGCAACCATCGTTGCACCTTCTGTGCTGTCGATTACATCGGATATAAAGCCCAGCGTCTGGATGTCAAAATTCTGGCGGAGCGTTTGGCGGAGATGGGCAGACTCGGGGTAAAAAGCATCATGTACGCCGGCGAAGGTGAGCCGATGTTGCACAAGGAAATTAACGAAATCGTTAAATGGACTTTTGACGCCGGTATCGACGTATCTTTTACCACCAACGGCACGTTGATGAATCAGCGTTTTATCGAGCAATCCCTGCCGCTGGTGTCCTGGATCAAAGTATCGCTGAATGCCGGCAGCGCCGAAAGTTATGCGGCTATCCATCAAACCAAGGCGTCCGATTTTGATCTGGTGTTGAACAATCTGCGTCGAGCAGTCGAACATAAAAAAGCCCTGCAATTGTCCTGCACGCTGGGTGCGCAAATTCTATTGTTGCCGGAAAATCAGCACGAAGTAACCACGCTGGCAAAAATCTGCCGAGAAATCGGTTTGGATTATCTGGTCGTCAAACCTTACTCCCAACATCTATTCAGCGAAACCCGCCGCTACGAAAGCCTGCGTTATGACAATCTGCTGGGGATGGCCGAGGAACTGGCCCAATTCAATGGCGATGGTTTTAACGTGGTGTTCCGCGAACAGACCATGAAAAACTACAGCCAATCGGAAACCCAACGCTATAAAACCTGCCACGCCACCCCGTATTTTTGGGGCTACATCATGGCTGACGGCGAAGTCTACGGGTGCAGCGCGTATTTGACCGATCAACGCTTTGCTTACGGCAATATCCATCAGCAGTCTTTCCAATCCATCTGGGAAGGCGAGAAACGCCGGCAGAACTGGCAGTACATCACCCAGGACTTGGATATTAGCCAATGCCGCAAAAATTGCCGGATGGAATCGGTTAATCAATATTTGGACAAACTCACGGCCAACCAGCCGGCCCATATCAACTTTATCTAGGACGAACGCATGAAAGTATTGGTTACCGGCGGTGCGGGATTCATCGGCAGTCATTTGAGCCGGGAGTTATGGCAACAAGGCCATCAGGTCAGCGTGATCGATAGTCTGGTTGGCGGCCGTAAAGAAACGATTGCCGATTTGCTCGGCCAGGAGCGTTTTGAGTTTCATCAGGCCGATATTCGCGACGCCGAAACCATCGCACCTTTGTTCGCAGGTATTGACTGGGTTTTTCACTTGGCCGGTCTAGCCGACATCGTACCGTCCATCGAGCAGCCGCGCGCGTATTACGAGACCAATGTCAGCGGTACATTCAATGTATTGGAAGCGGCCCGTGCTGCGGGTATCAAGCGATTTGTCTACGCGGCGTCGTCATCCTGCTACGGCATCCCAGATCAGTTTCCCACGCCGGAATCCGCACCCGTTCAGCCACAGTATCCTTACGCGTTGACCAAATATCTGGGTGAAGAACTAGTGATGCACTGGGCACAACTCTACGACTTGCCTGCTGTGTCGCTGCGCTTATTCAACGTCTACGGCCCGCATGCCCGCACCACTGGCGCTTATGGCGCGGTGTTCGGGGTGTTTCTGGCGCAAAAGATTAACGGTAAACCCTTTACCGTGGTTGGCGACGGCACCCAGACCCGCGACTTTACCTATGTCACCGATGTGGCCAAAGCCTTTATCGCCGCAGCGGAATCGGCGCTTTGCGGCGAGATCATGAATGTCGGTAGCGGCGGCACCTACAGTGTCAATCAACTGGTGGGACTATTGGGCGGTGCGATCGAATACATTCCCAAGCGGCCCGGCGAGCCCGATTGCACCTTTGCCGATACCCGTAAGATCAAGACAAAACTTGGCTGGCAACCCCAAGTTAGATTCGAGCAGGGTGTGGCCAATATGCTGGCGCACATTGATTACTGGCAAAACGCCCCGCTGTGGACTTCGGCTTCTATCGCTGACGCTACTGCGGGCTGGTTTAAGTACCTGGACAAATAGGGAGAAGCCCATGGCTATCGGACAAGCGGCAGCGGATTTTGCGACTTTGCTGAACAGCAGCGTATTTACCGACGCGCAGGGCCAAACCCTGGACGGCGAATCGGTGATTCAGCAATTGCTTGCCGAATTTGCCAGAGTGCGCGAGCAGCAGGCCAAGATCATGGTGTTGGGCAACGGCGGCAGCGCCGCGATTGCCAGTCATGTGATTACCGACTTACGGAATGTCGGCGGCTTGTGCGCCCTGACCTTGCACGAAGCGGCACCCTTGACTTGCTTTACCAACGACTTCGGTTACGAGCAGGCCTTCGCCAAACAAATTACCGCGTTTGCCAATCCAGACGATTTATTGATCGCGATTAGCAGTTCCGGGCAATCCTTGAATATCGTCAACGCGGTACAAGCTGCCAACGCCAAAGGCTTGCCGGTCATGACGCTAAGTGGCTTTAAGTCCGACAATCCGCTCCGTAAACTGGGGCGCTGGAATTGCTGGCTGGACAGCAGTCATTACGGCATGGTCGAGTTGGGGCATCTCTTCGTGTTGCACCATATTACCGATCATCTGCTCAGGAAATAAGCTCATGTCCACGGAAAAAATTGTCTCCATCGAACAACTGGCAAAACGTGCCGCCGAGTTGAAAGGCCAAGGCAAAACGGTGGCTTTATGTCACGGCACCTTCGATTTATTGCATATCGGCCATATTCGCCACCTGCAAAGTGGCGCGCGGCAGGCTGATGCCTTGCTGGTTAGTGTTACTGCCGACGAATACGTCAATAAAGGCCCTGGGCGGCCGGTGTTCAACCAATATTTGCGTGCTGAAAACATAGCGGCACTGGCTTGCGTCGATAGTGTGGCGATCAACCATGCGATTACCGCCGTGGAAGTATTGGATCAGGTGAAGCCTGATTTATATGTGAAGGGTAGCGATTACAAAAGTACCAGCGACGATCTGACCGGCAATATCCAGCACGAAAAAGACGCCGTGGAACGGCACGGCGGCAAGATTTACTTTACCGACGAACTCACGTCCAGTTCTACGCGGTTGCTTAACGAATACTTCGAAGTGTTTTCGCCGGAAATTTCCGCGTACCTGGATCAATTCAAGGAAACGGTCGGCGCCAACGAGATTATCGATAAACTCAAGGCATTGAGCGGATTGAACGTATTGGTGGTGGGCGAAGCGATAGTCGACGAATACCATTACACCTCGCCCCTGGGGCAGACTGGCAAGGGCAATGTGTTTTCGGTGAAATACAACGACTACGAACGCTTTGCCGGCGGTGCTATCGCGGTCGCCAATCATGTTGCCGAATTTGCCCACAACGTCACTTTGCTGTCGGGTTTGGGCGCCACCAAAAGTCACGAAGACTTCATTCGTACCAATCTCAACCCAGCGATTGATCCGGTGTTCTTCTTCAGTCAGGATCGGCCGACGATCGTGAAGCGACGTTATGTCGATGCCGACATCGCTAAGTTATTTGAAGTGTATTTTTATAACGATGCGCCCTTGCCGGAGGAAACCAATCGCAAGATCGTGGCTTGGCTGGAAAAGCATTTGCGCGATTACGATGTGGTGATCGTGCCGGATTTTGGTAATGGCTTCATCTCCAATCAAATGGTCGCGGCCTTGTCCAAAGGCGCTAAATATTTGGCGGTGAACGCGCAGGTCAATAGTGGCAATCGGGGTTATCACTTAATCACGCGTTATCCGAACGCGGATTTCTTGTCGTTAAACGAACCGGAATTACGACTGGCAAGCCACGATAGAGTTGGTGCCATCGAGGAATTGGCCGGCCAGTTGGCCGACAAATTAAGCGCCAACCATATCGCCATTACCCGTGGTACTAAAGGTGCGTTAATGCTCGATCACGCTAAAACGGCATACAAGATTCCCGCTTTGTCGTCCAAAGTGGTGGATCGGATCGGTGCCGGCGATGCGTTCCTGTCCGTGGCAGGTTTATGCTTGGGCGGTGGACTGTCGCCGGAGCAAGCCTTGTTTGCCGGTAGCGCCGCCGCCGCGTTGGATGTGCAAATTGTCTGTAACCGCGAACCGGTGCGGGCAGTGGCTTTATTCAAATACATTACCACCTTGTTGAAATGACAGTTATGAGTCCCGCATTGGCCGATTTGAAGCACCTGTATTATCAAATGCTGCGTATCCGCCGCGCCGAGGAAGCGATTGCCCGGCGTTATGCCGAGCAGCAAATGCGTTGCCCCACGCACCTGTGCATCGGCGAGGAAGCTATCGCAGTGGGGGTTTGCGCGCATTTGACAGTTCAAGACAAAGTGTTCAGCAATCATCGCGGCCATGGTCACTATTTGGCCAAAGGCGGGGATTTGCCGCGTTTGTTGGCGGAGTTGTATGGTTTTGCCGAAGGCTGCTGCGGTGGCCGGGGCGGCTCCATGCATCTGACTGACCTGGACGCCGGCTTTGTCGCCTCCACGCCCATCGTTGGTGGTACCGTACCATTAGCCGCTGGATACGCTTGGGCCGAGCAGATCAAAAAATCCGGCGCCGCACAGGGATGTTCCAGTGTCGCGGGAGGCAGGATGCCGGAAGCGACCAACGTGGTGGTGATTTTCTTCGGCGACGGCTGTTTTGAAGAAGGCGTAATGCACGAAACGATGAATTTTGCGGTATTAAAAAAGCTACCGTTGCTGTTTATCTGCGAGAACAACCAATATTCGGTAATGACTGGGCTAGCAGAGCGCCAGCCTAAACGTGATATTTACCCGATTGCTGCTGCCCATGGATTACACGCAGTCAGTGGCGACGGTAATCGGGTTGATGAGGTCTATGAACTGGCGCGTGCGGCTGTTGCTAACGCCCGAAATGGCTTAGGTCCGCAGTTTTTGGAATTGCATACCCATCGCTGGCCGGAACACTGCGGACCTAACGAAGATGACGACTTAGGCTATCGCCGCCCCGGTGAATTGGCCGAGTGGAAATTGCGCTGCCCGCTACTGCAAACCCGGCAGAGCTTACTTGAAACTCAATTGAGCGACGATGCCGAGCTAGCGCGAATGGAAAACCGGTTGGCCGAAGAAATCGAGCAAGCGTTCCAGTGGGCTTTGCTAGGCACGCGGCCCACCGTCGAAAGTATGAGGCAGCATTTGTATGCGTGATGTGAGGATGATGACCTACGGTGAGGCGATCCGCGCAGCCTTGGACGATGCGTTAGCCAAATATCCAGAAATGCTACTGATAGGTGAGGGCGTGCCTGACCCGAAAACCATTTTTGGCACCACCCAGGGCTTACGGGAAAAATATGGCGCCGAGCGGGTGTTGGACATGCCTTTGGCGGAAAACGGCATGACCGGTATTTGTATCGGCGCGGCCTTGGCCGGCATGCGGCCGGTGCTGGTACATCAGCGTATCGATTTTGCCTTGCTGTCGGTCGATCAGTTGATCAATAACGCCGCCAAGTGGCATTACATGTTTGACGGCCAACAAAAAGTACCCTTGGTAATTCGCGTGATCATCGGCCGCGGCTGGGGGCAGGGGCCGCAACATTCGCAAAGTCTGCAAGCCATGTTTGCGCAAGTGCCGGGTTTGAAAGTGGTGATGCCGACCACGGCTGGCGATGCCTACCATTTTATGCTGGAGGCGATTGCCGATAACAATCCGGTGCTGTTTATCGAACACCGCTGGTTACACCATGTCCAAGGTGAGGTCGACAAACATCGTCCGGCGGCCGAGTTGTCCGGCGCGGCTTTACTGCGGCAAGGCACCGATATTACCTTGGCAGCATTCTCGCACATGAGCATAGAAGCCTTGAAAGCCGCCACGGTATTGGCAAGGTATGGTGTCGACGCCGAAGTCTTGGATATGCGTTGCGTCAGCAGCTTGGATGTGGATAGCGTTGTCGGATCGCTGGCAAAAACCGGTGGCAGATTGCTAGTAGCGGATTGTGCGCCGGAAATGGCGTCAATCGGTCATCAGTTGTTATCTAAACTGGTGTTGGCCCATGGGCACGGTTTGCAACAAGCGCCGCGCTTGATTGCTTATCCCAACCACCCGGTGCCGACCTCGCATTTTGTAGCCAACCACTATTATCCGGGCGCCGAGCAGATCGCCAGTGCCGTGTTGGACATGGTAGGTCGATCAGAATTAACAGCCTCGGTAATCGGCGCTTTACAGTCCGATTTGCCCAAAGATCAACCCGACCGCAGCTTCGTCGGCCCGTTTTAACGAAAAAGAGCATCAAACCATGGCAAAAATTGAACAAACCAATCGTTTCGGCAACAGCGCCGTGACCGATATACCCGACAATGTGCCTATGTTCAGCCAGCCCGGGCATAAACTGCGCACCTCCAATAATATTGTGGATCGCAGCGCTTTGTCGAACGAATACCAGGTGATCGACACCAGCCAGCTGGCGAAATTGCCCGGACAAAAATTGCAGAGTATTTCGCACGACGACCAGGAGGGTATCATTCGCCTGGAAGCGGGCAATGAACATGAACAGCATGTCCCCAACCAATTTACCGGCCCCAGTTTTCGCACTCAGCGAGAACGCTTCCGTTTCGACGGCCACAAAATGATCCACCATTTGGACAGAGTGCAGGCTTGGCAAAATGGCCAGCGCTTTGCGCCGGTGCATATCGATATGGGGCTGACCAAGTTTTGCAATACCGCCTGTCTGTATTGCTATGCTGTGGTACAGAACATGACCAAGGGCACCATGATAGGCCGGGATGCGTTGCTGAACTTTGTGCGCGACTGCGGCAAATTGGGCGTCCGTTCCTTGGGGTTCATCGGCGACGGCGAACCGACACTGAACCCAACACTGTACGACGCCACCGTGCTGGCTGGTGAGTTAGGCATCGATACCGCAATGGCCACCAACGGTTTACTGCTGGATATGGATCGCGCCCACGACTTACTGAAAAACATGAGTTACATCCGCTTTAATCTATCCGCCGGTACCCCGGAAGGCTTCAGGCGAGTGCATCAATCCAAGGAAGTCAATTTTCACTTGTTGATCGACAAGATTCGCGAACTGGTGAAGATCAAAAAAGCCAACAACTATAAATGTACACTGGGCTTGCAGATGGTGTTAATCCCGGAATGCTTCGACGAAGTGCTGGCGGAAGCCAAACTGGGCGCCGAATTGGGTGTGGATTATTTCGTGATCAAGCATTGTTCGGATTCCGAATACAAGGAAATCGGCATCGATTACGACGCCTACTTAAAAATCGGCGATGTCCTGAAACAAGCTGAAGCTCTGAGTACGGACAGCTATGTGGTCCAGGCCAAATGGAACAAAATCAACGCCGCCGGCGAAACCAATCTTTATAAGGACGGCTACCGCAAATACGACCAATGTTTCGGCACACCGTTTTTATTGCAGATTTCCGGCAACGGCAAAATCTATCCTTGCGGACCGTTCTTTAACAAAGAGCGTTTTTACATAGGCGATTTGCACACCGATTCCTTTTACGACTTGGTTGCCACCAGCGAACGCTACTGGCAGGTACATAGAGACGTGGCAGAGTCGGTGGATGTGCATAAAGACTGCGCCATCGGCTGCCGGCAGGATTATGTGAACAAGTTTTTGTGGGATTTGAAGAATCCGCCGGAACACATCAACTTCATTTGATTGCGCTGGAATGCACGATGAATTCGGCGGTTAAGGACATATTTTTTCTAAATATAGAAGACGCCTACGCGGAGGCGTCCAAGCAACAGAGCATCGTCGATGAATCCGGCAGTGTGCGCCGGCAATATTGCTATTACGACGGGCTGTTGACCGATATTGTATTGCCGAATTTTATTCAGGTTCCCGCCGACAAGTTTGTCGAGTTTTTTTCGCACAACTCATTACCGATACCGCAACTGATCGCCATTTCTCAAGACGGCGCCGTACATTTCAACGACATGCCTCGCGATGTCATTGACGAAGTGATGCAGTACCGCAATCAATATCGCGTGCCGGACTATGTGCATTTCGATACCTATTTTATCGATCCGCTCCAGGCGTTAAACGTGGCAAAGCAGGCCAATCGAGTGTCTTGCGGCCATCCCACCATAGACGGTTTGCAGATTTGCTATTACCGGGGCGAGTTGCCCGAATCGGACTTACCGAACTTGATACATCTGGAATTGCCGGATTACGAGGAATTTTTCATCCGCTCCCGTTTGCGTATTCCGGAAAATATTGATATTCCCGACGGCTTGGAAGAGGTGGTTAAGGCCGCCATCCGGCAGGATATTGCCGCAGCCGGTGAATCGATCAAGCGCAGGCGCCTGTGGTTGATCCAACAATTGCTGAACAAATCCAAGGCCTTGCCGCCGCGTTGGGTCGGCAATCGGCCGCCGCGGATATTTATCCCGACGAGTCGTTTGACCACCGTTATGCAATATAGCTCGCAAGGCTTGGCCAAGGCCTTTGCCGCTCTGGGTTGGGAGGTGCTGTTTTACATTCAGGATAACGACATGGAAGGCAGCAATATGGTCGATATGCTGGAAAAATATATCGATTTCGACCCGCATGCCTGCTTGTACGTCAATAGCTTGAACAACAGTTTCATGCACGACGATATTGTCAATATCGTCTGGTGGCAGGATTTGATGCCGCAATTAAAAGATTCCCAGCCGCTGAAATGGCGAGCCCGGGATTTCAATTTCTCGATTTCGCCGTTGTTTGATCGTTATCTGGAGCAACGCCAGGCCGCCTTGGTGCAACGCTTACATTTTGTGATAGACGATGTGGTGTTTCATGCCGGTAACAATCAGGCGCGAGCCGACAAGATTGTGTTCGTCGGCAGTTCCTATCTGCCGGTGATCAATATCGACAATAGCCAACATCGGCAGGCTCTGGATAGCTTGATTGCAGCGATGGAATCCGGCGCTTGCTTTGACGAAGCGAGCGTGCGGCAAATTGCCGAGGCCAGCGGGCTAAGTTATGAATTTGTGTTCTGGAAATTACTGCATTATGTAATTCGCGATTATTCGGTGAAGTGGCTGTGTGCCGATCCTGGTCTGCCGGTGGATGTTTACGGACGCTACTGGGATCAGGATGCCGAGGTGGCACCGTTTTATCGAGGCGAATTGCCGCACGGCGAAGCAGTAGCGGAAGTTTACCGTTCCGTTCGCTATGCCTTGGTTTGCCATCCATTCGAAATCAATTCGCAGAGGTTGGCTGAAGCGGCCGCCTGCGGCTGCATCCCTGTGGTTTACGATTGCCGGGATGTAGCCGAACCGCCGTATTGGGACGACTATTGCTTGTTCTTCAAGACGGCCGATCAGTTGCGCAACATTCTGCATAACCGCTTGCAACCGGCCAAGGCGCCGGAGGGTTTGGCCGCGCAATTTACCTATCGGGCTGCTGCCGAACGCTTGATCGAGCTGAGCGACTTGCGTTTGTTGGCTAAAGTGGCTGCCCCTCCTGCACCGGAGTCTGTCGCCCTGTTGCCGGAACTGTTCGGCGATAAGTTGCATTTGCTTGCCGGCGCGGAATTGGGTTCACAAACTTTTTCGGCACAGTTGCAAACCAATCTGGCTTGCCTGGCCAAGCATCGCCCGGCTTTGCACGAAGCCCTGTTGGCAGCTTGGTCGCAACAGCCTATTACGATCTTCGTTGATCAGGCTATACGCGGTGAGTACTGGCGGGTATCGGTAGCGCAGGCTGGCGAACAAGTTTATCGCCTGGATAACATCGCCTTGTTCGAACACAGACGCCTGATTGCCGAAAATGCGCAAACGATGGCCCGGGAAAATACCTGCTGTTATGCGCTGGTCGGTTTGGGTGCCGGTTACGAATTGTTGGCGGCGTTCCGCGCCACCGAGTCGCCGATTCCGGAAATGGCGGAATTTGAGGTGCCGGTGTATTTGATCGAAACCAAGCCGGCCGTATGGTTGTTAAATTTGCTGTTGCATGACCTTCAGCCGTTGCTGGCGGCCGGGCGTCTGCGGATTTTTTCCGACCTCGCAGCGGAGGCTGATTTAACCGCCGAGTTTTCGAAGTTCGAAGCAGCCCTGCCGGATATGTTGTTCAATCCGGACCCCGACGCCGCTATCAGCTCAGTGCGCGTTTATCAGCTGTCGGTCGAGGCAAAGCAGGCCCGCGCCGAACGGCATGCCGCTAATTTGCGCCAAGTCACTGACTACTACCAGAGTATCAGCGTTGAAGAGTGGCGGCAAAAATTCAGCGCGGAAAAAGTTGGCGAATTGCGGGTAATGGGCTTTGTCTCGCGCTTTTCCAGCTTTTTGAAATACTGCATGCGCGACTGGCTGGACGGTTTTCAAAGATTGGGGGCGACGAAGCTACTGTGTAGCGAAACAGAAAATTATTATCTAACCAACATCGAGCATCTGATTGACGAGATTAACCGCTTCAAACCGGACTTGATTTTAACCATAGACCATTTTCGGCATGAATTTGAAGGTATCCCAGCAACTGTTCCTTTTGTAAACTGGATACAGGATATGTTGCCGAATATTCGCTTCAATGAAATG
Source organism: Methylomonas sp. EFPC1 (assembly GCF_016925515.1). Taxonomy (NCBI): domain Bacteria; kingdom Pseudomonadati; phylum Pseudomonadota; class Gammaproteobacteria; order Methylococcales; family Methylococcaceae; genus Methylomonas; species Methylomonas sp. EFPC1. The sequence continues at coordinate 868,023 of NZ_CP070494.1, forward strand.
GCGCCCGGACCGTTCGATTTGAATTTTGTGTTTGCTCGGCGCTGGCTGAGTTTCAACACGCTGCCCTTGTACCGTGATTACCCGCTACAGTTTTTACCTTTGGGATTCAATGACAGCCAATATTACCCGCTGGAGGAAGAAACCATTGATTGCGACGTGTTGCTGGTCAGTCATTTGGAGGCGCCAGGCAAAACTTTACAACCCCTGCGCGACCCTACTTTGGATATGAGCTTGCTTGAGCAAGAAGACGCTATGCTTCGAAGCGGTGCACTGAATTTGGCACGGTTGCGCGAGTTGTACGCCGTGCTCGAACGCCACTGTGCATCAATGACGATGGCTGAATTCGAGGAGTTTTGCACAGTGCATCCCGGCAAAACCATTGCTGATTTTCGCGCATTGTTTGCCGGCAACGGCTATTCACTGAGCGACGAGGTAGTCGAGTTGTTGCTATGCATAAAAGGCAACCGTCTGCATTGCGAGTATTTGAATCGCATGAAATATTGGCCCATCCAGCTATTGATGGATGCTTTTCCGAACTTGAAAATTCAACTTTACGGTAAGCATTGGGAGACATATCCGGCGTTTGCCGACTTGGCCCGTGGCGTCGCTGAAAACGGTACGGCGCTAAACCGCATCATGCAACGGGCTAAAATTTGTTTGAACGCCAATCCCGGTGTCACGCTGCACATGCGGGCCTTGGAAATCATCTCCGCCGGCCGATTTATGTTGTCTAGGCAGATGCTTTACGACGGCTCGCCGTTGCGCGAGTTCTTCGATGCTGACGCCGTCGTGCTGTATGACGACGAAGCCGATTTGCTAGCCAAAGCCGCGTATTACTTGAATAACTCGGAGGCCCGCAAGCAGGTTGCCGCCAATGCGTTGCGCGGACTGGACGCCAAATTGTCTTATCGTGCTGTGGCTAAGCGTGTCTTGACGGCAGCGGGTCAACGGTTTTCTAAGTTGGCGGTGGCATGAGGCTGCAACATTTAGCACTGTTCATGCCGCGTAATACGCCGTTTTATCGGCGGGTTTACGGTTTTTTGCGCGACGCATTCGCCAGCCTGGACGTTCGGGTCAGCGGCGGTTGTGGTTTGCTGAACGAGGCGCAAATGCACACTTGGTTGGCCCAGCATAAACCGGACGCGGTGTTTGAAATGAATCGGGTCAAGAACGAAATGCCGGCTTTACACCGGTATAAAATCCCGCATATCGCTTGGATCGTGGATTTTCAGGGGCGGACTGAGGCGCAAATCGCCGGCAGCGAAATCACTTATTTTTTTGATCCCGGCTGGGATGCCAACTACTGTACCGGGGGGCTGCAAGATTGGTTGCCGCCCGGCACGTGCGTGGAAACCTTTCAGCCGTTGCCCGGGGCTCTGCCGCTGGATGTGGAATTCAATTTTATTGGCCATATCCCGTTGCCGTGGAGTGCTGCCGAATTGGCGCGACCGGTCGCCGCTGACTCGACGTTGACCTTTGCCGAGTTGTTGCAGCGTTACGACAGGCATTTACAAACCACACGCGAGCAGATCAAAACTCACGGCGATTTAAAACGTATCATCGACGATTTGTTGGACGTAGCCGGTGCGACCCCCGAACCCGAATTTTTAAACGCTTGCTATTACAATTTGATGGAGCGGACCAAGCGTGTGCAAAACCGCACGGAGCTATTGAATTTCGCGCTGGGTAAGTCGAAATCGATTGCGATTTACGGTAGCGACAATTGGGCGCAATGGCGCGAATACCGGCCGTTTTATCGGCATTTTTTAGACTGTCCGGCCGAGTTGAACCGAGTACATCAATATTCGCGCATCAATTTGCACGACGGGGTCAGTTTTCACTTTCGCGCGATCGATTGCCTGGCTTCCGGCGGCTTATTGTTTTGGTACGATAACGACGAGGTCGATTCAGAAGTTCTACTTGGCCGCGGTTTGCACGACCACTTTGACGCCAGTCGGCACTACTTTGCGTTTAAAAGCGAAAATTTCGAATATGTTTACCAGCAGGCCATAGAGGGCCGAGCGATGGGGCAGGCTATTGTCGCCGAGGTGCGGGCGTTGATAGCAGCCAAACATACCTGGCGCGCCCGTGCCGAAAAAATCATTCACGACTTAGCCTATGTCTAAAAGGTAATTGCGATGAAAACCCTTTTGATTTCCCCCAGTTATTATCCTCAGGCCAACGCTTCGTACTTTCCTCTGGGCTTGGCTTATATTTCGGCCTATATCCAAAGCCAAGGGCATCAGGTAATAGGTTTGAACTTCAATCACATGCCTATGGAAAAGCGCAATCCGGCCTTGTGCGATACCTTGTTGCACGAAGAGGTCGATATTATCGGCATCAGCGGATTGACCGTGGCGTATAACGAGATCGACCGTTTGATTAAAGCCATCCGGGCGATTCGCGCCGATGTGCCCATCGTATTGGGCGGCGGCATTACCTCGGTGGAAGGCGAGTTGATGATGAACACACTGCAGCCGAATTATGCGGTGGTCGGCGAGGGCGAGCTGATCTTCACCCGTTTGTTGAAAGCCTTGGAAGAAGGTGACGACGTTCGTAAAATCGCCGGGATATGGTGCTGGGACGCGGATAAGCCCAAATTCACCGGCGAGGGTGAGTCGCCTAAATACCTGGACGAATTGCCGTTGCCTGATTTGGATTCGTTTGGAATACGCGAGCATATCGGCTTGCAGGGTGAACACGGCCAGTTTTCCTATCATTTGACCCGGCTTGACGCCGGTCGCTCGTTTCCGATTGCCGCCAGTCGGTCCTGCCCGTTTAAATGCACTTTTTGCCATCACGCCGGCATGGGCACGTATAAAAAACATGACATTGGCAGGGTGGTCGACCAAATCGAAGGGTATATTCAAACTTACGGCATCAATAACTTTTCGATTTACGACGAATTATTCTCGGCCAATAAGGCTAGGGTGGTCGAGTTTTGCGATTTACTGAAACAGCGCAATCTGAATATTCAATGGTTTTGCCAATTGCGTATGGATCAGCTGGATTTGCCGATGCTGAAAATGATGAAGGAAACCGGTTGTAATTATATTTCGTTCGGTATAGAGAGCGGCAGCGACGCGATATTGGGCAGCATGAAGAAAAAGATTACCAAGCAAACAATTACCGATGCGGTAAAAATTGTGCGCGAGGCGAAAATCGGCATTCAAGGTAATTTTTTATTCGGCGATCCGGCCGAAACGCAGGAAACCATCCGCGAGAGTTTGCAATTTCAACAAGACAATCAATTATATTTTTGCGATTGGTCCGCGGTAATTCCCTATGCCGGTACCCCAATTTACCATTATGCGCTGGAAAAAGGTTTAATTGCCGACCGTGAAACCTTTATGCGCAGTTTGTGCAATATATCCGGCTATTTATATAACAGCCAGGTCAATATGACGCAGATGAGCGACGAGGAGTACAAGGATTGGTATATCTCGCTGCGCGAGCTGAACGATGAAAATCACCGCAAGCGCTGCACCAAAGTGGTAGCCGGGGAGATATTGGAACGCTGGAAATCGAGAATCACTATTGAATGTCCTTGCTGCAGTCATCAACAAACCTTGGATTTGCCGTTCCCGTTCGAACAGGACGAAAACGGCCCGATTTTGACCGGACCAGTCGGGGTGCAGGGCATGAACGTATTATGCCCGGATTGCGGGCGGAAAATGCATTTGAAGGCTAGGGATATTCCTCACATGAAATTGGTTTATGACCGATTTCAGGCAGAAATGGATGCTTTAGCGGAAAATCAGCAGCAGGCAATTTTTATTCCCGCACTTGACCGGTTTGCTACAGTCTTTTTAGAGGATATTAAGATTGATCAAACCTGTGTCGCAGCGGTTTACGATACACGGCTATTTCGAGAGGACAAGCTATTTTTGGATAGGCGGACCCAATTGCTTGATATTGACCGAGTTAAGGAACTCGACGGGCAGAACGTGGTGATTTTACCTTGGATCGAATATCAAAAAGTTTTGGACTGGCTGAAACACCAGAACGTGACACCTAAAAAAGTGATTTGTTGGAATCAGTTTTTCCGCAACGCCATTTCCGAGGCATGAAAATTCGCCGGGTTTCGTTATTTTTACCCCGTGATACCCGTTGGTATCGGATGTTGTCGAGACAGATGGCGCAAGGGTTTAGCCAAGCCGGTTTGGAGGTAAGTTACTGCTGCGGCTTGCTCGATCAGGCCGGTTTATCCGATTGGATAAACCAGTATCGTCCGGATGTGATTTTTGAAATGAATCGAGCTCGCAACGATGTGCCGTTTTTACCGAAGCATATTATCCATATTTGTTGGCTTGTCGATTTTAATGGTCGTGTCATTAGCGATTTTTATGGTAGCGAGATAACGTACTTGTTCAGCGCCAATTGGCTGGATAAGTTTTGCTACGATGGCTTTTATCGCTGGCTGGCGCCGGGGGCGTGCTTGAACGATTATTACCCCGTTACTCCCGATGTGCGGTATCCGGCTAGTTTTGTTGGGCATATCCCCAAGCCCTGGTCTAGGGACGAATTGGATGCCGATATTTCAGCAGATTCTATGCCGTTGCGGTTTGGCGAGGTGTTGCCGATTTTAGAGAGTCGTATCACTAGCCAGCGTACTTATTTGAACGTGCATGACGATTATTTGGCGTTGCTGCAAACTGTTGCCAAAGAGCATTTCAATCGAACGGTAAAGCTGACTAATAAACTCGAATATGACGTCAGCGGGCGATTAATTCGCATGCTGAATCGGCGCGAGTTAATTGACAATATCCTGACAGTAACTGATTTGGCGCTGTTTGGTCCGCAAAACTGGAATGATTGGGACGTTTATCGGCCTTATTATCATTGCCAGCTGGATAGTGTTATGCAGATGCGCCAAGTATATGCCGGTTCGCAAATCAACTTGCACGAAGGCGAGTCTGCGCACTTTCGGGTGATGGATTGTATGGCTACCGGTGGTTTGATTTTAATTAAAAAAAATCACTGGGACGAATTAGTAGGCGGCGGAATCAGGAATTTCTTTGTTCCTGGGTTGCATTACCTGGAATTCGATGTCGATCAGGTCGGTGATATATGCCGATATTACCTAAATCAGCCACTGGCTGCGCAAAAGATTCGTTCCGCTGCAGTAAAGGCGGTGCGTCAGGCCCATACCTGGCGGCATCGGGCCGAAGCCATTTTGGCTGATTTGGCCGGTTTGGGTTATAAAGTCGCCTGCTAATCTAATTTGTCTGATTCGAAGTAAGCCCGTTACACCAACATGGAGACTGGCATCCAGTGATTTGGGCGGCAGCTTTGATTCTCACTGGGACTTAGTTCCGGCAATCTTTATTTGGGGGTCATCTGCGGTAAGGCCGGATGAAATCTGACAAAATAGAGTTGGATGTCGGTATTTTAGGTTTCTGCTACCGCTGCCGATAACTAAATTGTTCGGGCATGGCGTCGTTTTGAGGTCGCCACATGTTGCTTGGAAAGCGTTTGAATTCATTGCGTCCATCGGGGTGGCCCGATGGGTAGGTCAAGTGTTAATCAATTGGGTACACATACAACATATGTCAAATCACTATTCTCGAGGTCGTTCTAACCTACCGGAACCCCTGTCGGTATTAAATGCCGAACGGTTCTGCGAACAGGGCTTTATTGCCGTTAACGACTATTTTGATACTAATTTGTTGCTGCGTGTTTCAGAGGAATGGCAAGCGTTCTGCGCCAGCGCGACGCCGAGCGAGCTACCGGTCGACCGCCCGGCGGCGGTGTTTTGGCGTCACGTTCAGGGTGACGTAAAGCGCATAAGGCCGCTGGCTGAGTTCCCCGCGTTGTCCGAGATAGCGCTTGGGCACGCGGCTACTCAAATTGCCCGGCAGTTGGCGCAAGTCAGTCAAGGTGAAATGGAACTGCGTCTGTTTGAGACTATCGTGTTTTCCAAGCCTCCTTTGGAGGGCGGTATGCTTAGCTGGCACCAGGACAATCCGTTTTTTCCTTTTGATCCGCAAAATCAGATTGCGTTATGGATTCCTCTGGATGATGTCGATCCCGAAAATGGTGGATTGGAATATGCAATAGGCAGCCATAAAGCCGGTGTCAGTGCGCCGTTTGATTTGCATTCCGGTGCGAACCTGGGCGATGGGCAAATTTGCTTGACCCCGGCCGATTTCGCCGACGATAAATTCGACACGTTTGCAGTTAGCTTAAGGGTGGGTGGCGTTGCAGTGCACGACGGTCGAACTTGGCATCGTTCGTTTCCAAATACTTCCACTACCCGACAACGACGAGCGATTTCGTTGCGTTATTTAGTTGGTCCGACCCGCTATTCGCCGCGCCAAGGTACTGCAGCCAGCATGAATGCCCAAATCAATTTGGCTGCTGGCGCGTTGATCGATTGCTCGGCTTTTCCTTTGGTCTGAGCATTGTCCGGGCAATCTAATTCAACAATGCCGGATGTGTCGGCAGTGCCTGTCTGCCACGCTTGCAGCGCCGATTCGTTAAGCGTATTTAACGAGTCGGCTGACTTAGCAGCAGTCTCTTCTGATTGCCGAGCTTGGCCGGCAGCGTTTGCTGTGGCGATTTGTTTGGACTGCGGTTTGGTGCAAAAAGTGGTCGATGCCTTATGGCGACAGTCCGCCGCACAAATTTATGCTAGTTACGACCTTTACCATCAAACGCCCAATCGTACCGAGCAAGTGATTTTTGATCAGCTTAGCGGAACGGCCCTGCCGCGCTCGGAATTGATGTTTGGGCATTATTTTCAACGGCGGCCATTGACGTCAGGCGGTACGTTTCTTGACCTGGGCTGCGGCACAGGCCCAACCTTGACAGCGTTTTCCAAGCTTGCAAACGGCTGGCGATTATTTGGCTACGATCCCAATTTGCCGGATCGGCAGCGGGTGCTTGCCGTCCCCGGCGTGCAGGAAGTGTTTGCCGGCGATTTGTGCGAAATTGTCGGTACATTCGATCTCATAACCGCTGTGCATGTACTTGAGCATGTCACCGAGCCTCTCTGCTTTCTGCAGGGTATGCGGGCATTGATGCACACCGATAGCCGGGCTTTGATCCAGATTCCGCATTTTCCCAGCTCCCCCTTTGACTTAGCGATTTTTGATCATTGCTCACACTTCACGTGCTCGAGTATTTCAAGCCTGCTGGCGAGGGCAGGATTGGTGATCGAGACTATCGATATTGATTTGATCCCCAAGGAAATCAGCATTGTCGTAAAGCCTGGCGAACCTTCAGTAGTTCATTCGGCTAATGAGTTGGCCAAGTCGCGAGATGAAGTAGAGGCCAGCATTGCTTGGCTGCGCGACCTGCAAGATCAAGCGCTGAGTGTCGAAAGCGGGCGCTTAGGGATTTTCGGTACTTCGATTGGAGCGAACTGGTTACATGGTTTACTGGCGGAGCGGGTAGGGTTCTTCGTGGATGAGGATCGGACTCGTCAGGGGCAACTTTATCGAGGATGCGCGGTATTTGCGCCGAGTGAGGTACCGGAATTAGGCAATATCTTGATGCCACTGCCCCGCAGCACGGCTGAAAAAATTTGCCGCCGAATCGGTGCGGGTAGCAATTATCTGCTGCCGCCGGCCTAGGTCAAGCAGCTTCTTTAAACGTTCAGGAGACGTATGAGTACATTCGACGGTTTTCGCAAAACGGGTACCGATCAATCCACCGAAGACAGACTGCAACAACATTGTGCCAACTTTGCTATCGATCCGCTGACTGCTGTCAAGCTGTTTCCAGTGCTAGCGCGTCGGCAGTGGTTAAAACGGTTTTTGGCGCATGCCGAGCTGTTCAAACACACGTTGAACGTACCGGGCGATATTGCTGAGTTTGGCGTGTTTCGGGGGCTAAGTTTAATGACTTGGGCTAATTTACTGGAAACTTATGCGATTGGTGATCGAACCAAAGTTGTTTATGGCTTTGACAATTGGCGGGGATTTACCGAATTCGCTGCGCAGGACGGTAAGCCCACTGCTGAAGTCGATAAAGTCCTGGGTGGTTACGATTCATCGGGCTTTAAATCCGAGCTAGAAGCGGCATTGGCTATTTTCGATGCTGACCGGTTTGTGCCTTGGAAGCCCCGGGTGAAACTCATCGAAGGGGATATTGGTGACACTGTGCCGCGATTTGTGGCTGAAAATCCTGGCGTCCGGTTTTCATTAGTACATTTTGATTGCGATTTGTATACGCCGACCAAAGCCGCCTTAGAGGCAATTTGGCCGAAAGTCAGCAGGGGGGGAGTGGTGCTGTTCGATGAATATGCCTTGAAGGAATGGGAAGGCGAAAGCCAAGCGGTGGACGAGTTTTTTGCGAATCAGCCGAATTTAAGGCTGCTCACATTGGAGTGGACTAACTCGCCGGCAGCCTATCTGATCAAGCCTTAATCCAAATGCTGAAGGATGTACTGCCATGAATCTTAGCGATGCACTTACCGATACCGCTGTCCTAAGAACAGCGGCGCTGGCTGCATTGGGCGATGGTTGGCGTGAAATGCTGAATGGCGAGTCGTTTAATCATGCGGTTTACGCGCAAGCCTTGATCACTGTGTTGCGACAGTATTTACCTAGCGGCACGGTGGCGATTCGTGGGATTTCGCCAGTGACCGGCTTGTTATGCGAACAACTGGCCGACCTGCCGTATCGAGTAGCGATTGATCCGCTCGATAATTCAACGAATCGGCGTCAATATTGTGGTGTGCCGCTGCAGCGTGGTCGAACTGCAGATGCCGTACTTAACGCGCTTGTCGCTAATAAGGCCAACGCGACGGAAGCCGGTGTGCTGGGTATTGACAATCCCGATGTGGAACTTGCTTATGCCTTGTTATTGAATCAGCATCGACGGGACTTGGCAGAGCGATTGAATCAACGATTAGCAGCTACTGCGCCAGTGGTTTTGTTTGTCGCCAAAAATGCGTATTACAACCAGCTAAGAATGAGTGTTAGTTTGCGTAGACAGGGCTTCTACACGTTAGCGGTTACCTTTAATCCCGATTTGCGAGACCACAAGGCCGGATATTTCGATGAGATTCTGTCGACCGATCTGCTTAGTTTTTTGTTGTGGTTGAAAGGCGCAAGTGGGGCGGTAATTCATACTCAAGGTTGGCTGTTTCGCTACCATATTCCCGTGTTAATCGATGCGTTTTTACCGAGTAGCTGCCGGCAGTTCGTTGAGTTGATGGATTTAAACTCATTTTTTTTTGCACCGGATGACCTACCGCAGTTACTGCCTTATATGAGGCAAACTTGGGGCGATGGTGTGGATGCGATGCAAAAAGTACAACTGGCGTGTGAGACATACTTGGTAAACCATGTCGATGGCGTTGTCTATCAGGGCAGTAGCCGCATTGTCGATTTGTTTGATGGAGCCAGGCGGAGGATGCGCTGGTTACAGTTCTTGTGTTACCCGCTGCCGGAGTTTTGCGTCACTGCCAATGCTGAAAGGCCAATACCCGAACAACCTAGGCTGGTGTTTGCCGGTGGCGTTCCTCCCATCAATTCCAAGCATCCTGCCGAACTGTTCGGTGATGCGCAGTTGGTCGATACCGTCGAAACGATCATCAGTCAGGGTTTGGTTCTGGACGTATACAACAATCCGCTCAAGATTGCCGAAGAAGACTATGCAAATGTGTATACAGCCCATTTGACGCTGGCAGAACAATACCCGAATTACCGTTTCCTAAAGGGTGAGTTGCCGGAGCGTATTGCCCAAATCATTAGCACTTACGATCTGGGTTTGATCGTTTACGATTATTCTGATGAGCTTTTAGTGGGGCCGGAACATTTTAAAACCTTGATTCCTGCTAAATTGTTCATGTATCTGGAAGCGGGCTTACCCGTCTTAGTGAGTCGTCGCGCTGAGGCAACTGCCGAATTTGTTGAGCAACATCGCTGCGGAGTGGCTATCTCCAGTGCCCAACTTCACGACTTGCCCAATTTCTTGCAAGGTTTGGATTGGCGGGAGCTACGTGAAGGTGTGTTGGCCGCTCGAGAGTATTTGTGTATGGATAAACAAATTCAGCGTTTGATTGCGTTTTATCAGCTTTGCGGGCAGCAGCGGAACGCATTGTTGGCCGATTCAGTCTGCTAACTATCTACCTAGACCGATAGATGAAAATACGGGTTTTGATCGTGGTGCCGGCCCGCTCGGGTTCCAAAGGACTGATGGATAAAAACGTGAAATTGCTGGACGGGCGGCCCTTACTTGCCTGGACTGCCGAAAGCGTTGTCCGAGCGGCTGTTCCGGATAGCTTGGCGATTTTATCGACTGACTCTGAGCATTATGCGGTATTGGGGCGTAAAGAAGGGCTCTGCGTTCCGTTTCTTCGTCCTTCTGTTTATTCGGGAGATAGTGTCGCGGCTTTCTCGGTGGTTGAGCATGCTGCAGATTGGTTTATCGCTGCATATGGTTACCGGCCGGAATTAATGATGTGGTTGCAACCAACCTCGCCGTTTCGTTCTACGGCTATAATTCGGGAGGCTGTTGCCATGGTCAGCGATAGGCAAGTTGATGCGGTAGTCGGCTGCAAGGAAATCCACCGCGATCTGACTACGCTGTTTCGCCTTGAGAGCGGCTTTATGCAACCCTTGGACAATCAAAAACCCACCCAGACGTCGCGTCAGCAGAGCCAGCCATTGCTGACACCGAATGGCGCGATGTACTTATGCAAGACCGATTATTTGCTGGAGCACAAATCGTTTTACCCGCCGAAGACGGTGCCGCTGATCATGAATGCCATTCAAAGTCTGGACATAGATACCGAAGAAGATTGGGCCATCGCTGAGGCGTACATTAAACAAGGATTGGTATGAACAAGGTTTTAGTCACCGGCGCCGACGGTTTTATCGGTTCGCATCTGGTGGAAATGCTTGCGGCGCGCGGCTTTCAGGTACGTGCACTCACCCAATACAACTCTTTTAATAGTTGGGGTTGGCTGGAGGAGGCGGCCTGTAAAAATGAGATAGAGGTGATCTGCGGCGATGTCCGTGATCCGCAGTTTTGCCGGATTGCTTGTCGGGATATTGATGTTGTGTTTCATTTGGCGGCATTAATTGCCATCCCGTATTCTTACCAGGCGCCGGACAGCTATGTCGATACCAACATTCGCGGCACGCTGAATATTTGCCAGGCCGCACGCGACAATAGCGTTAAACGCCTGGTTCATACCTCCACCAGCGAGGTTTACGGCACCGCGCAATATGTGCCGATCGACGAGAAACATCCGTTGCAACCGCAATCGCCCTACAGCGCTTCCAAAATTGCCGCCGATGCGATGGCGATGAGTTTTTTCAATGCCTTCAATTTGCCTGTCACCATTGCGCGGCCGTTTAATACTTACGGCCCCAGGCAATCGGCGCGGGCGGTGATTCCGACCATCATTACCCAGATTGCCGCCGGTAAAAAACAGATTCAACTGGGTGATGTCTCGCCGACCCGTGATTTCAATTATGTGGAAGATACTTGCCGGGGCTTTATCGCTTTGGCCGAGTCGGCGCAAACCATCGGCGAGACGGTGAATATTGGTTCCAACTTTGAAATTTCTGTCGGCGACACGTTAAACCTGATTAAAAACATCATGGCTAGCGACGTGGAGTTTTTGGTCGATGAACAAAGGTTGCGGCCGGAGAAATCCGAAGTGAACCGCTTGTGGTGCGATAACAGCAAGATCAAGGCTTTGACTGGCTTTGCGCCGCAAGTGACGTTAGAGGAAGGTCTGCGCCGTACCGTAGCCTGGTTTACCAAGCCGGACAATCTGAAACGATACAAAGCGGATATTTACAATGTTTGACAGCTTTATTCGCTTGGTCCGGGAGATTTATCAAACCGAACAATTCATCCCATTGCATGAGCCGCGCTTCGCCGGTAACGAAAAACAGTATCTGCTGGATGTGATCGACAGTACCTTCGTGTCCAGCGTCGGGCCCTATGTCACCGAATTCGAAAGCAAAATTGCCGAATACACCGGTGCCAAGCATGCGATAGCCACCGTCAACGGCACCGCCGCGCTGCACGTTGCCCTGTTGCTGGCCGGCGTTCAGCCCGGCGAAGAAGTGATTACTCAAGCGGTGACTTTTGTTGCCACCTGCAATGCGATTCATTACTGCGGTGCCGAGCCGGTGTTTGTGGACGTTGATGCGGCGACGCTGGGTTTATCGCCGCCTGCCTTGGCGGAGTTTTTGGATCGATTCTGCGAACGCCGCGATGACGGGATTTATAACAAGACCAGCGGCAAGCGCATCGCCGCCTGTTTGCCGATGCATACCTTCGGCCATCCTTGCGATCTGGCTGGGTTATTGCGAGTATGCGGCGAATACGGCATACCGATGGTAGAAGATGCCGCGGAAGCGTTGGGCAGTCGACTCGACGGCCGGCATTGCGGCACTTTCGGCAAACTTGGGGTGCTTAGCTTCAACGGTAACAAGATCATCACCACCGGTGGCGGCGGCATGATTTTGACCGACAACGAGGATCTGGCGCGCCGGGCCAAGCACCTGACAACCACGGCTAAATTACCGCATGCCTGGAAATTCGAACATGACCAAATCGGTTACAACTACCGCATGCCGAATTTGAATGCCGCCTTGGGCTTGGCGCAGCTCGAACAATTGTCGAGTTTTGTCGAACGCAAACGTGCCGTAGCACAGCGCTATTTGGATTGGGCGCAAACCAACGGCGCGCAAATCGTCGAAGAACCAGCCGGAACTCATGCCAATTACTGGCTCAACGCCTTGTTGCTCGACGACATTACCCAGCGCGACGCCTTTCTGGAATTTAGCAATACGCGCGGCGTGATGACTCGGCCGCTGTGGGAGCTGATGTCTGATTTGCCGATGTACCAACATTGCCAGCGCGATAATCTGCTGCAATCGCGCCGGCTGGCCGAGCGGCTGGTCAATGTGCCCAGCAGTGTGGTTTCGTGATGGCTGGCGCGCCGCGCAAAATCTGTGTTGTCACCGGCTCACGCGCTGAGTACGGTTTGCTGTATTGGTTACTGAAGGAAATTCAAGCGGACCCGGACCTAGAATTACAGTTAGTCGTGACCGGCATGCATTTGTCGCCGGAGTTCGGTTTGACTTGGCAGCAAATTGCCGCCGACGGCTTCACGATCAACCGCAAGGTGGAGATGTTGTTGTCGTCGGATACGCCGGTGGGCATCAGCAAGGCCATGGGTTTGGGCTTGATCGGTTTCGCCGATGCCTTAGACGATTTACAACCGGATATCGTTGTGGTGCTCGGCGATCGATTCGAGATATTCGCGGCGGCGCAAGCGGCGATGAATTTACGCATCCCAATTGCCCATATTCATGGCGGCGAACTCACCGAAGGCGTGGTCGACGACGCGATTCGCCATGCTATCAGCAAGATGGCTCATCTGCATTTCACGTCAACCGAAATTTATCGGCAGCGGGTGATTCAACTCGGCGAACAACCGGACCGGGTGTTCAACGTTGGCGCACCGGGGTTGGATAGCGTTTATAAGTTGCCATTGCTGGACAAAGCTGAGCTGGAACAAGCGCTGGATTTCAAGTTTGGGACACGCAACCTGTTGGTCACCTTTCACCCGGTGACTTTGGAAGCGGCGACGGCGGCCGAGCAGTTTGCCCAGCTGCTGCAGGCTTTGGATGAGTTTGACGATGTGCATATCATATTTACTCATGCCAATGCCGATGCCGATGGCCGGGTTATCGCCAGCATGATAGAGGAGTATCGACGACGCCATTCCCGCCGAGTAAGTAGCTATGTTTCCCTGGGTTCTCTGCGTTATTTGTCGACCCTGAAGTTGGTCGATGCGGTAGTCGGCAATTCGTCCAGCGGTATCATAGAAGCGCCGGCTTTTCGTATCGCTACTGTCAATATCGGTGATCGCCAGCGGGGACGGATCTGTGCCGGTAGCGTAATCCACTGCGCGCCGCAAACCGATGCGATCCGCGCCGCCCTGCTAAAAATATTTTCCGGCGAATTTGCGAATACCTTGGCGCGTGTCGAAAATCCCTACGGTCAGGGCGGGGCTTCGGCGAAGATTAAAGAGCTTCTGAAACACGCGCCTGTGGATGGGCTGCTGAAGAAGCGTTTTTTCGATTTAGAGGTGCTTGAATGAGTGTGTTCATCATTGCCGAGGCGGGGGTTAACCATAACGGCAGCTTGCAAACCGCGATGCAACTGGTCGATGCCGCTGTGGCGGCGGGTGCCGATGCCTTGAAGTTCCAGACCTTCAAAGCCGAAAAACTGGTCACCCAGTCTGCCAGTAAGGCCGACTATCAAAAACACACGACAGGCGCGGCCGAGAGCCAGTTGGATATGCTGCGCAAGCTGGAGTTGAAATATGAATTTCATTTTCAGTTGCGTGATTATTGCCAAAGCCAAGGTATCGAGTTTCTTTCGACCGCATTTGATTTCGATAGTTTGGCGTTTTTGGTGGACGAGCTTGGTCTATGCAAACTGAAAATTCCGTCGGGTGAGATTACCAACGGGCCGTTTTTGCTGGCCCACGCCCAAACCGGCAAGGACATCATCGTCTCCACCGGCATGGCTACGCTAGGTGAGGTGGAAACCGCGCTGGGGGTTTTGGCGTTTGGCTTGTTGGGTGGGAAGCAACCGTCTCTGGCGGCATTTCAACAAGCCTACAGTTCGGAAGCGGGGCAAGCGGTTTTACATGAAAAAATCACCTTGCTGCATTGCACCAGCGAATATCCGACACCGATGAAGGATGTAAATTTGCGGGCGATGGAGGTGTTGCAGCAGGCTTTTCGCCTGCCGGTCGGTTATTCGGATCACACTGAAGGGCTGGTCGTGCCGATTGCCGCCGTGGCGCGGGGCGCGGTATTGATAGAAAAACATTTCACCTTGGACCGAAGTCAAAAAGGTCCGGATCACCAAGTGTCACTGGAACCGGCTGAATTAAAGCAAATGGTGCGGGATATTCGCGCGGTCGAACTAGCGCTCGGCCGCCCAAACAAAATGCCGCAAGTCGTGGAGCTACAAAATCGCGCGGTCGCCCGCAAAAGTTTGGTGGCGAATAGTTTGATAGCAGTGGGTGAAACATTTAGCGCCGAAAATTTGACGACCAAGCGGCCTGGAACCGGTTTGAGTCCGATGGAATATTGGCGATTGCTTGGTCAAACCAGTCATCGTTGTTATGACGTGGATGACTTGATCGAATGAGTAAGCCGGTCATTTTGCTGGGAAGCGGCGGACATGCGCGGGTGCTGCTCGACATGTTACGGCGGTTGGAGATTGAGATATTGGGCATCACCGATCCTCACCGGCTGCCGGGAAGCGAGTATTTCGGCGTTAGGATATTGGGCGCTGACGCGGCAATTCTGGCTTACGCAGCGGATGATATTGCGTTAGTCAACGGCATAGGCTCTTTGCCGCGCGATGCCGGTTTGCGCGCGAACTTGTACCAGTACTTTCTGGCGCAAGGCTACAGGTTTAAAACCGTGGTCGACCCTCGCGGGTTTATAGCAAGCGATGCACGACTGGCCGACGGGGTGCAGGTCATGGCGGGTGCCATTATTCAGGCAGGCACACAAATTGCTGAAAACTGCATAGTTAATAGCGGGGCGATTGTCGAGCACGATTGTCGGATTGGCCGCGATGCGCATATTGCACCCGGTGCGGTGCTGAGTGGCGGAGTGGAATTGGGCGATAAGGTGCACATCGGCACCGGCGCCACCATCATACAAGGCCTACGTATCGGTGCCGGCAGTGTGGTGGGCGCGGGCAGCGTGGTGACGCGCGATGTCGGTTGCAAGCAGATTGTCTATCCGCCGCGTTCGCACATACAGGATTTGCAACAGGATTGATAAATGAAACAGCATTGGCAGCAGGTATTGATTCGTCCGGAAGCGGCGTTGCGAGCGACCATCGAGGTGATTGATCGCGCCGCATTGCAGATTGCTTTGGTCGTGGACGACCAAGAAAAACTGCTGGGTGTGGTGACGGATGGCGATATTCGTCGCGCCTTGATTCGCGGCTTATCCCTGGAACATCCGGTTTTCGAGGTGATGAATAAGCGGCCGAAAGTTGCCGCTTTAAATGACAGTAAGACCCAGTTGATTGCCATGATGGAGGGTCATCATCTCTACCAATTGCCGGTTGTCGATGAACAAGGCAGGGTGGTGCGGCTGGAGTCGTTGCAGGCGCTGTATAAGCAGCCGGCATTCCCCAATCCGGTGTTTTTGATGGCGGGTGGATTCGGTACCCGTTTGCGGCCCTATACGGACGAATGCCCCAAGCCGCTGTTAGAAATCGGCGGCAAGCCCATTTTGGAAACCATCATCGAGAATTTCGTTAAGTCAGGGTTTCGACAGTTTTATATAGCCGTGCATTACCGAGCGCAGCAAATCAAAGACTACTTTGGAGATGGCGGACGTTGGGGAATTAAGATCGACTATATTGATGAGACCGAACCGATGGGGACTGCCGGCGCAATCGGTTTAATGCCGGACAATTTGCCGGATGTGCCGTTGATTGTGATGAATGGCGATATTCTGACCCAGATCGACTTTTCCAGATTGTTGGCCTATCACAACGAACAGCAAGCGATTGCTACCTTGTGTGTGCGCCAATACGAGTACCAAATTCCTTACGGTGTCGTGAGATTGGAGCAGCAAAGAGTGGTGGGGATTGAAGAAAAACCCTTGCAAAGCTGCTTGGCCAACGCGGGAATTTATGTGCTGGATCACAGTTTGATTAATAGCATCTCAGCCCAGAAAAAGCTGGATATGCCGACCTTATTAAACCAGCAAGTGGCTGCAGGCGAGATAGTCTCTATGTTTCCGGTCAATGACTATTGGTTGGACATAGGACGCGAAGCCGATTTTCTAAGGGCACAGGGCGAATTCGCCAAGTATTTCTGAATGAGAGGGTTAAAGTTCTCCAAATTCGGGCCGATACATCATTCGAGTTTGAAACAAATCTTTTTAATTCAACACAACACAAAATCTTCGAAGCGCTGAACGTTCTCGAAATTTGGAGGGTAACATCATGGCAATGGTAATCAACACAAACGTCAATTCGTTGAACAGTCAACGTTTTTTAAATAAAACCAACGATTCACTGGCGACATCAATGGAGCGTTTGTCTTCGGGTTTGCGGATTAACTCTGCAAAAGACGACGCGGCAGGTTTAGCCATCAGCGATAAAATGACATCGCAAATTCGCGGTATGACCGTAGCAGTGAGAAACGCCAACGACGGCATTTCGATGGCGCAAACAGCTGAATCCGGGATGGGAGCTATTACCGATACATTGCAACGTATGCGTGACCTTGCGGTTCAAGCGGCCAACAGGGCTGCGGTGAGTGGTTCCGACCGGGACAAACTTCAAACCGAATTTAAACAACTGGGCCTTGAGATTAAAAGGATTATTCAGAATACCGAATTTAACGGTAAAAAAATCTTGAATGGCTCATTGGCGGGTGCTAACTTCCAAGTGGGTGCCAATACCACGACAGACAACCAAGTCTCTGTTACTGTTTCTAACTTGGAAAAAGTTAACAGTCTTAGTGCCTTGTTTGGCGCTGCGGGATATTCGATCGGCTCGGGTGCGGCTTCCGCCAAAGTGAGATCGGCAATTTCAGCTATTGATAGTGCGATCAAAAAGATCGATACTTTCAGGTCAACTTTGGGTGCTATTCAAAACAGGTTCACTACTACTGTAGCCAATCTGCAGTCTTCGATAGAAAACCAAAGCGCCGCCAGATCCCGTATCTTGGATGCCGATTTTGCCACAGAGACATCCAATTTGAGCAAAACGCAAATATTGCAACAAGCCGGTACAGCGATGCTGGCTCAGGCTAATCAGTCCGGTCAATCCGTGTTGAGTTTGCTAAGGTAGTTTTGATTGGGGGGTTGCGGACCGTAACCTCCCGTTTAATACGAAAAGCATAAGGTGAATGTCATGAACAGTGAGATTTCAAATGTGTTAAAGCTATCTCCCGTGACTGTTGCTAAAGCTGATAAGCAAACGGATGAAAAATCATTTGCGGGAGCCAGGGTCGAGGCTGACAAGCGTAACCCTGGTATTTCCGCGTTGCAAAATGACTCGACTGTGTCCTCTTCAGTTTCTAATCAAGATCAGGACAAACAGAATGAGGCCAAACCTTCTTTCGATTCGGTAAAAAAAGCGGCGGATAAAGGGAATTCGTTGCTCCAATCGGTTAACCGTAATCTCCAATTCAAAGTAGATGATTCAACCAAGGAATTAGTGGTGAAAGTCGTTGATAGTGAAACGGGTGATGTCGTGCGGCAAATTCCGTCCGAAGAAATGCTGGCGTTTATCAGAAGAATGCAGGAGTTAGATGGCCAACAAGGCTCTATGATTCAGGATCGTGCTTAGTAAGTTAGTCGGATGAGGAGAGTGTCATGAGCATAGTTTCGTCGACGGGTATTGGTAGCGGTATCGATATTGGCACCCTCGTGTCGCAATTGGTGACAGCTGAAGGTCAGCCGGCACTGAATGCGATACAGCGGCAACAAGACACAACGAATACGCGCTTGAGTGGGTTGGGGACCTTGAAAAGCGCGTTGTCCGATTTCCAGACGGTCGTAAGCAAACTTAAAGATGGGAATCTGTTTAAAACGCATAAAGCCGCGTCTGCCGACGAATCTATCCTAAAAGTCGCGGCGGGTGCAGGATCCGTGGCCGGGTCTTATGCCGTCGAAGTTACTCAGTTGGCGAAGGCGCAAAAATCTATTTCGGGGGAGTTTGCCAACTCGGCTGCCACCGTTGGGACTGGATCTTTGACTATCGCAACCACCGCCGGAGCTTCGTTCAATGTGACGGTTGCTTCGGGCAATAACACGTTGCTGGGAATCAGGGACGCTATCAACAACGCTTCCGGCAATACCTCCGTTACCGCAAGTATCGTTAACGTCGACAACTCGACCGGCACCGGCACGATTTCCAAGTTAGTCCTCACAGCCAAAAATTCAGGACTCGCCAACGCATTTACTGTGACGGGTACCGATGACGATGGTAACAACGCCGATACGTCAGGATTGTCACAAATTTTTTCTTCTAATTTGAGCGCTCAGACAACGGCTACCGACGCTATTATCAAAGTCGATGGTCAAACCGCGACACGAAGCACCAATTCCATAACCGATGTCATCCAAGGTCTGACCTTAGATTTGAAATCTGCTCAAGTGGGTACCAAAGTAAACGTCGATGTTAGTTTGGACAATGAGGCTGTCAATAAAACGCTGACAAGTTTCGTCACTGCGTACAACAAGTTACATACCACTTCCAAAGATTTGGGCAAATATGGTGGAGGTACTGGCGGTAGTAGTTCCGGAAATGGTGCGTTAATCGGCGATGCTACCCTGCGTTACGTGACTTCTCAAGTCAGGCAGGATTCGGCAAATCCGGTTTCTTCAGCAACGGGCAACTATAACTCGCTAGCCATGATCGGCATAAAAATAGATAAAGATGGCGTGATGTCATTGGATAGCACGCAGCTTAACACCGCATTGAGTGCCAGTTTACAATCTGTAAGTGACGTGTTTTCGTCGTCTGATGGCGTAGCGACCCGGCTTTATTCAAAATTGGATAACGTATTGCAATCGGGTGGGCCGTTGGATAGTCAGCAAACATCGCTGAAAAAACAATTGTCAGCATTGGATAGCCGTAAAGCCGACGTGCAGGTTAGGCTGGATAATTTGCAAAAGACTTTGCAAAAACAATTCACAGCCATGGACGTCAATGTAGGTAAATTTAAATCAACCGGTTCTTTTCTAAGTAACTGGATCAGCAAATTGTAATGAAGAGGTTTTCCCATGTACGTTGATGCTCATAGAAAAGGCGCTAGACAATACGCAGAGGTCCATACCTCCAGCAATTTTGGCGAGGAATCTCCCCATCGGCTGATTCAAATGTTGATGGAAGGGTTCTTGGCTCGAATCAATTCTGCTAAAGGTGCAATTACTCACGGGGATATGGAAGCGAAAAGTATCTATATATCCAAGGCAATTGGCATAGTTGGTGGTCTGAACGAGGTGCTTGACCTAGAGCAGGGTGGCGAAATTGCCGTCAATCTTCGCCAATTGTACGATTACATCAACTTTCGGCTGTTACAGGCAAGCAGTGAAAACAGCGAGGACATATTAAACGAGGTAACTGTATTGATGAAAGACGTCAAAGAAGCCTGGGATGCGATTGCCTGATGTCTCTTGATTTCCCGGATCCTAATTTCTTGGAGTGGCAGCAACAATTACAAGGTTTTGCCGACAATATCCAAGAGTGCATACTAAAGGCGGAATGGGCGGGTCTGGCTGATATTTTGGATAAAAGGCAAGTTTGTTTAGAACAGTTTTTTGCGGGCGTGGCGTGCTTGCCCGAGCATAAAAAACTACTTGTCAAGCAAGTAGCTCAGTCGATGCTTGAGCAGGATGCGGTTTTTATTTCTTATATCGAAGAGCAAAAGTCGCTCTCGGCTGCTCAGCAAGCGGTCTTGGATCGCGGCCGCAAGGCAATGCAGGCTTATAACAGTTACTAAGTCATCTGATTCAGACTTATCCCCGTTTTTCCCCGGGTTCATCCCGTTCCAACACGCTGTTCAGTGTATCGATATACCCCTTAATTTCTTGATTGTTGTTCTGGCGGCAATGAAATGCCGCTCCTCTGTGTGTTCTTCTAAGGTTCTCAATTGTTTGCCTGATTTCAGCTTGCAGCGCTCTTCGACGTTTTTGTAATCCTTTCGTATATTGAAATAGCGATCCTCAAGTTATGTGATTCTTGTGTATATTGTTGATTTAATTCAATTTTTTTGTTTTTATTGGGGGTATTTGGTATGTGGTTCTTCTAGGTAAGGTATTTCGGAGGGGCGAGTCAAAAAAATGTCGTTCTAATTGGCTTAAGGCTGTTTAATTGGCGAAACGGCCTTTGATCGGGTGTGTTTTAGCCGTTCTTGATGATGCTAATAGCGTATTATTTTTTTAATTATTGAATTTAAAAGGGATTTTTATACATTGGCATGAAAAGTGATTGATGTTTAGTGGCGGCAATAATGCCTATTCCATTTAGTATCAACCGGGAGAACGATCATGCCATCATCAATGGTCATCAATACAAACATCGCGTCATTGAATAGTCAGAAGTTTCTGACGCGGACTAACGATAGCCTGCAAATGTCTATGGAGCGCTTATCATCAGGTCTCAGAGTCAACAGTGCTAAAGACGATGCCGCCGGTTTGGCGATTGCCGACCGGATGACATCGCAAATTCGCGGTATGACTGTTGCTATGCGCAATGCCAACGACGGTATCTCCATGGCGCAAACTGCGGAAGCTGGGATGGGTACAATCACTGAAACGTTGCAAAGGATGAGGGATTTAGCAATTCAGGCGGCCAACAGAGCGGCTGTTAGCGGTGAAGATAGGCAAAAGCTTCATACCGAATTTAAGCAATTGGGTGCAGAGGTTAAAAGGATTATTCAAAATACCGAATTCAACGGCAAAAAAATTCTAAACGGTTCTTTAAAGAATGCGAACTTTCAAATTGGCGCTAACACGGCGGCAGACAATCAAATATCGGTTACCGTATCCGATTTGCTGGCTGTGACAAGTTTAAGCGCGCTTTTTGGAAACAAGCATTCAATTGGATCAGCGGCTACCTCGGGAAATGTGCGCTCAGCAATCAACGCTATTGACACGGCAATCAGAAGAATCGATACATTTCGTTCGAATTTAGGTGCAATTCAAAATCGGTTTTCCACCACTATATCGAATCTGCAATCTTCTATTGAAAATCAAAGCTCTGCACGTTCGCGGATCATGGACGCCGATTTCGCTGCCGAAACTGCGAATTTAAGCCGCAGTCAGATTCTGCAGCAGGCCGGTACGGCAATGTTGGCTCAGGCTAATCAGGTAACCCAAGGTGTATTGCAGCTATTGAAATAAAAGTAGCCGCAGTATTTAGTCTGAATTCACGGTGTATTTGAATAAAGGAATGCTAAGCTGATACATCGCTAGTGAGATTCCGTAAACTTTAATCAAGAAGTAGCAAATGGATGATGAACTTGATCAGGTGAGACAATATGACTTAGGGCCAATAAGCGTAAATAATTTTGGTGAAAAATATTTTTTCAACCTGAATAGAAACAGCTTCGATAGAGTGAGTGCTGGAGTATTGTTTGACGCGAAGTTTGGTAAGGATCTGTTTGCCGAAGATACGCTTAATGTGGTTATCGGCACGGATTCAGGGTTATTGCCAAAATACTTGCAAAGCAAGTTTTTACCAAAGGGTACGCGCTACCTCTTCATTGAGCCGGAAGGCGTTTTACAGGCTTTAAAGCAAAACCAATTGCTTGATGGCTTGGATGAGAAGATTCTGTGTGTTGGTTTGGAGCAATGGCCGGAGGCTATTAAAAATTTCAAAATAAACGACTATTTGTATATCAACGCAGTACGCTCCTACAATGCAATTTGTGCGCAAGACGATTATATAGAGGAGTATGCAGAGCTAAGTTGGCATATCACGGAAGTTCTATCGCAACTGCATTGGCAAATTAGTGTCGAGCTGGGTAGTGAGGCGTTTATTGCCAGACAGATTATTAACCTAGCCGATAACCAACGGCCGGCAAAAGTGCTGGAAAAGGCCTTTGTCGATAAGACAGTATTAATTTTGGCGGGTGGTCCCTCGCTTGATGAGGTTTTACCATGGCTCAGATCGCATCGGAACGACGTTGTGGTTTTTGCGGTTTCCAGAATTTCTCGCCAGTTATTACAAGCCAATATCGAGCCGGATTTTGTGTTTTCGGTGGATCCGACTGATCTGAGCTTTGATATCAGCAAGGAAATGCTCGAGTTCAGCAGCAAACCGATTTTTGTCTATTCCTACCACACTGTCCCAACTTTAGTTAACCAATGGCATGGTCTTGGGTTCTATCTTGGTCCGCGACTGCCTTGGCCGTCGCCACTGAATGTAGCGAATATTGGCAGTGCGGGTCCGACCGTGACCAATACTGCGCTGAGTGTGGCGTATCATTTTGGCTTCAAAAGAATGGTGCTCGCCGGCGTAGACTTATGCTTCACCAGGGAAGGCTTCACTCACGCCACCGGTAGCGACGAGCAACTGGCCGGGCCACGCTTTAATTTGACATCGTTGCAAGTAGAGACAAATGCCGGATTTATGGCGCCTACTAGTTGCGACTTTTCACAGGCTATTCTCTCGCTGGGTTTTCAGGCGAAACAGTTGTCTGGCATGGGATGTCGGATTTTCAATATTTCCGGTGGTTCTGCCAAAGTCGAAAATATCGAGTATTTACCCATATCCGAAATTGAATTTGGGGGTGGCTCCATTAATGTGGCTGAAATCGTAGCCGAGCGCGTTAGCGAATCTGCTGAACATAGTAAATATCACAAACAAATTCTTGATGAGTTGGGGCGCGCCCAATTTCAGATCAAAGGAATTGCCCGTCTGGCGGAGAATGCGCGCCGTATCAACGACGAGATGTATAGTGCCGATGGGGTCATTGGAAACTATAAGGATAAAAAAAGACTGGATCAGATCGAGAAGAAGTTTAAGCGAGAACATAGACATTACAGCAAGTTGGTAAAAAGCTTTGGTATCAGAAGTTTTATAAAGTTGACGAAGGCATTTAACGATGAGGCGTGGAGTGCTGAAGAAGCCAAGCAACTTGGCAATGTTTTCTACGATGCTTACCGGGAAGGTGCGGCGAAATTGATGTGTTTGTTGGATGATGCTCTTGAAAGAGTTCAAGCCAGGCAGCAGGAATATGCGGATATACCTAATTTTGGTTTAGTAATCGAGCAATATCGAAAAGACAGAAGTTTTGGGCGCGTAAGATTATGGAAGGCTGCTGCTGAGGTGCCGGTAGATGTTCGGGCTCAATTTGCCGATTTTGAAAAACGCTTCTTAGATATTGTTCATGATAAACATACTCGGCATTTTGCGAAGGCCAAAAGCCAGGGAAATCTTTCAAGTCTAAAGCAAAGGGCGGGCTTGTTATTCAAGCATAAAAAAATCGAAGAATTGAGTGATTTGCTGATTAGTCTGAGTAAGCATCAGGATCAGCAGGCGGTTGAGCCGTATCGCCATTTGATTACTGGTTACTTGGCCGAATTGCAACACGCATCGGCCCAGGCGCTGGATGCATATCGACAAATTGTTGACGGTGGTGGTGTGTTGGTAGAGCAGGCTCTGATAAGAATTGCGGATATCGGTATCGACAGCGATGACGCTCATACCGCCAATTTAGCGTTACAGTGTTTGTCGCAATTGAATCCCGTCTACTTACCCTTATATGCGGAAATGCAAAGGCTGCATGGCGATGTGATGGTCGCTATAGACGCCTACAATAATTACATCGGCCAATTCCCCAGCGATACGTTGGCGCAAATAAAATTGGCTAACTTGTATACGGAGCAAGGAATCTATGATGCGGCTATCATGATGCTGGATTATATTTTGGCTCAAAAACCTGATCTGGAAGTTGCTCTCACCATGAAGGCTGCGTTGGTTTCCGCTGGATTTTAACTGCGAATGTGGTGCTGCGTGGTCTCGGGCTATTTTTAAAGGGTCAAACTTTTTTCAATATCAATTCCAAAACCAATTTACTGCCGAAATAGGCTAATAGTAATGAAGTAAAGCCTATGAGGGTCCACTGAATTGCGCTTTGCCCACGCCAGCCATAGCGAATCCTGCCGAACAGTAGTGCGGAAAAAATTATCCAGGCCAGTATCGATAGTACGGTTTTATGAACCAAATGCTGCGCAAATAAATCCTCTACGAAAAAGAAGCCGGTGACTAAGGATGCGGTCAAAAACAGTAATCCCGTTGCAATCATTTGAAACAACAGTGATTCCATGGCTTGCAAGGGTGGTAAAGCCAACATAAAGCGTTTGGGGTGGCGATGGCGCAATTGTTGATCCTGAACGGCCAATAAAATGGCTTGTAAGGCGGCGATATTTAATAGGCTGAATGCCAATATCGATGTCAGTATGTGAGTGCTCATCTGCCAATTGTGGTTCACAATTAGGCGTGGCGTAGCTGGGTAATGAATATCTAAAGCCAGCATGGCTGCAGCGACTGGAAAAATCAACACGCCCAGTTTTGCCACAGGTTTGTCCAGCGAGGCAATTAACAGCAGAAGGCAAATAACCAAGCCTGCCAGCGATGCGGTACTGAAAAAACTGAAGTTGAATCCGTCATGGTTTTGTACGTTTAAGATGGTGTAGGCGCAATGCAAGCCTGCGCCAAGCCAAGCCAGTTGCATGGATAGCCGGTGCTGTTTGGCGCCAAAAATTTCTTTAACGATCAATGTTGCGGCAATCGCATAGCTTAATATCGAAAATAGGCCGGCGGGTGTGGTGTACATGGCGATGGCAGGGGAATAATCAAAAGGTGTTGCGATACGGTTATGTTAAACTAAGCAGACCAATTGTTGTAATCCGTTTGTGTTGGCAGACATCCGCCGGAACCCTAGAAAAATAAAGACGCAGCTATGTTTGATAATTTATCTGATCGCCTCAGTGGCACACTAAAAAAAATTAAAGGCCAAGGTCGTCTGACCGAGAGCAATATCCAGGACACCATGCGCGAAGTAAGAATGGCTTTGCTGGAAGCCGATGTTGCTTTGACGGTGGTGACCGATTTTATCGATCAAGTTACTCAGCGCGCGTTGGGTCAGGAAGTGCAAACCAGTTTGACGCCTGGGCAGGCAATGATCAAAGTGGTGCAGTCCGAGCTGGTCAAGGTGATGGGTTCTGCGAACGAAGAGCTGAATCTGCGTACCAATCCGCCGGCAATCGTATTGATGGCAGGTCTTCAGGGCGCGGGTAAAACGACTACGGTGGCAAAATTAGGTCGCCATCTAAAAGAAAAGAAAAAGAAAAAAGTCGGGGTGGTTAGTGTTGACGTTTATCGTCCTGCCGCGATTAAGCAATTGGAGACGTTGGCCGCCGATGTTGGATTAAAGTTTTTCGAAAGCGATGTCAGCGAAAATCCTGTCGATATTGTCAACAGGGCTATAGATGCAGCAAAGCGCCAATTTTTAGATGTGGTAATTGTCGACACCGCCGGACGTTTGCATGTCGATGACGAGATGATGGCAGAGATCAAAGCTTTGCACGCCGCAATCAAGCCGATTGAGACCTTATTTGTGGTTGATAGCATGACCGGTCAAGATGCTGCAAACACTGCCAAGGCTTTTCATGATGCCTTGCCATTGACCGGTGTCATTCTGACCAAGGCCGACGGCGACGCGCGTGGCGGAGCGGCGCTTTCCATTCGGCATATAACCGGCAAGCCGATTAAGTTTATCGGTGTCGGCGAAAAAACCGATGCCTTAGAGCCTTTCTATCCTGATCGGTTGGCTTCGCGTATTCTCGGTATGGGCGATATGTTGTCGCTGATTGAGAATATCGAGCAAAATGTCGACAAAAAAAAGGCCGAGCAATTAGCCAAAAAGCTGCAAAAAGGCAAAAGCTTCGATTTGAACGACCTCAAAGAGCAGCTTGAACAAATGCAGAATATGGGCGGGCTTGGCGCTATGATGGATAAGCTGCCGGGTATGAGTGGCGTGCCTAAAGACATTAAGGATAAAGTCAATGACAAGGATCTGGCGCATCAGATTGCCGTAATCAACTCAATGACTAAGCAAGAACGGCGTTTTCCTGATCTAATTAAAGGCGGTCGGAAGCAGCGTATCGCCGATGGTTGCGGCTTGGACTTGCAGGCTGTAAATCGTGTGTTGAAGCAGCATCAAATGATGGAAAAGATGATGAAAAAATTCAGCAAGGGTAATATTGCCAACATGATGCGCGGCTTGAAGAGCAATATGCGCGGCATGAGAATGTGATTGTCGTAATTTGTCCTTCACTTATTGTAAAAATCGCGTAGAATAGTTTGATTAAGTTTTTTGATTCAATGTTATTTAAGGTATCCAAATGGTAAGCATTCGTTTGTCCAGAGGCGGCGCTAAGAATCGTCCTTTCTATCATGTTGTTGTTACCGACAGCAGAAGCAGTCGTGATGGTCGTTATATCGAGCGCGTAGGTTTCTTTAATCCGTTGGCTCGCGGTGGTGAGCAAAGATTGGTTTTGGATAGCGAACGCGTCCAATATTGGAAAGCCAATGGCGCCCAACCAACTGACCGCGTCGCTAGATTGATTAAAGACGCCGATAAAGCAGCTGCTTAATTTTAGCTTTGTCAGAAGGGGATTTTTTGAACGTCGGCCAAGTGTCCGGCGTTTTTGGTGTAAAAGGATGGGTAAAAGTCTATTCCTTCACCGATCCCCGTGAAAACATATTGCAGTATTCCCCATGGATTCTGCGAAAAAATAGCCACTTCCACGAAGTTAAATTGCTTGGAGGTCGGCGGCAAGGCAGTTTGGTCGTCGCAGAGTTGCAAGATATTACTGACAGAGATGTCGCAGCAGGGTTGATTGGCGCGGATATTTTGATTCGCAAGCAACAATTACCCAAAGCGAGCGATGGCGAATATTATTGGGCGGATCTGATTGGGCTGGAAGTACGCAATCTAGAGGGTTGCCAATTAGGTAAAGTTGATCATTTGTTGGAAACCGGTGCTAACGATGTTTTGGTCGTAGTTGACGGGGAGTTAGAACGTCTGATTCCGTTTTTGCAGCACAGTACTGTTTTAAAAATTGATCTTGACGAAGGCTTGATTCTCGTCGATTGGGATCCGGACTTTTAACTAAAGGCATGCGTTTTGATGTTATCAGTCTCTTCCCTGAGATGATATCCGATGCCGCTAGTTACGGAGTAACCGGCAGGGCGATTGAACGAGGCTTGGTCGGTTTGTCGGTTTGGAATCCCCGCGATTACACGCTCGATAAACACCGGACCGTCGATGATAGACCTTATGGTGGCGGGCCGGGCATGGTGATGAAATGCCAACCTTTGCTCGACGCAGTGGATGCAGCCAAACAGCATAATGTCTTGGTTAACCGCAAAGTAATTTGCTTGAGTCCGCAGGGGCGTTTGCTTAGTCAAGAGTTGTTGCTGGATGCGAGTCGCTACGATCAATTGATCCTCGTATCCGGTCGTTATGAAGGTATAGACGAGCGTTTTATCCAGCATGCTTGCGACGAAGAGTGGTCGCTGGGCGATTATGTCATCAGCGGTGGCGAGCTGGCAGCCTTGATAGTAATCGACGCGGTTACCAGGTTAATTCCTGGCGTACTTGGTGACGATGAATCTGCTAAACAAGATTCGCATTTTGATGGACTGTTGGATTGCCCGCATTATACGCGACCCGAGCATAGCGATATTGGTGACGTCCCTGATGTGTTGCTCGGCGGGAATCACGCCGACATCAAGCGGTGGAGGATGAAACAAGCTTTGGGACGGACTTGGTCGAGGCGGCCGGATATGCTTGAAAAAGTAACATTAAGCGCAGAGCAGGATGCTTTGTTGAAAGAATTTAGAACTGAAGTTGTTTAATAGGGTGTGGTTATGAGTAAAATTATTGAAGAATTGGAAGCTGAACAGCTGAAAAAAGATGTACCGGAATTCGGACCTGGCGACACTGTCGTGGTGCAAGTTAGAGTAACTGAAGGCACGCGGGAAAGGTTACAGGCTTTTGAAGGCATTGTGATTGCAAAACGTAATCGCGGTTTGAATTCAGCATTTACTGTCAGAAAAATTTCGCATGGCGTGGGTGTTGAGCGTGTTTTCCAAACTCACAGTCCATCAGTTGGCAGTATCGAAGTAAAACGTCGCGGTGACGTTCGTCGCGCTAAACTTTATTATCTGCGCGATTTGGCTGGTAAAGCCGCACGTATCAAAGAGAAACTTTCTTAATACGCTGCAATCTGGTTCGTTTATAGCGAATCAGGTAATGAGAAAAGGCGGCCTGCTCAGCTGCCTTTTTTTTTGCCGATAGCAAAAGAGAGATGTGATGCCTTTACATATCGTTTGGCAAAATGTTGCGGATGGTGAAGAGTCCCTGCTCGCCGTGCCACTACTCAATGCGGAATTGATATTAACCATGGCCGGTGAAATCATTACGGATGCATCTTGGCACGTTGGCGGAGAGTTAACTAAGACTTTGTCACCACAGGCTGTTAGTGTGCAAAGTTATCTGTTAAACCCGATGCAAACCGAACTGCATGTTACCTTGCTAAGCCAGGGTAGCGTGTACGCTAATACGGTTTGGAGTGCGTTATTGGCTATTCCTGTCGGGCAAGTGGAAACATACTCGGGGTTGGCGGAAACGCTGGGTTCAGGACCTAGAGCAATAGCGGGGGCTTGCCGAAATAACCCTTATGCCGGGATTATCCCGTGTCATCGGGTGGTGGCAAAGCGTGGCATCGGCGGTTTTATGGGGCAGGGCGACGGCGAGTTTGTGGCGCTTAAACACCGTTTACTCGAGTACGAGCGTGGTTTGGGATTGGACAGGGAATGAATTCGGCGCAGACCATAGAGGCATTCTTAAACGCATTGTGGTTGGAATTTGGATTAAGCGACAATACGCTATCGGCTTACGGCAGCGATCTTAAATTGTTTGCGAAGTGGCTGAAGGATAAGGATATAACCGCTGTTGACGACACGACGATCAAAAGTTTTTTGGCTAACAGACAGCAACAAGGTATAACCAGCCGTTCGTCGGCCAGAATTGTCTCTTGTTTGCGGCGCTTTTACGGTTATTTGCTGCGCGAAGGTAAGATTAATATCGATCCTACCCAATTAATAGACTCGCCACAGCTTGGCCGCACGTTGCCGGATTCATTGTCAGAAACCGACGTCGAATTGTTGTTAAATGCTCCGGAAGTTACCGACAAGTTGGGTTTTAGAGATAGAACGATGCTTGAAATGCTTTACGCCACAGGGCTGAGGGTGTCCGAGTTAGTCGAACTCAAGTTTAGCCAAATTAATTTTCGGCAAGGTTGTGTGCGCATCGTCGGCAAAGGCGACAAGGAACGCCTGGTGCCGGTTGGTGAAGAAGCCATGGATTGGGCCGAACGTTATCTGAATACTGCCAGACAAGCAATCCTGGGGAATAGGCAAAGCGACTATTTGTTTGTTACCACCCGGGGCACTTCTATGACCAGACAGGCTTTTTGGCACATTATCAAACGCTATGCTGTGCGGGCAGGTATCGATAAACATTTGTCGCCGCATACGCTACGTCATGCGTTTGCCACGCATTTATTGAATCATGGCGCTGACCTTAGAGTGGTTCAGCTACTGCTCGGCCACTCGGATTTATCCACTACCCAAATTTATACGCATATTGCCCAACAGCGTTTGAAAGTATTACATACCCAACATCATCCAAGAGGCTAACCATGACTGCATCGATTCATCCCACCGCTTTTATCGAAACCGGCGCCATGCTTGGAGAAAACGTCAGCGTTGGCCCGTTTGCGGTGATAGAGGCGGGTGCGGTAATTGGCGCGAATAGTCGAATAGGTGCGCATGCCGTAGTGCATGCGCATGTCAAAATGGGCGACGGTAATGTGTTACACCCGCACGCTGTGCTAGGCGGCTTACCTCAAGATTTGGGGTTTGATGCGCAAACCGAGTCGTGGTTAGAGATTGGGGACAATAACGTGTTTCGAGAAGGATTTACCGCCCATAGGGCTACAGTAGCTGGCAGCGCTACCAGGATCGGTTCAGGTTGCTATTTCATGAACAACAGCCACGTTGCCCATGATTGCGCGGTTGGTGACAAAACGATTTTTGCCAATAATGTGGCGATTGGCGGTCATGTAGAGGTGGGGCATAACGTGTTTATGGGCGGGGCGGTAGTTGTGCATCAATTTTGCCGGATCGGCGCTTACGCCATCGTGCAAGGCACAACGGGGATTAACATGGATGTGATTCCGTTTATGCTGATAGGCGGCCGGCCCGCGAAACATTATCGGCTCAACATAGTGGGCTTACGGCGAGCCGGTATAGTAGGTGAGAATTACAAAGTGCTTTCCGCCGCGTTCAGATTGTTGAAAAATAAAAAAAGCCTCGAAGAATTGCAATCTACCGAAGAGCTGCAATACTTAAGGCGTTGGCTGGCGGTCGATTCCAAGCGTGGATTACACGGATTTATCGATGTTACCAACTGAATTCAATAGTCAGGGGCAATGCCGTAGGAATTTAACAAATTAGTTCCGGAGGTCAAAGTGGCAAGCCAGTCAGCTAACAGACAGCAAGATTTATCATGAAAATACAAGTAATCGATAACATCGACCAAATCCAGCCACTGATGTTGATGGCGGAAGCGGATGTTGCGTTTTATTCGGATGAGATCCAAGCTCTTAATGCTGCCGAACAGCTCCAACCCAACATCATTTTGCTGAATTTTGCGTTGCGCGGTAGCCAAACGCCCGACTATACCAACTTGTTATTGGCGGCCAGTCCGACCAGTAATATCGTGATCATCGGCGATGACTTGCATGAAGAGCAAATTCTGCACTGCGTGTTGGCCGGCGCCAAGGGCTATCAGAATAGTCAGTCGCTGGCGGCCTATATCAACAGAATGATCCACGCAGTCGCTACCGGCGAGGCTTGGTTGAGCCGTAAGATCGTTGCTTATCTTCTGGATGCCATCCACCGGAATTATTCGCTGCAAGCGAGCAGCTAAAAGTGTAAACCAGCCTCGAAATAAAAAGTTTGTCCGGCGATGGGCTGATTATAAGGGTAACTGGACGTAGCCGGTTCCTTGCCATGGCTATCGAACAGGTTCCGAGCGGATGCAGTCAGATCCAGATATCCCATCAGTTTTTTAGCATTTAAAGTTAGGTCGACCGTTTCATAATCTTTTAAAACTCGCGTATCTTCCGGGCTGCTAAGGCGGTGACCTATCCAGTTAATTTGGGTTTGAATCTGCCATTTCGGCATAAAATTCCAGGCGAGTGCGGTGTAAACATGATGCTCGGGGACATTGCTAACCCGGGTGTGCGTCGCTTCGCTGCGGGCAAATTGCCAAGCGTAGTTACCGCGTAGATTCCAATCTGCGTGAAATTTCCAATCCCATTCAAACTCGCTGCCATAGCCGTCTTGACCTGACGTGTTACGCTCGGTTAGCGTGCCGGCG
The DNA here is from genome assembly GCF_016925515.1 of Methylomonas sp. EFPC1. Lineage (NCBI taxonomy): Bacteria > Pseudomonadati > Pseudomonadota > Gammaproteobacteria > Methylococcales > Methylococcaceae > Methylomonas > Methylomonas sp. EFPC1. Next base: position 900,031 of record NZ_CP070494.1, read on the forward strand.
CCGGAAATCGGGCCGCTAATCAAATCGCGGATCTCATAATGGTACAAATTCAACGCGGTTCTCAGATTCTTCGTTGGACGATAATCGAATGCCAGTTCGGTAGTTGAGATGGTTTCCGGGCTCAAAGCCGGGTTACCAAGGAAAAGCGGACTGTTTTGCTGATATTGTTCTACGAAGCTTGGCGCTCTGTAAGCTTGTCCATAGAGCAATTTAGCAGTCAACTCAGAATTGATGTTCCAGACCAACGCAGCGCGGGGGTTCAATGTGCCGCCAAAGTCGGAATAGTGGTCAAATCGCAAACCGGTGGTCAGGTGCCAGTCCTTGGCAAATTGCCATTCGTCTTGTATCGCCGCGGACCAGATGTCGCGATGATGGTCGTCAATGAATGTGAGAGGGGTTCCAGTTAAGTCTTGTAAACCGCCAGCAACATTGATGGCGGGAAATGCCGATAGCCCGGACCCGTTGATAACACCTACGCCGTAATTGCGCGCTTCCTGGGTGTTCATCTCCTCATAGCGGAAGCCGGCGATCATGCGGATTAAATGATCGGAAAAGCCTTTGTAAATACTGGTTAACTCAAAACTGGGTACAGTATTTTTAAAACCGGCGACAAAGCGCAGCCCCTCCGGAAATAGCACCAAGCCTCGGGTCGCCGCCAGTTGATCGGTGACGTTGCTGTCCGCGCCAATCGGTAAAATTGAGCCGGCCGGAAACCCGTAAATATTGGCGGATACATCGCTATGTAAAAAGCTGGCGTGTGCTTGTAGTTCCCAGTTCTCCAAATCATCCTCAGTGGAATAACGCACATCCGCCAAGTAATTGCTGCCATCGCCCTTGCCCTTGTTATCCAGCGCGCCATAAGCGCCGGAACGAAACCCGTAATCGCTTTCGTTAAAAGCCCAAAATCCCAAATCCCAATGTTTGCGCTGTAAGCTGAGATGACCGTTCCAGCGTTCGTTTTGGGTTTGCATGGGGCCGGGAGCGAGCGATATATTCGTTCCCAACGCTTGGTCGACTTGGGTTTGCGCGTCGGCAGCGATGATTCGCTCGGGATCGACCCCGTTATGACTATATTGCAGGCTACCTGCCACATCCCAGCCTTGCCATTTACCGCCGTATTGACCCCAAGCGCTTTTCGTATCGGCATTGCCGCCGCGTGCGCCGACCGTGACGCCATCAATATCCGCGGCCTTTTTGGTGACAATATTAATCACCCCCGCGAAGGCGTCCGCCCCGTATAGCGCTGAGCCCGGCCCGCGAATCACCTCGACACGTTGAATATTTTCGACGGGAATAATCATTCCCGCCATATGCGTACCCTGATAGGGCACGGAGAAACGTGTGCCGTTGAGCATGAGCAAGACTTCGGCATTGGTTTCATTGCGCATGCCGCGCATCGTGTAACTATAGTCGTTAGTCACCGGTTGGATCGTAACATGCATGCCAGGTACGGTTTCCAGCACCTCGTGCAGATCGGTAGCGCCCATCGTGGCAATTTGCTCGGCGGTGATAACGGTGGTCACTGCTGCCGATTGCGATACCGATTTGGCGGTACCCGAGGCAATACTCACTGAAATATTGGCTAATTCCGCTGGCGATAAATCCAGAAAATCGTTGACGGTTTGGTCGGCATAGGCCTGCTGACCGATGAGACTAAGGACTAGAGAGTGTTTGAAAAGCCGTTTCTTCACTGTTTTCAGCATAGGATTTCTCATAATTCCCGCAGAGGTGCCGGTTTGGCAATGCCGTAGCCTTGTGCGTAATTCACTCCCAAGGTTTGTAGTAGATCGAAAATACTCTGGTTTTCCACAAATTCGGCGATGGTTTTTTTGCCCATTACATGGGCGACCTCATTGATCGCTTTAACCATAGTCAAATCCACCCGATCATCCAGTATGTCTTTTACAAACAGCCCGTCTATCTTTAAATAATCGACCGGTAGGTTCTTTAGGTAAGCGAAAGACGATAGGCCACTGCCAAAATCATCCAGGGAGAACGAGCAGCCTTTTTGGCGCAGCGAATCGATAAATTGCCGGGCATAGGAAAGATTGCTGATAGCCGCTGTTTCGGTGATTTCGAAACAAATCTTGTGGGTGGGTATCTGCCATTTGCGGAATTGCTCGTCGATAAAGCCCAGCATGGCTTGGTCCGACAGCGACAAACCGGACAGATTGACCGAGCACATTTCCAGACGGTCCAGAAAGCCTGGTGTCGTTGCCAAGTGCTCGAACAAACGGGAGATCACCCAACGATCTAAAGGCGAAGCCATATTGTAGCGTTCCGCAGCAGGTAAAAAGGCGCCGGGCGGAATCACCTTGTCTTGATCGTCTCGGTAGCGGATTAAGGTCTCGAAATGCAGGCCACCACGATTAGCGGCTATGGGTACGATCAGTTGGCCGAACAGCTGGAAGCGGTCTCGCTCGATTCCCAGGCGGATTTTTTCCACCCATTGCATTTCGCCTTGGCGCAGCGTGAGTTCTTCGTCGTCCGGACTGAATATATGTACTCGGTTGCGGCCTTTTTCCTTGGCAGCGTAACAGGCGGCATCGGCTTCTTTCAATACATCAACAGCATTGCCGCAAGCGCGATTGATGGGGGCGATACCAATGCTTACGCCGATATTGAAACTGCGATTTTCCCAGGCAAATTGGAAGTCGCATACCGCATTACGTAATTTTTCGCCGGTGATGATGGCTTGTTCCAGAGAACAATACGACATCAGGATGCCAAACTCGTCGCCGCCCAGTCTAGCCAATATGTCCATTCTGCGCACTTGTTGGCGCAGTACTTCGCCGAGCTGCCGTAGTAGCTCGTCGCCGGCCAGATGGCCGCAGGTATCGTTGACGATTTTGAATTGATCCAGATCCAAATAACACAGAACGTGATGGCTGTCGTTGGCTTGCGCTTCCAACACCAAGTTTTGAATATGGATGTCGAATTGGCGGCGGTTGACTAGGCCGGTCAATTCGTCGTGGCTGGCCTGATAAGCGATTTTTTCCGAGAGGCGTCGGGTTTCGGTAATGTCTTCGCAAACCAGCAACAGGTGAGAACGATTGTTTTCGTCCTTCACCAGTCGCGCCGTTTCCCTGGCCCAGATGATGTTGCCGTTGCGGCAGATGATGCGGCTTTCCAGCTTATGTACTTGTTCGGGATGATTACGGCAGATTTGGAAGAACTGGTTGCAGTTGCCTATATCTTCGGGATGGGCGAAGTTGAAAATAGAGCAGCCTTGCAGTTCCTCAACGCTCAAACCCAGCTGGCGGGCGCCGAAGCGGTTTACCGAGATGATTTGCCCCTGCATATCCAGGTTAAACACCATGGTCGGGTTGTTGTCGTACAAGGCCTGGAAGTTATTTTTGACACTAATCAAGGCTTTGTTTTGAATCTCCACGGTATCCAGCATACCGTTGAACGCATCGACCAAAATGCCCATTTCATCATTGCTGTGCTTGGCTGCGCGCAAGGAATAGTCGTGTTCCTGGCTGACTTTCTGCGCGGTTTTAGCCAGTTGCGCGATGGGTTTCGCCACCCGGTTTAATAAGGGGGCAGTCAGCAAAAAGGTAATCGATAACGCCACAAACAATACAATCAGCACCACACCTATAAATTGCAGTTCTCGCCAGAATGCTGCACTGAGGTCGGAGGATAGAAAAATTCCGCCGACAATTTCGTCATCCAGGCGCATGGGCTGATAAACATAAAGGTTGAGTTTATCGAAATAATTACGCAAGCCATGCGATACGATCGGGCAGGTGGCGGATTGCTTGTCCAGCGAGGTGAACAGCTGACCTCTTTTGGTGTAAACGCACGCGCTGCGCAAATCAGGGAGATTATTCAAGGACACCAAGTTTTCCTTGGCCAAATTGGCGTCGTCGAACATCACTGCGGCCACACTTCGGTTGGCGATCAGGCTGGCTACGGCGATTAAGTCGCTTTGGGCCTTGCGCTTTACTTCGGTGACGTTCACCGTTACCAAAATCACCAAGGCCAACAGCATGGAAAATAGGCTGGAGGTGATGGCGATGCTGAACAATTTGCCTTTGATGGATAGCCGCGAGAAGAATCTACTCATGCTCGCCCCCCTCCACCAGCGTGGCAACTTCGATGAGTTTGGCGCTGACGTTAAAACCGCTTTGCTTCAATGCTTTGAGGTTAAGGTGCAGTTTGACTTTGCCGTCGTCGAGTGCAAAGCCGATCATGCCGCCGGATTCGGCAAAAAACGGCTCACTACTGACCGTCAGTGATTTTTTCAGCGATCCGACCAGTAATACACCGGGTAAAGCAAGGTCCGCCCGCTGTTCGGGATTGTCGAAATAGACGATGTCGCAATCTTTCGCCTGTTTGGGCGCATCGAATTTGAACAAGCGAATGGGTTTTTCCTGAACGGTCTTGCTCTCCAGCGGGCTCAGCAGACTCCCGAAAGGGTCGTGGCCGATGATACAGATATTAAAGGTGGGGCTGGCTTTTTCCGGCCAAGTGATGAATTTGGTGAAGTTATAGAGATAGGCAGCCTTGACCTTATATTCCAGGTTCAGTTCGTCTGCCGACGATGACTGACTGACAACGCAACATAGGATTACCCACTTTACGAGCTCAAAAGCGCGCCGCAACGACAATGCGTCATCAGTGGAAAAGACGGAAACCAAGGTTATTCCCTACCGGATAAAATCATCAGGCAAGGATAGTTGAAAAATTATCGGTTGCTGAAAAATCCCCGCAAGGCCCGAATCATATAGGCATGGTCGAGTACGCCGGCACTCTCGCGAATGCTGTGCATGGCCCACATAGGGGAGCCGACATCGACACTGCGGATGCCTAATTTCGCCGATGCTATCGGGCCTATCGTACTGCCGCAAGGTAGGTCGCCGTGATGCGCGTATTTTTGATAAGGCACGCCGGCTTGCTGGCAAATGCGGATGAAAGTAGCCTCTGAAATGCATTCGGAGGCATAACGATGGTTAACATTTACCTTGATGACCGGCCCATGGTTGACGATAACTTTGTGGCCGGGTTCGTAGGCGCCGGGAAAGTTGGGTTGATAGGCATGCGCCATATCCGCGCTAACCATAAAACTATTAGCTAGCGAACGCCGGTAGTCGTCCGGGTTACTGCCTACCGCATTGGCGATACGCTCAAGCACATCCGGCAGGAAACTGCCGGCCGCGCCTTTGCAGCTTTCGCTGCCTATTTCCTCGTGATCGAAAAACGCACAGACCAACGTGCTGTCGGTATCCAGTGTCGGTACATCCAGCAAAGCCGTCAGTCCGGCATGGCAAGACGCCAAATTATCCAATTGGCTATCGGCATAAAACAGCTGCCCGTCACCCCACAGAGTGCCTTTTTGGGTGTCGTAGGCATTGAGCTCCCAACTTAAAATTCGCTCGGCGGCAATGTTGCCGGCTTGTTCCAGCAATTGCCGAAACCGGTCGGCCGGTAATTGTTGCTCGACACTGGCCGAGAAAATGAGTGGCAACTCACTTTGTTTTTTTAGCTTCAGGCCGTCTTCGTTGACGCCGCGGTTCATATGAATCGCCAGATTCGGCAGACGCAGTAACGGTTCTTCGAAGCACAGCAGCCGGCTGGCAATGTTGCCGTTTTTATCCAGGTAGGCAATACGGCCGGCCAGACTCAGATCACGATCAGTAAACGTAGCGAGAATCGGGCCACCGTATACTTCCACGGCCAGCCGCAGCAATTTGTCCGAGTCGATCAGCGGCTGCGGTTTGACGCGCAGCCCCGGCGAATCGGTATGGGCGCCGAGTATTTTGAAGCCGGTTTCCGCCAAAGCTTGTTTGCCGATGACAAATGCGGCGATCGAAGAATCGTCTCTGATCACATAATAACGCCCGCCGCTAACCAATGACCATGTGTTGCTTTCTTGGATGCGTTGGAACTGATGCGCCTGCAAGCGTTCTTCTATGCTGGCAACCGCATGCCAAGGGCTGGGGCTGGCGTCGATGAAGTCCAGCAAATCTTGCACTTGTTGCTGAGCGGAGATCATGATTTTTCCAGTGTCAGCGCCACGGAATTAATGCAATAGCGCAGGCCTGTTGGTTGCGGTCCGTCTTCGAATACATGGCCAAGGTGAGCGCCACAGGATTGGCAGGTCACTTCAATTCGCCGCATGCCGTGGCTGTTATCGGGGTGCTGATCCAGGCTTTCCGAGCTCAGCGGGTTCCAAAAGCTGGGCCAGCCGCAGCCGGAATGGAATTTATGTTCAGAAGTAAACAGGGCGTGACCGCAGCAGACACAGCGGTACACGCCGGCTTCGTCGCAATCGGTATATTTGCCGGTAAAGGGCGGCTCGGTACCTTTTTCCCGGCAGACATGATATTGCTCGGGAGTTAGCTTCTCGCGCCAGGCTTGTTCAGTATCGTGTTTCTCGGTCATGGTAGTGTTCCGCATGCTGTGATTAATGGGCATTGTACCCAGTCTACCTCGGCATCAAAAGCAATCAAAAGCCGGGAATATTTCAGTTCATTGCATCAGGGGGGCCTAATGTTCTTGAGCCGTAAGGTTTTGAAGCATATAACACCACTATAAAAATAATAAATACGCAGAGTGTGTTCATCTAAACAGCAGCGAGGAGAAGGTCATGGCAAGAATTGTAGTGTTGGGTGCGGGGATCGGCGGTGTGCCGATGGCTTACGAAATGAAGGAAACAGTGGGGAATGCGCATGAAGTCGTGGTGATTTCCGATTCGCCGACTTTCCACTTTGTGCCGTCCAACCCCTGGGTGCCGCCGAAATGGCGCAAACCGGAGGATTTGAAAATCGAGCTGGCGCCGGTGATGGCGAAAAAAGGCATCAATTTCATTCAAAAGGCCGCGACCAAAGTCGATCCGGCCAACAACAAAATTGATCTGGCGGATGGCACTTCGGTTGAATACGACTATCTGATTATCGCCACCGGTCCACGCCTAGCCTTCGATGAAGTACCGGGCCTGGGGCCGCACGGTGGGCATACCTCGTCGGTCTGCCATGTCGATCATGCTGCATTGGCTGCCGAGGATTGGGACAAGTTTATGGCCGATCCCGGTCCAATTGTGGTTGGCGCGGTGCAAGGAGCGTCCTGTTTCGGCCCGGCTTACGAATATCTGATGATTCTGGAAACCGAACTGCGTAAACGCAAAATCCGCGACAAAGTGCCGATGACTTTTGTCACCTCCGAGCCATATATCGGCCACCTGGGCCTCGGTGGGGTCGGCGACACCAAAGGCTTGCTGGAAAGCGCGCTGCGCGACAAGACCATCAAATGGATCACCAACGCCAAAGTGGATCGCATCGAAGCCGGCATGATGTTTGTTACCGAAGTGGATGAAGACGGTAACGACAAGAAAAAACATGAAGTGCCGTTCAAGCATTCCATGATGCTGCCGGCTTTTACCGGCGTAGATGCGTTGCGCCATTGCGGCGCGGAAGGTTTGACCAATCCCCGCGGTTTCGTGATCGTCGATCAACATCAACGTAATCCCACCTACAAAAACATTTACTCGGTCGGGGTCTGCATCGCCTTGCCGCCGGTGGAGAAAACCCCGGTGCCGACCGGTACCCCGAAAACCGGTTACATGATCGAATCCATGGTGACGGCTACCGCCCACAACATCCGCGACGAACTGGCCGGCAAACAGCCGTCGGACATGCCGAGTTTAAGCGCTTTGTGCCTGGCGGACTTGGGCGACACCGGCGTGGCGTTCTTGGCCGTGCCGCAAATTCCGCCGCGTAACACAACCTGGTCAAACCACGGCAAATGGGTGCATCTGGCCAAAATCGGTTTTGAGAAATACTTCATGCGCAAGATTAAAAACGGCATCAGCGAACCATTTTATGAACGCATGATCTTGAAATTCCTCGGCGTGGTGCGTTTGAAATAGCAGGCTATATCTCTATTGATCGTCTGGTAATGGCGTTTGCCGGCTCGTTTATTCTGATTAGTCTGGCGCTGGCCCACTGGCATTCGCCGAATGGGCTGTGGTTTACCGCGTTTGTGGGGGCTAATTTAGTGCAAGCGTCGTTCGGCGGTTTTCTGTTCGGCCTAATCAAACTTAGTTCTCGCACAGGGCATAGCGGTCTACTTTAAATAGGCCGCCACTGTTCGCGACTCCCAACCCCCTTCCGGCAATTCACCCGGTGGGTTGACCAGCCAATCCCAGCTGGCCAGCTGATTGGCATTTTGAAGATAGGCACTCAAAACGGGCCGGTAATCGGTTCGATCAAGGAAGCCGGCGCGGCTATGGCGTTGATCCGCAATTTCCGTGATCAGACAAACCGGCGTTTGCCAGCTATCCAGCCAATATAGGTGGGCAAGCATCAAGGCCTGGCCGAAAGCTTCCAATTGTCGTGGCTCGGCGGAGGTATTTGCCAACCAGTCCAGCGGAAGCAAAGGCAATTGTGTCAGGCAATTGACCGACGCGACCCAACGCGGTTTGACCGCTAACTTGGGCGCTATCGGATTCTGCACCAACGCTGCTGGCGGGATTTGCCAACCAGTCCAGCGGAAGCAGAGGCAATTGTGTCAGGCAATTGACCGACGCGACCCAACGCGGTTTGACCGCTAACTCGGGCGCTATAGGATTCCGCACCAACGCTGCTGGCGGGATTTGCCGATGCTGAGCCAGCCAGTCCACGATGCCGGTGGCGTCATGCGGATGACAAAACACCCGGTTTGACCAATATTTGGCAAGGCGTCGGCTTGGGTAAGTAAAGGCGATGTCCAACAACACTAACTGATCGAAATGCTGCAATAACTCGGCGATGGGTAGATCGTGTGCGCTGCCACCGCCGATAATCAGGGCGGCGCCACCCGTATCGCCTAGCAATTGTGCGGCACTCAGCAAAGCCTGCTGAGTGGCTTGGATATGCGGTCGCCAAGCTTGGCGACAGCGGCGGTGCCGGACTTGCAAAGCGGCCATTTCCCGAGCGTAACCCAATAAGCGCGCTTCGCGGCTGGCGGTGCGCACGCCCAAATAATGCCAAAACTCTTCCAGCATTAGCTGTGTTGCGTTACAGGTAGTTTAAGGGATAGCGCAGCCACTATTCGTCCAAGCGATGCCCGCAATACTTGCAATGCGCTGCGTCGAAATCGTGGCTGGCGGCGCCGCAATTTCGGCAAGCGCGGTTATCCAGATTTTGGTTTTTGCGGGTGTTGAGCAATTCGGCGCTATAGATGCCGGTCGGCACGGCGATAATGCCGTAGCCCATGATCATAATGGTAGAAGCGATCATCTGCCCGAACGGTGTTTTCGGCGCGATGTCACCATACCCGACCGTGGTGATGGTGACAATGGCCCAGTACACGGCTTTGGGAATACTGGTAAAGCCAGCGGTCGGACCTTCGACGACATACATCAAGGTGCCGAACACCACGACCAGGGTCAGCACCGCGTATAAGAACACGGTGATTTTTCGTACGCTATTAACCAAAGCCACCACCAGAATGTCGGCTTCTTCCAGATATTCGGAAAGTTTTAGCACCCGGAAAATCCGTAATAGCCGCAAAATCCGCAAAGTCAGCATGTATTCCGCGCCGGGTAGCAGCAAACCCAGATAAGCCGGCAGTATCGACAACAAATCAACAATCCCGAAAAAGCTGCGGGCATACAGCCAAGGGCGACGTACGCATATCAAACGCAGCGCGTATTCCAACGTAAACAAACCGGTAAACAGCCATTCCGCCCAGAACAGCGCCGTCGCGTAACGTTGTTGAAAATCGGCCACGCTGTCCAGCATCACTACCACGATGCTCAGCAAAATCGCCACGATCAAGGCGATATCGAAGCGCCGCCCGGCGGCGGTTTCCGAACCAAACACAATTTGGTTCAGCGCCTCGCGCCACGCGGAAAGTGTCGTGCCTTGATTGTAGCGGTGCTGGCGTTTGGGCTTAGCGGTCATGGTTCTCGATGGTGAACGGTAGGGGAGTGCTGCTTGGCGGGCAAAGTATAAATCCGGTCCCGGCGGTCGGGCTAACTCAGACAATATTTTGTTTGGCGCCAGCGGTCGATTGTCGGGTTTGCTACAAATGAGCTTGGCTCAAAGCATAGAAAATTCAAGCGTTTATAAGTTGGCACAACCGTTGCAAAAGCATTATTAAAAACGTGAGGTTGTGTTATGAAATCGACCAAAGATATTGCGGAACTGCTGGACGAACCGGCTTGCGAGCATAACAAGAAGGAAAAGTCCGGCTGCGCCAAACCCAAACCCGGTTCGGCGGCGGGCGGTTGTGCCTTCGATGGTGCACAGATTGCACTATTACCGATCGCCGACGTCGCCCATATTGTTCACGGTCCTATCGCCTGTGCCGGCAGCTCCTGGGACAACCGCGGTACCCGTTCTTCCGGTTCGGAACTCTACCGAATCGGTATGACTACCGATCTGACCGAGCAAGACGTGGTGATGGGGCGTAGCGAAAAACGCCTGTTTCATGCGATTAAACAAGCCATCGAAACCTACAATCCGCCGGCGGTGTTTATCTACAACACTTGCGTACCGGCTCTGGTGGGCGACGATATCAATGCCACCTGCAAATCCGCCGCCGAACGCTGGGGCGTGCCGGTCGTACCTATTGATTGCGCCGGCTTCTACGGCACCAAAAACCTGGGTAACCGCATCGCCGGCGACGCAATGGTCAATCACGTGATCGGCACCCGCGATCCTGATCCGTTGCCGCCCGGCACCGAGCGCCCCGGTATCAAGGTACATGACGTGAATCTGGTGGGCGAATACAACATCGCCGGCGAGTTTTGGCACGTGCTACCGCTGCTGGACGAAATGGGCTTGCGGGTATTGTGTACCTTGTCCGGCGACGCGCGTTTCCGGGAAGTGCAAACCATGCATAAAGCCGAAGTCAACATGATGGTGTGCTCTAAGGCCATGGTCAACGTCGCTCGCAAGTTGCAACAAAGCTACGGCACGCCCTGGTTCGAAGGCAGCTTTTACGGCATCACCGATACCAGCCAAGCCTTGCGCGATTTCGCCCGAGTCATCAACGATCCTGATTTAATTGAACGTACCGAAGCCATCATTGCCCGCGAGGAAAACCGTATCCGCGAAGCGCTAGCGCCCTGGCGAGAACGGCTAAAAGGCAAACGGGTATTGTTGTTTACCGGCGGCGTGAAAAGCTGGTCGGTGATCTCGGCACTGCAGGATTTGGGTATGGTGGTGGTGGCCACCGGTACCAAGAAATCTACCGAAGAAGACAAAGCGCGGATTCGCGAACTGATGGGCGAAGACACGCTGATGATCGAAGACGGCAGCCCGAAAGCCTTGTTAAAAGTCGTTGCCGACTACAAAGCCGACATTCTGATCGCCGGCGGCCGGAACATGTACACCGCTTTGAAAGCGCGCATTCCATTCTTGGACATCAATCAAGAGCGCGAGTTCGGTTACGAAGGTTATCAAGGCATGCTGGAACTGGTCCGGCAATTGGCTTTGACTTTGGAAAGCCCGGTTTGGGAAGCTGTGCGGGCGACACCGCCCTGGCGCACCGGAGGCCTGAAAAAATCGGCCACTATCGAGGCGCCAGCAGAGCCTTTAGCGGCTCAGGCGGCATAGCATGGCCGACATCGTCAAACGCAATAAAGCCCTGTCGGTCAATCCGCTAAAGGCCAGTCAACCTACCGGCGGTTCCTTGGCCTGCCTGGGTTTTGACCGGGCGATTCCGATGCTGCACGGCTCGCAAGGTTGCACGGCGTTTGCCAAGGTGTTTTTCGTGCGGCATTTCCGAGAGCCGATTCCGCTGCAAACCACTGCCATGGATCAAGCCAGCTCCGTGTTGGGTGCCGACGAAAATGTCATCGAAGGCATCAAAGCGATTGCCGAAAAATCCAACCCGGCTCTGATTGCGGTACTGACCACCGGTTTGGCGGAAACTCAAGGCTGTGACGTGCACCGTAATGTCCGCGAGTTTCGCGACCGTTATCCGGAATATGCCCACGTGGCGGTGGTCGCGGTGAACACGCCCGATTTCACCGGTTGTGTGGAAACCGGCTATGCGGCGACGATTTACGAAATTATCAAAGCTCTGGTGCCGGACGCGGAAACCGCAGGGACCAAGCCGGGCAATCGTCAGCGCCAGGTCAATTGTCTGGTCAGCCCCATGTTGACGCCCGGCGATCTGGAAGCTTTGCGCGATTTGATCGAACAATTCAATTTACGCCCGGTGCTGGTGCCGGACTTGTCCGATTCGCTGGACGGCAGCTTGACAGACGACGATTTTTCGCCAGTCACCATCGGCGGTACGCCAGTTTCGGAGTTGGCGACTTTGGGTGAAGCTAAAGCAAGCTTAATTATCGGCGCCTCTCTGCGTAAATCCGGCGAACTGTTGCAGGAAAAAACCGGTGTCCCCAGTTTCTATTTTGACCATCTTTATGGCTTGCAGGCTAACGACGCTTTGATCACGACGCTGGCCGACATCAGCGAAATGCCGGTGCCGCAAAAGATCGAACGGCAGCGCGCGCAATTGCAAGACGCCATGCTCGATACTCACTTCATGCTCGGCCAACTGCGGGTGGCTATCGCTGCTGATCCAGATCAACTCAACGCCTTGATTCATCTGGTACAAGGCATGGGTGCGGAAGTGGTGACCGCGATTTGTGCCGGAAATACACCAGTGCTGGCGACGGCACCGGTGGACAGCATCAAGATCGGCGACCTGGAAGATTTGGAAGTTATGGCTAAAGAACGCAAGGCGCAATTGCTGATCGGTAACTCGCACGCTGTGGCTAGTGCCGAACGGCTGGGCATACCGATTCTGCGTATCGGTTTTCCGTTGTACGACATCATCGGCGGTTATCAGAAAACCTGGATAGGCTATCGCGGCACTCGGCAAACCTTGTTTGATTTAGCCAATTTGGTGATCAACTTTGCCCACGAGGAGATCGAGCCTTACTACTCGCCGTATGCGCAAAAACCCGAATCCGAACGTCAAGCGTGCTCGCCGTCATGTCATTAGCCCGCCGCATGCACGTTTTGCATACCCACGAACAGAGGATGCCTATGGAAACCGCTATTAAAGTCGCATTTGCCACTACCGACATGGTGCATGTGGATCAGCATTTTGGCTCAGCCAAATCGTTTGCTGTCTACGCAGTGGATCCGGAGCAGTCCGAATTCATGGAAGCCGCGCAATTTGGTGAACTCGCACAGGATGGTAACGAAGACAAGTTGTCGGTGAAGATTCAGTTGCTGGAAGGCTGCGCGGCCGTGTATTGCCTGGCCATTGGTGCCTCGGCAGTGAAACAAATCGTCGCGCAAGGCATTCAGCCGGTCAAAGTCCACGAAGGCAGCACCGTCAAGGATCTGATCGCGGATTTGCAAGCCGAAATGAAAGCTGGGCCATCCAGTTGGCTGGCCAAAGCAATCAACCAACACAAAGGCCCCAATCCGGAGCGGTTTAACGCGATGGAAGAGGAGGGGTGGGATGAATGATTTTGTCGCGGCTACTTAACGGCCGGATTTTTGTGTCGCTGACGCAACGACTGATTTTAATGTCGGTTCGCGGACCGACAACCGCGATACTTTTCTTTGCTTGTCCAAAGAAAAGTATCCAAAAGAAACGACACCCGAAATGCCGCTTTGGCCCTGCGCGCCGAAGCGTTTATCGAGGGTCGGCAGAAGGGGCTTCCCAGCCCCTCCGCCGACGTGCGGCATCCTTGCCGCACCCCTTCGGGCAATTCTCGATAAACGCTTCGGTGCTCGGCGCGGCATACGGGGTTTAGCGCCTAGCGCGATTAAAAGTATTCAAATTGATTAAACACTAAATTAGGAGAACCACCATGGCCCAACCCGCATTAGTCGTCGAAGCTGGCGACCCCTATATGACCTCGGAAATCGTCGTCGAAATGGTCAAACAACTGCGCGCTCTCGATACCTACGATACCTATGAGGGCTGGTCGGAGGAAAAGATTATTGATCCCTTGGTAATGACCAAAGAACGCAAGCGCGAGATACCGATTATCGGCGACCCGGATGAAATTACCTTGGCGCGCGTCAAAGCCTATTACAACTCCATTGCGTCGTTGATCGAAAAGAAAGGCGGCTTGATGGCCGTGCCGGTGATCAACATCACCCACGAAGGTTTCGGCCGGGCTTTGGTATTGGTCGGTAAATTGATCGTGGTGGATAAAGTCTTGCGCGATGTGCACCGTTTCGGTTTCCCCAGCCTGGAAGATTTGGCGGCCAAAACCGATGCAACCATTGAGAAAGCGCTGGGTTTGATCACAACCTATAGAGAAGTAGCCGAAGCTTGAGGTGTGCGATGAGCGACGAAGAACTGAAAGTATTGGAAAAAGACGTGAAGAAAGCCAAGCGTATTGCTAGCGAGGCGGCCTCGGTATTGCACGATTTGATCGAAGACAGATTGCCGGATGCCTATGGTGAGCTGATGGGTATTGCGCAAGCCACTTACGACGCCTGCAAAGCCTGGGATGATGCCAACAAGAAGTTCTTGGCTGCCAGCAAAGAAACGGCCTAGGAGACGATCATGAGCGAATTTGTAACCGGCGTGACCTTTGGCGGCACCGTCTGGACACCGTCCTATGTTACCGACATTAATCAGCGTACTTGTATCGGGTGCGGCCGTTGTTTCAAGGTTTGTCCGCGCGACGTATTTGATTTGGTCGAAAAAGACGAAGCCTTATCAGCCGAAGATTTTGGCGACGATTACGGCGACTTTGAGGACGATGACGATAACAGCATGGTGATGAGCCTGAAAAATGCTGCCGACTGCATTGGTTGCGAGGCGTGCTCCAAGGTTTGTCCTAAGGATTGTTTTACGCATCAGCATAAGGCGGCGGCTTAGTTTGTGTCGCTGGCGCGACGGCCTTTTTAATGTCGGTTCTCGGACCGACAACCGAGTGACTTTTCTTTGCTTGGCCAAAGAAAAGTCACCAAAAGAAAGGCCACCCCGATGCCGCTTTGATCCTGCGCGCCGCAGCGTTTATCGAGGGTCGGCAGAAGGGGCTTCCCAGCCCCTCCGCCGACGCACCGCATCCCTGCGGTGCCCCTTCGGGCAATTCTCGATAAACGCTCCGGTGCTCGGCGCGGCATAGGGGGGGGAACACCGTCTCTGTGTAGCTGGATTGGATTGCTGTTCTCGAATTGAAAGATTGTTTTCCAGGGGAAGGGTGTGGTCCCGTATTTCGACCCCGAGCATCGCAGTTTTTTGCGGGATTAGCCCGGAGGGGAGCGGCAGGGATGCCGCTCGTTGGCGAAGGGGCAGGAAGCCCCTTTCGCCAACCCCCGTAAAAAAACGAGAAGCACAGGATCAGGGCGAAATCCGGGTGTCTTTTCTTTTGGATACTTTTCTTTGGACAAGCAAAGAAAAGTATCCCGCTTGTCGGTGCGGGAACCGACATTAAATACTTCGTCGCGATAGCGACACCTCTAAAGCGAACTAAATAAGGATACTCATTATGCCTCGTCCCGATAAACACGTATTCGTCTGCACTCAAGCCCGTCCGCAAGGCCATCCGCGCGGCTCCTGTACCGCCAGTGGTTGTGCCGAGGTGATGAACGAGTTCATGAATCAAATTCAGGCTCGCAACCTGTTCGAGAAAATCGGCCTGACCAACACCGGTTGCATGGGCCCTTGCATGCTGGGACCCAGCGTGTTGGTCTATCCGGAAGGTGTGATGTACGGCAAAGTTACCAAAGATGATGTCAAAACCATCATCGATCAGCATCTGTTGGGTGGCGAGCCGGTCGCCGCGTTGGTTGCGCCCGCCGAGGTCTGGTAATCCATGAGTCAGCTCGGCTTTTTTGAAGAACGGGTGTTATTCAGTCCGGATGTGCCGGAAGAGGTGAATAAACTGTTGCAGATGGCGGTAGCGGCCAGTCATGCGGACAAGCCCTTGGCGGAAAAGTATTTCAGACAGGCGCAAGCCTTGGATGCTACTTGTCTGCAAACTTATTTTGCTTTGTATAAATTCTATTTTTATCAAGGCCGTCTGCTGGAAGCCGAGCTTGAAGTGATGGCGGCACTAAACGAAGCGGCTCGGCAGGGCGGTTTTCCAGCCGACTATCGGCAACTGGGCCGGGAATTGGCGCAGTGGGATATGTACGCCAGCGAAGTCGCGCTGTTTTATCTCTACAGTTTAAAAGCGCTAGCCTTTATCAAACTGCGGCGGCAATTGGATGCGGAAGCCCAGTCCATACTGGTGTTGATGCGCGCGCTTGATCCGGAAGACCGTTCCGGCGCCTCGGTGATTATGGATTTGGCCGACGCCGTGCTGGAGGATGCCGCATGACCAGCGAACGGGTTGCCGAGCAGGTCTCGGCGCGGCGGGCTTTCGGCGAGACAGTCTGTCAACGCATTATAGAAAATATCGTCAAGTTGGGCTTTCCGTTACAAACCGAACTCAGTTTGCCGAAATTCGATAGTGCCGAGTTCAGTTTAGTCACCGACCCGTTTACCCAAACCCAGGATCTGGTGGGTTATTGGTACAATGCCGGTAAGCAGCGCATCGGTCAGATTAAATTTCATGGCGACGGCAGTTTTTATGCCGAATACGATGTTGTGCAGCCGCACCCGACCAAAAAACAATGGTTCGTCGAGGCCATTAATGCTTGGGGCCAGCAAGACAACATCAAAACCGAAGCAAAATTGCTAGACATCCCGCAATAAGGGGGGGCAATGGCTAACCCAAAACGTTTGTACGAACTGCTGCTGGACTATTGCAGTAGCGATGCCGTGGTGGACAATCTGATGATCGGTTTGGTCTGGACTGTGTGCCAAAGTCAGGGCCGGGCGACCGCCGGCTTGGCGATGAGTCCGGGGCAGAACACGCGCACCTTGCCGTGGTCGGGCACCTTGGTGGGCAAACCGGTGACGGATTTAGCCGCCTGGATTACCGAATGGGAACCGTATAAAGCCACGGTTGCCATGGCAGCCATCAACAGTTGCATCAATGCTCGGCCTTTACCGGATTCGCTGGTGTTGGACAGTCACGACGAACACGCCAATCTGGCGGTGTTCGAACATTTCTTGCCGCAGCTGAATGGCAAAAACGTGGTGGTGATCGGCCGTTATCCGGGCATCGAACGCTATCAAGACAAAATGCATTTAACCATTTTGGAGCGACAACCGTCTGCCGCCGATCTGCCGGATTCCGCGTGCGAGTTTTTATTGCCGCAAGCCGACTGGGTGTTTTTGACCGCCAGCAGTATTCCGAATAAAACTTTTCCGCGCTTGGTGGAGCTATCCTGTCACGCCAAAACCGTGTTGATGGGCCCCACCGTACCGTGGCTGCCGCAGTTGCATGAGTTTGGCATCGATTATCTGGCCGGGGTGGAAGTTGTTGATCAAGCAGCCTTGTATCACACCGCCGCGCAGGGCGGTGGCGTGCGGATCTTTAATAACGGCTTACGCTACCGCGTGGCGGAACTGGCCCCGCAAAGCAGTATTAGCTGGTTGAAGCAGCAAATCGCCGATTGTTTTAACGAAAGAACCCAGCTTACCGAAGCGATGGAGCAATGGTATCGCGACGGCAATAAGGCGCGCTTCCCGCATTACTCATTGTTGGACCAAATCAACAGCCGGCTGTCGCGCTTGGATAGCAGCTTTAAATCGCTGTGGGACAATTGTGCGCCTGGCTAAGCAATGAACAACGCAGTGCCGGAGGCGTTCGATAGCCACCGATTGTTATTGATGTACAAAGGCGATATTAGCGCCTTGACCTTGTTTGCCCAGCAGGCCGGCGGCAGCGTGTGCTTTCCGCAGTCCTTGCCGCCGCTGTCGGTTGCCTTCGATGAGGACGCGACGGTAAACGACGGAAAAATCACCGTGCATCCGGCAACGCTGGTTAACGCCATCAATCGTCTGCTGGGGTTTGATAACGACTTACTCTATGCCGAAGCGGGTTTTAAGGAATACGTCGATACCCCAAAAGGCACCGTCACGGTGTATATGGCGCGTTTCAAGCTGCTCGATCCGCCGCACCGCTTGATGCAGTCCTTGGGTTGCCACATGCGCACTTTGCCGGAGTTACGTGGTCGCCCACCTGCCGAGATGGAATTGCTACGCCGGGCTTACACCAAAATGATGGAGGGCTAACATGTTCGATATGATGGATTTTGGCATGGGCGAATTTACGGGCGATAACGGCTCACAGTCACCTGCGCCCAACGGTCCGTATATCCCGGAAGCCAGCGAATGCATGCGCTGCGGCATGTGTGTCAGCAGCTGCCCGACTTTTCGCTTGTTCGAAATCGACGCCGAAACGCCCCGGCAACGCATCCGCACCATCAGCAAAATCTTGGTGGAGGATGTACCCATCAGCGCTGAAGAGCGCGCCCATTTGGATAGTTGTCTGCAATGCCGCGCTTGCGAAACCGCCTGTCCCAGCCGGATGCGTTACGGCGCCTTGTTCGATCAAGCCCGAGCGAAATTGCAGAAAGCGGCGGTCCGCCCTTGGTTAGCCAAGTTGGCGATGTACTTTATCGAACATAAACGCCGGCGGCGGATGTTGTTGCCCATGCTGTCGTTATATTTACGTTCCGGTTTACGAAAACCGCTGCGAGCCAGCGGCTTGCTGCGCAAATTAAAATTAGATACCGCCGAAAGTTTGCTGAACGAGCCGGCCCTAGGCAGTTTGGCCGGGATTTATCCGGTCGGCAGGCGGCAGCGGCAGCGCGGACGAGTAGCCTTATTTACCGGTTGCCTGGCCGAACATTTTGACCGCGCCACGCAACGGGCTGCAATCAAGCTACTCAATACCATAGGCTATGAAGTGGTGGTGCCGGAAGGCCAAGGCTGCTGCGGCGCCATTCATCAGCACAACGGCTGTTCCGCGCAAGCCTTGAAAGAGAAAAATATCGAAGCGTTTTACCAATTGGAAGTGGACGCGGTGATCTACGTGGCCAGTGGCTGCGGCGCGATGTTGAGCGAGTACGAAGGCGATAATAGCGAAACCGCCGGTTGGTTTGCCAAGCGCCTGCAGGACATCAACGAATTTTTATTGGAACATTGGCCGAAGAACTTGGAGCCTGCTGCGTCCAATATGAATGTGGCGGTGCACGAGCCGTGCAGCCAGCGCAATGTGTTGAAAAACGGTCGTGCCGTTCACGATCTGCTGCGGAAAATCCCCGGTTTAAATATCGAAGCCCTGCCGGATAATCAACTCTGCTGCGGTGCCGGCGGCAGTTACATGCTCAGCCACCCGGACAACGCCCAGCAACTGCGCAATGCCAAACGCCAGGCCATCGAAGGTTCCGGCGCCGATGTCGTGGTTAGTAGCAATTTCAGCTGCGCGTTTTACCTCAATGCTGATCGCGCCGAAACCGCGCGCAAGCTAGTGCATCCGATACGCTTGTTGGCGGACAGGGTGTAGGTTTACCACTTCATACCTTGGCTTCATAGCCAATCTTGGCACTGAAGAGTAGCCAACCGCCTAGCGGATACTGCTCAGGTTGCAGTTTGCTAGGCGGGCTGGATCACTGGTAAAGTGGCTGCGCAACCTCTTCAGCGCTCCCTATGACCTGTTTCGATGACCCAAGATGACCGGTAACTATCGATTCCACTTGTACGCGGTGGTTTTGGTCGGTCTTTTTCAGACGTTAGAGGCCTCGGCCGATGTCCTGATTCAGGGCATAGACGGTGAGTTATTAAGGAATGTTGAAATCAGCTTGTCTTTGCGTGAACAGGACTGCAAGGCGCCTGATTGGAAAATCAATAGTCTGTTCCTCAAGGCCGATCAGGAGATCGACGATGCGTTACGCGCGTTAGGTTACTACCACGTCAGCCTAGAAAAAAATCTGGATATTAAGGCCGACTGTTGGCAAGCGCGCTTTGTCATTAAACCTGGCGAGCCGATGCGCGTGACTGCGATTGACGTGCAATTTCTCGGTGAAGCGGTTGACGATCCGGCATTCGCGAGCTTACGGGAAAAGTTATCCTCCAAAGTAGGCAGCCCGTTGCATCACGGGCATTATGAAGCCTTGAAAAAACAAATCGAGGCATTGGCCTTAGAACGTGGTTACTTGCAGGGGCGCTTTACCTCGAGTCAATTGCGCGTCGATCCTTCTCAAGATCGGGCCGATATTGTGCTGCATTACGATGCGGGACCGCGTCTTTATTTTGGCGAAGTCAAGATTGACCAGGCTGTTCTTGATCCCGCGTTTGTTGCCAAGTTGGTCAAGGTCAAAACCGGCGAGCATTACGATAGTCATAAGCTAGCCGATACGCACAATGCGCTGTCCAACAGCGGCTATTTCAAATCGGTGGATATTCATCCGGATTTAGCCGGCATAGCCGATAGGCAGGTGCCCGTCATGCTGAGTCTGTATCCGAACAAGCGTCATCATTACGGGATGGGTTTGGGATACGACACCGATAAGGGTCCTTTGGTCAGTGGGACCTATCTCAATCGTCTAATCAATCCGCAGGGCCATTATTTCAACGCCGAACTCGATCTATCGCCGGTCTTGGCTACAGCCGGTGCTGAATACACCGTGCCGCTGGATGATCCGCTCAACGACTCCTTGAGCTTTGGTGCGGGTGTGAAACGCGAAGACACGACCAGTTATACCTCGTGGGCAGGGAAATTATCGGCGCGCTTGAAGCACGCATTCACCAGTGGCTGGAAGCAGACATTGTTCATCGACTACAGTTACGAGAAGTATACGGCGGCGAATACGACCGACACGACGCTATTGCTGTTACCCGGCGGCAGTTGGTTGCGTTCGGTATCGGACAATCCGCTTCGACCGACACGCGGTTATCGGTTGGAGTTTTCAGTGGATGGCAGCTACAAAAGCCCTCTGTCCAATATCAGTATGCTGCAAGGGGCTGTGGCGGGCGTGTGGATGCACCCCGTTGGCGACGTGGGACGCATTTTGCTGCGTGGCGAGCAAGGCGCCACGCTGGTGGATAATTTCGACAAGCTACCCACTACTTATCGTTATTTTGCCGGCGGTATGAACAGTATACGTGGTTACAGTTACAAAGAACTGGGCCCCAAGGATGCTACGGGCGCGGTAGTGGGCGGGCGCTTTTTGAGTGTGGTCAGCGTTGAATATGAACATTCGGTACTCGACAATTGGGGGGCGGCCGCCTTTATCGATGCCGGCAATGCCTATAATTTGGACGGCATTCAAATTAAGACAGGCGTGGGATTAGGGGTGCGTTGGTACTCGCCGATTGGTTTGGTCCGCCTGGATTTTGCGGTACCCCTGCAACCCGCCGACTCCTCGTTTCAAATCCATTTTGCCGCAGGGACACGTTTGTGAGCCTGTGGCGCTGGTCGATGAGGTGTCTGCGGGGGCTAGTCCTGGTAATGCCGTTGCTGTTGGCGGTCGTGCTGGCTATGGCCAACAGCCAGTCGGGAAGTCGCTGGCTGATTCAGCAAGTATTGCCGACCGAGGCCAGCATTATCGACATCGACGGCACCCTGTTGCACCGTTTGCAGTTGGCAGGGGTGCAGTATCATGCCGATGGCACCCAGCTCAAACTCCGCCACCTCTCGCTGGCTTGGTCTCCGCTCGATTTGCTGAAGGGCACGCTGCAGATCGACGAGATCGCCACCCAGGGCCTGGAATTGACCCTGGAGCCGGGCACTCAGCAGGCGGATAGCAGCAGTCATTTTGACCCGGAAGCCTCGTTACCCGTGCCGCTGGCGCTGCGCTTGGATCGTTTGACGGTTGACGATGCTACATTCATCCAGTCCGGGCAACGTCACGATCTCCCAAATCTCACTTTGTCGGCCAACACCGAAGGCGGACGATTGCATTTGACCCGAATGATGGCTGAGGCGGTGGATTATCAGCTTGATCTAAATGGTTGGCTGGGCTTGGGAGACGGCTATCCAGTCGCGCTGAACGCGAAGTGTCAGTTGCGTTCGGTCGAATATGGCAACTGGCAGGCAGCCAGCAAATTCAGCGGCGATCTGAAACGCTTGATACTGGACATCAGTGCCTCAGGCCCGTTCGCTGCAACCTTGCACGGCCAGATTGATGAGCTGTTACACAGTCCGGGCTTTGCATTCCAAGGCGATTGGGTTGATGCGCGCTGGCCCTTGGTCGGCAATCTTCCGCAATTGACAAGTCCGCAGGGTTCGCTGACGGTGCAGGGTAATCTCTCAGCTTATCAGGCCAAGCTGACCGCCGACGTGCGGCGAGCCGAGTTACCGGATGCACACGTGGAGCTGGCGATGGACGGTACGCCGACGTCTGCCAAACTCCAACGATTCCTGGTGGCGTCCAAGGCAGGCAGCTTGGCTGTCGACGGCGCGATTGCCTGGCAGGACGCCGTCGAATTTGCTTTGCACGCGCACGCCAGAGATTTTAACCCGGCGGTATTGGTGCCGGATTTGCCGGGGCGCTTATCGCTTGATGGGGATGTCGAGGGAAATTTGAACACGGGCGCGCCGCAGTTTAAGGCGCAACTGCATAGGCTGGATGGTCAATTGCTCGGCAAGCCGTTGAGCGGTGGGGGAAAATTTGCGCTGGACGGGCAGGTTGTGGCGGTCGATCAGTTACAACTGTCATCAGGTGCCAATCGGTTACACGCTGATGGCCGTTTGGGTCCGGCTGAATCCGCGCTTCGCTTTGATTTGCATACGCCGGCTTTAGCCGGTTTGTGGCCCGGTCTGCGCGGCAAAGCGCATGTTAACGGTCTTCTGCGCGGCGATTGGCATTTGCCGGATATTGAGTTGACGGCGCAGGCTGCGGGGCTTGGCTATGCGCAACAGCAAGTCGGCGCATTTGATCTGACCTTGGATTTTCAGCCAAACGCCCAAATCCGGCTACAAATGCATGCCCAACATGTACTTAGCGGTCACGACACAATCGACAGCGTGGCGATAGCCGCCAGCGGCAGTTCAGCAAAACACAGCGTTAGCCTGGATGTCCGTGCGCCGCAGGGGCAATTGGCGCTGGCGCTGGCCGGCGGCTGGCAAGCACCGCGCTGGCAAGGGGCGTTGCAGGCTTTATCCTTGCAAGTCCCTCGACTCGGTGCCTGGGAATTGCGCCAAGCCGCTGCCCTGACGATAGAGCAGCGGCCTGCCGGTGCCGATGTGCGCTTGGCCGATACCTGTCTGACGCAAGCGAGTGCGTTAATCTGTTTGCAGGGCGATTATCTGGCAAATGGCGATCTGAGCGGTCAGGGGCGGGTCAGCGACTATCCGTTGGATTTGCTAAGCGCTTATCTGCCGGCGCATTGGCAACTTTTTGGCAGCTTAGCCGCGACTGCGGAGGTTCGCAAACGCGGGAGCGGTTTGCAGGGGGATTATCGATTGGCGCTGGCAGACGCCGGCGTGTCGCTGCCGGTTGGCCGGAATGGGTTGGTGGTGCCGTTTCGCAAGGCCGTTCTGTTCGGCAATCTCGCTGGCGAGCGTCTGACTGCCGATCTTGATTTGGCGACTGACGGTAGCGACTTTATCCGCGCTCAGTTGCAACTGGATCAAGGTCCCGGACAGAGCTTGGCCGGAAATCTGGCGGCAAAAATCAACGATCTTGGTTTGTTTCAGGATCTGGTGCCCAATATGTCCGGGCTTAAGGGGCGATTCGGTGCCGATCTGAAATTGGGGGGCACGCTGCCTCAGCCAGTTGCTCAGGGGCGTCTGAGTTTGGAGGATGGCCGCTTACAAATTGATGAACTGGGTATTGTTTTGTCCGATATTCAGTTGCATGCCGATGCCGTGAATGATGATCAGCAACTTCAAGTACACGGCAGCCTTCGTTCTGGCGGCGGTCGGCTTGCCATCGATGGTTTGTTGGGTCTGGATGGCACTGCCGATCTTGATGTGCTTGGCAATGACTTTGATGTGGCTAAGTTGCCAGAAGCCGAAGTGACCATCGCGCCGCATCTTAAGCTGGGCCGCTCGGCCCGTGGTGATGCCAAAGTGACCGGGGCGTTGGGAATTGACAAAGCCATAGTTAAAATCAAAGAACTGCCGGCCAGCGCGGTGGCGGTCAGTCGCGATGAGGTGATCGTCGGCAAAACGGACTCGGAGCAGGCTATCGAAGCGCTACCGGGTATCGACGCTGACGTGGCGATTCAATTGGGGCAGCAAGCCAGTTTTTCCGGGCTTGGCTTGGATACAACACTGACCGGGCAACTGCAATTTCTGAAAGTTGATAGACGTCTTGCCTTGCATGGCGCCATCGATATGGCTGACGGCCGTTACCGAAGTTATGGACAAGACTTGAAGTTGCGTAAGGGCCGGTTTTTATTCAACGGCCCGATTGATCGCCCGTGGCTGGACGTCGAAGCCTATCGGGTTTCCAAGGATCAGAAGGTGACGGCCGTGTTGCAGGTCAGCGGATCGGCCACTGCGCCGCAGACCAAGATTTATACCGAGCCCAGCCTGCCGGAGTCCGATGCGCTGGCGTATTTGATTACCGGGGCTTCGCTGAACCAAGCCGGTAAGGATGAAGGGAATATGATCGCGAGCGCTTCTTTATCCTATGGCGCAGGGCGGCTGTCGTGGCTGACCGAGAAACTGGGTATAGACGAATTTGAAGTGCAGCAAGGCAAGTCGTTTGCCGATACGCTGGTCACGGCAGGGCAGTATCTGACGGCTAATACCTATGTGGGCACCAAACTGGGCCTGTTCAGTAAGCAGGCGTTGCTGGTTTTGAAATACAAACTCACCGATAGCATCAATCTGGAAACCCAAACCGGCACATCGCAGCGGGTCAAAGTCAATTATGAGTTTGACACTGACTAAAGCTCGCTGCGTCATTGGCCATAATTCATTCGCTTAAAATCCCTTTCATCCAAAGTTAAGCCGTTTCTAATACATTCTTAATTAAACCCTCAGGCTTTCTCTCATCTTGTCTCGGTAATCTACTAACCAAGCGAATAGTGATTAACAACCCGTTCGCATCAGGTTGGGTTTCCAGGGACGGTGACCCTTAGTCATTGGATCAAGACGATTTAGGGGTTAAGCCATCATGCCACTCGGTTTGGGAAATATTTTCAACGGGCTTTTTAAACAGTACGGTCACACGGTCATTCTGTTGCTGCGCGTCATCGACGTCGCCATGTTGTTTGCTGCCGCTTGGGTGACTCACTATTTTTGGTTGCGCGAGTACGTTGTCGATCAGGATTACCGGATCGTCATCGCGCTGGGCATACTTGGTGCCATCATCTTCTTCGAAATAGGCCAGGTCTATCGGCCTTGGCGTAACGATGCGATGCGCGGCGAAATTGCCCGTATCGTCAGAGCCTGGATTTCGGCGTTAGTGGCGGTGGTGTCTATCGTCGCCTTAATCAGATTGCATTTTTGGTTCGGTTCCAGTTATCGCTGGATTGCCTCCTGGGGCGTGCTGGGTTTGACTTTTGTGTTGGTGGCGCGCGGGGTGTTGTCGCAAGTGCTGGGTTTCTTGCGGGCCCGAGGTTGGTCGCAGGGTCGTATCGTCATGGTCGGTTTGAATCAAATGGCGGTCGCGGTGGCGCGGCAGTTGAATCATTCATCTTGGGCCGGCCTACAAGTGGTCGGTTATGTAGACGACAGGGGCGATGATAGAAACTCGATTAACGATTTCGCACTGCCGCGCCTCGGTAAGTTGGAAGACCTGCCTGGCATCATCTCAGCTCAAGCTATCGACGAAGTATGGGTGGCTTATCAGGGTGAATCCTTGACCGAACGCGCCCAATATCAACTGCGTCATCTGCCGGTCAGTATTCGTCTGGTGATTGACTGCTTTGCCTTCAAACAAAGCAAATTCCTGAGCTTGAACACCGTGGCCGGTATTCCGACCCTGGATTTCTCAGTATCGCCGTTGCATGGCATCAATCGTTACATCAAAGAAATAGAAGATCGACTTTTGGCTTTGATTTTGTTGCTGCTGATTAGCCCGCTGATGTTGGTTTTAGCCGTGGGTGTGAAGCTGAGTTCGCGTGGCCCGGTGTTTTATCGTCAGGAGCGCGTGGGTTGGAATAATCGTTCGTTCACGATGTTGAAATTCCGTTCAATGCCGGTGGACGCCGAAGCCAAAACCGGCGCGGTGTGGGCCAAGCCCGGTGAAAATCGCGCCACCCCGTTCGGCGCTTTCCTGCGCAAAACCAGCCTGGACGAACTGCCGCAATTGATCAATGTGTTACGCGGCGATATGTCGCTGGTCGGTCCACGCCCCGAGCGTCCGGATTTCGTCGAAGTGTTCAAGGACCAAGTCCCCAACTACATGAAAAAACACATGGTCAAAGCCGGCATCACCGGTTGGGCGCAAGTCAACGGCTGGCGCGGCGACACCGACCTCAACCGCCGCATCGAACACGATTTGTATTACATCCAGCATTGGTCGCTGTGGTTTGATCTGGAGATCGCCTTCCGCACCGTGCTGACCGGTTTTATCAATAAAAACGCCTATTAAGGACACGCTTACATGTTTAGATTGATTCCCATCATGCTGATCTTAACCTTGCCCGGTTGTTTCCTGGCGCCAGGCATGGATATGAATACCGATAATGGTTTGACCGAAATCGAGATGCCGATGAAAAAAGACGGGCAATTGGTCAAGGAGAAAGTCCGCATCGTGCCGATTACCGCCGATTTGATTATCGAACGCGAGGCTAACCGTCGCCAGGCCATTAACAATTTGCCGCCGGTGGACCCCAACAAAACCAGCTACCTCATTGGCCCGCAAGATAGATTGCAAATCACCGTCTGGGAACATCCGGAACTGAACGATCCCGGTGGCGAGAAAATCATGCCGGAGCTAGCCGGTAAAGTGGTGGATGAGAACGGCGACTTGTATTACCCCTACGTCGGCAGTATTCACGTGGCCGGCAAGACCGTCAGCGAAGCGCGCGCCGATTTGACGCGCGAGCTGTCCAAATATTTCAAAAAGGTCAAACTCGACATCCGCGTGCTGTCCTTCCAGGCGCATCGAGTAGCGGTGGTGGGTGAAGTGGTGCGTCCCGGTGTGCAAACCATGAACGAAACGCCTTTAACCGTGGCGGAGGCGATCACCCGCGCCGGCGGCTCGACCAAGGATTCCGATTTTGCCAATGTGGCGCTAGCCCGCGACGGCAAACTCTACAAACTGGACGTGCAATCGATGTACGAAAAAGGCCTGACCACTCAAAACTTGCTATTGAAGGATGGCGACGTGCTGAATGTCGGCGATCAAAAAGACAGCAAGGTATTTGTGATGGGCGAGGCCAATCGCCAGCAAGCCATCCAGATCAACAAAGGCCGGATGAGTTTGTCGCAAGCCTTGGCCGAAGCGTCCGGGGTTGATTTCAATACTTCCAGGCCCGGCGACATCTACGTGATTCGCGCCGGCGATATGCAGCCGGAAATATTCCAACTCGATGCCGAATCGCCCGACGCGATGATTCTGGCCGACCAGTTTCCGCTGCAAGCCCACGATACGCTGTTCATCGGTACCGCCGGTGTTACGCAATGGTCTAGGGTCCTGAACCAAATTTTACCCGGCTCGTTTACCGCAATCATGTCGCAAGCCGCGATGATGGGGATGTAACAATGATTTACTCACAAAACGAAGCCACGCCGGTATTGCCGCCACTCAGTCAGTCGCGGATGGAAGAGCATAGCGTCAGTATTCGCGACTACGTCGATCTACTGATCGAAGGCCGTAAAACTATTTTCATCGCGCTATGTTCGGTGTTGCTGGTCACCACTGTTTATCTGGTGTTGGCGCCACGCACCTACAAGGCCGATGCCTTGTTGCGGATCGATAAAAACAAGGCGCTGCTGTCCGCGACGCTGCGTAGCGAAAACAATCAAGCGCCTGCGGAAGCGGAAAGCCCGCGCGCGCAGCGGGAAGTGGAGATTTTACGATCGCGTTCGGTGTTGGGCAAAGTCGTGGATAACTTGAATTTAACCATAGAAACCGAGCCTTACTTTTTTCCGTTGATCGGGGAAACGCTGGCTCGCAAGCATGATGCGCATGACGGCGTAGCCGATGCCTGGTGGGGTTTCAGCCGTTGGGCCTGGGGTGGCGAAAAGCTGAAAATTGCCGCGTTCAGCGTGCCGGATCGCTATCTTGAAAAGGAATTTACCTTGATCGCGTTGGAAGCCGGTCGTTTTCAGTTAGTCGATCCGCGCGGCGACGAATTGTTAGCCGGTCAGGTTGGCGAAGTGTTGACTGCCGAGATTGGCGAGAAAACCCCGGTGACCATTAAAGTCGAAGCCCTGGAAGCGCATCCGGGTACGCATTTCGAATTGACCCGCCGCACCGCGTTGTCGGCTATCGAGACATTGCAAAAAGCCTTTGCGGTCAAAGAAGTGTCCAAGGATACCGATATTCTGAGCGTGGAATTGAAAGGCCGCGACCCGGAGCAACTGGCCAAATCGGTGAACGACATTGCGGCAATTTACGTGAATGCCACGGTGAATTGGGAGTCGGCGGAAGCCTCGCAAAAACTGGGCTTTCTGGAAAGCCAGTTGCCCATCGTCAAGGAACGTCTGGAAAAAGCCGAGCAAGGTTTGAGCGCGTATCGTCAGCAGCACGGTGCGGTGGACATTTCCGCGGAAGCCGAGATCTTGTTGAAACAGGCTTCGGATATGGAAACCCTGGGCATTCAACTCAAACAAAAATACGACGAACAAAGCCAACGTTTGGAATCCGAGCATCCGGACATGATCTCCACCAACGCGCAGATCAAACGCGTGAATAACAAATTAGCGGCATTGGAAAAACGCATCAAGGATTTGCCGAAAACCCAGCAAAACATGGTGAGTTTGTCGCGCGACGTGCAGGTCAACACCGAGCTGTATACCTCCTTGTTGAATAGCGCCCAGGAACAACGCATCGCTGCCGCTGGCTCGTTGGGTAATTCGCGCATCGTCGATTTTGCGGTCACGCCGGAAAAACCTTATTGGCCCAAACCGGGCTTGTTGTTGGCGATTGCCGGTCTGTTGGGCTTGAGCCTGGGCTCGGCTTTGATTTTCCTCAGACATTCCTTGCAACGCCACGACAACTATCCGGCCTTGCTGGAATATCAAGTCGGTTTGCCGCTGTTTGCCGCGATTCCGCACAGCAAAAAGCAGCATAAACTGGGACGCTTGCTGGGTAAGGATAAAGACAACGGCATTTTAGTCAGCCAGGATCCGTTGGATATTTCCGTCGAGTCGCTACGCGGTCTGCGCACCACGCTGGAAGCCACTTTGGCGCAGCATGAAAGCAAGGTGATTATGGTCAGCAGTCCGGCGCCGGGCATGGGTAAATCCTTTGTCAGCGCCAATTTGGCCGCCTTGTTGGCCAGCATCAAAAAACGGGTGTTGGTGATCGACGCCGATATGCGCAACGGCCGTTTGCACGATACCTTTTCGATTGGAAAACAGCCCGGATTGTCCGATTTATTGGCCGGACGGGCCACGTTAGGCGAAGTGATCGTCAGTCTGCCGGAAGTCGGCATCGATTTGATCCCGCGCGGCAATATGGTGCTGAATCCAGCCGAATTACTGGTGCTGGGCGAGTTGTCCGAAACCCTGGAGCAGCTGAAAAGCTTTTACAACCATATCGTCATCGATTCCCCGCCGATTCTGGGTGCGACTGACGCGGCGATTTTGGGCAAACATGCCGACGCTACTTTCCTGGTAGTTAAAGAGGGTCGTTATACCGCGCAGGAACTGGAAGTCAGTGCCCGCCGTTTTCAACAGGTTGGTATTAAGCCCAATGGCTTCATCATCAACGATATGAAGGAAGGCTCCTCTTACTATCCGTATTACGGTTACGCCTATCAACGCGCCGACCAGGAACCGAAGGACGAATCCACCTGGAGCGATAAATATCATGCGGTGGGCGATTGGTTGGGCAAGCAGTTGGATAGAGAATTGTTGCCGGTTCCTGCCGAAAGCGACGAGCGGGTTTAATAATAACGATGAGAATCCGCCTGGAAAAAGACCTGCCGGTGCTGTTGATTGCGCTGGTTGGTGCATCAACGGTGGCCTCGCTGCCGCAGGTCGAATCGGCTTGGGCCGGTATCAAGGAAGTGTACGGCGAGCAGGAAATGGGTTTGCGGATTCTGCGTGAGGCTTTGTTGGGGGTGCTGATCGTTTACGCCTGGCTGGAACCGCGTTTGCGTAACGGGATTTTCACCAGCTCGGTGCTGGCGTTTCTGGGCGTGATTTGCAGCTATGTGTTGTTTGAAGTGGGCTACGCCCTTTATCTGGATTTGCCGCTGGTCGTGCCGCTGACCGGCCTGCGGGTGTTTGAA
This sequence comes from Methylomonas sp. EFPC1, assembly GCF_016925515.1. Taxonomy (NCBI): domain Bacteria; kingdom Pseudomonadati; phylum Pseudomonadota; class Gammaproteobacteria; order Methylococcales; family Methylococcaceae; genus Methylomonas; species Methylomonas sp. EFPC1. Next base: position 930,154 of record NZ_CP070494.1, read on the forward strand.
TATTTGCCGGTAGCCTTGATCGGTTTTGTCACCAGTCGTCTGGGCGCCGGCGATTACGTGTTGTACAAGTTCGCCAGCTATCTGCGCTATTACCTGGTGTTGCAAACCGGTTTGGCCCTAGCCCAAGCGCTGTGGGCGCCACCGCTGTTCGGAGTGTCGATGTTGGGCGGCGGCCGGCCGTTCGGCACCTTCGTCAGTCCTAATTTATTCGGGGCGACGATGGCGACTTGCGCGCTGGTGTTTGCCTTGGTGCCGGGCATGCGCCGTTGGTTAGCGCTGAGCGTATTTTTAGCGTTGTTGAGCGGCTCCCGTACCGCGTTTATCAGTTCATTGCTGGTGGTGTTTTTTCAAGTTTATGCCGCACTGCGACCACGTGATCGCTGGGCTTTAGTGATGCCCGCGCCGATTTTGGCGGTGGGGGCGTTGATTTTGGCTTCCAGCCCCTTATTGAGCGGCCGCGACGATGCCGATCCCACGCAAGACGGCCGGATCGATTTGTGGCAGCGGGTGTTTACCAATCATGTGCACGATCCGATGGATGTGCTGTTTGGTTGGGGCTTGGGTTTGAGTTCCAATACCGTCAATCTGCTGTTCGGTGCCGAGTATTTTCCCGGCCAGTTCGATTCCGACAGCCTGTATTTATTCTTGTTGAACGGCTACGGTGTGATTGGCTTGCTGGCGTATCTGACGTTTTTATGGATCACGACACGGATGTCTATCCACCCAAACAAAGGCTTGGTGGCGATGTTTATCTTCGCCGCCGGCCTAACTTTTAACATGTGGGAGTATTTTCCGCAGAACGCCTTGTTAATGATGCTGTGGGGCATGGTACTGGGCTGCACGGCTAAAGCCGGGGCAATGGTTCAACCCATGCCGGCCAGAACCGATTACTCCCCGCGTTTACCTTAGGAAATCGGCGATGTTCGCTGCATTGAAACAGAGCAAATTATTTGGCGATGCCTTTTGGGCCTTGTTCGGCCAGGCGGCCTCGGCCTTAGCCTTACTAGTGGGTACGCGCTTATTAACCGAACTGGTCAGCCCTGCGGTATACGGCCAAGTGGCCTTGTTGAACGGTTTTGTCGCGCTGGGTGTGGCGGTGTTTTCCTATCCGTTTATCTGCGCCGGCATGCGGATGGTCACGGAATGCGAAACCGCCGGCCAGCGCAGCGGCTTGCATGCCGCCGTCGCCGGTTTGACGCTGCAAGCCACCCTGTTGGCGATTGGTTTATTGGTGCTGGGTGGCTTTGCCTACGGTTATTTTGTCGAGGTCAGCCGCGTGTTGTTTTTGCTGACCGGCGTGTTGTTGGCGATGACGGTACAGCGGGAATTGGGCATTCAACTGGCGATAGGCGAGCGCAAGCAGCGTCTGGCTAGTCTATGGCAAACCAGCGACAGCGTGCTCAGGCCCGCTTTGGCGATAGCGCTGGTCTGGTGGCTGGGCGGCAATCCGCAATGGGTGTTGCTGGGTTACATCCTGGCCAGCTTGCTATCCAATCTGGTTTGGAGCGTGGTGCAGCGCCGCAACACGGTGCGGACGCCAGCGACCACCAGTCGGGCGTTCCGCCGCGAAGTCTGGGTCTACGCCTTACCCTTGATTCCGATGGAATTGATTTTCTGGATCAATGGTCTGGGTGATCGCTATGTGATCGGTTATTTGCTGACTGCTGCGGACGTAGGTTTGTATGCCGCAACGTACATGATCGTCAACGAAGCCTTTAACCGCAGCGCGATGGTGCTGCTGCGCACCTTTCAGCCCGCCTATTTTCAAGCTTTCTCCGCACAGCGCTTGCAAAAGGCCTTTTCGATTTTATGGGTCTGGATAACCAGTGTCGCGGCATTGGGCGCGCTCGGTTTGTTGCTGTTACTGCTGACTAAGGATTGGGTGGCTTCGCTGGTGCTGGCAAAATCCTATCACGCCGCGGTGGATTTAATGCCGGCCATGGCGCTGGGCTGCGCCTTGCATGCCCTGGGCACGGCGCTGGCGCAACCGCTGCTGGCGCATAAACGCACTACAACCTTGTTGAAAGGGCGATTATGCGGTGCGGTGACGGCGGCGATGACGATTCCCTTGCTGGTTAGCCAATACGGCTTGCTTGGCGCGGCCTGGGCCAATCCGGTTTATTTTGGTATCGAAGCCTTGGTGTTGGCGATATTGGCAAAACCCTGGCAAGCGAACCAAAGCCCCATGCCTGAGACTATTCAAACATTGAGACAAGAGCCGCTCGTGGCGGATGCTTAAAAGTGACAACGGTGAACACGATGACCTACGCAACAATGACAACAGAGATTTACGGCGAAGTGCTGCGAGCATGCGTGGCTTGCGGCGGGGAAAAAATCAGTTTTTGGCGGCAAAAAGACTATCTATACACCGATAGCGCCAGCAGCAAAGCATTTCAGATTTACCGCTGCGCGTGCTGCGGCACCGGATTTTTGAATCAACCGCCGCATCGGCAGTGGTTGCAAGCCATCTATCAATACTCGGGGCAGGCGCTGACGCAACCGATTACGCTGGACGAAGTATTGGCAAGGGAATCGGCATTTCCAAACTGCATCGTGGATGCCAAGCGCATGGCGCTGCACGCCGATCAGTTGAACAAGTCCGGCAATCACCGGGCTCTGGATATTGGTTCCGGCTTTGGCTTTTATACCAGAGCCTTGCGTTTGCTGGGTTATCGCACCGTCAGCATCAATCCCGGCCAGTATGAAAATCGGGTATTTCAGGATTTAAACGGCGACGAGCCTTTGCCGATCATGTTCGAGCAGTATCAAGCGGAGCAAGCCTTTGGCGTCGTAGTGATGTCGCAAGTGTTGGAGCATCTTTTGGAACCGGATCAGGCGATAGCCAAGGTGGCCGGTTTGCTGGAAAGCGGTGGCGTGCTGGCGTGCGCGGTGCCTAACTATGCGTCATTCTTGGTCAAATTACTGGGCACCAAGGAAAACGCCTGCCTGTGGGTGCCGGAGCACGTCAATTATTTTACCGAACAAGGCCTGAAAAGCTTGCTGGAACGCAACGGTTTACAGGTGGTTAAATCCGAGCAAGTCACCCGGATTCAGTATAACGCGCTATCCAGGCGCTTGGGTCTGACAGGCGGCTTGGCAAAGCTGGCCGACACATTGGTGAAGTATGCGCAGATACCGTTCGCTGCATTAATGGATGGCTTGGGTTTGGGTATTTATGTGAATGTCTATGCGGTGAAGAAATAAGTCATGTTGACCGTCGTTATTCTGACCCAAAACGAGGCAGCCAATCTGCCGCGCTGTTTGGCGGGCATACCGCAGCGCTACCCCACAGTGATTGTCGATTCCGGCAGTACCGATAACACCCTGGCAATTGCCGAAGAACGAGGCTGTGCGATTCACCGCAATCCCTGGCCCGGTTTTGCCGAACAACGCAATTTCGCCATCCGGCAGTGCGGCATAGATACACCCTGGATTTTATTCGTCGATGCCGATGAAATCTATCCGCAACGCTTTTACGACTGGTTTGAGGCCAAACTGTCCGAGACAACCGCCATAGATGTATTGATGGTGCCGTCGGTGTTGTATCTGCGTGGTAAGCGATTGAATCATGCGCCCGGCTATCCGATCTATCATCCCAGACTGGTGCGCCGCGAGAACACCCGTTTTGTGCGCAATCACACCGGTCATGGCGAAGCGGTGCTGGATACTTGTCGGATCGGCTATTCCGATATTCCTTACGAGCATTATTTTTATCACGGCGAAATTATCGAATGGATGCACAAACACGTCGGTAAGGCCGCACAGGAAGTGCAGTTACAACCAACCGCCGGCGCGGTGATGACCACGCGCGGTCGCTTGAGCGTATTGCTGGGGCGCTCCTGGCTCCGGGTGCTGGCGCGGTTTTGTTACCACTATTTATTGCGCGGCGGATTTTTGGACGGCGCGGCCGGTTTGGAGTTTGCGCTGATGTTTACTTGGTACGAAGCCACAATCTATCTGCAAGCAAAAGCTCGTAACTGGGCGGGGAGTGCGATATGAAAATTTCGTTGGTGTTGGCAACGCTGGGTAGGGACTGCGAAGTCTTGGATTTTATTAAGTCCCTGCTGTTTCAAACCTATAAAAACTTCGAGCTGATCGTTATCGATCAAAATCGCGACGGCAAGATCGATGCCATTTTGGAATCTTACCGAGCGTTGATGGACATCAAGCACATAAAAGTGCAATTCACCGGCAACGCCCGGGCCAGGGATTACGGTATCGGTTTGGCGCAAGGCCGCATCGTCGCTTTTCCGGACGACGATTGTGCCTATGACCAGGATGTGTTGGAAAAAGTGGTGGCGGAATTTAAGCGGCGCGCAGATATGGCCATTCTGGTGGCCGGTTCCTACGATTTTTCCGCTACCCGGTTCAGCATTGGCGTAAATAGCCACAAAGCCGGCTATTTCAACCGCTTCCGGATGATGGGCGTGGAGTTTACTCAGTTTTTTGATCTGCAACGGGTCGATAGGCAGCAGTTTCATTTGGATCACGATTTTGGCATCGGTTCCAAATATTCCGGTGCCGAAGGATTTGAGCTGCTGTACCGCTTGCTGCGCGCCGGCGGCAATGCGTTTTACACGCCGGAGATCAAGATTTTTCACGCCAACAAGGATCATTACACACTTGGCACGGCCAGGATGTTGATGTATTCCACCGGCATCGGCGCTTATATCCGCAAGTTTACCAATCAGCATGATGCGTTCATTTGGTATTACATCGTCCGCAAGATGATGGTCGCGCCGGTGTTGAAAATGGCTTTGGCCCTGCTCACCTTCAATCCGCAAAAACTGGCGTATTCGTTTTACAACTTGGTCGGGATCTGGCGTGGGTTTTTGACCTACGGCAAATCGGAAAAATGTATTTAAAGACTGTTTCGGGAGAAATGAAATGGATGTAGGTATTGTCACGACGCATGTGCCGCCGGCCAAAGGCTATGGTGGGGTATCGGTGACCTGTGGCGTGTTGACCAAGGCCTGGGCGGAGCGCGGCCACGGCATGGCGCTGGTCGCCGCCGACGAGTCGATAGACGGTCGCTTGCGCGCCGAGGATGTCAAGCTGGGCAAGCAAGTCGATGTCAGGCTGTACCGCTGTTACGGCTTTCGACGCTGGGGCTTTGGTTTGGGCGCCATGCCAAAGATTTTCAAGCTCTGTTGGCAGGCACCCCGGATCTATATCCACGGCATTGCTACGTGGCCTTCCACGCTGGCGGCACTGTTTTGCGTATTACTGCGCCGGCCGTTTATGGTAGCTGTGCACGGCGGCTTGATGCCGGAACATGTGGCGCTGATTCGTCGGCAAAAGCCGCATAAATGGTTGTTTTACAAGTGGTTGACGTTTCCGACTTTGCGCCGGGCCATTGCGGTGCATTGCACCAGCGATACCGAAGCGGCGGGCGTCACCGACGTGTTGGGGCCGGACGCCAAGGTTTTATTGGTACCCAACGGCATCGACAGTCGCGAGTTTCAAGTCGCCGGCTATCCGGGAGGCGAGGGCACTCAATTGTGTTTTCTGGGCCATGTGCAGCAAGAAAAAGGCATCAATGCGTTTATCCGGGCCTGGTTAAAAACGCGCCGGCCAAATGACCGTTTGGTGGTCGCCGGCCGCAGTGTCGATGGGGCTTATTTTGAAGAATTTCAGGCTTTGCTGGCGCAGGCTGGCGGTGCTATCAGTTATAAAGGCTATTTGCCGGTTGCCGAAGTGAAGCAGTTGTTGGCCGACAGTCATTTCCTGGTGTTGCCGTCCGGTCTGGAGGAAACCGGCGGCATGCGCGAGAACTTTGGCAATGTGGTGGCGGAGGCCATGGCAGCAGGTCGACCGGTGTTGGTCGCGAAAGGTTTGGCTTGGGATCACTTGGCAATGTATGGAGCAGGTTTGGTGTTCGAGCGCAATGAGGCTTCGGTTTGTGCGGTGCTACGGCAAACGCAAGTGGTGACTCAAGCGACTTGGCAAGACATGGCGCTGCGTAGCCGTGAATATGTCGAACAGCAGCTGGACCCGGTTAAATTAGGCGATAAAGTCTGGAAAGTGATGACAAAAGCCGATCAAGTTAAATTGCCGCAGTCCTTAATAGAAGGTTCGTCTTATGAATAAAAAAGTGGGTCTGATCGTGCCGACTCTGAATGCCGGCGAGCTTTGGGAATCGTGGTTACAAGCCTTTGCCGCACAAACCGTGAAGCCGGATTATCGGCTGCTGATAGATTCCTCATCCGCCGACAATACGGTGGTTTTGGCCCGCGACGCAGGTTTTGACGTGCAAGTGATAGCCAAGTCCGAGTTTAATCATGGTGGCACCCGACAATTTGGCGTGAATCGGCTGGCGGATGCCGATATTCTGGTGTTTTTGACTCAGGATGCCTTGCTGGCCGAGCCAGAAGCCATCGAAAACTTACTGGCGGCATTTACAGACGACAGCGTCGGCGCTGCTTATGGCAGGCAACTGCCGCACCGCAACGCCGGGCCAATTGGCGCACACGCTCGTTTATTCAATTATCCGCCGCAAAGTCAATTGCGCAGCCTGCACGATAAGGCGCAATTCGGCATCAAGACGGTGTTTATATCCAATTCTTTTGCAGCTTATCGGCGTAGTGCATTAATGGGCGTTGGCGGGTTTCCGCTGAACACCATCATGAACGAAGATACTTTTGTGGTGGGCAAGATGTTGCTAAACGGTTGGAAAGTGGCATATTGCGGGGATGCCGCCGTGTTTCATTCGCACGATTACGGGTTTTCAGACGAATTTAAGCGCTATTTCGACATCGGTGTTTTTCATGCGAATACTGCTTGGTTGCAGAAAACCTTTGGCGGTGCTGCGGGTGAAGGTAGGCGGTTTGTTGTGTCGGAGCTGAAGTATCTGCTGAAAAATGCGCCTTGGCTGCTACCGTCGGCAGGTTTGCGCACCGCTCTGAAATGGCTGGGCTATAAAATGGGCGGGGTAATGCACGCTAGAATGCCGCAGAGTGTGAACAGATGCTTTAGTTTGCATAAAGCGTATTGGGTAGGCGCTATTTCTGAAAGTAGCGGTAACGGCAGATCGTAACGCGATAATTTCCGGACATCAATTAAGCCAGTATTTCCGCGGAATAACGGCAAAACTGGTTCTAAAATTAATCCAATCCTCATCTAATCCTAATCTAAATTACAGTTTTTCTTCATCTTGACTCTGTAGATTCCTAACCAACATTGTGTTTTTCCGGTCCGAACCGGTTTTTTCTGTTAATTGTAGCTAGGCGTCTCGCCAGTATGGTTCAGCGAAAATTAGTAAAAACACACCGTTGGAAGTGCTTGCAGGACGATAGCGTCTTGTACCGATAGAGCGGGGATAACAGATACATATTTGTTGTCAATTCTTTGAGTTTGAAGAGTAGTGCCCGGATGTTTAGGGAATTTGATTAATTACGTTATGGAGTTTCATCTTGATTTCTGAAAAGCATTCATTTGATAGTTGTTTTGAGGTTTTTTTAGCTGACACGCCTGAAAGCAAACGCATTCATTACAACCTCAGATACCAAGTCTATTGCGACGAAATGGGTTATGAGGATAAAGAAAACTTTCCGGAACAAATGGAATTCGACGAATGGGATCGCCATTCCGTGCATTTCATGGTCCGACACAGATACACCGGGCAATGGCTGGGTGCACTACGTTTGGTTTATCAGAATCAAGCCGTTTTCCCTTTCGAAGCCAAATGCGTTCCCGACCAGCCGATCAGTGCTGAGCAATACCAACAATCAATAGAAATATCCCGCCTCTGCGTATTGAGAGAAGCCCGACGCTTCGCACCAAGAGCTTTCCCGCAACAGGATACTGATGCGGAACAAGTTGCGAAGGACAGCGGTAACATCAGATACCTGCATACCATCAAAAATCAGACTCGCAGCATTATGTGGGGCCTGTACCGGGCGGCGGTTGTCTATTCGGCGCAGAACGATATTAAACAGTGGTACATATTGGTAACGCCGTCTTTGGCTTACGCGGTTAAGAAAGAGGGGTTTGAAATGCAACAGGTAGGCGGCGCCTGCGACCATCGCGGTCAGCGTATTCCTTATGCACTGGATGTTGAGCATATTCTTGCCAATCCTTTGTGGCAAAAAGACTATCAGTTGGATTACCGCAAATATTCAGAACTGCTTGAACAATCGGTGGCTAAGCGGCAAAGAGCTTAAAGTATCGGCGCGCGATCATGCCCAGTTTCAGATACTAAGCGGTTTGCAGGGCAACTTTATCGCATCCAAAAAAAGCTCTGCTTGCGCTGGCGATCTATTAAATCTGGGCGGTGCGGCTGCCGGATTGGAGTAAACCGCTAGTGTCGTTACCGATGCCAGACCACAGCGTGAAAACAGCCCTAAGTCATGCTGCAGTTGCCGTGCGGGCGTGTCGGCGGTGTTTAAACCCTGCTAGGTTATTCCCGGAAACTTCCCTCTTCTGAAAGTCATTACGTCGCGGCTCGTCGTTAAGCCTTTACTTTCCCCGTTCCTCTAAAGCCAGACCGAGCAGGCTTGAGCTGTTGAATTAGCGCCAGTCGAAAAGAACCACACACGTCAAACAGAAAACTTGATGCCTCAGGGCAAGCCGAACCGGGAATCTATATAAGATACAGCCCGCACGTAAACAATCCATTTTGAATTTGCCGAGGCTGCCGGCCACCGTTGCAGACGCTGTGCAGCCGTTTTTGGGTGGGCGTTTTTCTGTCCTATTCCAGCAGCTTACGGTAAAGTTGCGGAGTCAAACTGATATACTGGCTTTCGTCTGTCTCAGCTTAGCTATCTGCTGTTCCGGGTCGGAAGCCTACGTCATTATTATAAAAACTATATTAGCCAGGATTATTTATGGAAGCTTATTTGCCCATGATTCAAAGCATACTGTCGGATTGGTATCGGATTACGCTGGAAAACCAGGAATATGCCGGTGCGTTAGCGCTTGCCGTGTGGTTGCTGACAGCAATGTTTTATAGCATCAGGATTTATTTTTTAAAGAAAACCAATGCCATTAATTTAAAAGCGCGTCTTGCCTTGCAAGCCGATTTCGAGGCGGCGCAACAGCAGCAGCAAGCCTTGCAAGAGCAATTGACTGCCAATACCGAGCAGTTGGAGGCCGCCAAAACCGTTGCCGAAAACGAAGCGCAACGGGCAGCCGGTCTGGAAGAAAAACTGGTACAGGCAAATCGGCAGGTGATCGACAGCGTCAAAACCTTGGCTAGCGGTTTTGAATTGACCGAGCCGGCGTTACCGGCCGCTAACGATCTGCAATCGACCGACCTGTGGCCCCGTTATTTCGCGCTTACCGCGCAAATTACCGAACGCTTTAAAGCCGAACAACAAGGCAAAACCGAGCTGCAACTGGCTCTGTGGGCGGAAACCTCCAAACTGGCCGAAAAAGATGCACTATTGGGGCCGTTGCAGTTGCGCTTGGAGTCGCAAACCGAACAGCTGAATAAACTGGAATTGGCGGTGGAAGAACAAAAAATTCTGCGCGAGCGCGAGCAAGCTGGCGCCGAAAAATTGCTGGCGGATACCATAGCAAAACATCAAGCCGAACTGGCGCGCTACGCTGACTCCCCCAAATCGCCCGTAGCGCCTGCTGTGACTGTATCTCAACCGGAGCCAAAAGCTGTTATCAACGAAGCCCCCGCCGTTATCCAGCCCTCGCCGGCTGTTGTTGCTGAACCCGTTGTGATTCAGGCGCCTGTAGAGCCGCCAAAGCCAGTGGAGCGTGAAATTGCGCAGGTTGTAGATAAGCCGAAACCTGTAGTTGCCGAGCCGGCACCGGCAAAACAATCATCCGTCGACAAATTGGCCGAGAAAAGCGGCGGTTTCGGCAAGTTCAAGCAAATGTTGAATAACACCATGCAGCAGATGGCGAAGTTGGATCAAAAGCTGGGTACACAGACCGAAGTCGCTGCCGAGGCCATCCAGGAAGAGTTGGAAGAAATCGCCGCGCCTATAATGGAAGCGGCTGTTGAGCTTAAGGAAAATGTGTTGGAAATCGCGGAAACTGCCTCGGAAGCGGTTAAAGAGCCGGCTGCCGGCGTTAGCAGTAAGCTGAAAGGTTTGTTCGGTAAAAAATCGGCAGAGCCTGTCGTTGCGCCTGAACCGGTAGTAGCGGAACCCGAGCCGATTGTCGATACAGTCGCCGCAGCAGCCGAACCCGCCAAACCTGCCGGGCTAAAAGGGCTGCTTAATAAGTGGAAATGATAGTTTCCGCTGTTTAAACATCAGCCGGGCGGGCTTAGTTTGTCCGGCTGTTCAATCTGTCTGGGTATTTCAATTAAATCCGCCACCGATTCCTGTTTCTAAACAGCAGTTACTCCAATCGAAACCGGCCGTGGGCGGCGACCAGCTAAAACAGGCGTAGGGTGTGGAGAGTTACGAACCGCACCAATCGCGAACGATGCGCTTCACGCTGTTCAGCACATCCTATGATCCTGGTCTTGCGTAGCCTCGATGCAGCGTTAGCGGAATCGAGGGTGTCGACCATCCGCCATCAGACTAACCTCGCCAAATTTTAAGGGTGTTGGCCTTCGATTCCTCGATTCCATCGAGGCTACTTGCTTTTGAACGGAACAGCCCGCAGGGGTGCGGCATGTGCCGCACGTTACCGAAGGGGGCAGGAAGCCCCTTTCGGCAACCCCGTTCAAAAGCGAGGAGCGCAGGGAATAAGCGGCATTCGGGTGGCTTTTCTTTTGGTGACTTTTCTTTGGCCAAACAAAGAAAAGTTACTCGGCTGTCGGGCCGACAAATCGGCAGGATAGCCGATTTGCATGCGTTCGCACCTGAAGGGCGAAAAACAAGGAGGTTTTTCGTGAAACCGACATTGAAATCAGTCGTCGCGTTAGCGACACAAACACAAAAGTTCCTTCACCGCGTGGGCACAAAAACCGTGCCCACCCTACTAAGCTGGAGCGTTGGGTTAGGCATTTTCATGTTTACTATGCTGGGATGGACACACGCCAGGTTTGCCATCCAAAATTGAGTATCCACATTCAAATGCTATATATTCGTGGTCAATGCTGAACTCGTATCCGTTGTGTTCGACAAATTCTTCTTGATAAGCTTTCTCTGCTAACGGTGCGCCGCAGTATGGGCAAAGAAAATCACTTAGCAATTCTTTGGCATGAAGAATTTTCCTTGTCAGTTCTTCCGCCTCTTCACGCACTTGTTTTAGTTCAGTCTCCTTTGCTTGAACCTGCTCTTGCGTAGAGGTTTTATCTTGCTTAAGCCTAAGTAATTCTTCCTCATAAAGCTTGATTCTGCTTGATAAGCTTTGGGCAAGTGAGTCTGGAGACTGCGATTTTGCATCTGTGAGTTGATCTTTAAGATATGCAATGTTTTCCTTCTGCAATTGAATTGTTGCATCTTTTTGTTCTACCAAAAGTCGATAAAGGGTAAACAGAGCGACTATAAAAGCAATGAAAGAGGCAACTTGCGTCCAAAAGACAGTTTCCGTGTTGATAATCATGTGCTTCCTATTGAAAAGCCTAACGTAAAGGTAAGGGGCGCGCCGCTGAAGGAAGCCCAGCGAAGCCAGTGAACCCGATAAAAAAGCCGACCTTCAAAACCGCCAACGGGCGGCGCGTCCCTTTGACCGTTTTGTTAGAGCTAACGCGCAACATAGTTTCTTCCATACATCATCAGGAAGCGATCGAGTTCACTAAAGGTTTGTGTGGGCAAAGCGGAATGAATAGATGTCATGAAATGCTTTAACGCAATAATGTCGTTCCAATTTGAAGGTTTCTTTTTAGAGCGCGCAGGCGGTCGTACACAGCTCAAAAAAGAGTTCATCGCCCGAAAGTTGTGTTGGTCAATTATTGGAAGTGGCTCTTGGTGATGAACCAAATGAGTGATGTATGCAACAGTGATGTAGGTGGTTTGTCTATTGAGGTGTTCACTCCACCACTGGAACGTCTGCTTAGAAGTATTGTTATTAAAGGAGGCAACGTATTGCGGCCAAAGCCCCTGTATTTCGGTAATTAAATCTTGGTGGCGTTGCGGATAGTTGGGTTTTCCCCAGTGACCCCATTTCCAAATCATTGCGTCAGCAATGTCGTTGTTCTGGTTGGCAAGAGCGGTGAACGAATTCTTGAACCGTGCATAGTCAGCCGCTGGATATTTTCTGAAGTCATACTCATTGAGTACTTGCTGAAAGATCGGGACAATCCGAGCAACAATTTGGTTTATTTCCTTCTGTGTAATTGGCATCACAGTACCTTTAGCTCTAACAATGAATTAGATAGTTTCCATATAGCTACCGAAAAACGCTCTTCGGCACGACAATTTATTGATCTGCATATGATCTCCCTTTCTATATATCATTCGACGGAGAATATATTTCCGCTAACGGCCAGATTGCTGCCATTGAGTCAGATCGAACGATAGCCCGCAACGGGTCGGCTGAGAGAGTTCGTGACGTCCAAAAACCTAAACCATAACCGGCACGATCATATCGAGTTTAGTGGCCGACCATTCATCGGAATAGATGGTGGTTTCCAGTCTGAATAGCCAATCCGCCTAAACTTCCGGCACAAAAAAGAACGGGCTGCCTTCGTGGCCGGCGTGCTGCAAAGGGGCGTATTGCGGCATTTGCTCGAAACCACCTTTTGCCGCCGAGGCCCGCACTTGATTGGCGACATCCCGGAAGATGTCGTAATCCTCGATGATGCGTTTATTGCCGCGCAATACTTTCAAAAAGGCGTTGGCGAACACCGAATGGTCGCCGCCGCCTTGATCCATAACCGGTTTAACGCCGCCGGAAGTCAACACTGTGCGGGCTTTGCGGCTATTCATGGCTTTTAACCAGCGTTCGCGCTTGGCGTCGTCCATGCCCTCCGGCAATTTGGCCACTGCCGAACCGGTCAACGCGCCGGAATAGCAGGAATCGGCTACCACCATAATGTGTTTGGCCGGCATGATGCTTAAAAATTCCGTGATGCTTTGGCTGGAAATCCAGTTGGCGCTATTGCCGGTTTCCGAATCGACCGGCAGCCAATAGGCGGTCTGACTTTTCTTGTCGATCTCGCCGTGGCCGGCGTAGTAAACCAGCAAATTATCCTGTTCGGTGAGTTTTTGATTCAGTTCGTTGAACGCCGACATAATCGTGTGGCGATTGGCGTTGATCAGCAATTTGGTTTTGAAGCCGTAGCGTTCGCGTAATAGCAGTTCCAGGCTTTTGGCGTCGGCGATGGGGGTTTTCAAAGACGGATAAGCGCCGTACTCGTTATTGCCGATAATGATTGCGTAGAATTTGCCGAATTGAATATCGCCGGAGCGTTTCAATTCACTGCCGTTGCTGCTCGGAAACACTGCCTCGGCCGCGTTACCGGAAGCCAGCAGGCGCAGGCTCAAGTCACTGCTTTGATTGCGTTTGTCTGTAGCGACGATGCGCACCAAGGTTTCGTCGCCTTTCAAGCTAACGTCGGTTTCAAAACGGCCGTTGGCATCGACTTTTATCGCTTTGTCGTTTAACAGCAAGCGGCTCAGGCCGGTCGCCGCGTCGATTTTGCCGACGATGCGTTTGCTGCTCTCGCCCAAGCCAAATTGAATGCTGGGAATACCCCGGGTGACGGTAACGGCGGGTTCGAGTAGTTCGATATTGGGGCCGTTGCCACTAGCTACTAGGTTTGAGCTTTGTTGTTGCAGTTTTTCTTTCAGCGCGGCAATTTCTTTGGCTTGCTGTTGCAAGGCTTGCTTGCGCAAATCTATTTGGTTTCTGTCCAGTTTGTCCGATGAGGTCAGCCAGCCGGTCAGCTCCGCCGATTGTTTTTGATAGGTTTCGATTTTTTCGTTGAGTTTGTTTTCGATGTCGTTGGTTTTGCTTTCAACGGCTTTAGCACTTGGGCTTTGCTGGCGTGCCGCTTCCAGTTCGCGTTTCATGCGCTGCCTTTCCTGGCTGAGAGATTGTGTCAAACTGCCCAGTTTGGCTTGTTGGTCTTTTAATTGGCTTTCCTTTTCGCGCAACTGTTTTTCCAGCGATTCGATGTCGCTGGAGCCGCCGGGCGTGGTGGATTTTTGTTGTTGCAGTTTGTTACGCAAGGCTTCCAACTCGTCTTGAGCCTTACGCAAACTCTCTTGTTGATCCAGGGTTTGCTGGCGGGTGCTTTGCAGTTGCTCGCGCAGTTGCTCCGCTTCACGGCGGGACTCGGCTACTTCGCTGCGCAAGGTGGCCAATTCTTCGCTGTTGGCGATGGCTTGAGCATTGACGGCGGGCGCGAACTGGATACCGGCGTCTTCCAGGCCGGCCGATTTGCGATACCAGCGCAGCGCGGTTTCCTTGTCTTCTGTAACGCCCAGACCTTTTTCGTAAAGATGTCCCAAGTTCAATTGTGCTTGCGAGTTACCTTGATTGGCGGCTTTTTCGTACCACTGCGCGGCGGCTTTGTAGTCGGCTGGCGTACCCAGGCCTTTTTCGAAAATTTCGCCGACGTACAACTGGGCAGCGGCATCGCCTTCCTGGGCTTTGGGTAGCCAGATATTTAAGGCGCTGGCGTAGTTGGCGCGGTCGTAAGCGACATATTCGCCGCCGCGGACTTCACAATCGGCGGCGGTGGTGCGGATGGGGCGGCGGGCGCTGAGATAAGTCATCTGCGAGCCTAGCTTGCGTACCTGTCCGGGCAGCAGGCAATCGACGACAAACAGTTTGCTGGTGTCGGCCACGATATAGCCTTCGGTGGCTTTGGCCATTTCTTCCTGGCTGACGTCGCGGGCGCAGGCGGACATTAAAATGCCGCCAATTGCCAATGCCAGCGTACGGTTCAATACTCTTTGTGTCGCCATGGTGTGCCGCCTCGAATGATTGATTTTATCTGGCAACCATAGCAGAAATCCGCTACCCCGCAAATGGCTAGGGCTGGTGGCGAATTGCCTCAAATTAAAAGTAACCCAAGGGGTCATTAAAAACGGGTCGTTGCTTCACATTGTGTGTAACCGAAATCAAGCGGGTTACCACCATGGGAAAACACGAACGACGAGCCTATTTACAGGCTATCCAAAAACGTTATCGACAAAGTGATAGGGCCACGAAACAAACGATCCTGAACGAGTTTTGCGAAGTCTGCGGCTACGCCCGTAAGTACGCGATTCGTTTGCTGAATCGAAAAGCCAAGCCAACCGCTTCGCCTAGCAAACGGCCCGGCCCCAAGCGGAAATATCAAGCCGAGGTGTTGCTGGAGCCATTGAAGCGCATCTGGTTTGCTAGCGATCAACTGTGCGGCAAGCGCCTGAAAGCCGCGATACCGATCTGGCTGCCTCATTACGAAGATCAATACGGCCCCTTGGCGGATGGCGTGCGCGCCGACTTGCTCAAGGTGTCGGCGGCGACCTTGGATCGCTTGCTCAAACCCTTGCGCGTCCAGCACCCCAAAGGCTTGTCCGGCACCAAACCCGGGTCTCTGTTGAAAACCCAGATTCCCATCCGCACTCATCACTGGGACGAGACCCAGCCCGGTTTTGTCGAAGCCGATACTGTCGCTCACTGTGGCAATTCGCTGGCCGGCGATTTCGTCTGGAGCCTGACGATGACGGACATTGTCACCGGCTGGACCGAATGCCGGGCCACCTGGAATAAAGGCTCGCAAGGTATCCTGGAACAGATTCAGGCCATCGAGAACCTGTTGCCATTCCCTTTGAAAGGCTTCGATTGCGACAATGGTTCTGAATTTCTCAATCATCACCTGGTTCGCTATTTCACCGACCACCCGCAAAAGCCGGCGTTTACCCGCTCCAGGCCTTACAAGAAAAACGACAATGCCCACGTCGAGCAGAAAAACTGGACTCACGCCAGGCAATTATTCGGCTACGACCGGCTGGATAATGCCGCGCTGGTGCCGTTGATGAACGCGGTCTACAGCACGCTTTGGTGCCCTTTGCAGAATCATTTCTGTCCCAGTCTGAAACTGCGGAAAAAACACCGAGACGGCGCCAAAGTCGTGAAAAAATACCATGCCCCGCAAACCCCTTACCAACGGGTGATCAATCATCCTGACATTCCGGAAACCACCAAACAGACTCTCCAGGAACATCATGCCAAACTCAATCCATTTGCTCTTAAGGCCGCCATTGAGCAACAATTGAAACTCATTTTTTCACAAGTCCAGGTTACCTCTAATGTGAGGCAACGACTCTGATACTTCGGTTACCTTTTTCTATGAGGCAATACGGGTGGTCCAGGCGTTTTAGCATCTGCGGCCAAATGGCTTGCCAGCCATGGCCGTGATCGGCATCGACGATTTGTACGTGGCTGTTGGGGCGTTGCTCCAGGGCTTGTTGGAATAATGCCGGCGGAATGTTGTTATCGCGCTGGCCCAGCAGGTGCCATTCCGCAATGCCGGGTTTGCCGGCGCGCTTAGCGGGGTTTAGTGAGTCATGCAAACGCTGGTAGCCGTGATGATCGGCCCAGATATCGATGTCGTAATTCCCCGCCAGCGTCACCACCGCGACGGATTGCGGCAAGCGCTCGGCTATCAATAGTGCCAACGTGCCGCCGCCGCTGTGGCCGATCAACACCACTTCGCTGTAACCGTTTAGCGTGCAGAATTCTGCTAATGCTTGGGTCATAGCCGCTACCACGCTTTCGCTATAGCGAGCACCGGTCCACAAGCTTTGCGAGCAGCCGGGGTCGCCGGCGTGGCCGTTGTAGCATGGCCGTCCCAGGTACAAAGCCGGCTTCGGGTCGGAAGACATTAATGACAGGACGGTAGCTGTGCGGGTGGTGGGGTCAGAGGCTGGAAACAGTCCACGTTCCCAAGGGCGGCCGTCACCTTCAAGATAAACATGCAGGCGTTTACCGGCGGATGGTGGTAAGTGGGTAAACGATGTCAGTTTGAATCCTGCGGCTTCAGACTCCAAGGCCTGAAAGCCGAATGCCGTGGCTTGCTCATGTAGGCGCATCGCCGGGGTACTGCAAGCTGCCAGGAAAAGCAGCAGACTCAGTTTAATCAGCAAATGTAGCCGCTTGACAGGCATGAGGTACAGGCGATTTTGAATAGACCACGCTGCTTGCGGGGCTTGCAGCGTGGTCAGGAGGCTTGGTCGTCCGGCAATCGACCGTTTGCCAGGTTGTTTAAAACGACAGCCGCAAGCCGCTGGAGAAAGCGTGGTTTGAAACGTTTGCCCGGTCGATGATGGTGTTGTAGGCTACGAAAGCGGACATGCCGTCGGCAAATTGGCCGGCCACGTTAAATCCCAGTTGCATGAAATCGCGGTCCGGATTGTCGGAGCGGATGTTAAAGCCGGCATTGTTTTGCACGAAGCGCACGACGCTGACTTGGGCGTTATAGCTGGATTCATGTACCCATTCGGCATTGACTTGCGGCACGATCACGCCCCAAGGCAGGCTCCACGCATACGAAGCCCTGGCGCCGGCTTTGGTCAGCATGGATTCTATGTTTTGTTTGCCGTAGCTGGTGCCGAAGCTGGAGCCACCTGTTTCGCGGTAGCCGTCCACTTCGGTTTTGGCGTAGTCGAAACCGATATAAGGTCCGACCACTACTTTGTCGATATGGTAGTTATAACCCGCGCCCAAGCTGGAAGCATACTGCATGCCCGAGGTGCTGCCTTTTGCCGAGGTGTTGAAAAAGCTCATTGCCCGCTCGGATTCGTAATCGATGCCGCCGACACTGGCCAGCGCGTCGATATAGAAATCCTGAATATTCAAAGTGCTGTATAGCGAGCCGGTATAGGCTGCGGTATAAAGTTGGCCGGCGCGGTTGTTGAAATCGGCTTTGTTGTGAGCGTTATTAAAGGCCACCCCCACAAAAAAATTATCGGTGAAAGCATAATCCGCACCGACTGTGACACCTTGATTGTCGAAGCTGTAACCCTGTTCGTTGGCAGTGCGGTTCCGGCTACCAAAACTGCCGTCGATATTGCCGTATAGGCCCAGGCGTTGAAATATTTCCGGTAGTTCGTCGCCGCTGCCGCCGCCGATCTTGGTACCGCCCAGGTTGATGCCGCCCGCGTTGCCGGCGCGCAAGGTGGCGATGCGGTCCATTACGCTGCTGAAATTCGCTCGCGAAGTGGCAACCGTGGTGGCTGCAATCGTATTGATCTCTTCAGGGGTGATTTGATCGATAACATCGGCTTTGGCAGCCGCGCCCAGGCCGGCGATTCTGGCGCAGTCGCTGATAACAGCGCTGCTGGTGGGCGATGCGCACAAGCTGTTGATTGCCAGAGAGGTCGCGCTGGCGTTGGAGGTTGATTCGATAATTTGCGATTGGGAAATGACCGCGCCGCCGCTACCGGCATAGCTAATCAATCTCGCACTGCCCGAGCCGGTGCCGGTGCCGGGAATGATCAGTCCCGAGTCGCCGACTATCAGTAACACGTTGCCCGTGTCGCTGTTTATATTGGAACCCGCGATAGCGTCGGTTGATGCAAACGGGTAGTTTGCCAACGCGACAGTATAGCTGCCGGGGCTCAAGGGGTAGTCGTTAATCAGCGAGTTAAAATTCGGAGAAACGCCCGCCGCGCCGCAGTCTATTTGGTTACAACCGTCGTCGTTCTGAGTGAGTACGGAGAGGCTGGTAAAATTGCCGGTGCCGCTCAGCAGGAAAATATAGGGGTCCGTTGTGGGGCCGCTGGTGGCAATATCGACCAGCGTGGTTTGTGACAGCGAGAAGGGCAGGTAGCCCACCGATCCGGCCCCGGAGCCGGTTAGATTGAATGTGCCGCTCGCGAATTCCACGCCTGCCGCGAGTGGCGACGCCAGCAGCAACGTCACTAACGAGCCTGCGGTTAGGGATTGCCGTTTGCTTAATCGCGCAACAGCGGTTTTAGAGCAGAATAGTTCAAAAAAAAACAGTGATTTCATGAGCATTTATTCCAAATAATTTTTGCAACTTATTATAGATGCATGTTGATGTTTTCAATAGTAATTAAATTTTTCTGGAGATTGGGTGCCGGCCAATCGCGCTTTTTCTTATTGAAGCGTGGTCAGTAAATTTCTGATGACCGTCGGGTTTGGGAGAGCTCAAATGCAGCGGTGGCGAGAATTTGCCGGACCTGGACGGGATTTATCCCGGTCGATTTTGGGGCTTGGCGGTTTTTAGACCATCAAGGGCAATTGCAGCGACACGAACAAGCTCTTCGGCTAAAATCCTTACACTTTCCCTGACTGTCGTTTGCCATGTCCAGATTTGAGCTCGCATTGAAAGCCTTTCAGCAGGCTCAACTAGCCTATGAAGATTTATTGGCCGTAGCGGCCGCGTTAAGCGCGGAACCCGAACCAGTTTTAGATGCGGCTCGGCAATTTTTGGAAAACGAATATCGGAGCGGAAACATTGGCGCGGATGTTTATCGCGGTTTGCAATCGGTCATGCAAGACGAAACCCGGTTTATCGGTGACCAAACCCAAATGGCGCCTTCACAGGTCTCCGCTCCAGACGATGCAACCAGCATAGTTTCGGCGCCGGCTACGGCGACGACGATACTGCCGGTTTCACCCGCTACGCAAACACCTACCCTGACGACCGAATCCTTGCTGCAAGGCTTGGATCCCTCGCAGCCGCGCGCCGAGCTGACAGTCGGGAGTACCTTGAAAGGTCGTTTTGTGCTCGAAGAGTTGCTCGGGGTGGGCGGCATGGGTATGGTGTTTAAAGCCACCGACTTGCGCAAAGTAGAGGCCTCGGATAAAGAGCCTTTCGTCGCTTTAAAGGTGTTAAACCAGGATTTTCAATTCAATCCGATGGCGCTGGTGGCTTTGCAGCGGGAGACCAAGCGCGCGCAAACCCTGTCTCACCCCAATATTATTAAAGTCTACGATTTTGATCGGGACGGCACGCACGTGTTTATGTCGATGGAATACCTGCAGGGTAGGCCGCTCAGTCATCTGATACGCGAGCATGTCGACAGCGGATTACCCTTCAAAAAAGCCTGGCCTATCATCAGTGCGATGGCTGAAGCCTTGGCACATGCGCATAAGAAAAATATCGTGCATTCCGACTTTAAACCGGGGAATGTGTTTGTCGGCGACGACGGCGAAATCAGAGTGCTGGATTTCGGGATTGCTTGCGCCATTGGCCGCAGCGAAACAGATGGCCACGACGCGACGATTTTTAATGCGCGGTCGCTGGGCGCTATGACTCCAGCCTATGCCAGTTTGGAGCAACTGCAAAATAGCGATCCCGATCCGCGCGACGATATTTATGCCTTGGCTTGCATCACTTACGAACTGTTGAGCGGCAAGCATCCGTTTGGCCGGTTATCGGCGGAAAAGGCCACGGAAGTCAATCTACAGCCCAAACCCATTGCGCAGCTTAAACGTCGGCAATGGAAAGGATTGCAAAAGGCTCTGGCTTTTAGACAGGAGGATCGCTGTGCCACTATCGACGAATTTTTAGCGGCTATCGGACCGCATACGTCTGTCTATTACGGACTGTGGTCAACGGGTGTGTTGCTGGCTTGTTTGATCGGGTTGAACGTCTATTGGACTCTCAATGAAAAGCAAACCGCTACCGAAGTGGTAAAGGTCGCTGTTGAGCTCAATCCGGAGCAAAACCAAAAAATTAAGGATTTGCTGGAATTGGCGGATATTCATTTTGATGTCGGTTACCTCACCGCGCCGACCGGCAGCAATGCGTTCTGGGCTTATCAGGAAGTTTTGAAAATTGATCCATACAACAAAGCGGCCATGGATGGCATCAATAAAATTGCCGATACGCTGGAACAGCAGGCGTGGGAGTTTTACGAAAAGAACGACCGCTCGGAGGCTTTGAAAAAAGTACAGGAAGGTTTGGAAGTCAACCCTGTGCACAAGGGCTTACAGAGTTTGCGAGATAAGCTCAGGTTTAATTGATTTAGTTTTCCGATCTTTGCGGAGGGATTTTCAAAGAGCGGTGAACCTGGCGGATGAGGCGTGTTTGCGTAGATTATCAGCAGATAATTCTGCAAGTAATTCTGATTGGGCTATTTGTCGCGGCTAAGCCTGCTAAAGCCGGTCTGTGACCGAGTTTAGCAGGATGAAAGCGCAGTTTAGTGTTGATTATGCAGCTTTACGGCGGCGAGACATGGCGATGCCGAACAAGCCCAGCCCGGTCAAGGCCAAGCTTGCTGGTTCGGGTACAGTATTATTTGGTTGGGTCACAACGCGAATTTTGTTTTCAATCGCGGCTGCGTAAGCAGTCGCGTTAGCAACGCCAATGTAAAAGCCTTGAGTTGGGAAATTGTAAGGTGAGGTTGTGTCGCAAGGACCCGGGTAGCAAATGCTGTTTTGCAGATAGGCAGTATCCACCCCGCTACCAATGCCTTCGATACTGATGTTATCCACGCCGGCAGCAATCAAATTATTGCGCGCGGTAATTGCGGTTGCTTCGTTGCTTGTGACTCCGTCTGTTGCAAAATTTACGTAAGAAAAATCGATATTCAAAGTAGACGCCGCCAGAGTGGTTCGCATGGTGTCGAATGCCGCTGTAAAGTTTGTGCCGCCACCACTATAACCTAGGTTGGCGATACTCGTGGCCAGTGATGTGCGGCTGGCCGCGTCTGTGACGAGGAAGTTTTGAATGTCCGCGGTCGCAGAGCTGCTAAATGTCACGACAGAGATTTCATAGTTGCTGTTCAGCGGAATCAAATTATTAACAGCGTTGGATAATCCAGCTTTGATGATATTCCAGTTAGATGAGCCAATGCTGCCTGATTCGTCGAGAATAAAGCCAAGTTGGATGGTGCCGGCATTGGCTGCGCTGGACGCAAATGCGCTTAGTGCGAAGGTAGCCGCCATTGACGCAGCCAAGGTGAGTTTGCGGATTTTTCTCATGTGATCTCCAAAAAGTGTTCCATTCAAGTTAACTCCCCAGCAGTTCGGAGCGTTTTTACCTGGCAAAGCGTTTTCGTTGGACGAGTCCCGATTGCTAGGTAGTGTCTCTTAGTTGGGGGAAAGCAATTCATAAAAAGCAAGTATTGGGCCACCTTATTATTTTCAATAATTTGCACTTGAACGGATTGTTCGACGTATTTTTTTTGTAAAAAAAATCGACACTATTTTAGGCGGCGGACTATCGATTGGTTTTAGATTTCAAGACCGGAAGTTCGATGGTTTTCAATTTGTTGTTTTGAAATAAATAAAAGACTTGCCGTGCCGGTTGCAAGGCAAATTAGTAAATTGGCAAACAGGTGGTTTTTTGATGATCGGTGGCCTCCTGGTGCAGGTGGATATTTAAGGGGTTGGCGGCGCGGATGACATGCTAAAATTCGGCGCATTATGACTTCCTATGCGCCGATTGCCAGTGGCTTCTCAATTATTCCCAGTATCCGATGATGCAACGCCCGCGCGACTGCGGGAAATTCCTTATAACTACACCTCGTTTTCTGATCGTGAAATCGTCATACGGCTGCTCGGCGAAGACATGTGGTGGGTGCTTGAGTCGTTACGCGGTGAGAGAATTACCGGGCGCTCCGCGCGGATGTTGTATGAAGTATTGGGCGACATTTGGGCGGTACAGCGTAACCCTTATCTCGAAGACGATTTGCTCGATAACGCCAAGCGGCGGCGCGCCTTGCTGCAAGCCTTGCGGCATCGTTTGGGGCAAATGGAGGGCCGGCAAGCCGAACTGGAGAATCAGCACACCGGGCGGGCCGAGCGGGTGGGGCAATTGATTGCTGCTGCCCATCAGGCTGTAAATGAATTCGAAGCCCATTTCGAACGTACCGCGCAACTGCGCCGTAGCGTGTTGACACTGTTGTCGCAATACACCCGCAAAGACAATATCAGCTTCGATGGTTTCGCGCGGGTTAGCCACGTGACCGATGCCACCGACTGGCGGGTGGAATATCCGTTCGTGGTGCTGTATCCCACATCGGAAGATGAAGTCGGGCATTTGGTGCGCGGCTGTATCGAACTGGGCTTGACCATCATCCCACGCGGCGGTGGTACCGGTTACACGGGTGGTGCGGTGCCGCTCAATGCTTATTCTGCGGTGATCAACACCGAAAAGCTGTTGGTGATGGGGGCGGTCGAGCGACATACGTTATTGCCTGGCGTGGATGGTTCGTATGCGACGATTCACACCGGCGCCGGCGTAGTGACCCGACGGGTGATGGAAACCGCCGAACAGGCCGGTTTGGTGTTCGCCTGCGATCCAACGTCTGCGGATGCGTCCTGCATCGGCGGCAATATCGCGATGAACGCCGGCGGTAAGAAAGCCGTGCTATGGGGAACCGCGTTGGACAATCTGGTCTCCTGGCGGATGGTGACGCCGGACGGCAATTGGTTGGAAGTCGAGCGGCTGAATCACAATCTAGGCAAGATCCACGAACAAGACAAAGCCGGGTTTTTGCTGAAACGTTTCGATGCCAGCGGTAAGCAATTGCTGGGTGAGGAAACGCTGGAAATTTCCGGCAGCTTTTTCCGCAAGACGGGGCTGGGCAAGGATGTCACCGACAAGTTTCTCGGCGGTCTGCCGGGGATTCAAAAAGAAGGTTGCGACGGCATTATCACCTCCGCACGCTGGATTCTGCACGAAATGCCGCCTGTCAGCCGAACGTTTTGCCTGGAGTTTTTCGGGCAGGTACGCGAGGCGGTGCCTTCTATCGTCGAAATACGCGATTATCTGGCGGATTTGCCGAAAGAGGGCGCTAGCCGGGTGATGCTGGCCGGTCTGGAACATCTGGACGAACGCTACGTGAAAGCAGTCGGTTATGCCACTAAAGCCAAGCGCCATGGCCGGCCGAAAATGGTTTTAATCGGTGACATCGTCGGCGACGATGAAAACCAAGTCGCGATGGCGGCGTCCGAAGTGGTGCGCATATGTAATGCGCGCGGTGCCGAGGGCTTTATCGCCGTGAACCCGGAAACCCGCAAGAAATTCTGGCTGGATCGCGGCCGCACCGCAGCGATTGCACGGCATACCAATGCCTTCAAAATCAACGAAGACGTGGTGATTCCGCTGCCGCGCATGGGCGATTATTGCGACGGCATCGAGCGCATCAACATCGAATTGTCACTGAATAATAAATTGCGCTTATGCAGTGCCTTAATTGAACTGCTGGGCGGCGACTTGCCGCTTAGAGCCTACGAAGAAGGCGTGAATAAAGCCGAATTGTTGGACGAGCGTCGGGCCTTGGCGTTGGATGCGGTAGACACGGTAAAGCAGCGCTGGCAATGGATTTACGATAATTTGGATTTGCCGTTGGCCGAAGCCGAAAAAGCCTTCGCGTCACAAGGTATCCAGGCCGGCGAACTGAGCAATCGTGCCGTCGAGCCGATTTTGTTTCATCGCTTGCAGGATTATTCGTTACGGGTGTCGTGGAAGCTGGAATTGCTGCCACGCTTGCGGGAAATTTTCGAAGGCGATAATTTCCGGCCCATCGTCGAGCGCATCGAGGCTTTGCATAAAGAGGTGCTGCGCGGTCGCGTATTCGTGGCTCTGCACATGCACGCCGGTGACGGCAACGTGCATACCAATCTGCCGGTCAACTCCGATCATTACGAAATGCTGCAAGAAGCCAATGCCGCCGTGGCGCGGATCATGGCCCTGGCGCGTTCATTGGGCGGGGCGATTTCCGGCGAACATGGTATCGGCATCACCAAATACGAATTCTTGACCGAGGACGAGTTGGCGGATTTTCATGCCTATAAAAACCGCATCGATCCGGAAGGGCGTTTTAATCGCGGCAAGTTGATGCCGGGTGCCGATTTGCGTTCGGCTTATACCACGTCGTTTAGTTTGATGGGTTTTGAGTCCTTGATCATGCAGCAAAGCGATATTGGCGCGATTTCCGATTCGGTGAAAGACTGTTTACGCTGCGGCAAATGCAAACCGGTCTGCGCCACGCATGTGCCGCCGGCCAATTTGTTGTATTCGCCGCGCAATAAGATTTTGGCGACTTCATTATTGATCGAAGCGTTTTTGTACGAAGAACAAACCCGGCGCGGGATTTCGATTACCCATTGGAAGGAGTTCGAAGACGTCGCCGACCATTGTACGGTCTGCCACAAATGCTTCAATCCTTGTCCGGTGGACATCGATTTTGGCGATGTATCGATGAATATGCGCAATCTGTTGCGCAAGATGGGCAAGCAAAGTTTCAACCCGGCCAAGACCATGGCGATTGCTTTCTTGACTGCGTCCAGTCCGAATACGGTTAAGGCGATGCGCACGGCGATGATTGATTGGACCTACAAGGCGCAACGCATCGGCAATACGCTGTTAAAACCGTGGAGCAAAGCGCAGATCGCGCAGCCGCCTGCCACGGTCGGCAAGCCGCCGGTGCGCGAGCAGGTGATTCATTTCATGAATCGGAAAATGCCTGGCGATTTACCGACCAAAACCGCGCGGGCGTTACTGGACATCGAAGACGGGCAAATCGTGCCCATTATTCGCGATCATG
Source organism: Methylomonas sp. EFPC1 (assembly GCF_016925515.1). Taxonomy (NCBI): domain Bacteria; kingdom Pseudomonadati; phylum Pseudomonadota; class Gammaproteobacteria; order Methylococcales; family Methylococcaceae; genus Methylomonas; species Methylomonas sp. EFPC1. The sequence continues at coordinate 955,467 of NZ_CP070494.1, forward strand.
CCAAAACCCGCACCGATTCCGAAGCCGTCTTTTATTTTCCGGGTTGCGGTTCCGAACGCTTGTTTTCGCAGGTTGGATTGGCGACCCAGGCGATGTTGTACGAGATTGGTGTGCAAACTGTGCTGCCCCCTGGCTATTTGTGTTGCGGCTATCCGCAACGCGCCGGCGGGCAGTTTGATAAGGCGCAGAAAATTACCACTGACAACCGGGTGTTGTTCCACCGGGTAGCCAATACCTTGAATTATCTGGATATTAAGACCGTGGTGGTCAGCTGCGGTACTTGCCAGGACCAGTTGCAGGATTATGAATTCGAGAAAATATTTCCCGGTTGCCGCCTGATCGATATTCACGAATATCTGCTGGAAAAAGGCGTGCGGTTGGAAGGCGTGAATGGCGCGCGTTATCTCTATCACGACCCGTGTCATAGTCCGTTCAAGCAGCAAGATCCGATCAAAGTGGTCAATCAGTTGATCGGTGCGCCGGTTGCGAAATCAGAGCGCTGTTGCGGCGAGTCGGGCACTTTGGCGGTGGCGCGGCCGGATATTTCCACGCAGATTCGTTTTCGCAAGGCGGAAGAATTGCAGAAGGACACGGCTAAATTACGGTCAGACGGCTACGACGGCGCGGTGAAGATGTTGACCTCTTGTCCCTCGTGCATGCAAGGTTTACAGCGGTTCGAAGACGAAGTCGAGCAAATGGAAGTCGATTACATCGTCGTGGAAATCGCCAAGCATGTGCTGGGTGAAAACTGGATGACCGGTTATTTGGATCGGGTGAGCAAGGGCGGTGTTGAGCGGGTTTTAGTGTAGGGGAATATTGTTGAGGGCGGCCGACTGATATTTCAGTCGGCTTTGCTATAAAGACGAAAGCCCTCTTTGCCGCAAAGGCTGTGCTTGCCCAATCTTCGATGATGAGGGATGTACTTATCTTCGGACAACAAAAAGCCGCGATAAATCGCGGCTTTTTAAATTTGGAGCGGGAAACGAGACTCGAACTCGCGACCCCGACCTTGGCAAGGTCGTGCTCTACCAACTGAGCTATTCCCGCAAAATATAGTAATGGAGGCTGCGACCGGAATCGAACCGGTATATACGGCTTTGCAGGCCGCTGCATAACCATTTTGCTACGCAGCCTTTATAAGGACAATAAAAAAGCCGCGATTTGCCGCGGCTTTTCAAATTTGGAGCGGGAAACGAGACTCGAACTCGCGACCCCGACCTTGGCAAGGTCGTGCTCTACCAACTGAGCTATTCCCGCTTGGCTTACTATCCTGCGTATTATAAAAAGATATTTTTTTGTGTCAACAGTTATTGCAGGTTTATTGCCGAAGTCCAGGCTTTTCGGCCTTGGCATTCGCCGGATTCAGTGATCTCAACTTCCGCCCACAGAACATTTTTGTCGGTGGTGTCAGCTTGAGATTGAATCAGTTTTACAGGAGTGTTAAGCGGCATGTGTTTGCAAGCGCCGTCGCGGTCATTTTCTTCGGTATCATCGTAAGCGGCCATGGAGCCGGGAACGGAGACCAATCTTACGGTTGCATTTGGGTCATAAGTGTTGGGGCTTTTCAACACGTAGTTCTGACCGGGAACCATGGCTTTGGCTTGGTGAACAGGCAATTTGGCATCGGAGCCACCACCAAAAATCAAGGCGACCAAGACCAGCGCCGCAGCGCCCACGCCGCCAAAAAATACTTTAGGATTGGATTCTTTCAGTGCCAACAGATTGGCGACGATATTGCCGGCCGCATCTTTTGCCGCTACGGCGGAATCAGCGGCTGAATTTGTTTCCGGTTGCTTAGGCTCTTCAGCTTGATTTTGGGCTTCAGTCTCGTTGTTGTTTTCGTCAAGGCTCATGCGATGTTTCCTCTTAAGCTAGTTATTATTATGGTTAAGTGGTTAAAGTTACCACGCCGTTCGAACATTTCAAGCATTCATTTTTTTAGTTATTTAGTCGTATCTTAAGGGGAACTGTAGCAAAAATGAACAAGCTGGGATAAAAAAGCTGATAGGGCTGCTGGTTTGCTGTCTTTGGATAGTGTTTGGCTATGCGATTATCGAAGTCGGCGTTACCGGTTTAAATCCAAATTTTTTTGATTGCGGTTGTTGTGGTGCTCGGATCTATCTTAGCTTTGTTGGGTGTAGATGATGATTCGCTGTCGCGAAGCTTGATTTTGTATGTCGGTTCTCGGACCGACAACCGAGTAACTTTTCTTTGTTTGGCCAAAGAAAAGTCACCAAAAGAAAAGCTACCCGGATGCCGCTTTTCCCCTGCGTTCCTCGCTTTTGATAGGGGTTGCCGAAAGGGGCTTCCTGCCCCTTCGGCAACGTGCGGCATCCTTGCCGCACCCCTAACGGGCCATTCCTATCAAAATCTCCGGTACTCGGCGCGGCATACGGGACAAAACCAACGCAAGAAATTACAGTCTGTAAGCAGTGTTCATGAGCCCTGCTTATACCTTCGCCCCATTAGTTCATAATGTCTCGTTAACAGGCTGGTGAAAAACCCGCCGATATTTCCCCTTACCCACGATGTAAGTGATTTTTTCGAGTTGAAATCGGTCATGACATCGAGTTTCAAGCGTTTTGCCCCGGTTTCAAGGGCTTTTTATTCGCCTGAAGCCGTCTGTGGACGGTTTTCAGGCGAACTTCACCCTAGGCGGGTGCACTCCACGCCGGTTTCGGCGTGAACACCAATAGGTTGAGCATGCGCGTCAGGTTGTAGGCGGCAAAGCAAAACAAGGCCTGACCCGCGACTTTGGCTAAGCCGATGTGACGGGTTTTGCGCAGGCCGCCGACCGTTTTGACCCAGCCAAAGGCTTCTTCGACGATTTTGCGGCGCTTGAGACTTTGGGCGTAACCTTTGCCGCGAGCGGTCCGGCCATCGACGACACTGCCGGTCTTTTTGCGGGCCACATGGGCTTTGATGTCACGGGACTCGAGTCCGTTGACGAACGCCGCTTGGTCGTAGCCTTTGTCGGCACCGACGCTGCCGCCTTGGGGCACGCGGCGTTTGATCATGTTTTGCGCGGCTTCGATTTCGGCGGTGCCGGTGGCTTGAGTGGTTTCGACATCGACAATCAGGCCGTTGCGATTCTCGGACAAGGCATGGGTGATGTAACGCAGTTTGGCCTCGGTGTATTCGCCTTTCTTGTAAAGCCGGGCTTCGGGATCGGTCGTACTGTGGTGGGTGGCGTTGCTGCGCTTTTCGCCGCTGAAGTCGACCTCGGGATTGCGGCCGGCGGGTTTGTCCGGGCCGCTGCCGTCTTTTTTAACGAAGCTTTTATGCGAGGCCCAGGCTTCAATGAGGCTACCGTCGACGCTGAAGTGTTCGTCGGACACCAGATTTTGCCATTCGGCTATGGCCAGTACCCGCTCAAAAAATTCGCGACTCAGGGCTTCGGACAGCAGGCGTTCGCGGTTGGCGCTGAACACGCTGCGCTCCCAGACAGCATCGTCGATACCCAAACCAACAAACCAGCGAAACAACAGGTTGTAGTCCAGTTGTTCCATCAACTGACGCTCGCTACGGACCGTATACAGGACTTGTAACAGCAAGGCGCGCAGCAGTTTTTCGGGGGCAATCGAGGGACGGCCAGTGTGCGAGTAACGCGCGGCAAAGACGGCATCCATCGAGGCCAGTACGCCATCGACCAACAGCCGTAAACGGCGCAACGGATGCTGCTTGGGAATGCGGTCTTCCAGGTTGATGTAGCTGAACCAGTTGTTTTGGATGGCATCGTGTCCGCGCATTGAAAGGCTCCAAATTTAGGTAGCCTATTTTAACAGTTGGCGGCTCATCTATGCCTTAGCTTACTTGGCTTTTCGAGTTTTTCACCAGCCTGTTAAGCTTTGCGAGTTCCGTTTTAAAGATGCTCATTTTGATTTTTGAGTTTTTAGGGAGGATAGTAGAAGCGGCCTCAAAAACTAATAGTAGCGATTCGCAAGCTGAAATTACAATAAGGCCAAGATTTGTGGTGTCGGCGTCTATTTTCATAGCGACAATTCTCCTATCCTTGTCTAGAACGAGGTGTGATTCCAGTTCACGCGAACCTACATGTACTGCGAGACTAAAGATCGGGTACGCGGAATTGTATAAGTCACTCAGACCGGCTTCTTGCGCCCACCATTGGGTCGACTTTTCGGCTATATTTCGCTCTTCAATGTCAGATTTGATTTCTCTTGCGAGGTGTTCAGTTTGCTCGGTTTCAAAAGGCTGGCGTAAACAGGGGCTAAGCAATTTTGACTTATTGATTAATTTCCTTCGGAACGGCTGATCCTCAAGTACATAAATTTCGGCATTTTCTCGGTTTTTTGCAATTGCCGTAATACGAAAAAGAATTTCGAGTAGGCTTCGAGCCAATATCTTCGCTTCTGCCGACAATCCGCGTTCTACTAACAATATACAGCCTTGAAAGGTTGTTAGACCTCGAAGCATTAATGGCGCAAGTAACAATTGTTGCAAGTCACCATCTGGAATTGAGGCGTTCGACGAAAGTTCGTTGGCGTAACGATTAAGTCCATATGCAAAGCTAAAGTAGGATGCAAACTTAGAGTGCAACTCCTGTTTTACCGTCTGTCCTTCTGGATCGAGAAACATGGTGGAGGCCCAACAGTTAATTAAAGGATTAATTCTATCCTAACTGAGTTCTATAACGGGGTTATCCAAAAATACATTTCGCGCCGTATACTGTCGCTATAACCATGGGTTTTTCATTGCTAGTCATACGAATGACAAGCCAATTTTCTTACAGCTCCACCGAAACGCACTGAAATCCTTTCTGCTCCCCGTCATCACTAAGCAATTCAACACGATCATTCTGCCCTGGAAAAAAGAACGCCGCCTCGATATTCAAGTCTCCCAGATCGATATGATCCAGTCGCTCAAGTTTTCCGGAATCGCTGTCCCATAAATACAGCCGATGTTGTTCCAGGCGATCTTTGTTGGCATGGTAAGGTCCGGCGACGATTAGGTATTGATGGTCTTGGCGCCAGGCGATGTCGCGGATGCCTAGGCCGTCTAAATCCAACTCAATAGGCTCGGCGAATTGCGCGGCTTGGTCATGCAGCAGTGCCAATGGGTTAAGCAGGTGTACCAGGATAGCTTTGCCGTTTTTTAGGACGCCGTTTTCGGTGTCGCCGCCGGCTAGCGGGTTTCTAAAGCCGATTAATAAGCCGTGCTCAGGGGTGGCTGCCAAGCCTTCTATGCTTAAGCCGCCTTTGCCTTTGGGTGGTATGCGTTCGGCTTGTTCCCAGTCATAGCGGGCAAAGCGTCGGTCTTGTTTCAGGTCGTTAATCAATTGTGTGTAAATCGAGCCATAACGCTGGGCGCTGAATTTACCCGGTTCGTCTTCGGTTAGATGGATGCCGAATAAGCGCCGCCTAGCCGGCCGTTCGTCGCCTTCGCTGTTGGTGCTGTGCGAGCCTATCCAGAAATAGACATCTTCGATGCGGGCGCCGCCTTCCAGATCGATTTCCTGATGCTTGCCGTCTTTGATTTCGCCATCGAAAACTTCTGACAGGGCAATTGCCGGCTTTAGGGCTTTTTCTGCGTGTTTGTCGAATACGCTGAGTTCGTTGTCTTCGCCGTCCGCAGCGATGAAGTAATGGTCATTTAGGGCTATTGCGCCGGATACATTTGATCGGCCTTTGTAGATTTTTGTATCCATATCAGAATCGCTGGCGAAATGTGGATTTCAAGATAGCTGGCCGGCTGGCGATGCCTGATTAATCCGGCCCTAATATTGTCACTGACGCGCAGCAGGTAGCCCTGTTGCCAAAATGGATTCCCGCTTTCGCGGGAATGACGAAGGGTTGCTGAACTGCGCTGAAGTAAGCTCGGGGGTTACTCGTCCGGGCTGCCGATAAAGCGATAAATCAATGCGCCCAAAACCGCGCCAATAATCGGCGCCAGCCAAAACAGCCAGAGTTGCGCCAAGGCCCAATCGCCGACATAAACCGCCACACCTAGGCTGCGAGCCGGATTGACCGAGGTGTTGGTGACCGGAATGCTGATCAAGTGAATCAAGGTTAATCCTAAGCCAATCGCGATAGGCGCCAGGCCGGCAGGGGCGCGGGCGTCAGTGGCGCCGAGGATGATCAGTAAAAACATCATCGTCATGACCACTTCGGTAATCAACGCGGAGAGTAGGGAGTAGCCGCCCGGCGAATGTTCTCCGTATCCGTTGGAGGCGAAGCCGGCGGCTACGTCGAATCCGGCTTTGCCGCTGGCGATCAGATACAACACGCCGCCAGCCGCAATCGCGCCGACCACTTGAGAGACGATGTAAGGCAACAATTGGTTGGCCGGAAAGCGGCCGCCCATCCACAAGCCAACCGATACCGCCGGATTGAGGTGGCAGCCGGAAATATGGCCGATGGCATAGGCCATGGTCAGTACTGTCAAACCGAACGCCAGCGAAACGCCGAGCAAGCCGATGCCCACATTCGGAAATGCGGCGGCTAATACCGCACTGCCGCAGCCACCAAGAACCAACCAAAATGTCCCGAAGGACTCGGCTACATACTTTTTCATATGACTCTCCTGTGTGTTGTTATTGTTTCGCCTGTTATTGATCGCTTGTTTTTTGTTTAATAATCAATTGGCTAGCGCACTGTATTCTCTGTCTTTGTGTGATGTCAATCACAAAAAACGGCTAGGTTCTTGCTTGGTGCTTGCTATTTCCAGCTAGCTAGCCGGTTGCGCGGAATCGAGAGTGTTTCGTGGCAGCGGGAATTCCGGAAGAATAGTTCGGGAAAGTTTATTTCGTATGGCTAATTTCCCTATTCGATGTGAGAATTAGGGCTTATCAGTGTCCGACATTCTTTTCAGTTAGCCCCCATGCCCGATATTTCCCAGCACGGCCACAGTACCAATTTGATCGGCATGGCGACGGCGTGTTTGGCCAGTCACCTATTTAACGAATACCCCAAGCCCTTGCATATCGCCGGCACCCGGGAGTCCGCGCCCGGACTGTTTGAGCAGTTGGCCGGACAAGCCACGTTGGTGGATTGCGGGCGGATATTTCAAGACTACATGTGTGTGGTATTCGGCTTCGAAACCGAGCAGCGTTTACGCGACGATGCCGAGGGTCGGCGGCGTTACCGCAACAGCTATCTGCGCCTGATTCAAGATTGGGGTCTGGATTCCAATAACGCTCAAGGTGCGGTACTGAAGGGGTGGGTGGAAAGCCGCTTTGGCCTGTTCCCCAATTACCATAAACAACAAATCAGCAGTTTCATGAGTAAGGACTGGGTAACTTACATCGAAGAAAAGATGAACAGCCGCTACCACAATAATTGCATCTACATGCAGTTGGATTTGTTATATGAGTTTTGCCAGTGGGTGATCGAGCGCTTTCAGGTGCCGGCTGCAACCCACAAAACCCTTTATCGAGGGGTCAATGCCTTGGGCGATTGGAGCCGCGAGCACAAGATTGTGCATTTCAACAGCATTGTGTCGTTTACCGACCGCTACAGTATCGCCAGCGAATTTGGCAGCTATGTTTTGGAGGTTGAGGTGCCGATGGTGAAGCTGGTGTTTTTTAACGATTTGTTGCCGCACCACGCCTTGCGCGGCGAGGCCGAATATTTGGTGATTGGCGGCGATTATCGAGTGAAGGTGTTGCGATGAATGAGCAATTAATGGATCGGGCCCTGGGTGCTTACCTGGGTTTTGCTTGTGGTGACGCGCTGGGTGCGACGGTGGAATTCATGTCGCCGAAGCAAATTCAGAGTCGTTACGGCGTGCATACCGAAATGATAGGCGGCGGCTGGCTGGGTTTGGAGCCGGGGCAGGTGACAGACGATACGCAAATGTCGCTGGCCTTGGGGCGGGCTATCATTGAGCATCAAGGTTGGAATTTGAAGTCTGTGGCCGACAATTTTCTCGCCTGGTTGGAAAGCGATCCGCCGGATGTGGGCAATACGTGCCGACGCGGCATCGTGCGGTATCGTGATGAAGGTGTATTGATGGGATTGCCGCGTGAAGATGACGCCGGTAACGGCGCCTGTATGCGTAATTTGCCGGTGGTGTTGGCGACGCTAAATCGGCCGGATGATTTCGAATTATGGAGTCTGGAGCAGAGCCGCATCACCCATAACAATCCATTGTCCGACGCTGCTACGCTGGCATTGGGTCGAATGACTAACCGGTTGATTCATGGACAACCTGTTGAAGTCTGTTTGCTGGAGGCCAAACGCTTGATCAACCAATACAGCGAATTTGCCTACCACCCTTATCCGAGTAAAGCCTCGGCCTACATCGTCGATACCGTGCAGACGGTGCTGCATTATTTCTTCAATACCGATAATTTCGAATCCTGCCTAATAGCTACCGTGAATCAGGGCGGTGATGCGGATACGACGGGGGCCTTGGCCGGGATGTTGGCAGGGGCCAAGTATGGATTGGCGCAGATTCCGGGACGGTGGTTGGGCCAATTGGATAGTCGGGTCGGTGCAGAAATACGCGGGCAGGTAGCGACACTTATCAAGATGAATAACTGATAAGCACGCCGGCGGTTTTTTGTGTCATTCGATATGCAGATGGCTTGTCGTTAACCAAGTTAGTATGGTTATGTGGATAGTAAGCTGATTTCCGGTCCAGGCCGAGGATTGTTGTCGACTCAGAACAAGCTGGTTGGGTGCGTTATTTCCTGATTCGCGGCAATCGGCCTAGAATAGCCGGTTCATATCTACTGTCATTGGTCATCGATGAAAGATAAATCGTTTACTTTCGAACAAATTCATATCGAAGTCGCCCGCAATGCATCTGACGATTTCAACTTGTTTCACGACAAGCATAAATGGCTGCAGGTCACGCACAACCCGTTTAAAGGCCCGATCGTGCTGGGCTTTCAGTTAAATACTTTGATCGAATATCAGATGCGCTTATACCGGGAGGCGCATCACGAAGACCAGATTATCGCCGACAATCAGCTGCGTTTTAGTAATTATCAGATCATCTTTGTTAATGCCTTGCGGCCGCGGCAAGAGATGACGCTGGATATTAAAAAGACCTTGATTGCGACAATACCCGAGCTGACTTTGACCAATCGCATCGCGATCAAGTCGCAAGGCAAAACCATTTTGCTGGGGTATAAAAAAGAAACCAAACAGCCTTTGTTTTTAGCGGATACTGATTTAAGCGGTCTGCCGGATTTGAATGCCCTATGCGATAAAACCGTGGTGCCCGGCACCGAGTTTTTTTTAAAGCGCAAGTGGATGAATAACGGCAACGTGAAAAACTTTCTATCCGGCTCGTTTGCGGAACAGTCGGATTATTTCGACGAGTTGTTGCAGGTGGCGCAGTATCCGGAAGTGTTTCCCTGCAGTTTGACGTCCGGCGCGTTGCTGGAGAAGGCGCAGTTGGAAAACCACGACTTCAAACGCAATCCGATGGTATACACCTCTCACGACATTTCAGTGGATCGCGTGCATCTGGCGACGTTGAAAAACAACGACAAGCTGCATATTCTGGTCAAGCAACTGCCGGAGTCGCCGGATAAAACCCTGAATCACACCAGTATCATGCTGCGTACCTACGAATGTTTTGGCGTGTTGGAGAACCAGGCGGTTTTGTTCCGGATCAAACTGAATTTGGTGCCTTTGGAAGAAATTATTAAAAATTTGAGCGGGAAAACATAGCCTCAGGCCGCGAATCGCCTAGTCGCGGGCGAATGTTGTGAATTTTTTGGAACATAAAGTATAATCCGCGCTGTCGTTAGGCAAGGCCAGTGACGAGATTGCAAATTCAATTAATACAACACTAAAGATAAGGTAAGTGCTCGCAGTCAGGCATTTGCATTGTTCGAGGAAAAAAATATGAGTAATATCGAAGAACGAGTAAAAAAGATTGTCGCAGAACAATTAGGCGTAAAAGAAGAAATCGCGAACGATGCGTCTTTTGTTGACGATCTTGGTGCTGATTCTTTAGACACAGTTGAACTCGTCATGGCTCTGGAAGAAGAATTCGAATGCGAAATTCCAGACGAAGAAGCTGAAAAAATCACCACAGTCCAATTGGCTATCGATTACATCAACGCCAATCTGCAGTAAGTTGTTTCCAAAAGTTAGTGGGTGCTTGCCATCCACTAGCCGGTTTATCTCCCTTCTCTGGTTGTCTTCTTTTTTTACCGGTAGTTTACTGTGAGCACACGTCGAGTTGTTATAACGGGCTTAGGCGCCATTACGCCGTTAGCCAATAATGTTGCCGATACCTGGGATGGCATTGTCAACGGGAAGAGCGGCATTAGTCCGATCGATTCATTTGACATATCCCCTTTTGCAACGACGTTCGGCGGTGTCATCAGAAATTTCAATATCGGCGACTATATAGCCGAGAAAGATGCCAAACGCATGGACGGTTTCGTGCATTACGGCATTGCAGCGGGTTGCCAGGCGATTGAGGATTCCGGTTTTGAAGTCACCGAAGAAAATGCCGAGCGGATCGGTGTGGCTATCGGCGCCGGCATCGGCGGCATTACCGGTATTGAAGAATGCTATGCCACCTACGTGGCCGGCGGACCAAGACGGATTTCGCCTTTCTTTGTGCCGGGCAACATCATTAATATGATTTCCGGTAATCTGTCGATCAAATATGGTTTGAAAGGCCCCAACTTTGCCATCGTCACCGCCTGTTCGACGGGTACGCATAATATTGGCGACGCTGCGCGCCTGATCAAATACGGCGATGCCGATGTGATGGTGGCCGGTGGTGCAGAGCGCTGCACGACCTCGCCGACCGCGATGGGTGGATTCGCTTCGGCAAAAGCCTTGTCGCGCCGTAATGACAGCCCTACCACTGCTAGCCGCCCCTGGGACCGCGACCGTGACGGTTTCGTCCTCAGTGACGGCGCCGGCGTAGTGGTCCTGGAAGAACTGGAGCATGCCAAGGCGCGTGGGGCGAAAATTTATGCGGAGCTGGTTGGCTACGGCATGAGTGGCGACGCATACCATATTACTTCGCCGTCTGAAGGTGGCGAAGGCGCTGCGCGTTGTATGCGCAACGCGATGCGTGATGCTAAAGTTAATCCTGAAGACGTGCACTACATTAATGCCCACGGCACCTCGACGCCGGCTGGGGATATTGGCGAAACGCATGCCATGAAGTTGGCGCTAGGCGATCACGCTTATAAATTGGCCGTTAGTTCCACCAAGTCGATGATCGGTCATTTGTTGGGTGCTGCCGGGGGTATCGAAGCAGTATTGACGGCCCTGGCTATTCAGCATCAAATCGCGCCACCCACCATCAATTTGGAAAATCCGGATCCCGAGTGCGATCTGGATTACGTTCCGAATATCGCCAGAAACATGCACATCGACGTCGCTATTTCCAACTCGTTTGGCTTTGGCGGTACCAATGGCTCTCTGGTTTTCAAACGTTACCAATAAGCGCTTCCGCTTCCGCAGTGTCTGGCTATGTTTTTATTAAACGGCGAGCACAGACACTGTGTCGATGTTTCTGATCGAGGTTTTCAATACGGCGACGGTCTGTTTGAAACCATCGAAGTCTTGCAGGGCAAGCCGCTGTTTTTTGACCGGCACCTAAAACGCTTGGCCGAAGGCTGTCGGCGATTGCTGATCCCGATGCCGGATAGCGCCTTGCTCGATGCTGAAGCCCGGCAATTGAGCAAATCCAGCGAGCGGGCCGTGTTGAAGTTGATCGTGACGCGAGGCAGCGGTGGTCGCGGTTACCGGCAGCCAGAGCAAGTTATCCCTAGCAGGCTGTTCAGCCTGCATCCTTACCCCGATTATCCCCTGCAATTTCAAACAGACGGCATCGCCGCGCGTTTTTGCGAACAGCGTTTGTCTTTGAATTCTAGCTTGGCCGGTATCAAACACATGAATCGACTCGAGCAGATTTTAGCCAGAGCGGAATGGCAGGATGATTCAATTCAAGAGGGTTTGATGTTGGATACTCAAGACCGGGTCGTGGAAGGCACGATGAGTAATCTATTCATCGTCAAGTCAGGCAGTTTATACACGCCGCCGTTAGGGCAATGCGGCGTTGCGGGTATTGTGCGGCAGCTGATCATGGCATTCGCGCAGCGCATCAAGCTACCGTTGTTTGAGCAAGCAATCGATCAAACTGCCGTTTTGCACGCTGACGAGCTATTTGTCAGCAACTCGGTAATCGGTATCTGGCCGATTAAACGGCTGGAAGCGCAAGTTTTTAGTGTCGGCGCCATCACCCGGCGCTTGCAAGACTTGCTCAACGCAGCCCGCATGGCAGAGGTATAGCAGTGTTTAGAAGCATTATCGCATTTACATTATTGATGGTATTGGGTTTGGTGTCGATTTGGGCCGGCATGCACTATCAACTGATTCTCAAGAAGCCGGTCGTCATGACCGAAACCGTGATTGAAATTAAAAAAGGCGATACGCTGGAATCGGTGGTGAAAAATCTGCGTGCCCAGCAGGTGACGGTGAATCGCTTATGGTTTCGGTTGTTTGCCTATCGGAAAAATCTCGACCATTTGTTGAAGGTGGGTGAGTATGTGTTAGCGAAAGGTTCTACCGCCGCCGACATTCTGCAACAATTGACCGATGGTAAAACCCGCAAGTATTCGATTACGTTTCCCGAGGGTTGGTCCTTCAAGCAAATGTTCAATACCATCAAAAACAACCCCAACCTGCAACACACGCTGACCGATAACCAATTGGAAGACCTGATGGCGCAAATCGGCTCGGATAAGAATCATCCGGAGGGTTTGTTTTTTCCCGACACCTATTTCTTTGAAAAAAACACCTCGGATGTCGATTTGCTGAAACGCGCGCATGATCGCATGCAAGCGGTGTTGAACGAAGAATGGCAAAAACGCGACGACGGCGTGCCCTTGGAAAACCCTTATGAGGCGTTGATTTTGGCGTCTATCGTCGAAAAAGAGACCGGCGCCGGCGAAGAGCGCAGAAAGATCGCCGGGGTATTTGCTAGGCGTTTAAAGAAAGGCATGTTGCTGCAAACCGATCCGACCGTAATTTATGGCATGGGCGATGATTACCACGGCGATATCCGGCACAAGGATTTGCGCGAACCCACGCCCTACAACACCTATATCATCGAAGGCCTGCCGCCTACACCGATTGCGATGCCGGGCAAGCAGGCGATAGTAGCCGCCTTGCATCCAGATAATAGTGATGCTTTGTTCTTTGTCGCCCGCGGCAATGGCCGCCATGCGTTTTCTTCGACCTTGGCGGAACACGAAAAATACGTCGATCAATATCAACGATGACTTACGGTCGATTTATTACGCTGGAAGGTGGTGAAGGCGTTGGCAAGTCCACCAATTTGCAATTTATCAAACAGCTGCTGGAAGAACGAGGCATCCGGTTCGTGCTGACCCGCGAGCCGGGTGGTACAGGCATTGCCGAAAAGATTCGCGGGATTTTGTTGGAGCGGCAAGCGGAAAGTTTGACCGAGCAAGCCGAGTTGTTGTTGGTGTTTGCCGCTCGTGCTCAACATATTCAACAAGTGATCTTACCGGCGTTGCAGCAAGGGCAGTGGGTGGTGTGCGACCGTTTCACTGACGCTACTTATGCGTACCAGGGCGGTGGCCGCCATATGGATCTACAGACCATAGCTTGGCTGGAAAATACCGTGCAGGGTACGCTTAGACCGGATTTGACCTTAGTCTTCGATGCGCCGATAGAAATCGGCATGCAGCGCGCCAAGCATCGAGGCGAGCTGGACCGCTTTGAAACCGAACAGTTGGCGTTTTTCGACCGGGTCCGGCAAGCGTATTTACAACGCGCCGCGACGGATTTGCGTCGTTACAAAATTATCGATGCCAGTTTGCCGCTCAGCGAGGTGCAACAGCAGTTGCGCCTTGAGTTGGCAGGCTTGTGGGCCGATTGATGTCTACCCAACTGCAGGTTTACCCCTGGCAACAGGATAATTGGCGGCAGTTGCACGGTTATATCGAGCAACAACGCCTCCCGCAAGCCTTGCTGTTTTCCGGCGCGGCAGGGCAAGGCAAACGGCATTTGGCCGGATATTACGCTCGAACCCTGTTGTGTCAGGCGCCGCTGGCCGATGCGAGTGCCTGCGGTCATTGCATTGCGTGTAAATTGTTCGATGCGCAAACCCATCCCGATTTTCTAGTGATAGAGCCCGATGAGCCTGGCAAGGCCATCGGTATCGACAAAATCAGGCAGTTGATTGTGAAGCTGGCGTTGAAGCCGCAATATGACGATGCCTACCGCGTGGTGATTATTCAGCCGGCCGACGCCTTGAATACGGCTTCGGCGAATGCGTTTTTGAAGTGTCTGGAAGAGCCGACCGAACGCACTTGTTTATTGTTGATCAGCGAGCAACCGAGCCGTTTGCCGGCGACGATTCGCAGCCGTTGCCAGAAAATCGATTGCGTAACCCCTGCTCACGAACTGGCAATCACTTGGTTGCGGCAGCAGCGTGTCGGAGAGCAGGCCGATCTGCTATTAACATTAGCCCAAGGCTCGCCTCTATTGGCCAAACAATACGCCGAACTCAATATGATTCAGCTCCGGCAGCAGTATTTCGACGCTTGGTGGCAAGTGGCACAAGGCAAAGAGAATCTGTTAACCGTCGCCGAACTCTGGCAAAAGCAGGAAAAGATTGATTTGGCCGTGGTGTTGCGCTGGATGGCAAGCTGGGTTGCTGACATTGTTAAATGTGCTTACCGGGCGGAATCGCCGGCGCTTAGCAATCCGGATCTGAAAAATGCCTTGCAAGCCCTTGCCGAGCGGCTAGAATTGAAGCGCCTCTATCGGTTTTACGATAATGTGCTTACCACCAAATCGCAATTGAACACGCAACTTAATAAACAATTGATGGTCGAGCAGCTATTGATTAGCTGGTCGCAACTGAACAGACACTGAGCGTATGGCAGAATCAGCAGCACCCAGACAAGGTATCCTGTCCTTATCGATCAAGGATAAAAACGCGCTGTATGCGGCGTACATGCCCTTCGTGAAAAATGGCGGCTTGTTCATCCCGACCAAACGCGAATACGAGATGGGTGAGGAAGTGTTCATGTTGCTGAATTTAATGGACGAAACTGAACGCTTGCCGATTGCTGGTAAAATTATCTGGAAAACGCCGTCCGGCGCGGAAGGCTATCGTGCCGCCGGTATTGGCGTGCAATTCAGTGATCAGGACGGTGGTGCGGCGCGCAATAAAATCGAAACCTATCTGGCCGGTGCATTAGAATCCGACCGCTCCACCCACACCATGTAAACGCTTTTGTGGGCGGACTTTGCCGCTTGTCTTTACTTTTCTAAACTCATGTTCATCGACTCCCACTGCCATCTTGATCGTATCGACTTGGCGCCCTACGCTAATGATTTCAATACCTTTATGCAAGCGGCACGCGCGGCCCAGATCAGGCATATGCTGTGTATTGCTATCGATATGGAAGCCTATCCGGCTATGCTGGAGCAAGTCATGCCGTATTCGGACATCTCCTTGTCGGTGGGCGTGCATCCAAATGTTCATGATGGGCGTGAGCCCACGCTGGATGACTTGCTGCAGTTGGCCGATAACGAAAAAGTGATCGCCATTGGTGAGACGGGGCTGGACTATTTTCGTAGCGAGGGCGATTTGGAATGGCAGTTTCAACGGTTTCGCACCCATATCGCCGCCGCCAAGACACTCAACAAGCCTTTAATTATCCATACTCGCGAGGCTGGGCAGGATTCCTTGGATGTTTTGCGACAAGAAGGCGCGGACCAAGTGGGCGGGATTATCCATTGCTTTACCGAGGATTGGGCTTATGCTGAAAAAGCATTGGATTTGAATTTTTATATCTCTTTTTCCGGTATCGTGACCTTCAAGAACGCAGAAGCCATCAAGGATGTGGCGCGTAAAATACCCGCTGACCGTTTTCTGATTGAAACCGACTCGCCGTATCTGGCACCGGTCCCGTATCGCGGTAAACCGAATTATCCGACCTATGTCCGCTATGTGGCGGAACATATTGCGGATTTGCGCGGAACCTCTGTCGAAGCCATTGCCGAGCAATCGACCGAAAACTTTTATCGCCTGTTTGCCGGTTCTTCGGCCGATAAGCTACGCCGGGCCAGCTAAAAAAAACGACCGGGTCCATGTAGCGATGGACCGGTCGTTCGGAGAGGTGGGGTATAACTCTCATTCCCCATAGGGGCGCATACAAGAGTTGCTTGCAGTTTACTGAAGCGGCACCGTCCTGAAAATGTGGCATTTTGCCGCGTGGCAAATTGTCGCTGCCCTGGCGGTTAACCTAATTCCTTGAAGTGCCGTCATGACATCAATCTACCTTTTATGCCCTGGGTTATAGCTACGTTATTTTTCTCGCAATATGTGTATAGAATCAGTTAGTCCGCTAGGGGTTTTTCAACTCCAGCGCTTACCTTTTCGCCGAAATGAACTGCTGCGGGCTTGGGACGCTGCAGACGAATATCTATTAAATCACCTAGCTGCCGCAGGCATTGCCGAACTTGCCAATATGGTCATCCTCAACGATAGCTTCGGTGCGTTGGCGGTTTCGCTCAGCGCTTACCGGCCAACCGCTATGTCCGATTCCTGGCTTTCGCAGCAGGCGACACGTATTAATCTGGCATTGAATCGCATAGACCACGAGCAAGTGCGCTTACTGGATAGCTTGTCGCTACCGGAAGCCGGCATTGATTATCTACTGATTAAAATTCCCAAAACGCTGGCGCTGCTGGAATATCAACTGCATGCACTAAAGCCTTTGTTAAAAGCCGATTGCCAAGTGATAGCCGCCGGCATGGTGAAGAGCTTGCCGCCCACTGCCTGGAAATTGTTGGACCGGTTGGTCGGTCCGACGCAACCTGCTTTGGCGGTAAAAAAAGCCCGGCTGATTTTTGCCCGGGTGGAGCCAAATCTGCAATTGCCTGTCAACCCTTATCCGACGCGGTATCCATTGGAAAACAGCGATCTTACGGTTTGTAATCATGCCAATGTGTTTTCCCGCGATAGCCTGGACATAGGCACTCGTTTTTTATTGGAGCATCTGCCGCAAAATCCCGAATATTGCGATTTTATCGATTTGGGTTGCGGCAATGGGATTGTCGGCGTGATGCTGGCAAAGCAAAACCCGAATGCACGAATAAGGTTTATCGACGAATCGTTTATGGCTATCGCCTCGGCCAAAGAAAATTTTGCGGCGGCTTTTGCCGATAGTCGGCAGGCCAATTTTTTAGTTGCCGACTGTTTGAGCGATTACCCGGAGAACAGTGCAGACTGCATAGTCTGTAACCCGCCGTTCCATCAACAGCACACCATAGGTGATCATATCGCTTGGCAGATGTTCCGGCAGGCGCATAAGGTGTTGCGTAAGGGCGGTGAGTTACGGGTAATCGGTAATCGCCATTTGAACTATCATCTGGCGCTGAAGAAATTATTCGGCAATTGCCGGCAGGTGGCGGCTAATGCCAAGTTTGTGATTTTCAGCAGCGTGAAGGTTTGAGCTATTCGATATTTTTATAATGTAAGGATGAAATCTGTTCGGAAACGATGCCGATTAGAAAGATAAACAAGGACGACAAAAACAGTACCGCGCTCATATTGGTAAATCGGTTTTCCGTGAAGTAGGTGTAGCCGTAATAGCCGGCTCCCAAGCTAAATACTATGCTGCTGATGGGTAAAAATAGCCGCATGGGCGAGAACAGCACCCCAATCCGTAAGATAATAATAAAAAATCGAAAACCGTCATGCATCAGCCGGATATGGCTTTTGCCGCTGCGTTTGCCGGCGTGGATAGGAATGTAGGCTACCGGGAAGCCGGAACGAAAAAACGCCATTGTGCTGGTGGTCGGATAAGAAAAACCGTTGGGTAACAAGTAAAGAAATTTGCGGAATTTGTTGGCTCGGGCCGCACGAAATCCGGAGGTAAGATCTTCTATTTTGTGCCCGGTCATCATTGATGCCAGCTTATTGTAGAACTTATTCGCCAGACGTCGGAATAATGAGGCATGGCTACCGGCGTTTCGGGCACCGACCACCATATCGTAGCCGTCGTTCAGTTTGTTAAGCAACGCCGGAATGTCGCCGGGGTCGTGTTGTCCATCGGCATCCATAAACACCAAAATATCGTTTTTTGCATGTCTGGCTCCGGTTTTAATCGCCGCACCGTTGCCCATGCTGTAAGGGTGATCAATCACTGTGACACCGGCCGCGCGAGCGATGGCGGCAGTATCGTCCGTCGAGCCATCGTTTATCAGCAGAATTTCCGCATCCGGGTACAGCAGATGTAACAGCGGTAAAAAGGACGGCAGATTTTTAGATTCGTTTTTCGCGGGGATGACGATGCTGATCGACGGGATGTTATTCATGAAAATCCAAAGGTTGGCAAGGAAACATGCCGAAATGTGGACAACAGTCTAGCAGAATTAAAGGGTATCGACAGCTGGGGTCGATTTATCGAAACTGGTCTTTCAATAGGCGTAATTGCCTGAAAACCGCCAAGTCGGATTGGTCTGTCATGCCGATATTGCTGCGAATGCCGAGGTCGTGCGCCCTAAAAAAAGGGTTGGTCGCCAATTCCAGGCCGATAGTCGAGGGAAGGGTGGGGCGGTTTTGTTGGCGAAGTTCGGCGACTTGATCAATTCGCTGTCGCAATTGCGGATTGTCCGGATCAACCGACAACGCAAAAAGGCCATTTGCGGCGGTATATTCGTGGGCGCAGTAGATGCGGGTTTCGGCCGGCAAGGCTTTCAGTTTTTCCAACGAATGCCACATCTGTTCGGCGCTGCCTTCGAACAACCGACCGCAGCCTAGCGAAAACAAAGTGTCGCCGCAAAACAAAGCCTGGCTATCGGCGCTGTAATAAACGATATGACCTACGGTATGGCCGGGTGTGTCGATGACCTGAAAGCACTGATTGCCGAGTTTAACTAGATCCCCGTCGCCGAGCAGGATGTCAATGCCGGGGATACGCGCCTGGTCGGCTGCCGAGCCAACGATCTTGCAGCCGGTTTGCTGCTTGAGTTGTAAATTGGCGCCTATATGGTCGCTGTGATGATGGGTATTAAAAATGTAATCAAGTTGCCAGGATTTTTCGACTAAAACATCGATAACCGGATCGGCAACGGCGGGGTCAATCACGGCGGTCAATCCGGAATACGTGTCTTGTAATAGATAAATGTAATTGTCTTGTAGAACCGGTATTTGCAGGATTTCTAACATTTATCTATGTGCAATAGTTAATCAATACTTATTTTCTGGCAATGAAGACCATTTGGTGACAATGGTAAGGATCGATTTTTTCAAAAACAGGCTGAATGAAGTTTGGCAGCGGATATAAGCCAAAGCCATACCCCGTGACTTGTGAGAAACCAATAGTGTTTAGATATTTTTTCAGCGTCAAGTAACTGAATACCACTAAATGGCGGTGAACAGGTGTATCGGACTCGGTATCCCAGTGAAGTTCATCTGCGCTGACCTTAAAAACTTCCTCCGATTTCAGCAAAATATCCGAGTCGGGGTGTGGGCCGCTAGAGGGCATTTTTCCGGCAAGAATCAGGGCGGCGGTGAAATAAGTGCTAATGTTTGGGGTTAAAAGCACCAGTTTGCCCCCTGGCTTTAATGTTCTATGCGTCTCTTTGAGAAAATGACAGCCATTTAGTAAATGTTCCAAAACAGAAAGCGCGAATACACAGCTGAATTTGTCGTTTTCGAAAGGCAGCTTTTTATTCAGATCGCCCTGCTGAACATTAAGCTGCTTTAACCGGGCCGCATTGACGCTGTCACTATCCCACTCGATGCCGTGATATTGAGCGTGGGTTAAACCTATTTCGGTAGCAAGGCGATCAAACCAGTAGCCGCTGTTGGCACCACAATCAAGACATGCTCCGCCATTCTCTTTTAGTGCCGATACTATCTCCCTGGCCGCCAACGCATACGCTTCCGACATCGTGCGTTGGTACAAGGATTTGAAATAGCTTTGTAACATCTGGCTGTTTACGCACAAACCGCCTGAATCTTAGCCAAGATACCCTTCGTATCCAGGCCGCATAATGCCAGCAACTCCTCGCGGCTGCCTTGCTCGACGAAGCAATCCGGCAGGCCGATGTTCAACACCGGCATCAGAATGTTCTGTGCCTGCAGGAACTCGTTCACCGCACTACCGGCACCGCCGGCAATCACGTTCTCTTCGACCGTGACGATCACATCATGGCTTTTCGCCATCTCTAAAATCAAGGCTTCATCCAGCGGTTTCACAAAGCGCATATTCACCACCGTCGCGCCCAGCTGTTTGCCAGCTTCCACTGACGGTGTCACCATGCTGCCCCAGGCCAGAATCGCAATGCGGCTGCCTTGATGGCGGATTTCGCCCTTGCCGATGGGAAGTTCGGTCAAGGCCTTGTCAACCGTGGCCCCCGGCCCCTTGCCGCGCGGATAGCGCACCGAGGCCGGGCCATGGTGTTTGAAACCGGTAGTCAGCATCTGCCGACACTCGTTCTCGTCGGCCGGCGCCATCACCAGCATATTCGGGATACAACGCATATAACTGTAATCAAACGCCCCGGCATGGGTCGGGCCGTCCGGTCCCACCAAGCCCGCTCTATCTAAAGCGAACAACACATCCAGATTCTGCAAGGCCACATCGTGGATTAACTGATCGTAAGCGCGTTGTAAAAAAGTCGAATAAATCGCCACCACCGGCTTCGCGCCCTGACAGGCTTGACCGGCGGCCAAGGTCACCGCATGTTGCTCGGCAATCGCCACATCGAAATAGCGTTTCGGAAACTGCTGGGAAAACGCCACCAAGCCCGAACCCTCGCGCATCGCCGGGGTAATCCCCAACAGCCGCTCATCCTGTTTGGCCATATCGCACAGCCAAGTCCCGAATACTTCTGTATAGGTCGGATGCGGCGACGGTGCGGCTTTGGGTAAATAATCCTTGGTAGGATCGAAAGCCGGCACCCCGTGATAGGCCAAGGGATCCTTCTCGGCCGGGGCATAGCCTTTGCCTTTCTTGGTGACTACATGCAAAAACACCGGCCCGGACAAATCCTTCAACTTCTCTAAAGTCGAAACCAACATCTCTACATCGTGACCGTCAATCGGCCCGAAATAATTAAAGCCCAACTCCTCGAACAGCGTGCCCGGCACAATCATGCCCTTCACATGCTCTTCTGTCTTACGGGCCAGTTCCCACACCGACGGCATACTGGCTAAAGCCTTCTTGCTTTCTTCCCGTACCGACGAATAAAACTTGCTCGACAACACCTTGGTCAGATAATTATTCATCGCGCCTACCGGCGGCGAAATCGACATATCGTTATCGTTCAAAATCACCAACAGATTGGCATTGACATCGCCGGCATGATTCATCGCCTCATAAGCCATGCCGCCGGTGATCGAACCGTCGCCGATAATGGCGACCATCTTCTTGTCCTCGCCGCGCAACTGCGAGGCAATCGCCATCCCCAGCGCCGCACTGATCGACGTTGACGAATGGCCGACGCCAAAGGCATCGTACTCACTCTCTGCGCGGCAGGGAAAGGCCGAGACGCCGCCCAAGGTGCGAATCGTCGGCATCCGCTCTTTCCGCCCCGTCAAAATCTTATGCGGATAAGCCTGATGGCCCACATCCCACACCAACTGATCAGACGGCGTATCGAACACATAATGCAAGGCCACCGTCAGTTCCACCGTGCCCAGGCCAGCCGAGAAATGGCCGCCGGAGATGCTGACGGTATGGGTCAGATAGCGACGCAACTCATCGGCCAGCGGCTCCAGTTGTTCAGGCTTCAGGGCCCGAACGTCGGCGGGGGTCTGGATGGTGTCTAGTAACGGAAATTCGTTAGTCTGTTTCATGATCAGTACAGGGGTTCACGATAGAACATCAGGATGACGCCTATCTGGAATAAAGCGAACACTGAAATAAATCCGGCTACGTTTTTACCGGGCGAATCTAATTTGAGTTCCAGCCAGCGGCCGCAAGCCAGGATCAGCGAGAATACGCCCATCATGGTATGGCCGACCTGAATCAGGAAGGCGGTTTTTGCCTCGAAACCGACATGCGAATGCGCCAACAGCATCATGCCGCCAAATGCCGCCAGCAAAGGAAACATGTAAGGCATGAAGCCGCTGTTATTGTTGAGGCGGGCGCGCACTTCGATCAAACCCAGTACAAATACCAATAGCGTGGCGATCCGATGTTGCAGAATTTCGCCATTGTTAAAGGTACTTTCCCAGAAACCGATAGGACCGAGCGGCCAGCTTTCGGCGTCGCTACGGAAAAACAGGAACACGCCCAATGCCATGAAACCCACCGGCCAGAAGCGCGCCCAACGATGGAAGCGGTCGGAAAACGACAGCATCGCGAAGAAGCTCATGGTCGCCAGGAAGATGCCGGAAATGTTGTGGTTGTAATCGGACCAGGCAGTAGCAGCTTCCGACGGGATCTGACCGACGATGGCCACCCGTCCGGCTTCGCCGGCAATCAAGGCTTCGTGAGTCGGTGATTCCCAACGCGGTACGCGCGGATGGAACATGTTCAAGACTTCTTCGAAACTGGCCGTCAAATGCGGAATGTCGACAGCTGGCGGTTGCGAGGCTAAACTGGCGGCAGTGAACAGGATAGTCAGCAGTATCAGGGTTTCCGCTTCGATATAGTAGGGTACGCGCGCGGTCAGGGCATACAGGCTGCGGCTGGTGAAATAGGCATTTACGGCTTGCCGATTCAACCAGGCAAAGCCCAATGCCAGGCCCAGCATGATGATTTTTACCAATAACAGATTGCCGTAGCCTGCGCCGATGAAGCCTTGGAAAGTGCGGATGTAATACCAGGCCAGCGGCGTGCCGGTAACCAGCAATACAACAACCGCGCCAATGCCCACTGCCGAGAAGCGTTTCAGCAATAAAGGCCAAACTTCAACGGCTATGGCATTACGTTTTTTCAAGCCCCATAACGTCAGAATTTGAAATATGCCGCCCACCCAAGTGGCCGCAGCGATCTGATGCGTGACAGTTAACGTCATTAACAGGCCGCGATCCTCCAAACGACTCGCGCCGTGTACCAGCCAAGCTGCGGAAATGACCAGCGGCACAATAATCGCCGTGGACAGCACCCAGAATTGTTTGGAGCGTGGATTGCTTTTTAACGCTTGCCGGATGAACACCGCCAAAATAAAAGCGCAGGTAGCGCGCGCTAAACCGGCCTGGAATTGCACGGTTTGGAAAAACGCCGGGAACGGCGATTTGCCCAAGGTCACGGCCATCAGCCATATTTTCAGGCCGATTTTCGACAATTGGGTGATGACCAGGGCTTTGCTGCCGAAATGAATCAGGTTGACGGTTTTGCTCAGCAAGGCCGAGTTATACAGCGCCTCTTCATGCCAGGGACGCAGGACTAACAGTCCCCATAGCAATCCACCGATGGTGATGGAATAAAACGTGAGATCGACGCCGCCTATCAGTGAGTCTAAATAATTTGCAATGCCTTCCATGCGGATCACTTAGCCTGTTTGACAAAAAAACGCAGCAGGTCTTCGCTGAGATGACCGTCGGCGGCGAATATTTTTAATTTGATGGCATATTCGCCGGGTTCCAAGGCTGGCAGATGCAACAAGACTTGGCCGGGTTTTTCACCCGGCGTAGCCGTAATGGATTGCATTTTGTCGCCGGCGCTGACTAGGAAGACTTCCGATAAATCCAATTCCACTTTGGAATTGAACGATAGCTCCACTTGGCTGGCCAAGTTGACCGGCACCGGGTTGAGTTTTAAAGAATTATGCGTGACGACTGCGTGGCCGAAAGCGCTGTTACTGGCGACCAGTGCCAATGCGAACAAAGCAGGTTTGAAAAAATTCATATATGGCACCTTATTTTTTGTTTTTCAGAGCGTGGCCGGCCAGGTTTTTACCCAGCGTCCAGATCGAACCGGTGACGTTGTGCGTATCGGCGATGGTTTTCTCCACAGAATTGACAATCCAATCGCGGTCTTTTTGAGTCAGCGTCAGCGGCGGTAAAAACTTGACCACGTTCATACCGTGACCGGCCACTTGCGCCAGTACCCGGTGTTCCTTGAACAACGGGATCAGGATCATCTGGCAGAACAGGCCTTTATTGGCTGCTTCCAGCATGGCCCAGGCGGCCTTTAATCCCAAACTTTTCGGGGCATGGAATTCGATGGCGATCATTGAGCCTTTGCCGCGCGCTTCCTTCAGGAATTCGTATTTGGGCGCCATGGCGTTGATGGTAGCGATGATGTCTTCGCCGACCTTGGCACTGTTTTCGACCAGTTTTTCTTCGTGAACCACATGCAATGCGGACAGACCGGCGGCCATCGCCATATTGTTTTTCGAGAAGGTCGAGCCATGCACGACGGCTCTATCCATGCGGTTGAACACGGTGTCCATGATGTGGGTGGTCATGGCGACACCGCCGACCGGGATGAAGCCGCCGGACAAGGCTTTCGCCATCAGAATCATGTCGGGTTTAACCCCCCAGTGCTCGATAGCCCAAAACTTGCCGGTGCGGCCTATGCCGGTCTGGATTTCGTCGGCCACGAATAAAGTGCCGTATTTTTTGCACAAGCGCTCCACTTCCGGCAGGTAGTTATCGTCCGGGATGTTGACGCCTTTGCCTTGGATGGGCTCGACAATGAAAGCCGCCACGTCTTTGCTGCTCAAGGCTTGTTCCAGCGCCGCCAAATCGTTGAACGGCACTGAGGTGCATTCCGGCAGCAGCGGGCCGAAGCCTTCGCGGAAGATGTGCTCTCCGGTCAGTGATAGCGAGCCCATGGTCAAACCGTGATAGCCGTGGTCGCAATGGACGATGCGCGAACGTTTGGTTGTGTAGCGGGCGAATTTGATGGCCGCTTCTACTGCTTCGGTGCCGGAATTGCAGAAAAACATTTTTTCCAGATTATCCGGGCAGGTAGCTAGAATTTCCTTGGCCAGCAGACCGCTAAGCAAGGACACATCCATCTGTACCAGGCTGGGTAATTCCAAGGTCAGGGTTTCTTGCAGCGCTTTGATAATGGTTGGGTGGTTGCGGCCCATCGCAAACACGCCGAAGCCGCTCAGCAAGTCCAAGTATTCGTTACCGTCTTCGTCATAAAGATATTGGCCGATTGCTTTTTTATAGTTTCTGTCGTAACCGATAGTCCGTAAAACGCGCACCATCTGGTTGTTCAGGTGACGCTCATGCAAGTCGAATTTCTCGTCGAAGTGCTGAGTAAAAAGATCGGCAATGCTAAAAGACATGTAATACCTCGTAAGTGCTTGGTTTATTTCCGGATTACGCTATGTTCCCGCTGCTTAACCCTTCAATAATTCACGGTTTTCTGCTAAAAAACGATGATTTCGTTTAGTTGTTTGGCAATGATTTTCAAGGTTTTTTGCGCGGCATGAAAATGTAAGCCCAGCTTGATCAGGCTGGGTGCTTCCCATGGGTGGGTTGCCAAAAAACGCAAGAGTTTGCTGGTTTCTACCTGCCCCTGACCATTCAAGGCCTGAGTAACTGCTTGGGGTAGGCTCATGCTTACAGGATCGGCAATCGTGCGAATTGCCAGACAAGGTAAGTTTGATTGCTCGGCAATTTTGGCCATGGCGCAGCTTTCCATGTCCAAGGCAATCGCACCGGTTTGCCGGTATATATTGTGCTTATCGCTACTGTTGCTGACGATATGACTGCTTTCAGCCAACTTGCCATTGGAAATCGGAAACTGCTTATCCAGCAACTCATGCAGACGCTTACGCCAGCGGGGGTCGGTATCGAACACCTGTTGTTGCTCCGATAATAGCTGCTCGGCCAACATCAGATCGCCCGGTTTCAATTGCGGCGACAATGCGGCCGCGCAGCCCCAACTGATCAGTTTTTTGGCGCCTTTGGCGATTAACAGATGCGTGGCTCGTTCCGCGTTGACCGGTCCGGCACCGGCAAATGCCAGGAGAATGTTGTCGGCGATTCTGACGCAATCACCCTGGACCAACTTTAGGCGGGTCAGGGTGGAGAGCTCTTCCGGTAAGGCAACAAGAATTCCTATGGTCACTGTTTGGCTAATTCGTTACGGTATCTAGCCAACGCCCATAATGGGAAGAATTTGTCATAGCCGTGATACTTCAAATAAAACACCTTTGGAAAGCCCGGTGCGGTAAAGCAGGGGTCATTCCAAACCCCGTCAGCTTGCTGGCTACGCAGCAGGAAGTCGATGCCGGCTTTGACTTCCTGGCTGTGAACTTCGCCGGCGGCGATCAAACCCAGCACGGCCCAGGCAGTTTGGAAGGCGGTGCTGAAATGGTTGCGGCCGCGAAATTTTTTATCGTCGTGATAACTCAAGTTGTCTTCGCCCCAACCGCCGTCTTCGCGTTGGACGCTTTTCAACCATGCCGCCGCTTTGGTGTACATCGGGTCGGTTTTCGGCACATTGGTTTGCTCCAGGCCCAGCAAGGCAGACCAGGTGCCGTAAATGTAATTGGTACCCCAGCGGCCGAACCACGAACCGTCGGCTTCTTGATCGCCACGGATGTATTCGATGGTGCGCTCCAAGGCAGGTAAATATTCGTCGTGATCTTTCGCAACTCGGGCCATCAACATCGCACAGCGGGCGCTGACGTCGACAGTGGGAGGGTCGAGCAGGGCACCGTGGTCGGCGAACGGAATTTCGTTCAAATAGTAATAAGTGTTATCGACATCAAAGGCACCGTAGCCGCCATTTTGCGATTGCATACCGACGATCCAGCGCGTCGCTCTGTGAATAGACTCATCTAGTTCAGGCAGATTGGAATCGGCCATGGCAAAGCCCACCACTGCAGTGTCGTCAACATCGGGGTAATGCGGATTGGCGAATTGAAACGCCCAGCCGCCGCCAGCCAGATTGGGGCGGCGCACGCGCCAGTCGCCCGGCTCGTCGGACAATTGCACGCTTTTTAGCCAATCGTAAGCTTTAGTAAGGCTGGGTATATTTGCTGCCTTATCGGATTCTTGCAATGCCAGAGCCGCAAGCGCGGTATCCCAAACCGGCGACAGGCAAGGTTGGCAATAGGCATAATCGTCTTTGACCACCAGAAGTTTGTCGATGGACTGGCGGGCGATCACCACGTTGGGGTGATCGGCTGGGAAGCCCAGTAACAACATGGCTTGGTAGGCGTTAACCATGGCGGGGAATATGCCGCCCAAACCATCCTCGCCATTCAGGCGTTCGGTAAACCAATCAACGGCTTTTTGAATGGCGTGTTCGCGCATGCGTTGTGGAATCAACGGCTCGGTAACGCGGCCCAGTTTATCCAGGCCCAGGAAGAATTTATTCAGCAGAGTCCGCTCCGGAAAGTAATGTTTTTCCTCGTCCGGATGAACGACAAACAATTCCAAGAGGTTGACCTTGTGCGGATTTTTGGCTTTAGCCTTTAGGGTGCACATGATGAACAGCGGTACCATCACGGTGCGCGACCAATAGGATACTTTGTCCAGATGAAACGGAAACCAGCTGGGCAGCAGCATAATTTCCACAGGAATATACGGCACCCCGCGCCAGGGCAATTGTTCGAATATCGCCAGTGCGATTCGGGTGAAGACGTTGGCGCGCGCTGCACCGCCTTGGCTGAGTATCCAGTCGCGTAATTTGACCATATGCGGCGCATCGATGGCGTCGCCGGCCATTTTTAAGGCGTAATAAGCTTTGACGCTACCGCTGATGTCGCCGGGGCCGCCGGTAAATAGTGGATAGCTGCCGTCTTCGGCCTGGCGGCTGCGCAGGTAAACGGCCATTTTGCGCTGCAATTCTTCGTCGATGTCGTCCAGATAGTGCATCATCATGATGTATTCGGACGGGATAGTGCAGTCGGCTTCCAGCTCAAATACCCAATAACCTTCCGGGCTTTGCAAGCTGAGTAGTTTGGCTTGGGCGCGTTCGATGGCGGCATGCAATAAGCCAAGGCCGGCCGTTTTGCCGGTATTGGCATTGCTGATGTCTTGGCTGCTGGTATCTATATGGGCTTCAGTAAACATAGTGATTCCTTATTGTCCAGTGTGCGATATAGGTGAATAGTGCCAATCCGGCGATTTCAAATTACGGCTGGTCAGGTTAAACAGTAGGGATAGCAGCAGATTGCTGCGCACGGTCAATTTGGTCGCGACAATAGTGGCTTTCACACTATTACGGCTGATTTTGACCTGATTCGATTCGTTGAAATTAAGGTTTGCCTTGATTTTCTTCAAGGTCAGTACGGCCATGCCCAGCGCCCAAAGGCAAAAGTTGCGGATGCCGGTTTCGTGGCTGGGCAGGAGTTGGGTGTAAGTTAATGCATTTTGCAAGTGCCCGTGAGCGATAGCCACCAGATGGCTCAGGCCGAGGCGGAAACGCTCGTCGTCGGTTTCCGGCGTCAGCTCGGCCAGATTGAAACCGGTTTCGGTGAAAATGTCTTGCGGTAACCAGCATACGCCGCGTTTGGCGTCGTCCCAAATATCTTTCAGGATATTGGTCATTTGCAGACCTTGACCAAAGGAGACTGAGAGCCTCAATAGTTCTTCGCGATGCGCGGCTATTTCCGGGGAATAATGGCAGAACAACTTTGCCAACATCTCACCGACGCAGCCGGCTACGTAGTAGCAGTAGTCGTCCATGTCTTTCAGGGTTTTCAAACCGGCATGTAAATCCAACGCCTGATAGACCGGCATGCCGTTCGCCATCGTTTCCACGCAACATGCCAGGGCTTCGATTTGCGGAGCGTCCAGTGAGCGGGTTATGGCAATCACGCGAGGCACCAGCTGGATCAGGCTATGTTCGGCCGGAATGGTTTGCTCAGAGAGCAGTGGAGCCAGCTCGGCGCTGAATACATCTGCGTTATTGCCGGTCTTGACTATGTCTATAAAAGCGCTGCAAAAGTATTTCTTTTGTTCGGCACTAAGGGATATTTCGTCTTCTATGGTGTCGACAATCCGGCATAGCAAATAAGCATTCGCCACAGCCGGATACAGTTCATCCGGGAGTTGCGGGATAGTTAGCGCAAACGTGCGCGACACGCCTTCAAGCAAGGTGGCTTGCAGTTCGGCGTCGGCTAGTTGTCTGAGCAACTCCGGATTATTGATTAGTGTTTGAGATCCGTTCATCTGTATCAAGGCTAACTATTAGTTGCCTAAATGATAGACTGTTTGTTGGTGTTTTGCAAAGTGATGTTGCTTTATGGCAAATTTGTCGAAATGGTGCTGGAAAAAGCAATATATGAGTTGGTGTTTCTGATCTTTGTTGTTGTTTTAGAAAAATAATTATGGTTTTTTAGGGGTTAGGCTTTTTTGTGGTTGCTAAGCGGCTTTGTGTGGCTTTCAGGAAATGTGCGCATGTTCTTGTTGTTTTTTACGTATTTTATCTGGAGTATGTTGTTGGAAAGTGGTATTCTGACCACATCTAATTGTGCGCCTCGAGCCTAATTGACGGTCTAAATTGGCCGCAGCAGGTGTCACTTCTAGGATGGTTATCGGTTTGCGGCTGTTGTTTTTTTGTAACAGCTGTGGTCGCTGGATGTCGTGATAGTTTTTGGAGAATAATGCTGTGAGTGTTCCTTTACGTCAGCAATTGGCTGTAGGTAGTTATCTGATCAAGCAAAAGATCAAAGGTGTAAAAAAGTATCCTTTGGTTTTGATGCTGGAGCCCCTGTTCAGATGCAATTTAGCATGCGCGGGCTGCGGTAAAATAGATTATCCCGATGATATTCTCGACAAGCGGCTTTCTGTTGAGGAGTGTTTGGCTGCGGTTGATGAGTGCGGCGCGCCGATGGTGTCCATTCCCGGCGGCGAACCCTTGATTCATAAAGAAATGCCGCAGATCGTGGCCGGTATCGTTGCTAGAAAGAAGTTTGTTTATCTATGCACCAACGCTTTGCTGTTAAGAAAACGGATTAACGATTACACCCCCTCGCCTTATTTAACCTTTTCCGTGCATCTGGATGGTTTAAAAGAGCGGCATGATACTTCCGTTTGCCAGGAAGGGGTTTTCGATATTGCTGTCGAAGCGATCAAATTGGCCTTGGGTAAAGGCTTTAGGGTCACCGTTAACTGCACCCTGTTCCAGGGCGAAACCCCGCAAGAAGTGGCGGAGTTTTTGGATTACGCGATGGAGTTGGGTGTAGAAGGCGTCACTATTGCGCCTGGATTCAGCTACGAGCGCGCGCCTAAGCAGGACGTGTTCATTAAAGGCCTTGACGTTAAAAACCTGTTTCGCGGTATTTTCAAAATCGGCAAGAACCGTAAGTGGAAATTGAACCATTCGTCGCTGTATTTGGATTATCTGGCCGGCAATCAGAATTACGACTGTACGCCATGGGGTAATCCAACGCGCAACGTATTCGGCTGGCAAAAACCTTGCTATTTGTTGGCTGACGAAGGTAATGCTAATTCCTTTCAAGAGTTGCTGGATGACACGCCTTGGGACAAATACGGTACGGTGAAAAATCCTAAATGCGCTAATTGCATGGCGCATTGCGGCTACGAAGCAACAGCGGTTGAGGATACCTTGGCGCATCCATTGAAAGCTTTGTGGGCAGCGGTGCGTGGTCCCAAAACCTCCGGCGAAATGGTTGCTGAAAAGCAGCCTGAGTTTGTTGCTTCTTTCAAAAAGTCGGCAATTTCCGAGATTCCGGTAAAAGTAGAGTCTTAAGACTAACCCTGGAAGTCATCCTCATTAACAGGTTTTTATAACGATTATGTTTAAAAAATTGTATTTCAGTCTTAGTTTGCTAATGCTTGTCTGCCTGTCGTCCTTGGCTAATGCTGAAGAGATTTCTGCTCGTCAGGTTGTCGAAGAGTTTCAAAATCAGCTGCTGAGCGTAATGAAAGCCGGCAAAGAGCTTGGCTTTCAAGGGCGCTACGACAAACTGGATGTGGCGGTAAAAAAGAGTCATGATTTGCCTAAAATCGCCAGAATCGTGGTGGGCAAGCAATGGGAAGAGTTGACAACGGAGCAGCAGAATAAACTGGAAAGCGTATTTAGCAAGCTTAGTGTGTCGGCATATGCTCATAACTTTAAAGACTATTCGGGCGAATCGTTTACCTTTGCTTCTGAAGAGGAAACCGGTAGGGGAGGTGTGGTGATTCATACCAACTTGCATATTCCCGGCGAAAAGGATGTCAAGTTCGATTATATGATGAAGAAAAAAGACGATGGCTGGCAAATTATCAATATAATAGCCGATGGCGTCAGTGATTTGGCATTGAAAAGATCGGATTACACTAGTGTATTAAGCCGTGATGGCTTTGATGCCTTGATCGTTAAAATCACTGAGAAAATTGAAAGTTACGCAAAGCAATAAGTTTGTTAGGAATCGTCAGTAATGTATAGCCCTCGTTATCAAGGCAGCAGCCAGGCATCCCTGTTTTGGGTGGTGTTATTTTCAAGCGCATTATCGGTAACCGGGTGTGCTACCACGGATAAGCATCCGGTCGATGCTAACAGAGCGTCTAAAGCTAAGTCAGACGCAGCGGATCCTTACGAGGGTTTCAATCGCTCCATGTACGGTTTTAACATGGGCTTGGATAAGCATTTGCTGAAGCCCATCGCTAATGGGTATAAGACTGTAACGCCCAATTTCATGCAAACTGGAGTCAGCAATTTTTTTACCAATCTTAAAGGTATCAATGTTGTTTTGAACGATGTTCTGCAAGGTAAGTTTGAACAAGGGGCTTCCGATACTGGGCGGTTCCTGACCAATTCCACGGTGGGTCTGCTCGGCTTGTTTGATGTGGCCAGCGATCTAGGCTTGCAAAATAATGTTGAGGATTTTGGGCAAACGCTCGCGGTCTGGGGGGTCGATCAGGGCCCTTATTTGGTGCTGCCGGTTTTGGGGCCGACTACTGTGCGTGACGGCGCGGCAATTGTGGTGGATAAAGCCGCCAATCCAGGAACTTACGTGCCGGGTACCGGCATTGTAGAAGGGATTAACGATAGGGCGAATGCCGAAGGCGCGTTGAATTTTATCGACGAAGCAGCCTTGGATCCTTATGTGTTTACCCGTGAGTCATTTTTGCAATATCGCAAGAACTTGATTAATGACGGCAAGAGTAATTCGACTGACTATGATCTCGATATAGATGCGGATGTTGATGTTGGCGAAATTTCTTCAGCAAAGCCTAAAGAAACTAGTGCGACGCAAAAGCCAAAAGCCGATACGGCCAAAAAACTACCCGGTCACGTGCAAAATGGCATTGAGGTAGTTCCTGGCAACGTAAAGCCCAGTGGTGCGGCGTTCGATAGCATGTCCAAATCGTTCGATAATGCTGCTTTGGAATTTGAAAAAGCCTCGGACAAAATGGACCAAATGAGTAAAAAAAAAAGACCGCTTAATCGCCGTTAAATTTGTTTGAAGAGACGCAGGGAGGCGTCTCTGTAGTATTTCTCAGTAATGTAGCAAGGCATGCACTTCGTAGTTACCCAGTTTTTCCCGCCCTTGTAAGAAGTCCAGTTCCACCACAAAAGCACAGGCTACCACGGTAGCGCCCAGCTTTTCGATCAGTTCGCAACTAGCCTTGGCGGTGCCGCCAGTGGCCAATAGATCGTCGATCAACAACACCTTGTCGTTATTGTCCACTGCATCGATATGCACTTCCAGTTCAGCCGAGCCGTATTCCAGGTCGTAAGAAACGCTTTGTACATCATAAGGTAGTTTGCCGGGTTTGCGGAGTGGGATAAACGGAATACCCAGTTCCCAGGCCACCAGCGAACCGAAAATAAAGCCACGTGCTTCCATGCCGGCCACTGCGGTGATGTCGCGGCCTAAGAAAGGATGTAGCAGTTGATGGACCGCTAGACGTAATGTGGCTGGGTCTTTGACCAGTGGTGTTATATCTTTGAAGATAATGCCGGGTTTTGGAAAATCCGGAATATCCCGAATCTTGTTTCTCAATCTCTCCATTTCTAACCTCCAGATTTACGCACAAACCGCCTGAATCTTAGCCAAGATACCCTTAGTATCCAGGCCGCATAATGCCAGCAACTCCTCGCGGCTGCCTTGCTCGACGAAGCGATCCGGCAGGCCGATGTTCAACACCGGCATCAGAATGTTTTGGGCGTGCAAGAACTCGTTCACCGCACTGCCGGCACCGCCGGCAATCACGTTCTCTTCGACCGTGACGATCACATCATGACTTTTCGCCAGCTCTAGAATCAAGGCTTCATCCAACGGTTTCACAAAGCGCATATTCACCACCGTCGCGCTCAGTTGTTTGCCGGCTTCCACTGACGGTGTCACCATGCTGCCCCAGGCCAGAATTGCAATGCGGCTGCCTTGATGGCGGATTTCGCCCTTGCCGATAGCCAGTTCGGTCAAGGCCTTGTCAACCGTGGCCCCCGGACCCTTGCCGCGCGGATAGCGCACTGAGGCCGGACCATGGTGTTTGAAACCGGTGGTCAGCATCTGCCGGCACTCGTTCTCATCGGCCGGCGCCATCACCAGCATATTCGGAATACAGCGCATATAACTATAATCAAACGCACCCGCGTGGGTTGGACCGTCCGGCCCCACCAAACCCGCTCTATCTAGGGCAAACAACACATCCAGATTCTGCAAGGCCACATCGTGGATTAACTGATCGTAAGCCCGTTGCAAAAAGGTCGAATAAATCGCCACCACCGGCTTTGCCCCCTGACAGGCTTGTCCGGCCGCCAACGTGACGGCATGCTGTTCGGCAATCGCCACATCGAAATAACGCTTGGGAAACTGCTGGGAAAACGCCACCAAGCCCGAGCCTTCGCGCATCGCCGGGGTAATCCCCAGCAGCCGCTCATCCTGTTTGGCCATATCGCACAGCCAAGTCCCGAATACTTCTGTATAGGTCGGATGCGGCGACGGTGCGGCTTTGGGTAAATAATCCTTGCTCGGATCGAAAGCCGGTACCCCGTGATAGGCCAAGGGATCCTTCTCGGCCGGGGCATAGCCTTTGCCTTTTTTCGTGACCACATGCAAAAACACCGGCCCGGACAAATCCTTCAACTTCTCTAAAGTCGAAACCAGCATCTCCACATCGTGGCCGTCGATCGGCCCGAAATAATTAAAGCCCAACTCCTCGAACAGCGTGCCCGGCACAATCATGCCCTTCACATGCTCTTCTGTCTTACGGGCCAGTTCCCACACCGACGGCATACTGGCTAAAGCCTTCTTGCTTTCTTCCCGTACCGACGAATAAAACTTGCTCGACAACACCTTGGTCAGATAATTATTCATCGCGCCTACCGGCGGCGAAATCGACATATCGTTATCGTTCAAAATCACCAACAGATTGGCATTGACATCGCCGGCATGATTCATCGCCTCATAGGCCATGCCGCCGGTGATCGAACCGTCGCCGATAATGGCGACCATCTTCTTGTCCTCGCCGCGCAACTGCGAGGCAATCGCCATGCCCAGCGCCGCGCTGATCGACGTTGACGAATGACCGACCCCAAACGCATCGTACTCGCTCTCCGTCCGGCACGGAAACGCCGACACCCCGCCCAAGGTGCGAATCGTCGGCATCCGCTCTTTCCGCCCCGTCAAAATCTTATGCGGATAAGCCTGATGGCCCACATCCCACACCAACTGATCAGACGGCGTATCGAACACATAATGCAAGGCCACCGTCAGTTCCACCGTGCCCAGGCCAGCCGAGAAATGGCCGCCGGAGATACTGACGGTATGGGTCAGATAGCGACGCAACTCATCGGCCAGGGGTTCGAGTTGTTCAGGCTTCAGGGCCCGAACGTCGGCGGGGGTCTGGATGGTATTGAGGAGCGGGAAATCAGAGGCTGTCATGGGTTAAAAAATTCCTTTATATGTTTGCGCCACAATATTCCGCGCCAGCCCAGTAGACGCAAGCTGAAAACCGGAAGGATTGTGGCGCAAGAAGTATAAATCGTGCAGTTCGCTACGCTTAGTGCGTACGTTCGATGATATACAGCGACAAATCGCGTAACAAATCCGCTTCGCTGCCAAAGCCGGCTAGGCTGGCGACGGCTTGTTCATGCAGCTCCTGAGCTTTTTCCTTGGCGCCGGCCATTCCCAGTAGTGCCGGGTAAGTTGGTTTGTCGTTATCGACATCTTTCCCCTGAGTTTTACCCAGTGTAGCGGTATCGCTTTCTACATCCAGAATGTCGTCTTTGACTTGGAAGGACAGGCCTATGCATTTGGCGTAGTGATCCAGCTTTTTAGCTACATCCACATCCAGGTCTGGTTTGGATAAAGCCGCCAGATTGACGCTGGCGCGAATCAACGCGCCGGTTTTGTGGATGTGCATGTTTTCCAGTTCCGGCAGAGTCAGCTTGCGGCCGACAGAACCCAAGTCGATGGCTTGGCCGCCAACCATGCCTTGCGAGCCGCTGGCGCGGGTCAATGCCGCGATCATTTTGACTCGGGCTTCCGCGCCGGCCTGAATGGCTGAGTCGTTGGCTAATATGTCAAAAGCCAATGCTTGCAGCGCATCGCCCGCCAGAATGGCGGTAGCCTCGTCGTATGCCTTGTGACAAGTCGGTTTGCCGCGACGCAAATCGTCATTGTCCATCGCCGGCAAATCGTCATGAATTAAGGAGTAAACATGGATAAATTCCACCGCGCAAGCCTGAGCGTCCAACAGGTCTTCACTCAAGCCCAAGGCTTGGCCGGTGGCATAAGTCAGTAACGGGCGAGTGCGTTTGCCGCCGTCCAGTACGCTGTAACGCATGGCTTGATGCAAGGTTTGCGGCAGAATGTTCTCGCCGGGCAGCCGGGCGTCCAACGCCCGTTCGACGCGGTTCTGGCAGGCGGTAAGGTAGGCTTTTAAGTTACTCATCGGTGAATGGCTCCAAAGTTTGCTGGCCGTTTTTTTCTAATAAAATTTGGACTTTCTGCTCGGCGTCTTGCAGCGCTTGCTGGCAGGTGCGGGTTAATCTGATGCCGCGTTCGAAGGATTTTAAGGACTCTTCCAGAGAAATATCGCCGCGTTCCATTTGCTCGACCAATTTCTCCAGTTCTTCCATCGCTTCCTCAAATTGGGATGCGCTTTTACGTCTCGACATATTATAAATGTGGCTCGCGGTGCTCAAAAAATGACCAAGCATTATAGTATGAATTGCTCTGCCATTGAGTTTGGATTGCATCTGTTGTTTTCGATTTAGTGGCAGCAATTCGGTTCGCTCAGTTGTTCGCTAACACTGAGGCGTCAGCGGCTGCAGTTACGGTGACATTTTTGAGGTTGCCCAGGTTTGCCTGGATTCCAAGGCTCCAGCTTCCCGAGCCATTCACGTGCTCCGAACCTAAACACTCAGCGGGGGGGCATCCGAAATGTCACGTTGCAATTATCCCTATCCCGTTTCCGCCGGAACCGCTCTCCGCTCAAGCCATTATGCGATAGCTATTACGCCGCTCGGTACGAACCGTTCGCAAGCCAGACCAATTAACCTTTCGAAGTTTTACGATATTTCGTGCAAAAAACGATATGCCGTGGGCGATAGGTTGTATCGGCGGTCCTGTTTATCGATGGCGGTTTAAAAATAATTGTTTTTATTCAATGATTTATTTTGTTGTTACTTGGGTTTTTGGAAAGTGGCATTCCATTTGCCATTACAAGTCGAAGTTCATCGATTTTTACGACAGATTGTTTAAACATCGGATCGGTGGCTTTCTTCTAAACCAAATTATCGAACCGTTCGGCCGCCGTTTAGGCGCACCGAATCAAACTTTTTGAGGATATATCATGAAAACAACCAGCCGTTTTATCAGCGTTTTATTCGGTGCAGTCGTGGTCTCGTCAGCCAGCGGCGGCGCCGTTGAGAATGTCATAGACAATTCCGCCCCGTTGGTCTATTACGAATTCAGCGCCGGAGGAGTCACCACTTATTTCACCGATTGCAAAGGCATGGGTTCGCAGAACGAAGTGGAGCAAACCAGGGTTAGTGCGCGGGGAGAGAACCTTACAGTTAAGATACCCGGACGCTTATCGGCTAAAAATATTACCTGCAGCAAAGGTTTGACCAAGTCGATGGATCTCTGGACTTGGCGACAACAGTTTGTCAGCGGTAGGTCGGGCAGGTCGCGGGTCGATGCGACGCTGATTGCCTATGACCAGACGATGACGCCCATCGCGGAGTGGAGCTTCAATGGCTTGTGGCCTGCTGCTATCGATTTCAACGAAACAACGCCCGGCAAAGAAACCATTGTGTTCGCCGTCGACCAAGTTCTACGTATGCGCTGATCGAAACCGGGGCTGGCGCCAAACAGTTGGTTTGTCGTCAAAAATCGGTGGCGGCGCCCTGGAAAACGCCATGGGTCCGGCTTTTCCAGCGCTTAGGTAATTTCAGATAGTGCTTGCGGAAGTTGGGGCATGGGGAGTCGGGTGATGATGGCCGGCTTTCCGGAGCCGCCCTGGCGCACGTTGCTGACATATAATGGTCAGCCGACACTCTGTTATTACCTATTACGAGACATCATGACCCAAGAATATAACGCGGCCGCCATAGAAGTACTGAGCGGCCTGGACCCGGTGCGCAAGCGCCCCGGTATGTATACCGATACCACCCGCCCCAACCATTTGGTGCAGGAAGTGGTGGACAACAGCGTGGACGAAGCCTTGGCCGGCCACGCCGATACCATCAATGTTGTACTTTATAAAGACGGCTCGGTGCGGGTGGATGATAACGGCCGGGGCATGCCGGTGGACATACATCCCGAGCAGGGCATTCCCGGCGTGGAAGTGATCCTGACCCAACTGCATGCCGGCGGTAAATTCTCCAACAAAAACTATCAATTTTCCGGTGGTCTGCACGGTGTCGGTGTGTCGGTAGTGAATGCCCTGTCGGAAAAACTGCTGGTTGAAATCAAGCGTGGCGGTGGTGTGTATCAAATGGCATTTGCCGGCGGCGACAAGGTTGGCGAATTACAGCAAAGCGGTACGGTTGGGAAAAACAACACCGGTACTAGCGTGCATTTTTGGCCGGACGGTAAATATTTCGACTCCAATCGGGTATCGGTCAGCAAACTCAAACATGTGTTGCGTGCCAAAGCGGTATTGTGTCCGGGCTTGAAAATTACTTTAAATTCCGAACTCAGCGACGAGCAATTCGAATGGTGTTATCAAAACGGCTTGCAGGAATATCTGCTGGATAGGGTGGGCGATGCCGAAATTTTTCCGCAACCGCCG
Source organism: Methylomonas sp. EFPC1 (assembly GCF_016925515.1). Taxonomy (NCBI): domain Bacteria; kingdom Pseudomonadati; phylum Pseudomonadota; class Gammaproteobacteria; order Methylococcales; family Methylococcaceae; genus Methylomonas; species Methylomonas sp. EFPC1. The sequence continues at coordinate 993,531 of NZ_CP070494.1, forward strand.
TTCATGGCCAACATGGCGGCCAGCAACGAAGCGGTGGAGTGGGGCATCGTCTGGACGCCGGACAGTTTGCCGGAAACCATCGCCGAGAGTTATGTGAATCTGGTGCCGACTGCCCAAGGCGGTACTCATGTCAACGGCTTACGCGCCGGCTTGACCGAAGCGATGCGCGAGTTTCTGGATTTTCGTAACCTCTTGCCGCGCGGCGTGAAAATTGCCCCGGAAGACGTTTGGGAAAGCTGCCATTTTGTATTGTCGGTAAAACTGGAAGACCCGCAGTTTTCCGGGCAAACCAAGGAAAGGCTGAGTTCGCGCGAATGCGTGACCTTTGTATCCGGCGTCGCCAAGGATACGTTCAGCCTGTGGCTGAATCAGCATCCGCAGGAAGGCGAAAAGATCGCCGAAATCATCCTGGCTAGCGCCCAGAAACGCCTTAGAGCAGGCAAAAAAATCGTCCGCAAGAAAATCACCAGCGGCCCGGCTTTGCCTGGCAAACTGGCGGATTGTTCCGGACAGGACTTGAGTCGCACCGAACTGTTTTTGGTCGAGGGCGACTCGGCCGGCGGCTCGGCCAAACAGGCGCGGGATCGCGAATTTCAGGCCATCATGCCGTTGCGCGGTAAAATTCTGAACACCTGGGAAGTCGATTCCGGCGAGGTGATGGCCTCTCAGGAGGTACACGACATCGCGGTGGCGCTGGGCATCGAACCCGACAGCAACGACCTGCAAAATTTGCGCTACGGCAAGATCTGCATCCTGGCCGACGCCGACTCCGATGGCAATCATATTGCCACCTTGATTTGCGCGTTGTTTTACCAGCATTTCAATGCCTTGGTCAGGGCCGGGCATGTGTTCGTGGCGATGCCGCCGTTGTATCGTATCGATGTCGGCAAGAAGGTATTTTACGCGCTGGACGAATCGGAACGACTGGGCGTATTGGCGCGCATCGAAGCCGAAAAGCTCACCGGCAAGATCAACATCCAGCGCTTTAAAGGTTTGGGCGAGATGAATCCCTCGCAATTGCGGGAAACCACGATGAATCCCGACACCCGCCGCCTGGTGCAGTTAACGGTAGCCGAAAACGACGATACCCGCGAACAGATGGATCTGTTATTGGCGAAGAAGCGTGCCGGCGATAGGAAAAGTTGGCTGGAAGATCGGGGCAACTTAGCGCAAATATAAGCGACACTCTGGCCGGAGTTAGAGGGCTCCGGCTGGCTTGACCGTCAAATATCCATCAACAGCATTGGAATGCCGTAGGTCAGTATGAAGTAACTAAATGCGTAAACTACGCTGACGCTGGTTGGGTAACTGAAGAAAGCGCGAAAGATATAGCTGACGATGGAGATATACCATACAACCAAAAACACCGCGATGCCTATGCCGATTTCTTCGCGGTAGATATGGTGTTGCAATACCAGCCAATAGTCGAGCGCTTCGGCAGCGACAGCCAAGGTCATGATGAAATTCTCGCAGACGAAAATCGAGGTATACAATTGGTTGAAGCAGCCCCATTTTTTTTCCATCAGCAATAAGATCGCCACCGAGCCGAAGGCCATGGTGGTGCGACCTAAAACTTCCAAGGTGCCGTCCGCCGGATCGGAGATTAAGCCTTCAACGATCATCCCGGAAATCAGATAGAACGCCACGTTTTTCCACATAAACGAGTTAGGCGGGACTAACTCGGACGGGTTGTTCAGAAACCAGCAAGAGGATAGATACTTCAGGAGTAAATTCATAATCGACACTTATATTCGATAAAAGCAGGTTTTATCGAATTGAAAAAACCGTCCATTATAGACGGGCGGCAGCATAACGGGGTTTTGACTTCGTTTTAGGTGCGTATTTGGAGTATATGGTGCCGCCGTTTAAGGCGATGCAGCCTGCGGTTTTACCGATTCGTTTGTATAATAGCCCTTCATTTCTCCGCGTGTGGCCAGCAAGTGCCAACGCTCATGCCCAATCAAACTCCGGAACCTTCATGATCGAACTAGGCAAATTCAACACTTTAACCGTCGTTAGCCAGCGCGATAATCAGTATGGTCTGGATGGTGGGGAGCTTGGCGAGATCGCGCTGGCGGATAAAGATGCACCGGACAATCTAAAGGTCGGCGATACCGTAAACGCCTTTGTCTTCATTGACGGTAAGAATCAAACTATCGCTACCCTGCAAACGCCGCTTGCGCAAGTCGATCAGGTGGCCTGGTTAAAATGTATATCACTCAGCCATGCCGGTGCGTTTTTGGGATGGGGCTTGCCCAAGGATTTGTTGCTGCCGTTCAGCGAGCAAAAGGGGAAAGTCGTCGAAGGCCGATCATATCTGGTGCGCCTGTTTTTAGACGAAAACAACCGCATCGCCGCCACAATGATGCTGGACGATTTTATTCAGGATCAGGCGTTTTATTACAAAGACGGCCAGGCGGTGCAACTCATTATCGCCGACGAAACCGACTTGGGCTTTAAAGCGGTGGTGGATAATCAATATTGGGGCGTGTTGTATAAAAGCGAAACTTTTCAGCCCTTGCAAAAAGGCCAGTCATTGACTGGCTATATTAAAAAAGTCCGCCCCGACAATAAGCTGGATTTGGTCCTGAGCCAGGAAAAATACGGTCAGAAAGTCGATGCCACGTCCGAAAAGATTCTGGCGATACTCACAAAGCGCGGCGGCTATGTGGCGCTAACCGACAAAAGTGCGCCGGAAATTATTTACTATACCTTTGGCGTCAGCAAAAAAGTCTTTAAGCAAGCGATAGGTGGCTTGTATAAACAACGACGGATAGTGATCGAAGAATCTGGCATCCGCCTGGTCGATCAGGCTTAAATTATCTTTGGCTAAGGTAGAGACGCAATATTGTGCGTCTCTATCGAGTCAGCCTAGAGCGCCTAAGGCCGATATTGCGAGAACACATAATCGGTTTTTTGCTCGGAGGCATGACAGGCAAAGCACGATGTGCCGCCGTCTTTCACCAGCCGTTCGGTTTTGCTGTTGCCGGCAAAACCTTCAAAGCCCCAGCCGCCGGTCGCGGCAAATTTTTTCGCGTCTTTCAGCATCACGCCCACCAGCTTGCGTTCGCCTTCCTGGATGGTTTTATCCTTTTCCTGATATTGCAACAAGTCGAACACCAACACCGAGCCGTCTGCGTACTTACCGGTTTTCAAACCCGCTTCCGCTTGTTTATTGGCGTAGACATGGTGCAAGCCTTGAAACGGATTCTCCAGGGCGTGGCCGGGTTGAATCAGCATGCTTTTAGCGTGCAGCCAGTTGCGATAGCCCTCCGGAAACGGTACGGCCTGATCGGCCGCAAACGCGGTAAAGGCAACTGTGCCTAGCAGGCCCGCCATCAACAACGAAATGCTTTTTTTCATGATCGTATCCCCCATAAAAAGTAAAGACCCTATAATTTCGAATCGAAACTATAGGGTCTTTTTAAGCGGGTTTGCGGATTTTGTCAAACAAATAGTGATGCGCTATTAGTTTGCTTGGCGAAGCGCGGCTGAATAGTAGGTGCGGTGTTAAGCGGGAATGGCGGTTAAGACGAAAGCAGGGGAGGGAAAGATGGCGTGGCGTTGGGCTGCAAAGGCTTGCAACCCAAGTGACCAGCTAATTAAATCTTACCGTCCAACCCCATCTGAAAATATTTATGGGTGATTTTTTCTTGGTTTTCCAGCAGCCAATCAATATCCGGCGTGTTGGTCATGGCTTTATGAATGGCTTTGGCCATGGCCTCGCGGTGGATGTTGAACAAAATTTGATGATCCAGCTTGTCATCTTTGATCACGCTGGGATTCAACCATACCGAGCAAATAATCCCCAAGTCGTTGGCTTTTTCTTTGGGAATATCACCCGCGCGCACGGCATCCAATACGCCGTTAGCAATCGCTGCCTGCACGGTGCCCATTAAAATATTGGTATAACGGCTGTTCTTGACAGTGACCTTGCTGACCATCAGCGTGACCGGGCGCACCTGAATATCGGTATTTAAAATCGCGAATACCCGGGTGTGGCCCTGAACTTGATCGCCGGTTAAAGTGGCAATCGCGGTGCCGACCGGTCCGTCCAGTTCGCCGATGATGATTTCCGGTTCTGCCGCCGTACCGGCTGGGCCGCCCGCTACCAAGGCTTCGCCGGTGCGCATAATGATTCTTTTGCTCATGTGGGTCTCCAAATGTATGTTGAGGTTAGTAATTTTCCGGAGGGAGGGGGAGCTAGGCGTCACGGCTCAACACCATCGCCCCGTATTCTTCCGGTGTGATTATGCCGCCCAGACTTTCTGCAGCGTGACTATCGCAAGCCGGCAACACATCCTGCACCGCATCAATACGCTTCCATTGCGGCAACGGCGTGTCTTGATGGGCTTGCGGCACGTATTTCGAGCTGGCAAGCCGGCTCATGCGGTGGATATAACGCGGACAGTTGATGAATATCTCGCTAATCGCCACCCGCACCATCAGCTCGGCGCCAGGGTATTCGGCCAGCAGCGGATCGTTGGCTTCAATGCGGGCGTCGCCATGCACCCGAATCCGGTGCGGGGTTTCGAAGTCGATGAACAGCATGCCGATTTTCGAGTTGCCGTTGATATTGCCCATCGACAAAAACATGCCATTGCCGTCGTAACTGGGGAACGCCAGTTCCTGGGGATTAACCACCTTCACCAAGCCGGGATTGCCGCCCTTGTAAGAGCAAGTCGGGTAACCGCGCTGGTCTATCGTAGTCAGAAAGAAAAAATCCCGGCTCTCAATAAACGGCTGATGCTGCTCGCTGACTTGCTGTTCAACGATCATTTGTTCCAAACGATCCGCGAGCTTGACGGTGTCGTGTTGAGATTGCAATTGGCGGTGCTGCGGGCTGTAAAAGTCGCTCATGGGCGATGCTCCTTGATGGGATGGTGCGGCGATTCTAACAGGAATGCTGGTTAGTCAGGTTTTGCGGTTGCAAGAAACGGAACGCCTGGTCGGATTGCTACGAGGAGCGTGGGAACAATAAAAAACGCCTTATTTTCTCAGCCAATTGAACGCCGCGCTTAATTTGCGTTTGGCGTCGTTTTCGATGATTCGGTCATGAGCCAGCACAATCCGCTCAACATCCAACGCCAGCAGCGCATCGACCGAGCGCGCCAATGCGGTTTTATCTTTAACCAACAGTTTCATGGTTCGCGACATTGCCAGTTGATCGTAGACGCCGAGCAGTCTCGCTACAACGCGCGCTAATCCGATGTGTTCAGCGCCGAAGCAAAATAGCAGGTCGGTAAGAATCAAAGTACCCGTTGTGCTGTGAAACCAAGCCGTCTCGTTAATGATGGGTAGGCCTTCCACAAATACGGGGATTAATTCGGTCGTCCAGGCCGGCTTTTCCAATGGTGACAGCACCGGGTAAGCGCTAAGGTCCGGCCGCTTTTCCGCTAACCCTGGCGCGATATAGCCTTCGGCATTCGGGAACGCCTTCATGAATGGCGTAAAAAACAGGTGGTGGCTCTTGTTCGGTGCCAGCACATAACGCACTGGGCCGATTTCGGCAATTTCAGTCACCAGTTGGGCTGACGGCTCGATCGGCGAATGCACCCAAATCGATCCGTCCCGCAGTTTGACGAAAGTGGCTCTGGTGCTTAGATTTAACGGACCGAATTTAATAGCTTGCTGTGCATACCAGATTTGGCCGGGAACGAGAGTTTTTAGGAGCACTTGGTCTTGGGGCTAAGTAAAACTGGATATGCTAAAAGACGAAAAGTACGGTGTCAAAGCCTTGAATGGACAAGAAGAGTTAGTCCGCGTGGGCACAAAAGCCGTGCCCACCCTACGCAAATGCGGTCGTTTTTCTCCCGTATGCCGCGCCGAGTACCGGAGCTTTCGCCGGGACCAGCCCGAAGGGGCGATGCAGGGATGCATCGCGTTGACGAAGGGGCAGGAAGCCCCTTTCGGCAACCCCCGGCGAAAGCGACAAATTTGCCAGGAGCAAATTTGAACAGCCAACGGCTGGCCCGAAGGGCGAAAACCATGGATGGTTTTCGTAGCAACGCAGGAGATAAGCGGCATCCGGGTGTCTTTTCTTTTGGATACTTTTCTTTGGACAAGCAAAGAAAAGTATCTCGGCTGTCGGTCCGAGAACCGACATTTAAAACTCGTCGCGATAGCGACACAAAACCTAAATCCCGCGTGGGCACAAAAAACCGTGCCCACCCTACGAAATTTTTTCTAGATTTGACAAGTCATTGGGCTTCAGTCTTTCGAGAATCGATCCAAAAGCCATTCTTAAAAATGACTTGGGCTTCGACTGGTATTGAAGGGCAGCAAAGAGAGTCATGTTTAAAATCAAATTCCTTAGCGGAGTACCAAAGCTGATTGTCCTTAACATAAAGTTTATTGATAAACCGTGGAAAGTTTTCCGAGGTTGTAGAAGGCATCGAGTATTCTGGGACTATATGAAAGTTTTGACTGTAGTCCCGTCTGAGAGCAGCAAATGCAGGCCTACTCATCGCTGTGCCTCCACTACATTCTCTGTCAATATCGTATAGCGCTACGACATATTCCGTATCGGGTTTGTCGTCAATTTGAAATCGAATGATATTTTGCTCATCCATATGAATCAAGCATCCAACAGAGTTTGCGTATGCCGATATTGTTGCTGCAATTTGTTTGGAGGGGAGCACCGTTTCGTCTGCGGAAGTCCCAATAGAGACACACATAAGTAAAGCCAATAGAATACGTTTCAGCATCGGAAAACAGGTAGAGATAGGAATCTCGATCAAATTCTTCTGGCTATTTGTGGACAAATAAAACTTTGGCGGGAAAAATAGTTCGAGTTAAATCAATTCTAATCTATTCAAGCAAACACCTTCCAAAGCATCGCCATCGTAAACGCCAAATTAAACCCAATCATCCATTTCAACAGCTTAAACTCACCCTCGGCATACATCTGATACTTCAGCATTTGCTCTTGGACAAAATGCAGATGATCTTCTTTACTGAGTTGCTGGATGGCTTCCGCTGCCTTGATTGCCTTGGGCTCGCTGACGCCGGCTTCTTTCAGTGCTTGGTAAACTTCTGCGATCTTTGAGGTCATGTTGTTCCTCCACTAACGGGCTACCAAAGTATACCAAGTTTCATCAGCTCGATATTTCAAGCCGATTTAACATTCCCCCCATGCAACCCACATTCCTTCTTAGCCGCATCTTCCCACCACCAACGTCCCGCGCGTTCGTGTTGATTTGGTAACACCGGCCGGGTGCAAGGCTCGCAGCCGATGCTGATATAGCCGTGTTGGTGGAGTTCGTTGAACGGTACCTGATAGGCTTCGATGTAATCCCACACCTGCGCGGATGACCAGTTCAGCAGCGGGTTGAATTTGATCAGCTGTTTGCCGGGGGCCGAGAAGCCGGCGTCCAGTTGTACTTCCGGGATGTCGCCGCGGGTGTCCAGGCTTTGGTCTTTGCGTTGGCCGGTGATCCAGGCGTCCAAGGTTGCCAGTTTGCGCTTCAACGGCTCTACCTTGCGGATGCCGCAGCATTGTTGGTGGCCGTCTTCGTAAAAGCTGAACAGGCCTTTTTCTTTGACAAAGGCATCCAAATGCTCGCGATCCGGGTTCAAGATGTCGATGGCGATTCCGTAATGCTTACGCACTTGTTCCATGAAACGGTAAGTCTCCGGATGCAGGCGGCCGGTGTCCAGAGAGAACACTTGAATATCCTTGCGGATTTGCAAAGCCATGTCGATCAGCACCACGTCTTCCGCACCACTGAAGGAGATGGCGATGTTATCGAAATGGGCTAGCGCGGCTTTTAAGATGGTGCGCGGATTTTTGCCTTGCAACTCGGTTTGGGCGGTGCTTAAGTCGAATTCAGTCATGGATTTAGCTCTGGGCAAAGTAACGGGATAAATACTCATCAAAGTCCAACTTGTCGTTAGCTTCGATGTCGGCTTGTTTTTGCAGGGACGCGGCAGCCATGTCTTCGAATTGGCGTTGCGTGTCCTCGTCCAAGGGTTCGGCATTGAAATAATGCTTATGCAAGGCCGAGGTGTTGCTGGCAAAACAGCCAAACTCTTGGCCGTTTTCGCGCATGCAAGCCAGAATGCGGGCAGACGGCGTCAAGGCCGGGTTGTCTACGACCGCCAACTGGTGTTGCAAGGCCAATTGATACGGGCGGTCCAGGCTGCCTCTATCCAGCACCGCGCAGATGGGTTGCATGGCATACAGGATGCTGTGCGCCCACTGCTGTAAGGTGACGGTGTCGCCGCCCCGGTTTAATTGCAAACCGGGGCGGCGGCCTTGATTGGCGACCAGCAATTGGTTGCTGTTGTTAACCTGGAATTCGTCCGGGCCTTGCGGGGGGCTGTCCTGCAATAGGCAGTACAACAAAAACGCTTCGACAAAGCGGGCGGTGCTTTCGTCTATGCCGATCGGATTCAGCAGATTCAAGTCCAGCGAGCGCATTTCCACATACAGCACGCCGCGGCGTTTGAGGGCTAGCGTCGGCTTTTCGCCGGATTTGGCGATCTGCTTGGGGCGCATGGTGCTGTAAAACTCGTTTTCGATTTGCAGGATGTTGGCGTTCAGCTGCTGATACTCACCATCCACTTTCACGCCGATGGCTTCGTAGTCCGGATACGGGGTGTTGATGGCTGCGCTCAGACTGTCCACGTAGCCGTCCAGCGAGTTGTAATCGATCTTCAAGCCCGCCTGGTTCTTGCTCTTGTAACCGATGTCGCTCATGCGCAGCGAGGTCGCATAGGGGTGGAACACGGTGTGCTCGTCAAACTCCTTGAATTGCTCCATCAATTGCGGGCGGCTTTTGAAAAAGGTTTTGCAAATGGCCGGCGAGGCGCCGAACAAATACAGAATCAGCCAGCCTTGGCGGTGGAAGTTACGGATCAAACCGAAATAAGCGTTGGAGATAAAGTCTTCCAGGCCGGTCGTGCAGCCGCTTTGCTGGTACAGCGCCGGCCACAGCGCCTCCGGCACCGAATAATTAAAATGGATGCCGGCAATGGCTTGCATGGTGCGACCGTAACGGTGCCACAAACCTTTACGGTAAACGTGCTTCATCTTGCCGATATTGGATTTGCCGTACTCGGCGATGGGGATGCTCAAGTCGCCGTCGATACCGCAGGGCATGCTGGTGGCCAGCAGCATTTCCTCGCCTAGATGCGGGTAGACAAACTGGTGGAGTTGATGCATGTAGTCCAGGGTTTGGCGGATGTCGGCGAACGGCGGGGTGATAAATTCCAGCAGCGCTTCCGAGTAATCGGTGGTGATGTAAGGGTGGGTCAATGCCGAACCGAGCGCCGTGGGGTGAGGCGTTTGCGCTATCTCGCCATGCTCGGTGATGCGCAGGCTTTCTTTCTCGATGCCTTTCAGGCCTTGTTTTAACAGGTATTGTTGATCGTTATCGATCAGATATTTAAGACGGTCGGGTAAACGGCAGTAAGTAATGAGCATAGAAAATTAGGCGCCTTCCGCGGCTGGGGTAAGCGCGGCATTATATAGGGTGGATTTTAATTTATTGAAATCGGCGTGCTGTAAAGTGAATCAAGGAGATTGGGGATGTGCGTGACTATTTCAAGGCGTATAAGGCCGTAGCGGATTTCGCATGGATCGGGCGGTTGCGGATGATGGCCTGATCTATGGTCTAATACCGCGACAACTTTTTTGCCGGTTTAGATTTAGCAAGTAATGATTTATGAGCAATAACCCCGCCCTGCAAACCCTGCGTAGCGTGTTCGGCTACGATAGTTTTCGCGGCCAGCAGCAACACATTATCGAGCAATTGATCGGCGGCCGGGATGTGTTGGTATTGATGCCGACCGGCGGCGGCAAGTCCTTGTGCTACCAGATACCGGCCTTGGTGATGGATGGCGTCGGCATCGTAATTTCGCCGTTGATTGCGTTGATGCAGGATCAGGTCAGCGCTTTACACCAAGTGGGCGTGCGAGCGGCCTATTTAAATTCGACGCTGGCGCTGGAGCAGGTACGCGAAATCGAACAGCAATTGCAGAACGGCGAGTTGGATTTGCTCTACATCGCCCCGGAGCGCTTATCCAACGCCAGAACCCAAGCCCTGTTTGCTCGCTGCAAGATTGCGTTGTTTGCCATCGACGAGGCGCATTGTGTGTCGCAATGGGGCCACGATTTTCGTGCCGATTACTTGTTGTTGTCGGTATTGCACGAACAGTTTCCGCAAGTGCCGCGCATTGCCTTAACCGCGACCGCCGACGAGCGCACCCGCCAGGAAATTATTGCCCGCTTGGCGCTGGAACAGGCCCAAGTCTTCGTTAGTGGTTTCGACCGGCCGAACATTCGCTATCGGATCATTCAAAAAGACAATGCCCGCCAGCAATTGCTGAACTTTATCCGCACCGAACACCCCGGCGACACCGGCATCGTCTATTGCTTGTCGCGCAAAAAAGTCGAGGAAACTGCCGACTGGTTGAATCAAAAAGGCCTGAAAGCGCTGCCTTACCATGCCGGCATGGAGCATAGAGAGCGGCAGAAAAATCAGCACCAGTTTTTGATGGAAGACGGCTTGATCATCGTCGCCACGATTGCCTTTGGCATGGGCATAGACAAGCCCAACGTGCGCTTCGTGGCCCATCTGGATTTGCCGAAAAGCGTGGAAGCCTATTATCAGGAGACGGGCAGGGCGGGGCGCGACGGCCTGCCGGCCAATGCCTGGATGGCGTATGGTTTGCAGGATGTATTGACCCTGCGGCAGATGCTCAGTGCGTCTAACGCCGACGAGGCGCACAAACGCATTGAATTGCATAAACTGGATGCGATGCTGGCTTTGTGCGAAATGGTCAGTTGCCGGCGGCAGGCGCTGCTTGGCTACTTTGGTGACGTTCTGGAGCAGGGCTGCGGCAATTGCGATACCTGCCTGGAGCCGGTGGAAACCTGGGATGGCAGCGTTGCCGCGCAGCAAGCCTTGTCGTGCATCTATCGCACCGGCCAGCGCTTTGGCGTGACTTATTTGATCGACGTGTTGCTGGGCAAAGCCGATGACCGCATGCGCCAGTTCGGCCATGACAAGCAGTCCACCTTCGGGATCGGTAAAGCGCTGGACGAAAAACAATGGCGCTCGGTGTTTCGGCAATTGGTCGCCAAGTCTTTGGTGGAAATCGATTTCGAAGGTCACGGTAGTTTGAAACTGACCGATGCCTGCCGGCCGGTGTTACGCGGCGAGCAAACTTTGATGTTGCGCAAGGATGCGCAGATCGCCAAGACCCGCCGCGAAAAAGCCGAAAAACGCCAGCCGGGTGGCGCTGCGGACAGCGCCTTGTGGAATGCTTTGCGAGCCAAACGCAAGGAACTGGCCGACGAGCAGGACGTGCCGCCGTACTTCATCTTTAATGATGCGACGTTAATGATGATGGTGGATGTTCGTCCACGTAATCACCAACAAATGGCAACAATTTCCGGTGTTGGCCAGCGCAAGCTGGAGCTATACGGCGATGAGTTTTTGGCGGTGTTAGCCCAATTCGACGACGAGCCGCCGGTATCAGCCACCGACACGGTTCAGGAAAGTCTGGATTTATTTCGATTGGGTTATAGCGTCGAGCAAGTGGCGAAACAGCGCAGCCTGAGCGAGGACACGATTTATAACCACATGGCCAAAAGCCTGGAACTGGGGCTGGTGGCACTGGGCGATGTGTTGAGTTTGTCGCCGGCGGAAGTCAGTGAAATCGAGGTGGTGTTGTTAAGTTTGCCGGAAGACCAGCGCAACGCCTTGAAGCCGGTCTACGAGCAACTGGGCGGCGCTTATAGTTACGGCGTGTTGCGTTGTGTCAGAGCGGCTTTACAGCAGCAGCTTGGTTGAGTTTGTCGTGCGTGAAGCGGTAATCAGTCTTAAGGCAATGATCCAGCCACTTTTGCAGGAAATAGTTTAAGCGCCATTTGTAATTTCTGATTTCCACCAGATTGCCGGGGTCTTGGTAAACCTTATCGACTGTCGGCCGGTCGATGTCGCGCAGCACTTCCGCCAATTGCGCATCCAGATAAATCCGAATTTTCACCGCCGGCACGATGTGCTCCGACAGTTGTTGGTCGAAGCAATGGCTAAGTTCTATCGTCAAAGTGTAGGGGTTGCGCTCCAGCACTTGCAGATACAGCGCCGGTTTGTTCTGGGTCAGGCCCACGGCGGTTTTATCGAAGGAGCGCAGATTCGGAATCAGCCTGAATAGCTTTTGATAATTGGATTCGCAGATCTTTTCCAGACAGAGTGCGGTGTTGACCGGTTGCACCAAGCTCATGCTTAGTCTTCCCGATAACAAGCGTTGGCGCTGGCGGTTTCCCACAACACCACTTGATCGACATTAAAGCCTTGTTGTTTGACGTGCTGGTAAATCATCTTGCTCAACACTTCGGCGGTGGGATGTTCGTCGATAGCCAAAAACTGTTCGTTGTTGGCGACCAAAGCCGGGATGATTGGATCGTCTTTATGCAGTAAAAAATTGTGATCCAACACCTTATTGATAAAGCCGTCCACGCAGTCTTTCACGTCCGAAAAATCACAGACCATACCCTGATCGTTGAGGTTGTTTTGTTTGATGGAGATGCTGGCTTTGACGCTGTGGCCGTGCAAGTTGCGGCACTTGCCCGGATGGTTCATCAGGCGGTGGCCGTAGCAAAAATAAACTTCTTTGGTGATGATATACATAGCGTGCTACGTCCTTGTCAGGAGCGGGTGTTGTCCTTAATTGCCTTTAATGCTTTTGATTGAGGCGGCTATTTCAAAGCTGCCGTCGCCTTGCTTGACGCTGCGTACCACTTCGATAAAAGCCGTCATTGGTGGGGTGATTTGGGTTTTAGGCATGATGCTGACTTCCATGGCTAAACCGACATCGAACGGCCGGTTGGCAATAAACGATACGCCGGCGCCGCTCAGCGTTGTGCATTTGCCGGTACTGACCTCGCTGGAATCGGCCAGCTTATAGGTAATGTCACAGTCCACATCCATACGGATGTAATCGCGTTTTTCATCATGATTCAGCATTGGCTTCCCCCGATTCGGATTGGCAGTGGTTGGGTAAAAAATCAGTCGCAAGGAGTTTACTATAAAAATCCGCCGCTCTGGTTAGGAAATAGTGGCCCATATCGCCGGAATCAGCGGATTTTTTGGGCGAGCTGTGATGCAGTTGGCATCCAGGCAATTGCCAGGTTCGGCGGTTTTATTGCCTGACTATCCCTGGCTATTTGTGTAAAATTCCGCCACTTTTTCATTACAGACAGCGCAGGCAGCAGCATGAGTAAATCCATTGTCCTTACCGGTATCACCACCACCGGCACGCCGCATCTTGGCAATTACGCCGGGGCGATCCGGCCGGCGATCAATGCCAGCAAAGACGAGCAGGTCAGACCGTTTTATTTTCTGGCCGACTACCATGCCCTGATCAAATGCAACGAGCCTGCCAGGGTCAAGCAATCCAGCCTGGAAATCGCCGCGACCTGGCTGGCGCTGGGATTGGATACCTCCAACGCGGTGTTTTACCGCCAGTCCGATGTGCCGGAAATTCTGGAGCTGACCTGGATGCTGACCTGCGTGACCGCCAAGGGTTTGATGAACCGCGCGCACGCCTATAAAGCCGCTGTCGCTGAAAACGAAGAAACCGAAGGCAACGATCCGGACAAAGGCATCACGATGGGCTTGTTCAGTTACCCCATCCTGATGGCCGCCGATATTTTGATGTTCAACGCCAACAAAGTGCCGGTGGGCAAGGATCAAATCCAGCACATCGAAATGGCCCGCGACATCGCCAGCCGCTTTAACCATATTTATGGTGAACATTTCGTGTTGCCGGAAGCGGTGCTGGACGACAACGCCGCGACCTTGCTGGGCCTGGATGGCCGGAAGATGAGCAAAAGCTACAACAACACTATCCCGTTGTTCGAACCGGAAAAGAAACTGCGCAAGTTGATCAACAAGATCAAAACCAACTCGCTGGAACCCGGCGAACCCAAGGATACGGAAGGTTGCACCTTGTTTGGTATCTATCAGGCCTTTGCCAATCACCACGAAGTCGAAGCGATCCGCCAACGCTACGCCGAAGGCATAGGCTGGGGCGAGATGAAGCAGGTGTTGTTCGAGAAAATCAACGATGAAATCGCCCCGGCTCGCGAGCGTTACGAAGCCTTAATGGAAGCGCCGGAACATATCGAGCAACAATTGCAGGAAGGCGCCGAGAAAGCCCGTGCCATCACCCGGCCGTTTATCAATACCTTGCGGGAAGCGGTAGGGATTTCCAGATTGGCGATATAACCGCGCTAAGCCTGTAGAGACGCAAAAATCTTGCGTCTCTAACTCACTCCCAATGTGGTCTGTCTATAGCCATATTGACTGATACTTGCTTGCTCAAGGATGATCGTACCCCATGTCCATCATCGCTATCTACGTTATCAAGCTGCTGTTGTTGCCGCCAACCTCTTTGGCGATGCTGGCGCTGGTCGGCTTACTTTTGCGCAAGCGTAAATGGGGGAAGAACATGGCGATAGTTTGTCTGGCACTGTTGTGGTTATTGAGTTTGCCGATTGTGGTTAAGCACTGGGCCATGCTCTGGGAGCGGGTTCTGCCTCTTTCTACCGAAGCCGTGCAGCAATTTAAACCGCAGGCCTTGGTGGTGATAGGTGGCGGCATCGAAACGTCAGCGCCGGAGTATCCTGGGCAGGTCACTTTACATGTCAGAACCTTGCTGCGTGTGCGCTATGCTGCCAAGTTGGCCGGGGAGCTGGGTTTGCCGATTCTGACATCTGGGGGCGGTATGTTAGAGCCGGATGACATTCCAGAAGCGGATTTGATGGCGCAAACCTTGGATAGCGAGTTTAAAATTCCCGTGGCCTGGCGGGAGCCACGTAGCAGCAATACCGCCGAAAATGCCCGTTTCAGCCGCGAGCTGTTAAAAGAGTTTGGCATCAATAAGATTGTTCTGGTCACCCAGGCCTACCATATGCCGCGCGCTGCTTTGGAGTTTCGCAAAGCCGGTTTTGAAGTATTGCCGGCGCCAACGGCTTTTATCGGTCATGCAGGCAAATCCCGCTGGCTGGATTGGTTGCCGTCTCCAACAGCCTGGTCCAACAGCTTCCTGCTGGCCCACGAAATGGTCGGCATGTGGTGGTATCGAATGCGTTACTGATATAACGCTGCTCTACCTGGCCCGCTCATCAACGGCGCGGCTGCCGGGCAATTGGCTATAATGGCCGGCCGCTTTCTTACTTGACGCCATCATGTCCAAATCGCCCACCAAGGAAGGTCTCCGCCGCGCCGCGGACGCACCGCCATTACCCGCCAACCCCTGGTGTTTTATCCTGTTTTGCTTAAAGCCGTTCCGCTGGCTGTTGCTGTTGATGCTGATACTGGAAACCGGGCAGGCTGCAGGCAGCATCTTGGTGCCGTATGCGATTAAAGCCTTGATGGACGCGGTCGCCAATCAGCCCGTGCCAGTGGGCGATTGGCTGGAGACTTTCAAACAACCCTTGTTGTTGCTCGCCGGCCTGAATCTGGCGGAGATTATTTTCAGCCGTAGCAGCGGCGCGGTACTGATCATCATGGGTCCGCGCTTGCGGCAGGGCACCGCACGTTCTTTATTTGCCTATCTGCAAAACCACGCGCCGCGCTACTTTGGCAATCATTTCGCCGGCGCGCTGGCGCATCGCATCAGCGAAACGGCGATGAGTGTCAATCACACCACCTGGTCCATCATCTGCGATTTCTGGCCGATCGCGGTGACGTTTACGGTGTCAGTCACGCTATTGCTGGGCGTGCATCAAGGCCTGGGTTTATTCGTGGCCGCCTGGGTGCTGCTGTATGTATTGATCTCGTATTGGCTGGCGACCCGCTGCCAACCCTACGCGCAGGATTTTGCCGCCACCCGTAGCATGGTCAACGGCAAGATCGTTGATGCGGTAACGAATATTCTCAACGCCAAATTGTTCGCCCGCTTGCAGCATGAACGTGAATATCTGGACGGTTTTCTGGCGACTGAATTAAAAAGTGCTCGCCGTACCTTCTGGTACATGGAACGGGTGCGCTGGTTTCAATTTACCGCTGCCGCCATCTTAAAAATCGGCACCATCGGTTATGCCTTGCAACTGTGGCAAGCCGGCGAAATCAGCGTCGGCGCCTTTGCGATGAGTACCGGCTTGGCGATTTTGGTGATCGGCGACGCTCGCAATTTGAGTCGGCGCTTTCTGGAGTTTTTCGAATACGTCGGTAACGTTGCTAACGGCGTGGACACCATCATCCAAAGCCACGAAATCATCGACGTGCCGGACGCCAAACCCTTGCAAATCAACCAAGGCCGCATCGAATTTAAAGACGTTTGTTTTAGCTACGAACCGGGGCGACAAGTATTCGACCGTCTGAATGTGGTGATCGAGCCGGGGCAGCGGGTGGGTTTGGTCGGATTCTCCGGCTCCGGCAAATCCACGTTTGTGAATTTGATCTTGCGCAACTTCGAGCCGCAAGCCGGGCAAATCCTGGTCGATGGGCAGGATATTTTGTTGGCGACTCAGGATTCCCTGCATGCGCAAATCAGTCTGATTCCACAAGACCCCAGCCTGTTTCACCGCAGCCTGAAAGAAAACATCGGCTACGGCAAACTGGACGCCGACGACGCGCAAATCAGCTTCGCCGCCAAGCTGGCACATGCCGAAGAGTTTATCGCAGCCATGCCGGAAGGCTATGAATCCCTGGTCGGTGAACGCGGCGTGAAACTGTCCGGCGGCCAACGCCAGCGCATCGCCATCGCCCGGGTGATGCTAAAAGACGCGCCCATCCTGATCCTGGACGAAGCCACCTCCAGCCTGGATTCGGTCACCGAAAAAACCATCCAGGAAAACCTGGACCGCGTCATGGGCCGCAAAACCGTCATCGCCATCGCCCACCGCCTCTCCACCATCGCTCATCTGGACCGGGTGCTGGTGTTCGATCAAGGCCGTATAGTCGAGGACGGCAGCCATCAGGAGTTGCTGGACAAGCAGGGCTTTTATTATCGGCTGTGGACGATGCAGGCTGGTGGTTTTTTGCCGGATGAGGTGGTTTAGTTGACCTAATCCGAAATCTCTAAAGTGGGTTGGAAAATGCTATTCTGCTCACGCCAACAGACTATCTAAATGGTTATGACCAATAAGTTTACTGTAACCGAGATTATTGATCCGACTTCCGGAAATATTGAACGTGTTTATAAGTACAAAAAAAAGCCATGTCGTCGTCTTCTTCTAGACTCCAAACTTTGTAGGCAACTTGCTGGCTACACACTCATAGAAAAAGATCTACGTAACGTGCTTACGTGGCTCCATGAGATTGAGACTCGCCATGATGAGAGGCCAACTCGAAAAGATCAAAACGTTCATAAACCAACTAATCGCGAAAATTATGATTTGATCAAGGGGTTGTTCGTTGCTGCTCTTACGTTTTATGGAAAGTGCTTTTCAAAATGCGAAGGTCGACCAGTAAAGCTTGAACGTGCACAGCTTGACGTTAAATTTCATGGGCTACACGATAATTGCATCTCCTATCGCCATAATTTCGCTGCTCATAGTGGTGCGGAGCGAGTTGAGCACGTGGAAATAGCCCTTGTATTTCCAGTAAAGTTCAAGAATAACGTGCCATTTGATTTATACCGGGAACTAAATCAACCGTATTTGTTATGGCATACTTCTGATGAAATTGCGCTTGCCGATCTAGTTGAGCATGTACGATCAATCGCCGTGTCGAAAATTGATTTTTTGAGCGAAAAAATCAAGAGGGAGGAAATACTACCTAATGCTAAAAAGTACTGGGAACCAAAATGAGCCCGAGTGGGTGTGATTAGCTCGAAGCCTCGATGCAATCGAGGTTTCGAAGGCCAATATCCTTCAACTGCCGATATGGGTTTTGACTGGCTCCCAAGCTCTGGCTTGGGAGCTTTGGTCTTGGAAGCTATTGCTTCCAGTAGAGTCGGGAAGCGGAGCTTCCGAGATAGAGTTCCCAAGCCGGAGCTCGGGAACCAGGCAAAAAACCGCTACGCGGTTTTCGTCGGGTGAGCCCGGAGTTAGCAAGTAGCCTCGATGCAATCGAGGTTTCGAAGGCAAATATCCTGCAATTGTCAATATATGTTTGGTGGTCGGTAAGCCTACGCCCTCGATTCCGCTGACGCTGCATCGAGGCTACAATGTCTCATCGTTACGAAAAGCTAATCTGACAAACAACAAAAACCTTATCCGTGATTCCGCCCATGTCGATACGTCTTGCTATTCCGGCCGATGCAAAAGCCATTGGTCAAATTCGCGTGGCGGCTTGGCGCTCTGCTTACCAGCCGTTCATGCCATCGGAGTTCTTGGCGTCATTAGATCCTTCCGCAAACCTGGACGCACTAACAGAACGGTTAACTAATCCAACCAGAGAGTTCATGGTGTTTGTTGCGGAGGACGAAGGCAATACGGTTGGCTTTTCAATTATCGGCGCACCTCGTTATCCGACACAGGAACTGACTGTTGAACTTTGGGCGCTCAATGTGTCGCCTGCCCATTGGCGCCAAGGATTAGGGAGAAAACTCATTGATCGTTCAGTGGCGGAATCATTCAATTTAGGTTTTGCCGGCATCGAGCTGTGGTGCATCAAAGGCAATTCCCCAGCCGAAGCTGCGTATGCGGGTTGTGGTTTTACACTCACCGATAAAGAGCGCACCTCGTCGGCATTGACGGGACATCCATTGCACGAAGTTCTTTACTCAAAGATACTCTAAGATCACTTCGAAATGGATGTGACAGTAAAGTAACCGTCCAGGCTGCTATCTAAAACAAGTAGCCTCAATGAAATCCAGGTTTCGAAGGTTATTTCCTCCCAATTGCGAACAAGAGTTTGGCGGTCGGTAAGCCGACGCCCTCTTTCAGGGCTGTGGATGTGTTGAACAGCGTGCAGCGCATCGTTCGTGATTGCTCAGGGTTGGAAATTCGGTATGAGCTAAGCGATATTTCTGGTCGTCTTGGCTGGTAGGATTCATTCCGGTAGGTCGGGATAGGCATAAGCCGCAACCCGACCTAGTCATCTTTTATGCCTCAGCCGGCGCGTTCAGTCCTTTGATAATATCCAACACCGCCTGCGCATGTCCTTCATGGTTAACACCATACATGGCTTCGATCAGTTTGCCGTCTTTGCCGATGATGAAGGTCGAGCGGACGATTTTCCATTTTTTCACGCCGTCTTTTTCCACTTCCTGCCAAACGCCGTAAGCTTCGCAGAGGTCGCCGGAGGTGTCGGCCAGCAATTGTACGTTTAGGCCGTATTTGGCGATGAAGTCGCGGTGGCTTTGGCAATCGTCTTTGCTGACGCCGATGATCACGGTGTCCTGGGCGTCGAATTCGCTGGCCAGTGCGGTAAAGTCGTTGGCTTCAATGGTGCAACCGGGGGTGTCGTCTTTGGGATAGAAGTACAACACCACATTTTTGTCCTCTTGGTAATCGGACAGGTAAATGAGTTTGTTGTCTTGATTGGCGGATCTAAAAAAGGGCGCTTCCTGGTTTTTTTGTAATTGTGACATGCGATTCTCCTCTTGATTTCGGCCGAATAAGCTCCGGCACTTGGGCTGTCGGCGGCGTTTTGCGGCGCCAGGTTTTCACGACGCTGGGTCGTTGAAACTGAAAGGCTTTCTCAGAAAAGGCTGCTTGAACGGATTATGACCCAGGATCACGGCGGCATCTACCACAAAAGTGTTGGGATAAAGCTTAATCCTTGCAGTTAAGCCATTCGCGTTGAGCACTGCCTAACCGCGAGCTGCTTTTTCCGATATGGCGCTAAACTGCGTTGATTGTAGAATTTGATGCGAGCGCTCTGCCAATGTTCGTTAACCGATCAAGCTAGGAAAAAAACATGCGAATTTTATTAGTCGAAGATGACGCCGCATTGGGGGATGGCTTGTCGCGTACCCTGAGCGATTGGGGCTTCGACACCACCCTGGCCAAGACCGGGAGTTACGCCGGTAGCGCGCTGATGACGCAGCCTTACGATCTGGTGATTCTGGATTTGGGCCTGCCCGACATCGACGGCCGTGAGGTGTTACGGCAGTTGCGGGCTCGGAAGTCTGCCATTCCGGTGTTGATATTGACCGCCCGCGATGCGTTGAATGATAGGGTTAGCGGTCTGGAACTGGGCGCCGACGATTACATGACCAAACCCTTCGAACTGCGGGAGTTGGAAGCCAGGGTCAGGGCGTTGTTGCGCCGCAGTCACGGCGGTTTTAATCATGACATTCGTTTCGGGGCATTGACTTTGGATACCCGCAATCAGCAGATCAGCGCCAACGACATGCCGATGGCGCTGCCGCCGCGGGAATACGGCGTGTTGGAGGCCTTGATGTTGAACAGCGGCCGGGTGGTCAGCAAGGATAATATTGCGCAAAGGCTGGCGGCGCATGCCGAGGAATTGGCCGACAATGCCATCGAAGTTTATGTGCATAGGCTGCGCAAGCGTCTGGAACCCTTGGGGATCAACATTAGAACCCTGCGCGGGCTGGGTTATCTTTTGGAGAAAAGTCAGGATGAATAAACCGCAAAGTCTTAGGGCCCAGCTGCTTTCCAAGCTGACTTTGCCCCTGCTTTTCGTGGTATTGCTGGATGCCGCTGCTTCTTATTTCGTGGCAATGCACTATACCGATCTGGCGTACGACCGCTGGTTGCTGGATTCGGTGAAGTCGTTGACGCAAGAGGTGCATGCTCAACAAAACCATGTCACCTTCGACTTGCCGCCCATCGCGGTCGAAGTGTTTCGCTGGGACGACGTCGATAAAACCTTTTTTAAAGTAGAGTCGCAGGTCGAGGGCTTCATGGCCGGCGACGATGATTTGCCCAGTCCGGCGATTAACACGTTGACCAGTAACGAGCCGTTTTTTTCGAACGGCGAGATCGAAGGCCACGAGGTACGGATCGTGTCGGTGCTGACCACACCGACGCCCAGCTCCGAGCATGTACTGGTGTCCGTGGCGGAAACTCTGAACAAGCGCCGCAGCATGATGACCGAGATTTTGCTGGCCGTGATCTTGCCGCAATTTCTGTTGCTGTTCATCACCGGCTTTCATGTCTGGACCGGCGTCAACCGCGGACTCAGGCCGTTGAACGATCTGGCCGCGCACCTTGCGCAACGTTCGGCGCGAGATTTTAATCCTATCCTGGATGCCGACGTGCCCTTGGAAGTACGCTCGCTGACGCATACGATCAACGATTTGTTGCAACGGCTGGGCTCGACGTTGATCACCCAGCAGCGCTTCATCGAAAATGCCGCGCATCAACTGCGCACCCCGCTGGCCGGTCTGAAATTGCAGGCGGAACGCGCGCGGAGCGCCGACAACCCGGAAGCGATGAAAGCGGCGCTGGGACATATCAAGAATGCTGCTGATCGGGTTGCTCACCTCAGTACGCAATTGCTGGTTCTCGCCCGGTCGGAATCGGTGTCGCACAGTGCTCCGGAATTCAAACCGGTCGATCTGGTCAAGCTGGCACGGGAATCGTGCATGGATTGGGTGACCAGGGCTTTGGATCGGAATATTGAACTGGGATTCGACGCGCCGGATGTCGCCGTGATGGTCGCCGGCGACGAAGTTTTGCTGCGCGAATTGCTCAGCAATCTGTTGGACAATGCGATTTGCTACGGCAACAGCGGCGGGCATATCAATGTTGGCGTTTTGGCTTTGCCGCATGCGGCGCTGATTGTCGAGGACGACGGCCCCGGCATTTCGATTATCGAGCAGGAGAAAATTTTCGAACGCTTTTATCGAATCCAGGGCAGCCAAGGGGAGGGTTGCGGTTTGGGTCTGGCCATCGTCAAAGAAATTGCCGATTTGCATGCGGCACGGGTCACGGTAGTCAGTGGCGGCCAGGGTAGGCAGGGTACTCGCTTCGAGATTGTTTTTAATGCTGACGAAAGTGTATTCAATAGTTAGCAGATACTTTTGGGATAGCCAGCCGTTCTTTGAAAGGTTGATGAAAGGTTAAGCCTTTAATTTAGCCTCACCATCAACTCAATAAGGAATGTGCGTGCCATGCCCAACAAACTGCTTTTAGAAAACAAAGCTTGGTCTCAACAACTGGTAAACAGAAATCCGGACTATTTCCTCAATTTGGCCAAGGAGCAACGTCCCGAGTTTTTATGGATAGGTTGCGCCGACAGCCGGGTGCCGGCGGAGACCGTAGTCAACGCCCAGCCGGGAGAAATTTTTGTGCACCGCAACATCGCCAACCAAGTCGTTACCACCGACTTTAATTGTCTCAGCGTGTTGCAGTACGCGATTGAAGTGCTGAAAGTCAAACATGTGATTGTCTGCGGCCATTACGGTTGCGGCGGCGTTAAAGCGGCATTGCAAGCGCAAAATGTCGATTTGGCTATCACCAATAAATGGCTGATGCATATCAAGGATGTCTATCGTCTGCATATGGACGAGTTGGATCATATCAATCCGGAGAAGCAGCTCGACCGGATGGTCGAGTTAAACATTATCGAACAGGTGTATCGCCTGGCGCATACCTCCATCATCCAATCGGCCTGGAAACAGGGCCATAAACCAACCGTGCGCGGCTGGGTGTATGGGCTTGAGGATGGCTTGATTGAAGAGCTGATCAAGCTTGACCATAACACCCCGATCAACCCCATTTACCGTTACGCGGCTTGATTACGGCTGCTTTTTAAACAAAAAACCGGCGTTTGCAATGGCTAACCGATATTAAAAAGGTATTAGTGTTGCTATTAAGATAGCGATTCGCTATCTTAAGGACGTGTGAAGGGGCATTTTCAAAAATAAAAACTGGGTCAGGCCAGATAACAACAGGAGCCGCAATTCATGTTTATTCCATTAGCTTCGGGAAAAAGCGCTGCACGGATAAGTGCCGCGTATTTAATCAGCGTTAGTTTGCTGATGTCCGCTTGTGCAACTAGGGAAGATGCCGAGTATCCCCATGCTGTTGGTGTGAAGACTGTCTTATCCACTGTGGCGTCATCCACAACGGCCGCTGACAGCACATCTTCGACGCCGCAAGTTAACGCACTTGCCGCAACGCTTACTCCGCATTCCGACGATATGCTGCAATCCTTTGAGCAAGCGTCGATGAAGATGGATCAATTGCATCGGCAAAAGGGCGAATGGAGTTTCTAACTTTTTTACTCCCTCGTACCTTTGCCGAATCAGGGGGTTGGTGAAGAGTGATTGTAAAAACAGCACATTGCATTAGAAAACATTGTGATCACAAATAATAAGAAAGGAGACCATCAATGAAAACTAAACACTTAGCATCGCTACTGATTGCCGTTGGATTGCTGTCTGCTTGTGCGACAGAGTCTGGCCCCAAGCCGCAAAGTTGGGCAAAAGCGGTACAGACCGCTGATACCCGAGATGCACATATACGTCTTGCCGATCATTACGAAGATGTGGCTAAAACGCTGGATGCGGATGCCCAGGAAGAGCGAGAAATGCTGGATCAATATATAGCCAAACCCTGGAAGTATGGAAAACGCATTCAGGATTTGAAGGCGCGGGCTGACGCGATGGTCAGAGATTTGGAGATGGCCGCTAAAGAAAGCCGGCAAATGGCGGAATACCACAGGCAGATGGCCATGGAAGAGCGCTAACCGGCCCGGTTGCGTTTGTTATTCACAAATCCTGGAGAATTGAGATGATTAAAGAGCATCTTGACTTGGTTATCGTCGGGCTGATTGCACTATCCATCGCCATGTATGACATGGTGATTGATTTGTTTCTGAATGTGCTGCATCTGTGTTTCGAGCTACTGCATTTTCTGTACGAATGGTTCGAGCTAGGCATAGAGCACACGGTTGAACACCTATTTCATACCTCCCGGCACGGTAGCCAGATCGTCACGTTCTATATTCTGTTATTGATCGCCGGTTTGTTGTTGTACGGCTTATGGCGGCTTATGCCGCGCCTGTGCCGGAAGTGTGTCGAGTGTTTGCGGTTGACTTGGGAACGCCGAAAAACCGAATGCCATTATTACTGGCTGTCGCTGCCTTTGCTGAATAAAGTGAAGCTGATTTCCACGGCAACCGGGGTTTTTAGTTTGACGTTTTATTTTATGACGTGAACGTAAATCGCCGAATGGGTGAGAACCTGCCCATTCGGCGAGACGGATTTTGGGAGCTTGTGCTGGGATTCTTGGCGATTAAGCCCACTGCTCTTCGACTTGGCCGTCTTGACCGCAGAATACTGCTCGGGTCAGGCCGCTGAAAATGCCGTGTTCGACGATGCCCGGAATGGCATTCAGCTGCTCGTTCAGGGTTTTACCGTCCGGATTGGATGCGAAGGCTACATCCAGCACCAGACTGCCGTGCGAGGTAACCACCAATCCGTCTTGATTCGCCGTTTGTCGCAACGAACTGTGGCCGCCAATCGCTGCAACACTGCGCTGCACCAGCCGCCAGGCAAATGGGCTGACTTCTATCGGAATAGGGAATTTCTCGCCGATGCGATTGACCTTCTTGCTGGCATCAATCAACACCAGAAACTGGTCGGCAGCCTTGGCCAACAATTTTTCTCGCACCAGGTCGTAACCCCGGCCTTTCAGCAAAGTCAGGTCGGGGCTTACCTCGTCCGCGCCATCTACATATAAATCCAAGCCGTCTATGTGTTCCATGCCGAGCAAGGACAAGCCCAGTTGTTTGGCTTTGTTGGCGCTGACTACTGAACTGGAAACCACCTTGAACTGCAGGCCTTCCTCATTTTGCCGACGCGCCAGCGCTTCGATGAAAAAATTGGCGGTGGAACCGGTGCCCAGTCCCACTATCATGCCCGGTTTGACATGTTGTACCGCGTGTTCCGCGACCCGCTGTTTGTCGTTCATGATTCTGTCCTGTTGAGTGGTATAGAAATGTGCCAAGTTGTAGGGGCGAATTGATGCGCTTTGGGCGATTTAAAGCGCCCCTACAAACCTGCTTACTCTTCCAGTTTGAGCACCCGAGCTTCCAGCGCCTTAAATTTTTGCAGCATCTCCGGCAATTTGGCCAAAGCGGCCAATTCTTTCCAAGCCACTTTGCGATCCTTGGCCGGGCTGCCGAACACTTGCGCGCCGGGGTCGATGTCGCCGGAGATGCCGCTGCGGGCCATCACTACCGCCCGCGCACCGATTTTGACGTGGTCTGCTACACCGGTGCTGCCGGCTAGAATCGCGCCGTCTTCGATGGTGCAAGAGCCGGAGATGCCGGACTGGCCGCAGATAATCACATTACGGCCAACGATATTGTTGTGACCTAATTGCACCAAATTGTCGATCTTGCTACCCCAGCCGATTTTAGTGGCGCCCAGCGCGCCGCGGTCGATACAGGTATTGGCACCGATTTCGACGTTGTCGGCAATTTCCACATGACCGACATGCGGCACTTTCACATGCTGATTGTCTCGGAATTTATAGCCAAAGCCGTCGGCACCGATTACCGCGCCGGCGTGAATGATCACGTTATTGCCAATGATGCTGTGATCGTAGATCACCGCGTTGGGATGGATATGGCAGTGCTTGCCTATCATCACATGATTACCGATGCGGGCGCCGGCTTCGATAGTGCTGCTGTCGCCGATGCTGCTTTGTTGGCCCACGGTAGCGAATGGCCCGACATGTACGTCAAAACCTAGCGTGGAGGTGTCGGCCAACACCGCGTGCTCGGACACCTGGCGTTTAAAAACCGGTTCCGGATGCAGCAGTTTTACCGCATTTAAAAAGCTGATTTCCGGGTCTTTGCAGACCAACAAGGTCAGATTTTCCGGAATCTCGCCATCTAGCAATTGCTCGGCGATAAAGCAGGCCGATGCTTTGGAATCTTTTAAATATTTTTTATATTTGCCATCGCTGAGGACGGTGACTTGATGGGGGAGGGCAGACATGATGTCGGCCGCTGAATTAATGAAGGTTGTCGAGTCGCCGCCCTGGGCGGTGGCGTCGCAACGTTGGGCAAGGTCCGTAATGAGCATGTCCTATCCTATTTCCAAATGCCAATAATGTGAGTGAAGTCGTCGGTCCACGGTTGCAAACCAAACGTCAGCGGCAGTTTCTGCCAGTGCCCGAGCCGACTTTGCTGAAAGCGTTGCAGGCGTTCGGGCTGTTTTGCCATCACCACCCAGTCGGTGGCAACGACTAGAGGGACATCGGTTTCCGGTTTAAATTCCTGCAGTAAAGCCGCCAAGTGCAGTTGATTGACATGGTCGGCCAGGACTTTTTTCAAAGCCAGATGGCGATTGGTGATATGAAACGCCAGCAAGCCGGTGTCTTTAAGCTTACTAAAGTATAGCTGCAATGCCTCCCGCGTCAGCAAATGCGTGGGTACCGCGTCTGAACTGAAGGCGTCCATAATCAATAAATCGAAGCTGCCGTCCGCTTCTTTTAGCAACGATTGTCGGGCGTCGCCGACGATCATTTCCGCCTGCTTGTTACAGCGGCTGAGGTAGGTAAACCAGGCCGGGTTTTGCGCCACGTCGACTACTAACGGGTCAATTTCATAGAATTTCCACAGTTGGCCTTCCTTGGTGTAACACGCCAGCGCGCCGGCGCCTAAACCTACCGCGCCGATGTGCCAGTGTTGGTTTTCGCCGTCAAATTCCGCAAACAGCTGGCCGATGGGGCCGGGACGGCTGTAGTAGGTTAATGGCGTGGTGACGTTGGCGGCGGTCAGGCGCTGCGCGCCGTGTTTGGTGGTGCCGTGGTACAGCTCGCGGACAGTCTCCGGCCGTTGGTTTTCGTCGGGGATGACGGTATCTCGGACCGACATCACCCCGAAGAAGCTGCGTTCCTGATAAATAGTGTTAGAGGCCATGCTGTGCAAGCCCAGCGTGAACAACAAAATCACCCCGGTCAACGCGCCCAAACCGATAGGGCTATGCCGTAGCGAATAACTCAATCCGGCCAACAAAATCAGCGCGCCGCCGATCAAGTCCAGATAATCGAACAACTGTTGGGTAGTGAAATAAACCGTCAGGCCGGTGATTAAAACCAACACCGGGAAAATCGGCTGCAAAAACCAACGGCCATTGAAAAAACCGGGGCGCAACAGCAAGGCGGCGACGATCATGATCGGATATTCGTACACCGCATTAA
Source organism: Methylomonas sp. EFPC1 (assembly GCF_016925515.1). Lineage (NCBI taxonomy): Bacteria > Pseudomonadati > Pseudomonadota > Gammaproteobacteria > Methylococcales > Methylococcaceae > Methylomonas > Methylomonas sp. EFPC1. Next base: position 1,020,568 of record NZ_CP070494.1, read on the forward strand.
AGATAAACGGTGCGACGAAGGTATTGAACAAACCGCCCAGCATCCCGGCAAACGACATCACCAGATAAAAGCGAGTCAGATATTGCGGATGCGGCCGGCTTTTGGCGAGTTCGCCGTGGCAAACCATCACCGCCAGGAAGAAGGCCAGCAAGTGCAGAATCAAGTCCAACCAATAGGGCAGGGTGGCGGGATTGATGAAGGAATAGGCGATAAATACCGTCAATACCGCCGGTTGTGCAGCCAGCATCCAAGGCCGGATGCGGTCGGCCCAGGTGCTGAACACCAGGATGAAGGTCAGCAAATACAAGGTCAGCGGCACTATCCACAACAACGGTACGGCGGCGATGTCGGTGCTGATGAACTGCGTCAAGCCCAGTAGCAAGCTGGAGGGTACGAAAGCCAGCGCCAGCCAGCGCAGTTGTTGCAGCGTCGACGGCGGTTCGATGCCGGCATCGCTTAATACTTCGTCGTCTTCTTTATCGGCTTGGCTGCGCCAGAAGCTGATCGCGCAGACTAAAATCAAAGCACACAAACCAATATAGCCGCCGCTCCAAATTAGTCTTTGGTTCGCCAAGCCCAGATTCGGTTCGATCAGAAAGGGATAGCTTAATAAAGCCAACAGGCTGCCGGCGTTGCTGGCCGCGTATAAATAGTAAGGATCGTCGCTGCTATGGTGGCCGCTATGTGAAAACCATTTTTGCAGCAGCGGCGCGGTGGTGGAGACCACGAAAAAGGGCAGGCCGATTGCCAGGAATAAGGTCCAGACCTGCCACAAAGTCGGGTCGCCGTTGGTGGGCGGTGCGGCATTCTCCGGCAGCGCCACCGGCAGCGCAATCGCGCTGAAAACCAGCAAAGCGGTATGAATCTGAATCTGCCTTTGACTGCCCAGCCGCGAACTCAGCCAATGCGCGTACAAATAACCCAGAAACAGCAGCGTTTGGTAAAACACCATGCAGGTATTCCACACCGCCGGCGTGCCGCCCAACAATGGTAGCAATAGCTTGCCGAACATCGGCTGCAACACAAACATCAGCGTGGCGCTGATAAACAGGGTGGCGGCGAATAAAATAACGGGAGAAATCAAAGATTTGGCGGTGGGTTGCGGAGTGTTATTCATTGTAATTATGCGAGTTCCGTACGTGTCCTGGCCCAATGATAAAGCATTTGGCTTTTAAAGTGGTTTTGGATGAGGGGGTGGGAGTGTTTGGGAGGTGAGACTGTTATCGACCTGATCCGGTCTTTTGCGACTCTTATTTGATCGACTGGTATATGCTGAAGCAGTTCGCCCTTAGGATCACACGAAACTATAAATCTATCGATTTGGGCGGATATACTAATCTCCTTCAGCCATTTGTCAGAGCAACATTCTATGAGGCAAGGATTAGACGATCACGAAGCTTGGCTTGATACTTTAGATAAAAAGCTATTTGTCTCGAACAGCGAGGTCAAAGTTGAATTTGATAACCCAATCTGTTTCCCGCTTGATGAATGTACAGACCTGAAAGACCTTAAGGGAATGGCTCGCACTCTAAGGTTTGTTCCCTCATGTAACGAAACACCTTTACCTCGCAAATATTTAATCGAACGATTTTTGAGACTCATGATCCGTGAAAATAGACTACCTACAACAGCAGAAAAGGCCATGCGAGAATTGAGAATAGATTGGAATATTTCGAATGAATATCAAGATTGGTAATTGCTGTAGTCAGTAGGATGCGGTAAACACGGTGTACCGCATCGATCGCGATTGGTGCGTTTCGTAACTCACCCTACTTACTGGGAAGCGGGCATTCAGTGCCATAGATGGTAAGCTTTTAGCTATCCATGCCATTTGGATTTCGACATTCCCCGCGTGCCCGTGGGTATGCCGAAATGATGATTTTGAGGATGAGCGACGCATTCAGCTGGAGCAGCTTGCGAATAAGGAATATCTTTAGGACAGAAATAAATGAAACCTCTTGAACCAAAAATTTATATTCTCAAAGTTTTTTTCAAGCAGTCCGATTGTCTGCAAGTTAAGCGTTTATGCAGTGATCTTGGGATTATGCCGGAGAATACAAATGAGATTGGTGAGGATGACTGGGGTCATCGTGGTTATCTTGAACTGTGGTTTCAAGAGATTACCGACAAAAACATCACTTTGCATATTCAGAAACAGCGGAATAAAACTGCAAAAAAGTATATGGAAAATCTGCAACAATTTTTTGATGACTTATATTCTCTGGAATATGTTGAAAATCTAGTTGATCTGGATTAGTTGTTAATGAATAGATGCGGTAATCAATATCCATCGCATGGTATTTAATGGCCTGGTTAATAATTCCTACGTCAGATGAAACCGGTCAATATCAGCGTTTGAAAAACAATTTTCCTGAAAAAACATGACTATCAACACCGTCCAAACCATTGCCCAACAAAGTCGCGCTGCATCTCGCCAACTAGCATCAGCCTCCGAATCGGCTCGTAATCTGGCGCTGGCGAAAATGGCCGAGGCGCTGGAGTCGGTCAGGCAGCAGGTGTTGGAGGTCAACGCCCAGGAAATCGTCAAAGCCCGCGACGAAGGGCAGTCGGACGCGATGGTGAAGCGGCTGACGATAGACGACAAAACCTTTGATTACATGTTGTCGCGCTTGAAAAAAGTGGCGCAGTTGCCGGACCCGTTAAACCGGATACTGACCGGCCATACCAATCCGGCCGGGCTGCGGGTGTACAAAAGATCAGTGCCGCTGGGTGTGATCGGCATCATTTACGAATCGCGCCCCAACGTCACCACCGATGCCGCTGGGGTGTGTATCAAAAGCGGCAATGCGGTGATTTTGCGCGGCGGTTCGGAAGCCTTGCAAACCAATACGATACTCACCGATGCGATGATTGCCGGCGCGGTCAGCGCCGGTCTGCCGGAACATGCGATACAGATCATCCGCACGCCCGGCCACGAAGCGGTGGGCGAGCTGTTGAAAATGGATGAATACATCGACGTGTTGATTCCGCGCGGCGGCAAAGGCTTGATCAAGCGCATCGCCGAAGGCACGCGGATTCCGGTTATCAAGCATTACGACGGCATTTGTCATTTGTATCTTGCTGCCGATGCCGACCCGGAACAAGCCGTTGCCTTGGCCGTGAATTCCAAATGCCAAAGCGTGCAAGTCTGTAACGCACTGGAAACCTTGCTGGTGGACAGCGCATGCGCCGCACAGTTGTTGCCGCTGCTGCATACCGCATTTGCCGAAAACCGCATTGAACTGCGCGGCTGCGAACAAACCCTAAAATTGTTACCGGGTGTAGTTCCAGCGACAGAGGAAGATTGGCATAGCGAATATCTGGCGCCCATTCTGTCGGTGAAGATCGTGGACGGCATTCAACAGGCCATAGACCATATCAACCACTACGGTTCCGGCCACACCGACGGTATCGTCACGCAAAGCCTGAGCTTGGCTCGGCAGTTTGAAGAGCAGGTGGATTCGGCGTCGGTGATGATCAACGCCTCGACCCGTTTGTCGGGCGGCGGCGATTACGGCTTGGGTTCGGTGGTGGGTATCAGCACCGATAAGCTGCACGTGCGCGGCCCGGTCGGGCCGGATGAGCTTACCACCTACAAGTGGGTGGCGTATGGGGAGGGACATTTGCGCGGCTAGGTAGCAACGCTAGAGACCTGTCCGTGATTTAACTACAGGAAATGCCGATTATTTTTCTATCCTTAAGCCAATACCCATGTGATCGGTAACAGCCGCTGTATATCTGCCGCCGCCGCTTACTGGTGTCGATTGCGAGAGGTAGACGACTTCCGCCAATTTTAGGCTAGTCGTGTTAAAAACGGCTACATCGTATTTTTTAGTGGCCGTGCTGTTAGTGCCTTCAAAACTGCGTTGATGCGAGTCGAAGGGATTTATACTGCCACCGGGGTGGGCGTCGCTAAATTTGATGCCCAACGCTCGGCTAAGCACTCTGGCGGTAAAATCGTTGGTCGGCTGATTCGTATCGCCCATTACCACGTCAACCGGCCCCAGTCCGGCTTGAATCACCACGCTGTTAATTTTTTGGTAATAGCTCATCAGGCTATTTTCATCTTTGGCGATGGAATTTGGCACGTGTACGAATACCACGATGATGTTGTAACACGCTATCGCCAGCCAACCGTCGCCTTCACCCAGAAATTTGTTGGCCGCACCGTTCGTTGAATGGACGCTAAAGCAATTACAAGCCTTGGCAGGCGAGGATGTATGAATCAATTGCCCGGCGTTGCTATGCAGGGATGTCCAGTCCGAATGGCTGCTGTCCAGTTCGCCGCACACCAGTAAATCGGCGCCGCCGAAAGCGCGTATCAGGTTTTGGTAAATTTGCCGGACCTTATTGGCAACCATACTCGAAAAACTGTCGTTGCTGTGTTGGCCTTTATCCATGTATCCGGACGACGCTGTCGAACGCAATTCGGCCGGACCTTGTACCGGAATGTCCGGCGAAATATCGGGCGCGGTCGGCAGAACCAGATTCCAGGGGGCCGAATTTTGCGCCATATGCTCATGTGTCATTCTCGTGAAGTACTGAGAATTGGAGGCGCTGATACCGTGCTCGGAACTGGAGTTAGAGTTAAGGGATTGGTACGCAATAATCGGCATGTTTAGGTCCTTAAATCCGCTGAGATTTTGTTTGGAAGCAAAGAGAATATCGCGCTGAGATAGATCAATGAGGATATTGTCCGCCGATGGTAGCAGTTTGTCAGGCGGCTCTCAACAGCCTGTTTGGCGGCTTGGATAAACGGTCTTTGCGCAAATGGATTAACAGGCTGGTGAAAAACCCGCCGATATTTCCCCTTACCCACGATGTTCGTGATTTTTTCGAGTTGAAATCGGTCATGACATCGAGTTTCAAGCGTTTTGCCCCGGTTTCAAGGGCTTTTTATTCGCCTGAAGCCGTCTGTGGACGGTTTTCAGGCGAACTTCGCCCTAGGTGGGTGCACTCCACGCCGGTTTCGGCGTGAACACCAATAGGTTGAGCATGCGCGTCAGGTTGTAGGCGGCAAAGCAAAACAAGGCCTGACCCGCGACTTTGGCTAAGCCGATGTGACGGGTTTTGCGCAGGCCGCCGACCGTTTTGACCCAGCCAAAGGCTTCTTCGACGATTTTGCGGCGCTTGAGACTTTGGGCGTAACCTTTGCCGCGAGCGGTCCGGCCATCGACGACACTGCCGGTCTTTTTGCGGGCCACATGGGCTTTGATGTCACGGGACTCGAGTCCGTTGACGAACGCCGCTTGGTCGTAGCCTTTGTCGGCACCGACGCTGCCGCCTTTGGGCACGCGGCGTTTGATCATGTTTTGCGCGGCTTCGATTTCGGCGGTGCCGGTGGCTTGAGTGGTTTCGACATCGACAATCAGGCCGTTGCGATTCTCGGACAAGGCATGGGTGATGTAACGCAGTTTGGCCTCGGTGTATTCGCCTTTCTTGTAAAGCCGGGCTTCGGGATCGGTCGTACTGTGGTGGGTGGCGTTGCTGCGCTTTTCGCCGCTGAAGTCGACCTCGGGATTGCGGCCGGCGGGTTTGTCCGGGCCGCTGCCGTCTTTTTTAACGAAGCTTTTATGCGAGGCCCAGGCTTCAATGAGGCTACCGTCGACGCTGAAGTGTTCGTCGGACACCAGATTTTGCCATTCGGCTATGGCCAGTACCCGCTCAAAAAATTCGCGACTCAGGGCTTCGGACAGCAGGCGTTCGCGGTTGGCACTGAACACTGTGCGTTCCCACACGGCGTCGTCGATGCCCAGACCGACAAACCAGCGAAACAACAGGTTGTAGTCCAGTTGTTCCATCAACTGACGCTCGCTACGGACCGTATACAGGACTTGTAACAGCAAGGCGCGCAGCAGTTTTTCAGGGGCAATCGAGGGACGGCCTGTGTGCGAGTAACGCTCGGCAAAGACGGCATCCATAGAGGCCAATACGCCATCAACCAGTAGCCGTAAACGACGCAACGGATGCTGTTTGGGAATACGGTCTTCCAGGCTAACATAGCTGAACCAGCTGTTTTGAATGGCATCGTGTCCGCGCATTGAAAGGCTCCAAATTTAGGTAGCCTATTTTAACAGTTGGCGGCTCATCTATGCCTTAGCTTACTTGGCTTCGAATTGCCTCAAATTAAAAGTAACCCAAGGGGTCATTAAAAACGGGTCGTTGCTTCACATTGTGTGTAACCGAAATCAAGCGGGTTACCACCATGGGAAAACACGAACGACGAGCCTATTTACAGGCTATCCAAAAACGTTATCGACAAAGTGATAGGGCCACGAAACAAACGATCCTGAACGAGTTTTGCGAAGTCTGCGGCTACGCCCGTAAGTACGCGATTCGTTTGCTGAATCGAAAAGCCAAGCCAACCGCTTCGCCTAGCAAACGGCCCGGCCCCAAGCGGAAATATCAAGCCGAGGTGTTGCTGGAGCCATTGAAGCGCATCTGGTTTGCTAGCGATCAACTGTGCGGCAAGCGCCTGAAAGCCGCGATACCGATCTGGCTGCCTCATTACGAAGATCAATACGGCCCCTTGGCGGATGGCGTGCGCGCCGACTTGCTCAAGGTGTCGGCGGCGACCTTGGATCGCTTGCTCAAACCCTTGCGCGTCCAGCACCCCAAAGGCTTGTCCGGCACCAAACCCGGGTCTCTGTTGAAAACCCAGATTCCCATCCGCACTCATCACTGGGACGAGACCCAGCCCGGTTTTGTCGAAGCCGATACTGTCGCTCACTGTGGCAATTCGCTGGCCGGCGATTTCGTCTGGAGCCTGACGATGACGGACATTGTCACCGGCTGGACCGAATGCCGGGCCACCTGGAATAAAGGCTCGCAAGGTATCCTGGAACAGATTCAGGCCATCGAGAACCTGTTGCCATTCCCTTTGAAAGGCTTCGATTGCGACAATGGTTCTGAATTTCTCAATCATCACCTGGTTCGCTATTTCACCGACCACCCGCAAAAGCCGGCGTTTACCCGCTCCAGGCCTTACAAGAAAAACGACAATGCCCACGTCGAGCAGAAAAACTGGACTCACGCCAGGCAATTATTCGGCTACGACCGGCTGGATAATGCCGCGCTGGTGCCGTTGATGAACGCGGTCTACAGCACGCTTTGGTGCCCTTTGCAGAATCATTTCTGTCCCAGTCTGAAACTGCGGAAAAAACACCGAGACGGCGCCAAAGTCGTGAAAAAATACCATGCCCCGCAAACCCCTTACCAACGGGTGATCAATCATCCTGACATTCCGGAAACCACCAAACAGACTCTCCAGGAACATCATGCCAAACTCAATCCATTTGCTCTTAAGGCCGCCATTGAGCAACAATTGAAACTCATTTTTTCACAAGTCCAGGTTACCTCTAATGTGAGGCAACGACTCTGATACTTCGGTTACCTTTTTCTATGAGGCAATACGGGCTTTTCGAGTTTTTCACCAGCCTGTTAACCGGGACTTTGCAGTCCGGAGCCTTTGGACCACGCCGCGATTCGGTATAGCCGCTGTGCTCCCGCCTGCGCGGGAGCGACGATATTGGCCAGGGCCGGATTAATAATCAGTTTTCGCCTCTACTGATATTATGCTGATGCTCAATAGATTCGGTTAAGTTATAGCCGTTGTCGTTAAATAAATCGCCGGTAAAAAATAAGCGCATATCAATAATCCAGCCTATTTTTCTTTGCTTATTATTTTCGACAATAATAGTCGCCAGCTTTTGGTTGTTATCAATAACCTGCGTCACAATGGTCTTTGGATAATCAGGATCTTCTTTTAAAGCGCCTGATACTATGCGCTGAGCCGATTCTATGGTTAGTATCTGGGTGATGTTAGGGGTTGCCGAGTTTTTATCGTTTATTAACGATTGCGCTTTAAAATAACCAATATCGTAAGCCAGTTTGGCAATCAGGCTAATGGCAATAGCCACGCCCCAAACGGACAGGCCGATTTTTAATCGTCTTCTAACGCGAGGATGAGATAGTCTTTGCAGAAAAACTCTAAATTTCATTTTGATGTGATTATCCGGCCTTATCGGCCACTATTGAATATTAATGGTTGCAGTTTTTGCCCAATAACGCCCGAACAACTGATATAACGCCAGTGCAAGGCGGGGTATTGGAATCTTGGTTTAGTTCGGCAGTTGCACAAAACCGTGTTGGTCGATTGGAAAAAAAGGATTGAAACAAACTTCCCAGAGAAAGCCGTCGGGGTCGGAAAAATAACCCCTGAAGCCGCCCCAAGCCGCTTTTTCGCCCGGACGAACCAGCTTACCTCCCGCCGAAACCGCTTCAAGCAAGGTCGCGTCAACTTCTTTTGCCGATGCGACGTTGTGAGCCAGCGAAAATCCGGGAAAACCTGAGCCATCGGCCGATACCATTGCGTCGTCTGCTAATGCTTCGCGGCTATACAACGCAAATGCCAGGCTCCCTACTTGGAAGAATGCCACTTCCTGCTGGCTGCCGGAGGATTCTTGCCAACCCAGCGCCTTATAAAAACGTCGGCTTCTAGCCAAATCGGCTACGCCTAGTGTGACAAAACTAATGGTCTGTTTCATGACGCTCCCTGTTACGTAAAAAGGCCGTCTAGTCGGCCAGTGCGGCGCCGACTAGCTATAACCGTCAGCGCAGACCGTAAGCTTAACCAATTGGTTCCACTCTGCCAACAACCGGACGGTCCGGTTTCAACGTAACGCTGAAGGCTTCTTTGACGGTTATGTCGGTTTCGAACGTAAATGCCTTGAAAAAACTGGCTATGACCAACAGCATTTCCAGCTCGGCAAAATGACGCCCTATGCAATTATGCAAACCGCCGCCGAACGGAAAAAAGGCGTATTTGTGTCCGCCGGGCGTCGCGGTTTCCAGAAATCTGTCGGGATTAAAAGCGTCCGGGCTGTCCCAAAGCCGGGCGCTATGGTGGGTGGTGTGCATGCTCAATAACACGATGGTGCCGGCGGGAATCGCGTAATCGCCCAGCTCTATGTCCTGAACGGTTTACGTGGACAGCGCCGATGTGGGCGGATACAGGCGCAGGGTTTCGTACAATGCAGCCTTGGTATAACTCAGCTGACCCAAGTGCGCGGAGCTTAAGGTTTCGGTCGGCAAGTCGCGGATTTCGGCGGCGATCTTGTTGCGCACCTCCGGGTGCCTGCCGGTTAAATAAAAAAACCATACCAAGGTATTGATGGTGGTTTCCTGGCCGGCGAAAAACAGATTGACGGCTTCGTCTTGCAGCAAATTGTCGGGCATCGTGTAACCGGTACTGCGGTCGCTGGCTTGCATTAACTGCGATATCAGACTTTGTCCCGGATTCGTCCGCGTCTGCGCAATTTCCGCACCGATAAAGGTTTGCAGATAGTTCACGGCGGCGAGATAACGCTTGGATTTTAGCGGGATGAAGCGTTTCAAACGGCGGCCAAGCACAATTTCGCTGCCCAACTGTACCGGCAACTCCTGACAGATGATTTCAATCACCTTGATCAGCTCCGCGCCGTTGCTCAACTGATCCACGGACTTGCCCAGCAGGATGCGGATAAAAATCCGCTGAATCAGCTGCTTTATTTCCGTGCTTAAATCAACTTGGCCGGACGCCGCCTTTTTCAACTCTTCCGCCATCGCCGCCGCTTCTTCGACCATGATCAACTCATAGTTTTTAACCGTGTCCTTGGTGAACAGCGGTTGCATCAAGCGGCGCTGTTTACTCCAAACCTGGCTTTCGCTATTGACCAAGCCGTTCCCGAACAGCGATTTCTTGGCACTATAAAGAAAATTTCGGTTCAACTGGCCTTTGCCCTCCAGATTGAAAATCTGCTCTATATATTCCGGGTCGCAGACGAACAGAATTTTTCTGCCGAACAGCCGTCCCAACACCAGCTCGCCGTATTGCTTATGAATTCCGGCCAGCGTCGCCAGCGGCCGCCAGATCAACTGCATCATCGGTAAAAGCACCGAATGTTCCGGTGGCGATGGTTTTTTTTGTCGGTGTGTTGATGTCGCGTTTTCCATGGCATTGAATCAGTATTGAATGGGGGCTCAAGCGATGCCTCTATACTATCGATACGGCTTTGTGAAGTTTCGATATCCGTTCGTCTTGAGCGCAGCCGAAGCGCTCAACACAAACGGTTAAAACAGTTATGGGCCGGAGCTATAAGATATGATAACGGCGGGATCGGTAAGTATACGTCGATGTTTCAGGCGCCTTGCAACAAGCCAAACGTTACAGTAGAACCTTCAAACCCAGCACAGAAACCACTCTGCCGGAACAAAACTGGGGCAATGACCATAGCTACCGCATTCCATTTGCCTTTTCCGCTAATGGCCGCCCCTAACTTCGGCAACTGGCGACCAAAAGTGGCGTGTGGTTCTGCGACTTGCGTCTTGCCGATAATCTCAGCCATGCACTCGATGGTTGGTACACGCCGGACGGATTGAAAGAACTGATCAAACGCGACGAAGTTAAGGCCCACGAAAAACTGGCCAATACGCCGTTCAACTATGGTTTTGAATTACGCTACTACCAACAAGATGCCATTCTCGCCACCGAACAGACCATCGCTGGCGGTCAACGCGAAATGCTGCTCGCTATGGCGACCGGCACTGGCAAGACCAAAACCTGCATTGCCTTGATCTATCGCTTACTCAAGGCGCAGCGATTCAAGCGCATTCTGTTTTTGGTCGATCGCTCAGCGTTGGGAGAACAAGCCGCCAATGCCTTCAAAGACACCCGCATGGAAAATCTGCAAACCTTTGCAGACACCTTCGGCATCAAAGAATTGGAAGAGCAAACCCCGGATAGCGATACCGCTGTACATATCGCCACGATTCAGGGCATGGTGCAACGCTTGTTGTTCGCTGCCGAAAACGCCACATCGCCAGCAGTTGATCAATACGATTGCATCGTGGTCGATGAATGCCATCGCGGCTATTTGCTGGACCGCGAGCTGTCCGATACCGAAATGACCTTCCGTGGTTATGACGATTACATTTCCAAATATCGCCGGGTATTGGATTACTTCGATGCTTACAAAATCGGCCTGACCGCCACGCCGGCTTTGCACACCTCACAAATCTTCGGTGCGCCGATTTATACCTACAGCTATCGGGAAGCCGTGATCGACGGTTATCTGGTGGATTACGAACCACCGATTCAAATTCATACCGAGCTTTCTACCAACGGCATTGCCTGGAAAGTGGGCGAAGAACTCAAAGTCTACGATCCACGCCGCAACCAGATTGACTTATGCAAAGCCCCTGACGAAATCAAAGTCGATGTCGAAGACTTCAATCGCAAGGTCATTACTGAATCGTTTAATCGTGTGGTCTGTGAATATCTGGCCAAAGAACTCGACCCCGCCTCACGCCAGAAAACCTTGATCTTCTGCGTCAACGATGCCCACGCCGATCTGGTGGTCGATTTATTGAAAAAGGCCTTCGCCGCTGAATACGGTAGCGTCGAGGATGACGCCGTGATCAAAATCACCGGCGCCGCCGACAAACCCTTGCAACAAATCCGCCGTTATAAAAACGAGCGCCTGCCCAATGTCGCGGTCACGGTCGATTTACTGACGACAGGGGTCGATGTCCCGGAAATCTGCAATCTGGTGTTCCTGCGTCGGGTCAACAGCCGTATCTTGTTCGATCAAATGTTGGGCCGTGCCACGCGGCTTTGCGATGCCATTGGCAAAGAAGCCTTCCGTGTCTTCGATGCTGTGCAAATCTTCGATGCCATCCAAAACATGACTGCGATGCGGCCGGTGGTAGTCGATCCCAAAATCAGCTTCAGCCAATTGGCTGAAGAACTGGTGTCGGTCAGCGATGATGACGCTCGCAGTTTGGTACGCGATCAGTTCATTGCCAAGCTGCAACGCAAAAAACGCCATCTGTCGGAGCAATCGGCGCAAGACTTTGAAACCCGCTCCGGCATGACGCCCGATGCGTTCATCAAAAAACTGCGAGCCATGCCATTAACCGACGTTGCCACCTGGTTTACCCAAAATCCCGATCTGGGCGAAATTCTGGATCGCAAAAGCACAGGCTCCGCACCGCCGATCTTCGTCTCCGATCATGAAGACCAGCTCAAAAAGGTCGAGCGCGGCTACGGTAAAGCCCAAAAGCCGGAAGATTATCTGAATGAATTTCGAGCCTTTATCCAAAGCCACAGCAACGACATTCCGGCCTTGACCACGGTCTTGACCCGTCCGCGCGAGCTCACCCGCAAACAACTGCGCGAACTGCTACTGGAACTGGATAAAGCCGGTTTCAGCGAAACCCATCTGGATACCGCTTGGCGGGAAATGACTAATCAAGACATTGCCGCTCGTATCGTCGGCTACATTCGCCAAGCGGCGATTGGCGATGCCTTGTTACCGTATAGCGAACGTGTCGATCATGCTCTGCAAACCATCCTAGCCCAAAAAGCCTGGAGTACCCCGCAACGCGACTGGCTAAAGCGCATCGCCGCCCAAACCAAAGCCAATCTATTGGTCGATAGAGAAGCACTGGACGATCCCGATCTGGTGTTCAAACGCGAAGGTGGCGGTTTCAATCGACTCGATAAGCTATTCAACGGTGAATTGCAGCACGTTTTAGAAGCATTCAACGACTCGCTCTGGCAATCGGGCGCGGCTTGAAAAATCCTAGTCAAAAGCATAAAGTAAGGTTTCCTTACTTCAAGATTCGGTGATTGCCATGCTCGCCAAAATGACATCAAAAAACCAACTCACACTGCCGAAAAGCATTACCGCCGCCGTTGGTGCCCCAGAATACTTTGACGTGGAAACCCGCAACGGCCAGATCATCCTCACCCCGGTGCGTATTCAACGTGGCGATGCCGTGCGCGCTAAACTGGCAGAATTGAATCTTCAGGAATCCGACATCAATGATGCGCTTGCTTGGGCGAGACAGAAGGAATCATGAGCAAGCCTTCAGACGCGCCGCGCGTCGTCATCGACACCAATCTGGTGCTGTCGGCCCTGGTGTTTGCTCAAGGCCGTGTCACGCCATTACGACGGGCCTGGCAAAACCAGCAGATTCAGCCTTTGGTCTCCAAAACCACGGCAGCGGAATTGATTCGGGTATTGCAATATCCCAAATTCAAACTCAGTGCCGACGATCAGCAAGAACTGCTCGCCGATTACTTGCCGTATTGCCAAACCATCGTCATTCCGGAACCGCCACCGGTCACACCGGAATGCCGCGACAAGTTTGACGTGCCATTCCTGCAGTTGGCATTAGCAGGCGAGGCCCACGTCTTGATTACCGGCGACCAGGATTTACTCTGCCTGGCAACCAGCTTTACTTGCCCGATTCTCACCGCAGAACAATTTTTACAGACCCTTACTTCATGACAACCAACGACATCGTCGGCAAACTCTGGAACCTGTGCAACATCCTCAAGGATGACGGCGTCACCTACCACCAATACGTCACCGAGCTGACCTATCTGCTGTTTCTGAAAATGGCGATGGAAACCGGCAGCGAAGAGCAATTGCCGAAAGGCTATCGCTGGTCTGACCTAGAAAGCCGAGCGGCTCCAGACCGCTAAAATCCTGCTGATTCACTTGGGCACCCACGGTTCCAGCCTGGTTCAAGAGATATTCGCCAATGCCAGCAGCTTCATCAAAAAACCGGCCACCTTGTCCTCACTGGTCGCGGAAATCGACAAACTGGATTGGTACAGCGTACATCGCGAAGATTTGGGCGACTTGTACGAAGGCTTGCTGGAGAAAAACGCCAACGAGAAAAAGTCCGGTGCTGGTCAATACTTCACCCCCCGCGCTTTGATCAACAGCATGGTGCGGGTCATGCAACCCACGCTCACCGACATTATTCAAGACCCGGCTGCCGGCACCGGCGGCTTCCTGATTGCCGCCAATCATTATTTACGCACTCACAACGACTTTGACGCACTGACCGACAGCCAGCAACGCAAATACCGCAACAGCACCTTTTTCGGCATGGAGCACGTGCAGGATACCCACCGTCTGGCCTTGATGAACCTGATGCTGCACGGCATCGACGGTGGCATTCGTTACGGCGACACCCTCAGCCCGGAAGGCCAAGCCTTGCCCAAAGCCTCGCTGATCCTGACCAATCCACCGTTCGGTACCAAAAAAGGCGGTGGCTTGCCCAGCCGCGACGACTTTACTTATCCCACCAGCAACAAACAGTTCTGCTTTCTGCAGCATATCTATCGCGGCTTGCAACCGGGTGGCCGCGCGGCGGTGGTATTGCCCGATAACGTGCTGTTTGAATCCAACGTCGGTACCGAGATTCGCCGCGACCTGCTGGACAAATGCAACCTACACACCATCCTGCGCCTGCCCACCGGCATCTTTTACGCTCAGGGCGTCAAAACCAATGTGCTGTTCTTCAGTCGTGGCGACAACGACAAAGGTAATACTCAGGAAACCTGGATTTACGACCTGCGCGCCAACATGCCGCAATTCGGCAAACGCACCCAATTGACCGAACAGCATTTTGCCGAATTCGAAGCGGCGTTTGGCAACGACCCATCCGGCAGTTCCGCCAGTTTAGCCAATCGCATCGATCAGGGCGAAACCGGCCGTTTCCGCAAATTTACCCGCGAACAAATCGCCGAACGCGGCGACAGTCTGGACATCAGCTGGCTGAAAGACGACAACGCCACCGAAGCCCAAGACTTGCCGGAACCGGTGGAACTAGCTCAGGAGGCGATGAGCGAGCTGGATGCAGCGATGGAAGAGTTGCGGGGGATTTTGGAGCAGTTGGGTATGGAGGAAGCGCTTTGATCCTGCCGTATGAACAAGGTCTGAAAACCAACGCCCGCAAACTGCGCGGCGACATGACCGATGCCGAACAAAAGCTCTGGCAACGCCTGCGCCGCAAGCAAATCAACGGCTGGCAGTTTTACCGGCAAAAGCCGCTCGGCTCTTACATTGTCGATTTTTACTGTGCGGCGGCTGGTTTGGTGGTTGAACTTGATGGCAGTCAGCACTTTGAGGCTGAGCACCAAGCAGCCGATCAACAGCGCGACGTCTATTTACAAAGCTTGGGCTTGCGGGTGCTGCGGTTCGATAACCGGCAGGTGTTGTTGGAAACGGAGGCGGTGTTGGAGGTAATTAGACAAATCCCCCCCGGCCCCCCTTTTTCAAAGGGGGGGTTAACCCCGGCCCAGTCACTTCAGTTCCTCCCTTTGAAAATGGGAGCGTAGTCCCCGACACCGCCGTCCAAAATCCCTCCATGGAAAAAAGGAGCATTACCCCCGACGCAGCCACCCAAAATCTCACTTTTGAAAGAGGAAGAGATACCCCTGACAAATCCAACTCGATCTCCCCTTTTGAAAATGGGAGAGATGCCCCCGGCCAGCCCAACCCAGTTCCCCCCTTTGAAAAAGGGGGGCCAGGGGGGATTCATCCAAATAATACCGACAACGGCAAGGAGCCAACATGAGCAGGCTGCCGGAAACGTGGACAACCTGCGAAATAGGCGATATCGCCAAAGTCGTTGCTGGCGGAACGCCGCCTTCTAAAGACCACACAAATTTTTGCGGTTCGGATACTGGTTTGCCGTGGATCACACCCGCTGACCTAAGTGGTTATCGAA
The DNA here is from genome assembly GCF_016925515.1 of Methylomonas sp. EFPC1. NCBI lineage: Bacteria > Pseudomonadati > Pseudomonadota > Gammaproteobacteria > Methylococcales > Methylococcaceae > Methylomonas > Methylomonas sp. EFPC1. Next base: position 1,036,138 of record NZ_CP070494.1, read on the forward strand.
ATCAGTACATTTCCCACGGCGCAAGAAATCTAACAGAGAAGGGCTTCTTAAATTGCTCTACTGTCAAAATGCCAGCTGGTAGCGTTCTTTTCTCAAGTCGAGCTCCAATTGGATATTTGGCAATCGCAGAAAATGAAATTTCAACGAACCAAGGCTTTAAAAGTTTCGTTTTGCCTGAGGGGGGTAAACAACCACTACATTTATCACTATCTACGTTTTATCAAGCCGATTGCCGAAGCAATGGCAACAGGAACAACTTTCAAGGAAATTTCGGGCAGCGTTGCGGCCAAGCTTCCGCTTATTCTTGCGCCAGCAAACGAACAAAAACGCATCGCCGACAAACTCGATGCGGTGCTGGCTCAGGTAGATGCCTGCCGCGACCGCCTCGACCGCATTCCCGCCATCATCAAGCGTTTTCGGCAATCGGTTTTGGTTGATGCCGTAACAGGTAAGCTGACCGCAGAATTTAGAAAAAGCTCTGAATATTCGGATACTGATTTAGGCTGGGAACTACCCGATTGCTGGGATTTATTAACAATAAGTGACGTTGCAGAAGTCAAGGGTGGAAAACGTCTTCCGAAAGGGAAATTACTAGTATCTAGGAATACCGGTTTCCCATATATCCGCGCCGGTCAATTAAAGGATGGCACTGTTATTCCAGATGAACAGCTCTATTTGGAGGCAGATGTTCAATCACAAATCGCGCGATACATCGTTAAGTGTGGTGATGTTTATATAACGATTGTTGGTGCCTGCATCGGTGACGCAGGCGTCATTCCTCCAAGTTATGATGGGGCAAATTTGACCGAGAATGCGGCAAAACTTTGTGATTTCAAAAAAGTAGTTTCCAGTCAATTTCTGGCTTTTTGGTTACGAAGCCAGCTACTACAGGATATTATTCAAAAGGAAATAAAATCCGGAGCCCAAGGCAAATTGGCATTGATGCGGATTAAAACGCTCCCGCTTCCGTATCCTCCATTTAATGAACAAACCGAAATCGTACGCCGCGTAGAATCCCTGTTCGCCTACGCCGACCGTCTGGAAGCCCGCTACCACGCCGCCCGTGCCCAAGTCGAAAAACTCATCCCGGCCCTGTTAGCCAAAGCCTTTCGCGGCGAACTGGTCCCGCAAGACCCCAACGACGAACCGGCCATTGAATTATTGGCTCGCATTGTTGCCACTAAAGCCGATGCGCCACCTAAAAAGCGTGCTGGAAAGCAGTTGAGTAACAATTCATAAGCGAGAATCGTGCGAACTTTATGCGTATCTATCGGTGGATTGAATGTTTGAGAGCTTATTAATGCTGGATCAGATTGAAGCTTTTTTCTCGCTCCGCGATCGATACCGAATGCCCGCTCGGGGAAACAAAACCCCGAATCCATTGCTAGCCGCTTTGTCTTGTTATTTGAGAGAAGTGGCCCCATCTGTTTGAACAGCAAATCCGGAATTTAAAGTGAAATCCCTGCCGTGGTTTAGGCGACCAACTTGAGGGTTGGCAACCCATCGTTATACGCCTGATGCGGCGTTTTGCTTTTCAGACTGGAATGTGGTCGTTCGTAGCTGTACCACTCAATAATCCAGGATTGAGGCGCGGGTTTGACCAACGGAATCGTAAGCATGCAGGTAAACCCGATCGTACTTGACGGATCGCCATAGCCGCTCGACAAAGACATTATCCCGCCAGGCGCCGCGACCGTCCATGCTTAACTGGCAGCCCTGGCCTTTCACGGCATCGACAAACGCCTTGGCGGTAAACTGGCTGCCTTGGTCGGTGTTGACGATGTCCGGCCTGCCGTAGCGTTTGAAAGCCTGCTCCAACACATCAACCGCATGACAAGCTTCCAGGGTGATCGCGACCTTGGTGGCCAGGACTTTGCGAGTGGCCCAGTCAACGACCGCCGTTAAATAAGCGAAGCCTTTGGCCAGCGGAATGTAGGTCGTATCCAGCGCCCAGACTTGATTGGCACGGTTGATGGTCATGCCGCGCAGCAAGTAGGGATGAATTTCGTGACCTGGCATCTTCTTACTGGTATTGGGCTTGCAGTACACCGCTTCGATGCCCATTTTCGTCATCAAGGTTTTCACCCGCTTGCGGCCAATGGGGATGCCTTGCAGATTGAGCTGATCCCGTCACTGGCGTGCGCCCATACCCGAGGGCACAAGTGAACGGGTGCTTCAGGTGCAGTTCGTCGAGTCGGCGCATGATGTCTAAATCGCGCTCCGAAACCGGCTTGGGCAGGTAGTACACACTGCCGCGACTGATGCCTAATAGCTTGGCCTGCCGACCAATCGGTAGTTTGGATTGACGGTCTATCATCGCTTTGCGCCTTGTGCCCCTTGGGTATCAGCAATCCCGCCTTGTTGAGCGCGCCCTCTACCCAAAGGGCACAAGTAAAAAATCGTTCTCCAATGTCAGTTGGCCGATTTTCGCGTGTAGGGCTTGAAGATCGATGGGGGTGATTCGGGCTGCCGAGGTTTCCCAAACACCTCGGCAGACTGCTCGCTTAGCTGTTTCTTCCAATCGACAATCTGGTTTTGATGAATCTCGAATTCCTGGGTCAATTGGGCCAAGGTTTTATCGCCAGCCAAGGTCGCCAGCACAACTTTGGCCTTGAAGGCCGGTGAATGTTTTCTTCTCGGTTTTTTGGACATCTTCAGCTCCATTGCTTTGTCCTTACGGACGATCAAAAGTAGCAGGGTTTTTCACTTAACCAAGTGTTCAATTTTTCGGCACCACCTCTCCCCCCAACCATCTACCTGCTGCCAGCATTTAATTCCACATAAAAAGTGGCTAAACCTTACGCTGTTTGGGCTAGCTGCTATGTTTAGTTGTATCGGATTTAGAGAATCCAAATGCGGGTTATGCGTTAGCTAACGGATACGGGGCGACGGTATGTCGTTCAAGTTCCCTAAATCGTGCAAATCACTATTACCGATCTTCCTGCCATGAATGACATTCTAAAGTTTCTGACCGACAATAATTTTATGCCGCATGGCTATTGCCTGAGCTGGTCGCCGGGTTTGTTGTGGACCTTTGTGATCAGCGATGGCTTGATATTTCTGTCTTACTTTTTGCTGCCGGTTGCCTTGGGTTATTTCGCGCGGCATCGGCAGGATTTTCCGTATGTCCGGGTGTTGTGGCTGTTTGTGGTGTTTATTCTGGCCTGCGGTACGACTCACCTGATGGATGTCGTGGTGATTTGGGAACCACTTTACGGACTAGATGCTTTTGCCAAAGTGGTGACGGCGATAGTCTCGGTGATAACGGTGGGGGTGCTGATACCGCTGATTCCCAAAGCGCTGCAATTGCCCAGCCCGGCGCAGTTACGCGAGGCCAACGCCCAGTTGCAGCAGGAAGTCGCCGAACGTGAGCGGGTCGAGCAGGCCCTGAAAGCGGCGAACGTATTGCTTGAGCAGGGCTTGGTGGCGGAACGTACCCAGTTGGCGGCGCTGGTCAATTCTTCCGACGATGCGATTATCGGCAAAAATTTGGACGGAATCGTTACCAGTTGGAACCCCGCGGCCGAACGTATCTTCGGTTACAGCGCTGTTGAAATTATTGGTCAGCCGATCACGCTGCTGTTTCCCGCCGAACTGGTGATCACGGAAGCCGAATTGCTCCAGCGGATTTTAAACGGCGAGCGGATCAGCAATTACGAAACGCAGCGGGTGCGTAAAGACGGCAGCCGGATCGAGGTCGCTTCGACGATTTCGGCGATCAAAGATGGCGACGGCAAGGTCATCGGCGCGTCGAAGATCGTCCGCGACATCACTGAGCGTAAGCGTATCAAGGCGGCGCTGCGGGAAAGCGAAGCTAATTTCCGTAAATTGTTCGATGTGGCACCGGTGCCGATGGCGCTGGTCGCCGCCGACGGTACGATGCTGGCTTTGAACCAGTCTATTGCCCGGACTTTTGGTTATACCTTGTCCGACATCCCAACCGTCGAGGATTGGTGGCAGCATGCGTATCCCGATCCGGTTTACCGGCAAACGGTTTTCGACACTTGGCAGAATTTGCAGCAGCGCGCGGCCGAGCAGCAGGCACCGATAGAATCTCACGAATATCAAGTGACCTGTAAAAACGGCGACGTGCGCACCGCCATCATCTCCGGGGTGACGATAGGCGACAATTTACTGGCAACGTTGATGGACATCACCGAGCGTAAGCGTGCGGAGGAGACGCTGCGTAAATTATCCCTGGTAGTCGAGCAAAGCCCGGAGAGCATCGTTATTACCGACCTGGATGCGCGCATCGAATACGTCAACGAAGCCGTGATCCAGACCACCGGCTACACGCGCTCCGAGCTGTTGGGCCAAAAAGCCAGTCTGTTTAAATCGGGCAAGACCAAGCCGGAGTATTTTGCGGTGCTTTGGGATAATTTGACGCACGGCCGGTCCTGGCAGGGCGAGTTTATCAATAAGCGCAAGGATGGCCGCGAGTTTGTGGAATCGGCTATCGTGGCGCCGATTCGCCAGCAAGACGGGCGGATTAGCCATTACATGGCGATCAAGGACGACATCAGCGAGAAGAAGCAGATGCTTCTAGAGTTGGAGAGCTATCGCGAGCATCTGGAAGAATTGGTGGTTGAGCGCACCGAACAATTGGCCGATGCGATGCAAGCGGCGGAAGTGGCCAATGTGTCGAAAAGTGCATTTTTGGCGAATATGAGCCACGAAATCCGCACGCCGATGAACGCGATTATTGGTTTGACGCATTTGCTGCAAAACACCACGCTGGATGCCAAGCAACGTGAACAGCTGGCGAAAATTTCGGTCGCTGCCCAGCATTTGCTGGGCATCATCAACGACATTCTGGATTTCTCCAAGATCGAAGCCGGCAAATTGGTGTTGGACATCGGCGATTTCGATCTTGACCAGGTTTTCAAAAGTTTGAACGACCTGATTTGCGACCGCGCCGCCGAGAAAGGTTTGGAAGTGATTAACCGTATCGACCCGGCGCTACCGGCGGTGTTGCGGGGCGATGCGCTGCGGCTGGGACAAATTTTGCTCAATTTTGCCAGTAATGCCGTCAAGTTTACCGACGCCGGACACATCGTGTTTCGGGCTAAATTGCTAGCCAAAAATCCGGTGGGGATTGTGGCTCGATTCGAAATCAGCGACACCGGCATCGGCATGAATGCCGAGCAATGCAGCCGTTTGTTTCAAGCCTTCGAACAAGCCGATTCCACCACGTCGCGGCGTTTCGGCGGCACAGGTTTAGGCCTAGCCATCAGTAAGCGTCTGATCGAAATGATGGGCGGCACGGTGGGTGTGCAGAGCAACTTGGGGCAGGGCAGTACGTTTTGGCTGGAATTGCCGTTCGAGTATGCCGTGGGTTCTGCGCTGCAATTACCTAAGCCGGATATTCGTAAAGGTTTAAAAGTATTGGTGGTAGACGATGTGGCAGAGGCCCGCGAAGCCATCGCCCACATGCTGACGCGGTTCGAGGCGCGGGTGAGCGTCGCCGATTCCGGTTTGGCGGCCGTGCAACAGGTTGTCGATGCCCGGCAAGCCGATGCACCGTTCGATCTGGTGCTGATGGACTGGATGATGCCGGGGGTGGACGGCATTCAAACCGCGCGCCGGATGGGCGAAATACTCGGCGAGGCCTTACCGAAAATTGTCTTGGTGACCGCCTATAGTTACGACGGCAGCGCCGAGGACTTGCACAGCGTCGGGATTGTGGGGCATCTTGCCAAACCGGTGACGCTGTCGGCCTTACACGATACGATTGCCGGCGTGCTGTCGGGATGGCGGCAAAAAGCGCCCGCGGATGCGCGGCATCCGGATTTATCCCGCCTAAAAGGCCGACGGGTGTTATTGGCCGAAGACAATCTGATCAATCAGGAAGTGGCGTTGGAGTTGTTGCAAGACGCCGGTTTGGTAGTCGATTTGGCCGAAAACGGCCGGATCGCTTGCGATATGGCCGCCAAACAGGCCTACGACCTGATTCTGCTGGACGTGCAAATGCCGGAGATGGATGGTATGGCCGCCAGTTTGGCGATCAGGCGTATGCCGGGGCGGGAAAAGACGCCGATATTGGCCATGACCGCCAATGCCTTCGACGAAGATCGGCGCGCCTGTCTGAGCGCTGGGATGAATGACCATATTCCCAAACCGGTGAATCCGGAGGTGCTGTACGACGTGATGTTACGCTGGATGCCGCCTTTGCCGCCCAGCCAGACCGCCCGCGTTCATAAAACCCCGGATGAGCAAAACGACGGCAACGCAGCGCTGCTCGAGCGTTTGGCGAACATTCCGGGCCTGGATTTGCAGGCCGGTTTACACAATCTGCAAAACAAACTGCCGTTTTATTTGCGCCAGTTACGCCATTTCGCGCAGCGGCATGCGGCCGAAGCCGACAATATCCGGCATTTATTGGCGGTGGGCGATGGGGAGTCCGCACAAAGAGCCGCGCATTCCTTAAAAAGCAGTGCCGCAACCTTGGGAATAACCCACATCCGGGAGACCGCCGAGGGTATTGAGATCACGTTAAAACAGCGCGCGGCCTTAGCGGCCGAGTCCTTGCAAATTCCGCTCAAACAATTGACGGAGCAACTCGCCTGGTTTATTGCGCAGATTCTCGATGTGTTGCCTGCTGAACCTGCGCTTCAAGACATTTCGCCACCCATCTATTCCGAGGAAGCGCTACGTGCGGTGGTCGAAGGCCTGCGGATATTACTGGAGGAGGGCAATATTCAATCGCAAGTTTATGTACAAAACCATCGGGAGCAATTACGGCAAGCTTTTGGCGACGAGGGTGTCGCATCGTTGCTGCGGCATGTCGAGGTGTTTGCTTTCGATCAAGCCTTGGACGTTTTGCAGCGCGATCCGCATCTTTAGCCGGCTGAGACGGGTTTACCCATTTTTACAATTTACCTGCGCCGCTTGATACCGCTGTCGGCGATAATGCCGCTCTCGAACCTGTCGCCGATTTTTTGCCGGAGTTGCAAAGTCATGTCCCAAGCTAATAAGTTTTTTATGAATCCGGCCCTGTTTATCACGGGTATGCCGTTCCGGCCGGATGCGTCCAAGCCCAGGCGGCGTCCTTCGATAAACTCCGTACCTTCAAGGGCATTAAGGCTAACGGGATTTGAGGGCTGGATTAGCCATAAAGCGTACCGATTGCTGTTGGCCTGTGCGCTCATGCTGTTAGCGGCTTGTTCCTCCAGGCCGCCGCTGCCCAGTCAGGAAGATCAGCAAGAAAAATTGAGTGAAATATTGAGCAATGGCGGCTACAAAACCGCGCGGAATTTTCCGGTGGATGTTACGCACGATGTCTGGATTTATCAGCAAACGGAACTGGAAGTAGAGCTGGTCGGGCCGAGTGCGCCGGGAAGCTATCCGTTGATTATTTATCTGCCCAGCTTGGGCGAAGATGCTAAAGCCGGGCGTTTGTGGCGGGAAACCTGGGCCAAGGCCGGCTACCTGGTGTTTAGCATGCAGCCGGTGCCGGTCAGCCAAGCCTTGAAGGCCTTGGAGGCGGAGCGGCGCTTCGATGACCCGGAGGAGATTCCGGACGACGAAAATGCGGAGCTGGCTGATGAAAATATGGCGTTGCGACCCGAGCCGGCTGATGGCGGTTGGTTTGGTGAAAAGCCGCGTCGGCAATCGCGGACGGCTAGGGAAAGCGAATTGCGTTATGTCGGTCATCAATACTTTGGCATGGAGAATCTGAAAACCCGCTTGGCGCAACTATTTTGGGCCTATGCGCAACTGCAAACGCGCGCCGGCTTAAGGCAACCTTTGTATGCGTCTGGCGATTTCAGCAAGGTGATACTGGCGGGCTACGACCTGGGTGCGCAAACCGTGACGGCAGCCTTGGGCGAGAATTTTGGTAGCGGTTTGCCGCGCGGGGAGCAACTCAAGCCGGTGGCGGCGATGGTGTTGAGTCCGTCGGTGGATTTGGCGGAAGGCAACGTGCGCAGCCGGTTTCAGGCTTTGCGTCTGCCGATGCTGACGATTACCGGCAGCGAAGATAACGATCCTTACGCCATCAGTTCCGCCGCCGTGCGTACGGCGGTTTGGGAACAGGCTCCGGCCGGCGGCAAATATCTATTGTTATTGCGCGGCGCAGGGCATCGTTTGCTGTCAGGTAATGAGTTGGGCGGGCGGTTTGGCTTGAGCGGGGTGCGGCGCGGCGACTTCGGCATGGATTCCGGCGGCGGTCCGGGCGGACACAGTGGCGGCGGGCGGCGCGGCATGAGTGGTGGTGCAGGCGGCTTATTCGGCAAAACGGAGCGCCGCGATCCTAACTTGGGTTATAAACAAGTGGCGGCCATCGCCAGCGTGTCCAGCGCATTTTTGGATATGCTGATTAAAAAAGACGAGTTTGCCCAAGCCTGGCTGAATGAAAAAGCCGGCAAATGGCTGGATAGGGCGGGTACATTACAAACGCGATAGCCGGCAAAACCTAGGCGTATCTCCTGTTGGCCTTGCCAGTGGACGCGGGCGAAAGCTTGCCCGACCGCTGTGTTTTGCGGGCTAGAGCCCGGTTCACTGTGGCAGTTACCGCGGGCGAATTAAGTCAGGCCAACCACTGGTTGCGTAATTGCTCACGATGAATATACAGCCATTGGATGGCAAGGATGGGGATGCCGGATTCGATCTTGCCGTCTTCCAGCATTTGAAATGCCTCGTCGAATTTGACGGCTGTGACGCGGATGTCTTCATCTTCCTCGGCCAGGCCGTGAATGCCTCCCACTTTGCTGCTATCGACTCGGCCGCAGAACAGGGTAATCCACTCCGATGAGCCGCCGGGCGTGGTGAAGAATTGTTTTATTTCGATGAGTTCTTCTATCTCGCAGCCGGCTTCCTCGCGGGCTTCGCGATAAGCGACTTCTTCAGCGGTTTCACCTTCTTCAATGGCGCCGGCCACAATTTCCAGCTGCCACGCCCGTTCCGGTTGCAGGACCGCGCCGACGCGGAATTGCTCTATCAACACCACTTCGTCGCGGTTCGGATCATACAGCAGCACGGCCACGCAATTGCCGCGGCGGAACAATTCCCGCTTTAAAGGGGGGCTCCAACCGCCGTTGAACAGCGTGTGTTTCAGGATGTATTGTTCTAGCCGGAAAAAGCCTTCATAAACAACCTGCGTATCCAGTATTTGAAATTGTTTGTCGTTCATCGGCCGTAGGTTACCCGGTAGATGACCCCCAGGCTGTCGTCGCTGATCAACAAGCTGCCGTCCGGCATTTGAATAATGTCGTTCGGCCGCCCTAGTACCTGACCTTCCGCTGTCAGCCAACCGCTGATGAAGGGTAGTTCGTTATAGGCTTGGCCTTCGCGGAATTTGACCACATTCACCTGGTAACCTTGCGGTACGGTGCGATTCCAAGAGCCATGTTGGGCGACGAACAACTGCCGGAAATAAGTGTCTGGAAATTGTTTGCCGGTATAAAAACGCATGCCGAGCGGGGCGATGTGGGCTTTATATTTCCAGGCCGGGGCCTTGAATTTATAGCATTGCTTGTCGCCTATATATTCCGGGTCTGGAATGGTCCCGGCATGGCAATACGGGAAGCCGAAATGCTCGCCTTTTTGATTCCATTCGTTCAATTCGTCGGGCGGTAAGTCGTCGCCTAAATAATCGCGGCCGTTATCATTGAAAAACAGATGGCCGCTGCGGGTTTCCCAATCGAACCCTACCGTGTTGCGAATGCCGCGCGCCAGGATTTCCATATCGCTGCCATCCGGGTCCATGCGAATCAGCGAGCCGTAAATCGGTTTGTCCGGGTCGCAGACGTTACAAGGCGCGCCGACGGCGGTGTATAACTTGCCGTCGGGTCCGAAGCGCAAATATTTCCAGCCATGGTGGCGGTCGGAGGGAAACTGGTCGAATACTGTGACCGCTTTGGGCGGGCTGGCCAAACGCTGGCCAACCTCGTCGAAACGAATGATGCGGTGAATTTCAGCGACATATAACGTGCCGTCTTTGTAAGCCACGCCATTGGGTAGATTGAGCTGTTGAATGATCAGATATTTTTGTTCGGCAACACCGTCGCCATCCTTATCCTGTACCGCATAGACGCTGCCTTGCCGGGAACCGACATAGACCACGCCATTGTCGCCCAGCGCCATTTGCCGGGCGTTGGGAACGTCGTCGGCGAATATTCTGATATTAAAACCCGGCGGCAGACGTAATTGTTTTAGCACGGCCTCTTGTTCGGGGGTGGCTGCCAGACATAGCTGTGTAGCGGCAAACAGCATCAATAGCGACTTTATAATTCTCATTTTTATGTCCCTCAAGTAAACTTTGGCAGATGTTAACACTCTATAGCCTTGAATTTAATCTTTGGGCTCCCCAGATTAAACCCACTTTATAACAACACAGGAAAGTTACGCCATGATGAGAATAGTGCTGTTTTTGGCCACTAACGTGGCCATTATGATTGCGATCAGCATCATATTTAGTGTATTTGGCTTACAAGGCGCACTCGATGCTCAGGGCGTCAACTTGAACATCGAAGGCCTGCTGGCTATGTCCGCAGTGATTGGGATGACCGGTTCGATTGTTTCCTTGTTCATGTCTAAATGGTCTGCGAAAAGCGCGATGGGCGTGCATGTCATCGAGCAGCCGCAAAATCAAACCGAGCAATGGTTGATCAGCGTGGTTGAACGCCAAGCCCGGCAAGCCGGTATCGGAATGCCGGAAGTGGGGATTTTCGATGCCCCGGAAGCCAACGCCTTCGCTACTGGCGCCAGCAGAGACAACGCCTTGGTGGCCGTCAGCACCGGTTTGCTGCGCAGCATGAGTGCCGATGAAGTGGAGGCGGTGGTCGGTCACGAGATCAGTCACGTTGCCAATGGTGACATGATTACCATGGCCTTGATGCAAGGGGTGGTGAATACCTTTGTCTACTTCTTCGCAACCATCATTGGCTATGTGGTGGATCGCGTGGTGTTCAAAACCGAACGTGGTTACGGTCCGGCCTACTATGTGACGCAAATGGTGGCGCAAATTGCCTTGTCGATTTTGGCGTCCATGCTGGTGATGTGGTTCTCGCGTTACCGCGAATTTCGCGCCGACGCCGGTGGTGCCAACTTGGCCGGCCGGCAAAAAATGATAGGTGCGTTGCGCGCCTTGCAGCGTGCGCATGAGCCCGCCGAATTGCCTGGCGAATTGGCGGCATTTGGCATCAATGGCGGTGGCGTGCAACGTTTGTTTATGAGCCACCCTCCTTTGGAAGAGCGCATCGCCGCTTTGCAAAACATGCGTTAGAACGCTCCCTTGCCGCGCCGGGTAAACCGGCGCGGCTTTTTTATGGCTAATCAATTCATTCGCTTCAAACTTGATTTAAGTTACGACCAATATCTGGCCGTATATCAAGGCGTCGCCAAAACCGTGGTGACGATTGCCGATGACGGCCGGCGCATCGTCTTTCCCGCGGGCAATATTCAGCGGTATCTAAGCAAAACCGGCATTCAGGGCCATTTTGAAATGGAGTTGGGGGCGGGCAATAAGTTTGTCGGCATCAAAAAGCTGGCGTGACGGCTTAAATCTTAGCCGTGTTTGCGTTAATCGTTGATGTCGTCGCGGCGGACTGGCGGGACCCGGAGACAACCGAGTGCGCTGGATTTCGGCAATCCATGCCAATGACGGCGTTGACGATCCTTCAATGGCTAACGCAAACATTGCTTAAATCTTTCCGCTATCCCCCCTCAAGTTAAGCATCATCCAAGTTCGCGCCGGCCAACATGCGTCCGGTTTGGTACAGCACCCGCTCGACCTGGCGCTCCGAGATCTGTAATTCGGCGGCAATGTGCTGATGGCGCTTGCCGTCTAGCCGACGCAAGCACCAGATTTGCCGATTGAGCGCGGGTAAGCCGCGCAGCCAACTTTCGGCCGCCAACCATTGCTGCTCGCCTTGCACCATCCGCTCAGGTAAAGGACAGGGACATTGCCAGTCCTGGTCCAGCGCCCCGCCGTCCCGCGCCTGTTGCCGGGCTTGGCTGCGCAGATAATCCAGAGCCAGATTGCCCGCCACCCGGTACAGAAATGCCCGGCAATTGGCGATGGCATCCTGCCCAGCATACTCGGCAATATGCAAAAAGGTATCTTGCAGCAAGTCGGCTGCCGCCTCCCGGCAATTGACCTGGCGCAGCAGAAATTGCTGCAGCTCGGCTTGGTGGCGTAAATATGCGGCGGTTAAGGGTGGGTAATGATCGTTCAACATTGGGCATGCCTAATTTTGCCGCATTTATAGCTGTACGTTGACGCTCGTGAGCACCGAGCGACTCTATTCGGTAGGTTAGCAAGCCACCGGCAACCTAACAGTGATTCAAAAATGATCCCTTCCTGATGGGCGATCAGTAGGGTGGATAAGCCGTGCGCATCCACCAAACTTTCCAGATGCGCTTCGCTTATCCAGGGCGTAAGTTGGGGTGAGGTAACGAACCCCAACACGACAACTACTGTCCTCAACGGTACACGGTCAGTATTCTAATTTTACAGACCCCATAACTGTGATTGGCTCACCCGGTAAATTCCAAGCACGATTTGCATAATAAGGTGCTCCGGTAAAATAATATCTTTTATCAAAAATATTATTTACATTAAGCTGCGTAGTTAGTTTTGTTGGGCCAATATTCGTTGTATAACCTGCAAAGGTATCTACCCTCACATATCCTGGTAATTTATAGCTATTTGCATTATCTCCTTCACGAGTTCCAGCAAGATAGCTACCAATACCCACACTTAAGCCTTTTAACGATGATTGTTGAAAAGCATATTTTAACCAAGCGCTTCCAGAATGTTCCGCAACATTAGGCAAACGCTTTCCAATATTATTTCCGGGCGCCCCACCGTCGGCTGTAATGCGTGCATCCGTGAAAGCATAACTGGCAATAAGGCTAAGTCCGTCTGATAAACGACCTGCGATGTCAACCTCAATTCCTTGACTACGAGCCGCACCAATTGTGTCGTAAATTCCGCCATCACTAACAAGTGTCAGTACATTCTTTTTATCAATATGGAAATAAGCAGTACTTGTTGTTAAGTTTCCATCAAACCATTCTGTTTTAAACCCAGCCTCATACTGTTCGGTAGTTTCTGGCTTTAATGGTTGTCCATTTCCAGACCTTCCATTATTTGTTCCAAATCCTTCTGTCCTATTACCGAATACAGATAGCCATGTCCATGGGCGATACAGAACACCTACACGCGGGCTAAAGAATCCCTCATTTTGCTTTGCCAATGCAATGATATTAAAGCTCGGTACGTAGCCATTGTAGTTGCCATTTATATCCTCTGAATTTGTATATGAATTAGATGATCCTGAGGCAAGATGTGCCCAATCATAACGACCACCTCCTAATATTTGTAATTTGTCATCAAATAAGGAAATTTGATCTTGGAAATAAAGGCCATACCAAGATGTTTGACTAACGAAGAAATTGTTTGGATGATTGATTCGCTGATTTTCATAAGCGTTGAAATCTAAATTTGGATAATTTGGGCTATAAAGATTAACTCGGGAGAATGCAAAGCTTCCTCCGCCAAAATCTCCTGGCATTTTATACGGGCTATCGAAAGGCGCATTTGTAGCGCTGAATCCAAAAAAACCACCCGATCTTGTTTCATCAGAATAATAATCACCTCCCAATAAAACGTTATGATTTACTTCGCCTGTTTTAAATTTACCGTTCAAATTAAAATAGGTAAGGTAGGTTTCTTGTGAGTCATCAGTAAATTGAGACCCCCGCCTTACCTGCATCGGATCAGTGCCTTGCTCTAATAAAGGCTGAAAAACTGCCACTAAGACTTTACGGTAATGCAAATTAGCCCAGTTGCCGACAAAGCCATTTTGTATCTTCCAGTTATCATTAAATGAATGAGACCAATTAAAATCTAATAAAGTGCTGTCACTTGGGTCTTCGTTAAATTTAAATCCTGGTTGCCCATAATTGGTATTAATTGGAACATTAGCTACCCTATTGCCAATTGCAGGAATACCTGTGTCATAAGGTAGTTTTCGATCCGTGTATTCAAGGCTTAAATTGAATTCGGTTTTGTCACTGGCTTGCCAATGCAATGCCGGTGCGACAAAAATCTGATTTTGACTAACAAAGTCACGAAAAGAATTCCTATCGGTATAGCCAAAATCCATACGATAGGTTAGTGACTTGTCACCAGTCAGGGGGCCAGTTGCCTCCGCAACAGTGCGGTAAAAATCATAAGAACCGAATTGCTGTTGCAATGAATAGTGAGCTTCATCCCGTGGCTTTTTAGTTACAACATTAACCATACCGCCGGGCTCAACCCTACCGTACAACATCGCCGCAGAACCTTTCAAAACCTCAACTTGTTCTACGTTGGCCATATCAGTATTGAAGTTTGAAATTCTTTGCCCGTTTCTAAATCTTGTATAACGTGTACCAAAGCCGCGAATCACGAAATCTTGCCCATTGGCTTCACCGTTCCACACACGCTGAACACCACTTACATTTTTGGTGGCGTCTTCAAGTATTGTCGCCTGTTGGTCACTTAATACTTGCTGAGGAACAACTTGGACGCTTACGGGAGTATCCATCAAGGGCTTATCGGTCTTTGTTGCAGTAATGGAATTTCCGACTAAATAGCTTTCAGTCGAATCATAAACCGCCTTCCCAGCAACCGTCACCGCCGGCAAAGTCGTCGTCGCATTGCTTCCTGTTTCTGCGGCCTTAACTGCCACCGCATCCTCCGCCGTAAAGGTATAGGTCAAGCCCGTGCCGGTCAGTAATTTCTGCAAGGCTTCCCGTGCGGTAAAGTCACCTTGAATGCCGCTGGTTTGCTTGCCTTTCAGCGCATCACCATCGCTGAATATTTGGATGTGGGTTTCCGCTGCCAGTGCTTTTAATGCATCACTCATGCTTTGCGGGGCAATGCTCAGGTGATGGGTTTGCTGTTCGGCAAGCGCTGTGCCGGTTGCAGACAGGATTGCCAGTGCCAGCAGGCTGCGACGCGGTTTCCATGTGAATTTTTTCATTCTTGATCCTCTGATTGCTGAAAGGTCTGTGCCGTTTATTCCGGCTCACTAAGTAAGACAGCTCAGCTTCGAAAATCTGGTCAGCTTGGCTTAGGAGTTTTGAAAAAATTTTGTTTGGTATTTGTAGTCAATGCGTGATTAATGGTTCGGCTTAGGAACGCCAACCAACGCAAGTCTTTCATCGTTACCAACAGTTTTATTTGCGTTGACCAATGAAGCCAGGCAACGGTTTATGGCTACACATGTTTTGATGGTTGTTTAGCGTTTTGACACACCATTTTATAAAGCTCATACTCATAACTGGTATCACTGGACAGGAGAGATAGATGCATACTTGGCAATTACAAGAGGCGAAGAGCCGATTCAGCGAGGTGGTGGAGCTCAGCCTGAAAGAAGGCCCACAACTGGTGACTCGACGCGGTGAAGAGGCTGTTGTCATCTTGGCCGTTGACGATTATCGGCGCTTAAGCGGTCAATTGCCGCGTTTGAAGGACTGCCTGCTCAATGCGCCACGCGGTGAGGCCTTAGTGTTGGAACGATCCACAGAAGTGATTCGGGATCTGGCTTTGTGAAATATATGTTGGATACTTGTGCGCTCTCTGAGCTAGTCAAGAGTAAGCCCGATGCCAAAGTCCTACAGTGGTTTGAAGCTAGCAAAGCGCACGAGCTTTGCATCAGTGCGATGACTTTGGCTGAATTGCAGCGTGGTGTGAACCGGTTGCCAGAATCAAAGCGCCGATCTGAGCTTACGCTATGGCTACAAGAGTTGGAGATCGGTTTTGAAGATCGAATTCTGGTATTTGACACTAGGGTTGCAAAGGTGTGGGCGCAAATGACGGTTGAGGCAGAGGCACAAGGGAAATCTCTAGCTGCCTTTGACTCGATCATTGCCGCGACTGCCCGAATGCATGGCTGTCGATTGGTTACTCGTAATGTTCGAGACTTCAGCAACGCAGGTATTGAAGCGCTTAATCCTTGGCTGTAAACATGATGGGCTAATCAGCCTCTTGGGACAAAGGGCTGGTTTGTATGCCTGTCAACCTCGGTTCGCAGAAACCACAATCTTGCCGCCTTGCAACTGCTGAGTTTTGATCGGCAGTGCCGCCTGCAGAGTATTCAGTATTTTTGGCAGGTTGTCGATTTCGAAGGTGGCCGATACCCGAATTTGTTTAAGTGCTTCGCCGCTGTATTGGAAGCTTATTTTGTGATAACGCTGGACTTGGCTTAAGACCGTTTCCAAAGGCGCCATCTCAAATACCAGCCGGCCACTGCGCCAGGCAATGATGTTGGTGGCATTGGTGGCAATCGGCGCATTGACTTGGCCTTGGTCGTCGTAGCTAATTTGCTGGCCTGCTAGCAATGCAGGGGTTTCGTCATTTTTCGGCGCGCTGTTCAGGTGCAGCCAAAATGCTGATCGGCTGATGACATGATCCAGCCAGCGAGCTCCGGTTATTTTGCTGTCCGGAATGATCTGTACTTGACCTTCGGCGACGGTGACTTGCGTTGTGTTGTTGGCCGAATAGACATTAAAGCGCGTACCAATATCATGAATGCGGCCATTGCCGGCTATCACATCGAAAGGACGGTCTATTTCATGGGCCACACTCACGTAAACCTCGCCTTTTTCCAGACCAATCACCCGGCGGTTGCCGGTCATTTTCACCGACAGTTGGGTATCGGTATTCAGGGTGATTTGCGAACCATCGGCCAAATCAATCGACTTGCGTTCGCCGACTGCGGTGGCATAGTAATCGGTTAGCCGATAGTCATTTAAACCAAAAGTCGTGGTCAAAACCAGCAATCCCATCAATCCGGTTGTTTGCGCTTTGCGGATGCGTTGTTTACGCTGGATGCGCTTTGCCCGAGTTTCCTGTGCCGCTTGCCGAGCCGGAAAAGTGGCTGGTTTTAGTTGATCCAGCTGTTGCCAAAGCTGGAGCGCGCGCTCGTATTCAAAGCGGTTGCTGTCATTTTCTGCCAGCCAAGCTTGTAGCTGCTGTTCTGCAGCCGTCGTCCACTCTTCCGAATGTTGAGTAAACACCCAAAATCCGGCTTGTTCCTGTGGCGTACCGCTGAGTTTGTAAGTTTTGGATTTCATCTGGCCAGTCTTGTTTGCGCTTTACCTAATAAGACAGTTGAGCCCTGCTTATCGGGTCAGATTATCGCCCAAAAAATCATGCCCCAGATGCTGAATAAGATGTTGCCAGGCTTTGAACACATAGCGTTGCGCCGATTTGCTGGAAATGCCCAGCGCTTCGGCAACCTCTGGGTAACTTAAACCATCCAGTTTGCTCAAGATGAAGGCGTGCTGTACGACTTCCGGCAGTTGCAGCAAAACCGATAGAAAACGCTCCAGTTGCTGCTGGATTGCGACCGTCGTTTCCGGCGCAGGCAGTGGGCAAACCAGTTGCTCCAGCTCTACCGGTTCGTCTGGCGTATACCGCAACCTGACCTGTTCGTGATCGTAGGCGTTTTTGCTGAGATTGGCGGCGGTTTTGAACAAATAGGCCCTGTGGTTTTCGATGGCCGTCAGATTGGGATGTTGCATTAATCGTAAAAAAGCTTCCTGGGTAATGTCTTCCGCGATTGTGACATTGCTTTGGCGTTCAGCGAATGCCAGAAGCTCCTTGCCGTGTCTGCGGAATAGTTTGTCCAGTAATGTATTCATGCATTTTTGATCGAGGCAGGCTTGATGCGGTCAATCGAGTTGGTTTTTTGGATAGAAAACCTGGTAGGGCAGCAAAAAATATTCCATTTAACTGGCTTCGGGTTTTTTCATGGCATGTGTTTTTCATAAAATCTCAATATATTCATTCGGTTAGATTATGGCTAAAACTCTAGTCAAGCCGATATTTTGACAACGCATCCAGTGCTGGTAAGCAATTGTTTAAGAAAAATCGTGGCATATGACTTATTTTCTTGTCGGAGTAAGTGAAATCTCATATCCGATAGATATCAACAATCGTCCAGGCGGACTCCTGCCAGCAATTTTCCGGTTCGGTACAAGATGTGTTCGACTTGACGTGCCGAGAGCTTTAATTCGGCGGCAATTTGTGGGTGACGTTTGCCGTCCAAGCGATGCAAGCACAAGATTTGTCGGTTGAGTGTGGGTAAACCGCAAAGCCAACTTTCGAGCGCCAACCATCGTTGCTCGCCCTGTAAAAAGCGCTCCGGCAGCGGCTTGGGGCACTGCCAGTCTTCATCCAAAGCGCCGCCGTCCCGCGCCTGTTGCCGAGCTTGGCGACGCAAATAATCCAAAGCCAGATTGCCGGCCACCCGGTACAAAAACGCCCGGCAATTGCTAATGGCATCTTGTGTTGGGTATTCGGCGATGTGCAAAAAGGTATCCTGCAACAAGTCTGCCGCCGCTTCCCGGCACTGGATCTGCCGCCACAGAAATTGCTGTAGCTCGGTTTGGTGCTGTAAAAACGTGGCAGTTAAGGGTGGGTGGTGGTTCGTCATCTAATATCAAAAAGATTGCCGCTTTTAAGCTGTGCCTCGGCGCTCAGGAGTGCCGAACAACTCTGAGTAATTCGTGTTTTACATCAGCGTATGGAATGCGAGTGGCATTTGGTTTGACCGGGTTTTTGGGTTCAATTTGAAAGTGGGCGGAAAATCGCCGAGAGCGTAGGTTGGGGTGAGGCACGAACCCCAACACGACAACCATAAAACCACCCGCAAACAACCGACAACGCGACATCAAAATTACCGATGATTCGAAGGCCACCAATGTTGGGGTTCGTGCCTCACCCCAACCTACGGTCCTAGCCAGCGCGAGTGGTAAACGAGCAAACAGATGATTTTGAAGCTAGTAATCCAATCGTAATGATCCGATAAATGAGATAGGTTCTCCCGGCAAGGCTCCAGTGCTATCCTGCACCCGTGAACCCCGGAAATAATCCTTATCCAATAAATTGTTGACATTGAATTGAGTGGTCAACTTCGAACCGCCGATTTTCCAGTTATAAGACACCATGGCATCCACGCGCACAAAGCCGGGCAATTCATAGGTATTATCATTGTTGCCGGCGCGCTGGCCTTGGGCAAACATACCGGCACCGATTTTAAAGCGCTCGTCAGGATGAAAGGTCAGCCACAAGCTGCCTGAGTGTTCTGGGACATTGGGTAAACGATTCCCTTGTTTGGATGTCATTCCCCAGGGTGCAAAGTCATTGTCTTTAGTAAAGATCGCATCGGTATAGGCATAATTGCCGAGCAGGCTCAAGTAATCGGTGAGCTCGCCGGTCAGGTCAAGCTCTATCCCCTGGCTTCTTGCCTCGCCAACAGGAATTCTATAGGGCAGGCCCGGCACGCCGGTCAACATGTTTTCCTTGGTTAAATGGTAGTAGGCGAGATTCGACGACAAACGGCCGTCGAAAAACTCGGTTTTAAATCCAATTTCATATTGAGTGCCAACTTCCGGCTTATTGACCGTTTTGGTGGGGGTTAAGCCGTTATTGGTACCGATGGATTCCACGTAATTGCCGAACACGGATAGCCATTCCCACGGTTGATAAACGATACCGAATCGGGGATTCAATCGGTTGTCTTCTCTATCATCAATACTGATTGGCTCCGAGCAACAACCGGTACCATAGTCCAGGATGTCGTAACGCGCGCCGACCAAGAAATGCAATTTATCCCATAGGGTGATTTGGTCCTGAGCGTAAACACCATACCATTGATCTTTTTCCTGCCACCAGAAGTCGTTTGGTACGGCGTTGATCGCATTGGCATCCAGCATGTGATTATTAGGATTAAAAATATCCAGCGCCGGTATCACACCATAGGTCCAATGGTTGTCATAGGTATCGGTGGTAAGCTTAAAGTAATCGCCCCCTATCAAGAGCTTATGCTTTAGGCCGAAGGTGTCGAATTCGCCGGAAATATCCAGATTGGTGGCAAAACTTTCCCTGTCTGTTGGCCCAGTCATCAAGGCTCGATTGATCGTTTGCTTGTCGGCATTGATGCTGCCCGCCGGGAAAATCGAGTTGAATTCGTGTGTCCATTCATGCCAATTGAATTTGTGTTCTATCTTCCAGTGGGCATTGAAGCGATGCGAAATGATGGTGGCGATTTGATTGCTATCCATGGAGCTATTGTTAACCGCCGCATCGCCGACAAAAAAACTTTTGGGAACCTGCGCAGGACGGTTGCCGACGGCAGGAATACCAAAATCCATCACATAGTCGTCATGTTGGTGTTCGAGCTGCACCGTCATCTCGGTTTGATCGGAAAGGCGCCAAGTCAAGGATGGGGCGACATAAATCCGCTCGTTCTCGTTGTAATTGCGGAATGAGTTGTTGCTCGAATAGGCAATATTTAAACGGTATAGCAATGATTTATCGTCGTCAATTGGGCCTGTCGCATCTGCCGTTGTGCGATACAAGTCGTAAGAACCGAACTGTTGTTGCAGAGAATAATGCGCTTTATCCAGTGGTTTCTTGGTAACGTAATTAACCAAACCTCCGGGCTGGGTACGACCATAAAGCATGGCCGCTGCTCCTTTCAGTACCTCAACCCGCTCCATGCCAGCAGGCTCGAAGTAGCCCGTGTTTTGCCTGAGACCATCGCGGTAAATGTTCGCCCCTAAACTAAAACCACGAACAATAAAGCCTTGGTACAAATCGCCGAAGTCGAAATTACGCTGTACGCCGCTTACATTTCGAATGACTGCGTCGTCAAATAAGACAATTTGCTGATCATCCATCACAGCTCTAGGTACAACCTTGATAGACATCGGCGTTTCCATGATCGGCGTATCTGTCTTGGTTGCCGTGGATGCGTGAGATCGGTTGTAATCAGGGTTGAAGGGATCGGTCGAGTCATAAACCGCCTTCCCCAAAACCGTCACCGCCGGCAAAGTCGATGCCGCATTACTCCCCGAATCCACCACCTTGATAGCCACCGAGTCCTCACCGGTAAAGCTGTACGTCAAACCGCTACCCGCCAGCAGTTTTCTAAAGCCTTCTTCGATGGTGTACTCGCCATCCAGCCCGCTAGTGGTTTTGCCGTCGGTCAACGTGGCTTCCGCTGAAAATAGTAAGCCGGAGCTAGTCGCAAACTGCCTTAAGGCCTGACTCAACGAGCCGCCGCCAATATGGTAGCTGCGCTTAATGCTGGCGTGGCCGTTACTGCTTTCCGCATGGATGGGAGCGGATACGGTTAATGCGGAGGCCAGTAGAATGCCTTGTATGGCTAAGTGCAATCGCGAGGGTGCCAAGCTCGATTTGCTGGTGTGTAGCGTCGATGACATCGGTTTTATCTCCTGTAAAAAATGCGGTTGTCATCACCTATGTCAATCGAGACTGAAAAAGCGGAACTGGAAATTGAAAAAATTTGAAATATTTTTTAAGTATTTGTTTTTTTTGTAAAAAAATTGAGTTTTTGGTGTAAATGCGTAGGGTGGAGTGCGCCTCGAACCCCAACACGACAACCGTTGAGCCACCCGCTAACCATGAAAGCGAGACACCGCGACCCATAAAGCCATCAGCAACCGATAAAAGCTAAACTGATCGAAAGTGTTGGGGTTCGTGCCTCACCCCAACATGCCCTTGAGCCACGCTACGTAAGCTTGATTTGCAGGAGGTGGGGCGATGCTGGGAGCGATTACCGAGACGATAGGATCATTTCGAAATGCGTGACAGGATGATGTAGCTGGCTTATCAGGGAACGGCCAAGTCGATTGAGGAGATGGGAAGTAACTCACTCATGAAACATCAAGATGAATTTTGTTAGACGTATATTGGTGCACCAAAATTTGAATAATATTTTGATACGGCACGCCATTTTCCAGTCCCTTTTTCTTTAACGCATAAAGATCGTTTTCAGAAAGTCTGATGGAAACTGATTTTTTCTTTTCGTGTTTCAAAAAATCTTGCAGTTCTACCAGGCGCTCCTGAATATTGCCTTTACTGCGCCATTCATCGTTTTCAACACTATCGAGAATGTCTTGTTCAAAAGCATCTAAATTTAGCTCAGTCATCATTTGCCGCCTTGTTGTAACGTTTATTCATTTTTCGGGAGGGGATAATCGTCTTTAAAAAAATGCTGTTCTCTTCTTCAACGTAAGGCACGATGTAAACATAATTTTTTATGGAGATTAAGATGATAAAAACCGATTGATTGGGATATTTTTCAGAATTTGGATGCGCCAAATCATCGAGTACATGTCCCATTTCAATGGCTAATAAGACATCCTCAAAACCAATCCCTCTTTCCGCTTTTAGCAAAGCGTTTTTTTCAGGAGAGAAATATACTTGTTTTTGCCTGTATGCCATACGATGTATGGTATTTTCTCAAGCAAGTTGCAGTCAACTAATACTCGGTGTATAGCGATGTTAAGTTGTCTGGCGCGCTTAGCGCGGCAGGACTTTAACCCAGAGCGGCAATGGGTTTGTTAACTTGACCGGCAAGTTGGTAGCCAACGAAGCCAGGATTTTGTCGGTATCCTTGAGCGGGAAGGAGCCGATGATGCGCATGTCGGCAATCTCCGGCGCACAGGTTATGTAGCCTTGCCGGTAACGATTCAGTTGTAGCAGAAACTCGCTGAGCGGGATGTCGTCGGCGACGATGACGCCTTGGGTCCAGGCGGGTTTGTCGAGTTTGTTTGGCTGTATGGGTTCGATGCGATCAGCTGCAAACCGGGTATTTTGTC
Organism: Methylomonas sp. EFPC1; assembly: GCF_016925515.1. Taxonomy (NCBI): domain Bacteria; kingdom Pseudomonadati; phylum Pseudomonadota; class Gammaproteobacteria; order Methylococcales; family Methylococcaceae; genus Methylomonas; species Methylomonas sp. EFPC1. The sequence continues at coordinate 1,058,764 of NZ_CP070494.1, forward strand.
CGGCATGTAGCTGCTGTTTTGGGCTGTTAGGATGGATTGGCTGAATCTCTACGCTGTCGGCAAACACCGTGACCTCGCTGCGGTCGGCTTGTTGGCTGACGCTAAAACGGGTGCCCAGCGCCCGAACTCGGCCATCCTGGGTATCGACCACAAAAGGCCGCTGCCAACCTGCGTTATCCTTGGCGGTCTCGATATAAATTTCCCCGGATACCAGTTGCAAGCGCCGCAAATCAGCGCCGAATGCCACGTTCAAGGCGCTGCCGCTATCCATAGCGACTGTCGAGCCGTCCGCCAAGGTGATTGTTTGGATTTGACCTTGGGCGACATGGTAATCCGCCGTCCAGGCTTGCCAGTAACCTGCACGGGAAAACTGCCAGCTCGCCAAGCCGACGCCACCGAGCAATACCAAATGTTTGATAGCGCGCCTGCGCTGCAAATCCGGCGCCGTCAAGGCGGCTAAAGCGGCTTTGGGTGGCAGCGCTTTAAAGCGCTCGATATGAAATTCCACTCTGGACCAAGCGGTTTGATGGTCAGGGTGTGCGGCTAACCAGGCTTGCCATTGCGCGGTTTCATTGGCTTGCACTCGTCCGGATCGGAATAACGCAAACCACTCGGCTGCTTCAGCCAGAATGCGCGGGTCGATTTCCAGGGGGCGTTTTTGTTGCATCTGGGATTAAAACCCGGCGCTCAGGCACTGAAACATGGCTTGTGCCATGTATTTTCTGACCATGCGGTCACTGACGCCCAATTGCCGACCGATTTCGGCATAAGTGAGGTCGTCCAGTTGCGCCAACAAAAAAGCCTTACGGACTTTTGCCGGTAGTTGATTGAGTAGTTCGTCGATTTCCCGCAAGACTTCGAGCACGATGGCGCTATCCTCCGCCGAAATGACCCGCTCCTCGGGATAGGCCGCGAGTCTCGCCAGGTAAGCCTGTTCGATGCTGTTGCGCCGCCAGTGATTGATCAGCAGGCGTTTGGCGATGGTGGTCAGGTAGGCGCGGGGTTCGTTGAGACTTGGTGTGTCTTTTGCGGCGATGACGCGCAGAAATGTATCTTGGGCATGATCTTCCGCCTGCAGGCGGTCCTGCACCCGTTTTTCCAACCATTGCAGCAGCCAGGGGTGGTGGTCCTGATAAAGGCGGGTGAGGTCTTGTTGGCCGTCGTCAATACACTCTGTGCTCATCGATTTAGTTTTACATGCCCAGTTTACAAAAGGTCTTACGCTTTGCCGTTAATGCTTTCGGCCTAGCGGCCCCGCTTTTTTTGCAAATTCAAAACTAAGCAAGAACTGCTCCGAAGTCGTTAATTTAGGCGGCTTGTCTGTTTAGGGTTTTAAAAAAGTAAATAAAATCATTTTCTTACAGTTGTTCACACTCAAACGCATTGTCGAGCCGGGGAGTGCGCTGCTTCGAAACCGGATGTCTAAAATGCGTGATTTGGCGTATTTTGTTTGGGAATGCGTGAAATCACCTAAATCCCCCAGGCCCCGCCGTTGAGGTATGGATCGGCCCTGTTACACGCGACCGAAATGGGTGTGGTTCAACGGGGGGCGTAAGTTAAGATGTGCAAAAACTCATCGGCTTAAACGACATGTCTCATTCCAATGACCCGTACTCGGAAACAAGGCGGCTGTTCAATATCTTCAGCGGCTCGGTTGGCAACCTGGTGGAATATTTTGATTGGGCCATTTACGCCGCGTTTGCCTTGTACTTTGCCCCGGCATTTTTCCCGGAAACCGATCAAACTGCTCAGTTGTTGAACAATGCGGCGATATTTGCGGTGGGCTTTATTTTTCGGCCTTTGGGCGGATGGTTGCTCGGCAGTCTTGCAGACCGCAAAGGCCGCAAAAGCGCTTTGCTGCTTTCGGTCAGCTTGATGTGTTTAGGATCGTTAATCATCGCTTGCACGCCGGGCTATGCGGTAATTGGTATGTGGGCGCCGGCTTTGTTGTTATTTGCCCGGATGTTGCAGGGGTTTAGTATCGGCGGCGAATACGGCAGCTCCGCGACATATCTGAGCGAGATGGCAGCACCCGAGCGGCGCGGCTATTACTCCAGTTTTCAATACGTCACTATCGTACTGGGGCAAATTCTGGCTTTGGGTTTATTGATGTTGCTGCAAAAATGCCTACTGAGCAGCGCAGAGCTGCATGATTGGGGCTGGCGTATCGGCTTTATTGTCGGCGGCTTGTTGGCGGTGGTGGCGATGGGCTTACGCGGCAACATGGCCGAGACCACGGCTTTTGTCGAACAACAGACTTTTACCGGCCAACGCGCCCAGCTACGGGAACTGCTGAACTATCCCAAACCGGTAATGACGGTGGTGGCGTTAACCGCTGGTGGGACCTTGTCGTATTACACCTTCACCGTCTACATGCAAAAGTATCTGGTCAACACCACCGGCTTTAGTAAGGACGATGCCACCACAATCTGCACGCTGGCCTTGATCGTGTTCATGTTGCTGCAGCCGTTGTTCGGATTAATTTCGGACTACCTCGGCCGTCGCACGATGCTGATTGCTTTTGGTGCCGGTGCCACATTGTTTACGACGCCATTGCTTGATCTATTAGGCCACGCGCAAACGATGGCTTCGGCGTTGGGCTGGTATGTTTGTGCATTGCTGATTGTCTCGGGCTATTCGTCAGTTAACGCCATCGTCAAAGCCGAGCTGTTTCCGGTGCATATTCGAGCTTTGGGGGTGGGGTTTCCCTATGCTTTGACCGTAGCAATATTCGGCGGCACCGCCGAGTATCTGGCTCTTTGGCTGAAAAGCCTGGGACACGCGGAATGGTTTGCATACTACGTTAGCGCATGCGCGGCCGTATCGATGCTGGTGGCCTTTACGATGAAAGAGCCTATGCGGCTGTCTCGCTTGGACGGATAGTTGGGCAAGTTTTGTCCAGTATGACCATGAATGCACTCGTTCGACACACAGCCACATGCGGAACTTTGGGGTGGATAAGTCGCGCGTATCCCCCCCATTTGTCGGACTGCAGAGCTAAAAAAGCGCGGAATTTATTAAAAAGTGCGCAGCCACGCTGCCCAAATACCCTAGGGCAATCACCGGCGTCCATTTCAGATGAGTCATGAAGGTGTAAATGCCCTTGGCTTGGCCCATAAGCGCCACGCCTGCTGCCGAGCCGACCGACAACAAACTGCCGCCAACACCCGCCGTCAGCGTGACCAGCAGCCATTGACCTTCCGACATCTCGGGGCGCATGGCTAAAATTGCAAACATTACCGGAATGTTGTCGATCAAGGCCGAGATCAGGCCAACTAGGACATTGGCAGGCGTTGCGCCAAGTTCGCCGTACAGAAACTCTGATAAATGGCGTAAATAGCCGAGAAAGTTCATACCACCCACACACAGCACCACGCCGTAGAAAAACAGCAAGGTATCCCATTCCATGCGCGCCAAATGATGAAAGACGTCGAAGCGCATACTGTCCTCGTCGGCAGCAGCGGGGTTTTCCTCGCCGGACATCGGGTCTAGGCCCAGTTCCGGTTCGTCGCGGTGGGTAATATGCAGAAAATAGCCGAACAATTGCAGATAGGTCAGACCAGCCATCATGCCCACCGCAGCCGGCATGTGCAGGCTATTCTGAAAGCCAACTGCCGTGAGCACCGTGAGCAGGAATAACACCACGATACGTTTGGCGCCGCGACGTGTGAAAACCTGGGCATGAAGAGGGCTTGGCTGAGTTTTCGGAATGGCAAAATGCATGATGGCAGCGGGAATCAGGAAGTTAAGCACCGATGGCACAAACAACGTGAAGAATGCCCAGAACTCGATGATGCCTTTTTGCCAGACCATCAAAGTGGTGATGTCGCCAAAGGGGCAAAACGCGCCGCCGGCATTGGCGGCTACCACAGTATTGACACAGGCAATGCCAACAAATTTGGGATTATCCTTGCCGACCGCCATGACCACTGCGCACATCAACATTGCAGTAGTCATATTATTGGATACCGAGGAGATCAGAAAAGCTAGGACTCCCGTTACCCAAAACAGTTGGCGATAACTCAAACCTTTGTTAACCAGCCAAGCCCGCAGGCTATCAAAAACCCGTCTCTCCTCCATGGCATTGATGTAAGCAATCGAGACGATCAGGAATAGCAACAACTCGCCATAATCCAACACATCGTGCCGAATCGCCGTTTCCGCGACCGACGACAAGCCTTGATCCTTATAAACCAGAGCAATTGCCACCCAAATCAATGCCGCCGCCAACATCATCGGCTTGGATTTGCGTAATTCCAAGACTTCTTCCAGCACTACAAGTAGATAAGCGACTGCAAACAGGCCCACACACAAATATCCGACCCAATGCCCGCTCAAATCCAGCGCTTGGGATAAGGTCTCAGCGATTGCCGGCGTGGGCAGGAAAAACAATGCGCTGCCAATCAAACCGAACAAACCCTTGTTTAACTCTTTCATATGATTATCCATCTGCATGGTTCCGATTTCACGGGTGATGTTTCTACATCACCGTTAGCCAAATGTACCAGGCGATTGGCGGATGTCAGCGGCGCCCCTGCTGTTGTGCTAAGCCGAGCGCGGGTGACGGTTTTTCAATCGCACGGGAGATAAAAGACTCAGCAGCAACTGCCAGAAAAACCGATGAACCGCTTATGCTTCCGCGGCCTTAAAATCCGTTACAGCTGTTGCCGGCTGTCGATCATCTCGTCGGTGGCGGTTTCTGGTAACAACGCCTCCACAGGCTGTAAAGCCTCGGTATCGGTTTCGTGTACTTGAACGACTAGGTCGGGCGTGACCTCTTCGCCGACATGTTGTGGATTGGTCAACACCGCAGGCAGCGCGGCCAAGCCGATCAAACAGGGCAGTGCCAAGACTTGGTTGCTCAAGCGATAATCGGGAGTCAATACTGCGGAATAGCGATTGCTATCGTTTTGCGCCAATCTTTCCGGGGAAGGCTTCCAGGGTTTGGTGTCCAGCCAAGCCATGAGTTGGCCGGCCAGCAACATTAGCCCGATGCCGCTCAGATTGACTAAGGCTGCTGCCGACCATTCGTCGCGCCCAAGTTGGTCCAGCCAGATGCCGCCGGCATAAGAAAGCACCATGGAACAAAGGAAAATCGGTAACGATTGCTGGCCCATGATGACAACGGCGCGCGGCAGCGTCCAATTTAGCCACTGAGATCGCCAGTCGCACAAGCGATACATGACATAAGCCAATGCCAGTAAATGCAGCCAACGCAACACTCCCAAGTGACTTTTGTCGAGCCAGGGCGCCAAGGTTGCACGCAGATTGCCCCAGAACTCAATTCGGGTGTACGTCGCTTCATGCTCCAAAGGAATCGAAACCAGGATGAACGCCAGACAAACCAACAACAGCCAACTGTATTTTAGGTTCACTCTGGCCCAGCCTGCGCCAAATGCGTAACCGGTAAAAAACATCAATTGCCAGTTGTAGGGGTTGAAATACCAGGCGCGACCGCTCGCCGGATCTGCGCTCAATTCCCAGCCGAAGTGAAAACTTGCCCAATACAGCGCTACCGAACTCGCTAGGGCCACGCCGACATGTAAACGAGACAGCGCCCAGAATATCGGCAGCCATAACATCATCACCAGATACATGGGCAGGATGTCGAAATAATTGGGTACATAAGCCAAGGTGAACAAGTCATACAGCGCTTGCTGGGTGGCGTCGAAAAAATAGGTAATGTTCAGACGTTGAATATCATCCATTTCCGGCACCCAGCGATTACCAACGACGCAAACCACAGCCAGCAGTACAAAAGAAGCCAGATGCGCACTGTAAATTTGTACGCAGCGATGCAAGATTCGAATCACTCCCAGCCACAACCCTGCGCGCTGGAAACAGCGGCCATAGGCTAGTGCGGAGGCAAAGCCGGATGAAAACACGAACACCTCTGCGGCATCGCTGAGGCCAAATCGCGAAGGGGTATACCAAAACCAGGGGTTGTCCGGCATGTGGTTGATAAAAATCACCATCAACGCCAAACCTCTAAAAAAATCCAACGGCAAATTCCTGCTTTGCAGCGACGGGTCCGGCAATGCCATATAGGTCCTTTTATCCAATAACATCGGTTGTGTGAATGACGCATTTCAGCTAAATCTTCCTGATTATAAGAATATTTCAAGTATGCCGTCATTCCAGAGAATGCTGGAGTCCCAAACCGGGAAGTCAATCCAGACTATTGGGATGTGCCTGACACTGGATTTTTTGAAGCTTTCGGATCTAGACAACCCTTGGCGAGGTGATAAGTTCTCATTTCAATGACAATACCAGTTTGGTCAGTTCGCAGATCGATAAATGCGCAGTTATCACACCCTGGACGTGGCCTCGCATTCGGACCATTTGGCTTGAATCGCTAATATCTCGGGTAGAACGGCAATAAAGACCTCGATCATCGCTGGTTGAAAATGGCTGCCGCTTTCCGCTTGAATGGTGGCTATTGCTTGCTCGTTAGGCCAAGCTTCTTTGTATGGACGTTTCATCGTCAGCGCGTCGAACACATCGACTAAGGCTGCGATACGCGCCGATTCGGGAATTAACTCGCCAGCCAGTCCATCGGGATAACCACTGCCATCCCAATGCTCATGATGGTGTAAGGCAATCTCCGCTGCCATCTTAAAGACCGGTGCATCGCTTTTGCTAAGGATGTCGTAGCCGATTCTGGGGTGGGTTTTCATGATGATCCATTCACTGGCATCCAATGCGCCGGATTTCTTCAGAATCGCATCCGGGATGCCTATTTTGCCGGTGTCGTGCATCGGGGCCGCCAATTCGATGAGCCGGCATTGTTCTTCTCCCCAGCCTAGGGCACGTGCCAAGGCGCCCGCATAATCCGCCATGCGCCAGATATGCACCCCGGTATCGTTGTCATTGTAATGGCCGGCTTCACCGAGCATGTAGATGGCGTCGCGATGACTTTTTTCCAGATGGATTGCGCGTACCAAGGACAGGTGGGTTTGTACGCGCGCCCTTACTGTCGGTGATGAAACCGGTTTAACGATGTAGTCCACCGCGCCGGCCTCAAAACCAGTGACTTCATCATCGGCATCCGCCAAACTCGTGATAAAGATCACCGGAATGCTTTCGGTAAGCGGATCAGCTTTTAACTTCCGACACACCGTATAACCGTCCATATCCGGCAGTTGAATATCCAATAAAATCAGAGACGGTCGAAATTTACGTGTAGCCGCCAGCGCCTCATGGCCATTGCGAGCAAACACCAACTTATATTTGCCTGCTAAGATTTGCTCCAGCACTCGCAGATTCTGCGGCTCGTCGTCAATAATTAAGATAGGACCGTTAGGCATGGCAATGCTCACAGAGTAATAGAATGTTCAGCTGCAAGTGTCCTGACTTCAGCTTCCGCAGTTCGAAAATCGTAGTTCTCGATGGCTCGGTTTAATGGTTCAAGGCTAGTAGGTCCGACCGTCTTATCAAGTTCAAGCAACAGCGGCCTAAATTCCACCATGTCATCGTTTGCCAATATAGCTAGCATCTGCGCAAGGAGTGCTGTCAGTTGTTGCCGGTCTATCGTTTTTGCTTGGATGTTGTCTACAACGTGGTTGTTGGGGGCATATTCAGCAATCGAATCCAGTGCTTTGTCTAAAGCAGACTTTAAAATTCGCAAGGGTCCAGTCATTTCCGCGCCCCTAACTAGCTGCTGTTCGACTTCTGCCGCTTGTTTGCCAAGTTCTAGTAGGGCCAGGGTGGTCGCAACACCCTTCAGCTTATGAAGAAACGCCCGTGCTTCAGCGGTGTCCGCGAATTTGATAGTGTGTATGCTGTCGGCGTAATCCCGGGCAAACTTACGTAAATATTGTTGGTAAGTACTTACATCCGGGAAAAGTTTTAGGCCGCGTTCGACGTCCAAACTCGGTAGCTCGAGATCTGAAGTATTGGGCTGTATGGCAAGATGGGGTTTATACATCGGCGCAATTTGACGAGTTCCGCCGGTCAACTTGATAATCAAGGCAATGGCGGCGTCCACATCAAACGGTTTGGCGATAAAGCTGGTCATGCCGGCGGCTTGCGCCAACTCTTGTTGTTCCATAAACGCGCCGGCGGTCAGCGCCACTATGGGGAGATCGGCTAAGGCCGGCATACGGCGGATGTGCTGGGTAGCTTCGTAGCCGTTCATAATCGGCATCTGCACATCCATCAGCACAATATCTATGGTGTTGTAATGCGTCTCCAGCCATTCAAGGGCCTGGCGACCGTGATGGGCCAATTCGACATGCGCGCCTTCACCTTCCAGAATACGTTGTGCCACCTCGCGATTGATGTCGCTGTCATCCACCACCAAGATGCGTAAGCCGGCAAGGCGCTGCTGGGCATGTTTAGGTCTAAGCGGCTCGCCGCCTTGGCGCACCCGTAATGCGCGTGCCACCGTGTTATACAGTGCCGAAGCGGTGACCGGCTTGGTCAGTAAGGCGTCTACGTGGCGCATGTCGCTGTGAGTCTGCAGGGCGTTACTAGCGTGAGCGGTGACCATAATGATAATTGGGTCGTGATGGTCCTTGAGTTCGTTGCGGATTTTATTGGCGACGGTGAAGCCGTCCATGCCCGGGGTTTTGTAGTCCAATAGCAGAACTTGATTGGGCTCTCGCGCCAGCAAGCGGCTTTGGATATGTTGAAGGGCGGCCGAGCCCGAACCGACCGCTGTTGCGTTCCAGCCCAATCCGGCCACAATATCTGCCAACACTTCGCGGGCGATTGGATTACCGTGCGCCACCAATACCGGGAGATTCGCCATGTCCGGTGCGGCCAGCCAAACGTCTTGGCCGCGTTTAAACGTCAAGTTAAACCAAAACTCGCTGCCGCTGCCCGGGATGCTGGTGACCTGCAATTCGCCGCCCATAGCCGCAATTAAACGTCGGCAGATACTCAAGCCCAAGCCGGTGCCGCCAAATCGACGGCTCGTCGAACTGTCGGCTTGAGAAAATGGCGAAAAAATGTCCTGCTGTATGTCCGCCGGAATGCCGATGCCGGTGTCGCGAACTGCAAATCTCAAGGTTATCTGCTGGTCGTCTTCGGCGGTCACTGCGATCGCTAGTTCCACATGACCTTGCTCGGTGAATTTAATCGCATTGCTGGTCAGGTTAATCAACACCTGTTCTAGCCGCAGCGCGTCACCGTAAAGTTGTTTGGTTTTGCTGGGTGGCTGGGCGATGATCAGTTCCAGTTCTTTTTCGCCGGCGTTCGTGGACATAATGGTCGATAAATTATCCAGCACATCTCCCAGGCGAAACGGTGCGTGTTCGATTTCCAGTTTGTCAGATTCAATTTTGGAAAAGTCCAGAATATCGTTGATGATGCCCAGTAGCGAACGTCCGGCCATGCGAATTTTGCTGACCAAATGGTTCGCATCGCCCGGCAATTCGCTTTTTTCCAGCAGATACGCCAAACCCAGTATGGCGTTCATCGGAGTGCGAATCTCGTGGCTCATGTTGGCCAGGAATGCGCTTTTGGCGCGGGTGGCGGCCTCGGCCGCGCTGCGAGCGGTTTCTAGTGATTGTTCGGCTAACCGGTGCGGGGTAATATCCGTGTAAGTCAGTAAGGTCCAGCCATTACTGATGGGCTGGCCGCAAATCTCCAGATAAATGCCATTGGCTTGCTGGCGTTCAAAACACACGGTTTCGCGCGCTGCCATCATATCGATGAAGCCGTTTAGGACGTCATCAAAAGTTCGATTCGGATAGTCGCCCCGGTCAAAATTGAAGCGAATGGCATCGGCAAAATACAGAGGTTCTTTTTTGCACAGCTCGGAGGGATAACTTAAAAGTTTGCCAAACAAGCTGGTACGGAAAACGGCTTTATACGACTCGTCGTAGACCACCACACCAAAGGGCAGCACTTCTAATACTTCGTTGAGAAATTTGTTCAGGTCCTGGAGCTTTTGTTCGCGGGCTTTACGTTCGCGGTCATCCACCAAGGTGCTGGTCGAGTACTGGGCCTCGCCTTGAGCATTCCGGATCAAATCGGCGTTAACCAGAAATGGCCTGATACTGCCGTCCTTGCAAAAAAATCGAACTCCAGATCACGCACGTGACCGGTACGCATAAACTCCGGAAAGTGACTTTCGAATAGCTTTCGGCTGTCGGGTGTCATGAACTCGGTGATCGGGTGGCCTAAATACTCATCGCTGGTATAGCCCAAAAGATCCAGCTCGGTTTGATTGACCCGTAAAATCGTTCCCTCGGGCGACAACGAGTGGTAACCGCAGGGCGCTTGGTTGTATAGATCGAAAAATTCTTTGGTCCTTGCTTCGACTTTATCTTCGAGTTCTTGCGTGAGTTGCTGTAGTACGTGTTCCGATTGTTTGCGGTCAGTGATGTCGATCACCACGCCGCGATAAAGCAGGAGTTCTCCGTGCTCGTCCAACAGCGGCTGGCCGCGCGACAGCAAATAGTGGGTGTGGCCGTCCAGCTTGGAATGCACTCGCCACTCTAACAGGACGTCGGCTTTTTGTTTGAGTGCTTGGTCCATTGCTTCGTGTGTTGTGGCTCTGTCTTCTTCGGCGATTGTGCTTAGCCAGTTGTCGTAGGAGGCCTGGCAACTATTGTTTTTAAGACCGTAGAGCCGCCATAAGCTCTCGCTCCAAAACACTTCGCCGCTGGGGACGTGCCATTCCCAGATGCCAGCGTCGGCGACACTGAGCGCTTGGTCCAGCCGCTGTGAATAGCTATTGACTTCAAAACTTGACAAACGTTTGACTGCTAGCAGAGAGCGATGCAGTTGCTCGAAGACAATGCTGAACAGTATGCCCATCGAGAAAAATATACACATCGAATAGATGCTGCGAGTTTCTGCAATGTAAAAGGTAAAGCTTGGTGGGATAAACAGAAAATCGGCTAATGCCACCGCTATCAGCGTAGCCAGCAAGCCGCCGACCAGACCACCCACGGCGGCGCTTAAAAATACAGAAGGGTACAGAAAAATCCAGATGGTCGGTTTTAGGATGTCCCACAGATGATATTGGAAGACTGCACCGCAAATCGGAATGACCATCGACAGCAGAATTCTGAGTGTGCGATGTTGGACGAACGGCGGCATGGGATAGCTCCTGATGCTAATGCAAAAGGGGCATCAGCGGTTTGGCTACGTTTATTGTTATTCCCATTTTAACCAGGCGATTCGAATAATTTCTATACGCAGAATAAGGGAAGGGCTTGTTTATTCTTGGCCGGTCGAAGTTTATGTAGCCAGACTAAATTTTAGTGCATCACTGGAATTTTTGAATCGATGCTTAACCCATTCGCCCTGAGTCTGCCGAGGTGGCTCAATTTAAGGGCACGCGAATAGTGTGGCGATAGGTTTGGTAGGTAGTCGGGCTAATAAAATTGGACAAGCTTGAATTGCAAGGTAAATTCTTTAACTTGAATCAGCTTATCCGCCTAAAGAGCTGACAATTAAGCAAAAATAGGGGAGAAATTATGGGTCCGTATTACAGAGGTACATCGCAAAGCACCGGTGCATTTTTTGACATGTTTTATCAACATCCGATCTTGATGTTAGTTTTAGTGGTAGCCACCATTGGCGCAGGTTTTTTACTGATGCGCGGAAAAAAGTCTGAATAAAACCGCTGTTTTGGGCAATTGACACGAAGATTACTGGAGCTGATTAAGCTCCAGCCTGCGTAGTTTAGGCGCGCATTTAGCCGTAACCGCCACCACCAACAACGTCATGCCACCGCCAAACACTACTGACGGCACCAAGCCCAGCAGCCGCGCGGCAACCCCGGATTCAAACGCGCCGAGTTCGTTAGACGAGCCGATGAATATGCCGTTGATCGCCGCGACTCTGCCGCGCATGTTATCCGGCGTGGCCAATTGCATGATGGTGGTACGCATCACCACCGATACTCCGTCGCAAATTCCGGACAATAGTAAAGCCAGGCCTGCCACCCAAAAATTGGTCGAAAGCGCAAAGCCGATCATACATAAGCCAAAGCCGGCTACGGCGATCAGCAACCAGCGTCCGGCGTGCTTGTTAAGTGGATACCGGGCCAGAAACAAGCCGGTCATCACCGCGCCAACGGCCGGTGCCGCACGTAAAATTCCCAGGCCTTCCGGGCCGTAATGAAATATGTCGTGAATGAACGCCGGCAGCATGGCTACCGCACCGCCAAACAACACGGCGAACATATCCAGCGACTGCGCGCCCAAGATGATCTGGTTATTGAATACAAAGCGCAGGCCTTCGGCGATGCTGGTAAAAATCGGCGCGCTTTCCGCTGCCGGCGGCTCCTTGATGCGTAAGGACAGCAAAGCCAGCGCGGCCAACACGCATAAACCACCGGAAATGCCGTAAGCCACAGTCTTGCCGGCCCAGCCGACCAGAATCCCGCCCAGTGCCGGGCCGGCAACTAAAGCAAACTGAAATACCGAACTTCCTAGGCCGGCAGCGCGCGCATATTGTTCACGTTGCAAAACCAGGGCGAACAGTGCGCTGTAAGATGGGCCGATAAAGGCCCGCGCTACGCCGGTGACGGCTATGGAGCCGTACATCAATACCAGCGGATTGTCGGGAATCCATTGCGCCGCGATGGCGGTCAAGGTCAAGGCGTTTAGGCATAACAGCAAACACGCTGAAATTGCGAACCAGCGCCGTGAGTAATGATCGACAGCGTAACCGGCGAACAGCGCGCTGCAAAAATACGGGACCACTTCGGCCAGGCCTATCAGGCCCAAGGCCAGTGGGTCGTGCGTCAGTTCGTAGATATGCCAACCCACCACAATCGCCACGATTTGATAGGCCAGCACGATCAGTACGCGAAACGTTAACAGTCTTAGAAAAGCGGGGTTTGCAGTGCCTAAAAAACGCATGAATCTCCAATATTCAAATACAGCCGGTTACAACTGCATGGACGAATTTATTATGTGACTGATTGACGTGGTTAAGCCAGTCAAAGTCTTAGCGTTGCCGAAAGCGAATGTCGCCAAATAAAGCCTTGTGTTCGCGCGGCTGACAGCGCCAGTATTGCGGCGGCGCTGCGACTTGGGCGCCCAGTTTGGCGGCGGCATGCCAGGGCCAGCGTGGATCGTAGAGTATGCCGCGCGCCAAGCCCACCATATCGGCCTGGCCGTCCGCGACGATGGCTTCGGCCTCTTCCGCTTCCGTGATCAGGCCGACAGCGATGGTGGGCAGGCCTGTTTCTGCGCGGATGCTCGCCGCCAGCGGCACTTGGTAATGGGGAGCGACGGGGATTTTTTGCAACGGCGACAGGCCCCCGCTGGAGACATGGATAAATCCGCATCCGCGGGCTTGCAAGGCTTTGGCAAAGATCATGCTTTGCGCCAAGTCCCAGCCACCGTCCACCCAATCGGTCGCGGAAATCCTTACGCCGATAGGCATTTGCATAGGCACGGCAGCCCGCATCGCCTCGAATACCGCCAACGGGAAACGCATCCGGTTTTCCAGCGAGCCGCCGTATTCGTCGTCACGCTGATTGGATAAGGGCGAAAGAAATTCGTGCAGCAAGTAGCCGTGGGCGGCGTGTATCTCGATGGCGTCTAGCCCCAGTTTATGCGTGCGCTTGGCGGCCGATACAAACGCCTGCACGATGCGTTGCAATCCGCTGGCATCGAGCGCAGTCGGCGCGGGGTCGTCCGGCATAAAAGGCAGTGCCGACGGTGCGACGGTCTGCCAGCCGCCTTGTTCGATATTGACCAGACCGCCACCGTCCCAGGGCGCGGCGGTGGAGGCCTTGCGGCCGGCGTGTGCCAGCTGAATCGCTATGGGTATCTGCGAATATTTTCGCACCGCAGTTAACACCCGGGCCAAAGCGGCTTCGGTGTCGTCCGACCAGAGGCCGAGATCGGCCGGCGAGATGCGGCCTTCCGGCTCCACGGCCGTGGCTTCGATAATCAACAAGCCGGCGCCGGACATCGCCAAATTGCCTAGATGCATTAAATGCCAATCGCTGGCTTCGCCGTTGACTGCCGAGTACTGACACATCGGCGCGATGACGATACGGTTGGGCAGCGTAACCGTGCCGAGGGAATAAGGCGAAAAAAGCTGACTCATTTCAGGGTACCTTTGAATAAAGTGGGTGTTAATCCAATGTTGCAGTCTACGAGCTCGGTTCTGGCTTGGCAATGGGAAGGGCTCTGTCGTGCAGTGCCGAATTTACGGCAGGAAAGGGCGTTGAGTTTGCCGCATTCGTTGTAACTTGGCCCGGCTTGCTATAATGCCGGCTTTTCCAATTCATCGGGTCGATAATTGTGGACGTTAAACAGTACATGCAGCAATTGGGGCAACAGGCCAGAGCGGCCGGCCGCGAGATCAGCAAGGCCGAGAGCGGGCGGAAAAATAGCGCTTTATTGAAAATTGCCGAGGCTATCGCCGCCGGTAGCGCCGAGATAGCCAGCGAAAATCGCAAAGACCTGGCGGCGGGCAAACAGAACGGTATGGATCCGGCGTCGCTGGACCGTCTGGAACTGACACCAGCCCGCATCCAAGCCATGATAGAAGGCCTGAAGCAGGTTGCCGCGCTGCCCGATCCGGTTGGGGAAATTACCAATCTTAACTATCAGCCCAGCGGGATTCAGGTGGGGCAAATGCGCGTGCCCTTGGGTGTGATCGGCATTATTTACGAATCGCGGCCTAACGTTACTGTCGATGCGGCGGCCTTGTGCTTGAAGTCGGGCAACGCCTGTATTTTGCGGGGCGGTTCCGAGTCGATTCATTCCAATCGAGCGATTGCGGTGTGCATTGCCAGCGGATTAGCCGCTGCCGGTTTGCCGCAGCAGGCTGTGCAAGTGGTGGAAACCACCGATAGGGCCGCAGTCGGTGAGCTGATTACGATGCAGGATTATGTTGACGTGATCGTGCCGCGTGGCGGCAAAAGCCTGATCGAACGGATCAGCGGCGAAGCGACTATCCCGGTGATCAAGCACCTGGACGGTATTTGCCATGTCTATATCGACGGCAAAGCCGACTTGGATAAAGCAGTGGCGATTGCGATGAACGCGAAAACCCATCGCTACGGCGTCTGTAATGCGATGGAGACCTTGCTGGTGGCGGAAAGTATCGCCGCGACGGTGTTGCCGATTTTGGCCGAACAATATGCGGCAAAAAACGTGGAACTGCGCGGTTGCTTGAAAACCTGTTCCTTGATCAAAAACGCTGTACGCGCGACTGAAGAAGATTGGCATACCGAATATTTGGCGCCGATTTTGTCCATCAAGATTGTCGCGGACATCGACGAGGCGATAGCGCATATCAATACCTACAGCTCGGCTCATACCGAGGCCATCGTCACCGAGGATTACACTTTGGCGCGGCGCTTTTTGCGGGAAGTGGATTCTAGTTCGGTGATGGTAAACGCCTCCACTCGCTTTGCCGACGGCTTTGAGTACGGTTTGGGGGCGGAGATTGGCATTAGTACCGACAAACTGCACGCGCGCGGGCCGGTCGGGTTACATGGTTTAACCTCATTGAAATTCATAGTGTTGGGCGACGGCCATATCCGCCAATAATGATCGGGGTATACGGCGGCACGTTTAATCCGGTCCATTACGGCCATTTGCGCACCGCGCTGGAAGTGAAAGAGCTGTTTGAATTGGAGCAGCTGCGCTTGATTCCCTGCCGTCTGCCGGCGCACCGAGACGAACCCGACGTGCCGGCGCACTTGCGTTTACAAATGCTGGAAGCCGCTGTCGCCGATACTCACGGCTTTAGCGTGGATAGACGCGAGTTGGATAGGGCGGGGCCCTCGTATATGGTGGATACGCTGCATTCCTTGCGTAACGAAATAGGCAATATACCGCTGTTGCTGTTTATCGGTGCCGATGCCTTTGCCGGTTTGGAGCGCTGGCACCAATGGCAGCGCTTATTCGATTATGCGCACATCGTGGTCATGACCCGGCCCGGCTATGCAGGATTGGAACTATCGGCGTTTTTAGCGCAGCGAATCGCCGAGGACCGGACGCAGTTTAGTCGGCAGACAGCCGGGCTTTTAACGTTCCAAGAAGTCACTGCGCTGGCGATTTCCGCCACCGCCATCCGCGAACTGGTGGCTACCGGACGCGATCCACAATTTTTACTGCCGGACCGGGTCATCGAATTGATTCGGCGGCATCGTTTATATCAACCCCCCATTCATCTCACAGGAAATTGAATGCAAACAGAAGCATTACTAAAGCTGGTCGAAACCGAGCTCGACGACCGTAAAGGCCTTAACATCAAGACTATCGACGTGCGCGGCAAAACCAGTATTACCGATTACATGGTCATTGCCACCGGTACCTCGTCCCGGCACGCCAAGTCGCTGTGCGATTATGTGATGGAAAAGGTCAAGGAGCAGGGGCAGCAACCGCTGGGGTTGGAAGGCGACCAAAGTTCGGATTGGATTTTGTTGGATTTGGGCGATGTGATCGTGCATGTGATGACCGGTCAGGCCCGCGAACTGTATCAGCTGGAAAAACTCTGGTCAGTGGCAGGAGACAAGACGCATAGTTAGTTTTCTCCGCGAATTGCCGAAAGAAATTTCCAGTGGACCAAGGGCAGAATTTGTCATCCGCCCTCAAGAAAAAGCCCAAGTAGTCGATGACTTAGGCGAGTAGGAGGAGGGGTCATGAAAGTGTTTTATACAATTTGCTGGGTGTTGATGGCGTTAGCCTTAAACGGTTGTGCTGCGGTGGGCGAGAAACATGCTGAGGTGCCGTCCGCCGGTAAAACACTGCGTGCTACCGGTTATAGCCGTTTTGACGATAGCGGTAAGCTGGCTGTCAATCAACGCTGGATGCAGGCGCAACAAGCGGCCAAACTAGATGCCTATCGCGGCTTGGCGGATTTGCTGTATCAAGAAAAATTGGGCAATCAAACTACGGTCGGCGCTCAAGTGATGCGTGACGAGGTCTACCGGGTTTATCTGGATAGTTACTTACGCGACGCGCGCGCCGCCGATTATCGGACTGTCAGAGACAGTTTAAAAACGACTCTGGAATTGCGTCTTAGCCCGCGTTTTTACCAGTGTATGTCTGGCGATACTGCTTTGGTAGGGCAGTGTTTACAGGAGGATAACAAACTGGCGTTTACGCGGTTGGGCTACAAAGCCGCCACGGTGACCTCCGCCAACCTGGCTTGCGGTGCTCGGGATTGTAGCGATCAATATTATGTGGCAGGCTTTTCCAAAAAGGCTAATGTCGTGGACGACACCTTGCTGGAAGCCGGCCTTTACGATGTGGAATGGATTGCCAACACTGGTTTGCGAACGATATTTCAGTATTTGTTGATCAACGGATTTTATAGTGCCTTATAGAAACTTGCTAACAGTGGTACTGATCGCCTTGCTGGCTGCATGCAGCAGCGGCAACAGCAAGCGGCGCGGCGATGAGAGTGGCGTTGCCGCGTCCGGTCAGCAGGTTAGCGTGCAAGGTAGTGCGGCTATCGTCGGCGGAGGTGTCGAAGCAGCTCGCCGAGCCGCTATCGACGACGCAGTGAGTAACGCGTCTCTGCAACTTAAACGTAACAATAATTCGGCGCTGCTGGTCAGCGACATCAAGGTGGTCGACGAATGGCAGGATGCCGATCTCTACCATGTGCAAGTGCTGGCCGTGTTATCCGATAAACAGCGTTGCGGTTCGCCGTATCGGAAGAAAATCGTCGCCACCGGCTTTCCGGTCATGAATGCCGATCAAATCAGCGGCACCGAAAGCCAGGATTTATACAGCGGCATCCCCAGGGAAATTAATAATCAGTTGATGGAAACCGGCGATTTTATCGGCCGCAATCTGACCAACACCTCTTTATACAGCCGGCCCGATATGGCGCCGGAGATTCGCTTTGCCGAGGGTACAGCCGAATCGGTGATTCTGAATATTGCCAAACAGCAGAATGCGCAGTTCGTGTTATCGGGCGTGATTCGCGATTTTCGGGTGGAGTCTACAGAATATGTGCGTGGTAGCGGCGCACTGGCGGATTTAAAATCCATGGTCCGGGATTTTGTCGCTCGCCGTAGTGTTGGGATTGACGTATTTGTTTACGACGGTTTTAGCGGTGCCTTGCTGTTTCAACATCGTTATACCGATTCCATCCTGGGCGACGTCTCGCTGCCGAGCGGCTATACGGTGGGTAGCGAGCGTTTCAACTCCACGTCGGCCGGTCACGCCATCAGCGAGATCATTCAGCAGGCCAGTGAAGATATTCACAAATTATTCGGCTGCTATCCCTTTACCACCCGGGTGATACAAGCCGGCAACAACCGGATCGTGATTGCCGCCGGCGCCCAGGATAAAATCAGAGTCGGTGATAAGCTGATGATTTATTCGGCGTCCGCCGGCGGTACGGCGGGAGCGGGTTTGGGCGAGTCGCAAGGCATCTTGACGATAACCGACGTTAGTGCTGCTACGGCGGCGGGTACCCTGGATTCAACGGCGGTTGCCGGTGCAGTAAGGCCGGGCGACTGGGTGAAAAGTTTTGCTACGCCTTAACGGGGGCGTCGCTCTTACTCAGTAAGCGCTCTATGTCTTTACTGATACCTGCCGGCGTGTCTATCGGCGCATAGCGTTTAAAAACCTTGCCATCTCGGCCGACCAGAAATTTACTGAAATTCCATTTAATGGCATTTAAACCCAGGATTCCCGGGGCTGCGGTTTTCAAATACTCGAACAGCGGATGTGCGTGGTTACCGTTAACGTCGATTTTTTCGAACATGGGGAAGCTAACGCCATAGTTCAGTTCGCAAAAACTGGCAATTTCTTGGCTATCGCCTGGTTCCTGCTGGCCGAATTGATTGCACGGAAACCCCAGGATCACTAAGCCGCGGCTTTTATAGGTCTGGTAAAGCGCTTCCAAGCCACGGAACTGCGGGGTAAAGCCGCATCGACTGGCGGTGTTGACGATTAGCAGTACTTTTCCGCGGTAATCTGCCAAAGCGACAGTTTCGCCGTTAATGTTAGTCGCCGAGAATTGGTATATGTCATTCATGCTGATGCCGGTCAGTTATCGAATTACTTGTGCTTGTCGTAAACGTTGGGATGGCGCTTCTTAAAGTCTATGTATCCCCATCAAGATGCATAGACAAAGATTTACCCAGCATACCGTCATTCATCGGATTGTCAAAAATCTGTAGCGCCAACATACCCATATGTCCATGGGAGCTTACCAGGAATTTTAATGGGCTTTGAAGGTATAGCGCCTAGGCAACTCTTTCGCGGGACGACCGCCCATAGCGTCCTGGCGTACGGGCGGCTGTTGAAACCTGCCGAGATTTCTCAGTGCCTATTGTGAGGCTAGCCGTTGTTGCAGTTTGGTTTGCAGTAAGCTGTCATAGTGACGTTTCAACACCGAGTCGGTAGGCGGTGTTGGCAATTCGGCTAAAATTTCGCGGCGTAATTGCTCAAGGTCCTGCGTCTGCACTGACGAATCTTCAGGCAGAACCGCTTCTACAGGGCTGGCTGGCTGCGCCGCAGCTTCCGGCTGGGAGGGCGCCGATTCGTCCACCGCTTGTGAATGCTGAGGCGATGCGATTTTGTGCAGCGTTTCGTAGTGACGGCGCAGCACGGAGTCGGTGGGATAGGGATTGCTGAGGGCCTCTTTCTCCACTTGCAATGCTGCCAGATAATGGCGTTTTAATACTGAATCTTCCGGTATTATGATTGCCGGCTCTTCTTTCGTCGGTGTTCTCGGCTCTTCGGTAACTGCTGTGACGATTGGCGCCTGTGGCGCGGGTTCGGCAATTGGTTCAGGCACTTGGATGGGAGACTCTACCGGGGGCTCGATTTCTTGCGCTATTGGAGTGGTTGGCGACGCGGTATTCGGTTGCGAAGGGGAATTGGCTGCACGGGAAGCTGCAGGTTGAGGTGGTGTCGCCTGTTTATTCTCCGGCGTCTTGCCGATGGGCTTGAGTTTTAGTTTGCCTTTCCAGACCAGCCAACCGACTACTGCCAGCCCTAAGATTACCAGAAGTTCTATCATGATTTGTCCCCCTCAATATTGTTATTAATCCAAAACTAACTAACACCTACAGCGTTACCGATTGGCTTTCTAGGCATAGCTTCCGCGGCTTGTATTCCAAAGCATGATGGAAGCGCTACGATTAAATCGCAGCGCTTTATACCATAGATCGTTGAAATAGTTGATTTGTCGAGTCGCAAGGCGCGCGCTTGGGCAGCACTAGCCACGGTGCATTCTCCCAGGTAGGTTTTCTGTATTAAAAAAACGAAGTTTCAATTTTTCGATTGGGTCAATTGATCATGACTGGCAAAACATTAAACAGCGTAAGTGTGTTGTCAGTTTTTTTTACAGGCAAAAATGCTGAATTTCCAAATGAAAATTGTGGTTCGGGGTAGTGTTAAATTTTTATGACAATGCGTCGGGATTTTTTCCTGAAATTGCTTTGCAAAAGCGTTCTGGCATTGAATTTGCAAAAAAAACTTAATGAAAATCCCTGGGGAAAAACCGATTAAGTTGATGCCACGACGCAGTTTTTCTTAGTTGATGCTCAGGTAGGTTTGAATTGTAATGCACGGTAATGTAAGCAAATACTGACGAAAAAATTTACAGGCTGTGTTGTTTTTTGGGGGGTGTTTGTTTTTAAGTATATGTTTTATAGCATAAATTTTTTATGGTCTACTATTTGCTTAGGTATTTTCAGGGTTTTGTGCCTTTTTCACGAAATCATAGTCAAAGAAATAGTTCGACGTTTTACAAATTTATTTGCGGGGGATCATCATGGAAACCAAAATTAAACACATGCTTTTGGCGGGATTATTGTCGTCAACGGCAATTTTCGGGGGCGGCGCTCAAGCGGCTTCATTTAGCGTAGCGGGTAGCCTAACAGGCGATCCCAGAACCAATAATCCGGACAATCTGTTCATCAACGTCGGCATTAATGTCGTAGACACAGTCGCTAGTTGGACAGTGGATATCGCTTCGCCTTTACATCCGAATGCAAAGCTTGACGAGTTCTATTTCAACTTGGGGTCGTTGGTCAACGTCGCGGATGTAACTTTTGGGGGATACAATCCAGTTGGCTGGGAGATTCAATCTCCTGCAACAGTTCAAGGTGGAGGGA
The DNA here is from genome assembly GCF_016925515.1 of Methylomonas sp. EFPC1. Taxonomy (NCBI): domain Bacteria; kingdom Pseudomonadati; phylum Pseudomonadota; class Gammaproteobacteria; order Methylococcales; family Methylococcaceae; genus Methylomonas; species Methylomonas sp. EFPC1. The sequence continues at coordinate 1,079,783 of NZ_CP070494.1, forward strand.
GTTTCAATCCTTCGTTTTCATTTCAAGCACTCGATCCGGCAGGCCAACCCAATGCTGCGGACGTAACAAATACCGTGAATTTGTTATTTACAGCAACCTTAAACCGCAATTGGACTTTGGATGACTTTTATTCCGCAGCGGCACTACAGAGCTCGGAAGCTACGTTACCTGCCGGTCAATTGGGTGCGCATTTGCAATCACTAAGTACGGCGGGTTGTGCAGGTTGCTCGGATAGTGGCTTCCTGATCGGTAACTATACACGCGACGGCGGTGGCGGTGGTCAAGGCAGCGTGCCCGAGCCAAGCGTTGTAGCTTTGCTGGGCATGGGCTTGTTGGGCATGGGTTTGTCACGTAAAAGCAAAGTCTGATTGTCCGACTTGTTTACACACCTAAAAAACGCCGGTTAATCCGGCGTTTTTTTTTCCAGAAATTGTCTGGTAGCTTTAGCAATATGTGTTACCCCATTGTTGTTATGGTGATTCTGAAAGCAAAGTCACAGTAATGGCAGCCCAGTTTTTTTAGACTTCCTTCCAAGCAGAAAGCTAATTCAGAACATTCAAATTAGCTTACGTTCAGAAAGCCTCAAGGCAAAGAAGCCAAGGATGAGGTGTTTAAGATTTGGATATTCAAAACAAAAACGAGGGGAACAGTCATGAACAAAAAAAATTTATACATCACTTTAGGTGTCGCGCTACTGGCAGTGCCCGCAATCATTTATCTTGATAAATACTTGCTAGACCAGGAAATTTTGCAAATAAATCAGGATATGCAACAGTTGCCGGCGTCAGCTGGTAACGTCGCCAAAACCTGGAAACCAGGGCAAATTTTAGTTAAACCCAATGCGGGTTTGTCGGATGCGGAGTTTGAAAAAATTCTGCGGGGCAATCAAGGTAAAAGCAGCGAAAAGATCGGCAATTTGCCGGTTCATATCGTTAGCGTTCCTGAACAAGCGGAAGAAGCGGTGGTACGGGCATTATCAAAAAATCCCCATATCGAGTTCGCTGAGCTGGATATGGTTCAGCCCATGAGTACGACTACCCCGAATGATCCGAATTTTGCCGGTGCGTGGCATTTAGCAAAAATACAAACGCCTGGGGCTTGGGATGTTTCCAAAGCTGATGGCATTACTATAGCTGTATTGGATAGCGGCGTTGATGGTTCGCATCCGGATTTGGCTAATCATATGATTCCGGGCTGGAATGCCGTGGACGGCGGCTCTGATACCTCTGACATCAATGGTCATGGTACGGCTGTTGCCGGTACAGCGGCGGCTGTCACCGATAACGCTACTGGGGTTGCCGGCGTGGCCTGGAATGCTAAAGTGATGCCGGTGAGGATTACTAACGATTCTACGGGATACGCTTATTGGAGCGATATAGCTAGGGGTTTGAGTTGGGCGGCAGATAATGGTGCCGATGTCGCAAATATCAGTTATGGGGTGAGTGGTAGCTCGGCGGTGTCATCGGCGGCCCAGTATATGAATTCCAAAGGCGGAATAGTGGTTGTTGCAGGCGCCAACGACGGAGTGGATCCCGGTTATACCGATAACCCCTACATGATTTCTGTTTCAGCAACCGATTGGAATGATGTGAAGGCCAGTTGGTCCAACTATGGCGCCTTTATTGATGTCGCAGCTCCCGGCACTTCTATTGCCACGCTTCTGAGAGGTGGCGGATATGCCAATTGGAACGGGACCTCGTTTTCTAGCCCTGTGACAGCCGGTGTAGTCGCGTTGATTCAAGCCGCAAATCCCAACTTGGTGCCTGCGGATGTCGAAAAGGTACTAAAAGATTCTGCGGATAAAGTATCCGGTGTTAATTTTGATCCAAACTATGGCTATGGACGTATCAATGCTAACGCCGCTGTGCAATTAGCGCTCAATACAGTGGCTAGAGATACTCTAGCGCCGACCGCTGCCATTTCATCTCCAACTGCTGGTTCTGTGGTAAGTGGTTTGGCCGCTGTCGCCGTTAACGCTAACGATAATGTCGCCGTAAGCCAGGTTTCATTTTACGCAGGCGGTAAATTGGTCGGAACAGATGGCACTGCGCCTTACACATTCAGTTGGGATTCCACGACTGTGGCAAACGGCAATATCAATTTAACGGCGGTGGCGACTGACTCTTCCGGAAACCAAGGTTCATCAAGCGCCGTGACTGTGAACGTACAAAATCAAACCACGGTAAGCACCACGGATCAAGCGGCGCCAACCGTGACTATTTCTAACCCGATTAACGGTGCGAAACTGAGTGGTAGCGTGGTGAGTATCTCTGCTGCTGCTAATGACGACGTTGCCGTCGCTAAAGTGCAGCTTTATATCGATAACAAGCTGGTGTCGTCTACGACTAACAAAACCTTGAGCTATAGCTGGAATGTCAAGAAAGTGGCTGCCGGCAGCCATTCGATAAAAGCGGTTGCCACCGATACCGCCAATAAAACCGGTACCGTCAGTATTCTCGTCAGTAAGTAGCCTTCGTATTCGGAAAACTGCCAACTGTTTTGTTGGCGGTACTGTAAAGGCGATTAAAAACAGGGGTGTATTCCGCCCCTGTTTTTTTTTGCGGGATTCGTAGCGCTTACCCCGGCCCTATTGATCACGGGTATTCCGTGCGAGCTGAGCGCGTCGAAGCCCAGGTCGGATCACCTTTCGATTAATTCTGTGCCCTCAAGGACAAAAGGCGAGGGGTATTTAAGAGCAGGGTTAAGAATGATTGAAGGTGACACGATTACTGGAAAGTTTTGCGATGCAATCCAGATTATCCGCCGCTTCATCCGTTACAATACCGCTCACTTACCGTGACTCCGGATACCCCTAATTTCAATGAACGATTCGATTATTTATGCACTGGATTTTGATGGCGTTGTCTGCGACAGTGCAGTTGAAACCGCGATCACCGGCTGGAAAGCCGGCACTACTATTTGGAAAGACATGCCTGACGCGGTACCTCAGGCTATCGTTGAGCAGTTTCGCGAAGTGCGACCGATTATCGAGACGGGTTACGAAGCTATTCTGATCATCCGCCTCATGTATTTGGGCAAAAGCACTGCCGCTATTTACGCCAACTACGCCGCTAAAGTGCAACGGATGCTGGATGAAATCCATTTAAGCATCGACGATTTGAAAAAGCTGTTCGGTGATACTCGCGACAATTGGATTGCTAGTGATCGTGCCGATTGGATAGCCAAGAATCCTTTGTATCCGGGGGTTGCGGAAAAATTGCGGCGCTTGGGCCAGAGGCATTTGTGGTGTGTGATTACGACCAAGCAAGAACGCTTCGTCAAGGAAATCCTCAGAGCCAACAACATTGAATTGGCCGACGAGAAGATTTTCGGGATGGACCGCAAGCTCAGCAAACCTGACGTTCTGAAAGGATTGAAAGCTCAGCATCCGGGCCAGCCGATTTATTTCACTGAGGATCGCCTACCGGCACTCGATGGGGTGCAAAAACATCCGGAGTTGGCGGATGTGAAATTATTCCTCGCCCTCTGGGGTTATAACCTTGCCGCAGACCATGCCGTTGCAGCGGGGCAAGCAATCGCGCTACAACAGTTAGATACTTTTCTCAGCGACAGTTTGGGTGCCGTTTAAACCGCAGAATTCAGTAGCGGTATTCCAAAACACTGTGGGTGTCTACGCCAGCATTGTTCAAATAATAGTAGCCGTCGTCGTGGCTGACAATGCGTTGGTAGGGTAGGGTGTCCATCTCGGCCAGATAAACGATGGCGTGAGTTTTAATCAGGCAATACACCACGTCGCCTTCCCGCAACGCCATGCTCTGACAGGCGCCCGGCGTAATTTCCACCAATAAAGTCCCCCCGCAATCGACTTGCACGATCAGGCTTTCGCCGCTGGGAATGATCGCGCAGATCCGGCCTTTTAGTTGATTCTGAATGGAGATGCCATCAATGTAGGTCCGAGACAGAGCGATGTCGTTGGCGCGTATCGATACCTGGCTGTGGCTGCCGATTGCAACCTGGGGGCGTAGCGGCAATGCCAGCGGCAGACCGAAACTGTCCGCCATACTGCAACCCGCCTGTGCATCGTGACTGCGAATACTGATCGGCAAGATGTTGTCGATCTGGCGAATACCAAGGTAACGCAAGATACCTTGTTGTTTGGCCACTTCGCGCAAGGAGCCGCTGCGCAGCACCTGACCATGTTCCAGCACGATCAGCTGGTCGGTCAATTCCAGGATTTCGCCCAGCGACTGGCTGGCATACAGTGCCGGCAAGCCGAATTCGTCTTGCAAGCGTTTCAAAATCGGCAGTAGTTGCGAACGGTAACCATGGCCGATGGCGGCGAAGGTTTCGTCCAACAGTAATAGTTTTGGCGATTTCAGCAGGGAACGGGCTAGCGCCACCCGCTGGCGCTCACCAACCGAGAGCCGTTCGATAGGCTGGTCCAGGTTGGCGCCCAGTTCCAGTAAGTTGATTAGATAGTCCGGTTTGAATAGCCGGCGCTGTTTTAGGGTTCGGTAATAGGCGGCGCTTAAATTGTCGCGCACGGTTTCGCTGGCGTCGGCGCAATCGATTTGCAATACAGCGCCTATCGGCCGTTGTTCGCGCGGCATTACGATGCCTTTGCGGCTGTCGAACAAAATCTTGCCGTCCAATGCGATATGCCCGCTTTGCGGCTGGATAGTGCCGGCGATCAAGCCCAGTAAGGTGCTTTTTCCGGCGCCGGATTGCCCGAACAGGCCAACGCTGATGTCGCCCACCGAACATTGCGTGCTGAGGTCGAAATGACCGCGACGCAGTTTGACATTCATTTCCAGCAGCATGACCACCTCCGGTGGTTAAAGCCAACCCGGCTTGGTGGCCGGGTCGCGCATTTTATTAGCCTTGCACGCCAAGAATCACCGCGCCGGCCTTGAATATTGCCGTGGCCGTTTGGCCTTTACGCAGCCCCAGGGTTTCCACGCTATCGTTGGTAACGGTAGCCGCAATTTTGTCGCCGCCGGGCAGGGCAATATCCACTTCGGTGTTGACCGCGCCGGGCTTGACGTCAGTTATCGTGCCTTCCAGCTGGTTGCGCGCCGAAATCCGGTAACCGCCGAAATCGGTGACGACGATCACTTGTGGCGCTTTAACCAACGCGATGACTTTCTTGCCGGTTTCGATGGCCAAGTTTTCAACGGATTCTTTGGTGATCGAGGCGACGATGGTTTCGCCGCCTTTTAAGCCAACATGTACCTCGGCGTTGACGGCACCGATGATGACTTGATTAACGGTGCCGGAAAATTGGTTACGTGCGCTGGTTTTCATAGTAATTCCTCGTGAAGTGTGGGGGGGAGTCCGTCTCATAACGGTATTGCGTGGAAAATTAATTGACAGCCGGTAAGGCATAGCCGTATTTCTCGATGATTGCTAATGCCGGCGGTGATTTTAGAAACGCCAGCAAAGCCTGCGCTGCCGGATTTTCGGCGCCGGTTTTCAGCAGCACCGCATCTTGCAGAATGGGAGTATGCAGATGTTTCGGAACGATCCAGCCGGAGCCCGAGCCAATTTTGCCGTTTTCGATCACTTGCGATAAAGCCACAAAGCCCAGCTCGGCGTTGCCGGTACTGATGAATTGATGAGTTTGGGCGATGTTTTCGCCTTGCACGAATAAGGGTTGCAGTTTTTCCAATAAACCTTGGCTTTTCAGGACTTCCACTGCCGCTGCGCCGTAAGGTGCCAGTTTCGGATCAGCCAGAGCCAGATGTTTGAAGTCACCTTTGCTGAGAATTTGGCCTTGTTCGTCCACATAACTAGGGTTGCTGGACCACAGTACCAACTTACCGATGGCATAAGTAAAGCGGGTGCCGGCTACGGCCAAACCGGATTGCTCCAGTTTCAGCGGGCTTTTGTCATCAGCCGATAGAAACACCTCAAACGGCGCGCCGTTCTCAAATTGGGCGACGAATTTGCCGGACGATCCGAAGGAAAGCTTGGCACTGTGGCCGCTGGCTTTTTCAAACGCCTCGGCGATTTCCGTCATTGGCTTGGTAAAGTTAGCCGCCACCGCGACTAAAGTCGTTTCGGCTTGCGCTATCGCGCTTAGCGCGGCCAGCGATAGGGCCAGAATAATTCGGTTTAAAGCGATAAACGACATACTATTTCTCCTTAATGATAAAGCGTTTAAAACCGTAATTGGCTCTGCACGTAAACATAATCGACGTCGTCTTTAACAGTCGGTGCCGACGGTGCTTTTTTGGCGAATTCGCCCTTGAACAGATGTGCCCAGCCGGTTTCGAAATTTAGGCTGCTGTTGAAATCCCAACGGGCGGTCAATTCCAATTGTTGACCGACAAAATCGCCGCTACGACCGCTGCTATCTTGCAAACCGGCTGCCGTCCAACTGTCTCTGGCCGATGCCAGCCAATAGAAACGGTGACTCAGTCCAAGCTGCACATCGCTGCGCGGCGCGGCGGCGATTCTGTAACCAGGCGTGCTGATATTGCTGCGGGCGAATGCGCCATACATACCCGTCGCGCCGAACTCGAAGCGCCGTGCGCCGTACAAGGTGTCGAAGCGTTGGTCTTGATTGTCGTTTGGGTTTTCGTCACCGCTGGCATAGTCGTATTCCAACGCAAAACGCGGTGACCAAGGGGCATCGAAGGTATAGCCGAAATCGGCATGTTGGTACCAGGCCGCGTGCTCCAAATCGCGGCCATTGCTGGCGGCTGTACTGGAACGGACGGTGCCTAGCTGGCCGATGGTTTCGGTTTGAAAGTCGAAATTGGCCTTCTTGGGTTTCAGATAAAAGCGCACGCCGGGTGTGAAATAGCGGCGATTGCGGGTGGGATTGCGGATGCTGTCGCCTTCGTCGAGATGGTATAGATAAACTTCGCTGTTGACGCCCCAGGCCAGGTTGTACAGTTCCAAAAAGCCGCCGGAAAACCAGGTGTGGGTGTCTTCTTCGTCGAACTCGTGGACCTCGTTGAGAATATCAGCTGAAGCGGTCGGGTAGCGGTTGACCGGCATCGTTACAAAGCCGGTAAATTGCCATTGATCGTAATTCAGCAGCCGGAGTTTTACGCCGGTAAAACTGTTGATGTCGTTGCGCATCGCATTGCGGGCAATTAAGCGGCGACTGCCCAAGTTCAGCGTTTGCCGCCCCGCCACAATATCAGCGCCAATGCCGCTGTAAAACAGGTTTTGATCTGCCCAGGCCAGATAACCTTGAATAAAGTCCGCTGCATCCGCGTGGGTGTTATTCACGCCGGAACCACTATCGGCGCCCAAGGCGCGTGCATCGAGAAATTCCGCACCTATCCTGAATTTAGCGATGTGCGCTTGTAGCCATAGCGCAGTTTGCAAGGCGATTTGCTGATCTCCGCCCCGGCCGTTGGCCTTGAAGTTGCCGTCCATCGTTTCGTAACGGGTGCGTTGCTCTACAGACGCATCCAGCCATTTTGGCAGATTTAGCGAGTCGTGCAGATTCCAGACCGGCTTTTCGAATTTATCGTTGCCCAGCAGGGCGTCCTGCATCTGACTGGAAAATGCGGCCATGGGCGGCTTGCTGTAGGTTTTATTTTCCGCCGCTTCACTTACGTCAATATAGAGGCTGTTCGTTGTGATCACACTCATTGCCGTGAGAAAACAGACTTTGCGATAACGGTTTTTGGGGGCCATGGTTTACCTATTAAGCGGGTTAAATGCCTTGGGTTTATGATAATGTCCTGGCTTTTGTATGACTTTGCTATGGCGTTCATCACGGCCAAGGAATGTTGGCAGTCTACTTTTCGTTATGTACAAAAGTAAATAACGAAAAACAAAAATAACTTATTTCAATGTGGGAAATAGTGTTTGTTGCCAATCCGTTTTGTTCAAATCAGATAAATAATTGAATAATGTCTACACCAGAGAAAAATCCAAAGGCGCTAGAACTCCCTTGGCTTGAAGGTGAATTGCGTCTAGCCGGTATTTTGGATCGGCGCATGATCAGCTTGCTACGGGCAATAGAGCAAAGCGGATCTATCAATCAAGCCGCTAAACAGGCTGGATTAAGCTACAAAGGTGCGTGGCAGATGATAGAGCGTGCAAATAATCTGGCTCCGAAGGTTTTAGTAGCCACCGCGACGGGCGGCAGCAAGGGAGGCGGTACTAAGCTAACGGCGGCGGGTTTGTCCTTGCTCAAGCTATTTGCCCGCCTAGAGGATCAGCATCGCGCCCTTTTGCAGCAGCTCAATCAAAGTTTGATCGACGATCCGGATGTAATGCTTTTGTTGAAACGTCAGGTGATTAAAACCAGTGCCGGAAACCAGCTGTTCGGAACGATTGCCAAGATCAATTCTGGCGCAGTAAACGTCGAAGTATTTGTGTCATTGAAGGGGGGAGAGCAAGTTGTTGCCAGTGTGCCGTTGGCAACATGTGTAAATTTGCAATTGAAGGTAGGCGGCGACGCCGTGTTATTGGTCAATGCGCCGGATATTTTGGTGTTGGGTGATGATGATCTTGGGTTTCATGGATTGTCGGCGCGGAATCGTCTGGCTGGTCGTGTGATTCGCATCCATTTTGATGGTGTGGATTCTGAAGTGATTATCCAATTACCCAGTGGCGAAACCATTGCTGCCACTATCACCCAGATTAGCGCTGAGGCTCTTACACTTAAACCTGGCGCCAATGCGACAGCCGTATTTAAGAGTAATGCCGTGATCTTGGCTGCATTGGTGCCTACCGGCGACTGTTAGCTAGGCCGATAAAGATATTCGTTATAAATCCTACAAATCTTAAATAATCATCATTCGATAATTGTCGCGTTTGCGACATTGTCGGGTCGCTTCGCCGCCAAACTGCCGGTTTCCGCGAATGATTCCCATCAGAAAACCAAGCAAAAACCGTCTCAACCATGGGTTTGGTGTGGTTTTAATCGTCCTGGCAAGTGTTTTGCTTGCATGCTGTTAACGACTTTTCATTCATTACCTTTCATTGGGGATTTAAGCAGATGCTACTTGAAAAATACGACAGCCAAGGGCTTTTATGGATCACAACCTTAGTTGGCAAAACCAGCAAAGCCGGCATTTCGGCGTTTCGCGGCGACTTGGTGTTGGTCGAAGGCGAGTTGCGTGAAGGGTCGACGAATATTCGGGACCGGAAAACCCCGGAGCTGGTGATCAATCAATCAGCGATATTAGCCGACAGCGACAAAATTCTGTTTATCAACGGCCTGTTTTTTCAATTGGAGGATCTGCCGGTATTCGTTGAAAAATATAAGGATGCCTTGACTCCTGAAACCGTCACGCTGTTTTACGTGCAAAACATCGCCAAACCAACGCAAATCGTTTTAGACGGCGTTGTCTTCAATTTATTGCCGCATCAGGAAGGCATGGTTTGGAATTTGATGCTGGAAGAGCTTTATATCGAAAAATCCGATCTGAAAGGCCAATCCGGCGAAGACAAGGTCATCACTGCATATGAGGCAGCCAAGGGCTATAAAATCAAAGCCGAGCCTATCAGTTTGGAGACAGCTTTATCGCAAACTATTGAGGTTAAGAAAGATTTAGCCGTTGGGCCGGTTTAAGTTGGGTTCAGCGGACCTTTTTTGGGGAATGCGCCATGAAAAATTTTAAAACTATTTCCGCTGTCGATTCCGAAAAGCTGATCGCTGAACAGCAACCGATGATATTGGATTGCCGTGATCTCAAGGATTATCGGGCCGGGCATATCGACAATGCCATGCATGTCCACGAGCAATTGCGCGATTCGCTGTTAAAAAAAGCCGACAAGGCCAAACCTTTGCTGATTTATTGCTATTACGGCCATGCCAGCGAGCATTTGGCGGAAATGTTCGGCGATTTTGGTTTTCAACAGGTCTACAGCATGGCCGGCGGCTATGCCGACTGGAAAGAACAGCACAAACTTTAAGGGTGACGCTATGGAACAATTATCACGAGATCTGGCTTTGCGTATTGCACTGGCTTCGCGGATTTTGCCGGGAGTAGATGTACCGAAGTTGATCGGTGTGTTGCACGAAAAAGTCGGCTCGCCGTTGGATGACGAAAAACTGAAATCGATTACCGTTACCAATCTGAAGACCGGCATCGGAAGTCTGGATGGCGAGGAAGACGGCGAAGATATTGGCATCGGTCTGGAAAACATCAAGCTGGCGGTCCGGTATTTGTGGGGCGAGGAAGACGAAGATGAGGGGCTGCCGGAAATCATGCCTTATAAAGAGGGTGATATTCCGGAGTCGATCCGGGTGGCGATTGCCTCCAATAGCGGGCAGCTATTGAACGGTCATTTTGGTTCCTGCATCCGGTTTTTGGTCTACCAATTGTCCCGATCAGATATGCGCTTGATCGATATTCGCTCGACAGTGGAAGCCGACAGCGCCGACGACAGAAATCTGTTCCGGGCCAATATGATCAAGGATTGCCACGTATTGTTTGTGCAATCCATTGGTGGGCCGGCGGCCGCCAAGGTGATCCGTGCCGATATTTATCCGATCAAGGAACCCGATGTGATCGATGCGGTGGAGAAACTCACCGAGTTTCAGAAAGTGTTTGACGCTGCGCCGCCTTGGATGGCGAAGGCTCTCGGTAAAAGTGCCGAGGAGCGGAAGCGTTTCGCTCATCAGGAATAAGGTTCTGAAATTGTGCGTCTTACCCTTTCCGTGGAGAGGGTAAGTTTTGTTCCGCTTAGCTTTGGCCGTAATAATTTAATCGCGGAGCGTTATTGCTTTTCCATCGTTTTGATAAACGCATCCGCCTCGTTAATCGACTTTTCCATTTCCACTACCAAAGCCGATACATCCGATTTAACCGAGTCCAGCTGACCTTTTAGCGAAGCAATGGCCTGGGCATTCAGATTGTGTTTCAGATACAGCACCTGATCGCGAAATACGCTGAGTACCGGCTCGATTTTGGTTTCGGCTTTGCGCATTGCCGCTAGCAATTGTTGATAGTGCGCTTTGGTGGCCGTCAACTTTTGCTGGCTGTTCCGTCTTAGTGAAACATTGCTGTATTGGGTTAGTTCGGTTTCCCATTCGCTGAATAGTGCGTTGGAGACGTCCTCTATATCAGCGATGCGCTTGTTCACTTCCGCGGCTTTCTTGACGCTGGCCTCATATTCACCGTTCAGTTTGTTGTAGGTGGCTTCCAAATCGCCGCCTTTGAAATTGGTCATCACGGTGAATTGTTCGAGCGCCGACTTAAATTGTTGCTTGGTTTCCTCTTGAGTATCCCGGGCTTTTTCCACGCGATGTACCATCACTTCGCGTTTGGGTATGCCAATTTTCTCCAGGCCGCTGTAATAGGCGCTGGAGCAGGCGGCTAAGCCAAACATCAACAAAAACAAACTAAATCGTGAACTGAATTTCATAAAAGCTCCGTGGGTTGGTGGATGCATTATAAGCCCGTGTTCGTGTACTTCAACTTCGGGTGCTTACCGGGTTCTGACGCAGCTAGACTGAGTGTGGGCGTTCGATTGTGAATATATTCACATATTTGACTTGGTGTTTTAAAACGCAATAAACATCAATAAGCAAACTCCAGATTTAATCAGGGTTACAGTAGATCTGGATATTGTTGAAAGTAAAATAATGCGATAGCTATTCAAAATTTATCGATTGCCGGTGGCGGATGATTCGATTTTAGGTTTTACTTAAGCCACGTTTTCGAACAGGGTATTGAAGATTTGGGATGATTTAAAAAACTATTAAATTGTTAATTATTTTTTATATTAGGTGGCGCAAATGAACGAATTAAAAAAAGATGTATTTATCGGTTCTGTATCATTTTTAGGTATAGTCGCTTTTGTTTCCGGGCAATTTATATTGTCAACAATGATGTTTGGGGTGGCGGCATTATGGAGTACGATTCTATTAAATAATCGTGTGCAAGCAGTTAAGAATTGAAAGTTTTTCAATATAGTCAGAGACTTGCAAGCGATATTTTTCATTATTCGCTTGTGTTCATACTCCCGTAGTCTCATGGGTCTACGGGAGTTTTTTTTGCCTAGATGATATTAGTGGTAAGAGTTAGAAAGTGCCGCTGTCGATAATATCAAAGTTGTCATCGTTTTTATGATCTATTCCGCATTGGCCAATTTTAGCTACGCCGGTAGATTACGTGCGGGTTTGAATTTTTATAACTTCCTTAAAAAGCCCAGTTTCTCTTTTATTTTTATCTCCAAACCGCGCTCCACCGGAAAATAATACTGCCTGTTTTTTAATGATTCAGGGAAGTAGTTTTCGCCGGCGGCATAAGCATTTTTCTCGTCATGGGCGTAGCGATACTCGGCGCCATGTCCCAGTTCCTTCATTAATTTGGTCGGCGCGTTGCGCAAATGGATGGGTACTTCCAGCGAACCGCTATTGCGGGCGTCCGCCATCGCGGCTTTATAGGCGACGTACACTGCGTTGCTTTTCGGCGCGCAGGCCAGGTAAACGATGGCTTGTGCCAGCGACAGTTCGCCTTCCGGGCTGCCTAGCCGCTCGTAAGCGTTTGCGGCGTTCAACGCTAATTCCAGACCGCGCGGGTCGGCATTGCCTATGTCTTCGGATGCCATCCGGATTACTCGGCGGGCGATATACAGAGGATCGCAACCGCCATCCAGCATCCTGGCAAACCAGTACAATGCAGCGTCTGGATCGGTGCCGCGTACCGATTTGTGTAAAGCCGAAATCTGGTCATAAAAAATATCGCCGCCTTTGTCGAAGCGGTTAGCATGGCCTAGCAGCACTTCGTCCAGCACTTCACGATTGACGGTTTCCCGGCCGTCGAGGTTTTCCGCCAGATCGGCAGCGATTTGCAGGATGTTCAGGCAGCGGCGTGCATCGCCGTCGGCGGCTTTAGCGATCATGGTCAATATATCGTCTTCGATTCGCAAATCCCGACTGCCCAGTCCGCGCACTTTGTCGGTCAAGGCATTTTGCAGCAAGGCTTCCAAATCTTCGGTTTCGATACTGCGCATCACGTAGACGCGTAGTCGGGACAACAAGGCATTATTCAATTCGAACGAAGGATTTTCGGTGGTGGCACCAAATAAAATAATCGCGCCGCTTTCGATGGGCGCCAACAACGAATCCTGCTGGCTTTTGGAAAAACGGTGAATCTCGTCGATAAACGCCACGGTATTCAAATTGCGGCTTTGTTTGACTTCTTCCGCCTCGGCCACTGCCGCCCGGATTTCTTTCACGCCGGCCATGACCGCCGACAATTCGATGAAATGGCAATGTGCGCTGGCGGCAATGATTTTGGCTAAAGTGGTTTTGCCGACGCCGGGCGGCCCCCAAAAGACTAGCGAGTGAGGTGCACCTTGTTCGATAGCCACACGTAGCGATTTGCCCTTGCCCAGCAGGTGTTGCTGACCTATGAAATCGTCCAGCGTAGTCGGGCGCATTCTGGCCGCAAGCGGTGCATAAGCGGTATTGTCAAAGGCGGTAGCATTCTTCATTTGCGGGGACTCGGTAAAACAAATAGGCAATGGCGGCATTTTTCATTAGAATTGCCGACCATTTTATTGATTCTAAAGCCGGATTGACATGGATTTAAAATTCTTAGATTTCGAACAGCCGATTGCCGAACTCCAGGCCAAGATAGAAGAGCTGCGTAAGGTCGAACTCGACAACAATTTCGACATTTCCGAAACCTTGAAGCAGCTTGAGCAGAAATGCGAGAGTTTGACGGAAAGCATTTTCGCGGATTTGTCGGACTGGCAAATCTCGCAATTGTCCAGACATCCGGGCCGGCCTTATACGCTGGACTATATCGACCTGATTTTCACCGAGTTTCACGAACTGCACGGCGATCGCTCCTATGCCGACGATCCGGCGATCGTCTGTGGGATGGCCCGTCTGGAAGGTCAGCCGGTAGTGGTAATCGGCCATCAAAAAGGCCGGGATACCAAGGAAAAGATTTATCGTAATTTCGGTATGCCGCGTCCGGAAGGTTACCGCAAAGCCTTGCGAGTAATGAAGTTAGCCGAACGTTTCAAACTGCCTATCATCTGTTTGATAGATACCCCGGGGGCTTATCCGGGTATCGGTGCCGAGGAACGCGGCCAAAGCGAGGCCATTGCCCGGAATCTGTTTGAAATGTCCAAATTACGCACCCCGATTATTTGTACAGTAATCGGAGAAGGCGGTTCCGGTGGCGCATTGGCTATCGGTGTGGGCGATAGATTGTTAATGCTGGAATACAGTACCTACGCGGTTATATCGCCGGAAGGTTGTGCTTCGATTTTATGGAAAAGTGCCGATAAGGCCCAATTGGCTGCGGAAGCGATGGGTATCACCTCGGACCGCGTTCGCGAACAAGGCTTTCTGGATGAAGTGATCCGCGAGCCTGTCGGTGGCGGTCATCGCAATTTCGAAAAAATTGCAGCCAATTTGCAAGAGGCCTTGACCAGACATCTTAACGAACTGAAGCAACAAGCGGACAATATGGACCTGCTGCTGGAAAGGCGCTACCAACGTATTATGCGTTTTGGTTCGTATATCGAAGAGCCGATCAAATAACACTGTCAGCTAGTTTAGTTGTTCGATAAAAGGCCGAGTCAAATCGGCCTTTTTTGTGAGTAAAGCATGCCCGATCTCAATTCTCAAGTTATTGCCGCGCTGTTGCCAGCCACGTGCCGGAAAGTTTTTGTCGCGTATAGCGGCGGCTTGGATTCGACTGTTCTTCTGGATTTGTGCGCCGAGTTGCCCGCGCTTATCGGCAAAATCGTTGCTGTTTACGTCGATCACGGTTTGCAGGCGGCGTCGGCGGAATGGGGTGAGCATTGCCGTCGGCAAGCGGAACGCCTGAGAGTCGATTTTCGGTTGCTGCGGGTCGATGCGCAAGCCGGTGGCGGCGAAAGTCCTGAGGCGGCGGCACGAGAGGCCCGTTATCGGGCGCTACGGGAATTATTGGCTGTCGACGATGTTATTTTGCTGGCCCAGCATCGCGAGGACCAGATGGAAACGTTGTTGCTGCAATTGTTCAGAGGCGCCGGAGTGTCAGGCTTGGCCGGCATGCCGTTTACCAGCGATTTTGGGAAGGGACAAATGTTGCGGCCACTATTGAATGTGGCCAAGGCCGAGATACAACGCTATGCACAAACTCAAGGTTTGCAGTGGGTGGAAGATCCCAGTAATCAAAGCAGCGATTTCGACCGCAATTACCTGCGTAACGACATTCTTCCATTATTAAAACAGCGCTGGCCGGCACTTGATAAAACGGTTGCACGTTCGGCCGGGCATTGCGGCGACGCGGCACGGATGATAGAGGCTTGGGCGAAGCAGACCTTGCCGACGGTTTTCGATCCGACCGATGGTAGTTTCACTGTCGCCGATTTATCAGCCCTCACGGCAACGCAACTGAATTGTCTTTTACGGCAATGGTTGGGGCGCGTGGGTTTGAAGCCGCCGAGCCAGGCGGTGTTGCAAACGCTGGTCGGGCAGTTAACGGCTGGGCGTGCCGATGCGTTGCCGCAAATTAATATTCAAGGCCATTCCATCCGAAAATATCGGCAAAAATTGTATTGCATCCCCGAGCAACGCTTACAAAAAGAAACTCAGGCAAAGTCGTGGAACCAAGAGCAGGGGTGGATAACCTTGAGCAATGGCTATGTATTGACCAGAAGCACTGCATCGGCCGGGCTATCCAAAAACTTGTGGAATAATGCGACAGTGACAGTGGAGCCCAGGCGGGGTGGCGAAACCCTTAAAATACCTGGTCGAGCCGGTCATCATTGTCTAAAAAAGCTTTACCAAGAGGCAGGGGTTCCGCCTTGGGAAAGAGAAATTCGGCCTTTGATTTATTTAAATGGTTGCTTGGCTGCGGTAGCAGGTTTATGGGTAGCGGAATGGGCTTGGCTCAGCGCGGCGGACGCTTGTTACCAATTGGATTGGCGCGCATCCGAAAGCGTGTAATGATAGGCAACGAAAACTGTTAGGAGGTGTCATGTTGATGTTTCCCGAGATACTTCAGGCCATGATTGTGGGCATGATGGTCGCGATTCCGGCGATCCTGATCTATAAAAAAGCCGGGCTAAACCCAGCGTGGGCGGCGCTAGTGTTTTTGCCGGTCTTTGGATTATTGATCGTGTTTTTGCAATTGGCCTTCCAAGAGTGGCCGAACACAAAACAGGAGCGCTAGCCATGGAACTATTTTTTGTGTTGTTACCGGTATTCATGCTGTTTTGCCTGTGGTTGGGCTATCGGATTTTGGAAAAAGCCGGATTCGATGGGCGCTGGGTCCTGGTTTTGTTGGTGCCGATACTCAACGTCATCATGATTTGGGTGTTTGCATTCAGTACGTGGCCCAAGTTACAAAGTGGCGTAGATCAGGGCTTATAAGCGGCCGCCTGACATGACCGAAAAGACCCGCGGCAAGCTTCCGGCGATTTTCATTCCGGTGGTGTTATTCATCGTATTTGATGCGGTGGCGCTGGGGCTTAATTTTTGGATTTCTGCAAAGCTGGAAAAGAGTGCGTTGGCTATTAATTTGTCCGGCCGCCAGCGCATGTTGTCGCAGCGCATGACCAAATCTTTGCTGATGTTGCATGTTGCGCAAACCGACGCGGAGAAGCACAACGCTTTTAGCGAATTTTCCGATGCCGTCGATTTGTTCGATAAAACCTTAAACGGATTTTTGCAGGGCAGCATGACCAGTAGCGGTGATGGCAAACCGGTTTATCTGGCTGCCACCGAAGCCCCCAATACGCAAATGATTACGGTCTCGGCGTCCCAGCTTTGGACTTTGATTCATAAACGCTTATTGCCGGTTGAACAAGGTGGTGCAGGGGTTGATGTCGAGGTTTTGCGGCCGGCATTAAATACATTGTTGATGCATAACTCGCAATTGCTGGGTTTGATGAATGAACTTACTACAGCATTGCAGCAGAACGCTACCAAGGAAGTGTTCTACTTGCGTACCTTGCAAGCTAGTCTGTTATTACTGGCGCTGTTGAATTTTGCTCTGGTCTGCAAACGTTTGCTGGCGCAAATCAAGCAATCGCAGGGCAATGTGCAGGCCTTGCGCAATATTATCGATTCCATCGAGACCGGTATCGTTTTGTATGGCCGAGACGAAAGTGTGCTTTCCGTCAATAAGGCCGCCAATCAGTTGTTCGGATATGGCGATCAGGTCTTGATCGGCAAGCCTTTAAAAGAATTGATTATTGCGGACAATGCCCGAATGCTGGGGCTGCGGCGCGACAATTCCACCTTTGTCGCCAAAATCAACACCCAAACGCTGTTTGAATTTAACGATCAGATTAGTTTGTGCACGATTACCGATGTCAGCGAGCAGGAGCGCAAGGAAAAACAATTAATGCATTTGGCGTTTCATGATCAACTCACCGGTTTGCCGAATCGTGGTTTGTTGATCGAGCGCTTGCGGCAAGACTTGCTGCGGGCCAAGCGCGATTCGACATTTTTGGCAGTACTGTTTTTGGATTTGGACGGTTTCAAGGATGTCAACGATGAAATGGGGCACGATGCCGGCGATGAGTTATTGCAAGCCGTGGCTCGGCGTTTTGAACAATGTTGCCGTGAAGTCGATACCGTCGCGCGTTTGGGCGGCGATGAGTTCGTATTCGTGCTAACGTCGCTGCACTCGGTGTTGGCGGCCAAGCAAGTGGCGCTAAATGTGTTGAAAGCGATCAATCAAGCATTTTTAATTCATGGAAAGACTGTCAAAATTGGTGCCAGTATCGGTATTGCCATGTATCCCACCGATCATTTCGAAGCCGAATTGTTGATTAAATGTGCTGACGATGCAATGTATCTGGCAAAGCAACGTGGCAAAAATCAGTTGGTGTTTACTGCCGAATGTCGTTGATGTTTTTCAATAATCGAGATCCCTGCCCAGCTTGCTTTGGCAATTAAAAAGGCAATTGCACCATAAAACTGTTAGAATTTGCCGCTTTTCGACCCCCTTGCTATTGCTTAACAGGGCGCCAAACGTTCATGACAAAATTCATATTCATCACCGGCGGAGTGGTTTCATCCTTGGGAAAAGGGATAGCCGCTTCATCGTTGGCAGCCATCTTGGAAGATCGCGGCCTGAAAGTTACTCTCACCAAACTCGATCCTTACATCAACGTCGATCCCGGCACCATGAGCCCGTTTCAACACGGCGAGGTGTTCGTTACCGAGGATGGTGCGGAAACCGATCTGGATTTAGGCCATTACGAGCGGTTTTTAAAAACCACGATGGCCAAGAAAAACAACTTCACTACCGGCCAAGTCTACGAGCAAGTGCTGCGTAACGAGCGTAAAGGCGAGTATCTTGGGGCGACCGTACAGGTCATTCCGCATATTACCGACGAAATCAAACGCCGCGTTTATGCCAGTGCGGAAGGTACAGATGTGGCGTTGATCGAGGTCGGCGGCACGGTTGGTGACATCGAATCTCTGCCGTTTTTGGAATCCATCCGGCAAATGGGCGTGGAATTGGGCCGAGACCGGGCGGTATTTATCCACCTGACTTTAGTGCCCTACATCAAGTCGGCCGGCGAGATTAAAACCAAGCCGACGCAGCATTCCGTAAAAGAGCTGCGTACTATCGGTATCCAGCCGGATATTTTGATTTGCCGTTCCGAGCAGCCGATTCCGGCCAGTGAGCGTAAAAAAATCGCCTTGTTCACCAATGTCAATGAGAAAGCGGTTATTTCCGCGATTGACGCCGATACCATCTACCGCATTCCTCTGCTGTTGCGCGAACAAGGCCTGGACGACATCGTCGTGGCTCAGTTACGCCTCGACGTGCCGCCGGCTGATTTGTCGGCTTGGGAGAAAGTGGTCGATGGCCTGACTCACCCCACCGATGAAGTCAATATTGCCATTGTCGGTAAATATGTCGATCACACCGATGCCTACAAATCCTTGAATGAGGCTTTGATTCACGCTGGGATCCACACCCGTCACAAGGTGCAAATCACTTATATCGATTCCGAAACCATCGAAGCCGAAGGCACGGCAAAGCTGAAAGATGTCGATGCGATTCTGGTGCCAGGCGGCTTTGGTGAGCGCGGCGTAGAAGGTAAGATTTCTACGGTACGCTTCGCCCGCGAGAACAAGATTCCTTACTTGGGCATTTGTTTGGGCATGCAGTCCGCGGTTATCGAGTTTGCTCGCGATGTGGTCGGTTTGGAAGGCGCGCATAGCACCGAGTTTTTGCCGAATAGCCCGCACCCCATCATCGGCTTGATTACCGAATGGATGGATGAAGCCGGACAGTTGAACGTGCGCGACGAAGACTCCGACATCGGTGGCACCATGCGCTTGGGCGCGCAGAAATGCCGCTTAAAATCCGATTCATTGGCATTCGAGTTGTACCAAAAAGATGTGATTACCGAGCGCCATCGTCACCGTTACGAATTTAACAATCAGTATTTGAAGCAATTGGAAGCCGCAGGCATGCGTTTTTCCGGTAAGTCGCTGGATGGCCGCTTGGTAGAAATTATTGAGCTGCCCGATCATCCCTGGTTTTTGGCCTGCCAATTCCATCCTGAATTCACCTCGACACCGCGTAACGGTCATCCGTTGTTCTCCGGCTTCGTCGAAGCGGCCGCCAAACACAAGAAACACCCTTTAGGGGCATAAACAAGGTTAAACATGCAATTATGTAATTTCGAAGTTGGCCTGGATAAGCCGTTTTTCCTGATCGCCGGTACTTGTGTGATCGAAAGCGAACAAATGACCATGGATACCGCCGGTAAATTGAAAGAAATAGCCGACGAGTTGGCTATTCCGTTTATCTACAAATCCTCGTTCGACAAAGCCAACCGTTCTTCATTGGGCAGTTTTCGCGGTCCGGGCCTGGAAAAAGGTTTGCAGATCCTGGAAAAAGTGAAGCAACAATTAAGCGTGCCAGTATTGACCGACGTGCATGAAGACACGCCACTGGCGGAAGTGGCGGCGGTGGTGGATGTATTGCAAACCCCGGCATTCCTGTGCCGCCAGACCAATTTCATTCAAAGCGTCGCGGCTTTGGGCAAGCCGGTGAATATCAAAAAAGGCCAGTTTTTAGCGCCTTGGGATATGGCCAATGTCGCCGCCAAAGCCAAAGCCACCGGCAATCAGCAAATCATGGTTTGCGAGCGCGGCGTGTCGTTTGGCTATAATAATTTGGTTTCGGACATGCGTTCGCTGGCCGTAATGCGCGACACCGGTTGCCCGGTGGTATTCGATGCCACCCATTCCGTGCAGTTACCGGGCGGGCAGGGCAATGTCTCCGGTGGTCAGCGAGAGCACGTGCCCGTGTTGGCGCGCGCCGCAGTCGCTGTGGGTATCGCCGGGCTGTTCATGGAATCGCATCCCAAACCCGAAGAAGCGTTGAGCGACGGTCCCAATTCCTGGCCCTTGCACCGCATGAAAGAATTATTGGAAATGTTAGTAACGATAGACCGGGCTGTTAAATCCACCAGCCTGATTGAAACCACACTATAGGGCAAAATAATGGCAAGAATAGTAGACGTAAAGGCAAGAGAAGTTCTGGATTCACGCGGTAACCCAACTGTAGAAGCGGAAGTGTATTTGGCATCCGGCATCGTCGGTACTGCGATGGTGCCATCCGGCGCCTCCACCGGCGAACGCGAAGCGATTGAGTTGCGCGACGGTGATAAAGCCCGTTATCTGGGCAAAGGTGTGTTGAAAGCGGTTAATTTCGTCAACACCGAAATCCGTGAAGCCGTTGTAGGTATGGATGCCAACAACCAAGCTGCACTGGACGAAAAAATGATTGCCTTAGACGGCACCCCAAGCAAAAGCCGTATTGGCGCCAATGCTATCCTGGGTGTTTCCATGGCGGCTGCCCGTGCTGCCGCGCAAGAAGCCGGCGTACCGTTGTACAAATTCCTCAACAAATCCGGCGAATTCATCCTGCCTGTACCAATGATGAACATCATCAACGGCGGTTCTCACGCTGACAACAGCGTGGATTTGCAAGAATTCATGATTCTGCCTGTCGGCGCGCCAACCTTCCGTGAAGCGATTCGTTACGGCGCTGAAGTATTCCATAACCTAGCTAAAGTATTAAAAAGCCGCGGTTTGGCGACTACGGTGGGTGACGAAGGTGGCTTTGCGCCTAACTTGTCTTCTAACGAAGAAGCCATCGAAGTCATCCTGGAAGCCATTGAAAAAGCTGGTTACAAAGCGGGTGAAGACATCTATTTGGGTATGGACGCGGCCGCTTCTGAATACTTCGATGACGGCAAATATGTGTTGTCCGCAGAAAACCGTAGTTTCAACTCCACAGAAATGGTCGATTTCCTGGCAGCCTGGGTGGATAAATATCCCATTATCTCCATCGAAGACGGTTTGGACGAAAACGACTGGGACGGCTGGAAATATGAAACTGAAAAATTGGGCGGCAAAATTCAATTGGTCGGCGACGATTTGTTCGTGACCAACCCTGCCATCCTGAAAGAAGGTATCGAGAAGGGCATCGCCAACTCCATTCTGATCAAAGTCAACCAAATCGGTACCTTGACCGAAACGCTGGCCGCTATCGATATGGCTGCTGCTGCGGGTTACAGCGCCGTGGTTTCTCACCGTTCCGGCGAAACCGAAGACACCACCATCGCCGACTTGGTGGTCGCCACCGGCACCGGCCAAATCAAAACCGGTTCACTGAGCCGTTCCGACCGGGTTGCCAAATACAACCGTCTGATGAAAATCGAAGACGAGTTGGGCGACAAAGCTAAATACGCCGGCCGTAGCGCGTTCAAAATGTTGTCCAAATAAATGTAGGTCGGGTTAGCGAAGCGTAACCCGACATGATTGCTTTACGATGTTGGGTTACGCTCTATCGAGCATAACCCAACCTACATTGAGATACCGCCATTAAAACCCTGATCGCCATCATCATTCTGTTGATTGTTCACTTCCAGTATCGGTTGTGGCTAGGTGATGCCAGCGTCTCGCAGATTAGCGATTATCGGGAACGCCTGGAAACCTTGACCAAGGAAGCCCAGGAAAAAAAGGAACGCAACGACTCCTTATATGCCGAGGTACTGGATTTGCGCCGTGGCTTGGAAACCATCGAAGAACGCGCCCGCTACGAGCTGGGCATGATCAAGGAAAACGAAACTTTCTTTCAAGTGCTTGAGTAGTATGAGGCGAGCCGAATTAATATGGATTGCCGTACTAACGCCATTAATAGCGATTGTTTTATTAGTTGGATATATAGTAATTGCTTTAGATAAGGCAAATCATACCGACGAAATAGCCAGTGCCATTCTGTTTGGGCATGACAACAATGAAGATGCGCAAGCTTTTCGAGCAAGAGATGAACTGAATATTGCTGTTTTAAATGCCGCTTTATCCAGGCGTTTTCAACTAGGGAGTGACCCAGCCAAGGCTCAAGTTTTTTTCGAAAAACTTGGCGCCAATTGCGAGTCTCAAACAAATAAAGCCATATTCTGCAAATTACAACAAGCAGCAAGCATCCCTTGTTCAACTTCTCTAGAAATTTCACTAGAAGTTAGCGCTGAAAGTGGGTTGAAAGCTATAGATGCCAAAGAACGATCAGTGTGTTTGTAAATACTTATTGAATTCTAAGAAGAAGATTTATAGTAATCGTGGCAAAAAATTCATCCATCAAATGCTGGGCAGTTGTCCCGGCAGCGGGCGTCGGCAAACGCATGCAAGCCGATCGCCCCAAACAATATCTGCCGCTGGCTGGCAAAACCGTCATCGAACATACCTTAGACCGCTTATTGCAATCCGGCGCTTTTCAAGCCGTTGCTGTAGCAATATCCATTGAAGATCCGTATTGGCCGGAATTGGACGTATCTAAACATCCGCAGGTCATTACCGCGCCGGGCGGCAAGGAACGAGCAGACTCTGTGTTGTCCGCGTTGAAATCCTTGCAAGGCCAGGCCGCCGAAGGCGACTGGGTGCTAGTGCATGACGCCGCCCGGCCTTGTCTGACCGCTTCTGATATTCGTCTGCAAATTGACACGCTTAAAAATGATGCGGTCGGTGGCATACTGGCGTTGTCTTCACACGACACGCTCAAGCACGTCGACGGCGACACGATTACCGCAACGATAGATCGCAAACATGTCTGGCGGGCGTTGACCCCACAAATGTTCAAATACGGCATGTTGCGCGACGCCTTGCAGCAAACCGAAGGCAATCCGGCCATTACCGACGAAGCCAGTGCGCTGGAATTGTTGGGTTTCCAGCCGAAAATCGTCGAAGGCCGTCCCGATAACATCAAAATCACCCGGCCGGAAGATCTGGCGCTGGCGCAATTTTATATGGAGCAACAAGCATGATCCGAGTCGGCCAAGGCTACGACGTCCACCGTTTCAACGACGGCGACCACATCATTTTGGGAGGCGTGAAAATTCCTTACGAAAAAGGCTTGGAAGCCCATTCCGACGGCGACGTGGTCCTGCATGCACTAGCTGACGCCATTCTCGGCGCGGCGGCTTTAGGCGACATCGGCAAGCATTTTCCAGACACCGACCCCGAGTTCAAGGGCGCCGACAGCCGCGTATTGCTACGCCACGTCTATAAAATCGTTCAGGAAAAAGGCTACAAGTTAGTCAACGCCGATGTGACCATCATTGCCCAGGCTCCGAAAATGTTGCCGCACGTGCCGGCCATGCGCGCCAACATCGCCGCCGACTTGGTTGTCGATGTCGATTTCATCAACGTCAAAGCCACTACCACCGAGAAACTGGGTTTCGAAGGGCGCAAGGAAGGTATCGCGGTGCAGGCGGTGGTGTTGATCGAGAAATAAACCGGTGACAACCGTTGCTGGGCGGTGGCAAATCCAAAGAGGCCTGGGTGTGCCTGCGGGGCTTAACAATGTTGCCGCAACATAGCCTACGTGTATTGAATATGTCCAATGACAGATTTTAGTTTACCCGAATGGCCTTACGCCTACGGTGGCCCGTCCGGTACCGGCGCCATCAAAACCGAGCCTGAAGATTTCGTCGTCGAAGAAATTCTATCGTTTGAACCGGAAGGCAGTGGCGAGCATATATTCCTGCATATCCAAAAAATCGGCGAAAACACCGAATATGTGGCACGGCAGTTGGCTCGCCATGCCGGTGTCAGACAGCACGATGTCAGCTACGCTGGTCTGAAGGATAGACACGGTCGCACCCGTCAGTGGTTCAGCGTGTGGTTGCCGGGTAAGGCTGATCCGGATTGGTCAGCTATCGAAACCGATCAGTTACAGGTTTTACAAACGGTTCGTCACGCTCGGAAACTGAAGCGCGGCGTATTGGCCGGCAATCGATTTACGCTCTTGATCCGTAATTGGACGGGCGAGCAAGAACTCGCCGAAAAACAACTGCAGCAGATTAAAGCCCAAGGCTTTCCCAATTACTTCGGGCCGCAGCGTTTCGGGCATCACGGTCAAAATATTAATCGCGCATTGGCGATGTTTGCCGGTGCCAAGGTCAAACGCGAACAACGTTCCTTGTATCTGTCGGCGGCGCGCTCCTATTTGTTCAATCTGATTTTGGCTCGGCGCGTCGAGCAAGCCAATTGGCAGCGTGCGATAAGTGGCGATGTATTCAAGCTAGACGGCAGTAATAGCTGTTTTACCGGCGATACCAACGACGTCAGTCTCTCGGCACGTGTCGAGCAGGGCGATATTCATCCCACCGGAATCATGTGGGGTCGTGACGGTAAGACGGCTACGGCTGAGGCCGGTGCGATAGAAAGTGCCGTGATTGCCGCTAACGCAGCCGTAGCCGATGGCTTGATTGCATTTGATCTGGAAGGGGATCGTCGGGCCTTGCGCGCATTGCCGCAAGATATGGCGTGGCAGTGGTTGGATAATCAACTCAAGTTGAGCTTCAATTTGCCCGCCGGTAGCTATGCCACCGCCTTGTTACGGGAAATTATCGGTGATGCACCTGGTGCCGGTGATTGAATTTGCTTTGATAAAATTGCTTTTTAAGTTGTAATGGCAGCGCTTTATAATACTTAAGTACAGTAGCGCATTTCAGCGTTATAAGAACTATAACTTCTACTCACATCCTCCATGCCTGATAGCGGCCAGATATCCGGACCAGCAGATTCCACGTTTGACGATCCTTTATTGTTGGCTTTGCTGTCGGTCTGCAAGTTGTTGCATATCCCGCAAACCGCCACGGCCTTGGTGGCCGGGCTGCCCTTAGTCGATAATAAATTAACGCCGGCCTTGTTTACGCGAGCCGCTGAACGCGCCGGTTTGACCAGCCGCTTGTTGCGCAGGCCCTTGCAGAAAATTTCCAATTTGGTGCTACCGGCAGTGTTGTTGCTTAAAGATGGCAACGCCTGCGTGTTGCTCGCCAAGAACGCAGAAAACTATACCGTGGTGTTGCCGGAAACCGAGAGCGGCAAAAAGACTGTTAGCTTTGCGGAGCTGCAAGCCAGTTACAGCGGTTCGGCTTTTTTTGTGCAATTACAGCATCGCTTTGACGGCAGAACCGCGGAATCGGCGGTGCCTAAGGTCAAACATTGGTTTTGGGACGTCCTGTATAAATCTTGGCCGATTTATGCGGAAGTGTTGGCGGCTTCGGTATTAGTCAATCTGTTTGCTTTGGCGGCGCCGTTATTTTTCATGAATGTGTATGATCGCGTGGTGCCGAATCACGCGCTGGAAACTTTGTGGGTACTGACGGTAGGCGTGCTGATCGTGTTTGGCTTTGAATTGGCGATGAAGCTGCTGCGAAGTTATTTTATCGATGCGGCCGGTAAGCGCGCCGATGTTATCTTGTCGGCGAATATTTTTGAAAAACTGATGAATATTCGCATGGAAGCCAGGCCGCCATCGGTGGGTGCATTTGCCAACAACCTGAGCGAATTCGAATCGTTTCGCGAGTTTTTGACCTCGGCGACGCTGGTGACATTGATCGACTTGCCGTTTTTGTTTTTGTTTTTAGTGATTATTTATAGCGTCGGCGGCAGTTTGGCTTTGATTCCGTTGGCGATTTTACCGTTGGCCATGTTGATTGGTATCGCCTTGCAGGCGCCGTTAAAGAACACGATCAACGCCATGTTCAAATTCGGCGGCGAGAAAAATGCCACGTTGGTGGAAGCGCTGTCCAATCTGGAAACTATCAAAACGGCCGGTGCGGAAGGGCAATTGCAGCGCCGTTGGGAACAGAATGTCGGCGAAATTGCCCGGCTGGGGTTAAAGTCGCGGTTTTATGCCGGCTTAACCGTCAATTTGACTGCTTTCCTACAGCAATTGGCATCGGTACTGGTGGTGGTGGCCGGTGTCTACCAGATTACGGATGGCGATTTGACGACCGGCGGCCTGGTGGCTTGCACGATGTTGACCTCGCGGGCCTTGGCGCCGGTCGGGCAGGTCGCTGCATTATTGACCCGTTACCATCAGGCTGTGACCGCCTTGGGGTCGTTTAACCGCATGATGGCCTTACCGGTGGAACGCGAGAGTGGCAAGGACTATTTGCATAGGCCGGGTTTCAAGGGCGAGATAGAGTTCAAGCACGTCCGTTTCAGCTATCCGCAGCAACCGGTCAAGGCCCTTGAGGGCATTACGTTCAAGATCAAGGCTGGTGAGCGCGTGGGGTTTATCGGCCGCATCGGTTCCGGGAAGAGTACGTTGGAAAAATTGATGCTGGGTTTATATCAGGCGCAAGAGGGTTCGATATTGATAGACGGCACCGATATTCGCCAAATCGATCCTTCCGATTTACGCCGCCAAATCGGCTATGTGCCGCAAGATATTGCCTTAATGTTTGGCAGCGTGAAGGACAATATTGTCTTGGGTTCACGCTACGCCGATGACGCTACGGTGTTAAAAGCCGCGGCGATTGCCGGTGTGGATCAATTCGTCAGTAAACATCCTGCGGGTTTTGATTTGCAAGTGGGCGAACGCGGTGCATCCTTGTCCGGTGGGCAGCGGCAGAGTATTGCGCTGGCTAGAGCTTTGCTGTTGTCGCCATCCATTTTTATTATGGATGAGCCGACCAATGCGATGGACAACAGTAGCGAGGAGGCGTTTAAACAGCGGTTTGCCGCGCAATTGGGCGAACAGACTCTGATACTGGTTACGCACCGCATGTCGTTGCTGAGTTTGGTGGATAGATTGATCGTAATGGACGGCGGACATATGGTCGCCGACGGTCCCAAGGATCATGTGCTGGAAGCCTTGCGCCAAGGACAGATCAAGGTGGCTATTTAATATGTTGAAAAAAATAGCCGAGTGGCGCGCTGAGCATCGCTATCGAGCCGAAGATCAGGGCTTTTTAAGCGACGTCAACGCCGCCAATCTTTACGAATTACCCTTGCAAAGCCATTTGATCCTGTGGTCATCGGTGGCATTTGTGGTGGTGGCCTTGGTTTGGGCCGGATTTGCCAGCTTGGACGAAGTCACACGTGGTGACGGCAAGACCATACCGTCCAGTCAGGTCCAGGTGGTGCAGAATCTGGAGGGTGGTATCGTTTCGGAAATATTGGTTCAAGAAGGCCAATTGGTGGACAAGGATCAAGTGTTGCTGCAACTCGATCAAGTCCGTTTTGCTTCCTCGTTTAAGGAAGCCAAGTTAAAGTATTACGAGTTACTGGCGAATACCGCGCGCTTGAATGCCGAAGTCAACGGCACGCCTTTGGCGATTCCTGAGGAGGTTTTGAAAAACGCGCCGCAAATTGCCGAGAATGCCAGGCAATTGCTGGTTTCCAAGCAGAGCGAAATCAGGTCGAATAGTGACATTTTCGCCGAGCAGGTACGGCAGAAAGAGCAGGAAATTATTGAAATTCAATCGAAAAGCGACCAGTTGGCGCGTAGCTACAAATTATTGCAAGATGAAGTGAAGATGTCTGAACCGTTGGTGGCTGACGGGGCGATGTCGCAAGTTGAATTATTGCGTTTGCAGCGTGCCGCCAACGATTTGAAGGGCGAGCTGAATTCTGCCAATCTGGCGATGCCGCGGCTACGTTCGTCATTGGACGAAGCGCGCAACAAATTGGCGGAGATCAAGATTCGCTATAAAACCGAAGCCTTGAAAGAGTTGAACGAGGTGAAGGCGGAACTGGATCGTACATCCGAATCTGCCGTTGCATTAGAAGATAGGGTTAGCCGTACTAGAGTGCTGTCGCCGGTAAAAGGCACGGTAAAACGCATCAAGGTGGCTACGGTGGGCGGCGTTATTCAACCCGGCATGGATTTGCTGGAAATCGTGCCGCTGGAAGATCAGTTGTTGATAGAAGCGAAAATTCGGCCGGCGGACATTGCTTTTCTTCGCCCTGGGCAGAAAGCTGTGGTAAAACTAAGCGCTTATGATTTTTCGATCTACGGCGGCCTGGAGGCTTCTTTGGAACATATCAGCGCCGACAGCATACCCGGCGAAAAGAAAGATGAAGACAGTTACTACTTGATTCGTTTGCGCACCGCTAAAAACTACCTGGAAAAGGGCGGCGAACGTTTGGAAATTATTGCCGGGATGACCGCGGAAGTTGATATTTTAACCGGAAAAAAAACAGTGCTTGATTACCTCTTGAAGCCGATATTGAAAGCCAGGGATAGGGCTTTAAGAGAACGATAACTCATAACAACAATTACATTTGTGGCTAACATACTGATTTATTCCAATAATCCTCAGCTGACGGCGCAGTGGACTCATGCGCTGATCGCGGAATATAACGTTAGTATGCTGCACAGTATTCGCAGTGAATATACCGCCGATGCAGTGATTTTCGATGCAAAAAAACTGGATGACGATGCCAGCTTGTTAACGGTTTTTGCTAACAAAAAGGTCCGGTTTCTGGTGATGGGTTGCGATTGGCCGGAACATAAGCAGATCGAGGTGCTGATTAATGGTGCCGCCGGCTATTGCGAACAATCCGAAGCGTCGGAGCTTTTAACTCGTGCGGTAGCTTGTATTTTGGCGGGCGATATTTGGATTCGTCGGGCTTTGGTGCCCAAGGTCATTGGTGTGCTGACCAGTGCCAGGCGTCCACAACTTGCACCTAATACTATCGATACCGAACTAAAGCTAAAGCAACTGGCTAGTTTATCCGCGCGCGAAGTGGAAGTGGCGGACATGATACGGCAGGGCGAAAGTAATAAGCGTATTGCTTTTGCGATGAATATTTCCGAGCGTACTGTAAAAGCGCATTTATCGTCGATTTTTAGGAAATTGAATGTCGACGACCGATTGAGATTAGCTCTATTGTTAAAAGAAATCGACCAATATCAGAGAGGAATGTTATGAGAGTCAGCAGGAGTTTGAGTTTAGGAATAGCCATGCATTTGGCCTGTGTATCCAGCAGCCAGGCGTTGAGTTTGCAAGAATCTATTCAGAAAGTGTTGGATGAAAATCCCCAAGTCCAAGCTGCCAAATCAGAACGCCGCGCGGTTGAAGAGGAAATCGGCCAAGCCAAGGCCGGCTATTTCCCAACGGTGGATGTCACAGCCGGCATCGGCTGGGAAGAATCGAATAACCCTACCACTCGTGGCCGCGGTGACGGATCGGTTTTTTATCATAGGGAGGAAGGGGCGATTCTAGCCAGGCAAATGTTGTTTGATGGTCTGGCCACTCCGAATGAAGTGGAGAGGCAAGAAGCTCGCACCGACTCAAGAGCTTACACCGTATTTGGCCGGTCGGAAATAACCGCGCTTGACGGTGTTGAAGCCTATATCAAGGTGTTGCGACGTCAGGAGTTGTTGAATTTGGCTAAGGAAAATCTGCAACGTCATCAAGGTACCAACGATCAAATAAAGCTGCGTAGCGAACGTGGTGTGGGTAAGCGGGCTGACGTCGATCAGTCAATGGGCCGGGTAGCTTTGGCGGAAAAGAATGTGTTGTCCGAAATCGGTAATTTGAAAGATGCCGAGACCAGTTTTTTGCGAGTCATAGGTATGCTGCCGGAAGGGATTCAGCCGATTCAGTCCCCTGAAGCCGCATTACCTCAGACGCTTGATCAAGCTATAGAGGAAGCGTTGGCCGACCATCCTATTCTGAAATCGGCCAATTCCGATATCGATTCGGCATTTGCCCAACATGCTACGGCTATGGCGCCTTATTTTCCGCGTTTTGATATTGAGACCGGCGTCAGTCATAACTACAATCTGGACGGTATTCGCGGTACCAACTCGGATATGACCGCGATGTTACGCATGCGCTATAACATTTTTAACGGCGGTAAGGACGTAGCCCGCCGTGAGCAAACCGCGCAGTTAATCAACCAGGCCAAGGATATTCGTGATAATACGCATAGGCAGGTGATTGAAAGCATGCGTTTGTCGTGGGTGGCTCACCAAACCGTGAAAAGTCAGCTGGAGTTTTTTAAACAGCACGTCGATTCCAGCGAGAAGACTATCAGCGCTTATCAGCAGCAATTCAATATCGGGCAACGGACGTTATTGGACTTGTTGGATACCTTCAACGAGGCCTATATTGCCAAAAGTTCGTATATCAATGCCAAATATGACGAGTTGTTCTCGCAATTTCGAATTTTAGCGAGCAAAGGCCAATTGAATAAGTATTTGGGTACGACCTTGCCCGCTGAGGTTCAGCCCCTTAGCGCCGCCGATTAAGGTGTTCGCGCGTTAAGCAAAGGACTTCTGACTAGACTTCCCCAAATAGGTCCTATTTGGGGAAAGCTGTGATTAGCTTGACCGTTTATTTCAAGTAATTTGCAGCTGAGTGCCAAGCCAACTAGAGATTATTTGGCAATATGCAATACGGCTTCCGACACAATATCCATTAACTCCGTACCGCCTTTTTGCACATATTCGATAATGGCCGTACGCATGCGCGGTTCCCAAAAGTTGCGGATATGTTGTTCAACGCCTTTAATGGCCAATTCCCGGTCGGGTTCGGATTTAAA
Source organism: Methylomonas sp. EFPC1 (assembly GCF_016925515.1). NCBI lineage: Bacteria > Pseudomonadati > Pseudomonadota > Gammaproteobacteria > Methylococcales > Methylococcaceae > Methylomonas > Methylomonas sp. EFPC1. Next base: position 1,110,504 of record NZ_CP070494.1, read on the forward strand.
AAAAGCGCCAATGTTATTGGCCATTTTAATGAGATTATGGTTATCCATGTTTGTTCTATGCGGCTGATTCTTGGTAATGTTGTAAACGATGAGGGTGAGTGTAGATCATGTGATTCTCGTGACGGGCGAAGCCGACCAGAGTCAGTCCGCACTCTTCCGCCAATTGAATCGCTAATGCGGTAGGTGCTGAGATGGCTGCCAGCAGTGTGATGCCAACGCTGGCTGCTTTTTGTACCATTTCGTAACTGGCGCGGCTGGTTACCAGCAGCCAGCCATTTTCAAAATCGCAGTTGGCCTTGGCTAATGAGCCGATCAGTTTATCCAGTGCATTGTGGCGGCCGACATCCTCCCGTACCGCAACGATGCCGCGTTCCGGATGCAGCCACGCTGCCGCATGGACCGCGCCGGTCAATAAATTAAGGGATTGTTTTTGCGCCATATCGGCGAAACCGCTGCTCAATAGATGTGCACTAAGCCCTAAACCTTGGCCGACATGATGCGGGTGGCGGATGGCTTGTTCCAACGTAGTGGCACCGCACAAACCGCAACCGGTTCTGCCCGTCATGTTTTTGCCCTTGCCGTGCAGTTTCTCGAATCGGGCTTCCGGAATCGTCATTCTGACTTCCACGCCTTTGGAGCGTTGTACGACACGTATCGATTGCAATTCGGAGGGATGACCGATGATTTCCTCGGTCAGGCTGAAACCCAGCGCAAAATCTTCCAAATTAAGGGGCGTTGCCAGCATCACCACGTGCGGGATGGTGTTGTAGACCAACACCACCGGCACTTCTTCGGCGACATAATCTTCCTTCGCGGTATGAATAGGCCCTCGCCAGCTATCGAACGTGCCGGTTCGATAGCTGGTCCAGCCCAGTTCGCTTGAGACTGCATCCATAAATCGGTTGCGGTTTACTCGTTGACCGCGATGCGGTTTTCCAGCAAAGACAACTGATTGTCGGAAAAGTCTTGGTATTCCTGTTGCCATGCCGACGGTTGCGCCACTTTGGCGACATGCACCGCTGTCACCTTGTATTCCGGACAGTTGGTTGCCCAGTCCGAGTTATCCGTGGTTATAACGTTGGCGCCGGAATGCGGGAAATGGAAAGTGGTATAAACCACGCCCGGCTGCATGCGGTCCGTGACCTTGGCGCGCAATACCGTTTCGCCGGAGCGACTTTTCACGCCGCACCAATCGCCATCGCTGATGCCTAAGACTTCGGCATCGTGCGGGTGCAATTCCAGACGGTCTTCTTCATGCCAAGCAACGTTTTCAGTGCGGCGGGTTTGCGCTCCGACGTTGTATTGCGACAAGATTCGGCCGGTTGTCAGTATCAGCGGATACTTGCTGCTGGTGCGTTCTTCGGTTGCAACGTATTCGGTCAGCATGAAACGACCTTTGCCGCGGACGAAGTGATCGGCGTGCATTATCGGTGTACCGTCCGGGGTTTCGTCGTTGCAAGGCCATTGGATGCTGCCCATTTCGTCGATTTTTTCGTAACTGACGCCGGCAAATTGTGGCGTCAGCGCCGCTATTTCATCCATGATTTCCGAAGGATGACTGTAATTCATCGGATAACCCAGCGCGTTGGACAAGTCCTGGGTCACTTCCCAGTCTTCCTTACCGCCCAGTGGGGTCATGACTTTGCGAACTGGTGAAATCCGGCGTTCGGCGTTGGTAAACGTGCCGTTCTTTTCCAGGAACGAGGAGCCCGGTAAAAATACGTGGGCGAATTTGGCCGTTTCGTTCAGGAAAATGTCTTGTACCACCAAGCATTCCAGTTCGCGTAGCGCGTGGTGGACATGCGTTATGTCCGGGTCAGACTGAGCGATGTCTTCGCCTTGTACGTACAAGCCTTTGAAACTGCCGTCGATAGCGGCGGCAAACATATTCGGGATGCGTAAGCCGGGTTCGGATGACAGCGCTACGTTCCAAGCTGTCTCGAACTGAATGCGGGTTTGCGAATCGGAAACATGGCGGTAGCCGACGAACTCGTGCGGGAACGAACCCATATCGCAAGAGCCTTGCACGTTATTTTGTCCGCGCAATGGATTGACGCCGACGCCGTCGCGGCCGATATTGCCGGTAGCCATCGCTAAATTGGCGATACCTATGACGGTCGTCGAGCCTTGGCTATGTTCGGTAACGCCCAAGCCGTAATAGATCGCACCATTACCGCCTGTTGCGTACAAGCGGGCTGCCGCGCGCATGCTCTCGGCAGGCACGCCGGTCAATTCGGCAACGGCTTCAGGTGAATGCTGAGGCAGCGCAACGAAGGTTTTCCATTTGTTAAACGACTCGACATCGCAACGTTCCAACGCAAATTTTTCGTCCGCCAGGCCTTCGGTGACGATGACGTGAGCCAATGCAGTGACAACCGCAACGTTGGTGCCGGGGCGCAGTTTCAGATGATAGTCGGCTTTTACATGCGGGCTATTGCTCACCAAATCAATGCTGCGTGGATCGACCACGATTAGTTTCGCACCTTGGCGTAAGCGGCGTTTCATCATCGAACCGAATACCGGGTGGCCGTCGGTTGGGTTGGCGCCGATTACCATAATCACATCGGACTGCATCACCGAGTCAAAGGTTTGGGTGCCGGATGACTCGCCAAATGTGCTTTTCAATCCGTAGCCGGTCGGTGAGTGGCAAACGCGGGCGCAGGTGTCGACATTGTTGTTACCGAAGCCGGCGCGGATTAATTTTTGCACCAGATAGGTTTCTTCGTTGGTGCAGCGTGACGAGGTGATGCCGCCTATCGAGTCTTTGCCGTATTTGGCTTGAATACCTTTCAATTTGTTGGCGGCAAAACCGATGGCTTCTTCCCAGCTGACTTCGCGCCAAGGATCGGAAATTTTTTCCCGGACCATGGGAGTGGTGATGCGGTCTTTGTGGGTGGCATAACCGAACGCGAAACGACCTTTTACACAAGAGTGACCATGATTGGCTTGGCCGTTTTTGTCAGGCACCATGCGCACCAGTTGTTCGCCTTTCATTTCGGCTTTGAATGAGCAGCCAACCCCGCAATAGGCGCAGGTGGTGATGGTGCTGTGCTCAGGGACGCCGTTGTCGATCACCGATTTTTCCATCAGCGTCGCGGTAGGGCAGGCTTGTACGCAAGCGCCGCAGGATACGCATTCGGATTCCATGAATGGCTGGTTTTGGCCTGGAGAGACTTTGGAGTCGAAGCCGCGACCGTCGATGGTCAACGCGAAGGTGCCTTGCACTTCCTCGCAAGCGCGCACACAACGCGAACAGACGATGCATTTCGCCGGGTCGAAACTGAAATAAGGATTGCTGGTGTCTTTTTCAGAATCCAGATGGTTTTCGCCATCGAAGCCGTAACGGACTTCACGCAAGCCAACTTGACCGACGGTGTCTTGCAGTTCGCAGTCGCCGTTGGCGGCACAGGTCAGACAGTCTAAAGGATGGTCGGAGATATACAGTTCGGCGATGCCGCGTCTGATGCTGGCCAATTTATCGTTCTGGGTACAGACCTTCATGCCTTCGGCGACCGGGGTGGTACAAGATGCTGGATAGCCGCGCGCGCCTTCGACTTGTACCAAGCACATCCGACAAGAGCCGAACGGATCGAGGCTATCGGTAGCGCATAATTTAGGAATGCTGATCCCTGCTTCGGCGGCGGCGCGCATTACGGAACTGCCGGTATTGACAGTGACCTTATGACCGTCGATTTCCAGAGTGACTTGATTTGCAGACGAACTCGCAGGAGTTCCGTAATCTATTTCGTTATTGGCAGACATATTTATCTCCTGGTAATCGATCAGGCTTTGGCGGCTTCGAGGCCAAAGTCTTCAGGGAAATGATTCAGCGCGCTCAACACCGGGAATGGTGTCATGCCGCCCATCGCACACAAAGATCCGTAAGTCATGGTGTCGCATAAATCGCGCAACAACACGGTGTTTTTATCCTTTTGCACGCCGTCGACAATGCGGTCTATTACTTCGACGCCGCGTGTCGATCCGATTCGGCAAGGTGTGCATTTGCCGCAGGATTCTTCTACACAAAATTCCATTGCATAACGGGCCATGTCGGCCATGTTGACAGTGTCGTCATGAACCACGATGCCGCCATGGCCTAATACCGCTGATATTGCCGCGAAGGCTTCGTAATCCAACGGGGTATCGAACTGGCCTTCGTGCAGATAGGCACCCAATGGACCACCCACCTGAACCGCGCGTATCGGCCTGCCGCTGGCGGAGCCGCCGCCGTAATCGTAAAGCAGCTCGCGCAAGGTCATGCCGAAAGCCACTTCAAACAACCCTGGATGTTTGATGTTGCCCGCCAGTTGTAGCGGTAGGGTACCGCGCGAACGGCCCATACCGTAGTTTTTATAATATTCGCCGCCTTTGTCTAGGATCACCGGGATCGAAGCCAGCGAAATGACGTTGTTGACGATGGTGGGTTTGCCGAATAGGCCGACGATAGCGGGAAGCGGCGGCTTAAAACGCACTAATCCGCGTTTGCCTTCCAAGCTTTCCAATAAAGATGTTTCTTCGCCGCAGATATAAGCGCCCGCGCCGCTACGCACTTCCAAGTGGAAGGTTTTGCCGCTACCTTGAATGTTTTCGCCCAGATAGCCGTTTTTGTAGGCGGCTTCGATGGCTTGATTCAGTGCGATTTTGGCGTGCGGATATTCGACGCGCAGATAAATATAACCTTGGGTAGCGCCCACCGCCAAGCCAGCGATAGTCATACCCTCGATCAATACGAAGGGGTCGCCTTCCATGATCATCCGGTCGGAGAAGGTGCCTGAGTCGCCTTCGTCGGCGTTGCAAACTATGTATTTTTGCTCTGCGGGCGCGTTTAACACCGTATTCCATTTGATCCCGGTTGGAAACGCCGCGCCGCCACGACCGCGTAAGCCTGAGTCAGTTACTTGCTTGACGATCTCGGTTGGTTGTAAGGCCAGCGCATTTTTTAAACCTCGGTATCCATGGTGAGCCAAATAGTCGTCGATATTGACTGGGTCGGTTAAGCCAACGCGAGCAAAGGTAAGACGGTTTTGATTTTTGAAATAAGCTATTTCTTCAATGTTGCCTAAATAGAGTGGGTGTTGCTTCCCTTCTAGCAAGCCGGCATCGAGTAAAGATGCCACATCTTCTACTTGCACGGGGCCATAGGCAACTCTGCCCTGGCTGGTTTCGACTTCTACGAGGGTTTCCAGCCAGAACAATCCGCGCGAGCCGTTGCGGACAATTTCTACTGATAGGTTTTTGCTGGAGGCTTGCTCTGCTAAGGCCTTGGCAACTTGCTCCGCACCTAAGGAAAGCGCGGTGGAGTCGCGGGATATGAATACGCGGGTCATTATTTGGCACCTTTATAAGTGGCTAGCAATCGGTCGAATTTTTCGGTTGTGACGCGGCCAATCACCTCGTCGTCTATCGTGATTGATGGCGAGCAAGCGCAGTTACCCAAACAATAAACAGGTTCTAATGAAAAAATTCCGTCGGCTGTTGTTTCGTGAAAGCCGATGCCAAGCTGTTGTTTGGCATGGGTTTCCAATGCTTTACCGTTCATGGCTTGGCATGATTCGGCCCGACAAATCCTTATCGTGTGCTCTCCGGGCGGAGTTTCCCGGAAGTAATGATAAAAACTAATAACCCCGTGGACTTCCGCTTGGGAAAGGTTGAGTGATTTGGCAATGTCTACTACGGCAGCCGGCGGGATGTAGCCCAGTGTGTCCTGAATACCATGCAATATGGGCAGCAGATTACCCGGCATCGCTTGATGAGTATCCAGTATTTCCAACACGGTGGGTTTTTGGGTTTGATAGTCTTGCATCATTGGCTCTGTAATAAATGACGAAAAGGTTATCGTCCTATTTAATCATGAACAAACCCGGGTTTGCAATTCGGGTTCATGCCTCAATCCCGCGTATTTCCTAAGCAAAGCAAGGTAATTGCATCTTCGGACTTTGATTGGTTCCGGAAGTTCGCGTGGAAAAAAAATGTGATGGTGGATGCTTTACTTTTAAATGATAATTGTTATCATTAATGCGCATATGATTTAAGAGAGGGTGTCATGTACGTATGTGTGTGTAAAGCGGTCACCGATAGGCAGGTTAGGCAGGCAATTAGCCAAGGTGTGTGCAATCGCAGGCAACTAATGCAGTGCACGGGGGCGGGCGGTGTATGTGGAAAATGCACAGCCAGTATTAAAGCTTTACTGGATGAAAATACGCAGAATCGGAAGATGCACGCCCGAGTTCAAGTCCAAGCGGCATAGTTATTTAGAAAGCTGAGCTTATAGCAATATAAGACTTGTACTATAAAAAGACAGGGCGGTTGGACCGCCCTGTTGGGTGTGCGTTATTTAGCTGTAGCCGCAGGTTCGGTGGGTTTTACGTCTGCTTTAGGTGCGGCGCTGGCCGGTTCGGCCGGAGTGGTCTCCGCAGTAGGAGCTGGTGCAGCCTGATCAGCTGGCGCTGCTGGTTGAGCCTCTTCTTGCTTTGGCGGTGTCGGCGGCAGCAAGACTTCAACTTTGGCGTTTTTACGCAAATTTTCGATCATGGCTTGCGCTTTTTGGCGCTGTAACATTGGGCGAATTTGTTCTTTGACGGAATCAAATGGCGGTGGTGTCAAAGCTCTGGACTCTTCGCGCAGAATCACGTGCCAGCCAAATTGAGTTTGTACCGGTGTTTTGCTGAATTTGCCGTTCTCCAGTGCAACCACTGCTTCAGAAAATGGCGGGACCATACGGTCTGCGGTAAACCAACCTAAATCGCCACCTTCGGAGCCCATTGGATCGATAGAATGCTTTTTAGCCAGCGCGGTAAAATCCCCGCCTTTTTCCAGTTCTGCAATCAGTTTTTTTGCTTCGTCTTCGGTTTTAACCAAAATATGACGAGCTTTGTATTCGCTGCCCATGTTAGCCATTTTCGAGTCATATTCCGCTTTGATTTCTTCGTCGGTGACCGGATTGGCTTTCAGATAATCTTGTAATGCTGCTTGCGACAGCAAGGAGTTTCTTACGGTTGCCATGCGTTCGATTACTTCCGGCGATTTATCCAGTTGTTTTTGCACCGCTTGTTGAATCAGCAATTCGCGTTGAATCAGTTCTTCCAGTAGCTGTTCTTTGGGGAATGTTTGGCCTTGGCTGCGTTCCGCAATTTCCTTTTCCAAAGTTTCCAAGGTTTTCTTGCTGATATAGGTGCCGTTAACCGAAGCAACCGCGTCCTCTTTGCTGACAGTCGGCGCTGCTGGTGCGGCGGCTTCCTTAGCTTTTTCTTCGAAGCAACCGGGTAACAATACGCTACTGGCTAGTATCAGGGGAATAAGTTTCAGTTTCATCTTAAGAATTTCCTTTAGCTGTTTTCAGAGGGGGTTAAAGCGTTAATGCCCAGGGCATGGATTTCATCCTTCATCATGTCGCCCAAAGCTTGATAAACCAGCTGATGTCTTTGTACCAGGGATTTACCTTCAAATTGAGTGGATATGAGGGTGACATGGAAATGACCGCCGCCTTTGTTGCCGGCGTGACCGGCGTGCGCAGCGCTATGGTCGATGATTTCGATTAATTCTGGCTTAAAAGCTTCTTCCAGCTTTTGTCTGATATGGTCGGCTGTCATTGGGGAAATACTTGTTTGAAAGGTTTAACGGTAACACGAGCATATACGCCCGCGGAGATATATGGATCGGCATCGGCCCAGTCTTGCGCATCCTGCTGACTGGCAAACTCGGCAACAATCAGGCTGCCGCTAAATCCGGCATCGCCGGGGTTATCACTATCTATCGCAGGATGCGGTCCGGCCAAAACCAAGCGGCCTTGGTTTTGTAATGCGGTTAATCGTTCCAGATGCTGTGGGCGGGCGGCCAGGCGTTTACTCAAGCTGTCCGCGACATCTTCGGCAATGACGGCATACAACATTACTCTTTAGCCTCTGGTGCGGGAATAAACTTATACAAGAACACTATTTGTACGGCAATAAAAATAAGCATCAGGCCAGGAACACCGAAAGTTTTAAAACTGACCCAGTCGTCGGTGCTGTAGTTCGCCATTACGTACAAATTTAAACAGCCGACTCCGATAAAAAACATGGACCAGCTCATGTTAAGGCGTTTCCAGATGCGATCAGGCAATTCAAGGTTTGCGCCCATCATGCGTTCTATGAAAGTCTTTTTGCCAACGAATTGGCTGACTAAAAATGCACCGCCGAATAGCCACTCAATTATGGTCAGTTTCCACTTAATGAATTGCTCGTCTTGTAAGTACAACGTTGCTCCACCCATGACCAAAATCAACCCCAGCGTAATCCACTGCATGGTTTCCACTTTACGATATAGCAGCCAATAGCTGATGACCTGCACAACCGTGGCGGCGATTACGACGGCGGTGGCAATGTAAATGTCGTACAGTTTGTAAGCGACAAAAAATAGAACGATTGGGAAAAACTCTAAAAGCGGTTTCATGATTGGTGTTGAAAGATGGGAGGGAGTTAGACGTAAAGATCGATACCGGAAATGATCTCGGCAACCCGGTTTTGAGCGGGTTGATTGCGGTTTTCTGTGTAGGCGTTCAATGCTTTCAAGGTGCGCGAATTATTTGGTTGGTCGTTATTGCTTACGGTCAATCCGTTGTCCGCCAAAGCGGCCTTGATTTGAGCGGTTGACGATGTTTTAGGTAAATCAGGATTCTGCCGAGGTATCCCGGTTTCGTCATTATTAGGCTTTTGCTTTTGTTCAAGATTATTATCCGGCCGTGCGGCTCTCGGCTGGTTATAGCCGACCGGATAAAAAGCCAAGGATGAACTATGTATTGTGTTCACAAAGCGCGATTAGAGCCCAAGTATCAATTACTTCATTGTAGAATCTTTGGCTGCAATTGTACATGAACCTAACGGCTTTGCTGCTAAAATGCCGGTTTTAAAGGAGGATTTCATGATTCAGTCCAATAACGTCGAGTTGGAAGCCGCGGCTTTCAGAAAATTGCTGGTCCATTTGCAACAGCATCCCGAAGTCCAAAATATCGAGCTGATGGTGCTCGCCGATTTCTGCCGGAATTGTCTGGCTAAATGGTATGCAGCCGCGGCGGCCGAACGCAAAATTGACATCAATTACGAACAAGCGCGGGAGATTGTCTATGGTATGCCGTACAGTGAATGGAAAGATAAACATCAACGCGAGGCCACGCCTGAACAACTGGCAGCGTATGACGCAAAGCAAAAATTGAAAGCACAATCATGACAGGCGAAAACCGCTTCGATGCGATGTTCTCCAGCGTGATGGGTCAAGAATATCAAATGTTAAATTTGATCTGCCCATTTGCGACGGAAATGAGTCGCTTGGTCGGTGAAATTGTTGGCAATTACTGTGAGGAGCAAGGCACGCCGCAGGCAGTGGTTGAGCTCGGGGGCGGCACGGGTATTACTACGCTGGCGATCCTGACCGCCGCGGACAACCTTAGTATATTGAGTGTCGATAACGAACCCACCATGCAAAACCAGGCGAAGCAGAGTTTGCGAGATTGGGTTGCCGCGGGCAGATTACGTTTTTCCGGCGAGGATGCGTTGACGGCGTTGCAGGGTTTAGCGAGCAACAGCGTCGATATTTTGGCGTCGGCATACACTTTGCATAATTTCCATAGCGATTACCGGCGGCAAGTGTTGGCAGAAATATATCGGGTATTAAAGCCGGGTGGAAAATTCGTCAACGGCGACCGGTATGCTTTGGATGATATTAGCGCGCATACCCGCAGCATACAGCGAGAGGTTGGCGGCTACTTTAAGGTTTTGACCGAAATCAACCGCTTGGATTTACTCGAACATTGGATAGTCCATCTGTTTAACGACGAGTCGGAAAATCAGGTGATGCGCGAATCCGTCGCGTTGGCGCAGATGGCTGAGGCGGGTTTTCGGGACATCGAATTGCAGCAACGCATGGAGGTCAATGCCTTGGTCACTGCGCTTAAATGATATTTTGTGCTGTTCTACAAATCAGGATTTGCTGAACTGTGTGCAGCTTAAACGAGAAAAAACATGGCTGAATCGACTGCTAGTAAAAATAAAAAAACCTTGGATGCGTTTGCCGATGATCTGGATGCCATGCTTAATATTGGCGACCCCTCCGAACAACAGGTTGGGACGATAGATGATGACGAAGCCATTGATCGTTTGCTGGTGGGCGACGAGACATTCGAGCCGGATGCGCAACAGGAAATCGACGAGTTCGCGGATATCGATGAATTACTGAGTGCGAATGAACCTAAGGCTGCATCAAGTTTGGCAGACGATATTGACGAGTTTGGCGACGATTTGGAGGTTGATTTAGGCATTAATCCCGGACGCGAGCAGCAAGTAGTTGACGATGATTTTGTCGATATCGTCGATGTCGAAAATCAGCAGGCCCCTTTAGAATTGTCGGTTGATGATGTGTTTGAAGAAGTCGCGGAGTTAGAGCGAGTCGGTCAAATCGATGATTTTGCGGAGGATGCCCCGGTGGCCGTGGTGGGTTTGCCGGAAACCGCGGTGGACGACCTGGAAAATATGGCCGAAATAGACGAGTTTTCCGATGACGCTGATCTGGCAGGCGGTAATGCTGATTTTCTAATAGCGGATTTCGACATTTCGGCTGATGACGAGTATGCACCAGCGACAACGCCAATCGTCGATGAATTTGCGGATTTGGAAGAACCCGATAACAACGTCCAACCAAGCGCGCCGGAACCGGAACCAGATTTGGATCAGATATTGGCGGCGGCTGTCAGTGAGCAAGAAAACGAGGAAGAATTAGTCGTTGTCCAGGCTAACGAGCCGGAAACAGCGCCGATTGCCGCAGCGGCCGAACAAGTTCAAGCAAGCCCGGTGCCGCAGGTACAAGTCATCGATCATAGCAGCGAAATTGCCGCTTTGAATCGGAATATCGTCGACCTCAAGAAGCATCAGCAGCAGATGCGCCACGATTTAACCGAGGCGGCGGGTAAAAATGAGCTGCTGGGTTGTCTGGATAGTCTGGAAAGCGTGCAGACCGAACAGAAGAAAACCAAACGGGCCGTGGAGGCCTTGGCGGCGAAAAAACCGGTAGCTGCCTATGTGGCGAACGGCATCGCGGTGGCGGCGCTGCTGATTGGCACTGGGTTAGGCATACAAGGCATGATTGCCAAGTCGCAAGTCGGCGAGTTGGTGACTATTATCGGGAAATTGCAGGAACAAGTGAATGCCGCGCCCACCAGCGATGCCGCGGACAAGGAAATGTTGCGCAAACAGCTGGATGAATTGACGGTCAGCAATGGTGTGATGGCCACTCAGATCGCTGAATTAAGTAAGGCTGGGCATGCTGACCCTGGTGCGGCAAAGGCCAACGGTGATCAAGCCAAGCCTTCTGCCGAAATCAGCAGCCAGATCATGCAAATAGGCGCAACCATAGAAGCCTTGCAAAACAAGGTGAGCGCCTTGGAAAAAGGTCGAGCGCAAGCTGCCGCGCCGGCCCCTAAACCGGAGAAGAAAAAGCCGGAACCGGTGGAAGAAAATTGGGCGGTCAATTTAATTGCGTTTAAACAGGATTGGTACGCCAAGAGTAAAGCCCAAGAATTCGCGGGCAAGGGCGTCCCTGCCAAGGTAGTCAAAACCGAATCCAAGGGCGAGAACTGGTATCGTCTGTTTGTGGACGGTTTCAAAACGCAATATGAAGCGGCGGCGTACGCGGCGAAAATCAAGAAAACCCTCAATCTCGATTCGGTGTGGGTTACCCGCAATAAAGATTAATCATGGATAATCAGAAACTGGTAGTTGCAGTATCGTCCAGGGCCTTATTCAATCTCGATGAATCGCATGCGATTTTCGAAACTGAGGGCAAGGAAGCCTTTTGTCGTTATCAGATTGAGCACGAAAATGAAATTCTGCCGCCGGGTTTCGGGTTTTCCTTGGTCAAGAAATTTTTAGATATCAACAAAGCTTTTCCCGGGGCGCCGCTGGTGGAGATTATCCTGCTGTCGCAAAATAGCGCGGATACCGGCCTGCGTATCTTTAATTCAATCAACCACTACGATTTGGCGATTAGTCGGGCGGCGTTTACCAGCGGCGTATCCCCTTACGAATATATCCCGGCCTTCGGTGCGCATTTGTTTCTATCCGCCAATGGTGAGGATGTCAGAAAGGCCTTGGCTGCGGGCTATGCCGCCGCAACCATTGTCTCCGGCGCGGTAGCCAATCCGTCTCCGCAATTGCGGATTGCGTTTGATGGGGACGCGGTGCTGTTTTCCGACGAATCCGAGCGTATTTATCAGCAACACGGTTTGGCGGCTTTTGCGGCCAACGAGCGCAACGAAGCGCATAAGCCTTTATCGGACGGGCCATTGAAAGAGTTTTTAAGTGCTTTGCACCGCATTCAAACCCATTTCGATCAAGATTTGTCGCCAATTCGCACGGCATTGGTCACCGCACGCGCCGCGCCCGCGCACGAGCGGGTCGTCAGAACCTTGCGTGCTTGGGGAATCAGGATAGATGAAGCCTTATTTTTAGGCGGCATGCCCAAGGGGGCGTTTTTAAAAGCGTTCGGGGCCGATATTTTCTTCGATGATCAAAAAGGCCATTGCGATTCCGCGGAGTCCCATCAAATTGCAGCAGCCCACGTCCCGCATGGCGTCACAAATCAACACCGGCCTTGAAGCGCACTAACCAGGGAGTACTTTCCACGCAAGCTTTCAAATACAAGGTGTTGCCGTATAGCAGTTTGATTTTACTGCCTACCGCGTATTTGCCGTTGGCTAACAACACTTCAGGTTGAGTGGTTTCCATCCCGATGACTATCGCTTTCTGGCTGTTACTGTCACCGGCATTTTCGATATCGTGGATGGTAATGTTGCCGATTATGGGTTCCAGCAAAATTAGTGTCACATCTTCATAGAGCGTTTGCTGGCGAACTATCACCAGTTTGGCGGGTTGCTGCTCCCGGCAAAGTAAGCCAATATCGCCGGTTGAACAATTGGGTGCGGGGCTTTCCGCTACCAGAAATTGTTTACTGACATTGCGTAACAGGCTCAGACTGGTGCCATGCTCTGGAAAACTGATCAGCGAAGAATTTAACGGTTTGTAGAAACTTTTTTCATGCTCCAACGGCACTAGAGACATATCGCGAGCCAGGGATCTTCCGCGCGATAACTGCGAGCTCAGGTTCATGATTTTCGATAATTTTTCTTCACCTTGTAGATGGGCGCTAACCGCAACGAAGCCCTCGAGTAAGTGTGCCGGCATCGGCGGGCCGATGGCCACCGATGCGAAAATATTGCTGTATCCCGTCAAATGCAAGGCCAGTTTGGTTTGCATGTTTGAATTCAGTTCGGTCTCGATTTCGCCAAGTTGCAAGGCATGGCCGAAGTTCTGGCAACTGATGTACACCGAGCCGCGTGGCAATGTGCTGTTAGTACGCGGCATAGGGCTTGGTTCACTGCCCAGATTCCAAATAAAACGGCAATCCGGATTGGGTGTTTTGCTGATCTCCAGGCGATCCTGATGCCGACTGACCAACTGAAATAATTGACTGATTTCAGTTGTTGAATATTGGTTGGGTTTACTGAGTGCAAACAATACGTTGCGCTTGATGACTGCTTCAATGGTGCTTTGTAACTTGAATTCCTGCGGTTTGGACGAGACTGGCTTTTTTAGCAGTTGCAGTTCGCCGGCTATGGTGTAAAGCAGGCCGCTCTTTTTCCACAAGGTCGTGGACGGCATTTCGTAAAACAGCGCCGTGCTGCGCAGACAATACCCCGCGAGCTGCAAGGCATAAAATATCGCTTGTTGGGTCAGCGATGTATCGAGTTGTTTGGTCTCGACCGTGCGGCAAAAAGCCAGGCTCAAATGTCTGAGTAACTGGATGGCTAGTTTCGCAATTTTCAGCGCTTTGCTGTTGGTGGCAATGTCTGTTTCGGAACGCGCCGCGTTGGTCAAGCCATTGGATAAATGCAATGTCAGCGGGGTTAAGTTTACGAGTATCGGCAATACGTTTGCGGCTGTGCCGTTAAAGCGACTCAGTTGTTTAAGGACCAGATTCAACTGGTTTGCCGCGTTCGCCGCGGGTAGCGCGCTTAGTGAATTAATCCATCCGCCGAGGGATTCCGTTGACAGCTCAAAAGGCAGTGATGCGTTATCGGTCATGTACTTGCGAGTTAAGATGTGTTGAAAACATAAACTCAGTTTAGTTCAGATTGACGGCTATAGGCAGTTGCCGATTTTACGAAACCTCGGCAGCTGCATAAAATGCCGATTCCATCGAATAAACACAGCAGAGTAATGAAGCGAATATTGAATTATAAATGGGAACTTGCCGCCCCCGTTTTTGGAGCATTGCTCACCATGGCCTTTGCGCCATACGATTATGCTTACGTCGCAATCGGCGCTTTAGCTTTTATTTACTGGATTTGGCAGCGGCAGGCGCCGAACAGGGCTGCTCTTAGTGGTTATTTGTTCGGTTTGGGCTTGTTCGGATCGGGGATTTGGTGGACGTATATCAGTATTCACGATTTCGGCGGCGGCGACCCGTATAGCTCGATAGCGTTGACGGCTCTGCTGGTAGCGGTTTGGGCCTTATTTCCGGGCTTAACCGGCTGGTTTATCGCCAAAGCCTCAATCTTTTCCGGGGTTTGGCTACGCATAATAGCTGCCGCTATTGCTTGGGTAGCCGTCGAGTATTTCCGCGGTTATTGGTTGTTGAACGGTTTTCCGTGGCTGCAAATCGCTTACAGTCAACTATCTACGCCGTTGGCCGGTTACGCTCCACTGGCCGGGGTTTATGGGGTCGGGTTTTTGTTGGCGGTATCGGCTTTTTCCTTAGTCGAATCAGTGCGTGGCAAATTGCCGGCTTTGCCGGGGCTGTTGGTTTTGGGGGTGATTTGGGCAGGCGGTGGCTATTTGCAAACGGTGTCGTGGACTCAAGCCGTCGGCGCGCCGATCAAGGTAACCTTGGTACAAGGCAATATCGGCCAGGATCAGAAGTGGCAGAAAAATCAGAAACTCAACACACTCAGGCTATATCAGGAACTTACCGAACAGCATTGGGATTCCGATGTGATTATCTGGCCGGAAACTTCGATTCCGGCCTTTCTGTCGCAAGTGAAAGAATTCTACATCGATCCGCTACAAACTGCCGCGCAAGCGCATGGGGTTGACTTGGTGGTTGGGCTACCCAGTAGCGGGCAGGGTAAGGATTATTACAACAGCGTCATGACCTTAGGCGAAAAACAAGCCCTGTATCATAAAAATCACTTACTGCCATTTGGCGAATATTTACCGCTTCAGCCTTTATCGGGTTGGGTATTGGATAAATTGCAAATACCGCTGGGCGATTTCGCGGCCGGTAGCGACCGGCAAACGTTGTTGACGGCGGGCGGTCATGCGTTTGTCACCACGATCTGTTATGAAGATGCCTTCGGCGAATTGGTTGCCAGGCAAGTGGCGGATGCAGCGTATATCGTCAATATGACTAACGATGCTTGGTTTGGCGATTCCTCACAGCCGCATCAACACATGCAAATAGCGCAAATGCGGGCGCTGGAAACCGGCCGCTATCTGGTTCGCGCGACTAATACCGGTGTGACCGGTTTTGTTGGTCCGGACGGCGTATTACTTAAGCAAGCGCCTTTGTTTACCACTACTACTCTAACCGACTATATAGTGCCGATGCGTGGTCTTACGCCTTACGTCATCTTGGGTGACAAAGGTGTCTTCGGGGTGTTGGCGGTATTGCTGCTGGTGACGTATGTCAGGCATCGCAGATTCGATGTGGGTATTGCCAAACAAGGCGTTGAAGCCGTTTAGAAATGTGGTGCTTGATTTAGAAACATCCCTCATCAAAAGCTCTTATGATCCTCAAGCACTGTAAATCCGCAATTCTGATAAGCACACTGAGCTTGGCGGCCGGGACATCCCAGGCTGAACCGGTTTTGGAAACGCCGGCATTCTGGTTGGAATCGGGGCAAAACCGTATCAAGGCGGCTGAGCAACTGGAAGCTAATCGAGCATTCGCCAAAAACGTCATTCTGTTCATTGGTGACGGTATGGGCATCTCGACTATTACCGCCGCGCGTATTCTGGAGGGTCAGCGCAAACCGGGCAATCGCGGTGGCGAGGAAAATTCGCTAAGTTTCGAAACAGCTCCCTATGTGGCGTTATCGAAAACTTATAGTGCCAATCAACAAACTCCGGATTCTGCGCCGACCATGTCAGCGATTATTACCGGTGTAAAAACCAACGATGGTGAATTGTCGGTCGGTATGCAGGCGGCTCGCCAAGAGAGAAGTGCGGAAGTGGTGAATACCTACAAGGTGAAAACCTTACTCGAACAAGCCGAGGAAAAAGGCTTATCAACTGGCGTGGTCTCTACTGCCCGAGTTACTCACGCCACGCCGGCTGCTTGTTACGCTCACACCTCCGAGCGCGATTGGGAGTCCGATGCGCAAGTTCCAGCGGGCGCCACGGTTAGCGATATTGCCAAACAATTACTGGATTTCGATTACGGCAACGGCCTGGAAGTGGCTTTGGGTGGCGGGCGTAGCATGTTTTTGCCTGAAACGACACAGGATCCGGAAGATAGTGACAAGTTTGGTAGCCGCAAAGACGGTGTTGATTTGACTCAGCGTTGGCTAGCCCAATATCCGCAATCGGCTTACGTTTATAACAAAGCCGGCTTCGACGCCATAGACTCCAAGCAAACCGAGCATTTGCTGGGGCTGTTCGAGCGTTCGCATATGGAATACGAGCATGATCGGTTTGGTGACAAAGGTGGCGAGCCGTCTTTGACCGAGATGACCGAAAAAGCCATAGAGATATTGTCGAAAAATAAAAAAGGCTATTTGCTGATGGTGGAAGCGGGCCGTATCGATCATGCCCATCATGCCGGAAATGCTTACAGAGCCTTGACGGAAACAGTGGAACTATCCAATGCGGTTCGCAAGGCGTTGGAAAAAACCAATCCTCAGGATACGTTAATCATAGTTACCGCCGATCATAGCCACACCTTTACCATCGCCGGCTATCCGCAACGCGGTAATCCTATTTTGGGCTTGGTCAAGCAAGCTGGCGAGAAGGGATTTGCCAAGGACAGTAACGGATTGCCTTACGCGACGTTGGGATACGCCAACGGTCCGGGTTATCGAGGTCAAAAAGGCCGCCCCGATCTAAGCGCCGTCGATACCACGCATCCCGATTTTTCTGCAGGAAGCCGTTGTACCGCTAGGCAGCGAAACGCACGGCGCCGAAGATGTGGCCATTTTCGCGTTCGGTCCCAAAGCGCATTTATTTCATGGCGTACAAGAGCAAAGTTACATCTATCAAGTGATGGCGCATGCCTTGAAGTTTAAAGCCGGGCGGTAAAATCTCACCAATCGTGAGCGCAGGATTTTCAGCATAAAGATAAGGCATTAGACCGTGTACTTGTATTAAGCGTACGAGCCAAACTATACCGGCAAATTTAAAAATTCATGGCAAATTAGCGCGTGGCCGGATTTGCTCGGGCCACTAATAATGCAATCTTAATTTACACATAATCTAGATTTAAGGAAGTCTGAATAAAGTACCGACATACAAATCTAGCTTAGACGGTTATAAGGAAAAATTATGGACAATTTAAAAGCGATACCAATAACCAGCAATATAGACGGCAATTATTGCGACCACTCTAACTTGACCATGGAAATCGCCTACGGGTCGCCAACCGGGAGCTTTATCTGTAAGGAATGCGGGCGACTGTTATCTAAATCGACGCCCCGACAGCCGGCATTTGTGCCAAGTAGCGTGCCAATAAAAACCATGCCGCCTTCAAGATTACCCGTATTTATAGTTTAGATATGTGCACGAGAAAACCACGAATACAAAAAAGCCGGGTATTGTTCCCGGCTCTGCTTGTCTAATTGACAATTTAATGCATTCTTGAAAACTAAAGATATCGGTCTGACTGCTATTAAATAAAATTATCTTCCTATCTCAACGTCACGCCATGCCTCAACGGCGAGTTCCGCCAATTCTTTGATTATTCCAAGTATGAATAACGCAAGACCATAAGTAAGTCCGGCGAGTATCAGTACTGCAAGTATTTTCATAAGACCTCCCAAAAGCTATCGGCTGGACCGATTCTGCCACCTTTTTGCTAAAACTCAACAGCGTGTTGCTCACTCTCGTAGATGGCGTGCTTCCGAAAAATTGGACAAAATCATCCAAAACAAACCCTTGGTTCGCTTTCTTAAAGTCAATTAAATTTTACAAAGTTATTCATTTGAACTGCCATAGCTTGGTGGTGGCGCTATGTTTGTGTAATCAAACGATCTCGTCATCAGCCTAACAGATTAGCTTTTGGCTTTGGCGCGTCGACGTATGGGGCAAAGATAAGCGATCTTTTGCGTTACTGACCAAAAATGTCAGGTAACTGTCACTTATGGCAATACTGCGCTGAAAAAAATAGTCTTATTTACGCAGATCCTTCGAGCAGGCGAAGGCCATTCCGTTGCCAGAAAATGGTGTGATATTTGCTTTGTACCTCTTGCCGAATGTTAGCAACCTACATTTTCGGTACGACTAGTTACTTTTCTGAGCAGTATTTGTAAGCTAACGAATTCAATTGCTTGTGGGGATTAGACAAGCTTCAAATAAGGGAATTACGATGAAAACTAAATTCGGTAAATCCAACTCGCTTAAAACTCGTGATGCTGGTTTTCAAGCAAATCCAATATATCTTTACGAAATTGACCTCAGAGTCCAAACGGCAAATTGGTTGAAGCAAGAGACTCAGCAATTGAAAAATAGATTGAAAAAATATCCGGCTGTATAACTTGTTAAACGCCCAATGTACGGCTCTAATCGGATCGGTTACCGTTTCCGAGGAATAGTGTTGGCGGGATAATTTAGGCCGACAGTGAGTCTACATAACCCGGCTAGAGCATAGGCACCAGATCCAACTCAAACATAATCGCGTCCTCGCGACCGTTTTTGGCTGGATAATAATTCTTACGGGTGCCGATTTCGCGAAAACCGGTTTTTCGATACAAATTGATGGCTCCAGGATTACTGGGGCGCACCTCAAGGAATATTTTCTCAGCGCGGGGCCGGGCGTATTCGATTAAGTGTTCCAACATTTTGCGGCCGGCTCCCTGGCGTTGAAAGGTGGGGTTGACGCTGATGTTCATAATATGAGCTTCGCCAGCGGCTACATTGATGATGCAATAGCCTACTATGTTGTCATCTGGCGCCTCGCACACCCAACTGGTGTAAGTCATGGTGCGGAAACAATCTTTAAATATCCCTTCCGACCACGGAAATTCGTAATTTAACTCTTCTATCTTCAAGACGCTGGTTAAATCAGCATGATCCATTTTGCGCATCCGCATTAAGTCTTTGCTATCTACCGAGTCTGGAAACACCTTGGCGTAAAACTCGCGGTCCGCGTCGTAAATCACTGCATCTTTCAGTTTATGTAACAGTTTCCACATGGTTTTATTTTTCTAGTTTTTGATAGACCGACAGCGCAAACTGCAAGTCGCTCCAGGCCTTTGCCTTTTCCAGTAGCGAGCGCAATAGGTAAGCCGGGTGATGAATGACAATCAGCGGAATATCGTGTAATTGGTGTTGAACGCCGCGTAATTTTGCCAGAGATTGTTGGGTGGTTAGCAAGCTTTGCGCAGCAATCCGGCCTACCGCCAAAATTATTTTCGGTTGTATCAATTCGATTTGCTGCTGCAGAAAGCGATTGCAGGCGGCGACTTCTTCGGCTTGCGGATCACGGTTATTCGGCGGCCGGCATTTCAATATATTGGCTATATAGACTTCTTCCCGCTTTAAACCTATCGCCCGCAACATTTCGGTTAATAATTGGCCGGCTTTGCCGACGAACGGTTCGCCTTGTAAATCTTCATTCTGCCCAGGCGCCTCACCAATCAGCATCCAGCTTGCTTGTTTGTTGCCGACACCGAATACGGTTTGGGTGCGGGTTTTACACAGCGAGCAGGCTTGGCATAAAGAAACCTCGTGCTGCAAGTCTCTCCATATTTGATCGTTGGCGTGGGATGATGGCGACGAAGCGGAATGTCGCGGAAATTCGATATTAACGGTTTCGATGACGCTTGATACCGTTTGCTCGGAAGGCTCAACTTCGTGGGCTGCAAAGGGGGTAGCCGGTACTACGTGTTCGATTGGACTTTCGCAATCAACGGCCGCTTGCGGAACTGCGATGGGTAGACGCCTAGGTGTCCAGACGTCAATGCCCATCGCCTCCAAGTACTGCAAGCGGGTCGCGTTATCCATGGCGGCTCAAAAATCAGACATCGCCTTTTTGCGGATGCTGACGTTGGTCGGGCGTTTGCAGTTTGTTAACCGCGTTAATGTAAGCCTTGGCCGAGGCGATCACGATGTCGGTGTCGGCGCCGGAGCCGTTAACGATACGGCCGGCATTTTCCAGTCGGACGGTGACTTCACCCTGAGCATCCGTGCCGGTGGTGATGTTGTTAACCGAGTACAACGCCAAAGTCGCGCCGGTTTTTACCAAACTTTCGATGGCTTTCAGGCTGGCATCCACCGCACCACCGCCTTGCCCGCTGCCGGTGACTTCCTTGCCGTCGACACGTATCGTGACGGTGGCGTTAGGGACTTCGCCGGTTTCGGAACAGACTTTTAAGGCCACCAATTTGATATGTTCGTCTTCCGCTTCGAAGCCTTGCTCGGAAATTAAGGCCTGCAAGTCTTCGTCGAAAATATCGTGCTTTTTGTCGGCCAGTTGTTTGAAGCGGAAAAAGGCATCGTTCAAATCGGCTTCGCCGGCAAAGTCCACGCCCAGCGCTGCCATTCGGGTTTTGAAGGCGTTGCGGCCGGAATGTTTGCCGAGCACCATTCGATTGGTGGTCCAGCCTACATCTTCGGCGCGCATGATTTCGTAAGTCTCGCGGTTTTTCAATACGCCGTCTTGATGAATCCCGGATTCGTGGGCAAAAGCATTGGCGCCGACGATGGCCTTGTTAGGCTGCACCGGAAAGCCGGTGATGGATGACACCAGTTTCGAGCATGTGACAATCTCGCGCGCGTCCAAGCCGGTATCGCAGCCGAAGAAATCCTGGCGGGTGCGCACCGCCATCACCACTTCCTCCAAAGAGGCATTGCCCGCGCGTTCGCCCAAACCGTTGATCGTGCATTCTACCTGCCGCGCGCCGTTCATCACCGCCGACAAGGAGTTGGCAACCGCCAAGCCCAAATCATTGTGGCAATGTACTGAGAAGATAGCCTTGTCGGAATTGGGGATGCGCTTGATCAAATTGGCGATAGTCGCACCGAATTGCTGAGGCATGCTATAGCCGACCGTGTCCGGGATATTAAGCGTCGTCGCACCGGCATCGATCACTGCTTCCAGGATTCGGCACAAGAAATCTTCTTCCGAACGACCGGCATCTTCCGGGGAGAATTCGACGTTATCGGTGTACTGGCGGGCGCGCTTTACTGCCCGAACTGCGTATTCGATGACCTGATCCGGCTGCATATTCAACTTCTTTTGCATATGGATCGGCGAAGTCGCGATAAAGGTATGGATGCGCGAGCTGTTTGCGCCTTTCAAGGCTTCGCCAGCCCGGTCGATGTCTTTGTCCAGCGCCCGCGCCAAACCGCAAACTGTGCTGTCTTTAATCGCATCGGCGACCGCTTGCACTGCTTCGAAATCGCCTTGGCTGGCTGCCGGGAAACCCGCTTCGATGACATCGACTTTCATGCGCTCCAGAGCTCGGGCAATGCGGACTTTTTCATCGCGGGTCATTGAGGCGCCTGGGCTTTGCTCACCATCGCGCAAAGTTGTGTCGAATATAATTAATTTATCTTTCATGAGAACTCCGTTCATGAAATGTTCGGCGCTGAGGCCGAGGAACAGAAAAGGGTGGTATTGTTTAAATGAGGATAGAGTGCGCCCCTCAGGGCAGCAATCTTAATGACAGGCCGAACAATTGTCTGCCAATGGCTGGCATGAAAACTAAGTGACTATGAAATTCGTTTTTCTGATTGTTCATGGTTGGAAACTATACTTGATTGCCGACTAAGGCTCAAGCTTGCGATGCTGCGGCGTTTGAGGCTGCTAAATCCAGTTTACCTTTTGTTTCGATTCGGAATCTAACTAGGCTATCGTTGTATTTTAGAAAATAAACTCAATCCGCAGCTATAAAGAGCGTGCGCTAAAAACTTGATCTGCAGAAAGTGAATGCCGTATTGGAAACTAGCCAGCATGGTTTTGACTGCTAGCAAGCCTTGGTTTTGATTGATGTATTCCCAACTCAAATCTTGGGCGGATTGGATGTAGTTGAGCCTGATCAGCTTGGCTAGATCAGGCCTGACATTTCGCTTAATCAGTTGTTTTTTTATTTCCAGATTGGATAAGGAGTGATCCATCCGGCGGCGAGGCTGAGACGAGTATCCCTGGCCCGCGCTACGTTGCAGGTACAAGCCTTCTGTTACTAATCCGCATCGTCCATTCAGCGCAGCGCGCAAAGCCCAATCGCAATCCCAAAGTAGGCAATCTTCCTGATATAAGCCGATTTGCCTAACCTGTTCCCTGGTTGCCACTGGTCGTTGAAACGCCATAGGGACCCTTTTTAGCAAAGCTTTGAATAGACGGTCTGCGTCAAATTCCAGTAGGGTTTCCGTCACTTGCGTTCCAGCCAGATCTGCCAATATTTTGTTCATGGCGTCAGTGTAGGATTCGTGCGTCCATTTTGAATTTGGACCAAACCAAGCGACGCTCATGAACAGCGTGTTAATTTCTGGATGGTTTTCTAAAGTTGAAACAGCTTTTTCTAAATAAGTCGGTGCGTAAAGGTCGTCGTCGTCCAGAAACACAATGTATTTGCCAGAAGCGGCTTTGATGCCGGTGTTTTTCGCTGCGGCTCCCCCCAAAGAGCTTGGGTGCCGCAAAACTTTAATCTTCGTTCCGAACTTTTCCTGGATCTGAGCGGGGTTTACCGGAGGGGTTGAGCAATCGTCAACGACAATGACTTCCCAATCCGCCAAGGTTTGATTGACTACGCTGCTTATGGCTTCGTCCAAAAGTTCGGGGCGGTTGTGAGTGGGTATGATGACGGTAACTAGGCAGCTCATAGCATCGATTAGGCCGATTAAATTACAAAAGGTTTAACGGAAATATTGTGATGCATAAGATGAATCAAATAAATGCTGGTAGTTGGGCTATTATATCTTTAAGTCGATGATGGTGTCGCTTATTATGTTTAAGTAGTATCGGGCAGTGCCAATAAGATAAATAAGTTGTTGGGGCTGATCGGAATTAAGCGGTGCTTTGTTCGAGAAATTAAAACAGATAGGCATTAAAATAAATTGAACGATTTTTTGAGGAAGCTTATTTTTGAGTAATTTTTAACAATAGTGCAGGCTTCTCGGAAGTTTAGGTGCTGTTTTGTTGAAAGATATTCATTCATTAGCACAGATTCTTTTGCGGTCGAATATGCCGCGCCCTGAGGTCTCAGGCTGTGCTGTACAGGAGTCGCATCAATAATCCCCATGGTTTTTTCCGATGCACTCACCTTTATTGGCCAAACGAGGTCATATCCCCATCCCATTGGACTTTCAAGATCAAACGGTAGTAATTCATTTACAATTGATTTATGCATGCTAAATAGCGGGCCAATTTCAACAAAATGTGTTTCGCGTGCGTTTAGCCAAGGCCTGGAAACAACAAATGTATTATCAGCTGTACTGGTTCTCGTGCGGGCGGGTTGAGCCAAGCAAAAGTTTAAATGCTGTTGCCATCCGATAAAAGCATCGAGAAAGTTATCGTCAACAAAAATGTCGTCATCGGTAAAGACAAGATAATCGTATTTGCTTATGTCAACCTCTTCTAGAATTTCATTTAATATCGTAAATTTTGGTTTAAGCTCAAATATCTGCTTAACCAGAATTAGGTTGGCGTGGTTTTTATATTCGGCTTGGTTGTCTTTTAGAGAGTTTTTAGGGTTCAATGATACCCAGATTTGATCAACCGCACATGCTGTTGATTGATTAAACGCACTTATCAGGTGATTAAATGTGTTTTCTCTGTATTCTAAATATATTCCTAAAATTAGTACCTTCGGTTTGTTTTTAGGCGCATGTTGTATTTTTAGTGGTTTGTGATGGGTAGGGTACCGCATCAATATCTGGGAAATTTTGATTTTTAAATAGCATTTAATTTCGTTTAAATAGTTCACGAATAATTCCTTGGGCCGTCATCTAGTTGCGAAATGCTATTCTTAAGGAGGTTGGCCGAACTCAGTTTCCAATTTGAGCAAGTAAACTTATATTCTCATTGAATAAGATCTGCTGTGTTGTTTTGGATAGTCAGCATTTCGCCATTGCTGAATGGCGAATTTTAAAATATTTTTCGCCTATGAATATCCCAATAAAAGCGTTTCAGACGCATGAAATAATGGGGGTAGAACAGAAATGTTTTGCAGCGGATTAACGGAGCGGAAATTAGCGTAAGCCAGTCTTCTAAGGCTGTAGGCGATAATAGCCCCAAACTTCTGACACCGCCTGGCGGCATCTCGATGCCGCGCTCGCGCTTAAATTCCTGCCAAATCTCTATACCTTTATTGACGGGCTCAACTTGATCTATTTTTCGAGGTTTTTGTTCAAGCCATTCGTCCGGGTTTACGCAAGGTACCGAATCAATTACCGCCACTCCGGTTTCGCGCTCTTCATTGGTCAGAAGGTGTAAATACCACCAATCAGTTCCGAAGGCAATTAAGCCCGGGTCGTAAGTTGCCATAAACCGATCCAGAATAGGCTTAGAGAACAATGGCACGCAGTTTTCCACGAAATTGGTAAGCCTCGCAAATCTGAAATGATTTGCTTTTGTGACTTCATGGCTTATTTTGCCGACGCTCAAGAAACCAGGCTGTAGCAAGACGAGTTTGTAGCGTTCTAAAATGCGGAATAACTGGCTAATTTGGCTGGCGCTCAATTCTATATCGTCGTCAAGTACGAATATTGCTCGATAGGGGGTGAGTAACTCTCCCCAGCGGTTATATATATCGTGTAGATTTGGATATTTGCCGCCTTTTCGCTCGTTGTAAAAATCAGCAACGCTCCGGTGATAATCGCTTTCGCCTTCGTATTGAGTAACCCATAAGTCGAAATTTTTTTTGCCCGTGACCCATTTTTTTATATTGGATCGGTGACCGGCTGAGGTGTAAACCAGATAGGGTGAAGACGGAACACCTATTTTAGGTGAGTTTCTATCATCTGATGCCATTGAAACCGCCTCTAATATTTCGTAATGCCACGTTATGAACTTTTTCTTGTTGATTTTGACGTTTGGGGATAGCGTTTAAGTTTGACGGCTTTAGTTTTTTCGGTAGCAGCTGATTGTCCTGAGGCAATGATAAAATATAAACTCAATTGACAGTAGAGTTAATGGTTCGTACGGTTTGCCGAGGTACATTGTTTTTCAATTGCTTAATAGAAAATTTTTTATTTCTGGTAAATCATCTCGTCGTTGGTGCCAATAAATAAGCCGACAATGAGTATAGCTAGTTTCTAAGCGGATTCAAAAACCCAGTTTCTGTCGTTTTGGGTCACATGCCGAAACACCAAAATCTCCGAGCAACAGGTCATAAATGAGTCGATCAACTCTTGTTGTTGTCGTCGATAGTACTGCTCTATTGCGCTCGGTATCTGATGTTGAAAAAATAGCTCAAGGGTTTGCAACATGATTACAGAGTTTTGAATGTCACCCATGCGAGTTAAGTGGCTTTTCAACAGGCTAGAGTCCGTTTCAGCGTGAGTGGAATCAAGGCATTGCGCTGCTAAAAGCGTATAGCGCAATTTTTTAACAGCGATGCGCAGATGATGAATGCTGGCAGGTATGGTGGGATCCAGTGCTTCATAACGATTTATCACTAGGCCATAAATATTGTTAATGGCGCTTGGTAATGCCTGTTTAAGATCGATGTCGGCTGTTTGAGTTTTGAAGTATTTACCGGCTTTTTTCAACTTGCGACGCAGTTTCGGTTGATACAGGCGGGCAATAAATGAATGGTTTTCCAGCAGTAAACGCTGTTCGCAGCGATGCATGTACGCTAAAAAAGGCTCTAGCTCGGGAAGTATAGGCAGGGTCTTGGCCGCCTCGAACAGCATGACCTGGGTATCTCGCAATTCGTCGAAACCGTCGAGTTGCTTTTTCAAAACTTTGCGAATGCTTAGTAATGTGGGTTGTGGCTCCAAGGCATGTAGCAATTCTATCAGCGCCAGCAAGCGCCGGGTGTTAATGCGTAATTCGTGGACGTTATCTTCGCTGGCGGTTTGGCGGCAGGCTTTCAAGCGTTTGCGATATTGGCGCCAGTGTCTTTCCAAGGCGTCGAGCAACGGTTTGCCGCCGGTATTTTGCATCCGCTAACTTTTACGGCTTTGCAGCTTACGTTTGCGCAAAACCAAGGTAACTATAGGGCCGGATATGGCATAGCCGACCGATAGCAGGAACAGCATTCGCTGTGGTTGCGCCATTATGAAGCTGATAACCAGCATCGCGATAATGGCAACGATGAATGGCACCTTGTTTTTAAAATCGATTTCTTTGAAGCTGGAGTAACGGAAGTTGCTGACCATTAGCAAACCGGTAGTGATGGTGGTTAGTAACACCAGATACTTGATGTTTTCCACGTCATAACCGTTTTCCACGCAGAACCATAATCCACCGGCCAAAATAGCCGCCGCTGCCGGGCTGGGTAGGCCTTGAAAATAGCGTTTGTCGGCCACTTCCACTTGCGTGTTGAAACGCGCCAAACGTAACGCTCCACCGGCCATATGCACAAATGCGGCGAACAAGCCTGCTTGGCCCATGGTGGATAGAGTCCACAAATACATGACAATAGCCGGAGCAACGCCAAACGAAACCATATCGGACAAGCTGTCGTACTGCACGCCGAATTCGCTTTGCGTGTTAGTCAGGCGGGCAACGCGGCCGTCCAAGCCATCCAGTACCATCGCAATGAACATCGCAATCGCCGCTGTTTCGAAACGGCCGTTAATTGCCGAGGTGATTGCATAAAACCCGGCAAACATGGCGCCCGTGGTGAATAGATTGGGCAGTAGGTAAATGCCACGATGACGAGTAAGCGGTTGCTTCTTGATCATAATGTGTCTACAAAGGTTGAAAAGTTGGCGGCATTGTACATGCTGAATATGACAGATGCTTAACTAAATACCGCGCGTTTGGGATCAGAATTTCCAGAGCAGCAAGGCCTGCGGCACGCTGTCCTGTATGCCTTTAATCCCGTATTTATTATGCCAATACTGATATTCGAGGCCGATATACAAATGGTTGCTATGGCCCCATAAGTCGCCGAGGTCTAATCTAAGTTGCGGTTGCGCCAGAGCTTGGCGGGCGGCGGTGTGGTTATGGCCGATGAAGTCGGCAAAGCCTTCGAAACTCCATTTGGTGCCGGCGATTTCGAACGGCAGTTTCCACGCCGGGGTGATCTGCCAGGAGGTGCCGATGTCGGCGGTTTCGGTGACGCGCTGCCGTAAAAAGTCGACGTTGAAATAGTCGAAGCCCGGCAGGTCGAAATCGACGGTAACGCCATAAAGCCAAGCTCGAAAGCCGCTGTGCGAGCTGTTCATATTTTCCCCGAGGTTGACGCCGGCGGTCACGCCGAAATCCTTGAAAATGCCGTAAGACAAGTCCAAGCCGATGACTTTACCGAGGCTGAAGGTGCTGTATGCCTCGCCGTAAAGATTGGTTTGCGCGGTTTGGCCGGATTCGGTAAACAGGGTGTCCATAAAGAAGAAGTTTCGACCGTATGACCAACCGTGGGTGTGGGTGACGGTGATGATGGACTGGCTGACGTCGTTGGCGTTGAAAGGTTCCTGGTAGTTGCCGCCATGCAGATATTGGATCTCGCTGTTGTGCCATTGCATGAAATCAGCGGGGCAGGGCTGGGCCAAGGTTGCGGTGATGATGCCGAGATAAAACGGGTTGAAGCGAGAATGATCAGGCATTTGGCAAAATCCAGCGGGCAAAAAAAAGCCCATCGAGTAGATGGGCTTTAATCCTAGCCGATAAGCTTAGTTTTTGCTTTTATCGACGATCTGGTTAGCTTTGATCCAAGGCATCATAGCGCGCAGTTTGGCGCCGACGGTTTCGATAGGATGCTCGGCATTCAAGCGGCGTCTGGCAGTCATTTCGGGATAGCCGGTTTGGCCTTCCAAAATGAATTGCTTGGCGTATTTGCCTTGTTGGATGTCTTCCAGTGCTTGTTTCATCGCCCAACGGCTTTCTTCGTTGATCACTTTCGGGCCGGTGACGTATTCGCCGTACTCGGCATTGTTGGAGATCGAGTAGTTCATGTTGGCAATGCCGCCTTCGTACATCAAATCCACGATCAATTTTAGTTCGTGCAAGCACTCGAAATAAGCCATTTCCGGTGGATAGCCCGCTTCGGTCAAAGTTTCGAAACCGGCTTTTACCAACTCCACCGCGCCGCCGCATAATACCGCTTGTTCGCCGAACAAATCGGTTTCGGTTTCGTCGCGGAATGTGGTTTCGATGATGCCGGAACGACCGCCGCCGATGGCTGATGCGTATGACAAGCAGATGGCTTTGGCCATGCCGGACGCATCCTGGTGAATCGCGATCAAATCAGGAATGCCGCCGCCTTTCACAAACTCGGAACGCACGGTGTGGCCAGGTGCTTTAGGCGCAATCATGATTACATCCAGGTCTTTACGAGGCACGACTTGGTTGTACAAAATTGCGAAACCGTGCGCGAATGCTAGAGCAGCGCCTTGCTTGATGTTTGGCTCGATTTCTTCTTTGTACAGTTTGGACTGGAATTCGTCCGGGGTCAGAATCATGACCACGTCGGCGCCGGCGATGGCTTCTGGTACGTCTTTTACAGTCAAGCCGCTGGCTTGAGCTTTGGCGACTGACGCTGAATTGGCACGCAAGCCGACGACGACGTCAACGCCTGAGTCTTTCAGGTTGTTGGCGTGCGCGTGGCCTTGTGAGCCATAGCCGATGATGGCTACTTTTTTGCTTCTGATAACAGAAAGGTCGGCGTCTTTATCGTAATAAACTTGCATAGGTTTTCTCGTTGCTGGGTAAATAATAAATGTTACAGGTGTAAGCCTTTTTCGCCGCGGGAGATGCCGGTCGGGCCGGAGCGCACCACTTCGATGATGCTGCCTTCTTCAAAGCCGTGAATAAAAGCGTCCAGTTTGCTGGATTGGCCGGTCATTTCCACCACATAGCTGTTGGCAGTGACGTCGATAATCTTACCGCGGAAAATGTCGACCATGCGTTTCACTTCCTCGCGCGTGTCATGGCTGGTTTTGATTTTCACCAGCATCAATTCCCTTTCGATATGCGCCGATTCCGCCAAATCGATCAATTTCACCACGTCGATCAACTTATTCAGCTGCTTGGTGATTTGTTCGATGATCTCGTCGCTGCCGCTGGTGACCAGGGTCATCCGCGACAGACTTGGGTCTTCCGTGGGCGCTACGGTCAAGGACTCGATGTTGTAGCCGCGCGCAGAAAACAAGCCCGCTACCCGTGACAAAGCGCCGGATTCATTCTCGATCAAGATAGAAATGATGTGCCTCATTATGACAACTCCCTGTCTACCGGGGTGCCGGGTGCGACGCGCAATTTCATGTCGTGATGGCCTTTGCCTGCTTCAATCATAGGGTAAACGTTTTCGGTACGGTCGGTGATGAAATCCAGGAATACCGTTCTGTCTTTCAAGGCGAACGCATGTTCCAGGGCGCCGCGCACGTCTTCGGGTTTTTCGATCAGCATGCCGACATGGCCGTAGGCCTCTGCCAGTTTGACGAAGTCGGGGATGGTATCCATATACGATTGCGAATAACGGCTCTCGTAGGAAAACTCCTGCCATTGCCGCACCATACCCATATAGCGGTTGTTCAGGTTAATGATCTTCACCGGCGCGTTGTATTGTAGGGCAGTAGATAGTTCCTGGATACACATCTGGATGCTGGCTTCGCCGGTGATACAAGCGACATTGGCTTCCGGAAATGCCAGTTTGACGCCAATCGCCGCCGGCAAGCCAAAGCCCATCGTGCCCAGGCCGCCGGAGTTGATCCAGCGCCGGGGTTTGTCGAAGTGGTAGTACTGCGCGGCGTACATTTGGTGCTGGCCCACGTCGGAGGTAACGAACGCTTCGCCGCCAGTCACTTGATACAACTGCTCCACGACGTATTGCGGCTTGATGACGCTACTATTGCGGTCGTAATCCAGGCAATGCACATCTCGCCAGCTATTTATCAATTGCCACCAGGACTCGAGTGCAGACTTGGACGGCTTGGTTTTGCTGTCTTTGATCAGTTCTATCATTTGCTCCAAGACCGGTTTCACTTCACCGACAATCGGCACGTCGACTTTAACGGTTTTGGAAATCGAGGCGGGATCCACGTCGATATGAATGATCTTGGCGTACGGGCAAAACTCAGTCAGTTTGCCGGTGACCCTATCGTCGAAGCGCGCGCCGACAGCGAGAATCACATCGCTTTCATGCATCGCCATATTGGCTTCGTAAGTACCGTGCATACCCAGCATGCCGACGAACTGTTTGTCGGTGGCCGGATAGCCGCCCAAACCCATCAAGGTGTTGGTGATCGGGTAACCCAGCAATTGGGTCAGTTCGGTTAGTTCTTTATGGGCTTCACCAAGAATCACGCCGCCGCCGGAATAAATCATCGGCCGCTGCGCGGTCAGCAACATATCTACCGCGCGTTTGATTTGGCCCTTGTGGCCGCTGACCACCGGGTTATAAGAACGCATGCTGATCTTTTTCGGGTACTTATAAGGCACCTTGATGTTCGGATCGGTGATGTCTTTCGGCACGTCGACCAATACCGGGCCGGGGCGGCCGGTGGTGGCGACGTAAAAGGCCTTCTTCATGGTTTCGGCCAAATCGTTGACATCCTTGACCAGGAAGTTGTGCTTAACGCAGGGCCGG
The DNA here is from genome assembly GCF_016925515.1 of Methylomonas sp. EFPC1. Classification (NCBI taxonomy): domain Bacteria; kingdom Pseudomonadati; phylum Pseudomonadota; class Gammaproteobacteria; order Methylococcales; family Methylococcaceae; genus Methylomonas; species Methylomonas sp. EFPC1. The sequence goes on from NZ_CP070494.1 coordinate 1,141,438, forward strand.
GTAATGCCCACCGTATCGACTTCCTGGAACGCATCGCTGCCTATTACCGGCGACGGCACTTGGCCCGAGATGATCACCATGGGGATAGAATCCATGTAGGCTGTGGCAATGCCGGTGACAGCATTCGTCGCGCCTGGGCCCGAGGTGACCAGCACCACGCCCGGTTTGCCGGTGGCGCGCGCATAAGCGTCAGCTGCATGGGCCGCCGCTTGTTCGTGGCGGACCAGGATATGTTTCACTTCGTCTTGATGGAAAATGGCATCATAGATGTGCAAGACAGAGCCACCCGGATAGCCAAATACAAATTCGACACCTTCATCTTTAAGACATTGGACAAGAATATGTCCGCCACTGAGTTCCAATTTTACGTCCTCAAAAAACTAATCGATCGGGGGAAATGCAGATTTTACAAAAAAGGTTGGATAAGCTACTGTTTTTGACCCTTTTCGTCAAGGAAAACCAAGGATTTCACTTGGGTTTTCTTGCCTACAGATGGGTTTTTCCGTTGGAAATTCGCGCAAATTTACAATTGCCGGAGCGGGACAGCTGCGTTGTTTTAAAGTTTAAGCCACGGCAACGAGTGGCGAGCACATAAAGGATATTCAAACTGGATTACCGTACTCTCGATTTGCTCAAACAAAATCATCCGGCATGGCGGCTACTTAATTCGCCGCATGCGCCACTAGTTGCCGGCTTTTTGAACCGGGTGTTTGTCATCCCAAACCAGCGCTTGATTGCCCAGGCCGATCTTGCCGAGGCCTTGGAAGACGAATTATTCGGTTTGCGTGAACAGTTTGGTAACGACATCTTTCCGAAATCGGCGCTGGACTATCTCAATGATTGGGCCGGCAACGACAAGGGCTGGCTGCGCAAATTCTATCGCCAAGGCTCGGACGAACCCTATTTCGACCTGACTCCGCCCACCGAAAGAGCCATCGCCTGGTTGGGTAGCTTGACCGAACGCAGCTTCGTCGGCACCGAGTCGCGCTTATTAACCTTGTTCGAACTGCTCAAGCAAATCAGCGCAGGCAGCGAAACCGATCCGGAGACCCGTATCGCCGATCTGCGTAAGCGCCGCGCCGACATTGACGCTGAAATCGCCAGAGCCGAAGCCGGCGAACTGGCCGTGCTGGACGACACCGCATTGAAAGACCGCTTTCTGCAATTCACCGCGCTGGCCCGCGAACTGCTCGGCGACTTTCGCGAGGTCGAGCACAACTTTCGCGGCCTGGACCGGCGGGTGCGCGAGCGCATCGCCTTGTGGGAAGGCGGCAAGGGCGAATTGCTGCAAGACATCATGGGCGAACGCGACGCCATCGCCGATTCCGACCAAGGCCGCAGTTTCCGCGCCTTTTGGGATTTTCTGATGTCCAGCCGCCGCCAGGAAGAATTATCGGCCTTGCTGGAAAAAGTGCTGGCCTTGCAGCCGGTCGCCGAACTGCGCCCCGAAGCCCGCTTGCGCCGGGTGCATTACGACTGGCTGGAAGCCGGCGAACATACCCAGCGCACCGTCGCGGAACTCAGCCGGCAACTGCGCCGTTTCCTCGACGACCAAGCCTGGCTGGAAAACCGCCGCATCATGGAAATCCTGCACGGCATCGAGGCCAAGGCGCTAAGCCTTCGCGAAAGCCAACCGGCCGGCGAAGTGATGAGCATCGCCGAAGCCGCCGCCAACATCGAATTGCCGATGGAACGGCCATTGCACACCCCGACCGTCAAACCGCGAATCGATAGCATCGTCCCGGAAACCGGCGACGACGACATCGACGCCGCCGCGCTATTCTCCCAAATCGTCATCGACAAGGCGCAACTGGGCCGCCACATCCGCCACGCCCTGCAAGACAAACCGCAAATCACCCTGGCCGAACTCTGCCGTAGTCACCCCTTGCAACACGGTCTGGCGGAACTGGTCGCCTATCTGCAACTGGGCGGGGACAGCTTCAACACCACCGTCGACGAAACCGCCGAAGACGTCATCGTTTGGCAAACGACGGACGGTGAAGGGCGGGAAGTGAGCAAGCAGGCGCGCTTGCCGAGGGTGATTTTTGTCAGGTGACGCAAGCGGCACAGGATGTTCTTATCGAATAGGGGGGGCGGAAATCTTTCCAAAATTTAGGCATATGCTAGGATAGGTGGGTGCTACATGCTGGCAATTAGAGTGGTTGTAGACACAAATGTCCTGGTTGCCGGCTTGAGCGGCGGTAAAGGACCAAATCGAGAAGATCTTCGCCGCAGCCTCCAAGGCGGTTTGCAGTCATCTAGTCCGCGTCGAACTCTCCGCAGGCATGCTGAAATGAGTCGGCAAACGCTGTACGATGATCTGGCGGAAGCGGAACTCTGTCACTAGCTGGAAAACCATCCCGGTAGGTTCGATGTCATCGTTTCCGCCGACACCTTCCTCTATTTTGGCCAACTCGAATCCTTGCTTACCGCTGCCGCGATGAAACGGGCAGGAGTTTGGCGTTTAACTTGGAGCATGCTGTCGATGGTGCTCCGGCTTGTTTCGTGCGGCTTGACGTGCATGGGCGTTATGCTCACGGCAAGGACTATGTTGTGCACGCGCTAGCTTGGCCGGCTTGAATAGTAACAGCCGCGGTGACGATCCTTCCGCAGAGCAGCCGGCGCATGGACACCTGGATTGCGGGTTTTGGCGGTGAAACCCTGATTAAGGGCAGTGGTAGCGTGTAAATTTAAATTTAGCTGGAACGGGGGCATCAAGGCGGGCAATCTAAATACAAGATCGATAGTTCACCCATTAACTCGCAAGGAGAAATAATGAAGCGAAGAAGTACGAAAGAAAACCTTTTGAAGGCATCTGTGGGAGAAGGTGCAGCCAACGATCCCAAGGACGTCCTAATCGTCGAATATCTATTCAATATCTGCAACAGCGTCATTCGCCGGCCGTTTCCGGAAGCCGGGCGTTGTTCCACTGATTTGATCATGGAAATTCGGCGCTTTCAGCGCAACGAACTTAGATATCCTCATGCCGACGGGCGCGTCGATCCGGCGGGTAGAACTCTCCACGCCTTGGTCGAAAAGGCGCGGATGCTACGGCCTAAACGTACCGATCTGAACAAATCGTCGCGCCCCTATCTGGCCGGAGGTTCTTGGTGCGGTCCCAGTGGTGAGGTCGCCGGATTATTGGAATTCTTGGAATTTAAAAGGCCGCCTGCCAGCCAGCAAACGCAAGAGCCCGGTACAGCGCAGCGCGCGGTTGTTGATAGCTATTTGTCCTTGCGGGAGCGCGCTGCGGCCGGCAAGCTTCACCGTCTCAAAGCGGCCGTCAATAGTGGCGGTTCATTTTCCAAGTTGACCGATGCGGATTTTCAGGCCGCGTTGGTGGCTCTGGGTAACGGCATTACCCTGGCCATGGTCAAGGCCTTTGCCGAATTGGAGTCGGGCGGGAAAAGCGGATTCGGCCCCGCCGGCCTGCCGGTTATTGCCTTCGAAGGGCATTGGTTTAGGAAATTGACGAATAAGAAATACGACCAAACGCATCCCATGTTGTCTTACAAATATGTCAAGAAAGCGGGGCCGGAGTGGCAAGCCAATAATAAGGATCAAGAAACGGCCTGGAAAACCCTCAACGACGCCATCGCCTTGGATTCCGACGCCGCGTTGCAGGCTTGTTCGTGGGGTATGTTTCAAGTAATGGGCTTCAACTTCAAAGATTGCGGCTTTAGCAGCGTAGAGGACTTTGTCGCATCCATGAAAGCGGGCGAACGCGGGCAACTCGATGCTTTCGTTGGCTGGTGCAAGGCCAAACCTGCTCGCTTACAAGCCCTCAAAGACAAGAAATTCGCGACCATTGCGACCTTATATAACGGAGAGGATTATGGAAATTATGATGTTTTGCTTGAACAAGCCTACAAGCGCCACGGGGGAAGCTGATCATGTTTAATCGTTTTGGTTTCATCATGGCAATATTGATGGCGACCGAAGTCGGAGCCGTCGAAACCAACCAATTTCACTCGGGTGTTTATGAGCAACTCCGCTTGGCGGTGGCGCCGGACGGCCAAATTACCGGTTACTATCGTGAAGAGCAAGGGGAAGGCGTGAGCAAAACCTGCAGCTTTTACCTGCGTGGACAATCAAATGGAGATTCGGCCTCGCTGACGACATGGAATGTTGATCACTTTCCCGGCGAACTCCGCATCCAGGCCGCCGGAGTCAATTTGAAGGTGGAGCACGGTAACGAACATCCAGGATGCGGAATGCTGTTGCCACCAGCCATCGAACAAGGCCTGAATTACGATAAGGTGACGGAAACCCAATGGACTGAGTTGAGGGTCATATCGAGTCCCAAGACTTACTTCCATTCCGAACCTAAGGCTGGCGCCAAGCTCAAGTCTTATTTGGTGAAAGGGGATGTAGTTGGCGTGGTGGGTGCCGAGGGAGACTGGCTGCAGGTTGAGTACCCAGGGACAAAGAAAATGATCCGCGGCTGGATCAGTAACAGTGATTTAGCCGTATTTAAGTCAGGTCAATAGGCCTAGGCAAGATTACGCTCTACGAGGTGGGTTTTGCATCCAGCCATAAACATTTAAATATGGCCGAAGCAGCCATACCCGTTTATAGCCGGTTGAAAAACCCGTCTGCAGATTCATGGGGCTTTGTTTGTTAAGCGCGTAAAATTCCGTTTTTCCAGTCCAGTTGGTCATGGATAGTGGCATCAGCAGATTATCTCTGTTGGTTTTCGTTTTGCCCTAAAATACGTGCAATTCAACGCCTGCTCAATCAATACGAGATAAACATGACGGAAACCGACCTAGAGATGGCGCCGCAATACGACCTGTCGGCCTTGGTCATTCCGTTATTGAAAGGAGTGATCTACCAGGAAACCGACGGCGGCCTTTGGAATGCCCTGCTGAATCTACAAGCCAGGGTGCGGGATTACGTGGCGGTGTTGGGTTTGGAGTTGGTGTTGGATGAGGCTGAGGGTTATGCGTTTTTGCGTTCGCGGCAGGCGGATGCCGAAGACGACGAAGCGGCCGCCAGGTTGCCGCGTTTGATCGCGCGCCGGCCGCTGTCGTTTCCAGTCAGCTTGCTGTTGGCCTTGCTGCGCAAGCGTTTGGCCGAGTTCGACCGCGGCGGCGGCGAGACTCGGCTGGTTTTGTCGCGCGAGGACATCGTCGAGTTGATCCGGGTGTTTTTGCCGCCACGCAGCAACGAGGCGCGGCTGATCGACCAGATCGAAACTCATATCAACAAGGTGGTCGAACTGGGTTTCTTGCGCAAACTCAAGGCGGCTTCCGGGCAGTCGGCCAATTACGAAGTCAGGCGGATATTGAAAGCTTTCGTCGATGCTCAATGGCTGTCGGAATTCGATGCCCGGCTGGCGGAGTATCAAACGCAGTTAGTTAGCGGCGGGGAAGTCGGAGAGTGATTGTTCGTAGATTGATCCCCGCCGCTCTTTCTCGTCGGGACAATACCGTTAGGTATATCGTGGTTTATCCCCCTCTTTTTCAAAGAGGGGCTAGGGGAGATTTTCTAAATAAATCCCCCTCGATCCCCCTTTTGCAAAGGGGGAGGCAGCTAAAGCCAAGGGATATTTCCACCGTTAGACAGGGCTTCCATTCCGTTTTACAACGTCTCAAGCCAAATTCCGCTAAGCCATGACCATCAATAAGGAAATGCAACTCTCCCTGGATTTCGTCGACGATGACGCCTTGTCCGGCTTTCGCTTGCAACGCCTGGAAGTTTATAACTGGGGCACCTTCGACGGCCGGGTTTGGGTCTTGCATTTGAATGGCCGCAACGCGCTGTTGACCGGCGACATCGGTTCCGGCAAATCGACTTTGGTCGATGCGGTAACGACTTTATTGGTGCCGGCCCACCGCATCGCCTACAACAAGGCCGCCGGCGCCGATGCCAAGGAGCGCAGCCTGCGTTCCTATGTGTTGGGCCATTACAAATCCGAGCGCAATGAGGTCAGTGGCAGCGCCAAACCGGTGGCCTTGCGCGGTGACAACAGTTATTCGGTGATCTTGGGCGTGTTCCACAACGCCGGCTACGACCAGACCGTGACTATCGCGCAGGTGTTCTGGATCGCCGACCGCCAGGGTCAACCGGCGCGGCTGTATGCCGGTTGCGAACGCGACTTGAGCATCGCCGCCGACTTCGCCGATTTCGGCAGCGACATAGGCCAATTGCGTAAAAAGTTGCGCGGCCTGGGCGCCGATTTGCACGACAGCTTTCCGCCCTACGGTGCCTGGTTTCGCCGCCGCTTCGGCATCGACAACGAACAGGCGCTGGAACTGTTCCATCAAACCGTATCGATGAAATCGGTCGGCAATCTGACCGACTTCGTGCGTAGCCACATGCTGGAACCCTCGGAAGTCGCGCCGCGCATCACCGCGCTCATCAACCATTTCGACGACCTTAACCGCGCCCACGACGCGGTACTGAAGGCCAAACGCCAAGTTGGCTTGTTGACGCCCTTGGTCGGCGACTGCGACAAACACACGCAATTGACCGAACAAACCGAGGAACTGCGCGCCTGCCGCGAGGCGCTGAGGCCTTATTTCGCCGGTCTAAAGCTCGGCTTGCTGGAAAAACGTTTGGCCGGTTTGGCCGACGAGTTGAGCAAACAAGGCGCGCAAGTGGAACGCTTGAGCGAACGCAAACAGCAACAGCAAAGCGAGGAACGCGAACTGCGCCGCAACATCGCCGACAATGGCGGCGACCGAATCCAGCGCATCGCGGAAGACATTCTGCGCCTGCAAGACGAACTGAGCCGGCGCCGCGACAAGGCCAAACGTCACGAACAACTGGTGCGGACCTTGGACTTGCCGGCCCCGGAAGACGCCGACGCCTTTCTGGCCCAGCAAAGGCAATTCGCCGATTTGCAGGAAAGCGCGGCGGTGCGCGAGGCGGATTTGCAGAACCAGGACAGCGAAACCAGCGTCGCCTTCGCGCAAGGGCGGCAGGAACATCAGGCTTTGCAAGCCGAGATCGACAGCCTGAAGGCGCGGCGCAGCAATATCGACGATATTCAAATCCAACTGCGGCGGATGCTGTGTTCGGCGCTGGGCTTGGCCGAAGACGAGATGCCTTTCGCCGGCGAACTGATACAGGTGCGCGACGAGGAAAAGGACTGGGAAGGCGCGGCCGAGCGTTTGCTGCGCAGTTTCGGCTTGTCGCTGCTGGTGCCGGATCAACATTATGCGGCGGTCGCCGAATGGGTGGACCAGACTCATCTAAAGGGCCGGCTGGTGTATTTCCGGGTACGCCCTGGCCAGCGCGCCGAACTGCCCAGTCTGCATCGGGATTCCTTGGCCCACAAGTTGGCGGTCAAGCCGGATTCGGCATTTTACGACTGGCTGGAGCGGGAAATCGGCCACCGTTTCGACGTGGCCTGTTGCGCGACGCCCGAACAGTTCCGCCGCGAACAAAAAGCCATCAGCCGCGCCGGCCAGATCAAGGCGCCGGGCGAACGCCACGAAAAAGACGACCGCCACCGCCTCGACGACCGCAGCCGTTATGTGCTGGGTTGGTCGAACTCCGCCAAGATCGCCGCATTGGAAAATAAAGCCAAGGTTCTGGAAAACCAACTGGCCGAGTTGGCCGGAAAGCTGGCCGAATTCGACAAGGCACACAAGGCCGTCAAGGCGCAACTGGATACCTTGTCCAAGCTGGATGAATACCGCGATTTCCGCGAACTGGATTGGCGGCCGCTGGCCGGCGACATCGCTAGGTTGCAAGACGAGAAACGCCAGTTGGAAGCCGAGTCGGATTTGTTGAAGGCCTTGAGCGAACGCCTGGAAACCCTGCAAACGGCGCTGCAGGAAACCGAGCGCTCGCTCGGCGACAAGATCAAGGAACTGGGCGCAACCGAGCAACGCCAACAGGCCGCCGAAGCCTTGATGCGGCAAACCCAAACCCTGCTTGACGAAGCCGATGATGCTCATGCCGAGCGTTACCCCAAACTGGAGGCGATGCGGCCGGAAGCCTTGGGCGAACATCATTTGTCGGTGGAATCCTGCGACAACCGCGAACAAGACATGCGAGGCTGGCTGCAGACCCGCATCGAAAACGAGACCAAAAGGCTCAATTACTTGCGCGACAAGATCATCGACGCGATGCGCGGCTATTGCGCGGCCTTCCCGTTGGAAACCCAGGAAGTCGATGTCGGCATCGCCGCCGCTCACGAATATCAAACCATGTTGCAAAGCTTGCAGGCCGACGACCTGCCGCGCTTCGAGGCTCGCTTCAAGGAATTGCTCAACGAAAACACTATCCGCGAGGTCGCCAACTTCCAGTCGCAACTGGCCCGCGAGCGGGAAACCATCAAGGAGCGCATCTCGCTGATTAACGAATCCTTGACCCAAATCGACTACAACACCAACCGCTTCATCGTGCTGGAAGCGCAACCGACGCCGGACGCCGACGTGCGCGATTTTCAAAGCGAGTTGCGCGCCTGCACCGAGGGCGCGTTGACCGGCTCCGACGACGAGCAATATTCGGAAAACAAGTTTCTGGAAGTTAAAAAGATCATCGAGCGCTTTCGCGGCCGCGAGGGTCAGGCCGAGCAGGATAGGCGCTGGACCGCTAAGGTTACCGACGTGCGCAACTGGTTCAATTTCGGCGCGAGCGAGCGCTGGCGGGAAGACGGCAGCGAGCATGAGCACTATTCCGACTCCGGCGGCAAATCCGGCGGCCAAAAGGAAAAACTGGCCTATACGATACTGGCGGCCAGCTTGGCTTATCAGTTTGGTTTGGAATGGGGCGCGGTGCGTTCGCGCTCGTTCCGTTTCGTGGTCATCGACGAGGCCTTCGGCCGCGGCTCGGACGAATCGGCGCAATACGGCTTACGGTTGTTCGAAAAACTCAATCTGCAACTGCTGATCGTCACGCCCTTGCAGAAAATTCACATCATCGAGCCCTACGTCGCGGCGGTCGGCTTCGTGCACAACGAAGAAGGCCGTTCCTCCAAACTGCGCAATTTGAGCATCGAAGAGTACCGCGCCGAACGCGCGGCGCGCGGCGGATGAGCAAGCCGGTCTGGACCTTGCCGGCCGAGTTGCGCGCCGAACTGGACAAACGCTGGCAACGCGGGCAAATCCTGACGGAAAGTTTGGCGCCGAGCGGCTTGTTTCCGCTGCGCATTCCGTTAAAGTCACCCAGCCCGGCGCAACTGGCCGCCGACTTTTCTGCCGTGCAGGCTTGGGTGGAACATTGGCTGAACGTTGAGGCCAAGCATTTTGCCGTCGAATGGCGCGACATCAATCATCGGCTGTCGGGGCGCAACCGTTTGCCGGCGGCGGTGGTTTTCGACAAGCCGGACGACGCGGCGGCGTATTTGAAAAAAGCCAAGGAATTGGCGGTTTTCGGGCAATTGGCGGCATCGCTGGTTGACGATTTCGCCGCCCTGCGGCCTTGGTTATTGAAATATCCGTTACGTGTCTTGGAGCACGCCGACGAATGGCAAAAATTGTTGAGCGTGGCTGGCTGGGTCGTAAAACATCCTCGGCCAGGCATTTATCTACGCCAAACCAGCCTGCCCCGTATCGACAGCAAATTCATCGAAAGCCGCAAGAAGTTGCTTGGCGAATGGCTGGATTTGCTGTTGCCGGCCGCGGCGATCGATTCTACGCAAACCGGCGTCGCCGGCTTCGAGTTGCGCTACGGCTTTTTGGCGAAGCCGGCGACGATTCGTTTCCGCTTACTGGATAGCCGGCTGCGGATTGCCGGCTTGAGCGATCTGACGGTGACCGCCGGGGAATTCGCGACTTTGAATTTGCAGGTCAAGCGGGTATTCGTCACCGAAAACGACATCAACGGCCTGGCGTTTCCGCCGTTTGCCGATAGCATGGTGATCTTCGGCAGAGGCTACGGGTTCGATGCCTTGGCGCAAGCCGAATGGTTGAAGGATAAGGAAATTCACTATTGGGGTGACATCGACACCCACGGCTTCGCTATCCTCAGCCAGTTTCGCCAGCATTTTCCGCAAGCCCAATCCTTGCTGATGGACGAGGCCACTTTAATCGCGCATCGCTCGCAATGGGTCGAAGAAGCTAGCCCGATTAACGCCGAATTGGCTTATTTGACAGTGGACGAGGCGGCGCTATACGACGTGTTGCGGGATCATCGTTATGGCCGTGGGCTGCGCCTGGAACAGGAGTATGTCAGCTTTGCGCTACTGTCGGAACGGCTGGCGGCGCTGGATTTGCTAACGGCTGGCGGCGAGGGCGCGTAGCGGTGAGTGCGTATTTCGTGGATGTTTGGCAAGGCAGATTGAGCGTATCTGCCGACACATTAGCGCGATTGGCGTCGCGATTATCGGACGACGAAATGTTGAAGGCGCAAGCGATCAAGCTTCCAACCTTACGTGATCGCTACGTTGCCACGCGCGGCATGTTGAGAGAAACGCTGGCCGGCTATTTGGCGGCCGATCCGGCGACGTTAAAATTCGTGTCCGGCCCCTACGGCAAGCCGGGTTTGATTGATGAGCCTTTACAATTCAATATCTCGCATACTGCTGATTTATTGTTAATAGCCATCGCTAATTTTGCTGACATTGGAATTGATGTGGAGACGGTTAAGCTGCGGCGCAATTTTGAAAATTTGGCGCAGCGTTGCTTTTCCGTGCGGGAGTATCAAGATTGGTGCGAACTGCCGGTGGAGTGGCAGGCGGACGCATTTTATCGGTTATGGACCAAGAAAGAGGCCTTTGTCAAAGCAGTCGGTCGCGGAATTGCTTTGGGCTTGGAGCAATGCGAGTTTGCAGTGGAGGCGGGTGGGCAGTTGCGAACTATTCCCGACGAGTATGGTTCGGCCAGTGCGTGGCTGGTTCACGAATTGAGTGTTGCTGCTGTTAATTCGGCCCTTAGCGTTTCGTGTTCCGGCGGTGGCTTGAGTTTGGCTCCTGAATTAGAGTCCGGATTTGGCGGTGATGACGGCTCTGGAGTATTGCAGAACCGAGTCGGCAACAACTGCGCGGCATTGGTTACGCCGGCCCGGTGCTATGCTTTGCGGCGGTTGTTGCTGCAAGCCGATTGAGGCTTACTGAAGCCTCGCAATCGGCTTGCAGCGATCGAAAACCCTTTGTGGTTTGTCCCGTCTATGTGGTTGCATTTGCCGGCTATGTGGGTTTTGTAACAAATATCTCTTCCTGTTATTAACGCGCCCCTCTGAATAATTGCCTTTGTTGAGCCACACAGGGCGCCGGATTGCTCACTAAAAGCGGTTTGCCGGCTTTGTTGCTGTCAATTAGTAACTTGGAACGGGATTTGCTGAGTAGACTAAAAAACGGACTATTTAGTGAGGTTGATATGACTATACACATTGCATCCATGATGCCGGACCGTGCGCTTGACGAGAGTGTCATCGCCAAAGCTATTACGAAAATTGCCGTTGATTTGGCAAGATTTCGTGATGAGCCGATACAAAAACGGACGCCGATCCTGGACTTGATATTTCTATTACCCAGCCGCCAGGAGAGGGCTGATTTCGAGGGTTTGCGTTTGCATTCGTTCGATAAAACCTCGCAGACTTTGCGGATAGAATGTGCCGTACCGGAAAAAATGGTGGCATCCACTCACGCTGAGCGTTTTGTGGTCGCGGTGATAATGGACACCATTGATGCCGCTGCAGAATTTTTCACCGAGCAGCGCATATTGTTTAATGCAGCCGGGCATTTGGCATTGGCGGAGGCGCTGGTGGTGCGTGAACACTATGCGATCAATTAATCGATAACTGAGTTTATCGAAGGGCGCGCCCGTCTGGGCTTCGGCGAGCTCAGCGCGAACGGAATACCCGTGATAAATAGCGCCGGGTTAATAGTGGCCTGCTTGAGCTGGATCGGTCAAGTCCAGTAAGCTAACCACATTCAGTTTGATCGCTAACCGCGTCAACTCGATGTCGCTGTTCACTCCCAGTTTGTTTTTGATCAGGTAATGGCAGTTGCCGACGGTTTTCCGGCTGATGTTAAGCGTATTGGCAATCTCGTCTTGCGTGTTGGCTTCGACCAGTAGGCGCAGAATTTCGAATTCTCTGGCGGTTAAACTATTCAGTGCTATCGAATCATTGCCGAGTTTTTCCAACGCCAACGCTTGGGCGATGTCGGTGCTGAGAATGTGTTTGCCAAGATAGACGTGCCGGATCGCCTGCAACAGCAAATCCGGTGTGCTGCTTTTGGTGACATAACCCAAAGCGCCGGCACGGCAGGCTTGGCGGGCAAAGCTGGGGTTTTGATGCATACTGAAAACCAGTATCCTGGCTTTGTGGTCGCGTTGTTTGAGGCGGCCTATCAATTCCAGGCCGCTTGAGCCGGGCATGGTTAAATCGGTTACGACCACGTCGGGTTGGCATTCCTTGTATAGGCAATAGGCGTCTACGCCGTTCGCGGCTTCGGCAATGACCTTTAAGTCTGTTTGTTTGCTGAGCAGCGAGCGGTAGCCCTCCCGGACTATTGCGTGATCGTCTACCAGCAAAATACTGATAGTGGTTTGCTCAGTCATTGGGCGCTCTCCGACTGCGCTGTTGGCAAGCGGGCTTCGATTATCAGACCATGCGGCTTGGCTATGCTTAAATTGAATTTGCCGTTTAAGGCAAGGATGCGTTCGCGCATGCCCAGCAAGCCTATGCCGTCGCCTGGCACAAACGGCAAAGTGCTGGCGTTGCCGTTGTCTTGTATGGTGATCGATGTCTCGGTGCCGTTGATTGTTAGTGTAATATCGGCTCGGCTGGCAGAGGCATGTTTGGCGATATTGCTGACGGCCTCTTGGGTGATGCGAAACAGACTGATTGCCAGCGATTCCGTCAACGTTCTGCAATCGCCGATGATGCGCAGGCTAAAGTGCGTCTTGCCCAGACGGTTCCAGCTTGCCACCAGGGTGCACAGGCTGGCGTCCAAGCCTAATTCTTCCAGCTCCGCCGGGCGTAAGCGAGTCAATAAGTTCCGCACACTTTGTTGCATGGCTTGGGTAAAGCGGGATATTTGCTCGGCCTCTGTGACTAGCTCAGGACAATTTTGCTGCGCCGTTTGAGCGATGACCGTCGTGACGGCGTGGATTGCAGTCAAGCATTGGCCTAATTCGTCGTGAAGTTCGCGTGCCAGGCAGTGGCGTTCCTCTTCCTGCAAGTTCATCAACATCACAGCCAGTTTTTGCCGTTCCGCTAAGAGTTGTTGCTGATTGTCGGCGAGTTGGTTGATTGCCGTGGCGGTGTGCCGCCATTCCACTAAGTCGAACGCGGGTAGTCGGAACGCCAAATCGCCTGTACTGAGCCGGTTTAATCCCGCCACAATAGTCTGAGCGGGAAGTAAGGCCCGGCTGATGGCCAAGTAAACCAGCAAGCAAACCGCTGTGATCGTTACCGCCGACAACGCCAGTAAATCTCGGACGTCGTCCCAAGCGCGGGTTATTGACAACTCTGCGCTAACCGAAACAGTTAATACGCCGTAAGCCTGGCCGTTGTAAGTTATCGGCCGCTGCCAGTCGAAGTTCGGTCCAAAAATTCGTCGATATAGTTCGGAAAAATACTCAGGATAGTGATGGGTGGACAAGTCGATGCCTTTGCAGTAGTTCCGCATCGTTTCGCCGTCATTAGCCAGATAGCTGGCACAAATGCCCGGTTCGCTAGCGGTCTGTTTCCATAAGTCAAAATCCGGGAAGGGGTTGGCCGGGTTTTCGCCCGCGCTGGCTTTGAATAACTGTAACTCCAGTTGTTTGCCCAGCGCGGCTAAGGTGTTTTGTGCTTGCGCTGCCGATTGTTGAGCGCTGCGATGCAGCACATAAGTCAGCGTCGCGAGTAAACACAGTAAGGCTACCCCCGCAATGCGGGTTAACAAATACAGTTTTAGATTCATGATCGATTCGTGGCGCGCTGATAGTCGGTGGATGTTGCTGAAAAGGCATTTTAGGTAGTTGAGTGGGTGCTGAATAGCTTGATAGCGAGATGCGGGCAATTTGCCCGAGTTTGCCGGGTGAATGTCGGCTTACGGGCGGCAGTTGCTTACTTAAGCTGAGATCCTCTAAATCGGCTTAATTGGGAGGCTCAACATGCTTAAAACAGTGACTGTCAGAAATATTATGGCTATACCGCGCGAAGCGGTATGGTCTGCGATGGCCGGTATTGGGGGTTTGGAGCGATGGTTTCCGGTGAGTCGTTATCTGGGTTCGGAGGTATTATGAATATTGTCAGCTTGATTAAATGCGTGTCGTTGGTTGTGGGTATGTCAGCCGCAGAGGTCAACGCCGCGCCGCGGATAGCGGTTTTGGATTTTGAATTGAACGACATAACGTCGCTGCCGAACACGTCGACGGAAATTAGCCGCACTTCCAGTATGGCGCCTTTGTTGATGGCAGCCTTAAGCCGGTCGGGTGCTTATCAAATCGTAGCTGTCGATGCGGAAAGTCAGAAAACCGCCAACAGCGGCTTTGGCTACTTGTTTCGCTTTCACGATTTGGCAGCAGACTTGGGGCAGCAGCGGGGTGCGGATTGGGTGCTGGTTGGTCAACATAGCAAACCGAGCTTTTTGTTCTCGTATCTGTGGGTATATTTGATCGACGTTAATAAGCGAGCGGCGGTAGCGCGTTATGACATCGAGTTGAAGGGTAGTCATCAGAAAGTCACTCAGCACGCTATCGATACCTTGGCTGGAAAGATCAGAGCTACGCTTGCTGGGCACAGGGTCAATTAGTTTTACGGTTGCAATAGGTATAAAAAAAGCCGCTGAGTAGCGGCTTTTCTTTGTTCCCAATAAGAAACGTTTAACGTTTTGAGTATTGAGGACGTTTTCTGGCTTTGTGCAAGCCGACTTTTTTACGTTCAACTTCACGAGCATCGCGAGTTACGTAACCGGCTTTTCTCAATGGTGGTCTCAAGGCTTCGTCGAAAACCATCAATGCACGGGTCAGACCGTGGCGAATGGCGCCAGCTTGGCCTGAAGGGCCGCCGCCGGTAACGACGATGTTGATGTCGAAATCACCGGTTTTACCCAACAACTCCAAAGGTTGTCTGGCAATCATTTCGTCGGTTTTGCGGCCGAAATATTGTTCAACAGGGAGTTTGTTGATGGTGAATTTTCCTGAACCGACTGTGGCGTAGACGCGAGCGATTGCGCTTTTGCGACGACCTGTTCCGTAGTATTGAGCTGCCATAAACTATCTACCTGCTTAGAATTCTAAAACTTTAGGTTGCTGAGATTGATGATTATGCTCAGAACCTGCGTAAACTTTCAATTTTTTGAACATGGCGCGGCCCAATGGATTTTTGGGCAGCATGCCTTGTACGGCGGTGGTGATGATCCGGTCCGGGAAAGTTTGTCTTAACTTGCCCAAAGAAGCTGACTTCATGTTGCCGACATAACCGGTATGGCGGTAATACATTTTGTCTTTTTCTTTGTTGCCGGTCACGCCGATTTTTTCGGCGTTGATGACGATGATGTAATCGCCGGTGTCAACGTGTGGTGTGAATTCGGGTTTGTGTTTTCCGCGAAGACGTCGTGCAATTTCAGTAGCAAGGCGACCTAATGTCTTTCCTTCTGCATCAATCACGTACCAATCGCGCTTAACTTCTGCGGGCTTTGCACTAAATGTTTTCATCTTTGCTTTTTAGTCTGTTGAGGCTATAAAAACCGTGAATTGTACTTAATAGGGGCGTTAACTTCAAGTCCAATTAAAGCTTAATTTTCAGGGAGTGCAATTTTCGGTATAAGTGCGTGCGCTCCATGCCGATAGCCGATGCCAGTTTGGCGACGCTGCCGCCGGTTTTTTCGAAATGATATTCCAGGTAGGATTTTTCGAAATGGTCGCGGGCTTCCTTCAGCGGCAAATTAAAAAACTCCGGTACATTCAAGCCTAGTTTGGGTTGTTCGGCGATCGAACCCAGCGCGGTTTTGACTTCGTCAAGCTCAATGTCGTCGCCGGCACCGAGTATCATCAGCCGCTGTACCAGATTACGCAGTTCGCGTACATTACCCGGCCAGCTGTAATTACGCAAATAATTTTGCGCGGCCATCGAGAAACGCCGGAACGGCAGCTTTTCCTGGGTGACGAAATGATCGACATAAAAATTCAACAGGCTGGGTACGTCTTCACTGTGTTCGCGTAGCGGCGGAATCTCCAGTGTCACGACGTTCAGCAAATAGTAAAGATCCTGACGGAAGCGGCCGCTGTTGACTTCTTCTTCCAAAGACATGCGGGTGGAAGCGACGACTCGTACGTCAACACGCACCGCTTGGCTGCCGCCAACCCGCAGGAACGAGCTGGATTCCAGCGCACTGAGCAAGCGAGTTTGAGTTTCCGGGTCCATGCCGCCGATTTCACCCAGAAATAGCGTGCCGCGATGAGCTTGTTCCAACAGGCCGCGATATACTCGGCCGTTGTCTTCGCGGCCGAAAAACTCCACCGCCGAGTTTTCCGGGGAGATACTGCCGACCGACACATCAACAAACGAGCCGTCGCGCCGCGAACTATTGTTGTGCAAATAGCGGGCGAACATTTCCTTACCGACCCCGGCTTCGCCGACGAATAACACTCTGGCGTCGTGCTGAGCCAGGCGCTTTAACTTATCCTTGGTACGTTCCACCACCGCGCTTTTGCCGACCGGGTCCACGCCTATCATCAGCTGTTGTTTCAAGCCGGCGTTTTCGCGCTGCAAAGAGCTGGTCTCCAGTGCGCGTTCGACGATCAGCAGCAACTTAGCCAGCGATAATGGCTTTTCCAAAAAGTCGTAGGCGCCAAGCCGAGTCGCTTCCACGGCTGATTCCACTGAGGCATGTCCGGACATCATAACCACCGGACATAGTGCGTCATCTTCGCTGACCCATTCCCGCAGCAGCGTGATGCCGTCGCTGTCCGGCATCCAGATGTCGAGCAGGATCAGATTGGGCGGGCGCTGATTTTTCAGGGCTTTAGCTTCCGTGGCGTTTTCCGCCATGGCGACATCGTAACCTTCATCCTCAAGAATTTCCGACACCAACTGACGAATGTCCTGCTCGTCATCGACCACCAAAATATACGGTGCTTGCTTATTCATTTAAAGTTCCCAAATTCAAAAACCGGCAGCTGGAGTAAAAACCCCGCGCCGCCATTATAAGACGTATCCACCCAAATCACCCCGCCATGTTCTTCCACGATCTTTTTGACAATAGCCAGGCCCAGGCCGGTACCTTTGGCCTTGCTGGTTACGTAGGGGTCGAAAATGGTTTCAAGCTGTTCCGCGTTCAAGCCGTTGCCGTTGTCGTAGATGCCCAATTCGACATAGTCGGTGTTGTTCCGGCTGACTTTGGCGATTTTGATCTCGATGCGGCAGGGCGCCGTGGTGGCCTCTTGGGCGTTTTTGATCAGGTTGTGCAGTACTTGGCGCAGGCTGACCGGGTCCGCTTCGACCAGCACCCGGTCGCTTGCAAACTTGGTGCTGAAAACAATGCCGGAGGGCAGGTATAAAGCCACGACTTCCTGAATCAGATCAACCAGATTGATTTTTTCCACTTGTTTCTTGGACGGGCGGGCGTATTCGGAAAAATCGTCCACCATCCGCTTCATGGCTTCCACCTGTTGGACGATGGTGCGGGTGCCGCGTTGCAGAAATTCGGCGGAACCGTCCTGTAATTCCTTGGAGAGCTTGTGCTGTAAACGCTCGGCGGACAGTTGGATCGGCGTCAACGGATTTTTGATTTCATGCGCCAGACGCCGCGCCACTTCGCCCCAGGCTGCGTTTTTCTGTGCCTGAATCAGGTCGGTGACATCGTCGAACACTACCACCGCGCCGGTGCGGGCGCCGTGCTGCGAGAACAGTGGCGTACCTCGGCACAACAGTTCCTGACGGCCGTTGGGGCCGAGAAACACGATGCGTTGCTCCCAAATATCGTCGGCTTTTTCCAGCAGGCTTTGGATCGCATTCAGTACATCGGCCAGTTCGCTGTGCAGGGTCGCCAAAGTCGGTAAAGTCTCGCCGACGAAATGACTGACCGGGATATGTAAAATCCGGTAGGCGGCCTGGTTGGCGGTACGGATGTAAAAGGCGGCGTCAAAACTGATGACCCCGGCCGTGAGATTGGCCAGGATGGTTTCCAGATACGCGCGTTGGTTTTCCACTTCCAGACCGGCAACACGGGTTTCGTCGCGGGAGCGGGCGATGCGCCGGGTCATTTGATTGAAGGATTCCACCAAAAAGCCCAGATCATCCTGATTCATCACCGGTAGTTGTTGCTGATAATCGCCGTCGGCGACCGCTTGCGTGCCTTTTACCAGCTCTTTAACCGGCGCGACGATGTTGCGGATGCTGATAAAAGCCACCCAAATCGCAGCCAACAGGCTGAGCAGCAACACCAGCAGCAGGATTAGCGAGAAGCTGGTTTTCAGTGAGTCGCGCAGGAAATTCATTTCCTGGTAACGGATGAAGGCAAATTCAATCGAGTCGGCCAAGTCGGTTACCCGCACCGGAATCGGAAACAAGGCTTGCAAAAATCGGCTTTGATCCGCTTCGATAGCCACGATGATACGTACCAGCATTTCATCATTATCGCCGGGATCGAAAGCAAAATATTCCTTATTCTGCCGCAGCTGTAGCCAGATTTGTTCATCGGGAAGGTGCGGCAAAATATCGCTGGGGTTGACGCTGCTGGAGGCCAATACCCGGCCTTGGTTGGAAAATACCGCAATCTCCAATGCCCCGGAATCCGCCCACAGCGAGCCCACTTCCATCGCGATCAGGGCCTCCGATTTGTCGCGGAGTTGATCGGCCATTTGCTTGGTTTGCTTGATATGCCAGTTCATGCGTTGATTCAGCGAGGACTGGCTCAACTCCAGTGCATCGTCCATCGCCCGGTCTACTTCCACGTTAAACCAGCTGTCTATGCCTTGATGCAGAAATTGCACTGAGAAATAAAACACGATGGCCGCCGGCGCCAAAGCCAGCAACACGAACAAGGACACCATGCGCGTGGTCAGCCGAGAGCCGGCCTCCTTTTTCTTTAATTCCCGCACCAGCGAATAGGTGTTGAACGCCACCAAGCCCAGCAAAATCACCGATCCCAGCGTGTTGATGACCAACAGCCAGGAATACATTTCGCCGAGTTCCGATGATTCTTGGGTGGCGCTGCTCATCAATTGCAGCGACAGCAATACGAAGCCGAACAGCAGGATAATCGTGGCGCTGGCCGGTAATTTTATTTTTGAATGGGCCATGTGTGCCAGGCGCTAGAAAGAAACCACTGGTTGTCCAGATAGGCGACCGGACGCAGCGGTATTGGCAACTGCTCGCGGTTGAATTGAGTTTTTACCGCCAGCAGGTAAGGCGTGCCGGCTGTCACTTGTTCGGCGGGAATTGGCATGCTGTCATGCACGGCCGCCATGAAATTCATGGCCGCGCTCAAGGTTAAAAACATTTCGCTGCGGTCGAACGGGGTTTGCACCACATATTGATTCAGCAAGGCATGGAATTGCAGGCTGTAAGTCAGTTTGTGTTTATGGATTATCGTATCCCATAGCACGCCGGGTTGGCGCAGTTCTATTGTGACGTCCCAGGTCAAGCGCACACCTTTGTGCAGTGCTTCTTTGGCAGTCGGACTGAGCCGGTAATCGATATGAGCCTGCACGTCATAACCGTCATCGACACGATCCAAATCGGCATATTCGATTCGCGCGGCATATTCGCCGGCTTCAGCCATGCCTGGCGCAATGTGCAGGCAGAGCATCAATGCCGCGTACCTAAGGGACTTTGTAAAGCTTGGCATAATAAAAGCCGTCCATTTGCCGGTCACCGGTGATGATTTGCCGGCCGTGCGGACGGGACATGCCCCAGTGCGCCTCGATATGAATTTCGCTGGCATTGCTGTGTCGGGCAAGGAAAGCGGCGATTTGCGCCTCGTTTTCCTGTTTTAGGACCGAACAGGTGGCGTACAGCAAGATGCCGCCAGGTTTTAGTAATTGCCAGGCGTTATCAAGAATCTTGGTTTGCAGCGCTTGCAGGGCGGCAATATCGTCGGCGCGGCGCAGTATTTTGATGTCGGGATGGCGGCGGATCACGCCGAAGCCGGAGCAGGGCGCGTCCAGCAGTATCCGGTCAAATTGGCGGTCGCCGGCCCATGATCCGGATTGACTGGCATCGGCGACTAAGGTTTCGGCCTGTAAGTGTAAGCGCTGTAAATTGTCGGTCACGCGCTCCAAGCGTTGTTGATCGACATCGACCGCCAGCAGGCCGTCCAAAGCGGGTTGGCGTTCCAGAATCGCCGCCGTCTTGCCGCCAGGCGCGGCGCATAGATCCAGCACCTGTTGGCCGGATTGCGCATCGAGCAGTTCTGCGGCCAGTTGTGCGGCAGTGTCCTGCACTGAGACTCGGCCTTGATTAAAAGAAGGCAGTTGCTCGACGGCCAGGGCTTGGTCCAGCCGTATTGCGCTCTGGCAACAGTCTACTGGCTGAGCAGCTATGCCTTGCCCGGTAAGGTCGTCCAGATAGGCGGCTCGGCTGCCTTGCAGTAAGTTGACGCGCAAAGCCATGGGCGGCGCTTGGTCGTTGGCACGCAGGATTTTTTCGTAATGTTCCGGCCAGTCTTGCTTCAGCAAATTCACTATCCAGTTCGGATGGTTATAGTGGGCTTGGGTGTCCCCGGTACAGGCCTGCTGCAAGGTTTCGGCCTCGCGTAAATATTGTCGGAGTATCGCGTTAACCAAAGACTTGGCCCAAGGTTTATGGCTGGTGGCTGCCACGGTTTCCGACACGGCGGCGTGCGATTTAACCCGCATGTGTTGCAGTTGATACAGGCCGATTAGCAGCAAGGCTTTAATGTCGCCGTCTTTTTGTTTGAGCGGCTTGCTGAGCAAGCGGCCCAGCATAAAATCTAGTGCGTAGTAATGGCGGATGACGCCGTAGCACAAGGCTTGGACGAAAGCTCGGTCTTTGACATCCTTGATTTTGGGCAGGCCGTGTTCCAGGGCGGCGGTCAGTGATTGGCCGTCGCTAAGGACGCGCGCGAGTATCTGTGCCGAGCAGCCGCGCAGATTCATGAGCCAAGCATAACGCGGTCAGAGGGGTGGGCATTCATAAAGTCTTTGCCGGCTATGCGTTTGCCACTGGGGAGTTGCACTTCCAGCAGGCGCAGCACACCGTCGCCGGTGGCGACATCCAGTGCATGTTCCGCGCAACTGATGGTGCCGGGTGCTTGTTCTGCGCGTCGATTAAGCACCTGGCTGCGCCAGACCCGCAATACTTGGCCTCGATACAGGGTCTGCGCTACCGGCCAGGCATTCAGGCCGCGGACTTTACGATCCAGCTCTACAGCAGAGTATTGCCAATCCAAGTTGGATTCCTGCTTTTCCAGTTTGTGGGCGTAAGTAACCAGCGCTTCGTCTTGCGGTTCCGCTTGCAATGAGCCATTGGCTATCTGGTCGACCACTTTAACCAGCCCTTCGGCACCCATTTGTGCCAATTGAGCGTGCAGGCTGCTGGACGTGGCGTCGGCGCTGATCGGGCATTCGGCTTTGTACAGCATGTCACCGGCATCGAGTTTTTTTACGACTTTCATGATGGTGATGCCGGTTTTAGCATCGCCCGCCATGACGGCCCGGTGAATCGGTGCCGCGCCGCGCCAGCGCGGCAGCAGCGAACCGTGCACATTGATACAGCCTTGTTTAGGTATGTCCAAAACCGCTTGCGGCAGAATCAGACCGTAAGCGACGACGACCATTAAATCGGCATCCAGTGCCGCTAATTGGGCGATAGATTCGGGGCTTTTGAAGTTTTCCGGCTGATACACCGGAATGTTGGCGGCTACGGCCAGGGCTTTGACCGGGCTGGCGGTCAGCTTGCGGCCGCGTCCGGCGGGGCGGTCGGGCTGAGTATAAACCGCGCAGACTTGATGCGGCGAATCCAGTAAGGCCTGCAAGGTAGGAACCGCAAAATCCGGCGTACCGGCGAACACGATTTTCATGAAATGTCCTGATTAGCCTTGCGACTTGTGAATTTTATCCAACTTAGCTTTGATACGGTTGCGCTTGAAAGCCGAGAGATAATCAACGAATAACTTGCCTTCCAGATGATCCATTTCATGCTGAATGCAGACAGCCAACAAGTCGCGCGCTTCCAGTTCAAAGCTTTCGCCGTCGCGGTTTAACGCCTTGACTTTGATATGTTCGGCGCGACTGACTTTTTCGAAAAAGCCCGGTACGGACAGGCAGCCTTCTTCGGACTCTTCGACGCCGTCGCGCTCTATGATTTGCGGATTGATCAGGCAGATCGGTTCGTCCTTGTTCTCGCTGACATCCATCACGATCACGCGCTTATGTACGTTTACCTGGGTTGCCGCCAAGCCCACGCCCTTGGCGGCATACATGGTTTCGATCATGTTATCGACCAAGGTTTTGATGCTGTCATCGACTGTGTCTACCTCGGCCGCGACATTGCGCAACCGTTTATCGGGAAACTCCAGAATTGTAAGAATACTCACCCATCACTCCACTTGCGAACTGTAATAGTGGGATTTTATCCGAAATTGCCTTGCGTTTGAATGTGAAGACTAAATAGGGCCGGGTTTAGTCTGGAACGGCTCGTGCTGGCATAATGCCCGAATTAATCTAAACTGTGCGGCAAATCGATGGTTGATTTTTTACGCATTTGTTTCAAATTGGACTGGGCGGCATGCAAAGCAGCGGCGCTTGCCGATTTTGCCTTTGGACGCTTCGTCCGGCGGATTTTGAACGGTTTTATAAGCTCTGGCAGGATAAATTATGTTTTTTCGCGCGATACTGGGAATATTGATACCACTGGTTTTTGCCGCAGTGGCTTGGGCCGACGAGCTGAAAATAAACCCCAATCATCCCGATCAGTACACGGTTGTTAAAGGTGATACCTTGTGGGACATTTCCGGGAAGTTTTTACAGCACCCCTGGGAATGGCCGCAGCTATGGCACAACAATCCGCAAATCAAGGATCCGCATTGGATCTACCCGGGCGACACCTTGTATTTTTCCTACGTGAACGGTGTGCCGCGCTTGAGCTTCTCACCGGATGGTAATGACGAAAAACTGTTGCCGCGAGTGCGCGAGTCCGATATTGATCAAGCCATTAAAACGATTCCCAGCGATGCCATCGTGCAATTCTTGAATTCGCCGAAAGTCGTCACCGCGGAGGAGTTGCAGCAGGCGCCTTATGTCATCGGCTTTGTCGGTGAACATTTGATCGCCGGGGCAGGAGACGGCGTTTACGTTCGGGCCATCGAAAACCCGCCAGGCTTGGGGTATACCATTTATCGGGCAGGCAAGGCCTATGTCAGTCCGGTTACCAAGGAAATTTTGGGCTACGAAGCGCAATATATCGCTGATACCACGCTACAGGAACCGGGTGATCCGGCCACCTTGCTGATTAATAAATCCGATATGGAAATTCAACGCGGCGACCGCTTGATGCCTACTTCTGAGGGTGAGTTAGCCTTAAATTATTTTCCAAGACCTCCTAAACATCAGGTGGTGGGCAGCATCATTCAGGTGAAGGGTGGTGTGTCGCAGATCGGTCAGCGCGATGTGGTGGTTATCGATAAAGGTACTGCCGACGGTTTGGAAGTGGGGCATACCTTGGATGTGTATCGCAAAGGGCATGTCGTCGTGGATAGGTATCAATCCCAGGAAGCTGTAGCTGTGAAAATGCCGGATGAACTGGCCGGCGTGTTGATGGTGTTTCGGCCGTTCGAACGGGTCAGCTATGCTTTAGTGATGCAGGCAACCGCTGCGATGCACACTCTGGATAGAGTGCAGACGCCCTAATGGATGCCCGAGCTAACGATATTCAATCGGGTTGGTTTAAGCCGCTCCGGTTTGTTCTCTAACCTGTTTTGGAAGCCGCGCTCAATCCGCAAATCAAGTACTGGCTGGCGATGCTGCGTAGTCCCGGCGTCGGCAGTCAGGCCATTCAGCGCTTGCTGGCACATTTTGAGCCAGAACAGATATTCTCGGCATCGCGAACCACTTTAACTGGCTTGGGTTTCAGCGAAAAGCTCATCGATGCGCTGCAAAAACCGGATTGGCAAAAGGTCGAAGACGATATTGGTTGGCTGGAGCAAGCCGGAAATTATGCGTTGACCTTGGATGATACTGAGTATCCGGCGCAACTAAGAGAAATTGCAAATCCTCCCCCGGTTTTATTTGTCAAAGGCAATCCTGCATTGTTGCTAGAGCCGCAGTTGGCAATAGTTGGTAGCCGTAACCCTTCTCCCGTCGGCGTCAGCACGGCAATTCAATTTGCAGAGACATTGGCTGCAGCTGGGTTTGTCGTAACCAGTGGCTTGGCCTTGGGCATCGATGCCGCGAGTCACCAAGGTGCTTTAAACGTAAACGGGCAAACCATAGCCGTGGCCGGCACCGGTTTGGATCGCGTTTATCCGGCTTGCCATAAGCAATTGGCTACCCAAATAGTTGAGCATGGTGCGCTGGTCTCCGAGTTTCCACCCGGTACTGGTGCCAAAGCCAATCACTTTCCCAGGCGAAACCGCATCATCAGCGGTTTGTGCGTCGGATTATTGGTGGTCGAGGCCGCCCAGCAAAGCGGTTCGTTGATCACCGCGCGCTTGGCGCTTGAGCAGAATCGTGAGGTTTTTGCGATTCCCGGTTCCATTCACAACCCTTTGGCGCGCGGTTGCAATGCATTAATTCGCCAAGGCGCCAAATTAGTCGAAACCGCGCAAGATATTTTTGAGGAATTAGGTCATTATAATCAAAGGTATATGCGATCCGAGTCGGAATTAGCGCAGACTTCGCTTGACCTGGAGCAGCAAAATCTATTGAAATTGATTCCGTACAGTCCCACAACGGTCGATGCTCTGGTCCAAGAAAGCGCTTGGTCGGCGGAAGAAGTTTCCTCGACGCTGTTGGTGCTGGAGTTACAAGGCTACATTGCCGCACTTGCCGGTGGTGGCTACCTCAGAGTCAAATAAAGGTTCTAATGAAAGAAGATATTTTCGATGTGCTCATTTATCTGTTTGAGAATTATCTGGATGGCGACAGCGATAACTATCCGGATACTGCCGTGATTGCCAGCGAGTTGCTGGATGCGGGTTTTCAGCAGCCTGATGTCAACAAGGCGTTCGATTGGCTGGAATCTTTAGCTGAAATTGAGAGCATCACACCGGCGGTTTCCTCTTCGTTCCGCATTTTTAGCGGTCAGGAAGTCTCCGTGTTCGACATGGAATGCCGTAATTTCCTGATGTATCTTGAGCACAGCGGCATCTTGACACCGATGAACCGCGAGATAGCGATTGATCGGGCAATGGCCCTGAAAGACGAAAATATTACGCTGGATAAATTGAAATGGATTGTATTGATGGTGTTATTAAGTCAACCCGGCGATAGCGCCGCTTTCTCCCGAATGGAAGACATCGTTTACGATTTGATACCTACTTCTTTACATTGATTTTTCTACGGACAGCATGAGCAAAAGTTTAGTCATTGTAGAGTCGCCGGCGAAATGCAAAACCATCGAAAAATATCTGGGTAAGGACTTCCAGGTATTGGCCTCATACGGTCACGTCCGCGACTTGATTCCCAAAGAGGGCGCGGTCGATCCGGAAAACGGTTTTGCGATGAAATACCAGGTGATTGATCGCAACCAACGCCATCTGCAAGAGATAGGCAAAGCGATAAAAAATGCCGATACACTGTATCTAGCGACTGACCCTGATCGCGAAGGCGAGGCGATTTCCTGGCATGTGTTCGAGCATCTGAAAGAAAAAAAACTGCTAAAAGACAAGGAAGTGCGGCGGGTGGTGTTTCATGAAATCACTAAAAAGGCCGTCACCGAGGCTATCGCTCACCCCACCGAGTTATCCAATAATCTGGTCAATGCGCAACAGGCGCGGCGAGCTTTAGATTATTTAGTCGGTTTTAATTTATCGCCGTTGCTGTGGAAAAAAATCCGCCGCGGATTATCCGCTGGTCGCGTGCAAAGCCCGGCGTTGCGGATGATCGTCGAACGCGAAATGGAAATCGAGGCGTTCAAGACTCGTGAATACTGGTCGCATATCGCCGAAGCCAGCGCGCAAGGCTTGCCGTTTAAAGCCAAATTAACGCATTTCAACGGCGAAAAACTGAATCAATTCAGTTTTACCAACGAAGCGCAAGCGACTGAAGTCAGGCAAAACTTATTGGAAGCCGCCGATGGTCAGCTGATCGTCGCCAAGCTGGAAAAAAAGCAACGCAGTAAAAATCCGGCGCCGCCGTTTATCACTTCGACTTTACAACAGGAAGCAGCTCGCAAGCTGGGTTTTACCACCAAGCGGACCATGATGGTGGCGCAACAGCTTTACGAGGGTATCGATTTGGGCGGTGAAACCGTCGGTTTGATTTCCTATATGCGTACCGACTCGGTCAATTTGGCCGAAGAGGCACTTGCCGATATTCGGGCGCTGATCGCGGAAAAATATGGCGCCGATGATGTGCCGAAAGAGCCGCGCCGATTCAAAACCAAATCTAAAAATGCTCAGGAAGCTCATGAGGCGATTCGGCCAACGTCCGTGCAGCGCTTGCCTGAACTGGTGAAAGACCGGCTCAGCGCCGAGCAATTCAAACTTTACGATCTGATCTGGAAGCGTACCGTTGCTTGCCAGATGATACATGCCACTTTGAATCAGGTGGCTGTCGATCTCAATTGCGGCAGCGATAAAAACGTATTTCGCGCTACCGGTTCTACGGTGACCAATCCCGGTTTCATGAAGGTGTATCTGGAAGGCGTGGACGACAGCAAGGAGGCAGCCGACGATCAGGATAGCCTGTTGCCGCCGATGGAAGAAGGGCGGCCTGTTGTATTGAATGAAATTGCAGCTACCCAACACTTTACCGAGCCACCTCCGCGTTACAGCGAGGCGAGTCTGGTAAAAGCCTTGGAAGAGCATGGCATCGGCCGGCCGTCCACTTATGCGACGATAATCTCGACCTTGCAAAACCGAGAATATGTGACGATCGACAACAAGCGGTTTTATCCAACGGATGTGGGGCGCATTGTTAACAAGTTCTTGACCGAGCATTTCACAAAATACGTCGATTACAGTTTTACCGCTAATCTCGAAGATGATCTGGATGCCGTGTCGCGCGGCGAGAAGGATTGGATTCCATTGATGAACGACTTCTGGCGGCCGTTTACTCAGTTGATCAACGAGAAAGAAGAAAGTGTACAGCGCAAGGATGTGACTCAGGAAAGTATCGACGAAAAATGTCCGGAGTGCAGCAGTCCGCTGTCGATTCGTTTGGGGCGGAATGGCCGTTTTATTGGATGTACCAATTATCCGACGTGTTCGTATACACGAAATTTGGGGGATGACAATGCCGGCGCTACGTCTGCGGAACCGGAAGTGGTGGAAGGGCGGGTGTGTCCGAAATGCGAGTCGACGCTGGTTATAAAGACCGGCAAGTATGGCAAGTTTGTCGGTTGTAGTGGGTATCCTAAATGCAAACACATCGAGCCCTTGGAAAAGCCTTCAGATACCGGCGTTGAATGTCCGCAGTGCAAGAATGGGGCGATCCTAAAACGCAAGGCGCGCAGCGGGAAGATTTTTTATTCTTGCTCGGAATATCCAAAATGCGATTATGCCTTGTGGGACGCGCCGATCAAGGAAAGTTGCCCAGATTGTAATTGGCCGATTTTGACCTTGAAAACCACCAAGCGCCGTGGCACAGAAAAAGTCTGTCCGCAGAAAGAGTGTAAATACGCAACACCGTACGAGGGTGATCCGGACGACGCAAACGGACCGGCTTGAGCCTAGGGTAGTGCTACTGTTTGCCCGATCTGAATTGCGTGTTTGTCGATAAAGCCGGCTGGTAATTCCAGTATGTATCTGGCCGGGACTTTTGAATCATAAATTCGGCACGGGTCTTTGGCACAGGGCTGTAAATCTTTTAACAGCCCTACAATTTGGCCGTCACCCGCTAAAAACACCACGTCCAAAGCCAGTAGGGTATTTTTCATCCATACCGCGCGATGGGTCTGATCCGGATAGACAAACAGCATGCCCTGGTCCTCGGCAAGTGTCTGCCGAAACATCAATCCGTGCTCGCGTTCGCTTTCGTTAGCGGCGATAGCCGCGTAGACGATACGTTGTTGATTTACAAATCTGATGGGGTGGTTGAACTCGGTAAACCCGTTTGCTGAAGCCCGCGCGCTGCTGAGCGTCATAATAAAAGCGATGCCGAAAATGGTGCTGGAAAGATAAGAGTGCATGCGCAATGTCAGTAATATAAGGTTGTCTTTAAAGATGCGGCTGATTATAATGCCGCGTTCAATTATTTAGCGAGCGTGGCGAAATTGGTAGACGCGCTGGATTTAGGTTCCAGTGGTAACCCCGTGGGAGTTCGAGTCTCCCCGCTCGCACCATATCCTGCGTTATTCGTAACGATACGACCTTAAGTTCCCCAGATCTAAACATCGCCGGCCGGTCTCCCAAAATATAAAACCGTATTTTTAATTTTTTGAGGTAATGCAATGCAAGTTTCTGTCGAGAAGACATCAGAGTTAAGCCGAAAAATGACTGTTAGCATTCCTGATGCCGTGGTTCAGGAGAAAATGGAAACTCGCTTTAAAAAACTCGCGCGCGAAGTCAAAGTGGACGGATTCCGTCCGGGTAAGGTGCCCGCGAGCATGGTAAAAAAGTTGTACGCCGATAGAGTGAGAAACGAAGTAACCGGTGACTTGATTCAATCGACTTATTTTGAAGCGTTGCAACAACAGGATTTAAACCCCGCCGGTCATCCGCATATCCATCCTACCGAGAAAGCCGAAGGTTTTGAATATATCGCCGAGTTCGAAGTTTATCCGGAGATCGTTCTGGACGGCGTTAGCGCATTGAAAGTGGATCGCCCCTCAGCAACTGTGGAAGAGGCTGATGTCGATAACATGATCGAAAAACTGCGTCAGCAAAAGAAAACCTGGAATACGGTCGAACGCGCTTCGCAGGATGCTGACCGCGTAACCATTCATTTCTCCGGCGTGGCCGACGGCGAGAATTTTACCGATGGTAAAGTCGAAAATTACCAGGTGGAAATCGGCGGCAAACAAATGATTCCCGGTTTTGAAGACGAATTGAAAGGCTTGGTCACCGGTGCGAGCAAAACCTTTTCTGTGACCTTCCCAGAGCAATACAACAGTGAAAAATTAGCTGGCAAAGTGGCCGAATTTGAGATCGAATTGGTTAAAGTAGAAGAGCCGGTTTTACCTTTCGTCGATGCGGAATTTATCAAGGCTTATGGTGTTGAAGACGGTGATGCGGCCAGTTTCCGTAGCGATGTTCGGGCTAACATGGAAAGAGAGCTCAACCAAGGTCTGAAAAACAAGTTGAAAAATGCGGTGATGGATGCGTTATACGAGAACATTGTGATAGCGATGCCTAACGCATTGATCGATCAAGAAATTCAAGCGTTGATGAAGCCTTATGCCGAACGCGCGAAAAACATGCGTTTGAAATTGGAAGACCTGAACTTGCCTAGGGATGCATTTGAAGCTCAGGCCAAGCGTCGAGTGGCCTTGGGTTTGATTCTGGGTGAAATCATCCAAAAGAATGACATCAAGGTCGATGCCGATAAGGTTCGTGCGGTAATTGATGACATGGCGAAGAGTTATGAGCGCCCCGAAGACGTTGTGAACTGGTATTATGCCGACAAGGCTAGGCTGAATGATGTGCAGCAGATGGTTTTAGAAGATCAAGCTGTTGCATGGATTGTCAGTCAGGCTAAAATCACCGACGTAACAGTTGGTTTTGATGATGTCATGGAAAAACAGTAACGAATGAGGGCTAAACGTGTTTAACCAAAATGTGATGAGCGAAATGATGGCGCCGCAAGCGGCGGGCGGTCTAGTGCCTATAGTGGTTGAACAAACAGCCCGTGGGGAAAGATCGTTCGATATTTATTCCCGTTTGCTGAAAGAGCGGGTAATTTTTCTAGTTGGCCAAGTGGAAGATTACTCGGCGAATCTGGTGGTAGCGCAATTGCTATTCTTGGAATCTGAAAATCCGGATAAGGATATACATTTGTATATCAACTCTCCCGGCGGCTCGGTGACAGCAGGTATGTCGATCTACGATACCATGCAATTTATCAAGCCGGATGTCAGCACCATGTGCATCGGTCAGGCCGCCAGTATGGGGGCTTTATTATTGGCGGGCGGTGCGCAGGGCAAGCGCTATTGTTTGCCTCATTCCAGGGTGATGATTCATCAACCTTTGGGTGGTTTTCAAGGCCAAGCATCGGATTTTGATATTCACGCTCGGGAGATTTTGGCTATTCGTGATCGATTGAATAAAATCCTGGCTCATCATACCGGGCAACCATTGGAAAAAATTCAGCAAGATACGGATCGAGATAACTTTCTGAGTTCTCAGCAAGCGGTTGATTACGGTTTGATCGACAAAGTATTGACTAGTCGTATTGCCTGATAAGTGTCGCGTCGCTTCGTCAAGAGTGCGACGTGATTTGAATGTTGGTTTTTGATATATTTCATCGCCATGACGAGGCAATGTATCACGGTGGAGTCTGTCTATGAGTAGAGACAAGAAAGGTAAAGACGATGAAAAACTTCTTTACTGTTCTTTTTGCGGTAAAAGTCAAAATGAAGTCAGGAAACTGATTGCAGGTCCATCCGTTTATGTTTGCGACGAATGTGTGGAATTGTGCAACGACATTATCAGAGATGAGTTGCTGGAAGATGAAATGTCCGTGGCTGGCGGTGCGCTGCCTAAGCCGAAGGAAATCAAGCAAGAGTTGGATGGTTATGTTATCGGTCAGGAAAATGCCAAAAAAATTCTGGCCGTAGCTGTTTACAATCATTACAAGCGCTTGCGCAGCAACAGCAAAAAGAACGAAGTCGAGTTGGCGAAAAGTAATATCTTGCTGATTGGGCCCACGGGTTCCGGTAAAACCTTGTTAGCCGAAACCTTGGCCAGATTGCTGGATGTGCCTTTCACCATAGCAGATGCCACCACGCTGACCGAGGCTGGTTATGTCGGTGAAGATGTTGAGAACATCATTTTAAAGATTCTGCAAAAGTGCGATTACGACGTGGAAAAAGCGGAGACCGGGATTGTCTATATCGACGAAATCGATAAAATCTCTCGCAAATCCGATAATCCGTCGATTACGCGCGACGTGTCTGGGGAAGGTGTGCAGCAGGCCTTGCTGAAGCTTATCGAAGGCACTGTGGCTTCTGTGCCGCCGCAAGGCGGTCGCAAGCACCCGCAGCAGGATTTTTTGCAGGTCAACACTGCCAATATCTTGTTTATCGTGGGCGGTGCTTTTGCCGGTTTGGATAAGGTCATCAAACATCGTACCGAGAAGGGCGGCATCGGTTTTTCGGCGGAAGTTAAAACCAAGGACGATAAACGCAATGTCGGCGAGATTTTTGCCGATGTGCGTTCCGAGGATTTGATTAAGTACGGATTGATTCCGGAGTTTGTTGGTCGTCTGCCGGTTATCGCTACGCTGGACGAGTTGGATGAGGCCGCGCTGATTCAAATTCTGACACAGCCCAAAAATGCTTTGATCAAGCAGTACAAGCATTTGTTTGAAATGGAAGGTGCAGAGCTAGAGTTTAGAGATGATTCGTTAGCGGCGATTGCCCGCAAATCGATGGAACGAAAAACCGGTGCCAGAGGTTTGCGAACAATTGTCGAGAATGTGTTGTTGGATACGATGTACGAACTGCCTTCCAACGACAAAATATCGAAAGTTGTCATCGACGAAAACGTCATTTTGGGTAATTCGGAGCCAATTTTGGTTTACGAAGCAGAGCAAAAGCTGGTGGCTTCGGACGCTTCTTAGATAAGGCGCTTTGAACGTTTCTCGCGCTCTCGCGAAGAAATAACCAAAAAAGGGGGCTTTTTCAATAAAGCCCCCTTTTTTTTGCCTGAAATTAAAGATACTTGTTTTCTGGGAGTTCATCCTCATATAGGATGACATCTAATGTTTTGAGCTGCTCAAGGGAGCAAATGAAATGACCGAGTTAAAAACCAAAGATGAATTAATTCCTGTCTTGCCGTTACGGGACGTGGTGGTCTATCCGCATATGGTGATTCCATTGTTTGTCGGTAGAGGTATGTCGATTGATGCCCTTGATGCCGCCATAAAACAAGACAAACAAGTGTTGCTGATTGCCCAGAAACAGGCCGATGTCGATGAACCGGGTTTTGATGACTTATACAGGGTCGGGACCTTGGCCAACATCCTACAACTGTTGAAATTGCCGGACGGTACGGTGAAAGTATTGGTTGAAGGCAGTCAGCGCTGCTCCGTAACAAAATACCAAGAAGTTGATAATTATTGCGCGGCCAGCGTCGTCGAGTTGAGTGACGAATTAAATATTTCCGAACAGGAAGCGGAGGTTTTGCAGCGCACGGCGATTAATTCATTCGATCAGTATGTGAAATTGAACAATAAAATTCCGCCCGAAGTGCTTAATTCGCTGGCGGGTATCGACGACCCAAGCCGCCTGGCCGATACGATGGCGGCGCATATGGCTTTAAAAGTTGAAGAAAAACAGCTGATGCTGGAAATGGTCGATGTCGCCAAACGTCTGGAAAATTTGATGACCTTGATGGAAGGTGAGGTCGATATTTTGGAGATGGAGAAGAAAATTCGCGGCCGCGTTAAAAAGCAGATGGAAAAAAATCAGCGCGAATATTATTTGAATGAGCAAATGAAAGCTATTCAAAAAGAGCTGGGCGAGATGGACGAAGCCAGCAACGAGATCGAAGAACTGGAGCGAAAAATTGCCGCTGCCGGTATGTCCTCCGAAGCCAAAACCAAAGCGACGGCCGAGCTGAATAAACTGAAAATGATGTCGCCGATGTCGGCGGAAGCGACAGTGGTGCGCAATTACATCGATTGGATGGTCAATGTGCCTTGGAAAAAGAAAACCAAGGTTCGGCACGATTTAAAAGTCGCGGAAGAGGTATTGGAAGCTGAACATTACGGGCTGGATAAAGTAAAAGAGCGGATACTTGAATATCTCGCTGTGCAACAACGTGTTAAAGCGTTGAAAGGGCCTATTCTGTGTTTGGTCGGTCCGCCAGGGGTTGGTAAAACCTCTCTGGGGCAGTCGATTGCACGGGCCACCAATCGCAAATATGTGCGGATGGCGTTAGGCGGGGTAAGAGACGAAGCGGAAATTCGCGGACATAGGCGTACCTACATAGGCTCTATGCCCGGTAAAATTCTGCAAAATCTGTCGAAAGTCAAAACCCGGAATCCCATGTTCTTGCTGGACGAGATCGACAAAATGGCGGCAGATTTTCGCGGTGATCCCGCTTCTGCGTTGTTGGAAGTGTTGGATCCGGAGCAAAACCATACTTTCTCGGATCATTATCTGGAAGTCGATTTCGATCTATCCGACGTGATGTTTGTGGCTACCGCGAATACGATGAATATCCCGCCCGCCTTGATGGACAGGATGGAAATAATCCGTTTGGCTGGTTATACGGAAGATGAAAAAATCAACATCGCCATGCGCTTTTTGATTCCGAAGCAGATCAAAAACAACGGTCTGGCAGAGTCGGAAATTTCTATCTCCGAATCAGCGGTCAAGGATATTATCAGGTACTACACGCGGGAAGCGGGTGTGCGCGGACTGGAACGGGAAATTTCGAAAATTTGCCGGAAAGTCGTGAAAGACCTGTTGTTGAAATCCCGCAAAAGTCGAACCTCGGTTACCGAGAAAACACTGGACAAGTATCTCGGCGTCAGACGCTTTAGCTATGGCATGGCCGAAGACAGCGATCAAATTGGTCAAGTAACCGGTTTGGCATGGACTGAAGTTGGCGGTGAGTTGTTGACGATTGAAACTGCGGTAATGCCGGGTAAGGGCAAACAGCAAACGACCGGTAAGCTCGGCGATGTTATGAAGGAGTCGATTGAAGCGGCGGTCACGGTGGTCAGGAGTCGAGCTAATATCTTGGGAATCGACAGCGATGTGTTCCAAAAAAATGATATTCACATTCACGTTCCGGAGGGTGCGACCCCAAAAGACGGGCCTAGCGCCGGCATTGGCATGTGTACCGCCATTATCTCCGCTTTGACCAAAATCCCAGTGCGTGCTGATGTGGCGATGACCGGAGAGATTACCCTGCGCGGCGAAGTACTACCGATTGGCGGATTGAAAGAGAAATTGTTGGCTGCGCATCGCGGCGGTATTGCGACAGTGGTGATTCCGGCGGAAAACGAAAAGGACCTCGCCGAGATCCCGGAAAATATCAAACGTAATTTGGCGATTAAGTGTGTCCGTTGGATAGATGAAGTGTTGGAGTTGGCTCTACTGCATATGCCCA
This sequence comes from Methylomonas sp. EFPC1, assembly GCF_016925515.1. Classification (NCBI taxonomy): domain Bacteria; kingdom Pseudomonadati; phylum Pseudomonadota; class Gammaproteobacteria; order Methylococcales; family Methylococcaceae; genus Methylomonas; species Methylomonas sp. EFPC1. Next base: position 1,175,675 of record NZ_CP070494.1, read on the forward strand.
CCCCCATTGCTGCAATCCCGGTGGCAGAAATAACTGAAACAGCTACCAGCAAAGCAGAGGTAAAAAAGCCGGGTGTTGTTGCTCATTAAAAGTCGAGTCGGGTCGGCGGAAACCATCAGCGTCGTGGCTTCCGCGGACTTCTGTGCTTGACATCGCTTGCAGGCGATTGATATAAATGTCGACCTCTCGCACCAGGAGAGGCTGTAAATCGGGTTGGTGGAAAACCGGTTAGTGGACAAATCCAAACATTTGTTTGCTGAGCATAATTAATACAACGACATCCTAAGGGGAAATAAATGAATAAATCGGAACTTATCGATGCAATCGCCAGTGCGTCCCAGTTAACTAAAGCTGATGCAGGGCGGGCTTTAGATGGTTTTATCAAAGCAGTAGAAGATGCTTTGAAACAAGGTGATTCCGTTGCCTTGGTTGGCTTCGGCACATTCGATGTTAAAGAAAGAGCTGAGCGTAAAGGCCGCAATCCGCAGACCGGTGAAGAGATCACCATTAAAGCCGCGAAAATTCCTTCATTTAAAGCTGGCAAATCTTTAAAAGATGCTGTAAACTAGCCGCTCTTTAGTCGGGTGCTTAGCTCAGCTGGGAGAGCATCGCCCTTACAAGGCGAGGGTCGGGGGTTCGAACCCCTCAGCACCCACCAGACTTTGGAGCGGTAGTTCAGTTGGTTAGAATACCGGCCTGTCACGCCGGGGGTCGCGGGTTCGAGCCCCGTCCGCTCCGCCAAAACAGAAACCTCGGGCCGTATGGTCCGAGGTTTTTTTTTGCCTGTTAATTTTATGGCCTGAAGCATTCGGGTTTAATACTGTTTAAGGACAGCGTTTATGCTTTTAGAGATTAGAGAAAAGGTGCACGGTCTGTTTGCATCAATCATATTGATTTTGATTTGTGTGCTTTTCGGATTGTGGGGCATCCAAAACTACCTTGGCGGCGGTAAAGAGGCCCCGGTGGTGTCTGTGGGAGACAAGGAGTTTTTTCAGCGGGATGTCAGTCAGGCCTATCAGCAATATGCGCAAAATCTGGCAGGCATGAAATTCGACGAAGAGACGGTAAAAAAACAGGCTTTGCAAAAGCTGGTTCGCGACGAGGTGTTGTTGCAATACGTTCAGGATCAAAACCTGTTGGTTAGCGATGAGACGGCCAGGGACTTCATTCAAACTCTCGAGTATTTTCAAAAAGACGGAAAGTTCGATAAGACGCAATACCAAACCATGCTCGGTTCGCAAGGCATGTCTTCCGCCGAGTTCGTCAATCGCATCAAAAAAGCTTTGGTGATGGAGCAATTCCAAAGAGCCGTGGTAGATAGCAGCTTTGTCACGCAGGCGGAAATCAACAACTTCTTTAAAATCCAGAACCAAACCCGCGATGTGGAATATTTGACCGTGCCGTTAACGGCTGTCAGTCAACAGCCTGGCGAAGAGGAAATTACCGCTTATTATCAGCAGCACCAGGACTCGTATCAGACTCCCGAGCAGGTGGCTATCGAATACGTTGAATTATCATTGGATAAATTGGCCGCAGATATTAGCCCCACCGAAGAGCAGTTAAAGGCTTACTACGAAGAACAAAAAGTCCAATTCACCACGAAAGAGCGCAGAAAAATCAGCCATATTTTGTTCGCGTTCAGCAAGGATAAAACGGCTGACGATTTAGCGTTGCAAAAAGCCCTGAAAGCCAAACAAGATTTGAAAAACAAGGATTTCGCTGCCTTAGCCGCCGAAGTGTCCGACGATAAATTAACCGCTAAAAATGGCGGCGACCTGGGTTTATTTAATGTCGGCGTGATGGAGAAAGCCTTTGAAGATGCCGCAAGCAGCTTAAAATTGGGCGAAGTCTCCGAGCCCGTTAAATCGGCTTTTGGTTATCATTTAATTAAAGTCACCGAATTGATACCCGGCGACGTAAAGCCTTACGAAGCGGTAAAAGCCGAAGTCAGCAAGGCTTATCAAAAAGCGCAGGCCGAAGCCAAATTTAATACCTTGGCCGAGAAAGTTGCGGAAGTCAGTTATGAAAATCCTGATAGTTTAGCGGCGGTTGCTCAACTGTTGGGTGGAGCGACCAGCAAGACCGAAGCGTTTACTCGCGCCGCGGGTGAAGGTATCGCTGTCGACGAAAAAGTTCGGGCGGCTGCGTTTTCCGAAGATGTGTTAAAAGGCAGCAACAGCGAGCCGCTGGAAATTGGCGGCGACAAAGTCGTGGTGTTGCGTATGCTATCGCATCAACCTGCCGCCAGCAGAGAGCTCAAGGAAGTTAAGGCTGAGGTCATTGCCGCGATACAGCAAGATAAAGCAAAACAGCAGGCCGTCGCTACTGCCGATAAAGTTAAGCAGGGATTGACGGGCGGCAAAACGCTCGCGCAAATCGCCGAAGCGCTGCATTTGCAGACCAAAAAAATAAATGGCTTGACACGCACTGCCAGCGAATTGCCGGCGGCTGTTACTCAAGAGATTTTTAGAACCGCCAAACCAAAGGCCGGTCAGCCTAGCGTGGCAGTAATTGACGAAGCCAAGGGCGGTAAATTGGTGGTTAGCGTCAACAATGTACACGAGGGTGTCATGTCGGATAGTGACAAGAGCAAACAAGCCTTGATTGCCAAAAACATCTCGGCCGCCTTTGGTAAGGCGCAGATGGAAGCCGTATTGAATGCGTTGCAGACTAAAGCCGAGATCGTTATCAATACGCAAAAACAGTAAACCGTTAGGTGGACCTGCAAAAAGGGAGCTTAGCGCTCCCTTTTTTTTGCTTGATTAAGCGGTTAGCTGCTTAGCAAAGAGGATGTTGTTGCGGATTCTAGGCAAAGACTTCGGGGCATCCCGCTATAACCGTTGCCCGGTGCGTGAATAGCTACCAGCGTTCAACCCGCATTGGCTTTTAGGCTGACGTTTATTAACATAGTCGCGGATAGCTGAATAGGGCGATTTTTCGCTTCGGATACCATCGATATTATTTTCCTGTTCAGCCATATCATGGGATAAACTTTAAAATTTGTAACAAACATCGCTGCGAAAGCGACACTCGTCTTAATTTTTAATAGCTTGATTTAAGGATCAACATGATTATCAAACCTCGCGTACGCGGATTTATGTGCGTTACCACCCACCCAGTCGGCTGCGAAGCCAATGTCAAACAGCAAATCGACTACGTCAAAAGTTTCGGCGCTATTCCCAACGGCCCCAAAAATGTGCTGATTCTGGGCGCTTCCACCGGTTACGGCTTGGCCTCGCGGATTGTCTCGGCGTTTGGTTCAGGCGCGAAAACCCTGGGTGTGTTTTTTGAGCGCGAAGGTACTGCCGATAAGCCCGGCACGCCCGGTTGGTACAATTCAGCTGCGTTTCATAAATTTGCCGAAGCCGAAGGCCTGTATGCCAAAAGCATCAATGGCGACGCCTTTTCCGACGAGATCAAACAAAAAACCATAGACGCTATCAAACAGGACTTGGGCAAAGTCGATCTGGTGATTTACAGCTTGGCCGCCCCGCGCCGTACGCATCCAAAAACCGGGGTCACGCATAATTCTACGTTGAAACCGATCGGCAAGGATTTGGTGCAAAACGGTATCGATACCGATAAAGAGATTATCAAAGAATTCACCCTGCCGGCAGCCACCGAGGAAGAAATAGCCAACACGGTGGCCGTGATGGGCGGTGAAGACTGGCAAATGTGGATCGATGCGTTAGCCGATGCTGGCGTCTTGGCGGAAGGCGCCAAAACCACGGCCTACACCTATCTAGGCGAAAAAATTACCTGGGATATTTATTGGGACGGCACCATCGGCGCGGCCAAAAAAGATTTGGACAAACGTGTCATCGATATCCGCAGCAAGTTAGCTGCCTTGGGTGGCGATGCCAGGGTGTCGGTGCTAAAAGCCGTAGTCACTCAAGCCAGTGCCGCGATCCCGGTCATGCCTCTGTATCTGGCCTTACTATTCAAAACCATGAAGGCCGAGGGTACACACGAAGGCTGCATCGAGCAGGTCAATGGCTTGTTCCGCGACAGTCTGTACGGCGCCACGCCTATCCTCGATGATACCGGTCGCCTGCGCGCCGATTTAAAAGAGTTGCAGCCGCAAGTGCAAGACAAAGTCAACGCTTTGTGGGAACAAATCAACAACGACAACATCAACGAGTTGAGCGATTTTGCCGGTTACAAACACGAGTTTCTGAAGTTGTTCGGTTTTGAAGTAGACGGAGTGGATTACGATGCCGACGTCAATCCCGAGGCGCCCATCGCCAATTTGCTATAAAGATTTACCCCGGTGGCTAGCGCGGCGGCGGCCCACCGGGTTAAAAAGTAAGGACACCTGACGTTTTTGCAAAGGCGGCGTTATCGATAAGCCCCAGAAGCGATTCAGATGGCTCTGGACATCAAGCAAAAGCGTCGCTCAAGTTTCTGTTTAATTTCTGCGAAACATTGGACACATGCAAACACAATCCTCAACCCGAGACTGGATTCTCTATTCGCTGCTCAGTTTAACCATTGTGCTGATCATATTGGCCATGTATCAAATCGACCGGCAATGGCTGAAATTGAGCGAGATGCAAGCTGCTCTGTCGGAGCAAGCCAAAGATATGCGCGAACTGCGCGGGGCGATTAGCTCGGGCGCGCTTCCCGCAAACGCATCAACAAATTCCACCGCGAACGGCGAAGTTGCCCAAGCGTTTCAACGTGCTTACGCCGCCAGTCGCCAGCCGGATTATGCCCAAGGCGACTGGAGCGTGGAAGCCTTTGGCACCAACCTGAAAACCATCACGCCACTGGTGTCCAGCGATGCCTACGCCTCCAACGTCCAAAGCTATGTGTTGGAAAGCCTGATCACCCGCAACCCCGATACCCTGGAATGGGAAGGCTTGGTGGCCAAAGACTGGACGATTAGCGAAGACGGGCTGGTGATTGCCTTCCGGATGCGGGAGGACGTGAATTTCTCGGACGGTCAACCGCTGACCGCCGACGACGTGGTGTTCAGTTTCAATTTCATCATGACCGACGCCATCCAGGCGCCGCGCGAACGCGCCTATCTGGAAAAGATCAAAAGCGTCACAGCCAACGGCAAGTACGAAGTGGTATTTACCTTCAAAGAGCCGTATTTCGAAGCGTTGTCCTTGGCCGGTGGCATCGGTATCCTGCCCAAACATTTTTACGAACCGTATTTAAAAGAACCGCAAAAATTCAACGAATCCAAAGGTTTGTTATTGGGCAGTGGTCCTTACCGATTAAATGATCCGAAAAACTGGACGCCTGACAAAGGCAATGTTGAGCTGATACGCAACGAGCGTTACTGGGGAGATGTGCAGCCTTCGTACCATAGGATTCTCTGGAAGATCATTCAAAACGATAGCGCGCGCTTAACCACGTTCCGCAATGGCGACATCGATTCTTATTCGGCTAGACCCGTCGAATATCAGGAATTGAAAAAAGACCCGCAAATCCAGGCCAAGAGCCAAAACTTCGAATACATGCCACCGGTCGTCGGCTATAGCTACATCGGCTGGAACCAGGAACGCGGCGGCAAGCCAACCCGTTTTGCCGACAAGCGCGTGCGCCAGGCCATGACCTATCTCACCGACGTCAGCCGGGTGATTAAAGATGTGATGTTGGATTACGCCGAGCCGGCGGTCAGTCCGTTCAGTAAAACCAGCAAACAGCATCACGCGGCCTTGCAGCCGTATCAAGCCGATTTGGATAAAGCAAAAGCCTTGCTAAAAGATGCCGGCTATCAGGATAAAAATGGCGACGGCGTATTGGAAGATAAGGCCGGTGCACCCTTTGAATTTAAACTGACCTACTTTCAAGCCAACGAAGACACTAAACGCATAGTGCTTTTATTGAAAGATCTCTACGCCCGCGCCGGCGTCAAGCTAATTCCAACCCCGCAGGAATGGCCGGTGATGTTGGAAAATCTGGATAAAAAAGATTTCGACGCGATTACTCTGGGTTGGACCAGCGGTATCGAAACCGATTTGTACCAAATCTTCCATAGCTCGCAAGCCGTCAGCAAAGGTGATAACTACGTCAGTTACAAAAATCCTGCTTTGGATAAATTAATCGACGACGCCCGCCGCACCGTTGATGAGAGCAAACGTATGCCTCTCTGGCAGCAGGCCGAACATATTCTTTACGAAGACCAACCCTATACCTTCCTGATGCGCCGCAAGAGTCTGCTGTTCGTCGACAAGCGCATCCACAACCTGCAAATGACCAAGCTGGGTTTGAACTTCGGTTCCTTGCCGCTGGAAAATTACGTGCCGCTGGCGCAGCAAAAATACACCCAATAGGCCAAGGATTCGCCGATGTTGACCTATCTGTTGCGGCGATTGCTGCTGATGATCCCCACCTTGCTGGGTATCACCGTGCTGGTGTTCAGTGTGATGGCTATGTCGCCGGGCGGCATCAGCGCCCAGACTTTGATCGGCGGCATGGACATGAAGCCGCAGGAGAAGCAGGCGCTGCTGGACTATTACAATAAGCGCTACGGTTTGGACCAGCCGGCCCCGGTGCAGTATCTGCGCTGGTTGAATAATGTCTCGCCGATTGGCTTTGTCACCGACGCCCAAGGCCAGCGCGGCGAGTTTTCCTTCAGCAAGGGTATGGATCTGGGCACCAGCTTTCAATACGGTCGGCCGGTGTCCGACATTCTGGCCGAGCGCATTCCGATCACCTTGCTGCTCAATCTGGTTACCCTGCCGTTTACCTATATCATCGCCATCATGGTCGGCATGAAGGCCGCCACCCAGCGCGGTAGCGCTTTCGACGTCGGCGCCGGCATGTCAATGTTGGCCTTGTGGTCGATTCCGACCATGTTGGCGGGCGTATTACTATTGGGTTTTTTTGCCAATGTTCAGTACTTTCAATGGTTCCCGACCGCCGGTATCAGCAGCCGCGAAGCGCAGGATATGCCGTTCCTGCCGTATTGGGACGACGACGGGTTCGTGCGCGGTTTTCTGCTGGATAGAATCTGGCATCTGATCTTGCCGGTGATTTGCCTGTCCTACGGCGGCTTTGCCGCGCTGACCAAACTCACCCGCACCTCGATTCTGGAAAACCTGCACGCCGATTACGCCCGCACCGCCCGCGCCAAGGGCCTTGCTGAGAATGATGTGCTGTGGAAGCACGTATTCCGCAATAGTTTATTGCCTTTGATAACCGTCTCTGCGGGTTTGCTGCCCAGTTTGTTGGCCGGCTCCTTGATCGTCGAAAACATATTCAGCATCAACGGCATGGGCCAATTGGCGGTGGAAGCGGTGAAAGGCCGCGACCGCGAACTGGTGTTGTCGATCACCTGGATCAGCGGCTTTCTCACGCTGATCGGCTATCTGATTGCCGACTTCTGTTACACCCTGGCCGATCCGCGGGTGAGTTATGACTAAGCCCGTGAGCAGTCGCGAATCTTTTTCTGCGCGGATCTGGCGCAAAACGCTGGCCGGCGTTGGTGTCAAATTCGGTTTGGGCTGGGTAGCACTGCTGGTGTTTTGCGCGGTGTTTGCACCGTTTCTCGCTAACTCCATGCCTTTATTGATGAGCAAGAATGGCGTGATTTCCGCGCCGGTGCTCGAATACCTCAGCGTCGAAGACGCCTGGATCTTGGCCAGCTTTTTCATTGCCCTGGCGGTATACCGGCTAAACATCGACGGCGGTAAGCAGATTCTGTTGTTTTTGCTGGGCAGCGCCCTGGCTGCCGTGCTGGTGAATAGCCTCGTCAAACCGCCGGCACTGGTAATTTACGACGATTTCCGCAGTGCCGCTTACACGCAAGTGGACTGGAAAATCATGCCGCCCGTTCCCTATGCCCCCGTCGATTACCTGCGGGATTTGGGCAGCAAAGGCCTGGAAGCGCCGTTCGCTACGGAAGGTCATACCCATTTGATGGGCACCGAAGAAAACGGTGCCGACGTGTTAAGCCGGATGATCCATGCCTGCCGCATTTCCTTGAGCATCGGCCTGATTGCCTCCGGCATCGCCTTGGCTATTGGTATCGTGGTTGGCGGCTTGATGGGCTATTTCTCCGGTATCGTCGATATGTTGGGCATGCGCCTAGTGGAGATTTTTGAAGACATTCCGACGCTGTTTTTACTGCTGACTTTCGTGGCCTTCTTCGGCCGTAGCTTATACATGATGATGGTAATCATCGGCGTCACCGGCTGGTCCGGTTATGCCCGTTATGTGCGCCAGGAATTTTTGAAACTGCGCAAACAAGATTACGTGCAAGCGGCGGTCGCCAGCGGTTTGCCCTTAAGCTCGATTTTGTTCCGCCACATGCTGCCCAACGGCGTCGCACCTTTATTGGTGGCGGTCAGCTTTGGGGTAGCCGGGGCGATACTGTCGGAAGCGACCTTAAGCTTTTTGGGCTTGGGCGTGGTCGATGCGCCATCCTGGGGGGCGATGCTGGATCAGGCCGTCAAATCCTCGACCTTTAACTGGTGGATGGCGGTGTTCCCCGGCGGCTCTATCTTCATGACGGTGTTTGCCTACAACTTGATCGGCGAAGCGTTTCGGGATGCCATCGATCCGCGCTTGTCGGATAAGGCCGGGGTCAAATCATGAGCCAGCCCTTGTTGGAAGTTCGCAACCTGCGCACTTATCTAAGGTCCGGTGGCGGCGAAGTCAAAGCTGTGGACGACATCAGTTTCAGCATCCCCAAAGGCGAAACCTTTTGCCTGGTCGGCGAATCCGGCAGCGGCAAGTCGGTCAGTGCTTTGTCGGTGATTCGCTTATTGCCGGACGGTGTGGCGTCGCACCCCAGCGGCGAGATTTTGTTGAACGGCCAGGATTTGTTAAGCCTGGATGATGTCGGTATCCGAACGGTGCGTGGTTTAAAAATCGCCATGATTTTCCAGGAGCCTATGACCTCCTTGAACCCGGTGATGAGCATCGGCGAGCAAATCACCGAGGCTCTGCAATTGCATCATCCCGATATGGACGACGCCGAAGCCACCGAGCGGACTATCAAGGCCTTGGAGCAGGTGCAAATTCCCAACGCCGCCAGTCGCTTCCGCGACTATCCGCATCAGTTATCCGGTGGCCAGCGCCAGCGAGTGATGATCGCTATGGCGCTAGCCTGCCAGCCGCAGTTATTGATCGCTGACGAGCCGACCACCGCACTGGATGTGACCGTGCAAGCGGAGATTTTGCGCCTGATGCGCAAACTCCAGGACGACACTGGCATGAGCATGCTGTTCATCACCCACGATTTTGGTGTGGTGGCGCAGATGGCGCATTGGGTGGGCGTGATGCAGCAGGGTAAACTGGTGGAAGTCGGCGCGTGTAAATCACTACTGCGCAACCCTAAGCATCCCTATACCCAACAATTGTTGGCCGCGGTGCCGGAGAATCTGGCCAAACCGGGCAGGGCGGCCCTAGGTGCCAATCCTTCTGTTCCCGAAACCGCCGAATCGCCAAGCGCGGAAAATCTAACTATTTCACAGGAGCCCGTCGTAATAGCGAGAGCAGAACCCTCTCCCCTCGGGAGAGGGCAGGGTGAGGGGATGCAAATCAATGCTTCACCTTACTCGCCCCCTCTGTCGGATGAGTTGCTGAGTAAGAGCGATAAAAAACTGCTTTCCGTACTGGAGCGCGCCGGCTTAAGGCTACAGTCAACGCAAAACGTTTCGATGAACTCCCCTCACCCTAGCCCTCTCCCGGAGGGAGAGGGGACTACCAGCTCGGCTCGGATAGATGTGGATAGTCATAAGAGTTCCGCTCAAATAGTGACGAAGCAGGGCGAGCCGCTACTGCAAATCCGTGATTTGAGAGTCTGGTTCCCCATCAAAAAAGGTTTGTTCCGGCAAACCGTCGACTATGTAAAGGCCGTGGATGAAGTATCGCTGGATATTCCGCGCGGTGAAATCGTCGCCTTGGTCGGTGAATCCGGCTGCGGCAAAACCACTTTGGGCAGGGCGGTGTTGCAACTGGAATTGCCGACGGCCGGTAGCATCCGTATCGACGGCCAGGAACTCACCGGCTTGTCCGCGCGGGAACTGCGGCCGCTGCGGCGCAAGATGCAGATTGCCTTTCAAGACCCGCAATCCTCGCTGAACCCGCGCTTGCTGGTGGAAACCACGCTGACCGAACCGATGAAGGTGCATGGCATCGGCGCCAATCAAGAACAACGCATTGAACTGGCCGGGCAACTGTTGGAAGACATGCAACTCAGCCGCGAATCGCTGTGGCGCTACCCGCACGAATTTTCCGGCGGTCAGCGGCAACGCATCGGCTTGGCGCGGGCTTTGGCGCTAAATCCGGAGTTTGTGGTGTGCGATGAAATCACCAGTGCGCTGGATGTGTCGGTGCAGGCGGAAATTCTGCAATTGCTGCTCGATATTCGTCGGCGGCGGAATCTGACCTTGTTGTTTATCACGCATAACATTGGGGTGGTGGAGTATCTCAGTGATCGGACGGTGGTGATGTATAAGGGGAAGATTGTTGAGGAAGGTTTGACTGCTAAGGTTTGTGGGGCGCCGGAGCATGCTTATACTCAGAGGTTGTTGTCGGCGGTGCCGAGGTTGGTGGTATAGGGGGATACTGGCATGGCATTCAGAAACTTTGTAATCACTTGTTAAATGTCACGCCTCACCAAACGTTACTTTGCCGGTTTCTTTTTCGTCATAAGCACGATAATGGAAGTTGTTGCGTTGGGCAGGCAGAGTGCTTGGAGCGGACCTTTGAATACATGGTCTTGCGAACCTGGCGATCGCCCACCTATTCCTAGTGTTTTAGATGTATTAGTCACGACTTGATCTGACACATCGACTTGAAAAGATGAGAGTTACCGGTTTTGATAGGGGTGTCGAATCCTTACACAAAACACAAAAGGTAACTCTCATGATCCATACAAACAATCCGATCATTAAACACAAAGCGGGGCTGTTAAATTTAGCCCAAGAACTGAATAACGTCTCCAGAGCCTGCAAGGTGATGGGTGTCTCGCGCGATACGTTTTATCGTTATCAAGAGCTGGTAGCCGAAGGTGGCATTGATGCCTTAATCGACAAAAACCGCCGGTCTCCGAATCTGAAGAATCGCGTCGATGAAAGCATTGAGCTGGCAGTGAAAGCCTATGCGGTTGAGTGGCCAGCGCATGGACAGCATCGAACCAGTAATGAACTGCGTAAACAAGGGGTATTCGTATCCGGCAGCGGCGTTCGCTCCATCTGGTTACGGCATGACCTGGAGAACTTTAAAAAGAGGCTTAAAGCACTGGAAGCCAAGGTAGCCGCCGAAGGGTTAATGCTGAGCGATGCGCAGATTGCGGCGTTGGAGAAAAAGCAGCAGGATGATCAAGCCTGCGGCGAAATCGAAACAGCCCATCCCGGTTACCTGGGTTCGCAGGATACCTTTTACGTTGGCAACCTCAAAGGGGTTGGGCGGATTTACCAGCAGACTTACGTGGACACCTACAGCAAAGTCGCTCACTGCAAACTGTACACCACCAAAACGCCGATTACTGCCGCGGACATCCTGAATGACAAAGTATTGCCGTTCTATGAAGCCAACGCATTACCCGTTCTACGCATTCTGACGGATCGCGGCACAGAATATTGTGGCAAGGTCGAACAGCATGATTATCAGCTATACCTGGCGATCAACGACATCGACCATACCAAAACCAAGGCCATGTCGCCGCAAACCAATGGGATTTGCGAACGCTTCCACAAGACCATCTTGCAGGAGTTCTATCAGGTCACGTTCCGCAAAAAGCTCTATAGCGACCTGGATGAACTCCAAAAAGATCTGGACGAATGGCTGGTTTATTACAACAATGACCGAACTCATCAGGGCAGAATGTGCAACGGCAGAACGCCGATGGATACCTTGCTGGATGGAAAACAGATTTGGGCTCAAAAAAATCTGAACCAAATCTAATCTGACAGACACCCCGCAAAAACGGTAACTGTCAGATCAGGTCTGAGCTAATACATGTTTTAATGTCGGGTCTCGGCCCGACAGCCGAGATACTTTTCTTTGCTTGTCCAAAGAAAAGTATCCAAAAGAAAAGACACCCGGATGCCGCTTATTCCCTGCGCTCCTCGCTTTTGATCGGGGTTGCCGAAAGGGGCTTCCTGCCCCTTCGGCAACGCGATGCATCCCTGCATCGCCCCTAACGGGCTGATCCGTTCAAAAGCTCCGGTGCTCGGCGCGGCATGCGGGAAGAAAACCATCCTGATTTCACGGTAAGGTCGTGAGGCGCAATTCGTAGGGCGTCAATAGGCGTAGCCGTATTGCGCCGTATGTCGGCTTTCAATTATTCGGCGCATGACGCTATCGCTAATGCGCCCTACAAAACTTCGGGTCCTACGCATGCAAGTCGGCTATCTTGCCGATTTGCTCGTTCAAAAGCTCCGATGCTTGGCACGGCATACGCGAAGAAAACCACCCCGATAAAGCCATAGGCAGGAATAATCGTAAGCGTTTCCGGCTTTAGTCTGCGACTCGGCATTGCTCCGGTTTCCCATCTTTGAAGGATGGCGAGATACTGATCGGTTCGGTCAAACCTTTCATCAGCAGCAGGTAAGCTTGCTGGTCGATACACACCTTATTGAGTTTCCAGGTTCGGACCTGGCCTTGAAGGTCGATGTGTTCGATACTGATCTGCTCCAGCGGCAGGGAGCGGGCTTCTGGAGGCTTGGCGTAGCTAAGTTGGGTGATGGCGGCCAGTAATGTACCAAAAATTAATTTTCTCATGGGTGGACTCCGGGGTAAGTTTCAGAACAAGGCCGTAAGGGGTTAATAGACGTATCCGTCATGGGCCGTCTGTTGGTGTTAAATCATTCGGCGCATGGCGCTATCGCTGATGCGCCCTAAAAGAATTCGGTAGGCCGGACTCGATTTTTGTAGCTGCGCGGGTTGAACATTCGAGCGCCAGATATCCGGCTTTGGCCGCTTGGTGGTTTGAATTCGTCGGCGGGAAACCCTGCTTGGTTATCCTGGCATTTCTTCTAAATGCGTCGAGTCTTTTTCTCCACGCTTCGCCAAAATATCTCGAGCTATCTCGCAGCGAGCTCGTTAATTGGCGTAATTTTGTGCAATCGTTGAGTTCTGAGCGAGAACGCCCCACAAATTTGTCGAATGCTGAGCTTGGTGAACGCAGCCATCGGTGTGGACACGCCAATTGAGCCATCCTGGTGCAAAACAGCCGGATTTTGGTTGTATCTGGTGCAAATCTCCCGGCGTTTTATCGGTTAAAAATCCCATAAATCCAGAAAAATCAAGGAATAGGCTATTTGGCATCAACCTTGCTCTACTTAGATTGTGTTGTTACTCCTACCTGTTCTCATGTGTGGACGTGGCGCTCTGTTTGGTCGAAGTTCTTCGGACAGGCAGGGCGCATTTTTTTGCCCGAGATAAATCTCTCCCGTATTAGCCAATCAACACCAGCTTTGCTCAAAATTTACATTTCAAATGATACTTCTGTACCCGGTAGCGTAAGGTTTCCCGGGTGGTGCCTAGCATCCGCGCCGCGCCGGTGACGTTGGCGTCATTACGGTTTAGCGCTTCCTGGATGATGAATTTTTCCATTTCGTGCAGACTGATGCTGCCGTCCAGCGGAATGAACACGCCTTCCTGATTGACTTTGGCGTTGTGTGTAGCCGTCGTCGCTTGCGGAGCTTGTAGCTGCAACCATTCCACCGGCAAATTATGATCGTTGGACAACAACACGCACCTCTCCAGCACATTGTGCAATTCGCGGATATTGCCGGGCCAATCGTAGCTTTTCAGCATCTGCCAGGCTTGCTCCGGAATGTGGCTGACCGACTTGGCCGATTTGCGATTGCATTCGGCGATAAATTGCGGCACCAATTGATCCAGATCCTGCTTATGTTCGCGCAGGGCTGGCATGCGGATGTTGATGACGTTTAAGCGATGATACAAATCGCGGCGGAACAAGCCTTCGGCCACTTTTTCCACCAGGTCCAGGTTGGTGGCGGCGATGATTTGCACGTCGATGTTAATCTCCGCTTCACCGCCTACCCGGCGGATGCGTAAATCTTCCACGGCTTTTAACAGCTTGCTTTGCAAATCCAGGTCCATTTCGCCGATTTCATCGAGAAACAGCGTGCCGGTATGCGCTTGCTCGAACAGGCCGCGATGGCGTTTTTTTGCGCCGGTAAAGGCGCCGGCTTCGTAGCCGAATAATTCGGCTTCCAACAATTCGCGCGGCAGGGCGGCGCAGTTGATCTCCACCAAGGGCGCATGGGCGCGGTTGCCGGAATAGTGCAGAATGCGGGAGATCATGCCCTTGCCGGTGCCGGTTTCGCCGCTGACGATCAGGCTGGAGAACGGGACGTTGGCAATTTGTTTCAGCATGGCCCGCAGCTGGTTCATGGCCGGGCTGGAGCCGATCAAACTGTCGATGCTGTATTGATGGTTCTGCGACGCGGTTTGTTGTTCCAGACGGCGTTGGGCGCGGGCGCTACGGGCGGCGCCTTCCACTAACAGATTCAAGCGGTCCAGCGAACAGGGCTTTTCGATAAAGTCGTACGCGCCCAGGCGCACCGCGCGCACCGAATCGGCGACGCTGCCGTAGCCGGTCAGAAACACCCATTCGCTGCTGCCGATTTCCGGTTTGAGTTTCTCCAGCAAATCCAGCGCGTTGCCGTCCGGCAGGTTCATGTCCGATAACACCACCAGCGGGTCCAGCGCTTGTCCGCTGAGAAACTGTTCGGCTTGTTGCAGGGAATGGGCAATGCTGACTTCCCAGCCACCCTTGCTAAAGTAACGCGCCAATTCGGAGGCTAACAGGGCTTCATCTTCAATAATTAACAGGGTATTGGTCATCATGGTTATGGCTGGTTTGCGAGTTACGGCATTGTATGCGATTGACGGGTATTCGCCGGCGCATTGCTGGAATTTGTGCGGGTGTGTCGTTTCAAGTCAAAGGTAAGCTCAGGCTGACCCGGCCGTGGCCGGCGGCATCGTTGTCCAGTTTGAGCTGGCCGCCCAGGTCTTTGGCGAAGCGTTGCACCATCACCAATCCCAAGCCGCTGCCTTTCTCCTTCAAGCTGACAAACGGACGAATGCCTTGCCGCAAAAAGGCCTCATCGAAGCCGTCGCCGCTATCAACCACCGTCAGCGACAGGCGCTGGGCGTCTTGGGCAATCTGCACCTCCACGCTTCCGTTGCGGGTACCGATGGCCTGCACAGCGTTTTGCAGCAAATTTAACAGTGCTTGGCGGAATTCGATTTCCGGCAGCATCAAGGAACTGTCGGCTGTTCCCTGCACCGTAAATTGGATTTTATCGGTGGCCTGGTACTTGAATAGCGTGATCAAGTCGTTGACCACTGCATTCACATCGGTAGGTTGGGCAATTTTATTGCCATGGCGCGCCGAGCTCAGCAGGTCATTCAGGTGGTTGGTCAAGCGTTGCACTTCGCTATGCAATAGACCGATACGCTGGCGCAGATCGGGGTCTACGGCTTCAGACAGCAAATTTTCCAGCGCAAATTGAATAATCGCCAGCGGATTGCGCAATTCGTGGGCGGTGCTGGCGGCCATTTCGGTCAAGGCTGCCAAGCGCTCGGCTTTAGCCAGGCGCTGGCTTTGTTCGAGTAAAGCGTGACTGGTCTGCCGCACTTGCTGCTCCAGACGATTGGTGTAATGCAGATGCTCCTGTTCCAGTTCGATCAAGTGCTCGACCAAGTGATTGTAGCGGTCGAACAAGTCCCGCAAAATCGGGTCGGCCGTTTCGCGGGTGATCGGCTGCTTCACGCCTTCCGCCAGGCCGGACAATAAATCGCGTAGCGCATCCAGCGGCTCTAACACATTGTTGCGAAAAAAATAATGGCCGATCCAAAACAGCAGCAGCGGCAAAATGACAGCCAGTTGCAGTTCCAACTGGCTGTCGTCCTCAACGCCGATCAGCATTTTCTCTTCTTCGTTGGTTTGCCGATCCAGGACTTGCCGGATCATATTCACGGAATCGATCAGCGCCTGCGGATCGCCGTTGCTGGCGGCGGCGAATTTGGCTTGCAGGGTGTTCAAATCGACCGAGACCGTGAAATCAGTGCCGTTGTTGTGGGCTTGCAGTAAATCCAGCAGTCGATCTTGTATGTCATTCAGGTGTTCGGCCGACAGGTCAGGGTTGCTGCGATGCAAGGCCAATTGGGATTGCAGCTCCAGCAATTCGAAGATCGTTTCTTCCAGGTGGTGGCCTTTGCCGATGTCGGTTTCTATGGTCTGGATGCGTTGATGATTGCGCCAGGTCAGGCGGCCAATAGCCAGCAGTTCGCCGATCACCAGTATGCTCATCACGATCGTGACGAAAATGACCGGACGTAGCAAAAGTTTTAGCATATTCGAGATCTCTGGTTGTTGAAGGCCATGCGCAGCGCCAGTTTGCGGGCAGGTCCGTTCAAATTTTACGCCGACTCAAGGGATGATTATCAAATGTCTTGCGTACCTGCCGCCAATGCGCCAAAACCTGTTCGATACGGTTGCCGTCGTTGGGCTTGACTAGGGTAAAGCACTCGCTGCTGCGTACGAAGGCCGACAAAAAATCGCCCATGATGCGTTGTTGGGTTTTGTACTCGGCCAGCGCAGCCCGCTTTAAGTTGATTTGCGCGGGCGATAGATTGACGCAAGCCCGGCTATGGCCGCGTGGCGGCAAATCAGCGGGCAATACCAGCGGTTTATCGCTCCAGTCCTGCGCAATGCCCCAATTGGAGCCGGTCGGCCAGCCGTGTTGCCAATGAATCAGATAGGCCAGTAATTTGGGCTGTGGGCGCGGTGTCGGGGTTTCCAATAGCCATTGATGGACGGCCAGCAGCGTAAACATACCCAAGCCGGCATGGTCGGAATCGTTTTCCATCACATCCGGGAAGGCGATGATCGTCGGCTTGGTGTCGCGCAGAATGGCTGCCAGCTCGTTGAGTAGATCCTGGCCGTCTTGGGCCAGGCCCCGATCTTCCGCTTCCCGGTAGGGGACGTGGTCAAAGCCGGTATATTCGGAGCGCATCGGCTGGTTGCGCCGCCAATGCGAGATTAACGCCGAGTAGATACTGCCATCCGAGAATCCGAGTAAATCCAGATGGATAAAGCCATTGCCGAGTAGCTGAGCCGCGCGCCGCGACTCCTCCAGCCGTTTTTCACCAAAGTCCAGATAATCCGCTGCCGACGGGTTGCGCTTACCGCTGTCCAGCATGACTGCACCAACGTAAGCATCGCCGGCGGTGACGACTGAGCTGCGCACTGTGCCGCCTCGGGCTAAAACCTGTTGGCTGAGTCCGGCAGCGCTTAAACTTTCATCGTCGGGATGCGGCGCCAGCACCAGTAGGCGTTCACCCTCGCCAATTGCCAAAGATTGTTCCGCGACGCTAATGTGCGGAGTAAGCAGTAACAGCAGACAAAGGCTTAGATGTTTTAAAGAGGGGGGCATGGGAACTCCTGAAGTGTTGCCTAGAACTCAAAATGCGCTCTGACGCCATAGACATCGACTGGGCCGCGGTCCGCGTTATAAGCCGGATTAGCAATGTGCTGATAGTCCAGAGTCATCCAGGCGGAAGGCAGCAGGCGCAGTTTGTAATAAATGTCCACTACTTGTTCGGGCCGGTAACGCAGGTTGCCGTCACCGATAAAACCGTCCACGCCGCCCAGACGTAAATATTCGGCATGTCCGGCGGAAATCCAGCTGCAAGCGTAAGCGACTCCGAGAGCATCGTAATGCCGGCCCCAACTGTCGCCGCCGATTAAGCCGCCGAAGGAGAGCGAGCGATCCGCCGAGGTATAGGAATACACTTCGGTTTTGCCGTCGCTGACCATTCCGCGAAGAAACACGCCGACGCCGTCGATTAACTGTTGTTCCACATTAATGCCTATGCCGGTTTTGATGTTGGCTTTACGCACCCAGCACAGATCAGGGGCGCTGCTGTTCTCAGAGTCGTAATTGAAGCTCGTGCAATTGGCGGCGTTTTGAGCCGGATTGGCTTGGTAGGCGGCGATCGCTTCGTCCCAGCGTCCCATCCGCTCACGGTTCCGGTACGCCAACAGCCTGACCGCGCCGGGTTGCTTAAATAGGCTGTGGCGATGCTCAAGTTCCATTTGGTCTCCGTAATATTTGAACAGCCGAAAATCCAGCGGCAAGTCGTTCGGATTTTGCGGTGTGGCGAAGCGACCCAATCGAAATGTCCAGTCGTCAAAATAGTATTCCGCTGCCAACCCCACGCTATAACCGCGGGCGTCGGCTGCAAAGTCGTAAGCGGCGTTGGTCAGAAACGCTATGTTCAGAAACTGCTGGCGCAAGTCGGCGGAGTAGCTGTTTTTATCGAAAATATCCAGGATGCTGAGATTGCCGCCGGTGATCACCAAACGATGGCTATTAAAATTGCCCGCCAATTGCAGCGGCCCGGAGCTCACCGCATGGCTGTCGCCACCCAGATTAAAGGTTTGTTTTAAGTAAAAGCGCGATTTATACCAAGTGGCGCTGATCGAGCCGGATTTTTGCAGTTCAAAGTTTTGGATGCTGCCGCCCAGACCTTTTAAGTCCGACAAGGGCAGTTCGGAAATCATTTCTGGGGCCAGATAGATCTCGCCGCCTTGCCAGGCTTTCAAACCAAAATAGGCGGTGACGGTACCGGTAAAGGCGCGTTCGGCATTCGGCAACAGCGAGTGCGGCGTACCGTTGAGATTGGTGTATTGAGCAGGGAAGGCCGGTTTCCAGCTGGATATGTAAGTGGCCTGGCCATAGGCATTCCAGCGTTCGTCGGCCGTATCGTGCAGGTCGTGGTCGGCTAGCAACCGCATAAACGAAAAATTTCCGTCGTCGGCAGCAGGCTGTAATTCCTCGGCATCCGCGTTGGCAAAATAAAGCGTTAGTGCTAGCAGTGCGCCGTAGAAAAATGCCGGGAGAGATCGATGGCTCATGGGGTTCAGCCCAAATCCTTATCCCGTTCGCCGCTGCTGACGCGGCCACCTTCTTGTACGTCGAGGATATACACCTTGCCGTCACCATGATGCCCGCTATGGGCCGTGCGCAGGATGGTTTCGAAAATAATCTCCACCAAGTCATCCGGGGCGAAAATCTCCAGACGCTTTTTCAACAGAAACGGCTTGTAATCTTGGCTGTGCTCAGTGCGCTCGCGGCCGAAGCCTTCGCAATCCATGATCGACATTCCCGGAAAACCCGGTATTTCCAGTAATGCCATCGTGATCTGGCTGAGCTTGTGCGGCTGCACGTAGGCGCGAATTTCTTTCATAGTAGTCCCCTAAAGCTCGTCAGGCTCGGCAAAATAACGATACAAAGCGGGTAGCAAGGTTAAGGTTAAAATCGTGGCGGTGATCAAGCCGCCGATGATGACAATAGCAAACGGTTTGGCGGTTTCCGAACCGACGCTGGTGGACAGTGCAGCCGGAAATAAACCCAGCATCGCCATTAACGCTGTCATCACTACAGGCCGTAAGCGGCTCACGGAGCCGTTGACGATGGCATCATGCAATTTCTGGCCGTCCCGGCGCAATTTGTTCAATTGCGAGACCAAAATCACGCCGTTCTGCACCGCAATCCCAAACAAGGCAATAAAGCCGACAGCGGCCGATACGCTCAAGTTAATGCCGGTTGCTAATAAAATCAGTAAGCCGCCTATCATCGCAAACGGCACGTTCATCACGATCAGCAAGGCATTTTTAACCGACATGAATGCCCAAAATAACAAGACAAAAATTAATCCCAAACTGATCGGCACGATGATGGCTAAACGTTTCATCGCCCGTTGCTGGTTTTCGAACTGGCCGCTCCAGACGATGTGATAGCCGGGTGGCAAATCGACTTGCGCAGCGACTTTTTGTTGGGCCTCGGCCACGAAGCTGCCTTGGTCGCGGTCGATTAGGTTACATTTGATGGCAATTCGCCGCATATTGTCTTCGCGGCTGATACGGGACGCACCTTGGTTGATTTTGATGGTGGCCAGCTCGGAGAGCGGAATGCGTTGGCCGGTTGGGGTTTGCACGGTCAAACTTTCCAGATTGGCCACCGAATTGCGGGCGCTGTCCTCGTAACGCAAGGTGATGTCGAACCGGCGTTCGCCTTCCAGAAACTGCGAAGCTGCCTTGCCGCCCATGCCGATTTCCATCACCCGCTCCACATCGGCGACATTGATGCCGTAGCGGGAAACCTTGGCCCGGTCGATGTCGACGATCAC
This sequence comes from Methylomonas sp. EFPC1, assembly GCF_016925515.1. NCBI lineage: Bacteria > Pseudomonadati > Pseudomonadota > Gammaproteobacteria > Methylococcales > Methylococcaceae > Methylomonas > Methylomonas sp. EFPC1. The sequence continues at coordinate 1,195,814 of NZ_CP070494.1, forward strand.
TTGCGCCAGGCCGGCTTGCTGCTCGGCGGCGACATCGGTGGCTCCCTGTATGCCGGCCAGGATATGCGTAACTTGATCGGCTCTGTCTTGCAAGGTCTGCAAATCGCTACCGAAGATTTTGATGGCGATTTCGCCTTTCACCCCGGAAATTGCCTCTTCGACGTTATCCTGAATCACCTGGGAAAAGTTGGTGAGTATGCCCGGAAAAATCGCCAGCGCCTTGTCCATGGCCTGCACCAGATCGTCTTTGCGCTGATAGCGCCAGGTATCCTTGGGTTTCAGGTCTATCAGTACCTCCAGATTATTGAAGCCTTTCGGATCGGTGCCGTCTTCCGGGCGGCCCAGTTGGGTGATGATGGTTTTGGCTTCCGGAAACGTTTCCAGGGTTTCGCGCACCTGCCGTTCCAGTTGTTTTGCGGTGGTGAGCGATACGGGCGTCGGCAGCGTGATGGTCAGCCAGATATTGCCCTCGTCGAGTTTGGGCATAAACTCGGTGCCGATTAGTTTTACGGACATGAAACTCAGCACCAGTGCGGCAATCGCGCTAATAAACACCGTTCGCGCATGCCGTAATACCCACTCCAGCACTTGACGGTAACGATGTTCCATCGCATGCACCAGCGGATTGTGTTGCTCGGCCAGCTTCGGGCCCAGTAAATAGGTGAGCATGGCCGGCATGAAGGTTAGGCTGAACAGCATGGATGCCACCAGTGCAAAGCTCAGGGTGTAGGCCATCGGCGAAAAAATTTTGGCTTCCACGCGCTGGAAGGTAAAAATTGGCAAGAAGGCGATGATGATAATGGCTTTGGAAAACAGGATGGGCCGGCCCATTTCAGTGGCGGTGGTGAGCAGCGATTGCCGCAAGTGGCGAATGTCGGCATTGCGTTGCAAATCCAGGGTGACTTGCACCATCACGGCTTCTACCAATACCACCGCGCCGTCAACGATGATGCCGAAGTCGATGGCGCCCAAGGAAATTAGATTGGCGGAGATGCCGCCCAGATCCACCAAAATGAACGCGAACAGCAAGGAGAGCGGGATAATCAGCGTCACCAGCAGCGCCGCGACGAAGCGCCGCAAAAATACCAGCAGGATAATCAGGATCAACACCGCGCCTTCTATCATGTTGTGTTCGACGGTATGGATGGTGTGGCCCACCAGCTCGGTCCTGTCGTAGAACGGTGTGATTTTTACGCCGGGGGGTAAACCAAACTCATTGAGTTCCTGGATTTTCTGTTTCACGCCATTCAGCACGTTGACCGCGTCGCGGCCTTTGATCAACAACACAATGCCCTCGACCACATCGTCGCGCTGGTTCATGCCCACCATACCGTTACGCGGCTGCGGTCCGACGCTGATGTCGGCCACATCCTTGATGCGCACCGGTACGCCGTCGTTGGAGGTGACGACGATTTCGCCGATTTCCTCCGCGGATTTCAATAAACCGGTGCCGCGCACCACCAAGGCTTCGTCGCCGTGTTCGATATAGCCGCCGCCGGTATTGGTATTGTTGGCGGCAATCGCCTGAAACACCTGATTGAGGTCGATGCGATAATTTTTTAAGCTGTCCGGCTTGGCGGCGACTTTGTATTCCTTTACGCCGCCGCCGAAACCGACCACATCGGCAACCCCCTGCACCGAGCGCAAGCGCGGTTCGATAATCCAATCCTGTAAAGCACGCTGCTCGACTAAGGGTAAGTTTTTGGCATCGATTACGTAGCGTAAAATTTCGCCGACACCGGTGGACAAGGGGCCTAATTGCGGCTTGGTTTCGCTGGGAATATCCGCGTATTGCAGGCGCTCCAGCACTTGCTGGCGCGAGAAATAGTCCTCGGCGGCATCGTCGAAAGTCAGCGTCACCACTGATAAGCCGAAGATGGATACCGAGCGCATATTCAACAGATGCGGCAGGCCGTTCATTTCCCGCTCGATGGGCAGCGAAATCTGTTTTTCCACTTCTTCCGGGGCCTGGCCGGGAAACTGGGTGACGACCTGCACAAAGACGTTTTGTACGTCCGGAAAGGCTTGTACCGGTAGGTTTTCGAAGGCGATGATGCCGGAGACGGCAATCGCCAGCGTGGCGCCGATGACCATCAGCCGTTGTTGCAAACAAAACGCGATAAGGCGCTCGATCATATGATTGTCCCGGTTATGGCGCTAGGGCTGGTGAGTACTTTCGGTTTCGACTTCTTCTTCGGCGCGCAGCATCAGCGCGCCTTCGGTTACCAACAGTTCATTGGCGTCCAGTCCTTGCGTAATGACCGCCTGGTCTTTCAATCGCAAGCCGATCTCGATCCGGCGCTGCCGGTAGCGGTTGTCGTCAAAAGCCGTGAATACATAATCGGCGTCACCTTCGGTAAACACGGCTGTCAACGGAATCACGAATGCTTTGTCGTCCGCAGCGCTTTCCACGCTGATAGTGGCGTACATACCCGGCAGCAGGCGGCCATCCGGATTATCCAGTTTGCATCTGACTTGCACGGTGCGGGTGGTTTCGTCCAGCACTTGGCCGATGTATTGCACCGTGGCCGGAAATGTCACGCCGGGGTAGGCTGGTACCGACACGGCGACTTGCTGCCCCAGTTTGATTTTGCCGATGTTGACTTCAAACACCTCCAGCAGCACGGTCAAATGTTTGAGATCGGAAACCACAAACAAAGGCGTATCCAAATCCGGGCGTACTTCCATGCCCGGATTGACGTTGCGTTCCACGACGATGCCTGGCAGTGTCGCCCGCAGCGCGAAGCGGCCGTCGGCTTGGCGAGCGGACAAGTGCAAGTTTTTCAAGCGGTCGGTAGCGCGTTGCAGGTCGCTGCGGGCACTGCTCAAATCGCTCTGGGCTTGTTCCAGCTCCTTGCGAGAAATGGCTTTGCCGGCGTACAGTTCCTGTTGTCGATTGAAAGCATGATTGGCGAGAGTGGCCGCTGCTTGTGCCTTGGCGAAATCGGCTTCCGCGTCGGCGACATCCGGACTGTCGAGTTCCAATAAGGTCGAACCAGTCTGCACCGGCGAGCCCAGCGCAATCGGCGCGGTGACAACCCGGCCGGAGACCGGCGAGCTGATACGCGAGGTCAGGCTTTCGTCATACACGATTTTGCCGGCCAAAGGCTCCAGCAAAGGATGTTGCGACAAGGTCAAATGCGCAGTTTTGACGTAGGCTTTTTTCGGGGAGTCGGGCGCCAGGACCACTTCGCCGACGGGTGTGGGCGGTTTGGGCGGTGCAGGTTTAGGGTCGGCCGAGTCCGAACTAGCCGACAACAGTTGCGCGGCCAGCACACAACAGCAGAACAGCGATATTTTGGTAAAAGTTGGCACGGAAGTATTCATATCGGTTATTCGTTCAAGCTTATGGTAATTGAGTAGGTGCCTGGGCCTTATTGTTTGCGGTGTTGTTACCGACGTCCTCGCCCAAGGCTTTGGCCAGATCGTAATAGGCATTGGCGCGGTTGATCATGGCCTGGCTGTAATCGCGCATCACGTTTTTATAGCTGCGTTGCGCTTCGATAAAGTCCAGTACGCCGGTAGCGCCCTTGCTGTAGGCCAGTTCCGCGCTGTTGCGCACCGCCAGAGCATCGTCAAGCAAGCCGCTTTGGAAACGCTGGACGATTTTGTCCGCGCTATTCCAGGTGGCTAGAGCATTGGCGACATCGTTACGAATGCTCAGTTCGGTTTGTTCCACCGCCAGCTGGTTCTGGTTTAAAGCCACCGCCGCCTTGTCCGATTGACCTTGATATTGATCGAATACCGGGACCGGCACACTGACGCCGACAAAAAACGAATTGAGCGCGTTGTTGCTGGGATCGCGGGCGTAGCCAGCATTGACGGTCACATCCGGATATTTCAGGCGCCTGGCCAATTCCAGTTCTCTTTCCGCCTGGGCGGCCCGTTGTTTGTCGGCCAGTAAATCCGGGCGTTGTTGTAGGGCTTTGTTCATCAACTCGTCTTTGGACAGATTTTGGCCGATGTCTTGGATCTGCGGCCATTGTTCCTTGGCTTCGAAATGCAGGCTGTCGTTCGGCCAGCGCAGGATCACCGCCAAACCGGCCTGGGCCTGCTCCACTGCGGCTTGCGCAGTATCCAGATCGGATTGCGCGCGCATCGCTTCCATTTTTACCCTTAGAAAATCGGATTCGGCTATATCGCCGCTGTTCATTCTGAGCTGGTTGGCTTTGGCAATGGTTTGGTAATGCTCGACAATTTCCTGCGCCAACCAGCGGTTCTTTTGCGCCAGCAGCAGGTCATAGTAAGCGTCTTCGACCATGTTGGAAAAGATGCGCACCGCATCGCGGAAGTCGCTTTCCGCCGCCTGAGTGGCGAAGCCGCTGCTTTGGATGCGCAGGCCGCGTTTGCCAGCTACTTCAATTAGTTGGCTGAAGGAAAAATATTCGGCAGGGCCGCAGGACACGTTGACATCGTGATTGCAGCCCGTGGCATTTGAACCCATGTTGGGCCGGTTGCTGATTTCGGAAATCTGCACGCCCAGGGTCGGATTGGGTATCGCTGCGGCAATCATCGCATCGGCGCGGGATTGGTCGATATTGTATTGCGCGGCAATCAAATCCAGGTTGCGCTGGTAAAACAACGTCAGCGCCTCATCCAGGGATATGGGCACATTTTGGGCGTGGACCTGGGAAGTCAGCATAGCACTCAGCAAGCCGAGTGCCGCACTGTAGATGAAACGTTTGGTTTGCATGGTCGATCCCGGAGTTGTGCAATTGATCGTGCTTGGTAAGCACTCAAAGCAAGTAGTCTGCCAAAGCCAATGTGAGATCGACAGGCCTGGAAATTTGGCTTATTTCAACCTTATTTGCCGGCGGGAATTAGGATGTTAGCGGTTCTATTGACTAGAAACGGTTTATATAAACCAATTAATATCGGCGCGTGGCCGAAAAAATTCTAAGCCTGATATGCCTGCGCGGTCCTGAGGCACGCTAGTTGAAGCTGCGGATTGCCGGCAAGCAGGGGATACCGAAATGTCGGAGATACCCTGGGGCAAGTTTTTTATCAGCCTTATTCAGGATTCCTGCTGTTTGGGGCGACGCCGCCGCTCAGCCCGAAAGGCCTGGGGGATAGCGTTTTCTCGAAACGGCTATCGCTAGCGATTGGTTTTGGCGATCCCCAATTTTTGCATGCGGTAACGCAGGGTGCTTGGTTTTAAATTGAGGCGTTGCGCGGCGCCATTGGGGCCTTCAATGACCCAGCGGGTTTGTTCCAGGACGCTGAGGATGTGCTCTTTAGCGATGCTATCCAGGCTGGTGTCGCCGCCTGCTGCCACGAGTTTTAGGCCGGCGTCGGCCGTCGCGGGCAACTGCTCCGGGCCGATGTCCAATATCGGCGTATCGGTGAGGATCACGGCCCGTTCGATGATATTTTCCAGCTCGCGGATATTGCCCGGCCAGCGATAGTTCTGCAAACGTTGCATAGATTGACCACTGACCCCGGTGATTTTTTTACCGATTTTCGGCGCGAATTTAGCGATCAAAAAATTCACCAACAGCGGAATATCTTCAAGCCGTTCCCGCAGCGGCGGCGTGGTCAGCGGAAACACATTCAGCCGATAAAACAGATCTTCGCGAAAATTCTTTTCAGCTACTTCCGTCAGCAGATCCCGATTCGTCGCAGTAATCACCCGCACATCCATTTTGATGGGTATTTGCCCGCCCACCCGCTCGAATTCGCGTTCTTGAATCACCCGCAATAATTTGACCTGCACATCCAGCGGAATTTCGCCCACTTCATCGAGGAACAGCGTGCCGCCCTCGGCCAATTCAAAGCGGCCGATGCGTTTGTTGATAGCGCCGGTGAATGCGCCTTTTTCGTGACCGAATAATTCGCTTTCAATCAAATTGGACGGCAATGCCGCGCAATTGACTTTAATCAACGGCCGGCTTTTCCGGGGACTGGCGGCGTGAATGGCGCGAGCGATCAGTTCTTTACCGGTACCCGATTCGCCTTGGATCAATACCGAGGCGTCGGTCTGCGCGACGCGCTGGACTTGGTTTAGTAAGGATTGCAGCGCCGGACTGCGGCCTATGATGTCGTCGAAATTATGCGTCGATTTAATTTCTTCCTGTAAATACAGGTTTTGCGCTTGCAGCCTGGCCTGTTCCCGTTCCATCAACACCCGTTCGGTAATGTCGATAAACATGGTGCGCATGTATTGCCGGCTGGGGTCGAGTTTGGACCACCACTGTATCCAAATCGGCTGGCAGTTATCCCTGCGGCGCAATTCCAGAACAACGCCATCGCTATTCGTACCGTCTTCGATGGACTTGAGCGCCAGCTGTAATCGCTGCTGTGCTTCGGGCGTGTCGGGTACGAAGGAACTGCCAATTAGACCCGGCACTTGTTCCGGAGTAATGCCCAGGATGCGCATGGCGGCCTGGTTGGCGGCCTGGAAACGGGTATCGGTGTCCTCGTGCACATAAGCAATCGGCGCTTCGTCGAACAAATCCTTATAGCGCTGTTCGCTCTGCTGCCGCAGTTCTTCTACCCGAATCCGATTCAGCTCCGCCGCCGCCCGGGCCGCGAAGATTTTGAAGGTATAGAGCAAGCGGGGTTCTTCGGGCATTGCCCGTTCGTCGAATATCGCCAGGTGGCCGAGGATTTGGCCGTCGGCGTCTTGCAAGGGCACGCCGAGATAACTTTCTATGCCTTCTTCCTTGGGGAAGATTTTCGCCAAGTCCGACGGGTAATGGCACAACTTGCCGGCCAGCACATCGACGCAGGGGGTGCCGGCCAGTTCCCATTCCTGATTGTCTATAAATTGACCGTGCTCCCAGAAGGCCAAGGACCTTATCCGGGTTTTATCGCTGGTGAATTCGGCGATAAAGCCGTTCGCTACTCCAATGGCCGTGCACAGACTACGCACCAGCGATCTTAAAAAATCCTCGCCGGTGGTTTGCACGGTGCCTTCCACCAGCGCCCGCAGTATGGCCAGTTCCGACGAGTCGACAGTTTGCATGAGTGAAATGGTCCGGTTGCTTGCATTGAATAGCATTCTAACCAGCGGCCGCCACAACACCAAGCCGCAACTATTCGCGGCAGCCACAACTATTGGTGGATTTTCGGCGATTGGGATACGGCTTGAATTTGCTTGGTAATTTATAAGCATTTGTTTTTATTTGCATATTTTATTTTAAAGCGTTTTGGCATGCCGCTTGCCATTAGTTAAGCGTCTGCCGGGAAATCGGTGGACTCCACTAAATCATTTAACGACTAGGAAAAGACTGATGAAAAACGTAAACACTGTTGTATCGACCGCCATGGCTTCTTTGATTGTATTAGGGGCGTCAGGTTTGGCATCGGTAGCCTTTGCCGCCGACAAAAAAGATATGGAGAAATGTTACGGCGTAGCCAAAGCCGGCAAAAACGACTGCAAAACGCTGTCTAATGCCTGTGCCGGACATTCCACCGCCGATAATCAAAAAGATGCCTTTATCGCCGTGCCTGCCGGCACTTGCGAGCGCATCGTCGGCGGTAGCATGGAAGCGCCCGCGGACATGAAATAACGGCACAGGCGCCGGTTACTAGGCCGCGCGAACCGTTAAAGAGCGCAGTCATGCCGGCAGCGATTGCCGGCATCCCACTCACAAGGTTCTGCGCTGTTTAGATGACACCCTTTCACCATTAAATCGAGTACCACATGACTCTCACGAAGCCACTCGCTAAACAGGTATCAGTGAGCTCGGCGATTCCGGCGCAAGCCGGAATCGGCCTTCGCTCTCAGCATCACCGGGATTCCCTAAACCACCCCGTCCGGCCGGCATGGTTGGAAGTCCATAGCGAAAACTACTTCGGCAACGGCGGTATTCCGTTACGCGACTTGGAAGCCATCCGAGCCGATTATCCGATCAGCTTGCATGGGGTTGGTATGTCGCTGGGTTCTGTTGACCCGTTGAATCGGCAACACTTACGGCAACTGCGCGATCTGATTCGGCGGATCGAACCGGGACTGGTGTCCGAGCATTTAAGCTGGAGTGCCTTTGGCGGTAGGTACTTGAACGATCTGCTGCCTTTACCCTATACCGATGAGACATTGGCCCATTTAGTTGCGCGCATCTCGCAGGCACAAGATTTTTTAGGCAGACCGCTGTTGATCGAGAATCCTTCCAGTTATTTGGAATACGGCTTTTCCAGCTATACGGAAAGCGAATTTCTCAACGAACTTACCCGGCGTTGCGGCTGCGGGATTTTGTTGGACGTGAACAACCTTTACGTGTCTTGCGTAAATCACGGCTGGCAGGCGCTGGCGTATTTAAACGACATAGCTGCCGACAAGGTCGGCGAAATTCATTTGGCCGGGCATACCGTCAATCAATTCGGCGGGCAGAGCATTCTGATCGACACCCATAACGCGCCGGTCAGCGATGCGGTCTGGCAACTCTATCAAACAGCCATACAACGTTTCGGTTGCCGTCCGACTTTGATCGAGTGGGATGCCGATCTGCCGCCCTGGCCGGTGTTGGTGGCGGAAGCCGCGACAGCCGACAGGGTTATGGAGCAGGTTTATGCACAGGCTGCGTGAGTTACAGCGGGATTTTTCCCGCTTCGTGTTGCAAGAATCCCAACAGTTGCCGGCGGGCGTTAAGTCGAAGGGCCTGAGTGCCGAGCAACGGCTGGCCATTTATCGAAACAATACCCTGCTTGGTTTAACGGCGGCCTTGCGCAACAGCTATCCGGTCGTGAACCGTCTGGTCGGCGAGGGCTTTTTTGCCGGGCTGGCTGCTGCTTACATCAAAAGCTACCCACCGCAATCGGCTTGCCTGTTGACATTTGGCGCGCATTTTTCCGAGCTGATAAGCGGGTTTGCCGCCGCGCAAAGTTTGGCGTATTTAGCCGATGTCGCCAAGCTGGAGTGGCTGTGGCACGAAGCCTATCACGCTGCCGATGCGCCGATACTGTCCGCTACAGCGTTGGCGCAGATCGATCCCGCTGCCTACGGCCGCTTGGTTTTCAGGCTGCATCCCAGCGCACGCTTCATCGCCTCGGACTATCCGATAGCCCTGATCTGGGCCAGTAACCAGGCCGATGACGCCGGCAGGGAATACATCGATTTGCGTATCGGTGCTTGCCGTTTGCTGCTGTACCGTCCGGGTCGGCAAGTCGAAATCGATAGTCTGGATCAAGCGGAATATCAATTTCTACGGTTGTTGGCTGTTGGCACGACGCTAAACGGAACAGTCGAGACTGTGCTTACCGATCACCCCGATGCAAACGTGCCTGCCATGTTGCAACGCTGCTTGCTTAAAGGCCTGTTAACCGATTTTTATTTTGCGGATGCCTAACACATGCATACACACATCATTGCCAAATTATTAGCGCCGTTTTATCGGCCGCAAAGCTGGGGCCGTCGCTGCGGCCTGTTACTGGACAGTTTGACCCCGTTGAGTAGTTTGCTGCTGCGCTGCTGGGTTGCTTATGCGTTCTGGGTTTCTGGACTGCTGAAACTCCAAAGCTGGGACAGCACCTTATATCTCTTCGAAAACGAATACGCGGTGCCGCTATTGCCCGCCGGGCTGGCGGCGGTAATGGCCGCCGCAGTCGAGCTTATCGGTCCGGCATTATTGGCCGTGGGTTTTTGCGGGCGCGCCGCGGCAATAGTGCTGTTTTTATTCAATATCGTCGCGGTGATTTCCTACCCGGATTTGGGTAGCGCCGGCATTGAGCAACATAAACAATGGGGCGTCATGTTGTTGGTTTGTTGCTTGCAAGGGCCGGGCAAACTGTCGCTTGATGAATTAATCTGCCGCTACTTGTTCCCAGTGAATGTTGGCGCAGTCAGGTCGGCATTAAAACGGGAGAATGCATGAACGTCCCGAACGGCGGAGCGCCGCTATCGGGGCAAACCGCGTTGGTGGTTAGCGGTGATTGCGGCATTGGCGCCGTGGTAGCGGAGGCGTTTGCCGCTGCCGGTGCCAAGGTGTTGATCAATTATCTGCACGAAAACCCGGCAGCGGACCGCATTGCCCAGCGGATTCGGGCTAAGCAGGGACAAGCCATGATATTTCAGGCGGATGTTAGCCGGGAGAGCCAGGTTAGCAGTATGTTCGATGTACTTGCCGCCTATTGGGGTGGCTTGAATACATTAGTGACGAATGCCGATCTGGCGCTTGCTGTGCCGGCTGGCAATATGGATCGGGAGCAATGGCGGGAAATTTTGCGGCAAAACCTGGTCGGGCAGTTTTTATGCGTCAGACAGGCGCTGCGAGAGTTTGCCGGACGCGGCGCGCAAGCCGCTACAGCATTGGCACCGACCAACATCATCTGCGTATCCACTTTCCTGGGCGGCCCAGGCGATAACGCGCAACCCTACTATGCAGTCTGTAAGGCCGATATGGCCGGATTATACAAGGCTTGGGTTTCTGCGCATGGCCAAGAAAATGCGGACAAATCAGGCGGTTTGCCGACCGCGAAACGCTTTATTGAAATTTGGAACGGTCTGCCGGCGCCGGACTCGGTAGCGCTGTTATCAGCCGATCCGGAGCAAATAGCAAAAACCGCCGTCGGCTTGGCCGTGCCCGCAGCTTAAGTCCGCTGGCGAATTACCGTAATTAATAGAGCAGAGGCTCATCGAAATGAAACCCTATAAACCACCCGCTATCCCTTCCTCGGAAATCACGCCGCAAGCCCTGTTCCAGGCACGGCGAAAATTTATGCAAACGGCAGGCGGTGCCGCGCTGGCGGCCGTGTGGCCGCAGACACTATGGGCTATGGATAATTTAGGCGAGCTTGGAAAATCTAAATACAGCGTGACGGATGAGCTCACGCCACGGCGGGATGTTACCGAATACAACAACTTTTATGAGTTCGGCACCAGCAAAGATCAGCCGGCCATCAATGCCGGCAGCTTGCAAACCCGGCCCTGGACCATCACGGTAGAAGGCGAGGTGAAAAAACCCAAGGTGTTTGATATTGACGAGTTACTGAAAATGGCGGCGTTGGAAGAGCGGGTTTATCGTCTGCGCTGTGTAGAAGCCTGGTCGATGGTAGTGCCTTGGCTCGGCTATTCGCTGGCGGAATTGCTCAAGCGGGTGGAACCGACCGGCAATGCCAAGTTCGTCGAGTTTGTCAGCCTGCACGATCCGGCCCAAATGCCGGGACAAAAGTCCGCGGTGCTGGATTGGCCCTACCGCGAGGGCTTGCGGATGGACGAAGCCATGCATCCTTTGACGCTGTTGACCTTTGGTTTGTACGGGGAAGTGTTGCCCAAGCAAAACGGCGCGCCGGTCCGCATCGTCATGCCCTGGAAATATGGATTTAAAAGTGCCAAATCCATCGTCAAAATCCGGCTGGTCGAACAGCAACCTCTGACCAGTTGGATGAAAGCCGGGCCGGGTGAATACGGCTTTTACGCCAACGTTAATCCCGAGGTCGATCATCCGCGCTGGAGCCAGGCCAAGGAGCGGCGCATCGGCGAGTTTCTGAAACGCAAAACCCTGATGTTCAACGGTTATGCCGACGAAGTGGCGGTACTGTACGCCGGCATGGACTTGCAGCGGAATTTTTAAGCCATGACGATCAAAAATCTCGACAACCGTGTACTGCTCCGGGTGAAAGCGGCCGTATTTCTGACGGCTTTGCTGCCGTTCGCCAAATTGGCCGTCGCCGCTTATGCGGATGAATTGGGCGCCAATCCCATTGAAAAAATGACCCACGTTACCGGGTTTTGGGCTTTGAGTTTTTTGCTGATCACTTTGGCGGTCACGCCGCTGCGGCGTCTATCCGGCTGCTTATGGCTGATGCGCTTGCGGCGCATGCTGGGTTTGTTTGCGTTCTTTTATGCCGCATTGCACTTTGCTATCTACTTGGTTTTGGATCAATATTTCGATTGGCAGGCAATCGCAAAAGACATCCTGAAACGCCCTTACATTACTATCGGCTTTAGCGCATTTGTGGCGCTGATTCCGCTGGCATTTACTTCAAATGACGCCATTATCCGCCGCCTGGGCGGCAAACGCTGGCGGGCATTACATCGCTTAACTTATCCCTGCGCGATTGCCGGCGTGGTGCATTTCGGCTGGTTGGTGAAAAAAGATCTAAGCAGACCCATGATATTTGCGCTTGTACTGGCTTTGCTGCTGGGTATGCGCGTGGCTTACCGCTTGGCCGGTAACCGGACTGCACATCAAAAGGCTGTTTAGCGGGTCTTGAAGGCATGTGTTACACCAGTAATGAGTGACACTATTTGCAGGTTTGAAGCGTTGGGATTGACCCGCAGAAGAAGGCGGTTGGTTAAACGTCCAAATGACCTTTAATGAATAACAAGCTGAATCTGCGTTTGTGGACATAAGCTGGATTGAATGATAATGAAACCCAGCTTGGCACGGAAACCCTTAAATGACTTGCTGTTAGGTATATCGACGAATCAAGCAACGCTCGTCGCTATAGCAAGCGCCACCGTCCAATGTTATTAACCCGGCCCTTAAATACCTTTTATCCTGAGTTTATCGAAGGGTGCGCCAAATCAGGCTTCGACCAGCTCAGCCCGAACGGAATATCGGTGATAAATAGGACCGGGTTAATAGTGACGCCATGCTGTTACTGCCGGGACATTTACAGGGCATGGCGCTTATTCTGATTTACGGTAAGGTGCAAGTGCCGTTGCCGCCGTCTCTAATGTAGTAGTCGGTGGAAACCGTGCCATTGGCTGCCGAGATTACGTTCAAACCCGCCCCCAAAAACACGGGTACTGATTTTCGGGTGGTTCCGTTCAATTGGGTTAACGGCGTGCCATTGACAGATACGTTTAATAGGTAGCTGCCATTATCGAACAGGTTGACGAAGTACTGGGAATTACCGCTAGCCGGGTTTAAGGCACAGCCTGGGGTGACGGTGGTATAAGATTTTCTACTGGCAGCGTATTCGAGAACGCCGTCAGCGCTGAAAGTGTTAGCTGACGTATCGGGTAGATCGCAGAAGCCCGGTTGTACGGTGAAGGTGTAGGTATCAGCCGTTCTACTAGACATGGCGACCACAACAGAGTTATTACCATCAACAAGCCAGACCGCGACATCGGGTTGCGACGCGGTAACTTTGGTCACAATTCCGCCATTGAGAGTAATCGTTGCCTTATCTTTTGACCTTGGGTTGAAGAGGCCGGTTTGAACGGTTGCCGCTTGCAGGCCGGTGGCTGGATTTACCGCACACTGAACCATAGACGAGGCAAAGGTTTTTCCGCTTGGGCCGATTTGAATAGTCGTTGCAGCCTCAACCCTAGGGATTGCAGATAAGACCGAGAGAATTGCCAATAGCTGTATTGACAAGCTTTTTATCGTTTTCATATTCCAAATGCCTTTAGATTAATTAGAGCGGTCTAAATTACTATTTGGCGATGAATTGAATGTTAATTCCACATTAGGGTTAAGTTAAATTTCGCTTCGAAGCGAGTCTGCCGCATTCGCAGGGAAAGCGAAAATCAATCATACAATTTCGAAAGAAAAAATGAGGGCAATGACTGTCATCGACACCAGCCCAATGATAAAAAGCACTTCCGCCCAGCGTTCCAAACCTATGGTTGAGCGCTCCAGCCGAATCGATAAGAACGATAGCAACGCACTGATGGTGAATAGCAAACTGTCTATTGCCAACGCCTTGTCGATCACGTAACCGACCATGCCTGAAGGCTGACTTTTGACGATGCTGATGACCATAATGCAAACACCTACCATCGTGGCCGAATTGGGCAAAATGTGGTGGGAAAGGTCGTTATTGAGAGCGTGTTTCATTGAATGTTTTTTAAGCACTATGGTGGCTATAGGTTTACGTGGCGATAGAAAATCCGTTTCGCCAGTTCCGCAGTCAGGATGTAAAGCAATACGATCAAACTCAGCCAACCGATAATCGCCGCCGGCAGCGGTTGAAAGCCTATGAACGGCGCCAAAGGCATATAAGGCAATGCCGATGTCAGTGCGACGATGGTGGCGGTGGTGATCATCAAATACTTGCCCGGGCGATTGCTGAATAAGCTGTTTTGGCTGCGCACCACGAACACGATCAGCGCAGCGGAAATCACCGATTCGCAAAACCAGCCGGTGCGGAATTGCTCGACCGGCACTTGCAGCCACAACAACACGCCGAAGGTCAGGTAATCGAACACAGAGCTGATAATGCCGAAAATAATCATGAATTTACGGATAAAGGCTATATCCCAGCGGTGCGGCTTGCCGAGCATTTGCAGATCGACGTTGTCGGAAGCGATGGTCATTTCCGGAAAATCGGTCAGTAGATTGGTCAGCAAAATTTGCTTGGGCAATAGCGGCAGGAAAGGTAAGAACAGCGACGCGCCGGCCATACTGAACATATTGCCGAAGTTGACGCTGGTAGCCATGAACACATACTTAAGGGTGTTGGCAAAAGTCGTGCGGCCCTCGCGTATCCCTGCCAGCAAGACCCGCAGATTTTTTTCCAGCAACACGATTTGCGCGGTTTGCTTGGCGACGTCGGCGGCGCTGTCCACCGAAATCCCCACATCCGCGGCGTGCAGCGCCGAGACATCGTTAATGCCGTCGCCCATGTAACCGACCACGAAGCCGGCTTTCTTTAGCGCTACGATGATGCGTTCTTTCTGATTGGGTTCGATTTCGGCGAACAAGTTGACTTGCGCAACCCGATGAATCAGGGCTGTTTCGCTCATCCCGGCCAGATCGGCCGGTGGCAAACAGCAGGATCAGAATAATCGAACTTTTGAATTGCCCGAAAAACAAGCTGAAGGTGCTGGGCGGCTTGTGATTTTGTAAACGGTTATCGCCGTAGTGTTTTAGCCGCGCTGCGGCTTTCGGCTGGGTTAGGCCGCGTTCGTCTGTTTGCAACTGCTGGAATAGTTCCGAAATCTGGTGATGCCAAAATGCTTTTACTTGTTTGGGGACGATTTTGCTGGGCATCTGCGACCTCGATAATCGGTTGAGCGGACCTTGTGTTTAACGTCCGCTGCTTAAAAATTAACAAACACCGACGCCATGCCCAAATGCCGCATCGTCGCCGCACTGTGATTGGCGTTATCGACATATTGGTTCATGTAACCCAATTCGGTTCTGACGTTTTTGTTGAAGCTCCAGCCAAAACCGGCAAACGCGCGGTTTTGATCAAACCCTGATTTGCCGCCGAAGGTGGTGGAATTGACCCGGTAAAAGGCTTCATCCCAAGCAATCAGGCTCAAGCGCGGCTCGAACTCGAGGGGATGCATGAATTTGATCATTTGCCGGGGACGTTCGCGTAATTGGCTGCCGTTTAAAAAGTTGGTTTCCCACATCGTGCGGAAGGTAAAAGTGCCGATCTCCGTGGGCAATACATAACGAAACGCCGGCCAAATATCCTGTTGCGAGACATAAGATTTACCGATGTTTTGAGTCGGTAGCCAAGTGTAACCGGCCCAGAGTGTGGCTCGGTCGCTTAGGGCATAACCGGCCGCTGTACGCACCATGCCTTGATACCAATGACCCCAATCGCCATCGAAGCGCGATTGGCCTTCCAGCCAGACCCGGCCGTTTTTCAGGCTGGGATCGATAAAGCCCATGCTGCCTTCGGCCACGGCTTGTAACCAAGCGCCGGAGTCTTCAAGCAATTCGGCAGCGTTTACAACGGTCGAAATAGCCAGTAGCGAGCATACGCAGCAGGAATACCATAATGTTCGCGATAGTGTGTGCATGACGATTCTCCAAAATTTAAGCAAAAGCGTCTGTATCTCCCGGTGTTATCGGGAGAGGAACGGGCTTTTGGCGGGGTTGTTAAGGTGTGGTGCCGAGGACGGCTGGGGCGTCACGCGACTGCTGTTGCCGTCGCGTGCGCCTGAGCCGGGTCAGAGTGCAATTTTGCGCCGCGCCGCGAGATGGTGGTCGGAATAGCTTTCGTGATCGTCCAAGCCGACAATTTGGCAACGGCCGCCGGCTTGGTTGTAATCTTCGGCAAAATGGTGGATGAATTCCATGACCGTATGGTCGATTAAATTGGCTTCGGTCAAATCAAAAAATACGGTTTTGCGTTGCGGAAAATCGGCCAGCAAGCTTTTCAAGGTGATGAAGTTGGAAAACACCGCCGCGCCGGATACCGCAATGTGATGGGTATCGGCATCGGTTTGACGCACATGAAAAGCCATCGAAAAGGCGTTGCGCAGCTTGAGGCCACGGCTGACATGTATTGCCAGTTCCACGGCGATGCCGATCGCCACGCCAACCAGCAAGTCGGTCGCCAACACACCGAGAATCGTGATGACGAAGACGGCAAAATTATCCACACCGACGGCCAGGGTTTTCGCAAATTCTTTGGGTGAGGCCAAGCGAAAACCGGTGAACACTAACAGTGCGGCCAGAGCCGACAACGGGATTTCGTGAATCAGTTTGGGAAACAGCGCCACGAAGATCAGCAGAAATAAGCCATGAAAGAAGTTGGCCCAGCCGGTTTTTGCGCCGTTATTGATGTTGGCGGAGCTACGGACGATCTCGGCAATCATCGGCAAACCGCCGCACATGCCGGCAATCACATTGCCGATACCGACTGCGGTTAAATCGCGATTCAGGTTGGAACTGCGCTTATACGGGTCCAGTTTGTCCACGGCCGAGGCGCTTAACAGGCTTTCCAAACTGCCCACCAGCCAGATGGTTAACACCGCAAGCCAAAATTCGCCGGTGGTGATTTTGGAAAAGTCGGGCAGATAAAATCCGGCCAGAAAATGTTCCGGTACCGCTACCAAAAATGACGGGCCGACGCTGAATTCATGGTGCGGCAGAATCGCGGCATCCGGCAAAAACAGGTATTGGTGGATATGGTCCAAATCAAAATACTGACCCAAGGCCAAGCCGAGTAATACCACCAGCAGCGGGGCGGGGATCATTTTTAAAGTGGGATGTTTGATCACTGACCAAAGTATCAACAGCAACAAGCCAAGCAAGCCGATCAGCGACACTTCCGGATTCATGTCCATCAGCGAGTGCGGGATTTCGGCGATGGTCCCCAACAGGCTTTTCGCTTCCGGTTTAACCCCCAGCAAGGTATGAATCTGCTTAGCCATGATGATGATGCCGATGGCGGCCAGCATGCCGTGTACCACGGATGAGGGGAAAAAGGCACTGAGCTTACCGGCCTTGAACACGCCCAGCAGCACTTGCAACACGCTGGCGATAAC
This sequence comes from Methylomonas sp. EFPC1, assembly GCF_016925515.1. NCBI lineage: Bacteria > Pseudomonadati > Pseudomonadota > Gammaproteobacteria > Methylococcales > Methylococcaceae > Methylomonas > Methylomonas sp. EFPC1. Next base: position 1,212,933 of record NZ_CP070494.1, read on the forward strand.
GATGGCGGCGAGAGTGTAACGATAACCGGCCATCGCATCGCCTTGTCCCAAGGATTGTACGGCATCAACGATCACCACGATCAAACCGGCCGCCGGACCGTTGATCGTGACATACGAGCCATTGATTCGGGAAACCACCACGCCGCCGATAATCGCGGTGATGATGCCGGACATGGGCGGAAAGCCCGACGCCATGGCGATACCCAGGCACAAAGGCAGGGCAATCAAAAATACTAAAAACCCGGATAGCAGATCGCTACGCCAGTTTTCGATTAAACCGGGGAGCCCGGATTTAGGCAAGGTGGCCGAAGAGGATGTGGTCATGGTCTTTCTCAAGTAGCCTAGGAAAACCAAAGTGCAGCGAGAAACATGCCAGTTTTGCATGAACTGCGTCAGTGCAGATATATCAAGGGTTGTGGACGTGCTTGCCCGGAAAATGGTTGTCGATTTGATGGATTGGCCTGGTTGATTCGTCAGCTTCAACCAATTGGGTGGTTTATTTGCACCGATGGGGCTTAGCTTGGGGTTTAAATAATAAGCTGGAAACGTTGATATGCCAGGGTTTAGGGATTTGGCACGCACTATGCTGTGTGAAGCATAAGAGGCTGTTGGCCTCAACTTCTGTTTGACTAGCGAGGTTTAAGTTACAGATGTCTGCTTCCGCCCATCACAATATTCACAAAGCTGCGTTCGATCTCAATGCGGCTATCGACCACATCGCCCATTGGCTGCCCAGCCAGGGGCCGATCAAGGATTTTATTCACCACAACACCTTGCATGCCGTGCAGGATTATCCGTTTCACGAAGGGGTGGCGGTGGCGGCGCAGATATATGGCGCGAAAAGCTATTTGCCTTTGGCCGATTACTTGAAACGCTATGACGAAGGCCGGATCAGCGATCAAGCGCTGGAATGGGCGATTGCTCAGGCCAATTGCAGTGTCTATCAAGAGCAGTCGTTGCGGGCATCTTTGTTTGAGCCGGATGATCATAGCCACTATCCGCCGCAGTCGTTGGCTAACCACGGTATCCGCACTGCTTGGCTCAATCACCTGGAAATCGACTTGAATGGGATGGTGCATCCGGTGATGTTCAGATTGTTAAGTAACTTTCTGGATCAGGGCATCAGCCGTTGGGCCATGCCGAAACCGGACGAGCGCTTCTGGGATTGCGTGTTACGTTTGGTGCAAAACAGCCTGTTACCTCTGTATCCGTTTCATCAGCCGGTGGTGCGGCAAATGCTGGACACCGGGCCGGACCAGGTGATTTTGAATTGTTTAAGCAAAATCGTCGGTGACGAAACCTTATACGGCCAATATCTGTTGGAAGTATTGCTGGCCCATCCTGGTTGGTCGGGGATGGTGCGGATTATCGAAACCCAGCCGAATGTGTTGCTGGCGCCACGGGCTATTTCGCTGAAAGAATTGTTAGCGGTGGAGCTGGCGTGCGAGTTGGCGTTTATCGATAAAAAGCACGGACATCGGTTTTTACAGATCGCCCAGCTACCGAATTTACACGCTATTCCGTTACTGGAGCGCGATGCCACCCAGCCGCAGGTACCGCTGAAAATGCGGGTGTGGCACGAGGCAATGGAATGGTCCCTGCATTCTGAATTGCTCATAGCCTTGCGCGAGCAAGCGCCCATTAACCCGTCAGCGGAGCAAGCGCCCAAAGTGCAGGCACTATTTTGCATTGATGACAGAGAATGCTCGCTGCGCCGCTATCTGGAAGAAATGGATCCGGGTATCGAAACCTTCGGCGCACCCGGTTTTTTTGGTATCGATTTTCTCTACCAAGGTTTGGACGATGCGTATCCGGTGGCGCAGTGTCCGGTGGTGATCAAACCCAAACATCTGATTTTGGAATCGACAGATACGCCGCAGTCCGATAAACCGGAGAAGGGCGAATCGCTGTCGACCCTGCATTTTGGCGCGCATTCCATGTTGCGCGGCTGGTTGTATACGCAAACCTTGGGCTTGGCCTACGCCTTAAGGTTGGGTTGGAGCGTGTTGCGCCCAGGCGGCCAGTTGCCGGGCATCCAAAGCTTGAGCGAAGTAGAAGCCCATGGCCATTTACACTTATTGCGGGAGAGCGATGAGCCCAACGCAGACGGCTACTTACTGGGTTTTTCGTTAACGGAAATGGCGGATAGGGTGGGCGGTTTGTTGCGGAATATCGGGTTGACCAAACGGTTTGCGCCCTTAATTGTCGTGGTCGCACACGGCTCCAGCAGCGTCAACAATCCGCATTTCGCCGCTTACGATTGCGGTGCTTGCTCCGGTAAGCCCGGCGCGCCCAATGCGCGGGCCTTTGCCTGGATGGCTAATCATCCACAGGTTCGCGATATTTTGCGGGAGCGGGGGATAGACATTCCTGCCCGTACTTATTTTGTCCCTGCTTTGCACAACACCAGCCGTGACGAGATCACATACTTCGATCAGCAACAGCTGGATAAAGCCGCGCGTCACGAGTTTCACAGTTTCCAACACAGCATGCAGCATGCCTTGCAGCGCAACGCGCGCGAACGCTGTCGCTGGTTTGAGTTGGGGCCAAAATCTCATAGCAACGCCGAAGCGCATAGTCATGTGGTGGCGCGGGCCTCGTCGATTTTCGAGCCGCGTCCGGAATTGAATCATTCCAATAATCTGTATTGTGTGGTGGGGCGGCGCGATTTGACCCGGCATCTATTCTTGGATAGAAGGGCGTTTTTGCAATCCTACGATCCCAACAGCGATAGCGACGGCTCAATCTTAGTGAAAGTGTTGTCAGCGGTCATTCCCGTGTGCGGCGGTATCAATCTGGAGTACCTGTTTTCGCGCATCGACAATTCCGTCTACGGTGCCGGCACCAAACTGCCGCATAACGTGATCGGCTTGCTGGGTGTGGCGAATGGTGTCGAGGGGGATTTACGCACTGGCTTGCCGTCGCAAATGGTCGAGGTCCACGAGCCGGCGCGCTTGTTAATGGTCGTGGAGCAAACGACCGCGATTGCCGATCAGGCCATTGCTATGTTGGGCGGCTGGCGGGAATGGCTGGACAACGAGTGGATACGCCTGGTGGCTTGCGATCCGGTGAGCCGCGCCCTGTATTTGCACAGCAGCGATGGCTGGAAAGTGGCCGAACCCGCGGCTGGCAGACCGTTGCCGGTTGCCAGCCATTCGGAAAAAATTATTGTCGGACAAACCCGGACTATTCCGGTCCACGCATTAGAAAGGAGACAGGCGTGAGTGCTTTATTATTGGCGTGTGTATTATTGCCATTGCTTGGATTTTTGCTGATTTTTTTCAGCCCGGACAACGAACATCGAATTGCCGCGATTAGTCTGTGGATGACCCGAATCAAAGGGGTGGCTGTGCTAGGTTTACTGGCTGCATGGGCCGCCCATGGCTTTGCCAACTTTGAATATCAATGGCTGGTGTTGTATCAACACGACGATTACCAATTCCCTTTGCTGTTTTTTCTGGATCGAGTCGGCGCCGTGTATTTATTTGTGGTGTGGGCGGTGTTTTCGGCCATTGTCAAATATTGCCGGGTATATTTGCACCGGGAAGCGGGATATAAGCGCTTCTTTCAGGCTATTTTTGGGTTTGCGTTTGGCTTGAATCTGATCGTGCTGTCCGGCAGTATCGATATGCTGTTTGCGGGTTGGGAGATCGTCGGCATCTCCTCATTCTTGCTGATTGCCTTTTACCGCCATCGGCCGCAGCCCGTGCGCAATGCCTTACGCGCCTACACCATTTATCGTTTTTGCGATGTTGGTTTGCTGGTCGGTACCTGGATGAGCCATCTGCTGTTTCACGAAAGCCAGCATTTTAGCCAGTTGTTGACCATGTTCGATCCTAACAACATTCCTCCCGCAGGGTATGCCTCCTTGTCGATTTTATCCTGGCTGATTATTTTGGCTGCTTCCGGTAAGTCAGCGCAGTTTCCGTTTAGCTTCTGGTTGCCGCGGGCCATGGAAGGGCCAACGCCGTCCAGCGCCATATTCTACGGAGCGCTATCGATTCATCTCGGGGTGTTTTTGTTATTGCGGACCATGCCGATCTGGAGTTATCACTACCTGCCGCGCTTGATTGTGCTCAGCATCGGCGTTCTGACGGTGTTTGTCGCCACCTTGGCGGAGAAAACCCAATCCAATATCAAAGGGCAGGTGGCTTATGCCTCCATCGCGCAAGTGGGGATTATGTTTGTCGAGTTGGCATTGGGTCTGGAAGACCTGGTGTTGCTGCACTTTATGGGTAATGCCTTTTTGCGCTGCTATCAGTTGTTGGTATCGCCATCCATTGTGGCGCATTTACTGCGGGTGGAAGGCAATGTCGATAGCGATTTTTATATTAAAAACAATGAACAACTGATGTTTTTGCCGGCGTCGATTCGCGATTCCTTGCCTGACGTATTGCAAAATACCTTGTATGTCTTTGCCTTGCAGGAAGGGCAGTTGGAATTGTTGGTGAAGAAGATTTTGTGGGAACCGCTGAAAAACCTGGGCCGGCAATTGAACGGGGTGAGTCTGTGGATCAAAATTTTGGCGGGCCTCGCGCTGTTGGCGATCATTGGCATCGCCGCTTCCGGCGTCAGCAGCGTGGCCAGAATCTATTTGTCCATGCCGATCTCCCTGGCGATGGCGGTCGTGTCTTTAAGCGCATTCAGTAACAAACGCAGCCCGTTTCAGGTTTGGCACAGTGTGGCCTTGAGCAGCATCTTGGCGGGTGTGGCCGTGTGGCTGATGGTGCCTGCCGCTTGGTACGACGTAGCCTTGTTCTTCAGCGGCATCATTCCCTCCTGGGCTTTGGGTATTGTGACGCTTAGCGTTTTGCTGAGACATTACCATTTCGCCGACGAACCTTTTGTATTTCGCGCCTTTGCCGAAACCCGTCCCGGTTGGTCGCTGATGCTATTTTTGAGTTTCTTAGGTCTGGTGGGCTTTCCCATCACGCCGGCATTTTTAGGCGAGGATTTACTCTTGTCGCATGCCAGCAGCCAACATCCCTGGTTTGCCGCGCCGATTACCGTGTCCTTTGTGATCAACGGTATCGCCATCGCCAGAGTGTATTTAAGGCTTTGCATGGGGCGGCCGGTGGAGCTAAGAGGGGCGGTTTGAGGTTTGTTGGTTCTCAACATTTACGAAGGTGGACCGACGAGAGTGGTCAGAACTGGGCTGTTGGGCTTCCTTCCTTTCTGTCTGTCCGGTTCGGAGCCTATAACGCTCGATCAAATGCTAATTGCATATCAGATGTAGGGTATGCACTGCGTACCATTTAATGGCTTTTTTGGCAGCCAAAAGGTACGCGGTGCGTACCCTACCGGGCTTCGGCTTTAGTGATCGCAGTGGAATGGATAGCCTCTGAGATTGCAAGTCCGGGGTAGGTTTTGTGTAGCCTTGATGCAGCGTTAGCGGAATCGAGGGTGTCGGCCATCCATCATCAGACTAACATAGGCAAATTTTAAGGGTGGTGGCCTTCGAACCCTCGATTTCATCGAGGCTACTGACTGACTTGGAAAGACCCACTGCGCGCTAACCTAGAGCTAACCGGCGCGGGCGACCAGAGGGAGCGAGTTTGAGAGCCGGGTTAGCGATTATCGTCACCCATTCCGTTCATATCCAGCCACTTGGTGCTTTTGCTGTCAATTGACAGGTTGCTATCAAGCCAAACTTCAGCTTCCCAGAACTGTCTGTCATACCACTTCATGTAGGCCCTTGATGCGTCCTTTATCAGATGAAGCAGCCTTGTTCTTTGGTACTCTGGGATCGCCTGAGTAGATGAAACACGCTGAAGTTGCCAAGATGCTGAGCTAGGGCCAACGTGACCTGATGTCCGTAAGCTCAGCGCAACCGAGTCGACAAAAAAGAGCCATTCAAAGGAAGCGATACCGTGTGCGACGTCCTCTTTCGATAGCAGATACAACACCGAATTTGACTGAGCATCGACCCATCTCGTATTTCGCTCTCCTTTCTCGGTGATCAAGGCTCGAGCGTGCTCGTGCTCTGATACGAAGCTGCTGACAGTCGATGCCAGTGATTCTGAAACGAATGCCATGAATGTCTTATGGATGAACGCTAACTATTGATTATCAGGCAATTTTGCCTGCCTATTGATGTGCCACTGACTTTATCAGGTAGGGGTTTTATGTCAAGCCCGCTCCGATTGGCGATGCGCATGGAGGACGATGGCTTTGAAATGTGCGATTACGCAAGCTAACAGTATCTACATTTTGAATGCCAGCAGGAACAGACTACGACATGCACGCCAATTGCCAGCCGTTCATTCTTTTTATGCAGGCCGCTATTTCCGGCTCAACAAGAACAGTAAAACCACGCTGATCAGAAAGAACAGCGCTGTTGTGCTTTTCCAGAACAACAGTGGATTGCGTTCTATAAGCGGAATCTTGTCTTCCGCTTTCAGGAATTGCGGGTTGGGGGTGGAAAGGTCGTGCAGGAATTCGGACAATTCGTCGTAGCGGGATCGTGGCGAAACGGTCGTGGCCTTTTTCAGGGCGCCGTCTATCCAGATCGGCACCATTTCGTTGCGGCGGATACTGGGAATGTAAACCAGGCGCTCGAGATTGTGGCGGTTGGGTTTTTCCGGCATGTTGGCGAACGGCAGACTGCCGTTGAGCATTTCGTAACAGATGACGCCTAAGGAGAACAAATCCGACTTCACCGTGCCGGTTTGCCCCAGGTGATACTCCGGCGCGGTGTAGTTCAGTGTGCCGAGAATATTCTCGGTCTGATGCCGGTCAAGCGGGGTGATCTCGGCGATGCCGGCGATTTTCACCGAACCGAAATCGATGATCTTAACGCTGCCTTGGTTGGTGATCATGATGTTTTCCGGCTTCAAATCCTGATGTAGCATTTCCATGCGATGAAAAGCCCGTAGCCCTTTGGCGATTTGTTCGATCAGGGCGCGAACCCGCTTGATCTCCGGCTTGGGGTTCTGAGTGATCCATTCTCTTAAGGTTTGCCCCTCGATAAATTCGGTTACATAGTAAAGACAGCTTTTAGCACGGTCGGATTCGAGCACCGTCAAGACGTTGGGATGGTTAAGGCGTTTGCCGGCCCATTCTTCGTGCAAAAAATGCTCGATATAATGGGTGTCGTCGTTATACAGCACCGATGGTGTTTTCAAAATCACCCGGCGGTTATGCAGCGTATCGAAGGCTTGGTAAATTTGCGTGCGTTTGCTGGCATGCAATTCCGCTTCGACCCGGTAGCCATCCAGCAGCATGCCGGGTGACAGCGGCGGCGGGAAGGGCAGGTGCCCATGGTGCCGCAATATTTCGTCTTCGCGTAGCTGCGGCAAGTCGTCGATGCGAACCAGTTGGCAGGTTACATTATCGTCGCTGCCGTTAGCCAAGGCGGCTTTTACCAAGATTTCGGCAAGGGCTTGCAGATCGGAATCCTGCGCGAGCAGGGCTTTTAGGTGGTGCTCGCTAATAAAATCGTGGAGCCCGTCCGAAGTCATTATGAACAAGTCGTTTTTTTCGACGGTCAGCGATTTGTAATCCACCTCCAAATGTGGCTCGATACCCATCGCCCGATTCAGATAGCTTTTGTCGTTGGACACCCAAAGTCTGTGGTCGCGCGTGAGTTGCTCCAAGCCATGTTGCCGCCATAAATAAATCCGCGAATCACCGACGTGCAGAATATGGGCGGTGTTGGATTTAAGTACCAGCACACTGAGCGTGCTCACCATGCCTTTAACCGAGGCATAGCGGATTTGTCCCTGGCTGTGCAGCCAGGAGTTGGTGGCAGAGAGGATTTTTTGTCCGGCCTTGGCCACCGACCAGGAATCCGGCGTGCTGTAATAATCTTCCAAAAACGCGGTAATGCAGCAATGGCTGGCTTCCTTGCCGGCTTCACTGCCGCTCATGCCGTCCGCAATGCCCGCCACGATGCCTTTTAGGGTGAGTTGCGGTTCCTCGGGGACGACTGCCCCCCAGCAATCTTCGTTTTCGGGTTTCACACCTTTGTCGCTGTGCGAACCGAGCTTGACTGATAAGGTTTTGCCCATAGTCTGCGGATAATGGATGTTGCGCGGCTTAGCAGGTGCGGTAATGGCGCAATTCCGCCAAGCGCTGGTCCAGTTTAGTCATCAGCAAAGCTTGGTGATGGCGCAGTAACACCGAGTCGCTGGGGCGAGGAGGCAGGGTGGCTTCGATTTCGTGGTGGACCAGGGAAATGACATGTCGCCTCAGAACGGCATCTTCAGGCAAGAAGTGGTTGATTTTGGCCTGGGCGAGCTGCTGATCCGCGTGGCGTTCGCCGCCGGATGCCTGGCAAACGCCGCGCCAGCAAACAATTAAAGTCAAGGCTAGGACGGCTAATAATGCTTCGATCATGGGTATTCCTCTAAATAACTCAATATTAAAAATTACTGAAACGATACTTCGGCGGATGACGCCGGAATGCTTTGCCGGTTAAACCACTTCGATCATGGCCACGCTGCCGTCTTCCATGACTTCTGCCATGTGGCCGGCGGGTTCCTCGATAAATTGCACCGCCAGTGCAACCACGACAGCCGTACCGGCGATGGTCAGAAAAAAGGCTTCCGGTGTGACGAACGACAAGACTGTTAGAAAGGTAACGCCGCCCACATTGCCGTAAGCGCCTACCATGCCAGCAATTTGCCCGGTCATGCGGCGCTTGATCAAGGGCACCATCGCGTACACTGCACCGCATCCGGCCTGGACGAAAAATGAGCATAAGAAGGTCACGGCAAACGCCAGGGCAATCGGCCATGCCGAATTGATTTGCGACATAGCGGCATAGCCCAGTGCGCAACCGATTACGCAAACGCTCAACGACAATTTGCGACCGTACTTATCGCTCAGCCAGCCACCGCCAGGCCGGGCGACCAGGTTCATGAATGCGAAGCTGGATGCCAATAGGCCGGCTTGCACCGGGGTAATGCCGGTGTGCTTGAAGGTTTCGTGGAAAAACAGCGGCAGCATCGACACGACGGCGAGTTCGGAGCCGAAGGTCACCAGGTATGCTAGATCCAGAATGGCGACCTGCTTAAACTTGTATTGGTGTATCGGTTCAATGGGTTGGGTGAGATGTTCCTGATTAACGTGCACGATTTTGTACAAGTTGTAGAGAAACAATAGCCAAATCCCGATGTAAAGGCCGATGGTAGTGTCACCGGATAACAGCTGCATGCCGGTTGGCGACAGTTTCCAGGTCAGCAAGCTTAACGCTGCATACAAGGGAATGGTCATCAGGATGTAGAAGAACAGATCCCAGATGCTGGTGACTTCCATGGCGCCGGCTTTCTTGGGTTTGAAATACGTCGAACCTTTGGGTGTATCGCTGACGCTGAAAAAATAAATCACTGAATAGAGCAAAGCCACGATGCCGGTGCAGGCAATCGCATAGCGCCAGCCGTTTTCGCCGCCGAATGCCAAGGCCAATGACGGTAAGGCGATGGCCGCAGCGGCTGAGCCGAAGTTGCCCCAGCCGCCGTAGATGCCTTCGGCAACACCCAGTTGTCTGGCTGGGAACCACTCGCCGACCATCCGGATTCCGATGACAAAGCCGGCGCCGACGAAACCCATTAAAAATCTCGCCAGCGCCAGTTGCTGAAAGTCGTCGGCAGCGGCAAACATGAAGCAGGGAATGCTGCTGATCGCCAACAAGCTTGAGTAGGTGCGTTTGGGGCCGAATTTATCCACCAAAATACCGATGGCAATCCGCGAAGGGATGGTCAACGCCACGTTTAATATCAAGATGGTTTTAATTTCGGCTTGGTTGAGCTTAAGGCTCTCGGCAATCGCCAACATCAGCGGTGCATGGTTGAACCACACCACAAAGCTGATGAAAAACGCCAGCCAGCTCATGTGCAAAATCTGCATTTTGCCGGTAAAGCTAAAAAGATTGAGTTTGCTCGAGGACATAACTTACCTTTGAAAAGTGGAGGATAAAATGAATTCCGCTGGCCGGATCGAGCGTCGGAAATTCGTATCAAGTAGCTTGTGTGTACAAGCTATTGCTCCCCTTGAAAAGGGCTTATTTACTCATGAAGTGTGGGTGTCCTGAAACGAGCGAAGGCAAGGCACAACAGACGAATAAACAGCTTGGCTGAAGTTGATCAGCCTATTTTCAACGTCGTTGTTGAAGGGAGCAGAAGGTGCAGCGTTGCACGGGCTATATGATAGCACCCATTATGTGAAAGTATTCAATCCGGCTGTTGTCTGGAATGCGGAATGAGCCGGCGAAGCAGTTTCGAAGCCCCTAATTGTTGAGGGGGGTGGCTGCGGATATCAAAATGCCGAAGCGGGTTCAGGCCGCTTCGGCAGGTGTCTGTGAGTCGCGGGTGGCAGGGGTTCAATCAGCTTGGTAATCCGGCCCTTTTTACCACGGATATTCCGTTTGGGCCGAGCTCGTCGAAGCCGAGGTTGGTGCGGCCTTTGGTAAACTCTATATCTTCAACGGCGTTGAGGCGAACGGTATTTAGGGCCGGGTGAATGAGCTGCACACGTTTTGCGATTATTAGCTGGGATCAGACTTTTTTCACAAATTCAGATTTCAACTTCATCGCGCCGATGCCGTCGATTTTGCAGTCGATGTCGTGGTCGCCGTCCACCAGGCGAATGTTTTTAACGCGGGTGCCGACTTTGACAACGAGTGAAGAGCCTTTCACTTTCAGGTCTTTAATCACCGTGATGGTATCGCCGTCTTGCAGCAGGTTGCCGTTGGCGTCCTTGACTACTTTCGTCTCCTCTTCGCTGTCACCAGCGGCATCGGCTGACCATTCGTGGGCGCAGTCCGGGCAAATATTCATGGTGCCGTCGTTATAAGTGTATTCAGAGCCGCATTTTGGACAGTTAGGTAAATCGTTCATGGTTGTTCCGTTGTTTTGATTAGCTGCGAGACAGCAGGTTTAATGTAAAAAATCCAGATTAGCCGCATCCTTTAAACCATAAACTCCATCATGCCAGCCGGGAATAAGAGCATCGACAGGCAGTGATCACTATTTTCGAGCTATTTTAGGTTTGGCTATCAACCTTTCCGGCACCCGGCTGAAAGGTTGATTTATAAAGCAAGCGACTGTAACGAGTTCGCTGCTCGGTCTAGCGGCTGCCATTTTCTGGAATGACGAATCCTGGGTATTTAAGCTAAAGCGACGAGTATCCGGACGTTCAGTCCGGTATTGGAACCCGCTGGCTTTGTTTAGTCGAATATGTACTGTGCTTAATACCGGGATTCGACGACAAATCATAACCCGGCTTTAGGAATTATTGGTATCTCGCGCGGATTTAGTGTTGGGAAGCCGGATGCAAGCTATGTTGCTTTTTTGGCGGAACCATAACTCATCGAAACGCGACTGGCCGACCAGCCAGGAGCTGGCGGCGCGGAGAATGATAACGGTAAAAACGCATCTGTTTGGCCCATTGCCGAAAGTCTTGCATGTCGGTGTTTTAAGGTTGCGACAAATCGTCGCACTTTTTCTGGACAAAGCGATTTAAGTGCACTAGAATGCGCCCACCTTGACTTAGGTCAATACGAGCCGAAAAGCTTCGTATCTATTGGGGGAGGGAATGCGACCGTGTAACGGTACAACAATAATAAAAGCGCAAGCTATTAACCTGCTATCACAGATATCAGGCGTCCAAAAAACATAAAAATAACACCGGACGAAGCCCACTTAATCGTGGGCTTTTTTATGCGCCAATTACCATAAACCTGTTTGTTATTTCAGATGGCCGAAAAATCAGATTCGCTTCCACAAGATATTATGGAGGCAGAGCGTTTCATTGATGAACTAATGAACGACACCAAGCACCCTGTTCACAATCATGCTCATCCTTTGCACAAGGAATCGGTTAAAGCATTAGATGAGTTGATGCAGAGTCTGGATGCAATGCGCCATGAGTGGTTGTCTAAGGGATAGTTCAGAAAAACGCACGGATTTGTTTATTCTGACGTCCTAGCTGTTCGTATGCTTTTCTTTATGGCTACGTATTGCCTCATAGAAAAAGGTAACCGAAGTATCAGAGTCGTTGCCTCACATTAGAGGTAACCTGGACTTGTGAAAAAATGAGTTTCAATTGTTGCTCAATGGCGGCCTTAAGAGCAAATGGATTGAGTTTGGCATGATGTTCCTGGAGAGTCTGTTTGGTGGTTTCCGGAATGTCAGGATGATTGATCACCCGTTGGTAAGGGGTTTGCGGGGCATGGTATTTTTTCACGACTTTGGCGCCGTCTCGGTGTTTTTTCCGCAGTTTCAGACTGGGACAGAAATGATTCTGCAAAGGGCACCAAAGCGTGCTGTAGACCGCGTTCATCAACGGCACCAGCGCGGCATTATCCAGCCGGTCGTAGCCGAATAATTGCCTGGCGTGAGTCCAGTTTTTCTGCTCGACGTGGGCATTGTCGTTTTTCTTGTAAGGCCTGGAGCGGGTAAACGCCGGCTTTTGCGGGTGGTCGGTGAAATAGCGAACCAGGTGATGATTGAGAAATTCAGAACCATTGTCGCAATCGAAGCCTTTCAAAGGGAATGGCAACAGGTTCTCGATGGCCTGAATCTGTTCCAGGATACCTTGCGAGCCTTTATTCCAGGTGGCCCGGCATTCGGTCCAGCCGGTGACAATGTCCGTCATCGTCAGGCTCCAGACGAAATCGCCGGCCAGCGAATTGCCACAGTGAGCGACAGTATCGGCTTCGACAAAACCGGGCTGGGTCTCGTCCCAGTGATGAGTGCGGATGGGAATCTGGGTTTTCAACAGAGACCCGGGTTTGGTGCCGGACAAGCCTTTGGGGTGCTGGACGCGCAAGGGTTTGAGCAAGCGATCCAAGGTCGCCGCCGACACCTTGAGCAAGTCGGCGCGCACGCCATCCGCCAAGGGGCCGTATTGATCTTCGTAATGAGGCAGCCAGATCGGTATCGCGGCTTTCAGGCGCTTGCCGCACAGTTGATCGCTAGCAAACCAGATGCGCTTCAATGGCTCCAGCAACACCTCGGCTTGATATTTCCGCTTGGGGCCGGGCCGTTTGCTAGGCGAAGCGGTTGGCTTGGCTTTTCGATTCAGCAAACGGATCGCGTACTTACGGGCGTAGCCGCAGACTTCGCAAAACTCGTTTAGGATCGTTTGTTTCGTGGCCCTATCGCTTTGTCGATAGCGCTTTTGGATAGCCTGTAAATAGGCTCGTCGTTCGTGTTTTCCCATGGTGGTAACCCGCTTGATTTCGGTTACACACAATGTGAGGCAACGACCCGTTTTTAATGACCCCTTGGGTTACTTTTAATTTGAGGCAATTCGGGCTAGCAAATATATCTTTATTTTTTCTCAGAAACGGATATAATCGTCGGTTCGAGTATGTTGCAGTAACAAAGCGCATTAATAGTGTAGGGAGATAGTATGCTTATCTTGACTCGTAGAGTAGGAGAGACCTTGATGATTGGTGACGATGTGACTGTTACAGTTCTCGGGGTAAAAGGAAATCAAGTTAGAATTGGCGTAAACGCACCAAAAGATATATCTGTTCATAGGGAAGAAATCTACGAGAGAATTAAGAAAGAGCAGTCTGAAGCAGGGAGTACGGAAGGCTGAATAAGTTATAGGAGAGATGGCCGAGAGGCCGAAGGCGCTCCCCTGCTAAGGGAGTATGTGCCAAAAGCGCATCGAGGGTTCGAATCCCTCTCTCTCCGCCACTAAATTTAAGTTTGACAAAGAATAACAAAAATAAGATAATAAGCGGCTCAGATAAGCGCCCGTAGCTCAGCTGGATAGAGTACACGGCTACGAACCGTGCGGTCGGGAGTTCGAATCTCTCCGGGCGCGCCATTTGAGTAAATTACCGAAATTAATCCCCTGTAGCTCAGTCGGTAGAGCGGGTGACTGTTAATCACTAGGTCGGCGGTTCGAGCCCGTCCGGGGGAGCCAAATAAATCAAGGGCTTAGACAAAAATGTCTAAGCCCTTTTTTATTGCGTGGTCACTTTTATGGTCACTTTGTTTTTCACTCAAATCCGAAAAAAATTTCGTGTTTGATCGAAAAATATACGGCACCAAACGACAAATAAGGTTTGAATGCAGTTGTAAAGCATCAAAGTGTTCCGGCATCGTCTTTTTTTACCCTCCTTTCATAAAATTCTTTAATTTGGCTTGCAAGCCACATTTGTGGATTTCGAATTACCGGTGGAGGAACCTCACCTGCCTTCCTCATTCGCCAAAATTGGGTCCGAGTCACGCCCAATTTTTCAACCATGTCGTTGATTTTCAGGAATTCCTTTTCTTTTGCCGTCGAATTTTGCTCGGATTCAATATTCACTGGATAACCTGATTACAAATAGTTGTTACATACGCCGCATCGTTCAACCAGGTCTTCTCTTGCATTCAACAGAACCCAAGCACGACAATGTGGACATATTGAGATCTGCACTTTTTTATCCTTGATGTCCTCAGACACAACCCATGCCGCTGAAAAATCAAGGTTTCCGAATGGGTAGGAATGTTTATCCCCAGCACTAACTCTGTCAATACTGGATTTTCCCGCGCGATTTCTCTGGCCTTGATCAACCAAGTTTGATTCATCGTGTAAATCTCTTCGTCGCAGCCTTGGTGACTGATCGCTGAAAGTTTATCGAAATAGTCGTCCAAGCTTTTGAATGCAGATTGCATTTGGATTTTATTGGTGTCACTCAAGTTAATGACTATAAGTTTCGATTTCAAATAATCGGCGCCAAACTCAGTAATCAAAGGAAAAAATAATTCCTGAAAGAATCCCTGGGTAATTGTCTTGACGTCCTTAAAATCAATGGTCAATATCTGCTGATTGGCAAAGCACTCGCGTGCGAGCCGAGCCAGATTTTTGCCATGAACGGGCTGAGGTATTTGGGATTCAGTGGCTGTAATGACAGCAATATGCATGCGACTTCTCCTTAGTAGCGTATGGATGGTCTCCAGGCTGAGTGATGTAATCAAATCGGTTTTTTTGACTTTGCAGAAACCCAGCGTCGTCGTCCCGAACGATCAGTCCAAACAGTGCAGATTGGGCACTGGCTAAAGGTTGCATTAGGGTGAATCATGCTGAGAAAGCGTGCTCTGCAACATGCGCAAACAGTGAATATCAAATCGCCGGCCAAGAGCATGCTGATTAAAGACCATGCTCTGTTTATGTCTAACGAGAACTGTTTTGCTCCAAGAGATATTCCTTTAGGCTCGATGAATATGTTTGTTGCGATGTTTTTATAAATGCTAAAGGCATCAACTAATACCTGAGCTGAAGAATGCTGAATAGATAATCGCCGCCGAATATCATCGAGAATGCCTAAAAATAGCGACGCGTGAATATTGCGGCCGGTGGACTGAATGACCCATTGGTGATCATGAGGTAGCATGCCTTGTTTGGGTGGGCATCCTTTTACTGATTTATACAAGTCGATACTTTGTTGCCGTGACAACCGACAAAGTTGACTGACGATGGGAGGGCGAGCGCCAAGCTGGATCAATTGCTCAGCTAAAACCAAGTGGTTGGCAAAATTTGAGGCTTTTTTAAATGGCACTGTTTTCATCGGTCCACTCCGGAATGAAGGGTTGAAGTAAATCCACGTAGATGCCCATGGAAACGCCACTTGGAACGAAGACCGGCAACAGCTGAATAACCGCTCTGCTACTTTCAGCTTGATTTCGAAGATGCTCCAGTGTCATGTCTGCGAGTTTTTCTATATGGTTTTTATCCAAGCCAAATCGCCATGCTGTTTCTGCCGGGTTGCTACGGGCGCATTCCCGAGCTAGCATGAGATATTCGAAATTTAACCGGGCAAGATCTTCATCCAGTGTTGACATAGACGCCTCTTAGTTGATTAATGGCTGTTGTCGGTATGCTAGGAGGTCAAAGCAGAAAAGTCCCGTTCGCAAGGTGACCTGTTTTGGGTCACAAACCTCTGGAAGCCTTGATGGCTCTTCATTGCAGCTGTTATTGATTAATGGTCGTAACGTTCTTTTCTCGGAACTTGACCGCCAGATGAATGCGGAAACGCGAAACGTGTACATGAATCCATTTAATGATTTGGATACTCCTCTGCTCTCGCTCCGGCTTCCAGCGTTGCTTGCTGTTGCGGAATGTGCTTTTTCAGGTACGCCAACTAAATTCAAATAGTTAAAAATCATTTCGGTATTACCCAAACCTTGAATTGTTATGGAGGACATTGTTATGAATCGGCTATTCGCTAACCAGACCGCAACTACCGGTTACCTGGTTTGGGGTGGTTTATGCGTGGGGTAATTCAATGCTTGATCGATTGGTTGGATAGCGAGCCAAGCGATGAAAAAGGCCACCGCATATTGCGTGCGTTAGCCCAGGAATCGTTAAAGAAGGCGGATTTCGATGAGTCGAAGCGACGGTTCACAGCCGAAGAAATCGTCGCCGCTGTTGGTGAAACTTTAGAAAGTGCCGAACCTAAAAAATGGATCGACTGGCCGGGTTCATTGAGGAAATATTGCGAAACCCGAGAGCCGCAAATCTTAGAGTTTGCCCGTAAACGTGGGTTGTCTTGTTATCCAAAACCCGACCGTAAAAGCACAAAGGGAGGTCCGGGGCGACTCACGACGTTCTATATCAAAGCCGAGCTGCTTCCAGAGATCATGGAAGAAGATCAAGCTATCGAGGAGGTTCGGGTAGACGGTAGCAATGCAGCCGAGTTGAAAGCCGACTATCAAATGACTGAACTGGGTGAAGTCAAACCCAGTTGGATCGCGAGTTGGTTATTTCGGCATGGACAAATTGAATTAAGACAATGGCATGTCTGGGGTATATTGGGTTGGCTAGCAATCATAGCTGGGTTCGCGGTGTTAATTGCTTATGCTGGATGGCTTTCGTTATCCGTTCCCAGGCCGGTGACAACGCAAGATTTGACATTACTGGTCAGTATTTTCGCGATTCCCTATGGTTCCTGGGTCACTATTATCAAGCCTTGGATATTATTGTTGGATGATCGAATCGTCGTAGCCCATGAACTATTCACAAATTTTCATGAACAGTCTGCGCAGTTCGAACTGCTTCGAGACGGAGATTTAAGAGTGATTCGGTTAGTTCGGTATTCGGCGGCATGCCCAATTTGTGGCGCCACCATTTATCTCGAAAAAGGCGAGCCGGATTACAGACGAAGATTGGTGGGACGTTGCTACGAAAGCCCGAGAGAGCATGTGTTTAGTTTCGATCGAATCACGCGTTGCGGGCGACTACTGGTTGATCGTTAATTTTTTGAAAGTGCAACAACGACCCAAACCAGCCTATCGAGATTCTCCAAACCGGTCGTTCAGCGAAATACAGATTCCATGAGCGCAGGACTACAAAGCTGACGTTGGCGACCTCAACCAAGCGGCCAAAACCGGCCACTGAGGATGCTCGCGAAATTTTCCATGCCTAAGTTCAGTGAATGGCAGCTTTTCGGCAAGCAACCTTTCGTCCGCTTTGGCTCGACCCGGCCACTTTGCGACATTCAGGTAGTTGAAAAACATAGGTCACGGGCGTCTGGTTTTGGATAGTGAGCAGACTTCACGTCTACAAAACTTTCCGCCGCTCAATAAAGAGCCTTGATACAAACCAAGAACGACATAGGCTTTTTCGCAAATATGAGCTTGGCGCTGATGCGCCAGCCAACTGGCTGATGCATGGTGGGTAACTGTTTTTCAGAACATTCGCCGCATGGCCGTTCGGCTAGCATTCAAGATTCCACACCAAAAATAGACAACTCCAACGCAAAAAAAACTCTGCTGGCATTTTTTGGACTTGCGCCACCAACCTGTTCCGGAAAGCAGTGGCGTCAATCATCAGATTGACGCGAAGTTTCATAAGCGTTTCTCGAATAAGCCTACAAATAACAGCCGTGAAAAATCTCGTTCGCCCGAAGTTTATCGAATGATGTTTCTGGCGTTTTAAATTCCCTTCGTTAAATACCCTCCTTGTGGAGGGCGAAATCTCCAAGGTCGTTGGGTACTCTAAGCCCTAAATAACGCATCGCTTTTATTTTGACGCCGGTTAAGCAATAACGATTACACCAAACTCCGTGCCCTGGCTATCCATCGAAATTCAAGGAGAATTTAATGCTCAATATCGAAAATTGTTTACCTGACAAGGGAATCTCAAAACCGAACCGGGCGCTATTAATACATGTTTTCCCCTCCATCGGTCATAAACCGGTTCGTTGCTTGGGTGATTTGGTATGAGTAACAAATCCGGCACCTCCAGTCAGATCATCGGCCTGCCGCAAGGCGGCGGGGCCTTGCACGGCATCGGCGAGAAGTTTTCGCCAGACCTGCACACCGGCACCGGTAATTTTAGCGTGCCGATTGCGTTACCGGCTGGCCGCAACGACTTCCAACCTGATCTAAGCCTGGTTTACAGCACCGGCAACGGTAACGGCCCATTCGGTCTGGGCTGGAGTTTGAGCGTACCGGGCGTGATGCGCAAAACGTCGGACGGCCTCCCCCGCTACGACGACCAACAAGATACCTTCGTATTGTCCGGCGCCGAGGATTTGGTGGCGGTCGATGTACAGACTACCTTAACTCGCTACCGCCCGCGCACCGAAGGTCTGTTCGCGCGCATCGTTCATCACCGCGATGCAACGCAAAACTACTGGAAAGTGGAAAGCAAGGATGGTCTTAGCAGTTTTTACGGCACGCCGGCAACTGCCGGTCGTGATCCAGCGACACTCGCCGATCCGGACCATGTCGATCGCGTATTTGCCTGGAAACTTATACCTACCATCAAGGCTATTGGGACGGCGCCGAACGCGAGTTTCGCGGCTTTGGCCGGGTCGACCAGCGCGATACCCAAACCTTTGCCGACTTTCACGGCAGCGGCCTGCACAACCAGCAGTTGTTCAATGCCGTGACAGACCAACAGTTTTCTCCACCCCTGGAAACCCGCACCTGGTTTCATCAGGGTCCGGTTGGCGACGAATTCGGCGATTGGGCGGAGCTGGATTATAGCCAGGAATATTGGCCCGGCGATCCTGTGGCCTTATCCCGTCCGGGCGCGATGACTGCACAGATCAATGCCCTGCCGCGCCGCCGTAAGCGCGATGCTTTGCGAACTTTGCGCGGCAGCGTGATGCGCACCGAGTTGTATGCGCTGGACGGTAACCTTAATTAAAATCCCGCTGACCAAAATCTGGAGCAATCCGGAACGACGGCCGGAACCCTTTGCAGGTAGTATCAGTGTCATTGAAAGAGAATCGTCAGTAGTCAACGACGCCGCCGATGCAAAATTAGATCCGTCACAACCCGCATCAGCTACATGCTTGACCTCGAAGAACATCGAAAACGACAGCACCGAAATCGATACGGACGATACGACTATTTTGCCTTTGATGGTTGATAGCGGTATTGATGAGTGCCCTGAAATTCCGCACGATGCCAATCTTGATGAGCAATCCAGTAACCCAGATAAATCAGCAAAAGAACCTATCGATCCCGTCGATGGCTTTTTTGCATGGCTACAAAACGGGATTCGCCAAGGCATTATCAAAAGCAATCAACCCAAAGCCCGCGTGCATGTGGTTAACGAAGGGGTTGCCCTGATGACCCCCGGCATTTTTCAAGATTACGCTGTGTTTCAGGACGGCAACCCTGGAAATTGGTCCGTCATCCAGAAAAAAGTCTTGAAAAAGAACTGGCATGTAAGGGGAGAAAACGGCTTGAATGTAGTGAAATATCAAGTCAGTGGCGCCAGCAAATCAACTACCGTCAATGCCATTCTATTTGAAGAGCTTTCAACTGTATTCGGTGCAAGGTCTGCACCAGCCATTAATCCACATTTACAAAAAGTACCTTAACGACAAAATGAGAGAGGTAAGGTGCGTTGATCTCAACAAGCCTAACTATCGCGCATTTAACTATGCATTGGAGCGGCAATGGCTTGGCTGTGGAAAGCAAAGAATGACAGCTGATTTAATGGTGCCATTAAAGGTCTTTGATCTTCGGATAGATCTCTCTCGAATGATTAACGCGTTCGCGCAAATCCAACCCTGGTTTAAAGTGGGTGGCATAACGGCTTGGTAAACTTACTCGTTCACCCGTTTTAGGGTTGTGGCCCATGCGGGCGGCTCGCCGGGTAATTGAGAACCCACCGAAACCGCGAATTTCAATGCGTCCGCCCGTCGCTAAGTTATGAGTCATACTGTGAATCAGGCTATTGATGGCCAGTTCGACATCCCCTCGCAATAAATGTGGTAATTTTGTTGCCAGTTGTTCAATCAATTCGGATTTGGTCATCTTGGTACAGCGAGTGCTATAAGTGCGTGTATTTATTGTCTACGGCTGCCGCTGCATTGATTGGCAAAACCAGCAGCATGCGGGCCACTTGTGCATAGCGGTTGTGGTCTCTGGCTTTAAGTAAGTTTAGCAAAAAAAAGGTTTGGGATGCATTCACTAAGGAATCGATAGTAGTGATGTGATGTTGGAGTCATCGATCCTGTGCTGTGTTCCGGTGCCTGCGGTTCGGTTGTTAAGATGTCGAGCTCATTCGAGCAATCCGAAAATCTTTATCAGCGGTTGGAATCCCGGCGAAAAAGCGTTACATCAAAGCAATTTAATGATCTTTGTAAATCATAGAATATGTTACGGGTTATATGATAATTTTTTTGATGGCACAAGCGAAGTCTTTTGGGTTGTCACATAAAGGACCGGTTTCGGACAGGACTTAAAAAATATGTACTAAAGTAGTCAAAACGACTTTCGTACACGTGTTATAATTCGTACATCCCTTTCGGACGGAATTAGCGCATGTCACGCGTCTTTGCTTACTGTCGAGTGTCGACCACAGACCAGACTACCCAAAATCAAAGTTTGGAAATTCATTCAGCTGGTTTTGCGATTCAGTCCCATCGTTTGATTGAAGAAAGCATCAGTGGTTCAGTCGCGGCTAAAGAACGCCCCGGTTTTAATAAACTGATCGAACGGCTGGAAGCGGGCGATGTGTTGGTGGTGACCAAGTTGGATCGCCTCGGTCGCAACGCCATGGATGTCAGAGCCACGGTGGAGCACCTTTCTGATTCCGGGGTGCGGGTTCATTGTCTGGCGTTAGGCGGGGTTGATCTGACCAGTTCTGCCGGCAAGATGACCATGCAGGTCATTGCAGCGGTCGCTGAATTTGAGCGTGACTTGCTAATTGAGCGAACCCAAGCGGGCATTAGTTGCGCGAAGGCGGCGGGTAAACAGTTCGGACGGCCGCCGGCACTTAATGCGGAAGCGCGTGCTGACGTTGTCAAACGCTTGGCCGCTGGCAGCAACGTTTCGGAGTTGGCTCGGGAATTCAAAACCACTCGGCAAACCATTATGCGGATTCGGGAAGCGGCGATGAAATCACCGCAAAATGAGAAGTCCGTCAACCACTCTGGAGAGTAAGCAATGAATCATCTATATATGGAACGACACGATGACAAAGACAACATGCATCGTTTTTATCAGATGTTTGTGACACCGGGTCTATTTGATGATTGGTCGCTGATCAAGGAGTGGGGCAGGGTAGGTTCACCCGGTACCGTCAGAAAGGAGTGGTTCGATACCCAGGAGGAAGCCATCGTCGCCGGGAAGAAGTTGAGCGCGGCCAAATGCAAAAAAGGCTATCAATCTATTCCGGCAGTACGTTAAGTTATGCGATATGATTACAAATGAACCACAATTAACCGGAGCGGCAACCATGGCAACCGAAGCATTTACCGTTAGGGCTGAATCAGACATCGTGCATCAACTCGATTTTATTGCCGGGGCATTAGATCGATCACGCAATTACCTAGTGAATCAAGCTTTACGGGAATACTTGAAAACCCATGCCTGGCAGGTCGAGAAAATCACCCAAGGTATAGCGGCCGCCGACCGTGGTGAGCTGGTTGATCATGACGATGTCATGCGTGAAATGGAAGAACTGATCGAACAAAAAGCCAAGGGTAGGGCGTGAAACTCGTCTGGACCGAACCCGCCCGGCAAGATTTACGCGAAATCTTCACCTACATCGCCGAAGAAAATCCCAACGCGGCCCGCAGACTCTTAGCCGAAATCAAGGAACGAGCCATCTTGCTGCAAGACAATCCTCAAATTGGCCGCGCCGGCCGCGTCGATGGAACGAGAGAGCTGGTCATTACCGGCACGCAATACATTTTGCCCTATCGATTGAAAGAACTGCAGATTCAAATCTTGGCAGTTTTTCATGGCGCAAGACTTTGGCCAGATAATTTTTAGCTTATTGGGGTTGTAAGTGCAAAATTGCATGCGACTTGCACACTAATTGACGGTACCAAAAGCAGCCACAGACAATGAATAAATGACGGTTGGTTGCCGGCAAAAACCGACCCTTTGCTGGCTATCGTTTCATATGATTCAATGGCGGATAACCTATCATTACCAGCCATAACTATACTGGCACCAATGATATACATAAGGAAAAATTATCCACTAATCAACAGATTAGTATGTCAAAAGTCGTTTTTAGGTGGTCATACTGTTAGCACCTTAATAACTTGTTAGGAATTTAGTGCTTACTTGAGTGGATTAAAATATGGAAGAACACATAGTCAAGGCTATCGCATCTCTGCTGACACCCGTAGCAAATGAAGGGGTTAAGAAGCTATTTCAATCAAATGCGAAAGCGGGTGACGCACTTACAGCAGCGTTGACCGAAAATCTAGCAAATGTCATCAAGGAAGCGGACTCTACAGAAATAGCCCGAAGGATGCTCGCAAAAGAGCAGCAAGTTAAACTTCGGAAGCAATTTAATTTCGAAAACGTGGCAGCCCTTGCCATTGAACTTGCTAGTACACGTCCTGCGGAAACCAGGAGACCAATAGATGAAGATTGGTTCCTTCGTTGGTTCGAAGCAGCAGAGGAGGTCTCAGATTCAACGGTTCAGATGTTATGGGCAAGGGCATTCGACCAGCAAGCAGATGAAAACAAGAGAAAAATATCCCTGCGGGCTATTGAAACGCTTAGGCTTATGGAACGCGAAGATGTCTTGAATTTTCGAAGGGCGGTTGATGTTTTTGAACGGTTTGGGGTCGTCGCCGTATCTTCTATCAAGATATTGCAAGGTTTAATGCGGGGCCACGACTTGGATAGCTTAGTAGATCAAAATCTACTAACTGTGGAAGAGTACCAACTGAGCAATATTGCCGTACCGGGTGGATTCTCAGTTTATTTTAAGCTTCCCGAAGGTTTGTGGGCGCCTGATCCAATAAGACAGTATCGTTTATCTGCTAGGGCCCGAGAGTTGGCGACTACGTTGCCAGATTCAATTGTATTTGATGGGCTTACTGAAGAAATGTTCGATGTGTCTGACCCACTAGTCACCGCGCGATATATAAATATTTTTGCTGATGGCCTAGATAATCGGTATGAGGTGATGCTTGCTATTCATCCGTACGAGGGTAAAAGACCCCCACCAGCAGGCATCAAGAGAACTCATATATGGGAGCATATAGAAAAACGTTGGATCAGAGTCATTGAGCCACAATGTGCAATTAATCCTAACTTACTGGCTGCATTTGAAGATGGGTATGGGATTAATTGTATTAGTCACGACTTGATCTGACACATCGACTTGAAAAGATGAGAGTTACCGGTTTTGATAGGGGTGTCGAATCCTTACACAAAACACAAAAGGTAACTCTCATGATCCATACAAACAATCCGATCATTAAACACAAAGCGGGGCTGTTAAATTTAGCCCAAGAACTGAATAACGTCTCCAGAGCCTGCAAGGTGCGAATTGCCTCAAATTAAAAGTAACCCAAGGGGTCATTAAAAACGGGTCGTTGCCTCACATTGTGTGTAACCGAAATCAAGCGGGTTACCACCATGGGAAAACACGAACGACGAGCCTATTTACAGGCTATCCAAAAGCGCTATCGACAAAGCGATAGGGCCACGAAACAAACGATCCTAAACGAGTTTTGCGAAGTCTGCGGCTACGCCCGTAAGTACGCGATCCGTTTGCTGAATCGAAAAGCCAAGCCAACCGCTTCGCCTAGCAAACGGCCCGGCCCCAAGCGGAAATATCAAGCCGAGGTGTTGCTGGAGCCATTGAAGCGCATCTGGTTTGCTAGCGATCAACTGTGCGGCAAGCGCCTGAAAGCCGCGATACCGATCTGGCTGCCTCATTACGAAGATCAATACGGCCCCTTGGCGGATGGCGTGCGCGCCGACTTGCTCAAGGTGTCGGCGGCGACCTTGGATCGCTTGCTCAAACCCTTGCGCGTCCAGCACCCCAAAGGCTTGTCCGGCACCAAACCCGGGTCTCTGTTGAAAACCCAGATTCCCATCCGCACTCATCACTGGGACGAGACCCAGCCCGGTTTTGTCGAAGCCGATACTGTCGCTCACTGTGGCAATTCGCTGGCCGGCGATTTCGTCTGGAGCCTGACGATGACGGACATTGTCACCGGCTGGACCGAATGCCGGGCCACCTGGAATAAAGGCTCGCAAGGTATCCTGGAACAGATTCAGGCCATCGAGAACCTGTTGCCATTCCCTTTGAAAGGCTTCGATTGCGACAATGGTTCTGAATTTCTCAATCATCACCTGGTTCGCTATTTCACCGACCACCCGCAAAAGCCGGCGTTTACCCGCTCCAGGCCTTACAAGAAAAACGACAATGCCCACGTCGAGCAGAAAAACTGGACTCACGCCAGGCAATTATTCGGCTACGACCGGCTGGATAATGCCGCGCTGGTGCCGTTGATGAACGCGGTCTACAGCACGCTTTGGTGCCCTTTGCAGAATCATTTCTGTCCCAGTCTGAAACTGCGGAAAAAACACCGAGACGGCGCCAAAGTCGTGAAAAAATACCATGCCCCGCAAACCCCTTACCAACGGGTGATCAATCATCCTGACATTCCGGAAACCACCAAACAGACTCTCCAGGAACATCATGCCAAACTCAATCCATTTGCTCTTAAGGCCGCCATTGAGCAACAATTGAAACTCATTTTTTCACAAGTCCAGGTTACCTCTAATGTGAGGCAACGACTCTGATACTTCGGTTACCTTTTTCTATGAGGCAATACGGGTGATGGGTGTCTCGCGCGATACGTTTTATCGTTATCAAGAGCTGGTAGCCGAAGGTGGCATTGATGCCTTAATCGACAAAAACCGCCGGTCTCCGAATCTGAAGAATCGCGTCGATGAAAGCATTGAGCTGGCAGTGAAAGCCTATGCGGTTGAGTGGCCAGCGCATGGACAGCATCGAACCAGTAATGAACTGCGTAAACAAGGGGTATTCGTATCCGGCAGCGGCGTTCGCTCCATCTGGTTACGGCATGACCTGGAGAACTTTAAAAAGAGGCTTAAAGCACTGGAAGCCAAGGTAGCCGCCGAAGGGTTAATGCTGAGCGATGCGCAGATTGCGGCGTTGGAGAAAAAGCAGCAGGATGATCAAGCCTGCGGCGAAATCGAAACAGCCCATCCCGGTTACCTGGGTTCGCAGGATACCTTTTACGTTGGCAACCTCAAAGGGGTTGGGCGGATTTACCAGCAGACTTACGTGGACACCTACAGCAAAGTCGCTCACTGCAAACTGTACACCACCAAAACGCCGATTACTGCCGCGGACATCCTGAATGACAAAGTATTGCCGTTCTATGAAGCCAACGCATTACCCGTTCTACGCATTCTGACGGATCGCGGCACAGAATATTGTGGCAAGGTCGAACAGCATGATTATCAGCTATACCTGGCGATCAACGACATCGACCATACCAAAACCAAGGCCATGTCGCCGCAAACCAATGGGATTTGCGAACGCTTCCACAAGACCATCTTGCAGGAGTTCTATCAGGTCACGTTCCGCAAAAAGCTCTATAGCGACCTGGATGAACTCCAAAAAGATCTGGACGAATGGCTGGTTTATTACAACAATGACCGAACTCATCAGGGCAGAATGTGCAACGGCAGAACGCCGATGGATACCTTGCTGGATGGAAAACAGATTTGGGCTCAAAAAAATCTGAACCAAATCTAATCTGACAGACACCCCGCAAAAACGGTAACTGTCAGATCAGGTCTGAGCTAATACACATTGCTAAGTTCCTTCCAAACCTGGCAAATTCTTCTTGGGTGAAGCCGATTGGTACATGCGCTCCATCGCTTATAAATGTATAGGTAGAAGCAATAGCGGTTTCTTCTTTACTTGTGATAATCCCTTTTGTCTTGATGTGCGTCAAGGATGTTCCCCATGCTTTGGAACTCCCGTCTACAACCAAACCTTCTTGCTTTGCAATTGACCGTACTA
The DNA here is from genome assembly GCF_016925515.1 of Methylomonas sp. EFPC1. Classification (NCBI taxonomy): domain Bacteria; kingdom Pseudomonadati; phylum Pseudomonadota; class Gammaproteobacteria; order Methylococcales; family Methylococcaceae; genus Methylomonas; species Methylomonas sp. EFPC1. The sequence goes on from NZ_CP070494.1 coordinate 1,239,159, forward strand.
ATGTTTCAAGAGCAATGCGGGAATGGGATAAACAGGCATTATAGTCTGGGGACGATAGCCTAAATGAATCCGCTGAAAGTTTGATATGCCGCGCAATATCATCAATCGGATGCAAAATGGATTTGGTTAACTCGTTGCTTAAATCATCTTCTATGGGGTCACAGGATTCAATAAGCGGCTCAATTCTAATAATTTCGTTATTCTCAACCTTAAACCCATCAAGCAGTAAACATTTGACAAGGTCTTTCCACCGTTCATCAAATCGGTAACGTGGGCTAACTCTGTTACGCAAATCGCCATTTGTTCGTACTACTTCATCTATCAGTGTCTCTAGCGAACTTTGATTAGCTTCATAAAATGCATCGCGAATTTCTATCTGGCTAAATCCCCAAATATTAATTTCATGCTTTTCCAGAAGAATACTTAACACATCCTGTCCAAATAAGCCTAGGAACTGGCATAAAGATAATTTTGTTCGTTTCGTGATGATCATGTGTTTGAATGCTTACGTATCTGGCTATTCTTCAACGAAGTGCGCCGGCTTTGGCTGCGCCGTATTAGAAGACGCAGCCAGAAGGATTTTATGACTTGGGATCGGTTCATGCGCATTACCTCGCGCTTCTTCCCCAGGATTAGATTACTACATCCCCATCCTTGTTACCGCTTTGACGTTCGTACTCGAGGGAGGAGCCCAGTGCGTTAGTAGCGCACGCTGGGATCTGTGCGGGGGGTACCGGGCAACCGGTATTCCTATTGCGACCAGTCGAGCCAGTTTGCTAATGCCAGCAAACTTACTATAAGCCGACGTTGGATTTGCGGAAGTAGGCTGGCTTAAATGATAATGAAACCCAGCTTTGAAGCCAAAAGGTTTTGGAATTCAAAAAAACATTTTGGACGCAAAGAAACTTTGATATTTCCAAAGCATTCGCTGGGTTTCGCGTTGCTCTACCCAGCCTACGGCCCTCATGGTGGCGGCACTGTTCAACGAACAGCCAGACCTGCCGCCATTGGATGCAGAGCAACAGTTTGGCATTGCCCAGGCCGAACAGCAACAGGTGTTTGCCCGGTTGCAAACGCTGTATCAGGAAACCGTGGAGATAGCCAAGCTGATTTTCTAGCCACCAGCCATCGCAAACCTGTTCCGATTTGATGTAGGCCGTTGACTCCGACAGAGTTTCTGCGACTGAATAGATGTGCCTTATCGCGTTAAATTTCCGCGACATATAATATGAGAAAATTTATATGGCTAATAAAATGATGTATGTTTTTACTTATCAGCGTAGGAATTAGAAATGGACATTGAAACTAAAAAGTCCTTTAAATTATCCTTGATTGAAGAAGAAGTTGCTGGATTTGCCGCTAAAGCCCATTCCGCCGTTGCAGCGGAATATCGGGGCTTGACAGTTACCGAACTAACGCAGCTGCGCAGGACCGCGAGAGAAACGGGCGTTTATTTGCGCGTAGTCAAAAATACACTGGCTAAACGTGCTGTCGCTGGGACTGAGTTTGAATCTATGCAGGATGGGCTGGTTGGCCCTTTAATTCTGGCATTTTCCATGGAAGATCCAGGTAGTGCAGCAAGACTCATCAGGGAATTCTCCAAAGGCCATAATAAACTGATCGCAAAAGTAATTGCGATTGGCGGACAGGCTTTTGACGGATTGGAGTTAGATCGTCTGGCAAGATTGCCAACGCGTGATGACGGTATTAACATGCTTATCTCAGTCTTGAAGGCTCCATTGGGAAAGCTTATATCAACTTTACATGCAGTTAAGGTAAGGAAAAAAGAACAATATGAGTTAAGTGTTTCGGAAGCAGAAGCTCGCGGACTTTTAATTATGCAACAATTATTGAGAAGCAGTGAAATGATGCCGTTCGCGGAGGCTGTAAAATTTCTTGATATTGACCCTACTCAGCTGTATCAAAAATGCATGAGAAAAGAGTTCCTATGGTTATCAACAACAAGTCCGGCCGATCTCGATAACTTGTTTTTGCCTAAATGGCAATTTCATAGCTCCATATTGCCTAGACTGCCTGAGCTTTTATGCGTTCTCGATATTTTAGATAACTGGGCAATATGGGTTTTCTTTAAATCGCCTTCACCAATTCTTAGGGAACTTTCCCCTTTGGAAGTTTTAGGTATTGAAAATTCAAATCCAACAGACTCAAGCACAAGCTTTATTAACCATGACTACACTAGTTCGGATGATGAAAATATAAATTTAATTTTTCTTGCCGCTCGTGATTTGCTATGGGAGTATGATTGATGCCGATACCTGCTGACTTCGCGACAAGAACATTAAAGTGGAAGCATGTAAATGCAGCTGAGCTTATGCGAATTTATAAAACCCCGAGCGGATACCATCCCCTACCTGTTTACTATGGAAAAAAAGGGGTATACAGATTCGATTGCCCAGCTGTTGGAACGGGATATAATTTCGGAGTGTTATATGCGGCTTTTGATCTAGAAACATGTTTTGCCGAAGCAATAACGCGTGAAAAAAATTATAAAAATTTTCAACATGGCGGCATTTACCTGAGTAAAAGCACTGATATTATGAATCGTTCAGTAGCGAATCTTAAAGCCGAAATAGAGTTAAAACTTGCCGATCTCACTGACGTAGGACTTTACCAACTTGGTGCCGAAGCCGGTGAGTTCCATTCAAAAGATTATGTGACGAATACTCAGCCGTGGGCTCTTGAAATTTATCGTCGGCCAGAAAATGTAGATGGAATTTTATACGTTTCTCGATTTCTAAATGGTCGAAAAGCTGTTGCCATATTTGATCGAGGTGGCGCGCGCACATCTCTGGAAGTATCTTCTTCAAAACATCTAATTGATCATGAGGGTTATAGGAATACTTTAGATTGCTTGAGCATTTCGTTATTCCCATAGATTACAATTAAATTTATTTAAACTACCATAGAGCATTAACTAAAATATTTCAACTCAACGAATAACTCACTATGCAGGGCCGTTGTATGTGCTGAACACCGTGAAGCGCATCGCTCTCGATTAGTGCGGTTCGTAAACTCACCACAGCCTACGTCTGCTTTTGACTGGACATTTGCCATTGGCACTTTTGTTTCGTCCGGCGGTTTTTGGCCGGGTCGAGCCGAATACAGCCCAAGGTTGCTTGCCATAAAGCCGCCATTCGTTGTAGATAGAGATTAAAAATTTCGCCGGTATCACCACCGGCAGGTTTTGGCCGGTCGGCGCCACTGGCGGGTTTCGATTGGAATTCCTGGTGGTTTTGATATTGGAATCGGTGGTGGATTTAATTGGAATACGCAATGACCAAGAATAAGGTATTAGATACTTATGTCAGCGGTCGCTGTATTTCGTGGTGCATACTTTGCTAGCATCACAACTTACAGTTTTTTTATGGTTGTCGGTCGCTTAATTTCTTGTATTGCAATTGGTTGTTCTACAGCCAAAATATTTGGTCGAACAGGGGAGGGCGGCATGATTGGAGCCCTGGTAATTTGTTCTGGCGAAGAACCATTGGCCACCAGTGTCATGGTGTTGCCGCTTTGGGTGATATTGAAATACTTCAAGGTATTCATGCCGATCAGCACTTCTTCCAGATGCTCGTTGATGACCGCATCAAGATTTTGGATTTCCGCATTGCCGATTTTCAGGTGGCTTATTTTAGTAAGCCGGTCTACAACTTGGCCTCCGGCCGTATGTGCGTTTATTTTGCCACCAACGGGCAGATGAGCGGCATAGGCTAAGCTGGCAGGAATTGAGGTTATGGTTGCGCCGGTATCAATCAAGAAAGGCATTTGAACGTCATTGATATATGCCGTCCCTCGGAAATGTCCTTGCCGGTCGGCCGTTATTTCAAGACCGCCTGAAATGGGAATAGCAACAGGATCAGAACCACCAGGAATGGAAATGGTTGGAGATGTTGGGCGATGCTCTGCTCTTTGTTTCAGCAACCTATCTGCACCTTGCCAAAGCCCGAACAGCATCAGTGCCGGCATCAAAAGATATTTAAAACCGCCAGAGTTCTGTTTGGAGGATTTCTTGATGTCTTTATTGCGCTTGAGCAATTGGTCAAAGTCACTGACATTCGATTTTGACGCTGATTTATGTTTTTCCCAGTAGTAATCTCTATCCTGAATGCCCACGCTGCGCTCTCACGGTTGTAACGTTCGCCATAATTCGCTGATTATCACATGAGAGGCGTCGTCAGGATGATAAGTACCGCACACTGCACGCAAATAGCTAACAAGCCGATTAAGTTAGGAGTTCAGGAACATTAGAGTCCCGGACGTATAACCTGGAATGCTAAATTATTTTTCCCAACAATCTGATTCTTGCCAGGCTCTGATGCTTGCCTGATTACGGCGTTCGGCTCTAGCGCACGCTCTTTCTGAAATTCGTTCTAGGCGCTGATCGTTAGGTGTTGAGCTAAGTCTGGATAGTAAATAACCGGCTAGTTCCTCAGCTCTTTCATGTAATTTATCCAGGTACTTTAATTTAGCTATGGTCAATCCTGCTGGTTTTTCCTCTACTTTTCGTTTGCTGTGCTTTTCAATGATTAGTTTTATTTCGGCATCAAGTGCCGCTTGCTCGTTTTCTTGTTTTGCTCTGGCGGCTGCCCTAGCCATGTTAATTGCTGCGCCATTTGGATGGTAATGTCCATCAACTTGGTTGGCAGGGTTTTCTTCAGGGAAATCTTCGAAATAATCGGACCAGTCACCCATGTTCAGCGCCTCGGAAAAGGTGTATCAATTAAATCTATAATAAAAACCAGAATAGGTAAAATTTGCTTTTAAGATATGTGAGTGTGGCTACAGCAATGGTCAATTCTTATTTAATTTAAGTTCTCTTCTTATCTAGGCCGAAGCTACCTGTGCTGAAGATTGCTGAATTGATAATCGCCGCCGAATATCATCGAGAATGCCTAAAAATAGCGACGCGTGAATATTACGGCAGGTGGACTGAATAACCCATTGGTGATCATGAGGAAGCATGCCTTGTTTGGGTGGGCATCCTTTTACTGATTTATACAAGTCGATACTCTGCTGCCGAGACAATCGACAAAGTTGACTCACAATAGGAGGGCGAGCGCCAAGCTGGATCAATTGCTCAGCTAAAACCAAGTGGTTGGCAAAATTCGATGCCTTTTTAAATCGCACTGTTTTCATCGATCCACTCCGGAATGAAGGGTTGAAGTAAATCCACGTAGGAGCTCATGGAGACGCCACTTGGAACGAAGACCGGCAACAGTTGAATAATCGCTCGGCTACTTTCAGCTTGATCCCGAAGATGTTCCAGTGTCATGTCCGCCAGTTTTTCTATACGGTTTTTATCCAAGCCAAATCGCCATGCTGTTTCTGCCGGGTTGCTACGGGCGCATTCCCGGGCTAGCATGAGATATTCGAAATTTAACCGGGCAAGATCTTCATCCAGTGTTGACATAGACGCCTCTTAGTTGATTAATGGCTGTTGTCGATATGCTAGGAGGTCAAAGCACAAATGTCCCGTTCGCAAGGTGACCTGTTTTGGGTCACAAACCTCTGGAAGCCTTGATGGCATTTTATTGCAGCAGTTAATGATTAATGGTCGTAGCGTTCTTTTTTCCGAACTGGACCGCCAGATCAATGCGGAAACGTAAAACGAGTACATGAATCCATTGAATGATTCCGAAACTCTTATACTCTCGTTCCGGCTTCCAGCGTTGCTTGCTGTTGCGGAAGGTGCTTTTTCTGGTACACCAATAAAATTCAGATAGTTAAAAATCATTTCGGTATTACCCAAAGCTTGAATTGTTATGAATCGACAAAGCGCAAACCAGACTGCAACTACCGGTTACCTGGTTTGGGGTGGTTTATGCGCGAGGTAATTCAATGCTTGATCGATTGGTTGGATAGCGAGCCAAGCGATGAAAAAGGCCACCGCATATTGCGTGCGTTAGCTGATGAATCCTTAAAGAAAGCGGATTTCGATGAGTCGAAGCGACGGTTCACAGCTGAAGAAATCGTCGCTGCAGTTGGAGACTCGATAGGAAGTGCAGATCCGAAAAAGTGGATTGATTGGCCGGGTTCACTGAAAAAATATTGCGAAACTCGCGAGGGGCAAATTGTAGAGTTTGCTCGTAAACGCGGGCTGCCGCATTACCCGAAACCGGAACGAAAAAGTACTAAGGGCGGTCCAGGAAAGCTCACGACGTTTTATATCAAAGCCGAGCGGGTACCAGAAGTCATGGAAGATGATAGCGCTATCGATGAGGATCGGGTAGACAACAGCATCGTAGCGGAGTTGAAAGCCAACTATCAGATGACTGAATTGGGTGAGGTACAACCTAGTTGGATAGTGAGGTGGTTGTTTCGGAGCGGACAAATCGAATTGCGTCGGTGGCATGTATGGGTTGTATTGGGGTGGTTGCTGACAATAGGCGGACTCGCTGTGTTAATTGCCTATGCGGGATGGCTATCGTTATCGGTACACAGGTCTGTGACAACGCGCGATTTGACATTACTGATTAGTGTTTTCGTCATTCCTTATGGTGCTTGGGTAACTATCATCAAGCCTTGGATATTGTTGTTCGATGATCGAATTGTTTTGGCGCATGAATTGTTCATAAAAATTCATGAGCAATCAGCTCAGTTCGAGTTGCTGCGTGACGGGGATTTACGAGTGGTGCGGTTAGTTCGGTATTCAGCGGTATGCCCAATTTGTGGTGCCACCGTTTATCTTGAAAAAGGCGAACCGGATTATCGACGAAGGTTGGTGGGACGGTGTTATGAAAGCCCTAGAGAGCATGTGTTTAGTTTCGATCGAATCACGCGTTGCGGGCGACTACTGGTTGATCGTTAATTTTTTGAAAGTGCAACAACGACCCACTCCTGCCGCTCGCAAATGTTAGGAAGCTATGTCTGCAATAATTCATTTAGCCGACATTTCATTCAGGAAAATTGATGATCACGAAAAAATAGATAATAGTTTCGTCAGTCGGTTGGTCAAGCTGACCCGCCAGTTGCCAGAAATTGCGACGTCCTTTTTCGGCGAAGAACTACCGAACCACATTATCCGATTTGAATTGGCAATTAGTTCTCCGCCATTGGGGGAAAGCATAAAAAGGAGGTTCGTAAAGAAGCAATTTTGACCAGCGAGAATAGCCAAGCTACAACATCTAATTTCTGACAAAATCCACATGGGGTAAGCGTAAGACGAATGACTTGCAGCGTACTCACTTTGAGTCACTTCGACTCATTCATCTGGATATGAATTAAACCTGTGTGCCCTATCGGAAAAAATATCTTGGCGCAGTAAATAAGCCTTGACTATCAAAGATTTGTCTAGTCTGCTCAGCAAAACTTTGAACACTAAGGGGGTGAAAAATTCAAATGTTCTTGTGTTTACGAGCTTTTAACAATCAACTATACTCGGTCAGGAATAAGTTGGTATCTCAATTTTATTTTAATCTCATGCTGAGGATAACGTAATGGCGGATGATAGCAATACCACTCCTCAATTTCCTCCAGCTGAGGAGTATCCTCCACCACCACCTGGCCCAATTGAAATACCAAAGGTACCAACTATACCTGGTACTGCCCCAAGAATTACAGAGATAACCAGAGAGGTCCTGCTGGCGCAGCTTTTACGAGATATATTACTTCCGCTCGAACAGCTTAAGAACCCTTCAAATCAAATTAATGAAGCCCACAATTTTGTTTTAAAAGAACAATCTGCAACCGTCAGTAATGGTGCTACTAAGGCAGAAATTTCATTAAATGGCCGAATTGACCCGGTGGTAGCTCGCAATGTTTTTTTTGACGCGACAGCAAATGAAATTAGGTCATTTACTAACACCTTATCTTTAACAAAAGATGTAAATCCACTTGGAAGTTTTGGCTTTAATGGCCGATTTTTTCAATTTGGTGATAACAATAGCGAGAATCAATATACAAATAAACCAAAATTACGAATTCCTTATTTAGAAATGACGAATATAAATTTGTCATTTTTTGCGTGGCGTCGAGGTTTTACGGTTACAGGAGGATATGAACAGACTGGTCATAATCCGAATTCTTTACATTATGTCGGAAGAGCGATTGATATTCGAGTGTGGCACATGGCTGACGTGCAAGATAAAAAAGGTCATGTAACAAAGGGAAGAGTCAACATACCTAATCAAGCTCTGATGGATTTTAAAAATGAAGCAATTAGCCTGGGTATTAGAGTAAGGGATGAAAGAACCCGTCCACCTAAACAGAAAGTTTGGGGTGCTCCTCACTTTCACATGGATGTGCCAAAAGGTAAGTCGGCCCTTTTAAATGATTTAAGTTCTTATGGAGACAATAGCAATTCTAATCCACTTAGTGAATTCAAACCTTGGTGGCAAAATAAAGATAATAAATAGGTGTGCTAATGGACGAAAATAACGACGATGTGAAACGATTAGAAAGAAGAGAGTTATTACTTGCTGGTGCGGCTCTTTTAGCTGCATCAAGTACAGCAAGTGCATTTGACAGACCAGAGGGAAAACCAAAACCAACGAATGGTAGCAGAAATAGTTTTGTACCAAAACAACTTGGCGAAGACCTCGCTAGTAAGAGAAAAAAACCAATTTCGCCAACAGTAAATGAAAAAACTTCAGAAATCGAGAAAGATTCAGGAAATAAGATTGACTTCGGCCGTGACCCAACGAAGGATAGGCAACTTAGAGCGTACTTCGGACTTGAGCTTAATGATAAAATAAAACCTGAAAGGTTATTAGATAGATTTTCAAAGATAGATTCACAATTTTCATTTATTCCGAATGAATGGCCTCTACCATTCAACCGATTTCATATTGAAGTATTATTATCCACAGCTGGTCAGGACATCGATAAAGGATTAAACGAGCTATCAATATGGCAGGAAAAAGCATCACTTGCTGCAAACCTTGGCTTAGAGATGCTACATTATTTGAAATTAGATGAAATTCACCGAGCTGAGGAGGCAGCTGGATTTTATGATGTATCAAGTGAGTTAGCTATATCAGATAGAGTTTCGGAAGAAATAACTGCGTCTTTATCAAAAGCTGCTTATGAAAATTTGGATAATCTATTAAAGCAATATCAAAGTCTAGAACAAATTAATAAACAACTTACACTATCCCAGTTTTCAGCATGGCTTGGAGCATTGCCACACAATGCAGAGCCTAATGTAGGTAACGACCTAACTCATAGCGGCAATGGTTTTGATGCTAAGCCTACCTTTGAACACATGAAGGATATTGCGTTTGACCAGGGAATACCGCACCATTTAGCCAGTCAAATTCAACTTGCTCTTCAAAGTGACCAGCAGGAGTTCCAAAATTTGGCCGCGGAAGCCCGACTCAAAGCAAAAATAAAAAAAGAAAATTGGGAATTAAAAGATAAAGAATTCAGATCCCAACGCACACAGATTGCTAGAAACCTTGCTCAGATAAAACTACAAGCAGCTACTGAAAAAGGAGGAGCCCTTAATTTTGTAGAACAAATGCTGCCTATTCAAGATAGATTCAACAGAAATCTAAGTGATGCAGTAATTAGAATTGATAGTGCTAATCAAGGATTGTGTGATTTATTCGATTTCCCAATAAACATCCCAAGGCAATTAAAATCAGTTATCTCTTCTGCTCGCAGTGGGGATAATGTAAATGGGGCTAAAGTAGGATTATTTGATGAAGCTTTAATTTGGGTTAGAAACGCTCAAACATGGTATGAAGCCTTGATGCAGAGGGAGCAGAGTTATATTTTCAGCTTATCAATTCGTTCGTTATTTGCAGAAGAGTCATGGAAACAAACTTTAGCTTCCGGTAACTGGAGTTTTGAATTAGAGGAAGATCATTTTCCTGAACAACATTGTATTAGACTTAAGGGAATTAGTTGTTCTGTGATTGGTGGAAAAAAAGATGATATTTGGCTTGCCAGAATACTTCCTCCTCGTCAAGCCAGACATACGACACCATCAGGTAAGAGAGTTAATTTAACGCAATCTCATATAAGTCCTATCAGAATCGGAAGAATACAAACTAGAGATTCTGTACGTGAACCGGATGTAGTTGGCATTATGTCATTACATAACGCATCGCCAATAGGCGAATGGGATTTATCATTTTCACCAGTCAGTAGAACTAATGAGCATTTGTCAGAATTAGAAGATATTGTTCTTGACTTGCATATTGGATACTTTTCAAGGTGAATGAAAATGAAAAATAATAGAATTACAGGTGTAGCTATAATTATTATATCTGTATCATGCAGTCAGAATCCTCCCTTAGATATTCCTACATTGAGCATTCCACAAAGTATTAATGAGAAATCGGGATCTATAGAATTACTATCTGCTTCTGTGCAAATAAGTTGCTCGCTGAAAGATATTACAAACGAATATCAGAAAAAAATTAATGAATTCTCGAATTGGGCAATAAGTAACGGAAATAATTGCCTGTTAGAAAATCCAATAAAAGAGTGCGTTGACAGCATAAATTCTTGCATTTTAGATTACAATAACACTATCAATAGCACTCTGCACAAGATTTGTTTTTGGCAAACAGCATACGACCAAAAATTGTACATAGATAAAATAAGTCTCGCTAATTTTAAAGAAAATCATACGTGCAATAATGCTGCTGAGCATCCCAAAGCGATTGATTATATAAAACATTGAGCAAAACATTTAATTTTTTCATTGCAATCCTGTTTTACCTTCATCAAACATATGGGGTGTGTGGTGGCAATAATCACATTAACACATTGCCTCCTGGGGTTTATATTATCACTATAGGGTCTGGCGAGAGCATTTATGAAAAACTGGGCCATACCGCGCTTGCAGTAGTAAAGACAAATAATCCTCCCTATGTCTTTGATTATATGGTTGGCGATCCAACGATATGGATTGGGCTTCGATACTTTATATCCCGAATTGAGTTAATTCCTAGACGTAGAGATGGGTTAAATAGCCTATATGAATATATGGCAAACAATAGAGCCTTGAGTCTCGATAAACTTAATCTAGAATTAATAAATGAAGAGCGAATTATTGAGGCAATAGAATACGCAATAAAAGATAACAAGCATACGTATTTTAATATCTTTTATAACAATTGTACAACAAGGGTCATGAAATTGATATTTGACTCTAGCATTGAAAGCAGACATTTAACCAAAAATAAAGATAACGAGTCGTCATTATTTTTGAAAATATACAAAAATATGGTATTAATAGCATATCCTGGTGAAGCAAAGAGCCAAGATGATTTATTCACCCCAGAATCTCTGCATTCATTTTTAATAGAAAAAAAACTCGCAAGAAATTATATAGCTATTAATCCAGATATCGAAAAAAACAAAAATTGATATGCTTTAATCTTATATCGCATAAGTACTCATACAAAATTATCCAGGTGTTTTTAGATGAAGATATGAATATCGCTTTGCCTATACCTTATATCACTTCTAATGTTGCACAGGTATTGCTGTAGTTCGCTTGCGGAAGCTGACCACCATTTTGCAGGGTTATTAATGTACGAGTACTTAAATCTTAATAGAATAATTACTTTCTCGAACCTGCAGCAACAATCAATAAAAATCCCATCTGTTCTCGGTGGAGTACTGATACTTGGTTGATCCGGGGGCTGGTTGTAAAATCAAGTCCACATATTTACTGACCTGGATACGAACATCTCAGTCAGTTTCGCAACCTAAACCTGTCTATGGCGAGCAGTGTTTTTCAGTTTCCTGAATGTCGCATAATGTTAAGGGTTGTCGGATGCCTGCCCTTCACCGCATGACGATGCCGCTGCGAATGCCGCCGAGGGCAGGCGTCGGACAAGCCCCGAGGGAGGAAACCGCGGGCCACGCAGTGGAGAGTTAGATTGGGTAACAGTCTATGGGGATTTGAGGAGGGGCTGGGTCGCTGATGCGGTTAAAAGTCCCAGGAGTCGTAAGCCTAAGTCGAGCAAATGTCCCGACTTTACTCCAAAGTGGGCAATTTTTAGCGTACACACTGAGGGTGAACTTAGGTTTTTCCGCAAGCAGGCCAAGCGGTCCCGAGGTTGGCAAAAACCGACGAAGTAAGGATGTCGTGTTTCGCATTCGCCAAGTGGGTGTCATCATGGTACGCCTCCCAGTGGAGGTGGTGCCCGAATCAACGGCTTGCGCGCCAAGATTTCAATGATCATCATTGCCGCCCCGCAATCCGGGCAGACGAAGGTTGGCGGAGTTGTGTTTTCGGGCGCCTCAGCCATAGGATTCTTAGAGTCCACTTGAGCAGGCGCCGCTTTTAGCCGTTCACGTACCTGGGCCAGATGATTGCGACGCCCGCCATTGGCCAGCAAGCCAACATGGCGAATGCGGTGAAAGCCACTGGGCAGGACATGCAGCAAAAATCGCCGGATGAACTCATCCGGGCTGAGGGTCATGGTTTTATGCCGCGTCTTGCCTTTGGTCCGGTAGTCTTTCCAGCGGAAGGTGATGCCGCGTTCGTCCATGGTCAGCAGTCGTGAATTGGCAATGGCCACCCGATGGGTGTAGCGCGACAGATAGGCTAAGACGGCTTCGGGACCGGCAAACGGGCGTTTGGCATAAACCACCCATTCGCATTTGCGTAGCGGCTTGAGCCAGCCGGCAAAGACCGCCACGTCAGTCAGATGGGCGTACTCACCGAAGAACTGCAATTGTCCTGCCGCATGTGCTTTGCTCAGTTCTTCGAGAAACCGGCGTCGAAACAGCCGTGACAGCACTCTTACCGATAAAAAGAAGCCGCGCTTGCAGTTAATCCAGCGCTCACTGTCCAGCGACAACCCGCCGCCGGGTACGATGCCGTGCACGTGCGGATGATGGGTTAAGGCCGAACCCCAGGTATGCAATACCAGAGTGGCGCCGATCTGCGCGCCCAGATGTTTCGGATCGGCGGCAATGGTGCGTAAGGTTTCCGCCGCGATCTCAAACAGCAAGCCATAGATCACCGCTTTGTTGTAATAAGCGATGGCGCTGATCGGCGCCGGCAAGGTAAACACCACGTGGTAATACTCGACCGGCAACAGATCGGCCTGGCGGGCTTCGAGCCAGCGTTTGGCCGCGCTGGCCTGGCACTTCGGGCAATGTCGGTTACGGCACGAGTTGTAGGCGATATCTTGATGCTGGCAGGCCGGGCAACACAGCACATGACCACCCAATGTCGCGGTACGACACTGTTCGATGGCGGACATGACTTTCAGTTGGCCCAGGCTCAAGTGGCCATGCTGAGCCTCCCGCCAAGCCGATCCGTGGGCGCGGAAAATATCCGCCACCTCGAGCGCGGGGCGCCCCACGGGCGTACTCGACTACATTGACGGCAAAGTCTCGATCGGACTGACCACCTCCCGCAGAATATCGGTGGCCACCTGCGCATATAATGCCGTGGTCTCCAGCTTCTTGTGACCGAGCAATACCTGTATCACCCGGATGTCGACCTTCTGCTCCAGCAAGTGGGTTGCAAAGCTATGCCTCAGCGTATGCATCGATACCCGCTTGTCTAAGCCACACTTCGCCTTTTGAATTAATTGGTTCTATTGAGATTATTCTCCAAACACACGCAAAATTTGTATGACTTAAGTGAATCAGCATTCCTCGGTGCAGTTGTCCTACAGGAATGGGTTGACCTACATTGTGACGATTTTTGTAAAAACCACTTGCCATGCGATAACCTTTTTCTGTGTAGATAAAAGTAATTAAGCAATTTCGGTATATCTCCCAACTAAATGTAACGGCTCTCATATGAAAACGGTCGGCATCGCATTTATCGTTAATTCCAGCTCGAATTAACCGCAGACGAAGCTCGATAGGTGCCGTACGAAGCAAGGCGCATCTATTTGGCGCACCTTATCGCGTTAATGCGACTATTCTCCGGTCATTTATTTCGAGAATATGCAACACCCGCGAACGCCAATAGCCCAATCCCCAAGAACCACGCTATATTACCGCTGGCTTCTGCTGAGGCTTTTTGGTTTTTGAAATCATAGCTCGCCTTAAGTTTATCGGCTTCGTGTGATTGAGAACGCGGGATATAATACGCGTCACGATCCTGGTTTCTAGGTCTGTGTTCTGCTACCGTTCTTCTTGATTCAGAGTTTGGAATATCTCGTTTTAATCTGGCGATCTCTAGCTGAAATTCACGCATTCGATTTTCATGCTGTAATCGCTGAAGCTCAGCTTGTTGCCGAAGTTCAAGCATTTGATTTTCATGCTGTAATCGCTGAATTTCAGCTTGTCGCAGTATATCGTCTCTTTGTCGCCTCAATACTAGCTGTTGATATTCATTTGCTAACATCGTTGTTTGTAATTGTGAGGTTACAACCGATTGGTCATTGTTATCGATTAAAGCACTGTTCTGGGCACTCTCAAGCGCTGGCTCAGTGCTGCGATAAAAGCGCTGTTTTCGGATATGTGTTGCAGATGCTGTATAAGTAACAGGCACGCCATCCTGTCTGATCATAAATTACCCCAAATTGTAATTCCCCCCCCATGATTAATGATTTAGATACTTTTTGGAGGTAGAAAAGCATCTAAATGTAATACGAAAATTGATATCAAACGCCGGCGTAAAGTCGGCGGATATCACGCTCCAAATTTTTAAGTCCTCGCCAGTCGCTTCCGGAAGTGGGGGCAATAACGAATCGGCCCGTGTCGGGGTTGCCAAGTCGAATATGCCGTTTCGTCCGCGAAATGGTCAACCGCGCATACTTACGCAAAAGTTGACGCAGCTCTTTGTCAGGGATCGATGTCTTCATATGTTTGCGAACCTTTGCATTGTCGTTGGAGTTAGTGGATGAAACTCTGGCTGCGCCTTTTGTTCAGCGATTGGTCTGCACGATAAACCGATGTGAATAAATTTGCAACTCAATGCGATTAATTGCAACGATTGCAATACAGTTGCATAGATATAAAAAATGCATACAATAGCCATCATTCCAATCATGGCGGAGCTATCGTGAGCAAACCAATCACATCATCCAAGAAGTTCGGGGAGTCCGAGGAGTTCACATCCTTCGACAAGATCGCCTCCAAGCTGCAAGAGAAATGGCCGGACGTATTCAAAGGGCCAAATGAGGAAAATGGCATTACGAAACGTTCGTTGGCCGCCAAGATAAGCGAACTGGATCGCGGTAAGTCCACGTGGTGGCGGAAACGTGAAGCCGAAACTGATTGTCTTGTCGAATTGCTGGGCTTAGATCGCGACGAGTTGGGCCTAGATCAAAAAACCGGCCGGCATATTTTCGCCTTGTCGGCGCTCCCCGACTGCCCGCCGTTGGATCTGATGCGCGAAGACGGCTGGGACATTGCTAAGGCAGTACTGCTGTCGGAGGATTACCCACAAAACGAGCCCGTTGCCTCTGCCCTCTATACCAAGCCAACGCTTGATGCTTGGTTGTCTTCCCAAGGCAGCCTTTATCCCAGTAAAAAAGTCGAATCGTTGTATGTGCCAGACGAAACGGAGTATCAGTTGTTGACGCGTACACTTGCACCGATTTCGAGATTGGTGCTTGGTATCAAGAGTTGCTCTGGTTTCGCAACACGGTGGCCATGCCACCGAAGATTGACTTGCATCATGCCAACGTCGATATTGCGTTTACCTTGATCCATCAATTGATTGAGCAATGCTTCGGCTTCCTGCTGGCTGCCAGGAATATAGGCGTTGCCAGCGTTATTGATGGCCCAGGGCGAGGGTATGACTTTATTCTGGTCATCGTTTTTTCGCGATTCGGTGAGCGCAACGGCATAGAGAATGTAGGGGTCAATGCCATGTCTCCGAGCAACTTGGCCCCACAGCGTGTTCCGTAATGTGGTTTTTGAACCAGGAGACTGTTGGTTGCTGCTGTTTATTTGAATGGCTCCATTAGCCATTGATTCCATGGGTTGGCTGATGATGCAAAAGCCGACAATCATGCCAATCCGAAAATGCTTAACAACATTTTGAAATGGAAACTGAAGCTTAAGATTTTTTGAAGGAATATTGCACATCGCAAGCTCGCCGTAATGGTTTTGATGCGAGTTTACGACGTTGCCAAAAATTCTATACGCTCGAAAAACCGCTCTTTTCGCGGTTTTTCGCTGGTCCTCTGAATTTGGCCTTGCTTGATCTTGCGGTCGGTACGGAGCGTGATGACTGGAGCGGACTGAAGTTGGATTAAGTTTAAATGTGCAACCAGGATGTTTTTATGGCGCGATTTTTGGTTTAATGACATATTAAATGGCGCATTAAAACTAATCGCGACACCAAAAATTAAATCATGCCAAAAATAGTCCCATCAGAAGAGCTGGAACGAATCGAAAAGCTGATTGCTCAATATCCCGAAGGTATTGGCGCGAAAGACATTGCGCAATGGCTAGATTTCGAAATTAAGGGCCGCACTTTACAACGTCGATTGGCCACATTGGTGGCAGAGCGTCGCATTGTTAGCGAAGGCGATGGACGAGCACTGAAGTATAAAGTCGTAAAGCCTGGTACGGGTATCGCCACAGTTGATGGTGTGGATGACTCAAACCGGCATGGCGTTGACGAAGTTTACATTCCCATTTCGCTTGAAGGCGAAGAGATCAAGTTCTTTATTCGTCAACCACGAACTCAAAGGCCTCCCGTCAGCTACCAACCGGATTTCCTGGGGCAGTACTATCCAAACCACACCTATTACTTATCAGCTGGTTTACGCGAACAATTACATACCTTGGGCAGGTCGCCGTCTGAGCAAACCCCGGCAGGAACGTTTGCCCGTGACATTCTGAATCGCCTGCTCATCGACCTTTCTTGGGCTTCGTCCCGCTTGGAAGGCAATACCTACAGTCGACTGGATACTGAACGCTTGATTGAGTTCGGTCAGGCGGCTGAAGGCAAGGATGTTATGGAAACCCAGATGATCCTCAATCACAAGTCGGCCATTGAATATTTGGTACGGGATACCGAGCATGCCGGCGTTACGGCCGAAACCATTGTTGCCTTACATGCTTTTTTATCGGATGGTTTGTTGGCGGACCCGATGAGTTGTGGTCGCCTGCGTAATCGGGCGGTCGATATTGGGGGTAGTGTATATTTGCCTATTGCGATGCCGCAACGGATTGAAGAGTTGTTCGGGATTGTCATGACCATGGCGGCGGAAATCGCCGATCCGTTTGAACAATCGTTTTTCCTGATGGTGCATTTGCCCTACTTGCAGCCTTTCGAAGACGTCAACAAACGGGTTTCGCGGTTGGCGGCCAATATCCCGCTGATTCAACACAATCTTTGTCCACTGTCCTTTATCGATGTGCCTCAACAGGCTTACGTGGACGCGGTCCTCGGTGTCTATGAGCTGAATCGAATTGAATTGTTGAGAGATGTCTATATTTGGGCTTACGAGCGTTCCTGTCAGCAATACGTCGCCGTGCAACAGCAGCTCGTGCCGCCGGACATCGTTAGATTACGTTACCGAAACGAACTGGCCGAGGTTATAAGAGCCATTGTCCGGGATGGACTGGCGACAGATGCAGCATCAATCTCGGCAGGCATTCCAAATTCTGTGTCCCAGGAAGACAAGCAGAAATTCATTATTTTGATACAAAACGAACTCAAAACGTTACATGCAGGAAATGCTATCCGTTTCGGCTTGCGTCCTCTGGAGTTTTCGGTATGGCAGGAAAAAGGAATAAAACTCATTGATTGAATTAAATCAAAAAATAATTAATGGCTAATTTATTGTTGATCTAATAAAAATCAACTGAACGTATTTTTATGAGCATTCAACTCGATTAAGTGATTTTCCCATTTTAATAAAGCGCTTCGTTTTTCTTGTAGATAATCATATCTATCATAATGTTTTGAGCTTACGTCATTTAGAGCATGATTTTGTATCCTATCTCTAATGCTTTTTTCTATGCCAATTTCTCCCATACGAGTTTTTACTGTTCTTCTTAAATCTCTCGGTGTAAAAGTATCTATGCTGTTTATTCGAGTTATTGCGTGCGCCAAAGATGTTTTGTGTATCGGTTTTTCTTCATTATATCGGCTTGGAAAAAGATAGTCAGAGTTTCCAGAATATGGCCATAATTCATTAAGTAATTTTTTAGCCAACGGAGTAATAGGCAATATCAGCCAGCGTTCGTTTTTCACGCGTTCTGGCGGGGCGCTCCAAATCATGGCTTCAAAATCAAACTCATGTTTCATTGCGCCGCAGAGTTCCCAAGAACGGCAGCCATATAGGAGTAGTAATTTTGTAGCTAGATGGAATTGCTCATGAAGGCATGTTTCGTTCCAAAGCACTTTGATTTCGGCAAATGATAATGCTCTTTCTCCAGCAACTTCGGCATTGGTATCTTTTGGAATTGCATCAACAGGGTTGGCTTGTATTTGAAAGGTAAAATCATTTGATAGGTTTTTGGGGTCGTTATCATGATAAACGCCTAATTCAAATGCTCTTCTTAAGTAGGACCGAATCCGATTAGCCTGAACATTCGAGCCTCGCGAAATAATGGTGTAAAGTATTTTCCTTATATGGGCTGGAGTTACGTCTTTAGCTTGTAAGTCCAAAATGTCTTTACAGTTGTAATGAAGATCGGCCTCGACTTTTTCAAAAGTTCGCTTTCCTGAATCAACCATGTGCTTGATGTAGTAATCAAACAAATCAGCTACGCTGCCAAGTCTCAGCTCAATGCGGGATTGTGGGTCAACTCCGCGATCGATCTCCCGTCTCAGTTCACGACACTTATCTCTTGCCTCAGATAGACTAATCGATGGATACCGGCCCAGGTTTGCGAATTTTTGTTTACCATCTGGACCTGCATACTGAATAAAAAAGGTTACGCTTCCAGCTGGCGTCACTTTGACGCCCAAGCCTTTATCGGGCCCTTTTTCATAAAGTCTATATGCCGACGGTTTTGCCTTAAGTCCTTTGATCGATTTGTCAGTAAACATAATTTCGTGGTCACTTTGTGGTCACTTGAATTCCGCAACATAAGGTCACAGAATGAAACAACCATAAACGGAAGATGTTATAAAGTTCAATATAATCGGGCATTTAGGAATGTTCTGCAACCTGCAGAAATACGTGGTAACATGGTCTTTAGCGACTGTTAATCACTAGGTCGGCGGTTCGAGCCCGTCCGGGGGAGCCAAATAATTAAGGCCTCACATGTAAATGTGGGGCTTTTTTTTTGCCCGCTCCGGACCTCCGCTGATCCGAGGGGCGTCTAGCTTCATCCAGTTCTGTCTATCTGATTCGAATATCCAAATTCGGTTTGGAATCAGATCAGCAACCCATTCAACGTGAAATCGACCTACTGATAAAATCCAGGGCAAGGATTTTTTAATGGGTTTGATAGACTATTACCCATCGGACGCCGTTTCCAATTAATTCTAAGATAGGGAAAGTCACCAAAAATGAGCTACAACGAAGCTGAAACCCGTTATTGGTTGATCGATCCCGTTCTGCGCGATAAAGGCTACGACGACGCCGGCAAGCTAAAATTGGAAACACCTGCACCGGTGGAAGCCATCGGCCACAAAGGCCGAAGACGCCCCGGCGGCGGTCGCACTGATTATCTACTTTGCGTACAAACGCCCGATGCCACCAAACCGCTCCCCGTCGGTGTGCTGGAAGCCAAAAAGGAAGAGGCCGACCCGCTGCAAGGCATGCAGCAAGCCAAGGCCTACGCGGAATGTAGTCGCTTTCATGTGCAATACGTATTTGCCACCAACGGCCATCGTTATGGTGAGTTTGATAAAACTACCGGCTTGCAAACCGGGCCGCATGTGTTCAAAGAACACTTTCCAACGCACACCGCGCTAACCCAGCGCTACCTCAACGACACCGGTATCGACCTGCATAAACCGGAAGCGGCGCTGTTATTCACCGCCGACAGCAAAGCCTATCCCAAGAGCCGCTATTACCAGGATGCCGCGATTCGCGCCGTGTTCGAGAAGATCCTGCATTGCGAACGGGCACAAAAGCCGTGTCGTGTTTTGCTGGCACTGGCCACCGGCGCCGGTAAAACGGTGATTGCCGCCAACTTGCTGTGGCGCCTGCAACAAGCCCAACGCCTGACCAAGCCTGCATTATTTTTGTGTGACCGCGACGAACTGCGCACCCAAGGCTATAACAAACTGAAAGCGGCCTTTGGCGATAGCGCCCGCATCGTCGAAACCGCCAGCGGACAAAACGCCGCCAAAAACGCCCGCGTGCATATCGCCACCTATCAAACCTTGGGTTTGGATGACGAAGAATCCGGCGCCAGCAGTTTTTTAACCGATCACTATCCGCCCGATGCCTTCAGCGTCATCATCATTGACGAATGCCATCGCTCCGCCTGGGGCCGTTGGTCGGAAGTCTTGCTGCGTAATCCTAACGCGGTGCAAATCGGCTTGACCGCCACGCCGCGCCAGTTACGCGAATCCAAACAGCAAACCGCCGACGATGCCGCTATCACCGCCAACAATCTCAAATACTTCGGCGAACCGGTCTACGAATACACCTTGATCCAAGCGCAAGAAGACGGCTACCTCGCCGCCTGCGAAATCGTCAAACGCCAGGCCAGTATCGACAACATCAGCTATACCAAGCAACAAATACTCGACCTCAAACCCACCGACCTTCGCACCGGCAAACCCATTTGCGAGACGGATTTAAAAAAAGACCTCTACACCGCCAAAGACTTCGACGACGAAATCTTTATCGAGCTGCGCACTCCTGCGATGTGCGCAGACTTGTTCGAGCAGCTCTGCCGCCACGGCGGCCCCGAACAAAAAGTGATTATTTTCTGCACCCGCGACATTCATGCTGATCGCGTCGTGCAACAGATGAACAACCTGTACAGCCGATGGTGCAAACAGCACGGCAAAACCCCGAAAGACCTGTACGCCTTTAAATGCACCAACAAAGGCGGCCGCGACCTGATCCAGCCCATGCGCGGCTCCGGCGAACGCGCTTTCATCGCCTGCACGGTCGATCTGCTGGCAACCGGCGTCGACATCGAACGCCTCAATGCCGTGGTGTTCTTCCGCTACCTGGAATCCAGCATCTTGTTTTACCAAATGGTCGGACGCGGCACCCGCATCGACGAAGACACCCAAAAATACAAATTTTGGCTCTACGACTACACCGGCGTCACCGACTTATTCGGCACCGATTTCATCACCGCGAACAGCTCGGGCAAAAAGCAAAAGCCGGGCGGCGATGATGAAGATGACGAGGATGACGGCGGTGATGATGGCGATGGAGGACAAGGCCATCAACCCTCGGTAGCGGAGATCAAAGGCCAATACGTCAGTGTCACCCCGCAAGGCCGTTACATTCTGACCCGCCGCGATGGCCGCGACGTGCAAATCCCCAGCGACGAATACCGTCGGGAAATCCTGCAGCGCGTGGTCAGCGAAGCGCACGACCTCAACCAGTTTCGGCAATTGTGGATAGAAGCCAAAAAACGCCGGCAATTGATAGACCATCTGCTGGGCGACCATTACTCGCCGGAGGTACTGCGCGAACTGGAAGACATGCAGGATTTTGATTATTACGACATCTTCGCCCACCACGGCTACCGCGCCCAAGCCTTGAAGCAACCGCAACGCGGCCAGGCTTATATCGACAGTAATCAAGCCTGGTTCAACGCCATGCCAAGCGACAGCGCCATGGTGTTGCGCGGCTTTGGTCAGCAATTTTCGCTGGGCGGCACCGAAGCATTGGAAACGCCGACGCTGTGGGACGTGCCGGACATTCAGCAGGCGGGTGGTTTGGCGGCGTTGAAAAAACTGGGAAAACCGGTGGAGGTGATCTTGCAGGCTAAGGGAAGGTTGTTTGGAGTATGAGCAATAAGGCATTGATGAAATTATCCGACTTAGCTGATGTTATTTCAGGTTTTGCATTTGACAGTAAGTGGTTTGGGAAAGGAATTAAAAAAGTAATTCGAATTTCAGATTTAGTAGGCGGCTCCATTAATTTGGTTAACGCAACTACTTTTGATCATGTTGCCAACCCTATTTCTGAGCAATTTATAGCTAAATCGCGCGATGTGCTTATTGCACTATCAGGTGCAACAACCGGAAAAATTGGAGTTGTTACAGATAAGGAAGAAGGTGCTTACGTAAATCAACGTGTGGCAATTGTTAGGGGTAAATCTCAAGAAGCGAAAGATTGGCTACCGTACTTATTGATGAGTGACGTTACCAAACAACTCGTGCTTACAGCTGGAGGGGCTGCCCAATCAAATCTAAGTATCAATGATCTAAAAGATTTACGGATACCTGATTTGTTAGCAACGCAACAAAGTAAAATCGCCAACAATCTCAAAACCCAACTCGCCGAAGTCGAAACCGCGCGGCAGGCTTTAGAAATCCAACAGCAAGAAATTATCAAACTTGCCAATGCCTATATTCGCGAAAGCATAGAACATTCCGATGTTAGCGAATGCCTGTTAGGTGATGTTCTGGATGAAGTGAAAAAGGGCATTGGTGAACATTGGGCCGATTACCCGGTATTGGGTGCAACCCGTGATGGCTTGGCCCCGGCCAAGGAGCCGCCGGGTAAACAACCGCAACGTTATAAACCGGTTTTCTCCGGCACCGTGTTTTACAATCCAATGCGTATCCTGATCGGCTCGATTGCCTTTGTCGATGACGACGATCAGCCCGGCATCACCAGCCCGGATTACGTGGCGTTGCAGGGCAAGCCGGGAATAGTCGACTCCCGCTGGTTTTATTACTGGCTACGTTCGCCTTTCGGTGTGCAGTGCATCAATTCGCTGGCGCGCGGTGCGGTACGCGAACGGATGTTGTTTAATCGCCTTGCAGAAGGCTTCATTCAACTGCCACCATATTCCGAGCAAGTCCGAATATCCGCTGCGCTGAAACAATTGCAACCGGTCAAGGCGGCCATTAAACAACAGCTCGACGACTTGAACAAAATCCCTGAACGGTTGCTGGCTAAGGCCTTCGATTTTAATCACGAAAGGAGATCGTCATGACCACCAAACATATCGCCGAAAAGCACCACGCAACCTTCGAGAGCATTCGTCACTTGGATGACGACGGCAATGAGTATTGGCATGCTCGTCAACTGGCTGTTGTGTTGGAATATTCACAATATCGTCATTTCTTGCCGGTTTTAGAACGCGCCAAGGAAGCTTGTAGGAATAGCGGGCAAGACGTTGCCGACCATATTGAGGATGTCCTCACAATGGTCGAAATCGGCTCTGGCGCAAAACGGGAAGTAGCGGATGTACGCTTATCACGCTATGCCTGCTATCTGGTGGTGCAAAACGGCGACCCCAGCAAGCCGGTGATTGCCAATGGCCAAACTTATTTTGCCATGCAGACTCGGCGGCAGGAATTGGCGGATGACGAACAGTTCGCCCGGCTTTCCGAAGATGAAAAACGTTTGGCCATTCGTAATGAGCTGGCTTTACATAACAAACATCTGGCCGCCGCGGCCAAGGATATTCACGCTCGTAAAGGTTTGAAAAAAAGCCAGAAAATTCTGGATCACATGGGTAGCACCGAGTTGGCCGCAAACTTGTTTCGCGCCACCCAAACCGAAGAAAAACTGAAACGCGACCAAGTCAAAGGTAAACGGCAGGCCAACCAAACGCACTTGGAAGTGGGTAAAAAAGTCCGTCAGACTATTAAAGATTTGGGTGGGACAATGCCGGAAGCACTGCCTACGCCGGGAAAAAGTATTAAGCAAATTGAATCGGCGCGGAAGAAACTGATCAAGTCCGACGATACTAATGAGTAATTTGAATCTATGAGGATAGAAATTATGTTGCAACAACAGCTGATTGAAGAAATCAAACAAATTCCCAGCGATAAGCTGGGCGAGATTTACGATTTGGTGCATTACTTTCGCCTGGGTTTGGAGCGAGAAGCATCGCAGCCTGCTGCTACCGGACAACGACGTCCCATAGGCCTGGCCAAAGCCAGTTTTAAAGTGCCGGATAGTTTTTTTGCACCGTTACCAGCGGATTTGCTGGATGAATTTGAAGGGCGCTAAGTGAACGTTTTATTGGATACCTGTGCTTTTCTCTGGTTGGCCAGCGATGACGCGGCATTGAGCGAAAAGGCCAAGACCGTGTTTCAAGATCCTGATAACACGGTGTTGTTAAGTAGCGTGTCGATTTGGGAAGTGTTGGTCAAGCATCAGTTGGGAAAGTTGCCACTACCTCTGGCACCCGAAGCGTTTGTTCGCCAACAATGCCGCGACCATTTGATCGATTATTTGCCACTGGATGAAAAGGCCGTTTTCCAATTAAGTCGCTTGCCAACCTTGCACCGCGATCCTTTTGATCGCATGTTGATATGCCAAGCGATGGCACATGATTTGGTTATTTTGACTGCCGATGGTCTGATTAGCCAGTATCCCGTCGCGACGTTGTGGTGAGAAAAAACATGCTTGAAAAAGTTAAATCGGCACGCCGCGCAAAAGCCCCCAAAGCCATCGCCTCCACGCAATCTCTGTCGTCTTTCGTCAAAGCCATTTGCGACGTGATGCGCCGTTCCAACTGCGCCAGCGCCTTGCAATATGTGCCGGAACTGACCTGGATTCTGTTTTTGCGCATTCTCGATGCCCAGGAGCAAAAAGCCCTGGAACAAGCGGAAGCCTTGGGCAACGATTATTCGCCGGCTTTGCGGGCGCCGTATCGCTGGCAGGATTGGGCGGCACCGTATTCCGAGAAGCCGGATGCGCCGAAAACGCCGGAAGGTTATCGGTTTGGTTGGAAGCGGCAAGCCTTGTTCGAAGCCGGTGAAGGCAGTCTGTTCGATTTCATCAATAACCAATTGCTGCCGCATCTGCATCGGCTGGATGTC
This sequence comes from Methylomonas sp. EFPC1, assembly GCF_016925515.1. Classification (NCBI taxonomy): domain Bacteria; kingdom Pseudomonadati; phylum Pseudomonadota; class Gammaproteobacteria; order Methylococcales; family Methylococcaceae; genus Methylomonas; species Methylomonas sp. EFPC1. The sequence goes on from NZ_CP070494.1 coordinate 1,263,946, forward strand.
GATCCGCGTACTCAACTGCCTAACGCCGGCGCCAGCCCGAAGCAGCGCGTGATTGGCCGTATCATGACGGCGGTGGAAAAGGTGCGCGTGGATAGCGAAACCAATCTGTGCGACATTTTCGATAAGGTGCATGAAATCCACATCGATCATATCGACGACACCCATTTCTTTACCCTGTCGCAAGTCTATGAAGACTTGCTGCTGAAAATGGGCGAAAAGAACTCGGACGGCGGCCAGTTCTTCACGCCGCGCGAAGTGATTCGGGCGATGGTGAATGTGCTCGATCCGCAGCCGGGCGAAACGGTGTATGACCCGTGTTGCGGCACCGGCGGCTTTTTGGCGGTGGCTTACGAGCATATCGCCTATCAACTAGGGCAGTCGCCGGCCTCGACGGTGTTGGAAACGCTGAAGCACGATACGTTTTTCGGTCGGGAAAAGGAAAATCTGGTATTTCCCATCGCCTTAGCCAATCTGATTCTGCACGGCATAGACCAGCCCAATCTCTGGCACGGCAACACGCTGACCGGCAAGCAAACCTACGACGGTTTATTCGAGCAAGCGCCGGCAACCTTTGATGTGATCCTGACCAATCCGCCGTTTGGCGGCAAGGAAGGCTCGGACGCGCAGAAAAACTACGATTTTGAAACCGGCTCCACGCAAGTGTTGTTTGTGCAGCATATCCTGGACGAATTGAAAGCGCCGCTGGACGGTAAGCCGGGCGGGCGCTGCGGTATCGTGCTGGACGAGGGTTTGCTGTTTCGCACCAACGAAAGCGCCTTCGTGGAAACCAAACGCAAATTGGTGGATGAATGCGATTTGTGGTGCATCGTTAGTTTGCCGGGTGGGGTGTTTTCGACGGCTGGCGCGGGCGTTAAAACCAACCTGCTGTTTTTCCGCAAAGGCAGCAAAACCGAGCGCATTTGGTATTACGATTTGTCGCAAGTCAAAGTCGGTAAAAAGTCGCCGATGACGTTGGCGCATTTCGGTTTTGATCGACACGGCGGTCTATTGAGCGATGCCGAATTGCCGTCCACACTGACGGCCGACTGGCTGGCGGTGGAAGAAAATAAAGACAAGCTATTCCCGTCGTTTGCCCGTTTGCTGGCGAAACACGGCACGCCGGAAGCCGACAGCGATTTTTCCTGGACGGTCGATTTCGCCGCCCGCCGCGCCAAAGCCCGCGCAGACCTACAGCCCTTTATCGACGAAGCTAACCGGCTAACCGAAGAACTATTGCCGTTACGGGAAACCTTGAAGGCATTAAAACGCGACAAAGCCGGCAAGAACAAAATCGCCGCCGCGGAAGATGCGATTAAAACCAAGGAAAAAGCCATCCGCGAAGCCCAGGCCAAAGCCAGCGACATCGACGCCGCCGTTTTCGACCTGAAAGCTGTGAATCCGCATGCCAAAGCCGTTACTGATACCCGCACCGTACAGCAGATTATCGACAACATCAATCATCAAGGCGAGATAGTCGCGCGGGCTATGGCGAATTTGACAGCCATGATCTAACGCTGTGTCGTTCCGAGTGCATGGTAATAACCTGGGTTTGTAACATCGAACGAAGGACTTATGCATTTTGCTCAAGTGCTAGGAATTCTTGTAAATGCTGTTGAACTCGCTTTTTGTCACATTGATGTCATAAGGTATTTGTAAGCTAAAGCTTCAAATAAATAAAAATATGAGTCAGGAAAATGAGCGAATTTTTCAACAAAAAGCCGATGGAGCTTTTGGAGATTGAACAAGTGGTTAACGAATTGATGGAAGACCTGAGCCACCCGGTGAATAACAAAAGACATCCTTACCATCGAGATTGTGTTCAAGCGTTTAATGATTTGATGGCACATGCGGACACTATTCGCCAGCACTGGGCTTCTCATTAGAACGTTCTCTCTGAGTTCTAAGTTCATCGGTCATGCTCACGCCAGAAGTAAGCGCGCGGTTTTGGATTGGCTGTCGCGTAGGTATAGGATTACGCTAATGATTGTTGTAGATCAAAAAATCCTTTATTTTTAAGCCTATAGTGGCTACGTCTTCACAGCACAATAGGTTCGGAAATACGATGACGGCAGAGCTGCAACTTAAACGTTACCATGTCTTTTTTGAAGATCTTACGCACCCTGGATTCGGTTGCCATCGCGATGAATCCGGCGTCGTAACGATCACGCTCCATCGATTACGCTTATCTATTTACGGTCGGACATTCAACCGCCGTTGGAAGTAATCTCTAAATAGCGCGCTGAACAGCCTCTGCCGCATTCTGTAGAGGCCATGGCGTGTTGCAGTTCTTGAATCGTGGTCTTTAGGGCTTTCAGTTTATGGTTTTGACTGGCTTAGCCATCCCAACTTTCCCGGTAGTAGTCATTGGCATTTGGCCTGAATCGATTTTGCCGTGGGCCGACACCTGTTCGTCTAATTTTCAATGTTGACTATAATTTCCAGCGATTCCAGTTCAGTTTCAGGATACCTGGGGCTTCAAGCCATTGCGGCTGTTCTGGCGGTGCGGTGAATCTTTATTGGGAAGACAAAATCATGGTGAAGCGCTTAACGGGGTATTTATGTGTTGTGTTTTTTACCGGCTGTGCAACGCTTAGCCAACAAGACTGCAAGCGGGGTGATTGGTTTGGTTTAGGGGTTCAAGACGGCCGTTCTGGAGAGGCGAGTGAGCGGTTGAGCGAACACCGAAAGGCATGCTCCGAATACGGTGTGGCGGTGAATGATTCGCAGTATTTTGCTGGCCGCGAACAGGGTATAAGAGAATACTGTCGTATCGATAACGCTTTTGAAGTGGGGTTGCAAGGCCATGATTACCGCCATGTTTGCCCGCCATCGATTGATGGTGTATTCAGCCGTTACCACGCAGCGGCTTACGCTGTACATAGAGAACGCGCCGAATTGGATAGGATAGATAACGAACTTTCCACCAAAGAAATCAGCTTGGGGGATAACAAGTTAAACGACAAAGACCGGGCCAGAATTCGTAACGATATAAGTCAACTGCGGCGTAACCGAGACCGGGCTAGGGATGATCTTTACTACCACGAACGGCAACTCAACGAGTTCCGCCATGAGTCTCAGTCTTATCGATGAGTGGCTTCTTGGGATTCCGGGAGGATTCGTTGCAATTATCCGGATTAAGCACAGATAACTCGTTAGCAAAACGCGGTATCTGTTAGGCAAGCTGGGCATTGATAATTTTTTGAATTAACTCTGCCTTTAACTTGCCTGGCAGCGTTTTTGCCTTTAACTCATTTTCTCGGTTCGGGTTTTCCGCTGCTTAGTCTTTCCTGCTTGTCTTTCTCGAACTCGTGTTTAACGAAAAACAGGCCACCCATCAAGCCCAACAGCATTACGACTTCCAGTATTTCTCTCATCATTTCAGCCACCTTTCGTTTAGGAAAAAGCCTTGTTACTTAAGTGGGGTAACTAACGATTTTTTGGACGGGCTACAAGCATAGGTTTTTACAACATTAGTTTCCCTCGCCAGACAGATTACCCTGGGAATTTGCATAGTCAATGATGAAGCTGATAGTCAAATTAGCGGCTTACTGCAACAGCGGCAATAAACTCACCATGCCCCAGGCTATGCCGCCGGCGGCGGGAATCGTCAGAACCCAAGCCCAAACAATCCGTTCGATCACGGAAAGTTTCAGGGTATAGGGATTTTTGGCAAAACCGACACCCATGATCGCAGTGGAGATACTATGCGTAGTGGAAACCGGCATGCCGAAATGTGCGGCGGCCAATAGAATGGTGGCGGAGCTGGTTTCCGCCGCGAAGCCGTTGATTGGGTGCAGCTTGACCATTTTGTGGCCAAGGGTTTTGATAATCCGCCAGCCGCCCACCGACGTGCCGAGCGCCATGATCAAGGCGCAACTGAAGACGATCCAGGTGTCGATGTCCTTCTCGCCGCCGTCCGGACGTAGGAACTCCGCCCAACTGGGCAACTGATCGAGCGTGCCGGCGTTATTGGCCGCAAAAATGGCCAGTGCAATGATGCCCATGGTTTTTTGTGCATCGTTGCTGCCGTGGGCAAAGCCCATATAACCGGCCGATAGCAATTGTGCTTTTCCGAACAGCGCATTGATCCATCTCGGCCGCGAGATTTGCGCCATGACACCGCCGGCGGAATTCATGCCGCTGATGATCGCCATCAACAAACCCATGATCAAAATGCCCAAGGTAAAGCCGGCAATCGGCGAGCTGATCATCGGAATCACCACTTTCCAGAGCAGGCCTTTGTTTTCGGTCCACACCAATGCGGTTTTCGACCATATCAACACATCGGGATTATTGTGCCCCGCCGCCAGGGCCGCGCCGCATAAGCCGCCGATCAAGGCGTGGCTGGAAGAAGAGGGCAAGCCCAAGGCCCAGGTGATCAGATTCCAGATAATTGCTCCGGTCAGTGCGCAAATCAACACTTCGGAGGTAATCGTCACCATGCCGGTATCGACCAGTCCTGAGGAAATGGTTTTGGCTACCGCGGTGCCGGATAAGGCGCCGACCAGATTGGTCACGGCAGCCAGGATCACCGCCTGGGTGGGGGTTAATACTTTGGTGGCGACTACCGTGGCAATCGAGTTGGCCGTGTCGTGGAAACCGTTGACGAACTCGAATATCAGCGCCGCCAGAATGACCAGCAAAAGCAATGTCAGCATGACGGAGCCACTAAGAATTTTTTAATACGATGTGGTAAACCACGTTGCCGGCATCGCGACAGCGGTCAATGGCTTTTTCCAGGATTTCGAACAAATTGGTTTTTACCAGATAACGGATCGGATCGGTTTCGTTGGCGTAGACGTCGCGATACAGCTCAAGTATCTGTTCGTCGGCTTCCGCTTCAATCGTTTGCAGTTGATCGTTTAGTCGTTTGACTTCGTCCAAATCCATGCCTTTGCGCAGTTGACCAACCATTTGTTCCAAAACTTGGCAGGCTTGTTCCAGCATGACAGCGCGGCTGTTGAAATCGACATCGCCGATCCGCTCCGATGCCAGCGTATAACGCTCGGCAAATTTTTCGACGACTTTCGGAATCTTATACAGCGCGCCGTTTAGGGCTTCGATATCCTCGCGGTCCAGGACGGTCACGAAGGTATTGACTAATTCTTCGCTGATTTGGCCGAATAAATTCTTTTCCCGGCGCCGCGCCTGTTTAAATTTTTCTAATGACTGTTGGGTGGTGGGTGTGCTTAGTAGTTCTATCAAGGCTTTGGCCGAGGCGTGTGCCGATTCCGCACTAGCTTCAAGCAATCCATAAAATTTATCGCCTTTGCCAAAGATGGTTTGTAGAGAGAACATGGTGTACCTTAATTGTGACGGTTTTGTTGCATATTGTATAACAGCGTGGCGGCATGTGCAGAAACTGTCGGCAATTTGCCGACCGCATGTGTAGCGGATGTCATCCGGCGCTAAACTGCCAAACGCAGGTTAATCGCGTTTTTGCAAAATGTCCTTAACCGCGCGTATTGCCGATTGGCTGGCGCCGTTGGAGTGGCTGTCCTCGGTAAAATCTCCGGCAAAATAGACGCGGCCCTGCGGTTTTCTTAACGACTCAGACAGGCTATCGAAGCGCGACCGGCCGACCGGCCATGATGCTATCGCGCGCGGATGGTAACGGTAAAAATTCATGCGTTTGACCGACTCCCGGAAGCCCGGCCACTGTTTGTCAAACGCCGCCAGCAACGCTTCGCGAATCTGATCCGGATCGCTCATCCGCGAGTTAAACCGCTCCGCGTCCGCACCGCTAACCAATAAATTCAACAGCGCATCGGCGCTGGATTTTGATCCGCCCTCATAAATTACCCCCAAAGGACTGTCGGTCATAATCGGCAAGATGCTGTCGCCGTCGCGGGTCCAGAAGCTGCTGGCGGCCTTATCTACCGTGACGTGCGCGGTAAAGTAGGCGCCGGTCGATTGGGTTTGGATAGCTTGCTTTCGCTCGGCGCTCAACGGCGGAGCAAACTGAATGTCGTTGAGCCGGAATAATGGAATGGCAGTGATCACGTATTTGGCGCGGAATAGCTTTTGCCGCAGACTGCTTTGGTCGGACGTAAGCACTTCCACATTATTGTCGGTGGCTGTGATGTGGGTGACCTGCTGGTTCAGCAGGATGCGGTCCCGGCCGATAAAATCGGCCAGCGCTTGCGCGGCTCGTTGATTGCCGCCGACTACATGGCGGGGTGCCAGACCATTGCCGGAAAAATAATGCCATTCGGCAATGCCGTCCAGCGCGCTGATTTTTCGCCAGGAGGTAGCGTATTCCGGTTCGGTTTCAATGCGCACCAGCTCTTGGGCCTTGGGCGACAGGCCGCTGGTGTTTTCGATCCAGTCGGCGAAGGAAATCTCTTGCAGTGCCAGCATCGCCTCGGGCAAAGGCCGCAAAGCCAATTGCCGGTAAAGCTCGGCCATTTTTGCGTCCCAGCGTTGATAGGCTTGCAATTCGTCGCTATCCAACACCGATGCCAGAAACTCCTGATTGGTATTTTGCGTAAACGGATACAGCTTGCCCTGGTAATAAAAACTGGAAAAACTGCTGTAAGCCGTTTCCATCGGCACATGCAAATCCCGGAAAATCTCGATAGCCGGGTTATTTTCCCAAAACTCTTCCAAACCCACTTCGGCATGCGTGCCGTCCGGATAAGCAGCGGTGCGGATGCGGCCGCCAACACGCGGACTCATTTCCAAAATCACGGCGGTTTTGCCGGCTTTCTTTAAATGATAGGCCGCACTTAAACCCGACAGGCCGGCGCCGACGATCAACACATCGGCGCTAAGTGGTTCGGCGGCTAAAGTAGCGGAGCGCAGGCTTAGCGACAGGGCCAACGCAATGAAATAGATGGAACGGTTGAGTTGCTTGAGGGATAGGGTGGTCATCGGCGTCGCCTCTGCGTGTTTATGGGTTGCCAGCCGTTTGCCGTTGGAATTGGCAGCGAATTCTCGCTACGGTACGAGCCAAATATTGCAGGCAAATGACTTGATGGTAACTAAAGGTCCGCCACCGGCTATGTCACATAATAGTCACAAACTTGTCGTATTCTCGCGTTTTACCCCATCGTAAGCTGCCCGACTGATGAAATATTCCGCAACCGCACACGGCAAAAGCTTTCATTTTCGCGATTTGCGTACCTTGCTGGCCAAGGCTACGCCGCGCCGGGCAGCGGATGAGTTGGCCGGTTTGGCGGCGGATTCCGAAGTGGAGCGGGCTGTTGCTCAGCGAGTTTTGGCCGACGTACCCTTAAGGCGGTTTATCGAAGAGCCTTTGATTGCGCCGGAACTGGATGAAGTCTCGCGCTTGATTCTGGAGCGCCATGATCCGCAAGCGTTTGCGCCGATTGCGAGTTTAAGTGTGGGCGAGTTTCGCGATTGGCTGTTAACCGAGCAGAATGATTTGGCGGCAATCTCGGCCGGGCTGATGCCGGAAATGGTGGCCGCGGTCAGCAAAATCATGCGCAACCAGGATTTGATTGCCGTGGCGCGCCGTTGCCGCGTGGTTACCCGCTTTCGCAGCACGATCGGCTTGCCGGGCCGCTTATCTACTCGCCTGCAACCCAATCATCCGACCGACGATCCGCGCGGCATTGCGGCAAGTATTTTGGATGGTTTGCTTTACGGTAGCGGGGATGCGGTGATCGGCATCAATCCCGCCACCGACAATCTGCATAACGTCCACAGCTTGTTGAATTTGCTGGACGAGATCATTGCTCAGTATCAAATTCCAACCCAGTCTTGCGTACTGTCCCACGTGACCACCAGCATGGAGTTGATGCGGCGCGGTGCCCCGCTGGATTTGCTGTTTCAATCTATCGCCGGTACCGAAGCGGCCAATTGCAGTTTCGGTATCGATCTGGCAATGCTCCGCGAAGCGAAGGCCATGGCGGAAAATTTGGGCCGTGCGAGTGCCGGCCAGCAGTTGATGTATTTCGAAACCGGGCAGGGTAGTGCCTTATCCGCCAATGCCCATCACGGTATCGATGCGCAAACCTGCGAAGCGCGGGCTTATGCGGTAGCCAGGGAGTTTGATCCGTTGCTGGTCAATACCGTGGTCGGCTTCATCGGCCCGGAGTATTTATACGATGGTAAGCAAATCATCCGCGCCGGTTTGGAAGACCACTTTTGCGGCAAGCTGCTGGGTCTTCCGATGGGCTGCGATATTTGTTACACCAACCATGCCGAGGCCGATCAGAACGATATGGACACCCTGCTGACGCTGTTGGGTGTGGCCGGCTGCAACTTCGTTATGGGCATACCCGGTGCCGACGACGTGATGCTGGCGTACCAAAGTACCTCGTTTCACGATGCCTTGTATCTACGACAAGTATTGGGCTTGCGGCCGGCGCCGGAGTTCGAGGCTTGGTTGCAGCGCATGGGTATTTTCGATGGTCAAAACCGCTTGGCCGAGGCGCGCAACACCACACCATTGCTGGCCAACTTTCATGGCTTGCCGCGGGTTTAACGATGAACGATCCGTGGATTAGCTTACGGCAATTTACCCAGGCCAGAATTGCCCAAGGCCGCGCCGGTTGCAGCCTGACGACGACAGCGCTATTGGAGTTTCAATTGGCCCACGCGGCCGCGCGGGATGCGGTGCATCAAGTTTGGGATGTGGCGGCATTTGCCAAAGGCTTAGAAACTGTGGATTTGGAGCCGCTGGTACTCGCCACGCCGGTCGCCAGCCGCGACCAGTACCTGCAACGTCCCGATTGGGGGCGTTGCCTGGCACTGGCCAGCCGGGAACAACTGACGGCGCGCAAACAATCCGCAGTCGACGTAGCTTTGATTGTCAGCAATGGCTTGTCATCCGCTGCACTGGATGCGCACGGCTTGCCCTTGCTCAGCGCCATCGTTGCTGCTTACCGGGCCGCCAAGCTGGGGTTGGGGCCGGTGTGTTTGGTGCCCAATGGCCGGGTGGCCTTGGCCGACGAAATCGGTGGATTATTGAACGCGCGCCTGGCTGTCATCATCGTCGGCGAGCGGCCCGGTCTAAGCGCCGCTGACAGCCTGGGGATTTACCTCACCTACGCCCCGCAAGTCGGCAACACGGACGCCGAACGCAACTGCATCTCCAACATTCGCCCGCCCGCCGGCCTGAGCTACAGCGCCGCGGCTGCCAAACTGGTTTATTTGAGCAAGCAGGCGCTGCAACTGGGTTTTTCGGGGGTAGCGTTGAAAGACGATGTGCCGGCACAGTGGCGTACCGAAATTGGCGGGGCGGAGTTGTTAAACAAACTCTGAACCAGTTGATTACGCCAAGGCAAAAGTGGCTCGGCAGCTGCTCCCGCATCCTGACAGTCGACACAATGTGCCATTTTCTGTTCGAATCGGCGGAAGATTTCATGGCCGCTTTCATGCCGCATGCCGCCCAATTAAACCGATTTAGGACCGGTGATGCCGCTCAATAAGGTTGTTGATTTGGTTCAAGCCGGCGACTTGACGAGACTTGATCAATGATGGCCGGAGAGATGATTGGCCGATTGGGCTGCCATAGCTCGCTGAACCTGCGCTTTCGTCGCAATTCAATTGGCCGCTATTGCAGTTGGAGCGGGCGGCTAGAAAGGGTCCAAAAACACCGGTGCTTTGCCGAACTCGGTCTTGTATTCGCCGTTTGGCACGTACCAACCGGGGCCTTGAGAGCCGTTCATCCAAGCCACGCGCTTGCCTTCCGAGGCCCATTTCTCAAGTTTCTCGCCGCTTTTGGTCAGGTAGTCGGATGCGTAGCAAACAGTATTCAGCCAGGGGTCGATGACTAGCCAGGATTGGGCGATCTTGCGTTTGGTGAAATTGGCCATCGAAGCATAGTCTTGCGCCGAATCGGGGATTGCTTCCTGGGAAACCAGGCAAAAGGCGTGGTCGCCTTTGTCGTGAACGTAGCAGATATAGAGTAAGTCGCGCTTGATATTGTAGATTTTCTTAGCGTAATAAGCGCTCAAGACTGCCATCTCTTCGCAGTTGCCTGATCGATCCGCAATAGTCATCTTGACCAATTTCTCGGCCAAGTCCAAGTGCGATGTGCTGCCGTTGAGCCTGTGTTTGCCAGACTCGCGCGCTTGCTGATATCGGGTCTTGCCTTTAGCGCTCATACTCACTAGAACGGCATGCCCGGCAAGGTCCACGTCGTAAAGCTTGTTACTGGATTTATGGCCTTTTTTAAAGAACTCTCTGACTAGAACCTTGATTTTTTCGCCTTCGTCCACCAGCATGGTTGTACCCTCTAGAGTTTGATTCTTGGCAATTGCAAGCGCCCCGCTCTCCGCTGTCCCGGTGGGCAAACGGGCGGGCCTCACGCCCGGTATTGCGTTCTCGGCGTTGTATCGTAAGTATAGTTGAAACCCGAATGGTTTATGGGAGTCTCTAAAAATCCACGATTGTTTTGGTAAGCGGTTCGGGCAGATTTACCGTTGATTCGTCCATCACGAGTTCGTTTACCGTTATCGATAACACCCCAGGTTATCGAGCCGTCACACCATTCATCAAATTGTCACCGAACGGTTTTAGACTCCGGCGTTGCCGACTCGTTCACGTTTTTTGTCTTAAAGCCTTGGAGACCCTCATGAAATTCAAAGTAGTTCGATTAACCGCCGTCGCGACGCTGGTTGCTTTAGCCGGTAAAGCTGAGGCGGCATTGCCCAACGGTGTGGCCGCTGGCGACGTTAGCCAAACTTCCGCTGTACTGTGGGGCCGGTCCGATACCATCGGCGATTTATATTTCAAGTACGCGACCGACAGCGCTTTCACTCAGAATGTCGGCTCCAGCTTTAAAACGGTGAATGACCCGCTCGCACCGGTCAAATGGGATGTGTCCGGCTTATCCGCTGATACCACCTACTACTACCGCGCTACCGATAGCGTTGGCAATTTCGCAAGTGGCCAGTTTAAAACTGCTGCGGCACTGGGAAGTACCACCGGCTTACGCTTTGGTGTGTCCGGCGATTGGCGCGGTGAATTGCTGCCGTATCCGGCCGTGAAAAACGCCAGCCAGCGTAATCTGGATTTCTTCGTGGCGATGGGCGATACCATTTATGGCGACGTGGCCTCCAACGCCAACGCCGGTCAACAACAAGCGCAATCCCTGGCCGACTACCGCAACAAGCACGCGGAAGTGTATAGCGCCAAGGGCGGCATGAACGGCTTGGCCGATCTGCGCCAATCGACCGCCGTGTTTGCCACGATAGACGACCACGAAGTGACCAACGACTTCGCCGGCGGCGCCGATGTCGCCACCGACGCGCGTTTCAATGCCGATCCGGCCGGCACTCGGATCAATGACAGTACCTTGTACAACAACGGCATCCAGGCTTTTCAGGAATATAATCCGCTTCGCAACGAAAGCTATGGCGCCACCGGCGACATTCGCACGGCCGGCGAAGTCAAGCTGTACCGCAACCAAACTTTCGGCAATGACGCGGCCTTGATGGTGTTGGATGCGCGCTCGTTTCGCGACAAAGAACTAGCCGATGCGAATCCTTTAAGCCAAGCTTCGGTTGGCGGCTTTTTGGCCAACTCGTTCGACCCGAGCCGGACCATGCTGGGCAAGCAGCAAATCGCCGACCTGAAAGCCGATCTGCTGTCAGCGGAGCAAAATGACGTCACCTGGAAATTTATCGCCGTCCCTGAGCCAATGCAAAACCTGGGGGTGGTTGGCGCTGGCGACCGCTTTGAAGGCTATGCCGCCGAACGTACCGAAATCCTGAAGTTTATCGACGACAACAAAATCGATAACGTGGTGTTCCTGTCGGCCGACATTCACGGTACTTTGGTGAATAACCTGACTTATCAACTCACACCGTTCGGTGAGCAAAAAGCCACCAACGCCTTCGAAATCACCACCGGTTCCGTAGCCTATGACGCGCCGTTTGGCCCAACAGTCGCGCAATTGGCGGCCGCGGTAGGTTTATTGACGCCGCAACAAAAAGCCTTCTACGACACATTGCCCAGCATTGCCGCCAAGGACAGTTTCATCAAGTCGGTAACCAATGGCGCTTTGACGCCGCTGGGTTACGACCCGCTGGGCTTGGATGCCAATCTGGCTAGCGCCGACGGCAAAATCCAGGCCGAATTGCTGCAAGGCGATTACGTCGCCACGCACACCTTTGGCTGGACCGAGTTTGAAATCGATCAGGTCACTCAACAACTGCTGGTCACCACCTATGGCATTCCCGCCTACAACGTCGGCGATATTGCCAACGATTTGAGCGGCATCGTCAACCGCACGCCACAAATCGTCAGCCAGTTCAGAATCACGCCAAGCTCCGTACAACCCGTACCGGTTCCCGGCGCGGCCTGGTTGTTTGGTAGCTCTTTATTGGGTCTGGCGTTTGGCAAACGCAAAAAAGCCTAGTTAAGTGGTCGGCAGGGGATGTCTGTCAGTTGCCGCATTATCTGCAATAGCAACTGCGGATTGAGGTTTTTCGCAGAACATCAGCTGTTTTGCTGGGGGCTAGTGTATCGAAGCACATGCGGTGGTGGATTGACTGCTGGCGCGGATGCCTCGGCGATATGGTCTTAATGTTTTGTCTGTATATATTTGGGGCTCAGTCTTGTAATTAGACTCGAAATTTAGCATGGATAAATTGATCAGAAACTCCTCAAACACACCAATGCTGCTGAAGGTCTGTGTTCTTTTGTTGTTATTGATTAGTTCGCCGGCTGAAGCCAGAAGAGTTCACGTTTGCTTTGGTATTGAGGATCATTTTTACGATTTGGGTGAATTAAAAGTCTCGGATCAACAGGTTAAAACAACGGGTATGCCGGCCGAATGGGCTTCCGATGGGTATCTATTTGGTATTCATTTACAGGATCACTGTTTGCTTGTTCCGACTAAAACAGACGTGGTCGGTTATGCCGTCTATGCCAAAAATTCAAGCCAACACTGGGCTTTGGACGAAACTACCATTCAATCATTGCAAAAGTCTGGGGTGCTGCCAAACCCCATGCCGCCGCTGCAGGTGCCGTGGGATGACACTGTTGGCGGCCAGTGGCTTTGGGGCCTGGCTATCTTGGCTGGATTGGTAGTTATTGTTGCCCTGGAAGCTTTTTTGTCCGGCAAGCTGCAACGACGTGTCGTCGCTAAAGTTGATAAAGTCTTGCATGGTAGTTTTGTGCTGTTATTGCGCGAGGTGTTAGTCGATGTTGCGCGTATAGATCGGAATTTTGATGCTAATAAATTACATGCCATACTCGCTATTATGCAGCGGCTGGGGATTGCTGTTAACGACCTCGCTAAGCTTAACCCCGAGGATATGCCTGCAGGGAAATTATCAAGAAAGCTATTGATTGCTTATATCAAGGCGGTCGCTGGCAATCTCAACGATCAGCAAAGAAACATTTTACTAACCGGGATTGCGACCGTGATGTCGGCGGAAGGTAAAGTAGGTAGAAACAAAAAAGCCGTGTTTCGGCAATACATCATCGCGTTGGGTTTTCCGGACAATCAGGCGGAAAAGATCATGGAGATGGTTCTCAATGCTTAACTGGACGGTTTGGCCTCGTACTTACTCAAGCCAAGTCAGTACGGCTGTGGAAAAGTGGTCAAACCACCCGCTTTTTGACACTCATAAATCCACGTTAGTCTGGAGATTATCATGAAAATAAAAACCTTCGGTTTACTCTCGTTGTGTCTTGCCTCGGTTAACGCTCACGCCACCCAGCAAATTTCCTATAAAGGCCATATTATTTTTAGCGACGGCAATGTGGCGAATATTGGCGATTCGTTCTCGGGCCAGTTTTTGTTCAATCCCGATCAACCGGATGGTAGCCATTTTAATCCGGCCACTCCGCCTTATACCGAATGGGAAAGTGGTTTTTGGAACAATACTTATCTGTCCACGGCAATTCAAAATAAGTTTTCTTTTGTTAGCAATAAAGGTATTGGGGCTGCATTTCAAGACAATCAAAACATCACCCAAACTGAGATCGATGTAAACGGTTATCACGGCTATGTAAATGCGGGAAATTACGACGTAGTCTCTTTCGAGGCGATTAACCTTGGCAATAACGAGCAAACTGTTACTGGAACCGAGTTTTCCATTACCGCCTTATTCGATCCATCTCGCTTAAATATTGCTTCGTTTCAAAACGTAGACTTAAACAGCATATTCCAGTCGCAGCCACTTAAATTTGGTTATTCCATCAACAAAGTCACCAACGGTTTATTGGATTTTCGTATTAGCGGCCTGATCGATACCTTTAATGTCAGCACGCCAACGTCTCAGGTTGCATTGCCTTCCGCACCGGTTTTACCAACACCAAGCAACGATGGATTTACATTCAGTACACCGCCCATGCCGGTTTTGGATGGCAACGGAAATCCAAAACCAGGCGGGTTTTACGACCCGGATGTGGCGGTGGCTTACACCTATGAAGCGTTAAATGCCGACACCTTATTCGGCGATGTGATGATTCCCAACCAATACGGCGACGGTAAATTCCAACTGCTGATTTGGAACGAGACCAGTGGTGAATACGTCGACAGCGGTATCCGCTTGTTGGCGGGCGTTTGGTTTAATTTCGGCGAATTGGGTTTTCAAAACGGCGTTGGCAAGTTCCGCATAGCCGGCATCGAAACTTCCGCCATGATCGATCCCAGCGATCCGCTGGGTTTTGTTACCGGTTTAACGTTTACCGGAAGTGGTAGTGCTTTCAAAATGACGCCTTTAGCGGCCCCCGTTCCGCTGCCTGCAGCGGTCTGGTTGTTTGGCAGCGGTCTACTCGGGCTATTGGGAAGCCGAAAATTCCGGGCATCGCGCTAGCCGCTTAGCTTTCAAACTTTAAGGCTGAAAGGCGTTTCGCCGGATTTGGAAAACGCCTTACGGCCTTTGTTTCAAAAACGCCGCTATAAACCGGCAGGCCTCCGCTAAGTTGGCCGAGCAGCGTTCGCTTAACCCGCTGCCCAGTTCGAAGGCTTCGGCTTGGACGCTTAATAAAAAGCAGGGCGGTAGCGGCTGTTTGCCGAGGGTTTCATAGACCGACAGCAGCGCGGCTGGGCTCAGCGCATGGCTGGAGTAACTGTGGTCTTGGGCTGGGGTTAACGGGGTAAAGGTGAAACTTTCCGGGCAATCTACCGCTGCGTCCACAAACACCACCAATTCACGGCCTTGTATATCCAGCGCATGTTCGATTTGTAACTGAAAATCGCTGAGCAATTCGATATTGCTGAGGTCCAGATGCTCGGCGAGATAATCCAACAGCAAAGGAGCAACAGCATCATCGCCACGGCTGGGGTTGCCGTAGCCAAACACCAAAATGGGTTTAGTCATTCGCTACCGTGAATGAATTCGCCGCTGCTATGCCGAATCAGTTTGTCCACCAGTTTGCCGTCCGCGTCGACCAGCTCCAATTGCAAAGGCATTTTGCCGACCGCATGCGTGGCGCAGGACAGGCAAGGGTCGTAGGCGCGGATTGCCACTTCCAGATTATTCAGCAAGGGTTCGGTCAATT
This sequence comes from Methylomonas sp. EFPC1, assembly GCF_016925515.1. Classification (NCBI taxonomy): domain Bacteria; kingdom Pseudomonadati; phylum Pseudomonadota; class Gammaproteobacteria; order Methylococcales; family Methylococcaceae; genus Methylomonas; species Methylomonas sp. EFPC1. Next base: position 1,279,378 of record NZ_CP070494.1, read on the forward strand.
CTCGGCCGGACAGATATTCCGCTGCGACTTGCCGCACCGATTCGTTCATCGCCGTGTTGTTACTGGTGGTGGAGACGATCAGATTGGCTTTGGTCACGATGTCGTTTTCGTCGATTTGGTAATGATGAAACAGCGTGCCGCGCGGCGCTTCGATCACGCCTATGCCTTCGTAGCGTTTTTCGCCTTTGGCGACCAAGTCGTTGCTCAGCAAGTCCGGATCGTCCAACAAGGTTTGGATGTTTTCCGCGCAATGCAGTAATTCGATCATCCGCGTCCAGTGGAAGGCCAGGGTGCTGTGCACCATGGTTGCGCCGCCGTGTTGCTTGAACTCGACGCGCGCGGCTTCCGCCAGTGGCGTGTCGATGAAATCGCAATTGTTGACGCGCGCCAACGGCCCCACCCGATACCAACCATCGGCTTTACCCAGCGCAGTGAGGTAAGGGAATTTCATATACGTCCAGGAACGGACTTCTTCGCGGATCAAGTCCGGATAGTCGCAGTAATCGTAGTGGTCGACCAGGGTTTCGCCTTGCTGGTTTTTCACCCTAATCCCGCCGTGATACAACTCCAGCGCGCCGTCAGGTTTGGTCAAACTCAGGTAGTTGCTGCGGATGGTGGCGAAGTCGTCGTAATAGGGCAGGTTGGAGGTGTGGACTTTGGTGACCAGTTGCAAAGCGCCTTGCGCCCAACTCACGATTTGGCCGATGTCTTGTTTGAGATAATCGCGCTCATCTTTGCTCAGCGCTTTGTTCATGCCGCCCGGTATCGCGCCGGTGCCGTGGATGCGCTTGCCGCAGACCATGCGGATCACTTCCTGGCCGTATTTGCGCAGTTTTACGCCTTGCAGGCCAATATCCGGATAATTCGCCAACACGGCGACTATGTTGCGTTTGCCGATCTCGCTTTCGAAACCGAACAGCAAATCCGGGCTGGACAGGTGGAAAAAATGCAAGGCATGCGATTGCAAGACTTGGCCGAAATGCAGCAAGCGCCGTAATTTATCTGCAGCCGGCGGCAGATTGGCCGGATCGACGCCGACTAACTGGTCGATGGCCTTGGCGGCGGCCAGATGATGACTGACCGGGCAGATGCCGCACAAGCGCTGCACCATCACCGGTAGTTCCCAGTAAGGACGGCCTTGGATGAATTTTTCGAAGCCGCGAAATTCGACGATGTGCAGGCGGGCTTGCTGGACTTGATTGTTTTCGTCGAGCAGCAGCGTGACTTTGCCGTGGCCTTCCACGCGGGATACCGGATCGACGGCGACCCGTTTTAACTTGCCGGCTTCGACCAAGGCCGGATCGGCGGTTTCAAGATATTCGTACACGGGGTTCCTCCGTTAGTCGTAATGGACTAACTCATAAGGTAAAGTCGGGTCGCGGCCTTCGATCAATGCGCTCAGGTAGTGCCAAAACACATCGGCGGATGGCGGACAGCCGGGCATAAAATAATCGATCTTGACGATCTCGTGGACCGGTCGCACCTTGTCCAGCAGCAAGGGCAATTCCGGGTCGCTGGGTATCTGTGGATTGTCCACGCCGATGCCGTCTTGATAGGCTTCCAGCAGGCAGTCTTCCAGTTTGAAAAAATTGCGCAGCGCCGGCAAGCCGCCGTTGATGGCGCAAGCGCCGACGGCGATCAGAATTTTGCAGTTAGCGCGAAACTCGCGCAGCACATGCACGTTTTCGGAATTGCACACCCCGCCTTCGATCAGGCCGATGTCACACGGGCCGCAATGCTCGATGTCGGTGAGTGGCGAACGGTCGAATTCGACGCTGTCAGCCAATTTCAAGAGGCGCTCGTCTATATCCAGAAACGACATATGGCAGCCAAAGCAGCCGGCCAGCGAGGTGGTGGCGATTTTAATCTTAGCGGCCATGTTTGATGTCCGGAGCGGGCGGCATGGTCGCCGCGTAGTGGGAGTCCGGGCCACCGTTCTGCTGAGCTGACTCCGCCAGCTTGGTCGGGTCGCAGCTTGGGTAGCCGCTGGCCTCGCCGGCTTTGATAACCGCTTTTTCGCAGGCGACTTCGCTGATGGGATGCCCGTCGTAGATGCGCTCACCAATCGGTGCCAGGTAGGCGCTGCGTTTGACCAGAATCGCGCCGGTCGGGCAGACATGGGCGGCCTCGTCATCGACACTAATATCGCTGTCTTTCAGCTTGCCGCTAGGCGAGTTGATGACCAGGCGTTTGTGGATGCCGCGCCCGGCGATGCCGAATACGTCTTTCCCGTCTTTTTCCTTGCTGGCGCGCACGCATAAATTGCAGAAAATGCAGCGGTCGTGATCGATCAAAATATCCGGGTGCGAGGCGTCCATTTCGCGCTGTGCATAAAAATGCGGGTAGTGGTTATCCAGCATGTTCTGATGGTAGGCCACGGCCTGCAACTGGCAATTGCCGGATTTTTCGCAGGATGGGCAGAAATGGTTGCCTTCCACAAACAGCATTTGGGTGATGCGTTGGCGGTCGTGTTGCAGGTCGGGGCTGTTGCTGATGACGGTTTGGCCGTCGGCGGCCGGCAGGGTGCAGGCGGTATTGGTGCGGCCATTGACTTTCACCGTACAGAGTTTGCAACTGCCGTAAGGCGCGTAGCCGGGCCGGTGGCATAGATACGGAATGTACATGCCGGCACTACGCGCGGCTTCGATAATGGTTTGGCCGTCGCTGAACGGTACGGCGATACCGTCGATACAAAGAGTGCCGCTCATCTCAATTCTCCACTTGCGATAAATGCGCCGCGTCGTCGTCGCGCTGCGCCATGCGGCGAGCCACGGCCAGGGTGGCGTCCAAATCAAAACCCGGGGTAAAACTGCTCTGCTTTAATTGCTTAAGATACAGCTCCGGATAGCTGGCCAGGGTGCTTAAAATCGGATTGGCGGCGGAATCCCCCAAACCGCAATGGCTGTTGTTTTTGACGACCAGGCATATCTCGTTGAGTTCTTCCAGGTCGACCGCAGCGCCGTTGCCTTCGACAATTTTCCGCAGCTGATTTTTCAACAGTGTGGTGCCGACCCGGCACGGCGTGCAAAAGCCGCAGCTTTCATGGGCAAAGAAATCGGTAAAGTTTTGCACGATGTCGAAAATATTGCGGCTGTTGTTGAACACCATAAACGAGCCGGCGGTGGACAGGTCCTCGAAGGCTATGCGCCGTTGCAATTCCTTATTGGAAATAAAGGTGCCGGACGGCCCGCCGACTTGCACACCCAGCACGTCATCCGCACCGCAGTCTTGCAAAATCTCTTCAATTGATGTGCCGAACGGGTATTCGTAAATGCCTGGTCGCGCGCAGTCGCCGCTGATGCTGAGCAGTTTGCTGCCGGTGGATTGCGGGGTGCCGACTTCCGCAAACCATTGCCCGCCTTGTATGGCGATGTGGGTGGCAGCAAAAAAAGTCTCGACGTTGTCCACCACGGTGGGTTTGCGTTGATAGCCGCAGATCACCGAGTTGGGCGGCTTGACCCGGGGTATGCCGGGCTTGCCTTCCAAGGACTCGATTTGCGCCGAGGCTTCGCCGCAAATATAGGCACCGGCACCCATGCGGATTTCGATGTCAAAATCAAAGCCGCTGTGACCGAGAATATTGCGCCCCAGCAAACCGCTATCGCGGCGGCGCTTTAACACGCGCTGCAATTGCTCGTAGAGGAATAAATACTCGGCGCGCAGATAAAGCAAGCCCTGGTCCGAACCAATAATCGCCGCACACAAGGTCATGCCTTCAAAGACTTGGTCGGCATACAGATCGAGCAGCATCCGGTCTTTAAATGTACCCGGTTCGCCCTCGTCGGCGTTACAAATCACGTAGTGCGGTGTGGCAGTTTGTTGAGCGCAGGTCCGCCATTTCAACGCGGTTTTAAAGCCCGCACCGCCGCGGCCGCGCAGGTTGGAGCTGTCCACTTCCGCCAGGGTTTCCGTCAGGCCGCGGGCAAAGGTGGCTGCTATCGCCGCGCCGTTTTCGAATGGCTGGTTGAGCAATAGGCCGGGTTTGCGGATCGGTTCTTCAACCGCGAAGAACTCGGCCGGCCAATCGCTTAACGGCGCTTGCTGTTCGATTAGTTTGGCGATGACATCGATTCTGGCATGGTCCAGACGGGTCAACGCATAGCCGTTTACCAAACCGGCCGGGCCTTGGTCGCACATGCCGGTGCAAGAGGTATTGTTGAGGCTGACCAGACCGTCGGCGCGGACTTCACCCACTTTAACCCGCAATTTTTCCGCCAGGTAGTTCAGCAATTTTTCCTTGCCCAGCATCCGGTCGGTAATCGAATCGCTGATATGAATGTCGTAACGGCCCTGTGGGGTCAGGTGCAGGAAACTATAGAATTCCGCAACGGCAATAATCTGCGTGCGGGGAATATGCAGCGCTGCGGCCAATTGCTCGATAGCCGTCTGGGGAATATGCAGGTACTGCGCCTGCACGGCCCTTAGCATCTGCAAGAGCCTTTCTGGTTTATAGTCCGCCTCTGCAAGTACGGATCGAATAAAACTATTCATCGTCGAGTTACTGGGCAGTTAGGTTGAATCGTCGTGTCCCATTGCAATTGAAAAATCATGAGCCACCCACACACCATCTTAACTTGGCGCTAGATTTTTCAAATCGTTCACTGGCTGCGTAAATGCAAGACCGAATCCACAAGATCAGTTGTGGAAGTCGATACTTCCCGCTTGCCAAGCGAAAGTGCCTGCCTTGTCTCTCTCTATGCGTCAATGCACACAACCCGGCTGCAATGTCTATCGATACCGCCGCGGAAGCTGCGCAAATTCGCCGTCATCCATGACGCAATACTAAACAAATTAGCCGGGTGTGGACAGCAAAATATTGCCGGTTAAAACCGGGCAACAGCGGCGAAGGGGTTGCGGCGTTGGCAAGAAATACGCTTTTTACCGGGCTCCCGCTCACAGTCATGCTGGCGGGTTTGGTAACAAAGCGCGCAACGGTTCAAGCGGCGCTGGTAACGGCCATAGGCACTGAAAATCAAACGCTCGAGGCGATCCAATGCCCTAAGGTTGGGAGCCAACAGCCCAATCTGTCTGGCATGCAATGCCGCATAAAGCTGCCGGGCTTGATCGATTAAAATGTCATTGTCCATCGGCATAACCTGACTTAATCGCTGATGAGTCCAAAAAAACCGCGTTGGCATGTGCGATTGAACATGCCTGGCTGAATTATCAAACAGGCTTGTTCTGATAGCTTTGACTTCAATCAACGCCGCTTAAAATTGTTGGCGATTTTGATCCGGCTGACACTAATTGGCTTCCTCTGAGTCGGCAGCCAGGCACTGCTCGACGACACGGCGGCTTAACACTTCATCTTGCAGCATGATATTCACCATACACGCGACCACCGTACGGGTTTTTAAGCCGTTAAAGCGGGAAAAGTTTTTCAGTTGGTCGTAAGTGGGTTCTTCCACCGCAATTTTCTTTCTATCGTTTTTCGATTTATCAGTAGCCATGAGGGTGTTCCTTTGTAAGGTTAAAGAGGGGTAATGCAGTCGTTGGGTAAACGTTTTGCTATTTTTAAATCATCCCCTGTTTACGGAAAAAGAAAGCCACATTGACTAGGGCGATCATCACCGGCACTTCGATCAAGGGTCCAATCACCGCGGCAAACGCCGCGCCGCTATTAATGCCAAACACCGCCACCGCCACTGCGATCGCCAATTCAAAATTATTGCTGGCGGCGGTAAACGCCAGCGTGGTGGTTTTGCCGTAACCGGCGCCGATGGCTTTACCCAGCCAAAAGCTGAGTAAAAACATCACCACAAAATAAATCAACAGCGGTATCGCAATCCGCACCACGTCCAGCGGCAATTGCACAATTAAATCGCCTTTTAACGAGAACATCACCACGATGGTAAACAGCAGGGCGATCAAGGTCAGTGGGCTGATTTTCGGGACGAAATGCTGGTGATACCAATCCTTGCCTTTGGCTTTGACCAATAGAAAGCGCGTGCTAAAGCCGGCGATAAATGGAATGCCCAGATAGATGAATACGCTCTTGGCGATTTCGCCAATCGTAATATCAACCAGACTACCTTGCATGCCGAACAGGGGCGGCAGCACGGTGATGAACAACCAGGCATAGACGCTGTAAAACAAGACCTGGAATACGCTGTTAAATGCCACCAAGCCCGCCGCGTATTCGTTGTCGCCGTTTGCAAGCTCGTTCCAGACAATGACCATCGCGATGCAGCGGGCCAGTCCGATCAGGATCAGGCCCACCATGTAGTCGGGATAATCGCGCAGAAACACGATAGCCAATACAAACATCAACAGCGGTCCGAGCAGCCAGTTTTGCAGCAAGGACACCGCCAATATCCGCCAGTTGCGGAACACATCGCCGAGTTCTTCGTAACGGACTTTGGCCAGCGGTGGATACATCATCACGATCAAGCCGATGGCGATGGGGATATTGGTGGTGCCGACCGACACCGCTGTGTTGAAGTCGGTTATTTCCATGGGAAATAGAAAACCGATGCCGACGCCAAACGCCATGGCGATGAAAATCCACAGGGTCAAAAAACGGTCGAGAAAGGATAAACGGGCGTTGGGGCAATCTGGGGTGTTCATTGAAATCTCCAAGTCAGCTACTTACTGTGCTGCGTTATCGGCTGCTGGCGGTTTGCAGCAACTGCTGGCGGGTTCAAGTTGCAACACTTGATCGTCGCCAAATAAGGGAATAGTTTGCAAGGAGTGGAAGGCTTCCCAGGCGATGCCTTGCGGATCGACGGTCCAGTATTTGTCGGACTGGGCATAGCAGCAGTTGGCTTGTTTTTGCGCGGCGACCGGCAACTCGGCGGCGGCCAGGTTTTCCTGAACTGCTTCCAACTCCTCACCCGATTCGACTTGTATTCCCAAATGATCCAACCCCGGCTGGCGGCCGCGGCTGGAAATCGCGAAATTGACGCGCGGATCGTCCAATAGCCACTTGGCGTAATCGGCTTCGCGCACGCTCGGTGCGCTTTGAAACAGTGCGCTGTAAAAGTCGATATTTTTTGCCAGATCATCGACGGCGAGATGAATATGCAGGCGTTTCATCGCGTTTGCTCCGGGGTAAAGAGTGAATGAGATTGGAGATTAGCTAGCATTGTTTAGTGGGGACCTTTGAAAATTCCCTCTCCCTTAGGGAGAGGGCTAGGGTGAGGGATGTAAATAACTGATTTTAATCCCCTCATCTCAACCTTCTCCTTTATGATCCGTAGGTACTAAAGGAGAAGGCGTTTGGCCGCCGGCCAATGCCAGCAAGCGTTCCACACCTGTCGGTTCTTCCCGCAACAAGGGCACGAGCGCGTAACGTTGGGCGTGTCGATCCGCTACCTCGGCAATTTCCGCCAATTCATTGGCCGCGCGTTGGCGTAACAGCGCCGAATGCACGGTGGTCGCCGCCACGCTGTTATTAATCACCCAGGCCCAGGGCTCGATCCCGGCCCGGCGCAGATCGTTTTGCAGACGAGCAGCTTCCAGTACCGGCGTGGTTTCCGCTAAAGTGACGATCAGCACCTTGGTTTGATGCGGGTTCTGCAATTGCATCATCGGCGTGGTGAAATGCTGATTGGAATCGCCCATCTGCCGCGCCACCTCGCGGTGGTAAGCACCGGTGGCGTCCAAGAGCAGCAGGGTATGGCCGGTAGGGGCGGTATCCATCACCACGAATTTCTTCCCGGCTTCGCGGATGATGCGGGAAAAGGCTTGGAATACGGCAATTTCTTCGGTACACGGCGAGCGCAGGTCTTCTTCCAGCAAGGCGCGGCCTTGTTCATCCAACTTGGCGCCTTTCGTTGCCAGCACATGTTGGCGATAGCGTTCGGTTTCCGCATGCGGATCGATTTTGCTGACTGTCAGGTCCGGCAACGCGCCGTTAAGTGTGTCGGTTAAATTGGCGGCGGGGTCGGAGGTGGTGAGATGCACCGGCAAACCGCGCTCAGCAAGTTCCACCGCCAAGGCAGCGGCCAGGGTAGTTTTGCCGACGCCGCCTTTGCCCATCAGCATCACCAGCCCATGGCCGTCGGCGGCAATCTCGTCCACAAGTGTCGATAGATTGGCTGCGGGTAGGGCTGGCATCACTTCACTGTCAGGCATTGTTAGCGGTGCGGCATTGCTAAGCAATTGTCTGAGAGCCGTCAGTCCAACCAGATTGAAGGGCTTTAGTTCAATGCGGTCCATCGGTAGGCTATTTAATGCTGCCGGCATGTCGGTTAAGGCGTTTTGTTCGCGCCGGTAGATCGCGCTGGCCAGTGGGTCTTGCGCGGTTTCGCTTGCCGGCAAAATGCCGTTGACAACCAGATATTGTTGCGACAAGCCGATGGCGTTTAATTCCTCATGGGTACGTGCCACTTCGCGCAAGGTCGATGGTTGGGCGCGGGCGACCAGGATCAAACGGCTGCGTTGCTGATCTGCTAATGCGTCGACGGCGGCTTTATATTGGCTGCGCTGTTTTTCCAAACCGGCCAGGGGGCCTAAGCAAGAGGCATCGCCTTTGCCTTGCTCCAAAAAGCCGCTCCAGGCACCCGGCAATTGCAACAGGCGGATGGTGTGGCCGGTCGGGGCGGTATCGAACACGATATGGTCGTAGCCGGCGGTCAAGACCGAGTCGGTTAATAGTGCGGTGAATTCGTCGAATGCCGCAATTTCCGTGGTGCAGGCTCCGGACAGCTGTTCTTCTATGCCCTTAACGATGCTGTCCGGCAACACGCCGCGTACCGGGCCGACGATACGGTCGCGATAGGCTTGCGCCGCCGCTTGCGGATCGATTTCCAATGCCGCCAGGCCGGACACCGCCGGAATGGCGGTGATCTGATTGCCGATGGCGATGCCAAATACCTGGCCGACGTTCGAGGCCGGGTCGGTACTCACCAACAACACCTGTCTGCCGGCATCCGCCAATTTTACGGCCGAGGCGCAAGCGATGGAGGTCTTGCCCACACCGCCTTTGCCGGTAAAAAATAGAAAGCGTGACGCTCGGTCGAGAAATTTGCAATCGCTGTTCACAGCACTATCACCAGAAGTTAACAACAGCTGCTGCCGCTGCAACAGCCGGACGGGCTTGGCTGTTCCGCTACGCTAATGGCTGCCCAACGCGCCAATTCGGTTCGATTCGGATAGCGGCCCGCCAACGCGACTTCACCATCCACCAAAATCAACGGTAGGGCATCGGCGCCGGAGCGTTCCAAAAACGCTTTAACCACCGGGTTTTCGGCAAACGCCAACGGGGTTTGCGCCAGATTGAAGCGCTCAATGGCGGCGCCGTTTTGCTTGGCCCAATCGACATCGGTCGCAAAGTTCACCAACTGCTGATCGACTTCCACACCGCAAACGCCGGTGCTGCAACACAATGCAGGATCAAATATTTGAATACTGGTCATGGGAGAACTCCTTAACAACTAAGGCAACAAGGTGCCGATGCGATCCAGTTCGGCTTTCAGACGCTCGGGATCGTTTTTTAACTCTTCTAACGGTAAAGCAAAAAACTGCTCGATGCGATGGCGCAGAATCCGATACGCGACCATGAAGGCCGCGTCGATTTCCTCGTCGGTGCCCTCGACGTGAGCCGGATCTTCGACGCCCCAATGGCTCCGCATGACCGGGCCCAGGTAGGCGGGGCAGGTTTCGTTGGCGGCATTGCCGCACACACTCAGCACGATGTCCGGCGTCACCGGCAGGTCATTCCAGGACTTGCTGTAATAACCCTCGGTGGATATGCCTTCTCTGGCCAGCAAAGCCAGCGAACGCGGATGAATTTTACCGGTGGGTTTGCTACCGGCGCTTAGGCCACGCCAGCCGGCCGGTGCCAAATGATTGAAAGTGGCTTCGCCAAGGACGGAACGGCAGGAGTTGCCGGTACACAAAAACAATACGTTCATGATGGAGTGTCGGTCGGGGTTGAGGGTAAAGATTCGTTATTGGTGGAACAGGCTGAGAGCGATAGACAGGGATGGCCGTCGCAACAGTTCTCAGTCAGGAAAGCCAACAGATCGTTCATCGCGGAAAAATTGGCCGTATAAATCACAAAGCGGCTTTCGTTGCGCGAGTTCACCAGATTGGCGTAAGTCAATTCCTTCAAATGAAACGATAGGGAAGATGGGGCAATGCCGGTGGCTTCACTGATTTTTCCGGCGGCCAACCCTTCCGGGCCGGCTTGCACCAGCGCGCGGTAAATTGCCAGACGGGATTCTTGGGCCAATGCGGCCAGTGCGATAACAGCAGTTTTATTTTCCATATTTCAACAATAATTGAAATATGGAAACAAGTCAATTTTCCGGGCGTTTATGATGCGGCTGTCGCGTAACGCTACTGTCATAAAGGCTATTTACCATTCGCAAGACTACCGTTCCGACGCTGTCGGTGCGCTGGAACTCAGACATCCTTTCTTCAAACATCAAACGAATAGTGCCTCAGGAGCATTTTTATGAAACTCACTTCAATCGCCGCCGCCGTCGCTGCTGTGCTGGCCTCTGCCAATGCCAGCGCTGCGGGGGATTTTCAATGGTCGCATCAATGGACCTTCAATCACACTGCTGCGAATGGTTCCAGTGCCATGGGCTCGGAAATCGTCTCTTTCGATGCGGTCAACAACCGCTTATGGGTAGCTGGAACCGATGCCAATCAGGCCAATATCGGCCAAGGCGGCATTGACGTGCTGGATATGAACGGCAATTTGCTGCAAAGCATTTCCACGAGTGCGCTCGGCGGGATCAACAGTGTCGCGCTAAAAAACGGCCAAGCGGCCATTGCTTTGACGGCGCCGACGAAAACCGATGCGGGTTTGGTGCGTTTTTACAATGCGGCTGACTACACATTGCAACACAGCGTAACCGTCGGTGCCAACCCGGATTCAGTGACTTACACGCCCGATGGCAGCCGTTTGCTGGTGGCGAATGAAGGCGAACCCAGCAGCTATTTGGTGGGGCCAAGCGGCGATCCGGAAGGCTCGGTGAGTATTATCAACACCCACACCTTTGCCGTCCAAACGGCCGGATTTACTGCTTTCAATGGTGCGGCGGCTGCTTTGAAAGCCAGCGGCGTGCGTCTGACCGGGCCGAACGCCAGCGTCGCGCAAGATCTGGAACCGGAATACATTGCGGTTAGCCAAGACGGCAGCAAAGCCTTTGCGACGCTGCAAGAGGCCAACTCGGTTGCGGTCATCGACATCGCCAGCGCCACTGTCACCGACATTAAAGCCCTGGGTTTGAAGGATCACCATTTAGCCGGCAACGGTCTGGATGTTTCGGATCGCGACGGTCCCGGCACTGCGGCTTTAAAAGGCAATATCCAGAACTGGAATGTGATGGGTATGTATATGCCCGACGGCATCGCCAGTTTTAGCAAAGACGGCAATCAATATTACGTGACCGCCAACGAAGGCGACTCTCGCGAGGATTGGCCGGGCGGTGCAGAAGAAGTGCGGGTGGGTGCAGCGACTATCGATCCAGCTTTAAATGCCACCATGACTGCCTTGCATGGCCCTGATTGGGCCACGAACAATGACAAGCTGAATCGGCTGACGGTCTCCAGAAGCGGCGATTTGGACAACGATGGTGACCTGGATCAACTGCAAGTCTTTGGCGCCCGCTCGTTCTCGATTCTGGATGCCAATGGCGCCCTGGTGTTCGATTCTGGCGACAAACTGGAACAAACCATCAAAGCGCTGATCGCGGCGAACCCCGGTAACGCGGCTTTCGAAGCGCTGTGGGATGATGGCCGTAGCGACAACAAAGGCCCTGAGCCGGAAAGTGCGGTGGTGGGTAAAGTGGATGGTCGTGACTTATTGTTCTTGGGCTTGGAGCGTTCGAATGCGGTGATGGTCTGGGATTTGACCGACCTGAACAGTCCGAAATTTTTGGATATGTTGTTCACCGGCGGAGACATTGGTCCCGAGGGTTTGAGTTTCTTCAGCAATGCACAAGGCAGTTATCTGGCAGTGGCCAACGAGGTAAGCGAAACTACTTCGCTGTACAAAGTATCGGCCGTGCCGGTGCCTGGCGCAGTTTGGTTGTTCGGCTCAGCGCTGGCGGGCTTGATGGGGATGAAACGCGGCCGTAAAGACTAATATCCGCACTTGAAGCCAGCTTGGCCGAGCTTTATCGGCTAAGCTGGCTTTTCGCGTTTTAGCCCGTAACGCGCTTGTCATATTCAATCGCTAATGTTGCCGCTCCATAAACCGCTCTCGGGGCAACACATGAAAAAAACACATCCACAAAAACTGGCGGCAGTCGCTGTCGGCGCCTTCGGTTTTACCTTGTCGGTCGCCGCAGTCGCCCACGACCATGCCGGCCGCTATCATCACGATTCTCATAAACCTGCGCAAACCAGCCAAGTACCTACTTCGGCGACTGAATGGTTTAAAGCCGGCGAAGCGGCGGTGTTGGTCAACAAAAGAGACGTAGAGCAACTGCGCAAAGCCAAAAACGTTATCTTGTTTGTGGGCGACGGCATGGGCGTATCCACCGTTACCGCCGCGCGGATTTTGGAAGGCCAAATGGCCGGACGCGATGGGGAGTTCAACCGTTTGGGCTTTGAAAAATTTAATAATCTGGCGTTTTCGGTTACTGCCAGCGCCAATCAACAAACCTCGGATTCCGCGCCTACCGCTACCGCGATGGTGGCCGGTGTCAAAACCAACGACGGTGCTATTTCCGTCGATCAAAGCATCAACCGTACCGAACCTAGCGCGGAAGTCACCGCCGCAAAAAGCGTGAAAACCATCCTGGAACGCGCCGAGGAACGCGGCATGTCCACTGGTGTAGTCACAACCGCGCGCTTTACCCACGCCACGCCCGCCGTGAATTACGCACATATTTCCAACCGCGATTGGGAAGCCGACAGCAACCTGCCTGCCGGCGCTACCGTAAAAGACATTGCCCGCCAGTTGCTGGAATTCCCGTACGGCGACGGCCTGGAAGTTGCATTGGGCGGCGGCCGCAGCTATTTCATGCCTAATAACGTTGCCGACCCTGAATACCCAACCCAAAAAGGTCGCCGCGCCGATGGCCGCGATCTGACCTTAGAGTGGACTTCGCAATACAATAATTCCGACTACGTCTGGAACAAAGCCCAGTTCGACGCGGTAAATCCAGCGTCTACCGATCATTTGTTGGGTTTGTTCGAACGTTCGCACATGCGCTATGAAGCCGACCGCGCGCAAGACGCCGCCGGTGAACCGTCCTTGACCGAGATGACCGAAAAAGCCATCAAAATTCTGGAAAAAAACCGCAAAGGTTATTATCTGATGGTGGAAGCCGGCCGGATCGACCACGCGCACCACGCCGGCAATGCCTACCGGGCGCTGACCGATACTGTGGCATTGTCTGATGCAGTGAAAAAAGCCAAACAACTAACCCGCGACGAAGACACCTTGATCCTGGTCACCGCCGACCACAGCCATGTGTTCACCATCGCCGGTTATCCGTCGCGCGGCAATCCTATCCTGGGTAAAACCGCGGTAGACGGCGTTGCGACAAAGGATGCCTTGGGCTTACCTTACACCACCTTGACCTACGCCAACGGCCCAGGCTGGACCGGCGGTTTGCAACGCAAGGAATTTAATCCAGCCAATGAAGGCACCGTGGCCGCCGCTTATGCAGGCAGCAAATTGCGTCCTGATTTGACAGCGGTTGATACCGCCAATCCGAACTACATGCAGGAAGCCACCGTACCGATGAGCGCGGAAACCCACGCCGGCGAAGACGTGGCGATCTATGCGGACGGTCCGGGCGCCTATCTGGTGCGCGGTACGCTGGAACAAAACGTGATTTATCATGTAATGGCGGATGCGCTAGGCATACGTAAATAGTCCGGGGGCCTTTCCCAAAGCCGAATCAGGGACGCTGGCCGTCCCTGATTTTTTGGAATTATTCACTGCGAAGTACAAGAATCCCTCTCCAGCGGGAGAGGGTAGGGTGAGGGGATGAAAACAAAGTATTTTGCTAGTTTAATTCTCCTCTCCCCAACCCTCTCCATCAGGAGAGGGAGCAATTTCTCGGCGATTGTCAGAGTTTTGCAATTCACTGAATAATTACATCTTTTTGAATACCGCTAAAGTGCAGGATCCATGTTCAACACCCATTTCAAATTTTTACCCAAACTGCTCGGCCTCAATTTATTAGTCGTTTTGGCGGCTTGCAGCCATGCATCGGCCAAGCAGGCCGCTAACATCACCGATTTGTCTTCGGCAAACTTGCCCGCCGTGGCTGCCGAGTTCGTCACCACTCGCACCGGCGCAGAGCACGAACACGACGAGCACCAGGCTTTGCCGGCGGAGGTGAGTTGGCGCTTCTGGCGCGATAGCCGGCAGATCACAATAGAACGGCCGCAACTGGGCGTAGGCGAATTGTGGCAGCGCGATGGTCATGAGCTGATTCACCGTAAGCTGTATCACCAAGACCAGCGGGCAATCGAGTTTCAGGCCGGCGATCTAAGGATGCTGGACATCGCGCCGTCCTGGCAAAAACTGGCATTGCTGCTGGATACCCAACTGCTGGAAAAATTGACTGCCGAAGAAATCGAATGGACCGATGGCATTCCGACCCGCGAATATCAAGGCAAAGTCGCGGATACCGAATGGCATGTGGTGATGCGTCTGGACGTCGCGTTACCGGCCTTGATCGAACGCCGGCATGGCGAGTTTTCCGAGCGTACCGAACTGCTACAGGCTTATTCTTTAAACGCCGCGCCATGGCAACCGACGCCCATCGACGGCTACGATGTGATCGATTTCGCCGATTTGGGCGATAAAGAATCCGACCCGTTTGTGATCAAGGTGCAAGCGCAAATGGGGCATGAGCATCATCACTAAGCGCTAGATCCGTCAGGCAAAAAAAAGCCCGCTGTATCGCGTACCAGCGGGCCCGAGTACCACTACAGAGCTTACAACTAATCCCTAAAACTTAAGGCGCCGGCAAAATCCGGTTTTGCGGGCCTGGGGCCACCGTGCCGTTGACGGTAAAGTAGTTTTCCAGCGCATCCAGATCCAAAGCGCCACCCAGGCGGTTAGTGCCTTGTGTCAGCACATAGTATTGATCGCCACCGTCGGCCATGAAGTTATTCACGGTAACCCGATAGCTGGCGGCAGGATCGACGACCACACCATTGATCTTGATGCTGGCGGGATCGACGTTATCGCAAGGCGTGCCTTTTTCTTTCCATTCGTAACTAAAACCGTTGGAAACTTGCATGATGCGGTTGAACGCTTGGCCGGCAGCCGGTGCGCCGGCTGGATAGCCGACTGTGCAACCGGTGAATTGTTGCTCCAGCAAGGTATGGATTTGCGCGCCGGTCAAGGTCAGCGTCACCAGCGTGTTGCCGAACGGTTGCACAGTAAATGCTTCGGCGTATGTCACTTTGCCGTCGCCTTCAGCAGCAGTGCTGGATGGAAAGGTCAAGTCGGCGCGGATGCCGCCTGGATTCATGAATGACACCACTGCTTCGCCAAAACCGACGTTTTGCGTCGCCAGCAGTTGCGCATCGGCAATCACATCGCCCAGCGCCGACTCGCCGGCTGCGGTCGCGGTGCGAGTAATCGCCGCGCTGATATTGCCGATCACCCGGTTAGCGATGGGCGTGGACAGGGCTTTGTAATTATCGACGATGGTTTTAATTGCTGCATAGGGCGTGATGGCAGTGTTGCTTCGATCAACGACGATATTTTCGGCGCTGACGCTGCTGACTTCGCCGTTCACGGTGTTGATAGCGACATCAATGTCGGTCAAGACCCGGCCTTGCGAATTGGCGCTGGTCACCGAAATCAAGCGGCCGGCTTTGTTGGCGATTTGGCAGTTATAGGCTTGATGAGTGTGGCCGGAAATCACCAAATCCACTTCGTCGTCCAACTGATTGACGATGGTTTTAATCGGCGAACCGTCCAAACCGCCATCGCAGTTGTTGATGGTCGAAGCACTTTGCGTGACCGGAATTGTGCCGCCTTGATGAATCAACACCACCACCGCTTCGACGCCGCGCGCCCGCAATTTCGGAATCAACGCATTCACGGTTGCTGCTTCGTCTTTGAACTCCAGGCCGGCCACGCCGGTGGGGGTGACGATGGTGGGAGTTTCTTTCAAGGTCATGCCAATAAAGCCGACCCGCACGCCGCCGACCACTTTGATCGCGTATTGCGGAAACAAGGTTTTGCCGTTGGCGGTTTCGACTACGTTGGCGGCCAGGAATTTGAAATCAGCGCCTTCAAAAGGCACTGGCGTGCCAACGGATGCGCCTTGGCAGGAATTGGGATCGGTCGGATGGCAGCCGCCGTTTTGCATGCGTTTTAGTTCAGCTTTACCTTCGTCGAATTCGTGATTGCCGACCGCGTTGAATTCCAGACCCAGGCGGTTCATGGTTTCGATGGTCGGTTCGTCGTGAAACAAAGCGGAAACCAGCGGTGTGGCACCGATGATGTCGCCGGCCGAGACTACCACGGTGCTGGGATTTTGGTTTTTCAGATTTTCGACGTAACCGGCCATCCAGTCAACGCCGCCGACCGGAATATTGGTGGATGCCGCGCTGCTGGGTGTTTGCCGGAATGTACCAGGCGATTCCAGTTGGCCATGAAAATCGTTGAAAGCAACGATTTTGATCGTGGTGGTGGGCATGGTGGTCACGGCATTGGCCGCGCCTAGTGTGCCCAAACCCAATGCAATGCCCATGGCAAGTTTGTTTAGTTTCATTGGTTTATACCTTAATTAGTGGATTTACGGCGACGAGATACCAAGCCCAGCAGGCCGGCACCGGCTGCATATAAGCCCGCAGCGGCGGGCAGAGGTACGGCGGTCAGGCTGACAGCGCCGACGGTGGCGTTAAGCTCGGTGGAGGTATCATCCAGAGCCGATTCGATCAGCAGACCGCTGATTTGATAGCTGCCGGCACTTAGCAGAAATTCGCCGTGACTGTAGCCGGAAGTGGTGTAAGCCAAGTCAAAATCGCTGTAAACAGAAGTTGGATAATTGTTAACGGCGGCCGAGGTTTCACCGAGTACGCTGGCCGCGTTAAAAATCTTGAATCTATCACCAGCGAAGCCGGCGTCCACTACGCGCAAAATCGCCGAGCCGGTTAAGGTGAATTCAAAGCTTAAAGCATTGTTATCCAGGTCTATCCATTCCAGACCGCCGGAATTAGACACCGAATTGTCTACGTCGAACGCATGCCAGGCGCCGTCGGCATTAAGGGTAATCGCCTCGGCTTGCGTGCAGATTGCCGACAGCAAGGCCACGGCAAGAACAGATTTTTTGATCATTTAGAATGCTCCGATAAAGACAGCGCGTGGGTTTTTGTTATAAGTCACTGGCTGCTCGTTCATATGGGGTTGAGAAATTTCCATCGCTATGGGTAAAGCAAGTACAGCCTAAGGAAATTTTGTGATGAACTTGTGATTGCTAAATGAAGATTTCGTGAAATGTAATACACGGGTGTTGCGGGTTTTATTCGGGCGCTGACTCTGGCTCGGGTGGCTAGAAGGCAATCGATGAAATCCGCGGAATGAGGTATCTCGGGATGTCGTTAGTCCGGCTTGGTTTTCGACTGTTTGAGTACAGAGCTTGGCTGTTAGACAAAATAACTCTAGCGATGGGGTTCTGAGCATGAATGATGGAGAAAACTTCCAGGTTGCTCGGGATCGAAGCTGGGTTGTTAGGATTGGTGTCGCTATCGCGACGATTGTTTTAAAGTCGGTTCTCGCACCGACAGGCGAGATACTTTTCTTTGCTCCGCCAAAGAAAAGTATCCAAAAGAAAGGCGGCCCGGATGCCGCTTGTTCCCTGCGCTCCTCGGGTTTGAACGGGGTTGCCTGAAGGGGCTTCCCAGCCCCTGCATGCAACGCGCCGCATCCCTGCGGCGCCCCTGACGGGCGAATCCGTTCAAACCCTTCGGTGCTCGGCGCGGCATACGGGAGAAAACCCCGCCGCGAAGTTTAAAATCCAGCTAATATTTGCGCAGTTTTGTAGGGCGCATTAGCGATAGCGTAATGCGCCGAATGCTTAAGGCTAACATACGGCGCAATACGGCTACGCCTATTGACGCCCTACGAATTGCGCCTTACGGCCTTGTTTGAGCTCAGAGCTTGGCTATTGGACAAAATAACTCCAGTGATGGGGTTCCGAGCATGAATGATGGAGAAAACTTCCAGGTTGCTCGGGATCGAAGCTGGGTTATTAGGATTAGTGTCGCTATCGCGACGGGTGTTTTGAAGTCGGTTCTCGGACCGACGACCGAGATACTTTCTTTTGCTCCGCCAAAAGAAAGTATCCAAAGAAAAGGCGGCCCGGATGCCGCTTTGATCCTGCGCTCCTCGGGTTCGAACGGGGTTTTCCGAAGGGGCTTCCCAGCCCCTGCATGCAACGCGCCGCATCCCTGCGGCGCCCCTTCGGGCTGATCCGTTCAAACCCTCCGGTGCTCGGCGCGGCATACGGGAGAAAACCCCGCCGCGAAGTTTAAAATCCAGCTAATATTCGCGCAGTTTTGTAGGGCGCATTAGCGATAGCGTAATGCGCCGAATGCTTAAGGCTAACATACGGCGCAATACGGCTGCGCCTATTGACGCCCTACGAATTGCGCCTTACGGCCTTCATCCGTCCAAACCCTCCGGTGCTCGGCGCGGCATACGGGGCAAATCTCCGCCGCGATGTTTGAAATCCAGCTAATATTTGTGCAGTTTTGTAGGGCGCATTAACGATAGCGTAATGCGCCGAATGCTCTAGGCCACCATGCGGCTCAATGCGGCTGTGGCTATTGAAGTCTACGAATGATGTCTTACGGCCTTACCGTTAGCGATCATCGTGTTGCTCAACTGTACAGGGAGATTAGAATGTACATTCCTCGTACCAAATTTTTGATTCTCAGCATTTCCTTATTTTTGGGTTTAGCCTCGCTGCTGTCAGCATTGGTGTATAGCGCGTATCGATTTACCGAGGATCGCCGGCTGGATGTGATTCGGGCTCGGGAAAGCGGATATTTGGCGGTATCAGAGCAAATCATCAAGCGCGCCATGTTCGAACCGATTGCCGATTTAAATGTCGTGACCCAATTACCTGTGGTTAGACATTACTTAAACAACCCCAATCCGGAAAATCTCGCCGCCATGACGCGCGCTTTTCTGGCGATTTCGAAGGCTTACCGCCGCTATTACAAAATTCGTTTCATAGCCAACGACGGGATTGAAATTGTCAGGGTGTCGCGTCAGCAAAATCTTTCTTACGTTACACCTGAGTCTGAGCTGCAAAATAAAGCGGACCGTTACTTTTTCAAAGCAGCCATGGCGCTTGACGAAAAAGGCCTCTACGTCTCGCCATTGGATCTGAACATGGAAAACGGCAAGCTCGAAGTCCCATACAAACCCATGGTGCGTTTTGCCAGGCATGTCTATGACGATAATGGCAACAGCAAAGGGATCATTATTTACAATTACGACGCGCAAGAAATGCTCGATGAATTGAAGGTTGTCGGTAGCAGTGAGCTAGCGGAGGCTTTGCATGTCGTCATGCTGATGAATGAGGACGGTTATTGGCTCAGCAATGGCCATGCACCGGAAAAAGAATGGGGGTTTGCTCGTGACAAATCAGCCGAGGTTTTTGGTAATCAGTTTCCCAGTGTTTGGCCTCATGTTAGCCAAGAAGAGGGGGGGACAATTTTTAACGAAGAAGGTATGTTCCTGTTCAAAACGGTTCGCCCCCTGGATAGCGCTTCGTTAGGCAATTGGGGTTTGGCGCCGCAATCGGCGGATGACGGCATTGCAATTACAAGCGCCCAGGCTTATCGATGGAAGTTGGTATTGTGGTTGCCGCCGCTGTCTCTCTCAAAAACGTCTTTGTCGGCACAAGCCTTTACTTGGCCGCTGGTGATTCTATTTTATGTGTTGCTGGCACTGACCAGCGCTGGTTTCGCTTATCTGTTACTGCAAAGAAAATTGCGGCGGCAGCTGCAAGCCGAGCACATGTTGGAAATGGAGCGTCAGGCGCATACCGATGTTCTAACCGGTTTGATTAACAGGCGGCGTTTCCTTGAACTTGCGAAGCGGGAAATTGCACGTCATTTACGGAGGCCGGAGCCGCTGTCCTTAATGATGCTGGACATAGACCATTTCAAACGAATCAACGACACATACGGCCACGCCACCGGCGACGAAGTCCTTAAGTTATTCGCGGCTACTTGCTCTAGTGTGTTGAGAGAAATCGATCTGTTTGCGCGCTTGGGCGGCGAGGAGTTTGTCGCACTGCTGCCCAACACTACCGTGAATCAAGCCGAGCTTATCGCAAACCGCATTTGTAAAGCAGTTGCTTTGGCGCCGGTACTATCCGAAAACCAAGAACAGATAAACGTGACAGTCTCGATTGGGATAAGCCGATTGACGGATGAGTTTCCAGGTTTGGATGTTATTTTGCAGGCAGCGGATCAAGCGCTCTACGAAGCGAAACAAACCGGCCGCAACAAAGTGGTATGCGCGAATTGTTATGTGGGTTTGGGGACTTGCGATAAAAATAAAACGTCCCTTAATCCAATCTGACTTGACAGCTTTTATTTTTGGCGGAGTCAAGCGTAATTGATCAGGCGTTTTTTGATTATTTATCCGATTTTGGGAGTAGTTTTTATCCCATGTTAATAAACAGAGTGAACGAAATTAGTACTTTTTTGTATGGCGCGTGAGCTCTCGAAATGATTAATCAATTTGATTGGAAACACGGCGTGCGGCTCTGGCAAGCACAGTATTATCCGGAAAACCCGCGACCGCCTGCTGTTTCCAGCGTACTGCAATACTGGCGGAAAATCTAAAAAGCCGGCGCTTGGTCTTGCAGCGTAAAAATGATCGGCACCAATACCGCGCTGGCGACATTGATTTCCGCTCGTTTGGCCGGTACGAAGCGCCATTGCTTGACGGCTTCGACCGCGGATTCGTCCAGCGCTTCGTGGCCACAGCTTTGTTCGACGGCAACGCCCACTACCTGGCCATCCTCGCTGACTTCCACGCGCAAAACCACTTTGCCCTGCCAGCCTCGGCTGCGGGCGATACCGGGGTACTCCGGCTTGGGATTGTGTTGGTAAGCGGCATTCAGATATGCCTCGGTAAACGTCGGACTTGGATTGTTGGCGCTTACTTTCTCGGCAATCGCCGGCTGAGTGGCATCGTCGACCGGCCGAGGCTGTTGATCAAAAACTTGTTCCTGCATTGAAAAATCGGACGGCGGCGCCTGCGGCGTCACTTTTTTCAACCGGGGTTTGAGTTGCGGCTTTTTAGGTTTGGGTTGGGCAACGCTGGGCGGCGGTGGTTGGGTTCGCTCAAGGCTTGGCTTGCTGGCCGGAACCGTGATTGTCGACACTTCCATTTTAAGCGGACTGGCTTTTGCCTCCGGCAGGTCGGGGCACAAGAAGCAGCTGACCCCGGCCAAGTGCAGCAACATAACGGTAACTAACATCAAAAATAGCACGGCGATGTTGCGCGAACGTTCTTTGTTGCGGGTTGGTTTTAGCGACACCGCGCGGCCGGCTTCGACGCCGACGGATGCATCAAGAAAAGATGCTGCCGGATTTTGAGCAATAACAAGTCCGATTCGATTCGCTCTAATAAATGGCACGGGTTTTTAGGATTGGCGGTTAAACATGCGGCGGCGTCTCTGAGCTGGCGTGATTCTTCCAAACAACTAAATTCGCCAAGTTAAGACGATTTTCAATTAATTATGACAAAAGCCTTGCCGCCAGGAATGCGGCCAATTGCCGCAGCGGCGGTTCCTTATACGGCCCGGCCGATTCTGTTTTCGCATCAAGAATGCAAAATCACCAGCCACGGCCCCAATGCGGTCTGACGCAGTGCCAAAGATTTTTGCAAGGCATCCAGCATCGCCAGACCGTCGGTTGGAAATACCCCGCTAACTCGCAATTGCTTGACATCCTCCCCGTTCAGAATGATTTTGGCTTTGGAATAGCGGTTTAACTCTGCCACCACGTCGGCCAGCGCCTGATCGTGAAAAATCAACTTGCCGCGTTTCCAGGCATTTAACTGGTTGAGATTGGCTGGTGCCGGTTTATCCAACCCACCACCAGCGGAATACGTCAATCGCTGGCCTTCCTCCACCCGTATCGCGGCGACATCGGCTTGATCGGTCAAGCGCACGGCTACCGCATGCTCGGTAACATTGACTTCGACCTTATCGGCGCCAGGGCGCGCCACATCAAACACCGTCCCCAAGGCCCTAACCGCCGTATCGCCGGCCACCACTTCAAAGGGTCTATTGGCATCGCTGGTAACCTTGAACTCGGCTTGGCCTCTGAGCAATACCACGCGCCGTTTGTCCGCCGACCAGTCTATGTCCAACGCGGTATCGGTATTCAGCAACACGCGGCTGCCGTCGGCCAATTGAATCTGTTTTTGCTCGCCAACGGCGGTTGCGTAATCGCTGAACAACCAATCGTGCAGCCTATCCCGGCCTAGCAACAACCCCAACACCAGCGAAGCGGCTAGCGCCAAACCGGCTCGCCGCGGCAAACGCGGAACGGCATGAATTTGCTTTGGCTGGAAATTGGCGGGCGGTGTGGTTTTAACGGCTTGCGCGACCGAACCCCACAGCGCTTCGGCCTCGGCGTAGGCTTGCCGGTTGGCGTCGTCTTGACCATACCAGGCCTCGAATTGGTGGCGTGCGGCGTCTGTAACCGAACCGGAACGCATCAGCACCAGCCAGTCTATCGCCTGGTCGGCCAAGCTTTCATTGGAGTTGTCGGGGTCGGTGTTCATCAAGGCTGCTGAAGCGGGGAAGGAGTGGGCAAACGATAAAACAATGTTGCCGGAAAATAAACCGCAGGCCAATTCAGTGTTGCTCGCGACGGTCACGGCAATGCTTCAAAGTTTTGGCAATGCGTTTGGCGATGGCCCGTTCGGACACGCCCAAACATTCGCCAATTTGCGCGTAAGTCAGGCCTTCGATGGCGCTTAAGTAAAACGCCGCCCGGCACTCTTCCGGCAATTCATTCAGGGCCGTATTGACCGTATCCAGATCCTGCCAGGCCATTAACTGTTTTTCGGCGTCCGGATCATTGCCGGCAACCGCCTCCAGTAGTTCGGCCGGTATCTCCTGGCTTGGCGCATAACGGGCGCGTACCGATTCCTTGCGGATATGATCGACCACCAAATTGCCGGCGATAAAAAACGCCAACGCCCGCCTATCCTGAGTCGGCGTCCGCTGTTCGGAGAACAATAGCCGCACAAAGGTTTCTTGGGCCAAATCCTTGGCGGTATCGGGACAATGCAGGCGGCGCAGAAAAAAACCGATTAAATCGTCCCGATTTTCCCGAAAGAAATGATCCAGTGTGTCCGAAACAGCAGTCATCAGTCGTTTTTGAAAGCGATACAAGTGGGTTATCTATCAAGACGTTTGACGAAGCAAAATCGGCGCCAATGGCCTTTATTTCGTATCAATTTAGGCACGCTGCCGGGCAGCAACGGCCGTGATAGGCGCTATTAATGCGGCTTTAGCGTCTTCAAAAATCCAACATTTGACCGCCGCCGGGATACGTCAAATGCCTATGTTGGCCTGGATTTGCATTAACAGAGCTGTGTGAAATGCCGTATAAGGCGTGATATGACACACTGCAAGCAGTCCAATATTGCTCTACCCAATGGACTGAAGACGCTCCTCGTTGTTTTTCAAAGCATCAGAGGAAAGTGGATCGGCGAGCATTTATTCCGAAAATCTCCCCGGCCCTATTTATTACCGGTATTCCGTTCGTACCCTCAGGGGCATAAAGGCTGAGCTCGTCGAAACTCAGGCTGGCGTGCCCTTCGGCAATACCGGCCATATGTTGAAAAATTTTTAAGGTAGTGTTCATGATTTCTTCCCTGAAACGTTGTGAAGAGTAACGCCGGCTATCGGCGCAGTCATTCACGCAATCAGGAGATTTTATGAGGACACCCGCATTCGCGCCCTTAAGTGCGCCATTCGCCGTGACAGCCCTGGCGCTGAGCATTGCCAGCTATACGGCCTACGCCGAGCCCATGCAACAGGAAGCACGGACTTATGCCATTACTGCCGGCGGTTTGACCGAAGCGCTGACGGCTTTCGCCGACCAGGCCAATCTAAAACTGGTATTCAACGCCGAGTTGACCCGCGGTCTTAGCGCGCCGGCCTTACATGAAACAGTCACCGTCGAACAAGGGCTGAGCAAATTACTGAAGGACAGCGGGTTGGGTTATCGCTTGGTGGGCAACGGTACGGCGATTATCGAAGCTAAGCCGGTGGTCAATAACAGCGAGCCACAGTCGGCGGCTACGATGCCGGCAGTAACGGTGCTGGGGAGGGCGGCTTATGACGCCAACGATCCGTATAACAAGGACTATGCGCTGCGCGATTCCGCGACGGCCACCAAAACCGATACGCCATTGATGGAAACGCCGGTGAATATTCAAATCGTGCCGAAAGCAGTATTGAACGATCAGCAAGCGATTACAATAGAAACCGCGTTAAAAAATGTCAGCGGCGTAACCCTGGGCGCGGGTTCCGGGGGCCTGTCCGAAGATCTCTATCTGCGCGGCTTTCGCAGTTCGGCGCTATTTCGCAACGGCTTCCGCTACGACTCCGAGTTCAGTTCTTGGGGCAAGCGGCAGATGGCCAATGTCGAACGGGTTGAGGTAGTAAAAGGCCCGGCCTCTATTCTTTACGGGCGGATGGAGCCGGGCGGCATGGTCAACGTGGTGACCAAGCAGCCGCTAAATACCCCTTATTACGCCTTACAGCAGCAGTTCGGTTCGTTCGATCTTTACCGCACCACAATGGATGCCACCGGTCCGCTGACGAACGACGATACCTTGTTGTACCGGATGAATGCGTCTTACGAAAACAGCGGCTCTTACCGCGAGTTGGTCGATAGCGAACGCATCTTTCTGGCGCCGGTGCTGAAGTGGAACATCAGCGCTCGAACGCAAATTACCTTCGAGATGGAATACAAACACGACAATTTGGTCAACGACACCATGGTTTGGCCTTACGTAGACGGCCGGTTTATCGATATGCCGCGCGGGCGCAATTTAATGGAAAAGACCCCAGAGAATCACGACGACATTTTGTTGGGCTTCAATTGGTCGCATCAATTTAACGACAATTGGAGCATCAGCCATCGCTTCGCCACCGAGCGCCGGGATACGCCGAACAGCGTAGCGATGCTGGGAGATGGACTGACGGGTAGCCAGCTCAATCGAATCGTGGTTGCTAACCCGGCCGACATTAACACCTATTACACCACGCTGGACTTAACCGGCCACTTCAATACCTTTGGGCTAAAGCACACATTGCTGGTCGGCGGCGATTATTACAACAACCGTTCGACAGGCCAATATTATTACGGCGATCCCGCGACCGGCATCGACATCTATAATCCTATCCACACCGGCTATAGCTTTCCGACCGGATTTGACCGCTACGACACCGACACCGAGTTCTACGGCTTGTACGCCCAGGATCAGATTCAGTTGCCGCACGGGATTCACGTGATGGGCGGTTTGCGTTACCAGGTCGTAGATCAGGCCGATAAAGTGGCGCAATCCAAGCTTTCCGCGGACGCGGTGACACCGCGCGTCGGGGTATTGTGGCAAGCCCAAGATTGGTTGAGCCTTTACGGCAATTATGTCGAAAACTTTGGCGCCACCAATGGTTTGGGCCAGGGCGGCAAGCCGCTGCCGCCCGAGAGCGCGCAGCAATGGGAATTGGGCGCCAAGAGCGAGTTTTTCGACGGCCGGCTCAGCGCCACGCTGGCCTATTTCGATTTGACCAAACAAAACGTAGCCACCACCGACCCCAACAATCCCTTGTATTCCATCGCGGTCGGAGAGGTGCGTAGCCGCGGACCGGAGTTGGACATTAAAGGCGAAATCCTACCGGGCTGGAATATGATCGCCACCTACGCCAATCTGGACACCCGCGTTACCAAAGACAACGACGGCCGAGAAGGTCGGCGGATGTTCGCGATCCCCAGAAACGTCGGCACGTTTTGGAATACTTACGACTTTCAACAGGAGTCATTGAAAGGGTTTAAAGTCGGCGGCGGCATCACAATGCGCGATGCCTCTACCAATGTGCCGAATACCTATAATGTGCCGGGGTTTATTACGGTTGATTTAATGACTGCCTACAATTTGAAAGTCAGCCAATCCAAAGTCACTTTCCAGCTGAATGTAAACAATCTGTTGGACAAAAATTATCTGCAAGACGTGATTCCGGGTCTGGGGCCGAACTCGCGGGTTAATATCGGTACGCCAAGAACGCTGCTGGGATCGGTAAAGGTGGAGTTTTAAGCCAGGAGGCCGCATATCTTTGGGCTCGTTCCTGTGCGTTACAGCTCGTCCGATTAGCGCAGCGTAATCGGACGCATGCAATCCTGAAACTTGTGCCCAAATACGTGCGATTACGCTTCGCTAATCGCACCTACGCGGTTTTCTTTGGACGTGGCTCTTTCCGACTCGCTGCACGGAACCTCAAAAACAAAAGAACGTTCCGATCCTGCCGGCAACGACCTACAAAACCGCCCGCACCAATAGCCAATATGCCGGGCGGGCACGGTTTTTGTCATTACCTGGCATAAGCCTATACCGATAATCGGTTTGCAGAGAACCGTTGCTCACCCTGCGTTTTGTTTTCTCTTGATTTTGGTAGTGGTTTTCTCCCGTTATTCCGCGCCGAGCATCGCAGCTCTTGTGCCCCGTGGGTATTTGGCGAGAATAGTCCGTCAGGGGCGATGCAGATATGCCGCGCGCTTCCGAATCCCCCCAAAACCTACCACCAAGCCACTCCCAAACAGCAACAAAGAGGGCGGTAACGGCACAGCCGTGATGTTGAAGCCGACGCTGGCATTGATCGCCAGCGGCCCTTGATTCAAAAAGATCAAACCTTGGTTGAGATCATGCAAATCGCTGGTGATCGCGATATTCAAGTCACCTGACGCGACGGCCTGAAAATGCAAAACCGCCAGAGAAATGAACGAGCCCACGTCATTTGCACTCAAGCCCGGAAAGGCCAGGCCGGCAGCGGCTAAATTCACGCCATCCTGTGTTGAAATGTCGGTGAACAACGGGTTAATGCTGCTACCCAAAAACTGCGCAGCGCCCGTGCCGCCTAATAGCGTGTTGAAACCAAAGCCCAACACCAGTTCGTCCGGGCTGGCGTTAGCCAAAGGCGCGAAAGCCAGCACTTCAACATCAAAATGATCGCCAATATGGGTAAAGCCTGAGGTCTGCTGTAGCGCCAAAAATCTGGGTTCAATAGGAGAGACTATGGTTAACGGTGAAATTGATCCCGAATTGGTTGGCGTTTGTCCCGCTTGGTTTGCAATACTACCTCGAGGCAAAATTTGAATGTCACCCCCTGTAATAAGTGGTGGTTGGGTAGTTTGCAGATTCGCTGGAGTTTGACCCGTTTGGACTTCTATATTGCCGCCCGGATTAATTTGAATATCGCCGGATGTGCTGAGCGTACTCGCTTGGTTGACACCAGACCAAAATGCCAACGCAAGTATCAGGCAATGACGCCATGTCATATTTTTCATAAAACCTTCTTTAACAAATAAAAATTAATCGGCAATGTTTGCGGTCGTTACGGTTTGCTGATCGCTGTGTAGTTATTGAAATAGCCATACCAAGTCCGGTAGTCGGCAATGCTGACGCAGCCGGTTGCGTCATAATCCGCTTCCCGGTTAAAACCAGCCTTGCCGCTGCATTTGCCAACTTGAGCCTTGATCAAATTGGCATCGGTACCATCGACATCGCCGTCGTTATCCAAATCACCCGGTACGAACAACTTGATCAACAGCGGATCGTGATCCGATGAGCGATAAGCGTCGGCCGCGTAGAAGCTGCTTAATTGATTGGCTGTTTTGAACTCGGTGTTGTAATCCAGAGAGCGTGGTTCGTCGGCGTTGATATGCCATTCGCCGGCACTTTTAACTTGCGGCGCGAGTGCGGCATTCGCTAGGCCATGATCCAGATAACCGGCCGCACCATCGAATACGTAACTGTAAGCGGCCTGATTGCCGACGAAAGTTTCCAGCAGGTTCTGGTAACCGGCGTTTTTCAAGGCACTGATCGGGTCTTCCTGGGCGTAGCTGTTCAGGTCGCCGATGATCAGAGCATTGTTGGCGCCGTTGTGAGTAGGATCGCCAGCCAGCCAAGTTGCCAAGGCTTGCGCAGCATTGGTGCGGGTTTGGTTGCAATTGCCTTGGCCGTCGCCGGTGTCGGGATCATTCACATCGTCGCAAGCCGAACCTTTGGATTTAAGATGATTGACGGCCACGGTCAGCAACTTGTTGGAAGCCTTATCCAAGAAAGTTTGGGCCAGGGCAGGGCGGTTTTTGGTGTCGATAAATAAGGGGTTTACCGAAGAATCCAATATTGCCACCGCGCCGACCGGCGTAGTTTTAGCCGGTTTGTAGATGATGCCCACGGCGATCTCGTCGGTGCCGACTTTGCTCAAGCCCGGATTGATATAGGCATAAGTGCCGGCGCCGGCCAGTTGATTCAAACCATTCACCAGATCGGCGATGGCGCTGCTGCTGCCGTAGCCGTCGTTTTCGATTTCCATCAAGCCCACCACATCCGCGTTTAAGGCGTGGATGGCCGGAATGATTTTGCCGCGCTGACGGTTGAATTCGGCCAGCGTATTAGCACCGCGCGAAGTGGGGAAGCCGCCGCCGACACCGTTGCCATTGAAGTAATTCAACACGTTAAAGCTGGCGACTTTTAACGAGCCCAATGTCGATAAGATCGGCGCAGCGCCGCGCGTGTTGTCGGCGATGAAAGTCAATGGCTGAGTCGGTTGCAGGCGGTAGACGCCAAAGTCGTAAGCCAATATACCGGTAGCACCTACCACGGAGTCGCCGCTACGTAAAGGCGTGGCCGCGCTTAAGCCGGTCGGCTGTGGGTAAATCACCGGATCGGGATTTTGGACGTTGGAGCCATCGTCTACGGTCAAGTGATTCAAGCCATTTTGCGCGGCAACATCGATAGCCGCTTGGCCGGGCATGGCGACTTGGGTGGGTGTCAATAAACGGCCTCCGGAGGAAAGTAAAAACTCGCCGAATCGGCCCAGATTGAAGTTTTCGCTGACCGTCAGGGTTTGCGGCAGACGGATCAACATGCCTTCCCAGCGTTCAGCGTTATTGTCGGCGTTGTCGAAGGGTAAATTTACTTCAACCGCGGTCGGTAAGGCGTTGCCGGTGGCGCAAATGTCCACTGAGCTGACGCTTTCCAGGCGGGTCATATTGAAGGTTTCGGTGACGGTGCCGACGATGTGGACTTTATCGCCGACATTGACCGGCAAGCTGGAGGCGACGAACAAGCCTTCGGACGTCGCCGGATTGGCGTCGGCACCATCGATTTGCTGCACGAAAAAGCCGTTCAAATTACCGCTGCCTTGGAAGTCGGCGCTGACCACGGCTTCAACGTGTTGCACGCTGCCGCTCAACGGACTGACGCCGCTGCTGCCTTGGATGGCGCTGATTAGGGTTGCCGCTTGGCCGCATTGGGAAACCGGTGGCGGCGGTGGGGTGACGCCGCCGAAGTTTTGGCCGCTGTTGACCGCGCCAAATGAATTTGTGGCTGGGGCGTTCCAGGTAAAGTTTTCGTAGCTGTTGCCGGTGCCTTTCAGTTGTAAGGATTGGCCTACGGGAGTTGAGTTAGTTTCCGCTACGCCAATATCCACGCTGGTCATGCCGTTAGCCGGGCCACCCACCGCTGTAAACGGTGAGGACTCGTAACTTAAAAACTGCACCACCGTGCTGCTGTTGACCAAGGCAATGCCGTCCGGCCCACCGTTTTGAATGCCATCAGCCGGATAGCTGAAGCTCAGCGTGCCGAAGCCGGTGCCGGTTTGGTCGGCAATCACGCCGCTTAAGGCTTTGCTGTTATAGCTGGCGCCACCGTTACCGTTGTAGAGTACCAACGACCAGCCGCTGAGGTTGGTGCCGGCCGGGCCAGCAATTTCGATCGCCTCGCCGCTATCGGTGCCGGCATTGTCATAGTGAATTTCGTTGATAAACACCGGCGTGGCAGCCTGGGCGTTGCCGAAGCAGCTGAGGGCGCTCACTGCGGCCAGCAGCGGGTAGCTGCGGATGTGCTTTGCGATCATGGTCGGATGGTCTCTGTGCTTAAAAATCAGTAAGCAGGCTTGGATGAGCCTGAGCTGACTCGCAGAGAGACGCACTCATCGGCTTAAGGGGGAAAGACGACGAGCGCGTCATTGGGTGACTTCCCAAAATTCTGCAAGCCCGCTCACATTTTCCGGGATTACGCTTGGAGGAGGGTTAAGAAACCGTGACGGTTTGGCGAAGTTTTTGTGACATGTAATACAAAGCTAAGTAGGCCGGTTCCGGCAAGGTTTGGAGTTAGCCAGGATGCGGCAATTCTCCATCGTGCTGCTGCGTCAATTGCGGCGCTTCCTGGGCCAGCCAGCGGATTAACTCCAGTCTGCCGTCTTGATGTTCGACAATGGCCGTGCAGCTTTCCACGAAATCGCCGGTATTGACGTATAAGAAGCCTTCTATTTCCTTGATTTCGGCATGATGAATGTGCCCGCAAATCACGCCGTCCAGGCCTTCGTTTTTCAGGGTGCGGACAATGCTTTCCTCGTAATCGGAGATAAATTGCACCACATTCTTGACTTTGAATTTCACAAACGCCGCCAAGGAGAAATGCGATTGCCTGCCGAATAGGCGTCTGAACAAGCGCAGGAAGCGGTTGATTTCGATCAGCCAGTCGTAACCCAGGCTGCCGATTTTTGCCAGCCATTGGTGATGTTTGGCGATGGTGTCGTATTCGTCGCCGTGGACGATCAGGAAGCGTTTGCCGTTTACCGTGGTGTGAATATCCGAGTTTTTCACGACGATGTCGCCGAACACGTAATCGTCGTAATCGCGGACGTTTTCGTCGTGGTTGCCGGGGACGTAGATAATTTGCGTGCCGTGTCGGGCTTTGCGCAGGATTTTTTGAATGATGGTGTTGTGATCACGCGGCCAGTACATTTTTTTGGACAAGGCCCAAAAGTCGATGATGTCGCCGACCAGATAGAGTTTTTCGCTGTCGTTATGTTTTAAAAAATCCAGCAGGGCATCGGCCTGGCATTGGGTCGAGCCAATGTGTAGGTCGGAAATCCAGATGGTGCGATAGAAAGAGGTATTCATAAGCAAACGCCAAATATTGGTATCGGACGAGGGCTATTTTTGTCTGCATTTATGACAGCAGCATGACAGAGCCGGCTTGTCGCTTCTTTGCCGAGTAATGCGGGCAACGGATTATTTTTGGCTTTTTGTACAGACTCTAGATTGTCGGCTCTATAAATATATTGATTAAAAACAATAACTAGCGCGCCGAGTTTTGCGTGTCTATCGGGTTGTGTCACATTCCTGTAATCTGCTTGTTCTAAGGTTTGCTTATTACCGAGACCCTGGCCAAACAAGCAAGAGAACTGCCGATGACGAAGCAAACAGACACTCCCAATAATGTGCATACCTTGCATGCGTATGACACCGATTTAGGGCATATGCATAGTTTGATGCTGGATATGACAGACCTTTTGGTTTACCAACTGGAACAGGCGATGCAGGCGCTGGACTACGGCGATGCCGAACTGGCGCAAAAAGTCGTATCACGGCATAAGAAGGTCAAGCACTTCGAAAGCAAGATTGACGGCGAGGTATTGAACATCATTGCCCGGCATAGTCCGGTGGCAAACGATCTGCGCTATGTGTTATCGACGTCGAAAATCGCCGTAGAGCTGGAAAAAATCGGTGTTGAGATTGTCGAGTTCGCCAAACTGATTACGGTGTTGTTCGACCCTAACACCAGCGACCCCAATCAAAAGCTGTTGGCTGACATCGTGAAAATCGGCGGTTTAATCAAGCTGATTTTGGACAAGTTGATGGTGGTTTTCGAAAGCCGGGATACCAAGCAGGCATACGCCTTGTTGGAATGCGACAGGGATTGCGAGTCGGAATTGCAGGAGGGTATCAAGCACCAATTGACTTTGGTATTGCACGACGCCCGAATGATTCGCAGAGCCTTGGATGTGATGCAAATGATGAAAGCCATGGAGCGTTGCGGCGA
The DNA here is from genome assembly GCF_016925515.1 of Methylomonas sp. EFPC1. Classification (NCBI taxonomy): domain Bacteria; kingdom Pseudomonadati; phylum Pseudomonadota; class Gammaproteobacteria; order Methylococcales; family Methylococcaceae; genus Methylomonas; species Methylomonas sp. EFPC1. The sequence continues at coordinate 1,311,425 of NZ_CP070494.1, forward strand.
GCATTGCCGGAACATTGCCGAGCACGCCATTTTTATGTTGGACGGTATCGATGTGCGGCATGGTGGGCTGGCAACTCAGGCTAGTCTTGCTGGTTAAGCATTTGCGCGCGGCTGCCTCTTCGGTGTTTGCCGTCATTTAAAAACAAAGAAGCCGGCATTGCCGGCTTTTTAATGTGGGTAAATGCTAAATCGTTATTTGTGGATTTCCAAATGCAAGGCCCGGTATTCTTCGGTCAATTTATGGGTTGGCGCATAGTGAATCAAAGGCTGGGCGTCGCTATGCGATTCGCGAACTTTCACCGAGGTGGAGATTTTGGTTTCCAGCACCGGCAAGCCCTCGGCGATCAGGTCTTCCACTAACTGCCGCGGCAGGTTGGCCTGCTTTTGATATTGGTTGACGATGACGCCTTCCACTTCCAGTCTGTCGTTATGATCGGCTTTGACTTCGGCGATGGCGCGCATCAGTGTGTACAGGGCTTCACGAGCGAAGGTGTCGCAGTCGAACGGAATCAGGCATTTTTCGGCGGCGATTAAAGCTGATAGGCTATAAAAATTCAAAATCGGCGGGGTGTCGATATAGATTTGCTCGAAGCCTTCCAGTTTTTCCAACGCCTCTTTTAATTTGTAGATTTTATGCCGCGATTCCAACCGGCTTTGCAAACCTTCCAAATCGCTATGGGATGGCAACACGAAAAGGTTGGGGAAGGGGGTTTCATGAATCAGACCGTCCAAACCTTCCTTGCCGCCGCCGAATAAGCCCAGTCCTAGGCTGTCTTTGAAAAAATGGGCGATGGTCTTGTCGGAGTCGGCGACTTTATTGCCGAGTAAATATTGGGTTGAGTTGCCTTGCACATCGAGATCGATCACCAGGGTTTTTTTACCCTCTACGGCGCTGATGGCTGCTAGGTTACAGGTAATGGTAGATTTACCCACGCCGCCTTTCTGATTGAAGATCACCCTGCGCATAATCGCCCTCGATTGCTAAAAAATAAAAGCCCGCATTATAAGGTTAAAGCCTGCAATATCAAACGCGCGAGAAACTGCCGCCCTTGCATTCCGGGCAGGCCGGTATAACGCTGGTGGATTTGAAGGCGATTTGTTTGCCGCAGGCATCGCAGACAAAAGTGCCGGGGCCGGCTACTTCACCGCTTTTATACGGATGATAGAGCTTGGCTTCCATCTCCAACGCGGCCAGCTTGACCTTAGTTTTGTCGGCAATGTCCATGAAAGCGTCCAAAGCAAAGTTCTCGATCAAATCGATGTCAAACTTCAACCATTCGGACAGCGAATTGCTTTCGTCTTGTTGCGACGGCGCGGTGGCGACGTGTTCTACATCGCGCATCACATAATCGGCGATTTTATTGATTTCTTCTTGCGTGTGGCCGCCCAGCGCGCTGGTTTTTTCCTTGGCTATTTCCAATGCGTCGGCGACGGTGTGTAAGGTATCGTCCAGGGCTTCGTAAAGATGGCCCATCAGATCGTCATACGCTTTGATCAGTTTGTTTTCGCCCATGGCTGCTCCTTGTGTTGTTTTAATTTTCACGCTTTAGCTTTAAGCGTCTCTAAGGTATTCTAGCGCCTTTTTACAGCAAAAGACGAATAGGATGGAAGAGCATTACAAGCCGTCGGAAATAGAGCAAAAAGTACAGGCCGACTGGGAAAAATCCGGGGTGTTTACCGCTTCTGAAGACACCGGCAAAGAAAAATACTATTGCCTGTCGATGTTTCCTTATCCCAGCGGCAAGCTGCACATGGGCCACGTCCGCAACTACACTATTGGCGACGTGATCAGCCGTTTTCAAAGGATGCAAGGCAAACACGTGCTGCAACCGATGGGCTGGGACGCGTTCGGTTTGCCAGCGGAAAACGCGGCGATGCAAAACAAAGTGCATCCGGCCGACTGGACCTATTCGAATATCGATTACATGCGCGATCAGCTGAAACGGCTGGGTTTTGGTTACGATTGGAGCCGTGAGCTGGCGACCTGCGATCCGAGCTATTACCGTTGGGAGCAATGGTTCTTTTTGCGCTTGCTGGAAAAAGGTCTGGTTTATAAAAAAACCGCGCCGGTCAACTGGTGTCCGCACGACCAAACCGTACTGGCGAACGAACAGGTGATCGACGGCTGCTGCTGGCGCTGCGACACCCAAGTCGAGAAAAAGGAAATTTCCCAGTGGTTTTTGAAAATTACGGCTTATGCCGACGAATTGCTGACCTCGCTGGATAAACTGCCGGGGTGGCCCGAGCAGGTCAGAACCATGCAGGCCAACTGGATCGGCCGTTCTGAAGGCGTGGAGATGGATTTTGCGGTTGATGGGTTCGATGCACCGATTCGTATTTACACCACTCGTCCCGATACTGTGATGGGTGTGACTTATGTCGCTGTCGCTGCCGAACACCCGTTGGCCTTGAAAGCCGCGGAAACCAATGCCGACATCGCCGCCTTCATCGAATCCTGCAAGCTGATGGAAACCTCCGAAGCGGCGATGGAAACCATGGAAAAACGCGGCATCGCTTCCGGTTACCAGGCTATTCATCCATTGACCGGCGCATCCGTGCCGGTATGGATTGCCAACTTTGTGCTGATGAGTTACGGCACCGGCGCGGTTATGTCAGTGCCGGCGCACGATCAGCGCGATTACGAGTTTGCCAAGCGCTACGGCATCGCGATCAAGGAAGTGATTGCCGCAGCCGATGGTGCGGACGACAGTGTCAGCGAAAAAGCGTTTACCGAAAAAGGTGTGTTGAAAAATTCCGGAGAATTCGACGGCTTGAGTTTCAAGCAAGCCTTCGACGCCATCGCCGCCAAACTGGCCGGCATCAATAAAGGCGAACGCAAAACCAACTTTAGATTGCGCGATTGGGGCGTATCTCGTCAGCGTTATTGGGGCGCGCCGATTCCCGTGATTTATTGCGACGACTGTGGCACAGTGCCGGTGCCCGACGAGCAATTGCCGGTGACCTTGCCGCGCGACGTCGTGCTGGACGGTTCACAATCACCCTTGGCCGCGCATCCTACTTTTTCGCATACCGATTGCCCGAAATGCGGCAAGCCGGCGCGGCGCGAAACCGATACATTCGATACCTTCATGGAATCGTCCTGGTATTTCGCGCGTTATGCCAGCAAAGACTGCGAAAGTGCAATGCTGGACCAGCGCGCCAATTACTGGTTGCCGGTCGATCATTACATTGGCGGTATCGAACATGCGATTTTGCATTTGCTGTATGCGCGTTTTTTCACCAAATTGTTGCGCGATGAAGGTTTGGTTGTGTGCGATGAGCCGTTCAAGAACTTGTTGACGCAAGGCATGGTGATCGCCGAAACCTTCTATCAAATTGACGATCACGGCCACAAACGCTATTTCAATCTGACCCAAATCGATGTCGAACGCGATGGCAAAGGCAAAATAATTGGCGCCAAATTGCTGGAAGATGGTTCGCCGGTCACCGTCGGCGCCGTGGAGAAAATGTCGAAGTCGAAAAACAATGGTGTTGATCCGCAGGTCTTGATTGATAAATACGGTGCGGATACGGTGCGTTTGTACACCATGTTTACTTCGCCGCCGGACCAATCGCTGGAATGGAACGATGCCGGTGTGGAAGGCGCGTTCCGCTTTCTGAAACGTTTGTGGCGGCAAGTCTATCTGCACGTCGAAGCCGGTTTGCCGAATCAGTCATTGGATAAGGCAGCATTGAGCGACGATCAAAAAGTGTTGCGCCGCCAGTTGCATCAGGCTTTGCAAAAAGTCAGCGACGATATGGCGCGTCGCCACACCTTTAACACCGCGATTGCCGCCAACATGGAGTTGGTTAACGCGTTGAATAAATTTGATGACGATAGTGCCAATGGCAGGGCAACCCGTCAGGAAGTGCTGGAAGCCATCGTCTTGATGCTGGCCCCCATTATTCCGCATGCGGCGCAAGAGCTTTGGAACGAGTTGGGACACAACGATGACATCGTGGTTGCCGCTTGGCCGGTGCTTGATGAATCGGCGTTACAGCAGGATGCTATCGAAATGGTGGTGCAGGTCAATGGCAAGTTGCGCGGGAAATTATCGGTAGCGGCGACGGCTTCCAAAGAGCAAGTCGAAGCGTTGGCTTTGGCTGACGAGAACGTGCAGCGTTATCTCGAGGGTAAGCCGGTGAAAAATCTGATTGTAGTGCCGCAAAAACTGGTGAATATCGTTGTTTAAACGCTGGATTTTCGAGAAGCAGATGATTAATCACTTGAGCCGGATGGTCTTGTTTGGAACTTTGGCGCTGCTGCTTGGCTGCGGATATCATCTGCGCGGTTCGATAGAGATGCCGGAAGTGCTGAAAAACATGTATGTGTTTGGTGCTTCCACGCCGCTTCAGGGTGAGCTGCAGTCCATCATGAAGGCATCGAAAGGCAAAATAGTGGGTTCTCCCAATGATGCCGGCGTGGTGGTCAAGGTGCTTAGGGAAGACATGCGTAACCGGGTACTGACCATCGGTTCAACCGGTAAATCCAGTGAGTCCGAGCTGGAATATTATCTGCGCTTTCAATTTTTCGACAGCAAGGAAAATGCGCTGATGGACGAGCAAGTGATCGAAATTTCCCGGGAGTTTTTCAACGACCAAACGGCGGTGCTGGCGAAAGGCAACGAAGAACAATTGATTCGCAACGAAATCTATAAACAAGTGGCGCGAATGATATTGGCCAGAGCCAGGATAGCCGTCGATACGCAGAAAAAATAAGTATGCGTTTAAAGCTTGACCAGTTGACTGCTGCCTTGCAGAAAGAGCTGGCACCGGTTTATCTGGTGAGCGGTGACGAGCCTCTACAACTTGGCGAAGCGGCGGACGACATTCGGCGCGCGGCTCGTACTGCAGGTTATCTCACCCGCGAAGTGATTGCCATCGATACCGGTAACGAGTGGCCGCAATTGACGCTCGAAGCCGAATCCCTTTCTATCTTTTCCGACAAAAAACTCATCGATTTGCGCTTGCCTTCCGGCAAGCCTGGGTTAGAAGGCGGCAAAGCCCTAAGCGCGTATTGTCAGCGTCCGCCCGAAGATACCGTTTTGCTGATCACCGCCGGCAAACTGGATAGCGCGGCGCAGAAGTCGCAATGGTTTCAGGCCTTGGATAAAATTGCGACCATCGTGCAGGTCTGGCCTTTACAAGGGCCGGAGTTGTTGCACTGGTTGCAGCGCCGCGCGGAACGTAAGGGCATGCATCTTGACGCGGAGGCGTTGAAAAGCCTGGCCGTGCGAGTCGAAGGCAACTTGCTGGCCGCGGCTCAGGAGCTTGAAAAACTATATATCTTGCACGGGGCTAACCGTATCAACAAAGCCATGGTTGAGGGCGATGTGGCTGACAGCGCCAGGTTTGACGTGTTTAAGTTGATGGATGCTTTGTTGTCGGGCAAGGTGAATCGATCCGTTAAAATTCTTGCCGGGCTCAAATCGGAAGGCGTCGCAGCGCCGGTGGTGTTGTGGGCTATCAGCCGCGAAGCCCGAACCCTGGTTAGTATCAAAACTGAATTGAAACGCGGCAGTAACCCAGACGTTCTCTACAAAAAATATCAGATATGGGATAAGCGAAAGCAGTTGGTGCATGAGGCCTTGCAGCGGTTGAAGAGCAAGGAACTACAGGGTATTTTGCAAGCCAGCGCCAACGTGGATTGCCAAATCAAAGGCCAGATTAACGGCGACGAATGGGAGGGTTTGTTTAGGATTTGTTTGTTGTTTTCGAAGGGCTCAGGTATCCGCGCAGTGGAATATTAAAGCTACTGTCCAAAAGAAATTTGAGCGGTAGCTTTAAGATGGAATTGAATGCCTTAACCAGTGATTTTTTTACGTTTGCCGGTACTGAGTAAACCAAGCAAGCCGCTACCAAATAACCATACGGCGGTTGGTACGGGTACCGCTGTCAGTTGCATGTAACCGTCGGATACAAATTTTTGACCGTCTGCATGTCCCTGAACGCTGTTAAAGTTAACACTTTGCAGTCCTTTAGTGGTAATGGAAAAGAATGCGTCTGCACCGCCGATTGTATTTGGACTATACACAGCCTGGTCGGAACCCGATGCAGCACCAGCAAAATTCAGGGTTAGTTCTTGGCCTCCAGTACCTTTGAACAAACTGCCGTTTCCGGAGTTTATACTCCCCCAAAGAATTCGTTGTGAGTTAACGTCAGAAAAACCGGTGTCGTTGATGAAGCTGTGATCAGGAGTAGTGTCAAAATACAGTGCTACGTCGCCTGTCATGTTATCCACAGACTGGGTATTACCGTCGATGCTGTTGGAATAGTTACCAAAAAAATGAGCTACCGCAGTCAATTCATACGTTGATCCAAGGCTACCGTTTGAGACGGCGACGAAGCCTAGGTCGTGTGACCTCACATAGGATTGATACCAACCCTCTACCGTTCCAGATGTGGCACTATTGGGTGTGAATTTTATCATGGCGGCGCCAGGGGCAAAATCGTAGCTGTCAAACGGTCCAATTGCGGGCCCTTCATCACCGGCAGCTCCTGGTGCTAACTTATAATCTGCAGTACCAACCCATTGTGTACTCGCGATCGCAGCAGGGGCGGCAATAACCAGTCCTGCCGTTAAAATTGCATTTCGCTTGAGATGCTTGCTTAAAGTTTTACTGCTCATTGCTGTACCTCATAAAAGTTAGATTGTATTCCCCCAAAATGCGGTTATAGCTGATTTTGTGAACCAACACAAATTACAGTTCTATTACTGAAACTCCCCGAATGGGCTTTCAGTTTAGACGCAATGGAAAGCGCAAATCATCTGAGCCGGGGCTCACTACAAAATCGTGTGCAATGTTCAATAAAAACAGCGTCCTGCTTGTACAAGATTTTTCTGGAAAATGCCCGCTAGAAGTCGTGGGAAGCTTGATAAAAGCCGGTTGTTCTAAAAAGCAAATGATCGACGATACACTGAATCGTCGGAATCTTTACGCCGGGTGTTCTGGGGCAATTAATGATTTCCCAAGGTGTCGATGGCAACGATTGTTGGTATTGTTGTTAAATGGGCCCGAAATGACGAAGCCAGGAAATTTGGCGGCGTTACTAAACACAAACACAAACACAACTGCAGCCATTTTGTTTGAAAGACTATCCGTTAATCGTCTTAGAATCCGTCACAATAGCCCGGATCATTTTTATCATGCAAAGTAAACCTCTTATCCCACAGGAAGCCCTCGATGCCTGCTTGGTACGCAGATAATTCCCAATCGATAGGCAGGACGCCTTTAGTACGGATCAATCATATTAGCCAAGGATTGAACGCGACCTTGTTGGTGAAAATTGAAGGCCGTAATCCTTCTTATTCGGTGAAATGCCGGGTCGGTGCGGCGATGGTCTGGGCGGCGGAGCGTCAAGGCCTGTTGACGCCGGGCAAGACTTTATTGGAAGCCACCAGCGGTAATTCCGGTATTGCATTGGCTGCGGTGGCGGCTGCGCGTGGCATTCCGATCACATTGACGATGCCGGACAACATGAGCCAGGAGCGCCGCACGTTGTTGTTGGCGTATGGCGCGAACCTGCGGTTGACCGATGGCGCGCTCGGCATGCGCGCGGCGGTGGAGCAGGCCGAGGCTATTGCCGCAGCCGACCCTGAGCATTATCTATTGCTGGAACAGTTTAAAAACCCGGCCAATCCGGCGATACACGAACAAACCACCGGCCCGGAAATTTGGCGCGATAGCGGCGGTCAGGTCGATATATTCGTAGCCGGCGTCGGCACCGGCGGCACGATTACCGGTGTGTCGCGTTATCTGAAAAAGCATTGCGGCAGGCCGGTGCTCAGTGTCGCGGTCGAGCCGGCCGGCAGTCCGGTCTTAAGCCAGACTCGCGCGGGCTTACCCGTGCAAATTGGGATACACGGCATTCAAGGCATAGGTGCCGGCTTTGTACCGCAGAATTTGGATTTGTCGTTGATTGATTTGATCGAGCCGGTGGAAGACGCCGAAGCCATTGCCTATACACGACGGCTTGCCAAGGAAGAAGGGATTATGGCCGGGATTTCCAGTGGCGCGGCGCTTGCGGTTGCGGTGCGGCTAGCCAAGCGTCCGGAACATGCCGGCAAAGTCATTATCGCGATGCTGCCGGATTCCGGTGAGCGCTATTTGAGCTCGTCTTTGTTTGGTGAATAACCCCCGCTGTCAATGTGAACAAGCCACGTGCTATAAGTGGCTGGGCCGGCCAACTTAAATCGGGCGTTAAAGCTAGTAAATCTGGTTTGGTGTTGCGGTTTCTGCTTCAATAGCCCATTTTTGGCAAGAATGACGCATGAACGATTTGACGATTTTATCCGCGCTGGCCGGGGGAGCCATGATTGGGCTGGCCGCCGCTTTGTTGTTGTTTACCCATAAGCATACCGCCGGGATTTCCGGCATCGCGGCGGGCATGCTACCGCCTTGGAACGAGAGCAGTGTCTGGCGCGGTTGGTTTCTGGCCGGCCTGCTGGTCAGCGCGCCCCTATATCGCTTGAGCGGCGCAGACATTACGTTGGATTTGGCAGCCTCGCCTGGTTTGCTGGCAATTGCCGGCCTGCTGGTGGGTTACGGCACCCGGCTAGGTGGCGGCTGCACCAGTGGGCACGGCGTTTGCGGTATCGCCCGCTTGTCCATGCGATCCATCGTCGCGACGCTGACTTTCATGCTGACAGCCGGCATTACGGTATTTATTGTTCGGCATCTGCTCTAAACCGGAAATTCTCGATGAAAAATACTGTTTATTTATTTGCCTACGGGCTGTTGTTTGGGCTGGGCTTGATCGTGGCTGGTATGAGCAACCCAGCCAAAGTATTGGCGTTTCTGGATGTGGCCGGGGCTTGGGACCCCAGTTTGGCCTTGGTTATGGCTAGTGCCTTATTGACGCTGGGACTGGCGCGCTACTTTATGCATCGCAATAACGACGCGGCGGATCGCGAGCAAGAACCTTCGGCTATCGTGCCGGCCGGGATTGATGCCAAACTGATTGCCGGAGCGGCGATATTTGGTGTCGGTTGGGGCTTATCCGGCTTTTGTCCGGGGCCGGCTTTGCTAGGGTTAACTGCTGGCGTGTTGGGTAATTATGCGTTTGTTGCGGCAATGTTTGCCGGGTTTTGGTTATTTCGCTTGTTGCATCAACGCTAACAAGCCACTCCTATCAGTTAAGGATTAAGCCCTTAGGATTGATGCCAATTTCGCGTTAGCCGGGTCCACGGGCCAATCTGCGGCATCAACAGAATCCAATGGCAAATTGCGGACTTCAGCCTGCCACTTGCGGATAAACTTGCCGTCCGGATCATACAGTCGGGTTTGTTTTTCCAGATCAAAATGCCGCTGACCGCGCGGGTCCGCACCCACACCGGCCAGATATTGCCAATTTCCCCAATTGCTGGCCACATCGTAATCCAGCAATTGCTGTTCAAAGTAAGCCGCGCCGAAACGCCAATCCACCGCCAATTCATTGACCAAACAACTGGCGACGATTTGCCGGCCGCGATTGGACATATAACCTGTCGCGTTCAGCTGTTTCATGCAAGCGTTTACTAATGGATAGGGCGTGTAACCGTGACACCATTTTTGAAAACGTTCCGGATAAAAGCAGGTTAAAGGTTTGCGTGGTTTAATGCCGCGAAACGCAAACAGCCGCTTGCCGTGCTGGAGGGCGTACCATTGAAAATACTCTCGCCAGAGCAATTCAAAATACAGCCAATAGGTGGATTCATTGGCGCCATTCTCCTCTTCGTAACGGCGCAAACTGGAATAGATTTTTCGTACCGACAGATTGCCATGGGCCAGCCAAGGCGAAAACTTGCTGGAGTTTTCCCAGCCGTCCAGTTCGTTACGCAAGTCTTTGTAACGGCTGGGGTAGCTGCTGCGAAAATACGCTTTAAGCTGTTTTTTACCGGCGGTCTCGCCGCCATGAAACGCCAGCTCCGGATCAAGCGCCGAAGAGGCCGGTAAATACACCGGAAAATTCAATAGCCAAGCCGATTTCGGCTCGGGGCTGGGCGGCAAAGCATCGGGAGGCGGTAAGGGATGATCGACCGGCAAGTGTTCGACTAGATCTTTGAATGGGGTGAAGGCCTGCGGCAATTGGGTAAACGGTAAATCCTTCAGGTTGAACAGGGTTTGCGTGTCGGATTCGACAAAACGCAAACCCGGCCAATGTTTTTGCAGCGCCAGCCATTGTTGCCGCTCCTGAAAACCAGCATGGCGGCTGCGATAAATCACCGATACGCCATGCTTAGCCACTAGCTCTCCGATGGCCGCAAGCGGTGTTTCGTAACAAACCAGCAGATGTTGTCCGACTTGCTGGAGATTTCTATCCAGGTCTTGCAGGGCTTCTTTTAAAAATCGCCAACGCTGCGCCGACAAATTAGCCATCCCGTATGGGTTGGGCGCCAACCAGGCAGGGTCCAGACAATACACGCAAAGCAACTGATCTACGACTCCGCTGGCTTGTTGCAGGTTGGCGTTATCATGCACCCGCAAATCATTACCAAACCAGTAAAGGCCTATTCTGCGCATTGCCGTCTCGTCCTGATAAAAAATGCCGGCATGCCGCCGGCGAGAGCTGAGGTTTACAACACTATTTAGCGGATAGCAAGGCGCTGATCTTAGAATCCAGCTGTTCCGGCGTCACAGCGCTGGGGAAGGCCGCCACGCTGTTGCCGCTGCGATCAATCAAATATTTGTGAAAATTCCAGGCCGGCGCCTGACCGGTGGCTTTAATCAATTTTTGGAAGAAACCGTTCGCTGCCGCGCCTTTCACCTGACTTTTTTCCAGCATGGGGAACGTGACGCCGTAATTGATGTAACAGACGTTGGCAGTTTTTTCCGCTTCGCTGAACTCCTGATTAAAATCATTGGACGGAAAGCCCACCACCACCAGGCCCTGATCCTTATACTTTTGATATAAGGCTTCCAGGCCCTTAAATTGCGGGGTGTAGCCACAGTTACTCGCGGTGTTCACGGCCAGAATCACCTTGCCTTGAAACGCCTGGCAAAAATCGATTTGCTCGCTGGAACGAAGCTTGGACATCTTGTAATTCAGCAATTCCGGGCAAGGCTCGGCGCCGGCTACCGACACGGAGCACGCCCAGAGGCTGGCGACTAAAAACGCGGTTTTCATCATGGTTCCTCCTGATTCGTTATCCTTGAGCATACCAGTACTGGTTAAAAGTCAACCTTGGCTGACTATCGCCATTAATGCGTTTGCAGCATGCCTTGCTTGACAATAAAGTCAGCGACGGCTTCCAATCCATTGCCGGTTTTGATATTGGTAAACACAAATGGTCGTTCGCCGCGCATCTTTTTGGCATCCCGGTCCATCACTTCCAGCGACGCGCCGACGTAAGGCGCCAAATCAATTTTATTGATCACCAATAAATCCGAACGGGTGATGCCGGGGCCGCCTTTACGCGGTATCTTGTCGCCGGCAGAGACATCGATCACGTAAATCGTCAGGTCAGCCAATTCCGGGCTGAAGGTCGCGCTGAGATTATCTCCGCCGCTTTCCACCATCACAAAATCCAGCTCCGGCCAGCGTTCGATCAAATCGTCAACCGCGGCGAGATTCATCGAGGCATCCTCGCGGATGGCGGTATGCGGACAGCCGCCGGTTTCTACGCCCAGAATGCGTTCCTCCGGCAGCGCCTGACTGCGAATCAAAAACTGCTGATCCTCGCGGGTATAAATATCGTTGGTGACCACGCCGATTTCGTAATCGTCGCGCATCCTCTTGCACAAGGCATCCACCAGCGCTGTCTTACCGGAACCCACCGGGCCGCCGATGCCTACTCTTAAAATTTGTTTGTCGTTCATATTGTCTCCAGTTGCCCCGACACTATCCGGGATTTAAAAATGCCAAATCTCGATTCCACTGCGCTGCGTTGAGGCAGTGTTTATCGGTTGGTGCGAATTATTCCAGCCTTTAAAAACCGTTCGCCCTGAGCTTGTCGAAGGGTCTGCCACCTAGGGCTTCGACAAGCTCAGCCCGAACGGAATACCTGCGATAAAGAGCTTAGGGTGGACACGATAAGTGCCCACGCGAAACCTCATGGCATCACGACCGAAACAGCCGTGAATACTGCATTTCGTGCCGGCTACTGGCCAAGGCCAAACCAAAACAACTGCCGCCGATCTCATCGTCTTTCAATTGCGATGCGCTCTCGACCAAGCCCGGCAACTCGGCGGCCAGACCTTGTAACAACTGCTGCCCGGCCACCTGGCCCAGTGGTACCAATTTAATCGCGCCCAACACCTGATTTTCCAGCCAGCCCCATAAATAACCGGCTATCGCATCGGCTTTATCGATTTGCCAGCGTGTCGCCGCCAACGCAAACAAGGTCGCCAACGTAGCATCGGGCCGTTTTTGCCAAATCTGCGCTTCCGGCATCTCTAACTTGACCAACAAGCGCGCCAGGGCCTGCCCGGTTTGCCTGTCTTCGGCGCGCAATTCGGCAGTTTCGCGGTAAGCGGTTAGGGTTTGACCCCAATGCGTGACAGCCTCGATGTCATTAGTCTGCCAAGCGTCGTACAGCCGCGCCAACAACGGTGCGTCGACCTTGCCTAAACCGTTGTGCAATAAACCACGCAGCCAATCGCCGGTTTGCTCGGCATTGGTTACCCAGCCGTCGTGCACCGCAGTCTCCAGACCCTGTGAATAGCTGTACATCCCAATCGGCAAACTGGGGCTGACCAGTTGCAGCAGCCGCAGCAGGCTTAAATTAGTGACCATGACTATGGTAAGCGCCGGCTTCCGGCTCGAACGGCAGGGTGTCGTGCTCGACGGCTAAACCCAATCCGATCAGCATTTGATCCAGTACATAGTCGGTCAAAAACCGCAATTCGCCGGGCAGGATTTGCAAGGCTACGTGACGATTGCCCAAGTGATAACAAGCGCGGGCAAACAGCAACGGATCGGCGCATTTCACTACCGACAGTGGTTCCGGCGCGGCGTTGATTCGTACCTTGAAACCCTGGCCGTTGGTGAGGATTGCGCCGTGTCTCAGGGTTTGGCCCCTTGGCAGGAACACGCCGACTTGAATACCACCTTGGGTGGTGGCGGGTTGCCGGGATTTCTGCCGGGCCTCGAAGGGGAGGGTGAGGGTGTCGTCTGGGGTTTCTTCGGTTTGGGTGGTTTCGGTGAGTTTTAGCATTGTTTGGTTTGGTTAGATTTTGCTTGTCACGCTGGTTCCCAAGCTCGAGCTTGGGAACGATGTCTCGAAAGCTTTAGCTTTCTTTGAATAATGTGTGTCGCTGTCGCGACGGGTGTTTGGGCGTCGGGTCTCGGCCCGACAGCCGAGTAACTTTTCTTTGCTTGGCCAAAGAAAAGTCACCAAAAGAAAGGCCATCCGGAATTCCGCCTTTATCCTGCGCTTCTCGCTTTTGCCGAGGGTTTTCGGAAGGGCCATCCCTGGCCCTCCGAAAACGAGCGGCATCCCTGCCGCTCCCCTGCGGGCTATTCTCGCCAAAAGCTGCGATGCTCGGGGCGGAATAACGGGACCAAAACCATCCCAAATTCATAAGTAGATCGTAAAAACGTAGAGGCCGGAACTCGCATCGACTTAACTATAATCGACCGAGTCATCCAACAGAACTAAAACCGTAGTTAAAATACCGGTTAACATAAAAGCTGATTTTTCAGTTCGTATCAATTCCTTGTCTAAATAGGTATGGTGAGCAAAATAGTTTCTTGCTAAAAGACAGGATAAGAATGCTTTCAACAAACAATTGCTCCTTTCATCGGCGCATTCAATGTTCATGATTTCACCGATAGGGTCGTTCGATTTTTTTGGTTGAGTATATTGGCCGGCTTTTGTATATTTTCGCCGGTTATCATTTATTTTCTGCTCGAAATAATCAACGACGCTATCAGATATATTTCTTTGTCTAGCAAGTTCTCTTATGTAATCAGTCAACCCTTTTTTATCATTCTCTTCCGAAATATTTTCCTCTCGGTCATAACCCAGCGCGTAACGAAGACAACTTTCGGCTCGTATCGCCAGTAACGAGTAATAATCAAGTGGACGTAATGTTCTAAATTCCAAATTACTTTTTTGTTTTGGGTTACGTTCTAAGTTTTCGTGAAGCTGACGAAATGCATTTAAAAAACTACCAAAAAGATAATTAGCCGATTGCAACCTATCTACCAAATTCTTGAGTATTTGATCTGTTGGAAGTACATATTCATAATGTTTTTTATAAAAAGGCAAATAACGTAAAAAATATCGTTTATCTTCAAAAAACTCATAGGGTAAAACTCTACTTAACTCTGCCCATTCTCGTTCACCAAAAGACGAATAGGCCCATTTATCCAAATAGAAGGCGAGGTCATTATCGTTCAGAATGTAAAGCCATTCCAAAGCAAGCCTAATGTCTTTCTGAAGATAAGGCCAAGCTTGGAGAGTCCATTTACTGTGCTTTTCGTTAGCCCACAACCAACGTTGTGCCAACCTAAGTAATTTTGTTTCGATAGCTTCTTCAAGTATTTCTGCATTGATACCTAAATGCTCAGCTAATTGTTTCGCACCTTTTATTTGTAGATTTTGATCGTCATTGCCACACAAAGCGTCGCGAAACGCGCGGTAATGAGAGAGCCATGTCATCGGCTCAGCCAATCCACCCCAGTGATTAGACTCACTGAGTACATCAGTAGGCTTTATATCGTTTTGCTTAAGTTGTGTAGCGTACCGTATAACGGATTCGGCACGTTCTTCAATATCTGGTGTATTGAGAATAGGCTGAAAATAATCGGCTCTACATACAACGTCAATCAGTGCATAGGCTTGCCAATGAAAAAAATAGTCAGCATAGGGAGTTATTGAGATCGAACGATAGGGATGAACAAATGCGTCTGGTATTGGTGTGGTTCGGTAATTATTTTTACGAAGCAAATCATAACTCGAAGCGGTAGCTTGGAAAAAAGGATGCAAAAACCAAAGCGGGCTTTGATCTTTTTCAACGCACCATTCCGAAGCCCACAAGCAATCTTCAGTATCAAATGCAGGTTTCGTAGAATCTATTTCAGCAGGACATAAAGGGAAATTTTGCCAAGCTAAAAAATACCCAACTGGAAAAACAACTCGGTGTTGGGGTACAAGCCATCCCCACTCTTCTAGCTTTGACAATGGATGGTTTTTCAGAAAATCTTTAAGACCTAGGTCTTCTAACCAGGATACAAACGTACCTTTCGAGCCTTGCTGAATAGTAAGAAGTGGTGGTTTAGCAAACATTTAAATCCTACAAATTATTCAATAACCATTCATACAACGATGGGTTTACTCCCGTTATTCCGCCCCGAGCATCGCAGCTCTTGTGCCCCGTGGGTATTTGGTGAGATTAGCCCGTAGGGGAGCGGCAGGGATGCCGCTCGTTTTCGGAGGGGCTGGGAAGCCCCTTCCGAAAACCCTCGCCGAAAGCAAGACGCGCAGGATTAAGGCGGAATGTCGGGTGGCCTTTTCTTTGGATACTTTCTTTTGGCCACGCAAAAGAAAGTATCGCGGTTGTCGGTCCGCGAACCGACATATAAAACATCCGTCGCGACAGCGACACAAAACCCCAGCAAAGCTATATCCTCATAAAACTGTGAAAAACCTCACACTTCTTCAGCCAGAAAGTTAACAGAGAAAACCCTTCAGTTTCCCTAAATTATCACCGTCCCCGCTAATTACGCCGCCAGTAAAACCACAGCGTAAATGCCTAAGGACACGCTGCCCTTGAATTTTCAGGTAGGCCAATTTTTTACCCGAGAAGCAAGTACAGCGTTAACTCATCCACTCTCGTGTTTAATTTACAAAAGGTGAAGGTCATGAAAACTATCAAAAATCTGTTTCTAATGCTGTCTGTCATTACTGCTTCCATGTTTGGTGCCAGTGCGGCCAATGCGGCGACTTGTTCCGCCGGTTGGGTGAATGTCACCGGTGTTTACGAATATAACGTTAACGGTACGACATACGGTTATATCTACACCGTGCCGGAACACAACGTACTGCCAGCCTATACCAACTATTTCGTCACCTATAACAAAGAGGCTTTGATTCAGGCCAAAATGGCGCTGCAAAACCATCAAACTTACTATTTGTATGGTGACTCAGGCACTGCTGCCTGCCCAACCTCCGGCTCTTATCGCTACTTGGGTACTTTATCCTATCTGTACGAGTACTAATCGCGGCATCCGATCATGCGGAATCTTTGGTCTGGCCCATCCGACCGAGATTCCGCTCTGAGTAACATCAACCTAGGTCAAGATCATGAACAAACTTGTCTCAATACTGGGTGTGGCTAGCGTTTTTGCGAGCGGATATTTTGCCGGTCAGCAATTCCCCGGTCGCGGCGACAGCCATTCAGCGGCGCTGCCGGAGAATACCGCTTCAGTTTCCGCGCCAGTTATCGCGGTCGGCGCTAACAGAAAGCTGGATATGTCGCGGACAAACGTCCCGGTCTCTAAGGAAATTCGGTTGCCCCCTCACGAACAGCAACGGCAGGCGCTCGCTAATGGCTTGTCTCCCGAAGATGAGGTTGCGCGTAGCGAAGCCAATGCCGACTTGATTGCGTCGATGCGAGCCAACCACTTACCGGAAGAGCAGGTCGCTCAATTGGAGCAGACTCTGAAAGATCAAGAGTCCGCCACGCCCGTTCAGCCTGAAGAGCCGGTATCCGAACGAACCAACGCGGAATTGAGCGCCGAGCTACGCGAAAGCCTAAAGCAATCCGGTGCTCCGCCGGAAATCATCAATGCCATGGCTCAGCCACTCGAAGCCGGCGCAACCACCACGGACGAACCGGTTCTACCGCACAAAAACCATATCCCAGGTTCCTAGTTTTAACGGATGGCAAACACTGCCATCGCTTCAGTTGCATACAGTTTGTTTTCGGCAGGGCCACGGATGGCTCTACCGAAAACCCTGACCCTTCTCAAAACAGGAAATACCGCTGCGCCATCGGCAACACCACCGCCGGTTCGCAAGTCAACAACACCCCATCCGCCTTGACCTGATAAGTCTGCGGGCACACCTCCATCACCGGCTTGTAGTCGTTCAATTTCATATCCGCCTTACCGATGTTGCGAGTATTGCGCACCGTGCCGACCCGTTTCTGCAAGCCCAATTGCCCGGCAACACCCGCCGATACCGCCGCTTGCGGCAAAAAGATCATCGAGGTGTTGGCGGCGGTGCGGCCGAAGCTGCCGAACATCGGCCGGTAATGCACCGGTTGTGGGGTAGGGATGGAAGCGTTGGCATCGCCCATCGGCGCGGCGGCGATAAGGCCGCCTTTGATCACCAAGCTGGGTTTGACGCCGAAAAAGGCCGGTTGCCACAACACCAGGTCGGCCAGTTTGCCGGCTTCGATGGAGCCCACTTCGTGGCTGATGCCGTGGCTGATGGCCGGGTTGATGGTGTATTTGGCGATGTAGCGTTTGATGCGCTGGTTGTCGCTGCTCGCCGGGTCGCCGGCTAAGGCGCCGCGCTGTGCCTTCATTTTATGCGCGGTCTGCCAGGTGCGGATCACCACTTCGCCGACCCGGCCCATGGCTTGCGAGTCGGACGAAATCATCGAAAACGCGCCCAGATCATGCAGGATGTCTTCGGCGGCGATGGTTTCGCGGCGGATACGCGATTCGGCGAAGGCCACGTCTTCCGGGATGCTGGGATCAAGGTGATGGCAGACCATCAACATGTCCAGATGCTCGTCGACGGTGTTGACCGTGTAGGGCCGGGTTGGGTTGGTGGACGACGGCAGCACATTGCCCAAGCCGCAAGCCTTGATGATGTCCGGGGCATGGCCGCCGCCGGCGCCTTCGGTGTGGTAAGTGTGGATGGTGCGGCCCTTGAAGGCGGCGAAGGTGTCTTCGACAAAGCCCGATTCGTTCAAGGTGTCGGTGTGGATCGCCACCTGCACGTCGTAATCCTCGGCCACGCCCAGGCAGCAATCAATCGATGCCGGCGTGGTGCCCCAATCTTCATGCAGTTTCAGGCCCATCGCTCCGGCTTTGATTTGTTCTTCCAATGCACCGGGCAGGCTGGCGTTGCCTTTGCCGAGCAAACCAAAGTTCATCGGCAGGCCGTCCAGCGCGGTCAGCATTTGTTGCAGATGCCACGGCCCCGGTGTGCAGGTGGTGGCGTTGGTGCCGGTGGCCGGCCCGGTGCCGCCACCGATCATCGTCGTCACCCCGGAACACAGCGCTTCCTCGATCTGCTGCGGGCAGATGAAATGAATGTGGGCGTCGATGCCTCCGGCGGTCAAAATCTGACCTTCGCCGGCGATGACTTCGGTGCCGGGGCCGACGATGATGTCCACGCCGGGTTGAATGTCCGGATTACCGGCCTTGCCGATCTTGAAAATGCGGCCGTCCTTAACGCCGACATCGGCTTTGACGATGCCCCAGTAATCGATGATCAAGGCGTTGGTAATCACCAAATCCACGGCTTGATCGTTCCCCAATTGACTTTGGCCCATGCCGTCGCGGATTACCTTGCCGCCGCCGAATTTCACCTCGTCGCCGTAGACCGTGTAATCGGCTTCTACTTGCAGAATCAAATCGGTGTCGGCCAGCCGCAAGCGGTCGCCGGTGGTGGGGCCGAACATGTCGGCATAAGCCGCTCTCGAAATCTTGCTCATGCGGTTTTCTCCAATGCGCCCATTACCTCGCCTCTAAATCCGTAAACCTCGCGCTTGCCGGCAAATGCCACCAACTGCACCTCGCGTTGCTGGCCCGGCTCAAAACGCACCGCAGTGCCGGCTGGAATGTCTAGGCGAAATCCGCGCGCAGAATCGCGGTCGAAATGTAACGCCGGGTTGGTTTCGTAAAAATGATAATGCGAGCCGACCTGAATTGGCCGGTCGCCGCTGTTGGCAACCAGGACTTTGACCGTAGTGCGGCCGGCGTTAAGTTCGATGTCGCCGTCGGCGGGGAAGATTTCTCCAGGAATCATGTTTTGCTCCTATACGATGGGGTCGTGTACGGTGACTAACTTGGTGCCGTCCGGGAATGTGGCCTCTACCTGCACCTCGGTCAACATCTCGGCGATGCCGTCCATCACATCGTCGATGCTTAATAACGTTCGTCCATAAGCCATCAACTCGGCCACGGTCTGACCGTCGCGGGCGCCTTCCATGATCGCGGCGGAGATATAAGCCACGGCTTCCGGGTAGTTAAGTTTCAAGCCTCTGGCTTTGCGGCGCTCGGCGAGGAGGGCGGCAGTAAAGAGGAGGAGTTTGTCTTTTTCTCTTGGGGTTAATTGCATGGCGTTTGTCTTGTTTTTTGTGTCGCTGCCGCGACGTTTGTTTTAATGTCGGGTCTCGGCCCGACAACCGAGATACTTTCTTTTGTTTGGCCAAAAGAAAGTATCCAAAGAAAAAACCACCCCATGCCGCTTGTAACCTGCGCGCCGAAGGGTTTGAACGGGGTTTTCGGAAGGGCTATCCATAGCCCTCCGAAAACGCGATGCATCCCTGCATCGCCCCTGCGGGCTAATCCGTCCAAACCCTCCGGTGCTCGGCGCGGCATCAGGGGGCTAACCATCCCGGAATCAAAAGTTCTAGAATTCAACTCTGCAGAACCGATTGCGCTTAGTTGATTGGATTGGCTTAGCTTAGGATATTTCTGGCAACGACATCCCTTTCTGAGCAAAGTATTCTTTGAATCCATGGTTGCAAAAGTGGTGTACCAATTGAGCATTGGTCGGTCCCGAATGTCCTCCATCAGAACGGCGCTGAATATGGTCATCGCTCGCATGCGAAAGCACAAGACGTGCTCTGCAAATAGCACAGGGCCGAGCTGATTCCAAACTCGCTATGATGCGAGCTGCGCTACGCGTTTCTTTCCATGGGCTTGATTTGGCATTTCCGTCGTTAGTTTTAGCCATAACCAAAGCCGAGACGCTTTTCAAAATATCAGCATCACTATTTCCGGCTTCTAATCCATCCAGAATTTGTCTGAGCAAGTTTTTAATTGGCTCCAAACTCCGCTTCCAGCCACCATATCGGCTGAGAATTTGCTGTCCAAGATTATCCTTTCCGATCAGCATTTCTTCTAATTTAGCTCGATGCAAGGTGAATTTGATCAACTCATCTTTTTGAATCAACTCTTGCACGAACAGCACTACCGCCAAAAACATACTAGGGCGATGATTTCCAGTTGTACCCCAAAAATAAACCGCCGGGTGCAGGCTAAGTGAGGCTGGTTCGTTACCAGCTATATACTTAACTACTCCCCATACCTGAGCAAGTACCCGAGAAGTTTGAGTACCATCAGTATCGGGAGGCATGTCGTTTGTACCGGCTTTGATACCGGTGATCATGTTTACTAATTCAACTGCTAGCCTCAGTCCATTAGCTGTTTGCGCCATGCCCGCTGGTTGCAATTCAACGTGAGAGTGGGGTTTGGCATCTTCTGGCTCAAAGATGGCGTCGTATATGTTTTTGGCGTACTTTTCAATGATTGCCACATTTTGTGCATCAAAAGTGCCCCAGTACGCGTGCCCACGACCAGCACTCACTAATGCGCGTGCAGCTATGATATTGGGCGCTTTACGCTCTAGAATCATGTAACGTTCAGTTGGGTCAATCTCTACAGAGCGTTGATTGATGTCCAAAAAAGACTGCAACGCAACATCCGCGTCACCCACCACCCATTGAGTTTCAATTGGTTGGGCAATGTTCGTGCTCCAAGCAAGTTGTTCAGGCGTGCGGTTTGGAAGTCGGGTTAATTTTTGAAGTTCGGCGTACTCTAAACCTTCAGCTTTGATTTGTTCGCGACACTTACGAGCAGCATCGCGTTGCGATTTAGCTATTTGGTGTTTGAAAAATGCTTGCGAAATTGGCCCGTCACCATAGTCATCATTTACCCAAGCAACAAAAACACTCAGTCGGTGAGCTCCGTCAATAACAAAAGTTGATCCGTCGGCTGACCACAAAATAACTGCGGGAATTAGATGGCCATTGCGAAAGCTACGCACCAACGACACTACGTTGTCTACCCCCCAGTCATTGGTTTCACGTTGAAATAGTGGTTTCCTCAAAAGCCCGTAGAAATGCCGACCTAACTCTAACTCCGTTACTTGGATCACACCCTTGCTAGCTTTTGGATTTTTGGCCTCCACGTCATCTCGTGGGATCAATGCGTCAAGGTTAACGGTTTCTTTTTGTTTTACTGCCATCTGTTTTTATTCCATAGCAAGTATCAAGAGTGACTTTCACAATTCCTTTTCAGGGGCTGAAGCGCATCGCTCGCGACTGATGCGCCTCCTAACGTCGGCAGCATCCTACAATAATCAGGTTGTTTCGGCTTTTAAAATCTCCAGGTTTTCTTTCAACGCAGGACGGGGTTAATCCCCTGATGCCGCGCCGAGCACCGGAGGGTTTGGACGGATCAGCCCGCAGGGGAGCGGCAGGGATGCCGCTCGTTTTCGGAGGGCTAGGGATAGCTCTTCCGAAAACCCCGTTCAAACCCTTCGGCGCGCAGGATATAAGCGGCATGGGGTGGCCTTTTCTTTGTATACTTTCTTTTGGCCAAGCAAAAGAAAGTATCGCGGTTGTCGGTCCGCGAACCGACATACAAAAAGCCGTCGCGGTAGCCACACCAAGTTCAAAGCCCTCCGCCATCCATGGGTTCTGGATTCCGGTAATCCATGCCGGAATGACGTGTTCATTTAGACCGCTCCAAATCGATAAGACGACACCAGACAAAACAAACATGCTTACGTCGCCCAAATCCTGGGAGCACAAACGGCCTTCCCAACAACATCCCCCCTCACCAATCCCCAAACAGCTTCAAAAAACGATTTCAACAAATCCGCCCTACGATCCAATCCCCGACAAATCAACAAATCCTCTATCAAAGTCACCCCGCGATTGGGTTCATCGCCAATCAATTCCTGTACCGCTGCCAAATGCAAAGGCGTAGCCGGATACACAAACAGCGTCCCGCACGCCGAATGCCCAAATAAACCCCAGCGGGCTAGGAAAGCTTCTGCGTCCAGGCGCAAACGTTCCAGATAAAACAAACGCCCGGCGCGGCTGATGCGCCAATTCAAGGTCGCAGAGCCATTTTCAAAGCCTTCACCGGCGGCCGGGCGGCCTAAGGCCAATATTTCCCAGCCGATGAAGTGGGCCTGTTCGGCCAGATTGATATTCATGCTGGAATTTAAGCGGGCACCTTCGTAAACGATGGTTTCTTGAGGTAGCCATTCGAGGCTGGCGTGCTCGGCGACTGTTAAATTGATTTCTTGCCGCGCTTCGCCGCCGCCGCTGCGATAAAACTTGCCGGCAGCGGGGGTGGTGATCAGGGCTTGGGCGTCGGGTTCGACATCGGCGTAAATGCTTAATTGATCGCCGGCCACAACGCCGCCGGGCGGGTGCAGCAGGTAGACGTGGCAGACGCCGCCTTCCGGGTAGAAGGGTCGCTGCACGGTCAAGGGTCCACGATGCTCGCTTCTAGCTAAGACGGTTTTATCGCCACGTTGGCTAAAGCCCAGTCTTAACTCTGCCTCCCATGCCGCTCCGGCAGTGGTGGCCTGGGGAATTGCCGAAGGGGCCGAGTGTGTGGACATAGAGTGTGCGGTGGGGGTTATCAGTTTTTGGTTTTTGGCACGATCGCCGGTTTCTCCGACAAGTGCACTTGCTCAGATTTTTGGGCGTGCCGTTGCCGGGAGAGGTGCAATATAACTGGACCAAATACAAATCCCAAAATTAATCCGCCGATCAGCAAAGCGGGTAAATCGGGGATTTCGAAAAAGGGATGCAGGGCGGCTTGGGTCAATTGCATCAGGTTGCCGCCTTCCATCATGGCGTCGTAACTCGTATGCGCCTCGCTACGCATTGACCAAACCAATAACAACGCCCCGATCGCCAGCCAATATTGTTCGGATTTCATGATTATATCTCCGTCATCCCGCTGTGAACTTGTTTGATGGGCGATGCCCGTCTTGTCGATTTGCGATTCTGCCCTCGTGATGCGTTGCGGGCTTGCTAAACCGTCAAATACCGCTTCACCATATCGTCCGCCAATTCCTCCATCGCCCCCACCGCCACATGCCGTCCCCTATCCATGATGCAAAACTGGTTGGCCACCTTGCGCGCAAACGGCAGTTTTTGTTCGACCAATAATACGGTTACGCCCAGTTCTTTGTGGATACGGTCGATGGCTTGATGGATTTCGCCGGTTTCCGGTTTGGGAATTGGTGTGGCTACGCCACGCGACTTGTTCAGGCGAATGATCACGTCGCCGATTTCGCTGACGATGTTGGGCTGGATGCCTTCGGTAGGTTCGTCCAGAATCAATAAGCGTGGATTCAATACCAGCGCCCGGCCAATCGCCAATTGCTGTTGCTGGCCGCCGGACAGGTCGCCGCCGCGGCGTTTCAGCATTTGCTTCAGCACCGGGAAAATTTCGAAAATGCTGTCCGGGACTTTTTTAATGCCGTGCTTGTGGGCGGCGCGCAGGCCGGTTTTCAGGTTTTCTTCCACGGTCAGCAGCGGAAAGATTTCCCGGCCCTGCGGCACGTAGCCGATACCCAGTTCGGCGCGGGATTCGGCCTTGGCTTTGGCCAGTTCCACGCCGTCGAATTGGATGCTGCCGTCGGCTACCGGCAGCAGGCCCATGATGGCTTTGAGTAGCGTGGTTTTGCCGACGCCGTTGCGGCCCATCAGGCAGACGCAGGCGCCGGCCGGCACGCGCAAATCCAGGTCCCACAAGGTGTGGCTGGCGCCGTAGTATTGTTGCAGTGCGCTAATGTTTAACATCATCCCCCCAAATAAACTTGTATGACGCGCGGATCGTTTTGGACTTCGTCCATGCTGCCTTCGGTGAGCACCGAGCCTTCGTGCAGCACCGTGACTTTGCGGGCGATGCTGCGCACGAATTCCATATCGTGCTCGACCACCACGATGGAATGCTTGCCTTGCAAGGACAGCAGCAATTCAGCGGTACGTTCCACTTCCTGATGAGTCATGCCGGCGATGGGTTCGTCGACCAGCATTACTTTTGGGTCCTGCATCAGCAGCATACCGATTTCCAGCCACTGCTTCTGACCGTGCGACAGCGCGCCGGCCAGTTGCCGCTGTTGTGCGGGCAGGGCGATGGTTTGCAGTACGTCCTGGATGCGGTCGCGTTGCTCGCCGTTGAGTTTATGGAACAGCGTCGGCCAGGTACGTTTGTCGGTCCGTAAGGCCAGTTCCAGGTTTTCGAACACGGTCAAGGCGTCAAACACACTCGGTTTTTGAAACTTGCGGCAAATGCCGGCCTGGGCGATGGCCGGTTCGTCCAGTTCCAGCAAATCGATGGTCTGGCCGAAGAATACCGAACCGCTGTCGGGCTTGGTTTTGCCGGTAATGACGTCCATCAAGGTGGTCTTGCCGGCGCCATTGGGGCCGATCAGGCAGCGCAATTCGCCGTCGTCGATGTAGAGGGATAAATGGTTTAGCGCCCGGAAGCCGTCGAAACTGACGCTGACGTCTTCCATGTACAGAATCGGGCCGTGGCGGGCGTCGACTTCGCCGTCCAGCGGCAAGCTGGCGCCGCCTTCTGTGGTAGTTGCAGCCGAGATCATCATGCCGGTTGTCCTCCGGTAGCGTTAAGTGTAGGTTTGGGTTTGCTGCGGCGGCGCAGCAGGCCGACGATGCCGTCGGGCATTAACAAGGTGACCAGGATGAAGGCGCCGCCCAGGCAAAACAGCCAGGCGTCCGGCATCAGCCCGGTCAACACGGTTTTGGCGTAGTTGACCAGCACCGCGCCGATGATGGCGCCGTACAAGGTGCCGCGGCCGCCGACCGCCACCCAGATGACGATTTCCAGCGAGTTTAGCGGCGAGAATTCGCTGGGGTTGATGATGCCAACCTGCGGCACGTACAGCGCGCCGGCCAATCCGGCCAGCATCGCCGCGAACACGAACACCCACAGTTTGAATAATTCCACCCGGTAACCCAAAAAGCGCACCCGCGATTCCTGATCGCGAATCGCGGTGACCACCCGGCCCAGTTTGCTGTTGACGATCCAGCGGCACAGCAGCAGGGCGCCGATCAGACTCAGGCCGGTCATTAATAATAAGACGGAGCGGACCGCTTCCGATTGAATGTTGAAGCCCAGGATGTCTTTGAAATCAGTGAGGCCGTTGTTGCCGCCGAAACCCATTTCGTTGCGGAAGAAGGCCAGTAATAAAGCGTAGGTTAGTGCCTGAGTGATGATGGATAAGTAGACGCCGGTGACCCTTGAGCGAAACGCCAGCCAGCCGAACACGAAGGCCAGCAAACCGGGCGCGAGGAACACCATCAGCATCGCGAAACCGAAGTTGCCGAAGCCGTACCAGTACCAGGGCAGTTCGGTCCAGTTCAGGAACACCATGAAGTCGGGTAACTCGGCATTGCCGTAGACACCGCGAGTACCGATCTGGCGCATCAGATACATGCCCATCGCGTAGCCGCCCAACGCGAAGAAGGCGCCTTGGCCGAGGACCAGAATCCCGGCGTAGCCCCAGACCATGTCCAGTGACAGGCCGAGCAGGGCGAAGGTGAGGTATTTGCCGATCAGGGAGACTGAGTAAGCAGAGAAGTGCAAGGCCGAGTCTTCGGGGAAGATTAGGTTGCAGAGGGGGATTAATAATGTGATGGCCGCCAGGGTGATTAGGACTGTGCTGTAGGTCTTGTCTTGGCTTAGGTTGATTAGTTTCATACCGTCTTCCGTTTTAGTGTGTCGCTATCGCGACGATTTGTTTAATGCCGGTTCGCGGACCGGCGACCGCGATACTTTTCTTTGCTTGTCCAAAGAAAAGTATCCAAAAGAAAAGACACCCGGATGCCGCTTGTATCCTGCGCGCCGAAGTTTTTGAATGGGGTTGACGGAAGGGGCTTCCTGCCCCTCCGTCAACGCGATGCATCCCTGCATCGCCCCTTCGGGCTATTCCATTCAAAAACTCCGGTGCTCGGAGCGGCATACGGGGTTAAAACCATCAGCCGCCCAAATTTGCGTAGGGTGGGCAATTTTGCCCACCGTCGGTTTTAGCCAATTGCAGATATGCTCGTAATTTTTTAAATCCGCCATCTTTTTAATATTATTTGTATCTGTCCAAAACCGACACATGCCTGTTTTTCGTGTTCTCAAATTTATCTTTAACCAAATCTTGGATGTTTTTATTCTTATCAGTATTGGGTTTATTATGAATTGCGTGTTTAATGGCAAAGCTAACCCCGATTCCTAAAACAAAAATTCCAGAGGCGACAATAATTAAAGAAATACTTTGACTTGCCTTCATTTGCACCATTGACTTTCCGGCAAGTGCAAGAGCAGCTCCAATTTGTATGATCTTTAAAAACTGAAAATCCCTTCTTATGATGAATCCAATTAAGAATCCAAAAAGTAACGGGGTTAATACATAAAGTATTAGAATTTCGTTTGAATTCATTTAACTATGTCCTGTTAGTGTATTATCGATAACGAACACAATTATGAATCAATTTCAAAATCTATCATCGTTCTCATGCTATGCACGGGAACCAGAATTTCCTTCGTCACACAACCCATCCACTTTGAATCTTGCGAGGGATTTAATCCCCTTTGCCGCGCCGAGCACCGGAGGGTTTGAACGGAATAGCCCGTTAGGGGCGACGCATGGATGCGTCGCGTTGCCTGCAGGGGCTGGGAAGCCCCTTCAGGCAACCCCGTTCAAACCCGAGGAGCGCAGGGATCAAGCGGCGGTGGGGTGGCCTTTTCTTTGGATACTTTCTTTTGGCCAAGCAAAAGAAAGTATCTCGGCTGTCGGGCCGAGACCCGATTTCAAAAACCACCGTCGCGATAGCGACACAAATCCGAATTCCAAAGCCATCAACCAAATCAAAAGCCATCGTGTTGGGTTACGGCTGACGCCTAACCCAACCTACATATATTTGAATCACGATTCCGCCGCCCTTCCTTTCTGCGGAAACAACCCCCTAGGCTTCTTCTGAATAAACAAAATAATAAACACCAACACCAATATCTTCGCCAACACCGCCCCGGCATAAGGCTCCAACACCTTATTGGCAATGCCCAACGAGAACCCGGCCACCAAGGTACCGAACAAATTACCAACCCCACCAAACACCACCACCATGAATGAATCCACAATATAGGCCTGGCCCAAATTCGGCCCGACGTTGGTGATCTGGCTTAGTGCAACACCTGCAACCCCGGCAATGCCGGAACCCAAACCAAAGGTCATCGCATCGACCCGCGAGGTGGGGATGCCCATCGCTCTGGCCATGCCACGATTTTGTGCCACGGCACGAACTTCCAAACCCAGCTTGGTACGCTTCAGGATTTGCAACAGCGCGGTAAACACCAGCAGGCAGAAGATCAGGATGTAGAAGCGGTTCCAGGTCAGCGACAGAAAGTCGTTGATTTGCCAGGAGCCGCTCATCCATTCCGGAGTGGCGACGCTGCGGTTCAGCGGCGAAAAGATGGAGCGCACGGCTTGTTGCAGGAACAGGCTGACACCGAAGGTCGCCAACAAAGTCTCCAAGGGCCGGCCATATAAGAAGCGGATGATGCCGCGTTCGATGGCGATGCCGACCAGGGCGGCGACCAAGAAGGCCATCGGTATCGACAGAATCAACGCGGTGCCCAGGTTGTTGGGCATGATTTGTTGCATCACGTAAGTGGTATACGCCCCCAGCATCATCAGCTCGCCGTGGGCCATGTTGATGACACCCATCACGCCAAACGTAATCGCCAAACCAATCGCGGACAACACCAGCACCGCACCCAAGCTCAAGCCAAAGAACACGGTTTCGGCGGCGGCGTAGGCTTGCATGCGTTCGCGGATTTTGATTAGCGCCGCCTCGGCCAGGTTGCGCACGTCGCTGTCGGCTTCCAGGAAATTGCCGTCGGCATCCTTATCGATAATGGCTTGCAACTTGTTGACTACGTCCTGGCTGTCCAAATCTTTTAACGCGCCGATAGCGGCGATGCGTTGGTCTTTTTCCGGGCTGTTGATGTCTTGCAGTAACAGCATTTTATTGATGGCGGTTTTTATCTCGGCGTCGGTTTCGGTTGCCAGATGATCGCGCAGCAAAATTACCGCTTTGTCGTCTATATCGTTGGCCAATGCTTGTACCGCGATCAGGCGCAGCACCGGATCGGTATCGTTTAACTGCAATTGGGCGATGGTTTTGCGCAGCACGCCGCGGAGTTTGTTGTTTAAATTGATTTTGCCGACCGCGCCGCGCTCGACGTCGGCTAAAGCCGCGCCGCTGAGCGGATCACTGAGTTGGTAACCGGCCGGGCTTTCCTGCGCAAACACCAATTTGGCTTCGGCTTTGAAGTCGAACAATTTGCCGTCTTGCAGGGCTTGCAATAGTTTCAGGTTATTGCTGTCGCTGCCCAGAGTTGCGATGGCTTGTTCGCGCTCGGCCATACTGCCGGTGCGCAGTTGCTCCAAGGCGTTGCCGGCGTCTTGGGCCAGTGCGGGTTGCGCGGCGAGGAATATCATCGCCAGCAAACAGCCGGCAAGTTTTGGAAGCCGTTTAAAAACGCCGCCGGCTGTTAATCCGGTCTGAGTAGAAGTGGTAGTCATCATGCTCAAGAAGCTGTCCTTGGGGGAACGGTTGGCCGGGCGCGAGCCGGGCGGCGTTTTTAAACGGGTTCTGAAACGGAGTGTGTGCATCGTCTGTCCTCTTTTGGGGGGCGAGGCCCAAGGCATCCTGCCGTGAACCTCGCGGGTAACATCCGCTGTTAATAGTTCTGTCCTGAACACTTTTTGGTTTTGGTGTTGTAGTTGCCGCAGCTGATCGGCGCGGTCCAGTCGGCGATGATAGGTTTGCTGTCAGGCAGGAAGTCCGACCAGGCGTCGCCATCGACCAGTTTGTTGGTTTGCCAGACGGTGACGAATTGGCCGTCGTCTTGAATTTCGCCGATCAACACCGGTTTGCTGATGTGATGGTTAGGCAGCATTTTCGACATACCGCCGGTCAGGTTGGGGTACTCGACGCCAATCAGCGCTTTTTGTACCGCGTCGGAATCCGTGGTGCCGGCTTTCTCGACTGCTTTCACCCACATGTTGAAACCGATGTAGTGCGCTTCCATCGGGTCGTTGGTCACCCGTTTTGGATTCTTGATGTAGTCCTTCCACTGTTGGATAAAGGCCGCATTTTTGGTGGTATCAACGCTCATGAAGTAGTTCCAGGCCGCCAAATGACCGACCAGCGGTTTGGTGTCCATGCCGGAGAGTTCTTCCTCGCCCACCGAGAAGGCGATGACCGGGATTTTTTCGGCGGAAATGCCTTGGTTGCCCAGCTCTTTATAGAACGGGATGTTGGCGTCGCCGTTGATGGTGGAAACGACAGCAGTTTTCTTGCCGGCCGAGCCGAATTTTTTGATGTCGGCGACGATACTTTGCCAATCGGAATGACCGAACGGGGTGTAGTTGATCAGGATGTCCGCCGGTTTAACGCCTTTGGATTTCAAGTACGCTTCCAGGATTTTGTTGGTGGTGCGCGGATAGACGTAGTCAGTACCGGCCAACACCCAACGTTGTACTTTCAGGTCGTTCATCAGGTAGTCGACCGCTGGGATCGCTTGCTGGTTAGGCGCGGCGCCGGTGTAAAACACGTTTTTAGACGACTCTTCGCCTTCGTATTGCACTGGGTAAAACAGGATGCTGTTCAACTCTTCAATGACCGGTAACACCGATTTTCTGGAAACGGACGTCCAGCAACCGAAGATGGACGCGACTTTGTCCTTGGTGATCAGCTCGCGGGCTTTTTCCGCGAACAAGGGCCAGTTGGAAGCCGGGTCGACCACCACGGCTTCCAACTTCTTGCCGAGCAAACCGCCTTTTTTGTTTTGCTCGTCGATCAGCATCAACATGGTGTCTTTCAGCGTGGTTTCGCTGATGGCCATCGTGCCGGACAGGGAGTGCAGCACGCCGACTTTGATGGTGTCTTCGGCGCGGACCGAGGTGGCGGCGCCGAATAGCGCGGCGGACAAGGCCGTGACAGTCGCCAGTTTACGGAAGGAATTGCTCAGTAGTTTCATCGTTATAATCCTATGTCGAGAATAAATCGTGGGTGAATCAACAGCCCGTTTTTCGTAGGGAGGGCATGCAATGCCCACGCTTGAAGGCTCCGCGTGGGCACCTATTCGCTGCCCACCCTACGGTTTGTCACGTTGGCGTAAATTTGCGTACCCAACCGTCGTTAAATTTGCCATTGAAAGCCGACCATGACCTGGCTGGCGTTCTCGCCGCTGGCGGTGGATTTGTAGTTCAAGCCTTTGGTCAACAAATCTCCGTATTGGTAGCTGGCGAAAATCTTGGCATTGTGGCCGTCGATGATGTAATTGACGCCGCCTTCGTAAACCTCGCGGTTGGGGCTGTTATCCGGCGACACATTGACGTAACGCAGATACGGTTGGAATTGGCCGATGCCGATCTTTTGCGGGAACAGATACATGCCGCTGACATCATAGGCATTGCCTTCGAACATCGAGAACTGGGCCGGCGCGCCGACACTGCCTTCCGCGTCGCGGATAGTTTGGCTATACGGGCCGGTAATGCCGTAGTTTTTGTACTCGCCGTTGAGGGTAACCACGCCGCCGCCCGGCAACACTTTTTCCATCAACACGTCGGCGGTGGTGCCGCGGAAGCTGCCGGGCGAACCCAGCGCACCGGCGCCGTCTTCCTGATATTGGTTCGCTACGCCGACAGTTAAAATGTCGCCGCCCTTGCCGTAGTAAGTGCCGGAGGTGTAGTAGCCGGGGTTCTTCTCGACATCCCAGAAGTTGTAGGCAAAGCGTTGCGCGTAAAGGATATTGTCGTCGACATTAGCACCGCCGCGCAGGCCGCGGAAGAAACCGGCCGCGTATTGAAAGCGGCCGTCAAATACCGCGCCCCAGAAGGTGGCACCGTCGTCGCGGCCAAAAGAGCCTGCGGATGTGCCGTCGGATTTGATGACCAAGTTATAGTCGGACGGCTCGAACGGCGTGCCGGCGGAGAAGATGTTATACACCGCGCTGTAGAATGGACCGTTCATTTCCCGGCGTTCCGCAGGGACCAGCATCCGGCCTACCCATAAATTGGCGTAGGGCGTGACTTCGAATTTGCCGATCGCATCCAGCACCCGCACTTCGCCGCCGTTGCCGCAGGTTTGGCAGTCGGTGTTGAACTCGACTTTCAGATATTTATGAATCTGGCCGTTGATGTATAAACGGATGTTGTCCAGATTGAAATCGTTGCTCCATTTGTCGGCGTTCGCGCCGACCGAGCCTTCTTGGGCGCGGAAGCTGGTTCTTAAACCGGCACCGACGCTGACCCATTTGGTGTCGTCGATTTTAAACGTCGCGCCTGCCTGCGCTTCGGGCGCCTGTCCCAGGGCGATGGCGCCCAGGGCTGCCCCGCTTAGCAAGCCGATGGCCCGGCCGCTTAGTTTTTGTGGGTTAAAACCAGTCATTTGCATTCCCCTCTATCTGGATTAAACAAGCCATTGCCGCTGGCCATGGCGATTGAAAACGTCGGGGAGATTGTTGAATTTTGCAGACAGCGCCACAATCGGGTAAATGACTCATCAGTCATTTGACGTATGGCCGGCAAATAAGG
Source organism: Methylomonas sp. EFPC1 (assembly GCF_016925515.1). Taxonomy (NCBI): domain Bacteria; kingdom Pseudomonadati; phylum Pseudomonadota; class Gammaproteobacteria; order Methylococcales; family Methylococcaceae; genus Methylomonas; species Methylomonas sp. EFPC1. The sequence goes on from NZ_CP070494.1 coordinate 1,342,965, forward strand.
GTTTCCGTAGAGTGCGGCTTAACTTGGGAGATTGACGATGATGAAAATAACATCCGCTAGAGGTCTGTTTTTGCTGCTGGGTCTATTGGGCTTCGTGCCATGCCAGCCGACGCTGGCAGCGCCGACGGCCGACGCTGTTAAACCGCTGCAGGCTATTGAGTTTGGATTAGCGCCAGACAATTTGCAGCAGTTCGCCACGCCGATTGACGTTGCGGCAATCGGCGAACGTGTCCGCGCCAATTTAACCGAGTGGGAATTTCCACTCGCCGGCAAAGGCACTTACAGCCATAGTTTGCAGGCCAAGCTCGGCAAGATAGCCCGCCGGGAAACGCCGGTGGGTTTTTCGTTTTCGTCTGGCAATTCCGACCCGCGCGCGACCGATTTCCAAAAAGCCGACGTGTTGCCGATTACCTGCACATTGCGCGATGCCGGCAATCAAGCGGTGTTGGTGGAACGCGAGTCGACGTTTAGCGCGCATGCTTTGGATAAGGATGTTCTGCCGGCGCGCATCGTCGATAAACTGGTCGATCAGATTGGTACGGCTTGTTTGGATGTGTTGGAACATGCACCGCAGCCGAAGCAAGCTGGTCGAGTGAAAACCGAGTTATTCAAACCGAAGTGGATGCCGGATGTGCGGGTGGAGGTTAGGGAGGTGCCGGGTGCTGTTGATGCGAACGGCGTGGCGCAGCCTGCCGCTGTCGGTGACGAGCCGAAGAAGGAGATTATTATTCATAACCAGGGGACGCCGGTGATATTTCAGTTTGGGTATGAGAGGAAGTGATGGATTGTCATGCTCGCAGGGATGCGGGCATCCAGGAGCCAGGGATGGTGGATGGGGCATTTGTGTTAAAGGAGTTGCTAAGCGATATTCGGGGTAGGTTCCTTCTCCTTCAGTACCTACAGGGCATAAAGGAGAAGGTTAGGATTGGGGGGTGAGAGGGTGTCGCTGGTGCGACGGCTGATTTGAAGTCGGGTCTCGGCCCGACAGCCGAGATACTTTCTTTTGCTTGGCCAAAAGAAAGTATCCAAAGAAAAGGCCACCCGGAATTCCGCCTTAATCCTGCGCGTCTCGCTTTTGGCGAGGGTTTTCGGAAGGGCCATCCCTGGCCCTCCGAAAACGAGCGGCATCCTTGCCGCTCCCCTGCGGGCTATTCTCGCCAAAAGCTGCGATGCTCGGGGCGGAATAACGGGAGAAAACCCGGAACGGGATTGGGAGTGATTGGATGATTTTGTATGTTTGATAGTGTGTAGTGATGTAGGATGGTGGAAAAAAATTACTTAATCTTTACGTTTTCATCAATCGCGACTGAATATGCAAGATAGACTCTTAAAGTACTCATTTTTAATTGTATTTTTAATTTTCTTAATGTATCTGGCTGTTTTAATTTTATTGACATGGCCCATATCTGAGTTGTCAATTGGTAAGTCTGGAGTTTTTGGAGATAGCTTTGGTGCTCTTACCGCTCTTTTTACTGGATTGGCTTTCGCGGGTACTTTAAGAACGATTCAAATGCAAAATGAAGAGTTAAGGCTTCAGAGACAAGAAATTCAACAAAATAGATATGAATTTGAAAGAACCGCATCTGCTCAAGAAAAAACAGTTCGCCTGACGGCAATTACAATACTGATTGCTGAATATGATTCAAAACATGATTTTAATAAAGAAAAAATAATGAGGCTAAATCAGCAGTTATTGTCAGGAATAACTACAGAGGCTATAAGAATGACTTATTCAAATGAGTTAAATCATTTGGAACAAGAAAATGAATCAATATCCAATAAAAAACTAATTTTAGTTAAAGAGCTAGAAACTATCGTTTTAGGAACGCAGTAACGTAGGGTGGGCACACGCTTTTCGTGCCCACGCGAGAACACCACAAACCCGAATTAAACGCCAAAAATTAACGCCTCAAATTAATGTCCCGTTACCGCAGCCCGCAAAATCCCGGTGCAACGTATTTTTTCACGGTGGTGGCGTATCGGCGGCAAGCGATTTTGTGCGATGAACCGGTGCGGGAGGCTTTGCGCAAGGCGATTTCAATCACCCGCGCCAAACGGCCGTTTACCATAGACGCCTGGGTGTTGTTGCCGGACCATTTGCACTGCATTTGGACATTGCCCGGTTGAAGATGGGGATTATGCAACCCGTTGGAGCGTGATCAAACGGCAGGTGAGCATGGCTTGTGGCGAAGCGTATCGGCGGGCCGAATGGATCAATGTGTCGAAACAAAAGCATCTGGAATCGACATTGTGGCAACGCCGGTATTGGGAGCATCAAATACGCGATGAAATCGATTTTGCCCGGCATATGGATTACGTCCATTTCAACCCGGTGAAACACGGATATTGCCGGCAAGTCAGCGAGTGGCCTTATTCGACGTTTCATCGTTACGTTAAGGAGGGTGTTTATTCGAGGGATTGGGGTGATGGCGTTGATATTACGGTTGCGGGGGAATGAAAGGTTTGTCCGCGTGGGCACATAAACCGTGCCCACCCTACGAAATCCGCACATTTAGCCATTTCAGCCATGTAGGCCGGAATAAGCGTTAGCGTTTCCGGCAAACGTTGAACGCCAGAAACGCCTAGCGGCTATTCTGGCCTACGAATTGGTTTCCTTGATTGGACCCAATCCGTTTTGATAGTGCGATGGTTTTGTCCCGTATGCCGCGCCGAGCACCGGAGCTTTTGAACGGAATAGCCCGTAGGGGCGATGCAGGGATGCATCGCGTTGCCGAAGGGGCAGGAAGCCCCTTTCGGCAACCCCGTTCAAAAGCTTCGGAGCGCAGGGTATCAGCGGCATCCGGGTGGCTTTCTTTTGGTGACTTTTCTTTGGCCAAACAAAGAAAAGTCACTCGGCCGTCGGGCCGAGACCCGACTTCAAAAACACCCGTCGCGTTAGCGACACAACCAAATGAAAGCCATTCACCAAAATATCACCAAAATCCGCCGCGACTACAACGCTTTAGTCGCCAACGAAACCCTGGAAGACTACGCGCTCAGGTACGCGCCGCGCAGCTTCCGGAAATGGAGCGAATTCCAGGTCGCCAACACCGCCTTCGGCTCGACCTCGTTTTTGGTGCTGGAAGCCATCGGCGGCTTTTTGTCTATCAATTACGGCTTTACCAATGCCTGCTGGGCGATTTTGATCGTCGGCATCGTGATTTTTATCACCAGTCTGCCGATCAGTTATTACGCCGCCCGCTACCATATCGACATCGATTTACTGACCCGCGCCGCCGGCTTCGGCTACATCGGCTCTACCGTTACCTCGCTAATCTATGCCTCGTTCACCTTCACGCTGTTCGCGTTGGAGGCCTCGATCATGTCGCTGGCGATTGAATTATATTTTCAGATTCCGCTCGCGCTTGCGCATGTGGTCAGTGCGGTAATCGTGGTGCCCTTGGTGACGTTTGGGATTACCACCATCAGCCGAATGCAGTTATGGACGCAACCGGTATGGTTGGCGCTATTGATTGCGCCTTATATCGCCGTGGCCCATGCCGAGCCGGAAGCGCTAATGACTTTGCAGGCGTATTTCTGGATCGCCGGCAGTGGGGAAGGCTTCGATTGGCTGTTGTTCGGCACCGCGACTACCGTGGCATTTTCGATGGTGGCGCAAATCGGCGAGCAGGTGGATTTTCTACGTTTCATGCCGGATAAAACCAAGGCTAACCGGTTTAAGTGGTGGGCAGCGATGCTGGCGGCTGGGCCGGGCTGGGTCGTGTTTGGGGTGATTAGGCAAATAGCGGGTGCCTTGCTGGCGCATTTGGCGATACGCCACGGCATCAGTCCCCAGCATGCCCACGAACCGACGCAAATGTATCTGGTAGCCTATAACGAGCTATTCGAGAATCCGCAATGGGCCTTGGCGACCACGACCTTGTTCGTGGTGTTGAGTCAGATCAAGATCAACGTTACCAATGCTTATGCCGGCTCGCTGGCTTGGTCGAACTTTTTTTCACGCTTGACGCATAGCCATCCGGGCCGGGTGGTGTGGTTGCTGTTTAACGTCCTCATTGCCTTGTTGCTGATGGAGTTCGGCGTATTCGGCGCGCTGGAAAAGGTGTTGGGTTTGTTCTCGAATATGTCGATAGCCTGGATCAGCGCGGTGGCGGCGGAGTTGATGATTAATAAACCTTTGGGGCTCAGCCCGAAGGAAATCGAATTCAAGCGTGCGTATTTGTCCGATCTTAATCCGGTGGGAATGGCTGCTACTTTTGTGGCGTCGGTGGTGTCGATTCTGGCCTATGTCGGCCTGTTCGGCGAATGGCCCAAGGCTTTTTCGGCGTTTATCGCGCTGAGTCTGGCGTTTGTTTTGGTGCCGGCGCTTGCCTATTGTTGCGGCGGTAAACATTACCTGGCCCGCGACCGAAAAAAACACAATCGTAAAGCCCACGATAAATGCTCGATTTGCGAGAACGAATTCGAGCACGACGACATGGCGTATTGTCCCGCCTACGCCGGCAGTATTTGTTCGCTGTGCTGCACACTGGACGCCCGTTGCCTGGATGCCTGCAAGCCGGGATTTCGCTTCGACGATTATCTGGAAAGCCTGGCCAAGCGCCTGATGCCGGATTTTATTGGGATTACCGCGCGCTTGCGCCTGTTGCGCTTTGGTTTGTTGTTTGGGTTTCTGACCATCCTGACCGGGATTTTTATCAGCATTATTTATTATCAGGATTTAATCAGTGTTCAGCACAATCAGCCGGCTTTTGGTTTGTTGATCAACAATTTCCTGAAGATTTACGCCTCGTTGTTGGTGTTTATTGGGTTGTGTACCTGGTGGCTGATTTTGAATGCCGAGAGCCGGCGGGTGGCGCATGAGGAAACTGCCAAACAGACCCAGTTGCTGTTGCAGGAAATCGAACAACACAAACAAACCGATCTGAAGTTGCAGCAGGCCCGGCGTATGGCGGATGCCGCCAATCAGGCCAAAAGTCGGTTTTTGAGCAATATGAGCCACGAGATTAGATCGCCGCTAAACAGCATAGTCGGCTATGCCCACATTTTGCACCAGGACCCCAATATCCCCGAAAACCGTAGGCAGGCGGTGGATACCTTGAAGCGCAGCGGCGAGCATTTGAGTGCGTTGATCGAAGATATTTTAGACATCGCCCGTATCGAGGCGCGCAAATTCGATTTTAAGTACCAACCCATCGATTTCCCCGGGTTTATCGAGCATTTGGTACATGTTTTCAAAGCGCAAGCAGAAGACAAGGGCTTGAGTTTTAATTGCCAATTGACCACAGTGCTGCCGCAGCGCATACGCGGCGACGAAAAGCGGGTAGGGCAGATTTTGATGAACCTGCTTGGGAATGCCATCAAATTTACCAGCCAGGGCGGTGTGGTGTTTCGGATCGGTTACAGCAGCGGTGTAGCCAGCTTTCAGGTGTCCGATACCGGCAGCGGTATTGATGAACAGCAATTGCAAAACATCTTTCAACCCTTCACCCGGCTGGATACCCCGACAGGCAATGCGGTGTCGGGTAGTGGCCTGGGATTGACGATCTGTAAAATTCTCACGGAGGTGATGGGCGGCGAGTTGACGGTGCAAAGCAAGGTTGGCGAGGGCTCGACGTTTAGTGTGCGGTTGTTGTTGCCGAGCTTGGGCGTAGAAAATGAAGCCGAACCTCTGGCACCTATCATCGGCTATCAAGGCGCGCGCCGGCGGATCATGGTGGTGGACGACCAGCGCGAACATCGCGAATTGCTTTTATCGTTGCTGGAGCCGCTGGGGTTTTATCTGGAGGAGGCCGATTCCGGCGAGGCTTGTTTGGACAAGGTGGCGGCACAGCAGCCGGATCTAATTCTGCTGGATATTTCGATGAGCGGTATCGATGGTATCGAAACGGCGATGCGTTTACGCGAACGTGGTTTGCAGATGCCGATTCTAGTGCTGAGCGCCAACGCCTATCCTGGTGATCGGCTGGCAGTGTTGAATGCCGGCTGTAACGATTTTCTGTCCAAGCCGATTCAGGTAACGCAGTTGATGAGCAAGCTGAAGTTATATTTATCGCTGCACTGGATCTATCGGGACGACCCAGGGCAAACGGTTCCCGAAAAAGCGGCCGAGCCTATGCTGATGCCGCCGCCGGAATTATTGCAAGCCTGTGTGGAATGCGTGCGGATCGGCGACTTGTTGGGATTGAAGAAAGTGTTGGAACAGCTCAGGCAAGCCGAGCCGCGTTACAACGCTTTTTTTGCCAAGCTGACAGCCTTGGCAAATGAATTTAGGGTAGGCGAAATCCGAAAACTATTGCAGATGCACAAACAGGAGGTGTCCCGATGATGGAAGTATCCGCCAGCAATGGCACGGTGTTGATAGTCGACGATACGCCCGGCAATCTGGCTCTGCTATCCGATACGCTTTCCGAGGCCAATTATCGGGTGTTGGTGGCGACCGACGGTTGTTCGGCCATCGAGCAGATTCAATATGTCAAACCCGACATCATTTTGCTGGACGTGATGATGCCGGGCATAGATGGTTTCGAGACCTGTAGCCGTTTGAAAGCCGATCCGGCCACCGCGCCGATTCCAGTGTTGTTCATGACTGGGCTTAGCGAATTGGACGATTTGCTGCGCGGCTTCGGCGAGGGGGCGTTGGATTACATCGTCAAGCCGATTCGGCCGGCCGAGGTGCTGGCGCGAATTGAAGTGCATCTGACCCAATCGCGCAATTTACGGCGGGCCGAGAGTTTACTAGATCATCACGATTTCGCCGCCGTGGCGGTGGATGCGGCGGGCGGCATTGTCTGGCTGACGCCGGCGGCTCGCGAATGGTTGGACGATTTTGCCGAATTACAAGAAGGAGGGGCGCAGCAGACTGCGGATAAGCTGTTGCCGGAAAGCATGCGTGGCTGGTTTCAACGCTGGTTGCGGCAAAGCGGGCGCAGCGAGGTGGCAGCCGAAACGGAAGCGCATCGTCTGGCGCCAGGCTTTGCGTTGCGGGTCGGCGCCTGCCAGAATCCGGATGAATATCTGCTGTTATTACAGCGCGAAGACGCGCAATGGACGCCGGAAACCCTGCGCGACAAGCTGAAGCTGACCTTTCGTGAGGCCGAGATTTTAATGTGGATTGCCCGCGGCAAGACTAATAAGGAAATCGGCATCATCCTTACCACCAGTCCCAGGACCGTGAACAAACATCTGGAGCATATCTTTGAAAAGCTCGGTGTGTCGACACGGGCTGCGGCAGTGGCGATGGTGTTGCAGCGGGGGTGATCAAGCAACAAAAAAGGCCGGCAACCCATTGAGTTGCCGGCCTTTTTTGTTTGAAGCAATGTGCCGGCTTTACGGCATGTACATGCCACCATTCACATGCAAGGTCTCGCCGGTGATGTACGAGGCTTGCTCGGAGGCCAGGAAAGATACAGCGTGGGCGATTTCTTCCGGCTGTCCCAAACGGCCCAAAGCAATCGAGCCCAGCAGGGCATTTTTGATGTCTTCCGACAGTTCCTTGGTCATATCGGTATCGATAAAGCCGGGTGATACCGTATTAACGGTAATGCCGCGTGAACCCACTTCTTTGGCCATGGATTTGGCAAAGCCGACCATGCCGGCCTTGGCCGCTGCGTAGTTGGTTTGGCCGGCGTTGCCGGTGGAACCGACCACCGAGGAAATATTGACGATGCGGCCGTAACGGACTTTCATCATGCCGCGCAATACGGCTTTGCTCATTCTGAAGATTGAGGTCAGATTGGTGTTGATGATGTCGTCCCATTCCTCGTCTTTCATTCGCATCAGCAGGTTGTCGCGGGTGATGCCGGCGTTATTGACCAGAACCGCCGGTGTGCCGTATTCGTCGCCGGTGGCTTTGATAAAGCTGTCGATGTCAGCGGAATCGGCGACATTGAGTTTATAACCTTTACCGTTGTCGCCCAGATAAGCTGAAATCGCCTCAGCGCCGCTATCGGAGGTGGCGGTGCCGACCACAAAAAAGCCGTCGGCGACCAATTTTTCGGCAATGGCCCGGCCTATGCCGCGGCTGGCGCCGGTAACAATGGCGAGTTTTTTATCCACGGAGTTGCTCCACAACGTTGTCAATGGTTTCGGGGTCGTAAATGGTGTAATGCGTTGCATCAGGCGCTATGCGTTTGTTTAAACCGACTAATACTTTGCCGGGCCCGCATTCAACAAAAGCGGTGACGCCTTGTTCGTGCATGAATTTGACGCTTTCCACCCACCGCACCGGTTTGAACAATTGTTCTTTCAATGCATAGCGAATCACTTCCGGCGAGCCGTGCGATTTGACGTCGGCGTTGTGGATCAGCGTGCTATTGGGCATCTCGACGTTAAGGCTTTGCAATATTTCGTTTAATTTGTCGGAAGCCGCTTCCATCAATGCGCAGTGGGACGGCACGCTAACCGGTAGTTTTAATGCACGTTTGGCGCCCAGCGCTTTTAAGGCTTCCATCGCTCTTTCCACTGCGGCGGTTTCGCCCGCAATCACCACTTGGCCTGGGGCATTGAAATTGGCGGCAGCGACGATTTCGCCATTGGCGACTTCAGCGCAGGTGTTAACGACTTGATGATCTTCCAGGCCCAGAATAGCCGCCATCGCGCCTTTTCCGGCCGGTACCGCTTCCTGCATCAGGCGGCCGCGCTCGGCGACCAGGCGAATGGCGTCTTCATAACCCAGCGCACCGGAACAGACCAGGGCGGTGTATTCACCCAAGCTATGGCCGGCCATCCAGGCGGGTTTGATGTCGGTTTTTTCGCACCAGGCCCGCCACACCGCAACGCCGGCCGCCAGCATCGCCGGCTGGGTGTTATGGGTTTGGTTCAAGTCGGTGTCCGGGCCGTTGGCGACCATGTTCCACAGATCGAAACCGAGTACGTCTGAAGCTTGTTCGAAAGTTTGCTTGACCAATGGGTTGGCGGCGGCCAGGGTGCCCAGCATACCGACGGCTTGCGAGCCTTGTCCGGGAAATACGAATGCCAGATTGTAACTTTGTTCTATCGTCGTCATGATTAGTACCTGATTAATGCGGAACCCCAGGTAAAACCGGCTCCAAAAGCTTCCATTAATACGGTTTGTCCGCGTTGAATACGGCCGTCGCGCACGCCTTCGTTAAACGCCAATAACACGGAGGCGGAGGACGTGTTACCTTGGTTTTCCAGGGTTAGAATCACTTGGTCCATCGACATGCCCAGCTTCTTGGCGGTGGCGGCGATGATGCGCGTATTGGCCTGATGCGGCACCAGCCAATCGATGTCGCTTTGCCGTAAGCCGTTGGCTTCCAGGGTTTCATCGACAATCCTGCCCAAGGTGTTGACTGCCACCTTGAAAACTTCGTTGCCGCGCATGCTGATGTAAGCTGGCTCGTTTTGCTTAGCGACTGCCGCTACTTGCGGATTGGGGCAATACAATAAATCTTCGTAGCCGCCATCGGAGTGGATATGCGTGGACAAGATGCCAGGCTTATCGCTGGAGGTCAGCAAAATCGCGCCGGCACCGTCGCCGAACAGGATGCAGGTGCCGCGGTCGGTCCAATCGACGATGCGTGAGCAAATCTCCGTGCCTACTACCAGTACGTTTTTGGCAAAACCGGTTTTCAGGTATTGGTCGGCGATGCTGAGTCCGTAAACGGAACCCGAGCAGGCGGCCTGAATATCGAAGCCGACGCATTGCTTGATGCCCAGGCGCTCCTGCAACAGGCAGGCCGTACTGGGATAGACGCGATCCGGTGTGCCGGTGGCGACGATGATCATGTCGATTTCGTCAGCGGCAATTCCGGCTGCGTCAATGGCTTGTCTGGCGGCGATTTCCGCCATGCTGGAAGCGGTTTCGTCGGGACCGGCTATGCGGCGGCTTTTGATGCCGGTTCTTTCGTAGATCCAGCTGTCGGATGTGTCCACCGTGGCGGATATATCGTCATTGGTGCGGATGGTTTCGGGCAGATAGCCGCCCGTACCGATAACATGAGTCCAGCGTGTCATTCATCAACCTTTTGGGCCAGCGCGAGTTCTAGTTTTTCGCTGATTTTACGAATAAGGCCCTGTGCGACTTCGACTTCCGCCAGATGAATGGCGGTTTCGAAAGCCAGAGCGTCGGCGCCGCCGTGGCTTTTGATCACCAAGCCGCGTAGGCCGATGAAACTGGCGCCGTTGTAGAGGCGCGGGTCTATACTGTCTTTGAAGCGTTTCAGAACAGGATACGCGATCAATCCGGCTAATTTGGTCAGCCAGTTTTGCGAAAAACTGTCTTTCAGTTTGCTGCCTATCATTTTCGCCGCGCCTTCGATAGATTTTAGGGCGATGTTGCCGACGAAACCGTCCGAGACGATTAAATCGACTTTGACGCTGCCGGCGTTAATCGAATTGCCTTCCACGTAACCGATGTAATTCAGTCCGGAGCTTTCCAGCAATTTAGCGGCGGCTTTGACTTGTTCGTTGCCTTTCATGTCTTCTTCGCCGATGTTTAACAAGCCGATACGCGGACGCTCGATTTTTTCCACGGCCTTGACCACTTCTTCGCCCATCACGGCAAATTGGTAGAGTTGTTCGGCGCTGGAATCGACATTGGCGCCTAAATCGAGCATGTGGGTGTGGCCGAAAGTAGACGGCAATGTGGAAATAATCGCCGGGCGTTCGATGCCGGGAATCATTTTCAGCACGAAACGGGCTGTCGCCATCAGCGCTCCGGTGTTACCGGCGCTGACGCAGGCGTCGGCCTTGCCTTCCTGGACCAGATTAATCGCCACGCGCATGGAAGAATCTTTTTTGTTCTTCAAGGCTTTTTGCGGCGCTTCGTCCATTTCGACCACTTGCGAGGCGTGTTGAATACTGATCCGACCTTTGAACTCGACCAGCGCTTGGGATAGCAGGTTACCAAGAACCGCTTCATCGCCCACCATGATCAGATTTAAGTCCGGATTTTTTCGTAAACAGGCCAGTGAAGCAGGTACGGTAACTTGAGGACCGAAATCCCCGCCCATGGCATCAATTGAGAGAGTTGAGCTCACGCTTAGGACTAACTCCAGAAGTTGAAAGGAGCCAACAGCTGTCCAGCGACGTGTTGGCTTACTCAGAGACTATCAATAAATCAAATATTACTGCCCGTCATGCTGACGATTGCGCGGTAAAACGCGATGTTTGCGGCCCGTCTTGGACTAAGGGCTGCTCGACTCGATTTGCGAATAAATTACGAGTCGGCCTATGGCAGTTTAAAACGATTAATCTTCGTCGTTGCCGGCAATGATTTGACGGCCTTTGAAGAAACCGTCCGGCGTCATGTGGTGACGCAGATGGGTTTCGCCGGTCAACGGATCCTGAGACAGGGTTTTACCGACTAATGCATCGTGTGAACGACGTTGACCGCGTCTGGAACGCGATACTTTGCTCTTTTGTACTGCCATTTCAATCTCCAGTTTTTTTAAGTTTTGCTAAAACAGAAAAAGGGTTGTTAGCCTTAGTCTGACTATCTGTTGCGCTGTAATCGGCATCTTCCGAACGGTTGTGGGCGAGACAATTGTGTTCATGCCGAGGGTAGTCGGGCAAAGCCAGCAGGATTTCGTCTTCGATCACCGTGTTCAACGATACGGTGTCGCCGTCCAGCAATAGCGGTTCGCAATCGTCCAGTTGCTTTGCTTCCTGTAGCGAAGCAACAACAGCCAATTTAAAATCGATATCCAACGGCCAAGCCAGTGCTTGTAAACAAGACTGACACGCCAATTCCACAACACCCTCGATATGGCCGGCAACGACAATGCGTTTACCTTCCTTACCAAATTCGACCTTGGCGCTAACACTGCCACCATGATCGATCACGCTACCAGACAAGCGCTCGAGCGCAGCGATTTTTATATCCCCGGAAAACGCGCCGCGTCTTTCGGCGAATAATAAGGGATCGATAAGGTCGGGAAACTTGTCTGACATAACTGTACAATGATACAGATAACTAACTGTTGCGTCAAACGCACACCGACTCAAACCACTACCTAGCCGATGACCGCCATAGTCCTTGCCTCCAGTTCGAAATACCGTTGCCAGTTGTTGGAAAAACTGGGTCTTGCTTTTTTAAGTTGCAGCAGTGACGTCGATGAGAGCCCGCAAGCCGGCGAATCGCCCTATGCTTTGGTGCGCAGATTATCGCTGGCGAAGGCTGAAGAAGTCGGCAAAACGTACCCTAATCATTTAATCATCGGTTCCGATCAGGTTGCCGTGCTGGACCAAGAGATATTGGGAAAACCCGGCGGGCGCGACGCGGCAATTCAACAACTTGCCAAGCAATCCGGCAGGACCGTGCAATTTTATACTGGAGTCTGCGTTTTTAATAGCGTATCGGGCCGGCACCTGAGCGATATGGATGTTTGTAGTGTGCAATTCAAAACGCTGACCTCGTCGCAGATTGAAAAATACATTGATTTGGATCGGCCCTTCGACTGTGCCGGCAGCTTCAAATCCGAGGGTTTAGGGATCGCGCTATTTAGTAAAATTGTCGGCGAGGACCCCAATGCATTAGTAGGATTGCCCTTGATAAAATTGGTGGCTTTACTCGACAAGTTTGGGGTCAATATTCTCTGATTTACCGCGACTTACGGTAGCAAAAAATGCTTGCCAGTACCGTTTAGTGAAATTTTTTGTTCGGTCCGAGTAATTCAAACATCTGCAAAAACTCCTCTTCCACCTGCTCCATTATCGAAATGGTTTGCTCTCGTGTCAGACGCACTAGCGTTAACGATTGGTTAGAAAATTCAGCTACGGCTATTTCCAAGCCATCGGCTTGTTGGCCGCTATCGACCAAGCGCGCCGCCATATGCAGCAAATGCGCGTCCAGTTTGTGTATTTGTGCATCGGCAGGATTCAGATAACAGCCTATGGTTTCGTAGAGGGATTCCGGTAAGCCCCAGATTTTTAGTAATTCCCCGCCGACCTCAGCATGAGTGAAACCAATCAGTTCTTGTTCGAAACCGGCCAACAAAGCGCGGTTGTGGTCTGCGGCAAGCAATACGCTTAGATATTGCTCGGGCATTTTTTGACTGAGTATCAGTGAGCCTATGTCGTGTAAAAGGCCGGCCAGAAACAGTCTTTCGGTATGCAGAACGGCGCTGGCTTTAGCTAGCATCCGGGCAATCACCGCGCAATGTATACTGCGCATCCAAAACGAGGTCATGTCGATCAGCTCGTCGGGAATTTTTCCGAAGCGATCAACGACCGTGGTAGCCAATACCAGATTACTCAAGTCGTCGATGCCTATTACGGTAACGGCGCGGGAAATGGTGTCGATTTTGGCTTGAAAACCGTAGAAAGGACTATTCACTACCCGCAGTAACCGGGCGCTCAGAGCAGGATCCTTGGCGATCACCTTGCCGATGTCCGCCAGCGAATAACGCGAATCCCGAATCATTTCGCTGAGTTGAAAATAAATATCGGGCAGGGAAAACAGTTCGGTCGAGCCGGCAATCAATTGCTTGATGGCAGCGGCTTTCAATTAACTCTTCCGATACAGCGCCATGACGTGCTGCACATAATTGCGGGTTTCGGGATAGGGTGGCACGCTATTATTGTATTTCATCACCGCACCTTCGCCGGCATTATAACCGGCTACCGCCAAGGTTAGATTGGAGTTGAACATCGCCAGTAAATCTTTCAAGTAGCGGGTGCCGCCATCGACATTCTGTTCGGCATCGCGTCGGTCGGTGACGCCATAGCGGCGCGCGGTATCCGGCATTAACTGCATCAAGCCCACCGCGCCGGCCGAGGACACCGCATTGGGGTTATAGGCTGATTCGGCTTGAATCACTGCGTGCAGCAGTTTGGGGTCCATTTGATGTTTGGCCGCGGCCTTGGCAACTAAGTCGTTGAACTTGAGCTTGTTGCCCGACATGAACTTTAGGTCGTGTTTATAAGTACGCGGTCGGGTGCGAATGATCAAGCGGTAATCAAAGCCCTTTTTCGGTTCGTCGGTGTAATACACCCGACCGCTAGGATCGGTGTATTTAAAAATGTCGGCCCCCGCATCGGTGATGAGCGCTATCGATAGTGTGGCAATCAACAGGGGTTTCATCGCGTCACCTTTTACCGATTGGACTCATTCAGTCACACGAATTAGGCTGGCGGCCTGTAACGCTTTAGCGCGAGCATCATTGACGTTGTCGGCCGTGGCGAGCGCCACACCCATGCGCCTTGACACGAAAGCATCCGGTTTGCCGAACAGGCGAATGTCGGTGTCTGCGACCGCCAATGCTTGTGCCAAGCCTGAATAGCTCACGGCTTTGGCGTCTATGCCACCTAAAATCACCGCGCTGGCGGCGGTTTTATCTAGCGCCGTGTTGACCGGCAGGCCAAGAATGGCGCGGGTATGCAAATCAAATTCGCTCTGCCGCTGGCTGGCCATCGTCACCATGCCGGTGTCGTGCGGTCTGGGGCTGACTTCGCTAAACCAGACTTGATCGCCGGCTATGAATAATTCCACGCCAAACAAACCCAAGCCGCCTAGTGCGGTAGTCACTTTATCGGCGATTTGCTGAGATAACTCAATGGCCTTGCTGCTCATGGCCTGTGGTTGCCAGCTTTCCCTGTAGTCGCCGTTCTCCTGGCGGTGGCCGATGGGTTCGCAGAAATAGGTTTTTACTTGGCCGTCGCTGTTCAGGGCGCGCACGGTGAGTAAGGTGATTTCAAAATCAAAATCAATCTTGGCTTCGACGATCACCTTACCCGTATCGGCGCGCCCGCCGGCCTTGGCGTAATCCCAGGCGGCTTGTAATTGGTCCGCGCTTTTCACCATGGACTGGCCTTTGCCGGACGACGACATCGTTGGCTTGATAAAACACGGATAGCCAATGCCGCTATCGACTGCGGCTTTCAATTGCTCGAAGGTCTCGGCAAAAGCGTATTTCGATGTCGGTAGACCTAGTTCAGCGGCTGCCAGCTCGCGGATGCCTTCACGATTCATAGTCAATTGAATCGCCCTAGCATTAGGGACAATAGTGGTTTCACCTTGAGCTTCAATCTCCGCTAAGGCCTCGGTGGCGATCGCTTCGATTTCGGGGATGATGTAATGCGGCTGTTCGCGGGCAATCAGGGTTTTTACTGCTGTCGCGTCGGTCATATCAATCACGTGGCTGCGATGCGCCACCTGCATAGCCGGGGCACCGGCATAGCGGTCAACCGCAATGACTTCCACGCCATAGCGTTGCAGCGAAATGGCGATTTCTTTGCCTAATTCGCCGCTGCCCAGCAATAAAGCTTTGGTGGCGCTGCCGCTGTCAGGGGTGCCGATTTTCATGATTTTGCTAAATAGTTATCGATGTCTTGTTTGGAGAAACCAATTTTCTTCGCGACCCGGTCGGCGTGGCTGACTCTGGAAATGCCGGCGATCAATTTAAAAGTCGGCAAGTCGTCGGCAAATTCCACTTGTTTGGGGACTGCGATTTTTCGTTTCACAAACTCGTCCACCAATTGATGGTTGTGGGTAATTAAAATGGTGCTGTTGCCTTTCCGGTAAAATCCGTCCAGCACGTCGATAGACGACTGCATCTTCTCTTCAAAAGTAGTGCCTTCTGCCATTTCGTCAAGCACCACCAAGCTTTTTGCGCTGCTGGCCAAGAAAATATCGCGGGTACGTTTCAATTCCGTACCGAAACGGCCTTCGCCGTCATCGAGATGGCTGATCTCCGGGCATTGATAGAAAATCCGGTCCGCCACGCTTAAATTGGCAGCCTGGGCAGGTATGAAACAGCCGATCTGCGCCAACAATTGAATTTGCGTGGTGGTTTTGCAAAATGCGGTTTTGCCGCCGCTGTTGGGGCCGGTCACGCACACCAGGCGTTCTTCGTCCATGCTGAAATCGTTGCCGACGTAGGCGGGATTTTTCTGGCCCAGTACCGGGTTTTTTGCGGCGACTAATTTGATGTTATGCCGTTCGCTGGCGTTCAGTTCCGGCAATACCATATCGCTGCCGAAGTCTTC
Source organism: Methylomonas sp. EFPC1 (assembly GCF_016925515.1). Classification (NCBI taxonomy): domain Bacteria; kingdom Pseudomonadati; phylum Pseudomonadota; class Gammaproteobacteria; order Methylococcales; family Methylococcaceae; genus Methylomonas; species Methylomonas sp. EFPC1. The sequence goes on from NZ_CP070494.1 coordinate 1,358,877, forward strand.
GGCGTATTTAATAAAAGCCAATAACTCATCCAACTGTCCCAGGCCGTCCAGCATATCGCCGAGCGCCTGCGAATTTTTATAAATGTTACGCAGGGGTATGATGCAGTTGTCTCTATCGTAGCCGCCAATGACTGGAATATAAGCCAAGGCTAAGGGCAGGAAAAACACCGAAGCCACCGACAAACCGTCACGGGTGACCTGGAACATATCGGTTGGGAAAATCTGCATCAAGCCCCAGATCGCAGCGATCAGTAGAGCGATCAACATCGGTTTGAACAGGGTGGGGCGGAAAATCGTCGCCGGTGAGAAGGAGTTTTTGCGCTCTTCTTTGCTTTGCAGGCCTTTTTCGCTGTTGTAGACCGGGCCGACCATCAACGAATATTCGTTACTGTGCGAAAAATTGCCGATTTTCTCGAAGACGCCTTGCAGATAAGGGCTTTGCGGCTTGCCGGAGTTGTAGATCGCACCGACCAGATTCAAGACCACGCGCACACCACGAACATATTGTTTGTAGCCGTAACCTTCGATTTGATTATCCTCTCGAGCCGTGCCGAAACCGCCGAGAAACTCGCCGAACAATAACAAGTAAAGCCGGTTTTCCGAGGCGGCGGCATTGGCGATAATGTTTTCCACATTGGCGCGCACATCGGGATTGTCTTGAATTTCCCGCACCGCGGCTTGTTTGGCGGCTATCGCTTCCAGATCGTCCAAGGGTTGGCTTAGCGAACGATACAACACCGATTTACCGGCGGTGGTGCTGGCGTAATTGACGTAATCGAACAATTCGTCCACTTCTATGGTGTTAAACGCGCCTTGGTCGATGACGCCTTCACCGGTGGGCAAGGGGTGGCTCGAGCGCACCGTCGGCCATTCGTCGTTCCAGCTTTGTAAGATGTTTTGTTGCATATTACCCCCGGTTTTTTAGTGGCCGTGCTTTATTTAGTGCACGGTTTTAATTAAATCAAGCATCACCTCGACATGAGCGTCGCTGTCGTTTAAACACGGAATATAACGATACGTCTCGCCACCGGCTTCCAGAAATATCTCTTGGTTGGCGATAGCGATCTCTTCCAGCGTTTCCAGACAGTCTACCGAGAATCCCGGACAAATCACGTCGACATTTTTGACGCCTTGCTGCGGTAGTTCTTGCAACACTTCCACGCAGTACGGTTTCAGCCATTCGGCTTTGCCGAAGCGCGATTGAAATACCAATTTCCATTGTTCGTCCTTGAGGCCTAATTGCTCGGCAAGCAGGCGACCGGTGGTTTGGCATTGATAGAAATACGGGTCGCCCCATTCGGTCAGTTTGGCCGGTAAGCCGTGAAATGACAGCAACAGCAATTCCGCTTGGCCGTTGGCTTGCCAATGCTGGCGCACCGATTGCGCCAGGGCTTCGATGTAACTGGGGTGTTCATGAAAGTCGCTGATGAAGTGCAGGCCGGGCATGTGCCGCCAACTGACAAATTCCTCGGCCACCACGTCGAAAATCGAGGCGGTCGTGGTGGAGGAATATTGTGGATAGAGCGGCAGGATAACGATTTCGTGGACACCTTGCTTCTGAAAGTTTTGCAATTTTTCCCGCAAGGCCGGTTTGCCGTAGCGCATCGCGCAATCGATGATTAAATCGGCGTCGTCTATACCGGTAAAACCTTGCAATTTGGCGGTCAGCTTTTCGGTGAATACGATCAAGGGCGAGCCTTGCTCGGTCCAGATCGATTGATAGGCATGCGCCGATTTTTTCGGGCGAAACGGCAGCACGAACAAATTCAGGATTAGCCACCACAAGGGCCTGGGCAGATTGACCACCCGCGGGTCGCCGAGAAATTCGCGCAGGAAGCGGCGTACGTCGCCGGTTTTTGGGGAGGCGGGCGAGCCCAGATTGACCAGTAACACCCCGATCTTTTTTTGGCCGGTTTCAGTCATGGTTACTTGCGATTGATCAGGTTCAGGAATTCGGAACGGGTGCTGATTTCTTCTCTGAAAATCCCCAGCATGACCGATGTGGTCATCACCGAGTTTTGTTTTTCCACGCCGCGCATCATCATGCACAAGTGCTTGGCTTCGATGACCACCGCTACGCCGCGGGCGTCGATGGCGGTTTCCACCGCTTTGGCGATTTGCCGAGTCAATTGTTCTTGAATTTGCAGCCGCCGACCGTACATATCAACGATACGGGCTAGTTTGGACAAGCCCAAGACTTTGCCTTTAGGCAGATAACCGATGTGGCATTTGCCAATAAAGGGCAATAAATGATGCTCGCATAAGGAGTAAAGCTCGATGTCTTTTACAATCACCATGTCTTCGGTATCGGCTTCAAATATCGCGCCGTTCAATACTTCTTCCAGGGTTTTTTCGTAACCGTTATTCAGGAATTTGAAGGCTTTAGCGGCACGTTTCGGCGTGTCCCGCAAACCTTCCCGATTCACATCTTCGCCTATTGCTTGAATGATTTTGGAGAAATATTCTTCCATTGCCGCCCTCGAGTAAAAAAATGTCGTGAGTATACAGCATCAAACTGTAAATTCTAAGGCGTCCAAAACCACCTGGCTACCGGCGCCAAAACGGGTGGCGTTTTCGCTGAGATGGCGGCGCCAGGCCCGCGCGCCATCGACCCCATGAAACAGCCCCAGCATGTGTCGGGTGATGCAATGCAGTCTCACGCCTTGTTGTAAGTGCTGCTCTATGTAAGGCAACAGGGCTAATACCGTTTCTTGCCGCGACGGAATGGGATGATCGTCGCTAAACAAGCGCCGGTCTACTTCTGCTAGTAGATAGGGATTGTGATAAACCTCCCGGCCCAGCATGACTCCGTCAAGTTGCGCTAATAAATCGAGCGAGCTATCCAAAGATTCGATGCCGCCGTTGATAACAATATTCAGCATCGGAAAATCTTGCTTCAATTGCAACACCACGTCATAACGTAGCGGCGGTAGGTCGCGATTTTGCTTGGGTGAAAGCCCGGATAGCCAGGCTTTGCGGGCGTGCACGATAAAGGTCTCGCAACCGGCCGCCGCTACAGTGCTTATGAAGTGTGTCAGTTCTGCGTAAGAATCGCGATCATCGATACCAATCCGCGACTTTACCGTCACAGGCATCGATACCGCTTCGCGCATCGCTGCCACGCACTCCGCTACCAGTTCAGGTTCTGCCATTAAGCAGGCGCCAAAGCGGCCATTTTGCACGCGATCGCTGGGACAGCCGACGTTTAAATTGATCTCGTCGTAACCATAGTCGGCGGCAATTTTGGCGCATTCCGCTAAATCGGCTGGATTGCTGCCGCCTAGCTGTAAAGCCAGTGGGTGTTCCTCTGAGCTGAACTGTAAATGCCGGTCGCGGTTGCCGTGCAAGATGGCGCCGGTGGTGACCATTTCCGTGTATAGCAAGGCATGGTCGGATAAAGTACGGTGGAAATACCGACAGTGTCGGTCAGTCCAATCCAGCATGGGGGCCACTGAGAATCGGTAGGCCAGGTGTTTGTCAGCTTGGGGGGCGGTATGGTCGCGGTCAGCGGTCATGGGTGGTTCTGGTGGTTGGGAATCAGGATTCAAATTGATGAGTTTATTATACTTTGCCGGGCTGAATAAAAACCGCAATAGGAAATCAGCCCGTGCTGAAGGCTGAAACAGAAAGGCGATAGGAGAATATCAGTGTGCTTTATCGGCGTAGACTTTATTGGTCAGTTCTTTAAACCAACGCGGCCTGAAAATCACTAGGTATAAACCGATGCTGCTGGTAATCGGGATGGCGCTGACACTAAACAGCATGAACACGATAAAGACAATCGTACAGTTGATTCTGCTCAGGCTTGTCGGATGCGTATTGGCCCGCTGCTATTAGATGAAGCTAAAAGTTAACACCTTACATCTAAATGCTGCAGTCAGAAAAAAATCCTTGGTGCCGTGTTGACGCCGCCTTGACGAGTGACTTGGGATTCGGGATGGCTATCTGGATTGTCCGCGCGGACGATTCAAAATTATACGGATTGCCGAGAAACACTCATTTGTATTGTTTGCTAGCTTTGTTTTCGGTCAGGCTACCAACGCATTTACTGTAAGTTTGTTTGGTATGAAACTGATGGAGCGAATTGCTAACCGGCTGGACCAAAGCACGAGTGCCGGGTTTTAGGGGGCGAGAGGCAAGTGCGTTAATCGTTTCCATGCTGCCTATGCATTGCTTGGGTTTTGGCATGGTTGCGGCGGGGGCGTTTTGGGTGGCCAGAAATACGCCGATTATGATCAGTACGAAGCTTATGCCGCAGCGCTTCAGTTCGCGTATACACGTTTTCAGGATGTCTTCGGAATTCATAGTTTGTCTCCTTATGTTGGGGTTATAAAAACTTAGCGAGCTGATGTGCATGTTTTCAGGTATTCGCGCCAATCGGTTCGCTGTGGGCAGCTAAGGCGCTGAATAACGACGCCATTTCGCGATCCGGTTGAACGTGGCCTCGAGCCTACGATGGTTATCGGCAAACTTTCATTGTGGCGCGGCCAGCCTTATAACAAGGCCATGCTTAAACCAATCTGAAGTGAATTTTTGCCACGCGGTTTTTTGTATGTATTTCTTGGTGAATTTCCAGTGCTTCACTACGCATCTGGGCGCAAAATGCACAGAGGCCTTCGTGGGCGGTATGTGACTTTTCATGGGCTGACAATAAGTCGCCGCACCTTTTGCAACGAGTAATCTGCTGGAGTGTTTTCATGGTGATCACCTCGTAATCCGAATGTCTGAAAATAATGCGCTATGGGTTTGTTTTCCGGCTCTTCGTCATCGCAGAGCTACGCTATACAGGGCAAAACCAATGCCACTACAAAACCGCGCGCACCTTAATTATTCTAAGTAATTGTTTATGCATTATTTTATGAGCTGGCAATGCTGGAAAACAGTGAAAAAATGCACAAGAAATTGTTGATTTCAGCACTAAATATCGTATCGCTTACGAAATGTCGTACAAGGTGTCAGGGCCAGTCGATGATCCAGGAGCGTTAGAGGCTTTTACAGGTTTAAAGTTGGTATGAATTTTTAGGTTAATGGCTGCCGCTACTGGGGTAGCTCCAGCGCTGGCTCGAAGATTTGTAATCGGCGGGCAAATGCGGGTTTAATCAAATCTACCTCTGTCTTGAATGATGCTGCTCAGGTGCTTGATCTGCACTTAAGTTTTGACGAAATATCGTCAACCATTCAAAAATATGTGATACATTTCGCTTTAAACGTATCGGGAAAATATTCCCAATTAACTGGGTAGTATGAGTGTGCTACCGATGAAATGCTTGAGAGTCCGCATGCGGCAACGATACTATCCGGCCATATTCAAAACGCTAAACGCTGCTATCGTTTCCTATGTCTGCGCACTCGCAGCCCTAGTGCCTGCCTCTGTAGTTGCCGGGGGCCATATGGGACATATGCCCAGCCATGGCACCACCGGGCTGCCGGGTGATTTGTTATTGTTTCCGGCTGTGACCGGCATCGAACGTTTCGATCAAGAACCGCAGAAAAAACTCAGTACAGGTGACGTTATCCCCGAGATTAACGTGTTTTACACCACCGACTATCAGCGCTTCCGTTTTCTCGGCGAATGGCTGGTCAGCACCAAAACCCATAATCTGGAACGCTTTCAATTAGGCATGCATGTTGGCGACGAAGCCACGCTGTGGTTGGGGCGCTTTCATAACCCGATCGGCTATTGGAACATGCAGTTCCACCACGGCGCGTTTCTGCAAACCACGATCAGCAGACCCGGTATTATGGCTTTCGAAACGGCGGGAGGCGTGATTCCCAATCATTTGACCGGGTTTTTATGGGAAGGCGTCCACGATCTGGGTGAGGGCGGCTTGTATTACACGGTTGGCGCTGGTGCGGGCCCGCAAATTAATAAAGGTTTGGAAGCGTTCAATCTGGTGGAGCCGGGAGGTTCCCGCCGGCCTGGTGTGTCGTTTCGGTTGGGCTACCAACCTATCAGCTATGGGGTCGACGAATTCGGCATTTCCGGGGCCTACAATCAAATTCATTCCGACGAACTGGCCGTTAAAAACGTTAATCAGTTCGTCGCCAGTGCATATGCCGCTAAGCAAATCCAATCGCTAAGGCTATTAAGCGAAATTGTCTATGTGAACAATACCTTGGAAAGCCCGTTGGGCGGCAAAACTTACGACGATTTTCTCAGCGCTTACGGGCAAGTGGAATGGGACCTCAATCCGGCCTGGACTGTGGTCGGGCGCGTAGAAGGCACTTTTGGCGGTAGGGACGATCCCTACCTGGCGATGTTTCCTAAATATGTCGAGGACAGGTTTCTCGGTGGCATACGCTATAAACTCAACCACACGAATGCCCTAAAGCTAGAAGCCTCCCGCGATCATTTGCGCGACGATCATTTCGGGCAAGTGATGTTTCAATGGAGCGCGGTGTTCCCATGAAGCTGCTGCGCGGTCTTTGCATCATTGTTTTGCTATTGCTGCTTGGAGCGCAGAGCCTATGGGCTATCACTCGCCATTCTCTGGTATTGGCCACCAGCGCCAACTCGTCCATGCCGGCTCTAACCGTGCAAGAAGCCAGAAAATTGTTCTTGGGCGTGCCGCTGGAGAAGGGCGGCGAACACCCCGTGCCCTTATTGAATATCAGCGATCCGTTAATTTTCGAAGTATTTCTGCAAAAAGTGGCTTTCATGTCGGCTAATGCCTATGAAAGTCAAACCATATCAGTGGTTTTCCGCCTCGGCGGTAAGCGTCCGGAGAGTTTTAACGATCTGAAGAACTTGGTCGAGACCTTGCAGCAGAACCCCGGCACGGTGACCTATTTGTGGGAAGATCAAGTCCGGGCCAATCAAGGCCTGAAAGCGGTTAACGTGTTATGGCAGGGAGCCCTGGAATGAGTCGATTTTTTCATAGTTTTAACGGCCGAATGATTCTGGCTGTGGTCGGCATTCATTTACTGCTGGTGCCGGTGTTGTTGTTCGGCATTTATCGGGTGATTAAACCCAGTTTGGAAGCGCAGTTTGTCAATTATGTCCGCTCCGATGCCTTGCTGTTCAGTAATCTGGTTACGCCGAGGCTGGAGCATAGCAAGGCCGGCGAATTGCAAGGCTTGTTAGGCGAATTTCTGTTAAATGGCCGTTTGGCGTTTGCGGAAATCGCCACCGAGCGCGGCAATATTCGCGCCGACATCGAACTCAACGCTCAGCAGCAATTTCAGGAAGATTTTTTCTTCGGCGAGCACGACGACGATATTTATTTTCTGGCCGTACCGATTCTAAATCCGGAAGACGGCTCGCTGGCGATGTTAAGGCTGGGCTACGACGAGCGGCAGATTCAACGCGACATCGCCACCATCTATCAGCGTAGCGCCTATTTTGTGGCGGTTTACATGGGCTTGACGCTGTTGGTGGTTGGACTGTTCGGGCGCAAACTGGTCATGCCGCTGGAACGCTTGCGCGACGAAGCCGAACAAATCGCTGCCGGCAATCACACCGGGCAATTTAATTCCGGCACCAAGATTACCGAAGTGGCGGCGTTGGCCGAGCATTTGGAAAAAATGCGCCAAGCCTTGCTTTCCGCCCGCGACGCGGCGTTGCAGGCCGCCGGCGCGAAGAGCGAGTTTCTGGCGAATATGAGCCACGAAATCCGCACGCCGATGAACGGTATCATTGGCATGATAGGCTTGGCCTTGCGCACCGAACTCACCCCGCAGCAGCGCGAGTTTCTGGGGATGGCGAACAGCTCGGCGGATGCTTTGCTGCGCATAGTCAACGATATTTTGGATTTCTCCAAGATCGAGGCGCGTAAGCTCGAACTCGATCATGCACCGTTTAAAGTCCGTGAAAGCCTTGGTGACACCTTAAAACTACTGGCCGGCCACGCCCACGAAAAAGACCTGGAACTGATGCTGCGTATCGATCCGGAAACCCCGGACGATTTGCTTGGCGATGTGGGTCGCTTGAATCAGGTAATCATCAATTTGGTCGGCAATGCCATCAAATTTACCCAGCACGGCGAAATCGTGGTGCAGGTCAAGCCTGAATCGGTCGACGAAAATAAAGTTTGTCTGCTGATTGCAGTCAGCGATACGGGTATTGGTATTTCCCCCGATAAGCAGCAGCTAATTTTCGAAGCTTTTGCGCAAATAGACGCGTCTTCCACGCGTAAATTCGGCGGTACCGGCTTGGGATTGTCGATTTCTTCGCGCCTGGTCGAGTTGATGGGTGGGCATTTATCGTTGGAAAGCGAGGAACATAAAGGCAGCACTTTTTTCTTTACCGCCGTGTTTGACCGGCACACTAAAAGTGAGCTGGATGCGCCTTTTCAACCCCTGATAGACGTCAAAAACCTGCCGGTGTTGATCGTGGACGACAATGCCATCAATTTACGCGTATTCTCGGAAATCTTGAATCATTGGGGAATGCGGCCGACTACCGTCGATAGTGGCGAGGCCGCCATCGCCGCATTGCGGAATATGGCGGAAACCGGGGAAGCCTATGCCTTGATTTTGCTCGATGCGATGATGCCGATCATGGACGGTTTTATGGTGGCGCAAGCCATCAGAGAAGATCAACGCTTCGAGCCGGTGACCATCATGATGTTGTCGTCTGCCGACCGCCCTGACGATTGCGAACGCTGCCACGATTTGGGCATTAATCTTTACGTGCGTAAACCCGTCAAACATTCCGAGTTATGGAATGCCATTCAATCAGCGTTGGGTAAATCCGCCAAAGCCTCTGAAGCCTCGCCAACAGTATTGGCCGAGCCGCCTCGTAAATTAAGAATTTTGTTGGCGGAAGATAATCCGGTTAACCAATATATGGCGGTGGTATTGCTGGAAGAACGCGGCCATACTCTGAAGGTGGCCAACAACGGCCAGGAGGTACTGGATATATTGGCTACCGATATTTTGTTCGATCTGATCTTAATGGACGTGCAGATGCCGGTGATGGACGGTTTTCAGGCTACCGAAGCGATTCGGGCCAGCGAGCGCGAGACCGGTAAACATATGCGGATTATCGCGATGACCGCGCACGCCCTGAAAGGTGATAGGGAACGCTGTTTAGCCGTTGGTATGGACGATTACATCGCCAAACCCGTGCAGGAGCAGGATTTGTTGGCAATGGTGGAGTGTTGGAATATGGCGGGAACAGAGCAAGCGGATAAGCACAGCATGGCGTCGGCGCTGTTGGCTGAGCCGGCGCTGGATTGGCAACAAGCCTTAAGCCGGGTGCGCGGTAGACAGCAGATGTTGTGCAAAATGATGACTTTATTTCAGGAACAGTCAGCGCCGCTGCTGAATGACATGGCCGATGCGATACAGCGTCAGGATGCCGAATTGTTACGGCTATCCGCACATACCCTGAAAAGCTCGGCTAACAGCATCGGCGCCTTCCCGTTCGGCAAGATAGCCCAGCAGCTGGAGACTATGGGCCACGAGGCTGCCTTTACTGATGCGGCCGCCAGTTACGAGTTACTGCAACAAGCCAGCATTCGGCTGGAGCCGGCTATTCAGGAATATTTGCACGAGTTTCAGGAATGATGCTGCCGCCAGTATTTGGGATAGGTTAAGAAGGAGATAGGCATGACTCATAAGCGCCAGCGCGATAAACCGTTAATCTTGATGCTGGACGACAATCCGGTTAACTTGGAAGAGTTGGCAGGCTTGGTCGATGAAGCCGGCTTTGACGTATTGCGTGCGGAAACGGGCGAAATTGCCTTGGTCCAAGCCGTGGCCCAATTGCCAGACCTGATTCTGCTGGATGTGCTGATGCCGGGCATGGACGGTTTTACCGTCTGCCAGACCTTGAAAACCATTCCGACGACGCGCGATATTCCGGTGTTATTCATGACAGCCTTGGCCGATACCGCCGATAAATTAAAAGGTTTTCAAGTCGGGGCGGTGGATTACATCACCAAGCCGTTTCAATACGAAGAAGTGCTTGCCCGCGTGCAAACCCATCTGACGCTGCAAAAGTTGAAGCTGGAGTTGCAAGAAAAAGAGCAGCGCCTGTCGCGGATTTTCGAGAACGCGATGGATGCGATTCTGACGCTGGATGACATCGGGCGGATTACCTTATTCAACGCGGCGGCCGAACAGATGTTTCGCTGTAAAGCCGCCGACAGCATTGGCCGGGCGGTGGATAGATTTTTGTCGCCCGAGCTTTACAAAACGCTAACCAATTTTCGCAATGGCGTGCCGGCCGAGCAGGCCATTTGGGTGTCGGAAGGCATGAGTGCAGTACGCGCGGATGAGAGTACTTTTCCCATTGAAGCCACCATTTCCCGCGTGGAAGCCATTGGGCAGAAACTGTATATCCTAATTTTGCGTGACATCAACGAACGTAAAGCCCGGCAACAGGCCGAAGCGGAATGCAACACCCTGCGCGGCATCAATCTTTATCTACAAGAAGAGGTATTAGCCAGCCGCGATGGCGAGGAATTGATCGGCAATTCTCCGGCATTGCATCAAGCGATGGATCTGGTCAGGCAGGTAGCCAACACCGACGCAACGGTGTTAATCACCGGTGAAACCGGTACCGGCAAGGAATTGATTGCTCGGGCGATTCACAATCTCAGCGCTCGCAAAGACAAAACCTTGGTGAAATTAAATTGCGCGACGATCCCGGAAAATCTCGCCGAAAGCGAGTTGTTCGGTCACGAAAAGGGCTCGTTTACCGGGGCGATCGCCCGCAAATTGGGACGTTTTGAACTGGCTAACGGCGGTACCTTGTTTCTGGATGAAATCGGCGAATTACCGCTGGAGATGCAGGCCAAATTATTGCGGGTGCTACAGGAAGGCGAATTTGAACGGGTGGGCGGCACGCAAACGCTGACTTGCGACGTACGGGTCATCGCCGCTACCCACCGGGATTTGGCGCAGTTTTCCCAACAAGGTAAATTTCGGGCCGACTTGTATTACCGTTTAAATGTGTTTCCCATCAATTTGCCGCCGCTGCGCGAACGCAAGGAAGACGTGCCGTTTTTGGTGAAGCATTTCATCGATAAGTACGCGGCAAAATTTGGTAAGAAAATCCAGTCGATTCCGGAGCGGATGATGGCCGATCTGCAAAGTTATTTCTGGCCCGGCAATATTCGCGAGCTGCAACATATCATCGAACGTGCGGTGATTTTAACCAAGGGCAGTCAACTGGCCGCCGTGGATTGCGTGAATCTGATGGGGGCCGGCGGCGCGCCCAACGCTGCACCGATTGTCACGCTGGACGAAGCCGAGCGCGCGCATATTCTGAAAGCGCTGGAAGCCACGTCCTGGCGAATCGCCGGTAATCAGGGGGCGGCGAAGATTTTGGGGGTGCCATCCACGACTTTGCGGTCGCGGATGGAGAAGCTGGGGATTAGTAAACCAGCCTGATACTGGTTAGTTTTCAAAGACATCCACGCCTTTCGGCGCTTTGAAATTAAACAAGGCGTCGTCCAGCTTGGGATTGAGCTGGATGTTGGAAAAATAAATACGGGTTAATTGGCCGAAATTGTCGCTCAGTTCCATACCGCCCAATTGGTTGGCGTTCAGGCCGATCAAAATGTACCTGAACCCGCTTTCTTCGTTCTTCGGCGACAGTTTCACCCAGTTCATGCCGTCGTCTTCTTTGCCTTGTTCCTGCAAGATGAATTTTTCCTCTATATCCACTTCGCCGGTCAATAACAATGCCGGCGTGGAACCCAGCGAATCGTCCAACTGTTTGACCGTCACCTGTTCCAGGTCTGCATCGTAAAACCAGACTTTGCCGGTATTGGACACAATCTCTTGCACAAAGGGTTTTTGGTAGTTCCAACGAAATTTGCCGGGTCGGCTCAGATAAAATTTACCGGTGCTGTTTTGCGCGGGGCGGCCGCTTTTATCGAAACTGGTTTGCTTGAAATCCGCCGTCAAGGAACTGCTGCTGGCTAAAAAGCTTTTCAATCGGGCAATCGGTGTTTCGTCGGCCCAGGCTGACGAGGTGGTGGCGATCAGGAAAATCAGAGCAAAAATGTGTTTAAGCAACATAGTTAAAAAGGGTTCAGGTTATTAAGCCAGCTTTCGCCGGATTCCGGGCTTGCTCCGCAGTCGGCAAATTGGCTGGGTCCGGAGCCATCCACGAACGGCATGAGTTTGGCGCCGGGGCAGCCTTCATTGCTGAGCAAACCGCTGGCAGCGTCTATCCAGGTCATCTGTACATTATCCGGAGGTACCAGGCTGACCGGCTTCTTCGACACTTGCCGCATCAACTCGGACCAGATTTGCAAGGCGCCGGTTCCGCCGGTCAAACCGGTTGGTTTGTTATCGTCGCGGCCTACCCACACCACCGATAGAAAATCGCCGCTAAAACCGGCAAACCAGCTGTCGCGTAATTGGTTGGTAGTACCGGTCTTGCCGACTAAAGCCATGTTCTGCGGCAGATAGTTATACGCAGAATGGCCGGTGCCGGCATACATCACTTCCTGCAAAATGGTGTTGGTGATAAAGGTAGCGGCCGGATCGACGGCTTGACGCACGGTAAAAGGATAACTTTGCAGGGCCTTGCCGTCAGCGGCATTGACCGCACGGATCGAGCGCAGTGGTGTGGCAAAACCGTCGCCGGCCAAGGTTTGGTAAAGCTGCGTGACTTCCAGCGGCGTCAGCGGTTGCGCGCCCAGTAGGAAGGACGGAAATAAATCCACCGGCCGGCTGACACCCATGCTTTTTAAAGTGTTGGCGACTTTGGCCAAACCAATGTCCATGCCAATCCGCACAGTCGCCATATTGTAGGAGTGGGCCAGGGCGCTATGCAGTGGCACAACGCCGTGTTCCTGGTTGTCGTAGTTGTCCGGCGACCAGGTTTTGCCCCTTTCGGCTGGAATTTCCAGGCGGGTATCGCTGATCGGCGTGGCGATGGTGTAGCGGTCCGGGTATTCCAGTGCGGTCAAATACACTACCGGTTTAATCAGCGAACCTATCGGCCGCACCGCGTCCAAAGCGCGATTGAAACCGGTGTCTTCGGCGTCGCGGCCGCCGGCGAGGGCGACAATCTCGCCGCTGTCACGGCGGGTAACGATGGCGGCGGTTTCCAAATCGTTACTTTTCGGACTTTTTTCTAGGTGTTTCAGCTTGCTGGCGATGGATTTTTCCAGCGTGTCCTGAATGCGGGTGTCCAACGTCGTGACGATGCGCAAGCCTTCCGAGGTCAGATCGTCTTCTTTATATTCTTGTTTCAGTTGGCGTTTCACCAGATCGATAAAGCCCGGATAGCGGTTGGCGGAGCGATGAATCACTGTCGCCACGCCTATCGGTTGTTTTTTGGCTTCGTTCAGTTGCTGTGCGTCGATAAAACCTTCCGTATGCATCGCATCCAGGACGATGTTACGGCGCTCTAAAGTGTGTTCCGGATTGCGGCGTGGATCATATTCCGACGGTCCGCGCACCAGGGCGACTAAGGTGGCGACTTGATGCAGGTTCAGGGTTTTTAACGATTGGCCAAAATAAAATTCGCTGGCCAAACCAAAGCCATGCACCGCGCTGGCACCGTCTTGGCCCAGGAAGATTTCGTTGAGATAGGCTTCCAGAATTTCGTCTTTGCTGTAGCGATATTCCAGAATAAACGACATCAAGGCTTCTTTCAGCTTGCGGCGTAGCGTGCGTTTGGGATTCAGGAAAAAGTTTTTCACCAACTGCTGGGTGATGGTGCTGCCGCCTTGCACCATGCCGCCGGCTTTCACGTTGGACCACATGGCGCGGACGATGCCTTTGGGCGAGATGCCGAAATGGTTGTAAAAGTCCTTGTCTTCGGTGGACAGCAGGCCTTGCACCAGGGTTGGCGGCGCTTCGTCCAGTTTGATCAGAATTCGGTCTTCCTTGCGGGTGGGATAAAAGCTGCCGATTTGCACCGGGTCCATGCGCACGATGGCCAAGCTCTCGCCGGTGGCGGCGTCAGTAATACCGGCGATGCCGCCGCTCGTGAAACTCACGCTGATATTGCGGCTTTCCTGAGGCGTATTGCCGAAATTAAAGGCGCGGGTGCGGATGTTGATCTGGCCGCCCTTAATGGAATAGGAGCCTTCGCCGGCCAGTTGGTTGTCCTGGCGGTAATGCAATTCCAGCAATAAGTCTTCCAGGTTTTTGCTGGAAATTTCGTAACCGGCGTAAAGTTCGACGGGGCTGGCATAGACGCGGGCAGGAATCGACCAGCGCTTGCCCTCGAATTGCTGGCGTACCGTGTAATCTAGGTAGCTAACATACACCGCCAATACGAAAGCCCCGATCAGCAGCAGTGAAACCAACGCGCGTTTCAGCCACGATGCCTGGGGTTGCGATTTTCTGCGTCTAACGGTCGATTTGCTGCTTCTGGGTCGTCTAGGCATTAAGTCGGTATCTGATCTCGCCGGCGGCAGTTAGCGGCGGCTGTGTGAATGGGGCGAAGATGGCACCTGCTGGTTCGGCGCAGTTCATTTAGCTTGCTATTATCTAATAAAATGCCCACTCCCGCACAGATTGCTGGCGTTATTGAGGAGAATAGGCGAGTGTTGATACTGAAACTGTTTCGAAAATGCTTGGCCCAGCTACCGTCGACACTGATGCGTTTTGGTTTGCTGCTGGGGTTTGCGCTGGCAACCATGCCGATTGTCGGCGCGGTTGAAAACCAGATCGATATCGAAGCTTTTGTCCGTAACGGTTGTCCGCATTGCCAACAAGCCGAGCATTTTTTGGCGGCGCTGCAAGGCGAACAACCCGGTTTACGGATAGTTATTCGCAATATCTCTGCAGAGCCGACCGCCTTGGGGCGATTGCAGCAGATTACCGAATCCCGGCAAGCCGGGCCAATCAGGTTGCCGACATTTTTGGTGCGTGGCGAATACATCGTCGGTTATTCCGCAGAAGCCGATAGTAGCGGTTTGATTAGAAATGCCTTGCGTGCCGGTGCGCCGCCGAGTGAAGTGTCCGATGCGGAGGCCGGTAGCTGCGAAGTACAGGTCAGCGAGTCGTGCGACGTGCCGGTTAGCCAGACGGCGCCGACCGAACCTGCGGTGTTTGCCGTGAATTGGTTTGGCAGGCGCATCGGTCTTGACGAGGTTGGTTTGCCGGCTTTTACACTAGCCATGGGCTTGCTGGATGGCTTCAATCCCTGTTCGATGTGGGTGTTGATTTTGATGATTTCGATGCTGGCACCTACGAATAATCGGCCCCGGATGTTGGCGGTGGCCGGCACGTTTGTTGTCGTCGAAGGGATGGCTTACTTCGTGTTTATGGCCGCCTGGTTGAATCTATTTTTACTGATAGGCTTATCGCGAGCTTCGGAATTGGCTATCGCCGGCATTGCCGTGTTGGCCGGCGCGATCAACCTGAAAGATTTTTGGGCGTTTGGCAGGGGTATTTCCCTGTCGATTCCCGCCGCCGCCAAACCTGGTATCTACAACCGGATTCGGCGCATCCTGCAAGCCGAGAATTTGGCGGGCGCCATGTTGGGAGCCGTGGTGCTGGCTCTACTGGTCCAGATCGTCGAATTGTTGTGTACCTCTGGATTTCCGGCTCTTTACACACGCATACTCACCTTGCGGGAATTAAGCGGCTGGGACTATTACGGTTATTTAATGTTGTACAATCTGGCTTATATGCTGGATGACGTCGTTTTGCTGGGTGTGGGAGTCGTGACCCTGAGTCAGCGTCGTTTGCAGGAAAAAGAAGGTCGTTGGCTGAAATTGCTTAGCGGCTTGGCGATGGTAAGTTTAGGGTTGTATTTAATATTGCGCGGTTTAGGCGAGTAGATGGCCGGTTGGCGTGGGGCGTTGATTAACAGTGCTTTTATTTATCACTACACGTGCGATAGAAGCGAAACGAGATAGGAGAATTCGTGATTGATAACAAGCGCAGGCACCCGCGCCTAAAGCACCGTGCCAAAATCAGGATGACGGTGCCGGCATCGGCTGAAGCGGTCGTGGTGGATATGCGGGACTTTTCCGAGACTGGATTGTTTTTACTGTGTGCCAACGAATTAATCCCGCCGATTGGCGCGCTAGTGGAAGTGCAAACCACCGAATTCGACGATGCGCCGATACAAACTGCGATTGTGGTGCGGGTAGAGCCGGACGTGGGGTTTGGTCTGGAGTTTGCGCCGCGTTGATCAGGCGGTCAGGTCGAGGAGCTCGCCGTTACGGCTGGGTTGCTTTTGCGAATTCAACAATTCTCCACGAGCTTTATTAGCCATCGCCGCTGCCTTGGCGGCGATGCTTTGATCCGGGCCTGAGGGACTGGCCGGCGCTAATGCCGCGCGGCGGATAGTCTCGGCTTTGCGCAGAGTCGCTTCCGGGTCGCCGGCAACCTCTGAGACATCAATATTCACTTCACCGCCGGTGGCGTAACGTTGGCCATCCGGCCCCGTCACAAAAGTAAAACGCGCACCACTGACAGCGATACCGCCGGCGGCACTTAAATGAGCTTGCTCGTGCGCCCGAACTTCCTGGTCGCGGGCTTTAAGCTCGGCAATTTGGCTTAGCTGTTCCGGACTGTATTGGCCGGATTGGGCGTTTGCGCTTTTCGCAGCTTGGGCGATAGGTTCGACAGGCGCCTGTTCGCCGCTCGCGGCTAGATTGCGGCCGGTCAGCCGATATAGCGAAGTTTGATGGGAAGAGGCGGTGACCAGCATGTTGGGCCTCGAACGAATTGTGTTAACTGGCTCTAAGAATACACCTTGACTTCATGCGAGTTCAAGTAAACAAAGCATATTTAGCCTGAGTTTTCACGGTAGGGGCGATTATCGCAGTCTGGCTGATTAAATCCCTTTTACTCGCGATTCCCGCAACTACCAATTCCGTTTGTTAATGGCACTCGGCTCCGGCTTGCGCTGGGAAAGACGCTTCTAAATTGTCGGAAGTTCCGGTTCAATGTGCAAACTGTCCAATTTCTGCAAAGCCCATTGTGCATGCTCGCGCACCATCTCCGATTCATCACTCAATCTGCAGGCCAATGCCGTCTTAGCCACATCAGTGGCTTTGCCATTGCCCAGCGCCACAGCGATATTGCGCAGCCAACGCTGATGGCCGATGCGGCGAATCGCCGAGCCTTCGGTTTTGTGCAGAAATTCGGCTTCAGTCCAGCTAAATAATTCAAGCAAAGTCGCCTGATCCAAACGATGCCGGGGTTTGAAATCGCTTTCTGCGCTGAGTTTGGCGAAGCGATTCCACGGGCACACCAACTGGCAATCATCGCAACCGTAAATCCGATTGCCTAGCAAAGACCGCAATTCCACTGGAATGCTGCCGTGCAGTTCTATAGTTAAATACGACACGCAACGGCGGGCATCGACCTGATACGGGCCGACGATGGCTTGCGTCGGGCAAATATCCAAACAAGCCCTGCATTGTCCGCAGTGGTTGCTGACTGGCCGATCGCTAGGTAAGGCCAAGTCGGTATAAATTTCCCCGAGAAAAAACCAGGAACCGGCTCGGCGATTGATCAGATTGCTGTGCTTGCCTATCCAGCCCAAGCCGGCTTTCTCGGCGATGGCTTTTTCCAAAACCGGTGCGCTGTCGACAAAAGCCCGATAGCCGAACTGACCAATCTCCTCGGCGATTTTGTCCACCAGTTTTTGCAGTCTATTCCGCAGTAGTTTGTGGTAATCGCGCCCCAAGGCATACCGGGATACGAAGGCGGCGGCAGGGTCGTCTAATAATTGCTTGCTGGTGGTCGATGCTTCCGGCAAATAATCCATTCGTGCCGAGATAATGCTGCGCGTACCTTCCTGCAACAAAGCCGGGCGACTGCGTTTCAAACCGTGTGCGGCCATGTATTGCATCTCGCCGTTAAAGCCCTTGTCCAGCCAGTTGTGCAGATGCTCTTCGGCGGTATTCAAATCCGTATCGCTGACACCAATCTGCTGAAATCCCAATTCCTCGCCCCAGTGCTTGATGCGTTCGACAAGTGCTTTAAGATCTTCAGCTTGGGGGGGAGTGTTCAATTGGCAGCACCTTGGGAAATAGTGGGGGACATTGTCGTGGTTTAATACGGCAGGGTACCCAAATAGCTTGATAAGCTAACCTTATCAACCATGAAGATCAACCGCATCGGCGCTAGTTTTCGCTTACCAAGCGCTACATTACTTAAATCACTTGTAACGAATCCCCGTCAGTCCGACTGATTGCGTAGAAAAGCTAAGCTGGTTTGCCGCTCTCGTTTTATTATTGACAGGAAAAGCGTGGTGACATCCGCATCAAGTAAAACTTGGACGACCGACTATGACAATTCTCCCGTATCCGGCTCATATCAGCGCCAGATTGACATTGGTGACGCATATACTATTGCTGTGCTTGGCGATTTTGCTGCCGCAGTATCCAGTGAATGCCGACAATAAACTACCTATCGGCGAGTTCAGCCAGAATCGCCTGGAGGGATGGGAACATAAAAGCTTCAAAGGTGAAACTCAATACCGATTGCAAACCGTCGACGGCGTGACGGCACTGGTGGCCGATAGCCACGCCGCCGGTTCCGGCCTGTTCAAGGAACAACGGATCGACCTAACGCAAACGCCATTCCTGAACTGGTCGTGGCGCATCGGTAATCGTTTATCCGGCTTGAACGAACAAAGTAAGGCTGGCGATGATTATGCGGCGCGGGTGTATGTGGTGGTCAAAGGCGGACTGGCATTTTGGCAAACCAAGGCCATCAATTATGTCTGGGCCGGCAACAGCAAAAAGGACCGTGTCTGGCCGAATGCGTTTGCCGGCGACCATGCGATGATGATGGCTTTACGCGATCAGGAAGCACCTTTGAATGTCTGGGAACACGAAAAACGCAATATTAGGGCTGACTTCAAGCAACTGTTCGGTGAAGACATCTCCGCTATTGATGCCGTCGCCATCATGACCGATACCGACAACAGCGGCGGCCAAATTGTCGCTGTATATGGCGACATCTGGTTTTCCAAGGATTAAACATGCACGACACGAAACCTTTACTGGTCAACAGCGATTTTCCGGCCATTTTTCGCAAGCCGTTGGAGATTTTGCAAATCAATCTGGGCTATCGGTGCAACTTGAGCTGTGTGCATTGCCATGTCAACGCCGGCCCCAAACGCACCGAGGCGATGAGTCGGGAGACTATCGATCAAGTATTGGCACTGGCCGAGGCCGCTAACATTCACACGTTGGATCTGACCGGCGGCGCGCCGGAAATGCATCCGGATTTTCGCTATTTGGTGCGAACTGCGCGTGATCGAGGTATCGAAGTGATTGATCGTTGCAATCTGACCATTCTGGAAGAACCTGAATACGCCGATCTCGGGGCGTTTCTGGCTGCGCAGCAGGTCAATATCGTCGCCTCTCTGCCGTGTTATCTGGAAGAAAATGTCGACAAACAACGCGGTAAAGGCGTGTTCAAAGACAGCCTGGCGGCCTTGCAGCGTTTGAATCGGCTGGGTTATGGCCAGCCGGACAGCGGACTGGAATTGAATCTGGTGTTCAACCCGCAAGCCGCGGTATTGCCGCCCGATCAACATAATCTGGAACGGGCATATAAACAGCACTTGCAGCAACATTACGGCATCGTCTTCAACCGCCTGTTTGCCATCGCCAATATGCCGATTCAGCGCTTCGGCAGTACCTTGGTCAGTCATGGCTGTTTCGAAGCTTATCTGACATTACTGAAAGACAGTTTTCGCGCCGACAACCTTGAAAACCTGATGTGCCTGAATACCCTCAGCATCGACTGGCAAGGCTATGTCTACGATTGCGATTTCAATCAGATGCTGGATTTGCCCTTAGGCGCCGCAGCCAAACCCAAAACGCATATCAGCGAGTTGCACCTGCACCCACTGCAAGGCGCCCCCATCGCCACCGCCGCCCATTGTTACGGTTGCACGGCCGGCCAAGGCAGCAGTTGCGGCGGGGCTTTAGGGTAATTCCGCATGAAGCCGACAAGAACCGCCTTGCTGCTGATAATGGCGGGATTGATCGGGACGTTTTTCATCTACGATCTCCAGCATTACCTAAGCCTGGACAACCTAAAATCGCAGCAAGCAGTGATAGCTGACTATCGCCAAAACAATCCGCTAATGGCGCTTGCCCTGTATGCCGCGTTGTATATCGCGGTCACTGCGTTGTCATTACCGGGGGCGACGATATTGACGCTGGCCGGCGGCGCGGTGTTTGGTTTGTTATGGGGGACACTGATCGTCTCGTTTGCTTCCAGTATCGGCGCGACGCTGGCGTTTTTAGCGGCACGGTTCTTGTTCCGCGATTGGGTCAAATCCCGCTTCGGCAACCGCTTGCAAACCATCGACGACGGTGTGACTCGCGACGGTGCTTTTTATTTATTTACGTTGCGTCTGGTGCCATTGTTTCCGTTCTTCATGATCAATCTGGCAATGGGTTTGACGCCGATCAAGACCAGAACGTTTTACTGGGTCAGTCAGGTAGGCATGTTGGCCGGCACTTTGGTGTACGTCAATGCCGGCACCCAGCTGGCGAAAATCGATTCCCTGTCAGGTATTCTCTCTCCGGCTTTGTTGGGTTCGTTTGCCTTGCTCGGTGTGTTTCCATTGGGGGCGAAGAAAATGCTGGAAGTCTTTCAACAACGCAAAGTCTATGCGCGCTGGACCAAACCGGCCCATTTCGACAACAACCTGGTGGTGATCGGCGCGGGCGCCGGCGGCTTGGTCTCGGCTTATATCGCTGCGGCCGTCAAAGCCAAAGTCACGCTGATCGAAAAGCACAAAATGGGCGGCGACTGCCTGAACACCGGTTGCGTGCCGTCGAAGGCGCTGATTCGCTCGGCCAAGCTGTTGTCGCACATCAAACGCGCGCCCGAGTTCGGCATCGCCAAAGCCGAAGCCGAGTTTGATTTTGCGGAGGTGATCGAGCGAGTTAGGCAAGTGATCAACGCCGTGGCGCCGCACGATTCGATAGCGCGTTATCGCGAGCTGGGAGTTGACGTGATTCAAGGCAGCGCCAAAATCGTCTCACCCTGGGCGGTGGAAGTCACGTCGGAAACCGGTGTGCAAACCCTCACCAGCCGCGCCATTGTCATCGCCGCCGGTGCTCGACCGTTCGTGCCGCCGATTCCGGGACTAAAAAACATCGATTACCTGACCTCGGATAATGTCTGGGACTTGCACGAATTGCCCAAGCGCCTGCTGGTTTTGGGCGGCGGGCCGATAGGCTGCGAACTGACGCAAACCTTCGCCCGTTTGGGCAGCCAAGTCACGCAGGTGGAAATGGCCCCGCGCCTGATGCTGCGGGAAGATGCGGAGGTATCTGACATCGTCCGGTCCCGCTTCCAGGCGGAAGGCGTGGATGTGCGAACCAATCACACCGCCAAGGAATTCATCGTCGAAAACGGCGAACACATTCTGTTGGCCGAATATGACGGCCAGACGGTCAGGATTGCCTTCGACAAGGTGCTGGTGGCGATTGGCCGCGCGGCCAATGTGCAGGGTTACGGCTTGCAAGAACTGGGCGTCGCTCTATCGCCGCGTAAAACCTTGGATACCAATCCATTCCAGCAAACCAATTATCCCAACATCTATGCGGTCGGCGACGTGGCGGGGCCATACCAGTTTACCCACGCCGCAGCTCATCAAGCCTGGTTTGCGGCGGTGAATGCGCTGTTTGCGCCCTTCAAAAAGTTTCGCACCGATTACACCGTAATTCCTTGGTCAACCTTTACTGATCCGGAAGTGGCCCGCGTGGGTTTGAACGAGCAGGAAGCGCAAGCGCAGAATATCGCTTATGAAGTCTCTCGCTATGGCATGGCCGATCTGGACCGGGCGATTGCCGATAGCGAAGCTCACGGCTTTGTCAAAGTGCTGACCGTGCCCGGCAAGGACAAAATCCTCGGCGTCACCATCGTTGGCGAACATGCTGGCGACTTACTGGCTGAATTTGTGCTGGCGATGAAATACGGTATCGGTTTGAATAAAATCCTTGGCACTATTCATATCTATCCCACCCTAGCAGAAGCCAATAAATATGTGGCGGGCGTCTGGAAGCGCAATCACGCCCCCCAGGGGCTGTTGAAATGGCTGGGCCGTTATCACGCTTGGCGGCGCAAGGTTTAAGCCATGCCCACGCTGTATCCCGATAGCGTACTGTTGATTTTTTGCAAAGCGCCGACTCCCGGCCAAGTCAAAACCCGACTGCAACCAGCCTTAAATGCCGAACTGGCTGCCGCAGCACACCGGCAACTGACTTATATGACCCTGGACCGCGCCTTCCAGCAGTCTTTGTGCGCGGTTGAGCTGCACTGCGCGCCGGACGCCAGCCATAACTTTTTTCAGGATTGTGCGCGGCGTTTTCCACTGACATTGAAGATTCAACACGGCGCCGACTTGGGTGAACGCATGCACCGTGCCTTTGCTGATGCGTTAGGCAGATACCGCCATGCCTTGCTGATGGGTTGCGATTGCCCCAGTTTGACCTCTGACGATCTGCTTCGCGCATTGGCGTTGTTACGCGAAGGTCATGATGCGGTTATCGCACCAGCCGACGACGGCGGTTATGTGATGATCGGCTTAAACGAGATACAACCGAGACTGTTCAGCGATATGAGCTGGGGCCATGATCAGGTCATGGCTAACACTCGCAGCCGGGCAAAAGACATCGGTTTGAAGCTTTACGAACTGGATAGCCAATGGGATGTGGATACTTACTCCGACTGGCTGCGTTATTCGGCTATGTAAACATTATGGGCAGAACCCAGCTTGATTCGCGTTATTGCCGGGAGGGGTGGGGCGGAATTCAGGCATAGGCTGGAAAGCGAGAGCCCATGATTAAAGAGAACAGGGCACTGGCGATCGGCTCGCCGTCAATGTCGTGTAGCAAACCCGACAATTGAAGATCTGTCGAGCTGTTTCTGGCTGATTTTTAAGGGTTTTTTATTGGCATAACGCTTGCTTTTGGATTTATAGCCTCTGCCGGTCACGCTTTGGCTCTTCTGTAGTCGTGAGACTGAAATTTGATCGGCGATGATCTCCCATTCAACTGTTAACTTCCGGGACAGAATATGCCAGCCACTTTTCAACTTAAAGCCAACGACGACAATCAGTATTCCTTTTCTTTTGTGAACAGTAAGGGCGAACTGATTCTAATCAGCGGCGATTACGACAACAAAGAAGAAGCTCTGCAGGGCATTAAAGAAGTGCGAACCGGCTCCTTAATGAGCAACCAGATTGCCGCCAGCAAGGTTCCTGAAGGCGATACTTTTTTTGTGATTAAAGATGCGGCCGGTGCCATCATTGTCAAAAGTGTTTTATTCAACTCGAATATGGTATTCGACAATGCGCTGCACACGGTTAAAGACAATGCCTGCGTAGCCGAAATCGTCGACCTGACGCTGTAACTTGGGCTGAAAGCGCAGCTTTATTTTTCAAATAGCGAATTAGGTAAAGACAATATGGGTGTCGAGCTAAAAATTGTTCGAGAGTTGGCTACGGTATGCGTGACTGCAAGCGAACTGGTGGCGATTGAAAATCTGATTAAAGGCGAACTGACCAAGCCGGCATTCATCGAGCAATTCGACAAAATGGCAAATTCCATCAAGGAATGTTACGGCATAAGCATCGAGAGTCTAGAGACTTGGCTGGCGATGACCACCGAAACCGAGTTTTGCGAACAATTCGATGCCGCCTATGCCCACCACAAAGCCACTTACCTCAGTATTACCAACCGGCCACGGGTGGCATCGGAGCGGGCTTACCTAGATTACATGCTGCTCCGGGAATTTAAGGAGACCCAAACTGCTTATCCGCTGCTAAAACTGACCTTCGCACGCCTGGATGAGTTTATCGATAAATGGATAACCAACGATGCCTGGCTGGCGATGTCCATCGAGAATTTGGTAAAAATGCTCTATCGGTTTCTGACCGAGGTATCCGAGCTTAAGCAAAAAGACCCCAGCGATGCATTTACGCTTTACCAAACGCTGATGGTCGCGCTGCGCCCGTATTGCACCTTGCTTGAAAATAACTGGATAGTCCTGGAAGAACCCGTTGGGCAGACAGAAACGGCATAAAGCCATTTCAGAAACGCCGTCATGGGTACATTTAAGGGGCGCGTTGTTATTGGGCCAACAGCTTGCTTATGGTCCGCAGATTAATGCCCATCGCCACGGTCTCGGCCACCAATGCCGGCCAGGCTTGCCAGATGTAATCGTTGCTTATCCATGCCACACTGGAAGCCAACAGCGCAACGCGCATGCGGCGATTGTTCAGGTAAAACAAAGCCAGTGTGGTGTTGATCACCGCAAAGGCCGGCAATAAAGAAACCGAGCCTTGCCAAGAGCATGCCGTAAGCCCGCTAAACAACGCTACGAAGCTCGCCGCCGTCCAGTGTTTGTGCAAACCGCTCTCCAAACGGCTGGACAGCAGGGTGCGCAGGGCGGTACTGGCCATGGTCAAACCAGCGGTCCAGGCATCCAGCAACAGGTATTGAGCGGCCCACAGCACGGCCCCGGCTGCGGACCAACGCCGAAACGCTAAGCCATCCGGCAAACAATAAGCCCGCCATTCCACCAGAATACCAATCCCGCCAATCAGGTAGGCGAGGTGCAGCAGATTCAAATCCAGTTGCAAGCTTTAAGCCTTACCGCTGAGCTTTGTAAGCGGGGAAATTCGATTAATGCGTTGCCGTTGCCCCGACATATTTGAACGGCAGGTACTCGGCTTTCCAGAGATTGGCTTTAACGTAAGCTTCCAGATCGATACCCACTAAATCCTGCCGGGTCGCGGAGCCGTCTTCCAGCGCTTTAGCCAATACCCGATTAGCCACAAATAAACTGACTTGCTTCAGATCGCCCACCGGCGGGAAAATCAGATCGGCAGCCGAGCATTTCTCCACAATGTAATCTGCCAAGGCGTAGGCAGACTCCAAGACCATTGCGTCGCTAATTCGGCTGCACTCGCCCAACACCGCGGCAAAGCCCAAGCCCGGAAAAATAAAGGCATTATTGCCCTGACCAATCGGATAACGCCGGCCTTGATACTCGACGTCGGCGAATGGGCTGCCGGTTGCGACCATAGCCGAGCCTTGCGTCCACGCCAAGATGTCTTCCGGCGTGGCTTCGCAATTGGCGGTGGGGTTGGATAAAGGGAAAATAATGGGCTGGGCGTGGTTTGCCGCCATGGTTTTAATCACAGTCTCGGTGAACAAACCCGCTACACCGGTTAGTCCGAGCAATACCGTTGGCTTGGCGTGAGTGACCACCTCCAGTAGGTTGGGCACCCTATCATCGGGAATATCCCAGTCGTGGTAACTTTCCTGAGTATGCGATAGCGGTAATTTGTAGGCCTCGGTCGTAGCTTCCTTGACCACCAGGCCATGCGCATCCACCACGAAAATCCGCTGCAGAATTTGCTCCATGGTTAAACCTTCGCGCAGCATGCCTTTTTTAATGGTACTGGCTACGCCGAATCCGCCGGCACCGGCGCCCACCACCACCACGGTTTGTTCTGCGAGGGTTTCGCCTTTTTTATGGCAAGCCGAGAGCAGACCTGCCAAGGCCATCGCCCCGGTACCCTGGATGTCGTCGTTAAAACAGGGCAGCAGATCTTTGTATTTGGCCAACAAATCGAAGGCGATGTTTTTCGCAAAATCTTCCCATTGGATAATGGCTTTGGGCCAGACTGTTTGTACCGCGTTAACAAATTTATCGACCAATTCGAAATAAGGCTGGTCGTGCAAGCGCTTGCTATGCGCGCCCAAATAGAACGGATCGTCCAACAATTCACTGCGGTTGGTGCCCACATCCAGATTGACCGGCAAGGTTTGAAACGGGCACATGCCGCCGCCGACGGTATACAGCCCCAGTTTGCCGATGCAAATCGCCAAACCGCCCATACCTTGGTCGCCGATACCCAAAATCGACGAAGAATCGGTCACCACAATCATGCGAATATCGTGTAACGGGTAGTTTTGTAAAATCGTTTCGGCCCGATCGATATTGGCTGCGGAAAAAGTCAAACCGCGCGTGCTGGTGAAGTTGGAACTGAATTGTTGCACCGCCAAGCCTATGGTTGGGGTGTAGACAACGGGCACCATTTCCTCAAGATGCCGTTCTAACAGCGCGTAAAACAACACCTCGTTACGGTCCTGCAGAGCCCGGAGAAATTGATACTTGGAAATATCGTTCGCTTGTTTTTGATAATTGACATACAAGCGGTCTAGTTGCTGCGCCATATTCGTGACTTGCGGCGGCAGCAAGCCATCCAAGCCCAGTTCGATACGTTCCTGCACACTAAACGCTGTGCCTTTATTGGTGGCCGGCAGCCTGAGTAAGGTCACGCCCCGAATCGAAACCTCTACATATATATTACCGTCGGCATCTAGCCGGTAGTCGAAATAATCGCTTAGCGTTGTCATTAAGTTTCCTTGAAAATATTTGATCGAAATCCCAGGGCGAACCAGGAGCTCGAATGGCACAAACGATGGCGCGTGTTCCCTTTATAACAGCCTAATCGGCGATGCGGTAGCCGAAAACACGCTGAATCGGCACTTTTTTTGTCGCTTATAGTTGCCGTGTTTCAAGGCGGTGCAATTACTGAGTGTTTACCGCAAAAATGCCCCAGATTGGCGCTTGTGAGATGATGTTCAGCAGGCTTAGCAAAGAAACTTAACAACACTTTTCCTACGTGAATCAAAAAACTCTGTTTGGTCATCCCATCGGCTTGTACGTGCTGTTTTTCACCGAAATGTGGGAGCGTTTTTCTTATTACGGCATGCGCGCCTTGCTGGTGTTGTATATGACCCAGCATTTAATTCAAGCCGCGCAAACCGACACCTTGGTGTTGGGGTTTACGACATTACAGACTGGTTTGCAGGGATTGTTCGGGCCTTTGTCCACGCAAGCCCTGGCCTCACAGATTTACGGTTTATATACCGGCCTGGTGTACTTCACCCCGTTGTTCGGCGGCATTTTGGCGGACAGGGTGTTGGGGCCGCGCAAATGCGTGATAGTCGGCTGCGTGTTGATGGCTATCGGCCATTTTTTGATGGCTGTCGAAGCGTTTTTCTTGTTGGCGCTGTTGTTTTTGATTTTGGGAAATGGCTGTTTCAAGCCCAATATTTCGGCTCAAGTGGGCAGTTTATATCCGCACGGCGATCAGCGCCGCGATGGCGCATTTACGATTTTTTATATGGGTATCAACCTGGGTGCGTTTTTCTCGCCGTTGATCTGCGGCACCTTGGGCCGGCGCTACGGCTGGCATTACGGCTTCGGCGCCGCCGGCGTCGGGATGTTGCTGGGTTTGCTGGTCTATCTGTTTGGGCAGAAATATCTGGGAGCGGATCAATTTGTTAAACCGGCGGCCCACGTCATCAAGCCTGAACCGCTGACCATCAAAGAATGGCAGGCACTAGGCGGATTAATGGCTTTAGCTGTGCTGAATATTTTGTTCTGGGCAGTTTACGAGCAGCAGGGCAACACGCTGCAACTGTTCGCCGAGCACAACACCGATTGGCATATCCTGGGCTGGGAAATGCCCTCCACCTGGTTTCAATCCCTGAATCCGGCCTTTATATTCTTGTTGGTACCGTTGCTCGACCGTGTTTCTCGCTACCGCGCCGGCCAGGGCCGGCAAAGTTCGAGTGTCGGCAAAATGGCATTCGGCTCGATATTGTTGGGTGCGTCGTTTTTGGTGCTGATTTTCGCGATCAGCGGTGTGCAATCCACCGAAAAAATCAGCTTTCTATGGCTGGCATTGTGTACCTTGATTTACACGCTCGGCGAACTTTATCTGTCGCCGGTTGGCTTGTCGCTGGTTAGTAAAGTCTCGCCGCCGCGTTTGGTGGGGATGATGATGGGCATGTGGTTTCTGTCGACGTTTTTTGGCAATTATTTGTCTGGTTACATCGGCAGTTTTTACGAGCAAATGCCCAGACAGGATTTCTTTCTGTTATTGGCAGTGATCGGCGGCGCTACTGGCTTAGCTACATGGGCGTTCAAACCGCTATTAAAAAGGGCGGTCGGGTCGGATTAACCATCACGTATCAGTGTAGACCGACCACTTGCGATTGACAGGTTTGGTGACTGGCTGCGTTTAGCCGCTACCTGGCAATTTTTTGATTCTTCTCAGGATTCTTTATCCAACCGGTTTTGTAGTTGTCGGTATGGCGATGCGTGGCTTTATTGCGGCAACGCGAGCGTATCACCACATGAACAACATCGCCTGTCGTTCGCCCAATTTACCGGATCAGTCCATCTCAGCAGCAGGCGCTGTCAGCCTTGGCTGATTCGCTGCCGGGTCCGGGCGAGCAGTCGAATAAGCCGAAATGCCGGGTTTTGTCGCCCAATATTTGAAAGTGTTCGCCATAGCGGCTACCTGCCAGCATGTCGGCGGTGTTTCCGCAGACTCTTAACGGCCGGCCGGTTTCGAAATGATGATGATCGTCCAAATCAAAACTGTGCGGGTGTTGTTCAATAGTGCCCAAATAGGTTGCGACTTGGCCGAAGTCCTCGCAACGGTCTTCCAGGGGCATTTTAAAGGCGCGCACCGTCACCGAATCGAACTTGACCATGCCGATTTTGGCGAACACGTCCGGGTCGTCGATGCTGATGGTGTTTTGTTTGACCTTGCGGACATCTGGGCAGCCTAAGTCCTGCAATATGCGTCGGAAGTCTTCCCAATATAAAGCACCGCCCAGGCATTCGCCCAATAGCACCGGGTCCTGGCGCAGTTCGAACGGGATGCGGCGATCAGCAAAAACATCGGAAAAATACAGCTCGCCGCCGGGTTTCAATACCCGGAATATTTCCGCCAGCACGCTGGGCTTTTCCGGCGACAGGTTGATCACGCAATTGGAGACCACCACGTCCACACTGTTGTCGGCGATACCTACGGTGTGCAGGTTTTCGATGTGACCGTGCAAAAACTCAACATTCGCAAATCCAAAGCGTTCGGCGTGCCAGTTGCGATGACGCACGGCCACTGCCAATTGCTCGGGCGTCATATCCACGCCGATTACCCGTCCTGACGCGCCGACCAGCTTCGACAACAGATAGCAATCGCGGCCGGTGCCGCAGCCTAAATCCAGCACGGTTTTACCCGTTAATGCGGGGGGTAAGGGGGAGCCGCACCCGTAAAACCGTTCCAAGACTTCGGGATGCAGACTGGCCAGCAAGGCTTTTAAATAGCTAGGCATGGCGTCGATGCTGCAACAGGCGCTGGTTTTCAGATCGTTGCTGGATTGCAAGACCTGGCCATAGTAATGGCGGACCGATTCGCTGATTTCGATACTGGTAGTCATGGAAAGCCTCGTGTTTTTATTATTGAAGATAAGTGCTAAGGGCGTTTTAAATGGCTGCGGCACAAATAGCCGCGCAGGGTAGGGCCCGCAGCCAGGATAAGGCAATCGATGCAATCACTCCAGTATTGGCCTAGCCGCTGCCAAGTCGATACCGAATTGGTTTGTGTGTCCGGAAAGCTGTGGTGGGTCGTCAGAATCACCAGCATTCCGGCATAAGCTCTGAAGGCAATTCTGAACGGTAATGTACGTATCAACTCGTCCGGGAAATTGGCGTTACTGCTGCTGAATAGAATACGGGAGAGCATCGGAAATTTCCTTAATCGGATCGGTCACACGCTCTAAGTTGTAAGGGTTGGCTTAAACCTTACAACAATATTCCACAATAGATAAATCGCTGCTTGGTTCTGATGGTAAGCGCAATGCAGTTAAGTTCCGCTTGAGCATTGTTTATGCCTTATAAGCCCCATCGATCCTCTTTTTAAAAGGGGAAGAGCTTAAATTTGATGTTATTGATGATGACGCCCCTGTGAACGGAAAGACTGATTGTTTCAGGCACAGCTTGACAAATAATCATAGAATTTCAGCCCCAACGGCATACCCACGATAAATAGGGTCGGGTTAATAAATAGTTAAAGCCCAAGCCATGAATAGACGGCCGAGCTGAGATGATAGTAGTAAAGTCTGGCGCTACTGGATAGTGCCGGTACAGTTCAATTCCTGAGCAAACAGTAACGGAGCGGAGAGCGAGGTTTTCATTGCTCCCGTTCAAAATGACCGGGATTGCGCGATTTTTATCCCGTTTGCCCGGACTGTGCTTGGTGTAATGCCACGAAGTCGGACATCGCCAGGCTACTGATAACGTTGGCATCGTCGTCCAGTATGTCGTAAAGCACCCCGGTGCCGCGGATGCTGAACAACAGGATGACGTCAATGTCGCCGCCGCCTTCCCGGTGCGGCACGTCGCTGGCCGGGCTTAGGGTGTAGCTGCCGTCCGGCCTGATTTCCTTCAATGTGCCGTCGGCGTGGTAGATTCTATGTTCGCCTTGGATGACAAAAATGTGGTTTGGCGCTTTGTGTCGGTGCAGCACTATTTGTTGGCCGGCGGCAAATTTGAACAAGACGTCGGCAATGTTGGCGTCGGTGTCAATGTTCAAAATGAAATAGCGTAAATGCTCGAAGCCCTCCAGGGTTTGCCAATCGATACGGCGGTCGTCGAAAAGATATGTGTTCATGGTGTGTTCTCTGCTTGATGGTGGCTGGGTATGCAGGCTGATGTTTGGGCTCTGAATATCGCGGACAGTTGCAGTGTAGGTGAGGCGGTGGCCTGGGTAAGCTGATATTTGCCCGAAAATGGCGGGCAAATTGCCCGCTCTCACGTGGTGGGCGAACCGCGTGGCCGACATCAAAGGCAGGCAGTTAGTCACTGATGCAGGCCTGGCACGGTGGGCAATAACTGCACAGGGTTTGGTTGCCCGCCGCTGTTTGTTGTAGGATTCAAGTATGAACCGGCCAGCCGTTTATGGCGGGCTCCTGAAACAATCGCGTCCAAAAGCGTGGCGCCACTCAACTCTATCGCAAATTATGAAACAGCCGGATATGAGCATCGATGCTCGCAAGCAGGAATTGGCCCACTATTTGGAAAAACAACCCTATATGACGGAGTTGGATGGCATCACTTTGAAGATTGCGAAAAATGTGTTTCCGTCCGACTTTGGGTTGACCAGCTCATTTTTTGGGAATTTCATTCTGCAACAACCGCCCGCCGAAATGGCTTTGGATATGGGCTGCGGCAGCGGCTATTTCGCGTTTTTGTTAAAAAAAATTGGCTGCGCTAGCGTCATGGGTGTCGATTTTAATCGGGACGCAGTAGATTGCACCTTGGAAAACACGCGCTTGAATCCTGAATTGGCGCCTATCGATTTTCTGCACAGCGATTTATTTGCCGATGTGCCGCACACGCTGTTCGACCTGATCGTTTTTAATTTCAATTATTACCCGTCAGACGGCACCTTCGGGCTGAACGAAGACGGTGGGCGCGATATATTGAAACGGTTTTTCCATCAAGTGAAAGACTATATTACCGAGCACACGCGGATTTATATTCCCTACTCGGATTTTGTCGGCGAGGAGCACGATCCGAAAAACATCGGCCCGGATTTCGGTTTTTCGGTTACCGTGGAAGAAAGCACCGTTAATCATGCCGGCGCGCATCATATTTATAAGGTCATGAAAGCGTAATAGTTGACGCGCTTGGGACTTGGGATGAGATGAGCTCTAGTCTGGCGACTTTTAATTCTGTGGGTTGCCGCCGCGCCGTCTGGCTGCTTGTTTAGCGGCCTTTTGCTCGCGGATGGCGGCCAGTTCCAGCATTTCCGCTTCTATCATCTCGGGAGTTTCCAGGGTAATTTGACCCAAGGTGCCGGCACGCAATTCGTTCATTAATAGCTTGGCTGCTTTGTCCAGTTCGACGATGCCGCCGCTACGCAAACAGCCGCGTTTGGAGCCGATGGCTTGTAATAGCACGAGCGGTTCTTCTGGCAAAGGTGCCAAACGATAGCGCTGGCTTAACTGCTCCGGGTAGGCTGTCCGCAGATACTCCAAGGCATACAGTGCTATGTCGTCGTGTTGGAAAGCCGTATCCTTGATGGCGCCGCTTACTGCCAGTCGGTAGCCGCTGTGGCGGTTTTCGACGTTCGGCCACAGCACGCCGGGCGTGTCGGAAAGGACGATATTATTGCCTAGATTGATTTTCTGCTGCTGCTTGGTAACGGCAGGTTCGTTGCCGGTCTTGGCGATGGTACGGCCGGCCAGCACATTAATAATGGTGGATTTGCCGACGTTGGGTATGCCCATGATCATGGTGCGGATCACTTTGTTGGCGGCGGTTTTATCCGGCAGCATCTTCGCGCACAAGTCGATAATCTGTTTGATTTTTTCCGGCTGTTGAGTGGTGACGGCCAATGTTTTTACCGCTTGTTCTCGCTCCAGATAGGCTTGCCATTTTTTAGTCAGTTCAGGGTCGGCCAAATCGGTTTTGCTGAGGACGCGGATGGTGGGTTTGTCGCCGCGCAGACTGGCCAGCATGGGGTTTTGGCTGCTGTAAGGAATGCGGGCATCGAGTATTTCAATCAGCAAATCGATGTCGGGCAAGGCGTGCTTGATCTCCTTGCTGGCCTTGTGCATGTGGCCGGGATACCATTGAATTTGCATGGGTTGTGCTGCGGTAAGTGGAAAAAATAGAATTGTACCTTTTATCGGGCCGGCGCTATTGATTACTGGTTTGTCTTTAGGGCTTATAGGTGCAGGATGGTAAGCGCCCTTTAACAGGGGGAGAGCCCCGACATGTTTAAAAAGCCGGATTTCTGTAGGCCGCAACGCGCCGCGGCGGTAGACGTACAGGACTGCTTGTTGCTACAATCCAGTCTATTTTTGGTGCTTTTGGCACATCTCGACGCAAGTCTTTCACACTCATCCCGGAGAAAACTCTATGGCAATTAAAGTTGCAATTAACGGTTATGGTCGTATCGGTCGCAATGTCATGCGCGCTTTGTACGAATCAGGTCGCACCAACGAGATCCAAGTGGTCGCTATCAACGATTTGGGCGATTCCAAAACCAACGCACACTTGACCAAATACGACACCGTACATGGTAAATTTCCGTTTGATGTGTCTGTAGACGGTGATTACATCGTAATCAATGGCGATAAAATCCGGGTATTTGCTGAAAGAGATCCCGCTAAATTGCCTTGGGCGGAATTGGGTATTGATGTGGTTCATGAGTGCACCGGCTTCTTCACCAGCAAAGCCAAAGCGTCCGCGCATATCACTGCTGGCGCGAAAAAAGTCATTATCTCCGCACCTGGCGGCAACGATGTCGATGCCACGATTGTTTACGGTGTTAACCACCAAACCTTGAAAGCGTCCGACACCGTTATCTCCAACGCTTCTTGCACCACCAACTGCTTGGCGCCTTTGGTTAAACCTTTGATGGACAGCATTGGTGTCGATCACGGTTTGATGACCACCATTCACTCTTACACTAACGACCAAGTATTGACCGACGTATACCACAGCGACTTGCACCGCGCGCGTTCAGCCACGCAATCGATGATCCCCACCAAAACCGGTGCTGCTGCCGCAGTAGGTTTGGTATTGCCGGAAATGAAAGGCAAACTGGACGGTTTTGCTATGCGCGTACCAACCATCAACGTTTCTGTGGTGGATTTGTGCTTCCAAGCATCACGCAACACCACCAAAGAAGAAATCGACAGCATCCTGCGCGAAGCGGCTGCCGGCCCATTAAAAGGCATTTTGGCCATCAACGACGAGCCTTTGGTATCCATGGACTTTAACCACAACCCACATTCTTCTATCTACGAAGCGGGCCTGACCAAAGTCACCGGCGGCAATTTCGTGAAAGTCCTGTCCTGGTATGACAACGAGTGGGGTTTCTCAAACCGTATGCTCGATACCACGGTTGCTTTGTTTAACGCCAAATAAAGGGTTTACATGCTGTTACGAAGAACGAAAATCCTGGCTACGCTGGGACCTGCTACGGACAAACCCGGTGTACTTGAAGAGTTGTTCGAGGCTGGAATTGACGTTGTCAGGCTTAATTTCTCGCACGGTTCGGCGCAGGATCATATCGACCGCGCCAACCGGGTTCGCGAGCTGAGTAAAAAAACCGGGCGTCGCGTCGGTATTCTGGCCGATTTGCAAGGTCCGAAAATCCGTATCGAGCGGTTTAAAGAGAACAAAGTTTGGTTGGAAGAAGGTCAAGCTTTTGCTTTGGACATTAATCTAGGCAAACTGGATGGCGACAACACCCAAGTCGGCATCAGCTACGAGCCGTTGGCGCGTGAAGTGAAACCGGGTACACGGTTGTTGCTGGACGACGGGCGGGTTGTATTGGACGTGGTCAATGTTGAAAACAACACCCGCGTCAATACCACGGTAGTAGTTGGCGGCGATTTGTCCAACAACAAAGGCATCAATTTGTTGGGTGGCGGTTTGTCCGCGGCAGCTTTGACTGACAAAGACAAAGAAGACATCAAAACCATCGCGGTGATTCAAGCCGATTACGTGGCGATTTCCTTCCCGCGTACGGCAGCGGATATGAACGAAGCTCGTGAGCTGTTGCAAGCAGCCGGTTCATACGCCGGTTTGGTTGCCAAGGTAGAGCGTGCGGAAGCGATGGAAGTCATCGACGAAATCATCTTGGCCTCCGACGCGATCATGGTCGCGCGTGGCGACTTGGGTGTGGAAATCGGCGACGCCAATTTGCCGGCTGCGCAAAAACTGCTGATCAGCCGTTCGCGCGAGTTGAACCGGGCGGTGATCACGGCTACGCAAATGATGGAGTCGATGATCGAGAATCCAATCCCGACCCGTGCGGAAGTATTCGATGTGGCCAACGCCATTGTCGATGGTA
This sequence comes from Methylomonas sp. EFPC1, assembly GCF_016925515.1. Taxonomy (NCBI): domain Bacteria; kingdom Pseudomonadati; phylum Pseudomonadota; class Gammaproteobacteria; order Methylococcales; family Methylococcaceae; genus Methylomonas; species Methylomonas sp. EFPC1. Next base: position 1,393,477 of record NZ_CP070494.1, read on the forward strand.
CCGATGCGATCATGTTGTCCGCTGAAACCGCCTCAGGCAAGCATCCGGTGAAAACCGTGCAAGCCATGGTTCGTATTTGTTTGGAAACTGAAAAGCAACCTAGCGTGACCAAGTCCATGCATAGGATGACCGACAAGTTCGAACGGATGGACGAAGCGATTGCGATGTCTGCGATGTATATGGCCAACCATACCAAAATTGCCGGTATAGCGTCTTTGACCGAGTCGGGTTCTACTCCGCTTTGGATGTCGCGGATCAGCTCGGATATTCCTATCTTTGCCTTCAGCAGTCAGGAGCGCACTTTGGGGCGTGTGACTCTTTACAAAGGTGTGTTTCCGATTCCGTTTGCTAAGGAGAAAATGGAGTCGGCCAGCGTGACCGACAGCCTGATCAAGGCTTTGAAAGTCCGTGGTGTCGTAAAAGCGGGCGATGCACTGATCCGCACCAAAGGCGACTTGACCGGCGCCAGCGGCGGGACTAACTCCCTGAAGGTCATTACTGTCACCGACTAATTTTTTAGTCGGCTTGTCCTGTTTCGCGGCGTTCGGTTGATCCGCACGCCGCGTTTTTAATATATTCTAAGCAGCATCCAGTTTGGCGTAAGCCAGCATCAGCCATTTGATGCCCGCGTTGCGGAAATTGATTTGCACCCGCTCTTGTTCGCCTTCGCCTTCCATTTGTAGTACCACGCCTTCGCCGAATTTTTCGTGCCTGACAGGCTGTCCGAGTTTGTAAGTACCCTTGCTGCCCAAACCTTTGGACTGCGGTGCGCTATTGGTAGCCGGTCTGCTGACATTGGCACGTAACCTGATTTCCTGAATCGATTCCGGCGGCAGTTCGCGCAAAAACCGCGAGGCGCGCGGATAACTATCCTTGCCGTAAAGCCGCCGCGACTCGGCGTGCGTCAGATATAGCTGTTGCATTGCCCGAGTTATGCCGACATAGCACAACCGGCGCTCTTCCTGTAATCGCCCGGGATCGTCCAGCGCTTGTTGCGAAGGGAATAGGCCTTCTTCCAGGCCCACCAGAAACACCAGTTTGAATTCCAAGCCTTTAGCCGAATGCAGTGTCATCAGTTGCACACAATCCTCATCGACTTCGCCTTGCATTTCGCCGGCTTCCAATGCGGCGTGCGCTAAGAACATGTCCAACTCGCCCAGGTTTTCGGCGTTTTCGCTGTCGTAATCAAATAGTCTGGCGGCGTTGACTAACTCCTCCAGGTTTTCCACTCTGGCTTCGCCTTTGTCCTGTTTTTCTTTCTTATACAGTTCGATTAAGCCGCTGGTCTCAACGACTTGTTTGACCGTCTCGTGCAGACTCAATTCTTTCGTCGTTTCGCCGAGCGCGATAATCAGGTTTAAAAAACCACGCAGGGCATTGCTGGCGCGGGCAGGTAGTTGATTGCTTTCCAACATCGCCAACGCAGCTTGCCACATCGATAGTTGCTGTTCGCGGGCCAAAATGCGCATGTCGTCCAGGGTTTTGGCCCCAATACCGCGTGTTGGCGTATTCACTACCCGTTCAAACGAAGGGTCATCGTGCGGGTTGGTAGACAGTCGTAAATAGGCGAGGGCATTTTTGATTTCCATACGCTCGAAAAATCGCAGGCCGCCGTATACCCTGTAAGGGGTGGCGGTGGTCATCAAGCGTTCTTCAAACTGTCGCGATTGGGCGTTGGATCGATACAAAATTGCGGTCTCGCTGCGTAAGCCACCATCTCTAACCCATTGCCGAATTTTCTCGACCACGAAATACGCTTCATCTTGCTCGTTAAACGCCGAATACAAGGAAATGGCCTGACCTTCGCCGGCAGCAGTCCATAATTCCTTGCCCATTCGATTGTCATTATTGGCGATCAGGGTGTTGGCGGCTTTCAGAATGTGGCCGGTGGAGCGGTAGTTTTGCTCCAGGCGGACGATACCGTGCTCGGGATAGTGCTTTTGGAAATTGAAAATATTCTCGATTTTGGCGCCGCGCCAGCCGTAGATCGATTGATCGTCGTCGCCGACCACGAACAGATTGTTGTTGCCTTCGGTCAGCAGGCGCAGCCAGGCGTATTGGATGGTGTTGGTGTCTTGAAATTCGTCGACATGGACTTGTTGGAAACGCTGCCGGTAAAAGGCCAGTAAGTCCTCGTTATCGCGCAACAGTTCATGAGCTCTCAGTAATAGCTCGGCAAAATCCACCAAGCCGGAGCGTTGGCATACTTCCTCGTAAGCCAGATAAACTTCCTTCATCTGCCGATTATAAAAATCGCCGCTGTCCTGCATGTGCTTGGCGCGAATGCCTTCGTCTTTTTGCGCGTTGATAAACCATTGCGCCTGCTTGGGCGGCCATTTGCTGTCGTCCAGATTCAGGTTTTTCATCAGCCGTTTGATGATGCGCAGTTGATCATCGCTGTCCATCACCTGAAACGTTTCCGGCAGATTGGCTTGTTTGGCGTGTTGCCTCAATAAGCGGTGGGCTAGGCCGTGGAAAGTGCCTATCCACATGGCGCGGGCTGGGGTTTCGAGCAACTCTTCGATACGGTTGCGCATTTCGTTGGCGGCTTTGTTGGTAAAGGTCACCGCCAAGATGTTATAGGGCGAAATGCCGTTTACTTGAATATGCCAGGCGATGCGATGGACCAATACCCGGGTTTTGCCGCTACCGGCGCCGGCCAATACCAGCATCGCTTGCATGGGAGCGGAAACGGCCAGGCGCTGGTCGTCGTTTAAGGAGGTGATGATAGAAGAGACGTCCATTTTTTATAGCTTGCAGATTTTGAGGAGCTGTGTATATTTGCTTGCCTTTAAGGGAAAGCCGTGCGTCGGGACTAATAACTACAACACAGAGAGGATTGGAAATGAGCTTCGATTATAAACGTTTGATCAAATTTGAGCACAACATCGGCGAGAAAGATAAGAAAGTTCGCATGGTTTCTGGCGTGGTGCTGCTCAGCGTATCGCTGTTTACCGCCAGCATCCTGATGTTGTTGGTTGGCTTGGTCTTGGTTGCGACCAGTTATTCCGGCTGGTGCCCGGTATATTCCGGTATGGACAAAAATACCTTGGGTACCGATGCAGGGTCCACCGGTCAATAAGTGCTAGTGATCGGCTCCGAATCTGCGCCTTTGGCGCGGATTCGGATTCAAAAAAACCTTATTAATCTTGTTTGTTGTACTCGCCTTCGATAATGGTTCGCGAGTTTTGTGCCTGCTGAAACACAGAACTCACCTGAGTTTGCAGCAAATGATGCTCAATAATGTACTGAGCTATCTTTCTGCGTAAGGTTGGAATCAGACAAGCGAAACCCAGCAGGTCGGTGAAAAATCCCGGCGTCAATAACAGCGCTCCACCTACCAGCAATATCGGGCCCTCGATCATTTCATAAGCCGGAATTTCCCCTTGTGCCAACCTGGACTGGAAGCGCTGCCAGGTGGTGAAACCTTGCCGACGTAGTAGCCAAGCGCCCAATACAGCGGTAAACACCACCAATAGAATAGTGGGAAAGGCGCCGATCAAGCCACCGACTTGCAATAGCACGTATATTTCCACAAACGGCACGATCAAAAAAGCGATAAACAGAATTTGCATGGTTTTCATGTTGAGTCCGGTTGCGGTAAAAAGCCGCTAATACTAAGAGCATCTTGGTGCAAATTCCAGGATAATATCGCGATGTATCAATTGATTCTTTGTACCTGCCCGGACCTAGAGGTTGCTGACAAACTGGCCGGCACTCTGATAACCCAAAAATTAGCGGCCTGCGTGAACATCTTGCCAGGTGTGCGCTCGGTCTATGAATGGCAAGGTGAAATTGAAACCGCTCAGGAACATTTGCTGCTCATCAAAAGTCATCAAGACCGCTATGCGGCCATTGAAGCGACGCTGAAAAGCCTACACCCTTACCAACTCCCGGAAATTATTGCGGTCGCGATAGCAAGCGGCTCGCTGGATTATTTGAAATGGATAGACTCATGCCTTGGCATCGACTGATTTTATTATGTTTATTCGCTGTTTTTTGGCGCACTGCGGCGGCGCTGGACAGCCAGGATTTTTTGCCCCCGGACCAGGCATTCAAGTTAACTGCTACGGCCGAAACTGCCGATAAAGTTGAATTGCATTGGCAGATAGTCGAAGGCTACCACCTGTATCGCGATAAGACCAAGTTCCAGTCACAAACCGAATCGATTCAGCTGGGCCAGGCGAGTATGCCGGAAGGCGTTACCGAGCATGACCCAAGTCTGGGTGACGTGGTGGTGTATCGCAACACGCTGGATGTAGTGGTGCCGCTGATTAATCAAGGCCGTGAAACCCAATTAAAGCTGCTGGTTAAATACCAAGGTTGTGCGGATGCCGGGGTTTGTTATCCGCCGCAAAAAGTACTGCTGGATGTGGCGCTCCCTGCAGCTTCGGCCGCCGCAAACAATGGGGCGCTCAACCAGTTTGTCAAAGGTCTAAAGGGCTTGTCGCCCGGCTTGTTTTCCGAGGAGTTATTGCCGGCGGAACAAGCCTTTCAGTTTTTCGCCACTTTGAAAGATCCGCATACTGTGCAAGCAACCTGGCAAATTGCCGAGGGTTATTACCTTTATAAGGATAAGTTGTCGGTTAAAGCGGAAGGCTCTAGCCAGACGCGGCTGACACCGTTGCAGCTTCCGGAAGGCGCTGCTTACCACGACGCTGAGTTTGGTCAGGTGCAAATCTACCGAAACCAGATCAGCGTCGATATACCGCTGTTGCGAGATAGCAAGGCCGCCGAAACCATTGAGTTGCTGGCAAAGTTTCAAGGTTGCGCCGACCGCGGTGTGTGCTATCCGCCCATGCAATCCAAGGTGAGCCTTGACTTGCCGCCTACTGATGCATTGCAGCAAGCCAAACCGGCCGCGGTTGCCGAGTTGTCGGAGCAGGATAAAATCGTCAATGCTTTGCGGCATGATAGTTTGGCGCTGACTTTACTCAGTTTTTTCGGGTTTGGCTTGTTGCTGGCCTTTACCCCATGTGTGTTTCCGATGATTCCGATTCTGTCCGGCATCATCGTCGGCCATGGTGACCAAATCGGTACGCGCAAGGCCTTCTTGCTGTCCTTGAGTTATGTATTGGCTTCGGCGTTGATGTATACACTGTTCGGTATCTTGGCGGCTTTGTTCGGCAGCAATCTGCAAGCGACCTTTCAAGAGCCTTGGGTAATCGCCGTGTTTTCAGGATTATTCGTGCTGTTATCGCTGTCGATGTTTGGTTTTTACCATTTGGAGCTGCCTAAATCGCTGCAATCCGCCTTGCATCACTCCAGCGATAAGCATCGCGATGGTTCTTATCTTGGCGCCGGTATCATGGGGGCGCTGTCGTCGCTGATCGTCGGACCTTGTGTGGCAGCCCCGCTGGCAGCGGCATTGATTTACATCGGTCAAACCGGTGATGTGGTGTTGGGCGGTTTGGCGTTGTTCATGATGGGCCTTGGTATGGGCGCACCGTTATTACTGTTGGGCGCATCAGCTGGCAAATTGCTGCCCAAGGCCGGTGATTGGCTGAATGCCACCAAAGCCGTATTCGGCGTGGCGATGCTGGCCGTGGCGGTGTGGATGTTATCGCGGATTTTGCCGGCTGCGGTGACGATGTTTTTGTGGGCTTTATTGTTGGTTATTCCGGCCATATTTCTCGGGGCAATCGATTCTTTGCCGGAAACGGCTTCCGGTTGGCGTAAACTGTGGAAAGGTTTGGGCATTATCATGCTCGTATTCGGCGTTCTGCAGTTGATCGGCTTGAGCGCCGGAAACGATAATCCCCTACAGCCCCTGCAAGGCATGGGTTTCAATGCGCAAGCGCAGGAACCGGTTCAGGGGCTTAGTTTTCAGCGGGTGGCATCGGTGGCGGAATTGGAGCAACGCATCCAGCAGGCAACGGCCAGCGGCAAGCTGGTGATGCTGGATTTCTATGCCGATTGGTGTATTTCCTGTAAAGAGATGGAGGCTTACACCTTCACCGATCCGCAGGTTAAGCGACAATTGGCTGATTTTGTGCTGCTCCAGGCCGATGTGACCGATAACAATGAGGCGGATAAAGCCTTGTTAAAACGCTTCGAGCTAGTTGGGCCGCCGGGCATCATATTTTTCGGTGCCGATGGCCGTGAACAGGCTGCGCAGCGCGTGATCGGCTACCAGGATGCCGCTACTTTTTTAAGAACCTTGCAACAACTATGAATAAAAAAATCGTACTGATAGTCACCGCTATTGCCTTTGTTGCACTGGCGGCCGGTCTGTTTGTAAGACAATATTTCGCAGCCCCCGAAGCCGGTAAACCGACTCCGCAAATCAATTTCAGCTTGCCTGACCTGGCGGATACGCCGCAATCGGTCACGCAATGGCAAGGCAAAATATTGATTATCAACTTCTGGGCAACCTGGTGTCCGCCCTGTTTGAAGGAAATTCCCGAGTTCATCAAGCTTCAGGATGAGTATAAAGATCAAGGCGTGCAGTTTGTCGGCATTGCCATCGAAGACAAGCAACCGGTAGAAGACTACCTTAAACGTATCAAAATCAATTATCCGGTGTTGATTGGCGGCGAAGGTGCAACGATGTTGGCTCAACAGCTGGGCAATGTGATCAACACCGTGCCGTTCACGGTGATCATTAATCAACAAGGGCAAATTGTGCATCATCAATTAGGCGAATTGACCCGAGACAAAGTGCTGGAAGTGATTGCGCCGTTGTTGACGGCAAAATGACTGAAAAAGCGCTAAAACGCAGGCTAATGAAGTGAAAAACGGTTTATCTGGACAAAAACCTACAAATTAGGCAGAATTCATTCTTATTTAGCTAATTTTTGTTCGGCACCGGCAATGGCAAACCTCACGGTTCTCAATGGACCCAATTTAAATCTGTTAGGCGTCCGGGAACCTGGGCTTTACGGTAGCAAAACATTGCAAAGCATTCAGCAGGGAATGGAGCGGTTGGCCCAAACATTGGGGCATCAATTAAATTTCCTGCAAAGCAACGCCGAGCATGAAATTGTTGAACAAATTCATCAGGCTTATCGGCAGGGCGTCGATTTTATCATTATCAATCCCGCCGCATTTACCCATACCAGCGTGGCGATTCGCGATGCCTTGCTGGCAACCAAGATTGCATTCATAGAAGTACATTTATCGAACGTGCATGCCCGTGAGCCTTTCAGGAAGCATTCGTATTTTTCGGATATCGCCGTCGGCGTTATCTGCGGATTGGGGGCGAACGGTTACGAATTGGCTTTGCAAGCCGCTCATCAGATATTACTAGAGAGAACTCAGAACAATGGATATTAGAAAAATAAAAAAACTGATTGATCTTATCGAGGAATCCGATATTGCTGAAATAGAGATTCGCGAAGGCGAAGAATCAGTGAAAATCAGCCGTTATTCGGCGGCTGCGCCGGTGCAATATGCTGCCCCGGTGGCTTCGGCACCGGTAGCTGCGGCCTCCGCCGCGGTCGCGCCAGTGGAAGAGAAAGTCAGTGGTCATGTTGTGAAGTCGCCGATGGTCGGGACATTTTATCGCTCTGCATCGCCTGGTTCAGCGGCATTTGTCGAGGTAGGTCAGTCGGTTAGCAATGGTCAAACCTTGTGCATCATCGAAGCGATGAAGATTTTGAATCAGATCGAGGCGGATAAAAGCGGCAAAATCAAGCAAATTCTGGTTGAAAACGGCCATCCGGTCGAATATGGCCAACCTTTGTTCATCATTGAATAACGGACAAAGGGGCTGGACTAATGTTTGAGAAAATTGTTATCGCCAATCGCGGCGAGATTGCTTTGCGCATTTTGCGGGCCTGTCGCGAATTGGGTATTAAAACCGTGGCAGTGTATTCCGAAGCAGATCGTGACTTAAAACACGTCAGACTGGCCGATGAAGCAGTCTGTATCGGTCCCGCGGCATCCGCCGCCAGCTATTTGAATATCCCGGCGATTATCAGCGCCGCCGAAGTGACGGATGCAGAAGCTATCCATCCCGGTTACGGTTTCTTATCCGAAAATGCCGATTTTTCTGAGAAAGTGAGTCAAAGCGGCTTTGTATTTATCGGTCCAAGGCCTGATACCATTCGGATGATGGGTGACAAGATCGCCGCAAAAAAAGCCATGCAGGCTGCGGGTATCCCTTGCGTGCCGGGTAATGGTGATCCTTTGGGGGACGATGAGGAAACCAATCTGAAAATGGCGCGGGAAATTGGTTATCCTGTGATCATTAAGGCTGCTGGCGGCGGTGGCGGTCGCGGTATGCGCACCGTGCATACCGAAAGCGCACTGCTAAATGCCATTGCGATGACCAAGGCCGAAGCCGGCACCGCGTTCGGCAATAGCACCGTCTATATGGAAAAGTTTCTGGAAGATCCGCGGCATATCGAGTTTCAGGTGTTGGCAGACTCGCACGGCAATGCGATACATCTGGGTGAGCGCGATTGTTCCATGCAGCGCCGTCATCAAAAAGTGGTGGAAGAAGCGCCTGCGCCGGGTATTACCGAAGAGCAACGCAAACAGATGGGCGAGCGTTGCGCGCTGGCTTGCCGGGAAATCGGTTATCTAGGTGCCGGTACTTTCGAGTTTCTCTATGAAAAAGGCCAGTTTTACTTCATAGAAATGAATACGCGGGTGCAGGTCGAGCATCCGGTCACCGAGATGATTACCGGCTTCGATATTGTGAAGGAACAGTTGCGGATTGCTGCCGGCGAGCCTTTGTCGATCACGCAAGACCAGGTGAAATTTACCGGCCATGCCATCGAATGCCGTTTGAATGCGGAAGATCCGAAAACCTTTATGCCAAGCCCTGGTGTAATCGATCAATTCCACATGCCGGGTGGCCCGGGTATCCGTTGCGAGACGCATATCTATAATGGCTATAAAGTGCCGCCGTACTACGATTCCATGATCGGCAAGCTGATTGCACACGGTGACGATAGGGCTAGCGCGATTGCCCGGATGAAGACCGCACTGAGTGAAATGGTGATAGACGGCATCAAAACCAATATCCCCTTGCAACAGAGCATTATGGCTGACGCGGCGTTCGCTCTGGGTGGGCAAAATATCCATTACCTCGAAAAGAAATTGGGTATCCATTAATTCGGTATGGGCGAGGAGATGACGAAAATGGCGTCTTCTTTCCCTGCTAAACGCTTTATATAACTATGGCCTGGCATCAGCTTTCCGTTATCACCGACGAAACCACCGCTCCCGACATATCGGAGTTTTTCAGCGAATTGGGCGCGGTCTCGGTGACTTACAGCGATGCCGATGATGAGCCGGTTTACGAACCGGCCATTGATCAAACCAAAATCTGGACTCGTACTCGGGTCACGGCTTTGTTCGAGCTCGATACCGATCCGGATATTGTTCGCAACTTGTTGTTCAATCAGTTTATCGGTCAGCCTTTGCAGGAATGGGTAGCTGAGGTTTTGCAAGATCAAGCCTGGGAGCGGGCGTGGATGGAGCATTTCCAGGCGATGAAGTTTGCCAATCGTTTGTGGATTTGCCCCAGCGGCCAGGAACAGCACGAGCCGGGTACGGTTTGCATGACTTTGGATCCCGGCTTGGCATTCGGCACCGGAACCCATCCGACGACTGCATTGTGTTTGGAGTGGTTGGCCGGTAACGATATTAAGGATAAAGTATTAATCGACTACGGCTGTGGATCGGGGATTCTTGCCGTCGCAGCGTTGTTACTCGGTGCCAAGCGGGCGCATGCGGTAGATATTGATCCGCAGGCGTTGACCGCCAGTCAATACAACGCCGAAAAAAATCAGGTTCAGCAACGGATCGATTATTATCTGCCCGAACAGTTTTCCGGGTTTGCAGCTGATTTGGTACTTGCCAATATTCTCGCTAAACCGCTGATTGAGCTGGCCCCAACGATTGGCGCATTGGTCAGGCCGGGCGGGCAGTTGGTTTTGTCAGGCATCTTGAACGAACAAGCCGAGTCTGTAGCGGCAGCTTATCGAGAGCAGGGGTTTGTTGTGGCGCCGCCGGTCAGCCAGGAAGACTGGTGTCGATTGGATGCCCATAAACCCGACTGAATAGATGTTTAGCCGGTGCCCGTATTGCGCTGAGCAACACGAAGTTACCGTCGAGCATTTGCGGCAATCGCGTGGCTTATTGGATTGTTCGGTTTGCGGTAAATCTTTCGATGCGTTGCGATTCCTTAGTGAAGATAAAGATTCGCGACTGAACGACGACTTGCCGTATCCAGACCACCAAACTTTAGACCAGGGGCCGCAGACTCGGCGGGTTTGGTTTGTTGCCACCAGCTTAGTGGCATTGTTATTGGTGGCACAAATACTGTATTTCGAAGGTTATCGTTTAACTATGCAGCCTCAGCTCAGAGCACATTTAGATAAAGTTTGTGCGACATTATCTTGCCGGTTACCGCCATATAGAAATCTTGAGGAATTGAGCGTTTCCCATAGCGATTTGCGTGTTCGAAGCGATAGCGGTTATTTGTTTAGCGCTGTACTTAGTAATCAGGCGCCTTATGCGCAAGCCGCGCCTGATTTGAAGCTGAGCGTGTTGAATTTTAATGGACAGGCCATTGCGGAGCGGGTGTTTAGTTCTGCGGAGTACCTTCTAAAACCCACAACACTCGCCCCAGAGCAAACGGTCGAAATTCGGTTGTTTGTTGTGCCGCCTGCTGCGCCAATTGGCGGTTATACCTTTTCCTTACTTTAGGGCAATATGAGCTACCCGGAACTGTTTCTTAAAAAAAACGAAGACAAACGTCTGCGGCAAGGGCATTTGTGGGTATTCAGCAACGAGGTCGATACCCAGCGCAGCCCTTTGGAGCAGTTTGCGGCAGGCGACGTAGTCCTTGTTCACGATTCTGGCGGTAAAGCTTTGGGGATAGCGTATCTGAATCCTCATGCACTCATTTGCGCGCGCTTGTTGACGCGCAAAACCAATATCAAAATCAATGAAAATTTTTTTAAAGCGCGCTTGGCCCAAGCTTTAGGGTTGCGTGAGCGTTTGTTCGATAAGCCCTATTATCGCTTGGTGTTCGGCGAAAGCGATGGTCTACCCGGCTTGGTAATTGATCGCTTTGGGGTTGTGCTTTCCGTGCAAATTACCACTGCCGGAATGGAGCGGTATAAGGATGTGCTGGTCAAGATCCTACTTGAGCTGCTGGCGCCAACGGCTATTTTGCTGAAAAACGATAATAGTCAGCGCCAGTTGGAAAGTCTCTCTTTGGAGCCTGAGCTGGTTTACGGCGAGTTGCCTGAGCAATTGCTGATTGAAGAAAACAACGTGCGTTTTCTCGTTAATGTGGCAGAGGGTCAAAAAACCGGTTGGTTTTACGATCATCGCAACAGTAGGGCGCAGTTTGCTCAAGCTTGCCATGGTTTAAGGGTGCTTGATTTATTCAGCTATGCCGGTGCTTGGGGTATACCTGCCGCAGTGGCGGGCGCTGCGGAAGTGTGTTGTGTGGATAGCTCCGAGAGTGCGTTGGCTTTAGCTTCCACTAGTGCTGAATTGAATCAGGTGCAGGGCAAAATGCAATTCGTGCGCAATGACGTGTTCGAGTTTTTGAAGCAAGCCCGTGAACAGCAACAGCATTACGACGCGATTATCCTGGATCCGCCCGCGCTGATTAAACGTAAAAAAGATTTCAAAGCAGGGTACGAAGCCTATCGGCGCTTGAATCATTTGGCGCTACAGGTTTTGTCGAATAATGGTATTTTGGTCTCGGCATCATGCTCGCATCATTTGAGTAGAGATAATTTGCATGAAATATTGCGTTCTTCGGCGCGGCACATTGACCGGCACTTGGTGTTTTTCGGTGCCGGTACTCAAGGCCCGGATCATCCGATTCATCCGGCCTTGCCTGAGACCGATTATTTGAAAACCTTTTTTTGTGCAGTATCGAGCCGGCTATAGTCAATTATGGTGGATTCCAAGCCCCAATGCGGTCTGTGCGGTCAGCGGGTGTTGATTCCCGGATTTGAGCTCAACACTTTGCTGGGCGAAAAAAAATTCTGTTGCGAAGGTTGTCGCAGCATTTTTCAACTGCTCCATAGCGAGCAAATAATAATAACGACTCCAGAGGAGAAATAAACATGAAAGCCTGCGAATCTTGTGCAGACCGCGTCAATATCGGTTGCCATCATAAACAAATGCCGGTTATATCCAGAGCTATCGGTTTGCTGTTTATCTATTTGCCGATTTTGACCTTGCCGTTTGTGATTACCAGCGCTTATTTGACTTATTTCAGCCTGAAATTGGTCGGTGCGGAAAATGTTAAAAAATGGAGTGATTTTCTGCCGGCCAGGGCGAGCCATCGGTATGATTTAAAAAATCAGATTACGATGGACGGGTCATTCAAATTCAGCATGGCGCAATCGAAATTATTCTGGATTTTGAATTGCACCTGGTATTGTCCGGTGAGTGTGGGCTTATTCGAATGGCATGCTTACATGGTGAAAGTGGTGGAAAACTGGTGGTGTCCATTTACCCATGATCGTAAAAACAGCTATACCGACGGTGCTATCGATCAATCTTTTTGGCATATTTATCCTGAAGAAAAAGCTAAATTGCATGAAGACGACAAAACAAACCCGATTTTTACTGCCGATCCCGAAGCCTAAAAGTGTTATTTGTCTGTCATGATGTGTCACTCGGCTTTAATAAAGCTCGGGGATAATGGTTAGATTTACCGGTTAGGGCTATTGCGATTGATCGGGTTAGTAAGTAGGACAAAATTTCCATACCGCATAACAAACAGTGCCGGTATGGGGGAAATTTAAACATCAATTCTTATTTTCGACACGGAATGAATACAGAGAATACGAAACCGGCCATTGTCTGGTCATTATGGGGTGCGGCTTTATTGCTGCTGTGCGTGGTGTTCAGAGATAGCCTTATCGAAATGGCGACGACATGGACGAATGTCGAGGAATACAGTCACGGGTTTTTTATACCTATCATCACTATTTACCTGCTTTGGGTGCGGCGCGGCGAGCTAGTCTTGGTTCAAGGATTTAAAGCGTCGCTGCCCGGTATCATCATTATCTGCTTAGGGTTGATTCTTTTTATTCTGGGCGGGTTGGCAACCATAAAAACCATGGAGCAGTATGCTTTTCTGGTGGTGTTGACGGGGATGTTTGGCAGTGCTTTCGGGCTGCGCGGGTTGCGGGTTGGGGCTGTCCCTCTGTTGTTTTTAGTCTTCATGGTGCCGTTTCCATCTTTCATACTGAATAACCTGTCGTCAAAGCTGCAATTGATTTCTTCCTGGTTGGGCGTGGAATTTATACGAGCTTGCGACATCATGGTTTACCTGGAAGGGAATGTTATCGATCTAGGCAGCTATAAGTTGCAAGTGGTTGATGCCTGTAGCGGATTGCGTTATTTGTTTCCTTTGGCCAGTCTGGCTTTCCTATGCGCTTATCTGTTTAAAGGTCCATTCTGGCAGAAGTTGCTGATTTTTCTGTCGTCGATGCCCCTGACCATTTTTATGAACAGCTTTCGGATTGGTGTCATCGGGGTCCTGGTCGATAACTGGGGCACTGAGATGGCTGAAGGCTTTTTGCATGATTTTGAAGGCTGGGCGGTATTTTTGCTTTGCATGTTTCTGTTATTTATCGAGATGTGGGTTTTTAGCCGAATCAGCGGTAGGAAACTGGCAATGGGCGAACTGGTGCAGATTCCGGAAGAATGGAGCCACACGGCGCGTCGAGATATTGTCGCAATATTGAACAAATCGGTTTTCGCGGTGTTGCTATTGCTTTGTATAGGTGCAGGCGCTTCAGAGGTCTTTAAGGGGCGGGAAGACATTATTCCAGCGCGAAAAGCGTTTTTAACATTTCCGACGACGTTGGGAAGTTGGCAGGGACGTAATGACTATTTAACGCAATTTTATCTAAACGAGTTGAAATTGACGGATTATGTTATTGTCAATTTTGCTCAGCCTGAAACTCGGAACAGCGTTAATTTTTACAGCGCGTACTACCAATCGCAACGCAAGGGCGCCGTAGTACATTCGCCCCGCAGTTGTATTCCTGGGGATGGTTGGCAGATCAGCAGTTTCGAGCAACGCGAGTTCACAGATTTGCAACTGGACGGGCAGGCATTGCAGGTAAATCGGGCCATTATCCAAAAAGGCGAAAGCAGACAATTAGTGTATTTTTGGTTCCAGCAGCGCGGCCGGATGATAACTAACGAATATATGGTCAAATGGTATTTATTTTATGATGCCATCACTATGAATCGCACCGATGGGGCCTTGATTCGCTTGGTGACTCCTGTGGATAAGGTGGAAGATATTGCCGTTGCCGACAAACGCCTGCATCTATTTTTAAAAGATTTATTGCCTGAGTTACCCGCCTATTTGCCGGGTAAGATCATTGAGCCTGTTTATTCGGCTTTACCGGGTTAATCAATTAAGACGTCGGCTTCATTGCCTGACGAATTTATGCGGTTTTACGTCGATTTGACTCAAAAGAAAAGGAGCTGTAAATGAGTAGAAAAAAAGCATTGATCACTGGCATAACCGGGCAAGACGGATCCTATCTTGCCGAATTTCTGTTGGAAAAAGGCTATGAAGTGCATGGCATCAAACGGCGTTCGTCATTATTTAATACCGAACGCGTTGATCATATCTATCAAGACCCGCATATTAAGGATCCCCAATTCTTTCTTCATTACGGTGATTTGACGGATAGTTCGAACCTCACCCGTATCCTTAGCGAAATTCGTCCGGATGAAGTCTACAACTTGGGCGCGATGAGTCATGTCGCTGTATCGTTTGAGTCTCCTGAATATACGGCCGACGTCGACGGTATGGGGACGTTAAGGCTTTTGGAAGCCATTCGTTTCCTCGGTATGGAGAAAACTACGCGTTTTTATCAGGCATCCACTTCTGAGTTGTATGGTCTGGTCCAAGAAATTCCGCAGAAAGAAACCACACCGTTTTATCCCCGGTCACCTTATGCGGTAGCCAAACTCTACGCCTATTGGATCACCGTTAATTATCGTGAAGCTTATGGCATGTATGCGTGTAACGGTATTTTGTTCAACCACGAATCGCCGCGCCGAGGCGAAACTTTTGTGACGCGCAAAATCACTCGAGGCCTCAGTAATATCGCAATTGGTCTGGATAAATGTCTATACATGGGCAATATGGATTCTCTTCGAGACTGGGGGCATGCGAAGGACTACGTGCGGATGCAATGGATGATGTTGCAGCAAGATCAGCCTGAAGATTTTGTGATTGCTACAGGTGTGCAGTATTCGGTGAGACAATTTATCGAAATGTCGGCTAAAGAATTGGGTGTGACTATTCGTTGGGAAGGTGCGGGCGTTGAAGAAAAAGGTTATGTCGATGCTATTACCGGTGACAAAGCGCCTGGTATGGCGGTTGGACAAAACATCGTCGCTATCGATCCGCGCTATTTTAGACCTGCCGAAGTGGAAACGCTGTTGGGCGATCCGACTAATGCCAAGAACAAATTGGGTTGGGTGCCGCAAATTACTTTGCAAGAAATGGTATCCGAAATGGTGGCCTATGATCTTGAGCAAGCGCAAAAACATGCTCTGCTGAAAAAACAAGGTTATAACGTGGCGGTTAGCCGGGAGTAACAGCATGGTAGATAAGAAAGATAAGATTTATCTGGCGGGTCACAGAGGTATGGTAGGCTCGGCGATTTATCGGCAATTGACTGAGGCGGGTTATCAAAACATTGTAGTGCGTACGCATGCTGAATTGGATTTGACCGATCAAACGGCTGTGCAGGACTTTATGCAACAAGAGCGTCCGAAGCAGGTGATTCTCGCGGCGGCCAAGGTTGGCGGCATTCATGCCAATAATGAATATCCGGCGGAATTTATCTATCAAAATCTGATGATGGAAGCCAATGTTGTTCATCAGGCTTGGCGGATTGGATGCAAGCAACTGCTGTTTTTGGGTAGCTCTTGTATCTATCCGAAATTCGCTGAGCAGCCGATGCGAGAAAGCGCGCTGTTGACAGGCGTTTTAGAGTCGACCAATGAGCCGTATGCAATTTCCAAGATTGCCGGGATTAAGTTGTGTGAGTCATATAACCGGCAGTACGGCGTAGATTATCGGTCGGTGATGCCGACCAATTTGTATGGTGAAAACGATAATTTTCACTTGCAAAATAGCCATGTTATCCCGGCATTAATCAGAAAGTTTCATGATGCCAAGCTTGGTAATTCTCCAACTGTCAGCGTGTGGGGAACCGGTAAGGCTATGCGCGAGTTTTTACACGTCGAGGATATGGCTGCTGCTTGTTTGCACGTGATGGCCTTGGACAAAGAGCAATATCAATCTTGCACTGAACCCATGCTGTCGCATTTAAATGTTGGGACTGGTGAAGATGTAACGGTGCGTGAATTGGCTGAAACCATCCAAGATGTCGTTGGTTTTCAAGGGCAAATTAGCTGGGACAGTACCAAGCCGGATGGTACTCCGCGAAAACTGATGGATGTCTCAAAGCTTAAGTCTTTGGGGTGGCAACCAAAGATACCGCTTAAAACAGGTCTGGAGCTTACCTATCGTTGGTTTTTAGAGCATCAAGGCCAGTTTAAAGCAGAATAGTTTTGCCCAAATCCCGGCGCGCCTGCGAGGCATGTTTATCAAGTAGGGAAAAGAAAGTTTGCGCGAATAGAAATAATTTCTTGACGGGAGGGTTTTGGGTGATTAGAATGAGCGGCTCTTCACTGCTCTGGTTTGTTGGATTGAGTGGTGAAGAAGTCGGCTGGATTTGGCGGCTTTGGGTTGTAAGTCAGGATGATTTGTTTTAAGTGTTTCGGTTTTTGAAGTGACTTAAAAATAAATTTGACAAACACTGAAAACGCTGTAGAATATGTCGGCTCAACAGGGCGAAATGCTCTGGCTCTTTAACAAACGAAATCGAAATAATTTGTGTGGGTATGTGTAGCGACTATGTGCTGTTAGAAATAGTCGACACAGAAACCACGTCAATTCGCAAGAAAAGATGTTCTGTAGTCGAGCCAAGATTGGTCACTAATCTTATTTAGTGACACGTTAAAATTAAACTGAAGAGTTTGATCATGGCTCAGATTGAACGCTGGCGGTATGCTTAACACATGCAAGTCGAACGGTAGCAGGCCTTCGGGCGCTGACGAGTGGCGGACGGGTGAGTAATGCATAGGAATCTGCCTATTAGTGGGGGACAACGTGGGGAAACTCACGCTAATACCGCATACGCCCTGCGGGGGAAAGCTGGGGACCTTCGGGCCTGGCGCTAATAGATGAGCCTATGTCGGATTAGCTAGTTGGTGGGGTAAAGGCCTACCAAGGCGACGATCCGTAGCTGGTCTGAGAGGATGATCAGCCACACTGGGACTGAGACACGGCCCAGACTCCTACGGGAGGCAGCAGTGGGGAATATTGGACAATGGGCGAAAGCCTGATCCAGCAATACCGCGTGTGTGAAGAAGGCCTGAGGGTTGTAAAGCACTTTCAATAGGAAGGAATACCTATCGGTTAATACCCGGTAGACTGACATTACCTATACAAGAAGCACCGGCTAACTCCGTGCCAGCAGCCGCGGTAATACGGAGGGTGCAAGCGTTAATCGGAATTACTGGGCGTAAAGCGTGCGTAGGCGGTTGTTTAAGTCAGATGTGAAAGCCCTGGGCTTAACCTGGGAACTGCATTTGATACTGGGCAACTAGAGTTTAGTAGAGGGGAGTGGAATTTCAGGTGTAGCGGTGAAATGCGTAGAGATCTGAAGGAACACCAGTGGCGAAGGCGGCTCCCTGGACTAAAACTGACGCTGAGGTACGAAAGCGTGGGTAGCAAACAGGATTAGATACCCTGGTAGTCCACGCCGTAAACGATGTCAACTAACTGTTGGGTTCTTAAAGAACTTAGTAGTGGAGCTAACGTATTAAGTTGACCGCCTGGGGAGTACGGCCGCAAGGCTAAAACTCAAATGAATTGACGGGGGCCCGCACAAGCGGTGGAGCATGTGGTTTAATTCGATGCAACGCGAAGAACCTTACCTACCCTTGACATCCAGAGAATCTGTTAGAGATAGCGGAGTGCCTTCGGGAACTCTGAGACAGGTGCTGCATGGCTGTCGTCAGCTCGTGTTGTGAAATGTTGGGTTAAGTCCCGTAACGAGCGCAACCCTTATCCTTAGTTGCCAGCGGGTCATGCCGGGAACTCTAGGGAGACTGCCGGTGATAAACCGGAGGAAGGTGGGGACGACGTCAAGTCATCATGGCCCTTATGGGTAGGGCTACACACGTGCTACAATGGCCGGTACAGAGGGCTGCGAACTCGCGAGAGTAAGCTAATCCCAAAAAGCCGGTCCCAGTCCGGATCGCAGTCTGCAACTCGACTGCGTGAAGTCGGAATCGCTAGTAATCGCGGATCAGAATGCCGCGGTGAATACGTTCCCGGGCCTTGTACACACCGCCCGTCACACCATGGGAGTGGGTTGCAAAAGAAGTAGGTAGTTTAACCTTCGGGAGGGCGCTTACCACTTTGTGATTCATGACTGGGGTGAAGTCGTAACAAGGTAGCCCTAGGGGAACCTGGGGCTGGATCACCTCCTTACAAAGACGGCACACCGTTACACGTACTCACAACAAATTATTTCGATTGAAAGACGCACCTGGGTCTGTAGCTCAGTTGGTTAGAGCGCACCCCTGATAAGGGTGAGGTCGGAGGTTCAACTCCTCCCAGACCCACCAACGCATAAAAGGCGAAAGCAATAAGGCGAAACACAATCAGACCACACGCCTGGTTAGAATAACTGGCGCTGTGTCTAGTCACGTTTCGGCTTGAGTCTTGGTCTTTAGTCTGCTTTAGGGGCCATAGCTCAGCTGGGAGAGCGCCTGCCTTGCACGCAGGAGGTCGGGAGTTCGATCCTCCCTGGCTCCACCATCATGCTGAACGCTGAGGGTCAACCAGTTCGTCAAACGTAAGAAAAATAGTGGGTGAACATCAACGCTATACAGTTTTATCGGCGGCAACAGATAAAGACTTTATAGCATTGGTATTCGTACCGATAGCTCTTTAACAATATGGAAATCTGTAACTATAGTAATGATCAGCAATGATCAACACTAAAACGAGTTGCGGTTTGAATGACGTCGTTCTCGAAAGGGAAAGGCAGAAAACAAACAGCATGTCGTTCTCAAGCAGAAAAAATCAGCGAAAATGTCAGCTGACAAATAACTTAAATAGAAAGCCTAGCAAAGCTCAGGATTAACTTCCAAGGCTAAGTAAAAGCAGACGTATTCGGGTTATATGGTCAAGTGAATAAGCGCATACGGTGAATGCCTAGGCAGTAAGAGGCGATGAAGGACGTTGTAGCATGCGAAAAGCTTTGGGGAGCCTGCAAACCGGCTGTGATCCAGAGATGTCCGAATGGGGAAACCCGGCGCGCATAAGCGCGTCATCTTTGAGTGAATACATAGCTCACTGAAGCGAACCCGGAGAACTGAAACATCTAAGTACCCGGAGGAAAAGAAATCAACCGAGATTCCCTAAGTAGTGGCGAGCGAACGGGGACTAGCCCTTAAGCTAGGATAAGGTTAGTGGAACGGTCTGGAAAGTCCGGCGATACAGGGTGATAGCCCCGTACACGAAAACCTTTTTCTAGTGAAATCGAGTAGGTCGGAGCACGTGAAACTTTGACTGAATATGGGGGGACCATCCTCCAAGGCTAAATACTCCTTACTGACCGATAGTGAACTAGTACCGTGAGGGAAAGGCGAAAAGAACCGCGGAGAGCGGAGTGAAATAGAACCTGAAACCGTATGCGTACAAGCAGTGGGAGCCCCTTCGTGGGGTGACTGCGTACCTTTTGTATAATGGGTCAGCGACTTACATTTTGTGGCAAGCTTAACCGAATAGGGGAGGCGTAGCGAAAGCGAGTCTTAATAGGGCGTTTAGTCGCAAGGTGTAGACCCGAAACCGGGCGATCTATCCATGGCCAGGCTGAAGGTTGGGTAATACTAACTGGAGGGCCGAACCCACGTCTGTTGAAAAAGACGGGGATGAGCTGTGGATCGGAGTGAAAGGCTAATCAAGCTCGGAGATAGCTGGTTCTCCTCGAAAGCTATTTAGGTAGCGCCTCGTGTATCACTGCTGGGGGTAGAGCACTGTTTCGGCTAGGGGGTCATCCCGACTTACCAACCCGATGCAAACTCCGAATACCAGCAAGTGCCAGCACGGGAGACACACGGCGGGTGATAAGGTCCGTCGTGAAAAGGGAAACAGCCCAGACCGTCAGCTAAGGTCCCCAAATCTATGCTCAGTGGGAAACGATGTGGAAAGGCACAGACAGCCAGGAGGTTGGCTTAGAAGCAGCCATCCTTTAAAGAAAGCGTAATAGCTCACTGGTCGAGTCGGTCTGCGCGGAAGATTTACCGGGGCTAAGCATAGTACCGAAGCTACGGATTTACACGTAAGTGTGAGTGGTAGAGGAGCGTTCCGTACGCCTGCGAAGGTCGATTGAGAAGTCGGCTGGAGGTATCGGAAGTGCGAATGCTGACATAAGTAACGATAAAGGGGGTGAAAAACCCCCTCGCCGAAAACCCAAGGTTTCCTGCGCAACGTTAATCGACGCAGGGTTAGTCGGCACCTAAGGCGAGGCTGAAAAGCGTAGTCGATGGAAAACAGGTTAATATTCCTGTACCAGTAGTAACTGCGATGGGGTGACGGAGAAGGCTATATCAGCGGTCGGTTGGAAGTGGCCGTTTAAGCAGGTAGGCATGCATCTTAGGCAAATCCGGGGTGCTCTATGCCGAGACGTGATGACGAGCGGTTCGAAAGAACAGCGAAGTGATAGATGCCCTGCTTCCAGGAAAAACCTCTAAGCTTCAGGTTACTAGTGGCCGTACCCTAAACCGACACAGGTGGGTGGGATGAAAATTCTAAGGCGCTTGAGAGAACCCAGGTGAAGGAACTAGGCAAAATGATACCGTAACTTCGGGAGAAGGTATGCCCTCATTACGTGAAGGTCCTCGCGACTGGAGCGGAAGGGGGTTGCAAAAAATCGGTGGCTGCGACTGTTTAGCAAAAACATAGCACTCTGCAAACACGAAAGTGGACGTATAGGGTGTGACGCCTGCCCGGTGCTGGAAGGTTAATTGATGGGGTTATCTTCGGAGAAGCTCTTGATCGAAGCCCCAGTAAACGGCGGCCGTAACTATAACGGTCCTAAGGTAGCGAAATTCCTTGTCGGGTAAGTTCCGACCTGCACGAATGGCGTAACGATGGCCACACTGTCTCCACCTGGGACTCAGTGAAATTGAAATCGCTGTGAAGATGCAGTGTACCCGCGGCTAGACGGAAAGACCCCGTGCACCTTTACTATAGCTTGACACTGGACTTTGAACCTACTTGTGTAGGATAGGTGGGAGGCTTTGAAGCGGGAACGCCAGTTCTCGTGGAGCCAACCTTGAAATACCACCCTGGTATGTTTGGAGTTCTAACCTCGATCCATTATCTGGATTAGGGACAGTGTCTGGTGGGTAGTTTGACTGGGGCGGTCTCCTCCTAAAGAGTAACGGAGGAGCACGAAGGTACCCTCAGCCTGGTCGGAAATCAGGCAATGAGTGCAAAGGCATAAGGGTGCTTGACTGCGAGACGGACAAGTCGAGCAGGTACGAAAGTAGGTCTTAGTGATCCGGTGGTTCTGTATGGAAGGGCCATCGCTCAACGGATAAAAGGTACGCCGGGGATAACAGGCTGATACCGCCCAAGAGTTCATATCGACGGCGGTGTTTGGCACCTCGATGTCGGCTCATCACATCCTGGGGCTGAAGCAGGTCCCAAGGGTATGGCTGTTCGCCATTTAAAGTGGTACGCGAGCTGGGTTCAGAACGTCGTGAGACAGTTCGGTCCCTATCTGCCGTGGGCGTTTGAGATTTGAGGGAAGCTGCTTCTAGTACGAGAGGACCGAAGTGGACGAACCTCTGGTGTTCCGGTTGTCATGCCAATGGCATTGCCGGGTAGCCACGTTCGGACAGGATAACCGCTGAAAGCATCTAAGCGGGAAGCCCCTCCCAAGATGAGATCTCACTGGGACTTTAAGTCCCCTGAAGGGCCGTCGGAGACTACGACGTTGATAGGCACGGTGTGGAAGTCCAGTAATGGGCGTAGCTAACGTGTACTAATTGCCCGTGAGGCTTGACCATATAACACCCAATGCGTTTGGGTCAGGTCAGATGACAAGCTGATAACCAACTGAGAACGATAAGCTCGATACAGATTTCCATGAAAACAGGTAAACGGCAAATGCCGGGAAGCGAATACGCTTCAAACCTGTGCATGACGGCTGCAAAACAGCCAAACCAGTTTGCTTGGTGAACATAGCAAGCGTGAACCACCCGATCCCATCCCGAACTCGGAAGTGAAACCGCTTAGCGCCGATGATAGTGTGGCAGGTTGCCATGTGAAAGTAGGTCATCGCCAAGCTCTTAAACCAAAAGCCCTGCTTACCCATAGCAGGGCTTTTTTTTTGACCCCAAATCACCCCACTGCCGCTCTCTTCTCTTTTGCGGACGGGGTTGTTAGAATCCCCTCTCATCAATGTTTAGCGAGAAAACGCATGAGTGCAATAGACAGAATCCAAGCCCAATTAGCCAGCCATCCTGTGGTCTTGTACATGAAAGGCACCCCGGACTTCCCTCAGTGTGGATTTTCCAGCCGGGTGGTGCAAGTCTTGCAGGCTTGCAATGCGGATTATGCCCACATCAATATCTTCGAAGACCCTGAAGTCCGTGAAGCCTTAAAAGAATACTCGCACTGGCCTACCTATCCCCAACTGTATATCAACGGCGAATTAATCGGCGGCTGCGACATCGTTATCGATCTGTTTAATAAAGGCGAGCTTAATAATATGCTGGCGAGCGTTGGCTCCAAACTTTAGTCGAAAAAGGTATGTTAATTAAGCAGCAGCGTGCCTATTCGACCGTGTATTGCGATGGATTTTCTGCCATTCTCGCCAATATGTTTGGGTGTAATGTGTTCTAAGTCGCTAATCGGCTACATTTACGTCGCTTCGTACTCGCTTAATTTTTTCCAGCGGTTGATAATCATGCAAAACAACTCGGCAGTTTGTTCGGCGTCGTAAAGTGCTGAATGTGCTTTTTCGTTATCCCAGACAATTCCGGCAGCTTGAGCAATTTTTGCTAAAACTGTTTGGCCGTACATTAGCCCTCCGAGTGTGGCGGTATCGAAACTACTGAATGGATGAAACGGGCTTCGTTTGTAGTTGGTTCGTTCAATAGCGGCGTTCAAAAAATTGATATCGAAAGCTGGGTTGTGACCAACCAAAATAGCTCTCTTGCATTCGTTACGTTTTACAGCGGCTTTGATAGGGGTAAACAGCTTGGTAAGCGCATCCTTCTCTTCTATAGCCATGCGGAAAGGATGGTATGGATCGATACCGGTAAATTTGAGCGCTGCGTCATCCAGCTCTGAGTTTTTGAAAGGAATGATATTGCAGTGATGTTTTTCGGTGACATGCAGCCATCCATCAGTGTCTGGTTCGACTATTACGGCGGCGATTTCCAATAGTGGATTTTTTTTTGAATTAAAGCCGGCGGTCTCTATATCGACAATAACAGGAAGGTAACCTCTGAAACGGTTGCCTAACGGATTTAGGTTTATTTCCATTGAGTTTGATGGGCTAAAAAAGTCGGTTGTGCGTTATGTTACGTGAGTTTTGGATAGGTATAAACAATATTCAATTGGTGAGGTGAAGTTATGCAAGATCGGAAAAAAGGTTGGGTTATCTTAGGGTTACTGACCGTATTAAACGGTTGTGCCACGACCCGCGGTGTCGATCCTAAAGATCCTTGGGAGGGCTGGAACAGAGGCGTGCAATCATTTAATGACGGCGTGGACGATTATGTCATGAAACCGGTTGCCAAAGGCTACGATTGGGTGATGCCCGATTTTGCGGACCAAGCGGTTACTAATTTTTTCAGCAATGTCGATGACATAGGTGTTTGTACCAACGATGTTTTGCAAGGAAAACTCCTGCAATCGGGTCAGGACGGCGCGCGTTTCTTGGTGAACACCACCATCGGTGTCGCCGGGCTTATCGATGTTGGGACGATGATCGATTTGCCGAAGCATAATGAAGATTTTGATCAAACCTTAGGCTATTGGGGAATACCTACCGGCCCTTACTTGGTCCTGCCGTTTTTCGGACCCAGTTCGCCACGTGGCGTGTTCGGGTTGGTTGGCGATGCCGCGATGAATCCGTTTACTTATGCCGGTATCTACATAAATCCAAATTGGATTGGCGCGGCGGTTTCGATTGGTCCTGGTGCATTGAAAGTCATCGACGCGCGCTCAGATCTGCTGGGTATGGAAAAAGTCGCTACCGAGGCGGCACTGGATCGTTACGAGTTTTTTAAAAATGCCTATCTTTCCAGACGTAATTATCTGGTTCACGATGGCAAGGTTCCAGACGAAGATGTGTTGAAATTCGACGAAATGCAGGGCGGTGGGCGTGGACCGCTCGATCCGAATCCGTATTGATTTAAACTGTTCTACTCTTATGTAAAAGGCCGTAAAGCAAATAGCTTTGCGGCTTTTTTATTGCTTCAATCCAAGCGGACGAGCACGAAATCCGGTTTCGCTTCTACCAGTACTCCCGACATTATCCTATTTTCCAGAATCAGGTCGGGTGCCACATCGCAGGCTACCCTTAGATAGTTCGGTGTGTAGCCGAAATGGCGGACCACGCCATCTTTCTGAGCTTCTTTTTGCCCTTCCCATAAAATATTGGCCTGTTCGCCGAGGTTTTCGGCAATGAACCTATGCTTCATTGTGTCGGCTAATTCATGCAATTGCTTGCTGCGCAGTTTCTTTGTGTTCTGATCGACTTGATCTGGCAAACCCGCGGCTTTGGTGCCTTCCCGAGGCGAATAGCTGAAAATGTGAATATGACCAAAACCCAGGCTTTTGATGTAATCAAAACTTTCCTGCCATTCCAGTTCGGTTTCGCCCGGAAAGCCGACGATGATGTCGGTAGTGATATTGAAATGCGGAATCGTCGCTCGGGCTAGTTTAACGATCTGGCCGAATTCCTCCGTTTTACAGCGCCGGGCCATGCGCCGTAGTACGCTGTCGCTGCCGCTCTGCAAGGGCAAATGCAGATGTGGCATCAGTCTTGAATTTTTGAACAACTCGAAGAAACCATCCGGCAATTCCCAAGGTTCCAGAGAGCCCATGCGCAGGCGCGGAATCTCGGTTTTAGCCAGGATTTCGCTAACCAATTCGACCAAATTACTGTTGATGTCACTGCCGTAACCGCCCAAATGCACACCGGTGATGATGGCTTCGTTGATGCCTTGAGCGTGCAGCGCGTTGATCTCGTCAATGACCGCTTGAATCGGCCGGCTGCTTTCCTCGCCGCGAGCAACGGTGACGATGCAGAAGGTGCAGCGGTAGCGGCAGCCGTCCTGTACCTTGACGAAGGCGCGCTGGCGGCCACGGCTGAACAGCGACACTTCGCCGGGTTCGGTCGACATCGCCGGCATACTGTCCAGATTCAGTTCGGCCAGAGTTTTTTCGACCAGTTGGTTTTTGTCCTGGTTGCCGACGATCAAATCCACGCCCATCAATTGCGCGGCTTCTTCCTCGTTCAGTGTCGCGTAACAACCGCTGACCACCAGCTTGGCTTGCGGATTGTCACGGTGAATGCGGCGTATCATTTGCTTGGATTTTTTCACCGCGTCTTGGGTGACCGCGCAGGAATTGATGATCACCAATTGTGCTTCATTCAGGTTGCGTGTAATGGCGTGGCCTTTAGCTTGAAAGGACTGCGCCCAAGTTTCCAGTTCTGCTTCGTTGAGGCGGCAGCCGAGGGTTTTTAAATGTATCTGCATGTAAATATAAAACAAAATGTAGGGTGCATAAGCGTAGCGTCATGCGCCGACAATCAAAATAATTAACCAAAAAACCAATAAGTCACTAAAATCGCGGTCACGATGCCGCCGAGGTCGGCGACGATGCCGCAGGCGGCGGCATGGCGTATCTGCTTGATGTTTACCGCGCCGAAATACACCGCCAACACATAAAACGTGGTCTCGGTGCTGCCTTGCACCACCGATGCCAAGCGTCCGGCGAAGGAATCGGCGCCGTGGATCTTCATGGTGTCTATCATCATCGCCCGCGCACCGCTACCGCTGAACGGCTTCATCAGCGCCGTCGGCAGGCCGTCGATGAAACGGTTGTCGATGCCGCAAAAATTGACCAGCAAACGCACGCCGTCGGTGATCAATTCCAGCGCGCCGCTGGCCCGGAACACGCCGAAGGCCACTAGCATCGCCACCAGATAAGGAATGATGGTGATCGCGGTCTGGAAACCGTGCTTGGCGCCTTCGACGAACAATTCGTAGGCGTTCAGACCTTTGTAGGCAGCGGCGGCGATGAACGACACCACCAAGCCGAACAAAATCACATGGCTGACCAGCGCAGATTGTTTCAGCATCTCGGCCTGATCGAGTCCGGCGAAATAAGCCAGTAGGCCGCCGACCAACACAGTGATACCGCCCAGATAGCTCAACACCACCTTGTCCAGCAGATTGATCTTCTGCACCGCGGCCACCGCCAGCAAGCCGGTCAGCGTCGATATATAAGTGGCGATCAGAATCGGGATGAACACGTCGGTTGGATTGGCCGCGCCAAGCTGAGCCCGGTAAGCGAAGATCGTCACCGGAAACAGCGTCACCGACGAGGTGTTGATCACTAGAAACAAAATCTGCGCATCGCTGGCCCGCTCGGGATGCGGATTCAAGGTTTGCATTTCCTGCATGGCCTTGATGCCCATCGGCGTCGCGGCATTGTCCAGCCCCAACATATTGGCGGCTATGTTCATCACCATTGCCCCCTGCGCCGGATGACCTTTGGGAATCTCCGGCATCAACCGGCTGAACAGCGGATTCAATGCCTTGGTCAAGAGATCGATGAAGCCGCTGTGTTCACCGACTTTCATGATGCCCAGCCACAAGGCCAGCAAGCCACTAAGCCCCAGCGAAATCTCGAACGCCGTTTTGGACAGGCTGAACATTGCATTCATCAACTCGGAAAACACCTGGGTATCACCCAGCACCAACAGCTTGAAGGCGGCGGTGGCGAAGGCGCTCAGGAAGAAGAATATCCAGATGAAGTTCAGCAACAACCTATCCTAACGTTTAGTCGATTTTCTTGGCTAAAGCCGCGGCATAACCGGTGTAGCTGTGCGGGGTCAGCACCAGCAGTTCGGCTTTGGCTTGCGCCGGAATTTCCAGCTTTTCGACGAAGGCGCGCATGCCCTCGCCGGTGACACGATTGCCGCGAGTCAATTCTTTGAGCTTTTCGTAAGGCTTTTCGATGCCGTAACGGCGCATCACGGTTTGAATCGGTTCGGCCAGCACTTCCCAGTTTTGCTCCAGGTCTTGATCGAGTAACGCCGGGTTGAATTCCAGTTTGGAAATGCCTTTCAAGGTCGATTGAATGGCGATGCTGGTATGGGCGATGCCGACGCCGATGTTGCGCAATACCGTGGAATCGGTCAGGTCGCGCTGCCAACGGGAGACCGGTAATTTGTCGGCCAGGAAGCCGAAAATCGCATTCGCCAAGCCCAGATTGCCTTCGGAGTTTTCGAAGTCGATCGGATTGACCTTGTGTGGCATCGTCGAGGAGCCGACTTCGCCGGCGACGGTTTTTTGCTTGAAATAACCCAGCGAAATATAGCCCCAGACGTCGCGGTCGAAGTCCAGCAGGATGGTGTTGAAGCGCGACAAAGCATGGAAGAATTCCGCCATGTAATCGTGCGGCTCGATCTGGATGGTGTAAGGGTTGAAAGTCAGACCCAGCGATTCAACGAAGTTTTGTGCGAACACCGGCCAATCGACATCCGGATAAGCGACGCAATGGGCGTTGTAGTTGCCGACCGCGCCGTTGATTTTGCCCAAGAGTTCGACTTTAGCCAATTGCTCGCGTTGGCGCTGCATGCGGGCGACGACATTGGCGAATTCCTTGCCGACCGTGGTCGGTGTGGCCGATTGGCCGTGGGTGCGCGACAGCATCGGTTGTTCGGCGCTATTCAGTGCCAATTGCTTGATCGCGTCTATCGTCGCATCGATTTCCGCCAGCATCAGGCCGCGGCCTTCCTTCAGCATCAGCGCATAAGACAGATTATTGATGTCTTCAGAGGTGCAGGCGAAGTGGAAAAACTCGTTGATGGCGTGCAGTTCGGTGTTGCCTTCGATCTTTTTCTTCAGGAAATACTCGACTGCCTTAACGTCGTGGTTGGTGGTTTTCTCAATGTCCTTAACAGCCAGGGCGTCGGCTTCGGAAAAATCGCTGACGATGTTATTCAGCACGGCGGTCGCTTCGGCGGACAAGGCTGGCACTTCGGCGATCTTGGCTTCGGCGGCCAAGGCTTGCAGCCAGCGCACTTCGACTTCGACCCG
Source organism: Methylomonas sp. EFPC1 (assembly GCF_016925515.1). Classification (NCBI taxonomy): domain Bacteria; kingdom Pseudomonadati; phylum Pseudomonadota; class Gammaproteobacteria; order Methylococcales; family Methylococcaceae; genus Methylomonas; species Methylomonas sp. EFPC1. Next base: position 1,421,881 of record NZ_CP070494.1, read on the forward strand.
GTAACGGATCAAGCCGTATTCGCTGAAGATGGGGCGCAAGGCGTCGACTTTGCCGGCGTAGCGGCCGTCGATGGGGGAGATGGCGGTGAGTGTCATGTTATGTGTTTCCTAAATTTCTAAAACGTAAAACGGTTTACCTGCGACAGCTAGATTTGTCCACCAGGACGTTGGGTCGGTCGGATATTTTCGTCGAAGCAAGCCTTGGCTGTGCCGGGAAACGCTTCGATCAAGCGGCGGCGCATGTCTACATCATCCTGGAAGACCGTCATCCAGACGGACCAGAAGCCTCGTTGTAATGCCATTTCGACAATTTCGGTTCTGCGTTCCTCGCTATCGAAGACGGCAAGTTGCGATTTTCGCTTTGAGGCATTTTGCCAAGCTTGCTGCCGATGCAGCCAACGTTTGTCTTTGCTTGTTGGAACTTGTTGACCATTAATCTGGCGATCAGGATGTTTATTTAGGCCTAATGCCAACCAGGTCTTTTCGATTTTTCGGTTGATAGGCTCGGCATGTATTTTATTCGGCAATACCCGGCCTTGCGAATCGTAGCTAAAGGCTAGCAAGGTATTGTCACTGTCGGGCCAAACATAATCGTCAAGGTTCAATTGGCTATGGCCTTTGCCTGAATTGCAATTGCCGCAGGCTAACAAAAAATTGTTCCAAAGAAATTTGGTTTCCGGGTATTCATTTTTTGGTTTTTTATGCTCTACATGAATACCGCTGGCAATCCAGCGTTCGCAATATGAACAATATTCGCCGAGTCGTTCTCTTAACGGCTGTTGAGCATTTTCATAGGGTTTAATTTCGCCCAGGTCTGTTCCTTTATTAACCGGACGCATGGTTATTTATCTTTTGAGGCTAATACGGAATCGCGTTCGAATTTTAATTGTGCTGCGAATGCCGGATCGTCACTGAAAGGAATGGATAATTCGTCCAATTTCGAGCGTAACTGCATGACTTCCATATCCGATTCGTTATTTACTTCGTGCAGTTTTCGATAGTAAGCTTCGGCAGCCTCCATCATGTCCAGATAGCGTTTGCTCTTTTGCGGAATTTCGACATGCTGCTGATCTTCGGCAATATCTTCGATACTTTCGCTTTCAATCGCGACCGGCTGGGCTTTCTCCAAATCCCATAATAAACAATCTTCGCGTCCATATAACGATTGAATAATAAATGGCGAATGACTACTAGCAACAAATTGTACTTTCGGAAAGGTTTTCAATAATCGCCCGACCACTTCCCGTTGCCATTTGGGATGCAAATGCAGGTCGATTTCATCGATCAGCACGATGCCTTCGGTTTGTTTGATGACGTCAGCTTCCAGTTGAGGATTCAGGGTCGCCATGCGGTAGGCAATATCGGCAACCATGCCTATCATGTTGCGGTAGCCGTCGCTGAGCAGGTGGAAGGGGATGGTTTGGTTTTTGCCTTGAATCACCATCTCGATCAATATTTCGTCCCATTCAAAAGCCCACCAAGCTCGTTTCGCATCTGGAATCATTGCGACTATGGCTTCACGCACAGCTTCTAAAACATGTTGAGGCTCTTGTTTTTGTAAGAAAATTATTTCCTGTTTTTTAAACCAACTAAATAATTGTTTTAGGTTAACAAATGGATCTAAACAGTATCTATAGCCAATAAGTCTAGAACTAGGGCCAGATGTATCAATATTTTCCAAGGTGTCGGCCGAAAGCCGTGCAGTACCGTAGTTGCAGATGACAGGAAATACGGTTTTTGAATCCGATGCGTTTAGTTCAGCAGCGAAAGATACGATGGGCTCAAGAAGTGAGCTTATTGAGTCTAAATTGCTAGTTAAAGTCCAATCAATTTTGCAATTATTTAATATGCCTTTCAAATAGACTGACGTTGGAGATATAGCTTGTTTAATAAGTGTTTGGCCTAAAGTAGAAAACTCGTAACGTTTGTCATAATCCGAAATGGCGCCACAGTCAGCTTTGAGTCCGTATTCAACGTGTAAAAAGTCCTTGAGCCCTAAAATAAATGGATTGATCGCCAGTTTTAGAGCGTCCAATACAGCAGTTTTACCGCTGCCATTGTCGCCGATCAATAGTGTAAATCGGTCAGAAAAATCGATTTCATAATTTTCGAAACAGCGAAAATTACTCAGATTTAACTTATTAATTTTCATTGTATTTAACCTCGATAATGCCGCCGCCCAAGCAAATTTCGCCGTTATAAAATACGACGGACTGGCCTGGTGTAATAGCCCTTTGCGGTTGGTCAAAACTTACTTTTACACGTAAACCGTTGTCCAGCGGTTCGATCAAGCAATCTTGATCCGGTTGGCGGTAGCGAGTCTTGGCGGCACAGTGGATCGTTTCGGTCAAGGGTTGGTCGCCGCACCAATCGAGTTGGCCGGCTTCCAGGGTGTTGTGCAGCATTAACGGGTGGTTGTGGCCCTGGCCGACAATCAGCACGTTATTGTCCAGGTCTTTTTCCAGTACGAACCATGGTTCATCCGGCGCATCCTTGACCCCACCTATGCCGAGGCCCTGGCGCTGGCCCAGCGTGTAATACATCAAGCCATGATGTTTGCCGATATATTGCCCTTCCGGTGTGCGCATTTCACCAGGTTGGTGCGGCAGGTATCGTTGCAGAAATTCCTTGAATTTGCGTTCGCCGATGAAGCAAATGCCGGTGCTGTCTTTCTTGCGGCTGTTGGCAAAACCGGCTCTATCCGCCATCGCACGGATTTCCGGCTTGTGTAGGTGGCCTATTGGAAACAGGGTACGAGACAGGGCTTTCTGCCCCATTGCGTAGAGAAAATAGCTTTGCTCTTTGTTGGGATCTAAGCCTTTTAATAGCTGGAATTCGCCGTCTTGTTCGCGAACGCGGGCATAGTGGCCGGTGGCAATATATTCGGCGCCCAAGTCTTCGATGGCGTAATCCAGAAACGCTTTGAATTTGACGTGTTTGTTACAAAGTATGTCGGGATTGGGAGTGCGGCCGGCCTTAAACTCTGACAAAAACACTTCAAATACCTCGTCCCAATATTCGGCGGCGAAGTTGACGGTCTTAAGCTCTATGCCGAGTTTGTCGCAAACTTGCTGTGCGTCGGCTAAGTCTTGCATCGCCGTGCAATATTCGGTGCCGTCGTCTTCCTCCCAATTTTTCATGAACAAGCCTGTGACTTTGTGGCCTTGTTCTTGCAGGGCTAGAGCGGTAACGGAAGAATCGACGCCGCCGGACATGCCGACGATGATGTGTTTGCTCATTCTAAATCGATAAAAGACTGTAAGATGCTAAGCGGAAAGCGGTGACCTTTCAGGTATTCGTCCACAGTGGTTAATACCAAAGGGCTGCGCAATTGCTGGCGTTTTGCGTAAATTTCATTGCGGCTTAACCAGTGAGTGTCGATAATGCCGTCGTCGAGAGCTTGTTCTGGATTGTGGTTGTTGACTGTGCCGGAAAAACAGAAGCGAACAAAGCTGGGCATATGCGGATTTCTGCGCCATAACTGTGTGGCGATTAAAGCCTCCGGTTCAAATTGCCAAGCTGTTTCCTCGCAAACTTCGCGTTTGACGGCACTGATTAAATCTTCACCTTCTTCCAAATGACCAGCGGGCTGATTGAACGCAAGGCCTCGTGCCGTTGTCTCCTCAACCAGCAGAAAGCGACCGTCTTTTTCGATCACGGCGGCGACGGTGACGTGAGGTTTCCAAACCATGATATTGATAGAAAACGGTAAAAGGCGCGCATTTTACTAGAAATGTTTTTTATGTGCCTAAAGATTGAAATTTAATGTTTAAGACGCTATTTTTAAGACCACAATGATTCACAGCACCAAAGATTATGTCAGATTTTGAACCCTTGAAAGATGGTGACGGTAACACCGCGCTGCAAGAAGCCAAACCGCAGCTGAAAAGACCGCCACTGTATAAGGTTATGTTGCTTAATGACGACTTTACGCCGATGGATTTTGTCGTCGAGATATTGACTGATTTTTTTAACATGAGCCAAGAGAAAGCAACGCAGGTGATGTTGCAAGTGCATACACAGGGTGTCGGGGTTTGCGGTACCTATACCAAAGACGTAGCTGAAACCAAAGTACATATTGTTAATGAATATTCCCGTGAGCACCATCACCCGCTGATGTGCACGATGGAAGAGGCGTGAGGGCTAACCATGCTAAGTAAAGAACTTGAAGTGACATTGAATGCTGCTTTTACCGGAGCTCATGCCAAAAGACACGAATTCATCACGGTCGAGCATTTATTGCTAGCCTTGTTGGACAATGTCACGACGATACCGATTTTGATCGCTTGCGGCTGCAATGTTAATGCACTGCGGGCCGAACTAACCCGGTTTATAGATGAAACCATTTCCTTGATTCCGGAAGGCATACAGCGCGAAACGCAACCCACTTTGGGTTTCCAGCGCGTTTTACAGCGCGCCGTATTTCATGTCCAGGCTTCCGACAAAAAAGAAGTCACCGGCGCGAACTTATTTGTCGCCTTGTTCAGTGAGCAGGATTCGCACGCGGTTTATCTGTTGAACAAACAAGACATTACCCGTTTGGATGTGGTCAATTATCTGGCGCACGGGGTTTCCAAAATCGAGCAGTTCAGAAAAGAAAATAACGAAGAGCCGGAATCCGAGCGCGGCAGCAATGAAGCTTTGTCCAGCCCATTGGAAAAATACGCAACCAACTTGAACGAAGAAGCCCTGAAAGGCAACATCGATCCTTTAATCGGCCGCGAGCTGGAAGTGGAAAGAACCATTCAGGTGCTTTGCCGCCGCCGCAAAAATAATCCGCTATTGGTAGGGGAGGCTGGTGTCGGTAAAACCGCTATAGCCGAAGGTTTGGCGAAACGAATTGTTGAAGAACAAGTGCCGGATATTTTGTTGAATAGTGTGATTTATTCGCTAGATATGGGCGCACTGGTGGCCGGTACCAAGTATCGCGGTGACTTTGAAAAACGACTCAAGGCTTTAATTAGCCAACTAAAAAAAGAACCGGACTCGATTTTATTTATTGACGAAATTCATACCATTATTGGTGCGGGTTCCGCTTCCGGTGGGGTGATGGATGCCTCTAACTTGATCAAACCGGTGTTGGCATCCGGACAATTGCGTTGTATTGGGTCCACTACTTATCAAGAATATCGGGGTATTTTCGAAAAAGACCACGCTCTGGCGCGGCGCTTCCAGAAAATCGATGTGATAGAGCCATCAATAGAAGATACTGTATTAATCTTGAAGGGCTTGAAGTCGCGCTTTGAAGAGCATCATGGCCTGAAATACACCCAAGAAGCATTGCGACTGGCGGTGGAATTATCAGCGCGTTATATCACAGACAGACATTTGCCCGACAAAGCCATTGATGTGATCGACGAAGCCGGGGCCAGGCAGCGGTTGTTTGCCGGTATTGATCGCAAGGATCTGATCGATACTGCCGAGATAGAAGAAATCGTCGCCAAAATTGCCAGGGTTCCGGCACAATCGGTATCGTCAAACGACATTGATAAATTGTCGAGCTTGGAAAAAAACCTGAAGATGCTGGTGTTTGGCCAAGACGAAGCCATTTCAGAGCTGGCGTCGGCAATTAAGCTATCGCGAGCGGGTTTGCGCGATACCACTAAAACGATCGGTTCGTTCCTGTTTGCCGGTCCTACTGGTGTCGGTAAAACCGAAGTGACTCGGCAGCTAGCCAAAGTATTGGGCATAGAGTTGATTCGCTTCGATATGTCTGAGTACATGGAGCGGCATACTGTATCACGCTTGATCGGCGCGCCTCCGGGGTATGTCGGGTTCGATCAGGGCGGATTGCTGACCGAAGCGGTGACCAAACATCCCCATGCCGTGTTGTTGCTGGATGAGCTGGAAAAAGCGCACCCGGATGTGTTCAACCTGTTACTACAGGTGATGGATCACGGCACATTGACCGACAACAACGGTCGCAAAGCGGATTTTAGAAATATCATTTTGATCATGACGACCAATGCCGGCGCGGAAGAAAGCAGCCGGGCATCTATCGGCTTTACCCAGCAAAATCATGCTTCCGATAGTATGAAAGTGATCGAGCGAGGGTTTTCGCCGGAATTTAGAAATCGTCTGGACGCAATTGTGCAATTCAAACCGCTGGATTTGGCGGTGGTGGGCAGTGTGGTCGATAAGTTTATTTTCGAGCTGGAAGCCATATTGGCGGACAAAAATGTCACATTGACTTTAGAGCCTGCGGCGAGAGCGTGGCTGGCCGAACACGGTTGCGATCCAAAAATGGGTGCGCGGCCAATGGCGCGATTGATTCAGGAAAAGATCAAAAAACCGCTGGCAGAAGATTTATTGTTCGGTCGTTTAGCGAATGGCGGTCACGTGCGAGTGCATGTCGAGAACGATGCGTTGGCTTTTGCCATCGAGAGCAAACAACTAATCGTTTCGGAATTGAATCAAGTCGTATAAAGCGAGGGAAGCAATCGCTTTCCCGGGGGAGGGTTAGCGATTGCGGAAAGTAATGCGGCCTTTGGTCAAGTCGTAAGGTGTCATTTCTACGCGGACTTTATCGCCAGTCAGGATGCGGATGTAGTGTTTGCGCATTTTGCCGGAGATGTGGGCTGTAACGATGTGACCATTTTCCAATTCGACGCGAAACATAGTGTTGGGCAGGGTATCGATAACCTTGCCATCCATTTCAATCTGATCTTCTTTTGCCATAGTCAAAGCTCTAAATTTAAAACGCCTATGTTAGCATGAATCCTCTGCCGAGCCGCTAAAAAAGTCTCCCGGATAGTTGAATTAGTGCTGATACAGGGCGCATCAGACTTTCCTTCTCACTTCAATAATATTTGGCAAATGGCCGATACGTGCCAGCACCAAACTAAGTTGCTCGGTATTTTCGATTTGAATTGTCATATTCAGAATCGCGGACAAATCGTCGTGGGTCTTCAACGAGGCGTTGCTGATATGCACTTTCCCGGCGGCTAATACCTGAGAAACGTCGTTCAGCAAATTTTGCGCGTTAAAGGCATGAATCAAAATTGGTACGCTGTGATGTACAGTTTGTTGACCACTCCAATCGGCTTTCAACAATTGCAATTGCTGCTCGGGCGACAGATGCCGAATATTCTCGCAGTCGCGGCGATGAATAGTGATACCGCGTTTATGCGAGATAAAGCCGATAATTTCGTCACCCTTTACCGGCGAGCAGCAATGGGCCAGCGTGGTCACTACATTATCAATGTCATCGATAGTAATCGCTGATTGCGTAGAGGATTTGCTGGGCACCAATTTGATCGGTGTTGGTTCCAATTCCGGAATTTTCAACGCGCCGGCCAATTGCCGGTTGTTGATGTCGCCGTGGCCTAGCGCTTCATAAAAATGTTCTGTATCCGCGAATTTAAAATGCCTTAACAATTCGTTGATATCGACGGTTTTCAAGCCTAGTCGCTTGCTTTCCTTATCCAGCAGCAATTTGCCGGCCGCAATATTTTCGGCTTGCTGTTGTTGTTTGAACCAGCTTTTTACCTTGCTGATGGCTCGCGGGGTTTTTAGGTAACCGAGGTTGGGATTTAGCCAGTTGTGATTGGGCTGACCATTCTTGACCGTGATGATTTCCACTTGCTCCCCAGAGCACAGCTTGTAAGTTAAGGGCTTGATCTGGCCATTAACTTTGGCGCCGCGGCAACTGTGACCCACCTCGGTATGGATCGCATAAGCAAAATCCAGTGGCGTAGCGCCCTTGACCAGGTCGATCAATTTGCCGGCAGGGGTCAGCACGAATACCCGGTCGGAGAACAGCTCGGTATGAAAGTTTTCCAGCAAGCCGTCAGTGTTATCTTTGTCTTCCAGCAGTTGTCGGAGCGAGGCGATGTTCTTCTCGGTGGCGGCGTTGAACTTGCTGCCCTCTTTATAACGCCAGTGCGCTGCCACACCCAGCTCTGCAAAGTCGTGCATGGCTTTGGTACGGATTTGAATTTCGATACGGTTGCCGTCTTCATCCAAAACTACGGTATGCAGGGACTGATAGCCGTTTTCCTTAGGGTTGGCGATGTAATCGTCGAATTCCCGCGGAATATGCTGCCAATGGCTGTGCGCCAAGCCTAGCACCATGTAGCAGGCCGACAAACTGTCCACCACCACGCGCACTGCCAATAAGTCGTACAGTTCGTTTATCGCCAGTTGCTTGCGGCGCATCTTGTTCCAGATGCTATAGATATGCTTGGGCCTACCGTAGACCTTGGCCTGTATGCCTTCCTGGTTTAGGCGGTCTTGAAGTGCCGCTAAAAACCGCTCAATAAAGGCTTGGCGTTGTTCCCGATTGACAGCCAATGAGTCGGTGACAAAGCGGTAATGCTCAGGATCGGCATAACGAAACGCCAGGTCTTCCAATTCCCATTTGAATTGATTAATACCCAGGCGATTGGCGAGTGGCGCATAAATATCCAGGGTTTCCCTGGCAATAAAGCGGCGGATATTGTCTTGCTCGTGCTGTAGTCCGCGCAGCCGTTGGATACGGAAAGCCAATTTAATCAGCACCGCCCGCACGTCATGGGTCATTGCCAGCAGCATGCGTCGCAATATCTCGGCTTGATTGGGCTGGTTTGCCATGTCGGTACTGTAAATGCTGACATTATTCAACCAGCTCACGTCTTTAACCAAGTCGGCGACTACCGGTCCGAATTGCTCGCGTATTGTCGAGTCGATGAGTTTCCCGGCAACACGTGAATCGCTGAGCAGCGCCGCCAGAATAGTTTCCAGATCGATATGCACACTCATTAAAATCGAGGCGACATCGACGCCTTTGGGGCGGAGAGTGTCCTTGCAGTTTGCCGAAAGTTGCTCGACCAGCTTCAGCGCTTGGCTTATCTGTAAGCTATCGGCGTCTGAAAACCCGGGAAACAGTTTGCTGACGGAAGAATTATTTTGAGTCATACCAATATTGTAAGACTAGCGAGGTGGGGCGGAAAATAGGGAATTTCCTGAAACTTGGGGTTCGAATCCAGGCGTCAGAGTAAACGGCTAGCGACGCGCTTTACCCGTCCTCGCTCCCTTAGTGTCTATACGGGCAAAGCTATTGGGCAAAATTCAGGACATTCTCAAGCAATAAGAAAACCACTCAAGTATGGCCGGATTTATTAAACCGGCCCTCAATAAAGTCACTCACGCTTATGCTAAGGCCGAGTTTTCAAGATGGATTCCCGCTTACGCGGGAATGACGGAGCAGGGACATTTAAGTGTCCGATTAACAGGCAGGAAATTCTGAGATTCTTAGCATTAAGTGCCTGGGGAGACAGTCATTAATAAGCATCTTTATCCGTGATTTTGCCCTTGTCGTTGACCGCCACCTTCCATTTGCTGCCACCCACCTCAATAAACAATTCGTATTCTTCGCCCACGCCGTTCGGATTAATCACCAATTCCGCCTTATGCAGCTTATAGCCGGGGAAGTTATCGGCCAGCACTTTGGTCACGTCAGGTGATATTTCTAGACCGTTGTCCAGCAGGATTTCGTTCGCAAACAACGCGCCGTCGGTTCTAAATAACTCATGCTTCAATTCGTCTTCCGTATCCTTAAAGCTGACTTCCAGTAGCTGTTGACCAAAGTGGGTTTCCTGAGTCGCTTTCAGGTCCTGCGCTTGCGGGTGTCGTTTCAAAATATTGGCCCTGACTTTATCCGGGATTGCCACGCTAGCGGAATCTTGGGCTTGAGCGGTTGATAAGCTGCTGTAAAAGGTGGTAGCGGCAAGTAAGGAAAGTAATAAAGTACGCATATGTTCTCCTGCTGTGTTGGATCCCCCAATGACTTAAAGCGCTGGGGATGGTTTCATCGTTGTTTTTGCGGTATTAGCAAAAGGTGGACGTTGGAAAAATTCATTCAAAACCAGAACGTGCTGTTCTGAGAGCTTGAAGCACTCTTGGCGCTTAACCATGGTCGATTATCCGATAAAAATAAAAATCGCCGGTAGGATTTTTCCGCGAACTTGGCATAGATCAATATTTACATATCGATTATTCTAAAAGCAGTTTGATGCCATTGAGCCGCTGGGGAGCCGATTTGGCTTGTCAGAAGCTTCCGCAGCACCAGTCTAGCGCCATGGATCGTGCCCACTTTGCCTTTTTCTTAATTGCCTATGCCGAAGCAATATCGCCGTTTTCGAGATATTTCCACCAGTGAGAAAATATTAAACACCGTGTTCCTGTTGACCATAGGTCTCGGCTATTTGATGGCCCTCGTGAATTTGTATTACACCCATCAGGGCCGCGATGGTAAGCGCGGTCTGTCGATAGACGACATTGTCATCATGTACCACGGTTCGACCACTCAATCTAGGCTTGGCGCGGCAGTCAACGGCATCATGGAGCCGAATCTGAAATACAAAAGCGATAAGGAAGTGATCTTGAAATGGATTCAGGATGGCGCGGAGCAACCGGCTTACGAGCAACAGATCGCGCCGATTTTGAACCGCGATTGCATCCACTGTCATAACCCGGCCGCCAACCCGAGCCTGCCCAATCTGACGCATTACGAAGGTGTCGCGGAAGTGGCGCATAAAGGCGGGGCGTCGACGCCGGCGCTGGTCAGGGTGTCGCATATTCATTTATTCGGCATTGCCTTCATCCTGTTTTTCATTGGCAAAATTTTTCTGCTCTGCGATATGAATATCTACGTCAAGCGGGTGGCGCTGGTGATTCCGTTTTTTGCAATGCTATTGGACGTGGTGTCCTGGTTTGTCACCAAGCATATTTCCGAATTTGCCTATGTGGTAGTGCTTAGCGGTGCGTTGATGGGCTTATCGATGGGCGTCCAAATATTAATGAGTGTTTATCAAATGTGGTTTTACCGAAAGGACTGATGTTTTGACTGTTTCTCCCGTTTCATCCATGACGACCAACCCGCGCAGTTGTCCGGCCATGTTAATCAGCGCCCCGGCTTCCGGGCAAGGCAAAACCACCGTCACCGCCGCGCTGGCTTACTATCATAGACAGCAAGGCCGTCGGGTTCGGGTATTCAAGACCGGCCCGGATTTCATCGATCCGCAGATTTTGGCTTACGCCAGCGGCCAGCCGGTTTATCAACTGGATTTATGGATGATGGGCGAGGCGCATTGTCGCGAATTGCTGTACCGCGCCGCCGGCGAAGCCGATCTGATCTTGATTGAAGGCGTGATGGGTTTATTCGATGGCGACAGCAGTAGTGCTGATCTGGCCCAAGCTTTGGCGGTGCCGGTGGCTGCGGTGATCGACGCCCAGGGCATGGCGCAAACCTTTGCCGCGGTCGCATTCGGTTTGGCGAACTATCGGCCGGATTTGGCGTTCGCGGGCGTGATCGCCAATAAAGTCGGTAGCGCGGGTCACGCCAGGATGCTGCGAGAAGCCTTGCCAGCCGGCATGCCCTTGTTGGCGGCGATGAGTCGAGACGAGGCAGTCGGCTTACCTTCCCGGCATTTGGGGTTGCTGCAGGCCTACGAAATCGGTGATCTGGATACCCGGTTGGCGCGGGCCGCGGAATTATTGAATAGCTTTACGCCCTGTGTGTTACCCGAGCCAGTCGCCTTTGCCGCCGTTTCCACCGATCCGCCGCCACGCTTGTTGCAGGGTAAACGCATCGCGGTGGCGCGAGATGCGGCGTTTTCATTTATCTATCAAGCCAACCTGAATTGTCTGCAAGCGATGGGGGCCGAACTGGTATTTTTCTCGCCACTGGCTGATAGTGCCTTGCCAGAGGCCGATAGCGTTTACTTGCCGGGCGGCTACCCGGAACTGCATCTGCAAGCTTTAGCCGACAACTTGGCGATGAAGCAGGCTTTAACCGCGCATCATCAAGCCGGCAAAGCCATCTATGCCGAATGCGGCGGCTTCTTGTATTTGCTGGATAGTCTGGCGGACAAAGAAGGCCAGCGAGCGGCGATGGTGGGCTTGTTACCTGGCAGCGCAGTCATGCAAACCCGTTTGGTCAATTTGGGCATGCATAGCCTGCAACTGGCGCAGGGCGAGATTCGCGGTCACAGCTTTCATTTTTCCAAGCTGGAAACCACGCTGGAGCCGTGTGCTATCTCCACGGCGCAACGTAGCTTTGGCCACGGCGAAGGATTTTTTCGTAGTGGCTCGCTGCAAGCCTCTTACCTGCACTTGTATTTTCCTTTCAACCCGCAACTTGCTGCCGGTTTTTTCTAGGCTTTGCAGAACGATTAAAACTGTTTCACAGCCAGGGTCTATGGGATAATGCGCGGCTTTCACCGGCCAGACAACAGCAGGTACCAAAATGGACGAAAACAAGAAAAAGGCGCTGGGCGCCGCGTTGATGCAGATCGAAAAACAATTCGGCAAGGGCTCCGTGATGCGGATGGGCGATGTCGCCGCCAGCCGCGACATCGAAGTCGTATCGACCGGCTCGCTGTCCTTGGATATTGCGCTGGGTGTCGGCGGTTTGCCGCGCGGCCGGATTATCGAAATTTACGGACCGGAGTCGTCCGGTAAAACCACCTTGACGCTGCAAACCATCGCCCAGATGCAAAAGTTGGGCGGCACGGCGGCATTCGTCGATGCCGAACACGCGCTGGATCCGATCTATGCGCAAAAGATCGGCGTCAATATCGACGATTTGTTGGTTTCGCAGCCGGATACCGGCGAACAAGCCCTGGAGATTACCGATATGCTGGTGCGCTCCGGCGCGGTCGACATCGTGGTGGTCGACTCGGTGGCCGCTTTAACACCCAAGGCCGAAATCGAAGGCGATATGGGCGACTCGCACATGGGTTTGCAAGCGCGCTTGATGTCGCAAGCCTTGCGCAAACTGACCGCCAATATCAAACGCTCGAACACCTTGGTGATTTTCATCAACCAGTTGCGGATGAAAATTGGGGTGATGTTTGGCAACCCGGAAACCACTACCGGCGGTAATGCGCTGAAGTTTTATGCCTCGGTGCGTCTGGATATTCGCCGCATCGGCGCGATCAAGAAAGGCGACGAGGTGATCGGTAACGAGACCCGCGTCAAAGTGGTCAAAAACAAAGTGGCGCCGCCGTTCAAGCAAGCCGATTTCGAAATTCTGTATGGCGAAGGCGTGTCCTTCTTCGGCGAACTGGTGGATTTAGGTGTGGAATTTGGCTTCGTCCAAAAGTCCGGTTCCTGGTATGCCTACAACAACGAGAAAATTGGCCAGGGCAAGGATAACGCCAAGCAGTTTTTGCGCGATAACCCGGACAAAGCGGCAGAACTGGAAAAGGCCATCCGCGAAAAAGCCTTTGCCAAATTAGCGAGCGCGCCGGCGGCAGTCAGTGAAGACGACGACGCCGAGTTTGTCGACGGCGATTGAGCGCCGCCAACAGATCGAAGCCATTTGCCTGAGGTTGTTGGCCCGGCGCGAACATAGCCGCCGGGAACTGCTGGATAAACTGGCCTTGCGCGGTTTTGACCGCGACGAAGTTGAACCGGTTATCGATGGGATGGCCGAGCAGAACTGGCAAAACGATGCACGCTATGCCGAAGCCTATGTCCGACAACGTATCCAGAATGGCTATGGTCCGATGCGAATTCGCTATGAACTGCAACAACGCGGTATCAACGACGCCGATCTGGATGCGCAAGCCGAGGAGCAGGGCGGCTGGCAAAATGTGCTGCTGGATGTGTATTCGCGTAAATACGACGACGACAAATCGCTGACTCAAAACGAATGGTTGAAGCGCAGTCGCTTCCTGCAACAACGGGGTTTTAGCGGCGAGATGATTAAGCGCTTGTTTGTGGAGTTGAAAATTAAATTGAATAGAGCTGGTTATTGATGTGACATCCGTTACTTAGGGCATTAAGTATGATTAGAATTTTTTTAATCTTCAGTTTACTTGGGCCTTTTATTGGCTATTGGGTTTTTGGCTTTTTGATGAATTCACTTACGAAATTTAATTCTTCGTTTGTTGGTGATATTTTTACGTATTTATTCCAAACTATCGTCATTCCTGAGTTATTTGGATTATATGCTGGAGGAATTCCAGCGTGTGTCGCGGGATTTTTGTATTGGTTGTATCTCAAGAAGCAGACAACAGCAAATCTACCCATTTATAAGAGATTTTTTATAGGATCTCTAGTAGGCATGTTTTCAATGAATATTTACTTAGCGGCTATGGAATCACAGCAAATATTCAAATTTTCGCCAATTGTTTGCGCTGGGATAATTGCAGCAGCCGTGTGCGCTTGCCTTGTGACACAGAATATTTATGAAATTGCATTTCCAGCTCGTAGCTCCGAATAGCGAAGTGTATTCGGAGAAATAGTTGATAAAGTTCAAGCAAATCGAAGCTAACAGCTATTCATGCATCCTCTGATTCAGCAAAATAAATCTGCAATCGCCGACCTATGCAGGCGCTATCGGGTTAAGCGTCTGGAGATCTTTGGCTCGGCCGCACGGGCTACCGACTTCGATTTGGAACACAGCGATGCGGACTTTTTAGTCGAATTTGCCGAGGACGGTCAGGCGTCTTCGTTGCAGGTATTTTTTGCCCTACGGCAAGAACTGGAGAACCTAATTGGGCGGCATGTGGATTTAGCGGAGGCTGCGGCATTGCAAAACCCTTATTTGCTAGCCAGCATAGAACAAAGTCGCGAATTGGTTTATGCAGCGTGATCCTCGAGTCTTTCTGTGGGACGCTCATTTCGCTGCTGAAGCGATTCTGGAATTTGTTGCCGATAAAACTGTTACGGATTACAGATCAGACCGTTTATTACGCTCTGCTGTGGAGCGCCAATTTGAGATTATTGGCGAAGCTTTAAACCAGTTATGCAAAATAGAACCTGCTTGGGCCGAACGCATTCCGGATTTGCCGCAAATTGTGGCTTTTCGCAATCTATTGATTCACGGATATGCGTCGGTTAACGATTTAACGGTTTGGAATACCATCGAATCATCTTTGCCAGCATTGCATGAAACGCTGGCGAATTTGTTAAACGATTGAAAGTCCTATAGATGAGCTCTTATCATCAGCATATGCAACGTAAATTTACTTTCTGAAGAATCAAATCAACCGAAGTAACCACAATGAAAAAAATGACCAGCGCCGAATTGCGGGCCGCCTTTTTGGAATTCTTTCGCCAACACGGCCATGCCGTGCGTCCCTCCAGTTCGCTGGTGCCGGGCAACGATCCCACCCTGTTGTTTACCAATGCTGGGATGGTGCAGTTCAAGGATGTATTTCTGGGGCGGGAAAAGCTTGACTTCACCCGCGCTGCCACCAGTCAACGCTGCGTGCGGGCCGGCGGCAAGCATAACGATTTGGAAAACGTCGGTTATACCGCGCGCCATCACACCTTTTTCGAGATGCTCGGTAATTTCAGTTTCGGCGATTATTTCAAGCGCGATGCCATTCATTTTGCTTGGGATTTTTTGACTAAGGAGTTGGGCATTCCCAAGGAAAAACTTTGGGTAACGGTGTTTGATGAGGATTCCGAAGCCGAAGCAATCTGGCTGGAAGACGTCAAACACGATCCGAAACGCTTCTCGCGCATCGGCGCCAAGGACAATTTCTGGTCGATGGGCGATGTCGGTCCGTGTGGTCCTTGCACCGAAATTTTCTACGATCACGGCGAACACGTGGCCGGCGGCCCTCCCGGCAGTCCGGACGAAGACGGTGATCGCTACATCGAAATCTGGAACTTGGTGTTCATGCAATACGACCGGGACAAGGACGGCAACCTGACGCCGCTGCCGGCGCCATCGGTCGATACCGGCATGGGCCTGGAGCGGATTTCGGCGGTAATGCAAGGCGTGCACAGCAACTACGAAATCGATCTGTTCCAAAACCTGTTAAAAGTCGCCGCGCAACTGGCAGGCACCACCGACTTGGCGAATAGCTCCTTGCGGGTCATCGCCGATCACATCCGCTCCTGCGCTTTCATGGTCGCTGACGGTGTGTTGCCGTCGAATGAAGGTCGCGGTTACGTGTTGCGCCGAATTATCCGTCGGGCGATTCGTCACGGTTACCGCTTGGGTATTCAGGATACCTTCTTCTACAAACTGGTCGCGCCGCTAGTGGCGGAAATGGGGGATGCTTATCCAGAACTAGCGAATGCCCAGGCACAAGTCGAGCGGATACTGAAAAAAGAAGAAGAACGTTTTGCGGAAACCCTCGAACAGGGCATGAAAATTTTGGAAGCCTGCGTCGCCAAAATGGACGGCCATGTCATCCCCGGCGATGTGGTGTTCTTGTTGTACGACACCTACGGCTTCCCGGTGGATTTGACCGCCGACTTTGCCCGCGAACATAAGCTCAGCGTCGATCACGCCGGTTTCGAAGTGGAAATGGCGGCGCAGCGTGATCGAGCGCGGGCTGGCGGTAGTTTCGCCGCTGATTACGATCAAGACATCAAACACGACAGCAGCACCGAGTTTACCGGTTATTTTCATCTGGACGGCTCGGTGCAGATTCTGGGCTTATTCAAGCAAGGCCAGCCGGTCGAAGCTTTGGAAGCCGGCGACGAAGGTGTGGTGATTTTGGATCAAACCCCGTTCTATGCCGAGTCCGGCGGCCAAGTGGGCGATACCGGCCGAATCGAATGCGGCGATGCGCTGTTCGAGGTTCATGATACCCAGAAGCAGGGCGGTAAATTGTTCTTGCACAAAGGTAAAGTGTTGCGCGGCACGCTCAGCGAAGGCCAAGCCTGTGAAGTCAGCGTCGACGCCGAAATCCGCAAAGCGACCGAACGCAATCACTCGGCGACTCACTTATTGCACGCCGCGCTGCGAGCGACCTTGGGCGAGCATGTTCAGCAAAAAGGTTCGCAGGTCAATTCCGAGCGCTTGCGTTTCGACTTTTCGCATTTCGAACCGATGACGCCAGCGGAAATTGCCACCGTCGAACGCTTGGTCAACGAACAGATTCGTTTAAACAACGCGGTCGCCGCCGAAATCATGGCCAAGGACGATGCGGTGAAAGCCGGCGCGATGGCCTTGTTCGGCGAGAAATACGGCGACGAAGTGCGGGTATTGACGATGGGCGAGTTTTCCACCGAGCTTTGCGGCGGCACGCACGTGCAACGTACCGGCGACATCGGCTTGTTCAAAATCATCGGCGAAACCGGCGTCGCGGCCGGCGTCAGACGTCTGGAAGCTGTGACCGGTCAAGGCGCCTTGGATTGGATCGACCAGCGCGAAAAAGCCCTGCTCAGCATCGCCGGTTTGCTGAAAGCCGCACCGGACAAAGCCGCCGACAAAGTCCATCAGCTGATGGAAAAAACTCGCGGCCTGGAAAAAGAGCTGGAAAAACTCAAAGCCAAACTAGCTAGCTCGGCTGGCGATGAAATGACCAGCCAAGCGGTCGATGTCAACGGCGTGAAAGTGCTGGCCGTAAAACTCGACGATGTCGATCCGAAAGCCTTGCGCGATTTGGCCGATCAACTGAAAAACAAGCTCGGCAGCGCCGCATTGGTTTTGGCGGCGGTTAGCGGCGATAAAGTCAGTCTGATCGCCAGCGTATCCAAAGATGCTATGGACAAGGTCAAAGCCGGCGAACTGGTCAATTTCGTCGCTACCCAAGTCGGCGGCAAAGGCGGTGGCCGGCCGGATATGGCGCAGGCAGGCGGCAACGATCCTGCGGGATTGCCTGCGGCGTTGGCGGCAGTGCCGGATTGGGTGAGGGATCGGCTGAGTTAATCGTTACGGTGGTGGTTATCGTCTACCGTAAAGCTTTTGTTGGGAGATGACAATGAAAACGGTTGAATATACTTGCTGGAAAGACGGCGATTTCTACTTGGGTTTTCTGAATGAATATCCCGATTATTTGACGCAAGGCGAATCCAAGCAAGAATTGCAGGAAAACTTGTTGGATTTGTTTAAGGACTTTGAAACGCAGGAGATTCCTTTTATTCGTAAAGTGGAGACTTTGCAGGTCGCCTGATGAAAAGACGGGATTTGCTAAAAATTCTTGAAGAAATGGGTTGTCGATTATCTAGGAACGGTGGCAACCACGATTGGTATACCAACGAAGAAACGCGGCAATCTCAGGCTGTGCCGAGGCATAATGAAATTAACGATTATTTGGCCAAAACGATTATCAAGAAATTGAGTGGTAAATAGGCTATTGGTTTGGTTGTGTCGCTATGGCGACGGATTATTTTAACGTCGGTTCTCGGACCGACAACCGAGATACTTTCGCTACGAAAACCATCCCTGGTTTTCGCCCTGCGGGCCAGCCTATCGGCTGTTCAAATTCGTTCCAGACGAATTTGTGCTTGTCCAAAGAAAAGTATCCAAAAGAAAAGATACCCGGACGCCGCTTATTCCCTGCGCTCCTCGCTTTTGCCGGGGGGGTGACGAAAGGGGCTTCCTGCCCCTTCGTCAACGCGATGCATCCCTGCATCGCCCCTTCGGGCTATTCCCGCCAATAGCTCCGGTGCTCGGCGCGGCAAACGGGAAGGCTCACTCCCACAGATTTTTTGTTTGATCGACTTTTTTGAGATACCAATGGCAAACTTGCTAGATTGGAATACTTTAGAACATAAAGTAAAAGCCTACATCGATGTAGAAAATGGTATAGATACAGAGCAAAAGGCGTTTCCGATCCTCATGGTTGCGAGTCTACTCAATGTATCGGATGAAGAAGCGGAAGACTCCATTACGGATGGCTCAAAGGATAGAGGTGTTGATGCTATATTTATAGATGATAGAGATGGTCGGAACGCTATTCATGTTTTTCAATTTAAATACGTAAATACTTACGAAAATACGAAAAAAAATTTTCCTAGCGGTGAGATAGATAAATTAGTTTCGTTTTTTGATGATGTCTTGGATTTAAATAAGTCATTAGAACAATCATGCAATCCGATTTTATGGAATAAAGTTAAAGAAATTTGGGCTGCCCTTGATAAAAAAAATCCAAGCATAGAAGTACATTTCTGCGGCAATACCAATATAATGGAACCCGGAGAAATGGCGAGAGCTGACGCAGCCCTCTGTAAGTTCAAATACTTTCCTGATTACCCATAAACCTCAGCAACTTTGAGGCCTCCTGCAAGTCCAATGAAAGCCCTAACCTGACTGGAGATCGTGCCATGAAAAAGAACCCGGTCCAATTTCAAAAAGGCTTCAGTTTGATGGATTTCCTGAAGCGCTACAGTACCGAGAGCCAATGCGCCGAAGGCCTATTTCAGGCGCGATGGCCCTCGGGTTTTCAATGTCCACGTTGTGGTGGCGGTCGTTATAGCGTGGTAAAGCTCCGTCATCTCTATCAATGTACGACCTGTCATCATCAAACGTCGCTGACTAGCGGGACACTGTTTGAACACACCAAACTGCCGCTGACGGTGTGGTTTCTGGCAATCCACTTGCTGACACAAGCCAAATCGGCCGTGTCGGCTTTGGCCTTGATGCGTCAAATCGGCGTGAGCTACAACACCGCCTGGAGTCTCAAGCACAAGATCATGCAAGCCATGAAAGAACGGGATGACCGCAGACCGTTGATCGGCATCATTCAACTGGATGACGTCTATTGGGGTGGTGAACATCGCGGCGGAAAGCGCGGGCGAGGCTCGGAAAACAAGACGCCGTTTGTGGCGGCGGTGGCACTGAACGAAGCGCATCATCCCATCGCTATGAACTTGAACGTCGTCAAAGGCTTTCGTTCCAGCGAAATCAAACGCTGGGCCGGTAAACATCTTGAGCCGGGTAGCCTGGTTTACTCGGACGGTCTGGCCTGTTTTTCCGCCGTGCTTGATCGGGGTTGCCACCATTACAGCATTGTGACCGGCGGCGGACCGGACAGCGTGACTAAAGAAGAGTTCGCGTGGGTCAACACCATGATCGGTAATGTGAAGCGCTCGATTAACGGTACGTACCATGCCATCAATCCCAAACACTTGCCACGTTATCTAGCCGAGTTTTGTTATCGCTTTAATCGCCGGTTCGATCTGCAAGCCATGATGCCCAGGTTTCTCGTCGCGGCCGCCAATACTCCGCCCATGCCTGCGCGTTTGCTCAAATTGGCTGAGGCTTATGGGTAATCAGGAATACTTTAATGTCAATCATCATAGTCTTGACACAATTGTTGAGCTCTTTATTGATAAAAAAACAACAAGAATAAATGACCAAATTCAAATTGTTGATAAAGATTATTTTGATAGGACTGATGGGAGTATTCGTGGTTTAATTTGTACAGTAGAGGCTTCTGAAATTGTTAGGGTTATTGCTGATCCTGACGAACCAGGTTCAGTCCGCAAAGAAATATTTAACGATAATGTAAGGGTTTATTTAACCAGAACCAATAAAATTAATCGAAAAAATAATAGAAACAGCTATATCGGATGATAATCCATTGTTTTGGTATCTAAACAACGGAATAACAATAACCTGTGATTCATTTTCTTATCCAAAAGGTAAACGAGCGCCAATAGTAGAACTGCAAAACATTCAGATAGTTAATGGTGGCCAAACTTCTAATGCGTTATTCGAAGCAAGTAAGATGGCCCCAGAAAAAATTGAAGATGTTCTTGTTCTTCTTAGAATTATAGAAACAAAGTCTCAGCCGGTTAGTCTAGCAATCGCTGAATCAACAAATAGCCAAACACCTATCAAAAGCAGGGATTTGCGATCAAATGATGATATTCAGAAAAAGCTCGAAGAAGCGTTTGAGGGCATGGAGCTTTTTTATGAAAGAAAACTCAATCAACATAGTGATAAACCACGAAATTTGAGAATCGATGCATTGTCTTCGGGGCAAGCGCATTTGGCGTATAGCCTAGAATTACCGGAAGTCGCCAAAAAAGACAGGGGAAGAATATTTTCAGATTTGTATGATCAGGTATTCACTGATGATCTGCTTGCTGACGAGCTTTTCTGTGCATTAAAAGTATTAAATGTTATTGAAGCCAAGAAGAAGGCATTACAGACCAGCATAAGAAGTCAATCACAATTTGATAAAAGTAATTTGTATTTAATAGATGGTGCATATCATGTGCTTTTTGCTGTAGGCCAATTAAGTGATTGCCGTCAAATTGATAGGCTAGACTTCGATCATGCAAAAGATATTGTTCCTGATGCTATTCGATATGTAGGTGATGTTGTCGAGACTGAGCAAAATAAAGATGAATCTTTTTCATTTAATCGATTTTTCAAAGATGCAAAGACAAAAACTAAAATTGCATCATATATTCAAAATTCGGAAGATACCGTTAAACATAATTAATAATGTTAGCAGTGTAGCTTTTGCTCATTCTCAAACTTTGGCTTAGGGAGCAGCAGACGAGCAACAAATTTATCGAATACTAGGATTTTGAGACGGTTCCGTCCCGTATGCCGCGCCGAGCACCGGAGCTTTTGGCGGGATTAGCTCGATAGGGGCGATGCAGGGATGCATCGCGTTGACGAAGGGGCAGGAAGCCCCTTTCGGCAACCCCCGTCGAAAGCGAGGAGCGCAGGGAACAAGCGGCGTCCGGGTGTCTTTTCTTTTGGATACTTTTCTTTGGACAAGCAAAGAAAAGTATCTCGGCTGTCGGTCCGAGAACCGACATTAAAATAATCCGTCGCGATAGCGACACATTATTTAATTCAGAGGCCCTAACCATGTTGACTTACCAAACCACAGACAAAACAGTCAATTTAAGTTTCTCCAAAGAGTTTCTATCGGCCCATGAATTAACAAGATTGATCGAAATGCTGCGAGTTAAAGAGCTGATTTCCAAAAGCCAAATGACAGATGATGATGCAAGCTTGCTTGATAATGAACTGAAAGAAAATTGGTGGCAGGAGAATCAAGAAAGGTTTCTGGCAAAAATTAAATGAAACCGGTGATTGTCGACACCAATATCGTGTTTTCGGCATTGGTGAATAAAAACTCCAAAATAGCCACATTATTGTTGCGCTCGGAGCAGCCTTTATTGATGCCAAAATATGGGTTTGTCGAACTGTTCAAATACAAGGAAAAAATCTGTGCGGTCAGCAAACACTCCGAAGATGAAGTCCTAGAGCTGCTTTATGAATTGATCCGACATATTGATTTCTTTGACGAAAATAGTATCTCGGCCGAAGCTTTACAAAAAGCATGGGCATTGGTGAAAGATGTGGACGCTAAGGATTTGTTGTTTGTTGCGCTGACCATTGAAATGGGCGGCTTGTTATGGACGGGCGACAAGCAGTTGCGAATGGGGCTTGACGCACTC
Organism: Methylomonas sp. EFPC1; assembly: GCF_016925515.1. Taxonomy (NCBI): domain Bacteria; kingdom Pseudomonadati; phylum Pseudomonadota; class Gammaproteobacteria; order Methylococcales; family Methylococcaceae; genus Methylomonas; species Methylomonas sp. EFPC1. The sequence goes on from NZ_CP070494.1 coordinate 1,443,982, forward strand.
GGCTTTGACGCGTTCTTTTTACCAACCGATGACGGCGGATAATTTTGCATCGGATAAATAGGTATCTCGCGTTAAAATTGGCCGTTATGTTAGCGACATCAAACAATAAATTGTCAAGTAAGCAAGATCTTAATGAAGAGATCGCATTCGATTTTCCTCACCCCAACCCTCTCCAGCACGGTGAGGGAGTAATAAAAGCCTAGAAGGTCAATAAAAACATGGCATTGTACGTCTATAAATTTGGCGGCACTTCCGTTGGTACGGTGGAACGTATCAAGGCGGTCGCCGAGAAAGTAAAAAAAGCCCGCGATGCGGGCGAGCAGATTGTGGTGGTGGTGTCCGCGATGAGCGGCGAAACCAATCGCCTCGTGGCCTTGGCGAAAGAGTTGCAGCCGCAGCCGACCGACCGGGAGTTGGACGTGTTGCTGTCCACCGGCGAGCAAGTCACCATCGCTTTGCTATCGATGGCCTTGCATCAGCTGGGTTGCGAGGCGCGATCCTATACCGGCGCGCAAGTGCGGATACTTACCGATAGCGCGCATACCAAGGCGCGGATTCGGGAAATCGACGAAGCTAATATGCGTGCCGACTTGGACGCTGGTCGAGTGGTGGTGGTGGCCGGATTCCAGGGCGTGGACGAGCACGGCAACATCACGACCTTGGGTCGCGGCGGCTCGGATACCACTGGCGTAGCTTTGGCGGCGGCCTTGAAAGCAGACGAATGCCATATCTATACCGACGTGGACGGCGTGTATACGACCGACCCGCGCGTGGTGCCAAAAGCTCGCCGATTGGATCGCATTACTTTTGAAGAAATGCTGGAAATGGCCAGCCTAGGTTCCAAAGTCTTGCAAATTCGCTCGGTCGAATTCGCCGGCAAATACAACGTCAAATTGCGCGTGTTGTCTTCGTTTATGGAAGGCAACGGCACCCTAATTACCTATGAGGAATCAGAAATGGAAAGAGCGTTAATTTCAGGCATCGCGTTTAACCGGGACGAGGCCAAGCTGACCTTGACCGGCGTGCCTGATCTGCCGGGCGTGGCGTCGAAAATCCTGGGACCGATCGCCGCCGAGAATATTGAAGTGGATATGATTGTGCAGAACATTTCCGCACATGGCACGACCGATTTCACCTTTACGGTGAATCGCAACGACTTTGCCCGCGCACAGAAAGTGTTGGAAGGTTTGCGCGCCGACCTGGGCGGCAATACCACGGTGATTGGCGATAACAGTATCGTCAAAGTGTCGATTGTCGGCGTTGGTATGCGCTCGCATGCCGGTATTGCCAGCACGATGTTTAAAGTGCTGGCCGACGAGGGTATCAATATCCAAATGATCTCGACATCCGAAATCAAGATTTCCGTGGTGGTTGACGAGAAGTACCTGGAGCTGGCGGTGCGTGCGTTACACAAAGCGTTTGGTCTGGATCAGGAGTAGTTCCGGCACTCTAATGTTTGCTCGTTGCGGGCGCTAGAGAGTCAATAAATCCCCAGTTTTTTGTATCGTATTCAGATACAAGGCTGGGGATTTTTTTTGAATGCCTTTTGCAAAAACTATGTTAAATAACTTAAAAATAACGAGGCATTTCCCTTGTTTTTTCTGGTTTTTTATAAGGCATTTACTTTTAGTCAATATAATCAAACGATTATATTTTGGCATTCTTTATGCTGTTTAGCTCCGGTGGATTTTAAATTTATTCTGCGTGAGGTATCTAAATGGCTCAAGAATTAATCGTTGTAAATCAAGAAGTCGTGGCACAGCAAATCAATACAGCCGGCTTGATGTTGGGGGCAGGTTTGGCGGTGGCCTCGATGATTTTGGTGCCAGCTTTGGCGATGCGCCTTGGTTTGAGCGCGAGTTTGACTGGCGCACTGAGAATTGCTTTGATGAAGGCATCCAGCCGAGCGGCGCACGGCAAACGATGATCGCAGTCGCTACCTCAGCGGATGTATTGATTGGTCAGCTTCAGAGTGATCGATCATTTCCTGCTTGCGCTGGCCTTGTCTGCGCTTGATTGTGTTTTGCTCGTGCCGTGTTTACCAAGGTTATTTAGGCGCTATAATCCGCACATGTGCACAGGTAATAAGTGAGTTCGTGTAACAATGGATGATAATAAGAAAAGCTGCGATCTTTGCGGGCTAGCTGTTGAAGTGGAAGGGTTTAGATTAAAAACCCTGCAAGGCGACAAGCGCTTTTGTTGCGAGGGCTGCAAGGGAATCTATCAAATGTTGCACGAGGCACAGGTTTTACCTGAAGACGCCGACGATTCAACCCAGCCCCAGTCTTAACCAGCAACGAGGACGCATATGGCACATGTTCACAACCCAAAGAAGAGCTCGAACGATTCATCCATGACTAAGCAGGTGGTGGCTGGTACACTAGCCACTGCAACTGTAAACACTGGAGGAAAATTGATGACTAAATTAGCGAAACACCCTCTGTTGGTGTTCGGTGCAGGCATGGTGGCGGGCTATTTTGTGTACAAATACAGAAAGGAAATTATTTCCAGCGCCACAAAAACGATTGATGCCGGCAAGGATTTTGTATTGCATCAAAAAGAAAACCTCGAAGACATCGTTGCCGAAGCGAAAGAAGGCAATTAATCCCGTTCGATTCTTGGACATTTGGCTGTAACTTGAAACGGGTGGTCGTTGCCATGGCAGGACCGCCCGTTTTACTTTTCCCTGTTGACTATGGCTATCCAAAAAGAATTTGTACTACGTTACCGCCATGACGGTCATGTGCGTTTTCAGGTGCCCGCGCAAGCTTGTCAACCGACTGCGGCGAACTTAATCAGCACCAAGCTTGCCGCAATTAATGGCGTCCAATCAGTGAACCTTTATCGCGGGCAGGGTAAATTATCAATCCGATACGATGGGGCTGTCTGTGGCTTTACCAGTTTGGCGGCACAGCTGTTTCAAATTCTTGCCGAACTGGAACAGCAAGGTTATTTCGACAGTAAGCCGCTAGCGGAGAAGGCTAAAAAGTCTGTTCTCGGCATTAAAAAGCGCTTGAAAGGCACCCGGATTGGTGGCTGGTTCAGTGATAAATATCAAGCCGGCAAGGAAACGGTACAGGCGGCCAAAATTATCGGCAAAGTCAGTACCAAAGGCCCGAAAGCCCTGTTTAAAGATCCCGAAAAAGCCACGATAGATTTTTTGAACGATGTGCTGGTCTTGTATTTGATCAAAACCCACTGGACCCGCATCACGCAGGAGTGGCTGGTCAAACCCATCGTGCATCGTTACGAGTGGATGGCGGTGTTTTATATGTTTTTCTTATTAGTACGTTCGCGCCGGCCCAAGTAGAGATTGTCAACGCCCATCCTATGATTTCCATAGGATGGGCTCGCTAGTCCATCAAATCCTCAGTCGCCCATGGAAACCGATACTCTAAATTACGCGCATTTTTCCGTTCGACATCAGCTAAAAAATCGGATTCGGATCATTACGCCGGTGTTGCTTAACGACCCGGAGCGTGGCTATATCCTGGAAATCCTGCTGAAAAAGCGCCCGGAAATTAAAAGTGTGCGCTCGGTGTTTGAAATTGGTTCGGTAGTCATCGAATTCGATTCTAATCGTCTGCCGGCGAAAAATTTGCTGATTATGTTGGACGCGGTGTTGGGCAATATCGCGTTAAAGCAGACTGAGTTAAAAAAAGACAAGAAAAAAGCCTTCGACGGGCCGTTGCAAGAAGTTGATTTGGCCGTGCAAGGCATGAGTTGCGCGTCCTGCGCGTTGTTGATCGAAATGGTGTTAAACCGCGACGAACGGGTTAAAAAAGCCGGCGTCAATTTTGCCACTGAAACCGTTACGGTGCAGGGCCAGATTAGCAAAGCCGAGGTGATCGATAAAATCGAAAAACTGGGATATAGCGCCATGCCCATCGATACGCTGTCGCAGCGGAAGAAGCTTATCGAAAAGGAGTTGCAACGAATTGACGTGGCCCGGCGTCGATTTGTATGGGCAGGGCTGTTAACCACACCCGTGGTGACGATAGCCATGATGATGGGCGGCCGAACCTGGATGCATTGGTTGCAGTTTGCGCTGACCACGCAAGTCGTATTCGGCACCGGTAGCCAGTTTTTCAGCAAGGCGTATCGGCTGGCCAAACAACGCGCGGCCAACATGGATAGCTTGATCGCGCTGGGCGTGGGTTCCGCTTACGGCTACAGTATTCCGTCCCTGTTCAGGCGGCGCGGGCATGTGTATTTCGAAGCAGCCGCAGCCATCATCACTTTTGTGCTGCTGGGGCGTTATCTGGAGGAGCGGGCCAGAGGCAAAGCCGGGGAAGCGATCCGGAAATTGGTGGATTTGCAACCGCAAACCGCGACTTTACTGGCAGATGACGGCAGCGAGCGCAGCATCGATGTAGACGAAATTAAGATCGACGATGTGATGCTGGTCAGGCCGGGTGAAAAAATTCCCACCGACGGCGTGGTGGTATCCGGTCTTTCTACGGTTGATGAGGCAATGATCACCGGCGAAAGCATGCCGGTGGTGAAAAGTGTCGGTCACTCCGTGATCGGCGGTTGTGTCAACGGCAATGGCGTATTGCATATCAAGGCCACGGCGATAGGCATGGACACCGTGCTGGCCGGCATTGTGCATATGGTCGATCAAGCCCAGGCGGCCAAGCTGCCGATTCAAAAGCAGGTCGATAAAATCTCGGCGGTGTTTGTGCCGGCGGTGATGGCGATTTCCGGTGCAACGCTGGTAGGGTGGCTGCTGGCTGGCGCCCCATTTGCGTTTGCTTTCGGCAATGCCATCACCGTTTTGTTGATTGCTTGTCCTTGCGCGTTGGGTCTGGCGACGCCGGCGGCCATCATGGTCGGCACCGGCCAGGCCGCCAAGCAGGGTGTGTATATCCGCAACGGCGAAAGTCTGGAAATAGCCAGTAAACTGAACGCCATTGTTTTCGATAAGACCGGCACCATCACCGAGGGCAAACCCCGGGTAAGCAAGGTCTATAAATTATCTCGTCTGGCTGAAAACAAGGTAATCATGTTGGCGGCATCCGCCGAAAACAACTCCGAGCATTTTCTCGGCAAAGCCGTGGTGGCCTATGCCCGCGACGCGGGTGTCGAGTTACAGGATTGCGCCTATTTTTATAGCGAAACCGGTCACGGTATTCGCGCCGAGGTGGACGGTTATAAATTATTGCTGGGCAACCGGGCTTGGCTGGAGAATCAGCAAGTTGACGTGAGTCGATTAGTGGAGCAGGCCGATAATTTTGCTGATCAAGGGCAAACTCCAGTTTATATGGCGATCAACGGCAAGGAAGCGGCCATATTTGCGATTGCCGACAATCCGCGCCCGGAAGCCGCAGCCGCAATTGCGCGGCTGCACGACTTGGGTATTAAAACCATGATGGTCACTGGTGACACTGAAAGAACCGCTTATTGCATCGCGGATACGGTCGGCATAGTTGATGTGGTCGCTAATGCCAAGCCCGAGCAAAAGCTGCAAATCATTCGCCAGTTGCAGGATGAAGGGCACAACGTCGGCATGATAGGCGATGGCATCAATGATGCGCCGGCGCTGGCGGCGGCCAATGTTGGCTTTGCAGTTGGCAGCGGTACGGACATTGCCATCGAATCAGCGGATCTGACGCTGGTGCAAGGTGATATAGGCAAGGTCACCGCCACTATCGAACTTAGCGCATTTACCATCCGCGTTATCAAACAAAATCTATTCTGGGCGTTCGGTTACAACACCATAGCGATTCCGGTGGCGGCGTTGGGCAAGCTCAATCCGATGATCGCGTCAGCGGCGATGGCCTTGAGCTCGGTGTCTGTCATCGTCAATTCACTTCGATTGAACAAATAAATGGAACACAATATGGAAGGTATGGATCATGCCATGCACGGCATGACCGAAATGGCTGCGGCCACGGGATTCGATTACTCCCTGGCGTTCGTTGCCGGATTCTTGGGTAGTGGGCACTGCCTGGGGATGTGTGGGGCGCTAGTATCCGGTTACTTCATGCGGGCAGGGAAAAGCCGCAGTTATCTACCTTATATTGCCTATCAAGCCGCTCGCATTTCCGTGTATACCCTGATCGGCGTATTGGCTGCTTCTTTGGGCGTGGTGCTGGTATCCAGCGGCTTGTTCGGCAAGATCCAAAGTATCTTGCAAATGTTGATGGGCGCGGTGGTCATTGTGCTGGCGCTGGGTGTATTGGGCTGGATACCTTGGCAGGGCTCGATACGCTTGATTCCCATGCAAGTGTTGCGCAAAGGCTATGCTGCGGCGAATCAAAAAGGGCCGCTACTAGGTTCGGTTATCGCGGGTCTCTTGAATGGTTTGATGCCCTGTATGTTGACGTTTGCGATGGCTGTGAAAGCCACCACTGCTGCTACCTTGCTTGAGGGGGGCGCTTTGATGTTGGCATTTGGCGCAGGGACTTTACCGATGATGCTGTTTATCAGCGTCGCCTTCGGCAAAATGAGTGTGAAATTACGCGGTTTAATGTTGAAAGCGGCGGCGTTCATCATGCTGCTGATGGGGGCCAATACCATTAACAACGGTTTGAGTTTTTACCAAGATCAAAACTTCAACCACAGTCATTTTCTGGTGTTTGTGCAGGATAAACTTGATGAATTAATTGTGTTTCTGCACGAAACCCTCAATTACATCGGCAGCATGCTGAGTAGTATTCAAGGTGTGTGATTGCCATTCGGCGAGTTGACCGAACTTAGTGCTGGAAAAGTTCGAAATTACAGGTATAATGCTCGAATGAATTGCTGGTGTAGCTCAGTTGGTAGAGCAGCTGATTTGTAATCAGCCGGTCGCGGGTTCGAGTCCCATCGCCAGCTCCATATATATCAAAGGCTTAGGTGTTTTTCACCTAGGCCTTTTTTATTTTGAGTCACCATAGAGTCACCACGCGAAATAGAAACAGGTGGTAATTGGTAGTAAATACCAGATGCCGGAAAAATCCCCGCCATTGCCGGGAATCCCAACTTTCGCCATTGGCGGATGTTTCAATCAAGAAAACTCACCCCGATCCAGCCAAGCCGAGCCGATATACTGGCCTTGCGTTAGGTTGGCGAGCTTAGCGCAGTTAACCAGAGCCCCCAAATACTCTGGTTGGCAGTCAACTCATGAAACAAGGATGTAAGCCGGCAAGCCCTATACGGTGGGCTTTGCCGGTTTTTTTATGGCTAACTGATTGAATTTCATTGATGACCGAATTTTCGGTTATCTTTTCTCAAGCTCTTGAATTCATGGATAAAGCAATTTTGCGTTATCGAGACAGTCTCGATTAAAACTAGGGCGCTCATCACAACCAATGCCGCGTATTTCCGCAACCTTCCTAACAGGCTGGTGAAAAACCCGCCGATATTTCCCCTTACCCACGATGTAAGTGATTTTTTCGAGTTGAAATCGGTCATGACATCGAGTTTCAAGCGTTTTGCCCCGGTTTCAAGGGCTTTTTATTCGCCTGAAGCCGTCTGTGGACGGTTTTCAGGCGAACTTCACCCTAGGCGGGTGCACTCCACGCCGGTTTCGGCGTGAACACCAATAGGTTGAGCATGCGCGTCAGGTTGTAGGCGGCAAAGCAAAACAAGGCCTGACCCGCGACTTTGGCTAAGCCGATGTGACGGGTTTTGCGCAGGCCGCCGACCGTTTTGACCCAGCCAAAGGCTTCTTCGACGATTTTGCGGCGCTTGAGACTTTGGGCGTAACCTTTGCCGCGAGCGGTCCGGCCATCGACGACACTGCCGGTCTTTTTGCGGGCCACATGGGCTTTGATGTCACGGGACTCGAGTCCGTTGACGAACGCCGCTTGGTCGTAGCCTTTGTCGGCACCGACGCTGCCGCCTTGGGGCACGCGGCGTTTGATCATGTTTTGCGCGGCTTCGATTTCGGCGGTGCCGGTGGCTTGAGTGGTTTCGACATCGACAATCAGGCCGTTGCGATTCTCGGACAAGGCATGGGTGATGTAACGCAGTTTGGCCTCGGTGTATTCGCCTTTCTTGTAAAGCCGGGCTTCGGGATCGGTCGTACTGTGGTGGGTGGCGTTGCTGCGCTTTTCGCCGCTGAAGTCGACCTCGGGATTGCGGCCGGCGGGTTTGTCCGGGCCGCTGCCGTCTTTTTTAACGAAGCTTTTATGCGAGGCCCAGGCTTCAATGAGGCTACCGTCGACGCTGAAGTGTTCGTCGGACACCAGATTTTGCCATTCGGCTATGGCCAGTACCCGCTCAAAAAATTCGCGACTCAGGGCTTCGGACAGCAGGCGTTCGCGGTTGGCGCTGAACACGCTGCGCTCCCAGACAGCATCGTCGATACCCAAACCAACAAACCAGCGAAACAACAGGTTGTAGTCCAGTTGTTCCATCAACTGACGCTCGCTACGGACCGTATACAGGACTTGTAACAGCAAGGCGCGCAGCAGTTTTTCGGGGGCAATCGAGGGACGGCCAGTGTGCGAGTAACGCGCGGCAAAGACGGCATCCATCGAGGCCAGTACGCCATCGACCAACAGCCGTAAACGGCGCAACGGATGCTGCTTGGGAATGCGGTCTTCCAGGTTGATGTAGCTGAACCAGTTGTTTTGGATGGCATCGTGTCCGCGCATTGAAAGGCTCCAAATTTAGGTAGCCTATTTTAACAGTTGGCGGCTCATCTATGCCTTAGCTTACTTGGCTTTTCGAGTTTTTCACCAGCCTGCTAAGGCCTTGCAAATAAAGGTAACGCAAAACTTGCGTTACTGAATTAATCGGCCTTCGCTCGCCAAAACTGGCGAGCAAAAACATTGAGCCGAATCTGCCAGCCGCAACTGATTGAAATGATCAATCACCCTGGCAGTTAGGTGTGCAACACCTTTTCCGGTAATCTTGAGCATCCGACGCGGCTTGCCGTTGATTTCTTCCACCGTGGTCATGAAGTATCCGGTACCCGTCGATTCGTGGTTTGCGTAGGGCAAATAGCCTTTCTCGCCGCGCGGCTTGAAGATGTATTTTTTATCGACCAGGAATTTAAATACTTCCCTCTCGCCGACGCACAGGTTATTGTCGTTTTTCATCGTCTTTACCCACACGCGAACACATCTGGCGTTGGACGACTCGCCGATCAAGTTAGCCAGTCTGACCTTGGGCTTGTTGGTTTCGATCTCGGCTTGAAGTGATTCTTTCTCAGCAGCAAGGGTACCGGCCAGCAGCAATGCCTCTGATAGCGTTTGCGGTATCTTGAATTGAGCCTTTTGATTAATCATTTCATCGTAGGCCCGAATCACATGCAAATGAAACTTGGCGCTGATCCACATGGCGTAGGAATAAACCAATTCCTTGACTACATAAGTCCCGCCTTTCCTGCCTTCTATGGTTTCTACTGGAATTCCGGTAGTTTCTGAAACTCCGGGAATCCCCGGAGTTAATTCTTTAATTAAATCTTGGGTTTGCTTAACGCGCAACCAGTCAGATGGTTGGTGACGTTTTTCTCCGCCAGACGCTATATGCAAATCATTCAAGCAATAGCGCCCAGCTAAATCACGATTAATCACAACACCAGCAACAATTAACGCACTCATTGCGCACCCCCGGCAACAAGCGTAGCATCACGCTGGGCAATCTTTGCATCAAGCCAAGCCTGCACCTCGGTATCTATCCAAGCGTCCGCCTTTCCAACTTTTATTGGGCTTGGAAATCCATCAGTTTCAATCAACACCTTCAGCATGTTTGAACACACACCCGCCATTTGCGCCGTTTGAGCGCGTTTCATAGCTTTTTTCATTTCAAGTATCCAGATGTATCAAAAGAGACTTGATCTTATTTGGTTAAATTTGGCTAATTTACCCACTTTTCCGAATTGAATATCTAGCGCTAGCCATAATGGCGAGTTGAATAAAATCAATGGTTCGCGTTTCAAGCGCGACCACCTTGGATCCGGCAATACCAAGCCTAAATTACACGAGAGCAAGTTTGCGTTCGTCTACATGATGTCGGCAATTCCGACGCCATCAAAACGGACGCGGGTGGGGATGGTCATAATGACCATGCGCAGCTTTCAACAGAAACCTAGCAAATTCGCGGGCTGGAGTTGAGCAGGAGAATTATCCCGCTAATGTTTAGGGAGTTGTATTTCAATGACTTGGATCGCTTGTGTCATCACTTTCGAAGCAGAAATAGGAGAGGGAGAATTTTCCTTCACCTATCAAGGCCTGATTTGAAATCAGGGTAATAACCGGAATTCCGGTAGTTTCCATGTAACTGTATCAACGCGGGATGATACAAAGCCGATCAAGGCCAGTAAATTAGCGGAACGAGCGGTGTTTGATGGACTGGCAAATCGGAACTCCTGGTTCCGAATTTGGCCGGTGATGAGGAACGAAACCTCACCCCACAACTGCTACCGCTTTCGTTCCTTGGCCTTAGCCAACTGCTCCAGGAAGTAGGTATCGTAATTCCAGCCTGGTCGAGGCGGCGGCGGTGTGCGTGGTTTTGGCATGGTCATCATTGTGATATTTCGAGTTTTAAAGCTGATAGTTTATGCCTTGGATTGGGTGTTGCTGCGGCAATGTTCCTGCCGTGATCAAGCCACCGGTTTTAGGTTCAAATCTTATGGGTGAATGTGTACACGACCCGATCCAAACCACAAGCAGGGTTTGAATGCTCCAGTTCGGCCAGTTGCTATCATTTTCTCATTATCAAAATCAATAAATTGAACGTCGGGAATTTTTCAGATTGCCGACGTTCATTAAAAGCATTACGTGTCAAGCCGCCTTAATCAGTTCAAAATAGCCCCAACTAATTCAACCGACTCTCTGGTCACGGTAGCCACGTCTTGCAGGAAGGCATTCCGGTCTGGAGACGGGGTCAGGTCGGGCACTGGAGCAGCTAAGTCGTAAATGCTATCTCCAATCAGTTTAGCGCGCCGGAACGTTGAGCGTGCGCCTGATTCGTTATATGCGTTACGCCAATCGGCCAAGCGTTCAGACTTGACTCGGCGCAAGGATAGTTCGAACAATCGGCGATTAAGATCATCGGCGATGGCGTCGAAAATAATCTGCTTATCATCATCAGTCGGCTCTGGCCCATTCCAGCCAACCGGGTTCTGAAGCAGTATATAAAGCCGCTGCCTTAACTCCTTCCTAAGATCAGCCACAGGATGAAGGGTGTCGTAATGGTCAGCACCCATTACAACAATGTGTCGGCTGAGGGCTTTGATCCGTGTCCAGTGCTCTTTTTCAGCGCCATGCTTTCCTGGCAGGCCGAGGCGAGACCTCCACTCGTTACGGAAGCTCTCTGCTGCGCGTTCGACGGCAAGCGCAAGATTCATCCTGTCATAGATTGGGCGCGAGTCAATTGGTTTAACGCGCTCTACATTGCTGTCTATCATCTCCAATAGCTTACTTAGTTGAGTGACGGTGCGCTTGCCATCCTTGCATTCAATATCCAGTCTTTGATCGAGGTTCGCAAGAAAGACTCGAGAAGTTGCAAGCCGGGCGCGTAATGCGCGCTCGGCAAACGGTCCAAGGTCTTCGCCGATGGAAGAGAGCACATTTTCTGCTGAGGCAAGGACGTGTTCAGCACGGGCTGATGGGCTCGGCAAGTTGTCGCCGCTGACTTTGTCGAAATGAGTGAAGGCAAAGATCAGCTTGGCAGAGTTTCCAGATGAGACCAGTTCCTTCATCGCCGCGACGGGCGCGGAAAGCATTGGCTGGGTCGCGTTGTCAACCAGGATAACGGCGTCAACCATATCAATACGCTTTGAAAGGGTTGTCGAGATTGTGGACATCGAGCGTGGTGTATGACCAAGGCCTTCGCCATCAAGAAGTACCAATTTCGGTTTTTCATTCGTCCACACTGGATAGAAAGGCCCAGCAACGCGAACTCCGTTTACGAGTGGGGTCAGAAGAGTGCCGAATAGTGGCGAATAGTTCGAAGCGAGCCGCCAACCGGGTTGACCATCGCTTGCCGGTTTTGGGATCAACGCCTGTCCGGTAGTTGTGCCTTGATTGCTCGATAGCGACCGACAACCCGTAAATGGAGGTTTTCCCGACTTTGTAGTTGCCGGCCAGACACATTGCGTCGGTCGGCTGCGGTCGGCTGTTATGCCCGAAGTCGCCATCGTGCGCGGCGGTTTCGATTCGCTGGAATGTATCTATGGGATTTTGAGTCATGCGGCATTATGGCCGCGTGAGAAAGTGGGATTTGTGGGGTTTTCGGAAATTGAATTTTCGGTATCCTGCCTACCGCACGGCTTATTAGCCGGGCAGGAGACAACGAGCCCACGCGAAAAAAGACGGGGGTAATCCCTTTACCTTGTCAGGTCAATGCTATTTTTGGTGGTGAACTGGTGCTATCGACCCTTAGCAGCCCCAACGGCCAAATTTTTGATTGGCTGGTTATTCGCACATTGCAGACCTCCACAAGAATTGAGACCGAAGAACATTCCTGAGTGTATTACCCAGCATCTGGTTCTTCAGGAAGATTTAGTCACTTTTGGTCTTCGCCGTTGAACGACCAACACCACAATCCTTGCAGAACTAAACAGTAGTTTAAAACAAGTGTTAGTTTGCAGTGCATAATCTAAAACAGCGCCACTTACCCACCACCAACGCATCAAGCAATGCGGAAAAGACTGCTTGTTTCGCATTCTAAAGCTTTCATGAATCAATTAGTCCTATGTTCGGTAGCGTACTGAATGGAGTTTATTCGGCTGCGATAGTTGTATTGTCATTTTTTGTTGCTAGGCTAGTATTTAAGTTAGGCTGCTGTGACCAAAGCGAAGATAATTCCTCCGTCATAGTCCTGCTGCGAAGCTTGAAATTTATATGCTCTACTGAGCCCCCGTCAATAAACATAGTGATAAAAAAGGTAACAATCCTATAAGTTAGGACTATTTTTTGATTGGTGGCCATCAATCCAGTTTGACCCCTTCAGGTTTATACCGGCTACTGCCACCGGTAAAAATGGCAACGACGCTGAACAAGCAACGCTTGACTCGTTTTACGCAACACATCCCGGCAATTCATTGCCTTAAGTCTGTCAACTGTTCGAAGAATTAAAGAGATGCTATTTCATTTTGCTTAACACTTAGGAGATACCATGGCTCATGCAAAGCTATTTCAAAATACCCTAGCCGCTTTCTTCAGTCTCACGCTATTTAACGCAAATTCGGTCGAAGCTGCTTCTGTAACGGTATCCGGCGATATGGAGATCAGCAATCTAAGATTTGATCTGGCGGATGCCAATGCGCAGTTGGAATGGACGGATGTCTGGGCAGGAGAAGTTAGAGCCCATTCTGCCGATTCTGCGAGTCCCTCCAGTAATGATAGCAACACCAGCTTGGCGAATGACACTGCTATCCAAGCAGGCGCGAGCACCAACAATGGCGGCACTCTGGCTAAATTCAGCGTCTCGAGTGCTGGCATTACCGCCTCAGTTCACTTCGATCAGCATTTTGACCAGCCGGGCATGCAAGGTGACAGTTTAGCCGTCGCAAGTTTCGATAATTATTTCAAGATTACCAATCTCAACGATCCAAACGCACAAGGGTCGGTTCAGGTTGACTTTCTGCTGGATTATAGCGGCAGCCTTTCGGGTACGGCCGATGATGGCGGATTTTTCTCAGGACTGATGCACTTTACAACCATGGAACTGTATGACGGTGCCAGCTTGTTAGACTCTGCGGTATTTACCGACAGTATCTCGGGCACCAATACCTCCACCACACGCACCAATAGCGGTAGGTTAGAAGTCTCAACGCTGCTTAGCTACAACACTGAATATTGGTTTAAATATGACGCGGACGCCGACTACACGACTGTCGAAACTATTCCTATTCCTACCAGCATCGTTTTGTTCGGGTCCGCGCTGTTAGGATTATTGAGGTTTTCTAACAGAAAATTAACAACAATCAAAGGCTAGGAGCACCGTAATGAACAAAAATAAAAGTATTTTTTTTATTTTGCTGGCCTTGTTCTATGTCACAACCCTGGCTCCCTCTCCAGCCGTTGCTAAGCCGATCAGCGGGCAACAATCGTTTTGTCTAATATGTTGTAAACAAGGAAGCTCCGATGGGACCAACTTAAAAGGGCCTTGTCCAGAAACAACAGTGAAGAGCTTTGTTTCGAACACCAAGGGCTTACTTGGGGATTCCTATCCGGTCGTTACCATGCCCAGCGCTAATGGCGAAGGGTTGGAACTATCCCTGCATTATGCTAGCGATAACGCCAATGGCGAAAATGCGTCCTTAGAAACTGGGTTGGGCTTTGGCTGGAGTCATTCCTATAATATTTTCCTGTTCACTCAAAACCGCGATTTTTTCAAAGTGAGTCCGGGTGGGGTCGTCACCAAATACCAGCGCATTGGTCGAGCCGGCGCTATTACCGCTATTGCCGGCACTCAGCAAACCGTATTGGAAAATTCCGATGGCTCGATTGAAATAACTAATCGGCAAGGCGGCACTACCTATCGTTTTGAAAAAATTCCTGGCAACCCGCTACGTGTCGCGGCCATTGAGCCCTGGATGCTCAAATCCATTTTTGATCGAAACGGCAATAGCACCCAACTCAGTTATCAAAATGGCTTATTGGCGCGGGTGACCGATACCTATGGCCGGCAGATCAAATTCGAATACGACGCCAGTAAACATCTAAGCAAGATCACCGACCCACTCAATCGTGTCACCCAATTGCGGTACGGCGGCTATAACAATCTGACCCAAATCATCGATCCATTGGGGAACACCGTTGATTATAGCTACGATGTGCGTCACCAAATCGTAGGCAAAACCGATAAAAGCGGTAACAAATTCCGCTACAACTTTAACTCAGCGGGCCATCTACTGGCCGTCGTCGATCAGTTAGGTCATCCGCTTCTAACACTCGCTAATCCTACTGACTGGGCTACCGAAGCTTCAGCCCTCACACTTTTGAAATTACGTAAATACCTGCCTTCGGTGACCACACAGACCGACGGGAACGGCAAGCAATGGCAATACTTCTATAACGTCGATGGTCAAATCACCAAAAAAGTGGCGCCGGATAACGCCACGCAGACCTACACCTACGATCCGGCCACCTTGAATATGACCAGCATGACTGACGCCAACGGCCACACCACCCAGTATCAGTACGACAGCTTTGGCAATCTAACCACACAAATAGACGCCAACGGCAACCAAACCCGTTACGAGTATAACAATCCTTTCAATCTGGTCACCAAAATGGCCTATTTTGCCAATGGCGCAAGTACCGCGCATTCGGTGACTAACTACGCTTACGACACTGCGGGTAACCGCATTCAAGAAATCCGCGATGTCGGCGGACTCAATCTGCTGAGCGAATGGACTTACGACACCAACGGGCACGTTTTAACCCACAAGGACCCCAATGGCCACGTAACCGCTTACAGTTACGATGTCCATGGCAATCAATCCACGGTCACGGATGCCGAAAACCACGTCACTACCTACGAATATGATGCCCTAGGCAACAAGATCAAAAAGATCGATGGCAATGGCCATCAATGGACGTATAGCTACGACACCCTAAATCGCTTAACTCAAGAAACCGATCCATTAGGATTCGTGACCCTATTTGCCTACGACGGCGTCGGCAATCGCCTCGAGGTCCGCAAGCAAGTCATAAAAGCCCCGGCCACCTTCCAAACCAGCCAATACCAATACGACCTCCGCAATCGGCTAATCAAGGAAAGCCGCGACCCGGCCGGTTTGAATCTGGTCACCGCTTACGCTTATGATCACAACGACAACCGGGTTCAGTTAACCGACCCGCGCGGCAAGGTCACAAAATATACCTACGACGAGCAAAACCGGCTGACACAAGTTCAGGATGCCCTGACCCATATCGCGGAAACCCTTTATGACTCGGTCGGCAACCGCATCTGCTCTATCGACGCCAACCAGCATTACACTTTCTTTAACTACGATGCACTCAATCGCCTGACCAAGGAAAGCAAAAAGATCGGTACCCAGGAATGTAAAACCGGCGATGCGGACGACATCATCACCCAGCACTTCTATGATACCGGTGCCAACCTAGCGCTGGCACTTTGTAACAATAGCCAATGCGGCGCGCCGACACCCGGCTCGGGCAATATCGTGCATAGCATCGATCCCGAAGGCAAGCACAGCTATTTAAAATATGACCACCTCGACCGTCGGGTGCTGACCCTCCGCAAGGTTACCGATACCGCAGATGGCAAGGACGCGAATGATTGGGCTCAGATCGTCCGATACGATGGTGTGGGTAACGTCCTCGCCAGCACCGACGCCAACGGTAATGCAACGACCTTTAGCTATTTGGATAACAACTGGCGGCACACAGAAGCCAACGCCCTTAACGAGACCACAACTTATAGCTACGACGGCGTTGGCAATGTCAAGACGACGACCTCGCCCGGCGGCAACGTCACAGCCAATAGCTACAATAACCGCAACGAATTGATCCAGGTCAGCGATACCGAAGGGCCGGTGGCAGGCAGTAACGCCGTCAGCAAACCTGGCTATGTCTACGATGGCATCGGCAACCGTATCGAGGCATGCGACGGCAACGACCATTGCAGCCAATATGCCTACGATGCCGCTAATCGCCTAATCGCTGTCACCGATGCCCTCGGCGAGACCACCCATCACAGCTACGACCCGGCGGGGAATCTGACCAAAAGTCTGGATCGCGAAGCCCATGCCACCTGTTACGTTTACGATGACCTCAACCGCCGCGTTCGCAACATTCAGAAAGTCGGCGATGCCGATTGTAGCGTGTTAGATGGGGACGACGTCTGGAGCCAAACGGCATACGATGCGGTAGGCAATGTCACCGCGTTAACCACGGCAAAGCAGCAAGACGGCGGCACCCCACCCGCTTGTAATAGCCTGAGTCCGCCGGAAGACTGCGAAACCACCCGCTATGTTTTCGACGCAGTCAACCGCTTGGTGCAGGAAGCCTATCCGCTCCGCCAGGCCGGCGATACCCGCAAAAACACCCGCGAATATAGCTACGACAAAGCGAGCAACCTTAAAAAACGTATCGATCATAAAAATCTTGCCACCGACTATATCTATAACGACCTGTATTATCTGACCCTGCGCGACTATCAGGTCGATGCCGATGACAGTTTTGTTCATGATACCGGTGGTCGCTTGTTAACTGCGACGCGGGACGGCTGGGTTGTAACCTTCGACTACGATGCCGCTAACCGCGTGCTGCAAAGCACCCAGGACGGCAAAGCAGTAGACTATGCCTATGACATCCCCAACCGCCGCCGTACCCTGACTTATCCGGGCGGGCAAGTCGTCACCGAAGATCGGGATTTCCGCGAACGGCTGGCAGATATCGATGCAGGTGCCATAGCCAGCTACCAATATGATTTTGGCAACCGAGTGCTCAATCGAAGTTACGGCAACAGCACTGCAGCCAACTATGCTTACAACGAAAACAACTGGATCACCAGCCTTAGCCACACTAAGGCAGATTCCTCCCTCATCGCCGGTTTCGGTTACGACTACGATAAGGAAGGCAGCAAACGCTTCGAGGCCAAGCAGCACGACAACGCGAACTCCGAAGGCTTCCAATACGATGACCTGTACCGGCTGATTCATTACAAAGTCGGTTTGCTGGATACCGCCGGCACTGTGCAACTGCCGCTGACTCAGACCCAGTATCAGCTGGACAAACTCGGCAACTGGGACGAAAAGATCAAGGATGGCGTTACCGAAATCCGGTCACACAACGCGGTGAATGAGCTAACCCAGATCAATACTGCTCCGCTAAGCTACGACGACAACGGCAATCTGAGCCATGATTCAAACTACAGCTATTCCTATAACCAGGAAAATCGTTTAGCCAAAGTGACTTTCATCGGGGCTGGCGGTTTGCAAACCGCCGGGGCATATCGCTACGATGCCTTGGGGCGGCGCATCGCTAAAACAGCCGGCAGCAAGGAAGTTCGTTACTTCTATGATGGTGCTCGCAACATCGAGTACCAAAGTCCTACCGGTGCCACTGAGGCAACATTCGTTTATGGCAACTATGTGGATGAAGTGGTGGTCTATCAGACGAGCGTCAACGGCACGACCTCGCGGTACTATCCGCACTATAACTATCTCTATTCCGTTGCTGCGCTGACGGATACAGCGGGGCAGATTGTCGAACGCTACAAGTATGATCCCTATGGGAAGCAGACCATCTCATCTGGCCTAGGAAGTGCAGTCAGGGCGAAGAGCGAGGTGGGCTGGGACCGGGGATTCACCGGCTATGTTGCTGACTCCGAAAGTGGGTTAGACTACGCTCGTAATCGTATGTATAGTCCTGGATTGGGTCGTTTCATTGAACGGGACCCATACCTATTTACCACCAAACGACCTACGGCGCATGATGGGTATGTCGATGGGATGTCGCTCTACGCTGCGTATTTTGTGCCGGGCTACCTTGATCCGGCGGGCACGCTGCGATGCTGTTCCGAGTGGAAGCCTTATTGGGAGACAGTTCCCTTCGAGTCTCTCATGGCCTGCATCAAATCAAAGATCGACCCCACATATTGGGGTTGGGTGGACGTGGTTGAGCAGAAGGGGGGAATAGCGGGGTTGTACTCATCACTAGGCCAACCGCTTATTGCTGACCCTAACTTTGGATCATCTCATGAGACGGCCTTGGATATAGGTATCGGTTTGGGCGCGGACCTGCTTGA
This sequence comes from Methylomonas sp. EFPC1, assembly GCF_016925515.1. NCBI lineage: Bacteria > Pseudomonadati > Pseudomonadota > Gammaproteobacteria > Methylococcales > Methylococcaceae > Methylomonas > Methylomonas sp. EFPC1. The sequence goes on from NZ_CP070494.1 coordinate 1,462,645, forward strand.
CGACAAGAAGTTGGGTTCCGCTGCCTTGTACTATGGAACCGTTGCTAAGGCAGCCAAAATGCTGGCGTTTGCGACGGCACTGAGGTTGGCGCATATCGACTGTATGTGGAATACCTGCGTAAAGGATGTCCCTCCGATCAGTGTCACGCAGAATTATCCTTATTGGTATTGCCCTTGGAAGACCTGGCAGCACACGAGTCTTATGTGTCCGCCCGGCTCGCTTCCTTACTAGGGGCGGCCATATGAGGAACAATCAAACGGCCGTACGGCGGATGAAGTTCGTAAGGCGGAACCGGTTTACAGGGTTTCGCCAGATGTCGGACGGGGCACGAGGCTGTCAAGTTGACTGAGGTTGAGGCATTGGGTTATTTGATGGCTTCATTGGCGGATCGCCTGTCGGCATCCGCCCTACGTTTGTCTTGGGTAGGACGGGGTTTGGAGCCCCGTCCTGAACGTTCCAATCATGTGCCAAGGCAATCCAATACCTTCGTGGGGTAAAATAACCCTGCTGCGTATCACGAAATAATCAGGCGTCGTCTTTCTGAAAACAGTATTACCGAAATGAAGTAAGCAACCAATAAGGCTTGGTTACTATATAAGCAACACCTTAGCTTTCCCATTATCCTTTGATGAAATTGGCTCATCCTGAATACCCTCAATCAATATTTGGAGGCGGTTTTTGAATGACAGCTTTCTTGCGTAGACACGCCATTGGCTCAACGATCCTAATAGTCGGCTTTTGGCCGGTAGTGCATATCCCTAGTGAGCTGAAATCCGGTGAATCGTTGCAAGCGGCGGGAATTTTAGACAGCAAAAAGCCGCGACGGTGCGCGGCCTTCTACTTTGGCAACTTCATGCGGCCAAAGGGCTTACCATTTCGGCACGGTGTGTCGATTATGCTTAGATTACCTTGATGCCAAGAATGGTTGTCTTGGGAACGTCAAGGCGTTAATAAGGCTCATCCTCACCGATCAGTCCGCGCTCAACCAGGACTTTCCTCTGCCTCTCTCTAGCCAGGGCCATTTTATCAATGAACTCGGTTTTTAGGCGCTCCATCAGATCTTTGTCAACCTCAAAGGTGTTTTCCACTTCCTGTTTGTCGCGCCATTTGTCCGGCTGGCGGTTTTTCAGCCAAAAAATAATTGATGTAGTATCGGGAGGGTAATGCTTGACGACGTCGGTAATAACGACCTCACCATCAACGACATTGACCTTTGCTTCCGGGCAACTGTAGCCCGTAGCCCGACTAAACAACGAACCAGCGACTTTAGCGTCGGCAACCGTTTTGCCGCGCTTAAGGGAATCGGCGAATTCGGGGAATTTTTTCTTCCAAAGATTGAGCGTCGATTCGGCGACATTGAAGAATTCGGCAAGCTGGGAGTCGGTCGAACCCAACAAGCAGTAGTTATAGGCCAATTCGATATATTCTTGCTTGAATGCCGAAGGTCGGCCACCTGCGCGTTTTTTTTCTTGTTTTGTCATAATGCCTTCTTTATGGACTCCGAAAACTATTGATTTGAAGCGTGATAAGCGGCCAGCTTCCTGCCCACTGCTGCGACCTCAGAACTCGCTTCATCGACCACTCTGAGCAGTTTGGCGCCCAGTTTCAGTTCGTCGAATTCCGGATTGATTTCGCGGAAGCGGTTGACGATCTTCTTGATTTCGCCGAATCGGTTGAAGGCGACCTCTGCCGCCTGTTCGACAATCGTCAGCTGATCAAAAAGATTCCGGATAGCGTTGTTCTCGTCGGCGGTGACCTCTTCAAGCGCCCGTTTAATCTGCTGCTCTTGGGCAGTGACCGGGTCTCTCTGCCAGTCAGAGGCCAGACCAAAAAGATAATCCATCGACACTTGATACACGATTGCCGCTTTGTATGGCAGGAAAGCCGGAATTGTCTCCGGGTCGCTGGCATGCTCGATCTTGGACAGTTTCGAAGAGTTTTGGTAACCGAGTAGCTCGGCAGCCTGTAACCCAGACAACCCGCACATTTCGCGGGCCATGGTCATGCGCTGACCAAAGGTTTTGACTATTTCTGATTTTTCTTGGAAAAGGTCGTTCGCCGGCTGCATGATTTCCCCAACATTTTTACGATGATGGGAAATTTAAACACGCGGGAGAGCTGATTTTGGTGAAGGTTTCCGACCACAAAAAAGCCGGGGATTGCCCGGCTAAATTGATGCGCTATATTGATTACTTTCCAAGTATTCGGTTACACCGCATGCTTGGCATAGGCAAGAATGCCGATAAGGAAAAATATGTGTTGTGGCCAACAAACTGCCTTAATCGGTAACGTGATTTCCTCACCCCAAAGCCAGAATGGGCGAAACCTGGGGCGAACATCGTAGAAAGAATCTATGCTTGCGTTAACCTGCGCAGCCACAATCGGGACAAGAGCCAAGGTAAAAATACCGAAGACAATAGATAGCGCAAAACACCAAATTTCAATGTCCGCATGCATTACACGCCCATCTTTTGATGCAACCCACCCTAACGCTGCAACCGTCGATACGAGAAGGTAATTGCTCCAATCTTTGAAATATTCAAGGCTTTTAAGATGTTGCTCTATGCGATCCATAACGCTCACTTTTTGTAATAAGGCTGGTAGCAGAATAATGACAGGATTCTTTGGATTTACGCTATTGGGTTTTCGTACTGGTACGAATGTACTGTTTGAAATATGAGGGGTATTTATGTGCGGCCGCTACGCTCTAGCCACAACAGCTCAAGAAATGATCGAACATTTCAAACTGATGCGCGAAGTCAAATTTCAGCCAAGCTTCAACATCGCGCCAGGCCGTAAAATACTGAACATCGTTGAACTCGATGACGGATCGCTAAAGCCGGTTAATCTGCATTGGGGCTTGGTGCCATCCTGGGCCAAAGACACCAAAAACAGCGGGCATCTGATCAACGCCAGGGCAGAAACGGTGAAGGAAAAGCCGTCGTTTCGCTCGGCATTTAAACATCGCCGCTGCCTCATTCCGGCCACCGGTTTTTATGAGTGGGCGCGCCGCGACGGCAAACAAGCCTACAACTTCCACCGGCCAGACCACGGCCTGTTCGCCTTCGCCGGCCTTTGGGAACAATGGCAACATGAAACAGAAACTCTGTATTCCTGCACAATTATTACCACGGCCGCAGCTGAGCTAATGCAACCCATCCACGACAGAATGCCGGTCATCATAACGCCGGGCTACTATCGGCAATGGCTTAATAAAGCCGCTGGCGCCGACGAGGCCCTTGAATTGCTGGATAACCAAGCCTATGCCGAAATGACCGCTACACCGGTGAGCGATTGGGTAAATAAACCCGGGAACGACGGCGAACGGTGCGTGGAGGAAGTTGCGGTGAAAGTTGGTTAACAAAATCCGAATTTTGCACAAAAACCGAGTTGACGATTTACGTTTTAGGAACTGAGTGATAAACGCGCCTGGTTTTCTGAAACTATTACTGATAAAAGGAATCGCTGTCACTATCCCACTGCAAAAATTAGAGGACCGCGCACATGAGTCTTGCTACGTTGAGCCAATTATTTCTGTTCTTATTATGGCCGGCACTTTTCCTGGTGATTTTTTATTTCATGGATAAGGAAGGATTTAAAGAACGCCTCAAGCGTTTTAAATTTAAAGATTGGTAAAGCCGCGAGCTTTTTACCGCCTTAGGTTTGACCTGACATTGTTGAGAGAGGTTCTACTCCAATCTTGCCTGTCAATCGCGGTTAGCGTTGCCAGACTGAGAGGTACCGCCAACTCAACAAACGAACCGGTTTTATCGATAGGCGATGAAATAGGTTGGCCAATGGACTCGATAACCAATGGCGCATAGGTGCGCCCCTTGTAGGACATGGCGAGAAGCGTGGGTGACTGTGAAGGCAGTACCGACTCAATCCAATCCTTATCGCCGCCACGAACCTTTTCGACGGCATTAACCAACAATGAGCTATCTTTTGCCAGCTCCACGGGTAATGCCCACTCCATCAGCTGATCGAATGGCCGCTCCACTTCGTTAATCGGATCTTTCCAGGCGCGAAATAACGCGGTCAGCGTGAACTTGACAGGCGGCATGCCGTTGAAAACCTGTACAGAATTCAGCTTGGTTATGCCGGTTCTGCCCTCGAACTGCTGAAGCAAGCGGGTAGCAGCGGCATTGCCAGTGCTACGGACATGGTCGGCGGTTAGCCCTCAACTTGCAGACATTCATACAGGCGTTGCGCGGTGCGTCGTTGTTTTCGCGGCAAATCCGCTTCTTGCTCCAGCCAGGCATGTAACTGCTGATGGAACGAACCCAGCATGGGGTGGGGTTGATGTTGGCGCTGATACGCCGGCGTTTCGACCGTCTTTAAATGATTACGGATGGTGGGGCGGGATAGCTTAAAGGCGATAGCCAGTGAACTGATAGTCTCTTTCTCGACTAGATGACGCCGTCTGATTTCGGCAATAACGTCCATTTGTAACACTCCAGGATTCTCCGGCAAAAAACCGGACATTGAACAACCTGGGGTGGAAACTTTTCAACGCTCTTTTCCCCAGGACCCTGGAAAGTTTTGCACGCCGTTTAGCATTACCGATACATCCCGCAACATTGTCTAGTCCTGACCACTTGCTAAACGATACAGAGCAATATGAGTTTTTATCGAAGATACAGAGCCCAGGGGGTATGTCTTGGTATTGGAGAAATGAAATAACCGAAAGATTGGCCGAATCTTTATCATACGACGCGATAACTCAGTTGGATATTCACACTATTTTCTATCCTCCATCTGTTGTTCTGGCTTTCTGGGCCTGCGTGTGTTTCATGCAATTCTTGAGTTCCTATGAAAAAGAACCATGACGATTTTTTATGGGCTCAGCTTGAAGTGCTTTCGGGTAATCCATAGCTTTGCCTGCTGTATTCGGCGGATTGGCTGATGGGTTCTGATTGATGTTTATGGCAGATTTGTTGGAACTAACCAATTAGGTTAATATCCTAGCCATGGAAAAACAAACACCCCATTGCAAACTGTCGGTTATCAGGACACTGATAGCCGACGGCAAGGTTAGAACGACCAAAAGCGCACGAGAAGGTGCGGCGGCTTTGGGATTTGATTTTGATGGCATGCTGGCGGTAATCCTGGGCTTAACCGGAGCGGATTTTTACAAGAGCATGACCACCCATGCCGACCATAAGGTTTGGCAGGATGTTTACCGACCCAAGACCTTGGTCGGAGATGTTTATTTGAAATTGACCGTCGTTGATGATGTGTTGGTCGTTTCGTTTAAGGAGTTGTGATGATGAAATGTCCGTCTTGCAGTGCTGCCGAGCTGGTGAAAGATACCCGAGACATGCCTTACACCTACAAAGGTGAGTCGACAATTATCCCGGACGTAACCGGCGAATTTTGCCCGGCCTGCGATGAAGTGATTACCGATGCCGAAGAATCCCGGCGCACCATGGCCTTGATGATGGAATTCAACAAGCAGGTCAATGCGTCGATAGTTGACCCCAGCTTTATTGCCAGCGTCCGCAAAAAATTGGCACTCGACCAAAAGGAAGCGTCGGAGATTTTCGGCGGCGGCATCAATGCTTTTTCCCGCTACGAGAACGGTAAAACCAAGCCACCGCTGGCGCTGGTTAAACTTCTAAAAGTCTTAGACCGACACCCGGATTTGTTGGACGAGGTTCGGACGGCTTAGCCTAGTTTTGGGCGCTGTCCCGTGGGACACTAGCGGGACACTTGCAGATAAATAAAGGCAGTAAACAGCAACAAAAGGCAAACAACAAAACGGGTTAACCGGATGATTTAATTGCTATTGTTTGTTGTGTCGTTTTGCAGTGTTTTGAATTTAACCGATTTGTAATCAGCCGGTCGCGGGTTCGAGTCCCATCGCCAGCTCCATATATATCAAAGGCTTAGGTTTTTTCACCTAGGCCTTTTTTATTGCTTGTACAAAATACCGTCCAAAATCGTTTGTGTAATCGGTAAAACCCCTGGTGACAAATTTTCACCCGGTTCTTAATTTCCCTGTCACCGATAGGGACTGCCGTTAAATCTGTAACGCCGCGCGATTTTTGTCGTAATTTTGCGCGATTTTTGTCGTAAGAAAAAACAGAAAACCGCGCCGATTTTTCGTTAAAAGTTCCTAATAATTAACTCCCTAGCTGGCTTGCGTTTGTCTCCGCCTGCAACTGTGTAATCAATGCCAACTGATTGCAGGTTTAAGTCGCCAAAAACAGCCCGCATTTCAGGGGTATCATTGAGAGAAATTATCATCTTCCCAGCTATAGTTTTTGCCTTCGAAGCCATCACTTCATAATTCTCAAAGCCAAACTCAACACCGTAACCTTCAGTCTGCCAATAAGGCGGATCGAGATAAAAAAGCGTGTGCGGCCGATCATATCGCTTGATGCACTCATCCCACGCTAAATGCTCAACAAACACCCTAGACAACCTTAAGTGCGCCGCAGATAACTCTTCCTCGATGCGCAGCAAATTCAGCCTTGGCTTACTAGTTGTAGCTATTCCGAATGTTTGGCATGAAACCTTGCCTCCAAAGGCCATCTTCTGCAAATAATAAAACCGTGCCGCTCTTTGTATATCGGTCAAAGTTTCGACATTCACCAACTTCAACCAATCGTACATTTGCCGACTGATCAAGGACCACTTGAACTGCCTGATAAACTCTTCGAGATGGTGTTTCACAACTCGATACAAATTAACAAGTTCACCATTGATGTCATTCAACACTTCACATTCAACCGCTGGCTTCATAAAGAATAGCGCCGCACCACCCGCAAACTGCTCCACATAGCAGCCATGATCAGGGAACAATGGCAAGATGGTTTTAGCCAGGCGCCGCTTACCGCCCACCCAAGGAATTATTGGATTTGCCATTATAAGACTCCAATTGAGACGCTCCAGGCGTTCTAGTTAGAGGCTCAATGGCCTTCAAAAAGTTAAGCCGCCCACAGCGTGGGCACTTGATTGAAAGACAGATATATTCGGCCTCCAATAATTTACGATTACAACTTTTACACCTAACAATTTCCATAATTAGCTACTTTGAACTAGCCTTGACACGCTATGTGCATAGCGCGGTGTCTCGGTCTGGAGCAGCCTGTTCTGCGGAGGATGGCGGAAAAGGATGCTCCAACATCTTTCTCCGTCGCACCGTTTAATTGATTATCACCATGAAAAATCAGCGATAGCATCAAGGTCATCAGGTACCAAACTCAAAGCCGCAAGGCGAGTATCCAGATGATTTAACGTATCGGTTATATGCGCGTCTATACCAAGTGCAACATCGATTATTTGGCTAGCGGTATGATCTCGCCGTGCCCATTCTCCAGATTGATTGCAGCACATAAACTTGTAGGGTTCTAGCTCGACACCAAATGCTTTTGCTTTGGAAAATCGAGCATTCATAAATGTCTGATCGTCCTTGGTTGTCGGATAACGGTGAACACTACCGAGGGCGTTATGATAGATTCCCGACGTTATCTGCGCAGCATTGGCAGCCTTAAGCTCGCCAACCTTAGCCGCCCTAGCGGCTACGTAATCGGCCGCCCATACGCTACCATTCCAACTATAAAAGCCGTCTGGCTTTGGCGTTTTCGTCAGGTTTCCAGGCAAATTACCAAGAGCCGAGTATTGTGACCGCATGCCAGTAGTCGTATCCCACACATCCCCCCTATTATCTTCGGCGATGCTCCAGCTCGTACCATCAAATACAGCCACATGACCAGAACTGACAAAATCCGGTGGCGCTACCAAAGTTTGTGCGTTGGAAGCGGTAGATGAATCAGCAATACCGAGATATTCACCTGTATCGGGATCATAGTGATAGTAAACAGGAGCGGTTGCCGAACCGTCGCGCGTTGCTGTTGCGCTCGATGGCAACCCCACCGAAAAGCCCGTAATTTTGCGCGTGCCGATATCGATCATGCTGGTTATTTCCGGCCTAAAGGGCCGGCCGTGCAACGGGTGCTGCACTTCGGCGTCGAAGGTGTGACCGTCGGCACTCCACACGTCATTCGGCCACAGCTCTTCGAAGGTGCGGCGCACGAAGGGCTTTTTGTGTGGCCTGGGGCAGGGCAGAAGCCGCATATTCACGACCGCCGCCGCGGCCTTCGCGTTGACGATGACGCCAGTTTTCGCGTTTTGCCACCCGATTAACAGCTTGCTCGGTGCCTGGCATCCCAGGCAGGCCGGCGAGTTGTTTGGCGGTGTAGAAGTGTTCGATACTCATAGCAGCCATCCGGCGAAAAGCCACGCCTGCACTATGCTAGAGAGTGCTAACAACCTAAACCAATGCAAGGGGCTTTTCATGACAGAAATCAATCAACAACTTAAACAAATCGAAGATCGTTTGCTTCGGCTCGAAGCAAATCATCGGATAACAACTGAAGATCAAGATGCGTTGATTCCAGTTTTGGCGTTTCTGCTCGAACAACTGCCAGACAATGCGGGCACACTATTTCTTTACAATCAGATTCAAGAACTAGGCGGCGCTCTTCCCGTATCTCATCCATTGCTTGAGCTATACGAGCTTCTCTGCCAACGCGCCGCCGCTCGCGAAAGGCCTCAATAACGTCTGCGGAAAATGCTTTAGGCATTACTCTCTCAGCTTCGGCGATAAATTCGCCATCTTCGCTATGTACCTTGATGGCCGAATTGTTGTCATCGTCATAGGTCACAAAAACCCGCGCCCCCTCTAAGCCGATCAATGCATCGGCATAAAACGCTTGTCCGTAAACATTGATTTGGCCGCGCATAACGCTACGCACTATTTCATTACTCATCACTCACTCCCCAACAACGCTTCTATATGTTTAATTCGGCTGTTCAAGTCCTTCATGGCCTGATCTTTCAGCATGACCAACTTGCCTAGCTCACCTCTTAAAGCATCCTTGCCATACGCGACCCGACCGCCGCGTTTATCCACCAGCCAGTTAGTTAAAACGTGGCTGTGGCAGACTTCTTCCAGCACCGGCGCCAGCCAAAACGGCAAGGCATGTTCTACCCGAGCCGGGCTGGCGTAGGCGTCCAGCATGTGTTTGGAAACGTCCTTACCGCTCACCCGCGACAGCTCTGCCGCCACGTCAAACCGGTCGCGCCGGCCGGATTCGATCAACATTAGGCTGACGCCTTCTGCCACTTCCCGGCTGTATTGGCATTCGCCGGGTGCGCAAAAATGCGCGGCCGGTATTTCGAAGATGTCTAACGTTTGAGAATCTTTGCCATCTTTCATGTCAGACACCCCCGTTAACTTTTACATTGCAGGTTTCGTGGTTAGCGTTAAACTGTTTGAAACCGCGCATTTTTCGCCCTCTATTAGGTTGGCCTTTGCTGTCGTAACGGCTGGGCCAAATGTCCTGGGGCTTTAATCCTATGGCGGCGGCAATCAACCGCTCACCGTTTGGATAAGGCATTTGGATCGCGACTTTCAACGTACCTGCCGACAATTTGTAATGCAAAGACAGCTGGCGTAACGACCAACCGGCCTTGCGCAAGGCGGCAATAATGTCAGCAGGATGCCAGTCTTCTAGGCTGGCTTTTTTTGGCTTGTTTAACTTGTCCATGGGTTAAACGATACCGTATAAAAGTACGTATGTAAATACATTCATACGAATATTTTTTTGTGTCGGAGTTTATTTTTCACAAAGGTTCGAGGTAAAAGATAAATGTTTATAAAAAACAATGACGTACAAAACTACGACGCAAATCGTTTTTATATGACAGAACTTCGACATACGTCGGAGTTTGATTTATGAACTCCGACACTGAGCTATTTGCGAGCAGGGTTTCTCTTTTGGTCGATATGGCCGGTGGTAATTCTGAGTTCGCACGAAAGTGCGATGTTTCAGAGGGTGTCGTAAGAAAATGGAAAAATGGAGAATCAGACCCATCGCGCACTAGACTGGTAACAATCGCGAATGCAATGAATGTATCAGTCAATTGGCTTGCTACTGGCGAAGACCCAATGTGCCAGCCAGATAGCGTCACCGAGAAGCCAAACGGTTATCAGGTCGCCACGCGCGCACCGTCCTCGCCTGATTCAGACGCTTATTGCTACATTCCTTTATATGATGTGTATGCCAGCGCAGGTCACGGCGCACTGATTGACGGTGAGCAAGTCATTGACAAGCTGCCTTTTAAACAAGAGTGGCTGCGCGGTGAGATGGGATTAAACCCCGATGATTGTTGCCTGATCAACGTCACCGGTGATTCGATGGAACCGTTGCTGCATAAGAAAGACGTGGTTATGTTGGACCGTTCCCAAACTCACGTAATCGAAGACGGTATTTATTGCTTAAGACTGGACGGCAGCTTATTGATTAAGCGAATCCAGCGCGTGATGGGGCAAAAGTTGAAAGTTATTTCGGATAACTCGGCCTATGAGGCTTTCGAGCTGGATAACGTTGACACCGAAGATCAGCAGATTATTGGCCGTGTTGTTTGGGTAGGAAAGAGCCTTTAATTTTCGCGCGTTTTTTGTCGCAGAGTTCCGAGTTTAGTGGTTTTGGCGTTAAAAAAATGCAAAATCCTATTTTTTGCCAAATCCCCTAAAACCCGCGCCATCCCTGCAAATTTCGCCAAATCCCACCAAATCCCACTACTGACAATCATTCTGCTAAATCACAAAATCTCCCTTTCCTCCGAAACGTGCGTGCGGTTTTCTGTGCGCAGTTCTCCAGTTGATGCTTTTCTCATGTTGGGTGTCTTTCGGTGTTACTGAAGCAATTCTGTATTCTGGAAATATTTGATGATGTGCCGTTCTGCACATGCCAATTCGCTGAGGTTTCTTGAGCAAAACAGAGAAAATAAGCAGTTTTCGTCCATTCGGACTTATTTCGCCAAACTTTTTTTAGGGACAGGAGTGCAATATCCGCTCTTGAGCGTCTTGTAGCCTAATGGCCATGCTGAGTCCCTGATGGGCACGACGTTTGTCGCCAGACATCGTCGGGGATTCAAATTCTTCTGGGTTGAAGGGCAGGAGTGGCTGCCAGTGGGAGTAGATAAGGTGATTTTAGTCGCAACATAATGAGTACTAGCGGCGTATTACATGTCACGAAAACTTAACAGAACTGCAACTTTAATTTCTTGAGCGCTGGTTAACATTCTTTCTGCAAATTCTGTGAGGCAGATTTTTGCGGAAGACCAAAAACAATTAACCGACTTTGCTTTAGGAATGACTTTTTTATGAAAGCTTTTAAATTAACTCTGATTGCCGCAGCTGTTACCGCTGGCGTTTCACCTTTGACTGCGCAAGCGGCTTCTACCGAATTCGACAATTTTACGCCAATGACAGGCAACACGGTTCCTGTTAACCCAGGTTCAGCGACACCTTATAAATTGTCTTCGCCCAATTTTACTCAACAAACCATCGCCGACCGTAAGACCCAAAACACCTTGGTGCCAGGTTCCAATTCAGGTAGCTGGGATATGATAGCCGCCAACGAAACCGGTCCTGACGCCGGTCGTTATTTGTTCATGCCGTTCGAAACCGGTTCCGCGGGCGTGCAACGTATCGATCTTTGGAATAACGACTACAACTCGCGCACCACCACTATCGTTGCGCCAGGTACGCAAGGTTTTGTTTCCGGCGATGCTTCTTTGTGGACACCATGGGGCGGCTATTTGACGGCTGAAGAATCTTGGGGTGCAGGTAGCAGTAAGGGCCGTTTGTTTGAAGTGACCAATGCCACCACTGCGGCGGCGAATGGCGGCACATTTATCCAACGTTCCATTCTGCCGCGTGTTTCTCACGAAGGTTTGGCGTTCGACAAAAACAACAACTTGTATTTTGTCGATGAATTGAACGGTGGTTCTGTATACAAATACGTATCGGCCAATCCATTTGCCACTAGCGGCGACAGCTTTTTTGCCGCGGGGCAAACATTTGCTTTAAAAGTCGGTGCAGGAGCCCAGTTTGAAGGCACTACCGGTGCTGCTATCACCGGTGCATCAACTTGGGAAGCTATTACCGATGTCAACGGTGGCGTTTTAGCCGGTATTTCCGCACAGCTTAGCGACGGCACGATCGACGGCCGCGTCAGCGCCGATAATGCCGCTGTAAAAGGCACAGGTTTTAATCGCCCTGAAGACATGGAAATTCAAAACTTGGCTAACGGTAACCAGTTTTTGTACTTCACGACTACCGATTCAGACACCGACGGCAACCAAGGCACCGGCCGTAGCCGCGTTTATTCTATTGATCTTGGCACTAGCGAAGTCAAACTGTTTGCCGACAGCAACACCATCGATTTGGCGACTGGTTTGGCGGCAGGCGGTGAATTCAAAAATGCCGATAACTTGGCTATTGATGCTGAAGGCAATATCTACATCGTTGAAGATCAAGATGGTGGTGTGGAAGATGTATGGTTTGCCAAGGATGCAGATCGTGACGGGGTTGCCGAGTCTCTCTCCAAATGGATCAGTTTGACTACTCAAGGTGCTGAAAGCACCGGTTTGTATTTTGACAAATTCAATCCAAACAAAGCGTATATCAACGTGCAGCATCCAGCTGACGGTATTGATCGCACCATTGAGTTGACTGCTGCGCCAGTACCGGTGCCAGGTGCTGTTTGGTTGTTCGGTTCAGCAATTGCCGGCATGATCGGCCTGCGCCGCCGTAAAGCCTGATTGCTTAGGGGGTAGGGCATGTTCCCAAATTGATTGATCGAAAGCCCGACTTTATGTCGGGCTTTTTTGTGATGGGCAGTCTTTCGGGCCCGATAAGCAGTCCGGAAATGTCTTCTTGACCACCAATAATTAAGAGAATCCAAACATGAACAAAAAAATGATGATGGCTAGCGCGCTAGTGGTTCTATCTGTAAGCGCCGGCGCGGAAGCGGCTGTAATTACACAATGGAATTTCAACTCGAATCCTGCTGATTCTGCCACCGGCACCGGCACAGGCGCCCCTAGCATCGGTAGCGGCTCGGCTTCGCTGGTAGGAGGCACCACAGCAACTTTTGCTAGCGGCGATGCGAGTGGCGGTTCATCCGACCCGGCGACAGGCGATGACAGTGGTTGGAATACCACCAGTTATGCGGCTCAAGGTGCCGGCAATAAAACCCGCGGTACGCGGTATCTGGTTAGCACGGTGGGTTTCAATAACATTCAGGTTAGTTACGACTTACGCCACAGCAATACGTCTTCTAAATATGAGCAAGTGCAATACACTACGGACGGTAGTACCTGGACTGATTTTGCCTTGTTTAGCGGCGCAGCAGGCGATACTTGGTTCAACGGCCGTTCAGTCGATTTCAGCAGTATCGCCGGGGTAGCCAACAATGCTAATTTCGGCTTTCGTGTCTTAGCGGCATTCGCGCCTTCAACAAGCGCATACGCGGCATCTTCTCCAACCGGTACTTATGGTTCTACCGGCACCTGGCGTTTTGATATGGTAACGGTATCAGGCACTGCGTTAGCAGCCGTACCAGTCCCTGGCGCAGTTTGGTTGTTCGGTTCCGCATTGTTAGGTTTTTTGGGCGTTCGCCGCAAAGCTTAATCACCGTAGTTCAAGATATTGGCAATTTCTTTAGGAATGGCGACATGAGGTGGCTTGCTTCAAAGCCGTTGGCAACTCACTGATCAGGAAATGACCTTCTTGGTGTTGAATTGATCGCAGATGAAACTGAAGATCTTTTAACGCCATGCCTGTGGATTTCAGGCATGGCGGAGATATTTTCAGAGTCAGGAGTAGATTACGTGCGGTTTGCCGTCGCCGATGACGATTTCGCCGATGCTGAAGGCGGTTTCGCCTTGCTGAGCCAATATTTCCAAGGTAGCGGCTTCGTCTTCTGCTGCGACGCAGACTATCATGCCGATACCGCAATTAAAGGTGACCAGCATGTCGGCTAATTCGACATTGCCTTGTTCTTGCAGCCAGGCAAAAATCTCCGGCAATTGCCAGGCGGAAAGCTGAACGCTGGCGTTCAAACCATTTGGCAATACGCGCGGCAGGTTTTCGGTGATCCCGCCGCCGGTGATATGGGCCATTGCGTGTACCGGCACAGTTTTCAGTAGTTCCAGCAGGGGCTTGACGTAAATACGGGTTGGAGTCAGCAAGGTTTCGCCTAGTGGTTTGCCGTTGACATTGTCGGACCAAGCCAGACCACTACGGGCGACGATTTTGCGAATCAAGGAATAGCCGTTGGAATGCGGGCCGGACGAGGCGAGGGCGATCAGTTTGTCGCCGGCTTTGACTTGGCTGCCGTCGATGATGCGATCTTTTTCGACGATGCCGACGCAAAAGCCGGCCAAGTCGTAATCGCCATCAGAATACATGCCTGGCATTTCCGCCGTTTCACCACCAACCAAAGCCGCGCCGGATTGCTCGCAGCCTTTGCCTATGCCTTCGATGACGCTGGCGGCGGTATCGACTTCCAGTTTGCCGGTGGCGAAATAATCCAGGAAAAACAGCGGTTCAGCGCCCTGGACGATGATGTCGTTCACACACATGGCCACCAGATCGATGCCGACGCTGTTGTGGATGTTTAAATCCAGCGCCAATTTCAATTTGGTGCCGACGCCGTCGGTGCCGGAGACCAACACCGGCTGTTTATAACGATCCAGCGGTAATTCGAACAGCGAACCGAAGCCGCCTAAACCGGCCATGACGCCCGCATTACGGGTTTTGGCCGCGATGGGTTTGATGCGCTCGACCAAAGCGTTGCCGGCTTCAATATCGACGCCCGCGCTTTTATAATTCAGGCGGTCTTGTTGTTGTTCGCTCAATGTCAGTCTCTCGTTAAAGTTAAGGTTGAAACGGGCGATATTGTACTATAGTTCCCATTAATGCACTGTCAGGGTAGGCTTGTGGTCAAGGTTTTTATGAAGGGTAAATCGGGGTTTTTCAGCCTATGTATGTGGGGATTGTTGTGCAATTGCCCAATAGTGGAGGCTGTCGAAGTAAAAGGTTTGTATGAGATTGAACTGATAGCCAACAGTCAATCCGCTGACGATAGGACGCAAGCAATCAAGCAGGCCATGTATGCCGTTTTGAGTCGGGTCTTGGTGTCTGAGGATATTTCCAAAATTCCGGTAGTGCAGCAGGCGTTGTCCAGTGCGCAGAACTATGTCAAGCAATCGCAATTTTCCTTGATTTCCGCCGATGAACTGCCTGACACCGACGCGCGTTTGCTTAGAGTGCAGTTTGATGAAGATCAATTGATGGAAGTCATGCGCAAAAGCCAAGTGGGTATCTGGAGTGAAATCCGGCCCGAAACCCTGGTGTGGCTGGTTGTCGATGACGAAGAGGGTAGACGGTTTTACAACGCTGACAGCATGCCTGAGTTGGAAAGTGCATTGGCGTTTGCGTCCAAAATTAAGGGCGTGCCGATGATATTTCCGATGCTGGATTTGGAAGAACAGCAAAAAATTTCACTAAGCGAAGTGCTGGGAGCTGATTCCCGCAATTTGTTGGCGGTATCCGCTCGCTACGAAGTGACCTCCGTGATGGCGGGTCACATTGCTAAGAAGGGTGATTGCTGGCAGGGCGAATGGGCGTTTTATTTCGATGGCAAGATCAAGCAATGGAGCGGGGCTTGTTTACCTTTGAAAGCGGCAGCGGTTGCGGGCGTGCAAGGCGCCTATGATGTGCTGTCGAATTATTACGGCGTTAAACCGGAGTCCTCAGCCGCCCACTAAGCTGTAGATGCCGTAGGCCCCGCCGTAAGTGGTTAGAAAATAGAATAAAGACACCACCAAACTGGCCGGAGTGTTAACCTGCAATACGTCTTTAAATATCCGCGCAATAATCGCCATGTCCCACATCAAAAACAATGCCAAGGTTGCATAGCTGGGCGTATCTTCCGCTACGGTCACCCAAAATACGATAGGAATCAGAAAGATCGCGACGACATTTTCACAAAACAAAATAGCCGACGCGACTTGTATGAAGGTGTTAAAAGTTCTATTCAGCAGTAACACCAGCGCGATAAAGCCCAGCGTTAGCAAGGTCTCCAGCAGCACTTCGAAGGCCGAATCAATGTCGTCCGACATGTTGAATTGAATAAAAAACACCGCGATAAAATAAAAAATCGCATTGTTTTTAAAAAAGCGCGTCGATCTGGGTAGATCCAATACCGAGACATTGAACCAGCACAGCGGGAAATAATGTCTGAAAATTTCCATCACGACGCACGCTACTTAATCAGTTTTCCTCTGAGTCGGCATAAGAATATGCGTCGTATTGGCTGCGATATTCCGGTTGCTGACCGTGGCTGAACTGGTCGTTCAATGCTTGTACCAGATCTTTGGTTTGTTCTATGAGACCGTTCAGTTTTTTGCGGTTTTTCTTGTTTTTACCGACTGGGTCGGTGATGGGCATTAAAATTCGCCAGAAACTCAGGCTTTTTTCAAACAAACCCGCCAAGTCTTCACTGAGATTCAATTGTTTCTGCCGCTTGTGCAAGTGCTTGATCAGGAATTTGGCATGCACGCGGCTGACGATTATATGTAGCGGCGTCAATAAGGCAATCAGTGTTGCGAGGATGGCCGGGCCGATAATCGGGTCGATCAGTAGTTCGAGTATCCCCACCGCAATTTCCGCAAATAACATCAGCATTACGATAAAGCCCAGCACAATGAGGGTGGAGGCGTTGCATCTGTCCTTCCAGGTGGTTAACGCTTCTTCCACTTCCGAAAAAATGGTGTCGTCGATGGCGCGGATGCTGTTTTCCAGCGTACCGAGTATGCGGTAAGAGCGATCGTTATTGATGTTGTTGAAGCGCTGGTCGAACAGCGAAGTATCGCCCGATTGCGATAACACAATAAATT
Source organism: Methylomonas sp. EFPC1 (assembly GCF_016925515.1). Taxonomy (NCBI): domain Bacteria; kingdom Pseudomonadati; phylum Pseudomonadota; class Gammaproteobacteria; order Methylococcales; family Methylococcaceae; genus Methylomonas; species Methylomonas sp. EFPC1. The sequence continues at coordinate 1,479,410 of NZ_CP070494.1, forward strand.
GGCCGGTGTGGATGCCCAGTTCGGCCAAGCGGCGTTGCCAGGATGCGGCGATTTCTTGGCTTTTCAGCGCATCGATAGTTATTTCCGAATGGTCGATCACGAAAATGAATTTATTGGCATCCTGGTGAGCAACGATCTCGGCCAGGGTGTCCTTAATCAAATCGGCATCGGCCTCGAACAAGTCGTTAAATACCAATACCAAATCGGAGATGCCTATCACGTATTTTCGCAACAGGCCGGAGACTGGATTTTCCGCGGCCGGATTTAATACCGGGGTGTCAATCAACAGCTTGTTTTTTAATTTGCTGCTATTGACCGTGACCAGTTCCAGATAGCCGTTGAGTTTGCTGCCTTCGCCGTTGGCGACCAAATCGATTTGACGGCTGATTTGATAGAAAGGTAAGCGGTGGTCGGCGTCCAGTGCGGTGCCGGGTAGCGTCGCGGTATTGGTTTGTGGCGTATATTGCAGTACGGTGAATTTATGGCGGGCGGTGTGTAGTTGCACGCCCAGGTAACGATTAACAAAGTCTGATTTGGCGGGCGAGTAACCGCCCAGCGTGCTGACGATGGGCCACCAACTTGTCTTGCGTGCGGTGGTCTCGTCGTTATCGATCAACCCCAGTTCAAACTCGATTTCATCCAGGTCCTGGAATATCTTGGCGGTTTTTTGCAAAACCGGATCGTTCGCCGCGAACTGCCGTTCAAGATTGCTCAGGTGTTTACTTACCGTTTTATCCGCCATTAGATATGAACCTTCTCTGCTTGTTATTGAGGTTAATCAGACGGCGGGAGTATACACCGATGGCATTTAAACGGATAAAAAACCTGCCGGTTTTTGCCGGTCAAAATGCCCCCGCAAACGGCTGTCGCAAATACCAAGCTGCGCCGGAAATGGCGGCTTTCCGGCCGCGCTTATTCTCTAATATCCAGCTCCTTGATTTTGCGGGTCAAGGTATTACGGCCATAGCCCAATAATAGTGCCGCTTCGTGTTTGCGGCCATGCGTATGATTCAAAGCCGCCTCGATCAACAGGGTTTCCAAGGTGGGGATAGCCTGCTTGGCGATGTCCACTTTACCGGTCGATAATTGCTGCTTGACCCAATTTTTAAACTGGCTTTCCCAATCTCCCGGTGTTGTGTCGCCGGATGCGGAATCGCCGCTATTGTGGGTCAGTTCCGGCGGTAAATCTTCCAGATGAATTTCCCGGCCCGAGGCCATCACCGTCAGCCAGCGGCAGATATTCTCCAATTGCCGCACGTTGCCTGGCCACCTCAAGCCGCTTAAAAATGCCTCGGTTTCCGGTTTTAACAGTTTGATTTCGGTATTCAGTTCCTTCGCGCTTTGATAGAGATAATGCCGCATCAACAAGCCTATATCCTGCCGGCGTTCGCGTAAGGGCGGGATATGAATTCGAATCACGTTCAGGCGGTGAAACAAATCTTCGCGAAACCGGCCTTGCGCCACCAAAGCTTCCAGATCCTGGTGGGTGGCGGCAATGATCCGCACGTTGACTCGCACTGAAGTATGCGCGCCCACCGGATAAAACTCGTTATCTGCCAGCACCCGCAGCAAGCGGGTTTGCAATTCGGCGGGCATGTCGCCGATTTCGTCCAGAAACAGCGTGCCGTTATTGGCTTGCTCAAACCGACCGATGCGCCGGGCTTGGGCGCCGGTAAATGCACCTTTTTCGTGGCCGAACAGTTCCGATTCCATCAAATCTTTGGGGATCGCGGCCATATTCAAGGCAATGAATGGCTGCTCGGCACGCGGACTGTGGCGATGCAGGGCTTTGGCGACCAATTCCTTGCCGGTCCCCGATTCGCCATTAATCAACACGGTGATGTGCGAGCGGGCCAGACGGCCTATTGCCCGAAACACTTCCTGCATGGCCGGCGCTTCACCGATGATCTCCGGGGTTTCCTCGACGGTAGGCGGGGCTTGCACAAGGTCGCTTTGCCGCTGTTTGCTGTGCGCGCAGGCGCGTTGTACGGTTTCGACCACTTCGGTGACGTCAAAGGGTTTGGGCAAGTATTCGAAAGCGCCGCCGTGAAATGCCGACACTGCGCTTTCCAAGTCAGAATGAGCGGTCATCACGATCACCGGTAAATCCGGATAACTGTTTTGAATGTTCCGCAGCAACTCGAAGCCGTCCATGCCCGGCATGCGAATATCCGTGATCAGCACTTGCGGGAGTCCGCCGGGGAGCGATTTTAGCAATTCGTTGGCGCTGGCGAAGCTTTGAGTATGCACGCCGGCTTTTTGCAAGGCTTTTTCAAGTACCCAGCGGATGGATTTGTCATCATCGACAATCCAGACCTTGTCAGGTATTTGCATGATTCGTCTCCAAAGGTAGGTAGATGGAAAATACGGTATTGCCCGGCTCGCTTTCGCATTCAATCAAGCCGTTATGCTGGTTGATCAAAGATTGAGCAATCGACAGGCCAAGTCCGGTACCCTCGGCGCGGCCGGTGATCATCGGATAAAAAATCTGTCCCATCAGCTCGGGTTTAATGCCCGGACCGTTATCGATAATGTCGATTTTCACGGTCAGCTTATAGCGTTTGCGGCCTATAGTCATATGCCGCTGCACCCGGGTTTTTATCGTAATCACGCCATGGTTTTGCACGGCTTGTACGGCGTTGCGGACGATATTGAGTATGGCCTGGATCAGCTGATTTTTATCGGCGAAGATCTCCGGGATGCTCGGATCGTAATTGGTATGCAGCATAATGCCGTGGGCGGCCTCCACCGTAACCAGATGTCGGACCCGTTCCAATACCTCGTGAATGTTCAGCTGGCTTTTATGCGCAGGTTTGTTGGGGCCGAGCATTTTGTCCATCAGATCCTGCAAGCGGTCCGATTCGGCGATAATGATTTGCGTATATTCCTTTAATTCAGGATCTTGCAATTCCAGGTCCAACAATTGTGCTGCGCCGCGCAAACCACCTAGCGGGTTCTTGATTTCATGCGCCAGGCCGCGCACCAGCATGCGGCTGGTGTTTTGCTGGGCCAGCAACTGTTCTTCTTTGGTGATCCGCAAATGCCGGTCTACCTGTTGCAGTTCGATCAGGATTTCGCTTAATTTCCCGTCCTCGAGCAAGGGTGTGGCGCTGAGGTTAACCGTAATCGATTGGCTGAGCCGTTCTAGGATTAATTCTCTATCGACCAGCGGCTCGAGCAAATACAAGCGCGGTAATAAATCGTTAAATAGCGTGTTGTGCGCGGTTTTGAACAGTTTGTGCGCCGTTTGGCCGAGCAAATGCTTGGCGCTGTCGGCAAGCAGCATTTCGCCGGCGGGATTGATATAGGTCAGGCGCAAGTCCTTGTCGAACAGCAGGATTGCTTCGTTTAAATGATCCAGTATCTTTTTGTGCACGGGTTAATTTAAGTGTTAAGAGTTGTAGTGAACAAGCAATTTGCACGCCAAGCGTAAAGTTGCCTTATTGCCTCATTTGTCTGATAAAAAACGGCTCTAATGCACAATATTAGTGCGTTCGCCCAATTTGATGGTTCATGTTAGTGCAAGGGTGGATGCGGAGTGGGATTTTTATCGCTATTCCGGCTTTAAGCCTTATGCTTAGGAATACGATCAATATCGATTAAGGCGGCTAAAATGTTTGGGAACCCTATCAGCAGCTCGAATACGTGGTTATGTGTCATATGGTTGCACAATATTGGTGCGATAAGGGTTGGGTTGAATCAAGCGAAGTTCCGGGGTGAGAGTGACCCATTCAAGCCGTTTGCATCGAGTATTCTGGTCGCTGTTCCCGCGGAGATGAAGGCGTCATGGGTTGAAGGGCTAGTGAATAAACCGGTAGGTGATCTCTGGCAATGGCACACTTTGAACTGAATTGGTGCGCCTTTTGGCATCGGTAACCAGGCTGGTGCGTCAGTCGAACAACTGCTTCGCTAATTCGGTGCGTTTGTCGATTGGCGGCTAGTCTGCGTAATCAACGATCAATGGCGCATGGTCGCTGAAGCGTTGCTCTTTAAAAATGCTGGTTGATTGTGCACGATTGGCTATACCCGGCGTGGCGACTTGATAATCGATACGCCAACCGACATTTTTGGCCCAAGCCTGGCCACGATTGCTCCACCACGTGTAGCAGGCGTCGGTAGCGTCGGGATGTAGTCTGCGATAAACATCTACCCAGCCCAGCTCATCATATATTTGGGTCATCCAGGACCGTTCCGCCGGCAAAAACCCGGAGTTTTTCTGGTTGCCGCGCCAATTTTTCAAATCCGCTTCTTTATGGGCGATATTCCAGTCGCCGCAAATGACCACTTCCCGGTCGCTGGCTTTGAGGTCGGCAAGATGCGGATAGAAGCGTTCCATCACGCTGTATTTGACGGTTTGTCGTTCCTCGCTGCTGGAGCCGGACGGCAGATACAGGGAAATGACCGATAGATTGCCGACTTGCACTTCCAGATAGCGGCCTTCGCTATCGATGTCCGCATGGCCCAGGCCTTCAATTACCTTGTCTGCAGGTTGTTTGCTATAGATACCGACGCCGCTGTAGCCCTTCTTTTCGGCATAATGAAAATAACCGTGCAGACCGTTCGGCGCCAGCATCTCGGCTGTCATATCGCCGGCCTGGGCTTTAAGTTCTTGTAGGCAGACGAAGTCTGGATTTTGGGTGTCTAACCAGTCGTAAAAACCTTTTCTGGTTGCCGAGCGAATGCCGTTTAGATTGGCGGAGATGATGCGGAGCATGGACTTTGGTTGGGGAATAGGTTAATAAACTGCGTCGCAGTTTAACAGTTTCGATGCCATCGTCCCAAAGCGCTTACGGCCGCTTGGCCGACACTCCGCGCACGTCTGTCGGGAATGAGGCTTTAACCCTTACTCAACAATTGCCGGGCGCGTGCGTCCGCGCCGGAAGGCAGCTGGTTTGGGCCGGATTTGATCCAGGCGACGATGTCCTGCCAGGCGGTGGGGGCTTGTAGATCGCGGAGCAGCATGTGATAACCGTTTTGGTAAATGGCCACGGTTTTTTCCGCGGTATCGGTAGTCAGCATTTGTTGCAAGAAAGCGTAGGTGGGTTCCTTGGGGATGACTTCGTCTTTCTCGCCGTACAGCATCAGGGTATGCGCCCTTAGCGAGTTTGCACTATCAAACGCCGCATCCATCAAGTTAGTTAAGCCGTAGACCGTTTCCACGCGGGTGGCTTTGATGACCATCGGATCGCGGCCCATCGCCCGCAACATATCGATATTATCCGACGGTAAAATTTCCAGTCCGCTGCCGGTCAAAGTCAGCCAGGGCATGCTGTGCGCCAGTGTCCACAGTAAGCTGGTTTGATACCAAGGCATGGTCGATCTGGCCCATAGCGCCGGCGCGGCCAGGATGATGCCGGCGACGTCCGGCATGTTTTCCTGCTGCATGGCGGTGATCACAATCGCACCGCCCATGCTTTCGCCCAGCAGGTAAATCGGTTTGTCTGGGTAGCGCTGTTTCAGCAGTCGGGTTAATTGTTTTAAATCCTGCGCGTATGCGTCACTGCCGGCCCACAACCCGCGTTGCGGCGCCGCGCCGAAACCGCGTTGGTCGTAAGCAAAACAAGCGATGCCGAGTTTGCTGAAATAGTGGCCAGGCGCATCGAAAAAGTGGCTGTAATCGTTAAAACCGTGCAGCGCGATGATCACTGCATTGGGTTCTGCCTCGGGCAGCCACCGCCGTAGCGGCAGACTTGCACCGTCTTCGGTTAGGAAAGCATTGTCGCCTAACTGCGCGGTATTGGTTCTGGCGCCGGGTGGATAGCTCATTGGCATGCAGCCGTTCAGCGACAGCAGCACTAATAAGCCGACCAGTTTGCCTGCGTGTGGCATGCGTTGTCGATAGGTTCTGCGAGCGTTCACTATTTTCAAAACAAGATTGTTCATCGCTAACACATTATTTCAGTATTGAATTTCCCAAAATATCCCCGAGTGTGATGCGCAAAAAGGGGCATTGTTCCGGTCAAACTTATCTTAGCTGAAGTGGATGCCCAATTTTATGACAATTCAGGAATGGCTAGTTTCCTGTTATCGAACTATTCATCGTCCCACAACACGGGAAATGCTTTACGCACCCGCTCGATGGCCTCTTGATCGACGTTTTTACCGCGCAAGGTCAATACCAAGGCATAAATATCCTGGGTGCTGACCTTAAACGTGCGTTTGGGATCGGTTTTTACGGAGCTGGACAAACGCTTGATTGTGGTGTGAAAGGGCAGGGGTTTGGCGACTGCTTGCACGGGCCGCGACAGCTCACTTTCGATGATCTGTTTTTCGTTGCCGGGCGGTGCGTTTAAGGCTTTGCGCAAGATGTCGCGCGCCCTGGTCCAGGACAGCTCGCCGCCGGCCAGTTTTTCGCGCATCGTCTCCGTAGTCAGCGGCGCGTAGCGAATGATGTCGTCGATCCAACTGACGCTTTTGTCGAAGAATTCGGCGATGCGCTCCCTGGACCAGTTGGCATTGTTCAAGTAAATCACCGTTTGAAAATAATCGGTGATGCAGGTATCGACGCGGTCGGAATTCAGCTTCAGATTCAGTGCCTTGATTTCATCCGGATCGCCGGTGACGATTCTGACATCCACTCTGTCGAAATAGCCGGGATTGGCGCGGCGGATACCTTGAATGGCTTCCATGCGATGAAAGCCGCCGACCAGATAGTATTCGCGATTGTTACGTTCCCATACCATCAGTGGCTCAAACAGGCCGTTGACCAGAATATCTTTTTCCAGATGCGCGACCTTGGCCCGATCCAATTCCCGGTGGTTGGTCAGGGTGTGGTGAAATTCGATTTGGTCGATGGGAAGATATTCATAGCGTTTGGTAGCGAGCATAGGCGGTTCTCTGGGTTGTCAGGTGTCTATAAAAAGACTTAAGCGAACTTAAGCCAATATCTTACTAACGCAGGATTTACGGTACCACCATCGCATTTTTTTATACGAAATTCAATCGCGTAGGTCCTCTTGCCGGAGATGCTAACGGCCTAAAATGGAATGGCCCTGTTAGCCAAGCACCTTCAACACGATCGATAAGTAGTCGGTGTAGCCGATGGCGGCGGCCATAATGATTAACAACACGCCTTGAAAAATGGGGCGTTGTACAAAAGGCTTATAAGTGTCCTCGGCATACCGTTCAGCCAAGTCAGACAGACTTGCCAGTTTGCCGGCTAGTGGAGGGTTGTCGGCGTTACCTTGATTGGCTATGGACAGGCGGCGCAGATTTTTCAGAGATTCGTGTTCGGTTTTATCCGCCACTGCTTTTAGGCGAAAATCACAATAGAACAAATAGGCGATGCAAACGCCGATCACGATCAACAATCCGGGCGGTGTATGCCAGTTATCAAAATAACTCATTCGTGCCAACACCATAAGGGCCGCAGCGAATAGCGGGTAAGAGATCAGGCGGCTGGCTTGTTGCGTCATATCGCCCACTAGACGGATCGTCACCCAATCCTGTAGGTAAGCGTTATCGATATTCAGCGTGGCGCGATATTCTTCCGTCATCGATACCGGCCAAGGCTCGGCACGCGGAATGGAGCGGATAAACTGGATGATCGCTTGCGCTGCTTCGGTGACGCTAATCATCAAAAACAAATAGGTCGGGACTAACACCAATCGTAACAATATAAAGTCGAGGTGATAGATAAACTCGCCGCGATATGGTGTAAACGGTATGCCCAGTGACAGAATTATGGCAAAGGTGAGTAGCCAAGCCGCTAGCGTCAAGATGCCAACTCTACCCACACTCAAGTTTCGTTCAAGTCGTTTTTGTAATAATTGATCATGCGCATAGCAACGATTGTCGGCAGACACCCCAAACTTACCGCTGAAATTCAGCCGTTCCCAAAATAACAGCGGAAACTTGACGGTTTCGATTACCCAAAACACCGTCGCCACCAGCGCCGCAAATCGGATCGCCTCAGTTGACCACATACTGACACCCTCTATTAGCGCTATAGGTTCGGTCTGTTCAGTGTTCAGCACGAATGCCGTTAATCCGCAACCCACTAACAGACAAAACAGCAGCCAAGTTCGTTGCAAACTTAGTACGCTGACTTCTACCGGCAGTTTGGCAGCATCCGCGATTTTTATTTTACGAAGAAAATAAAGCCATAGGCAGGCAAACAACAAGGCGCAGATTAGAATTTTCAGCGCGATACGGAAAAACTTTAAAAAGGGTTGATCCGCTAATAATGGTTGCTGCTCGATGTCCATTCTTCGGGCCTTATCCCTAGTGTTGTCGGCTGCCTGGATAAATCTGGCCATAGGGCCAAGCATCTTGCAATCCTTACGTCTGGTTTGAGGTTCGGAATTCGCATGGCTGAGCGGGAACGCCTTGGTACGACCGATTTCGTGTATCGCTGGGTGGCTGAACACTGTTTGGTCTAATAGGCTTTGACTGTCTATGGTATTGCATATTTCCGTTAACGACGTCGGCTCAGAGGAAGCGGGATTGGAGTCCCATAATGCCATTTGCGCGGCTAAAAAATAGGCGGTTTGGTAACTGTCGCGGAATGGCGGAACGCCGTGTTGCAATTCCTGTGGCAGTTGTAAGCCGAAACTGGATACCACAATAAGGTTCCGCGCCCACTCGTTTTGATCTGGGTGTAAAAACCGGGCATCCATGACGTTCGTGAAATACCAAATGTCCGGAAACTTCGCATGTAGTGCTTGCAGTACCAATAGTTTGTCGTAGACATCGCTACCTAGGACCCCGATGGCGCCAATGCTGTGGTTGCTGTCTTCAAGCTTCTCTTCTATGTCTTGGATCTGATTGGTCAGCCGGCGCATGTAGTCGAATTGACTATCGCCGTCGGCATGTTCCATGGCTTTCGATGCCTCGGAGGAATTACTGGATTCATTGTCGCCGGACTTAGTAGCGGTAATCGGTGAGCTTTGGCCTCGCAGCGTTTTGCCGTCCAATCCGCGAAAATAAGTGTATTGGTGTACGTATTGGCGTAGGCAGTCTGATTTTGGAGTTAATTGCCCATCGCAATCCGTAGCCGGATTTTCCCCGTTCATAGCAGTCTTGACTAAGGCATCCGCAAATGTGGTGCCTATATGGTAGGCATACAATGATTCGGTTTCGGAAATCAATACCACGTGCTTAGTGGAATTAGCCAACTCGGCGCGGTTGCCGATTCGGACGCCGCGTAGTTCCAATTCTTTACTCAATGCAGTGGCTAACTGGCTGTCGGTTGCGGTTGTACGAATAAAAGGCAGGCCAGCTCCAAAATGCTTGGTCAAATTGCTGGGTTCATTCGTGTCTGGAGTCCTGGTACCAAACAGCAATTTACCTTCATCGACTGTCGCTCGAGGCGAATACATTCGAAATAAGGGTTTTCCATCGGATTTAGCGGCCGGCTTGACTGCTCGAGCCATGGTTTGCAATTCATCAGAACTCGCCGGCCCCAGCACATTGAATTCCAGCTTGAATTGACTGTTTTTCAGATAAATCTTGCGGAGATTCTCGAACAAGTCGCGTAGCGGCTGATAGCCGAACAGCTTGTTGTCCAGGTATAACACTAAGATCGGCGGATGTTTATCGTCATCCCGAAGTGAGTACACTGGATTGGGTTTCCACACCAGAGATTCGAAGGCGATTAAGGTACTGGTATCGTTAAGCCGGTAATTGACGTAGCCAATATGCTCCGCGTCACTAGGCGCATACTCGTTGTTTTGGTCGGCTGTCAGTCCGGACAGCACCGCATAGCGGATACGTCGGCGGGTTTCTACGTCTTCCTGATAGTGACCATTCGGCATCAGAGTGGCCATCACAATTTGCCGCGTGTCGCGTAATTCACCCAACTGCTTTTGAACGGTTTTTATCACTTCTTCAGTGTTTTTATATTGCTGATAATTCTCGCGGTTTAAATTTTGGTTGGCGATGGCTTCGAATGGGTCTTGCCACAAACGCGCGTCCACGTCCGATTTAAACCCGGCTTGCTGCTGCGGTATCGGTGCTTTGTTAGGTCTGGAATCGTTGAAGGGGCTTTGACCGACGAACAGGCTGCCACCCAGAATAATCAAGAGCAAACTTAATACGTTTGGAGAAATCAGCGAGGATTTGTTTTCTTTGGACATAAGCGCCAAGCTCTGATTGATATGGAGAGATAGTGGGACATACCCGGTTGTGCTACTAGACTAACACTAGAAGTTTTCGGCTTCAAAGGCAGAAACTAACAACGATTTTTGTAAAATTACACTATCTAGCAGGGTGCGGAATCCAAATTTCGCGAACCGAGGCCATAAAATCCACGTTTATTTCCGTAACAACCAAGGATTGCCGCCGATGGCGGTGAGGTTGGTGGTGACGGTTTGTTCGTTGGCGAAGCGTTGCAAGTAGTGGGGGCCGCCGGCTTTCGGGCCGGTGCCGGATAAACCCATACCGCCGAAAGGCTGCACGCCGACTACCGCGCCTATCATGTTGCGGTTGATGTAAATGTTGCCGACCCGCGCGTGTTGCTGGATGTAACGCATATTGGCGTTGATGCGGCTGTGAATACCCAGCGTCAAGCCGTAGCCGCTGGCATTGATGGCTTCGACCACTTTTGCCAGCTCGTTGGCTTGGTAACGGACAATATGCAGGATGGGGCCGAACACTTCGTGGTCAAGGAAGGATAGTGCCGGTATTTCCGCCAACGTGGGTGGAAAAAAGCAGCCGTCTGCCAGATTGGGAGGGATGGGCAATTGATATAACAGCTTGGCTTCGCGTTTAAACTTTTCGATGTGGTTCAGTAGTTTGGCTAAGGCGTGTCTATCAATGATAGGGCCGACGTCTGTGGCTATAGCCATTGGCGAGCCAAGCCGCAGCAAGCGCATCGCACCAATCAAACGAGCGACGACGCTGTCGGCGATAGCCTCCGGCAGAAACAACACCCGCAACGCCGAGCAACGTTGGCCGGCGCTGTTAAACGCCGATAGCAAGGCGTCCGCGACCAGTTGTTCCTGATGCGCGGAGCTATCGGCGATCATCACGTTTTGCCCACCGGTTTCGGCAATCAGAGTGGCGATGGCGCCGTGTCGATCAGCCAGTCGCCGGTTGATCAGCTGTGCGGTAGCGCCAGAGCCGGTAAACGCGACGCCGGAGACGCGTTCGTCACTCAGTAAATGTCGGCCAATCTCGGCGCCGTCGCCGGGTAAAAACTGCAATACCTGTTCCGGGACCCCGGCGCTATGTAACAGGCGGACGCAAGCCATGCCTGTTAACGAAGTCTGCAAAGCCGGTTTGGCGATCACGGTATTGCCGGTCGCCAGCGCAGCAGCGATTTGACCGATGAAAATCGCAATCGGAAAATTCCATGGGCTGATGCAGACAAACACGCCGCGCCCAAAATGAAACAACTGATTATCTTCGCCGGTGGGACCGGGCAATCGCACTGGTTGAGCGAATTGCTCGACCGCGCAGGCCGCGTAATACCGGCATAGATCGACCGCTTCCCGTACTTCCGACAACGCGTCTCGCAAGGTTCTGCCGCCTTCACGGATGCACAGCGCCGTCATTTCCAGGCGCTGCTGTTCCAATAAATCCGCTGCGTTACGCAGATACCCAGCGCGGGTTTCGACTGGGCATAAGCGCCAGGCATTGAACGCGCTGGCGGCCTGTTGCAAGGCTTGTTCTATATCGCTTGGGGAGCTGAATACTACCTCACCAACCAAGCTATGTCGGTCATACGGACTATAAACCGGATGCCGTTCGCCCCAAACTTGCCGTCCGGCGACCAGTGGTGCGGCTTGCCAATTGTGGTCGGACATTGCGGCCAAGTCCCGTTGCAACTGCTCCAATACCTCAGGATTACTTAAACTCAGCCCCTGCGAATTTCGGCGTTGCGCGCCAAATAACTTGCTGGGTACAGTCAGCGGTTCAGAATCGACTTGATTTAACTGAGCCGACGGATCGCCGGACAGCATAGCCGCGCTAAGTGCCGGATTTTCGATCTGATTGATGAACGAGGTATTCGCGCCGTTCTCTAGTAAGCGTCTGACCAGGTAAGGCAACAAATCCCGGTAATTACCGACCGGTGCGTACACTCGGCAATTGATGGGCCGCTGGTTCAACAATTTATCATACAAAGCGCTACCCATGCCGTGCAGGCGCTGGAATTCAAATCCCGGATGGCCTTTGCCAAACTCGCAAATCGCCGCTACGCTGTAGGCGTTATGCGTGGCAAATTGCGGATAAAAAGCCTGCGGCTTTGACAGGATCAGTCTGGCGCAAGCCAGATAAGACAAGTCGGTGGCGGCCTTGCGACTAAATACCGGGTAGTCGTCCCAGCCGTTCTCCTGAGCGCGTTTGATCTCGCTATCCCAGTACGCGCCTTTCACCAAACGGATGGGAATGAGGCGTTGCTGCAATTCGGCCACAGTCGCCAGCCATTCGATCACTGCCACAGCGCGTTTTTGGTAAGCCTGTACCGCTAGACCGAAACTCGGCCATCCGGCCAGTGCAGTATCGTTAAGCACTGCCGCAAAAATATCCAAGGACATGTCCAGCCGTTCGGCTTCTTCCGCATCCACGGTCACGGAAATATTCGCGGCGCGGGCCAGCTTGACCAAGGCTAACAGCTTGCTGCTGATTGCCGGCACCGCGTAGCGATGCTGCGAGGGTTCATACCGCGGATAAAGTGCCGAGAGCTTGATGGAAATGCCGGGGTTGGCAAATAAATCCGCGTTAGCAGATTCGGCAAGCGTTTCAATGGCATGGCGATAGGCCGCGAAATAGCGCTCCGCATCCTCTTCAGTCAAGGCCGCTTCGCCGAGCATATCGAAGGAATAGCGGTAGGCAGGGTTGCGACCAGCTTGTGCTATAGCGCTTGTTATATCTTCTGCGATCACGAAATGCTCGGCCATTTGCTGCATGGCTTGCTTGATGGCTGTGCGGATCAGCGGCTCGCCCAGCCGGCTTAACAAGCCGGCGAAAACCTGCTGCCGAATCAGACCTTCCATTTTGCCGCTCACCCACAAGCCGCCGCTAGCTAGATTAACAGCCGCAGAATCGCTATGCAGCCAGTGGCTATGCCAGTCGGCATCTGCCAATTTGTCGCGCAAGAACAGGTTTTGCGTGTCGCTATCCGGTATCCGCAGCAAGGCCTCGGCGATGCTCATCAACACGATGCCTTCATCGCTGTTCAGGCTGTATTCGTGCAAGAAGGCTTCGAAAATGCCCGGCTGTTTGTGCTTGGCGCGCACCGCTTCTATCAATGCCTGCGAACACGCGCCGATGGCCTGACTATCGTAATCTCCCAGCGTAGCGATTAGGCCGGAGATGGCTTGCGGTTCTGCTTGCGTAAAGACTTGATTGATATGCTGGCGCAGTTCGGCTAAACGGTTGGCGTGGCTCATGGTTATCACCTGTTGGGCGGACACTGATAAGCATACCGCTATCCGGAAAAACCGGTTGGCTTGTTGGACGGGGCTTGCTCTGCTACTGTTGATGGTAAAGCGTTGAACGCGCGAGGAGAAAACATGTCAGGCAGAATTGATTTTACGATGGGTTTTAACGCGGGAAAAACCGCCAAGGCCGGCGGCGACAGTAGCTATCGGGTTTATGTGTTCGGAAATTTTTCCGGTGCCTCCGCGCCCTGGGAGCAAAGTAAAATCCGCAAAATCGATGTCGATAACTTCGAGCAAGTGATGGCGCAAATCCTGCCAGCGCTGGAAGTCAGCCCCGGTATCAGCTTGCAATTTGCGACGTTGGAGGATTTTAACCCCGATGCCTGGTTAGGAAAAATAAAACTGTTGGCCGATTTGCGGACTTTAAAATCCGAACTGGGCAATCCCAATACCGCCGCACAGGCAGCTGCAAAAATTCAGGCCTTTTTCCCAGCGGTAGCCGCCAGCGAGCCAGTAACGCCTGCACTGGAAACGGAAAGTCAGGACGATATGCTGGAACGTCTGCTAGGGAAAAAGCCGGAAGGTACCGTCACAGCGTCCGATTCTTTGGATAGTTTGTTGAAACAGATTGTGGAACCGCATGTCGCCAGGGACGCCAACCCGCAACACCAGGCTTTAATCGATTTGATCGATGCCGCGACGGCGCAGTTTGTGAAAGCCTTATTACACCGCCAGGACTTCCAAGCACTGGAAGCCTTGTGGCTCGCGACCGATGGCTTGGTGCATGAAGAAGCCGCCGACGCGCAACAGCTTTATTTGCTGGATATTAGCCAAGCCCAGTTGCTGGCAGAGTTGGAAAAAGGCGGCGAGAGCGTGGTCCAGCGTTTGCAACAGCATATGCAAACCGGCGACGGCGAGCAGGATGTGTTGTTCGTGGCTGATTATCTGTTTTCCGATAATGCGGAGGACAAGACCTTATTGGGTTTTTGTGCCGATTTAGCTGCAAAATGCGGGGCGGGTTTTCTGGCGGGCGCGGGGAACGGTTTGGTGGTCGAGGCGTTGCAGAATGCCGCGGATTGGTTGGCATATCGCCAACAGATCCAGGCCGACAGCGTGATCTTAACCTATCCGCGTGTGCTGATGCGTTTGCCTTACGGCAGCAAACGCGAGCCTCTGGAAACCTTTGCGTTTGAAGAATGCGACGCTGTTCCGCAGACCGATGAATTGCTATGGGGGAACCCGGCCTTTTTGGCCGCGCGCGTGTTGCTGAGGGCTGCTCAAGATAATGCCGTAGCGGAGCAATTCTTTTTTGCCGATGCGCCGGCGTTTAGCTACGAACTGGACGGCGAACAGCTAATGCAGCCGGCTACCGAAGTGGTGTTGAACGAAGCGCAAGCCAACAATTTATTAGCGCAAAACATCATGCCGGTGATTGGCTATCGGCAGCGTCAAGGGCTACGCCTGCTGGGTTTAGACACGCTGAGTTGACCGGTCCGGCCGCAATTGCGCCTGCATCTTTTCCCGGTCCAGTTCGCCTTCGGAATGCGATACCACTATCGTCGCCACTGCATTGCCGACGATGTTGGTTAAGGCCCGTGCTTCGGACATAAAGCGGTCTATCCCCAGGATGAGCGAAAGAGCCGCGACCGGTACCGCAGGCACTACCGCCAGCGTGGCTGCCAAAGTGATAAAGCCCGCGCCGGTGACGCCTGACGCGCCTTTGCTGGTCAGCATCGCCACCAACAACAGCGTCAATTGCTGGGTCAAGCTTAAGTCGACATTCAAGGCCTGAGCGACGAACAGCGCAGCCATGGTCAGATAGATATTGGTGCCGTCCAGATTGAAGGAGTAGCCGGACGGTATCACCAAACCCACCACCGATCGCGAACAGCCCAGTTTTTCCAGCTTATTCATTAACGGCACCAACGCCGATTCCGACGACGAGGTGCCGAGCACCAGCAGCATTTCTTCCTTGATATAGCGCAGCAAGCGAAAAATATTAAAGCCGGTCAGCGCGGCTATGCTGCCCAGTATCAAGACGATGAACAAAGCGCAGGTCAGATAAAAACTGCCCATCAGCGCAGCCAGCGGTTTTAATGCGGCGACGCCGTATTTGCCGATGGTAAACGCCATCGCCGCGCCGGCGCCGAACGGCGCCAGTTTCATGATCACATTCATCATTGCAAAAAAGATATGTGAGCATTCCTCTATAAACGCGTATACCGATCTGCCGGCGCTACCCATTTGTTGCGAGGCAAAGCCGAAAAGTACCGCTACCAGCAATACTTGCAGCAAATCGCCGGAACCAGTGAAGGCGTCGGTGAAGGTTTTGGGGATGATATGCAGCAGAAAATCGGCGGTACTTTGCTGGTTGGCTTGTTTCACGTAGCCGGACACCGCCTGCGCATCCAGCGTGGCAGGATCGACGTTAAAGCCTTGGCCAGGCTTGAGCAGATTGGCGACCAGCACGCCCAGCGCCAGCGCGAAAGTCGAGACAATTTCGAAATACAGTAGGGCTTTTGCGCCGACGCGTCCGGCTTTTTTCATATCATCGGCGCCGGCGATGCCCAACACGATTGTACAAAACACCACTGGGCCAATCAGCATCTTTATCAGGCTGATAAAGCCGTCGCCGATGGGTTTTAGCGTCACGGCATGTTCGGCGTCCAGATAACCGAACAAGCCGCCGGCAACAATAGCCAACAATACCCACAGATAAAGCCGGGCGGAGGGACTCGCAGGTTTTGGCGATAGCGGGGTACTGAGATTTTCCGGGTTCATGGTTTAGCGCGTGGCTCTTAGAATGTAGCGCGGGTGTTGAGCGCACTATCGGTTAAAAGCTGCGCGTATGGCAAGGATAAGTTACGAGGCCAACAGCCCGTCTTACGATGGCAGCGAATCGTTCGTCGCCAACTTAAACCACAAGGCTATGGTGGATTCAATTAATGCAGTAAAAGGCTGCTGGAATCTTTTTGACTTAGACAAAGCGGCTGTTAGCGCCTTCCAGTTATTTGTCTTCCTTCTTGTCAAACACGCCGCTGAAGCTAAAGCCAATATCGATTTTGCCGATTTCCTCGATCACTTTCTGGTTCAATTCATCTACCGGCTTATCGGAAAACACCGCGTAGCGCATCAGATTTTCCGTGTAGGTTTGCTTGTCTTTGTATTGGCTGTAAAACGCGAACATCAATGCGGCGATGCCTGTCACCGTGGTTTGCACTATCGCCGACTTATACCATTCGCGCTCGCCCAGCCGGTCTTTCAACAACACCCCCAGCGAAGGCCACAAAAATACCGCCACCGCCGAAATCAGCGACAGCCAGAAAAACACTTTATTTAAAATCGCATAACTCCTGGCTTTGACATACAAATCGTAAATCAACACCAGCTTGCGCTCTTCGTCTACAGTTGTAGGGTTTGCCGTGCTCGTTGAATCTGTCTTACAGACGGCGGTTTTGGCGTAATCCATCAGCAACTTCGCGCTGGTTTGATTGGGGTTGAGGATGCCGACGACATTTTTCTCGCAGGATTCCGACGCGCAGCCGCTCAGCGCAAGCAGTGTCATGATGATTAACAGAAATTGGTGCATGGTTTTGCTCCGTATCGATTTAGCAGGCTGGTGAAAAACCCGCCGATATTTCCCCTTACCCACGATGTAAGTGATTTTTTCGAGTTGAAATCGGTCATGACATCGAGTTTCAAGCGTTTTGCCCCGGTTTCAAGGGCTTTTTATTCGCCTGAAGCCGTCTGTGGACGGTTTTCAGGCGAACTTCGCCCTAGGTGGGCGCACTCCACGCCGGTTTCGGCGTGAACACCAATAGGTTGAGCATGCGCGTCAGGTTGTAGGCGGCAAAGCAAAACAAGGCCTGACCCGCGACTTTGGCTAAGCCGATGTGACGGGTTTTGCGCAGGCCGCCGACCGTTTTGACCCAGCCAAAGGCTTCTTCGACGATTTTGCGGCGCTTGAGACTTTGGGCGTAACCTTTGCCGCGAGCGGTCCGGCCATCGACGACACTGCCGGTCTTTTTGCGGGCCACATGGGCTTTGATGTCACGGGACTCGAGTCCGTTGACGAACGCCGCTTGGTCGTAGCCTTTGTCGGCACCGACGCTGCCGCCTTTGGGCACGCGGCGTTTGATCATGTTTTGCGCGGCTTCGATTTCGGCGGTGCCGGTGGCTTGAGTGGTTTCGACATCGACAATCAGGCCGTTGCGATTCTCGGACAAGGCATGGGTGATGTAACGCAGTTTGGCCTCGGTGTATTCGCCTTTCTTGTAAAGCCGGGCTTCGGGATCGGTCGTACTGTGGTGGGTGGCGTTGCTGCGCTTTTCGCCGCTGAAGTCGACCTCGGGATTGCGGCCGGCGGGTTTGTCCGGGCCGCTGCCGTCTTTTTTAACGAAGCTTTTATGCGAGGCCCAGGCTTCAATGAGGCTACCGTCGACGCTGAAGTGTTCGTCGGACACCAGATTTTGCCATTCGGCTATGGCCAGTACCCGCTCAAAAAATTCGCGACTCAGGGCTTCGGACAGCAGGCGTTCGCGGTTGGCACTGAACACTGTGCGTTCCCACACGGCGTCGTCGATGCCCAGACCGACAAACCAGCGAAACAACAGGTTGTAGTCCAGTTGTTCCATCAACTGACGCTCGCTACGGACCGTATACAGGACTTGTAACAGCAAGGCGCGCAGCAGTTTTTCAGGGGCAATCGAGGGACGGCCTGTGTGCGAGTAACGCTCGGCAAAGACGGCATCCATAGAGGCCAATACGCCATCAACCAGTAGCCGTAAACGACGCAACGGATGCTGTTTGGGAATACGGTCTTCCAGGCTAACATAGCTGAACCAGCTGTTTTGAATGGCATCGTGTCCGCGCATTGAAAGGCTCCAAATTTAGGTAGCCTATTTTAACAGTTGGCGGCTCATCTATGCCTTAGCTTACTTGGCTTTTCGAGTTTTTCACCAGCCTGTTAGTGGGGCAATTGTGACATAAGCGGCGTGATGGATTGTCCGTAAAATAATGCCCGGCGAGATTTGGCAGAGTGTTTTTCGGTAGTGTTTTTCTGCGATGGGATGTCTCGAACTTTTGGGGATCGACAAACATTTGCCCTTTACAGTCTGTGGCATTATCTGGTTGATTGACTAAAATTTATCGTTACCAATTATTGTAACTCGAAGACATTATAAATGCGGCGAGAAATGTTGAATATTTTCTAGAAACTGCCTCATCTCTGACTAATTTCTGGAAAGTATAGGGACATCATGCAACCGCTTGTTATGCTACTCGTGATATTTCGTAATTAAATGAATTTTGGATTTAGCGGTGCAAAAGATGCGTAGCAAACACAAGGAAATAAAAAAATTTATAAAATCTAATATTTGTTTTCTATTTTTATTGTTTAGTTGCATCGCTGAAGCAAATAAGCCAGGTTATGTTGGCCCTGTAATAAAAGAAATAAAATTTTCGTTAGAAGATAAAAATGTTATTTATGCGGTTATCGGAAATTCAGATAAATTCATAAGTTTCGATAAAGGCTTATCGTGGGCTTATCAGAATCGAAGGACTAAGCTATCTTTTGACATAAAAACTAGAAATACGAGCAAGAATAATATTGGCGAACTTTGTGTTGATGGAGTAGAGGCGCCTTCGTCGCCTAATATTATTTATGCAATTTGTTATAGAGACTCCAATTCAGGAGGCCATAGCAACTTCAAGAAAAGCATTGACTATGGCGAAACATGGGAAATACTAGGTGATGGTTTACCAGGCAGTTGGTTTGCCACCATTTTGGCTGTTGACCCGCGCGATCCTAACCTATTGTTCGCAGGATGGCTTGGCGGCGGACTCTTCCGTTCGCTGGATGGCGGCAAAACTTGGAAGCCGTCCGACAAGGGTTTGATAGACACTCATGAATCGTTTCGCCGTTATTTGATGCAACCTGATTTACACAAGGCGGTGCTCGATAACGATTTAAAACAGGCTGCGAAAGCATTAATAAAAGGTGCTGATATTGAAGAAGTATCTGAAGGGATGACGCCTTTACTGTTAGCAATAGATTTAAATCTAGTAAAGTTAGCTCAATTTTTGCTAGATCATGGAGCTAATGCTCATGCCAAAGATTCTTACGGTAACACTGCACTCTATCTTGCTATTCGCAAAAAAAATCCGGAATTGGTGAAACTTGTTCTTAATGCGGGAGTTGATGTTAATGAATCAATTTCAGATCGTTATACCACTGCGATGATGTTTAGTATTGATGCGCCGATAAACATGGATATAATCAAATTATTGGTAAATAGAGGAGCCAATTTAGATGATCCGGGATTAATGGCTCGAGCCATTGATTATAACTTAAACTACCTTGATTTAGAAGAGAGTCAGTTAGAGCTGGTGGAATACTTTTATGAAAAAGGTGTGCCGTTGACGTACGAAAATAATGGTAATAACTTAGTCCTTTATGCCGCTTGGTTATGCAAGCCGAAAATAGTACGATTTTTTCTGCAAAAAGGCTTTTTATCAAACTTAGATCAAAAGTCAATCCCAGGTCGCCCGCAAAATGCGAATCTTGCTTGTTTTGATGGTTCAAAGGAACTATTTAATCATTTGATAAAATAGTATGCGTGTCAGACTAAATATTAGGGAGCTTAGTTTGCCCTGCGCGGTTTTAACAAGGATTTTTTGTACGCCCTCTGTGATCGTTTTAATTGGGTTTTTAGCCCATCCAATTAATGATGTACAGGCCGAAATAACGAACAAAGTAGTTACTCAAGGTGACACCCTCGTACGAACCAATCTGGTGAGAAGCATTTACAACTTGAGCGGTGAGGGTATTACCGTCGCCGTTATCAGCGACAGTTTCAATTGCTTGGGCGGTGCGGATATTGGGCAAGCCAGCGGCGAATTGCCACCAACAGTGACGGTAGTGAAAGAAGCCGATTGTAAAGGCGAAAAGACGCTCGACGAAGGCCGGGCGATGCTGGAAGTGATACATGATCTGGCGCCCGGCGCCAATTTGCTGTTTCACGCGATGGGCGACAATCCCGACGATTTGAGGCAAGCCTTGAATCGAGTGGCCGATCACGATGCGCAAATTATCGTTGATGATGCCGTGTATTTTAGCGAGCCGATGTTTCAGGATGGGTCTGCATCGCAAACGATTGATCGGCTGGTAGCCGAACGCGGCATTGCTGTTTTCTCGTCGGCAGGCAACGCCGGCCTTAACAGCTATCAATCGGCATTTGCCGATAGCGGTCGCTATCCTTTGGGCGAAAAACATGGCGTCGCCCACGACTTCAATCCCGATCCTAACAAAATTGACATCTGCCAAACGATTACTGTTGGCGCCGATGCGTTTACTGTATTGAGTTTGCAGTGGGACCAACCGGCCAAGTCGATTAGCGGCGGTATTGGCTCGGCTAGTGATCTGGACGTTGTGGTTTACGACGATCCGGCCTGCAAGCGCGCCAGTCAAGCCTGGGTCATCGGTGGTTCAACCGATAATTTGGGTGGGGACCCCGTCGAAGTGGTCGGATTCGATAATAAAGGCAACCGCCGTCGAAAAACCGTCGGTTTGAGCATTTTGAAAGTGGCCGGTCCCTCGCCTAGCTTACTGAAATACATCCTGAGCGGCAGCTCGCTACCTAGCGAACACCCAAGTATCGACGAGTACCGCAACAATCCGAAAACCATCTCTTCAGTGTTCGGTCATGCTAATGCTGCGAACGTTTTCAGCGTCGGCGCCATAGAAGCCGGCCAGGGCAAAATGCCGTCAGCGCCAAGCTATTATTCCTCGCCCGGCGGCTTGCCGGTCTTATTCGATAATCAAGGCAAGCGTTTAGCTGAGCCTGTCGTCCGGCAACATGTCGATGCCGTGGCGCCCACAAACGTCAATACCAGTTTCTTTTCCAAAACCCGTCCGGACCTGGAAAAAGACGGCAAGCCAAACTTCACCGGCACTTCTGCGGCTGCTCCCCATGCCGCCGCAGTGGCTGCTTTAGTGCTGCAGGCTGCGTCGAAAAAAGGTCTGAGTTTGCAGCCTCTCGAACTTTACGACGTGTTACGGCGTAGCAGTTTGGATTTGGGAGACATCGGTTATGACTCGTCAACGGGATATGGGTTGCTCGCCGCCGACAAAGCTCTGAAGGCTTTGTCCAATGAGTAATAATTCCCGCATATCGGGGCGATAAGCTTTATTAGGCAACTAGGGATCACCATGCGTAAATTACTGAGTTCTGCCGCGTTACTGTTGATACAGGCATGTACAACAGAAAAGCCTTTAGACAATTCTAATTCGACCAATGACACCCTCATTCCATTTACTGTCGAGCAACCACTGAGTTGTAGTTTCGGAAATCTGGAGTTGAATGACAATGTTGTTGTCTTGGCGGCTGGCGGTGGGGAGGGTAAAGAGCTTGATTTTGTCATAGAGCAAAAAAGCGGTAATGCTGCTAAAAAAATAGATGTTGCAGTCAACTCAATCGATAAACCGGTTGTATTGATGCTGGGTACTTATAACCCCACGATTTGGAATATAGGCTGGACGCCTGGCACCAAAATTTTAGCCGTTTCCGTTTTTGGTTATCACAAACAACGTGTTTCAGGATTACCGGCCGGTACGCTGGTATTGGCAAGTAGCCATGATGAAGGTGGCCCGTGCGAATTAACGGCGCTAACAAACAATAAAACGGGTTCGAATGAAGACAAACAAGCCCAGCAACTTTTTAATCGGCCGATAGCGAGTTTTAGTCGAGTGGCGAGAGGTAAAGTGACGATTGGTGACCCTATAGCTTATGGTGTGAGTTTGGTGACTTCAAACGCAACCCCACTCGAATCATTTCGTGAGCCGAATACACCGCTAGCCGGGAGTGCCGGCTTGGAACAGGCCTTGAAGGAAAACATATTAAGAAAGGCAACATTAAACGATGTCGCGGAATGGACCAGATTGCTTACACAAAAGTATGCTCAAATGCATAAAAAGCCACCTGATATTCCTCCGTATCTGGATAATGCATTTATGGTCTTGAAAGAATTTGTCTGTCCTGCCGGATTATATGGTAGCCATTCTGCAAATTTCTATGTCGCCAAAGGAGTTCCTTACCCGAAGGGCGATTGCGGCCATTCGAGTATTTACGATTTCAATTCCATGATGCTCGAATGTAGCGCGGGTAGTGCTTGTGGGGAAGATATCCTTAACGGAAGAATCGGCGCAGGCGCGATGCGGCGCATGACGACTATTAACTCGGGTCCTAGTAAGCCCGGCGATTAAATAGAGGAAGCGTGTCGGAAAACTATTGGACTACAATCGTCGAATGCAGATAAACATTCGGCATTGGATATTTGCGTTCGGTTTGTTTCGTAAACGCTGATTGCATGCTGGTCTACTTACGCTATCTGCACGTAAGCAGACGCTGAAGAACCGGAGTTAAACGGCAACTCTTGGCTGATTTTTCAGTAGTCCCGGCAAGATCAGCGAAACCCCCTTCGATTTCCCCAAGGCATAAGCTATGCAAACACCCGCAAACAAACTCTACTGCACCGCCCAAATCCGCGAAGCCGAGCGTTATGTGATCGACGAACAGGGGATTCCTGGTAGGGAATTGATGCGGCGGGCCGGATACGCGCTGTTCGAACAAATACAGCGGCGTTGGCCGGAACACGCCGCGATCACGGTGTTTTGCGGCGGCGGCAATAATGGCGGCGATGGTTATGAGGTGGCGACGCTGGCCTTGCAGGCTAATTATCAGGTAACCGTTTACGCCTTGACCGATCCGCATGGATTGCCGGGCGATGCGCTTGCTGCGTATCAAGATTTTTTAAATGCTGGAGGTTGTGTCAGCGACTTCGAAGCCGGGCAATCCAGGCTGCAAGGCGTGATCGTCGATGCTTTATTCGGAATTGGTTTGAGTCGGGAAGTCGGGCAAGGTTATGCGTTAGCTATCACCGCGATTAACGATTCAGCCTGTCCGGTAGTTGCCGTGGATGTACCGTCGGGCTTACACGCCTACACCGGTTCGGTGTTGGGCTGCGCGGTTAAGGCCGATGTGACGGTGACTTTTATCGGTTTGAAGTGCGGCTTGTTTACCGGCGCAGCACCGGAATATTGCGGTGAGATTATTTGCAATAATTTGGATATCGACGCGGCAGTGTTGGCGGCAATGCCCCCGTTCGCGGAATTGCTGGAAAAGTTAGCGTTACCGCGCCGTCCGCGGACGGCGCACAAAGGCCATTTCGGTCACGTACTGTTGATCGGCGGCAACCTGGGTTATACCGGGGCCATACGCTTGGCGGGTGAGGCGGCCTTGCGTTCCGGGGCCGGTCTGGTTAGTATCGCCACCCGCGCCGCGCATAGCGGGCTGATCAATATCGGCCGGCCGGAGTTGATGTGCCACGGCGTGGAATGCGGCGAAACGCTGCACGCCTTACTGGATAAAGCCAGCGTCATCGTGATCGGGCCCGGCCTTGGGCAGGACGATTGGGCCAGGGAAATGTTTGGCACCGTCATCGGTCGCGATAAGCCTTGCGTGCTTGATGCCGACGCGCTGAATTTGCTGGCGGAGCAACCGAAGTGCCACGAAAACTGGGTTGTAACACCGCACCCCGGCGAAGCCGCTCGCTTGTTGGCATGTAATACCCGGCAAATCTCGGCAGACCGCTTTGCAGCCTTATCGGATATTCAGAGTCAGTACGGTGGTATCTGTTTGTTAAAAGGCGCCGGTACCTTGATTAGCAACGGTGAAACGGTATATGTCGGCACCACCGGTAATCCCGGCATGGCCAGCGGCGGCATGGGCGATGTGTTGTCCGGCTTGATCGGCGGGTTGCTGGCGCAAGGCTTGAGTTTGGAGCAGGCGACTAGGCTGGGTGTTTATGTGCATGGCGAAGCGGCTGACAGTCTGGCTGCGGAATTTGGCGAGCGCGGCTTGTTGGCCGGTGATTTGCCGGAACGAATCAGGAAATTATTGAATTAATGAACATCACGCTGGAAACCCCCGAAGATACCGAAGCGCTGGGTGCCGCGCTTTGGCAAGCCTTGCCGGCAAAATGTCTGCTGTTTTTGTACGGCGATTTGGGTGCCGGCAAGACGACGCTGGTGCGCGGCTTATTGCGCGCTGCCGGCCATTCAGGCGCGGTGAAAAGCCCTACTTATACCTTGGTCGAGGAATACGAAGTCGATGGCCGGCGCTTGTTTCATTTTGATTTGTATCGGTTGAAGGACCCCGAGGAATTGGAGTGGATGGGCATGGACGATTATCTCAACCAAAACGCATTGTGCTGCATCGAATGGCCGCAGATGGGTGCCGGCTTTCTGCCCAATGCCGATGTGGAGGTTAGCTTGAATTATTTTCAGCAGCAACGTACCGCTGAAATCAATGTGTTAGCAAAAAATCGGCTTGGCGACATAAAACTAAACTGGAAAAACAATAACCTACTGCTATAATTTCAACGAAGTTGTCACTAGTGGAAATGTGGGGTATGCAGCAGATGTCTAAAATTTTCTGGATATGGGGTTTGTTATTACCCACGTTTTCGGTGCTCGCGGCTCAGACTGAACTGGGTCCGATCAGTTATTCATCCACCAATCAACTGCTGGTCAATTTACCGAGCACGGTCAAGCATCATGCGTTTGTGTTGAAAAGTCCTAATCGTCTGGTTATGGATTTTAGCGATGCCAAAATGGCGCAGGATTTGAATCAACCGGTTGCGGATCATCCCTTGTTTGGTTTTGCCCGCAGCGCAATGCGTAACAACAAGGATTTGCGTATCGTCGTCGAATTGAAATCTGATGCGGACGCCAAAGTCGCGATGGTCGGTAAGAATTTACAAATCGATTTGGCGGCAAAAGATCAGCCAGCGCAGCCGCAATTGACAGCCAAGCCGGCGGAAAGAGCATTTACTCCGGTTGCGGCGGTTAAAACGGAAAAGCAGACAGCTACCCCGGAGGTTGCTGCTGCCGAAAAAGCCGATAAATCCACTAAAAAATCCGAGACCACTGCCAAACCTGTCGCGGTTAAATCCGTCGCCAAAGCCAAGGGTCGTCACATCATTGTGGCCATCGACGCTGGTCATGGCGGCAAAGATGTCGGTGCGCAGGGCGCGAACGGCACGCAAGAAAAAGACGTGGTGTTTGCGATTGCCAAGAGTCTACAAGGCATGGTTAACAGCCAGCCCGGCATGAAAGCGGTGATGATTCGCGATGGTGACTATTTTGTGAAATTAAACGAACGCCGCCGTATTGCCCGCGCGGCCAAGGCAGATTTGTTTGTGTCGATACATGCCGATGCGTTTAGCGACAGCCAGGCGCACGGTGCCTCGGTATATACGTTGGCCAATAAAGGCGCGTCCAGTGCCGGCGCCACGTGGCTGGCTAACAGCGAAAACGCGGTGGATGGCGGTGCTGGCGAGGACAGAGATGACACCTTGACCTCGGTGTTGATGGATTTATCCAATAAGGCGGCGAAGGAAGCCAGTCAAAACATCGGTAATAAGGTGTTGAGAAGCGTGAAGGGTGTTGGTCATTTGCATCGCAATACCGTGCAAAAAGCCGGATTCGTCGTGTTAAAGTCGGCGGAAATTCCGTCGATTCTGGTGGAAACCGCTTTCATTTCCAATCCGGAAGAAGAGCGCCGTTTAAACACCAAGGCTTATCAAAACAAAATGGCCTCGGCGGTATTTAGCGGCATTGTCGGCCACTTTAAACAATATGCTCCGGCCGATACGATGATGGCGCAGCTGAATCGTTCCGGCAAATCCAAAGCTGTGCAATTGGCGGCAGTGGATGTGGATGACAATGAACCGGTGGCTAAAGCAAAACCGGAACAAAAACCGGTGTTGGCGGCTAGAGAGCTGGATGCCGCTCCTGCAACAATCGCGAGCAATAGTACCGGCACGCATCATGTGATCAATCGCGGTGAAACCCTGTCCGGTATCGCCCAGCAATACGGCATAAGCATGCGAGCCTTGCGGATGGCCAATGCGATGAATGACGGCAATGTTCGGGTTGGTCAGGTGTTGCAAATTCCGCATGACAGCTGATTAAACTATCTTAAAGCGGGGCGAATCATTTCGCCCCGTTTCATTTCCATCCGCTAAAATACGCGCTTTTGTTTGAGCGCGGCCAATGCGGATTCATGCTTTACCTACCCAATTAGTCAATCAAATCGCCGCCGGCGAGGTGGTCGAGCGGCCGGCGTCCGTGGTCAAAGAACTGGTGGAAAATTGTTTCGATGCCGGCGCGACGAAGATACAAATTGATGTGGAGCAGGGTGGCACCCGGCAAATTCGGATCCGCGACAACGGTTGCGGCATCGTCAAAGACGATTTGGCGTTGGCTTTATCCCGGCATGCCACCAGCAAGATTGCCTCGTTGGATGACTTGGAGCATGTGATTAGTATGGGGTTTCGCGGTGAGGCCTTGCCTAGCATCAGTTCGGTGGCGCGTTTGACTCTGATTTCCCGTACTGCCGATGCCGAATGCGCCTGGCAGGTCAGCGCCGATGGCACCGAGCAAAACTTCGATCCGCAACCCGACCCGCATCCGCCCGGTACCACGGTGGATGTGCGCGACCTGTTTTATAACACCCCGGCCCGGCGTAAGTTTTTAAAAGCCGAGAAGACCGAGTTTTCTCACATAGAAAGCCTGATTCAAAAATTGGCTTTGGCGCGTTTTGATGTCGGTTTTGTGTTGAATCACAATCAGCGCGAAGTGCTGAATCTGAAACCGGCTGACACCCAAGCCGCCCAGGAAAAACGCATCGCGGCAATTTGCGGCTCGGCTTTTGTCGAGAATTGCGTGAAGATAGATTTTGCGGCGTCGGGCTTGCATTTACACGGCTGGGTGGGTTTGCCGACTTTTTCCCGCAGTCAGCAGGATATGCAGTTTTTCTACGTGAATGGGCGCTTGATCAAAGACCGCTTGGTAGCCCATGCGGTGAAGCAGGCCTATCAGGATGTGCTGTATCACGGTCGGCATCCGGTGTTTGTGTTGTACCTGGAACTCGACCCAGCGCTGGTTGACGTCAATGCGCATCCGACTAAATTGGAGGTGCGGTTTAGGGAAGGACGGATGGTGCACGATTTTCTGTTTCAGGCTTTGCACCGCAGCTTGGCCGATCAACGGCCCGGCGCTACCGCGTTGGCGCAGCACATTGAAACCGTATCGGAAGTTTCGGCGGCGCAAACGCCGCTAGCGCAATTGCGGACGCCTTTGAATCAGCAAACCTCTTTACCGCTGACGATGCCGGAGTCGAGTGTGGATAGCATGTCGCAACGGCCTACACCTGAAGCATTCGGCGCTTATCGCTACCCGTCCGAACGAGCCAATATGTCGGATGTAGCCGAGCAAATTAAAGCCTATGGCAAGCTGTATCCGCAGCCTGAGCGCGCCAGTCCAATCTTGCCAACCGGCGAGTCAGAGATACCGCCGCTGGGTTTTGCCTTGGCGCACATCCACAATATTTACATTCTGGCGGAAACGGCCAACGGTATTATTTTGGTGGATGCCCACGCTGCCCATGAGCGGGTGACGTATGAACGGTTGAAACAGCATTACCACCAACGGGCGATAGTCTCCCAGCCCTTGCTGTTGCCGATCAAATTGCAAGTCACCGCCGCCGAGGCCGATCTGGCGGAGCAAGAGCACGAATTTTTTATGAATCTGGGTTTCGAAATCAACCGTTCCGGCCCCGAAACGGTGGTGCTGAGAGCCACGCCGGCCCTGCTGGCAAAAGCCGACGTCGATCAGTTGGTGCGCGACATCCTCGCCGATCTGGGTACCCACGGCGTCAGTCACAAAGCCCAGGAAAGTATTAACGCGATTTTGGCGACCATGGCTTGTCACAGCTCGGTGCGGGCCAAGCGCAAACTGAGCATCGAAGAAATGAATGCCTTGCTGCGCGACATGGAACAAACCGAGCGCATCGGCCAATGCAACCACGGCAGACCGACCTGGGTGGCGCTGAGCCATCAGGACTTGGACCGGTTTTTCATGCGTGGGCAATAAATGAGCGAGTTGCAAAAACCGTCGGCCATTCTGTTGATGGGGCCGACCGCATCCGGCAAGACCGCGCTGGGCGTGGCGCTGGCGCAAGCCTTGGACACGGAAATCATTAGCGTCGATTCGGCCTTGGTTTATAAAGGCATGGACATCGGCACCGCAAAACCTACCGTCGCCGAGCGCGGCGGCGTGCCGCATCATTTAATCGACATTCTCGACCCTAGCGAAAGTTTTTCCACCGGCCAATTCCGCGACCGCGCTTTGGCCCTGATGGCGGATATGACTGAACGTGGCAAGTTGCCGATTTTGGTGGGAGGGACGATGCTGTACTTCAGCGCACTGACCCAAGGTTTGGCGCAATTGCCGGCAGCCGATCCGGAAATTCGCCAGCGATTGGACGACGAATTGCAAACCTTGGGGAAAGACGCCTTGCATGCCCGCCTGGCGCAAGTCGATCCGCAAGCGGCGGCGCGGATCCACGTCAACGACCCGCAACGTATTCAACGGGCGCTGGAGGTCTTTGAAATCAGCGGTCGGCCGTTATCCAGTTTTTTCGACACGGATCAGCAAGCCGAGCATCCGTACCGGTTTATCAAATTGATTATTGCGCCTGAGCAGCGTAGTACCTTGCATGACAAGATTGCCGAGCGCTTCGATCTGATGTTGAAACACGGTTTTCTCGACGAAGTGCAGGCTTTATGGCGACGCGGCGATCTGGACGAGAGCATGCCGTCGATACGCTGTGTTGGGTATTGGCAGGCTTGGTCCTATCTAAGCGGCGAATACGACCTGGCAACCATGCGGGATAAAGCCATCATCGCCACTCGTCAGTTGGCCAAACGGCAATTTACCTGGCTACGTAAGGAACAGGATGCCCATCATTTGGTTACTGGTTCTAAAGAGCTAGTCGGACAAGCCTTAACCTATTGCCGCGCCTATGAATAAAGCCGAACAACGCCAAATCGCCTACGTAGCGCGCCATGCTCAGGCAGATAAAGATGCGATCAGCACCGACATTTGCCGGCGTGTCGTCGAGCAAGCCTGGTATCAAGCAGCCAAGACGGTGATGTGGTATTTGCATTGCCGCTCAGAGGTGCAGACACTGCCTAGCGTAGCCGCAGAACTAAATGCGGGTAAGCGCATTGTCGTGCCTTATTGTACGGTCGATACGGCGGGTCATAAGCAATTGGGTTTGTGGCAGTTGGAATCACTCGACGAATTACAAGCGGGCATGTGGAATATTCTCGAACCGCCGCGGGCACGTTGGCTGGAGCCGGCAAAACAAGTGGCCGCCGATGAGCTGGATGTGGTCATTGTGCCCGGCGTGGCTTTTGACAAGCAAGGCGGGCGCTTGGGCAACGGTGCCGGTTATTACGACCGGCTACTGCAAAAAGTGCGGCCCGACGCGGTGTTGGCGGCGATTTGCTATGAAGCCCAACTATTGCCGCAGGTGGCAATGGATGCACATGATGTGTTCATGGACTATGTGCTTACCGAGCACGCGATTTATTCAGGCAACAGGCATGCTCAACGATGACTTGGAGCGAGCTAAAGCAACAAATTCCCACCAGCCCCGCCTTGGTGCTGGACGAAGCGCAAATTCTCGCCAATCTAACACCGCTGCAAGCGCTAAAGCAGGCAAGCGGCTGCAAGATTTTGTATTCGATGAAGGCGTTGCCTCTGGCGGCATTACTTTCCTTGATAAAAGATCAAGTCGACGGCTTTTCGGTCAGTTCGCTGTTCGAGGCGCGCTTGGCGAACGAAGTGTTGGCAGATAAGGGCGGTAGCATCCATTTAACGACGCCGGGCTTACGCCCCGACGAGTTCGCTGAGTTGGGCCGGCTATGCAGTCATATCAGTTTCAATTCCTTGCCGCAGCATCAGCGGCTACAGGGGATGGTCGGCGATTATTCGCCAGGTTTGCGAGTTAATCCCAAGCTGTCTTTTGCTGACGATCAACGCTATGACCCGTGCCGGCCGCATTCCAAACTGGGCGTCGATATCGAGCTGTTGCGGGATGGTTTGCCGGCTGGTGTTGAAGGACTGCATTTTCACTCGGTATTTGCCTGCCGGGATTTTAGGCCCTTGCAACACACGCTGGAAAAGCTGCGGCCCATTCTAAAATGCAATCGGCTTAAATGGCTGAATCTGGGCGGCGGCTATTTGTATCACGCCATCGCCGATCACCAGGATGTTGCCGAATTGATCAGGGATGTGCGCGCCGAATTTGGCGTCGATGTGTATCTGGAGCCGGGTAAGGGGCTGGTCGGTAATGCCGGTTATTTGTTGACCACGGTGCTGGATCGGTTTGACAGTGACGGCAAGCAGGTGTTGATTTTGGACACCTCGGTGAATCATCATCCGGAAGTGTTCGAATATCAGATGAAACCGCGCTTGCTGGAAGAAGAGGGTGCCGGTGAACAATCGGCAATTTTGGCGGGCTCGACCTGCCTGGCTGGTGATGTGTTCGGCGAATATCGGTTTGGGCGGATTCCCGAGGTTGGCGAGCGTTTAGTGTTTGCCGACGTGGGGGCGTATTCGCTGATCAAGGCTAACCGGTTTAACGGTTATCAATTGCCGGATGTTTACAGTGTCAATCGGGCCGGCTGGGTGCTGCAAAAACGTGATAGCTATGCCGATTATCGCCGGCAATGGGCGAATAGCGGCGATTAGCGTTTCGCCGCCGGTTTTACGTTTAAGGGTGGGCGTGCTGCGGCGCTTGCTCTTGGTCCAGGCCGCTCATTAGCGCTTCCATCTTCTGAATACTGGCATCGCAGCCTTCGATGCTGGCTTGTACCTTGGCTTTAAAGCGCAGGCCCATGTGTTCGCCATCGCTTTCCCGTTCAGCATATTCGTTCAACAGATGACAGGCATCGTGCATGGTTTGTTCGGCATTTTCGAAGGCCTCATTATCCGGCAATTGCTCGGCTTCACTGAGCATCATCAGTCGGCTTAATATCGTACTCTGGTGGCGGAATACCGATTCGGCGTAGTCGGCGAAGCTGTCGTGTTGGCTATTGGCCGGTACGCTGGCGCAACCGATTGCGCCGCAGCCCATCAGTGTCAACAGAGTCAGAAACTTCAAACGCGGTAAAACCATCGGCATCGTGTTTAAGCCTTTTGCGCAGTAAAAATGCAATATTCGGTGAGTTTTTCGGTAAACAACTGATGTTGGGCCAGACCGACCAAATAGTTGGCGGTTTGTGCCTTGGAACGCAGCCCCAGCCATTGGCTGATGGTTTGTACCGGTTTCAGGCGTTTGGCGACTTTGTACATGTGCTCGACTGAAGCGTGGGTTTGCGCGGTGATGTCGTGACAAACAATCGTTTGAAAACCTTGCTGTTCCAACAAGTCAGTAAATTCGTCGCGCGCACACAGATTCGGTACGGCCCAGCCGTTCAAACAGGTCACGACCGCCTGCCATTGCTGTTCGTTAAATTGCCGCTGCAACACAAAGCCGTCGCAAACCACAATCCGGCCGCCAGGCTTTAATACCCGCCAGGCTTCGCGCAAAAAGTCGCCTTTTTTTAACGCATGACAAGAGCTTTCCAAAGCCCAGACGACATCAAAAGAGGCGTCGGGGAAGGGCGTGGCGCAAAAATCCGCGACTTCGAAATCGACTAATTCTGCAACGCCGTGGCGCTTGGCGTGCTGACGAGCATAGTCGGCTTGCTTGGCGCTGATGGTGATGCCGGTTACCCGATTGCCGTGTTGTTTAGCCATCCAGATCGTGCTGCCGCCGATGCCGCAACCGGCGTCCAGGACTTTGTCGCTGGCCTGAATCCCGGCCTTTTCATAAAGTACCTGATTTTTGTTCAGCAAGGCTTGATGTTGATCGTAAGGCTTGGCCTCGTCCCAATAACCGTAATGCAAGGCCAGATTGTCGCGGTTGCACCAAGCTACCAGATAATCGTTGTAACAGTCATCGTAGTGCTTGGCGGCGTCGGCCTGTAGTTCGCTGCTGGATAATTCGGTGTCATCGCGCAGGCTTTGGTCGCGGTAATCTTGGTTGGGTTCTAGGGTGTACATCGTAGCGGGAATCGAGGAACGGGACGGCTGAGCGTAAGGCAAGGTAAACGGCCGAATTAGTTGGGTTGCCGGCCATTATAATTCAGATCGGCGATTCGCTTCATGTTAGCCGACAGATTGTTGAATTGCGGGTGATTGATTTCCAGCAATGCAAATATCTGTTTTATGGTTAAGTCTTTGATTTGTTCCGGTTCCATGCCAAAGCGAATCTTGAACAAACGCCGCTGTTTGCCTACTGGTAGGGCTGACAGAATTTCGCTTAAACGCTGATCGATCAATTGTCTAGCCAAGGCCATTTCCGGACTCATGTTTTCGTCTTTCGCTTGAAAACTGGGTTGAGCAGGCGCGGGAGCCGGCTGATTTGCCGTGGCCGCGCGCTGCCGCATCTCCTGCAAACGCGAACTTTTGCCTGGATTGACCAGTAAGGAATCCGCTGGACGGCTGGGTAATTTATCCATGATGTTTATTGTGGTGCGAATGTACGGGATCGTGAATCAAGTTGCGGATGACTACCGAAGCGCAGACGCCGCCGAACGCCGCCGGCAAATAGGAAATCGTGCCGTAAGCGGACTTTTTATAATTGCTGCCATCGGTAAACATCAACGAATCTTTATTCACCACTTCCGGCGAAAACACCACCTTCACGCCGCGGCTGATGCCGTGTTTGCGCAAACGTGTGCGAATGAATTGCGCAAACGGGCAGTTGTAGGTTTTGGAAATGTCCACCACTTTCAGGTGGGTCGGATCCATCTTGCCGCCGGCGCCCATCGAGCTAACGATTTTCATGTTGCGGGCCTTGGCGGCGCGAATCAGGTGGATTTTTGGGGTCAAACTGTCGATAGCGTCGACGATGTAATCGTAATGGGTGGTCAGCAAATCGGCGGCGGTGTCCGGGGTGATGAATTCGTGGCGGATATGCAATTTCAAATCCGGATTGATCGCCAACAAACGCTCGCCCATGATGTCGGCCTTGGATTGGCCGTGCGTGGTCGATAATGCAGGCAGTTGGCGGTTACGATTGCTCGGGTCTACCACATCGCCATCGACGATGGTCATTTCGCCGACGCCGGCCCGACAGATAAATTCGGCGGCAAACGAGCCCACGCCGCCCATGCCCACCACCAACACATGGGATTGTTGCAGCTTGTCCAGTTTGGGCTTGCCGATCAGTAGTTCGGTGCGGGAAAGCCAGCTTAAATCAGTCATGCAGAAATACTCGTTTGAAATTGCTCAGGATTTGTTGGCGCAAGGTTGCGATGTCCAAATCAAGCATTTTAGCCGCTGCGGCATATATCGCGTCAATGGATACGTTTGCGGTGTCGGTTTCCAGGAATAGGCGATCAGTTGGCGTGCATCTTAGTGCTTCGCCGGCATGGCTGCGAGGATTTAGCAAGGCGGCGCCAAAGGATAGATAAACCCCGTGTCTCAGTAATTGTTCAGCCAAGGCAGGGTTGCCGTTAAAGCCGTGAATGACCCACGGCGTCTGGATGTTTGGAGTGGATTTTTTAATCTGGATCAGCTCGTTGAAGGCGCGTACGCAATGAATGATCAACGGTTTGCCAAGTTGGTTGGCGAGCTTGATCTGGCCTATGAATGCGGGGATTTGCATAGCCAACGGCGTGGCAATAGCTTTGTCCAGTCCGCATTCGCCAATTGCCAATAGCTGTGGATCAAGGCTTGCTGCGCTGATTTTCCATAAAGCGGTTTCGGCGTCTTCTTTATCGAGATGCCAGGGATGTAGACCCAAGCTGTAAAAACCGTGGCGTCTTGCCGTGACGTCGAAATCCTGGGTGGCGATGCTGAGCATTTCAACAGTCTGCTGGGTGCCGGTTTGGTGGCAATGGATGTCAATGTAGGCATCGGCCAAGCTCAGCGGCTCCGTAGCTGTTTCAATTTTCACTGAATTACCACCTGATACTCGATAAAAATTAACACCCTTAAAAAACCGTTATCGCACGGTATAATGCTATTTTATTTCTTCAGCAGAAAAACAATGGCGCAATATATTTTCTCGATGAACCGGGTCGGCAAGATCGTACCGCCCAAGAAGTACATCCTTAAAGACATTTCCTTATCGTTTTTTCCTGGCGCCAAAATCGGTGTGCTCGGTTTAAACGGCTCCGGTAAATCCACGCTGCTGCGCATCATGGCTGGCATCGACAAGGAAATCGAAGGCGAAGCGATTCCGCTGAAAGGCACAAAGATCGGCTATCTGCCGCAAGAACCGCAACTGGATCCGAACAAAACCGTGCGCGGCAATATCGAGGAAGCGGTTGCGGAAATCAAAGATGTATTGGCCAGATTGGATGCTGTTTACGCCGCTTACGCGGAGCCGGATGCCGATTTCGACGCTCTGGCCGCCGAACAAGCCAAGCTGGAGGACATTATCAATGCGTGTGACGGCCACAACCTGGATCGCACGCTGGAAGTAGCGGCCGATGCCTTGCGTTTACCGGATTGGGATGCCGATGTCACCAAATTGTCCGGCGGCGAAAAGCGCCGGGTGGCACTGTGTCGCTTGTTGCTGTCCAAGCCCGACATGTTATTGCTCGACGAGCCGACCAATCATTTGGATGCCGAGTCGGTGGCGTGGCTGGAGCGCTTTCTGCATGACTATCCCGGCACCGTGGTGGCTGTAACCCATGATAGATACTTCCTCGACAATGTGGCCGGCTGGATTTTGGAGCTGGATCGCGGCATGGGTATTCCTTGGGAAGGTAATTATTCGTCTTGGCTGGAACAAAAGGAAAAACGCCTGGAGTTGGAGGAGAAGCAGGAATCCTCTCGGCAAAAAGCCATGAAAGCCGAGTTGGAATGGGTGCGTTCAAACCAAAAAGGCCGGCACGCGAAGAGCAAAGCGCGTCTGGCGCGCTTTGAAGAATTGTCGTCAGTCGAAACGCAAAAACGTAACGAGACCCAGGAAATTTATATTCCACCTGGCCCGCGTTTAGGCGATGTAGTGATTGACGTCGAGAACGTTAGCAAGGGGTTTGGCGATAGATTGTTGATCAACAATCTCAGTTTCAAACTGCCACCAGGCGGGATTGTCGGCATCATCGGTCCTAACGGGGCTGGTAAAACCACATTGTTTCGGATGATGGCTGGTTTTGAAAAACCGGATGCCGGCGACATCGAATTTGGTCAAACCGTGCAGATGGCCTATGTCGATCAGTTGCGCGACGACATGGACAACAACAAAACGGTTTGGGAAGAAATCTCCGACGGTCTGGATATGATCACCGTCGGCAAATACGAGACGCCATCGCGGGCTTATATCGGCCGGTTTAACTTTAAAGGTGGGGATCAACAAAAACGCATCGGCGAATTATCGGGCGGCGAACGCAATCGTGTGCATTTGGCCAAGCTGTTGAAAAGCGGCGGCAACGTGTTATTACTTGACGAGCCGACTAACGATTTGGATGTGGAAACCTTGCGGGCACTGGAAGAGGCTTTATTGGCTTTCCCCGGTTGTGCAGTAGTGATCTCGCATGATCGCTGGTTCCTGGATCGTATCGCCACGCACATGCTGGCATTCGAAGGCGATAGCGAAGTGGTCTGGTTTGAAGGCAATTATGCCGACTACGAAGCCGATAGGCATCGCCGCTTGGGTACCGATGCCGACAATCCGCGTCGTATCAAATATAAAAAAATCGGCTAAGCTGAACTTAAGCAGTTGTTGTTATTTTCGCAACGGCTTTGCTAATAAAGATTCGATTGAACTTGAAATAGCGGCGAGCAGTCCCAAAGTCACTAACAGTTTTTTATTGATCCGTAGCCCGCGTGTTGAAATTGGTGGGTCTAGCGGGTAATGTATTAATAGCGCACCGAACAATAATAAGGAGAAATAGGATGTCGAAAGCACAAAACTTGCAGGACAACTTTTTGAATGCCCTCAGAAAAGAACACACCCCCGTGTCGATTTTTTTGGTTAACGGTATCAAACTGCAAGGCCGCGTCGATTCTTTCGACCAATACGTGGTGATGCTGAAAAACACTGTGAATCAGATGGTTTACAAGCATGCCATATCCACTATCGTTCCCGGCAAAAATGTCACGATGCACCGTGACCCCGACGTTAGCGACGAAAGCTAAGAGGTTATTTTTTGTTTGAACGTCCCGATGCGGGTGAACGAGCTATTCTCGTTCACCTCAATTTGCAAGTTGGTCAAGAAGACCTCGACGAGCTGAAAGAACTAACCAAATCCGCAGGCGCCCAACCCACTCATGTAGTCACCGGTAGCCGGTATCGGCCTGATCCGAAATATTTTGTCGGCACGGGCAAGGTTGAAGAAATCAGGTCGGCGATCATCGAGCACGAAGCCAATATCGTTATCGTCAATCATCCACTCACACCCAGCCAAGAGCGTAATTTGGAGAAAGCCCTGGAAGTCAGGGTGGTGGATCGCAACGGCCTGATCCTGGATATTTTTGCGCAGCGGGCGCAGACCTTCGAAGGTAAATTACAGGTCGAACTGGCGCAACTTAAACATTTGTCGACTCGATTGATTCGCGGCTGGACGCACTTGGAACGGCAAAAAGGCGGTATCGGTTTGCGTGGGCCTGGCGAAACCCAGTTGGAAACCGATAGACGATTGTTGGCGGTGCGTATCAAGCAGATTCAACAGCGCCTGGGTAAGGTTGAAAAGCAGCGCCATCAAGGCCGAAGTAAGCGTAAAAAGGCCGAAACTCCTACCGTATCTTTAGTTGGCTATACCAACGCCGGTAAGTCCACCTTGTTTAACACCTTAACCGGTGCCGACATTTATGCGGCCGATCAATTGTTTGCCACATTGGATCCCACCTTGCGGCAATTGTCGCTGAGTAATGGCGGCGAAATTATTTTGGCCGATACCGTGGGCTTTATTCGGCATTTACCTCATGAATTGGTGGCGGCGTTCAGATCTACGTTGCAAGAAGCCAGCGAGGCGGATTTGCTGTTGCACGTGATTGATGCGGCGGCGGAAGATCGCGAAGATACGATCTATCAGGTTAACCAAGTCTTGAGCGACATCGACGCCGCTAAAATCCCCCAGTTGATGGTATTCAACAAAATCGATTTGCTTGAGGATGTGGCGCCGCATATTGATTACGATGCTGACGGTAAGCCTGTCAGCGTCTGGATTTCCGCGCAAAACGGGGTAGGCTGTGATTTGTTGCAGCAGGCTCTGTCCGAATTATTCGCGAGCAGTAAGGTGATTCGAAAGTGCTTTTTGCCAGCCAGCCAAGCCGGATTAAAAGCAAAGTTATTCACTTTTGTGAAAATAATCGACGAGGTCAATAACGATAGCGGCGATTGCGAATTGACTATAGAAATCGACAAAAAGCATTTGGGCTTGTTGAAGGGTATTGACGTTCATGAGCAGGCTCAGCCGGGGGATTGACGTAAGAATCCCCCAGTTATTTGCTCGGAAATGGTTAAGTTACGATAGAATGGCGACTTTTCGGATAGACCAGCCAGTGCTTCGAATCATCGAACAGGCGGTCATTACGAAATAGCTTTAGAGTTTTCAAATCCAATCTTTGGAGTGTTTGGTATGTCTTGGAATGAACCCGGCGGTGGTAAAAAAGACCCCTGGAGTGGTCGTAATGATAAGAATGATCCACCCGATTTGGACGAGGTAATTCGTTCGCTACAGGACAAGCTGGGCGGTATTTTCGGTGGCGGTTCTAAAGGTGGTATCGGTAATGGCCCGTCGATGAAAGGTGTCGGTTTGCTGGCTGCCGGTGCAATCGTTCTATGGGGTTTGAGCGGATTCTATACCGTCGACGAAGGTACGCGCGGCGTGGTGACTCGCTTCGGTGCCTATGTCAATACCACACAGCCCGGTCTGAATTGGCATATCCCGTCGCCTATAGAGCAAGTGGCGGTCATCAATGTCGAGCAGCAACGCTTTATTGAAGTGGGTTACCGTTCCGGTGGCGGGCAGGGTATGGGTTCAGTGCCTAAGGAAGCGATGATGCTGACTAAAGACGAAAATATCGTCGACGTCCGTTTGGCTGTCCAATACCAAGTCAAAGATGCCAAGGACTATGCGTTCAACGTACTCGACCCTGCCTCAACGCTGAAACAAGTCACCGAAAGCGTGCAGCGCGGTGTGATTGGCCGTAGCGATATGGATTTTGTGCTGACCGAAGGCCGTAGCGACATTGTTTTGGCGGTTAAGTCAGAAATTCAAGCGGTCATGGATGCCTACAAAACCGGTATTTTGATCACCAGCGTCAACTTGCAGGACGCGCAGCCACCTGAACAAGTACAAGGTTCTTTCGAAGATGCCATCAAGGCGCGGGAAGACAAGCAGCGCTTGATCAACGAAGCTGAAGCCTATTCTAACGACGTAGTGCCCAAAGCCCGTGGTGCCGCTTCACGTATCGTGCAGGAATCTGAAGCCTACAAAGAAAAAGTGATTGCCCGCGCAAACGGTGATGTCAGCCGCTTCTCGCAATTGCTGGCCGAATACAAAAAAGCACCGGCGGTAACCAAGCAGCGGATGTATATCGAAGCAATGGAATTGGTCCTGGGCCGTTCCAACAACGTGCTGGTGGATGTGAAAGGCGGTAATAACATTATGTATCTGCCGTTGGAAAAGTTGGCGAATAAGGCTGCTGAAGATGCCGCCCCGGCCCCCGTAGTCAGCCACGAGCCGGTTTCTTTAAGCCCCCAACCTGTGAAAGAAATTAAAACCGATGTGCGCACGTCAAGCCGTGAACGCGATGTGAGAGGACGCTAAGATGGGAAATAAGATTTTAGTCGCCGTTGGCGCAGTAGTCATCTTGCTCTCGATGTCGGTATTTACCGTGGCAGAAACCGAGCGGGTAATTAAGTTTCAATTAGGCGAGATTGTCGGTGCCGATTTCCAACCGGGCATGCACTTTAAACTGCCGTTTATCAATAATGTTAAAAAGTTCGAAGCGCGCATTCTGACCATGGATTCCACGCCGGAGCGCTTTTTAACGGCGGAAAAGAAAAATGTTATCGTTGATTCGTTTGTCAAATGGCGGATAGGTGATGTCAAGACCTTTTACACCACCGTTGCCGGTGATGTGAACCAGGCTAATATTCGTCTCGATCAAATCATCAAAGATTCTGCACGCAGCGAGTTTAGCAAACGCGAGATCAAACAACTGGTATCTACGGATCGCAGTGCCATTCGCGATGCTTTGATTACCAATGTCTCGCCGCATGCAGCAAAATTAGGCATCACGATCGTTGACGTTCAAGTAAAACGCATTGATTTGCCAGCGGAAGTCAGCACCTCGGTTTATCAAAGAATGGAAGCCGAACGGGCGCGGGTTGCTCGCGAGTTTCGTTCGCAAGGCTCCGAAGCCGCCGAGCGGATTCGCGCTGATGCAGACAAGCAGCGCGAGATCATTTTGGCGAATGCTTACCGTGACTCTGAAGTAATGCGAGGCGAAGGGGATGCCAAAGCCGCTGATATTTTCGCTAAAGCATACAGTGAAGACAGCGATTTCTTTGCGTTTTATCGTAGCCTGATAGCATATAAAGAAAGCTTGGGCAAATCCGGCAACATCATGGTGCTGGAACCGAATTCCGACTTCTTCAAATATTTCAAGAATCAGAAATAACCTCCATTTGAATGACTAGTAGTCAAACGCCCCGCTATGCGGGGCGTTTGCTGTGTTTGAGACAGACAAAATGCAAAAAAAAGACACCTGGCTATTGCCGGAAGGAATTAGCGAAGTATTGCCGGAACAAGCCGCGCATCTGGAGAAGTTGCGCAGAAAGCTTTTGGATACTTTCGCCTGCTGGGGTTACCAGTTGGTCATTCCGCCGTTTGTGGACTTTCTCCACTCCTTGCTGATCGGTTCAGGACATGACCTGGATTTACAGACGTTTAAGCTGACCGATCAATTGAGCGGCGAAATGTTGGGGGTGCGCGCGGATATGACGCCGCAAGTGGCGAGAATCGATGCTCATCACTTCCAGCACGACGGTCCAACTCGCTTGTGCTATGCCGGTACTGTGCTTCACACTTTGGGCGATCCCCTGGAAAAAAGCCGTAGCCCGATGCAAATTGGTGCTGAACTATACGGGCATGCTGGTCTGGAAAGTGATTACGAAGTCATCCAGTTAATGCTGGAAATGTTGGCGATTAGCGGTTTGCAAAACGTGCATCTGGATTTAGGGCATGTGGCTATCTACCGAGCTTTGGCTGAACATGCCGGTCTTGATCCGCAACAGGAAGCTGAATTGTTCGATGTTCTGCAGCGTAAGGCCAGAACTGAGCTAGCGGAAATGCTTGCCGAGTTTAATATAGACGCGCGCTATAAAGACGTCTTCAATGCTTTGCCTAAACTGAATGGCGGCCGGGATGTACTTGATAAAGCTAAAGCCTTATTGACCGGTTTTGCCGGTGCTGATGAAATTGCCGGCGCCTTGGCGGATTTGCAGGGTATAGCCGATAAATTACGCCGAGATTTTCCGGCGTTGACGGTGAGTTTCGATTTGGCCGAGTTGCGGGGGTATCACTATCATACCGGCATGGTATTCGCCGCTTTCGTGCCTGCTTTGGGCAAGGAAATTGCCCGCGGCGGCCGCTACGATAATATCGGCGAAGTATTCGGCCGAGCGCGAGCCGCTACCGGTTTTAGTGCAGATTTAAAAGTATTGGCGGGCATGTATAAAGTCGATGACGAAGCAGCGCAGTTAGTGTTTGCCCCTTTTGCGGAAGATGCTGATTTGCGGGAAGCTATTAGAGATTTACGTGCGCAAGGCGTGGCAGTGATTCAACATCTGCCGGAACAACAAGGCGGCGCTGAACAGCAGGGCTGCAATGCTATTTTAGAAAAACACAATCAACGCTGGGTTGTTAAATCAATAAGCTGTCGTTAGATCAATAAGCTGTCGTTAAACCACTAGTTTAAGGTTAGAAATATGGGAAAGAATGTTGTTGTTATCGGCACGCAATGGGGCGATGAAGGTAAAGGTAAGCTGGTCGATCTTTTAACCGAACAAGCTGCTGCGGTGGTGCGCTTTCAAGGCGGCCACAATGCCGGTCACACCTTGGTGATTAACGGCGAAAAAACCGTATTGCATCTGATTCCGTCCGGTGTATTGCGGGAAGGCGTGCAATGCATGATAGGCAATGGCGTCGTGCTGTGCCCGGAAGCGTTATTGAAGGAAATCGAGATTTTGGAAAAATCCGGCGTACCGGTCCGGCATAGGTTGCAGATCAGCGAAGCTTGCGCATTGATTTTACCGATACACGTCGCTATCGATCAGGCTCGTGAGAAGGCTAGAGGCAGCAAGGCCATCGGCACGACTGGCCGCGGTATTGGGCCTGCCTATGAAGACAAGGTGGCCAGACGCGGCTTGCGAGCCGGCGATTTGCGCAATACCGAAGAATTCGCCGCTCGCTTAAAAGAGCTGGTCGAATATCACAACTTCATGCTGATTAATTATTACCATGCCGAGCCGGTTAATTATGACGAGGTACTGGCAAATACCTTGCGTTTGGGTGAGATCATCAAGCCGATGCTGACCGACGTTGGCGAGGCTATCTACAGCTATCAAAACCAAGGCGAAAACGTGCTGTTCGAAGGCGCGCAGGGCGCGCTGCTCGATATAGACCACGGTACTTATCCCTACGTCACTTCATCCAATACTACGGCGGGCGGTGCGGCTACCGGTACTGGGTTAGGGCCTTTGGCGCTGGATTATGTTTTGGGTATTACTAAAGCCTATTCCACTCGCGTCGGTAACGGCCCGTTCCCCACCGAATTGCTGGATCATTACGGCGAGCATCTGGGCGTGAAAGGCCACGAGTTTGGCGCTACTACGGGTCGTAAACGCCGTTGCGGCTGGTTCGACGCGGTGTCGATGCGTAAATCGGCACAATTAAATAGCTTGAGCGGTATCTGCCTGACCAAGCTTGACGTGCTGGATGGTCTGGATAAAATTGGTATCTGCACCGCTTACAAGATTAACGGCGAAATGACTGAAACTGCCCCGCTGGGCGCTGATCAATATGCCGCATGTGAAGCCGTGATCGAGGAAATGCCGGGTTGGACAGGTACGACTGCTGGCGTTACTGATTTTGCACAATTGCCGGAAAATGCCAAAGCCTATATTGCTAGGCTGGAACAACTGGTCGGTGTAAAAGTCACGATCTTGTCTACGGGCCCGGACAGGAACGAAACCATAGTCTTGGAAAATCCGTTCCAGGCTTAACGCTTAAGCAATAAACCTGCCTTTAAGACGCTGAATATATTCAGCGTCTTTACAGTTTTAGTCGTTCAGAAAATACAGCACAGCTGTTTATGTTTATGCTGGGGTCAATCTCTAGCGACAGCTCTATTCCGGTTAGTAATCCAGTCGCTCCATGAGCCGGCGTAAAGTTTAGAACCCTTTAGTCCTGCAATTTCCATCGCTAACAGGTTGTGACAGGCGGTCACTCCCGATCCGCACATGTGTACTACTTGCTCGGCTGGATAAGGAGCTACTAGCGCGCTAAATTGCTGGTGTAACTGATCGGTGGGTAAAAATAATCCCGATTTGTCCAGATTGGTTTGCAAGGGCCTATTTCGCGCTTTGGGTACATGGCCGGCTACTGGGTCTATAGGCTCTTGTCGACCATGAAAGCGTTCAGGTGCCCTGGCATCTATCAAGGTGAATTTTCGTGTCGCCAAACCGTTTGCCACTTGATCGGCATCCAGCCATTGTTTGTTGTCCAGATAGACGCGGAATTGACTGGCGGTAATGTTTGGAAGCACGGTAGTGACCGGAAAATCTTGCTTTTGCCAGCGCGTAAATCCGCCATCCAGCACCGCGACTTGAGTATGGCCCATCGTGCGTAGCAGCCACCACATCCGCCCGGCAAACGCGCCACCGGCATCGTCGTACACCACGATTTGACTGCGGTTGTTGACGCCCCAATCGCCCAACTTTGTACCTAATACGTTAAAGTCAGGCAATGGATGGCGGCCGGTATACGATCGCACCGGTGAAGACAAATCCTGGTTTAAATCAGCATAGCGCGCACCGGGAATATGGCCTTGTCGATAGGATTTATGACCGGCTGTCACATCGGCAAGCGAGAAACGGCAGTCGAATATTCGCCAATCCGGATTGTTCAAATTAGCAGCCAGAGTGTCTGCGGAAACCAGTGTGGTGTAGGGCATGCTTATATCTCCAAAATAATTTTACCGATATGTTGGCTGCTTTCCATGCGCTCGTGGGCTTGCGCGGCCCTAGCTAGTGGAAAAACCGAATCGATGATGGGTTTGATTTGGCCGGATTCCAGTAGCGGCCAAACCTTTGCAAAAAGTTGTTGGGCTATTTTAGCTTTGAAATCATCGTTGCGGGGGCGCAAGGTAGTGCCGGCAATGGTCAGGCGCTTCATTAGCACGGATGCCAGATTAATTTCGCTTTTACCGCCGTTTTGGATGGCAATTTGTTGGAGTCGGCCATCGATAGCCAGACATTTCAAGTTGCGCGGCAAGTAGTCGCCGCCGATCATGTCTAAAATTACATCAACGCCTTTGCCATCTGTCTGATGCATAACGGCTTCGACAAAGTCCTGCTGCCGATAATTTATGCTCAGGTCCGCGCCGAGCTCTCGACAAAACTGGCATTTATCATCGCTGCCAGCCGTCACTATCACTTGGCTACCGAAGGCTTTGCCGAGTTGAATCGCGCTGGTGCCGATACCGCTGGTACCGCCATGAACTAATAAACTTTCGCCGGCTTGCAGTTTCGCGCGATCAAATAGGTTGCTCCACACTGTAAAAAAAGTTTCCGGCAGCGCGGCGGCCTGAATAAAACTGAAGCCTTGCGGTATCGGCAGGCAGCAACAGGCGCTTGCCAGGGAATATTCCGCATAACCGCCGCCGGTCAGTAGGGCGCAAACGGGATCGCCAATCTTAAGGTCTTTTACTTCGCTGCCGAGCTCGGTGATAGTTCCCGCTACTTCCAGGCCTAGAACTGGGGATGCGCCGGGTGGCGGAGGGTACAGGCCTTTGCGTTGCATCAGGTCCGGGCGGTTTACTCCGGCTGCGGCCACTTTGATCAATACTTGATGTGGGGCGGGTGAGGGTAGAGCTTGATCGGCGACGATTAAATCGGTCAACTCAGAGGAGCGATAAATCTCGATGGCGCGCATGGTGTTAAGCTTTGCGGGGAGAGTGGCGTATTATATGCGCCGCATTAGATTAACAGTATTTTTTCAACGAGAGCATTCATGATACGTGCAGGCATTGTCGGCGGCACCGGGTATACCGGCGTCGAATTATTAAGAATTTTGGTATTGCATCCTCAGGTCGAAGTGAGTGTGGTGACTTC
The DNA here is from genome assembly GCF_016925515.1 of Methylomonas sp. EFPC1. Classification (NCBI taxonomy): domain Bacteria; kingdom Pseudomonadati; phylum Pseudomonadota; class Gammaproteobacteria; order Methylococcales; family Methylococcaceae; genus Methylomonas; species Methylomonas sp. EFPC1. The sequence continues at coordinate 1,524,051 of NZ_CP070494.1, forward strand.
GCGCGCAGATGCCGGAATGCGAGTGGATCAGTTGTATCCGAGTCTACGGGGTTGCTGTGATGTGACATTTAGCCTGCCGGAGCTGGATAATTTAAAAGACTGCGATGTGGTGTTTTTCGCAACGCCAAACGGTACCGCCATGTTGATGGCTGAGGCACTGTTGGAACTTGGTGTCAAAGTTATCGATTTGTCTGCCGATTTTCGAATTAAAGATCGGCAGGAATGGGAAAAGTGGTACGGTATGCCGCATGCCAGCCCGGATCTCATTGCCGAAGCGGTCTACGGTTTGCCGGAAGTCAATCGGGAGCAGATCAAGCAGGCGCGCTTGATCGCATGCCCTGGGTGCTATCCGACTGCCGTGCAATTGGGATTTTTGCCGTTATTGGAGGTCGGGGCGATTGATGAGCAGTATTTGATTGCTGATGTGAAATCCGGCGTCAGCGGTGCGGGACGCAAGGCGGAAATCTCGTCGTTGATGAGTGAGGCAGGTGAGAGTTTTAAGGCTTACGCAGTCGCCGGGCACAGACATTTGCCGGAAATCAGGCAGGGTTTGCAAAATGTCGCCAGGCAGGCGGTTGGTTTAACTTTCGTGCCGCATCTGACGCCGATGATACGCGGTATTCACGCCACGCTGTATGGGCGTTTAAATCGGAAGCTGGATTTGCAGAGAGTGTTTGAAGAGAAGTATCGGGAAGAAAGATTTGTCGATGTGTTGCCAAGCGGCAGTCATGCCGACACTCGCAATGTGCGCGGTAGTAATCGCTGTCAAATTGCCGTGCATCAACCGCAATGCGGTGATACGGTAGTGATTTTGTCTGTGATTGATAACTTGGTGAAAGGCGCTTCGGGGCAGGCGGTGCAAAATATGAATCTGATGTTCGGGCTGCCCGAGTATCTGTCTTTAGAGACGGTTGCTTTATATCCTTAATATGTATTAGCTCAGACCTGATCTGACAGTTACCGTTTTTGCGGGGTGTCTGTCAGATTAGATTTGGTTCAGATTTTTTTGAGCCCAAATCTGTTTTCCATCCAGCAAGGTATCCATCGGCGTTCTGCCGTTGCACATTCTGCCCTGATGAGTTCGGTCATTGTTGTAATAAACCAGCCATTCGTCCAGATCTTTTTGGAGTTCATCCAGGTCGCTATAGAGCTTTTTGCGGAACGTGACCTGATAGAACTCCTGCAAGATGGTCTTGTGGAAGCGTTCGCAAATCCCATTGGTTTGCGGCGACATGGCCTTGGTTTTGGTATGGTCGATGTCGTTGATCGCCAGGTATAGCTGATAATCATGCTGTTCGACCTTGCCACAATATTCTGTGCCGCGATCCGTCAGAATGCGTAGAACGGGTAATGCGTTGGCTTCATAGAACGGCAATACTTTGTCATTCAGGATGTCCGCGGCAGTAATCGGCGTTTTGGTGGTGTACAGTTTGCAGTGAGCGACTTTGCTGTAGGTGTCCACGTAAGTCTGCTGGTAAATCCGCCCAACCCCTTTGAGGTTGCCAACGTAAAAGGTATCCTGCGAACCCAGGTAACCGGGATGGGCTGTTTCGATTTCGCCGCAGGCTTGATCATCCTGCTGCTTTTTCTCCAACGCCGCAATCTGCGCATCGCTCAGCATTAACCCTTCGGCGGCTACCTTGGCTTCCAGTGCTTTAAGCCTCTTTTTAAAGTTCTCCAGGTCATGCCGTAACCAGATGGAGCGAACGCCGCTGCCGGATACGAATACCCCTTGTTTACGCAGTTCATTACTGGTTCGATGCTGTCCATGCGCTGGCCACTCAACCGCATAGGCTTTCACTGCCAGCTCAATGCTTTCATCGACGCGATTCTTCAGATTCGGAGACCGGCGGTTTTTGTCGATTAAGGCATCAATGCCACCTTCGGCTACCAGCTCTTGATAACGATAAAACGTATCGCGCGAGACACCCATCACCTTGCAGGCTCTGGAGACGTTATTCAGTTCTTGGGCTAAATTTAACAGCCCCGCTTTGTGTTTAATGATCGGATTGTTTGTATGGATCATGAGAGTTACCTTTTGTGTTTTGTGTAAGGATTCGACACCCCTATCAAAACCGGTAACTCTCATCTTTTCAAGTCGATGTGTCAGATCAAGTCGTGACTAATACACTTAATATGTATTAAAAACGTGGTGCATAAAAAAACCGTCTTCCGGTTTTATTCGGAAGACGGTTTCTTATTTAGAGCTTCTGTGCGCTTATGCGGCCAAGGCTTGAGTTTTGCGATTCATTCTCCAGCCCAGCATGCCGCCAGCCAGCAACAACAGGCTGGTTGGCTCCGGCACGCTGCCGGCACCGCCGCCACCGCCACTATTGCCGCAGATGCCGCCTGTTGCGGTGCCGGCGCAGGCGGTGCCTTCGATTTTTGAGAGTTTGAAATAGTCATTCCCAAAATCAAGGCCAGTGGTATCGCCTTTGTTGAGACCGGCCGATATGCTAGTGTAAGCACTCACTAACCAATAGCTGGAATAAACATTGCTGGCGTTGATGGCTTTAGAGGTGTTGACAGATCCCATATTGTAGTTGCCTATAAATGACCAGCCGTTGCTGAGCAGGGTTGCAAAGCTGTCTCCGGCGATGTTTGCGGCGGCAGGGAGTGCGCCGCTAATTAGCGATCCGGTGTACGCGAGCACGGAAACGTCGGCATCACCGCTTATATAGCCTACCCGCAGACTGTTTAGAGATACGCTTGCGTTAAAGTTGAAAAGCGCGGCATCAACGGCACCATCTGGGCCGAAGTCTTCGCTGTAATTAACTCCGCTTGACCAGCCTGATCCACCTCTGCCGTCGTTATCGAATGCATGGTCAGGTTCTCTAATATCGTTAGGGTTGCCTAGATATCCATCTATTCCTGAGTAAACGCCAAATCCCGCCGAACCGTTGTTCCCAAGTGTCGCCGCTTCGAATGCGGAGCCTGCGGCTTGCCCTGTTCTATATGCGCTAACGGTTATCCCTGCTGATGGAGTCGAACCGCTCAAATATACAGTTGCATCTGCCGACAGTGGCGCCAACAGTAGTGCTGAAATGGCTAAGTAATGTTTGGTCATTGTTGTGTCCTCGATCTCATATGAATTTCTTTTCTTGCCATTGTCAACTTTGGGCCGCCTAAAGCCATTGTACTTCCGGGCAGCATAACAATGCTATGCGTATAATTCAGCAATAATGGGGCCAACTATTAAATTTCAATTAAAGTCATTGACATAGAGGTTCGAGGAGTAACTAAAAAACATATGTTGTAAAAAAAGCCGACAGGCTTTCAAAACAAATTATTGGCTAAGTTTTTGTAGGAGGGTTTTAGCCTGTCCCACGCCATTGAAAGGGGCGTCGGATTTTAAAATATCCTTTAATTCTTGTTTGGCTTCTTCCTTACGCTGTAATTTTTCCAATGCGACGGCAATGTGGTAGCGGATTTCGGGGTCTTGTGATGATCGTGAGTGGGCATTGCGCAGATAATGCAGGCCTTGCTCGGCTTGGCCCTTCTTAACAAGAATCCAGCCCAGTGTGTCGTTAGTAGATGCCTGATCCGGTGCCAGTTTTTGGGCTTGCTCGGCATAAGACAAGGCTTTTTCGTTGCCAGTATTTAAGTAGATATAGGCTAAGTTGTTGAGGAACCGCGGTTCTTCGGGGAATTGTTTTAACAGGATTTCATAGTATTTCTCTGCGTCGTTAAATTTTCCGACGTTCAATAGCTCATCGGCTAGCGCCGCCATCGGCGCGCTGTCCTTAGGGTGCTTTTTAACCCATTGATCCAGAAGACTAAACGCTTTATCTTCTTGAGAAGTCTTCTTCAGGCTGTCGTACAATTTCATAAGTGAATTTACATTCGGTTCCAGATCAAAAGCGGCTTGATAATGACTGTTTGCTGAGCTGATATTTTGTTCATGAGCGGCAATATCGCCCAATAACTGATGCGGAAATGCGCGCTTGGGATATTGCTTAAGCAAGTTTTCGGCGCGACTCAACGCAAAAACCGGTTTACCATAATTCAACTCCATTTCCACCAACGCTATTTGCGACGGTATATGGTTTTCGTCGGCCAATACCGCTTTTTTCAGGGTTTTGATTGCTTCGAAGTTATCGCCGAATTCAATTTGGTAGCGTGCAGCCTTGTAAAGTTGTTTGACATTGAAGCGTGCTTGCTCAGTCATGCGGATGAAAACCCCTAATGCTTTCTCCCGGCTGTTGGTAGCCAAATAGCTTTTTGCTAAAGCGTCCATCACTTCGATATCGTTCTTGTCGATCAATTCAGCAGCTTGAGCCACAGCCAACGCTTCGGATGGTCTACCCATTTTCAATTTCAGATTCACCAGCGACAACAGGACCTGCAGGGATTTTTGATCGAGTTTCCTGGCGTTTTCTAGCCAGGTATTCGCAGTGTCGTAGCGACCGGCCGCCTGCTCGACGGTGGCCAATTCCAGCAATATCGGAACGTTGTTCGGTATTTTTTGATTGAGGGCTTCCAGGCGCTTTCGGGCTTGATCGAGTTTCTTTTCAGCGACATCCAGTTTACTGAGGTTGAGATGAGCGGTGATGAAATCGGGGTCGATTTCTACGGCATTTTCGAAGCTGCGCCGCGCCTGCTGCAATTGCTGAGCGCTCACTTGGGCCGTACCTAATAAATTGAGGAGTGTAAGATTTTTTGACGATTTGTCATGCATGGCTTTAGCAACCCGCAACGCTTTCTCGGATTCGCCGCGCGAAATGTAGAGAGCGACTAACGGGATACCAGCTTGGGTATTGCCGGGGTTGTCTTTAAAGCCGGCTTCCAGTTCGGTAATCGCAGGCTGCTCTTGTCCCATGGAAAGGCGATTTAAACCAATTTCCGAATGAATGTTCTCACCGCCGGTGTTTATAGCCGATGCTTTATCCAAAAGGCTATTAGCCATATCGTGTTTGCCGACTTGCATATATGCGCTGCCTAGCAGAAACAACAAGCGGTGATCGTTAGGGTTGCGCAATTGAACTGGTCGGAGCAAGTCGATGACTTGCTCTGGTTCGTGTTTGGATAACAATATCGCTGCCAGCAACTTATATGGACCTGATTGCTCAGGATACTGCTTGACGTACTGCCGCAAATAATCAGCGGCGATGTCCAGGCGCTGTAAGCCGTAATTGACCAAGCCTGACAACATTAGCGTGGGGCCATGCGCGCTTAGATACTCTGGTTTGACGCTGGCTAGGATGTCGGCTGCCGCTTCCAACTCTTTGACCGCTGCTTCGGTTTGGCCCATGCGTTGCAGCAGTACCGAGTGCAGATAAGCAGCTTTGGGTTCGAACTGATATGTTTTGCGTAAAAACTCAAGATCTTGTTTCGCGCGTTCATCCTGCTTTAAATCCATCAGGATGCCAGCGCGAGCGACCAGGGCGTCAAGATGGTCCGACTGTAATTCCAAAGCTTTGTCATAGTCTTTAAGTGCCTCATCCATTTCAAACTTGGCGTGTTTGATGGAGCCTTTTACGAACCAGGCACCGGCATTTTCCGGTTGCATTTGCATGGCTTTTTCCGCCGCTTGGCTGGCGCCTTCCATATCGCCGCGCCGCAATAGCGTATTGGCTTTACCGATTACTGCGTCTATCTGATTCGCATCGATCTGCGCAGCTATCTCGTATTCGTTGAGCGCTTCGCTCAATAAATTGAGTTGCAAATATGCGTGTCCCCGGAAAATATGCAGTGCCGGCCGCAACTCTCTGCCGAAGTTGCTCGGCTCGATTTCTTTTATCAGCTGGTTGTATTTAATTTGGTACAGATAGAGTTGGGCCAGGGGCTTGACCGTCAGAGAGCGGTCCGCGCCCAGTTGATTTGCCAAATTGATTTGCACTTCCGCTTCGGAAAGCGATTTTTGTTTTAGATAAATTTCCCCCAACAGGATATGCGCGGCCACGTAGTTTTGATTTTGCTGCAGCGCATTCTTTAACTGGATGATCGCTTCGGCGTTGTTCTGATTTCTGTAGGACTGTAACGCCTCTTCGTAAAACTTGCCGGCTTGGATGTCATCGGCAAAGCTTATCTGTACGGGGCTGAGCGCGAGAATCAGCAGTAATTTATTGAGTGGGAGATGGGATTTCATCGGATGTTTGCGCATAGCGAAATTGGGAGTTGCTCAAGTGTGCACATAGCATAGTCGCAAAGCCAACTCGCCACCAGTCCGGAGCTAACAGCCGGCTTCTTGTCGTCAAAAACTTGACTGGTCGCATTTAAGAATATGATTTTAAATGTAAATTTAAATGGTCTAAATTTTGCTTTTAGCGTCTAGACAATCAATTAGGCGACTAAATATGGGTACTTTAGAGCTGCATCAACAACAAAAAACCGAGCGCTTGACCGATGCATTCCGGATATTTAACGAACTTTCAGAAAATCTGGCGCATTCTTACCAAGGTTTGGAAGAGCAAGTAGCTAAGCTGAATCGCGAGTTACAGGCTGCCCGTAGCGAGCGACTAAACACGCTGATTGAGAAGGAAAAGCTCGCCAGCCGCTTGCAACAAATTCTGGCAGCCTTGCCGGCGGCAGTGGTTGTGCTTAATTCGCACGGTTTAATCATCGATTGCAATGTTCATTCCGTGGACTTTTTGGGTGAACCTTTGTTGGGCCAATTGTGGTCGAGTGTGGCGGCGCGCAGTTTGCAACCGGTGTTCGAATCGCCGCATGAGCGTCAGCTCCAAGACGGACGTAAAGTCAATATCACTCATAGTTCATTGGGTAACGATAACGAGCAAATTATTTTGTTATCGGATGTCAGCGAATTGCGTTCCTTACAAGACACGCTGGCTCAGCATAAGCAGCTAAGCGCCATGGGCGAAATGGTGGCCGGTCTGGCGCATCAGGTACGCACACCGCTGGCAACCGCGATTTTGTATGCGTCGCAAATGAGCAAACCCGCGATAAGCGACGAAAAACGCCAACAGTTCTCCGAGAAAATTTTAGAACGCCTGCATCACCTGGAGCGCCAAGTGAACGACATGCTGATTTTTGCTAAACAGGGTCGAATGGCCATGCAAAGCTTTTCATTGCGGCGGCTACTGGCGCATCTTGCCGAAGCGGCCGATAGTTTTGCCGGCGAATTTAGCATCGAAAACCGCATCAGCACCGATCAGTTACTTGGCAATGAGGATGCGCTGCGAGGGGCGCTAATGAATTTAATCAATAACGCGGCCGAGGCGGGGGCGCGCAACATTGCATTAACGGTTCGGCGTAGCGATTTAGGCTGCATCGACATCACGGTGACGGATGATGGTCCCGGTATAACTCTAGCCCAGCAAACTAAACTATTCGAACCGTTCTACACCACCAAATCCAATGGCACCGGCCTGGGGTTGGCGGTGGTGGACAGTGTCGCACGCGCCCATGGCGGCAGTGTCATATGCCGTTCGACGCCGGGGCTGGGGACGAGTTTTAGTTTGAGTCTGCCCTGTGTCAGTCAATACACCCTCGGCTTATCCGTCGGTCATGCCAAAATGGAGCAAAATGATGAAACAGTATGATGTACTTATCGTCGAAGACGACGTGGCTTTATGCGAGGCCCTATGCGATACCTTGGAAATCGAAGGCTATCGGGTCATCTCCGCTAAACACGGTATCGAGGCGTTGAGCCAATTAGCCAAGCATCCGGTCCGGCTAGTAGTCAGCGACGTACAAATGCCGGTGATGGACGGTTTTCAGCTGTTACAGAATATTCAGCAAAAGTTCGAACAGTTACCGGTGTTGCTGATGACGGCTTACGGCACCATTCCCAAAGCGGTGGAAGCTATGCAGTCCGGTGCGGCTGATTATTTGATCAAACCGTTCGAAGCGGGGATGTTGGTCGATAAGGTGGCGTCGTTGATTACGCTGCAAGCTCCAGTCGTTAACGAGCGGATGGTGGCTGACGAGAGCATGAAAAAGCTTTATGCCTTGGCCAGCAAAGTTGCCAAAACCGATGTGACGATGTTACTGGAAGGCGAGAGCGGTACCGGTAAGGAAGTGCTGGCCCGTTATGTTCATCGCAACTCGCATTATCATGCCGGCCCGTTCGAGGCTATTAATTGCGCGGCGATTCCGGAAAACATGCTGGAAGCGATGTTGTTCGGTTATGAAAAAGGCGCATTTACCGGCGCTATTCAATCGGCGCCCGGCAAGTTCGAGCTGGCGCAAGGCGGCACCTTATTACTGGACGAGATTTCCGAGATGGATATTTCGCTGCAAGCCAAATTGCTGCGGGTGTTGCAGGAAAAAGAGGTTGAACGCCTGGGTAGCCATCGCAAAATTGCGCTGAACGTCAGAATTTTGGCGACTACCAATCGCAAATTAAAAGAGTATGTGCAGGATGGCCGGTTTCGCGAAGATCTTTATTTCCGCTTGAGCGTATTTCCACTCAAAATTCCGCCACTCCGGGAACGAGCGGGCGATATTTTGCCGCTGGCGCTGGAGTTGTTGCACAAGCATAGTCCGGCTGGGAAAGCGGTCGGCGGCTTTGACGAGGCGGCCATGATCAAGTTGTCTGAATACAGTTGGCCGGGTAATGTCAGAGAGTTGGAAAACGTGGTGCAGCGGGCCTTGATCCTGCAAAGCCGGCATCAAATTGGCGCCGACGACCTGATTTTTGAGGAAGATATGTTGGTTTTGCCGAGTTTGCCCGCTGCTGTGCAAAGTCTTGCCGTAGAATCGCGGCAAACCGACGGCGAGAATAGCCCTTTCGAGCTCGGCAGCTTGGGCGACGGCGTGCGTTCGGCTGAGGAAAAAATCATTTTGCAAATGTTACGCGACGTCAGCGGCAGCCGGAAAACCACAGCCGCCAAGCTGGGTATCAGTCCGCGCACCTTGCGTTATAAAATTGCGCGGATGAAAGAGGCGGGAGTGATGGTACCAGGTTAAATCTTGGCTTGAAAAATGCTTATGCTAAGCAAGGCAACCTAAAAGAGTCATTATCATGTCAGATATGAATGTTAACCAAGTGCTCGCCCAGATGCGGGCCATGTCCATAGAGGCCGGTGCCAAGCCACAGCCTAGCGACACCTCCGGCGATTTTGCCGCCATGTTGAAACAATCCATCGACGCAGTGAATAACACTCAGCAAACCGCCAGCGGTTTGGCTAAATCCTTTGAGATGGGTCAGAGCGACGTCAGCTTGGCGGAAGTGATGATTGCCTCGCAAAAAGCCAGCGTTTCTTTTCAGGCCATGCTCCAGGTGCGTAATAAACTGGTGGATGCTTATAAGGACGTGATGGGCATGTCAATGTAGGCAGCGGAAGATAAGCCATGAGCGAACTAGACAGAAATCTACCGATGGAGGCCCATACCCAATCAAGTATGGCAAACGCCGACAAAATGCACCCTGCTTTGAAAGGCCTGAGCAAAATGCCGATGGTGCGCCAGCTGGGTCTGATGCTGGGTTTGGCGCTTAGCGTGGCAATAGGCGTAGCGGTGGTGTTGTGGTCGCAGGCCCCGTCTTACGATTTACTGTTTTCCGGCGTGGCGGAAAAAGATTCTGCGGAAATTCTCGATGCATTGACCAAGCTAAATGTCGATTACAAGGTCGAAACCGGCTCCGGCGCGATCATGGTGCCAGCCGACAATATCCGGGAGCTGAAATTAAAATTGGCCGCACAAGGCTTGCCGCGCAGCGCCAGTTTGGGCTATGAATTGCTGGATAAAGATAACGGCTTCGGCGCCAGCAAAAATGTCGAGCAAATGCGTTTTCAACGCGCATTGGAAGGCGAAATTGCCCTGACGATTCAAACCATTCAAAACGTCAAATCCGCAAAAGTGCTGCTGGCTATTCCGGTGCAATCGGTATTTGTCCGGGAACGCAAAAAGCCCAGCGCCTCGGTGGTCGTAGAGCTCTACCAAGGCCGCACCCTGGAAAAGGAGCAAATCGAATCCATTGTGCATTTGGTCGCTTCCAGCGTGCCATTGATGGAAGCCAGCCAGGTGACGGTCGTGGATCAGAAAGGCCGCTTGTTGAACAGCAAGGAAGGCGGCGAAGACATGTCCTTGTCCAGCAAGCAGTTCGAATACAAGAAAAATATAGAAGAGCATCTGCGTGGCCGGATCGAAAATATCCTGACGCCACTGGTAGGCGGCGACGGTATGCGGGCGCAAATTTCTGCGGACGTCGATTTCACCGTCACCGAAAAAACCCAGGAAATGTTTAACCCGGATTTGCCTGCTCTGCGTAGCGAGCAAACTCAGGAAGAAAATAACTCCTTATCCAAAGTGCAAGGTGTGCCCGGCGCATTATCCAATCAACCCCCACCCACGGGTACCGCGCCGGAAGTAGCTAGCGGCCAGGAAAAACAAGCGGCCGTAGAATCCGGTTCCGGCTCGTCCAACAAAACCGCGACCCGTAATTACGAACTGGATAAAACCATTACTCATACTAGACTGGCCACAGGTGCATTAAGACGCTTGTCGGTGGCGGTAGTGGTGGACGATAAAAAAGTGGTGCAAGCCGACGGTAAAGCGACCTTAGTGGCTTACTCGCAAGAAGATCTGAATCAACTTCGCGACTTGGTCAAACAGGCAGTGGGTTATGATAACAGCCGCGGCGATCAGGTAACGGTCACCAATGTCGCGTTTAGATTGCCCGATGCGCTGGAAGAAGTCCCTTCCGAACCCATCTGGCAACAACCCTGGTTTGCCAGCGCGTTGAAACAGTTGGCTGCCGTTGCAGTGGTGTTGTTGCTGATCATGGGCGTATTGCGTCCCGGTCTGCGCACTTTGGTGGCGAAGGAAGAACAGCTGGAAGCGCTTGAGCAAGCCAAAGCGATCGCGGAAGCGACGGGTGGTGTGGTGCGTTTCGACGAGACCGGCAAGCCGGTGGCTGTGGCGGTGTCGGTGGATGAAGAAACCGGCGAGGTGCGCACCATCACCACTGGCGTGGAGGATTTATTGTTACTCGAAGCGCCGCAAAGTTACGAAAAACGTTTGGAATATGTGCAAAAACTGATAGACGAAGATCCTAAATTGGTCGCGCAAGTGATCAAAACCTGGTTGAAAGACGATGGCTGAGCAAGAGAAATTAACGCATGCGCAACGGGCTTCGCTGCTGTTATTGGCGGTGGGACAGGATAGAGCGGCCTCGGTATTGCGGCATATGGGACCGAAAGAAGTGCAATTGATCGGTTCGAACATGGCGCAGCTCGGGCCGATTAGCTCGGGCATGGTTGATGAAGTGCTGGAAGAATTCATCATCGAAATCAAAAACGAAACGGGTCTGGGGCTGGATTCCGACGAATACATCCGCAACATGCTGACCAACGCGCTGGGCGCGGATAAAGCCGGCAGCATCATCGACCGGATTTTGTTGGGAGCCAACAGCAAGGGTATCGAACAGCTGAAATGGATGGATACTCGGTCCATCGCCGACTTGATTCGTCTGGAACATCCGCAAATCATTTCCATAATTTTGTCCTTGCTGGATGCCGATCAGGCCGCCGACGTACTGACCTTATTGCCGCAAAACATGCGCTCGGATATTTTGATGCGCATCGCCACGCTGGAAGGCGTGCAACCCGCCGCTTTGCGCGAGTTGGACGACATCATGGAGAAACAGTTGACCGGCAGCGATGGTGTCAAATCCTCGCAAATCGGCGGTATCGACGCGGCGGCCAATATCCTCAACTTTATCGAAAGCGGTATCAGCGATCCGATGATGCAAGACATCAACGAAGCCAACGCCGATTTGGGCCAACGCATCCAGGATAAAATGTTTGTGTTCGGCGATTTGATCAATGTCGATGATCGTGGTATTCAAACCCTGTTGCGCGAAGTGTCCACCGATCAGCTGCTATTGGCTCTGCGCGGCGTGGAAACCGGTTTACGCGACAAAGTGTTTGCCAATATGTCCAGACGCGCCGCGGAAATGTTGCGAGACGACTTGGAAGCTGCACCGCCTGCGCGTTTAAGCGAAGTGGAGGCCGCGCAAAAAGATATTCTGGCGATAGCCAAACGCTTGTCCGATGCGGGTGAAATAGCTTTGGGTGGCGGTGGCGGTGGCGATGAGTTCGTCTAAGGGCAATAAGTTTTCCGAGTCTGAATTACAGGCTCTGGATCGCTGGACCAATCTGCAGGATTTCAGCAACCCGCGTTCCGAGGCGGTCGAGTTGGAGGATGTGACCGAGGTTCTGACCGCCGAGCAGATTGAAGAAATTCAAAAGCAGGCTTACGCAGAAGCCTTCGAACAAGGCCGGCAGCAAGGTTACGCGGACGGGCAAAAGGAAGGTTTTGAAGCAGGGCGCAAACAAGGCTATGAAGAAAGCGTGCATTTGCTGCAAAAGCAGGCGGCCGAGTTCGCGAATTTACTGGAGGCGCTCAGCGAGCCCTTCAAACAACTCGACGAGTCGGTAGAGCAGGAGTTGGTGAAATTAACCATTGCCATTGCCAGTCAATTGATTCGCCGGGAATTGAAGTTAGAACCCGGCGAGATCGTCGGCGTAGTCAGGGAGGCGATCAATGCCTTGCCGCTGGCATCTCAGAAGGTCACCGTCAACTTACATCCTGAAGACGCGGCCTTGGTCCGCACCGCGTTAAAACTCGATGAAAACATGCCGCCTTGGCGCTTACAGGAAAATCCCTTGTTGAGTCGTGGCGGTTGTACCGTTGAAACTGAAATGTCCAGAATCGATGCCAGCGTCGAAAGCCGGGTAGCCGCCGTGATCGCCACCGTATTAGGCGGGGAGCGCCGCGAGGATTTTGGGCGATGATTCCCAGTGCCGACCGTTCCGACTTGTGGTTGGCGCGCTTGCAGCCGTATCGGGAAAGATTGGCTGCGGACCCGCTGGAATTGGTGGTCGAAGGCAAATTGTCGCGGATGGTGGGCTTAACCCTGGAAGCGGAAGGTTGCCGGGCGGCAATCGGTTCATTGTGTCAAGTGATTACCAAATCCGGCAAGATCATCACGGCTGAGGTCGTCGGTTTTGGCGGATCCCGCTTATTTTTGATGCCGACCGGCGATACGCACGGCCTGGAACCGGGCTGCCGTGTCATTCCCATGGGCAAGAACAGTCTGGCCAGCGTCGGTTTTGGTTTATTGGGCCGGGTGCTAGACGGTGCCGGCAAGCCCTTGGATAGTAAGGGGCCGCTGGATACCGATGCCAAGGTCTCTTTATCCGGCGTTACCATCAATCCGCTCAGCCGCAAACCGATCCGCGAGGCGTTGGATGTCGGTGTGCGGGCGATCAACGCCATTCTCAGCGTCGGCCGTGGACAGCGCATGGGCTTGTTTGCCGGCACCGGCGTGGGTAAAAGCGTGTTGTTGGGGATGATGACCAAGTTTACCAATGCCGATGTGGTCGTGGTGGGATTGGTTGGCGAGCGGGGCAGGGAGGTCAACGAATTTGTGTTGAAAATTCTTGGCGAAGAAGGTTTGCGCAGAGCCGTGGTGGTCGCCTCGCCGGCTGACGACTCGCCGTTGATGCGGGTGCACGGCGCCTTGCTGGCGACCAGTATTGCCGAGTATTTTCGCGACCAGGGCCTGGACGTGCTGTTGCTGATGGATTCCTTGACCCGATACGCTCAGGCGTACCGGGAAATCGCCTTGGCGATAGATGAACCGCCGGCGACCAAGGGCTATCCGCCCTCGGTGTTTGCGAAATTACCGCAATTGGTAGAACGTGCCGGAAACGGCGATGAAGGCGGCGGTTCGATTACTGCGTTTTATACGGTATTGGCGGAAGGCGACGATACCAACGATCCGATTGCCGATGCGGCGCGGGGTGTGCTGGACGGCCATGTGGTGCTGTCGCGCTCGTTGGCGGAGTCAGGGCACTATCCGGCAATCGATATTGAAGCCTCGATCAGCCGGGTGATGCCGGACATCATAGAACCGGAACATCTGCAAATGGCGCGCGATTTGCGGCGTTTGTATTCCATCTATCAACAGAACAAGGATTTGATTAGCGTCGGTGCTTATCGGCCGGGAGCCGATCCGCGCATCGATAAAGCGATAGAAAAAAATCCGGCGATCATGGATTTTCTACAACAAAGCATGGACGAATCGGTGGACTTGAGCCGGAGTCTGAGCGAGTTGGCGCAATTGCTGGCGAGTTGATGAAAAAGTCGCAACGACTGAAAGTCATTATCGACTTACATGCGCGTCAGGAACATGACGCTTTGCAGGCTTTGGGTATCTGTCAGCAAAAACTGCAAGAGCAGCAGGCCCAGCTGGAAAATTTACAAAGTTACCGTTTGGATTATTTAGGTAAGTTCGCCGTCAGACAGCAGGCGGGGATCAACATCAGTCAGTTGATGGAATTCAGGGCTTTTGCCGATAAGCTCGATCAGGCTATTGAAAGCCAGCAGCAGACGGTAAGCAACCATGAGCGCGAGGTGCAGCGGGCCCGTAAGCGCTGGGAAGAGGCGCATCAACGTACCAAAAGTTTGCAAAAAGTCAGTGAGCTGGCTTTGATTGAAGAAATGAAAGTCGAACAAAAGCGCGAGCAGGCCGAGCAAGACGACCGGGCGGCGCGATCAGGACGCAAGGATGGCACGGGAAGTGCTTGATTAAATAAAAATGTCAGGAGAAATGCCATGAATATCCAAGGTTTAAATCCGCTGTCTCTATTAGCCTCTGCCGATAGCGCCGGTGCTGCGACGACAGCTCTATTGGGCGAAGGTGGTGGTGCTGGCGTGTTTTCGGCGACGCTGCTTGAGCAGCTGGCACAATTGCAAAACAGTTTATTGAGTAAAGGGGCGGCCGGTGACGCCGGCTTGGCGAATTTACAGCAGCTGGGCGGATTGGGGACGGATGCTCTGAACAGTCAAAGCTTGCAGGATTTTACCGCTCTATTCGGCAAGAGTTTGCCGACGGCAACCAAACTTGATCAGGATATTAATCTCGACGATACCATGCAAGCCTTGGCGGATGTTTTGCAATACTTGCAAGGCTTGGAGGCCACCGGTGCCGCGCCGCAAGTTCCGGTTTTACCGGTTGCATCGGCCGATCAAGAGAATCTTGCCGATATAGTGACGGAAAATACCGAGGCTGCACATGATGAGCAGGCGGTGAATGCTGCGATCTACGTAAGCACGCAAGCTCAGCCCTTGCCGGTGGCGGATGGCGTGAGTGTTGTTAACGACGCGCTGAAATCAGCGGTAGCAACCAGCGAGGCGATGTCTGCCATCAAAAACAGTCCGGAGCTGTTGGGTATGGATGCCAAAAAAGAGGCGTTGACGGCATTGAGTGGCGCTGATGAAGGGCGGAAGACGATGGTAGCGGAGAGCGGTTTTGCCAAAACCCTGGCCGCCGAAGACGGCGCGTCCCCGCAATTTGCGCAAGACAGCGCGGCTGATACTTTTCAAACCGAGCAGCGCGATGTGCCGAAGCAGCAAATTGGCGGTAGCGAGGCTGATGTGGGGTTGTCGAGAATGACGGCCGACATCAACCAGCTGAATAAATCGGTAAATAGCGTCGGGCAAACGTCAGCGCCGACGATGGAAAAACATTTGACTCATCCTGAATGGAACACCGAGCTGGGCGAAAAATTGTTGTGGATGCATAAACAAGCGGTGCCTTCCGCTGAAATTCGGCTGAATCCTGAGCATCTCGGCCCTATTTCCATCAAGATCGATGTCAATCAAGATCAAGCCAATGTGGTCTTCACCGCCCAGCACGCGGCGGTCAGGGACGCCATCGAAGCGGCAATCCCCAAGTTGCGGGAAATGTTGGGTGGGCAAAACTTGAATTTGGCGGATGTTAATGTTTCCCAGCAACAATCAGAACAACGGTCTGGACGCGAGTCCTTCCAAATGGCCGGCGAGCAAAATCGCGGTGGCAATAGTCAAAGCCAAGGCCAAGGCCATGCCGATAGTGCGGCAACCGAGCCCTCCAACACTATGCTCGAAGAAATTGAAGCAGGTCGTGCTATCGCCAGTAATGGCTTATTGAGTCTGTTTGCCTAGTCAACTTTAGGCGCTGTTGAAAAATTGCTTTGCAAAAACAGCGCCTATTTCTATAATGCCCAGCTTTTTGGGGAATTTATCCCCACCCCTTGCCTCACTGTTCAAACGGATGGGAGGCTTTTAAACCCGTAAGGAGAAATCATGCGACATTATGAAATTGTCTTCTTAGTCCACCCTGATCAAAGTGCTCAGGTGCCGGCTATGATAGAGCGTTATAAATCCACCGTTGAAGAAGCCGCAGGCAAAATTCACCGTTTGGAAGATTGGGGCCGTAGACATTTGGCTTACCCTATCAAAAAAATTCATAAAGCACATTACGTGTTGATGAACATCGAATGCGATCAAGCCACTCTTGAAGAACTGGAAAGCGGTTTTCGTTTCAACGACGCCATTTTGCGTAGCCAAACTCTGGCGCAAAAAGCGGCCGTAACCGAGCCTTCTGCGATTGCTGTCAGCGGTAACGACGGTCAAAAAGCCGGTAGCCGCGTTAAGGAAGAAGTCGAAGAAGAAACCGAAGAAGCTGAAGTAGAAGTCGTCGAGACTGAAGTCGCAGCGGATTCCGAATAATCAACATTGAACCAAGAGAATTGTGATGGCACGTAACAACATTAGACGCAAAAAAGGTTGCCGTTTTAGCGGCGAAGACGCGATCAAAATCGATTATAAAGATCTGGATTTATTGAGCGAGTACGTTACCGAAACCGGCAAAATCATTCCTAGCCGCATTACCGGTACCAGTGCGAAATATCAAAGACAGCTGACTTCCGCTATTAAACAAGCGCGTTTCCTGGCTTTGTTGCCGTTCTGCGACGCACACAAGTGATTTAGCACGGGGGGCGTAGCGCGTGCAATTTCTGGCCACTTTCATTATGAAAGGACGGATGCAGGCCATGACGGTCGCATCCAGCCTGGCCTTGCTATCGCTGCTGTTTCCTCCTGTCAGTATCGTAAGTTCAGCCGCTGTCTCATTGGTAACATTGAGGCGTGGGGCTAGCGAGGGCTTGTATGTGCTCATGTGCTCATGTCTGGCTGCCGCCGTATTAAGCACCTTATTGATCGGTAATTACCAGTACGCATTGCTTTACGGTCTGGCCTTTTGGCTACCGGTTTGGCTGATTTCGATAGTACTGCGCGAAGGCCGTTATCTGACACTGGCAATTGAAATTGCCGTGTTGCTGGGTGTGGCGGTGGTGTTGGGGATTTATACGATTCAGGACCAGCCGGTACAGCTTTGGCGCGAAGTGTTGAGCTTTATGCTGCAGCCCATGCTTGAAGGCAAAACCGATGTGCCGCTTGAGCAAATTAGGCAGTCTGCAGAATTGTTGGCGCATTTCATGTCCGGAGTTGCCGCGGCAGGCAGCGTTTACGGCTTGCTGTTCGGTTTGTTTTTGGCCAGATGGTGGCAAGCAGCGCTATACAACCCGGGCGGTTTCAGAGCCGAGTTTTTGGCGTTGAAAGGGCATGTGCATTTGACATTAGGCACCTTGTTGGTGGCCGGAGTAGCCATGCTGACTTCCGGCAAAACCGCGGAACTTTGTTGGAACGTGCTATTGGTGCTGCTGGTGACCTACACAATGATAGGCACCGCAGTGTTGCACGCGGCGTTCTCGGTGATGAAGGGTAGTCGTTTCATGGTGCCTTTTTTATATGTCACATTGATGTTGATCCCGCATGTGATGGTGGTGATCGTGTTGTGCGGACTGACTGACACCTGGCTGGACTTACGAAATAAACTAAAACCAAATGGAGCGTAAGCTCCCGATTTTTCGACAATCAAGTCGATCTAAGAGGTAGAAAACGATGGAAGTCATTCTTCTGGAAAAAACCGCCAATCTGGGTAACCTGGGCGATAAAGTAACCATCAAAGCGGGTTACGGCAGAAACTATTTGATCCCGCAAGGCAAAGCAGTGCCTGCTACGCCCAAGAAAATCAGAGAGTTTGAAGAGCGTCGCGCCGAGCTGGAAAAACAAGCGGCTGAAAAATTGGCTGCTGCGACTGCTCGCGGCGAAGCAATCAGCAAATTGAACGTATCCATTGCCCACAAAACCGGCGACGAAGGCCGTTTGTTCGGTTCTGTTGGTACACAAAACGTTGCTGATGCCATTACCGCTGCCGGCGTAAAAGTTGAGAAGCACGAAATCCGTATGCCAAACGGCGTCATCCGTAACATCGGCGAATACGACATTGCTATCAATCTGCATACCGACGTCGTTATTACGCTGCCGGTAAAAGTGGTAGCCGAGTAAAACCGTGATCATCGTAACCGGTGGCGCCGGCTTTATTGGCAGCAATCTGTTATTGGGCCTGAATGCCCGCGGTTATGATGATATTTTGGTAGTCGACCATTTGACTAACGGTATCAAATACCGGAATTTGGTCGAGTGCAAGATAGCGGATTATCTGGACAGAAGCACCTTTTTGGAACGACTGCAACAAGGTGCTTTCCAAGCAGAATCGATAGAAGCCATATTTCATCAGGGCGCCTGTTCCAGCACGACAGAGTGGGACGGCCGCTACATGATGGACAACAATTATGAATACAGCAAAACGCTGTTTCATTATTGCCAAAGCCATAAAATCCCGTTCATTTACGCCTCCAGCGCCGCTACTTACGGTGCCGATTTAACCTTCAAGGAAGAATTGGCTTATGAAGGTCCGCTGAATGTCTACGGTTATTCCAAGTTTCAGTTCGACCAATATTTGCGCAGACAGCAAAAATTGACCGCGCAAGTGGTGGGTTTACGCTACTTCAATGTCTACGGTCCGCGCGAAGCCCACAAAGGTAGCATGGCCAGCGTAGCCTTTCATTTGAATAATCAGATCAAAGATTCCGACGAATTACGCTTATTCGAAGGTTGCGACGGTTACGGCAACGGCGAGCAGCGCCGCGATTTTGTTTATGTCGGCGATGTGGTGGCTATTAACCTTTGGTTTCTGGATAACCCCCAAGCATCCGGCATCTACAACTGTGGCACGGGTCGTAGCCAGACCTTTAATGATGTGGCGAATGCGGTGATCAAATTTCACCAGCGCGGCCATATCAAATATATTCCCTTCCCCGAGCACCTGAAAGGCTGCTACCAAAGCTTCACCGAAGCCAATCTGGATAAATTACGCGCCGCTGGTTGTAAACATTCGTTCCAAACCGTCGAGCAAGGCGTACAACTTTATATGGAATGGTTGAACGGCTAGTCAGGTCAATTTCTATCATCGATCCAGATGATTTTTGTAAGCAAATAACGACAAATCTCGATTTTTCTACAGCATGGTCTGGAGCCCGGTTGTAGAATATTTCCCTAATTCGTCAACAGTAACTGCCGAGAACGTAGATGAGTCCCCGCACGGCAATTCGCATTGCCCATTCCTGTTTAGCTGACCCCCAGCGGGCGGTCGAAGAGCTTGCTTTAGGTTTGCAGCACACCGACACCACCTTGGTCCTTTTCTTTTGTTCGAATAGTTATGACCGAACTGTGCTGGCTTCCGAAATAAGACGTCGATTTCAAGGTATCCAAGTGCTTGGCTGTACGACTTCCGGCGAAATTGGCGGTGCAGGATTACGTCAACAAAGCCTGGTAGGTGTCGGCTTTTCCGCACCGGATTTTATGGCAACCAGTGGCCTAATCCCTAATTTGCAACAGTTTCGCATCGCCGAAGGGCACGCGCTTGCCAACGAGCTTTTGTATGGCTTGCAAGATAGAGTGACGCATCTTAACGCCGAAAATTGCTTCGGTTTTTTATTGATCGACGGCTTATCGGTGCGCGAAGAGCAGGTTACCCATGCGATACAAGACGCATTAGGCAATATTGCCATGATTGGCGGCTCGGCGGCCGACGACTTGCAGTTCCGTAAAACATACGTTTATTGCGAGGGCGACTTTCATACCGACAGTGCCGTGTTGTTGCTGGTGCATACCTCGTTACCGTTCAAAATATTCAAAGCCCAGCATTTTGAGCCGACCGCGGAAAGATTGGTGGTCACTCTCGCCGATGCCAGACGCCGCGTCGTATATGAAATCAACGGTCTACCAGCCGCGCCGGAATACGCCAGACTCATTGGGGTTTCGACAGACGCTTTAAGCCATGCGCACTTTGCCGCGGCGCCGGTCGTGGTATCTATCGACGGAAACTATTATGTGCGGGCGATTCGTAGCGCCAACCAAGATCAAAGCCTGACTTTTTACTGCGCGATTGAGGAAGGCTTGGTATTGAGAGTGGCGCTGGGCGTCGATCCTATCGAAAGTCTGCAACAGGTTTTTGCCGAAGTTCGGGCCGAGATAGGCCAACCTCAGGTCGTTGTCGCTTGCGATTGCATCCTTAGAAAGCTCGAGCTGGTGCAGCGCGGGTTGACGGCGCAGGCTGAACAAATCCTGAGTGATAATAAGGTGATAGGTTTCAATACTTATGGCGAACAGTTTCGCGGCGTGCATGTGAATCAGACCTTCGCCGCGGTTGCCATCGGGGCAGTAGATAGGTGTGACGAGTATGATTGATACAGATGCACTCGATATAGAGAGCGAATTAAGGGCGGAAATCGTTCGCCTGAATAAGGTGGTGGAAGCCTTAATGAATCGAGTAGAGCATAGTTCCACTCAACACTATTCGGATTTTGATCAGTTTCAAACCACCATCATGCTGGAGAATTTGGTGAGGGCGCGGACAAAGGAACTGGATGCGGCGTTGCGGGAAAACGAGAAAATCAATCGGGCCCTGCAGGAAGCCGAGGAGAAATTTCATCGGGTGCTGGATCAATCCTTGGTTGGTATCACCATGATTATCGATGACCGTTTCCATTATGTGAATCCCAAGTTCGCGGCAATCTTTGATTACCCGGTCGATGAACTCATGACGATGGACATCATGGAACTCGTCAGCGATGCCGATGAACCTACCGTGCGCGCAGCGATGCAGAAAGCGCTGAACCAAGAGCTTGCCAAAATTAATTTTGTCGCCAACGCCGTGCGTAGGAATGGCCAAATGATCACGGTGGAGGTATCGGTGAGTCCGGCCATAGATATTGGTGGCAAGCCTGCATTGATAGCGGTCTTGGCGGATATTAGCGAGCGATTGCGCTCCGAGCGGCAAGTCCAAGCGCTACACGAGCAACTCCAATATCAGGCGATTCATGATCCGTTGACCGGACTGTATAACCGCCTGTTCCTTAACGAGAATTTGGAACGTGAATTGCTGTTGGCAGAGCGACAAGGCTACGAGGTGAGCGTGGTGATGAGCGATCTGGATCATTTTAAAATGATCAATGATTGTTATGGACACCAGGCCGGTGATGCAGTTTTGAAAGCATTTGCCGACATCCTGAAGCGTCATGCCCGCGCCAGCGATTTGGATTGCCGTTATGGCGGCGAAGAGTTTTTTCTGGTGTTGCCGGATACTTCGCTGCAAACCGCTAATGAACGCGCCGAATCGATACGTTTGGCCCTGATTGCGCAGCCCATTGCCGTTGCCGACATCAGTATCCATGTCACCGCATCATTTGGTGTAGCCACCTACCCGGCAAACGGCCTATCCCCGGTGGCCTTGATCGGGGCGGCGGACAAAGCGCTCTATCTAGCCAAGGACGCTGGTCGCAATCAGGTCGTCGCAGCTGCCCAGCCATTGCAATAGGCGTTTTTAGTCCACTTTCCGGATAGCCCGATTCGGTTTGTTTCTGCTGCGAAGTGCTTGCCGATTGCTCGCCGCTGCTGAGGTTGACCGCTTCTAGCTGCAGCCTGGCCGCGCTTTACTCGATACGGTAGATGCCGATGTTCTGGCGGATTCGGCTCAACGCGCTCAGCATGCGTGCGTTTTGGTGCGCCCGGCACCATTGCCCGCTGATTTACAAAAACACATTCTCGATACTTTCGCACGGGGCGTAACCCAACCTAGAATGTCGCTGCCAATCAGGGATTCACCGCAAACCGCTGTGGCATATCACGTATTTTCTCCGTCTGTCATTCCGGTATGCGCCGGCAAAAAAGCTTAATAGCCTGATTTCTATTTGCTTGTACGATTGGGCGCGTATTGTGCTTGTAACATCCGGACAATAACGCAGCGATGGCACATGTCCGACCAACTATTTTCCGCAAAACCTTCCGACAGCGGCGAGCAAGCCGAACTCAGCGCCGAACAGTTTGCGGCATTCATCGATAAACATCGCGATGAACTCAGTCGTTTTATCGTGCGTAAACTGGGTTCGGAAGACCTGTCCGCAGACATACTGCAAGATGCTTATTTGCGGCTAAGCCGCCAGCAAACCCAGGACACTATCGAGAATCCGCGCGCATTCGTGTTTCGGGTTGTCGGTAATCTGGTGATCGACTATCAACGGCTTAGCGTCAATCGGCTCAAGCAGGATGTTGACGACGACACCTACAACGCCGTTCCCGAACAGTCGCCCGGCCCCGAGCAGCGTTATCAGCAGACCCAGCGCTTGCAAGCCATTCATCAGGCCTTGGCCGAATTACCCGAAGACTGCCGTCTGGCTTTTTACTGGAACCGGGTCGAAGGCCTTAGCCATACCGAAGTCGCGGCCCGCCTGCGCATTTCGGACAGCATGGTCGCCAAGCATCTGGCAAGAGCCATGCGGCATTGCCGGGACAGACTCAAGCAACATTGAGTCCCATGCCGACCGCCCGGAAAATATCAGCAAGAACCGCCTCGTCATCCGTCATAATAGTTTCAACCGTCACAACCTTATGCCGATGAGTAACGCACCCGTTTCCGAAATCACCACTTTGTCCGATCAGGCCATTGATTGGGTGATACGGCTGCGCGCCGGAAACGCCGGCGAGCAGGAGCGGCGTGCGGTCGCCGAATGGCAAAATCGCAGCCCCTCGCACCGTCGCGCCTTTGCCGAGGCCGAACAACTGTGGCTGGACATGGGCGAGGGCTGGTCGGTAACGGATCTGCCGATACCGGCGCAAGCCATGGGCCGCCGATTTAGCCGGCCCGTCTGGCGCGGTTTGGCAGCGGCCGCGGTTGCCTTGGCGTTGGTTTTGCCGTTTTCCGGCCTTGGCGACCGCTGGTTCAGTGACTATTACACCGCTGTCGGCGAACAAAAAACCGTGACGTTGGCCGACGGCAGCCAGGTGCTGTTGAATACCGATACCGCATTGACGGTTGCCTATTCGGATACCGGCCGCAAACTGACATTGAAACACGGCCAGGCCTTGTTCAAGGTCGCCGCCGACCGTAAACGGCCGTTTGAGGTAGCCACCGATACTGTAGTGGTCAAAGCCTTAGGCACGGTCTTTGAAGTGCTGCAGCAAGACCACGCCGCCCGCATCACTGTGCAGGAACACGCCGTGGGCGTCAAAGGTCTGCAGGCCCCGGATTACCCGCCCGACGCCCGCATTCAAGAAGGGCAACAAGCGGTTTACAGTGCCGCCAACGGCTTGCAAGCTGCAGTGTCGGCCGATCCGCAGCAAAGCGCCGCCTGGCAACGCGGTAAACTGGTCTTTAAAAATCAAGCCCTGGCCAATGTGGTTGCGGAATTGGACCGCTATTTCCCCGGAACGATCATCATCAGTGACGCCAAACTGGCGGCGCTAAGGGTCAGCGGCGTTTTTCCGCTGGCGGACCGCGCCGCCACGCTGGCGATGCTGCAACAAATCCTCTCGGTAAAAATCAGTCAAATCACGCCTTGGTTAACCATATTGCACGGCTAGCGCAAAAAAAATCCCGCCGCCATTACAAGATTTTTCCAGCCGTCCGTCTTAACCGGTACGCGGCAATGGTGCCGCCGCCACGTTAAGGATTACAGATGAAAAAATCACTCGATACCGGCAGCGTCCATCCCGGCCAGGCCCGTATGTTTAAACCCAAGCCTATAGCCGCATTATTACTGCTCGGCACTGTCAGCCTGGCCGCGATGGCCGGCGACGCTGCGCAAGCCTTCAACATCCCGGCGCAAGCCCTGGACAGCGCCCTGACCGAACTTGCCTACCAGACCAACCTGCGCCTGCTCTATCCGGCGGACCTGGTCGGCAAACTTCGCTCCAGCCCGGTGTCCGGCCAATACACCCCGGAGCAAGCCATGCAGCGGATGTTGCAGGATTCGGGGTTGACGGTGCGGAAAACGGCGGATGACACGTTTACGGTGGAACCAGCCGCGAATGCCGAGCCGCGCACGGCGGCGACGATGCCGGCTGTGACGGTGATGGGGAAGGCGGTTTATGATTCGACTGATCCTTATAACCCCGACTATAACCTGCCTAATGCTTCCACTGCAGCCAAGACCGACACGCCAATCATGGAAACGCCGTTCTCGGTGCAGGTCGTGCCAAAACAGGTTTTGGAAGACACGCAAGCTGTCCGTCCGGGCGACGCGCTGAATTATGTCAGCGGTATCTATCAAGGTACTGCAAATTCGGGTGATTGGCTGGACTGGTCAAGACGACGAGGTTTTGATAATTATCCCGCAGGCGATTATCGCAATGGTGCGCCATTCCCGTTGGGAGGGGCTTGGGGCGGCCGGGATTTGGCGAATGTTGAACGTGTAGAAGCTTTGAAAGGCCCAGCTTCTCTACTCTATGGACTGACTGCGCCCGGCGGTGTGGTCAATTACGTCACCAAACAACCGTTGGCAACGCCGTATTATTCCTTACAACAACAATTCGGTTCTTACGACTTCTATCGCACCACTGTGGACGCCACCGGGCCGATTACCGACGACAAATCGTTACTGTACCGTATTAATCTGGCTTATAAGGATGCCAACTCGTTTCGTGGCATGGTAAGCAGCGACCGTATTTTTATCGCACCGACGGTTACTTGGAACATTAGCCCTAAAACCCAGGTGAATTTTGAATTGGAATACGATTACGGTCATGTGGTATTTGACCGAGGCATACCTGCAATTGGCAATCGACCAGCCGATGTACCACGCAGTCGATTTTTAGGTGAAGCAGACCCGCAAAGTACTTTCGAACGGGTTCTGGTTGGCATGAATTGGTCTCATGCCTTTAATGACAATTGGACGCTCAGCCATCGTTTCACCGCGGTCTACAATGGTATAGAGACTTACGCAGCTAATCCGACAGGGTTAAATACTGACAACAGAATGTTAAATATATTTGGCGTGGTCGGACATCGCCCGCCGGAAGATGATGCCAGCTATTTTAATGCGATCAATTTGACGGGGCATTTCGATACATGGGGATTACAGCATACGTTACTATTAGGGGGGGACTATTTTCGTACCTTTAGGCAAGGTACTGAGCAATATTATTTCAATGCCGTCGATATTTATAATCCTACTTATCTCGGAGCTAATGCCATCCAAAATCAAATAGCTAATGCACCCGTTGTTAATAGCTCAGCATTGGAGCAATGGTTCGGGCTTTATCTACAAGATCAAATCAAATTGCCATTTAACTTTTCTATGCTGGCGGGTTTTCGTTATGACGGTGCGGAAAATGAATATGTCGATCTTGTCAGTGGGACGGTTACTGAAAATCCCATGCAGGATAGCTTGACACCTCGCGGCGGTTTGATCTGGCAACCTATTCCGGAATTTAGTGTGTACGGCAGTTACACTGAAAACTTTGTTGGTGTCCAATCTGGTAGATCAATTGGTGGTTCGTTATTAAGTCCTGAAACTGCACAGCAGTGGGAGTTTGGAGCCAAGACAGAACTCTTCGACAAAAAATTGATGGCTACGTTGGCTTGGTTCGATCTGACCAAGCAAAATATGGCAATTTATCAGCCACCGACTTTTATCGACGCAAGAGCGATAGGAGAGGCTAAAACAGCTGGCCTGGAATTCGATGTAAAAGGAGAAATCCTACCCGGATGGAACATAATCGGTGCTTATGCTTATACACCCGATGCGAAAGTTATTAAAGGTTATCCGGGTGAAAATGGTCAACGCTTGCCAGGAGTTCCCAAACATGGTGGCAGTTTGTTTACCACTTACGAGCTACAAGCTGGTACGTTGCGAGGCTTGAAGTTCGGTGGTGGGGTACTGGTTCGCGGCTCGCAAACTACCGAAACAAGTAACACTGACGTCGTACTGCCCGGCTATGCGACGGTAAATCTATTGACCAGTTATTCTTGGAAAGTTGGCGGCAGCAAATTGACTACTCAGTTGAATGTCAACAACCTGCTCGACAAAGAGTATTTTCCCAGCGCGGCTTTCAGCCGTAATGCTATCGAAGTCGGCACTCCGAGGACATTTATGGGATCAGTAAGAGTGGAGTATTAGTCTTTCTGGTTCCCAACCTCTAGGTTGGGAACCTCGGCCTTGGAAGCTCCAGCTTTCTAACTCTACAGGAAGCAAGAGCTCCCAAGTGTTTGGTTCCCAAGCGGGAGCTTGGGAACCAGGGGGCTGTTCTCGTTCCCACGCGCTGCGGCACGAAATTACCGTACCCGCACGATTGAGTTTTAATCCCTAAACGCAAGGGATCGGCTTCCGGCCCGATGGTTTAAAACCCGTTCCAAACCCCGTCCGAAACCTTATGGGCGGGGTTTAGGTCAGTGAGATTGACGCTTGGCTCATACTGCCCGGAACCGGCTCGGCGTGGCTAAATGTGCGACAGCCAAGCAGGTTTCGAATTGATTAAACTCGACAGGCTGGAGCCCAAGCATTCTGCTTGCCTGATGTGTAAAATATCTGTACAAAAAACACATCATTTAACCAAGAGGAACTGCCCATGTCTGTACGTTTCAATGTTGTGTTGTCCGATGATCTGAATCGCGAACTGGACAAGGCCGCTGAGGAAGGCGATACCAATAAAAGCGAAATTTTGCGCAAAGCGATTACCCTGTATCTGGCGGCCAGGGACGGACGTCGGCGCGGGCTGAAAATCGGTTTGGTCGAATCTGAAACTCAAAAGCTGGAAACCGAAATTATCGGCTTATGAGCCTATCGATCTCAATAATCCGCTGCTCAATCATACGTTCAGCGTTTCGGTTGACCGGTAGGAAACCGGCGCCGAACGGCATGTCCGCTTATTCAAGGATTTAGCGCTATTCATTGTTGCGCTCGGTTTTGTGGTTTTAATCGTCTGGTTGTGCTACGCCACCTTGGTGGCAATTACCACCAGCGCGGAAGAGAAAAAGTGGGCGATGTCGGTCTTATCCGCGGCGACAGGCGGGATAATCGCTTATCTGTTGCGTAAATAATTCACCGTTTCTTGGCGGGTCGGGGAGCTAACCCCGACCTTAACAATTAACCCGCTTTAAAATTCCGCTAAAACCTTGCGTGCCGTGATTACAACCGCCCCAGGCGACAGCTCCAGCCCCTTGCCGATTGCTCCCAACGGCGTATGCTTATCAGGACAAGCATAACAACAGCCAAGGAGCGCAACATGTCCACGCACAATCAATACATCCGCTGGTTTGCAGAACTTACCATTAACGATATTCCGCTGGTCGGCGGTAAAAATGCCTCGCTCGGCGAGATGTATCGCGAATTGGCCACCGAGGGCGTGATGGTCCCCAATGGCTTTGCGATTACCGCCGAAGCTTACCGTTATATGCTGGATCAGGCCGATGCTTGGCCGCATTTGCACGCCTTACTCGACGACGTCGATGCCGACGATGTTGCAGACTTGGCGCACCGTGCGCAACAGGCGCGCGATTTGGTGTATGCGGCTCCGTTGCCGGCCGATTTGCAGCAGCAAATTCTGGATGCTTTCGGGCAATTACAACAACAATATCAAGACGATTTAACCGTCGCGGTGCGCAGTTCCGCGACCGCGGAGGATTTGCCGACCGCCAGCTTTGCCGGCCAGCAAGATACCTATCTGAATATTCGCGGCGGCCAAGCTTTACTGGATGCCTGCAAGCGTTGTTTTGCCAGTCTGTTTACCGACCGGGCGATTCATTATCGGCTGGATCAAGGTTTCGACCATTTCAAAATCGGTTTGTCGATAGGCGTGATGAAAATGGTGCGCTCCGACTTGGCGGCCAGCGGTGTGATGTTTTCGCTGGATACCGAATCCGGATTCAATGACGCAGTTTTCATCACGGGTGCCTACGGTCTGGGTGAAAACGTGGTGCAGGGCGCTGTCGATCCGGACGAGTTTTACGTGCATAAACCCACGTTCGGGCAAGGCTATCGGGCGGTATTGCGGCGCACGCTGGGTGCGAAAAAAATCAAAATGATCTATAGCGACGGCCGCACTCGCGAACCGATTCGCAACGTCGCCACCTCAAATCAGGAGCGCCGGCAATTTTGTATCGACGATGCGGAAGTGCTGCAATTGGCCGATTACGCGCTGAAAATTGAACGGCATTACGGCCGGCCTATGGATATGGAATGGGCCAAGGATGGGTTGGACGGCAAGCTGTATATCGTGCAGGCCCGCCCGGAAACCGTGGCCTCCCAAAAGTTGGGTAACGTGTTGGAACAATACCAGCTCAAACAAGCAGGCGAAGCCATCGTCAAAGGCCATGCCGTGGGCAGTAAGATCGCGGTGGGTCAGGCGCGGGTGATAGACAACGTCGCCAAACTCGGCAGTTTCAAACCAGGCGAAGTGTTGGTGGCCGATATGACGACGCCGGATTGGGAGCCGGTGATGAAAACCGCTGCGGCCATCGTGACCAATCGTGGCGGGCGCACTTGCCACGCCGCTATCATTGCTCGCGAGCTGGGTGTGCCGGCGGTGATCGGTTGTGAGAACGCGACGGCCGCGATAGCGAGCGGCAGCGTGGTGACGGTGTCGTGCGCGGAAGGCGATGTCGGCAAAGTCTATGCCGGCCGGCTGGATTTTGACGTGACGCAGACGGACTTGTCGCAACTCCAGCGGCCAAAAACCAAGATCATGCTCAATCTGGGAAATCCTGAATTGGCGTTTAAACTCAGTTTTCTGCCCAACGACGGCGTCGGTCTGGCGCGGATGGAATTCATCATCACCGAATATATCAAGGCCCATCCGATGGCTTTGATTCATCCCGAAAAAGTCGCGGATGCCGGTGAACTGGAACAACTGCAGCAGTTGACCGAAGGCTATGCCCGACCGGAAGAGTTCTTTATTCAACGTCTGGCGGAAGGTGTCGGTACGATCGGCGCGGCGTTTTATCCCAAACCGGTCGTCGTGCGGATGTCGGACTTTAAAACCAACGAATACGCCACCTTGTTGGGCGGGCGTTGGTTCGAGCGCGACGAGGCCAATCCGATGATCGGTTTTCGCGGCGCCTCGCGCTATGTGCACCCGGCTTATGCCGAGGGGTTTGCGCTGGAATGCGCGGCCATGAAGCGGGTGCGCGAGCAAATGGGCCTGAAAAATGTGGTGTTGATGATCCCATTCTGTCGGCGCATAGACGAGGCCGAGAGAGTATTGGCTTACATGGCAGAGCTGGGTTTAAAGCGCGGGGATGACGGCCTGGAAATTTACGTGATGTGCGAGATACCGAATAACGTCATCTTGATCGATGAATTCGCCAAATTATTCGATGGCTTTTCGATCGGCTCCAACGACTTAACCCAATTGACTTTGGGTGTGGATCGGGATTCGGAAATCGTCGCGAATGACTTCGACGAGAGGGATGCCGGTGTCAAGACCATGATTCGGCTGGCGGTGGAAGGTGCGCGCCGCAACGGCCGCCATTCCGGTCTTTGTGGTCAAGCGCCGTCGGATTACCCGGAAATGGCCGAATATTTGGTCGAAATCGGCATTGATTCGATGAGTTTGAATCCGGATACGGTGTTGCAGACTACCCAGCGTCTGCTGGATTTGGAACGTAGGTTGAGACGATAGCTACTCTGCGCGTTTGATGGCTCTATGACTTGCCGCTGATGTTTTCAATATAGTGTTACACCTAAATTTGTGTTGCTCTCGAACTTTGGTCGGAAACGGTTGCTCGAGTAAGGGGAAAATCTAAATTATGTTATTTCACCTGTTTTTTGTGAGCTAAATCACGGAATTTGATTAGGGGTTGAGAATAAGTAAATTCTAATTGTTTGTAATTAATACGTTTTATAGGTGGCATAAGGATTGCGTTAGGGAGACAGGCGCCTGTCAGTGATGGCTTACAAGATTGTTAAGTCCTGGGCTCAAGGTGCTTTCTCCCCAAAACTTAAGATTTAAGGTAAAAAACGTATGATCAAAACAAAATTGGCTAAAGCTGTTTCGATGGCGGTCGCGGGTGTTGCGCTTTCAGCGGGTGCATCTACCGCATCGGCGCACGTCATGTACAACACCTTCACGACAACGGCGGCCAGTGCAACCGATGGTTGGAATTACACTTATGACGGTCCTGATGTCGATACCATTGCTACCGGCCCTGAAAGCGGCGGCTATCAAGGTACCCAAGTGCCTTGGCTTGGTACAGCAGGCGGTGCATTGCCGTTTGGATATACCGGTCGCGCGCATTTGAACTGGGCTGCGGCGATTCACGGACCAGGAACCTTGGAGGTGTCTGCCGCCGACGCACTGGCTGATTATGGCGTGGCAGCGGAAATTGATACCGGCGCCGGTGCTTGGAAAGATAAT
This sequence comes from Methylomonas sp. EFPC1, assembly GCF_016925515.1. Taxonomy (NCBI): domain Bacteria; kingdom Pseudomonadati; phylum Pseudomonadota; class Gammaproteobacteria; order Methylococcales; family Methylococcaceae; genus Methylomonas; species Methylomonas sp. EFPC1. The sequence continues at coordinate 1,554,381 of NZ_CP070494.1, forward strand.
GGCCTGGGTAACGACGGTTTACCCACTGCAACAGGTCCAACCGGTTGGAAACACCAAATTGACATGGGTTTGATTAAATCCGACATCTCTACTGTACTGAGGCTGAACCTGACCTCGCTGGGCACCATTAACGGTAATTTTGGCGTTACCGTATTTAAAGGTATGGATACTACCAACTCGGTAGCTTATAGCCACCACGGTAGTTGGAATAACACCGGCAAGCCGGAAAATACCAGCAACCCTTTCTACAATGTGGGCGTTGGTTCCGGTATGGAGTACCTGACTCATGACGCTACCGTCGATGCCGTGAATTATCTTGAGTTTTTCGCAGAGGCAGGCCAAGTTTATACGATTGCGCTGGGTGGTAACGGCGTCGGCAGATGGAATGCAAACGTCTCCGGCTATGAATTGTCCATCGCCGCAGTACCGGTCCCTGGCGCCGTTTGGTTATTCGGCAGCGCGATGGCCGGTATGATCGGTTTTGGCGGTCGCCGTAAAGCTGCCGTTGCGGCGTAAGGATGAAAGCATGCTGCAAGTCTGACGGTTTGTAGCGCAAGGAAATGTGGTTTTAGGAATAATCAGGAAGATTCGCCAGGGATGGCGTCTTTGTTACGGGGCTGCTAAGGATGTGGTCGACCGTTCCTCCCAATAGATTCGTCGCTACCTTGTACCGAGTTCTAATCATAAGTTAGCAGTTAAATTTTAGATTTACCCTTTGATATACTCCCTGGTATTTTTGAGGGTGTGCTAATGTCCAATGACGCAACGCTAGCTTTAAAACGCTTTGTTTCGCAGCTGGCTTACAGGTTTTAAAAGCCGATGCGTCGTCTCTATACATTGGTTTTCGGTTTAATTTTACCCGCCGTTTTGTTTAGGCTTTACTGGCGCGGCATCAAAGCGCCGGCCTACCGGCAGCGTTGGCGCGAACGCTTAGGCATCTATTCCACCCCATCAAAGCGCGATGTCATTTGGTTGCACGCGGTTTCGGTGGGCGAAGCGGAAGCGGCTTTTCCATTGCTTAAGCTATTGCAGGCTGAATATCCGGAAATACCGGTGTTGGTCACCACCACCACGCCGACAGGGTCGGCGCGTGTTCAAGCTGTACTGGCTGACCAAGTCGAACACGTCTATCTGCCTTACGATTTACCTTTTATAGTCGCGCGCTTTCTTAAGCATTTTCGGCCAAGGCTGGCGGTGATCATGGAAAAGGAGATCTGGCCGAATTTGTTTGCCGCCTGTGCGATGCAGGCGATTCCACTATTTGTGATTAACGCGCGATTGTCCGAGCGATCTGCGCGTTCTTATCAAAAAATCCCGCGGTTGGTTAAACCGGCTTTAGCTTGCGTGCACACGATTGCAGCGCAAACCGAGGAAGATCGCTCGCGGTTTATCGAGATTGGCGCCGAATCGACGCAAGTACAGGTGCTGGGGAATATCAAGTTTGATGTAACGATAGATGCGGCTACGGTCGCGGCTGGGCAGTTGTTGAAACAACAATTGTTTGCCCGGCGCTGGGTCTGGATCATAGCCAGCACTCATCAGGGCGAAGAAGAGATATTTCTGGCGCTTTACCCGCTCCTTAAAGCATCGATACCCGAATTACTGTTGTTGATAGTGCCGCGCCATCCTGAGCGCTTTCAAACGGTTAAGAAGCTTTGCGAACAGCAGGGTTTGGCGGTGGCGATGCGTAGCGAGCAAAAGCAGCATCATGAGCAGACCGATGTTTATATCGCTGACAGTATGGGCGAATTAAAAATGTTGTACGCCGCTGCCGATCTGGCTTTTGTCGGCGGTAGTCTGGTGCCGGTCGGTGGTCACAACGTATTGGAACCGGCTGCCATTGGCGTACCCGTGTTATTTGGCCCGGAAATGTTTAATTTTCAGGAAATTGCCGAGCGGATTTTAGCCTTGGAAGGGGCAATACAGTGTCGTGATCGCCAAGGCCTAACTGATGCCGTGTTACGCCTCTATCGAGATATAGCGTTTAGAAACAGATTGATCGATAACGGCAGGTTATTTGTAGAAAATAACCAGGGCGCTACAAAACGGGTGGCGGGATTGTTGGCGGAGTACCTGTAAGTTTTACGCTCGGGCTAGGGTGGATAGCGGGCAATTTATTGAGGTTTTCCGTTATAATTCGCCAGTTTTTTAATTTGTAAAAGGTGTGAAGCGCATTATGTCGGATATTAAAAAAGTGGTGTTGGCCTATTCCGGTGGTTTGGATACCTCGGTTATTTTGAAATGGCTGCAAGATGTCTACGACTGCGAAGTCGTGACATTTACCGCCGACATCGGTCAGGGTGAAGAACTGGAACCGGCTCGCGCTAAAGCAACTGCTGCCGGCATCAAGGAAATTTATATCGACGATTTGCGCGAAGAATTTGCTCGCGATTTCGTATTTCCGATGTTCCGTGCCAATACCATTTACGAAGGCGAGTATCTGCTCGGCACTTCGATTGCCCGTCCCTTGATTGCCAAACGCTTGATCGAAATCGCCAACGAAACCGGCGCCGACGCCGTCTCTCACGGCGCTACAGGCAAGGGCAACGATCAAGTGCGCTTTGAATTGGGTGCTTATGCCTTGCGTCCGGATATCAAAATCATCGCCCCTTGGCGCGAATGGGATTTGAACTCCCGGCAGAAGCTGCTGGATTATGCCGAACAGCATGGCATTTCCGTGGAAATGAAAAAAGGTAAAACCTCGCCTTATTCCATGGATGCCAACTCGTTGCATATTTCGTACGAAGGCCGGATTTTGGAAAATCCCTGGACGGAACCGGAAGAAGATATGTGGCGCTGGACCGTATCGCCCGAGAACGCCCCTGATCAAGCGACCTACGTCGAGCTGACTTATCAAAATGGTGACATCGTTGCTATCGACGATGTGCCGCATACGCCGCATCAGGTGATGGAAAAATTGAACAAAGTTGCCGGTGCTAACGGAGTTGGCCGTCTGGACATCGTCGAGAATCGCTATGTCGGTATGAAGTCCAGAGGCTGCTACGAAACGCCTGCCGGCACTGTGATGTTGAAAGCGCATCGCGCCATCGAATCGCTGACCCTGGACCGCGAAGTGGCGCACTTAAAAGACGAGTTGATGCCGCGTTATGCGTCCTTGATTTACAACGGTTACTGGTGGAGTCCGGAGCGGGCGCTGTTACAAACCATGATCGATGCCTCACAGGTCAACGTCAACGGCAAGGTCCGGGTGAAGTTGTATAAAGGCAATGTGGTTGTGGTCGGTCGCGCCTCGGAAACCAATAGTCTGTTCGATGAAAATATCGCCACTTTTGAAGAAGATGGTGGTGCTTACAACCAAAAAGACGCCGAAGGCTTTATTAAACTGAATGCCCTGAGAATGCGGATTGCCGCCAAAAAAGGTCGTTGAGCGCGGTTTGTATAAAACAGGACATTTTTGATTTAGCTTGTATAATGCGCCGATGTATTTCCGGCGGGCATAGGGTGCCGTTTAGGCGCCGCGTGCTCTAGGAAATCAATAGAGCTTCCCGATTAGCAACACTAAAAGAATAATGAGCGATATGCCTGAGATTAATCTGGATGATGTCAATACCGATAAGCATGAGATAGTCTATCTGCGCGCCCATCAGCATCAGGCGCTGATGAAGGCTAATCGCTTTTTGTTAGTGCTGGTTCTGGCGTTGATGGCGGCGGTTTTTTTGTTGGGTTTTGTCTTACTGCCTAAACAAAATCTGTTGACCGAAATACAAAAGCATCAGGCTATCTCGGCAGTGTATGCCACGCAGAATCCGGCGCTATCCGCCGAAATCAGCGCCTTGAAAGGCCAGTTGTTCGGCTTGTTAAGCGGGTCTATCGACAGCAAGCTAAGAGCCCTGGAAGAGAATATCAAAAAGGGTAGCGTGGCTGATTCCCTGCAGACCATTCAGGATCTGAAAGGCGATGTCAAAATACTCACTACCTATTCCGTTGATTCGCCGGCAAAAGTGGAAGGTGCGGCTGCCAATCAGGCCCTGATCAAGGAATTGAACGACATTAAGGATTTGGTTTATCTGACCTTTGTGTCTTGCGGATTGATGATTGCGGCGGTTGCCGGAGTTTGGCTACGCAACCGCTACCGCTTAACCCATCAACGCAGCCAACAGGCGTATCTCGGTCGTCAAGACTAACTTGTAGTATAACGACCACAAAAAAGCCGCTGTCCCGTGAGGGGCAGCGGCTTTTTGTTTGCCTGTAAGGCTACGATTATTTTTTCAGATATTCGTAAACTGCATCGATAGCTTGGTCTTCGGTATAACCTGCTTTTTTCACAGGACCGACTTCCATGATAGCCGCAACAGCTTTAGGCATACCGTTTTTGCCTTCTTTCAGAACTTTAGCGAACTGGTCTTTAGGCAGTTTGCCGGCGCTGATCAAGGCCGATAATTGTGGATTGGAAGCGATGTCATGGCAAGCGCCGCAGCCACGACCGAAAGCACGCTCATAAATTTTCGCGCCGATTTCTTCCGCTTCGTTAGCTGCAACTTGTCCGCTGATAGCGATCAAAGTTGCGCCTACTAATAAACCGAATGATTTTTTCATATGATTCTCTCGTTGTGTTTAAAAAAAGAACTGCATATTGTTATTTGCATAGGCAGTTCATTGGGAAATTAAGCGGGTAAAGGATAGGGAACTTTAGCGAAAAATTCAATCGATTTTCTCTGTCGTTCGCGCCTTTACCGGGTTTGCGGGCTGATTTTTCCAAGTAAAACTTAACATCGTCTGAAATAAGGAAAAATTCACACTTGCTTAGTTTTGGCCGGGTTGAAACCATTCCAACTGTTTGCGCAGGCGCACTACGGTGCCCACTATGATCAAGGTCGGTGGTTTAATGTCCGCGTTTTCGACACGTTTAGGCATATCGCCCAGGGTGCCGGTAATGACTCGCTGATGGCGGGTAGTGCCTTGTTGAATCAATGCAATCGGTTGATCGACCGGGCAGCCGTGATCGATCAACGATTGGCAGATAGTCTCCAGACCGACCAGACCCATATAAATCACGACGGTCTGGTTGGGAGAGGCTAACTGGCTCCAGTTCAGGTTGATATTGCCGTCCTTCAAATGCCCGGTAACGAAGGTGCACGACTGTGCATGGTCGCGATGGGTCAGCGGAATTCCCGCATAGCTGGCGCAGCCGGCGGCAGCGGTAATGCCTGGTACGACTTGAAACTGAATGCCTTGCTGCATCAGGGTTTCGATTTCCTCGCCACCTCGGCCGAAAATAAACGGATCGCCGCCTTTCAGGCGTGCGACGCGCTTGCCCGACAAAGCCAGATTCGCCAGCAACTCGTTGATCGATTCCTGCGGTAGACTGTGATTGCTGCGTTGCTTGCCCACGTAGATTTTCTCCGCGTCGCGGCGAGCCATTTCTAATATTTCCTGGGAGACGAGCCTGTCGTAGACGATCACATCCGCTTGCTGCATCAAGCGCAGGGCTCGAAAAGTCAATAAATCCGGATCGCCGGGGCCGGCACCGATCAAATACACCTCGCCGCGATTTTGTGTCTGCTCAGCCGCATCAAGTTTGGCTTGTAATTCTATTGCAGCTTGCTCGCGGCGGCCGGAAAACACCAATTCGGCGATGTGGCCTTGCAAGGCGTCTTCCCAGAATACCCGGCGGCGGTTGGGTTCTTTGAGTCGTTCCTTAACCAATGCTCGAAAATCCTCGGCAAACTGCGCCAGCAGCCCGAACGCACCGGGAATGGCGCTTTCCACCTTGGAACGCAGTAAGCGCGCGAGAACCGGTGACACGCCGCCGGAAGACACCGCTACGATTAATGGCGAGCGATCAACAATCGCCGGAAAGATAAAACTGCATAAATCGGGATTATCCACCACGTTCACCGGAATATTCTGAGCCGTCGCAGCTTGCGCAACCGTTTCGTTGACCGTGCGCTGGTTGGTGGCCGATATGACCACGCGCATGCCTTTCACATCGTCCGCAGCAAAGGCCTTTTGTTGGATTACTACTTGATTATTGCGCCCCATTTCCGCGACGCTGGCGCCAATTTCCAGCGCCACCACGGTAATACGCGCGCCGGTTTTTGCCAGGAGCTCGATTTTACGCGAGGCGATTTCGCCGGCGCCGACAACCAGGCATGGCTGGTCTTTTAGTTTTAAGAAAAGCGGGAAGTAATCCATGGTGCTTGATTTTCGTGGTCTGGGGTTGGTGTTATTATAAGCGTTGTCTAAAGAACAGTTGAGTGAACACCACTATGATCGAATTTGATTTGGAAGTCGATGCCAGCGGATTGCAATGTCCGTTACCGTTGCTGCGTTTGAAAAAGGCGATTATGGAAGTGGAAAGCGGCAGGGTAGTCAAAGTGATTGCTACCGATCCGGCGGCCCATTTGGACTTTGGCGTCTATATCGATCAGGCGGGACATATTCCGCTGAAGATATTCAAGGAAGCCGATAAACAAGTATTCTTTATACAGAAAAAATAGAAGCGATTCAATATTATAAAGGGTCAAAAGGGCGCTTCTTTTGACCCTTGTCCTCAGCTTTTATTTCCTCAAGCTAATAATCGGCCAGTTTGCTTGCCGAGCAACTTCCCGTAGTTTTTCGTCGGGATCGACAGCAACCGGTTGATCGACCAAGCTCAATAGCGGCAAATCGTTATGCGAATCGCTGTAGAACCAACTGCCTGCCAGCGTTTCCGTGGAATTGGCCAGCCAGTTGTTCAGCTGCACTACTTTTCCTTGCTGAAAGCAGGGTGTGCCGTTGAATTTACCGGTGTAGCGACCATCGACAAATTCCGGTGTGGTAGCCAGCAGGTTGTCGATACCGTATAGCTTGACGATAGGCTCGGTGACGAAGCGATTGGTGGCGGTAATCACCAGCAAGGTGTCGCCGGCCGCGCGATGCTTTTCCACCAAAGCCTGGGCAGCCTCCAGCATGATCGGCTCGATCAGCGTTTCGACGAATTCAGCGCGCCAGCGATACAGTTGCTCTGCGTCGTGTTGGGCTAGTGGCGCCAGTGAGAAATGCAAAAACTCAACAATATCCAGCGTGCCGTGTTTGTAATCCTCGTAGAATTTTTTATTAGCCTGTTCATACTGGTCTTTGTCGACAATGCCACGGTCGACTAAAAATTGGCCCCATAAAAAATCGCTGTCATCGGCGATCAGCGTGTTATCCAGATCAAAAATCGCTAAGCTCACGGCAAATCCGTCGTCATAAAGAAAAAAGTAGCGGCCTGTGGCGTCCGCCGGTTATTTGTGGAACAATTGCGCCATTCATTTTAATGGCCGTGCCGTTGTTAATTTTAACATCCAGGCATTAGCAACAGGGCGGCAAATAATACAGGTTTTTACATGATAGACTCGAAAGGATACCGGCCTAATGTCGGCATTATCCTTTGCAATGACGAGGGTCGTGTGTTTTGGGCAAAGCGCAAAGGCGCTAACTCGTGGCAGTTTCCGCAGGGCGGGATCGATGGCGACGAGGACCCGGAAACCGCGATGTATCGGGAGTTGTGGGAGGAAACCGGCTTGTGTGCAGAGCATGTGCAGTTGCTGGGGCGCACCCGTTATTGGTTGCGCTATAAACTGCCGGATCGGTATATCCGCAAAAATTCCACGCCCTTGTGCATCGGGCAGAAACAGATTTGGTTTATTTTGCGCTTGATGACAGATGAATCGAATGTCAGGTTCGATTGCGGGCACAAGCAGGAGTTCGATAACTGGAAGTGGGTGGAGTACTGGTATCCGCTGAAAGATGTGGTTTACTTCAAACGCCGGGTGTACCGCAAAGCGATGGACGAATTAGGAGCTTTTTTGATTGCCAATGACGTGGGAGTCAACGCCGAGAGTTATTTATCCGGAAGATTGGCGTTTGGTTAGTAACTGTGCTGGTTGGTTTGTAAGCCGCTCATGCTGATGGGCAGGTGATAGCATCTGGATCGAAAGTCGCCGTCATCCCCCAATTCGAAGATCCTGTAGCCGGGTGCTAGCGTGTCCAGTTCAAACTCGGTGGCAAACGGTTTGAACTGAAAACAGCTGGCCGGCGTGGCGTATATCGCTATTTGTCTATGACTAGTTTGCATTTCCTGATGTAAATGACCGCAGGTGATGGCTTTAACTTGTGGGAAGTGTTCCGCTATTGCTAGCAATTCCTCACCGTTCTCAATTTGCATCGTATCCATCCAGCTACTTTGGCTCGCAACGCAATGATGGTGTATCGCCAGCAGGGCGGGCGCGTCATTTGTGCTTAGTGTTTGCTGCAAAAATGCCAGTTCTTCCTGTGATACAAGCCCGCCAGGGCACCCGGTTTTTTGGCTGTTTAAGGCAATAATCTGCCAATTATTCAGCAGCAGGTGTTTGCGACAACTGACGAAGTCGGCGTTCAGTTCTGTCGTCATCAGTTCCCAGTCGTCGTGATTTCCTGGCAAACACAGGCAAGGTGTTTGATAAGTTTGCAGATGCCGGCAAATTCGCCGGTAGCTATCGGCGCAAGGGTCTTGGCCTAAATCGCCGGTCAATAAAATCAAATCGAACGGGCCGAGAGTAGCATGCGCGTGGGCCAGGGTTTGCTGGAAATACTGTTCGGTATCGATACCTAGCATACTGTCGCCGACATGGGGCAATATATGCAGGTCGGTTAGCTGCAAGACTTTTAAAGCGGGCATTGTTCAACGCAGATAGGGATAGTAGGCTTGGCTATTAGGGTGAACCTCGCTCAAGTCTTCGTTTTTGCCAATCCAGCGGTAAGTAGCGTGTTGTTGCGCCGGTAGCTGATTAATATCGATATCCAGCTGCAATTGATAACCTAAAACTACGTAATGAGTGCTTATATCCGGCTCTTTGGCAAAATTAGTCTCGTAGAGATGAGTGAAAGCCCCGAGTAGTTGGGCGCTGTCAATTTCGAAAGCTGTGCCCAGTTCAGTTGCGGTGATTCTGCGAAACGCTGCTTCCAAAGTTTCTGATTTGTAGATTCTGCCGCCGGGCACGAACCAATAGCCGGCCGCCGGTTCATTCACGCGCAAGCCCATCAATATTTCATCCCTGCTGGAGCGCACAATTAAGTCAATAGCGACTAGGGGGGTGTTTTTTACGACTGTCAGAAAATCCTGTTTATCGAGCATCCTATATTCCGTGAGCTGAGTGGGTGGAAGGTGATGTTAAACGTCTTTATACAATACCTTGGCATTGCGCTGATAGTTGTAAGCGCTTTTCATAGGTTCGGGCAAATCGTCGATTTCGCACGGCGCAAAACCGCGCTCGACAAACCAATGCACGGTTTGCGTGGAACGTACGAACAAGCGGCGAATAGTTTCGGATTTGGCTTTGTTGCTTAGATAGTCCAACAAGCTGTTGCCGCGCGCGCCTTTTTGATAATCGGCATGCACTGCCAGACAAGCAATCTCCGCACTGTTGCCGTCGGCCATCACATGAAACGCCGTGCAACCGATGATCAAGCCATCACGCTCGATGACTATATAGTCGCCAATTTCCATCTCCAGCTTTTCCCGCGAACGCTTGACCAGGATGCCTTGCTGCTCCAAGGGTTTGATCAACTCCATAATGCCGCCGATGTCGTCCAATGTCGCTGCCCGTATGGTTTCGAAGGCGTTAGAGCTAATCAGTGTACCGATACCGTCGCGGGTAAACAGTTCCAGGAGTAAGGCGCCGTCCACATGCCTATTGATCAAGTGCGCGCGCTGTACGCCTTTTTCGCAACTTTGCATCGCGGCGCGTAATGAACGGGCGACTTCATCCGGGACCGTTGGTATCTCTTGCAATAATGCTGAAACTTGAGCGGTAGTGAGCTGTTGTATGGGGTGATTATCGCCAGGCGATACGCAATTTTGTTCGGTTAACAAAATCAACTTTTCGGCTTGCAAGGCGATGGCGACTTCGGTTGCCACTTCCTCGGCCGACAGATTAAAGATTTCGCCGCTGGGCGAATAACCGATAGGCGAAATCAGTACTACGTTTTGTTGATCCAATTGATTATGGATAGCTTGGGCGTCTATGCGCCGCACCTTGCCGGTGTGGCAATAGTCGATGCCATCCAGTACGCCCAAGGGTTTGGCCGTAACGAAATTGCCGGACGCGACACGTATTTTGGCGCCGGCCATCGGCGAGCCGGACACACCCATCGATAACAGGGCTTCAATTTCCACCCGTACCAGACCTGCGGCCTGCTTGACGTATTGCAAGGTCGTGGCGTCGGTGATCCGTAAATGGTGGTGAAACTGCGGCGTGTTGCCATGCCCGGTGACTTGTTCGTCGATCTGCGGGCGAATGCCGTGCACTAGTACCAGCCGGACGCCCAGACTCCTCAGCAACGCGAAGTCGTGAATCAGATTGTCGAACTCCGGCTCCGTCACCGCGTTCCCGCCGAAAAAGATCACAAAGGTGCGGTTGCGATGAGCATGGATGTAGGGCGAAGAATTTCTGAACCAATTAACGAAAGTTGATTGATGTTCCATGGAGTGTTTACGAATCGGTTGCGGGGTTGCTGGCTGCTTAGTGTAACTTTGCCAGCGTTAAAACCCAATCAGGGCTGGTTATTTGGTTTTTTTCCAACGGCTGGCCACATAATCCAGCGCTTCTTGAATGTTCAGGTCCCGAGTACCGCCGCCGGTTCGCACGAAGAATTTGGGGATGTTGCTCTGCGTCAGAAACACGGGCCGATGCGAGGGGGAAACAATAACCCGGCAGACATCACGGTCGGCCAATTTATGAAAAAGCACGTGGATCAGCGGGCACAAATCGGCCCCCAGATTGCTGGAGATCGCAGTCATCAAGGTTTGCTCGAAACCGTCTTGGTCGGGTTTTTTTAGGGTTTGGAAATCTGAGTTCAGGCCGAGGACTTCGCCATTGTCGGCCACGCCGATCAGCAAGGTCCCGCCAACCGGACTGTTAAAGAAACCGGCCAGCGTTTTCATAATCACGCCTTCCAGGGCCTTATTGACGCGCTGCTCCTGAATATCCCAGCGCAGCGATGATTTAAACTCCAGCAACGGTCCTTCGCCTTGGCGGATGATGGTTGGTAAATCTTTTTCCAGCTCGACTTTCAACGCATCCAAAGCGACCAACCGCTTGTGCAGTATCTGATAAAAACCCAGCGACAGCAGACCCAGTATCGCGCCGATTTCGGCATAGAATAGAATCAGGTTGTTCTGATTGATTTGACCGGTCATTACTTCGGTGAACTGGCCTAGCACGAATTCGATAGAGGACAACGGGTCAGAGTTGCGCTCGCGCGAACTGATGTAGTCGTAACTGGGTGCCAATAAAAATATTCCCATGCCGGCGCCTATCCAGCCTGCTATGAAATAGATTTTTAGCTTTTGTTTCCAGATGTACAGCAGTTGGAGGAGGAAGCGTTTCATCAGCGATTTCAATTAAGGCCAAGTTGCGGCGGTAATGGATCAATTACTCGGTTGAGCCGATTTGATCGCTTCAGTCGCAATCTGTACCAGAAATGATGCACTGGCCTTTTCTGGGGGTACGGCGCTGAAAATTTTGACGAGGGTTATCAGGCGTTAACCGGAATAGTGAGGCTGCTTCCAGGTATTTTGGAAGCAGCAGATGACCACGTGTTGGTTGATATGCAAAGTTGAAGACTTGATGGTGTTTTAGTGGCTAAAATCATCAAGCCTTTATGCGGCATCGTCAACTTACTGATCTTCGAGTCTGGACAAATCCCGCACCGCACCCTTGTCGGCGGATGTGGCAAAAAAAGCATAGGCTTTCAGCGCCACTGACACTTTGCGTGGGCGCGGCTTGGCGGGTTTCCAGCCCAATTTGTCCTGTTCGGCGCGGCGTTGAGCCAGTTCCTCGTCACTAAGCAAGACGTTGATGGTGCGATTAGGAATGTCGATGCGGATACGGTCGCCATTTTTCACCAAGCCAATCGCGCCGCCTGCCGCCGCTTCCGGTGAGCAGTGGCCAATCGACAAACCGGAGGTGCCGCCGGAAAAACGGCCGTCGGTCAATAGCGCGCAGGCTTTGCCCAAACCCTTGGATTTGATGTAGCTGGTCGGATACAGCATTTCCTGCATGCCGGGTCCGCCTTTGGGGCCTTCGTAACGCACCACTACCACATCGCCGGCTTTGACTTTGTTATTGAGGATGTTTTCTACGGCTTCGTCTTGCGATTCGACCACATGGGCGTTGCCTTCAAAGACCAGCAGGCTGTCATCGACACCTGCTGTTTTGATCACGCAACCATCCACTGCGATATTGCCGTGCAATACCGCCAACCCGCCTTCCTGGCTGAAGGCATGGTCAATGGAGCGGATACAGCCTTCGGCGCGATCAGTGTCCAGGCTGGGCCAACGGGTGTTCTGACTAAACGCTACCTGAGTCGGAATACCGGCGGGGCCAGCCATATAAAAAGTTTTTACGGCATCGTCGGGGTTGGCGGTAATGTCCCATTGTGTCAGGGCATCGCCGAGAGTTTTGGCGTGCACGGTGGGTACATCGGTGTGCAAGCGGCCAGCTCGGTTCAGTTCGGCCAGAATTGCCATGATGCCGCCGGCGCGATGCACGTCTTCGATATGATATTTGTCGGTGTTAGGCGCGACCTTGCACAATTGCGGCACAACGCGCGACATGCGATCAATATCCGCCATGGTGAAATCGATGCCGGCTTCTTGAGCAATAGCCAGCAGATGCAAGATGGTGTTAGTGGAGCCGCCCATCGCGATGTCCAGCGCAATCGCATTTTCAAAGGCTTTAAAACCCACCGCACGCGGTAGTACCGATGAGTCATTTTGCTCGTAATATTGTTTGGCCAGTTCGACGATACGGCGGCCGGCTTGTTTGAACAATTGTTCGCGATCGGCATGGGTGGCTAACATGGTACCGTTGCCCGGCAACGACAAGCCCAGCGCTTCGGTCAGGCAGTTCATCGAATTGGCGGTGAACATGCCGGAGCACGAGCCGCAAGTCGGGCAGGCAGAGCGTTCGACAGCCGCTAGATCGGTGTCGGATACTTTGCTGTCTGCCGCCATGACCATGGCGTCCACCAAATCCAGCCTCTTGATGTCCGCGCTTTCCGCCAACCGTACTTTACCGGCTTCCATCGGGCCGCCGGAGACAAAGATCACCGGAATATTGATGCGCATAGCCGCCATCAACATGCCTGGGGTGATTTTGTCGCAGTTGGATATACAGACAATCGCATCGGCGCAATGCGCATTGACCATGTACTCGACGCTGTCGGCAATCAAATCGCGGCTGGGCAGGCTATACAACATGCCGTCGTGACCCATGGCAATGCCGTCGTCAACCGCGATGGTGTTGAATTCCTTGGCGACGCCGCCGGCCAGTTCAATCTCGCGCGCCACCAATTGGCCAAGATCTTTTAAATGTACGTGGCCCGGCACGAACTGAGTGAAAGAATTGGCTACTGCGATAATCGGTTTATTGAAATCGCCGTCTTTCATGCCGGTGGCGCGCCACAATGCGCGCGCGCCAGCCATATTGCGGCCTTGAGTGGTGGTATGAGAACGGTATGCAGGCATGGTGATTCCAGATGAAAGCAAAAGCGGCGCTTAAACTGCCGCGGGAAAGGGCGTCATTTGAAGCAGGGCGGTCCTGCGGCTAATTCGTTTAAAACTAAAAACTATCCCAGCCGCTGGAACGGCGGCGCCAGCTGAGTTTGGGCAGAATAAAGCCCAGCAATACGCCGAATAAAGCCAAGCCGCCGCCGTACAAAAACCAGTCCTGGTTACTGCTGTCGGTCAATGCCTGATTTTCGCGTTTTAATTGTTGTAGTTCGCGCTCGACGGAGATGACGCGCTCCTGCAATTGGTCGCGCTGTTGTTTGAGTTGTATCGCATTGGCGGCGGTTTGCTGAAGTTCGCTAAGGTCGGCGCTGAGCTTATCGCGTTCTTTGCCAATTTCCTGGCTGTTGGCTTGTCCGGCTTTAAGTTGTTTGTTTTCTTCCTGCAGCGCTTCGAGTTTTTTGCTGACGGCTTCCAGTTGATTGCGGGCGCTGGGTTCGCCGGTCAGGTAGCGGCTGAGAATGAATCCCTCCGCGCCGCTGCTGGTTTGTATATAGGTATAGCCGTTTTCGGTACTTTCTTGCAATACGCTGACTGGGATGCCGTTTTCCAACATTTTGACTATCTTGGTGCGCTCGCTTTCGCCGCTACGTAATGGCACCTCGACTTTGTCGGTGACGTAGGCGGTTCTTGCCATGGCAAGCGGGCTAATCAGCAGACAGGCAAACAGGTAGGCAAAAGTTTTTTTCACAGTATCACTCTTCGTTCGGCGTAAAGAAAGCGGCGATTCTAGCGAAATTATCGGCAGATGAGAAATTCCAGTAGCGCTTTCTGAGCGTGCAGGCGATTCTCGGCTTCCGGAAATATCACGCTTTGTGGGCCGTCGATGACCTCGGCTGTCACTTCTTCGCCGCGATGTGCCGGCAGGCAGTGCATGAACAGCGCATCGGTTTTGGCGGCAGCCATGGTTTTGCTGTTGACCTGAAAATCCTTAAATACGAATTCGCGTTTTTTTTGTTCCTCTTCCTGTCCCATGCTGGCCCAGACGTCCGTCACCACTAAATCGGCTTGCTGTGCCGCTTGCTCCGGCGTATTGAAAAACGCCACTCTATGTCCGGCGGCATCGACGATACTTTGCTGCGGTCGGTAATCGACAGGGCAGGCGATGTTCAATTTAAAGTCGAATTGGCGAGCCGCATTGATATAGGAATGGCACATATTATTGCCGTCGCCGATCCAGGCTACGGTTTTGCCGGCGATGTCGCCGCGCAGTTCGAAATAGGTTTGCATATCGGCCAGCAATTGACACGGGTGCAGCAAATCGGTCAGGCCGTTGATGACGGGTACTCGCGAGTGCTTGGCAAAGGTGGTGACCGTTTCGTGATTGTTGGTGCGCAGCATAATACAGTCCACCATGCTGGAGATCACCTTGGCGCTATCTTCCAGGGGTTCGCCGCGGCCGAGTTGCGTGTCTCTGGGTGATAGAAACAGGGCGCTGCCGCCGAATTGGGCCATGCCTGCTTCGAAGGAGATACGGGTGCGGGTCGAGGATTTTTCGAAAATCATCGCCAGCACTTTACCTTTGAAGGGCTGATAGTCCGGGGTGCGATGCAATTTGAGCTGAATGGCCCGTTGAATCAGGTTGTGTAGTTCGGCGCTGGACAAATCCAGCAGACTGATGAAGTGTCTGGGTTGCATGGTTATTGTCTGCAAAATGCCTGAATGAGCGCTGTCAGGGTGTCTGTCAGCGTTGATATTTGCGCGTCGTCGATGATTAGCGGCGGCAGCAAACGGATAGTGTTGTCGGCAGTGACGTTGATCAATAAGCCTTCCGCCAAGGCTTTTCCGACCAATTCGCCGCAAGGCCGATCCAGTTCAATGCCTATCATCAAACCTTTATGGCGAATATCGACGATATGCGGGGTGTCTGCCAGTGCGTTTTTGAAGCGCTGGCAAATTTGTTCTCCTTTTGATTGCGCATCGGCGATCAAGGTGCTGGTTGATAAAGTTTCCAGTACCGCTAAGGCCGCGCTGCACGCCAGTGGATTGCCGCCAAACGTCGAGCCGTGATTGCCGGCTTGTAACACGTCTGCTGCTTTGCCGCGCGCCAGGCAAGCGCCAATCGGCACGCCGTTACCCAAGGCTTTAGCCATCGTACATACATCCGGCAGGATGCCGTTATGTTGATAAGCCAGAAAGCGCCCGGTACGGCCGGCGCCGGTTTGAATTTCATCCAGCATCATCAGCAGATTGTGCCGATCACATAGTGCGCGAATTTGGTTTAAGTAATCCGCCGCCGGAATATTCACCCCGCCTTCGCCTTGCACCGGTTCAACCAGGATCGCGACGATGTTTTTATCGGCGGCGAGAGCTGCTTCGATAGCCGGCATGTCGTTGTACGGCACATGGGTAAACCCGGCCAACAGCGGCGCGAAGCCTTGCTTGATCTTGGTGTTGCCGGTGGCGCTCAGCGTGCCCATAGTCCGGCCATGGAAGCTTTTTTCCATGGTCAACACTACTGGGCTTTCAACGCCTTGCTGGTGGCCGTATTTGCGGGCGATTTTTATCGCCGCTTCGTTGGCTTCGGCGCCGGAATTGCTGAAAAACACATTATCCATGCCGCTTAGCCCGATCAGTCTATCCGCCAGTTGCGACTGCAACTCTACGCCGTAAAGATTGGAGGTATGCAGCAAGGTTTTGCTTTGCCGGCAGAGCGCTTCATGCACGGCCGGATGGGCGTGGCCGAGGTTGCACACGGCAATGCCGGCCACCGAGTCGAGATAGCGGCGTCCATCGGTATCCCACAACCACGCGCCTTCGCCGCGTGTAAAAGTGACCGACTGGCGGGCATAGGTAGGCATGATGTGACTGGTCATTGTGCTAAGACTCTGAAAGTGTTTTGAAAAACGCTATTCGCTCGAAAAAAGCGCGCGATTATATTTTTTTCATCCCGCGTACGCAATAAATACTTTTCCTCAAAATCCAGTGTTTTGCCGGATGTCCGTAGCAATAGTGGAGCGATTTGCCCGAAATTTTCGCGTGTCTGGGCGTTTGTTATAAATCTGTAACATTGATGCTTTAAATTCTCGCAAATTAAGTTGTTTCGACCGGTTTGAGTTTGCCGGCGATTACTCACAAAGGACTTGCGTTGAACGACAACGAACATCTTTTAGACGATAAAAAGCACATCGTTTCGATTCGGTTGAACAATTCCGACCGGATTGCCGTGCGTGCCATGGCCGCTCGGCTGTTTGTGCGTGAGTCGGAATTGTACCGGTTTGCGGTCTACCATTTGCTGAATCGGTTACACAAGCTGCATGAAGACTCGTGTGTCGGTAGCGATTTGTTACCGTTATTCATCGAGTTTAAGGACGAGCTCAACACGCATTTGGGCTTAAAAAAGCATCAGCTATTCAAGATTTTTAACGGCAAGAACCCCGATCCGGAAAAATTCGTATCAATGGCCGATATTGAGCTGTTGTTATTGCCGCAACACGCGGTGCGTCAGCGCTTGCAACAAATGAACGAGGCTGCCGGGCAGCGCAGAGCCGACACCAACGCTTGGCTTTTGGAATATTTGAAGGATAAATATCACTTCAGCGTGTATGACGCGGATACGGAGTTGCCGTTTCTGGATGCGTTGGCGCTGGAAAATAGATAAATCGTCAGTCATTCAGCTATCTCGGCCGTCATTGGTTCGGCGGAAGCTGAGAATTTGCCAAATGTTCTCTAGCACAGTGTGTCTGCGAATGTGTATGGCTGGACAGTAATAGGGCGTTTTAGCTATGCTCAGCAAACTTATTGTTTTGTTGCGCGGAGGCGGCATGTCATTGACCCCATCTTTGTTTCCGGAATTGATTCAAGCGTTGATTGAGACCATTGATGCGCATGCCGAAGAAGTAACCGAACTGGATCAAGCGATAGGCGACGGCGACCATGTGTTTAATTTACAGCGTGGTTTGCAGGCCTTACGCGAGCATGCCGGCGAGATAGCGACACTCGACTGGGTTGCTGCGTGGCAGAAAATTGGTATGACGGTGATGGCTGCTGTCGGTGGTGCGTCCGGATCTTTGTACGCGACTTTGTTTATCGCGCTGGCAAAGAATGCTAAGGACAAGCTTATCGATCTTGCTGGGTTTTCTGATGCATTTTTGCAGGCAGTCGAGGCTGTGAAGCAACGCGGCAAGTCTGATGTTGGTGAGAAGACTATGCTGGATGTGCTAGGGCCGGTCGCCAAGGAGTTGCGGGAGCATGCGGCTGCGGGTAAGCCGCTGGCCGAGATTCTGGATAGCCTAAGCCTGGTGGCGGCAGAAGGCGTGGAAGCGACTCGGGACATGCTGGCCACCAAGGGCCGAGCCTCGTTTCTGGGCGAGCGCAGCAAGGGCCATATCGATGCCGGTGCCAAGACTGCGCAGTTGATGATCGCGGCGATTGCCGAGGTGTTGAAAAACGCCCAGGCGCAAGCCGCTTAGATTGTTGCTTGCTTCAACAACCCCAGCGCAACGCAGCGGTATTCACCGGCGCATCCCAAAAACCCAGCATTTCTTCGTCCAGCAGCGTCAGCGTTAGCGAACAACCTGCCATATCCAGTGACGTAGTAAAGTTGCCTACCAGAGAGCGCTGGACGATCACGCCGCGTTCGCTGAAATATTGCCAGGCCAATTCGTAAATCAAATGTAGCTCTATCAATGGTGTGGCGCCGAAGCCGTTCACATGCAGCAACACGGCTTGACCGGCGGCCGGTTGCAATTCGTCGAAAATATGTCCGGCTAATTGGTCGACAATTTCGCTGGCGCTCACCAGCTTCTTTGTCTCGCGGCCGCGTTCGCCGTGGATGCCGACACCTAACTCGATTTCGTCGTCGGCAATAGCAAAAGTTGGATGGCCCAAGGCCGGCACCGTACAACTGGTCAAGGCGACACCCATCGAAGCGGTTGCTTGATTGACCCGTTCGCCCAGTGCCTTGCAGGTGGCTAAGTCAGCGCCGGATTCGGCGGCGGCGCCGACGATTTTCTCGACGATGGTGGTGCCGGCCACACCTCTACGGCCTATGCTGTGGGTTTTGGGTAAGGAAATATCGTCGTCAATCAAAATGCTGGCGTTGGGCAGGTCCAGCATCTCGGCGGCCATTTCAAAATTCATGACATCGCCAGCGTAATTTTTAACGATGAATAACGCGCCAGCGCCGCCGTCCATGGCTTGCGCCGCGGCCAGCATCTGGTCCGGGGTTGGCGAGGTGAACACTTGGCCAGGGCAGGCGGCATCCAGCATGCCGACACCTACGAAGCCGCTGTGCAGCGGTTCATGGCCTGAGCCGCCGCCGGAAATCAGCGCGACTTTGCCGGTTTTACGCACGTTGCGATATACAAATCGCGGCTCAGGATTGAATTGCACGATGTCGGCATGGGCTTTGGCAAAGCCCTGCAGGCTGGTTTGCAGTAAGGTGTCCGGGCTGTCGATAAATTTTTTCATGATTCGCCTCCGCTGTTAGGGTGTGGAATGAGCTTAGAGTTTGCTGTGGCGCAAGCTTTCGGTGATGTCGCGTATGTCCGGCATAATCCAGGTTGGACCGAAATCCGCTGCAGCGACGTCTTGTTCGGTGGATACGCCGCTGAGTACCATCAGGCTGCGGATACCGGTGCGCACTGCGCCGAGAATGTCGGTATCCAGCCGGTCGCCGATGGCGACAGTATAGGCTGGGTCGACATTTAGCAGGCTCAATGCTTGTCGGTAAATGATAGGCTCCGGCTTGCCGATAATCATTGGTTTGATGCCGGTGGAAGCTGTCAAGCCTGCCAGAATGGCGCCGTTGCCGTGGGTTTCGCCGCGTTCGGTCGGTAGCGAAAGGTCGCCGTTGGTGCCGATGAAGTGCGCGCCGGCTCGTAGATTCAGAGTGGCGGTGGCCAGTTTGTCCCAGCTTAATTCTCTGTCCATGCCGCAAACAACCAGATGCGCGCGCTGTTCGGGCTCGGTCTCGTAAATTCCGGTAAGTTTAAATCCCAAATCCAATAGAGGCTGGCGGGCACCAATGCCGCCGATTACAAATACGCGAGTAGTCTGAGGATCGTAGCGTTCGGACAAATATAGCGCTGTGGCCATGCCCGAAGTCAGAATCTCATTCAACGTTACCGTTACACCCATTTTTGCCAGCTTATCGACATACTGTTCCGCTGTCAGGCTGGCGTTATTGGTAGCCAGGATGAAAGGCAACTCTAGGTCGCGTAAGGTCTGAAAAAACTCAACAAGTCCTGCTTGAGCTCGGTCGCCGTGCCAAAGTACGCCATCCATGTCTATGATTAGGGCGCGGATGTCGGTGAAAGCTTGCATAAACGGTCTCGGTTGCTTGGGTTGTTTAAATGGGGTTTGTGTCTGCAAAGTCTGATATTTGGCGCTAAAAATGTCAGGAATTTGCGGTGCGGAAGAATTGCATACATCACCGCCTGCTGTCCAGTTAGCCGGGATTGGTGGTATTTTCCTTGACTAATTGTTTGTAACCTAGTTTAATGCGCGGCTCTTGACGCCCAGGTAGCTCAGTCGGTAGAGCAGAGGACTGAAAATCCTCGTGTCGACAGTTCGATTCTGTCCCTGGGCACCATTCTGGTTTTAGGTTAAGTCGCTGCCCAGGTAGCTCAGTCGGTAGAGCAGAGGACTGAAAATCCTCGTGTCGACAGTTCGATTCTGTCCCTGGGCACCACCTGAACAAATATTCCCCTCGCAATAGCGTTTGATCGGCTAGAGTCTCTCAAATCCAAGATTTTCTTTGTTTCAGTCGGTAAGTAGCTGACGAATAGCGGCTCGGTTCAATGCCATACCTTTGGGCGATTTCGATGGTGAGCGAGCCTGTGGGCTCTGTCTCCTGTGTCATCCTTGTAAATTTCGGTGTGAATACAATTCTGTCGAGAGTGCAGGTTTCAGGATTTAGCCAAGTACTTGTAGGGTGGCGTGGAATGTCGATTTACATCCTTGAAAGATATGGTTATAATTCGGTTTTTAATTTTTCGCCGCAGTTTTCGAGGCGGTAAATTGTTTCCTGATAAGCGTGGTTTTTTGAGATTATTGTCTCGATAAACGAGTGAGTTCTCCTCAATGCTGTTTCAGGCGTGGTTTTGCTAAGAAAGCCCCTTTCAGGGGTTTTTTCTTTTGTGGGCTTTCGAAAAACGCGAAGCCCACGGGTTTTGGTTGTTTATGGAAGAGCCTGAGGCTCTTTTTTTTTGGGTTTGAAAAGGTGAGGCGTTAATGAAACAGGCTCCTGAACATTTGGTGGAATTGATCGAGCCAATTGTGGAAGGTCTTGGCTATGAGTGTGTGGGGATAGAGTACAACCCGCATCCAACACACGGCATGTTGCGCATTTATATCGACAGCGACAATGGGATATTGCTGGACGATTGCACCAAGGTTAGCCACCAGATTAGCGGGGTGCTGGATGTCGAAGATCCGATTCAAGGTGAATACCATCTGGAAGTATCCTCGCCGGGTGCGGATCGGCCGTTTTTCAAACTCAGCCAGTTTCAACGTTTTTTGGGGAGCACTGTGCTGGTGAGCTTATTCAAGCCCATCGATAAACGCCGCAAAATTACCGGCCAGATCAAGATGGTCGAAGACGATGCCATTCTGCTACAGGATGGTGAGCAGTTGTTAAAAATCCCGTTTCAGGCAATGAGCAAGGCACGCTTGGTGCCGGATTACATAATCAATAAAGGAGGTCGCAGTGGCAAATAAAGAAATTTTATTGGTGGCAGATGTTTTTGCTAACGAAAAAGAAATAGACAAGGAAATTATCTTTCAGGCCATTGAATCCGCTTTGGAAGCGGCGACTGTCAAGCGTTACGAAAATCCGATCAAAGCCCGGGTGGCCATTGATCGTCATACCGGCGACTATCTGACTTATCGGCGTTGGCTGGTGGTCGATGCTAATCCGGAAATCAATGGTGACGTCGAGCATCCGGGCTGGCAGGTGTTGCTGGAAGTTGCGCAATTCGATAATCCCAATATTCAAGTTGGCGACTATGTGGAAGAAGAGATCGAATCGGTCGATTTTTGCCGGATTGCCGCGCAAACTGCCAAGCAAGTTATTATTCAGAAAGTGCGCGAAGCCGAGCGTAAGAAAATTGTCGAAGCCTATCAGGATCGGGTTGGCGAGTTGGTCACCGGCGTCGTCAAACGCTTGGAGAAAGGCAGTGTTTACCTGGATTTGGGTGGCCACGTGGAAGCGTACATCGCTCGCGAAGATATGATCCCGAAAGAGCCGGTCAGAATGGGTGACCGGGTGCGCGGCTATTTGAAAGCCGTCCGGTCCGAACCACGCGGTCCGCAATTGTTTGTTAGCCGCACCGCGCCGGAATTGTTGATTGCGCTGTTTCGATTGGAAGTGCCGGAAGTCGGTGAAGGTTTGATTGATATTTTGGCAGCGGCTCGGGATCCCGGGTCCCGCGCAAAAATCGCCGTCAGAGCTAACGATCCGCGCCTGGACCCCGTTGGTGCTTGTGTCGGTATGCGTGGCTCCAGGGTACAAGCTATCTCTAATGAATTGGCGGGCGAGCGGGTCGATATTATTTTATGGAACAGCAACGACGCGCAATTCGTGATTAATGCCATGTCGCCGGCCGAAATTCAATCGATCGTGGTCGATGAAGATAAGCACAGCATGGACGTGGCGGTGGCTACCGACAGTTTGTCGCAAGCCATCGGTCGTGGCGGCCAAAACGTGCGTCTGGCTACCGAATTGACCGGTTGGGAATTAAACATTCAAGATGCTGCGCAAGTAGATAAAAACCACGACGAAGCTGCAGCCAAATCCAAACAGCAGTTCATGGAGTTGTTGGATGTCGATGAAGAAATCGCCAGCATTTTGGTTGATGTAGGATTGAATAACATCGAGGAAATTGCGTACATCCCCGTCGACGAAATGCTGGAAATAGAGGGTTTCGACGAAGAGTTGGTGGAAGCTTTGCGTACTCGCGCCAAGGATGCTTTGTTAATCAGTGCTATCGCATCCGAAGAAAAAATTGAAACCGCCGTGCCTAGCGAGGAATTGATGGCGATGGAAGGCATGGACGAAGAGTTGGCGCACCAAATGGCGGCCAAGGGCATTGTGACCTTGGACGATTTGGCGGAGCAGGCGATAGACGACATTATCGAATTTACCGGCATGACCGAGGAGCGTGCTGGTAAACTAATCATGAAAGCCCGCGAATCTTGGTTCGCAGAGGATAAGGGCTGAGGCAGGAGGATACTATGAGCGATAAAACAGTACAGGAATTGGCAGAGGTTGTTGGCATCCCTTTGGAGCGTTTTATAGAACAATTGAAGGAAGCCGGCTTGACCGCCAGCGCGCCCGACGATGTGATAAACGATGAAGAGAAAGTCAAATTACTCGCGCACTTGCGCAAGCGCCACGGCAAGTCGGACGCCGATCAGGAAGCCGCCGCCCCCAAACGCATTACTTTGAAACGCAGTACCAAAACCGAATTAAGGCAATCCTCACCGCCGGGTACCGCGGTGAAAACCGTCAGTGTCGAGGTGCGCAAGCAAAAGACTTATATCAAGCGTAGCGATGCCTCCTCTGTAAACGACGAACTAAGACAGGCCGAATTAGCCAAACAAGCTTTGGAAGAACAGAGACGGCAACAAGCTATCGAAGAAGAAAAGCGTAAGCAATTGCACGAACAGATGGCTGTTCAGTCTGCCTCAGAAGAGCAAGTGGTGCTTAGCGCGGAAATTGCTCAGTCGGTTGATGCGTCCGCGCCAGCTGTGATGGTGAGTGCGGAACCGGTTGCTGCAGAGCAGCAGGTGACCGAGGCGTTGACGGTTGTTGCCGAAGCCCAGCCTGAGCTGGTTCCTAAGGCTGAAGCACCCGCGCCGATTGCGGCGCCGGAGCTGACCGAAGAGCAGCGTCTGGAAAAAGAAAAGAAAGAAAGGCTGGAAGCTGCGGTGCAAAGAACCGCAGAAAAAGTCAAACAAAAAGCCGAAGCCAAGCAGCAACAAACCACGCTGCATAAGAAAAAAGCCGAATTCAAGCCCACCCGCGGCCCGTCTACCGATGGTGATATTGGCGGCGGCGGTGATGCCGCGCGTCGCGGCGGCAAAGGCAAAAAAGGCAAGGCGCCATCGCGTCGGGAAAAACCTGAATTCGAGATCGATGTCAATCAGGCTCGACATAAGTTTGAGAAGCCGGTGGCGCCGACTGTGTATGACGTCACCATTCCGGAAACCATCGTGGTTTCGGATTTGGCTGCAAAAATGAACATCAAGGCTGCCGAAGTTATCAAGCATTTGATGAAGCTGGGCATCATGTCCACGATCAATCAAACCATCGACCAAGAAACGGCGGTGATTTTGGTTGAGGAAATGGGCCACAAAGCCATCATGCAGAGCGAGGATGACTTTGAACAGGAAATGCTGGCCGAGGTGCAAGGTGACAGCGACGAACGTAAAGTTCAGCTGAGAGCGCCTATTGTCACCATTATGGGTCACGTTGATCACGGTAAAACCTCTTTGCTGGATTACATCCGCAAAACCCGGGTTGCTGCCGGCGAAGCGGGCGGGATTACCCAACACATCGGTGCTTACCAGGTTAAAACCGACCACGGTGCGGTCACCTTTCTGGATACGCCAGGCCATGCCGCGTTTACCGCGATGCGGGCACGTGGTGCGGAAGTAACCGACATCGTGATCGTAGTGGTGGCTGCTGACGACGGTGTGATGCCGCAAACCAGAGAGGCCATCGATCATGCGCGCGCCGCGAATGTGCCCATCATCGTGGCCTTGAACAAAATCGATAAACCGGAAGCGAATCCGGACCGTGTCATGCAAGAACTGGCCAACTTGAATGTGGTGCCGGAAGAGTGGGGCGGCGATGTGCAATTCCTGAGGGTATCGGCGAAAGTGGGTACCGGTATTGATGAATTGATCGAAGCGCTGATCGTTCAGGCGGAAGTGCTGGAATTGAAAGCGCCGGTCGATGGCATCGCCTCCGGTATTTGTATCGAATCGCGTCTGGATAGAGGGCGCGGCGCGGTGGCGACGATATTGATTCAAAAAGGTACGTTGAGCAAAGGCGAGTTCGTCCTCTGCGGTCACGAATATGGCCGGATAAGAGCAATGTTCGACGAAAACGCCCACGCTATTAAGTCGGCTGGGCCTAGTATGCCTGTGGAGATTCTTGGCTTGTCCGGTACCCCGGATGCGGGTGATGAATTCCTGGTGGTTCAGAATGAACGGGTTGCTAGAGAGCTTGCCGCTCACCGGGAAGATCGCAAACGCTCCACCCGTCACGCTGCGCAACATGCGTCAAAATTGGACGACGTGTTCTCGCGGATGTCCGCCGGCGAAACGTCCACGCTTAACGTCGTTATCAAAACCGACGTGCAAGGTAGTTTGGAAGCCTTGCGTGAGTCTTTGGTAGGCTTGTCCACCGAAGAGGTGCAAGTCAAATGCATCTATGGTGGTGTTGGTGGCATCAACGAAGGCGATGCTAACCTGGCATTGGCTTCCAGCGCGATCTTGATCGGTTTCAATGTGCGTGCCGATGCGGTGGCTCGTAAATTGATCGAAGAAAAAGACATCGATCTGCATTACTACAGCATCATCTACGAAGCGATCGACGAGGTGAAACGGGCGATCAGCGGTATGTTGGCACCGGAGATCCAGGAAAAAATCGTCGGTCTGGCCGAAGTGAGGGACGTATTCCGTTCGCCGAAATTCGGCGCGGTGGCCGGTTGTATGGTTATCGACGGCTTCGTCAAACGCAACCTGCCGATTCGCGTATTGCGCAACAATGTGGTGATTTACGAAGGTCAGCTGGAATCCCTGCGCCGCTTCAAAGACGATGTCAATGAAGTGAAAATGGGTATGGAATGCGGTATCGGCGTGAAAAACTACAACGATGTGCAAAACGGCGATCAGATCGAAGTGTTTGAACGTATCGAAGTCAGACGGGAAATCTAATGGCAAGAGAGTTCGGCCGCAGTCAGCGGGTTGCATCGGAAATGCAGAAAGAGTTGGCGTCGATATTACAACGTGATGTCGATGACAGCCGCTTAGGTTTTGTCACGATTAACGACGTCGAATTGTCCAAGGATTTGGCGGTCGCCAAGATATTCGTGACGGTGTTGGATGCCCAGGATGATGCCGCTAAGCGCGCGAATGTGAAGGTGTTGAACGAAATTTCGCCGTTTATTCGGCATGAGCTGGCTAGGCGCATGCGTTTGCGGCATATCTCGGAGCTGCATTTTTACTACGATCACTCATTCGACACCGGGATGCGCGTCGCCGAGTTACTGGGCGATTTGCATCACGACGAAGTTAAGGATGCTGTTGCTGCGCCGGAAGCTGGGGCCGATAAACCGCAGCAGGATGATTGATGGCAAAACGTAAGTCCGGGCGCGATGTGCACGGCATCGTGCTGCTCGACAAACGTTTAGGCGTATCGTCCAATCAGGCCTTGCAGGAAGTCAGGCGATTATTTAATGCCAACAAGGCCGGGCATACCGGGGCGCTGGATCCTCTTGCTACCGGTTTGTTACCCTTGTGCTTCGGTGAGGCGACCAAGGTCTCGGCATTGATGCTGGATGACGATAAGCGTTATCAGGTAACGATACAACTGGGCGTGATGACCGATACCGGCGATAGCGAAGGTAAAATCGTCGCCGAAATGCCGGTGCCAGCCCTGGATGGCGTGCAGTTGCAAGCTTGTTTGCAGCATTTCACCGGGCCGATCGAGCAGGTGCCGCCTATGTATTCGGCGCTCAAGCATCAAGGCAAGAAGTTGTACGAGTTGGCTAGGGAAGGCAAAACCGTGGACCGTCAGCCCAGGGCCATCACTATTTATGAATTGCAGCTGTTAAATTTCGATGCCGAATTGGGGCAATTGACGCTGGATGTATTTTGCTCTAAGGGTACTTATATTCGTTCGCTGGCGGAAGATATTGGTCACAGGTTAGGGACCTGCGGCACGGTAACTGCGTTACGCAGAACCAAGGCGGGTATGTTCGATCTGGAGCAAGCTTATACTTTGCAGCAGTTGCAGGCTATGGGCTTTGCAGAATTGCAGAATACCTTAATCGAACTGGATGTACCCCTGAAGGCGATCCCGGAGGTATCTTTGTCTACTGAGCAGGCCGAAAAAATCAAGCTTGGTCAGCGCATAGCCTTTAACGGCGGTATGGCCGGCCAGGTCAGAATATACTCGCCGCAGGCCTTTTTGGGGTTGGGAGAAATTCTATTGGATGGTAAACTAGCGCCGAAAAAACTATTTCATTTGGAAGATCAAACAACTTGATTTTCCGGGAAAAACCGCAAAATTTCTACACCCTATTGTGGAGATAGCGGCTACACGGTCATCGAACGATGGCCTTTATTCAATCAAAATTAATCGATAGGGATTAAGAATGTCATTAACCGCAGAACAAAAAAAAACCATTGTTGAAGAATACCGTTTGTCGGATACCGATACAGGTTCAACCGAAGTCCAAGTTGCTTTGTTGACCGCCAACATTAACCAACTGACTCCGCATTTTGCGACCCATAAAAAAGACAACCACTCGCGCCGCGGCTTGCTGCGCATGGTAAACCAACGCCGTAAATTGCTGGATTACCTGAAAGACACAGATGTGGCTCGTTATCGTTCGTTGATCGAACGTTTGGGCATTCGTAAGTAGCACAAACTGGAAACGGCGCATCGGGCGCCGTTTCTGCTTTAAGGCAAATTTTTAGCATAACCTTTAAACAAAGGAACCTTATAGTGAATCCTATCAGGAAACAATTTCAGTACGGCGATCGTCTCGTCACCTTAGAAACCGGCGAAATTGCCCGCCAAGCCAACGGCGCGGTAATCATTGATGTCGAAGGTACCACTCTGTTGGTGACCGTGGTCGGCAAAAAAGAAAGCAGCGGTGGCGACTTTTTCCCGCTGACGGTGGATTATCAGGAAAAAGCCTTTGCCGCGGGTAAAATTCCTGGCGGCTTTTTCAAACGCGAAGGCCGCCCAAGCGAAAACGAAACGCTGATCTCGCGCCTGATCGACCGTCCGATCCGTCCGTTGTTTCCCGAAGGCTTCACTAACGAAGTCCAAATCATTGCCACCGTGCTGTCCTTGAATCCGGAAATCGATACCGAAGCGCCGGCCATCATTGGTGCGTCCGCTGCGTTGGCGGTGTCCGGTTTGCCGTTTAATGGCCCGCTGGGCGCCGCAACCATCGGCTATATCGATGGCCAATATGTGCTGAACCCCACGTTGCCGCAACTGAAGGAGTCGCGTTTGCGCCTGATGGTTGCCGGTACCTCCAAAGCCGTATTGATGGTAGAGTCCGAGGCCGATGTGCTACCGGAAGACGTGATGCTGGGCGCGGTATTGTTCGGCCACGAGCAAATGCAGGTTGCGATCAATGCGATCAATGAATTTGCTGCGGAAGCAGCTGCACCGGCAATAACCTGGACAGCACCTGCGGATAACGAAGCCTTGAAAGCCGCTGTTGCCGATGAAGCCGAAGCGCAAATCAAATCGGCCTATCAAATTCCGGAAAAACTGGCCAGACAGGACACCCTGAGTGCAATCCGTAGCGCCGTCGTCGAAAAATTGACCGCCGAAGATCTTTACGGCGAAAAAGACATCCGCAACGTTATCGAAACCTTGGAATACAATGTTGTGCGCGGTGCGATTCTGAACGACCGCAAACGTATCGACGGCCGCGACCTGACCACTGTTCGGCCAATCACGATCCGTACCGGCGTGCTACCCAGAACCCACGGTTCGGCGCTGTTCACTCGCGGCGAAACCCAAGCCTTGGTTGTTGCGACCTTGGGCACCGAGCGCGACGCGCAAATCATCGATGCCCTGGCCGGCGAATATAAAGATACTTTCCTGTTCCATTACAACTTCCCACCGTTCAGCGTTGGCGAAACCGGCCGCACAGGCTCGCCGAAGCGCCGTGAAATCGGCCACGGCCGTTTGGCCAAGCGCGGCGTGCAATCGGTGTTGCCGAACATGGGCGAGTTCCCTTACGTCCTGCGCGTCGTATCGGAAATCACCGAATCCAACGGTTCCAGCTCCATGGCGTCTGTCTGCGGTAGCAGCTTGGCCTTGATGGACGCCGGCGTGCCGATCAAAGCCCCAGTAGCCGGTATCGCGATGGGTCTGATCAAGGAAGGCGATCAATTTGCAGTATTGTCCGACATCCTGGGCGACGAAGACCACTTGGGCGATATGGACTTTAAAGTGGCCGGTTCCGAGAACGGCGTCACCGCGTTGCAAATGGACATCAAGATCGACGGTATCACCGCCGAAATCATGAAAGTTGCGCTGGAACAAGCCAAACAAGGCCGTCTGCACATTTTGGGTGAGATGAACAAAGCCTTGTCCAGCACACGTTCCGAAATGTCAGACTTTGCTCCGCGCATTATCACCTTCAAAATCGATCCGGCTAAAATCCGCGAAGTCATCGGTAAAGGTGGCGTGACTATTCGCGCCATTACCGAAGCCACTGGCGCCAGCATTGATTTGACCGACGACGGCGTGGTCAATGTAGCGTCTGTCGATAGAGCGGCGGGCGAAGAAGCCAGACGCATGATCGAGGAAATCACCGCCGAAGTCGAAGTGGGTAAAACCTACGAAGGCAAAGTGGTGCGTTTGATGGACTTCGGTGCGTTTGTGACCATTCTGCCGGGCAAGGACGGTTTGGTGCATATTTCACAAATCTCCGACGAACGTGTGGAAAAAGTCAGCGACAAACTGTCGGAAGGCGATGTCGTTAAAGTCAAAGTACTGGAAATCGACCGTCAAGGCCGCGTACGCTTGAGCATGAAAGAAGTCGATAGCGAATAAGTTCGGTTCGACTCTGCAACGAAAAGGGCCGCAAGGCCCTTTTTTTTGGCTGAAACTCAGAATCTTATGTCGCCGCGATTGTGATGCTTTTGAATCGTAATTACCGGGGACTATGAATGTCTGTTGACTTTTTAGGCGGGGCTCAGCAGTATTGACTCTTAATCGTCCTGTTAAAACGGTTGAGCAATATGGGTCTTTTACGAATCAGTGCTCAAAGTTTAATTCTATTCGGAGGTCACAAAGCGCTATGAGCACTGCCAAATTCGATACGATTGGACAATACCTCCTCAAGCGCCTATATCAAGCCGGTGTAAAAGACATCTTTGGCGTGCCTGGCGACTATGTGTTGGGGTTTTACGATCTGATGATAAAAAGTCAGGTTCGGCATATCGGCACCACCCGAGAAGATTCCGCAGCCTTCGCGGCCGACGGTTATGCGCGTTGCGCGGGCATGGGCGCGTTGGCGGTCACCTACGGCGTTGGGGCCTTAAACACAGTGAATGCGATTGCCGGCGCTTATGCAGAATCCTCGCCGGTGGTACTGATCAGTGGCGCGCCCGGCGTTGGCGAGCAGAAAGACGATCCGTTGATTCACCATCGATTTGGGCCGTTTACTTTTCAGCGGGAAATTTTCGAACGGATTAGCTGCGCGTCGGTGGTGCTAAACGACCCGGTGATCGCCTTTCGGCAAATCGACCATGCTATCGAAGCCGCGCGCCGTTTTTGCAAGCCGGTATACATCGAGCTTCCCCGCGACTTGGTAATGGCGGAAGGCTATCCCATGCCGACTGAGTCAGTAGAACAGTTTACCAGTGACCAAGCTGCTCTATCCGAAGCGCTTGCCGAAACCATGGCGTTATTATCCAAAGCGAAGTCGCCGATGATCGTGGCGGGTGTTGAATTGCATCGACGCGGGCTGCAAAGCGCTTTGGCGGATTTCGTGGAGCGTACCGGTTTGCCCGTGGTCGCCACGCTAACCGGTAAATCGGTGATGTCCGAACGGCATCCGGCTTATCTGGGGATTTACGAAGGCGCGATGAGTTCGGAGGCCGTGCGTGATAGAGTCGAAAAATCTGATTTGCTGTTGATGTTGGGTGTAACCTTGAACGAGATAGATACCGGCATCTACACGGCAAAACTCAATTCCCATTCAACCATTCGCGCGGCATTGAACGAGGTGGTAATCAGCGCGCATCGTTATCCAGGCATTGCCTTGGAAGATTTTCTCGGGGCTTTAGCCGGCTCGGTTAATACCTCCGGAACCAGTTGCGTATCCATTCCGGAACCGTTAAAAAACCATGCTTTTCCGGAATCGGACCGGCCAATCACCACTGCCAGACTCGTCGAGCGGCTGAATAGTGCGTTAAGTAACGACATGATCGTGGTGTGTGATGTCGGCGATTGCCTGTTCGCAGCTATTGATTTGCGCGTCCACGAGCAAAGCGAATTTTTGGCGTCGGCTTTTTACACCACGATGGGTTTTGCTGTGCCGGCTGCGTTAGGGGCGCAAATCGCGCGTCCGGATCGGCGGGCATTGATTTTAGTCGGCGATGGGGCGTTTCAAATGACCGGCACCGAGCTGTCGACTCATGCCCGCTTGGGATTGAATCCTATCGTAGTGGTATTTAACAACGACGGTTACAGTACGGAGCGTTGTATTCTTGAAGGTCCATTCAACGATATTAATCCATGGCGTTTTGATCGTTTGGGAGAGCTATTTGGGCCTTTAGCCGGCTACGATGCGCGAACGGAAGCTGAATTTGAAGAGGCTCTGTTCAATGCCCTGAATAACCAAAGCATGCCCAGTATCATTAATGTCCATCTGGCAGCCAACGATTCGTCGGAAGCGATGAAGCGTCTTGCCGAGCATTTGCAATCGAAGATCAAAAGAGAGGTTTGAAGCGAGGCTTGTGTTCTCTGCCATCCGATCCGCCGGTAGGTAATACAATCGGCTTGCCGCGTCGAATTTTCAGCAGAGTGCATCTAAACTGATTCACTCACTTACTACTCATCCGTCGCGCTATGCAAATTGCCAACTGTTATCTCGAGCCAGCCAGCTACGCCGTTGATTTTGAGGACATATGTTATGTGCGAAATTTGGTGTTCGTTGTCGAACAGCAAATACCGTTAGAAGTGGAGTTCGACAAACTTGATGCGGACTGCCATCATTTTTTAGTGCGGGATGCGGATTATCGGCCAATCGCTACGTGTCGACTTTCGCCGGAGGGCAAGCTTGGACGAATGGCGGTTCTACTCGAATGGCGCGGACAAGGTGTTGGTGAATCTTTGTTGCGTGCAGCAATCGACAAAGCGCGTAACTTGGGGCTGACTACTATTACCGCCAACGCGCAACTTAGCGCATTGAGGTTCTACCAAAAATTCGGTTTTGTCGCGGAAGGCGAAGGGTTTGCTGAAGCCGGCATTCCGCATCAGGCTATCAGGCTTATATTGCAGCCGCTTGAACAAACGTTGCGATCCGTGCTCCAGACCCGAGAAGTTTCTGTTGACGCTGTCCGCCTGGAGACTGTCGAATCGACCTTAACCGCTACCCGGCAATTGGTGATGACGGCTCGTCGGCAGATTTGTATCTACAGCCGGGATCTGGACTTTGTTTTATATGGACAAAAAGACCTTGTCGAGGCTCTGAAACAATTTACTCTCGGCAATCGTAACGCCAGTGTGCAGATTATCGTTCAGGAACCAGCCAGCCTGCGTCATCAGGTTCATCCTATCGTGGAATTAGCTCAGCGCTTACCGTCATATTTTTTGATTCGTGTGCCCGATGAAGCTGAAGATTTGCAATATCCTTCTGCTTTTATCATCAACGATAGCGACGGCTATTTATTTCGCTTGCTGGGTAATCGCTACGATGGGCATTGGAGTCCTAATTTGCCGGCACGTCATCGGCCATTGCGTGAAGAGTTTGAGCGGGTCTGGCAGCGTTCAAGTGCTTGTGCGGAATTTAGGGCATTGAGTTTGTAATTTTTGATCTTCTTCGTGCGCATATAAAAAACCCGCCTAACGGCGGGTTTTTGTGCTGAATCAATTGACTTAACCAGGTTCGCTGACTATTTCAATGTCTGTTGGGCTTTACCATCCACTTCCAACTGTACTCGGCGGTTATTGGCGCGGCCTTCTTCGGTTTCGTTGGTATCGATTGGCCTATCCCAGCTATAACCGTGTGAAGTGATATTGGGAGAGTGGCTGCCTTTGGTTAGGTATTTCTTAACCGCCAATGCCCGGCGCTCCGACAAGTCCAGGTTGTGTTTGTACGAACCTGTATTGCTGGTATGGCCTTGAACTTCAAACGCCATGTCAGGATACTGTTTGATGCGGTCAACGACTTTATCCAGTTTTGGGAAATACTGCGGTTTGATCACGTCTTTGTCGTTATCGAACTTAACATCAACGATCCAGCAGCCGTAAATGCTGACTTCAACGCCCGGTAATGTAGTCGGACATTTATCAACGCAGTTATTTACTCCGTCTTTGTCGTCATCCATTTTTGAGCAATCCAGTTTTGCGGGAGCCGGTACTGGGGTGGGCGGCGGGGTTGGTTCGGCTTTTGCGACAACTGCTTTAGGTTTTTCGCCGAACGGGACCACGAAACCCAGATTAACCGTCATGTCATGAAATTCTTCGGTGCCGGGTTGTAGTTTGGCGTTGAAGTTGTTGTTGTAACGGTAGCGGACGTCGCTGCGAATCAGGAAATTATCGTGCAGTTCATAGGTAAAACCCGCACCCGCTTCGCCGATGAAGCCCGCGCCGCTGTCGCCATTGTGGGTGCTATTGATGCCACCCACGCCGATTACTGCATAAGGCGAGAATTTATCTCTAAACAAATAATACTGCGCGTCGACAGTACCGCCGGTCAAATCCCAGTTGCCATTGCTTTTAGCGCCTTCCAGGTTTTGGTACAAACCTCTGATCTCAATATTCAGATGTTCGTTGATGATCTTACCCAGGCCCAAACCGCCGCCCCAACCGCTATGCGCATTACGATCACCGCCCGGTTGCACGAAAGTGCCGAAGGGCGCCGCGTACCATCTGTCGTCAAGGAACTCGTCGGCTTGTGCCGTCGACACGGAACCGAGCGCCGCCATCATGGCGATTGCCAGTAAACTTTTCTTCAACATAAAGACTCCTTTTGTTATTTGTAAAAAATAGATAATTCGTTGCTTTTGAGAGGGAGTAATAAAGCCATGGTTAGAAAAATAGGCTTTAAAAATCAAAGGGAATTGCAGATTCTGCTAAGCATGTTGTAAAAATACCACAATTTTGGCTATTAGCAAACGTTTAGGTTTATCCGGTGCCAGTATTTGCGGTATTCCAGTCGGCTGTTTCCGGGCTTGGGTTATGGTAATTTGGAAAGTCCGGGCTAGGACCGCTTGCGGTCAAGCAGTCGCTTATTCTCTCCGGATAAGGTTATTCCGGCGAAGACGGAAGTAAGGATGTTGTAGATACACAAGTTAATAAGCAAAGCGAGCGACGCAAGAAATCTGGGGCTCAGGTAAAATTCCGCCAATTTGAGTGTTTATCGTTTTATGACTTATTCATCCTATTTCAAGCAAGACTGCCGAGCATGCCCGCGGTTAAGCGAATTTCTCTGTGAAGTGAAGGCGAAATATCCTGCTTATCACGCCTTGCCGGTGTCACCGTTCGGCGATCCGCAAGCGCACTTGCTAGTCGTTGGTCTGGCGCCTGGCATGCACGGCGCGAATGCCACCGGCAGACCGTTTACCGGCGACTATGCCGGTCTGTTGTTATATCAGGCTTTGTATGATTTTGGTTATAGCAATCAATTGGCATCGACGAGTTTGGCCGATGGTTTGCAGCTGAGCAATTGTCGGATTACCAACGCCGTGAAATGTTTGCCGCCACAAAACAAGCCCACTGGTGACGAAATTAAGCGATGCAACCCTTATCTGGCGGCCGAAATTAAAACCCTACCGAAACATTCGGTGATTTTGGCTTTGGGTAATATTGCCCATCAGGCGGTATTGCGAGCATATGGGTTGAAGACTAGTGCGGCTAAGTTTGCTCATCACGTCAGTTTTGAATTGCCGGACGGCAACACGCTGGTCAGTTCTTGCCATTGCAGTCGTTATAACGTGCAGACCAAACGCCTGAGCATGGAGATGCTGGCGGCGGTGTTTGTAACCATTCAGAATTTGCTATCCGCCCGTGACTGAAACGCAACCGGGCGAATTTAACGCCAAAGCCTTTTTGAAGACGCTAACGCAGCGTCCTGGCATTTACAAGATGTTGGACGAGAAAGGCGAGATCATTTATATCGGCAAAGCCAAGAATCTGAAAAATCGGGTTTCCAGCTATTTCAGAACTCAAAATGCTTCGACCAAACAGCAGGCCATGGTAGCCAAGGTCGCCGGTATAGAGGTAACCGTGACCCACACGGAGGGTGAAGCCTTACTGCTGGAAAGCCAGCAGATTAAACGCCACAAGCCGCGCTACAACATCAGCTTGCGCGATGATAAGTCCTACCCTTATGTGTTTATATCCAGTTTTCACGATTTTCCGCAGCTAACTTTTCATCGCGGCGCCAAGAAGCGGCGGGGCAGGTATTTCGGGCCGTATCCCAGCGCCAGTGCGGTAAAGGAAACCTTGAAGTTATTGCAAAAAATTTTCCCGGTGCGGCAATGCGAAGATTCCTATTACAGTGCTCGCTCTCGACCTTGCCTTCAGCATCAGATTGAGCGCTGTACCGCGCCTTGCGTGGGCTTGGTCAGCAAGGAGCAATATGCCAACGATGTCGAAAATACCATTTTGTTTTTGGAGGGGCAGGGCGGCTTACTAATTGATCGGTTGGTAGTGAAGATGGAAGCCGCGGCCGCGCAATTGGAGTTCGAGCAAGCCGCCGCCTATCGTGATCAAATCGCCCGCTTGCGCGCTGTATTGGAAAAACATTGTGTGGAAGGGGAAAAAGGCGATGTGGATATTTTGGCGTGCGCGGCTAAAAACGGTGCGGCCTGTGTGCAGGTATTTTTTATCCGCAACGGTCAGCATTTGGGCAACCGGCAGTTTTTTCCGAAAGTCGACGATGAAAATCAGCCCGAGGAAATCTTGCAGGCTTTCATCGCCCAATATTATTTGGACAAAACCGTACCTCACGAATTGATCGTCAGTCATGCCTTGCCCGAAGCGGCTTTGGTGGCCGAAGTATTGGCCGAACAGGCCAAACATGCGGTAGCGATTGCCAATAATGTGCGCGGCGAACGGATGAAGTGGTTGCAAATGGCTATCACCAATGCCGACAGTGCGCTTAACGCTAGGCTGGCTGATCGACAGGGTTTGCAAGGGCGCTTTATCAGTTTGCAGCAGGAATTGGGCTGCGATATCACCCCCACTCGTCTGGAGTGTTTTGATATTAGTCATACCCAAGGGGAACAGACCGTGGCGTCTTGCGTGGTGTTTGACAGAGAAGGGCCAGTGAAATCCGACTATCGACGCTTTAATATCGATGGTATTACTGCCGGCGATGACTATGCGGCGATTCATCAGGCGGTTTTTAGACGCTTCAGCCGCTTGAAGAATGGCGAGCATCCGGCGCCGGACATCCTTTTAATAGACGGCGGCAAAGGCCAGGTCGCTGAGGCGGAAAAGGCTTTGGCTGAATTGGAGATAAACGATGTTATGATAGTCGGTGTTGCTAAAGGTCCTGATCGCAAAGCCGGCATGGAGAAAATCATTCTGGTCGGTAATCGGCAGCCCTTGGATGTGACGCCGGGGGCTTCCGCCTTGCTATTGATTCAACAGATTCGCGATGAAGCTCATCGTTTCGCGATTACGGGACACAGGCAGCGACGCGGTAAGGTTAACAAACAATCGGTACTGGAAGATATTGCCGGACTGGGGCCTAAAAGACGACAGGTTTTGCTGAAACAGTTTGGCGGGTTACAGGGTGTGTCCAGCGCGGGTGTGGATGCTTTAGCCAGTATAGATGGCATTAGCCGACAATTAGCGCAGCGAATTTACGATACATTTCACCATCAAGATGGCCATTAGATTTACCATTCCGACCTATTTAACCCTGTTGCGGATCGCCCTGATTCCCTTATTGGCCATCGTGTTTTATTTGCCGTGGCAATATTCCAATCTGGCCTGTACCGCAATTTTTCTGGTTGCCGGTTTCACCGATTGGCTTGACGGTTATCTGGCCAGAAAAATGAATATGCAAACCGCTTTTGGTGCATTCCTGGATCCGGTGGCCGATAAATTGATGGTGGCGTTTGTTCTGGTATTGGTGGTGCAGGCTCAAGGCAATCCTTATCTCGCGGTGCCGGCGGCTATCATTATCGGTAGGGAAATTGCGATTGCGTCGCTGAGAGAATGGATGGCTGAGATTGGTCAGCGTGCCAAGGTCAAGGTTTCGCAATTGGGAAAATGGAAAACCACTGCGCAAATGACGGCAGTGAGTTTGTTGCTTTATAGGGATGATTTATTAGGCCTGCCTATCAATACCATGGGTTACTGGTTGTTATACTTGTCTGCGATTTTAACCTTATGGTCTATGGTTAATTACCTTGTCGCGGCGTTCTCCACCATCAACGAATAATAAAAGCAGTATCGATACTGCCACAACAGAGAGTAAACAGCAGGTAAAGCTGTATATAAGAGCATGGAACAAGAATTAGAATTAGAAAATAAACCGAATAAAACCATCAGTCAGGACGAAGTGTTGCAGGCTGCTTTAAAGCTGTTTGCCAAGAAGGGATATTTCAATACCTCATTAACCGATATTAAAGATGCGGCGGGTATAACAACCAGTACCGGCATTAGTCAGTATTTCAAAACCAAGCAAGCCATCGCGCAAACCTTGTACGAAAATATTCTGGATAGCCTGAGCATATCGATTGATGATATTCGCCGCCGTAATCGCAAAGCTGCCGAACAATTGCGGGAAATAGTCGATTTACTCTTCAAATTAACCGATGACGCTCCGGAAATCGTTGAGTTCTTATTATTTGTTAAAAGCGAAGAATTTTTGGCGGAGCCTAAGCCCCTGCTGGAAACGCCCGCGTTTATTAAAATAAAACGGATTTTTCAGAATGGCGTCAAAGACGGCGAGATGAAGGCGCTGGATCCCTTATTGGCCTACACTTATTTCTTCGGCATTATCAATCATACCTTGGCGATGGTGTTGAGCGGCAACTTGCCGAAAACGGCGGAAAGCTATCAGGCACAAGCTTGGCTGACGGCATGGGGCTGTATAGTTAAAAAGTAATTCAAGTCATTAAAACTCAGAGCGGGGCGGAGGAGGATTTACTAGATGTTAGATAACATTAAAATCGGTATGATTGGGCTTGGTTACGTGGGGTTGCCGCTAGCTGTCGAGTTTGGACGAAAATATCAAACCGTAGGTTTCGATATTAACCAGCATCGAATTCAGGAATTACGCGCAGGTCGCGACCATACTCTGGAGGTTAGTGAAGAAGAACTCGCCGACGCCAAGTTACTGACTTACAGCGCAGATTTACAAGATATAGCCGATTGTTCGGTTTATATAGTCACAGTCCCCACGCCAATCAACGAACATAAACAACCTGATTTGACGCCGCTGCAAAAAGCCAGCGATTTGTTGGGTAAGGTAATAAAGTCCGGCGATATCGTCATTTACGAATCCACTGTTTACCCCGGCGCAACCGAAGAGGTGTGCGTACCGATTCTGGAGAAAGTGTCGGGTTTAACGTTTAACCGGGATTTTTATGTCGGTTATAGCCCTGAGCGCATTAATCCCGGCGATAAACAACACCGCGTAACCAATATTCTGAAGGTTACTTCGGGCTCTACGCCCGAAATAGCCGAAAAAGTAGATGCTTTATATAAAAGCATCATTACTGCGGGCACGCACAAAGCCAGCAGCATCAAAGTCGCCGAGGCTGCTAAAGTCATTGAAAACACTCAGCGCGACGTCAACATCGCTTTAATCAACGAATTGGCTTTGATCTTTAACAAACTCGGAATAGATACTGAAGAAGTATTGCTGGCTGCGGGGACTAAATGGAATTTCCTGCCGTTTCGCCCAGGTTTGGTGGGTGGACACTGTATCGGTGTGGATCCCTATTACTTGACCCATAAAGCTCAAGCTATAGGCTACAACCCGGAAGTGATACTTTCCGGCCGTCGAATCAACGATGGCATGGGGGTATACGTCGTGTCGCAATTAGTAAAGCTGATGCTGAAAAAGCGTGTGCATGTCCAGGAAGCTAATGTGTTGATCATGGGCTTGACCTTTAAAGAAAACTGTCCGGACATTCGTAACACTCGGGTGGTAGACATCATTGCCGAATTGAAGACTTATGGCGTCAATGTCGAGGTCTACGACCCCTGGGTTAATGCTGAGGAAGCGAAACACGAATATGGTATAACGCCGGTCGCTAAACCGGTAGCAGGAAAATACGACGCGATTATTCTGGCTGTGGCCCATGACGAGTTCAGAAAAATGGCGATTTCAGACGTCAGAGCTTTAGGTACGCCGCAAGCCATTGTGTATGACCTGAAATACTTGTTTCCTACGGATCAAACAGACGCAAGGCTTTAAGAATGAAGATTATGGTGACCGGCACGGCCGGTTTTATAGGCAATCATTTGGCGCTCAGATTGTTGGAGCGTGGTGACGAAGTTATTGGTGTCGATAATCTCAACGACTATTACGATGTTAACCTGAAATTGAGTCGCTTGGATCGGATCAAGGATTTTGCCGGCTATACCGATGTCAGGATGGATATTGCCGATAGAGCCGGTATGGATGCACTATTCAAAAAGCACCAGCCGCAAAAAGTGGTTAATCTGGCGGCTCAGGCCGGTGTGCGCTATTCCATCGAGAATCCGCATGCCTATATCGATAGTAATATTGTCGGTTTCATCAATATCTTGGAGGGTTGCCGGCATAATCAGGTGGAGCACTTGGTATATGCCTCAAGCAGTTCGGTTTACGGTGCCAACGAATCCATGCCGTTCTCCGTGCATGACAATGTCGATCATCCCTTGAGCTTGTACGCCGCGTCAAAAAAAGCCAATGAGCTGATGGCGCACACCTACAGCAACTTGTATCAATTGCCTACCACAGGTTTGCGCTTTTTTACTGTGTATGGGCCGTGGGGTCGCCCAGACATGGCGTTGTTTTTATTTACCAAAGCGATTTTGAATGGCGAGAAAATCAATGTATTCAACTACGGTAAGCACCGCCGCGATTTCACTTATATAGACGACATCGTTGAGGGCGTGATTCGGACCATGGATCATAACGCTTCGCCGAATCCGGACTGGAGTGGCGAAAAACCCGATCCAGGCACCAGTAGAGCACCTTGGCGGGTTTATAACATTGGTAACCAGAATCCGGTAGAACTGCTGTCTTATATAGAAACCTTGGAACGTTTTCTCGGTAAAACTGCCGAGAAAAATTTATTGCCCTTGCAGCCTGGTGATGTCCCGGATACGTTCGCCGATGTAGAGGCCTTGGTAGCGGATGTTGGTTATAAACCAAACACGACTATCGAGCAGGGGATTGAACGGTTTGTTGCTTGGTATCTTCAGTATTATCAGTGAATAATTTTTGATACCCCGATTGCGCAGTTTTAAACTGTGCAACAGCTTTGTATTTTAATTAGCAGATTCAAACAAAGGGTCACTCTCGATGTGGCTATCCAATAGCTTTTTAAGCTCCGCAAATATATCGGGATGAGACTCTATTACATCCCGATATGGATCGTTTTCTAAGTCGTATAGCTGATACACAGGTTTTGTATAAGTCGCTATATATATTAGTTTCCACTTTTCATTCTGTACGGAACGGCTTTTCGCGCGGATAACCGTGGGATAATGTTTTTCGTTGACTACCAGTGTGCCGGATTTTTTATCAGGAATATCCAGTAATTCAACAATATTGGGATATAAAATTTGTTCAGGATGTAAGCCAGGTATCTTTCCTAGCCAAATCCCTGTTTCTTGAAAAGCAAAAAGCTCCGGCGATGTCTGTGCTTTCACATAAGGAATCAAATTAACACCGTCGAGCGTTGTTGGAATGGTTATATTCAACAAATCTAACAAAGTTGGCATGACGTCAATGGAGCGGGTGGTCGGCTTAAAGTTTACGCCACCAGGCACCCCTGGGCCTTTCATCACCAATGGAATTCTGCCGCTGGGGTCGTTTCCTACCAAGGTATTGCCCTGGCCCCAGCATCCCGTTTCAAAAAAATCCGCACCATGATCGCTATATATGATGACGATGGTATTATCGGATAAATCCGACTTTTCAATATAGTCTATTATTTTCCCCACTTCATCGTCGAATTGTTTGACGCAGCTGTCATATAAATTAATAATTTGCGGGATGTCGAAAAACTCCGAGGTTTTTTCCTGTTTTTTGATAATTTCTTCCGCCGAGGCGAGTCTGGTCATAATAAACCGTGACTCACCTTTATAGTCTTTTGGGGTAAATAAGTTGTAATAGGGGTACTCTGAATTGAAAGGGACGTGAGTGGCAGAAGTGAATAAATTAATAAAAAAAGGCTGCGAGTTTTTCGCCGAATGGGCAATTAATTGGCGGCATTCGCGGCTTAAACTTCGGATCAAGGGTACGCCGGCCAGATAATAGAACTCGGGTAAGAAGCGTTTTCCTAATGCGTTATTGGTGAAAAGCGATAATACGTTTCGGATTAAAGACGGCCCTTGTCTTAGTAGTAGTTTGATATTCCATTGATCTTCAGCGACCGAGATTTCCTTGAAGTTAAAACTTAATTTTGCGAAATCGGCTCCGCACCAATCGGAGATGCATGCAGTCAAGTAACCCTGTTCGTTTAATATGTCGATCAAAGACGGTTGCGGTAGTTTACAGTCTGCCAAGGATGGATAATTATCGCGAATTTTATGGTTATGCGGCCATAATCCGGTAAATAGGGACGCAATACTTGGTGCCGTTCTGGCGACAGGGGTTATGCATTTATCGAGTCGTAAGCCGTTCGCGCTTAATTTATCAATGTTGGGGGTGAGGTTTCTGTGATAGTTGCTGCCGCCTAGTCTGTCATGGCGCAATGTATCAGAACCTATCATAATCACATTGGGTTTTGTTTGAGACGATGCTTTAACGACAGCTGGTTCGTTAACTATCGTTGCGTAATAGATGTAAGCATATAAACCAGCCAAAGCTATTATATAGAGCACTAGCGGCGTATTATTTTCTTCGATAGCTAAAAATAGAGCGATTACCGATGTTACAGACAGTAATGAAATTAATGAAAACTTTATGCCACTTATTATTTTCGGAGATAATATCTTCCATATAACAAATAGTCTGGAAAATCTATACTGGAAAGATAATTGAATAGTGCCAGGTGTATACAGGAGTTGGTGTAAAAAAAAGTAGGTAGTAATTAGCGTGGTTGATATTAAGCAGCAGCTTAAGCCTGTGATGAAATTAAATTCTATCAATGTAGTAAGCTTTGATAGTGAATAAGCTGCAATAGAACCGGGTAAGGATGTCAGAAAAAATATGACAAATAACCAAGCGGCTAACCTGGTTAGCGCGAAAATCACATAATACCCAAATTTTTTTTCTATTTCTTTTTGGATGCCGGGTCCGGTACGGGAATAGTTGTGTAAGGTAAGTATTATTAATGTAATAGTAAAAAGCAGTGCGGAAGCAGATGAGCAGTAGAGGGACACCAGTATTTTTTCCATCTCTATTTTATTCGATTGGATGAGTATGATTGGTGGCTAAATTATTATATTTCGATTTTTTTTGTACTGCTGTTCATTTGTGCGTGCTTTTTCCGAAAACTCTTGTAATGCGAATTTTTTAATTAACATCGATATAAATACTAAATGATAAATCAAATCCCAGTAGGATAAACCGAGGAAAGCGGTGCCAACCATATAGCAAATGATCGAGGTTCTGACCATTAGGCTGTAATGGCGTACCCATTCCATGCCATCTACTCGTTTCGCTTGACTTGATAAACGGGTTAAGCCAAGAACGCTACCCAGTATCAGCGAAATCCATAATCCGAATGCAATAAAGCCATGCTCAGCAAGCATTTCTACGTAAGAACTGTGCCAATCACGCATCGTGACATGTATCCACCCATCGAATCCCGCCCCGGTAAACGGGTGGCTCAGTGCATGATTCCAGCCATCTGTCCATGCTTCGATACGTGACATGGCGGATGCGTCCTCCTCATAGGTTTCCAGAGTGTGCATGCGTCCGAACCATTCTTCAGGCAAATAGGGGATTACAAAAAATGTACCGCCGATTACCAGGGGTATCATCAAGTATTTACGTTTGCTGTTTGAGATCAGCGTAAACGTCAGAGCGATCATGGTAAGTAATGCCCCTCGCGACCATGATGATAATGAAGCGGCATAAATGATAGGAATGGATAGCAATATTCCTTTTTTAAGCCAGCTCTTCCGTACTTCTTTTTCCCATACTAGTAGCAATGGCACTGCAATCAACATCGCAACGGCAAATAAATTGTTGTCTTCGAATTGCGTATTGGGGGGGCCGTATACGCGGTGACCAAAGCCGGTTAGGATGGCAAATATACCACCTTTAACTGCAACAAGGCCGATAGAGGCGCCTATGGTTGAAATCAAATAATAGAGTTTTTCTCTGGTATTGATGAGTACCCATGTGAAATAGAATGGCACAAATACCTTAGAGACGAACAAAAATTTTTCCCAGGCAATATCCTGTAAAGGCGATTGGGTTGTGGTAAATATAAAATAGAACCAAAGTGTTATAAAAACTGAAATTCGCCAATCTTTAGGGATGGGCTGTTTATCTTTGGTGTTGAACGTGCTGACAACAACTACCAAAAATAACACATAGTATACCGGTAGCGAACGTACCGCTCCCCAGGCATAGGCGTGCGGATTCAAGTAGCTGAATATTGCTAATGATAGCACGCCCCACCATGGTTTTTTTAATGCGGCAACTATGCAGCATATCAGAAAAATAAGAACAACTATGTCGCGCACGGAGTTTAATTTAGTAGGTTTTAATGCATTTAACTAAGCTTTTAATGGACAGCTTAATTTAATTATTTATTAATAATTTGTTTTTCCAACGTGAAAAACAGCCACATATTTGTCCGAGAGAGTAGCTGACATTCATTGCCTGGCGCAGGCTATGTTTTGCGGTAAATGCCAATGCAAGCCATTGCCAAGTTTGGCGGACAATTTGCGAGATTAAGAATGGCGGTATGCCCAGGTAGGTGCGATGGTAGACCGGAAAGTCATTAATCGCTCCGCGATAGCCGGCCAGAAAATGAACATCTAAAAAGTAGCGCCGCCGGAGTCGCCAAGGTTCGACGGCGTGAAGTATTGCCATGTCCGGGCGGTAACGTATTCGGCGCTTTTGCTGGAGCAGCACATTAAACATCATCACATCTTCGCCTCCTCCTATGGTTTTACCTTTGCGGTCATACCTGCGATCAAAGCGCAATGCCGGATCGTTTCGGAATATCGCCATGTCGTATGCAATGTTGCCGGCCCAAACCGGTGTGGTGCTGTCTTCTATCCAGAAAGCTTGTTTGCCGTGATCTAGCGCACCTAGAAATCCCAACAATTCGTCGTCAAGCCATTCCGGACGCTTATGGTGCGTAAAGTCTATATCGATTCGTCCGCCAACACATTCGGCGCCTTCGCTTAAATATGCGTGTGTAACGGTTTCTAAAAGTCCGGTTAAAGGTAGTTCATCGTCGTCGATAAACACCAGAATGTCGGAATTGATTGCCTCTTGTATGGCTCTGTTGCGCGCTGCGACTATGCCTTGGTTGGGCTCGTGCACCCAGCGGAGCGTCGGGCCGGGTAGTTGCTGAAGTTGTTTCAATACCTCGCTTGTCGCGTCGCTACTGTTATTGTTGACAGCAAGAATTTCAAATGGAATCGGACAAGATTGTGCGCGCATGGCAAAGACCAGATTCTCTAGCCTTTCCGCTCGGTTGTAAGTGCAAAAAGCGAATGTGAGCTTTTTAGAGGCTTTTTCCAGGCTCATTTTCGATATCTAAATGCAGGGAGTGGTAAAGAGTTGCCGGGCAAAGTCATGTTCTTAGGGTTTTAGGTTTTCGGCTCGGCGTAAAAGTATTGAATTCTGGTGGGGACGAATTTATGCGCTGTTTATCGCTGTTGGTTCATAGCGACGCTAAACGCTGCATTGGTATTTGCCATCAACTCGAATGACGCAGTTTATCCCAAACACGGTTCGCATAGTAGCGAGTCATCTTTTTCCACGATACGTCGTTGTCCGCAAAGTTTAGTTTGCGGGCTAGTGTGCTGACGCTGTCGCCGGAGAATATGGCAATACGCCTAACTAGGTAAGGGTTTGGTTCGCTATCAAACCAGCCGGGGCGGGTGGTGCAAGCCATGCTATAGCCTGTCTGTTCGGCTATGGTGATTGAATCCGAGTTGAATCTGCCAAAGGGATAGGCCAGGCTGCTGACTTGGGTTGACAATAAATCTTCAAGAACGGTTTTGGCTTTTGAAAGTTCGAATTGTTGTTGG
Organism: Methylomonas sp. EFPC1; assembly: GCF_016925515.1. NCBI lineage: Bacteria > Pseudomonadati > Pseudomonadota > Gammaproteobacteria > Methylococcales > Methylococcaceae > Methylomonas > Methylomonas sp. EFPC1. Next base: position 1,599,200 of record NZ_CP070494.1, read on the forward strand.
TCGGAGCTGAGTAAGGATAGGTCTGGATGCGAGCAGGTGTGCGAGGCAATTTCCATTCCGGCTGTATGCATTTCAAGCAAGCGTTCCGCCGTTAGCATCCGTGTCTGAGTAGATGGTTTGCCTAGCCAATGGGCATGACCGCCGATGCAATCGGTAGCGATAAACCATGTGGCCTTCATCCCAAGCGCCATCAGAGGCAAAAAAGCCCCCGAATAGTTGTCTTCGTAGCCATCATCAAAAGTAATGACCACACTTTTTTCAGGTAGCGATTTGGCACTTTGCAAGTCTTTGAACAAAACAGTTGTCCAACCTTCTTGCTGTAGATGCCGTAAATGCTTGGCAAACAAGTCTGCGCTTATCGAGTAATGCGACTCGGGTTGAGCGTCTGGCGTACCGTGATACATCAAAACAATAGGGCTGCGAGTTTGGGACATGGCTTTTATCAAATGGCTTATGTTTCGTTCCTTAAAAATAAGTGTATTGCAAAAAACCAAGATTTTCAGGGAAAAGTTATCTCAGGCTGTTTTTCCGGGATGCTAAGCCAGATAGCGCAGTGCGCGAAAACCCAAAAAAGCGGTGTCCATGCGAAAGTAAGATTTTTAATAACCAAGCTATTTACTCAGGATTTAAATAAGACTAAAATAGTACTAAATGAAAAGAGAGTGTAATGTTAAGGCTGAGTAAGTTGACGGACTATGCCACTGTTATCTTGAGCTATATGGCTAGAGACAGGAGTCGCGTGCACGGTGCCCTGGAGATCGCAGAAGCGACAGGCATCGCGCAGCCTACAGTCAGCAAAATATTAAAAATATTGCTCAAGGCTGGCGTGTTGAGTTCCATGCGGGGTGCCAAGGGCGGTTATGCGTTGGCTAGAGAGCCGAGCCGAATTACCGTGGCAACCGTGATTAGCGCTTTGGAAGGGCCGATTGCGTTGACTGAGTGCTCGGCATCGCACAAGGGTTGCGATCAAGCCAGCGGTTGCCGGATACAAGGCAACTGGCATTTGATCAACCAAAAAATTGCCAACGCGCTCGAGTCGGTCACTTTAGCCGATCTGATTATGCCGTTTAAACAGCCGGAGGAAGTCTCTATTCCGGTTAACCAGTTGTTTCGCTAATTATTGAAAACGATTATGTCTACTAGCGCCCAAGAAATTGAACATCTCATCAGCCAGGAATACAAACAAGGCTTTGTGACCGAACTGGAAGTCGATACCTTTCCGCCGGGCTTGGACGAAGACGTGATTCGCCGGCTGTCCCAGGTCAAAAACGAGCCGGAGTTCATGTTGGAATATCGGCTGAAAGCCTTTCGACATTGGCAGACCATGCCGTCGCCAGACTGGGCACAACTCAAGATCGATCCTATCGATTATCAAGCCATCAGCTATTACTCCGCGCCCAAATCAAAAAAAGCCGGTCCTAAAAGCTTGGACGAAGTCGATCCGGAATTGCTGGATACTTATAAAAAACTCGGCATCCCGCTCGACGAGCAAGAGCGACTGGCTGGGATTGCAGTGGATGCAGTATTCGACAGTGTGTCGGTAGCTACTACCTTCAAAGGCAAATTGAAAGACGCCGGCGTGATTTTCTGTCCGATTTCCGAAGCCCTGCACGAACATCCGGATTTGGTGAAGCAATATCTCGGTAGCGTAGTGCCTACCGGCGACAATTTTTTCGCCGCCTTGAATTCAGCGGTATTTACCGACGGTTCCTTCGTTTATATCCCCAAAGGCGTACGTTGCCCGATGGAATTGTCCACTTACTTCAGAATCAACGCCGCCAACACCGGCCAGTTCGAACGGACCTTGATCATCGCCGACGAAGGTTCGCACGTTTCTTATCTGGAAGGCTGCACCGCACCGATGCGCGACGAAAACCAGTTGCATGCGGCAGTGGTGGAGTTAGTGGCTTTGGAAAATGCGCAGATCAAATATTCCACCGTGCAAAACTGGTATCCGGGTGACAAGGACGGCAAAGGCGGTATCTACAATTTCGTGACCAAGCGCGCCGAATGCCGCGGGCATAACTCCAAAGTGTCCTGGACCCAAGTGGAAACCGGCTCGGCGATTACCTGGAAGTATCCAAGCTGCGTGTTGCTGGGCGACGATTCGGTTGGCGAGTTTTACTCGGTGGCCTTGACCAACAACCTGCAACAGGCCGACACCGGTACCAAGATGATTCACATCGGCAAAAACACCCGCAGCACCATCGTATCGAAAGGGATTTCCGCTGGTCGGGCGCAAAACACTTATCGGGGCTTGGTGAAGGTCGCTAAATCGGCCGAAAACGCGCGCAATCACACCCAGTGTGATTCGCTGTTAGTCGGTGATAAATGCGGCGCGCATACCTTTCCGTATGTGGAAGTGAAACAGCCGACCGCTCAGGTTGAGCATGAAGCGACCACGTCCAAAATCAGCGAAGACCAATTGTTCTTCTGCCAGCAGCGCGGTTTGTCCGCGGAAGATGCGGTGTCGATGATTGTGAATGGCTTTTGTAAAGAAGTGTTTAAGGAATTGCCGATGGAGTTTGCGGTGGAGGCGCAGGCGTTGTTGGGGATTAGTTTGGAAGGGGCGGTTGGTTAAAAGGGTTTTTGCGGTTTTGTAGGTTGGGTTAGGCGGTAGCCGTAACCCAACACGGCGGCTTTTGTTTTTATCGTTCCCACGCTCCGGCGTGGGAATGCGGGGGTTGGACGCTCCAGCGTCTTTAGGGGTTGTGTCGCTGTCGCGACTGGTTGTTTTGAAGTCGGGTCTCGGCCCGACAGCCGAGATACTTTCTTTTGCTTGGCCAAAAGAAAGTATCCAAAGAAAAGGCCACCCGGAATTCCGCCTTAATCCTGCGCTTCTCGCTTTTGGCGAGGGTTTTCGGAAGGGCCATCCCTGGCCCTCCGAAAACGAGCGGCATCCCTGCCGCTCCCCTGCGGGCTGATCTCGCCAAAAGCTGCGATGCTCGGGGCGGAATAACGGGAACAACCCCCGTAGCGGGATTGCTAGTGGTTAGATTATTTTGTTTGTGTCGGATGTGGGATGGAATTGTAGGATGCTTTCAACGATATAGGAGTTTATCGTGATTTTATTTTTAGAAAATAATTGGCTTTCAATTGTTTCTATTTTAATCGGTATTATTGTTTCCTATGTTTTTTATAGGTTTCAAAAGAATGATTCGATCTCTGCATCTGTTGAGAGAAAAAAACATGCTATTGATGAGTTAATTGATTTGGTTGAAAGTTACATCATCAATAAGCAAGAGATTTCTGAAGATATAATTGATAATTTTGTTGCGGCTTCAGAGAGAAGCTATTCGGTTAACTTGGGAACTAGTTGCTCTGCGATTTCTATTCTCCAAGATGTAGCTCTTAGGCTTCAACGGAGTCGACATTTGGATATAGAACAAAAGTCAGAGTATTCTGAAAAAATTAATCAGTCAATCCTGGAAATACGGGATAAATCCAAGCCAATTGATACAATAATGTTCGATTTTGAGATAAAGGATAAGTTTTTCGAGTTAGCTAGGCTTTTGGAGCCTGGAAGTGAAAAAGAATCAAATGAATTATTCGGGCAGATATATGAGCTTATTGATAAACACATAGATTCTTCTTTAGAAGATTATCAGGATAATGCAAGCTTTAGGCGTCTTCGGGCGATTACTTCGGTTTTGTTGGGGTTTGCTGCAACGTTTGTCGTTTTTATAGTTGGAAGCAAGTTTTTACCTGAACTAAATGCGTTAGAGATTACAAGAAAATTTGTGCCCGTTTTAGTTATTGCATTTCTGTTAGGTAGTGGGCTAACTTTAGTTTTTGAAGCGATCGATTTTTATAGAAGGAAAAGGAATGCATCGCATAAATGATTCATTTTTAAATCCTAAAGATAATTAAAGGTCCGTTTGGGTCCGATTAGTGAAGCGTAATCGAGCGAACGGTATTGAATATAGGGTCGATATTTCCGGGTGGCGGAGAGAAGATATTTTTGGTTGGATTTTATCGAGCCGGTTCAAATACTAAAAATTCGTCCGATTACGCTTTACTAATCGGACCTAAATTTTCAGAGTTTTTTTGAATTTGCGATGGTTTTTCTTCCCGTATGCCGCGCAGAGCACCGGAGCTTTTGAGCGGATCAGCCCGCAGGGGCGATGCAGGGATGCATCGCGTTGCCGAAGGGGCAGGAGCCCTTTTCGGCAACCCCGCTCAAAAGCTTTGGAGCGCAGGGAACAAGCGGCATCCGGGTCGCCTTTTCTTTGGATACTTTCTTTTGGCGATGCAAAGAAAAGTATCTCGGCTGTCGGGCCGAGACCCGACTTTAAAAAAACTGTCGCGTTAGCGACACATAATTTAAATGCTGGGTTATTCAACCTAGCCAGGCCAATGGTGACGCTGGAGCGTCGCAACTGCGTTCCCACGCCGGAGCGTGGGAACGATAAGGTTCGGAATTATTTAAAAAACTTAGGTGACTAAACGTATGCTCAGCATCAAAAATCTCCACGTAACCATCAACGACAAACCCATATTAAAAGGCCTAACCCTGGATATAAACCCAGGCGAAGTCCACGCCATCATGGGGCCGAATGGTGCCGGCAAAAGTACCTTGTCGCACGTATTGTCCGGTAAAGCCGGCTATACCGTTACCGAAGGCAGCGTGACTTATAACGGCAAGGACCTGTTGGAATTGGCCCCGGAAATCCGCGCCCGCGAAGGGGTGTTTCTGGCGTTTCAATACCCGGTGGAAATTCCCGGCGTCAGCAATATCTATCTGTTAAAAGCCGCGCTGAATGCCATGCGCAAGCATCACGGCTTGCCGGAAGTGGATGCGATGGATTTTCTGACCATCGTCAAAAGCAAGGTCAAATTGTTGCAGATGGACGAGAAGTTTTTGTACCGCGCGGTTAACGAAGGTTTTTCCGGTGGCGAGAAGAAGCGCAACGAGATTTTGCAGGCGGCGGTGCTGGAACCGAAACTGTGCATTCTCGACGAGACCGATTCCGGCCTGGACATCGACGCGCTGCGTATCGTCGCCGAGGGTGTTAACTCGCTACGTTCCGCCGAGCGTTCGTTCCTGATGATTACCCATTACCAACGCTTACTGGATTACATCAAGCCGGATGTGGTGCATGTGTTGGCCGACGGCAAGATCGTCAAGTCCGGTGGCCCGGAACTGGCGCTGGAATTGGAAGAGCGCGGTTACAGCTGGCTGGAAGGGCAAGCGGCATGAGCGGCGCGGCGTATTTGACAGCCTATCCGGCGTTTGCGGCTAGCTTGCCGGGCCTGGATTTGCCTTGGTTGCAAGGCTTTAGACAGCAAGGCTTGCAGACTTTCGCGGTCAGCGGTTTTCCCGGCAATCGCGAAGAAGAGTGGCGTTATACCAATCTGTCGGCGTTGAATAAAACCGTGTTTGCGCCCAGTGCCAGCCAGCTGGTCGATGAAGATTGGTTGAATCAATATCGCTTGGAGGATGCTGCGAGTGTGGTGTTAGTTAATGGCCAATTTTCCGCGTCCTTGTCTCGGCTGCAAGATTTGTCAGGCCAGGTGTCTGTTTCCAGTGTGAAACAGGCTTTGCAAGATAATCCCGCCTGGCTGGAAAGCAGATTGGGTCAAGCTGTGAGCAGCGCTGAACATAATCTAGTGGCGTTCAATAATGCCTGGTTTGCCGACGGTGTAGTGATCCAAGTGGCTGCTAAACAGCAATTGGATAAGCCCTTGCAGATTCTGCACGTGGTTACTCAAACCTATGCGCTGGCGGCGACCCGTAATTTGCTGGTGATCCACGAGCAAGCCGAAGCGGAAATCATCGAAACCTATGTGGGTAGCGTCGATAGCTATTTCACCGCCTCGGTTAATGAATGTCTGTTGGGCAGCAATGCGGGGTTGACGCTGTACAAAGTACAACTGGAAAGCGAAAAGGCCCAGCATTTTGGCGGCACCTATGTTAAGCAGGCGCGGGATAGCCGCTTCAATCATCACAATTTTGCCTTGGGTAGCGGCCTGGCGCGTAGCGATATTCATAGCGATCTGGATACGGCAGCCGAATGTTCCTTGAACGGGCTGTTTGTGGCCGGCAAGCGCCAGCATATCGACAACCATACCCGTATCAACCACTTAAAACCGCACGGCATTAGCCGCGAGTTTTATAAAGGCGTGTTGGATAACAAGGCGCGTGGGGTGTTTCAGGGCCGGGTGATCGTGGCCGAAGATGCGCAGCGTACCGATTCGGAAATGAACAACCGCAACCTGCTGCTATCGGCGGATGCGGAAGTCGATACCAAACCGCAGTTGGAGATTTATGCCGACGACGTGAAATGTTCGCATGGCGTGACGGTTGGGCAGTTGGAAGAAAAATCGGTGTTTTATCTGCAATCGCGCGGCCTGGACGAAGAGGCGGCCCGCAACATTCTGACCTTTGCGTTTGCCAACGAGATGGTGGATAAGGTCGAGAATGCCGAATTGAAAGCCTTGCTGTTGGAGCAGTTGTTGGTGCGGTTTCCGGCGATCAGTTTATAAGATAGCCGCGACCGAGACCTGAAGCGCCGGTAACGCTAATAGATCGATGCTATCGGCGGTTGTCAGCACGGATTGATCTAGATAGTCGCCGTCTTGCGGTTGCCGATACACTTCCAGGCACTGGTCGATAAGGTTGACGATCCAGTATTCGGTAATGCCGTGGGTGGCATACAGGCGCAGTTTTTGAGTTCGGTCGAAGCGCAGCGTGCTGTCGGAGACTTCGATCAGCAACAAGACGTCGGTTGCGTTGGGATGGCGGGTGGTGTAGTCGGCGGTATCCGCTTTGGCTAAAACTAAATCAGGTTCCGGCTCGGATAAGTCTCCTAATTGAATGGGGCTTTGTATGCGAACCGAAACGCCGTCATCCAGTAATCGGATGAAATTGCGGGTTAAACGACTGACGTGACTGGCATGATTAAACCCTATCGGTGACATAGTGAGAATTTCTCCTTCAATCAGTTCCAAGCGGCTTTCGGGCGGAAAAATCCCGGCCTCGCCCATGCGATGCCATTCGGCGATGTCGGTGAGGTGTTTTTGCGGAAAGACGGCGACCATAGAGTTATCCCATTAGCGAATCGACGGCCTCGATTCTAGTGTTTAGTACAGACGAAATCAATTAAACCAAATAGTTAGCGATGAGCATATTTCCAGTTGAACAAATCCGCGCCGATTTTCCGATTCTCGGCGAAACCATCCGTAACAAACCCCTGGTGTATCTGGATAACGCCGCCAGTTGCCAAAAGCCGCAAGCGGTCATCGACAGCATCGTACACACCTATAGCCACGAATACGCCAATATTCATCGCGGCGTGCATACCTTAAGCGTTCGCGCCACGGATAAGTTTGAAGGGGCGCGGGAAAAGGTCAGGGCGTTTATCAATGCCGCGAGCACGAAGGAAATTATTTTCGTGCGCGGTGCCACCGAGGCGATCAATCTGGTGGCGCAAAGCTACGGCAAATCGCAACTCAAAGCCGGCGATGAAATCGTCATCAGCGCGATGGAACATCACGCTAATATCGTGCCTTGGCAAATGCTTTGCCAGCAGATCGGTGCGGTGCTGAAGGTCGCGCCGATGAATCAGCAGGGCGAGTTGATGTTCGACGAGTTCGAAAAACTGTTGAACGCCAATACCAAGCTGGTAGCGATCACTCAAATGTCCAATGCGCTGGGTACGATCAATCCGGTAGAGCAGATTATTGCCGCCGCCCATGCCAAAAACATTCCGGTGTTATTGGATGGTGCGCAGGCGATTCCGCATATGGCGGTGGATGTGCAAGCCCTGGATTGCGATTTTTACGTGTTTTCCGGCCACAAGATTTACGGGCCGTCCGGCACCGGCGTACTTTACGGCAAGCAGGCTTTGCTGGAAGCCATGCCGCCCTACCAGGGCGGTGGCGATATGATTCGGCAGGTGACCTTCGCCAAGACCGAGTACGCCGGTCTGCCGCATAAATTTGAAGCCGGCACGCCGGCCATCGCCGAAATTATCGGTTTGGGTGCGGCAATCGATTACGTTAGCGGTATTGGCATGGACAACATCGCCGCCTACGAAGCCGAACTGCTGGATTACGCCACTCAGCAAGCCGAGCAGATCAAGGGCCTGAACATCATCGGCCAGGCAGCGCACAAGGGCGGTATTTTGTCGATCACTCTGGACCGGATTCATCCGCACGACATCGGCACCATGTTGGACAGTTTGGGCATCGCTATCCGCGCCGGTCACCATTGCGCGATGCCGGTGATGGATTTTTACGGCGTTCCGGCCACGGCGCGGGCCTCGTTTGCCATGTACAATACCCGCCAAGAAATCGATGTGTTGATGCAAGGCATCCAATCCCTAATAGAGGTGTTCGGCTAATGTTTGAAGATTTACGCGATCTATACCAAGAGGTCATATTCGACCACAACCGCAATCCGCGCAATTTCCGGGTGATGGCTGATGCCAATCGCCAAGTGGAAGGTTTCAACCCTTTGTGCGGCGATAGGCTGACGCTGTTTTTGAAAATCGACGATCATGTGATCAGTGACGCCAGTTTCCAAGGTTCCGGTTGCGCGATTTCCACGGCGTCCGTATCGTTGATGACCGAGATTGTTAAAGGTAAAACCGAGGCGGAAGCGGATGCCTTGTTCAAACAATTTCACGAAATGACCACCGGCAAAACCGAAGACATCAATCTGGAGGCCATCGGTAAACTGGCGGTATTGGCCGGCGTGCGCGAATATCCTGCCAGGGTGAAATGCGCGACTTTGGCTTGGCATACCTTGGATGCCGCTTTGAAAAACGAAGCCCAGTCTATTTCTACCGAGTAATTTATCGCTCGTGGTGGAATTGTCGGAAAAGGGGGCGGTGGTCTATGCCGATGATTCGGTGTTGTCCGCCAGTCAGGCGCTAGCCGAGCGCTTGGCTTGGCCCTTGCTGGCATTGCCGGATCTATCTGCGGAATCCCCGCAAGCGTGTTTTCTTTGCTATCGGGACGGCTGCCTAAAACTGCTGGACAAGCAAACCTTGAAAAAAGGCGGCTTGATAGTCGAAATCGATCCACGTCCCGGCGAACAACACTCTTATCCGGCCCCCAAAAAAGACTTGTTGGCGCAGGCCATTGGCAAGAAAACCAAAAGCCTTATCGATGCCACAACGGGGTGGGCGCAAGATAGCTTGGCCTTGTTTCGCATGGGTTACGAGGTGCAGTGCATTGAGCGCTCTCCGGTAATGGCCGAGTTGATCAAGGATGGTTTTCAGCGTCTGGCGCAAAAAGACTGGATGAAGAATCGTCAATTGCAAACGCCCACGCTGATGGTCGGTAACGCCATCGAATTACTGGGCGGTTTATCGGAGGCACCGGATTGTATTTATCTGGACCCGATGTTTCCTCCCAAGCGTAAACAAACCGCAGCGACGCGAAAGTCGATGGCGATACTGCGCGATATTTTAGGTGATGACCTGGACAGGGCGGACTTATTTGCCGCCGCCTGGCGGGCGACCGGTAAACGTGTGGTGGTGAAAAGTCCTGATTACGCGGAACCCCTAGGCGGCAAGCCGAGCGAAAGCTATCAGGGCAAATTGCTCCGATACGACGTTTATCTGAAATAAATTGGCAGACGCAGCTCAACCCAAACGAGGCAAGCATGAGTGATTGGATAGATGTGGTGGCCGAATCGGCACTGGCAAACGGCGAGCATGTGCTGGTCGATGTCGATGGCACCGATGTGGCGATTTTTAAAATCGACAACCAATGTTACGCGATCGAAGATGTGTGCACCCATGATGGTGCCGAAATCGCCAGTGGCGAGCTGGATGGCGACGAAATCGTCTGCCCGCGCCACGGCGCCCGATTTTGCGTGAAAACCGGTGCGGTAAAATGTGCGCCGGCTTACGAAGATGTGGCTACTTTTGCGGTGCGGATAGTTGACGGCCGGATACAAGTCGAGAATCCTAACTAAACCGGCGCCAGGCAAAAGATAAACGGCGAAAAAAGCCAGTCGGCGTTAGAATTCCCGCTCTTTCGCGATTCAACCGTAACAACTCCCGTATCATCATGGAACACTTCATCTGGAATATAGACCCTATTCTCGTCGACTTCGGCTTCTTGAAAATCCGTTGGTACGGCTTGATGTTCGCATCCGGCTTTGTCGGCAGTTTTTTAACTATGCAATGGATTTACCAGCGCGAAGGCAAAAACATTGAAGAGCTGGATACGCTGCTTTGGTACATGGTGATCGCCACCATCGTCGGTGCGCGCCTGGGTCATACCATGCTCTACGATCCTGCTTATTATTTGTCTCACCCGTTGAAAATTTTGGCAGTTTGGGAAGGCGGGTTAGCCAGCCACGGCGCGACGCTTGGTATCATTCTGGCCTTGTATTTATACCGGCGCAAATACGGCGATAGTTATTTCTGGTTGTTGGATCGGGTCAGTATCCCGACCGCGTTGGCCGGTGCACTGATCCGGATCGGCAATTTTTTCAACTCCGAGATTTTAGGGATTCCGTCAGAGCAACCGTGGGCCGTGGTGTTTGCGCGGATCGATCCGCTGCCGCGTCATCCGGTACAGCTATACGAAGCAGTGTGTTATTTGCTGATTTATGGGATTTCGTTGGCGATTTATAAAAAACACGCGGATAAACCCGGTTTTGTGTTTGGCTGTTTCATCAGCATGCTGTTCAGCGTGCGGTTTGTCCTGGAATACTTTAAAACCGAACAAGCCATGTACGACACCGGGGTGATGTTCACCACCGGCCAGCTACTCAGTGTGCCGTTCGTGCTGGCCGGCATTGGCTGTATCGTGTGGGCTATGAAAAACCATCAGCCCAAGCCTGTCGCTTAATCGTTTATAATCCCCGGCTTTTAATCGCCGGGGTTGCCCGGCGTATGCTGCCCCGTTGGGGTATCTGTTTCGGTTTTGAGAGTTCATGCAAGAAATTAATCCCATTAAATACAAGATAGCCGACCTGCGTGAGCGTAGCGCCGGTCTGAAAAGCTATCTGGATTTCGATACAAAAAGTGAGCGTTTGGTGGAAGTGCTGCGCGAGCTGGAAGATCCGGCGATTTGGAATAAGCCGGAACAAGCGCAAGCCATGGGCAAGGAACGGGCGATGCTGGAAGGCATTGTCAATACCATCCTGGAGCTGGAACAAGGCCTGTCCGACGCTGAAGAATTGCTGTTGATGGCGGTGGAAGAAAACGACGAGGATACCGTCGATACCGTGGCCGCCGATCTCGAAGAGTACGAAAAGAAAGTCGCGGCGTTGGAATTTCAACGCATGTTTGCCGGGGAAATGGACCCAAACAATGCGTTTTTGGATATTCAGGCCGGTTCCGGTGGTACGGAGGCGCAGGATTGGGCATCCATGATCGAACGCATGTATTTGCGTTGGGGCGAGGCGAAAGGCTTCAAGACCGAATTAATCGAGGAATCGCCGGGTGACGTGGCCGGCATCAAGAGCGCGACTATCAAGTTCGAAGGGCCGTATGCCTTTGGCTGGCTGCGCACCGAAACCGGCGTACATCGTTTGGTGAGAAAATCGCCGTTCGATTCCGGCAACCGCCGCCACACTTCGTTTGCCTCGGTATTTGTTTCACCTGAAATCGACGACGATGTGGAAATTGACATTAATCCCGCCGACTTGCGTATCGACGTTTACCGCGCCAGCGGTGCAGGTGGTCAGCACGTCAACCGAACCGAATCCGCAGTGCGGATTACCCACGGTCCCAGCGGCATCGTCACCCAATGCCAAAGCGATAGGTCGCAGCATAAAAACAAAGACACGGCGATGAAGCAGCTAAAAGCCAAACTGTACGAGATGGAAATGCTGAAACGTAGCGAAGGCTTGCAGGCGATTGAAGATTCCAAGTCCGACATCGGCTGGGGCAGCCAGATTCGCTCCTACGTATTGGATCAATCCCGCATCAAGGACCTACGTACCAATGTCGAAACCGGCAATACCCAGGCGGTTTTGGATGGCTCGCTGGATCAGTTTATTGAGGCTAGTTTGAAGAGCGGGTTGTAAGTTTGATAATCATTAATTACGTCGTCGCCAAAGCATGAGTGGTGTGTTTGAATGACACAAAATAACAACGAATTTTCATCTTTATCTGATCATGAACTCGTGGATGCGTATGGGCATTCTGGAGACCCTTGGGTTCATGAAATGATTAGAGCAGAAGAACGTCGGCGCATGGCCGAGCGTGCTTTAGCTCAAGCGACAATATCCAACAAAATCGCAATCGCTTCTTTGGTGATAGCATTTGCAAGCCTAATTGTTGCGATTCTAGCATTACTTAAAACTGATTGACGCACACTGGGCATCATAGGGAAACGCTCCCGCTTTACTTCAAGCTCTGAATTTACTGTCGGAGGGACTATGAAAGGTTTTTCACGGATTACGTTTGACGCTACGGTGATGGGCGGAAAACCCTGTCTGCGAGGACTAAGGGTGACAGCGGGAATGCTTGTTGGTTTGGTGGCCAGTGGCTATTCGACCGAACAGATACTGGAGTTGTACCCTTATTTGGAAGCCGATGATGTTACGGAAGCCCTTCGTTTCGCCGCGTGGAGAGCCGAGGAGATTGAGTTACCATTGAATGCCGCGTGAAAATATTATTGGACATGAATTTATCCCCTGCTTGGACAGGTGTGCTAAACCAAGCAGGGTTCGATTCCGTACACTGGTCCACAGTCGGCCCTGCGGATGCTCCAGACGTTCAGTTATTTAAATGGGCCAGGGAAAATGAAGTCGTGGTATTTACCCACGATTTGGATTTTGGCGCGCTGTTAGCGTTGACCGGTGTGGAAGCACCGAGCGTGTTTCAAATTCGTACCCAAAATATTTCACCACAAGTGCTCGGACCGAGAGCTATTGAATTGTTGCACCGCTTCAAAACGGAGCTTGATAATGGTGCTTTGATCGTTGCCGACGAATTGCGCGAAAGAGTAAGGTTGTTGCCCTTAAGTCGCTAAATTTAAGCCTAATTTATCTCTATTAATAATTTTTGAAAATGTCAGAACTCGAACACGACGAACAAGAACAGATCAAACAACGCCGCGAAAAACTAAACGCACTACGCGAAGAAGGTATCGCATTTCCGACCGATTTTCGGCGTAATGTGGTGGCCGGCGAATTGCTGGCCGAATATGGCGATAAATCCGAAGAGGAATTATTAGCCGAACCGATTCGGGTGAAGATCGCCGGGCGGATGATGACGCGGCGTATCATGGGCAAAGCCAGTTTCTGCCATTTACAGGATATGTCCGGACAGATACAGGTCTATGTCGCGCGCGATAATCTGCCGGAAGGGGTTTACAACGACCAGTTCAAGAAGTGGGATATCGGCGACATTATCGGTGCGGAAGGCATCTTATTCAAAACCAAGGTCGGCGAACTCAGCGTCAAAGTCGATGACATTCGACTGCTGACCAAAGCCTTACGGCCGCTGCCGGAAAAATTCCACGGTATCGCCGATCAAGAGATCAAATACCGTCAGCGTTATCTGGATTTGATCATGAGCGACGAGACGCGCAAAACCTTTCTGATGCGTTCGAAAATCGTCAATTACATCCGCGAGTTTTTGATTGCGCGCGACTTCCTGGAAGTAGAAACGCCGATGATGCAAGTCATCCCCGGCGGCGCGACTGCAAGACCGTTCACTACCTTCCATAATGCGTTGGATATGGAGCTGTATCTGCGTATCGCACCGGAACTGTACCTGAAAAGGCTGGTGGTCGGCGGCTTCGAGCGGGTGTTCGAGATCAATCGTAACTTCCGCAATGAAGGTTTGTCGACCCGCCACAACCCCGAATTCACGATGATGGAGTTCTACCAAGCCTACGCCGAATACGGCGATTTGATGGACCTGACCGAAGCGATGCTGAAAGGCATAGCCGAAGATGTGGTAGGTAATAGCGTTATTGAATATCAAGGTGATCAATACGATTTCGGCAAACCGTTCGCGCGGATGACAGTGTTGGAGTCGATTTTGCATTTCAACCCCGAATTGACTTTGGCTGATCTGACGACTCGGGAAGCGGCCGTGAAAGTTGCCGAGAATTTAAAGATTCCGGTGAAAGACAGTTATGGCTTGGGCAAGGTACAGATCGAGATTTTCGAAAAAACCGTCGAACACCGTTTGATGAATCCGACCTTTATCACTGCTTACCCGGTGGAAGTGTCGCCGTTGGCACGCCGTAACGACAACGATCCGCATGTCACCGACCGTTTCGAATTCTTCGTCGGCGGCCGCGAGATTGCCAACGGCTTTACCGAGTTGAACGATGCTGAGGACCAAGCCGAGCGTTTCCAGAAACAGGTCGAGGAAAAAGAAGCCGGCGACAACGAAGCCATGCATTTCGATGCCGACTACATTACCGCGCTGGAGCATGGTATGCCGCCGACCGCGGGCGAGGGCATTGGTATCGACCGTTTGGTGATGCTGTTTACCAACTCACCGAGCATTCGCGACGTGCTGTTGTTCCCGCACATGCGTCCCAAAAACTGATGTCACAATCAGACGACTATGCCGTGTTATCGCTATTGGATCTAAGAGAAAATTATGAGCGTTGAAGCCAAAGAATTTAAAAATGCCCTGAAATTATGGGCCAGCGGTGTGACAGTGGTGACAACCCAAGGGCGCGATAATCAGCCCCGAGGCATGACCGCCACGGCGTTTAGCAGCGTGTCCGTGGAGCCGCCGCAAATATTGGTCTGCCTCAACCAAGCGACCGATACCGGCGCTGCGCTGTTAGAAAGCCGCCGCTTCGCCGTGAATATTCTGAATAGTGCACAAGAAGACGTTTCCAATCAATTTGCCGGCAGTACCACCCAAGAACAGCGTTTTGCCAGTATCGCCTGGCAAGCCGGTGAAAATGGCGCGCCTATTTTGAGCGAAGCTCTGGCGGCACTGGAGTGTCGGGTAGTGCAACAAGTTCAGGCCGGTAGCCACTGGGTGATTATCGGTGAAGTCGATAGCGTGGTTTGCCGGGAAGGCGAGCCTTTGCTTTACTATCATTCTGCTTACCGCACGGTGGCGGCGCAAGATTAAGCCAAAATCCTCGTTGCGAATTGTTGCTTGATAGAGCAGACAATTGTCGTATACCCGACAAATTTCTTATGAATTGTGTGTGAATAGACGCGATTGTTGCCGGGTTTGTTGATTTGTAACGCCATGAACCGCATGAAAAATAACGGTCATATAGATATGGCCGATTTTTTGCTTAGGAGAGATTGGATTTAATCCATCTTTCAGAGTTATCACGGAGTTATCAATGTCAATCAAGGTTATCAAAGAGTTTTCTGAAAAATCCAAAAGCGATGAGGGCTTGAAAGAAAAGCTGAAAGCCTGTCTCAAAATCAAGGAGCTATTGTTATTGGGTAAGGAATACGGGTTCGAAATCGATGAAGTGGAATTGTATCCACCCAACGAACCGCAATTTGTTGAAGAACAGCTTTCAGAAAAACTTGCCAAAGCTCTGCTCAGAGTTTAACGATTGAGTGCCATCCTGCCTCCCGGCGGGGTGGCACCGTTATCGGTAAGGCAAAACGGCAGCCGGTAAATTCTAAAAACGACTCGACAACGGTAAACTACACGTTTGCGGCTATCGAGGAGTTTTCAAACATGTTCAATGCTATCCACGCTCCCCAACTGATGGGGATACTCAATGTCACTCCCGATAGTTTTTCCGATGGCGGCAAATTTACTGGCGTGGCTGCAGCGATAGCTCAAGCTGAAAAAATGATCGCTGAAGGCGCCGATATTATCGATGTCGGCGGTGAGTCGACGCGGCCTGGCTCCGATCCCGTTATGGCGGATGAGCAAATTCGCCGAGTGGTGCCGGTGATTAACGCGATCCGTGCGAACAATCCCCAAGTTCAAATCAGTATAGATACCACCTTAAGCCAGGTTGCAGCAGCAGCGGTGACGGCGGGGGCGAGTATCATCAACGATGTCTCGGCCGGCCAAGGCGACCCTAAGATGTTGGCTTTTGCGGCAACAACGCAACTTCCCATCATCCTGATGCATATGCAGGGCACGCCCAAAACCATGCAAGATAGGCCGCATTACGACGACGTGTTGACCGAGGTACTCACCGCTTTGCAACAACGCATTTCAGAAGCATTGGCGGCAGGCGTGTTGCCGGAAAACATCGCGATAGATCCAGGGATCGGTTTTGGCAAAGGCAAACAGGACAATATCGATCTGTTGGCGCATTTATCCCGCTTCGTCGACTTGGGTTATCCCGTGTTATTGGGAACCAGCCGCAAGCGCTTCATGGGTAGCATCTGCAATGTCAGCGAACCCGCAGAGTTGGTTACCGCGACAGCCGTGACCACGGCGTTAGGGGTGATGGCGGGGGTACAAATGTTTCGGGTTCATGATGTCAAAGCCAACCGGCAGGCAGCGGATGTGGCGTGGGCCATCAAGCTGGCGCAGTGATAGATCTAGATCTAGATCTGCGTTTGCAGGTATTGCAGGCTAAATTGGCGGTATCGCCGCTGACTAAGATCAACGACCCAGAGTTAACCAACCGACAGTTGGAGTTGTGGATCAAGCGCGATGACTTGCTACATCCGATTATCTCCGGCAATAAATGGCGCAAGCTCAAATATATCCTCAATCAGGCCTTACACAATGGCGCCGACAGTATCGTCAGCATGGGCGGCGCCTATTCCAATCATTTACACGCCCTGGCTTTTACCGGTAAAGCCTTGGGGCTGAAAACCATAGGCTATATTCGCGGCGAGCGGCCCACGCAACTTAATGCCACGCTGCATGATTTGCTTGATTGGGGCATGGAGCTGCGTTTTGTGTCGCGTAGCGACTACAGGCAATTGCGCGACTACAAAGGTCACGACAGCTTACCTGAACTGCAGGCCGGCCAATATTGGTTGCCGGAAGGCGGAGCTACAGACTTGGCTTTGCAAGGCGTTGCCGAACTGGTCGATGAAATTGACGTCGGCTTTGATACGCTGGCCGTTGCCTGCGGCACGGGCACCACTTTGGCAGGTTTGCTTACCTCGCCGCTAAATCAACAGGCTATCGGTGTGGCAGCGCTGAAGGGTGGCGACTTTCTAATCAACGATGTCGAGCAATTGCTGAATAAACAGGGAATGAACAGTCATGCGGACTGCCGAATTTTAGTGGATTACCATTTCGGCGGTTTCGCCAAAACGACGCCGGCTTTGTTGGCGTTTATGCAGGATTTTCAACGGCAACACGGTATCGAGCTGGAACCGATCTACACCGGAAAATTATTGTTTGCGCTCTACGATTTAATTCGGAAGGGGTATTTTCCCGCTGGGCAGCGAATAGTGGCAATCCATACGGGTGGTTTGCACGGCAAGCGCAAGTAATATTCCCTGTCGTGTTACCAGTTAAAAATCAGATAGATATTGAGTCATTACCCAAAATGGTGATAATAGCCGCTGCCTAAAAAATAATAACAAGGTGGCACCGTGGTTGCGCAGATCATTTCATTCCCCGAGCAAAAAAGTAGCAATAAACTGGCGGTGTCTTTCCGCTTTTTACTGAGTTTGTACGCCATTGTGCCGCTGTGTTTATTGGTTCTTTGGCTAGACGAATTCGGCTTCAATTTCGCATTACGCGATATGCTGCCCAGTAGCCCGACCCATTTTTTGTTGTTTCAAATTTTGTTCGGTACTCCGCATATCGTCGCTAGTAACCTATTGTTGGTCAGTCATCAGGACTATCTGCAAGCCTTTAAAGGCAAATTAATCGCCATGACTTTGTTTATCATGGTGTTTTTCGGTATCGGCAGTCTGTTTATTCCATATCGTGCGCTATACATCATTACCGCTTGCTGGACGGTATATCACGTTTTGAAGCAACAGCAGGGTATCGCCAAGGCAGTGTGTCGTTTGCCTAATTGGGCGTTTTATCTGCAATTGTGGCTCAGCGTTAGTGCAGGGATTTTTATCTACATGGGGATATTTTTAAAAAATAGCCTGGAGCCTGAACAAGCGGCGTTGGTGTTGCAAATTGCCAGCGTGCTGACGACGGCTTTGGTTATCAGCACGGTGTTTTGCCAACGTTACGTGCCCAGCCGCTTGGGTATCTATTTTTTGTGGGCCAACACACTGCTGGTCGTTAGCAGTTGGTATGTTTACAGCCAGCAATACTATTTCTTGGCGATCTTGATGCCGCGCTTGGTGCACGACATCACCGCTTATAGTTTTTACGTGACTCACGATGTGAATCGCCACAGCGAACAGCCGCAGAATAATTTGTTCCGAGCTGCAACGGCGATTCGATTACCCGTTTGGCTGGTATTGCCGCTGCTGTCGTTTGTGTTGACCTACCTGTTACAGGCTTATGGCGACGATCTGGTCAATTTATTGCTGCAAACCCTGTTTTCCACGCAAATTTATAAGGCCGTCACCTTGGGTTTTCTTGGATATTTGGCCTTGATGCATTACTACACCGAGGCTTTCGTCTGGGCTGCCGGCTCGCCGCTAAGGCGTTATATTCGCTTTAGCGGCGTCTAATCGCCTAGTGCGGCAGCGTGTAACCCACTTTAATGGTGACCTGCCAATGCGCGACCTTGCCGTTATCGATATGGCCGCGGGTTTCTACCACTTCAAACCAACGCATGTTTTGGATGGTTTCGCCGGCTTTGGCGACGGCGTTCTCGATGGCTTGTTGGATGCCTAGGCTGGATGAGCCGGTTAGTTCGACTTTTTGATAGACATGTTCTGGCATGTTATTTACTCCGCTTGAGGGTTGAATAAGGCTTGATAGGCGCGCGCGGCCGCTTCCGGTTCATGGTCAAATACGCCGCCTATCACCGCCAATAAGTCTGCGCCCGCCGCCAATAAAGTTCCACCGTTTTCGGGCAGAATGCCGCCGATAGCGACTATGGGCACGTTTACCGATTGTTTGGCTCGGACCAAGCTGGCAATCTCGGCGGGCGCAGCCAACGGCTTCGATCCCGACGGGAAGAAGCGGCCGAATGCGACGTAATCCGCACCGGCTGCGGCCATGTTCTGTGCTTTTTCCGCATCGTTATAACACGATACCCCAATGATGGCGTCCGGACCCAATAGGCGCCGCGCTGTGGCGATTTCGCCATCGTCGCGACCTAGATGCACACCGTCAGCACCGACACTCATCGCCAACTCGACGCTATCGTTAATCAATAGCGGAGCATCGTAAGCATGGCAAACTTTCAACAAAAGCCTCGCTAATTGCGGCGCATCCAGCGGATTTTTGTCGCGGTATTGAATCACTCTGGCACCGCCGCGCAAGGCCGCTTCGACGTCTTTTACAATTTGGGAAATCGTTTTGTTTTCGGGCTGGGTGATGGCGTACAAACCGTGACGCGGAAATTTCATGCTTCTACCCAAAACAGCCGGTCGGGGTTGTATTGACCTTGTCCCGGACGGTAGGCGGCGGCCAGCGACTGCCAAGTAAATTCCTGAGCTTCGCTGACAGCGGTAAATACATCCAGACCTTGCGCCAGCAGCGCGGCGCTGGCGCTGGCCAGCGTGCAGCCCGAGCCGTGATAGCTGTGCGGCAGACGTTCCCAGTTAAAGGTTTCATTGAGATTGTCGGGCATATACAAACGGTTATGTACCAGTTCCGAGCTTTCGTGGGTGCCGGTGATTAGCACGTATTCGGCGCCTTTGCCCTGCAAGAAACGGCCGCAGTCGCCCAAATCGTTTTGCCCGGACAGACGGCGGGCTTCCTCGCTGTTGGGCGTCAATAAGGTGGTCAACGGCAGCAGTTGTTCGACGATGACATCAATTAATTGCTGGCCGGCCAATTCGGTGCCGCCGCCCGCCGCCAGTACCGGGTCCAGTACCACCGGAATAGCCGGATGTTGCCGCAAAATTTGCGCAATCGCTTCGGCTACAGCGGCGTCGCCAATCAAACCGATTTTGAATGCGGAGACTTTAAAATCGGCCAACAGGGTTTTTGCCTGAGTGAGAATGTCCTCCGGCTGTTGCGGAATCAGCGTCTTGACGTTGCGGCTGTCCTGTTCGGTTAACGCCGTAATCACACTAGCCGCATGGCATTGGTGGCTGATGATAGCTTCGATGTCGGCTTGCACACCGGCGCCACCGCTGGGATCGTGGCCGGAAAAACAGACTACCACCGGGCGGTTGCGGCTCATAAGCCGTCTCCATTCAGCAAGGCTAGAAACTCTTGTTCGCTGATGACGCTGACGCCTTTCTCGCGAGCGGCGTTGGTTTTATTGGCGCCGACATTGTCGCCAGCGACCAGATAGTCGGTTTTCGCCGACACCGAGCTACCGACTTTAGCGCCTTTTGCTTTGGCTAGTTTGCTCAAGTCGTCGCGGCTGCCGCTGTGTAGGGTGCCGGTGAACACCAAGGTTTTGCCGGCTAGCGGATGGGCGTTGTCGGTAGCTTGGTTTTGCGTTGATATCAGAGTAAAACCTAGCGCCATCAGGCTGTCGAATAAAGGTTTGATTTTGCCAAAGCCTTCAGTGATTACCGCGGCGGTTTTTTCCGCAAAGCCCTCGATAGCGACGATGTCCGCTTCGCTGAGATTGAAAATCTCCGGCAACGCATAATGTGCCAGCAGCCGTTCGCAGTTGCCCAGACCCATTCGAAATACCCCAAACGCGGACAGAAAACGCCAGTCTTCGATGGCTTCGTTGCGGCTGCGCAGCAATTGATCGACCAGGTTTTGCGATTGCTTGGGGCCGAAGCCCATGTTTTCGAATTCTGCGGCGGTTAAGGCGTAAATCTGGTCGACGCTTCGGATTTCGTTTTCGTAAAGCTTCTTGATGGTCGCAGCCCCGAAGCCGTCGTTGTTTTTCAGCACCCGGAAGAAATGTTCCATGCTGTTGCTGATTTGCGCCGGGCATTCCAGGTTGTTGGGGCAGACTAAATAGTCGTTGTCCCAAATCAATTCGTGGCCGCAGCTGGGGCAGGCACTAGGTACTTCCGGCTCGGCCGGACGCAGCACGGCCTCGATTTTGGGGATCACTTCGCCGGAGCGAGCCAAGCGGATCAGCGCACCTGGGCCTATGCCTTTATCCTGCACCATTTTGTAATGATGGGCGGTGGCTCTGGAGAGCAGGGCGCCGCTAAGGCGCACCGGTTCCAACTCGGCGACCGGGGTGATGCGGCCGGAGCGCGAGGTTTGCGGCGTGACGCCGATGACGGTGACTTCTGCGGTTTCCAGGTTTTCTTTGTAAGCCAGCTGCCAGCGGTGATGGTGGCGGGTGGCGCCCATCGCTTGTTTGAGTTGCTCGTCGACGATTTCCAGAATCACGCCGTCAACGTCGTAATCCAACTTATGCCAGATGTCTTTGACGATGGTTTCGAAGTTGTCGATCAGGTCCTGCCAGACTCCCTCCCAGCAAGGCAATATAGCAAACGGATAAAACACCGCCGCATGATCGGCGATGGCGCGTTCGGCGTGCTCGTCCAGTTCCTTTTCTTTGATCACGCTGGCCTGGAAGTTACGGGCGTTATCAAAAAACTCGGCCAGATTGGCGTCGAAATAACTGCGGCTGACCACAATTTCGCCGGCGCCCAGGCCTCGCTGGTCTTGATTGGCGACTTGCAAGCCGCGTTCGAATACGCGGGTGATGTCGGTACCTTTGCGGCCGTCGCCGCGGGTATATAGCATCCGGCCGTCGTCATAGGCAGCGTAACCATCGAGCTTGGGGGTAACCTTAAAGATCAGCTCGGCAAAGTTTTTATCTAGCTCAAGTGCGGCTTTTTCGATGCGGCCGGCCCAGCGTTCCACCTCGTCGCGGCTGTAGGCTTTGTCGGTGGAGAGCATCACGGTTGGCAGATCGACGGTTTTACCCGCGAAAGCGGGTTCCGGCTCGACTGTGTGCAGCAGCGGATGCTCGGGCTGACGTTTTTTCAGTTCTGCCAGATAAACGAAGTCGTAATCGGCATCGCTGATAATCGGTTCGCCGCCGCGATACAAAGCGTTGGCAATCTCCAGGAACGTCACTAATTCACTGTCCGTCACGGTATGCAGCAAATCCGCGTGTGTGCACAATTCGCAAAAACGATTCTCACCAAGATCGTTCGAACTTAGCGTGGTCTTCAAAAGAATAGCTTTTTGACTGTCGGTAAGCATGCCGGGGATAGATGTGTCGGGTAGGGCGGCGATTATAGAGGATAATATCGCAAAAAAAAGGCGGGAGAGAGAACTCGCCCGCCGAAGCATCTATCTTTCAAGAGGATCATGTCAACGGTAGGAAATCGCGTGACATGGGCTTAATATAAAGTTTTATTGGGAACAAGCGTTGATCTAGGTCAATGTTTGGCGGGTTATTGAATAGCCTGTTCTTCAGCCGTGTTGGTGGCGGGGTGGCAGGTTTTACACAAGCCGTGAATTTCAATGGTTTTACGCTGCGGTACGAAGCCGGCATCGCCAAGTTCTTTGGATAATGCGCTGAGTACCGAAGGCGCGGCGCGCTCCTGAACCGTATGGCACGCGGTGCAGATTAACAGTAGTTGATCGTGTTGGGTGCCGGAGCAGTGACAGCCGACGAACGCATTTAAACTCTCCACCCGATGAATCAGGCCTTGTTCCAACAGAAAATCCAAGGCCCGGTAGACTGTCGAGGGTTTTGCGGCGTCGTTTACCGGCCTGATTTGATCCAGCAAGTCGTAGGCTTTAACGGCCTTATGACTGTTCCAGATCAGCTCCAAAATCTTGTGGCGGATGGGGGTCAGTTGTACGCCGCGCGTTAAGCAAAGTTGTTCGGCTACACTTATCGCCCTGTGGATGCATACGTTATGGTCATGCTCTGGTGCCGGGAAAATTGCTTGGTCGGTCATTTTGCAAAGGGTGATTGGGTTCATTCATTTTGTCGATGCGGTAAGTTATAGTGCCAGCATAAACAACCCATTTCAAATCGGATTACCAAATAAATTTTGTGTTTTTTTAAGGCGCGCGGTTAAGCGCCATAGTATGGTTGTTTGGCGGTTTCTCGGCGGACTTTTGCGAGCGGCTATAAGTAATTTTGAGGCAATAAATGAGAAGGATTACATTCCTGGTTTATGCAGTGCTATGGATTTTGTTGATTAGCCTGAACCTTTACCAGCAAGTCACGGATACCAAACAGTACGCGCAAAAAATTGCCACGCGCCAAGCCGAGATGTTTTTCGATCATATCGTCTTGATCAGAAAATGGAATGCGTTGCACGGCGGCGTTTACGTGCCTATCACCGAGAGTACTCAGCCCAATCCTTACCTGGAAGTTCCTCATCGCGATGTAGAGACCACCGATGGCAAGCACCTGACTTTAATTAATCCAGCTTATATGACTCGGCAGCTCTCGGAAATGGGTGACGAATCGGATATTGCCTTTCATATTACCGGTTTTAATCCGATTCGCCCGGAAAATCGGCCGGACCAATGGGAAGCAGAGGCATTGTTGGCGTTCCAGCAAGGTCAAAAAAGTGTGAGCAGTATCGGCACTATCAACGGGCAATCTTTTTATCGTTACATGGCGCCGCTGCATGTCGATCAAAGTTGCCTCGTTTGCCATCAGCGGCAAGGCTATAAAGAGGGCGAAATTCGCGGCGGTATTAGTGTCAGTATTCCCAGTGCCAGTATCGATGCTTTTGTGAGCGAGCGTCTGGAGCATTTGACAATCACCCATGCAATTGTGGCAGTTATCGGTTTGATCGTATTGCTGTTGTCTTATTTGGCGCAAGCCAGACTAAGCCTGCGCCTGGATAAAGCCAAAAGCCGTATGCAACTGGCGTATCTGGATTCGTTGACCTTGCTACCCAATCGCCGTTACTACGATGCCTTTGTAAAAAGGGAGTGGAAGCGCGCCTTGCGGCATAAATATCCTATCTCGATGATCATGATAGACATCGATTTCTTCAAGCTATACAACGACAATCTCGGACATATCGAGGGCGATCATTGTTTGCGGCAAGTGGCTAAAACCTTGAAGCGTTTCTTTAGAAGGCCGGGCGATTTGATTGCACGTTACGGTGGCGAAGAGTTTTGCGTGGTCGCGGCCTGCGATGCCGAACAAATCATGGTGTTGGCCGAAATTCTGCGTAAAGCCGTCGAGAATATGCGTCTGCCGCATCCGGCTTCCAAAATTTCCGAATTTGTGACTATCAGTCTTGGCGTTGCCAGTATCGTTCCGAGTGACGACCTGTCTTTCGAAAGCCTGCTGCACGCTGCGGATCAGGCGCTATACGATGCCAAGGCCACCGGTAGAAACCGGGTTGGCAAACGCCGGGTTTGAAACGATGGCCAGGGCCGGTGTTTGACCGGCCCTGGCCATGTCAGTTACGAATATTTTTCCAATAGTTTGGCATGAGCGGCTGCCAAGCGAGCCACGGGAATGCGCGGCGCGGAACACGATACATAGTTCAAGCCTAGGTCGTGAACGAATTTAATCGAACGCGGATGGCCGCCGTGTTCGCCGCAAATGCCTATTTTCAAATCCGGGCGCTGCTGACGACCCAGTTCCACGGCCATTTTCATCAGTTTGCCCAAGCCCTCAATATCCAGCGTTTCGAAGGGGTTGTCTTCCAGCAGGCCTGATTCTTCGTACAGCGGTAAGAATTTGTTCTCGGCATCCTCGCGGGAGAACGAGAACGTGGCCTGGGTTAAATCGTTGGTGCCGAATGAAAAGAAAGCAGCCGTCGCGGCCAGACGGTCGGCACGGGTACATGCCCGCACTGTTTCAATCATTGTGCCGAACTTGAAGTTGAGCTTGAGTTTGTATTGCGCTTCCACTTCAGCTTGAATCTCGTCGACATAGGTTTTCACGGTTTTCAATTCCTGTGCGGTGATCACCTGCGGCACCATGATTTCCGGTTCGACCGGAATCCGTTGTTTCACGCACAATGCCGCCGCTTCCAGAATTGAACGGATCTGCATTTTGTAGATTTCCGGATAGCTCATACCCAGCCTGACGCCGCGATGACCCAGCATTGGGTTAACTTCGTACAGCTCCAGCACTTTGTCCAGCATCATTTGTTTTTTGCTGATTGCTTCTAAAATCACGTCTTCGTTGAGCATATTGAACGGTGCCGGCATTTCCGCCGGGTGCGCCAGCGTATCCAGCGTGACCCGTTGGCCTTTGACGATGGTCAGGTAGTGTTTCAGCGCATCCAGCTCATCAATCAATTGGTGCTCATTGGGCAAAAACTCGTGCATAGGCGGATCCAGCAAACGCACGGTAACCGGGTGCGGCGACATGGCTTCGAACAACTGTTGGAAGTCATCGCGTTGAATCGGGAACAGTTTGGCTAAAGCCGCCTCGCGTTCTTCGGTGTTGTGCGCCAGAATCATGTCTACCACTAAGGGTAAACGGTCGGCGGCGTTAAACATGCGTTCGGTACGGCACAAACCTACACCTTTGGCGCCGTAGCTGACCGCCAGTCTCGCGGTTTCCGGCGTGTCGACATTAGCATGCACACGCAAGCGGGCTATGCTGTCGGCCCAGCCCAGCAAGGTTTTTAATTCCTCAGAGAATGAGGGCGGAATGGTGGGGATCCGGCCCAAATAGATATTGCCGTTGCTGCCGTCTATCGTAATCAGGTCGCCTTCCTTGATATGGATGTCGCCGACGATAGCCAAGCGGGCGCGGACATCGACTTTGATGTCTTCAGCCCCAGCCACGCAGGCTTTACCCATGCCGCGCGCCACCACCGCAGCGTGCGAGGTTTTGCCGCCGCGGCTGGTTAAGATGCCTTGTGCAGCGAAAAAGCCGTGGATGTCTTCCGGTTTGGTTTCTTCGCGTAGCAAAATCAAGTCTTGGCCGGTTTTACCCAGTCGAACGGCGGTGTCCGCGTCGAATACGCAATGGCCACACGCGGCGCCGGGGGAAGCCGGCAGGCCTTGGGCAATGGCTTTGACCTCGTGATTGGGGGCCAATTGCGGATGCAGCAATTGTTCCAGCATGTCGGGATTGATCCGCAGCAGCGCTTGTTCTTTGCTTATCAGGCCTTCCGCCACCATATCGATGGAGGTTTTCACCATCGCGGTCGCGTTCATTTTGCCGTTTCGGGTTTGCAAACAATACAGAATGCCGCGCTCTATGGTGTACTCGTAATCCTGCACTTCGTGATAATGCGCTTCCAGTTTATTGCGCAGCTCCACCAGTTGCCGGTATTGCTCGGGCATTTCCTTCGCCATTTCATGGACCGGTTTGGGGGTACGAATGCCGGCGACCACGTCTTCGCCTTGGGCGTTGACCAGGTATTCGCCGTACATCTCGTTGACACCTGTGCCGGGATTACGAGTGAAACCGACGCCGGTGGCGCAGTCGTCGCCCATATTGCCGAATACCATGGTGACGATATTGACGGCGGTGCCGTTGGCAATGTCCGGGGTGATGTGAAACTCGCGGCGGTAATCGACCGCACGTTTTCCCAGCCAGGAGTTAAAGACCGCACGAATGGCGATTTCCAATTGTTGGTAAACGTCTTCCGGAAATGGCCGGCCGGTTTCTTCGTGGACGACGGTCAGGAACAGTTCGCTGATTTCCTGTAGTTGGTCGGCAGTCAATGCCACGTCGGCTTTGATGCCGGCTGCACGCTTGACGTTGTTGAAATGGACGTCGAATTTTTCGTCGTCGATACCCAGCGCTACCTTGCCGAATAATTGGATGAAGCGGCGATAGGCATCGTAAGCAAAGCGCGGGTCGTCGGTCATTTCGATCAAGCCGGCCAGGGTTTGCTTGTTCAAGCCCAAGTTCAGAATGGTGTCCATCATGCCCGGCATCGAGATGGCCGAGCCGGAACGTACCGAAACCAGTAGCGGGTCGTTGGCGCCGCCAAACGATTTACCGCTCAGTTGCTCGATTTCGGCGATTTGCTGACGAACTTCATCCATCAGATCGACGGGTAACTGTTTGTTTTCCAGGTAAGTCAGACAGGTTTGGGTAGTGATGACAAAGCCTGGCGGTACGTTAAAGCCCATTTGCGTCATTTCGCACAGGTTTGCGCCTTTGCCGCCCAGTAATGCCTTGTTTTTGCCGTCGCCCGTATTGAATGAATAGCTGTATTTTGGAGTCATTATGGCCTTGTCGAAGTGTTGAAGTTAAATGATGGCTGCGGGAAACGCCTTGAGTAGCTTGTCGGCGTCTCGTGATGCCGGGTATTGCGGTTAGAATACCCCACTTTTTACCTATTTTTTTGAGTCATTACAAGTTACGCGCCATGGATAAATTTGATGTCATCATCGTCGGAGCCGGCGCGTCCGGCTTAATGTGCGCTATCGAAGCCGCCAAGCGCGGCCGGCGGGTGAAGATAGTGGAACATGCCAACAAGCCGGGCAAAAAGATACTGATGTCCGGTGGCGGCCGTTGCAATTTCACCAACTACAGCATAGCCCCGGAAAATTACATTTCCAATAATCCGCATTTTTGCAAGTCGGCGCTTAGCCGCTTCACGCAGTGGGATTTTTTGAGTTTTGTGCAGCGCCACCAAATACCGTTTCACGAACGCTTGCACGGGCAATTGTTTTGTGACAACAGCGCCAAGGATATTTTGGATGCGCTGTTAAAAGAATGCGGGCAAGTTGGCGTGACGCTGGCGTTAAATTGTCGGGTGGAGCGATTGGAGAAACGCGGCGACGGCGATTTTTTACTGCACACCAGTAGCAGTGTGATGTCTGCATCAGCCTTGGTCATTGCCAGCGGCGGCTTATCGATACCGAAAATGGGCGCCACGCCGTTTGGTTATAAAGTCGCGGAACAATTCGGCATCAAAGTTTGGCCGACCCGAGCCGGTTTGGTGCCGTTAACGCTGCAACCGGAGGACTCACAGCGCTTTACCCCGCTGACCGGTATCGCCGTGCCTTGCCGGGTAAGCAATCATCAGCAGTCGTTCAAAGAAAATATTTTATTCACCCATCGAGGTTTAAGTGGGCCGGCAATCCTGCAAATTTCCTCGTATTGGCATCCCGGCGAAGCGCTGCATGTGGACTTATTGCCGGATATGGATCTGGCGGAGATATTGAAAGAAAAGCGGCGGCAAGGTAGCAAGTTAAAAATCCAAAATTTACTGGCCGACTACTTACCCAAACGCTTGTTACAAGCCTTATTGGACGAGCGGCAGCTAGATATTACCGTCGCCAATTGCGCGGACAAAGATCTGAACGTGATCGCGGAAAATCTGCACCACTGGACGATCAAACCCAATGCCACCGAAGGCTATCGTACTGCCGAAGTAACCGTGGGGGGCGTGGATTGCGATGCGATTTCCTCGAAAACCATGCAGAGCTTGCAAGTGTCGGGGTTGTATTTTGTTGGGGAAGTGTTGGATGTCACCGGGTGGCTGGGCGGATATAACTTTCAGTGGGCTTGGGCTTCGGGGTGGTGTGCGGGGCAGTATGTTTAAAGTTTTTCTCTATCAATCAGGTCCTTAAATTCCCTAAATTCGTCATTCCCGCGAAGGCGGGAATCCAGTATAGCTGCTAGGCTCCCGCTTTCGCGGTAATGACGGCCATAGGAAATTTAAGGGCTGGGTTAATAAGAGGTGTCGCTGTCGCGACGGGTGTTTTGAAGTCGGTTCTCGGACCGACAACCGAGATACTTTCTTTTGCGTCGCCAAAAGAAAGTATCCAAAGAAAAGGCGACCCGGATGCCGCTTTTATCCTGCGCGCCGAAGGCTTTGAACGGGGTTTTCCGAAGGGGCATCCCAGCCCCTGCGGAAAACGCGATGCATCCCTGCATCGCCCCTCACGGGCCGATCCGTCCAAACCCTCCGGTGCTCGGCGCGGCATACGGGAGAAAACCCCGTCGCGAAATTCGAAACCCAGCTAATATTTGCGGAGTTTATTTGGCGGTAGGTTAGGGCGGATGTCGTTAGACGATCCGCCAAATTTGATGGCTATCATTCGGCGGAACGCCTATCGGCTTCCACCTTAAGCGGGTTAAGTTTTTAGGAGGCGGCGTTAATGTGTTTTAAAGTTGATAAAAAGCTCATTTTTTCTTCAGCAGTTTTTGGTTTATCAGTCTTTTCCATCACTAGCCAGGCGAACAGTTTTATAGCAACTCAATTGAACACGTTAGGTGGTAACGTTAGTCGTGCCTACGGAATCAACGACCATGGGCAGGTCGTAGGCCTTGCTTCTCTATATGGCGAGCAATCAAGCCATGCAGTTTTATGGCAGCCAGGTGTAAAAATGCCTATTGATCTAGGAACATTGGGCGGCAGCTCAAGTTTTGCATATGACATTAACAACAATGGCCAAATAGTGGGTTCTGCTAGTACTGGTAGAGATAGCCATGCAGTATTTTGGGAACCCGGTTCAACCACTGCAATCGCTCTAACCAACCTAGTTGATTTGAGTAGCTTCGCCAACGACATAAACAATAACGGACAAATCGTGGGTTATGAGTCAATAGTTCCCGCCCGAGCCACGCAGTGGCAAACCGGTTCAACGACGCCAAGCTATCTCAATATTCCGATGGTACACAGTAGTGTTGCAAATGCCATTAATGACGTTGGTCAAATTGTCGGTTATGTATCACACGGCACTTCAGACATTCACGCTGCATTATGGCAACCCGGAGCAAATACAGAAATTAATCTTGGCAAATCCAGTTGGGCCAACGACATCAACAGTATTGGTCAAATTGTTGGTGTTGCATCTTTTGATTCCGGCGTTAATCATGCCGGGTTGTGGCAGCCAGGCTCGACTATACCGATTAATCTCGGCACACTTGGTGGAGATATGAGCATCGCTTATGCTGTCAATGACTTCGGTGTTGTTGTAGGCGGAGCAAAAACCTTAGAAGGCCAGGGACATGCTGCTTTATGGCAGAGCGGTTCAACAACTCCTATCGATCTCAACACCTTGGTTTCTTTAACTAGCGGTTATCTAGAACTAGCTCTTGGCATCAACAATAACGGGCAGATTATTGTTCAAAGCTCAGATAATATCGCTTATTTACTGACTCCCATTCCTGCCAACGTACCAATACCAGCTAGTTTTGGGCTATTCAGTTCTGCTATTTTGTTTTTTGCATGCTTTAAGCTTTGCACTCGTTCCCGCGTCGCTTAAGAACCTTGGCGCTCAGGGGGGGACATCGTGACGCGCACCGCTTAGCGAAAGATGCTCATTCATGCGCCGGCAAATCCTGCATTTTGGAACAAGTACTTTGTAATAATCCCGCTGGTCTTATTTCCCTTGAGGAACCCCTTAAATTTTAGTGCCTTAAATGTAACTGGAGTAGCGTTATTCGTAATGACTCCACAGCCGAAAAACCTTAACTTGTTTCTCGTTGCTTAAAACTTGATAAATCAAGCGATGCTGAATATTGATACGCCGGGAATAAGCGCCGGCCAAGTCGCCGATGAGTTTTTCATAAGGCAGCGGATTTTGAAATGGATCGTTTTTTAAAATCTCTATTAGCTGTAATGCCTTGCCCTTCAGTTCCGCAGTCGCAAGCTTTTTGGCGTCTTTCTGCGCTTGGTTGGTGTAGATGATTTCCCAACTCACCAATCGAGTTCCTTGCTGCATTCATCGGCACTGGTTGCCATGCCTTCTAAAATGGATTCGCGCATGCCGGGGACGCTGAGCAAATACAGGGTTTCCTGTATGGCCGACCAATCATCGGCGGAGAGTAACACCGCGTTGGCGCGTTTGCCGGTGATGGCAATGGGTTGGTGCGATTCAGCGGTTTGATCGATAAGGCGATAAAGGTTCGCGCGAGCTTCACTGGCAGTTAAAGTTTGCATATTTGCACCTTAAACAAGATCGAAAGTTTGATCGTACGTTAAGGCGTACTTCTAGGCAAATTGTTTACGTTTCATGATGCTCACGCCGGACATGGGAGCAAGGTTAAACCGCTGTCGCGGTAGCGACACTTAAGCTGCGGAACTATTTACTCAGCAGTGTTTCAATGCCAAATGAACAGTCAATTCAGCTTTTCCAACAATGCCGGTTTTACCTGCTCAAGCCAATCCAGAACTCGGGTTTTGGTCAGCTCGGGTTGGTTGTGATGATCCAGCACCAGGCCGACAAACTTGCCATCGACTACCGAACTGGAGTGGGTAAAGTGATAGCCATCCGTGCTCCAGGTGCCGGTCACCTCGGCACCATAAGACCGAACGTGGTGATACAAATGAATTAATGAGCTGGCAAAGCGCGCGTAGTATTTTTGTTGGTTACCCAAACCAAACAGGGCAACCCGCTTTCCGGATAAATCCGCCTCATCCAGGCGGAATAAAAACTCTTCCCAGTTGCCTTCTTCGCTGCCGGTGGTTCTGCCGGGTATTTCGCCGACGCCGTAACTGGGCATTCCCAAAATCAAGGCTTTGTAACCAAGCAATTCCGTTACTGTTGCTTGATTAACATTCACCGGTTCGCTGGCAATTTCGTCGCCCAAAACTCGGTACATGACCTGCGCCATCATCGCTGTCATACCTTTCTCGGTGCCGTAGAAAATTCCAATCTTGTTCATTGTTAAATCTCCATCGAATTGTCTACAAGCAGCAAAGCAAAATTTAAACCATCAGTAATCTTGGGTTCTGAGTTCTCGCTAAGTCGGTAACTTCAACGCTTTGCGGTAGACTGCCCAGTGGAAAGGGGCGAAACAGTGACTAACGTATTTGGTTATCTTTGTAACAATGAAACAGACACTCTGTCAGTTGCTTACAAAATCTGACAGAAATGTTGCTGTGTTTGGCTGATGCATAACGCTTTTTCTGAATTAGACGGTTTTTTATCAACCAGCCGAACAATGGCTTGAACCTTTCTGGGCATAGGCGGTAATCATTAATGGCTTAATCTTGAGATGGTTCATGGCACAAGCGGTTGGCCTAATCACATTCGCTGTGTGATAATCGAATTCAACTGCTAAGCTTCTGCTAACAGAAAACTGAGGAAACCATGTCAAACGATACTTTACTGGTCAGGCACAACGCCACCGGAAAAGAAGTTGAATATCCGTTGTTGAAGGGGTCTTTGGGTGCAGATACTGTCGATATTCGCTCTTTAAACAAAGATCTTGGGTGTTTTACTTACGATCCGGGCTTTATTGCCACGGCTGCTTGCAAAAGCAAAATTACATACATTGATGGTGATAACGGGATTTTGTTGTATCGCGGTTATCCTATCGAACAATTAGCGGAAAACTGCGAATTTACTGAAGTTGCTTATTTGCTGATGAATGGCGAACTGCCCAATGCGGAGCAGTTGCGTGATTTTAATGAGGAAGTCAGCGATAGGGCCATTATCCACGAAGCTTTGCGCAAATTTTTTGATGGTTTCCATTACGATGCCCACCCTATGGCGATGTTGGTGGGGGTGGTGGGGTCCTTGTCGGCGTTTTATCACAGCGATTTGAACATTAAAGATCCTGCCAGCCGCATGATCTGTGCGACCCGGCTGATAGGCAAGATGCCCACCATTGCCGCAGCTTCATACCGGCATTCCATCGGTCGACCTTTTGTTTACCCCCGTATGGATCTGAGTTATTGCGAGAACTTCCTGAATATGATGTTCTCTCGTTCCTCGCAAAACTATATCGATCAGGAACATTACATCGATCCCAATCTGGTCCAAGCGCTGAATCTGTTGTTTATTCTGCATGCCGACCACGAGCAAAATGCCAGTACCTCGACGGTGCGCATGGCGGGCAGTACCGGCGCCAATCCTTATGCCTGCGTGGCAGCGGGCATAGCGGCGTTGTGGGGACCGGCTCACGGCGGCGCCAACGAAGCGGTTTTGAATATGTTGGCGCAAATCGGTAGCGTCGAAAACGTCCCCAAATATATCGCCAAAGCCAAGGATCACGACGACCCGTTCCGTTTAATGGGCTTTGGGCACCGGGTTTATAAAAACTTCGATCCGCGCGCTACCATCATCCGCAAAACCTGCTACGAGGTGTTGAGCAGAACCAACACCAACGATCCGCTGTTTGAACTGGCCTTGGCCTTGGAAGAATATGCGTTGAAAGACGAGTATTTCATCGAGAAAAAACTCTACCCCAATGTCGATTTCTATTCCGGCATTATCTATAAAGCCCTGCACATCCCCGTCGAAATGTTCACCGTGATGTTTGCGATAGCCCGCACTGCCGGCTGGATTTCACATTGGCTGGAGATGATGGAAGAGCCGGCGACGCCTATCAGCAGGCCGAGACAGTTATACGTCGGGCCGCCGCGCCGCGATTATACAGCTGTCAATAATCGCTAAATTATGCAGAAAATCGATATGAAGTCAGCACAAACCAATACGCAAGAACCGCCTGAGAACGCCAAGACAGAACCCGAGAAGACGCCGTCTGCGGAGCAAGATACCGCCATTCCGACAGAAATTAATGGCCCGAAAGGGCCGGAGCCTACTCGTTTTGGCGATTGGGAACGCAAAGGCCGTTGCGTCGATTTCTAACAAAAAATTATTTTTCAACTTTAAATACAGGGTAAATCATGTCAGCAAACAGACCACTTTCACCCCATCTGCAAGTTTATCGATTGCCCTTAACCGGCTTGGTGTCAATCACCCACCGCATGACCGGGGTGTTCCTTTCCATGGGCCTGGTGCTATTTGTCTATGTGCTGTTCGCCATTGCCGCTGGTGAAGGTGCGTATGGCGCCATGCAGGCCTTTATGTCCTACTGGTTGTTTAAACTGGTGTATTGGGGCTTTATTTATGCGTTATTTTTTCATTTGGTGCACGGTATTCGCCATCTGATTTGGGATTTTTGCAAAACCTTCGAACGCATGACATTGGACAAATATGCAGTTTACGAGCTGATTGCTTCGGCGTCGTTGACATTGATTACCTTTATGGTTTCTTAAAGGAGGGCTGGTTATGGATTACAAAGCAACATTGGAAAAAGCCGCTGATTTTTTCTCGGTACACAGCGGCTCGGGCCATTTCTGGTATCAGCGCGTCACGGCCGTGGCTTTGGTGCCCCTGTCGATCTGGCTGCTGGTGTTATTAAACAAAGCGTTGAACGCACCGTATGCGGATACCGTGGATTGGTTGTCTTCACCATTCAACACCCTGGCGATTATCGCCTGGACCGTGGCGGTGGTTTATCACGCCGCGTTGGGTGTGCAGGTGGTGATCGAAGATTATGTGTCGACTATTCCGGTAAGAAATTTGGCAATACGTGCCACCAATCTGATTTTTTTAGTTTTGGGTGTCGCGGCATTGCTCGCGATTATCATCATCTTTTTCGCAAGGTAACTCATGGCCTCAGCATATAACATCATCGAACACCAACATGACGTTGTGGTGGTTGGCGCCGGCGGGGCCGGTTTGCGGGCTACTTTTGGTATGGTGGAAAAAGGTCTGAAAACCGCCTGTATCAGTAAAGTGTTTCCTACCCGCAGTCACACCGTCGCAGCACAGGGTGGTATCAGCGCCGCGCTCGGCAATATGGGTGAGGATGACTGGCGTTTTCACATGTATGACACCGTAAAAGGTTCGGATTGGCTGGGCGATCAGGATGCGATCGAGTACATGTGCCGGGAAGCGATTCCTGCCATCATCGAGTTGGAACATTACGGCGTGCCGTTTTCCAGAACCGCAGAAGGTAAAATTTACCAGAGGGCTTTTGGTGGTATGTCTACGCATTACGGTAAAGGCCAAGCGCAAAGAACCTGCGCAGCAGCCGACGTAACCGGTCATGCCATTTTGCATACCCTTTACCAACAGGCTTTAAAACACAAAGCTGAATTCTTCGTCGAGTACATCGCGTTGGATTTGATCATGGAAGAGGGCGAGTGCCGTGGCGTCCTGGCCTGGTGCCTGGATGACGGTTCCCTTCACCTGTTTCGCGGCCATCAAACGGTAATGGCAACCGGTGGCTACGGTCGTACCTTTCTATCGTGCACATCGGCGCACACGGTTACCGGCGACGGCAATGGCATGATCTTGAGAGCGGGTTTGCCTTTACAAGATATGGAGTTTGTGCAATTCCATCCAACAGGTATCTACGGTTCCGGCTGTTTGATGACCGAAGGCGCGCGCGGCGAGGGGGGATATTTGACCAACTCCGAAGGCGAACACTTCATGGCTCGTTACGCGCCGCATGCCAAAGACTTGGCGTCTCGCGACGTAGTGAGTCGGGCAATTACGGTTGAGATTAACGAAGGACGCGGCATCGGTCCAAAGAAAGACCACGTACATTTGCATTTGGAGCATCTCGACCCGGCCATCATCCATGAGCGTTTGCCCGGCATCACCGAAACTGCCCGAATTTTTGCCGGTGTCGACGCGACGAAACAACCGATTCCGGTTTTACCGACCGTGCATTACAACATGGGCGGCATTCCCACCAACTACAAGGCCGAAGTGGTCACACTGAAAGACGGTAATCCTGATTATGTGGTTCCTGGCTTGATGGCGATTGGTGAAACCGCCTGTGTTTCGGTGCATGGCGCCAATCGTTTGGGTTCTAACTCTTTGTTGGATTTAGTGGTATTCGGTCGGGCGGCGGCGATTCGTTGCACAGAGCTGATCAAGCCGGGTATGCCGCATAAGCAGTTGGCAAAAGACGCAACGGATCAAGCATTATCGCGTTTCGATAAAATCCGCCATGCCAACGGTAGCCGTAAAACCGCGGAAATCCGCATGGATATGCAAACCACTATGCAGTCTAAGGCGGCGGTATTCAGAACTGAGGCCACGCTAAACGAAGGTATCAAGGCTATAGGTGAGATTGCTGCATCGTTTGATGATGTCAAAGTGGGTGATAAATCACTGATTTGGAATACCGATCTGGTGGAAACCCTGGAGTTGGATAATTTGCTCGGCCAGGCTCAGGTTACTATTACTGCCGCCGGTAATCGTCAAGAAAGTCGCGGTGGCCATGCGCGTGAGGATTTCCCGAAACGCGATGACAAGAATTGGATGAAGCACACTCTGACCTGGCGGGAAGGCAATAAAGTCAAAATCGACTACCGCCCCGTCCACCTGTATACGCTTACCGACGAAGTCGAAGTCGTTGCGCCTAAAGAGAGGGTTTACTAATGGTTGAATTTACACTACCCAAAAACTCGGTGATTAAAAAGGGTAAAACCTATAAAGCCGAGGGCGCTACCAACGTCCGCCATTTTGAAGTTTATCGCTGGGATCCGGATTCTGGGGAAAATCCGCGCATCGACACCTATGAGATCGATATGGACCAATGCGGGCCGATGGTGCTGGATGCGATTTTGAAAATAAAAAATGAAATCGACAGCAGTTTGACATTTCGCCGCTCATGCCGGGAAGGCGTCTGCGGCTCGTGCGCGATGAACATCAACGGTAAAAATACGCTGGCATGTACCAAAGCGATTAGCGACTACAAAGGTACCGTGAAAATATTCCCGTTGCCGCATATGTCCGTGGTCAAGGATTTGGTCGCGGATATGACGCATTTCTTCGAACAATATACGTCGATAAAACCCTGGTTAACCGCTGAATCAGAAGCGCCTGCCGAAACCGAACGCCTGCAAAGTAGGGAAGATCGTGCCAAACTCGACGGCCTCTACGAATGCGTACTCTGCGCATGTTGTTCAACCAGTTGCCCAAGTTATTGGTGGAATAGCGATAAATATCTCGGCCCGGCAATCCTGTTGCAAGCCTATCGTTGGTTAGCCGATAGCCGCGATGAAAACGATAAAGAACGTTTGGACGAACTCGATGAGTCGTTTAAATTGTATCGCTGCCACACCATTATGAATTGCACGGATACTTGTCCAAAAGGACTTAACCCCGCCAAGGCGATTGCGGAAATCAAGAAGCTCTTGGTGGAACGCGACCATCTGTGAGCGAAAACATCAATAAGCTGCGCTGGCGTTGCCGGCGCGGTACCCTTGAGCTGGATTTGATGCTTGTCAGGTACTTAGAACATCGTTACCTCTTCGCCGACACTACGGAACAGCAAACGTTTTTGCAAATGTTGGAACTTGAAGACACTGAACTGATGCGATACTTGATGGGTGAACAATTGCCGAGCGAAGATAATATGAAAAGCTTGGTCTTGGTAATCAGAACTTTGCCGGTTTAAGTTTTGCTAAAATCTGGCTGCATAAGCGATGCTCCTCACCATACAAAATGATCTAACGTATTAAAAAACTTCAAATAAACTCTCCTTTACGTATCTTGCGGCAGATAAAGTCCCAAGATTGTTCAAAAGTCATTTAAAACCTATTCGGAATGAAAAAGAGCGACTTCAATTATCAGTTGCCGGAGCAACTTATTGCCCAGTATCCGCTGCCGGAACGGAGCGCCAGTCGATTGTTGCGTCTGGATAGACAAAGTGCGGCAATTGCAGACTGTCAGTTTGCCGATTTTGTCGACATGATAAGCAGCAACGATTTATTGGTTTTTAACAATACCAAAGTCATGCCTGCTCGCTTGTTCGCGCATAAGTCAAGCGGCGGTAAAGTCGAAATGTTGATCGAGCGAATCGAGGATACTCACACAGCGCTTGCTCATGTTAAAGCAAGCAAGTCGCCAAAGACCGATGCCTTGTTGAGCTTGGAGAATGGCGCGGTATGCAGGGTTATGGGTAGACATAACGATTTATTCAGGCTGTGGTTTGAAGCGGAAGCCGGCTTGTTGGCGCTATTGGACGAAGTAGGGCATATTCCGCTGCCGCCCTACATTAGCCGTGTTGACGAAGCAAGTGATTTGGATCGTTACCAAACGGTATTTGCCGAGCAACTGGGCGCGGTGGCTGCACCTACAGCCGGGTTACATTTCGATCAGCCAACTATGGATCGCTTAGATCAAAAAGGCGTAGCGCGCAGTTTTGTAACTTTGCATGTCGGCAGCGGCACATTTCGTCCTGTGCGGGTCGAGGATCTATCCGAACACGTGATGCACAAGGAGTTTTATAGCATCTCGCAAGATTGTGTAGATGCAGTTAATCAGGCGAGGGCCAGGGGAGGCAGAGTTGTGGCTATAGGTACCACTGCGGTAAGAGCTTTGGAGTCAGCCTCACATAGTGGCGTATTGCAGGCTGGATGCGGCGATACTGACTTATTTATAACGCCGGGTTATTCGTTCAAATCTGTAGATGCGTTGCTAA
Source organism: Methylomonas sp. EFPC1 (assembly GCF_016925515.1). Taxonomy (NCBI): domain Bacteria; kingdom Pseudomonadati; phylum Pseudomonadota; class Gammaproteobacteria; order Methylococcales; family Methylococcaceae; genus Methylomonas; species Methylomonas sp. EFPC1. The sequence continues at coordinate 1,637,153 of NZ_CP070494.1, forward strand.
CCAACTTTCATTTGCCGGAGTCGACGTTGTTAATGTTGGTTTCGGCATTCGCGGGCTATGACGCAGTCATGAACGCTTATCGGCATGCTATTGAGCAACGCTATCGATTTTTCAGCTATGGCGATGCGATGCTGGTTGTTTAAGGATTTTCTGAGCGAAGATTCTATCTGCTCCAGCATGTTGAGGCATCTAATGTTGCGCTCGCTACGGTTTTGCTGCCTGTATTGTCTATTAATAAGGTACCGCATTTGTCACTGGCTTGGGCTCCGGTCGGAACCGCGCTCAAGGTATAGCTACTAGCACTGGCGCCACTGATAGTTACCGTGTAAAAGCCGGCGGTTTCTGTTGGGATCGTATAGATCGATGGTGTCCCGGTATCGCCGGTTGATGACCCACAACCGGTTACCGCAGTTCCTCCAGTAGCGGCGTCACAAAAGGTATTGGCTTCCGTAAAACGTCGCTCCATGGCATTGGTTAGTCCGAGCAATACGCCTTTGACATCCGCTCTTCGCGATTTGCGTACACTCTCTTGATAGCCAGGTATCGCGACGCCTGCAAGTATGCCGATGATCGCCACTGTAACCATTAACTCTATAAGAGTTACGCCTTGTTGTGTTTTGTTCATTTTAATTTTGACCGGTTTGGGTTTTATCGTTTATTGAAATATGTAAGCCTGTTATCGCATATCGGTTTAATTTAGTGAATACACGCAAGTTCACGGCTAAACCCAGATTCCCCAAAAGCCACAGGCATTAAATTCTTAGTATTAGACTAATTCCAAAATAAGTTCTCAACAACTGAGCTATTTATCTCAATTGGCGCCAAGAAGTTCTTTTGCCGCCACCACCTCCTCCGCCAGGGGTAGTTGGGGCATTTTTAAAAATCATTTTGTCCAGACCATCGCTACCGGATCCGATACCAATATTCTCAACAAGACTAAGATTTTTATGTATGCCAATGCCCATGTCAAAACCAGTAGCAGCAACTAATTTGCCATCAATTAGCATAAGATCGTTTATATCAGCTTTACTATCATTACCGAATAAATCGAAAGAGGCTGTAGCGGGGCGTTTACCTGTAATTGCCTCCACAGTCATGACGCGGCTCACACCGCCACCCGAGCAAGGATCAGCACTCGGAATCATTGTCGAGAAAATCACTAAATCTTGATACAGAACCGCTGGACTAACGACTCTTTCACCTTGAGCGATGTTCGTGGGCTTAAGGAGGTTCATAGCCCAGCCTTTTTTAAGATTGGCTGCACTGCAAGTGGCGGTGGGCGTATCGTCGTCCGTTGATGGAATGGTTGCCACCGAGTAACACACAGTATTTCTAGAGCTTACCCGTACCACGCCTGTTTCCTCTACGCCGGCAGAGTTTTTGGGGTTACCCTCATATGTGATAGTTTGCTCTTGTAGTTTCGCTCTGTCGGTGATTGCCCCAGAGTTGTCATCCCACAGGCCGTAAAAAGACTGAACCTGTGGACTCGTCGGTATGACGTTGTCAGTAGTCTCAAAATATTTGCCTGTACCAAAATACACCATAATGCCACCGGTTTGCTCTGAGCCAACTGCACCAACACTAGGTTTTCCGGTAATCGGTTGACGGTTTGCCGATGTGCATGACGTGCCTGTTGTGGTGCAGGCGACGAATAGTGGCGCGCCACTGTTAGCAATAGTCCAACTAGTTGCGGAGGTCGTGCCTACGTTGAATTTCCAAAGGTTTCCGTAGAGATCCCCGGCGTATACGGTGTCTACAATTGTGTCCCCGTCAGTATCAACCGCCTTTGGTGATGACAGACCATTTTTTTGTGCGGCGTCACCGACTCCGGTATCAAATTTTTTGATTAACGCGCCTGTCTTGGCATTCAATACAAACAACACTGCCTTACCCGCGTCGCTGTTATAGCCATTCGCAACGATAACTGCCCACGTGCCGTCTTTCATTCTAGCGATAGCGGGTTGACCTATTGTATAGCCTAGGTCATTGTCATCCGTGCTAGTGAACTCCCATAAAACGCTGCTGGCGCCAAACGTATCCGGATTAGTGACGTCGAGCGCGAATGCGGCTCTGCCTCCGGCTCCTGTGACACCTGCGAGAAGGGTATGCCAGCTCGAATCGTAATACACATCGCCAAAGCTTGACATGCCGTCAATAAAATACTGATGGGCATAAGTGAGCGATGTCAACTTGCTTAATTCCGGAAATAACGCATTCGGAACATAAGCAAAAATCTCCGTACCGCCAGTGGTGATCGAGCCGGAGTTCTTTTTAGCGTCGAACCCATGTAGCATGCCGTCATTGGCACCTACGTAAATCATGGGTCTGCGATTTTGGTAACTCGTACTGGCCCGAAATGAAGTGTAGTCGCTACCTTCTGCTCCGGGTAGTGAACTGTATCCGAAGTCATCGGTTCCAACATAGATGGGGTCGGAGTTTACGATGTCACCGAGCTTGTTGGTAGCAATTGTGGCATTCGCTAGATCCGTGTTGTTTTCTAGGAAAGTGCCGTCAAATTTCTTGATTCTGTTTCTAAAGTTTCCGGTACCCAAGCGCTGTTCGTTTGTGTTATCCCCGCGCAACCAATTGAGTCGTAACTCACCTTTGCCGTCAGCAGTACCCGATATTTGGTTTAAATAGTCCTGCTGCGAACTGCCTGTTGGCGCGGTGGTTAAGTTTGCCCATCGAAACTCTATACCCCGTGGAGCACTAGTTAACGTTGGGTTGAGCGTGTAAATTTTGCGGATACTTGGTGTCGGTAACTTTGTGGCAGCGTCCCAGTTGAGATTGTTTGTTTCCAATGCGCCAGTAGTGTCATTGACCGGGATTGCCAACAAATGTCCGCTCCAGTCTCTGGGATCGAATTTGGCTTGATAAACCAATGTCCCGGTATTTAATTTTGCGGTATTGGCGGCTACCGCAGAGGAAGAACTGACGTTGCTGAGTATTTTGGCGAAAGCTTTTCCCAATTGTTCGGAAAGTTTACCGGCATTGGTTACCAGAAAATAACCGTCAGGAGTACCATTTTTATCTTCGTCCCATTCATTTTGGTCAAGAATGTTGTCTTTGTTTTTGTCGTTTACGCCCCATTTTGCCGCGTACCAAAGCGGGTCATGTTTAATAAAGCTGGCTGAGGTGGTGGTGCCCACGTTAAATGTTCTGGATGCCGTGAGTGGTAAAGAGACGCCATCGGCCCAAGTACCACCAGGAAACTGACCTGGAGGTGTATCAAGAAAATAATCTTTATCATTTTCTCCGGCATCGGGTTTGTCACGTACTTCCAGGTAAACGCCGTCCTTGGTGGTACCGGAAATAACGTAACCCATGTGCTGGGTTATGCCGCCCGCGGCATAGGTTGAATTCAGATCGACCACTACTTGGTTTGATGTATTGACACTGAATGTGTATTCCACAATTGCGTCCATATCATGATCGGCGGCTTGCTCAACGTCCTCGTAATTTATGCGGAATTTTCCGTATGGGCGTCCTCCGTTAATCGCGGCATCTTTATTGCCTGGAGTAACACCCGAGACAGGTTCTACCGTGTTGACAATCTTTTCCACGTAAAAGTCTACGATCTGATTGGTGGGCTGAAAGCTGGTTGAGGACTGGGTGATGCTGGAGCCCGCTACGGATTTTGCGAAGGGTACCAAGGTTACTATCTTGCCGCTGACCGGTATTTCGATTCTGGGGAGCGGCGAAGCTAATGCCACTGCCAACGTATCAGTTTTCTGATCACCGGTAGCGGCGTTTAGGTCGGTTTGTCTGCCGTACAAAGCAATGCTACCGGCATAAAAGCCACCTAATTTGGTGGGTTCTTCCGGAGCGAGGCCACGGATATTTTTAAAGCTGTTTGCCGATTTTGCCGTGGGGGCACCGTCGCTGAGAATCCCCGATTGACCGATAAAAATATTGCTCGATTCGGATTCGTTACCCCAAATTGTATCGGCTAGAGTCGATACGTTCAGACCAGACAAATCACCTGAGAACGACGAGTCAAAATAGCTGCCGGGTAACTGATTGGTATCGTAGGATGCGTTTATATCGCTTATAACCAGTTGCATTGGTTTCGCACAGCTCAGATATTTACCACCTGTATTTGAATATGGATCAAGCCAAGTTGGCAAAGGCAATCCTAGTGTTGCATCAGGGGTATCTGTGGCTGTTATGGAGTAGGCTGAGGTGGGGGCTGCTTTACCAGCAAAATAGCGCAAACCCTCGTACATCATTTCTGCTATAGGGTTACCCCATTCGGCTGCTTCACCTTCCGTTATTGCGCGCGTGGTAATCCACCCAGAAGCGTAAGCGTGATCCGAGTAGTTGAAGGTGTTGATACGTAGGTTGTTGATTGTCTTGATGATACCGTTGGTTGTCGTAAATATGCCTGTAGTAGGGTCTACTTCGTTGGTGAAAGATTCTATGTTTTTCCTGAGTACGCCGCCTGAGATGTTCTTTTTATAAGAACCGGTCAGCAAGCCAAATGCCATCGAGTCATTTTCGCCATAGGTGTGTAGCAACCCTGTGGGTTTATAGGTTGTGGTTGATCCACTTTTGTAGGCTTTGCAGTTGGCTTCCAATTTGCCGGTTTCGCAGACGTTAACATTGACACTGTAGTCGGTGATGCTAGAGGCGGTATTCGAGGTGTCCCAGCGCAATACGAAGCTGTCGTCGCCGTAAGCCTCCTCGTGGTGGTATTCAATATCGTAAGCGACACCAGCGGTGAGATGAATAGTGCCATTATTAGTATTGCAATTGCAGACGCCATGGCCTCCGTAATATCCTGCCACTACCGTACCGTTAATCAATACTTCTACTGCATCGTCGCCATCTACCGAAAACTTGTAATTGAGACTGGCAGGAACAGTGATTTTTCCTTTTACAACGGTTAAATAACGTTCGGTACGTTCAGGATTACCATTGGCCTCCAGTCTAGTCATATTGTCAGTGCGGCGTAAGTTACCGGTGGTGCCGTAATTAGTAACAAATGTTGCATACTCCGCAGCGCTCGATGGATGGGCGGGAGCAGTATCTCCGGTTCTATAAGTTTTTCTCACCAAATTGCTGAAAACTATATCGGGAACTACCGACCAGTTAGAGCTACCCGTGGTTGCACAGGCTGTACGGCTGCCGTTATCGCAATCGCTACCGGCCACGGGCCGTTCGATGGAAAGCCATTCCCAAACGCGGTAGGAAGTATTATTTAAGACGCGCATCAAGGGTTGGCCGGTGTAACTTAAGGACACATTTGCAAATAGGTGGCTTTTCCCCGTAGCGGGCTCGGCCAACGGTGTGTAGTCTGAGATAAGGTATCCCGGGTTATTGCTAGGATTGTATTCCTTACCCCATGAATGGGCATCTTGAGGGATAAATGAGCGTTTGAGTACGGTCTTCGAGGTGGTGTCGTCGCCTCGGTAACCGCCATATAGTACCTTGCGGAGAGCGTCAATACGCGCGGTTGTAATGTAGTTAAGAAAATCACCGCTCCAGTCGCCGTCCACCGATGAACAGGTTTTATCAGTAGCTGATGGTGTTTTTGCTTTCGGTGTAAAGTATCCTCCGTCGCTGTCCACGTAATCGTAACAACGATGCGAGTCGAAATACCCAAAGTAGTCGATGCTTGGTTTATAGCCAACGTCAATTAATCCATCGCCGTTGAGGTCAGAGGCATCGTTATAAGCTTCGTAATAAAGCTTGTGGTCGCGGCCCATGGTCAGCATGACGATGGGCGGAACGCTGGAGGTTAGAAATAAAGGTTGTTGAGAAATACCTGCCGAAGCGTTGAAGCTTGCTAGCAATGTCTGAGACAGAATCAGCAAAAAAAAGGCTTTTACTTGGCGTTGCTTAGTTTTCATGATTTTGCCCTCTGCGTGTTTCTGTCTGAAATCAACATAGTCAGTACGACTCACTAAATTTGGTAAATAGACTGGAGCATGACGATAGTGTCCGCTGTGCCGCCGGTTGCTCTGGCGGTAATTCGATAGTTATGTTTTCCGGGACATGCTGCAGGTGCGGGCAAGCAGCCTAAGTCTTCGATTATGTAACGAGGATTAGCGCTGAGGTTTGACAAAACGCCCGTATAAAGCACCGAATCATTGTCGTCCCAACTTATGCTGTCCCAAACTTCCAACGTTTCCGCCGTTGCGCTATTGCAATCTTTATCGCGCGGTTTGAATCTGCCGGCAGCTTTACTGCAGGTGTAGGCATGGGTATTTAGCCAAGTTTCCCCCGCTTGCAAGGCGGACTCCGCCGCTTGAAAGGCAAGATTACGGTCACGCATATTGCCGGCCATTTTTTCTTCCAGGCTAGTGACATTGGTGCCGGTCACGCCAATGATCGTCAGAAGCATCAGCATGATTAAGGCGACGACTAGCACTGCGCCAGTTTGATTTATTTTCGACTTATTCATGGTGCCACCTATTGCAGCCGATTACGTACTGCAAGCGTCGCGTTGAACACGCGGCGAATTCGCCGGTCACCTGGGTTAATGCCAGTACTGCCGTTGTAATCGTAAGTGAGGGTTTGCGAGGCCAGATTCTCGCTGGTGCGCGCCAGGATTGAGATACGCACGCTGGCGACATGGGTGATATCGGTGACGTTAGCGGCGGTTTTATATTGGTTGGCGACCCCGTCGGCATCAGTATCTTCTCCGTAGAGAATTTGCAGGTTTTCGATGCCATCGAGTATTTCAACTGGATTGCTGCTGCTACTTGCAGCCTTGGTATTGTCGTATCGCCAAAGAGCCGGTTCTCCGCTTGCGCCTGGACGGATGAAATAGCTGTATGCGCGGTAAGCAAAGACTTCCGAGCTGGTTTTGTAGCACGGTGGGGAAGCACAAGTCGCGGGCAAAGAGACCGCATTGTGCTTAATCAGTGTCGAGGTAGTGCCTGTGGTGGCCCGGAAAAGGTCGGCGTTGCTACAGCTGGATATTAAAACCGGATCACCATCAACTATGCCGCAAGTATTGGCACTGGAAATTTGTATATCCGAGCTTGCGCTTGCCATATCTGCTGATAAATAACCGCCGCAACTTTCACCGAAAACTACTGTTATCACATCGGTGCCAGGGGTAATCGGCGTAGCTAAACCTGACAAGGCGCTTGGCAAGGCTGGGGACCAAGTGGTCGTTACCGGCGATGCCTCACTGCCGTTGTAGCCGACTATGATAGTGGCTGGTGTTGGCGACGATATAGCTGGCGCAACAACGGGCGAGGTAATTGCGGTTGTGGCAGTATTGGTGGGTGTTAAATCGGTTATGGATATACAGCCTTGAAAACCGCTTAAGCGTAAGTCTTTGCTGAGTATTTCCAACGCATAACGGCTGTTTTCTTGTAAACGGGATAAGCCTTCCTGCATCCCGTAAGTCTGCTTCGCGTTAACGAAAATCTTGATTACCCCACCTAATAGGAATGCGCCCAGAAGCAGCGCAATCATAATTTCTATGAGAGTCATGCCTGTTTGCAGGAAATAGGTCTGATTTTTTTTCATGGCTGGAAACTCATTACAAACCGTTGCGTCGCCGCCCCATCGTGGTCGTCATCCCACCAAATTTTTACCGCATACGCATCGCCGATCCCGTCGCAGTTGTGTGCGGATTTTGAATTTCCGTCCCCCGGGGTTTTGTCCTTACAAACAACACCTTCGCCGCTAGGTAATTGACTTCTTAGTTGGTCGTTCCATTGTTTTAAATCGTAACCAGCCATTTGTGCCGGTGTGCAAGTGTTTGCTAAGCAATCGTTATTCGTTTCTGCTTGGTTATCGTAGTTACCCACTGCGTTTGCTCGTACTCGGTCGGCTATATCGTAAGCAAGCAAAGTAGCCTGTGAGCGAAAATATGCACTTTGATTGTTCCGCAGGCTTGTGGATTGCAAGCCCGCCAAACCCAGCAAGCCCAGGGCAAGTATCACCACGGCGATCAAGACTTCTATTAATGTGAAACCGTTGGTTGTTTTCATGGGTGACTAAAATGGGGGTAAGCAGGAGGTGATATTCGAGGCGGTGCTTGCGACCGTGTCCTTGTTTGGTATGCCATCGTTGTTTGCATCGAGGCCCATGCGCAATCGACCGATAGGGCTAACGATTATCAGCCTAGAGGTGTTTGCTTCGGGGACGTTATTGCCGTCGCTGTTGTTGCAGATTACAAAGCTACCTCCACCATTACTTTGTCCAGAAGAACTAAAATTAATGAAGTCTGAAAAACTATTGCCTCGCAAGGTATAAGAGGCGCTTAGTGCTCCATAAGTTTTGAGAAGCACATCGTCGCCTGTGTCGAACTCGCCATTGTCATTTGCATCCGTGAAAACATCCCAGCCTTGCTCCCAATTCGCTGAAGCCCAGGCGGTCTTGTTCTTATTAGTCGATGATTTGTCGTCAACTTTGCGCACAGTCACCGATACGCCACGTTTTACCGCTTCGCTTCGCGCTAAATTCAATGCTGTGACTAATTCGTTGGCTGATGTGGTTAAGCGGTTGTTGCTGATAATCGAAGTGAAGCTTGGAATTGCAATACCCACCAGAACGCCTGCGATAGCGATGGTCACCATCAGCTCAACCAGCGTGAATCCTTTAGATGTTTCGGTGAATAATTTTTGCATGATTTATTGGATTGTGACTCAGGTAGTTGGGCGCAAATGAACTCGAACTCTGTTGCTGTTATTTGCCGCTCCGGCCTATGAAAAGTGCATTTCTACTCTGGGAATAGGGAAGCGTTGGCTCGTCAAAATCGAGTTTGAAGATAGCACAGGATTCAACAAAGTTATGCGAGTTAAACCACAATCGCAATGTGAGTGTTTACAGATTTTCGCCAAAATGGCGGTCCCTGCAACGAAGCGTCTTAGATTTTTAAAATGAGTGTTTTTCGGCAAGATCAGCTTTCTCTAACTACAATCTTAGCTGAGCTTAGCTACAATCTGAGCAATGTAAAATGCTAATCAGCTGAACTGGCAATCGCAGTTTGTGCTGATTTAACAGTTTTAAATTATGTTCGATAAATTTTGAGGAGAAAATTGTGGCAACAATTCTTGCTGTAGACGATTCCGCATCAATGAGGCAGATGGTGGCGTTTACCTTAAAAGGCGCTGGCTATAACGTGGTAGAAGCGGTTGATGGAGCGGATGCCTTGAATAAAGCGAAAGCGCAAGCTTTTGACTGCGTCGTTACCGATGTCAATATGCCAAACAAGGACGGAATTGAGTTGATTAGAGACTTACGCGCTTTACCAAACTACAAGTTTACGCCGATGTTGATGCTGACCACTGAAGCGGGAGCGGATAAAAAGCAGCAGGGCAAAGATGCCGGTGCAACGGGCTGGATAGTGAAGCCATTCAATCCCGACCAACTCTTGAAAACGATCAAAAAAGTGATGGGTTAAGCGTCCGCCTCTTCAGAGACATCAGCACCGGGTAATTCTATGTCAATCGATATGGCGCAATTTCATCAGGTTTTTTTCGAAGAGAGTTTCGAAGGACTTGACGCGATGGAATCGGGATTGCTCAACCTTGATTTGGGGGATGTTAACGTCGAAGACATCAACACCATTTTCCGCGCCGCGCATTCGATCAAAGGCGGTAGCGGAACTTTCGGTTTTACCGCGGTTTCCGACTTTACCCATGTCATGGAGACCTTGCTTGATGAAATGCGCGACGGCCGCAGAAAGATCACGCAACCGGCGGTTGATGTATTGTTGGGGTCAGTCGATTGTCTGAGAGATATGCTGCAATCGATACAAAACGGCAGTGAAGTGGATCAGTCTGATGTCGCTGGGCATAAATTAGCATTGGATAACGAGCTAAATAATACAGTGCCCAGTTCCCCTGCAGGGAGACACGCTCCGGACACATCGGCGTCAAAAAGTGCTGCGGATTTGCCGGCTGAAGAAGCTGAACAAATCGCCGGCTGGGTGATAGCCTTCAGCCCGCATTTACATTTGTTGAAGACCGGTAACGAACCGGTACGGATGTTCAGGGAGTTGGCAGCCCTGGGCCAATTGACGACAACCGTTGATTTACAAGGTGTACCCGATCTTGACGATTTGGATCCGGAAGAGTGTCATTTGTCCTGGAAATTGCGTGTTTCGGGCGATATTCCGGAGGCGGAAATTGACGAGATTTTCGATTGGGTCGAGGACGATTGCGATTTGGCTAAACAACCGATCTACAAAACGTCCACAGGTTCTGCGCAAGCCCAGGTCTCAGTAGACATCGCTATAACGCCCGTTACAAACAGCGTTCATAGAGACATCAGCCCTGAGTTTGCAAGTACCGGAGAATCTGAGTCGAATACGCTGGAGCGTAAAAACGGCAAAAAAGAGGAAGCAAAAGCCGCACCGAAAGGTTCAAGTTCCATTCGCGTGGATACCAGCAAAATCGATACCTTGATTAACATGGTAGGGGAGTTGGTCATTACGCAATCCATGCTCAGCTTATTAGGCGAACATTTCGAACTGAATAAACTTGATCAATTGAAAAACGGACTTTCTCAGCTAGAGCGGCATACCCGCGAACTGCAGGAAAGTGTGATGAACATTCGCATGCTGCCTATCAGTTTCGTGTTTAGCCGTTTCCCACGGCTGGCGCATGATATCAGCAGCAAACTAGGTAAAAAAATCGAACTTAAATTGGTGGGTGAACACACCGAAGTGGATAAGACAGTCGTCGAACTGCTCAGTGATCCCTTGGTTCACTTAGTCAGAAACAGCTTGGATCATGGCATTGAAATGCCCGATGTCAGGCTCGCGGCCGGCAAACCCGAGACGGGTACGGTTACCCTTGAAGCTTATCATCGCGGCGGGAACATCGTGATTGAAGTGACTGACGATGGTAAAGGCCTCGACAAAGATAAATTAAGGGCCAAAGCCATTGAAAAAGGTTTGATCGATCCCGATGCGATCTTAAGCGATAAGCAAACATACGAGCTGATTTTTATGCCGGGGTTTTCTACGGCCGAAAAGCTTACCGATATTTCCGGTCGCGGCGTGGGGATGGATGTGGTGCGACGTAATATCCAGGCTTTGGGCGGCAACATAGAAATCCTTTCCGAGTTAGGCAAAGGGTCCACCATTTCCATTCATCTCCCGCTGACTCTGGCTATCCTGGATGGTCAGTCGATTGCGGTTGGCGACGAAACCTACATATTACCCTTGGGTTCTATTATCGAGTCACTCCATGTCAAGGAAGACAGGCTCAATCGAGTAGCGGGCAAAGGCGAAACTTTCCTGTTACGCGGCCAATATCTGCCGATTATCAGAATGCATCAAATTTTTAACGTACCCACCGCGAAAACCACCAAGCTAACCGAAGGTTTAATTGTGGTTGTCGAAGGGCAAGGGTTGCGTTGCGGATTGTTCGTGGATGATCTGCTTGGCCAGCAGCAAGTGGTAATCAAGTCGCTCGAGGCGAATTATCGACGGATTGACGGGGTATCCGGCGCAACTATTCTGGGCGATGGTTCGGTGGCACTGATTCTTGATATCCCCGGTCTCGTGCGTTTAGCCAATCAATAAACCTAACCTAAAGCGTGTCATGTCGGAAATAATCGAACTCAGCAACACTGACCAGCAAGATGCAAAGCGCTTGGATACTAGTTTGCAGTTTTTAAGCTTTACCTTGGGCCAGGAAGAATATGGGGTAGATATTCTGCGAGTTCAGGAGATTCGCAGTTGGGAGCCGGTATCGCGAATTCCTAATGTGCCGGCTTATGAAAAAGGTGTGGTCAATCTGCGCGGTGCGATAGTGCCTATCATTGATTTACGCGAGCGATTTCAACTGGGACACAGTGATTATTCGCCTTTGACGGTCGTTGTGGTCTTGCAAGCACACATGGCCGATAAAACCAGGATCATCGGGGTCGTGGTGGATTCAGTTTCAGACGTTGTCGATGTCAATAAAAAAAGTATCCAAAGCGCGCCGAATTTTGGTGCAAAAGTCAGTACTGAATTTATCAATGGCCTGGTTTCAGTAAATGGCCGAATGGTGATGCTGTTGGATGTAGATAAATTATTAAAACTTGATGGCCTGGATGGTGAAGATGAAAGTTAAAAAAAGAGCTGTTTATGGCTGGGTTGTAATGGAGGATATGCAATGAAACTCAATCACCCTGTGACTGATCGCGAAGTCTTAATGAAGCCAGGCACCATTTTGGTCACGCGCACCAATTTAAAAGGCATTATTACCTATGCAAACGACGCTTTTATCGAAATTAGCGGCTTTAGCAAGGATGAACTTGTGGGGGCGAATCATAATATGGTTCGTCATCCTGACATGCCGCCGGCGGCATTTGAAGATTTATGGAATTGTTTGAAGGCTGGGCGCCCGTGGACCGCACCCGTCAAAAACAGGACCAAGACCGGAGATTACTATTGGGTGGAAGCAAACGTAACGCCGGTGTTCAAGAATGGCAAAGTGCAGGAATACCTGTCGGTTCGTTACGCGCCATCCCGGGAACAAATCCAACAAGCCGAATCTTTGTATGAAAAACTAAATGCCAATAAAGCCACAATACGGCCGACGGGGATTAATGCGCTCATCAAGAAATTACTGGAACTGGGCTTGTGGAAAAAAGTGGGGATTATCTACCTGATCTTTTTGTTGCCGACGATCAATTCCATTTACGATCACTATATCGAACAAAAATACCCGGAGATGTTCCTGTTTTTGGGCTTGGCCGGATTTGCCTCAATATTGGGATATTCGGTGATTCGCAGTGTTGTAAAGGCTCTAGAGAATTCGATACGTATTTCTTATCGGATGGCGGATGAGCAATTCCGGAATACTATAGATTTGGACCGTGGTGATGAGATCGGCGATTTCTATCGGGCCTTATACGGCATGCAAGTTAAATTGAATTCCGATTTGGCTTATTCCAAACAGGTAGCGTCGGAAGCGATGCGCATCAAACAGGCGCTCGACAATGTGCAGTCCTGTGTCATGGTGGCTAACAATGATTTAGACATCATCTACATGAACAAGACAGTAGCCGATATGTTCCAAAATGCGGAAGCGGACATTCGCAAGCAATTGCCTGACTTCAATGCCAGCAAACTCATGGGCGCCAACATCGATCAATTCCATAAAAAACCAGCTCACCAACGAGGCCTGTTGGCAAACCTATCCAGCACATTTAGTTCTGCGTTGGTGATTGGCGGCAGACACATGAATATCGTTGCCAACCCGGTTAAGAACGACGAAAACGAGCGTATCGGCATCGTGGTCGAGTGGTTGGATAGAACGCATGAAGTAAAAATCGAGCAGGAAATTGCCAGCATTGTGGAAGCTGTCAAAGTGGGTGAGTTGTCCAGCCGGATTGAGATGGCCGACAAACAAGGCTTTTTTGAAACGCTCAGCGAAGGCATCAACGAACTGACCGATGTGATCGAAAATGTCTTCCGAGATGTTGGCAGTACCATGCAAAGTATGGCTTCTGGAGATTTGACCAATCGAATCACCAGTGACTACCAAGGGGTTTATTTAAACTGCAAGAACGATATTAATACCACCATCGATAAACTGAACGAAATTTTCGGTCAGGTTAGCGAGTCCGCTCATTTTATTAACAACTCGTCCCAAGAAATTGCCAGCGGTAATAACAATCTATCGCAACGCGCCGAGCAACAGGCTGCGAATTTGCAGCAAACTGCCGCCAGCATGGAAGAGTTGACCAGTACTGTAAAAAATAACGCCGATAACGCTCAGCAAGCTAACGCAGTGGCCAATAACGCCAGAGAATTGGCTGAAAAAGGTGGGAATGTCGTCAAGGCGGCGGTTTCCGCCATGCAGGAAATCAACGAGAGCAGTAATAAAATCGCTGACATCATCAGCGTGATTGATGAAATTGCCTTCCAAACCAATTTGTTGGCTTTGAATGCCTCAGTGGAAGCAGCCAGAGCAGGCGAGCAAGGTAGAGGCTTTTCCGTTGTTGCCACAGAGGTGAGAAATCTGGCGCAACGCAGTGCCACGGCAGCCAGGGAGAGTAAAGAGCTGATTCAAACCAGTGTGCAAAAAGTCAGAGCAGGTACCGAGTTTGTGAACGAAACCGGTAAAGCGCTGAACGAAATTGTGGCAGGTGTGCAGAAGGTGGGGGATATCGTCGCCCAGATTGCCGATGCAAGTATTGAGCAGTCTGCGGGTATAGGGCAGGTGAATCAGGCTGTTGCGCAAATGGACGAAATCACCCAACAAAACGCGGCCTTAGCCGAAGAAGCATCTGCCGCCAGTGTTTCAATGAGCGACTTGTCGACGAATATGGTCGAGATGTTGGCGTTTTTCAAAACAGAAAAAAAATCCGGGCAGCAAAAAGTCGTTCATCAAGCCGATAGTGCCAGTGTTGTTCGTGCAGAGGCCAATAGAATGGCATCATCGCCAGCGGTTCGTCAGCCGAGTAGTTTTAAGCAAACCTCACAAGCCGACGACGAGTGGCAGGATTTTTAGCGGAGTTGCTTGATTGACCAAACCATTAGATAGGGAATAGCCGCCATGACAGCCGATTTAGAATCCAATCAGCACGTTGAGCAATTTCTGACTTTCGAGTTGGAAGGCGAGGCATATGGCATCGAAATTTTGAAAGTCCAAGAAATTAGAGGCTGGGAGCCCATTAGAAAAATTCCCAATACCCCTGATTTTGTAAAAGGTGCGTTAAATTTGCGCGGTTCCATAGTGCCGATTGTCGATCTGCGCGAACGTTTTCAGATGCAAAAAGTGGAATATACCCCGGTGACGGTCGTTATTGTGATGAGTGTCAATACTGCTTCCGGTACTTCGGTGATGGGCATCGTCGCTGATGCCGTATCCGACGTGTTGGATATTAAGCTGTCCGATATAAAAGAAGCGCCGAATTTGGGGTCGAAAATCAATACTCAATATATGCGCGGCATGTTCGTCGGCAAGAAAAATATGGTGATGTTATTGGATGTCGATAAGCTTTTAAATCCGGAAGAGTTTGTCGGTATTGCCGGGCTTGCTGCTATTGCCGAGGGTAAATGAGCGCGAGGATTGTAGTGGTCCTTAACCAGAAAGGCGGGGTAGGAAAAACCACCACTTCGGTCAATTTGACCCACGCTCTAGCTAAACTCGGTAAGAAAATTACAGTGATAGACTTTGATCCGCAGAGTCATTTGGCCGTTTCGCTAGGTTCCGTAGATACGCAAACAAGTGGGATTGATAAGGTTTTGTTGGAAGGGGCGAGTCTCGCGGAGCAATCAATTCCGGTTAGAAAGAATCTGAATTTGGTGGTTGCCGGTCCAAGATTGCAGGAAATTGAGCAATTGACGGATGGTGGAGCCAGACGTGGCGATCTGCTTCGCAGAGCTTTGCTTGACGGCAATCGCGATGAAGATTTTATCTTTATCGATTGTCCCCCTTCTTCCGGGGTATTGGTGGCCAATGCCTTGTTTGCCGCCGATGAAATATTGGTGCCGATGACCAGTGATTATTTGGCATTGCAAGGCTTGTCGCATTTGGTGGGAACCATCAGGAAATTTGAAAGTGCTTTGAAAAGGCCCTACAAATTTTCCCTGGTCATGTCCAGGTATATTCCGGCCAGACGCATGTCAAAGGAGGTATTGAGTGTCATACAAAAATACTTCCCTGGGCAAATTTTGGCGACCACCATTCGGGAAACGGCTTTACTCGCAGAGTGCCCTAGTTTTGGTAAAACCATTTTTGAATATCGCCCGGGCTGCCGTTCCGCACGAGATTTTATGGCACTTGCCGAAGACTTTTTAGAAGGGAGGATGATGTAATGGCGGAACAAAATGAAGATAGTTTGATCGGTTACGATCCTCTGGCCTGGATGCATCGATCAGATTTCAATCACGACTCACAAAAAGCCCAAGTTAGTGAAGCGGAAGCGGACAGTTCGACAGAACTTGCGAGCTCGACAGAAACAGGGTCAAACCTTGAGACAGACTTGGATCAAGTGCCGGCCGACGGCTCTGATCCATACGCCTCTCAAAGTGAGCGAGCGGTTTTGGTATTGGATCCGGTACTGAATATTCAAAATGTCGCGGCTCTCCACCAGCGCTTAACGCAGATGCTCAGCAATTTTGAGGCTATCGATATCGACGCTTCCGGCGTCACGATGATAGATACCGCAACTCTGCAACTGTTATTGATTTTAAAGCAGACTGCAATTGGCTTGCAGAAATCCGTTTCTATCGATTTTCCTTCCGATAAGTTTATTGAAGCCTCGGAGTTGTTGGGGATTGCCGAAATGTTGGAAGTTGATCAGGCTGCATCCGGCTTCTTTTGATGGGGTACTACCCGAATATACAAAATGAAAGAAAAAGCGCGCGAGTTTGAATATACCCAAGCAGATTTTGACGTTCTAAGGAAAATATCCAACCAATATTCCGGAATCTTGGTGCCGGACGATAAATTCGATATGTTTTATTCGAGGTTGTCGAAACGGGTCCGCATGCTGGGCTTCACCAGCTTCAAACAGTATTGTCACTATTTGAAAAACAACCCGGATACTGAGTTTACTGAATTTATTAATGCTGTCACCACTAACCTCACTTCTTTTTTTCGCGAAAATCACCACTTTGAATATTTAAGCAAGACGGTTGTACCGGGCTTGCTTAAAAAACATGCCGGGACTAAACAGATTAAAGTTTGGTCCGCAGGTTGCTCAACAGGTGAGGAGCCTTATTCTTTGGCGATGACCTTGAAGGAAAGCGTTCCGGCTGATTGGACTATCAATATTCTGGCTACCGATCTTGATACGAATGTTTTGGCCACCGCCGCAGCCGGTATTTACATGGCTGATCGCGTGACAGGAATAGCCGAGCCACGCCTTAAGCGCTGGTTTCAAAAAGGTGTGGGTGCACAAGCGAACAAGGTGCGCGTTAAGCCGGAATTGAAAGAATTGATAGAGTTTAAACAATTGAATTTGATGCAGGAGTGGCCCTTGAAAGGGTATTTTGATTTTATTTTTTGCCGAAATGTTTTGATCTATTTTGATCGGGAAACCAAGGCGATGTTAGCGAATCGTTACTGCGGTTTATTGGAAGAGGGTTCATATTTATTCATTGGACATTCAGAATCCTTGCATCAGCTCGATACCGGATTCAGTTTGATAGGTAACACCATCTACAGGAAGTCGATTAAGTGAGTCATGTGCGACATGTGGAAAGACCGCTTATCGCCGGCTTCGAAAACGTCAATCGATATTGGGATCAAGAAAATCAAATAGTGGCGGCAAAATTAATGCCCGGTGATTACTACGTCACCAAACAGGATGAAATGATTACGACTGTGCTGGGTTCTTGCGTGGCAGCCTGTATCAGGGATGTGGTGACCGGCGTGGGGGGTATGAATCATTTCATGTTGCCGGAGACCAGTAAAAGTCGCTTGAATGCCAGAGACGAAGCTGTCGTAGGCAATGCTTCTCGCTATGGCAATTACGCGATGGAACATTTGATCAACGCTATTTTGCAAAATGGCGGTAAGCGTAAAAACCTGGAAGTTAAGCTGTTCGGCGGCGGCAAAATCATTGCTACCCTGGGTGATGTGGGGGCCAGAAACATTCAATTCGTTTTGGACTATGTGGACACTGAAGCGTTGAATCTGGTTTCTCATGATTTGGGCGATATTTATCCGCGTAAGGTGAATTTCTTTCCGCATACCGGACGGGTCAGAATGAAAAAAATTAAAGATTTACACAACCAAACTATCTTCCTGCGCGAGAAGCAATATAGTTCCAGTATCAAGGACGCACCGGTTGAAGGTAGCGTAGAGCTATTTTAGGAAACCAGGATGACAAAAATTAAGCTATTGATTGTTGACGACTCGGCATTAATTCGCCAAATGTTGACGCAAATTTTTAATGAGGCAGGCGATATTGAAGTCGTCGGCACGGCCAGTGATCCGATTATTGCCCGGGAAAAAATAAAGGCCTTGAATCCCGACGTATTAACACTGGATGTAGAAATGCCGCGTATGGATGGTCTGACATTTTTACGTAATTTGATGCGTTTACGACCGATGCCGGTGGTCATGATTTCAACGTTGACCGAAAAAGGCGCCGAAGTCACCCTTGATGCGTTAGCGCTAGGTGCGGTTGATTTTGTGGCAAAACCAAAAATCGATGTCTCCCATGGCTTACGAGCCTATGCGGATGAGATTATCGGTAAAATCAGGATGGCCGCTCAAGCAAAAGTCAAAGCTTTGGAAACCAATCGGGTTAATGTCCCAGCTCTTAATTCAGTGAATGAGAATGCAGCCAGTACGATGAAAAAGCATTTCAAAACGACTCATAAAATAGTGGCGTTGGGTTCTTCAACGGGCGGCACCGAAGCGGTCAAGGAACTGGTAAAAAGCCTGCCCAGGACGGCGCCGGCGATTGTCATTGCCCAACATTTACCGCTCGCCTTCAGCGCTTCGTTTGCCAAACATGTTAATGAGGCCACTGAGATGACTGCTTGCGTGGCTAGCGATGGGCAACTGATATTGCCCGGAAATATCTATATAGCGCCAGGTGATCAACATTTAATGGTTGTGAGAGATGGTGCTCGTTATGCGTGCCGCCTTGATGATGGTCCACCTGTCAACAGACATAAGCCTTCCGTGGATGTCCTGTTTCGATCAGTTGCCGAGAATGTGGGTAGCAATGCGGTTGGGGTTATGTTGACGGGCATGGGGGCGGATGGTGCCAGAGCCATGCTTGAGATGCGCGAGGCCGGGGCCGTCAACATAGTGCAGGATGAAGCATCCAGTATCGTTTGGGGCATGCCCGGCGAGGCCTACAAACTGGGAGCCGCGCATCATGTGTTATCCTTGGGGAAAATAGCGGAAAAAATCCTGGCCCTGGTGGATTGAAAATATGTTGCAGTTCCTAAAAGATAACGCGCTTCTGGTTTTATTCACGCTGGTAGTTTTGTTATTGCCGTTGCTTTCGTCCAACGCGCTGGTTTATTGGCTAGCCGCCCCCATCGCAACCATGTTGTGGATGGTCAAAGCATTTCGTGCTCAACGTGCGCAAGTGTCAGCCTTGACAAACAGCAAGGGTCTAAGCGAAGCCGAATTGGTGCGCGCGATTGATGACTATTTACTGCATTTGAAAGATTGTATCGACCAAGAAGCCTCCTATTTTCGCGCGGAATTGGAACAGCTCAAATCCATGCTTGCCGATGCGGTGACTACGATGTCCAACAGCTTCAATAGCTTGGCTAGTTTGACGTCCGGGCAGTCATCAATAGTATATTCGTTGGTAGCTGATCTGGAAGGAAGTACCGACAAAGGGCGTAGTAGTATCAATTTCACGAGTTTTGCTCAGGAAACCGATGATGTCCTGCAGTTTTTTATCGACCATATTCTGCAAATCAGTAAGCAGAGCATGGAAATGGTCGCGGTCATCAATGATGTTGGGGGCCATATGGCTCATGTCGAGAAACTATTGGGCGATGTGCAGAAGATTGCCGATCAAACCAATTTGTTGGCTCTGAATGCCGCCATAGAAGCAGCCAGGGCGGGAGAAGCCGGTCGAGGCTTTGCAGTGGTTGCGGGAGAAGTGCGGAATCTTTCAAAAAACTCCGATAAGTTCAGCGAGGAAATTAAGCGCGTGGTGAAGGCCTCCAAGGATAATATCCGCGAAGCGCAAACCATGATCGAAATAATGGCCTCCAAAGACATGAATGTGGCGATTAGTTCCAAAGCCAGTATCGACAAGATGATGGATGATATCGCCATCATTAATGCCAATATCTCCAACAATGTCGGCGAAATTTCCCAACTGACCAATCAAATCGAGTTCAATGTGGGTAATGCGGTGAGAGGTCTGCAATTTGAGGATATGGCCCGGCAATTGATTGAATACTTACAATTCAATTTAGAACATTTTGGTTCGCTATCCGACGAGGTCAGTATAGGTTTGGGGGTATTTAAGACCGGTGGCGGCACGGATTGGCGTGACCAATTACGGCAAGGCTCGGATCGCTTGAAAATCATGAAGCAACAGTGGCAAGTCAGAAAATCGCACATTGTGTCGCAATCTTCCATGGAGGAAGGCGATGTGGATCTGTTTTAGGCTAAAGGTAAGAGATGACATGAAAATTTGTGAGGTTAAAGAATATGGGTATTGATGCACGTGTTGATGCGGGAGTGCTGTCGATTAAAATAAGCGGTCGGTTCGATTTCGGCGTGCACAACGAGTTTCGCGAAGCCACCAAGCTGGTTGAAAGTGGCGTGAAGTTGATAGAAGTGGATTTGATCGGTACCGAATACTTAGATAGCTCCGCCCTTGGCATGCTGTTAGTTCTGCGAGATAAGATGGCGGGTGATAAGTCGGCAATACGGATTAAAAATTCGCGTACCGAAGTTAAAAAAATTTTGGAAATCGCTAATTTTGATAAATTATTTACACTGTCCTGAGCAATCCCGCTTTTTTATATAACCTAATGGCGCGATCAAACCGACAACGGTTTGCGTAGCCGCCAACAATCCATGAACCAGCAGACTGACTTTTCCAGTTCCGATTTCATTAGAAATTTTTTCCAGCGATTTCTACCCAATTCCCAAGTTGTTTCCCTAGCCATAGTTTTGCTGGGAGGCTTTTTATTGATATACGGCTTGCTGGATTTGCTGATGCCGGTCTTTGTGGCGATTGTGTTGGCGTATCTACTGGAAGGGCTGGTGGTTAAAGCCGAACAGCGTCAACTCGGTCGTTTGATTTCGGTGCATCTCGTATTCTTTGCGTTTATGGCTGTGCTGGGTTTTGTGTTGTTCGTGCTCGTGCCGATAGTGTCCGAGCAAACCGTGCAACTGGTGCAACACATACCGGAGATTGTTTCCAGTACCCAAGCCGAAATCATGCGCTTCCCTGAACGCCACCCGGAACTGATTTCGGAAGTCCGGATTCGCGAAATCATGTTTTCCATTCAGCAAGACTTGCTCAAGTATGGTCAGGATTTGATCTCCGGCTCCGCCCAATCGTTTGTCGGATTGGTGGCGGTGATCATTTACTTGTTTTTGGTGCCGTTGATGGTGTTTTTCTTTCTGAAAGATAAACAGGTTTTATTGGGCTGGTTTGTACAGTTTCTACCAAGGGATACCAGTCTTAGCCTGCGAGTGTGGCATGAAGTCGATAGGCAAATAGCCAATTACGTTAGAGGCAAATTTCTCGAAGTGTTTATCCTGTGGGCGATCAGTTACATAGTCTTCTGGTTGTTGGGTTTGAATTATGCGATGTTGCTTGCGGTACTGATGGGCTTGTCTGTGGTGATTCCTTATGTCGGCGCGACATTAGTCACTTTTCCGGTATTGGCGGTGGCTTATGTGCAGTGGGGCGTGGGCGGCAGTGATCATTTTATGTATGTGTTTATTGCCTATTCAGTGATTCAGGCGCTGGATGGTGTCATATTGGTGCCGCTGCTGTTCTCCGAAGCCGTGAATTTGCATCCTATTGCAATTATTGTTGCCATCCTGTTTTTTGGCGGCTTGTGGGGTTTTTGGGGGGTATTTTTTGCGATACCCTTGGCCACGCTGGTTAAAGCGGTATTAATGGCGTGGCCAAAGGCTGAGATCAGTCAATCATCGGCTTGATGGCTTTACAAATTATCGGATGCAAAATCCGCCAGGCGGGAACGCTCGCCGCGCCGCAAAGTAATATGGGCGCTATTCGGCCAAGATTTGAAACGATCAACCACATAGGTCAAACCGGAGCTGGTTGCCGTTAGATACGGCGTATCGATTTGCGCCAGGTTGCCGATGCAGATAATTTTTGTCCCAGGTCCTGCCCGGGTAATCAAGGTCTTCATCTGTTTAGGCGTCAGGTTTTGTGCCTCGTCGATAATCAGGTAGCGGTTCAGAAAAGTCCGGCCGCGCATAAAGTTCAGCGAACGAATTTTTACCCGGTTCATCATGACGTTTTGCGACGCGCCTTGTTCCCATTCGGTCGTGCCCGAGCGGCTGCCCAGCAACTCCAGGTTGTCCATCAACGCCCCCATCCACGGCGCCATTTTTTCCTCTTCCGTACCCGGTAAAAAGCCAATGTCCTCGCCGACCGGCATGGTCTCCCGTGTCATGATAATTTCCAAATAGGCTTTGCTTTCCAGAGTCAAAGACAGGCCGGCTGCCAGTGCCAGCAAGGTTTTACCGGTGCCGGCAGAGCCTATTAACGTCACGAAGTCAACGTTTGGGTCGAGCAGGGCATTCAACGCAAAATTTTGCTCGCGGTTTTTGGCGGAAATGCCCCAGATGCTATTGTGTTTGGTCCGATAATCGCGGGCCAATTGCAATACAGCCGTGTCGCCTTCGCGGCTTTTCACGATGGCTTCGAAGTTATCTTCGCCTTCCATATACAGATATTGGTTGGGATACCATTCGGCCACCAGCGGACCATTCACGCGGTAGTATGTGTGGTCGTTTTCCTGCCACGATTCCATCTTGCCGCCGTGTTCCTCCCAGAAGTCGCTGTCCAGCGGCATCGTGCCGGTGTAGAGCAGGTCTATATCTTCGATGGTTTGATCGTTATGGTAATCCTCGGCAGTAATCTGTAGCGCGGCTGCTTTGATGCGCATATTGATGTCTTTGGAGACCAGGATTACATTCACATCCGGGTATTCCTTACCCAAGGCCAATACGATACTCAGGATAGAATTATCGGCAATCTGTCCAGGTAGGTCGGCAGGGAGTAGATGCGACAATTGCCGGGTTTGAAAATACAAACGGCCGTCGAATTCTCGCTCGCCGTTCCGAGCATAATCGATGCGCGACAGCGGTAGCCCGGCGTTGATGGTTTGTTGATCGGCATCGCGGATTAATTCGTCCAAAAACCGGCTAACTTGGCGGACGTTGCGCGATACGTCGGATAAGCCTTTTTTGGCGTGATCCAATTCCTCCAGCACCACCATCGGAATGAAAACATTATGTTCTTGAAAGCGAAAAATGGACGTTGGGTCGTGCATCAGTACGTTGGTGTCCAACACGAACAATTTTTTGCCGGCGGATTGAATATTCATATTATCCTTGTAAAAAGCGTGGAAAGGCGGTTTCAACGCAAACCCGGTGCTGCGCTAAAGGTATTTCTACTCCAAGTGCAGAGTTATCGTCAACCGAGCTATCGCTTGCCTTGTGCCCGATAAGCGTTGCTACCCTATGCAAAAGAGTAGTGCGATTTCACCGTCAATTCCGGGTTTTTTAAAAATACCGGCGCCAATAATCGACTAATCTCCAGTTTCTCTATACTTAAGCCGTCGTCATTGCTTTTGTATAGTCGGTTACAATAGGGCGCATATGTCGCGACAACTTTATTTGTATCGGTATTTTTAGGATAGTTATTTATGACACTTTCACCATCAAGCCAGCCAGACTTGGGTTGGAGCCAGATTAGGGAAACCATCAAGCTGTTGACCGTTTCGGTTGCTCAGGTTGAGGGCAGCATGAAAGCCGGTGATGAGTCGGTCTCAGCCTTGGCCGACTCGTTTACCGGTATGGTTGAAGATATGAAAAATATTCATCAGTTACTGAGTAGTTTTCAGCAGAGCGAGAGCCGCGACCAGGCTCTGGCGCATTGCGAGGCGACCCAGGATAAAATCTATTCGGCGATTGTGGCGTTCCAGTTTTATGATCGCCTGCAGCAATGCTTGCAACACGTGTCCAACAATCTAAAAGGCTTGTCGGTCATCATCGATACGCCGCAGAGGTTATATAATCCTGCCGAATGGTATAAGTTTCAGGAAAGCATTCGCAACCAGTACACTATGGAGTCTGAAAAAGTGATGTTTGATGCTATCCATCAGGGCAAAAGCGTCGATGAAGCGCTAGCCTTGTTTCAACAAGCAAATCGGCAAAGCGACGACGATGAAATCGAACTGTTTTAATTTTACTTGGCTACTCAAATCGTAAATGAAAAAAAAATCTCTGTTAATTTTGTGCCCTCTGTTACTGATATTAACGGCGTGTAGTAATCCTGGCTCAGAACCACCGGTGGCCGGCAGTGTACCGGTCAAAAAAGCCCCGGCTAAAAAATCAGCGGCAAACAAAGCTCCCGCAACTACGGCTAAAAAACCGGTGTCTAGTCCCGATACCGCCACCTATCCTATCGAAAGTGTCAGCAATAACTTTAAAGATGAACCGAATCTGCCGACCTTTCGTGCCGAGCCGTTGATGCCGCCGGCCGATATTCCGCCGCCTGCGCCAGCCAGTCCGGCTCTAGCGGCACCCGCTCCTGCGGCGGTGGCTACAGCAACTGCGCCGGCACCAAGGTTTGTTATAGAAGACGCGCGCATCCCCAGCGGCACGCCGCCGGCTGTAGTAGCTTTAATTAGCGAGTCAGACCGTAGCCGTAATAGTGGCGACCTGGATGCTGCAGTGGTCGTGATGGAACGGGCGCTACGCATCGATTCACGCAACCCCACGCTGACTTACAAGCTGGCGCAGCTCAGAATCAAGCAAAATAAACCGCAACTTGCCGAAGAATTGGCCGGCAAGGCCGCTTTGCTGGCTGGTGGTGATCTGGATTTGAAACGCAAAAGCTGGTTGTTGATCGCCGAAGCCCGGCAAATGCAGCAAAATGCCCAAGGGGCCAGAGAAGCTAAAGCCAAGGCGGACAGCTTTTTCGGTCGCTAGTGGTTGACAGTTCCAAGACGGCGCTTGCCGGTGCCGCCAGCAAATTGGCCGATGTTTTTGGCGACGGCGGCGCCTTAGCCGAGGTTATCAGCGGTTATTCGCCGCGCGCCGCGCAGATCGAGATGGCCGAAAAAATCGCCTACGCCATCGAGTCCCAGCAAAACCTGATTGCCGAGGCCGGCACCGGTACCGGCAAAACCTTTGCCTATCTGATTCCTGCGATCCTGTCCGGCAAGAAAGTCATCGTTTCCACCGGCACCAAAAATCTACAAGATCAATTGTTCAACAAGGATTTGCCGGTGATCCGCAAAGCCTTGAGCAGACGGCCGTTCAAAGCCAGCTTGTTAAAAGGCCGCGCTAATTATTTGTGCACCTACCGGTTGGAACAGGCTTTGAATTCCGCGTTCGGTTACAGCCAGGAAGACGCGGCGGCGTTGGCGCAGATCAAGGCTTGGTCGAAACGCACCAAGGCCGGCGATGTCTCGGAAGTGGCTGACGTGCATGACGGCGATCCGATCTGGTTTCACGCCACTTCCACCACCGACAACTGCCTGGGGCAGAACTGCCCTGATTATGCCGATTGCTTTTTAACCAAAGCCCGCAAGCAGGCCCAGGAAGCCGAGATCGTGGTGGTCAATCATCATTTGCTCTGCGCAGATTGGTCGATCCGTGAAACCGGCTTCGGTGAATTGCTGCCGGATGCCGAAGTCGTCGTTATCGACGAAGCCCATCAACTGGCCGACACCGCCTCCAATTTTTTGGGCGTGACGATTAGCGGCAAACAACTGGTCGATTTGGCCGACGACAGCCTGGCCGAGTATTTCACCGACGCCAAGGACATGCCGGATTTGCGCACCGCCTGTGAGGACCTGCAACACGAAGTCAAGGATTTACGCCTAGCGTTTGGCCTGGAATTGCGCCGCGGCGACTGGCAAGACATCGAAACCAACCCCAAAATCGCCGGCGCGTTGGAATCCTTGCAAAAGCAATTGGCCCGGCTAACCGATCAACTGGAGCGCGCCTCGGTGCGCAGCAAAGGCTTGGAATCTTGCTTCGATAGGGCCGAAGCGCTGGACGCGCAACTGGAAACGCTGATCAACGACAAGGACGGGCAGTGGATCAAATGGTACGAGACTTATAGCAAGTCGTTCACGCTCAGCCGCACGCCGCTGGATATTGCCAAGGAATTTCGTGGTTTCATGGCCCGGCACAAAGCCACCTGGATTTTTACCTCCGCAACCCTGAGTGTTGCGAATAACTTCGTGCATTTTTCCAAGAATTTGGGCTTGAGCGGTGCGCTCAGCCAGAGCTGGGAAAGTCCGTTCGATTACCCAAATCAAGCCTTGTTTTATCACCCGAAAGGTTTGCCGCAGCCCAGTGACCCCGATTTTACCGACAAAATTGTCGAGTTCGCCTTGCCGGTGCTGGAAGCCAGCCGGGGTCGGGCGTTTTTTCTGTTTACCAGCCACCGTGCCTTGCAACGCGCCGCGCAATTGTTGGAAGGCAAGCTCGACCATCCCATCCTGGTACAAGGGACAAAATCTAAAGGCGTATTGCTGGATCAATTTAAGGAATTGGGCAACGCAGTATTGTTGGCAACCGCCAGTTTCTGGGAAGGCGTCGACGTACGCGGCGACGCCTTATCCTGTGTGATCATCGATAAACTGCCGTTCGCCTCGCCTGGCGATCCGGTGCTGAAAGCTCGCATGAATGCGATGGAAAAGCAGGGCCGCAACCCGTTTTTCGAGCATCAACTCCCCAGCGCTATCATTATGCTGCGCCAGGGAGTGGGCCGCTTGATTCGCGACGTCAACGACCGCGGTGTGCTGATGGTCTGCGACCCCAGATTATTAAAGCGCTCCTACGGCCAAATGTTTTTAGATAGCGTGCCGGCGATGAAACGTAGCCGCGAGATCGAGGATGTGCGGCGGTTTTTTGCATTGGAAGAATCACATTGAACATTGCGTAGGCCGGAATAAGCGTTAGCGTTTCCGGCATCTTGTTGACAGAGGTACAGATTTGAAATTATTGGCAGTAGAAACCTCCACCGACGCTTGCTCGGCGGCTTTGTTTATCAATGGCGAGATTCGGGAAAAATTTGCCGTCGCGCCGCGCGAACATACCAAATTGATTTTACCGATGATCGACGAATTGATGGCCGATGCCCAGCTCAAACCGCAACAACTGGACGCTATCGGTTTGAGTCGCGGCCCCGGTTCGTTTACCGGTGTCAGAATTGCCGGCGGCGTGGTGCAGGGCATTGCGTATGGTGCCGATTTGCCGGTGGTGCCGGTTTCGACGTTGGCGGCAATCGCCCAAGATTTTTTTAATCGTCGCGCCGATGCTGAGCTGAGTTTTACGGCGATGGATGCACGGATGGACGAAATTTTTTGGGGTGTGTATCAACGTAACGAATTAGGTTTGGCGGAGTTATACGGCGCGGAAGCCGTGACGCCCGCCGGCGACGTGATATTTCCCGATCACGCTGGCTTTGGCGTCGGTTCCGGTTGGGGCGTTTATGCGGAGCAGTTGGGCCAGCGTTTAGCCGAGCGTGTGCTGGGAGTTGAGGTCGAAGTCTGGCCGCGTGCCGGCTGTGTCGCGCAATTAGGCGCTTACGGTTTTGCCAATGGTTTGGCCGTGGCTGTCGAGCAAGCCATGCCGGTTTATCTGCGCGATAAAGTGGCAAAAAAACAATCGGAAAGATAAGTGAGCTAGCCTCTTTGACCAGCCGCTAAAACTGCGTCGCGACGTTTTTAAGCGCCTTCTAAGGTACAATGGCGTTTTACCTAAGCCGATATTTTTAGCCCATGGCGCAATATTTCGAAATTCATCCGAAAAACCCGCAGCCGCGCTTGATTCAACAAGCCGTTAATATTTTGCGGAACGGCGGGGTCATCGTTTATCCCACCGATGCTTCCTACGCACTGGGCTGCCAGATTGGCGATAAGGCGGCGATGGATCAAATTCGCAGCCTGCGCCGGCTGGATGATAATCATAACTTCACGCTGTTGTGTACCGACCTATCGCAGGTTTCCAACTTTACCAAAATGGGCAATGAAGCGCATCGTTTGATCAAAAAGCTGACGCCCGGCCCATTTACGTTTTTACTGGATGCCACGCGCGAAGTGCCGCGCCGTTTGCAGCATCCGAAAAAGAAAACCATAGGCGTCAGGATCACTGATCATCCGGTGGCTCAAGCCTTGGTCGAGCAGCTTGGCGAACCGTTGTTGACATCCACCTTGATGATGCCCGGCGATAGCGAGCCCTTGGCCGATCCTTACGAAATCCGCAAGCGGCTGGAAAAAGAGTTGGCCCTGGTCATAGATGTCGGCGTGATCGAATATCAACCCACGACCGTCATCGCTTGCGGCGACAAGTCGATTGACATTGTTCGGCAAGGTATCGGTATTGCGCCGATGTTGGAGTAAAAGGCCATGATGGACGAATTAACCCTGATACAAAGGATCGTCGTTTGGATTTTGCCGGTGATTTTCGCGATCACCGGTCACGAGGTGGCGCACGGCTGGGTGGCCAAGAAGTTAGGCGACAACACCGCTGCCGACCAAGGCCGCTTAACGCTGAATCCTCTCAAACACATTGATGTGCTGGGCACCTTGATTATCCCCGGCTTGTTATTGCTGACCTTTACTGGCTTCGTGTTCGGTTGGGCCAAGCCGGTGCCGGTCGATCCCCGCGCGTTTAAAAAACCGCGCCAAGCCATGGCGATTGTGGCTGTAGCCGGCCCCCTGTCTAATCTATTGATGGCGGCGGCCTGGGCTTTGCTGTCTAGAATCGGTGTGATGTTGGAAATTGAATACATCTCTTTTCCGCTGATTTACAGCGGCGTAGCAGGCATCAGCATCAATTTGGTTTTGGCTTTGATTAATCTTCTGCCGATTCCGCCCTTGGACGGCAGCCGGATTTTGTCCGGAGTGCTATCGGATTATTGGGCCTGGCAATACAATCGTTTGGAACGGTTTGGTTTTATTTTTTTGTTGATATTACTCGCTACCGACGTGTTGCAATATTTGCTGGCTTATCCGATGTACTACGCCCAACAATTATTTTTTAGTTTGGCGGGCATGTAGTTTTGAACGAAGTATCACTACCGGTTGAAGCCGCGCTGCCGCCTCTGGCGCTGGTGCAAGGCCAGCCTTATCAGGATTTGCCGGAAGACCTTTATATTCCGCCGGATGCGCTGGAAGTGTTTCTGGATGCGTTCGAAGGGCCGCTGGATTTGCTGTTGTATTTGATTCGCCGGCAGAATCTGGATATTCTCGACATCCCCATCGCCCAGATTACCCGGCAATATATCGCCTACATCGACATGATGGAAAACCTGCGATTGGAGTTGGCCGCTGAATATCTGGTGATGGCCGCGCTGCTGGCGGAGATTAAATCGCGGATGCTGCTGCCCAGACAACCGGAAAGCGAAGAGGAAGAAGAGGACCCCAGAGCATTTTTGATTCGCAAATTGCAGGAATACGAAGCGATCAAAAAAGTGGCCGAAGAGATCGATCTGCTGCCCAGAAACGAGCGCGATACCTTTGAATTCGGCGTCGACACTTCAACCGTGGATGTACAGCAAATTTTGCCGGATGTGCAACTCAAGGAACTGCTGCTGGCCTTCCAGGACATTTTGAAGCGCGCCGAGAGGCTTACCCATCATCAAATAACCAAAGAACCCCTATCAGTCCGTGAACGAATGGCAGCCATTTTGGAAAAACTTAACGGAGCAAATCAGCTCCCTTTCGCAGCGTGTTTTACCCGAAGTGAAGGAAAAAACGGAGTGGTTGTCGCGTTTCTTGCCATCCTTGAACTCTCCAAGGAACGCATCATCGACATCTTCCAATCCGAACCCTACGCCGGCATTCAGGTCAGAATCCGCCTCGATAGCGGCACCGGGGATTGATTCACCGTTAGCCGAAACCGTCGTCGATGATGTTATTCCCGCAGCCAAACCCAGAACGCCCCGCAAACCTCGCAGCAAGCCCGAGCCGGTCACGATATTCGTGCCGGTCAAGCGGAGGTCCGTTCGGTTTCCGGCTATCTGGACTAGCGAGCCGCGCGTTGCGGTTGTTCAAAGCCAAGAACCAAGTAAACCCGTGGTTTTGCCAATTTCCCGTGGGCACGCGGTGCGCTTGTTGCCGGGTTGGCGGAGTAGTTGGCAAGCACCCGTGCCGGAGGCTGCGGCCGTTAGCGAGTCTAGGCGCGCAACCCGTTTACCGCAGCGTTGGGCCGAGATTATTCGCGCCAGCACCTACGAACCCATCGTGGTCGAACGCCACCGACTACAGCCCGACATAATTAAAGAGTGCGACATGAACACCAAGCGCATTGTGGAAGCTATTTTGTTTGCCGCCAATCGGCCAATGACGATCAGGCAGATTCAGGAAACCTTTCCGGAACTGGAGCAACCCGATACCTTGTCAGTACAAATGGCCCTGGATGAAATCGCCCGCGATTACGCCGATAGGCCGATTGGCCTTAGGCAATTAGCCAGCGGTTACCGGTTTCAGGTGCGCGAGGGCCTGTCGCCTTATGTCACCCGCTTATTCGAGGAAAAGCCGGCCCGTTATTCGCGTGCACTGTTAGAAACTTTGGCCATCATCGCCTACCGCCAGCCGGTGACGCGCGGCGAAATCGAGGATATTCGCGGCGTCAGCGTCAGCAGTTCCATCATTCAAACCCTGTTGGAACGCGAGTGGATTCGAGTTATCGCCCATAAGGAAGTACCGGGCCGGCCGGCCTTGTTCGGCACCACCAAACAATTTCTGGATTATTTCAATTTAACCTCATTGAGCGAATTACCGACGCTGGAAGAAATCGTCAATTTCGATTTCGGCAATTCGCCGCAACCGCAACCTGAGCAGGACCACAGTGAAAGACCGCAAACCGCCGAGATCCAACAACCCGTCAGCCCCGCAGGACAAACGGACCCAGAAACCGCAGCAGCGGAAACCGAGTTCGACTCACAAGCCGAAGCCGGCCTCGGCGCCGAAAAGCTCACCCTCCACTAAAGCCGCGCCTGCCGGCGGCGAGCGCATCCAGAAGTTGCTGGCGCGTGCCGGTGTCGGTTCGCGTCGAGAAATCGAGCGCTGGATCGAAGAAGGCAAGCTCACTGTCAACGGCAACCCGGTGCAGCCGGGCTATCATTTAAAGCCGGACGACCATTTGCAAATCAACGGTCGTATCGTTAAATGGGAAAAATACGCCGAGCAACCGACCCGGGTGCTGGTGTACCACAAACCGGTCGGCGAACTGGTCACCCGCCGCGACCCGGAAGGCCGCCCGGTGATCTTTACCCAGCTACCACGGCTGCAAGTCGGCCGCTGGATCGCTGTTGGCCGCTTGGACATCAATACCTCCGGCCTCATTTTAGTCACCAATAACGGCGAACTGGCTAACCGCTTGATGCACCCGGCTCAGGAAGTCGAGCGCGAATACGCGGTGCGGATATTGGGCGAAGTCGACGACGCGATGCTGGCGCGCCTGAAACAAGGCGTGGAACTGGACGACGGCCCCGCGCATTTCGAAGACGTCAGCTTTTATGCCGGCGAAGGCGCCAATAAATGGTTTTACGCCACGGTAAAACAGGGTCGTAACCGCTTGGTCCGCCGTTTGTGGGAATCGCAGGGGGTTAAAGTCAGCCGACTGATTCGGGTGCGTTACGGCGATGTGACCTTGCCGGAGCGGGTTAGAGCGCATTCGTTTTATGAATTGGAGGCCAAGGAATTGGCGGCTTTGATGGAGTTTGTGGGGTTGTAGTCCCGTTGAACTAATCGATACCGCAGTCGGCAAGCCGTGTCCGCTGCGGCGTGATGATCTTAATAGTTCAGTGGAGTTTTGAGGTCGGATTCTCTTCGGTCAGCGTTGCGATCACCCCATTAATGATTTGGTTGATTCGAGTCTTTTCTTGTTCCGGAAGGTTTTGTAGCGGAGGACATGTCAGGGTCATGGTGAATACGCTTCGCTTAGTACCGATCGTGAAATGAAAAACCTGAAAAAGTTGGTCGCGTTCTTGTTTTATTAAAGGCGGGACGGGAATTATCGCCTTGCCGTCAGCTGAATACTCGACTGTTATCCCTTGCTGTTCCCCAAATTTTTTTACCAGATATACTCCAAACTCCTCAGGATATTCCAGGCCGGCGGCGTGGGTTCTTGATACCTCAAGTTTACAGCTGTCTTGATCGCCAAAAGTAGCAACAATTTGGTCTGCAGGCGTTTTAGACATTTGCACGTAGTCTGGGAGAGCTACCGATACCGATTCTTGTTGGAATTTGACCTTTACGGTTGCCGGCTTATCAGGCCTGCCGAACAAGAGTTCGTCGGTATCGCTTAAGAAGTATTTGACGTTTTCGGGACTTGTGCTGACAAGTCCAGCACGCAAACTACGTTGAAAATCCAAAATTTGAGCCGCCGATCTCATAGCGGCCAATGCTCGCCTTTGCACACTGTTCTCGGTATTGGCTAAGGTTTCGTCATGGTTGTTCTTGATGTTTCTTAGAATTTCTGCCACGAATTGGCAGTAGGCTTGGTATGGTTCGTCGCTAGCCGAATAAATTGCGGCAAAGATACCCGCTTTTTGCTTTCGTTCCGCGTGGCTCGTTGGTAGAAACACCAAATTGTCCAGCGAATTGAGATCCCAAATGAATGGTCCGCCTGGAAAAGTCAGCGACGCGGTACGGATATATCTTAGAAATTCGGCAATATCCTTTGTAGTAGCGACCTCATGCGGGATTAGGTAATGCAATTTGCCGGACACCCATAAATCCGGATCCCAAGACCAAGCAAGCGGGTTATGTTCTGCTTGGATATTCGGAAGTGCTGCTCTTAATATTTTTTTGAGTTCTTCTAAGTCGGTTGGTGTGAGATTGACCGCTGGATAGTTAGTTGCCGTCTCAATTGTCGTAACTTTTTTCTTAAAAAAATTCTTCAACATTTTTCTGCTCTAAATGGCTTGAGATTATGCTTACACGGCATTGAATTGCTGATGGGAGCTCGGTCGGCACTTGCAAAACTATTACCAGCAAAGTTGCTGCAAAGGTTGCTCGCAACTCACTATAGTTGGTAGTTTTTGAAAGTCAAAAACAGCGCATCCCTTGCGACGAATATAGTGTCTTGTTTTTCGGTTGATGCGCAAATCCTCACGCAATGGTTGGTTTACATAAACAATGTTTCGCTATCGCGAGGTTTATTTGAATGCCGGTTCCCGCGCCGGCAGGCGGGTTACTTTTTGTTTGCTTGTCCAAAGAAAAGTAACCAAAAGCCATGTAGGCCGGAATAAGCGTTAGCGTTTCCGGCAAAACGTGCAATTGCCAGAAACGCCTATCGGCTTATTCTGGCCTACACTAGGACAGTGATTTTTGTTGGAAATGTCCGCCTTGGACTAGGCTAGAAATAATCTTACACTGGGTAACTAATTGGATTATGAGCGACTATCGGCGGTTGTATGTCCCTGGCGGCTTGTATTTTTTTACGGTTGTGGCGTATCGTCGCCAACCGATTTTCGCCGATATTCAGCGGGTTGCGTTGCTTCGTCAGGCGTTTCAAGAGGTCAAATGCAAACGACCCTTCGACATAACGGCTGCCGTCATTTTGCCTGATCATTTGCATTGTCTCTGGCTACTGCCTGAGGGCGATTTCGACTATTCAACTCGGTGGCAAATGATTAAAACTGCTTTTTCTCGAAGAGTTTCGGCGAGTGTGAAAAAAGACGGTGCAAAAACCATTTGGCAACCACGTTTTTTCGAGCATTGTATCCGTGACGAATCCGACTTTAATAAGCATTTGGATTACATCCATTACAACCCCGTCAAACATGGTTTGGCCTTGTCTCCCGGTGAATGGCCACACAGTTCGTTTCAACGTTTAAAATTTGGCGCTTCAATGAAAATCCCGTGACTTAGTCGCCAAATCGCCGATCCAACGGCTCCAGTCTTCCAGCTTGCCGGCTACCAAATGCAGCACGCCGTCTTCCTGTTGAATCGTGCCGGTCACCGACAACAGGCGAGCTTTCAGCAAGGGTTTACGCTGGGCCAGGGCAGTGGCGGGCCAGACTACCAGATTGACTTGGCCGGTTTCATCTTCCAGGGTGACAAAAGTCACGCCGGCAGCGGTCATCGGCCGTTGCCGGCAGATCACCAGACCTGCAACCTGAGCGATGCTGCCGTTGCGGCGTTGCCATAAGGAAGCGGCGGTAGTGACGCCGCGGCGGCGCAAGCGCTCGCGCAGCAGGCCCAGCGGGTGTTCGCGCAGGCTGAGCCGGGTGCTGGCATAGTCCGCCAATACCTCCTGGCCCGGCTTGGGGGCTTTTAATAGCGGAGTGGCTTCGGCGATGACCGGTACGCCAAATGCTGGGGTGGCCGGTTCGACGCCGCCGGCGGCCCAAAAGGCACGATGCCGGTTGCCGGCCAGACTTTTCAAAGCATCGGCCGCTGCCAAATACTCCAAATCTTGTCGATCCAAACCGGTGCGGGCCGCCAGTTCGGCAACATTCGCGAATGGCTGTAAACCCCTGGTTTGGACAATCTTGCGTGCCGCTGTTTCTGATAAACCCTTGACTTGATTAAACCCCAAGCGCAAGGCTGGGGCGGCGTTTGCGGGAAATTCCAACGAACACTCGCTGAGACTGGCCTGTACGTCCACCGGCCGTACCTCCACGCCATGGCGGCGCGCATCCTGCACCAGCTGCGACGGGCCGTAAAAGCCCATCGGTTGGCTGTTCAACAAAGCACAGCAAAACGCCGCCGGATGATGGCGCTTCAACCAAGCCGACACATAAGCCAGCAAGGCAAAGCTGGCGGAATGCGATTCCGGAAAGCCGTAATCGCCAAAGCCCTTGATCTGTTGAAAAATCCGTTGGGCAAACTCGGCGCTGTAGCCGCGCGCCCGCATGCCGTCCAGTAACTTGCGCTCGAACGGCTCGAGGCCGCCCTTGCGTTTCCAGGCTGCCATCGCCCGGCGCAATTGGTCGGCTTCGTCGGCGCTAAACCCGGCCGCGACCATCGCCAGTTGCATGACTTGCTCCTGAAAAATCGGGATGCCTAAGGTGCGTTCCAATACGGCTTTAACTTCAGGGCTGGGGTACTCGATTTTCTCCAAACCCTTGCGCCTCGCTAGATACGGATGCACCATCTCCCCTTGAATTGGGCCGGGGCGGACGATGGCGATTTCGATAACCAGATCGTAATAATTGGCCGGCTTCAGGCGCGGCAGCATGGTCATTTGCGCCCGCGACTCGACTTGAAACACGCCAATGCTGTCGGCTTGTTGCAGCATCGCGTAAACCGCCGGGTCTTCGGCCGGAATGTCGGCCAGGGTCCAGGCCCGACCGGTATATTGACCAAGATATTCCAGGGCCTTACGAATCGCGCTGAGCATGCCCAGCGCCAGCACGTCCACCTTTAACAGGCCCATCGCTTCCAGGTCGTCTTTTTCCCATTGAATCACGGTGCGGTCGGCCATTGCGGCATTTTCCACCGGTACCAGACGTGAGAGTTCGTCGCGAGCGATGACGAAGCCGCCGACGTGTTGCGACAGATGGCGCGGAAAGCCCTTGATTGCCTGAACCAGCACGGCCAAGCGTTGTACGGTGGGGCTGTCCGGGTCGAAGCCGCATTCTTTCAGAGATTCCGGCATTAGCTGATAGCCGTCCCAACGATCCACGCTATCGGCCAGGCGTTCGACTTGCGCCAAGTTCAAACCCAGGGCCTTGCCGACGTCGCGCACCGCGCTGCGGCTGCGGTAGGTAATCACCGTGGCGGCCAGCGCGGCGCGATGCCGGCCGTATTTTTGATAGATATATTGAATCACTTGCTCGCGGCGCTCGTGTTCGAAATCGACGTCGATGTCCGGCGGTTCGTTACGCTCACGAGACAGGAAACGCTCGAACAACAGATTCATCCGGCTCGGATCGACTTCGGTAATCCCCAAACAAAAGCACACCGCCGAATTAGCCGCCGAGCCGCGGCCTTGGCAGAGTATGCCTTGTTCCCGGGCGTATCTGACGATGTCGTGTACAGTCAAAAAATACGGTTCGTAAGCCAAGTCGGCGATCAGCGCCAGCTCGTGTTCGATTTGTTGACGAACTTTTGCCGGCTCGCCATGCGGCCAACGTTTGCGGATGCCGGTTTCGGTCAAATGTCGTAGCCAGGAAGTGGGCGTATGCCCATTTGGCACCAGTTCTTGCGGGTACTCGTAACGCAATTCATCCAGCGAAAAGTGGCAGCGCTCGGCGATAACCAGGGTTTGTTGCAGCCATTCAGACGGATACAGATCGGCCAGCCGGGGCAGGGGCCGTAGATGTCGTTCGCCGTTGGCAAACAATGCGTAGCCCAGTTGCGATAATGGCTGCCCGATACGGATCGCGGTGAGTGTGTCCTGCAAAGCTCGGCGCGAGCGCCGGTGCATATGTACATCGTTGCAGGCGACAATTGGAATATCTAATTGCCTAGCCGTAGCTTGCGCCTGTTGGCAATAGCCTTCGTCGCGGCCGGATAGAAACAGGCCGATTCCCAGCCATAAATCGCCGGCAAATAGCTGTTTCAACCAATAGCCATCTTTTTCCCGGTAACAGTCGTTGGTCAGCCAGATGGCCAGACAGCCTTGCGGAAAATGTTCGGTTAAATCGGATCTACTTAGCAGGTAGCTGCCTTTTTCGGCTTGGCGGCGGGCCAGGGTGATCAAGGCTGACAGGTTGCCGTAGCTGCTTCTGTCAGTGGCCAGCAAGACCAGTTTCAGGCCGTCGTCCAAGACAAACTCGCTGCCGATGATCAGTTTGATATGGTGTTTCTTAGCGGCCAGATGCGCTCTTACCACGCCGGCCAGCGAACATTCGTCGGTCAGTGCCAGCGCCTGATAACCCAGGCGGGTGGCTTCCTCGACCAGTTCTTCCGGATGCGAGGCGCCGCGCAGAAAGCTGAAGTTGGACAGACAATGCAGTTCGGCAAAACCGCTGTCCGGCGCGTTGGCGTCATCCGAACAAGCCATGCACAAACCATTGTTGTTTGGCGTTTAAGTCGCGATACACCCACAGTTTGCGGCCGCGTTGATCTTGGGCGATGTGATAGTCGCGGCGTATCGGCAGGTCGTCCCACCAGCCGGACTCGATGCGCTCCGCCGACGATAGCAGGCTCAGGCTGCTTAGTTGTACTGGTTCGGGATTAGTTAGCAGCCACAAAGGCCGGGGCGCTAAGTCGGGATTGGCGGTTAGTTGGTTTGGTGCAACGGTCATGGCGCGTTCCGGGCGATGGTCGGCTTGCGTACCCGGAAATTTCAAGGCTTGATGGCCCAGTCTGGCCTGCAACTGATCCAAAACCGCTTGCCATTCGGCGTCACTATCCGGTTTCTCGTGGTCGTCGAACAGGCTGAAGCGTTCCGGCTGAAATGGGACTATGGCTGCGTTGAGTAGGGTGATAGCCAGCACCGGGGCCGGTAGCGGCGAGCGCTCCAGTTTTTCGGACAGTAAGCCACACCAGTGTTTAGGATCGCGGTTACCGGCGCGAAAATCCAATGCCAAGCAAGTGGCAGGGCGGCCGTGATGCAGTAGTTCCAGCGTGATGCCTAAGGTTGTGGCATCGCGGGTTTTTAGAAACGCGGCAAATTCGCCGGCCAGTTGTTCGATGGCCGGAAAAAAATGTTCGATTCGTTCCAGTTCGATCGGCATCTCGCGGCTGGCCTGGAAACGCGGCGGCCTATGGAAAGCCTGTAAAATTTGAGTTTGCCGGCCGGCAAGTCTGTCCAGTTGTTGCAACAAGGTAGCACCATAGCGCTTGGCTAAACCGTCGCGCGGCAGTCGCCACAGGTCGGTGAGTTGGCGAATACCGGTGCGCAGTAGCCGATGCAAGATTTTATCCTCCAGCGCTAGCGCGGCGATGGGCTGCGGGCCGAGTGCCGAGCGCAAGGCCTGGCGGTCGGTGATAATGGTTTCTAGGTTTAGTTTTGCCAGTAATGTGCTGGCGGCCGGGGACGGGCTGACGGCGATCAGCGGACGATGCTTGGCGGTTTGCCATGCCGTTCTTAGCTTATCTTGTATGCGCTCTATGCCGCCGAACAGGGTCAGGCAGGAGCGAATTTCCAGCAGCAGGCAGTCCGGCTGATCCAGGCTGACCCATGGGCTGAAATCCAGGGCAATTTCGGCAAGTTGTTGTAATGCCAGGCGTTCGGCGAACGGATCGCGGTTATGAATGCTCAGGCCGGGACACAATGCCAGAGCGGCGGCGGGTGCCATGCCCGGTTCGACGCCAGCTTGCCGGGCCGGCGCCGAAACCGTATGTAGACGAGTCTGGCCTTTGTGGGGCATAGCACTGGCGACGGCCTGATTTAAATCCAGATGCAGTGTAGTCAAAGCCAAGTCAGGAAAATAGGCGCATAGCCAAAGTTGGCTGTCGGCCGGATTGGGCTTTACGAGGGTGCCGATTCGCTCTGGCGGCGTTGGCGATAATGCCCTGGCAGTGGCAGCCATGGCGGTCTTACAGCGGCAAGGTCAAAGACGCACGTTGCAAACTGCCGCGCGCCTTCAAAATGTGCAAGGCCAGGCCGGTCTCCGCCGGCTTGACTTCCAGACGTAATGCCGTATAGCCGCTGCCGCTACGTTGCTTTGGAAACAGTACTGCCAACGCGGAGCCGGCTTCGGCGGCCAATTGTAAGCGGCGGATTTGATGATCGCTGAGCCGGCGCGGCCAGGCCAAGGTCATGCCGCAGCGGCCGTTACGCAGCAGTTTTTCCAGGCTCCAGGGAATGTCCGCCTCTTGCCGGCAATCCACTACCAGAACATAGTTTGCATCGATGCCTGCCTGTAGTAAGGCGAGTGCATAGACTTGCTGCGGTGGGGCGATCCAGGCTATCCAACGTTTGCTTTGGGTTATGTAGGCCATGGCTGGCAGCAACAGGCTTAATTCGCCGATGCCCAGGTAGGGCGATAGAATTTCCAGTACACCGCCCAGCGGCCAGCCGCGACCGGGCAGCAAGGCATCCAACTCGGCAAAACCGCTGGCAATTGTTCGCCAGTTTTGATTTTCCGAATGCAATCCGCGCCAAATCCCGGTCTGGGTGCGTAACAGCTGATCCAGGGGAGTTGCATTCATAGCCCGCTACGAATCACGCCGACCACCACGCCTTCTATCACCAATAGCTCACGCTGCAAATCGACTTCAATGATGGAAAAATCTGGATTGGCCGGTTCCAGAAAAGCTTTAGCACCCTCCAGGCGTAGCCGCTTTAACGTGGCTTCGTCGTGAATCCGTGCCACAACGATCTGGCCGTTTCGCGCTTCCGGTGTGCGTTGCACAGCCAATAAATCACCATCGAGAATGCCGGCATCGCGCATGCTCATGCCTTGCACCCGCAGCAAATAATCGGCGCGGTGATCAAAAAGCTCCGGCCCCAGGCGGCAATAACGCTCGATATGTTCTTCGGCCAGAATCGGTTGTCCGGCCGCTACTCGACCAACTAGGGGTAGGCCTTGCTCGGGATTGGGTGTCGGTTTCAGCAAGCGGATGCCGCGCGATGCGGCCGGCACCAGTTCGATGGCGCCTTTGCGTGCCAAAGCCTGCAAGTGGCCACGGATACTGTTGGTGGAGCGCACGCCAAAGGCAGCGGCGATTTCGGCGATGGTCGGCGGAAAGCCATCCTGTAACAGGCTGCGCTCGATAAAAGTCAGGATGTCTTGTTGGCGGTCGGTGAGTGGTTTCATGCTGTTTTTATAGTTACTGTTTTTATAGGCAGTATAGTGCGCATGGTGGGATTAGCGCAACTATCCGGCAGCGATAAAAACTGCCGCTTGCACGCTAGCGGCTTTGAGCGGTTGGGCGGGTTTTATATGTTCAAACTTAGGCTGGGCAAGTGTTTGCCCGGAGCAAACCGGATGCTAGACGCGCAGGTAAAGGACGAGTGATGACAGGAAGGGGGGCTGTCAATTATTAGCGGGTGGAACGGTTAAACAAGATAAAGCTTAAGCAAGCCGGTAATTGCAGCTTCAATCCGGCTCCAGCACCCGAAACAGCATTTCCTTCACGGTTTGCGGGTCGAAGGGTTTGTCGCAAATCGCCGAGACGCCGGCTTTGTGGACATTACTGAGGCGGGTTTCGTTTTCTTCGCTGGTCACCATCAAGATCGGTACGATGGAATTGCCCAAATCCTGGCGGATGGTTTTGATCAATTGTTGGCCGTCCATGATAGGCATATTGTAATCGGTGACGATCAGGTCGAAAGCGTTTTGGTCGCGAGCGAATACATCTACGCCTTCCTTGCCGTCCTGGGCCTGGGTAATCTTGACGATGCCCATATTGTTCAACACCCGGCTGATGTGTTTGCGCGCCAGCGGACTGTCGTCAACCACCAATACCCGCACGTTTTCGATGTCGTAATGTTCCAGGCTGATTTCTTGCGGATCGATAAACTCGATGGTCGCCCGCAAGGCGTTTTTTAAATCGTCGTGCGCAAACGGCTTGGGCAAAATCGCTACGACGCCGGCTTGGCGGATGGTGTCGAGTACCGCAAAGCTGGATTCGCTGGAAATCAGCATGAAGGGGATATGGCTCAGGGCTTCTTCATTGCGCAGATGCTCGACCAGTTCGGTGGCCATCATATCCGGCAGATACAGGCTGCTGATAATCAAATCCGGGCGGTGATTATGCAAGCTTTCCAGCGCCGCCGCCGCGTTGGAAACGCCTTCGATTTTGGCTATGCCTTCGTCACGTAAATGCTGCATGATGACTTTTAATTGCGTGGTCGAAGGTTCAATCAGCAAAATCGATAAGTCGGCAATATCTATGGCGTGCATAAGCGTGTGGCCTGGTTAATGTTGAACGGAATTGCATCCTGCAGGCGCCGGCTGGAAAAAAAATCCCCAAGGGTAGCCGGCGAGATTAAAATTGCGCGTTGGTTTGCCGGTAAACCGGCAACATTTCACGCTTCAGGATAGACCTAAACCACCATGATTCAAGAAACCCTCGTCACTACCATCAATCTGCAGGGCGATACGCACATCGCGCCGATGGGAGTGCATGTTGAACAAGATCACTACATTATCTTGCCGTTTCGGCCCTCGACCACGCTGGATAATCTGCTGGCAACCGAAACCGCCGTCATCAATTATTGCGACGATGTGCGGATTTTTGCCGGCTGTCTGACCGGGCGTAGGGACTGGCCCTTATTGCCCGCCCAACAAGTCGCGGGGTATTATTTGGCCGATACTTTGGCGCATACCGAACTGCAATTGGTGCGAATCGAAGACGACGACACTCGGCCGAAATTGTTTTGCCGGGCCGTGCACACGGTCAACCATAAGCCATTTCAAGGCTTTAATCGAGCGCAATATTCAGTGCTGGAAGCGGCGATTTTGATCAGCCGGCTGGATAGATTGCCTGGGGAGAAAATTCAAGCCGAACTGGATTATTTGCGCATCGGCCTGGATAAAACCGCCGGTGAGCGGGAGCGTCAGGCCTGGGATTGGCTGATGGCGGCGATTGAACAACATCGCCGGAGAGTGCAAGTATGACCGCGATGTTGGCAAGCGTGAATAGTTTGGCGGAAGCGCTGTTGGTCGAAGCCGCCGCCGTCGATATTATCGATTTAAAACAACCCGCTCGCGGCGCCTTGGGTGCTCTGGATGTGGCCGAGGTTGCCGAGATTGTCCGCCGCTTGCAACCGGGCAGCTGTGTTAGTGCCACTATCGGCGACTTACCGATGCAGCCCGAACTGGTCCTGCCGGCCGTGCAAGCCATGGCGGCTACCGGCGTCAATTATGTGAAAATCGGGTTTTTTCCGGACGGCGACTGGCTGGCGTGCGTCGAGGGTTTACAGGCGATTGCCGCGCGGGGCGTGGCCTTGGTCGCGGTATTGTTTGCCGATACCCGCCCGGATTTTGCGATGATTGATGCTTTAGCCCAGGCCGGTTTTCGCGGCGTGATGCTGGATACCGCCAATAAACAACTCGGTTCATTGACGCGGCTGATGACGCTCGACGAATTGCAACTTTTTGTCGATAGGGTCGCCGGCCTGGGTTTGCTGAGTGGCTTGGCCGGTTCCTTGCGCGTCGACGATGTAGCGGGTTTAGTGCAGATAGGTCCGGATTATTTGGGCTTTCGCGGCGCCTTATGCCGGGAACATTCCCGCACTGCGCAACTGGACGTCGGGCAAATCGACATAATTAGGCAACATTGGCGAGCTTTAGCGTAGTGAATGAGCCCGCTGATGCATTGACAGTACCCATAGCACCATCGACAAAACATAACAATAACACTAGCCGCCAACAGACTTAAATCTACATAATGTCGGCAGACCGGTAAACAGCAAGGGATCACTGTGGAGCAATATCGCGAACAAAACCAGGCCAGGCCTCTGCTTTGGACGGTGCTACTACTTTTACTTGCGCAGTTGCTTAGCTTGTATTTTCCGCTGGCAGACTACTTACGGCCCTTTGTCAGCCAATCCTTGGGCGTGCATACCTTGATGGAAGGCTTTTCCATCGTGATTTCCGCATTGGTTTTCGCGGTGGGTTGGAGCGTTTATCAAAAGGAGAATTCCGCCGGATTCCTGATGCTGGCCTGCTGCTTCTTGGGGGTGGCGGTCCTTGATTTAATGCATACCCTGTCTTTCAGCGGCATGCCGGCCTTTATCACCGAGAGCGACCCGGAAAAAGCCATCGCTTTTTGGCTAATGGCCCGCGGGTTTGCAGCGATAGGTCTGGTGATGGGATGGTTGCTGCCAAACCGGCCGATAACCCCGGTGTCGCGGGCGTTGATGCTGAGCGTTGTGCTGCTCTATATTGGCCTCAGTTGCTGGCTGGTGTTTTTCCATCAAGATTGGTTGCCGCGCACCTTTGATGCAGTTGATGGTTTAACCTCTTTTAAAAAAACCTGCGAATATGTATTGGCCGGCGTCTATGCTGTCAGCGCCATCGGCTATTTACGCCAAACCCGCCGCCAACATACCTACGATCCGGCCGGTTTGGCGGCGGCTGCTGCGATCATGGCCATGAGCGAGTTGTTCGCGACCTTTTATGCCAGCGTCAGCGATTTGTATATTTTGCTCGGGCATGCCTATAAGTTGGTCGCCTATGGCCTGATTTACCGTTCGGTTTTCCTCAACAGCATCCAACTGCCTTACCAGCGGCTCTATCAAGCGCATCAGGCACTGTCTGTTAGCGAAGCCAAATTTCACGCCATTATCGAAGAGTCGCCGATTGCCTATGCTTTGCATGATAGCCAGGGCAATATCAGTTATTTGAACTCGGCTTTCGTAAAAACCTTCGGTTATACGCTAAGCGATATTCCGACCTTGGCGGAATGGTGGTGGCATGCTCATCCCAACGCTGAATATCGGCAACAGGTCATCGCTAATTGGCATACTTATCAGCGTGTTCCCCAGTCTGCTACCGAGTCCGGCCAAACCGCGGAATTGAAAGTTTGTTGCAAGGATGGCAGGAGCCGGATGGTGTTGGTCGACATCGTCTTATTGGGCGATAGCTTGGCCGGCAATCAATTACTGATTTTGCGCGATATTTCCGAACGGTTGGAAGCGATGCACAAACTGGCCGATTCGGTAAACATGCTGCAAACCGTCATCAACACCATCCCCAGCCGCGTATTCTGGAAAGACCTGAATTACCGGTATCTGGGCGCCAACTTAGCCTTCAGTCAAGATGCCGGGTTAGAGAATC
Organism: Methylomonas sp. EFPC1; assembly: GCF_016925515.1. Lineage (NCBI taxonomy): Bacteria > Pseudomonadati > Pseudomonadota > Gammaproteobacteria > Methylococcales > Methylococcaceae > Methylomonas > Methylomonas sp. EFPC1. Next base: position 1,680,371 of record NZ_CP070494.1, read on the forward strand.
CGGCCGAATTGATCGGTAAATCCGATGAGCAATTGGTTTGGCGGGATTTAGCGCACTTATATCGAGCAGACGATAAGCAGGTCATCGAGAGCAATACGGCAAAATTGAATTACGAAGAAACGCTAATGGGGCCGGCAGGTAAAACCATGCATTTGAGAACCTCAAGAGTGCCTTTACGTAATCTACAGCAACAGACCATCGGCGTGCTGGGCGTGTACGAGGACATCACCGCGCGGAAAAGCGCCGAAGAGGAAATGCAACTGGCGGCCCTGGTGTATTTGAACAGTAGCGAAGCAATGATGGTTACCGATGCCACGGGCACCATCATCACGGTTAATCCGGCATTTACTACGGTAACCGGTTACTCGGCGGACGAAGTGATAGGCCGGGCCTTTGTCGGTACTACCACAGAGCCGCATGATCAGGCTTTCTATAAAACTGTCTTGCGAGTGATCAATACCCACGGCCAGTGGGCCGGCGAAATCAGCGGCCGCCGCAAGAACGGCGAGGATTGCATTCAGTGGGTCACCATCAACTCTATTCTGAATGAGAGCGGCGGTGTGCACAGACGGGTGGCCTTGATCGCGGATACTACCGAACGCAAAAAATCCGAGGAATTGATTTGGCGGCAAGCTAATTTCGATCCGCTGACCGGTTTGCCGAATCGCAATATGTTTTTAGATAGGCTTAATCAGGAAATCAAAAAGGCTTTTCGGCATGGCCGGCATGTGGCATTGATGTTTCTGGACTTGGACCGCTTCAAGGATGTCAATGACAGCATGGGCCACTTCATGGGAGACATCTTGTTGAAGGAAGCCGCGCGGCGCATCAGTGGCTGCGTGCGCGATTGCGACAGCATTGCCAGACTGGGCGGCGATGAATTTACCGTGATTCTCGGCGAGTTGGATCAAGTGGATGGCGTCAACCGGATCGCCCGGAACATCTTGCAGGCTTTGGCGGAACCGTTTCGTTTGGGCAATGAGACGGCCTATATTTCAGGGAGTATCGGCATTGCCCTATATCCGGACGATGCGCTGGACACCGATTCCTTATTAAAAAATGCCGATCAGGCAATGTACGCCGCCAAAAATCAGGGCCGCGACCGCTATCAATATTTCACTGCCTTGATGCAGCAGAACGCCCAACTGCGCATGCGGCTGGCCAACGATTTGCACGGCGCGCTGGCCCGTCAGCAGTTTTTACTGCATTACCAACCGATTATCGAGTTTGCCAGCGGCAGCATAGCCAAAGCCGAAGCCCTGCTGCGTTGGCTGCATCCGACGCTGGGCATGGTCAGCCCGGCCGAATTTATACCGGTTGCCGAAGATACCGGGGTTATCGTTGATATTGGCGATTGGGTTTTTGACACTGCCGCGCACCAGGCTAAGCAGTGGCGGCAGACCTATCATCCGGATTTCCAGATCAGCGTCAACAAATCGCCCGTGCAATTCCGCCGACAAGCCATGGAAGCCAACCAATGGCTTGCCTTATTGCAGGAACTGGATTTGCCGGGCCAGAGCGTGATCGTCGAAATTACCGAAGGCTTGATACTGGACGCCAGTAACAGCACGCGCGAGCAACTGTCAGCGTTTCGCGATGGCGGGATGCAGGTGGCTTTGGACGATTTCGGCACCGGCTATTCGTCTCTGGCCTATTTGAAAAAATTCGACATCGATTACATCAAGATAGACCAAGCGTTTGTCAGGAGTCTGGTAGCCGGCTCCAGCGACATGGCTTTATGCGAAGCCATCGTGGTGATGGCGCACAAGCTGGGCATTAAAGTCGTCGCCGAAGGTATAGAGACCCAGGAACAATACGATCTATTAAACCGAATGGGCTGCGATTACGGACAAGGCTATTTAATTTCCAAACCGGTCCCGGCCGACCAATTCGAACAGTTGCTCGATAAGGCTTTTACCCAAGCGCCATCCGGCGATGGGCGGCATTAGCCAGAACACTGGAATGATTACCCGGCCTTTATCTATCGCCGCCCCCGTTCTTGCGGGACACGCATCCGGAAAATTTAAGGGCCTTGGTTGATCGGAATGCTTTAGCCGGGTGGCAGCATCGCCAGCCTGATAAAATGCGCGGCATGAATACAACCTTGATGCAAATGACCGCGCTGATGCTGTGCGGTGCCGGTTGGCGAGTATTAACCCCTAACCGCTTGACGGCGGACCAGACCCGGTTGGTATTAACCAGCGTGGTGTACTATTTTTTTATGCCGGTTATGGTGCTGGAGGTGCTGTGGCGGGCCGATATTGGTTGGCAATCGCTGCAATACTCCGCATTGGGTTTTATCAGCATCTTGTTGTCGATTTTGGCGACTTGGCTGCTTGCTAAGTTGTTTAAATTTAAAAACCCGCAAACCGGGGCGGTGATTTTGGCGGCGGCTTTTCCAAACGTCACCTATCTGGGCTTGCCGGTATTGGAGCAGATTTTCGGCGACTGGACCCGGTCTTTGGTCATTCAGATCGATTTATTTGCCGAAGCGCCCCTGGTGTATACCTTAGGTATCATGCTGGCCCGCCATTACGGCGCTAGCGGCGAACCTAAGCCAAAATCGGTGTTGGCATTTTTCAATGCGCCGCCGTTCTGGGCTGCGTTTGTCGCGGTCGTGTTAAACCTCAATCAGGTGCCGATACCGTTCTGGGTGGCCGGCTTACTGCAAAAATGTTCCGGAGCGGTCGCTCCGTTGATGATTTTTTCGTTAGGTTTGGCGCTTAGCTGGCGGGATATACGCCTGCGCAACGTACCGTTCATCGTCCCCACTGCATTAGTTAAACTAGGCTTGATGCCGCTGATTGCCCTGTGGCTGGCAAACCTGCTCAATTTGACCGGCCAGCCCAGGGCGGCGGCCGTGATGGATATAGCCATGCCGAGTATGGTGATGGGCATCGTCTTGTGCGACCGCTATAAGCTGGACAGCGGTTTATATGCGATGGCCGTGACGGTGACGACGGCCTTGAGTTTAGTGAGCTTACCGCTCTGGTATCGGGTGTTATGAAACAGATTGCCGAAATATTCTCGCAAGGCGAGGAAATTGTCTGCGGGCAAACCGTGGACAGCAACGCCGCCTGGCTATCCCAGCAATTGGTTGATTTGGGCTTTACGCTGAAACGCCACACTGCGGTGGGCGATGACGTGGACGATTTGGTGGCCTTGTTCACGGAAATTGCCGAGCGCGCCGACTGCTGTATTTGCACCGGCGGTTTGGGGCCGACTATCGACGACTTAACCGCCGAAGCAGTCAGTATCGCCAGTGGTCAGCCTTTACGATTCGACGATCAGGCCTTTGCCGACATTCAACAATATTACGCCCGCCGCAATCGCGTGATGCCGCCTGCAAATCGCAAGCAAGCCATGCTGCCGCAGTCGGCAATACGTATCGACAACGCTTACGGCACCGCGCCGGGCTTTGCCTTGCAATTCAAACGCTGCTGGTTCGTGTGTCTGCCGGGTGTGCCGTCGGAAATGAAGCAGATGTTTACGGCCTTGGTTCGCCAGCAATTGCTGCAACGCTTCCCTTTGCAGCCGGATTGTCTGGTGACCTTGCGCAGCATAGGCATAGGCGAATCGGCGATTCAGCAGTGCTTGGCCGAATTTGATGTGCCCGCGGGTGTGCAACTGGGGTTTCGTGCCGCGCCCGATGAAGTGCAGACCAAACTATTGTTTCCCAGTAATTTCCCCGAGCAAGAAAAGCGTGATTGCGTGGCCGCTGTGGCGGACAAAATCGGCGATTACGTGTTTGCCATCGATGGCCTGGACGCAGCGCAGGGCGATCTGCTGGATGTCGTGAGCAAGGCCATGAGCCGGAAATCTTATTCGCTCGCCTTGTTGGAAACCGCCAGCCAAGGCCAGTTGGCCGCCAAATGTTTGGGATGCGACTGGCTGAGGCGCGTTGAAATCAATCTGGATTGGGGACGCAATACTGGTGCAGACGACGCCGGGGCCGGCGATGTGATGCCCATCGCCAAAATTTGGGCGGAACAACTGAAAGCCCGCGAGCAAACCGATTTTGCCCTAGTTCAGCTTTTTGCCGGCAGCGCCGAAGATTACCGGGATAAAGATAGAGCCATAGTCCTTTACAATGCCTTAGCCACACCCAGCGGCGTGGTCTCGACCCAGCTCAATGCCTATGGCGCCCTTAAATCCAAACAAAACCAGGCCGCCTTACTGGCGCTGGACTTACTTAGACGTTACCTACAAAACAAATGCCTTTAATCCGTTTAACCAATGTTTCCATCGCCTTCGGCACCCACGCGCTGCTCGATAACGCCGCTTTTCAACTCGACGCCGGCGAGCGGGTCGGCCTGCTGGGCCGCAACGGCGAGGGCAAATCCACCTTAATGAAAATTATCGCCGGCGATATTCATGCCGATCACGGCGAAATCTGGAAACAACCGGAATTGCGTTTAGCCTGGCTGGAGCAATCGCCCAATCTGGACGAAAACGACACGATCTACGAAGCCGTCGCTGGTGGACTTGGCGAATTGGGCCGGGTCATCGCCCGTTACCATGAATTGTTGAGCCATATGGATGGCAGCGAGCAGTCGCTGCAAGCCTTGGGCGATGTGCAACATAAGCTGGAAGCCGACAATGGTTGGGAGTTTCAAACCCGGGTCGAAGCGGTATTGAGCAAATTGCAATTGCCGGCGGACGTGCTGGTCGGCAGCTTGTCCGGCGGCTGGAAGCGCCGAGTCGCACTGGCGCGCGCTTTGGTGATCGAGCCGGAGGTGTTGTTGCTGGACGAGCCGACCAACCATTTGGATTTTGAAAGTATCGTCTGGCTGGAAGAGCAAATCTTGGCCTTCCAGGGTGCGGTCATGTTTGTCACCCATGATCGGGCATTTTTACAAAAACTGGCGACGCGGATTATCGATCTGGATCGCGGGCAATTGACTTCCTGGGCCGGTAATTATCAAGACTATTTGACCCGCAAGGCGGCGGCTTTGGAAGACGAAGCCAATCAAAACGCCGAGTTCGACAAGAAGTTGGCCAAGGAAGAGGTCTGGATCCGGCAAGGCGTCAAAGCCCGGCGGACCCGCAACGAGGGACGGGTTAGAGCGCTGAAGCAATTGCGCGCCGAGCGCTCGGAACGGCGCAATACCCAGGGCACCGCTAAGCTCAGTTTGAATAAAGGCGAAGCCTCCGGCAAGAAAGTCGTCGAAGCCATTGATGTCAATTTTCAATATCAGGACAAACCCATCATCAAGGATTTTTCGCTGCGCATCGAACGCGGCGACAAGATCGGTTTAATCGGCAATAACGGTGCCGGCAAATCCACTTTATTAAAGTTGCTGCTGGGCCAATTGCAACCGACCACCGGCACGATAGAGCTGGGTACCAATCTGCAAATCGCGTATTTCGACCAATTGCGCGAACAACTCGACCCGGAAATATCGGTGGCCGACAGCGTGCTGGATGGCGGCGAATTTGTCGATACGCCGGACGGCAAACGCCATGTGATGTCCTATCTGGCCGACTTTCTATTCGCGCCGGCCAGGGCCCGTTCGCCAGTGAAAAGCCTGTCCGGCGGCGAGAAAAATCGGCTGCTGCTGGCACGCTTGTTTACCAAGACCGCCAACCTGATCGTGATGGACGAACCCACCAACGATTTGGATCTGGAAACCTTGGAAATTCTGGAAGAAAAACTGGTGGAGTACCAGGGTACTTTACTGTTGGTCAGCCATGACCGGGAGTTTCTGGATAACGTCGTCACCAGCGTACTGGTGTTTGAAGGCGAGGGCAGGGTGGAAGAATACATCGGCGGGTATGCCGATTGGTTTGCCCTGATGGAGCAGAACAAAAAAGCCGAAGCGGTAAAGATTGCCGAACAAGCGGTGAAAAAAGAAAAGCCCAAAACCGCGCCGGCCAAGAAACTTAGCTTTAAAGAACAACGGGAACTCGAGCAACTGCCGGCGCTGATCGAACAACTGGAAACATTGCAAACCCAGCTGACAGCGGAAATGAACGAAGCCGGTTTTTATAAGCAAAGTCCCGATGCGGTGGCCGCCAAACTGGCGCAATTGCAAACCGCCGAGGCCGATCTAAGTCAGGCCTATCAGCGTTGGGATGAATTGGAAGCCCTGCAGGGTTGAGCAGGTTGCTGCTTAGGGCAACAGTTCAATATTCAGCAGCGCCACCAGCGTATTAGGTTGGCCTTGTAAAAATTTGATAATCTCCATGCGCGCAACGTCTGCGGGAATGTTTCGGCCTTGTATGGCTTGCCACATCTTCTCGAAAGCCAGACGCTGCTGCAGGCCATCCTCGTTTTGGTCGCGCCGACAGCCGAATTCATCCATCAGCGTAGAGCCGCAGCGGCAGTTTCTGAATACTTCCACTAGAATTAAGCCATCGTCCTCAATAGCCGACCGTAACGATGAACGGCCATGGGGCATGTCTTGGGTTTCGATAAAAAACTGCTCGGCCGAGATATACACGTAACCGCAACTGCGACAGGTTTTCGGAAACGTTGAATCCAGCAAGGCTTGTAAACCGTCGAAATCTTGAATATCCATACCAATAACCTGAGTCTTGAAATAACCGACAGCGTAAATGCATTGTGCCATAATGCCAAACGTCGGCAATCAGACTTGACCCTCCTGAGAATGGATCGCGGATGAGTATTTTAACGTGGAACGACCAACTATTGGTTGGTATAGAAAGTGTGGATAATCAGCATCGGCACCTGGTCGCGCTGATTAATCGCCTGGATGAACTAAACGCCTTGGGCGCGGACCTGCAAACCGTGCTGGAAACCGTCAAGCAGTTGGTCGAGTATACCGTCGAGCACTTCCAACACGAAGAGCAACTGATGATGGAGGCAGGCTTCAATCCGCGGATGCAGGACCAGCATTGCCAGCAACATCAAGAATTTATCGATAAAATGCAGCAAGTGCATGTCGAGGCGCAATCCGATGTTTCGGTCATTTCCAAGGATCTGTTGGATTTTTTGGTGGATTGGCTTTGCCACCATATTTTAAAAACCGACAAGTTGATGGCGATCAGCCTTAATCAGGGCATCGACGCCGAGCAAGTCAGTATCGATAAGGATGAACATGTCGATATTTTGCACAGCAATTTGTATTCGGCTTTGCGGGAAAGCGAAGAGCGTTTCAAGGAACTTGCCGACCATCTCCCGGCCCTGATTTGGATCACCAACGCCAAAAACCTGCCGATTTTCTGCAATCGTTTCTGGTTTAAAACCTTTCGCATCGAACGCGGTTTCGTCGACCGCCGGCAATGGCTGAACACGATACACCCGGACGATAGGGACAAGGTGGTGCAGACCTATCAGCAAGCCGCGCAGGAATTAACCAAGTTCAAGATTCAGTACCGGCTGTGTACGGAGGATGCCAAGGAAGTCTGGATTCTGGAAACCGCCGTGCCCAGGATGCGCAAGAACGGTAAATTTGCCGGCTTGATGGGTTGTGGGATGGACATCAGCACGCAAAAGCAGGCGGAAACCGCTTTGCTCAAACTGAACCAACAACTGGAAGAACGGGTTCGCGAGCGCACCCAAGCGCTGACAGAAGCGAATCAGACGCTGCAGATGGAAAAAAACCAGCAAACCCTGCTCAATCAGAAACTCCAGGAAACTCAGGCCCATCTGGTGCAATCGGAAAAAATGGCCTCGATCGGCCAATTGGCGGCCGGGGTGGCGCACGAGATCAATAATCCGCTCGGTTATATTTATTCCAACCTCAACAGCCTGAAACAATACATACAAGAACTCATCAAGGCCGCCGAATTGGCTGAGCGTCTGGCCGGGCAACTGGCGGATAACCACCCGGACGTGCAAGCTTTTAAACAGTTTAAAAATACGGTCGATCTGGATTTTCTGAAAGATGACGCCGCCGACCTGGTGGAAGAGTCTCTGGAAGGTGCGACTCGCGCGAAGAAAATCGTCCAGGATTTACGCGATTTTTCCCGGATCGATAAGCAGGGCCGGGAGATGTTCGATTTGGAAGCCGGGATTGATGCCACCTTGAATATCGTCAACAACGAACTGAAATACAAGGCCGAAGTGGTGAAGGAATACGGCGGTATCAAACCTTTCGAATGCGTTGGCGCGCAGTTGAATCAGGTATTCATGAATCTATTGGTCAACGCCGCGCAAGCCATTGAAGATTTCGGCAAAATCACGGTGCGTACCGGTTATCAGGATGCCGATTGGGTTTGGGTGGACGTAGAGGATAACGGCCAAGGTATGAGCGAGGCAACCCGAATGCGGATATTCGATCCGTTTTTTACCACCAAGCCGGTCGGTAAAGGTACCGGCCTGGGCTTGTCGCTATCGTACAAAATCATCCAGGACCATCATGGTCGTATCGAGATAGATTCGGAAATAGGCCGAGGAACTCGGTTCCGGATTTATTTGCCGACCCGTACCCCTGCCAGTTAACGATTATCGCAGCCGCGCCATGACCGAGCTATCCCCAGACCCCCAAACCGTTGCCAATTTATTATTCGTCGATGACGAACCCAATGTCTTAAAGGCCCTGCGACGCCTGTTTCGCGGTGCGGAATATCAAGTCTATATGGCGGAGAGCGGCGCCGACGGCCTGGAGATTTTGGCGCAACAGCCTATCGATCTGATTATCTCCGACATGCGTATGCCGCAGATGGATGGGGCCGAGTTTCTCACCCGGGCGGCTGAACGTTGGCCGAATATCGTGAGAATTTTACTGACCGGCTATGCCGACATTGAATCGACCATCGCCGCCGTCAACAAAGGCAAGATCTACAGTTATTGCAGCAAGCCTTGGGAAGACAACGAACTGAAAATTCTGGTGAACAACGCGCTGGAACAAAAGCGCCTGCGCGACGAACGTCGGCAGCTGTTCGATATTATCAACCGGCAAAATCAGGAGCTGAAAGAGCTGAACGCCGGTTTGGAAGACAAGGTCGAAAAACGCACCGAGCAGTTGAGAAAGTCCTTGCAGATGATCGATCAAGCCCACGATGCCTTGAAAAAACAGTATGCCGATTCGGTTAAGGTGTTCGCCAAAACCATTGAAATGCGGCCGGGTATCAAAAGCGGTCATGCCAAATATGTGGCGGAAAACGCCAGGGAAGTCGGACGGCGGCTGGGTATGGATGCCGCTGAGCTGAAGGATTTGGTGTATGCCGGTCTGTTGCTGCAAATCGGCAAAATGAGTTTACCGGACAGTTTGCTGACCCAGGCTTTGTTAAGCATGAACAGCCAGCAACGCAAGCGCTACTTAAACCACGCTTTGGAAGGGCAAACGCTATTAAAAGGCCTGGAACCCTTGCATAACGCCGCCGAGCTCATCGCCGCACAATATGAACATTTCGACGGTTCCGGTCAACCTTTGGGTTGGGCGGGCGCGGAGATACCCTTGGGTACCAGGATATTGACTCTGGTGCGCGACTATATCAATTATCTGGATGGCTCGATCACCGGCACCGCGATGACAACCGAGCAAGTGAAAGAGCGGCTGCTGAGCAAAAAAGCCAAGGACTACGACCCACGGGTGGTCGATACCTTTCTGGCGCTGCTCGCCGAATCGGAAACTGTCGACGAACGGCCGATTATCGAAATTTCCTGGACCCAGTTGCAAGCAGGCATGGAAGCCGCCGAGATTATTTGTAACGACGTGTTGTATTTAAAGAATCAGATTCTCAACGAAAAAAACGTCGAAGACATTCTGGAACTCAGGAAGCAAAAGAAAAATCTGATTTTGCGGGTAAGAATGGGCAGTGAGCGACAACGCGGTTGAATAAGCCGAACGCTGGAAACCCTTTTAGACAGGCAGGTAAATATGAGTAAAAAGCACCCACCAAAGTCCGACAAACAGGTCTATAAAGATACCTTGCAGCAATTGCAGGTGGAACTGGTCAAATTGCAGAATCACATCATCAAGCATGGTGACAAAATTCTGATCATCCTGGAAGGCCGCGATGCCGGCGGTAAAGACGGCACCATCAAGCGCATCATTCAACATCTTAGTCCTCGGGAAATCCGGGTGGTGGCACTGGGTAAACCGTCCGACCGCGATCTCAGTACCTGGTATTTTCAACGCTACACCCACCATTTGCCGGCAGCCCAGGAAATGGTGTTGTTCAATCGCAGTTGGTACAACCGGTCCGGCGTGGAGCGGGTGATGGGATTTTGCAACGACGACGAATACCACGAGTTCATCGAAACCGTCTCGCATTACGAACAGTTGCTGGTGCGCTCCGGCATCAAACTGCTGAAATACTATCTGGACATCAGCAAAGCCGAACAAAAAGAACGCTTAAAACAACGCCAAAAAGATCCGCTGAAGCAATGGAAAATCAGCCCCATCGACAAGGAAGCACAGAAACACTGGCAACAATACAGCGAAGCCCGCAACATCATGTTCGCCAGAACCCACCATTTATCCGCGCCCTGGACCGTCGTTAGATCCGACGATAAACAAGCCGCACGGATCAATATCATCAAGGATTTATTGTTTCGTTTGGACTACAAAGGCAAGGACGAATCGCTGGTCTTGCCGGACGCGAACATCGTGTTTAATTACGAAGAAAGCTATTTGCATAATGGCATGATTGCGCCTTGAGTCGCTCAAGGGGCTGGATTTGGGTGGGGTGATGAATGCCATATTCAAAAGTAGGGTGGGCACGGTTTTTGTGCCCACGCGGAATTAAAGTAATCGCGTGATAATGGTGGGCAGAAAAGCGTTGCCCACCCTACGTTACTGATTTTAAAAATGGGAAACATTACATGTCATCAATTGTAGGGCATGCTTTGATCAGTTCAGCCATTTTTGCCAGAAAGCACGAAATTAAATCTGGCGGCGCTGCTTTTATGTGTATATTTTTTATCGGACTGGGTATAAGTCCAGACATGGATTACTTGGTTTATTGGGTATTTGACTATCAAATAGAGCCAAGAGTAACGCATTCAATATTATTTTGTTTCGTCATTGGTTTGATTGCCTCATGTGCCAAGAAATTTGTATTAAAAAATACTTTTATCTCGGTTTCTCATGGGTTGTTTTATATGGCGAGCTTTTCTCACTTGATATTGGATTTACTGGTGGGCGTTCATCCTATGCCGCTGTTTTGGCCAATAAATTCAAATTTAATAAAGTTACCTTTTGGTATTTTGCCAAGCGCAGGGCATATCGATATAAAAAACATTTATCTTTGGCGTAATATGCTCATTGAGTTAGTGATTTTAATACCTGTTTCTATGTTAATTTCATGTAAATTGAAAGCGATATTGTTTCAAAGATATAAAGCGATGCGTTATGTGTTTTATATTACCCTGGTTGTCGGTATGTTCGTTGGGTTTAGTCTTAAACGATAAACACAAGCCCGCGTAGGGCGCAATAACCAACGGGCATTGCGCCGCATTGAAGGCACATAATCGATAATAAACAAATGGATTACCGGCGGACCTGGCACCCAGGCGGAGCCTATTTTTTTACTATCAATTTGTTACAAAGAAAAGATAACGATTTGATACGACATATTCAATCTTTACGGGAATCGGTCAAAACGGTGAAAGCTCATCACCCGTTCAAAATTCACGGTTGGGTGGTATTACCTGAGCACATGCATTGCTTGATAGAACTGCCGGAAAACGATATTGACTATGCTACTCGAATACGTTTGATAAAAATTGGATTTTCCAAAGCCATACCGAAAACCGAGCGCAGATCGAGCGTGAGAATCAAGCGGGGAGAACGTGGTATTTGGCAAAGGTGTTATTGGGAGCATCTGATACGGGATGAAGCGGATTTTCAAGCGCACATGAATTATATTCATTACAACCCGGTGAAACACGGATGGGTAAAGCACGTAAAAGATTGGCCATACTCGACCTTTCACCGATGGGTTGAGCAGGGCGCTTATCCTTTGAATTGGGCAGGAATTGACGGAGATTTATATGAGTTTGAGTGATCGAAAAATAATACGGCGCAATGCCCGTTGGTTATTGCGCCTTACGGCCTTTTTCCCCAGGACCCTGGAAAATTTTGCACGCCGTTTAGCAGCGGTATCCTTTTATTGGACGAAGCCGATAGTTTGTTAAGCGACCGCAGCTATGCCCAAAGAAGCTGGGAAATTACCCAGATTAACGAAATGCTCACCCAGATGGAAACCTTCTCCGGTATTTTCATTTGTACCACTAACCTGATGGATAAACTGGATGCGGCATCCTTACGTCGCTTCGATTTTAAGGTGAAATTTGATTACCTCAACCCCAATCAACGCTGGCTATTGTTCCAACGGGAATGCCGCCGACTTGGCGGACAATTACCGTCCAATCCGGAAAACTTGGCTATATTCAAACAGCAAGTCCAGCGGCTTTCCAAGCTTACACCGGGTGATTTTGCCGTGGTCAGTCGGCAAGTCGTGGTGTTAGCAGGCTGGTGAAAAACCCGCCGATATTTCCCCTTACCCACGATGTAAGTGATTTTTTCGAGTTGAAATCGGTCATGACATCGAGTTTCAAGCGTTTTGCCCCGGTTTCAAGGGCTTTTTATTCGCCTGAAGCCGTCTGTGGACGGTTTTCAGGCGAACTTCGCCCTAGGTGGGCGCACTCCACGCCGGTTTCGGCGTGAACACCAATAGGTTGAGCATGCGCGTCAGGTTGTAGGCGGCAAAGCAAAACAAGGCCTGACCCGCGACTTTGGCTAAGCCGATGTGACGGGTTTTGCGCAGGCCGCCGACCGTTTTGACCCAGCCAAAGGCTTCTTCGACGATTTTGCGGCGCTTGAGACTTTGGGCGTAACCTTTGCCGCGAGCGGTCCGGCCATCGACGACACTGCCGGTCTTTTTGCGGGCCACATGGGCTTTGATGTCACGGGACTCGAGTCCGTTGACGAACGCCGCTTGGTCGTAGCCTTTGTCGGCACCGACGCTGCCGCCTTTGGGCACGCGGCGTTTGATCATGTTTTGCGCGGCTTCGATTTCGGCGGTGCCGGTGGCTTGAGTGGTTTCGACATCGACAATCAGGCCGTTGCGATTCTCGGACAAGGCATGGGTGATGTAACGCAGTTTGGCCTCGGTGTATTCGCCTTTCTTGTAAAGCCGGGCTTCGGGATCGGTCGTACTGTGGTGGGTGGCGTTGCTGCGCTTTTCGCCGCTGAAGTCGACCTCGGGATTGCGGCCGGCGGGTTTGTCCGGGCCGCTGCCGTCTTTTTTAACGAAGCTTTTATGCGAGGCCCAGGCTTCAATGAGGCTACCGTCGACGCTGAAGTGTTCGTCGGACACCAGATTTTGCCATTCGGCTATGGCCAGTACCCGCTCAAAAAATTCGCGACTCAGGGCTTCGGACAGCAGGCGTTCGCGGTTGGCACTGAACACTGTGCGTTCCCACACGGCGTCGTCGATGCCCAGACCGACAAACCAGCGAAACAACAGGTTGTAGTCCAGTTGTTCCATCAACTGACGCTCGCTACGGACCGTATACAGGACTTGTAACAGCAAGGCGCGCAGCAGTTTTTCAGGGGCAATCGAGGGACGGCCTGTGTGCGAGTAACGCTCGGCAAAGACGGCATCCATAGAGGCCAATACGCCATCAACCAGTAGCCGTAAACGACGCAACGGATGCTGTTTGGGAATACGGTCTTCCAGGCTAACATAGCTGAACCAGCTGTTTTGAATGGCATCGTGTCCGCGCATTGAAAGGCTCCAAATTTAGGTAGCCTATTTTAACAGTTGGCGGCTCATCTATGCCTTAGCTTACTTGGCTTTTCGAGTTTTTCACCAGCCTGATAAAGGCCGTACTCCAGTTTTCATCAAATTCTGAAACGTGGAGTTTATTCAAATAATTGGGGAAGTAATGAGCAATATGAAATTCAAGGTGTCGAGTAACGCGAGCGATGCGCCTCCTGACGTTGGCAGCATCCTATGGGCTATCTTCGCACCGCGTACGGTGCATTAGCGTAAGCACAATGCACCGAATGATTTAATACCAACATGCGCTACGCCTATTGACGTACCGCATTGAGTAAAAAATCACAGGGGGTTGTTGACTTGGAGCAGAGTACTACGGGGTTGAGAGATATACAGGAGATTCCTCGAAAATATAGGAAAGCGGGATAAATGGTAAGCCTGTAGCTGAGCCACACGCCATAGCAGGTAATAAGTAGCTGTTATTGATAGCGGAACGGTACGTTTCAGTTCGTTTCCCAAGTTTACCTATGTACACGGCGTCAAACGTAGTAGCCAGCAAAATAAACGGTGTGCCACAAATAGCGTTTCCAACGAATGTGGGAGCTGCAACGATGCCGTTTCTATTGTACAAATTCGATATGTCTTTTATCGGGTTGTCGTCATGAATTTCTGATCGCGAAGCGCAGCCTATAAGAGCAAAGTTCAAACAAAATAGGATTAGCTGAGTTTTCATGACGGCCCAACAAATGATTTTAAGCCCGCGTACGGGGGATTATCGTTAGCGCAATGCGCCGAATGATTAAGGCCGACATGCGGCGCAATACGGCTACGCCTGTTGACGCCCTACATTTACAACATTAGATAGGGCCGAAGCAACAGCGGATAAGCGCCGCCGCTCCGGTGGTTTGCAAAGAAAGGCTTACTTAGCCGGCTCCGCAGGCTTGGCTGGAGCTGCAGCCGGTGCCTCCGCTTTGGCTGGCGCCGCTTTTTCCTCGACCTGGGCCGCTTGTTCCGGTTCTTGCTTAGGTCCGATATAGCCTTTATGCCAGGCGTAGGCCGCGCCGGCCAGCAGGATCAGCAAAAACACGTAGCTTTTCCAATGGCTTTGCTTTTCGCCGAATGGATCGACCATTTGCATTTCAGCGTCTTTCGGTAATTTGGCGATACCGGTCAACAAGCGGCCGAACGGGATGTTGATAAAGGCTTTGGCATTCACCGCCCAGCCGCAGGCATCCAGTACCGGCGCCAGATTGCGTTGGCGCAGTTTCAAATAAGCGATGAACATGGACGGGCCGGAAATCGCCAGCATCACGCCCACGATGGCCAGCGGCATTTGCCACCAAACCAAGCCCATGAAGCTACTCATCACGGCGGCCAGCGCGGTACCGATGGCGCCAATTGCCAAACCGATGGCGGCGAAAATCCCGGCGAATTTGCCGACATCGAACGGGGCCGGTGGTTCCTTGCCTTGTCCGGCATTGGCGCCGGCTTCGGAAATGCCTTTAAAGGTATTTTCGTGTGCGGCTTTGTCGCGGGCCGACGCGCTTTTCTCCAATTGCTCGTTAATCATCCGCGCGACGCGTTTGTAGGGCGCCCAGAACGCTTCCTTGATGCTGATCGGATTTTCGATGATTTTGACGATGGTCGCGTCCCAATCCAGGCCGTTGCGGTCATAGAACACGCCGTTGCGGCCGACGCGCAAATTGTCGCTGTCGCCGCCGGTAACTGCGGCGGCGATGGTCAGCGTTTCGTTGCTGCCTTGCCGGCTGCAGACGCAGTAAGCCAGAAAGATTTTGCTCAGTTCCGCCAGTTTGCTGTGGCTGTCCACGTCATCCACTTTTACGCACAACTGACAGCTTCTGCCGTCCAGATACAAGGTGCCTGCCTGGAAAATAGCGTGCGGCTCGGCACTGTAAAAATCGCGAAACGACACGAAGTTATTTAATAAGGTGTAAAGATCGCGGTAGTAATGCAGCAAGCGCACGACCGAGTCGATGGCTGTGGCTTGCGGTTCCAAGGCCATATCTTGTTCGATCAAGCCGGTCAATTTGGCTTGCGCATCGCTTTGCAACAAGGTTTTGATGCGCTCCAGGCCTAAGCCTTCCACGGCGTTGGTCGGTTTTTTCTGTAACCAGGCTTGATAATCAGCAAACTGACCGATCACGCTTTGCCATTGTGCATAAGACAAGCTGTCTGCTGAGCCCAGCAATGGCCCAAGCACTAGGGTTTTTAACTGTTCTATCGCAGACCGCCAAGCCGGATTCAAGCCGGCATTTAACGGCAAGTTAGCGCCGGCGGCGATAGCGGCCAGCGGCAATTTAGCTAGTTCTTCGTTGCTTGCCGACAGATCGATGCCGGCAAGTTCTTCGTAGCGGCTGTCGGCTGGGTTCAACAACTCAGTCGCGCTGGTGTCGAACTCCGCTAGTTGGCAGCGGGTAAAAAAGTCGTCGATTTTCGGTTTTAATTGCGCCAGCAAGGCCGCCGCCGCTTCAGTGTCGGCGATTTGATTACGAATCCGCACGGCTTCGGCGTCGCTCTGTTGCCACCAATCGAAATAAGCGCCGGCATCCTTAAAAAATTGCTCGATTTTTTCCAGATTAATACCCGGCTCGCCGCAGCGATCCTCAACCTCGCCCAAGCAGGCGATGATGTCGGTGATGGCTTGCTGGCCGGCTTCGTCGCCGGCAGCTTTAACCGGGATAATACCGTCACCGTTAAATTGAGTGTTGGCGAAGACCTTGGTCATGTCGGCCAGATCGTCGGTGGTTATTTCGGTCGCATCCGCCTTGCCCAGATTTTTTAAGATCTCGACGGCGGAGGCCAGTAGCTGTTGACCTTCTTCATCTTGATCGTTTATCGCCGCCAGCGGCAGGGTGGTCTTTTGTTGGATCAAATCGGCCGGGTTTTTCAGTACCTTACTCACCCAACGCACCGCCTCGATTACCTCATTGGCTCTAATCCGACCATCGTTATCGGTATCCAGCAGCGCCAGGGTTTGGTTATCGAAGAACAATCCGTGTGTCGGGCAACTCAGTGCCGCCCATAATTTCTGATCCAGTTCCGGCAGTCCGATTAAATCGCTACCGCGTTGCAATTCAACCTGATCGAAACCGCCGAGTCTGGCAAACCGCCATTTTTCGGCAACATTACGGCTGGATATGGGCGTCATTGTGTCTCTCCTGTGTTGAGTGGTTTTTGTTATGCCTATCACGAATTTCGCTAGTTTTACAGACTTGGGTCGCTTGACGCAACTTGCTCTATTGGGTTGCAAGCCGGGCAGGAGACTTGCAACAACTCGCCGCTATGCCTATGCCTTATGGGACGGGCTCGGCCATCCAATTGGTTCATGTCTTGGTACAAACGATTTTCGTGACTGATTACTTCGCGTTCGTGCTCGAATGGGTAAAGGGTTTGGGCCATGCCGCCGCCGTCTATGAAATGTTGGCTGTCCAGTAACATTAACTTGGCATGCAGCAACTCGTGTAGTAGGGCGTCGGCGGGCGAGATGCTACAGGCGGGTGTACTGTCGCAGCCCGGATCGTTCAGCAATTGCGCGCCCAAGCGGGTGTCGAAATAAATCGTCACGCTCTCTACGCCAAATTCGTTACCAAAAGCCTGGGTTTGCCAGGTGTTTTGCCGGTATTTGAGTACGAGTTTTTGACCGCGCAGTTCGTTAAGCAAATTCACGGCTTGCGGGTAGTGTGAAAAGTAGTCGGCCATCACCGCCAGATCCGCGCGGATATTAGAGGGATCGGCGGACTCGGCCTGATAGATAGCGCTGAGGAAATTGGCAATTTCCGTTTTCGCCAGCGCATCGCTGTTCAGCGTGGCCTGCTTTTGACTGTAGGCCGCCATCACTTCCGCTGCGCTGGGCGGTTTACGCAGACGTAAGCGTATCGTCGCGGCGCCGTCCTGATCGACCGAGAGCTTGGCCTGCATGCTGTTGACCGGTTCGGCCAATTGGCTGGCGACGGCCGGCACGGCATTGACCGGCTGCAAATCGTTGGCGCTTACCACGCGCGAAGACGCCATCATGCCTATGCAAAAACTCAACACTAGGCTGACTTCGCGGCGACGGTTATGCAAGATAGCGCTATCGTCGCGCTGCCGGCTGTCTTCTTTAAGATAGATGTCGTAGCGCCGGGCGATTGCTGCCAACTCGGTATAAGCTGCGGCGGCGTTGCGGCTCAGGCCGGCTTGGCACACCAAGGCCGGTTTGCCGCCGATTAAACAGGGATGCAGAAAGTTGCGATCCGCCGGCTGTTGCAAATACCAGCGATTTAAATCGCCGGCTAATTGATCGATTCCCTCAATGCGGCTCGCTATGCCGCCAAAGGCCTGTGCCAGGGTTGATAATCCATTCATGTGCTTAGTTAATGTGGGTGGGTTCAGTTTTTCGGCCGACTTTATCAGCGCTTGAAGGCTGCCGACAAGCCAGCTGCCGGTGCGGATGTAGGGCTATCGGCCAGGTCGGCTTTGTCATAAAACAGTCATGTTTTCCCAGCATAATCCAAGCATGATGAAATTTGCGGGATATTCAAGATTTGCTTTCGATTGGAAATCAGCGGCGTGTGGATTGGGCGGCGGCGCTTCTTTGCCATGGCTTGCCACAGCGCTGGCTACGGTTTATTTGCTTGCGGTGTTATATGCCAATCTGCCCGATGCGTTGGTCGATGTCGGCCAGATGCCGACAGAGTCCGCGGCGCCCATCTCACCCGAAATGGTCACGCAAAATCCGCCCATGGATTTATCGGAAATCGGCACCTGGCATTTGTTTGGGCAAAGCCCGAATAGCGTGTCTGGTGATGGCGCCGTTGCGGAGACGCAATCGCAGTTCAAACTGCTAGGTATCCTGTTTTTATCCAAGAATCCGGAAAATGCCAGCGGCATCATTCAAGCCGACGACGGCCAGCAGAAGAAATACCGTTTGGGAGACAAACTGCCCGGCGGCGCGGTGCTGCACGCTGTCGAAGCCGACCGGGTGTTGCTGAAGCGTGGCGAACGCCGGGAATCCCTGTTATTAAAAAAAGATAGCGTCCGCGCGTCAGCCGTCGCCGAATAATCCTTCCCTTGTAAACTGCAAATGAAAACACGCTTGTTGATCGGCTTGCTGCTGGCCCTATTCTGCCCGATGGTGTTGGCGGAAAAAGACGAATTCTCGCTGAATCTCAAAGATGTCAATATTCGTGCCCTGATCGAAACGGTGGCCGATGTCACCGGTAAAAACTTTATTATCGACCCGCGCATCACCGGCAATATCTCGGTGGTGACTTCCACGCCGATGAAGTCGGCGCAAGTCTACGATGTATTCCTGTCCATACTAAAGGTGCACGGTTACTCGGCGATTCCGAACGGCAACGTGGTGAAGATCATTCCCAACGTCACCGCCAAGCAGGACGGCGAGGAAAGCGAGTTGCGCGGTAATCCGCAAAACGGCGACGAGCAACTGACCCGGGTGTTGCAGGTGCATCACGTCGATGCGGCGCAACTGGTGCAAACCTTGTTACCCTTGATGCCGCAATACGCCTTTATCGGCGCCGTGCCGGAAAGTAACACCGTCATCCTGTCCGATACCGCCGCGAATGTTAAGCGCTTGGCAGCGATGATCAAGCAAATCGATAAAAGCGATTTACAAAACATTGAAATCATCAATCTGCGGCATGCCAACGCCGCCGATTTGATACTGCCGCTGAATACGCTGATTACCAGCAATAATGCCGGAAAAACCACCGCCGTTCCGCCGCCGATGGTGGCCGACGAACGCTCCAATTCCATTATTTTGGGCGGCGACCCGGAGATGCGTTTGCAGATGCGCGCCTTGATCGCCAATCTGGATACGCCGATGGAAAAAGCCGGCAACACCGAAGTGATTTATATGCGTTATGCGGTGGCCAAGGAATTGGTGGAAACGCTGACCGGGGTGGGGTCTTTGAAGGACGAAAAAGCCGACCAGGCCAAAACCAAAGCTTCCACCAGCAAGGACTTTGATATTCGGGCGGACGAGGCGGCCAACGCCTTGATTATCACGGCGCCGCACGATTTGATGGCGACCTTGAAATCGGTGGTCAGACAATTGGATGTGCGCCGCGCGCAGGTACATATCGAAGCGATTATTGCGGAAGTCAGCTACGACAAATCGCAGAATATTGGCGTCGAATGGCAAACCAAGGAAGACGGCAGCGTATTTGCGGCTAGCAGAAAAGGGGAGGGCAACTCGCTGGATCTATCGCAATTTATTTCCTCCGTCGGTAAGGGCTTGAGTATCGGTTATTTGGCCGGCAGCGAGTTAAAAGCCTTGTTGACCGCGTTTGCCAACGATACCGACGTCAATGTGTTATCCACGCCGTCGCTGGTGACGATGGACAACGAAGAAGCCAACATGATAGTCGGTCGCAACATCCCCTTAACCACCGGCCAATACACACCGTCCGTCGGCGGCAGCCTGAGTACCCCATTTCAAACCATCCAACGCGAAGACATCGGTATTAAACTCAAAGTTTTGCCGCAGATCAGCGAAGGCAATGCGGTCAAATTAAAAGTCGCGCAAGAGGTTTCGAGCGTTGTCCAAGGTACTACCGGTGCGGATTTGCAGACCAATAAACGCAAAATCGAAACCAGCGTATTGGTCGATGACGGCAAGGTGTTGGTATTGGGCGGCTTGATCCAAGACGACATCACCGAAACGGTGGATAAGGTGCCGCTGTTGGGGGATATTCCTTATCTGGGCTACTTGTTCCAAACCAATTCGACGACTATCACCAAAAAGAATCTGATGGTGTTTTTGCGCCCGCAAATCATCAGGGATGCGGGTAAGTCCAGCGGCTTAACCCACGACAAATACAATTACATTCGCGACAAGCAACAAGAGTTTAACCAGGACGGCGTGCTGTTGATGCCGGAGCAGAAACAGCCCTTGCTGGACAACTTATCGGACGACAATTCGGCTGTAGAAGACAATCGCGGCGAGGCTGGCGGCAATGGCAACCGCTGAACCGACAGCGCCAGCGCCGACCGATAACAGGCTGCCGTCTTACGGGTTTGCCAAACGCCACGGCGTGATCGTTGCGGAGTGTTCCGCACAGCAGGCGCGTATCGTCTATCAACCAAAAGCTACGGTAACGGCTTTGCTGGAAACCCGGCGCTTCGTGGCTAGACCGGCCAGTTTCGAAGCGGTCGGCGCGGAAGAGTTCGAGCGCTTGCTGCAAGCGGTTTACGAACATAAAACCGGCCATGCGCAACAGATGGTCGACGATATGCAGGACAATCTGGATTTGTCCGAGATGGCCCAACATCTGCCAAAGCCGGAAGACTTACTGGAAAGCGAAGACGAAGCGCCGATCATCCGTTTGATCAATGCGCTGCTCACCGAAGCCATCAAGGAAAACGCCTCGGACATTCATATCGAGTCTTACGAAAAACGCATGGTGGTGCGGTTTCGGGTGGACGGCACCTTGCGGGAAATTATCGAGCCGCAACGCGAATTCGCGCCGATGGTGATTTCCCGGCTTAAAGTGATGGCCAAACTGGACATCGCCGAAAAGCGCTTGCCGCAGGATGGTCGCATTTCCTTGAATATCGGCGGCCGCACCGTGGACGTGCGGGTATCGACCTTGCCCTCCGGCCACGGCGAACGAGTGGTATTACGTTTGCTGGATAAGCAGGCCAACCAATTAAGTCTGAAGCAAGTCGGCATGTCAGATTACGAGCTGAACAGCATTCAGCAGATGATCGCCAGGCCCCACGGCATCATTCTGGTGACCGGGCCTACCGGTTCCGGGAAAACCACCAGTTTGTACGCGGTGGTCAACCAACTCAATCAACGCAGTCGCAATATTCTCACCGTCGAAGACCCCATCGAATATTACCTGGACGGCGTCGGCCAAACCCAGGTCAATACCAAGGTGGATATGACCTTTGCCAAGGGCTTGCGCGCAATTTTGCGGCAGGACCCGGATATTGTGATGGTCGGCGAGATTCGCGACCGGGAAACTGCCGAGATTGCCGTGCAGGCCAGCTTGACCGGCCACTTGGTGCTTTCGACACTGCATACCAATACTGCCGTGGGCGCCATCACCCGGCTGCGCGACATGGGTATAGAGCCGTTCTTGTTGGCGTCCAGTTTGGTCGGCGTGATAGCCCAGCGGTTGCTGCGCAAACTGTGTCCGCATTGTAAAAAACCGGAACAGGTGCCGGAACAGGATTTAGCCAAGCTCGGGTATCGCAGCGAAACCGGCAAGCCTGTTACTGTTTATCAAGCCCAAGGCTGCCCGCAGTGCCATAACCACGGGTATAAAGGCCGGGCCGGTATCTTTGAAATGATCATGCTGGATAGCACGATGCAACAGCTGATCCATGACGGCGCCGGCGACCTGGAACTGGAACGGCATGCCCGATTGACCTCGCGCAGTATCCAGCAAAGTGCGCTGGAAAAAGTGCTGAACGGCGATACCAGCATCGACGAAGCTATCCGTATCACCTTAAAGGATTAACAGGGCATGGCGGTATTCGAATATCAAGCGCTGAACGGCAAGGGCAAGTCGGTTAAAGGCACACTTGAGAGCGACACGATCAAAACCGCGCGCCAACAATTGAAGGCCAATGATTTAACGCTGCTGGACATTCAGGAAGTTCATAAAAAAGAACGCAGCGGTCAGTCGCCCTTACTGGCGCAAAACATCGGCATGCGCGCACTGGCGCATATCACCCGGCAGTTAGCGGCTTTATTAAAGTCCGGTTTGGCGATAGATGAAGCGCTGGGCATCATTGCCCGGCAATTGGAATCCAATCGCGCCAGACGGATTTTGCTGGCGATCAGAAGCCGAATTCTGGAAGGGCAAAGTCTGGCCGTGGCCTGTCAGGCGTTTCCCAGTACCTTTCCGCCCTTGTACCGCGCCACTATTGAAGCGGGTGAATCGTCGGGCAAGCTGGATCAGGTCTTGGAAAAACTGGCCGATTATCTCAGCGACAAAGGCCAGCTGCATCGCAAATTACAGATGGCGATGATTTATCCGGTCTTGCTGTCGTCCGTTTCCATATTGGTGGTCATAGGCCTGTTGGCTTACGTGGTGCCGGAAATCACCGGGGTGTTCGACAAAATGGGCCACGAACTGCCGGCCATTACCCAAGCCTTGATTAGCTGTAGCGATTTTTTGCAGAGCAATGGCTTGCTGCTGCTGGTTATTGGCGTGGCTTTATCGGTTGTCGCCAAGCTGATTTTGCGCCGGCAGGGGCCGCGTATGCTGTTTCACCGTTGGCTGCTGACCATGCCAATTACCGCTCGGTTTTCCAAGGGCTTGAATACCGCCCGCTTTACCCGCACGCTGGCGATTTTGACCAATAGCGGCGTCGAGCTGTTGGAAGCCTTAAAAATCTCCAGTCAGGTGTTGTCCAATAACGCGATGCAACAGGCGGTCGCCCATACCGCTATCCGCGTCCGCGAAGGGCAGAGTTTGAACAAGGCGCTAGAAGCCAGCGGTTTCTTCCCGCCGGTGACGATACATTTGGTCGCCAGCGGCGAAGCCAGCGGGCAATTGCCGCGTATGCTGGAAAGCGCCGCCGACGATCAGGAGCGCGATATTCAGGCGCTCACCGAGTTGACCATGGGTTTATTCGAACCGGCTCTGATTTTGTTCATGGGCCTGGTAGTTCTGACCATAGTGCTGGCGATTCTGTTACCGATATTTGAAATGAACCAGCTGATTAGATAGGTGTTTTGTCATACGCCTGTCACGTTGGCTTTCTAATCTTCTCCCAGTTGTCCCGTATGCCGGGGCGTGCTTAAACCAATAAGACTTTAAACCGCTATGAGCAATAAAAAACAGCAAGGCTTTACTCTGATCGAAGTGATGATCGTGGTCGTAATATTGGGCATCTTGGCGTCCATCGTCGTGCCGAAAATCATGGGTAGGCCGGATGAAGCCCGCGCCACTCGCACCTTGCAAGACATCAGAGCCATCAGCGCCGCGCTGGATTTGTATCGCTTGGATA
Organism: Methylomonas sp. EFPC1; assembly: GCF_016925515.1. NCBI lineage: Bacteria > Pseudomonadati > Pseudomonadota > Gammaproteobacteria > Methylococcales > Methylococcaceae > Methylomonas > Methylomonas sp. EFPC1. The sequence goes on from NZ_CP070494.1 coordinate 1,703,996, forward strand.
ATTTCAGCTATCCGACCACCGATCAAGGCCTGGAAGCCTTAGTACACAAGCCGGCCAATCTGCCGCAAGGCGCGCATTGGAAGCAGGGCGGTTATCTGGATCAACTGCCGGCCGACGCCTGGGGCAAAGCGTATTTTTATATGCAGCCCGGCGCGCACGGCGAGTTTGATTTGTATTCCTTCGGCGCCGACGGCGTGGAGGGCGGCAGCGAAGCTGGTGCGGACATCACCAATTGGGCGCAAAAATAAGGCCGTACCCCAGTTTGAACGCGCGTGGTTTTACGCTGATAGAACTGTTAATTGCCATAGTCCTGATCGGCTTGATGAGCAGCATGGCGATGCTGGCGATGGGCAATGCCGATCATAGTCAGCAGCAACAATTGGAAATTGAGCGGCTGGCGAAATTATTGGAGCTGGCCGAACAAGAGACGATGATACGCGGTGAAAGCATAGGCCTGGAGTTGGTCGCCCAGGGTTATCGTTTTTTATCGCCGGCAAAAGGCAAGTGGCAGCCGGAGAATAACGACGCGCTATTCAAACAGCGGGATTTACCGGCCGGTATGCGATTGGCTTTGACCTTGGACGACAAGCCGGTTTATCTGCCTAAGCGTTTCGGCGGCAAAGTACATCCGGAACCGCAGATTGTGTTTACCCCGGACGGGGCCTCTGCGGTGTTTCAAATTGCTTTGGATTTAGCCAAAAGCGATCTCCGGTTTTGGCTGAGTAATACGGCGGACGAGGGCTTGGCAATTTCCAGCGTCGCCATCAAGCCATGAAACATGCCGGCAATTTCGGCTTCACGCTACTGGAAGTACTGATTGCACTGGCGCTGTTAGCCATCCTGATGGCCGGCCTGATCAAAATTACCGCCGACAACACCAAGAATCTTTGGTATCTGGAAAACAAAATGATAGCCGCGACGATAGCCGCGAACCATGCGGTGCAATTGCGCCTGGCTACCGAAAAACCGGAAAACCAGGATGGCTGGGACACGATGGCCGGCCGGCGTTGGTATTGGCAGGCCAAGCGCGGTGTAACGCCGAGTATCGGCGGTGCGGTGTGGGATTACAGAATAGAAGTGTTTTTGGAAGGCGACAAGTCGCCTTATGCCGGATTGCTTAGTTATGTTCCGACCGGCCATGAACAATAGCGCCAGTCGCGGCTTCACCTTGCTGGAAATCCTGATCGCGATGGCCGTGTTCGCGATCATGGCGACCATGGCCTACGCCGGCTTGAGCGCGGTGTTGGATGCCAGAACGGGCACGGAAAAACGCTCGGACAGCATCGCCGCGTTGCAGCAAACCCTGTATTTGCTGAACGAAGATTTAGCCCAGTCTTTGCCGCGCTCGATTCGGGACGAATTCGGCAGCGAACAGCCGGTGTTTTCCGGCGGTAATGGCGAGGACTTGCTGACCTTGACGCGCAGTGTGCCGGAATGGTCGGCGTTGGCGATGCACAGTCAATTGCAACGTATCAGTTATCGTCTGGAAAACGGCAGCTTGTATCGGCAGGTTTGGACAGTGTTGGATCGTACTCAGCAGACGCAATTTCGCCGGAAAAAATTGCTGAACGTCACGGCGCTTGATTTGCGGTTTTACGGCAGCGACTGGACTACGCATTGGCCTGCCGGTGGTACCGGTTTACCCAAAGCCGTGGAAGCTAATTTTAACTTGGCCGGCTTGGGTGACATTCAGCGGCTGTTTCTGGTGCGGGAATGAGGTCGCTACATCAGGCGCAATCCGGGATCGCGTTGATCACCGTCATGTTGATACTGGCTATCGCTACCGTTGCCGTGGTGTCGATGTCCAGCGCGCGGCAGTTGGATATTCGCCGCACCGAAAATCAGCTGCGTAGCGCGCAAGCCTGGGAATACGTGTACGGCTTGGAAAGTTGGGCCATCGGCCGGCTGGCTGCCGACGCCACGGCCGGTAAAGTAGATGGTTTGGCTGGAGATTGGTCCATACCGTTGGCAAGGACAAACGTCGTCGGCGGCACGATGCAAGCGCAGATTGAGGATTTGCAGGGCCGGATCAATCTGAACAACCTATTGGTGGAGGGCAAAATTTCCAAGGACGACATCAAGCGCCTGGAACGCTTGCTGGCCATTCTAAAACTGAAAACCGAGCTGGCGCAGGCGATAACCGATTGGGTCGATGCGGATATGGATGTCAGCTATCCGCATGGCGCGGAAGACGAAACCTATACCCGATTTAAGCCCGGCTACCGTGCCGCGAACCGGCAATTTGCCGATGTCAGCGAGTTGCTGTTGGTGCAAGGCATGACGCGCGAGACCTATCTGAAATTGCTGCCTTATGTCTACGCGGTGGAGGGTTACGCGCCGCTGAATGTCAATACCGCCAGCGCTACGGTGTTGCGTTGCTTGGCGGACGACATCAGCGCCGATCAGGCGGAATCCATTTTCAGAGCCCGAGGCAAGCCTTTTGCAAAAGTCGCCGAATTTTTAAAAGATGAAACGGTTGCCGACGCCGGCATCGGTAAATACGGCTTGGGTGTCAGTTCGCAAAACTTTTTATTACAAGGGCAAATCGATATGGGCAAAACCCATTTGCAGTTTGAGTCGCAATTGCAGCGCGATAGTGGTGGCGCGCAAGTGGTGAAGCGCCAGCGCCAGGGCTTGGCGCATGGCTGAAAAACTGCTGGTCAGATTAGGTGCCGAATCTGCCGATAAACTGGAATGGTTGAATCTTGCCGAGCCTGATAGTCGGCCGACATCAGGCACGATGGCCGAGTTGGCAGCGGCTGCGCAGGGTAAGTCTGTACTGCTGTTATTGCCGGCCGCTTCGGTGCTATTGCTGGAAATCGAGCTGGCGGTTAAAACCACCGCGCAACTGAAAAAAGCCTTGCCGTTTGCGTTGGAAGACCTACTGGCCGAGGACGTGGAAAATTATCATCTGGTTTGGTTAAAACAGGACCGGGATAAACTCGCCGTGGCGGCGATTACGCACGACACATTATCGGCGCGGCTTACTCCGTTTCGCGAAGCCGGTTTAGAGCTGGCAGCTGCGTATCCGGAAACCTTATGCCTGCCGTATCAGCCTGGACAAACGACTTTGTTGCTCGAAGAAAGCAACGCAATTTTGCGCAGCGCTGCTTATTTGGGCGGAGGCGTGGATGCGCAATTTCTGCCGCAACTGTTGGAAAAAGCTTGTGCCGAAGGTGTCGATTGCCAGACTTTACTGATATGCAAACACAGCGAAGACACACAGCTACCGGATGGTTTGGCAAATAACGGTTTGGAAACAGTCATAGCCAAGCCTTTGCAATTCATGGCGAGCGCCGTCGAGTCATTGCCAGCCGAGCTGAATTTGTTGAGCGGTGCGTATGCCGTCAGTCATCGTCCAAAAGGCAGCTGGCAACAGTGGCTGCCGGCGGCCATCATTTTGGCTGCGGCCTTGGCGGTGCAGAGCTACGCTTTACTACATACCTATTGGCAACAACAAGCCGAACTAAGCGAGTTGGAAGCGAAAAGCCAAGAGCTGTTCAAACAAACTTTTCCCGATGTGAAACGCATTGTCAATGTCAAAGCTCAGGCCGAGCAACAGCTGGCGCAGCTCAGAAAACAACAGGCTTTTGCCGGTAGCGGCTTCATGCGCTTGATCTACCGTTCCGGATTGGTGTTGAAAGACGCGCCGGCCGTACACTTGAAAAAGCTCAATTTCCTGAACGGCGGTTTGCAGTTACATCTGCTTGCCGACGACATCGGCCAACTGGAGCAATTCAAACAGCAGTTGCAAAGCAGCATGCAGGTGAAAATTCAATCCGCCGACAGCGGCGCAAACGGCGTGGAGGCGCAACTTGAGATTCGCGAAAAATGACATAGCGCAGCGTTTTGCCGAATTAACGCCCAGAGAGCGAGTACTGGCGCTGGGTGGTGTGCTGGTCGTGCTGATGTATGGCGCATACCTGCTGTTTTACCAACCAATTGCTGAACAAAGCCGCTTGCTGACCCTAAAAATCCAGGCGCAACAGCAAATCTATACCTACTTACAACAAGTCGGTAACGAAGCGGCGGCTTTGCGGCAACAGGCTACGGTTGATGCACCGGCATTGGATGGCGCTAATAAATCGCCGCTGGCGGTAGTCGATTTCAGCAGCCAGCAGCTGGAGATAAAACCGGCGATCAAACACCTGTCGCCGGAAGGCGAGGACAAAGTCAGCGTTTGGCTGGAGCATCTGGCTTTCGACCAACTCATGTCCTGGCTGGCGATTCTGGAAACCAAACACCGTTTGCAGGTGTTGCAAATCGATGTCGAGAAACCGGCCGATGCTGATGGCATCGTCAATGCCAAGGTCTTACTGGGTGTTGTTTAGTCTGCTCAGGTATCGTCGCTCCCGCGCAGGCGGGAGCCCAGTTGCCGCAGCTGATTTGCTGCGCGGTCCCAAGGCGTCCAGTTTCCCGTGAATGCCGAGTCCAGAATTCATTGATAGCTTCAAACTTGCCTTCCATGGCACTGGATGCCCGCTCTTGTGCCCTGTGGGTATCCCGGCGGGCATCACGGACTTCTTGGGTTTAGCTGAAGTAGCTCCATAGTCAGGATACGCCTTGCCGTCCACAGCTCACGAAAATTCATACCTGGATCACGTCCCACTGCTATTAAGTTAAGAGCGGATGGTTCTATCCCCCCTCATCCCAACCTTCTCCCGGAGGGAGAAGGGGCTTCTTCCTTCGCTCAATGGCAGTGAGGCAATGCCCGCAAAAAGAATCTTAAATTTCATAGCTACCGCCCGCGCCCGATCATCCGCTGAATTTTCGTGTTAGCGGCCGGCTTTGTAATACAGATGTATTACATGTCACGTGAATTTAACAATGCTGTAACCGAAAAGCCGCTATTGCTCTGGAATAATCCGCGTCAAGGTGAAGGGTCGAGGATCGGCAGTTCAGCAAGGATTCAGGAGCAACTAGGGAACACGGACGGCACGGACAAGGAGCGGCTAAGGAAGAGGATAGGGAGGAGGCTAAGGGGGAAATGGTAGCGGGGGCAACAAAGCGACGCTGTTAGGGTGTTAGATAGCGTCGAGTCCGATCTAAAGCGTGTAAAAGCCAAACTCGTTGTGAAGCGGGGACGGAAAGTCACAGGTCTTGCAGGTCAAGACGGCTGGGCTGTCACCTTATGTCATTAATCGAAATTTAAACATGAGGTTTTAAAAAATGAAATTGTCTAAAAAATTGTTGGCAGTTGCAGTATTGGCGGCGGCCGCTTCAGGCGCCGCGGAAGCGCGTATTCAATCAATTGGTGACAACACCGCTGATGGTAGCGAGTTTTTGTTCAACTTGGTTAACTACACAGCGCAAAACTCATTTACATTGGATTTGGGTATCACTGTTGAGCAATTTCTGGCTAACCCTAGCCAATCATTGTCATTCACACTGAGCGACAATAACTTTCAATCGTTCGCTGCTGCTTACACTGCTGGTAACAATGTTACTTGGGGTATTTCCGGTGGTCACCAAATACTGAGTGAACTTTCTGATTTGCAAAAATTTGGCTTTTACACAACTTCGGTTGTACCTGCTCCTGCCAGCTTTGATGCCAACGTTGCTGACATCAACAATACACAGGGCAAATGGAATGATTTGGTCAGCTATATCCAAACTCAAGACGCTAACAGCAACAACTTGAGTACCTTCAAAACTGTTGGCCAACAAGGTTATACCGCTGTTTACGGCAATGATTTCCAAACTGCGTTGCCATTTACTGCTCAAGGTCAGTTGGGCACTGCACTGTCTTTCGTTCGCGAAAGAGCCAATGCTGACGATTTCGATACCGGTGAATTAGTAACTTTCCCAGGCGTATGGAATTTTGCAATCAACGGCAACGTAGGTTCTTTGACCTATACCGCTGCGCCTGCTGCTGTGCCGCTGCCTGCCGCAGTTTGGATGTTCGGCGCCGGTTTGATGGGCGTACTGCGCGCAACACGTCGTAAATCGCTGGCGGTTTAATCCCGCAAACGTCTTGAGCCGGCCGGATTCTGCTTTGCTGGTTCCCCCTTCATGAACGGGTCGGCTCAAACTTTAAATTTAATCAATTGAGAGATATACAATGAAAAAGCAATTATTGTCTGCTGCTATCGCAGTGGCTTCTCTGGCAGGTTTCTCGCAAGGTGCATCCGCACATGCGCCAAGCGTTACGCCGGATATCGAAATCTTTATGTCCGGCGCTAGCGCGCAAGACAAAGCCCTGGCGGCATTGTTCGTTAATTTGTGCGACGCCGGTACTTTGGATGTATTTAAAGACAACGGTACAGCGGGTTCCGAAGGTAAAAACCATAGTGCTTATTTCTGCACACTGAACTCTACTAACGTGCCCGGCCTGACCGTCAACGGCGCTGCCGCAACCACAGCTAAAGTATTGTTCCACAAACGTTCTGCCGGCGGTTCTGCGCAAGGCGTTAACCCGCTGATCGACGGCGTGGCGATTGCTGCTATGCGTATCGACAACGGTAACTGCACCCAACAAGGCGCTACCAACACCTGGTTTTGCAACGCCAGCGGCGCTAACCTGACCAACGTGGTGTCCGATGCCGGTATTTCCGATGTCGAGCCAAAATTGTTCGTCGGTCCTAACAAACCTTCAAACGCCTCTGCGGTTGATCCAGTGGCTGCCGACGCAGCTCTGAACGTGGTGCCAGCAGCGGCCTTGGTATTTGGTGTGCCGGTTTCCGATAACTTGTATGTGGCTTTGCAAAGAGCCCAAAACCTGCTGGCCGGTTTTGGCGGCAGCTGCGCACCTGGCGATTACACCGAAGCCTGTATGCCGAGCTTGAGCAAACAACAAGTGGCTGAATTGATCTCCGGTCAAATCAAAAAATGGTCCGAGTTTAAAGTAAACGGCACTGCCTTAACCAGCTTGACTGCCGGTTTGACTTACACCGATTCCGACGGCACTGTCAGAAACGTGACCCCTAACGATACTAAAGTGCACTTTTGCAAACGTATCGACGGTTCCGGTACCGGCGCGCAACAATACGTCAAATTCCTGAACAACCCATGCAGCTCTGCCGGTTTGAATCCTGATTGGGGCGGCAGCAATTTGGCGGGTCCTGTTAAGCATGAAGTTAGCGGTTCCGGTGATATGGAATTGTGCTTGGAAGACTTTGCCGACGGCGAAGCGGTTTCCAAACAAATCACCACTACCAACCCTGACGTGTTCAACACTGCGGTTAACACTGCCGGTAACAGAGGCTGGGCCATCGGTCACCAAAGCTTGGAAAACAATGCCACGCATGCTAAGCATTACCGCTTTATCAAAGTGGACGGTGTAGCACCAACTCTGGAACAAGCGTTTAGAGGCAAATACATGGATTGGGTTGAGCAAACCTTCCAATGGCGTAAAGCTATCAGTGCCGATAAATCCACTGTTATCGCTAAAATTGCTGCCGACGCGGCTTCACCAACCATTCTGGCTACCGAGTTGAACATTAGTTTCGTTCACCCATTCGGTCAATCAGGTTATCTGGCGATCGGTAACGGCAACAACTTTACCGACACATTGAACGTCAATGCACCTGTTATGCCTTACTCGCATGCTGCCGCAGGTTCTTTGAGCAACTGCCAAGTGCCGGTTATCAAATCATCTACCAACACCAGCAAACCGATGTAATCAGCATGTAACAAACCTTTAGTGTAATAGCTGGAGGTTCGCGCAAGGATGCGCATTGAATACAAACAGCCTTCGCTTGCGGAGGCTGTCTTTTTTTGCGATGGGTGAAATGAAACAACATTTGTTTTTAGGCTCGGTCCGTTTCGGTTTGGCGGCTGTGTTATTGACGGCTAGTGCGCTGGTTTGCGCGGAAGAAGCCGGCAATCAATTCGATTTACTGGAGCTGCGCCTGAAAGGCAGTACTTTATTGGACCGGAAATTGGTAGAACGCTGCGTCTACCGGTTTTTAGGCCCGAAAAAAACCATCGATACCGTGGAAGAAGCGCGTAGCGCACTGGAAGAACTGTATCGCAGCAAAGGTTATCAAACCGTCTCTGTGGATATTCCCGAGCAAAACGTGGTGGGCGGTGTGGTGTATTTACAGGTGACGGAAGGCAAGGTATCGCGTTTGCGAGTCACCGATTCCCGTTACTTCTCGCTGGGCGCTATCAAAGCCAAAGTACCCGAGCTGGCGGAAGGTAACGTGCCCAATTTACCGAAAATGCAGGAGCAGCTGACCGCATTGGCCGGCGAGAGCGAGGACAGGAGCGTAGTACCGGTGCTGCGGGCCGGTGAAACGCCGGGTACGCTGGAAGTGGATCTCAAAGTTAAAGACGAATTGCCCTTGCACGGCAAAGTGGAAGTCAATTCCCGCAATACGCAGAACACCAGTCGGTTACGGACTTTGGTGTCATTGCGTTATGACAATCTTTGGCAAAAATTTCATAGCGCGTCGTTCATGTATCAAACCTCCCCGGAAAATCCGGACGAAGTGGAGGTGCTGGTCGGTAGTTATGTAATGCCCATCATCGACGACGATAAGCGCCTAGCTTTATACGCGGTCAGTTCGTCTTCTACGTCGCAAATTGCCAGTGCCGGCGCGTTATCGGTGATCGGTACCGGTGATATTTACGGCGCGCGTTTTGTGTCGCCGCTGAAGACGCTAAACAATTACACGCACACGGCGACGCTGGGCGTCGATTACAAAGACTTTAAGGAAGATTTGAATTTATTAGGCTCGGATACTTTAAAAACCCCTATCAGTTATCTGCCGTTCATGGCGCAGTACAGCGGTATTATGCGCGATGCCGAGTCTTTGTTGTCTTTCAATGTCGGGGTCAACTTTGCGATACGCGGCTTGGGCAGCGATGAGCAGCAGTTTGCCGACAAGCGCTTTTTAGCCAGATCCAATTTTATCTATCTGAGTGGTGGTATGGACTATCGGCATAACTTGCCGTGGGGTATGGAAGTGGCGGCGCGCATGTCCGGACAGATCACCGATTCGCCGCTGATCAGTAACGAGCAATTCTCGATGGGCGGTTTTCAAACCGTGCGCGGTTATCTGGAAACCAATGCGCTATCCGATGACGGCGTGACCGCCTCGCTGGAATGGTATAGCCCACGGCTGGTGCCGGACGCATGGGACGAGTTCGACAAAATGCGGGCACTGGTGTTTGTCGATGCCGGCAAAGGCTGGATTGTCGACGCCTTACCGGGTAACGCCAACGAAATGGCACTGGCCAGCACCGGGGTGGGTTTACGTTTCGATATGTTCAAGCATGTGCAAGGCGAGTTTGATTTCGGCATTCCGTTGCTGGACCAAGGCACTGTCAGGCGCGGCGAGAACAGGGTGGACTTTAGGATTGCAACACAATTTTAGGGTGCGGCGGCTGAATGGTTGCGGAAGACGGGAGCGAATTAACTGGTGTCTTTGGGTTATTCGCTCCGGTCTTTTGTTACTTAAGAGGAACTCGAAAAACGCGTCATTTCCGCGTATGCGCGAGCCGCAGACTGCGCTGCAAATCCGGTTTGTGATTTTCAACGCCCCTCATTTTTCAGGGGCGACCACTAAGTAATATTATTATTTCTGCCTTACTAATTATTTATTATGAATATTACATATTTGTTACAAATCTATTTTCTGTAATAAATATGTAATATTTTATATTGCCTTAATACTACTTTTGTACAGTTATTATATGGCTATTTTAAATTAGTATTTATTCAGAATTTAATGGTTATTAAGGTGGTTAAAAGTTATTTGTAATTATTCACCGCGAAGCACAACAATCCCTCTCCAGCGGGAGAGGGCAGGGTGAGGGGGTGAAAACGAGGCAACTTACCGTTTTATTTAAATATTGCTAAACCCGTTGCGAAGCGGGGGCGGAAAGCCGCGGGTCTTGTCAGTCAAGACAGCCGGGTTGCCAACCGATTTTTTATGCGGTTGTTTCTTCGATTGGCACAGGCAATATTATGACTAATAGACAACAGCACCAGCATGACGACGCGGTATTTTTCAGATTAAATCCCATTGCGGCTTGCGTAAAGTCGGCAGTCGCCGGCAGTATGCTGATCGCTTTTGTCTCGCCGGTCTGCGCCGAATTACCGGTGCCCAGCGCGGTCTGGGCCAGCATGGGCGGCGCCAACCGTTCCGTAGTCGGTAATAATATGACCATTAATCAGGAAACCGACCGGGTTATTCTGAATTGGGACAAGTTTAATGTCAGCGCGGACAGTTCCGTCGAGTTCAAACAGCCCAGCGCCAGCGCCATCGCCCTAAACAAAATCGTCGATCCCAGCAAAAATCCCAGCCAGATTTTGGGCTCGGTAACCGCCAACGGCCAGATATATCTGGTTAATAAAAACGGTTTCGTGTTCGGTAGGGATTCCGTGGTCAATGCCCGCGGGCTGGTGGCGTCGACGATGGATGTCAGTTTCGAAAAAACCTTTGATAAGGAAACCATAGGCACTGTCTCCAAGGATGGTCGCGCTGCTTTTCAAGGGTCCGGTGATTTTTATCAAAAAAACGGTGACGGTAGTTTCAAGCTGGATGCCGACGGTCAAAAAGTCCCCATCGAGATCAAAGTGGAAAGCGGGGCGCGGATCAAGTCCAGCGAGGGCGGCCGCATCCTGGTGATTGCCCCGAGCATCATGAACAAAGGCGATGTGGAATCGCCCGGCGGTCAGGTAATCATGGCGGCGGCGACCGACAAAGTGTATTTGCAGGAAGCGCCAACAGCGGATGATAGGACCAATAACGACGTGCGCGGCTTGCTAGTGGAAGTCGAGACCGGCGGTAAAGTGGAAAACTTGGGTAACATCGCCGCCAATCGCGGTAACGTCACCTTGATGGGCTTTGCCGTCAAGCAAAGCGGCAAGGTATCCGCAACCACCTCCACCAACGTCAACGGCACGATCCGCCTGTTGGCGCGGGAAGGTTTTACTACCAAAACCGAAGGCGGCGAGACTGTTATCACCGCGAAAGCCACCACCCGCACCGCGGATAAAGACGATGGTTTGGGCCGTTCCGCACAAGTGACTTTGGGCGCGGGCAGTACCACCGAGATTCTGCCCGAGGTGGAATACATCGAGGAAACCCAAACCCTGGAGTCCGGCGAAACCGTCAAGGTGTTGGTGGAGAAAACCGCTGTACCCGGTCAGGTGCAGCCGCAATCTCGGGTCGAGATTATGGCTGATAAGGTGCATTTACAGGCTGGGTCGGAAATTAACGCGCCTTCGGGGAAGGTATCAATTACCGCGACTAAATCGCCGTTAAATCCGGTTGCCGACAACAGCCTAAAAAACGATAGCCGGATCCTGATCGATGCCGGCGCGAAAATCGATGTGTCCGGTACAGATAAAGTCATCCGCACCATGGAAAGCAATGTCTTGGAAGTGGAGCTGCGCAACTTTGAATTGAAAGACGCGCCGTTGCAAAAGACCGGCATATTAAAAGGTAAGACCGTCCTGGTGGACATCCGCGAAGGCACGCCGCTGACCGATATTGCGCCCACCGTGGCGGGGATTGGCCGCACGGTTGCCGAACGGATGGTTAACGGCGGCGAGATCGCGCTTAACTCCGAAGGCGATGTCATCCTGGAAAAAGGCGCGGTTCTGGACTTTTCCGGTGGCGAGATTACCTATCTGGATGGCTTTATTACCACCAGTAAGCTGCTAGCCAATGGCCGCTTGGTCGATATTAGCGAAGCCGATCCTTTGGTGCCTTACGAGGCGATTTACGGTGAGGTGGTGAAAAAATATCAAAAATGGGGCATCACCAAAGTCTGGAAAATCGACGGTCCATTCACGCTGGCGCGTTTCGAGCCGGGTTATGTCGAAGGTCAGGACGCGGGCAGCTTAATGGTCAGAGCTAACAACGCGATTTTAGACGGCGAACTGCTGGGTAAAACCACCAACGGCAGGCGGCAGCGGACGCTGGCAGAGCAAGCAAAGGGCAGCCGTCTGACGGTAGATACCGCGTTTACCCAGAGTAATGCGCAGGCATTGATTTTCTCCGCTGGCGTGCAAAACAGCATTGATTTGGATATCGACGAGGTGTTCCCGGTCGGAAATGACGGCTTGGCCATGGCTTTGGCCGTGGATGCCAACAAACTCATCGACGGCGGCGTGCATACTGCGGTGTTTAAAACCAACGGTAAAATCAGCGTTGCCGACAATGCGACCCTGCGCTTGGTCGCTAGCGGCAATCTGACGTTACAAGGCGGCGCGGTTGACGTGCGCGGCAATATTGTCGGTGCCGGGGCGACGGTAAAGCTGGAAACCGCCGAAACCAACGCGGCGGGATTGCAAGGCGAGATTAACCTGGCTTCCGGGGCGACAATCGATTTGCGCGGGGAATGGATTAACGATTTCGCGCAACCGGAAAATCTTGACGGCAAGACGGTGGCCATAGACGGCGGTACCTTTATTGCCAAGGCCAAGGGTAACGGCGGCGGCGTGAATTTGCGGGCCGGCAGTTTGATCGACATCAGCGCCGGCGCCTGGTTGCACGAAGACCGTACGCTGGAAGCCGGTAAGGCACAAAGAACCACGGGCAAGGGCGATACCTTGCAAGAGGGGGGCATTGTGTTGGTCGCCGAACCGGCGATAGACAACGCCGGCGCCAACGTGCTGATGGAGGGCGTTATGCACGCCTATGCCATGCAACAAGGCGGCGGCTTTACCGTAAAAGCCAACGCGGTCGCCATTCGTCGGGAAGAAACCCCGAGCAGAGGCGATGGCGGCGTGCAGCCTTTGCAAATTGCCACTGCGTTTTTCGGTGAAGGCGGCTTTGCCGAGTTCGATATCGGCGCAAATCTGAACGGATTGACGGTGGAAGACGGCGCCAATATTGAGCTGCGCCAACAGAACAGAGTACTAAACAACACCTATCTGGAACAGGCCAACGCCGACGGTATCGAAGCATTCTCGGATTTGACGACCTTGTTGCCGGAACTGCGCGCACCCAGCAAATTGACCTTGCGATCCGATCATGCCGCCGGGATTAATGCCAACAGCAATTTGCTGGTGGCTGCTACCGCAACGATTAACGCCGACGATTTAAGCAGCGTTACGCTGGAGTCCGATTCGTCCCTGGTGCTGGATGGCCGGATCGTCGCGCATGGCGGTACGGTGGCTCTGGATATTATTCCCGATCAAAGTGAGGTCGATCCGCAGTACCAGCAGAATCAAGGCATCTGGCTGGGTAGCACTGCCCGCATCGATGTGTCCGGCGGCAGTCAAATTACCGTGGACGGCTTGGGCCGGCGTATCGGTAAGGTTTTTGACGGCGGCAAGGTGGTCGTCAATGCGCAACGCGGCTTTTTTGCCTCCCAGGCCGGCTCTTTGATCGATGTATCCGGTAGCCAAGACATCCTGGATTTACCGGTTAATAGTCCCGCCGCGATAGGTGCGAGTTTTGCTGCCACGCTAGTAGGTTCGCATGCCGGCAGTATCAATATTACCGCCGCCGAAGGCGCGTTTCTGGACGGCGATATGCAAGCCGCCGGCGGCGCTGCGCCCGGCACCTCCGGCGGTAAGCTGTCGGTGTTTCTTAACGTAGACAATCGTGCCGATCCGGATGTAGAAAACTCAATCTTTCCGCGCGCGCCGCGCATTTTGAAAATCTCCCAGGAACGCAATGTACCGTTTTCCGCCGTTTTTTCTAAACCGGGCGATTCATTACCCAAGAAAGATTCGCCCGGTGATCGGCTGACCGGCATCGGCTATCTGGCCGCCGAGCAGATTAGTGAGGGCGGTTTTAGTTCTGTGGATCTGGCCGTATCCGGAGAGAAGGGTGAGATTCGTTTTACAGGCGATGTCGATCTGCAACTGAATAACGCTATTGCTTTGGATGCAGTCAATTTCGGTTGGGAGCGGAACACCACCGCCGATACCGGCAATGTGCAAATCAGCGCCACCACCGCGACCTTGGGGTCGGATAGCTATCGCGCACCGATAGTAAAAACCAGCAACGGCGATGGCCGATTGGCGGTTAATGCCGATTTGATCGATTTGGTCGGTGGCTCGGTAACGACCGGTTTTAATACGGTTGATCTTGCCGCCGACGGCGATATTCGCCTGAAAGGGATACGGATCGACAGTAAGGAACTGGATTTTGTCGGCGAATTTAAAACCTTTTCCAAGCTTAATTTAACTGCGGCGCAGGTTTATCCCACCTCCTTGACCGAGTTTACCTTGGCGGTCACCGGCGATCCGAATGGCACGGTGACTTTCAACAAAAGCGGTAAGGCCGCGCCGGTGCTGTCCGCCTTGGGCAGTTTGACCGTGCAGGGGCCGAATATCGTCCAAAACGGCGTGCTGACCGCGCCCTTGGGCGAGATCGTTTTGGAGGCGACAAAATCGGTGACCTTCGGCGCCGACAGCATGACGTCGGTTTCGGCCAAGGGGCAAATCATCCCGCTGGGCGTCACCCAGGGCGGCCTGGAATGGCTGCTGCCCTTGGCCGGCACCGGCAACAATCTTAACGTGGTCAACCCCGATCTGAAACCGGCTGAAACGGATAAAAAGCGGGTGTTTGAAAGCCCCGAGAAGAAAATAACCGTTAAAGCCGCGCAAATCCTTCGGGAAGACGGTGCTTTGGTGGATTTATCCGGCGGCGGCGATTTATTGGGGTTTGAGTTCATTCCAGGCGACGGCGGTTCGCTGGATGTGCTGGCTTCTGATCAACGTTTTGCGGTAGTGCCGGGTATATCCGGTTATTCGCCGTTCGACCCCAAATCGTTTCCCGAATCAGGTTTGAAGAACGGCGACAGCATTTACATCGGTGCCGGTAGCGGCCTTGCCGCCGGCTACTACGCCTTACTGCCGGCTCGTTACGCCTTATTGCCGGATGCATTTTTGGTGTCGCCGGTCGCCGGCAGCGCCAATGCCATTCCCGGCACCAGTAGAACCCGGATCGATGGCGCTGCTGTCGTTACCGGCTACCGGAGCGTTGCCGGAACAGACATCCGCGATCAGTATTGGTCCGAGTATGTGGTCGAAGCCGGCAGCATTGCTAAAACGCGTAGCGAATACAACATCAGCTCGGCCAACCAATTTTTCGCGGATAGAGCGGTAAATAAAGAACTGGCGATTCCGCGTCTGCCGCAAGATGCCGGGCAATTGGTGCTAAACGCCAAAACCCGTCTGGAGCTACCCACCGTGGTGGCCGATGTGGTCGAGGGCGGACGTGGCGGCTTGGTCGACATCGTGGCGGATAAATTGGCCTTGGGCACAACCGCCGCAACCGACGATGTTGAATTGTTGGTTAGCGACCTGGATAAGTTTAGAGTGGATAGCTTGTTGCTGGGGGCGGTTAGAAGCTTTGACGCCGCGACCGGCCACACCAAGCTGGATGTCATCGCCAAGTCGGTGACGGTAGCCCAAAACACGACCTTGAAAGCACCGGAGGCCTTGCTGGCCGCCAGCGAAACCGTCACGCTTGAACAGGGGGCCAAAATCGAAGCCAGCGGCGCGGTTGCGGATACCGATAGCGATACGGCGCTTGAGGTGAACGGCGACGGCGCATTGCTGCGCGCATCGGCGGGCAAACAGGCAACGATCAACCGAACCGGCGCCAAGGGCTTGAAAGGCGATCTAAACATAAGTGCCAGCGCGGTCATTTCGGCCGGCGCGGGTTCGGTGGCGCTGGACTCGACACGGCGGACCAAAATGGCCGGCGAATTAAATCTGGCCGGCGGTTCCTTGTATCTCGGCGCGGAGACCATCAACCTCGGCGAGACCACCGGCGTAGCGAACGGCTTGTCGCTGGATAATAATCAGCTCGCACACTTGACTGTTAACGAGTTGGTGTTGAGCAGCCGGGGTATGGTCAATTTGTACGGCGAGTTATTGCAAACCGATGCCCTTGGTCAGCCTTTTCAATTCGGCGATTTACGCATTGATGCCTTGGGTCTGGCCGGTAAAGCCAATGTCGGGAAAACCCTGTCTTTGAATGCGAAAACCCTGAGTATTGCCAATAGCAAGTCTACGGGCAGTGTTTTGGCGGGCGACGGCAGCGGGGTATTGAATGTCAATGTGCAACAGCTGCTGTTGGACCAAGGTAAATTCCAGCTGTCGGGATTTGCCGCAGTCAATGTTAATGCCGGCGAGCGTATGTTGGGCAAGGGTGACAGCACCTTAACCGCATTGACTGACTTGAGCGTGAATACGCCGTTTGTCAGTGCCGAGAATGGCGCTAAAACCATCATCAATGCCAGCGGTCATGGCTTGTCTCTCACGGGCGGTAGCCAGACGCTAACTGCCGGTACCCAAGGCATAGCCGCGCAATTATTGTTGGAAGCCGATAGCATTGGTTTGAACACGGCCTTGTTGTATCAAACGGGTAATGTGGCCTTGAATGCCTTGCAGGGTAATGTGACTTTGGGCGGTAATGCATTGATCGATGTGTCCGGCGCGGTGGCTTATGCCGGTCTGAGCAAGCCGGTGAATCTGTCCGGTGGCAAAATCGGTCTGAGTTCTCAGCATGGCAATATTAGCGCTGAAGCGGGCAGCAAGCTGCTGTTAAACGCCAGTAACGCCGAGATGCTTGCCGGTTTACTGTCCGCGCAAGCCGGCGCCGGCCAGGTGCAATTCAACGGTTTTATCGATGCTCATGGCGTTGGCAAGGCAAACGGTGGCCGAGTCGCCATCGATACCGGTAGTTTGAGCGCCGGCGGCTTTAGTGCTTTGAATACGGTGTTTACCGCCGCTGGGTTTAGCGGTGCTGTCGAACTGAGAACGCGTAGCGGCGATATCGTGGTTGACGCCGGGCAAACCGTGAATGCAAATGCCATCAATCTATTCGCCGATACCGGCAATATCAGCGTCGATGGCACCCTGGATGCGTCCGGGGCGAATGGCGGTTCGGTAACGCTGGCAGCCGAAGATCTGCTGACGCTGAATAGCTCGGCGCTGATTCTGGCGAACGCGCAAGCGGCGAATGGCAACGGCGGCAAGGTCAGTTTGTCGTCTCTCGATGGGTCCGCAGCAGATGGCGCCGGCATTGAGATCCAGCCCGGCGCGCGCATCAACGTCGCAGCGGCTGGAGCCGGTGCGGCGGGCGAGGTGTATTTACGTGCCGACCGCGACGATACCGACGGCGACGGTCTGGCGGACATTAACGTCAAAGCCATCGCCGCCGGTACTATCGTTGGCGATACCGACGTCACCGTTGAAGGCGCGCGTATTTATAACAATAGCCGTATCGCTTCCGCCGAGCAACAGGCGATGCATAACGATAATCTGGCCTATATGAGCGATTTGGCGGCGGCCAATGTCGCTAACAGCCGCTTCGGCGCCGGCTTTACCATTATCCCCGGCGTAGAAGTTCGCAGCAGCGGCAATTTGACCATCGCCGAGACCTGGGATTTGGGAAAACTCGATAGCGGAGAAGCCTGGCGTTATGGCGCGAATAACGATCTGGTTGGGGTGTTAACGCTTAGAGCGAAAGGCAATTTGTTAATCAATGCCAATTTGAGCGACGGCTTTTCCACCGGCGTTTTGAATTCCGCAAGTTTTGGAGCTATCAACGTCAGCGATTATTTGCAAACCGGTGCTTCATGGAGTTACCAGCTGATCGGCGGCGCCGATTTGGGTTCCGCCAATGCGATGACAGTGCTGGCCTCTGCCAGTCTGTTGACCAGCGCCGGCAGCGGCGACTTCAGTTTAGCCAATGATGTCAGCGTGCGGACCGGCACCGGCGATATTGATATTCGCGCGGCTCGCGACTTGGTCTACGGTAATGCAAGCTCTTCAATCTACACGGCGGGCCGCGCGGATGCCGACGACGCCAAACGCTGGGGTAGTGGCGGGCCGGATTTAGCCGCGCTGTTCTATGCCGAATATCCCGTGGATGGCGGCGATATCAGCATTCAGGTTGGGCGCGATATCGATGCCAAACCTAGTGCGCAGTTGCTCAGCGATGCGTTGGTACGTACCGGCGATTGGTCCAACAGCAATCAACACAGTACGGAATTTGATTCGGAACGTCCGACAGCCTGGGGCGTGGCCTTGGGTATTAGCGATTCAAGTGGCTTTTCTCGTCAGCATCAGCAAAGCGTAACCGCCTTCGGCGGCGGTAATGTCCGCATCAGCGCGGGCGGAAATGTCGAAGACTTGTCGGTGATGATCCCTACCACCGGTAAACAGGTAGGTGAACGGGATACGCCGGTGGCGGATGCCACTGTTATCACGTTTAAGACCAATGTGGTCGAAGTGAACGGCGGTGGTAATCTGCAATTGCAGGCGGGTGGGGATATCGCCGGCGGCGTGTTTTATGTGGATGGCGGGGCGGCGGATATTTATGCGCACGGATCGCTGAAAGCCGGCACCAACAATGGGCTGAATCCGATACTGGCTTTGGGCGATGCGCAGTTTAATGTAGTCGCCGGCAAGTCCATGGCCCTGGAAGCGATTGTCGATCCGATGTTCGTGACCTTGCCGGATTCGGTCGATTTGATCAATGGCTCGTCGAATCGGTTTTTCCGCTACAGTACTGACAGCAAGGTGACATTGACCACGCTTTCTGGCGACCTTGGCCTGGAAAACGACATCGCCAGTTTGAAGAAGGCCACCAATACCAATATTTCCGAAGGCTTTTTGGTTTATCCCGCCGGCCTGCATGCCTACGCACTGAACGGCAATATTGCCGTGGACAAGAGCTTCACCTTGTACCCATCGGCGCAGGGTGACTTGGAGTTATTTGCGGCTGAGAATTTAACCGGTAAGGGTAATCCGCGGATTATTTTGAGCGATGCGGAACCAGCGGCATTACCTAGCGCCGCATTGCCCTTCGTCGGGTCTTCCTTAACCGACTTGGACAATGTGCTGAAGGTTCTGGATATTCAGCAACCGCAATCGCCCACCGCGATACATGCCAGCACGCCGCTGCACGCCAATGACCCGAATCCGGTGTTGATTAGCACCGGCAGCGGCAACATTGGCCGTATCGATGATGACATCGTATTCGTATTAGCCAAGCCCGCCGAGGTTAGCGCTGGTCAGGATATTGTCCGCGCCACGTTCAATATTCAACATAACAACGCCGACGCTGTCAGTATCTTTAATGCCGGCCGGGATATTCGTTACACGATTAATATTCACCCCGATACCGGCAATATCATCGAAGCCGATCAAGGTATAGACGTGGCCGGTCCCGGACAATTAACCGCGCTGGCGGGCCGGGATGTGAATTTGGGATCGTCCATCGGCATTACATCTTCGGGCGATCAATCAAACGCCGCGCTGGCGGATGACGGTGCCAACATTACCGTGATTGCCGGTTTGGCTGGCGGTGCGCTGAACAGCAATGGTTTTGCCGAAGGGTTTATGCTCAACTCGGGTAAATACGTCCTGGAAAATCAGCGCTACCTGAATTTGTTCGTGCAGGAAATGCGCAGCATCACCGGCGACTCTTCGTTAAGCGTCGATTCGGCCAAACTGGCATTAAACGGTCTGTCGACGGTGGATAGGGCGCGGCTGGACAGCAAGCTGTTAAGCGTTGTGCAAAGCGTGTTTTTGCAGGAGGTAAAAGCCAATGCAAGCACGCTGGCCAAAGCCACTACCAAACAGGCTCAGGATCTGGCCGAACTAAAACTGCTGGCTACCATCGAGTCGCTGTTCCCCGGTACCACCTTATTGGCGGGTAATAGCGATTACCGCATTGACGCTGCGAACGGCATTGTAATCAACGCCGATACCAGTGCCAGCAATATCTTGAACAATCTGAATGCCGTGTTACAGCAAAAAATCGAAGCGGAGTTGGCACGGCAGGGTAAAACCTTTGCCAGTGCAAGCGACCGCGAGAAAGACGACGCCCGCGAACTGGTTAGGCCCAAGCTGGGCAATATTTCGCTGTTCTTGAGTTCGATACAAACCAAGGACGGCGGCGATGCCAATCTGTTTACTCCCAATGGCGGCATTACCGTGGGTTTGGCGACCGCCGATATTGGTTTGGCAAAGGAAGATGACGAGTTGGGCGTGATCGTGAAAAAGCAGGGGGAGGCCAATCTGCTGGCCCGCAACGACATCGACGTGAACATCCAGCGCGTGGTGACCTTGGGTAACGGCAATATAACCGGCGGTTCCACTGAAGGCGATGTCGATGCCGGTCGTAGCGCGCAAACCGCATTGGCGGCTCCGCCGCTTAAAGTCAGTTACGATGCGGCGGGTATGCCGGTACTGGAAGTATCGCCGGTGTTGCAAGGTGGCGGTATCAGAACGGTGGGAGCAGGGGATGTGTTGTTGTTTGCACCGCGCGGCATCATCGACGCCGGTGAGGCGGGTATCAGAGGCAATAATGTCACTCTAATAGGAACCGCCATTGTCGGTGCGGATAATATTGATATTGGTGGCTCTGCCGTGGGTGTGCCAGTCGCTGCGACCGGCAGTGTCGCGGCCGGGTTGACCGGCGTCAGCAACGTGGCGGCTGCGGTCGGCAAATCGCTGGATAGTACCGGCAGCGTCGGCAAGGAAGCTGCCGAAAAACTGGCTAAGGCAGCGACCAACACCTTGGGCATCTTGAGCGTGGATATTTTGGGTTTTGGTGAATAGCCTGCTGTCTTGTCATTCAGGCTGAAAATGGCCGAATTGCCCGCTGTGTTCGCGGCGGGCAATGGGTTTGCCGCCTTTCGCGGCCCCCCCGGCCCTATATCACCGGTATTTCGTTCGAGCTGAGCTCGTCAAAGCCCAGAGTGGTGTGCCCTTCGACAGGCTAAGTACCCGCAAAGACATTTAGGCGAACGGTATTTAAGGTCCGGCTTAATAATATTTTTTCCAGTTTTTTCGATACTTTACCGCTCGTCATAATCATGTAAAAAAACGTTGGGATAATCCAGTTTATGTTTTGATTTGAGAGTGATCATGAAACGGATTGTGTTATTAGTAGCGGCCCTGTTGGCGATGCCCGGACTGGCCCAAGCTTGGTGGAACGACGACTGGGGATATAGAAAGAAAATAACCATAGACGCCCAGCAATTGCAGCAGGGCGGCGTGACGCCGGTAGCTGAAGGCTTGGTGCTGGTGCGTTTACATACCGGCAATTTCAGCTTCTTCGCCGATTTGGGCGAAAACGGCAAAGATTTGCGCTTCATGGCCGGCGACGATAAAACTCCGTTGAAGTTTTATATCGAAAAAATCGATACGGTCAACGAGATGGCGCTGATTTGGGTGAAATTGCCCAAAGACATCGCAAGCGCTGAGGAGTCGATGTTTTGGATGTATTACGGCAATCCCAAGGCTGTAGACGGCCAAGATGCGCCAGGAATTTTCGATGTGGCGCAAGCGGTTGCCTATCACTTCGAGGCCGGTCCGGTGAAAGACGCTACGGCCTACGCCAATCAACCGGCTACCGCTACGCAAACGGTTGTGGAAGGCGGAGCCATTGGCGAAGCTGGCGGCTTTAACGGCAGTCAATCGATACGCATTGCGGCAACGCCCGCCATTCAGATGGCCGTCGAATTTGGCTGGACGGTTTCGGCATGGGTGAAAATCGATCAGGCGCAGACCGACGGAGTAATATTTGCGCGCGATGGGCTGATTTTATCTGTTAGAGGTCAAACCCCGGTTTTGGAAGTTAATCGTAAGCAATTGGTCAGCTCCGCCGATCTAAATTTAGCCACGTGGCAGTATTTGTCGGTCGCCGGTAACAAGGACGGTTTTACGTTATATGTGGACGGTAAGCCGGTTGGTATCTTGCCGGCGAGTGTGCCGTCGCTGCTGGGCGATATGAGTATCGGCGCGGCGGTGGACGGTTCACGCGGCTTAGTCGGCGCCATTGACGAGTTCGGTATTGCCAAAGTGGCGAGGGATCAGAATTACCTGCAATTCGCGGCGCTCATGCAAGGCCAGTCGTCGGCATTGTTGAACTACGGCGAAGACAGCACGCCCGACAGCGAAGAGGGTGGCGAATCCTATTTGATGTCGACGCTGGATAACGTCACCGTGGACGGCTGGGTCATCATCGGTATTCTGGGGGTGATGTTTGTCGTCAGTACCTTGGTGATTGTCAGCAAGGCGATTGTCTTGAATCGCACGCGTAGTGAAAACAAAAAATTCGAAGAAGCCTTCAGCCAATTAGGCGCCAAAAATATTAGCAATCTGGATCACCAGGACGAAGACGGCCAGGAAGATTATGACGAATCGCCGTTGTTGCTGTCCTTGACCGGCAATCATGCGGCTTTTGCCGGCTCTTCCATTTATCGCATCTACCATGTCGGCGTGCAGGAAATGAATAAACGTCTGGCTAAAAGCGTGGGTGCCGAAGCGGCCGAACAAGGCTTGTCCGCCCAGGCATTGAATGCGGTAAAGGCCTCCATGGATGGCGTGTTGGTCCGGGAACTGCAAAAACTTAATTCGCAAATGGTACTGCTGACCATCGCGATTTCCGGCGGACCGTTCCTGGGATTGCTGGGGACCGTGGTCGGGGTAATGATTACCTTCGCGGCGATTGCGGCCAGCGGCGAAGTGAATGTCAACGCTATCGCACCGGGTATCGCAGCGGCCTTGGCGGCTACCGTAGCCGGTTTGGGCGTGGCGATTCCGGCTTTGTTTGCCTACAACTATCTGGGCAGCATCATCAAGGCGGTGACCGCCGACATGCATGTGTTCGTCGATGAATTCGTCGCCAAACTCGCCGAGCAGCATAGCTGAGTTGAAAAGAAATGTAAGTCGGATTAGGCGCTAGTCTTAAGCCGGCATGTTGGCTTCGATGTGCCGGATTGCGCTCTATCGAGCGAACCCAACTTCCGAAACCCGATCTGTGGATCACGAGAATACTCAATGAAAGTTCAAGAAGAAAACGCAGCGTACGACGAAATCAACGTCACGCCGATGCTGGATTTGGCTTATGTGTTGCTGGTGGTGTTCATTCTGATGACCACGGCGGCCGTGCAAGGCGTGCAGGTCAATCTGCCCAAGGCCAGTAATACGCCCAGTTTGGCCAAGCCGCAAACCAAAGCCATCACGGTGACGGCGGACGGTACTTTGTTTCTGGATACCTTTCCGGTGACGATGGAGCAACTGGAATCGACGTTGATGCAATACAAGGCCGCCAATCCGGAATTGCCGGTGGTGGTTAAGGGCGATGCCACTGTCCAGTACCAAAGCGTCGTCGATATTCTGGCTTTGCTCGGCAAACTGGAAATTACCCAGGTTGGTCTGGTTACCCAAAATCTGACCAAATAAAGCCTTGCGACATGTCAAACAAGAAACATTGGCGGGTTTATATACCGATGCTTATCGCTGCCGTAATCGCCGCTATCGCGATTTTTTACGTCGTTAAGATCATTATGGAGTTCGTCGACAAAAAGCCGACGAAAAACGAGAAAAAAATTCAGGCGGTTACCTTATTTAAACCTCCACCCCCACCGCCGCCACCGCCGAAAGTAGAAAAGCCGCCCGAGCCGGAAATCAAGGAAAAAATCAAGGAACCCGATCCGGAACCCGAGCCTGAGCCGGAACCCGAACCGGAACAAGCACCGCCGCGCGACCTTGGCCTGGATGCCGAGGGCACGGCCGGTTCGGACGGTTTTGGTCTGGCAGCCCGTAAGGGCGGCACCGGGCTGTTCGGCGGTGGAGCCGGCAACCCGTTTGCCTGGTACGGCGGTTTGGTCAAGAACGGCATTCTGAACATTCTCAGCAGCCACGAAGAATTGCGCCGTAAAGGTTATACCGCCATCGTCAAGGTCTGGCTGAAAGCCGACGGCTCTGTAGAACGGGTGGAATTGGCCAAGGGCAGCAACGATGCGGACATAGACGAATTGCTCAGCCGCTTGTTAAACAAATTCGACCGAGTCGCGGAGGCACCGCCGCCGGGCATGCAGCAGCCGATTAAGTTAAAAATTTCATCACGTATTTAAGTATCCACAGGTAAAACAATGGCGAAGAAAAAACAGCTGATGGCCCTGGCACTATCAGGGCTGATCGGCACCGTGCAGGCCGGAGAAAAGGAAGAGTTGCTGAAACTGCGCAATACCACCACTAATTTGATCAAACAACTGGTCAAACAAGGCGTGATTACCGACAAGGCTGCTAACGAGATGATCAAGCAAGCCGAAGTCGAAGCTGGCCAGCAGGTGGCTGAAGCCAAGGCCTCCGGTGCCAAGGAAGCGGTGCCGGCCGATGAAGTGCGCGTGGCTTATGTGCCTGACTTCGTCAAAGACGAGATTCGTCAGCAGGTGCGCAGTGAGCTGCGCGAAGAAGTGGTCGGCGATGTGATGCAAAAGGCCAAGAACGAGCAATGGGGTATGCCGAATGCGCTACCTGACTGGATCAAACGCTTCAAATTATCCGGTGATATTCGTCTGCGCTCGCAGCATGAATACATGGCCGACGAAAATATCGCCAATTCTTATATCGATTGGCAGGCGGTTAACGAAAGAGGCGGTCTGAGCGCGGCGGGTGTGGATCAATTCTTGAATACCACTACTGACAGACAACATTTCCGCGAACGCTTGCGCTTGGGTATTGATGCCATTGTCACTGATGGATTGAAGGCCGGTGTGCGTTTGGCCACGGGTAATCAACGCGATCCGGTATCCACCAACCAGTCTCTGGGATTTACCGGGCAAAAATACGATTTCACCGTGGATAGGGCTTATCTGCAATACGATGCGTTCGACGATAACAAATTCAAATGGCTGACCTTGTCGGGCGGTCGTATCAAGAATCCCTGGTATACCGGCGGCGGCGAATTTACCGGCGGTAGCGAATTGGTGTGGGATACGGATTTATCTTTCGAGGGTTTTGCCGGCACTGTGCGCCACCGTTTGGGCGGTTCGGACAGCTTGATGGCCAACGACGATCAAACCCATTCCGTGTTTGCCACGGCGGGTGCGTTTCCGCTGCAAGAGTCGGCACTGAGCAGCGATAAATGGTTGTTCGGCGGTCAAGTCGGGGTGGATTGGGGCTTTGTCAATCAAGACAATTTAAAGGCAGCGCTGGCTTATTTCGATTACGTCAATGTACAAGCTAAACAAAATACCAGCGTTTTAGGCACCTGCGATCTGAATTCGCGCGGCAACACCGCTTCACGGCCTGAATTCATGCAGGGCGGCAATACCTTAGCGTCGATCTGCCGAGAAGGCACCGGGGCGTTGGCTTCCAATCCGGGTATGGTCGGCTTGGCGTCCGATTACAACATTGTCAATGCCAATATTTCCTACGAAATGGCCATGTTCGCTCCCTATCGCTTGCGCTTAAGCGGTGATTACGCCAAAAACGTCGGCTTTAATAAAGCTGCGGTCAGCCGGATGCTGAACGGTACCGTGGTCGAGGGTAAAACCAACGCCTGGCAGTTTAGGGCGGATTTCGGTTGGCCGCGAGCCGAGGTGGCCGGGCATTGGAATGTGTTTGCCGCCTACAAGTACGTGGAGCGCGATGCGGTATTGGACGCTTTCACCGATTCCGACCTCCACCTCGGCGGTACCAACAGCAAAGGCTGGTTCATCGGCGGTAACTATGGCTTGATGAAAAACGTCTGGCTGACCGGTCGCTGGTTGAGTGCCGATATCATCACTGGACCCCCTCTCGGTATCGATGTGTTGCAGATCGATGTCAATACGCAATTCTAGGTAGGTTGCCAATGAACACATTTCCGATAGTTGCCGTTTTATTTCTGCTTGTCAGTAGCGGCTGGTCTGCCGGTCAGGCCGCGCCGCGTGAGGCCGCCAAGAACGACGGCGCCGTGTTAAAGCTGCAAGCCATGGTCAAAAGCCTGACGGCCGAGCGGGATGCGGCAAAGGCCGAATCGGCCAAGTTAGCCGAGGATTTACAAGAGCTTGAGCAGTTGAAAAAAGCCCATTCGGCGGCGGTTGCAGCCAAGGAGCAAATCAGCAGCGAGTTGTCCGCGCAGCGAAACTCCAACGGCGAGGTGCGAGAGCGTTTAGAGAAAACCAATGCCAGACTCTCCGACGTGATTGAAAAGCATAAGGAAGTGAGTCAGGCTAAAGCGGATTTACAGGCGCAATTAGCCGCAATAAATGCCAAGCAGCAAGCAACTGAACAGCAATTGGGTGTTTGCGATACTCATAATGTGAAACTTTACGAGGCTGCCAAGGAATTGCTGGCACGCTACGAAAACAAAGGCGCACTGGCTAGTGTGTTGCAGAATGAAGCCTTGCTGCAATTCAATAGTGTCGAAATGGAAACCATTGTTCAGGAATATGAGGACAAGTTGAACGCCGGTAAATATCAAAAACAATCCGCTGCAGATATCGGCACAGCGCCGGCTGGCGTCCAATAGTTTCTGTACTCAGGTGCGGCAACATGCCGCACCTCGACCCTCGCCGATTTACCGAAAGCCTTAAGGCTTGGTCGCGTAAATAAGTTAAAATCCCAAAAAGCGGCGCTCCATCATGGCGGCTACATAATCAAACGCACGAATTATCGAGAGACTAATGGCAACGAAACAAAATTTTTTAAAAAATCTAGGCATTGTTGTGTTATCGACCGGCTTGGTGGCCTGTAACGGCGCCGATGAACGGAAAGCGAAATACATGGAAGAAGGCAAACAGCTATATCAAGCGGGCGATTATGAAAAAGCGTTGCTTGCCTATAAAAACGTGCTGCAAATCGATCCTAAGGACTGGGAAACTCACTTTCAAATCGCGGAAGCCCTGAGCAAGCAAGGCAAAATCGAAAATGCCTTTAAGGAATATAGTACCGTCGTTGCCGGCAACGAAAATCACGTGATGGCGCGGGTGCGGGTCGGCCAGTTGTTATTGTTGAATCGTGCGGTAGACGATGCAGAAAAAATGGTTGGCGAAGCGTTGGCGAAGGAACCGGATAATGTCGAGGCGTTGGTGTTGTTCGCCGGCGTACAAGCAGCCAAAAATAACAGCGACGGCGCGATTATGACGGTGGAGCGCGCCTTGAAAAACAGTCCGGACGATGTGCCGGCGACGTTGATGATGGCGTCTATTAAGGCGCGTTTGGATAAAGTCGATGAAGCGATTGTTTTATTGAAGCAAACTATTGAAAAGAAGCCCGATAATGTTGCATTGCGCAGCATGCTGGCCGGCTTGTACGCTAAAAACAATCAGATTGCCGATTCAGAGGCAATGTTGGTGGAAATTGTCAAACTGGAGCCGCAGCAATTACAGCATTACCGTACGTTAGCTTTGTTCCAAGTCGGTACCAAACAAGTCGATAAAGCCGAAGCTACTCTGCGCGACGCGGTCAGCAAATTGCCGGACAACGATACCGCCAAGACGTATTTAGTCGATTTCCTGTTGGAAAAACGCAGTCCGGAAGTGGCGATTGCCGAGCTGTTGCCGATGATAGAGCAAAAGCCGCAAGCGTATGAGTTGAAATTCAAACTGGCCAATATCCAGCTTTCCAAAAAGGAAATCGATAAGGCCGAAGCGACTATGAAAGAAGTCGTCGAACAGGATAAGTTGGGACCGAGCGGCATCACCGCGCGGAATAAATTGGCTGCCTTGTATGCCATGACCAAGCGTGGCGACGAGGCTAAAGCCTTGATCAAAGAAGTGTTGGATAGCAATCCGCGCGATGCTGAGGCTTTGACGCTACGCGGTCAGTTTGCCTTGGGTGAAAACAAAATTCCCGATGCAATTTCCGATTTTCGCTCGGTATTGGTTGATCAACCCAATAATATCGGCGTATTGAAAATGCTGGCCGCGGCCCATCTGCGCAATAACGAGGAAGAACTGGCCAGAGAAAACATGGAAAAAGTGGTTGCCGTCGCACCGGGCGATGAGACCGCCCGGCTGGATTTGGTTGGCTTGCATATGAAAGCCGGGCACCAGGATCAAGCAAAACAGCAGCTTGAAGCACTGATGAAAGCCAATCCGAAAAGTCTGAAAGGCTTGGAGGCGATGTTTAAAATGGAGTTGTCGCAAAAGCATTGGGATAAGGCACAGGACATTGCTAAGCAGGTGCAACAGCTATCGGATAAGGATGCCACCGGCTTTTACATGTCCGGCTTGGGCTATCAGGCGGAAGGTAAGTTGGAAGCCAGCACAGAAGCGTTTCAACAGGCCCTAGCGCGTAAGCCGGATGCGATTGAGCCTTTGACCGAGATGGTAAAAAGCTATTTGGTATTGAAGCAGTCGGATAAGGCTATCGGCAAATTGCAGCAAGTCATCAAACAGCAGCCGGATCATTTTATTGCCTATAACCTGATGGGCGGCGCTTATCTGAACGAGCAAAAATTCGCGGACGCAAAAACAGCTTACACAAAGGCTTTAAGTATTAAACCGGATTGGTATAGCCCTTATCGGAATTTGGCCCTGATCGAACTGGCGCAAAAAAATAAGGCCGAAGCCATCGATATTTATAAAAAGGGTATTGAGAAGACTAAGGGCGCATTGGAGTTGGTCGATGATTTGGCGCGTTTGTATCATCGCGATGGTCAACATGAGCAGGTTCTGGCGCTATACGAAGAGTCTTACAAACTGCATCCAGATTCGGTGGTTGCGGTTAATAATCTGGCCAGTTACTTGTCGGATTTTTCGTCCAGTCCAGATAGTTTGGAACGTGCCGCCAAATTGGCCGAACCTTTGTTGCAGACCAATAACCCTAACATGATGGATACGGCGGCTTGGGTTGCCTATAAACAAGGCAATTACGACAAGGCCAAAGAGATCATGTTGAAAGTGATCGAACGCGATCCGCAATCACCGATCAGCAATTATCATTTGGGTATGGTCTACTTCAAGCAAAACGATCCGGTTAAAGCCCGCGAGTATTTGCAAAAAGCGGTCGATAAAAAAGTCGAGTTCGACGGTTTGAATGAAGCGAAGGATGTTTTGAGTAAACTCTGATAGGGAATACAGTGACGTGGCTACCGCAAGTAGCCACGTCAAACCGGTTTAAACCCCGGTATAGCCGATTTTATTATCGGTGGCTTTATTGAATACTGTCCCCAGTACGTTGGTGTCTTTTAACAAAGAGGCTGCGTGCTTCAACTGCTCGGTCTTGGTATGACCTTCGTCGATCACCAATAACACGCAATCCACATAAGGCGAGAAGCCCAGCGTATCGTCGTGCGACAGAATCGGCGGCATATCGAAAATAATGATACGCGAGGGGTAACGGCTTTTCAGTTCGTTAACCAGTCGTACCATCTTCGGCGAGCGCAGCATTTCCGTCGAGTTAAACAATGGTTTGCCGGCCGGCAGCACTACCAGGCGTTCAATGCCGGGGTTAATCAGCATCGAGCTTAGTTCAGTGTCGTTCAACAAATAGTCGCTTAGACCCGCGCCCGGTTGAATGCCGAATAATTGGTTTATGCTGGGATTCTGGAAGTTGGCATCGACCAGCAGGGCGGTGCGGTCAAGTTCCATCGCCATGCTGATGGCTAAATTCGCGGCCGTAAGGCTATTACCGGTACCGTCGCTGGGGCTGGTGATAGCCACTGTTTTCCATTCCATCGCATCCATTTGTTGCAGGCAGCGGGTGCGCAACATTCGGTAGGATTCCAGCCATTTGCCGGGCAGCGCCGCGGAAATAATCCGGTTTTGCTTCAGTAAGTTTTGATCCGGACTGTGTACCCGGGTTTGGGTATAAGCGATACTGACTTTGTCGCCCGGTTGATTGGCTAATGAAGCAGCCGTTGGATTGTTTTTTTCCACGAGGTTTTCAATGGGGTTCATAAATTTTCCCTTAACTGATTAATTGCCCACGACACGTAGTAATTTGTACCAAAATACATCTAGCGGCATGACGATAAAATGAAAAGCAACGACAGCCAGAATGCCGGCTATTGCCATGCCTATCAACAACAGCCGTCTTTCGTTTTTATGAGCTTGATGTTCTTTTTGGCTTTCAAAATAAGGTATCGAAGCCAAAGGTTCCACGCCCAGAATCGCGGCGACCGCTTTTGGGCTATTGATGGTCGAATCCAGCATTTCGGTCAACGCGACTGCTCCAAAACCGCTAGCCAAAGCCAACACCATACCCAGTACCATAATTGCAATTCGATTAGGGCTAACCGGTTGCAACGGCTCTTGCGGAGGGTCGATTAAGGTGAAGCGCTCGCCTTTTCTTTCCATCTCCAATTGTTGCGAGATTTGCGCCTCCATTTCGCGGGCACTCACTTCCCGGTAGCGCAGATTGGTATTGTCCAGATCCTGAATCAAATCCATGTATTCTTTTTCAACCAATGGCGATTGGCGTAGGCTTGAGCGTAACTCTTCCATTTTGCTCTGTACGCGACTACGAGTGAAATTCAACGATTCGATTTCGGTATTCACTGAAGCCAGTTGCGATTTCAAGGTGATATAGGCCGGGTTATCCGGTTGAATGCTGGCATTGCTGTAGTCGCTTTGTTTCGCGCTAGCCAGGCTTTGTTGCAAGGCGCTGATTTGTTTTTGCAGTTTCACCACGTCCGGGTGTTTGTCCGAATACTGTTTCAACAACAAGGCCAATTCTGCTTTTCTGTCGGTTAGTTCGCCGTTCATCGCATTCAGATCGGTGTTGGAGCCGATTTCTTTTTGCAATGAGTCGATTTCCCGTTTGATTTTAATCACATCGGGATGGTTCGCAGAATGGTTGGATAACACCGATGGATATTGCGATTGCAGTTCCTTCAAGCGGTCTTTCATATCGAACACCCGATTGCCCACGGCGTTGGTAGCCATGGTGTTGGGATCGATTTGCGCCAGTTCGCCTTCCAGATAATAACGTCTATCTTGCAGTGTCCGTTCTTGGCTGTCCAGTTGCAATAACTGATTGCTCAAGGAGGTCAGTTCTTGCTGGTTCATGGCGCTGATTTGCGGCAGTTGGTTCAGGTTCTTTTCCTTGAACGTAGCCAGGTTTTGTTGAATTTCCTGAATTTTGGCTTTAAGACGTTTGGATTCCTCACTCAAAAACAATGCTGCATTTTCCGCAGATTCGGTGCGAGATTTGATGTTTTCTTTCAGGAACAAGGACGTCAGTTCGTTAGCGACTTTTTGCGCAAGCTCAGGCGATTTATCATCAAATGTTAGCGTGAAGGCAATCGTAGCTTGTTGGGCAGGGCCGCTTTTGTTATTGGCGACGTCGGCACTAATGGTTTCTACTTTAATGCTTTTACGCATTTTTTCCAGAATGACTTCTTCGGGCTCTTTTTGCCGTTCCTCGGCATAGAGATCGTATTTTTTGATGATTTCCGTCAAATTCGGTCGGGTCATGATCCGTTGGCTGATCATCTGAATCCGCTGGTCAGCGAATGTCGTGACAGTGGAATGCACCAGTTCGGCGGGAATTTCTTGGGCTTCGATCAAAATGGTGGAGGTCGAGCGGTACACAGCCGGTAGCAGTACTGCCAAAACGATGCTGATCAGCGCAATGATTAGAAACGGAATAACTAAAAACCGTCTACGTCGTTTGATGATTTTTAGATAGTCCTTGATGTCGATGGCTTGATTTTCCACGCTATTTCACCTGACGATTGATTTGCGGTTGATAAGAGAATTGTAGTTGTACGCTATCGCCGGTGATGGTCTGGTTGTTTGATTCATACACTTGCTGGCGATAGCTATAAGACAGATCCAAATTGATTTCCGGCGTCCAACGCCATTGAACACTGGGTGATAGGGTAATAAATGTGCGGTTATTGCTTCTGCTGGTATCGTTACTAAATGTGGATATCGATTCAGATAGCAAGTAATTGGCGTTGATACCGGTGGATAAGCGCTCCGTGAGATTGTATCGGCCTCGGGCTGAAAAGGTGGTTGAGGTTTGTTGCTGACCTGTGCTGGCCGGGTTGAGCTGTTGTCCGGCACTTAAGCTAAAGTTACCCCAGTCGCTTTTGCGAGCTAGACTAGCCGAAAACACATTACCCACCGTGTTTCTTGACAAGGAAGACTGTTGGCTGAGTGGAAAAGGAATTGTGGTGTCTCTGAAATAAGTGAATTGTGTACTGTCAGTTGTTGTGTCGCGGATACCGGCTGACAGAGCTAACTGGGTTTGCTCGTTAAACATGTATTGCAGGCCGGCTTGATAGGTAATAGTTGTCGACTTTTGGCTGAAACCAGATGTCACGGGGAAACCAAACACAGTTCCCGGTCTTTGGTTAGCCGATTCATACTCAGAGTACGCCCCTGTCAGGTTAAATGACAGACGTTCAGTGTAAGCGTGGCTGGCCGTTGCCGAATATTGCTGGAAACTATAATCCGAGTAATTGAAAATGTTTGTCAGATTTTGCGCTCTGTCAAACGCCACATCCTGGTAGCTATAACCCAATTGTAGAGAGCTTTTTTCGTTCAAATTATAAGTGACAGTCGGGGAGACTGATTTGGTGTTCCGTGGTACGAGAAGTTGCACACCACCTGCTTCGTTGATCTGTGTTGGGTCGATTACTGTAGGGTCGAGTTGGTTATTAATCGAGGATTCTTCAGCGTAGCTTGCCGCAAGATCGGTTTTGAAACGTTCGCTTTGGTATTTGTGGCTAAGATTGACCAGTTTTTCGGAAAAATCCAGCGCCGAGTCGCTACTGTAAATCAACTCATTCCACTTAAAACGGGTATTCAATTCGTTGTCGTCGGCAAGATAGCCGAACATCACACCTGGAGAAAGGGTGCTGATAAAATTGCTATGCTTTGGATGAATCTGCATGCGTACGTTATCGTCAAAGCGCTCCTTAAAGCTGAACTCCGGTTTGAACAACAAATCCAGCGCGTAGCCATCGGTGCTGAATAAAACCAACGCAGGTAGCAAAAAATCCGTTTTTATCTTCATAGATAGTGTTTCTATCTAATTCCGCTTAGGGTACGGTAACCGTGTCTCCCGGTTCCAGCAGGATGTTTTGTTCCAGGTCTTCGCCATCAATCACATCGCTGTAGTCGAAAGGAAACACTTTAACTTGATCGCCGGTACGGCGAATAATGCTGATAGAACCTTCCTTGGCAAACACGGTCAGGCCGCCGGCAAGGCTCAGCGCTTGCAGCACATCCAGGCGTCTGCCGGAAAACACTTGTCCGGGTTTGTTGACTTTACCGATCACGAAGATGGAGTTGCCCTGGTTGTTGAGTAATTTAACCGAAATCGAGGGGTCGGATATGTAATCGGCCAGTCTGCTGGTCAAATTGTCTTTCAGTTCGGTAATGGTTTTGCCGGCAGCACCGACGGTGCCGATCAAGGGGAAAATAATCGTGCCGTCCGGGGAAATCAGGATTTGCAATTGTTGTAGACCTTCTTCTTTCCAGACCGTGATTTCCAATGCATCACCCGGCGATAGTTGGTAAGCCGCATAATTGGTCTGCTCTATAGTCACCGTAGGTGCAGGGCTGATTGTAGTGTTGTTAATGGGCTCTATTGGCGGTGCAGGTGGGATCGGGGTTTCCGGTTCTGCCAGGGCAGTGGAGGAGCAAAGCAGACAAAACGAGAAAAGAGTAATTATCTGTTTCAAAATGTATTCCTTTATGATGTTATTGAGGTTGCAAACCGCACTTTTCGAGCCAAACGCCAAAGTAAGGCGGGATTTTAGTAACGGAATATAACAAGAATAAGACGATCCCAAACACAGTCTTAGGTGAGAAACACCTAGACATTTCATGCGATTATAACCGGGAATGACTGTGTTTTGTTCGAATCAAACAGTAAATTAACCAAAAATTAATAAAACTTTGGGAGTAAGGTAGTGATAGTGAACGATTTTTTACAACGTGTTAAATCTGGGCAAGCGGTCGAATTTCAGGAAGTCATTGCGCTTATTGCCGAGCATTATCAATACCAACCCACCGAATTTAGTAACGGCTTGCAACAGCCTCTGGTAAACGAAGCGGGTCGTAATGAGGGCTCTTGCAAGATTTTTGCATTCGCCAAATTGCATAAACTGACTGTCGAACAAACTCTGGCGCTCTTCGGTGATTATTATCGCCAAGATGTATTGGGTAACCCGTCCGGCGACGATCATCAAAATATCAGACACTTTATGCGTGATGGTTGGGAAGGCATTGTTTTTAAAGGCGAGGCCTTGCAAGCCCAATAATTGCCGTGCAAATTGATGTACTGCTGATCGGTCAGGGTTTGGCTGGCAGTTTATTGGCTTGGGAGTTATGGCAGCGGCAAATGCGAATCTTGGTGGTGGACGGCGGTGCGGAGAACGCCTCGCAAGTCGCGGCCGGTCTGATCAATCCAGTGACCGGGCAGCGCTTGGTAAAGCAGGTGGATGTGGAAAACCTGCTGCCGGCTGCAATGCATGTTTATCGGCAACTTGAGAGACAGTTTGGACAAGCCTTCTATCAGCAAATGCCAATGCTGAAAATTCTGCGCACCGCCAAAGAGCTTGAAATTGCCGAACGCCGTTTGAGCCAGGCGGATTATCGCGACTATTTGTCGGAGTTGGCGGCGGCCCCCAAGAGAATTAACGCGCCTTACGGTGTGTTGCAACAAGGCCAGACCGGCTATTTGCGGACCGAGGCTTTGCTGAGTCGGTTGCGTGATTTTTTACGGAACAAGCACTGTTATCGGCGACACACTCTGCAATACGCAGAAATTAATCTCGAGCCGGCGCTGCGTTGGCAGGAAATATATCCGCGGCATATTGTTTTCTGCGAAGGTTATCAGGCGTTTACCAATCCATGGTTTAAGTATCTACCTTTTCAATTGGCAAAAGGTGAAATACTGGGTTGCGAAAGTAGGCAAGACATTGCACAACAGATTTTGAATTACGGGCATTGGCTGATTCCATTGGAGTCCGGGCGCTTTAAGACCGGTGCGACTTTCGAAACAGATCAAGTAGATCATGTGCCGACCGAAGCAGCGAAAACCGCTTTATTGGCGAGCTTACGTGCGGTCTGCCCACAACAACAAAACCTTAATGTTTATCAGCATCGCGCCGGAATCCGGCCGGCTACACGCGATAAACAGCCGTTTATCGGCACGCATCCCAAATATCCGCAACTGCATATTTTCAATGGCTTTGGCGCCAAGGGCAGCTTGGCGATTCCCTGGTACGCTGCCCGGTTTGCCGATTACTTGCAACAGTACGCCGGTTTGCCGCCCGTTTGTGATATACGCCGCTATGACAAAACCTATATCCCTGCTTGAAACTGCCCATCATATTGTTGGTTCTTACCTAGATCCGGGTGACGTGGCGGTCGACGCGACAGTGGGTAACGGTCACGATACCGTGTTTCTGGCGCAGAGCGTTGGGGCGAGTGGTCATGTGTTCGGATTTGATATTCAGCGGCAAGCGCTGATCAACAGTTTTCAGCGTTTACTTCAGCTCGATTTGCAGCGCCGGGTGATACTGCGTCTCGCCAGCCATGCCGATATGCTGTTGCATGTTCCTGAGCAGTGGCGTGGCCGGGTGAGAGCGGTGATGTTCAATCTGGGTTATTTACCCGGCGCCGACAAAACCGTGATTACCCAAATCGATTCGACGTTGGCCGCCTTAAATGCCGCGTCTGGCTTGTTGGCGCCGCGCGCCGTGATGACGGTATTGGCGTATCCAGGTCACGCCGGCGGTGATCTGGAGGCAGAGCAGTTGGCGGCATGGTGTCGGCAGTTGGATGGAAGTCGTTTTACTACGGAAGTTGTTCTTAGCAGTCACGACAAACCTAGTGCGCCCCGGCTTTTTGTTATTCGCAATCAAGCCGATCTGCTATGATTGCGCTCCTTTTTTTACTAGTAACAGATTTGCATCATGTCAGAATTCAATAACGTCACCATCGTCAAGCAGGCCAATGTCTATTTCGATGGAAAAGTGAATAGCCGCACCATTAAGTTTGCCGATGGCTCTTCAAAAACCTTGGGTTTTATGCAGCCGGGCGAATATACCTTTAACACGGCGGATCCTGAGCTGATGGAAATACTGGCCGGTGAACTGCAAGTGTTGTTGCCCGGTAACGATGCCTGGCAAGCGGTGAAAGGCGGCGAGTCTTTCAATGTGCCCGGCAATGCCGCCTTCACCATGAAGGTTAGTGTTGCCAGCGATTATTGCTGTTCTTTTTTGAAGTAAGCATTGGATGGAAAAGGTAGCGATTTTTGTCGATGTGCAGAATATTTACTACACCACCCGGCAACGCTACCAGAAGCATTTCAATTACAGCGCGTTTTGGCAGCAGGCAACCGCAGGTAAACAGGTCGTCGCTGCCATTGCATATGCGACGGACCGCGGAGACAGCAAGCAACAAGGTTTTCAGCAGATCCTGAAAAATATTGGTTTTACGGTCAAACTAAAACCCTATATTCAGCGCCGCGACGGTACTAGTAAGGGCGATTGGGATGTAGGAATCACCTTGGATGTGATGGACTACGCCGCGCGGGCTGATCGTATTATTCTTTTGTCTGGCGACGGCGATTTCGAGTTGTTATTGCAAAAGGTGCGCAGCGATTTCGGTACTGCCAGCGATGTTTATGGCATTCATAGTTTAACCGCGCCGGCCTTGATTCAAGCGGCCGACAATTTCATCGCCATCGCCGGTGCATTATTGCTGTGAGACGTTTGGGCGTTTTGCTTATTGTTTGTCGGCGTCTTCTTCTACCAATTCTTTGCCTTTCTCTGCGGAACTGGCGGCTTCTTTGGGTTCGGTAGCGTTTTGATTGTTTCTGCGGGCAAAGGTTTCGGGTTCGTCGCTACCGAATAAACCGCTAATTTTTTCCCACATCGAGCGTTCCAGGTCGCGTTTTGGTACGTCGACGCTGGTTTCCGTGGATTCCTTGGCAACCGGCATCGAGCTGGGTCTGAAGTCGCCTTGCACGCCCATCAAATTGTCACCATTGAAAAATAAAGACACCCGCTTTTGCACCCGGTCTTCGCCGCCCGGTTGCTCAGAGTATAAATAGTCCCAGCGTTTTTCATGAAAGGCATCGGACAGCATAGGCGAACCCATGATATACAAGACCTGGCGCTTGGTCATATTGGGCCGCAATTGGTTAATCATGCTTTGATCGATGATATTGCCTTGCTCAATATCCAGGGTGTACACGCCGGGCAAGTTAGTGAGAATGGTGCTGCAAGCGTTAATCGATAAACTGGTGACGGCCGCTAGCAAAAAAGTCGATTTTTTCATGAGAAGAGAATGGAGTCTGACGACAAACGATGGGCCATTATCCCATAATTCTGTCAGCGGCTTGGCGCAAAAAACGATACAATGTTGCGGATTATCGGTTTAAAGGAGGGGGCTTGTGGAAACTCAGGATTTGCGTAATGCGGGCTTAAAGGTGACCTTGCCCAGGATCAAAATTCTGGAGATTCTGGAAAAACAACAGGACGATAGGCATTTGTCGGCCGAGAAGGTCTACAAAATTCTGTTGGCGGAAGGTGAGGAAATTGGCCTGGCGACGGTTTACCGGGTTTTGACCCAGTTCGAAGCCGCCGGCTTGGTTAACCGTCATCATTTCGAGGGCGGCAACTCGATATTCGAACTAAATAGCGGCGGCCACCACGATCACGTCGTCTGCATGAAGTGTGGGAAAGTCGACGAATTTACCGATGAAGTCATTGAAAAACGCCAATCGGAAATTGCCCTAAGATTGGGCTATACACTGACCGATCACAGCCTTTACCTTTACGGTTATTGCGCCGCTTGTAAACCCTCAAAAGCCTAAGCATGTTTAAACCTCTCATCCTGTATATCGGGTTGCGCTATACCCGCGCCAAAAAACGCACTCAATTTATCTCGTTCATCACCTTAACATCCGTACTTGGTATCGCCCTGGGTGTCACGGCCTTAATTACCGTGCTGTCGGTCATGAACGGTTTCGAAGCCGAATTGCGCGAACGCATCCTGGGTATGACCGCTCACAGCACGATTACCGGGCGCTTCGGTCAGCTGGATGATTGGCAAGCTTTAGAGCAACGTACTCGCAGCATGCCGCATGTCGAAGGTGCCGCGCCGTTTATCCACGGTCAGGTGATGGTTAATGCTGACCGCCAAGTCAGCGGTACTTTACTGCAAGGTGTGTTGCCCGAATACGAAGCCAAAGTGTCGGAAGTAGCCAATAAAATGATGTTCGGTAGTTTGAACGATTTAGTCCCAGGCGAGTTTGGTATTGTCTTGGGTGCCGAATTAGCAAGCTATCTAGGCGTGATGATGGGTGACAAGGTCACCGTGATTACGCCGCAAATTAACTCCACGCCGGCCGGGATTTTACCGCGCATGAAACGCTTCACCGTGGTGGGTGTGTTCAAGGTTGGTATGTATGAGTACGACCGCAACATGGCTTTGATGCATCTTGATGATGCCGGCAAATTGTTCCGCCTGGAGCAAGCCGTATCCGGTTTGCGTTTAAAGCTGGATGACTTATTTAATGCCCCGCGCATCACCCAAGGCTTGGCCGATACGCTGGGCGATGAGTTTCGGGTTAGTGACTGGACCAAAGCCCACAGCAACTTCTTCCGCGCCGTGCAGACCGAGAAGCGGGCGATGTTTATCATCTTGCTGCTGATCGTCGCGGTAGCGGCTTTCAACATCGTCTCGACGCTGGTGATGGTCGTCACCGATAAACGCGGCGACATCGCCATCCTTAAAACCCAGGGTTTATCCAACGGTTCGGTGATGGGCATTTTTATCGTTTTGGGCTGCATCATCGGCAGCATAGGTACCTTATTGGGAACCGTCGGTGGCGTATTGCTGGCTTTGAATGTGGAAACCATTGTGCCAGCTATCGAAAAAGCCTTTGGCGTGCAATTCATGGCTGCCGACGTCTATTACATCAGCGAAGTACCGTCAAAACTGATCTGGACTGATGTGTATTGGATAGCCTGCGTGGCGTTTTTACTGTCCTTATTGGCAACGTTGTATCCCGCCTGGCAGGCGGCGCGTATCAACCCCGCCGAGGTACTGCGTTATGAATAATGCCATCGTGTTGCAGTGCCAGCAGTTAACCAAACGCTACGAGCAGGGCGATTTGAATGTCGAAGTGTTGCGCGGCGTCGATTTGGCGATTCATGCCGGTCAGCGCGTCGCCATCATGGGTGCATCCGGTTCCGGCAAAAGCACCTTGCTGCATTTACTGGGCGGCCTGGAAAAACCCAGCTCCGGCTCGGTGATGCTGGATGGCGCCGATTTGAACAAGATTAGTGCCGGCAAACTGAGTCAGCTTCGTAATCGTTCACTAGGGTTTATCTACCAGTTTCATCATTTGCTGGGTGAATTTACCATCCTGGAAAATGTGGCAATGCCGCTGTTGATCGGCAACCAATCGATCAAGCAAGCTCAACAACAAGCTGCCGAGTTACTCAAGCGTGTCGGCTTGGGGCATCGTATGCTGCACAAACCCGGCGAATTATCCGGTGGCGAGCGGCAACGCGCTGCTGTGGCCCGGGCTTTGATCAATCAGCCTAAATGCGTGCTGGCCGACGAACCCACAGGTAATCTGGACAGCAAAACTGCTGAGCAAATTTATCAGTTGATGCTGGAGTTAAACCAGGAATTACAGGTGAGTTTTTTGGTGGTGACGCATGATCCTGAGTTGGCTGGGCGAATGGATCATGTGCTTTATATGGAGGATGGGTTGATTGTGCCGGAAAGGGTGCATCATAGCTGAAGGCGGCTATCTCTGATTTTCTGGTACTGCCCTTAATTCCTCAGGGTGTTTGCTCCCTCTCCTGATGGAGAGGGTTGGGGAGAGGAGATTCAAATGGTTGTGTCGCTATCGCGACGGCTTGATTTAACGTCGGGTCTCGGCCCGACAGCCGAGATACTTTCGCTACGAAAACCATCCTTGGTTTTCGCCCTTCGGGCCAGCCTGTCGGCTGTTCAAATTCGTTCCAGACGAATTTGTGCGTGGCCAAAAGAAAGTATCCAAAGAAAAGGCCACCCGGATGCCGCTTATTCCCTGCGCTCCTCGCTTTTGACGAGGGTCGGCAGAAGGGGCTTCCCAGCCCCTCCGCCGACGTGCGGCATCCCTGCCGCACCCCTTCGGGCAATTCTCGCCAAAAGCTCCGGTGCTCGGCGCGGCATACGGGATAAAAAATCGTCCCGGAATTAAAAGTCGGTTAGGGAGCAATGAAACTGCGATGGAGTGAAACGAAATCGAGGTTTTGATGGTTTCTATAGTTCTGGATTTCGCTGAGTTTCATCTAGGCTATTTGTGCAAACTTAAACCTTTATGCATCTGTTCTTCGGCTGCGGCATAGAGTTTTTGAAAAACTTTGTTCAACGCTTCCAGCCGAGCTTCGTTTTGCCCTGTATTACGGTTCGCGTACATATATGGGCGGATTGCTTTGTACTCACCGCTATCCCGCGCGAATCCGTACAAATACCCATTGTTTATGTCAAGAAGGGAGGCCTCGTATATCGAATATGAGTCTCGGTGGTGCCCAGGTGCTAACCACATTCCAATGATGGATATATTTAACATACTCAATGGATTTAAGTATGAATCTGTATCCGTACTATCGTTGATGAACAAGATGGTGTCGGCTCCCATCCTTGCGCCGGCTAGGCGTGATTCGTTGGAGAAGCAACTGCCTTCGCTTCGATAGCCACAATTTGATATTAAGGATTGAGGGACAATGTCAAAGCTTTTGATAAAACCCAAGGCCTTAAACTTTTCGCCCCAAATGCTTATAGCCTCTTGCTCTTCCTTTGAAATTTCCGTTCGACGGTGGTTGGCTGTCACTACCGCGACTTTCAATGGGATCGTTGCCTGCGGGCGCAAATTTCTAATTTCTTCCACAGTTGTAGCGGTGGAAAACTGAGTTTTTGGAGTGTCTCCAATCGATTGTTCCAGGTGGGGCCGCATATCAGTTGCGGAACAAGCTG
This sequence comes from Methylomonas sp. EFPC1, assembly GCF_016925515.1. NCBI lineage: Bacteria > Pseudomonadati > Pseudomonadota > Gammaproteobacteria > Methylococcales > Methylococcaceae > Methylomonas > Methylomonas sp. EFPC1. The sequence goes on from NZ_CP070494.1 coordinate 1,744,598, forward strand.
CTAGCAGTGTCGTGAGCGTAAAAATCCAGGCTTTTTTCATAAATCCTCCATAAATAAATTTGCTGCTTAAGGCTAAGGTGGTTTTCAATCATTCGGTGCATTACGCTATTGCTAATGCGTCATACAAAATTTTGAAGCTCGTAGATACTCCGATTAGCACAGCGTAATCGGACATAGGTGTAATTTAAATTTCTCGCTCCTCCGAATACGCTGCGCTACTCTGAGCTACATAAAAACTCTGAACAATCCCCAAAATCTTTCACAGTCGGGGCGGTGTTGATTCCCGTATGCCGCGCCGAGCACCGGAGCTTTTGAACGGACTAGCCCGTTAGGGGCGATGCAGGGATGCATCGCGTTGCCGAAGGGGCAGGAAGCCCCTTTCGGCAACCCCGTTCAAAAGCGAGGAGCGCAGGGAATAAGCGGCATCCGGGCCGCCTTTTCTTTGGATACTTTCTTTTGGCGGAGCAAAAGAAAGTATCTCGGCCGTCGGGCCGAGACCCGACATTAAAATCAGTTGTCGCGATAGCGACACATAACCTTATCCGGCTGAATAAACCGGAAACCTAGCACACAACAAATGCACCTTCTCCCTAACCGCATCAATCACGCTCTCATCCTCCAGGTTATCCATCACATCGCACATCCACTCCGCCACTTGACGAACTTCGTCTTCCTTGAAGCCGCGTGAGGTCGGGGCAGGGGTGCCAACGCGGATGCCACTGGTGACGAACGGCGACTGTGGGTCGTTAGGGACCGCGTTTTTGTTGACGGTGATGTGGGCGCGGCCCAGGGCGGCGTCGGCGGCTTTGCCGGTGATGCCTTTTGGAATTAATGACACCAGCATTAAGTGGTTGTCGGTGCCGCCGGAAACCACATCAAAACCGCGTTTGATAAAAACCTCCGCCATGGCTTGGGCGTTTTTCACGACTTGCTGCTGATACGTTTTAAATTCCGGGGTCAGGGCTTCTTTAAACGCCACGGCTTTGGCGGCGATCACGTGCATCAACGGACCACCTTGGATGCCGGGGAAGATGTTGGAGTTGATCTTTTTTTCCAGATCCGGATTGCTTTTGCACAAGATCAAGCCGCCGCGTGGGCCACGCAGGGATTTGTGGGTGGTGCTGGTGACCACGTCCGCAATCGGCACCGGATTGGGATATAAACCCGCCGCGACTAGGCCGGCGACATGGGCCATGTCTACAACGAAGTAAGCGCCAACTTTATCGGCAATGTCGCGAAAACGTTGCCAGTCCCAAATGCGCGAATACGCCGAGAAGCCGGCAATGATCAATTTGGGTTTATGTTCCAAGGCCAGCGCTTCGACTTGTTCGTAGTCGATTTCGCCGGTGTCTTTGTTCAAACCGTACTGTATCGCGTTGTAGATTTTGCCGGAAAAGTTCGGTTTGGCGCCGTGGGTCAAATGGCCGCCGTCGGCCAGACTCAAGCCCAGGATGGTGTCGCCCGGTTGAATCAAAGACATGAACACTGCCATATTGGCTTGTGAACCGGAGTGAGCTTGCACGTTGGCGTAATCGGCGCCGAACAATTCTTTGGCGCGGTCGATCGCCAATTGCTCAACGACATCGACGTATTCGCAGCCGCCGTAGTAGCGTTTTTCCGGATAGCCTTCGGCGTATTTGTTGGTCAGCACCGTGCCCTGGGCTTCCAAAACTCGGGGACTGGCATAGTTTTCCGAGGCGATCAGTTCGATATGGTCTTCCTGGCGTTGGCGTTCTTGTTCCATCGCTTGAAATAGTTCGTCGTCAAAGCCTTTGATGGTCATCGATTCGCTAAACATGGGGTCTCCTAAAGTAAGTTCGGGTTATTCGTTGGGATGCAGTAGCAGGATTTGCAAATCGGCGACATTGGTGCCGGTTGCGCCGCTGAGCAGTAAATCGTTCGCCGCTTGCAAGGCAGGGTATGAGTCATTATCGTCGAGCAGGGCCGCTGGGTCGAGTCCGGCGGCGCGGATGCGTGGCAAAGTGCCGTCATCGACGATGCCGCCGGCGGCATCGGTAGGGCCGTCGCGGCCATCAGTACCGCCGCTGAGAAAGGTCCAGGCGCCGTTCAGCCCGTATTTTTCGGCGGCCAGGGCGAAGGCAAGAGCCATTTCCTGATTGCGGCCGCCCTTGCCATTGCCCTTTAAGGTAACAGTGGTTTCGCCGCCGGCGATGACGGCTGTCGGCCGCGTCATGCCGGCTGCTGCGGATAGTGCATGCAGTGCTATTTGCTCGGCAACCAAGCGCGCTTCGCCGCTCAACTGTTTGCTGTAAAGCTGGGTTTCATAGCCCAATTCGCGTGCTTTGTCGATTGCAGCGTCAACGCTAATGGCATTGCTGCCAAGCAAATGGTGGCTTGTCTGCCGGAAGAGCGGGTCACTGCCTTTAGGCGTTTCGATTTGCAAGCCTTGAGCGCCTTGTTGCAAATAGTTTTGCACGCTGGATGGTATTTTTTGCCATATGCCGAACGATTCCAATACTGCGACGGCGTCTGTGAAAGTGGTGTCGTCGGGCACGGTGGGGCCACTGGCGATGGCGCTTAAATCGTTATCCAGCACGTCGGATAGTATCAGCGCATGCAAATCGGCGGGCGCGGCAAGCCTGGCTAAGCCGCCGCCTTTGAGTTGAGACAAATGTTTACGGACGCAATTGATCTGATTGATGGTTGCGCCGGAGGCCAGTAATAGACGGGTGGTGGCGATTTTATCCGCCAAATTGATGCCGGCGACCGGGTAGGGCAGCAATGCCGAGCCGCCGCCGGAAATCAACACCAACACCAACTCGCCGGGATTAGTGTCGCTCAGGCGGGTGGCGATGGTCTTTGCCGCATGCAACCCAGCGGCGTCCGGCAGCGGATGGCCGGCGCCGAATACCTGACAGTTTTCGACGACATCAATGTTGTCGTAATTGGTCACGACAATGCCTTTAGCCGCAAGCCAGGCCTCGGGAATTATCGTTTGTGCCGCATCGGCCATTGCGCATGCGGCTTTGCCGAAAGATATTAGATGAATGCGTCGCCAGTCGCCGCTGCGGTAGCCGGTTTGTTCCGAACCGATATGCAGCAGTCCGCTATCGGCTCTGAGAAAACGTTTTACGGCAAGATACGGATCAGCCGCCGCAACGCCGGCGCGAAAAATGGCGGCTGCGTGTTCACGATAACTTGGCTGGACTGCGGACATATCGATCCGGCAGGACCTTAAGCCATGGCTTTAGCGAGTGCAAAGATGATTTCCGCGTCGAACACCTGCTTATTGCTTTCAAATAGCTTGGTGATACAGGCGCGGTGTAAGGCTAGTTTTAGTGCGCCGAAGCCGATGGCGCCCCAGACGATTTTGCCGTGTCGCTGTTCGCCTCTATCCAGTACATCCGTGCCGCCAATGCCGACAGGCGGCGTGGCGTTGGCGTCCGCCAACAATTGCAGATTTGGATTGTTTTGCCAATGTTCCGGCTTTAATAATTGGACACCGGCAGCACCGGTCGCTAATACGACGTTGGCGTCTTGGATGGCGGCGGCGCGACTGTCGTAATCGGCGGCTTCTACGGGTGTCAGATCTACGCCGAAACGCTCCTTCATCGCGAAGCAGGCTTTTTCCGCGTTAAATATGTGTCGGGATGTGATGCTGACTTGCGCGCCTTCCAGCGCCATCATCGCCGCCGCACGTTGACCGACCGGACCTGTACCAGCTAATACCACCGCTTTTTTGCCGGCCAGGCTTGCGCTGCTGCCCAGTTTGGCGACGGCGGCGGCGGCTGTGGTGTTGCTGCCGTTACTGTCCAGCATCACCGACACTTGAAACCCGGGGAAAAAATGTTTTTGCACCGCTATCAGTAAACGCTGGCCGGCCTCGATATTGCTGCCGCCGATAAAAATCGCCGTGTTTTTTTTGTCTTTGGGGGCGCGAGTGAAGATCGTACCGTCGACCAGGCCGCCGACGTTATCGGGGGTAATGTTGCCGTAACCAATGACATGGTCCGCGCCGCCGTCGTAAGCGACTACGGTATCGAAAGCCGAGGGATGGGTGTCGGTGTCGAACTGGAATAACAATTTTTTCATTAAGCTACCTGATATGAATAATGGTGGCCCGGTGGGAGAAGGTTAGCCGCCGGCATTATACAGAATAATATTTACCTCGCCGCAGAATCCAAGCGGGTTTTGGCAAGCAGGAATTAGTGATTGTTTGCTCAAAAACTTTATGTCATATTGGAAAAGCCTGCCGTTGGGTCGGGTGTGGAAGAATCCAATCAATAAAGAGGAACGCAGATGAAAACGCCCGTGGATATTGCTGTAACAGGTGCAGCTGGTCAGATTAGTTACTCCTTGCTATTTCATTTGGCGTCTGGCGAATTGCTGGGGCCGGATCAGCCTATCGTGCTGCGTCTATTGGAAATTCCACCGGCTATGAAGCAGTTACAAGGCGTGGTGATGGAGTTGAACGATTGCGCGTTTCCGTTGATCAACAAAATCATCATTACCGACGATCCGAAAGTGGCATTCGATAACGTCGATTATGCCTTTTTGGTAGGGGCAAAGCCGCGCGGACCGGGGATGCTGCGTAGCGATTTGTTATTGGATAACGCGCAGATTTTTATCACCCAAGGTCGGGCGCTGAATGAAGTAGCCAACCGTAATGTCAAGGTGTTAGTGACCGGCAACCCGGCCAATACCAATGCTCTAATCGCTATTCATAACGCTCCGGATTTAGCGCCGGAGTGTTTTACGGCGATGACCATGCTCGATCATAAACGTGCGATAAGTCAGGTAGCCGAGAAATGCGGGGTGCTGAGCAGAGACGTGAAAAACGTGGCGGTTTGGGGTAACCATTCCTGCACTCAATATCCTGATTTACATCATGCCAAGGTCAAGGGTATGGATGTATTCTCTTTGGTCGAGCAATCCTGGTTTGTTGATGAATTTATCCCCACTGTGCAGTACCGAGGTACGGAAATTATCAAAGTACGCGGCCAGTCCAGCGCGGCGTCTGCGGCGCATGCGGCGATTGAGCATATGCGGGTTTGGGCCTTCGGTACCGATCCGGGGGACTGGGTGAGTATGGCGGTCGCATCCGACGGTAGCTATGGTGTTGCGGAAGGATTGGTTTATTCCTTCCCGGTGACGGTGGTGGATGGGCAGATCGGCATCGTTAAGGGCTTGGATCTTAACGAGTTCAGCTTGGCAAGATTGCGTCAAAACGAAGTAGAGTTAAAAGAAGAGCGACAAGCCATCAAACATCTACTCTAATTGTCCGAGTGCGGGAGCTCTGCGGCTATTCCGCGCGGCTGGGCTTATCGAGCATCACTATCGCGGTATGGCGTAATAACTACCGCTCCATTATTTGTTGCTGATGTTATCTTGTGTTTACGTCGGCGGGTCTCTCGGCTAGCCGATTCGTAAGGCGCCGCCATCCGTGGCAGCTTGTTAACGACTGGTAAAAAGCGCCCTATCCCTCATCCAGCGAGAGAGTTTTTTAGCGCGTCCTTAAAATCTTGAATGGGTCGGGGGCTTTAATTGATACCCCGGAAATTGTTTGGGTGGGGCAGGCAACAAAACAGTGCTTTATTATTTTTTTAGATAAAGCAATAGGTGTGCCAATTATGAATTCCCGTTTGACGGGGCATGTACGAGGTGATGGGTGATGCCAAAGTACCGGTTTTGAGGCTTATGCCGCAATGGCAAGGGATATGCCGTATTTTTGGGCATATTGAATTGGCACCGTATCGGTAAGGGATAAAACTCAGCGCGTTGCTGGGTCTGCAACGGCTAACGAACCTCCGGATTTGCCGTGTACGTCTATCCATAAGTACGGCAATGCCAACTGTTCCAGCCAACTTGGGCCTTGTTCTTCCTTGAGCATGGCGATGGTTGACGCGCTGCCGGCCACTACGCAGAATTCGCCGACGACGCTGACAGATGCCAAATGCCGAACCGGCCAGCCTGTTTTCGGATTGAGGATGTGTCCGTAGCGCTGGCCGTTGACGATAATGCAACGTTCATAGTCCCCACTGCTGGCGACGGCGCCGTTATGTAGTGCCAAAGTACTTGCTAATACCTGCCTTTGGCGGGGGTGATGGATACCCACTCGCCAGGCAGTGCCGTCCGGACGTGGGCCTATCAGTTTGATGTCGCCGCCCAGGTTGATAAGACCGTGGCGAGCGCCGGCATTCCGCGCAATTACCGCAGCCCGGTCTACGGCATATTCTTTGACAATGCCGCCAAAATCCAGCTCCATGCCGGCCAGCGGAAACTCTAATAGCGGCGCCTGCCAGCGTAGTTTGTGCCATCCAACTTTTTTCAATAGTGTTTTAATTAGTTGTTCATCCGGCAACTGGCCGGACTCGAAACGCCAAGCCTGCCGTAAAATTCCGGACGTGATGTCGAACAGGCCGTCGCTTTGTTGATGACAGGTTGCAGCATAATTCAGTAAGCCAGCCGTTTCCTCATCCACGGTAATGCGGCCGCCCATGGCTGCGACTTGATTGATGCTTGAAAGCAGGCTGTCGGGTTTATACCGGGAATACAAGCCCTCCAAGCGTTGCACGTCGGCTGTTACTATATCGGCAATACGCTTGGCCTGTTTATGCTCCGTGGCAATCAATTGGATTTCGCATTGAGTACCCATAGCCTGGAATGGGAAGCGAAATAAGGATGTTGGGCTCACGATTAATCTTTGTCGGTTTTAAAGTGATAAGCGTGGCTGATGGAATATTAACTCCGTATTTTTTTTATTAGAACCAAGTAAAGCGCTAGAGGCAGTAAACTGGGTAGAATATATTTTAAGTCCTTCATACCAAAATACCCCAAACCCAAGGTTTTTCTAAATAAATGATGCGCGCTAGGTAAATCGTTTTTCCAATAAAACTCATAAGCTCTTTGCAATAACTGGCCTTTTGTCAAAAGATTGGTTTTAGCTTTACCCAGTGTTTGCGATATTACGGGAAAGTCTCGCAGCAAGCCTTTTTGCACGCCCCAATGATTTAGTATGGCCCTAAGTCGGTTGCTGGAAATTTGTTCTCCTTGTTGATGGTGATAATAAGCCAATACTTCAGGAACGCGGACAATATGGGCGAACATTGCAATTCTGATCCACATATCGAAATCTTCAGCGGTTAGCCAGTGTTCGTTAAAACCTCCAACTTGATCGATGGCAAATTTGCGCGTCAATGCGGCGTGAATTGGCCAAGGGCAACTGCGCAACAAAACGGCAAACTTATCATTTTCTTCGTAATCAGGCGGAATATAAGGTTGGGATTTTTCTGCGCTAAGACCAATATTTTGCCAGCCGCAGTATGCGAGTACGCTATCCGGTTTTTCTTCAAGCTTATGATGAAGCTTTGCCAGAAACTCAGGGTGCCAACTGTCGTCGGAGTCCAGAAAGGCAATAAATTCTCCCGATGCGGCTTCCAATCCGCGATTGCGCGCAGGACCGGGGCCTTTATTCTGTTGGGAAATAACTATTATATTTTGATACAGCGTTGTTATTACCTGCAAAACCTCTAGCGAGTTATCCGATGAACCGTCGTCAACGACTATCAATTCGAAATTCTTGAAAGTTTGTTGATACAGATTGGCGATGGTTTTGCCAATGATATGTGCCGAGTTATAGCAAGGCATAATCACGGAAATGAGTGGTTTAGCTTGAGATATATCAGTAGTTTGTCGCATACTGGATTCGCCTGAATCAGGCCGTTGATTGTGCGAAATTTATTTTAAATCAAATTGTGGCAATTCGAGCTTTTACTGGAATATTGCCTTTAGCTGTTGGCGCCATTCCCAGAGAATGCCTTTTATACGTTGATTTAAGGTTTGCTGTTCAAAGCCTAGCAAACGCAGATGGGCATTATTGATTTGTCCCAATAATCCCGATAGCAGATCAAGTTCTTGATCAGAAATCGCCGGCGGGCCGTAGGCCAGCGCAGCGTTGGCGATGTTCAAAAATTGCTTAGCGTATTTTTGGCTGGAAAATTTTTCAGCGACGGAGATACGGGCGTTGGCGGTGAGTTTTTGAGCAAATTCCGGGTCGTCCAGCAGGCGCAAAATGGCCGTGGCGGTGGAATTTTCATCGCCCGGATCTACCAAAATGCCGTCGTGTTCGTTAACGATGCACTCCCGTAGACCCGAACACGCCATCGCGACCGCTGGCGTACCCAAAGCCATTGCCTCCAGAGCGGCAATGCCCTGGCCTTCAAAAATTGCCGTGGAGAGAAATATAGTGCTTTGTGCCAGCAGGGCGGCAATGTCATCTCGCGGTCCGAGTATATGTAACTTGTTGTTTAATTGGCCACGCTCTAATTCGTCTTCCAACAGGCGGACAGCTACCGGTTCCTGTTTTGGGCCGGCGATAAGGAAATAACAATCCGATTTAAACGTAACGACCTTGGCGGCTACTCTGGCAAATGCAGCAAAGTCCTTTTGCTCAGAGATGCGGCCCACGCCGATTACCAATTTTGCGTCTGCGGAAAGGCCCAATTCCGCGCGAATATCGGTTGAAGACGACTTGGCAGAACTACGCAATTCTTCAATGTCGATGCCGTTGTAGAGTGTATTTATTCTGTCTGGGGGCAAATGTTCCGATAGCGATTTAGCAACGTCGTCTGATACGCCGATGATGCGGCTGCTCAATTGTTTTAAAAGGTGAATATAGCCGCCGGTGCCAATACTGGATTCATAACGGGACAAATCTTCTGAAAATGGGGCATGAATATGCCAAATGGCCGGTACTCTTTGACGCGCGGCGGCAATACCAGCATGCAGTAAATGACCGGTGTTAATATGAATAATGTCAGGGTTTTCCTGCTGTATCAACGTAATTAAATTGTCTAATTGTGCAAAAGAATCTCCGTAAAACTTAAATTGCGCCCGCTCTGTTCGGCTTAAGCAGCAGGAATATGGGACCAGCCAGTAACGAATCGCTTGAGACTGCAAATATTCCGTGACATTGCCTGCTTTGGGCACCACCGCGATAGGTTCAACGCCTAGTTTTTTTAATGCGACCATCAAGGTGCAGGTGGTTTTGTCAACACCGTTTTTTAAATCACTATTATGGCAAATATGTAGAGTTTTCATTTTTTATACGGAGAAAACAAACGAACAGCTATGGTCTGATAAACACAATAAAATAAAGCCAAAGTTGCATTTAGATAATCCTTCTTCCGCCAGAAGGCGAGTAAATAAGTTTTCTTGTTGTGTGCGAGTAAGTATCTAAATAATGGTATTCTGATCGCTAAATTGACACGATTGAGGTAGAAGCTTTCCAGTACCGATATATTACCTTGGTATACATATAAATTTTTGTTGAGCCAAGCTGTTGAAAGGGTTTGAGCATAATGTGAAATTTCAGATTTTGACAAGTTGTCATGGAATACAAAATCAGGAAAGTTTGTCATGCCATAATCCAGATACCAATCGCCAACAGTTTGTTGAAATAAAGGTAATGGGTTGGCGTTTAAAATTATTCCTGGCATAAAATAGCTTACAGCTCCATCGATAATGTTAAATTCGTTTCTAATTGCCAAGTATCTACCCAAGTATCGCCCTGTTGCCACACCCAGCTCCGCTAAATTGCCTTTTAAGTTGTCTAATAAGGAGCGATGATGAATAAATTGACTAGACTGCACACGATTTTTTCCAAGTAGAGTGCTACGTGTCCAAACTGGATGAAATTGATTGTCTAGAGCCGGTTGACCTTTTTCATCGCATGCTTCGCTAAAATAGCGAGTATCCGGCATAAATGAAATAGATGTTTTGTGCTGGATGTGACTTGCCAGGATTTTCAATATTACATCGATATTGAATCTAAAATTGTCTTCCAAATATGCAAAATAAGCACCTTTAGCCCTATGCAATGCCGTGTGCCACGCAAGGCCGTTTTCATCGAAAATACAATCATGAGTGGCAAGTAACGGGATAAAAGGTTTCAGGCTAAGTTCTGGTTTGACCGAAACTACAATAATTTCTATCGAAAACTTGGCCTGAGCCTTCAAGGCGAAGGCTTGTTGCAGACGTTGATTGAAATCTTCGCCAGCTTGGTTATAGGTGACGAATAAACTTACTGCTATCTGATTGCTGGGGATAATCGCCAGCGTATCGGGATTCAGGGCTGGGTCTAGGTTTTCGATGCCGCGGTAGGCATTTAGTAATGCCGCCAACCAAGCCTTGTCGTTGGCGAGCAGTTGTTCGCGCAAGGTTTCGCAATAGAGCTCCGGCTTTTCCAGCCACAAGACCAGCGCCTTGTTAAGACGGTCTCCCGAGGTAGCGTCTGGCAGATTCCGCCAGGTGCGATACAACAATGACGGTCCCTGCTCGGGTAATAGTTGTTTGATTCTTTCGTCTTGCCATGTGCCGGTTGGAAAAGAACAAACTACCGATTTTGCAGTGTCTGCAGCTTGCAGAGGATCGTTCAATAGCAGTTGGTTAAATCCCGCATCGCGAACCTCCGCTACCGAAGCACACTGTGCTCGCGCTTTGTGGTGTGTAGTACTGGCTGGATTTAAGCGCCAGATGAACAGAATTTCCGGCAGATTGGCGAACCGGCATCCCGCCAATTGCATGCGCATAAATACGTCGTAGTCGGGTACCAGACAACTGCGGTCTACGGAGTAGCCACCCACTTTTTCCAATGCGTGTCGTCTAATCATCGTGGTCGGGTGATGCAGCGAAAAAAAAGCGTACATCAACACCGAAATTCTCTCTGAATCAAGCGGGTGCGTATCGATACCAATATCTCGACCGTCGGCGTGCAACATTCGCCATTGGCTACCGACCGCGTCAATGTCTGGATGCTGATCGAGGAACTGTTTCTGTAGCTTTAGTCGATCGGGGAGGGAAATATCGTCGGAGTCCATAATGGCGATATATTCACCTTGGCTTTCGGTAATGCCTCTTTGGGTTGCAGCACCTATGCCGGCGTTAACTTGAGTGATGAGTTTGATGCGTGAGTCGTGTGAGGCGAAGTATCTCAAAATACCCGAACTATCGTCGGTGCTGCCATCATCTATTATTACTAATTCAAAATCCTTGAAAGATTGCGACAGAATGCTTTGAATGGCTTCCATTAAATACCGTTCGGTATTGTAGACAGCCATAATGACGCTGATAGCGGGCGTGTAGATGCTATTAGCAGACATAGATTAAATCAAGCTGCTGGGCGCAGTTTAATTCTTAACTCGGGCGGACATTCACCAAATTTGTTAATAAAGTAGTGATTTATTCCATAAAACTGAGCAATATAAAATGGATCATTAAATCGGCCGAATACTTGTTTTATCCACATACCAAATGCCCAATAACGCTGTTTTAGCGTTAATGGTGCTTTCCATGATAAAAATGCGAGAGAAGGGAAGCAGGCCTTAATGGTTTTTAGAATAACTGCGTGATGCTCGCTAGTGGGTAAATGCCGTTTTGACCATAAAAGCAGGTTACGGGTCATATAATATTTCCATAACGGAGATTCACCGCCAAACGATGCGGAAACCTTATGCCAAATTTTCGCGTCTGGTACGGAGTAATTAATTAACCCAGCTTTCCTGGCGCGTTGGCACCAGTCGTTCTCTTCGAAATTTAAAAAGAATAATGGCTCCATCAAGCCTATTTTTGAAATGACATCTTTGTGTACAAACAGGGCGCAACCCACGGCATACTCTACTTCGTAGGGTTTATTGCTTGGTAATTCCTGAGCGGATTTACCGAGCCCAATATGATTGAGATCAAGAATAGTTGAGTCCCAAAAACCGCCCGCAGCCCAGATTACCTTAGGATTATCGTAATAGTAGCTCGCCGCACCCAGAATGCCTGGATTAGCCAAGGAGTTATATGCGTCGTGAAATGCTTGTAAGAGGTTGGGATCGACGATAATGTCGTTGTTTAACAATACAACAGCGTCGGCGTCTTGATCCAGAGCGTAACGAATGGCTCTATTATTCCCTTCGGCAAAACCTAAGTTGGCTCCATTTTCTAATACAAAGACATCCGGATATTCGGCGCGTATAGTCTTCACCGAATCATCACTGGAACCATTGTCAGCAACGATAATATTAAAATTAGGATGCTTAAGGAGCTGTAGCGAGGATAAACACTCCAAAGTGTCTTTTTTGCCGTTCCAATTTAATAGGATAACCGTTAGTTTATCAAACGATATTGATAGGTCATTTTTCATCGACTTATTTCTGTAGACGCCAGCCTATGTTTCTATTATATAGATACCTAAGATAATGAGATATATTCAATGGATTTGGATGGGTACGCAAAGTTTTTCGCTCTTTATTCGGATCATTCAAGGCATTAAATGTTGCTTCGAGATATGCATGACCCCATTTTTGGTCTGGTTCGAGATGGTTCCCTTCAGCCCATTCATTCCACGCATTAATAAAGACTAATTTCGGTATTTTAGAGTCAAATAAAGAAGCTTTTTGAATTGAACTTGCAAGCCATTGCTCGTATTTATCAGGCGTTGAGTTAATAAAAATTGCAGCATTTTTTTTCTTCCTAGCACTATTATCCCAGCAGGGAGTGACTCCCGGAAACCTTACATAATCAGGATTTTTCTTTCGCATCATGCTGGTAGCTAAAGTATCATAATCTACCACTTGGTTATCACTAAAAACCTTAGGGAATAATCCGATATTGGATATTTTTTTAAGTAATTCAGTCCTAAACAGCCTTGGTCCAAGGTTGGCCCAGTCTGGAGCAAATTCTATTGCTGCGTCGAAACCAATAGTTTCAGGGTTAATGTTGTTTACAAAGCTTTCTACTCTGACTAGATAAAGATCGCCGATGCCATTTTTAATGGCTTCTGATCGCCAAATTTCAGCAGTTTTTTTGGGGTCTGGTAACAATTCAGTCCGATAAACCAGAAACAACGGTTTCCCGTCAATTCTTATATAACGTGGGTCACGAAAAGCACTAAAAAGTGAATGAATATGATCTATATCATCTTCATGGCTATACTTTTGTTTTAAAAGCACGTCTTTTGATCCGCCACTCCAGGTTCTGGTCCAGTTCTCGTTAGCCCAACAAAGACAAAATGGAAAATCAGGCTTTCCAGTATTTAATATTTCATTGACAGGATGTTCGAGTATCCGTCTCTTGTTGAACCAATAATGATAATAACAAAAACCCGAAATTCCATACTTTCCGGCAAGCTCAGCTTGTTGTTGCCGTACTTCCGGTAAACGCAAATCATAAAAACCAAGATCTGCAGGTAGATGAGGCTGATAATGACCCGGAAATAATGGTTTTGCTTTTGTGACATTCGTCCATTCAGTGAACCCTTTGCCCCACCATTCATCGTTTTCTGGAATTGGGTGGAATTGGGGGAGGAAGAATGCAATTGCTTTTACTGGGTTATCATTCATGAATTAGGCGCGATGTATTAATTTTTGAAATAAACTTGTAAAAGGGCCAAATCTATTTTTTTCAAGCCAATCAATTTTAGATTTTAGCAACATATTTTGCTTGTTTAGTTCTGATAGTTTCGAGACTAATTGATCTACATTGTCTAGTTTCGTATACAGAGACTCTTCCGTATTTGATGTGGGTATTGCTTTTACTATAAATTGATATGTATTGGACTCTGGGTTAAGTTCGTTAATCCAGTCAAAAAAAGATTCATCTTTTGCAGAAGAGCAATGCACATTAAATTCAGTTTCTTCTGGGGTTCTAATGACGCGATCCCATAAAATAATATGGTATCCGGCATCTTCAAATAATTTTATTATATTTTTTTTAGTAAAAAATCGTATATGAGTATTGTCTAGTAGTCCATATTTTTGGTAATCAAATCTCCCGTGAGCAAGTTCCCAGCATATTGCTGAGTGACTAATGTTAGGTATGGATGCAATTACAACACCATTCTCATTAAGAAAAGGAAGTATTTTTTTTAGAGTTGCTAGAGGATCTATCAGGTGCTCTAATACATCAACGAAGAGAATGGCATCGAAGTTTTCATTTTTTAGTGCTAATGATAAATCAATTTCCTCAATGCTTCCAATTATAACGTCTTCGCAATATGGCTTAGCATCTACTGCAGCTGACGGATCTATTTCGAGTCCTGTAACTCTGCAGCCCAAATTTTCTTTCAATATTCTAGATTGAATTCCGCTAGCACAACCAATTTCAAGTACCTTTGAATTATTTTTTATCCATTTAATAACTTTTTTAGCTGGGTGGTTTTCGTTATCTGGAATTTCATATATATACTTTTTAGAGGTCACTTTTTTCTCTCAATGTAATATGTTGACTAGGCTGCTGTGAATGTCCATGTGCCGGGAAGAGATACTAACCCCTCATTCCAAGTTTTGTCTGCTAGGTTTTCAGATGTTACTTGAAAATGTAGCAGGTTTTCTGCATAAAAAATAGTTCTACTGGCTGATCCTTCAGCGACTCCCGCTCTGATCGAGTAGACTCCAGGCATAAATGGAAATGATTCAATCTCAAAGTTAAATTCATATATGCCAATATCAAGTTTTTCTATTTTTAGTTGGTTTATGCTTTGCTGAGTGGCTAGATAAATAAAGTCAGTGGTGTGAATGCCCACTCCAAACATAGGATATCGAACCTGATTTTTAACTTCATAAACTAATTTAATGGTAACGGCTTGAGTGTGTTTTAATTCTGTAATTGAGTTGCCTGAAGAGTTGAGGAGTTTAATATCTATTAGGTGTATCTCTCCTGTTGCCCATTCGTTGTTATTTGCCAAGCTAAGTGTGGTAGAGCTGTCAATGCTTATTTTTTTGTCATTTGCCTGATAAAATTTTGCGCATAAGCTGTTTGCGTCACCGTCACCTATAACTGAGCCTTTACTTAATAATATAACTCTATTACATAACCGTTCAATTTGGCGTATGTTGTGGCTGACGAGAAGAACAGTTTTACCTTGGCGTCTAATAAGATCTTCCATTCGATCAAAACATTTCCTTTGAAAAGCTAAATCCCCAACTGCTAATACTTCATCAATAATTAATATATCTGCTTCCATGCTAGTGGCAATGGAAAAACCCAGCTTTACCGTCATGCCGGAGCTATATCGTTTAACCGGTGTGTCAATAAATTGTTCCAGCTCGGAGAAATCAATGATTTCATCCAATTTCTGTTGAATGATTTTTTTGGGAATACCCAGGATGGCGCCATTAAGATAAATATTTTCTCGGCCGGTTAGTTCCGGATTGACACCGGCACCCACTTCAATCAGCGGTGCTACGCTGCCTTTAACAATGACTTCGCCCTTGGTGGGTTTGCTGATATTGGCCAAGTGCTTGAGCAGAGTGCTTTTACCTGCGCCGTTATGCCCGATGATACCGACTACTTCACCTTCATTGATGTGAAAATTGACATCGTCAAGCGCTTTGAAACGCTCGCGCTCGTGAACCGGTTGTAAGGCGAGGCGTCTCATGGTGTTTAAAGCGGTTTCCTTCAAACTGGTAAGGTGACCGAGTTGGTATTCCTTGGTGAGGTGGTTGACTTCTATGATGGCCATATATGCTAATTAATGATGTAATTTTGAAGTTTTTTGCCGAATCTTATATGACATCGGCGAACCAACTTTCCGCGCGCTTAAAAAACCAATAGCTGAACGGTAGTATTAGCAAAGTCAAAATTAACCCCGGATAAATTACATTTAAATCGGGCTCTGTTGCTCTAATTAAAACACTTTGAAATCCATCTATAATGCCCACTAATGGATTAAGTGTGTATAAAAAATACAAATCATTGGACCATTCGCCCGCCGCCTGTTCGATAACTAATTTCTTTTGTACCAAGCTCAACGGATAGATGACTGGGGAACCGTACATCAATAAAGATAATGCTATTGGTATTGCTTGAGCTATATCGCGGTAGTATACATTCATCGCTGCGCCAAAGAAGCTGATTGTTAAGGCGACTATCATCGTGTATAGCACGAAAGCCGGTATCCAGACTGCATGCAGAGTGGGCATGACATGATAATAAATCATCATGGCCGCCAATATCGCAAAACTGATAACTAATTCCACTAGTTTGGTAACCATCGCGGTTAATGGAAACACTTCACGCGGGAAATATATTTTTTTGATCAAATTGGCATTCGAAGTTACGCTATTGACGCCTTCAGAAACTGATTCCTGAAAAAATACCCAAGGTATTAGTGCTGCAAATGTAATAAGCGGATAAGGTAAGCCCCCTGTTTCTATGCCCACAAAACCCTTAACCAAGGTAAATACCAGCATTAACATAATAGGCTTTAATACAGCCCATAAAATTCCGAGGTATGCTTGCTTATAGCGGATAACGATGTTTTTCCAGGTGAGTGCGGCTATTAGCTCTCTGTAGGTATATAAGTTTTTGGCGATTCGTAACATGGGTATTTATTTTAACTGAATAATCCAATCGGTAGCGGTTAAGCTTTTAATTAGAGATGGGGATTATTTGAAATTCTTCATGCGTTTAAGCAATATTTTCGAGTTGGGGTTGTGTTCCAAGCCTTTTTCTAAAATGGTTTTAGCTTCTGCTTTCATGTTTTTTCTTTGATACAAACTGCTCAAGGCGGCATAAGGAAAAGAGTTATTTTTATCAAGCGAAATACTCTTTAAGTTGGCGGCAATTGCGTCATCAATTTCACCCATGAATTGGTAGGCTTGACCGACATCGTAAAATATTTTTGGCATTAACTTAAAAGTAGGCGAGGCGTGATCCGGTACATATAGAAGATCTCCCACTGCCGCGCGGTATTTAGACTGTTTTTCTGCCTCGTCATGGGTTCTGAAGGCTAAATTCATGGTGTGTAAGCCTGCGCAATAGTGGTGGATATGAATGAAGTCGTCGCCGAGCTTTCGGTTCCAGCTTTGGTAGTCAGGCGATTTTTGATCGGATGCGCGCGCCTTGCAGTAGGGTGGCAGGAAGGCGTAATCGGCGTCGGTTTTCGGATAGTCGGCTGCCGCATTCCGGATACAGGCAATAAATAGCAATGGAAGTAATCTGACTTTTTTCTGGCGCATGAATTTGCTTGAGTACTGTTTTATAAAAACTTTTGATATATGGACTGTATCGCTTCTGTGTGCTGCCGGACGTCGAAGGTGGCTAATGCTTTGCCCCGGGCGTTACTGGCTAATCGATTCATCAACTCGCTGGAGCGGTAAAACTTAAGGATAGACGCTGCCAAACTTTCCGCGTCACCGCTGTTAAATAACAGTCCGGTTTGATTATCTTCAACCATTTCCGCGCCGCCGCCATGGTTTGGTACGATCAATGGCCGGCCTAACGCCATCGCTTCGATGACGACCGTACCTAATGGTTCGGGGCTAGTGGATGCTGAGACCACAATATCCAGAGCTTTGTAGGCTTCTATCATGTCGCTGACGTGGCCGATAAAGTGGACGGTATCCGACAACGATTCCTGTCTTACACGTTCTCTAAGCTCTCGTTCGTAAGGGATGCAATCGTCTGGCGTTCCACCGACAATCAGCATTTTTAAATGGGGTATTTGGTCTTGCAGTATTTTAGCCGCGTCGATAAATAGTTGTTGCCCTTTCCAAGGAATAAGTAAGCCTACTAAACCTACGATAAAGATATTTGCAGGTAAATCGAATCGTTGCCTAAATAAGGAGCCACCTGCTTGGTTGTTCAGCTTATCCAAAGCGATGCCATCATAGACCACGCTAATTTTCTCGTCCTGCACGGCTAATTTTTCACGCATGCTATTGGCAACCCAATGGGAGACGGACACAAAATGATCGGGTAGGGAATAAGCCCAGCGCGCTGAATGCGGTCCGTCAGGGTTACCACGGACATGGCAAATACTGGGGATACGCAAAATTTTGGCTACCAAGAGCGCGGCTCTGTTACAAAGCGGCTCGTTATTGGCATGGATCAAGTCGGCTTTGAAACGCCATGCAGTCCAAAGCAAGTCGAGAAAAAACGGTAAAAAATTAAATAAGTCGTCGCTTCTGGCTATCAGTTGATTGACGAAAAATCGCAGGGGAGACACCTTCGTTAACCATTGAATCGATTCCGCTTTTGCACGCCACGCCACTATGTCTATATGGCGGTCCGGGATGTGTTTCCATAAGGCTTCATCGGCAATCTCCCGATATTGCGGACCGTTGCGTCCTGTAACAACTAGAGGTAGAAAGCGATCACGATCAAGATTTCTGACTAAATGCCTCAAACAGATAATGGCGCCACCATAACCAATTCCGTTTTCGACATAGATAATTCTTTTTGGGAGGTTGTTGGTCGACATGAAATCAGAGTTTGGCAATATCAGCGTAGAAAGCGTTAAGGAATATTCTCATATACTCAGGATTTTGCGAATTTTTGTTTAATGATACGTAGCGCATTAATTAAGCTGGCTGGCAAGATACTGAAAATCAGATAGAGTAGATTGGTAAGTGTGAAATCCTGGGAGAGGCTTTTTTTAAAGGCCTCTCTGGCTTTGGCATTATTGCCGCCGCTGAAATACCAGTAGCCAAGCGTCCATTGTGCCTCCGCCACCAGCCTATTCGGCGAAATGCCTTGAGCAGTTAATTGGGGCGCGGCAAAGTTCCGAATAGACTCAGTCACCTTGGTCAAGTCTATTAACATACCTTCGCTGGCTTGCGTGGCATTGTTGCCGTGCTGGCGGCGCAGCATCAAAATGTCGGGAAGGCACGTTACTGCGTGAAATGTGGCAATTTTTGCCCACAATTCCAAGTCCTCTCCATAGCGAATCTCGGTATTGAACATGCCTGCTTCAAGCAAGGTTTGGCGCTTCACCAAAACGGTACCCGTCGGTATAAAATTTTTTTTCACTAACGCAGCAAGGGCGTTGGGAATTGGTTTTCCGGCCAGCTGTTGGAAATAGTCCAACATTTTATGTTGGGCTAACACCGATTGGGTTAGCAGTTGGTCGTCGTTGTCGATTTCCGTCATGTCGCCGGCAATCAGGTGGAGTTCCGGATTGGTTTGCAATGCTTGGATTTGCTTGGTGGTTTTGTCCACAGTCCATTGATCATCGGCATCCAGAAATGCAATCCAATCACCGCTAGCCAATTCTATGCCTTTATTGCGCGCGGCGGACGGGCCTTGATTGGCTTGTTTGTGATAAATGACGGTATGGGCAAACGTCTTAAGGACTTGTTCGATGTTGTCCGTGGAGCCATCATCCACCACGATGATTTCGTCAACTTTGCTGGTTTGCGCCTGGATGCTTTCGATGGCGGCACGAATGAATGTCGCGCTGTTATACGCTGGAATGACGGCGCTGATTTTCATTTTGGGCTAATCAAAATTTTTGATACGTTAGAATGGTTATAAACTGGTTTTGCAGATCAACCACGCCGGTACAATTAATCCGGTGCAATAACCGATCAGCGCTAATTTTCTGTGTCTGTAGTATAGACGGTATAGAAATGCACCGGTTTTGCGGTGCGTCACAGCTAAGCTAATTGCTGGCCATTGACGCTGATTGAAACGATTCACGATATTGTCGGTTTTGTTTTGCAAGAATTCGCCGAGTTCCGGGGACGCCAAGAAGCGAACGTTGGGCAAATTTGCCCTGATTTGCCCTAAAAGATGGTCTAACCCACGTATAGCTTGTTGGCATTCGTCCTCTGAGCGTGTGTAATTGTAGCGATGCGTAGAAATACTCACCGGCAGGGCTTGGCGATAAGCCATTTCAGCTTCGGCAAACGCGCTGGTCGGTGTGTTTTTGCCGTCAACAGGTTCGTACATCACGTTGCGAACGAGGTAAAGTTGTGCGAAACGATTGGTATTGCCGACCCGTATCAGCGGAGGATCCTGAAAATAATGTCCGGTTTCATTGCGCCCGGTACAGCGGTAGCCGGCAGTTTGAATCGCGATGATATTTTGCTGTTGCCAACTTTGTTCGATCTCATCGTTCCATAAATAGCACGGGGCGACTGTGCTGAGGCTGGGATAGCCGAACATGCCGGTAAAACATTGCATGGCATTTGCGACCAGTGAATTGGCTTCCGCAGCGTCAATTGCCTGGGTAGGTAAATTGCGTCCGTCTACATAGTGGCCTTGTAGCGGCGAATCCAGTTTTTCCCAGTCCCACCAATCCTTAGTTGCGCGGGCGGTTGCCAGGCGGGGGTCTTGTTGCCGGCATAATTCCGCGAAGGCCTTGCCGTTCAGGTGTTCCATGCCATGCAGTTGCGGCACTAAAGTGTCTTGTTGTATGCCTTGTTGCAGTGCTGCAAAAATGGCCGGGAAGTCTTTGTCCAGCATGCGCCTGTGGTATTGGCCCGTGGATTCGATCTTTGCTAAATCCGGAACGGCTAACACCATATCGGCGGTAAGTATCGCAGAGCGGTTTACAGCGTCTTTGTGTTGAGCCAGCATGGAGAGCAGCTCTGTTAAACGGGCTGCGTGGAAGTCGCCACCCGGGCCCCAGTCGTCGCTTTCGATTAAAACCGGCGTATCGGCAAAATAGGGCTCACGCCAGGTAGCGATAAATAAGGGTTTTTTCCACAGCCATAAGCCGGTAAGGCAGGCCAGCCAGAAACCTAAAAAAAACAGAACTACCATGGATTTTGTTTAATAATTAAAAAGCCTGAATATTGGGTCGACCAACGCACTGAACTTTTATCGTAGCAGAGATTAGTGAACTAGCTGAAAACCACTGCGCAAACTTTAGATGTGGTCGACATAGCAGCAGGCTTATGATAACAGCGGTAAATAGCCATTCGCTAAACATTGGGATGAGTCTAGGCTCTGTAGCATATAGACGACGCGGGCGTTCGTAGTTGAGTAACCACTAAATAGCAGAGGAAATAGAATGTTAAAAGCTTTAGGACTGCCTGAACACTGGCGTAAACCGCTGCTGGGCGTCGTGTTGGTTACCCTGGTTTCAGTAGCGGCTTTTTTTGAGACCTGGTCAGAAATTGTCGCTATTTGGTCGCGGTCAGACACATTCACGCACGGTTTTTTAGTGGCCCCGGTTAGTGTTTGGTTGATTTGGTCGCGCCGGGAGCTCTATCGAGATTTACGGCCGGCTTTTAGCCCGTTAGGTTTGCTGTTTATTATCGTTAGCGGATTTGGCTGGTTAATTGCGGATTTGGTGCATGTTGCGGTGATTCAGCAATGGGCCGTGGTTGGTGTTTTGGTCGGTGGTTTTTGGGCCGTGCTTGGCAGCCATACCGTCGCGCAAATGTTATTTCCGATAGTGTTTTTATTTTTGATGGTGCCATTCGGGGAAGCATTTATTCCGCCTTTAATGGAATACACCGCCACCTTTGTCGTTACGCTGATACGGCTGACCGGAATGAGTGTTTACCGGGAAGGCTTGTTTTTTACGCTAACCTCGGGTAACTGGTCGGTGGTAGAGGGTTGCAGTGGTTTGCGTTATTTGATTTCTTCGCTAACACTGGGTTCGGTCTATGCGTATCTCAATTACAGCAGCTACAAGAAACGGACTATCTTCATTGCGCTCTCGTTTTTGGTGCCGATTTTAGCTAACGGTCTGCGCGCCTATTTGATTGTGATGATAGGCCACTTCAGTAACATGAAGCTGGCTGCGGGTGTCGATCACATCGTTTACGGCTGGGTGTTTTTTGGGATCGTCATGTTTGCGTTGTTTTATTTTGGCTCTTTTTGGCACGATTCGGATGCTGGGGTAGCGGCCGCATCGACCCCGGATTTGGCGGGTGACTCTAACCTTGCTGATGCTGCAACGATTTACAAACATTATTGGCCAGCCTTAACAGTAACCGCTTTATGCGTTTTCATTTGGCCGTTTGCGTCACAAGGCCTATCCGCACTGCAGGCCGCCCACGTCGAGGTACCCGAGCGCTTTAGCAGTCCGTCTTTGCCTGATTGGCAGCCGGTTGCAGTGCCCGATTGGGGTTGGGAGCCCAATTTTAAGGGTGTGGTGGCGGATGCCAAAGTTTATTTAAGCGATGGTCAAACGATAGTCGGTATGTATTTTGCCAATTTCGGCGATGAAACCCAAGGCGGTGAACTGGTCAATTCGCAAAATTATCTGGTGCCGCAAAAACATCCGATATGGCGGATGCTGCATGACGACGTCATTGCCATGCAGTGGGCAGCTGATAAAAGCGGTGATATTGAAGAAGCGGTACTAAACAGTACACATCGGAGCTTGTTAGTCGAGCGTTGGTACAGGGTTGGCGACAAAAATACCGCCAATGCCTATCTGGCGAAATGGTGGCAATTGCTGAAACGTTTGTCAGGTGATGCATCCGCTGAGTTGCTTGTCGTTATGTATACCGAAACCCCGGATGGAGATTACGATTTGGCCCGGCAAAAATTGAAACAGCTCGCGGTAGCTTGTTGTGATTAAACGGCTGCGCTGAGCTTATTGTGACAATTCAATGAAAACGAAGGGGCAAATTTGTGAGTCAAATTACCTGATCCAAGGCTTGACCCCAGCAGTTACCTAAATGTTAGACTAGCTCAACCCATTTTCATTCAGCCCGTAAGGAAAACGACATTATGATCCCGGTAGTATTATCAGGTGGTTCAGGAACTCGGCTATGGCCTTTGTCTCGTGGTCAGTATCCCAAGCAATTTTTGCCCTTGGTGTCCGGCAACACCATGCTTCAGGAAACCATTTTAAGGCTTGATGGCGTTGCCGGCTTACAAGCACCCATTGCGGTTTGTAACGAAGACCATCGATTTATGCTCGCAGAGCAAATGCGGGAAATCGGCATCAAACCGGCTGCCATTATTTTGGAGCCTGTCGGCAAAAATACCGCGCCGGCCGTAGCGATGGCGGCATTAAGTGCACGCTCCGAAGACGATGTGTTGTTGATTTTGCCGGCTGACCATGTGGTCGGTAATCGTGCCGCTTTCCATCGGGCGGTGGTTCAAGCCGAACTGTTGGCGAAACAGGATCTTTTGGTGACGTTTGGCATCGTCGCGACCGAGCCGGAAACCGGCTATGGCTACATCAAGCGCGGCGATACCCGCCATGGTGAAGCCTATAAAGTTGCCGCATTTGTTGAAAAGCCCGATTTGCAAACCGCGCAGCGCTATCTGGAAAGTGGCGAATATTTTTGGAACAGCGGCATGTTCGCTTTTAAAGCGGGTTGCTTTTTGCGGGAGCTGGAAAAATTCAATCCGGAAATGCTGGAAGTGTGTAGAGAGGCGTCGCGGGCAGCAAAGCCGGATATGGATTTTGTGCGATTGGATAAGCAGATTTTTTCGACGTGTCCATCAGATTCCATCGATTACGCCGTGATGGAAAAAACCGATAAGGCGGTGGTGATCCCGTTGGATGCGGAATGGAACGATGTCGGTTCCTGGTCCGCACTTTGGGATGTAACCGATAAAGACGCTGCCGGCAATGCCATCAAAGGCGATGTGTTGACGGTAGATACGTGCAATTCCTATATTCACTCGGCCAACAAATTGGTAGCGGTGATCGGTGTGGATAATTTGGTGGTGGTCGAAACTGACGATGCGGTCATGATTGCCTCGAAGGATAGGGTGCAAGACGTCAAGGAAGTAGTCGATCAACTGAAAAAATTGAAACGCAGTGAAGCCAGCGTGCATCGTAAAGTTTACAGGCCTTGGGGGCATTACGATTTGGTCGATGCTGGAGAGCGCCATCAAACCAAGCGTATAGTCGTGAAGCCTGGTGCGAAACTATCGGTGCAAAAACATCATCATCGTGCCGAACATTGGGTAGTCGTCAAAGGTACTGCTTGGGTGGATAAAAACGGTGAGAAAATTTTAGTCACCGAGAACGAATCGATCTATATCCCTTTGGGCGTTATTCACAGCCTGGAGAACCCGGGAGTGATTCCGTTGGAAATGGTGGAAGTCCAATCCGGCAGCTATCTCGGCGAAGACGATATCGTCCGTTACGAAGATCAATACGGCCGTATTTAACTCGGAATTGTCTGCTTATCGCGGCGCCAAGATGCGCTTTTTGACGACTGCATCTCGTGTAAATCATCTGCCAAACGGCATTACTCGGCCATTGTGAACAGATGATTTGCATGATTCTATCGTTCGATGTGTCACCAAAATTAAGTGTTTTTGTCTAAATTTACTGAAGTTCGCCGTTCAACGAAGAGCGGCGAAGGATTTTTTGTCAGCGTTTTGGTTTAAAGTTAGCCGTTTTATACCCGCCGAATAAAAAATTTGGTGCTTGCTTTATTCCGGAGTTGCTCTTGTCGCTACAAACGATCAACGATTTGTTGAAAAAACATAAGCTTGTCGAAGGCATGCTGAACAATCAGCCTATGCCGCGACGTAAGCTGATCACTGCTTTGGTACAAAAGCAGCACATGGTGGAACTGCGTAGTCTGTTGGCGCGGCTGTCTGCTATCGAAATTGGGCAAATTCTGCATGCTCTGGACCTGGAGGATGCTAACTTGGTCTGGCAGCAGGTCGAGGAAGCCAGGCAGGACGATGTGCTTTGGGAATTGTCCGACACCTTGCGCGAAGCATTGGTAGGCGACCGAGAACCGCATTGTGGCGTGGGACAAATGAGCGCATTCGAGTTGGTCGAAGGTCGCCTCGCTAAGGTCGCTATCACCTGCCGCCACGATTTGTACGCCATCAAGCCGATCTGGATCGATTTGTTGGCGCCAAGCAAGGCGCAGCGGCTGCTTATCGGGCAACATTATGGCCTGGAGTTGCCGGACCCCCTGGATTTGACCGATTTGGAAGCCAGCGCCCGGTTCTACGTCGAGGATCAGCACGAAATTCATATACATTCGGATTTTTTACTGGATCGCGAAGGCAAATCGCGCAGTGTACCGGTCGCGTTCATACTGCGCGGTGACATGTTGTTTTCGGTACGTAGCGAAGAATTACCGGTGTTTCGTTTACAGCGTTTACGGGCCCGCACGCAGCCAGGCTTTGTCTCCGATTGTAAGGATATGTTGCTGGATTTATACGGCGCTGAAGCCGAGTATTCCGCGGATGCGCTGGAGAATATTTACGAGCAGTTGGAAATTGTCAGCAAAAAAGTTTTGAGCCAGGATATTAGCGACGAAGAAGCTGCGGATATTTTGACCGATATTGCCGCAGAGGAGGATTTAAACGGCCGAATCCGCCGGAATATGCTCGACACTCAGCGCGCCGTGTCGTTTTTGATTCGCCGCAAACTGCTGAATACCACGCAGTTGGAAGATGCGCAGCAAATTCTGCGCGATATAGAATCGCTTAATAGCCATACCGCGTTTTTGTTCGACAAGATTAACTTCCTGATGGATGCCACCGTCGGTTTTATCAATATCAATCAGAACAAGGTGATCAAGATTTTCTCGGTTGCTTCGGTGGCAATGTTGCCGCCCACCCTGATTGCCAGTATTTACGGTATGAACTTTGAGAATATGCCGGAATTGCAGTGGATGCTGGGTTATCCTTTTGCACTCGGATTGATGACTATCTCGGTATTATTGCCGTTTATTTTCTTTAAAAGGAAGGGGTGGTTGAGGTAAGCGAGCAATTTACATACCGCTGAACTGTTTAACGCTCAAACTCAACCTGCGACAATATGTCACATTTGAATTTGAAATTTTCGCCACTATGATTAACCTAACTTTTTAGTTCGGTTTGATAGTTTAAAGTTGCGTTATATTTCTTCCTATTGCTTCTAAGGCGGTTATTAAAAATAACCGCCTTTTTTTTGCCTAAAATAAATTTTGGTCAGCGTTTGGGATTGAATTTAATCAGCTTGATCGCGTTTTCATCGCGCTTAATTATTTCAATAATATGCCCATGCAGTTTCACGCTGGTACCTGGTTCCGGAATGGTTTCCATGTATTCGATTACCAAGCCATTCAAGGTTTTCGGGCCTTCGGTGGGCAAATCCCAGTGGGTGATGCGATTGAGTTCGCGGATGGTTACGCCGGCATCCACCAGATAGCTACCGTCTTTTTGCATTTTTATATCGGGTTCTTCGGAGACCAGTTCACCGACGATTTCCTGTAATAAATCATCAAGCGTCACTAATCCCTGTACGTCGCCATATTCGTCGACCACTAAGCCAATACGGAGTTTTTCGGCCTTAAAGATTTGCATTTGTTTATGAATCGAGGTGCTGGCCGGAATGAAGAAAGGCTTGGATAGGCTGTTGGTGATATTGTGTTTGTCAAAATCAGGATCACTAATTTGCGCTAAAATCGTACGTAAATGTAGAAAACCTATCACCCGGTCTATATTTTTTTTGTATACCGGCAGGCGAGTATGCGGGCTATTTTGTAATTGCTTGATAATGTCTTCGACTGATTCTTCCAGATCGATACCGACAATTTCATTGCGATGGGTCATGATGTCGGTAACGCTGGCGGATTCCAGATCTAAAATACTCAACAGCATGTTTTGATAGCGCGTCGGTAAATGATTGGCATCAGACACGATGCTTTTTAACTCGTCTTTATTCAGCGATTCGATAGCCGTATTACTCGTGCTTTTAATACCGAACGGCCACAATAACAGGCTGGATATAGCGTTAATCACCCATACCAAGGGGTAAAAGATTTTTAATAATGGAATGTAAATCCAGGAGGACAGTAACGCCAGTAACTCGGGTTTGAGGGCGCCCAAGGTTTTTGGGGTCACTTCGGAAAATACCAGCATGCCGAAAGTCAGCAGGCCGATGGCCGGGGCTATGGCGTTATCTCCGCTAACGCGGATGGCAATCAAAGTTGTTAAGGACGATGCCAGGATATTGACAAAATTGTTGCCCAGCAGAATCAGGCCTAGCAAACGGTCCGGCCTTTTGAGGAGTTGATGGGCTTTAATAGCTCCCTTGTGATTTTTTTTCACCAAATGCTGCAACCGATAACGGTTCAGCGTCATCAAGGCGGTTTCAGAACCGGAAAAAAAAGCTGAAATGATCAGTAAGGCTGCCAGTATACCGAACAGTATACTTAAGGATATGTCGTTCAAGGCAACGGGGCTCTTGGCTGTTAAACATTGAGCTAGTTTCTATGTTGTGGAAAATTTGTCAAGCTGCAAAATTGGGTCGTTTAATAGTCAATCGATGTAAACAACATGAACTAAACTATGCAATAGCTTGAAATGGGGCCATTTTGACAATAACCGGATTCGATGCTTAACTTAAAATCAGCAACCCCCTTCCGCCTTAAAACAACGTAGTTTGCAGAGATTATACGCATGGCTTTGCCAGAAATTTTGCTCATTGATGACAACACCCACCGCAGTCAGCAAGTGGAATGTATCCTCCGGTTTTTGGAATATAGGGTGGAGACGGTTGTCAGCAGCGAATTCGAAGCGGTGCTCCGTGAACATGATAGTTTCGATGCCGTGTTTGTCGGCGGCGGTGGCGATAAACAAGCCAGCTTGATCAAAACGGTCACCGAAAGCGTTGGCGATATTCCTGTGATTTTGCTGGTGGACGCGGGTGGGCCGCAAGTAGTGAGTGCAATTCAACAAATGGTCAACAAAACCTTGGAGTGGCCGACTGTTTATCCGCAGTTGATTCAATTGTTGGATAGCTTGCCGCAGCCCGTTCAATCCACTAAGAAGTCTCTACCGGATAAAGGCTTGGCAGGTAAAAGTAAGGCCATTCAAAAAACCCGCGCTCAAATCGATCAAGTCGCCAAATCCGACGCCACGGTGCTTATTCTCGGCGAATCCGGCACAGGTAAGGAAGTCGTGGCGCAAGCGCTACATCGTGCCTCTGCGCGGCGAGACAGGCCATTCGTGCCGGTCAATTGCGGCGCTATTCCCGGTGAACTCCTGGAAAGCGAATTGTTCGGTCACGAGAAGGGCGCATTTACCGGCGCGTTGACTTCGCGGCAAGGTCGTTTCGAAATGGCGGAAGGCGGTACGCTGTTTTTGGATGAAATTGGCGACATGCCGATGCCGATGCAGGTAAAGTTGTTAAGAGTATTGCAGGAACGCACTTTTGAGCGCGTCGGTAGCAATAAAACCATCCATTGCGATGTGCGGATTATTGCCGCGACGCATCGCCACCTGGAACAAGAAATCGCCGAAAAGCGCTTTCGCGAGGATTTATTTTACCGTCTGAATGTGTTTCCGATCGAAGTGCCTGCCTTGCGGGAAAGAGCGGAAGATATACCTTATTTAATCAACGATTTGGTTGCCCGTATGGAAGCCGCCAATAGGGGAACCGTCAGTTTATTGCCCCGCGCAATTGCCACCTTGATGCAGCATAGTTGGCCCGGTAACGTCCGAGAGCTGTCAAATTTGATCGAGCGTTTGGCTATCATTAGCCCGGATGCTAGTGTCGATGTCGGCGATTTACCGGAAAAATTTCAGGCTTATGAAGTGCCGGAAGGCGTGCAGATATCAATGCCCGAGCAAGACATTCACATCGTGCGGCCGGCCGAGCGGGAAGCGCTGGCGATGCCGACCCCTGGCGCTGTCACGGCAGTACATTTACCGGAGCAAGGTATCGATCTTAAGGAATATCTCACCGATCTTGAGAACGAATTGATCCGTCAAGCGTTGGAGGAATGTAATGGCGTTGTCGCCCATGCCGCCAAACTGCTGAACATGCGCAGAACTACGCTCGTGGAAAAGCTGCGCAAAACCGATGCGGCTTAGACCGCTTAGTACCTCCCGATGAATAAACTCCATGCTGAATCGTTGCCAGCTGTTCTGATACCGGAAATTGTCGCCAATATTGCCAGTATCCGCGCATTGCGCCGCGATATACACGCGCACCCGGAGTTGTGCTTCGAGGAAGTGCGTACCGCCGAGCTGGTCGCGGCAAAGTTGACTGAATGGGGGATTCCTATTCATCGCGGCTTGGGTAAAACCGGTGTAGTCGGGATCATCAAAGCAGGGAGTTCCGACAAGGCTATCGGCTTGCGTGCCGATATGGACGCCTTGCCGATGCATGAACAAAACAGCTTTGCGCATGCCTCGCGGCACCCAGGCAAAATGCACGGCTGCGGGCATGAC
This sequence comes from Methylomonas sp. EFPC1, assembly GCF_016925515.1. Classification (NCBI taxonomy): domain Bacteria; kingdom Pseudomonadati; phylum Pseudomonadota; class Gammaproteobacteria; order Methylococcales; family Methylococcaceae; genus Methylomonas; species Methylomonas sp. EFPC1. The sequence continues at coordinate 1,773,437 of NZ_CP070494.1, forward strand.
GGCCATACCGCTATGCTGTTGGCAGCGGCGCAATATTTGGCAACCCAGCGGCATTTTGACGGGACTGTCTATCTGATATTCCAGCCTGCGGAAGAGGGCGGTGGCGGCGCCGATGAGATGATCAAGGACGGCCTGTTCGACTTGTTTCCCATGCAAGCGGTTTACGGCATGCATAATTGGCCTGAATTGCCGGCCGGACAATTTGCCGTCAGTCCCGGACCGGTCATGGCATCCTTGAATACCTTTCGCATCGTCATCTGCGGCAAGGGCTGTCATGCGGCATTGCCGCATTTAGGCTTGGACCCGGTGCCGGTGGCGGCGCAAATGATTATGGCGTTTCAAACCATCCTGACCCGCAGCGCCAATCCCTTGGATAGCGGTTTGATTTCAGTAACTATGGTGCACGCCGGCGAGGCGACCAACATCATCGCCGATACCTGCGAACTGGCCGGTACGGTACGGACATTTTCCAATCAACTACTGGATTTGATTGAAACTCGCATGCGGGAAATTGCCCGGCATATTTGTTTGGCACACGGGATGGAATGTGATTTTGAATTTAAACGTAGTTATCCGCCGACTGTTAATCACCGTGAGGCAGTCGAAACGTCCCGTAGCGTAATGACCTCTATTGTTGGCGACCGGCATGTTTTGGAGCAAAAAGCCACGATGGGCGCCGAAGATTTTGCGTTTATGCTGCAAAAGTTACCCGGCAGCTACTGCTTCATCGGCAACGGCGCCGGTGATCATCGCAGTATTGGTCATGGCGCCGGTCCTTGTGCCCTGCATAACACCAGTTACGATTTTAACGATGATATTTTGCCTCTAGGCGCGACCTATTGGGTGAGATTGTTAGAAACTTGTCTGTCAGCTTAAATAATGCCTGCCAAACGACTGTGACAGAGTGGATTGAAAATGCCGGTTTTGTGACAACTCTGGCAGTTTTTGCGACAAAATTGCCAGGTCAGTGCACAGTTTTCCATGCTTAGCTCATGAGGAGAGCGTTTTCCTTCAAAGCATCAACCCGGGAAAGAATCAGTCTGGGTTTCTTTTGTTTTAGAAAAAGCAGGATTTTGAGGTACTTGGACGGATTCCGGTTTGCGCTCAGGCTATTGAAGCGTAATCGATGAGTGATTTGGCGTGGATCATGCTGCTTGGTTGTTGGGTTTAACCAGCAAATTAGGTGGATGTCATGAAAACCTCAAGCAACGAAATCACCCAACTCAGCAACACACGCACTTTATTCGTTGAAACGCTGAGTCAGCAATTTATCGCGCTAACCGGCTGCGGCGTTTATGTCTATCTCAACCCGGTCGATATCAGCGGTTTATTCAACCAATACTTAAGCGATACGCTGTCGATTAATACGTTCGCCAGACAATGTGTGAAAAACGTATTGGAATAACCCGGCAATTCAACTGAGAAAAGCGGTGAGGAAGCAGGGCGTCTTAACGATTCACTGCTTCCTGACGCTCAGTTTCGGGCAAAGGCGACTTGATAACCGCTGAGAAAATCGCAGCGTTCCAGGCTTTCCGCAATCGCAGGAATCGATATTTTATGATTACCGGTTGCAATAAAAACCAGATGCCATTCTTCGTGTTTATTGTTGCTGATAACGGCAACCGAGCCTTCGGCCAATCTATACCCCAAGACATTTGCCAAATCATTGATCTCGGTCTGATTGGGGCGATAACCAGTTTGAAAACGCAAAATGACAGACACTGCATGCCGGGAAGGCAAGGCTGCCTCGATTCGCCCGCCCCAGATCATCGTCGCCGACGCAATTAAAGCCAACACAATGGCCGCAAAATAAAACCCGGCGCCGCATAAAATACCGATGGCCGAAGACGCCCAAATTGATGCAGCGGTCGTCAGGCCGCTGATGTTCAGACCTTCCTTCATGATCACGCCGGCACCCAAGAAACCGATACCCGTCACGATGCCCTGAATAACCCGAGTAGGGTCTGCGGTAGTGGTGAGCGGCAATAAGCCGCCAAACCAGAACTGCGGGTAACCAACGATAACCGTTACCGCCGCGGAAGCCATGCACACCAGTCCATAGGTGCGCATGCCGGCGGCCCGGCCGTGATAGGAGCGTTCGTAGCCCACCACCATGCCCAAAAACAGGGCGCCGACGATATTCATCAGTATCACCACGCTGGCTTCCAATTGGGCAATCGACCAAAACGAAATCAGCCGGTCCGGCGAGATTGGATTCATGTTTACCGTCCGGTTTTTGGGCGGATAAGGGCTACAGGTTTGAGCCTATTGCACCGTCTCCACTTCAACATTAATTTCAACAGGTTTTTGATAATAGATGCCGGAAAGTTTACGTTTGAACTCGTCTGTTATATCCCTAGCATCTTGGCGGCTTTTCATCACGCGGGGGGTGAGTAGCACCACCAGCTCGGTTTTGTCCTTGTTCCGCGTCGTACCGCCGAAAAGCGGCCCGATTAAGGGAATCTCGTGCAGTAGCGGCACGCCGTCGCGCAAATAATCGTTGTTTTCTTTGATCAAACCGCCCAAAACAATGGTTTCGCCACTTTGTACCGCAACGCTGCTCTCGATTTCCCTTTTTTGAATGGTGGGCGAGTCGATGGTGTCGCTGGTCGTGGTTTTGATAGCCTGATTAACACTTTGTAATATGTCCATCAGCACCAATCCACCGGCATTCACCCTGGGCCTAACCGACAAATTGACACCGGTATCGATCATCTGGATCGAACTGGTTTGCACGATACCGTTATTGGAATTGTTGCTGCTCAAATTGCTGGAAACTGAGGAACGTATCGGCACCGAATCGCCGACTTTGATCGTGGCTTCCTGGTTGTTCAGTACCATCAAGGACGGCGAGGAGATGACATTGACGTTATTATTGACAGCACTGGCATTTAGTACGGCTTGAATGTCCTTCGAACCGCTAGAAAAAGCGTAGGAGAAACCACTTGTGCCAAATGCCTTCATAGCATCTTTAGCAACATTTGTGAGACTCAAGCCTTGTGCAGAGCCTCCAGCTGTATCGTTATTTCCTCCGTTATTGTGGCTAAAATACCATTGCAATCCATACTTTAAATCGTCTTTCAGCGTAACTTCCACAATCGTGGCATCGATCATCACTTGTAAAGGCAGCACATCCAGCTGTTTTAACACGCGCTCAATCACTGCATATTCCTGGGCGGTCGCGACGATAATCAGTGCGTTATTGCCTTCGTCGGCGATGATTTTTACATTCGGCATATCGTTGTTATTGCTGCCGCCCGAATTGCCGCTTAAATTGCCGCTGAGTGCGCCGCTGCCGCTTTTATCTTTGGTTCGGTCGCTGAGCGTTCTATCGCTCATCGAATCCTGCTGCCGGTTGGCGCTGCCTGCGCTGCTACTTGATGAACTATCCGACTTTTTATTGGTGGCCGATAATGATTTGCGGCCGGAGGCGATAGAAGCCTTGCTGGATTTGCCGGAACCGCCGCTACCGAAAATATTGCTTAAGGTCTCGGCCAAATCGGTGGCGCTGACATGTTGCGCCCGGTAGACATTTACGCCGCCGGCTGCCGCTGTGTTAATGCGATCCAGCCTATATACCCAGTTTTCAATGTCCTTCAGATAACCGGCTTGATGGGTGACGGCTAATACCGCGTTAAGCCTTTCTATTTCGATAAACCGGAAAAAGCTGGCTTCGTCGTCTTTGGATTTTTTGGTGTTGAAGATTTGCTCCAGCTCTTCAATGATTTTGCCGGCGCTGACGTTAGCCGGTGTAAACAGAGCAAAGGAGCGGCCTTTTAAAATATCGACATCAAAGGTATTGACCACATCCAACGCCCTGGAGATTTCCGCGCCGGAACCGGCGACCAATATCAGATTACGGTTCGGATCGACATGCAGCAAGGATTTTTCCGGCAATAACGGTTTCAATATCTCCGCCAGTTCCGAGGCCGCGACATTTTTGACCGGAATTACCCGCACCTGATAACCATTGGGCATTTTGGCGCCGGACAGCGAGCTGATTGAGCTGCTGTACAAGGCTTCATTGGACGGTTTAATCAGATACATGCCGCCTTGTTCGGTCAGGGCGGCATTATTCAAGCTCAGCAGCATGTCCAGCGTTGGAATCAGCTCGTCCTTGCTTAAGGGTTTGGAAGTTTGCAAGGTTACTTTGCCGACCACTTGCGGACTGATAGTGTAGTTCCGGCCCAGAATATCGCTGAGTATTACTTTCGCCACTTCGCCCAGATCGGCGTCATCGAAATTCAAACTGTATTCGCCCTTACCACTGGTTTTGCCGCTGCCTTGGTGGCCGGCTTGCGGGGCGATGCTTGCGTCGCCGCTAGGGTACATTTCGACTTTAGTGATTCTATTTTCGGCGTTTTTATTGGCCTCGTTAGCCAGTTCCGGAATCAACAAAGTATCTTCTTGAGCCGGTTTGTGATCGGCAATAGCCAGTTTTTCATGCAACTGCGGGCCGATAAATTCACAGCCGGTCATGGACAGCGCCAACGCCAACATTGGAGGAATGTTGATTTTTTTAGTTGTCATTGATGTTCTCGGGATTTTCATTAGGTACTGGTTCTATAGGTTTGGCAACGGCGTTGGGCTGCGGCGGTCTGGGCGGTACGGCTGGCTTGCCCGGTACCGGAGGCTTGACTTGCGCACGCGGCTTTCTCAATACGACCGATTTTTCCTGGCTGCCTTGCTGAAGCAGCACATGGTCGGCGTGTATTTGCTTCAGCAGCCAGCCGGATATGCTTTGTTCTTCGGTTATTTTTAAAAACTTTTTGGCTTCGTTGCGCTTTCTAAACAAGGCGGTCGGCTTGTTATTTTTATCGTAAACGCCGATTAACTCCCAATCGTCGATTTGTCCGGAATCTTGAGTTTGCAAATTGTCGGTCGGATTGGTTTCGGCGACAGGCTTTCGGCCTTCCACAAACAAAGGTCTATCGACAATATCGCTGTAGGTTTCCGCAGAGCCGCTATTATCGGCGATATTGGGCAGTTGCTCGGCCGGGGATTCGGTTTGCGGGCGCGGCTCAAGCAGTGTTTGCAATTGCTTTAAGGTATATTGACTATACATCCATTCCGCTGCCAACAGCAGGCTCAGCGTGCCGCAACCCAGTAATTGCAATCTGATCAGTTTCTGATTCATGAGGCTTTGGCTCGCATAAAGCTGATCACTTCAAAACTGACATTCAACTGAGAACTGGGGTCCATTTTGTTGGTGCTGCGGTTACGCGCGCCGCGTACCGGGGAAATGTCCAATTGATCGACCAGCAGCAAGGGCATATTGGTATCCAGACTATGCAGCACCGCGCGCAATGCTTCAATGCTGCCGCTCATGCGCACTTTTACCGCGATACGCACAAAATCCTCTTCGGCCTTGCCCGGTAAACCTTGCGTGCTGGTCAGTTGGCCGCCGGCTTCCGTTACTGCGGTCTTGACGATGTTTTGCAGCTCAGCTGAGGCCAAGGCTTCGGTGTCGCTGTCGCTCAGATAGCCTTGCTGTTGGTATTGTTGATTCAATGATTCCAGGTTTTGGGCAACGCTGTCGCGGCGGGCGACAATAGCTTGTTGGCGTTGCAAACGAAACAACAGGTCGTTTTTTTGCTCGCGGTAATCCAGCCAGCTGCTGAATAAAGGCAGCAGTACCAAAAATATCACGGTAAATAACACCAATCCGAGTAAAGCCAGTGCCAGCCAGCGCTGATAGCGCGCTTGATTCATTGCTCGGACCCTCCATTTGCCTCGGATTCAGCTGGAGCAGGCTGGCTGGTCGTCGTCGCCTCAGTATCCTCAGCAGGCTCGGCGGGTGGCGGGCTAACATCCATACTAATTTGGAAGCGCTCGCGCCCGGTGGCTTTATCCTGGGTCAACGGTGAGACGAAACTGACATTGCTGAAATATCCGGAACTTTCCAACAAACCGATCAAAGACGACGCGCCCGGCGATTGACCCTGGATTTGCAGACGTTTGTCCGCAAATTGAAAATGCGTCAACCAGCTGTCATCTTTTAACAAGGAGCTCAGTTCGTTCAATACCGCAACCAGAGCGGGAGACTGGGTTTTAATGTCTATCAAACGTTGGGTTTGCTGGCGTAAGGCATCGATTTCGTGCTGTTGTTCTTCTATTACGCGGGTTTCTTTTTCCAGCGTTTTGATGTGATTTTTCAAGACATCGACGGCTTGACCTTCCTGCCACACCGGCCAAATCAAAACTGCCAGAAACAACAGTAACAGTAAGCTGTTCAGCAGCCAATGCATGGCTTGAGCTAAGGCGTTGCCGCGCGGCCGGTAGCGTTCCGGGAGTAAATTGTAAGCGGGCGCATCGGCAGGGCAAACGGTGCTGGCATGGCAAAAATCCACCCGCACCGGCTGTATCCCCAAAGCCTGTAGTTTGACCAGTTGCTCGTCCAGTACGGTTTTGGGTGTAAATACCAGTAATACTTCAATTTGACCATGCTCGGTTTTGCCGAGCGGGATAGCGGCAAAATAGACTTGCTCAGCCTTGAACGGGGTGTAACGGTCCAATTCAAATCCGACAACTTGCTGCAGATTCTCTTGTGCCGCAGCGGGTAAATAGACGATTTTTTTTAGCGCCTGTGTAGGGTCCAGGCGCAAGATACATTCGGCTTTTTCAAAATCCGGATGTTGGGCCTTCAAGGTTTGATAACTATCCGCGAGGTTGCTGTCCAAGCGCCATGTCATCGGGGTTTGCTGTTCGGCCTCGCGGTAAAAACGGATTTGAAAATCCGCGTCGGCGGCGCTGATTACGAGTGCGCCACTACGGTCTGTCAGCAAGGATCTGAGACGACTCGGTACCAAAAACGCCAATTCTCGCCCCCACCACTGGAAGAAACGTTTCAGATCGAAATCAATGCTGGTTTGTAAATTCATCTTGAACGGTAATGAGCTGGGATTCCTTGGCCGAGTCGAATAAGGCCAATACTTGCTGACCTTGTTTCCAATCCAGGATTTGGTAGGGCGCTTGGCTGGGGTCTTGGTTCTGGATTCTTACCACTGCTTCGATAGCGGCCGTCGCCTGATCTTCCAGCAGGGTTTGCACCATAATAGTATACGTTTGCTCTTCATCCGCCAATGCCGGATCGGTCTGATCGGCCGTGTTATCGTCTGCCGCAGCCGATTCAGACAAGCGTTTGTCCAAGTATACATCATGAATATTCTGTGCCTTCAGGTTGTCACCAACCATTTGCAGCAACTCCGGCGGTGCCCGCCGCAAGTTTAATTCCGCTTGTCCGGAATAGATGGTAATCCACGGTTGCAGCTGCTCGAAAATATCGGCGTTGAACCCCAGCACTAATTGCAACTCCTCCAGGGATTGAAAAGGTTGATTGCTGGGCTGATAAGCCAGCCCGGCCTGCCGATATTGTTTTTTCTCGGCGCCTTGCGGACGCGGATCATCGTCGGCGTCCCGCCAATCCAGTAGGGCATCCAACAAATTCTGCTGTAGCTTTTTGTCGTCGCTTACCGAACTAATCAAGGCCTTTAATAAAGGTTCCTCCGCGGCGTTGATATCGACTTTGCCGGATTCGGCGATAATTCGGATCCGAATTTCGCTATCGTTGCCCGGTATTCGATAGATACTGCCATCCGCCTGCCAACGCCGCTCGGGATCGGCCTGTTGCAGCATGAATTGGGCAATGTTTAAACCGGTTTCCGCCAGTGCTAGGGCTTGGGCATTGTTTTTCAACGCGCCGGCGACGCTGCTTTCCCGGCGCATACTTAACGCAAAACTGCCGGCCATCAGGCTTAGCAGTGTCAAAATCCAAATGACGATTACCAGCGCCAGACCGCGTTGCCGATGGGCTGCCTGTGCACAAAGCATGCTATTCATTCGCGATGCCGGGCTGCTGGTTTTGCTCGCCGAGCAACGCTTCTGCGTTCGGCTGGCCGTTGATTTTTAATGCAAATATCATGTCCGGCCAAAAACTGTCGTCGTTTAGTGCGATGCTGACTTTTACCAGTTTGGGTAACTGGCCGGTGGCTTGTCCTTGCCATTCGTCCAGCCAAGCACCATTACCGTCAACGTTGTCAGCCGATGCGCCAAAGTAACTGATTTTGAAATGCCGTAAGTTTTCCAATAACACGACGGGTTCGGCGTCGGCCGGTATCGATTCGGTTTGCCGGTAAGGGGTTAATGCGACTTTCAGGGTCGACGGCTGCTGCGGGTCCAGGCCGACATGAAACACTTGTAAGCCCTTGCGCGCCGACGCGGCCGGCAGCGCAGAGACAAAGCTGATGCTTTGCGGCAAGCCTTCGAAAGCCAGTTTCGGCAATTCTTGCGATGCCAGTTGTTGAGCGTTTTGTGCTTGGTTTTCCTGGATGATAGGGAAGGGTTTGGTATTGCTCAAATGCCGTTTGAAGAATTGGTAAACCACGGCTTTTTTATTCACTTCGCTGATTTTGGCTTCACCGCTGTTCCAGCTTTCCGCGGCTATCCGCAAACTGGCGAAGAGCAAGACCACCATGATCCCCAGCAAGCTGATGGCTATCAGCATTTCGATCAGCGTAAATCCTTTTACCGATGAATGCTGCGACACTAGCCCGGACCTGGTTGTTGTAGTTTTAAGGTATGCAATTCCACGGCACGCGGTTGTTCGTCCTCTCCCCACGCCACCACTACCCGCACCGACATCAGCACCGGTGCCGGCTTTTGTTGATCGGGATCCGTATCTTTCAGACTGGCACGGGATTGCACGGGCGTCGCCGGATTGACCGTGATTTGCCAGTCGTATTTATCGCCTTCCGTGCCCTGGCTTTCACCGACTGTCAGCTCTGTCTCTACCCCAGTGCGGGCCATCAGCGATTCCGCAATTTGCACCGCGATAGTGTATTCCTCGGAAATAACCGCATTGTTAACACCGGTGCCGAAGATGCGCAGCAGTATCGTCAATGCTATCGCCATGATGGAAAAGGCGACCAGAATTTCCAGCAGGGAAAAGCCTTTATGCCGCTGCATCGGAAATACTGACCTGGCCGGTAATCCAGTTAACGTCGATGCGGCGCAATTGATTGCCCCATTCCAGCGTGATCCGGCCGCCGGTGGACGAGCCGTCGCCAAAGAACCGAATATGGCCTTGTTCGCCCTCGCTAAACTCTTCCTCCGCGACCACTAAGGACACGTCAATCTCTTCGGCAAACGGATAAGTTTTGTCGTGGTTACTGATGCGGTAACTGTTGTCTTGCAGGTCGATGGCGACACTGACCGGCTTTTGCGTCATCAGTGCCTGGCCGTGGGCGTAACGCAGAGCCGACGCCATATCCCTGGCGACGGCTTGTAGCTTGGTACTGCGGTTGCCGGAGCCGATATTGCTGCCGACCACCGCAAAAGCCAGCACGCTGATCAGCAGTACGATGATCAGCTCGATCAGCGTAAAGCCTTGCATGCGTTGGCGGGCGGGCAGGGCGGTCATTTATTCCCAGCTGTTGATATCCTGATCTTCGCCTTCGCCGCCTTCTTTTTCATCGGCACCATAGCTGAACAAATCGAACTTACCGTGTTGGCCGGGGAAGACGTAGTGATAATCCTGATTCCAAGGATCTTGCGGGATTTTGTCCTTACGCAGGTAGGGGCCGTTCCAGCGCTTGGCATCGGCCGGTCTTTCCACTAACGCGGCCAAGCCTTGTTGGCTGGTGGGGTAGCGGCCTTCGTCCAGTTTGTACATGTCCAGCGACGCCGCCAGATCCTCGATTTGTACTCTGGCGGCCTTGGTTTTGGAGGCGCCCATATGTTTCATCACCTGTGGGCCGACAATCCCGGCCAGCATGGCGATAATGCCCAATACCACCAATAATTCCAGTAAGGTAAAACCGCCGTGGCGGCGTAACATGTGTTTCATTTGCAAAACTCCTTCTATAAAAATGGATGGTACCGGCGAATTCATTCGCCCATGCGCCTAAACCGCCAGATCGTTTACGCTCAAAATAGCCAGTAAGATGGAAACGATGATGCCGCCTATCATCAAGCCCAGCGAAATGATTAAGGCCGGTTCCAACAGCGCCAGCATCCGCTGGATGGTGGTCTTTAGCTGCTTGTCGTAAATGGTGGCTACCCGCATCAGCATTTCCTCCAGCTTGCCGGTTTCCTCGCCCATTTTAATCATTTGCACCGCCAGTTTGGGAAACAGGTTTTGCTGGGCCAAGGCGTCCGACATGGTCCGGCCTTGCTTGAGCTGGGCTTCGGCATGCTCCAACAGATCGGCCAAGACTATATTGCCGACGGTTTCCCGGACGATGCCCAGCGATTTCAAAATCGACACGCCGTTGCCCAATAACGTGCCGAAGGTACGGCTGAAATTGGCTATTTCCATGGTCAGGATGATGTCGCCGAACAACGGAAACTTCAGTAGCCGGCCGTCCCAGGCTTTCTTGCCGGCCGGATCGGCCAACTGCAATTTTATAGTTTGCACGCTGCCGACAATAACAATCAGCAACACCCACCAGTAACTTTGTAAAAATTCGGCCAGGCCGATCACTATCTGGGTTGGCACCGGCAAGGCTCGGCCGGCGCTATCGAACATTTCCTTAAATTGCGGGACTACAAAGGTCAGCATTACGAACAATGAGGCCAGCGACATCAGTAACAAAATGGCCGGGTAAATCAACGCGGTGCTGACCGTGTCTTTCAGTTCCTGCGAACGTTCCATGTATTCCGACAAGCGCAGCAACACGCCGCCCAGATTGCCGCCCATTTCCCCGGCGCGGATCATGTTCAGATAAAATTTGGAAAACACCCCGCTCTGGCTTTCCAACGCATCGGCGAGTGCCTTGCCGGCTTTGACCTTTTCCAGCACTTCGCCGACTAGTTTATTCAGTTTCGGATTTTCCTCGGTCAACTGCATCAGAATCGTTAACGACCGATCCAGCGGCAAACCCGATTCCAGCAAGGTCGCCAATTCGCCGGTCAGCATACCGATTTCTTTTTGCGACAGTTTGACGGTAGCAGACTTTAGTTTGAAACCCAGAAAAGTCTTATCTTTTGCCAACTCAATGCGGATGGGAATCAAGCCCTGGTTTTGCAATTCCAGCAGCAAGGCCTGCTCGTCTGCAGCATTACGCACACCTTCTTCGGCGACACCCTGACTGTTGACGGCTTTGTAGGAGAATAAAGGCATGTATTTGTTTAGTTTGCTTTTTAGCTGGGTTTGCGCTTTGGTACTCGGCAATGTTTTTGCAATGCCAAAACATGGATACTCGATAACCGTTGTGTGGCGTGTATATGTCTATCACATTTCATGTTACTAGCCCGGCCCTATTGATCACGGATATTCCGATCAAATTGAGTTCATCTAAGCCCAGACGGATATGCGCTTCGATAGCCAAGGGCATAAAGGTGACCGGGTATTTAAGGGCCGGGTTAATCATCACGCAGATTCGGTCTGGCGAGGCCTAATTCCGTCGGCAAAACATGCTCGCCACTATAAAGTAGTTGCGGGCGTATCTCAAAACTCCATGCGTATCCCGACATTAAAGGCGTGGCGGGAAACGTACTCCTGGCCGAAGGTGGTGTCGTATTGCACGAACGCCGAGCCGCCAAACGGCAGTTGGGCGGATAAACCGGCGCGCAGATTGATGTAGTCCTTATCGACGCTAAAACTGTTGGTGGTAAAGGCATTGTTAGGCGAATCAACGAAGCGGGTGGTAATCAAGGAGTTTTTGTTGAACCACTGATGCTCCCACTCGACATTCACTTGCGAAACCAGCACGCCCACCGGTGTGCTCAGCGCATGCGAGACCATCGCGCCGATACTGCTGCTCAACGACTCGTTGTCCAGCTCGCCGACTATCATGTTCATACCTAAATCGGCACCTTGTTCCTTGCGGCCGTTGACAAAGTTGTAACCGTATTCCGTGCGGCCTCTAAGGCCGAATGTCCATTCTTTTACCGCTATGTCGTAACCGCTACTGAGGCTGGTGCGATTTTGCCAGCCATCGGTTTGGCTGGATGCCGTTTCATTAATCGCTGTGCCGTTGGCATCGTTATAAAGTGTGACACGTTTGGAATCGTACTGGTTATAAGTCAGGTTGTTGACCAGATCAACGTACCAGTTATCGGTCAGGTTTAACGAGCCGAAGGCTGATAAGGTGTACCCGTCTATGCTTTGGCTGCCGCCCTGTTGGGAAATCAGGGCCGTGCTGCTGCCGTAGCCGGCAGACAAACCCAAGAGTAGCCGTTTGCTCAAGCGATAGTCGGCACCGGCAGTGACCGCGGACATCGAGGACGCATAGCCGCGTTGAACGACCGTTGCGGTTCTATCAGCCCATTCGAATTGGCCGTTAATGAATAAGCCCAAATTGCTGAAGCCGGAGATAAGATCGGTGCCGTCGTTGTTGTTATCCGTGCTTAAGGAAATACTGACCGAGGAGGGGGCATTGGATGAGGATTGACCGTCTTTTTCCGGCGTTGAAGCCTGAATGTTGATAGCGTTAGAACTGGGTGTGTTGGGTGAACTGGCTGAACTGGTGGGCGCACTGGGTGCACTACTAGGCGTGTTTATGCTGCTTGATGCATTCGGTGAGCTGATATTGTTGGCTGAGCTGGGTGCGCTGAGAACGCCCGGAGCGCTGCCGATAGCCATTGAACTGCTTACCGGTGTGTTGAACGTGGGGGACGACTTGAAACTTGAAGCGGAACCGGCGCCGACGCTTGCGGACCTCAGGGTGACGAGTCGCTGAGTGATGTTGCCGGTCTGCAATTTGGCTATTTGGTTCGATACGGTTTGTTCCGCCGCGATTTGGCCAGGGCTGATTTGCCGCAACGCGCTGATGAATTGGTCTACTTTGCTGGCATCGGCGTTACCGTTTGCTAAAAAGGGTTTCAAGCCGTTCAATAGATTCTGCAGATTAGTTGGGGTTGAGGCACTGCAGTCTATTTGCTGTAAGGCGTTGGCCAAGGATTGCACGTCGGCGGGGACCAGATTGGGCAATCTGGGCACCATGGTCAGCAAAAACTGCTTTTCCTGCTTGGAAAATATAAACATATCGCTGGAGCCTTCCGGACAGGTAATGCTTTGGTTAAAATTTCCGGAGATGCTGCCGCTGGTGGTTTGCAACAGCACAGACTGCGAAAAAGCCTGTTGCGGCGAGAAGTTAGGCTGGCTGGCCAAGCGTTGTAAGTTAAGCTTTGCGCCTTGAATATCGATGCTGCGCGCAGTAATCGAATCGGTTACCAACTGTCCGTTTACCCCACCCAATTCCAAATTCAAGCTGCTGGATTGGCGGAAAATCAAATCAGCCGATGCGGCGTCAATGGCCGCTATCCCTTGCCCATTGGCACCCGGACCCGGCGAGAAACTGTTGTTTATGTCCACGATGCCGGCGTAAGAACCGCTGCCGGATACCGGCCCGTTCAAAGTCAGGTGCGAACCGGCGATGCCGACCGTGCCATTGTTGATGACCGGACCGCTGACGCTGCCGTTGCCGCCGAAGCTGCCGGCTTGTATGTCGGTCAAAGCCTGGCTCCAAACCCCGTCTACCCGGGTAGTGCCCGCGGTTTGCCGGTAAGTGCCGTTGCCGATAAACGAGGCATTACTGGTCACGCGCACATTGCCGGAATTAATGACCGTCGATTGATTGTTGAGGATGAAATTGCCGTTCAGCAATAAGTCGCTGGCGGAGCCTCCCGAGCCGCTGATAATCAAGCTACCTGGGCCGCGCATCTCGCCCCCGGAAAGCACTGCGGATTGCACTCTTAATTCGCCAGGGCCCGATAATATGCCGCCAGTCTGCACGTAACGACTCACCTCGGTGCTGGTGTGCTGTAAATTGACGGTGCCGTTGTTTATGGTAAAAGTGCTACCCAGATTGAGCTGCTTGGTCGCCGCGGACGAAAAATTGACGGTGCCGCCGGATACCGTCGTGGAATTGCTTACCGAATAATCGCCGGCGATAGTAGTTGTCCCTCCGCTAAACACCGCATCGGTGGCCGTTAGCGCAACGCCGGCGTTGACTAGATTGGTCCCACCGCTAAAAGTGATATTGGCTGTGCCAAGGTTGGTGCCGGCATTGAATTGTTGCGTGCCTGCGCCGAATTGCAAGGTACCGTTGCCGGTGAAATTGCCGGAGTGGGTATTGTTGCCGGTAAAATTCAATACGCCGGCATCTACCAGTGTGTTACCGGTGTAGCTGTTAGTGCCGCTCAAGGTCACCGTACCCGAAGTGGTTTTGTTCAAACCCACGCCACCACCCAAATTGGCGCTGACCGTGCCGGATTGAAGATCGAACGCACTGTTCGAGGTCAAGGTGCCGGTGCCGGTGATAGACCCCGACAGCAGTCGTACGCCTGCCACTGTGTCGTTATGGCTGCCCAGAGCAAAGGTACCGCCGTCGACGACCAGACTGGATGTATTGGCAAGCGCGTCACTGGCACTCAAGGCCAACGTGCCGGCGCTGACTTGGGTGGTGCCGGTGTAAGTATTGCTGCCGCTTAGCGTCACGGTACCTGCGGTGGTTTTACTCAAGCCCACGCTGCCGCCTAAATTGGCGCTGACCGTGCCTGATTGCACATCAAACGCGCTGGTCGAAGTCAAAGTGCCCGTGCCGGTAATCGAGCCGGACGTTAATTGCACGCCGGCGACGGTGTCGTTGTTCGCACCCAAATCGAAAGTGCCGCCGTTGACGACCAGACTGGACGTATTGGCAAGCACATCGCTGGCGCCCAAGGCCAACGTGCCGGCACTGACTTGGGTGTTGCCGGTGTAAGTATCGCTGCCGCTCAGCGTCACGGTACCTGCGGTGGTTTTGTTCAAGCCCACGCTGCCGCCCAACGCCGCGCTGACCGTGCCGGCTTGCATATCAAAGTCGCTGGTTGATGTTAACGTGCCGGTGCCGGTAATCGAACCGGACAGTAATTGCACGCCGGCGACGGTGTCGTTGTTCGCACCCAAATCGAAAGTGCCGCCGTTGACGATCAAGCTGGAGGTGTTGGCAAGCGCGTCGCCGGCGCCCAAAGCCAATGTGCCGGCGCTAACTTGGGTTGTGCCTGTGTAAGTATTGCTGCCGCTTAGCGTCACGGTACCTGCGGTGGTTTTACTCAAGCCCACGCTGCCGCCCAACGCCGCGCTGACCGTGCCTGATTGCACATCAAACGTGCTGGTAGACGTCAAAGTGCCGGTGCCGGTAATCGAACCGGACAGTAATTGCACGCCGGTGACGGTGTCGTTGTTCGCACCCAAATCGAAAGTGCCGCCGTTGACGACCAGACTGGACGTATTGGCAAGCACATCGCCGGCGCCCAAGGTCAGGGTGCCGGCGCTGACTTGGGTGGTGCCGGTATAAGTATTGCTGCCGCTTAGCGTCACGGTTCCTGCGGTGGTTTTGCTCAAGCCCGCGCTGCCGCCTAAATTGGCGCTGACCGTGCCTGATTGCACATCAAACGTGCTGGTAGAAGTCAAAGTGCCGGTGCCGGTAATCGAACCGGACAGTAATTGCACGCCGGCGACGGTGTCGTTGTTCGCACCCAAATCGAAAGTGCCGCCGTTGACGATCAAGCTGGAGGTGTTGGCAAGCGCGTCACTGGCCCCCAAGGCCAACGTGCCGGCGCTGACTTGGGTGGTGCCGGTGTAAGTATTGCTGCCGCTCAGCGTCACGGTACCGGCGGTGGTTTTGTTTAGGCCGATATTGGTGCCACCTAGCTTGGCGCTGACCGTGCCTGATTGCACATCAAACGTGCTGGTCGAAGTCAAGGTGCCGGTGCCGGTAATCGAACCGGACAGTAATTGCACGCCGGCCACCGTGTCGTTATTAGCTCCCAAGTCGAAGATACTGCCGCCGCTGACGACCAGGCTGGAGGC
Source organism: Methylomonas sp. EFPC1 (assembly GCF_016925515.1). NCBI lineage: Bacteria > Pseudomonadati > Pseudomonadota > Gammaproteobacteria > Methylococcales > Methylococcaceae > Methylomonas > Methylomonas sp. EFPC1. Next base: position 1,789,233 of record NZ_CP070494.1, read on the forward strand.
GTCGGCGATGACATCGCTGGCGCCCAAAGCCAATGTGCCGGCGCTAACTTGGGTGGTGCCGGTGTAAGTATTGCTGCCGCTCAGCGTCACGGTACCTGCGGTGGTTTTGTTCAAGCCCACGCTGCCGCCCAACGCCGCGCTGACCGTGCCGGCTTGCATATCAAAGTCGCTGGTTGATGTTAACGTGCCGGTGCCGGTAATCGAACCGGACAGTAATTGCACGCCGGCCACGGTGTCGCTGTTTGCGCCTAGATCGAAAGTGCCGCCATTAACGATCAAGCTGGAGGTATTGGCAAGTACATCGCTGGCGCCCAAGGTCAACGTGCCGGCGCTGACTTGGGTGTTGCCGGTGTAGGTATTGGCGCCGCTCAGCGTCACGGTGCCGGCGGTGGTTTTGTTTAGACCGATATTGGTGCCACCTAGCTTGGCGCTGACCGTGCCGGATTGCACATCAAACGTGCTGTTCGACGTCAGAGTGCCGGAGCCGGTAATCGAACCGGACAGTAATTGCACGCCGGCGACGGTGTCGCTGTTTGCGCCCAGATCAAAGGTGCCGCCGCTGACGACCAGACTGGACGTATTGGCAAGCACATCGCTGGCGCCCAAGGCCAACGTGCCGGCATTGACTTGGGTGTTGCCGGTGTAGGTATTCGCCCCGCTCAGTGTCACGGTGCCGGCGGTGGTTTTATTCAAGCCCACACTGCCGCCCAACGCCGCGCTGACCGTGCCAGCTTGCATATCAAAGTCGCTGGTTGACGTTAACGTGCCGGTACCGGTAATCGAACCGGCCAGTAATTGCACGCTGGCGACGGTGTCGTTGTTCGCACCCAAATCAAAAGTGCCGCCGTTGACGACCAGACTCGAGGCATTGGCAAGCACATCGCCGGCGCCCAAGGCTAACGTGCCGGCATTTACTTGGGTGTTGCCGGTGTAGGTATTCGCCCCGCTGAGTGTCACGGTGCCGGCAGTAGTTTTGGTCAATCCGACGCTGCCGCCCAATACCGCACTGACCGTGCCGGCTTGCATATCAAAGTCGTTGGTTGAGGATAATGTGCCGGCACCGCTCAAAGTCGCCCCAGTATGCGCCAAACTGAAATTTGCCACAGTGGGCGAAATATCAAGAGCCACATTTTGGCCGACATTGATAGCCGCATCATCGGCCGCTCCGGGGCTTGCGGCACATGACCAGTTAGCGGGCGTAGACCAAATATCATCCCCACCTTGCCAGGTACAAACGGCAGCGTCGGCAGTTGAAAAAAATCCGATCAGCAACGCCGAGAAAGCGCAAGAGGCATCGGCACCGACGCTGCGCGAACGTCGTTTGGCTATCGGTGGATTATTTGCAGACTCGGCTGGCGATTGGCACATCTTGAATCCATGATGTTGATTAAAAAGTGGGTTTTAGTCATATTCCACTTGACGCTATTTGTTATGCGGTATGTTGGCTTTGTTATTCAAAGCCTTTCTAGGTTTAGATCAACGAAAGTTTGTTGTCGGGCGCCGATTAAACGGCTCAAGCTTCGGTCGTTACCCTTAATACCTCTTCTAAGGTGGTGATGCCCTGCAAGGCTTTGCCGACGCCGTCTTCGTACATGGTTTGCATGCCTTCCTGAATGGCAGTCTGTTGGATCACGAAGGCTTCTTCGTGCTTCATGATTTGCTTGCGTATCGTGTCGGTCATCGTCAAAAATTCGATGATTGCCAAGCGACCCTTGTAGCCGATGCCGTTGCAGGTCGGACAGCCGACTGGTTTGTGCAGCAGGATTTCGCCGGTAGGTTGCCACTGTCTAAGTTTCATTTCTTCGATCAGCGTGTCCGAGGCTGGGTGGGCTTGTTTGCAATGCGGGCACAGGCGGCGGACCAGACGCTGGGCCAGGATACCGTTGATGGTCGAGCTAAGCAGGTATTCTTCCAGGCCCATGTCCTGTAAACGGGTAACACCAGCGGCGGCATCATTGGTGTGCAGCGTGGACAGCACCAAGTGACCGGTCAGCGCCGATTGCACGGCGATCTTGGCGGTTTCCAGGTCGCGCATCTCGCCGATCATGATCACGTCCGGGTCTTGGCGGACGATGGAGCGCAAGGCCGAAGCGAAGGTTAAACCGATCTGCGGTTTGGCTTGAATCTGGTTGATGCCTTCCAGCTGATATTCCACCGGATCTTCGACCGTGATAATCTTGCGCTCGGAGGTGTTCAGGGTTTTTAAAGCCGCATACAGAGAGGTGGATTTACCGCTACCGGTCGGGCCGGTGATCAACAAAATGCCGTGCGGTTGGGCCAGCACTTCCATGAAGCGTTCAGCCTGTTTGCCGACGAAGCCCAGGGTTTCGAAATCCAGTACCGCGTTTTCCTTGTCCAGCAAGCGGATCACCACGCTTTCGCCGTGCAGGGTAGGAATGGTGGAAACCCGCAAATCCAGCTCCTTGCCTATCATTTGCAGTTTGATGCGGCCGTCCTGCGGCAGGCGGCGTTCGGCGATATTGAGCTTGGCCATGATCTTGATCCGCGACAGCACGGCGGCGGTGGAAGCCACCGGCGGCGAGTCGATGTCCTGCAACACGCCGTCGATGCGTAAACGCACTTTCAGGCTTTGCTCGAACGGTTCGATATGCACGTCCGAGGCGCGGCTTTCCACGGCTTTTTGCAGGATGAAGTTCACCATTTTGATGATGGGCGCTTCGCTGGCCAGGTCTTTCAGATGTTCAAGGTCTTCGCTGCCTTCTTCCTCGACATTGAGGTTGTCCATCAGCTTGTCCATTTGCGACTTGCCTTCGCCGTATTGCAATTCCAGCGCGGCGTCGATTTCCGAAAGTTGGCCGATTTGCAATTTAATGGGTTTACCGGTGGCGAGTTGCAGCGCTTGCGTCACATATTCATCTTCCGGGTCCATCACCGCGACTTGGATCTGTTCGTCGTCCGCCGTCAGACCTACGGCATGGTATTGCTTTAAAAAACGCTGTGAAACACTATCCGGCAGTGGCGTTTGCGGCGGGTACTGTGCCGGACCTACGCGAGCAATCCCGCTGGCTTCGGCGAAGCTGCCGGCGATGTCGCTGTCCGAACACAAACCCAGTTTGATCAGCAGTTGCGGCACGGAGTCGTCCAATGCCGATTTTTGCATGCGGCGGACTTTACTCAAATCGCTGTCGGAGAGCTTACCTTTCCTTTTTAACAAGCTGAGAAAGGCGGCGTATTTTTCGGGGTTTTCCACGGTTTCCATGTTCACTGTGTCGGCCTAAACTTGCAGAACTCGGGCGCATTGTAGCGATTTTCCACTCAGTCCGGCAGTAATTGTTTATGGGATGGTGACTCTTGCGCCGCGTTAGAGAGGGAATGAGGCGCTGCTCGAACAGTTTCTTGTTTTTGGGGTGGCGAGTGTTGGGGATTTTGACGCCCTTGGGTTCCCGCTTTTGTCAGATCGCACCATGGTGAGTTGACGGTTAAATACTGATCAATTGCTTGGTAGGTTGATCATGATGGCAAGCCCCAATGGCTTGGCATCGCCCCTATACCTGCCTGCACCTTTGTCAAAAGCAAATGTCTGTAGCCATCCTTATATAAATTCAGATGTCAGATCATTTGAAGCGTTTGACCAAACGGGTATTGCCGATACAATCCATGACAAGCTCAACAAAACGTAAATATACGGCTATGGCAGAAAGTACGCACCCCCCTAGAACGTTGCTATTGGTTGACGACGAACCGAACATTATTAATGCGCTGAAACGTACGTTGCGCAGAGATGGCTACAGCATACTCACTGCCAATGGTGCGGAAGAAGCGCTTGATTTACTTGTCGATCATAAAATAGCCCTGATCATATCCGATCAGCGTATGCCTAAGATGAGCGGTGTGGAATTTTTGCGCAAAGTTAAAGAGCTCTATCCAAAAACCGTACGGGTGGTGTTATCCGGCTTTACCGATCTTGAATCGGTGACTGGCGCCATCAATGAAGGGGCGATTTACCGATTTATGACTAAGCCGTGGGATGACGAGTTGCTGCGTAAGAACGTTCGCGAAGCGTTTGAATATCATGAAATGGAACAGGAAAATCAACGGCTGACTCGAGAGCTCCAACATTCAAACGATTTACTTGCCAGACTTAATCAAAGTTTGGAACAACAAGTGATGCAAAAAACCCGTGAAATCGTACATAACATTAAAATGCTGGAAATATCTCAGGAAATACTTGAGCATTTGCCGTTGGCTATTCTTGGCCTTGATGAACGACACATGATCGCCTCTTCCAATCGACTTGCGGACTCGCTATTCCAGCGTTATCCCAACGAATGCTTGCTTGGCCTGCAAGCAGAGAGTGTTTTGCCCGCCCCCTTATTGCATGTATTACAGCAAACCAAGGATTCTGAAACTGCCGCAGAATTTAACGGCAGCTGCTTAGATTTAGGCAATAGTAAAACCCTTTACGTGTGGATAAGCCCAATGGGTGAACTTAGTCAATCAAAAGGCACTATAGTGGCGCTTTCGTCAGTCAAGACATAACCTTGACTGTCTCAGAAAAGTACAGAGGTGGAGTTTGCCGACATGAATACGAAATCCCAAGCGACCCTGCTGGCTGATTTGCCGTCCTTACCCACTGTAATCATGGATGCCTTGCAGTTCACGGCCGACAAGCAAAACTTGTCCAATCTCGCCAACAAAATTAGTCAAGACCCACACATGGCGGTACGCATTTTGCGCGTCGCCAATTCGCCTTTTTACGGTAGGTCTCGAGAAATTGGTTCTTTGCAGGAAGCGGTGGTGGTGTTGGGGCTTAACCGGGTAAGAAACCTGTTGTTAGGCCTTGGTTTTATGAACCTGTTTCGGTTGGACCGCCAAGATTTCGACTACTCACAGTTTTGGCATCACAGCATGGCAGTCGCGGAGTGTGCTCGACAATTGGCGATTCATACCGGTATGGATCAGGATATTGCCTTTACGGCGGGATTGCTGCATGACATCGGGCTGCTGGCCATTGTTTTGTTATTTCCAGACGATTTTAGCCGTATTACTACGCGGCAACATCTCAATAGAATTGAAGCGGAACGGCACGTTTTGGGGTTTGATCATGCCGAGATCGGCTGCAATGTCGCAAAGCATTGGAATTTACCGATGGCGATTCAGCATGCTATCGAACAGCACGAAATCCCACGCGGGCAAGATGAAGGGAAATCTTTAGAATTGATGATCCATATGGCCAATTTTCTGGTACTTGCCAAACAACGCGACGACCAGGCTTTTGAGTATCCGGAGTCTATTGTGCAGATACTTGAGATGCTGAACATTCCTCTTGACCAAGCCATAGACTGGGCTAATTCTAGTCAACAATTCGCCAATCAGGTCGTCGCCAGTCTATAAATTCGGGAGCATTATGTTATTAACTGAATCGCAACAATGGGACTGGATTTATAACCTCTACCAATTAGGGCAATCCGATGCGTTTGAAGAGGATACAAACAAGATATTCGAAAAATTACTGCGTCATATTGTAGAGGGATTTAGAGCCGATACCGGCTCATTAGTCTTGTATGAAGGCGAAGACAGCAGCTGTTTAACCATAGTCGCTGCGCTCGGTTTGCCTGAGGAATGTGTCGGCAGCGCGATACCCAATGGCAACGGCGTGATAGCTTGGGTATTGGCCAACCAGCAGGCGCTATTGATCAAGGGCGATATCAATAAAGACTCGCGCTTTCTCCGCTACCCACCCAAAACCAAAACCCGCATACCGGTTGCCTCCATGTGCTGGCCATTGCAGATAGGCCAGCGCTTGATTGGCGCATTATCGGTCAACAGTTTTAACGATGAGTGTAGTTACACGGGAGCGGATTTAGACCACGGACAAAAATTAGTTAATCCGATCACGCTCGTGATCGACAACATTAGGTTACATGGTGATCAACGCAAGCGCATCCAGCAGCTTGCCAACGCAAATCAACGCTATGCCAATGCCAACCAGCAATTAATAGAGGCTCACAAACGCTTGAATGAGTCGGAAAAACGCCTCAACGACATTTTAAATTCACTGGATAGCGTGGTCTGGTCGATGGAGCCGGTCACGATGAAATTGCTGTATCTCAACAAGGCCGCCACTGAGGTATCCGGTCGGCCGGTCGAGGATTTTTTAAATGATCCGCAGCTATGGCTGAATATTATTGACCCGATTGATAGAAAGCAGGTGGAAGCCAGTCTGGCCGATTTAAAGACTAACAGTATCCAGAAAGTCATCTATCGTATTCACCGCCCCGATGGCGGGCTTCGTTGGTTGTTTCATCGCATGTGCGCTGTTTGCGATGATGCCGGCTCACCGGTACGCATCGACGGCATCACTGTGGATATTACCCAGCATAAAAATGCCGAAGACTTGCTGAAACAGCGCAATCAGGAATTACAGACAGCCCTCGACACCATACAAGAAGTCCAGCAGCAATTGGTACAGTCCGAAAAAATGTCTTCTATCGGCCAATTGGCGGCGGGTGTCGCGCATGAAATCAACAATCCTATCGGCTATATCAACTCCAATCTCACTTCATTGAAAACCTACGTGGAAGATTTGCTGGCGTTGGTGGAAAAATATGAAAAAACTGAGGGGGAATGCGCCGACGGCGAACAACTTCGGCAAATTCAGGATTTCAAGCAGCAAATCGATCTGGTTTTTTTAAAAACCGATGTGCTCGATTTATTGGTTGAGTCTCACGAGGGGGCGTCGCGCGTCAAAAAAATCGTTCAGGATCTCAAGGATTTTTCGCATGCTGGCGGTGCCGACGAGTGGCAATGGACGAATTTGCACGACTGCCTGGATAGCACACTGAATATCGTCAATAACGAAATCAAATACAAAGCCCGTGTGGTCAAAGCATACGGGGACATCCCGCGTGCCTGGTGTTTGCCGCATCAGTTGAATCAAGTATTTATGAATTTGCTGGTCAACGCCGCCCACGCCATTGAAAAGGAAGGTACGATCACCATCCGTACCGGCAGCGAAAACGGCACCCTTTGGGTTGAGGTCAGCGATACGGGGCAAGGTATTTTGCCCGAGCACGCCAATAAAATTTTCGACCCTTTCTTTACCACCAAACCGGTGGGCAAAGGAACGGGATTAGGGCTGTCCGTTTCCTACAGCATCGTTAAAAAGCACCAGGGCGAAATTAAGGTAGACAGCCGGATCGGCGAAGGCACCACCTTTCGCGTGGTATTGCCAAAAAAAGAACAGCCGGTCGACTTATGAATTTGCCGCCATCACCAATGACTAATGATCGGCGGGCGGCTTTACTGTTTGTCGATGATGACACCAATGTGCTCAAAGCCTTGCATCGACTGTTTCGGAATGAAAATTACACGCTTTATCTTGCGGAGGGCGGTGCGGAGGGCTTGACGGTTTTGCGCGAGCATACGGTTGACTTAATTGTTTGCGATATGCGGATGCCGACAATGAGCGGCGCCGAATTTTTCGCTCAAGCATTTGAGCGATGGCCGGATACCGTGCGTATATTGTTAACAGGCTATGCCGATTTAGAATCGACTATCCAAGCGGTCAACAAAGGCCGGATTTACAGTTATTGCACGAAACCCTGGAATGGCGAAGAATTAAAACTATTGATTCATAACGCACTGCAAGAAAAACGTTTGCGTGAAGAACAGGAACGCTTATCGGCTATCATCCGGCAACAGAACGATGCACTGAAAGCCATCAACGAACATCTGGAAGAAAAAGTCGAACAACGTACAGCAGAGCTGGCGCAAGCCAATAAAACCCTGTTGCTCCACAATCAAGCCATTGAAGCTGCACGCAATGGCATCACCATTACCGATGCCAGACAAGCCGGCAATCCCCTTGTTTATGCCAACCCGGCGTTTCAACGCATTACCGGTTACGACAAAGCGGAAGTACTTGGCCGAAACCTTTCGTTTCTGCTGGGCGAGGATCATGATCAGCCTGGCTTGGAGAGTCTCCGAATTGCAATTCGCCGGAAGACAACCGGCTATGCCGTTATCCGTAATTATCGCAAGGATGGCTCGTTGTTCTGGAATGAACTGGCTATCGCGCCAATCAAAAACGCCAACGATGAAGTGACGCACTTTGTCGCCATCGTCGACGATATTACCGAATTCAAATCCAACCAGGCACAGTTGGAATATCGAGCCAACTATGATGATCTAACCGGGCTGGTCAATCGCAATCTTCTTAATGATCGTCTAAATAACGCCATCAGTACCGCGCAACGCGAGCACAAAGTATTCTGCCTGTTTTTTATGGATCTCGATGACTTTAAAGTCATCAATGACACGATGGGACATTCGGTGGGGGATGAGTTCCTAAAAATCATTGCCGGGCGACTGCTGAATTGCGTCCGAGCTTGCGATAGCGTAGCGCGATATGGCGGCGATGAATTTGTCTGTGTATGTCCAAGCATCGCTAAAACCGATGATGCTGCTTTGATCGCGGCGCGAATCATTACCGAAATCTCGCAGCCTCTACAGCTCAATGGGCACACCCTGCATGGGGGGGTAAGTATCGGCATCAGTTTTTATCCTGCAGACGGGGCGGACAAAGAGACCCTGCTTCAGCATGCGGATACCGCCATGTATGACGCTAAGGATAAGGGTAGGAATAGCTTTAGTTTTTATACTCAAGCGTTTAACCAACGCCTTATGCAGCGTTTGATGCTGGAGGAAGACTTGCGCCAAGCTTTACGATTGGAGCAATTTGTCGTCTATTATCAACCCAAGTTCGATTTGCATAGTGAACAAATTAGCGGCATGGAGGCTTTGCTGCGCTGGAACCATCCGGAAAAGGGCTTGATTCCCCCCGATCACTTCATTCCATTGACGGAAGATACCGGCTTGATTCTGCCGATAGGCGAATGGGTGTTGCATACGGCCTGTTTGCAAGCTAAAGCTTGGCAGTTGGCGGGACTACCCGCCATCAATATGGCGATCAATGTTTCACCCAAGCAGTTGCATAGTCCCACGTTTGATCAAACTATTACCCGTGTTTTACGGCAAAGTGGATTGGACGCGAGTTTTCTGGATTTGGAGATAACCGAAGGCGCGGTGATGCAAGACCCGGATAATGTAGCCATTACTTTGACCCGGCTAAAGAATATCGGCATTCGCATTTCCATGGACGATTTTGGTACGGGTTATTCAAGTTTGAGCTACTTAAAACGATTTCCCTTCGATAATCTTAAAATAGACAAGGCATTTATCAACGATATTCCGCTGGGAGAGGGCGATGTTACTTTAGTGTTGACCATTATTGCGATGGCGCACAACTTTAAACTTAAAGTGGTAGCCGAAGGGGTTGAAACACAGGCACAGATGGATTTTTTGGCGCGGAATGGCTGCGATGAAATTCAGGGTTATTTCTTTAGCCGACCGTTGCCGGCTTCGGAAGCTGAGCAACTGCTGAAAAAAACCAACTGATCGGGACAGCCAATTTCGCTTACTCTCGGATAACGGGATTTTTCATCTAATGATCATGAAATAAGCCGCGTAACTTTGGCAAATAAAAGTTTTTTGTAGCACAAAAACCGATAATGAATGCCATTCGGCGGACTGCCCGCATGTTCCCCAGGAGACTATTTTTACCTTACCGACATTAGCACCTGACTTTGAATTATAGATTATGATTAGGCCTAGTGTCTAAACCGAGGTGGGGTACTCGCTATGCTTGAATCGAAAGCTGAAACTCTGCGGATACAAAAGCTGCACGAATGCTGCATCCTCGACACGCCCCCCGAATCAAACTTTGACGACATTGTCCGGCTGGCGGCACTAATGTGCGATACGCCTTTTGCGGTGATCACACTGGTCGATAGTGACCGCGAGTGGTTCAAAGCCAAAAAGGGCATAGCGGCCAGCGAACAACCCAGAGACTGCGGATTCGGTACACCAACCCTATCACACCTGGATGTGTTGGTTGTACCGCATCTCGAGCATGACAGTCGCTTCGCGGCCAATCCCCTAGTGGTTTCCGAGCCGCATATCCGTTTCTATGCGGGCAGCCCGATTCTAATTCCCACTGGTGAAGCATTAGGCGTACTTTGTGTGTTCGACGTTGTGCAACGAGCGTTAAGCGTCAATCAACTTGAGGGCCTCAAGCTTCTTGCTCGCCAAGTCGGTGCAGCCTTGGCGCGCAGACAGAAGGAAAAAAGCCGGTCGGACATCCTGGAAAAACCCACGGCCCAAGCCTTGCCGGCTGACTTGGGCCGGCAAGATACAGCACACAACGCCGAACATTTTAACGGCGCCATATTGGATTCCTTGTCAAAACAATACTGTGTGTTGGATGGAGCTGCCAATATCTTGAAAGTCAGCAGGCCTTGGCTTGATTTCGATCAGGCATACGCCGGGGATAAAGCAAGCCTTCAACCCGGACAAAATTATCTGGCCCTGCTGGACACCGGGCTGACCAACGATAGAGGCGGAAAGGTGTTCGCAGAGGGTATTAGGTCGGTTTTGAACGGCACTTTATCCCGTTTTTCGCTTGAATATCCATATTGCACCGGTTCCGGTCAGCTCTGGTTTGCAGGGAAAGTCATCCTGTTTCCCGACCAGAACTTAGCCCGGCTTATCGTAATCCATGACAATATTTCCGAACATAAACAACGTGAGGAGCGGTTGCGGCAAGCAGTGGAGTCGGCGCCGAATGCCATCGTGATGGTGAATGAGTTCGGCACCATTGTTATGGTAAATGCGCAAACGGAAGCCTCGTTCGGTTACGCGCGAACCGAACTGATTGGGCAGAGGGTGGAGATGTTGATTCCGGAACGTTTTCGCGGCGGACATATCGGTTTCCGCCGGGCCTATCTTGCCGATCCGGTTTCTAGGCCTATGGGGGCCGGACGCGATCTGTACGGGCTACGCAAGGACGGTACCGAATTTCCGGTCGAAATCGGCCTGGGTCTGATCGAAAGCCATGAAGAAACCCTGGTGCTCAGTTCGATCGTCGACATTACCGAGCGCAAGCGCCTGGAACAACGATTCCGGCAAGCGGTGGAGTCGGCGCCGAATGCCATCGTGATGGTGAATGAGTCCGGCACCATCGTGATGGTGAATGCGCAAACGGAAGCATCGTTCGGTTACGCGCGAACCGAACTGATCGGGCAAATGGTGGAGATGTTGATTCCCGAGCGATTTCGCGACGGACATGTCGGTTTCCGCCGGGCCTACCTAGCCGATCCGGTTTCGAGGCCGATGGGAGCCGGACGCGATCTGTACGGGCTACGCAAGGACGGCACCGAATTTCCGGTCGAAATCGGCCTGGGTCTGATCGATGACGATAACGGCATCATCGTCCTCAGCTCCATCGTTGACATTACCGAGCGCCAGAGTGCCCACGATAAGCTGAAACAAACCCTCAACGAGAAAGAAATGTTGCTTAAGGAGGTCTATCACCGGGTCAAGAATAACCTACAGGTGGTGTCCAGCCTGATCAACCTCCAAGCCGGCAATGTAACGAGTCCGGAGACCGCCGATTTACTCAAACAAAGTGCTGATCGCATCAAAGCCATGGCCTTGTTACATGAAAAACTTTATCAATCCAAAGACTTGGCCAGGATAGATTTCAACGAATACATTCGTAGCCTATCCGACAATTTGCTGTTCGGCTACGGCGCATATTCCGACAAGCTCAAGCTCAACATGAAGATAGACAATGTGTTTCTCGATGTCGATACCGCGATACCCTGCGGCCTGATCATCAACGAATTACTGTCCAATGCCATTAAGTACGCATTTCCCGGAGATCGGCGCGGCGAAATCGGCATTGCTTTCACACAGGAGCAAGGCGAATACATCCTGATAATCTCCGATAACGGCATCGGCCTTCCCAGCGAAATGGATTTCAAAAAAAGCAGCTCGCTGGGTCTGCAATTGGTTGATACCTTGACCAATCAACTCATGGGACAGATGAGCCTGGATCGGACAAACGGATCCACCTTTACTCTGCGTTTTACTAAAACTTGTTAAGCGGGAGGGGCTCCGCATGTTAGCCAGTAGAATTATGATCGTCGAGGATGAAGGCATTATTGCCATGGATATTCGTAGGCAGTTGGAAGGTTTCGGCTATGAGGTGGTCGCGACTGCTTTTTCGGGAGGCCAAGCCATTACGCTGGCCAATGAGCATAAGCCCGATTTAGTCATGATGGATATTGTGTTGAAAGGCGAGATGGACGGTATCAGCGCGGCGCATGCCATCACGGAGTCTCTGCATATTCCCGTGATTTTTCTGACAGCTTATAGCGACCCGGCCACCTTGTTGCGCGCGAAAGCCACAGGCGCATACGGCTATTTGATCAAGCCGTTCCGGCCGGATGAACTGCACGCTTCCATCGAAGTCGCTTTGTATAAGTATCAGTTGGAACGCAAGCTGAAGGAAAGCGAACAGTGGTTTGGCAAAACCCTGCACTGTATCAGTGACGCCGTCATTGCCACCGACGCTGAAGGGGTCATCCGGTTTATGAATCCAGTGGCCGAAACGATAACGGAACACAGTCTGGAACAAGCCAAAGGTAAACGGGTCAGCGAACTCATGACGCTGATAGCCGAGTCGAGCCGCAGTGTCATTGAAAACCCGGTCCTCAGTACATTACAGAATCGGACCGTGACCGGCATTGACTGCCCCACTTTGTTCGTTAGTCAGTCAGGCTTGGAAATTCCGGTGGACGACGGCGCCGCCCCGATACTCGATGACGATGGAACCTTGTTGGGTGCTGTAATGGTATTTCGGGACATCACCGCCCGTCGGCAAATGGAACATTTACTGCGGGAAAGCGAAGAACGTTTCCATAGCTCATTCGAATTGGCCGCTATCGGCATGGCGCTGATAGCCCTGGACGGCAGTTTCCTGCAAGTCAATAATGCCCTCTGTGAAATTTTTGGTTACACGCGGGATGAGTTGCTGGGCTCCAATCTGCAAATACTCACGCATGCAGACCATCATGATAAAGTAATAAACCTTTACTTGCGGCAATTGGTAACCGACGTACTGCCGACGTTTCAGATCGAGGTGGAGTGCCTTCATAAAATGGTCGGCAAGACCATTTGGACTATGATCAGCGCCTCGCTGGTTCGCACTGCCGGCGGCGAGCCGCAGTATTTCATTGTGCAAATTCAGAATATTTCCAACCGTAAATACGCCGAACAGCAATTGATCTATCTGGCCAATCACGACCCCTTGACCGGGTTACTGAATCGCGACCAGTTTCATAATCGCCTTACTCAAGCATTATCGACCGGTCAAAGGCATAACCGTAAATTGGCCGTGATGTATCTGGATTTGGATCGCTTCAAGTTGATCAACGATACGCTGGGTCACCGCTTGGGCGATTTATTGCTGCAAGCCGTCAGCGACCGCCTGAGAGCCTCGGTGCGCTCGAACGATATTCTGGCTCGGTTGGGCGGTGACGAGTTTATCGTGTTGCTGAGCGACATCAATCAAATCGACGATGTGGCCAGAATTGCCCAAAAGACCCTGGACATCCTCACCCAGCCGTTTACCTTGGAAGGCAATGATCTTGTGGTCACCGCCAGCATTGGTATCAGTATTCATCCCGACGACGGCAAAGACAGCCATTCGCTGTTAATGAACGCCGACACGGCCATGTATTTGGCCAAGGACCGCGGTAAAAACAACTTTCAGTTTTATACCCTGGAAATGACTGAAAAATCGATCGAACGCATGAAGGTGGAACGGGGTCTGAGGCATGCCTTAGCCCATGATGAATTACGGCTGCATTATCAGCCTCAGGTCTGTACCGGCAGCGGCGTGGTGGTCAGCGCGGAAGCGCTGGTGCGTTGGCAGCATCCGGAATGGGGCTTGGTGTATCCGGACCGATTCATTACCGTGGCGGAAGAAACCGGACTGATCGTGCCTATTGGTGCCTGGGTGTTGCGTGAGGCCTGTTTACAAGCCAAAACCTGGATTGAAAATGATGGGCCATTCGGCGGTGTAGCCGTGAACGTATCGGCGCGCCAATTCCTCGATACCAACCTGTTTCAAACAGTAAAACGAACGCTGGCCGAAACCGGCCTTAATCCCAGCGCGCTGGAGCTTGAAATCACCGAATCGGCAATTATGCAAGATCCCGAGAACACGCTGCAGGTATTGCATCAGTTTCAAGGGCTTGGGGTGCGGCTCAGCATCGACGATTTTGGTACAGGTTATTCCAGCTTGACCTACCTGCGCCGATTTCCGATACAAAGCGTCAAAATAGATCGATCCTTTGTGATTGATCTTCCTGGCGACGACGGCAGTAAAACCCTTGTCAGGGCCATCACCGCTCTGGCCCATGAGCTTAACTTGTCGGTCGTGGTCGAAGGGGTGGAAACCAAGGGTCAATTATCCTTTCTAACTGAGCAAAAATGCGATTCGCTGCAGGGCTACATGTTTAGCAGACCCGTGAGCGCGGAACAATTTCAACAGGATTTTATTAATTCCGGTTTTAAGACCTACCTTCCGAATACCTCAAACGATCAACCTTGAAATTAAAATTTAACAAAAACCGGTAACTTGTAAAGATGATTTAGGGGTAGAGCTGTCTTGGGTGAGGCAGCAGTTCCAATATCTCGTCAATGACTGTTTGCTGACAGGCACCACCGTTTTTGCGGCAAGGATTAAACTAGGGGTCTTTTATACAGAGGACGTGGAGGCGGGATTATGCGAAGAATCAAAGCCATAAGCTGTGTGCCCTGGGTGTTGGGCTTGTGCAGCGCTTGCAGTGCGGACTGGCCGCAGCGGCTTGGCTATCATGTGCTGCAGAACGCCGGACAATTGCAGTGCCAAAAAGCCATGGCTAACGATTGCGAACGGCGGCAAAGTTACGACGCCTATCAGCGCGAGCGGGAGCAACTGCAATAGCGGCTAAATACTGTTCAGCAACGACAGTTCCGCCGGATGCGGCAGCATGTAATAGGAGTTGTCGATAAAGTCATCCGGCTCTCTGCGGAAATGATGGCGGAGCAGGGTGAGCGGCACGATCAGCGGCAATAAACCGATTCGATAGTTTTCGATGGTTTCCACCAGTTCCTGTTTGTCGTCGCTGTCCAGCTTGTGCTTTAAATAGCCCTGGATGTGTTGCAAGACATTGACATGGTTGCCGCGGGTGGCGACGATTTTCAGACAAGTCATCAAGGCTGTGATATAGGCAGCGGCGGTGTTTTCAATGTCTGCGTTAGTGACGCCGGCAATAATTCTTCCCAGCTCGCGGGCCTGGTTTTGCTCGTGGCTCATCGCGATCAATTTATGCCGGCTGTGAAAGGTAATCAAACCATGCGCTGTTAAACCCTGCTCGCATAAGTCGCGCCAGCGGCGCATCACAAACACGCGCTGGATAAAGTTTTCCCGCAGGCCCGGATCACCCAGCCGGCCTTCTTCTTCCACCGGCAGGCTAGGGAAAGTGCGCTGTAAATAGTCGGCAAAAATGCCGGTGCCTTGCCGCGCGGGGATGTCGTTTTTATAAATTTTGACGCGGGTCATGCCACAGCTGGGCGAATCTTTTTTCAGAATGTAGCCGCACAAGCCGCCCAGCCAATCGTGTTGCCGGGCGGAGGCCTGTTTCAAGCGTTCCGTCACGTCGAAACTATGATCCTTCACGCCGACGCAACGAATGCCGTCCGGGGTTTCCCGCAACTGTACGCAGGGGCGGGGGATGCCCAAACCGGCTTCGACTTCCGGACAGAACGCTCTAAATTCGAAGTATTGGCCCAGCGTGCGTTCGATGTAGCTGTGATATTTATGCGCGCCGTCGTAGCGCACTTCTTGGCCTAACAAACAGGCGCTGATGCCCACCGAAATTTTCTGCATACTTAATCCTGTTATTGCTTGGGGTGTTGGTCAAAAATCAGTTTGTCAGTGGCAAAACCCAGGGTTTTGGCTTGTTCAATTAAATCTTTTTGGATGCTCGGTTCCAACTCCGGGCTGCGGGCCAGTATCCATAAATAATCGCGATCCGGGCCGGCGATCATCACATAGCTGTAAGTGGTTTTATCCAATGCAATGATGTTATACGCCCCGTAAAACGGTCCAAAGAAAGACACTTTCAGGCGACCGATGTCCGGTTTGTCGATGAAGTAAGCTTTGCCTTCGGCGATTTTTCGTTGGCCTTGCTCGGCGTCGTAGCCGCTGTTTAACACTTTGACGCCGCCGTCATCGCGCAGGCTGTATTCCGCGCTGATGTCCGTCAGGCCGCGCTCGAAGCTGTGATCGAGGCGGGCGATTTCGTACCAGGTGCCCAGATAGCGGTTCAATTCGAAGCCGTCTATCACTTTCACGCCTTCCGGGATGTCGGTGCAGGCGCATAGCAAGCTCAATAATAATATGGGTAGATAACGCATGGTTTACTCCGCTGGCGCCGGGGTATTGCCCAGGGCTTTGAATTGGGCTTTGATTAGCTGGCTTTGTAAGCCGTGGTCAACTCTTGGCCGAGGGTAGTCGCCGGCTTGCGGATGCTTTTCCCATTTGTGGATGACTTCTGCCGGGAAGCGTTGCAACTCCGGAATCCAGGTCTTGATATACACACATTGCGGATCGAACTTTTTCTGCTGTAGCCAGGGATTGAAGATCCGGAAATACGGTTGCGCGTCACAGCCGGTCGAGGCGGCCCATTGCCAGTTGCCGTTATTGACGCAAGGGTCGTAATCTAACAGACGTTGGGCAAAATAACGTTCGCCCCAGCGCCAGGAGACGTGTAAATCCTTGACCAAAAACGAGGCAACGATCATCCGCAAGCGGTTATGCATCCAGCCGGTTTGGTTCAATTCGCGCATGGCCGCGTCCACAATCGGAAAGCCGGTTTGGCCGTTGGCCCAGGCCCAAAAGTCTTCTTGGCCGTTGCGCCAAAGCAAGCCGTCGTAACGTCTATCAAAGGCGTGACCGAATACATGCGGAAAATGAAAGCCGATATGGGTGAAAAAATCCCGCCAATACAGCTGCCGGAGTAAGGGATGGTCGGGATCGAGTTCGGCTTGGATGCTGGAAAAAGCCTCGCGCACCGAGCAGCAGCCGAACTTTAAATAAGCCGACAGTTGGCTGGTAGCGGCCATGGCCGGAAAATCGCGGACGGCGAGGTAGTTTTTGCAGTTGCCGATGATGGCTAATCGATCCAGTGCCGCGTGTCGGCCACCGGGTAGCGCGTTTTGGTGCGGCTGTTGCAGTTGCTGTAGCAGCTCCGGTTTGTGGCCGGCATAGGCTTTTGCCGATAGTTTACCCGGTGCCAAGCGCTGCGGAGGCGATACCGGCTGGAGTCTGGCTTGCCGATGAAACGCGGTGAATACTTGATAAGGCTTGCCGTTGCTTCTTAAACTTTGCTCCGGTTCTGTCAGCAGCAAATCGGCTTGGCTGTGAAAAGCCAGATGCAGTGTTTTGCATTGTTCGCGCAGTTCGTTGTCACGTTGCCGGCTGAACGGACTGTAGTCGCGATTGACAAATACCGCTTCGATGCCTAAGTCCTGCTTCAAAGGCTGGAGCAGATGCGCCGGCTGAGCGTTGAAAATGTAAAGCAGGGCGCCTTGCTGTTGCAGTTGTTGCTGCAAATCGCTCAGCGACTCCAGCATGAATTGCAAGCCTGGCGTGCTTTGGTAAGGATGGGTTTGGATTTGCCGGGGATCGAAGATAAAGCAGGCAATGACTTGCCCGGACTGGTTTAGTGCGGCGTTCAGAGCGGTGTTATCTTCCAGGCGTAAATCGCGGCGGAAAATGAACAGCGAGGTTTTGTAGGTTTTTTTAGCCATCGGCTCAACAGTCGCCCCAATGAATAATCATTTGTTGGCAATTAAACAATATATTGGGGTAATACTGATAAATCACCCAGCGCAGCAGCAAATCGAAATATGCCGCTACCGTCATCAGTCGCGCCACGGCGGCCCAAACTCTGCTGGCGCCTTTGTCGGAGCAACGCCACACGGCGCCGGTCCAGTAAATCAGCGGCATGGCCATAATAATATGAATAGTCACCCAGCTGGCGACGGTGAAGTTGCCTTCGTTAATGCGATAGTCGATGAAAAACAGTACGGCGTTATACAGGATAAAAAACGGATAGAACGCGTCTTTTAACCGCAGGTAACCTAGCCAGCTCCATTGCAGGTAAAAATATAGCGTGGCCGGCGTGCGTTCTTCCCATTCCTGGGCCGGGGAGGGGGTCAGATAAAATACCAGCGCGCCCAGGGCGAGGGCGATCAACAGGGTTTCGTACCAGGTGACGAACGAGGTAAAGGCAAATAGCAGGGAAAGACTGTCGATCAACATAAAGATGCCCGTTTTTAAATCTAGGGTTTATGCAAAATATCGCGCAATGCGGTATCCAGCTGTGAATATTTAAATGCAAAGCCTTGCGCCAGTAACCGCTCCGGCAGCACGCGCTGGCTACCCAAGACTAGCGCCGCCATTTCGCCCAGCAATAATTTAAGGGGCGCTTCCGGTATCGGCATTAGCAGCGGCCGCTTAAGCACGCTGGCCAGGCTGGCACTGAATTGTTGGTTGTTGACCGGTTCGGGGGCTGTGGCGTTGTATGGGCCGCGCATTGCCGGTTGTTCTATCATCGCTTCGACAATAGCCAGCCAGTCGTGCAGATGAATCCAGGACATCCATTGCTTGCCATTCCCCAGGCGGCCGCCTAACCCCAAACGAAACGGCAACAACATGCGTTTCAGTATGCCACCATTATCACCCAGCACCAAGCCGGTGCGTATCAGGCAGACCCGGCTGCCGAATTTTTCCGCTTCTAAGGCTGCGGATTCCCAATCGGCGCACAACTGTTGGGAGAAATCGGCAATGCTCGCGCTGTTTTCAGTGAGGAATTTGTCGCCTTGATCGCCGTAAACGCCGATAGCCGAGCCGCTTACCAGTACTGGTGCGGGTTGGGTGGCTGATGCTATCCAGGCCACCAATTGTTTGGTTAATTTAATGCGGCTATCGCGCAATAGCTGTTTGCGTGGCTCGGTCCAGCGTTGATCGAAAATGCCCGCACCGGCCAGATTGACCACTGCTTTGAAAGTGCCGGCATCCGGTAAGTCGGTGATCGAGCTAACCGCTTGAACGCTGTTGCCGAATGTGGCGAACACTTTTTCGGCGCTACGGCTTAGGATCGTCACCGCATAGTTTTTTTGGATTAGTTGTTTAGTAAGCGCACTGCCCAGAAAGCCGGTGCCGCCGCTAATTAAAATCGAGTTCGTGTTCATAAGTTCTGCTCCGGAAACTAATAAGACTAAACCCTAGCGTCTGTTCAGGGCTTGGTGGGTTAATCGGCTTCGGTATCGGTGGATGCGCGGCCTTTCGGAATCATCATTTGACTTAACTGCTTATTTTTAAACCAGATTACTGCGCGAAAACCCAACAGCATAAATATCAGCAGCAAATAAAATAAGGGCTCTGCCAGATTCCCTTTAAGTTGCCAGAAATAATGAATCATTGCCGCGCCGGCTGCTATGTAAATAAATCGATGCAGTTTTTTCCAACTCTTGCCCAAGAGCTTTTTGGACGCTTTAGAGGAGGTAATGCCCAACGAAAAAACAATAATGTAGGCAATCAATCCGAACCAGATATACGAGCTTTCGAGAATATCGATACCAATTATTCGCCAGGCAAAAACCTGGTCAACTGCTAAATAAACCAGGACGTGCAGGCTGGCGTAAAAAAAAGCATATAAACCGAATAATTGCCGATACTCGGTCATGCCGCGCCATTTTGTGACGGTTTGTACGGGAGTAATCGCCAGGGTTATCCATAAAAACCGCAAGGCCCAGTCACCTAAACGAATATGTAGGGCTTGCATTTGATTTGAGCCCAGATTATCGAAGGCAATATCGAAAACGACCCAAAGCAGCGGGATAAAACACACCGCGATGGTTAAAGACCGCAAATTATTAATTTGCATAATCATTAGAAAAAATGCCTCAAATCCATATCACGATAAAGGTGAGCGACCTGTTCGCCATACCCGTTAAATAATTCGGTTTGCCGGCGGGGGGTAAAAAAGCCGCTGCCCAATAGCCGCTCGCTATTTTGGCTCCAGCGCGGATGCGGCACGTCCGGATTGACGTTGGCGTAAAAGCCGTATTCGTTGGGCGCAAACTTGTTCCAACTGCTAATCGGCGGCCTTTTCAGCAGTTCTATTTTGACGACGGCCTTGATGCTTTTAAAGCCGTATTTCCAGGGCACTACCAAACGCAGCGGCGCGCCGTTTTGCTTGGGCAAAATGTCGCCGTACATACCCACCGCCAGTATGGTCAAGGGATGCATGGCTTCGTCGATACGCAAACCTTCGACATAGGGCCAATCCAGCATGACCTTGCCGCGTTGCTTGGGCATGGTGTCCGGTTGTTGAACCGAGGTGAGCTTTACGAACTTGGCGTTTGATAAAGGCTTGGCGGCTTTCAGTAAATCGCCCAGCGCAAAGCCCACCCAGGGTACTACCATGGACCAGGCTTCGACGCACCGGAAACGATAGATGTATTCCTGTAAGGTGTGCCGGCTCAGAATATCTTCCAACTGGTAGATGCCGGGTTTTTCCACTTCACCGCCGATCTCCACGGACCAGGGATCTATGCGCAGGCTTTGGGCCAGACTGGCGGGGTCTTCTTTGTTGAAGGCCAATTCGTAGTAGTTATTGTAATTTTTTGCGGCTGTCGCTGGTGTCACCACCAACTCAGGTGCTGAGAACGGGCTTTTGGGTGCGGCGCTCCAAAGTGGTTTTGAGTCGTCGGCCCAGCCGGTGCGGATGCTGGTGCCGGTCAGCATCATCGCCGCCATCGCTTTGATGAGGGTACGGCGTTGCTGAAAAACCAGGGGATCGGTAATTTCACTGCCGGGGATATTTTTTATTGTTTTTATAATCATGGCTTGATTACCGGTAACTTATAGAAGAAGTCCCACTATTTTTTGCCTTTCGGAATCCAGCCCATCAATTGGCGGATTTTACGTTCGGTAATAAATGCCAGAGAAAACAATTGAATAAAATTCTCGGCTTCAATCAAATCCAATCCTATATTGGCGGGTACCAATTCCTTGCGGGTTCCAAACATCCGGTCCCAAATCGCCAGCACTATGCCGTAATTGCTGTCATGTTCCGAACGCAAAGTGGAATGGTGAGTGCGGTGCAGGGAAGGGGTGATAATAATTTGGGATATGGCGGTTTCGTTGGGGACGCGAATGTTGCCGTGATGAAAAAAGATGAAAAATAACTCGATAATTTCGATGGAAAGCACTAGATAAGCATCCACGCCGATTACTACCACGAATATACATTTGTAAATTATTTCCAGAAATAAATCGAAAACATGAAATCTAAAACCGGTGGAAACGTTAAAGCATTTATCGCTGTGGTGAATTTTATGAAAGCGCCATAAGTATTCGGACCGATGGCTGGCGTAATGCCACAGATAAATGGCCAAATCAAAAAAAGCAAACGCCAGAATCCATTTAAGCGGACCGTTACTCAGGCCGCTTAATAAGCCGTAACTGGCGAATTGTTGCGCTACCAGAAATAAGGATGAGGCTCGGAGCGCGGTTAAGATTAAATTGTTGACCAAGAAAGCCGTAGTATTGGTGACAAACGACTCTTTATAGGTTTTGGCCGGGAATGGCCGATAAGGTTTGGTTTTCTCTATGACCAGCAACAGCACGAAAGCCAGTATCGCTAAGCCGAATAAGGCTTCGTTAAAAAATAGGCTACTGTCGCCTTGGCTATTTGCAGTGGTGTTCATGGAAGTCCCCAGTAATGAGCTATTTATCGAACGGTTTTTTAATTTCCTTGAATCGCGTTTAATAAATTTGTCAATTCCTTTATTTCGTTATTGGCATTTATTTGTTGGGTAATGTCGTATTGCACGCCCAGATAATAAATGACTCTATTTTTCTTATCCAATAGCGGGGTTATTTTCAAATGATTGTGGAATAAAGTGCCGTCTTTTTTATAGTTTCTTAAGGTGACTTCCACTGTTTCGTGGTTTTTCATAGCTTCCACAATTTTAAAACGCGCATCTTGCTCTCTGTCTTCACCTTGCAAAAACCGGCAGTTGTGGCCGATGATCTCGTCATGGCTATATCCGGTTAAACGTTCAAATGCCTTATTGGCATAGATAATCGGCGCGTCTTCAATGTCAGGGTCGGCTAGCGTGACGCCGTTGACGCATTCGTCCAAAATAGCGGAAAGTACTTGCGGAATCAGTCCGCTATCTTTTTCAACAATAAAAGCCATGGTTAAACTCCGGGTTTTATAATAATTATGAGTTTGTAAATGCTAGTTGCATTCTACTAATATTAAATTTCTGATGTTTTCGACGGTGTTTTCCGCACCGTCTTCGATCGCGCAACGAATTAATTTTTCAAAAGGCCGCATAAATACCTCCAACTCCAAGAACTCAAAACGAAACGTCAAGCGGGTAGGTTGACGATCTTCTTGAATGGCTTCGAGCAGATAGCTATGCTTGTAAGGTTGGGTCAATCCTTGAAAGATCAGCTTGGATTTGGGTTGATATTCAGTAATTTCAAAAACCGATTCTATTTCGCCGTTGTTGTCGTTACGAATTTGCTTGGCCTTGGCGCCGATGAATACTTCCTTGCCGTCGAGAGGTTCAAAATCGACTACTTCCACAGCCCATTTCGGATAGTTTTCAAAAAAATTTTCACCAACATAATGAAAAACATCGTCGACAGGTTTGTCTATATCGATGCAGGCCTCGCCGGCAATGGGCTTGTGTGAGTCAAACGGAAATTTGATGTGCATTTGATGTTCCCCCTCGCGGAGCTTTCTGCTCAGCGTTGTTATTATTTTTCTGGACAGGTAAAGCCAATAAAACGGTATTTAAATCTGTGCAATTAAATCACCGTCAGGCGCTTCGGCTTTTTATGTCTAATTCTAGCCCGCTTTCTACCGGAAAATTACCAATCTCTAGTTTTGCTGGTGGCGCATGGCCGCGCAGCCGCCATAAAGCAGGTGCGATAAGCCCGAATAAATAAATAATTGCCGGTAGTTTTCGTCGATTTCAATTTGATTAATCGAGCAGTAAAACTCCAGGGAGCCGATTAATAGCAGCAGAAAAACCCCTAACGCCGCCAATGCTTCCGGGCTGTTGCTTAATTTATAAAAACTGTACGCTGCGATTTGGATTAAGCACAAATAAAACATCATTAACCGCATATTGTTTGCCAATGGACCGTACAAGTCGCTGTTATCTTCAAAAAACAGGGTATTGCCGAATATGGTGGCTGCACCGCTGATCAATAATAAAATCACCGCTGCATTAAAATTAATCTGCAACAACAATTGCAGGAAATTCATGGTTTTTGTGGTTATCGATTGAGTATGCATATTGCTACCTCTGAAAAAAAGATACCCTCCAGGAGTACAGCGTTTGGAGGGTACATAGAGGAGGACTTTTAGGACGCCAATATTTGTCCTTGATCCAGGTGACCGCCGGTTTCTTCGTTTATTGAGTCTTCAATCTCTTCAAACGATTTGGGTTCTTCTACTTCGGGTTCCGGTGGTGCAAGTTTTTTACCTTGTAACAGTTCGTCAATCTGATACTTATCGATGGTTTCCCAATCCATTAAGGCTTGAGCCATGTTGTGCAACACTTCGATGTTTTCTTTCAGAATAGCTTCGGCGCGGTTGTAGTTAGCATCGATCACCGCCCGCACTTCTTCATCAATAGTTTGGGCCATTTTTTCGGACATCGGCTTGGATTGCGGACCCATATAGCCGCCTTCGCTATCGCCGTAATCCATGGGACCTAAACGGTCTGATAATCCCCACTTGGTGACCATGTTTCTAGCCAATTGCGTAGCCCGCATGATGTCGTTGGACGCGCCGGTGGTGACTTTGTTTTTACCGTAAATCAAGGCTTCTGCTACCCGGCCACCGAACAAACTGGCGATCTGGCTTTCCAACTTATCCTTGGAAGCGCTGTACTGGTCGCGCTCCGGCAAGAACATGGTGATACCCAAAGCTCCGCCGCGCGGCATGATGCTGACTTTGTAGACAGGATCATGTTCAGGCACATTGCGACCGACGATGGCGTGGCCGGCTTCGTGGTAAGCCGTCATCAACAAGTCTTCCTTGGTCATGACCATGGTGCGTTTTTCCACACCCATAATCATTTTGTCGCGGGCTTTATCCAAATCGTTCATGGTCACGACGCGCTTTTTGTTACGAGCAGCAAACAAAGCGCCTTCATTGATCAGGTTGGCCAATTCGGCACCGGAAAATCCGGGTGTGCCGCGGGCCAGATCGTTGATATTCACATCTTCGGCCAGCGGGACTTTGGCGCCGTGCACTCTTAAAATTTGCTCGCGGCCTTTGATGTCCGGTAAACCGACTTGAACTTGCCTGTCGAAACGGCCCGGTCTCAACAAAGCCTTATCGAGCACGTCAGCGCGGTTGGTAGCGGCGATAACGATGATGCCTTCATTGCCGCTGAAACCGTCCATTTCCACCAGCAATTGGTTGAGCGTTTGTTCGCGTTCGTCGTTACCGCCGCCGATACCGCTGCCGCCCCGTTGCCGGCCGACTGCATCGATTTCATCGATAAATATGATGCAGGGGGCACGCTTTTTGGCTTGTTCGAACATGTCTCTGACGCGGGAGGCACCGACACCGACGAACATTTCCACGAAATCGGAACCCGAGATGGAGAAGAACGGCACGCCTGCTTCGCCGGCAATCGCTCTGGCTAACAAGGTTTTACCGGTACCCGGAGGGCCCACCATCAGCACGCCGCGCGGAATTTTGCCGCCCAAGGCTTCGTATTTGCCCGGATCTTTAAGGAAGTCGACCATTTCCACGACGTCTTCCTTGGCTTCCTCCACGCCGGCCACGTCAGTAAAGCGCACCTTGATCTGGTCTTCAGCCATCAACTTGGCGCGGCTTTTACCGAAACCCATCTGGCCGTCGCGGCCGCCCATCGCTGCCTGCTTGCGCATGAAATACACCAGCACCATGATCAGCAGCAGGGTAGGCGCCCAAGAAATGAGGATGTTCATCAAAGTGGAGGGTTGTTGGGGCTTCTCGACTTTGATTTTCACGCCGTATTCCAGCAACTCGTCGATCATCCGGGAGTCGTTGGGGTTGTAAGTGGCAAAGCGTGTGCCGTTCTGGCGTTGGCCGTCAACGTAGTTGCCGTCTATCACCACTTCCGTGACCACTTTATTACGCACGTCTTCGATAAAGTCGGAGTACGAAATTTCATAATGCGGATCGTATTGGGGCATGTTGCGGTTCATCACCGCCGACACCACCAACCCTGCTACGATCAGGATGGAGAGAAAAATAAACATTTTTTTCATGATAGCTGTCTCCTAACTTACTTTTCGCTGGAGAAGTATTTGAAAAAGTCGGAGTTCGGTTTTAAAACCAAAGTATCCTGAGTTTTTTCAAATGAGGTTTGGTATGCCTGCAAGCTGCGGTAGAACGCATAAAACTCGGGGTTTTTACCGTAGCTTTTTGCGTAAATTTCCGCGGATTGCGCATCACCGCGACCGCGAATGCTTTCCGCATCGCGTTGGGCATTGGCAACTATCACGTGTTTTTGCTTATCGGCTTCCGCGCTGATTTGCTCGGCGCTTTCGGCACCTTGCGAACGGAATTCTCTGGCGACCCGCTCGCGTTCGGCGCGCATCCGTTGATATACCGAGCTGCTGACTTCCGGCGGCAGATCGATGCGTTTGACGCGAATGTCGATCAATTCAATGCCGAACTTTTCGGCGGCCGGCGCTAATTTAGCCAGCAAGGTTTGCCTTAGTTCGTTGCGGTCTTCGGAGATCAATTGCTTGATGGTCCGTACACCGAACTCGCTACGCATAGCGTCTTTCATGATTTGGTCCAGGCGTAGATTGGCTTGAAACTCGTCGCCGCCGACCGTGGTGTAAAAGAGACCCACATCACCGATTCGCCATTTGACGAATGAGTCAACAATAACGTTCTTCTTCTCGGAGGTAAGAAAACGCTCGGATTTGGCATCCAAGGTCAGCACACGCGCATCAAATGTACTGACGTTATTGATGATGGGGGTCTTGAAATGTAGCCCGGGGGTGTAGTCGGACGTGACCATCTCCCCGAGACGAAACAAAATGGCTTTTTCGTTTTCTTTGACGTAAAAAACCGACATATAGGCCAGTACGCACAGGGTTAAACCGGCCGGAATTAAAACTTGGGTGGTTTTGCTGCTCATGGTTTGCTCCTGCTAGGACGTAATTCGTTGCCGGTTGATTTGCGAACGGCGTTTTTGTCTCCGTTGTGCGGTTCTGCGCTAACTTCCGGTTCCGTATGGCTGGCCGCGGGCTGCGCATGTTGAGTCATGGTTTGCGGCAAGGGCATATACATCATCGGGCTGGATTGGTCTTCGTTCAGCATGATTTTATTGGTGCTGCTGTACAGCTTTTCTTTGGCTTCCAGGTACAAACGCTTGCGGGTGATGGCAGGGCTTTTTTCGTATTCCACCAGCAATTGATCGAAACGCTCGGTTTCGCCTTTGGCTTTGGCGACTTTCTCGGCTTCGTAAGCTTCCGCTTCTTGAATAATCCGGGATGCGGCGCCGCGCGCTTTCGGAATCACTTCGTTAGCGTAGGCTTCCGCTTCGTTAATCAAACGTTGCTTGTCTTCTCTAGCCCTGATCGCATCTTCAAATGCGCCTTGCACTTCTTCGGGTGGTTGTGCATCCTGCAAGTTGACGCTGGCAATGCTGATGCCTGCCTTGTAAGCATCCATGGCTTCCTGGATTTGCTCTTTGATCTCGGCGACGATTTGGCTACGGCCTTCGGTTAACACGAAGTCCATATTGTTGCGGCCGATCACCGCGCGCTCCACGCTTTCAGTGAGTTGTTTCAACGTGTTTTCGTTGTTTTTGACATTGAACAAGTAGTCTCGGGCGTTATTGATTTGATACTGCACAGCCAGACGCACGGTAATGATGTTTTCGTCGGCGGTCAGCATTAGCGATTCCTGCGGAATCACAGATGATTTGTTCACCCGGCTGGCGTCGGTGTAGCCCACTTCGATAAACCGTTGTTGCTCTACGTTGACATTGGCGACGCTTTCGATAGGCGCGGGAATATGCCAGTGTGGGCCGGGTAGGGTGGTTTCCGTGTAAGCGCCAAAGCGGCTTACCACGCCTCGATTGCCTTGGTCCACGATGTAAACGCCGCTGGCCAGCCAGACCACGGTCAACGTGCCACCTACGGCGGCGGCGATGTTGGTTAACGAAAACATACTCTTATGATCGTTGAAGAAGTCGCCCGCTTTGGTAGAGACGTGCTTCCACTGCTTATCCAGTTCCAACTTCCAGTCGGACTGCGGCGTTTGCTTACTGGTGTTTTGTTTTTCTGATGACATAATCACTCCTCTTGTAGTGTTAGCCTGACCTGGGTCAATGATTGTTATTGTTAGCCGTCCTTGGGTTCGAGAAATAGCATAAGGTCAAAGCCAAATTGTTGTTTCAGTTTTTTTAATGCTTCATTTTGAATTTGCCTGACTCTCTCCCGAGTAACATGCAGCTGATCCGCTACTGCCTGCAAGGTCATTTCCGTGTGATCGCGCAGACCGAAACGCATGGTTAATATCGCCGCCTGTTTTTCCGGTAGCGAAGCAACTGCTTTGTCGACATATTGAGCCAGATCCTGATCAATTAGTTCATCGAGTGGCAGACTGAATTGATGCTGCTGCATTTTTGCCATCAATTCCAGGTTATCGTCATCATCTCCTATAGACGCATCCAAAGAATGCGTGGCCTGATAGTAGCTGCTGATGGTTTTAATCTCTTGCTCGGATAAATCGCAAGCCAGTTTTAATTCGGCGATGCTTGGCCAGCGCTCATATCTAAGGTAGCAACTGCGCATGGCTTCGAATACGGTGGCGGCTTTTTCGGCCAAAGCCACCGGCAAACGCACAATTTTTTCTTGTTTGACGATCAGGCGGGATATGGCCTGTCTGATCCAATAAATGGCGTAAGTGGAAAAGCAGATGCCGCGATCCGGGTCGAATCTGTCTACTGCTTTAATTAGCCCGACCAGACCTTCCTGCATCAAATCTTCAAAGCTCAAGTTACTGGTTTTGTACTTGTGCGCCACGAACGCCACCAATCCGGTGTTGGCGGATATCATTTCCTGGCGCAAGCTTCTTAATTCCCGTTTGGCTTTGCCCAAGCGTTTTTTGAAATCTGCGCCGTCTTCTGTGTCCGTGGTCAATATGCCCTCTGCTTGCGCCGCACTGTCCAACAAAAATACCGGTAACAAGTGCAGGCTGTACAACAAGCGATTGACTGAACGGGCGATCAGGGATTGTTGTGCAAACTCCGAACCCATAAGTTGTACAACATTCTCGGCTTGTACAACTTTGCCCTGTCCGGTATTCTCACCTTCAAGGCCTGAGTTGTTCCTGTACACCGACTGGCTATTGACCAGTAATTGCAACAGCCTTCTATAGTCGTCTGAGTTCTTAGCGACAATCAAGTCCGAGCTGTCCACTCCGGAGTTGAGGTCGTTCAAGAACCTGTTAATTATCAATATGTTGGTTTGCTTGTTTTCCAGTAGCAACCCTAACAAAGTCTGCCTGGCCTGTTCAACTTGAACGGCAAGTGAGTTGGGTTGGGATTCTGTTATCGAATCCATCTCGCTATCGATTGGCAATGCGGCTAAGTTGGACATAATCAATTCACTTGGTTATTTAAGTTGTTGGCAAATAACTTACTAGAATGTAGAATGTTTGTCAAAGTATTTTCTATACAAAAGTTGAACAATGTACTCAATTAAAGCGATTACCTCCTTAACCGGATTAACAGCGGAAACACTAAGAGCCTGGGAACGTCGCTACGCCTGCATCATGCCGGCGCGGAACAGCACCGGGCGGCGTTTCTATTCGCAACAGGATTTGGAAAAATTGACGCTATTGGTCAATCTGACCCGAAAGGGCCATCCCATCGGCAAGCTGGCGACCCTGGACAACCAGCAACTACAAGACTTCCAGAAGCAAGTCAGCGTACAACCGGCGAAAGAACAGTCGCCTTTGTTAGCGCAGATCATCGACTCGTTGAAACAATATAGAATCGAACGCTGCGAACAGTTGTTGAAGAAGGCTCTGATTGCCGCCGAGCCCTTGGACTACGCCAGAGACATTTTGTTGCCTGCCTTGCAAACAGTGGGCGAACTTTGGCATGACGGAAAGTTGAACATCGCCCAGGAACACATGTTTTCCAGCTGTATTAAGCGGATTGTGTTGAGCATGGTGAACAATTTGCACCACCACTCGAAAAACAATCCGGGCATGCTGTTCGCCACGCCGAGCGGCGATCCGCACGAGTTTGGCATATTGGTGAGCTGCCTAATTGCCGCTAACCAGGGATATAACTGCTACTACTTGGGTGCCGATCTGCCAGCCAAAGATATTATCGAGGCTTGTCAGCATTTGAAGCCGGACGTCATAGTCATGGGCTTGGTCAAGACGCCGCCGGAGCAAGTGACCCTTGACGAATTACAGCTGATCATAGATTCGGTCAGCAGTGAGCCCACCCAAGTATGGTTGGGCGGCAGCGGCGCTTATTTTTATTACACGCAATTGCAAAATGATTTAAGCCACTGCGAGTTGATTACCGATATTGATCATTTCAACGCCAAGGCCCAGCAACAGCAGTTGTCCAACTGAATGATAGGTTAAACTCAGGCAGCGGACCCGCGAGGCTGCTTACCGAGCTTGGCTTGGGCCTTAATCTCTGAGTCCTTCGGCTGCGCTCAGGAGAGCCTTGTCGAAAGATATGCCAGATCAGGCGTCGACAGACTCAGCCCCAATGGTGTACCCGTGTTAAACAAGGCCGAATTAATAGCTGAAGGACTTTGCGCTTCCGGCAGATGCCGGAATGACAAATTTTCACCTGTCCTCCATAATCAAGCCACGGTAAGTTTGCCCAAATTTCCTGTCAGTTGCTTTTGCCAATTCAAATCATGAACGAGATTACTTACGACATCGATAGTTTACTGATCGCCTGTGTGTTGCTGGTATCCATGGCGCTCACTATCGAACTGGGTTATCGCTTGGGTTTAAAAATTAACCCTAAGGTGGATGATAATTTCAAAGCCCATGTCAATTCGATCTCCGGGTCTTTACTCGGCATTCTGGCATTGCTGCTGGGGTTTACCTTCTCCTTGTCCTTACAGCGCTACGATAGTCGCAGCGAGGCGGTGGTCGACGAAGCCAATGCTATCGGCACTGCTTATTTGCGCGCGCAATTATTGCCGAAGCCGGTCAGTGCAGAAGTCAGCAGCTTAATACGCAACTACCTGGATTTGCGGGTAAGAACCGGTACTGTTGATCTCACTCAGCGTGGGCAGAGGGAAGCGCTGATCGCGGAGGCCGGACGCATGCAAACGAAGCTTTGGGATTACGCCCGGCAAGTGAATGAACAGGCACCCAGTCCGGTTACCACCGGTTTGTTTATCCCCGCCTTGAACGATTTGATCGATAATTTTGGCAAACGCGATGCCGAGGTGAAGCGGCATGTACCCGAGTTGGTGCTGGGTTTGTTGTACATCACCTTTGTCATGAGCGGGGCGCTGGTGGGTTATACCAATGGTCTGGCCGGACATCGCACATCGTTCGTCACTTACATCATGGTCTGGCTGATTGTGGTCATGGTGTTCATTATTCTGGATTTGGACCGGCCGTATCGGGGCGTAATCCGGGTGAGTCAGCAGAGCATGATCGATTTACAGACTGCTATTCGCGATGATGGCGGTGCCGAGAGCCGGCGTTAGCAGTTTTTAACAGCAGGATACTTTCCAGGTTTCCCGGTCCATCAGTATGGTCGCGTCGCCGGCAATCGTTTTTAACCACAAAGACTTGCACGTCTGGTTGCCCTGGGCCAATAAGGCCGCATCCGCATAGCGCGCTAATCTTGAGTTTTTGTCCACGAACTCTGCAAATAAAGCGCCTCAACCTTTTGCCTCGCCCACGGCGTTTTACGCAAAAACTTCAGACTGGAACTAATACTGGGGTCTTTGGCAAAGCAGTTGATGTCGATGCGGCTGGCCAATTCCGCCCAGCCATATTTTTCTACCAAACGGGTCAGTAGTGTTTCCAGCGTGATGCCATGCAACGGATCTTGCTTGCCGGGTTTAGTCATCGGCAGCTTCGCCAGTGTTGGTTTCGGCCTTCTTCACGCGAATCCGGTTGCCGTCCATTTCCAGACCATTCAGGGTTTTGATGGCGGCCTTGGCTTCGCCGGCTTTGGGCATCTCTACAAAGCCAAAGCCTTTCGAGCTATGGGTGTCTTTATCCATCACCAGCGAACAGGACTGCACGCTGCCGTGTGCCGCGAACATGGCCCGTAATTCGGCTTCGGTGGTGGTGCGGGGAAGATTGCGTATCAGTAATTTCATGGGTTTACTTGTTTATGCTAAGGGCCCGCAACTATACAACTTATCGGATTAGGCTTTTTTGCTAAATACGCGCTGTGCGGCAATAGCTTGAGGTTTTGTCGCTTACGCGACAATCAATCGCTTAGTCAACGCGCGGCGATAGGGCCTATTTGTGCGCAAACCCGACAATTCGCCGAGTTTGGCGGGCTAAATGGTGGCCGATTAGCGTGGTGCGATTATTGCTGCAAAGTGGTTTTCCATTTCCGGATCTTTACTATGCGCTACGAACCCTACCAAGAAGAATATGATGCGGCTCAATCCATGAGCGATGAAGATCTGTTGGAATATTTTATGTATCGCATCGTCGAAATGGACGAAGTCTGGGGCTTGAAGGAAAGCCGGCAATGGATCTTGCGGGTGGTGGACGGTCACGAAACCTTGCCGGTCTGGCCCTACCGGCGTTACGCCGACGAGGCGGCGGTCGGCGAATGGGAAAACATGATAGGCGTGGCGGAAACGCTGGATTTTTTCATGTACCAAATCTTGAACAAGCTGACCGCACAGGGCGTATTAGTAGAAATCATGCCCCGAAAAGCGGCGGCCGGCTGTCTTATAAGTCCGCAACGCTTGTTTAGTTTTCTGGAAGGTATGCGCGATTCGCGCGACTTTGTGCTGGACGATTAACGCCGTAATCCAGAGCCTGACTGAGCTTGCGGCACGTGGGAGCACCGATATTGCGGCCGCGCTAATTAGTCACCAGCAAAACCCGCGTTGGCGTTCAGTAAAGTATCGATCCCTTTAAAAATGTTAGAGTAAACACCTGCTAATCGGTCTTTAGAGGTGTTATGCACTATTGGGATTTCTCCGGCGCTAGGTATTCGGCGGCTTGGCTATTGCTGGCTAGCTTGGTGTCCAGCGGGACCCAGGCCGATGTTTATCGTTTGTCGATCTCGGAAAAATCGATCAATCTGATTGGCGAAACCCAGCAGGCCGTGCTTGTGGACCAGGCTTTGCCGGCGCCTGCCTTGCATTGGCGGGAAGGCGAGGACGTGACCTTGCAAGTCACTAATCTACTCAAAGAATCCACTTCAATTCACTGGCACGGCATCATTCTGCCTTATCAAATGGACGGCGTGCCGAGCATCAGTTTCGACGGTATTGAGCCGGGCCAGACTTTTACCTATCAATTTAAAGTCAAGCAAAGCGGCACCTACTGGTATCACGGCCATTCCGGGATGCAGGAACAACAGGGCTTGTTTGGAGCGCTGATCATAGCCCCGCAACAGGAACAGCAAACGGTAGATCGCGATTATGTGGTCATGCTGTCCGATTGGCCGCGTGCCGATCCGCAGCGGACTATGGCCCGCTTAAAAAAACAAAGTGACTATTACAATTTTCAGCAGCGCACAGTGGGCGATTTCTTCGTCGATATTCAGCGCTTGGGTTTTTGGGAGACCGTTAGTGATCGGCTGGCCTGGGGTGAAATGCGTATGGAGCCTACCGATCTGGCCGACGTGACCGGCGCCAACTACCGGTTTTTGATCAACGGCCAAACCGCCGAAGTGAAACCGCACTATCTGTTCAAGCCGGGCGAAACAGTGCGTTTGCGCTTTATCAACGCTTCGGCAATGACGCATTTTGATGTGCGTCTGCCGGGTCTGAAAATGACGGTGATTGCCGCCGACGGGCAACCCGTCGAGCCGGTTGATGTGGAGGAGTTTCGGATAGCGGTCGCGGAAACCTACGATGTGTTGGTGGAGCCGCAAACCGAACAGGCTTACAGTATTTTTGCCGAAGCGATGGATCGCAGTGGTTATGCCAGCGCGACGTTCTCGCCGCGCGCAGATATGCTCGCCGATCCGCCCAACATGCGCCCCATGACTTTGTTGACCTTGGCGGATATGGGAGGCGAGCATGCCGGCCACTCTGCTCATCAAGCGCCAGTTGAACCAGCGGTCGCTGCGGAAGTTGAACACTCGCACGCAGAACACTCCCTTGCACCAGATTCCACCATGATGGAACACAGCAGCCATCAGAACGCCATTGCCGAGACCCTGCCGAATCCCCATGCTGGCCGCACAATGCCAGTGGCAGAAGCCAGCGAAACCGCCAAACCGTTGAGCTATAGTCAGTTGATCGCCGTGCAACCCAACCATGCGCTAATGGGGCCGCCGGATCGGGAAATCAAACTCAGGCTAACCGGCAATATGCAGCGCTATATCTGGTCGTTCGACGACACTAAATTTGCCGATGCGGAGCCGATTCGGGTCAAATTCGGCGAGCGGATTCGCTTTACCTATGTCAACGAAACCATGATGAACCATCCCATCCATATCCACGGCCTGTGGCAGTACCTGGACAATGGCAATGGCATGTACAACCCGAAAAAACATGTGATCAACGTCAAGCCCGGCCAGACCGTCAGCGTCGATGTGCCGGCCGACGCGGAAGGCGAGTGGGCCTTTCACTGTCATCTGCTGTATCACATGGATACCGGCATGTTTCGTAAATTGATCGTGGAAAGGGCTGAGCATGAACATCGTTAAAGCCCTGTTCAGTGCTCGCAATTTGTGGGTTTGCTTGGGCTTATTCTGTTCCGTTGCTACTGCGCACGATAGCTCGATGATTTTTAATCATTTCAAGGCCGACAGATTGGAATACGAAGGTAATCAAGACTTGCATCTGTTCAAATGGGACGTGCAAAACTGGACCGGCACCGACGAAAATAAACTGTGGTTGAAATCAGAAGGCGATTATTCCGCCGATCAAAATATCTTCGGCCGCGCCGACTTGCAAGTGCTGTATAGCCGAAATATCGACACGTTTTGGGACTTTCAAATCGGTGCGCGGCGGGCGATAGAACCGGAACGTACTTTCGATGCGGTGATCGGCTTTCAAGGGCTGGCGCCGTATTTTATTGAAGTGGACAGTGCGATGTTCATTAACGAGAAAGGCAACGTGCTGGGGCGATTGACGCTGGGTTACGAAATGCTCTTGACCCAACGCCTGATTCTGCAACCGCGGGTGGAAGTGAATGTCGCTGCAGAAGATATAAAAAATCGCGGCGTCAAGGCCGGCATTACCGAGTTTGAAGCCGGCTTTCGCTTGCGTTACGAGATCGCACGCGAATTTGCGCCTTATGTGGGTATGGACTATGTCGAGGAAGAATCACTCCGCGAGCACCAACACAGTTTGCGCGGTGTCGTCGGGGTGCGAGTGTGGTATTGAGGCGTTGCGGACCTGCATACATTCGGAAAATAATACCCAATTTCCAAGCTAATAGGGATAGCTAAAATGTCGGCATTGCCAGGAGAAATTTTGAAACAATCTTTTTACGATTTAAATTATGCTGATTTAGAAGCCGTTATAAAGCAGAATGATTTAAATCAATCGGTAGCAGGTATTCTATTTAATTGGCATTATAAGAAAAAAGAAAGCATGCAATGCCGAGATAATATTTCAAAATCCTCATTGGCTTTTTTTGAAAAACATTTCGATTTTTCCTTGCCGGAAATAGATACCGTGCAAGAGTCGTCAAAAGATCGAACAGTAAAATTTCTGTTTAAGCTCAAAGACAATCATAAAGTCGAAACTGTCCTTATTCCGTTTAACAACAAATATTCTATTTGTCTGTCATCGCAGGTTGGCTGCGCCATGAATTGCTCTTTTTGTTTTACCGGAGAACAAGGACTTAAACGGAATTTGACTACCAGTGAAATGGTTGGGCAATTTCTGCAGGCTTGGCGTTGGTTGGCAAGCAACAGGCCAGGAGAAGAGCGGATTTTAAATATTGTTTTCATGGGGCAAGGCGAACCTTTACATAACTTTGACGCCGTTAAAAAAGCCTGTGAAATTTTTTTATCGCAACGTGGTACGTCAATTGGTGTACAAAAAATTACGGTTTCAACGGCAGGTTATATTCCCGGACTGAAAAGATGGCTCCAGGAAGTGCCCGGCGTGAACTTGGCCTTATCGCTGCATTCACCGTTCACTGAAAAAAGGAATGAACTTATTCCGATTAATAAAAAATATCCGCTCGCTGAGGTATTAACCTATATTGACGCCATACCTTTGCAAAAGAAACAATTTATTACTTATGAGCATATTCTGATAAAAGGTTTAAACGATACTGCGGATGATGCTAAAAAATTGGGCGCGTTACTGCAAGGCAAAAGGGCTTATATAAACTTAATTCCATTTAATGCTTTCCCTGGCTCACGTTACGAGAGTCCTGATCTGATTGAAGTCGAAAATTTTAAGGCAATTTTAGATACCTTTAGAATCCCGACCTTAATAAGAGGCACTAAAGGTGATGATGTATTAGCGGCATGCGGACAACTTAATTCTAAAAATTAAAAAACTCCTCCCTTCAATATTCCGGCAGGATAGCAATATGACAGCTGTACGGACCAGCCACACACATCCGCTGCAGATCGCAGAACTGCGTGCGAGTCCTTCGTATGGACGGATCGGCATTACTTTCTGCCCCGGCAAGCACGACCACTTTGCTTACACGGGCGCCTGGGAGCGCGACCTCGGTATCGATTTGGATGCCATCGCTGCCTGGGGGGCAAAACTGGTGTTGACACTCGTCGAACCCGCAGAGCTTAAAGCCCTCAAGGTGCCGCAGCTCGGGCATGAAATCCGCCGACGCGGCATCGAATGGCGACATTTGCCGATTGCCGATTTTTCCGTGCCTACTCTGGCTTTCGAACAGCAGTGGGTCACACAAGGCCATGAGATCCGTGTGATGTTGCGTAGCGGCCAAGATGTGCTGGTACATTGCAAAGGCGGCTTGGGTCGGGCGGGCATGATCGCGGCGCGGCTGTTGGTGGAACTGGGCATGGATGCCGAAGAAGCGATCAATGCCGTTCGGCACGTGCGTAAGGGAGCCATTGAAACACCGGCGCAGCTGGCGCTGGTGCGTCGCACTAAACCCATCTCTTAAGCCGGTGCATAACGATGTGTGCCGATACTCCGACTATTGATACCACCACCCTGCAACGGATAGGCGGGCAATTGGGTAGCAATCCAGCAGGCATTTTTCAGGACGGTAACGGTCGACGCTACTACGTGAAAACACTGGAATCTGCGGCGCATGCGCGCAATGAGCTGATCGCAGCCGAGCTCTATCAACTGGCTGGAGCGCCCACTTTGACCTATGTGAGAACAATTGCGGCGGACCAGGTGGCGACAGAATGGGTCGAACTCACCAAAAAATGCATCGCTCATCTGAATGACAGCGAATGCAAACAGGCTCGGTACTGGTTCGGTGTGCACGCCTGGACCGCCAACTGGGACGCTGCCGGCTACAATGGCGATAACCAAGGTGTTGCCGGTGGCAAAGTGCTGACATTGGATGTGGGCGGCGCACTGGCCTTTCGGGCTCAGGGCGATCCGAAGGGCAAAGCATTCGGTACCCGCGTCGACGAACTGGAGCTGTTGCGCCGCGATACCGATAACCCGCACGCCGTCAAACTCTTTGCCGAGATGAGTGCCGACGACATCAAACAGGCCATAAACGTGGTGTTACGGATTCCGGACGAGAAAATCCGCCAAGTCATTCTTGACAGCGGCGGTACCCTGGCCTTGGCTGACAAAATGATTGCACGCAAAGCCAATATGGCAGGGCGCTAGTCTGTTTGTGCGGCAGCGCTAATGGATTGGTTACGAGCGGCAAAAACCCGCCGGTCGCGGTCAACATCCAATTTCATTAGCTAAGACAACTATACCCACGTTATCAAATTAACTGCAGTCACTGGGGATTTTGTGCCAGCAAATCCCCGGCAATATCGCCCAACTTCTTCAACGCTTTTTCTACCCTGTCGTTCCAAGGCACGGCGCAACTCAAGCGAATGAAATTGCCGTATTTCTTTTGCGTGGCCGAGAATAAGGGGCCGGGAGCGATGATGATATTTTCCTGGCTGGCCCGGCGGTGCAGTGCCATGGCATCGACGCTGGCCGGCAGTTCCACCCACAAGGCAAAGCCGCCTTCGGGCTGTGTTACTCGCGTGCCTTCCGGGAATAACAGGCTGACCGCGTTCACCGCCAACGCCACGTTGCGGGAATAGTCCTGACGCACATGCCGCAGGTAGCGGTCGTAACCGCCTTGCTCCAACATCTGCGCAACGATCAGCTGATTCAG
This sequence comes from Methylomonas sp. EFPC1, assembly GCF_016925515.1. NCBI lineage: Bacteria > Pseudomonadati > Pseudomonadota > Gammaproteobacteria > Methylococcales > Methylococcaceae > Methylomonas > Methylomonas sp. EFPC1. The sequence continues at coordinate 1,826,711 of NZ_CP070494.1, forward strand.
GGTCGGCACGGCTTGATGTTTCATGTATTTCAGGTTTTCCACCCGTGCCATGTATCGGCCCGGCACCAGCCAGCCCACCCGCAAGCCTGGCGACAGGGTCTTGGCGAAGGAGTTGCAATACAACACCTGGCCGTTTCGGCTCCAGGCTTTGCAGACCGAAGGCCGCCGCAAGCCAAAGCCCAGGTCGCCGTAGACGTCATCCTCGACCAGAGGAATCTGATGTCGTTCCAGCAAGGCCACCAAGGCTTGCTTGCGCTCGTCGCTCATGCACGAACCCAGAGGATTGTTGTAATTGGAGACAAGCAAACAGGCTTTGATCGGCCATTGCTCGATGGCCATTTGCAGCGCATCCAACGACAAGCCGTCGCGCGGATGCGTAGGGATTTCCAGCGCTTCCATGCCGCAGGATTCGATGACTTGCAATAAGCCGTAAAAGGTGGGTGATTCGATGGCGATCAAGTCGCCGGGTTCGCAAATAGCCATTAACGCCAATCTGACCGCTTCGCGCGCGCCGTGGGTCACCACAATATCGTCCGGACTGTCGGCGCATTGCAGTTCCACCATGCGCTTGGCGATTTGCCGGCGTAGTTCCTGACTACCCAGTAATTCGTCGGCGTCGAAACAGCGTTTGCCAAAGCTGCGCGCCACCTTACCGGTCGCTTGTTGCAGCGCATGCGTGGGCAGGAAATCGGCATGCGGCACCGACGAACCCAGGTTGATCTGATATGGGTCCTTGGCGGCGCGGAGGATTTGTCGGGTCAGCGATTGACCGGTGACCTTGGCGGGCGTGACCGGCGCATCGGAAATGTCCGGCTCCACAATCGCCTGTCGGCGAAAGCCGCTGACATAGTAACCGGAACGCAGGCGCGCCTGAATCCTGCCGCTGTCTTCCAGCAGGCGATAGGCTTCCAGTGCGGTTGAGATGCTGACATGCAATTGCTGACTCAACTTCCTGACGCCGGGCAGTTTTTCGCCCGGCTTGTAAACACCCTGTTCGATATGCGCAATCACTGTATCCGCGACGGTTTCGTACAAGTGTTTCATGTTTTTATCCGGGTTAAGCCATGCATTTGCACTGAGCATCCACTCGTTTTAGTTCGATCAATAAGCCGCATTATAAAGCCAACCCTGCGCTTGCCTTGCCGCACTGACGGCCAATGATTAAAGCTCAGCCACTGTCTTAACCGCCGATTTACGCTGAATCACATCCGCCAAATACTCGGCATCGTCGGCAATCCCCAGGAACCGTCCGGAACCCCAAGTATGCAACCAGGGCAAACCGATAAAATACAGACCGTCCACGTTGCTAACGCCGCGATCGTATTGCGGGAAGCCGCGGCCATCGAATGCCGGCAGTTCTATCCAACGGTAGTTCGGTCTAAAACCAATGGCCCAGATGATGCTGGTGATATTTTCGGCATCGGCGTCGATGCGGGTAGGATCGAACTCGGGTTCCCAGACTTTGCGGAACGGCGGTTCTACCGGAGCATCGATATTATTCTCGGCGATGTAACGGTCGATGTCATTGCGGATGTTGACGTAGATGTCGTCGGCATCGTCCAGGTTTTTGGTCAAATCCGGTAAAAACTCCAATAGGTTGCCGTCGATATTGGCCATGCTGCCGTAAAGTTTCACGCCTTCCAAGGCAAATTGGCGCAAATCAATTTCGTGACCACCGCTACGCCCGGTCAGATAGTGATTGGTTTTATGTTTGGCCTCGTCACCCATGGGATGGCGGTCTATGGTCAATTGGTAAAAGCCCAGGTCAAACAACCATTCCGTGGTCTCGCGGCCGCGATACATACGCGGCGAACGCGGGGCGCTACCGACGGCAAGATGTACCTTGCGGCCGGCCAGATGCAAGTCTTCCATTAACTGCACGCCAGATTGGCCGCTGCCGACCACCAGCACTTCACCGTCGGGCAATTGCTCTGGGTTACGGTAATTGACGGAATGAATCTGGGTGATATGTTTGGGCAAACTGTGGGCATAGTCTGGCACGATGGGGATGTCGTAGCCGCCGGTTGCGACCACGACATGGTCGGCCGAAAACTCGCCGGCCGAGGTGCTGACATATAATTGGCCTTGCTCACCCCGCCATACTCGATTTACCGCTACACCTTCCATGATGGGCGGATTCACTTTTTTGGCAAAAGCTTCAACATAAGCGACGATTTCATCTTTCAGCATAAAGCCTTGCGGATCGTCGCCCTGATAGGGAAAGTCCGGCAGTTGGCATTGCCAGTTTGGCGTAACCAAACAAAAGCTGTCCCAGCGGTCGTTGCGCCAAGAATGGCCGATGCGGTGTTTTTCGAAGATGATGTGGTTGATGCCTTGCTTTTGCAGCTGGTAACTAACCGACAAACCGGCTTGGCCGCCGCCGACGATAATCGTGTCATAGTGCAGGCGGGTGTTTTCTGATTTTTCTTTCATGGCGTCCTCGTCTATTTGAGTGGGGTGTGTTGGCTTATTCGATGAACTCGATCACGCTTACTTGGGGATTGTCGCTATCCAAAAATTGGCTGGCCTTGGCTTCGATTTCCGCCAGTTGGCTCATTGCGCTGGAACAGGTGTAGCCATATTTTTGCCGTACTCTTTCGCTGGCTATTTCCAACGCTTCGCGGCTGTACTCGACGAATGCCGGCAAGGGATAACTTTGTCCGGGTTGGAAATAATCCTTAATCACCAATGATGGCGAATAACACAGGCTTTCGGTTTGGTCCGGCCAGCGGACGCGGAAGCGCATTTCAGGCATGTTGAGTTCCTTTGGCAATGAGTGAACGGTAAATGTCAAGATGGGTATTGGCCGACTGCGCCCAGGAAAATGCCTCACTTAAACGCCTAGCAATAGTGGGTAGGCTATCCGTGGGGAAATCATCGACGGCCATCAGCATCGCGTTTGCGATCGCTGTGCTGTCTTCCGGGTCGGTCCATACGCAGTCCTGATCTCGCAAATAATCGGTAAACGGCGGCCGCAGCGAAACGATGGTCGGCGTGCCGGAGATAATGGCCTCCAGCACCACCAGGCCAAAGCCTTCAGTCAATGATGGAAACACCAGTGAGTCAGCCAGACGAAACAAACTCGGCATGTCGGCATCGGGCAATGGGCCGGTGATGATCAATGGTTGGCCGTGCCCCTCCTGAATACCGCTCTCGGAAACAGCGTCATTGAATCGCTGGCGATACTCATCATGATTCAACAAGCTGGCGCCGCCGACGATGATCAACTGGGCATTGGGGCGCTGCTGCAAAACCTCACGGAATGCCGCAAAGATACGCAAGGTGTTTTTACGCGCCTCGATGCCGCCGACCGCCAGAAAGATCGGCCCGCCCCGCGACAAACCCAGCGATTGGCGCAGGGTTTCATCATGGGCTTGCGGCCCGGGCGAATAGCGCCGGGTATCGACGCCGTTATTGACTGGGGTGGCGGCAATCCGATGCTGCTTTTGCAACTTGTCCTGCCAATCTCGGCTGACACATAAGACTTGTTGTGCCGCCACAAACGAGCGATTTTGCCAATTCGCCAATGAAGCGTCGTCGAAACTATCCAGATGATGCACGGTGCGGATAAAGCCATTGATGATGCCACGTTCGCTAAGTTCGGCCATCGCGCAACCGCTGATGGCATCCTGGGCGTGGTAAATATCAAATCTGTCGGTAGCGGGTTGGCTGAAGTAATCGATATACGCCTGAATACGCTGGCCCACAGTGGCGACCAGATCGCCGCTCAATCCGGCTAGCGGTATAAGGGGTGTCTGGCAGCGTACGGCGCGAAAGAATTTTTTGCCGGGTTCCGCAGCGGCGATCAAGGTCACATCGTGTCCCAGATCCTGCAAGGCCTCCGCCAATTGCATCGCATGCACCACGCCGCCGCGCGGGTTGACGGAATGGGTCAGCATGGCAATTCGTAGTCGTTGCATGGCTAATCCTGGCGGCTTGGGCCGCAGCCGATTAGGGCTTCGTTGTTTAAATCCCAGAGCAATTGCTCCTCGCCGCCTTCTTTGAGTCTAAGTTGGCCGCTGTCGTCAGTCTTGCCGATGGCCGCGCACGAGATGCCGCGCTGCTCAAACAGTTCGATCACGGCTTCGCTATTCATCGCATCCACGCTCAGCACGAAGCCGTAGCTGGGAAAGCAGCGCAACCATCTTGCCAAATCGATGTCGGCTGGACGCGGTATGGCCTCAATGTCGATTACGCCGCCCAAACCGGAACATTCCAGCAGCATCAACAAGGTGCCGATTACCCCGGCATTGCTGATGTCCTTGGCGGCAGCGCACAAGCCGGTTTCGGCCAGTGTCGGCAGGATTTCCAAATCTTGGCGTAGACGTTCCGGTGGCGCGCCGGTGCTGGCATCCCACCACAAATAGGGTTCGCGAAAATGACCGCGTAAATCGATGGCTGCCAGTAGTTGTTGTCCCGGTTTGGCTGAGAAACTGCTGAGCAGTTTCTTGGCACGGCCCATAATCGCCACCGATAATTGCGGGCGGTCGTTGCGCAGATTGCTGTGGCCGCCAACCACCGGTACGCCGTAGACTTGCGAGGCGGTCGCCAGGCCTTCCAGTATCGGCTTGGCTTGGCCAGCGCCGTCGCTCCAGATCGCATCGACCACCGCGATCGGCCGCCCGCCCATCGCGTAAATGTCGCTAACGTTGACCATCACGCCGCAATAGCCGGCAAACCAGGGTTGGCTGGCGACGAAGTCGTTCAAATACCCTTCGCTTGCCAGTAGCAGGAAGCCGTCGCCGTCGGGGATGGCCGCGCAGTCATCGCCTACGGGTACATCGTTCCCACGCTCCGCGTGGGAATACAAGCTGAACCGCTCCGCGGTTCGGGACGCTGGAGCGTCCGGGGCTGGGTTCCCACGGAGACCGTGGGAACCATAGAGTCTTCCCACCACCTCGGCGATGTCGCGCTTATGCGCCAGCCCCAAGCCTTGTTGGATGCTCTTGGTCAATTCAGTCAATGAACTCATGCCGCGATCCGACTGGTCGTTACAAAACCGATAGCGCCGTCTGCATAAGGTGGATACCAAGCCAGGTCTGCTTGCATCAGATAATGCGGCCGCCCGTGCACCTCGATTTCCTGCAAGGTTTTCCAGTGCAGTCGGAGGAACAGCAATTGGTTGCGGCTTTGCACCTGCGCCAGAAAGCGTGTGCAACCCTGGGCGTGGGCGCTGGTGACCGCCAGTTTGATTAAAGCCGCGCCGAGACTGCCTTGTTTGCGGTAGTCCTGATCCACCGCCAATCTCGAGCCCCACCACACGCCGGGTTGCTCCTGATGAATACGCACGGTGCCAACGACTCGGTCCGGCAACCCGGCGACGCAGGCGATGGCGACGATAGGGGTGGCGATGTAGTCGATGTCGTCCAGATCGTCGCCGGCAAAAATACCTTGTTCCTCGCAGAACACGGCCTGGCGCAGCGCCCGCATTTGCTTGCGTTCCCAATCCTCGGTGACAAATTTGATCAGGTAGGTGTTGGCAAAAAACGGTTTAAAGTTATCGCTCCACATCTCACACCTCATAACTGGCCAGTGCCGAGCAGGCAGCGCATTTGGCGCAACCGGCTTTCATATGTTGGGATAGCAGATTTGCCCGCTTCAGCATCGCGCCCAACGGCGGCAGGATTTTTGCCATAAAGGCCGGCGTCGGTGCCGGATGGTTTTGCAAGGGTGTGCCGCTGATCGGCACGAACGGCACCACGAAGGGGTAAACGCCTTTGGCGATCAAATGCTCGGAGACCGACAGAATCGCTTCCGGCGTGTCGCCCAGGCCCGCAAGGATGTAGGTGCTGACCTGGCCGCGGCCGAATACTTTCACAGCCGCGTCGAAGGCCTCCATGTAACGCTCCAATGCTACGCCGGCTTTGCCGGGCATGATGCGGGCGCGCACTTCCGGCATGACCGCTTCCAGATGCATGCCCAAACTGTCTATGCCGGCGGCCTTCATACGCTCGAACCAGATGTCGTGATCCGGCGGCTCGCATTGGCCTTGAATCGGCAGATCGACTGCCGCTTTAATGGCTGCGGCGCTTTCGCACAGCAAAGCAGCGCCTCTGTCGGTGAGATTCGGCGTACCGGTGGTCATGACCATGTGTTTGACCTGATCCAGTTCCACTGCGGCTTTCGCCACCTCGGCCAGTTGTGCAGGCGTTTTCCGCAAGATGGTTTTGCCCGCCGCCAGAGACTGACCGATGGCGCAGAACTGGCAGGAAGTTTTGCGGTTGCCGTAGCGAATACAAGATTGCAGTAGCGTGGTCGCTAACACATCCGCCGAATGCAGTGTGGCGATCTGCGAATAGGGAATGCCGTCGGTAGTCTGCAAATCATAAAAACGTGGCTGGCGCGGGAATTGAACGTGGCTGACCACAGCGCCGTCTCGGCGAATCTCGCTGATACCGTTGACATCGGGCCGACTGGCGACGAACGGCGACTCGCAAGCCGAGACCGTGGCAATCGGTATCATCACAGTTCGGCCCGACAAGTTAACGGCTTTGTGGTCAGAAGGGCCGGCACCGCCACGCCGTCCTGTGATGCCGACTTCGCTGCCTTCCAGGCGTAAGCCTAAGGATTGCAGATCGGCGATCAGCTCTGCCACGCCGGCTTTAGTTTGTGCTGATAGCATCATCGCGGTCGCTCTCTTGGATGGGGTGAGATGAAACGGCTGGCAGGTCGCTGAACATCGGTACCGCCGGCCTGTCGGCTATGCGCAAACTAAGTAGTTCCGGCCGGGCGTAATGGCCGACCGAATCCATCATCCGTTTACGTTTGGTGACTAAATTCATATCCAGATCGGCGATCAGTATGCCTTCGCCTTCCCGCAACGGTTCGACCACATGCTGGCCTTCGGGGGAAATAATCGCCGTGCAACAACCGCCGCGCAGGGCTTTTTGCAGGGTTGGCTCGGTAGTGACCGCGTCGATCTGCTCATCGTTGAGCCAGCCGGTGGCGTTGATGACAAAGCAACCGGATTCCAGCGCATGGTGGCGAATCGTTACTTCAATTTGCTCGGCAAAAATGGGCCCGACCAGGGAGCCGGGAAACTGGCTGCAATGGATTTGTTCGTGCTGAGCCATCAAGGCGTAGCGGGCCAGCGGGTTGTAATGTTCCCAACAGGCCAGCGCACCGATGCGGCCGATGCCGGTTTCCACAACTTTTAATCCCGAGGCATCGCCCTGACCCCAGATCATGCGCTCGTGGTAGGTCGGCGTGATCTTGCGGCGTTTCAATGCCAGACGGCCGGTTTCGTCGAAAATCAGTTGGGTGTTATAGAGACTGCCGTGGTTGCGCTCGTTGACCCCCAATACCACCACGATGCCGTGCGCCTTGGCTTGCGCCGCGACCGCGTCGGTAATCGGTCCCGGTACCGTCGGCGCGTAATCGTATAGTTTCAGATGTTCACGGCCCTGGGCGACCGGTGGCAACACGAAGGAAAAGTAGGGGTAATAAGGCACGAAGGTTTCCGGAAACACCACGATTTGCGCGCCTTTCGCGGCGGCGTCGCTGATGGCCTGGCAAACCTTGTCGCCGGTGGCGGTGGCGGATTCTAACACCGGCGCAATCTGTACCGCCGCCGCTCTGACGATGTTGGGATTGGTCACTTTTTTCTCCTGTGGATGATCAACAAGCTCAAAACGTAGGTTGGGCTGAATGCAATGAAGCCCAACAATTTGATTTTGTTGGGTTACGCTACGCTAACCCAACCTACATTTTGGTTTTTACGACGCCCTCTCGATGAAGGGTTCGGCGTTACGGTTTACAAAGTCCAGGTATCGAGAATGAAGGCGTTGTCGCGCTGGTGCAGCAACACGATGTCTAACACGTCTAATGGGCTGATAGGGCGAATGCCCGGCAGTAAACTGGGCTCGCCATGGCCGTACAAGGCTTGCAGTGCAAAGCGGCAGGCATAGACTTTGCCACCTTCCTCTATGAATTTAGCGATTTGATTGGCGTAGTTTTGGTGACCGGGAAAAGACTCGTCGCCCAAACGTGGAAAGCCACGCTGCAGACCTAAGGTGACACCCGGACCATACAGCAGAATGGAGGTTTCGAAGCCTTTACGTTGCAAACGGGTGGCCTGCAGCAGATTGACGAAACCTATAGATCCTTCGAAGGCGACGGTATGGAATTTGACCAAGGCTTTCTGGCCGGGCTCGGCTTTGACGTCTTCAAATACTTTTTCTTCGAAATCGACAAAACAATCGCCTTTTTGATGGGCCGGTGCGGTGACTGCGGGCATGAAGTTCTCCTGGATGTTAGTAAAAAATGCCCTGCATCGGCGGGATGGATGCAGGGAAGTATTTCTGGCCGCCAGCGTTGCCTGGTCGACGGTGAATACTTTACTAAGCTAGGAAAAAGCCAAACAGATTCAGTTTATTGCCTAATTTTTAAGTACAGATTTAGTGAAATGAAATCTGTATGGCTTGAAAAAGCGCATAACTGTTATGGTGGCATTTCGCCAAATCATTCAATTTGCGAGCGAGCCAATCAACTCAGATCATATTTTTAGATCACTAACACCGGATCAGGCTGTCTATATGGGAAATGCCGCCAGGGGCAGCGGCGCGAAGCCTGTCACTTTGCTGTTCTGCGCAAATATCAGTTAGCTGCCGGCTGAAGCGCCGGATTGCCGGTTCTCTGCGCGGTAAACTCAACAGGCACATGTGCCGAATAGCCGCCTTCGGTTTGCATCACAAATTTAATTTCATCGCCGGCTATTTTGCCTTGATACCGATGGATAGCCTGTTGTGTGGGGCCTGATCCCAGTGATTCCGGGGTTTTGGTAATAAAACGCAAGGTACCTCCGGCGATCTCGCCTTCCAAAATGCCGTTTGGGCTGCCGGTAAATGTAGCGCTGCCATATAGCTGCGTATCGCTGCCGGCGAAATCGAATCGCTCTTGATAATTAGCGTTCGGCCAGTCATAGCTGACTTGGGCTTGCCATAATCCGTTGATTGCCGGCCGCTGTTCTGCGCCGCTTAACAGATCTATTAGATTCCGGGTGGCGTTGGTAAACGTCGAAAGGCCAATAACCAGCGTGCTGACTGCAATCAACAATGACAGCAGCGGGTTGTTTCTAATCCGGGTATTGATTCTGTCCAAGCGGGTTCTTGAGTCGTTCATGGTTTTAGTATCCGTAGCATTTTGGCGTTTCGGTAGAAGGGGACTACCCGGCGAGGTTAAACGTGCCGACAGAATAAGCGTTTTGGCTGACGTTTTCTAACGGTTATCGATTAAGCCGATCAGGCTTGGGGAGCGCTGATAAGGGATGGGTGGCTCCCGCCTGCTTGGAAGCGTCGGTGTTCGTGGATTGGCTTAATGAATAGCCAGCTTGCGCTTCGCACGCCGCCAGCCGATGACGATGCCGCTTGCGCTAATCAACAAGCCGCCGGTGCTGAATACTATCAACACAATATCCCAGACCGGCCGATTGTTCAGTAAAGGCAGCCAGTCCCAACTGTGTAAAAAGGCAAATAGCCAGCGGCTGACGCGCCTACCGGCATCGAGTTTGCTGAAGTGACCGGTGTAGGGGTCGAGATGCAGCCAGGTGCTGTCGGCGTCGGCAAATTCCAAACGCAGGATAGGCAAACGTTTGTCGATGTGCCCGGTCATGGTATGCGCGGCACGGCTGTAGTAGTAAAAGTCGTATTCGTTTAACACGCTTTGCCTGGCAATTTTATTCGGAGCCATGAGCCGTTCGGCTGCCGTTTGCAGGGCCGGCCACTCGAATTTCTCGAAAACCCGGCTATCAGTCTGCGCCGTCTGGATACGGCTGCGGCCCTGACCATCAAAAGCAATGTAAAAACCTTGGCCGTTCAGTACAAGCCATTCGATTTCCCGCGGCTGAAACCCGGTATTTTGAAAACGCGCCAAGGCTTCCGCTGCGGACAAGGGGAAATACTGCGGCGAAATGTCTCCGCCCATGTAGGTCTGGAGCTTGGGTTTGGCGGCCGTGGAGTCGAATATTTTCCACGGATTCATCGAAAATAAGCCGCTGAGTATCCAAGTGAAGGCGATTACGCCAAAACCCAATCCCAGCAGGTGATGCCACCGCATCCAGGCCTCGCGGTATGGGGTTTTTGTGCCATGTTTGTAACGGCCCTGAAAACGCCAGCGCAGTATGCCGACGATTAGGCCAAGCAAACTTAATACCGAACCGGCCAGCGCGGTGTAAATGACAATGTCCGCCGCGTAACGATCCAAAGCACCGCCGCGAAACGGATATAGCCAATGAATCCAAGCCCCCAGCCAGTTCCAGGTGCGTTCGTGGCGATTGGCATCGCGTACCACTTCGCCGGTAGTGTTGGAAATATAAAGCAGCGTGGCTTGCTCGTCGGCCATTTGCACGCGGTGCAGCGGCCGATGTTCGTCCAGCGCTTTGGAATGCGTCCAGGCGTCTTCGTCGATGCGATCCAGATAATAGCCGTCAGCCGTCGCCAGAAAGCTGCCGGCTGACGCTAAGGCCTGGGCCGGCGTCACCTGATCGACACGGTTCCCGGTTTCGGCATCCACGGCGATTTGGGTTTTGCCGTAAGCAAATACATAACGCGGCGCGCCGGCCACGCTGGTCAAGCGCACGCTATCGGGGCTTTTGACTTGGCCGCCGGCTGCCATGGCTTGCGCCAGGCTGACCCGGCAATGCTCAGTAGCCAACTCAGATAAGCCGGCCAGCTTTTCCTGCGGCGTCAGTTTGGGGTAGCCGACATACATCATCACGACGCCGGATACGAACCACATGGCCATGAAACAGCACAAGGCTATACCCAGCCAACGGTGAACCAGATATAGATTGCGCTTTAGCCCGTTGAGCATTAAAAGTCTACTTTCAATTCCATCATGAAGGTACGCGGTGCGGCGACGAAAAATAACGGGGCGTTACCGCCGCTACCCCATTCGACGTATTGCTCGTCGGACAGGTTTTTAACCCGCGCGGTGACAGTGGCTTTTGGATTAAATTTCCAGGACAGTTGGGTATCGAATACCGCATAAGCCGGGGTTTTGATCAAGTTGGCGGTATCGACGAAACGGTCGCCGACGTAGCGCGAGCCGAAATTCCATTGCCAATCGGCATCGAAATCCCAGGTCAGCCAGGCATTAGCCACCCATTTGGCGACATTGGCCGGCCGATTGCCTTTTCTTGACACCGTGCTGGTGCCGACGGTTTCCAGGAATTTGTCGTACTGGGCATCGACGTAGGCCATGTTGCCTTGCACGCTCCATTCGTCGGTGAGTTGTACCCCGATATTGGCCTCTACACCGCCAGAGGACTGTGCGCCTATTGGTAACTGCCGATTTCGGTCCGTCGGATCGGTTATCGATAGATTTTTCCGTTCGATGTAATAGCCTGCCAGTGTCGCCGAGCCTTTGCCGTCCCAAAAGTCGAATTTGGTGCCTACTTCTGCTTGTCGACCGGTAGTGAGATCGAAGTCTTGCAGCGCGGCGAAGGTGCCGGTGGTCAAAATGCCGGACGGCGGATCGGCTGCGGTGCTGTATTGTGCGTAGACGTTAAAGGTGGAGGTGATGTCGTACATCAACGCTGCCCGCCAAGTCACAGCCGTCCAGCGGCGGCCAAAAGCGGCGGGGCTGGTGGCGGTCGGAGGCACAAAGGAAGTACGTAAATTTTTCGCATCCAGACGAATATCGTCTACCCGCACGCCCGTGATCAAGTTTAAATCGGGCACCAGAGTCAGGCGGTTTTCGGCATAACCGGCGACGGTATACAGTTCGTTGCGGGCGTTGGATATTGGCCCGGTGGCCAGAGGGTTGTCGTAGTAGGTGCCGGTGCTGAAATTGTATGGGTTAACGATACTGACGGTGCCTGTCGAGCTTTCCATGCTGGGTGCGCGGGTTTGCTTGTTGTAGGCAATGTCGACCCCGGCCGAAATTTTCGAAGGCAGGCTGAACCAATTACTGCTATGCACGATTTCGAATCGGTTGCCGACCAAAGCCTGATCGTGATTTACCGCAAACGATTTATTGCGGGTAATCAGCGTATTCGTGCTGTTCCAGTCGTAACCTTCTACGTTTAAATACTGGCGATCCGCTTTGTAATAGTAAAAGGTGTTTTTGAATTGGGTGTTATCGGACAGTTGATAGTCGACAATGTCGCGTAACCAAAACACCTGCTGATCAAATACCGAACCACTGGCGTTATAGTTTTTAAAGCGGGTGCCGGGGTCTATTTGGCCTTCGGTGGGCCCTAAACCGGCGGTACCCCAGGGGACTATTCTACCGTTGACAACCGGATTCAGCACCGGCGTGCCCCAGTAAGAATCGCGGTCTTCCATCTGATGCTCGAAGGCGATGGTGTGCGACAGTTTGGACGTAATGTCGCTTAACAAGGAAAACGACATCACGCCGGAATCGGCTTCCGTGTGGTCGATATAGCCTTCGGAACCCAAATAGCTGATGTCGGCTTGCAGCCAATTATCGGTATTACCCAGTTGGCCGTTGAAACCGTAGGAAGCTCGGCGGTTTAAGTATTCACCCAGCGAAACTAAGCCGTGATGTTCATCCGGGCCTCGATGCGCAATTTTGCTGACATAGTTGACCGAGCCGCCTACTGCGCCTTGGCCGTATAAAAATGTGGACGGTCCACCCAAGACTTCGACGCGATCAGTTAGCCAACTGTCGATGGGGCGGGCGGCCACGACATCATATTGCACGGTAATGCCGTTGAACAGCTGCGTGATTTGCGAACCGGTGAAACCCCGCATCGACACTGAGCCGGCTGAGCCGGGTTGCGACGATACGAGTATGCCAGGGGCTCTTTCCAAGGCTTCCTGCGTAGTCTGCGCGCCGCGCTTTTCGAAAGTCGCCCGGTCAATAATCGTGATCGAAGCCGGCGTTTCGCGAGGTGTCAGGCCCAGGCGGCTGCCGGTAGCGGCTTCGGTATCCAGTTGCGGTTTTTGGTTGGGTGGATTAAAGGGAGCCGTTCCAGCTACGGTGACTGTATCCAGCGTAGTGGCGGTGTCGCCGGTTTGGCTTTGGCTAGCGGTTCTGGCCGTTTTGGGTTTGCTGGTTGTCTCGCTGGTTTTTAGATCCTCGGTCGGCGATGACTCGGCAGCGTGAGCGATGCCGTGCAGCGAAAACAGCAAGGCGGCGACGCCTGCTATTTGGCCGGTTTGGGCAACTGGAAAATCCTGTAACTTGGTTTTTTTCATTGTTTTTATCAGGTATTTAGAAGTTAGAAGGCTTTTGGGTGGCAGCAATTAGTGTGCCGGGAACGGAAGTGCCAACAGGGCGGGTGTTGCAGGGCATAAGGGCTGACTTTTTTAATTAATCTATGTTAGATAAATGGACAGTTTCGCGGTATATGGCTTGTTTCGCCGGCTTGGTACTGATTTAGGTCCGCGGATATTGGACTTAAAGCCTGCCGGCCGGCAATGCTAAAATGCCGCATGGGCCGGCGCTGCGGTAAAACGCCACTATCGAAAATTTAGTTAAACAATGGATCAAGTATGTCGGGATTTTTTTCCAAACAACATAGCGTCGCGCAGCCCGGCTATAGCCGTTGGTTAGTGCCGCCGGCCGCTTTATCGGTGCATCTGTGCATCGGCCAAGCCTATGCGTTCAGTGTATTCAACGATCCATTGACTCGGGTAATAGGCATCGGTACCTCCGCGCCGGAGGATTGGAAGCTGACGACGCTGGGCTGGATCTTCAGTCTGGCGATTGTGTTTTTAGGGTTGTCGGCGGCGTTCGGCGGCAAATGGCTGGAAAAAGTCGGGCCACGCCTGACGATGTTCGTCGCAGCTTGCTGTTTTGGTGGCGGCTTTTTGATCTCGGCCTTGGGCGTACACCTGCACGAAATTTGGCTGATTTACCTGGGTTACGGCGTGATTGGCGGTATTGGTTTGGGTTTGGGCTATGTGTCGCCGGTATCGACGTTGATCAAATGGTTTCCGGATCGGCGCGGTATGGCGACAGGTATGGCTATCATGGGTTTCGGCGGCGGGGCGATGATAGGCGCACCCTTATCGGTGTTGCTGATGGACCAGTTCAAATCGGCCGAATCGGTTGGCGTAGTGCAAACATTTTTGGTGATGGGCGGCCTGTATTTTTGTTCGATGCTGATAGGCGCATTGACCATCCGCATCCCGCCGCCTGATTGGCAGCCCGCGGGATGGACGCCGCCGCTGGTGCAAAACAAAATGATCACCGATAAGCACGTGCATATCGACCAAGCTTTAAAAACCCCGCAATTTTATTTGCTGTGGCTGGTGTTGTGTCTGAATGTGACGGCCGGCATTGGTGTGCTGGGGCAAGCTTCGGTGATGATACAGGAGATGTTTAAAGGCTCGGTAACGCCGGCTTCGGCGGCCGGTTTCGTCGGTTTGCTGAGTTTGTTCAATATGGGCGGGCGGTTTTTCTGGTCGTCGGCGTCGGATTATCTCGGGCGTAAAAACACCTATTTTATTTTTTTCGCGGTCGGAGCTGGCTTGTATTCCACGATACCTACCATGGGTATGAGCGGCAATATGGCGCTGTTCGTGTTGTTGTATGCTTTGATCATGAGTATGTACGGCGGCGGTTTTTCCACAATTCCGGCTTATTTAGCGGATATTTTCGGCACCCGTTTTGTCGGCGGTATCCATGGCCGATTGTTGACCGCCTGGTCAACCGCCGGTGTGTTGGGGCCGGTATTGGTGAATTACATCCGCGAATATCAAATAGGCCAGGGCGTGGCTAAGGCCGATGCCTACAACGTCACCATGTACATTATGGCCGGACTATTGGTGGTGGGTTTTATCGCCAATCTATCGATCCGCCCGGTGCATGAGAAACATCATATGAAACACGGCGATTTCGACGAGCTGGACGGTATTTATCCGGCTGACGAAGCCGAACATTAAGTAAGGCAGGGCACTTTTTATGAATAACTCCGAATCGGGCAAATCTTCCAGCCCCTGGCTGTTGGCGGTATTCTGGCTTTATGTACTGATCCCGCTCAGTTGGGGTGTGTGGTCAACGTTGAAAAAGGCCTTGGCTTTGTTCAGCTGAGGTTTAATCGGGCTGTTTGGCGATAAATTCGTAGGCGCCCACATCAAGCGGTCCTTGTTGGCGGCGTTTTTCGCTGCCGCGCGGATGGCGATAGACAAATTGGGGATTAAGCAGCATCCCGTTGGCGGCGAGTCCGGGGGAGATGCCCTGATCGATTGCCGGCGCATTAGGTTTCAGGCGGTAATCGTAACTTGCCGGATCAAGTAACACGTTGGCCTTAGCCTTGAGGTCGTGGTTTTCCTGGTTGGGGCCAATCATGGCGGTGGCTTCGCCTATCAACAGATTGTTGATTAACATCGCAGTGGCAATACTGTGATTATGCAGAAACGAGCCGCCGGGGTAATCGTTGACGAAGGTGTTGTTGACCAGATAAAGCTGTTGATTCGGCTGAGTTTGGTTGTGTTCGGCGGCAAACGCCAGCATCGCGGCATTTTCGGTGTTGGCGCTTTGATGAAACAGATTGCCAATCAAGTAGCCGCCGCCATCCGGTAAGTCCACCAGATAACTGGAGCCGTTACGCTCGTCGGTGATGCGATTGTAAAGAATATAGTTTTCCCTGGCGCGCGATTTGACGTTATGGCCGGTGCTGGCATCGTGGATATAAGAATTTTGCAGGGTAAAACGGCGGATATTGCCAATGTAGATGTTATGGCCGAGTTTACCGTGGCGCGGATAATCGACGGTGTTGTCGTTAAACTCCGAATTCTCGATCAGGATGTCGCTGTCAGGGTTAACGCCGGTCAAGATGCCCATCTGGTTGTGATGGAAATGGCAGTTTCTCAGCGTCAGATGAGTACCTTCGAAGCGGATGCCGGCACCGTTCAGCGCTGGCGCGCTGGCCCCGGAAAGTTCGATATTTTCAACGACCGTGTTGTTGCCTTTTAGTACCCAGATCGCTTTGCCTTCCGCGGCATTGCCAATCGCATCCAGGTGAGCGCCGCCTGCCATTCCGCGTATGGTTAAGCGCTGCTGCGGCCAACTGGCGACGTCGCCCTGATATAGCCCGGCGTCGATGCTGACGACATCGCCGTCTTTGGCCAGTCTTGCAGCCGCGCTAGGCAGTTTAAGCGCGCGCTGCGGGCCGACTTGCCATTCGGTGCCGTGCGCCGGGAAGGCCAGCAGCCAACTAACCACACTGATCAAACATCCCGACAATATCAAGCGATGCATCCCGACTCCTGGTGTGAGCGGCTGTAAAATTCACTAATCCCAAGCGCTATATTCTGTCTGATCGGCAGCGCCTTACAAAGGCGTCGGACTGAACTTGCAATATTTAAAGTAATACTTGGACCAGATAAGAGTATTATCCTGTCATCAGGCATATTTGCCAGACCTACGACTTGATTATAAGAATAGCGAGACGCTACTGGAGGAACTATGGCTTCACTTGATATGCAAGGGGCTTACGATTTGAGCAATGCCAAAATCAACGAGTTAATCACCGAAAGCGCTGAAGGTAATTATGCCTTGGGCATTATTAATCAAAAAACCAATAAGTTTGTCGTCAAATACGTCGGCCGTTCGGAAACCGACCTAAACGCCCGCTTGAAGCAGCATGTCGGCAGGTATCCCAAATTTAAGTTTAGCTATGCCGCATCGCCCAAGGCCGCGTTCGAAAAAGTCTGCCAAAACTATCATGATTTCGGCGGCTCGAAAAAACTGCTGAATCACGTGCATCCGACGCGGCCAGCGGATGTGGATTGGAAATGTCCATGCTGCAACGAATTCGATTGAATTTTTGCGCTAAGTATTTCCAAGCCGTGGTTAATAGGTTGCGGAGTGATTGAAAAAGGCAAAACAGGCTTTTAAGCTCTGCGCGGTTTCCGGCGGCATGAACTCGTTGAATTTAACCCCGTAGTGGTGCTCGCCATCGACACGCTTGTACCACACGATGCTGCACACTATTTCCAGCGGTAGTTGCGATTCATATTGCTGAATATTGTCATATGGAATACGCAATTGAATAGCAATCGAGCTGTTTAGCGGGCAGGGCAGTTCCACAGGCAGACGCAAACAGGCACCGGACATGCTGAAATCAGCAGTGACGCCGTCGAGAACCAAGTCGGCGATTTCGACATGGGCCAGCAAGTATTGGCTGCTGCGCGGAAATTTACGATTCTCGTTGGCGGCGGGAGTCGCCGTCCACTGCGCATCGAAGCTAAAGTGTTCCAGCATAGTGCGCATTTTTTCGGTCACCACGTAAAGGTCGTCGCTGATGGTCCTGGTGATGTGCACTTTGGATTCGTTCTGCCCCAGCGCGTCGAATAAAGCTGATACCCGAGTCTGCAATTGGTTGACGTTATCCAGTTGATATTTGGATACCTGGGAGATTTGCTGCGCCGTACCCGCATTTTCTGCTATCTGACCCACAATCTCGTTGATGACTACACTGGTGGTTTCGGCTTTTTCCATGCCCTGTTTGGTGGTCTGGATGATGGAGCCCATCGCCAGAGTATTTTCTTCGATGATTTTGGTTAATTCGCCAATAATGCTGGCAATTTCGGCGGTAGCGCCGGAAGCGTTTTGCGCCAGCTTACGCACTTCATCGGCTACCACCGCAAAACCTCTGCCGTATTCGCCGGCTCTGGCGGCTTCGATGGCCGCGTTTAAGGCCAGTAGATTGGTTTGCTCGGTGATGTTGCGGATGGTGGTGGTAATATCCTGAATTTGCCGATTAGCTTGGCGCAGTGCCACGGTTTTAGCTTCCGCGTTTTCCACTTCCTTCACAACCCGGCGCATTTCGTCAAGATTTTCGTTGACGGCGATGATGCCTTTTTGCGCCGTGTTTTGCGTTACCTGGGTGCGGTGGCGAATCTCAACGGAAAAGCGTTCGACTTCTTCGGTGGTGCTACGTAATTGTTCGGTAGCGGTTTTTACCTCGGACGATCTCGCTTGTTCCGAGCGGTTGGCATTGGAAATGCCGCCGGAAATATTGGATATTTGGTAGGAAGACTGGCCGATTTGCTTGCTAACCGCGTTGATCTCGCGCATATGGCTGGTCAGTTCCTGGCCCATGAGCTTCATGGTCGCCAATAAGCTGTTGGTATCGTTTTTCTCAGTGGTGACTTTGATGTCTAATTGGCCTTTGGCGATACTGCCGGCAATTTTCGACGCATAGCTGGGCTCGCCGCCCAACACGCTAAATAATTTTCGCGTCAGCCAGATATTGGCGGTGACTATCAAAAGCAAAGCCAGGCCGGCGACGGTGGCGCTGACCGTAAACATCTGGCTTTGCATCTGATTTTGCTGCTGTGAGGCGGCGTTGGCTTGCTGTTCCACGCTGCCGGCAAGCTGATTGAGTTTGTTGGCCAAGATTTCCGAAGCCGCGTCGAAGCCATTTTCCGGCGCTTTCATGATCAGGTTGCCGGCTTCACGGCCTTGCTGAAAATAGGCGTTCGCCATGCGTTCGCCGGTGGCATAAAGCTCAGTCACGGCGTTATCGGCGTCCTTAATCGCCGGGTTCATGTCCGGCATCATCGCCAGTAAACTCGTCAGTTCCGCGTGAGCGGCATTTTTTTCCGCCAAGGCGTCGCTGTAATCGTCTTCGCCTACCGCTGATGCATCGGTGAGAAATTGCTGGATTTGTACGACGTGATAGCGAACATTTTTAAATGCCAGCGTCGCATTTATCAGACGCTGTTTTTCGGCTTCCGCTGTTTCCAGTTTGCCGTGGCTAAGCCACACAAACATATTGCCGACTATCAGCAATAAAGCCACCGTGGCGGTCAGTACGGTCAACAGTTTGCGTAAGGAAAAATCCTGAGGTGCGGACTGATTACTAAGGAGATCAGGCATAAGCGGTATCCATTTTCAGCAGAAACGTCAATGTGCGGTTTCACAAGTTTAGACTGATACGCGAGTTGCATAGTCATTTTGCAACTTACAAAGCTCGCCGTTGAATGTCGTCGTATCCGCACGGCCGGGAACGCAAATCCCAACGGTCTGGCAGAAAATTCCTACATTACTGAAAATGGCCGTTACAAGGAGTTGGTGGGTGGAGGGCAGCGTTAACCCGTTAGCCCGGAATGGGTGGCCGACGCCGAAATCACCCGGTATTTCGGTGGCTGCTGCTTTGGAATAATAAAGCTAGCTAGTGTGGGGAATTTTTATAATAATCGCATAGGACAGAAGTCAGCTGGCCGCCGAACCGGTCGGTCCCGAGGCTGTCCAAGCGTAGAATAAAAAATAATAACAGGAGGTACACCATGCTAGCCAAAATAGCTGTAGTCGATTACATGTCGACCAAAATCGTTACCGTTACCCCCGATACCGAAATTTCTCAGGCTGTTAAGATTTTGCTGGACCACAAAGTAACCAGCGTGCCGGTTGTGGACCAACACGGTAAGTTGGTGGGGATATTTTCCGAAAAAGACGGCATGAAGGTGTTTGTCGAATCCGCTTACAACCAAAGCATGGCTGGAAAAGTAGGTGAGTTCATGAGCAAAGACCCGCAATTTGTCAGTGCCGATGCCAGTCTGGTGGATGTCGCCAGCAAATTTCAGGAATCGCCGACCAGGAGTTTCCCGGTTTTTCAAAATGATCAATTTGTCGGCATGATTAGCCGCGTTGATGTATTAAGAGCGTTGTTAGCCATTCGCTAGATGTTTTAGTTCAAGGGTAGACCGCCATTCCCCTGGGATGGTGGTCTGCCCCTTGTCCTGCCTTATTGCCGCACGCCTGCCGACACGTAGGTACCCATGATGGTATCAGTGCAGGTTGCGGTAATCTTCGCGCCGTTCGGCGTTACCGTGCCGGTGCAATTGCCCTTCGAAACCCAGCCGTTTTGGTACTGTGCAGTGTAATCGTAAGTCAGGGTTTGCCCGATCAGATTGCCACTGCCTTTTGATGTATAGCCCACGCCTTGCGCCAACATCCCCCAGCCCTGGAATTCAAAACTGTCGCTCTGTTGGTTGATGTGGGTGCCGCCTGCGGTCGGCGCGGCCGGGTTATACCAGTCGCCGCTGATGTTGATGACTGGCACAGGCTCCACTACTGCCGGTTTTGCCGGGGCCATCGGCGGAGAAATTGCCGTCACGGTTTGCTGAGTCGGCGGCGATTCGGCGGTCTTTTGTTGTCCAGTCAATTTATCCCAGTTAGAGATGATAGCGACGCTGATCGAGCCGATGACACCAATGATCGCTGCAGCGATAGCGGGATTTTGATTGGATTCGGCCATAAGTTCCTCTGTTGCTGAATAAAAATGTCCGGCCGCCTGACGTGGCACCGGTTGAGAATTTAGCGCAGATGTAAACGATTCGGCAATCTAAAAGATGCGCTTGTCGGCTACAGAATAAATGGGAGAGAGTTAAGAGGCTGGATCTAGCCGAGTGAAGAAGGGCGGTAGGGGGCTTTTCGAGCGGGCTGGACTGGTTTGATCGGGCCCTCACTGCGGGTGATGCGGTGACCGCAGTGAGGCCCAATCGGATCTGAGATTACAGATTATTTATCGCATTTATGCGCGGAGCCGCAGCAATCGGCCATGTCACCGCCGTGCTTTTTGCAATGATCCGCACTGCAATCATGGGCTGCGCCGCCTTGATGATGGGAACAATGGTGGCTGCTGCAATTGGCGGCAGCGGCGGCTTCGTGATGGGCACAATGCTCGGCACCGCATTGGTGGGCGCTGGCATGGGCATCTTGCGCGCAATGTTGGGCGCAGACTTTATCCTTAGCACCTGGGTGATCGGCGCAATGTTTCGCGCAATCGTGTTCGGCTGCGGCTTTGTCGGCACAATGTTTCAGGCAAGCTTTGCCTTTTTTACCTTTGTGTTTGGCGCAATGTTCAACGCAATTGTGCGCTGCGGCATCGGCTTTATGTTTAGCGCAATGTTCCGGAGACATGGCGGGTGCCGCCGCTGGCGCGGGGGCAGCGGTTTCAGCCGGTGCAGCGGTTACAGGTGTCACGACCGCAGGCTCAGCAGTTGCTTCGACCGGTTTTGCGGATTCGCAGCCTGTCAGGGTCAGCAAAGCCGGCAAGGTTAAGGCGATTAGCAAATGTTGAATTTTCATAAGTATTTCTCTGTGGGTGATAAAGGAGGCGCAATTGTAGGGGTAAGGTGCACGTTAGGCAAATAAAATTGTGTTATTTAACACAGAATAATTTATTGGCGAGCGCGCCGGTTTGACAGTGATTGCCAAGCCGTTTCTCAATTTCCTTGGGTTTGTCACGCCCGCGAAGGCGGGAGCCGTTAAATTTTACGGCGAATCCACTCTAGCGGCTGGGCTTGCGCCTTTGCGGGAGCGATTATATTTGAGGGCGGGTTGGTAATTCGACCGGGTGAGCGGTCAGGCAGTGATTCCCGAATCCACAAGGTATGCAGATTACTTTTCCAGACAACGTAAGGTAAAAGTCACCGGGCCGTCGTTGATCAACGCTACTTTCATATCGGCGCCGAATTCGCCAAACTGGCTGCTTGGGTAAATCTCCAGCGCGCGCTTTTGCAAATACGCGAATAATTCCCGGCCCATTGCCGGCGGCGCGGCCGAGGCAAAACTGGGCCGGTTGCCGGTATCGGTGTTGGCCGCCAAGGTAAATTGCGGTACCAGTAGCAGGCCGCCTTGAATATCGCGCAGACTCAGATTCATTTTGTCGTCCGCGTCCGCAAAGATGCGGTAATTCAAAATCCGCTCCAGCAAGCGGTCCGCTTGTTTGGGGGTGTCGGCTTTCTCGACCGCCACCAGCGCCATAATGCCGGTGCCGATCACGCCGATGTCGCTGCCGTTGACCGTGACTTTGGCTTGGGTGACACGCTGGATAATGCTGATCATATTTTGTCCTTGAGATGATGAAGATAGTCGCCGCTTAAGATGCGCTGCAGACCGGTCGTCGGACGGTTGTAAAGATAGGTCCAAGCGCAAACGCTTTGTCTGTCGGGCAGGTCTACTAAAACTTGGCGGCGAATGTATTCATGCGGCTGCGGAAAATGCGTGGCGCATTCTTCGTAAATATCCAATACAGACAGCGTGTGTTCGGGGGCGCGAAGTAAATACAGTTCACCTTTGATCTGCGCTGTGCCGCTGGTTACAGCGCCTGGATAATTATCGATTTCATACAAATTGCCGTATATAAACGCAGGGCCTATGTACTCGCAATCGTCTAGGAATGGGTGTTGAGTTTGATCGTCCGGGTCTCTGCGCAGCGTACCGTAGACAAACAGGTATTGCGCGCAGCTCATGAATAGATCTGATCGACCAATGCCTTGAACCAGCGTGGGCGGAACGCGATAACATACAGCAGCGTCAAACCCATCAGCGGAAAGGGGCCGATTTCGACAACGGTCAGCAGCATAATGATTACGAACCACTTGAACCGGGTAAAGGCGGCTTGCGTACTCATCTCAATAACGGATCGCAGTAATGTAATACCGCGTTTCCTGTTCGGCATGGCGGATTGTCACTTCGTCGTCCAGCATCTTCTTCAATAAGGCTTTTGCTAAAGGCGAGTCCAGGCTGATCAAACCACCCGTAGTATCGATTTCGTCGGCACCGACGATGCGGTAGGTGATTTCCTGTCCATCCATCGTTTCCAAAGTCACCCAAGCACCGAAAAATACCTGATCGCGATTGCTCGGCTTCTCGGACACGACAGTCAACGACGGCAAGCGCTTTTGCAGATAATGAATGCGTCGGTCGATTTCCCGCAATTCTTTCTTCCGGTAAATATAATATAACCCCATGGCACAATGTACTATTCCAATCAAAATTTTTGCTTTACAGATCCATAATTGCAGGTTACCTTCAGAAAGAACCCCATGTCAAATAATAAATAGTATATGGCCTATACACATAAGATCAGTGTCAACTACAACGATGTGGAAAGTAGTCATCGATATCGGTTGCCTGCAATCTACACCGACAAAGGGCTGGTGATTTCGCATTTACGTTACTTGGCTTGGTATCACGAGAAAAGTGAATCCTGGAAGGAAAGATCTGTATTTTCCCTGCGTTTATTGATCGATTACATCAACGCTGTTCCAAAAATCAATAAAGCGAGTCAGTTGCTTAAAAACTTTACCCGAGCGTTGGTTACAGGAACAATTGACTATGAGTTATTAACTGATCCATTAAACCTCTACTGGCGCCTGCGGGAATTACCTGACGCCAATACCATTCTCTTCCATATTACCCATTACACAGACTTCCTGGCATTACAGGATGGTTATTCCGAAAACCGAATAAACCCATTCCGCGAATCAACTAATTGGGAAGAACGTCTTTATTGGTGCGCCTACTATCAGAAGCAAGCTAATGTATTCTTAAACCATCTCAGCAAAAAGAGCGAAGCATATGTTAATGCAAAACAAACAAGGCTTGTGGCTCCCATGCTGGTTCCGCATGTTAAACAAGAAAAAACAGCCACATTTCCCGAAGAGCACCTGGATAATCTGTTAGAAAATGGCTTTAAAGTGAATGGAAAACAAGATTTTAGATCACAAGCTATTACTATTTTATTAAACTATGGTGGTCTTAGAAAAAGCGAAGTTTTTCATCTTTATATATCTGATATAACGCTTCATCCAAACCATCATGACGAGGCTCTCGTCAGAATATATCATCCTCAATACGGAGCAGCCCCTGATCCTAAATTTAAAAATCGAATGGATTACTTGCAAGCAACTTCATCAGTAAAGCCAAGAAATACCTATCGACTGAGCGAAAGGCTTTATGCTGGTTGGAAGAATCCACTACTGACAAGTAAATCGGGATTTTTCGATGTCATCTTTAACCCACCGGAAAAAGCGAAAGATTTTCTTATTGCTTGGATAAGCTATCTGAAATACCAACGGGTTGAGCCAAAGTTGTCGCACCCATTTGCGTTTACAAATTCAATAGGCGAACCAGAAACCTTAAAAAATTATCAACGTAAACACCGTCGGGCTGTTGAAAGTATTGGATTAAAGTCAAAGAAAGAGCTTGGGACAACCGAACACGGGCATCGTCACGCCTATGGTTATCGTGCAAGAAAAAGTGGGCTTAATCAAATAGAAATTCAAAAGGCCATGCATCATAAAAGCCCTCTTTCTTGTCTGGTTTATATTCAGCCAACAAGTGATGATATACGAAATAAAATGAAGAGTATTGAAAAGTGAATATCAGTGTCAATAAATTACCTGATGTTTTTGAAAGGCCCGCAACACTAGCTGAATTAAAGCTTCTCTGCAAGCGGCTCGGGATAAACAATTCAGTTGAATACCGAAAGAGATATCGCGACATCCCAGGTTTAGTCGCGCACCCTGAACGGGTTTATGCCGACGAATGGGTTAGTTATTGTGATTTATTTGATATTCCTGAATTTATTAGTTATAAAAAGCTCAAGCAAACAATAAAACCGCTGGGCCTTAAGTCTCAGGACGACTACAAAAAGTTTGTTAAAAACTCAAATAATCCAAATTTTCCTATCGGCCCCGAAGGTGTTTACAGTCAAGAGTGGGAAAACTGGTATCGATTTCTAGGAAAAGAGGAGCCATTCAAGCCTCAATTCATAGCTCCAAAATACAAAGTATGGGCGGAAAAGATTGATGAGTTCATGAAACAAGCCCTGGGAGGAGGTACCAAAATTACCCTCCTATGTCGCTTTGTCAGAATATTCATCGAGAAACACGATAAAAGCGCTACGCCCCAGGAGCTGCTGACAAAAAAGAAAGTGGTCATCAAACCTTTTCGCGATGAGTTAGAAAATCTTCCCACAGATAACATGCGTAGAAACATCATTTTGGCCGTCAATGAGTTTCTTGACTACATCATCGAAAATGATTTAACGCTTGAAGATGATGAGACTGGCGAAATTGTGAGAGTGATGGAGGCTCGAAATCCGTTTTCATTATTGTCTACTGACCATAGCATCTCTAACCCCGTCAGAAGTGAATCGACCAAGCCTTGCTTGCAGTATCACTTCGTTCGCAAAGCACAGTCATGGATCGTTCCAGATAAAGCGAGAAATTTCAAAGATCTTGTGCATCTGCATCAATTCGACACCGACTGGATAAAGATCTCGCAAAAGCAAATTGATTATAGCGATCCTGATTGCGCGGTACGAAAGCAAGGCAATCAGTATTTTATCTGGTCGCCGATTGACTGGATACATACTTATGCCCTTACCAAGGTTCCGCTTAGGGGAAGGCAAATCGCCTACAACGATTCTGGCGAAGGTGATCTTGAAATTGCCGACATCGATGAAAAGGGGGCGATCATGTGGGTGAAAAACACTGGTTCATTAGCCGGCACCACGAAAAGCCAATCTTTTGTTAAAAAACTCGTCGACGGGAATTTGGGAATGTTTGTAACCACAAACAAGACCAATAACCATGGTTTAGGTTATTCGATACCTTGGATACCGGAAGATTTAGCCTATTGGCTCGTAAAGCTTAGAAAATGGCAACAAAAGTACAATGCCATTGACAAACCAACACCCTGGAGTGTTTGCAAGAGAACTCACCTCAACGAACTCCAATTGAAAGCCAAAGGCGTAAATTGCTTTTTGTTCAGGGCGTTCGCTGATTGTGAGCCAAAAAACGTCGGATCAGCGTTGACCAACCGCCTTGCAGCCGCGCTTCACCATATTCAGCCATCTAATTTGCAACTGTCGGAATTAAACGGTAGTAACTATTACCTCTCAAATTATCGATCAAAATATACCCCGCATTCGATGCGCGTCAGCCTGATTACGGCTTACGTTATGGAAATGGGGATGCCCATTGAAATCGTTATGAAGGTCGTCGGACATTCGTCTATCGTCATGTCAATTTACTATTGCAAGGTATCGCAACAGGATATCCGTCAGCGCCTGGAAGAAGGGGGGAAAAGGGCTTTACAATCAAAAGCTCAAGCCACACAACGCCTGATTGAGCAAAACAAACTGGAATCAGTCAAAAATCAGTTGATCGCAAAAAATGAAGACTTACTGGCGTCGCTAACCAACGAAATTCCTGCTGGAAACTTCATATTTAGGGACTATGGGATTTGCCCGTTTGCTGCCTCACGTTGTGACGATGGCGGAGAAGTGATTGGAGGCGCCCAAGTCAATGCGCCTACTCCTTCTGGTTATCTCGGCATGCAGAATTGTCTGAGATGCCGACATTTCATCACAGGGCCAGCGTTTCTCGGTGGTCTTCTTTCCCTAACGAATGAAATCCTACTCCAATCTAACGAGCAAGCAGAAGTGTGTTGCCGGCTTCAGGAAAAAATTGATCAAACGACTGAAACCATTGAGGAACTCGAGAGACAAGAATATGTTGCTAATCTAAAAAATCAGCCATTTGATTCCAGTCGGCGAGACCCATTTGAAATTAGGCAACGAAAACTGGAGTCGGAGTACGAAAGCGCAGCCAAAAAAATGGACATGCTATTGTGCGATTTACAAGCTGCTTATCAGCTAGTCAAGCTCTCACAATCAATTGTCAATGAGCCTAGGTTTGAAGAAAATAAAACTCTTTCGCTGTTGAAAATGCCGGATTCTGAAATGCGAATTGAAGTTTCAGAAGTATCCCATTTCCAACAGCTTCACGAGGTCTGTGAAAATGCAACCATCTATGAGTCCGCAAATCCAGGAAGCGCTATTATTCCAAGATCGCAGTTGTTAGACAGAATGGCGCTCTACAATGACCTTTCGCCTCGTCTATTCACACTTAGCAAAGACGAGCAACTTGAAGTTGGCAACCAACTCGTCGCTCTTTTTAAAGCGCGACTGAAGTCTTGGGCCAGGGTAGATCAGCTAGTCAATTGCGAAATCAGGATTGACGAACTGCCAAGCTACGAAAAAATTGAGAAGTCAGAAATTGAAGTGATCACCAAATCTAAAATACAACTAGCAAGCCAAGTTTCGCCATGACACCCAGTGATATGTTAGAGAAGCTCAAACAAGACGCGACCCCAAGAACAGTGGCCACATTGGAAGCTATTTTCGAAATATGTATGGAGCAAAAGGAAAGAGGCATAAACGATTTTTCGATCGCTACCATTGCTAAACTGGGTTACAAGCGAGGGGTACCGAGAGCACAAAGTCTTCGAAATAAGACAGGGGAGAGTTATCGAGCACTGATTAAATACTTTGCCGACGCCAATGTAGCCGGGACCAAGGAAAAACCACAGGTACAATCAAAAGAGGACTGGATAGAAGAAATATCCAATCCCAAGCACAAACTGCTTGCCCGAATCCAAGCGGCTGAGTTATCCGCCGCTCAGTCTAAAATTCGCGAATTTGTGCCACCAGGAACCCGAATAGACGTATACGACCATAGAGGATCACTGGATGACACTGAAGCTAAACTGACTTCGCAGGAACGAAGGGCGCTCGAATACATTATCTCCAAAGAATTTCAGCAAAAATGGAATTTTTCCGAGACCGTTTACGGGGAGTTGGTTGATTCAAATAATAAAGTAGTGCTCAAAGCGGCAACGGTAGACGCCGTCAAAAAAGCACTCAATCACCTGTGAACCAATGAAAACTAATCTTGTTACGCGCGAAGGGTACGAAAATCTTCAACAAGAACTGGATTTCCTCTGGCGGAAGGAACGTCCTGAAACCACCGAAAAAGTTACCTGGGCCGCCAGTCTCGGCGATCGCTCGGAGAACGCAGACTATAAATATAATAAACAACGTCTTCGTGAGATTGATCGCCGCATTCGTTATCTAACAAAGCGCCTGGAAGAAATCCGAGTCGTGGATTATGACCCCTGTCAGGAAGGAAAAATATTTTTCGGCGCTTGGGTGGAATTGGTGGACGATGAAGAATTGACACTGAAATTCAAAATTGTCGGTCCGGACGAAATATACGGACGAAAAGACTATGTGTCTGTTGATGCACCGGTCGCTCGTGCCTGTTTAAAAAAAGAAGTTGATGACGAAGTGATGGTCAAAACGCCCGTTACTACAAAAAATTGGTACGTTAACAAGGTTTGGTATGAAAAACCGCCTAAATAATTCTGACCCAACAGGTGATCCCGCTAGAGGGTGTCCGCTAACCTAGAAAATCCCCTTTTATGAAGTCCAATCGGGTTTCGATGTAGCTATCATTTGACTGTAAACAGCAAATTTACAGCGAGCATGACCTCTCAAGTTGTCATTGATTAACCTGTTACAGCAAGACTTCTCGGCGACCGCGCCCAATCAAAAATGGGCGGGTGATATTACTTATTCATAGACCGAGGAAGGCTGCTTATATCTAGCTGTCATCATTGACTTGTTTTCCCGCCAGGTTGTGGGTTGGGCAATGGCCGAACAAATGACCGCCGATCTGGTCTGTAACGCGCTAAAAATGGCGATTTTCAGGCGCAATCGTCCCAAGGGTGGCCGCTAGGTAAGCTCTATCTGGAGTCGTGGTACGTGCTAAAACGGGCCGGCGTGATCAAGCCGACCGGGTTTAACGGCAAGCCATGCAAAACGGCGATCTAAACAAAGTGAACAGCCGAATCCAGCCGCCGATTGGACTTAAGGACAGGTCTGTTCGAAGAAACGATTTGCGATAATTGGCTAACGCCGATTGTCATCAGTAAGATGCGCGGCTAACACCAACAATAAACCGGCAACCAATTTTAGAGACTAACCAGATGACACGAATGGAATCGACAAACGACCGGGACGGTTATGCCTGCCTACGCAACCACCAGGCTCGGCATCAATCTGGATTCGCAAACCTGCCGCACGGGAAAAACCTGAACTCAATCGTTATCGGCGTAATTTCTGGAAAGGTCGGCGGTAATCTGGGCGACATTAGCCTAATCCAGGACAACTTCCACACAGTCAGGTTACTGATCGCCAGAACACCACCGGCCTCAAGGATCTATCCGACTAGCATGTCTGCCCTCAGTGAAGCCGCAATTTTTCGTGCATCGATACCCCCCTCATGTCAGAAAGCTATCTGCAGATATTCAAATGACAGTATTTTAAAATCAATGGTTAATTTTAAAACATTAAATTAAAAATCTTCTAAGGAGATAACGAGTGAATTTAGATTATTCGAAAGGGTCAGTGACATATAAAAATGATTTAGGCGAAACGGCAATACTCAATATTCTAACTAAGGAGATAACGCTAAATGCAGGAGTAGTAAAGACGATTATTAATCCTTATGATGGTAAATACAGTATTTTCTTGAATGGAGGAGTGGTTAATGGATCACTCACGCTGGACAGCAATCAAAATTGGTCACTAAATGGAACGGTGGGAATATTCACTGGTAAGGTCAACAGCGATGGCAGTAGCTCTGGAGGGGTGTTGGTTGACTTCGCCAAAGGAACAGGGAAGTTATATTTTGGAACAGAAACACAGAGTAACGGTAGCACCAAAGATGTAGTCGATCTTAATGTTAACTTGGCTGGTGTTAAGTGCAATGTCCACTCTGAGTTGGTTCCAATTTCTGGTGGTGGGATTAATTTGATAACTACTACCTCTGTGACTAAGGATGGTCAAAAAATATATTCTTCATCTAGCAGTAACGCCTATACGGTTAATGATCTGGCTGATTTGATGGGGGGACTACTTGGTGAAGCGGTCAAAGGGATCAGATCGCATAACGCTATGATTGAAACCACAGTAAACGGAGACTTTATCAATGCCACCGTCGCCACACCCCCTGTCCGCCGCGACCCTTTGGTATTCGACCTGGACGGCGATGGCCTGGAAACCGCCGGCGTCAACACTGCCAACCCGATCTACTTCGACCACGACGCCGACGGTGTCAAAACCGCGACCGGCTGGGTCAAAGCCGACGACGCCTTCCTGGTGCTGGACAAAAACGCTAACGGCACGATAGACAGCGGCCGCGAGCTGTTCGGCGACGCGATGATCAAAAGCAACGGCCAACTGGCCGCCGACGGCTTCGACGCCTTGCGCGACCTGGACGCCAATCTGGATGGTAAAGTCGATGCCAACGACGCCCAATTCGCCAACCTGCGCCTGTGGCGCGACCTGAACCAGGACGGCATTAGCCAGGCCGACGAACTGTTCACGCTGGGCAGCCAGAACATCGCCGCCATCAACGTCGGCAGCACCGAGCACAGCCAAATCCTCGCCAACGGCAACCAGCTGGCCGACATCGGCAGCTACGTCAAAACCGATGGTAGCGTCGCCGCCCTGGGCGAAGTCACCGGCAACCTGGGCGACATCAACCTGATCCAGGACACCTTTCACAGCCAATTCAGCGACCACCTGAACACCACCGGCTTCGAAGCACTCCCCGATATGCAAGGCGCCGGTCAAGTCCGCAGTCTGCGCGAAGCCGCCACCCTATCGCCGGCACTGGCGCAATTGCTAACCGACTTCACCGCCGCCGACCGCGCCGGACAGCAAGCTTTACTGGATACCGTCCTGAAAGCCTGGAGCGACACCAGCACCATGGCCGCCACCTTCACCGGCGCCTACGCCGGCCACAGCCTGAGCGTCAACATCCAAAACGTCGCCGCCGGCAGCACCGCCTACAACGCCTGGGCCGACAAACTGACCGTCCTGGAACACTTCAACGGCCGTACCTTCAACACCGTACCGGCCGGCACGACGGCAGCGACTATCAACCTGTGGAGCGTCACCCAGGATTTGCTGCAAAGCAGCTACGACTCGTTGAAGACCTCGGTTTATCAAAGTTTGGTGTTACAAACCCGAGTCCAACCCTTGCTGGATTTGATTACGTTGAAAGTTGACAGTGACGGCGTTAGCCTGGACTTTACAGCACTGAGCGCGGAATTGGATCGTCGCACCGCCGCCGACCCTGCCACCGGTGCTGCCGATCTGGCCGAATTTACGATTCTGACCCAGGACAAACTTAAAGACACTGGTTGGCGAGGTTGGGAAAAATTGGTCGAATACGTCAACACCTACCCGATGACCGCAGAAATGCGCAGCCAATTGGTCTTGGTCGGCGTCAAATTTGACGGCACTGTTAGCAACGATATTGTCGTGGGCGATGGAGGCAATAACACTATCTCGGGCGGGACCGGCAACGATACGATTTATGGGGCGAATGGGGATGACAATCTCAGCGGCGATGCCGGTAACGACCGCCTGGACGGTGGTGATGGCAACGATACCCTGAACGGCGGCGACAACGAAGACACCTTATTGGGCGGGGCTGGCGACGACGTCTTGACCGGCGGCAACGGCTATGACAGCCTGACCGGCGGCCTGGGCAACGACACGCTGTACGGCGGCGGCAACGGCGATACCTATATCTTCAATCGGGGCGACGGTGCGGACACCATCATCGAAAGCGGCGATGCTGTAGACACTGTGTACTATGGCGGCGCTACCGATAAATTGGTATTCGGGACTGGCATCACGGCTGCGGACTTGAACTTCACCCAGGTGGGCAACGACTTGGTGATGGATTTAGGTGCGGGTGACCGCTTAACCTTCAAGAACTGGTATGTGTGGAGCAGTTACAACAACGGCACCTGGCCTTACCAAGTAGAAAGCGTCCAGTTTGCCGACGGCACGGTGATGAACATTACGGCGTTTTTGAACATCAAAGGTGTTGACGTAGCAGGCACCGACAGCAACGATAATATTTTGAGTGGCGCGGAGATCGACCGGATTAACGGCGGCCTGGGTAACGATACCATCAACGCCGGCGCCGGCGACGACTATCTGAATGGCGGCGATGGCAACGACATATTGAATGCTCAGGACGGTAATGATACTGCGGATGGTGGCATTGGCGATGACACACTCAGTGGCGGCAATGGCAACGACGTATTGCTCGGTGGCGCCGGTATCGATACGCTGAACGGCGATGCCGGTAACGACCGCCTGGACGGTGGTGATGGCAACGATACCCTGAACGGCGGCGACAACGAAGACACCTTGTTGGGCGGGGCTGGCGACGACGTCTTGACCGGCGGCAACGGCTACGACAGCCTGACCGGCGGCCTGGGCAACGACACGCTGTACGGCGGCGGCAACGGCGATACCTATATCTTCAATCGGGGCGACGGTGCGGACACCATCATCGAAAGCGGCGATGCTGTAGACACTGTGTACTATGGCGGCGCTACCGATAAATTGGTATTCGGGACTGGCATCACGGCTGCGGACTTGAACTTCACCCAGGTGGGCAACGACTTGGTGATGGATTTAGGTGCGGGTGACCGCTTAACCTTCAAGAACTGGTATGTGTGGAGCAGTTACAACAACGGCACCTGGCCTTACCAAGTAGAAAGCGTCCAGTTTGCCGACGGCACGGTGATGAACATTACGGCGTTTTTGAACATCAAAGGTGTTGACGTAGCAGGCACCGACAGCAACGATAATATTTTGAGTGGCGCGGAGATCGACCGGATTAACGGCGGCCTGGGTAACGATACCATCAACGCCGGCGCCGGCGACGACTATCTGAATGGCGGCGATGGCAACGACATATTGAATGCTCAGGACGGTAATGATACTGCGGATGGTGGCATTGGCGATGACACACTCAGTGGCGGCAATGGCAACGACGTATTGCTCGGTGGCGCCGGTATCGATACGCTGAACGGCGATGCCGGTAACGACCGCCTGGACGGTGGTGATGGCAACGATACCCTGAACGGCGGCGACAACGAAGACACCTTGTTGGGCGGGGCTGGCGACGACGTCTTGACCGGCGGCAACGGCTACGACAGCCTGACCGGCGGCCTGGGCAACGACACGCTGTACGGCGGCGGCAACGGCGATACCTATATCTTCAATCGGGGCGACGGTGCGGACACCATCATCGAAAGCGGCGATGCTGTAGACACTGTGTACTATGGCGGCGCTACCGATAAATTGGTATTCGGGACTGGCATCACGGCTGCGGACTTGAACTTCACCCAGGTGGGCAACGACTTGGTGATGGATTTAGGTGCGGGTGACCGCTTAACCTTCAAGAACTGGTATGTGTGGAGCAGTTACAACAACGGCACCTGGCCTTACCAAGTAGAAAGCGTCCAGTTTGCCGACGGCACGGTGATGAACATTACGGCGTTTTTGAACATCAAAGGTGTTGACGTAGCAGGCACCGACAGCAACGATAATATTTTGAGTGGCGCGGAGATCGACCGGATTAACGGCGGCCTGGGTAACGATACCATCAACGCCGGCGCCGGCGACGACTATCTGAATGGCGGCGATGGCAACGACATATTGAATGCTCAGGACGGTAATGATACTGCGGATGGTGGCATTGGCGATGACACACTCAGTGGCGGCAATGGCAACGACGTATTGCTCGGTGGCGCCGGTATCGATACGCTGAACGGCGATGCCGGTAACGACCGCCTGGACGGTGGTGATGGCAACGATACCCTGAACGGCGGCGACAACGAAGACACCTTGTTGGGCGGGGCTGGCGACGACGTCTTGACCGGCGGCAACGGCTACGACAGCCTGACCGGCGGCCTGGGCAACGACACGCTGTACGGCGGCGGCAACGGCGATACCTATATCTTCAATCGGGGCGACGGTGCGGACACCATCATCGAAAGCGGCGATGCTGTAGACACTGTGTACTATGGCGGCGCTACCGATAAATTGGTATTCGGGACTGGCATCACGGCTGCGGACTTGAACTTCACCCAGGTGGGCAACGACTTGGTGATGGATTTAGGTGCGGGTGACCGCTTAACCTTCAAGAACTGGTATGTGTGGAGCAGTTACAACAACGGCACCTGGCCTTACCAAGTAGAAAGCGTCCAGTTTGCCGACGGCACGGTGATGAACATTACGGCGTTTTTGAACATCAAAGGTGTTGACGTAGCAGGCACCGACAGCAACGATAATATTTTGAGTGGCGCGGAGATCGACCGGATTAACGGCGGCCTGGGTAACGATACCATCAACGCCGGCGCCGGCGACGACTATCTGAATGGCGGCGATGGCAACGACATATTGAATGCTCAGGACGGTAATGATACTGCGGATGGTGGCATTGGCGATGACACACTCAGTGGCGGCAATGGCAACGACGTATTGCTCGGTGGCGCCGGTATCGATACGCTGAACGGCGATGCCGGTAACGACCGCCTGGACGGTGGTGATGGCAACGATACCCTGAACGGCGGCGACAACGAAGACACCTTGTTGGGCGGGGCTGGCGACGACGTCTTGACCGGCGGCAACGGCTACGACAGCCTGACCGGCGGCCTGGGCAACGACACGCTGTACGGCGGCGGCAACGGCGATACCTATATCTTCAATCGGGGCGACGGTGCGGACACCATCATCGAAAGCGGCGATGCTGTAGACACTGTGTACTATGGCGGCGCTACCGATAAATTGGTATTCGGGACTGGCATCACGGCTGCGGACTTGAACTTCACCCAGGTGGGCAACGACTTGGTGATGGATTTAGGTGCGGGTGACCGCTTAACCTTCAAGAACTGGTATGTGTGGAGCAGTTACAACAACGGCACCTGGCCTTACCAAGTAGAAAGCGTCCAGTTTGCCGACGGCACGGTGATGAACATTACGGCGTTTTTGAACATCAAAGGTGTTGACGTAGCAGGCACCGACAGCAACGATAATATTTTGAGTGGCGCGGAGATCGACCGGATTAACGGCGGCCTGGGTAACGATACCATCAACGCCGGCGCCGGCGACGACTATCTGAATGGCGGCGATGGCAACGACATATTGAATGCTCAGGACGGTAATGATACTGCGGATGGTGGCATTGGCGATGACACACTCAGTGGCGGCAATGGCAACGACGTATTGCTCGGTGGCGCCGGTATCGATACGCTGAACGGCGATGCCGGTAACGACCGCCTGGACGGTGGTGATGGCAACGATACCCTGAACGGCGGCGACAACGAAGACACCTTGTTGGGCGGGGCTGGCGACGACGTCTTGACCGGCGGCAACGGCTACGACAGCCTGACCGGCGGCCTGGGCAACGACACGCTGTACGGCGGCGGCAACGGCGATACCTATATCTTCAATCGGGGCGACGGTGCGGACACCATCATCGAAAGCGGCGATGCTGTAGACACTGTGTACTATGGCGGCGCTACCGATAAATTGGTATTCGGGACTGGCATCACGGCTGCGGACTTGAACTTCACCCAGGTGGGCAACGACTTGGTGATGGATTTAGGTGCGGGTGACCGCTTAACCTTCAAGAACTGGTATGTGTGGAGCAGTTACAACAACGGCACCTGGCCTTACCAAGTAGAAAGCGTCCAGTTTGCCGACGGCACGGTGATGAACATTACGGCGTTTTTGAACATCAAAGGTGTTGACGTAGCAGGCACCGACAGCAACGATAATATTTTGAGTGGCGCGGAGATCGACCGGATTAACGGCGGCCTGGGTAACGATACCATCAACGCCGGCGCCGGCGACGACTATCTGAATGGCGGCGATGGCAACGACATATTGAATGCTCAGGACGGTAATGATACTGCGGATGGTGGCATTGGCGATGACACACTCAGTGGCGGCAATGGCAACGACGTATTGCTCGGTGGCGCCGGTATCGATACGCTGAACGGCGATGCCGGTAACGACCGCCTGGACGGTGGTGATGGCAACGATACCCTGAACGGCGGCGACAACGAAGACACCTTGTTGGGCGGGGCTGGCGACGACGTCTTGACCGGCGGCAACGGCTACGACAGCCTGACCGGCGGCCTGGGCAACGACACGCTGTACGGCGGCGGCAACGGCGATACCTATATCTTCAATCGGGGCGACGGTGCGGACACCATCATCGAAAGCGGCGATGCTGTA
Organism: Methylomonas sp. EFPC1; assembly: GCF_016925515.1. Lineage (NCBI taxonomy): Bacteria > Pseudomonadati > Pseudomonadota > Gammaproteobacteria > Methylococcales > Methylococcaceae > Methylomonas > Methylomonas sp. EFPC1. The sequence continues at coordinate 1,862,388 of NZ_CP070494.1, forward strand.
GACACTGTGTACTATGGCGGCGCTACCGATAAATTGGTATTCGGAACTGGCATCACGGCTGCGGACTTGAACTTCACCCAGGTGGGCAACGACTTGGTGATGGATTTAGGTGCGGGTGACCGCTTAACCTTCAAGAACTGGTATGTGTGGAGCAGTTACAACAACGGCACCTGGCCTTACCAAGTAGAAAGCGTCCAGTTTGCCGACGGCACGACCATGAGTGCGACGGCGTTGTTGAATGCCAGAGGCGTAGTGCAAGGTGGTACTGATGGCAACGATGTATTAACGGGTACAGACAATATCCATTTTCTTTATGGAGGTTTAGGCAGCGACACTATCAACGCAGGTAGCGGTGATGATTACTTGAATGGTGGCGACGGCAACGATGTGTTAAACGGTCAAGGTGGCAACGACACGCTGGAAGGTGGTTTAGGTGACGACACGCTGAATGGCGGTTTTGGCATCGACAGACTGATCGGCGGCCAAGGCAACGACGTCTATATGGTCGACAATAACGGCGATGTCGTCGTGGAAAACAGCGGCGAAGGTACCGATACCGTGTTGTCTGAGGTGAGTTACAACTTGTCCGCCAATGTCGAAAATCTTTCCTTGACCGGTACTGCCGCAATTAATGCCACCGGCAATACGCTGAATAATATCCTGGAAGGTAACGCCGGCAGCAACACCCTGAATGGCGATGCCGGCGACGATATTCTGAAAGGTCAAGCCGGTAACGACAGCGTGAATGGTGGAGCCGGCAACGATATGCTCTACGGCGGCGATGTCATCGATGCCGTGCCAGCCACGCTTGTTAATCAACTGGTGATCAACGCCAAGGCCAATTTGTTGAATGACGGCGCCGGTGCTCGGATGGACGTTTACATCGACGGTGTGCTGAAAACCACCTTCAGCGTCACCAACACGGCTACTTATCAAAATTACACCGTTGACCCTGGTTTGCTGGGCATCGGCGCGCATCTTATCGATATTGCCTTTAGCAACGATGCCGCGATTGCCTCACCACCTCAAGACCGCAATCTGTATATCAATACCATCACAGTCAACGGGCAGAGTATTGCAAATTCAGCCGACGGCGTTTATTACGATATTGGTGCGGGTGCTGCGGCTTTGGACGGTAAAAACCTGATCGCCAGCCAAGGCGTCATGCCGTGGAACGGCGCGCTACGTTTCAATCTGGATGGCAATGACCGATTGGACGGTGGAAGCGGTGTAGATACGATGGCTGGCGGGTTAGGCAACGACATCTACATCGTTAGCGAAGCTGGCGACAGCGTTATCGAAGCAGCCAATGCCGGCACCGACTTGATTCAGAGCAGCATCAGCTACGACCTGAATCAGGCGGCTAATGTGGAAAATCTGACCTTGACTGGTTCTGCAAGCATCAACGCCACCGGCAACGCGCTGGACAACACCTTACTGGGTAATACAGCGGACAACCGGCTGGATGGCGGCTTGGGCATCGACCGATTGGCCGGCGGCTTAGGTAATGACACCTACGTCGTCGATAACAGCAGCGATGTGATAGCGGAAAACGCCAATAGCGGTACCGATGCGGTCGAGTCTTCCGTTTCATGGACGTTGGGCGCCGAACTGGAAAATCTGACCTTGACCGGCTCAACTGCCATCAATGGCACGGGCAATGCCTTGAACAACGTGCTGAAGGGCAACAGCGCCGTCAACAGCTTATCCGCTGCGGCGGGTAACGATACCCTGGATGGCGGTGCAGGCGTGGATACGCTGACCGGCGGCACCGGCAACGATACCTATGTCTTGGGTCGGGGCTACGGTGCCGACACCGTGGTCGAGAACGATGCAACGGCGGGTAACACCGACATCGCGCAATTTCTGTCCGGTATCACCGCCGACCAGCTCTGGTTCCAGCATGTCGGCAACAATCTGGAAGCGAGCGTTATTGGTACCTCCGATAAATTAGTGATGAAGGACTGGTATACCGGCACCGCCAACCACGTCGAGCAGTTCAAAACCACCGACGGTGCGTTGACCCTACTGGATAGCCAAGTGGAAAACCTGGTGTCGGCGATGGCCGCGTTCGCGCCGCCGGCCGCCGATCAAACCACTTTGCCGACTAATTACCAGACGGCACTGGCACCGGTGATTGCGGCTAACTGGCATTAAAGGACCTTTCGAGGTACCGGCTAAAGGCCAAAGCGGCGCGAATTGGCGAGTCTGATTCGATGCGGCTTTGGCCTTGGTTTGGTGCTCCGGGTCCCTACCCATTTAATATTTTTACTCTCATTTTTCTTTCAAGCTGTTTTTGCGTGCAATGACCAATTCTTCCCCCTCTCCCGCTAGTGCTGCCCCCGCCGCGCCCCTCGACACCGGCTTGGCTTGCCTGGCGATGCTGGCCCGCCTGCACGGCGTCGCCATCGATCCCGATCAATTGGCTCACCAGTTTCGGCCCAGCGGCCAGCTATTGGGTTGTGACGATATTCTGCTGGCCGCCAAAACACTGGGCTTGCAGGCCAAACGGGTCAAAACCACAGTAGCCCGCTTGGATAAGACACCGCTACCGGCCGTGGCGATTAGTGGCGATGGAACATTTTTCGTCCTGGCCCGCGTCGATAACGGCCAAGTGTTGATTCACGACCCAGCTGCGGCCCGCCCGGAACAAATGCCGTTAGAGACTTTCGCCGAGCGTTGGTCCGGCGCATTGATCTTATTCACCTCGCGCGCCTCGCTGGCGGCCGAACTGGGCAAGTTCGATTTCACCTGGTTTATCCCTGCCATCGTCAAATACCGCAAACTGTTGTTGGAAGTATTGTTGGTCAGTCTGGTCTTGCAGTTGTTTGCCCTGGTCACGCCTTTGTTCTTTCAGGTGGTGATGGACAAGGTCCTGGTGCATAGAGGTTTTACCACCTTGGACGTGATCGCCATCGGCCTGTTGGTGGTGACCTTGTTCGAAGTGTTGCTGACCGGCTTGCGCGGTTATGTGTTTGCCCATACCACCAGCCGTATCGATGTCGAACTGGGAGCCAGGCTGTTTCGGCATCTGTTAAATCTACCGATGGCTTACTTCGAAGCGCGGCGGGTTGGCGACTCGGTGGCGCGGGTGCGCGAATTGGAAAACATTCGGGCCTTTCTGACCGGCAATGCGGTGACGGTGGTGTTGGACTTGTTGTTCTCGGTGGTGTTTCTGGCGGTGATGGCCTATTACAGCGTGGACCTGACCTTGATCGTCTTGGTGTCTTTACCGTGTTATGTCTTACTGTCGGTATTGTATACCCCACTATTACGCGGTCGCTTGCACGAAAAATTCAATCGCGGCGCCGAGAATCAGGCATTTTTAGTCGAGGCGATTTCCGGCATCGGTACCGTCAAGGCCATGGCGGTGGAGCCGCAACTGACCCGGCATTGGGACAAGCAATTGGCCGGTTATGTTTCGGCCGGGTTTCGTACCGCCAGCGTTGGCCTGTTCGCCAATGCCGGCGTCACGTTGATCGGTAAACTGGTTACCGTCGCCACCATGTGGCTGGGCGCCCGTCTGGTCATTGATGGCGAACTCAGCGTCGGTCAGTTGATCGCCTTTAATATGCTGGCCGGCCATGTGGCGCAACCGGTGATGCGTTTGTCGCAGCTGTGGACCGACTTTCAGCAGACCGGCATTTCGATGCAGCGCCTGGGTGACATCCTCAATAGCCGTGGCGAAACGGCAGGCAACAAGAGCAGCCTGCCGCCGATTCAAGGCAAAATCGAGTTCGACCAAGTGGTGTTCCGCTATAACCCGGACGGCTCGGAAGTGCTGAAAGGCATCAGTCTGGACATCGCCGCCGGCGAAGTGATCGGCATCGTCGGCCGTTCCGGTTCCGGCAAGAGCACACTGACCAAGTTGCTGCAACGCCTCTATGTCCCCGAACGCGGGCGGGTGCTGGTGGACGGCATGGATTTGGCCTTGGCCGACGTTTCGTCCCTGCGCCGGCAGATCGGCGTGGTGTTGCAGGAAAACGTGTTGTTCAATCGCAGTATTCGCGACAACATTGCCTTGACCGATCCCGGCGCACCCTTACCGCAAATTATTGCTGCCGCCAAACTAGCCGGCGCCCACGACTTTATCCTGGAACTGCCGGAAGCCTACGACACCATGGTCGGCGAGCACGGCTCGACCCTATCCGGCGGCCAACGCCAGCGCATCGCGATTGCCAGGGCCTTGATCAGCAATCCGCGCATCCTGATCTTCGACGAAGCCACCAGTGCACTGGATTACGAATCCGAACGCATCATTCAGAACAATATGAAAGCCATCTGCCAAGGTAGAACCGTCATTATCATCGCCCACCGCTTGAGCGCGGTACGCGATGCCAACCGTATTATCGTCATGGAGCGCGGCCAGGTCGTTGAGGCCGGCAGTCATAGTGAATTGTTGACCCACGAGTTGGGCCATTACAGCCGGCTGCATCGGCTGCAGATGGGATAATACGATGTTGAAACTTCAAGCAAGCCTAGAACTGTTACACCGCTACCGACAAGCCTTTCGGCACGCCTGGGCTCGTCGGGCTGAACTGGATAGCGTTCCTCGTTTGGCGCACGAAAGTGCTTTTCTGCCCGCCGCACTGGCTTTGCAGGAAACCCCGGTTTCACCGGCACCGCGCTTAGCAATCTGGTTACTAATCAGCTTTGCGTTGCTAGCGGTGTTGTGGGCCGGTTTCGGCCGGATCGACATCGTTGCGACTGCCCAGGGCAAGATCGTCCCCAACGACAGGGTCAAGACGATTCAGCCGCTGGAAACCGCCACGGTCAAAGCCATCCACGTCAACGACGGTCAAGCGGTTAAGGCTGGCGATGTGCTGATCGAACTGGATGCGACCGCCGCCGATGCCGATACCGCCAGCATCGCTAACGATTTACGCACCGCGCAACTGACGGCGGCTAGGGACAGCGCCTTTTTGCAGAGCTTGCAAACCCTGCAAAACGGTAAACCGCAAAAGCCGCAACTCCAGGCGCCGGACGCGATGCCTTCTGAGCAAGTCCAACACGAACAACGTCTGCTGGACGGCGAATGGCAGGAACTGACCAGTAAACTGGAACGCCTGGAAGCGGATAAATCCAGCCGTCAGGCCGCTTTGCGTTCGGTGCAGGCCACTGTGGCTAAACTGGCGCAGTCCGCACCGATTGCCCGCCGCTTGGCCGAGGATTACCAGCAACTACAAGCCAAGAAATTCGTCTCCAGCCACAACTACCTGGAACGCGAACAGGCCAGGATAGAACAGGAAGGCGAACTGGCCACGCAACGGGAAAAGCAACAGGAACTCAGCGCGGCGATTCAGGAAGCCGGCAAACAACAAAGCGAACTGTTAGCCGCCGCTCGCCGCACGGCATTGGATAGGCTGCACGACAGCGAGCAGAAAATCGAAACCTACACCCAGGCAGGCATCAAGGCCCGTCAGCGCGGCCAACTGCTGACCCTAACCGCACCGGTGGACGGCATCGTCCAGCAACTGGCGATTCACACCGTCGGCGGCGTCGTCACCCCGGCGCAACCGCTATTGATCGTAGTCCCGGCCGACCAAGCGATGGAAATCGAAGCCTTCGTCGAAAACAAAGACATTGGCTTTGTGAATCCCGGCCAGGAAGCCGAAATTAAAATCGAAACCTTTCCTTACACCAAATACGGCACCTTGCACGGCGAAGTGACGCATGTGTCCAGCGACGCCATCAACGACGATAAGCGCGGTTTGATTTACTCTTCCCGAGTCAAACTGCCGCGCACGACCATGGCCGTCGAAAACAAGACTGTCAATCTGACGCCGGGCATGGCGGTGACGGTGGAAGTCAAGACCGGCCAGCGTAGGGTGATTGAATATTTCCTAAGTCCACTGATCGAGCATGTGGGAGAAAGTTTACGGGAGCGGTAAGTTTGTGTCATGGAAAAAGCCCGAAAAGAAAGCTGGGAATTGCAATCACTATGTCGAAATTTTAATTGTTCTCGGAGCATGATCAGCGTCATGTTGTATGACCATATTTTGCAAACCAATGATCAAGGCTTAAATACTGTAATTGCGTTAATTCAGCTTCCCCAAAAAGGGATGAGGATCGGTAAATAACTGTTCTGTCATCGTCAACGTTAGATCACAAAAAAGTTACAGCCCTGGTTGGCAACCCGTGATAGGATCCGTTAGAGCAATAACTCCTGTAATAGTACGACTGGGGTCTGTGCATTTCGGAGTATTTACCGACTTGTGCTTATAGAACTTGGTGACGTTTAGCCAAACTAGGTGGTCAGTCGCAATTGATTATGAAATAACGTTTTTGATGGGAAGAAAATGAGTGTTGAAGCGATCATTTGTTATCTCAAGCCTCTTTCAGAAGATGAGATTATTTCAATTAATAAATATTGGACTTTAAAAGATAGTAGTAAGGATGAGTTTGAGTACACCTTAAAACAAATCGATTCAAAACGCGAACGCAAGAGTCGTAATGTATCTAATTTGGTTCTTAAATCGTTATGCTTGGTCAATAACCAGTCATTCTATTGTAAAGACTGTAAACAAGCAAAACCCGTTAAAAGTCGTAAAGAATTCAGCGAACGATTAAGAGTGGATTCTTTTGTATGTCGAGAATGTAAAGAAAAGCAGCTGATTTCTCTTAGGGAAAAAAGTGCTAAAGTGCTTGCAAACTTCCTTGATGACTTACTGAATAAATCGGATTATTTTTCCCAGCTTACCTATATTGATAAGTTGGTCTTGTTAACCCTATTATTTGATGACTATCAGGAAAAAAAGCCGGTTATTACCAGTAATGCTCGGATAAATATCACCGGTTCTGAAAATGTAGATATGCCGGTTTTGTCGCGCTTGGTGGGGTTGGGCGCGCTTGTCAAGATAACTGATCTTCCTAAGGCCGTTGCACTTGCGCAAGCCAAGCTTTATGAATCTTCAGTAACCCTCGATTACAAACAAAACCGTTATCGCTACAGAGCGCAGCATAACCAACTGGTCATAGAAAAGGGCATTTATTTTTCTTTACCGCTAGGATTTAATAATTCAGCGGAGTTCATTGAAAGAATTTATAACGATATTATAAATGGTGGTATATCAGTTCAAAAAATTACTGAATTGAAGCGGATGGTTATCGACATGCAGGTTGAGAACTTTAATCGGTTAATCGATCATGTCTCTGGAGAGTTTAACCTTGAGATATCTAACAGTGTCCCGCTAAGCGCCTTATTAAATCATTTGTCGGAGAAATACCCGATCACCAAGTGTTATTATACGTTTTCTCACCAAGCCAGACGGGTAATCGTTTATATGCACCAGAACGAACCGGCTTCCTATGCAATAAGTCATCTATTTACTAAATTTGTCGGCAGCTATATTCAAATGCTTGAAGAGAACGGCTGGGAGTTAAAGTACATCCGTATACTGCCAGTAGCGGTTTCCACTTCAAATTTAGAGGCTCTAGTATCCCATAATTTTATTGACAGCCATTTCAACTGGCATAGTCTCAGCGCGACTGAAGTTATCGAGCGCTGGTTGTCTAAAATCACCATACACAATGCTCCCGCATTACTTCCTTGAATGTACTCGGAGGCTTGAACTGAGCAGGTTAAGTTTAAGACGAGTATCTACCGATTTGATTTTTTGGTAAATCCTGGTTTGAGGTCAAGGCTGATTTGGCAGGGTAGGTGGATATGCTAAATGTCCGATTAGTACCGAATTTAGTGCGCATACTACTTTTTTATTGTTTATGAATCAATGTATTAGTAAAATTAGTATGTGCTTGCGGGGTTATTAGTCAAATTCCGCGTTCTCGGAACGATCACCTTCCGCAGCCGCAGCGGCAGCCGCAGCGGCGGACAGGGCTATAGTCACGTGCTTGCGCCGCTCCCAGAGCTGTTTCAACTCGGCTTCCAGACTGCGATAGCCTTCGGCGGTGATGTACGGTGAAGATTTGGGGCGGGGCGGTCGCCAGCGTGACATGTTTTTTTGGGGAAAAGGTTATATGATGTCGGCTTTTTTCATCCAGCGAAGATGCATATGCAAATCACAGACAAAACGGCTGTTTCCATCCATTATACCTTAACCAACCAAGACGGGGAGCAGCTGGACAGTTCCAGAGGCGAAGAGCCCTTGTTGTATTTGCATGGCGCGGGCAACATCATTGCGGGTCTGGAAGCGGCGTTAAACGGCAAACAAGCCGGTGATAAATTCAACGTCACCATCGCCGCCGATCAAGCCTACGGCGAAGTCTCCGAAGAAATGATTCAAGTCGTTTCCAAGAAAATGTTCGACGGGATGGATATTGAAATTGGTATGCAGTTCCACGCCGATGTCAGCCACGGCCCAGGCATTATTACCATCGTCGAGATCGACGGCGACGATGTCACCATCGACGGCAACCACCCTTTGGCCGGTGAAGATTTGACGTTTGACGTGGAAGTGATGGATGTCAGACCTGCCACAGCCGACGAAGTGGCTCACGGTCATATCCACGGTTCAGGCTGCCATCACTAATAGCCATTCCCCAACCGCAAATTTGTAAGCGATAAACGCGCGGCTTTTATCGCTTACATTCATTCTCTGCTGTTGTTACTGAGCACTCGCGCTCAGGCCCAAATCCACCCGACTATGTCCCAGCAAGGTGCCGGTAGCAAACGCCAGATCTATCATCGACACTTGATAATCGCCGATGGCGCGCACTTCGCGTAATTGCGCTTCACCGAGCCGGGTCAGGGTTTCCAGTACCTCGGTCATCGTCCGCAAGCCCTCTTTAAATTGTTTGAGTTCGGCGTCGTAATTCAAACCGGCCAGTACCACGTTCTGCCGGGTGGCTAAAATGCGCTGCCAGTTCTGGCTCATTTGATCCAGCGAGTCGTAGATTTCCCGGCGTACGCTCAATTCCCTGAGTTGTTGCGTAGTTAGACGTTGCATGCGTTCTTGCACGGCTCGATCCAGACGCGCACGGCGCAGCTCGTTGCTGAGTGGGATTTCCATGCGTACGCCCACCGACCAATCCGAATAATTGCCGCTCAAGGTCTGATCAAAAGCGCCACCGTAGGACGCCGTGTCGCGGCCCAGTGCGGCGTAGTTGTAATCCAGCATGAACATCGGCAGGGTTTGATTGCTGAGGTAGTCGATCTTGGTCAAGTCAGCGGCCAGCTTTAATTCCAGTTCCAGCAATTCCAGGCGGCCGTCCAGCGCGCGTTGCGCCAGTTGCTCGCGGTCCAGATTAAATTCCAGCAGGGTTGGCGAGGTCTCGGGAATCAGCAGGGTTTGCGAATCCAGATCCAGGCCCGGCGCGTTTAATAACAATTTCAGTTGGCGCTGGCGGGTTTTCAGGCTGGTTTCGGCGATGATCAAAGACTCCAGCCGCTCGGCCACGCCGATTTCGGCCCGGTTGATTTCCACGTTGGCTGTCAAGCCTTCCGCCACACGCTTCCGGACCATGCTCAGATTATTGGAGGCGTTTTCGTATTGCTGGCGGCGCACATCCAATTCGCCCCAAGCCACATACAGGCTCCAATACGCGCGCTCAACCATTGCCAACACCCGAATCGCCTGCAAGCGGGTTTTCACGTCGACGGCTTGTTGTTCGTAACGGGCGATGCGGATGCCGGCGACGTTATTGGAAATCCCGGCATCGCGCAGTAAGGGCTGGCTGATGGAAAACCGCAGCGCATTTTGATATTGGTCCGAAGCGACACCGCGAAACTGCCGTTTGCCGTCGAACGGTGAACTGACGGTAATTTTCGCGCCGGTACGCAACGGAATCACGATACCGGCTTCCATATCCAGCACCTCAGTTTCCTGCGGCACGGCGGTGAGTTTGTCGATTTCATTTTTCAGCGGCGAAGTGGGATCCACCGGCGTAAAGCTGACGACATCCAGATTTTGCGCCGGGGTGTTTTTCTTGCCGTATTTGGCTTTGGCGAAGATTAAATCATCGAACTTGGCTTGCTCTTCGCTGACCGCGGTGGCGGCGATTTTTGGATCGGCCTGGGCGATTTTTAAATCCAGGTTATTTTCCAAAGCCATACTGCGCACCGCAGCGATGGACAATTGCTTGCTCGCTTCCGGCGGTGCCTTGGGTAATTCCGGCTTCGTCGCGCTGGGAGGGGGCAGAATAGTCGCCGACTTGGTCCGGCCTTCCTTAAACTTGGGCAAGGCCTGCTCGACAGTTTGCGGCGGCAGCTGCGAAATGGCCGGTAGCGGTAAACCCTCATCAGGTTTCAGGCGCTCCTCGACGCGCTTGACCAGTTTGCGGTCGGGGCTGGTGTCGAGATATTGTCCGCAACTGGCTAGCAAAGGTATCAGCAAGATTACGCCGATACGCCGCCCGCAGGCTTGCAAGTGTTTGGCCGTAGCCCCTGATTGGTGTTGACGGGATGCAAAACGATTCATAAGCGCTTATTTCAGTTTTTGCCTGACCAAATCGGTCGCCGGTGCTTCCGTAGTCATTTGCGGCGGAAAGGCATTCAGTTGACGCCACAGTTCGTAAGCCATCGTTACCCGGTTCAACAATACCCAGCCTTTGACACGCACGCCTTGGCGGGCGAAGCGTTCTGTCGGCCAGGGTCGGTCGTTGGGATCGGGCACGATCAGTACCCGGAATTTACCCTTGCCGTCGTCAGTGGAGTCCACGAAGGCTACTAAGCCACCGAAGGTGCCGACGGCTACTTCCGGCCAGCCGGCGAATTGCAAGGCCGGCCAGCCTTCGAATTGCAGACGTGCATGCCGGCCTGGGGTGATCAATACGGCATCGTTGCCGTCTACCCACAGTTCCACGGCTTTCACATCCATATCCGGCACCAACACCAGCAAGGGGTCACCTTGTCTGACAATGTCGCTCTGCGGATTGGCCAGCAGTCTGAGGATGCTGCTGTCGCGCGGCGCTCTGATTTGTTGGGATTGCTGGCGGGACACATCCACTTCGCTCTTTAACAGGCTGCTGCGGCTGTCTTCCAGTTCGCTTTGGGTTTTGTTAGCCGACGCCGTCGCCGAGTCGATACGGGCTTGGGCGTCGGCGCGAATCCGGCCGATTTCGGCTTCGGCGGCGCGTTGTTCGGCCAAAGCACCTTCCAGACTGGCTTGCGCACTGTTTAAGCTGCGTTGCGCGACGATACCGTCGCGTTGCGCCACTTCGTAATCGCGTTGGGATACCAGGCCGTCGCCTATCAAGCGTTGCAGGCGCTGGGTTTGCACGCTGGCCGTTTCCAGCGTGGCACGGGCGGAGGCTATGGCTTCACTGGCGGAGCGCGCGCGTTGCCGTGCCACATCCAGCCGGTATTGCGCGGTAGCCACTTGTAAATCGCGGGTAGCAATCAAGTTGTCGATTTGTAGGCGATACGCCCGCAGTTCGTCTTCCTTGGCCGCCAATTTTGCGGCGGCTGCCGCGCGTTGTTGTTGCAAGCGTTCCAGCAATTCCGGATCGACATCGGTGATTTCCATCAGCAAATCGCCGGCCTTCACTTTGGCGCCCTCTTTAGCATGCCAACTGACGATACGGCCGGAAACCGGCGCATCCAAATTCTGTTGGCGTTCCAGTGGGGCAAAGGCGGAGACCCGGCCGATACCGTTGATGTTTTGTTGCCACGGTGTCAGCAGCAGGGCCGGCGGCGTCAACAGAAATAGCCAGACGCAAGCGCGCGCTAGACTGCTGACCAGGCGAGGAGTATGGGCTGCCGATAGCGCGGACAGCCTAATTTGTAACTCAGTCATGGGCGGCTCCCGGCAAAGTGATCTCGCGCCCGCAAAGTGCGGCCAATTCTTTCGATCCGGTCAGCAGCAATAGCGTCCAGGGCGCGTCTGCGGCCAATAGTATTGATGCCACCTGCTGCTGTAATCCGCTATCCAAGCCATCGAGTATGCCATCCACGATCAACAAGGCGGGCCGGGCGATGATGGCTCTAGCCAGCATAATTTGTATAGCTTGGCTATGGGCAAGTGGGGAGCCGCCGGGACTCATGACGGTATCCAAATCCAAGTCGGTTAAGCCGACTTTGGCTAAGGCCCGCTGGACATCGGCAACGCTCAGGTTCGCATCACCTAGCCTGACATTTTCCAGCAGACTGTCGTGAAAAATCTCCAGTCGGCTGACCACGGCGATGTTCTGCCGCAAGGTACTTAGGCGCAAATCTTCGAGTGCTTGGCCGTTGATTTGTATCCGGCCGGCTTGTGCTTGCCGCATCCCGCTTATTAGCGAGACCAGCGCGGTTTTGCCGCTGCCGGGGCCGCCGAAAATCGCGACTTTTTCGCCAGGTTGAATTTGCAGCGCGAAACCCGAGAATAATGGCCGCTGCGCGCCGAAGCCGAATTTTAAGCCGCTGACTGTCAGCGACGCCGGGCCGTTAAATTCTGCGTCCACTTCTGCTGACTCTTCCAAGGGTAAATCCAGTAAATGTCCGATCTTGTCCGTGCCGGCCATTAAGTCGTAAAAGCCTTCCAGGTGTTTGCCGAATTTGATCAAGGCCAATAAAGCGGACGAGACGATCAGTTCCGCCGCCACCAATTGCCCCAAAGTTAAATGGCCGTCTATGACCAAGTAGCCGCCGATAGCCAACAAGGCCGTACTGGCGATGGCATATAGCGCTACGGAGGCGATGACTTGGCCCAGCAGCACGCGGTAATGCTGGCGTTTGGCGGTTAAATAGTCCAGTGAGAGTTGGTCGGTGCGGTTGGCGGCCATTACTGCACCGTTACCGAATTTAAAGGTTTGAATATTCCCGGCAACGCTTTCCAGCCAGGCGACCAAGGCATATTTGCTGATCGATTCCTGAATCGCCGTGGTGACCGCGCCGCGGCCCAACAAAAATATTATTGCCGTGATAGATAACAGCAACACCACATCGAAGGCCAGCAGGAAGGGGTGATAGAAAGCCAGCATGATTAAGCCGACGCAAGTTTGCACCACGGTGCTCAAACCGTCCAAGAGCAGTGCAGAGCCGGCTTTCTGCAAGGTCAATACATCGAAAAAGCGATTGACCAGTTCCGCGCCGTGCTGACTGTCGTAGGCATCGCTGCGCACCCTGGGCAAGCGATAGGCCAAGTCGGCGGCCAGCCGTACAAAAATCCGCCGCTGCACGATCTCCACCAGATAAGATTCCAGCACAAAAACCGCACCGCCGAAGCTTAGAAAGAAAAACAGTATGGTCGCCAATACGATCAAAGGTTGGCCCATACCGCCCATCGCTACGGTATTGACCAGCGCTTGCACCGCCACCGGCGAAGCCAGCGCCAACAATCCGGAGCCCAAAGCCAAACCCAACAATAACCAGAGATCGTGGCGATCAGCGCGTAACAGCTCCAGCAAGCGGCTAAATGGCGGCATGTGGTTGTGATGGTCTTGGCTGACGGCATTCTCCAGCGGAGCCTGGGCTTGCACTAACAGCCACTCGCTGATGCCGGCGTCGCTTCGGCCCAGTAGTGCGGCGATGTCAGTCGGTTTGACGTAGCGCTCTTCTATCACCTCGCCTTGAGCAAGGGCCACTCTGACTTTGCCGCCGCGAAATCCGCACAACACCAGCCAGCCGCAGCCATCCGAGAGGCTGGTGAGCAACGGCGTGTGCGGGGATGAGGCGTTGGCGGCGGCAATGGGCGTAAGCAGCGTGCTCTCCATATTCAAACCCAAATGGTCACCGATGCGGCTCAGCGCTGTCTGGCTGTCGTCGCTGACTGAGTCCAGCCAACGCTCGCGGATGCCTTGGGCTTGGCTGGGGATTTCCAGCAGGTCGAATAAGAATCCCAGCAAGGTTTGCGTCGACTGTTTTCTGTGCGGGTGTTCCTTGTTTCCGGCGGTGATGCTCATACGTAACGAAATCCTATCGGTTTAAACGAATAACAGCATGGTCTTGCCGAGTATGCCCAGCAAAAGTGTAACCTTTAGTGTGGCAAGCAATTTGGCCGGGCCGGCTTTGGCGCACCAGTTAAGCCAGGCAGTTTCGCATGCCTGGGCGATCACGAGGTAAGCTTTGCACGACAAGCGCCAAACGACGGTGCCGAGCAACGTTAGGCCGGACCAGAACACAATGAACTCAGCTTGGCGTGGCGTTACCCCGAACACGTGTTCCAAAAAATGCTCGAACAACATCTCGACCACCTCAATGACCAAGTGCAGAATGTGCCATAGAAAGGGTAGCAAGGTGTCGCCAAATTTATACAAAAATATCAGGGTCAAGATTGCCATGGCAGGCTTGTTTTCAAACAGCCAGCGCCCGGTGTTGATGATGATTACTCTAAACCAGTATGCCAATGCGTAGGCGTATTGCATGGTTCTCCTCCCTTTTAGAGTCTGCCGAAAAGCCCTTTCCCCTTTTCAGGGGGCGCGTCCTTCGACCCGTTCAGGACGGCCGGTATTTCAGGGCCGGGCTAATAACATCAACCGGTATTGCGCATACCTGCAGCAATCGCATTGATACTGCGCAACAAAGGCTTCATCCACGGGCTGTCCGCGGGATTCTCGGTATTCATTTCCCGCAGCCGCCGGATCAAAAATACCTGGATATAGTTTAGTGGCCCCAGATAGGCATCGCGGCGCTGCAAGGATGCGGCCAAGGCCGGATTCTCCGCGAGCAAGCGGTCGGTGTTGGCTATCTCCAGTATCCACTCCACGCAGCGTTGATGCTCGCCGGCTATCAGGTTGTAAACCCGTTTGCCGGTTTCCGGGTCATTGCACAATTGCGCGTATTCTCGCGCGATGTTCATGTCCGACTTGCTCAAAGCCATTTGCGCGTTACTCAGCAGGTTGCGGAAAAACGGCCAGTCGCGATACATCCGCCGCAGGGTTTCCAGGCGCTCCGGCTTGCCGGCGCACCAGCTGGCCAAACTGAAACCGATGCCGTACCAAGCCGGAAACGTCTGCCGCGATTGCGCCCAAGCGAATACCCAGGCGATCGCCCGCACCGAGTTTTTCGAGCGATCCAGTTTTTTGCGGTGCGAAGGCCGCGAACCGATGTTCAAGCCGCCGATTTCGCCGACCGGGCTGGCTTCGTAGAAATAATCCAAAAAGCCGGGCGTGCGTTCGGTCAGGTCGCGGTAACTTTGCTCGCCGATCCGCGCCAATTCGTCCATGACTGCCAAATCTTCCGCATGATCCGCCGGAACGGCTTGCACCAGGCTGACGCTGGCTTTCAGCAAGCCGGTAACGCCCATGGTTAATTCGTAGACCGCGGTTTCCATATTGTTATACCGATAAAACAGCACTTCGCCTTGCTCGGTGAATTTGATCTGGCCGCGCACGGTGTCGGGCGGCTGGGCCAGAATCGCTTCGTGAGTCGGGCCGCCGCCGCGACCGACAGTGCCGCCGCGGCCATGGAATAATCGGCATTTCAAACCGTAACGCTCACTGATTGCAATAATTTGCCGTTGCGCGCGCGACAAGCCCCAGGCCGACGCCAAGATGCCGCCGTCTTTGCAGGAGTCCGAATAGCCCAGCATGATTTCCTGGCGGTCATCGCTGACCCGCAACAATTCCCGATAGCACTCGGTATCGAATAGCTGGGTCAGTACCTCGGAGATGCGATTTAAATCCTCTATGGTTTCAAACAAGGGGCTGACACCGATATGGCAATGCCAATGCCCGCCGATTTTGCCGACCAGGCCGGCTTGCGCCGCCAGCAGCAAGACTTCCAAGACATGACTGGCGGAATGGGTCATGGAAATTACGTATTTACCAAAGCAGTTCGGGCCTATTTCCCGGCGCATTTTCGCCATCACGGTAAACAACTCCAGGGTTTCGCGGTTGGCCGGCGTCAGCGCGGCGGCGTCGAACATCAAACCACCCGGTGCGGCAATCGCCTCTGCTAACAATGCTATGCGTTGCGCTTCGTCCAGCGCCAGGTAGTCAATGTTCAATGCGGTTGCCAGAATTTCCGCGACTGCTTCGCTGTGGCGAGTCGATTCTTGCCGCACGTCGAGTTGCATCAAGTGAAAGTCGAACACGTCGGCCAAGCGGATCAGATCGGCTAATTCCAGCTCGGCGATATTGGCGTCGCCGTGGCTGCGCAAGGATGCATCGATCAAGCGCAGATCGTGTAAAAACTCGGCTACGCTGGCATAGGCAAGGCGATTGGCTTGTTCCGCTTGGCCCTGTAACTGTTGTTGCACGCGCTGCAAGGTGGATTGCATGCGATATTTCATCAATATCAGTTTGTGCCGGTAAGGTTCCTGCAAATAAGGCTTTTCCAAGTCCGCGACTGCCGCGCCCAGCAGGGCGCGGTCGGCGTGCAGGCTGTCAATAAATGCCGGCGTCAAGTCACAAAGTCCATAAGAATGCGACAACTGGCCGTGCAATTGATCCAGGCGCGCCAAATATTCCTGCATGATGGTTTGCGCCTGCATGCGCAAGGCTAGCTCGGTGGTCTCCGGCTTGACATTTGGATTGCCGTCGCGGTCGCCGCCTATCCATGAGCCAAAACGCAGGAAGCTGGGGATGCGGATTTGGTCGGCAACGTCGGCACCAAATACATCGCTAAGCGCCCGCTGCAAGTTCCGGTAAACCAAGGTGGTAGCTTGAAATAGCGATAGCGAAAAATAAAACAAACCGGCGTCGATTTCGTCGGCTACGCCCAGTTTACGGGCGCGGACTTCGTCGGTTTTTAACAGCAATTGAATCTGTGCTTGCAGTTTGTCTAAGGCCTCGCTGCGTTGCTGGCTGCGTAAGCGTGGATCGTCCAAGGCCTCCTGGCTAAGGAAGACATTGCGCAACGCGCTTTTGACTGTGCGGCGTTTGGCTTCGGTGGGGTGAGCGGTCATCACCGGCAAATACAGCATCTCGTCCAATAACACCTGTAATTTATCGGCACTGACACCGCTGTCGCGTAGTTTAATCAGCGTGTCATGAAACGAGCCGGGCCAATAGCGGCCGGTCTGATTTTGTCGGCGCAACGTTAGGTTATGCGATTCTTCGGCGATATTGAGCAGGCTGAAATAGCCGTTAAACACCCGCACCACTTCGCCTATTTCTTCCGCATCCAGGCCTTCCAGAATCTCCATAAACTGGCGGCGGCGGTTGGCGCTGCCCTCTCGGAGCAAGCTGGCAAACTTGCGTTGCAACTGCGCGACGGCGGTGGCCACCTCCGGTTTGGCTTGGGCGGTGAGCACTTTAGTCAAGATCGAACCGAGCAGGCGTATCGAACTGCGTAATTCTTTGTCGTCGCCGTGAGCATCCGATAAGCGATCACTGAGGATTTGGCTGGCGCCGAGGTTATCCAATTCAAACGCCGACTTGTCGTACTCCGCTAATGCGGCTCCGGTACTTGGCGCGATGTCTTCGCTGTGCAGTGCTTTTAGCTTTTGCATGTGCAGTTCTCAGGGTGGGTTAGGGTTGCGTGATAGCCTAGCGCAGCATTTTGATATTGTTAAATAGAATGTTTAGAATTAATTCATCGTAAATTCCTATACATTGAGTGCTATGGAACGTATCAACTACCAACATTTGTTTTATTTCTGGAATGTCGCGCGTGAAGAAAGCATCACTCGCGCTTGCGAGAAACTGCATTTGGCGCAACCGACCATCAGCGGCCAATTAGCGGTGCTGGAACAGCAAATCGGCGAAAAACTTTTTTATAAACAGGGCCGTAAACTGGTGCTCACCGACACCGGGCGGGTGGTATTTAATTACGCGGAAGAAATCTTTTCGCTGGGCCGAGAGTTAAGTAACACCTTAAAAGGCCGGCCAACCGGCAGGGCTCTGCGTCTGGTGGTGGGCGTGGCGGATGCGTTACCGAAAATGGTGGTTTACCGCTTGCTGGCGCCGGCGTTCCGCTTACCGGAGTCGGTGCAGATTCTTTGTTACGAGGACAAAACCGAGCGGCTTTTGAGTGAGATGGTGATGCAAGGGATGGATATAGTCTTGTCTGATGCGCCGCTGACACCAACCAGTGGCGCCAAAGCGTTTAACCATCTGCTCGGCGAATGCGGGGTTACCGTGTTCGGCGCGCCGGCTTTGGCCGCGACCTATAGGCAAAATTTCCCGCGCTGCTTGAGCGGCGCACCGTTCCTGCTGCCCACCGCCAATACTTCGTTGCGGCGCTCGCTGGATCAATGGTTCGATGCCGAAAGTATCAGCCCGGCTATCCAAGCCGAGATTGAAGACAGCGCGTTGATTAAAACCTTTGGCAGTGGCGGCGTGGGTTTGTTTGTCGCACCGAGTAATGTCGAAGCCGAAATCCAAAGCCAATACGGCGTGGAAGCCATCGGCCGTATCGACTCGGTGCATGAGCGCTTTTACGCCATCACCATGCGCCGCAAACTCAAGCATCCGGCCGTAACCGCGATTTTGGAGAATGCGCGGGATAAGTTGTTTCCGGAATGACAATCCTCAGAATGCTTCATCCGGTGTGGCAGTTGCCACGAAAAACACCAAGCCAGGCTCTACGCCGCCGCTGCTCTTAAAATATAAGACAGCATCTTCAGGTCTGGATAAACTATTCCGGGTCCCTGATGGGCACTTGCCGCTGACATGAGCGAATTATCGCCGGCTATGATGTGCCGATTTTTACCGATAACTGCGAGCTCCTTGCTATCGTTGACCGGACTTTTGCCGTGTGGTCGGCAGGTTGATAGAACGATTGCGTAGGCTCGATCAAACCTTAAATCAATCTCTTGAAAACAAAATTAGCTTTTTTAATTCTTTCCTTATTTGTGGTGTTGGAGTCCGGCGTGAGTGCAGAAGAAACAAACGACAATGTTGAAGCGCAGGTACAGGCCTTATTGGCGCAAATGAGCCTGGAAGAAAAAGTCGGACAGATGACGCAGATCGACTTTAGCGTGGTTTCGGTCGTGAATGGCGAGGTAGCCGACAATCCCATCGATCAGGCCAAACTGGAAGACGCCATCTTGAATCGGCATATCGGTTCGATACTCAACACGCCCACGACGCCGAACAACCAAACTCAGCCCATCGAAAAATGGCGGCGGATGACCCAAGCGATACGCGACGTGGCGGCAAAAAGCCGGCTGAAAGTTCCGGTGCTGTACGGTATCGACGCGATTCATGGTGCAACTTACACTGAAAACGCGGTGCTGTTTCCGCAAGCCATCAGCATGGCGGCGACGTTTAATCCCGACTTGGCTTTCAAGGAAGGCGAAGTGACCGCGCGCGAGGTTAAAGCGTCGGGTTTAGATTGGAATTTCATGCCGGTGATGGACATCGGCCGGCAACCGTTGTGGCCGCGGCTGTGGGAAACTTACGGCGAGGACGTGCATTTGGCGGTGACGATGGGCAGCGCCTACATCCATGGTCATCACGGCGACGACTTTGCGGATGCCGACAAGGCGCCAACTTGCTTGAAGCATTACGTCGGCTATAGCTATCCCTTGAACGGCAGGGATCGCACGCCGGCCTGGATAGGGGAACGAGCCTTGCGCGAATATTTTCTGCCGGGCTTTGAAGCGGGCGTGAAAGCCGGAGCGCCGACGGTAATGGTCAATTCCGCCGAGGTGGACGGCATTCCCGGGCACGTCAATCATTACTACCTGAACACCATTTTGCGCGGCGAGATGGGGTTTAAAGGCTTTACCGTGTCCGATTGGGCCGACATCAGCCGCTTATATACCCGCGACAAACTGGCGGCCTCGCCGCGCGAAGCGGTGAAGATGGCGGTGATGGCCGGCATTGATATGAGCATGGTGCCGTTCGATTACTCGTTTTACGACTTGTTGCTGGATTTAGCCAAAACCGGCGAAGTGCCTATGACCCGCATCGACGAAGCGGTGTCACGCATTTTGCGGGTGAAATATCAAAGCGGTTTGTTTGACAGGCACGAGCCTGAACTGGCCGTAAAAGGTAACTTTGTCACTGAAGACGCGGTGGCCGCCAACCGCCAAGCGGCGCGGGAAGCGATCATTCTGGCGAAAAATGATCAACATATATTGCCCTTGAACAAGCAGGCCAGCATTCTTGTCACCGGGCCGACCGCGAACTTGTTGAGTGTGATGAACGGTGGCTGGACCATCACCTGGCAGGGCGCTGCCGAACATTTGTATCCAAAAGACAAGCCCACTTTGTTACAAGCCATTCAGCAAAAAACCAGCGGTAAGGTGACGTATGTTGGCGGTAAAAATTTCAGCGACGAAATCAATATCGAGCAGGCGGTAACGCAAGCCCGGCAGCACGATGTGGTGATTTTGGCGCTGGGCGAAAAAACCTACACCGAAACCGAAGGCAATATCGAATCCCTGCATTTGGACCCGGTACAGTTGCAACTGGCCAGAGCGATTTTCGAAATCGGCAAGCCGGTGGTTTTAGTCACGTTCGGCGGCCGGCCGCGCATCATCACCGAAATTGCCAACAAGGCGCAGGCGGTGGTGTTGGGCTTTTTGCCGGGCATGGAAGGTGGTAGTGCGATGGCCGATATTTTGTTCGGCGACACCAACCCCAGCGGCAAATTACCGATTTCCTATCCGCGCGATGTTAACGATATTGCGATGTACGATCACAAGCCGATAGAGGCGTTTGAGAGCAATCAGTATCGGCCTTTGTATCCGTTTGGGCATGGTTTGAGCTACACCACTTTCCAGACCAGCGGCCTGCGTCTGAGCAAAGACAATATTGCCATGGGCGAGAATATCGACCTGACGGTTAAGGTGAAAAATACTGGCACGCTGACCGGCAAGGAAACCGTCATGGTGTATTTGCACGATGTCGCAGCCTCGGTATCGCGGCCGGTAAAACAACTAAAGGCGTTTAAAAAGGTCGAATTAAAACCCGGGGCGGAGCAGACTTTGCAATTTAGCTTAACGCCGCGGGATATGTCTTTCATCGGCGTGGATATGCGGCGCATCGTCGAGCCGGGCGAGTTTGAGGTGATGGTCGGTAACGAGACCGCACGTTTTCAGGTCGTCAAACCCTAAAATTTAGCTGGAATAACTCATGCAGGATCAACAACACCTGGGTAGACAGTCATATACGGGCTCATTAGCTATTCTGACTTCGCTGTTTTTTATTTGGGGATTTATCACCTGTCTTAACGACATCCTGATTCCACATTTAAAAGCCGTGTTTACGTTGAGTTACACCCAGGCGATGCTGATCCAATTTTGTTTTTTCACCGCGTATTTTCTGATGTCGGTGCCCAGCGGCTATCTGGTGGAAAAAATCGATTACAAGGGTGGCATCATCGTCGGTTTGGCGATTGCCGGTGGCGGTTGTTTGCTGTTTTATCCGGCTGCCGGGTTGCATTCTTATCCTTTGTTTTTGGCGGCGTTTTTTGTGTTGGCGTCCGGGATTACCTTGCTACAGGTTTCTGCCAACCCTTACGTGACGGTGTTGGGCGATCCGCATACTGCGTCCAGTCGTTTAACCTTGACGCAGGCGTTCAATTCCTTGGGTACCACGCTGGCGCCGTATTTTGGCGCATTGTTTATTTTGTCGAATGCGGTGAAAAGCGCTGATGACATAAAACTGCTTGATGCCGAACAACTGACTGCCTATCAAGCGGCGGAAGCGGCGGCGGTGCAGAATCCATATCTATTTCTTGCGACAGTGTTGTTTTTCATGGCGGCAGTGTTTGCGATGTTGAAGTTGCCTAAGATTAACCAGCAAGCCGAGGCAACCGGCCCAAATGCAGTGGATGGCAGCGCCTGGCACTATTCGCATCTGTTGTTGGGTGCGGTGGCGATTTTTGTTTACGTCGGCGGTGAAGTGTCGATTGGCAGCTTTCTGGTTAATTTTCTGGGCGAGCCGCATATAGCCGGTTTGGCTGAGCAGGAGGCCGGCAAATACGTGTCGTTTTACTGGGGCGGGGCGATGGTCGGCCGGTTTATTGGGTCGGCGGTGATGCAGAAAATCCATCCCGGCAAAGTGTTGGCCTTTAACGCTTTGGCGGCGGCTGGTTTGGTGTTGGCGACGATGTTGGGCAGCGGCACACTGGCTATGCTTACTATTCTGGCGGTGGGTTTGTGCAATTCCATCATGTTTCCCACCATCTTTTCGCTGGCTTTGACCGGCTTGGGCAGGCATACCGGCCAAGGCTCCGGCATACTCTGCGCCGCCATCGTCGGCGGGGCTATTTTACCGTTGCTGCAAGGGGCGTTTGCTGATCGTATCGGTATACAGCACGCCTTTTTTATCCCTGCTCTTTGCTACTTGTATATCGCTTATTACGGTTATCGCTGTCGCCGGTTGTAGATAAAAACGCGCTTTTAACCTTTCAAGAATTTTGCCCGATTCGGCGATTGCATGATCAAGTTCGGGATAGCCGATAGCGGCAGTTCGCCGTCGGTGCCGCCCAGTTTCACTGCTTCTTTGGGCATGCCGTAAACCACGCAGCTGGCTTCGTCTTGAGCGACGCACAGCGCGCCGGTATCGTGCAATTCCTTCATGCCGTGGGCGCCGTCGTCGCCCATGCCGGTCATGATTATGCCCAGTACGTTTTTGCCGGCAGCTTGCGCGGCCGAGCGGAACAACACATCCACCGACGGCCGATG
Source organism: Methylomonas sp. EFPC1 (assembly GCF_016925515.1). Lineage (NCBI taxonomy): Bacteria > Pseudomonadati > Pseudomonadota > Gammaproteobacteria > Methylococcales > Methylococcaceae > Methylomonas > Methylomonas sp. EFPC1. The sequence continues at coordinate 1,884,788 of NZ_CP070494.1, forward strand.
GCGGCTGACTAAGGGACCATCCTTGATTTCCACCCGGTATTGGGCGCCGCTGCGGCGCAACAGCATGTGTTTGCCGCCCGGCGCAATCAAAGCCAGACCGGGAATGACCCGGTCGTTTTGCTCGGCCTCTTTAACTGTAATTTGGCACAGGCTGTCCAGCCGTTTGGCAAACGCGGCGGTAAATGCCTCCGGCATGTGCTGAACAATGACGATACCCGGCGTGGTACGGGGTAATCGCGTCAATACGTATTCCAGAGCCTGGGTGCCGCCGGTTGATGTGCCAATGGCGACGACGCGGTCGGTGGTTTCCGTCATCGAGATCAGGCTGGTCGGGGAAATGACGGCATCGGCGGTTAATTTCGGGCTGCCATCCAGAGGTTTGCCGCTTGGAGCCGCTGATTTTCGCAGTCTGGCATGTGAGGCACCTTTAATCGCATCCGCCAGCAGGGTTTTCGAATCTTGCAGAAAGCCCTTCAGGTTGACGGTTGGTTTGGTGATGATGTCGACGGCACCGGCACTCATGGCCTGCATCGTCACTTCCGCGCCCTTGGCTGTGAGCGTCGAACAGATCACGACCGGCGTGGGATGTTCGTGCATTAGCTTCTTAAGGAACGTGATGCCGTCCATGCGCGGCATTTCAATGTCCAGGATGATGACATCCGGCCAGTCTTTTTCCATGCGGGTCAGGGCAAAGATGGGATCCGGCGCGGCGCCGATCACTTTGACGCCAGGCAGGCTATCGAGCAATCCGGTTAATACCTGCCGGACCACGGCGGAGTCGTCGACAATAAATACTTTTGTGTCTGTCATAGTGTTGCCTGTTAATGGTCTTGGATGATTTACCAGAATTCGGCACTGCTTCTGGATTTTTCATGTTCGTCGATATTTTTCTTCCAGTAGCGGCGCTCTTCATTTTCAAGAGACAGTTGCTGATTGTGGTCGATTTTTTTGATAAACACCGAATAATCAGTACCGACGAAATGGACGTTTCTGCCGATATTGCCGCCTAGACAGGCACTAAGCATAGGAATGTTTTCTTTTTTTAAAAACTCTTTGATGAATAAAACATTCACGTCGCCCACGGTTTCCTTGCGGTTTTTGTCCTCTCGCAGTTTTAATACGTTGCCGCCGCCGAAGCATTTGGCTTGTAGATTGAGCCGGTTGGCGCCCAGTTTCATCATTTCGTTGATCAGCAATTCCATCGCATAAATGCCGTAACGGCCCTCTTCGGATTCGATGATAGGCATGTTTTTGGAGTAGGAACGATAAGCCAGCAAAAAATGATTCATGCCAAATACCCGATTGATTGGGTCATATAGGCAGGCAGCCACGCACGAGCCCAATAGTGTTGAAATGACTTCCGGCTGGCGGGAGGCATAGAATTCGCCCGGATCGATGACGATACGCTGGGTATCTCGGAAGGGCAGGATTTTCATGGTTTCCGGTAGATAGAAGGCTTCAGCATTTGTAACTGTTCGGTGACCCGGTGCAGGCTTTCCGAATGACTGATGATGAAATGTCCGCCAGGCTTTAGCGCGGTAATCAGTCGTTCGACGACCTGCTTTTTGGTGTCTTGGTCAAAATAGATTAGAACATTACGCAGAAAAATTACGTCGAACCTCCCCAATGTATGCGGCAGTGAACTCATCAAATTAACCTGATCAAATTTGACGCGGCTGCGTAGTTTGTTGTCCACACGAAAAAAACCTTCCTGGCTGCGCACGCCGCGTAAACAATATTTTTCCAATAGGCGTTTGTCCATATGGTCCAGCCTATCCAGTGGATAGACGCCATGACGGGCAACTTCCAGCACTCGCGTGCTCAAATCGGAGCCGAAAATCTCCCAATTGCGCGTGCCTAGGTTCTCCGCTAATACCATTGCCAGAGTATAGGCTTCTTCTCCTGTCGAACTAGCCGCGCTCCAAACCCTAAAATGCTCGCCGCGCCAGGTCTTAAGAATGTGCTGTTGAAAAAATTCGAAGTGCTTTGGCTCCCGAAAAAAATACGTTTCATTGGTGGTCAGAATGTTGACCAGCGTTTGAAATTCATGGGGGTAATCGGGACTGACAGCCAGTTGGTAGTATTCCCCGTAATGTTCTAGCTGGTAATAATCGAGCCTTTTGGCCAGCCGGCTGGCTACCATGACTTTCTTTTCCGGCGTCAGAGCGATGCCGGCATGGTCGTAAATCAAACGTCTGAAGCGTTCGAATTCTTCGGTTGTGATCGGGGCAATAGTAATAAAACCGTCTCCGTTAGTAAGGATATGCGACGTAATTATGTCAGTAAATAATTACAGGAAGTGCTGAGAACTTAACATTAACGAAAAACCTAAGATGGTAGTGGGTTGAATGCAAATTTAAAACTCTCTACTATCTTTAACATACCCAAAACCCAGACGGAATTCCCATGCTTCGAAAACCTTATCCTGTAGCCAAGAGCCCCGGTCCACTTGGTTTTTATCTGTTAACGGTGGGGTTGGGTGTGACAGGTGGATTGTTGGCTTGCGTGCAAACCGGTTTCAGTTTGATCAGCTTGGGAGCTACTGCCGGGCTTGGTTTTGCCGGCGTCCTGATTGGGTCTGCTTTGTACAATAAACAGCAAACCGCTCTGAATGAAGCTAATAACGCCTGGCGTGGCGACGAAGATTTAAAACTGCAAGAGCTTGAAGCATACGCCATCGAGCTGGAGCGGTTGTTTCTGCAAGTAGTGCCCATTTTGCTCAGACAAGTACAAACATCCAGAACGCATACCGAACAGGAAATCACCGTCCTGACCAGCCGTTTCGCCGCTATGGTTAATCAATTGGAGAGACTGATTTCCGGCGGTGCGCAGAATCGTCAAGGTCGTAGCGTGGATGTGTTATTCGGCGAAACCCGGGATGCTTTGACGGCGGTGTTAAAAGTTTTAAGTGAAATCCAGGACGTTGAGCATGCGGTAGTCGACGAGGTTCGTAAATTGTCCGCACATACCGGTCAACTGGACACGATGGCGCAGGAAGTGCGCAAGGTCGCTGAGCAAATCAATTTACTGGCTCTAAATGCGGCTATCGAAGCCGCTCGCGCAGGCGAAAATGGCCGGGGTTTTGCGGTTGTAGCCGACGAAGTCCGTAAACTGGCCGGATTTTCGTCTTCCACCGGGGAAAAAATCAGCCACGCCATTGCCGATATCAACAAAGCCATGGCCTCGACGTTGAAAATGTCCGAGGCATCCGGCTCTTCCGATGACAAAGCGATCCGAGATGCCGAACACGCCATCCGCACCGCTCTGGACGATTTGCGGGTGGCTTTGGATATGTTCAGAAACGATGCGGATCAGTTACGCGGCAACAGCGCGCAAATTCGCGACGAGATTTTCTCGGTGTTGACGGCGTTCCAGTTTCAGGATCGGGTCAGCCAAATGCTGTCGCATGTCGAACATAATCTAAACAGCCTGCAAACTGCGGTAGATGCCACGCGCAGCAGCGGCGAGCGCCAAGCAAATAGCTTGGATGTCGGCGCCACATTGTCGAGAATGGAGCTTAGTTACACGATGCCGGAAGAGTTGTTGAATCACTCTTCAAGTGCGGCGGTCAGTCACCAAAGCACTTCCGCCAACGATGAGATTACATTTTTCTAAATTTGATGAAGGATTGACTAATGGCTAAAACCATCATGATTGTTGATGACTCGGCATCCATTCGACAGGTTGTCGGCATTGCCCTAAAGGGTGCCGGCTACGATGTGATTGAGGCCTGCGACGGCAGGGATGCACTGAGTAAATTAACCGGACAAAAAATCAATTTGATCATTACCGATGTGAATATGCCGAATATGGATGGCATAACCTTTGTGACGGAAGCCAAAAAACTCCCGGCATACAAATTCACCCCGATGATGATGCTGACTACCGAAGCCGCCGACGATAAAAAACAGGCTGGCAAGGCCGCCGGCGCGAAAGCCTGGCTGACCAAACCGTTTCAAGCCCCCACTTTACTCGACGCGGTGTCCAAATTGGTGTTGCCTTAAAAACAACCCCATTGCACAAGGGGAGAAAACCTTGGCTATCCACCTAAAACAACAAAAAAAGGGTGTCACCCATCTAGCCATTCAGGGTGAATTGACCATCTACTCGGTGCTGGAACACAAACAAGCACTATCCCCGTATCTAAGCTCGGCTAAAGACGTGCAAATCGATCTTGCCGATGTCACTGAAATCGATAGCGCCGGTGTGCAACTGCTGATGTTTCTGAAGCAGGAAGCCGTCAGCCGCGATATCCGCTTTAGTCTTATTCAGCATAGCGAGGCGGTCGTTGAAGTGCTGGAACTGCTCAACCTGAGTAAGCATTTCGGCGACCCTATCGTAATCTCCGCAGATTGGAAAACATCATGAGCGAATTAGATGCGGCCTTAACGGTTTTCGCCCAAGAGGCTGAAGAGTTGTTAACTGATATGGAAGACGCTTTGTTGTCTCTGGAGAGTAAACCGGACGATAGCGAAACCATCAACAGTTTATTCAGGGCCATGCATACCATCAAAGGCTCTTCCGGATTGTTTGGTTTTAACGCCATTGTCGGCTTTACCCATGAAGCGGAGTCGGTCCTGGATAAAGTGCGTAACGGCGAACGCGGCATCGACGCGGAATTGATTTCTGTCTTGTTGGACAGCAAGGATCACACTGCTAAATTGATCGAACATTGTTTGACGCAGAAAGACTCCGAGTTACCGGCAAGCTTGGCGGCGGATGGAGAACGTTTGATTCGGCAATTGACCGGACGGCAAACGACCGACATGCAGCAAAGCGACGATAGCGTCCAGCTGGAAATTGAAGGCGGCGGTGAAATATCGGTGGACGATAACTGGCTAATTTCTCTAGAGTTTCAGAAAGATGCCTTCAGAAACGGCATGGACCCCTTGTCGTTTATTCGCTATCTGCGCACCTTGGGTGAGATTAAACAAATTCTTACTGTAGCCCCGGAAATGCCGGTCGGTGACGACATGGACCCGGAAAGCTGCTATTTGCATTTCAAAATTGCTTTTCAGAGCGATGCGAATAAACAGACGATAGAGGCGGTGTTTGATTTTGCCTCGGACGATTGCGATATCAAAATTTTGCCGCCTAATTCCAAGCTGGAGGAATATTTAAATCTGTTGAATGCCCAGGATGACAATCATGTTAAGCGCTTGGGCGATATGTTGGTGCAGGTTGGGGCGCTGACTCAAAATGATGTCAACCATGCTTTGCAACGTCAGCAGGCCAATATTGATTCCGAACTGGTTATCGTCCCCGGCAAACCCTTGGGAGAGATACTGGTCGAGCAACATGTCGTACAGCAGCCATTAGTCGATCAAGCGCTGAAAAAACAGGAACAGACCAAACAAAAACTGGCAAGCGAAGCCAATTACATCCGGGTCGATGCTACCAAACTGGGCCATTTGATCAATTTGGTCGGTGAGCTGGTGATTTCCAGTGCGGCGATGAATTTGATCGTTGAGCGGCATGGCCTCAGCGATGCCGGCGACGTGGCCGCCAGCATGAATGCCTTAGTCGGCAGTATTCGCGATACCGCATTGGAATTGCGCATGGTGCAAATCGGCGAAACCTTTTCCCGGTTTAAACGGGTGGTGCGCGACGTTAGTAAAGAATTGAATAAAGACATCGAACTTTTTATCAGCGGCGGCGAAACCGAGTTGGATAAAACGGTCGTCGAAAAAATCAACGATCCGTTAACGCATTTGATCCGCAACGCCCTCGATCACGGCATTGAAAGTCCCGAGCAGCGGCTCGCCGTAGGTAAGCCGGCACAAGGTACCGTGCAACTCAATGCCTACCACGAATCCGGGCATATCGTGATTCAAATCGCCGATGACGGCGCTGGTTTAAATAGCGACAGAATACTCGCCAAAGCATTAGCTAACGGTTTGATTAAACCCGATCACGATTTGTCCCAACAAGACATTCACAATCTGATATTCGCCGCCGGACTTAGCACCAAGGATCAAGCCACCAATTTATCCGGGCGCGGTGTCGGCATGGATGTGGTGAAAAAAAATATCGAAGCCTTACGCGGCTCCGTCGAGATAGACAGCGTAGAAGGCGAGGGCACCACCATTTCCATACGCTTACCGCTGACCCTGGCAATTATCGATGGTTTTATGGTCGGCACCGGTCAGGACCGCTACATCATCCCGTTGAGTATGGTGGACGAATGCATCGAGATGAACGCCAACGAATGCGAGATTGATGAATTACAGCATTACATTAATTTACGCGGCCAGGTTTTACCGTATTTGCGTTTAGCGGATTACTTTCGGAACGGTTCCCATGACACCACTAGGAAGCGCGAGAGCGTGGTGGTGGTCAAATTCGGGCAAAGCAAAGCCGGGTTTGTTGTCGATGAATTGCATGGCGAGCATCAAACTGTCATCAAGCCTTTGGGCAGGGTTTTCGAAAAACTTAAAGGTATTACCGGCGCTACGGTGTTGGGCGACGGTAATGTAGCTTTAATTTTAGATGTGCAGGGTCTGATTGACTCGGCAACCAGTTTTAAGCACCGAAAAGTGCCAATGTATGAACAGTGAACTGTCCCCTTTAAGACCGTAGATTCTATTTTTGCCAGTGAAAGGCTGCACTTTTGTCGGGAGAATTCCCCGTTACTTGAAGGCACTCTGTTCCGGCTTTAATTTATAAGGAATAAGAAAATGAAAATGACCGTGGTAAGAAAAATGATTTTACTGGTCGTGGTGGCCATTATTGGTTTGGCGGCTGTCGCCTGGATAGGCCAACGCAGTATGACCAGTGTCTATGAAAAAACAAATTTTGCAAATTTGAAGACCGTACCGGCGCTCTCGGCCCTCGGTGATGCCGGCCAGCGACTGGGACGTTTGCGGGTTCGGGTCTATCGGCATGTATTGACCGAGGATATTGCTGAAAAGGCAAAAGTCGAAGCAACGATCAAGGATGCGCAGGATGGTATTGAGAAGGCGTTTGCACTGGTGGAAAAAACGGTCGACGAGGGCAAAGACCGCAAGTTGTTCGAGGAAATGACAAAAACCTATAAGGAGTATGGGTTGTCTATCGATAAAATTATCGAGGTCTCTCGAAAAAATAATGATGCCGATAGTCGAGCGGCGCTGACAGCGGGTGCGCCAATCGCTGAGGAGTTCAACAGCAAAATCGATAGTTTCCAAGAATATGTCATTGAAGAGGGCAAAAAGTCTGCTGACGAAGCGGCGGCTGAAAAGGAAAGCGCAACCTTTATAGTGAATGTGATCAGTGCATCGATCTTGATATTCACGGGGATTCTGGGCTGGGTAATTACTCGTGGCATTATTCTGCCCTTGAATGAACTGCAACGGGTAGTGGACGCACTGGCGCAAGGAGAATTTAGTACCGCCATTAATATCAATCGTGAAGACGAAATCGGCGTGGTTGCCAACGCCTTGAAAGATATGCGCGGGCATTTGGTCAGAGTGGTGCAGGAAGTGCGTTCCAATTCAGAGGCCTTGTTGAGCGCATCGCAGCAAGTTAGTGCCACGGCGCAATCGATGAGTCAAATGGCCACCGAGCAAGCAGCAAGCGTGGAAGAAACGACTTCGTCGATTGAACAACTTAATTCGTCGGTACAACAAAATACCGAAAATGCCCACATCACCGAACAAATGGCCACCAAATCTGCCAGCGAAGCCCGCGATGGCGGTAATGCCGTGAACGAAACGGTAACGGCCATGAAACACATCGCCAAAAAAATTGGTTTAATCGAAGACATTGCTTACAAAACAAACCTGCTATCGTTAAACGCCGCCATCGAGGCCGCGTCCGCCGGTGAGCACGGAAAAGGTTTTGCGGTGGTAGCGGCAGAAGTGCGTAAGTTGGCGGAAAGTAGTCGGGTCACCGCCGAAGAGATCAATGAATTGGCCACTAATAGCGTGGCGATAGCTGAGAAAGCCGGTGGTTTGATCAGCGCAGTGGTGCCTAATATCGCTAAAACCGCCGATTTGGTTCAAGAAATTAATGCCGCGTCGATCGAACAATCCAGTGGCATCAATCAGATCAACGAAGCCATGCGCCAATTGGATAAGGCTACCCAGCAAAACGCCGCCAGTTCAGAAGAATTAGCAGCGACCTCAGAAGAATTAAATGGCCAAGCGACCCAACTGCAGCACGCCGTGGCCTTCTTTAAATTGGAGGAGGACAAAAGAGCGCAAAATTACAGATCGACTCCGCCTGCACCTCGCCCAAATAGAGGTCCGGTAAGTCCCAGCTATGCTGCTAAGCCTGCGGCTCCGGCTTTAGCGGATGGGTCGATTAATTTTAACGACAAAGACTTTGAGCGCTTTTAATCTCTGGAGAACAGACCATGAGTAATCTGATTCGGAGAGAAACCGGCCAGGCAGTGGCGGTTCAGGAGCAGGTAGGCCAATACCTGACTTTTTTAGTGGGGACAGAAAGTTTTGCCGTCAGCATTCTGGATGTGAAGGAAATTATCGAAATTGCCAACGTGACCCGGGTGCCGTTGACGCCGGACTATATTCACGGCGTGATCAATTTGCGCGGCAGCGTGGTGCCGGTAATCGATTTATCGGCACGATTAAGCCGGCATTGCTCGGAAGTGAGCAAGCGCAGTTGTATTGTGTTGGTGGCGGTTGAAGCGGGCGAGGGTTCGCAACTGATCGGCATGTTGGTGGACGAAGTCCGGGAGATTTTGGAAATTCCGCCCGCCAATATCCAGCCGGCACCGGATTTCGGTACCGATATTCGTACCGATTTTATTCAAGCCATGGCCCGTGTCGACGACGTATTTATTATACTTTTGGCGATTAGCCGGGTACTGTCGTTGGACGAGCTATCGTTACTAAACGACTTGGCGCAATCTCAAGACCATCTGCTCGCAAATGCGGACTAGGTTTTGATCTGGGAGCTATGCTGGAAGAATTTTCCGGCATTCTCCCAGCAGCTTGTCTTCTTCACGGCTAGGTAGCAGCACTCGTTGCTATCCTGTTGGATGATCTGCCGCTATTTCTGGGTTTTTAAATAAGTATTAATGGCAGCATCTTCCTCTGCCATATGAGTAATCCAGTCGCGCATGAAGCCGGACACGTCTATTTCCTGTCGTTTTTGCTGATGGATTCCCTGACTAAACGCGATCAGTTTCTCCAGCATCACATTATGCGTCTGCACATGATGTTGATATTCCGGATAGTCGTGCTGTTTCATAAAGGCTTCTTCAGCTTGAAAATGCTCTCTAACGTGTTGATAAAGCAACATAATATTTTCGGCTAGCGCTTGCGTATCTTTCGAGCTCACCAATTGGTTTGCCAGATCGAAAATCTCTCTGTGCTGTTGGTCAACGGCTTCGTTTCCGAGCAAATATTGATTTTCCCAAACGAATTCGTTCATGTTATTTCCGTCATCTTTTTGTTATTGCATCTTAAAAAAGCCAACTTCTCGCATGAGCGTTTGGCTTTGATCGTTTAATTCTTCAGCAGTGGCGGCCAATTGCTCTGAAGCTGCCGCGTTATGCTGAATGGCCGTATCCAATTGTCCTACCGCTTGACTGATTTGCCGGACGCCGGCAGCCTGTTCGTCGGATGCGATGGCTATTTCCTGTACGAGCGTAGCGGTTTTTTGAATGCTGGGCAGCATTTGGCTGAAGATACGGCCGGCGTTTAGGGCGATGTCCAGGCCGGTATTGGCTAGTTCGCCGATTTCGTTGGCGGTATCCTGGCTGCGGGTTGCCAACTTTCGCACCTCGGTCGCTACCACCGAGAAACCGGCGCCGTGTTCGCCCGCTTTGGCGGCGACGATCGAAGCGTTTAATGACAGCAAGTTGGTTTGGTAGGCAATCGCTTCGATTAGGCCGATTTTTTCGGCGATTTTGTTCATCGCCTCCACGGTGTCTCTGATCGCTTGTTCACCGCTTTGCGCCGATTCGGCGGCGGTAAGCGCTATTTTTTCCGTAGTCTGGGCATTCTCGTGGTTGTGTTCCACCGACCCGGTCAATTGTTCCAGTGCGGCGCTGGTTTGTTCGATACTGGCCGCTTGTTCGCAGCTGCTTTGACTGAGTGTTTGCGCGGCATTATTGACTTCAGTAGAGGCTTGAGCGATTTGCGCCGAACAGCTGCCGATAGTGCCGATTACATCGGCCAGACGTTTTTGCATGGTCAACATTGCGGCAAAAATGCCGACATGTTGCTCCGCTTGCGGCATGCCGCGCCGTTCCAGTTTCCCGGCGGCGATATTGACCGCCAGATTATTGACCTGCCACGGTTCTCCGCCCAACTGAGCGGCTATGTCCTTACGCAGTATCCAAAATAGCGAAAAAGACAACCCCGCTACCACAATAATAAACACGCCGTTGAACAACAATCGGCGACTGGCGCTGTTTTCAATCGCCTTGGACGAGTCTATGGTGTCTTTGGCGATATAGTTTTCCACGTCTTTCAACAGATTGATCTTGCCGGTTTGCATGGCAAACCAGTGGGCCGGGTCTACCCCAAAACCGCCTTTATCGGCATTGCTCAGAGCTTTGCTGCGCATCGCCGCCGTTTCGTCAATAAACTGTCCGCGCAACGTGTGTTGTAAAAAATCCAGGTACTGCTGGGGGGCGACAGAGGCGAAAATATCCAGATAAGTATTCTGAAAAGCGATCAGGGTCACCAGTTTTTCATACATGCCGGGGCCAAAAGCGTCCTTGGCAAAAGTGTTCGCCAACACGGCCCGCTCCACGCCCGCTTGCTCCTTGCCTTTCAGAAAATTGGCATAGGCATCCAGCTTGTGATTGATTTCTACATTGGTGCTCAATTGCGGCAACTGGGCGATGATGGCCAGATAGGCGGCATTTAGATTGGAATAGTAATTGATGGTAACTTCGCCGCTGGCGCTTAAAGCGGTGACCGACTGGCGAGTCTCGTCGAGTTGGTCGATTTGCCGGTCTACCGCAGCCAAACCAGCCGCCAGATTGGTGGCGGCGGCTTTGGTGTCGAATGCTTTGAGAAAAGCATTCAGTTGTTTCAGTTTTTCGTCGGTGGCTAAGCGTTGTTGCTCCAGTTCTTGTTTAAATTTCTGGCCGCCACTACCCAAATGCCCGACCGACAAGCCGCGTTCTTTTTGTAATTCATGCACCAGATCGCTGGCGTACACGGAAAAGTTGGCTAAGGAGATAATCTTTGCCGCTGACTGCATCTCCACAATATGGGTGTAGACCACGAAGGAGGCCATTAGCAGTAAGCCTGCTAAGGGTATCAGCGATAGGGCCGCTATTTTGTGGCTGAATTTAACGGTTTTCAGGTCAAGCATGTCCACTCCCGGCGACTATTCATATGCTCAAGCATAGTCCAGGGTGCTTATACCTGCTACGTGTAAGGTTGAAGGAAACGGGCCGATTGCATTGCAAAAAATTCGAACAATCGACCCAATTTGCCTAGCGATATTTAGAACAAACCGCTGATCACGCCGTCGTCGCTAATATCGATACGCTCGGCGGCCGGTACTTTGGGTAAGCCGGGCATCGTCATCATGTCACCGGCAATCGCCACGATGAAGCCGGCGCCGTTAGCCAGACGTACTTCATTGATTTCCACCGTATGGTCGGACGGCGCGCCCTTGGCATTGGGGTTGGTGGAAAACGACATTTGGGTTTTCGCCATGCAGACCGGGAAATGACCGTAGTTGGCTTGCAGCGCCTTCAACTCGGCGCGAATTTTCGGGCTGGCGCTGATGTTTGCCGCGCCGTATAGCTTGGTGGCGATGGCTTCGATCTTATTCCACAGCGGCAGTTCGCTGTCGTAAACGTAGCTAAAGCCGGGTTCGCGATGATCGACGATGTTCAGTATCTCCTGAGCCAGCTGTTCCGCGCCGGCACCTCCGTGGGCCCAGTGCTTGGCGACTACGCATTTCACGCCCAACGCTTCGCATTTCTGCTGCAACAAGGCAATTTCGGCGTCGGTGTCGAAGGTGAAATGATTGATACTGACCACGCAGGGCAGGCCGTAATGCTGGGTAATGTTATGCAGATGGCGCTCCAGATTGGCAAAACCTTGTTCCAGTGCCGCCAGGTTTTCCTGGTTCAAATCGTCTTTAGCCACGCCGCCGTGGAATTTCAAAGCGCGTACCGTGGCGACCAATACCACCGCCGAGGGCTTTAAACCCGACATCCGGCATTTGATGTCCAGAAATTTTTCCGCGCCCAAGTCGGCACCAAAGCCGGCTTCGGTGACCGCATAATCGGCCAGCTTCAACGCGGTTTTGGTGGCGGTGACGGTGTTGCAACCGTGGGCGATGTTGGCAAACGGGCCACCATGAATAATCGCCAGATTGTTTTCCAGGGTTTGTACCAGGTTAGGTTTGATCGCATCTTTTAAGATCGCCGCCATCGCACCGTGGGCTTTCAGATCGCTGGCATAAACCGGCGTGACTTTATCGGATTTGTAGCCGATGACGATGTGGCCCAAGCGCTCCTTCAAGTCGGCGCGGCTGGTGGCCAGGCAGAGGATGGCCATCACTTCCGATGCGACGACGATGTCGAAGCCGTCTTCGCGCAAATAGCCGTTGGCCGGCCCGCCTTGGCCTATGGTGATTTTGCGCAACGCCCGGTCGTTCATGTCGATTACCCGCTTCCATTGGATGCGGCGCGGGTCGATGTCCAGTTTGTTGCCGTGATTGATATGGTTATCAATCAACGCCGACAATAAATTGTGCGCCACACCGATGGCGTGAAAGTCGCCGGTAAAATGCAGATTGATGTCTTCCATCGGCACTACTTGCGAGTAACCGCCGCCGGCCGCGCCGCCTTTTACACCGAAGCAAGGGCCCAGCGAAGGTTCGCGCAGGCAGATAATGGTTTTTTTACCCAACCTGTTCAAGGCATCGCCTAGACCTACCGTGGTGGTGGTTTTACCTTCGCCGGCCGGGGTGGGGCTGATGGCGGTGACTAAAATCAGTTTGCCGTCGGTTTTATCGGTCAGGCTGTTGACATATTCCAGGGAAATCTTGGCTTTGTAATGACCGTAAGGGTCCAGATGTGCGGCGGGAATGCCGAATTTTTCGCCGGCCAAATCAATAATTGGGCGCATGCTTGCCTGTTGGGCAATTTCAATGTCAGACATGGTAGTTCCTAAATACTCTGAGAAATGTGGCAATAAAGCAGAGCAGCCGGCGGCTGCGATGGGCGGATATTGTAGAGTTCTAAGGCTGGGGCAGCCAGAAATTTAATGGGGAAAAGCCGGCAAGGCTTTATGGGTAAGGCGCTGCCGGCTTTTCGGCGACTGAGGTCGTCGCGCCGGACAACCTATCGCAATAGCGGGTAACGCGGTTTAGTAAGTAATGACTTCGCTGCCTTTACCGACCAACACCACATCCGCGTCGCGGATCGCAAACAGACCGTTGGTGATCACGCCGGGGATATTGTTGATGGTTTTTTCCAACTCGATAGGGTCCAGGATGCTCAAATTATGCACGTCCAGAATCTCGCAACCGTTGTCGGTGATGTAGCTGGCGCCGGTATCTTTGTTCATGCGCAATTCTGGTTGGCCGCCCAGTTTAGCCAATTGGCGAGCCACGAAGCTGCGCGACAAAGGTAATACTTCCACCGGTAACGGAAACTTGCCCATCACGTCCACGCATTTGCTTTCGTCAACGATACAGACAAATTTCTTGCTGGCGCCGGCGATGATTTTCTCGCGGGTCAGTGCGCCGCCGCCGCCTTTCAGCATTTTTTTATGCGGGGTGACTTCGTCGGCACCGTCCACATAAATATCCAGATCGCCGGATTGGTTCAGGTCGATGACGCGAATGCCAATGGATTGCAAATGTTCGGTGGTTTTCGCCGAGCTGGATACCGCGCCTTCGATGTCTCTTTTGAAATCGCAGTCGGCCAGCAAGTTGATCAAATGCGTGACGGTCGAGCCGGTACCCATGCCAATGATGGGCACGTTTTTCAAATATTGCAGGGCAGCCTGGGCGACTTGTTTTTTTAATTCGTCTTGGGTCATGGTGATGGTCCTGATGGATTGCTCTTATAAATCTGACACGGCGTTTAACCCGTCATTGTGTGGGATAATAACCGATTGACGCTGATCTCTCAGCAGTTTTTACGCCTAACCGGCTCCAGGCAGCTTCGCCTCCACAGCCCCAGAACCCAAGTATGGACGGCAAGTGCGCCAGCAGTTGCCGAGGACAATAATGCAAAAATATATAGAAAAGATATTGCGGGCAAAAGTCTACGACGTTGCCGAGGAAACCCCACTGGATTTTGCCGCTACGCTGTCGGAGAAAATCAACAACAAGGTTTATCTGAAACGCGAAGATTTACAGCCGGTATTCTCGTTTAAATTGCGCGGTGCCTATAACAAAATCGCCTCGCTGACATCCGAACAAACCGCGCACGGCGTCATCGCCGCGTCGGCCGGCAATCACGCCCAAGGCGTGGCATTGGCGGCCAAGAAATTGGGGATTAAAGCTCTGATTGTGATGCCGAAAACCACGCCGGAAATCAAGATCAAGTCGGTCAAGGCACGCGGCGCGAAAATCGTGCTGCATGGCGATTCCTACGACGATGCTTATGCCCATGCCATGGAATTGGTCGCCGAGAAAGGCATGACGTTTATCCATCCTTACGACGATCCGGAAGTGATAGCCGGGCAAGGCACTGTTGGCATGGAAATCCTGCGCCAACACAACGGCGATATTCACGCGATATTCGTGCCGGTCGGCGGAGGTGGTCTGGTGGCCGGCATCGCCGCCTATGTCAAGTTCGTACGCCCGGACATCAAGGTCATCGCGGTGGAACCTGATGACGCCGATTGTTTAAATCAAGCTTTAAAAGCCGGCCAGCGCGTAATATTGGAACAAGTCGGTTTGTTCGCCGACGGCGTGGCGGTGAAGCAAATTGGTGGAGAACCGTTTCGCATTGCCAGGCAGTATGTCGATCAGGTCGTCACTGTCGGCACGGACGAGATCTGCGCGGCGATCAAAGACATTTTCGACGATACCCGCTCGGTTGCCGAGCCGGCCGGCGCGCTGGCGGTGGCGGGATTGAAAAAATACGCCGAACAGCAACACCTGCAACAGCACACGCTGATTGCCATCGACAGCGGCGCCAATATCAATTTCGACCGCTTGCGCTATGTCGCCGAGCGTACTTTGGTAGGCGAGCATCGGGAAATATTGCTGGCGGTGGAAATACCGGAGGTGCCGGGCAGCTTTTTAAGGTTTTGCAAAATGATCGGCAAGCGCAGCATCACCGAGTTCAATTACCGCTATTTCGACGCGCGCATGGCCCAAGTGTTTGTAGGGATCAGCAGCAGCGGCGCGGAAAACGACCGCCAGCATCTGATCGAACAGCTGGTCGCAGACGGTTTTCCGGTAACCGATATGACCGGCAACGAACTGGCCAAAGACCACATCCGCTATATGGTCGGCGGGCATGCGCCATTCGAGTTGAAGGAGAGCGTCTACAGCATCCAGTTTCCGGAGCGTCCCGGCGCGCTGCTGAAATTTCTGCTGTCGCTGGGCAGTCAGTGGAATATCAGCCTGTTTCATTACCGCAATCACGGCGCCGCGTTTGGCAAGGTGTTGATCGGTCTGCAGATCGACGGCGAACAACGCAGGCGCTTCGAGCAATGTTTATCGGCTTTGGCGCTTGCGTATCGAGATGAAACCGGCAACCCGGCCTATCGCCTGTTTGTCGGCGGTAGTGAGTCTGCCGAGATCAAAAACTAAAAATACTTCCGCTCCAAATTTCTCCCTCCTGTCCCACCGCTGCCACACAATTTGTCGCAGCCCCAGTCCCCAACTGGTCTCGACAAGCTTTGCCAGGCCGAGATACCGGCGTTAAATAATGCCGGTTCACTAGCCGCTTGATTAACCGGCTGCCACTGCGTTTATGTCGAGATCCCAGGCCCGAAAGCCGCGGGTCTTGCAAATTAATGCGTGCGGTATTACGGAAAATTATTGCATCGCCCTTCTTAACGCCCGGAATTATTGGCAAATAATTCGGGATTTCCTCCTAACGACAACTGGGAATTCGCCAACATACAATGCGCGCCATTTTGTGCTATGGCGATTTGAATATAAAGATGCTTCTGTCAGACCCAAAAAACCGTCGTTCCCGCCAGGATGCGGATAGCCAGAGCCATGGAGGGCACGCTTCGACTTATCCATGCGGTTTGGGCTCGGTTAAGGACGGCTTGATCAACGGTTTTTACAACGTGGCGGAAGCATCTTTATATTCAAATTTTAAACAGCCTGCTGATACGCAAACGACAAGCGGCTTGGGACTAAAGCGTCCGGGTGCGCCAAAGTTTTCGATAAGTGCAAAACATGAATTATCAAGTTACTGAGGGTGTAATTGAAAATCGTCAAACCAAAGCACATCAGGGTGTTATGCATGCTCATGCTGCTGTCGGCAGGCTTTACCGTGCTTGCTGCCGCTAAGTCTTTCGAAATTCAGGAGCTGGAGTTCAAAAACTCCCAGGTCTCCGACATCATCCGCGTCCTGTCCGAAGACGCCAACGTCAATATCGTTGCGACCCCGGAAGCCGGCAAAAAGAATGTGACGATTTTTTTAAAAAAAGTCAGCTTGGAAGACGCCATTCGCACGATTTGCCGCATCAGCGATCTTTGGTACCGCCAGGATAACGGCGATGCCGGTACCTTCAGACTGATGACCAAGGAAGAGTACAGCAAAGATCTGGTGATGGGCCAAGACGACAACGTGCGCGTGTTTCAATTGCGCAACCCCAATGTCATGGCGGTGGCTATGGCTATCGAAAGTCTGTATGGCAATCGGGTACGAGTGTCTTACGGCAACGCGATGATGTTGAGCGGCATGGGTGGCATGAATGGGCGTGGCGGCAACGGCCGTAGCGGCGGTTTCGGCAATAACCGCGGTATGGGCAATACCGGCTTCGGTGGCGGCATGGGCGGCGGAGTCGGAGGTTTTCAAGGCGGCTTTGGGGGTAGCAGCAGCGGCAATATGTACGGCGGACGTAACAACCGTTTTTCCGGCGGCATGGGCAATCAAGGCGCAGCCGGCGGTCGGTACGGCAATTTACAGCAAGGTTTCCGCGAAGAAGTACCCAAGGATTTAAGCGTCGAACAACTCGCGGAACTCGGTGCCGACGGCAAACGTGTCGATCCCGGCGAACTGTCCGAGGTGTCCGGCATCAACAAAGTGATATACGTCACCATCAACGCCGAACACAACCAGCTGATCGTCAAGACCAGCGACAATGCCATTCTTAAATCCATTTCCAGCCTGGTTGAGCAACTCGACAAACCGCAAAATCAAGTAATGCTGGAAATGAAGATTATCGACGTCAAAGTTGGCGAAGACTTTAGCTCCTTGTTCAACTTCGAAATCAAAAATACCAAGATTCAAGGCGATAGCCTCAATCCTTTGATCATGGGCGGTGCCGCCGCCCTGAGCGGCGGCGGCAGTTTTGTTTACGAATTTCTTAGTGACAAGGTTAAGGCCAATATCGAATTTTTGGAGAAGAACAACCGCGTCAACGTGGTTTCCAATCCCATGCTGGTGGCGTCCAATCATCGTCCGGCTAACCTGTTCATCGGCGAGGAACGCATCATGGTGCGTGGCTATTCCATCGACAACATCGATAACCTGAATACCACCCGCACCATTTCCACCCCGGAAACCGAGTTAAAGGAGATAGGCACCACTCTGGAAGTCACTCCACACATCAATGCCGACGGTACCATCCATATCCAGCTCAAACAGGAAAACTCCACACTAAACGAGAGAGCCGCATCTATTCCGGTAACAAATAGCACGGGTGGAGTCGTGATTGAATTACCGGTGGATACCGTTACCACAGCCCGCATGGAAGGCGAAATTTTTGCTAGGCACGGCTACACCGTCGCGGTGGGTGGTTTGATTCGCGACAGATTTTCTCGTGAAAGACGCAAGGTACCCTATCTTGCTGACATACCGCTGCTCGGTAACATATTTAGACAAACCACCGACGCCGACAGCAAATCCGAAATGGTGTTGCTGATTACGCCTTACGTATTAAATCAAGGCAACGATCACCACGAACAATACGATCCGACTGACAAATACCACCGCTACGCACCGGACACCGCCATGCAAGCCAAGCCGGTGCCCAAACCCGAAAATCCGGACGAACCTGTTTGCGGCGAGTTTTGCGCGCCGCCGCGCCTGAGGGAGTCGGATCAATGAGCCGCGACATTTTGAACACACTCCGCGTATCCCACCGCAAGGGCTCGGTAAGCAGAGCTTCCGGTCTAGCACTGGCCGCCGCACTTTCCAGCGCCTGCCAGCCCAACCACATGGGTCTGGATACCCCGGCCGACATCGCCACCGAAAACTGTTACGCCTACCGTTACGGCGACAAATTGCGCAAGATCAATTTTGCCCAAGCCTTCGATTGGTGCCATCGCGCCGCCGGGTCCGGCGACGCCAATAGCCAGGCCCTGCTGGGTGAACTGTATTACCTGGGATTGGGTGGTCCACAGGACATGACGCTGGCGGGGCGCTGGTTCGAATCCGCCGCCCGCCAGGGGCATGCCCACGCTCAATACATGCTGTACCGGGTGCACGCCACCAATCCCGATCCGGAGCAGCAGGAAAAAGCCGAATATTGGCTGAATCAGGCCCGCCATAGCGGTTACAAACTGGCCTTGCCGGCGCAATGAACACGCTTGAATTGAATGAGGGAGAAAAAACAGATGACGAGAAACGATAACCACATGCAAGCCCAACCCGTCAAAAGCAAGCTGATGGAATTGCTTGATGAAGTATTGCAACACGACGGCTTCGGTGAAATCCGGGTCGAGGTCAAAATTCTCAAGCGTCAGCAAAAAGAAGTGATTCTGCACTGCGGCAAACAATATCGCTTTGTGGTGGATAGCGGTTTTTGAAGCAGAGTATGCATCCCCACGCGGGAGCCTTAGAGCGGGGACAAGAACAGAGAATTCAGGACTAATCCGCGCACGGATGCGCAGTGTAAAACGAGTGTGATGGGGTCACATCAAAAACCATAAAAAATTAAGATGACCAACAGGCTGCGTGAGGCAGTTGCGGCATTTATATTTGAGAAAACAGTATGAAAATGAAACAAATTAAAAGACTGCAACGCAGACAAGCGGGTTTCACCTTGCTGGAACTGCTGGTCGTTATCACGCTGATCGCTACGTTGGCGACGGCGGCATTGGTGGCGTATGACGGTATTGGCGACAGCGCGCAAGCCACCGCCGCGTCCAATAGCACTTCTACCGCTGACGGTGCGATTCGTAACTATCGCGCGGTGACTCAACGTTTCCCTGATCAGTGGGACAACTTGGTAACCACCGGCGGTGTCAGCCCTGGCTTCTTGTCTGAAAGGACCTCTCAGCGCTTTGCCAACTGGGCGGTACCAACTTCGGCTACACCGTTTGGTCAAGCTTTAAACACCGCGATGGCGGCAGTTGGAATAACGGAAATACAGCAACGCACCACTGCAACACCGACCACTGGTGTAGAACCTAACTTGCAACACAATGAAGGCGCCACCCAAAATAACGGTGATGCTACCGAAAACGATTGGGCCGCTGTCACCAACGTGGCCATCCTGCCAACTTTCGGTACTGCAGCTTGCCAGGTCAACACAGTTGCATTGGGTAACAAGTTGGACGGTAACGCCATGGCGATTGCGGACGGTGATCGTCAAAACGTCATCAACGACTCACTGGAAAGCGACCAATGCAACTTGGTGATCGCTCTGGGCTTTGGCCACGATGCCGCGCATAGCACCAGCAATTCTTCTGTGGCTATTTCGACCGCGCCGACTTTCGTCAGCCAAAACATCAATCCGGCTACGACTTATGCTCGTTACATCGCCTTGTTCCACGTCGGCCAAGATGGCGCGAATGGGGGTGCCGAGGACAACAACATCGTTGCTGGTGAGTTGTTCACCAAACCTCGTCTGCTGGCCGTGGTCGACACTGAAGGCCGGATGATCGACGAAAACATCGCCGCTCAAAACCCTAACTAAGTTTAGCTAGGTAAGCCGGTTCCCACGGTTCGCCGTGGGAATCCCTGCTAGCTCTGGGCTTTGTTACAGAGTTTAGAGCTAGCAGGTACTGGGCCTTTCGCCATTTCGGACGGTCGCATTTGGAACAGGTGGGCATTGCAGATGGCAGCCTTTAGGCCTTGCCGCGTATGAGCGGCAAAGCCATTTATTAAGCGCTACCTCGGCAGAGATTGCCGAAGTCCGGACTCCCAGGATGGCGACGGCGTTTTACCGCTGGCCAACCTGGATTTCGATAGTCGTAAGCGCGCGAAGTGCATCCCTGGCGGAATGACGGCCTATTATCCGGTCATTAAATATCGTGGTCGCCTTAATGCCCGTGAGGATACTGAGCTAGTCGAAGGGCGAATGGTTAGACCCAAGGGCACAAGAGCCGCTCATGGTTCGAAAAGCGCAACACAACCAAAAACTGACAATAAACGATGAAATCGCTCTACTTCTCCAAACTTCCACCGCTCAGCCTATTGCTATTGGGCTTGTTGCCGATTTTGCCTTGGCTGGCGCCCTGGCATTTACAGCCGGTAACCACCTTTCATCTGGAATGGCTGGCGGTAGTCGGCGGATTGCTGGCTTGTGCGGCGGCATTGCCAAGCTTGTGGCGTAGCGAGCATTTGCAGCTACCTCGCACGCTATGGTTGCCATTAACGTTGGCCGCCTATCTGGCGTTACAAACCAAACTGTTGCCGCAAGTCGTCGTACCGCATGCCTATATGGGGATGGCTTACTTGGCTTGGGCCGCGCTGATGATGGTCTTGATGGCCCATTTGCGGCAACAGTTTGGTGGCGAACGGGTCGGCGGCTGGCTGGCCGGCGGTTTGGTAACGGCTGCCGCGCTGGTGGCCTGGCGTGAGCTTTTCGGACGGCTATCCGGGGAAACCGGCGATTGGGGCGGCGTGGGTCAAGCCAACAATTACGGTGATTTGTTGGCCTTGGGCAGTGTGTCTTTATTGTACTGGCATGCGTTTGGTCGTCTACCTCGGTGGGTATTTGCATTCTGCGGGTTTAGCCTGATGCTGGGCTTGAGCCTGACGCCTTCTCGTAGCGTTTTATTGTATTGGCTAGCCATCTTTGTCATCGCTTGGCGCTACCGTTCCGCCTGGTTGAAACCCATTGGTTTAGGCCTTTTCGGCTATCTAGCCTTGCAGGGTTTGTGGTCTCTGGGTGTTTTGCCGGACGCGCAACTGAGCTCGGCGGAACGCATGCTACAACCAACCAGCGGCGCGTCGCCGCGCTGGCATATCTGGCAAGTGGCCTGGCACTTGTTTTTGCAGCAGCCCTTGCTGGGCCAAGGGTTCGGGCAATTCGATACTGCGTACTTTCAAGCTGGTCAATATATTCCGGCACTCCCCACCTACATCGAACACGCGCACAACTTGATTTTGCACTTGTTGGCCGAACTGGGTTTATTACCGGTATTGCTGCTGTTGTTGGCTATCAGCCGCTGGATTCGTCCGGTGCTGGCCGTGGGCGAGGGGACAACGCAGCAAGCGTTTAAAACTTGGCTGATGTTGTTGGCGGCCATTTTGGGCATTCACAGCATGTTGGAATACCCGCTGTGGTACGCGCCGTTTTTAGGGGTTGCCGCGATGGTATTGGGCTTGGGTGATGAGTTGAGCCGGCCGATAGCCTGGAAAAAAACCGGCACTGTCATAGCCGGCTTCTGCATTGCTGCCGCCGCGTCCGTGGCAGTTGTACATGAAACCCACTATCTGCGCATGGAGTTGGCGTTGTTAGCGACGGTGGCGCAACCCTCTCAGCAACGCTCCGATCATCTGGTGGATGTCTGTCAAAAAGCGGTGACGCAAGCGCCGCTGCTCGAGCCTTATGTGCCGATGATTTTTACGTTTACCGGTCAGCCCGATGATTTGGCGATGCGGCCGCAACTGACTGTATTGGCGGATGTTGCCGTGCGTTTTGTGCCGGCCAACAATTTAGTGTACCGGCTGGCGCTGATGCAAGCCCTGAACGGCGATCAGCAAGCATCCAAAAACACGCTGAGCCGGGCCTTGGCCGCTTATCCGAATGATGCCTCAAAGTTTATTGTCGACCTTTTCCATCTTAAAGGCCCGGACAGTGCCAAGGTTAATTTCATGTTGCCGATGCTGGCCTCCACGCTGGGTGCAAAAGTGGTCACCAGCAGCGGCGCGCCTGCCAAGCAACTTTAACTGAGACATATTTGATTGGGTGCCGATGCCGGCGTGACGCCAACTTAATGCCAGTGAATCGGAAACGAGGGCTGGCTAAGTTTTTAATTTTCACAAGCAAGTAAATGAGGTGTTTATTGTTTGTTTTTAGCGGGATGTTACGGTCCGTCGCCTGGCGCGATGTTGCCGCCGTGCGTTCCAAAACCGTGAAAATTCGGTCGCAAGCTGGTTTTACCCTGCTGGAACTATTGGCGGTGATTGCGCTGATGGCCGTGGTGGCTGGGATGGCGGTGCTGGCTTACGAAGGCGTGCAGGATCAAGGCCGCCAAGACGCTACCCGGTTTGAAATCGCGGAAATCCGCAATGCGTTGTTGCAGTTTCGCCGCGATAGCGGTAGCAACGATTTGCCGGGGCAGGGGGTTTATGTCTGCGAGGACCCGGCAAACGCCGGCAAAATCAACCCGGATTTAGTCAATTTACCTTCCGAAGCGGGCACTACCGACGCCGCAAAACTGGCCTGGTGCGAATCGCCGGCCAATTTCTGGATGCTGTTTGCCGATCCTTCCGGCAACGGCTGGAATCCGGACACCCATCGTGGTTGGAACGGCCCGTATTTGCAACGCAAAAGCGCTCTGATGAGTTATGCCGGTGTCGATAATTTGTGGGTGATTACCGATGCCTATCAAGCCAATTACCTCATGCTGGATTTGGATGACGCCGACAAAGCCCGGCTGGTCAGCCTGGGTCCGGATAAAACCGACGATAACCCAACGCCCGGCACTTGCCAGCTGGCCGGCGGTGGTGACGATACCGTGCTGTGTTTGTTGAGATGAACTTATTGATCGAAATCGCCAAAAACGCCAAAGCGCAGGCTATCGCGCTCCGCCGTGGGAATCGATGCCAGCTTTTGGGCACAGCGAGTAGGGTGGATAAGCGCAGCGCATCCACCGCATGCAAACCTATCCCGGTGGATGCGCTGCGCTTATCCACCCTACCTGCGGTCGGTTCGATACATCACAAATCCGAGCGCGGCTTTACCCTGCTGGAAATGTTGCTGGTGATTTTTTTGATGGCACTGGTGGCGTCCACCGGTCTGATGCTGACCGAGGGCGTGGAAGATCAAGCTAAATACGACGAAACCAAACGCCGGATGGAACTGATCCGTAAAGCCATCGTCGGCGACCCGACTCGCACCGTGAACGGCGCGCCGGAGCTTAGCGGCTTCGTGGCCGATATGGGGCGCTTGCCCTTATGTTTGGCGGAGTTATTGAGGCTCGGTGACGAGGTGCTTCCCGCCACCGTTCCGAAAACCTTTGAATCGCCGTGCGACGACACCGAAATCGTTAGCGATTGGCATTTGGATCAAGACACCGGTGTCGGCATGGGCTGGCGCGGCCCCTATTTACAGGTTATCCCGGAATCCGGCGGCGGCCTGCGTTTTAGAGACGGCTATGGCAACGAGGGCGCGAATGCGGCCGCTGATGCGCTGGATTCAGGCTGGGATTACAGCGTAACCGCAGCGACCGCCAGTTTAGCTAGCGAAGGCATGGATTTAGCTGTTGCCACCGATGACGTGGCCGCGCCGCAACTGATTGTCAGCGCCGATTGGCAGGTGCCATTACCGGCGGCAGTGAGTGTGACGTTTGAGAATCAAAGTGGGGCACCATTGCCAACGCCCAACCCAGTTAATTTGGTGTTGCGCCTTTATTTATCCGATTTGACGGATTACATCGATTCGGACGAAGGAACCCCTGATTACTTGGTTTTGACAAAGGAATCAGTATTGGGGAGCAGTCAAAAAACCGAGAGCTTTAAGTTGAGCACGCCGCCACTTTTGCCTATCGGACAACGCGGGTATGCAATCATTTGCCACGAAGTACCGTCTGGTGACCCGGATAACTACCGAATTTTCGACGGCGATTGTGTGGCCGAAAATCCAGTTCCGGCTGTAAGCAACATCCGCAGTTTCAGTGTCTTACCCCGCCAGACACTGAATTTGGCCCTAAATTGGATCATTCCATGAGTCCACTTTGTCCGAATCGGTCCCGCCATGTGCTCTCACTGCGGGCCGTCACTGCCAATACGCTAAGGAAAAAGCCCCTTCTCCCCCTGGGAGAAGGTTGGGATGAGGGGATCAAAATATCGCTTCTTCCTTTATTTATTCCCCTAACCCTAACCCTCTCCCTGGGGGAGAGGGAATCTCCTGCTGTTAACTTAATGGCAGCGATCGAGGATCGTCGGGGCGCCAAGCGGCAGCGCCGAAAATGCCACAGTCCGGAAACCGCTAAAAAATCTCTAATGCCAAGCCTCCATGAAATTTAACCGTTTTATCCCTTTTGCTATCCCGTCGCAGTTATTAGTCTGCGAGACCGACGGTTTTTCCTTGCGCGCCGCCGTGCTGCGCCGTGCCGATCAGGATATGGAATTGCTGTATCAGGCAAACACCGAGCAGGTGGATATGGCCGAAGGCCTGAGCGATGTGTTGACTACGCTAAAAAGCCAGGGTTGGCAGGGCGGCGGTTCGGCGATTCTGTTGTCGCCGGCGGTGTTTTCCACGCTGGTGGAGTTACCGGTCAATCCTCGCAAACCCCGGCCGTTGTTGCAGATGTTGGAGCTGGCGCGCTGGGAAGCCGAGCCACTGTTGCTGCAGCACGTTACCCGCTGGTCGGTGGGGCATTTATTGGTGGGCCAAGGTTATATGACCGAGGAACAGGCCCGGGCGGTGATGGATTTGCAGCAAGGCAAATCCAGGGCCGGCGGTGGCTTGGCGTTGGCCGAGCAGTTTTCCTTGCGGCGTTTCGGCGATCTGGCGGTGGAGTTGGGCTACATCAAGCGCAGTCAGCTCAATGCTTGCTTGACTGGGCAGGAATGGCTGAAAGCCGCTGACGAGGCGATCGAAGTGGGCTGGGCGGCGCAGAGCGCGGTGGAAGATATACCCGGCACTTTCAATTGGCTGATTAGTTGCGTGCACCAAAGTTTGTTGCAGCGCTGGTCGGACGCTTTTGCGCGGCAGGGTTTGAAATTGCAAACCATGTATCCCTTGACCGGTTGCAGCGCGGCCTTATTGCCCCCGACAGAAACCCAAGCGGTGCTGCTGGAGACTCAACCCGGTTTGGGGTTTAGCACGCGGATAGCCGCTGACGGGATTACGGCCTTGCGCCACTATTTGAATCTGCACAAAGCGCCGCTGGATATTTGCCTGGAAAGCTACCACGCGCTGCATGCGCCGCCGCGCGAGCCGGTGTGGTTGGCTAGTTGGCCGCCGGCACCCGAGCTGGCCGCTAATTTGGAACACATGCTGGAACTGGACTTGCACCCGCTAACCCATGCTGTCGTTGGCGATAAGGTCTCGCCGGGCATGGCCGGAGCGGCTTACCACGCCCTGGGCTTGGCCGAAGCGGAGCGTTGCGTGGGGGTGCGCTTGGGCGGCCCGTTGCCGGCACTGCGTGATCGCTTGGAGGTGCGGGCCGCGGCGCTGGTGCTGCTGCTATTGGTGGTGGTCGGCGTGGCCGAGCTGTCCTTGTGGGCGCGCAAAAGCAGCGTTGAGAGCTACAAGCAGCAGGTGGATACCAGCTGGCAAAGTATCGATGAGGCTATTAAGCGCATCAATGCCCAAGCGGCTGAAATCGCCCAGATCAAGGACAAGATAAAGAGTTTGCGCACCGAACAGTCGCGTCTGGAAAATCTGGCCCGCTTCTACGACGAAGATATTCCGGAGCGCATGGATTTGGTCAAAGGTGTGTTGGGTATGCTGCAAACGCTGGTTGACAATGAGGTGGTGATCGAGCGTTTGGATGAGCCGGACAAGTCGGCATTAAAACCGGCCGCGGCGCCGAACGCGGCTCCGCCCAATCCTATCGACGCCAAACGCATCGAAGCGGAAAACCTGGTGCTGGAAGCCTGGGCGCTCAGCGACAGCGCGGCGCAGACCTTTATCAAACGGGTGGGTGATGCCGCCGCCCGCTGGGATTTGCAGGTTCGCGAGCCCAAAGTGACTTTCGGCAAAGGACCGCTGCAGAGCAACGGCTTCAGTATTTCCTTGCGGCTGGTCAAATTGGCCGAGCCGGACGGCAAAATCATTCGTTTATCCAATCCAAACCCCCATGAAACTACCCCCTTTGAGTAAGCGCGAACAATGGTTATCGGCCTTGGCTATCGGCGTGATCGTCATCGGCGGATACGCCTGGTTGCGCTGGGTGCCGGCCAACCGGGAAATCGGCCAATTGCAACAAACGGCGGAAGCCACCGATAAGCGCCTGCGTACCGCCGAGATCCCGGAAGAACCGGATGAGGACATCGAGCGTTTGAAGAGCCAATTAGCGGAACAAGAGCGTTTGCTGGCGGCTATCAAGGAGCAGTCGGACAGCGTGGAAAAACATCTGGCGCCGGACGACTCGCAGTTTCTGATTGTGAATATTTCCAAAGTGGCGCGGGATGCGCAGATTCATGTGCGCGCCAACGAGGTTTTCAAAGCGGCGGTAAGCAACAATGCCGCGCCGGTTGCGGCGGCACCGGCAACCACCAAGAAAAGCCGGAAAAACAAACCGGCGACGGTGACGCCGGCCGCTGCCGCTGCGCCCATCGCTGCGGTGATTCCGCCGTTGAGTGCTGGTTGGGTGGCGCGCATGTCGCCGGGGTCGTTGTTGGAAAGACCGTTGCGGCGCCTGGAGGTGGAGGGCACCTATCTGGCTTTGAACCGGTTTATTCACGATTTGGATCGGCTGCCGTTTCAAGTGGCGGTGCTGCGTATCAGCGTCGAGCGCATGCCGGCGTTGGCCATGCCCGGCTATCCGCAATCTTTGTTGGCCGAAGTGATTTTGGCGTTGTAAGCGTATGGCTATCAATGACGAACATCTCTTGGAAGCCGGTGTGCGCTGTGGCTTGATTGAAGCTGCGCAATTGGAACGCCTGCGTCTGGAAGCCCGCCGGCAACGCTTGAGTTTGCTAAGCATGGTTCAGGCCCATTATCGTTTTCCCTTATCGGCCTTGCACCGGGCGGTGGCCGAGCAATACGGTGTGCAGTATGTCGATCTGGATACGCTACAGGTGGAAAACACCTTGTTAAAAAAAATTCCGCCCAGTCTGGTACAGCGCAAATTGCTGTTGCCGGTGAGTGATGGTGAACAGGTGTTACTGATCTGCGGCGATCCGGGCGACCGGGGTGGCATCGATTCGGTGCAACGCTTGTTGGGGCAGGTATTGCCGCTGGCAATGGCCGATCTGGCTTTATTGCAATTAAAGGTAAAGCAGGCATTGGCCGGAAAATCGGCGCCGGAACAAAGCGGCGCTGTGACAGCGGAGACCGATACCGATTTGGTGGCGATGCTGGACGGTATTATCCGCGAAGCCTATTTTTACCGGGCCTCGGACATTCACTTATTGCCGGATGCGCAAGGTCTGCGGGTTCGTTTGCGGGTGGACGGCAAATTGCGCGACTTTCCGTTGGTCGCCAACGCCGGCGCGGCGGCTGCTTTGGTGTCGCGGGTCAAGGTGCTGGCCGGCTTGGATATAGCCGAACAGCGCATGCCGCAAGACGGCGGTTTTTCTTATCATTTGCCTAAGCCTATTGATAAGGGCTTTAACATTCGGGTGGCGACGGCGCCGACCCGGCTGGGCGAACGGATGACGCTGCGGCTGCTCGGCCAAGAGGCGTTCGGCTTGACGCTGGCCGATTTGGGCATGATGGAAGACGACTTACAGCATTTTCGCAAGGTGATCCACCGCCCCTATGGCATGGTGCTGCTGACCGGTCCGACCGGGAGTGGTAAATCGACCACCTTGTTCGCCGCGCTCCAGGAAATCAACCGCGCCGACATCAACATCATGACCGTGGAGAACCCGATCGAATATGTGATGCACGGGGTTTCTCAATTGCAGACCGGGCCGAAAGTCAGCTTTGCTGACGCCCTGCGCTCGTTTTTGCGGCACGATCCGGATGTGCTGATGGTAGGCGAGATTCGCGACCCGGAAACCGCCGATGTGGCGGTAAAAGCGGCCATGACCGGGCATTTGGTGTTTTCGACGCTGCACACCAACAACGCGGTGAGCGCTGTCACGCGCTTGATCGACATCGGTTGCGAACCGTTCCTGATCGGTTCCACGGTGGCGGCGGTTATTGCCCAGCGTTTGGTGCGCCGCTTATGCGGGCATTGCCGCAAATCACGCTTGGCGACGCCAGCCGAGCTGGCGGAACTGGGGCGGGATGACGATGCCGTGCAGATTTACGAACCGGGCGGTTGCGTGATCTGCCAGGGCAGCGGTTTTCGCGGCCGGCTGGGATTGTTCGAAACCCTGTGGCTGGATGAAACTCTGGCACGCTTGGTGGCGCGCGGTACCGATGAGGAAACCTTGGAAGCCAGTGCCGGCGAGCGGCTGAGTTTTATGTGGGAGGACGGCTGCCGTAAAGTGCTGTTGGGCATGACTACGTTGGACGAGTTACGCGATGTGGCGGTCCACAAAACCCGCGGTATGCGCGGCGTAAACTGAGATGGCTGAATTTGTTTACACCGCCTTGGATGAGCGCGGCAACGAGATTGGTGGCCGCTTGCAAGCCGACGATATGGGTAATGCAGCATCACAATTGCGCCAGCGCGGTTTGCGAGTTTTGGCATTGCGGCAGGGACGCGGCAGTAGCGGTTTTTTTGGGCAGGCCAATTTTTCGGACTGGTTGGCCTCGCAACGTTCGGTAACGAATACGGCGTTGATATTCTTTTTCAGGCAAATGAGTTTTATGCTGCGGGCGGGCCTTCCGGTGGCCCAGGCCCTGGAGCTGGCCCAGGCGCAATTGACCAATCCGCGCTTGAATTTGACTTTACGCCTGATGCTGAAGGACATTCGGGTCGGCCAATCGCTGTCGTCGGCGATGAGTAAGCACAAGGCGGTGTTTCCGGAAATGGCGATCAATTTGGTGGTTGCCGGCGAAACCACGGGCGATTTGGACCAAATCATGGAAAGGTTGGCGATACATCTGGATAAAAGAGCCGCTTTGCGGGCGCAGACCATCAACGCGATGATTTATCCGGCGATTGTACTGCTGGCGGCAATCGGCGTCGGCATTTTCATGGTGGTAAAAATCATCCCCAAATTCAGCAAGTTTTTGATGGGCAAAGGTAAAGCCTTGCCGCCGTCTACCCAGTTGCTGGTGGATATATCCGACTTCGTGCGCCAGCATGGCCTGTGGCTGGTAGGCGGTGCGGCGGCTTTGTTGCTGTTGGTGATATTGATTTATCAAACCCGTAATGGCCGCTTGTGGATAGACCGGCTGTTGCTGCGGTTGCCGGTGATCGGCTCGCTGCTGGTAACCGGTGCCATGGCGCAGATGAACTGGGCGCTGTCGATTTTGCTGCGCAGCGGTGTGACGGTGTTTGAAGCGTTGAAAATTACCGCTAATTTGCTGGGCAACCGGGTTTATGTCGATCAGTTGCTAGCCGCATCGAACCAGATTTTAGAGGGGCGGGATATTGCGCGCAGCATCGATCATCCACGCATTCCGCCGCTGGTGGTGCAGATGGTTGCAGTAGGCGAAGGGACCGGGGCGCTGGACGAGGTGTTACAGGAACTGGGGCTTTATTACGAAAAGCTGTTGGAAATTGCGATCAAGCGCCTGTCGGCCCTGATCGAGCCGGTGATGATTTTGGTCATAGGCTTGATGGTGGGCTTTGTCTATTACGCATTCTTTCAAGCCTTATTCTCTTTGGTATCGGGGCATTAAATGAGTTTGTCGAATTCAATCAAGCCGATTGCCGGCCTTGTTTTTTCAATGGCGGCACTAGCCGCGCAGGCTCTGGAAGCGCCGGCCACGCCGCTGCCTTTGACGCCTTCGGCGCCGAAACAGTTGCGCGATCCGTTCACACCCAGCGAACTGATGTACGAAACGGCTGGCGCGCAGGGCGGCACCGCCGCCGGTGCGTATGGGTTTATGCCAAATCAGGAAACCATGAAGGTGCCGAACCTGAAATTACGCGGTTTGTTGAATCCGTCCGGCAAGGCTTTTATTGCCTTATTGGAAGTCAGCGGTGTCGGTACTTTTATGGTTCGCGAGGGCGACGAATTCAATTTCGACCCCTCGCAACCCAAGAACGCCATCCGCGTCAGTAAAATTACCCGGCTGAGCGTGACCGTTGAAACCGGTACCTTGGGTTCGATCAGAGTATTGCGCTGAGCGGTTTTAGATAAGGTTTACTGATTGAGTATGTTTAGGTTGACGGCGATGTGGGCCAATTCGGTGGTGGTCTGCACCTGCAGTTTTTTCTTGATTTGCGTCGCGTAGTTGGCGATGGTTTTATTGCCCAAACACAGGTGAACGGAAATTTTCGAGACCGTCAGGCCTTGGGCCAGTAGCCGGAAAATATCGAACTCGCGCGGCGAGAATGCATCGATCAGCGCTTGATACTGCGCATTGGCGGACGGCTCGTCCGCGGGTTTAAGCAGGCCGGGTTCCGTATAACCTTTACCTTGCATAATGCTTTCTATCGCCGGTAACAATAGGTTCGGCGCCATGTTTTTAGTGATGTACCCTTGCGCGCCGGCATCCAAGGCACGCCGTACGTAAACTTGCTCGTGATAGATGCTGTATACCAAAATCCGCGCATCAGCATCCCGTGCGACGATCCGGCGAATGGCTTCCAGACCGCCGATTCCCGGCATGGATAAATCCATGACCACCAGATCCGGCTTGGACTCGCAATAAAGCTGAATCGCTCGTTCGCCGCGTTCTGCTTCGGCGATGACTTCGACATTGCCGCTAACCGACAATAGCATGCGAAAACCTGCGCGTACCACGGCATGGTCGTCGACTAACAATATTTTTAGGGTGTTGCTCATGGCAGCGGTGAGATGGGTTGGTGTCATAAATTTCGAAACGCGGCTCTGGATATAAGCTGCTGTTTCGGCCTTAAAATTGACGGCTATTATCTAGGAGGAAATTCCTGAATTGAGGCGGGAAAAATTCTTTTTATGAGCAGGGAAAATGCAGGAGGGGGAATTGCAACTGGCTATGTCAACCTATTGCTTTGGTTGGCCATTCGGTGCTGAACGCGATTAGTTTAATTCGGCCAATAACTGAGCGATCATGCTGTTGGCCTGGTTCAAGTAACCGCTGCCGAACAGGTTGAGATGGTTAAGGATATGGTAAAGGTTGTAAAGGGTTTTACGGGTTTTGTAGCCAGGGTCCAGCGGATATTTGGCTTGATAAGCCGCATAAAAATCGCGGCTGAAACCGCCGAATAATTCGGTCATGGCCAGATCGGTTTCACGGTCGCCGTAATAGCAAGCCGGGTCGAAGATTATCGGTTGTCCTTGGTTGTCTGCGGCAGCATTGCCGCCCCATAAGTCGCCGTGCAGTAAGGATGGGTGTGGGCGGTAATCGCTGAAAAAGTCGCCAATTCTTTCCAGCAGTTTATCGCCTTGCGTTTGCAGTGAGCCGCGATAACCATTGGCGGCGGCAAACTGCAATTGCTTGCCCAGGCGTTGTTGCTGCCAAAAACTGACCCAATCGTCGTGTCTGGCGTTATGTTGCGGCGTGGAGCCTATGGTGTTATCGATGGGCCAGCCGAAATAGGTTTGCGGCCGTTGGTGCAGCAAGGCCAGTTGTTCGCCGAATAAGCTGGCGCTGCAGCTATGCAACGCGCCCAATACGATGAATTCCAGCACCAGATAAGCGTGTTGTTGACATTCGCCAAAGCAAATCACCTTGGGCACGCGCACCGCGCCTATGCTGGCTAACTCGCGTAAACCGGCCGCTTCCGCTACAAACATATCTGCCAGGCTTGCCCGGTTTAATTTGATAAACCAGTCGATATTGGCGGCTTGCAGCCGGTAAGCGCTATTGATGTCGCCACCGCCGATAGTGCTGAGGCGGTGGTTGTTTAGTGATTGGCCGGTTTGTGCTTCGAGGTGATTAATTAATGCTTGCAGCGCGGCCATGATGAATTAACCGGCTATTTCGCCCAACTGTCGCGTAAGGTCACGGTACGGTTAAACACCAGTTTTTCCGGCGTGCTGTCGGCATAGTCCAGGCAAAAATAGCCGGTGCGCTCAAATTGATAACGGGTATCCGGCGTGGCATTGACCAGGCTGGCTTCCACTCGGCAATCAGTCAACACTTCCAGCGAATTGGGATTGATGCCATCCAGTAAGTTATCCAAAGTGTCCGGGTTGGGATGGCTGAACAAGCGGTCGTATAAACGCAGTTCGGCGGGCAGGGCGTGTTGTTCAGAAACCCAATGGATTACGCCTTTTACTTTGCGGCCTTCCGGGTTTTTGCCTAAGGTGGCCGGATCGTAGCTGCAACGCAGTTCGATGATATTGCCGGCGTCGTCTTTAATCGCCTCCTCGCATTTGATCACGTAAGAACCGCGCAAGCGCACTTCACCGCCCGGCACCAAACGTTTGAAGTCTTTAGGCGGGTTTTCCATGAAATCGTCTTGTTCGATCAAAATGGTTTTGGAAAAACTGACTTCGCGGCTACCCATTTCCGGTTTTTGCGGATGGTTGGCGATTTGGTAGGTTTCGGTTTTGCCGTCTTCCCAGTTGCTGATGACGACTTTTAACGGCCTTAATACGGCCATTGCCCGAGGTGCGCGTTCGTTCAAGTCTTCGCGGATGCAGTTTTCCAGTACGCCCATTTCGATCCAGGAGTCATTTTTGGTGACGCCGATGCGTTCGCAGAAATCGCGAATCGCTTCCGGGGTAAAACCCGCCCGGCGCAGGCCGGAAATAGTCGGCATGCGCGGATCGTCCCAGCCATTGACGTGCTTTTCGGTGACCAGTTGCAGCAGTTTACGCTTGCTGACGATGGTGTATTCCAATTGTAGGCGGGCGAACTCAATTTGTTGAGGATGGCAAGGGGTTTGCAACTTGTCCAGCACCCAGTCGTACAGCGGGCGGTGATCTTCAAACTCCAAAGTACAAATCGAGTGGGTAATGCCTTCCAAAGCGTCGGAAATGCAATGCGTGTAGTCGTACATCGGATATACACACCAAGCGTCGCCGGTACGTTGGTGATGGACGCGGCGAATGCGGTAGATGGTCGGGTCGCGCATATTAATGTTGGGCGAGGCCATATCGATTTTGGCGCGCAGCACATATTGGCCGTCGGCGAACTCGCCGGCGCGCATGCGGGTAAACAAATCCAGGTTTTCTTCGATGCAGCGGCTACGGTCCGGGCTTTCTTTACCGGGTTCGGTCAAGGTACCGCGGTCGGCGCGCATTTGTTCCGGAGTCGAGCTGTCCACATAGGCATCGCCTTGTTTAATCAACTGTACCGCATAGTCGTAGAGTTGCTCGAAATAGTCGGAGGCGTGATATTTTCCGGCCCATTTAAATCCTAACCATTGCACGTCGCGTTCGATGGCTTCCATATATTCGACGCTTTCTTTTTCCGGGTTGGTGTCGTCGAAGCGTAAATTGCAGGTACCGTTGTTTTCGGCGGCAAGGGTGAAATTCAGGCAAATCGATTTGGCGTGGCCGATGTGCAGATAGCCGTTCGGTTCGGGAGGGAAGCGGGTGGCAACTTTGCCGTTGTTTTTGTTGGCGGCCAGATCGGCGGCAATGATGTGTCTAATAAAGTTGGATGATACGGGGCTATCGGAAGCTGACATGTTTGAGTAAATGGCTGTGGTTTTGATGAGTTAGGCGGAGATTTCTGACTTAATCTGCATTTTAACGAGTTTGGTCGGAATTCGTAAAGGCGGCATCGTTAGCTGCTTACGCAGCAAAATTGAAGCAAAATTCAGTGTAACTATCTGTATCAAAAGATTTTTACTAAATTATTAGCACTCTCGTGTTTCGAGTGCTAGAATTCGGTTAACGTTAATTTATTCCGCGGAAACGAGGGTGATATGAACAACAGCTTGGCTTTGCCGATCAATTTATCGGTTGGGACGTTTGATTCTTATTTGAACTTAGTCGCCCAAATGCCCAAACTCAGCGTCGAGCAGGAGCAGGACTTGGCGTTACGTTACCGGGATGAAGGCGACCTGAATGCTGCGCGTGAGCTGGTGATGTCCAATTTGCGCTTCGTGGCGCATGTAGCCAGAGGCTATGCCGGTTACGGTCTGCCTTTGGCGGACATTGTTCAGGAAGGCAATATCGGCTTGATGAAAGCGGTCAAGCGTTTCGACCCCGACATGGGCGTGCGCTTGGTGTCGTTTGCCGTACATTGGATCAAAGCGGAAATTCACGAATATGTGATTAAAAACTGGCGCATCGTTAAAGTTGCTACCACTAAAGCGCAGCGCAAACTGTTTTTTAATCTGCGTAAGTTTAAAAACGACTTGAACTACCTATCGCAAGACGATGCGGAAGCGATTGCAGAGAACCTGGACGTGGACGTCAAAACGGTTTACGAAATGGAACGGCGTTTGGACGGTCGCGATATAGGACTTGAGCCAACGGGCGATGACAGCGAAGATCATGTGCAAGCACCCATCGCTTATCTGGAACAGCATGGTGCCGATCCGGCTTTATTGCTGGAAAATAGCGACTGGGAAGACCGTAAGGAAGAATTGCTGATGGACGCCATGGCTGGCTTGGACGACAGAAGCCGCGATATTCTGGCTAGCCGCTGGCTGGTGGAAGAAAAAGCCACTTTGCACGAATTGGCGGATCGTTATCAAGTGTCGGCCGAGCGTATCAGACAGCTTGAACAAAACGCCATGAAAAAGCTGAAAGCAGCGGTAATATTGGCAGCGCGTATTGCCTCATAGAAAAAGGTAACCGAAGTATCAGAGTCGTTGCCTCACATTAGAGGTAACCTGGACTTGTGAAAAAATGAGTTTCAATTGTTGCTCAATGGCGGCCTTAAGAGCAAATGGATTGAGTTTGGCATGATGTTCCTGGAGAGTCTGTTTGGTGGTTTCCGGAATGTCAGGATGATTGATCACCCGTTGGTAAGGGGTTTGCGGGGCATGGTATTTTTTCACGACTTTGGCGCCGTCTCGGTGTTTTTTCCGCAGTTTCAGACTGGGACAGAAATGATTCTGCAAAGGGCACCAAAGCGTGCTGTAGACCGCGTTCATCAACGGCACCAGCGCGGCATTATCCAGCCGGTCGTAGCCGAATAATTGCCTGGCGTGAGTCCAGTTTTTCTGCTCGACGTGGGCATTGTCGTTTTTCTTGTAAGGCCTGGAGCGGGTAAACGCCGGCTTTTGCGGGTGGTCGATGAAATAGCGAACCAGGTGATGATTGAGAAATTCAGAACCATTGTCGCAATCGAAGCCTTTCAAAGGGAATGGCAACAGGTTCTCGATGGCCTGAATCTGTTCCAGGATACCTTGCGAGCCTTTATTCCAGGTGGCCCGGCATTCGGTCCAGCCGGTGACAATGTCCGTCATCGTCAGGCTCCAGACGAAATCGCCGGCCAGCGAATTGCCACAGTGAGCGACAGTATCGGCTTCGACAAAACCGGGCTGGGTTTCGTCCCAATGATGAGTGCGAATGGGAATTTGGGTTTTCAACAGCGAGCCAGGCTTGGTGCCGGACAAGCCCTTGGGATGCTGGACGCGCAAGGGCTTGAGCAAGCGATCCAAGGTCGCCGCCGACACCTTGAGCAAGTCGGCGCGCACGCCATCCGCCAAGGGGCCGTATTGATCTTCGTAATGAGGCAGCCAGATCGGTATCGCGGCTTTCAGGCGCTTGCCGCACAGTTGATCGCTAGCAAACCAGATGCGCTTCAATGGCTCCAGCAACACCTCGGCTTGATATTTCCGCTTGGGGCCGGGCCGTTTGCTAGGCGAAGCGGTTGGCTTGGCTTTTCGATTCAGCAAACGGATCGCGTACTTACGGGCGTAGCCGCAGACTTCGCAAAACTCGTTTAGGATCGTTTGTTTCGTGGCCCTATCGCTTTGTCGATAGCGCTTTTGGATAGCCTGTAAATAGGCTCGTCGTTCGTGTTTTCCCATGGTGGTAACCCGCTTGATTTCGGTTACACACAATGTGAGGCAACGACCCGTTTTTAATGACCCCTTGGGTTACTTTTAATTTGAGGCAATTCGCAGCGTAAAAAATAGTTTGGCATTTCTGCAAAAATCAGTATAATGACGCTTTCTTTGCCGGGGTGGTGAAACTGGTAGACGCGCCGGATTCAAAATCCGGTTCCGAAAGGAGTGTCGGTTCGATTCCGACCCTCGGTACCACCTACTCTTCCAGAGTAGTCCAAAGAAATTTAAAAACCCGCTAGCCGAAAGGCTTAGCGGGTTTTTTATTTTTAAGCGATGCATTTTCGCGCCAAGGTTCTTCACGAGGTATTGATATGCCTTTCTCCCGTTCTAAGCAAACCGATTCCACCCGAAAAATATCGACCTTAAAGGCGTTATGGCCATTTATCCGTCCCTATCGTGCCAGAATGCTTCTGGCTTTTTGCTTGTTGTGCCTTGGCTCGGCAACAATTTTGTTAGTGCCTTTGGCATTCCGCGACCTGATCGATTTTGGTTTTGGGCAGCGACAGACTGAGCAAGGGGGTTTGTTGGGTTCGCTGAGCATGGATGGACACTTTCTTGCTCTTTTTGGCTTAGCCTGCCTATGGGCTGTGACGATAGCGGCACGTTACTACACTGTGAGCTGGGTCGGCGAACGGGTGACGGCGGATTTGCGCGGCGCGGTTTACCAGCGTGTATTAGCACAGTCTCCGCAGTTTTTCGAGACCTTACAAACCGGGGAAGTACTATCACGACTGACCGGCGATACCACGCTGATCCAGACTGTGGTAGGCAGTTCGATATCCATGGGTCTGCGCAGTTTATTCCAGTTTGTCGGCGGCATGATCATGCTGGCGGTGACCAGCTTGCATCTGTTTTCGCTGATATTGGGGTTGATGATCTTGCTGACCTTACCGATTTTGGCCATGGGCCGGAAAGTAAAAAAGCTGTCGCGGGAATCGCAGGATAAGATTGCCGATGCCTCGGCGTTGGCGGGCGAGATCCTCAATGCTGTACCTACCGTCCAAGCGTATACTCAGGAGCGCCGCGAAGCGAACCGCTTCAAAGAGCGCGCTGAAATCAGTTTCCGCACCGCCGTCCGCCGCAGCCGGTTTCGTTCCGCGTTGACGGTTATCGTCATCACGGCCGTGATGGGTTCCATCATTTTCGTGCTTTGGATAGGCGCCAACCAGGTCAACGCCGGTATTATGACCGGTGGGCAACTGGCTTCTTTTGTACTTTACGCCACGCTGGTGTCCAGTGGGGTCAGTACCATAGCCGAAGTCTGGGGCGATGTGATGCGAGCGACCGGCGCAACCGGGCGCTTGCTGGAACTGCTGCATGCCGAACCGGCGATAGTCGATGCTTTTGCTCCCCAGTCTTTGGTTGATGGCGACAAAGCAGAAATTCAATTTCAAGACGTCAGCTTCAGCTATCCTTCGCGCTTACAATCCGCCGCCCTGGATAGGGTTGATCTGAGCATAGCCGCAGGAGAAAGTGTTGCCTTTATCGGTCCGTCCGGTGCCGGCAAGACCACACTGTTCCAATTATTATTGCGTTTTTACGATGTCACCCACGGCACCATCCGCCTAAACGGTCAGGATATTCGTCACCTGTCCTTGCAGGAACTACGCAGCAAAATTGCCATAGTGCCGCAAGACGCGGTGATATTCTCGACCTCCGCACTGGAGAATATCCGCTACGGCCGACCCGATGCCAGCGATGCGGAAGTCATTGCGGCGGGGCAATTGGCGCAGGTAGCGGAATTCATCGACCGCTTGCCTGACGGTTACCAAACGTTTCTCGGCGAGCGCGGTACGCGCCTGTCCGGCGGCCAACGCCAGCGTATCGCCATCGCCCGGGCTATTCTGAAAAACGCCCCCCTGTTGTTACTGGACGAGGCCACCAGCGCGCTGGATGCGGAGTCAGAAGTATTGGTGCAACAGGGTTTGAATGCGGCGATGCGAGGACGCACCACCTTGATTATCGCGCACCGTTTGGCAACCGTTAATAAAGTCAGCCGCATCGTGGTGTTAGATCAAGGACGCATCGTCGAAACCGGCTCGCCAGATGATTTACGAAAACAAAGCGGACTGTATGCCAGATTGGCAAACTTACAGTTTGACGTGCAATAAGCTCGGATAGCGCCGCAACCTGACGCGACCGAGTGGCTGGCTTGTCGGTGGCGCAAGACGTATTGAGATAAACTCCGCTTTTTCAATTTATACTGTCTGCGGAGAACGGATTCTATGTTCGAAGTTATCGCCACCAGCCAAGTCCAGTCATGTACCACAAAGTATTAAAATTTATCCAAGACGATATCTGGCTGCTGCACGAGCAAGATCTGCCGTATGTTCAAGAAAAACTAATCAAGTATCTAAAAATCGTTATTTTGTCCTTGCAAAGTTTCGGTCTCGATCTTTGTCAGCTACGCGCCTCCGCTTTGACCTTGTACAGCATTTTGTCGATAGTGCCGGTTATCGCCATGTTGTTCGGGATTGCCAAGGGCTTTGGCTTTGAAACTATGCTGGAGCAAGAACTGTTGCAGCGTATGCCGGAGCGAGATGCTTTGGTGGTGCAACTAATCGGCTTTGCCAAAAATCTTCTGGAAAGCGCTAAAGGCGAAGTGGTGGCCGGAATAGGGATTGTCGTGCTGTTTTGGACCATTATCAGCTTGATAGGCAATATCGAAGAGTCGTTTAACTACATCTGGAAAATCGGCAAGAGCCGGTCCTTGGGACGCAAATTTAGCGATTATTTATCCCTGATGCTGTTGGCGCCGGTATTGCTGATCGCTGCCAGCAGTATCACTGTGTTTGTTAGTACGCAGATAACCTGGTTTATTACCGTCATTCAATTGCCGGCGTTCGCCAGCTGGCTGGTGGTTAAGGCGCTGAGTTTGTCGCCGGTATTGTTGATGACTGCCTTGTTTTCCTTTACGTTTATTTTTATGCCTAACCATAAAATAAGCTTTCACGCAGGCATTCTCGCCGGCGTGGTGACGGGCGTTAGTTACCATCTGTTGCAATGGGCGTATTTGAGCTTGCAGATCGGCGTGTCGAGTTATAACGCCATTTACGGTAGTTTTGCGGCCTTACCCTTATTTGTGGTTTGGCTGCAAAGCTGTTGGATGATTGTATTATTCGGCTGCGAGATGGCGTTTTATACCCAAAACTATCAAACCTATCGCAACAACAACCGCTTTGCTCACTTAAGTTTTGCGTTGAAAAAGCTGGTGGCCCTGCAAGTCATGCATCTCATAGTCAAAAACTTTGGCCAGCTGCAAGCGCCTTTAAGCGCCGCCGAGATTGCCGGCAAGCTGGCTATACCCATCGCGATTGTTCAGGATGTGCTGGCGAAATTATTGCTTAGCCACCTGCTGGCCGAACTGAAAGAACCTGATGGTAGCGACGAGGTCTATCTGCCGGCTGTAGACATTCATATCCTGACCATCAGCTTTGTGATCAACGCACTGGAGCAATGCGGGCAAAACCAATTGCCGGAAAGCAACCAGCAGCCGCTGCTGATCGACGCGGTCGAAAGCTTCAAGAGTCTGATAGAAGCATCCGAGCGTAATCAGCTGCTAAAAGACATTTGAAAGAGTCGGTAGAATTGAGTGCTGAGAATTTTAATTTGAAAGCCAATGCAACATTTAGCGCAAGTTGCAAAGCAAGCGGAATCGTTGCATGACTGGCTTTCAGTCTTTAAGCTTCGTACAATTTCAGTTGCGTTGAGCGAGCGCTTCTTGATGCTGAGCAGGATTGCTAATTTTGAGGTAGTTGCTGCGTCGTTTAAAAAGATAGGGGAAATTGCCCCCAAAAAAAGCCTCTTGTGTAACAGGGTTGTTTAGCAAACTCTGTTACACAAGAGGCTTTTTCAAAAAAAATTATTGTTATTCAATAATTTATAAGTTGGCGGAGAAAGAGGGATTCGAACCCTCGATACGTTGCCGTATACACACTTTCCAGGCGTGCGCCTTCGACCGCTCGGCCATCTCTCCACTCTATCTAACTGATTTATATTAACTTTATTTGAATCAGTCGATTTTGACTACCCTCAAGAACAGCTTGTTTTCTGCTATAAATTTATCGCATTGTGTAGCAGGTTTGTGTAGCGTAACTTCCTGTTTTTAGGCGACTTTCTTGGTATGCGCAATGAAGTTGTGGAGCAGCAGAAAAGTATGCCAACGTAAAATGTACGTGTTGATAATTCTGAAAAATATTGTTACTTTTCAAGGCAATTACGTTATATCGTTGCAATTTTACAGTTTAACAAGTATAGTAGACTCAGGCCGAATTCAATCGGTCCTGTGCTGGAGTTTAAGGAAAGGGGCCAGTCCTTCTATAATCCTTTATCAGATTCACCATTTTTATCAGAATTAAAAACAATACCTTGTTTATCGTCATACATGATGCTTGGTACATCAATGGAATCAAAACAATATTTGAAAGAGTGATAAGATCTATCCGCTTTTGTTGCTTTTTCAATAAAGCTTAACAGGCTGGTGAAAAACTCGAAAAGCCAAGTAAGCTAAGGCATAGATGAGCCGCCAACTGTTAAAATAGGCTACCTAAATTTGGAGCCTTTCAATGCGCGGACACGATGCTATCCAAAACAACTGGTTCAGCTACATCAACCTGGAAGACCGCATTCCCAAGCAGCATCCGTTGCGCCGTTTACGGCTGTTGGTCGATGGCGTACTGGCCTCGATGGATGCCGTCTTTGCCGCGCGTTACTCGCACACTGGCCGTCCCTCGATTGCCCCCGAAAAACTGCTGCGCGCCTTGCTGTTACAAGTCCTGTATACGGTCCGTAGCGAGCGTCAGTTGATGGAACAACTGGACTACAACCTGTTGTTTCGCTGGTTTGTTGGTTTGGGTATCGACGATGCTGTCTGGGAGCGCAGCGTGTTCAGCGCCAACCGCGAACGCCTGCTGTCCGAAGCCCTGAGTCGCGAATTTTTTGAGCGGGTACTGGCCATAGCCGAATGGCAAAATCTGGTGTCCGACGAACACTTCAGCGTCGACGGTAGCCTCATTGAAGCCTGGGCCTCGCATAAAAGCTTCGTTAAAAAAGACGGCAGCGGCCCGGACAAACCCGCCGGCCGCAATCCCGAGGTCGACTTCAGCGGCGAAAAGCGCAGCAACGCCACCCACCACAGTACGACCGATCCCGAAGCCCGGCTTTACAAGAAAGGCGAATACACCGAGGCCAAACTGCGTTACATCACCCATGCCTTGTCCGAGAATCGCAACGGCCTGATTGTCGATGTCGAAACCACTCAAGCCACCGGCACCGCCGAAATCGAAGCCGCGCAAAACATGATCAAACGCCGCGTGCCCCAAGGCGGCAGCGTCGGTGCCGACAAAGGCTACGACCAAGCGGCGTTCGTCAACGGACTCGAGTCCCGTGACATCAAAGCCCATGTGGCCCGCAAAAAGACCGGCAGTGCCGTCGATGGCCGCACCGCGCGCGGCAAAGGTTACGCCCAAAGTCTCAAGCGCCGCAAAATCGTCGAAGAAGCCTTTGGCTGGGTCAAAACGGTCGGCGGCCTGCGCAAAACTCGTCACATCGGCTTAGCCAAAGTCGCGGGTCAGGCCTTGTTTTGCTTTGCCGCCTACAACCTGACGCGCATGCTCAACCTATTGGTGTTCACGCCGAAACCGGCGTGGAGTGCACCCGCCTAGGGTGAAGTTCGCCTGAAAACCGTCCACAGACGGCTTCAGGCGAATAAAAAGCCCTTGAAACCGGGGCAAAACGCTTGAAACTCGATGTCATGACCGATTTCAACTCGAAAAAATCACTTACATCGTGGGTAAGGGGAAATATCGGCGGGTTTTTCACCAG
This sequence comes from Methylomonas sp. EFPC1, assembly GCF_016925515.1. Classification (NCBI taxonomy): domain Bacteria; kingdom Pseudomonadati; phylum Pseudomonadota; class Gammaproteobacteria; order Methylococcales; family Methylococcaceae; genus Methylomonas; species Methylomonas sp. EFPC1. Next base: position 1,926,719 of record NZ_CP070494.1, read on the forward strand.
CCTGTTAATACTTGGCTCATCTTAAGATGCAGGAGAGTTGCTGTTCACTTATTATCTTACAGCGCTCCATTTTTGACGAACATCAATTTTCACCTGGAATATTTTCATTAAAAAACAATGACATAGGCTGTTTTCTGTTGGCCGTTTTTTTCTCTGCCAATCACGCCAACAATAATTTTCACACTTTATCCAGATTCATTAATGCATGGTTGCTGGCAATACTGTACGTACGCTTACAGAGTGTGTATCCATTTATTGGCGCTTTGCATTAGAGATTTGTTTGGCAAATCACCATATTTTTTTATAATCGATTGGATGACAGGCTTTACACGATTATCGTTAGTTTTAAACAGCATTAACACGACGACAGCCTCATCAGGCTTTATTCGATACAAATAGTATTTGCCTTCATTTATGCCCTGAACATAGGACATGAGATTGAAGTTTAGGCTTTTTGATAATTGGAACAGTTGGGAAGGGGTAGTGATCGCTTCAAAAGTCTCAGTGCTTGTCACTGGAGGCGGCGGAAACGAAGCAGATGCTCTGTAAGCTGATTCTAGCGGCTTGTCGTAGTTTAGCAGCTCATTTTGAGCTTTCGCGTCCTGTAGAGCATTCTGCAACGTTTTTAGAGCAGATAAAGACTCGCAGCTCTGCATCTGTTCTTGAATGTTGACAGCTGGCAAAACGGGCCTTTGTGCTAGTGCCTGTATCGACTTTACTGTTCGAAGAAGTTCATCGTAATTATTAGATGTCCAGTTGCGCCATACTCCCAGCCCTTCGAGGTGGGGATATTTCAATAGGAAATGCACTTGATGATCGAAGATAATGTCGTGCGTAGCGTTGAGCTGGTGGTAGTCTAGCTCAGAGAATAGGTGATCTATTAGATCGAATTGAAATTGACCAAAGTTGTCAGCAGAGAATTTTGTCAGTGTCGATATTGCCGCCTGATTAGCGGGAAGGTGACATGCATGCATCATCTCAACCGCACCTTTGTTGCAGACATTTATTAGCTGCTGCTCTGTCCAAAGTTCAGCTTTCGCCTGTCTATAGCATTTCCAGAATAGCGTCCAATTATTTCCCATGGTCTTGACTAGGGATTTATGGCGGCTCAAACATACGAGCATTCCAAAGCTGTCAGCACGATAGCGTTTCGACGTTGATAATAAATGTGCTGGTATTCCAAGGTAATGTATAGCAGTGTCATCAGCCAACATCTCAGGAATTGGAAAATAAAGGCTTTCAAAGGGATTGGTGTGTCGTTCTTCAATGCCATCTACAAAGCAAAGCCACCAGCTAAGACCTGCTGGATGGTGCCAGCCAGTCAAGACCAGTTTGCTATCGATATTGAGTAAACGCTTCAGGTCAAGATGAAGCTCTTGACGGTTTGGATGCCAGATAATTGGATCAGTAATGCTGGTCATGATTCTACCGGCCTAAGTGAGTTGACTGCTGTCGAGTTGAACAACAGCAGTCAACTGAAGAATGAAACGTGGCTATTATGATGCTTGGTCTTTTACCTCCAGCTCTTCCAGCGTATGACCACCGTTTTTTAGCAAGTCACGCAGCCACGAGGGCTTTTGCCCAGGCTTAGCTTGCCATACAAGGTTTTTATCCTGTGGATGTCGATATGTTTTTGGCTGTGTTGTTTCTTTCTTTTTTGGTAAACGGATGAAAATTTTTATCCCTGCCTCCTTGGCTATTTGCTGCAATTTTTCGACGGCGCTATCTCGCATAACGCTCTGTTTTTCCAGTAGAATCTTTTGAGTAGATTCGAATAATGCTTGCAATTCTGAAATGGATTTGTCTTCAAGTTTCGCGCTCATAATTTATTCTCCAAAGTTATTGATTACGCTTCATCGTCATCTTCGAACGCAGACGCAACAACATCTGAGTCATCTCCGGTTATCGAAAACTCTTCAAAGCACTCTGGATGTTGAGATAGGCAAGTCGCAATATGTCGAACTGTTTTGCCTAACTCCACGTTTGCTTTGTCAGCTTTTCGAGTCGCCAGCATTTCGAGATAAAGCTCAGTCGATTGCATAAGTCCTAGCACTAAGGCCTCAACAGGTTTCACAATAGATAAATCTTGATTGTCATCAGCTATAGCCATGACTTTTCTCCATATTCGAGTAAAGTAATATCCCAATGCGACAGGCACACAAAAGCTAACCACGTGATTAGTAATCACAGCCGTCGTAGCGATAGTAACGGGTCTATTTGGGGGATGAGATGCTGTCTGGGAACTCTCGAAAAAGAGCAGACAGTGAAAACATCCTATATGAATCAATAGCTTAAGTCAATGGTGTCTGGTTTTTATGATGAGGCGTAGCAAAGGCCATAAGCATTGCCAACTATATTGATAAAGCGTTACCAACAATATCTATGCGTTCACCACCAAAAACCTTTTCGTCTATTGCAGAGCGAAATGATATTACGCCATTACTTGAAGGTTTAGCATAACCATAGCCTTTGAGCCATAAATGCTCATATAATAACTTTCCATATTCTGGAATAGTACTTGCGTCTTTTACAGGTATATAAATATGAAAACCTTTGGATTTTGTGGGTTCAGTTCCTTTAACGTGTACTCCTGCAGAAGCAGACCCTCTAATCATCATGGCCACTTTTTCTATCTCAGGATCGATAGAACTTAAAACAGATATTAGTTCTTTGGCCGTGAATTGTTGTCCATAGTCATCAGGATCATGATCTATCATGAGTATTCCTGGAAGCTGACGATATTCGAAAAACTTTTTTGTTTTGGATAAAACATTGTCAGTAGGTATTTCTTCTCCATCCACAACAATATTTACTTTATCAGGGAAGCTTGTGTCATGCAGACCATAACCAAATGTTTGGCGAGTTGTTGCTTTATTTAAAGCATTTTCAAAATCATAAAATTTCATTTTGATACGTTTTGCTACACCTTTGTATAACGATTTAGTTAGTTCTTTTTTTATTTCACCATTTTCAATCCAAAATATTTTTGTAACTGGATTTTGGTCGCTTGTATATTTTGTAAAATAAATATAATCTGACATTTTGTTTTCCTAACTAAAAATCGCATGCTAGTTAAATATTAGCATTTTCAAAATTATTGATCCAATCAAACTACAATTCAAGTTATTGGCATGGTCTATAAAAATCAATTGCAAAATCGTATCTCTCAACAGTAGCTTGCTTATCGACAATGCTGTCAGTGATGCCTTGTGTCCAATAGCCTTTTGCCACAGTTGAAATCTTTCCAAGGCCATCAATTACATCTGTTTCATGACCTGTAATAGCAAATGTACCCGCAATCTTGTTTTGTATTCCATAGGTAATGAACGTGTGACGAAAGCAATGAAATCCACTCAATTTTGCTCCTTCAGTGTCGTCGCGTAGACCAATGCTTTCAAGATACCTAATGAACCACTTTGATACCTTGGCTGATGCTTTACCGTTTATTGGTGTCCATGCTGGAAATATGCACTTGTGGTTATCACGTTTTATTCGTTGAATGTAGTCCAGGAGACCAAGATCAATTAACTTGGAATGGATAGGAACGATGCGAAGTGATGAACTGGTCTTGATGCTTTTATCAACGCCATCAGCTGATTCGCTTTCATCAGTAAAGTGGAAATACCAAATGCCAGTTGCTTCATCTCGCTTAATGTCTGTAAATGGGTTCAACTGGCACACTTCGTTGATTCGAGCACCAGTAAACAATCCAATCAGAGGCAGCCAGCAGTAGTGTGCTGTTTTGGGGTTAGCAGCATATTTTTTCATTTTTGAATGACTAAATAGCAGCTTGATTTCATCTTGCGTTAGAGCACGTTGTTTATTGATACCATTGGATCGATCACCTCGATACACCGCACCACTTACTGATAAATTAGGAAATCCTTGGTCTTTGTAATGCACCATTGCCCAGTTGATCAACAAACTAACAGTAGCGCGATAGGTACTATCGAACGTTCCTTCTGCAATCGTACGTCCATCATGAGTGGCTATAATTTCTCGAATCGACAACCCATTAAAAATTTTTGCATCTCGACGGACAGGTAATTTTTGTACCTGATCAAAGTAGTTGTTTACATCAGTCTGTAGGATTTGATTGATGGATTTATCTCCAATCAACTCAACAAAGATGGGTAGCGTAGATTTTAGCTTGGTCAGCGTGGCTTTGTTTTTTTGATCGTATCGTTCCAAAAAATCTTCAACGACGACAGAGAGCAGGGGAGCTTTGGGAGTGTTTGATCTAACAGTGATTGTTGAGATTTTTGCCAAAACTTGTTTTTGTGAAACCTGAGAAGTCAGTTCTGAAGAGCTAAAATCGCAGATTGTTCCAGACTTCAATTCATTAAACGTTGTAACAATATTCGCTGCTAATTGCAGAGCACGTGGAATGGCTTCGTGACGACTTTCTGTTTTTAGGCTTCGCACAATTTCTGTTGCTTTGAGCGATTCTTGATGCTCAGCAGGTACGCGAATTCTGAGGTAGTAGACGTTTTTGCGTCGAAAAAGATAGGGAATTTTTCCCACAAAAAAAGCCTCTTGTGTAACAGGTTTGTGTAGCAAACGCTGTTTCCTGAGGCTTTAATTTTGAAAGTTACTGTAAAATCAATAACTTAGATTGTGGCGGAGAAAGAGGGATTCGAACCCTCGATACGTTGCCGTATACACACTTTCCAGGCGTGCGCCTTCGACCGCTCGGCCATCTCTCCTAATACATTTTTGGGCTGATCTGCAGATTTAGTGCTTCAGAAATTGATCGCTTCATAACTTAATCTGCGTTTGTCGCCGTGATAGCGACCACCCAATCCCGACTAGGATAATGGATACACGGTTATTTTGCAATTCGGACGAGTATTTTCTCGGTTATTGGCTGCATTGAATTTCCCATGGGAGTTACTTCCCTAAAAGACAATCCAGTTTAGTCATTGGTTTAGCGCCCGATCAGCCCTTACTTGTACTCGGTTAACCATATTCTGTCGGATAAATAAATTGTTGAATTTTGCTCTTCAGTGGATCGTGGTCTAAGTTTGCGCAGGAGTTTGCTGGAGAGTGAACTCACCTTTTGTCGATGGCCTATCGGAGTGAACGGGGGAGCTCTATGAACGATATTTGTATTTCAAACGAAAAACCAAAAATTCTGATCGTCGATGATGTTCACGAAAACTTGCATACCTTGCTGAATATTTTGCGGCAAGATTATGCGGTGATGGCTGCTACTTCCGGTGAAAAAGCCCTGGAAATCGCCCGGCGCGCGTCGGCTCTGGATTTGATTTTGCTGGATATAAAAATGCCGGAAATGAATGGATACCAGGTGTTGGAATATCTGCGCGATGATCCGGCAACGGCCGAAATCCCGGTCATTTTTGTGACTGCGGCCGCCGAAGTCGGTGACGACGCCAAGGGTATGGCGCTGGGCGCCGACGACTATTTACTCAAGCCCGTAGTGCCTGAGTTGCTTCTAGCTCGGGTTAGACTGCATTTGGAGCTAGCCACCTATCGGAAACGCTATGGCAGACTATAATCGTTGGGGTCAATTGGCAACGCTGATCTAACTATTTCCTTGGATAATGAACAAAGACAAATCCCTATCGCTCAATCCCAGGCCGACTATTTTGGTGGTAGACGATCTTCCCGAAAATATTCACGGCTTACTCGAAGCACTCAAGGACGATTACGGCATTATGGTGGCGACGGAAGGCATGCGTGCGGTGGAGTTGGCGCAGGGCCCGACGCCGCCTGATTTGGTATTGCTGGACGTCAGAATGCCGGGTATGGATGGCTATGAGGTTTGTCGGCGGCTCAAGAGCGATCCTAGAACCGCGGGTATACCCATTCTCTTCGTGACGATAGTCGAAGCGTCCATCGAAAAAATTCGCGGTTTTTCCATGGGCGCCGCCGATTTCATTACCAAGCCGTTTGATATTGACGAAGTACGGGCCAGGGTCAAAACGCATCTGGAACTGAGCCGCTTACGCCGCGCTCTGGAAGGCCGGGTGAAACGTCTGAGCGAATACCGGCATGCCACCGATGTGTCTAATATCGTATTCCGCACCGATCCGCACGGCGTAATCACTTTTGTAAACGATGCATTTGTGCAAACCTACGGCTATACCCGCGAGGAGGTGATCGGCAAAACCAGCCGGATTCTCAAAGATCCCGACGCGGCACCGGGTTTGCATCGGGAGTTATGGAACACGATTCTAGGCGGTGCAATCTGGCGCGGGACCTACAGCAATCTTACTAAAAGTGGCGAGGTGATTTACATCAACAACACCATCGTCCCCATCCTTGACGCCGACGGCTCGATTCGCGAATTTATATCCACCAGCGTTAATGTCACCCATTTGATCAAACAGGAAGAGTTGATTCGGGAACAGACCACGGATGCGTTAACCGGCTTGCCCAACCGGGTGAAACTGATGCAGGATTTGGCTGACGCCGGTCCGTCGATATTGGGCATGATCAACATCGATCAATTCAAAGCCATCAATGATTTTTACGGTTTGCGCAACGGCGATAAAGTTTTGTTGGAAATTGGCGAGCGTTTGCAAAAAATGAGCGGCGCGGATGCGCAGGCTTACCGCATCGGCGGCGATTTATTTGCGTTGCTCTCCAAAACCGGTGGCGATCCCGGCCGTTTCGAGCAATTGATAGACAGCATTATCAAGCGTTTGGAATCGGAAGCGATCGATTGCGGCGAAGACAAGATTAACATCCGCGTGACTGCAGGCATCTGTTCGGGGGCCGACAGTCCTTATACGCATGCGGCGCTGGCGTTGGAGCGCGCCAGGATCGAACGTCGGGATTATTTGATTTATACCGATCAGATGCAGATCAAGTCGCACTACAAGGATAACATCCACTGGAGCCAGAAAATTCGCAGTGCCCTGGCCGACGGCCGCATCGTGCCTTTTTATCAACCCATCATCGACAATCGCAACGGGAAAGTCGTGAAATATGAAGCGCTGATGCGGATGATAGACGAAGAGGGTAATGTCATTCCGCCTAGCTTTCTCGGCGTGGCAAAACGCACCCGGCAATATACCGCCTTGACTCGCACCATCGTCGAACAAGTCGTGAAAGCCTTGCCCGAGTCGGAGGGAGAGATGAGTATCAACTTAACCGTCGAGGATATTATCGATGCCAATACGGTGAGCTTTATTGCCGAAAAACTCTCTCAGCCCGGCGTCGGTTCGCGCATTGTATTGGAGATTACCGAATCTGAAGGTATCGAAAGTTACGAGGAAGTGCGCCAGTTTGTTAATCGCATGAAAGGCTATGGCTGTCACTTTGCGATTGACGATTTCGGCAGCGGCTATTCCAATTTCGTGCATTTGTTGCGGTTAAAGATCGATTATTTAAAGATCGACGGCTCCATCATCATGAATATTATCGACAATCCGGATTCTGAAGTGATTGCCCGCGTCATAGTCGATGCCGCGCGGCGCTTGGGTATGCGCACGGTTGCCGAATTTGTGGGTAGTGCGGAGATCCAAGCCAAGGTCGTTGAGCTGGGTATCGATTTTTCGCAAGGTTTTTATCTGGGCAAACCGGCACCGCATACGCTGGGGACGCCCCGCCATGATTGAATCCAACGTGCATCCGGGGGAGGACATGAATCAGTCTGATCCAGGCAACTCTGCTACTAAAGCCGGAATGGAGTTTTAAGATGCGGCCGGTTTTTAATCAACATCCTCTGCGCAAGACGATAACTTGGCAGAGGCTCGTCGGTTTTACGGTCAGCCGGTTATCAAGGGTCGCCAGCGTTCTGCTGACGATAAGCTGTTGGAGTCATCCGGTGCAGGCCGACATCAGTGCGGCGACAATTCGTGGTCAAGTCACGCTGCGAGGGGCTGACACTCAGGCAGGCGCGCAAATCATCGTTACCAGTCTGGAGCGGGGGTTTTCCACGCGGACCTTTTCCCGAGCTGATGGCTCTTATGTACTGATGGCATTGAAACCCGGCCGTTACCAGCTCAAGGTGTTAGGCTTGGAAGGCCAGCAAAACAGTCAAGAGCTGACGCTGCAAGTGGGGCAGGTGGCCTTGGTAGACGTTGCGTTAGGCGATGATGATAGCGTCGCCGAACAGACGAGTGAGGGCAACTCCGCGGAGTTGGCTACCTATTTAACGCCCGAGCAAATGCAGCGCTTGCCGCAGGTAAACCGCAATTTTCTGAATTATGCCGATCTGGCGCCCGGTGTGAACGTGGTAAACGATGAAAATGGCAGTACTCGCTTGCAAAGCGGCGGGCAGCGGCCGGATAGCGTCAATTTGTTTATCGACGGCGTCAGTCAGAAAAACTATGTGGTCAGGGGCGGCGTAGCCGGCCAGGATTCCAGTCGCGGCAATGTGTTTCCAGAATCGGCCGTTGCCGAATATAAGGTCATTAGCCAGAACTATAAGGCCGAGTACGATCAAGTCGGCGGCGCGGCAATTTCAGTGCAGACCAAATCCGGCGGCAACACCTTTCACGGCGAAACATTTTACGATCATACCAATCAGGATCTGCGCAGCGTTACCCCCAGCGAACAACTGGCGGGCGGCAAGCGCGACACCGAGCAAGTGCAATTCGGTGTGACCTTAAGCGGTCCCATCGCCAAGGATGTCGCGCATTTTTTCATGGCATACGAACGTAAACTCAACGACGATTACGCCAATATTAGCGCGGGTGACGGCTCCCGCTTACCCGAGCCGTATCAAGCGCAGCTGGGCCGGGTGAACAGGCCGTTCAGGGCGGATTTGTTCTTCGGGAAACTGGATTGGGCGCTTAACGATAGTAATTTGATCGAAGTGTCTTTTAAGCTGCGCGACGAAACCGAAACCTTAGGGATTGGCGGTGAAAACTCAGAGTCTTACGCGCTGACCAAGGGTAACAGCGAAAAACGCCTGGATTTTAAATATCAATACAGCGCGGAACATTGGGTCAACGAAGCCCGGTTTACTTATGAAGACGCCAATTGGCGGCAACTGCCGGCTACGCAAAGTGCGGGTTTGCAGCTGCGTCGCCTGGACGGCAGTTTGAGTGGGGGTAATCTGAATAGCCGGAGTGTGTTGAATAGCGGCGGCGCGACCAATTATCAGGACAAGGGCCAAAGCGGGCCGGGTTTTCAAGATGATCTGACCTTCAGCGGTTTGGATTGGCATGGCACCCATGTCGTCAAGCTGGGTGCTAAAGTTAAACAGATAGAACTGGGCGCGGTAGAGCGCGATCCTTACCACCCGCAGTTCGGCTTAAATTTAAACAATCCTGCCGGCAACCCGTATCAAGTGCGTTGGGCAACGCCTTTGGTCGGCGGCGGTGACGGTTCCGCCCAATCCGATGTGACGCAATTCGGCGCGTATCTGCAAGACGATTGGAACCCTAATCGACATTTGAGCGTGAACCTGGGCGTCCGCTGGGATTACGAATACAACCCCGGCTATCTAAACCATGTCACGCCCGGCGATGTCAGCAGCGCGCTCCGCAACTGGCGTAATATTCACAACGCGAATACGGGTTACGACATCGAGAACTACCTCAGTAACGGCGCTAACCGCGCGGCGGACAGCAATAATATTGCGCCCAGATTAGGTTTGGCATACGACTTATTCGAAGACCAGCGGCATGTGTTGTTCGGCGGTTACGCTAAAGCCTACGACCGCCATATTTACGACGTGTTGCAACTGGAACGTACCAAGGGCAGTTATCCCAGTTTTAGCGTCAATTTTCAGGGCGACCCCAATTACGATTGCGTGGCCGGCGTCGACTGCATTGCCTGGAATCCCGAGTATTTAAACTATACGCCGGCGCAATTGTCCGCACTGACCGGCGCCAGTGCCGGCAGCAGCCGTGAAATCAACTTGATGCGCAACAATCTGCGCACGCCCTATGCCGACCAATTTAATATCGGCATGCGCAATCGTTTCGGCGATTGGCATACCGAGGTCAGCTTGTCGCACGTACACAGTTACAACGGTTTGGTCGGTTTGCTGGGCGGCCGCAATGCCGACGGCAGCTTTTACGCAGCCGGGTCCGGGTTCGGGGGTACATTTCAGGCCGTGCCTGGCTTTGGGCAATTAATTTTGTTCGATAACGGTGTACAGACCAAAACCAATTCGGTATTTGTCAAAGCCGAAAAACCGTACAGCAAAGACAGCGGCTGGGGTATGACGTTTGCCTACACCTTTACCGATTCCGAGGAAAACAAACCGCAGTCTTTCTTTGATAACAGCAGTTATTTGTTTGAACATCCCAATACCCACACCAATGGCTGGCTGGATACCGCCGGGGTCAGAAAACATAAGCTGGTGACAACCGCCAGTGTCGATTTGCCGTGGGATTTGATTTTTTCGACCAAGTTGACGCTGGCGACCCCGGACACCCGCTCCGGCGTCAACTGTGCAAGCGGTGCTTGCCGTTTTGATACCTTTACGCCGCAAGGTAGCGATTTTATTTTTCCTGGACAGTGGTGGGGATATAAACAAGTCGACATTGCGCTGATAAAAAGTTTCGATACGCCGCACGACACCCGGATGAAACTGCGCCTGGATGTATTGAATTTATTCGATTTTAAAAATTATGCGGCATTTAACAGCGACTTTGCCTCGCCGAATTTGGGGGCGCCGCTGACCGTGCTGGCCGGACCGAGTTTGACGGTGAAATTGACCGCCCGCCTGGAGTTTTAATGCCGGGCAAGTTAGTGAGCGCGGGTTTATTGTTGTGGGTGTTGCTCAGCAGTTTCGGCGCCGCTGCCGACGACATGCTCAACGCCAAAACCAAGGCCAATTATGTGTTCAATTTCACCAAGTTCGTGGAGTGGCCGGCGCTGATGAACGATACGCTGCATGTCTGCATCGTCGGCGCCGAACCTATCGTTAACTTGCTGAGCGACTTGGCCAGCCGCGATACCAAGGGGCATTTATTGCAAATCTGGTCGGGCATAGACGACCCGCAGATTTGCCAGATTTTGTATATCGACCATGACGCGCCGGAATTGCCAGCCTTGATACAGCAGGTGCGCGGCAATCAGATATTAACTGTCAGCGATGCCGAGGGGTTTGCCGGCCGCGGCGGCTGTATCGGTTTTTATAGCGAAAACGGCCAGATCAAACTGGAAATCAATCCGGACGCCGTGCGCCGAGCGCAATTAAAAGTCAACGCCTTGTTGATGGAAATCGCCCGTATCGTCCGTTAATTCACTCCGGAATCCCATGACAAACCAGGCTGAATTTAAACGCGATTTGACCATAAAAACCAAGCTGGTGCTGATCATGTTGGCAACCAGCATTTTGTCCCTGCTGCTGGCGGGGGCCGGTTTTATTGCCCAGGAACACATGCGGGTAAAAGAGGATATGGGCCGGGATTTGAGTTCTCTGGCCCGCATCATTGCCAATCGCAGTACCGTGGCCTTGTCGTTTAATGACAGCAGCGTCGCCAACGCCACTTTGGCCGCTTTAAGCGTCAAGCAGAGCGTGGTTTCGGCCTGTATTTACGATAGCGCCAATCAGCTGTTTGCACTTTACGAACCCGGCTTGGCCTGTCCGCTGCAACATCCGGAGCCTTCGGCTAGCGAGCGGCCGCGATTCGACGATGCCTATTGCACCATAAGCGAAACGATAGCCTTGGACGGTCGCATTTTGGGAAGGGTTTGGATAGCCTCCAGCCTGGCGGAGCTGGATTCATTATGGCGGGATTTTTTGGCTGCGGCGATGGGTATTGTGATGTTATCCGGTCTATTCGCCTTGCTATTGGCTTCCAGTTTGCAGCAAGTGGTGTCCGGTCCGCTGGTCAGGTTGAAGAAAACTGTCGAAACGATCAACAGCGAAAAGAACTACACCTTGCGCGCCGCACAAGAGAGTAACGATGAATTGGGTGCGCTGATTCAAGCCTTCAACACGATGATAGCCACCATCGAAGCTCGCGATAGCGAACTGTTGGCTTTGAACCGGCAGCTTGCCGAAAACGAAAAACTATTGGCCAGCATCAACGAAGGTCTGGAAGAGCGCGTGGCTGCCCGCACAACGGAGTTGGCGGAAATTAACGCCAAATTGGCGCATAACAGCGTAATGCTGGCCACCGTGCTGGATAGCATGTCGCAGGGCTTGATAGCCTTTGACAGCAATTTAAAGTTATTGGTTTGGAATAAAAAACTCAGCGAGGTGCGCGGTTATCCGGAAAGCATGCTGGCAGTGGGCAGGGACCATGCCGATTTCGTGCAGTTTGATTTAACCGATCCGCAGTTGCGTTTCCGTGATCCCGATACCGAACTGCGGCAATTGCTGGAAGAAATAAGACATTTTCGGCCGCACAATTTTACTCGGCAAAGATTGGACAACCGGGTCATCGAGATCAGCGGCGGGCCGATAGCCGATGGCGGTTTCGTCAGTACTTACGAGGATGTGACCTTACGCAAACAGGCCGAGCTGGCGTTGAAAGAGGCTCGGGACGCCGCCCAGTCAGCCACCCAGACTAAAAGCCAGTTTCTGGCCAATATGTCGCACGAGATTCGCACGCCGATGAACGGCGTGCTGGGTATGTTGCATCTGGCTTTGCAGACCGAATTGACCGCGTCGCAACGCAATTATTTGGCAAAAGCCCACAGTTCCGCACGTACCTTATTGGGGATTCTTAACGATATTCTGGATTTTTCCAAAATCGAGGCCGGTAAATTGGCGCTGGAAGAAACCGAATTTCGCTTCGATAGCGTGGTGGAGCAATTGGCGGACATGATCGGTTACCAAGCCGGTTTGAAAGGTATCGAGTTTCTGATCCGTCACGATCCGCAAATTCCGCCGGTGTTGTTAGGCGATCCCTTGCGTTTCGGCCAGGTGTTGACCAATTTATGCGGTAACGCGCTGAAATTCACCGAAGCCGGCGAATTGGAACTGGCATTCTATTGCCTGGCCAAAACCGATAGCACTATCGATTTGCGGGTATCGGTCAGAGATACCGGCATCGGTATGGCGGAAGACGATCAGAAAAAACTGTTTCAAGAGTTTACCCAAGCCGATCAGGGCACCAGCCGGCGCTTTGGCGGCACAGGTTTAGGCTTGGCCATCTGTAAAACCCTGGTGGAAATGATGCAGGGCCGGATCTGGATCGAGCAGTCGCAACTGGGCCAGGGCACAACCTTTTGTTTTACCGTGCGCTTGGGCGTGGCTACGGACACCTTGCTGCATCAAGACGCGCTGGAGCAAAGCATAGGCGTGTTGTTGGCCGAGGTGCGGGTATTGGTGGTGGATGACAACGAGGCTTCCCGGGAAATCATCAGCGATATGTTGCGGCCGTTTCAATTACGGGTGAGTTGTTCGGCCAGTGCGGCCGGGGCGCTGAGAGCGTTGCGGGAGGCGCCGGCTGATCAGCCTTTCGATGTGGTGTTGATGGACTGGAAAATGCCGGGTATGAACGGCGATGAGGCGATCAGGCAGATTCGCGCCGACACCAGCCTGATGCCTCAGCCCAAGATAATCATGGTCACCGCTTACGGCAGCGAAGATGTGATGGTGTTGGCGGGCCGGGCCGGTATCGATGGCTTTTTGATCAAACCGGTATCGCCGTCCTCCTTACTGGATGCGATTTTGTCGGCACTTGGACGTGGCCGGGTGCTTGGGGCGGTGGATAAATTTAAGCAATTGGGCGGGGCGGATATTGCCGGTATCAAACAACTGCAAGGGATTCGGTTGTTACTGGTGGAAGATAACGAAATCAACCGCGAATTTGCCTGCGAATTGCTGCGCAGCCACGAGATTGAGGTTGACGAAGCGGTGAACGGCGAAGAAGCGGTCAGCATGGTTAGGCAGCATCATTACGATGCGGTCTTGATGGACATCCAGATGCCGGTGCTGGACGGCTTGCAAGCCACCGTCAAAATTCGGGCCTTAGCGGAATCCGAGAACGATCAACGTTTTGCAACTATGCCCATCATCGCGATGACCGCCCATGCCATGGCCCGCGATGTCGAGAAAAGCCTGGAGGCAGGTATGAACGATCACGTTACGAAACCGATTGATCCCGACCGCTTGTTCAAAGCATTGGCAACCTGGATTCCGCTCACGGCCGACGGCGAACAGAGCCAGGAGGCGGCGCGGATTTATCAAGCTGCCGATTATCCCGAAGATTTACAAACCTTGACCAGCTTGGATATTGTGCAAGGCATACGCCGGATCGGCGGTAATCCAGAGGCCTATCGCAAACAGTTATACCGTTTTAAAGAACACTACCCGGATGCGGTCGCCGAGATTCGCGGCTTGATCAATGCCGGGGAACTCAAACAGGCTGAAGAGCGTTGCCACGCCTTGAAAGGGGTTAGCGGCAATCTGGGGGCGACGGATTTATTCGAAGCCGCCGCCGGTGTGGATATTGTCCTTAAGCAAAATCAAATACCGCCCGCTGAACACTTGCAGTACATGGAAGGATTTTTGCGCCAAGTCATCGGGCAAATTGAGGTCTTGCAAGCACTGGCGAGCAGCCAGGCGCCCGATACGGTTCCGCTTGTGACAGGGGTTACCGACGCCGAGATAGCGGCGGATTTACAGACATTGTCGCGATTGCTGGAAAGCGATCTAGGCGCGGCCGAAGCCATGTTGGAGCAATTACAGCGTAGTATGGCCGGTCATCAGTATTTGCCCTTACTGGAGGACATCGCCAAAAAAATCGACCGATTTGCCATTGACGAGGCACTGGCGCAACTGAGCGAGTTGCTGCAAAAACTTTAACGCCAGCCTAACCCCGGCTTTGCAGCGTGCGGTCGATAACGATGCAATTTAATTTACCTGCCCAGCGTCAATATCTTACAATTCGGTAGCCCACGGCTAAAATAATTACTTAGGAGGATCTCATGTTTAAATTTCGTATGCTGGTTTCTGCGATAGCGCTGACTGGTTCGATGTCTGTTATGGCGGCGGATGCGCTGCCCACCACGGCGCCAGCGCCTGCCAACAACCCCACAACCCCCGAAAAAGTTGAACTGGGTAAAATGCTGTATCACGATCCGCGTCTGTCTTCCACGGGCACCGTTTCTTGCGCGTCTTGCCACAACACCATGCTGGGTGGCGAAGATAACCGGCCCAACTCCATGGGTGTCAACGGCCAAACCGGCGGCCGCAGTGCACCAACGGTCTGGAATGCGGCATTCAACAAAGTGCAATTCTGGGACGGCCGCGCCGACAGCCTGGAAGCGCAAGCGGCAGGTCCAGTCACCAACCCTATCGAAATGGGTATGAAAAGCTGGGATGACGTGGTTGCTCGCTTGAAAACCATCAAAGGCTATCGCCATGCTTTCGAAGTGGCCTTTGGTAGCGATGCCGAAGCTATTACCAAAGACAACGCCACCAAAGCGATTGCCGCCTACGAAAGAACTTTGATTACACCGAATAGCGCTTACGACAAATATGTCAAAGGCGATAAAGACGCCTTGACCGAACAGCAGGAACGCGGTCTGAAAAAAGCCGTGGAACTGGGTTGCACCAGTTGCCACAGTGGTCCGGCCTTTAACGGCCCAGGGGTATTCCAAAAATTCCCTGTTAACCCTAGCGGCTACTTCGAAGCGCAATACCACTTCCAAAAAGACAAAGGCTTGGCTGAAGTCACCAAAAAAGAAAGCGACGAGCACCTGTTTAAAGTGCCGACTCTGCGTAACGTGGCTTTGACCGCGCCTTATATGCACAACGGTTCGGTAAAAACCTTGGATAAAGCTGTTTGGTTAATGGCTAAATTGCAATTAAATCAAGAGTTGTCCGATGCTGACGTGGCTGACATCGTCGCGTTTTTGAATGCGCTGACCGGTGAATTCCCAGCGCAAACCATGCCGCAATTGCCAGGAACACCGGGTTCCAGCTTTAACTGAGTTTTATCAGGTAGTTAAAGATTAAGGGGGGCCGCAAGGCCCCTTTTTTTGTCAAAATACTTCCCTCACGGGGCACAATACGCAATGTAGATTAAGAGTGTTGGGTACTTTAAGTCGTTTCCGGGGCAAAGTCATTGGACGGTTTGCCAACTTTTGCATGGTGAGAATACGTTGACCCTGATTTTATTTGAAGGATCGCCAAAGCATATTACCGAACAAGCACCGGCAAGCCGAAAATAATCATTGCGGGAAAATATTACCGTTTCCCTGATAGGCAAAGATATGTATAAGCGTATCTTTACCATCTGCTTGGGGGCTTTTTATGAAAAAATACTTAACGATAATATGCCTGGTCATCGCGTCATTTTCATTTCAAGTTAATGCGTCAACTTTAAGTTGGAGCACAATTACCGGTTACGGCCCTATTCTTGGAAGTTTGCAATCAGGTCAAAATTCGCCGCAGGATCTATTCGGCATAGTAACCGGCCTACGTATTGAAACCAATGTGCTTGACGATTGGACTTTTAATTTACACAACAGCAGTCAAGTTAGGGTTTCAGTGAGTTCCCTAGAAGCTAACACTGGGAGTCTGTTATACGCCGTCAACTTGGATGGAAGTCCATTGGCTAAAAGTGCCGGACCTGCCGATGAAGCTTGGTCCTTTGACGGTATATTGACTGCCGGCTCTCACACGATAAATATTCTGGGTATCGCCATTTCCCTGGAGAGCACAAGTGGCTACCAAGTTAATGTTAGCGCCATGAATGCAGTTGTTCCTATCCCGGCGGTTGGGTGGATTTTCAGCTTTTTTCTGTTTTATATGTTCCGAAATATGCCGCGCCGTCGAGGTTATTGATGCTGGGTATAACAAATGGATGCAATCTTTCCGCTGTCTCCGCGGGACCAACAAAGACTCTGAACGCCGGTAAGGATTTGTGTTCCGTTGCCATTTCAGGTGGTTGGATATTGCAAAGCTTCTACGACAAAACCGCTGATATTTCTGCGGCGTTTTGCGATTGAGTCTTCGGGCGGTAAGTCCAATAGACTTTTGATTTTCAGCTAAGCAAAAGCTGACAATTTTAGGATTGGCGATTAAATCGCTCCCGCATTTGCGGGAGCGCATTGCTCAAAGTAGCGTAACTTTGAGTCCTATCACTTCACTTTCTACGGGAATGCCCCGGGTCTATTCCGCAACAGAATTGACGGATTCCTAAGGCTCGCAGCAAGTTTTAGCTGGCTTGGCCGGCGGCAGTCGCTTCCGGGACTTCGATCAAACGGCCGGTTTTGACGTCGTAAACATAACCATAGACTGGAATGTCGCTAGGTACCAGGGGGTAGGACTTGATGCGCTTAACATCTTCCAACACGCTTTCGGCTTGGTTTTTGATGGTCAGCCAATTGATGTATTTGCCGTCGGTGGAGCCGGGACCAACGCCGCTGTCGTGCCAACCGCTGGCATCGACGCTGGCGGTTTTCAAACTGCTGGCGAGCAAGTCGCTCATGATGTCGTTGGTAAAGGTTTCCATACCGCAGTCGGTGTGATGAATCACAAACCATTCCTTGGTACCGAGTAATTTGTAGGAAATAACCAGGGAGCGAATCGCGTCGTCGCTGGCGCGGCCGCCGGCGTTGCGGATCACGTGGGCGTCGCCTTCGGATAAACCGGCGTACTTGGCCGGGTCCAGGCGGGCGTCCATGCAGGTCAGTATGGCAAACTGACGAGCAGGGGGCATAGCCAAATCGCCTTTGGTGAAACTGGATACATAATCGCGGTTGGCTAATAGTACTTCGTTGTGAATTTTGCTCATAAAAACCTCGGTGCATGAAAAAACGTCTGGCCTGAATGTCAAACCAGACGAGGTAACGACTATCTCCGGGCGGCATTGTAGCCAAGCGGCATTCTGGTTTAAAGACGCTATTTGGTTTATAAAATATAAACTTTAAGTTTATATTGGATGCTTCAATGGATAAGTTTAACAACATGCGCGTTTTTTGCCGGATAGTCGAGCTAGGCACTTTCTCGGCAGTCGCTAAAGAACTGAAGCTTTCTACCATGATGATCAGCAAATACATTGCCCAATTGGAAGCGTCTCTGGGGGTGGTGCTATTGCATCGCACTACCCGTAGCCTAAGCCTGACCAGTGCCGGCGAGGCCTACTATAACCGCAGCAAGCAATTGCTGGAAGATTTGGCCGATTTGGAGGCGTCTACCGCACAATCAGGCGAGCGGGTGAAAGGCACCATTAAAATCAGCGCGCCTATCGATTTCGGCGGCATGTACATGGTGCCGGCCATCGACGCTTACATAAAGCGCTATCCGGAAGTGAAGATTTTAATGTCGTTGGATAACAGGCCGCCGAATTTGCGGGTCGGCAGTTTCGATATTTCCCTGCTGGTGACCGATACCCTGGACCCTGGCGTGGTGGCGCGCAAGATTGCCGAGACCGAATTATGTACCTATGCCTCGCCGGCCTACATAGCAGAAAAAGGCTGTCCACAAACCATAGACGAACTCAGTCATCATCAATGCCTGCATTACGTGGACACGCCGCACGGCGAGTTTTGGTTGTTCAACGTCGACGGCGAATTGAAGAAAATTAAGTCCGATTGGGTGCTGGCGTCCAATAACGGGCGCGCGCTATGTCAGGCGGCCGCTCTGGGTATGGGCATCGTGCAAGCGCCCAGACTATCGGTAGCTCCGTATTTACAAAGCGGCGAACTGGTAGAAATCCTCAGGCAATATCGCCGGCCGGCCATCGCCATTTACGCTACCTATCTGCAACGGCGCTTTTATCCAGCCAAATTGACTACGTTTATCGATTTTTTGTTGGCGTATTTCGAGCGGTAGGGGGCTTTTGGTGTCGGGTGACAAATCAATATCCCCTTATCATGTCTTCTCTACACATTGATAGCGTACTGGGCGATTAAACTTTTTGACCACGCCATCGTCAGTAGCACGATTCAGCCAATCATTGAGCTGCGACTTATGCAGCCCAGTAATCAGCATCAGCTCATCCAGAGTAACTGGATTTCCAGCCAGCCTGCGTAACCTATCCAAGAAAAACTGATAAAAATCTACAGGCATGCCCATAGATTCATCTTCTTCATGAGGTACCGATTCTTGGTATTCATCCGGCATCGATTCCGCTGTAGCATTGCTAACAACAGGCATTTCCTGCTCAACACCTTTATCTACTGAACTATATAGTTCATGTTGTGCTACTGGTTTGGAGCTCTGAATAATAGAGAATAAATCTTCCTGTGCTTCTTTTAGCTGATGCGCTGGTTTGTTATCAGAGACCAGCAAGACGCTAATATCGAAGTGTTGGATGTCGGCCTCACACCAACGCCCACCTTTGGCAACCAAATCGGCATTGGCAGCGTTTTTGTCATCGCTTGGTTTTACCCACAATGGAACCCAACCCTTTTTCAAGTTTTCTTCTGCGCCATTGAGGGTGCCGCCTTTCTTGCCCGAGTGAATAACCAAGGAACTATCTGCGAGACAATAGATGTACTTATTCCTTGCCATCGCGTTACCCGCGCTAAATCCCGCTTCCGGGTAAAAAGGCGAAACCAGCACCGTATTGCCGTCCATCAAACCTTTTCGCCATTTGGCACTGGTTGCCGCCCTCAATAGGCTATCGGCCATTACACCGATGACAAGCCCACTGCTTTTCGCTGCGCCGAGCATGGCCGCTTCATCCACCCCGCGGGCACCGCCGGATACAATGGCAATCCGTTCACCCGCTGCTTTAGCTCCCACCTGCTCAGTAAACGATAAATCGCTTTCGCTGGCATTTCGGGAACCGATCACAGCTAGCCCGCCCGAATTCAACAAGGCTTTGTCACCACAACCGAACAACACGGGAGGCGAATCGGTTTTCAGGCGTTGTTTTAGTCGTCTGGGATATTCAGGATCTGAACGAGTAACTACCCATAGGCCGGCACGCTGCCACTTTTCTACCGCCAAGGCCAGGCTGTGACCCCGGTTCAGCAATTGCAGAACACGCTCTATACTGATACGTGAATCATGCCAACCATTGAGCAATGATTTCGGCTCAGCTACCAGCAAATCCGCTGGCGTGGTGGAGTTCCCTTTTAACCATAGTGCAAAACGTCCCCACTCGACGTTAGTAAGCGGTTTTACATCGTCGCTGCTTGCCTTGGTGAAATAACTGGTTAACAGAAGTGTAGCTTGGGCGGTAGGTGATAAATTCATCAATCTTTTACCGAAGAGGAAGCGAGCGCTGCCGGATAAACGCAGCCGCTGCCCGCTTGTTGTAACAAGGCAGCGATCACCGTTAAGGTCCAGCCCGAATCCACAATGTCATCGATCAACAAGACAGGATCATTAGGTATGGGCTGTTGGATAGCAAAAGCGCCGTCCAGATTACGGCATTGATGGAAACTATTCTCTTGTCCTTTTTGCGGCTGTTTGTTCTTCACCTTGCTAACGGCGTCAATGAACGGCAAACCTAACCGAGCAGCCAGTCTACGAGCGAAATCCGGCACCAATTCAGGGTGATTGCGCGAAGGTACACAACAAACCCAAGCAGGCTCAGGGTTTGGTTGCCAGCGCTGCTGGATCATCTCAGCCATAGCTTCCACTAGCTCATCACTAAAATGGCCGACATGTTTATTGTCGGCGACCGTTTGGCCCCAACCGGCATCTTTCCAACGAGATAACACACGCCCTTCTTGTGCCATCAAATCACCAAGTTTTCGAGGAAACTGATAAATCGGAAATGCTCTTGCTGTTTCGGCATTAGATGGTGCAACCTGTTTTCTGGGGTGAATTATTATTTCAGCATGCTTGAGAAAGGTTGCTGCCTGATGGGCAAGTACAGTGTTGATTGTCTGGTTAACAACCGACTGTCCAAGGCAAGCAGTACACTTGCCACAAGGCGTTAAATCTTGGTCATCCAAGGCACGGCGCAGAAACGTCATCTTGCAGCCCGCATCTCCCAGATAGGCTTGCACCTCTCTCCACTCCTGTTCACGCTGATGCGTCAGGTGAGCAATACGAACATGATCCATGGCATAGGGCACAGGCGTTCTGCGCCATTGGCTACCGACTTTAATCACCGGTGCCGGATTTTCCACACTGAGCAATTTCAACACTTTCTCGATTTGTCCATGCCGTAGATTCGTCCGTTCCTCAATACCATAAGTGGACAGACCATCACTGTGTGCCAACTCTTGCAAAATCTCGTTAACATGCGCTTCTGAGGGAAAAGCCGAATCCCTGAAGAACTCGTGAATATCTTGATCTTCCACCCCGGACATCAACACACCCACAGCATAGTCAATCGCACGCCCGGCTCGTCCCACCTGCTGGTAGTAGGCGACAATGGAACCCGGTGCTTGGTAGTGAATTACGAAACTTAAATCCGGCTTGTCGTAGCCCATGCCCAACGCCGTGGTAGCCACCAATACCTTGAGCTGATTGTTTATTAGCAACTCTTCGAGAAATTGCCGGTAAACATTGCTGTTTTCGAAACCGTCGGCCTCGATACTGCCATGATAGGCTTTGGCGTTGATGCCGTTTTCGCTCAGCCACTGAGCAACCTGTTCGGCGTCGCGTACCGTCAGAGTGTACACAATGCCGGTACCGGGGATGGTTGGAATAATCTGTGCCAACCATGCCAACCGCGACGCCTGATCCGGCAATACCATGGTTTGCAGTGCCAAGCTTTTCCGAATCAGCGATCCTCGCTGGATCTGAATATTGCCCAACTGTGTTTGAATATCTTCTACTACACGGTTATTGGCAGTTGCAGTGGTACCGAGCACCGGAGTATTAGGCGGCAATTGGCGAAGAATGTTAACGATACGGCGGTAATCGGGGCGGAAATCATGCCCCCAGTCAGAAATACAGTGTGCTTCATCAATCACCATCAGGGCGATGCGATCAGCAATCGGCTGCAAGACGGTTTCGATAAAGGTGTCGTTAGCCAATCGCTCTGGTGAAATTAATAGGCAGTCAACTTCGTTAGCCAAAATTCGTTGAGTCACGGCTTGCCAATCCGCCGTATTGGTGGAATTCATTGTTTCCGCCACAATCCCCAAGCGCTGAGCGGATTCGATCTGGTTGCGCATTAAAGCCAGCAAGGGAGAAACAATAATCGTAGGCCCCATGCCTCTATCTCGGAAGATTTTAGTGCTGATGAAGTAAACCGAGCTTTTACCCCATCCGGTACGCTGTAGCACCAGTAGTTTTTGGCGTTGGTTCACCAGGGCATCAATAGCTTCCCATTGACCATTGCGAAACTCGGCGGCTGGGTTGGCCAGTGCAGTTTGTAGCAATTGTTGGGCTTCGTCTCGGTTCATTATCAATCCTTTAAATTTTGCACTGACCGCATATTAATTAAGTTAAAGCCATTGGTTCAGAAAAAACAACAGAACGCAGCGGGTCGATTGCGTCAATTCGCCTATTCCAATTTCCCTCATTCTTCGCTTGCACAATCCTAGGGATATTGATTGCAGACAATTCACCTGAACGGACAGCTATTTTCGATTTTGGATACAACTCAATCAGAGTGCAATTTACTAGAGCGATGTTGAAAACAGGCCTTCCATTGAGGTGCTATGCATCAATTCCACTCGCTTATTCATTATTTGCATCACTCGATCATAGGGTTGGCAAGAAGAATAGACGGAAAGCCTTCTGTCTTCTCTATTTTGATTCACCGTTCACCGACCAGCTAGTCAGCAGCTCCTGATGTTCACTGAAGCTAGGCAAACCCGGTCTGGCGCCCATTTCGGTGCAGCAAAAAGCTCCGGCCACGCTGGCGTAACGCAATAATTCTGCCCAGCTCAAGCCTTTGGCGAGGCCAGCGGCAAAGGCGCCATGAAACGCATCCCCGGCACCGGTGGTGTCGATGGCGACGATGGGCGGGGCGTTTAAACTGCCGCGTTCCTGGCCGCGTTGCCAGATCAAGCCGCGTTCGCCGAGGGTAATGACTACCACCGGGGCAATTTGCGCTAGTTTGGATAAGGCCAGGTTTTCATCGCTGGCATATTGCAGCGCAAATTTTTCCGAACAGACCAGATAATCCACATTAGTCATCAGAGCCTGCGTACCGTCGTGCAGCGAGCCGGCGTCTAAAACCGTCGGTACTGGGTGGGACAACTGATTCAATAAGCGCAGGGAAATATGCGGTTCGTGACCATCAAACAACAGCACTTTGGCTGCTAGGTCGTCAAAGTCGATAGCGGTGGCGGGCAGGGCGCTGGTTTGTCCTTTGTAATTGATTAAGGCGCGCTGGCCGTTCGGTTTGACCAGTACCGTCGATAACGGGGTCGGTGAAATGCCGCGTACGATAAGCTGAGTATCGACGCCATGGTCTTGCAACTCCCGCAAATGACTATCGCCGTACACGTCATTACCCAAATAGCCGCAAAAGCCGGCTTTGCCTCCCAATTTAGACACCGTTACAGCGGCGTTGGCGGCCGGTCCACCACCGCAACCCAGCAAATCGTCGGCGACGATTTTTTCATCCGCGCCGGGATGATGCGGCACCGAAAATACCAAGTCGTAACTGGCATGGCCGATACAAAGCACGTCGAGCGGATGGGCGGTCATTGCGCGACTCCTTTACTGCGATTATCCATACGCCTTAGAAATTCGCCCATGATGGCTTTGTACAATTCATCGCCCAGATATTTGTCTTCCACGCCGCTGTCGATGCTGGGGTTGTCGTTGACTTCGATGACATAGCCTTTGCCCTTGATTTCTTTGACATCGACGCCGTACAAGCCATTGCCTATTGGCTGCGTGGCCCGTAACGCCGCGTCCAGCACGCCTTTGGGTACTTCGAAGGTGGGCAGGGTGTCGAAGTTGCCGCTGTCGGTGCGTTTGGCGCCGTGCCGGTAAATCTGCCAATGGTTTTTCACCATGAAGTAGCGGCAGGCGTACAAGGCTTTTTGATTGAAAATGCCGATGCGCCAATCAAAATCGGTGTACAAAAACTCCTGAGCCAGCAACAGCGCCGATTGCTCGAATAACTCGGCGACTTTGTCCTCCAGTTCCTGGCGGTTATGCACTTTGACGATGCCGCGTGAGAATGAGCCGTCCGGAATTTTAATCACCACCGGATAACCCGCGATGGCTTCCAGATTATCCAGGTGTTGGGTATTACCCTTGTGCAAGATCCAGGTTTTGGGAGAGGGGACTTTATGGGTGCGAAACAGGTCGGCCAGATAGACTTTGTTGGCGCAGCGCAAGATAGACGTCGGATCGTCGATCACTACCAAGCCTTCCGCTTCGGCTTTTTTGGCGAACCGGTAGGTGTGATGGTCGATGGCGGTGGTCTCGCGAATGAACAAGCCATCGAATTCCGGCAGGCGGCCGTAATGATTCAGGGTGATCAGTTCCACATCAATGCCCAATTGCCGGCCGGCATCGATAAATTTTTTCAGCGCACCGCGATTGCTGGGCGGTAATTGTTCGGAGGGGTTAATCAGAATCGCCAAATCATAGCGCGCGGTTTTTCGGGTCCGGCTTTTTCGCCAGACCTTTTTGCTGAAGCGATCCAGCGCATCGGCGAACAAGGTCTGCATGGCATCGTCCAACAGCCTGGGGGAAACGGCTTTTAGATCGGTGATTTGCCATTTCTGCTCAAAGCGCAAGCTGATTTCCAGAATCGGGCAGGCAAAACGCTCGAACAATAGCCGCGCCAATTCTTGAAAAGCCGGTTCCGGCGTGGTGCCGAAATAGCTATACAAAGTAACTTCGCCGTTTTTATTTTGATGTTTGAATGCGCGTGCCAGCGGCTGGTTCAAGTCTTCCAGTTGTAGGCGGTACAAGGCATTTTTGCCCAAGTCGTTGATGACTTTAACCGACGGAATGACATGGTGATTGCGGGCTTCGGCCAGCAGCGAACAGTAGTAGCCATCGGATAGATAGGTGTAACTGCTGCACAGGTTGATAACCCGCACCCGCTGGTCGGGATCAGTTTGCTCGCTGGCCAGATAGTCTTCAAAGCTGACGACTTGGTCGCTAGGATAATAAGGATTCCAATCCGAAAGGTCGTCAACGACCAGCAGCGTGCTTGCCATGGTAAAAAATGCTCGGTAGGTTTAAGTTAGGCGGGGATTTTGAAACCTGTCGAGTTTTAAGACAAGCCGAATTCTGCAATTCCCTTTAAGAATGCCTATTGCTTGCGGCAGAGGGGTTTGCCACACTGTGCAATTACTGTCTCCGAATATTTGAGTATGCAGATGAGTTTGTCCCCATTCGGCACTGAAATTGATACCCGCGTATTTCCGGCGAGTTATGCCA
The DNA here is from genome assembly GCF_016925515.1 of Methylomonas sp. EFPC1. NCBI lineage: Bacteria > Pseudomonadati > Pseudomonadota > Gammaproteobacteria > Methylococcales > Methylococcaceae > Methylomonas > Methylomonas sp. EFPC1. Next base: position 1,951,824 of record NZ_CP070494.1, read on the forward strand.
AGGCACGCGAGGCTTGGTTGTCGCTCAGCGATCAGCTAGAACAGCCGCTGCGGCACGAGATTTACGAATGCGCCGGACTGGGGCCGAACGGAGAATCCTTGCTGACAGATACCGCCTGGATAGGCGATGAGCATGCGGACAATGTGGTGGTGTGCCTTGCCGCGACGCACGGGGTGGAAGGTTTTGCGGGCAGCGCGATTCAGCTTGATGTGCTGCAAGGCTTAAGCAAACACCAGCTAGATATTCCCAATGATACGGCGCTATTGCTGGTCCACGCCTTAACACCCTGGGGCTATGCCTGGTCGCGGCGCTGCGACGGCGACGGCGTGGATTTGAATCGCAATGCGGTCGATTTTTCCCAGCCCTTGCCGGAGAACCCGGATTACGACAAGTTGCGGGAATGGCTATTCGTGGCGGATGCCGGCCAAAGACAGCAGGCGTTTGCTGATTTTAGCCGGCAATACGGTCGAGTCGCGCTTGAAAAAGCCATCAGTGGCGGTCAATACCGCGACCCGTCCGGGCCGTTTTATGGTGGCAGTGCGCCGGCGCATGGTCGGCTGGTTTGTGAGGACTTGATTAATCGGCACAGCCTGGCTCAACGCCGCGTGGCCGTGGTGGATTTGCATACCGGCCTCGGCCCTTACGGCTACGGCGAGATTATCTGCGATCATCAGCCCGACAGTGCCGGGGCAGCGGTTGCGCAACGCTGGTATGGCGATTCTGTAACCTTGCCGCTGGCGGGCACGTCTAGTTCGGTACCCAAGTTAGGCCTGTTGGATTATCTGTGGCACGCCAACATGAACCCGCAAAGTTGTTATGTGACGCTGGAGTTTGGTACGTATAGCACCGACCACTTGTTTGAAGTGTTGCTGCGCGATCATCAACTGTGGGCTGCCGAGGATTTTAACGATCAACGTTTTGCGCACAGTATGGAAATGCGCCGGCATTTCTGTCCCAACGACAATGCCTGGCAGGAAATGGTGTTGTTCCGCGCGCGGCAAGTACTGGGTCAGGCGCTGCGCGGAGTGTCCTTGTGACAGCTTTAGCCAACGAGTTGGCGGTGCGGCCGGCGCAAAGCGCCGATCTGGAGGGCTTGGTAGCCTTGGAAAATGCCAGCTTTGCCACCGACAAATTAAGCCGGCGCAGTTTCCGGCATTGGTTAAGTTCCGATCATCGCGCCCTGTTATTAGCGGAATGGGCGGGGCTGGTCGCCGGCTATATTTTGATCATTTATCACCCCGGCACCCGCTTGGCGCGGATTTATTCGCTGGCCGTGGCGCCGCAGCTGCGCGGCAAGGGCATTGCCAAGACCTTAATGCTGGCCGGCGAGCAAGCCGCGCGCGATGATGGCCGTTTGTATCTGCGTCTGGAAGTCAGTGTGGATAACACGCCGGCCATCCGTTTATACGAGGCGCTGGGTTTTCAAAAGTTTGGTTTGTATCGCGATTATTACCAAGACCATAGAGATGCGTTGCGCTATCAAAAGCGCATCCGCCGTTACCGTGATACGCCGCAGCATCGTTCGGTGCACTGGCTGCGGCAAACCACGCCGTTTACCTGCGGCCCGGCGGCGCTGATGATGGCGATGCACGCTTTGAACAAAAGCTATTTGCCGTCGCGCGAGCAAGAAATCGAGTTATGGCGCGAAGCCACGACTATTTTTATGACTTCCGGGCACGGTGGTTGTCATCCCATCGGTTTGGCACTGGCTGCCAAACGCCGGCAATTCGTGGTGGAAGTATGGATCAATCAAACCGGCCCCTTGTTTATCGATAGCGTGCGCAGCGAGGATAAAAAGCAGATCGTCGAGCTGGTCGATACCTGTTTCAAGCGCGAAGCGGCGGAGCAGGGTGTGGCGATTCATTATGCCAACGTCACGCAGAACGACTTGATAGCCGCGTTCGAATCCGGAGCAATCCCGATCATTTTGATCAGTACCTTTTCGATGGATCGCAAAAAAGCCCCGCATTGGGTGGTAATGAGCGGCTTTGATAAGGATTGTTTGTACATGCACGATTCCGACCCGGACGACGGCCGGCAGAATGAGTTGGATTGCCAGTTTATCCCCATCGCCCGCGAAGATTTCGACCGCATGTCCTGTTTCGGCAAATCACGGTTGCGGACCGCGGTCATTGTGCGGTCGGGCGCATAATGCGAGCTTTTCGTTCTCAGATGATTCGGCAGACGTTACAATTGCCGCAGCAACAACGAATATTCACGAGACCTTATTCATGAACGACCGTAATCACGACGACGGCAGCAAGAAAGTTAAAAATATCGCTGCGGTTTTGTACCTATTGGTACTGACTTTTCTAGTCGGTGGCTCTTACCTGCATCAGCAGCAAGCAGATGCCGCTCAAGTTGCGTCAACTACTGCCGTAAAACCATAAGCTTCGCCCGATAGCGATTTTCGGGCGCGTACCGCTGCACCGAAATTGACATCGCCCCGCAACAACAGTACCTTAGCCGGCTTTCTTTAGAAGCCGTCTTCAAAACCAGAATTTCAAGAGTCATTAATGGAAGAATTTCATCGCATTAGCCGCCTGCCGCCTTACGTTTTTAACATCGTTAACGAGCTGAAAGCCAAAGCCCGAGCGGAGGGCGAGGATGTTATCGATTTTGGGATGGGCAATCCGGACCAGCCCACGCCCCAGCATATTCTCGACAAAATGCTGGAGGTGGCGCAACGCGACGATACCCATCGTTATTCGGTTTCCAAAGGTATCCCCAGATTGCGCAAGGCGATTTGCGGCTGGTACAAAAAACGTTTCGACGTTGACTTGGATTTCAATACCGAAGCCATCGTCACGATAGGCTCTAAAGAAGGTTTGTCGCATTTGGCTCTGGCAACCTTGGGCCCTGGCGACGTAGTATTGGTGCCGAATCCGGCTTACCCGATTCATCCCTATGGCGTGGTGATTGCCGGCGCGGATATTCGCCATGTGCCGTTGACCCCGGGAGTGGATTTCTTCGAGGAATTGCGAAAAGGGATTGCCGAGTCTTGGCCAAAGCCGAAGATGTTGATTCTGAATTTTCCAGGTAATCCGACCTGCCAATGCGTGGAGCTGGATTTCTTCGAAAAAGTGGTGGCGATCTGTAAGGAACACAATATCTGGATCGTCCACGACATCGCTTACGCCGACATCGTGTTTGACGGCTACGTAGCGCCGTCGATACTGCAAGTGGAAGGGGCGAAAGACATCGCCGTCGAATTTTTCTCCCTGTCAAAAAGCTACAACATGCCCGGCTGGCGGGTTGGCTTCATGTGCGGCAATCCAACCCTGGTAGCGGCGTTGACCCGGATCAAATCGTATATGGACTACGGCACGTTCACACCGATCCAGGTTGCGGCGATTACTGCATTGGAAGGGCCGCAAGATTGTGTGAAAGAAATCTGCGACATGTACAAAGCGCGACGCGACGTGCTGTGCGACGGCTTGAACGCGATGGGTTGGCACGTGGAAAAGCCCAAGGCCACGATGTTTGTCTGGGCCAAAATTCCGGAAGCCTATCGGGAAATAGGCTCCATCGAGTTTGCCAAGAAATTGATCATTGATGCTAAAGTCGCGGTATCGCCCGGCATTGGTTTTGGGCAGCACGGCGACGACCATATTCGCTTTAGTTTGATCGAAAACGAGCACAGAACCCGGCAGGCCTTGCGCAGCATCCGCAATATGCTGAAAAAAGACAACGTAGTATAATCGCCGCCATTTTTGGGTATAACGCTAGGAGTCAGGTTTGAAGCCGGTAACAGTTGGGGTTTTGGGATTGGGTACCGTCGGTGGCGGTACCGTCAACGTACTGAAAAGGAATGCCGGGGAAATAGCTCGCCGGGCCGGCCGTGAAATCGTGGTCACCCGCGCCTCTGCGCGCGACCTGAACCGGACGCGGATTTGCGCTACCGATGGCATTATCTTAACGGCCGATCCGTTCGAAATCGTTAACGACCCGGACATCGATGTGGTCGTCGAGCTAATCGGCGGCTACGATCTGGCCAAGCAACTGGTGTTAACAGCAATTGCCAACGGCAAACACGTGGTCACCGCCAACAAAGCCCTGATTGCCTTGCACGGCAATGAGATCTTCGCCGAAGCCAGCAAAAAAGGCGTGATGGTATTGTTCGAAGCGGCGGTAGCTGGCGGCATCCCTATCATCAAAGCCATCCGCGAAGGCCTGGCCGGTAACCGCATCAAATGGTTGGCCGGTATCATCAACGGCACCGGTAATTTCATCCTCACCGAAATGCGCGACAAGGGTCGCGATTTTGCCGACGTCTTGGCCGAAGCCCAGGCCTTGGGTTACGCAGAAGCCGATCCCACCTTTGACGTGGAAGGTATCGATGCCGGGCATAAATTGACTATCTTGGCCTCAATCGCTTTCGGCATCCCATTGCAGTTCGAGAAAGTCTTCACCGAAGGTATCACCAAGATTACCCGCCTCGACGTCGAATATGCTGAAGCACTGGGTTACCGAATCAAGAATCTGGGTATCGCCCGCAAGACCGAGGACGGCATCGAGTTGCGCGTGCATCCAACTCTGATTCCCAAACGCCGCTTGATCGCCAATGTCGACGGCGTGATGAATGCGGTGTTGGTCTGCGGCGACGCGGTCGGCCCCACCTTATACTACGGTGCCGGCGCGGGCGCCGAGCCTACGGCGTCAGCCGTGGTAGCGGATTTGGTCGATGTAGTCCGAGCGATGACCAGCGATCCGGAGAACCGGGTGCCGCATCTGGCGTTCCAGGCCGATGCCATTGCCGATATACCGGTATTGCCTGCCGAGCACATCAAAACCGCCTATTACTTGCGCCTGACTGCCGAGGACAAGCCCGGCGTGTTAGCCGATGTGACCCGGATTTTGGCGGCGCACAACATCAGCATTGAAGCTTTGATTCAAAAGGAACCGCCGCAAGGCGAGACTTCCGTGCCGATCATCATGCTGACGCAACTGACGCTGGAAAAAGAAATGAACGCCGCGATTGCTGCCATCGAAGCGCTGGCGACAGTCAGCGGTAAAGTGGCGCGGATTCGCTTGGAAACTCTAGGATAATAATGACAACGCAAACACGCTACACAGGCATCATCGAACGCTACCGCGACCGCTTGCCGGTCTCCGCCGACACCCGGCTGATTAGTCTTTGCGAGGGCAATACCCCGCTGATTCAACTGCAAAATATTCCGCGCTTGATCGGTAAGGATGTGGATATTTATGTGAAATTCGAAGGCCTAAATCCGACCGGTTCGTTTAAAGATCGAGGTATGACCATGGCGGTGACCAAGGCCGTGGAAGAGGGCAGTCAAGCCATTATTTGCGCGTCCACCGGCAATACCTCGGCGGCCGCTGCCGCGTATGCGGTGCGGGCTGGCATTCGCGCCTTCGTCTTGATTCCTGAAGGCAAGATAGCGCTGGGCAAGTTGGCGCAAACTATGATGTACGGCGCCAAGATCATTCAGATTAAAGGCAATTTCGACGCCGGCATGTCTATTGTTAAGGAAATTGCCGATCATGCGCCGGTAACCATCGTTAACTCGATCAATCCTTATCGGATCGACGGCCAAAAAACTGCGGCGTTCGAAATTGTCGATGCCTTGGGCGATGCGCCAGATTTCCACTGCTTGCCCGTGGGTAACGCCGGCAATATCACCGCGTATTGGAAGGGCTATAAAGAATATTCAACCGATACTGCCACCCATAAAGCCGTGACCAAAAAACGTCCGGTGATGTGCGGCTATCAAGCGGCCGGCGCCGCGCCGTTTTTAGCGGGTCACCCAGTGGAAAATCCGGAAACAGTCGCTACGGCAATCCGCATCGGTAATCCGCAATCTTGGGACGGGGCTTGGACCGCGCAGAAACAATCCGGCGGTTGGTTCGCATCGTTCACTGATCCGCAAATTCTGGCCGCGCAAAAAATGCTCTCCGCCTATGAAGGTATCTTCTGTGAGCCTGCTTCCGCCACCTCACTGGCGGGCGCCTTGCAAGACATCGCCAATGGCAATATTCCGGAAGGTAGCAAGATAGTCTGTACCTTGACCGGTAACGGCATTAAAGATCCCGATACCGCCATTGCGCAATGCAAGGACGATCAACCCATCACGATAGACGCGACGCTGGACGCGGTGAAAAAAGCCATTCTGGATTCGATGTGAGTCTAGCGATGAGCATCGACAAGCCGGCAATTGCCGGCTTTTTTATTGCCTGATATGTATTTGCAAAGCGTTAAGAAAGTCATTCTGCCCCGACCGGTGCAGACTAAAAATCCGCACTTTGGCGAGATGGACCCGGTGCTGCAACGGATTTTTAGCAGTCGTGGTGTGCAGAGTGCCGATGAATTGGATCGGAGTCTGGCGAGTTTGCCTTCGCCGTGGCTGCTGACCGGTATGAAGGAGATGGTCGAGCATTTGGTGTCGGCGATCAAACAGCAGCAAAAAATTACCGTGGTCGCCGATTTTGATGCCGACGGCGCCACCAGCTGCGCCCTAGCTTTAAAAGGCTTCGCGCTGCTCGGGGCGAAAGCCGTGGATTTTGTGGTGCCCAACCGTTTTGAATACGGTTATGGCTTGACGCCGGAAATTGTGGAGTTGGTGAAGCGGCAGAGCCCCGATATTATCGTCACTGTGGACAATGGCATATCCAGTATTGACGGTGTCAAAGCCGCCAAGGCTGCTGGTATCAGGGTGTTGATTACCGATCACCATTTACCAGGACTGGAACTGCCGGACGCCGATGCCGTCGTCAATCCCAATTTGCCTGACGATAAGTTTCCAAGCCGAAACGTCGCCGGCGTAGGGGTGATGTTTTATATTTTGATGGCCTTGCGGATTCGTTTACGCGAATTGCATTGGTTTGAAAAAACCGGCATCCCTGAGCCGAATCTGGCGCGACTTTTAGATTATGTAGCCTTGGGCACTGTCGCCGACGTGGTGGCTTTGGATCAGGTCAACCGGATTTTGGTGCATCAAGGCTTATTGCGTATCCGCTCCGGACAATGTCAGCCCGGTATCAAGGCTTTGGCAGAGGTCGCCGGCAAGCAGTTGTCCGGCATACATGCCAGCGATTTAGGTTTTTCCATCGCACCGCGTTTGAACGCGGCCGGACGGATGGACGATATGTCCTTAGGCATTCAGTGCTTGCTGACCGACGATGCCGGCTTGGCACATGATATAGCCGAACAATTGCATGCCTTGAACCAGGATCGAAAAGAAGTCGAAGGGCAGATGAAGACCGAGGCCATGGCTTTGCTGGCGGAAATGAAGGCTCTGGATGAAAAACACGTACCGGCTGGTGTGTGTTTATATGACGGCAATTGGCATCAAGGGGTAATCGGCATCCTGGCGTCGCGGATCAAGGATCGACTGCATAGACCGGTTATCGCCTTTGCGCCAGCTGATAACGGCGACATCAAGGGCTCGGCGCGCTCCATCAATGGGGTGCATATCCGCGATGTACTCAGCGAAATTGCAGCCAGGCATCCGCAGATATTAAGCAAGTTCGGCGGTCATGCGATGGCGGCGGGTCTGACGATTAAACTACACGATTATCCGCATTTTGCCCTGGCTTTTGCCGAGACAGTGGCGGCGAAACTGGAGTTGGTGGATCTGGAGCAGAAGGTCTATTCCGACGGCGAATTGGATGAGCAGCACATGACTTTGGCTTTCGCGGAAACGCTCCAGCAGGCGGCGGTGTGGGGGCAAACCTTCCCGGAACCGGTATTTAATGGCGTATTCGATGTGATCCAATGCCGCATCGTCGGGCAGCAGCATTTAAAGTTTGTGTTGCGCTTGCCGTTTAGCGGCCAGTTGTTGGATGCGATAGCGTTTTTTGCCGATCACCCGGAAAAATGGCTGGGTTGCCGAAAAATCAACGCGGCCTATAAGTTGGATATTAACGAATTTCGCGGGCAACGCAGTCTGCAACTGTTGTTACATTATCTGGAGAAATGGGAATAAAAGCCTATGTCTGAGAGACTGTTACGCTGGATAGATTCACATACGCTGGCTTTGCTGCTGGCGATTATGTTGTTGCGTGGCGGATTTTTGCTGATCAATGGCTTTGATTTGATCGGCGATGAAAGCTACTACTGGGATTGGTCGCGGCGACCGGACTGGTGCTATTACAGCAAGCCGCCGATGATCGCCTGGCTGATCGGTGCGTTTACCTGGTTATTGGGCGATCATACGTTTACCGTGCGTTTGCCGGCGCTGTTGTTGGGTACAGTATTTCTGGGGTATTTTCACGCCACGGCCAAGGCATTTTACGGTGCGCGCGGCGGGGCTTTGGCGCTGTTGCTGGTGTTGGCGACGCCGATCAATGTGTTGGCCAACTTCCTGATGACCATCGACGCGCCGCTGTATTGTTTCTGGATAATCACCGTTTACTATTTAAGACGGGCACTGTTCGACAATCAAGCGCGTGCCTGGTGTTGGGCTGGTTTGGCAAGTGCCGCTGCCTTGTTGAGCAAGCAATCGGCATTGATCTTGCCGTTAATGTTACTGATCTTTTTAGCCTTGGATAAGCAGCGCCGGGGGCTGTTGAAAAAAGAGTTTCTGATTTATTTAAGCCCTATTGCGATCGCGGCAGTGCCGATTTTATGGTGGAACCAGCAACACGACTGGGTGATGTTTGGGCATAGCAAAGGCCATTTCGGTAACCATGAACCGGTTAGCGTGCTTAAACACTTACAATGGGCCCGAGATTTTCTGCTTTACCAGCTGTTACTGGTCTCGCCGGTGCTGTTTGTGCTGGTGCTGATTAGCAGCGCGCAAGCTGCGTTCAATTTTAAGCGCCTGGCAGCGGAGCAACGCTTTTTACTATTGATGGGGCCAGCCTTGTTACTGGGGGTTTTGCTGCTCAGCGTGCTGCAAAAAGCCCAAGGCAATTGGCCCATGCCGTTTTATTTCACCGGTTTGATTTTGTTGGCGGGCAACTGGCTGGCCGGTGCCTGGAAAAAAGCTTTGAAATACGGCGTCGTGCTGGGTTTGGCGATGGTGCTGTTGACCTATTCGCTGCCCATCGTCTTGCAAGTGTTTAAATTACAAAACACCGCGTTCGATCCCACCAAGCGTTTTAACAGCTGGCAGGAGTTGGCGATTAACGTGCATTTCGAGCGCTTGATCAGTTTGCCCAATCTGGATAACACCTTTGTGGTAGCCTTGGGCCATCGTTATCTGGCGAGCGAGTTGGCGTTTTATTTACCCGATCATCCCCAGGTTTATCGTTACGAACCCAGTGGTGTGGTGACGTCGCAATACGAAGTTTGGCTTGGTCCGCAGGCGTTTGTAGGCAAAAACGGCTTTGTGCTGGGTGAAACCTCGGAGGAAAACCTACCCGCAGAATTGAAAGCGGCGTTTCAAAATTTTCGCTTCTTGGCGCAAATCCCCAATCCTGCCAAGCCGAGTTCCCCGTATTACCTGTATTTAGGTGAAAACCTGAAGTTTTGGCCGGAAACCGTCCGGCTAACATTGGATAAGGAAAGCTATGCCCCATCGGAAAATTAGACGCGCGCGCAACGAACTCATGCTCGTGTTGCTATTGGCGGCACTGACCACACTATTGTTTGGGCTGACAGACCTGGATTTGCGCTTGGCGGCCTTGTTTTATCATCCGGAAAATCCCGGCGATGTCTGGCCGACCCAGCATTGGTGGCCCTGGAAACTGCTGTATGACTATGCTTTTCCGTTCACCTTGTGGGCCGGTCTGATAGCTTTAGCGGTTTATGTCCTCAGTCATTTCAATACTCATACGCAACGCTTTCGCCGTAAGGCCTTGTATATACTGCTGGTCATTGCTTTAGGTCCGGGCTTGGTGGTCAATCTTGTTGTTAAAGATCATTGGGGAAGACCCCGGCCGGTGCATGTCAGCCAGTTCGGCGGCGAGTACCAATATGTGCCGCCTGCCAAATTCGGCCACACGCCTGATAAGTCTTTCGTCTGCGGTCACTGTTCGGTGGGCTACACATTTTTTGTGTTGTATTTTCTGTCGCAAAACCATAAAGCCATCTATTTTCTGTTGACGATAGTGTTGGCGTGGACTCTGGGCTTTACCCGGATGACTTCCGGCGGACATTTTGCGTCGGATATTTTATGGTCCGGCTACCTGGTATTTTTGGTGGCTTATGCCTTGTACTACGGTTGGTATGTTCGGATAAAGCCGGACGTGAAGACCGCGCAATGACGGGGGCAATCAAGATTTGGGTGGATGCGGATGCCTGTCCTAATTTGATTAAAACGGTTTTGTTCCGCGTCGCCCAAAAAAGGCAGTTGGAATTGCTGCTGATTGCCAATCAAAGCATCGCCGTGCCGCCGTCCCGTTATATCCAATCGATTCGCGTCAGCGGCGGTTTCGATGTCGCTGATGATTATATCGTCGAGCATCTGCGGGCCGGCGATCTGGCGATTACCGGCGATATTCCGTTGGCTGCAAAAATCCTAGCCAAGCAGGGGTTTGTGATTCATCCGCGTGGCGAAGCTTATACGGTGGAGAATATCGGTGAAAAACTCGCCATGCGCGATTTCATGGAAGGCTTGCGCGACAACGGTTTGGCATCCGGTGGTGCGGCGGCCATGACGGCCAAAGATGTCCAAAATTTCGCCAACGCGCTGGATAGATTTCTGGCCGCCCGGCAAATATAACAGGCTGAGTTTTCAGGGTTAGCTTGATATAATGCCCCGGTTTTATATACCTAAACACGAGAGATTTGCATGATTCAAGGTAGTATCGTTGCGCTGGTAACCCCGATGACGGAAGACGGTGCGGTGGATGAAACCAGTCTGAAACGGCTGGTCGAATTTCATATAGAGCAAGGGACTGACGCATTGGTAGCGGTCGGCACGACGGGTGAATCGGCAACTCTCGACGAAGACGAACACTGCGCGGTCATTAAATTTATCGTCGATTGCGTGGGCGGACGGATACCGGTTATCGCCGGCACCGGTGCCAATTGCACCCGCGAAGCGATACACCTGACTCAAAAAGCCAAGCAAGCCGGTGCGGACGCCTGTTTGCTGGTCACGCCTTATTACAACAAACCGACCCAGGAAGGCTTGTACCTGCATTACAAAGCCATCGCCGAAGCGGTCGATATTCCGCAAATTCTGTACAACGTGCCGGGGCGTACCGCTTGCGACTTGTTGCCGGAAACCGTGGGTAGACTGGCGAAAATCGATAATATCGTGGGTGTGAAAGAAGCAACCGGCAAGTTGGAAAGAGTTAAAGAAATCCGAGATTTAACCGGCGACGATTTTGCACTGTATACCGGCGACGACGCCACCAGCTGCGAATTTTGTTTATTAGGCGGCAACGGCAGCATCACCGTGACCGGCAACGTGGCACCGAAACTGGTCCACGAAATGTTGGCGGCGGCAATGGCGGGTGATCGCGCGACTGCCGAGGCGATAGACGCCAAGTTGACGGGTTTGCACAGCAGTCTCTTCATACAATCCAATCCCATTCCCGTCAAATGGGCAGTGGCGGAAATGGGTTTGATGGGCCAAGGTATTCGATTGCCTTTGACTTGGCTGGCTGAAGACTGTTTTGCTACCGTGCGTGCGGCTATGCATCAAGCCGGCGTTTTATAACCATGAAAACTCGCCTATACGGTCGTCTGACGCTTGTTTCGGCGTTGCTGTTGAATGCCTCGTGCAGCACCATCAAGAGCTGGTTTCCGGATAAGGAAAGAGATTATCAATTTACTACCGAAATCCCCGAATTAGTCGTCCCTGACGATCTAAAAACCAAGACCTTGGCGACCCGCCCGGTAAGCAATACACCGGAACCTGCGCCAGAGCCGATGCGGCAGGAGCCTGTCCGATCCGCGGCAACCGCCGCAGATACCGTAGAACCGGCGCCCAGTAAGCCGGAAAAAACCGAAGCTAAAGAGACTGTCGCGGCAGCCGGTTCCGGGAAAAGTGTGCAAGCGGCCGGCAGCAGTGGCGTCAGCAGTTTACAAATCGATCAATCAGCCACTCAAGCGTGGTGGATAGTCGGCAAAGCCTTGAGTCGCCAAAAATTGGAAGTGGTCGAGCGGAATATGGACAAAGGCTATTTCTTCGTCAAATACGATCCTGACGCGATTAAGCCGGAAGACGGTTCCATTCTGGACGAAATCACTTTTTTATTCGGCGACGATCCCAGCCAGGAACAGGAATATCGGGTAAGCCTGCATCAACTTGATGAACTGCTTACCGAAGTGACGGTGCAAGATAGTGACGGTAAGACCCTGTCAAATGTCGCTGCGACCTCTTTGCTCAGATTGATCACCGAAGGCATTAATCAGGATATACCCAGCGGTACCGCTGACAAGTCGGACAAAGCAGCCGACAATACGCCGTCGCCATAAAATCGCCGCCTTGTTTGCGATTTGGGGCTTGCCGCGTTTTATCTGCGGAATGTCCTGTATTTACTCTTTTAGCTATAAAAAACCACTCAAACACAGCCCATGTTGACCCTATCCGGAACCTCCGCTCTTTCCCGTTTTCGTATTGAAAAACTGCTGACCGAACTGCAGGCAGTGGCCGGCAGCATTACTGCTGTTAGTGCCCGGTTTCAGCATTTCGTGCAAATCGATGGTCAGCTATCCGCCGAGCAATCGGCGATGCTGGAACGCTTGCTCGATTACGGTCAAAGCGAGGAAAACAGCGAAAATGCGACGGTGGAAGAGGGTGGTGAATCGCCTGAACCCCAAGTTGTGTCCTTATGGGTGGTGCCGCGTTTAGGCACTATTTCGCCTTGGTCCAGTAAGGCTTCGGAAATAGCCGAGCGTTGCGGCCTGTCGGTCGTAAAACGCATTGAGCGCGGTATCGAATATCGCTTTACCACTACCGATACTTTGAGCGATGCCGTTAAACACCAACTGGCGGCTTTACTGCACGATAGAATGATCCAACAAGTGGTTTACGATCAGGCTGAACTTGATTTGTTTGCCGAGCACGATCCCCAGCCTTTACAAACCGTGGCTATCATCGAGCAGGGCAGGGATGCGTTGGTTAAGGCCAACGCTGAATTAGGCATGGCCTTGTCTACCGATGAGATCGATTATTTGACCGAGAGCTTCATCAATTTAGGCCGTAACCCGACCGATGTGGAACTGATGATGTTCGCCCAGGCCAATTCAGAACATTGCCGGCACAAAATCTTCAACGCCAGTTGGACGATAGATGGCGAAGAGCAAGCCAAGTCTTTGTTCGCGATGATCCGCAACACTCATAATCTGAACCCGCAAGGTGTGCTGTCGGCCTACAGCGACAACTCGTCGGTGCTGGAAGGCTCCACAGCCAAGGTGTTCATCCGCGATGCGGCTAATAACTACGCCTACGGTTATGTAGAAGAACAGGCGCACATGCTGATGAAGGTGGAAACCCACAACCATCCGACTGCGATTTCCCCGCATCCCGGCGCAGCAACCGGTTCCGGCGGCGAGATTCGCGACGAAGGCGCCACCGGCCGAGGTTCGGCGACCAAGGCCGGCTTGACCGGTTTCAGCGTCTCGCATCTGAAAATTCCCGGCTTTTCTCAACCCTGGGAAGCGGATTACGGCAAGCCGGAGCGTATCGTCTCGGCGTTGGACATCATGCTGGAAGGGCCAATCGGCGGCGCGGCGTTCAATAACGAATTCGGCCGGCCCAATATCGCCGGTTATTTCCGCAGTTTCGAACAACCGGCTGAAACAGGCGAAGCGAACCAATATCGCGGCTACCATAAACCCATCATGATTGCCGGCGGCATGGGCAACATCCGGCCGATGCTGGTCGATAAGCAGGCGATTCCGGCAGGTTCCTTAATCATCATCCTGGGCGGTCCGGCCATGTTGATCGGCTTGGGCGGCGGCGCGGCGTCCTCGCAAACCTCCGGAGAAAGTGCGGCGGAACTGGATTTTGCCTCGGTGCAACGCGAAAACCCGGAAATGGAGCGCCGTTGCCAGGAAGTGATCAACCACTGTAATTCGTTGGGCGAAGATACGCCTATCGTCTCTATCCACGACATAGGCGCCGGCGGTTTGTCCAACGCGGTGCCGGAAATCATTCACGATTGCGATCGCGGCGGCCGTTTTGAATTGCGCAAGGTGCAGAACGCCGACAAAGGCATGTCGCCTATGCAAATCTGGTGCAATGAAGCGCAGGAACGCTATGTGGTGGCGATCAAGCCGGAATCCTTGGCGTTGTTCGAGTCTTTCTGTAAACGCGAGCATTGCTTGTATGCGGTAATCGGCGAAGCGACTGACGCCGAGCATCTGACGCTGAGCGACGAATGGCTTGGGGGTAAACCGGTTGATCTGCCGATGTCGGTATTGTTCGGCAAGCCGCCCAAAATGCATAGAAACGTCCAGCGTTTGACCAAGAATTTGCCCGACTTGCAACTGGACAAAGTCGAATTGGCCGAAGCGGTGAAACGGATCTTGGCGTTTCCGGCCGTCGCGGACAAGAGCTTCTTGATTCACATCGGCGACCGCTCAGTGACCGGGCTCGTCGCTCGCGACCAGATGGTCGGTCCTTGGCAAGTGCCTGTAGCTGACGTCGCGGTCACGGCTTCCGGCTTTTATGCCCACACTGGCGAAGCGATGGCAATGGGCGAACGCACGCCATTGGCATTGATTGACGGCCCGGCTTCCGGCCGTATGGCGATAGGTGAGGCTTTGACCAACTTGGCGGCGGCCCGTATCGGCAAGCTTAATGATGTCAAATTGTCCGCCAATTGGATGGCTGCTTGCGGCAGCCCCGGCGAAGACGCGGCGCTGTTCGATACCGTTAAGGCAGTAGGCATGGAATTGTGCCCGGAATTGGGCATTGCGATTCCGGTCGGCAAGGATTCGCTGTCTATGAAAAGCGTCTGGCATGACAAGACTATGACTTCGCCACTGTCTTTGATTATCACCGCCTTCGCGCCGGTGCATGACGTTCGTTGTACACTCACTCCCGAGTTGAAAAATGCCGATAGCGTGTTGCTGTTGATCGATCTTGGCCGGGGCAAGAACCGTCTCGGTGGTTCGGTGCTGGCCCAAGTTTACAATCAGCTCGGCAACCAGGCACCGGATCTGGACGACGCCGGTTTGTTCAAGCGTTTCTTCGATACTATTCAAGCCTTGAACGAACAGGGGCTAATTCTGGCTTATCATGATCGGTCGGATGGCGGCTTGCTGGCGACGGTAGCCGAAATGCTGTTCGCCAGTCGTAAGGGCGTCGATCTGGATATTTCCGATTTGGGTAGCGATGTATTGGCGGCCTTGTTCAACGAAGAGTTGGGCGCAGTGCTGCAAGTGAAAACGGCGGAATTGGATCATGTCGCGCGACTGTTGGATCAGGCCGGGCTGGACGAATTTACCCATATCGTCGGTAAATTAAGTTCAGATCAAAAGCTACGAATCGTCCGTAACGGCAAGGAAATCTACAGTGCGGGACGCGCGGAACTGCAACAAACCTGGTCGGAAGTCAGCTTCAGGATGCAAGCCTTGCGCGACAATCCCGATTGCGCACAGCAACAATTCGAGCGAATCGCCGACGACAACGATCCAGGTTTGTCCGCTCAGTTGACTTACGACATCAACGACAACATCGTTGCAAAATTTGCGGATGCGGTTCGACCGAAAGTGGCTATTCTGCGCGAACAAGGCGTCAACGGCCACGTCGAGATGGCGGCAGCCTTCGATAGAGCCGGTTTCGCGGCCATCGATGTACACATGACCGACATCATCAGCGGCCGGGTGTCGCTGGCCGATTTTACCGGTCTGGTGGCTTGCGGCGGTTTTTCTTACGGTGACGTGCTCGGTGCGGGCGGCGGCTGGGCCAAATCAATTTTATTCAACCCGAAAGCACGCGACGAATTTGCCGCGTTTTTTGCCCGCCCCGATACGTTTGGTTTGGGTGTTTGCAACGGATGTCAGATGATGTCCGGCCTGAAGGATATTATTCCAGGTGCGGAACACTGGCCGCAGTTCAAACGCAATCTGTCGGAACAATTCGAGGCGCGGGTAGCAATGGTCAAGGTGCAGGCTTCGCCGTCGATTTTCTTCCAAGGCATGGCAGGCTCTATATTGCCGGTTGTGGTGGCGCATGGGGAAGGGCGCGCCGAGTTCCATTCCGAAAATCCTGCCGGAGCCGAGGTTGCGATCAGTTATGTCGATAATTACGGCAATGAAACCGAAGCCTTTCCGGCCAACCCGAACGGCTCGCCGCTGGGCATTACCGGTTTAACCACCGTCGACGGCCGTTTTACCATCATGATGCCGCATCCGGAACGTTGTTTCAGGGCGATACAGAACTCCTGGCATCCGGCCGATTGGTTGGAAGATGGGGCGTGGTTGCGAATGTTCAGAAATGCCCGGGTTTGGGTAGGCTGAGTCAGCGCCGAGGCTTTCGTTTGGTTAAATAGGATCGAGCTTGAGTAACACATATCCCGAGCCTCTCAATGATTCAGGGGCTCCAATTTGCAGTTCTCACCGCCAGGAAATAAATAAGAATTTTTCCTATAGCTGTGTGGGAAGCTAGACGGGATAATAGAGGGTTTTCAACGCACTCCACGTTATGAGCCTTCGCTACCAGATTATCTGTCGCATCCTGCTGTCTTCGGTTTGTATTTTGGTATTGGGCGGGGCGATTGCGGTCTGGCAAGCCCGCCAAGCGGTCGAGAAGGAGGTGGATGCCTCGATTCATCTGGCTTTGCAGCTGATCACCTTGGGCATCACCGATACGCCGGTATTTCAACAAAGCGACGATTTATCCCGCTTCAGCGCCTTGCGGCAAACGCGGCATTTGAGCATTCAATTGCAAAAGCCGGACGGACAGTTAATCCATTTCGCCGGCGAAAATCAACCGACCAATCCCGAAGAAATGCCGCCTAGTTGGTTTATCCGCTTGGTGAAGGGCGACTATCCCAAAGTCGAGCATCAGCTGAACATGCAGGACGGCAAGTTATTGACGCTGATTATTCAGGCTCAGCCGCTCGATGAAATCACCGAAGTCTGGCAGGAAAGCGTGGCGTTTTTTGCGTCGATTTCCTTGTTGACCATGTTGACTTTTCTGGCGGTTAATCTGGTATTTAATAAGTCTTTGCAATCGATTGCGGTCATCGTGGACGCCTTGCGCCTGATCGAAACCGGCCAATATCGGCAACAATTGCCGCCATTTTCCACGCAGGAATTCGATGATATTGCTAAGGCAATCAATCATATGACGGTTGAATTGGAAAAAACCCGCCAGGAAAATCGCGCATTGACACAGCATTCGCTAGCCATTCAGGAAGAAGAGCGCCAACGTCTGTCGCAGGAGTTGCATGACGAATTTGGCCAATCCCTGACAGCTATCAAAGTGATGGCGGTTACGGCAGCGCATCGTAAAGCCGACGCGGCTAAAATAACCGCAACAATCGCGGAAATTTGCGATCACTTAATGACTGTGGTGCGTTCGATGATGCAGCAATTGCATCCTCTGGTCTTGACCGAATTAGGATTGAAGGCCACTTTGGAAGAGATGGTTAATCATTGGTCGGAACGCAATGCTGACCTGCGGCTGACGATTCGTTGTAGCGACGCAGTGGATGGTTTGGATAAAAATCTAACTATTCAGGTGTTTCGGGTGATTCAGGAGTGTTTGACTAACGTGGTGCGCCATGCACAAGCCCATAGCGTGACAATTGACTTGGATAAGCTGGATCTCCCCCAGGCATGTTTGCAACTTAAAGTGCAGGATGACGGACGCGGCTGCGATTTGCAGACTACCAGTCAAGGCTTTGGTTTGCTGGGTATAAAAGAACGTATCAAGTCGCTGGACGGCGAATTGCAGGTGTTGTCTCGCCCTGGTTCAGGTATGTTGGTTAATGCGCGAATCCCACTCGTATGAATAACAAGATAAAAATCGTGTTGGTGGATGACCACCTGGTGGTGCGGGCTGGTTTTAAAATGCTGTTGGCTGCCGGGGATAGTGTCGAAGTTATCGGCGAAGCCGAGCGTGGTGAACAGGCTATTCAGCTTTATCAAGAATTACAGCCCGATATGTTGGTGATGGATTTGTCCATGCCGGGGATTGGCGGTTTGGAAACTATTCGGCGGATCATTCAGCGCGATAGTGAGGCAAGAATTTTAGTTTTTAGTGTGCATCATGAACAAGTTTATGTCAGCCGGGCATTGGCAGCCGGCGCGCAGGGCTATATCACCAAAAATAGCGCTCCCGGTATTCTTGCCGAAGCGATAGCGGCAATTATGGCTGGTCAACAGTATGTCGAGCGCGGTTTGGTCAAGGGGGGCGGTGAAGAACGCCAGCACACCGGTTATCACGCGATAATCGCCGGTTTTTCTGCACGCGAGTTCGATGTATTTAGCTTGCTTGCCCAAGGGTTGACGGTGCATAAGATCGCCGATCAGCTGTGTCTAGGCCATAAAACTGTGGCGAACTACGCCACGCAAATCAAGAAAAAGCTCCAGGTGGACACTACCACAGAGCTTGCTCATATTGCGGTCAATTTGGGGATGACGGCGCGCTGATAGTTGGTTTTAGGGCGGGGGCTGAGAAGGAATAAATTAGCCGTCGTTCAGGCAAAATAATTTCGTCTGAACGATTATTGAAAATTATGTTTCTTAATCCAGAAGGCCGTCGAGCTCAGATTTAGCCGCTAGAACATCCGGCAATTTTTCCTTAAGAAGTTGGTCCGATAGGCCTAAAAGTGCGGTGACTTGATTGGGTAGCGAAGCCAAAATTTGATTTTCATCCAAACCCTGATCCTGGCAGTCGCTGATTGTATGGGCGAGGAAAACTGCGCAAGCTAATTTGTTGGGCGTGTCCGCGGCTAAAGGTTCCGCCGATTGTTCGATGGTTTCGACCAATTCGTCAGCAAATTTCCAGCGACGGCAAAGCTCCGCGCAGACCGCCGGGCTGGTATAGCCCAAGCGCCTTTTTTCAATTTCCAATCTGACGTTGCCGTTTTTCACATGCTGATCAATTTCGTTGGCTTCACGGGGACTGCCAATGTGAATGAGCAGGTTGCCCAGATTGCTGATTAGCCCGGCAGTATAGGCGATGTCTGCTGCCAGGCCCGCTTGGGCCGCGAACCATCTTGCATAACCTGCTGTGCGAAAACTATTCCGCCAGCTTTGTTTGACATCGAAATTATCCAATTGCGGTACCACACCGACAATCCCGGATGCGATCACCAAGGTTTTCAGCTGGTTCATGCCCAGCAAGGTGATGGCTTCATCTATAGAGCCAATTTTACGGGATAAACCAAAATGCGCGGAGTTGACCAAACGCAGGATTTTTAAAACAATCACCTGCTCTTTTTCCACGTTTTTGGCTATGTCGAGCATATCCGCGTTGGGATTGTTTAGCTGATTGATGAGGGATCTTACGACTTCGGGTACTTGCGGAATTTTATGGATTTCATCGAACAGTTGGTTCATTTTTGTGGGCATGTCTTCATCCTTAAGCTACGAAACTGTAATTATTCTTAGTGAATTATAGCCAGCCTCGGCGAACAAACCTTATAAATTTAAACCGGTTCAGAGCCCGGCGCCGCCTGAATAAGGGTTACGCCGAGCCAAGCGGATAGCGGTTTAGCTAGGTCTTAAAGTTTCCAACCATGGAGCGCAACTGATTCGCCAGGTCGAGTAACTCGTGGCAGGCATCCGCCGTATTTTTCGCGCCAATCGAAGTCTCTTCGGATACCCGGCTGATATTGCTGATGTTGCGATTGATTTCCTCGGCTACAGCGGTTTGCTCTTCGGCCGCGCTGGCTATCTGATTATTCATATCGTTAATGGTATCGATACGTTCGCTGATAGTGGTTATCGAACCACCGGCGGATGCGGCTTGCTCTACGCTGGAGTTGGCGCGGCTTCTACCGTTTTCCATCACGGCCACGGCCTGTTTCGCGCGGTCCTGCAAGCGTTCGATGGTTTTTTGAATTTCCAAAGTGGAGTTTTGGGTGCGGCTGGCCAAGGTTCTGACTTCATCCGCTACTACCGCAAAGCCACGACCTTGCTCACCAGCTCTGGCGGCTTCTATCGCAGCGTTCAGTGCCAGCAAATTGGTTTGTTCGGCAATACCTTGAATCACGCCTAATACCTCGCCAATACTGTTACTGTCGTTTTCCAGTTCGTGTATCACATTGGCGGCGTTTTCCACTTCAGACGCTAAGCTGTTGATGCCATGCACCGCATCTTTCACGATGTTTTTGCCTGACGACGCTTCACGGTCGGCGATTTCGGCGGCTTCCGATGCTCTAACGGCATTTTTGGCGACTTCTTGCACCGTCGATGTCATTTGCTTCATGGCATTAGCCACCAACGTGGTTTCGTGCAATTGCCGCTCAACACCGGCTTGAGTCGATTGGGTGATATTCGCAAGCTTGTGGGAAGAGCTGGCTAGTTTTTCGCTGGTAGAGCTGATCTGGTCGATGGTTTTGGCTATTTTACGCACGAAGGTATTAAAACTCGATGCGATCCAGGCAAATTCCGACTTGCCGCTCGCATCCAGGCGAGCCCGCAGGTCGCCTTCGCCACTACCGATGTCCTGCAGTTTCAAAGCCAATGCTGTCAGCGGACCGATGATGATTTTGCTCATCGTGAAGTAGCCGGTAAAACCGATGATGATCAATGTTATGCATAAGAAGCCGATAGCGTAGAAGGTATTATTCTTCAGCTCGGCTAGCGCCACGCTGAATGGGGTGACGATCTCAAATGCACCATGCAAGTCGCCGGCGTGGCGATTTTCCATCGGATACCCCAGTAAATCTTGGCCCTTTTCGTTATTCCAGAGACTTTGCGACGTCTTGGGGTCGCCATGGCACAATTCGCATTGTTTGACTAATTTGACCGGGCGTAAATAGCGAACTTCCTGTTTTTCTTCGTCTACGTAGCTGAAGTCTTGGGCGGACGGGTTGCTTCTGAAAAACTCCAGCGCTTGACGCTCGATGTCATCCGCTGCGTTCCGGGGGTTTCGGGGGGTAAGAGACGGTGCTTTAAAACGAAAGCCGTGCTCTTTGGCTTCTGCTTCGATGACATCCCAGGCATTGGCCGTCGGTACGGTGGCGATCACCAGTTCTCTGGCTTTAGAGCTACCTTTTTGTTCGACCAATTGCATGAGTTGCTCAGGCGTGTAGATGCCGGCTTCCCATTTTTTTACGACATTGTCGCGGATTGATTCGGACAAAGTGAGCAGTTGCCGCGAGGCTTTGATTTCCCGGTCAATCAGCTTTTGTTTCTCAAAGCTTGAGTAAACAACCAAGATGGCTATGCCTAAAAGTGTTAGCACCGACATGGTGATAGAAACCACCTTTACCCCTACAGAATGCCAGTTCATCATCAACATCCGAAACTCCCCTAAAATACGCTTTAAATTTCTTGTATTAACTGTCTTTCCAGTACTGCCCTGAAGACATGCCAACCGAGTATAGCTTACAATTTAGCGTCAACTATTCTAAAAACTTAACAACTATGCGGAAAATCAAGGTTTTGTTTGTGTGTATGGGTAACATCTGTCGATCGCCCACCGCAGAAGGCGTTTTCTCTCATTTAGTGTCTACAAGAAATCTGGCGGAGCGCTTTCAAATAGACTCTGCGGGTACTCATGCCTATCATGTTGGCGATGCGCCCGATTTGCGCGCGCAAAAAGCCGCTCGCGACAGAGGGGTTGAATTGAAACATCTGCGGGCGCGCAAAGTTGTGTCCGCAGATTTCGAAGCGTTCGATCACATTCTGGTCATGGACGACGAAAATCACGCCGTACTAAAAGAAGCCTGTCCGATTGATTTGAGTCATAAAATTCGCCATTTTCTCGATTATGCACCGCACTTGAATCAACGCGAAGTGCCAGACCCTTACTACGGTGGTAGTTATGGTTTTGAGCGGGTGCTGGATATGGTCGAAGAGGCATCGGCGGGATTTTTGCAGGCATTGCAACAAACGGGCGAGCTGTAATTAACGGGGTAGGAAAAAGCTCATGGCGATTATCTCGAATACGGTCAGTTACCTGGATCGCGACACGGTGCTGGAAGGTTTTTTTGCTTACGACGATGCGATTGTCGGTCAGAGACCGGTGGTGTTGATCCATCATGCTTGGGGTGGGCGAGACCAGTTTGTGGCTGACAAGGCCTTCAAGTTGGCGGAATTGGGTTACTTGGCGTTCGCTACCGATATGTACGGCAAAGGCGTCCTAGGTAAGACACCCGAACAAAACGCCAAATTGATGCAACCCTTCATACAAGATAGGGCGAAATTGCAACAGCGCTTACAGGCAGCGCTATCCACAGTCAAGCTGATGCCTTGGGCCGACAACGCCAGGATTGCGGCGATAGGCTTTTGTTTTGGTGGTTTATGCGCGCTGGATTTGGCGCGGACCGGTGTGGATATTCGCGGGGTAGTGTCGTTTCACGGGTTGCTGGGTGCGCCGGAAAACATTCCTAACCCCAGTATCAAAGCCAAGGTGTTGGTGTTGCATGGCTATGACGATCCGATGGCGTCCACTGAGCAAGTGCTTGCCCTGCAACACGAATTAACCCAGGCCGGTGCCGATTGGCAATTGCATAGTTACGGTCATACGATGCACGCGTTTACCAATCCGGTGGCTAACAATCCCGATTTTGGCACAGTTTATCAGCCGCTTGCCGACCATCGTTCCTGGCAAGCCATGCAAAACTTTTTCAGCGAGATTTTTGCCTGACGGCGGTGGTTGGCGTTTGCTATAATCGACGGCTTTATAAACCTGTTAGCCATGCTTAAATGGAATTGATGCTTCAGGCTAACCCGTCGATCGATAAGCTTTCGACTGCACTGGAACCACGGACCCATGTCAGACTTCGCTAAAGAAATTATCCCCGTCAATCTCGAAGACGAGATGAAACAATCCTACCTCGATTACGCCATGAGCGTCATCGTCGGCAGGGCACTTCCCGATGTCAGAGACGGCCTCAAGCCGGTGCACCGTCGCGTCCTTTACGCGATGAACGAGCTCGGAAACGACTGGAACAAACCTTATAAAAAGTCGGCGCGTATCGTCGGTGACGTGATCGGTAAATACCATCCGCATGGTGATACAGCGGTTTACGACACCATGGTGCGGATGGCGCAGCCGTTTTCCTTGCGCTACATGTTAATCGATGGTCAAGGCAACTTCGGTTCGGTGGACGGTGATTCACCGGCGGCGATGCGGTATACCGAAGTGCGAATGGCCAAAATCGCCCATGAATTACTCGCGGACCTGGATAAGGAAACCGTGGACTTCGTTGCCAACTACGACGAATCGGAATCTGAACCTACAGTGATGCCGACTCGGGTGCCTACTCTGTTAGTCAATGGCTCTGCCGGCATCGCGGTCGGTATGGCCACTAATATTCCTCCACATAATCTGGGTGAGATTATCAGCGCCTGCCTGGCCTTGATCGAAAACCCCGATCTGACAATCCCTGAATTAATGCAAATTGTGCCGGGACCGGATTTTCCGACCGCAGGGATCATCAATGGTGCTTCCGGTATTTTTGAAGCGTATGCCACCGGTCGTGGCCGGATTTACCTGCGTGGCCGCAGCCATTTTGAAGACATTGGCGATAGTGGTCGCCAAGCCATCATCACCACCGAGCTACCCTATCAGGTTAACAAAGCCCGCTTGCTGGAAAAAATCGCCGAACTGGTCAAGGAAGGCAAACTGGATGGCATCTCGGGATTGCGCGACGAGTCCGACAAGGATGGCATGCGCATGGTGATCGAGTTGCGTCGCGGCGAAGTGCCGGACGTGGTGTTGAACAATTTGTACAAACAAACCCAGATGCAGACCGTATTTGGGATCAATATGGTCGCGCTGTACGACGGTCGGCCGCATCTGATGGGTCTGAAAGAGATTCTGGCGGCATTTGTCGATCACCGTCGCGAGATCGTTACCCGCAGAACCATTTATAACCTGCGCAAGGCGCGAGAAAGGGCGCATATCTTGGAAGGCCTGGCGGTTGCGCTGGCTAACATCGACGAAATGATCGAACTGATCAAAACATCGCCGAATCCCCAAGAGGCTAAAGTCGGTCTGTTGGCCCAGACCTGGCAGGCCGGTTTGGTCGCCGCCTTGCTGGATAGAGCCGATGCGGACCGTTCGAGGCCGGACGATTTGTCTATCGAATTTGGCTTGGTAGACGGCTCTTATCGCTTATCCGAAAATCAGGCGCAGGCTATTCTGGATTTGCGTCTGCATCGCTTGACCGGCTTGGAACAAGAAAAAATCGTCAACGAATACAAGCAACTGCTGGAGTTGATAGACGAATATCTGCATATTCTCGGTAGCGATGTGCGTTTGATGGAAGTGATCCGCGAAGAGCTGGAAGAGATCAAAACTCAATACGGCGATACCCGCCGCACCGAAATCGTCCAGGATTATTCCAATCTGTCCGCTGAAGACCTGATTACCGAAGAAGACATGGTGGTGACCATGTCGCACGAGGGTTACGTGAAAACGCAGCCGCTCAGCGATTACAAAGCCCAGCGCCGCGGTGGCCGCGGTAAGTCGGCGACGGCGACGAAGGAAAACGATTTCGTCGAAAAACTGATCATCGCCAATACCCATGACACGATTTTGTGCTTCTCGTCTGCGGGTAAGGTCTATTGGTTGCGGGTGTTTAATCTGCCGGTCGCCAGCCGGGCATCGCGCGGCAAGCCGTTTGTAAATCTGTTGCCGCTGGAAGAAGGCGAGAAGATCAATGCGATGTTGCCGGTCCGTGAGTACAGTGCGGATAAATACATTTTTATGGCCACATCATCGGGTACCGTGAAGAAAACCCCGTTGCCCGAGTTCGAACGCCAGCGCAGTAACGGCAAAATCGCTATCGATCTAAACGAAAACGACACGTTAGTGGGCGTGGCGATCACAGACGGCCAGCAAAACGTCTTGCTGTTCAGTAGTGACGGCAAAGCGGTGTGCTTCAACGAAACCGATGTGCGCTCGATGGGTAGAACGGCGACCGGGGTGCGCGGTATTCGTCTACAGGAGGGCCAAAAAGTTATATCCTTGATCATCGCCAGCGAAGGCACGGTGTTGAACATTACCGAAAACGGTTATGGCAAGCGTACCAAGCTGGAAGAATTTACCCAGCATAGACGTGGCGGTCAGGGTTTGATCGCGATTCAGACTTCCGAGCGCAATGGTGCGGTAGTCGGCGCGGTATTGGTTAACGATACTGACGAGATCATGTTGATCACTGACGGCGGTACGCTGGTGCGGACACGGGTTAAGGAAATTTCCATCGTCGGCAGAAATACTCAAGGTGTTACCGTCATTCGTCTGGATAAGGGCGAAAGAGTCGTTGGTGTCGATAGAATCGATGGTCTGGGTGATGAAGACGACGACGCCGAAGGCGATATTGACGAAACCGATGTCTCAGCAGATAGCGCCGAACCAGGCGGAGAAGAGGAATAAGCATGGCAAGGATTTACAACTTTAGCGCCGGTCCGTCGATGTTGCCGGAATCGGTGCTGTTACAAGCTCAGCAAGAGATGTTGAATTGGCAAGGCAGCGGCATGTCGGTGATGGAAATGAGTCACCGCGGCAAGCACTTTATGTCGATAGCCGAAGCCATGAAAGCCGATCTGATCGAGTTGCTTGGCATTCCGGCCAATTACAAGGTGCTGTTTCTGCAAGGCGGCGCCAGCGCGCAGTTCGCGATGATTCCGCAGAATATGCTCAATGGTAAAACCAAGGCCAGCTATGTGAATACTGGCGCTTGGTCGACTAGTGCAATCAAGGAAGCCGGCAAGTATTGTGAAGTGCAACTTGCTGCTACCTCAGAAGCCGAAAAATTTACCACTGTTCCCGCGTTCGATACCTGGAATATCGATAAAGACGCTGCTTATCTGCATTACACCTCAAACGAAACCATCCATGGTGTGGAGTTTTCAGAAGTTCCCGATGTAGGCGATTTACCGCTGGTGTGCGATATGTCCTCGAATATCTTGTCGCGGCCGGTTGATGTTAGTCGCTATGGCATTATTTACGCGGGCACGCAGAAAAACATGGGCCCTTCCGGCGTGACCGTAGTCATCGTTCGCGACGATTTGATCGGCTTGGCACCGAAAGCCGTACCGTCGGTGTTCGATTACCAGCAACAGGCAAAAGCCGACTCTATGTTGAACACGCCTGCTACCTATAACTGGTATCTGTTGGGATTGGTTTTGCAATGGTTGAAACAGCAAGGCGGTATTGCAGCCATTGAACAACAAAATATTCGTAAAGCCGGCAAGCTATATCAAGCTATTGATGAGTCCAGTCTATACAGCAATCCGGTGGTGAAAGAGTACCGTTCTAGAATGAACGTGCCTTTCGTGTTGGCAGATGCGGCGCTGGACAAAGAGTTTTTAGCGCTGGCGGATAAAAATGGTTTGGGCTCCTTACCTGGGCACCGTTCGGTCGGCGGTATGAGAGCAAGTATTTACAACGCCATGCCGGATGCCGGGGTCGATGCCTTAATCGACTTTATGGCCGAGTTCGAACGCACTCACTAGTTACCGGTATGACGGCGATTATTCCTTTGTCCGAGTTACGCGAACGTATCGATTCCATCGATAGACAGCTGTTGCAACTGATTAATCAACGCGCAGCATGCGCGATCGAAGTAGCTAGAACCAAAATGGCCGAAGGCGAAACCGGTAGTTTTTACCGAGCGGATCGCGAAGCCCAAGTATTACGCAAAATCAAGGAACTGAATCCAGGGCCTTTAAGTGACGACGCGTCGGTACATCTGTTCCGTGAGCTGATGTCGGCTTGTTTGGCCTTGGAAAAGCCCCTGGAAGTGGCGTTTTTGGGGCCGGTGGGTACCTTTACCCAGCAAGCGACGTTCAAGCATTTCGGTCATGCCGTAAAGGGTATTCCGGTTGCGACCATCCCGGAGATTTTTCTGGCGGTGGAAACCGGGCATTGTCAGTTCGGCGTGGTGCCTGTGGAAAATTCCACCGAAGGCGTTATTGCCCATACGCTGGACCGTTTTATGACCACCTCATTGCAAATTTGCGGCGAAGTGGAAATTCGCGTGCATCAAAATCTGCTCGGCAAGATGGACGTTTTGACAGGGATTAACGAAGTCTATTCGCATCAACAATCCTTGGCGCAATGCCGGCAATGGCTGAATACCTATTTGCCTGGCGTGCCTTGCACGGCGGTGAGTAGTAACGCCGAAGCAGCCAGACTCGCGTCGTTGGATCATAACAAGGCCGCAATAGCTGGCTTGATGGCGGCCGAGTTGTATGAATTGAACATCATCGAACAGCATATCGAAGATGAATCGAACAACACCACGCGCTTTATTGTGATTGGCAAACAGCAACCGGCATCCACCGGACTCGATAAAACCTCTATTTTGGTGTCCACCGGCAATCAAGCCGGCGCCCTGCATAAGATTTTGGGGCCGTTTGCCGAATACGGCATCAGCATGGCGCACATAGAGTCCAGGCCATCGCGGCAGGGCTTGTGGGAATACGTGTTTTTTATCGATATTGATGGTCATCGAGATGATCCTGATGTTGCTAAAGCGCTGGAATCCCTGCAAAACAACGTCAAAATGTTGAAAATCCTCGGCTCTTATCCAAAAGCCGTCATTTAATCTTTAATTCGATGAACAAATTTTTAGAACTTGCTACTGCCGGTGTTCAACAGCTGGTGCCTTATGTGCCCGGTAAACCGGTGGATGAATTGCAGCGCGAGCTGGGTATCGCAGAAGTCATCAAGCTGGCTTCTAACGAAAATCCATTGGGCACCGGCGCCAAAGTCGCGGCGGCTATTCAAGCAACCTTGCCCGAATTAACCCGTTATCCCGACGGCAGCGGTTTTACATTGAAAGCCGAATTGTCGGCCAAATTAAATGTAGCACCCGAGCAAATTACCCTGGGTAACGGTTCCAGTGAGATTCTGGAATTGGTGATGCGGACTTTCGTTACGCCGGAACTGGAAGTAGTGTTTTCCCAGCACGCATTCGCGTTATATCCGATTCTGACGCAAGCCGTCGGCGCCAAAGCCAAAGTGGTGCCGGCTAAAAATTACGGGCATGATTTGGCGGCAATGCGGGCGCAAGTTGGTCCAAAAACCCGAGTCGTGTTTATCGCCAATCCCAACAATCCGACCGGTACTTTGCTGAATAAAAACGAACTGGAAAGCTTTATCGCCGATTTGCCGGCCCATGTGCTGTGCGTCTTAGACGAGGCTTATTACGAGTTTGTCGATCCTGCTGTGCGAACCGAATCGTTGGATTGGCCGAATCGTTATCCGAATCTGATTATTGCCCGCACGTTCTCCAAGGCCTACGGCTTGGCGGGCTTGCGCATCGGTTACGGGATTTCCTCGCCGGATATCGCCGATTTGTTGAACCGGGTGCGTCAGCCTTTCAATTGCAGCATGCTGGCTTTGGCCGCGGCAGAAGCCGCACTGGGCGACACCGATTATCTGAATCGGACAGTGGCTCTTAACAACGCCGGTATGACGCAACTGATTGATGCTTTTACGGAATTGGATTTACCCTGGATTCCTTCATCCGGCAATTTTGTTTCGGTGGATGTCAAGCAGCCGGCAATGCCGATTTACGAGGCCTTGTTGCGCAAGGGTGTCATCGTGCGGCCAGTAGCCAATTACGAAATGCCCAACCATCTGCGTGTCAGCATCGGCACGGAACGTGAAAACGCCATATTCATAAAAGCGTTGCGCGAGGTGTTGAGCGGTGTTTAACCGCCTGTGCATCATTGGGATTGGCTTAATCGGCGGTTCTATTGCCAGGGCCGCGCGTGCTCAAGGCTTATGTCGTGAAGTCGTTGCCTACGGCCGGGAGAAAAATCTGCCGAATATGCAATTGGCGAAGCAACTCGGTGTCATCGACCAGTTTTACACCGACATAGCTGCGGCATTGCAAAATACCGATTGCGTAATCGTCGCCACGCCGGTCGGTAGCATGAAGGCTATTTTCGAACAAATTAAACCGCACTGGAACTCGAATGCTATTTACAGCGATGCCGGCAGCACCAAGGGCAGCGTGGTTTCCGCATTGGCGGAAGTTTTCGGTACCGTACCCAGCAATTTTGTGCCTGCGCACCCGATTGCCGGCGCCGAGCGCAGCGGTGTGGATGCTTCGACCGTCGATTTGTTTGTCAATCGCCGCCTGATCCTGACGCCGCTAGAAGGCACCGATAAGCTGGCGCTGGCGAAAATCCATACATTTTGGGAAAAGATCGGCTCCAGCGTTTCGGTGATGTCGGTAGAACATCACGATACCGTGCTGGCCGCCACCAGCCATTTGCCGCATATTTTGGCTTTCGCCTTGGTCGGTTTATTGGGGCGCAAGGACGAACAGCGCGAGATATTCAAATATGCCGCCGGCGGTTTCAGGGATTTCAGTCGTATCGCCTCCAGCGATCCGACCATGTGGCAGGACATCTGTCTGGCCAATAAACAGGAAATCGTGCCCTTGATTCGCCAGTTTCAAGCGGAATTAAGCAAAATAGAACAATTGCTGGTTGAAGATCAATCCACTCAATTGTTCGAAACCTTTACGTATGCCAGAAATGCCCGGCAGCGTTTTCTCGATCAACAAGAAGACTAAGAAGATTAACATGTCACAAACCATTACTTTTCAAGTGCAGCCGGGCGGTAGTTTGCGCGGCGAAATCCGTGTGCCAGGCGATAAGTCCATGTCGCACCGCTCCATCATGTTGGGTTCGCTGGCGGAAGGCGTCACGCACGTCACCGGCTTTTTGAATGCGGAAGACGCGATCTCGACCCTGGAAGCGTTTCGAGCCATGGGCGTTGAAATTGAGGGGCCGGTCAATGGTGAAGTGACGATACACGGTGTGGGCAAGCATGGCCTGAAAGCGCCCGAGAAACCTTTGTATCTGGGCAACTCCGGTACTTCCATGCGTTTACTGTCGGGTTTGTTGGCCGGCCAACCGTTTGATTGTGTGTTGACTGGCGACAAATCACTGGAATCCCGGCCGATGAAACGGGTGACCGCACCTTTGGCGCTGATGGGCGCCGAGATTGTTACCCAGGAAAATGGCACCGCGCCGCTGCATATCAAAGGCAAGGCCGGAAAATTGCAAGGCATTCATTACGAGATGCCGATTGCCAGTGCTCAGGTCAAGTCCTGTTTGTTGCTGGCCGGTATGTATGCCGAAGGTCAGACCAGCGTCACCGAGCCAGCACCGACCCGGGATCACACCGAGCGGATGTTGAACGGTTTCGGTTATCCAGTGCAACGCGAAGGCAGCACCGCCCGAATCAACAATCAAGGTAAGTTGACAGCCGCGCGCATTGATGTACCCAGCGATATTTCCTCGGCGGCGTTCTTTCTGGTCGGTGCCAGTATTGCGCCTGATTCGGATGTGACCTTGCGTCACGTCGGCATCAATCCGACACGTACCGGCGTGATCGATATTTTGCGCTTGATGGGGGCGAATATCGAAGTATTGAACGAGAGAGAAGTCGGCGGTGAACCCGTAGCCGATTTGCGTGTGCGTTCGGCACAGTTGAAAGGCATCAACATCCCCGAGCATTTGGTGCCGCTGGCCATCGACGAGTTTCCAGTCTTGTTCGTGGCCGCTGCTTGTGCGGATGGTCAAACTGTATTGACTGGTGCGGAAGAATTACGAGTCAAGGAATCGGACCGGATTCAAGTGATGGCTGACGGTTTGCAAATTCTCGGTGTCGATGCGCAGCCAACCAAAGATGGTATGGTGATTAACGGCGGCGGTCATATTGGCACTGGGGAAGTGGAATCGCATGGCGATCACCGTATCGCTATGTCCTTTTCGATTGCCGGTTTGCGCGCCAACGGCCCGATCACCATCAGGGATTGTGCGAACGTGAATACATCATTTCCGGAGTTCCGCGATTTGGCTACCAAACTGGGTTTGGCATTAACGAGTTTTTAAGATGCAAGTACCCGTATTGACGATAGATGGTCCCAGTGGCGCAGGTAAAGGCACGGTCAGCCGCGCCGTCGCGAAACTTTTGGGCTGGAATTATCTGGACAGCGGCTCGATTTATCGCTCGGTAGCTGTTGCGGTTTTAAAATCGGGTCTCGAGTTATCGGACGTAACCCCTATTTGCCGAGTCGCTGAAGCCATGTCGTTAGAATTCGATTGCGGCGACGAGTTGATCGTTAAGCTTGATGGCATCGACATTACCAGTCAATTGGGCACCGAAACCACCGGCAATACTGCGTCCATCATTGCCGCTTATCCGGAAGTAAGGGCAGTGTTATTGCAAAAACAAAAGGATTTTCAAAGACTTCCAGGCTTGGTCGCCGATGGTCGAGACATGGGTAGCGTGGTGTTTCAAGATGCCAAAATCAAGGTTTATTTAACCGCCAGTGCGGAGGAAAGGGCGCTTAGGCGATATAAACAGTTGATTGAAAAGGGAATTGATGCTAACCTTCCCCAAATCACTCGGGAAATAGAAGAACGCGATTTTCGCGATCAGCAGCGAGCTACGGCTCCGCTCACCGTGCCGGAAGGTGCGCATTACATCGATTCATCCAGTTTGACTATTCAGCAAGTGATTGATCAGGTGGTAAATTTAGTCAATTCAGACTAGTGGTGGTTACCGAATTATTATCGGTGGCTTTATTTTAATTTCAGAGAAGAGAAAGCTTGCTTGAGTCTTAGCAAGTTTGGGAAAGTAGAGATGGGCGAAAGCTTTGCAGAGTTGTTTGAAGAGAGTTATGCCAAGACGGAAATGCGTCCTGGCGCAATGCTAATTGGTACCGTTGTTGATATCGAAAACGAATTTGTTATCGTCAGCACGCAAGCCAAATCAGAAGGTGTCATTCCGAAATGGCAATTTCTGAATGCCGACGGCGACCTAGAGGTCAATGTAGGCGACGAAATTGAGGTAGCTCTCGATTTATTTGAAGATGGCCTGGGCGCTACTCTTCTTTCCCGTGACAAAGCCAAGAAAAGTAAAGCTTGGGCAGAACTGGAAAAAGCCTTTGAAACCCAAGAAACCATCGTCGGCCGTATCAACGGCAAAGTCCGTGGTGGTTTCACCGTTGCAGTCGGTGCATTGCGCGCCTTCTTGCCAGGCTCTCTGGTTGACGTTCGTCCTATCCGCGATACCGCTTTCCTGGAAAATCGCGATCTGGAATTTAAAGTCATCAAAATCGACCAAAAACGTAACAACGTCGTGTTGTCGCGTCGTGCGGTCGTCGAAAGCGAATACAGCGCAGAGCGCGAAGAGTTGGTTAAAACGCTGCAAGACGGCGCAATCGTTACCGGTATCGTTAAAAATCTCACCGACTACGGTGCGTTTATCGATCTGGGCGGCGTCGACGGTCTGTTGCACATTACCGATATGGCATGGCGCCGCGTACGTCACCCATCCGAGTGCGTAGAGATCGGTCAGGAAGTTAAAGTTAAAGTCCTGAAATTCGACAAAGACAAAACTCGCGTGTCGTTGGGCATGAAACAAATGGATGAAGATCCATGGCAAAACATTGCTCGCCGTTACCCAGCCGGCACTCGCGTGTTCGGTAAGGTCAACAACCTGACCGACTACGGCTGCTTCGTGGAAATCGAAGAAGGTGTCGAAGGCTTGGTACACGTTTCCGAAATGGACTGGACCAACAAAAACGTTAACCCATCTAAAGTCGTACAACTGGGCGACGAAGTCGAAGTCATGGTTCTGGAAATCGACGAAGAACGTCGTCGTATTTCACTGGGTATGAAACAATGCCGTTCGAACCCATGGGATGAATTTGCCGCCACGCACAACAAAGGCGACAAAATCGCCGGCAAAATCAAATCGATCACTGATTTCGGTATCTTCATCGGTCTGGACGGCGGCATCGACGGTCTGGTTCACATGTCCGATATTTCCTGGAACGAGAACGACGAAGAAGCGATTCGCAATTACAAAAAAGGTGACGAAGTCGAAACCGTTATCTTGGCTGTTGACTCCGAGCGCGAACGTATCTCTTTGGGTATCAAACAACTCGAACAAGATCCTTTCCAAAACTACATTGCCGTGCATGAAAAAGGCAGCTTAGTTAAAGGCGTCATCAAGGAAATCGATGCTAAAGGTGCAGTGGTGACCTTGGCCGATAACGTCGAAGGTTACTTGCGCGCTTCCGAAATCCAACGTGACCGCGTCGAAGATGCGCGTACTTTGTTGAAAGAAGGTGAAGAAATCGAAGCTAAATTTGTCGGTGTCGACAAAAAGACTAAATCTATTTCTTTGTCTATCAAAGCGAAAGATGTCGAAGAAGAGTCTAATGCTATTAAAGATTACTCGTCACAAAATGCTGGCACAGCCACATTAGGCGATATCTTTAAACAAATGGACAAGTAGTAAAACCATCTCCAAGGGTGGCATGACTAGCTCATGCCACCCTTTTTTGATTATTCAGGGCTGGATGTGACGAAATCAGAATTGATAGAGATGCTGGCACGAAAACAGCCTCATCTCGCGCTTAAAGATGTTGAATTGGCAGTTAGATGCGTTGTTGATCACTTGAGCGATACGTTGGCAAGTGGCGATAGGATAGAAATTAGAGGTTTTGGCAGTTTTTCGTTACACCATCGTTCTGCACGACTGGGACGTAACCCCAAGACCGGCGATTCAGTGTCCTTAACAGAAAAGCATGTGCCGCATTTTAAACCGGGAAAGGAGTTACGGGATATGGTTGATGCTTCCAGGGAAAAATACAAAATCGTCGATTGACGATAGCTTGTAAACCAACAATAGCGACGCCCTCCCATGTTAGGGATGGTGTTGTACTTTAGATGATTTTCTAGTGGCGGCAGTGTCCGCCGCTTAAAATTTTGCCCCATTGCTAAATAGACCCTTAATACAGGATCTAGCTAGAATTTAATCAGGCCGGTAGCCCGTGAGCTTATTTGATCATTATTACAGCTATGATCCTGGCTATGGCTACAGTCTCGACGATCTGTTAAGTGTTCCCGCACCGCAAGAGCCTGCCGATTTCTGTCGGTTTTGGCAGGATAAATATCAAAAAGCCTTAACGGTCTCTCCGCAATTTTCTCTGAATTACCAATGCCAGCGCGCAGGCTACCGGGTTTATGACATTAGCTATCGGTCTACCGATGATTTTCAGATAGCCGGCTGGTTGCTTGAGCCGGATGCGCAACCTATTACTCGGAGCATAGTGGTCGGCCATGGTTATGGCGGCAGAGAGCAACCCGACTTTCATCTGAACATACCGGGTGCCGCCTTGCTTTTTCCTTGTTTTCGCGGCATATCTCGCAGCCGCTGCGAGCGTTTGCCGGAACAACCCAATCAACATGTCGTGCAAGGCATTGATGATCCTAATCATTATGTAATCGGCGGATGCGTAGAAGATCTATGGTTGGCTGTATCCGTTCTGGCTGAGCATTATCCAGTAAGCTTGGATAAGATCGGCTACATGGGCATTAGCTTTGGTGGCGGAATCGGAGCGCTGGCCGCGCCCTGGGATGCCAGGATCAAGCGAGTACACTTGAATGTGCCCACCTTCGGCAACCAACCCTTGCGTTTAAGCTTGCCTACCAGCGGCAGTGCCGCGGCTTTGAAAGCCTACAGTCAATCTCATCATAATGTGTTTGACACATTAGCCTATTATGATGCCGCTGCCTCGGCGCGTTATGCATTCCAACCCTTGCATGGTGCCGTCGCGCGATTCGATCCGGTCGTAGCGCCACCCGGACAATTTGCAATCTACAACGCTTGGGCCGGCGATAAACAGTTATTTATATTGGATGCGGGGCATTTTGATTATCCGCGCCAACATGATCAGGAGCGGCAGCTGATTGCGGAGCTGCAAAGTTTTTTCGGGGAATCGTCGCTTTAGATTATGAATCGCGAATATCATCACTGGTACAGCCCGCGCTTGGGTCGCGACATGGAGTTCCTGGTTTTCGGTCACGCCGGGGCCAAAGTACTGATTTTTCCTACTCGCGACGGTCGTTTTTATGAGTACGAGAACCTCGGCATTGTCGAGCGGTTACGCAATAAAATTGAAGCGGGACACATACAACTGTACTGTGTTGACAGCATTGATCATGAAACGTTTTACTGCTTTTGGCGCAAGCCGAAAGACCGTATTCAGCGGCACATGTTTTTCGAAGACTACATATTGAACGAAATCATGCCGTTCATGGCCTTGAAAAATCCACACCCCTGCGTCATCGCGCACGGCTGTAGTTTAGGCGGTTATCATGCGGCCAATATTGCTTTCCGCCACCCGCATTTGTTCAGAAAATTAGTAGCCTTCTCCGGTCGTTTCGATTTGACGCTGGAAGTAGAGTGTTTCAAAAATTTGTTCGACGGCTACTATGACGATCATGTTTATTTTCATACGCCAACGCATTTTTTACCCAACCTGAATTGCCAAGCGCAATTAAAGCATTTGCAGCAAATGGAAATTACTTTGGTGATCGGTAAGGAAGATCCGTTTTTGCAGAACAATCACGAGTTAAGTCACATATTAGCGGCCAAGGGTATTCCCCATGCCTTATACGAATGGGAAGGGCGTGCGCATCAAGGCCACTACTGGCGCAGAATGGCCCCGCTGTATATCTGACAGACTCTATTCTGCTTGATGAGAAAAAGCGCGCTACTGCTCTGGAGTGTCTGTGTCCAATGATTGTTTTACATCAGGTGTCGGCGGAGCGATGGTTCGACCTTGCATCAATTCATCTATCTGATGTTTGTCCAATGTTTCCCAGTCTAATAAGGCTTGCGCCATATTATGCAGAATATCGATATTTTCCTTCAGCAGGTTTTCGGCCCGTTGATAATTGTTGTCCACAATTAACCTGATCTCCCGATCAATCAAGCGCGCCATGTGTTCCGACATGGGTTTGGCTTGCGGTCCCAAGTAGCTGCCTTCGTTATCGCCGTAGTCCAGCGGCCCCAGGTTGTCGGATAGCCCCCATTTGGTGACCATATTACGGGCCAATTGGGTGGCGCGTTGGATGTCGTTGCTCGCGCCGGTGGTGACTTTATTCTTACCGTAAACCAGTGCTTCCGCGGCTCGGCCGCCGAACAGGCTGGAGATTTGGCCTTCCAATTTGTCCTTGCTGGCGCTGTATGCATCGCGCTCCGGCAAAAACATGGTAATGCCGAGCGCGCCGCCGCGCGGCATGATACTGACTTTGTAAACCGGATCGTGCTCGGGTACCAAACGGCCGACGATGGCGTGTCCGGCTTCGTGGTAGGCGGTCATCAGCAGGTCTTCGCGGCTCATGATCATCGTCCGCTTTTCCGCGCCCATGATGGTTTTGTCGCGAGCCTTATCCAGGTCGTTCATCGTAATTTCCCGCTGATTGTTGCGGGCGGCGAACAATGCACCTTCGTTGATCAGATTAGCCAATTCGGCGCCGGAAAAGCCCGGTGTGCCGCGCGCCAGATCATTCAAATTGACGTCATCGGCCAAGGGTACCCGGCTGGAATGTACCCTTAGAATTTGTTCGCGGCCTTTAATGTCCGGCAGGCTGACTTGCACTTGCCTGTCGAACCGTCCGGGGCGCAGCAAGGCTTTATCCAATACATCGATGCGGTTGGTGGCGGCGATGACGATGATGCCTTCGTTGCCGCTAAAGCCGTCCATCTCCACCAGCAATTGATTCAGCGTTTGCTCGCGCTCTTCCGTGCCGCCCATATTGCCGGGGCTGCGCTGCCGACCGACTGCGTCGATTTCGTCGATAAAAATGATGCACGGGGCCTGCTTTTTGGCTTGCACAAATAGATCGCGTACTCTGGATGCGCCAACGCCGACAAACATTTCCACGAAGTCGGAGCCGGAAATCGAGAAGAAAGGTACACCGGCTTCGCCGGCAATCGCGCGGGCCAGCAAGGTTTTACCCGTGCCGGGAGGGCCGACCATCAGCACGCCTCTGGGGATTTTACCGCCCAGGGCCTCGTATTTACCCGGTGCTTTCAGGAAATCGACCATTTCCGCGACGTCCTGCTTGGCCTCCTCAACGCCGGCAACATCGCTGAAACGGATTTTTACCTGATTCTCTGTCATCAACTTGGCGCGGCTTTTACCGAAATTGTTTTGCGCGCCGGCGCCTAGCAGTTGTTTGCGCATGAAATAAATCAACACCCCAATCAGCAAAAAGGTGGGGGCCCAGGAGTAAAACACCTGCATGAATGTCGATTGGGTTAGCGGTCTTTGCACGATGATCTTCACACCGTTCTGCAATAGATCGTCTATCACCGTGATGTCACCAGGGCTATATGCGGTAAAACGTGTGCCGTCATGCCTCAGACCGTTGATGGCTCTACCGTCGATCACCACTTCGGCTACCATTTTGCCGCGCACATCCTGGATGAAGTTGGAATAAGGAATATCGCCTTGCGATTTGTAGGTGGCAGGGGCAGGATTAAAAATGACAAATGCCGCGATGGCGATGCCGACCATTATCAACAATAAGAATAAAATTTTTTTCATGGTTGTGTTCTCTATGTTCTGCGGAGCGATTTTGGCTTGGGTGCCAAAACCGCCCGGATTCAAGCTAAGAGATCATGATTCGTCTACAGCCAGCGCTAAATTAGCCAAATGCTGTAAGGCCTCGCGATAGGCGGATTCCGCGTCGGCTCTGACCGTTGCATGCGCGACTTTTCGACCCTTGCGCGGCGTTTTATCGTACAGATGCAAATGCGCGTTGGGAATGTTTAACAGTGTCGCGTCGTCGGCCAGACCACCGATGAAGTTCACCATGCCCGCATAACCGCGCGGTTCCGTCGAGCCCAGCGGTAAATCCAGAATGGCCCGCAAGTGGTTTTCGAATTGGCTGGTTTCCGCGCCTTCTATGGTCCAATGTCCGGAGTTATGCACGCGCGGTGCGAATTCGTTGGCCAGCAATTCGCCGTTCAAGTCGAACAACTCCAGGGCAATGACGCCGACGTAATCCAGTTTTTCCAGCAACAGACTGACGTAATTTTCGGCAATCGCTTGTTCGGGGTCGTTAGTACAGCATTCGGCAATACGCAGAATGCCTCCGCGATGCTGATTTTCAGACAATGGATAGTAAGCGATTTCGCCGGATGGGCTGCGAGCGGCGATAATAGATACTTCGCGTTGAAACGGCACGAAACCTTCGACGATGGAGGCGGCGCCTTGCATGCTTTGCCAGGCGGATTCTAGTTCGTCGGCCGATTTTATAACCACTTGGCCCTTGCCGTCATAGCCCATGCGCCGGCTTTTCAGAATTGCAGGGTAGCCGATTTCAGGCATGGCTTGTTGCAAGTCTGCCAGGCTATCGATAGGAGCGAACGGTGCGGTGCGGATGCCTAAATCCTTGAAGAAATTCTTTTCCAGCAGACGGTCCTGAGCGACAGCCAATGCACCGGCGGGCGGGTAGACTGTGGTGTGACTGGACAGGAATTCCGCGACATGAGCCGGCACGTTTTCGAATTCGTAAGTGACGATGTCGGCTTTTTTGGCCAGTTCCGCCAACAAATCCGGATCGTCGTAAGCGCCCAGCAAATGTTCGCTTAAACCGGCGGCGCCTGCGTTGACGTCAGGATCGAGCACGATGAATTTTAAGCCCAGTGGATAACCGGCCAAGGCAATCATTCTGGCGAGCTGGCCGCCACCTAATATGCCTATCTTCATCCCGCCACCTGTCTTGGATCAGGGGTGGCGATCACGCTGTCGGTTTGTTGTTGCCGATAAGCATCTAGAGCTGGGCGGTATTGCGGATGTTTGTTGCTGATAATCGCGGCGGCCAGCAAAGCGGCATTGATAGCGCCAGCCTTGCCGATGGCCAAGGTGCCCACCGGAATGCCGGCCGGCATTTGCACGATGGATAACAAAGAATCCATACCGTTCAAGGCTTTGGATTGCACTGGCACACCCAGTACCGGCAATGCGGTTTTGGCGGCGGTCATGCCCGGCAAATGCGCAGCGCCGCCGGCACCGGCGATGATGACTTCCAAACCTTTGCCTTCCGCGGTTTCCGCATACTGAAACAACTTGTCGGGGGTGCGATGGGCCGAAACCACTTCCACTTCATGCGGAATATCAAGATGTTCTAGGGTTTGCGCTGCATGTTGCATGGTTTCCCAATCGGACGTGGAACCCATGATGATGCCTATCAATGCGGTCATGCAAAATCTCCGGTATTTGCGATCAGTCGAAACAAGCCCGATTATCGCATAAATGGGGAGATTTTCTCTGTCGGCAAATTACTAACTCCGGCTGCCTTGATGATAAGATAGCGCCCCTCATAACAGATCAACCCCAGGACGGATGAATGGAAAGCTCGCAACACGCTTCGCTGCAAGCCAGTGAATTATCGTGTTTCCGCGATGAGCGCTTGTTGTTTTCCGATTTGAATTTCACGTTGCACGCTGGCGAGACCTTGCTGTTGGAAGGCGCCAACGGCAGCGGCAAGACCTCGTTGTTGCGCATTCTGTGCGGATTTAGGGAAGCCGATGCCGGCGAGATTTATTGGTGCGGCAGTAAAATTGCCGACAGCAGTTATTACGATGACATGGCTTATGTCGGTCATGCCGATGGTACAAAAAAGGAATTGACGGTGCTGGAAAATTTGAAGTTTGCGCTGGCACTGGGTAGTGCGGGCAAATATGACATCGAGCAAGCCTTGGACAAGGTGCAATTGGCCGGTTTTGACGATAATCCGGTACATACCTTGTCGGCCGGCCAAAAGCGCCGGCTATCGCTGGCTCGGTTATTGATCACGCATAACTTGCTGTGGATACTCGACGAACCTTTTACCTCGCTGGATAGGCAAGGCATCAAATTGATAGAATCGCTGATGGCCGAACACATCGAGCAAGGAGGCATGGCGGTTTTGACCTCCCATCACGATCTAAGCATGGCCGATCTTAATCTGCAACGCATTCATCTGCAAGCATGCCAATAATCCAGGCTTTTTGGGCGATCATTCGCCGCGATTTGTTGCTGGCGTTTCGGCGCCGCGCCGAAATGGCCAATCCGCTGTTTTTTTTCGTGCTGGTGGTGACCTTGTTCCCGCTGGCGGTCGGCGCGCAACCTAATCTGTTGCGAGCGATGGCGCCGGGCGTGATATGGGTGTCCGCTTTGTTGGCGGCCTTGTTGTCGCTGGATGGTTTGTTCCGTAGCGATTTCGAGGACGGTTCGCTGGAGCAAATGCTGCTCAGTTCGCATGCCTTATCGGTATTGGTGCTGGGCAAGATCATCGCTCACTGGCTGGTGACCGGTTTGCCATTATTGCTGGTAGCGCCTCTGCTGGCGGTGTTTTTGGGATTACCGCAGCAAGCGATGGGAACTTTATGGCTGACATTGATCTTAGCTACGCCGCTTCTGAGCCTGATTGGCGCTATCGGCGTGGCGTTGACGGTCGGTTTGCGCCGGGGCGGCATGTTGTTGTCCTTATTGGTATTGCCTTTGTATGTGCCGGTGTTGATCTTTGCTAGTGGCGCTGTCGATAGGGCCGCCAGCGGCTTGCCGGTAGGCGCCCAACTATATATTTTATTGGCCATGTTGTTGTCGGCACTGGTATTGGTGCCGCTGCCGACAGCGGCCGCGTTAAAAATGAGTGTTAATTGATGTCTTGGATACCTGCGCCGGTTAGCCGGTTTTTTCACCGCACCTCGTCGCCGCCGCATTTTTATGCCTTGGCGGATCGGTTCATTCCCTGGTTGACGATTATCTTTTTGATTTTGTTGGTTTCCGGCCTTTATCTGGGCTTGTATCGGGCTCCGACCGATTATCAGCAGGGCGACAGTTACCGGATCATTTATATCCATGTGCCGGCGGCCTGGATGTCCTTGTTCATTTACGTGCTGATGGCGGTGATGGGCGGGATTGCGCTGGTCTGGCGCATGAAACTGGCCGAGGTGATGCTGATCGCCAGCGCGCCGATCGGCGCCGGTTTTACCTTCGTAGCCTTGGTGACCGGCTCCTTGTGGGGCAAGCCGATGTGGGGCACTTGGTGGGTGTGGGATGCGCGCTTGACCTTTGAGTTGATCCTGTTGTTTCAGTATCTGGGGGTGATCAGTTTGTACGGCGCCATTGAGGATAAACGCTCGGCGGCACGGGCGGTGTCGATATTGGCGTTGGTGGGTGTCGTCAACGTACCCATCATCCATTATTCCGTGGAATGGTGGAACACGCTGCATCAAGGCCCTACCGTCAGCAAGATGGATAAGCCCTCCATTCACCTCAGCATGCTGGTGCCGCTGTTGCTGATGGCAGTGGCCTTCAAGTTTTATTATTTGATCGCGGTATTGCAGGCCGCAAAACTGGAATTATTAAAGCGCGAAACCAGCTCGCAATGGGTGAAAGCGCTGCTGGAGAAACAAGCATGAGCTGGGAAAGCTTTTTATACATGGGCGGTTACGCCGTCTACGTCTGGCCGGCTTATGGCGTGACCGCGCTGGTATTGATCGTCAACATCGTTTGGCCGGTGCTGCAACGCAAGCAGTTACTGCGGCAACTCACCATTAAACAAAAACGCACGCAAGCACGATGAAACCGATACGAAAACAGCGTTTGATATTGATCGTTTTAATGTTGGCGGTGCTGGGATTGGCCGCAACTTTTGCGCTAAAAGCCTTTAACGAAAATCTGATGTATTTTTTCTCGACCAGCGATGTGGCGTCCGGCAAGGCGCCAGCTAATTCGCAGTTTCGCTTGGGCGGCATGGTGGTTAAAGGCAGCGTGGAGCGGCCCAACGCCGATTTATTGGTGCGCTTTAAACTGAGCGATTTCGAAAAGGAAGTGACGGTGGAATATTCGGGCATCTTGCCGGATTTATTTAGGGAAGGGCAGGGCATCGTCGCCAAGGGGGCGCTGGATGGCCGCGGCGTGTTCGTGGCGGAAGAAGTGCTGGCCAAACACGATGAAAACTACATGCCGCCGGAAGTGGCCGGCAGCCTGAAAAAACCGGCGGCGCAACCATGATCCCGGAAATTGGTCACTTCGCTTTGATTCTGGCCTTGTGCATGGCAATTGTACAAGGTATCTTGCCTATTTTCGGCGCCGGAAAGTCTATTACCGGCTGGGTGCATGTCGCCAGACCCGCTGCCTTCGGGCAATTGCTGTTCATGGGCGTGGCTTACGGCTGTTTGACCGCCAGCTTCATCAGCCACGATTTTTCGGTGGCTTATGTCGCGCAAAACTCCAATACCGCCTTGCCGCTGATCTACCTGGTTTCCGGGGTGTGGGGCGCGCACGAAGGTTCCTTGTTGCTGTGGGCTTTGACTTTGGCGATCTGGACCGCGCTGGTCGCGGCATTCAGTGCGCATATCCCCGATGCCACCCGGGCTCGGGTCCTCGGAGTGATGGGCTTGGTCAGCATCGGCTTTATCCTGTTTTTATTGCTGACTTCCAATCCCTTCGAACGCTTGTTCCCGTACCCTGCCGAAGGCCGCGACCTGAATCCGTTGCTACAAGACCCCGGTTTGGCGATACATCCGCCGATGCTTTACATGGGCTATGTCGGCTTCTCGGTAGCCTTCGCGTTTTCCATCGCGGCGTTGCTGGAAGGACGGCTGGACGCCGCCTGGGCGCGCTGGTCGCGGCCCTGGACCAATATCGCCTGGATGTTTTTGACGCTGGGCATCACGCTGGGCAGTTGGTGGGCTTATTACGAATTGGGTTGGGGCGGATGGTGGTTTTGGGACCCAGTGGAAAATGCTTCGTTCATGCCCTGGCTGGTTGGCACCGCGCTGATACACTCGCTGGCCGCTACCGAGAAGCGCGGCGTGTTCAAAACCTGGACCGTGCTGCTGGCGATTTTCGCGTTCTCCTTGAGTTTGCTCGGTACCTTCCTGGTCCGTTCCGGGGTGTTGACCTCGGTACATGCCTTCGCCAGCGATCCGGCGCGGGGTTTGTTTATCCTGATCTTTTTGGCCGTGGTAGTCGGCGGTTCGCTGTTGTTGTATGCGATTCGTGCGCCGCAAGTTAAAAGCCATGCCCGTTTTGAATTGGTTTCCAAGGAATCGGTATTGCTGGTCAACAATGTATTACTGGTCGTGACAGCCGCCAGCATTTTGCTGGGTACTTTGTATCCCTTGGTGGTCGATGCTTTGGGCTTGGGAAAATTGTCGGTTGGTCCGCCGTATTTCAATGCGGTGTTTATTCCGCTGATGGCGCCTTTGGCCTTGGTAGTTGGCTTGGGTGTGTTGATGCGCTGGAAAAGCGACGATTTGAAAGCCTTAGGCTCACGGGTACGCTGGCTGATTGCCGCTTCTATCGGCTTGGCGTTACTCACACCTCTGTTGATGCCGTTTTATTCCTGGGGCGCGGCTTTGGGTACCGGCCTGGCTTTATGGACTTTGGCGATCACCGGCCTCGCGTTCAAACAACGCCTGCAAAGCTGGTCAATCGAGCGCCTGAAACAAATTCCAGCCGGTTTTTACGGCATGACCTTGGCGCATCTTGGCATCGCGGTGTTCGTGATCGGTATTACCTTTACCTCTGTATACAGCATCGAACGCGACGTGCGTTTGGCACCGGAAGAAACCCTGGATTTATTTGGATACGTATTCCAATTCCATGGCGTGAAAAGCACCGAAGGGCCGAATTACCGCG
Organism: Methylomonas sp. EFPC1; assembly: GCF_016925515.1. Classification (NCBI taxonomy): domain Bacteria; kingdom Pseudomonadati; phylum Pseudomonadota; class Gammaproteobacteria; order Methylococcales; family Methylococcaceae; genus Methylomonas; species Methylomonas sp. EFPC1. The sequence goes on from NZ_CP070494.1 coordinate 1,995,297, forward strand.
CCGAGCAAGGCTATCTGACTGTCAGTCATAACGGTGCCACTGTTGCTGAGTTATCGCCGCAAAAGCGGGTGTACCGGGTGCAAACCATGCCGATGACCGAAGCCGCTATCGACGCCGGTGTGTTCCGCGATCTATTCGTGGCCTTGGGTGAGCCTTTGGATAAACAAGGCGCCTGGAGCTTGCGGGTTTACTACAAAGCCTTCATTCGTTGGATCTGGATGGGCGGGGTGTTCATGGCCCTGGGTGGCCTGATTGCCGCCAGCGACCGCCGCTATCGTTTGCTTAACAAGCCTCTCGCGTAAAATTAATGAAATATCTGTTACCGCTGCTGTTGTTTATCGCCCTGTCGGTTTTTTTGGTGATTGGATTAAAACTCAATCCCCGCGAAATCCCCTCGCCACTGATAGACAAACCGGCGCCGGCCTTTAATTTGCCGATTTTGGCGACACCTGGGCAACGCCTGAGCCAAGCCGATTTTAAAGGCAAAGTCTGGTTACTGAATGTCTGGGCATCCTGGTGCGTATCCTGCCGCGAAGAACATCCCTTATTGATCGAGCTGGCCAAGCAAAACAAAGTGCTGCTGGTAGGTTTGAACTACAAAGACGAAGCGCAGGCTGCCAACACCTGGCTGAGCAAACACGGTAACCCTTATAACGTCAGCGTGATGGACACCGATGGCCGCGTGGGTATCGATTATGGCGTCTACGGCGTACCGGAAACCTTCGTGATCGATAAACGCGGCGTGGTGCGCTACAAACATACCGGTCCGGTCCAGCCCGGCGAACTGGAAAGCATTTTCCTGCCGTTGATTGAAAAACTGGAGGCCGAAAGCGCATGAAAACGCTCCATGCCTTGATCTTGTCGTTGTTTGTGTTTCAAGCCCAAGCCGAAATCGAATACCGTGACTTCAAACAACCCGAGCAGGAACAAGCTTATCAAACCTTGATTTCTGAACTGCGTTGCCTGGTTTGCCAGAATCAAACCATCGCCGATTCCAACGCCGATCTGGCCAAGGACTTGCGCCGGCAAGTTTACGAAATGCTGCAACAAGGTAAATCCCGGCAAGACATCGTCGATTTCATGACCGACCGCTACGGCGATTTTGTGATGTACAAACCAGCCTTGAAACTGAAAACCATGCTGCTCTGGTTGGGGCCGGTGCTGTTCCTGGTCATCGGCTTGGCCACGGTCTGGGTGTTGCGCAGCAAAACCAGTACCAGCGAGGACCAATCGCTAACGAAAGAGCAACAAGCCAAGCTAAACAGCATTTTGGAAAAAGGTGACGACTCGTGAATCTTGAGTTTTGGCTAGTGATAGCCGGTTTAATCGTGCTGGCGTTGTTGGTGTTGCTGCCGCCGCTGTTCAAGAAAACGCCGCTACGCTATGCCGATGGCGAGCAGCGCAATACCGCGATCGCTCGCCAGCAATTGGCCGAACTTAAACTGCAATTGCAAAACGGCGCATTGACGCAAGCGCAATACGATGCCCAGTATCGCGAATTGCAACTGACTCTGCTGGATGACCTGGAAGACGATGTGCCGGCCGTGCCCAGCGCCAAATCCGGTCGTTGGATGGTGCCTGTCGTCGCTATTACGCTACCGCTGTTAAGTCTGTTTTTATATGGCTTGCTCGGCGAGCCGCAAGCCCTGGTCAAAGCCGAATTGGCGGCTAACAATCAAAAAGTGGCCGACAATGTCAAAAGCATGGTCAACAAACTGATAGAGCGTCTAAAACAGCATCCGGAAGATTTGGAAGGCTGGATGATGTTGGGCCGTGCTTATGTTTACGCGCAGCAATATCAGGATGCCGCCAACGTATTTGCCGAACTGAATCGCCGTAAACCCAACGAGCCGGCCGTCATGCTGCATTACGCCGATGCCTTGTCGATGGCGCGTAACGGCCAAATGGACGGCGAACCAAGCGAGCTGGTGGAAAGAGCCTTAAAGCTGGTGCCGGAAGACCACACCGCCTTATGGTTGGCCGGCATGGCTAAAGCGGAAGCCGGGGATTTTGCCCAGGCAATTACGCATTGGAAGAAATTATCCGCTCTGCTGCCTGCCGACGACGAGTCCCAGGCGCAATTGAAAAAAATGATACAAATGGCTGAAGCAGAGCAGCAAAAACCGCAAGCGCCGGCATCATCGGCGGCTGCTATCGATATTACTGTGAAAGTCGAATTGGATGCGGCAGTCAAAGCCAAAGCGGAACCGCAACACACCGTGTTTATCTATGCCCAGGCCGTCAACGGTCCAAAAATGCCGCTGGCCATCGTCCGTAAACAGGTTTCTGATTTACCAGCCAGCGTGGTATTGAACGACAGCATGGCGATGCAACCGCAAACCCATCTGGCCGATTTCAAACAGTTGCGCATCGTTGCCCGAATCTCCAAAACCGGTAACGCGATGCCGCAAGCCGGCGATTTGCTCGGCACTGCTGAAGTGGATTTAAGCTCGGCTAATCCCAGCGTCGGCATCACCATCAATCAAGAAGTACAGTAATGGACCAATCAATTCAATTCGACTTGGACTTGATCAAACGCTACGACAAGTCCGGGCCGCGTTACACCTCGTACCCCACCGCTCTGGAATTGCACGAGGGCTTCGGCGAAGCCGAGTATCTGCAGCATATTCAAAAATCCAACGCCGGCGGTGGGCCGCTGTCGCTGTACTTTCACATCCCGTTTTGCGACACCGTGTGTTTTTATTGCGCCTGTAACAAGATCGTCACCAAAAACCGTGCGCATGCCGTCCCTTATCTGGACAACTTGTGCCGGGAAGTGGCGATGCAAGGTGCGTTGTTCGACAAGAGTCGGCTGGTTAATCAGCTGCATTGGGGCGGCGGCACGCCGACATTTTTGAATTACCAGCAAATGAAACGCTTGATGGAGACCACCCGCGAGCATTTCAATTTGCATGACGACGACAGCGGCGAATACTCGATAGAGGTGGACCCGCGCGAAACCAACGACCTGACCATCGCCCAGCTGCGCGAACTTGGTTTTAACCGCATCAGTTTAGGCTTGCAGGATTTCGATCCGGACGTGCAAAAAGCCGTCAACCGCCTGCAAAGCAAGGAACAAACCTTTGCTGTACTGGAAGCGGCGCGCAAGGAAGGCTTTCGGTCGACTAATATCGATTTGATCTACGGCCTGCCGTTGCAAACCGAGCAGACTTTTGCCCGCACACTGGAGCAAGTGCTGGCCTACGCGCCGGATCGATTTTCGATCTTCAACTACGCCCACATGCCCAGCCGCTTCAAAACCCAGCGGCAAATCAATGACGCCGATTTGCCAACGCCGACGGTGAAACTGGAAATCCTGCAAATGGTCGGGCAAAAACTCACCGATGCCGGCTATGTCTACATCGGCATGGACCACTTCGCCAAACCGGACGACGAACTGGCGGTGGCGCAACGCGAAGGCAAGTTGTACCGCAACTTCCAGGGCTATTCGACCCATTCCGATTGCGACTTGGTGGGTTTGGGCGTGACCTCCATCGGCCGGGTCGGCGATGCTTACATGCAAAATTACAAGGAACTGGACGAATACGACGCCGCCATTTCCCAAGGCAAATTGCCGGTGTTTCGCGGCGTGGATCTGGATGAAGACGACAAATTGCGCCGGGCGGTAATCACCCAACTGATTTGCCACTTCGAACTGACTTTCAGCAAAATCGAAACCGAGTTTGCTATTAATTTTGCCGAGTATTTTGCGCCCGAGCTGGAACACCTGAGGCTGATGAAAGCCGACGGTTTACTGGATTTAACCGCTGACGGCATTCAAGTCTCCACCGCCGGCCGCCTGTTGATCCGCAATATCTGCATGGTGTTTGATAAATACCTGGCGCAGAAACAGCAGCAGTTTTCTAAAGTGATCTGAGCCAAGGCGCGGAGTGGGTTTCGAATTGATAACCCGATAAAGCGCGTTGAGTCGTCCCAACACAGCTTAACTTTACTTTTTGGGATTTGAGCAAATGTCTTGATCCCAGTGCGGAAGCGAGTGTCCAGTGCCGTGGATGTTAGGCTCGGCCCCATCTGTGGTGACCCGATTTTGGCAATCCCAGACCAAATCATGCACACCTTTCAGCGTCTGACAACGTAGAATTAAGCGGGAATATGAATCCCCCGGTTTTGCCGGGGGATATTTACAAATTATTTTGGCCGGTCTGGGCGATGGGTTCAGCTCAGGAACTGCTCCGGCGGCAAATAATTAAAACCAAACGCATCGGCAATCCCTTGGCAAGTAACATTACCGCCCACGATATTCAAGCCTTTCAGTAACGCCGAATTGTCCCGCAATGCTTGTTGCCAGCCTTTATTGGCGAGTTGCAGAGCATAGGGCAGGGTGGCGTTGGTTAAGGCCAGGGTCGAAGTGCGCGGTACAGCGCCGGGCATGTTGGCAACGGCATAATGCACGACATTGTCGATGACATAAATCGGCTCGGCGTGGGTAGTGGGGTGGGTGGTTTCCACGCAGCCGCCCTGGTCCACCGCGACATCGACGATGACCGAGCCGGGTTGCATCGATTTTAAATCGTCGGCGCGGATCAGCTTGGGCGCGGCCGCCCCCGTGACCAGCACGCCGCCGATGACCAGGTCCGCGGTGCGGATTTGCTCCAGAACGGCGTGCCGGCTGGAAAACAGCAGTTGCACATTGGCCGGCAAAATATCACTGAGCTGACGCAGGCGTTCCAGCGACAAATCCATCACCGTGACTTGCGCGCCTAAACCCGCCGCCATTTTTGCCGCTTGCGTGCCGACCACCCCGCCGCCCAAGATCAAGACTTTGGCCGGCAATACCCCCGGTACGCCGCCCAGTAGCATGCCGCGGCCGCCATAGAGTTTTTCCAGGTAATGCGCGCCTTCCTGCACCGCCAGCCGGCCGGCCACTTCCGACATTGGGGTCAGCAAGGGCAGTTCGCCGGTCGGCAACTGCACGGTCTCGTAGGCGATACAGGTAGCGCCGGATGCCAAATGTGCTTCAGTTAGCGGGCGATTGGCGGCAAAATGAAAATAGGTGAACAGGGTTTGTCCGGGACGAATCCGCGACCATTCGGGTTCTATCGGTTCCTTGACCTTGATAATCATCTCAGCGGAGTCCCATACAGGTTCCGGACCGTCCACCAACTGTGCGCCGGCGGCTTTATATAGCGCGTCTTCAAAGCCGGCGCCAACGCCGGCGCCGCTCTCCATCGTGACGCTATGGCCGGCGCTCACAAGCGCGGCAACGCCGGACGGTACCACCGATACCCGATTTTCGTTAGGTTTGATTTCCTTGGGTATGCCGATTTTCATATTCACCTCTTGTGCAATATTAAATGATGCCGGTTTGATGACAGCAATAATCAGACCGTAAGGCTTTGTCAGTCAAAAGTGCCAAATGTTCAACGACTTACTATTAAGGGCGTGGCGCCATGTTGTCGCGTTTGTAGGGATTTGTTTGCCATTTTGGCGCAAAACCGCTGCTCTGTCCCAGACGAATGAATAGACTGTTGTGGTCGGGACGGACCTTAAAAATCGTCTAAGCTTAGCCCAGCGGCTTTACCAGAGAGAACATCATGACGCAGCAAACGCAAAATATCCTGATCGGCCATTTAACCGAAGTCAGAGGCGACGGTATGGATGCCCGTATTACCGAAGAACATTCGACAGCGGCGCCTATCATCAAGCTCGGCGATGAAGAAATCCTGGCCGGCCATATCGGTTCCTATGTGGTGATCCGCCAGTCGCATATCGGCGTGCTCGCGCTGGTATTCAAAATGTGGGAACGGGACCGTTTTGACGCTGCCGGCAATCGCGCTACCGACCGCTTTATTGCCTTGATTCCGGTCGGCGAGTTGAATGAAAGCAATGTGTTCATTCGCGGCGTCCGCCATTACCCGACGCCCGGTGCGGCGGTGTATGCTGTTGGGCTGAGCGAAATCAACGCCATTTTTTCCAAATTCCGCGATTACGAATTTTTTATTGGGCAGTTAGCGAGTCATAAGGATTATCACCTGAGCCTGGACCCGCGCGCGTTGTTTGGCCGGCATTTTGCGATTATCGGCCAATCCGGCTCCGGTAAATCCTGGACGGTGACCAGCTTGATTCAGCACACGATGCGGGCGATGCCGAAAACCCATATGATCATGCTGGATCTACACGGCGAATATTGCTGGAAGCGCCCGGACGGCAGTATCGAATCGGCGTTTCCCGAAGAGCAGGTCAACTACGTGGATGCGATGGATTTGGAGATGCCGTATTGGATGATGTCGTATGCCGAGTTGGTGGACTTGTTTATCGATAGAGACGACAGAGGCGCTTCGATGCAAATGTCGTTCATGCGCGAAGTGCTGCAACAGCTGAAGCGCAAGGAAGCCAAAGCCATTGGCCTAGGAGTGGTATCGATAGACACGCCGATTTATTTTTCATTGGCGGAAATGTATATGCAATTCAAGGCCGCCAACGAAGAACGTAAGGATTTCGGTAAAACCAAGGGGGCCTTATTTGGCCAGTTCGATGAGTTTCTGGTGACGATGCAGAGCCGTTTCAATGACGTGCGTTACGACTTTTTATTGAAACCCAAAAAGCGCAACAACTCGGCCAGCATGGCGGATTTACTCAGGCAATTTGTCGGTCTGGGACAAAAAAAAGCCAACATTACCGTGGTCGATCTTAGCTCCGTACCGACCGACGTGCGGCCGGCGGTGTCTGCGCAAGTTGGGCGGCTGGCGTATGAATTCAACTACTGGAACCCGCGCCGCCGCGAATTTCCGATCACGCTAATCTGCGAAGAAGCGCATGCCTATATCCCGCGCGAAAAAGGCGGCCAATTCGACGGCACCAAGAAAATGATGGAAAGGATCGCCAAGGAAGGTCGTAAATATGGCGTGTCCATCGGCGTAGTCAGTCAGCGACCCACCGAATTGTCGGAAACCATGCTGGCACAATGCAGCTCCTTCATTTGCCTGCGCACCACCAACCCGGACGACCAGCAATACATTCGCGGCTTGGTACCGGAGGCCGAAGGCGACTTGGCCGATATTCTCAGCTCCCTCGGCCGGGGGGAAGCGTTAGTGCTTGGCGAGGCCGCGCCATTACCGACCAGAGTACAAATCTACCGGCCCAATCCGGAACCGAAGAGTAACGATGTCGATTACTACACCAGCTGGCGCGAAGGCCCGGACGATCTGGATGTGGAAGGCATCGTCGAAAACTGGCGGACGCAGAATCGGCATTGATTAGGCGTCGCAAACTCAATTCTCTGAGACGCCAACCTAAGTGGCTGTCATCAAACAGGCCTTGGGTTTCGACTGGCCTCGCTAAAGTCAGAGATATGCGGAGCAGGTTCACACTAAATCGTAGGTATCGAAAAACAGTTCCAATCTATCCAATTCACTGTTGGCCATTTCCAACGCCGCATCGAAGGTTTGAAAATCGTCGGCATGCGCCGCGATGTCCAGCATAAGATCGCACATGGTTCCGGTTTTAAGCAATGAATCGTGCTTTTTTTCGAGGTTTTCCAGTTGGTCTTCCGTTATCAGATAAAATTTCATTTCTATGTCCTTGTTAATCCAAAGTGAATATCGACGGCCATTTGTGAAATCTTGCGGCTACAAATTAATTCTTTGGCAACTTTCTTTTTATGATTTTGCGATGCAATCAACAAATGGCGAGCGTTGTGTGTATCTTCGCCCTGATGGTAGGCAGTTCGGTATTGTTCTAGCGTACAGGTCTCAGTGATTTTTTTTGGGTGTGAAGTGATTGCTCAAGCTGGGCCCGGACTCAGGCGAAAGATATCGCTATTAACCGGGCCAATTGGTTTAGCTGTGATTGCCATTGAAACGGGAGTGACGATATTCAATAGTCGGGTTAAATAGGGATAATTTCCCTGTTGGCGAAAGGATGTAATCCCGCCGAGCTTCGGGTTAAACTTCCCAACTCTAGGAGAGGGTATTTTTGTGAAGTAGCGTGTTATGGCTATTCACCCCGCTAACTACATCGATTTGTTTGTGAAACGCAAATTCTCGTTAGCAACTAGATCAGTAAAATGACATCAGGCATACCAAGGATAAATTTATGCACCCGATAAAAATGACCGGAATGGCCGCCGTCTTATTGGCTACGGCCGCGCAAGCCGAGACCGTATTCGTCACGCTGGAAAAAGATAACGCCATTGCCGTGCTCGATCCCGTCGAAGGCAAGCTGCTGAAAACACTGCCGGTCGGCCAGCGGCCACGCGGCATAGCGATAAGTAAGGACGGCAAGACCTTGTTCGTTGCGACCAGCGACGACAACACCATCCGCATGATCGACTCCGAAACGCTGAAGGAAACGGGCAAACTTCCATCCGGCGAAGACCCTGAAACGTTCGCGTTAAGCCCGGACGGCAAATTTATGTATGTGTCTAATGAAGATGATGCGGAAGTAACGGTAATCGACATCGCCGCAAAAAAAGCCGTTGGCAAGATCAAGGTAGGTGTGGAGCCGGAAGGCATTACAGTCAGTCCGGATAACAAATGGACCATCAGTGCGTCGGAAACCACCAATATGCTGCACTGGATCGATACCAATACTCGGCAAATTGCGGATAACACGCTGGTCGATCCGCGGCCGCGCGCGGTGACGTTTACCGACGATAGCCAGCAATTGTGGGCTACTTCGGAAATGGCCGGCACGCTGACGATTATCAATGCGGCATCCAAACAGATCGTGCAGAACATCAAACTGGACGTACAAGGTGTCAGTAGCGATCAGATTCAGCCGGTGGGCATCGCGGTCGATAAGGAGCGCCGCTACGGTTACGTGGCGATGGGGCCAGCCAATCGCGTCGCGGTGATCAACGCCCAAACCTATAAAGTGGAGAAGTTTTTGCTGGTGGGGCAACGGGTTTGGAATCTAGCGTTTTCGCCGGATCAAAAACGTCTATACACCACCAATGGCGTTAGTAATGACGTGTCGATCATCGATCTGGAAAACCATAAAGTGACCAAATCGGTAGCGGTGGGTCGTTACCCTTGGGGCGTGGCGGTTAAACCATGACCGGGAATGCGTTGGCCGTCGAAAACCTGAGTTTTGCTTACGGCGCGAAAAAAGCGCTGGATGCCGTGAGTTTTAACGTGCAGTCAGGCGAATGCACCATCTTGCTCGGCCCTAACGGTGCAGGCAAAAGCACGCTGTTTTCCTTGATCACTCGGCTTTACGATGCCAGGGAAGGGCGCATTGAGCTGTGCGGTTTTGATCTAAAAAAGCAAAGTTTGCAAGCTTTGGCGCGCTTGGGTGTGGTGTTTCAGCAGACTACTTTGGACCCTGATTTATCGGTCACACAAAATCTGCGCTATCACGCGGCTTTACACGGCATCGGCCGCAAAGCCGCCGATAAGCGTATCCAAGAAGAGCTGGAGCGTCTGGCTATGTTCGAACGCCGCGGCGAAAAGGTCAGGCAATTGAATGGCGGCCACAAGCGCCGAGTGGAAATCGCAAGAGCTTTGCTGCACAAGCCCAGTTTGCTGCTGCTAGACGAGCCGACGGTTGGACTGGATATGCCCAGCCGGCAGGCTATTGTTAGTCATGTACATGACTTGGTGAAACAGCAAAATCTAGCCGTGCTGTGGGCCACGCATTTGATTGACGAGATTGCCGCCGACGATAGCTTGATTGTTTTACACAAGGGGCAGGTCAAAGCCAGCGGCAAACTCTCGGAGATATTGCAGACCACCGGTTGGGCGGATCCCGGCCAGGTATTCCAAAAACTGACTCAGGGGCCGCAAGCATGAGGGTTTTACATTACTGGCGGGCAACGCTTGGCATCGTCGGCCGCGAACTGCTGCGTTTTTTACATCAGCGCGAACGCTTTGTCTCCGCTTTGGTGCGGCCGCTGGTGTGGCTGTTCGTCTTCGCCGCCGGCTTTCGCGCCGCGTTGGGCATAGCCATCGCGCCGCCCTACGAGACTTATATCCTTTACGAGGTTTACATCACCCCCGGTTTATTGGGCATGATCTTGCTGTTTAACGGCATGCAAAGTTCGCTGTCCATGGTTTACGACCGGGAGATGGGCAGTATGCGTATGTTGATGGTGTGTCCGTTACCGCGTTGGTTTTTATTGTGCAGCAAGCTGATCGCCGGGACTGCGGTGGGCGTGCTGCAATCTTACGCCTTCCTGGGCATTGCCTGGCTTTACGACATTCAGGCGCCACTGATGGGCTATGTCTGGATTTTGCCGGCACTGGTACTCGCCGGCATGATGTTGGGGGCATTGGGTTTGCTGCTGTCTTCGTTCATCAAACAATTGGAGAACTTTGCCGGGGTGATGAATTTCGTAATTTTCCCGCTGTTCTTCATGTCCACCGCTTTGTATCCGTTGTGGAAGATCAAGGAGTCCAGCGAATTGTTGTCAACCCTGGCCCAATACAACCCGTTCTCGCAAGCGGTGGAGTTGATTCGTTTTGCTTTGTACGAGCAGTTTAATCAACAGGCCTTACTCTTTACCGGCGCGGCGTTTTTGCTGTTTATGGGCGCGGCGATCATGGGCTATAACCCGAGTAAGGGCATGATGGTTAAAAAAGGTGGTGGTGGCGATTAATAGCGAATTGGCCGAATATCCCCCTAGATGGCCGGCCAACCTCCTGAAGCTAAGCCTTGTGTGCAGAACACCGATAGCCATGGGCTGTTTAACCATTCGTCCTGCGATAAACCAAGCTGCGCATGGCAAAAACCAACCGATAATCTAAGTTGACGACCCGCTTTTAATTACCCCCCTTGGTTACTTTTAACGTGAGGCAATTCGAGGATTCGGACGACGTCATCGCCTGGGAAGAATCTACGATATAATTCCAAGATTTTCCGGCAACACCTAGCGCATTGTCGGAAGTGTACTTTTAATTTTGTGTACGTCACCGCGTACACAACTATGCAAATTCAAATAAAACAATCAATGGAATTCCCTGAATACAAGCGGCGCCGCACTTTTGCCATCATCTCCCACCCCGACGCTGGTAAAACCACCATCACTGAAAAATTGCTGCTGTTCGGCGGTGCTATTCAGTTAGCCGGTTCGGTCAAAGGTCGCAAAGCGGCGCGCCATGCCACCTCCGACTGGATGGAGATGGAGAAGGAGCGGGGGATTTCCGTGACCACCTCGGTGATGCAGTTCGAGCATAACGATTGCATTATCAATTTGCTGGACACCCCGGGCCACGAAGACTTTTCCGAAGATACTTACCGGACATTAACAGCCGTAGACTCGGCGTTGATGGTGATCGACGTGGCGAAAGGCGTAGAGGATAGAACCATCAAATTGATGGAAGTCTGCCGGCTACGGGATACACCGATCCTGACCTTCATCAACAAGTTGGACCGCGAAGGCCGTGAGCCTATCGAACTGCTCGACGAAGTCGAAAGCGTGCTGAAAATTCAATGCACGCCGATGACCTGGCCAATCGGTATGGGCAAGCGCTTTAAAGGGGTTTATCAGCTGTATAAAGACGAAATTTTGCTGTTCAGTCCGCACCACGGCGGTCGTATCGCCAAGGCCGAAGTCATTAAAGGCTTGAACAATCCCAAGCTCGACGAATTGCTGGGTTATCAGGCGGAAGAATTGCGCGACGAGATTGAATTGGTAAAAGGTGCCAGTCACGAGTTCGATCACGCGAAATATTTGGCGGGTCAACAAACCCCGGTGTTTTTCGGTTCGGCGATCAATAACTTCGGCATCATCGAACTGCTGGACGCTTTTGCGGAATACGCCCCTGGCCCTAGATCACGTCAAGCCGAGCAACGCGAAGTGATGCCCGATGAAGAAAAATTCACCGGCTTTGTGTTTAAAATCCAAGCCAATATGGACCCGGCGCACCGCGACCGTGTGGCGTTTTTAAGAATCTGTTCGGGCAAATTCGATAAAGGCATGAAGGTCAATCATGTGCGCATCGGTAAAAACATCCAGGTTGCCAACGCCATTACTTTTCAGGCGGACAGCCGTAAAAACGTCGAGGAAGCTTATGCCGGCGACATCATAGGTTTGCATAACCACGGCACTATTCAGGTTGGCGACACCTTCACCCAAGGCGAAGTCTTGAAATTCGGCGGCATCCCTTACTTTGCGCCGGAATTGTTTCGCCGCGTGGTATTAAAAGATCCGCTGCGTGCCAAAGCACTGCAAAAAGGTTTGATTCAATTAACCGAAGAAGGGGCTACTCAGTTGTTCCGGCCACTGAAAAACAACGATTTAATCCTGGGCGCGGTCGGTATTTTGCAGTTTGACGTCACCGCCCATCGTCTCAAAAACGAATACAACGTGGAATGTGCTTACGACGTTTCGCCGATCAATACCGTGCGTTGGGTCAGCGCGAAAAATCCGGCCAAACTGGAAGAGTTTAAGAACAAGGCCTTCGAAAACCTTGCCGAAGATGGCGGTGGCTATTTGGTTTATCTGGCCAGCAGCCGGGTGAATTTGCAATTGACCGAAGAGCGCTGGCCGGACATTCATTTCAGTCAGACCAGAGAACTTTGAAAACCCATTCAAAGCCAATTTTTTAAATCCAAATCATGCGGAATCGCTTGAGGCCAAGCGATTCCTGCAAAGCTTTTTCACGGCCGATACCATCATTTGCCGTCTTTGATTACCCACGAAAACCCCAGCGCCGCTATGCTCTCGCGCAAAAACTCAGCTCAATAAGAATTGTCTAAACACTTAATATTTATAGATATATTTACGCGAGGGATATACACTGCCGAAGCCAATCCGATAAAGATACGACTTTAAGCAACATCCGCAGGAGTAAGCTTATGCGCACACTTTACTATAGTCACCCGGATTTTTTGGGCCACGACACCGGCGTAGCCCATCCAGAGAGCATTGACCGGCTGCATGTGATCGAACAAGCCTTGTCGGCACCCGAATTTGCGCCATTGCAAAGAATCACAGTCGACATTCCCGCCGACATTCTCGATAAGATTGGCCTGGTACACAGCAAGGCCATGATAGCGAAAGTGCTAGCAACCATTCCTGAACAAGGTTACGCCAATTTTGACGCGGATACCGTGGTATCGCCCGGGTCCAAACCAGCAGCTCTGCGGGCCGTGGCTGCAGTCTGCGATGCCGTCGATAGAATTTGCACCGATCAAAACGCCAGGGCCTTTTGCGCCACCCGCCCTCCCGGCCACCATGCCATGCCGGATTATGCGATGGGATTTTGCCTGTTCAACAATATTGCGATTGCCGCCGAGTATGCCCGCAGCCGCTACGGCCTGACCCGGATCGCCATCGTGGACTTTGACGTGCACCACGGCAATGGCACCCAAGCGGCTTTTTGCGATCAGCCGCAAGTGCTGTATGCTTCCAGTCATCAATGGCCGCATTACCCCGGCAGCGGCCATCCCTCGGAAAGCGGTGTCGGGAACGTTATCAACATTCCTCTACCCACCGGCAGCGGCGGCGAGGTGTTTCGGGATAAATATCGCCAGTCCATTTTGCCGGCAGTGAAAACCTTCAAGCCCGAATTGATTTTGGTTTCCGCGGGTTTCGACGCCCATAAAGACGATCCTTTGGCATCGCTGGACCTGATGGAAGACGACTATCGCTGGATTACCGATGAATTGCTGTGCATCGCCAATGCCTGCTGCCAGGGGCGAATCATTTCGGCATTGGAAGGCGGATACAATCTAAGCGCATTAGCTAACAGTGTTGCCGCTCATGTCCGCAGCTTGATGGGCAGCCCAACCAGAGGCGAATGAACCGCCTCTCGTCATAAAATACCGCGTTTATTGCAGATTAGGCAGGGTATAAACGTAATCGCTGTCTTTCATGGGCATATGGCAAGCAAAACACGGTGCGGATTTTTCCTGATCCAGCATTTTTAAGGTTTTGCCTTCCCAGATACCGAAGCCCCAACCGCCGGTTTCAGCGTATTTCTTGCTGTCTTTCACCATCGCTTCCGCCGCAGTGAATTCGCCTGGCACAGTCGCTTGTTCCCAGTTCGGATGCTTTCTTTCGCCCCACTTAATTTTGGCAATGATGCTGCCGTCCGGCCAAGGTTTGACCTTACCTGCACGCGCGGCTGCGATAGCCACATGGTTACCGACAATGGCCCGCATGCTGTTTTTATCGTGGCGTAAAGACACACCCAGCAAACGCCAATCGCGGTATTCGCCATGTTCGGGTTTAGCAGTCGGTTGGGCTTCCGCGAAAGCCAGGCTAAACGGCATTAACGCCATCGCTGCCAAACATAAGCCGCTGAAAATAGTTCTGTTCATATTCTCGTCCTCCTTTATCTGTAGTGGATACCAAGCCGTTATTATACGCCGGCACGTTAGTAGCTAACCCCTGATCAATTCAGCTGAATAAAACCAGCCGTTTGCAATGGCGAATTACGGGTAAAACCTGGCAAAACAGCCGGTTTCAAAGCGAATCCGCCAACAGCAATTGACGCTGGCATGCTACCATTTTGCCAACTCTATCACGCAGCACACCGATTACAATCCAAAGGAACCCGCCATGTCTGGCCCCAACAAACAAGTACCGTCCATTTTTTTCTGGGCTTGCGTCGCCCTGACCGGCGCCTTCGCCGTCGGCGGCATTGCTTTGCAACGCGGCGAAAGCATCAATAGCATGTGGTTGATCGTCGCGGCGCTTTGCATCTACGCGCTGGGTTATCGTTTCTATAGCGCATTTGTCGCGACCAAAGTTTTGGTCTTGGATCCAAGCCGCGCCACTCCCGCAGAGCGTTTCGACGACGGCCGCGACTTTATGCCTACCCATAAATGGGTGGTGTTCGGGCACCATTTCGCGGCAATCGCCGGCCCTGGCCCCTTAATTGGGCCGACCTTGGCCGCCCAATTCGGCTACCTACCGGGCACGTTGTGGATTTTGATCGGCGCCGTATTAGGCGGCTGCGTGCAGGATTTTGTCACTTTGTTCTTCTCGGTGCGCCGCGACGGTCGCTCATTGGGGCAAATGGCCAAGGATGAACTGGGCAATATCGGCGGCACGGCCGCTATGTTGGGCGTGATGGTAATCATGGTGATCCTGATCGCGGTGTTGGGCTTGGTGGTGGTCAATGCGATGAAACACAGCCCGTGGGCCACTTCTACCGTCGCCGCGACTATTCCAATCGCGATGTTGATGGGTCTGTATTTAAATCAGTTGCGGCCGGGCCGCGTTGCGGAAGCGACTCTGATCGGTGTGTCCCTGTTGATTTTCGCCGTAGTCGGCGGCGGCTGGATCGACGACAATCCGACCATCCGTGGTTGGTTCGATTACGACGCCCCACAACTGGCATTGATGGTGATTTTGTACGGCTTTGCCGCTGCAGTGTTGCCAGTCTGGCTTTTGCTGGCACCAAGAGACTATTTATCCACGTTCATGAAACTCGGCACCATCAGCGCGCTGGCGATTGCCATTGTGGTGTTGCGCCCGGAATTGAAAATGCCGGCCTTGACCCAGTTCATTGACGGCAGCGGGCCTATCTTCGGCGGCAAATTGTTTCCGTTCGTGTTTATTACCATCGCCTGCGGGGCCATTTCCGGCTTTCATGCCTTGATTTCCTCCGGCACCACACCCAAACTGCTGGCTAACGAGCAAGACGCCCGTTTCATCGGCTATGGGGCGATGATGATGGAATCCTTCGTTGCGATTATGGCGATGATCGCCGCCTCAGTTTTAGAGCCAGGCGTGTATTTCGCGATCAACAGCCCGGCCGGCATCGTCGGCAAGGAAGCGGTGGACGCGGTCGCCAAGATCAGCAGTTGGGGCTTTCCGGTCGACGTCGAGCAGATGCAGACTCTAGCCAACACCATGGGCGAATCCACCTTGTTCGCCCGCACCGGCGGCGCGCCATCGTTGGCGGTGGGCATGGCCAGTTTGTTTGCGCAAGTATTCGGCGAGCATCTGCTGGCGGCCTGGTATCACTTTGCCATCATGTTCGAGGCCTTGTTTATTTTGACTACGCTCGACGCCGGCACCCGCGTCGCCCGCTTCATGCTGCAAGATATTCTGAGCAATGTTGGTTTGCCTAAAACCAACAGCTATCCCAGCATACTGTTGACCAGCGCTGTGGTGGTCGGGGCTTGGGGTTATTTTCTGTACATGGGCACTATCGATCCCTTAGGCGGCATCAACAGTCTGTGGCCCTTGTTCGGCATCGCCAACCAGATGCTGGCGGCAATAGCCTTATGCGTGGGCACCACGATATTGGTGAAGTCGGACAAACTGAAATATGTGTGGGTCACGGCAACACCCTTGGCCTGGTTGATTATCGTCACCAGCACCGCCGCTTGGGAAAAATTGTTTGCCGCCGATTTGCGGGTGGGATTTTTATCGCATGCCGCAGATTTATCCGCCAGACTTGCCAACGGCGCTCTCCCAGCCGAGCAAGTCAAAAATGCACCGCATTTGATTTTCAACGACTACTTGAACGCCGGTTTAACCAGCTTATTTATGCTGATCACCTGGTTATTATTGGCAGACACCCTGCGGGTGATCTATTGCGTCATCGCCGGCAAAAACCACCCGCAATCCAGCGAATCGCCGCATATACCCAGCCGTTTGGTTGAAGAGTGGGTAAGGGACTAAAGCATTTTCGAAAAAGTAGGCGTCGCGGCGGATACTGTTTTAATCACCCGTCCTTGACGTTAATACCAGCAACTGGTATACGAGGCTTGTAAAAGCAAAGATAACGCAGCCTACGCCGCGTTATCGTATGGCAAGCCCTTATTAGACCTTAGGCATTTCCCGTAGCTTTGCCACCACTTTGTCGCCAAATTCAACCGTGCTGATCATGGTGATGCCACTGCCGGGTTTGGATAGGTCGGCGGTAGAGTAGCCGTCGGCAAACACGCCCTGCATTGCCGCCCAGACGTTTTTCGCTTCCGCTTCCATACCAAAGCTGTTTTCCAGCATCATCGCCACCGAACCGATCATCGAGTATGGATTAGCGATGTTTTTGCCGGCGATGTCCGGCGCTGAGCCGTGGGATGGCTCGTAATAGGCTTTTTCCGGACCGATACACGCTGACGGCATCAGGCCCAGCGAGCCCAAAATGCCGCCGCCCTGGTCGCTGAGAATGTCGCCGAACATGTTTTCCATCACCATCACGTCGAACTGGGTCGGTTTCAGACACAGTGCGGTCGCGGCCGAATCGACGAGATAATTGACGACCTGAACGTCCGGGTATTCTTTGGCGACTTCTTCCATCACCTCGTTCCACAATACGCTGGATTTCAGCACATTGCTTTTATGGATGTTGTGCAGCAACTTGCGGCGTTTTTGCGCCAGTTTGAAGGCCTGGTGCATGATGCGACGAATTTGTTCCTCGTCGTATTCCAGGGTTTCGCGCACGTAACGCAGGCCTTGCTCGTTGACTCCCGCTTCTTTTTGGCCGAAATACAGGCCGCCGACCAGCTCGCGCACCATAATCAAATCGATGCCATCGCCGATCACTTCCGGCTTCAGCGGCGAGAAATGCGCCAAAGACCTGGGCAGGAAAACCGGGCGAAAGTTGGCGTAGGTGTTATAGCGGCGGCGTAGCGGCAACAGAGCACCACGCTCCGGTTGTTTGTCGACCGGGATTTTCTTCGATTCTTCGTGATTCAAGCCTATCGTGCCTTTCAGGATGGCGTCGGCCTGGTCGCAAATGTCGATGGTGGCTTGCGGGAAAGCATCGCCGGTTGCGAAATAAGCGCAGGCGCCGAACAAAGCCGGCATCAGCTCGAAGCTAACGTCGTTACGTTCTTCGATGACTTTCAAAACCTTAATGGCTTCCGCGGTGATTTCAGGGCCGATGCCGTCGCCGGCCAGAACTGCGATTTTGTAGTTTTTCATGAGATGGTGAGTGCTGAGTGATTAAAGCGTTAAATCAGGAATTTCTATCGAAAAATAAACAGCGGATTTTAGCAGATTGGTCGCCACGCTTCTCCTGAAAAACGGCTTTGCTGACAAACGTAGGAAAAGCTTGATCGGGACGGAATTTGTATTCGTTTTTTGTTAATTCACAGGGAAGAGAACACGTTTTATAGGACTGAATAACCCGCCGATGCCGGAAAGCCGAGTAATTTTCTCCGACGCTCGTGTTAAGAGCCGCACTGGTTAGAAATTTTCCGAAACTGCCGAGCTCCGAACGAGAACGATCAAGAAAATTTCGTCATTGCTCGACGACCGAGCTGAATTGATAAAGAAATTTTATAAAACCCTGCGGCTCCAAACCTAAACATCCGAGCATTATTCTCGTTCATTCTCTCGCGGAGCTGCATTGTTTTAGCGCCGAGTGAAAACTTTGGCGTTATTTTGTCCAATGACCGAGAAAAAAGCGTGGACGTTGTAGAAAAATTTCTCAAAGGCGATAGTAAAAAAGCAAAGCGGTGGCAAAAACTAATCGGCAGCCGGCTTATTTGCCGTAGTTAACGCATTTGATCAGTTGTAATTATTACTTATGCCGCTCACGCCGGGGACGTTCCATAGGTTCTATGGGTTGATAGGCTTTCAAGCCCGCATCTCCGGTCAATATTTCCACACGATAGCCCATGTTCGCATAAAATTCGGCGACGTCCTTTATAGTGGCGTCGCCCAATGACAACTTTTGATTGGCCAAATCGGGCCAGTTTTGCGCTAAACCAATCAATTTTTTAGGGGACCACAATTCAGATTGCTGTGAAAACGCCGCCCAGGGTGTTTCTTCATTAGCGCTTTTGATCATCAAATCCGCCAAAGCTAACCCGCGATCCCGCCGACAATGTTGGGCTTGAGCAATGTGATTTCCAGTTTCGATGATCGTTGCTAATGGCAGAACGAAAATTGTCTTATCCTCCTCTTCGGCTTGTATTTTTTCAGCGACGCGATGACTATCCCATTTATCCTGGTCCGGCCCGCAATCGGTCTTTCCAGGAACATTCAGCCAAACACAGAGAATGCTGGTATCTAAAATCAATACCTTCCTCATGAAAATGCCTCTTGTTTGAGCGCCGCTTCGATTCGTCCGTCGGTCGAAAGTTGACCCAACGATCCGCTGGCCATCAACTTCGGTAATTGTTGAATATCCTCAAGTTGACTTAAAAGGCTGGAACCGGTTTGCGTATCTCGGTGCGCCACGGTAATAAAAGGGACCATACGGGCCCCCGCAGCATCTAACAAAGCGGGATTGTGGGTGGTGACGATAACGTCAATTCCGCGCGATTTGCCCAGGGTGCGCAGCATCTCGATCAACACATGCGCGCGTGAAGGGTGCAAACCATTATCCACCTCTTCAACCACCAATAAACTCCCAGGCGTTCTGGTTAGCATGGCCGTCACAATGGCCAAATAGCGTAAGGTACCGTCTGACATACCGCGAGCATCGACGGTATGGGAAACATTACCTGACCAACCTTCCTCACAGTAAAGCATGGCGTCGGTCTGGAATTTTCCAACCGGCTCGGTCCAAACCCGCTGAATGTCGCGTTCTGGTAACTCCCGAAGATAGGCTGTTAATGTCTTTTCCACTTCCTCCTTGCGGGGCGTGTCGAGCGCAGCCAATACTCCGGCGATGTTGCAGCCATCCGCTTTTAGCTTCTCGGAGAACGGAGTGTAATCACGCATATGACTGGGGACGGGATCGAACACAAATATTTGCTGCAATTGTGTGAGTACCTGTTTAATACCTTCCTGGACTTCCTTGCGAAGAGAAAAGACATCGGCTTGTAGTAGCACAGCGTGGGAACGGTTGACATCTATACGCTTACCTCTCCCCTGGCTGCCTGTGGAAAAGTACGCAGGGATGCCTGGAGCATGAGGCTCGGGAGGTTGGGTATAAAAAAGTCTGGTCTCTTTCGGCGCGGTACTTCGCGCACCATATTTCAACGACACTAATTCTTCGTGAACGACTTCAGCCTTGATGCCATTGACTTGCACTTCGAGTTGATATCGAAAATCTTGGTTTTCACTATCGCCTTCCACAGTGACGATCAGTAAAAAATTTTTTGCCGGCTTATTACAAATCCACTCGATGCCACCGCGAATTGGAGGTAAATTCACATCACCATTGATAGCTTGAAAAATACCAACGCCTGAAGCGATTCGCTGCAAAAATAACAGGGCATCTAAGGTGTTGGATTTGCCACTGGCATTGGCGCCGATGATGATCGTGAGTGGATCGATATACAGCGTACTGTCGGAAAAGCTTTTCCAGCCGACTAATTTGATTTCTTTAAGCAACTCAGTCTCCCAGTATTTGTTGCGAACATTTAGCTGATTAGTTGGCGAGCAGTATAACGGTAGTGACGGGCTGCATGGATTGGGGATTGCCTTGCTATTTGCTGACCATTTTCGGCTGGATCATCTATACTTGCGGGCTATTGGCCTTTTCATGCAACTGGATGTTGATCAACTTGATGGTCGCCAAAATGCCGGCAAATACCTGGTTGACGTGTACACCGCGGGTTTTGCGCAGTTCGGTGCCGCAATCCCAGGTAATCACGCATTCGGTCAAAGCGCTGGTGTGGCCGCCTTTGGGGATGCGGATTTCGAAATCGGCCAGCGTCGGCAAGGTGTATTCGTAATGTTGCAATACCTTGCCGATGGCGTCGATAAAGGCGTCGAAACCGCCGCTGCCGGCCCCGGTGGTCTGGTGTTTCTCGCCTTTGACATCTACGCGGATGCTGACTGTAGACGGCAAATCCAGGCCACTGTTGATCGAGCAAGCCAGTAATTTGATGTGCTGATAGCTCTTGCTTTCCAGCACGTCGGCGATGATGAACGGCAGGTCGTCGGTGGTAATGGTTTGTTTGGAATCGCCGATACTGACGATGCGCGCCAGAACCTTCTTCTGGTCTTCTTCCGACAGATCCAGCTCCAGCTGCTCCAGATTTTTTTTCAACGAGGCCTTGCCGCTCATCTTGCCCAAGGCATAACTGCGGATACGGGAAAATCGTTCAGGGCCGAGCTTGGTTTTATACAAACCGCCTTTCTGGTCGCCATCGGCATGGATGCCGGCAGTTTGGGTGAACACGTCGGCACCGACGATGGGCGCATTGGCGGCGACGCGCTTGCCGGAGAAGTTTTCCACCATCTCGCTGATGCGCACCAAATGACTCTCGTCCACGGACAATTCCATCGCCATTTTATCGCGCAGTACCACCGCCACTTCGGCGATGGAGGCGTTGCCGGCCCGTTCGCCCAGACAGTTGACGGTGCAATGCACCGCGCTGACACCGGCCCGCACCGCCGCCATGACGTTGGCGGTCGCCAAGCCGTAATCGTTGTGCGGATGGAAATCAAATTGCAGGGTTGGGTAGCGCTGGCACATATCGCTGAAGCTGGCGAAAACTTCGTCAGGCGCCATCACGCCCAAGGTATCGGGCAGCATGAAATGGCTGATCGGGGCCTGTTGCAAGCGTTCCATCAAGCCGTAAACATAACCCCGGCTGTCTTTGTAGCCGTTGGACCAATCTTCCAGATAAACATTGATCTTCAAACCTTGCTCGTGGGCGTAGGTAATGGTTTGCAGCACATCAGCGCTGTGCTGTTCCAGGGTTTTGCCGAGCTGTTCGCGGCAATGTTTTTCGCTGCCCTTGGCTAGTAGGTTGATCACGCTACCGCCGGTCGATTTGATCCAATCGACGCTGCGGGTATGATCGACAAAGCCCAAGACTTCAACGCGCTCGGCAAAACCTTCGTGTCGTGCCCATTGATTGATCAGGCTGACGGCTTCCTTCTCGCCTTCCGAAACCCGCGCCGAAGCGACCTCTATGCGGTCAACGCGCAAAAACTGCAACAAAGCTTTGGCGATGCTGACTTTTTCCATCGGCGTAAAAGCAACGCCCTGGGTTTGTTCGCCGTCGCGCAGCGTGGTATCCATTAACTGGATGTGTCTTGAATGGGTAGACATGATTTTTGTTGTTCTCGATGCGTCCTGTAGCGGTATCTGACCAAGTTAATGCCGTAGACAGGGTACAGCGACACCCGGCGCGTCATTTAGTCAATGGCCTTTGTGCATAAGCCCGTCGCGCGGCTTATGAGCAATCTGATTGCTTATTCCGGGAGAGACTGAACTATGCGTAACGCGCCATTTTCGCCTAAAACAGAATGAATTGGCAATTTGCGGCAAGTTATGGGGCCGCGAGAAGCCAAACCGGGAGGACATTGGCTTGCAAATCTCCGCTCGTTTAAACGGATGCACTGTCGTGCTGCTTGATCATTTCGACAGGCGGAAGTGTCAGGTAACGCCGGCGCGCAACCTGAACTATTTGGCTGCAAACCTCCAAACCGCCAGCATATATAAGGGCTGGCGGTTTGGAGTATTTACGAAGACAGACGTGCTTAAACTAAGACTCAGACAGACCGCGTAAAGATAACGCGCCGGCGGTAGCCGACAAAACCGAGCAGGGTTGAACCAAATAACCAAAAAGCGGCGGGCACAGGCACGGGAGCTGCGATGACTGTCCGCGCAAATTTTTCTGAGCAAGTTGAATCGGGTTGCGCTGCACATGCGGTGCTGGCGATTTCCAGGCTACCGTCGGCGTTAACAAAGTCCTCCAAAATCGGATCTCCGTTCCCATCCAGAACCAGTTGACCGTAATCATCTAATTTCGGAGCCCTAACCGTACCGTGAAAATATAGACTCAATCCCGCCGTATAAAACTCGTATTCGCCGACTGCGGCTGCGCCATTTTTCGGGGTAAATTCGCCAAGCAAATACTCAACGCTATCGCCAGGGTTTAAGGCGATATTCTGCTTACTTAGGATACTGTTCGGGCTGGAGTCGAAATTGAATTCGTAAGGTCCGGAAGAGCAGCTATCGGCCAGAAATGTACCGGCACAACCAATAGAAGTACTCAAAGAAATACTATCCACGGTGATAAGTACGCCATTGTCTATGTATCTGCTTTGGCTAGTGTTTGAATCGTAATAAGTAAAGCTGCTTGGGTAGTTGGCCGGATTGATGCCAAACGGCGGGTTACCGCCACCTGTGCTGGAAAAAACCAAGGGATCCGATGTGGCGTCCAAACTTAGTTTCAACCAAATCGGAATGTTATCGGTCGCAACGACAGTGCCGGTAGGTTGAACAAACGACAGACTACCGCTGTAGGCCGCCTGAGCATTGGGTAGCCAAGCCAACGCCAACGTGGAAACAACAAATCGAAATTTAGACATAACGTATTTCTCCAATTTAAAAGCGCTTGAAAATCATTTTCCCAAGAGGTCTAAACCTTTAGTTTGATGACCAATTCAACCCGTCCATATCGTCGCTGTCATGCAGCAGGCAGTCCAGCGGTTCAAGTAGATTAGCACCGCGGCAGGCGGCAACGAAGAATGCCGGGAATTTAAGGGCCAAGCCAGTATTCTAGGCAGAGAGCAGACTACATGGGTCAGATCATAACAAAATATTGCCGGGTTTATATGACAATAACGCTGTATCGAATTAGCGGCAGCATGTCCGCCACATTCATCGAAATCCGGTCACGCATGGCTGGATTAGAACGCTTAAAGATTGGCCCCATTCGCGTTTTCATCGTTATGCGAAACAAGGCGTGTATCCTAAAACTTGGCGTGTTGACTGCGATTTATCGAGGTTAACGGCTAGGAGATAACGCGAAGGATGCCAGCGTGTGGGGAAGTGGGTGGCTCGGTATCCGTAGCGCGTTTATCTGATTATAATTTCCGAGCAAAAATACGAAATCCACACACTCCTTCCTGCCCGCTGTAATCAAGCACCAGCGCGTATTTATTAAACAAACCGGGACGCTATTTATGAATTTGAATGAAAATGCCGTGATGCCTTCTTTAACCGCACAGAATCTGTTTACCGGCCGCATCGGTGAAGAGTACGATTTTCTCGGTATGATGTGTCCCAATGTCGTGGTGCTGACGCAAAAGCTCGGCGAGACAGTCGCCGCATGGCATCCCGGCAATAGCATACAGGGGCTTGAGATCGGCTGCGGCACAGGACTGAGCACGCTGTCCTTGCTTACTCAGCGCGAGGACCTGCATCTGCGCGCTTTCGATGCCTCAGCGGCAATGCTTACGCAGGCGCGCGCGAATTTGGCGGAGTATGTGGACAACGGTCGTGTCGAATTCATCGAGAGCGATGCGCTAGCTTTTTTACAGCAGCAACCGGACGCCAGCGTTGAGGTTGTGGCCTCGAATTATGCAATTCACAATTTTCTGAATGACTATCGGGATCAAGTCTTTGCCGAAATCTGGCGCGTGCTTAAACCGGGCGGATTGTTCGCAAACGGTGACCGCTTCGCTATTGATGATCCCGCGCGGCATTTGGCTTCCACGCAAGCCGACATTCGCCACTGGTTCAAGACCTTTGGGGAACTGCAGCGTTACGATCTTTTGGAAGACTGGGTGGTACATTTGCTGAGCGACGAATCACCGGACCACATCATGCATGTGCCAGCCGTCATATCCACCCTGCAATCTCTCGGGTTCAGCGATGTGCATTCGCCTTATCGTGAAGGCGTGGACATGTTGATGACCGCGATAAAGCCGAAATTGGCTTAGTTTTTTTATCGGTCATCGTTTCCGTGCTCCGGCGCTGCGTATCGCTGGAGCACGGGAAAGATAACTGTTGGGGAGATTGAGTTCAAAGACAATTCAGAGCGCTCAGAAAGGCGCCCGATAACGAATTGGTAAAACACAGTCGGTTACGCCCAACACTTTAAATAAATGACGAAGGGAGCGGCTATGAACGAGAATGACAAGCTGAATTTGGCGGAAGTGATTCAAGAGCTGAGACAAAGTTTGGTGACGGCTTCGATGCATGGGGAGGCGGAAACCATCCGCTTTAACGTCAATAGCGTAGAAGTGGAATTGCAAATGGTGGTCGAAAAATCAGTCGGTGGAAAAGCTGGCGGTAAATTTAATTTCTGGGTGTTGGGTGGCATTGATGCAGAGGCCTCTGCAAGCTACAAAAATGCTGTCACACATAAAATTAAATTGAGTTTAGAGCCGGAGGACGCGAAAAACCTTGATCCGCAAACGGGTAATCCCGGAAAGGTCAAATTAAAAGGTGGGGGTTCAGGAGTTAGCTAATGGAGCTTATATTGACTGCCAGAATCAAACATAGAGGGAATATTGGTACTGCTTATCCTATCGCTCCGAACTTGCTGCTGACAGCTAGACACGTAATCGAAGCTGTCGACTGGCAAAGTGGGGAATCTATCACTGTCGAATGGCCGGCCATTAAAGACAGTAATGACAAACCATTGACCGCCACAGTCAACGGTATTGCTTATGACGGAGAAGGCCCGGCGGAAGATATAAAATCCAAATGCGACCTGGTTGTCCTCTATTGCGATTTACCGTCTGAAATTAAGACTAAACCGGCTGAATCGATCTTGGCATCGCGACTTTTCGTTGCCAGAACCGGCTGGCAAACGGCAGGCTATCCAAATGTAATTGGTAATTGCATGGAATCGACTACCGGCAAATTTGGCGCCGATTTGGAAAAGCCTGAAGTTAAGCTCACGCTGGATGACACGATAGACCCTACTGTTGCCCAAGCCAACGGTTTACAGAACGGTTGGGGTGGTATGTCGGGAGCGCCGGTTTTTGATCTTGCCAGTGGAAAAATTCAGTCCATCATCACTGATCATAATCAGTGGATGCAGAAACAGTTGATCGGTGTCTCCATTCCTTACTTAATCAATCATAGTCAACGGTTTCGTGAAGTAACCGGCATAGAAAGTCACGCTCAAAGAAATCAAAGATTCGTTGCTGAGCAGAAGCAACAAATTTTCAACGTCTTGTCGAAGATGTCCGATGAGGAAATCCTATTCAAGGAACTTGCTGATCAATTGAAACTAAAATTGCCGAATACCACCAGCCAAAAATTATATGATCAATTATTGGAAGTATTCGAAATTGATGGATTGGCTGTATTGGATATATTGCTATATGCGGGTTCTGGTGCGCTCAAACAGGATGCAGGCGATACTGTACGCCATAAATTAATTGATCTATTTTATTTTTTTGCCAGACTGATGGCGCCTGAGAGTGCTGTTCCCAAACAGGCCTTGATCAAACTTTCGGTGTATTCTGCAATGGCTACAGAATTATCCCTTTCAGCAATTTATGGGACTAATCCCGATTTTGTGTTTCGTGAAGGGGAGGTACGGGGAAAGCATGCCATTGATGCATCCGTGATTACTCGCGAAACAGGGTGGGATACGGAGGCATTCAAAAAAGATGCAGTCGAATCGATTCACACCGCCATTCACAAAGTGCCACCGACAAAACAGCTAGGTAATTTTGAGCGTCGGAAGTTAAACGCAGTGATCAAGCAGCGTCAAGACCCCGCGTTAAATCAATTGTATCGCCTGGAACTAAATCTTGGTGACCCCAAATTGCTTAACAACCCATTGCAAGAAGAAGTCAATTGTCAGGCTTTGAGTGCAGCGGATTGTTTGCCAGATCTACCTATCGTCCATTACGGCGAAGCCGAGGCGGAAAAAGAAGCAGAGCTCAGTGCCAAGTTTGAAGAGCTCTTCAACATACTCGAAACCAGCCAACCAAACACATGACAGCAACCACCCTCAAACATTTTCAAGCCGATAGCGTTATCGATTACGCGGACTGTGGTTCCTGGCGGCAAGGCCGTTATTTTCTGGATAAAGCCAGCGCTTATGCCCTGGAAATGGCCTTGGCGACCCGCCGGCCTTTGTTGGTTAAAGGTGAACCGGGGCTCGGCAAGAGCTACTTGGCGCGCGCGGCTGCGGCCAAACTCAAGCGCAAATTCATCGCCGAAGTCGTCAACATCAACACCGAAGGTCAGGATTTGCTCTGGCGTTACGATCCGGTCGCACGCCTCAACGACGCTCACGCCGGTATCAAAGATGATGACAAACTCAACCCCAAGCATTATCTCAATCCCGGCGTGCTGTGGTGGACCTTCGGCTACGAAAGTGCGGCCAAGCAATACAACGATGTCTGCCGTCATAAAGTCTACCGTCCGCAGATTTCCGACGACGGTGAACTGGATAACGGCATTGTTTTGCTAATCGACGAAATCGACAAAGCCGAGCCTTCATTACCCAACGCGCTGCTGGAAGTGCTGGGTAACGGCGGCTTTGACGTACCGCTGTTGGAAGAAACCATCGGCAAGAAACAGCAAACGGCAGACAAACAACCGACGCCGCCGCTAGTGATCATCACCAGCAACGACGAGCGTGAACTGCCGGCGGCGTTTATTCGGCGCTGTCTGGTGCTGCATTTGGCGGTGGATGATAAAAACCTTGAAACCTGGTTCTTGGAGCGCGCCAAGGTGCATTTCAATGATAACCAGTGCAGCGACGCCATCAAACGCCTGGCGCTACAACAACTAATCGCCGATCGGCAGGAGGCTGAGCGCCACGGCACCATCAAGGCCGGTTTGGCGGAGTATCTGGATTTATTGGCGGCGCTGGATGAAATGACCGATTCCTCGCTGCAAGGCCAAGAACGGGATGCCTATCAGCAATGTTTGCTGGCTGAGATCCAGCACTTTGTGTTGCGCAAAGCGTTGTAATGTCGATTCATACTCAGACCAGTCGCGGCGACTTACTGCGCTGGCTGCAGCGCTGTCAAACCCATGACGAAAAATGCCTGAGCGCTACGATATTGGGTTACGAATGGTGTGCGCCAGTCACGATAGGCCATGAAATTGATTATAAAGTGCCCCGTCCGGAGCCTCCCAAAATCGATCCAAATCCTGCTCCTACGCCGGCTAAATTAGCGCTGAAACGCCCGCAAGCATTGTTCTACGCCCTTGCATCTCAGGAGCATTATGCCGATCCGCAACAGCTCGGCGACAGCCTGCCGCCCGTGCTTCAAGGCGTTGAGCCGCTCTCCGATGCCGATTTGCAGCCCTTTGCCAGCGGAGAACCGCTGCCGCACCAAGCCATCGTCCCGGAAGCCCGCATGCGCGATTTTTTGCGGCAATCCATAAGCCATAGCTTGGGGCAGCGACTGGATATACCGCAGTTGGTCAAACGTATCGCCCGCCTGCAAACCTTGTATCATCTGCCGCGCAAGCCACGTGTTGTGCCGGCCGGGCGGGTTTATGTCGTCCTCGATCTGAACAAACGCTTGCTGCCGTTCTGGTTGGACGCCCATCGTTTGTGTGAAAGTATCGTCCGTCAGTATGGGTTGAACGGCCTGGAAATTCGCGTCATTGACAATGACCCGCTAGGCGAATATTGGGATTGGTTTGATCAACAGCAACGGCTTAAGCAGTGGCAAGCGCTCACCGCGCAAAGTGTGGTGTTCATCGTCAGCGACCTGGGGCAATTGGCTGAACAACACAGCCCCATACGCACGCGGTGGGACAGTTTTTTCCGGCAACTAAGCCGTAAAAACACCACGCCGGTCGTGCTGGCGCCCGTATCGGCGGCCCAGCAACAGCCCGAGCGCCTAAACGCCATCCGCCAAGTGTTGTGGCACAAACACGGCAAGCTCAAACCGGAAAAGATCGATCCGGATATCAAGGCCCACGCTGAGCATGTTCGCAAGGTCTTGGCATTGTTATCCATTGCCGTACACGTCGAACCTGAGTTGCTGCGCGCCTTGCTACGCTGTTTACCCGCTGAACAAGCCGATAGCGGCATCGAAGCGGCGGTGTATCAGCATGCCGATATGCAATGGGGTTATACCGCCATCAGCATGCGCCCGGAAAAACGGGCCGAGTATCAAGCCGAATTTAAACAGCTGGACGCTGGCTTGCAATATCAAGTCTTGAGTTTGCTCAAACGCCAGCATATCGGCCAGTTTCCGGCGATTTGGGCGGAGGAAGTCATCAACGCCTTGCCCTTGGTGGCTTTCCCGCTCGAACAATTGGCCGATGTCCAACAGGCGGAGTCTTTTATGCAACGTTTCGCCAAAACCCTGCAGGGTGCGCATTCCGACAGCGGCATGACGCAATTTGCCCGGCGGCATTTAAACCGGTTAAGCGGTGAGGCGATTCGTTTGAATAATCACCGCTATACCAGTGCGCTTTACGGTTTGGCGTATCGCGAGCAACTGCGGGCTGGCGCTCCGTTGCCTGCGGAATATGATGCCGCCATCGTGCATGAGCTGATTCGTGAACGCTCCGAATTAGCTCGCTATGGCATCTGGCAAGTTGGTGAAGCCTTGAGTATCGCGTATGCCGACACCAGGCCCGTAGCGATAGGTGGCGCGAAATTGGCCGAATTCGACGCAATCCACGACAGTATCATGCTGTGCAGAAGTTGGGTAGAAAATGGCCGGATGCGAGTGGATATACAATCGCTTCGCTTGCCGGCCCATGGTGAGTCGTGCATCGTCGGTCAGTTGGATGGGCAGACCCTGGATTTTGATACTGGATTGGCACGATTGACTTTGTCACCGTTTCGAAAGCCGAGTTGGGCGATCAAAATATATCGGAATTTGGACGGTATTTTTGCCGAAATGCGTTTTGGGGGGAAGAATGTGGATTTTTGTTTAACTCCTGCAGAGCTGCAGAGCGCGGATGGAAGTATTCGACCGCTAGCCCGAAGTAGAAGGAATAGGGACGGTAGCTATTCAGTTCACCGGGGCGATGCTCCGAAATGGTGGCCGACTAAAAACGCTTATGAACTAAGCGAGCATGGTGTTGTTGAATTTGACCAAGACGAATACGGTCTCTACGCCGACCTCACCGTCAACCAGGTCACCCAACGCTTCCGCTGGATCGAGCCGGGGACATTTATGATGGGATCGCCAACAGATGAGCCGGAAAGCTACGATGACGAAACGCTGCATGCCGTCACCTTAACTCAAGGCTTCTGGCTGGCCGACACCGCCGTCACCCAGGCTTTCTGGCTGGCGGTGTTGGGCGGCGACAATCCTAGTTATTTCAAAAAGGATCCGCAGAACCCGGTCGAACAAGTAAGTTGGGGAGAAGTCCAGCGGTTTATAGAGCGTCTGAATGAACTGTTGCCCAGCTTGCCTGCGAGATTGCCGACTGAAGCGCAATGGGAATATGCCTGTCGGGCGGGCACGACTACGCCGTTTTCATTTGGTGCCAATATCACACCGGACAAAGCTAATTATGATGGCAATAATCCGTATGCCGGCGCTAAAAAAAGTCTATATCGTGAAAAGACCTTGCCGGTGAAATCGTTGTCGGCTAATCGGTGGGGGTTGTATGAAATGCATGGCAATGTCTGGGAATGGTGTCAGGATGGTTGGCAAGAAAACCTTGGCACGGAAGCGTCGCGTGATCCGCTGACGCAGTCGGACGAAGCCGCGGGCGGCGATCGTGTGCTGCGCGGCGGTTCGTGGCTCAGCGACGGCAGGGACGTGCGCGCCGCTATCCGCAACCACGCTCAGCCCTTTAATCGCTTCCACTACATCGGTTTTCGGCTTGCCCTAGGTCATACTGAGCTCAGGCCGGATCCGGTCGGCGGAGCCAAATCGGCAACGGTTAAGGACGCGATTGGGCCGGACAGCGGCGTCGCGGAGCATCCGCAGGCCGGGTTGGCAGGGGCAATACGCGACAGATGGCATCAACTCAGAAAGAAATCCAGAAAATGAATGCCATCCGATCCTCGTTTCCACGATACTGTGGCAATGTGCTTATTACCGCGCCAACTGTGCGTTTTGTGACGCTGATGTTTATCTGCCTGTAAATTATGAGCTTACCCCACCGTAATCACTTGTCGCCACCGATGTTCCCTCTGGCTTGGGCCAGCGAATGGGGCGAGGATGGTTATGGCTTATGGCAGACTTTAATATTCAACAATGTCAGGCAAGTGTTTCGCTGGATCGAGCCGGGGACATTTTTGATGGGTTCCCCGGAGACTGAAACAGGACGCTACGACTACGAATATCGGCAGCGGGTGGACTTCGAATCCGGTTTTTGGCTGGCCGACACCGCTGTGACTCAAGCGCTGTGGTTGCAAGTTCATCCGGGTGATAATCCCAGCCGCCATCAGGAACATCCCGACTTTCCCGTGCATCGGGTGAGTTGGGACGATGCACAAGCGTTTATTGCGCAGTTAAACCAGGCTATCCCCGGTTTTCAAGGCCGGCTACCTAGCGAAGCGGAATGGGAATACGCCTGTCGTAGCGGTAGCGATACGCCGTTCAATTTTGGTGAAACGATTGATTCGCAGCAAGCGAATTTCAACGGCAACTACCCCTACGCAAACGCGCCGAAGTGCGAGTCCCGCGGTAAACCCGTGCCGGTAAAGAGTTTGCCCGCGAATGCCTGGGGGCTTTACGAGATGCACGGCAATGTTTGGGAGTGGTGTCAGGATGCTTGGCGAGAACAGATGGACGTTGATTCACCGGTCACCTCAGAATCGCCCACCGAACGAATCGCCCGCGGCGGCTCTTGGGATGCCGATGCGACCTTCGCCCGTTCCGCCTACCGATACCACTTCGATAAATCCCAACGCAGCGAGTTCTTTGGATTTCGTTTGCTGGTTGATGGCTAGCTTCAATTTTAAAAGTTCTGACAAATACGACTTACCGCAATGCGTCAGATAAGCGACATACCTTAACCGGATTCTCCAGCTATATTTCGTGCTACGAATATTGCCTGACAAGGAAGGGCGTTAGTATGACGAGTCTAAATATTGCGGGTTTGCTTCATCACGGCGTATGGCGCTGTATTGGCTATCTGACATTCAGTCGAATAAGAGTCATTGGCAAAGAGCGGCTAACGTTAGGCGGCCCTGTCGTGTTTGTAGCCACTCATCGCAATGGCGCACTCGATGCCGCACCGTATTCGCTTGCCGTTCCTTTGGCCATGCCGATGGTATCGGCGCAGCTGCAGCGTTTACCGTTGGGCAGATTTTTGTTTCGTGGTATTGCGGTAGCCCGTGCCAAGGATAAGGCTCGCGGCATTAAGGCCGATAACGGCAAGGCCTTGGCAGAATGTATAGAGTTACTGAAGGAGGGTGGACAACTGTTCATCATGCCGGAGGGCACCAGTTCGCTCGGTTGCCGACATTTACCGTTTAATCGTGGTGCCGCGCGTATCGTAGCCCAAGCCATGGCCGCTGGAGTCACGCCAATTATCCAACCCTTGGCTGTTCACTACGAAGACCCTACTCACTGGCAAAGCCGTGTTGAGGTATTAATAGGCGCACCCATAATTCCGCAAAATGCCGACGAGATAGCGATACACCAGTCGATTGTTGATGGCCTGGAGGTCGTTGGGGCTAATTTTGTTAATAGCGAAGATCAGCAAATGGCAGAAAAATTGGCTTATGCCCGCATTTTAGGTTCCGATCTTTCCTACGCTGAACACTTAAAAAAACTCGAGGGGCAGATTGCGCCTGGTTTATCCGAGTCGCTAAGGCAGTTAGAGGCAGTGGCCAAGGATAAAGGTCTTTTTCTTCATCAAGGCCTACCTTTAATGCCGCTCCGCTTGTGTCAGCGGGATTTAGTCAAGTGGTTACTGCTGGCGCCTGTCATCGCTTGTTTCAGCATATTGAATTTCCCGGTACTGGCCGCTGGGCATATCGCTAGTCAACTTCTGCCGGACGAGCCGAATGTTATTGCCTTTTGGCGCATGGTCGTCGGTGTGCCGGTAGGATTATTTTGGGTCGTGACCGTTTGCGTGGGTTTGTTTTTATGTGCCGGGCCAAGTTGGTTTGTTCTTTACGGCGCGATCAGCATTGTTGGCGTATTGGCTTGGTACCGATTCCGTAAATTGACGGTAGCACTCGGTAACGCGGTTTTTCATCCTGAGGTGAGGGCGGTATTGGTAACAGCCTATCGGAATTTGGCGGAGCGCAAAGCGCATGAATAAACTTCTCGACCCGCCCTTACGCTATTTCAGTATCTATCTGGGCGCTGTTTCAGCCATGGAAATCGCGCACCTGACGGTTTGGAGTCTATTGTTTTGTCCGATGCTGGCCGGCATGGCCGGATTGGCGCGCAAGTATTCCAGGCAACGCAGTTGGGGGCTATTGGCGGCCATTTGCGTCAGCTTGGCCGTGGGTATGAATGTGTCATATCAAGCCATGGCCGGGGCTATCCCCGCTGTCCGGAGCGTACGCTTCGATGCCCAGCTATTGGCATTGGATCGGCTATTGATAGGGGAAACGCCGTCGGTATGGTTGGAACGATGGATTAGCCCACCGCTCACCGAACTAATGAGCGCTTGCTACTTGTTATTGATGCCATTATTGCTGGTCAGCCTGCTGCGTTATTTTTTCCGGCGCCGGGAATTGCTCGGGGAATTTTACACCGGCCTATTCGCGGTTTACGGCTTGGGGTTTCTCGGTTATCTGCTGGTGCCGGCTGCCGGGCCATGGCTGGCTTATCCGGAGTTGTTCAACGTGAAATTGAGCGGCGGCGTGATCACGGCATTTAATCAAGCGATGGTTGAACAAGGCAGTAATAAAGTGGATGTCTGGCCTAGTCTACACGTGGCTGTGACGCTCTATATCTTGGGATTTGCGGCACGGCATCATCGCCTTGAGTTCTGGATTTTGTTGTTGCCGATATTGGGTTTATGGATCGCTACTTTTTATTTGCGTTATCACTATTTTGTCGATGTCCTCAGCGGCTTGGCGTTGGCCGGTTTTGGTTTGTACGAAGCTCGCCGTCATGCCGCTCACCCTGCCATTAACCCCAGCAAGAAGGATACCCATGCCAACCCTGTTTGATTTTCATCATCCGTCTGCTCTCGATTCCGCCATATCCGGCGGTAAGGGCGCCAACCTTGCCCGCTTGACTCAGGCTGGGTTTGCCGTTCCACCAGGCTTTGTGTTGCCGCCGGAGAGTTACTACTCGTTCATTGAGCAATACGATGCATTGCCGGATTTGCTTCGGGATTTGCCTATAGACGAACCTCTGGCATTGGAACAAGCGTGCACAAGTTTATGCGCGCAGTTGACCCAGCTATCGGTGCCAGAAAGCCTGAAGCAGGCAATTGCGGAGATGTTGGCTGAGTTTCCGGGCGACACGGCATTCTCCGTGCGTAGCTCCGCCACTGCCGAGGACTTGGGCGGCGCCGCATTCGCCGGGCAGCACGAAACGTATCTGAATTGCATCGGCATCGACGACATTGTTTCGCGCATCCGGGATTGTTGGGTATCGCTGTGGAGTGCCCGCGCCATTGCTTACCGCTTGCAGGCCGGCATCGGCTTGTCGAACACTGCGATGGCGGTGGTGGTGCAAAAAATGGCCTTCAATCGGGTCGCCGGCGTGGGGTTTTGCATCAATCCGGTTACCGGCGATCCTGCACAACAGTCGGTCGATGCCAATTATGGTTTGGGTGAATCGGTGGTGGGCGGTGAACATCAGGTTGATCATTGGTTGCTGGATAAGTCGTCCGGGCGAGTGTTGGATGCGGTTTTAGCCCATAAATCCTCATGCATCGTCGCCGACCGCACCGGTACGCGCAGCGAGAACTTGTCAGATGATCAAGCTAATTTACCTTGTCTCAGCGAACCTGAGTTGGTTGAGTTATCCGATTTGATGCGGCGTGTCGAAAAGTTTTACGGTTATCCGCAGGACATAGAATGGGGTTTTGAGGGTGAACAGTTGTGGCTGTTGCAAGCGCGACCGATTACCCGCATCCCGCCGCGCTGGACCCGTGACGAATCCGCCGAGCGATTTCCCTCGGTGATTACGCCGCTGGCTTGGGACTTGGTGGAGGAGGGTTTTCACCAATCGCTGTCGCATTCTTTCGAATTGATGGGCTTGCCGCCGTTTCATGGCAAGTGGTTCGCCTTGTTCGATAATTATGTATACGGCAATCAAAATGCCGTCGAAGTTTATGCCGAAGGCACCGCAAATTCATTGAATGTGCGTTCAGTTGCCGAACTAATGTCTGCTTTGCCGTCATTGCGCAAACGCTATGCCTGGGTGCAGGAATTACCGATGGCGTGGTCGCGCGATTTGGATCGCTATTTACTCGGCCTCGGCGAATTAATGGCCGAGCCGCTGACAGGACGCTCTATTCCCGAGTTGTGGAATTTTGTACTGCGGGTGAAGCAGCTAGGTGCGGAATATTTTCTGCCGAATATTGCCATTTCCATTACGCAGCGCACCCTTTACAAGCTGGTGTACAGCATCGTTGGGGCGGCGGTTGGCGAAGCGGATGCGCCGACGACCTTTGATAGCTTGCTGGCGTACTGCGAAACCAAAACGGGTTTCGTCAACAAGGAACTTTACCGGCTGGCAAGGCGGATAGCCGAATGCCCCAAACTCGTGCAGGCGTTGCGCACCCAAACTGGTCAGCAATTTCTGGCTTCCGGCGGATTCATACAGGAAGCAGATATTGCAGCCGCTTTCCAGCGTTTTTTACAGGATCATGGGCATCGGGAAGTGGAGTTTGATCCCTATCATCCGACCTGGTTGGAAGCGCCATGGCTGGTGATTGAAAATCTGAAAATGATGTTGGACTCGACCCTGGAAGACCCTGCCGAAAAAGAACGTACTCTGAAAATCCGGATGTTGGAAACCGAACGGCAATTGATCGGCGGGTTGCCGGAGGATTTGCGGTTTCCTGTTCAGGAGCTATTGCGCTTGGCGCGGGTTTATACCGCATTGGACGACATCGAACATTACCAGACTACACGGCTGACATTGCCGTTCCGCAAGGGTTTACGGGCCTTGGGTGTAGCCTTGCAGGCCAGAGACATAGTTACGGAAGCGATGGATGTATTCTTTGCCAGAGCCCAACAGCTCTCGGAAACAATCCGCCTTAACGACGCCGAGTCGTGGCGTTGTTTGGCGGATAGCATAGAAAGGGAAAAACAGGCTTATCAAAACCATAGGCAGCATTCACCGGAATGGGAGTTGGGTAAGTCACAAGCCTATTCCGCTAAAGACGGGGATTTTGTTGGTTTACCCGGTAGCCCCGGCGTTGCCAGCGGCGTGGTTTTTAAGGTGTTGTCGCAGGACGATTTCGCCGATTTTCCCGCCAACGCGGTACTGGTAGCGCGTACCACCAACCCGGCCTGGACGCCTTTATTTTATAAGGCGGCGGCCGTGATCACCGAAAGCGGCGGACCTTTGTCGCATGGTGCAGTGACTGCAAGGGAAGTGGGTTTACCTGCGGTAATGAGCGTCAGAGGTGTGCTGGATGCATTGACGAACGGCGACAAAGTGACAGTCGATGGTATTGCGGGCCGAGTAAGGCTAGATTGACGCAAATCTTCGTAAGCAGGTCGGTCGGTCCACTTGGCAAAAATTCGGGACACCATCGGTTTTTGTCATAAGCGCAAGTTTCAGAGCTTTGCGCGCAAGCCAATTAGAGCTGTGCGCAAGGCTTTTCCGGATTCGCGCAAGCTTATTTGCCTGGCGGGCAAGGCTTTTTTCCTTGTGCGCAAACCATTGAAGCTAGCGTGCGAACCAAATAAGGTGGCGGTTTGGCCTCAAGGCCTTGCGCTTAAGCTATTAAGGCTTGCGTTTATTGCAAATTGCCTTGCCCGCGAAGCAATTTACCTTGCGGGCAAGGCTCTGAAAGTGGCGAGTGGCTCTAATATGCTTGCGGCTTTAGCGGAAAGGCTTGCGCGCTATGCTTTTATCTATTCCGCCAAGGGATAAAGCTTAATCGCTAAGCCGGAAAGCCTTGCCGGACAGCCATTATGCTTATCTTGTTTAGCCGGCAGGTTGGGTGGCCTGGGTTTTTGCCTTGGTGCCGCGATTAAACCGAACAGACATCGCCTGCCGCAGGGTTTCCAAGCCCGCGCCCTTGCCGGCGATTTTTAAAGAAGCGTAAGCATCCAGGCTAAAACTATAAATATCGCTGCCCAGCGCCATATCGGTATCCTCGCCTCTGCTCAATAAATCGCGCAGGCGGTGCAGGCGAGGGCGGAGTTTGTCGAGCGTCACCAGATCGGCTTGCGCTTCGACCATATCGAGACCGGGCGGAATGGCTTGGGTGTTTTGGGTGGCTACCGTCAGCGTCTGCCGGCAGAACGCTTCGGTTTTATCGCCCATTTTCAGGATAGTGCGGCGTTCTTCCGGGGTTAAAACAAGAAAGCCGGCGAAGCGGTCTTCCAATGTCTTTAGCGCGGCGTCTATGTCGGTCAGATCATTATCGGAAAGGCTTAAAGAAATCAGATGTTGACTCATGTTTATCTCCTTTTTTGGCGTTGCTGATATTGCGGATGGCGGGGTGTGGTCCGCAGAAGAAAAGCGTAGGCTATTTTTGGATGAGAGCGTAAATTTATTTGCTAGGACGTGAGCTGCTTTTGGGTGACTCTGATTTCCGGGCTTTGGCTTGCAATCAACTGCTCCCGACCAATTAGAATTACTGCTAATATTGCCACTGCTCAAATTTCGTTATAAGTACTTCTGCCCAATGTTGGGTATCAGTTAAAAAAAATACCCAGATCTTTAATTTCAACGGATTGTAATAATGATTACCCCAGATCAGAGTCATATAAACCGAGTTAGGGAAGCTCTATGGCATTGGCCTGAGAGTGGTGCTTCAATTCTGGTGGGCGCTGGTTTTAGCCGCAATGCTAAAAAAGCTGGTCCACATGCAGGCGAATTTCCTCTTTGGCATGAAATTACGAAATTACTATGCGAACGGCTTTATCCTGCTGAGGATGATCAGGGTTTAAAGCGAGCGTTAGCAGAGGCATCTGGTTCCAGCGGATTCCTTCGTTTAGCTCAAGAATATCAGTCAGCGTTTGGGCGTGGCGCCTTACATAAATTAATTTTCGAGTCCGTACCGAACGACAATTACATCCCGGATGAATTACATACTCGTCTGCTACGCTTGCCTTGGAGGGACATTTTTACTACCAATTGGGATACCCTTCTTGAACGAAGCTGTCCTTTAGTAACTAATCGAAGTTACAGCATCGTGAGAACATATGAAGAGCTTCCTTCATCACCTAGACCACGCATAGTAAAGTTGCACGGTAGTTTTCCGGCACATTTCCCATTCATCTTTACTGAAGAAGACTACCGAACCTATCCGAAGCGATTTGCCCCATTTGTCAATACCGTACAGCAAGCAATGATGGAAACCATCGTTCTGCTCATCGGTTTCTCGGGCGACGACCCAAATTTTTTACATTGGTCTGGTTGGGTTCGTGACAATCTTGGGGAAGCGGCCCCTAAAATATATTTAGCTGGATGGCTGGATTTGTCACCACACCGCCGCAGAATGCTAGAAGATCGCAATGTGGTGCCAATAGATATATCGCGTCACCCACAAGCACAAAAGTGGCCGGAGCATTTGCGTCATCGTTATGCCACTGAGTGGTTGCTTCATACCCTGGAATATGGCCGCCCTTATAACGTCACTGCTTGGCCATCTTCTCCTGACTGGAGCCAGCGACAAGTTCCAAATGCGTTGGAGCCAGTTGAAAAGTTGCAAGTTAATGCACCTCAGAAAGAGCCTGATCCTCCAATAGACGATGTTACTCAAAATCAAATCCGTTCGGTTATTCAAATTTGGGCTCATAACCGCGCAGTTTATCCTGGATGGCTATTCCTTCCGCCAAGCAAAAATATTTTGCTTAGCCATTCAACCAGAAGGTGGGAGCAATCAATCCTTAATGTACTTCCATCATTAACCGTTTTAGAAAGACTTTCAGCTCTTTATGAATTAGTTTGGCGCAAAGAAATTTCATTACAGCCGTTGTCCGACGAAGTAGTTGAAGCGATTCAATCCACCCTCAGCGAAATCGATTGTGAGGAGCGAAAAATAGCCACTATGAAAGAATCTAAAGCCAACTGGATCCAGATTCGGCAATTCTGGAGAAATTTGGCTATTTCGTCGTTAAAAATGGCTAGGTTGAATTTAGACCAAGCCGGTTTCGAACGATGGAAACAGAAAATTCAGCCATTTATAGATGATTGTCAGGTTGTTGCTCAAACTTTGCATTACGAAGAATCCTTATGGGCGCTTTACAATTTTGATTTCAAAAAGCTCGAAAATTTAGTAGCAAATTGGTCTCCAGAAGGTTATGACCCAATTTGGATGGCGCGGAAAGCGGCAATATTGATTGAGATTAACCGCAATGACGAAGCTGTTCTCCTAATAAATCGTGGACTTTCGATTGTTCGCGAGACTACTCTGCATAATACAAATCTTGCATCTCTTTCTCGTGAAGGTTGGCTGCTTTGGCTGGCAATGCCATTTCATAGACCGTTTATTAGTGCAACAAAGGAGTCAATTGAAGTCATCGATCCTTTTGATCGATTAACTGAATTGGCCCCGATGGATTGCGATTCTCGAGATCAAAGGCGTGACATGCTCGTTGAATTACGTGGAGAGCCAGAAAAGAAAAAAGCACCTTTATTCGACCTTGGCGCTCGTCACGGCGAAACCATTTATTTATCAAATGTAGAATATGAGCGATGGAATACAGCCCAGCGGGGGCTCCGTTTATGTGAGGTAGCAGGGTTGCCTTCGAGAGCGGAACATATGGTTGTGGCTTCGGATATTCTTAAGATTTCTACGGAACAACTAAAAAAAACTGATCCGGCATTGAGTTTCAGGATGGCATTACGTTTAGCGTCATCAGAAGACGATGAAGTTTTTAACAACGTATGGTCGCGAAAACGTATCGCGGCGCTAGCAATACAAGAAGTTGATTCGTTGTTCGATATTACTTGCAATGCCATAGATTACGTTTTACCCAGAGTTCGAAATTCTGATCGCAGAGATAGTTTTTGGGTAACTAAATTACGAGTTGTAATGGAAGCAGCATCGCGCCTTGTATTAAGAATGTCTCCAGACAAAGCTGAAAGTCTGTTAAAACGAACTTTGAAATATTATTCAATAGAATCGGTATCCACAGATCATTGGCTTTGCAAAGTGATTGAAAATTTATTGAATCGCAGTTGGGAAGCCATGCCTAAATGTGATCGTATTAAGCTAATTCCAGACCTCTTAATTGCGCCGCTAGGTGGACTCAATGATTTTGGTATCGCGGATCAACGTTATCCCGATCCTGGACAATTATTTAATAACGAAGATGCCGAAATTAGGCCAGTTCGTGATGCTGCAAATGAAGACAGGTGGGCTGAAATTATTCAATTGATTTTACGCGGATTGCGTCATGAAGATGAAGCTCGCCAAAGAGCAGCTAGTCGCCTTGTCCCGTTGGTAAGGTGGGACATTCTGCATGAACACGAAACTGAACAAATCGCACAGGCGCTATGGCAAACGAATAAATGTGGAAACGACATATTGCCAACAGGAACATCTTTGTACGATTGGGTTTTTTTACTACTACCCGAGCCGAAGCCCAATCAAGCTGAAGTGTGTTTCAGAAAGAAATGGCTTTGTGCTCGCGAAACGAATGATGAAAAATCAATCAATGAGGTTATCTGGCAAATTGGTAATTCATTAGCCAGCCTTAGAAGGCATGACCGCTCTTTGCCACTAACCGAAATAGAAACTCAAAACTTGTCGTCACTTGTAAACAAATGGATTGAATTGCCCGTTACTAAAAATGACGATTTATTCAATGGGCCAGATATAACCTACGTAATAGCGGGACTTCAATTTATTCTGACGGAGATTTTCATACCTACCTCTACTGCAACTGATTTGTTTGGCAAAATCGAAAAGCTAAATAGCGAGGGAATACCTGCGTATCGAATTTGTCCTATTCTGTACAAAGTTTTACCTGATAGAGCTACTGACATTGAATTATTCATGAGAATGGGGCTTGCATCCGATAATATTGAATTGGCAGAAGATGCGACGTTAGGGCTTGAAATTTGGCTGAAATTAGCAGCTATGCAATCATTATTAATTCCCGTGCCTCCTAGCGACTTGGTCAGAGAAATTGGTGTCATTATAGCCACTCGTAGAAAAGGTGTTTTGAACAGAGCTTTGCAAGCTGCAAAATGGATCTTTTCAGACGGTACTTCTAATCAACGAGAGACAATACTCAATTTAACACTTCACGGGTTAAGTTTTCTTATTGAAGAGTTGAGCTATGACCGTACTCAAGGCGATGAAGAAACTGATGTACCCTTGTTACGTTGGGGATGTGCTCATCTGGCGTTAGCTATGTCATCTGCAGGACTTGAAACGGATCAAACAATAATTCGATGGGTGGAAATATCTCAAAATGACCCCTTACCGGAAGTTCGTTACGCAAGACCCGATAGCACAAATATAACCATGGAGAATAATTAACAATTCCCACGCTGATTGACGACTAAGACATTGAGAGGTAGCTATGAACCCAGCTCTTGCCATTACAAACCCACTCAGACTTTGAATGCCGGACGTAGGCCAAAGGATAGGCGCGTAGCGGATCTGCGCCGGGCTGTGATCCAGATTGTTGATTTTACCGGACCCTGGCAGTGAGTCTACGCTAGGGAGTGTATATAGCCAACATTAAGCAAAAATTCCGATTCGCTAGGCGTCGGCAAATAGTAAGATACGGTTTGGTTTTCTAGAGCATTATCTTTACCTATGCCCCTACGTCCAATCGATCCTAACACCCTTGCGGCTGCGCGGCTTTTCTCTGATCGTACGGCTGGTCGCTTCCGTTTAGTCGGAGCTTTGCTGTTCGGCAGTCGGGCGCGTGGTGATTATCAGGCGCAAAGTGACACCGACGTGGCGGTGTTGTTATCCGGTGCGCCCGGTCCATTTCTGGAAACCAAGCTGGCTTTGGCGGATATTGCCTACGATGTATTGCTGGAAACCGGGGTATTGATCCAGCCATTGCCGATTTGGCAATCCGAATGGGATTGCCCGGAAAGCTCTGCGCATCCGCGCTTATTGGAAAATGTTAAACGCGACGGTGTGCCGTTATGAATGCCTGGGAATGGTTGCAAAAAGCCGAACGGGCGTTAGCATCTGCACGCTTGCTGCTGGCCGATGGCGACAGCGAGGGTGCTTGCAACCGAGCGTATTATGCGATGTTCGAATCCGCGCAAGCGGCTTTGTCTATCAGTGGCCGGATGATTCCTGACGAGGCTTGTCGCACGCATAACGGCCTGATCACGCTATTCAGTTTGCATTTGGTTAAGCCGGGCTTGATAGCGGTAGAGCTTGGCCGGTCACTGAATCGTGTCCAAGAAATTCGTTTGTTGGCGGATTACACCGGCGATGCGATTGATCTCAAACAAGCTGCGGACGCCGTCGTGCAAGCCGAATGTTTTGTACGCGGTATGCAAGAGTATGTCGCAAAACTTGACGGCCCGGAGTCAGGTTGATCGGGCAGTGAAGTTTTAACATGCGTTCGCCTTGAGCTTGTCGAAAGGCTGCTTGCGCTTCGATAAGCTCAGCACGAACGGTTGAGACATTTAAAGGCCGGATCAATAAGCCAAATATAAAGCCGCCCCGTCTGCCCTTATAATGCTGGGCTTTTACGATATTCGCCATCCTCATGCCTGTTCCTGACACCCTGAAGCAACTCGCCAAAAATCTCCAAAACTGCATGGGCACCGATCGCCACGGCTTGAAACGCCAGCTCGACCGCTTGCGCAGCGAGGCGAGTAAGGGCAAGGATGTGGCCGGACAAGTGCAGCAAGTGGCGGATAAGATCGAGCGTTCGGTCGGGCGGTGCAATCAGCGCCGGGCTTCGGTGCCGGTGATTAATTACCCTGATTTGCCGGTCAGCGGCAAGAAGGACGAGATTGCCGAGTTGATTAAAAATCATCAAGTCACCATCGTCTGCGGCGAGACCGGTTCCGGCAAGACCACGCAGTTGCCGAAGATTTGTCTGGAAATCGGCCGTGGCGTAACCGGTTTGATCGGTCACACTCAACCACGAAGAATCGCGGCCCGCACTGTCGCCGACCGCATCGCCGAGGAATTGGGCCAGCCCATCGGCCAGGCGGTGGGTTACAAGGTGCGTTTTCACGACCAGACCCACCCCAATTCGCTGGTCAAGCTGATGACCGACGGTATCCTGCTGGCCGAGTCGCAGAACGATCCTTACTTAAACCAATATGACACCATCATTATTGATGAGGCCCACGAGCGCAGCCTGAACATCGATTTTCTGATGGGCTATCTACGCTGGCTATTGCCGAAGCGGCCGGATTTGAAGGTGGTGATTACCTCCGCGACCATCGATCCGGAGCGCTTTGCCAAGCATTTTAATGATGCCCCCATCGTCAACGTGTCTGGTCGTACCTATCCGGTGGATGTGCGGTATCGGCCCATCGAACTGATCGAGGAAGACGACGAAACCTCCGCCGATTTGCAGCAAGCTATTCTGGATGCGGTGGACGAGTTGTATCGGGATATGCGCGGCGACATTCTGATTTTCTTGAGCGGCGAGCATGAAATTCGCGAGACCACCGAATCCTTGCGCAAGTCGCATAACAACACCCGTTACGAAGTGTTGCCGCTGTATTCCAAACTCAGCGTTAGCGAGCAGGAGCGGGTGTTCAAGCCCAGCGGCAACAAGCCGCGCATTGTCTTGGCGACCAACGTCGCAGAGACTTCGCTAACGGTGCCGGGTATACGCTGTGTGATCGATTCCGGCCACGCCCGCATTAGCCGCTACAGCGCCAAGAGCAAGATTCAACGCCTGCCGATCGAACGCATTTCGCAAGCCAGCGCTAACCAAAGGGCAGGACGTTGCGGCCGGGTGGCCGAAGGTATTTGCATCAGGCTGTATTCGAAAGAGGATTATCTGGCTCGGCCGGAGTTTACCGATCCGGAGATACTGCGCACCAATCTATCGTCGGTGATTTTGCAGATGGCGGCGCTGAAGCTCGGCGACATCGAAGAATTCCCGTTCGTCGAACCGCCCGACGAAAAAATGGTCCGCGACGGCAAGACTTCGCTGTTCGAAGTCGATGCGTTGGATAAGCAGGGCAATCTCACTGAAACTGGCCGGCAGTTGGCGAAGATTCCGACCGACCCCAAACTGGCGCGCATGCTGCTGGCAGCGGCGCAACTGGGTTCGCTGCACGAGGTGGCGATCATCGTCTCGGCGCTGAGCATCCAGGACCCGCGCGACAAACCGGCCGATAAATTGCCGCAGGCCGAAGCCA
Source organism: Methylomonas sp. EFPC1 (assembly GCF_016925515.1). Lineage (NCBI taxonomy): Bacteria > Pseudomonadati > Pseudomonadota > Gammaproteobacteria > Methylococcales > Methylococcaceae > Methylomonas > Methylomonas sp. EFPC1. The sequence continues at coordinate 2,039,125 of NZ_CP070494.1, forward strand.
AACATGCCCAGTTCAAGGCCGAAGATTCGGACTTTTTGAGTTTGCTGAATCTGTGGAATGCCTTTGAAGAACAGAAAAAGCATCTGACCAACAGCAAACTGCGCAAGTATTGCCAGGACAATTTCTTATCCTATATCCGCATGCGCGAATGGCATGACATCCATACTCAAATTATGCAGGTGGCGCGCGGTGATTTGGGCTTGAAGACCAGTGGCAATCCGGCCAATTACGAACAGATTCATATGGCGTTGCTGCCGGGTTTGTTATCGAATATCGGTTTTAGACACGAGCAATACGAATATCTGGGTGCGCGGGGTTTGAAGTTTTTCATCTTTCCGGGTTCCGGCCAGCATAAGGCCAAACCGAAATGGATCATGGCCGCCGAACAAGTCGAAACCAGCAAGGTCTATGCACGGACCGTCGCCAAGATCGAGCCGGAATGGATAGAATCCTGCGCCCAACATTTGGTCAAACGCAATTACTACGACCCGCATTGGGAGAAAAACGCCGGTCGTAGCGGGGTTTACGAGCGCACCTTATTGTACGGTTTGACCTTGCAGGCCAAGCGCAAAGTGCCTTACGAAAACGTCGATCCTAAAGCCGCGCGGGAGATGTTTATCCGCCATGCGTTGGTGAATCACGATTATCACAGCAACGCGCCGTTCTTTAAGGCCAACGAGGCCTTGCTGGAAGAGGTGGGTTACATCCAGCACAAGGGCCGCCGCGTCGATTTGGTGGAAGACGAGGAATGGCTGTATCAGTTTTACGATAAAAAACTGCCAGCCGAGGTGGTCAGCGGGATTACCCTCGATCAATGGCGCAAGAAAGTTGAGCGCGATAATCCGAAGATTCTGTTTCTGACTAAGGAAGATTTGACCCGCCACGACGACGGCAAGATCAACGATTGGGATTTTCCGGATAGCAAGAAGGTTGGCGATTTGACTATCGAATTGCATTACCGCTTTGAGCCGGGTCACGACGAAGACGGGGTGACGGCCATCGTACCTGTGCATCAGCTCAATCAAATTCGCCAGGCGCCGTTCGATTGGTTGGTCCCGGGCATGCTGGAAGAAAAAGTCACGGCCTTGATCAAATCGCTACCCAAGCATCTGCGTAAGCATTTCGTGCCGGTGCCGAACACCGCCAAAGCTTGCCTGGAAATTGAACCGGATTTTAAGGGCTCGTTGTTCGAGTGGTTGAGCGGTCGTTTGCGCAAACTGACCGGCGAATCGATACCCTTGAATGAGTGGCAGCCGGATGCCTTGCCGGACCATTTGAAAATGAATTTCCGCATCGTTGATGATCATGGCCGGGCCTTGGGCTATGGTCGCAATCTGGCCAAGTTGCAAGCTGATCATGCCACCAAGGCTGGCGACAGTTTCGACAAGTTGGCGCAAGAGGAGATGAATCATACCGGCTGCATTGCCTGGGCATTCGACGACTTGCCCGAGACTTGGCAGTTCATGCAAAAAGGCCAGACCTTCATCGGCTTTCCGGCCATTGTCGATGAAGGCAACACGGTGGGGGTGAAGATACTCGACACGCAATATAAGGCCGAGTTGGCGCATTTCGACGGCTTAACCAAGTTGTTTCAGTTGCAGTGCCGCAAGGACGCCCAGTATTTGTTAAAAAACAGTGGGGTCCAGGCCACCTTGCAATTGGCCTATAACCAACTGCCCAAGCATCCGTTGTTGACAGAACGGCCGGGCGGCGATTTTAAGGAGGATCTACTATTCTTGATCTTTAACAGTGTGTTTGTTGCTGATAGTGCGATTCGGAGCCAGCAGCAGTTCGAAGCAGCGCTGGCGGCCAAAAAGGCTACGCTGGTCACGGTTGGGAATCAGGTGGGCAAGCATGTCACGGAAATCATGGCAAACTATCAAACGGTAAGACAGCGATTGAAGCAGCCTGGCGTCAGCCCAAATTTGCGGGAAGACTTGGAAAAACAACTGAGTTTGCTGCTGTTTAGTGGTTTCTTACGATATACGCCGTTGGCGCAGATACAAGCGATGCCGCGTTATTTAAAAGCCATTGAGTGTCGTCTGGATAAGCAAAAGCCCGATTCGGCGGACATCCAAGGTCTGCACAGGCTATCGCAACGCTTTTGGCAGCATGTCGAAAAGCAAATGAAGACTTTGGTGCCGATGCCGGAACGCGAAGCCTTCCGCTGGAGTTTGGAGGAATTGCGTGTGTCCTTGTTTGCGCAGCAACTGAAAACGGCTTATCCGGTTTCGGTGCAGCGTCTGGAAAAGACTTGGAACGAAAAGTTTTAATCAGCCTCTGATTTTTGTGCCCACTACAGAAGGAAGCCCAAGATGATACCCATTCGAGATTCGATACCTTGTAACATCAAGCCTTATGTGACCTGGGGCATCATGGCTATTTGCATAGCAGTGTACGTAGCGATGCTGTTTATGCCGGACGAAATGGGGCAGCACTTTGTTTACATGTACGGGATGGTGCCGATTCGCTATTCCAATCCGGATTGGGCTTATAGTTTTGGTTTGCCGCCGGATCATTATCTGTCGTTTTTTACCAATATGTTCCTGCACGGCGGTTTCCTGCACCTGTTGATGAACATGGTGTTTTTATGGATATTCGCCGACAACATCGAAGACTTGATGGGACATAAACGCTTTGCGGCGTTTTATGTGTTGTGCGGACTGTTGGCAACCTATGCGCAGTGGTATTTTTATCCCAAGATGGCGGTGCCGGTGGTGGGTGCATCCGGCGCCATCGCCGGCGTGTTGGGGGCGTATTTTTTTCGCTTCCCGCAAGCTACCGTAGTGATACTGGTTCCCATCCTGTTTTATCCGCTGTTTTTCCATGTGCCGGCGATAGCCTTTCTTGGATTCTGGGTGATTATCCAAATCGGCGATGTATTCACCGCAGCGGTTTTAGATAATGTCGCAGTAGATTCGGCCTGGTGGGCGCATCTGGGTGGTTTCGTTGCCGGCGCTTTGCTGCATCCGTTTTTTATCGAAAAGAAACCCGCGGCATATCAATTCCAGTCAGATGAATAGGCGTCCAAGCCACGGTTAGTCGGCAAAAAAGCAAGAAACGGTAGGGCTTTTATTTTATAATGCCGCCAGTTGGCTAACCGGCTGAAATGGCAACGAAAAACAAGTTCGTTGCCTGTGTTTGCAAAAGATTCTTCATTCATTCGAGACAAATTAACATGAAAAACCTTAATGTCGCATTGGTAAGACTGCTGCAGTTTGTGGTGTTCGCGCTGTTCACATTCATCGTATTGTTGTACTTCGGTACTTTGATTTTGTTGCCGCTGGATATAGTGGTGTTGATTACCAAAATGCTACATATGGTAGGTATCGGTACCTTGTTCGGTGCGATTGTTGCCGTGCCGGTAGTGGCTTACATGGGCAAAATCGTTTACAGCACACCGGGCTTGATTCAAATGATCGTCGAGAATGGCATCGATTTAGCCAATACCGGCAAGCAACGGGTTGAAGCGTTCAACAAAATTGCTGAAGCGGTTAAATAAACTGCTCCACGCAATCGTAAAAAGGGGCTTACGAGCCCCTTTTTTGTGCCTGTCGGTTTGCCACACATTGATTATTTTCCGAAATGGTTGCGCGGTCCGGCGGCTTGAATAATGGTATTTGGCCCGGTAAATTCCCTGGTAGCCGGCCAGATCCCCGGCGTTTATCAGCTGTCGGAATTTTTTACAGCAGCTTTTTTGCAAGCAAACAAACTGGTTCAGTTGATTTTTTCGATTTCACTCTATTAGCTGCTCAAATTCTGCAAATTGGCGTATTAAGCGGCTGTTGTATCGGTAAAGCGGATGGTTAGCGTCAATGGCTAAGTCGAGAAAATTTACACCTGACGGTTCGACTTTTGCTGGGTTTGGTCTGCGGCTATTAAAAGTCTTTTAAGTACATAAGCTTGTGTTCTGTGTGTATGTTTTTTGCTTAACTTTTAACGTAAAAAATTTGTTAAATAATCCTGTAAGTATGCGTAAAGCAAGGGGAAGATTATGGACGCAAAGAAATTAGATACATCAACTAAAAGCAGAAATGACGAGCACTGCGACCACCCGTCGTTAGCCAAAGAATATGTCTCCGGCGTACCCACCGGAAACTTCGTTTGTGCACAATGCGGTCGTCATCTGACTTCAATTATCAGAACATCCAAAAAGTAAATTCTGCCGATTCCGCGCATGCCTTGACCGGTGTGCGCTTTCAGGATCATTCTTCCAACCTTCAATTACTTTCCGGTAACGCTAGGCTTTGGCTGGCGGTGTTTTCTTGCGGCTTGAATTTACTGTCTTTGATTGATGGCCGGCTATCCCAGGGATGCACGATGCGCCTGGCTGCAGGTTGCAAAAATCTTCAAACAGGCGCAATCTTGGAGCTGTGGTACTACGGCTATTCAGGGCGTGTGCAGCACGTTTTTCTGATTTAGCGGTGTGAGCTTAATTCAACCCCACAAACAGCCAGTGCAGGTCAATGCGCACTGGCTTTTTTTGGACTATCCATTTTGAAGGAAAATGTTATGGCATATTGGTATCCCGACAATTCACAGTCTATCGGCAAAACACCGCTGGTCAGGCTTAACCGCATTACCGACGGCGCTCAAGTCACCCTGTTAGCTAAAGTCGAGGGGCGTAACCCTGGATATTCGGTGAAATGCCGCATCGGCGCGGCAATGATCAACGATGCGCAACAGCGCGGCCTGCTGGGACCCGGCAAGGAATTGATAGAGCCAACCAGCGGCAATACCGGCATAGCACTGGCCTTTGTCGCCGCCGCCCGCGGCATTCCGTTGACTTTAACGATGCCGGATACCATGAGTATCGAGCGCCGCAAATTACTGGTGGCCTACGGCGCCAAACTGGTGCTGACCGAGGGCGCCAAAGGCATGAAAGGTGCCATTGCCAAGGCTGAAGAGATTGTCGCTTCCGATCCTGAGCGCTATGTACTGTTGCAGCAGTTCAAAAACCCCGCTAACCCGCAAATCCACGAGCAGACCACCGGACCGGAAATTTGGCATGACAGCGATGGTGCGGTCGATATTTTGGTTGCCGGCGTCGGCACCGGCGGCACCATAACCGGCGTGTCGCGCTACATCAAACTCACGCAAAGCAAACCCATCGTTTCTATTGCCGTGGAGCCGGAAGCCAGCCCGATATTGAGTCAACACCGTAGCGGTCAAGATTTGCAACCGGGTCCGCATAAAATTCAGGGCATAGGGGCCGGATTTGTGCCCGATGTATTGGATTTATCCATGATCGATGCCGTCGAACAAGTCAGTAATGATGAAGCGATTGAATATGCGCGGCGTTTGGCGCGGGAAGAAGGCTTGTTATCCGGAATTTCCTGCGGCGCGGCGGTCGCGGCGGCAGTGCGGGTGGCAAAACGGCCGGAAAATGTCGGCAAGACCATAGTGGTGGTACTGCCGGACTCCGGCGAGCGCTATTTGAGCTCTGCTTTATTCGAAGGCTTGTTCGATGCGCAAGGCGTGGCGGTTTGAGTCGCCGCTGAAGTTAAGGGGCAGTGGCTAAGGTTTTTGTAAAAGCTTAGCAAACTGGCTGCTGTCCCCTTTGTATTTCCGCTATATGCATTATCAGGTCGAAACATCATCTTGGCCGATAGCTGAAATATTTCTGTCTTGTGCAAGTTGCGGCTGAATAAACAACTGGGAAGTCCGGTGTTCAGGGCAAAACGGGAGGGTTGAGATTGTTGGTTTACTGGAGTCGACCCGTTGCGGACAGCCCCCGATTTCTGGTGAGCGACTAATTTAGTCTTTACATTAGCCCATGGATCCCGACAGTTTGTTCACAATTTCAAGGTGGCTGTAGGGCGGATAAGCGTAGCGTAATCCGCCAAATGGGTTAAACTCTTTTCATGCCAAACTATCGACGCAATCGCATTCCTGGTGGCACCTATTTTTTCACCGTCAACCTGCTCGAACGGAAATCGATGCTGTTGATCGACCATGTTGTAGCGTTACGGGAAGCGGTACGAGTGGTACGGGAAAAGCAGCCATTTTACTTGTGCCCTATGGGTATATCGATGCTTGGGTGGTTTTGCCTGATCATATGCATGCAATCTGGACATTACCGGCCGGTGATGATCTATATTCCAACCGATGGCGAGCAATAAAAAAAGCCTTCTCGAAAGCAATCCCTAAAACCGAATATCGTTCAGCAACCAGAATAAAGCGCCACGAGCGTGGCATATGGCAACGCCGTTTTTGGGAGCATACCATTATCGATGACGCCGACTATGCGGCACATATGGATTATATTCATCATAATCCGGTCAAGCATGGTTGGGCGACAGCGGTTAAAGATTGGCCGTATTCAAGTTTTCACCGCTTGGTCAAGATGGATATTTATCCATTAAATTGGGCGGGGTTAGATTTGGCATCATTCGAAGTGGGCGAACCGGATAATTGACGCATTATCGGCGGATGACGCTTTGCTTATTCGCCCTACGGCCCTGGCAAAATAAGCTGTCCTTTAAAAGGAATGTACGATTACGCAAGCTAATCGTACATTTCGAAGCCAACATTCCTCCGATTACGCTACCGCTAATCGGAGCGGCCTAATTTTTTGCAATTGTCCGCTGTATATGATTATGAAAAATGAACTTTTACAATTAGCATCAAATATAGACAATGCTTTGGAATATAATAATGCTCTATTAAATAGTTTTCTCCAAGAAATTGAAAAATTTAAATCACAAAACATAACTTCATTTGATCTGGCGTAACTCGATTTTTTTGCTGCCAATATCCATGCCAATTTACAGAAATCAGCAACAAACTCTGATTCTATTGAAAAGAACATTTACCACTTAAGATTGTCACACGCTGCTTTCCACGATATTCCATTATCATTGGATAATTTGGATCTGCGTTATAGAGTCGAAACCAATCTTGGTAATGCTTTAAGTTCTGTTGGACGTTTTGTTGAAGCCTTGGAAAGATGGGATTCGGTTATTGAAAAGCATCCTGATTTTGGAATGGCACATGCAAGTAAAGGCAAAGCACTTTTTGACTATGCGCAACATTTATACGATGAGGATCAAAAGCCAATTTTTCTAAAATACAGTCATATCTCATTAAACAAAGCATTGGAATTAGGTGTAGAAGAACATGCAAAAGAGTTTTATGGAAACTTATTAATATATTTAAATAGTATTGCCAACTGGGAAAGTATCTCGATTGAAACCAGCAAAAAAATTCCTGGACGCTCAAAGCTGGAACGAACTTACCGTCAATGGAGTTTAGATAACCGACTTTTTCTTAATCCACTAAATGATATTGAAAAAACAGCGAATGCTAGTTATGACAACTTACATCTTCCGTCTATTACGACACTAATTTCAGACACCCCCCCTGAGATTTATGGAATCTATAACCAACTGAAGCAAGAGTATATAGCATCTCGTTATATTCTATTTGAAGCTATTGAAGAATCTCAAAAAATAAGCCTACATTTTTCTGATCGGCAAATGTATTTGGTGGACATGCTGGATGCTCGTATTTATCGACTTTGGGTTGAAAAAGCCAAAATGGCATTTCTAGGTGCTTATGCAATATTCGACAAAGTTGCTTATTTGATTAATGAATATTGGACGCTTGGATTGAAAACAGACAGAATTGATTTTCGTAAGGTCTGGCATCAAAATACTGATTGCAAAAAGGGCTTAACAGGCTGGTGAAAAACCCGCCGATATTTCCCCTTACCCACGATGTAAGTGATTTTTTCGAGTTGAAATCGGTCATGACATCGAGTTTCAAGCGTTTTGCCCCGGTTTCAAGGGCTTTTTATTCGCCTGAAGCCGTCTGTGGACGGTTTTCAGGCGAACTTCACCCTAGGCGGGTGCACTCCACGCCGGTTTCGGCGTGAACACCAATAGGTTGAGCATGCGCGTCAGGTTGTAGGCGGCAAAGCAAAACAAGGCCTGACCCGCGACTTTGGCTAAGCCGATGTGACGAGTTTTGCGCAGGCCGCCGACCGTTTTGACCCAGCCAAAGGCTTCTTCGACGATTTTGCGGCGCTTGAGACTTTGGGCGTAACCTTTGCCGCGCGCGGTGCGGCCATCGACGGCACTGCCGGTCTTTTTGCGGGCCACATGGGCTTTGATGTCACGGGACTCGAGTCCGTTGACGAACGCCGCTTGGTCGTAGCCTTTGTCGGCACCGACGCTGCCGCCTTGGGGCACGCGGCGTTTGATCATGTTTTGCGCGGCTTCGATTTCGGCGGTGCCGGTGGCTTGAGTGGTTTCGACATCGACAATCAGGCCGTTGCGATTCTCGGACAAGGCATGGGTGATGTAACGCAGTTTGGCCTCGGTGTATTCGCCTTTCTTGTAAAGCCGGGCTTCGGGATCGGTCGTACTGTGGTGGGTGGCGTTGCTGCGCTTTTCGCCGCTGAAGTCGACCTCGGGATTGCGGCCGGCGGGTTTGTCCGGGCCGCTGCCGTCTTTTTTAACGAAGCTTTTATGCGAGGCCCAGGCTTCAATGAGGCTACCGTCGACGCTGAAGTGTTCGTCGGACACCAGATTTTGCCATTCGGCTATGGCCAGTACCCGCTCAAAAAATTCGCGACTCAGGGCTTCGGACAGCAGGCGTTCGCGGTTGGCGCTGAACACGCTGCGCTCCCAGACAGCATCGTCGATACCCAAACCAACAAACCAGCGAAACAACAGGTTGTAGTCCAGTTGTTCCATCAACTGACGCTCGCTACGGACCGTATACAGGACTTGTAACAGCAAGGCGCGCAGCAGTTTTTCGGGGGCAATCGAGGGACGGCCAGTGTGCGAGTAACGCGCGGCAAAGACGGCATCCATCGAGGCCAGTACGCCATCGACCAACAGCCGTAAACGGCGCAACGGATGCTGCTTGGGAATGCGGTCTTCCAGGTTGATGTAGCTGAACCAGTTGTTTTGGATAGCATCGTGTCCGCGCATTGAAAGGCTCCAAATTTAGGTAGCCTATTTTAACAGTTGGCGGCTCATCTATGCCTTAGCTTACTTGGCTTTTCGAGTTTTTCACCAGCCTGTTAACCCATGCATTTCAAATGGATAAAAATTGGCCGCTTAACAGGCTGGTGAAAAACCCGCCGATATTTCCCCTTACCCACGATGTAAGTGATTTTTTCGAGTTGAAATCGGTCATGACATCGAGTTTCAAGCGTTTTGCCCCGGTTTCAAGGGCTTTTTATTCGCCTGAAGCCGTCTGTGGACGGTTTTCAGGCGAACTTCACCCTAGGCGGGTGCACTCCACGCCGGTTTCGGCGTGAACACCAATAGGTTGAGCATGCGCGTCAGGTTGTAGGCGGCAAAGCAAAACAAGGCCTGACCCGCGACTTTGGCTAAGCCGATGTGACGGGTTTTGCGCAGGCCGCCGACCGTTTTGACCCAGCCAAAGGCTTCTTCGACGATTTTGCGGCGCTTGAGACTTTGGGCGTAACCTTTGCCGCGAGCGGTCCGGCCATCGACGACACTGCCGGTCTTTTTGCGGGCCACATGGGCTTTGATGTCACGGGACTCGAGTCCGTTGACGAACGCCGCTTGGTCGTAGCCTTTGTCGGCACCGACGCTGCCGCCTTGGGGCACGCGGCGTTTGATCATGTTTTGCGCGGCTTCGATTTCGGCGGTGCCGGTGGCTTGAGTGGTTTCGACATCGACAATCAGGCCGTTGCGATTCTCGGACAAGGCATGGGTGATGTAACGCAGTTTGGCCTCGGTGTATTCGCCTTTCTTGTAAAGCCGGGCTTCGGGATCGGTCGTACTGTGGTGGGTGGCGTTGCTGCGCTTTTCGCCGCTGAAGTCGACCTCGGGATTGCGGCCGGCGGGTTTGTCCGGGCCGCTGCCGTCTTTTTTAACGAAGCTTTTATGCGAGGCCCAGGCTTCAATGAGGCTACCGTCGACGCTGAAGTGTTCGTCGGACACCAGATTTTGCCATTCGGCTATGGCCAGTACCCGCTCAAAAAATTCGCGACTCAGGGCTTCGGACAGCAGGCGTTCGCGGTTGGCGCTGAACACGCTGCGCTCCCAGACAGCATCGTCGATACCCAAACCAACAAACCAGCGAAACAACAGGTTGTAGTCCAGTTGTTCCATCAACTGACGCTCGCTACGGACCGTATACAGGACTTGTAACAGCAAGGCGCGCAGCAGTTTTTCGGGGGCAATCGAGGGACGGCCAGTGTGCGAGTAACGCGCGGCAAAGACGGCATCCATCGAGGCCAGTACGCCATCGACCAACAGCCGTAAACGGCGCAACGGATGCTGCTTGGGAATGCGGTCTTCCAGGTTGATGTAGCTGAACCAGTTGTTTTGGATGGCATCGTGTCCGCGCATTGAAAGGCTCCAAATTTAGGTAGCCTATTTTAACAGTTGGCGGCTCATCTATGCCTTAGCTTACTTGGCTTTTCGAGTTTTTCACCAGCCTGTTAAGGGGCTATACTGGCTGAGCAAGGATATTTACTATAAAAATGATGCCCTACCTACAGAACCGGATGCTAAGCAATTGAATAATATCCGTAATCATATTTCACATAAGTATTTAAAAGTTCAGAATTCCTGTTACTGCCCTAGTAGTCATCGAAAAGCCAATGGTTATGAATCAACTTACCCGATTGATGAAAATGAATTGCAAGAACAGACCATAAAACTTTTAAAACTCGCTCGTAGTGCATTAATTTATTTATCTTTGGCTGTTGAGAGCCATGAAAAGCAAGCCAAACAAAACAATCAAGGACTTTCAGTACAAATGCAAATGAACGAAGTTGGCTACCAAAGGTGGTAGTTTTTTTACAAAACTACAATTTAGACCATAAGGTTCTCCAGCCTTATAAAGAGTTCCGCACATTTTTGGGTTTACTGCGGTGGCTTAATAAACAGACGTTCACTAGCCCGTAGGGTGCGCTGAACAGCGTGAACTGCATCGATCGCGATTTGTGCGTTCGTAAACTCACCAAATCTACGCCTGCTTTTGGCAGGACATTTGTCATTGGCACTTTTATTTCGCCCGGCAGTTTTTGGCCGATTGAAGCCAGATGCTTGGAAGTGCCAACCAACCCCAAATGCAAATGGCTGTTATCTCTAATCCTGAGTCAAAGCAATCAATCGTTTGACTCCCGGCAAGCCTCCAATCACCAGCGCTCCCGGTAATCATATCGGGGCATCGGCCGCGGCGGATAGCCGTAATAGTCCAGCGGCGGCCGCGCGAAATAACGCGGAGGCGGGGGCGGGTAATAGCCCAATCTTGCCGGGCCATGCATCCTAAAATATGGCCGGTAAGCATGCCCGTGATGGTGATGATGCCGCCTATGGTGGCCATGTCCCCAATCGTCTCCATGCGCCAAAGCGGTTCCGGACCATAACACGCCGATTAACAATATCGTTGTAAGCCTGAACATATATCCTCCTTTGTGGGATTGTTTCAGTCGCGGCGGATTGTTCGCCTTTTTGCTTAAAAACCTCTTAATTCCGCTGCGCTGTTTGAAAGCAGAGCAGATCGAATGCCGACTTGCACATCGCTCAAACCATTGGCGCCACATTCCCGAAGCGCTTCAAAATCCCGGATTCCGTCCTTCTCAATTTATTTCCACCGTGTTTAAAACATGCTGCGCAATAACCAGGTTCATGCATCTTTGGTCAGGCCGGGTAACATCGCCAGATTAAAGTTTGATGAAAATGCCGATTTGAATGAACCTTGCTGGTTTACCCAGGAATAAACGCTGCACGTAACCGCGGTTTTGTCTGGTTACCGAAATTGAACCGGGCGTCAGATTATCCTCACTGGAAACTAATGGCGCCCGCATAGTGACGATGCAGCAAAAGGAATCCGGGCCATGACGCTTAGCAAACAATCCAAAAGAATCATTGTGTATTCCCACGATACCTTCGGTCTGGGCAATATCCGGCGGATGTTGGCTATTTCTAAATCATTGGTGGATGCCGACCCGAATGTCTCGGTGCTGATTTTGTCCGGTTCGCCGATGTTGCACGCCTTCCGGATTCCGGACCGGATCGATTACATCAAATTGCCGTGTCTGTCGCGTAGCGTGAAAGGCGATTATTCGGTGAAGTTTCTGGACATGGAATACGCGCAACTGCTCAAACTGCGCAGCAACATCATCCGCTGCGCAGTGCTGGATTTCGACCCCGATTTGATTTTGGTCGATAAAAAGCCCTACGGCGTCAGCGACGAATTGGGCGCGGCTCTCAATCTGATGCAACGCCGCGGGCACCGTGCCAAGCTAGTTTTGCTGTTGCGTGACATCCTCGACAGTCCGGAAAGCACGATACCGGTCTGGAAAAAAAACGGCTATCACGACGCCATTCAATCCCATTACGACAAGGTGCTGGTGGTCGGTTCGCCTGAGATTTACGACATGCGCAAGGAATACGAATTTCCCGACGCCAGCCACGAAAAAGTCGACTTTTGCGGCTATATAGCCCGCGAACGCAGCGACAAACGCGCCGGCGAAATTCGGCAGCAAATCGGCTGTACCCAGGAACGTCTGGTGCTGGTGACAGCGGGTGGCGGTGAAGACGGTTACCAATTGCTGCACAGTTATCTGGAAGGCTTGAATCGGCAAGATCTGGGCGACAACACCATGACCCTGATGATTTGCGGTCCGGAAATGTCGGAAAGCCGCCGCCACCAGCTTGAAATTTTGGCGCGCAGTTGCCGAAACGTGGTGATTCAGGAATTTAACACCGACATGATGGCCTGTATGGAAGCCGCTGATTTGGTGGTCAGCATGGGCGGTTATAACTCCACCTGCGAGCTATTGACCTTACGTAAGCGGGCGATCTTGGTACCGCGCGTCAAACCTTCGCAGGAGCAATGGATACGCGCGGAACGCCTGGCCCTGCAAGGTTTGGTGCGCGCCATTCACCCCAACAATCTGACGCCCAAATTGCTGATGGATACCGTCCGCGAGGAATTGCGCCGCACCAACGTCCACCACAGCCGGATGTATCAAATCGACATGGGCGGCTTGCCGCGCATCAGCCAGTCGATCAGCGACCTGCTTTACGACTGCCCGGCAAACCTGCCGGCAACGATCAGGGCTTCGACTCGCAGCGCCAGCGCCGACTAACTCAATTTGCCGAATACATCACTCGGCGCGAGCAACGCCGAACGGCCCCTTATGGATTACACCATGCAAAACCACGACAACCAGGCGCAAGTCGCCTACATCCTCAAAGGCTTTCCGCGCACCTCGGAAACCTTTATCACCAATGAAATCCATTTATTGGAAACCTTTGGCCTCAAACTGTCGATCTTTTCGATCAAGCAACTCGAGGGCCAAAAGCACCATGCCGTGGTTGACCAAATCAAAGCGCCGGTAACTTATCTGCCGCAAGCCGACGATTTGACCGGGCGCAGCTTTTGGGTCTGGCTGAAGGAAAACCTGCCGAAATTTACGGCCAGCCACGGCCGGCTGTTCCAGAAGCGGCCAATCGCCTATCTCAGCGCTTTGCTGGAGTGTTTCAGCATGTCGATCAAGTACCGCGAAAGCTGGCTGGATTGGCCTCGCACCGTTTTCATCAAGGAATTTCTGCAAGCCGGCACTATCGCCGAAGCGGTATTGCAGAATCCGGCCATTCGTCATTTGCATGCGCATTTCTGCCACGGCGCCACGACGGTGGCGATGTTCGCTAGCCGGATCAGCGGCCTGCCGTTCAGCTTTACCGCCCACGCCAAGGATATTTACCTAAAGGAATTGAATCCCGGCGATTTGCTGCAAATCAAAATGCGCCGCGCTAAATTTGCCGTGACCTGCACCGGCGCCAATCAGCAACATCTGGACGCCTGCAAAGGCAGCGATATTGCCGTGCACCGGATTTATCACGGCCTGAACACCGATTTGTTTGTGCCGGAGCCGCGCGAGCAATCCGTCGCTGATTCTGTTCCAACCATTCTGTCAGTTGGGCGGCTGGTCGAGAAAAAAGGCTTCGATTATCTGGTCAAAGCCTGCGCGATGCTGCGCGACCGCGGCGTTAAATTTAACTGCCGCATCGTCGGAGGGGCCGATAAATACGCGCAGGTGATCAAACAACTGATCGCCGATCTGGATTTACAAGATCTGGTCAGCCTGCCCGGCGCGGTCACGCAAGAAGAATTGCGTGGCATTTATCAGCAAGGCGACGTGTTTGCGCTGCCGTGCTTGGTGGTGGACAACGGCGACCGCGACGGTATTCCCAACGTCTTGGTCGAAGCCATGGCGATGGAAATGCCGGTCATCTCCACCGACATTTCCGGCATCCCGGAACTGATTCAAGACCAAGTCAACGGCCTGCTGGTGCCGGAGAAAAATGCCGCAGCCATGGCCGATGCCATCGAACGCTTGTTAAAAGATCAGGCTCTGCGCCAGCGCCTGGGCCAAGCCGCGCGGCAAACCGTCTGCCGGGATTTCAACTCCCGCCACACCACGGTAGCCTTGAAAAACCTGTTCGACGCCTGCTTGGCAGGTGAAATGGTGGAAGCGCATGTCTGCTGTGCTGAACACTCTTAATACCGACCCGCGTCTGCAGGCACTGGCAGCGCCGTATTGCGATATGACGCCGGCTGACTTGCTGGCGTATTTCCATAGCCGCCAGCATGTCAGCTATTTTTCGGTGATCGACGAAGAGCAAAATACCCCGGAAAAACTGGACGGCATATTGCGCAATCGCTTTGATTTCAACCACGAGCCTTATCAGCTTGCTGATGATTTCGATTGGCTGAGCAACCCCAGCGCCGACGTCGAATGGCTGATTCTGTTGCACAAGTTTTATTATGCAGTCGGATTGGGCCGGCGCTTTGCAGAGACCGGCGATAGGCGCTACCGCGATAAATGGCAAGCGCTAACCCGCCGTTGGATAGCTAGCGTACCCATCGATTTTCTGTCCAGCGACGTCACCGGTCGGCGGGTGCAAAACTGGATTTTTGCCTACCGTTATTTCGTCTCGGCGGCCACCCAATCGGCCATTGATGCGCAGTTTCACCTGGATTTTCTGGCCTCGCTGCAACAGCAAGTCGCCTATCTATGCGACAACCTAACCCCGGCCCGCAATCACCGCACGCTGGAGCTTTACGCGATTTTTCTGGCGGCGGTGGTGTTTCCGGAATTGCGCGGCGCCGACGCTTGGTTGAGTTTTTCGATTTCCGAACTGCAACACAACTTGCAAACCGACTTGCTTGCCGACGGCGTGCATTGCGAGTTATCGACCGATTACCATCACATCGTGCTGCGCAATTTTCTGGGGATTCGGCGGTTGGCGATGTTGAACGACATCGCACTGCCGGCCGACATGGACGCAGCCATCAAAAAAGCTCTGAACTTTTGCCTGCATGCGCATAAACCCGACGGTTTTATCCCGGCCATCAGCGACGGCGACAGCGCCAATTTTCTGGACTTGCTGCGCCAAGGCCATGCACTGTATCAAGATCAGGCGATGCTGTATGTCGCCACGGCCGGCCAACAAGGTCAAGCGCCAGCGGAGCCTTCGAAAACCTTTACCGCCAGCGGCTACAGCATCTTGCGCAGCGGCTGGGGCGATCAAGGCGAAGCGTATCAGGACGAACGCTATTTGTTTTTCGATTGCGCGCCGCTGGGGGCCGGCAACCACGGCCATCTGGATTTACTGAATATCGAAATGGCCGCTTACGGTCGCTCGTTGATTGTCGATCCGGGCCGTTATACCTACGACGAATCCGGCGACACCAACTGGCGGGTAGTGTTTCGCGGCACGGGCTACCACAACACCGTGCAGGTGGACGGCAAAAATCAGACGCTTTATGCGCCGCACATTCGCAAATACAAGATTCAAGGCCCGGAACCGGCGCGCGAATTTAAATGCGCGCTGCACCGGCCGGGATTTGACTATCTGCACGGCATCGCCGCCAGCCATGAATATCCGGTGATTCACGAGCGCAAAATCCTGTTCATCGCCGGCGAATACTGGCTGATCTGTGATTTGCTGCGCGCGAAGCAAAACCACGACTACGAACTGCGGTTTCATCTGGATGCGCTAGCTCTGCAACGTACGACCACCCGAGTCGATGCCGCCGGCTTGCGCGTCGATTCGCCGAATCTGCTCATGCTGCAACTCCCGCAACCGGATACCCAATTAACGCTGGAGCCCGGCTTTGTCTCGCCCAGCTACGGTGTCAAATACCCGGCGCCGGTCGTCAAGTTTGCCGCGCATGCCGCCGACTATTGCTTTTTGACGGTGCTGTTTCCTTATCAATCGACGCCTCCTCGGCTGACGCTTGCACAGCTGCCGGTCAGCCAACACGGTCAATCGGTGGGCAATACCATAGCCAGTGCCCTGCGGATTCACAGCCAACAGGCGCACGGGGACTATCTCGACACTCTATTTCTGGCGCACCGCAAAGGCGGCAGTTATACGTTTGCTGATCTAAATACCAATAGCGCGTTCGTATTCCGCCGTCAGGATAGTCTGGGCCGGGTGATGGCGTGGCATACCGAATCGGCTGCGGCGGCAAGGGAATAAATGATGAAACCCGAATTTCGCGCGATGGATAGTTCAATCCTGTCAGGCAACCCAGGCGCCGATAAAGCTGCGTTATTGCTGCCGCCGTTCGATACTTGCTCACCCGCCGAGTTGTTAGCGCATTTTCGCCAGCGCGCAGTGGACAACTACTTTCCGCTCAAACCCGGAAAAGCCAAACATGTCGCCAGCGCGGCGCCGATACTCGACAATGAATTTACTCTGAATAACGAGACTCACCGTTTAGGCAACGGATTTGACTGGTTGCACAACCCCAGCGCCGATCTGGAATGGCTGATTCTGCTGCACAAGTTTTATTACGCCCGCGATCTGGCCTTGGCCTACGACTATAGCGGCGACGAAGGTTATGCCGACAATTGGGTGGCATTGGTCGGTTCCTGGATAAAGCAAGTGCCGGACGGGTTCGTGAACAGCCAGGTGACTGGCCGCCGCTTGCAGCAATGGCTGTTGGCTTACCACTACTTCGTGCCGGGCCGGGACTGCCAAGCGATAAACGCCGAATTTCTGCTGGCGTTTTTACATTCGATACAGTCGCAGGCGCTATTTCTTAGCCGTAACCTAACCCCAGAAGGTAATCACCGCACCATCGAGCTGTCAGCGATTTTCACGGTTGCGATTTTATTCCCGGAGCTTAGCGCTTCGGCCGAGTTACTGACCTTTGCCCAGAGCGAACTGCTGGCCAATCTACGCCAGGATTTCCTGGCCGACGGCGTGCAAAAAGAGCTGTCCACCGACTATCACCACACCGTATTGAAGAACTTTTTACGGGTCCGCGAACTGGCGGATTTAAACGGCGTGAACTTGCCCGAGCCATTCGATGCCGTCATTGAAAAAGCCCTGGAATTTTCGATTTACGCCCACAAACCCGACGGCTGGCTGCCGGCCATCAACGACGGCGACGTCAACAGTTATCTATCGCTACTGGGTAAAGCCGAACGCTATTACCCCAGCGACGCGCTGCGCTATGTGCTCAGCCAAGGCAAGCAAGGCCAGCCGCCGACGCAACGCTCGCGGCTGTTTGCCGACAGCGGTTATTGCATTCTGCGCAGCGACTGGGCCGAACGGCCTTATGCCGACGGCCGTTATCTGTTTTTCGACTGCGGCGATTTGGGCTTTGGCAGCCACGGCCATTATGACTTGTTAAGTTTTGAAATGGCCGCTTTCGGCCGCTCCTTGATCGTCGATCCGGGCCGTTATACCTATCACGAACACCCAAGCGACGACGTCAACTGGCGGCATGCGTTTAAAGGCACCGCCGCCCACAACACCGTCATGATCGATGGCAAGGATCAAATGGCCTACCAATGTCATGAACCGGTCGGCCCGCAACCCCATGCTGCGGTAATCCGTTTTGAATCGAATCAAGGCTTTGATTTCGTGCATGGCCGCGCCCTCAGCCCGCGTTACGAAGTCGATCATCAGCGCAGCATCTTCTATGCCGAAAACGAGTACTGGATTATCAGCGACCTGCTAAGCGGCTGTACCAGTCATCGCTACCAACAATTTTTTCATCTGCCGCCACCATGGTCAGCGCCAATTCAGTCCCTGAATAATCGGCAAGGCCAGGGCGTTTGCCTGCCTAACCTAATAATCGCGCAGGCGCCGCGTGCCGAGGTGGCGATGCGCATTGAATCGGGCTGGTTTTCGCCGGAGTATGGCGTCAAACACGCCGCGCCGGTGCTGAGTTTCAGCCAAGAGGGCGACGGTACCCGTTGGTTTCAAACCGTGCTGTATCCCTATCGCGATGACGCGCCTGACATCCGGATCGACAGCTTGCCTGTCAGTCAGTCGCAGCATCCGGCAACGCCAATGCAGGCCATGGCCCTGAGTATTACGCTAAAGACCACCGGCACGGTTTATAGCGACTGTTTTTTTGTTAGCCATCTCAACGAGCCCGCGGAATACCGCTTTGCGGATATTGTCTGCCGGGCGCGGCTGTTGTTCGTGCGCCGCAATCTGCTGGGGGAGATCGTCAGCTTGCAAGCCGATGCTATCGAAAGTCTGAGCATTGCCGGCCGCACGCTATTAGACAGCCTAGACAAACCGGTTACGTTGAATTATCGGCAAAGCCCGACCAATCCAACACCGTCAGCGGTTTGGGAGCGCGCGGCATGAGTCAAGACCCGCAATTTCCGCAGATGTCGGAGGCATTGAATCCAACCTTGATGGGGCCCTTGCTGGATTGGCTGCTGGAATGCGCGAGCAGTCAATCGTCCGGAAACGGCTGGCAGATCGGCGAAAAACGTTACAAACCGGGGAAGAGCCTATTGGTGGGCTATCGCTGGACTGGACAATCTAACAATCCGCACACCCGCTTCGCCACCGGGCGGCTATGTTCGCCGGCTGAGGTTAACCGCGAATTTGAACGGGAGCTCGCCAAACGGCCCGACTTGGCAAAAGGCGCGCTGACACTATTGCAACACCCGGCCATGCTGGTGTGGGCGTTTCCGTATGATCGCAAACTGCGCCATTTGCCCACGCTGCTGGACCACCAAGCAATGGCGATCCGCCTGCAAGCACCCGACCTGCTGGGTATGCCTGTAGAAAGTTTGCAGTCCGAGGTGTTGCATTATCTTGCCGAGCGTTCCTGCATGATTCGTTACCGCCTACATACCGCCGCAGCCGCGCAGCCGCGGCTGGTGTATGCCAAAATTTATGCGGATGACGCGGGCCGCGAAACCTTCGCCGTCATGCGCCAGCTTAACGGAACATTTAGTTGGGGCGCCGAGGCTTTGGCTTTTGACGCGGAGACGCTGACGCTTTGGCAATCCCATCTGCCCGGACAAGCTTTAACGTGGACGGCGTTGCAGGCGGATAGTGATGGGATACTGGCCGATCAGATGGGACAGTGCGTGGCGGACTTGCAAGCCTGTCGTATCGATACAGCAAGACGTTACACGCAAGCCGATGTGGTGCAAGGCTTGTTAGCCACGCCAACCCTGGCTGAACAAGTTCGCCCCGAATGGGCCGGCCGTATTGCCCGCTCGGTAAACAGTTTGTTGGACCAAGAGCCGCGTCAAACGCCATCTGATCTGGCAACGCTGCACCACGACTTGAAACTGAATAATTTTTTGTACGACGGTCAGCGCTTGGGCTTGATCGATATGGACTGCGTATGCCTCGGCGACCCGCTGCTGGATTTGGCCAGCCTGATTGCCAATATTTATTTAAACGGCATTCGCGACGCGGCTTCGATTGAATCCATCCATCCCCTGGTCAATCGCTTGGTGTTGAGTTACCAACGCCATCGTCGGCAAGTGCTAAATCTGGCGGATTTACGTTGGCAGGTTTCCGCTGCGTTAATACACGAAGTGGTGCGCCGCAGCTTGCGCCAACTGGACGAAACCCGCCTCAAACAAATCAAACGCTATCTGGCGCTGAGCGATATTTACGCGGCTCGCTGTGGGCAGGCTATTGGAGTAGACGATGTGCTCATCTGATCAGCCTCGGCGGATTTATTTGGCTCGTCACGGCCAGAGCGAATTGAATCTGCAACAACGGATTTCCGGCCAAGCCGATGCGAAACTATCCGCCAAAGGCATGCAGCAAGCTGAAGCCTTGGCGGACGTGCTGAAACAGGAAACTTTGAGCACGATATACAGCAGCAGCCTGATCCGAGCCATACAAACCGCCATACCCACCGCGGCCATGCAGGGTTTGCCCATCAAGACTTTGGCGGGTCTACGGGAAATTGGCCTAGGTATCTTGGAAGGCCGGCATGTTGACGAGCGCGACCCGGAGGCCAGCCGGTTATGGGCGGCGCGGGAACTGGATAAACACGGCTTCAGCGTACCCGGTTGTGAAGCGTATGCGGATTTTAGCGCGCGGGTGCTGAGCACTCTGCAAGCCATGTTGGCCGGCGGCGGCGAGGCGATGTTGATCGTCGCCCATCGCAACACCAACGAAATCATCTTGAACCAATTGTTGGGCGCCGATTTTGCCGGCGTAGCCAAGATCAATATCAAAAACAAATACCTGTACGCCATCGATTTACACAGTAACGCGGAGGTGATGACGATACGTCTGGGCGGGGAGCAGCATGGCCGGCGCTATGCGGGGTTGCGCACATGACTAACCCCTTGGCGCAATTTGCCCCCTTGCTGGATGCCGATTTGATGGCCATCGCACTGCACCAGCATTTGCCCGAATGCCAAGCCGGTGACTGGCAAGTGACCGGCTGCGAGATTCAGCATCCGCGTTACAAAACCTATCGGCTGGCTGAAAACCGCGAGCGCTCGTTTTTATCGCTGGTTTACCATCTGCGCGGCTGCCATCCAGCCGAAACGACCGCCGAGCGGCGCATACTCTACGCCCGTGCTTATCTGGGTCAGCGCAGCCAGCAGGCCTACAGCGAAGCGCAAGCCAACGGCGAGCGGGCGATACATCTTGCAGAGCTGGACATGGTCGGCTGGCGCTTTCCGGACGATCCGGCGATGCCCTGGCTGGCGGAGTTGATGGATAGTCGGCAGATTGCCGAGTTGGAACAACGGCCAATATCGGCTATCGAGATCGTCAATTACCGGCCGGAAATTCGTTGTACGGCGCGTTACCGCTTCGCCGCCGGCGAAACTGAACCTGCGCGGGTGGTTTACGGCAAAACTTATGTCGATCAACGCGGCCGGACGATTTATCACAATCTGGGTTTACTGCAACAGCAACCGTCTTCAGTCGCAGACTTTGTCATGCCCCAAGCACTGGCTTACGCTGCCAACTGCCGGACCCTGTGGTTGGACGGCTTGCAGGGCCTAGCGTTGGCGGCGATGGATTTTACGCGCGAGGTAGAAGCCAAACTCCCGGTTCTGGTCGCTGCTCTTGCCGCATTTCATCGGCTTACACCGCCACCATCGCTGCCCACCATAAGCTTGCCGCAGCACTTGCAAGAGTGGCGTAAGAAAGCCGACAAATTGAGCGTGGCCTATCCCGCGCAGCAAGCGAAACTGACTGCTTTGCTAAGCGAACTGGGCCAAACTCGCCCGGAGTTTGCAACTCTGGGCTTGATCCACGGCGATTTTCACATCGATCAATTACTGGTGTTGGCGGACGGCCGATTGGCGCTGTTTGATTACGACGAATTGACGCTGGGCGACCCGTTGCAGGATTTGGCCAATTTCGCGGCGGATTTATACAACTATCCCTATCCGGTTGCCGTAATAGACCGACTGGTTCAGCAACTGTTTACGACTTATTCAGCCAACCACAACCAAACCGACCCGCAACGCTTTGTTTGGCATCTGCGCGGCCAGTTGCTGACCCGCGCCTACCGTTGCTTCATCCAACAAAAATCAGAAGCCCAGCAACGGGTCGCTGATTTTATTGCGCTGGCTTTGCGTCCCTGGCCGCTGGCCGAATGAATTCACCGGAAAACTACCCATGACCGACCAAACCCAATCGAACAGCCGCTTCAGACAAATCGTATGGGCGCATCTGCGCCGGGTACGCGGCAGTATAGTCACGGCGATTGTCTGCATTATCGGTTCCACACTGACCAGCCTGATCGTGCCCTGGCCGATGAAGCTGATTTTCGATCATGTGTTGCTGAATCATCCCTTGCCGGCCCATCTGGCGGCTGCGCAACCGTTGTTGCACGGCGGCAGCGAACAAGCGTTGTGGATCCTGTGCGGCAGCATGGTGCTGATTGCCCTGTGCAAAGGCGTGTTTTCCTACTACCAGTTGTTCCTGACCTCGCGTATCGGCTATTTATTGGTCTACACCTTGCGCAGCGAATTGTTCGATCATTTGCAACGCCTGTCGCTGGCGTTTCACAGCAGCACGCCGTCTGGCGAGTTGCTGAACAAACTGACTAGCGACACCAACACCTTGAAGGACGTCTACGCCGATTCGGCCTTGACCTTCACCACCCATGTGCTGACCGTCCTGGGCATGTTCGTGATCATGTTCAGCCTGAGCGTGAAACTCAGCTTGATTGTGCTGGCCAGTTTTCCGCTGCTGTGTTTGGCTATCGTGCTGATTTACCGCAGGGTGAAACGCTCGGCGCGCAAGCAACGGCATAACGAAGGCCGCTTGGCGTCGCGGGTCAGCGAACTGTTGAACGCGGTGCCGCTGGTGCAAACCTACGGCATGGAAGATGTCGAGCGCGAGCGTTTCGATGTGGAAAGCAGCCAGTCGATGACCGAAAGCGTGCGTACCGCGCGCATCGAAGCTGGCGCGACGCGGATGATCGAAATCATCAGCGCCATCGGCACCGGCATCGTGGTGTTGTTCGGCTGCTTGCAGGTATTCGACGGCGTGCTGACGCCGGGCGATGTGCTCGTGTTCAGTTCCTATATCGCCCAAATGTATCAACCGATTCGGCAAATCACCCGCTTGGCCACCCGTTTTTCCAAGGCCAGCGTCAGCATCGAACGCATCAGCGAAATTTTGGATACCGAGCCGGACATTCAGGAC
Organism: Methylomonas sp. EFPC1; assembly: GCF_016925515.1. Classification (NCBI taxonomy): domain Bacteria; kingdom Pseudomonadati; phylum Pseudomonadota; class Gammaproteobacteria; order Methylococcales; family Methylococcaceae; genus Methylomonas; species Methylomonas sp. EFPC1. The sequence goes on from NZ_CP070494.1 coordinate 2,062,038, forward strand.
CCGCCGAATGCGATAGTGCCCAGCGGCTTGCGCGGCGAAATCGAATTTAACAATGTTTCCTTCGGCTATCCGACTGGCAAACCCATTCTGCGGGATGTTTCCTTTCATATTCAGCCGGGCGAACGGGTGGCGTTGGTTGGTGCTTCGGGGGCCGGCAAATCCACCATCGCCCGCTTGCTGATTCGACTTTACGACCCGCAACAGGGCGTTGTGCGCATCGACGGCATTGAAGTTGATCGTTATCAACGCGCCGGCTTGCGCCGGGAGATAGGTGTTGTGTTACAGGATTCGATTCTGTTCGGCACCAGTATTCGCGAGAACATCGGCTACGGCAGCCCGGATGCCACGATTGAAGCGATTGAAGCAGCCGCGCGCATGGTGCATGCCGATGAATTCATCCGCAATCTGCCGGACGGTTACGACACGGTGCTGGGCGAAAGCGGCGGCAATCTGTCCGGCGGTCAAAAGCAACGCCTGTGTCTGGCGCGGGCCTTGTTGCGCCAATCCTCGATTCTGATTCTGGACGAGCCGACTTCCGCAGTGGATGCCCAGTCTCAAGCACTAATCCGCGATGCCATCGACCAATTGCACGGCGGCAAAACCGTGCTGATGATCGCCCATCAGTTTCACACCATCCGCCATTTCGACCGGATTTTAGTGCTCAAGCAAGGCGTGATTGTCGAGCAAGGCAGTCATGAAGCCTTGATGCAGATGGGCGGCCATTATCACGAACTGTATAAACTTCAACACGGATTGCGTGCCGCATGAACCACTACAAACCGCGCTTATTGCTGTATTGCCAGCATTCACTGGGCATGGGCCATTGGGTCAGAGCCATGACTTTGGCCAATGCCTTGAGCCGCGAATTTAGTGTGACATTTCTGAACGGCGGACGGGCTCCCGATCATCAGACAACTGCTGGCGACCTGGATATGTTGAATCTGCCGCCGCTGGGCATGGGCGAGGATCATCAGCTGTATAGCCAGGATGAGCGTTACAGCGTTAAGGAAGCGCTGGCGTTGCGTCGGCAATTGATACTCGATAGCTATGCCTTAATCAGGCCGGAAGTGGTATTGATTGAATTATTCCCGTTCGGCCGCAAGAAATTGGCCGGCGAGTTGCTGCCGCTATTAAAAATCGCGCGCCGGGACAAACAGGCTAGGCCATTGGTGCTGTGCAGTCTGCGCGACATCATGGTCAACGCCCGCAAGGATCAGAGCCGCCACGACGAACGCGCGCGCTGGATAACCGACCGCTATTTCGACGGCCTGCTGGTGCATGCCGATCCCAGGTTTGCCAGATTGGAAGACAGTTTTAAGCCGCGTCATCCCCTGCAAACCCCGCTGCTGTACACCGGCTTTGTCGCTCCAGGCCGCATTCCGGCCCCGATCAAACCGCCACGGTGCGGAGTGTTGGTGTCGGCCGGTGGCGGCATGGTCGGCGCACCGTTGTTTCAAGCGGCGGTTCAGGCTCATGCCATCAATTGGGCTAAGGAAAAACTACCGATGACCATCGTCGCCGGGCCATTTTTACCGGAAGCGGATTGGCAGGATTTAGTCGCCCAAGTCAAAGGCATGGCCGGTCTCACGCTAGGACGCTCGGTACCGGCGATGCAACCCTCGTTGCAGGCACACAGCCTGTCGGTGAGTCAATGCGGCTACAACACGGTGATGGACATTCTTGAATCTCGTACCCCGGCATTAGTCGTGCCGTTCGTGCGCGGCCAGGAAGACGAGCAAATTCAGCGGGCGCAAAAATTAGCAGAATTGGGCTTGGTGGAAATGCTGAATCCAACCGAACTGACCGGCCAGCGCTTGGCCGAGCGGATTTTGCAATTAAGGGATTTTTCCCCCAATCCTTCCGGCCTGAATCTGGCCGGCGCCGACCATACTGTGCGGCTGATTCAAGAATTACTCGCCGGCAAAAACAATTCGCTTGCCGAGTCGCAGCCGAAGGAGTGCGCCCATGCCTGCTGATTGGCTGGCTCCGGTCCGCGCAGCATTGGATGCCAGAGGGCGGCCTCTCGAGATTTTCTTTCGCGACGACGATGCCGGCTGGGATGACGGCCGGCTGTTCGACCTGCTCGATTGCTTTCAAGCCCGCCAGGTGCCGATTGATCTGGCCGTAATTCCGCAGGTCATCAGCGAAAATCTGGCCGAAGCGCTGCTGGGCCATTGGCGGCGAAATCCATTTATGTTGGGCTTACATCAACATGGCTACAGCCATCACAACCATGAAAGCCAAGGCCGCAAATGCGAATTCGGCATCAGCCGCAGCGAACAGCGGCAATTTAAGGATTTGCTGGCTGGCAAACAACAGCTTGAGTGCCTGTTCGGGTCGGCGCTGGACAGCATCTTCACGCCGCCTTGGAACCGCTGCAGCCAAGCCACGGCTGATAGCCTGATCAAACTGGGTTTTCAAGCCCTGTCGCGCAACCTAGGCGCCGCGCCGCTGTATACCGGAAGATTACGGGAAATTCCGGTGGCTATTGATTGGTGCGGGATCAGAATCAAATCCGCTCAGCCCTGGATGGCGCTGGGCCAAGCCATCGCAGAGGCGTTGCATCCGTCGCACCCGCTACCACTGGGTATTATGTTGCACCATGCCGTGATGGACGATGACGACCTTGAGCATCTGCAAGCCTTATTGCAGCTATTTCGCGAACATCCCAATACACGCTGCCGCTTGATGCGCGAATTGTTAGAGGACGCGAAAGCGCAAGATGCGCGGTTGTCTGCGTGTTCGCTTGAGTCTCACGCTGTGCTGGCAGCTATGCGTTCCTATCTCAATTAACCACCCAACTGATTTACCCTGCGTTCATGAGTTTTAATTCCTTCATACTAAAAACCGGAAAAACGGCATTAATGGCCGGCGGCGCGTTGCTGAGTTTATCCGTGTTTGCACAGACCACTACCGGGCAGGTGGCCGCCAACAAATCTAATGACAATGCCTTCCGCCAAGACAACGGCGACGCTGTCCGCAAAGAGCCTTTGCGCATCAACCCCGGCGACAAACGGCCGGCTGACCAGTTCAAGGTCGATGTGTTCGGTCACCCGCTGACTATCGGCGGCGCTTACGAACTGGAACCGCGCTACGTGGAAGACCGACGGCTAGACCCGCGCCGCGATGACGACGTGGCCAACGTTTATCAAGATTTAAAGCTGGAGTTGTTTTACCAGTGGTCTAAATCGCTATCGTTTTTTGTGCAATCCGACGTGTATTACGACCCGGAGGTGTACACCGAGAGCGGTCTGGACCAATACGAGGCGGGCATCAAACTGACCCAGGCTTGGCTGTTCATTCACCAAATCCTGGATTCGGGTTTTAGCCTGCAATTGGGCCGGCAACGTATTGCCGACAAACGCCAGTGGTGGTGGAACGACGAACTGGACGCGGCGCGGATTTATTTTGGCGAAGACACGCTGTTCGCCGAGTTGGCGATTGCTAAGGAACTGGGCTCGAAACAGTCGGATCAGGATTTCATCGATCCGGTCAGCGACCGGGTGGTACGGCTAATGGGCGATATGGTCTGGCAATGGGACCCGAAGCAAAATTTATCCTTGTTTTTTCTCAGCCAGTTCGACAATTCCGATAATCAACGCCCCGGCGACTTGATCCGCGCCAATCGTAAAGACAGCAGCGATGGTGACTTGACCTGGTTTGGCGGCCGAGCCATGGGTAAATTCAAAATCGAACATATCGGTAAAATCGGCTATTGGCTGGATTCGGCATTCGTGTTCGGCGATGAGACTACCCAGACCTTTACCGACATCAACAGCAACGTCTCCCGAGTTGGCGCGCAAACCCCAAGGCAAGTCGAAGCCTGGGGCATGGACGCCGGCATCACCTGGTACAGCAACCTGTTCCTCGAACCCTATGTCACGCTGGGCTACGCATACGGCTCCGGCGACAGCAATCCCGATGACGGCACCGACAACAGCTACCGGCAATCAGGCATCCACAATAACAAAATAAAATTATCCGGAAGCCAACGCTTTCGTTATTACGGCGAACTGTTTCGACCGGAGTTATCGAATTTGAACATCATGACTGCGGCGCTGGGCTTTCCGATCTCCGAGCAAAGCTCTATCGATTTGCTCTACCACCACTACGAACAAGCCACGCCGTCATCGGTGATTCGCGATTCGCGAATTCGCGCCACGCCCAACGGCCGGAGCGGCACGCTGGGCGACGAGTTCGATCTGGTATTGTCCTTGGACGAATGGAAGCATTTGCAGGTGCAATTTGCCGGTTCGATCTTCATGGCCGGCCCGGCGTTCGGCGCGTTGGAGGGGAATAATTCCTTTCAGCTCGATTTGACCTTTAAATACAGCTTTTAGCGGCTTGTTTGCCATGCCTGCAAAGCGCCGCAAAATTCTGTTTTATTGCCAAAGCCTGGTTGGCCTGGGACATTTGACCAGCAGCCTTCTGGTAATCCGCGAGTTATCGGCTTACGCCGATGTGGACTTGATCCACGGCGGCCAAGGCCTACAGCAGATGCCGGAATTGCCGGGATTCAGACATCTGCGTTTGCCGACCATTTTGATCGATAGCGCCTGTGACGAGCTGTATGCGCCGGATAGTGATGCGCCTATCGAAAGTATCTGGGCCGAACGGGCGGCCGCTATCGAGCAGTTTGTAAGTTGGCCTTACGATGCGGTGATTGTGGAGTTTTTTCCGTTCGGCCGGCGGCGTTTGAAAAAAGAAATTCTGGGTTTGTTTGCCACGGTCAGACAGCGTTGCGGGGCGATTCCGATTTTTTGTTTTGTCCGGGAAATATTGGTGCCGGCGCCGCTGGACGCCGAAAGGCGCATGGTCAAACTGGTGCGGGAGCATATCCATACCGTGTTCGTGCGCGGCGATCCGAACATTGTCCGCTTCGAGGAAACCTTTAGCTTGACCGCTGACATTGTCGAGCGTTTGGTTTACGTGGGTTACGTCAGTCCGCCGCCCCCAGCAAGCTGGCCGATACGGCAAAACCGGATATTGGTCAGCCAGGGCGGCGGCGAAATCGGTAAATCACTGTTGCGCGCCACGATCCGGACCGCGCCGTTGCTGCCGGAATATCAATTTTTAGTGATTACCAGCTCCCGAGTTTCGGCAACCGAAATCGCTGAACTGCAGGCTTTGGTCAGCAGCCCCAATGTCCGAGTCGTCACTTTCCTGCATGATTTTCAGGAAAATTTACAGTCCGCCGCGTTGTCGATTAGCCTGGGTGGCGACAACACTTTGATGGACGTGATCAGCACCCGCACACCGGCACTGGCCTATCCTTATGCCGGCAACAGCGAGCAAGGTTTGCGGATTGAAAAGCTGGCCGCTAAGGGTTTTGTGCGGCCGTTGACGGAAATGGATCTGGCGCCCGAGCGGCTAAGCATCAAGATAATGGAGACGATAAACCAAACTTATCCGCGACAGGCCATAGCGATTAACGGCGCGGCAGAGATTGGTCGGCGAATAAGGGCGATTCTTGACTGTGGATTTTGTAAAGACTAGTGCGTGCGTTCCGGAGAGGCGAGGGCGGTGCTCGAATCCAGCAAATTGGCGGTCGATGCGTCGTTCCCCAGCCGGCGTTTGATGTCCGCCGTTTTCCAGTTCGGATGCAATTGCAACAGCAAAGCGGCCATGCCGGCCACGTGCGGCGTGGCGAAGGAACTGCCGTTCATAAAGTCGTAAGCTTGGTGCGGCACGGTGGTCAGAATGTCTTTACCAGGCGCGGCGATGTGTTGATTGTTGCCGTTGTTTTCCTGGCCAACGGCTATCACACCGGCGATGTTGGCCGGGAAGCCTCCGCTTTGGGCCTGGCTAGGGACTGCCGCGACCACAATAACGCCCTTGGTCAATGCTTTCTCGATTAACTGCCGCACTAACGGATCTTCGGGTCCGCTCAGGCTCAGATTGATGATATGGCTATTCATTCTGACGGCCTGATTCAAGGCCAATGCCAAGGTAAAACTGTTGCAATGCGCCGCCAAGGCATTGGGTTTCTCCGGCCAGCAAGCCCGAAATGCCAAGATTTCCGCCTCGGGGGCTATGCCGGCAATACCTATGCCGTTGTTGGGATGGGCGGATAATACGCCGGCTACCGCCGTGCCGTGAATATCGGCTAAATTGTGATCGCTGGGTTCCGGGGCGGTGTTTTCCGAGTACTTGATTCGGCCCCGTAAGTCCGGGTGTTCGGTATCCACGCCGGTGTCAATGACGGCAATACGCACGCCTTGGCCGGTGGTGGTGCGATGCAGATCTGCTATCCGCAACGCGTTAAAACCGGTTTGTAAATGCAGATACGGGTCGCTATATGTTTGAGCCGGAGCAGCTTGCTTACCCAATACCTGAAAACTATGCATTTGTTGGACGGACGACACCTCGCTGTCTTGTTGTAACTCTGCTATCGCCTGTTGCACGGGCAGGGTGTCCGGTACCTCGTACACCACGCAGCTGACGCCCAATGTGGTTACAGGCCATTGGGCGACAAACTGCAAATGATGTCGCTCGGCCAGTTCCCGGGCAATGTGTTCGCTCCAGCCGGAATTGCCGTATTGGCCGCGCAAACGATAACCGTCCAAGCTGTTGGCCGGCAACGCGCGGTCAATGCTGCGGTCGGTAAAGGTGACCAGCAGACGCCGCTCTTCGGCAGTTGTGCTGTCGCCTAGTCGCGATAAATCGCTGGTACTCGCGCAGGCGCTAAGCAGCCAGATCAAGCAAATAAACAGATTTAAGCGCACTAATTTCATGATCGATTACGGTTGTAAAATCGGTTCGGCTAGCATGACATCCTGTCGGCTGCGCAGCAACGCCAAGGCGCCGGCCATGTCAGTATCCGGCTTGCCGGTGGCGAATTTAACCGTGTAAGCACCGACGCTGTTCGGTCCATCTACCCGTACTCCGCCAATTTGGCTAAGCGCGGCGTCTATGTCTTTTTCCATCAGATTCTTTGCAAATACCACACGTATCTGACCGGTCGCACCGGCGTCCGGTTTGGCCGCTGACAGCGTGTGATAATCGGTGGTATTGGCGGGGTGCAGGTACTGCACGGCAGCCGGTAGTGTAACCAATAACAAGGATGCGGCAATAGCCAGGCCTTTTCCGGTATTGCTGGCGATTCGCCAAAAGCCCATGCCCGCGCTGAAGGGTTTTACATTGCCGCCACCCAGTTGTTCGCTTGGGATGTCGGTCTGTTTGCTGCGCGGGAGTTGACTGGCTGTTTGCATTTTGGCACGCAGGCCGGCAAAAGAGGCTTCAGCGGCTATGTCCAGATCGGCTGCTTGTTGCACGGCTGCCGCAAGTTTTTGCAAAGTTAGCAGTTCGCGTCTGCAGACTAGGCAGCTTTTTAAATGTTGGTCTACCTGTTGGCGTTCGTTAACTGTCAGGCTTTGATTGACATACCAGGGCAGTAACAACACGATGTCCGAATGGGATTTGCTGAGTGAGGAAGTCGGTGAGTTCATGGCCTTATTTCTCCTGTGCGTCGGCAAAAACCTGCAGTTTCCTGCGGGCATGAAACATACGGGTTTTGACGGTATTTTCCGGGCAATCCAGGATTCTGGCGACATCCTGATAAGACAAGCCGTGGTAAAAGGTTAATTCGATGACGGCGCGTTGGTCCGGCGGTAAAGTGGCTAAGGCATAGTTTAAGCAATCTTGGTTTTCCCAATTATTCGCTGGATTTGCGCTTGGATCGCCGATAGTTTCTATCAAGAAGTCGATATCGACATCCTTGTCGCGCCGGGCGCTTTTGGCCATGGCTTTCAAGGTTTTGTGATAGGCGATGCCGAATACCCAGGTGGAAATTTTGCTTTCATGATTGAAGCCGTGCGGTTTTTCCCAAACCACCAGCAAGGTCTCCTGTATCAATTCCTCCACCGCTTCGGGTTGGCGCGTCATGCGCAAGATGAAACGAAACAACCTTGGATAGTAATTTTTGTAGAAGGCTTCGAATGCGGCGGTATCGCCTTCGCCGATACGTTGCAGCAGGGCGTATTCGTCCGGGCCGATTTGGGGCTGTTCGGGCATGGGTGGTCGATGTAAGTTAGGGACTAAACGCAGCATGGCTCAAACCTGGGTTCCGGTGATTTTAGCGTGGTGTGCGAGTGTATTCCGCCGCGAAGCCGGAAGGTTCAAAGGCGGGAAATTTATTTAAAATCCGGCGGTCACGGAGATTAAAAACTTGTTGTCCTGTAAGCGCGGATAAAACTCGTGGTGATGGGCATCTGCGTGATGATTGTCCAGATGAACGTCAGCGTAGCGTAAGTCTAGTGCCAGATTGTGCGTGATGAACCAGGAGACCCCTGCATTCCAATAAAAATAATCCTCATCCAATAGTTTGTTGGCTTGGTAGTAGCCCAATCCCGTTGAAAATTGCAGGTTGTCGAGAATGTCGCGGCGATATTTGAGTTCGTAATTCAGCACAGTGGCGTCGCGGCGATAGGCGTTAGGCGCAACGGACACGGTGCCGCTGAGCCAGTCCTGATAGTGTAGGGATGCGTAAAATTCGGCGTAATCGGCATATTTTCCAAAAATCTTGCCGTCGAACAGATAGCCGGTTACCGAGAATTCAGTACGCCAGTCGCGATTTAACGGCAAGCTCCAACCCAGATAGGGTTTGATTTCGACATCGGCATGGTTTTTATAGCGACGGTCGTCGAAGCTGATTTGTGAAACGCCTACGCCGCCGAACCAGCCCATAGCGTCTTGGTAATCGATATGCGCCTGAGCCAGCGGGTTGCCGCGATTCTTGGAATAGCCCCTGTATAAGTAATCGCTGAGAAACGTCAGTTCGCCATGCCATTCCGCTTGAGCGCAAGTTAAAACCGAGGATACGCCGAAAATTCCTATGGAGATTGCAAACACGCCTTTGCGGAAGATTTTATCTGAGTCCATGGCTGGGTAGTTTGAGATTTATGCGGGCATTGTCAGTGATTGGCTGTCAGTATAGAACTACCCTTTTGTGCATTATTTCCTAGTCGGCTTGAACCTTCAACAAACTTGAGGGATGTGTGGTGAATTGATCAACTTATTTAAAAAACTGCGGATACCGGCAACCGTACCAGTTGGTTACATATAGATATTGACGGATGGGTGTTTTAATTAACAATAGCAGCAGCCCTATCGAATATAGACACCATACGGCAGCCCATTCGTTCATATCGTTGGTTGTCAAATAGGCCAACAGCGGGCCGGTCGTGAAATGATACAACACGAGTTTCCATGAGCCGTAAAGCAAGGGCATCAGAAAGGCGGCGTATACGTAACTGTTAGCCATCTGAATGCTGCCGCTGGCCGGTATGGCCCAGGCAATATGCCATTGTCCGGATGTGGAGCAAATCTCCGTGCCGCAAAAGGGCATTAAGAATTTGAGATGAGTGCCCGGTAGAAATTGATAGTAGTGGTCAAAACAAAAACTGCTCCATTGGAATGGATAAATTCGCATCATGAAAACAGTGGCCGCTGCAAAGCACAAGATATAGACAAACGGCGCGATGCGTTTTCGTGACGGTTCCGGGATGAAATGCATGCTGACTGCGTTGACAAAAAACGGTTGAAACGCAATGTGCATATATCCCAAAAACGTAGCAATCTGGTTGTTCGGATTTAGGCATTGGTCTATCACCGAATAGGTATAGGCCTGTAGTAATTCCATCAGGGAAAAGTAGGCCAGTGCCAGGCATAAGACCTGGGATTCGCCGCGCCGATAAAAAAAAGCAGTGCTCGCAAAGCCGGTGAAGGCAAGCGCGGCCGATGCCTCGCCACTCCAACACATAATTCCCCCTGGGAATAATCTAGGATCGGGTAAACTGCGATCCAGTGTCGGAGTTTGAAAAGGGTATAAGAGTAACGCCTGGCAGATGCCGAGGGGCTTTAAGGCTCTGTGTTGCCGACTTTTGCTTTTTGGGCTTGGTCGTGAAGAGGTTGCCTTGGGGGGATTAACCTAAGGCGTGATCGCGCGAAGAAAACGACGCAAATGTTGCAGTCGATACGTTGTGATTCCACAATATTTTTGCAGAATATTTGCGCATTCTAATGGCTTATTGAGGGTTTATGACAAAAATTTTCCGGGAACTGACAAGGTCGGTAAGCACCCGAGTTAACTTTGGGTGCTAAGCGCGTATCGATTGGTGCTGAGTTTTGGATTGGGACGGGCTGTCGCATCGGCAAGCAGGCTTTGGAAATAACTTGTTTCGGTGGTTATACGTGCTTTAAAGTCTTGGAAAATCAACAGTTTGAAGTCGCGCTATCCTGGTGTGTGCAATCTCTTTATGAGAAAAACTTATGCTGACCCTGTAGGTAATGCTTCGACGGCTTCTGGCTGTTTCCGCCGTTGCGCTTTTAATTTGCTTGCCTGTTCGGCATCTGCTTTTGTTACTTGGCCGGCCGGCATTCCTTGCAAATCCACTCTGACGGCATCTTCTGTCAGGCAATCCCAGTATCGATGTCCCCAACACCAGGCCTTCAGTGCGGTGCGGAGTTGGTTTTTATCTGCACCGAGTTGATCGGCATGGGCCAGGATGTCTTTGTGGATGCCTATTTTTAAGGGCAGTTTGGCAGCGGGTTTTTTGGGAAACGCCAAGGGAAAATTCTTTTGCAGCAAGCCGATAATGGCGACTAGCGCGTCAGCTTTGCCGGTCTTTTTGATAGGCGATTTCTCCGCTATCTTTTTTTCTCGTTTTACCGGTTTATTGGCAGCTGCTTGCTTGGCAAGTTCATCTCTAAGCGCTGCTAGTTCTTCAAATCCCATAATGTATCCACACTTTTATCAAGGAATAAAAAGCAGATTGTACATCGGGAAACATCAAGCCAATAGTGCAATCGAATTTTGGTGCGCTCGGCTAACAATTTCTTAGATAAATAACATAGCGTTCCGCACTTTATCGGGCGCTGCCGGGATTTTCCTGAGAACCGACTTAAGTGTTTGCGGAATGCTTATTGTGGTAATTTGCGCTCAGTGGGCTGCCGCATAGCGGTTGCTGAGTAAAATTACTATCGACGGGACAGTGCTTTATCATGATTGAGAACGATATATCCGCAGTTAAAACGTATTTGCTGAAGTTGCAAGATCGAATTTGCACTGGTTTAGAGGCGGAAGAACCCACCGCACGCTTCGTTGAAGATGCCTGGGAACGCGCCGAAGGTGGTGGCGGGCGTTCGCGGGTGTTGGCGAATGGCGAGGTATTTGAACAAGGCGGGGTTAATTTTTCGCACGTGTTTGGCAGTCATTTGCCGCCGTCGGCAACCGCCAAACGGCCGGAGCTAGCCAATCGGCAATTTGAAGCGATGGGCGTGTCCCTGGTGATGCATCCTCGCAATCCTTATGTGCCGACCTCACACGCCAATGTGCGGTTTTTTATCGCCAAAAAAGACGGTGAACCGGCTATTTGGTGGTTTGGTGGTGGTTTCGATTTGACGCCGTTTTATCCTTTCCAAGAAGACGTGTTGCATTGGCATCAAGTGGCGCGTCAGGCTTGTCTACGGTTTGGTGAGGATGTTTATCCGCGCTATAAAAAATGGTGCGACGACTATTTCTTTTTAAAGCACCGCAACGAAACTCGTGGTGTCGGCGGGTTGTTTTTCGACGATTTGAACGAGCCTGATTTTGCTCAAGCTTTTGCATTTATGCAGAGCGTAGGTGACCATTACCTGGATGCCTATTTGCCTATTGTGCAAAAACGTAAAGACACAGTCTATGGCGAGCGGGAGCGTAATTTTCAATTGTATCGGCGTGGGCGTTATGTCGAGTTTAATTTGGTGTACGACAGGGGGACTCTATTCGGGCTGCAATCTGGCGGGCGGACCGAATCGATTTTGATGTCCATGCCTCCGGTCGCGCACTGGCAATACAATTGGCAGCCTGAATCAGGTAGTCCGGAAGCCCGGTTATACGACACATTTTTACGCCCACAAAACTGGCTGGGAATTTAGGCGGAAATTGGTTAGTAACAGTGCTTCGGAATGTCTTAGCAAGATTTGTTTGCAAGGTTTTGTTTTCAGTCAAGCGTGTGGGGTCTTTTTTTTGGATAGTTAGCTAAAGTTCACAAAATTTCTGCCGCTAAAAGAAACGGCATGGTTGTAATCGCCAAAATATAGGAAGTGATTTGAATCTGTCCTGTCTTTGGCTATCCGCCATTTGTTTTTATGCAGCGTCAAGGTGAATCTAATGACTACGATCAATTCATTGACAACATCATTGTATGTATCGCAAACCACCATCAGCATATCCAGCACCAAAAGTACGCACAACGATGACGATCAAGAGCGTCCGGCGGTAAGCGGGAGAGGGGAGAAGCATGGGCATCATCATAGTGGTGGGGCGTTCATGCGCAATGTCATACAAACATTGCAAAGTCTTGGATTGAATATTCCTGGCGGTAATAGTGATTCTGCCGCCGATGACGCCACTGAGAGCAATGCTGGCGGCAGTCAAAATAATTCATCCAACCTTGGGCAATTGTTGCAGACCTTTTTGCAGGATTTAAGGCAGGTATTGAAACAAAGCGGTGTGCAGCAACCCGCTACAGCGGCGCAAGGCGATGCAAGTGCCGCTCAAACGCCGCCAAGGCAGGTCGCATCGGCCGCGACTACATCGACGCCTGCAACAACGAGTACGACTCAAACCGGACAAACAACGGCCGCGACACCGTCAACTAGCGTAACGAATAATACGGGTACGCAAGCAACGACGACCACCGCATCTGCAACCACCACAACTACTGCCGCGCCGCGCGCAACTGTAGCCGATGTACACCAAGCGTTGCACAGCTTCTTGCACGATTTGCGTCAGGCTTTGAAATACAGTGTTGATCGTCGTCACGGCTCCGACGATGACGGTCGGCATGGCGACAAAGCGGTGGGTCGAAATGGCTATGGTAAATTCACCGATAATTTACAAAATTTGATCGCGGCTTTGGGTGATGTTGCCGGTGAAACTAGTGGCAAATATAAAGAATTGCAAGATAGTTTTAACGATCTAGTGAATGTGTTGGGAACTCCGGCGAATGGTAAAAAACCGACTTTGTTGGAGTTTCTAAACAAGTTGTCAGGTAATCGCGAGAGTAACACTCCGGCCTCTGGTGCTAAGGGTTCTATCTTAACTGCTACAGCTTGAACCGTTGTTGCTATAGAAAAAGCTTGCATAAGTAGTTTAGATCGTTATAATGCGCGGCTCGAACGATAGACTTTAGGCGCGTAGCTCAGTTGGTTAGAGCACCACCTTGACATGGTGGGGGTCGGTGGTTCGAGTCCACTCGCGCCTACCAAAACATAAAGCACCGCATGACGGTGCTTTTTTTATTGTGGAATCGAAAATGCCTGTAATCACTTTGCCCGACGGCTCTCAGCGTCAATTCGACCAAGCGGTATCTGTAATGGATGTGGCCCTGTCTATTGGTACCGGTCTGGCTAAAGCGACGTTGGCAGGTAAAGTAAATGGCAAATTGGTAGATGCCAGCACGTTGATCGATTCCGATGCGAGTTTGCAAATCGTCACTGCCAAGGACGAGGAGGGTGTTGATGTGATTCGCCACTCCACAGCGCATTTGCTGGCTCAGGCTGTCAAACAATTATTCCCCTCAGCGCAGGTAACCATCGGTCCAGTGATAGAAAACGGTTTCTATTACGACTTTGCCTTCGAGCGCTCCTTTACGCCCGATGATCTGGCAGCTATTGAGAAGAAAATGGCGGAACTGGTTGCGCAAGATATTGCCATTAGCCGTTCGCTGTTGTCGCGCGATGCAGCCGTAAAGTTTTTTGAATGTTTAGGTGAGAAATACAAAGCTGAAATTATCGCTTCGATTCCTGCCAATGAAGACTTGTCTTTATACCAACAAGGCGACTTTACCGACTTGTGCCGCGGTCCGCATGTGCCCAGCACCGGCAAATTAAAAGCGTTTAAATTGATGAAAATTGCCGGCGCCTATTGGCGCGGCGATTCCAAGAACGAAATGCTGCAACGCATTTATGGTACTGCCTGGGGCGATGCTAAGGAATTAGCCGCTTATCTGCATCGTCTGGAGGAAGCTGAAAAGCGCGATCATCGTAAAATCGGTAAGGCCCTGGATTTGTTTCATACCCAGGAAGAAGCGCCGGGCATGGTGTTCTGGCACGACAAGGGTTGGACCATATATCAGCAGATCGAGCAATACGTGCGCGAGAAATTGCGCGTGAACGGCTATGGCGAAGTCAAAACCCCGCAAATCGTCGATCGCACGCTGTGGGAAAAATCCGGTCACTGGGATAAATTCAGTGCGATGATGTTTACCACGCATTCGGAAAGCCGCGATTATGCGGTGAAGCCGATGAACTGTCCTTGCCATATTCAGATTTACAATCAAGGTATTAAAAGCTACCGGGATTTGCCGGTGCGCCTGGCTGAATTCGGTTCCTGCCACCGCAACGAGCCATCCGGCACTCTGCATGGCTTGATGCGGGTCCGGAATTTTGTGCAGGACGATGCGCATATCTTCTGTACCGAAGATCAGATTCAATCCGAAGTTTCCACGTTTATCGATCTGTTGTTTGAGGTATACAAGGATTTCGGTTTCGAGGAAGTGATTATCAAACTGTCAACTCGTCCGGAAAATCGAGTCGGCGACGATGCGGTCTGGGATAAGGCGGAAAGCGCGCTGGAATTGGCCTTGAACAATAAAGGCCTGGATTGGCAATTGCAGCCGGGCGAAGGTGCTTTCTACGGTCCTAAAATAGAGTTTTCCTTGAAAGATTGTATAGGTCGGGTCTGGCAATGCGGTACTATACAAGTCGATTTCTCGATGCCGGAAAGGCTGGATGCCTCGTATATAGGCGAAGATAGCGCCAGGCATGTGCCGGTAATGTTGCATCGGGCAATACTGGGCTCCTTGGAGCGTTTCATCGGAATTTTGATCGAGCAATATGCCGGAACTTTTCCGCTATGGTTGGCGCCAGTGCAGGTGATGGTGATGAATATCACCGACCGCCATGCCGATTATGCGGAGCAGGTGCGGCGAGAACTTGAAAAACAAGGTCTTAGAGTCAAAATTGACTTGAGAAACGAGAAGATAGGCTTTAAAATCCGCGAGCATTCCATGCAGCGAGTGCCGTATCTTTTGATTATCGGCGACAAGGAATTAGAAACTCGGACTGTTAGTGTACGCACACAACAGGGCGAGGATCTAGGAAGTCTGTCAATTGGCGAACTTGGCGAACGCTTGAGGAACCAGATTGCGGATCGAAAATAATAACAACTTGGAGGATTAGGGTATCAGCTCTAAAAAAGATGCAACGCGCTTAAATACCGAAATTACCGCCAGGCGGGTTCGGGTAGTAGGCGCTGAAGGTGAACAAGTCGGGGTTGTTTCAATAAACGAAGCGTTACAGCTCGCCTACGATGCAAATATGGATCTGGTCGAAATATCGCCCAATGCCGATCCGCCGGTTTGCAAAGTCATGGACTTCGGCAAATACCAGTTTGAGTTAAACAAAAAACTGCAAGCCGCCAAGAAAAAGCAAAAACAAATCCAGATCAAGGAAATCAAGTTTAGGCCCGGTACCGAAGAAGGCGATTACCAGGTCAAGCTGCGCAGCCTGATCAAATTTCTAAACGAAGGCGACAAAACCAAGATCACCGTGCGTTTTAAAGGCCGTGAGTTAACTCATCGTGAGTTGGGCATGGACTTGTTGAAACGTATCGAAACCGATCTGGAAGAAATGGCCATAGTCGAGCAATTTCCGAAATTGGAAGGCCGGCAAATGGTCATGGTGATGGGCCCGAAGAAAAAGAAATAACTCAATCACACGGTTTTAGCCGTTTTTTAAAACGGCAAGGCGATTCAGGAACGAATCGGTTGAAGGATGCTTTTGTGTCCGGAAATTCAATGGGGCCAAGCATTTTGCCTCACTGGGTTTTATCTCAGGGACTTTACTTTTAATCATTGGAGAAAACAAATGCCAAAAATGAAAAGCCATAGTGGTGCCGGCAAGCGCTTCAAGAAAGTTGGAAGCGGCGGTTTTAAATGCAAACAATCGCATAAACGTCATATTTTGACTAAAAAAACCACCAAACGTAAAAGACAACTGCGTAAAACAGCCATTCTTCATCCGTCGGATACGCCATTGGTTGCGCGTATGCTGCCGTACAGTTGATTTATCATTGATCTTGAAGAGAGTAGAACATGGCTAGAGTTAAACGCGGCGTCACCGCTAGAGCAAGACACAAAAAGATTTTAAAACTGGCAAAAGGTTACTACGGTGCCCGTAGCCGGGTTTACCGCGTCGCCAAGCAGGCGGTCATCAAGGCCGGTCAATATGCTTATCGCGACCGTAAACAGAAAAAACGCCAATTCCGCGCCTTGTGGATCGTGCGTATCAACGCTGCCGCACGTTTGTACGGTATCTCCTATAGCCGTTTGATCAACGGTCTGAATAAAGCCAATGTTGCGATTGATCGCAAAGTATTGGCCGACTTGGCTGTACGCGACATCGACGCTTTCGGCGCGATTGCAAAAGTGGCTATAGCAAACCAAAGCAAACCGTAAGGAAAACATTAAGCCGCTTTGAAAGAGCGGTTTAATTGCTCGACTCCCCGTTTTTTACGGGGAGTTTTCCGCCAAATCTCGTTGGCGGAAACCTATCGTTTTGGAATTTCCCTCAATTGCAGACAAAAGTGAGCTGAGTCGTGTCGGCTAGTATCGAAGATATTGTTACGCAGGCATTACAAGAGCTTGCACATGCACAAGACCTTAGCCAACTGGATCAGGTCAGAGTCAATTATCTAGGCAAAAAAGGCTTATTTACTCAGCATATGAAAGAGCTGGGTAGTCTGGATCCCGAACAGCGGCGCAGTGCCGGTCAAGTTATCAACGATGCCAAAAATACTTTTCAAGAGGCGTTAGAGGCTCGGAAATCGACTTTGGAAAATGCCGAATTGGCGGCGCGTCTGGCTAGCGAATGTATCGACGTTACCCTGCCGGGGCGGGGTCAAACCGTATCCGGATTGCATCCTGTCACGATCACCTTGCGGCGGATTGCCAAAATTTTTGCCGAGGCCGGCTTTAATATCGTCGAAGGCCCGGAAATCGAAGACGATTACCATAACTTCGGCGCCTTGAATATTCCCGAGCATCATCCCGCGCGGGCGATGCACGATACCTTCTATTTCGATGCGCATACCGTATTGAGAACTCACACTTCGCCGGTACAGATTCGGGTGATGGAATCCGAAAAGCCGCCCTTGAAAATTATTGCGCCGGGCCGGGTGTACCGTTGTGATTCGGATATGACCCACTCGCCCATGTTTCATCAGGTCGAAGGCTTCTTGGTCGATACTGACGTTAGTTTCGGTGACCTGAAGGGTGTGATTTTTGAATTTCTGCGCGCCTTCTTCGAAAAAGAAGTCAACGTGCGCTTTCGCCCTTCTTATTTTCCATTCACAGAACCTTCCGCCGAATTTGATGTGTCCTGCGTAATGTGCGACGGCAAAGGTTGCCGCGTCTGCAAACAAACCGGCTGGCTGGAAGTAGGCGGTTGCGGCATGATTCACCCGGAAGTATTCAAATCGGTCGGTATCGATAACCAAGTTTATTCCGGCTTCGCCTTCGGAACCGGAGTCGAACGTCTAGCGATGATGAAATATGGCATCAACGACTTGCGGATGTTTTTCGAAAACGATCTGAAATTTTTACAACAGTTTAATTAACGGTGGATAGTCATCATGCAAGTCAGTGAAGCTTGGTTAAGAGAACTGGTCAATCCGCCTGTCGCCACCGCCGAATTAGTCGCGCAACTGACCATGGCCGGTCTGGAAGTTGACTCCGTGACGCCTGTTGCAGCCGAATTTTCCGGTGTGGTGGTGGGTGAGGTACTTTCCACTATTCAACATCCAAACGCCGATAAACTTAGAGTTTGTCAGGTCAACGTCGGCCAAGCTGAGCCCCTGCAAATCGTTTGCGGTGCCAGTAATGTCAGGCCCGGGTTGAAAATTCCGGCAGCATTGATCGGTGCGATATTGCCCGGCGATTTCAAAATAAAGGAATCCAAGCTGCGTGGCGAATTGTCGTTCGGCATGCTGTGTTCGGAAAAGGAATTGGGTTTGGCGGTTAGTTCCGAAGGCTTGATGGAGTTGCCCGCTGACGCGCCGGTCGGTATCGATATTCGCGACTATTTGGCGCTGAACGATAATGTGATCGAATTGGGCTTAACGCCAAATCGCGCAGATTGCCTGAGCGTCGAAGGCGTCGCCAGGGAAGTGGCGGTTTTGAACAATCTGCCGTTTCAGGCTACTACGTTTAATACTGTCGAACCGCAGCACACTGAAACCCTGGACGTTAAAGTCGAAGCCACGGAAGCTTGCCCGGTTTATCTGGGGCGTTTGATCAAAAATATCAATTCCGCCGCAGTGACGCCACTGTGGATGCAGGAGCGTCTGCGCCGTTGCGGTATTAGAAGTTTAAGCCCGGTTGTTGATGTTACCAACTATGTGTTGATCGAATTGGGCCAACCGCTGCATGCTTTCGATGCCGATAAACTGAGTGCGCCTATCGTGGTTAGACGTAGCCGGGCCGGCGAGTCCTTGGCTTTATTGAATGACCAAACCATAGAGTTGGACGGCGAGGCACTGGTCATAGCCGATCAACGCCAAGCCTTGGCCTTGGCCGGCGTTATGGGAGGTAAGGATAGCGCCGTATTTGGCGAAACCCGCGATATATTCCTGGAATGTGCGTTTTTTACGCCCATCGATGTCGCTGGTAAGGCGCGCCAATTTGGTTTGCATACCGATTCCTCGCACCGTTTCGAAAGAGGCGTGGATTTTAACTTGCAACGCCGGGCGATCGAACGCACCACGCAATTGATTCTACAAATAGCCGGCGGTAGTCCTGGACCGGTTCAAGAGGTAATCTCCACTGCGGAACTGCCCGCCAGAATGCCGGTAAAACTGCGTAGCCAACGTATTACAAAGGTGTTGGGCATTCAATTTGGCGACGATGAAGTGCATACGCTGTTCGAAGGCTTGGGTATGCAGGTTCAAGTAGTCGAGAACGGCTGGGAAATTACCCCGCCGGGCTTTCGTTTCGATATTGCCATCGAAGAAGATTTGCTGGAAGAAATCGGCAGAATCTATGGATATAACAATCTGCCTAGCAGCAGTTTGTTGATGCGCTCTGAGCTTGGTAAAGCGCCCGAGGCGCTGTTGCCATTGGCGAGATTGCAGGATTGCTTGGTAGATCGCGGTTATCAGGAAGCGATTACCTACAGCTTTGTCGATGAGGCAATGCAAAATGCCGTCGCCCCGGGCGAAGAATTTATCCGGATTCAAAACCCTATATCCTCAGAACTCGCCGTGATGCGCACTACGCTGTGGTGCGGTTTGTTGAATGCGGCTTTGTATAATATCAACCGCCAACAGAATCGAGTGCGCTTATTCGAAGCCGGCTTGCGGTTTTTCTATCAAGATGGGCGAATTCAACAGCGAAAAATGTTATCCGGTTTGGTCTTGGGTACCGTTAATCCCGAACAGTGGGGCGAAAAAGCCAGAAAGCTGGATTTCTTCGATGTGAAAGCTGATATTGAAGCTTTGTTCGGTTTAGCAGGAGTTTGTAATGATTTCGTTGCCTACCAACATCCGGCTTTACATCCCGGTCAAACCGCGCAAATCAAAAACCAACATGGCGAAGTGATAGGTTTATTGGGCATGTTGCACCCAACGCTCGAAAAGCAATTGGGTTTCGATAGTCCGGTATTCTTGTTTGAACTCGAACAGGATGCGGTCTTGGAGCGCAATGTGCCTAAATTTAGTACGTTATCCAAATACCCTTCTGTGCGCCGTGACCTGGCTTTATTGGTGGAAGAGGCTGTATCGGCTGCTGCAATTATCAGGGTTATTGAAGAATGTCGTGAGACAGCGATACGCGAAATATCGATCTTCGACGTTTATCGCGGACCGGGCGTTGCCGAAGGTTATAAGAGTGTCGCGTTAGCTTTACTCTTGCAGGATTTTACGCAAACGCTTACCGACACAGAAATTGATGCTATATTTCGCAAAGTGCTGGACACTTTAGCGGCTAAACTGAATGCAAAATTGAGGGAGTGATTGTGGCATTAACCAAAGCAGATATTGCAGAGAAGTTGTTTGAAGACCTCGGTTTAAACAAGCGAGAAGCCAAAGAAATCGTAGAGTTGTTTTTTGACGAAATTAAAAAAAGTCTGGAAAGCGGCGAGCAAGTGAAGATTTCCGGGTTTGGTAAGTTTGAATTGCGCGACAAAAGTGGTCGGCCGGGTAGAAATCCCAAAACAGGTGAAGAAATTCCCATCACTCCGCGGCGTGTGGTCACTTTTAGAACAGGGCAAAAATTGAAAGCTCGAGTAGAAGCGTATGCTGGAACCCAGTAATAATAACGAATTACCGGTTATTCCGGCCAAGCGGTATTTTACGATTGGCGAAGTTAGCGACCTCTGCGCGGTAAAGCCCCATGTATTGCGCTATTGGGAACAAGAGTTCACCGAGCTTAGTCCGGTAAAACGCCGAGGAAATCGCCGTTATTATCAGCGCCATGACGTGTTGTTGATTCGACAAATTCGCGCTTTGTTATACGAGCAAGGTTACACAATAGGTGGTGCGCGTGCTCATCTGGCGAGCGGTAGCGCCAAGGAAGACAGTTTACGCACCAAACAACTTATTCATCAGATGATTGGCGAGTTGGAAGATATTTTGGAGCTGCTGAAATAGCGTTTCCCAAATAATATGCTATTATGTCCGGCTTGCTGTCCTAGGTAGGCATTGGTTTAATGATAAACTTCGGGGCGTAGCGCAGCCTGGTAGCGCACTTGTCTGGGGGACAAGGGGTCGTGGGTTCGAATCCCGCCGTCCCGACCAAGTTTTTTGAGATTGAATATTGGATAACCCGCAAGTTACTTGACTTGGCGGGTTTTTTATTGCTTGAAAAACTATAGGGATACATGGCGTTTTTGATAATTAATCACTGATTGATCGATAAAGTAAAATTGAATGAATACGGCGGCTAATATTTCGATTTATCAAATATTTGAGACAGGCCTAATCCGATGTTGAGCCGTTTTAGAGATCATATTGTCGTGAATCACCCGGATCAATTATCTCGGCAATGGGCGCAACGTATTGTTGATAGATACGCAACCAGTGCCAAAGTACGTACAGTAGATATTCGATCCGTCAATATTGGCACATCGACGCGCTTGCGGCTAACCGTGAATCATGACGCTATCGGCGTCGTTCCAAGTCGGTGGTTTGTAAAAACGCCGTCGCTGGCAATTAAGTCCAGAGCGATTACCGCCATACCGCGGTTATTACATAAGGAAGTTCATTTTTATAATTCGCTTTCTCAGGGGGTTCCGGTGAGTGTGCCGCAAATTTTAGCGGCTGAAAGTCTGTTAGGGCGCGGTACAACATTGGTAATGGCGGATTTGGATGAGCTGGGATTTAGGCCCGGGCTTACCGCAGACGCTCTGTCTTTGGAACAAGCTCGGCAGGTGGTTGAAAAGCTCGCTGGTTTTCATGCTCACTATTGGGGCAATGCTGGGCTATTGAAAACGCATCGTTGGTTAAACGGTTTTAGTCACAATGTTGAGAATCATATGGGGACCTTACTGGCTGTGCCCTTGATGAAGCGTGGCCTTGATCGCGCAGGGCGCTTGGTGCCCAACAAATTGCATAGATCCGCGTTGCGCTATGCAGCGGATCGGCGGCGAATCACCAGGATATTGGCAACCGGTGTGCAGACCTTGGTGCATCATGATTGTCATCCAGGCAATCTATTTTGGAATCACTCTGAGCCGGGCTTTCTGGATTGGCAATTGGTGCGGATGGGTGAGGGTGTTAGTGACCTCGCTTATTTTTTAGCGACATCACTGAAGCCGGAGTCTCGGCGTGCTCATGAAAAACAATTGCTGAAACTATACATGACGGCGTTAGCTAGTCACGGGATTAGCGACTTGGATGAAGAAACGTATTACCAACGCTACCGCGCTCATTTGGTGTATCCGTTCGAAGCGATGATTGTTACCTTGGCTATAGGGGGTATGATGGAGCGCAATAGCAACTTGGAGTTAATTGCGCGCGTTTCAGCGGCGGTTGACGATAACGATAGCTATTCTGCGTTATCTCTATAAGCGTTTTTCCCTGCGTTTCTGGAAGGCAGTTATATACTGAATTTGATCTCAGAATTGGGTCTGATGCTATTTTGCGGAGAATCTCTCGATAGAGAGATAATTTGGCGGGTATATGAACCCACAAAAATTTTAAATAAGTATTGACTTTATAATTGACTGCTACATCGTTTGTAGCTACGAGAAAATCTATAAGGATTTTTTAATCTCTGTCTTGCTGGTTTCCGCAAGAAGAAAATAAAAATGGTGCCGAGGAGAGGACTTGAACCTCCACAGGGTTACCCCTACTAGCACCTGAAGCTACAGAACAGTACTTTTTTCCATCTATAAAGTCAGTCTCAAAGCCATGTTCCAACAGGAACTAACCAAAGTTAATTGCTACCTGTTGTGCCAGGATTGTGCCACACGCAAAAAACATCCACAAGCAGGATCCAAGGGTACAAAACCTTGGCTTGATCAATTTTTAAACAAAGTTCTCTGTGAACTTTCTTTTAATGCGTCTAAAAAGCAATAGAACAGAAATCCTTCATTCAATTTTTTATTAAACATTTTTTCTATGAAAAATATTAATTTTTAGTTTAGATCTTCGTCTTTCAAAATAAATTATCCATTATTTAAAAATTTAAGCCCGTAATCTTCGGATTATGGGCATTTTTATGTGTGCAGTTATTTAAATAATGGTGATTTATGAAAAATGAACTTACAAGATTGGTGCTTACATTAAATGAAATTATCAATTACAAGCAAAAAATATGTAAAGAACAAATTTTAAAAGAAAATAGGCGATATAATTTTAAGAAAAAAAATCTTGAAGAAAAGAGAAGGGAAAGACATAAAAAGATGAAACGGATGTGCGGAATAGCTGAGCATCGTATAAGCTATGAGGATTATAAGGCTTTGATTTTAGTAATAATTGAAACCGGAAAATCAGGATCAACCGTTTTAACAAAATATGCTGAAGAGCATAATAAGGGAAAAGAGTGGCGGAAAACTATTGCTAGAAAAGGTGTTGCAAGAGCTTTTAAAGGATTAATGGAAAGTTATGAAGAGCATAGTGTGATTAAAAAGTTAATAGAAAATAAAGTTTATAATAAAAAATCAATATTAAAATATTCTCTTACTGGAGCATTAACAGAACTTTCTAAGCAAATAAAACTGTCTAATAATATTGATAAAAATAAGGCTAAAATAGAAAAGCTAGAAAAACTAATAAATATTAAAGGTGAATCTAAAAATAAATCATCTGTTGAATTGATATTGTTAGCTCAAAAATTACGAGGTCAAGGATGGAAAACAAGAGAAATTGAAAAAGCAACTGGTATGTCGCTAGGCTGGGTTAGCAAACATACAAAGCCTCAAAATGCCTGATTTTTCCTGATATATAACTATTAAATAACTGTAAATTCGGCATTTTTTGTTCACTGATGAACGCCAGCACGACACACCGACCGACGAACAAGGCAAAAACGGGGCTACCGATTACTGCCTCTAAGGCTTACGACCTAGCCCGGACAAGGAGTATACGGGAGTGGTCGGCTTTGATGGCTCTATGTGTCGCTGGTGGCTTTCTCATTCGATTTTCCTCGCGTATTGGCTGCACTGTTGGTGGGGGATCAGTCAAGTACAAGTAGCATTTATCCGCCTCAACCAATGCCCAACTATCAAGCGGCTTGTGCTGCAACTGAAGACTTAGTTGCGTGAGTTATTGTAACAATACCGCGAAAATATAGCATCTTTCACCAAAAGAAACACAAGTGGCTGGGTTATGTTGCAATTCCCTTTATGATAAGCTTGACATCAAAGGTACTCCAAGATACTTAAGCTGTGGGCGTGTGTCAGACACTCAATAGAATTTAAACTCCCGGCTGTATAGGGAAATTGGTAAGAAAGAAACATTTTGAGTATTTACTTTAATAAACTGAGCCTATACGAGAATGCGGTTTGATATTTTATTCTTACAAACTTAATTGATTGTTAATATCAGATACTATCTATGAATATAGCTACTAAAGGATTCTTTCTATTATTGCCAGCATTCTTAGCGCTGTTATATTACGGCCATGATTACAATTCTTATCGGACCGGCTCAATTCCCATAGATTTAGCTGATCTGCATAGTTCCACTATAAATCAAAACATAGTTAAAAATAAAAAACAAAGCTTATCTGAAAATACAAAACCTGAAATATACGAGCCAGCACCTTTTACTATCAATGGCGATAGTCTTCCGGCTAACTATTCTGGGCTTGATTTTAATAAATATTTTAGTTTCTTTGAAGACAAGATTCGATACATAGAAAGCATTAATCTTACCAAAAACGAATTCGAAACATCGAAAGAGTTTGAACAAAGATTAGCTCATGCAAAGTCTCTGGTAAAGCCTATATCTACATCTGATTTGTCTGCTTTTCAGATGCAAAGCTTTCCGACACATTATGATGCAGACAAGCAAAAATACATATTTGGAGCTAATTATTACGGATGTGGAGTCACGGAAAATGCAAGCTATTTTGAGGAAAAAAATGATTGGATTGTATGTGATATTGTAGAGTTATTTAATCACCAAGATAGCTACACAGGTAGCAACGTATTCGGTGTTTATAAAGATATAAAGCGGACATTTAAAAAGAAGCTTGGTTTAGCAATTAGAAAAAATTCTAATGTTAAACAGGTATTTAGATTTTCAGGCTTTGAATACTACTATCACGATGAATTATACATCGCTATTGAGAAAGCCCGTACCTTAAAACATAGCCAAGTAGCCGTTCTTTTTGTTGGTCATGTTCTAGATTCGGAAATAGTGAATGGAAGAAGTTATAGGCATAAGCCTACTATCGACGAACCAGAAGACGAGATGAACATCACAGTGGCAATACCATTTCAGTTAACAACAATATACTATTATGTTGTCGATACTGGCGAAATTCTGGGTAAAAAAGATTTTGTATCAAATGATAAACCTTCACATAAGGCCAGTAAAAAAATCAAGAAATAAATAGCTTTAAGTTTTTTAGAGAACTTAAGGAGCCTCTGCATTTTTATTTGACAAACTTTAATTTCAGATAAAGGCTATTTATTGGTCAATTATTTAAACTTTTGTCAAACAAAAATGCATAGAGTCAGTTTTAGACTTTCTTTCTTACCAATTTCCCTATACAGCCGGGAGTTTAAATTCTATTGAGTGTCTGACACACGCCCACAGCTTAAGTATCTTGGAGTACCTTTGATGTCAAGCTTATCATAAAGGGAATTGCAACATAACCCAGCCACTTGTGTTTCTTTTGGTGAAAGATGCTATATTTTCGCGGTATTGTTACAATAACTCACGCAACTAAGTCTTCAGTTGCAGCACAAGCCGCTTGATAGTTGGGCATTGGTTGAGGCGGATAAATGCTACTTGTACTTGACTGATCCCCCACCAACAGTGCAGCCAATACGCGAGGAAAATCGAATGAGAAAGCCACCAGCGACACATAGAGCCATCAAAGCCGACCACTCCCGTATACTCCTTGTCCGGGCTAGGTCGTAAGCCTTAGAGGCAGTAATCGGTAGCCCCGTTTTTGCCTTGTTCGTCGGTCGGTGTGTCGTGCTGGCGTTCATCAGTGAACAAAAAATGCCGAATTTACAGTTATTTAATAGTTATATATCAGGAAAAATCAGGCATTTTGAGGCTTTGTATGTTTGCTAACCCAGCCTAGCGACATACCAGTTGCTTTTTCAATTTCTCTTGTTTTCCATCCTTGACCTCGTAATTTTTGAGCTAACAATATCAATTCAACAGATGATTTATTTTTAGATTCACCTTTAATATTTATTAGTTTTTCTAGCTTTTCTATTTTAGCCTTATTTTTATCAATATTATTAGACAGTTTTATTTGCTTAGAAAGTTCTGTTAATGCTCCAGTAAGAGAATATTTTAATATTGATTTTTTATTATAAACTTTATTTTCTATTAACTTTTTAATCACACTATGCTCTTCATAACTTTCCATTAATCCTTTAAAAGCTCTTGCAACACCTTTTCTAGCAATAGTTTTCCGCCACTCTTTTCCCTTATTATGCTCTTCAGCATATTTTGTTAAAACGGTTGATCCTGATTTTCCGGTTTCAATTATTACTAAAATCAAAGCCTTATAATCCTCATAGCTTATACGATGCTCAGCTATTCCGCACATCCGTTTCATCTTTTTATGTCTTTCCCTTCTCTTTTCTTCAAGATTTTTTTTCTTAAAATTATATCGCCTATTTTCTTTTAAAATTTGTTCTTTACATATTTTTTGCTTGTAATTGATAATTTCATTTAATGTAAGCACCAATCTTGTAAGTTCATTTTTCATAAATCACCATTATTTAAATAACTGCACACATAAAAATGCCCATAATCCGAAGATTACGGGCTTAAATTTTTAAATAATGGATAATTTATTTTGAAAGACGAAGATCTAAACTAAAAATTAATATTTTTCATAGAAAAAATGTTTAATAAAAAATTGAATGAAGGATTTCTGTTCTATTGCTTTTTAGACGCATTAAAAGAAAGTTCACAGAGAACTTTGTTTAAAAATTGATCAAGCCAAGGTTTTGTACCCTTGGATCCTGCTTGTGGATGTTTTTTGCGTGTGGCACAATCCTGGCACAACAGGTAGCAATTAACTTTGGTTAGTTCCTGTTGGAACATGGCTTTGAGACTGACTTTATAGATGGAAAAAAGTACTGTTCTGTAGCTTCAGGTGCTAGTAGGGGTAACCCTGTGGAGGTTCAAGTCCTCTCCTCGGCACCATCTAAATTCTAAGAATTTAGATGGTCAAAAAAACTTCTAAACTATTGAAATAAAAATAGTTTATTTAGAAGTTCTCTAGTCTCCTTAAGAATTATCATTCTGCTTCAGTTCGTAGTTCCAGCTAGATAAAGTCGTTTTAAAGTTCCTTTGGCACATAATTTAAATATATATTTATATATTACGTGCCAAGGAATAAAAACGAACGAAGTCGAACAAAATCTATATTTAAATTCTGTCTACAAGGGTTAGCGGGTTAATGTGCGTGTATCTTTTTAACATCGACAAATCTTTGTGACCTGAAATTGAACTAACTTCTATCATGTTCAAACCTTTTTCAAATAGACTTGAAACTCCTTCATGTCTTAGGTCATGTAATCTAAAGTTCTCAATCCCGTTAGACTTGCAAAGGGTAATAAATTTTTCTGTTAGCCATTCTTTTTTGTAATTTAGTAAAAATGGTGACTTGGCTTCTTTGATCAGATACTGAACTGCCAATAATGCTTTTTTGCTAATTGGAATCGTTCTATCTTCGCCATTTTTTGTGTCTTCAAGCAAAACTAAACGTTTTTCTAAGTCAATGTTGCTGATTTTTAGTGAAGCAAGTTCGCCTCTTCTCATTGCTGTTTCAATAAGCAGTATGATGACATTCTGCAAATATTCGTCAGCCGAACTAAGAAGCAAATGAAGTTCTTTTTCTTTAAGTCTTCTTGTTCTGGCTTGGCCTTTTAGGGAAGGGGAAGTCAACAAAGGAACATTTGAGATGTAGCCCCACTCGATTCCTTTTTTCATCGCCCGACGAATTAAGCCAAGTTCATGCTTAACAGTTTGGTTAGAGGCTAAACTTAGTCGCCTGTCTCTGTAAGATGCAAGAAAAGTACTTGTAATTTGATCGAGGGGAAACTTTCCAAGTTCTCTAGTCACGAGTGCGACTTTATAGCGTTCAACGCTCCAGCTCTTAAGGGAAGTTAGAACTTCTTTTTCCCAGCGTTCCAACAAAAAAGCCAATGTTACAACTTGTTCAGTTTTTTTAACTTCTTTGGTTGTGAAGGTGCCTTGTTCAATCTTTACTTCTTGTTCTTTGGCCCACTTGAGAGCGTCAGATTTATTTGTAAAGGTTTTGGTGATGCTTTTACCATTTTTCCGAACTTGGGTATGGTATCTGCCTTGTCTTTTTCGGATAGTCGCCATTTTTCAGACTCCAATGTGCCATATTTGTGCCAAAGGAACTTTAAAACGACTTTATCTAGCTGGAACTACGAACTGAAGCAGAATGATAATTCTTAAGGAGACTAGAGAACTTCTAAATAAACTATTTTTATTTCAATAGTTTAGAAGTTTTTTTGACCATCTAAATTCTTAGAATTTAGATGGTGCCGAGGAGAGGACTTGAACCTCCACAGGGTTACCCCTACTAGCACCTGAAGCTAGCGCGTCTACCAATTTCACCACCTCGGCATTACTTATCTAGGCAAGTAATTTGGTTATTATAAGTGTATGGATGGGATGTGTCAACCTTATGATTATACACATCATGATTATACACATCGCTGAGCAGCTTAACGTCGGCACTCCTGAAGGATTGGTTGTTGTCGCCAGGTGATGCAGTCGTTCTGAGGCAGTGGCTTGGGTATTAGGGTGGCTTGGTCTATTTGGCTGCTTCCATTGGCGAGCGATAGTTTGTGCAAGAAAGTTTTTGTCGGCAGACTATTGAGCTAATTTGCGGTATCCATCGAATAAATGATGAATTTCCTCAAGACCGTCTTCGATTGACCAAGAAACCGACTTTGACAATAAATCCAGTAAAATCACGCCGTTTACCGCTGCATCTTCGCTAATCGCAGTTTTTAACCGTTGGCTTAAATGGAGGTTGATAACTTGTAAGTTTTGATATAGCGCGAGCAGTTCATCCAGTTCCAGGGAATAGGGTAGGTGGTCTTTTTGC
Source organism: Methylomonas sp. EFPC1 (assembly GCF_016925515.1). Taxonomy (NCBI): domain Bacteria; kingdom Pseudomonadati; phylum Pseudomonadota; class Gammaproteobacteria; order Methylococcales; family Methylococcaceae; genus Methylomonas; species Methylomonas sp. EFPC1. The sequence goes on from NZ_CP070494.1 coordinate 2,090,864, forward strand.
CGAAAATACTGTGCCAATAGGAACATCGTGGTTACTCGGTAAATCGTTTCAGTTTGATCGGCCAAGGGTAAGTGAAAACGTGCCATTGGCTTTAAAAATTCAGTATGCGGACACGGGCTGGTGGCCATAATTAAGCCTAGAATCGAACTGGCGATATGTTGAGCAGTGGTTTCGGCGCGTATGGTTCTTCTATCGGTAATGACTTCTACAGCCATTTGCTTGTGGGACACTAGGTGCCCACATAAATTTAACAGTGACACCAAATTAATCGCGACAGGACAATGCGGAACCTGCTCCGGTTTTAACGGGCAATTGCGGCATTGTTGATACGTGAGTTCCGTCCATAGAGGATAGGGAGGGGGAGCGGCAGAAATAAGGGTCATGCTTTGTTTATCAACTTCGATTAGGAAATCGGCGCTGTCGTAATCTTCTGCGCTTAAGCGGTAGGTAAAATGTAGGATGTCTTCGGACATATAAATTCAGCAAACTTGTGATGTGCGTTTTCTTGGATGGATTTTAACCTGGCTAAGCCGCAATATTGGCCGATTGTAGGGGCGTCGTCTGACTAGTTTGGCTTGAGTATAGCTGCGGTATTCAAGTAAAGGAGGCTGCCTCCGGCTCCGTGTTACAATCGACGGCTCTAAAAACATAATCTCAAAAGGCTTTACCATGCAATTTATTAAACTCTCCGCTGTTGCTTTATTGTTTTTATCTTTTCACGCCACAGCGGAAGTTCAGCTGACCAAAGCCGATGTTTTGGGTACATGGCAAATCGACAAAGAATCCAACACCAGTGATGGCAGCAAGGCCCGTAGCTCCAATACCACGTGGACGTTTAAAGACGATGGCACTATAGAAGGCATGACCCATGAAAACGATTCGCATGCCAGAATTGACCAAATGCGGGCGGTGCTGAATTACGCCGTCGAAGGCGGCAAGATTGTCAAACAGGCGGCGCCGGGTCGCTCGAAGATGGAAACCTGCGAGGCAATCGAAAAATCCGGCAACAATATGGTTTTGAAATGCCAAACCGTTTACTTCTTTATGTCTAAAAAATAGGAACGCCTTACACTCCTGATAGTGTGGTGCTTAGTTTGACCTATTTACGTAGTTGTCGGATGGGATGGACTCATCGGTAGCGTGAAAACAGGAACTTCGATTTTGGCAGAACAGCCCAAGAGCCTATCCGATTTTGCGGAGCATTGTTTATTCAATGGCGAAATTGAGCAAAAACTTGTTTTAACTCATCAAGCCAGGCAGTTGTTGGATAACGGCTTATTATCCCTGCAAACACCAGGGACGGTATTGCCGATAAGCAATACCGTATTTCCGAGCCGGCCGGCGTTGTTGATGCCGCGAGAGATGCCTAAACGCCGTCTGGATTCTAACGAGGGTAAAGCTGCTTTTTTTCACGCGCTCGCACATATCGAGTTCGTGGCGATTTATTTGGCTTGGGACATTATTTATCGGTTTCCCGGCTTGCCCGGCGATTTTTATCGGGATTGGCTGATCATCGCCGACGAAGAGGCGCAGCATTTCGAGTTGATTCGCACTCATTTGCTTGGCTTGGGATTCGATTACGGCGATTTGCCCGCGCATCGCGGGCTTTGGTCTCACGCCGAAGATACGTCCAATGACATTTTGGCGAGATTGGCGATAGTGCCGCGGTGTATGGAGGCGCGCGGATTAGATGTGACCCCAGGCATGATGGATAAACTGGTTGCTATCGACGATCAGCCCGGCCTGGCTATCCTTCGGAGGATTTATAACGACGAAGTTGGGCATGTCGAGCGCGGTTCTTACTGGTTCAATAATCTGGCCAGGCAGCGCGGTCTGGAACCTGAACACTGCTTTAAAGACCTGATACTGAATTATTTCAAAGGCAAGCCCAAGGGACCCTTTAACCGAGAAGTGCGTATAATTGCCGGCTTCTCGAATAACGAAATCGATTGGCTGGAGGAGCGTTTGCATGAATAACAAACCGGTTTTTGATTATCCACTGTTTGCGATGGGCTTTAGGGCCTTTTTCGCGCTGGCGGGATTATCAGCTCTGGCTTTGATTGCAGTATGGAACTCAATGTCCAACGGTTCGCTGCATATCGATAATTACTTCACCGGCAGCACGTGGCATGCTCATGAAATGCTGCTGGGTTACACCACAGCGGTGATTGCCGGTTTTTTACTGACGGCGGCGAGAAACTGGACCGGCTTGCAAACGGTTACTCCCGATCAATTGGCGTCGCTATGTTTTCTGTGGATTTATGGCCGGGTATTGCCTTTTTATTCGGAACTACTGCCCGATGCGTTGATAGGCGCCGTGGATTTCGTATTTTTACCGGTGTTGGCGTATTTTGTCGGTAAGCCTATTTTAAAAACAGGCAACTACCAAAATCTGATTTTTATCCCCTTATTGCTGTTATTGGCCTTGGGTAATGGTTTGATTCATGCCCAAGTTCTGGGTTTGGCCGATAGCGCCTCGCTAGGACTAATCCTGGTAGTTACCGTTATCGTCGCGATGATTTTGGTCATAGCCGGCCGGGTATTTCCGTTTTTTACCGAACGAGGGCTATCCGGGGTTATTTGTATTCGCAATCCACTATTGGATATAGCTGCTGTTGTCGTGAGTCTGGTGGTGTTTGCACTATTGATGCTGAATATATCCGGCGCTTTGTTGGCTGTTGCTGCGGTAGCGGCGATTGTGATTAATATTGTGCGAGTGGCGGCTTGGTACAACCCGCGGATTTGGTTTGTGCCCCTGCTTTGGGTTTTGTATGTCGGCTACGGTTGGTTGATTATTGGATTTGGCTTGGTAGCACTTGCTGCTTTTGGGGTGGTTCCGCAGTCTTTGGCTTTACATGCCTTTACTGTGGGCGGCATCGGTATTTTGACTCTGGGCATGATGGCCCGCGTTGCGTTGGGTCATACCGGTAGAGCGTTGAAAGCCTCGAATGTGATGGCGTTGGCCTTTGTGCTGATCAATTTGGCGGCGCTGTTTCGAGTGTTTTTTCCGGCGTTGTTGCCAAACTGGTATGGCGGTTTGGTAATGGTGTCCACCTATTGTTGGTTGGCGGCATTTTCTCTGTTTGCATTTTATTATTCGCCAATTTTGACGTCGCCCAGACTGGACGGGCAGCCGGGATAGCGTAGTTCATAAAAACAGCGGCGATGGCGGATGAGCTTGTCCCGGGCGTGACGCGTTTTACATTGAATTTGTTGGAGCGGCGGCCGGAAAACTGGGTTTGGTATATCGATTTACTGCGCAACGAGGACAACGAGACGAGAGTGCATGGAAATTAATTGCACGACAGGTTTGATGTGAAGACGAGACTGGCGGAATTGACTTCGGTCAACGGCAACAGTGGGCCTGTTGCTGGCAGGAGTAATGATCTCGGTCAGTGATAGGGGCGCTGGATAGAATTATAAAAAAAGGCGGCTCTTAGCCGCCTTTTTTGTGTTGAAACGGTTTTACTGTGCGCTGTAATGCGATTCGATATAGCGCTCGACTATTGCTTGGAACTCTTCAGCGATATGGTCGCCTTTTAGGGTAACGGTTTTGAAGCCGTCTTCAAAAACCGGTGCAACAGGGGACTCGCCGGTGCCGGGTAGGCTGATGCCGATGTTGGCGTTTTTGCTCTCGCCGGGGCCGTTAACGACACAGCCCATCACCGCGACTTTCATATCTTCCACGCCTTTGTATTTATCTTTCCAGACAGGCATTTGGTCGCGTAAATAGCCTTGAATGTCTTGCGCCAGGCGTTGGAAATAATCGCTGGTGGTACGACCGCAGCCGGGGCAGGCTACTACCATGGGGGTGAAGGAGCGGAAGTTCATGGTTTGCAGAATTTCCTGAGCCACGATGACTTCTTTGGTGCGCGCCGCACCGGGTTCGGGTGTTAGGGATACGCGGATGGTGTCACCTATGCCTTGTTGCATCAATACGCCTAGCGCTGCCGACGATGCGACGATACCTTTGGAGCCCATGCCTGCTTCGGTAAGGCCTAAGTGCAGGGCGTAATCGCAACGGCTGGACAGGTCTTGGTAAATGCTGATCAGCTCCTGGACATCACTGATTTTGCAAGACAGAATGATTTTGTCTTTGCCCAATCCCAGCTCCTGGGCCTTTGCAGCGCTTTCCAGGGCAGAGAGTATAATGGCTTCGCGGGTGATCAAGGGTAATTCCTTGGGTTGCGCCAATTGCCTGTTCTCGTCGAGCAAGCGGGTCAACACGGCTTGATCAAGACTGCCACCGTTGACGCCGATACGTACGGGTTTGTTGTATTGAATCGCAAGCTCTATCATCTGCTGAAATTGCGGATCCCGCGCCTTACCTTTGCCGACGTTGCCGGGGTTGATACGGTATTTGGAAAGTGCTTGCGCGCAATCCGGATATTTTTCCAGTAACTTGTGGCCGTTGAAATGGAAGTCGCCGATAATGGGCACCGAAAAGCCTTTTTGCGCCAGTCGGTTGACGATTTCCGGTACGGCTTGCGCAGCTTCTTCTCGGTCGACTGTGATGCGGACCATTTCTGAGCCGGCTGTCGCTAATTCCATGATCTGTTGAACGCTTCCTGCAACATCAGCTGTATCGGTATTAGTCATGGATTGAACTACAATCGGAGCACCGCCGCCGACTTTTACGTTTCCTACCAAAACCTGTTGGGTGTGTTTTCTGGGGCTAATCGACATAGAATTGTGGTTTGCAAAAACTGAAAGTTATCTAAAAATACCAAGTAATTCACTTAGGATATAAATTATACCTCCTTAGTTACAGGACGAAAGAGCAAATTGTGCGGATAAATTACTTTTCTGATGTGCATTTAGAATTTGGCGAGCAGAGTTTGCCGGAAACCGATGCCGATATTGTCGTGGCGGCGGGCGATATTGGCATATTCAAACAAGGTGTCGAATGGTTGAAGTCTATCGGCAAGCCCGTGGTTTATGTGGCGGGTAACCATGAGTTTTATGGTTACGAATATCAACAGACCATCGACATGTTGCGTAGGGAATGTGCGGGCAGTCAAATTCAGTTCTTGGAAAAAGATCAGTTTATCTTCCAGGGCGTGCGCTTTTTGGGTTGTACTTTGTGGACGAATTTGTTTATCGAGGGCGCTGAAAAAGCCGAAGCGCTGGGAAAAACCTTGAATGACTTTCGTAAGGTGTCGTTTACAGGTCAATCATTCGAGCCTAAACACTTTGCCGAACTACACCGGGAATCAAAGTCCTGGTTAGAACAACAGCTTGCCACTCCCTTTGCCGGCAGGACCATTGTGGTCACGCACCATGCGCCGACCGAATGGAGTTGGATCGATTCACCCAACGTACTTAAAAAGCTGGCGTATTGTAATGACTTGAAGCCTTTATTTCACGAGTATGAAATAGCGGCCTGGTTTCACGGTCATGTGCACAATTTGGGTGATTACCGGATAGCGGATGCCCGTATTTTAAGCAATACCCGGGGGTATGTCGGCCGCAAGTATGTCAGCGGTTTTGATATCGATAAAGTGGTTGATATTTGATCGGCATTTCCACTTGCGCCGGGCGCTATCGCGCGGCTTACGGGGCCACAAGCCTTGGGATTTTCCGTTGAGAAAGCCGATAACTTGTGATGTAATGAACATGTTTTGTCTTGAAGTGTCCTTTGGGAGAGATGTTTCTCAATGGGCTTTTTGCTGCAACTAGTCTGGGGAGCAGGCGTATTAACTATGCAATTTAATATAAAGAAAGGTTTGGATTTGCCCATAACAGGCGGCCCCGAACAAAAGATAAGCGATGGTAACAGCATCAAATCGGTTGCTTTGTTAGGTGCCGACTATATTGATCTGAAACCGAAGATGATGGTTGCCGAAGGAGATAAGGTCAAATTAGGACAGGCGCTTTTTTCTGACAAAAAGAATCCTGGCGTTAACTTCGTATCACCCGGCGCGGGTGTGGTCAAAGCTATTAATCGCGGCGATAAACGTGCTTTGTTGTCTGTTGTCATCGAATTGCAGGGAAATCAGCAAGAGTCTTTCGCGAAATACGGCGAAGCAGAGCTGGGCAATTTGACTCAAGAACAAGTCAAGGAAAATTTGCTGGCATCGGGCTTGTGGACTTCGTTCCTGACTCGTCCTTACGGCAAAATCCCAGCTGTTGATTCCTCCCCAAGTTCGATTTTTGTCACAGCCATAGATACTCGTCCGCTTGCGGCCGATCCAGCTGTGATTATCAAGGAGCGCGCCGCGGACTTTGCTAATGGCTTGACTGTGATCTCCAAGTTGACGTCTGGTAAAACCTATCTTTGCAAGGCTTCTGGTACCGATGTGGTTGCTAACCAAGCAGTGCAAATAGCCGAGTTTTCCGGTCCGCATCCTGCCGGTTTGCCAAGCACCCACATACACTTCATCGATCCGGTCAATATCCATAAATTTGTTTGGCATATCGATTATCAAGCGGTGATTGCTATCGGCGCTTTGTTTACCAGCGGTAAACTGAATGTTGAGCGCGTGGTTTCCTTGGCTGGTCCAACCGTTAAAAACCCCAGGTTGGTGCGTACCCGTGTGGGCGCGAACTTGGATGATTTGGTTGCTGGCGAATTGCAAGATGTTGAAAATCGCGTGATTTCGGGTTCTGTTTTATATGGCCACGAAGCTACCGGATCTGCTGCGTTTTTGAGTGCTTATAGCCTGCAAGTTTCGGCTATCAAAGAAGGTCGCGATCGGGAGTTTTTCGGTTGGATCGTCCCGGGTAAAGACAAATACTCGGCGTTGAATGTCTACGTTTCCAGTAAAGATCGTAAAGATAATCGCCTGTTCCCGTTGACCACCGATAAGAACGGCAGTAACCGGGCCATCGTCCCTGTTGGCGTATATGAGTCGGTCATGCCTTTGGATATTTTGGCTACACCTTTGTTAAAAGCGATTGTAGTCGGCGATACGGATACTGCACAGTCTCTTGGTTGTCTGGAATTGAGTGAAGAAGACGTGTCTTTGTTCACCTTTGTCGATCCAGGTAAACACGACTTCGCGCCTGTGCTCAGAGCTAATTTAACTAAAATCGAGAAGGAAGGATAATGTCGGCTAGAGATATTTTAGATAGCATAGAGCCGCATTTTACAAAGGGCGGCAAGTTTGAGAAGTATTACGGTCTCTATGAGATGGTGGATACTTTCATCTATACGCCATCCGATGTAACGCGCGGTAGAACCCACGTTCGTGACGGCAATGACCTGAAACGGACCATGACTTTCGTGGTAATAGCCACGGCGTTTTGTATTTTGATGGCATGGTATAACACCGGCTACCAAGCCAATTTGGCGATGGAAAAAATCGGTGCCACCGAAATCAATAACTGGCGCAGCATTCCAATGGCGCTGTTTGGCTACAACCCATACAATCCTTTTTCGTGCCTAGTGCACGGGATGTTGTATTTTTTCCCGGTTTACATTACGACTTTGGCGGTTGGCGGTATCTGGGAAGTGCTTTTCGCGACTGTGCGTAAACACGAAGTTAATGAAGGCTTCTTGGTGTCTTCGATGCTGTATACCTTGATCCTGCCGCCTGACATACCTTTGTGGCAAGTGGCGCTGGGTATCTCTTTCGGTATCGTGTTGGGTAAAGAAGTTTTCGGTGGTACCGGCAAAAACTTCCTTAATCCCGCACTGACTGGTCGGGCATTCCTGTTCTTCGCTTATCCTGCGTCCATTTCAGGGGATGCGGTCTGGGTTGCCGTGGATGGTTACAGTGGTGCTACTGCATTGTCTCTGGCTTCGGCTGGCGGCCTGGAAGCGATTAAGGAAAGCTTTAGCTGGATTCAGGCCTTCCTGGGTTTCATTCCCGGTTCCATGGGCGAAACCTCGACTTTGGCTTGTATGCTGGGTGCGGCGTTCCTGCTCTACACGCGTGTCGCTTCGTATCGCATCATGGGCGGTGTATTGATTGGCATGATCGCTATGTCTACTCTGCTGAATATTATCGGAAGTACCACCAACCCAATGTTTGCAATACCTTGGTATTGGCATATGGTGGTCGGTGGTTTTGCGTTCGGTACGGTGTTTATGGCAACCGATCCTGTATCCGCAGCCGTGACCGACACCGGTCGTTGGATTTACGGTGCGATGATCGGCGTGATGATTATCATCATTCGGGTTATTAACCCGGCTTTCCCAGAAGGTGTGATGCTTGCCATTCTTTTCTCAAACATGTTTGCACCATTGATTGATTACTTTGTTGTTCAAGCAAATATTAGAAGAAGGATCAAACGCCATGCTTAATGCCGAGAAAAAAACCTGTAAGTACAACGAGCAGCTCTGCAAGTACTACGAACAGTTCAGAGTTTACGCCGACAGAATCCTGGCTTTAAGCAACGACAGCCTGGAAAAAACCGTTAATGTGGCTTTGGCCTTATGCCTGGTTTGCGCTGTTTTGGTATCTATCGCAACAGTCGCTTTACGGCCTTTGCAAGGCTACAACAAAGCCCTGGACATGAAGAAAAATATTCTTGATGTAGCCGGTTTGTTGGAAGAGGGTACTGATATCGACCAAGCCTTTGCGGAAAGAATCGAAAGCAAGATTGTCGACCTGAAAACAGGTGATTACGTAGACAATATCAATGTCGACGAATACGACCAACGCAAGGCTGCTAAAGACCCTGCGCAGAACGAGTTGATTCCGGTCGAGAAAGATATTGCCAGCATCCGTCAAAAAGCCAAATACACCAAAGTGTTTTTGGTTAAAAACGGCGACCAGTTGCAATCCATTATTCTGCCTATCAACGGTTACGGTTTGTGGTCTACGATGTATGGCTTTTTAGCCTTGGAAGCTGATGCGCAAACTGTACAGAGCATCAACCTGTACGACCAAGGTGAAACCCCCGGCCTGGGTGGTGAGGTAGTCAATCCTAACTGGCGCGCGTTGTGGAAAGGCAAAAAAGTCTATTCCGACAAAGGCGAAGTGGCTTTGACTTTAGTAAAAGGTGGTGTTGATTCCAGTCGCCCGGATTCTGTTTACAAAGTGGATGGTTTGGCCGGCGCAACCTTAACCAGTCGTGGCGTCAGTAATTTGATCCAATACTGGATGGGTACCGAAGGTTTTGCCACCTATCTAAACAAAATTAGAAAAAACGGTTAGGACTTATCATGGATAAAGAAACTAAAAAAGTATTATTCGAACCGTTGGTCGATAACAACCCAATCACCCTGCAGGTGCTTGGTGTATGTTCGGCGCTGGCGGTAACGTCGCAAATGTCTACCTCATTGATCATGGCATTGGCACTGACTTCGGTTACTGCCTGTTCAAGCGCAGCGATTAGTGCGGTGCGCGAGCATATACCGAGCAGCATTCGGATCATCGTGCAGATGATCATCATTGCTTCGCTGGTTATTGTGGTCGATCAGTTACTGAAAGCCTTTGCATTCGATGTCAGCAAAAAGCTGTCAGTATTCGTAGGTTTGATTATTACCAACTGTATCGTTATGGGACGTGCTGAAGCCTATGCGATGAAAAATCCGCCGCTGCAAAGCTTTGTTGACGGTATCGGTAACGGTTTGGGCTATAGCTTGATCCTGATTATCGTGGCTCTGTTCAGAGAAACTTTGGGCTCGGGCAAACTGCTTGGCTTCGACGTATTGCCTTTGGTAAAGGATGGCGGTTGGTACGTGCCGAACGGCATGATGCTGCTGCCGCCCAGCGCGTTTTTCATCATCGGCTTGATCATTTGGGGTTTCCGTACCTGGAAACCAAAGCAAGTGGAAAACAACGAGTTCAAAATCATGTCGATTGCTCACGGTGAAGGAGGGCACCACTAATGGAAGCCTATATCAGTCTGTTTGTTAAAGCGGTTTTCATTGAAAACCTGGCGCTGTCATTCTTCCTGGGTATGTGTACCTTCTTGGCGGTGTCCAAGAAGATCTCCACGGCCATGGGTTTGGGTATTGCCGTTATGGTGGTGCAAACCTTAACAGTGCCTGCCAATAACTTCATTTACCAAACTTTGTTGAAAGAAGATGCATTATCTTGGATAGGCATTACCGGCGTGGATTTAAGCTTTTTAAGCCTGTTGAGCTGTATTGGTATGATCGCTGCGATCGTACAGATTCTGGAAATGATTCTGGATAAATTCTTTCCTGCTCTGTATCAAGCCTTGGGTATCTTCCTGCCATTGATTACCGTTAACTGCGCGATCTTGGCCGGTAGCTTGTTCATGATCGAACGCGACTACAATTTTGGTGAAAGCGTGGTATACGGTATAGGTAGTGGTTTCGGTTGGGCATTGGCGATTACTGTCATGGCCGGTGTGCGTGAGAAATTGAAATACAGCGATATTCCGGCTGCATTACAAGGTCTGGGCATCACTTTTATTACCGCCGGCTTGATGTCTCTGGGCTTCATGGCTTTCTCTGGAATTCAATTATAAGGGTATCGTAATGCTGGAAATTGCATTAGGTGTTATTTTCTTCACGGTCATCGTGATAGCGCTGGTGTTTTTGATCATCGGCGCGAAAAGTAAACTGGTGGCCTCTGGCGATGTGGAAATTCTGATCAATAACGAAAAGAAAATCCATGTACCAGTTGGTTCCAAATTGTTGACCGCATTGGCGGACAACCAATTGTTCGTGTCCTCAGCTTGCGGCGGTGGCGGCACTTGTGGTCAATGTAAAGTGAAAGTGCACAGCGGCGGTGGCGATATTCTGCCAACGGAGCAATCGCATATCACCAAACGGGAAGCCGCACACGGCGAACGTCTGGCTTGCCAAGTATCCATCAAACAAAACATGGATATCGAAGTCGAAGACAGCGTATTCGGTGTAAAAAAATGGGAATGCACCGTTAAGTCCAACGACAACGTCGCGACCTTCATTAAAGAGTTGGTCTTGGAATTGCCGGAAGGTGAAGCCATCAATTACCGTGCCGGTGGTTATATACAAATCGAATGTCCGCCACATATTTCAAAATATGCGGACATGGATGTTGCCGAGGAATACCGTCCTGACTGGGATAAGTTCAATCTGTGGCGCTATGTGTCGGATGTAAAAGAGCCAACGCTACGTGCTTACTCAATGGCATCTTATCCTGAAGAAAAAGAAATAATGTTGAACGTCAGGATCGCTACGCCGCCCCCAGGGGCGCCGGATGGCATTCCGCCAGGGATCATGTCGTCCTTTATCTTCAATCTGAAACCAGGTGATAAAGTGTTCGTATCCGGTCCTTACGGCGAGTTTTTTGCCAAAGAAACCGATGCGGAAATGGTATTTATCGGCGGTGGTGCCGGTATGGCGCCGATGCGTTCGCATATCTTTGATCAATTACGCAGATTGAAATCCAAGCGTAAAATGACTTTCTGGTATGGCGCACGTAGCAAACGCGAAATGTTCTATGTAGAAGATTTCGATATGCTGGCCAAAGAAAACGACAATTTTGAATGGCATGTAGCCTTGTCGGATGCTTTGCCTGAAGATAACTGGAAAGGTTATACCGGCTTCATTCACAACGTATTGTTCGAAGAATTCATCAAGAAACATCCGAACCCAGAAGATTGTGAATACTATATGTGCGGGCCGCCAATCATGAACTCTTCAGTGATCAACATGCTGTTGGCTAATGGCGTGGATCCTGAAAATATTATGTTGGATGATTTCGGCGGTTAAGTTGTATTAATCTGACGCGAAGCACAGGGAGCGATTTTCGGATCGCTCCTTTTTTCGTTTCAGTGATTAGAAAAAACAGGAGAAAAAAATGGGTTATTTTTTAGTAACATTTTTATTTATGTTGATCGTTATTGCCGTCATGGCAGTCGGTGTGTTTTTCGGTCGGAATGCTATCAAGGGGTCTTGCGGCGGCACCGGCAACTGTGTGTGTAGTGAGAAATGTGACAAAAGAAAGAAGTTTGAAGCTGAGCAAGCTAAAACATTGGAACAACATTAAGACTGCTTGCCCAAAGCGATAAACTAAGCTACTTCGGAGCGATAACTCTCCGAAACGTTAAGTTTATGCGTCCTTGAGTCAGATTCTGATCGACAGGAATACTATGCAGCCAGTGGTGTTGAAAATCGGGCTGCATCACCAATAGCATTCCACTAGTAAGGAAAATACTGCCGCTATCCGCGGTCTTTTTATGCCGAAATGCAAATTTCCGGGTCGCTCCCAGCGTCAATGATGCGATAAAAGGCTGTGGTCCCAACTCCGCTTCGTTATCCGCATGCCAGCCTACATAGTCATCGCCGTTGCGATATAAATTCACTAATACCGAATTAAACGAAAAGTTTAAGAACTCTTCGATTTTTTGCCTTATATCCGATAGTAATGGCGTCCAGGGCCGAGTTTTTAATAGATTATTGCTGTAGCTATAAACTATCCCCGGATCAGCATGCCAGGTTTGCAGGCGGGGTAAAGTAAATTCCCGACCGGCAACGCTGTAACAATTGTCGGGCCAATTTTGTTCCTGGAGCAAACGCCTATAGATAGCATCGCTTTCGGCGGCGTCGTAAAAATCTCTTATTATTCTCAGCTCCTTATCAGGCGTCATTCGTCTTGCAATTCCTGCTGTGCTTTAATATGCGAAGCTAGTGCACTGTCCATTGTCGTAATGTGCAATAAAAACCATTGCGGCAGACGCTCCTTGACAAAAGCACGACCAAAGGAAATTAAGCCTTTGTCGATCCGGGTTTTAAACTGTTTGAATTCTTCCAAAACCCGTTGATGTTCGCCTTTGTGTTCGGTTTCCGCCGGAAATCCGAATTGCGCCATTAACCGATTTTCAGATTCAAAATGTTCTTCGGTGTGTTGATACAATTGCGCAAACAAGCCCGGAAAGTCAGTGTTATTGGCCTTATCCAATTGATTTACCAAATCAATAAAGATGCCGTGATCATGATCGATGTGAGCATAACCAACACTCAGAGGTATGGTTCTGTCGAATATTGTCATTTGAACACTCGTGTGATTTGTAAACTAATGCACTAAAGCATGTTTTATGCCTAGTAATCGCCGACGATAAAACGGATGGATGATTGTCGATGGTAATTAAAGCGCAGGCCAGATTTAATCGGGTATCACCTCATCAACTCTACTAACGATGCGCCCATCGGCCATTCTAATGTCGAACAGTTCAAGCTTGGCTAACTGTTTAACCGACTTCACCAGCTGGGAGCTTTCGTGTCGTTGCACGATAGCATAACCGCGTTCCAGCGTTGCCAGTGGACTAATCGCATGTAAGGTTTGTGACATCGCGCGTTGCCGATTTTTCAATGCCGTCAGTTTAATTTGCATCGAACGGCTTAATCGTTGTTGGAAGTAATCAAGTTGCTGCCGATAGCCGTGAATCGATACCAACGGTTGCTGTCCGTTCAGACGCTGGGTGTTTAACGCCAGACGCTGGCGGCACAGCCCCAAGCCGGCTCGCGTCGCGCGATCCAAGCGTTGTTCCAATTCGTCGAGACGCTGGGCATTGCGTTGTAGTTTTTCGCCCGGATGTTGGGTTTGTAGGGCTTTATTTAGCCAACTCAAATGCATCTGTTGCTGCTGTAATTTATCCTGCATTTGCCGGGTTAGTTGGCGCTCGATAGCTGTAAAGCGATTAAGCCAGGCGGATTGGTCCGGCACCGCACATTCGGCCGCTACCGATGGTGTCGGCGCGCGTAAATCAGCGACGAAATCGGCGATGCTGAAATCCACCTCGTGGCCTACTGCTGAAATCACCGGAATTTCGCTGGCCGCTACCGCCCTGGCGACAATTTCTTCGTTAAACGCCCACAAATCTTCCAGCGACCCGCCGCCGCGCGCCAGGATAATCACGTCTACTAGGGCTTGCTTATTGGCTGCTGCCAATGCCGCGCTGATCTCGAATTTAGCACTCTCGCCCTGCACGGCCGCCGGATAGATCAACACCGGGATGGCCGGGAAGCGCCGTTTCAAAACGCTGAGAATGTCGTGAATAGCCGCGCCGCTGGCTGAGGTGATGACACCGATTTGCTTTGGCAATTGCGGTATCGGTTTCTTGCGGTTTTGCTCGAACAAGCCTTCAAGCAATAGTTTTTGCTTCAGGCGTTCGTAAGCCAGTCGTAATGCACCGTCACCGGCTTCTTCCAGCTGTTCCACCACCAGTTGGTAATCGCCGCGCGGTTCGTACAAACTGACTTGGGCGGTGGCGACAACCAGATTGCCGTTGGCCGGTTTGAAGCGCAGTCGCTGCTGCTGGCCTTTGAACATGGCGCAGCGAATCTGGGCTTGCGCGTCTTTCAATGTAAAGTAGTAATGGCCGGATGAGGGTAGGCTGAGATTGGAAATCTCGCCTTGTACCTGCACGGTCAAGAAGTGGCCAGCCAGCAAACGTTTGGCTTCTCGGTTTAGCTGGGATACGCTGAAGATGTGTTCGGAATTACTCATCGAATACTTGAGAGTGAAGGGCGAATGGTTTCAAAATCGTATTTTACGGCGGTTTGCCGCAAATACCAGGCGCTTTTACTTTGCGGAAGTGTTTCCAGGTAAGCTGCGCTAGAATGGTGCCTCGGTGAAGATTTCAGCTTTGGAGAACAAGGAACTACGGATGCATGAACATCAATTGAGTAACTGGCAACATTCGCACAATTTCGCACGGATCAATCGCAAAGGCGAGCGGCGTACCAAATGGGTGCTGCTTCTGACGTTTGCGACGATGATTGTGGAAATCGTGGCTGGCATGCAGTTTCATTCGATGGCTCTGTTGGCGGACGGTTGGCACATGGCTACCCATGTGGTGGCATTTATGATCGCGATCTTCGCTTATCGTTACAGTCGTATCCACCAGGATGACCAAACTTTCGCGTTTAGTCCCGCCAAGGTCGGCGTGTTGGGCGGATTTGCCAGTTCGATAGCATTGGCGATGGTAGCCTTGGTGATGATTGCCGACTCGGTACAAAGGTTGCTAATGCCGGAAATCATTCGCTTTGACGAGGCGATTTTAGTCGCGCAAGTGGGTTTACTGATCAATCTATTAAGCGCGTTGTTATTACGAGACCATCACGATCATCACCACGGACATAATCACCACCATGACCATGACCATGACCATGACCATGACCATGACCATGATCACAAGGACCACGGTCATAGCCCCCAACATCAGGATCACAATCTAAGGGCGGCCTATCTGCATGTAATGGCCGATGCGCTAACTTCGGTGTTAGCCATCGTCGCTTTGGTCGCAGGCAAGTATTACGGCTGGGTATGGCTGGACACGGTGATGGGTTTTGTTGGCGCGACAGTGATCTTGGTCTGGGCTTACGGTTTAATCAAAGAAACTAGTCCGGTGTTGCTGGACCAAGCCATGAACCCTAAATTTACCCTAGCCATACAAGCTGTGCTGGAGGAAGACGGCGAATGCCGTGTCAGCGATCTGCATGTCTGGCCCGTTAGTGCGAATCATTATGCGGCAATCGTGGTTTTGGTCACCCAGCAGCCAAAATCGCCCAGTTACTACAAGAATCTATTGGTCAAATTCCCGCAGCTCGATCACATCACCGTGGAGGTCAATCGTTGTAATGGCGAGGATTGCGTTGCAGAATAATCGCGTCGTTGCCGATGAATTCAATTTGGCAGTGGTAATGCGCCGCTAACCAACGAAATGTTGGCCGCGAAAAAAAAGCGACGTGGGTTTGATCGTTTTTGTAATGCCATTTGGCAAAGGCTTCGGCATCAATGACCAATTTGGTCATAATGCCCAGCCAGCCGCCGGGTTTCAATAACTCAAATAGTGCGTCGAATTCGCGTTTTGGCGCACGAAAATGCTCTACCACCTCGGTGCAGACGATAAAGTCGTAGGTTTGGTGCAGGTGCTCAGGAAAGTCCGCATAGAATGGGTCGTAGACATTTATTTGATGCCCTCGCGCCTTGAACAATTCTGCGAGCGCAGGGCCTGGGCCGCAACCATAATCAAGTCCAACAGAGTTGTTCGGCAATCTTTCGAGCAGAGGCTTCGCCAAGCGCGATAAAAATTCAATGTAGCCCGGATCGTCGATGGCATTTTGATGCAGATCATAAATAGCCTTTTCCTGGCTTAGTGATATATGCTGCGAGCAATCGACATACACCACTAAGCAATTCCGGCAATGGTTGTAGTCGCGTTTTGAGTCGCTGTGATAATGATGGATATTGGGGCTGCTACAGAGTGGGCAGGATAGTGCCGGCATAATTAATTTGGGCTTTTGCTTGACGCGTGGGTGATATGCTGTAGAATGCGCCGCTCTCTACTGCGGAGCGGTAGTTCAGTTGGTTAGAATACCGGCCTGTCACGCCGGGGGTCGCGGGTTCGAGCCCCGTCCGCTCCGCCACTTTCTTGTTTTACCCGCGTTTTCATTTCATCGCTGACGTGGCAATCATCATTAATATCGGCATACATTTTAGTTTGCGATATTCCTAAACTGTTGCCAGATAATTTTGAATGTAAGTGTCAAAGTCGGATCATTAGCTGCTACTCGCTCGTCCAAGATAACTTGATCCACCCAGCAACCTTCGTCGATTTCATCAGTCGCCAGATCAAACGGTCCGTTATGCCGGCAGCGGTAGACCTGAATAAATTCCATACCTAAATCGGTGCTAGGCTCCAGTTTGAATAAGCCTTCCAGGCTTTCGGCAATTACACCCAATTCCTCCAGTAATTCACGTGGCGCGCAACTGGCATAGCTTTCGCCAGCGTCGACATGGCCGGCAGCCGAGGTGTCCCACAAGCCTTTGTTCAGATCTTTTTTCATCGAGCGCTTTTGCAGAAACAACTGGCCCGCATCGTTGAAAACCAGAATATGCACGGCCCGATGACGCAGTCTGTTGGCGTGAATCACCGATCTCGGTTGTTGGGCAATAACGGCATCGTCTTTATCGACGACATCGAGAAGTTCGTTGTGCATGTAAACTATCGATTCCTGAGGCAAGGTCGTGTATGGTAGCTGTTTTTAGTGCATGTCGCAGAGAACATATGGCAAGAAGAAGCGAACATAGTCAGGAACAAATTAAGGAAATGGTGTTGGTCGCCGCAGAAACCATCGTCATAGAGGACGGATACAGCGCCCTGACGGTGCGAAAAATAGCGATGGAAATCGGCTATACCGTGGGCAGCATTTATATGGTATTTGCCAATATGAATGATTTGCTGACCCACGTTAAAGGACGGACACTGGACGAGCTGGCCAAACAATTGCTCCACTGTGTACCGTCCGCCAGCGTCGAGGAAAATATTCTGATCTTGGCGGAAACCTATCTAAATTTTGCCGCCCAGCATTTCAATCGCTGGCGAATGATCTTCGATATCCAGAGCGAGGAGCCCCAGCCTGACTGGTATCTACAAAAGGTGGAGCAGATGTTTGCCATTGTCGAGGTGTTGTTTATACAGCTTACGCCCGGCAGCTCGCCCGAGCAAAGCCGACTGGCTGCCAGAACCTTGTGGAGCGGCGTGCATGGTATATGTATTTTGTCGCTAACCGCCAAACCGCAAGTCAGCGATATTGAAGCATCCAAACTAAGCGTGGATTTGCTAGTGCAAACCTTTATTCAAGGCTGGAAGGCGCTTGCTCCACTTCAGGTAAGTGCCAAACCACCAGAAAAGTAGCCGCCAGCAGCAGCAAACCCAGGCCGATTAGCGCGGCAATTGGTGTTACATGTTCGGCAGCAGCCAGGGTATAGCCGCCGACCGACAATAACATTGCCACATTCTGGAAAAAATTCTGCATCGCTACCGCGCCGCCGCTGCCTATGCTTTGTTGACCAAGGTCCTGAAGTGCCGCGTTGATCGGTACGATAAACATGCCGCCGGCCATACCCATCAAAAACAACACAAAACGCGCCGGCCAAACCGCCTCGGTAAAACTCAGGGCGATGATAAAGATGCTCATCAAATAGGCCGGGATTCGGGCGCGGCGCAAATGTTCCAGCGGAATCAAGCGTGGGACCAGGACTGAACCGGCGATGATACCGATAGCCAAAAATAGCGTGAGATTGGCAATATCGCTGGCGTTATGCGTCATTAACACCAACGGCGCCCAGGCGATGATAATCACCCGCACACTGGCTGCTGCTGCCCAAAAAAGGGATGCGCCCAGCACCGCGAAGCGTGAGCGTGGCATTGCCAGAAATGTTTTAACTTCCAAGTAGAACAGCCTGATTTTCGAGCCGGACGGTGGCGCTTTACGTAAGCCTATCGGCAAGAATAAGGTGGTGGCAGCAGAAATCAAAAACAATAATATTGTTACAAGCAAGGCCCAAGTGGTGGAATGATCGGCTAGTTTTGCACCAACCACCATACCGGTTAATATCGCCAGTATCGTCGAGCCTTCAATCCAGCTATTGGCTTTGACCAGACCGTTGTGGCCGGCCAGTTCCGGCAAAATGCCGTATTTGGCCGGACTGTACAAGGCAGCGCCGACACCGACCACGCAATACGCCAATAGAGGCTCGACGTTAAATAGCAACAAACCCGCGCCGCAAGCCTTGATCAGATTGGCGACAATCAACACTCGCGATTTGGCGTGACTGTCCGCAAATCCGCCCACCCAGGGCGCCAACACTACGAATGCCACCAGAAACACGCTTTGTAGTGCCGGCACGTACCAACTGACCGGGTGCGCATCCTGCATCACCATGGCGATGACTGTAAACAATATGGCGTTGTCGGCAAATGCCGAGAGGAATTGCGCGATTAAAAGGGGATAGATGTGTTTGCTCATGGCGTTACATGGTAGTTAATTTAGGCTGGACATTCGCGGAACTCGCTCAATCTGAATCGGCGTTACCGCCTTCCAGTAATCGCGCCGCTAACGCTGTCGCGCCCGGATAATCGGTTTTTCCGGTCGCCAATACCGGCAGTTTATCCAGCACAAACACTTTTTTAGGGAAATTGATGGTGGCGACGCCAGGGGAGGCGTCGGCTAATTGTTTGGCGTTGGCGTCGCGGCGGGTCGTCAACAGAATGAGTTGTTCGCCTTTTTTAGGATCGGGCAGACTGACCACCACATGCTGCGCTTCCGGCCAAGCGTGGATGGCCAATTGTTCCACCGCGGTGAGAGATACCATTTCCCCACCGATTTTCGCGAAACGTTTACTGCGGCCTTGAATGTGAATAAAGCCTTCCTCGTCGACATGCACGATGTCGCCGGTATCGTACCAACCTTCGCCGAAAGCAGCGGAGCAGGGCGGTACCAATACGCCGGGATTGTCCGGCAGTAGATAACCTTTCATGATGTTGGGGCCGGCAACATGCAATTTACCGGCGTTCTCAATGCCAGGCACCGGTTCCAGCTTGTGCAGCATATCGGGCATGAAGCGGCCGACGCTGCCGGCTTTGTAATCCATTGGCGTATTCACCGACGTAACCGGCGAGGTTTCCGTAGCGCCATAGCCCTCCAAGATACGGATACCGAATTTATCCAGCCAAGTGGTGCGGGTGGTTTCCTGCAATTTTTCGGCGCCGGCTACCACGTAACGCAAAGAGTAAAAATCGTAAGGATGGGCTTTTTTGGCATATGCCGCCAAAAAGGTATTGGTGCCGAACATGATGGTCGCGCCTACCTCGTATGCCATCTCCGGAATCACCGCATAATGCAGCGGCGACGGATAAAAAAAGCTGGTCATGCCGTTCAATATAGGCATCATCGTGCCGACCGTAAAGCCGAAGGAATGGAACATCGGCAGAAAATTCAGCACCACATCGCCCGGTCCAAAATCGATGCGCGCTCTGATTTGTTTATGATTGGCCAGGATATTGGCATGCGACAACACTACGCCTTTCGGTAAGCCTTCCGAACCTGAAGTAAACAATACTACCGCCGCATCGTCGGCATCGTAGTCCTGGCTCTTGTACCAAAATCTTGCGGTTTTAGCCTGTAGCAAGCCGATGATTTTGTCGAAGCTTGTCAGTGATGTCGCCAAGTCTTCCAGGTAAATCAGTTTAACGTGTTGTGCCAGCGTTGCGGCTTCGTCCTCCAGTTTTGCTAACTCAATGAATTTGCGCGAAGTCAGCACAATATTGATTTGTCCGGTGCGGCAAGCGGCAGCCATACCGGCGGCGCCTATTGAATAATTCAGCATCGCCGGTACCCGCTGATAAATCTGTAAACCCAGTACCACGTTCAGCGTCTTACAGCTATTGGGCAGCAACACGCCGACATTCTCGCCGGTTTGCGTGAGGGTTTTGATTAGTTTGCCTACGAAGATGCTGCGAGCGATCAGAGCATCGTAGCTTAGTGGCTTGCGCTCCAGATCTTCCGCAACGGTGTAACGTCCGCCATGTAAAGCCCGTGCTTCCAATAAGGCCGCAAAGATGGTTTGTTGGTAATGACTGGTAGCAAACATCATTTCCGTCATGATGTCAGCCAGGATGTGGCCGCTATGCTTGCGGCGGGCTTTGCCGGTCACTTCGCCGTGAGTCTCGATCAAGGTTGGCGGCTGAATATGAATGGTGATGCGCGGAAACCAGTGTTGACGCACACTGCCCAGCTTGGAAAAGCGGCTGTATTCCGCGCCCTCAATGCGAATCGGCAACAAGGTTGCACCGGATTTATCGGCAACCATGCCGGTACCGTCATAGATTTTCATCAAGGAGCCGGTCACAGTGATCCGGCCTTCCGGAAAAATCACGGTTTTGGTATCGCTTTGCAAATGATGGATTAACGCCTTTAAAGACAAGGGATGCGTTGGATCCATCGGAAACACTTTGGATAAACGCAAAAATGGTTTCAGCCACCAGCGTTCAGAGATTTGGGTATTGATCGCGAAGGTGATGTCGTCCGGCAAAAACACGCCCAGTAGCAAAGGGTCGAGAAATGAAGTGTGATTAGCGACGATTAACACGCGGTTGCCGGCTTTAGCGTAATTTTCCAGCCCGTGGACCTTGACTCGATAGACTAGCGTCAACAGCCAGCGTAAAACAATTTTTAACATGATATTCCTCCCGTAAGCGCATATTAGCAGACAGATTGCGATTTGCCGGAAGGCACTATAACGATAAACTAAACGTTGTTCAATTTAATTTTCCCTTTGCCTCCTAAAAACGAAAAAGCCATCCCCAAGGGATGCTTTTGACATTGCTACCACCTTGTCCGTCGATGGACAAAATCGGTGCGATAATCCGGCGAACTGCTTTATGGCTTTTAAATTGGTTTTTTCCCAAAGCCGAATACGCCTAACAGCGCCGGAACAAACAAGAAGACAGATGCAGGCAACGGAACAGCGGCTGGTGCGGCAGTGACGTGGACAGTAGCGCCTGTGATGGTTGTGGCGGGCCCGCTACCATCGGAGAGAAATAGTAGTTGTGCCGGCGTATAGATCGGGTCGGGGATTATGCTTAAGGCATTCCCTGCGCTGACATTGAGCGCTTGAAATTTGACGGTGCCCAGCAAGGTGGGCTCAGAGATATTCAAACCGGTTGCCACGCTGCCCGACAGCATTTCGGCAAAATGAATTTTCCCCAAGGTTGCGCCCGAGCCTAGGGTAATGCTGTTCGCCAGACTTTCGGTGTCAGTGCCAAAAATACTGCCACTGCTTAGCAATTGCGCCGATAGGTTGGTGCTGTTGTAGGTCAGATCGAAATCGAAGCCCGCCAAATCAGCAACGTTATTAATATAAATATTCACATCGAAAATAGAGCCTTTAGCGAATGAGCGGATATTCGTGTTGTCAGAAAATTTAAGATTAAGCGTGGCCGCTTCGGTGGTCTGGAAAAACCCGACGAATGCCAGCGCAAGTAGTTTGGTAAGTAAATGTTTGTTCATAAAATATTCCGTAGGGCTGGAAACCGGAGCCAATCGCTCCGGCAAACTGATTCAAAAAATGGGCTAGGGCGCAGGGTTGACCACGGCGCATTGCGGCAATGTACAAAGCGGAGCTGCCTTTCTATAATCGATAATATTGACTCGCAAATCGCCATTCAGATCAGCGGGGTCGTTGGCTGCTACCACTTTGCCGTATTTGGCTTTGATGGCGTTCAAATCGTTCATGTCGATGTCGTTATCGCGATCCGTATCGCCGGGGCCTGTTACTTTCACGGTAAAAGCTTTAGATGCGCTGGTGTTATCGGCATCGTTTGCTGAGACGGTAAAGTTGAAAATGCCTACCTTGGAAGGCACGCCTGATAACAGGCCTGTGTCTTGCGCAAGAGTCAAACCGTTCGGTAATGCGCCGGCGCTGACGTTGACCACGTAAGGCGTGTTGCCGCCGCTAACGGTGGGCCGCTCCGGAAACACTTCGTTGACATTGCCGTTTTGCAGCGCATCGACCATTGCGAAGGGCGAGATAGCCACGAATTCCGTCATTTGCGAACCTTGATAGGCGCCGACGACTTCCGCAGTCGAACAATCGAATTCATGAGAGCCGCCGTTGGCATCGGTTACTTCCACTACGCCGTCGCCGTGCAGATTATCCGTTCCGACCGCATCGCACATGGCTTCACCCTTTTCGCCATCAATGGACGCGGCGGGGCCGCCATAGGCATAAAACTCATAACGGCGGGTGACGACTTCTTCGGCGTTGTTGCCCATGCTGTCGCTGCCGCCACGCAATTCGGATTTGGCGTTGCTGACACCATTGTGGGATTGCAGCAAATACCATTCGGATTCGACTTCGTCCGGCTCACCATTGGTCCAGTCTGCTAGACCGTCGTGGTCATGATCATCACTGATCAGTGCGCCTAAGGCCAAAACCCGAGTGTTGTGAGTTTTAGTTTTAATAACCTTGACCCAACTGGGTTCGCCAAATTCTTTTACGACGCTTTGCGGAACAACCGGAGCCGGCATGGTTGCCACGACTTGAGCAGGGAAGTCAGTGGTTGGCGGGGTATAGTCGAATACTGGCGTATTCAACTGCAGCGCGGGGCCAACAACCAGTTTGCCACTGCCATCCTTGACCAGCCAGTTGTATTTGACCGCGCTATAAGGCGTGGTGGCGGAGTAGGCAAAGTGCACCCCAAAATGTTCGCAGCCGACATTTTTGCTTAAATCGTAGCAATACAAGGTACTGCCGATTGGATAGGGATTGGTGAAGGCACCGTCTTTTTCGTAACGTACGAAGGTTTTGGGGTGCGCCGGGTCGCTGAGGTCTTCCCGTATTTTTCCGTAACCGTAATGATTACCTGGGTAGGTGCTGACTACATCTTTGCTGTTCGTATCGTCCAGTTCTATTTCTATGCCGTAGACCGGACCGCCGGTGTGATTCAGTGCGTCAAAGTTGCCCAGCCCGCCCCTGATGTCGCTCGCTTCGGCAATAGAGCCGAGCGCCAGCAATGGCAGTAAGAATGTCATTTGTTTCATCGAGTGTTCCCTGTAGGTTTGTGGTGTGTCAATTGACTTTAACTAACAATGAAACTTGGCGGGGTGAACCGACGACCTCCTGATTTTGATAGACCGAGATAAAGCCTGACTAAGTCAAAAATCTAAGAAGTCTTGCCGCAAGGCACGTAGTCAGTTGCCTAAACTCAAAAGTCGATTTCGACATATTTAGACAACTAAAAGTCGCGGGACTTATACCAATGGAAAATGAATTCAAAATTAAAATTGTGGGAAATCTCACATTTTTATTGTTATTTTATTGATTTCTTTCCGGTTAGCATGGCTTTGATTAAGTGTTCGTGGTGCGCTCTACCAGAAACAAAGACGCCCACTATGTGTAAAGCAATCAGTACCAGCATAAAATTGGTCGCCCCTTCATGAATTTCCTCCCAAAATTCTTCATCTTGGCTTTGCGTTTCTGCTTTTCCATCCTCTTCGTCGTCTTCTTCCGCATGGGCAGCGCTAATCAAAGTTAGTGTTGTTGGATTGGCAGCCAGCGGACCTCGGCCTTCTTCTATCGCATATACTTTCAAGCCGCTGACAGTCACAACCAGCAGCGTTGAGAGCAATGCCATGACCATCCAGCCGCCCAAAGGATTGTGGCCGACATAATGTTTCGCGGAGCCTGCGCGCAGTTCGCGAATATAGCTGTAAACAGTTCCGGGAGAACGGACAAAGTCGCTAAATCTGGCATGGCGGCTGCCGATGATTCCCCACAGAATGCGGAAGATAATCAGACCCAAAACCGTGTAACCGGCGTAAATATGCCAAGCGTTTTCTTCCTCGCTGGTGAAATAGGCCACAGTAAAGGCAACGACCAGCGACCAGTGAAAAATACGGATAAAAATGTCCCAGACCGCTACGGTGTGTTGGTTATTCATGTGGTTTACCTCGGCATGCTTAGTTGCAGATGTAGCTAGTGTAGGAAACCGAGATAAATCCAATCTTAAAAGTTCGGGGTTAAAATACCCTTACTCCAAGTAACTCTTTGAAACCAACCATTGTTATGACTCAACTATGCGACTATTGCTGGTAGAAGACGATCCAGGCCTGTCCCGATCTTTAAAAGCCGATCTGGAAAGAGCCGGGTTTGCGGTCGATTTGGCCATGGATGGCGAGAATGGCGAATTTTTGGGCATGACTGAATCCTACGATATTGTCATCCTGGATTTAGGCTTGCCGAAAATGCCCGGACTGGAAGTGCTGCGACGATGGCGGCAAGCGGGTAATCATGTGCCGGTCATTGTGCTGACGGCCAGGGACGCCTGGCATGAAAAAGTCGACGGCTTTAAAGTGGGCGCCGACGACTATCTGGGCAAACCGTTTCATATCGAGGAGTTACAGGCACGCATCCAGGCCCTGTTAAAGCGCATGCACGGGATGATGCAGCCGCAACTGTGCGGTTGCGGCGTGGCCTTGGATGAAGACAGGCAAACCGTCAGCGTTGATGGTGCTGAGCATGTCGAGCTGACGGCAATCGAATTTCGTTTGCTGCGCTATTTCATGCTGCATCCCGGCAAGTTGCTTACCAAAACCCATTTACTTGAGCACGTCTACGAATGTGACGGTGACCCGGCCAGCAACGTTATCGAAGTGTATATCAATCGGTTACGGCGTAAATTGGGTAAGGATTTGATCGCTACCCGGCGTGGGCAAGGCTACATCTTCGGTGACAAGCTGTGATTTCATTACGCCAGCGTCTTAACCGCGGCCTGATCATTATCCTGAGTATGGTGTTTGCCGGACACTGGTTGGCAGCAGATTGGGTGATTCGCTCTGTGGCGGAAAAACAAATGCTGACCCGCTTACAGCACGATGGCGATTCGTTGTTGGATACCTTGACGCTTAACGCGGAAGGACAATTGATTTTCGATAGCTCGCATGCCGGCACGGTTTACGGCCAAGCCTATTCGGGTCACTACTTTGTGATCCAGATTGACGGAAAAACCTATTATTCAAGTTCGCTGCAAGACGACGTTTTGCCTTTTACTACCGAGCCGGCCAATACCGCCAGGCAATTCCATTTTCCTGATGGACCGCATCACCAACCTTTACTGGTTTTGAGTCGAGGTTTCGAGCGATTTGGTCATGCAATCACCATTAGCATCGCCGAGGATTTAAGCGATATTGGTCATGACATAGACCACATCCGGCTTGCCTATCTGGTACTGACGGCCATGGTGCTTTTGATCGCAATCGCCCTGCAAAGTAACGATGTACGCAGATCGCTGAAACCGTTGCAGGCAGCGCGCGACGAACTGGCCGAGATTGCCTACGGCCGTCAGTCACAGATCCAAGCCAGAGTGCCGGCGGAAATCAAACCCTTGGTTGCGGAAGTCAATCGCTTGTTAGTGTTGGTTGAGAGGCGCTTGCACCAGTCTCGCACCGCGATTGGCAATTTGGCGCATGCGCTGAAAACGCCGTTGGCGATGCTGTTTTGTCTGGCTGAAAATTCGCAACTGGATGCCCATTCCGAGTTGCGTAATCTGCTGCAAAAGCAAACGCAAGCGATCCATGAGCGCATCGAGCGAGAATTAAAACGCGCCCGTATCTCCGGCAATCTGCAAACTGCCAGTGTGTTTAATCCGCAGCAAGAACTCACTGCCTTAGTCATGCTGTTGCAAAATGTCTATGCCGAGAAAAATTTAGCGATCCAAGTCAATGCCCCCGATCAACTAATCAATTTTGACCGGGAAGACATGCTGGAGCTGACCGGTAATTTGTTGGATAACGCCTGCAAATGGGCTGACAAGCAGGTTCTAGTCTCGGTTGAACATGAGGACGGCATTACCATCCGTGTCGAAGACGACGGCCCCGGTTGTTCAGTGCAGGATATGCAGCAATTAAGTAAGCGGGGTTTACGGCTGGACGAAGCAGTGCAGGGACATGGGCTAGGCTTGGCGATTGTGCGTGACATCGCCGTATTTTATGGCGGTACGCTGGAGATTATGCGTTCTGCGCAACTGGGCGGTTTGCGAGTGAGTGTGCAATTCCCAAGGTGGATAGCCGCAGCATCGGTATAATTCCCGCTTCTTTTGCATTTACCGTTTGATTGCTTATGACCTCCGTTAACACCGAAAAACTTTCCAGCGCCCGTTTTGCCGAAGCCACCGATGCTTTTGTCGAAGAATTTACCGCTTCCGTCAATTTTGACCGGCGCATGGCCCGGCAAGATATTCAAGGCTCGTTGGCGCATGCGGCCATGCTTTGCAAAATAGGTATTCTGACCGAACAGGAACTCGCCGACATTCGCAGCGGATTGATGCAAATCGGCGGTGAGATCGAACGCGGCGAGTTCGTCTGGTCAATCAAGCAGGAAGATGTGCATATGAACATCGAAGCGCGCTTGACCGATTTGATCGGGATTGCCGGCAAAAAACTGCATACCGGCCGTTCGCGTAATGACCAGGTAGCAACCGATATAAGACTATATTTACGTAGCGAAATCGAAACCATATTGACGCAGTTACAACGCCTGCAAATCGCTTTATTGGATGTGGCGGAACGCGAGGCCGATACCATCATGCCGGGTTTTACCCATTTGCAAGTCGCGCAACCCGTGACATTCGGCCATCATTTAATGGCGTGGTTCGAAATGCTGTGCCGTGATAAAGAACGTCTGCAAGATTGCTGTAAACGCCTGAATGTGATGCCCTTGGGTGCCGCAGCATTGGCGGGCACCAGCTATCCCATTGATCGCTTCATGACCGCCGAATTGTTGGGATTTTCCCGGCCGTCTAATAACTCTTTGGATTCGGTCAGTGATCGCGATTTTGCGATTGAGTTTGCCGCGGCCGCTAGTTTAATCATGATGCATTTGTCCAGGTTCTCGGAAGAACTGGTGTTGTGGGCCAGTGCGCAATTCAATTTTATCGATATTCCGGATGCATTCTGCACTGGCTCATCAATCATGCCGCAAAAGAAAAATCCCGACGTACCGGAACTGGTGCGCGGTAAATCCGGCCGGGTTACCGGGCATCTGGTGTCCTTATTGATGTTGATGAAAAGCCAGCCCTTGGCTTATAACAAAGATAATCAGGAAGACAAAGAGCCCTTGTTCGATACCGCCGACACCTTAATCAATTGTCTGCGAGCCTTTGCCGACATGATGCCGCGCATTCAAGCCAAACGCGAAAATATGTACAACGCCGCAAAAAGAGGCTTCGCGACGGCTACCGACTTGGCTGATTATTTGGTTCGCAAAGGTATGCCTTTTCGCGATGCCCACGAAGTCGTAGGTCAAGCTGTGCGCTTAGGACTGCAAACAGAGCGGGATCTATCGGAACTAACTCTCTCAGAGTTGCAGGGCTTTTGCGGCAGCATTACCGCTGACGTTTTCGATATTCTAAAACTTGAAGGCTCAGTCGCTGCCCGCAATCATATCGGCGGCACGGCACCAGTTGCCGTTCGTCAGGCAATATGTGAAGCAAGACAACAAATACCCCACTAAATCCTGGAATTTGGCATTTTAACTGCTACCCTTCGAGCATCGTTTGATTCGGAGGGTGGTATGCCCCAATATTTTTCCCGACTGCTTGCTGGACCATCGCTGGATGCAATCCCGCAAGAAACCGACTTTTGGCACGACCGGGAGCTTAGTTTGTTTAGCTGCCCCAGCGCCGATGCTGATTACGCATTGACCGCATTAGTTTTTAAAATTAGTAGAAATCCGAAAGATCTGCTGGCGCATCTACGCCGGATTTATTTTTGTTACGACCAGCGCCTGTCCGAGCAACTCTACGCGGCCTTGTTGGATTTAATGATTATTTTGGATGGGAAGGGAACTGCGATCAGTCGCCGTATGATACAAGCTAGCCAGTCGCGGCTGCTGGTCCAGCAATGTCAGGATTTGCTTAAAACTGACGGGCAAACGCCGCCAGCTAATCGATATTCTTTGTTCAGTAAAGGTCTGTTGGCTAGCTGCGAACTGGTCAGGTCCAGACGGCAAACCGAAGCGCAACATGATTATTTGGCCTTAGCCAACGACTTTATCGAATACAGTCAGCTCGAACAGGCCATGGATGTGCTGGAAACGGGTATCAACCTGCAACATGATCGTCCGGATTTGCAACTGGCTTTGTTAGAGCTGTATAAGTCTACAAAAAACCGGGAGCGCTTTCAGCTCAATCGGCAGCGATTTAGCGACTCCGGCGTGGTGCTGGAGGGTGAATGGCTGGAATTGGCACATTATTTTGAAGGACAGGCATCATGAGCAAGTCGAACAAAACGCCATTTCGAATCGCTCTGCATGGCATGGATACCCGCACTTATAAAACCATGGAAATGTATCTGAAGGGGCCTTGTCGGGGGGCTGCCGTCGTGGTCGAGGATGCCGAAGCCAGCATTGACATGATCGACGCGGATCACCCCAAAGCCCGGGATATTCTGGATGCCAGAAAAGCCGCCGCGCCGGGCCGACCGATCATCTTATTGTCATTACAAAACCTACAACTGGATAATACTTACTTCATCAAGAAGCCGGTGAATGTCCAGCAAATAATGGCGGTGCTGGACAAGATTAAGGCGGTTGCCGAGGCTCGCAAAGCCGCTGCCGAACGTACGAAGATTGCGCAAGCACCTGCAAAGACAGCTGATATGCCGTCCCCGCCCAAGGACGAGAAGCCGAAAAAAATGGCTATGGATGTCTATGTTAATAAGGCTAAGGCGCCAAAAACAGGTGATGCCGCTGAGCACCACAAGGCCAGCAAACATCATTCTGCGATGCAGTTGAACGAAGGCGGCTTCACAGCGTTTTTAGGGACACTGAGCGACATCGATTTTGACGACGAGGTGCAGTTGTTAACAGCCTGTTACGACCCCAGGCAGTATTTTTTAGGCTACGTGATGTCGGCATATAAAACGGCCAATTTACAGTCGCGTGTTTTGCAACTTTGTTCGATTTGGAAACCTTTGACGATTTTTCCGGAAAGCCAGGAAGTCTGGATCGACGCCGACGATAAACAAACCCGCGCATTTGCCGGGATGCCATTGGGTAAAGGCTCCGTCGGCAAAATGATTTTGACGGCAGTCGATTCCACAACCGCCATTCAGCGCGCCGAAGATAAGTTTCAAGATATGGGTGCTTTTGTCTGGAAATTGGCAATCTGGACATCCAAAGGGCGCTTCCCGATAGGTCTGGATATTCAAGGGCCCGTCTACTTAGAAAGATGGCCGAATTTTACCCGACTGGTCATCACGCCCGATGCTTTGCGCATTGCCGCATTGTTGGTTCAGGCACCGAGAACGCCGTTGGAAGTTGCTGGTCTGTTACATGTCAAACCGCAGTATGTGTTTGTGTTTATTAGTGCCTGCCAGACGATAGGCATATTGAAACAAAGCGAACGTCAAGCCGATGCGGTGATTGCCGTAGAACCCACCAAGAAGCCCAAAAATGAGGGTTTATTAAGCAAAATTCTCAATAAATTGCGCGGCGCTTAGCAAACGATAAGGAATCTCGATGAGTCAATACAAAATTATTTTCACGGGCCCGGTAGGCGCCGGCAAAACGACTGCAATCAACGCTATTAGCGATGTGCCTCCGATCAAAACTGATGCGGCTGCCAGTGATATGACAAAAAATCGTAAAGCATCCACTACGGTGGCGATGGACTACGGTGTCATGAATTTGGCGGGCGGCGAAAAAATTCACTTGTACGGTACTCCCGGCCAGGAACGGTTTGATTTTATGTGGGATATTTTGACCAACGGCGGCATCGGCTTAATTTTATTGCTAGACAACACCCGCGCAGACCCTTTTCAGGATATGCGTTTTTTTCTGGATGCGTTCGGTAAGTTTATCAACGACACCAGCGTAGCGATTGGGGTGACGCAAATGGATTTAAGCAGCACACCCTCAATAGAAGACTATCATGCGCAACTGCAAGGCTTTGGCTTGAAACCGCCGGTTTTTTCGGTGGATGCACGGGAAAAGAATGATGTTTCTTTGTTGGTACAAGCTCTTTTATATTCCCTGGATCCTGGTTTGGCGGGGTAATCACCATGGAAAGATTTGATCTGATTAACGGGCTGTATCTCTATCCTACTCCCGCTGGTGCTTACTACGCTGTCTCGTCACCCGAAAACGATAAACCCCGGCGGTTTTTAATCCGCTTGCTGCAACAGGAACAGACTCCGGCACTGACTATCGCGCAGTTGCAAACATTGATGGAAATCGATGACGAGGACAAAGCCTTGCAATTGCTGCTGTACTGCCAAAAGCTAGGTTGGGTGCAAGGCGTAGACACGCCTTTACAGGCGCCACAGGCTGCGCTTGAGACGATGTTACCGGATTTATTGGCAACGATTTCCGAGAGCGGCAAAGTGCTATTGGCAGATGATCAAGGGTTTTATCTGGCGTGCAGCGGTTTTCCGCATGAGGTCGCCGAAGAATTGTCCGCGCTCAGCGCGGAACTGGCAACCGTGCATAAACGCCGTTCCGGATTACTGATAAACAATATGGGCATTTCCAGCCATGCCTGGGCCATTGTCGATCCGTTCGGTAACAGTCAAATCGGCTTTTGGCCGATGTTCGTCGGTAAGCACCGTTTCGTGTTGGCGATCAGCGGCGTACCGCATTTTAACCAAGCGGAGTTTGTAACCTTGGCCTGGGCTTTAATCACCCGTTATTTAAGCAAAGCCGCTGATGCTGCCAATTAAGCGGATCGCATATCACCCATTAATGAATAGGAATTAGATTATGAAAGCAGACATGCTGACGTCGGTTTTAAACGAGCTGAACGGTACTTCGGCGGATATAGAAGCCTCCGGTGTGATTTCCACCGACGGTCTGATGATGGCGTCGGTGTTGCCAGCCGGTATGGACGAGGATCGAGTGGGCGCTATGAGTGCGGCGATGTTGTCTTTGGGCGATAGAACGGCCCAAGAATTAAATCGCGGCAATTTGGAACAGGTGTTGATCAAAGGCGCCAGGGGCTATGTGCTAATGACCTATGCCGGTAATGAAGCCGTGCTTACCGTACTCGCCAAACCCAACGCCAAGCTCGGACTCATCTTTCTTGATGTGAAGCGTGCGGCAGAGAGTATTTCCGAAATGCTGTAAACCCTAACCGGCAACCCGGAGTAAATCATGATCGTTGATATGAAGCCCGAAGACATCATTGGCGAGTACCAGGAAGCAACACTTACCTATTGCGACGGCAAATCCAGAAAAGTGCTGTACACCGAGCTTGAAACGCCGTATCCCGACGGCAAGTTGATTGTTTCCACCACGACGCCGGATGGCATCATCAGCCACGTCAATCGCGCATTTGTGGAAATGTCGGGCTATACCGAAGCGGAGTTAATCGGCGCACCGCATTGTATTCTCAGGCACCCGGACATGCCGTCCGCTGCGTTTAAAGACTTATGGGATACGGTGCAACGCGGTGAAAAATGGCAAGGCTTCGTGAAAAACTTGCGTAAGGACGGCGGTTATTATTGGGTAAAAGCCACGGTCATTCCGAATGTGCGCGGCGGTAAGGTGGTTGGCTATACCTCGGTGCGCCGCAAACCCTCGCGCAGTAAAGTCGATGAATGCATCGCACTGTATCCGACACTTAGTTAATTGGGGAGCATCATGTCTTACATGTTTACAGTCAGCCCGGATTTTGCCCCAGACCACCTGTCGGGTTGGTATATATTCAACACTTGGTTGCAAAAGCAGAGCGCCGAGGCCATCCATTTGGAAATGTACAATCACTATCAAGACCTGCATCAGGCCATCGCAGCCGATAAGATCGATTTGATTTACGCCAACCCCTTCGATGCCGCCATGCTGGTCCGAGAGAAAGGTTTTTTGCCGCTGGTACGCGCCCAGGGCGAATCCGACGAAGCGATCATTGCCGTTAACGCCGGCAGTAATATCAACGATGTGGCCGAATTAAAACCGAATACTCGGGTGGCTTTCACCGACGATCCGGATGTGCGCCTGATGGGCATGATTATGTTGGAGCCCGCGGATTTGCACGCCGGGAATATCGTCCCGTTGTTATCGGACAATCATGTTTTGGTGGCCAAACACCTGCTGAAAGGCGAAGCGGATGTCGGCATCATTCTGGCGGAGGCCTATGACAACCTGTCCGGTGTGATTAAAAAACAGCTGCGGATCTTGGTGCGTAGCCAAATAAGCGTCATCTACCATTCTTTGATGATAGGGCCGAGATTGCAAAATCGCCGCGCCGACATTCAAAAAATATTACTGGAGATGGATAAGGATGAAAAAGGCGGTGGGGTGTTGAATGCCCTGGGCTTTAGGGCATGGCAACGGATCGAAGACGAGGAAATGGAGTTCATGATCGATTTGATGGATACCTTGAACACCTGATTCCATCGCGATGCATCAGTCGACCGTAATCGATTTTCTGCGACATGGCGAAGCCCGTGGTGGTTCGTATTATCGTGGAGTCACCGACGATGCGCTGACCGAACGCGGTTGGCGGCAGATGTATGGTCAATGCGGGGCAGGGCAGTGGGATGTGGTGATCAGCTCGCCGCTACGCCGTTGCCGTTCCTTTGCCGCGGCCTGGTGCGAACAACAGCAACAGGATTTGGTGATTGAACCGGCATGGGGTGAAATTGATTTCGGCGCTTGGGAAGGCCAAACCGCCGAGCAAATTTCCAGTCGCTGGCCCGACGCTCTGGCGGCATTTTATAAAGACCCCGTCCATTTCACCCCGCCGAACGCGGAAAGCTACCAAGCATTCGCCGCCCGCGTCAGGAAGGGCTGGGAAAGTTTATTGGCTGAGCAGGCCGGACGCCGCGTGCTGGTAGTAACCCATGCCGGTGTGATCAGAGCAATATTTGCGGAAGCCTTCAAACTGCCGGTTACCCAAAGTTTTCATATCGATTTGCCGCACGCCTGTTTAACCCGTTTTACCTGTTTTGATGACGGTAACGGGCGCTTCGTCCAGCTTAATTTTCACAAGCCGGTTTGATTCTTCTATACTGGCCCTACACTTGATTTAGGCGCGGCCGTTTTGACCAATCGATTCCTACCCATCCATTTAGGCGCGCCGGGCGAAGAGATCAGCAAAAAAGATCTATATGCAGTTGCCCAACGATTCAAGCACTTCAATCAGTTGCGTTTGCAACATGTACAAAGTTTTTTGCAGCCGCGCCAACAGGATTTCTTAAAGCTGCTGCCGTTACTGTTTCATCAAAATCATCCCTTGTTGCCCGGTTTCGTGTCGCTGGAAGGCCCGGCGGGTATTCCCGATTACACGCCCAACAAGCAGACTATAGATGTTGCCAAGCAGTTTTCCAAAGGCTTTGTCTACAAGCGCAAGGCCTTAAGACACTATCCTATCCAGGCGATTTTTTTGATGGGTAGCGTCGGGAGTATGGCGTTTTCGAAAAACAGCGATATTGATATTTGGCTTTGCCATTCATCCACTTTGGCGCCGGATGAATTAAACGAATTGCGGCAAAAAGCCCAGGAAGTGGAAAAATGGGCGGCGACCTTAAAAATTGAGACGCATTTTTTTCTGGTTGATGCGGTGCAGTTTTTGCGCGGCGAAAATACGCCGATCTCTAAAGAGAGTAGCGGCGAAACGCAACATTATCTGTTATTGGAAGAGTTTTACCGCACCTCGATTTACATCGCCGGGCGGATACCGGTCTGGTGGTTGGTGCCGCCGCAACAGGAAAAATACTATAAGCAATATGTAGCGCATTTGCTGGAGAACCGGTTTATCTCCGAAACCGACGTCGTCGATTTCGGCGGCTTAGAAGATATGCCGATGGCGGAATTCGTCAGTGCGACGCTTTGGCATATCTACAAGTCTTTGACATCCCCGCATAAGTCCTTGTTGAAGCTGCTGCTGATGGAAAGTTATGCCAGCGAATTTCCCGAACCGCAGTGGTTGTGTCTGTCATTGAAGCAGGCGGTGTATCAAGGCGATTTCAGTGTCGAAAGCCTGGATCCTTACCTGCTGATGTACCGCAAAGTGGATGCCTATCTGCGCCAGGCTCAGTCCAAACGCCGCTTGAATCTGATTCGGGAATGTTTTTACATGAAGATCATGGCCGCGTCCGATAATCTCACGGAGAACAGAGTGCGCTTGCAGCGTGAAGATTATCTGCATAGTGTGGCAGATCAATGGGAATGGCCGGAGGATTTGCTGGACAATTTAGCCAGCCAAAAATTTTGGGACATTAAGAAAGCCAGTGTCGAGCACGTGGTGATTCGCGATCAATTGCAACAATGTCTGCGGATGATTTTAAAGTTTTCCGGTTTGCCATTGGATCAGGCGCAGCGGGAAAACAGAGACTTGAAATTGATCGGCCGGAAATTGCGGGCCACCCTGGATTTACGTCCCGACAAAATCGAGGTGCTCACCACCAGAACCACGGTCCACGCCAAACCCGATCTGCTGATAGCTGTGGAAGTCCTGACTGACGACGCGCCGCCGCGCTGGTGTTTATACGATGACCGAGCGGCGTCACAGAAAGCCTCCCTGGAAAGCGCGATTAAATCCGGCGAGAGCTTGCTCGAAGTTTTATGCTGGGCCGTGGTAAACGGCTTGTACAAAAAGTCGCTCAATCTGCAACTGGTCACTTCCAGTCTTAAAATTGCCAATAATGATTTATATCAACTGTTTAATGAATTAAATGCGTTTCTAAGCCGCTATTTGCCGGGTAGGGAGAACGATCTGGAGGTTTACGGTGAGCCGAATCGCGTCTCGTCGTCCTTGTTACTGATAAACCTCGGCGAAAGTTTGGCGATTGACGCGAACAATCAACAGTTAGTGATGAGCGAACGCTCGGATCCGTTAAGTTATGGTGACAGCCGCCAATGTTTCATCCAGAGCATCCAGCGCCTATCCGTATCCAGTTGGGGTGAGGCCAGCTTGCAGCGCTATATAGGTATAGAGGGGGTTTTTAACTGCCTAGTCGATGTGTTCAATAACAGCGCCGCGCCCTTGTCTGCCGAG
Source organism: Methylomonas sp. EFPC1 (assembly GCF_016925515.1). Lineage (NCBI taxonomy): Bacteria > Pseudomonadati > Pseudomonadota > Gammaproteobacteria > Methylococcales > Methylococcaceae > Methylomonas > Methylomonas sp. EFPC1. The sequence continues at coordinate 2,126,051 of NZ_CP070494.1, forward strand.
AAACTCCAAGCGCTATGTTACAACCCGGTACGCGGCAAAAGCATCATCTTGCGCATCGAATCTTTGTTCGGCAATTTGCTAAAATTTTTTGCATCCGCTCGGGACGGCTTGCAGCGCTATATCGTGGCTGCCGAGACCGGTTATGGCTTGTTCCAACTCAGAAACGGCAGCCTGGGCTATTACCGGCTGGACACGCAAAATCAACTGCTGCATGAATTAGCCAAGCCGAATCCGCAATTTTCCGCAGTATTTTTTGATGCCTACGTACTGGATCAAACCTATATTCCGTCTTTATATACGCAGAATTTGGCTGATGTGATTCAGGTTTTTTATCATGCAACCAGTAAACACGTGGGTGTTTACGTGCTTGATGAAAAAGGCGCGCTGTTTGTCCATCAGCATAGCAATGCCAATCCTGAGCACGTCATCACGCACTATTCCGTGTTTTTAGACACCTTGCTGGCGCGCGCGCAATTGCCGGATGGTTTGAGTGTCAAATTTTACGAAATCCAGCGCAATTCAGCCGGAGTGCTATCTTGCCAGGCCGTGCCGGTCAAACTAGGCGCCAGTGTGATGGATCTGAGAGTGCGGATAGCGACCGATGAGGACGGTGCAATTGCGATCTATTGCAACGAAGAAAAATTTTCCGTTACTAACGTCGATAGCTTCAAACCGATCCGCGCCCACATACTGGGCTATCGGAAAAACCGCGACGACTATCCGTTTCACATCACCGAAATAGATGTACCTTGTCGTTTGTTGGGAACAGACCGAAACGAGCAGTTACAAGCCGCCCATTTCCTAAACTACAAGCAAAAAATAGAAGACAAACTAAATATTTAATATTTCAGGGTCGCAGCCGATATTTAGCTCACACCAGTCGAGCTATGGGGGTTGCCATGATTATCCAGAATTCCGCCGTCCACCTGCAAAGTCAGCATCAAGTGCAACAGATCAGCAAACGCAGCGAATCGCTGCGGGTCTGGATCGATAAGCCGGAAGATACCCCCAATACCGCGCGAAAGACTCGTCCCGAAACTGCGCGCAACGTCATTCAAGATACCCTTGATCTCAGCCGGTCGGCGCAAACTTCGGCAACCGCTGCGCAAACCCTGGATACCGATAGGGCGCTCAGTTCCAAAGATAATCTGCTGTTGCAAATCATTAGACGCATGGTCAAGGAGATTACCGGCCGCGACTTTGAATTATTCGCACCGGATGATCTCAAGGGGCAAGCCGACTCTGTGATCATTCAGGCCCCGCAGCAAGCACCGGCAACATCCGTCCCCGAGCGCGAAGGGTATGGACTGGTCTACGAAAAATCCGAGTCTTATTTCGAAAGCGAAACGACTAATTTCAGCGCCGAAGGGAGTATCACCACCCGGGATGGGCAAACGCTGAGTTTTTCAGTGTCCTTGTCGATGAGCCGCAGCTTTTATACCGAATCCAATCTCAGTATCCGCGCCGGCGACGCCGTGAAAACCGATCCTTTGGTTATCAATTTCGACGGCAATGCCGCAGAGTTAAGCGGCAGCCGATTTCAATTCGATATCGATGCTGATGGTCGTTTGGATCAAATAGCCGGTTTGAAAGCCGGCAGCGGTCTGCTGGCATTGGACAAAAACCAGGATGGCCTGATCAACGACGGTTCGGAATTGTTCGGTCCGCGCAGCGGCAACGGCTTTGCAGACTTAGCGGCTTATGACGACGATAACAATCAGTTTATCGACGCCGGCGATGCCGTTTACAAACAACTGCGAATCTGGCAGCGGCATGATGACGGGTCGCAGCAATTATTGGCGCTGGGTGATAAAAATGTCGGCGCGATTTACTTAGGTCACTTGACGACGCCGTTCCAATTAAAAGACACCGCCAATCAAGCGCTGGGTGAAATTGCCAGTAGCGGTATCTATTTAACCGAACAAGGCCAAGCCGGCAGCGTGCAGCAACTTAATTTCCTGGTTTGAAACAAAGATTTCCCATGATTTTCCTGCGGCCGAGTCGGGGCATTTTTTTCCGGCTTGGCCGAGCATGGATACGGAAGCCTCTCATGCCTGCCCCATCATCTGTCTGAATTCGATAATTGAGCTAGACTTGCCCACATTGCAAAACAATGTCGAAACGATCATGACACGCCATGCTTTATGGTTAGCCCGATCCTCAAATATTGCTGTTCCTGCGAATCCGGACTGATTCCCTTCGCGGCTTATAAGGCCCCCAAGCTGTGGGAATGTTCCTCGCTGTCGATATGAAGGTCGGTTGATAGTCGGAGTCGCAATCCAGGTATCCGGGATTGCTGATTAATAAAGATTGAACGACTCAAAGCACTGCTCATAAGACCCTATGAAAAAATATATTGTCGGATTTTTTGTATTAACTAGTCACGCCTGCGTCTTGCAGGCTGCATCTCAAGACGCACTTGAGCTGAATGTGGAAGACTTGCTGAATGTTGAAGTGACTTCAGTGTCCAAAAAAGCCCAAGCACTGAACGATTCCGCGGCCGCGATATTTGTCATTACCAACGATGACATCAAACGAACGGGCGCGACCAGTATTCCCGAGGCACTGCGCATGGCCCCAGGCCTTGACGTGGCGCGTATCGATTCGAACAAGTGGGCGGTCAGTTCTCGGGGCTTTAATGCGCGTTTCTCCAACAAGTTGCTGGTATTGATCGATGGTCGCAATACCTACAGCCGCATGTTTTCCGGCACCTATTGGGAAAACCAGGACGTGATGATGGAGGATGTCGAGCGGATTGAGGTGATTAGAGGGCCTGGTGCAACGCTGTGGGGTGCGAACGCGGTAAATGGCGTGATCAACATCATCACCAAGCACAGCTCGAAAACACAAGGCGGTCTGGTGGCGGCGGGCGGCGGTACTGAGGAGCAGGGGTTTGGTGCGTTTCGCTATGGCGGCAATTTGGGCGAGGATACCACTGGCCGGGTTTATGCGAAGGGGTTCAAACGCGATCAAAATACCAATGCGCAAGGCCATGGCGCCGGCGACGATTGGGACAAAGTACAGGGTGGGTTTCGCATAGATTCTCAGCTGTCGTCAGCGGACGAACTTAAATTTCAGGGCGATCTTTATCACAGTCATCTCAATCAAGTGCTGTCTAAACCCAGTATTTTAGTGCCCTACAGTACAACTTTCCGTGATAAAGCCGAAGCTTACGGCGGCAATATCATGGGACGTTGGCAGCACACATTTTCCACCCAGTCCGACATGTCCCTACAGTTGTTTTACGACTACTATCGACGCAATGAGGAATGGATGTCCGAGGGGCGGGATACGTTTGACTTGGATTTTCAACATCGCTTCGGCTTGTTTGATAGCCATGAATTGATTTGGGGGCTGGGTTACCAACTAACCTCGGATCGCCTTGAAAGCAGCACTATATTCAGCATGTCTCCTGCTCACCGGAAAAATCAGTTATTCAGCGCATTCGTCCAGGATGAAATGGAATTGATAGACCAAACGCTGTGGTTGACCTTGGGCAACAAATTTGAACATAACGATTTCACCGGCTTTGAAGGCCAGCCCACCGCCCGATTAATGTGGGCGCCGGCGCTGAATCATCGGCTTTGGGCCGGGGTATCCAGAGCAGTGCGCACGCCCTCGCGCGGCGAAGCCAATATGCGCTTGACGACAGCGGTTGTGCCGCCGTCATCGCCATTTTTTATACCGGTGGAACTGGCGCTGGAGGGTAACACAAGCTTGCGCAGCGAAGATGTGATTGCTTACGAAGTGGGTTACCGCACCACCATGATCAAATCCGTATCGGTGGATGTGACGGCGTTTTATAACGATTACGCGCACATGCGCGACGCTTCCCAAGGCGCCGTTTATTTCGATCCTATTCGCGGTGTGTTGGTCCAGCCTTTACCCTTTAGCAATAATTTAAAGGCCAAGACCTATGGTGTCGAAGTCTCGACAGTCTGGCAAATGCTGGACTGGTGGCGGTGGGACGCCAATTACAGCGTGCTTAAAACCGAAGTGCCGCAAACCGCTATGGCGGTGGTGGGCGTCAGCCCGCAACAGCGGATGAACTTACGCAGTGCGGTCAATATTCGGCCGGATTTGGACTTTGATGTTTGGTTTCGCTACGTCGGCAACAATGCCGCAGCAACAGCTTCCGGCAACAGTTACATACCCGATTATGTGACGATGGACGCGCGCTTGGCCTGGCGCCCCGAACCTGATCTGGAAATATCATTGGTAGGCCAAAACTTATTAACTAATAGCCACTTGGAATATCAACAGGAAAACCTGGTACTGCCAACATTTATTGATCGGGGTATGTACGGAAAAATCAGTTGGAATTTCTAATGCCGCTGGCAGGTAGACTGTTTTGCATTTTTTCTATTTAATTGGATTGTTGTTGCGACGGATATGCAAAACGCAATAAAAATTTATCTGTTGGTATTAATGTTATTTAGTTCAAGCGCGTCTTGCGCGGCGCCGTTGGCGCTTGAGCAATATACGGTATTGGCTGCATTGACGCTTAATTTTGCCCGTTTTACGCAATGGCCTGAGCAGGCGTTTGCCAATTCCGGAAATAACCTGCAGGTTTGTTTGGTGGGGGACAATGCATTATTGCAATCTTTCGATTCAATTAGCGGTAAAGCGGTTGGGGATAGAGTGATTAAAATAATTAATTCGGACAAATTACGTAATTTAAGTCAATGTCATATTCTGTTTTTAAGCGAATTATCCAATAGTGTTTTGTCGCAAGTTTTTTTAGATACCAGGCAGTTCCCAGTGTTGACGATAGGTGAAGAAGCTGATTTTATTGGATCGGGAGGCATGGTGGCTATGGTGAATACCGATGGAAAAATACAGTTACATATCAATCTTTCCATGGTTAAAAGTTCGGGGCTAACGATTAGTTCCAGCCTTCTGCGCTTAGCGAAAATTGTCGGCGATAATTAGGAGAGATAATCGCATGTTTAAATGGTTTAATAATGCGCCTATCAAGATAAAGCTAGTATTTATTATGACTTTGATCGCTGTGTTGACGCTATTTTCGGCAAGCACTGCGATTGTTGTAAATGAATATTATGCCAAAAAGAAAGATACCGAGCAGCAGCTGGTATTAATTGCCAATATTATTGCATCGAATATTTCAGCGGCACTGGTTTTTGAAGATACTGTGTCGGCTAATACTATGCTGAATAGTATGAAAACCCGGGACAGTATATTAAATGCCGAATTATACGATAAACAAGGCAATTTATTTGCCGACTATCATTCGCAAAAACTCGGTGTTAGTCATTGGGATGCGGAAAAAGCTTCCGCGCTTTTAAACGATGCGCAATCCATTCCTAGCTCAGAAAGCGTATATGGTTTTATAGGCGAAGTTTTCGCTGATTGGTATGAGAACTTGTTTCCTACCAATAATATTGTCGGTAAGGCTGGCGAAAAAAACGTATTCCAATACGATGAGGAAAATAATCTGCATTTTGTCCGTTCGATAGAATTGGATGGCGACGTGGTGGGTGTATTGCATTTGGTGGATGACCAAAGCGGCTTCTACGCCATATTAAAAGCGTTTTATTCGACTATGGGTTTGATCGTGGTGTTTACCATGATCTTAATCGGTATTTTAACCACCAAATTACAGCAAATATTTTTGGCGCCCTTACTTAAACTGATGGACGCGATGCAATCGGTGGGTCATGAGAAGAGTTTTTCGCATCGCATTAACAAGACCAGCAACGATGAATTCGGCGATCTAGCCGATGTGTACAATGCCATGCTGGCCGAAATCCAGTTCCGAGACGACCAACTGGCCATGCACCGCAATTCTTTGGAGCAACAGGTTGTCGAGCGTACCCAGCAATTGGAAGAAAAAAATCAAGAACTGAGTATCAGCATCGCCGAAGCGCTATCCGCTAAAGAACAAGCCGAACAAGCCAGTAAAGCCAAGTCGCAATTTTTGGCAACCATGAGCCACGAGATCAGAACGCCGATGAACGGCGTGTTGGGCATGACCGAGTTGTTGATGTCATCCGGTTTGGACGACAGGCAACGCCGATTTGCCGATACCGCCTACCGTTCCGCCAATTCGCTATTAAGCATCATCAATAATATTCTCGATTTTTCCAAAATCGAAGCCGGCAAATTACAGCTGATCGTTCAGGAATTCGATCTACGCCGCTTATTGGAAGACACCGTGGAAATGATGGCGGAGCAAGCCCACCGTAAAGGCCTGGAATTGATATTGAATCTTCCGCACCAAATGCACTTTATTGTGCAAGGCGATGCGGAACGATTACGGCAAGTGCTGGTTAACCTGCTGAGCAATGCCATCAAGTTCACCGAAGAAGGCGATGTACAGCTTAAGGTGAGTTTTCCGGAAAATGCGGCGCGCGATAAAGTCAGATTATTATTCGAAGTAATCGATACCGGCATAGGGGTTGCCGCGGAGCGCCAGGCGGAAATTTTCGATAGTTTCACGCAGTCCGACGGCAGCATAACCCGGCGCTATGGCGGTACCGGTTTAGGTTTGACCATTTCCAAGCAATTAGTCGAATTAATGGGCGGTAATCTGGGGCTGGAAAGCAATATCGGCCGAGGTTCCCGGTTTTACTTTGACTTAGAATTGGGGTTGGGCATCCAGACCAACATCGAACGTGCCGATACCAGTGCTTTGGAAGGTCTGCACATCCTGGTAGTCGATGATAATGCGATAAACCGCGACATACTCCACGATCAAGTTTCGCTATGGGGCGCCCATGTCACGACCGTCGATAGCGGACCTAGGGCGCTGAAGATATTGGTCGAGGCGGCTACGTTAAATAATCCGTTTCAAGTAGCTCTGCTGGATTGGCATTTGCCGGTCATGGACGGCTTGACGCTGGCTAAGGCCATTCAACGCGACCAGCGTATTCCCAAACTCCCGTTGATCATGCTCAGCTCTGAAAATGTCAGCATTAAAACCGGCCTGACCCACGAATACGGCATCAGCTTTTATTTGAACAAACCGGTTTTCCAACAACGCCTGCTGAATTGCTTGCTGGAAATCGCCACGTTCGCACCCGTGGAGCAAACGGTGCCTTCCTCCGTTACGCCGGAGCAAATTAGGTTTTCAGGACGCATTTTGGTGGCTGAAGATAACTTGGTCAATCAGGAAGTGGTGAAAAGCTTTTTGGAAAGCATGGGCTGCACCGCGGAGGTGGTAGCAGACGGTCAGGAAGCGCTGCAAGCAGCCTGCCGGCGTCGGTATGACTTGATTTTGATGGATTGTCACATGCCGATTATGGACGGCTTTTCGGCAACGACCAAGATTCGCGAACATGAGCAAGCCACGGCCTCAACTAGAATTCCTATCATTGCTTTAACCGCCGATGTGCAAAAAGGCATACACGACCAATGTGAAATGGTCGGAATGGACGGCTATTTAAGTAAACCGTTCAGCAAGGAACAACTGCACCACCTATTGATAAATTGGCTGCCAAATGCCGCGGATACTGCACTGGAGCGGGCGCCGCTGGAATATCAAGACGCAGTAATGTCAGACAACTGCACCCCCGGCTCGATTTGCCAGGCCGATCTAGCTCAGCTTCGGGATATTTACGATGCGAATGGGGTAAGTTTATTAAACAAAGCCATAGCACTCTATCTGCAAACCGCGCCGGAAACAGCCGAAAAACTTAGACAAGCCGCTACCGATGGGCAGGCGGATTTGTTAGCCGATATGGCTCACGCCCTCAAATCGTCCAGCGCCAATCTGGGTGCCAGGGACTTGTCCAAAACCTGCCGATTACTGGAGGCTGCCGGCCGCCAAGCAGATCTTGCGGCAGTTCCGGCACTGCTGGCAGAATTTGAGGCGCAATTGCCGGCGGCTTTGGCCGAGCTGCGTGTTATTGCCCATGCCAGCGTAGCGCAGCCCGATGTGCCGCAATCCGGCATGGATAAGCGAGTAGCCGACTTGGCGCTGGAAGCCAAGCGAATTTTACTGATAGACGACGATCCAAACTTCAGATTGATTACCGGCGAACAGTTAAAAGCCTCGGGTTTCGACGTCGTGGAGGCCGAGAGTGGCGAAGCGGCGCTGCTCTTGCTGGAAACGGCCATTCCTGATCTAGTCATAGTCGATGCGATCATGCCGGGCATCGACGGTTTTGAAACCTGCCGGCGCATGTCCGCCAACCCCGCCATGACGGACATTCCCATCATTATGTCTACCGGCTTGGAAGACATCGAATCGATAAATCGGGCATTTAAAGTCGGCGCGACCGACTTCATCATTAAACCGCTTAATCATGTGGTATTGATTCATCACATCCGTTTTCTGCTGCGCTCCAGCCATGACACGGCGGAATTACGCAACAGTAAGCAGCAATTGTCTGCTGCGCAACGCATCGCCGGTTTGGGCTATTGGACTTGGGATCCACGGCAGGATAAATTCGAAATATCGCCGTTTTTAGCGGAAATGTGCCAAATGCCGGCCGACTATTTTCGGGGAGAGCTCAGCAACTATTTGAATTTAATTGAGGCTGCGGACCGCAAAATAGTGCAGACCTTGATAGAAGCCGCTGCCCAGGGCGAACAAGTCGAGTATGTCGAGTACCGCTTGCGGCCGGATCTGGAAACGCCCATCAGCGTCCGCCAGGATACGGCCATGATCAGCAGCGGACAACAGAGTTTTGTCACCGGGACGGTGCAGGATATTTCCAAGCAAAAGCAATCGGAAAAAATCATCCATCAGTTGGCGTATTTCGATGAGTTGACCGGCCTGGCCAGCCGCGTTCATTATCACAAGCGTATTCAACAGACCATCAAAGCCTCGGCGCGCGGCAAGCTGGAGTTTGCGTTTTTATTCCTGGATCTGGACGAATTTAAGTATGTCAACGACAGCTTTGGACATAACGTCGGCGATCAATTTCTGAAAGCGATCGCCCAACGTATCCAAAGCGTGGTACGTGAAGAAGACTTTGCTGCACGATTGGGAGGAGACGAATTTTGTATCATCGCCAGCAGCATTACCGACGAATTTCAAGCCATGGAAATCGCCGAACGCTGTTTGCAGGAAATCAACCGACCTTTAATTTTGGATACCCACCATTTAAAGCCCCGCGTCAGTATCGGTATTGCTATTTATCCAAAAGATGGCGAGAACGAGCACGACTTGATGAAAGCCGCCGACACCGCCATGTACGCAGCGAAAAGCGCCGGCAAACAGCGCTACGCTTACTATCGGCCTGAGATGACGGGCCTGGCGATTAAGCGCATGCAAGACGAGCAAACGTTGCGCGACGCGCTGGAGCACCAGCAATTGCAATTGTATTATCAGCCCCAGGTAAGTATGTTGGATGGGCGAATGATAGGTCTCGAAGCCTTGGTGCGCTGGCGACATCCGTTGCGCGGTTTGTTGGGGCCCGGCGAGTTTATTCCTTTGGCTGAGGCTTTGGGTTTGATCGGTAAAATTAGCGACTGGGCTATTCAACAGGCTTGCGAACAATTAATTGCCTGGCAAAATCAAGGGCTGCCGTTATTCACCACGGCTGTCAACGTCTCGGCAAGCCATTTCCGCGATCCGCAATTTCCGTTCACGTTGCGGGAAATCCTCAAACATACCCAATTGCCGGCTCACTATTTACAAATCGAAGTCACGGAAAGTGCCATGCAAACGGCGGCAGACTTAGAGATATTTAAAAAACTAAAGGGCATAGGAGTGAAAATCGCGATAGACGATTTCGGCACCGGCTTTTCGTCGCTGGCGTCGCTGAAGCAGTTGCCGGTGGATTGTCTGAAAATCGACAGAACCTTTGTTCAGGACGTGTTGTTTAATCCGCAAACCCCGATTTTGCTCGGTACGATTATCGGCATGGCCAATGCGATGAATTTCTCGCTGGTGGCGGAGGGCGTGGAGACGATAGAGCAAGCCATGGTGATGAGCGGTTTGGGCTGCCAAGTGGTGCAAGGCTATTTGTTTAGTCAGCCTCTGACCGCCGCCGAAGTGCCGGCCATGTTTGACAAAGATTTCCGGCTGGAATTTATTCACTCCAAACCAGCCCATAACGATATTCATCGAAACAATTATGACTGATCTTGAATTGCCGGAACGCTTTGCAGATATTAAACGGCTGCCTTCTTTGCCGCACGACGTTCATCAAGTGGTCAAAGCCTTGTCCGACGATAATCTGGATTATGCCCGGTTAGCCAAGATTCTGGCTGGGCATGCGACGATTTCGTCGCGACTGATTGCCTTGGCCAATTCGGCATGGTTTAACAACTCCAGCGAACCGGTGACGTCATTGGAAAGAACCTGTTTGAAACTGGGATTAAATATTGTCCGGGGCGTCGGTATCGGTTTGGCGGTGATGAAGCCGTTTAATATCAGGGATTGCCGAAGTTTCGATATCAAACGCTATTGGATCAGTACCATGCTGGTGGCGCACGCTGCCCGTGCGCTGGCCGACGAGCTTGCGGCGGAGCGGGGCAATGAACACTTGCCGCAAACCGTGCATACCGGCGGCATCCTGCACAATATCGGCTTGCTCTGCATGGCCGACATCATGCCCGAAGAAACCCACCAGGCCCTGCGTTTTAAACAAGCCAATCCCGAATTGGACTTGAATCAAGCCTTGCGCAAATTGCTGCATACCGATTATTGCGAAGTCGGGGCGCATCTGACCGTTTCCTGGGGAATACCCGAAGCGTTGGTGGCGATTATTCGGTACCATCGCAATCCGGGTTATCAAGGCAGCTATTGGCGGCAGGCAGCTTTGGTCGGCGCGGCGACGCATATGGTGGGTAGTGTGTTCGACGATAAAGAAACCTGGCCGGTCTCGGCCTTTGAGAAACTGAGCATCAGCCCGGCCTGTCAGGCTGAGATATTTGCCGACCTGCAAAGCCAATATTTAAAAACTCAGGAATTGGCGAAAGTGCTATTTCCTTAAGAAGTGGTGCTGAAAACACTACTTTAGTCTTTTTATCCGCCTGATTCGGCCGTAGATTTTTTGCAAAAAACGGTTAGCAGCGGGGATCACGACCCTAAGAATTGCCTTGGCGGCGCGTTTTAATGTCGTCATGCAAGCAGTTGTCGCCGCGTCTGTCGCCTGTTTCAGGTTGATTTCTCGATCCGCGACCCAGCCATGTCGGTGTAACCAGTGTAATAAGCCGCTCAAAAACAGGCATGTCGGCGTCAATCCCACAAAAAACCACAGCAAGCGGCCGCTTTCGCCCAAGGCTTCGCCGGTATGGAGCGGCCAAAGCCAGGTGGTAAATGTTTGTCCGGCTGAGAATTGGCTGGGGTTTTGCACATCGCGAATTTGTCCGCTCCAGCGGTCCACCCAAACGGTCGTGAACGGGTGGTGTTGATTGATCTCGTTAAGTTGGCGCAAATTGATCCGATACGTCCCCAGCTCGCCAACCGGGGTGGTAATTCGCCGGACTTCCGAGCTGGGAAACGGTCCGCGGGCCACGAGGATTGCTTCCGACAGACTGGTCGGCCTGTCATTGGGTATGGCGCTGCTGCGCACATTGGGGCCGGCGTCACCATGTCCCATGCCGGACGCGGCGGTCAGGTTCTCCAGCAGGCTAGGGTAGGCCAGATGAAAACCAGTGAAGGCCAGCAACATTAAAAAGCCGGAACTGGCTACGCCCAGTAGTCGGTGCAAATCAAATACTAGCCGCATCAAGCCGGCATCGTGGCGCAGCGAAAAGGCGCGCCACAACTTGGGCCAGCCCGGCCACCACAGGTACAAACCACTGAGTACCGACAACATTAATAAGCCGCCTAAAACCGCCAACGCATTTCGGCCAAAGCCGTCCAATTGCAGTTGGGTATGTAAATCCAACAGCCAGGTCGTCAGGGTTTGGCCCCATAAGCGGCTGTCGACAACCCGGCCGGTGTAAGGATTGACCGAGACCATCAGAGGCGCATAAAAGGCGTCTACGCTTTCCTTGGGCTTTTCAAACCAGGCGGTGATCATGCCGTCCGGTGCTCGCGGCATTTCCAAGGTCCAGGCACCGTGCCGATCCGGATGGGCAGCACGTACCGCCGCGACGATTTTGTCCAGCGATAAAGCCGTTGATTGTGGGGTATCGACGCGCAATTGCGGATTGAGCAAGCTATCCAATTCTTCCCGGTAAATACTCAAACTGCCGGTCAAGCCGATCAGCGCGAAGATGAGTCCCAAACTCAGTGCCAGATAAACATGGCACAAGCGCCACCATTTGCGGGCATTCAGGATAAAGCGTGGGCGGACAATCAGCGGGTAATGGGTTTCTTGCATGGGGTAAACAGTCGGAGATTTAACGACAGCCCGCCTGTTGGGCGGCGTAGGCGTTATCAATTTAAAAAACAGCATTTGCCAGGCACGGCAACCGGCTATTTTGCAGGATTAATCCAACAACAACCAGCCCATGACAGCCGTTGCGCCGCAGACAAGTTTAAAAAATCGGCTAGACTGCCTAAATCACGCTTGGCGGCGGAGTTTATGTGGTAGAAATATGAGGCGTTTAATACAGGATAAATATAGGTCGGAGAGGCGATGAATCTGAGCAGTTTGCTATTTCTGGCCGGAATTGTTGCTGTCCAACAGTTCAGCCGCTTGCCTAGTCTGTTTGAGTTTATCGGTTTGGGGGTTAGCAGCTTGTTGTTGATTTATCGGCGCCATTGGCGGCTTTTCGCGCTGCTGGCTGGGGTGTTGTGGGCGAGTTTATTCGGTAGCTGGCGGCTGTCCCAACAACTCCCCGATACCTATCAAAATCAGGAAGTGAAAATTCAAGGCTATATCGCCAGTCTGCCGCAACAACAAGAGCAGCGCACCAATTTTGATTTTATTGTCACGGCGCCCTCCGGCAACTTTCCGGATAAAATTCGTCTGAGCTGGTATTACCCTAAGCTCAACTTGGCTGCGGGGCAGGGCTGGGAGTTCCGGGTAAAGTTGCGCAGGCCGCACGGCCGCCTCAACCCCGGCGGCTTTGATTTCGAAGCGTGGTTATTTGCCAACCATATCGGTGCGACAGGTTATGTGCGCGACAAATCGCCGCCGCAAATCGTGAGCTTATCGCCGAGTATCGGTCAATATTTTGCTCGGTGTCGGCAAGCGATTGCTGATCGACTGGACGCTGCTTTGCCCGGCAGCGGACAGTTGGCCGTACTAAAAGCATTGACCATCGGCAGCCAAAACGCAATCACCCAAGAGCAATGGCGCGTGTTTAGACTCACCGGTGTGGTGCATTTAATCGTGATTTCCGGTTCACATATCAGTCTGATTGCCGGCCTGATTTACCTTTGGGCCAGACGGCTGTGGGCTTGGACCGGGATATTAAGCATTTCGCCACAACGGGCCGCCGCATTGTGCGCTTGGCTGGCCGCGCTGTTTTACGCCGGTTTGGCGGGCTATTCTGTGCCTACTCTACGCGCGGTGGTGATGCTCAGCGTGGCGTTGGCAGCAATCGCTTGGCAGCGTAACACTGCGCCGATGCGAATTTTATTGCTGGCGTTGCTGGCTGTCTTGCTGTTCGATCCGTTGGCGGTGTTATCGGTCGGCTTTTGGCTGTCATTCGTGGCGGTGGCATTATTGATTTACGTGTCGGCGGGCCGATTGGGCAGACCTTCGTATTGGCGCGAAGCCGGCGCCGCGCAATTGGCCACAGCCGTGGGCTTGTCGCCCTTATTGGTCGTGTTTTTTCAGCAGGTATCGTTGATATCGCCTGTCGCCAATTGGTTGGCAGTGCCGGTTATCGGCATATTGATCGTGCCGCCGGCCTTGTTGGCGGTGGTGTTATTGTTTATCTGGCCGGCATGCGGAGCGCTGTTGCTGCAAGTTTTGGACTATGCCTTGCAAGGCTTGTGGTGGGTGCTTTCGCACATGGCCGAATTACCATTAGCCAGCATCTATTGCCTCCCTCCGCCATGGTATGCGATTAGCTTGGCGGCCATCGGCGTGCTCCTGTTGTTAGCGCCAAGGGGCTTTCCATGCCGGTATTTAAGTCCGTTACTGTTTTTGCCGTTAATATTGGTTGATGTTGAAAAGCCGAAAATCGGTGAAGCCTGGTTGACTGTTTTGGACGTGGGCCAAGGATTAGCAGCCGTGGTGCAAACTGCGGAACATACTCTGGTGTTTGATACCGGCGCACGCTATTCGGAATACTCCGATATGGGTGATTCAGTGGTTCTGCCGTTTTTACGCGAGCAGGGTATTTCTAGGGTCGACAGCTTGGTGATTAGTCATGGCGACAACGACCACAGTGGTGGCGCGGAGTCGATATTTGCCGAATTGCCGGTAGACAAGGCTGTTAGCAGTGTGCCTGAATGGGCCGCACGCGAACACGGCGAGTATTGCCGGGCCGGACAAACCTGGCGTTGGGATGACGTTACTTTTATGGTGCTGTCCCCACCGGAAAGTGGATTCATCGGTGATAACGATAACTCCTGCGTATTACAAGTAAGCTCCGCACAGCAGGTTTTTTTGCTGACCGGCGACATCGAACAAACGGCCGAAAACTGGTTGGTGCGCGAGTACGCTGACAAACTTGCCAGTGACGTGTTGTTGGCACCGCACCATGGCAGCAAAACTTCATCAAGCCTGGCTTTGCTTGAAAAAGTTAATCCCACGCTTATTTTGATTCCCGCCGGTTATCAAAACCGTTTTGGTTTTCCGCATCGCCAGGTTATCGAACGCTATAGCCAGCTTGGCATGGCTTGGTTGAATACGGCCGAACAGGGCGCTATTTCGGTGCGTAGTGGGCCCGAAACAATTCAGCCGATAGCCGAGCGAGCCAAACGGCAACGCTATTGGCGAACACCCGCGCCGAATCGGCAGAGTATTGATGTCAGATAAATTTTGCCGTGTCGGCGTTTCTGCCTATACTCTCAGGATCAAAATATGGAGCATTGCAGTGGAGAATGAAAACCGTAGCAGAATACGTTTTAACCCGGAAGGACTCGTGGCGCACATCATTATCGAACCGCCACCGCCCGGCGGCGAGATCATCATTGACGGCCAAGTTGTCGATATGAGTTACAGCGGCATAAAAATTCGCTTGAAAGAACCTCTGGGTCAAGCAGTGGACGAGGCGGAATTGCGGATTTCCATCATACTGCCGGAGTCGCGGGTGGCGATGTCTATACACGGTAACATCAAGCATATCCGCGAAGATCGCGAATGCGGTTTGCAATATAGTCCGAGCAAGCACAGCGAGGACGAATTCGACGATCTGATGTTCGAATGCGTTAAGCTGGCACCGCAGCGTAAAGATTAATCGAGACCCCTATGAGCAGATTGATACGGTGTGTGCGGTCATTCTGGGGCCACCTCAATGGTGATGCCGCTTATGAGCGTTATTTGCTGCATTGGCAAGCGCATCACGCCGGGCAGTTTCCGCCGTTAAGTCGAAAAGGATTTTTTGCGGCTGAAACGCAGCGCAAATGGAATGGCATCAAGCGGTGTTGCTGAGTTTTATTGTTGCTCGAGTTGCTGGTGCTAAAAAGTATTCCAACCGCAGTTCACTATTCCATTCAAATAGTCCAGTCTCAGAGAGCCGGTGCAATTCGATGAACTTGTGTACGGCGCAAGTTTGGCATTGCAAGCCGCAAGGCAATAAAAAAGGCTTAGGTTTTCCAACCTAAGCCTTTGTAGTCCATTCCGAGGGGACGATTATTCGGCTTGGTCTTTATTTTTGCCGCGTCTTGATGGTGAGCCGACCCGTTTTTTGCTTTTGTCTTTTTTCACCAAAGCCGGGTCGAATTTGGAAATATCCAAAGGTTTACCGACTACCCGGACTTTTTTCAGGGCCTGGAACAAATCTTTGGGCATGCCGGCGGGCAGTTCTACGGTGCTGTAGTGCTCCTCGATTTTGATGCGGGCGATATGATCGCCGTCTATACCGGTTTCGTTGGCGATAGCCCCGACGATATTGCCGGGTTTCACGCCGTCGGCATGGCCTACTTCGATGCGGAAGGTTTCCATTTCTACCGCGCCGACGCGACCTTTTTCCCTTCTTGGGCCGCGGTCGTTACGATCATTGCGGTCGGAACGGCCTTTTTCCTCGGCGTCTTTGCGTGGTTTTTTGCTGGGCTCTTTCATCAGCAAAGGCGTATCGCCTTGCAATAACTTGGCTAACGCCGCTGCAATGTCAAGTGCCGGGACATTATGCTCAACCTGATATTGGTTGATTAATTGGTTGTAAAAGCTGAGTTCCTCGCCGGCCAGCGTATCGGTAATCCGCTGTTTGAAACGGTTGATGCGGGCGTTGTTGATAAAGTCGGTGGAAGGCAGTTGCATTTCTTCGACTTTTTGTTTCGTAGCTTGCTCGATATTGGCCAGCAGGCGTTTTTCGCGCGGCGAGACAAACAAAATCGCGTCGCCGGTGCGGCCGGCACGACCGGTACGGCCGATACGATGGATATAAGATTCGGTGTCGTAAGGGATGTCATAGTTGACGACATGGGTAATACGATCAACGTCCAGGCCGCGGGCCGCAACGTCTGTGGCAATCAGAATATCCAGTTTGCCGCTTTTCAGATTATCAATAGCCCGCTCACGCAAGGCTTGCGACATGTCGCCGTTAATCGCCGAGGCGGAAAAACCACGCGCTTCCAATTTTTCCGCGACTTCGATGGTAGCGGTTTTGGTTCTGACGAAGATAATCATGCCGTCGAAGTTTTCCGCTTCCAGAATACGGGTCAGCGCATCCATTTTGTGCACACCGCTGACAAACCAGTAGCGTTGGCGAATATTGGCGGCGGTGGCGGTTTTAACCTTGATGGTGACTTGTTCGGGGTTGTTCAGGTATTTCTGCGCAATTTTGCGAATTTCGGTTGGCATGGTGGCCGAGAACAGCGCGGTTTGGCGCGTCGATGGGGTTTGCTCCAGAATCCATTCCACGTCATCGATAAAGCCCATCCGTAACATTTCGTCGGCTTCGTCCAGGACCAGGGTAGAAAGCTGATCCAGTTTTAGCGTGCCGCGACGCATGTGGTCCATGACCCGTCCCGGTGTACCCACCACGACATGCGCACCGCGATTCAATTGGCGTAGCTGGCTGGTGTAATCCTGGCCGCCGTAGATTGGCAAGACGTGAAAGCCTTTGATATGGGCGGCATAACTTTGGAAGGCCTCGGCAACCTGTATCGCTAATTCGCGGGTAGGGGCTAGCACCAAGGCTTGCGGGTCTTTTTGGTTGAGATTAATACGCGACAAAATCGGTAAGGCGAATGCAGCGGTTTTACCGGTACCGGTTTGGGCTTGGCCCAACACGTCGCGACCAGCCATGACGAACGGAATAATCTGTGCTTGAATCGGAGAAGGCGTTTCGTAACCGACACTTTCCAGCGCTTTTAAAATGGTGTCTGAAAGCGATAAATCTTTAAAGGAAGGCGTGGCGGAGGAAGGGGCGTCGGACATTAATAATACCTGTAGAAAAAAAGAGAGTTGCCGGCCATGGGCTAGCTATGCCCGGCATTGTATCGCAACTTAGTCTGATATTGCTTAACTTATTGATAATTACCGTAAAATCCTGGCTTGTTCAGTTTGCTTTTCCGGACGAGTAATTTAAGCAAATAAAGATGAAAAATTGCGCGCCGAAAATCAGATTCGCCATCAACAAATGTACCGGTTGAGCGACGGCGGGAAATCCCAATCTGTCCAGGCTGACGCCAGCCAAAATGGCGGTAACGATCAATCCCACTAGAAGATAAGCAGTGCGCAACAGCAGGCTCTGTTTGTCGGCTTGTTGATAAATTTGCCAGGCCAGCCAGAGGTTGGTGAACAAAATGATCGACGAAAAAGACCGGTGAATATAAAAAACGATCGGAAAACTATCGCGCCAATATTGCCTGTCGATATAGCTGTGCTCATGAGCAATGTAATCGACCGCTTCCCTGACTTGGGTGCCCATTGCTACTTGCAGCAAAGTCATTGCCATGGCAATTTTTAAAACCAAAGCAAATCGCGGCGTTAGCCAATGGCTGTCGATGGCT
Source organism: Methylomonas sp. EFPC1 (assembly GCF_016925515.1). Lineage (NCBI taxonomy): Bacteria > Pseudomonadati > Pseudomonadota > Gammaproteobacteria > Methylococcales > Methylococcaceae > Methylomonas > Methylomonas sp. EFPC1. The sequence goes on from NZ_CP070494.1 coordinate 2,143,992, forward strand.
TGCAGTAGGGGTTTTTGCGATCTGGCAATCGCGTATATGAGCAGCGCGACGATAAATAAGGCCAACAACATGTGCAGCGTTATCATCAAGGGCTTTAAGTTACTCGCTACCACGGCCGAACCCAGCCACCCCTGAAATCCGACCAGCAAAAATACCGATAACGCTAAATAAAAGATGGCTTTGTCGGCTTTCAGATAAACCCTGGAAGTCCAGGCGGTAAGAAAAATCAGAAAACCAATCGTCACGCCGACCAGGCGATTGGTATATTCGGTCCAGGTTTTTAACGGATTGAAGGTGGTGCTTTCATAGCCGCGCGCCGCATAAATTTCGTGATAATTGGCAGGCAGTTGTGATTCGTGGGTCGGTGGCACCCATTGCCCGAAGCAGGTGGGCCAATCCGGGCAGCCCATACCGGCTCCTGAGGCGCGGACGATGCCGCCAACCAAGATCACGAAATACACGGCAAAGATGGTAAGGGTGCCTAAGCGGCGAAAACGGGTGGCGTCTTGGGCGTCTATCATGTGTTGTGAATTCTCAAAGGAACATTGAATGCGCGAGTTCGATCTCTTCCGAGACCCCTTCAATTTCCAAAATTTCTGTATCGGGCTGTATGCCCAGTTTCACAAAGGCGGGTACGGTGTTCCAATCGACGCGGCAGGCGGGATGATCGGTGCCGGCTATGCTTTGCAGAAAAGCGACTTGCACTAAATCGACGTAATCAGCTTTGGAGCCTGAGTCGCGCTGAAAATCCACATATTCGGAAGGCACCAATTTAAGTTCTTCCGGGAAATTCCAGGTGTTCATGATCAGTTTGCCGACATGCGGGTGGGCTTTCTCCAGCAGCTTGTCTAATCGGGATGGGCTGTCTCTAAATTCCGGAATTTTCTCGACCAGTGTCAATATTGGTAATTTACCGATTTGATGGATCAGCCCGGCCAGCATGGCTTCATCGGCGTTTAAATGCGGTACGAATGCGGCCAACGCGCGACTGATCGCTGAGACGTTCACGCCTTGCTCCCAGGTGCTGCGGAAATAGCCTTCCAGTAGCGCCGTGGTAGGCGTGAACATTTGCTGCATGATCAAGCTGGTAATCAGCGTGCGGATGGTGTTGTTGCCGAGCCGGGTTACGGCCATTTGGATATTTTTGATTTCCATGGTGCCGCGATAAAGAGGGCTGTTGGCCACTTGTATCAAACGGGCGGAAATGGCGGCGTCGGTTGCGATGATCTCGGCCAGGCTTTGCGCGGTGGCATCGCCTTTACTGACAGCGTCGCGGACTTTGATGGCGACATCCGGCAAGGTAGGCAGGATTAATCGGTTGGCGTCTAGTTCCGCTTGCACATGGACTAAAAAGTCTTGAACAGATTTGAATTGCATGGATTGAATTTCCGCTATTGATCCGAAATTATCGCGATTGGCGTCCGATAGTCGTCATCAAGTATAAGGTTTTTTGGCAGTCCATCAACTATTTGCAAGACCACCAGCGCCCGGATTATTCCGGACCAGACCGAGTTAGCCAATACGCACCCCATGCTTTGCTGAGAGATACCATCCAACACCTTGCAGCCATTAACCACGCCGCGGGCTGATGGCTCAAATTCAGCGATAAACAGCGCGCGTTTAACTTTGCCCAGATAGTGGCTGCGAGCCACGATTTCTTGGCCTGTGTAGCAGCCTTTACTAAAACTGATGCCGCCAAGTTGGTCAATACCCAACATCTGCGGTATGTGCTGTTCCGATTGGTTAATATCGAACCAGGGTAGGGCAGTGGAGATGTCTTGATAACGCCACTCGTCCAGACAGCCGTACTCGAATTCGTAGCGGCTACTGAGTAATCCGGCAAATTCATCGATCTGATCAGGTGTACCCAGTGTCAAATAACGCGCGGCGCCAGGTAGTTTAATGGTCGTTACCGGTATTTGCCCTACAGCGAAATTGCCTGTCGGAGCGTCTATCTCAGGCGCAAAACCCGATATGCCCAAAATACGCATGTTTCCAGTTTGATCCTGCAATGTTGCATCGGCACGCAATATGTACATCCGCAATTTTTTTAACACCGTGTCGAGCAAATCCGCAGGCAATATCAGGTAAAAAGACGCTGGCGATTTAACTACCAACAGTGTACTGATGACTCGGCCCTTGGCGTTACAGAATCCGGCTATACTGGCTTGCGATGCCGATAAATCGTTAATATTGCACGTCAGCTGGCCTTGTAACAGTTTTGCGGCATCCTGACCGATAACTTCTATAAGGCTCAGACCGGTGGACGCGAAAATTTTTTTGGGTAAAGCAAGTGCATTGGGTTCGCTAAAAGCGTTTGTGTGATCTGTGCGGTCTTCAAGCATGGCGGCAACGTTTGTAGGAATACATGAACATAATTTAGCAGGGTAGTTTACCTTAGCTCGAAAAAGGTGCGGCGATTGTGTCGAAAAATCTTGAACAGAGCATGAATTTTAAAGTGGAGCGCTCGAGGGCGCTGAGATTCGTTGTTAGCGCTATTCACAGCGCGGCGCTGGCGGCATGTTGGCTAAATGCGCTACCTTTGCCATACAAATATTTGCTGACGATGCTGGTATTACTAAGCTGGCGAAACAATATGGCATTCGGCAAAATTGATGTTACTTATCTGCGCTATACTCCTCAGTATGGATGGTCGCTGCTTGGAACGGGCGACCACTACAGTTCTATCGAGATTCAAGCGTCAACTGTGGTAAGTGGATTACTGATCGCGCTGCATTGGGTGCACGATGAAGGGAGGTGTCAATCGATGATAATTCCAAAAGATGCAATGAGTAACGACGATTACCGCAAACTCTCGGTTTGTTTAATGATTTCAGGTTATGGTCATGGTTGATGAATGCCGGTGTGAAGCAAACAATTGAACTGCAAATCGGTTCGCTGAAAAACTTGCCGGTTTTGCCAGAGGCAAGTCTGCGAATTCTGGATGTCATCAACACGCCGGACATACCCATAGAAAAGTTGGCGGATGCCTTATCGTTATCGCCTGGTTTAGTTGCTAGATTGCTTGGATTGGCAAATTCGGCCTATTTCGCCCGTAGCAGAAATGTCTCAGATATTCGCACCGCTATTTTTCAGGTCTTGGGTTTGGATTTGGTGAAGGCTCTGGCACAGGCAATTATTTTTAATGTCCAATTTGATACGCGCAAATGCCAAGGTTTCGACGCCGAGTATTTTTGGATACGCTCATTAACCACCGCGGTATCCGCGCAAAAACTGGCGATCGAAATTCCGCAATTGCGAGCATTTACGCCATCTACAATTTATTCCGGTGGATTACTTCTTAATATCGGCATATTGGTGCTCGGCTATTTGCAGCCAGAAGAGCTGCATGAAGTGTTTGTCGAATGCAAAAAAACGGGTTTGCCTGTGCGTCAGGGAATTTCTCGACAAATGGGGCAGAGCCATTATCAAATCGGTCATTTTTTATTACGTAAATGGCATTTGCCGGTTTTGTACCAAGTGCTATTAGACAATTATGAAAATAAGGATTTTGAAGGTATAGAGCTGCCCTTGCTGATTTTAATGAGGCTTTGCGAGCGCTTAAGCGTAACCGTGATTTCAGGGGAGTCGATTAATCTGCAAGAGTTTGAATCGGAATGCCGGAAGATTAAGTTGCCGTTGGACAATATACAAGAGCTTGCTGAACAACTGGCAGAAAATCAGCCGGCTATGCAAAAACTTGCTGCCATCATGGGGAATTGATGAACCAGCCTAGCGCAAACAGTCAAGATGTGAAACTGGCAGGTTTCGGCGTGCAGGATTTGCTGATAGATCTTGTGAATGCGCTGTCTGCAGTGAAACAGTTATCCGAAATCGATTGTCAAGTCGATGATGAAAAAACCCTTATCAGACAAGCTTTGGCAAGCCTTATCCAATATCAAGATATGGAGCGTTGCTCTTTTTTTATCGTGGATAGCGAAGGCTTATTAAGCAATGTTGCCGGCATTAGTGTGGGCGAGCTTGGCGCTCCTGAAGTAAATATGGATAGCCCTTTGCGCTTTAGAGTAGGGGATGGCTTGATTGGCGCTGCCGCGGCGACCGGTGTTTTGCAGCATTGTCAAAATTGCCACGAAGATAAACGATTCGAAAAAACCGGAAACTCGAAGCAATCGCCCGGTTCAATTATCAGTGTGCCGGTATTTACTTTCAATCGCACCCTGATTGGCGTTTTAAACGTATCGCATCCGCAAGCCTATTATTTCAACGATTGGCATATCCGTTTGTTGGAAGTTTATAAAAACATTCTTGGTCAGTTGATTACTACTAGGCGCCTGGTTCAGCATATGGAACAGCAAATTGCTTCCAGGACGGCTGAGTTGGAGAGCTTGGTCGCCGAAACCAATCAACTTAAAGATCATTTTGCCAGTATGTCCATGCATGACCAGTTAACAGGCCTGCATAATCGGCGGTTTTTTTATGACCAAATCGAAGTCGTTATCGCTCACCATAAGCGCTACAAAACCGGTTTTTGTTTGCTGGTGATGGACATTGATCATTTCAAAGTCATTAATGATCGCTTCGGGCATTTGTTCGGCGATCAAGTGCTGACCGGTGTCGCTAAAGCGTTAAAGCGGCAAGTGCGTAATACCGATATTCTGGTACGTTTTGGTGGCGAAGAGTTTGTAGCGATTTTTACCAATACCCGCTGCGATAGCGGTAAAACATTTGCGGAGCGCATTCGTCAGGAAATCAAAACCCTGGAATGGTCTATCAATCAAGAGGTGGTTAATTTGACCCTGAGTATTGGCATATATTGCTTGAATAGCGATTTAATTCAATCCGAACAAGCGCCAGACATTGATCAAATGATTAATTACGCCGATGCTGCGTTGTATCAAGCTAAAGCCAGCGGCCGAGATAAGACGATAGTATTCGGCGAAGCCTGCTCGGATCAGTTGTAAGAGTATTTGGGATGGTTCTTTGGGATAGTCATAACCTTAAGTTGTGACTAAAAATATTTGAATTTCCCTCTCAGTATGACATCAGGAGTGTCTGTCAGTCCGATAGTTGATTTTTAGGTAATTACGGATTCTTAGTCTAGTTAGGTTATTAAACCGGCCCTGTTTATTAACGGTTATTCCGTCCGGGCTGAGCTGGTCGAAGCCCCAGCTGGTGTGACTGTCAACGGGTTCAGTACCCTCAAGGACATTTAGGCGAACGGCATTTAAGGGTCGGGTTAATAATACAAATACCAGCGTCCTGTTCCCCAGTACCAATTGTAGCGATAGCCGGAATACCAATTGTTATAAAAAATCTGTTGCCATCGTCTCCGCCATTGGTAATCGGCTTGCTCCGATTGGCGCGCTTGTACGGCTTCTTTAAGTAAGCTGCTTGCTTCTTTGTCGCCTTTACTGGCAGTAATGGACAACCATTTTTCAGCCTCGCCCGGATCGGACCCCATTTCACCAAGACCAGTCAGATAGACTCTACCCAGTGCTTTTTGAGCATCGAAGTTGCCTTTCTCGGCGGCTTCGCGCATCCATTTGATCGACTTGTAAGTATCTTGACGAACGCCGTCCGCTCTAAAGAATCGTAGCGCCAAATCGTAAGCGGCGCGCGGATCGTTTGCGGCCAGTTCTTCAAGTGCTTTGATTTTGGCGCTGTCTTCGGCGGACATCGCCGGCTCCGGTTGAAAAGAGGCATAGTCTTTCGGGCGGTCCGCGCATCCATTTTCGTCGCAAATTCTAATGGTGTCCGACTTAACTTGTTTTTCTTGATGTGTACAGGCGACAAGGCCAAACGCTACGAATAAAACAAATAGCGTTGACAAAAAAGGCTTTTTTGAATGCATGAGTATTTCCTTTTTCTTTTTATAAGTTTTGGTCTATTATCGCTCGAATTTTTTAGTTTGCTAGGCACCATTAACTGAATGGCAATTTTTTGGAGTTTTTTGGATGAGCGTTAAATCAATTCGAGATTTATCATTACTAGTCTCTGTTTTTGCTTTTGCCGGCTGCGCGCAACAGCCTGGCTTGCAGACAGGTGGTAGTTCAAATTTAGTTTCTGGTTCTGCCGGCGGCGCGACCAGCGTCAACGCCAATAAGTCGTTGGAGCGTTGTGCCAGCCCATTGGGTACCTTGGCTGTCAGCGACGGGCGTTTTTCGGGGGCGTCAGGGGTTACCACAGTTGATCCGTTAATTCGCTTGGCGGTACAGCAATCCAATTGTTTTATTATTACCGGCATTGGCAATATGAGCACCAGTGCCATGCTGGATAGAATCACCGATCAACAAAGAAACTCCGGAGAATACCGCTCAGGTTCAAAACAACACAAAGGCCAACGTGTTGCGGCTGACTATCTACTCGATCCGCAGATTATCGTCGCTAACGAATCGACAGGCGGACAACAGGGCTCTATCGGTGCCGGATTAATCGGTGCCGGATTAGGCGCTGCCGGATTGGGCGGTCTAGGCGCCATTGCCGGCGCAGTTTCGCATGCCGTGGAAACTCGAACCACCGATGTGGCGCTTACCCTGACCGATATTCGTTCAACGGTGCAAATTGCCATTTCCCAAGGCAGTGCCACCGCTAACAATATGAGTACTTCCGGCGGCGGCGCGTTCGGCGGTTGGGGCGGACTTTTTGCCGGCGCGGCGGGCGGCAGCATAGGTATGTACAGCAGAACCCCGGAAGGCATAGCGACAGCGGCAGCCTTTTTTGATGCTTATAACAATATGGTCCAGTCGCTTAGAAATTATAAGGCTCAAGAAGTGCAAGGCGGTGGCGGCAGCGGTCAAGGCGGCGTTTTGCAAGTCAAATAACCAAACGATAGCGCATCGCTCGCAAGCGATGCGCTACTTCTCGCATCGGCACGGCCGTATTCTTAAATTCCCTGTATAATCGCGCCCGCACTCTTCCGGTTCATCCGGCTCCCGTTAAACTATCCTTCTGTATAAAATTCATGGCACTACACTGCGGAATCGTTGGGCTGCCCAACGTCGGTAAATCAACTTTGTTCAACGCGCTTACTAAAGCGACTATCGCCGCCGAAAATTATCCTTTCTGCACTATCGATCCTAACGTCGGCGTCGTCCCGGTTCCCGATCCGCGCATGGACAAACTCGCGGAAATCGTTAAACCGGAACGGGTGTTGCCCACCACGATTGAGTTTGTCGATATAGCCGGTCTGGTGGCGGGTGCCTCGAAAGGCGAAGGTCTGGGCAACCAATTTCTGGGGAATATTCGCGAGACCGATGCCATTGTCCATGTCGTGCGCTGTTTTGAAGACGACAATGTGATTCATGTTGCCGGCAAGGTCGATCCGATTAACGATATCGAAGTTATCAATACCGAATTGGCTCTGGCCGACATGTCTTCCGTCGAGAGAGCGTTGCAAAAAGCCGCAAAAGCGTCAAAGTCTGGCAATAAGGACGAACTGGCGAGAAAAGACGTTCTGGAACGGGTGCTGGATCACCTCAATGCCGGCGAAGCCGTGCGTACTTTAGGCTTGACCGAGGACGAGGCCAAGCTTATCAAGGAATTGTGTCTGATCACCATCAAGCCGACTCTATATGTTGCCAACGTTCAAGACGACGGTTTTGAGAACAATCCGATGTTGGATAAAGTCAAAGCGTTTGCCGAAAAAGAAGGCTCAAAGGTTGTCGCTGTCTGTGCGGCTATAGAGGCCGAAATCGTGCAACTCGATGAAGACGAAAAGAAAGAATTTCTCGAAGACTTGGGTTTGGAAGAGCCGGGCTTGAATAGGGTGGTGCGTGCCGGCTACGAGCTCTTGAATCTCTCGACGTATTTCACTGCTGGCGTCAAGGAGGTCAGGGCTTGGACGATTCCGGTCAATGCGACCGCGCCGCAGGCGGCGGGCGTGATCCATTCCGATTTCGAAAAAGGTTTCATCCGCGCCGAAGTGGTCTCGTATGCGGATTTTATAGCTTATAGCGGCGAACAAGGTGCCAAAGATGCCGGTAAATGGCGGTTGGAAGGCAAGGAGTATAAAGTTCAGGATGGTGACGTGATGCACTTTCGTTTCAATGTTTGACAATAGAAAAGACGCGCCCTATAATGCGCGTCTTTTCAAAGCTGTTCCCAGTGGCGATATAGCTCAATCCGGTTAGAGCGCGGGATTCATAACCCCGAGGTTCCAGGTTCGATCCCCGGTATCGCCACCATTTAAAACAAGGACTTAGGCATTTGCCCGGTCCTTTTTTTATGCCTACGTCACACTCACGTCACAGTAAGAGATAGCAATTCTCGACAATCCTCAATAAATTGAGGGGTGTTAATCGATTAACAATTAATTCAGAAAACCAAAAAGGCAAAGGGATGTCCAATTTCAGTCGAGCTGCATTAGCCTCTACTCTGGTTCTCAGCATCGGGTTTGCCGGATCGTCTAGCGCCGCTTTGTACGACAGGGGCGGTGGACTGTTGTACGACGATAGACTTAATGTAACTTGGCTTCAAGATGCCAGTTTTTTTCGCACGCAGGTGGTTGCAAATCCAAATCTAATAACAGAAATCAAGTCCGCAAGTGTTATTGGCAGTTTTATTTCAGAGTCGGATTTTAATACGACATTAGGCATAATGAGCTGGTGGGGTGCTCAAAGTTGGGTTGCCTATCTGAATAGCCAAAATTTCAACGGCTATAACGACTGGCGTCTTCCTGTAATCAATCCGTCCAATGGAATTAGCTTCAATTACAACTATTCAGTAAGTGGTTCATCTGATGCTGGTTTCAACATTACCAGTCCAACTTCAGAGCTATCCTACATGTTTTATAGCAATCTAGGGCTAAAAGGTTTTTTTGGAGTGGGCGGAGAGTATCAATCTGATTATGGCGTCCAGGGAAACGGCACATACGGCTTTGGGTTAGCAAAAAATGTAGTGCCGGTTATAAATCTTGAAGCCTTTGTTTATTGGTACGGCACTCCCTTTACGCGGGACCCTTTTGCTGCTTGGAATTTTGGAACGATGGATGGAGACCAGGGTTCGAGCAGCATGGATGGTAAATATTATGCCTGGGCAGTCCGCGACGGCGACGTAGCAGCAGTTACCGTCCCGGAGCCGAGCATTATTTGGCTATTTCTAACTGGCTTTGGCTTGCTGGCGTTCAATCGAGGCTCGAAGGGCAGGTCTGTGACTAGCTTATCCGACAGTTCCTATTTCCGCCTCCGGCGAGAACACTAATTGTCCACCAACTGCCAATATTCCTCATCCGCAGATGCCGGAAAAATCCCCGCCATTGCCGGGATCCCAACTTCCACCGATGATGGATGTTTCAATCAAGAAAACTCACCCCGATCCAGCCAAGCCGAGCCGATATACTGGCCTTGCGTTAGGTTGGCGAGCTTAGCGCAGCCGGCCCGTTCTCCCAAATGATCAGGCCGGCATCTTGTCAGCTCATGAAAATTGCAAGGACGCATAGACCGGCAAGCCCTATACGGTGGGCTTTGCCGGTTTTTTTATGGGTGATGAATTTTTGATGGTACAATTTTTTTAAGTTGGCAACTGGCTAAACCGGAAGGATTAGTTCCCCGGTCGTTGGAAGTAGTTGCAAGAAAAGGCTGCGATTCGTCGTGGCCTTTGCTTTTTGTGGCAGATTGTATCGCTCAAGTTTTGGATTACAATCAAACTGTCGGCAACCCCAGCTTTGGCTGCTGGGATCGATGTCGATTCAGAGGCGGCGATGGAGCTATCCAGAACCGCCTCTGTATTTTCTGCTTCATCAAATGCAATTGAAATCCCTTTATTATCAATATCATCCAAATTTGGATCATCTTCTGGCGTTACTGATGTGGTGCAATTCCGACGAATTATCGGAATTCATTGGCGCTGAACCATATTTCAAGACCGATAGCGGATTTACGCTATCGCGTTCAGATGTGAAAGGGTACGAATTAAAATCGGACCCTTTCAATGTCGCAAGGTGGTGGCGAGTTGAATACAATCAAAGGGTCTGCTTTGTACGCAACCCCTTGGAGTCGGCAATACCGACGGCATCCGTCCAATTTGGTCGAATTCAATTGTTTCAATGACTTGGATCGCTTGCGACATTACTTCCGCAACAGAAGCAGGAGAGGGAGAATTTTCCTTCACCCATCAAGGCCTGATTTGAAATCAGGGCAATAACCGGAATTCCGGCAGTTTCTATGCAACTGTATCAATGCGGATGATACAAAACCGCTCAGCCCAGTAAATTCGCGGAGCGAGCGGTGTTTGAAGGACTGGCAAATCGGAACTCCTGGTTCCGATTTGGCCGGTGATGAGGCGCGACGCCTCAGCCCATCACTGCAACAGCTTTTGTTCCTTAGCCTTGGCCAACTGCGCCAGGAAGTAGGTATCGTAATGCCAGCCTGGTCGAGGCGGCGGCGGTGTGCGGGGCTTTGGCATGGTCATCATGGCGATATTTCGAGTTTCAAAGCCGATAGTTTATGCCTTGGATTTGGCAACACTAAGGCAATGTTCCTGCCGTGATCAAGCTACTGGTTTCAGGTTCAAATCCTATGGGTGAATGTGTACACGACCCGATCCAAACCACAAGCAGGGTTTGAATGCTCCTGTTCGGCCACTTTGCGATATTCAAGATTTGAAATGTATGGCAGCAGCCTCACAATTAGCTGTTGTTCAACGCTAGCGGTAAGCTGCATCTCAAGGAGCGTAGCTTTTGGCGTCAGTTTGACCAACCAGTTAGGCCAAGTCTACACCGTGCGCTTCAAAAAATGCGTTTCTCTTCAATGACGTTTCCTTGTGCATCGAAGACTTTTTTGGACACGCCGCAAGGGAGCGACGTTTTGCCGTAACCGGGTTCAAGCTCCACGACAAGTGTTCCCTCATCTGTGATTTGCATACGTACAAACACATCGCCATTTTGAGCTTGAGCTCCGTACACCTCGGAGAGCCAGGAAGAAACAGGACGAACGCAGTGAGAGAAGATATAGATATGTCGTGCAACCTCTTCAGGCGAAAGATCCGTCAGATAAACACGATCTCGCCGACTATGGAAATCGAACGTCGGCTCGATTAGCCCTATGGAAACATCCTGTCCGTTCGCTTGCTCCTTTTGAAGGGCGTGAACAAGCTGCAGAAATTTCGCCTGCAACGCGGCAGGTGCCGCTTTAATTCTCGGAGCAATAGCTCTCCATGTATCTTTTCCTGCCTCGGAGACTATGCCTGAGCCATAGATAGAAAGAATGGTTCCACCAATCAGCTTCCAGCCCTCGACGCTGGCTAGGATCTGTACGAGATCGTTCGGACCAGCGAGACCAAAAACGGGTACCAGCGCACAAAAAGGGGGTGAGGCATGAATAACAACAACCTTACGCTTGATAAAGCAACTTTGGCGTCCGAGCTATCTATCAGCATCAGGACGCTGGAGCGAATGGTAAAAATTGGCGTATTGCCGCCGCCATGCGAAAAAATAAATCGCGTGGTTTGGCCGAGAGCAGTGATAGAAGCATGGCTGCTCGAAGGCTACAGCATATCCTGCGGGCTATCTATGCCAGTCTTGACGTATCGCTCAGGGTGAATTAACCGATCTGTCGCGCTTGCGCAGATTCCCGCCATGCCGACTACCGCATATGCCTGATTTGAGAGACAAAACAGCAAATCCCTAAAATCATCAACATCGCTATCTTCGGCGGTGTGGCAGTAAAAACTCTCCAACGCATCCGCAAGACCAAGCGCTTGTTGCTCTGCTGTTTCCCCAAGGCCGGCAAACCATTTTAATTCGTCATTATTGAAATGATTGCTCGCCTTAGACCAAAGGGCTTGTAACGCAACGTCGATTCTTTTCGTGCCGAATGAGGGGCTGTCGGGTTGTTGATTAGATTGGGCTTGGGTGCTCATGCTGCGCCTCCTTTAGCACTGTCGCGAAGGAATATGCCGGCTTTGGCTTTGGCGTCTGCCAGAGATTCCGCCTCGAATTCGACCAGCATTGCCTTGGTGTTGCTGTTGAACAGTCGGTACAGGTTGCCGGCAGCTTGCAGGTAGTTGTCGGCCCAGCGCTCGACCTCGGTGAATACTTGCGGCTTATCGGTGGTGGCCGGAAATGGGTGATCTGCCAAACTCTCATCAATATTGGCACTCAAATAGACGTCCAAGCTCTCTTTGATTTCCCTAATCTCGCGCTCGACCGCCCACAGTGAATAAATAACAGTGTCAGTATACGCTGGGGAATAACAGGATTCGGCCAGCAATAAAATCACGGCGTGGGCGCGTTGTGAGGACTCAAAAATGGTATCTAGCCTTGGTGGGGTTGCTATGATTGCGTTCATGCCGCACCGCATTCGACAGTTTCTTGCGGCTTGTCGGTGGTAGAGTCGTCTTTGCCCCAGATGGATTCAGCAAGTAGGCGCTCAGCAGACTCGATCTCGCCCTGAACGCTAAATAATGCGTTTACGACGTTTTGATCCTCAATAAGGCATGCGCAGTTATCCAGAATAATCGTCAAGACTGCATTCGCACGTTGAATAGTGTTGTAGCAGTCGTGTTTATTGAAAAGCGCGGTTTCTTGGGCGGTTTCGCCCTGGGCGGTTTGAGTGGTCATAGCGGTATTCCTATTCAAAAAATTGAACCGCGACCTATATTTTCGACGACATAGGAGGCGGGCTTAAATGGGGTCGAAAACCGCGAATAGGTGCGGCCAGCGCCGAACGCTGCCCAAGTAAGCCCGCCATAAAACACGTAACAACAAGTTGTCACGCTAAACGACGCGCATAAAAAAGCCGCAAAATGAGCGCGGCGATTTTTCGCCTATTCCAAACGGGTTTCGACTCCCGTCCCTACTGCGGTAGGGTCGAAAACATTCTGGCTGGGTGTTGTGATGGTGTCAAGGAAATTTTTTATCTAGCAATGGAATGAGGATATTGCCTAGATAAGCAAGGTAAGGGATGATATTAGACATCCAAGCAGGCATAAATTTGCAATGACCTCGTTAAAACAACAGTCGACACTAGAAAAAATGGCCGGTTGCCCTATCACTGAGGCAACTCTAACGGCTATAGGAGCAATGGCAGGAGGGCCTCTTGGAGCCTTACTTCCAGTACTATCAAATTCACTTGCAAGTCAGCGACAAAGTAAACGCATTGAAGCTGCATTACACGAAATCAATAGCATACTGAATCAGCATGGTGAAGAATTACAGAATCTGTCTGACTCACAGTATAAGCTCGTAAACGAATCGATTCTTGCCTTACTTCATGCAGTAGATGAAGAGAAAATCGAATATTTACGCCGCGCGGTACACAATAGTTTAGTTGTTAGCGATTTCCTTCCTCAGGAATCAGTTGTTATTGCTCGAATATTGCGGGACATTTCCGCAGAAGAAGCGAGCTTTTTGATGCAAAATTTTCACTATGAACGAATTCAATTAGTATCGACTGACTTTCCCGTACAACCTAAAATTCTAAATGTGACACACGAATCCCATGATGGGTTGATAGTTACAGGACTACTTTCGCTTGGCTTACTATCGGCGGGAGAACCAACCTTTAGTGATGCGGATAGGTTTCGTTTTTTACCAATCGTAGCCAAACTTTTAGTGCTACTTCAAAAACCGAATTGAGCACATGTCCAAACGCCGGTACCGCCGAAACCGCTCAATGGCCGGAGGCCTGCTGTCCGACACTGCTTACATGGCCAACCGCTTTTCATGGCAGGGCACTGTGATTCTTGGGGTGGTGCAATTCATTGTGTTTTACTGGCTCTTGCCGACCTGGATCAATCACCAGCTCGATTCACTGCAAGGCAATATGTTTCGACCAATGGTAGAAGTGATATTCGCCAAGCGTGTTCATTGGCTCCAATGGCTCGCGATGGCCTTGGCGCTGATCTGCGGGTTCTTTGCGATTCGGAATTACTTTGCGGTCGGCCAACTTGACCGGTATGGCGAAAGACAAGTCGGTTTTATCAGTCGGCTGCTGGCCAGGTGGTTCGACTAAACGCCAGCGGTTATCCCCAACTCCTGTGGAAAACCCTGTGACAAAGTCGTGACAACTCAACCTAAGTAGTCGCCAGGCAACAAGGAAGGTCAAATTGACTGAAATTTGGTCAGCACTCAGTAGCGAGATATTGCGAACACCACGCACGGTTGACGAGGCTGTTGACCGGCTTTTGCTCATCATGAACGACACCGAGCGCCGGGCACTTGCCAGCGCAGAGGAAGACGAACTGGTCGAGTTCCACTTTTGCCTTGGTGTAGCGATCCGGTATGCGTTTGGGCTACACAAACCCGAAAGCGAATTGGCGGCGGCCTGCGGTACCGGCATTCATCCGGACGATGCAAGTGGCGTCATTATCCGGGCGCTTTGGGAACGGCTTCAGGATGGCAAAGGTAAATAGCCAGACTGTTGCCCCTAAGTTGGCTCGCTTGCGGTCGGAGGCCGAGAGGATGCGGAAGCACCCCGGAATCTACCCAATGGAGCGTTGGCTAAGGCTGCCACTCGCATTGAGCAAGGCCGGGCAATTTGACGAAGCTATCAATGAATTTCACCGGCTTCTTGATGAAGTTGACTGGCGTTTAAATATCGAAGTCCCTAGGCAGAGGCCTGGCGGCGATCCTCCGCGCTCGGTGTTTCTGGAAAAATTCGGGCATCTCAGTCGGTTTCAGATTTACGAACAAATGAGCTTGGCCTGTAAAAGGCAAAATCTGCTTGAGCCAGCAGCGCGTTACATCTTGTTGGCCGATCAACACTATCAGGCGTTTTTGGATCGGTCGGTGGTGTCTTGCGCTCACAGGTCGACACACGAGCGCCCAACAAACACCGATCATAACCCTTCGGCGTGAATGACGAAAAACAGTGGCACAGGCTTGCAGCCCGCGAATTTATTGCACATCCCCCGATTGGTGGTTGCCAGCCCGGCGCATCTTCACCAGGCTGAAAGATAGGGTGCTTACTGCCGGTGTACCGAAAAAACTGGCGCGCCGCTACACGCGCCATGATGGTGATGTTTACCGCTGCGACCATCTTAGCCATTGCCGGGGGCAATTAAGCCGATCACCGAGCTATACCACTTATTTTGCTTGATCGGTGTTCCGTCACCATGTTTTTTGCCGGTGTCGAGCACTTCGGCATACTTGGCGCCCGCTGCGGTTACATCCCAGATCTTTTTGTTCTTTGCACCTTTTAAGCACTGTTGTAACCCAGCATCCTCAAGCAGTTTGTTGACTTTTTGGGCTGACAAGCTGAGCTGTTTGCCGATGTCGGTAGGCGTGAGCAGCGCTTCTTTGGTGTCGGCAATTAGCGCGGTCGCGCCAAGGTTACTCAACACATCCACACCGGTGGTCTTCACGGTTGCCCTGTTTGCGGACAGAATAGCCTGGTTGCCGTCGAAGATAAGCTTTGCAACGCTCAAATTGGACGCGAACACCTCGTTTGCCGCGATGTAGTCTTGCGGCAATAGTGCCGAATTCTTTCCAGAGTAACTACCAGTTTTGCGGATCGACGGAAGTATCTCTTCGAAAACCAGTCGCTCGAAATTCTCTGCTTCCGGCAGTGTGCTGCCAACAATAAGCCGAAGAACATCTGACTCGGGCAAAATGCGAGCATCCTGCGTTCTTCCGAGAGTATCGACGATGGGGTGCAGCTTTTGCACCCCACGACAGTGAGACTTTATCGCTGTAGTCGGATCCTTGTAACCAAGACTCTCGCAAATATCTTTCCCCACAAACCAGGGATCGCCGTTTTCGTCAATCACAACGCGAATCGACGCACTTTCAAACTGAAAAGGGATTAGCCGACTCATTGTGCACAGCCATCGGCATTGGCCGCATCGCGCTCAATTGCCTTTTGATCGATCCAACCGTCAATCTCAGACTCGATCCAACCAATGGAGCGACCATCACCCAACTTTATGGGTGCCGGAAACGCGCCGGATTTAACCATACGTTTCAGGGATGATTCCCCAAGTTTGGTTTTTTCCAGCACTTCCGGCTGTTTCAATATTCTCTTCGACATCGGCTACTCCGCAATTTTTATTAGGAGTACTCATACTATGCGTGGGAAATATAGATTTTTGCCCGGTTTTCCGATCTTGACCCCGCCCGAAGGCTTGTGAACCCAGATATGTTGAATTGGGATTTTGGCCCGATCAGATTTATTTAGTGACGTGTTGGCAATAAAAAGTATTGAATCCCCAAAGCCAACAGTTGTAGAATTTTAGCGTGGGTAGACCAAATCGGATACCTGTTGTGCCAGCTCGAGACCTCGACTGGTTCCCCGTGACGCTCAGACCGAGCTAAGGGGGCAACCTTTCAGTCACCTTTTGAGCGCATCCATGACACAACGAAGAAAATCACTAACAAAACCCCGCACCGTTGCTTTTTCCCGTCAATCAGGCCACTGTTTTTATTGTGGTCAACCGATGTGGACTAACAGCCTCGATGAATTCGCCGCGAAACACAAAATAACGTCTGCTCAAGCGAAGCTACTTCAATGCACCGGAGAGCATTTAAAGGCTCACCATGAAGGCGGCAAGGCCGATCAGAGTAATATCGTTGCCGCGTGTTTGTATTGCAACCAAGGACGGCATAAGCGGAAAGACCCGCCGGAGCCAGAGCAATATAAGCGGCTGGTTTATCAAAGATTAAGCAGGGGAGGGTGGCATCAACTACGGATAAATTAAACGTTTGAGACATGGCTTCTGGTATTGCTCGAAATTGGTCTCACAATACCAGAGTCCTTGACGATTAGACCTTGCCAGGTCGATGCTATTTTTGGTGGTGAACTGGTGCTATCGACCCCAAGGAGACAATCGTTCTAATTTGGTTAATGACTGCAAACTGGATAAAAGCCGATGTTAGGTTTGCATAAGTTGTCTGAGGTGAATGATAATGAAGCCCAGTCATTAAGCGGCAAAGGTTTGTAACCCAACGGGTAGTTTGAATGTTATGGAAGTTGGTTATTTCAAAGCATTTTCAGGATTTCACGTTGCACTACCTAGCCTACAGTCCTTAATCATAACTTCTACCAGCATGAGTCAAAATTTGCATAAAGTTGCCAGATTAATATTCTTAACTAATTTTCTAATGACAAATCTTGAATCTGTTTACGCGGCAAGTTTTGATTGTAGCCAAGCCAACAACCCGCGCGAACATTTCATATGCAGTAGGCCAGAACTTTCTGAACTAGATAGTCAGCTTGGCCGCGTTTATGGGGAAAAAAAATCTCTCCTCAGTCCGCAAGGCGCTCAATTGTTGCAGCAAGCGGAGCGAGGCTGGCTACGTTACGTTGCGCAAATTTGTCCTTTAAATGGTTCAACTCAACAGCATAGCTCCCTATGGAGCCCTGAGGCCTGTCTGGCAAAACAGTATCGGGAGCGCATGAATCAACTTGCCAAAGTGGGCCAGTCTTTTGGTCCTTACCGCTTCAATCGGATCGATCTTTACGAGGCTCAACAAGTAAGCAATCCTGCTGACAGAACTGGAGCAACGGAAGGTTTTTTCACTCAGCACACTGCTTATCCACAAATAGACAATGCCGAGTCGGCAGAAGCACTGGAGTGGAATAAGCAACATGTTACCAGTTTGCCTAAAGCTGGTGATTGCGAAAGCGATGGAGATTATGACACCGATTACGAAATCGGCTATGCGAACAAACAAGTAATTAGCACCCTGCTGATATGGAGTGAATACTGTCACGGCACCCCACATGGATTATTCAGTTCTGCAAGCCAAAATCTCATTATTTCCCCGGCACAGAGGGGGCTGAAAGCCGAAGACGTGTTTATAACGGATGATCAGTGGCAGGCCAAATTGCAATCTCTGTTTTGGCAAGCACTGACCGATCAGGGCTGGATAACGCCTGAAGACCCACGACAAGAAGTTGAATCCGAGATTAAAAATATTGTCATTCTCCCGGAAAGGTGGATATTTACTGACCAAGGGTTACGGGTCAATTTCAATGCCTACGAAGGGGGATGCTACGCTTGCACACCGGACCCAGTTACAGTCGGCTGGTCTAAACTCAAACCGTTATTGCGCCAGGGTTCGGTATTGCCTTAAACCGTTTGTTCACAATTTTTACAATTCTGACAGTAATAATAGGATCATAGCGCCGCAGAAGGCTGTAAACAACATGCAGCTCATCGTTCGCGGTTGGTGCAGTTCGTCAACTCTCCCTCACGCACATTGAACGGCAGTTTTCTGGCTTTCACCTGCCGTTATGCTGGAATAATTAATCGGCAGGTATTGGCCGACTCGAGCCGAAGACGCCTTAAGGTTGGTTGCCAAAAAGCTGCCATCCATTGAAGTTAGAAACGAAAAATTTCGCCGACATCATCAACTTCCGCTTGTGGCCGGTAGTAACAATTAATAAACATCGCGCGCGGCGGGTATGAAATACAGCAAAAAGCCGCGACGGTGCGCGGCCTTCAAATTTGTCACTAGCGAGGACTCAACGCCACTCGCCCGTTACAGGGTCTTTGATGAATAAATTGAGGACAAATGGCTCGTCTCGCTCAAAGCGACCGGATTCAACGTAGTCGAAGGCCATATCAACGGAATAGTCACCCTCCCAGCTTTCAATCCAGTGACATTCCTTTTCAGTTGAGCCCTCGGGCGGCAGTACCAAAAAACGATCTGTCGCGTCCGCATGCCAAGCCATCCAATAACCGTTGCTGGTTTTGGCATAAGTAGCGGTACCGAGCCACCTTGATAGCTCCTTGTCACCGTTTGCCATCTGCATCGCGATACGTGGGCGGTAGCCCTTGAAAACCATTGCCATGACATCAAACACCGCGTAATGATTGAGATGATAAAAGGCCAGGATTTTTAGCGAGCGGTCAATAACCGCTCAAACCTGCTAAACCAGATTAAGAAACTGGCTAACCCGCTACCGTGGTCAAGAGCCACGGACGAATTAGCCGGTAAACGTCTTTTTTGGGATGCTGCGCACTCACACCCCGCTGATTCTGGCATACAGCCTGCCTTGCAATCCGAACACCATGAAGCCAGTGATGAAGGAAAGAGCGCCGAGCAGGTTTCCAATTTACCATAATCCAAAGACATATCAACACAACGCGCTAAGCCATGAACTGGTCGATTGCTGATTTCTGCTTTAAGTTTATCAGCTCCGGGATTTACGTTTTTCGGCTGCGAAGAGCAGCTTGGGCAAAGCGTTATCACTCCACATCCGAAAACATATCCTCAACCGCCGCTTTGGCGCTCTCAACCGCCGAAGTAACGCCACTGCCGGCGTTATCCGACACCATATAAACCGCATCCTCCAGCCACGCGAACGACTTAGCGTCGAAAATATCGGGCGACTTGATGCCGTTCTTACGCATGACCTCTTTCTTTTCCATCACGTACCGCAGACCGCCCGCCTCGGCGAAGTGGTAAGGCAACCTGGCGCCCTGTAGCAGTATCTTTTCTTTCATTTTGCGGTCTATGTTCATCCGAAATGATACCCGGCCCGACTTGATCGCATCGCGCATGCGGACCATGGCGCATGCCCGCTGGTTGTAGAATCGGTCTTGGTATTCTTTCTTGAAGCAAGGCTTACCCCAATTCACCTTGACGACCGGCACACCCATACCCTCGATCAACTTGTTCACCGTGGCGCCCACACCGCCGTTATCGACCATCAGCGTGGCGTTTGACAGCTTGCCGACCAGATTAGCCAGATCCCCGGCAAAAATGATTTCATTCTTGCTGTTGGTGCAGTACGGGATTTCGATATATTCGACACGGCGGGCATCCGGGCCAAAGTCACCATATCCAATCACCTTGGCAATAATGGCAACCGATTCGTCGCGGTATTCACCTAAGCCCACGTCCGACAGCACCAACAAACCATACGGTTCGTCATCGCGGATAATTTGCCCGCGCTCGAACGCTCTTTCCAGTTCGACCCGGGTAAGCAGGTTGCTGCCGGAATCCTCAGCGAACAGACCGAGAACCCGGATTCGGTACTCAATGGATTCGCGCCCACCCGTTTCGTCGTCACGATCCTTGAGCCACTGCATAGTGACAAATGGCGACCGCTCGGAACTAAAGCGCAACGAAATCCACGAACCGCCATTGTCGCGCGATAGGTTGTGGTGCGATTCATAAAATCTGCCGGCGTTGCGCACTCCTTGAGATGCCATCAATGTGCGGTTGCCCGGCTGGGTTTGGGTGCCGTCAATTACATCGAAATGCTCATCCGATACACCAGCTGCCTCATCGATGATGATCAGCTGCCAATATCGATGCTTACCCGCAACGCCGATTGACTGCCCTTGCTGCATAGCAACCTGGGTGATAAACCACTGGTCTTCAAAGCCTTTGACCGCTACTCGGGTTTTGGTAATCTCGTAGTAGTCGTTTATCCAGCCATACGGCCCGTTGGCGATGGCGAGATAAACGTCGTTCATCTCTTTCCAAACACCGTCGGCTACCTGATTTATCCTTGGGGCTCCGATGTAGGTGTTCGAGCCGATTTCGACCTTGCCCTCATACACCGCGAACCGTTGACCTCAACCTTATCGCGCCACTTATCGGGCTGACGGTTTTTCAGCCAGAATATCGCCGCTGTTGTATCTGGCGGGTGATGCTTGGTTACATCGGTCAAGATGACCTGACCATCTGCAATGTTGACCTTGGTTTCCGGGTGGCTGTAGCCGGTCGCGCGATGAAACAACGAATTGGCGACTTGAGCGTCTGCCAGCGTTTTACCGCGCTTAAGGGAATCGGCAAACTCCGGGGCCTGCTTTTTCCAGGTGTTGATCGTCTTCTCGCTCACACCGAAGAATCCGGCCAACTGCGCATCGGTGGCGCCCAGCAGGCAGTAGTTGTAAGCCTGGTCAATGAACTCCGGTTTTAATGCGGTAGGTCGGCCAACTGTAGGTTTTTTGGTATTTGGCATAGGGGCTGGCCTTTAGGGTATGAAGAAATTACGTTTTGTATTGGGTTGATGCATGATACCCCGCCAATTTCCGCCCAATTGCCGCGACTTCCGAACTCGCTTCATCGACCACTCTGAGCAGTTTTGCCCCCAGTTTCAGCTCATCGAATTCAGGATTGATTTCTCTGAAGCGGTTGACGAGTTTCTTGATTTCCCCGAATCGGTTGAAGGCGACCTCTGCCGCCTGTTCGACCACCGTCAGCTGATCAAACAGATCCCGGATAGCGCTGGGCTCACCAAAATACAAGCCCATAAGCCCGCAACCAAGCTGGTGCTACTTGCTTTAGCCGACCGCGCGAATCCACTCGGCGAATGCTGGCCGTCATCCGCAAGGCTTGTGTCTGATACTGGCTTGGATAGAAAGACCATATTTGCATCAATCGGTGAGCTTGAGACTACTAATAAAATTCTGGTTTCGAGGGTGGCCGGGCGCGGCAACAGATACAAATTGTTAGTGGCAAGCCATTGTCAAAAATCCGAGCCACTAGTACCAGAAACGGGACCAGTACCAGAAACGGGACCAGTACCAGAAACGGGACAAGACCAGTACCAAAAACGGGACGGGGACCAGTACCAAAAACGGGACACTAATCTAAAAGAAGAATCTAAAAAGAATCTAAAAAATATATTGGTCGAAAACCCTACTGAAGAATCAGCCGAGCCACCAAGCCAGAGCAAACCCAAAAAGGCCACCAAGCCAAAAGCAAAAGCAGAAGATAAATTCGAAGAAGCTTGGATGCACTACCCAGCCAGATCGGGAAGCAATAGTAAATCCAAAGCCCAAAAAGCCTGGAACGCAAGATTGCAAGCGGGCGCAAACCCTCAGGAAATCATTGATGGCGTGATTCGATACCGCGCATGGTGCGAGTCAACCGGCAAGATCGGCAGTGAGTTCGTCAAGCAAGCGGCAACCTTCTTTGGGCCTGATCAGCATTACCTTGAGCCTTGGGCAATTTCAGCAAAAACCACAACCGAATACAAAGACGCAACATATTGGCCGCTGGTCATTGAAGCCATCAGCAAAGACACCAACGCCCCGGTTGATAAAAACGGTAAATTCGTTGAGTTATCGGTGCCTATTCAATTAAGTACGCTAACCGCGATTGACCGAGCAGACTGGAGTCGATACCTGGACAACAATATCGGTGGAAATTCAGGCCAAAGACGGTAAAAAGCTCGATGGACGTTTAAGGTCAGGTGCCCGTGCTGGGAGGATGTTTACCAATCTTTAAATTTAAAGCGCTTGAGGCGTTCTTTAAATCCTTCCTTATCCATCAAATAAAGAATCACCAGGAAAAGTGCCGGCCATAATAAGAACAGAAATAATTGACTCAACGTAGCAAGACTCATGTGCGCGGTCCTCTAATTTTTGCAGTGGGATAGTGACAGCGATTCCTTTTATCAGTAAAAGTTTCAGAAAACTAGGCGCGTTTCCCTTCGCCAGCAGCCGACCACATCGAAAAAAACCTGGACTTAAATGAATTGCTGATCCAAAAACCTGCCGCGACGTACTTTGTTAGGGCACAAGGTGAATCGATGCTTGGGGCCGGCATTCACCCCAACGACATCTTAGTCGTCGATAGATCCCTGGAGCCGGTCGCGGGTAAGGTAGTGATTTGTGCACTCAACGGCGAACTGACGGTTAAGCGCCTTACGTGTGAAAACGAACAGTGGACACTAAAAGCAGAAAACCCGGATTATCCTGACATTGTTCTCACTGATGATTTGGATCTGGTGGTGTGGGGCGTCGTGACCAATGTTATTCATGCTGTTTAATTATGCAGGAACAGGCTCGCATCGCCTTGGTGGACGCCAACAATTTTTACGTTAGTTGTGAGCGGGTATTCAGACCCGATCTGAACGGCAAACCGGTGATTGTCTTGAGTAACAACGATGGCTGTGTGGTGGCCAGAAGTGCCGAAGTGAAAGCGTTTGGCATCAAAATGGGCGTCCCACTGTTTCAGGTTCGGCACCTTGTTGAGCAGCACAACATTCACGTTTTTTCATCCAATTATTCGCATTATGCCGAAATGTCAGCCAGGGTCATGGCGACTTTGGAAGCCTTTTCCCCATGCATGGAGGTGTATTCGATTGACGAGGCGTTTCTTGATTTGACCGGCGTCTAGATCACATCAACCAACGTTTCCCTAAGGGCATTGCCATCGCCACGGCTCGTATCGATCAAACCTGGAAACCTAAAGCAGAGAAAATGTCTCAGCGCTACACCACCGACTGGCGCGAGCTGGTCTGCGTCAGCTGCAAATAAACCTAGCGTATATCAACTCGGAAACCTCAATCAAAATCAACTTTTCAACGTGCTTAAATTTCCCAACTTCCAAGACGCGGGGAAAACATGCAGCCGGTAATCATCGACACAGAAGAAAAGCAAAAAATCGTTAAAACATTCGGTCAGCGCATGATAATTGCGCGCGAAATGTGCGGACTGAGCGGTCTGGAAGCGGCCGAGTTGCTTGGATACGCCAATTCTTCCAAGCTCAGCAAGATCGAGCATGCCAGCGACCCTGAGACTATCCCAGCTTTTTTGCCATACAAAGCGTCTATTGTTTACAACGTCAGCCTTGATTTTTTGTTTGGATTATCGGACGACTGGCAGCGAGATCCGATAATTTCACAACAGTGCCAAATTCAACGAGCGCTTGAAGAGGTCACCGCCGATGAGAACAGCCGACGAGAGATAACGTTCGATCATTTCCGCAACGGTATGCTTTTTAGCTTCAGTTGTTTTGAAGTGCCGACCTTCTCTGATTGCGCTCTCCGTTGAGGCCGCCCACCTTTTGGCGTCAGTTAGACGGTCAAACGTCGCTGATTGAGGCTCATATCCCTTTAATCTAATTTGGACCGTGTAATACGGCACCCCATCCTTTTTAACACGCTTTCTGATATTAGCCATATTTGCCCCATTTGGGCAGCAATCGGCATTTTGATATGATGCTATCAGCCATTGCTTAACCCGAACCGTTAAGTGAATAGGTTAGGGCTTGTTGGTGCTGGTAACACCCTCAAGCCCGTTTTGCTTATGGCGGCATTATACCTTACGTCACACTCACGTCACACTAGCTGACAAAAAACGTCGATTATTATCGATAGTTGGCGACAATAAAAACGCTATAACATATTGAATAAACGATTAAAATATTGTTGTGGCTTGTCGAGGATTGTTTATTTACAGGGATTCATAACCCCGAGGTTCCAGGTTCGATCCCCGGTATCGCCACCATTTAAATCAAGGACTTGCGTTAATTCGCTAGTCCTTTTTTTATGCCTGCAAGATATTGAGTACCGGTTGGCATAAAAACGACAGTACTGTAACGCCGCGCGATTTTTGTCGCAATTTTGCGCGATTTTTGTCGCAAACATAGTAAGGATTTAACGGAAAAAATTAGGCTTTAACGAACCTTGATTTTTGCTTCGACATTCGTAGTAAAACCATCTCCAGAAAACGTATGTTCAACTCTGGTTGTGGTCCATTCATCGCCATCAATTCCAGGCCTAAATCCGCTCACTAATAACGGAGATTCGGCGAACAAGTTGCCGTCACCAACAGCCAAGGAAAGTTGCAAAGTTGTCGCGCCTTGGGTCAGGTCGTCAAGCTTTGCGCGGGCAGCTTGAATCGCTTTTTCTTCGCTGTCGTAAGTATGGCGAAGGGTATAAGTCGGCTTGCTGGTGCTGGTGCTAACAGCCACTTTTTGACCGTTGGCTTTGTTGTGCCAAGTCGCCGTAACCGATGCATATTTACCGCGATCGGCCAAACTAGCGTGGTAGTCTGATACCATGCTTTTTGTAATCACGATACCCTCCAAATCGGCACCGCTAACGCTTTTTGACTGCCCGGATTTTGCCACGATCAATGTATCGTGAGTCACCTTAGCGACGCCGTTGTATTGCTTGGCAAGCCGAGTAATTAAATGCAAATCGCTCTCTTCGGTCTGGTCAATGTGCGGTAGAGAAATGGCGGCCAAATCAGCCGCAGTTTTACCGGTTAGGCCATTATCACCGGCAATCGTTTTAACCAAATCACCAAAAGTAATGCCTTCGAAACTGCGGCTCTTTTGGCTCTTGAGATCGCCGCGCATGTCGGCGGCTTTGGCGTTGATGCTGATAGTCTCGGGGAATCCCGTCAGACTTACTTCATCCACGGTATAGACGCCTATTTTTGCCAGGCCTGTATGCATATAACCCAGAAATACTTGCAGCTTAGCCCCGTGCCTGGGCAACTCGATCAAGCCGTCGCGGTCGTCAAGATCAATCGTGCAGGTATCGGTTTTAAAGCCGGCCTCATCGATAGTTGTAATGCTAATTAAGCGTTGCTGAATCGCCGCACTGACATCGACATTATCCGCCAACACTTTAAAGATTGGGACCATATTAATCCCACAGCCGCACGGTTGCTGCCGGCGCCACAGGCGCCAATTCAGGCAACTCGATAATCACGCCGGCAGGCAATACTGGCCCGATATCCGCCAAGCCACGATTGGCCTCCAATACCGCCTCTGTAGCGCCTGGGCGGGCGGCATAGTGCTTATAACAAATAGCATCCAACACATCGCCGGCCTTGCTGCGATATTGCGTCACAGGTCCTCTCCATACGGCGTAATCTGCATAGAAAACGCCTGTTTACGCGGCGTGCCGTCGCCAAAAAAGACCATCTGTTCCTCATCGATAGACTGTATCACCCAGCGGCCCCAAATATAGCCATTACCGTCCACCAACAGCAAAGGTAAACCTGCATACCTTTTTGCACATTAGACAGGCTCAACCCCAAACTGCCCATGGCCTCGCGGAACGACTTTGTCCCACTTTCGGCGGCGGCGAATTTCTGGAAAATAGCGTTAGTCGCGGTGCTGGCGGTTTCGGTATTTTCGCCCAACGATAGCAGTGTCGATCCCAGCGCCGCCATGTTGCCGCCGGTGATTTTCACGGATGCCGCCACACCGCCAACGCGAGTTAAAAACCCAATAATATCGCCACCCTTAGCAATACTCTTGTCATCCAGATAATTGATGGTATCGCCCAGTTCGCCGATAGCCGGAATCGGTATCTTATATAAGTTAGCGATCTTGCCCATGTTGTCGGCCAACTCTGCGGACGGCAGATCAAACGCACTGGCCATTACCGCCGCCGTGCGGGTAAAGCCGATTAAGTTTTCCTTTGCCACGCCCATGCGGGCGCCGGCCTCGACCATCGCCGCTAACTCGTTATTGGCGATAGGTATTTCGCGGCCCAGCATCTGGATTTCTTTGCGCATGCTGGTGTACACCGGCGTCAGCTT
The DNA here is from genome assembly GCF_016925515.1 of Methylomonas sp. EFPC1. Classification (NCBI taxonomy): domain Bacteria; kingdom Pseudomonadati; phylum Pseudomonadota; class Gammaproteobacteria; order Methylococcales; family Methylococcaceae; genus Methylomonas; species Methylomonas sp. EFPC1. Next base: position 2,170,137 of record NZ_CP070494.1, read on the forward strand.
GCCGCCAGCATCACGCGCGCCATCTACTTGTTTGGCGACACCTAACATGGCGGTTTCAAATTCGATGGCTTGCTTGATAGGCTGAGCAAACGCATACGCCGCCCCCACAACCCCGGCCAACCCACCCAGCGACGCACCACCAGCCGCTTTATTCCGCGCTGCCTGCGCCTTATAAACATCCCCAATACTCTTAGCGTAGCGCTTGGTGGCCGTATCCAGCTTCTTGACTTCATTGGTTGCGCTGGAAAACGTAGCCTTAAAGCCGCTGGTAAACGCGGCGCCAATTCGTAAACTAAGGGTTAGGTTATTATTCATTATTTGGGCTTCAATTCATCTACCGCGCTTAACCAGTCCAACAGCTCTTCGGATTCCATGTCTAACAAACTTTCCAGGCTCCACCCGGTATAACTCGCCAACGCTACGCAGGCTGTGCGGGCGTCGCCGACGCTGAGGACAAAAAACCGGAATAAGCCGCCTGCAATTTCTTGTAGTCTGCCATGTCCAGCTCTTGGATTTCCTCCGGTGTTACTTCGCACAAGTTAGCAAACATGGCGATTTCTTTGTCCGCTTCGCTTCCTGGCGTTTTGTCCGCCACCAATTGGTCGCGTACCTTGGGCCGACGGACGTTAAGCACGGCCGTGCCGTTGCTCAAAGGGTATTGCAATGTCACTTTTGCCCCGGTCATTTATCCGCCTTGGCCGCTTTGCCGACCGGTTTTAAAACAATGTGGCCGGACAACAGCAAGTACTTTGCCTGCCGGCTATTCAGTTTGATCGTGTCACCGACCGCATATTGCTCGAAAGCAATCTCTACCAGATACTCAGTCATGTTACATACCCAGGTTGCGGCGAGTTAACGCCAATTGATCAATACCGTTAATAATCCTGACCATGTTCGGCACATCGATTTCGTGAATTACCAGTCCGCCTATGCTGTGCTTGTAATAGCGCACGGCGATCATGCCTTTCAGGCTGGCGCGTTCGCCCGGCTTCCAGCTGCCTGGGTCAAGCTCTTTCAGCATGCCTTGCAGCTGTACCACCACCGACTTTTCTGTACCGTCTTCGCTGCTGATCGAGCCGCGAAAGGTAAACGGCTTGGTTTGCCCCGGCGCCAAGCCGTATAACTTCAGCACTTCCGCATCGTATTTTGTCAGCGAGAATGAGGCTTCCAGCTTTTCCATGCCCATCTCGACATCCACCGGCGCATCCATACCGCCGTTGCGGAACTCTTCGGTTTTCATGGTCAGTTTGGGCGGGGTCAGCTCTTCGACGTTGCCGGCATAGCCGCGCCCGTCGACGAACAGATTCATATTTTTTAGAATGTCGTTAAGCATTAGAACAACTCCTCTATATAGTCGTTAACTAAATGGCTGCGGAAGGTGATGTGCTCGGCAGGATACGTACACGCGCTTGCTGCCGAAGTTGCCGCGATACGTAATCGCGTTGGCATCGGTGCTGTTGGGGCCGTCGGCAATGATGACCGCCTTGAGCCGGTCGGCAATGCCCAGCAGCTCTGCAACCACCGCTTGATCGTGCGAGTAACCCGGCGCGATCAATATGCGCGGCGTGACATGCACCACCGATTCCGACGCTAAAAAGGCATGCACGCCGGTGGTGCCAGCGCCGATAATATTAGATTTGGTGGCAGCAAAATCTACACCCTCGGTGACGCGGATCACCACCACCATCGCGCCGGCCTGGTCGAAGATAGCGTCCAAGGCATCCGGCAACGTACCGGCCTTATCGCCGAGCGTATCCAATTTATCGGCAGCCACGCGGCTACCGGTGATCAGTACCGGGGTATTCAGCGGAAACGCTTCATCGGCACCGCCGGACAGCGACAACGCCTTAACTGAGGCGGTCACCGCCGCGGCGCCAGTTGACGCGCCGGTATTGGCAACACCGACCAGCAAAGCCGCCGCCGCGTTGGCGCCGATGGCCGTAATGACTTGCGCTGCTGTGGTAGTAATCGCGCCGGCGATACTGGTGGCCAGGTTAACCGTGATAGCCGTACCAGATACCGCAACGCTCAATGCCGCGCTATTGGCTTTGGGGTCTTTGAGATGGATAGTAATGTTATTGCCCGCCGCACCCGCAGTGTCGGCGGTCCAGGTCAAGGCATTATTGCTGGCTACCACGCCGGTTGCCAAGCTGGCATTGGCGGATGGCGCGCTGTTGGGGGCCGTGCCGATCAAGCCGATAACGGATGAACGAACGGTACTAATCGGGCGGGCACCGTCGTCGATTTCAACGATTTCGATGCCGTGTAAAAATTGTTCTGGCATGGGGGATCCTCTTAGGGCTTAAGTGTTACGGCTAACGCGAAAAGGTCGGCTATATCGCCTGATGTCTTGTTCATCAATCCGGCGACATAGGCTATTTTTTCATTATTGCCGAGATAGTTAGATTCGCATTCCCACGCATCCCGGATATCTTGAGGCCCGGCCGCAATGATGGCCTCGAATTCGTCTCGCCAACCTTTTTGCGTAAGCGCTTGGCGAATTTGATACGCGGTGGCGGATACCACGGGCGTTATGATGGGGCGATCTATTGCCGTCGGCATGCCTCCAGTATCAGCCACCACCTGCTTACCGCTCGCGCGCGCAGACAATATCGATCTATACAGGGCATCGCTGATGTCTACGCTGTCGGGTGGACAGTTTTGCGTAGGTAAGTAAAATCCTCCGGTTGAGGCTGAATATTTCATTATTTACCCCCTGCGATCCAACACACGGTCGCCCCTGAATTATTTGCAAAGGCATGAAATGATGTAGCGTTATTAATAGTGGCGCCTCCCGTGCTATTGACACTGCCTGAGCAACCCACCACTACGTAGCCGACATCAAAGGCCAACGGCAACGCCACCAATTCCAGGGCATTTGGATTCACAATGGTGTACACACCCACCATGAATTTCCAGCTCCCCATCCAAGCGGGCAATACCAAATATCCATCGGTGGTGCCAAAATACAAGGCAAAGCCAAACCTTAATTTAAGCGGCGTCACGACACGTTGATCATCGGCCCCGGCATTAACCTCAGCCTGTGTCGCAATCTCCGCCGTGCCCCGCAATGACTCAGTAGCTTGGACGATATTGACCAGCAGCGCATCGACCTGCTGCTTTAACCATTTGGTCCGATTGGCCAGGTTTCGGGCCGCTGCATTGCTTTTGCCAGTGGCGCCGCCGACCACTGCGTCAGTGGTTTCCAGTTGATAAACGCCGGCATCATAATTAGCCGTTTCGGGTAGATCAGCCATCAGAGCACCCCGCCGTTATGTTGATAAGTACCGTCATAAGTCACCGTGTTGTCATAAAGTAGGTTCATAAAAATCAGATTGCGCAGCACCGAGCGCGCGTTTTTATAACGCCCAATCCGGGCTTTAATCTTGGCAATCATGCCGGCATCGGGCGCAAAGCCCACATTCAGCACCACATCGAATAAGGGCCATACACCATCGGAGCCATGCGTAATGCTGCCGTCGTAGGTTTGCAGATTGTTGTAAAAATAGGCTTCGCCCTCGCGTATTTGCACGTTGTCGTAGCCCAGCGCCTGGATAGCGGTCTTGATCGAATACGGCGTACCCTTATGACTATGTACCTCGTAACTCGCGACCACCGTGGCGCGTTTTTGTGCCTCGCTCCAACTTTCGTCCCACTCGTCGACCGACAGCGCCCAGGCCAGCCAAGGCAGCAAATCGAGCGGGCAGGTATTGGGGTTCCATAATTTGACTAGCTCAACGGGTACCGCGCCGATCCGCGCCAGGCTATCGTCTAGCGCATGCTCTTGGCGGGTGGCATTGGGCGGCAATAGATTAGACACCGACGCCCCCGTTAGTCAGGGTTTTGCCGGTACAATACGCTGCCTCATGAGTATCGATAACCACATCGGCGGCGGGGCTGGTCAGCACCACATTTTGCACGCCGGGTTGATGCAAGGCCGCAAATAATCCTGACCGCGTAATGTCGTAACCTATTTTGCGCTGTTGCGCTTGATAAGCGTCTACCGCGTCGCTGGCTGCTTGCAATACCGTGGCACTGCTTGGGCCGTCGTAAAACGTCAACGTAGCGTCTATCGCATAGGTAACGATAGCCGCCGACCGCACCACCACGCGATCCGTCAAAGGCCGTACTTTGTCATCGTTTACTGCGGCTTCCACCGCAGCCAACAGCAATGCGCCGGCAGCGCCGGTACCGGTGCGGGATAACACAGTGACAGCCACGTTGCCGGGTTGCGGGCTGGCTAAATGCGCATCGTTATCTATCACCACGGTTGAGCCCGACATGTGGAATTCCACCGCTTCCACGCCGATATCGGCCACGTCGCCATCGGCACTGAGACCATGAAATTTATAACTGCCGACCGGGCCGGCAGTGCTGAGACCCTCAAACGCCAATTGCACGCGGGCGCGCAAGTCCGTATCGCCCTCGTACACGGCCTCTACCGGCGGGATCGCATCCGGATCGGCGGCCGTGATCAGCAGACGCTGCACATTTAAATTAGCCGCCAAGTTGTCCAGGTCGCTCCGCAAGGCATACGCCAGCATCACGCCGCGCGCGGCATCGTTGACCCGCTGCCGCAGTATCAGCTCACGGTAGGCAGCCACTTCCAGCACTTTATAAGCGGGATCGGACTCGACCAGGGCAGTAAATGTTGCGTCGCGCGCTTGCAGGTCGGCCAACATGGCCGCCAGGATAGTTTCGTAATCCAACGCCTGGACGATGTTGGGCGCGGGCAGTTGAGCCAGGTTAATTTGCGTGAAGCTCATAGCACAATCCCGTCTAGCGTGATCGGCTTGCCGTCCGGCCGGTATTTACCGTATAGCGTCAACGCAATGCGGCCGGACTCGGCGCCGGCATCCAATACCACGCGCTCAACCAGTATGCGCGACTCCCACTTGGCTAACGCTTCGGCAGTAGCGGCAATAATCTCGATAATGGTTTGGCTGTTCATGGGCGCGTCGATCAGCTCGAATAAGCGCGATCCATAGTCGCGACGCATAACCCGTGTACCGATGGGCGTTAACAAAATATCGCGCACGGATTGCTTGAGATGGTCCAAGCCGCCCAGGGCTTTGCCAGTGCTGTTGTTGATACCGATCATGGCACTGGAACCCCAGAGGTCCCGCTACCTGGCTGTACTAGGGAGGTTTTGTGATTAATCAGACTGATATTGCTCGGACCGGCCACCACATCCACCGACGCGGTCAGCGTGCCGGTCAAGGTAATATCGCCGGTAATGCTAATCCCACCATCCGCCACCAACTCGACAGTAGCGCCGGCGGGCAGAACGGCTTTTAGATGATGCGCGGCCCGGTCGTACTCGACCACCGCGCCGTCTTGATACTTGACATGATGCTTGTCTTTGCTGCCAACAGGCTGTGGATACGCCGACTGAAACACCGCCGCCAATGCCACACCTTGATTAAGCTCGCCGGACGGCGCCAGTATCAGCACTTGCTCGCCCACTTCCGGCGCATGCCAGGTCACATCGCCGCCGGCGCGTTGCGTCAACCAGGGCAGCCAGGTCGTTACATTTTCACCCACTTTAACGCGCACTTTGCCGGCTGCGTAATCAGCTTGCTCGATGCGGCCCAGCCTAATTAAATTGCTTAGCCGGCGATCCAATTCGGTGACATCAAAATCCATTAGGCCACCTGCTCATATTTGCCTTCAAAGCCAGTGCCTATTTCCGGCGACAGACCCAGCCATACCTCAGACGGCCTAACGCCCAACTCGATCACATCGTATTGCGTCAGGCGGATACTTAACTCAGACTCGTAAATTGGGTGCCGGGCACCCAAGTCGTAGATAACATCAATCCCGTCGCGCTCGACTTTTAGACCCGGGACAATGATTGCATTCGCCAGCGCCCCCACCAGCAGCTCGGTAGCCTGCATAGACTGCGATACACCATCCAAAACGGTACCGGTGTTATCAGGATTGCAAATACCCAGCACCACGCTAACGGTAAACGTATCGACATTGGCAAACGTGTGCTTAGTTTTGGTGGGCACGTAGCACAACACCGGAAAATCAACAGCACTCACAAAGCGCTTATAGCCCAACCAATGCGCCACGGACTTGCTGTAGTTAGCCGCAAAAAACGCGCTCAGCGGCGTATCACTATCAAAGCGGCTGCGTAGTGCGGTTAAGGCTATTAGACTCATCGACTAAACCCAGGTTGACAACCAAAAAATAAGCCTCCGCCCGATGATCGGACGAAGCGCTTAGTGTTGGGGGTAGTCTAAAGGGGGAGGATTAGGTTGGGTATGTGAAGGAGTTCGGATTAACAATTGCGCTTAACTATTTATATTTTGATTAATCCGCTGTCCCTTATAGCGGCTGTACCGATGTTTGTTTCATGCAGTCCATCGTTTGCGTATCCCGCTACCCACAAATCGTTAATGGAAACTATTTTATCAATATCTAACACTCCGGAAAATCCGGCAGGGCATGTCCTAACCCACGTGTTTTGTTGTACTCGTATAGGATTTGCGACGGCATCAGTAATAGTGTTTCCAACGTTCGTTTTTGGTGCCACTGTTGATAGCCACACGGGTAATCCTATGGCGGTCAAATTATCCTTAATCGCTATGATGCTTTCCTTGATCCCCACCCCGGCGACACCGTCGAATGGAATACCGGCTTGTGCATCGTTAATGCCCAGCGAAATAATAGCATCCGTCGCATATTGGGCCAATTTTAAGCGCGCAGACTGTGCGTTATAATCCCTTGTAGCCCGACACGATGCGTAATTGGCTTTATGTATTGCAAAATATTTAGATAATGATGGCTCAAGCTCACCGCTCAGACCGAGATAATCAATAGCGGTGTTTTCGCTTGTCCCACCCTGCCGCGAATCGCCAAAAATAATTATTGATCTATTTTTGGTCCATCCAATTATTGCGCTGGGACGTGCTCCTAGATTTGCACTGGAGCTTGTCGTGAATGGGCCGCCTATTCCAATCCTGTTTTGCGTAGTTACACCGAAAGTAGCACATTCGCCGCTGTCAGGAATTACAGATCCCGTGGGGATTAGCAGCCCTTGGTTAGTTGTAAATACAATAGAGCTAGCGCCCTCTTGAAATTGCCCAACAAAAAATCCTTCCGAATTTTTAATCGGTCTAGATAGATTTATCCAGTCTGATATTGCAAAACCGCCTGGTGGTATTTGGCCTGAGTCCGATGCCCCACCGCGCCATGTAACTCGGCCAATAATCTCGCCTTCGGCGCTTTCGACTTGTGCCTGCCACGTAGCCGGGCCGATATTAAGCCGCTCATATGGGGCATTATTCTCAAGATAGCCATTCCAGTATACGAGTTTAACGGCCATTAAATGATCGTATGACCAGTGCTTGGACCTAGCATAAATTTGCCTATTTGCTCCGTTCATGTTGGTCGGCTCGGATGTGCGGGACGCGACAAAGCCGATTTTTTTTGCATAGGGCGCACCAAACTGCATGTCAGCGGAATTTAGCGTCGAATAATTTACTTGAGTAGTTAGTGCCGAAATAACAATGCCAACATCACGATGGAATGGCCCGACACTGCCCGATAAATTTATAGCCGAAGGCCCCGATTTTATACCGTTGGACTCGATCTCTACCAACGCGCTGCCATCTACCAATAAAACCTCTCCAGCTCGCAATAATTCAGTGGCTGAATATTGAGGACTTAACGTTTTCATCATGCTCTTCCCAAAGTGATTGACCCATAGCCGCCGCTGGTTGGCTCAAGCAAGCCCAGGGCGGCGCGGTTTAATTGTTTTGCCAGCGTGTCGGCGCTGGTTTTGTATTGATTGGCTTTATCGATCATCAGCGAGTTATCGCCCATGCTGCCGTCGATGGCGGCCAGACGTTTAGCCCAGGCTACGGCGATGGCTTTTAAAATTGCATTCGGTAAGGTGATGGCTGCTGCTTCGGTGGGCGTAATACCTGCGGTGCCTAGTGCCAGGTCGACATACACATCCGCGCCTTCCAGATTCTCGTTGGTGACGACTACGACCGGATCGGCGCAATCGGCTATGTTCCGCAACTGAACCCCATTTTCCAAAATCGGTTGTCATCGTTCGCCGTCAACATATACGCCGCACTCGGGGCAGAGTTCGCCGTTGGGCGTAATCAGGAAAAACTCATTGCCACAATTGCAAACCCAGATATGCCGATCTTGCGGATAGCACAGGCCTTGAAAAATTCCCTTGTCGGTTTTGCACTCCGGGCATTCAAGACGGGTTTCGCCCGATGGCGCGACGGCAGTCCATTCATGACGACAGCCCAGACAAATAGCCTGCCCGGAGCGGTGCGGCGTGCGGTCAAGCTTGGCTTGGTTGAAGTCGATGATGCTCATCATTCATTCCAAGCATAAAACACATCGGTCGTTTGACTAACCAAGGGTTTTTTTGCGTAAGCGGCAATTTTTAAAAGCTGATATGCCAATTCGGTCAAATGTTCGGCGGATATAGATTTATTTTCTGCTGGCAATCCACTCCTAATTTCTAACGTTCCACGCCCGGAATAATACACTCGCAAAAAGTCTGAACGCTCTTTCATGCCGCTGCCTGCTTTGCAATCCTATCGCCATAGGGATCACCCGCAGCATCGATCTCTTTATCAATCGCCGTCATGGTGCTAGGCGCTGTGTCGTTTGCCAATATCTGTTTCGCCAGGCGCTTTTTGATGGCTTTATCAAACTCAGCACCCATGCCCAGCGTCACCGAATCCATGGCGATGTTGATGGCCGTTTGCAGATCGGACAGGTTAAAGTCCTTGGGGTATGCAATATTGCCGGTAAAGGTTTTGCCTTGCCAGGCATAAACCAAACTGGCGATTTCCACTTCCGCCGCTTCGCAGTTTTCCGCCATATCGCCCAAGGTGCTGTTGCATTCTTGGAAATGGAACGACAGCGCCACGCCGCTTTTCTGCACGCCGCCTACAAATTCCAGGTTAGCCACGCGGTAAATGTCCGTGACCGTATCCGCGATTTCCAGCACCGTTTCTCCAGATTCCGCCTCCTGGCGCAGCCGAAACTGGTTATGATCCTGGCTTTGTGTCTGCTCGGTATTCAGGCGCAGTGGTCGATAGTGGCTGGGGCCGCCGAAGCCGGCATCGACCAGCCAGGAGTCGCCCTCAGCCTCCACGATAAATGCCAAATGCAGGCGCGGTCCGCCCTCGTTACGCCCCATTCGCACTCTGGCCATAATCGGCTGATACGCAAATCCCAACTCGTCCAGCGCCTGTCCAAACAACCCGTTCAATTCGAAACAATAGCCGCCGCGTCGATTGGCGACAATCTTTTCCATCAACGCCGCCGTTTCCAACTCGGGCAGCAAGCCCAATAGCGGATTGATGTTTTCGAACGCAATAGCGCCGAGTTGCGCCTGTTGCAATTGGCAGAGGCCGGCGAGGGTGGCCTCCGGTTTGGCTATGCCTATGCGGTTTAGGTAAGCGTTAAAATCAAAACTCATGGGGTAATCTTGTAGAGTAAAAAGCGGTTAAACGGAAACGAATCGTGCGCCAGCGTGATCCTTCAGGTGACAACGATAACAAATTCTTGCAATCGGTTTCAAACCGCCAGCTCGACGATTCTCGCCTCGATTGCTGTGTCCCTGATGACAAGTTCGGCAACGGTTACCGGCAATTTAAATCGGCGTGGTCCGGCGCTACCAGGGTTGAGATATAGCACACCATCGCGTTCTTGAATCGATGGTTTATGCGAATGGCCGGAGATGACGACGCGAATCCCGGCCGCGACCGGATCGATAGGCAACTCGGCCAAGTCATGGATCACGTAAAGACACGCTTGCTCAACCGTCACAACGGCACTAACCGGCAGTTCCTCAGTCCATTCACCTTTATCGTTGTTACCACGTACCGCAGTAACCGGTGCCAACTCGTTCAGCAGCTGCAATACTTCCGGCTTGCCGATGTCGCCGGCATGGATAATCCGCTCGCAGCCTTGCAACGCCGCCAGCGCCTCGGGGCGGAGCAAGCCGTGGGTGTCGGAGATGATGGCGAGACGGTGGAACACAACGAAGAGGGTTTGGATGAGGTTGAATCAAAACGGAGTCATCCCGATTGTGGTGTTTTTACCCATCGGTTCGACTAGACGGTGTTGCGCTGCTCGGTACTTGCTTCAAGTGCTCTGGCGCATCGTCGCCAATCGCAAACGGCTCCTTGCCTTCCCATTGCACCACGTATTGACCGAGACGCCGCTTGCGTTCCAGGGTTTTATTGACGGCAAGTTGCAGGCAGTCCAACATCGCCTGCGTGTCGGAGTTAAGAATAGGTGTGGATGGTTCGATCATGATTGGGTGTGCTGTTGTAAAAAAGTTAAAAAATTCGGGATTGGGTATTTCACTTTTCATTCATTAGTTTTACTAATGCCTAAAGTCTTGGCAAGCTATAGGAGTCGAAAATGATACCGAGGCGTTGGGACACCAGGAATTTGCGCGGATGTTCAGCTCGTCAGGGAGTTAAGATTAACTCCCTACGAATCTCGTCGTTCTATTGATTACGCTTCGCTAATCAAGGCTCCGCAAGCTAACGCGCAAACTGCTAAGATTTACGCTTCTCAAGCTATAGCAAGTAAGGACACATGATACTCCCCCAATTACTACAGGAAAGCCTCAAACAGGGTAAAGTCATTCCTTTCGTTGGGGCCGGCGTATCCATGAGTGTATTAGCTCAATCCGGCAAACCACTGTTTCCCAGTTGGAAAGCATTGTTGGTGGCAGCGGCGGAGCGCTTGGAAGCAGAAAAGAAACCGGACGACGAGGCTTTGGTTCGGAGTTTGGTCAATAAAGGCAGATTCCTGGATGCCGCGAAAGAGGCTCAGCAAGGCCTTGGCGCCAACTGGCACGACTTCCTCAAAAGCCAGTTCGATAAAACCAGCGACCAAGCTCAAGATGCCAGCCTGATGCTGGCAAAGTTGGTTTGGCAGCTGGGTTCCGAATTGGTCGTTACTACCAACTTCGATAACGTCTTGCATTGGGCTTGCCCAAAGACGCTCGATATCGAGAAATGGAACATTGAGGCTGCCGTCGAGCAGTGCAATTTGCTACGCGATAGCGTCAGGAAACCAACCATCTGGCATTTGCACGGCCACATCGGCGATAGCGCTAACATCATTCTGACACCCGACGGCTACTCCCGGCTTTACGCCAACGATCCTAGCGAAAATCGCTACAAAGCCGCCATCCAAACGCTCCACCATCAATTGGCCAGCCGTAACTTCTTGTTCATCGGCTTCAGCCTGGCGGACGAAGATTTTACCGACCAGTTGCGCATGCTGGAGGAGCTATACCAAGGTGCGGCGGGTCCTCATTATGTGCTGCTACCGGAATCTCAAAGTGGGAGCTTCAAATCGCCGACGTCCGCCATTGAGCCGGTGTTTTTTCGGGATTTCGGCGAACCTCTGCTGGAATGCTTAACCGATATGGCCGCTATCGTCAACGCAAAGACCGACCCAAGCATCACCATAAATACCGTCGTAGCCGACTACAGTCCCGACAAGCCGGTGTTTTACGTGCCATTCCGGGCCAAGGGCGAACAAATGATAGGTCGTCGCGAAGCTTTGGAGCAAGTACACCACCAGCTTTGCGATGGCAAGCGCACGTCCATCGGCCAGACTGCGGCCTTTCAAGGCTTGGGGGGATTGGGCAAAACGCAGTTGGCGGTGGAATACGCCCATGCTTATCGCAGCGAATACCCTAACGGGGTTATCTGGATTAACGCCGATCAGGAGATCACCCCTCAGCTAATTAAACTGGCGGAAGAGGCGCATTGGGTATCTCCATTGTCGGAACAACCCTTCAAAATTCAAACCGCCCTTCGCCGCCTGCGGGAAACCTCGGATTGTCTGATCGTATTCGACAACCTGGAGCAATTGGCGGACATCAAAGAATTTCTGCCCAAGCCACAATTCAACCCGCACATCCTCGTCACCAGTCGTATCGACCAGCCGGGATTTAATCCGGTGGCGTTGAATACCCTGACACCAGAGCTCGGGCTGCAATTGCTGATCCAGGAGGCCGGGCGGGAACCGGATGGTGAACAAGAAATCCAGGCCGCTAATGGCATCGTGGAACGCCTGGACGGTTTACCGTTGGCGTTGGAGTTGGCTGGCGCCTATCTGCGCCGCCGTCATGCCGTAAGCTGGAGAGAATATCTGGAATTGCTCAGCGATAACCCCAGATTAGCTTTCCCCGCCCATTTGCAAGGCGAAAGCCTAACCCATCATGAAGCGGACATTTATGCCACGCTGAAGATCAATGAAAGCCTATTCGAAGAAGAACCCTCGTTGCGGGAAGTGCTGGATTTTCTGACCTGGAGCGGCTCTGCGCCCATGGCCTTATCCTTGCTGTGTGCTTCCCTGGGACAAGACAAGCCTTCCGCGCTAACAGGAGCTTTATCCCTAGGAATAGCATTGCGCATTCTGCAACGGTCGGACGATGGCGAACGCTATGCTATCCATCGTTTGGTGCGTGAAGTGCGACGCGAGGACGTAGCGCTGGAAACGAGGGGTAACTGGGTAGAGAGTTTTGGCAAACGCTTGAGCGATTGGTTTGAAGCTCATCGGCAAGATTTCCGCGATTTGCCCGTCTTCGAAGCCGGCTTGGATCATCTGGAAGCCTGGCGGCAAAATGCCGAATGTGTTGGCTTTACCTTGTTGGTGGTACGGATGATTTGGTTGCAGGCCTACCCCTCGTATCACTGGGGACGCTATGTTCATGCCAAGTGTGAAATCGAACGTGCGCTCAATCTTTATGAACAATCGTCCAATCCAGACGCTGCCTTGCAAGCACATTTGCTCGACGATTTAGCGATAGTAACTTCTGAAGCGGGTGATACTAAAGCGGCGCTAAAGCTGGAGGAAAAGGCACTCGCCATTCGGCGCAAGCTTTATGGTGAATGTCATTCCGATACGGCACATTCGTTAGCCAATATCGCTTTCTGTTTCGCCAAACTGCGAAAATACGATAAAGCACTGGAACTCGGCGAAGAGGCTCTTGCCATTCGGTTCAAGTTGCATGGAGAAGGTAGTTTCGACACGGCGATTTCGTTGAATAATGTCGCTGGTTACTACTCAGATTTAGGCAAACACGACAAAGCGCTGGAATTAGGACGACAGGCGCTGAACATTCAGCTCAAACTATTTGGAGAAGAACATCCTCATACTGCTGTGTCACTACATAACATATCCATTTTTCTGAGCTCTTTAAAAAAGCGCAAGGAGGCATTCGAATTGGGCCGGCGCGCATTACTCATCCGGCAGAAATTGCTTGGCGATGCTCATCCCGACACCATTCTGTCCCAACACAACGTGATTTGTACTTTGAGAAATTCTGGACGCAAAGCGGAAGCAGTTCAACTCTTCCAAGTACAATTTCCAAAGCTTAAGCCCGGAGACCCTCACTATCATTACTTTCTGGAGTTGCGGTCTGAATTATTTTCCGGCTTCCGTAAAACTTCCCAAAAATCCGGTAAGAGCAAAAAACGTCGTTGAGGCCAGTTATTGTCTGTGTGTCTAAGCTCTAGCTAACTTGGACACACAATTTCGGAAGCTATCGCTTCTTGGACATTCTGGAAAAGCGGGAACTTAGCAAGCAGAGCAAGTAGTTAATTCACACAATTCTCTGCCCGCAAGCCCGGCGCTCTGAGAAACTCCCGTTCATTGTTAGTCACCAATATCCATTCTTGAGAACGGGCATGGGCAGCCAGCCATAACTGGACGAACGGAATTTAAGGGCTGGATAAATAAGAAAGCTGGGGTCTCAAAGACTGGATTACCAAGCAGTTGTTTGGCAACCAGGAAATCGCGGCGTGCAGGTTAGTTATCAATAATCGTTAGGCAGTCGCGTTACCAATTCGTCCCAACCAATCACGATCTCCTGCAAAATACCGACTTGGGTTTCACCTTCCAAGGGATAAAGCTCGGGCTTACCGTATTCGCCGTTTTGCAGGCGATAGATGGTCAGCATGCGGTCGATGGGGTGGACCAACCAATATTCGCGGATGCCGGCGCGTTGATACAGGTCGCGCTTTTTGATCTGGTCGTGGCTGGCGGTGGATGGCGACAATACTTCGACAACCCAGTCCGGTGCGCCGCGCACGCCGCGTTTGTCCAGTTTGCTAGTGTCGCAGACTACCAGCACGTCGGGTTGTACGACGCTGTCGATCAGCTCGTCTGCCTCGTTGCGTTTAGGTAGGCGCACGTCCACAGGGGCGATGAAGGCGCGGCAAGATTTGCCCAGTAGGGCGTTAGCCACTTGCCGGTATATTTCGCCGGCAACGTCCTGATGTGGCAAGTCCGGCGCCGGGGACATCAGAAACGCATCACCGTCGATCAGTTCGTAGCGCAAGTCGTCAGGCCACTGCAAATAATCGCCGTAAGTGTGTTGTTGCCGATCTTTTAAGGCTAAACCCATTACTGTTCTCCTATCAGTTGTCTGTTAGTCATTCATCCTAATCAGTCCGCCATTTAGCGGCAAGCGGTACTATTCGAAAAACCGTTTCAGATACGTTCCGGTATGCGAGCTTTTATGCTTCGCGATTTGCTTAGGCGTACCTTCCGCCACCAGCATGCCACCGCCGCTACCGCCTTCCGGGCCCATGTCCACAATCCAGTCGGCGGTTTTGATCACGTCCAGATTGTGCTCGATGATGATCACGGTGTTGCCGTGGTCGCGCAGGGTGTGCAACACGGTTAGCAATTGTTTTATGTCATGAAAGTGCAGGCCGGTGGTCGGCTCGTCCAGGATGTAAAGCGTGGTGCCGGTATCGCGTTTCGATAGTTCTTTCGCCAGTTTCACCCGTTGTGCCTCGCCGCCGGATAGGGTTACGGCGTTCTGGCCCAACGTGATATAGCTCAAGCCTACGTCGATCAAGGTTTGCAGCTTGCGGGCCAGGCTAGGAATGGCGGAGAAGAATTGGGTGGCGTCTTCCACGGTCATTTCCAGTACTTCGTGGATGGTCTTACCCTTGTAGCGGATTTCCAGGGTCTCGCGGTTATAGCGCTTGCCGTGGCAGATGTCGCAGGGTACGAAAATGTCCGGCAGGAAGTGCATTTCCACTTTGATCACGCCGTCGCCGGCGCAGGCTTCGCAGCGGCCGCCCTTGACGTTGAAGCTGAAACGGCCCGGCGTGTAACCGCGCGAGCGGGCTTCCGGCGTCGCGGAGAACAGCTCGCGTACCGGTGTGAAGATGCCGGTATAGGTAGCCGGATTGGAGCGCGGGGTGCGGCCGATCGGGCTTTGATCGATGTCTACCACCTTATCGAAGTGTTCCAGGCCGTCAATGGCTTCGCACGGCGCGGGGATGCAGCTGGCGCCGTTAATCAGCCGGGCGGCATGGCTATATAAAGTGTCGTTGATCAAGGTCGATTTACCCGAACCCGAGACGCCCGTCACGCAGGTCATCAGACCCACCGGAAAGCTGACATCAACGTTTTGTAAATTGTTGCCGCTGGCTTTGCGGATGGTGACTTGTTTACTCGGGTCGCGCGGCGTGGTTTTTTTGGGGATGTCTATGCTCAAGCCGCCGGACAAATACTGGCCGGTTAAGGAATTGGGATCGGTCAGAATATGCGCCGGCGTGCCTTGCGAGACGATCTGCCCGCCATGCACGCCGGCGCCGGGGCCGATGTCCACCACATGATCGGCGGCGCGGATGGCGTCTTCGTCGTGCTCGACCACGATCACGGTGTTGCCCAAATCGCGTAATCGATATAGCGTATTCAGCAAACGCTCGTTGTCGCGTTGATGCAAACCGATAGACGGTTCGTCCAGCACATACATCACGCCGACCAGGCCGGCGCCGATCTGGCTGGCCAGACGGATGCGTTGCGCTTCGCCGCCGGACAACGTGTCGGCGCTACGGTCCAGGGTCAGATAATCCAAACCGACGTTAACCAAAAACTCCAGTCGCTCCTGAATTTCCTTATTGATCTTGGCGGCGATTTCGCCGCGGTGGCCGGGAATATTCAAGCCCTGAAAAAAGCCCAAGGTTTGTTTAATTGGCAAGCGGGTGACGTAATGCAAAGGTTGCTCATCGACAAACACGTTGCGGGCGCCAATGTTTAACCTTGCGCCGTCGCACACCGCGCAAGTTTGTTGCGCCAGGTATTTCGACAATTCATCGCGGACCATTTGCGAATCGCTCTCGTGGTAACGGCGCTGCATATTGGGAATGATGCCTTCGAAGGCGTGGCGGCTGGTTTTGGGTTTGCCGTTGCCCATTTGAAAGGTAAAGCTAATTTTTTCCTCGCCGCTGCCGTACAGAATTGCTCCCTGTACATCTTTAGGTATATGCGAGAACGGCGCTTCCGGATCGAAATTGTAATGCTCGGCCAAGGCGCAAATAATTTGATAATAGTATGCGTTGCGCCGATCCCAGCCGCGTACCGCGCCGCCGGCCAGGCTGATCTCAGGATTGTGCACCACCAATTGCGGATCGAAGTGCTGGCGCACGCCCAGACCGTCGCAACTGGGGCAGGCGCCTTTCGGGTTGTTGAACGAGAAAATACGCGGTTCTAGTTCGCTGAGGCTGTAGCCGCAATGTGGGCAGGCGTAACGTTCGGAGAACAATAATTGCTGATCGTTTTCCATCGACGCGGCAATCGCCAGGCCTTCGGATAAGCGTAGCGCTGTTTCGAAGGATTCGGCCAAGCGCAGTTGGATGTCATCACGGATTTTGAAGCGGTCGACGATGACTTCGATGGTGTGTTTTTTCTTTAAATCCAGGGCAGGCGGCTCGTCCAACTCGTAGACTTCGCCGTCGATGCGGGCGCGTAAAAAGCCTTGGGCTTTCAAATCTTCCAGCAGCAACACGTGCTCGCCTTTGCGGTCGTTGATCACCGGCGCCAGCAGCATCCAGCGCTCGCCTTCCGGCTGGGCCAACACTTGATCAACCATCTGGCTGACGGTTTGTGCTTCCAGCGATACACCGTGCTCCGGGCAGCGCGGAATCCCGACTCTGGCATAAAGTAGACGCAGATAATCGTAAATCTCGGTGATGGTGCCGACCGTGGAGCGCGGATTGTGCGAGGTCGATTTTTGTTCGATGGAAATCGCCGGCGACAAGCCTTCGATATGATCGACGTCGGGTTTTTCCATCATCGACAAAAACTGCCGGGCGTAAGCCGACAAGGATTCAACGTAGCGGCGCTGGCCCTCGGCGTAAATGGTGTCGAAGGCCAGCGATGATTTGCCGGAACCGGACAAGCCGGTGATGACGATCAACTTGTCGCGCGGCAAGTCCAGATCGATGTTTTTTAAATTATGAGTGCGGGCGCCGCGTATGCTGATGGTGTCCACTGTTGTGCATTCCTGGGGATTTTTAACAACCGATTACTATACGGCTAAGGCAGCCATTGGGCAAAGAGGATTGGCTAAATCGGTATTGCCGTGCTGGAGCGAGATGCCTATAAACTGGTACTATAGCCACCTTTAACGACGCAAGGCAAAGGGGAGTTTGGTTTGACACAGGTTCAGGATATTACCAGTCCGATGACGGCCATGGAGAAGCGGGCTACCGTATCGCTGGCCAGTATCTATGCACTCAGAATGCTGGGTTTGTTCATGTTGCTGCCGGTGTTGTCGCTGTTTACCGAACAAATGCCCGGTTCGACGCCCAAGCTGGTAGGTTTGACGATGGGTATCTATGGCCTGACCCAGGCCATCCTGCAAATTCCGTTCGGTTTGTTGTCGGACCGTTTCAGCCGTAAGACGGTCATCGTGATTGGCCTGATTTTATTTGTCGCCGGCAGCGTCTGGGCGGCGCTGGCAACCGATATTTACGGCGTGCTGATCGGCCGCGCCCTGCAAGGCTGCGGAGCGATTTCCGCTGCGGTCATGGCCTTGCTGGCCGACTTGACTCAAGAGGTGCATCGCACCAAAGCCATGGCGACCATAGGTGCCAGCATCGGCGTGTCGTTCGGGGTGGCTATCACCCTGGGACCTATCATTGCCCATCATTTCGGCATTGCCGGCATCTTCTGGATGATTGCGGTATTGGCGGCGCTGGCGATTCTGGTGATTCTGTTCGTCGTGCCTAGCCCGGAAAAAATTACCACCCACCGCGATGCCGAGTACATTCCTTCGGAGCTGGGTTCGGTCATCAAGAATGCCGATCTGTTGCGCTTGAACTACGGCATTTTTGCGCTGCATTTGATTTTGATGGCCAGTTTCGTGGTGGTGCCGCTACTGATGCGCGATGCCGGCCTGCAAGGCGGCAGCCATTGGCTGGTATATCTACCGGTGTTGGTGACATCGATGGCGATGATTATCCCCTTCGTGATCATCGCCGAGAAGAAGCGGCAAATGAAGAAAGTGTTTATCGGCGCGATTGCCACCTTGGTGATTGCCAACATCGGCTTTGTGTTGCTGCACGGTGAGTTGATCGGATTGATCGCTTGCTTGTGGATATTCTTCTGCGGTTTCAATCTGTTGGAAGCCACCTTGCCGTCATTGATTTCCAAAACCGCGCCCGGTGATTTAAAAGGCACGGCCATGGGCATCTATTCCAGCGCCCAATTCCTCGGCGCGTTTTTAGGCGGTGGCGCTGGTGGCTGGTTGTACGGCGAATTCGGCGCCGCGGCGGTGTTTATGTTTTCGGCCGGCATCGCCGCCAGCTGGATAGTCATCGCGCTGTTCATGTCGCCGCCGCGCTACTGGGCCAATTTGCTGTTGCCATTGCAGGCGATCAAACCCGAACGCGGAGCGGAATTTTCCAAAGCTTTGTTGGCGATTAACGGCATTGAAGAGGTACGGCTGCATTTTGAAGAAAATGCCGCGTATCTGAAAGTCGATAACCAGCAGCTCGATAAAAATCAATTAGGTATTTTTTTGAAGCAGTGGCAGTAAGCTGCTGTTACTCGCAATTTTTACACGGAGAACACCATGCTGAATAAAGTTATGCTGATCGGCCGCCTCGGCGCCGATCCGGAAGTGCGCTATATGCCGAGCGGCGATGCTATTACCACGATACGGTTGGCCACCGATAGACGCTGGAAAGATAGGCAAACCGGTGAGCGCAAGCAAGAAACCGAATGGCATCGGGTAGTGTTTTTCAGTGGTTTGGCGAAAATCGCCGGCGAATATCTGAAAAAAGGTAGCCAATGTTATGTCGAAGGCCGTATCCGTACGCAAAAATGGCAAGGCCAGGACGGTCAAGATAGGTACACCACCGAAATTGTTGCCGACAATATGCACATGCTGGACAGTAAAAGCGGCGGCACTGCCAGCTACTCGGACAATAATACTCCGCCGGCCAGTAGCTATGACAATCGCTCTTCCGGACCTTCAGGCCCACAAGCTGCGCCGGCTTCCTATGACGATTTCGACGACGATATTCCGTTCTGAGACTTACCTTAGAACAAGCAAAAAGCCCCTACTCAGGGGCTTTTTTATAGCGTGCGAAATCTGTTTGTTCTGCGCCGTCTAAAACGCCACTTTACATATTATCCGCTGTCTATAGATACTCGAGCCCCTCGATATTTGCCGCAATAAACTCATCTGGTAAGCTAGCGTTTTAGAGGGCTACCTAAAGCACGGGGGGCATATGTTTTTCGGTTTGCGCAACATTTTCATAGCGGATGACAAAACGTGCCGGTTGATACTTGCCGAGCAGCGTTGGCAATACACCGGGTCTGACGCTGCGACTGTCTCCGATTCAGTACGTTCGTTAGTTGTTTTTAGACTGGCAGCTACGCACCTGAATTGCCGCGGCATCGGTAATAAAGTGGCGACCGGCATTGTTTTGCATGGATAGCTTTTGCATTTTTATGCGTTGCGCAACGGCTGAATGTTGCAGGGTTTATCGCGGTGATTAAGGACACGCTGATTAAATTCTTCGACCCGCTCAGGGTTAACCAGCAGCGAAATCGGCGTGCTGAGCGTTTTCTGCAGATCCGCTTCCAACGAATTCCCATCCACTTGACTTCGATAGTGTCTGTGGCGATACCAATGGCCGCAGGTTTACTGCAATGGTCGCTATGGTCGGCGCTGTCGCCCCTGACCTGGATATTGTTCTACCCGGCGGTATTTTTAAGTGCCTACTTGGGAGGAGTGCTTAGCGGCCTGCTTGCTACCGCAATGGCCGTTTCAATGGGTATCTATTTTTTTATCCCGCCTGAGGGAAGTTTTAACATTGCGGACGTGCGCTATTACTATTCCACGGCGATTTTTGCCTTGATGGGGCTGTCGTTTAATCTGGCTTTCGAACAATTGCGCCGCTCCAAAGCCGAGTTGCAGCGCATTGCCAGTTTGGAATCGGAGGTTAACCACCGGCGTTTGAACCAAGCACTTCGCGCTGCCAACGCCGGTATCTGGGAGTGGAATTTACAGACCAACGAAAATCAATGGGATGAAGGTTTGTGGCGCCTGTATGGCTTGGAGCCGTTTGCTTGCCAAGCAAGCTACGACGTCTGGCTGTCCACTGTGCATCCGGATGATCGCGCCATCGCGCAAGCGGCAATTCACCAAGCAGTACAGCAAAATATCGAGTTGAACGTGGAATGGCGGCTTGCCGCACTAGTCGACGGCCGGGAGCGTTGGCTGATGTCGCGTGGTCAACCAGAGTTGGATGAGAAAGGTCGGCCTCTACTCTATCGAGGTATTGTCTTAGACATCACCGAACGCCGGCAAATCGAGCAAAGCCTGATAGAAAAAGAACGGCTGCTGGCAGATTCTCAGGCCGTGGCTCATATTGGTTCTTGGGTTCGCTACCTGCCTGGCGGCCAAGCGATGTGGAGCGAAGAAACCTTTCGGGTATTTGGCCTATCACCCGAAACCGATCAAGCCTTATCCATGGAGCAGTTGTTGGATACGGTGCATCCCGATGACCGTGCCGCCAGACGCGCCTGGCATCAGGACTGTTTGGCGGGTAACAGCGGTAACGGTTTGGAATACCGTATTTGTACCCCGCAAGGACAGCAGCGTTGGCTGTTGTCCAAAGCCAAACTGGAAACCACGGCCGATGGTCAACCCTGGCGCTTGATTGGGACCGTGCAAGACATCACCGAAGCCAAGCTCGCGGCCGCGGAAAAACAGCGTTGGATCGATGCTTTCCGCTATTGCGGGCACGGCATAGCCATAGGCAACCCCGAGACCGGCCGCCTGGTAACCTGCAATCCGGCGTTTGCCGAGATGCTGGGTTACGACAACGCCGATCAGTTTGAAGGCCAACTCATTCTGTCCCTGTACGCGCCGGAATACGTCGAATCGGCCGCACAGCGTCTACATGAAGCCGACCAATTCGGCAAAATACGTTACGAATCGGTTTATCGGCGCCAGGATGGTTCTAAGTTTGACGTGGCGGTAGATTTGGTCAGCGTCAAAAATGCCGAGCAAAAGGTGATGTATCGGGTGGCCACGGTACAGGACATCAGCGTGCGGAAAAAACAGGAAATGGAATTGCTGCAATATCGGGATCATTTGCAGAACCTGGTCGAACAACGCACGGAACAGCTCAACCAAGCCTTGCAACGCGCAGAGCATTTGACGCAGGTAAAAAGCAGTTTTGTGGCAAATATGAGCCACGAAATCCGCACGCCGATGAATGCGGTGCTGGGCTTTTGTTATTTGCTGGAACAACACGCGCTGAACGAAGAAGAACGCAGTTTGGTAAGGAAAATTCGTGATGCCGGGCGTTCTTTATTGGCGATTATTAACGATATTCTGGATTTTTCCAAAATCGAGGCCGGACGCCTGGAGATCGAAAACCTGCCGTTCCGGCTCAGCGATATGTTCGATCACCTTGCGGCCTTGATGGCGGCGGCAGCCGACCACAAAAATCTGGAATTGATCATTATCCCGCCGGCCGGTGTCGATGCTCTGGTCGGCGATGGCCTGCGCATTCAACAAGTCTTGATTAATTTACTCGGCAATGCGATTAAATTTACCGAACGCGGCGAAGTCGTGTTGCGCGTGACTGTCGATGATTGGCAAAGCGGCGATACGGTGGCGGTGCGCTTTGCCGTCAGCGATACCGGTATCGGTATTTCCGAACCGCAATTGGACGATGTGTTTGCCGCCTTTACCCAGGCAGATAATACAATCAGCCGCCGCTTTGGCGGCTCGGGCCTTGGCTTGGCAATTTGTCGCCAGCTGGTGAATTTGATGGGGGGCGAGTTGCGGGTAAACAGTGTAGCCGGCCAAGGCAGCGAATTTTGGTTTGTCCTGCGGTTGCAGTGGCATCTTGACTGCAATCCGGCGCAGTCTCTCCCGCATTTGCACCATTTGAAATTGCTGGTGGTCGATGATTGTGAGACTACGCGCGAAGCCGTCAATACCTCGGCGCGAAGTCTTGATTGGCATGCCAACGCCGTCGACTCGGGTGAGGCGGCAATCGTCGAACTGCTCGCCAGTTTGGAACGCGCCGAGCCTTATGACGTGCTGTTGCTGGATTGGCCCATGGCGGATGTCGACGGTACGAGTATAGCCGAAGCTATCCGCGCTTCATTGGCGGCGGTTAACCCAGATCAGCCGCGTATAGCCATTATCTTGATGATCAGCTCATCTTATTCCCGGGAACTGCTGGCGGTTGATGCCGATATGAAGCATGTCGAGGGGATATTGAGCAAACCGGTAACCCCTTCCGCATTGTATAACGCCGTCGCGGCGGTATTGTCGAAACCCCCGCCGCTGCCAGTTTTGCCGGATAAATCGTCCAATTCGGCAGGCACACGTATGCAAGGTCTGCGAATACTGGTGGTGGACGATAGCGACATCAACCGCGAAGTGGCGAGGCGCATTTTGGAGTCGGAGGGCGCGCAAGTCAGCTTGGCCTGCGACGGCCAAGACGCGGTGGATTGGTTGTTTAAAAACCCTGGTGCTGTGGATTTGGTATTGATGGATGTGCAAATGCCGCGCATGGACGGTTATGCCGCCACTCGGCGGATACGCAAAAATCCGGCGTGGTCTGATTTACCCATCCTGGCACTCACGGCCGGCGCCTTTAAAAACTTGCAGGAAGCAGCGCTGGAAGCCGGTATGAACGATTTTATCGCCAAGCCCTTTAACGTACCGCAAATGCTGGCTTTGATCAGGCGTTGGACAGGAAACAATTCGCCGCTCGGAGTGACGGGGCTGGCATCCGGCGATCTGGATGACGGGTTGATTCCCCGCGGCCAATCCGCCCCACTCATTGTGCCGACAACTCCAGACCCAGACGAGTGGCCGGGAATCGATGTTAACGCCGGCCTTAAAATGTGGCATAAGCGCGATCTTTACCAGGCCTATCTGGCACGCTTTGTCGAGCAGTATCGCACAGCCGGACGGGACATTAGTGTCGCGGCCGAGCAAGGTCAACTTGCCGAGCTTGCCACCCTGACGCACAAGTTAAAAGGCGCGGCTTACGGTTTGGCTCTGACCGAGGTAGCCAAACGCAGCGTCGAACTGGAAACGGCCTTGCATCACAGTCAGCCGTTGGCTGCGGCCGCCGCAGCGCTGCAACAGGCGCTTGACGTGGTGATCATCAGCATCGGTAACTTAAGCGCAAACACCCAGTCACCGCTTGACCATAGTGCTCAACGCGAGGCGCCCGATGGTATCAAACCCTTGTTAAGTGAATTATTAACGGCGCTGGATGAAGATAACCCCGGTCATGCCGAGCGCCTATTGCTGACATTGGCGGGCTTGGTAGATACCGAGTTATTGGCGCCGCTCGCGACACAAATTCGCGACTATAATTTTCGGCAAGCTGAAAGCTTAGTTCTGGCGTTAATAAACCAGCTCGATATACCAAAACAGTAAGATACCCATGCCTAATAATCCGATTTTGATCGTGGATGACGAACCCGCGAATTTGGCGATACTTCGTGAAATTCTGGAGCCTACCTATCGTTTGGTGTTTGCGCGTAACGGTGAGGAAACCCTGCTGGCGGTTGCCAAACACCGGCCGAGTTTAATTTTGCTAGATATTCAGATGCCGGATATGAACGGCTACCAAGTTTGTCGGGCTTTGAAAGCCGATCCGGTCACCGAAACCATACCGGTCATATTCGTCACGGCTTTATCCGACTTGGGCGATGAAGAGCAAGGGTTTGCGGTGGGTTGTGTGGATTACTTGAGTAAGCCTGTTGTACCCAGTCTGGTGCGCGCGCGAGTAAAAACCCATTTATCATTGGTAAGAGCGACGCAGTTAGAAAAAAGCCACCGCGACGCCATCTATATGTTGGGCGAAGCCGGCCACTATAACGACAACGATACCGGGGTACATATTTGGCGGATGGCCGCTTATGCTAAAGCCTTGGCCTTAAACGTCGGTTGGACGTGTGCCGATGCCGAATTGCTGGAGTTTGCCGCGACGATGCATGATACCGGCAAAATCGGTGTACCCGATGCTGTACTGAGTAAACCGGGTGCGCTGGATGAAGACGAATGGCGCATCATGCGCCGGCATTGCCAGATTGGTTACGATATTCTGTCGAAAAGCGATGCACCGATTTTTAAACTGGCGGCCGAAGTGGCCTTGTCGCATCACGAAAAATGGGACGGCACCGGCTACCCGAATGGGCTGGCTAACCTCAATATTCCCGAATCGGTGCGTATCGTCGGGGTGGCCGACGTGTTCGACGCGCTGACCATGCGCCGGCCTTATAAAGAAGCGTGGCCGGTCGATAAGGCGGTCGCGACTATCCGCGAAGGCGCCGGGCAGCATTTCGAGCCGGCGATGGTGACCTGTTTTCTGGATATTCAACCGCAAATTTTGCAAATCAAGGCCGACTGGGAAATTCGCGAATTGGCGAAAACTTGATAGTTACTGATAAGCTTTTTGCTGCCGACATGCCGATTTTGAAGATGCAGGGCAGCAGTTGCTCCCGGCTATTTTTAGGAAAAATACTTCTCGGTCGGCTATTGCCATGCATCGGTGTTCTGCGCATACTTGCGGCTAAGTTTTATCAGTATCAACAGGGATGAAAACGTCAAAAATCCTACCGCCAGCCATCAATAGTGCTCCAAGCTGCGCCATCAGCGCGATTCGTCAGGCAAAGACCTTGGAAATTGCCTTATCCGGAGACTGGGTGCTGGATGCGCAATTACCCGCTTTGGAACCCATACTCGCGCAGATTGAAACCCCGGCTATCGAAAAAATCGTCGTGTTTACGGCGGCGCTTGGCCGTTGGGATAGCATGTTGGTGACTGAATTAATTAAGCTAATTGATTACGCCGAGCAAAAACAGGTGGCTGTGGATAAGGCCAGCTTGCCGGCATCGATTCAAGGCTTGCTGGCTCTGGTTGCCGCCGTGCCGGAGCGCGTCGATGCGCACCGCGAGCAAACCCAGAGGTCGTGGTCGCAGGCTTTGGCGGTCAGCACCGGCAAAGCCATTCAGCATGGCAAGGAGATGTTGATTTTTGTCGGGGAAATGATGATCAGCACCTTCGCCACGTTGCGCGGACAAGCCCACTTTCGCCGCCAGGATTTATGGCTGTATATTCAAGAGTGTGGGCCGTCGGCGTTGCCTATCGTCACCTTGATCAGCTTGTTGGTGGGCTTGATTCTGGCTTTCGTCGGCGCGGTGCAGTTGTCTTTGTTCGGTGCGCAAATTTACATTGCTAACCTGGTTAGCCTGGGCATGACCCGGGAAATGGGCGGATTGATGACTGCGATCATTATGTCCGGCCGCACCGGCGCCGCGTATGCCGCGCAGATTGGCACGATGCACGTCAACAGCGAAATCGATGCGTTAAAAACCATGAACCTGGACCCGATGGCGTTTCTGGTGTTGCCGCGCATGTTGGCCTTGATCATCATCATGCCGCTTTTATGTCTTTATGCCGATTTGATGGGCATCATCGGCGGCGGTTTCGTCACAGTCAATTTTTTCGATGTGTCGTTGACCGAGTATCTGGACCGCACCGCGCATGCCGTGAAGATGAAGGATTTTATTATCGGTTTTGTGAAGTGTTCGGTGTTCGGGATTTTGATTGCGCTATCGGGATGTATGCGCGGCATGCAATGCGGCCGCAGTGCCTCGGCGGTCGGCGATGCCGGCACCTCGGCGGTGGTCACGGCCATCGTGTTTATCGTCGTTGCCGACTCGGTAATGACCATCATCTGCAACCGGCTGGGGATTTAACGATGGCCGAGGCCTGCATTACAGTAAAAAATCTAACCATGACTTACGGCGATTTCGTGATTCAGCGCGATCTTAATTTTACGATCAATCGCGGCGACGTGTTCATCATCATGGGCGGCAATGGCTGCGGCAAAACCACCTTGTTACGGCATATGATAGGCTTAAAGTCCCCGGCAAAAGGCGATGTATGTTATGGCGATCAAGGCCTCTGGCAAGCCAATCCTAAAGCCCGCCAGCAAATTCTGGCACGCACCGGCGTGTTGTTTCAAAGCGGTGCTTTGCTCAGCTCGATGACCTTAGCCGAAAACGTCGCGCTGCCGATTACCGAAGCCACCCAGTTGCCAGCTAAAAAGGTGCGGGAGATTGTCTCCTATAAACTGGCGCTGGTCGGCTTGGCGGGATTTGAAGATTATTATCCCTCCGAACTCAGCGGCGGTATGCAAAAGCGCGCCGGCTTGGCGCGGGCGATGGCCCTGGACCCGGAGATTCTGTTTTTCGACGAACCGTCCGCCGGCTTGGACCCGATCACCGCCAAATTGCTGGACGATCTGATTCTGAGCCTGAGTAGCGCTTTGTCGGCCACCATCGTCGTGGTTACCCACGATCTAGACAGTATTTTCGCGATTGGCAACAATTCGGTGTTTCTGGATGCCGAAACCCGTACCAATATTGACGGTGGTTCCCCGCAAAAACTGCTGCACGAATCCAAACACCCCAACGTGATTCGATTTTTAAATCGCGGCGACCAAACCGAGCAAAATAGCAATCATCGACACATGAGGAGTCCTGCGTGAGCAAACAAGCCAATCCACTCGCCATCGGCGCGTTTTTGGTCGGCGCGTTGATTCTGCTGACGGCGGGCGTGATGATCTTTGGCGGCAGTGATTTTTTTAAGGATAAAAAACGCTTCGTGATTTTTTTCGACTCGGCTTTGAACGGTTTGAATGTCGGCGCGCCGGTTAAATTGCAGGGTGTGCAGATCGGTAACGTCAACGAAATTTCCTTGGTGATGGATTCTGCAACCGGCCGGATTTTCAAGCCGGTGGTCATCGAAATCGACCCCGCCTTGCTGCAAGATTTGTCAGTACAGCAATCCGGCGGCCACAGCAAAAAACAGCGTATGCAGGACGCGCAACGTCTGATAGACGCGGGCTTGAAGGGGCGGCTGGAGACGCAGAGCTTGCTGACAGGCTTACTCTATGTCGATCTTAATTTTTATAGCGATAAACCGGTCAATCTGATTAAGCTGGATTACAAAAACCTACCCGAGCTGCCCAGCGTGCCGACTACCGTTGACGAAATCCGCAATACCGCCGATGAAATTCTCAATCGCGCGCGTCAGCTGCCGGTCGAGGAGATGATGAAGAATTTGGCGGATACCCTCAGCGAAATGCGTAGTTTGCTGCAATCCGACGACACCAAGCAATCGTTGGCTGCTTTAGCTAAATCCTTGCAGGAAACTCAGCGTTTGATGGCGACATTAAACAATCAGATCGGACCGTTAATGAGCAACGCCAATGGCGCTTTGAGCGATACCCGCACCACCTTGCAGGACTTTAACCAGGAATTGTTGCCGGTGTTGAAAGCCGCCGAACAAAGTCTGAACGCCGCGACCAAGGTGATGGAAGGCTCGCAAAACGCTTTGACCGCTGTCGAAACCTTGGCCGCGCCGGATGCGCAACTCGGGCAAGCCTTGGTGGAAATGCGCAATGCCGCCCGGTCCTTGAAGGATTTAACAGAGTCGCTGGAAAGGCGGCCGGAGTCGTTGATATACGGCAAATAGCTAGATTTAACCGGATGAATATGAAACACATAATTTATTTGCCAATGCTACTTTCAGCGCTGCTGCTGGCCGCTTGTAGCAGTCAGCCGATGCAGTTTTACATGTTGAGCGCCGAAACCGACACGCCGTCTGTTGCTGCCGTTTTACCGGCCGATACGGTGTTGGGCTTAGGCCCGATTCATTTGCCGGCGTATTTGGACAGGCCGCAGCTAGTCACTGCGCTGAGCGAGCATCAATATGAATTGGACGACCAACATCGCTGGGCTGAACGTCTGGATGACAATATTGCCCGGGTTTTGCGGCTTTCTTTAGCCAAACAATTGGGCATAGACCAAGTGGTTCGCTATCCCTGGACACCGCGTCAGGCTATCGATTACCAAATTAGTTTTGATATTCTTGAGTTACATCAAACCGCCAGCGGCCAAAGCCGCTTCTCCGTGCAATGGCAATTGAAAAAAGCCGATGAAGCGGTGATCGGCAAACGCTTTGAGTGCAGCGAAGCGGCAGGTAAGGGCGCTGAAGCCAGTGTCGCCGCGCAAAGCCGTTGCTTGACAAGGTTTAGTATCGAATTGGCGAATGAAATTGCCGGACTGGGCTCAAGACCCCGCCGTTGAAAGCGGCTAAGACACTCTGATTGTTCTGCTGAAGCGCCATGGAGTAACGGAAGCGCTTTAGATATCGCTGCTGCGGTTTATTTGCTATCCAACACCACGATCCCATTCCATGCCAACGGCGGCATTTCACTATAGTGCAAAGCTTTTTGCAGATAAAATCGGCTAGGGCCATCGTTGGCGTCGCAAGCGAGTGCCGCTTGAAATAGGCGGACAGCCTCGGGCCACAGGCCTTGCTGGAAGGCTGCCAGGCCATTGGCAAAGATGCAGTGTACTTCGTTAGGTTGGGCATCGCTGCCGTGCTTGAGTCCGACGATTTCCATCAGCGTCACCGGTTCCGTGCGGCCCACTACCCGGAATGTGCCCACCGGTCGGGTCACGATGTCATCCAAATCGGCGGCGATGCTGTGCGAAGCCAGAATCCGCGTGCCCAGATACTTGTTAACACCTTGAATTCGCGACGCGATGTTGACCGTATCGCCGATGGCCCGGTAATGGCTGGAACTGCCGGCGTCCAGGCTGCCCAGTGTGAGTTCGCCTTCGTGCAGGCCGATGCGGGTGGCGAGTGGTGCCAGACTGGAGGATAGATTAAACGATTCCACCGCCGCGGCCATTTCCAATGCTGCCAAGCAGGCGGCGCGGCGCTGGTTGCTTACCGGCGCATCGAACCACACCGCCATCATCGCGTCGCCAGTGACGTCGGCGATCACACCGTCATGCGACACTACCGGATGCCCTAGCACTTGGTAATAGGTATTCAATAGCTCCCACATTTCTCGTGGCGAGTGTTGGGCGGCGATAGTGGTGTAGCCCTCGATGTCGGTGGCTAGACATAAACCGCTGACATCTTTTTCAGTTCCAGCGATACCGGCTTCCGTCCATTGCCCCGGCGCTGCGGGCAACACGCCGACCCATTGCGGAAACACTCTACTGACGAATTCAAGTATGCGACCGCGTTCGCGCATTAAGTCGTAGCGCGACCAGGCCAAGCTCAGCAGCCAAGACAGCGGCAGTTGTATTAATAGTGGCCCGGCGACCGGTAGCCACCAATGACGTAGGCCGAACAACCAGACAGCCGAGCCCGAATAAGCCGAGGCAAAGACCAGACTGAGAACGATACCGGGCCAGCCGGCAAAACCGACTAGCAACAGGGCGATCAGCAAGCCGAATAAGCTCGATATTAGCCAGACCGGCGCAGGTATTTCGATAAAACTATCTTCCAACAAGTTGGCGAATTGCGTGGCCATGATCTCCACACCGGCCATTTTGCCGGTGCGCGAATCGGAATAAGGGGTTGGAAAAAAGTCGGATTTGCCGGGCGAAAATTGGCGGTTGGCGCGGCCGACGAATATCACTTTGCCTTGTAAATCGGTAACTTTACCGTCGTATACGTCGGCGTAAGATTCCATGCGCAAGCTGCGCGGCGGGCCATAGTAATTGAGATAGCGGCTGTCGCCTGCGCAGATCAATAGCTTGGCGCGGTGGTCCAGATTGGGTGAGTTTGCACACGCTCGGCGCTGCGCTGTCAACCAAGCCGACAAAGGCTGTTCTTCGGGATTTGCGCTGCTTGCTTGTTGGTAATAAAACCAGGCCAAAACCGGGAGGCTGGGTGCTTCGGCGAGCGCATCGTAAAAAGTCCAGGACTCGCGGATACTGGCGTTTTCCGAGTCGTTTATTAGATAAAACGGCGCACTATCTAGCGCCGCCTGAGCAATCACCGGCGTCGGCGACAGTTTACGCATGACGACCAACTGCTCGGATAAGGTTGTCGCTGGTTCGCCTTCGCGGGAAATGGCGGGTATTTTATTGCGGTCCGAACATTCTTCCCGCCCATAAAAGTCCTCGACACCTCGCCGAAATTTTTGCACACATTCATTGATCAAGACTTTGCCGGCAGCGCGCATTGCATTAGCTAGCAAGGGGTCTACGCTGGGGTTAGCGGCGATAAATTGTAGATCGAACACGATCAAACTCGCGCCGTGGTGGTGTAATTGGTCAAGCAGCTTTGCATGAAACTCGCGCCAGCGGGTCAAGTCTTGACCCACGCCCAAGTGAGTCTCGGACGCTTCGTCCATCGCGACAATTACCACTTGATCGGGTGTTTTTTGTGGGCCACGGATTTGAAATAAGGTGTGCAAACCCAGTTCGCTTTCTGTATTGAACGCTAAATCTACCAGCGTGCTTAGCAAAAACCCGAGAACGGTAATGGCGACTATGCGAAACGGACGGGCCATAAGGAGTTTGCCAGTCGTGGGATACGCTTAAAAAGGATTTTGAATTTGGTGGACTGCATAGGCGAGTCCACCAACAATCATATGCAGGGTAGCCTTGACATGCTTACTTATTGGAAAGCAGCGTCGATTTCTTCTTGTGTGTAGCAGACTTCATATTGATAGCCGCCTAAGTAAAAGGTGTTGCAGTATGAACCTTCGAATACGGCTTTTACTGACACAAAAAACTTGGCTTTAACTTCTTTATTATTCTTTAAAATCACGCCGTCAACAGGGCCGGTAATTTTCATCGCGTTCATTACGGCTTCGTCCACGCTAAGAATTTGGCTTTGGCAGTCTCCGTTATTAGCCCCGGTTGCTTGATTACTTTGTCGAGTATCTTTGCCGGCAGCGCCATCTTTGCCTGGCGTCGGTGACTTAGTGCAAGGTTTGACTTCCTTGCCTGTAAGCGAATCAATTACAACAGATTGACCTGTTTTAAAATTAATACCTTCTGCCATTATCGCTGTTTGTTTTAGCAGTGCCGGTACTGAAGGGCTCTGTTTTACTGGCGGGGTATGTTCGGTTTTTTTATCGCACGCAATGATTAAAGTACTCATTAATAGAATGGTCGCCGCTTGCTTTTTTTTCATTATATTTCTCCTGTTTTTAAAAAAACCTGATCGAAATTAGGCGGCAAATTAATAAAACAAACTCAATTTGACGAACAATTGCCGCTCAGGGATAAAAGGGCTAAGTTGGGGGCCGCTGGCGTCGAATACGCTTTGGTAAACAAAGTTATTGTCGAACAGATTACGGCCTTCCAACGCTAGCGTACCCAATCTATTGGGAAGACGATAGCCCAGCAGGGCATCGAAAACCCAAAAACTCTCGCTGTCACCTGTAAATCTTGGCGCATTGGCGGGAAGGCCAGCTAAAAGCCTACTCGATGTGGCATGCTGATCTACAAAAGTGCCGGATAACTTGGCAAATAGCCCGGAGTTATGAAACAGGTTGATGGACAAAGGCACCTGATGCGAGGCGACACTACGCGGGTTCGATGGGTCTAGGCTATTCGTAAATTCGCGTTTGAATTTTTCGAAGCGATATTCGCTTTTTAAGGTTAGCCAATCGCTAGGCGACCAATAAAGGTAAGCCATGTGGGTGGCTTCATTCCGGCTAAATTGCGAGGAAATACTGTTAATCGTTTGCTGGCTGTCACGCCAAATAATTTCCCCTCCCATAAATAGATTATGTGTGGGTTTGTAGTCAATACCAGCTGCATATTGCCATGCGGCAGCACCATTATTCTCATCATAAAACTGATTGAAGCCCGCTACCTGCGTGGGTTCTATAGTTTGATTATTAGTTAGCGGTCTTTTGATGGTGCGGAAGGCAGCACTGCGTAAGGTCAGGTTTTGCGTGGGAGTCCAAATAAAGCCGACTTTAGGATTTAACTGATACTTTCTAAATGTGGCATCTTCGTAAGAGTCGTAACTTAGACCTAAAGTAGTGTTTAAGTTAGATGACAGCTTATATTTCAAATAACTGTAAATATTGAAATACTCTGTTTGCCATTCAGTAAGTCGAGAAAAGGTAAATAATGGACTGGTTGTTACGGAAAAAGGTGGTGTGCTTCTTCTTCCCAGGCTTCTGGATAAGGTGTCATTTTCGGAATT
Source organism: Methylomonas sp. EFPC1 (assembly GCF_016925515.1). NCBI lineage: Bacteria > Pseudomonadati > Pseudomonadota > Gammaproteobacteria > Methylococcales > Methylococcaceae > Methylomonas > Methylomonas sp. EFPC1. The sequence goes on from NZ_CP070494.1 coordinate 2,202,496, forward strand.
GATATAACCGGCACCACTGGTAATGTCGAAATCTTCATGATTAAAAATATACTGAAGCTCTGTTTGGTAGCTTTTAATGTTCAATATATTGTCGGTGAAACGGTTGAAGCTAATTGGACCAGCGACGGTTAATATTCGGTCGTTGATTTGGTTGTTGTAAGTCGTATAAAAAGAAGAAAAAAGTAAGTCTTGATGGTTGTCGATTCGGTAATGTCCACCAACTCGCACGGTGTCTTGTTCTATCAAATTTCGCTGGTTTAGCGCTTGCGTGCCATTCAACCGAAAAGGCGTATCCCCACTTCGGACATCCTCGGTCTTTAACTCCACCTGCACATTCAAATCCTGGGTGATGGCATACTGGGCAAATGCATTGTAGATGTCTTGTTTGTAATCGTCGTTTTGCCGAAAGCCGTCGGTTTGATAATGAAATTGCCCAAAACTCATCGATAGTTTATCGTACACGCCGGAGACGATGGCGTTATCGGTGAGAGTGTTGCGGCTGCCGTAGGCGCCGTTCAAAACCATATGCGCGCCGTTGCCGGTGTACAAGGAATCGTATTCGTTCACCGATAGGCTACCTGGCCCGGTACTGTTAAGGATGCCAATATTTTCGCCGGTCAATTGCGGTTGTACCGGGGTGATATTGATCGGTTGCAGCAGTTGCGCCTGCAACAGCTCGCTGGCGCGGGCGACGCGGTAGCGCGGTTGACCGACGTAAGCATCCGAGAGAAAACGATGCGCCGACGGATCGGTGGCATCGTGCCCCAAGGACTTCCAGGCTTCCTTCAACGCCACCCGGCCAAAGCCCAGATCGTTATAAATACGTGCAAGATTGGCGGAGCGAGCCGCGGCGTCTTCGTCCAGCAGCAGTTTCGAGCGGTACACGCCACGGTTTTCGTTTAGCTCTATAGACTGCTGCATATCCCGCAGCGCTTCGACCGGGCGATTCAATGATTGCTTGCGCAGCGCATCGTAAAAATACGGCGTGGGGTCTTTCGGATCGTGTTGCTTCGCCAAGTCAAATTGATCGCCGGCCAGCGCTGGGCGTTTTTCCTCGTAGTAGGCTTTGCCCAGATAGCTGCGTAACAAGGAATTGTTCGGGTCCAGAATAGCGGCAATTTCCAGGTCGCGGCGGCCGGCTTCCAAGTCGCCGCTACGGATTTTCGTTAGACCCAAACCCAGTCTCGGCAGCGGCGCTGTAGAGTCCAGCTGGATGGCGGATTCGAAATGGCGCATGGCTTGGGAAGTATCCACTCGAAATAAATGCGAAAAGCCCTGCACGGTTTGGGTTCTTTCCAAATTGGGGTCCAGCATAAAAGCCTTGGTTGCCGATTCTGCACTTTCTGAGCGCAAGCCCAGGGCCAGTTGCAGTTCGGACAGTCGCGCCCAAGTCATTGCGTCGTTAGGCGCTAGCTGACTGGCATGCTGCGCCGCAGCCAGGGCTTTTTCCAGTTCGAATCCGGCTTGTTGGCTGTAGGATAGCGCTGAGTACGCGGTCGCCGATTGCGGATTTACCGTCACCGCACGCTCGGCCAGATTCAGCGCGTCGGCTTTGCGATTTTGGGTCAGCGCCAGAATACTTTCCAGTGCTAAAGCGTCCGCGTCATTCGCATTGATGGAGAGCAAGGCTTGAATATCCTGCATCGCCAACTGGCTTTGCCCGGCTGTGAGCCTGATTGCCGCGCGGGCTTTCAAAAACGCTGAAGACCGTTCAGCCGGCGGCGTCCGGTCCAAAGCGGTGAGCGCCAAATCGACCCGGCCTTGCCGATAATTCTGCATCGCGGCGCTTAGAGCAGGGGATAACGGCACGTCGGACGCGGAATAGGGCAATAGTGCCGGGTAATACAAGGCCCAATTCACCGCATCGGCGGGTTTAAGATCGATTTGCGCGCGGGGGGCCTGGCCCAGCAAGGTTTTTCCGGCTTCTCCGGCCTTTAGATGAATATCGCCGTAGGTATTGAAAAAGTGCACGGCGCCTTCGTAAACCCATAGTTCGGCGCTGGCATCGTCGGCGCGTAACGCAAACTCGGTGCCTTCCGGACCGGCGTTGGCCATCGGAGTGGTGATTTGTAACTGTTTTGGGGTGCGGCTGATGAAATGCACAAAGCCTTTCAGCAAATCCACCAATGTGGTTTGATTGGGGGCGATGCCGTTTAAAGTGAGTACAGTGCCCTCGGCAAGGCGCAGCGTGATGCCGTTGGGTAGCAATAAGGATGCGCGGCTATACGCCTCAATCCGGATTCGACTGCCTTCACAAAGGCTTTGCTCCAACTGTGCTGGTTGCCATTGTCCCTTGGCGCCGGCGTCGTAAAACAAGGTGCCTTGCAGCGAAACCAGTTTGGCGGCTTTTTCCACGCTACAGCTTGTCGCGGTCGCATCGGTTTCCGCCAAACACATTGGCGCAAATAAAACCATGAAGCAAATCACAAGGCAGCGCATTTTATCTCCGAAAGATGTTTTTTTTCGGATGATAAAGTCTGAAACCCTAACTGATCAAGGTAATAATTAACTTTGCCCTAGATTTTCTTATTTTTGTCAATTGGCCCAATGTGCAGTAGCGATAATGCGTTGTCGATAATCGCTATACGCAGCTCACCATGAGGCTGGTGGGGTGGTTTCGATTCTGAGGGTTTTTTCGTCGACGCTGATGTAACCGCCTTTGGTTAGTTCTTTCATTACTTTGTTAATCATTTCCCGAGACGAACCCACCATCGTCGCCAGCTCTTGCTGGGTCGGGCGATTGTGAATCACATAAACGTCGCCGTCCTTTTCCGCCATATCTTGCAGCACTTTAATGGTACGTTCGTAAACATTCGACAAGGCCATTTGTTTGACTTTCTCGGTCAGGAATCTGACTTTTTCCGCCAATACTTTAAGCAGGGCAATCGCCGCATCGGGGTGTAGTTTCAACCAGTGGATGAAATCGGTTTTGGCAATGACTGCACACACGGTTTTTTCCTGGGCTTCCACGGCGGCGGAACGGGGTTCGTCGCTGAGCAAGGCTAATTCGCCGAAATACGAGCCGGCTTCCTGAATCAATAAGGTTACTTCCTTGTCTTTGTCGTTACTGCCGAACACCCGCACCTTGCCCGACAAAATAACGTACATAGAACTGGTCTGGTCGCCCTCGGCGATAATCATCGCCTTTTTCGGGAATTTAATGACCTTGGCCCTTGCTGCCAAGGCCTCCAAAGCCTCCTCGGGCAAATCGGCGAGAAAGGGAATGTTGCTCAGACTGGCGATGACTTCTGCTTGCATGATGAGGCTATAACCGCTTGATTTAGTAGAGTGCCGCTTTCGATAACGGTCTGTTTGTATGTGACGCCTAGCTTACTAAGTTTGCGTCATGATAGTGAAGTATTTCACACATTGCCGGCCAATTAAATCACAGACATACCACTTTTGCGGCGAAAGTGGGAATAGCGCTCGACGCATTGGCGGGTGTCAACTTTGCAAAAGCCAGCCCGCCAAGCGCCTGCCGTTTATACCAAGCGTTTGCCACTACGCAGCAAGGCCTCGAATTCCGATGCCGGTAATGGCTTGCTGAAGTAATAGCCTTGTATCTCGTCGCAGTGGTGTTCGCGCAGAAATTGGCAGTGTGGTTCGGTTTCCACGCCTTCGGCGATCACCTTGAACGCCAGGTTGTGCGCCAGTGCAATCACCGCCAATACAATAGTGGCATCTTCAGGATCGGTGAGCATGTCGCGCACGAAGGATTGATCAATTTTTAGGGTATCTACGCGAAATCGTTTCAAATAGCTGAGGCTGGAATAGCCGGTACCGAAATCGTCGATGGACAGCTTCACGCCAGCGGTCCGGAGCTGGCTAAAAGTGGCGATGACCTTCTCCACATCCTGAGCGATCAAACTCTCGGTCAGTTCCAGTTCGAGTTGAGCGGCCGGTAGACCGGTGTCTTCGAGCGTATTCATCACCCAACTGATCACATCCTGCTGTAGAAACTGGCGCGCGGATATGTTCACCGCCACACAGACCGGCGGCAAACCGGCGTCTGTCCAGGCTTTTGCCTGAGCGCAAGCTGCGCGCAGCACCCAATCGCCAATGGGCACGATAAGCCCGGAGTCCTCGGCAATTGGAATGAACTGAGCGGGAGATACCGCACCCATCTCGGGATGTTGCCAGCGCAATAAGGCTTCGCAGCCGGAAATTTGGCCGTTTTTCAAGTTGACCTTGGGTTGGTAGGCCAGCTGAAACTGTCCCAATGCCAACGCTTCCCGCAAGCGCGTCTCTATATTGACACGGCGTAGGGTTTCCTCGCTCATCTCGCGGGTGAAGAATTGACAGGTGTTGCGGCCTAGGTCCTTGGCGCGGTACATCGCCACGTCAGCGTTGTCGATCAGCGCCTCGGCGGTTTCGCCGTCCTGCGGGAATACGCTGACGCCAATGCTCACAGACAAATGGATATTACGCCCCTGAACCAGGAGCGGACAATCAAGATGCCTGACCACTTTTTGGGCGAGGAAATAGGCATCGCTATCTTTATTTAAATCGGTCAGCAAAATTAGAAATTCGTCACCACCCAGGCGAGACACGGTATCACCGTCCCTGACCAGGCTGCCTAGCCGCTCGGCGGCGACCTTCAGCACCGCGTCGCCGAATGGATGGCCGTAGCCGTCGTTGACTATCTTGAAGCGATCCAGATCCAGATAGAGCAGTGCCAGCTGATTGCCGGCGCGGCGCGCGTGGGCGATGGCTTGGGCAATGCGGTCCTGGATCAGGTCGCGGTTGGGCAGGCCGGTGAGGCCATCGTAGGTGGCCAGATAGCGAATCTGCAGCTCGGCCTGTTTGCGCGCGGTGATGTCCTGAATGGCACCTATCATCCGCACGCCGCGTCCCGTGTCGTCACAGAGCAATTGGCCGCGATCAAACAAGTCGGCATAGCTGCCGTCCTTGCGCCGAAAACGGTATTCCTCGGACCAGGTGTTCTCGCTGCCGGCTACGGTGGCTTGAAGGTGTGCAACCACGCGGTCGCGGTCGTCGGGGTGGATGCGGCGAGCCCAGAAGTCGAACGAAGGCAAAGTTTCGTCAGTGGTGTAGCCGAACACAATTTGAAAGTTCTCGCTCCACCAGATGTTGTTGCTGGCGAAGTCCCAGTCCCACACGACATCTCCGGTCGCACGGGTGGCGGCGTGGAAGCGGGCCAAGCTTTCACGTAACGCAGCATCCGCGCGTTGTCGTTCCGAGATGTCGTTTAGGAACAGCGTGCGGACTTCCAAGCCGTTACGTGTAAAAGCCGCCACTCGCAATTCCGCGTCGAACACGCCTTGGGTGCCGACAAATTGAAAAGCGCCGGAATCGGTGGTGCTGAGAATCTCGGCCCAATCAGCGTGGCCGTCGGGCGCAAGCACAGCATCGGTGATGGCCTTACCCAGAATGTATTCACGCGCCAGGCCAAACAAACGTTCTGCGGCGGCGTTCCATTCTATAACGGTCAATTGGTGATCCAGGCTAAAGATTGCGGTGTGGGTGGAGTCGAAAATTGCGCCTTTTAAGGCCAGAGAAGCGGCTTGCTGTTCCTTGGCTTCCAGCAGTTGTTTAACGGCCACGGCCATGTGGTCGAGGGCTTCACCCAGAATTTGGGTTTCCCGGAACTCGTTCGTGGCGAAAGTGGCGGCCGCCGGGGGCTCCAGTTCGGTATGACCGATGCCGGCTACCCGGCGCTCCAGCGCCGCCAGCGGTTTGCCGAAGCGCCGGGCCATGCGCATCGAGACCAGCACCAGTCCTGCGGTAATTGCCACGCCCATACCGCCCACCTGATACAACTGGCGACGCAGCATGTCTTCGATAAACGATACTTTACGCGAAGTAATGACCAACCAAGACATGCCGCCTTTCAGCGGCATGCGGCGGGCGGCAACCCAGCGTTGCTCGCCTTCCAATAGCATGCGGTCTAGGAATAATTCGCCGGTGAAATTCAGCAAAGGGCTCAAATCGGCAGGCAAGGGCAACGGCGCTCGGCCTACTTGCAACGGATCGCCGATTAGGCGGGGAGCGGCTCCCAACTCCAGGACCTGAAACCGGGAGTGATATTCCGTACCTATGGCGCTTAGAAAGCTATTCAATGCCGGGATGTCGAAGTCAGCATCCAGAACGCCGATCAAACGACCGCCCGCATCTTTCAGCACTTTGCCGTAGCTGAAGCCCCACAAAGGCTCGTTGCCTGTAAACGGCGCCGCCCAGCGGTAAGCCGGAACCCAGGTATCGCCGCTCGGGCTGCGCAAAGCGGCTGCGTAGAACGCATCGCTGCGGGGATCGTAGTGTTGGTTAAACAGCTGTTGATGGAGCACGAATCCCTGCTCGGTCAATATGAACTTTCGCGCAGGCGGGCCTTCCGTGCGGTCACCCGGAAATAGCCAAAGTAAAATCTCGCCATTTGCAGTTCGTTCCAACGCGCCGTATTCGCCTGAAGCTGCCAAGGAAATGCCCAGATAACTTAATTCCGGGCGTTGTTCGAATGCCGCCAGCGAATATTCCAGTGTCGATTGTAAAGTGGCGCCCGTTACCTCCGGGGCTATCGCGGCACGTTCAGCGGATTCGGCTGTCATCTCCGCCGCGCGAATCAAAATCTGCAGGCGCTCGGTCGCGCGGTCCAGGGTTTCTTTTACCTCCCGCCGGGTAGTTTCTTCAGTGCTGGCGACGCTTTGCCAAGTCATGCCTATTAACAGCGCCAGACCAAGCAACATCACTAAACCCACGATATTGGAAATTAAAACTCGGGTAAATGAAGGAGCAACTGCTTCGGATAACGTTGTCTGTTTCGCGGGTGAAGGCGCGTTATTCATGGTTGTTTGGTCAATGGCTATCGCTGTGAAGTGATCTTGTTAGCGCATCTTGGGCAGTACGCTGCAAAGCTGGAATTGTGTCGAGTTCGGGCAATTGCGTAAGCGGCAGCTCCCGACCAGTTTGGCTATGGAAAGCCGCCAAATTCTATAAATGCCGTCATTTGTATCAAAGACATTGTCATGCAAATCGGCCCAATTTATCGCTGCTGCCTCGTTTGGGCTGCATTCGTCGAAGCCTGAGGCGGTTTAAGCCTTCGATAGAGCCTTTACCCTAAAGGCATTTAGGCCAGCGGTATTTTAGGGCCGCGATAATAATTGTAGATGCTGAAGACGATCTTTAAATTTAGCCGGTAAAAAAGTTTCGCAAATTACGCATCCAGCCAAGCTCGGCTTTTAGCGTGGCCGCCATAGCGGCACGAATTCTTGTCGAATGAAAAACTACCGCCATTCGCAGTGGAATTTTTCACAGCTTTCCAGGGTGGCGAACACCTAAAGTATCAATACCCGCTCAAGTTCACAAACCGGTAGATGGGGATGTGGTCCGGCAAGCAATGCTGCCGGTATCGCAGTCGTTGGGCCAGCTATGTGCCGGCCTCATCACTTTTTTAAGGAGAAAGACAATGTCTCAAAAATCCAAATTAGATCAAGGTCTGAAGGTGTTGCAACCTGAGGAAATCAGCCAAGTTTCCGGCGGTTTAGTCGATGTCGGCACTGATTTAAGTCAGTTTCCCCGCAAATTCTGGCCGGTCATCAATCCAGGGGCGTTCGTGATTAAAGCCAATGCTGGCTTAGTAGTTCGCTAAATCACTTCCCTGAAGTCATCTTTTATTTTTTGGAGAGCTGTCATGTCAAACAAAACCACTCGAATTTCTGCCGATGAATTATCCGCCTTTGCCGCGCAAGGCATAGAACGCGCTTTGCAAGCCCGCGAGGCTGCCGGCGTTGAGTTGAATCAGGCGCAACTGGATCAAGTTAGCGGTGGCGCCTCGTTAAGCTTGGTGCTGAATAAAGGCATTATCGCTGGCGGCCCCTGGTTCGATCAGTTTAGAGGATTAAATAATGTGATTACCAATCAGGGTGCCGGCGGTTTGGCCGGTGGCTTAGCGGGCGGCCTGCAAGGAGCAACCCAGCTGGGTTGATAAGGCCATGACCTCGGAAAACCCAGTGTTATGCCCCAGCGCGCAGCCGGAATGGGAGGGCGCTCAAGTCATCGGCGTAATGACCGGCACCGCGGATAAGCCTGAAATGGCTTATTTGACTGCCCCGCAACCGGTGACCGAGCAATTGCTCGAACTGGCGGGTCCTGTCAGTCCGGCGGAAGTGTTCCGCTTTTCCGCGCCGTGCGCCTGCACCGGTTGCGGGCACTACGCGGAAGCGGAGTCCAAATGCCGGCTGGCTGAAAAAGTCGTGCGTTTTACGCCGACGGTCACCGAGCAATTGCCGGTGTGCGCGATTCGTGCCGACTGTCGTTGGTGGCTACAGGAAGGCCGCTCGGCATGTTTTAGATGTCCGCAAGTGGTGACCAATAACCTCAAGCCGACCGAAGACATGCGGCGGGCAGCCGACTACGGCGTTCTCTGAGGGTTTTGGTCGCAATGTCAAAAAGGGTGAGAAGGAAACGGCGCTATGAAACATGAGTTATTTCGACAACAAGCCTTGGACTTTAAAAAAGACAAGCCCTTAGGGGAGGTTATTCACGTGGAATCCTTGTCGTTTGCCTTTCTCACCGCTTTAGCCTTCAGCAGCGCTTTGCTGCTGGTCGCCTTTGCCTTTTGGGGCGAATACACCCGCAAATCGCATGTGAATGGTTATTTGTCGCCGAGCATGGGCTTAATTAAAGTGTACGCACCGCAGGCCGGCACCTTGATCGAGAAACATGTCCGCGAAGGGCAAGCCGTGAAAGCCGGCGATACGTTGTTCGTGTTATCCACCGAAAGTAGTTCACGGGAAACCCCGCAAGCTCAGGCCGCGGCGATAGAGCAATTGAAGCAGCGACGGGAAAGTCTGGAAACAGAACTCATCAAACAAGAGCAAATCGACCAGATTCAATACCGCTCCGTGTTGGATAGACTGCATGGCATGCAACGTGAGTTGCAACAAGTCAATAGTGAGATAACCACCCAGCAACAGCGCCTGGCTGGTGCCGCGGCAACTTCGCAACGCTATCAGCAGTTGCTAAGCACAAAATTCGTTTCGGCCGTGCAAGCGCAGCAAAAACAAGATGAATGGTTGGATCACCAAGCCAAGCTGCAAGCCCTGCAACGGGTACAGATGACCTTACAACGAGACATCCGCTCCACGCAGTTGGAAGCGGACAGTAGCCAAATGAAATTTAAAAACCAGCGCGCGGCCATCGAACGCAATATTTCGAGTTTGGCGCAAAACATCACCGAATCCGAATCACGCCGCAACATCGTGATTACCGCGCCGCACGACGGCACCGTCACCACCATCCTGGCGGAGCAGGGACAAAACGCCACGACCGCCAATCCCTTGCTGTCCATCCTGCCGCAAGGCGCCAAATTGCAAGCGCAATTATTGGTGCCGTCCAGCGCGGTGGGCTTTGTCGAGCAGGGTCAGACTGTTTCGGTGCGTTATCAAGCCTTTCCCTATCAACGCTTCGGTAGTCATCAAGGCCGTATCGTCGAAATTGCCAAAACCTTGATTACCCCCAAGGAAGCCGATTTGCCGGTGACGTTGCAAGAGCCGGTTTACCGAGTCACTGTCGAGATCGACAAACAAGCGGTGCAAGCCTATCGCCAGGATATTCCGCTGCAATCCGGCATGCTGCTGGATGCGGATATTTGGCTGGATCATCGCCGCCTGATCGAATGGGTGTTCGATCCTCTTTACAGCATTCTAGGACGGGTTTAATCATGACTATGCAACATATCCTCGACTTTTCCGGCCGGCAAAAAACGCCGCTGATCCTGCAAACCGAAGCGGCCGAGTGCGGTTTGGCTTGTCTGGCGATGGTGGCTAATTTTCATGGGCACCGGGTGGATTTGGCCAGTTTAAGACAGAAGTTTTCGCTGTCATTGAAAGGCTCGACCTTGAATCATCTGATCCAGATTGCCAACCAATTGCATCTGGGTTCGCGGCCGGTGCGGGTGGATTTGAACGAACTGAGCAGACTTAGCCTGCCGGCTATTTTGCATTGGGACTTCAATCATTTTGTGGTGTTGACCCAGGTCAAACGCGGCGTGGCGACGATACTCGATCCGGCCAAAGGCAGCGTCCACTTACCCTATACCGAGGTCTCCAAGCATTTCACGGGTATTGCTTTGGAGTTGCAGCCCACCCAAGCTTTTACCGCCAAAACCGAACGTCAACAAATCAAGCTATCCCGCCTCATCGGCCGATTGAACGGTGCCTCCAGCGCTACCTTGCAAATCATTTTATTGGCGGCAGCCATCGAAGTGTTTGCAATCGTAGCGCCTTTTTTTATGCAACTGGTGGTGGATAACGCGGTGGTGGCCCGGGATACCAATTTATTGACGGTATTGGGATTGGGATTTCTATTGCTGGCCTTGATTCAGATAGCCATTACCGCGCTCCGTTCGTGGGTGGTGCTGGTACTCAGTACGTCGGTGAATTTGCAGATGATGAGCAATCTGTTCGGACACTTATTGCAGCTGCCGATGAATTTCTTCGAGAAGCGGCATCTGGGCGACATCGTCTCGCGCTTCGAATCCTTAAACGTGATTCAACGCACCCTGACCACCAGCTTTCTGGAAGCGATTATTGACGGCGTGATGGCGTTGGTGACACTGGGTATGATGCTGGTGTACAGCTGGAAGCTTGCGGCTATCGTCAGCTTGGCCGCGCTGCTTTACGGAGTATTGCGCTTGTTGTCGTTCGCCCCATTACGCGCGGCCAGCGAAGAGCAAATCCTGCGCGCCGCAAAGCAGCAAACCAATCTGCTGGAAACGGTGCGTGGCATGCAAAGCGTGAAGTTATTTAATCGCCAGTTGCAACGCCGGCAAGGGTATCAAAATTTGATGGTCGATCATTTCAACGCCGGCATCCGCGTGCAAAAGCTCAATATCATTTACCGGGCGTTGAACAGCTTGTTGTTTGGGGTGGAAAATATTGCGGTGATCTGGCTGGGTGCCTTGTTTATTCTGGATGGCGGCTTTTCGGTGGGTATGCTGTTTGCGTTTATGTCGTTTAAAGACCAGTTCACCCATAGGGTAGGTAGCTTCATCGAAAAAGGCATCGAATTTAAGATGCTGGGTTTACACACGGAGCGGGTTGCCGATATTGCGTTGGCGGAAGCCGAAGATGACCATGTTAGCGGTGCCCGTCACGAGCAACTGGCGGCATCGATCCAAATCCGCAATCTGGATTTCAGTTATGCGCCGTCCGAGCCGCCGGTGCTGAAAAATTTGAATCTGGATTTTGCCGAAGGCGAGTCGGTGGCCATCATCGGCCCGTCCGGTTACGGCAAAACCACGCTGGCCAAACTGATCTTGGGTTTGTTACAGCCCAGCGCAGGCGAAATCCTGATCGGCGGCGTGCGCTTAAACCGCATCGACAGCCACGATTACCGCAATATGGTGGCGGCGGTGATGCAGGAAGATCAATTGTTCGCCGGCTCGATTGCCGACAACATCTGTTTTTTCGATCCGGAACCGGATCAAGCCTGGATCGAAACCTGCGCGCAACTGGCGGCGGTGCATCAGGATGTGATGACCATGCCCATGGGCTACAACACACTGATCGGTGACATGGGCACGGTGTTGTCCGGCGGGCAAAAACAACGGGTGCTGCTGGCCCGCGCTTTATACAAACGCCCGAAAATTTTGGTGCTGGACGAAGCTACCAGCCACTTGGACGTGGCCCGCGAAAAACTGGTGAACGGCGCGGTGCAGCAACTAAAACTGACCCGTATCATCATCGCCCATCGCCCGGAAACCATCGCGTCGGTGGATAGGGTGATTGACTTACAAGCCATAGCGGCAGAGGCGCTTGCCGGCCCGTGTTATGCGTCGCAGGCGGCTTAGATGTTGCTGCGCAGTAAATGCGCTATGTTGCCGGATTCGTTATAAAATCGTCGAAAATTTTTAAACATTTTACGACTGGATTTTATGAATAACGCCATTGAAACACACGCATCCAACGATATTTTTTCCGAAGCCTTTTTGCTGGGTAATTTAGGCGCACCGTTTATTTTGGGAATGGCGATTGGCTATTTCGCCAAAAAAATGCTGCGCACGGCCTTGTTTGTCGGTGGGGCGATTGTGTCGATATTGTTCGTTGCCGAATATTACGATCTTATCAACATCAACAATATGGCGTTGGAAAATGCGGCTAGCTCAGCCGCAGAGGCTGCCAAGGAATCCGGCAGTTTCTTGCTGGATCGGCTGGCGGTGTTTACCAGCCGGGGTGTTAGCGGTGCAGGCGGTTTTTTTGTGGGATTTAAACTCGGGTAAACCGGTTTTTGCTTACCCGGCTAAGGGTTGATCATGTGGCTCAGTCAGCAGCGTGTTTTGCCTAGCTACATAGTGCCCACTTTTTTGCGTGGGCACTATGTGTCGTGAATATCACTTCAGACTATTTGCGATTAACAGGGCAGATTTATAAGATTCCAGCCGTTAATTTCGGCCAGGAAAAATACCTTGTGTGGCTACACAGTAAGTGATACCCAAAGCAGGTGAACGGTTATCAAAAGGCAGGCTTTGTCCCGCAGGCTGAACGGAAGTGGTTGGCCTACCCGTAAATTTTATGATGTTTGCCTTTAGGGAAGCGTTGGGGGCATCGCTTGAATAGATATTATCTCTCGATGTCGAGGCCGCCAATACATTGCCGGAGGGCGTACTCTTATTGCCGGCTGTACTTACTGCGTCAATCGTAGCGGAAACGTTATCTAAAAAAGTTTGCGCACCATGGGAGTGTAAAGGCATTTGGCTTGGTTGTAGGGTTACAAAGTCTATGCCGATTTCTTGGCCAATCGATATTGGCGATAGCCCCGGACCTTGTCCGACCCCGATTGGCGAACGGCCGCGCAGATCCGGTAGCATAAATGTTGTTTGTCCATCACCGCCATACTGCGTACCCAATAATGAAAACAAGGCTGTGTTTTGCGCAATGCTCAGCGTCTGTCCGGCGGCCTCCAGATAACCGCGCGGGCAAAAGTTAAAGCTAAATGTGCAAATCTCGCCGAGAAAGGGGTCGGAACCGCAAGCCGAGGCTGATACTGGTAAGCCGGTGATAGCGATCATGGCGAGTTTCAAGAGTGGTTTATTGAATGCTTTTGACATGTTGAGTACCTTTAAATTGAGTTGAAATTAATTGAAAGCGTAGTGACGGCGTTTGCTGGTAAGGACTGAGATCAAGCCGATAGCCAGCAACCACAGGGTTTCCGGCTCCGGTACCGTGTTGTTGGTTTGCTTGGTGACCGAATCGACTGTAATCAGGCTGGACGCATTTATCGAAAATCTGCCGGAGTCCGCGCCGCCGAATATGAATAGATCGGGGTTGCTATCGCCAAAGCTGATTAAGTCGCCAGGGTTTAATAGAAACGACAGCAGCAGAGTGCCGACGTCGGATACCAGGCCGCCTTTACCGGTAGCGATATTGGTATTCGGATTACTGGGTATGAATTTTTCGTTACCGCGAACGGGATCCGAAATAATTTTAGAAAACGCCAGTTCCTTGCCATCGGCTTTGTAAAAGCCAATTATGGACTGTGCGAATTCGCCGTCATTGTTTAGTGGCGGTGTGTCGGTGGCTTCGACTTGATGGCTGTATTGGAATTGCAAGTTCACCACAAAACTATCCACGGCAGACTTGTTCTCAATCGAAAAGGTATAGTCGCCGAACAGCGGGCTGATGCTTGAGGGCTCGGCGCCGCCAGTGCCGCTAGCGTTTAAATTGATACCAAAACCATCGCCGATCTGGCTTAAGGTGCCTGACAAGGGGTCAGGACCTGTGACCGTGGACCCCACCAGCGTGGTGGTGGAAGTAGAGCCGGCGATAATGCTGGTCAGCGAGCCTGTCTGGATGGCGTTTATCGGCTCAGCTGGGGAACCGAGGCTATCAAACTCGGCCGAACCGCGAATTACAATATTGCTGTCAAAAGCTGCGGCCGACACCCATCCGGAATGGGCGCCGAGCAGCAATGTGATAGCCAATGCGACATTGCGAACCCGGCAACCGTGGTTTGTAGGTAGCTTCTTAAAATCGCTACCGAAACTCTTTTTAAATTGAATTGATTCCATATTGATACCTCTTTATTTGATTAGATTTGGCGGTAATATATTTATATTAATGACTTGTTGCGTGCAAAATGCAGGCGTCTAGTAAGTATTTAAATGCAGTCGATTAAAACAATTTCTCATGCTGCTAAATTGCCATATAAATTGAATTAACTTACTTCTGTTTTATTCAAAAAATTGTATTACGGGAATTAATAGCCAATTCTTATGCCAGTTATTAATTTTGTGCGGGAAAATAATTTATCTTTATGTTTTTAAAGATATTTTATGGCTGTGCTTGGCAGGAGGAGTCAGCATGCATAATTGCTGTGGAAGCGTTTTGGCACGATATGTCGCATGAAGTACGAAATATCGTTTTTATTTCGAGGTGGGGTTTGATTTATTGCTTAGCTCGATAGAGCGGGTAATTGAAAGTAGGCTTTTTAGCTTGGAAATACCCATTACTCAATAAGCAGAGGAAGGCTTTGTCAAACTGATGTAAAACTGCAAAAGCACCGATTAGCCAGGCGAACAGCTTCGACAAACAGGTAAACAAAGCTCTACATGGGAAGCACCCAAATGCGCGGATACCACCATTGACGGCGTGACTGGCGAACCGGCAATCGCCGGACGAGGAGTAATGAAAGTGCGGGATTTTCTAAGTTGGGGATAGCGGAGGCTGCGGTTCGCCGATTTCATGGATCAGCACGGTCTGGCCGACTGCCAAGCTGCCGGGTTTATCGTGCAAGGCGTTTTGCCCAAAATAGACTTTGTTTTGCCATTTGCGCAGACGATTCAGCGTCGTCAAGGGTTCTTTGCCGGTTTCGGCGGTCAGCGGGTCTATAGTGGGCACCGAGCAGCGCGAGCAGGGTTTGGGTAATCTAAAACTAATATCGTTGATGCTAAGCCGTCGCCAAGTGTCTTCGGCGTAGCTGTCGCAATCGGTGACGACTAGATTGGGCCGAAAGCGAATCATGTCAATTGTCAACGGCATGGCTTGGTTGAGGGCGTTTAAGGAATTTTCCGACACAATCAAAAACGGAAATCCGTCGGAAAACGACGTTTGATCGCTTTCTAAAGCATAGTTAGGATCGACCTGGCGAATATCGTCATCGCTTTGGTAAACCAGCCGGCACTCGGTTTGTAAAAAATCGCTCAGCCAGGCATCGGCAACAGCGCCACAGGTTTTGGCGACACAAACGTCGTGCCAGACTACCACTTCAATGTCGTCGCCGTCTTCCGATTGCAAAGGCAGTGTTAGGTCCGCTTGATTGGGAGCCGACAAAATTAACTGTTGATCTGCAATGCGGGTTTGAATCAAGGCCATTTTGGGTAAGCGGCGCTGGCTCAGGAACTGTCTATCGCCGTCTATCAGCATCCATTTTCGGTCGTACAGCAAGCCTTTGTGGTCGACCGGCCAGTGTTCTACGCGAATGCCGGCCAGCGATTTGACTGGGTATATATAAATTTCACTGAGTATTGGCATATTGTTTTGCGCTTAGCTGAATAGCAGATCGGTTTGGGTGTGCAGTAAATGCTCTGCCAAATGTTTTTCAATGTTGTCGAACTTGATGCCGTAACGGCCGTTTTCCCGGTCGCAATGGACAACAAGCGCGGGTATATCGAAACGCTTGCCGTCGGCGAACAATAAATACAGGAATATCCGCTGATTCTTGCCGAGTTTTTTTTCGCTGAATATCGCCGCGCCGCGGCTACTCACATCCCGCAACACGACCGGAAACAGGCGTGGAAACCAGATACTTTTGACTTTGACGGCGGCACGGATGTCGTTGCGTCGATAACGAACCGCACTGCGTTTGTTAGACCATGAGCTATCAATCGTGACCTCTTGATCGAGAAAATCTAAAGAGAAATCTGGCTCAGACATGGCAAGCGCGGCAAATGTAAAGGTGGCTAAGTATTGATGTTAAACCGTTAAAATTCAATAGAGCGTGACGATTATCGAATTGCCTCAAATTAAAAGTAACCCAAGGGGTCATTAAAAACGGGTCGTTGCTTCACATTGTGTGTAACCGAAATCAAGCGGGTTACCACCATGGGAAAACACGAACGACGAGCCTATTTACAGGCTATCCAAAAACGTTATCGACAAAGTGATAGGGCCACGAAACAAACGATCCTGAACGAGTTTTGCGAAGTCTGCGGCTACGCCCGTAAGTACGCGATTCGTTTGCTGAATCGAAAAGCCAAGCCAACCGCTTCGCCTAGCAAACGGCCCGGCCCCAAGCGGAAATATCAAGCCGAGGTGTTGCTGGAGCCATTGAAGCGCATCTGGTTTGCTAGCGATCAACTGTGCGGCAAGCGCCTGAAAGCCGCGATACCGATCTGGCTGCCTCATTACGAAGATCAATACGGCCCCTTGGCGGATGGCGTGCGCGCCGACTTGCTCAAGGTGTCGGCGGCGACCTTGGATCGCTTGCTCAAACCCTTGCGCGTCCAGCACCCCAAAGGCTTGTCCGGCACCAAACCCGGGTCTCTGTTGAAAACCCAGATTCCCATCCGCACTCATCACTGGGACGAGACCCAGCCCGGTTTTGTCGAAGCCGATACTGTCGCTCACTGTGGCAATTCGCTGGCCGGCGATTTCGTCTGGAGCCTGACGATGACGGACATTGTCACCGGCTGGACCGAATGCCGGGCCACCTGGAATAAAGGCTCGCAAGGTATCCTGGAACAGATTCAGGCCATCGAGAACCTGTTGCCATTCCCTTTGAAAGGCTTCGATTGCGACAATGGTTCTGAATTTCTCAATCATCACCTGGTTCGCTATTTCACCGACCACCCGCAAAAGCCGGCGTTTACCCGCTCCAGGCCTTACAAGAAAAACGACAATGCCCACGTCGAGCAGAAAAACTGGACTCACGCCAGGCAATTATTCGGCTACGACCGGCTGGATAATGCCGCGCTGGTGCCGTTGATGAACGCGGTCTACAGCACGCTTTGGTGCCCTTTGCAGAATCATTTCTGTCCCAGTCTGAAACTGCGGAAAAAACACCGAGACGGCGCCAAAGTCGTGAAAAAATACCATGCCCCGCAAACCCCTTACCAACGGGTGATCAATCATCCTGACATTCCGGAAACCACCAAACAGACTCTCCAGGAACATCATGCCAAACTCAATCCATTTGCTCTTAAGGCCGCCATTGAGCAACAATTGAAACTCATTTTTTCACAAGTCCAGGTTACCTCTAATGTGAGGCAACGACTCTGATACTTCGGTTACCTTTTTCTATGAGGCAATACGATTATTGACCAAGCCCAGCCAAAGCGAATCCGTTAAAATAAGGCTTTTATATCGTTCCGAACCGGATTATGAAAAAAATAGCGATTGTTTCATTTTGTTATTGTTGGCTCGCCGCGTTGCCTATCAGCAGCGCTATTGCCGCGCCTGCCAAGAAAGCTGCACCCGCCAAACCGCAGATCAGCAAACCCGCCGAGCCTGCCAAGCAGATAATCAAAATCGGCTATTTTAGTCAGGAAAGAGCCGCCCCGGCTGCCTTGTCCAATCTTGATCCGTTTATCCAGAACAAAGGCCAGATCGGTGCCGAATTGGCGATTGCCGACAACAATACCACCGGGCAATTTACCGGCCAGCACTACGAGTTAAAGCAGGTTGTGGTGCCGGTGGGCGGCGATTTGCAGCAGGCCTTCAATCAATTAGGCGACGATGTTGGTTTGGTGGTGTTGAACGTGCAGCCAGACCAATTAAACAAGCTCGCCGATTTGCCGGCGGCGAAAAACAAATTGCTGTTCGATGCTTCTACCAGCGACGACGAGTTGCGCAACACGGATTGCCGCCATCAGGTTTTGCACATATTGCCCAGCCGAGCCATGCGTGCCGATGCACTGGCGCAATATATGTTAAAGAAGCGCTGGCAAAACTGGTTTTTGGTGATAGGTCCCACGCCGGAAGACAAGTTATACGCAGCGGCTATTAAACGCGCGGCCAAGAAGTTTGGTATCAAACTGGTCGCGGAAAAAGCCTGGACCAACGATTACGACGCCCGCCGTAGCGCGCAATCCGACGTGCCGGTGTTCACGCAAGTAGACGATTACGATGTGTTGGTGGTGGCCGACGAGCAAGGCTTGTTTGGCGAATATCTGGATTATCGGACCTGGAAACCGCGTCCCGTGATCGGCACGCAGGGTTTGGTTGCCACCGCCTGGCACAGAACCCACGAACAATGGGGCGCGGTGCAATTGCAAAATCGCTTCAAGGACACCGCCGGCCGCTGGATGGAAGAACAAGATTACGCGGCTTATCTGGCGGTGCGGGCGATAGGCGAGGCCAGCGTCCGCAGTAAGTCCAATCAAACTCAGGCGATTAAGGATTATGTCTTCTCCGAAGCGTTTGCGTTGCAGGGTTACAAAGGCGTGCCCCTGTCGTTCCGCCCTTGGGACGGTCAATTGCGGCAACCGGTATTATTGGCCGCACCGCGATCTTTAGTTAGCGTGGCGCCGGTCGAAGGATTTTTGCATCCGAAGACCGAGCTGGATACCTTGGGTCACGACCAGCCGGAAACGGCTTGTAAATAAGCCGGTGTTGAACCAAATTGCAGAGGGTAGGGCATGAGCGATAAACGGCGCATGGAGATTAGCCAGTCGGCGATCACGGGTGTTCTGGGCGTGGAAGAAGCGCGGCCGCAAAAAAAGGGGCCGGCGCATAAACCGTTCAAAATACAAAGCCGCTATCAACCGGCTGGCGACCAGCCCACCGCCATCGCGGCGCTAGTGGAAGGCATCAACGACGGTGAATTGCATCAAACCTTGCTGGGCGTGACTGGCTCGGGCAAGACTTTTACCGTTGCCAATGTGATACAGCAAACCCAGCGGCCGGCGATGATCATGGCGCCCAACAAAACCTTGGCGGCCCAGCTGTACGGCGAAATGAAGGAGTTTTTTCCGGAAAACAGCGTCGAGTATTTTGTCTCTTATTACGACTACTACCAACCCGAGGCCTATATTCCGGCCTCCGATACCTTCATCGATAAGGACGCCTCACTTAACGAGCATATTGAGCAAATGCGCTTGTCGGCCACCAAAGCCTTGCTGGAACGGCGCGATACCATCGTGGTGGCCACCGTTTCGGCGATTTACGGCTTGGGCGAGCCGGAGTCCTACTTCCAGATGGTCTTGCATCTGGTGCGCGGCGATATGATCAAGCAACGCGACATCCTGCGCCGTCTGGCGGAAATGCAATATACCCGCAACGACACCGAACTGCGCCGCGCTACATATCGGGTGCGCGGCGAGGTGATCGACGTGTTTCCAGCCGAGTCGGAAGAACAAGCCCTGCGTATCGAGTTGTTTGACGACGAGATCGAAAGGTTGTCGATGTTCGACCCGCTGACCGGCGAAGTCACACAGCGTCTGGCTCGCTTTACGCTTTATCCAAAAAGCCATTACGTGACGCCGCGCGATCAGTTGCTGACCGCTGTGGAAAAAATCAAAATCGAACTGGCCGAACGTTTGGAGCAATTGCGCGACAACCATAAACTGGTGGAAGCGCAACGACTGGAGCAGCGCACGCTGTTCGACATTGAAATGATTATGGAGGTGGGCTACTGCTCCGGCATCGAGAACTATTCCCGGCATCTGTCCAATCGCGCAGACGGCGAATCGCCGCCGACGATGTTCGATTATTTGCCCAAGGATGCCTTGGTGATCATCGACGAAAGCCATGTCACCGTGCCGCAGATTGGCGCCATGTATAAAGGCGACCGCTCGCGCAAGGAAACCTTGGTGGAATATGGCTTTAGATTACCTTCAGCCCTGGATAACCGGCCATTGCGCTTCGAAGAGTTCGAACAAATCTGCGGCCAGCGTATCTATGTTTCCGCCACGCCCAGTACTTACGAGAAAGAACATTCCGGCGCGGTGGTGGAGCAGGTAGTGCGCCCGACCGGCCTAGTCGATCCCATCGTCGAAGTGCGGCCGGCGACCAGTCAGGTGGACGATTTGTTGTCAGAAATCACTAAACGCACCTCCATCCAGGAGCGGGTGTTGGTCACCACCTTAACCAAACGCATGTCGGAAGATTTGACCGATTATCTGATGGAACACGGCGTCAAAGTGCGATATCTGCATTCGGACATCGAAACAGTGGAGCGGGTGGAAATCATCCGCGACTTGCGGCTGGGTGTGTTCGATGTGCTTGTCGGCATCAACTTGCTACGGGAAGGTTTAGATATACCGGAAGTGTCGCTGGTAGCAATTCTGGATGCGGATAAGGAAGGTTTTCTGCGTTCGCTGACTTCGTTAATCCAAACCATAGGCCGTGCCGCCCGCAATGCAAATGGCAAGGTAATCCTTTACGGGGACAAGATTACTCGTTCGATGCAACTGGCTATCGACGAAACCGAACGGCGCCGCGATAAGCAGGAAGCGTTTAATAAACAGCACAATATCCAGCCTAAAACCATATTCAAATCGGTTACCGATATTTTGGAGTTATCGATACCCGG
This sequence comes from Methylomonas sp. EFPC1, assembly GCF_016925515.1. NCBI lineage: Bacteria > Pseudomonadati > Pseudomonadota > Gammaproteobacteria > Methylococcales > Methylococcaceae > Methylomonas > Methylomonas sp. EFPC1. The sequence continues at coordinate 2,222,980 of NZ_CP070494.1, forward strand.
TTCCGGCGGTTCCATTTCCAACGCCAGAGCGAAAGTCGCCGAGCCGGCCGGCAATTACAAGGCTATGACGCCCAAGCAAGCCGCCAAGGCCTTGAAGCAACTGGAAGAAAAAATGTATCAGCACGCCAAAAATCTGGAATTTGAAGATGCGGCGCGGATCAGGGATCAGATTAAATTGCTGCAAGCCGAGATGGTGGTTTAAGAGGCTTAGGTTTGTAATTAACGTTTTGGCTAACTATATTTAGTGAATTTTGTCGAGGTTCCCAGCTTGCAAAGCTTGGTCGGCAAAAGCTAAACGACGATAGCAAATTCATGAAACAGACGCCGAGAAACAGATGATACCCGCCAAAAACATACTGAACGAAAATGTTCGCGTGCTGAAAAGCGAGGTATCTAAAACCACTTATCAAGGTGTGGCTATCGCCATTGCCAGCATTCTCAGTGCGCTGTTGGCCTTGAGTTATTACTACGTCGGCGAAATTTCCTTAAACGGCATTATTAAAGCGCAAACCGAAAATTACGGTCTGTGGATGCTTGAAGCACTGCCGTTCATTTTCGGATTTTGGGGTCAATATTCCAGCTCGGTCATCGCTTATCAAGCCGGGGCGATGATTTTGGACCAGACCCAGGAACTGCGCTCTCGCGCCGAATCATTAGAAAAACAAGTCAGTTATTCCACCACCCACGACTCGGTAACGGACCTACCTAACCGGGTATTGTTCTACGACCGGGTGGAACAAGCGATGTTAGCCGCCGGCAATCAAAATAAAATGCTGTCTATCTTGTTGGTGGAAGTTGCCAATTTTAAGGAAGTTTACGACACGCTGGGCCGTAACAGCAGCGACTTGATTTTGAAACAGATAGCCACGCGCCTGCAAAGCGTGGTGTTGGGCACCGATAGCGTTGCCCGTATCGACGGCAATATTTTCAGCGTGTTGTTGTCGGCGGTGGATAACGAAACTGCCGGCCTGACATTGGCGAAAAATATCCAGGCTGCTCTGGATCCGGCCTTTAAAGTCGAGCGTCTGAGTCTGGTAATCCACAGCAATATTGGTATCGTCAATTTTCCCGAGCATGGCGACGATGTCGATACCTTGGTGCAAAAAGCCGGCGTGGCATTATTCGTAGCCGGCCAATCGCACGAAGGTTACACCACTTACGCGCCGTCTTACGACGATCACAGCCCGCGCCGTTTAACGCTGATGAGCGAGCTGCGCCAGGCTATCGAAAAAGAGCAATTACATGTTTATTACCAACCCAAGGTGTCGGTGCAAACCGGGCAAGTTTACGGTGCCGAGGCCTTAGTACGTTGGCAACACCCTAAGCATGGTTTTATCGCGCCGGATGAATTTATACCCATGGCCGAAAGAACCCGGGTGATCAAGCATTTGACTGCCTGGATGCTGAAACAATCGTTCAAACACTGCGCGGAATGGCGCAAGCGCGGCTGGGAACTGATTATCTCCGTCAATCTGTCCGCCAAGGATTTACACGATCCTGAGCTGCCGGATGTGATGGCCGGTGTGGCGGCGGCAGCCAATATCAAACCCGGCTGGATGATGCTGGAGATTACCGAGAGCTCCATCATGACCGATCCGGAGCGGGCCATGGAAGTGATTCAGCGCCTGAATGAAATGGGCTACAAATTGTCTATCGACGACTTTGGTACGGGTTATTCGTCACTGGCTTACTTAAAACGCATGCCGTTAACGGAATTAAAAATCGATAAATCCTTTGTTGTCGATTTGTTGCACAGCGAAAACGATGCAGTCATCGTTAAAGCCACCATCAACTTGGCGCACAACTTAGGATTGCAGGTGACTGCCGAAGGTGTGGAAACTCAGGAAATCATCGAAAAACTCAGCACTTACCGGTGCGACTTGGCGCAGGGTTACTTGTTCAGCAAGCCGATGCCGTTTGAGGCTTTTGGTGCGTGGGTGGAAGCCCATCGTTAAAGCAAAATTATGCAGATTCAGGAGCAGCAGTAATGTCCACAGCCTGGGCGGGTGGTACCGATGCCATTCTGGAAAGAATGGACAAGATGACCGAGCTTTTCGTCGCCGAGACACGTAAAGCTATCTATACGGGCGAATCGGCCAGCCATTGCCAGGAATGCGGGGAGCCGATTCCGGAAGCTCGGCGTCAGGCGATTGCCTGCCAGTATTGTTTGCCTTGTCAAACCGAGCTGGAAAAAAGCTGACGCAGCACTGTTTTATTGGGCTCGTTTAAACGGCAGGTAATTCGCCGCGTCTTGCTTGTAATGCGCAATCGCCTGTTTTTCCCGGGCTACAAATTGCGCCACGGCCTTGGCAAAACCGGCATCCTTTAACCAATGCGTGGAGTAGGTAGTGACCGGCTCGAAGCCGCGGGAGATTTTGTGCTCGCCTTGCGCGCCGGAATCAAAACGCGCCAAGGCGTGTTCTATACAGTAGTCCAAGCCCTGGTAATAGCAGGCTTCGAAATGCAGGGCGTTGTATTCTGCATCGCATCCCCAATATCGGCCGTACAAGGTATCCGCGCCGATAAAACTCAAGGCTGCGCCGACGTATCTATCGTCTTTCATTGCCAGAACCAGCAACAACTGTTCTGGCATGGTTCGCGCAATTTGTTTGAAAAACGCTAGATTGAGATAAGGTTCGGAACTGCGTTTTAAGTAGGTCAGTGCGTAAAAGCGGAAAAACACCTGCCATTGGATCTCGGTAACCTCCGTCCCCGGAACACGCAATAGCTCAATACCTTGTTCCGCTAACCGGCGTCGTTCACGCTTAATCATCTTGCGTTTGTCGGCGCTTAGGGTTTGTAAAAAGTCCGTAAAAGTCGCGTAGCCACGATTAAACCACTGAAACTGCACGCCCTCGCGGACGCTTAAACCTAAAGATCTCAGCAGCTCAAGCTGGGAAGGTTTGGGAAATAAACAATGCCACGAGGAAATACCCTGTCGTTCGGCAAGTTGTTGGATAAAACTGAATAACAAAGCGCAGATTGCCGTTTGGTCCGCATCCGCTGCGAATAGCAGTCGCTGTCCCTGGCAAGGGGTAAACGGGATCGCGCTGATTAATTTCGGGTAATAAGCCAAGCCATGCTGTTGATAAGCTTGAGCCCATTGCTGATCGAACACATACTCGCCCCAGGAATGGGTTTTTAAATACAGCGGCAATGCCGCCAACAATTTTTCATTGTCGAAAACCAATAAATGTGCGGTTTCCCAGCCGGTCTGCGGGCAAACGGCGGCGCTTTGTTCCAGTGCGGCTAAAAATTCGTGGCGTAAAAAAGGATAGTCGGGTCCGCACAGTCGATTCCATGCCGTGGCTTCGATTTGCGCCATGCTGGCGATTTGTTTTACTTCCATTTTTAATCTTAGTAGAGTTAAAGCCCCAACATACCATCAAATCATTGCCCATGACGACAGAGAAGCCGTTTTCTCAAGCCTGCGAGAACAACAAGGAACCGATTTTACAGATTCTCAAAACGGTCTTTGACCAACCGATGACAGTTTGGGAAATCGGCAGCGGTACCGGCCAGCATGCCTGCCATTTTGCCGAGAACCTGCCGCATCTGACCTGGCAGCCTACCGATAGGCCGGAGAATCTGCCGGGGATCCAGTTATGGCGGGACGAGGCGCAGCTGGCGAATCTACTGCCGCCGCTAAGCTTGGATGTGGGGGATTTGCAGTGGCCGTGCGCGCAAATCGACGCGCTGTTTACCGCAAATACCTTGCACATCATGAGCAGCGACGAAGTAGAGCTGCTATTCAAACGGTTAACCAACTATTTGAGTACCGACGCGACGATGTGTATCTACGGCCCGTTTAATTATGCCGGTGCATATACCAGCGAGAGCAATGCCCGTTTCGACCTATGGTTGAAAGAACGGGATACGCGCAGCGGTATCAAGGACTTCGAGGCGATCATGGCCTTGGCCGAACACATCGGTTTGACCTTACAGGCCGACCACGCCATGCCGGCCAATAATCGGCTATTGGTGTTGCGGAAGCGGGCATAAGGATCAAAGTCTGACGTTTGGCGTGACGTAAGTGCCTGCGTGTTATGCTGCTGTGAATAATTAAAAATTTTTCTATTCACGGAGTGGACGATGCAAAGCATACTAACGGTTTTTCTTCTAATCGCGACATTGATGCTGCCCGGTTGCGGTTACAACACCTTTCAAACGCAAGATGAGCAAATCAATGCCGGTTGGGCGGAAGTATTGAATCAATATCAGCGCCGCGCGGATTTGGTACCGAATCTGGTGAACACGGTGAAAGGCTACGCAGGACATGAAAAGGACGTATTGGAAGCCGTGACGGCTTCGCGCGCCAAAGTGGGCAGCATGCAAGTGACGCCGGAATTGGTGAACGACGAACAGGCTTTTGCCAAGTTTCAAGCGGCGCAGGGAGAATTGAGCTCTGCTTTGTCGCGCTTGATGGTGGTATCTGAAAATTATCCGCAACTGAAGGCCGACGCCAATTTCCGCGATCTGCAAGCGCAATTGGAAGGTACAGAGAACCGCATCACCGTGGCACGCAATCGTTATATCGCCGCGATCAAGGAGTACAACATCACCGTGCGCTCCTTCCCCAGCAATCTGACTGCGATGCTGTTTGGCTACAAAACCAAGCCATCGTTCACCGTTGAAAATGAGAAAGCCATTTCGACTGCGCCAGTGGTTGATTTTGGTAAATAAGATGTGGAAGACAGCTGATTTTTCAGGGTTTTGGGTCGCCCTATTCCTGGCGGTTTGTCTGTTTGAGGCGGCCGTAAATGCCGAGCAAGTAGTGCCCAATCTTGAACAGCGTGTCACCGATATGACCGCTACCTTATCCACACAGCAAAGAATCGAGCTGGAACAACGCTTACAGGCTTTTGAGCAACAAAAAGGCAGCCAGATTGCGGTATTGATCGTTGCCACTACCCAGCCGGAAGACATTGCGCAATATGCTATTCGCGTGGTCGAACAATGGCGTCTGGGCCGCAAGGGTGTCGATGACGGCATATTGATGTTGCTGGCCAAGGACGACCGCGCCACGCGCATCGAAGTGGGTTACGGCTTGGAGGGTGTGGTGCCGGATGTATTGGCCAAGCGGATTATTGACGACATCATGATTCCGTATTTTCGGCAGGGCGACTATGCGGAAGGTATTAATGCCGGCGTGGATAGCCTGATCGGAATATTTGATGGTGTGCCACTGCCTGCCCCTCAAGCATCGTTTCTCGATGGGCGAGTGCAACGTTTACTGCCCCTCTTGGTGTTTCTAGCGGTGGCCGGTGCTTGGATTTTACGGACTCTGTTTGGAAGCTTTCTCGGCGGGATAATCAACGGCAGCGTGGTTGGTATTATCGCTTGGCTATTGAACGCGGGTTGGCTGGTTGTATGCCTTGCGGCATTGTTTGCGTTCATGGTTTCGCTTAGCAATGGCAGACGTGCGTTTCGCGGCCGGCAAAACGACAATTTTTACGACGATGACGATTTTGGCGGCGGGTCGGGAGGCGGATTCTCCGGCGGAGGCGGCGGTTTTGGCGGCGGCGGTGCGTCGGGGAGATGGTAGACCATGCAAGTGATCAGATTTCTAAAGCATGTTTTTAGTGGTCCTTGGCGTGTGCGTCTGGCGTTTTCCAAGCGCAGTTTGCAAGCCATCGAAGCGGCAATCACTGAAAGCGAAACATCGCACTTGGGTGAAATTCGTTTTGTGGTGGAAAGTGCGCTGGAGATAGGCGAGTTATTGCAGGGTGTTACGCCGAGACAACGCGCGCTTGAGGTATTTTCACAATGCCGAATCTGGGATACGGAACACAATACCGGCGTGCTGATTTATTTGCTGTTCGCTGATCGTGATGTAGAGATTGTTGCTGATCGCGGTATACACGCCAGAGTTGGCGAAGCGGTTTGGGCCCGGATTTGCGAACAGATGGAAGCGCAGTTGAGGGCAGGCCGATTCGAATTAGGCGTGATCGAGGGGATTGCCCTTATCACGGCGCAATTGCAACAGCATTTTCCGGCGTTAAATAAAGAAAATCCCAACGAAATAACTAATGCGCCTTTAGTTCTTTAAGCCATTTTTTTCAGCGATTGTCTGCTGTTTTTTAAGTGTCTTTCTCTTGAATTTCTTGTGGTCTAACACCATATTGGCATAGAACCATTCAGGTTTTTACATGCAACAAAGAGGAGAATCGACATGAGTAACTTAAGCCCATTTGTTAGTCGCGGTCTGTTTGACGAACTGTTTCGCGATGTTAATCCCGGTTATTACATTAAACCGCTGCACGGTGACGGTTTGCCGGCGCAAATCAAAGTGGATGTGAAGGAAAATCCATCTGAGTTTATTGTCCAAGCCGAAATTCCGGGCGCGGGTAAAGAGAATATCCATGTGGATATCGACGGCAACGTGGTTGCCATTCGTGCGCAAATCAGTCAGCTGGATACCGAAAATAAAGACGATAAATTGCTGCGTAGTGAGCGCTATTTCGGTGAAGTGTCGCGCAGCTTTCAACTATCCGCCGAGATTGACGAGGAAGCCAGCAAAGCCCGTTACGAGAACGGCATATTGACGCTGAATCTAGCGAAGAAGCTGAAAAAAAGCGGACAGCGGATGACTATCGATTAAGTGCCCTGAGGAACTTCTATAGTGGGTGGTTCACGGGTTGACTGAGGTGAGCCCGTGAACCGATCTCCGATCAATAAACGTCTCTGACGTAGCGTTTGTCTTTTTTCAATTGGTTGACATACTCAACCGCCTCGACCAAAGTTTTCTTGCCATGCTCGCGGATCACATCGTGCAGGGCTTGATCGACGTCTTTGGCCATCCGGTAAGCGTCGCCGCAAACGAAGAAGTAGCCGCCTTGTTCCAGCCAGGCGTAGAGTTCGGCACCATGCTCTTTCATGCGATCCTGCACATAAATTTTTTCCGCTTGGTCGCGTGAGAACGCTAAATCCAGCTTGGTCAGCAAGCCGCTGGATTGCATCGCTTCGATTTCCTCACGGTAGATAAAATCGGTCGAAGCGTTGCGGTCACCGAAAAACAGCCAGTTTTTGCCGGAGGCTTTGCGGAATTCGCGCTCTTGCAGGAAGGCGCGGAACGGCGCGATACCGGTGCCGGGTCCAACCATAATCATGGGCAGGCTATCATCGGCCGGCACGCGGAAGTTGTTGTTGGGGGTGAAGAATATCCGTACATCGGTTTCTTCATTCACCAAATCCGCCAGATAGGTGGAGCAAACGCCTTTGTGCTGGCGGCCATGCGCGTCGTAGCGCACGCTGGCGACTGTCAGATGCACGCTGTCCGGATGTTTCTTGCCGCTGGAGGAGATGGAGTAAGCGCGATGTTGCAACGGTTTTAATAAACGCAAAAATTCGGCGGCCGAAAATTCCACGCCGGGGAATTGCAACAGCAGATCGAGTATGTCGCGGCCCCACAGGTAGTCGGACAGTTTTTCCTTGTCACCGGACAGCAATAAGGCATTTAACTCTTGATCGCCGGACCGGCTGGCGATTTCCTCAACCAGTTCTTTGCTGGGTAATTTGATCTCGAAATGCGTGCGTAAGGCATCCGATAGCTTCATTAACTCACCATTGACAGGTTCGTCCTCCGCGCCGGTGCAGCCGATGGCTTTTACGATCTGCGCCACCAAGTCCGGGCAGTTAGTCGGTATCACGCACAGTGCGTCGCCGGCTTCGTAACTGAGACCGGAGCCATCGATAGAAATTTCGTAATGTCGGGTTTCTTTCGACGAATCCAATGCCGTGACAATGCGGTTGACGCGCATTTTGGCTGGGAATGGGTTTTTGCGGTTGTAAACCGATTTGGCAGCTTGGGTTTCGGTATCGACTACCGCAACAGTGCTGGCGCCTTCCGCCATCAACGGAATCACTTCGCTGAGCCATTTTTCCGCTGGGGCTTCGAAGTCCACGTCGCAATCGACACGGTCGAATAAGCGTTTGGCGCCCAGAGCCGCCAGTTTGTTATCCCAGTCTATTCCAGCCTGACAGAACAAGTCGTAACTGGTATCTCCCAGGGCCAATACCGAATAATTGACGTTGTCCAGGCGCGGCGCGGCATCACTATTGGCCGCTTCCCAAAGCATTTCGGCGTTGTCCGGCATAGCGCCTTCACCGTATGTACTGGTAATGATCAGCAAGTATTGCATTTGCGGCAATTGGCCGATTTCGACTTCATCCATGCTTTTGACGACCGGTTGCAAGCCATGTTTTTTGGCTGCATTGGCGGCGTCGTTAGCCAGCGACTCGGAGTTGCCGGTCTGAGTACCATAAAGAATGTGCAAGGTGCGGGCGTTCGCTTGATTGACACTACCGGCGCTTTGCAACATATGGCTATGCATGCCGGCGAAAAAACCGCCAAGCCAGGCGCGTTGAGTATCACTAAAAGGGGCGTTTTGCGGGATAAAAGGTGCTTTCATTTCATTACCATCTGTGGACAGGTGTCAGGTTGTCCAGTCACTGTATTTGGTTCTTGCCAAGTGGCGCGAAGGGTGCGTGAAGCACCCTCCCTCAGCTCAGGCAGACTCGCTTTCCAGCATGTCTTTCACAATCGACAGGCTTTCCAAGCTCGCCAGATTTTTATCGATAGACGGCAGGCCGGCCAAAGCTAAACGGTTGAATCTATCTTGTTCGATGATCCAGGCCGTGGAGCCTATCGAGTAAATGCTTTGCACGTCGCGCAGCATCAGCGTGGTTTTGTAGTCGTTCAGGCGTTTTTCCGCCATCAACGCGGCTAACTGACCATCATCATATTGGCTGTATGCTTCGCGGATATTTTTAATTAGCGCGTCTTGCAGCTTGCGCGGACGTTCCATCACGAGCTTGTAGGCATGTTGATCAACTAAGGCTTCAGTAGCCGGTTGGCCGGCTTTAGTTAACTGATCGCGGGCAATTTGCTGGGCTTTATCGATCACCGCATAGCTGTTGATCAATTTCAAAGTCAGATCGGTGTCGGTTTCGCCGTAACCCGGAATGGCGCCATCGAACAATGGTGTATTGTGTTTGTAAGCCTGTTTGATTTGCTCGATTTGTTTTTGCGCAAATGCCACCGACAACTCTTCGATCATCGCTTTGCGATCTAGCGCTTTGCTTAGGTATTCCGCGGTTTGCGTGCGGTTTAGCCAGAGCGGCAAGGCAAATTTGAAGTGCTGACGTTCGTTGGCCCAATTAGCCAGGATAGCCTTGGCTTTTTCCGAGTCGGTATGTTCAACATGTTGTTCCAGCATGTACAAAATAAATTGCTCATGGCTGCTTGCTAGGTCGTTGTCATCGGTCAAACTGTGTATCGATACCGAGGTATCGTCATACAAATCATTTAAACGATTGTCTGGATCGTATTGGTAGGCGTTGCCGCCCGACATGCCGGTGCAGAAGCCTTTACCAAAGCCGCCCAGATTCAATACTGCGCCGTTAATCATGTATTCGCAGGCAAAATCGCCGACGCCTTCGACAACGGCCATAGCGCCAGAGTTACGCACGGCAAACCGGTCGCCGGCTTCGCCATTGATAAAGGTTTTGCCGCCGGAAGCGCCGAACAGAGCGAAGTTACCGATCAACACGTTCTCGCCAGGTAACTTGGAGCCGCCACCGGGTGATTTAATCACGATGGTGCCGCCGCAAGCTGTTTTTCCGACACCGTCGTTGCAAGTGCCGGTGTGTTCCATGCGCATGCCGTCGTTGTTGAACGCGGCATAACTTTGGCCCGCCGAGCCATGGGTGCGAACGATAATTGTATCGTCGGCTAAATAGCGGCGACCATGTTGGTTGGTATAGATGATGTTCGATTTAGCGACTTGCTCAGGGCTGAGTTCATAAGCCAATAAGCGTTCCAGATCGACTGCGGTTTGACCGCCGACGGTTTTGTTACGGTTGTTCAGTTTGAATTCGTCGCCTTCGACAAGTACTTGCTTTTGACCTTTTTCGAACAAGGCCGATTTAACGCGGGCAAAGATCAAATCGTCGATGGCGAAATCTTTTTCCAGATAAATCGGTTTCTCAATTTTGACAACCGGTACTTCCGCCAGTAGTTTTTGCAAATGGATTTGGCCGACCATGCTCGGATGGTCGATCAGATGCAGCAGCTCGGTTTTACCGCGAATTTCTTGCAAATTGGTGTAGCCTAAGTCTGCCAGGATTTCGCGCACTTCGTGGGCCAGGTTCATAAAGAACTGCGCCAACACGCGCGGGTCGCCTTTGAATTCCTCGTGTGCAGTGGTCAAACCGGCGGGGCAGCGGATGTTGCAGTTTTTCGCCATCACGCAACGCAGCATCATCAGGGCCGTGGTGCCGAACTCGAAGGAATCGCCGCCTAAAATAGCGGATTTGACGACGTCGGCACCGTTCTGGTGGGCCGCGCTGCAACGTATAATCACTTTATCGCGCAAACCGTTGGCAGCGAGTGCTTGGTGCACTTCGGCGATGCCGATTTCCGGCGAACGACCGGTGTTTTTCAAACTGGTCACCGCCGCCGCGCCGGTACCGCCGGTGTTACCGGCTACGTTAATCACATCGGCACCGGCCTTGGCGACACCGACCGCGATAGTGCCGATACCTTCCGAAGATACCAGCTTGACCACCACACGAACGCGGGCGGCTTTGGCATCGTGGATCAATTGGCCCAAGTCTTCGATCGAGTAAGTATCGTGGTGTGGCGGCGGACTCACCAATTCTACTTTGGGTGTGCCGCCACGCAGCGCAGCAATTTCAACCGATACTTTGGGTGCCGGTAATTGGCCGCCTTCGCCCGGTTTCGCACCTTGGCCGATTTTAATTTCGATTTCTTCCAGATTTGGATCAGCCAGATAGCCGGCCCAGACTCCGAAGCGGCCGGACGCGAACTGTTTGATTTTACTGGAGCGTATCGTGCCAAAGCGGCTGGAGTGTTCACCACCTTCGCCGGAGTTACTCATGCCGCCGGCAATGTTAGTGCCTTGCGCCACGGCTTCGTGGGCTTCGGCCAGTAGCGCGCCGTGACTCATCGCGCCGGACGCGAAAGTCGGGGTGATTTGATGGGCAGGTTGCACGTAATCCAGCGCTATCCGCGAGCGGGCAGGGCGCACGTTGCTCAAATAGTGGTAAATCAGGCTGTCGCTGTCGTTCGCCCGCAGACTGATATTGTCGTTTTCCAGGTTTAAACCAAAATCGTTGCCGGCAAAACGCGCTTTCAGATGTTCTGCTAGTTGTTCCAGACGCGCTTTGCTTGAGTTCTCGGTAAACCGAATGCTGAAGACCACGCCGTTGCTTTTCTCGACTTGTAAGCCGCGGATCAGGTAGTTATTGTTACCGTGTAAATCTTGGCTGCCCAGCAGGCGATCAAAATCGGCTTTGCTGTTAGCGGCGCTGACATCGGCTGGGAACTCCATTACGTCGCGCAAAGCAGCAGGACGGTTCGCGCGCTCCTGAGCCAGATTGTGGGTAAAGCTACGATAAGCCGGGGTAATGCCAAAAGCGTCGATTTGCTCGGGTGTGCGTTTTTCGTAGCCGAAATCCAAATAGGCGGTATCACTGGCTTCCGGCGCTTGTTGTGGCGCTATGTACATGATCGCTTCATCGGTCATGTTGATATATTCACGCACCGCCGTATTGCCAAACGTGTGGCCGGCGCCTTCATTCCGCTCTTTGAATAATCCAAGGAATGGAATGTCGCTTTCGCTGGTGACGGACAGCGCCTTATGGTGCCATTCCGTTGCGCTGGCGGCGATGTCGCTGTATCGCACACCGCCCACCGAGGCATTGATGTTGGGGAAATACGGTTTTAGTTTTGGTTCGTCGGTATCCAGGTAGTTGGATTCGAAAAACTCGCCGCCGATATAGCTTTCCGCGGTACACAGGCCGAATTTGCCCATGGTTTTCATCAGTGATTTTTCGACGCCTTTTTGAAAACTGTACAGGGCTTTTTGTTGCGCGGTCACATCGGCATATTCGGTAATTACCCGGTTATGCACGCTGAGCGGGCAGATCGCGGAGGCACCGAAGCCCAGAATGGTGGCGACGTCATGCGGGCTGGCTGCCTGGCCGGTTTCCATGATCAGCGAGCTGTTAAAGCGCAGACCATGTTTGACCAGATGCTGGTTGGCCGCAGCAATGGCGAGCAGCGCCGGGAGAGCTGCCTGGGATTTGCTGATGTTGGCATCGCTTAAAATGATAATGCCGGTATTGTCGCGCGCAGCTTGTTCGACTTGTATGCATACCGCTTGCAAGGCTTGTTCTAAAGCCAGTTCGTTTTGCGCGGCGTTTTCAAAGTTTGGAGTGTATAGCGCCTCAATAGTCGCGGTTTTTACCTGGCTTTGTCTGCGAATCTGCTCCAGTTGGGTGCGTTGCAGAATCGGCGATTCGATCATCAGCTGTTTGCTGCTTTGCGGCGCAAAAGTGGGTTTGGCGCCCAGGGCCACGCGCAAAGTCATGCCGTCGCTTTCCCTTAGGGAGTCCAGCGGCGGATTGGTCACTTGCGCAAAGCGTTGGCTGAAGTAACGCGACATACCGCCTTCAGATGCGCTCAAAGCGTTCGGCGTCAGGCCGTAACCCATCGCGGAGACTTTTTCCAAGCCGGTTTGCAGGATAGGGTCCAGCAAAAACTTAAAGCTTTCCTGGTTCAGCGAATAAGCTGTGTGACGTTGGTCGATATTCAGTTCATGCTCGTTACTGAGTTCCGAAAGCTCTACTTTGGGCAATTCGCTGATATGAACGCAGCTTTGTTTCAGCAGCGCTTTGTAGTCTCTTTCCTTAGCCAAACGTTCCATCACTTGATGGCTGTTGTAAGATTCACCGGTGCTATGGTCGAAATACAGCATGCCGCCTGCTTCGATGCGGCCGCGTTTGAGCACCTTTTCCGGTGGAAAATCGATCTGGCCCGCTTCGGACATCACCGCCAGATACTCTGCGGTTTCGACCGAGCGCAATGGTCTTAAGCCAAGGCGGTCCAGGCGTGCGCCGACGCGAATGCCGTCATTGAAGATTAACGCGGCCGGGCCGTCGTTTTTCTCTTCGTACAGGCTGAAATATTCCAGCATCGCGCGTACATCTTCCGATAAGGTGCTATCGTTCTCCCAAGCCGGTGGCATCATCGCCAAAATAGCGGTGACAATGTCCAGTTGATCTTCGTTGATGCGGCGGGTCAGGGTTTGATCCAGGCGGCCGGAATCGGATTGGCCGCAAGGAAACACCACATGTTTGTTGTTTTGCCGAGCAATGGCGTTTTCGCTGAGGCGGTTTTTCTTGTCGGTGTTCAGCTCGCCGTTGTGTGCCATATACCGAAAAGGCTGCGCCATCATCGTCGCCGGTGCGGTATTAGTGGAAAAACGGGTGTGGAAGAACAGCGTGCTGATTTCGTGGTCGGCGTCGTATAAATCAACAAAGTAAGGGATGACTTCGAATGAGTTCAGGCGGCCTTTGTAAACTTGGGTGCGGGAACTCATGGATAACGGGTAAAAGCCATTCAGTTCCGGGCGAGTAAAGCCATGGGCTTCAATAGTCAGCAGCGCAGACTGAATATGTCTTTCAAAAGCCTCGTGACTGGCGTCTTTGAGGGATTTTGGCCGACCGAAAATGACCTGTTTGATCGGTAATTGCGCGCGCAACGCTGCGGCATTCAACACCGAGCTGTCAACCGGCACTTCCCGCCATTTGATAATCGGCAGATCGAATTCCAGAAATTGTTCTTCGACCAGTTTTTGTGCTTCAGAATCGTAATGGGCGTGATCTTCCGGGAAGAAAAAGTTGGCTACGCCGAATTGCCCCAGTTCCAGGTCCGCATTCCCTGTGGCCTTACGGAAAAACTTCAGAGACAAATCGATATTAACGCCGGCGCCGTCGCCTATGCCTTCCGCGCTCATGCCGCCGCGATGAGGAATAGTACACAAGGCTTCGTGTGACTTGACTAGGAGCTCGTGAGTCTGTTTGCTGTCTTTGCGGGTGATAAATCCAACACCGCAGCTGTCCTGGGAAAGATCAGCGTCGTAAAGCATGTGTATTGCGTTAATTTTCTGGGCGTTTTTAATCATTGCTATCCAGATCCTCTCATACTGAATAAATGCGCTAGCCGGTATTTTCCTTATCGGTAGTGCTGTTTATGGTTTTTCTGCCTGCTGCGTGTTAGAGTCGTCCCATGCGGCGAGAATCCCTGATTAACTTCGGAATTTCAGTTGGCGAAACTTTGTAATTCTACCATGTGGCGCGGCCTCTGTCATTCCGTAAAGCCAATGGCGGCGTCGTTCTCTCGTCTGGTCTCTAGTTTTAAAACTTTGTGAAGAAATATGAAAGAACAATTTGATGTGGTGATCGTCGGCGGAGGGATGGTAGGTGCCGCCGTGGCTTGTTGTCTGGGTGGTAGCCAGTTAAAAGTCGCTGTGATAGAAGCGCAGGTTCCGGAAGCTTTTTCCAGCGAACAGCCACATGATTTAAGGGTTTCGGCACTCAGTATCGCCTCAAAAAATATTCTGGAAGCCGTCGGCGCTTGGGAGGGCGTGACGTCGCGGCGTTATTGCCCGTTCAAGCGCATGCGGGTTTGGGAAACCGCCGGCGATACGACTTTTAATAGCGATGACATTCGCTATCCCGAGCTGGGCTATATCGTCGAAAATCGCATCACCCAGCTGGCGTTGCTGGATAGGTTGCCTAATTTCGACAATATCCAATTGCTGATGCCGCAGACCATCAGCAAGATCAATTACAATGGCCACGAATCGGAATTGGTATTAGCGGACGGGCGGGTGCTTCAGGCAAAACTGCTGGTGGCGGCGGACGGCGGGCAGTCGCGAGTCAGGCAGGCAGTAGGTTTGGGCGTGACCAGTTGGGATTACAACCAGCACGCTTTGGTCATTTACATAGAGACCGCCTATCCGCAGCAAGACATCACCTGGCAGCGCTTTGTGTCCAGTGGTCCGCAAGCCTTTTTGCCGTTGACAGGTAATTACGGTTCCATCGTTTGGTATCAATCCCCCGATGAAGTTCGGCGTTTACAAGCCTTGTCTTACGAGCAATTGCGGGATGAGCTGGTTGCGGCTTTCCCTGATTGCCTGGGCGAGGTCAAGCAGGTGTTAGGTGTGGCGAGCTTCCCGCTGAAGCGGCAGCATGCGCAACGCTACGTGAAACAAGGTGTGGCTTTGGTGGGCGATGCGGCGCACATGATTAACCCATTGGCCGGGCAGGGTGTTAATATCGGCTTGCTGGACGCTGCGGCGTTGGCGGAGATTCTGGTAGATGCCCGAAAACGCGGTAAAGACATTGCTGATCTGGCGGTGTTAGAACGTTACGAAGCGATGCGCCGCAACGAAAATCTGAAAATGATGACCCTGATGGATGTGTTTTATAAATCGTTTAGTAACGATATTTTGCCTATCAAGCTGTTAAGAAATCTTGGGCTGGGGTTGGCGCAGCGCATCACCCCAGCGCGCAATAAAGCTATGAAGGCGGCGATGGGGCTGGAAGGTCGTTTGCCGAAATTGGCGCGCGGTGAGCGCCTGTTGGCAAGATAGCGTCTCTAACCTTTCAGGCTCAAATATCTCAACATCGTGGTGCGTATCTGGGCCTTCTTATCTTCATCGCTGATCGGTAGCGACTGCTGGTCGCTGATGTAGAACATGTCTTCCGCGCGACTGCCTATCGTGGTGATTTTTGCGTCGTGCAGTTGAATATCCAGCTCCGTAAACGCCTTACCTATTGTCGATAGCAAGCCGGCGCGGTCCGTCGTCACTAATTCGATGACGGTGTGTTTATGCGACGGATCTTCCAGAAAGGTGATGCTGGTTTCTATCGGAAAGTGTCGGGCCTGGCGGGACTGCTTGTGGATATTCTTTGACGCTTTCACTTTTTTGGCGATTAAGCCTTGGCGTAGCGAGGTGCAGATATGTACTTCGCGATACAAGTCGTTAATCGCTTCGCCGGATTGTTCCAACACCTGAAAGCTGTTCAGTACGTATTGATCGGCAGTCGTGATGATTCTGGCATCCAGAATTGTGAGGCCCAAATGGTCCAGGGTGGCGGTTGAAATCGAAAAAATCTGCGCTTCGTTACGGGTGTAAACGAAAATCTCCGCACTGCCGCGCTGGGTTTGCGGACGCAGTAATACCAACGGCAGTTCGCTTTCCTGGCAAGCCGCGATGGCGATGGTGTGCCAGGCGATTTCGTCCGCAGAATAGCGCAGAAAATAGTCGTCGCTGAGATGCTGCCACGACTGTGTGATATTGGTTTTGGATATACCCAGTTTCAAAAGCTCGTCGCCTGCTTCTTTTTTGTTTTCCTGTACCCGTTCCGAGCGGGCCACCGGATTTTGCAGGCCGCGGTGCAAGGCTTGGTGGGTGGAAATATACAAGTCTTTAAGCAATACGTCTTTCCAGGCATTCCATAAGCTAGGGTTGGTGGCGCGAATGTCCGCCACTGTCAGTAGATATAAATAATTTAGCCGCTCTATACTGCCGACTTCTTGGGCGAAGGTGTGGATCACGTCCGGATCGCTAATATCCTTGCGTTGTGCGGTCATTGACATCAACAGGTGCTGACGAACCAGCCAAGTGATCAACTTGGTATCGTGGCTTGATAATTCGTGTTGCTGGCAAAAGTTGTTGGCAATGGTTTCGCCGAGCGTGGAATGATCGCCGCCTCTGCCTTTGGCTATGTCGTGAAACATGGCGGCGATGTACAAAATGTCAGGCTTTGAAATCAGTAAAAAAATATTATTGCAAAACGGCAATTCTTTATTGTGTTTGGCTAGCGAGAAGCGCCGCAAATTGCGGATAACGAACAATGTGTGCTCGTCCACGGTATAGATGTGGAATAGGTCGTATTGCATGCGCGCCACGATATTGGCGAAATCCGGCAAATAGGCGGCAAGTACACCGTAGCGGTTCATGCGCTTGAGTTGGCTGGTAATGCCGCGCGGCTGTCTGAGAATATCTATAAACAGGCGGTTGGCCTGTTTGTTAGTGCGGAATTCGGCATTGATCAGGTGCAGGTTTTTGCGAATCAAGCGGATGGTGCTGGCGCGAATGCCCTTTAAAGAGGGCGATTGTTGCAAGATTAAAAAAATTTCCAGCAAAGCCAGCGGTTGTTTTTGAAATACGTCTTTGTGGCTGACTTCCAGATAGCCGTCAATCGATGAAAAATTGGCGGTGATAGGGATGGGAGTTAGGCTTTCCTTGTTGCTGATCAGTCTCTCGTTCAGCAGTTGCAAGAGCATTTCATTAAGGCGTTCAATGTCCACGACAGTTTTGAAGTAAAACTGCATGAATTGCTCGACGTCGGGTTGTTCGTTTTTATCGATGTAACCGAACTGGCTGGCTAGCTCGCGTTGGTAATCGAACACCAATCGGTCTTCGCAGCGGTTGGTCAGATTGTGCAGTGCAAAGCGCAGGCGCCAGAGGATGTCGCGAGCGGTAATAAGATTGTCGTATTCGGATTTAGGTAAAAAACCGTACTTGATCAACTCGCGGAGAGAGGATGCGTTGTAATGGCGCTTGAATACCCAGCTGATGACCTGCAAGTCGCGAAGTCCACCAGGGCCTTCCTTAATGTTGGGCTCCAGGTTGTAAGCCGTGTCGTGGTACTTGCTGTAGCGCTTTTGCTGTTCAGCCATTTTGGCTGGAAAAAATTGTTCCGATGGCCAGAGTGTTTCAGAATTTATCTGGTGTTTTAGATCGCTAAATAGTTCGGAGTTGCCGGTAATCAGGCGCATCTCGAGCAGGTTGGTAAAGACGGTTTGGTCGTCCGCGGCAACCGCCAGACACTCTGCTACAGAGCGTGTACTGAGTCCTGGTTTTAAGCCAATGTCCCAAAGAAAGTTACAAAAACTGGATACCGGCTGTTGAAAGTCTATCGGGTTAGCGGCGTCTAGCAGCACCAAGATATCGATATCCGAGTAGGGAAACAATTCGCTTCTGCCATATCCGCCGGTCGCAATCAGGCTATGGCGGCTAGCGGCTGCGTCGAGGAAATGTAGCCAGCAGGCGGTCAATAGATTATCGATGAAGCGAGCTTTCTCGGTCAGCAGACCGACGGTCGCCTGGTCCGGGTTAAAGCGCATTTTTAACTGCGCATTTTCTTCGTTAATCGCATTCTTGAATTTGGCGACCGGATTTTCGCCTGCAAAGCAGTCGAGAAAATCGTTTTCGGTGAACATCGCTTGGCTCACGGTTCTTCCTGTCTCAGCGTCAAAATCTCGTAGCCGGTGTCGGTCACCAAAATCGTGTGCTCCCATTGTGCTGACAAGCTGCGGTCCTTGGTCACTGCCGTCCAGCCGTCGGCAAGGATCTTCATATGGCGTTTGCCTTGATTGAGCATGGGTTCTA
Organism: Methylomonas sp. EFPC1; assembly: GCF_016925515.1. Classification (NCBI taxonomy): domain Bacteria; kingdom Pseudomonadati; phylum Pseudomonadota; class Gammaproteobacteria; order Methylococcales; family Methylococcaceae; genus Methylomonas; species Methylomonas sp. EFPC1. The sequence continues at coordinate 2,241,252 of NZ_CP070494.1, forward strand.
TCGTAAAAATCATGCCGGGCTCGATTATTTCGCCTTCACCGCGTTTGCCGAAATGCATCACGTGTGGGTCTTCGTGAAATTTTTTGCCGATGCCGTGACCGCAGAACTCTCTGACGATAGAGTAGCGATTGCTTTCCGCGTGTTTTTGAATGGCGTGGCCTATGTCGCCCAGGCGGGCGCCGGGTTTGACTTCCGCTATACCCAAAAACAGGCATTCGCGGGTGATGTCTACCAAGCGTTTGGCGTGTGGGCTGACATCGCCGATGCAAAACATCTTGCTGGTGTCACCGTGGTAACCGTCTTTAATCACCGTGATATCGATATTGACGATGTCGCCGTTCTTTAGCTTTTTCTCGCTGGGAATACCGTGGCAAATCTGTTGATTAATGGATGTGCAAATCGACTTAGGGAAGCCGCGATAATTTAAGGGCGCGGGAATGGCTTGTTGCACATCGACGATGTAGTCGTGGCAGATTTGGTCAAGCTCTTCGGTGGATACACCGGCAACGACGTAGGGGGCGATCATTTCAAGTACTTCGGCGGCCAGTTTTCCGGCAACGCGCATCTTGTCGATTTCTTCAGCGGTTTTTATGGTAATAGTCATCGGCAGGTGGCTAATTATTAGGATAAAAGCGGGTGCGGGCCTGGTTTTGCTATTTAATCAAGATGCTCTCGCAGGCAGGCGCCGACAGGAGTCTATCAGACTTGAAGTTGTTGTGAAATTCTAATCATGGTATAAAGGTAAGTTCACTATGTAACCAATACTCACACTTGTCGACACGGTCGGTGGGGTGCTGAAAGTCTATTGCAGATTTTCGGTCACTGATCGGGGCGAGTGGAGGCGTAACCCAACGCCGAATTATTCGGCAATATTAGGAGAAGTAAATGGCAGCAGTGTCAATGCGTCAAATGCTGGAAGCGGGTGTTCACTTTGGACATCAAACCCGTTACTGGAACCCAAAAATGGCTTCATATTTGTTTGGAGCGCGTAACAAAATTCATATCATCGACTTGGAACAAACGCTTCCATTGTTTAACGATGCGATGAACTATCTTGGTCAAATGACCGCCAACAAAGGCACCATCCTGTTTGTCGGTACCAAAAAAGCGGCGCGTAAAGTCGTGGCGGAAGAAGCAAAACGTTGTGGCATGCCTTACGTCAACCATCGTTGGTTGGGCGGCATGTTGACCAACTTCAAAACCATCAAAAAGTCCATCAACCGTTTGAAAGAACTGGAAGCGATGAAAGCCGATGGCACCTTGTACCAACGTTTCAGCAAAAAAGAAGCTTTGGGCATGGAACGCGAATTGGAAAAGCTTGAGCGTAGCTTGGGCGGTATCAAAGATATGCGCGGCACTCCTGACGCTATCTTCGTGTTGGACGTAGGTTATGAGAAAAATGCCATTATGGAAGCCAAAAAATTGGGCATCCCAGTGGTCGGCGTGGTTGACTCCAATAACTCCCCCGAAAAAATTGATTACGTTATCCCAGGTAATGACGATTCTATCCGCGCAGTGACTTTGTATTGCCAAAGTGCTTCGGCCTCCGTGCTGGAAGCAAAAGCCTTGCGTATGGATGCTTCAGCCAAAGCCGACGATTTTGTCGAAGAAGTCGTAACGGAAGCGTAAGTTTTAAACGCGCTCGGCCAAGGTGGTCGAGCGCCGCTGAATCTGGTATTCAGAACAGACTGTCTTTTAAACGCCTCCTTTGTGAGGCGTTTTTTTAGTTAATAAAATTTGAGGAAAAAACGATGAGTATTAGTGCGGCGATGGTCAAGGAATTGCGTGAGCGTACCGGCTCAGGCATGATGGAGTGTAAGAAAGCCCTGGTTGAAGCCAATGGCGATATGGAACTGGCCATTGAAAACATGCGTAAAGCCGGTTTGGCAAAAGCCGATAAAAAATCCGGCCGTATCGCGGCGGAAGGCATCATAGGTGTTAAAGTTTCCGACGACGCTAAAACCGTTGTTATGGTAGACGTTAACTGCGAAACCGATTTCGTCGCCAAAGGCGATGATTTTATTGGTTTTGCTAATGATGTTGTCAATAGTTTGTTGACCAGCAATGTCAACAGCGACGAAGAATTGCAAGCAATGGTACTGAGCACCGGCGTCAGCGTTGACGATACCCGTCGTGCGTTGATTGCTAAAATCGGCGAAAACATTACTGTGCGCCGTTTCGTTAAATTCACCACCACTGAAGGTGGTCAGGCGGCTTACCTGCACGGCAGTAAAATTGGCGTTATCGTTGAGTTAAGCAAAAACGATCCCGCTTTGGGTAAGGACGTGGCGATGCATGTTGCCGCTGCTAAACCTGAATATGTATCGGATGATCAAGTATCAGCCGATGTCATCGCCAAGGAAAAAGAAATTTTTGCCGCGCAAGCACTGGAAAGTGGCAAGCCTGCCGAGATCGTTGAAAAAATGATTGGTGGTCGTATCAATAAATTCCTGGCGGAAGTGACTTTGTTGGGTCAGCCTTTCATCAAGGACGACAGCGTTACCGTTGGTAAATTGCTGGCATCCAAAGGCAACGCTGTCGTGCGTTTTGCTCGCTTCGAAGTGGGCGAAGGCATTGAGAAAAAAGAAGAAGATTTTGCCGCCGAAGTAATGGCACAAGTTAGAGGCTAAACGCCTCAGAATAAACCCGGTTCGCCGGGTTTATTTATATCAGTTCGTTGCTTTTAACCCATGTTTACGGTGGATATTTGATTATGAGTCAATTGATTTGTCAGAGAATTTTACTTAAATTGAGCGGCGAAGCACTGGCGAGCGAACGCGGTGGCAGTATCGATCCGGATATAGTGCAACGCTTGGCTCAAGAAGTGAAAGACTTGTGCGATGCAGGTATCCAGGTCGGCTTGGTGATTGGCGGCGGCAATATTTTGCGCGGCGGCGAGAAAGCATCGGAAGGCCTGAATCGAGTTACCGGCGACCAAATGGGTATGTTGGCTACTGTGATTAATGCCTTGGCCATGCAGGACGCGCTGGAGTATCTCGGGCAGCCCGTTCGAGTAATGACTGCTCTGAAAATCAATCAGGTGTGCGAAGATTACATCCGTCGCCGGGCTGTCAGACATTTGGAAAAAGGTAGAGTGGCTATTTTCGCTGCCGGCACCGGTAATCCGTTTTTTACTACCGATACCGCCGCCAGTTTGCGTGCTATTGAAATTGACGCCGAGTTGATGATTAAGGCGACCAAAGTCAAAGGCGTTTATTCCGCGGACCCGAATAAAGTGGCTGATGCCGTATTTTATCCCCGCTTGACCTATGACGAAGCCATCGATCAGCGCTTGAATGTCATGGACACCACGGCCTTGGTTTTGTGCCGGGATAACAACCTGCCCATGCGGGTAATGAATGTATTTGAGCCGGGAGCGATTATGCGCTTGATGCGCGGTGAAGACATAGGCTCCCTAATCGAGAGGAACTAACAGAATGATCAGCGATATTCAACAAGATGCCGCCAGCCGTATGGTAAAAAGCATCGAGTCCTTACAAAAAGCATTTACCAAAATTAGAACAGGGCGCGCGCATCCCAGCTTGCTGGACCAAATCAGCGTCACGTATTACGGTAACGAATCGCCCTTGTCGCAGGTTGCCAACGTCTCTGTCGAGGACGCGCGCACCTTGAAAGTCGTGCCTTGGGAAAAAAGCATGATTCAGGCTATCGAGAAAGCCATCATGTCGTCCGGCTTGGGCTTAAATCCCGCCACACAAGGCACCGTCATCAGACTGCCTTTGCCGGCACTGACCGAAGAGCGCCGCCGCGATTTGGTTAAAATCGTCAAAAATGAAGCGGAACAAGGTCGGGTAGCGATTCGAAATATTCGCCGTGACGCCAATGCCGCGATCAAGGACGCGTTGAAAGAGAAACTAATTTCCGAGGACGACGCGCGTCAAGCCGAAGAAAAGATCCAAAAGCTTACCGATCAATACATTAAGGAAGTAGAGAAGCATCTTGAAGAAAAAGAAGCTGATTTGCTTTCCATGTAATCGAGAGGCGAGATGACTGCTGCTGAAAACGATAAACCGGCGATAAATAACGGCAATCCACGGCATATTGCCATCATCATGGATGGCAACGGCCGCTGGGCGCAAAAACGCTTGATGCCCAGAATCATGGGGCATTACGCTGGTGTGAAGGCGGTCAGGAAGATCGTCGAGTATTGTGCCAAAGAGAACATTGAAGTGCTGTCATTGTTCGCTTTCAGCAGCGAAAACTGGCGCAGGCCGCAAGATGAAGTGAGTTTGTTGATGGAGCTGTTCATGAGCACACTGCAATCCGAGGTCGATAAACTCGACAAAAACAACATCAGATTGAAAATCATCGGCGATAAAAGCGCGTTTCCGGAAAAACTGCGGGAAAAAATCGCCGCTGCCGAAGGGCAGACTGCAAAAAACGACGGATTGACATTGCTGATTGCTGCCAACTACGGCGGACGATGGGACATCACCCAAGCTTTGCGGCAAATCGTCGCCGGGGTGAAATCGGGTGAGATCGACGAGCAAGCCATTTCCGAACAACTCGTCAATCAATATCTGGTGACCGCTGAGTTACCCGAGCCTGATTTGTTTATTCGTTCCGGCGGAGAGGAACGGATCAGTAATTTTCTTCTGTGGCAACTGGCCTATACCGAATTTTATTTTACCGATGCGCTTTGGCCGGATTTCGATCAGCAAGCATTGGAAAAAGCTATCGGCAGCTTCAAAGGCCGGCAAAGACGTTTTGGGCACACTGGCGAACAAGTCATCGATAACAGAGTTCTCTAGGGATTTTTTTCTATAACCATAATAATTAAAAAACCACACACATGTTATTAAAACGCATCTTAACCGCGCTAGTACTGGCTACCGTGGTCATCACGGCAGTTATGCTGCTGCCAGCCCTTTATTTCTCCCTATTTATCGCTGTGGTTACGCTGATCGCCGCCTTCGAATGGATGGCCTTGACCGACGTAAACACGCTTATCCGCAAAATACTTTTCCTCTTGTTTTTAATTGTGCCGATGTTGGGCGTTACCTATTGGACGGTATTGCTGGAGTTGCTTAGCGAGGCGATGGAATGGCCTGAAATCAAAGACTATTCGGATGCTTTAGAGTGGTTTGTTATCGCTCCGGTGCTGTTCTGGGTACTAACGATGGTTTTGATCAGAAAAGCCGGTCCGCAGTTGTTGAATATCGAATTCAAGTCGCGGCTCAAGACTTTCAGCGGTTGGTTGGTATTGCTCTCTGCCTGGATGTTTCTCAGCAAATTAAGAGCGTATTACGGTCCTGGCATGGTGATCTACTTTTTGCTGTTGATTTGGGCGGCCGATATTTCCGCCTTTTTTGCCGGTAAAACTTGGGGTAAAGATAAACTGGCGCCAGAAATAAGTCCGGGTAAAACCATTCAAGGCATGTATGGTGCTTTAATTTCCGCGGCTGTCTGCGGCATAGGTTTCACGGTGTATGGCTGGATTACCGCGACTCAGCCAGAAGATGTTGACTCCGGAACGTTGCGCTTCCTCAATGGATTGGTGTGGACCGATATGTTGATTTTGTCGGTGATGACCGTGTTGATCTCAATTTACGGCGATTTGTTTTTCAGTCTGATAAAACGCAAAAAAGGTGTTAAAGACAGCGGTAACTTGTTACCCGGTCACGGTGGAATTTTGGACAGAGTGGATAGCATCATCGCGGCCGCACCTTTTTTCTATGCAGGGATTTTATTGATTGGTAGGGTGTTTTACGCATGAAAGGTCTTTGCATACTCGGAGCCACCGGCTCGATTGGCGTCAGCACCTTAGATGTGGTTGCGCGCCACCCCGACCAATATAAAGTGGTAGCGTTAACCGCCAACGCTAATATCTACGCCTTATACGAACAATGTTTGACCCATCGTCCGGAATATGCTGTGGTTGCCAATCCGGATAATGCTCAAGCATTCAAGGACAAAATCGCCGGTTCGCCTATTGCAGATATTAAGGTGTTAGCCGGCGCGGACGCTTTGACGCAAGTAGCAACCTTGGACAATGTTGACGCAGTGATGGCCGCTATCGTCGGCGCGGCAGGTTTGTTGCCAACTTTGGCCGCAGCAAAAGCTGGCAAAACGGTATTGTTGGCTAACAAGGAAGCCTTGGTCATGTCCGGGCAAATCTTTATGCAAGCCGTCGCCGAAAACGGCGCGACCTTGTTACCGATTGATAGCGAACACAACGCAATATTTCAGTGCATGCCGGCTGGCTATACGACCGGGCATACTGCCAAACAGGCCAGACGTATTTTGTTGACCGCATCCGGCGGCCCGTTTCGGCAAACGCCGATTGCCGATTTGGATACTGTGACCCCCGAACAAGCGGTCGCACATCCAAAATGGGATATGGGCCGGAAAATTTCGGTGGATTCGGCGACGATGATGAACAAAGGTTTGGAGTTAATCGAAGCCTGCCTGTTGTTCAACATGGATCCGGATGCGATCCAAGTAGTGATTCATCCGCAAAGTATCATTCATTCCATGGTCGATTATGTCGACGGCTCTGTGTTAGCGCAAATGGGCAACCCCGACATGCGCACACCCATCGCGCACGCCATGGCTTGGCCGGAGCGCTTTGACTCCGGCGTGGCGCCGCTGAATATTTTCGAAGTCAAGCATATGGATTTCGAACAACCTGATTTGCAACGTTTCCCGTGTTTGCGGCTGGCCTACGAAGCTATAAAAGCTGGCGGCATCATGCCGACCGTTTTGAACGCCGCGAATGAGATTGCGGTGGAAGCCTTTTTGAACGAGCAGGTACGCTTTACCGATATTGCCCGGATCATAGAGCGAAGCATGGCCCAATTTACTGCCGATTGCGCCGATACGCTTGAACACGTCTTGGCAGCCGACCAGCAGGCCAGAGACGTTGCGAATAAAGTGATTGCCGAACTCAAACAATAGATTTGATGGATACTTTGCACACTTTGTTTTATTTCATCGTCGCCATCGCGGTACTGGTGGCGTTTCATGAGTACGGCCATTTTTGGGCGGCACGCAAGGTTGGCATCAAAGTTATCCGTTTTTCCATCGGTTTCGGCAAGCCGTTAATCAGCTGGCAAAAAAGCTCGGCCGATACTCAATTCGTCGTCGCTGCCATCCCGTTGGGCGGCTATGTGAAAATGGTCGACGAACGCGAAGAAGCCGTTAAACCGGAAGATTTACCTTACGCATTTAACCGGCAGCCGCTATTAGCCCGAACCGCCGTCGTCGCAGCCGGACCGATTGCCAATTTACTGCTGGCCGTGGTTTTATTTTGGTTGGTGTTGGTCATCGGCGAAGCAGGCGTTAGACCGGTCGTCGGTGGAGTGGAGGCCGGATCTCTGGCCGAGCAGGCCGGTTTTGCGGCAGGGGACGAAATAATCAGCGTTGATGAGACTGCCACGCCTACCTGGATAGAAGCTCTGGACACCTTGTTGACCTCGGCGATTGACGGTAAAACCGAAATAAGCGTAGTGACTAAAGCGATAGACGATAGTCAACAAGTACGCTTGATTCACTTGACCGAACAAGACGTACAAACCCCGGAAACGCTACATAAGCGTTTGGGTTTGAAACCTTGGGTGCCCACTATTAAACCGGTTATCGGTAAGGTGCTTGAGGATGGGGTTGCCAAACAAGCCGGTTTACAAAGCGGTGATTTAATTATCAGCGCAGACGGCACCGCCATTACCGACTGGCAACAATGGGTAGATTATGTGCAGGCCCGGCCGGATGTTGAAATTAAGTTATTTCTGGAGCGTAGCGGCGCGCCATTATCCTTAAGCATCACGCCGCGTAGCGAACAGCAGGGTGAGGGCAAGGCTGTCGGCAAAATCGGCGCCGGTGTGGATACGCCGAAAGACTTGCTGGACTCCATGATGGTGACCCATGCCTTGTCTCCCTGGGACGCGGTTCCGGTCGCCGGAAAGCGAGTTTGGTTTTACGCGGTGACCACATTAAAAATGATGGGAAAAATGGTGGTAGGTTCGGCTTCCGTCGAGAATTTGAGCGGTCCCATCAGTATCGCCCAATATGCCGGTCAATCGGCTGAAATGGGATTTACGGCGTTTCTGAAGTTTCTAGGCTTGGTTAGCGTCAGTCTCGGTGTGTTGAATTTGCTGCCTGTCCCGGTGTTGGATGGTGGTCATTTGCTGTTTTTCGCCGTTGAGGCCGTTAAAGGCAGCCCGATTCCGGAAAGAATACAACTGTATTTTCAACAGGCCGGCATGTTGCTGTTGATGCTGCTGATGGGTCTGGCGATGTTTCTGGATATAGGCAGATTATTTCAATAACGCTGAACAAAGCAGCCGCGTTGTGGTCAACCACATTCCTTTCTAATCTTCCCTGGTAATTACATGAAAAAAATCACACACACGCTGGCTCTGACGCTACTGGCTTTGACTAGTCCAGCATTATTTGCCGACGAAGCTGCGATAAAAAAAGCCTTGAGTAACTTTATGCCGGGCGGGCAGGTTGACTCGGTGAAACCATCGGAAGTCAAAGGTCTGTACGAAGTGTCTATGGGCGGCAATATCTTTTATGCATCCGAAGACGGTAAATATTTACTGCAAGGGCAATTATTTGACGCCGAAGCAAAGAAAAATATCACCGAATCTAAGCTGGCTGAGGTGCGTAAAGCCTCGCTGGATAAAGTCGGCGAACAAAAAATGATTATTTTCAAACCGGAAAACAGCAAACATGTCGTGTCTATCTTTACCGACATCGATTGCGGTTATTGCCGTAAGTTGCACTCTGAAATCGATCAATACATGGCGCAGGGCATTACGATACGCTACATGTTCTTCCCTAGAGCCGGCAAAGGGTCGGAATCCTATAAAAAAGCAGTGTCAGTCTGGTGTGCCGCCGACAAAAACAAAGCATTAACCACCGCGAAAAAGGGTGAACATCTGGACGCGAAAACCTGTGAAAATCCAGTGGATGAACATATGGCCTTGGGTGAAGCGTTCGGTATGAATGGCACACCGATGATAGTCACCCAAAAAGGTAATATTCTGCCGGGCTATGTGCCTGCCGCGCAATTAGCAAAAGTACTGGCCAGCGAATAAGCAAATACAAAAAACCGCCAGCTTCCGAGTTGGCGGTTGGATGGGTTAAAAAATTATCGGATCGTCACTTCTACTCGACGGTTTCGCGGTTCGGACGTTTCATCGCCGGTCTTGATCAACAAATTCTTTTCGCCGTGCGATGTCACGGCGACCTCTTTGACATCCATTTTGCCGGCATCGAATAACTTGCTGACCTGAACGGCGCGCTCATTAGCCAGCTTTTCGTTTTTGCCGGCATCGCCCACGGTGTCGGTGTGGCCTATCACTGAAATATCGGCGGCCGGATGTTTGCCGGCGGTTTCGATGATCTTGGGAATCAAAGCCGCCGATTCGGCGGTCAGCTTGGTGCCGCCGGTCTCAAAATACAATAAAAATATCTCCGGCAATACCGGCTCGGAAGCCAAGGCTCTGCCAAAGTCTTTATTGATCTTTTCTTGTTCGACTTTGAATACGGTTTTGGAGTTGTCCAGAGCTGCACCAAAACCGGCTTGTTCGACCACGGTTTCGCTGCCGGCACCGCTGAAAATCACTTTTCCGGTTGTGCCGTCGTGATCTTCCAGCAATACCAAATAAGATTTGGCGCAACCGCTTAAAGCCAGTGCAGCGGCGAATGTGAGGATTTTGGGTAAGGAAATTGTCGTCATGGCAAATACTCGGCTTATTCTTCAACTTTGACTAAAAAACGCGTGCCTCTTACCGCAATCACGCCGGTAGGAGTTTTTACCGTTACCGCTTCCGGCTTGAGTTTGGCGATGACGCCAGAAATATAATGCAGGGTGCCTTTTAATAAGCTGGCGTTTAATTGCAATTTGTCCTGCTGGGGTTCGAATTGATAAGCTTCTATTTTGAATTCGGTATTCGGGCCGATCGACAAAATGGTATTGTCTTTCAGCGTTACCCCGGCAGCGCCGTTCTGGTCGGTTTTAATGACGTTGCCGACATGAATCGGCGAACCAAGGCTGGCTTTGATCGGGCCGCTACTCTCGTCAATAGTCGTTTGATCGTTGATGGTTTTGATGTATCCGATGACTGTTTCATCGGCCGATACCGCATTCGGCATGCAAAGGGCTAACCCCAGGCTACAACAGGCGAAAAGACGTTTCATAATGGCCTCTACAAACGGTGTTTTGGGACATCAATAGCCGCGCGGGCGGTATCGAAATTCAGCGTGTAAGTATAGACAGCATTTAATTGTTGTCAGATTCAAGAGCTTATTTGTTTTAGGGCAATTCCTACGCCGCTTTTATAGTTCGTCTCAACGGCGAAGGCGGGAGCCTGATGGCTATGTGGGATTCAGTTCGTGTTCTGGCTTTCGGGCGCGAGCTCACTATCGGAAACCAGCATTTATAGAAGGGTTACCTGTATTAGATAGAAGTCTAAGCGGCTTTAACGGATCAGCAATTCCACCCAGAACGTGCTGCCCACACCCGGTGTGCTGCTAACCCCGACGGTACCGTTCATCAATTCCGCCAGTTGTTTGGTAATTGCCAATCCAATACCGGTGCCTTCTATTTCGGTATTATCCGCACCCAGGCGCTGAAACGATTGGAATAACAATTGTTGTTGTTGCTCCGCCAGACCGTTGCCGGTATCGGTGATAGAAATTCTCACCCGGTTATCGTCCACCCGTCTGCTGCTCAAGTTGATGGAACCGTTGGGGCGATTGTATTTCACGGCGTTGGACAAAAAATTCAATAAAATTTGTTTGGCGCGTTTCGGGTCTGCTTGCAACTCAATGTTCTCGGGTAAGCAATTATCGACAATCAACGCCAGACCTTTATTTTGCGCCAAGGGTGTGATGAGGGTTTGGCAATCCTTGATCAGCTCCGCCAAATTGATGCTGCCGATATTCACGCTGATTTTGCCGGACTCGATTTTAGCCAGATCCAAAAGCTCGTTAATCAGCCCGAGCAAGTGCAGACCGGCCTTGAGTATTTCATTCACCGAGTCCAGGTGAGTTTCAGCCAAAGGATGTTCCTGGTCGTCCATTTGCATCAGCTGCGCAAAACCGATAATGGCATTTAGCGGGGTGCGTAATTCGTGGCTCATTTGCGACAGAAATTGGCTTTTGGCCAAGCTGACTTGTTCTGTCCGGTTAATCAATTCTCGCATTACCGTTTGTTCTTCGGCTTTTTTCAGCAGCATTTTCGCCATGAGCATCCGCTCGCCAATATCGTTGATGGTCAACACCGTGCCCATCAGTGCGCCCCGACTGCCTATCAAAGGAGCGATGGTCAGATTCGCGTTCATCGCATAATGGTCGGAAATGGATAAGCGGGTATTGCTGATTTTCAACGGTCCTTGATTGATGACGCTTTGTTGTATCAATTCTGCGATTCGATGCGGTTTGCCGTCTATTTCCAAACTAAAAATGTCGTCGATATTTTGACTGCTAGTCTTGGGACGTTTGCTGCCGATGATGTCCAGAGCGGCGGCATTCATGTATTCAATCGAGCCTTTGTTATCGGTGGTGATTACCCCATCGACGATAGCGTTTAAGGTGATATAGGCGCGCTTTCGTTCTGCGAATAAGGATTGGATCAGTTTCTCAAAATGCCGCCAGCTGCGCAGTGGATAGCTGATTATTAACACCAGTAATGCCACGGACGGTGCAAACCAATAGTGGCTGGTATGCAGTAAGACTAAGCAAAACAGTAAAATTGCCATGGACAGCATAGAAACCGCCAGCGCCAGCCAGCGCAGTGAAAAACAGGTGCTGATCTTGATGGCGATCCCGGCTATGACCAGGCTTAACAGAAATTGCCAATGGCCCGGCAGCGGTTGCCAAAGCGTTTGCTTAATCAGGCCATCCAAGCCGGCTGCGACGAAATCCACACCGCTCATGGGCCGACTACCGATAGCCAGAGGTGCCGGCAGGTCGCGTTCTATACCGCTGGCGGTGAGCCCGACCAATACGTATTTATCGGTGAATAATTGTCCGGACACATTACCTGATAATACGTCCAAATAAGAAACCCTAATGAAATCACTGTCCGGCGCAAAGAACGGCAACCACACCCGATAATCGCCATGTATGCTTTCTGGCGTTGTTTCGATCCGTAAGCCCGGTAAATTGGCAAGTATCTCCGGATGGCTCAACGCATAAATAGCCAGCGGCATCGCCGACCACTGCGAGTCGCCCAAGGACAATCGCAATAAAATGCTTCTACTGATGCCGTCTTTGTCCAAATCGACATTGGCGTGCCCCAGGACTGCATGTTTGGCATAGTCCGGCAAGGGCAGCGTTTCCACCATCTTGTTATCGTTTTGTTCGATAATTACCGGCAGTACGACCTGTCCATTATTGGCTAGAGCACGGCTTAAGTGCGCGTCCAACTCAGGATGTTGCCGATCCGCTTCGGAAAAAATAAAATCCAGCCCAATCGCCTTGGGTTTTGCCGGCGCCAGCGTTTCCAGTAGGCGAGCGTGAATATCTCTGGGCCAAGGCCAGCGCCCCAGTTTTCGTAGGCTTTTTTGATCGACTTCGATAATGACAATATCTTTTGAAGCCGGTGTAGCCAACAGCTTTAGTTGGGCATCATAAATCCACCGATCAAAGCGCCACAGTGCATCCGTATAGCTTAAGCCGACTGTAAACAGTATCAGCAGCAAGATGATCAATGATTTTTCGAAGCGGCAAGTCGCCATGGAATTTACTGTGAAAGTGGAAATACTAGGAAAAGTATACTAGTTGCAACCGCAAACAGTTAATGTAAAACAAGGCTTTCCGCTGTTAACGGCCTGACAGCAGGGCGCAAATTGTCTTGAACCCGCAACCCGCCACTATCAACGCTTGTTAGCTTTTAGCAGCGCTTTCAATCGATATAAAGCGTCCAATGCTTGCCGAGGACTTAAATGATCGGGATCGAGTTCTTCCAGCAGCACGACCGCCGGATGGCATTCCTGACTGGTGAATAAATCAAACTGGTTGATTTCGCTATGATTTTGCAGCTCGATATAGGCGGTGTTTTCCAGTTGGGCCAACTTGTTTTTGGCGTTGGCAATCACACTCTGCGGCACGCCGGCCAGTGCCGCCACTTGTAAACCGTAGCTTTGACTGGCCGGACCGTCTTTCACGGCATGTAAAAATACGATCTTGTCGCCGTGTTCCATCGCGTCCAAATGGATGTTATGGATATTGCCTTGTTCTTCGGCCAACGTGGTTAATTCGAAATAATGGGTCGCGAATAGCGTGAATGCCTGAGTGTGGCGAGCCAAATAATCGGCGCAAGCCCAAGCCAACGATAAGCCGTCGAAGGTGCTGGTACCGCGGCCGATTTCATCCATCAATATCAAGCTGTTGCTGGTGGCGTTATGCAGAATATTGGCGGTTTCCGACATTTCCACCATAAAAGTCGAGCGGCCGCTGGCCAAATCGTCGGACGCACCAATGCGGGTGAATATCTTGTCTATCGGTCCGCAGCGCAGTGCTTGCGCCGGCACATAACAGCCGATGTGAGCCATCAGCACAATCAATGCCGCTTGGCGCATATAAGTCGATTTACCGCCCATGTTCGGACCGGTGATCACCAGCATCCGCCGCTCTGTTGAGAAATTAAGATCGTTGGCGACGAAGGGAATACTGGATAGCGTTTCCACCACCAGATGCCGGCCGGCGATAATGTCGATGCCCGGCTGTTGGTCCAATATCGGTTGGGACAAGTTTAAGGTTTCGGCGCGTTCGGCAAAATTGACCAGCACATCCAGTTCGGCCAAGGCATTGGCGCACTGCTGCAGATCGAGTAACGCATTGCCTAGCGTTTCCAGCAACTGATCGTATAAGGCTTTCTCGAAGGACAGGGATTTTTCGCGGGCACTTAGCACCTTGTCTTCAAAAGATTTAAGCTCCGGCGTGATGTAGCGCTCCGCACCTTTCAGCGTTTGTTTGCGGGTGTAATGCACCGGGACTTTGTCGGCTTGGGCATTGGAAATCTCGATGTAATAACCGTGCACTCGGTTGTAATTGACCTTGAGTGTAGCGATACCTGTAGCCGCTCGTTCGCGCAGTTCCATATCGATCAGAAACTGGTCGGCGTTTTGACTGAGATTACGCAACTCGTCCAACTCAGGATGATAACCGGGGGCAATCACACCGCCGTCGCGAATCAGCACCGGCGGATTGTCTATGATGGCGCGTTGCAACAGGGCCAGTAATTGCGGTTGTTCGCGCAATTGCGTTCGCAGGCTTTCCAGATGCGGATTGTCGCTATCGGCCAGTTGGTTTTGCAGTTGCGGCAAAACCGCCAAGGTCTGTCGCAATACCAGTAAATCACGTGGTCGCGCTGACTTCAAAGCAATCCGAGAGCTAATCCGTTCTATATCGCCCACCTGACGCAGGCTGGCTTGTAGATCTTCATGTAAATGATTCAGCAACAGGCTGGCGATGCAGGCGTAACGGCCATTGACAACGGCATGATCGCGTAGCGGTCGGTGTATCCAACGCCGTAGGCAACGGCTGCCCATCGCGGTGGCGGTTTTGTCCAACACCCCCAACAAGGTGTATTGCATTTGGCCGCTGGGATGGCTGTCCAGCTCCAGATTACGGCGGCTGGCGGCGTCCAAGCTAATGCTGTCGTCGCTGTTCTCGACGCGGATGCCTTGAATATGGGGCAGGGCGCTTTGCTGGGTATCGCGGATGTATTGCAACAAACAACCTGCCGCGCAAATGGCCGACGGTAAATGTTCGCAGCCGTAGCCTTTTAAATCGTGGCTGTTGAACTGCTTTAAAATCAATAGCCGACAACTATCCAAGTCAAAATGCCAGGGCGGCCGTTTGCATAAGCCCCGGCGTTCCTTGATGGCCGACGGCAGTTTAATATCCTCGCTATACAACAATTCAGCCGGGTTCAAGCGCTCGATCTCGCTAAGTAGCTGGGTTTCGCTGTCCAATTGCTGTAGTGTAAATTTCCCGCTGCCTAAGTCCAGGCAAGCCAGCCCGAAGAACTTGTCGAATACGGCTAAAGCCACCAGCAGGTTGTCCTTGCGATCCTCCAACAACGCTTCGTCGGTGACAGTGCCTGGCGTGACGATGCGCACCACCTTGCGTTCTACTGGACCTTTGGATTTGGCCGGGTCGCCGATCTGCTCACAGATTGCAATCGATTCGCCTTGTTTAAGCAGGCGGGCGATGTAGTTTTCCGCTGCATGATAAGGAATGCCGGCCATAGGGATGGGTTGGCCGCCGGACTGCCCGCGAGCGGTCAGCGTAATATCCAATAACTGCGCGGCCTTTTTCGCATCATCGAAAAACAGCTCGTAGAAATCTCCCATTCGGTAAAACAACAGCGTGTCAGGCTGGCCGGATTTGATGCGCATATATTGTTGCATCATCGGGGTGTGCTGTGTTTTGTTGCCTTGCCTGCTGTCTTGTTTTGTTTGGATATTCATTCGTAAGTTAATGAAATAACAGATAATATGTCTATGTTGTGAGCCGGGTTCACTCCAGCTACACTTTTCAAAACTTCCCTGCACTTTGCTGTTTAGTATAGGTTTTAGTATAGGTTTTTTCGAGTTATACTCGTGTCATCGATCAACATAAAAAACCTATACTAAAATGCAATTCGATGCCCGCACCGCTAAAGCTTTGCAGCCAGGACAGCATATGGCTTTTGACGATTACCCAGGACTGCGTTTGTCTGCCATGGCAAAAGTGAGAACTTGGTTTTATCGGTATAGAAGCACTGTTGATGGACGCCTTAGGCAGGTGTCAATTGGTCATTGGCCATCTATGTCATTTCCCGTGGCTATTGTCGCTTGGGAAGCTTTGAAAAACCAGCGTGATTCTGGTAATGATCCTGTATTAGAGGCAAAGCAAGCTAAGTTAGAGGCAAAAGCTTTAATATTAAAACAAGAGGCGGCAAATTCTGAAAACGCTTATACAGTTAGAGTGCTGTGTGATGAATATTTAGCTGGACATGTTTGTCGCCACAGAGCCAAAAAAGGTTCTACTGAAATTACTAGGATGTTTAACACAATGCTGGGTGATATGGCGGATTTACCATCCACTGCAATTACCCGCTCAATGGCTTTTGATTTGATTCAAAAGTACGCCGCAATATCGCCCGTGCAGGCCGGAAAATTACGATGTGAGTTAGGAGCAGCATGGGATTATGCAATGGATGCCGGCAGACTACCTGAAGCTGCAGTAAATTGGTGGCGCTTAATTTTACGTGGAAAAATTAGATCAAAAGGAAAGACCATAGAAGGTAAGAACATCGGCGTGGTCAAACGCGTACTCACTGAAGACGAAATCGGTGAATTGATAGCTTGGCTTCCAAATTTCGCACCGATAATTACTGACGTTCTAATGTTATATCTTTGGACCGGAACTCGCGGCTCAGAAATTGTCGGCATGTCAGGAACTGAAATTAGTGAAGAGGGCGGTCAAGTTTGGTGGACGATACCGAAAATTAGAACGAAAAATGCTCGACATGAAACTGCTACAGATCAAAGGGTGCCCTTATTCGGTAGGGGGTTGGCAGTGGTGTTACGGCGGAAAAAATTGTATGGAGACGGTTTTCTATTTCCATCCCGTCATAAAGTGGGGCACATCGAACAAAAATACGTCACTGAACAGGTGTTTTATAGACAGCCCTATAGTCAGATACGCCCTGAGCAGGTGAGGCCTCGATTAACGGTGACTCATTGGGCACCGCATGATTTGCGACGGACTTCACGCACCTTGCTTGCAAAATTAGGATGTCCAGATTCCGTAGGTGAAACGATTCTCGGTCATATGTTACCCGGTGTGGTAGGAACTTATAATCGGCATCAATATGACGATGAAAAACGCCTATGGCTCTTTAATCTGTCAGAGCATCTTGAGTCATTGGCAAATTTCTAGATTTAGGTTTGCCGTTGCGTCCGCCTATTGCCGTATTAGGAGGGGGTAATAAATCGGAAACAGGACGCGACTCAGCCCATTCTTCAATTTCGCGTAGTAACCAGCAGGAACGGCGTGCAGATGCTTTACGAGGCTTAGGGAACTCATCGGCACGAATCAATGATTGGATGGTAGATTCAGAAAGCCCTGTGACTTCTGAAACCGCCTCAAGATCAATCATGATGGGTCTCAATACCGACTGATGTTTATGGGCGTTACTCATGTATTTGTTGTCTACCAATAAATAGGTCGCTCGTTCGATCCGGCCTTGTTTTAAATAAAGCAATGACCGGATTGGTTGCCATTTTATCTTATTCAGGATTCAAATATTTTTGGTTAACCTTCTCATAAATGTATTTTGCAGATGCTGCAGCGATCAGTGAGATCTTCACGGGCTTTTAACAAAACCCAAGATTGACATTGTGGACACTTCGAAAGTTGAACTCGTTTATCTTTGATGTCCTGTGCCACCACCCAAGCATCGGAAAACTCGAGTTGTCCCAAGGGATATGATTTTTTTTACGCATTAAAGTCAGTAATTAGCGTCTGGATTTGGCCTTCTTTCGATTTGGCCGTGGCAACCTGAAAACACACGGCGAAGATGGTTACATCTTTATACTTACGGCGACTACCGGTCAAACCTCGGGTTGAAAACTTGATCGATCCACGACTGGGCGATTGACCATGTAATTGATGATATGTCTGCCTCAATAACTTGATCGGAATTCCCGTTTCTTGATGTACGATTTTGACTTTCGCATTGAGATTGAGTAGTTCTATTGCCAAGGTTTGTTGTTGATATTTCATGAGCATTAGCTGCCTCCCTTAATCAATAGTGCCACTTAATCCGAGCATGGCTTCCGCCATTGGGGGAGAGTCTTTCTTGATGCTTTGGATAAATTGACTCGAAAACCGAGGGGTAAAACATAGCCAGTTGGAGCGGGCAATGAAATCGATGTCTTCTAGGGATAAGCACCCAACGGCTGATCGCATGGATTCGTCCGAAATTCCCAGCACCAATTCCGTCAATACTGAATTTTCTCTAGCGATTTCCCTAGCTTTGATGAGCCAGGCCTGATTCATGGTATAAATCTCTTCATCGCATCCCAGCTGATCGATCGTCGTCAATTTGTCAAAGTAGCCCTTCAGATTTTTGAATGCTGACTGCATAATGTTATCGACGTGCCCAGCCATATTGACTATTTTCAGTTTCGATTTCAGAAAATCGGATCCGAATTCAGCGACCAATGGCAAAAACAATTCCTGAAAGAACCCCTGGGTGATGTTTTTAACGTCCCTAAAATCAATTGTCAGCGACTGTTGATTGGCAAAGCATTCGCGAGCCAATCGCGCGAGATTTTTGCCATGAACCGACTGAGGAATTTGGGAACTGGTGGCTGTGACGACAACGATATGCATGCGACTTCTCCTTAGTAGCTGATGGAATGCCTAACGAGCGTTTGGTTTGTTCAATGTGAGCATTTTTGATTTTGCGGAAACCCAGCGCCGCCGACCTGAGCGATCAGTCCATACATCGCAGATTGGGCATTGGCTAAATGCGACCTCGGGATGAATCATTCCCAAGTAACGGGCGTGGCAACGCCCGCAAAAAATGAATACCAAATCACCCGCTGAGAGCAGGCCGATTAAATACCAAGCCCGGTTGATATCTAACGGATAATATTGGCTGGAAAGTGGTTGGATACATTGTCGATTGGGTAAAATTCTGGAAGCGACATTGCTGTAAATCTCGTAGGCCGCAACTAGTAAGGTTGCATTCAGGTTTGGGGTAGAAAGCCGGTGCCGAATGTCTTCAATAATGCTTAAAAATAAATAAGCATGAATATTGTTGAATGCTGAGCGAATGGCCCATTGATGATCATGTGGCAGCATGCCTTGTTTGGGCGATTTTCCTTGTATAGCTTTAAAAAATGTGATGCTTTGCTTTCGGGTTAGATGGCAGAGTTGGCTGACAATTGGCGGACGGGTGCCGAGTTGAATTAGCCTTTCCGCCAAGACCAAGTCTGCGCCTATATTTGACCTGCTTTTAAACGGCATTGGTTTCATCCGCAGTTCTAGTGATACAAGGTTGGAGGAGATCCACATAGGCAACCAGGGGCAAGTTGCTTGGGGTATAGACAGGCAATAACTGAATCACAGCGCGACTGCTTTCGGCGTGTTCACGAAGTTGCTCCTGTGTCATGCCGGCGAGACGGTCTATGCCAACTCGATCTAATCCAAATCGCCAGGCCGCTTCTTCAGGATTACTGCGCGCGCACTCTCTAGCAAGCATGAGATATTCGAAATTTAACCGGGCAAGATCTTCGTCCAGTGTTGACATAAACGCCTCTGAGTTGATTAACGACTGTTGTCGATATGCTAGGAGAGCAACGCGCAAATGTCTCGGTCGCAAAGTGACCTGATTTGGGTCACAAAGCTCCGGAAGCCTCGATTGATCTGATTTGGCGTTGTTGAAAATAATTGGCTTATTGGGTTGGTGATGCTTCTTTCGGCATGTGATGTGCGGCCAATTTGATAACGCCAGGCAATTTGCATGGTTTGATGGATTGAATGATTCTGAAATTCTTCTAACCTCGTTCTGCTTATTAGAGGCTTTGCCCACAACAAGTGGAGTCTTAATTGGCGTTTGACCTGAATAAGTGCTTTCCAAAATCATTTTTACTTCGCTCATCTCGCATTCGTTATGGAGGACATTGTTATGAATCGGCTATTCGCTAACCAGACCGCAACTACCGGTTACCTGGTTTGGGGTGGTTTATGCGCGAGGTAATTCAATGCTTGATCGATTGGTTGGATAGTGAGCCAAGCGATGAAAAAGGCCACCGCATATTGCGCGCGTTAGCTCAGGAATCGTTAAAGAAAGTGGATTTCGAAGAGTCGGAGCGACGTTTCACGGCCGATGTAATCGTCGCTGCTGTTGGTGAGTCCTTAGACAGTGCCGAACCTAAAAAATGGATCGACTGGCCGGGTTCGTTAAAAAAATATTGCGAAATCCGTGAACCGCAAATCATGGAGTTTGCCCGTAAGCGTAGGCTTTCGCATTATCCAAAGCCGGAGCGTAAAAGCACAAAGGGAGGGCCGGGACGACACACGACGTTTTATATCAAAGCTGAAACGGTTCCGGTGATATTGGAAGAAGACCAAGCAATCGAGGATGTTCGGGCTGGGAGCAACGTAGCCGATTTGCAAGCCAGCTATCAACTGACAGAATTGGGTGAAGTCAAACCCAGTTGGATCGCGAGTTGGTTATTTCGGCACGGACAAATCGAATTACGCCGATGGCATGTATGGGGCGTACTGGGCTGGTTGGCGACAATAGGCGGACTTGCATTGTTAATTGCCTATGCCGGATGGCTATCGTTATCCGTGCCTAGGCCGGTGACAACGCAAGATTTGACATTACTGGTCAGTATTTTCGCGATTCCCTATGGTTCCTGGGTAACTATCATCAAGCCTTGGATATTATTGTTGGATGACCGAATTGTCGTAGCCCATGAACTATTCACAAAGTTTTATGAACAGTCTGCGCAGTTCGAACTGCTTCGAGATGGAGATTTAAGAGTAATTCGGTTAGTTCGGTATTCGGCGCCATGTCCCATTTGTGGCGCCACTATTTATCTCGAAAAAGGCGAACCGGATTATCGACGGAGGTTAGTGGGACGGTGTTATGAAAGCCCGAGAGAGCATGTGTTTAGTTTTGATAGAATCACTCGTTGCGGGCGATTACTGGTTGATCGATAACTTGTCGAGAGGAGCTGCTGCCGCACCGTTTATTCTTATTTCAATACATTTCATTTGCCCTACGACTAGCTGCGGCATACAATCGCCGCTGGTTTTAAGGTTCCCGCTCTTGGCGGGTGAAACTGGAAGTCGGTTAAATGCCGACGCTGCCCCCGCAACGGTAGGTGATTCGTCACGAGCCCGGAGACAGGCCTAAAACTGTAGTCAACAGTATTGCGGAGGGCGATCTGTCAAATCGGTTTTTTTGGTTTGTCTTTCCCTCTGTTATTCCGTCCACCTTATTCGGAACAGACAACCATGAAAACACTCGCGGCATCTACCACCCTTTCTTCCTCAAAAATCCTGCCCGGCCTGAGTGCTATTGTTTTGGGCCTGACCGTCGTGTTAGGTTTGGGTTTCTTGCAGGACGCTAACAACTACCTGCATAACGCCGCCCACGACGGACGTCACAGCGCAGCTTTTCCTTGCCATTAACATGGCGGATTTTCGTAAGCTGGTCGCAGTCTCGCTACTGGCGGGACTATTGGGCGGCTTGTTACTCAGCGTGCTACAACACTATCAAACCTTGCCCTTGATTTTGGCCGCCGAACAATTCGAAACGGCATCGGCTGAGCATGTGCATGACTGGCAGCCGATGGATGGATGGCAACGCAATGGTTTTACCTTGCTGTTCAATGGCCTGACCGGCTTCGGCTTTGCCTTATTGATCAGTGCTTCCATGTATTGGCGAGACCAACGCGGTTATCTGTATGGACTCGGCTGGGGTTTGGCCGGTTATTTGGTATTTTTTGTCGCGCCATCATTGGGCTTGCCGCCGGAATTGCCCGGCACCGACAGCGCCGAAATACATAGTCGCCAAGTGTGGTGGCTTTTTACGGCCGCCGCTACCGCGATTGGCTTGTTTGGTCTTTTTTTGACCAAACAGCGCTGGCTGCAAATCGGCGGCGCTGGCTTACTGGCCTTACCGCATCTAATCGGCGCACCGCATCCGGAGGTTGCCCAGGCTTTAGCGCCCGAAGCCTTACAACAGCAATTTGTGGTGTTGACATCCATCAACAACGCTATTTTCTGGCTGACCTTGGGCGCCATATCGGGCAGATTGCTGCGTAAAGTGACATTTGAATGATGAGTGCCACTGCAACACGTCATTGCCCGGCGATATTAATCAGCGCCCCCGCCTCAGGCCAAGGCAAAACCACTATCACCGCAGCCTTGGCTTATTACCATCGCCAGCAAAACCGCAAGGTGCATGTGTTCAAAACCGGCCCGGATTTTATCGATCCGCAAATTCTTAGCTCTGCTTGCGGACAACCGGTCTATCAACTGGATTTATGGATGATGGGTGAGGCCCATTGTCGCGAGCTGCTTTATAACGCGGCAGCCGAAGCGGACATCATCTTGATTGAAGGTGTCATGGGCTTGTTCGACGGCGATAGCAGCAGCGCCGATTTGGCGCAAACGTTAAATGTGCCGGTGGCCGTTGTCATCGATGCGGGCGGCATGGCACAAACTTTTGCCGCCGTGGCTTACGGCTTAGCCCATTACCGTGCCAACTTGCCGTTTGCCGGAGTCATTGCCAACAAAGTCGGCAGTCCTGGTCATGCTAAATTACTGGAAGAAGCCTTGCTGGACAGCATGCCTTTGCTGGCTGCGATGGCGAAAGACGACGCGGTCGGCTTGCCGTCTCGGCACTTAGGCTTAATGCAGGCCGATGAAATTGGCGACCTCGATCTTCGTTTGACGCGCGCAGCCGAATTACTCAGTAGCCTTGCGCCATGCCGATTGCCGGAGCCCGTCGCCTTCGCGCCGATCACCGCCACAACGCCGTCACAATTGCTGGCCGGTAAACGGATTGCCATAGCCCGTGACGCCGCCTTTTCATTTATCTATCAGGCCAATCTGGATTGTTTGCAAGCCATGGGCGCTGAACTTAAGTTTTTCTCGCCGCTCGCAGACCAGGCATTACCCGAGGCAGACAGTGTCTACCTGCCCGGCGGTTACCCGGAACTACATCTACAAGCATTGGCCTACAATGTCGCGATGAAGCAATCGTTATATGCACATCATCAAGCCGGTAAACCGATTTACGCCGAATGCGGTGGCTTTTTATATTTGCTGGAACGCTTGACCGACAAAGACGGCAATGCGGCAGCGATGGCAGGATTACTACCCGGCAGCGCGCAAATGCAAAAACGCTTGGTGAATCTGGGCATGCACAGCTTGCAGTTGGAACAAGGTGAAATTCGAGGGCACAGCTTTCATCACTCGCAACTGGAAACGACACTGCAGCCGTTCACCGAATCGATCCCGCAACGCAATCGCAGCCGCAGCGAAAACTTTTACCGGGTGGGTTCATTGCAGGCGTCTTATCTGCATAACTATTTCCCATTCAACCCGCAGGTCGCGGCTGGATTTTTTCTATGAGCAGTCAGTCTACTCAGTCGAAGGTTTGGTTTGTTGGTGCAGGTCCCGGCGATCCAGATTTAATAACCGTCAAAGGCCGCGACTTAATCGCCAAGGCTGACGCCATTTTGTTTGCAGGTTCGTTAGTCCAAGCCGCCGCGACGCAATGGGCGCCAAGCACTTGCGTGATCAAAGATTCCAAAGACATGACTTTGGAGCAGATCACCGACTGGCTGATCGAACAAGCCGGTCCGGGCAAAACCGTAATTCGCCTGCAAACCGGCGACCCTGGCTTGTACGGCGCGCTGATCGAAATGGTGCAACCGCTGGATGCGGCCAACATTGCCGTCGAAGTAGTGCCGGGCGTGTCGTCGGCCTTTGCCGCGATGGCTTGCGCGGTGGAAAGCCTGACCTTGCCGGAAGTCACGCAGACCGTGATTTTAACCCGCGTTGAAGGCCGCACCCCAATGCCGGACGGTGAATCCTTGCAAGAACTGGCTAGTCATCACACCACGCTGTGCCTGTTCTTATCGATCACCTTGCTGTCCACGATCGAGCGCGAATTAAAAGCTGCCGGTTGGGCGGATGATGCCCCGGTATTGGTAGTCCATAAAGCCAGCTGGCCGGACGAACAACAGATTATTCGCGGCACGCTGGCTGATATTCGCGAACGCTGCCGGGCCGCCAAAATTAACAGCCAGGCGATGATCGTGGTCAGTCCAACGCTGGGCGCCCGGCATTGGCCCGAGTTAAAAAAATCCAAACTTTATGATGCTGGTTTTACGCATCGCTTTCGCCGCGCCGAGCGGCTAAACCCTAAGGAAAAGGCATGACGACCACCGTTCTCTTAGTCGGCCATGGTTCGCGCAACCAGGCAGGCAATCAAGAAATCCAAACCTTTCAGCAACAATGGCAGGCGCAACACCCCGACTGGCGCATTGATTTGTGCTACATCGAGCTTGCCGAGGTGCTGCTGGAAGAAGGTTTAAGCCGCGCCGCGCAAGGTTCGAGTCGCGTGATTGTGGTGCCGCTGATCATCAGTGCCGCCGGGCATGTGAAGATGGAGATTCCCGAGCATATCGAAGAAGCCCGCGAAAAATTCCCAACCGTCGAATTCATCTACGCCCCACATCTGGGCAGCAATGAAACCCTCCTGACCGTGCTGCAAAATCAATTGAAAAGCGCGCTCAAAACGTTGGCCATGCCGGATCCGAAAACCACCGGCGTGATCATTTTAGGCCGTGGTTCCTCCGACAAAGTCGCCAACGGCGAACTAGCAAAACTGGCGCGCTGGCTGTTTGAAACCACCGAACATGAACTGGTCGACATCGCCTTTACCGGGATTACCCATCCACGCCTGGAAACGGCAGTGCAACGTCAGGTGCGTTTGGGCATGTCGCAAATTGCCATTTTGCCCTATTACCTGTTCACCGGCCTGCTGATAGAACGCATCGGCAAACAAATCGAACGCTTGCAAAGCCAATATCCGCAGATTGCCTTCGGTGCCGGTACGTATTTTGGTTTTGATCCGGCCATTTTTAAATTGCTTGATCAACGGGTTACCGAAGCCTCCGACCCGGTCGCGCCGAAAATGCTGGAATGCGACGGCTGTCAGTACCGCGAGCAAGCCGAACATCACCACCATCATTAGAGTAGCCATGAGCCACAACATTCAAACCGAACAACTGACCCAGGCCGGGCAACAAATCGAACACGATTCCTTTGCCATCGTCGACCGCGAAGTCGGCGAGCACAATTATTCTGATGGCCAATGGCAAGTGGTGCGGCGCATGATCCACGCCACTGCCGATTTTGAATTCAATGGCCTGACCGAGTTTTCCGCGCATGCAGTCGAAGATGGTATTCAAGCCATTTTAAACGGTGCGCCGATCGTTGCCGACGTGGAAATGATTTGCGTCGGCTTATCGCAGCCGCGCCTGGCGCATTTTGGCATCAGCGCCCGCCAGTTCATCGCCGATGCGGATGTCATAGCCGCCGCCAAACAGGTCAACAGCACCCGCGCGGTACAAGCCATGCGTAAAGCGCAGCGCCTGGGTTTAATCGATGGTGGCATTGTCGCCGTCGGTAATGCACCCACCGCGTTGTTGGAAGTATTGCGGATGATCAAAGAAGACGGCATTAAACCGGCGCTGATCGTCGGCATGCCGGTCGGCTTTGTCTCGGCAGCGGAATCCAAGGATTTACTCGCCGAATTACACGATGTGCCATGGATCATCACCCGTGGACGTAAAGGCGGCTCGACCTTGGTCGTCGCGGCGATTCATGCCTTGTTGAGCTTGGCGGAAACCCGGCAGAAAAACGGCTGATAGCATGGCAATGCCGGAACGCAAACCCAAAGGTACCCGCCAGGGTTACACCACCGGCGCCTGTTCGGCGGCAGCTGCACGGGCGGCAGTGCAGGGTTTGCTAAATGGGCGTGTGCCGGACACTATCGACTGCGTGCTGCCCAACGGACAAGACGTGGCGTTCAAAGTCGAAGAAAGCTTCGTACAGAACGACCGAGCACATGCTGTCATCGAAAAAGACGCCGGCGACGATCCGGACTGCACCCATCACGCTCGGTTGACGGCGGATGTGATGTGGATAGAACAACCAGACACTATCGTATTGCAAGGCGGCGAGGGCATAGGCCTGATCACTCGGCCCGGTTTGGGGCTGGCGGTCGGCGGTCCGGCCATCAATCCGGTTCCGCGAAAAAATATCGAAGATAACATCCGTCAGATCGCCGCCGAAGCGCTAAAAACCCGAGGCTTACAGGTAACAATCTCGGTGCCGGGCGGCGAAGAGATGGCGAAAAAAACCCTGAACTATCGTTTGGGCATTATCGGCGGCATTTCGATTTTAGGTACGACCGGGATCGTGCATCCGTATTCCACGGCGGCATTTCGGGCCAGCGTGGTGCAAGGCGTGGAAGTGGCGGCCAATCAGGGGCAGGCTAGCGTGGTGCTGACCACCGGTGGCCGCACCGAGAAATTCGTGATGCGCGAATTGCCCGAGCTGGATGAAAGCTGTTTCGTGCAAATGGGCGACTTTCTAACACCCGCACTGGACGCCGCCGCTCGTTGCGGGATTCGAAACATCATCATCGGCGGCATGGTCGGCAAGCTGACCAAAATGGCCCAGGGTGAAACCATTACTCATGCCGGTCGCGCCCCGGTCGATGTGGAACTGGTCGCTGATATTGCCCGTAGCATCGGTGCGCCGGACGATGTGTGCGACGCCATCTCTGCTCAAGAAACCGCTCGCTACGCCTCCGAATGCATGGCCGAGTTGGGGTTGGAATACGAATTTCATGTCGAACTGGCTAATCGAGTCATCGCCACCTTGGAAAACCGTTATCCCGGCCATTTTCACATCAGTGTTCTGGTGTGTGATTTTGATGGCAACAAACTGGCCGAAGCCGGAAGGAATTGATCATGCAAGCGATGTGCAGTTTTATCGGCGTACTAGACAACGGCGTCACCAGCCTGAGCCAGGAGGCCTTGCAGGCATTGCGCGAAGCAAAGCATGTCATCGCCGGCAGCCGTCTGCTGGCAACGCTGGCCAAAGATATTACTCAGGCCAGACACTACGACTTAACCGGGCAACTCAAACAAGTGCCGGACTGGATCAATGTCGCGTTGGCGCAAAATGAAGCAGTAGCTGTACTAGCGACTGGTGATCCCTTGTGCCACGGCATCGCCGGTTTCCTGGCCGGCAAGCTGGAGTCCAGAAGGGTACGCATCTTGCCCAATCTAAGTACGATACAACTAGCCTTTGCCGAGTTGAAATTGTCTTGGCAAACCGCCGCTATCGTTTCGATCCACAGCAAGGATGCCGGTGAATGGCTGGGCGGGGCCACGCCGGAGCATGGCTTGTACGAATTAGCTCAGCGCTGCCGCCAACACGATTTGCTGGCGATATTGACCAGCCCGGACAACGCCCCAGCACGTATCGCCCGCTTATTGCAAATCGAAGGCTTGGCTGATGCGTTCGAAATGGCGATTGCTGAAGCTCTAAAGCAGCCGCAACAGCGAGTCAACGCCTGGCTGAGTATCGCGGAGGTCGCTCAAAGCCGTTATCTCGATCCCAACGTCGTCATTCTAAAACGCAAAACGGCTTTGTCCGCACCGGTATTGTTTGGCGTCAGCGACGACAGCTTTCAGCAGCGCAAGCCGGAAAAAGGCCTGATCACTAAACGCGAAGTGCGTGCGGTATCGTTGGCGAGGATGCAATTGGCGCGTCGAAGTATTGTCTGGGACATCGGCGCCGGCTCCGGATCGGTGGGTTTGGAGGCTGCGCGGCTGTGTTCCGAGGGTCATGTCTTTGCCATCGAAAAAAACGCCGATGACATGGCTAATGTCGAACAGAATCAGGCTGCCTGGGGTATCAGCAATTACAGCTTCGTGCATGGCAAGGCGCCGCAATTTCTCGACACCTGGCCCGATCCGGATGCAGTATTCATCGGCGGTTCCGGTGGCGAATTGGCGGAATTGATAGCCTTGTGTTTAGGGCGTTTGCGCCCGGCGGGTTGGCTGGTGATGAACTTCGTCACGCTGGAAAACCTGTCCACCGCCGTCGATACCCTGAAACAACTCGGCGCAGACTGGGACGTCTGTCAGATTCAAGCCTCGCGTAGTAGCCCGATTCTCAATATGCATCGCATGCAGGCCGAAAATCCAGTGTGGATCGTATCTGCCACCCATTCTTTACAGCCCATATTATGCGGTCACGATGAACACTAAACTCGGCACACTCTACGGCGTCTCACTCGGCCCCGGCGACCCTGGCCTGATTACCCGCCGTGCCTGGGACTTACTATCGGGGTCCCGGCACTGGACCTATCCGGTACGCAAGAAAAATAGCGACAGTTATGCCTTGAATATAGCCTTGCGCGCCGGCCTGAAACCGCCCGTCGAACATAGCGAGCTGCATTTTCCGATGACTCACGATGCCGAGATTCTGGCCCGTTACTGGCTGGCAGCAGCACAAACCGTGTTGGCACTATTACAACGCGGCGAGGATGTGTTGTTTCTGGTGGAAGGCGACGCCTCGACCTATTCCACTTTCGGCCATTTGCAACGCAGCGTGCGTGCTTTGCAAGCCGATGTCACCGTGGAAGTCGTGCCGGGGGTGTCGTCGTTTCATGCCGCTGCGGCGCGTAGTGGCGAACCGCTGGCTGATGTTGATGACACTATCGCCATCATCCCCGCCGGATACGGCATTGATCAGATTGAACGCCTGCTCGAGGATTTCGATACCTTGGTGCTGCTTAAGGTCAAACCTTTGCTGGACGATGTAATCGATTTGCTGCGCCGCCGTGATTTGCTCGGTCAAGGCTGGTTTATCGAAAAAGCCGGGGCGCCGGAAGAACGCATGGTGCACGACATCGCCAGCCTCGAGGGGCAAAAGGTCAATTATCTGTCGTTACTTATCATCAAAAACCCAGGCCGTCAGCGCAGCGAAATGCAGCGCGGTTGCCGCAAGAAAAAGGACTCAATCGATGAATGAAGTGCGTGTCGCCCTGGTGGCGATTACCAAACACGGCGCCGGGATTGCCACTCGCCTGGCACCACAACTCCCCGAAGCGGAGGTGGTGGTATCGGAGAAGCAATCCGAACATTTGGGTGATTTTGCCAATCCGCGTTGCGTGTATCAGGGGGCGTTGAGCGCGCACATCGGCGAGTTGTTCGCAGCCTACGACCAAATTATTTTTCTGGTGTCGCTGGGTGCGGTGGTACGGCTGATTGCGCCGCATCTTAAATCCAAGGATGAAGATCCCGGTGTGCTGGTGATAGACGATGCCGCCGAATTCGTGATTCCGGTGCTATCCGGCCATGTCGGCGGTGCCAATGCTTATGCCGAAAAAGTCGCCGCGTTGCTAAATGCCACGCCGGTGCTGACCACCGCGTCGGACGTGGGCAAAACCATTCCGGTGGATATTTTGGGCCGTGAACTGGGCTGGCAAGTGGAAGCCCCTAAGGTCAACATCACGCGTGTGTCGGCGGACGTGGTCAATCAACTGCCGATTGCCTTCGTGCAGGAAGCCGGCAGCTCAAATTGGTGGACGCGGCCATCGCCGTTACCGGCCAATATTCACCTGTTCCAGCGCTTTGAGGACGTCAACACCGAACAATACCGGTCAATTCTATGGGTCACACACCGGGCAATCGATCCGACTGTTTGGCAACAACTGGCTGAGCGACTGGTGGTGTATAGGCCGCCCAGGGATCAAGCGTAAGTGTATGAAAGTCATGATTGGCATGGGTTGCGACCGCAATGCCAGCCTGGATACCTTGCGGCAAGCCTTGGCCCAGGCCTTGTGGCGTTGCGGGCTCGATGTATCTACGGTAGCCGGTTTGGCCAGCATCGACAAAAAAAATGATGAAGCAGCCTTGTTACAACTAGCCCAGATATACGATTGGCCGCTGTATTTTTATCCGGCTGAGGCTCTGGCCACCATCCCGGTACCGAATCCATCCGAGGTGGTCATGAAATACATGGGTACTCCGGCTGTGGCGGAAGCGGCCGCTTTGAGAGCGGCCAATGCCGAATTGTCGGATTTACTGGTCGAGAAACATAAATATTGCGGCACGGACGGCAAGAACGCCACCGTTTCGATAGCGAGAATCAAATGAAAAAAGCAGGCAAAATTTTACTGGTGGGTATCGGCCCCGGCGCGCATGAGCACATGACTGCCCGCGCTCGCCAAGCGATTGCGGAAGCGGACGTGGTGATTGGTTACAGCACCTACATCAAACTGGTGCAAGACTTGCTCGATGGCAAGGAAGTCATCAAAAAAGGTATGACCGAAGAACTCGATCGCAGTATCGAAGCGTATGAACATGCCAAGCAGGGCAAAATCGTCGCTATGGTGTCGTCCGGCGACATCGGCGTTTACGGCATGGCCGGACCCACTTATGAACTGCTGCTGGACAGTGGCTGGACGCCGGATGATCCGATTCAAGTGGAAGTGGTGCCCGGTAGTACCGCATTGTCGAGTTGCGCATCCCTGGTCGGGGCGCCGCTGACCCATGATTTTTGTTCGATCTCGCTGTCCGACTTGTTGACGCCTTGGCCGGTGATCGCCCGCCGCCTGGAAAGCGCGGCGCGCGGGGATTTCGTGGTGGCTTTGTATAACCCGAAAAGCGGCCGTCGCACTCAACACATCGTCGAGGCGCAAAACATTCTGTTGCGCCATCGCAGCCCGGATACGCCGGTGGCCATCGTTAAATCCGGTTATCGGGCTCGTCAGCAGATACAGATCGTCCGTTTGGCGGAGATGGCGGATTGCGACATCGGCATGTTGACTACGGTCTTGGTCGGCAACCGCAGTACCTTTGTTCGTGAAGGGTTGATGGTGACGCCACGCGGCTATGCCAACAAATATGACGCCATGACCGGCGAAACCCGAGCAGGCGAACAGGCGGGGCGTTCGCTGAGCATGGGCCTGGAGGGCTGGAAAGCTTGTGTGCGGCAATATTTGCGCGACACACCCAAGGCGACTCTGCTACAGGCGGCAGCATACTTCGCGCAACCGCTGGCGGACATTCTCGACGCCGTCAGCCAATCCACGCTGGGCGACCAAGCCGGCCTGTTCTGTGCGCAACGTGCAACCGCAGACAGTCATGAACGTTTACTTGTGTCACTCCAGGGTTGGGGCAAATTACGCGCCGTGGTGCGCAGCGAAGCGGGCGCCGTGGCGGAATTGTTGATCAATGCTACTGATTTGCAAAGCAAAAATGGCTGGGTGAGTATCGTCAACGACGCCTTTCATTTGCACATCGACTGGCGCAGGGCGCAGCAGATTTGGTTTGTCAGCCGTGATGATCAAGCCAATGGCATTCAGGTGCTCGATCAACACGGCGACGCCTTATTCAACTTATGGTTAGTTGCTGACGAAGCAGGCTTCGATAGCGCCGCCCTACAGCATTACCGCGACGACCGAGCGCAATTTAGCGCCCCAACTGTTCTGAAATCTACCCACCATGACTGATAACATCATCCCCATGCCAGAAAAACCCAAAATGGGTGACTACAAACGCCACTTGTTGGTGTGTACCGGCCCCCGCTGCACTGAGGACGGCGAAGCACAGGCCTTGTTCGAAACCCTGGGAGACAAGTTTAAAGCAGCGGGTATCGACAAAGGCGAACTCCGGGTTAAGCGCACCCGCACCCACTGTTTTGCCACCTGCAAGTCTGGCCCCATCATGTGTGTACAGCCTGATGGCGTCTGGTATTACAACGTCAATGAAACCAATTTACAGCGCATCATTGATGAGCATTTGGTGGGCGGTCGACCTGTCGAAGCGCTGATTTATCATCAAAGTACTTGCTCGGTTCCATAGCAGTAAAACATAGCGTTATGGATTATTTTCCTCTTTTCTTAAAAGTTAAAGACCAAACGTGTTTAGTGGTAGGCGCTGGCGAAATTGCGGCGCGAAAAATTGAATTACTGCTCCGGGCTGGAGCCAACATCGTCGTTGTTGCTATGGAAATTGGTGGCGCGGTAGCCGCTATGCAACAGTCAAATCAAATCGTTATCCGTCAAAAAGCATTTACGCATGAGGATATAGACGGCATGGGACTCGTGGTTTCCGCTACCAATTGCCGCTCCACGAATGTAGAGATCTCCAAGTTGGCGAGTCAGCGGAAAATCCCCGTTAATGTGGTTGATGATCCGGCGTTATGTTCCTTTATATTCCCGGCCATTATTGATCGTTCGCCCCTACTTGTCGCCATATCCTCAAGTGGCGTATCTCCCGTATTAACGCGACTTTTACGGGCTAGGGTGGAAAGTGCCATTCCGGCATCGTTTGGCCTGTTGGTGCAATTGGCTGAAAAATTCAAATTATTGGTCAAACAACGCATTCCACAACCGAGTCTGCGTAGAGTTTTCTGGGAAAAGATTTTACAAGGGCCAGTGGCTGAATTAGTTTTTGTAGGCAAGCAGAACGAAGCGGAAGAACTGCTGCGGTCGCAACTGCAGCAGGCTGACCCTACAGCAAATCAGGGTGAAGTGTATTTAATAGGTGCCGGTCCTGGCGACCCCGATTTATTAACGTTTAAAGCCTTGCGTCTGCTGCAGCAGGCAGACGTTATTGTTTATGACCGGCTGGTTTCTATAGAAGTGCTCGATATGGCCCGACGAGACGCCGAGAAAATCTATGTCGGTAAACAGAGTGATAACCATAGCCTACCGCAGGAGTCGATTAATCAACTGTTAATTGATTTAGCCCTGGCCGGCAAACGGGTAGCCCGATTAAAGGGGGGCGATCCTTTTATCTTTGGTCGTGGGGCTGAAGAAATCGAGTCCTTTATACAACTAGGGATCAGCTTTCAGGTTGTGCCCGGCATTACTGCAGCGGCAGGCTGTGCCAGCTATGCGGGCATTCCGCTGACCCATCGCGATCATGCTCAATCCTGCACATTTGTCACCGGCCACTTAAAAGACGGCAGTATCAATCTCGACTGGCAGCAATTATCTCGTCCCAATCAAACCATTGTGATTTATATGGGACTGGCTGGATTGGCAACCATCTGCCGATCGCTGATCGAGTACGGTTGTCCGGCCAATCACCCCATTGCCGTCATTCAGGAAGGCACAACCCGGAACCAGCGGGTTTTAACCGGAACACTAGCGGATATGCCCAGTCGTGTGGAACAGGCCGAGATGACGCCGCCGACGCTGATTATTGTCGGTTCGGTAGTTACACTCCATCAACAATTGGATTGGTTTCAGCGTTCGGACTAAATCACAAGTGGAGGTTAGCATTACCCGAAACTGAGGCTTTTTGGTAAACGGTCTCATTAGGAACAATATGAGATTCTTAAAAACGAGCCAATCAACAGACGATAGCGGGTTTATGTTCAAGAACTGACGAAAATCAACCTCGGAGGCGGTGGAGCGGATTTACATCCAGGTTTCCAGGGCGGTTCGCGATTGTTGCCAGAGATTGGAAATCCCCCACGAGCGTTTCAGATTGTGGAACAAGGGTTCTATCCACCAGCGACGGGCGTAAAACTCGACCATCGCTTCGACCTGACAGTTCGGTTTCAGTCACCAACAACAGGCGCGGCTTTGCCCAGGATAGTTTTTTGTCGTCGTAAAACTCGCACCAGCCGGCCCGCACAGGTGCTCCTTTCAGGAAGCGGGCCAAGGCTAGCGCCGAACGTATTCGCGTTTGCCCTAGATGGTCAGCGACAACTCAATCGCCGGCAAGGTGGTGATCGCCTCCGCCGTCAGGCGTTGGCCATACTTCCGCGGTCGGCCACGACCAGACTTGCCGGACATGTCGGGCGGCAAAAACAAGGCGGATCGATGCGGGCTTGGGTAATGGCCTGGATGCCACGGCTGAGCAACGGCAAAACCAAACGGCCGCGCATGAACCATGAGTCGCATAACAACCGTGTCGGCACCGTCTGTGTTGTTGCCAAGACTCGCGCAAGGCTAATGCGAGGGGCAGCTTGTTACGATTGCCGGTGTCTGACACCAAACGCGAAAAAATCTGCAGCACCAACTTAGCCTTGTTGTGACCCAAGACGCTGACGCTAAGCGTCGCCCAACATTGTGCCTGCACGAAATCAGGGCGACTGGTTTTGTGCTCATGATCGTGGCGCATCGCCAGTGTATCGTCGATCACCAAGTTCAGGGTTTGCACCGGCAACACTAGGCAGGCGCGCAGCAATCTGATGAAGGTCGCCCGCGAACGCGGCGGCACGGCGGGAAGCAAGGCGGAAATCCATTGGGACAGAAAATGGCTACTACGCAGAGAAAAGGACATGAAGTGAACCCGGAGCAAATAAATGCTCCATGGGCCGCCACTCGACAATCTATCAATGGGTTGTCGAGTGGCGGCCGCGCGGGTTAGGTATTATATTAACTACTTTTTTACGCAACGTGAAAAAGCCATGCACAAAAAAGCCGCCGACCCTAACGGATCTGGCGGCTGAATGTCTAAAGTTGATTTTTCACTATCCATGAATGGAGCTTTAATTTGATTTCATTTGCGGTGATTAAGGAGAGCGCATTATTCGGCTGGATAATGTGTATTAGTCACGACTTGATCTGACACATCGACTTGAAAAGATGAGAGTTACCGGTTTTGATAGGGGTGTCGAATCCTTACACAAAACACAAAAGGTAACTCTCATGATCCATACAAACAATCCGATCATTAAACACAAAGCGGGGCTGTTAAATTTAGCCCAAGAACTGAATAACGTCTCCAGAGCCTGCAAGGTGATGGGTGTCTCGCGCGATACGTTTTATCGTTATCAAGAGCTGGTAGCCGAAGGTGGCATTGATGCCTTAATCGACAAAAACCGCCGGTCTCCGAATCTGAAGAATCGCGTCGATGAAAGCATTGAGCTGGCAGTGAAAGCCTATGCGGTTGAGTGGCCAGCGCATGGACAGCATCGAACCAGTAATGAACTGCGTAAACAAGGGGTATTCGTATCCGGCAGCGGCGTTCGCTCCATCTGGTTACGGCATGACCTGGAGAACTTTAAAAAGAGGCTTAAAGCACTGGAAGCCAAGGTAGCCGCCGAAGGGTTAATGCTGAGCGATGCGCAGATTGCGGCGTTGGAGAAAAAGCAGCAGGATGATCAAGCCTGCGGCGAAATCGAAACAGCCCATCCCGGTTACCTGGGTTCGCAGGATACCTTTTACGTTGGCAACCTCAAAGGGGTTGGGCGGATTTACCAGCAGACTTACGTGGACACCTACAGCAAAGTCGCTCACTGCAAACTGTACACCACCAAAACGCCGATTACTGCCGCGGACATCCTGAATGACAAAGTATTGCCGTTCTATGAAGCCAACGCATTACCCGTTCTACGCATTCTGACGGATCGCGGCACAGAATATTGTGGCAAGGTCGAACAGCATGATTATCAGCTATACCTGGCGATCAACGACATCGACCATACCAAAACCAAGGCCATGTCGCCGCAAACCAATGGGATTTGCGAACGCTTCCACAAGACCATCTTGCAGGAGTTCTATCAGGTCACGTTCCGCAAAAAGCTCTATAGCGACCTGGATGAACTCCAAAAAGATCTGGACGAATGGCTGGTTTATTACAACAATGACCGAACTCATCAGGGCAGAATGTGCAACGGCAGAACGCCGATGGATACCTTGCTGGATGGAAAACAGATTTGGGCTCAAAAAAATCTGAACCAAATCTAATCTGACAGACACCCCGCAAAAACGGTAACTGTCAGATCAGGTCTGAGCTAATACACCGCATCGGGATCGATACCCCGACTGACAAGTACCGTGCTCATTGCTTGTGTCAACAGGCCATGGCCTCTTTCCCGTTCCGACTCCCCGCCGTGCTTGATAGCCCAGAAGGGATCGAATCGGAGAGGTCGGCCATCGCATTTGCACTGCTTGTTCACTTCGGTGTGAAACGCCTTATCGAACGCTTCCGCTTGTTCGAACTGATGCCAGAAACCTTTTCCAGCTTGGATGTCCACCGGCGGCAACCAGCGGCGCTGGCGGCCGACCCAACGGTTCATCCGATCGATCAGGGTTTTACTTTTCGGAAAAAAGTGAATGGTGCCAACGCCGGGATAATAGCGAACGTCAAAATAACTACCGCCAATCCGCTTGCCGACCCGAAGTGCGTGAAAATGCTGCCGAAACACCGATACCAAACTTACTTCCGCTTCGGTCTTGCCGTCGAGCAAGGCAAATACCTTGTCGAAGTCGGCCAGCAGCCGTTCCGATTCCCAGTTCAAACCATTCTGGTAAGAACTCGAGCCATGACCCGGCAGAATGAAGCGCGTGGTTTTGATCCGCATACCCAGCGTGCGATGTTTATCATTGGATTTCCAGCCCATGTAAAACACCGCGTTATCGCTGTAATAGCGGGTGATCAAATCGAATACATCGCATACCATGCTCAGTTGAATTTCACCTTGCTGATCGATGATGCCTTGCAAAAAGCCGTAGATATTCGGTACGGTAAATTCCAAGGACTTCACCGTTTCGAAATCCGATTCCAAGCGTTTTTGCGCCGCCGACGACAAGCGCGACGTGACCTGTGTCGAGCGTAAAATGCTGACCCAGGCCCGATTCTTCAAATCGTGATAGCGTTTAAACAGCGTCCGCTTCACAGCGATGACAGGCGCTGATGCTGGTAGTACAGATGGCTCGGCCTCCGCTTGATCGAGGGTTTCTTCAGCATCAACGTCAGTTTCTAGTGTGAGCGCTTGCGCCGCCAACAATCCTTCACCGTGCCGCCGGGTTTTATCCGGATCGGCCAGCAACATCGCCGTAGCGAGGATTTCCTGCAACAGACTACCTTCGATCGAACCCCGGTTCGGGATCTTGCCAAGCAAGTCGTCGATGGTCGCTACCAGTGGCGCTACCCGATGATCCAGAAAACTCAAACCATCGAGCTTGTCGCGGATGCGTTTGATCGGCCTGAGTGCGTTGCGGGTGACTACGCTGTCGTTCTACGAGTACCTGCAAATCAAACAAGTGCAACTGCCACCGTTACCGCCATTAAAGAGCTTGACCGAGCTGTTCGACTGGACGCCGCCACAATTTTACCGGGCGCAGGAAATCGCCGTGCCTTATGTCGGCCATTTCCACGAGTATCTGATTCGCGGCGGTTTTCCGCTTCGGGAAATTCATTTAGCCGATGCAGTACCGACCCCAAATTGTTCCAGAGATTGGCATCGGTAGCGTTCAATTCAAGCGCGGCGGAAAACGCTTGGCGTGCCTCGGCAAAACGTCCGTTTTCCGTGAGAATGTTCCCCAGATCGTTGTAACGTTCCGGGCTGGATGCATCCAGTTGCAGGGCACGTAAAATCATCTCGATAGATTCCGCTGTATCTCCCTGCTGATGCAAGACTACGCCGAGATAGTGCAAAGCCTCTACATGATCCGGGTCGGCGGCAAGCATTTCACGGTAAGCGATGGCGGCATCGACAATCTCACCGGCCACGTGTTTTGCCGATGCTAAATCAAAGACGGTTTGATTTTTCAAGAGACTTCACCCAAGTTTGATGTGTTATTAAGAGAAGTAATCCTATCGCTGGTGGGTTGAGGGATTAAGTTAGCAACAGGGCACCTATCAGTCGCATCCCGGTCAAAATCCTTACACAGGTCGTATAAAAACCTGTGTAAGGAAATCATCCATTCTCATGACAAAGAAAAATGTACTGAATACAGTATTGCCAAACAGGAGATGCCGATGAAATCAATACAAAATGCAAGTCACACTCAAAATTTGCTGCACACCTTGTACAGCATGGCGTTTCTGGTCGAAGCCCGCGATCCTTATACCGGCGGGCATCTATGGCGGGTGTCGCAGTATTCGACGCGATTGGCATTGGCGTGTGGGTTTTCCAAACCGGACGCTGTGGTTGCTGGGTTGGGCGGCTTTTTACATGATTTGGGCAAAGTCGGCGTGCCGGACAGTATTCTTAATAATCCCGGCAAGCTTACCGATGCGGAATATGCCGTGATGAAAACCCATCCGGCCTTGGGCGCTCAAGTGTTAGAGTGGCATCCTTTGGCGCCGTTGGCAATGGATGTGGTGCTAAGTCATCATGAGCGCGTTGATGGCCGGGGCTATCCGTCCGGTTTAAGCGGCAGAAAGATTGCGGAATCGGCTCGTATCGTGGGCATTGCAGATGCCTTTGACGCGATGACCAGCACCCGACCTTATCGACGAGGAATGTCTCTGGTTGCGGCGATTGAACAAATCGAGGTGAATCTGGACAAGCAATTTGATCTGCATTTCGGCCGCCGTTTCATCGAGTTGGCACAATCCGGTGAACTGGATGGCATTATCGGACATAGCGACACTGGCATTCCGATGCGCGAATGCCCAATGTGCGGACCGGTTGTGGTGGTGCATAAGCATCAGAACGCCGGCGACAAGGTCTTCTGCCGGGTGTGTGGCAACGGCTTTGCTTTGGAAAAGCAGCAAGGCAAATTGGCTCTTAAGCCAACCATGCAAAAAGGCAGTGCAGCGGATTTACAAGCCTTGATCGATCATGACTTGCTGGCAAGATTGCTGGAGGAATCGCTGCCGTATTTACCGGTCGGTAGTGGCAACGGCAAAAGCTGGCTGCGGCAGCTGCGGGACTGGCTGTGAATCAGGTTTCGCCGCAACACCCGGCCTGTTTGCCGTGTAACTGCATCGGCGGACAGGGCACGCTACCATAGGATCAGAATACGCAACAATCGCCGGGCTTGGGTTTTAACAGGGTATGACAGCCCTGACACTCGTAAAACCATTGGCAGACATCGCTTGGCATGGTCTCGGTTTTACGGTGTCCGCAGTTCGGGCAAGTTAATTCATTCACTTCAGCCATTGGGGGCAAATCCATTCGGCCGCAAGAGCTGTCAATTGATCTCTTTCCACTAATAGCGGCTAAGCACCAAGAAGCCGCCGATTAACATAAAGACTATTGGCGAGCCGGTTTTGGCTCGTTCTGCGCGAACGCTATGTTGGAAATATCTCTCAGATAGCCGCCAGAGTAACCGGTGCTCCTTAATTCAGTCTTTATGCACCAGCGTTATGATGACATTTCCCTTTTTTCGCCCGGTATCAACGTAGCTGTGAGCCTCGGCGATCTGCTCGAACGGATATAGTCGATTAATGACCGGAATGAATGCTCCCTCCTCAGCCAGTTTTGCAAGTAAACGCAAATCCTCTGCACGCTCGGCTGCTGGCCCGGCGATGATTTTCTTATTGCTCGTCATTGATACCCATGGAATCGGAAGCATGTCTGGCAGTCCAGCTAGTGCTTAGTTGCGTTATTAAGCGCTAATAATGTAATCTTGTAGGGATGTCACGAGTAGCCCCAAAAATTGAGTGTTCCGCGGAAGTACGGGCAGAGTTAGAGCGGCGCGCAGCGAGCCGAACGGAAGAAGCTCGAATGGTCGAGCGAGCCCGAATGATTCTGGGCTGTCTGGATGGCGCGCAAGTCCAAGCGGTTGCCGCGCAATGCCGAACGCGAGCCAATACAGTCATCAAGTGGCGAAACCGCTTTATGGCTCAGGGGCTTTTGGGGCTGTCAGACGAACCTCGGCCGGGCGCACCGAAGACGTATGATGAGCATTTTCGACAGCGTGTCTTGGCAATCCTTGAACTGCCACCGCCAAAGGGACAAGCCGTCTGGGATGGTCCCGCTGTAGCTAGGGCCCTGGATAGTTCGGTTTACGCGGTTTGGCGCGTGCTCCGTAAGGAAGGGATTTGTCTGCAACGACAGCGATCCTGGTGCGTCAGTACCGACAAAGAATTTGCGGTAAAGGCGGCGGACATTGTTGGCTTGTATTTGAGTCCGCCCGAGAATGCCTTAGTCATCAGTGTCGACGAAAAACCCAGTATCCAAGCGCTGGAACGAATGACCGGGTACGTTGAAACCGACAGTGGCAAGATCGCGCGCGGATTCCAGAGCACCTATAAGCGTCATGGGACACTGAATTTGTTTGCAGCTCTGCAGGTCGCAACCGGTATGCGTTTCAGTTGGCGGTTGGTGCCATGTGCCCCTGGTGTGCGTCGGTGATGACCGATTTGCAAAAGAAAGTCCAGGAGATGAACCAAATGTTCAGCAACTCCTGCCGGTTGGCACAGGGCCTGGTTAACGATACTGTCAAAGCCTTCGATCTGCAAAGTAAGACCAATCTGTCCAATGCCTCGTTTACCCAAGGCATTTCGGATGTGTTTTCCAGCTGGACCAATACCAGCACCTTGGGTGATCCGGTACAGCAGGTCAAGCAAAACGACCCTGCCGACATGACCAAGATCATTCAAGGCAATTTGGTGTGGCGGGCCTTGGTCAATCAGAACGCTGGCGGCTGGTTTCGCTTCGGCGGTAACAGTTTGCTGGAAGCGGCGATGAGTATTTCCGGTACCGTGATCGTCGATGCCCCGCAAGCCGCACCCGATGGCAAAGGCGAAAACAATGCCATCAGCGCGCCGCCACCGGTGCTGCGGATCAAGGATTTGATGTACGGCAATGACGTCGGCAATAGTTATCAAACCGTCAGGATGTACACCTGTTCGGATGGACACGATGCCGATCAGTGCCTCAAACCCATTGTCCAGAACGTCAATCTGGTGGGCTTGAAGCAGCGGGTGATGGAGATCTTGTTGGGATCGGCCAATTCCGGCAACGGCTTGATTTACAAATTCTCGACCAACAGCGGCCAGATCACCGACAGCGAAAAAGCTTTCATGCAAACTGTACCAGATGCCATCGGCGCCATGATCCATAACTTGGCAAGGGAGGATGCCGGCATTGCAAAGTTGTGGGCCGAGGAAGCCGCGCCGGTGATTGCTCTGGAATTGGCGCAATTGATCGTCAACGATTTGCTGAACGCCGTGCAAACCGCGGCGCACATGAACGACCATGCCTACGCCAAATTGCTGATGGATGCCTTGAAAGACGCCCGCGAGCAGATTCAAGACGAGTACGTCACCATCGCCGGACGCTACGGCAATCCGCAAACCTTGATGGCGTTTTACCAGCAGTTGATGACCACCGTGAAGCCGAAACACTACGGTACCGTGGCACAGTTGCCGGCGTCCGGGATGGCGTGGCCAAGTCCTTAAACGCTCATTCCCCGTCCTCCCCACGATGCATTTCTCCCTCTTTCATTAAAAGGCAGGTCGCCCATGTTTGAAATTTTCTCCGTGGGCGATTCCGCCTATTTGCAAGCCGTACTCAATGCCATCGCGATGATCTCCGGTACCGGCGATTACCGCACAGCAGCGGCCGTCGGCGGTTTGATCGGCGTCATCATCGTCATGCTTCGGGCCTTGTTGCAATGGGATGGTCGCGGTATTCGCTATCAGGATTTACTCCTGGCCTATGTATTGTGGCTGATGCTGTATGCACCGTCGGTGCGGGTGTCAATTGAGGATGCCTATACCGGTAGCGTGGTGGTGGTCGACAATGTACCCTTGGGTCCGGCAGTCGTGGGTAGCGTGATGTCGAACATGGGCTATCGAACCACACGGCTTTTCGAACAAGGCTTTGGCACACCGTCGATGACCGGCAATGGCTTTGCCGACAGTTTGCAGACTTTGACGGCGGTGCGGAAGAATCTGCTGTCGCGGGTGAATTTAGGCGCGGCCAACGTGCCGAATGCCGGCAGCGATATGGAAACCTCGTTTGCCAATTATGTCCGTGAATGTACCCTGACCGGGGTGGACTTGAATCAGAAATCGGTGGATGCCATCTTACGCGATGCCGATCCCTTGAATGCCATCCGCTTCGATTCCGACATCTATATGACCCAAATCTATGTCGGAGGGCAACCACAAACCAAAACCTGCACCGACGCCTGGGCCGATTTGAGCATCGTGGCCAACGGCAATTTTGCGACAGCGCTGGAAGGGTTGTTGCAACCGACCTTGGGCGTACCGGCGGCGGCCGACACGGTGCCGAAAATCCAGGATGCCTTCGATGCTCTGGCGGGGCCTGGCGTGGTCGATGCCGCTGATTACATGCTGATGTCGGCCATCATGCCGATGTTCGAGAAAGGCGTCATCGGTCGGCATGAAGACGGCTTACACTGGAACAAGGCGGCGATGGTCGAACAAGCCATTCAGCAACGCAATACCCAATGGGCAGCTGAACAAACCCTGTTTGCCAAGATCGTCCGGCCCATGATGGCGTTTATCGAAGGTTTGAGTTATGCCATCGCACCGATCATGGCGTTTGTGGTGATGCTGGGCAGTGTCGGCATCCGGATGAATATCGGCTACTTCTCGATGCTACTGTGGATCCAATTGTGGATGCCGATTTTGGCGGTGGTCAGCGCAATGTTGATGCAATCCGTTTCTCCGGTGTCCAGATCAATGTCCAAATGTGGTGTTATGGATTCATGCCATACCGTTAGCCAACCTGAATCAAATGCGTGAGCCAGCGCTTGTTCACCTGGCGCAGATTTGCCCGGTAACACTTCTTGTTTCACCGATTCGGGTACGAAAACCTGGCCAAATAACTTCGGTAGCCAGATTAAACCCTCCACCAACGCCAGTCCGATCAATGGGCTGGCATCGACAATTACTTTTTTGGTCATCCGCGATCAGGCTTGGTTGA
This sequence comes from Methylomonas sp. EFPC1, assembly GCF_016925515.1. Classification (NCBI taxonomy): domain Bacteria; kingdom Pseudomonadati; phylum Pseudomonadota; class Gammaproteobacteria; order Methylococcales; family Methylococcaceae; genus Methylomonas; species Methylomonas sp. EFPC1. The sequence continues at coordinate 2,283,441 of NZ_CP070494.1, forward strand.
GCCACTGGTCCAGAGTGTCCAAATCATCCTCGACTTCATCAGCCGTTTGCTCGATGACGGAAATACCCAGGCGCGAGACGTGCGCAATAAAGTTTGCCAACGGCATATCGGCCAGTTTAGCGGAGCGGGCAAGGGACAGGTTACCGTCCTTGAAAAGTGCCGTTGCCAAGGCTTTACGCACGCCCGGCATTCCAATGATTTTGGCGGATTTGAGACCGACCATCACCGCATCAGGTTCGTTTCGATTCATAACCAAGACCATATCCTCGTGAGCCATGCGCAGAGCTTCGCTGGGGTTGTTCTTTAGACCGCTGACATTGACCGTTTTCATAGTCTGATTACATAGGAAGATTGGATAGGTGGATTATAATCCTCTAAATGAAAATTGCTGCATAAAGTTTTCTCCCTGGACAATGATCTCCTATGTGGCCAAGACAACGTTGCTCCTAGGAGCCTGTCGGACTTTAGCGCAGTAGATCTAACCGCGACATCGGTTTGGTAAAATAAGGAGGGTCAAAAGATCAGATATACGGAGCCTGTGATGAGTCGATTCATTCCCGTCAACCGCCATCAACTTTACGTGCTACCGCCTTCGGTGGACGAATGGCTGCCGGAGGCTCATCTGGCCCGTTTTGTTGTCGAAGTCATCGAGCAACTGGATCTGAGCCAATTAACCAGCCGTTACCAGGGACGCGGCAGTGCGGCCTATCATCCCTCGGTGTTGCTGGCGCTCCTGGTGTACGGTTACGCCACCGGCGTGTTTTCCAGCCGTAAGATCGAACGAGCGACCTACGATTCGGTGGCGTTCCGTTTCCTGTCCGCGGATACGCATCCCGACCACGATACGCTGGCCCATTTCCGCAAAACCTTCCTGATCAAGCTGGAAGATCTGTTCGTCCAGGTCCTCAGCCTGTCCCAAGCGATGAAGTTGGTGAAACTGGGGCAAATTGCGCTGGACGGTACGAAAGTGAAGGCGAACGCCTCCAGGCATAAAGCCTTGTCCCACGGTCACATCGAAAAGCTGGAAGCGCAGCTGCGGAACGAGGTCCAGGTCTTATTACAAAAGGCCGCCGAAACCGATGCGGCGGACGACCGCGACGGTCTGGACTTGCCGGCCGAACTGGCGCGGCGTGAAGACCGATTGAAAGCCCTGCGCGATGCCAAAACCCAGATCGCCGAGCGGGTCAAGCCGCGCGATGAGCAGGCACAAAAGGCGTATGAGGCGAAGATTGCCCGCCGGGAAACCGGGCGGCAGGCCGGCAAAAAGCCCAGAGGGCCGGAGCCCAAGACCCCGGAAATAGGCCCCAAGCCTGACGACCAAATCAACCTGACCGACGAAGAATCTCGCATCATGCCCAGTCATGAAGGCTTCGTGCAAGGCTATAACAGCCAAGCCGCCGTCGACGCCGACACGATGCTGATGCAAAAGCCGCCCATCATGCCAATCCGAAGATGCTTAACAACGTTTTGAAATGGAAACTTATGCTTAAGATTTTTTGAAGGAACAATTAACATCGCAAGCTCGCCATAATGATCTTGAGGCGAGTTTACGACGATGCCAAAAATTCTATATGTTCGAAAAACCACTCTTTAAGCTGTTTTTCGCCCATCCTCTGAATTTGGCCTTGTTTTTTTACTTAATCTTATGAACGGAAGGAATCCTTGTTACCCGGAGCGCCCCTATCATACTGACCGTCAAATAGGTGAAAGACAAACCATCGTTCTACAACCCAAGCAAGCCTCGATATTGACCAGACAGGAATAGGAACGGCGGTTTTTGGCGGGTAGGTTGCGGGAGATGGTTAGGTTGAATGATAGGGGCTGTTGCCTTTTTACATCGGTAACCATGTAGTGGTCTAATAAAAATGGACACCCAGATAAATGCACAAGCCAGGGCGATAGCACCTTCAAAATTGCGTTTTAGTTTGTCATATCGGGTGGCAATAGCTCTAAAATGTTTCAGTCGCGCAAATACGTTTTCAACGAGGTGGCGATATTTATAGAGACACCAGTCCATTTCCTCATTCCCGACTATTGAATTTTGTTTTCTTGGGATGATGGGGACTGTGCCTTGGTCTCGAATTTGAATCCGTAACGGCTCGCTGTCATACCCTTTGTCTGCAATCATGTAGCCCGCCTGGGGGAGCTTGGCCACAAATTCCGGCGCTTCTTTGCAGTCATGTACTTCGCCCCCCGTAATCGAGAACTGGATGGGAAGTCCACCGGCATCAACCGCCATATGGATTTTGGTCGTGTTGCCTGCGACCGATTTCCCGATGGCTGTTGGATTTTCATGGGCGCCGCCGCTACTGTGTTGATGGGCTTTAATAATGCTGCCATCAATAAATAGCCATTCCAAATCAGGCTCAATCACTAGCGCCTGAAAGATACCCCTCAGCTTTTCTTGCAGTGACCAGGCATTGAAGCGCTTGTACACGGCATTCCACTTGCCAAAAGCGACGGGCAAGTCTCGCCAAGGGCAGCCAACACGCAAGCGATAAAAAATCCCTTCGACCGTTTGCCGAAGACCGGGGTTGTCGTAAATGCTGAAACTCAACATAATCGTTTTTAGCTTTTCCCAGTGGGTATCTGTAAGCAGTTGGCGTGGCATTCGCTAGTTATCGTTTGATTGAAAACTCAATCAATATGGCTCGCCAATCGATTTTCAAAGGGATTATGACAAAATGGCAACAGCCCCTAATGAAATTGCAGAGATGAGCAAAGTCGTTGATATTGTCTGTCGCTAACCGAAAACCGTAGTGACGGGGGGCTGTTTTTAGTCGACCGATAAGCGATTGACGCCGCTAAACAGTGCGCCGGGCGACGCGGTCAGACTGCAAGCCGACGGCCTCATCAGCAAACAGGAACTGGCCGACCGCATAGTCCTGTCGGCATCACCCTGCCTGCGGCGGGTGCGAGCGGTGGAGGAGGGCGCCTGATCGTCGGCTATCGGGCCTTGTTGGATGCCAAAGCCTTGGGTCTGACACTGATGGCCTTGAGCCACATTCCGATAGACCAACACACGTCGGAACGTTTCAACACATTCGAGGCGGCGGTTGCCGGCATTCCCGGCGCGACCGTAGCTTCTTGTTACGGCGGGTCGTGGATAAGACGGCGTTTCCGGTGGGGGTAGGACCATGATCATTCCGAATCCACTGCTGGGCAGAGTTTGCAAACATGGCAAATCACTGACTCAAACCGTTACACAAAAAATGAACGCCGCAATTATCATTCAACGCACAATTACTTCCGATGGCTTAGTCTGCCTTCGCTTAGGCTCAAGGGCGCACTGTTAAAACGTTTGACTGCAATCGGCTCGCCTACTACCATCCATCCACCAAAATCAGCTCCGGTAACAGCCTCAAAGCACCAACCCCACGGCTTTTAATCTTGCTGGCCGAACTAATCGATGACCACCCCTTCAAGGATCAGATGAAAACCTATTTGACTTGTTTAAGCGCAATTTTGCTTTTGCTCAGCGCTTGCGCCGGTTCGCCGCCGCTAAAACCGGATACCGTAGCACGCGGCGATTACAGTTACCTCAAGACTCATTTAACATGGTTGATCGAGCAGGAAATGTCCGAACAAGACGTGGCAGGTTTGAGTATCGCCGTGGTCGACGATCAGCAGGTCGTTTGGGCGCAAGGTTTTGGTTATGCCGATCAAGACAACGGGATTGCCGCGACACCGGAAACGGTTTATCGAACCGGCTCCATCTCCAAGCTCTTTACCGATACGCTGGTCATGCAACTGGCGGAGCAGGGCAAGCTGGATATTGATCAGCCGCTACAAACCTATCTGCCGAATTTTGCCATCAAAAGTCGCTTCCCGGATGCCGGACCGATAACGCCGCGCAACATCATGACCCATCATTCCGGTTTGCCGGGTGATAGAGGCAATGGCATGTGGACTAACAACCCGGCGCCGTTCAGTCAACTGGTCGACCCACTGAAAGACGAATACGCCGCCTATCCGCCCAATCGCATCTGGGCCTATTCGAATCTGGGCATCACCTTATTAGGGACGATGTTGGAACGGCTGACCGGCGAGGATTTCAGCACTTATGCCGACCGGCAGCTATTAAAACTACTGGGTATGACGCATGCGGCATTTTCGCCGGGCATATCGGGAGAACTGACTTCCAAAGCCTATAAGAATGATCAGGAAAAGGCCGAAGTGGCACTGCGCGATATGCCGGCCGGCGGCTTAAATGCCAATGTTTTGGATCTAAGCCGTTTTATCGCCATGGTCTTGGCGGACGGCAAAGCCAATGGCCGGCAACTATTGAAGCCGGAAACCCTACATGAAATGCTGCGCCAGCAAAACCGGGACCTGGCGCTGGATGTGGGCAACAAAACCGGTTTGGGCTGGTTCCTGACCAGCAAGCCCGGTATCGGCGATGTGGCCGCACACGGCGGAGCAACGCTTTTTCACCGTAGCCTGTTGACGGTGTTGCCGGAACACAAATTGGGTGTAGTGGTGTTGGCGAACTCCCCACCCACCGGCGATTTGATCGACAAAGTCACCGATAAGGCATTAAAAATGGCGGTTGCGATAAAAACCGGCCAGCCTCTGCCGGATGACATCGAAACGCCTGAAATCGAAACCCGCGGTTTAACCGCGCAAGAGCAACAATTGGGGGCAGGGCAGTATGCAACCGCGCTAGGCTACATCAAGTTAACAGCCGATGGCGACACCTTGGTCACCGAACTGAACGGCAGCAGTATGGATTTGGTCGGCAGGGACGATGGCAAATTCGGCATTCGCTACAAACTGCTGGGCTTGATTCCAATACAACCAAAGCAGCTGGCCGAGGTTGGCTTGTCGATACGGCATGTCGACGGCCATGATCTGGCGTTGGCCCATTGGCACGGCCAAACCTTTGTATTGGGCGAGAAAATCCAACCCGTACCGATTCCCGCCGCCATGCGTAGCCGTCTGGGTGAATACGAGATTGTGAATCTTGCCGAAGGCGAGGCGATGGTTCCGGAAAAATGCGCGCTACGCGAGCGGGACGGTTTTTTGATGCTGGAGTATTCCATTCCCACATTCGACCTGAATAATCTGACCCTCCCGATTGCACCGGTATCGGAAAACGCCGCCGTCATTCTTGGGCTGGGGCGGGGCATGCAGGAAACCGTGCGGCTGGAGACGATTAATGGTCAAGAATTTGTGGCTTATTCCGGGTATTTATTGCGGAAGAAATGAGCAAAACCTTTAGGATTAACAGTTGCCAGTTAGGGTTTAATGAGTGTTCCCAAGCTTGCCATCATCCAGCAATAAGGTATGCCGATGAGTGAATTTATCGCCTATCTGCCCGAAATGTTCGAACTGTTCGGCACCATTCAGATCCGTAAGATGTTTGGGGGCTATGGTGTCTACCACGATGGCTTGATGTTCGCGCTGGTGGCGGACGATACTCTGTATCTCAAGGCGGATGCCGAGAATGCCAAATTTTTCGAGGAACAGGGGCTTGCGCCATTCGAATATCAGCGGGAAGGCAAAATGACGAAAATGTCATATTACCAAGCGCCGGCCGAGTTTATGGAAGACCGGGAGCAGGCCGTTCTGTGGGCGCGGCGCTCGTACGACGCCGCGCGTAGAGCCCAACGTAAAAAACGCAAAAGCAAAACGGACACGACAGTGATACGTCATTTAGACTGATTCAGAACACCTAATATCGAATAATGTTGAACCCCTCTTCCTGCTGAGGGGCGACGAAGAAACTTGTGATTAGGTCAAATTCGGTATCAGCCACTACAAAAGCGTGAGTGCCAGACGCGTTTCTCGCACGTAAACGTGTCAAGCATTTGTCGTCCGATACATCAAGAAAATGCAACACATGCCTTGATTCGGCTCTGTCGATAAGAGATCTCATCCATTTTCGGTTTGCGACGGTGTTGGCTGGAAAATCCAATACCACGGACACACCTATTCGAAGCAAATCGGTCACGTGTGGACCGATCGCGTCACGCAAATTCGAAGCACATCGAACATAGTCCGCCACAGTCTTGATGTCGTCTGGATATAGATGTACAAGCCAAGTGTCCTCGCTGAGGATCACCGTGTCCGGCGTCTTGGCCAGTTCCTTTGCCAATGTCGATTTGCCAGAGGCGATTTTTCCGCAGAGCAGATGCAATGTTGGCAGTAGCTTTGGCATTTTATATGGCTCCCAGTAAGTCAGTGCCATACGAATTATCGATAACACAAAGCCACTTGCCGACAGGGTCTTCCCGAAAGACATAGGTGGCGCGCCTTGACATGCAATTCGCTACACCGGCAGCATCCGCCGTTTCCAGAACGGTTTCCATGATCACTAGAGCCGTATTTCCGCTCTGAATGACATGCATCGCGCCTTGTTTGACCACAAGACTATGGTTGAAATATTCGGTGATCGCGAGGAACGCCTTATGGATTTGTTCCTTGCCTGTAGCAATCAAGCCTGGCTTGATGACGAGCGTTGCATTGTCTGCGTAGAAAGCCATCAAGGTAACGAAGTCCTCTTCAGTGATTGCTTTGTCAGCAGCTTCGATAATTTGTTTAAGTGGATGGTAAGCCATATCGATCTCCTTGGTAGGTTAAGGCACCAAGAGACAGGCAATATTGAACCCGCCTCAGGGCGGGTTGCAGTAGAAAGTAAACGTGCTAACCCACCATTGTTGAAATGGTGGTAATAATAGCCAGCAGGGTTGGGAGGACGTTAATCATGATGGGATGCTAACAGAAGCTATAGTGCCGATCAAACGATAAACTAGCTGAGCATTTTTAGTAATTCGAATCTGCGTGCAATAAAACAACGCTAACAGATCGAGCCGCAGTTAGTATTGCTGGAACTAGCGGAACTGGAACAGGCCGTGCGGACCTATCCCTTTCCCGACGCGGAAACCCAGCCCGATACATTGCACCTGAATTTTTTGCTGTCCGCACCGGCCAACCCCGACCTGGCCGCGCTGGCTGCCATCTAGAAAGACAGCGAACGGTTTAGTCTGATCGATCAAGTTTTCTACCTGCATGCACCGGAAGGAATCGGCCGCTCGAAACTGGCGGCCCAGGCCGAAAAGCGCCTTGGTGTGGCGATGATCGGCCGCAATTGGCGAACGGTTTGCAAGCTCGTCGAACTGGCGAGAAGCATGACACTCCCAAACGCCGCGGATCGATAAGCCAAGTGCGAGACGGCATTTGGTTTACCCGCGCATTCGTCATGTGCTTGCCCAGTGCATGCGGCCGCTCGGGCTCGTTCCCATTTCTTAACGTTTGGTTGGCAAATTCGGCGAATTTGTCGAGAACTGATGCCGCCGTGATAATTTCGTGATTAGATTTACGGCTCCGCTTGGCCGATAATCAGCTTTATTTTGTCTAAAACCGCCAACCATGCCGCCTACGAAACACCTGCTCCTGGTCGAAGACGATCCCGACATTGCCGGCCTGCTGGCCGCCAATTTGCGCGAGGAAGGCTACAGCGTGGATTGGGCGGCCGACGGCGAGGCCGCGCTGGCCGCGATTGCCGGCAATCGTTACGACTTGTTGCTGCTGGACGTCATGCTGCCCGGTGTGGACGGCTTGGAAATTTGCCGGCGGGTGCGGGCCGGGCTGGTTTATACCCCCATCATCATCGTCAGTTCCAAATCCAGCGACGTGCAACGGGTGGTGGGTTTGGAAATGGGCGCCGACGACTACATCGTCAAACCGTTTGCATTGGCCGAGGTGGTCGCTAGAGTACGGGCGCTGTTGCGGCGGGTGGCGGCGTTGAGTGAACCCATCGCCATTCAAGCAGATGCCGTTCTGGTCGCTCACGGTTTGCGGATCGATGTGCAAAGCCGCACGGTGGTTTTGGACGGCCAAACGCTGGCGCTGACCGCCCGCGAATTCGACTTGCTGCATTTCTTCGCTCGCCATCCGGGCCGTATGTTCACCCGGCTGGAACTGTTGAACCAGGTCTGGGGCTACAACCACGACGGCTACGAACATACCGTCAACTCCCACATCAATCGCTTACGCGCCAAAATCGAAGCCGATCCGGCCAAACCGGCGCGAATACTGACGGTGTGGGGCGTTGGTTACAAGTTTGCCGAAGCGGACACCGCCGACGCATGACGCTGAGCTTCCAAAGCCGCATCGCTCTATTGTTCGCGGCGCTGTTCGTCGCGGTGCAGGCGCTGACGGTGGCGTGCATTTACGTGGCGGTGCGAGACAACCTGTTGCACCAACTCGACCAGGACTTGCGCTACGCCGAGCAAGCCTTCCGGCAACTGCTGGTCGAACGCGCCGAACGAGTCGCCGGCGAGGCCGGCTTGCTGGTCGCCGATTTTGGGTTTCGCAGCACCGTCACCGGCGGCGACCCGGCCACCATCGCCTCGGCCTTGGAAAACCTGCTGCTGCGCATCCACGCCCAACGCGGCTTATTTATCGATCCACAATTTCAGGTGCTCGCCGATAGCGCCGGCCAGTGGCAAGGCCAGCCGTTTCCGTATGCGCAAGCCTTGGCAAACACCGACGCCACCCGCTCACTGGTCTGGTTCGGCGTGTTGGACGGCCGCTTGCAGGAATGGGCGCTGGTGCCGGTGTCGGCGCCGCTGCCGGTGGGCTGGGTGGCGGTGGCGCAGGCTGTCGACGAGCAGCGTATCGCCCGATTTCGGCAAAACTCGCTATTGCCGCTGCACATCGGTTTGGCCGAACTCAGTGCCGACGGCGGCCGCCTGCTGGCCGCGTCGGCACCGGACGCGGCCCTGGCCTTGCTGCACAGCTCGACCAACCGGGCGCTGGCGGCCACGGTCGATACCGCGCAAGGCCGCTACCTCGGCCGCATACTGACGTTGCCGGCGGCCGGCGGCGATCAAGGCGTCGCCGCATTGCTGCAAATCAAGTTCACCGATGCCTTCGCCGGCTACCGCCATATGCTGTTACTGGCGGCCGGGGTGTTGCTGCTCGGCCTGTTGACGACGCTGGCTGGCAGCGTGGTCATCGCCCGCAATCTGTCGCGGCCGCTACGGGCCTTGGCCGGTGCCGGCGAACGAGCGGTCAACGGCGATTTCGCTGCCTCGCCGCTGACCGGCCGCAACGACGAATTGGGCAGACTGGCCGATACCTTCGTTCGCGCCGCCCAACTGGCCGGCCAACTGGGCGAACTGCGCCAAAAAGACCAGGAACGCCGCGAACTGGTGGCTTCGATGTCGCACGATTTACGCACGCCGTTGGCTGCGTTACGCGCTTTTCTCGAAACCATGCAGCGCAAGGCCGAGACCTTGCCGGCCACCGAACAACAGCATTTTCTGGATACCGCGTTGCGCCAGACCGAAAAAGTCAGTCGGCTGGCGCAGGAACTGTTCGAACTGGCCAAGTTGGAATGCGACGACGCCAGCTTGAATCCCGAACCCTTCAATCTGGCCGAATTGCTGCAAGACGTCGCCCAAAAATACCGGCTGCAGGCCGAACAGCGCGGCGTCAGCTTGCAAGCCGAACTGCGCCCGGAATTACCACTCATCAGCGCCGATATTGGCCTGATCGAGCGCCTGCTCACCAATCTGATCGACAACGCCTTGCGCCACACCCCGCCAGGCGGCCGAGTTCGGCTGGACGCCTGGCCGGCGCGCGGCCGGATAGCGGTGGCGGTGCGCGATACCGGCATCGGCATCGCCCCGGAATATCTACCAACCTTGTGCGATTGGGACTCGCCGCTGGCCCGCCGCGCCCGCGCCGACGGCGGCGGTTTCGGCTTGATCGTGGTTGGTAAGATCGCCCAGTTGCACGGCGGCCGCTTGCAAGTGGATAGCACACTCGGCGTCGGCAGCGAATTTCGTTTCGACTTACCGCTGGCTGATCCCACCCGCACCGCGACAGGCAAACCGTAAACATGCTGTTATTGGCCGCTCGATTCCCGGTCCTGCCAAGCTCATTCCCGCAGCAGCGGAAAACCTGGAAGTCACTTCGCCTAATGCTGTCGGTTGGGTTGCCGACGTTTTTCGGTTTGATGGTGCAGGTCTGCCAAGCCGACGACGGCCAATTTCCGGAAGTGACCTGGCACGGCCTGCTGGACCTGCGCTACCAACACAGCGACGCCGCGCCGGGCGAGTTGGAGCACGGCCTGGGCAAGTTGCGCGCCGGCGACGAGCGCGACCGCTGGCGGCTCAACGAAGCCGCCGCTACCTTGCAAGTCAGACTGGACTGGGATTGGATGCTCAACGCCACCATCAAATACGCCGACCGCCAATCAACGCCGTTGGATTTGACCGAAGCCTATCTGGCCTACCGGCCGGTCGGCGCCGCCGGTTGGCGTTTGGCCGGCCGGCTGGGCATGTTCTTTCCGCCGATTTCGTTGGAAAACACCGGCACCGCCTGGAGCAGCCCGTACACCTTGAGCTCGTCGACGATCAACGCCTGGGTCGGCGAAGAATTGCGCGCTTTCGGCGGCGAGTTGCGGCTGGATTACCAAACCGAAACCGGCGATAAACTCGGCGTGTTCGGCGCCGGATTGGCCAATAACGATACCGCCGGCCTGATGCTGGCCTGGCGCGGCTGGAGCTTGCACGACTTCGAATCCACGTTGACCGGCCGCCTGCGTCTGCCGGAGGGCATTCGCATTCCGGCGCTGTTTCCCAAGCAGGCCAACGCCAGCCAGACCTTCGTCGAAGTGGACGGCCGGCCCGGCTTTTACGTCGGCGTCGCCGCCGAACGGCCCCAGCGTTACACGCTGCGCGCACTGTATTACGACAACAACGCCGATCCGGCCGCTCTGTCCGCCGGCCAATACGGCTGGCACACCCGCTTCTGGAGCCTGGGCGCCAAAGCCGAATTGCCGTGGGAAACCACGCTGATTTCGCAAGCGCTGACCGGCCGCACTAGCATGGGCGAGTTGCTCGGCGACTTGCGCGCGGTCGATGTCGGCTTTTGGTCGGCAAGCTGGTTGGTGAGCCGGCCGCTGGGCGACGGCCGTTTCAGCGTGCGCTACGAACGCTTCGGCAGCGACGAACGCGATTACCTGCCGCAAGACCGCAACGGCGAACACGGCCAGGCCTGGACCGTCAATTACAATCTGACTTTTGCCCAGCACCATCAATTGAATGTCGAATTCAGCCGCATTTTCAGCGCCCGCCCGGCGCGGCAGGAACGCGGCGAAGCCGCTTATCAGGAGGACACGCTGTGGCAAGTCGCTTACCGGCTGTTTTTTTAACGACTTGGGCTGTAGTCGCGCCGGCCGCGGAATTGGCGGGCAAGGCCGACGCCGGCGGCCGGCCGCTGGCCGATCTGGTGGTCGCCGCCCAAGCCTTGGATGCCGCCGGCCGGGTCAAAGCGCCGCCGACGCCGGCGGCCATGGCCTTGGACCAGAAAAGCCGCGAGTTTGTCCCTCACGTGTTGGCGGTGCGCAGCGGCACACCGGTGTATTTTCCGAACAGCGACGCGATCAAGCACCACGTCTATTCGTTTTCCGCGGCCAAGCGTTTCGAGATCAAACTGTATAGCGGCGTGCCACGCGAACCGGTAGTGTTCGACCGCCCCGGTATCGTCGCGCTGGGGTGTAATATTCACGACTGGATGCTGGGTTACGTCTACGTCAGCGATGCCGATTACCTGGCGGTTTCGGACGCCGAGGGCCGCTGGACGCTGGATTTGCCGGACGGCCGCTACCGCTTGAGTTTCTGGCATCCGGACGCGGCCGAACAACCGGCCGACCAGGTCGTGACCGTGCCGACCAGCGAATTGCCGGTCACGTTGGAACTGAAAGCCCGCTTTCAGACCGGCAAGCCGCCGGCCAGTTTGCAAAATCAGGGCTACGGCGACGGGTTTTGATGCGGTGCGATACCGGAATGCAAATTTAGATTTGCGGTCCAAAACGGATATGGGCGACGGCGAAACAGCTAACGGGGAATCCGCCATTTCGCCGTCAAACCCGCTGATTTGAACTTTGATCTAACATCGAGTGGCTGCATGATAAAAAATCCCGTTCGTCCAGAGCTTGTCGAAGGATGAAGGGGATTTTTCCGTTGTCTGGTTACTCCGATCGTGGCAGGCCACTCACGCTTCGACTCCGCTCAGCGCGAACGGCCTGTAATCAAGATCAACTAAGCGTAATGCCAACCCCTCCTTGTTACCGAAACGCCTAACGCCCACTTCAAGCCGGCAAAACCGACACCGCCGCGCGCTTCCGCAACCAGCCGAACAACGGCAACACGCTGCCGAACAACCAGGCCGCCGCCGGAACCGGGACTTGCGACACCGCGCTGATTTGCAGCAGTGGCGTATTGGCGCCGGGCAGATCGGTAAAGTTGTAACCGGCCGGCGTTCCTAATCCGGCATAAACCGCGAAGTCATGGTTAGCCTGGATGGTACCGTTTTGCGCCGGGCTGTCCAAGGCATTGGAACCTACCAAGAAGGCCGCGCCGGTGGTGCCGTCCAGTTCGGTGCCGGCGTCCCAGATGCTGCTGCCGTTCTCGACGAAGGTGCCGCCGGTGAAATGACCTTGGGCGTCGAACAATTCGATTTCGGTCGGCGAGTCGTTGCCGACGAAGCGGTCGTTGGACGGCACTACCATCGCGAAATAACTCAGGTAACGGTTTTTCACCGGGTCCAGGTCCAGGGTGACGCTGCCTTTAGCGCCGGGCAGGAAAATGCCGGGGCCGAAGGCATTAACCGCCGCCGTCACCGTCGCGCTGGTGCCGCCGGCCGCGAATGCAGAGGACAAGCCGGCGCCGCTACCCATCTCGGCAATTGCTTCGATTGCCGACGAAGCCGTGGTGCCTAAGTCGAAGGCATCGAAGGTACCGTCATGCAAGGCGATGAAAAACGGACTCAAGGCCGGCCCGTTGGCAGCAGACAAATTGCTGAAACTCAGCGTGACCTGCGCGGCCTCTGCCGAACTTAAAGGTGCCGCACTGGCCGCTAACAACAGCGCCGACAGCGTAAAAGCATGGTTTTTTTGCATCGTGATTCTCCTTAATATGAATGCCAAATGGCGCGGCCATTGTGCAATCGGAAAAGTCACGAAATCTTCACGGGGAGGTCAAATGCACGTGAGATGTGAGCTGTCTTTGGGTCAAATGCCAGAAGGTATCAGTTCGGTCAAAAACAGCCAGACGGAACAGAATTACCAGTCTTAGATGGAAGGCATTGGGAGCGTTGAATTCACGAACCACACCGATCACGAACGATGTGCTTCACGCTGTTCAGATTATCCATGGCCCTCCGGATTTTCGTTTTTGTTGCAAAACGATCAGGATTGCCGAATTCGTGCCGCTTGCTGCAAATCGGCTATCAGTTGCCGCGGCTCTTCTTGATAGCGGCGCATGAGTTCCGGAGGGGCTGCCGTATGCTTGTCGTAAATGACGCTCCAGCGGCTAATTTCGAGTAGCACAGGCACCAGATCGAGCGCTTTTTCCGTTAGCTCATAAAACACTTGGCGTTTGTCTTCGGGCTTGTGTTTACGGATGACGAGTCCGTCCGCTTCCATTTTTTTCAGTCGCGAAGCCAAAATATTGGTTGCGATTCCTTCTTTCGAAGTCATCAACTCCCGGTAGTGCCGTTTGCCACTTAGCATCAGATCGCGGAGTACGATCAGCGTCCACCGGTCTCCGAACACTTCAAGGGCATAATCAATTGGGCATCTATTTTTGATCTGGGATTCGGACATTTGCTTTGTTAACTTGCATTTTGCAATCGAAACAGGATAATTAGTTGCATATTGCAAGTATATCAATCGAAGCTTATTCCGCAAACCACGTTCATCAGGAAATCGTATATGTCGCCAATAAATTCTACTGCCACCAATATTTCGTTGCTTCGGATATACACTGCGCCTTGCATCATTGTCGGCTCGGTCGCAGCTTGGTTATTCTGGCTATTAGCCGGTGAACATCGGGCTTTCCCACCGGAGCGGCTTATTTCTCCAATGGCCGCGCTCTTTATGCTGACGGCTTTGGTATGGCTGATGATGGTCGTCGCACGCAATGTTGCCGTTATTCGAGGGCATGCGTCGATCAGGTATTTCGCGGATTACAAGGCGGATATCCCGGATGATGATCGATTCGAGCGTCCGGCTCGAACGTTCAATAATCTAATGCAAGTACCAGCGCTTTTTTATGTGATTTGCCTATTGATGCTTGTCGAGAAAGAAGCGGACAACGCTCAAATCGCGCTTGCCTGGGCTTTTGTTGTACTCAGGTATGTCCATGCCGTCATTTATATGGCGGTAAACTGGGTGCCGTATCGCTTTGCGACTTGGGCTTCAAGCTGCATCGTTCTGGGCGCACTTTGGTTTCGCTTTGTGACGGTGGTTGGGTTGGGATAAGCTTGGAAGGAATCCAGGCGATGGTTGTTACAAAAAACCGAGCATCGCCGCTTTAACGGCCGCTGCGGTTTTGTTGCTGGCATTTAATTTCGTCGCGGCATTGCTGATATGGAAATTGACGGTCCGCTCGGTGATTTTCATGATGCCGGCGATTTCCCCGGCGGTTTTGCCATCGGCAGTCCAGCGTAGTACCGCAATCTCGCGGTTCGATAGTTTGGCATCCGCTTCCGGCAGCAATTTGGGCAACAAGCGGCGCGATAAGGCAATATGCGCATTTTGAGTCAACCAAGCCATTTTGAAAACTTTGGCCGCAAGCTCGGTTTCGCTCAGCGGCTCATCGGACCGTGCCAACGTGAGCATGCCAGTGGCGCCGGGGACATCCCGCATGGATTGCGCCCAACCGTAACGCAAGCCGAACGAACGCGCTTCCTCCCAAAACGCCGCCGTCGACGCGAACAAATCGTCCGTCCACAGGATGGGCTGCGAGGAGCGGAGGGCGTGTTTGACGGTGGGATCGATCGCACAATAGTTTTTAGCTTGATATTGCGCTTGCCAAGCCGATGGATAATTACTCACTTTCACGATCTTCGGATTGCTCAGCGGCAGCGCCAACCGGAGTCCGTAGGCGCAGTAATCAAAACCCAATTCCGCACCTAACGCAGCGATGGTTTGGAAAAGCAGATGCTCGCTATTGCTGGTCTGCAATGCTTGAAGTTGAATTTCTTGCCAAGGTTTCATGGGAATACCGTCGTTAGAACTGTTCCAAAGCTTATCCTAAAGAGGGAAAACACCGAAACACAATGTCCGGACTATTTACCAGCAAAGCAAAATGGCGATATAAACTGTCAATATTGACAGTTGTTAGGCCAATGTAAATAGCGTCTAATCCGGCAAAGAGGGCAGGTGTTTTAGCTTTGTCCTGTATTTTGTTTTAAGCCAATAGCCACCCTTTGATTGTTAAGCCGTAACCATGACTTTCGATATTTTTATTGCCGATACCGACGCGGAAATTCAAGCCTGTTTTCCGGTGTTCAGCGAGTTGCGCCCGCACCTCAAGCAAGAGCAGTTTCTAGCCCAGGTTCGCCGCCAGCAACTGCAGTCCTACCAAATTCTGGCTGTTAGACAGCAGGGTGCCGTTAAAAGCGTGGCGGGTTTTCGTTTCGCCGAGTTTTTGGCCTGGGGCAAAATACTGTATGTCGACGATTTAGCCACCCTAAGCGGCGAGACTGCGCAAGGTTTCGCCGGCGCCTTGCTCGACTGGCTGATAGCCCATGCCAAAGCCCACGATTGCCGGGGTGTGCATCTGGATTCCGGCCATCAGCGCTTTACCGCCCATCGCTTGTATCTTAACAAGGGCTTTCAGCTGAGCAGCCATCACTTTTCCTTAACATTCAATCCCTAGCTTTGCCATGAAAATACTGGCTTTATCCGGCAGCTTGCGGGCGGCGTCTATCAATTCCGCCGTGCTGCGTGTCGTAAAACAGTTGGCACCGGCCTCGATTGAAGTCCGTCTGTTTTCGGGGCTTGGCGACTTGCCCTTATACAATCCGGATTTGGAAAGCGCGCTTCCGGCCATTGCGAAGCAATTGCGCAACGACGTAGCCGCAGCGGATGCCTTGCTGATCGCCAGCCCCGAATATGCCCACGGCGTGACCGGCACCATCAAAAACGCGCTGGATTGGTTGGTGGCCTTCGAGGGCTTTGTGGATAAACCTGTGGCAGTATTGAACGCGACGCCGCGCGCCCATCATGCCGATGCCGCGCTCCGGGAAACCTTGGTCACGATGTCGGCCACATTGATCGAAGCCGCCTCGATCACCTTGCCGCTGCCGAGCGCCAACATCGGCGAAGCGGAGCTATTGGCCGTGCCGGAAATCGTTTCATTACTGACCGGCGTGTTAACCAAAATCCAACGCGCGGTAACGCTATTGCCGGAAATGAAGCCCTTCCTGGGCAGCAGCCTTTATATCGATAGCCAACATCCCGAGATCATCGCGCAAGCCGCCAAGTTGGCGGAGGGCTGCGCCGATGAGGAACAAATCGCCAAACGCTGTTTCGAATTCGTCCGCGACGAGATCAAGCATAGCTGGGACTACCGGCTGAATCCCGTGACCTGCAAGGCTTCGGAGGTGTTGAGCCACGGCACCGGCTATTGTTACGCCAAAAGTCATTTGTTGGCGGCGCTATTGCGCGCCAACGGCATTCCGGCCGGATTGTGTTACCAGCGTTTGACGCTAGACGGCGACCAGCCCCCTTATTGCCTGCACGGTTTGAATGCGGTTTACCTGTCGCAACACGGCTGGTACCGGGTCGATGCGCGCGGCAATAAGCCCGGTGTGGAGGCGGACTTTTGCCCGCCGCTGGAAAAATTGGCTTTCCCGATTGTGAATCCCTTGGAACAAGACTTGCCCGGCATCCATGCGGAACCCTTGCCGGCCGTCGTTAAAGCCTTAACCGAACACCGAACCGTCGAGCAGGTGTATGACAACTTGCCGGATGTCGACCGTCAAAATCATACTGTCTAACAGAAGCAAATATGGCCAGAAATATTGAAATCAAAGCGCGAATCGACAGCGTCGAATCACTATGGCCGCTGGTGGTCAAGATCGCCGATGAAGGACCTATCGAAATCATTCAGGACGATACTTTTTTTCCTTGCCCCAACGGACGACTGAAACTTCGCGCCTTCTCCGATTATGACGGGCAACTGATTTTCTATCAACGCCCCGACAGCGCCGGCCCCAAGCAGTCTTTTTATGTGATATCTCCCACCGCATCGCCGGATGCACTCAGGCAAAGCTTGACGCTTGCTTATGGTGAAAGCGGTAGGGTGCGAAAACACCGCACATTGTTCATGGTCGGCAAAACCCGAGTGCATTTGGATAAAGTCGAAGGATTGGGTAATTTTCTGGAATTGGAAGTGGTGCTTGGCGAGGGTGAACCTAACGAAGCCGGTGTGGTAATTGTGCACGCATTGCTGGAAAGGCTGGGTATCTCTGATCATCAGCTTATCGAGGAGGCTTATATCGACCTGCTTGCCAGGCTGGCGGTTGAAAAACCAGAAATCAAACAATTCACTTGAATACTCATCAGAGATTATTACCATGGACGTTTCGCAATTACCTTTCAATCAGTTGATCGGTTTACGGCTAGCCAACTCGGATAGTGGCTTTTTAGTTTGCTTACCGGGAAACCCTCGATACGCCAATCATCTCGGCACCGTCCACGGCAGCGCATTATTGGCGGTTGCCGAAGCAGGTTCCGGAGCGTTTCTTTCACGGCAGTTTTCCGATACCTCAGGCATCGTTCCGGTGGTCAGAAAGCTTGAGGCCAAATTTCGCAAGCCGGCATTAGGGCAGGTTTCGGCCAGATGCAATGTCTCCATTGCAGAGACTGAGCGCTGGTCTTCTGAGTTGACGGCCCGAGGCCGCGTAGTGGCCGCAATTCCCGTTGAGGTTGTCGATGGGGCGGGAGTGGTGGTCATGTCGGCCGTCGTCGAGTGGTTTATCGCTCAAAACGCAACCAATTAATCGAAAAAATTTATGCAAGCAATCGACCGCTCATCCGCTGAGCACTACACATGGGGCGACGGCTGCGACGGTTGGCATCTTGTAAAACGAACCGACATGTCGGTGATCTCCGAGCGCGTGCCGCCCGGCGCAAGCGAAGTACGACATTTTCATGCCAGCGCTCGCCAGTTTTTCTATATTTTGGAAGGTTGCGCCATGATGGAAGTAAACGGCAAACGCATCCAATTATCCGAAGGACAAGGCATTGAAGTCGCTCCAAGGACGCCACACCAATTCATCAATGAATCCAGCGCTGATGTCTGGTTTTTGGTGATCTCTCATCCCACCACAGTAGGCGACCGTACTGAGGTTTAACATCGCCGTTAATCCGAACGCGTTAACGCGCCTCCCTTATGTTTTACGATAGCCGCCATCGGGAGCATCCATGGACAAGATCGACCTCAGAAAAGAATTGAAGCACTTGTATCAAGCCAGCGCCAAAGCGGTCGTGCAGGTTGAGGTACCGCCGTTGAGATACCTGATGGTGGACGGCGAAGGCGATCCCAATACCTCGCAAGCCTATGCGCAGGCCGTCGAGGCCTTGTTTTCCGTATCCTACACGGCCAAATTTATGGTCAATAAGGGGTCGCAAGCGCTTGATTATTCGGTCATGCCGCTGGAAGGATTATGGTGGGCGGATGATATGGCTGTCTTTGCAGCCAACGACAAGGCAAAATGGAAGTGGACGATGATCTTGCAACCTGACTTCGTAGCGAATGACATCGTCGACGCCGCTCTTGCCGAAGTCCGAAGAAAAAAGAATCTGCCCGGCATAGATAGGCTGCGGCTGGAAAATTTCTCGGAGGGTCTTTGCGCTCAGATTTTGCATATTGGCCCATTCTGCGAAGAAGGACCCACTATTGAGCGGTTGCATGCATTCATCGATACCAGGACTAGCCGGATTGGCAAGCATCACGAAATTTATTTGAGTGATATACGGCGCGCAGATCCGAAGAACTGGAAAACCATCATTCGGCAACCCATGAAATGAGGGTTAATGCCACCGCTATGTTACAAGACGACCCATGGACATTACATTAATCAGGCACGGTAAACCGGCGTTCGAGCTGAAAGGCAAAGCCAAAGCGCGAGAGATTGGCGAGATTATCAGAAATTATGATTTATCAGGAATAGCGGACGAAGCGCCGGAAAACGCCAAGCAGCGCGCATCGGCATGCCATGTCGCCGTTTGTAGCGACTTTATCCGTTCTTTGGAATCGGCCAAGGCACTGGGATTTAGCGATATTTTGCTGAGCGACCCCGTGTTTCGGGAAATCGCTACCCCTCATTTCAAACAGGGGGCATTGACGATGTCGGTTAATGCCTGGGGAATACTATTACGGTGTATGTCGGTGCTTGGTTTCGCTGAAAATGGCGAGTCGCTCTCCATGGCAAAACAGCGGGCGCAAATCGCGGCATCGACATTAATAGATATGGCGCATGAGCATAAAAGCGTCTTGTTGGTGGGGCATGGTTTCGTTAATTACTTCATAGCCCAGGAGTTGTTAGCCAGAAACTGGGTCGGTCCCACGAAGCCGGGCCGCGGCTATTGGGAATATGGAGTATATCGCTATCGTGCAATATGACCCGCAAAGGCACAATCCCTCTCGCATTTTAAGTCACATTCAAAAATATGCTCGCATCGATTACCGGCAACACTAAAATACTCGGCGTCATCGCCGACCCGGTTAGCCAGGCCAGAACGCCGGCTATGGCAAACAGACTGCTGGATGAAAGAGGGCGCCTGGGTGATTTTGTCATGCTTCCCATGCAAGTATCGGCAGAAGATTTTCCCGCGTTTATTACGGGCCTGCGCGCCTTGAAAAACTTCGGGGGGGCAGTGGTTTCCATGCCACACAAAGCCGTTGCCGCCCACTTGGCTGATGAACTGACTCCCAATGCACGCCTGGTCGGTGCCGTGAATGTCATTCGCCGGAACGGTGATGGCCGCCTGATTGGCACCATGCTGGACGGCGAAGGTTTTGTTGCCGGATTAGCCGGGGCCGGATACAGCGTGAAAGACGCACATATCCTTCTGGTCGGAGCCGGAGGCGCTGCATCGGCGATTGCTTTTGCCCTTGCCAAACACGGCTGCGCTTCACTTTGCATACAAAATCGTACGCCGGATCGGGTGAGTGCTTTGTCGGAGCGCGTCCGTCATGCGTATCCTCAACTTGAGGTAACCACAGCAATCCACGAAACATCCCACTACGATATCGCTATTAACGCCACTTCTCTCGGCATGAAACCGAATGATGAGCTACCGATAGCCAATCCTTTGATACGGCATTGCGACTTGGTAGCCGAATGCGTGATCGCCCCTGAAATGACACCGCTACTCCAGGAAGCGTCCGGCCAAGGGAAAGTCATCCACACCGGCGTTCCGATGTTGGCCGCGCAAATGCATCTGATGCTGGCTTTCATGGGAGCCGAGTGAGATGCAATAGGCCAAGAGCGCTTGTCGATATAGAATAAATCCTAGACTGCGGTTGCAGCGATGGCGGATCATAAGCGAGCTGTATGCCACAGGTTACAAGTTTCACACCATAACCCTGTCAATACTGACAGTTGTTGCAAGACCTGATCCTGAGTTGTAATTAACCCAAAATAATCCGTTTCTATGCGGAAACTGCCGGAGTCAAAATGTTAGGTGAAACCACAGGTACCGTTCGGGTGTTATTGCGACTGGAGGGATTGTGCGTGCTGCTTGCCGCCTGCCTCGCCTACGCAAAATTCGATTTGGACTGGAGCACGTTCGCAATCTACTTCCTGGTGCCTGATCTATCTTTACTCGGTTACTTCGCCGGCGCCAAAGTGGGCGCCATTAGCTATAACACGGCGCATTCATACCTCGGCGCCGTTGTCAGCCTGGTGATTGGTTTTACGGTTCCGTCCCCGATACTTCAATGTGCCGGTTTGATCTGGTGTGCCCATATCGGTTTTGACCGGGCGCTGGGTTACGGACTCAAGTATCCGGCGGGATTCGGCTTTACCCATCTTGGGCGCATCGGCCGATTTGGTGCCAAACATTGGGAAAAACAATAACCGGGTGAGAAGTCTGGACACAACTTCCATACCCAACGCCCTTAGAACGCCGGGTACCGAAGGTTACAGCGAGTGCGCGGCAACATTGATTCTCCAATACGAAACCATCGTATTCGAGGAGCTTCACCGCGCCGAATTACACCTGTTGCCGACAACACCGGGATTTGTTTTGGACATCGGCGCGGGCATTGGTATCGACGCTGCTTGGTTTGCAGCGCGCGGACACAGGGTGGTTGCAGTCGAGCCGACCGAGGAATTCCGCATTGCCGGAATGGCGAGATCCGCGGGCTCTGCAATTGAATGGCTGGATGACGCTTTGCCTTCGCTCGATCGCGTTTTGGCGCGCCGCCAGATGTTCGATACCGTTATTTTGAACGCAGTATGGATGCACTTGAACGAGCGGGAGCGGCGTATTGCAATGGCTAAAGTGGCCGCACTGTTGGCTCCTAACGGTCTCCTGATGTTGTCGCTTCGGCACGGCTCTGTGCCAAAGGGGCGGCGAATGTTCCAGGTGTCAGGCCAAGAAACGGTTAATTTGGCAGGACAACACGGTTTGCGGCCGATTCTAAATGTTCAGGCCGAGTCCTATCAGCTTCTTAACCGCACCAGCGGTGTTGTATGGACCCGCTTGGCTTTCAGACACGCGGAATAGCTTGCCATAAAATTCGTGCGGTTGCGGCTGCTAGTCGTTTGGAATCGTGTATTTTACGGCGCTAGTTGGACCAATTTTCGCCTTATCTCTGCCTCGTCAGCGAAGAATTTGCCAGCCGAGGATTTGACGTACAGATCGTTAAGGTTGATTACGAATTTCAACGCGGCGGTAATCAAATGCAGGTCATCAAACCTAAATAACGAGCTTGGATCAAGTTCAAAAAGGGCACAATTTTTCGCGCTAATTGCATATTTATAAGACTATTTACATGGCAGAATTCAACCACCTTGCTAAGGACCTTCAACAAGACAAAAAAGTTGTGTTCACGGCTCAATCGTGCAAAAACTTTCACCAGCGCATGCTGGTATGCAAACATGCTTTTGAACAGGGAGTGGTTCCAGTAAATCCCTTCAATTTGTTTGGCTATTTTCTCTACGAACTCGTCGACAGAGATTTGGTTAGAAGCGGGAATAACAATCTCTTGAGTCGATGTGATGAATTATGGGTTTATGGCGAAATTAGCGATGGTGTTCTCGCTGAAATTCAGATGTTCAAAGAGTCCGGGAAACCTATGAGATTCTTTGATATATCTAATCTCCCAGCGGAGGTAAAGGAGATTTCCAAGAAAAATCTTGTCTTTGAAGACAATATCAAACAGTACAAGGGCTATATATAGCAATGGGTAAACGTATACCGGACGAAATTTGCGCTTTACCGTAACGTATGCGTTTTATGCCATGGAGGAAGATCGATGAAATACGCTAGATGGATACTCGCGGTTTTGCTGCTGTTGCCGATTTCCGCGGTCGCATTTTTTAAACCCGTTCGGGTGCTGATTCCGGAAGCATTCGGCGTCAGTTGCAACGAACAACACCTATGCGTGGACAATTTTTCAGAGCTTGCGAAGGCGCAATCACTACTCAACGACTCGAAAAGTTATCTTGCCACGCAATGGGGCTTGTCTATTGGCGAGCCGAAGATCATTTTTTGCAGCACGGAGCAATGCCGGTCCACATTCGGCCTATCCAACAAAGCCGGATTCACCTTGGGCAGTTTCGCAATTGCCGTCGCCCCGCGAGGTTGGCAACAACATTATGTGGCGCATGAGCTCATCCATTATTGGCAGGCCGACCACTTTGGCAGCCTGGCGCTGCTAGCCGGTGAGCACTGGCTAATCGAAGGCATGGCCTACGCGCTGAGCAACGATCCGCGAGGGGAACTGCATCAGCCCTTTGAATCCTATCGTCAGCGCTTCAATGACTGGCATAAACGCCATGCCGATATGCCACTCAAAGAATCGCTGGCTGGATGACTCTAAATATGGCAACCAATATTCTTACTGTATTGCGCACCGTTCGGTGCTGGATATATCGGGCCATAAAAACCGGGCTGGTATTGTCAACCGCATTGCTACTGACTGGGGCCGTTTATCAACACTTCGCGTTAAAGGCCGACTTGGAAAAATACCCGCCACCTGGCCGGATGGTCGAGGTGGATGGGCATCTGTTTCATATTGATTGCACGGGTGCAGGTCCGTTGACCGTGATTCTCGAAGGCGGCGCAGGTGCTTCCTCGCTGGCTTGGGCCTGGATACAGCCGGAGGTGGCAAAAAATGCGAAGGTCTGTTCTTATGACAGAGCAGGATACAGTTGGAGCGCGCCAAGCGAGCTCCCGATGGATGCCATTAATACCAGCCGGCAACTCCACCGATTATTGAGCGCTGCGAATATTCCCGGGCCCTATATTCTTGTTGGCCACTCTATCGGCGGAGCGTATGTGCGTATGTTCGCCGCGAATTATCCTCAGGATGTGGCGGGATTGGTTCTGGTAGATGCGACCAACCCGTCGGTGCTGGAAACCTATGCCGAAATCGATTTGCCTAAGGTCGAAGACTGGACGCCGCCTACCGTTCAGGTATTTCCCTATCTGGCTTCGGTCGGGGCAATGCGCGCGGTTCTCGGTTTGGGGTTGTTCAATCTTGCCGAGGGACTTCCCGCCGATACGCAAGCGGCCGCCAATGCCTTCCTCGCCCAGACCGATTACCTTAATACTGTCGTTTGGGAATACCGTTTTTTACCGGACACACTGAAGCAAATTCGCTCCTTGCAGCCCTTAAACGATCTGCCGGTAGAGGTAATCGTAGCGGGACAGTTTACTGGGCTGGATGCGGAGACTGCCGCAAAATTCACCGATTGGCATCGGAAACAGCAACGTAATTGGTTGGATTTATCAAAGAACAGCTCGTTGCGAACCATAGAAGAAGCCGATCATATATCCCTGATGACCAATCATCGTCATGCTCACGAAGTTGCGAACACGATTTTACAAATGATCGAGACTATTACCGCGAGTGCTGTACAAAGTACTCCCGTTTTCCGAAGTCCTAACGATTCTACCTCGGACTCCGCATCAGTAAGCACATACTCTACGGCTATGGAGGTCGAGTGAGTTTCAATAATCCTGTAGCGCTTGTCGATACCCAGCAAAATGCATGGAACAAAATAGCCGGTGAAATCTCATTTTCGCTTGAGCCGGACTTGGATAAGTTAGCAACGCTAATTAGCAAGAATGCAAAAATACTGGATTACGGTTGCGGCTATGGCAGGATAACGAGCGAGCTGCACGCCAGAGGATACGGTTGTTTGACAGGCGTAGATACGTCAATCGAAATGATCAGGCGCGGCTTAACACACTATCCAACGCTCGATCTACGTTACATCGATAGCCATGAAATACCTGCCGACATTGGAAAATTCGACGTCATTTTATTTTGCGCCGTACTGACCTGCATTCCCAATAAGGCACAGCGCAGGAAAATCATCGACTCGGCCTATGAGTCGCTGAATAAAGGTGGCATCATTTATTGCGTCGAATTTCATCAGTCGGAAAACATCCAATATTCTTCAACGGGTACGTTCATCGCATCTTTCAATGTGGCAATGAAACATTTTGTCCCTATAGAGATTGCTGAAGAATTATCTCAATTTGATGAAATCAGCCATTTTGTCACTGAGGCCGCAACTGTTACCGGTGCAAAAACCCATGCCATTCATTATTTCGGGAAAAAACGCTAAATTGGAAACGGATGCGCAATTCGATGAGTGGCGTACTTTATTTTGCAAAGTATCAAAACTCACGATGTATTGGGAATCGAATAACTGAAAGACTACAGGAAATAGCATGACCGTAAAAGGACACTACGACCGGCATCTTGGCGATTTTTATGCATGGATGGTTGGAGACTTCGATGCCAGGCGAAAAGAATTTCAACAATTCTTGGTGGCAAACGACCTTTCGCCACAGAGTACTTCAATCGCCTTAGATTTGGGGGCAGGGCACGGCATACAAAGTGTTTCCCTGGCCAAATTGGGATATACGGTAAGCGCGATTGATTTTAACCAACAGCTTTTATCCGAGTTAATCGACAATACGCAGAGGCTTTCCGTTACCGGCTTTAATGACGATATTCGTCAGGTAAAAAAATATACCGATCCCAAACCTGAACTCATTATTTGCTGGGGCGACACACTGACACATCTTGAAAGTTTGGATGAAATTAGGCAATTGGTTATCGATTGCTGCGAATCATTAATCGAAGGCGGAAAACTGATCTTATCTTTTCGAGATTATTCAACGACCCTCGCGGGCGATCAGCGCTTCATTCCCGTAAAAAGTGACGACACAAAAATACTGACGTGCTGTTTGGATTATGAAGCAGACAGGGTGCGGGTGACGGATTTGTTGCAGGTTAAAACGGAAAACGGCTGGCAGCAAAAAGTGAGTTCTTTTTATAAAGTCCGGGTTTCACCAAACGACGTTGTGAAAATCCTCGCCGATTGTGGCTTGAGGTTAGCGTATAACGAAGTCGTCAACCGAATGACTACCATCATTGCGATTAAGGCAGTGTCTGGGTAAATCATCATGAGTCAATTAACAGGCGGTTGCCTATGCGGTGCCGTCCAATATGAAATAGCGAACCCGCTGCGGTTTGCCCGCAATTGCCACTGCACTATGTGCCGAAAAGCGACAGGCGCGGCATTTGCCACCTGGGCATACGTAGAATATCGAGATTTTCGATGGATTCACGGGAGTGACCTACTGGAAGAGTATCACTCATCCCCAGATGTCAGGCGAACATTTTGCAAGGTCTGCGGCTCTACCTTGCAGTACATTGCAGATCAGGCGTTTCCAGATGCTTTTGGGTTAGCATTGGGTACGGTAAATGGTGACCCAGGCTGTAAACCGATGCGCCATGTCATGGTCGGCTCAAAAGCGCCGTGGTTTGCAATCGCCGACCATCTGCCTCAGTCAGCGGAAGCCGCACCTAGTGAATAATGCTAGCTTTAAATCATATTAAACTGCTAATCATGGGATATTGAATGAACCTATCCAAACGCATGGTCTTGACCGTTATCGTGCTGATTTCTTGCGTCGGCTGCGATCAGGCCAGTAAACCAGTTGCCCAGTCGTTATTGTCCGAAACCGAAGTCTGGTCGTATTGGGGTGACGTTGTACGCTTACAATTGGCTTATAATCATGGTGCATTTTTGGGCGTGGGTTCGTCGTTTCCGGAAGTCTTGCGCAACGGCTTATTCTCGCTTGGCGTAGCCGGAATGTTAATCGTTTTGCTGGGATACATCCTGTTTTCCAAATCGGCCTCGCCGTCCTCGATACTGGCATATGCGCTGTTGTTGGCGGGTGGCTTGGGCAATCTGATCGATAGACTGATATACGGCGGCTATGTGGTGGATTTTATCAACATCGGCATCGGGCCAATCCGCACCGGCGTGTTCAATGTCGCGGATGTGATTGTGGTCGCCGGCACGTTGATGTTGCTTATTGGCACGCCCCGAGCTAACAAACGGCTGTCTGAGCGATGAATCCATTCAGCGAATATCCGCAATACGATGCCTTGGGTCTGGCGCAGCTGGTGCAATCCGGCGAAGTTTCGGCAGGGGAATTGCTGAAGGCCGCTCAGGCGCGTTTGGCTGAGTTCAATCCGTTACTGAATGCCGTCGTCACGCCGATGGAAGAACTGGCGGAATCGCTGGTGAAAAACCTAGGCAAGCGTGGACCGTTTACCGGCGTGCCGTTTCTGGTCAAGGACCTGATGCTGCGTTTCGCGGGCGTCACTATGTCGAACGGCAGCGTGGCGATGAAAGATTACCGTCCCGACGCCGATAGCGAGATGGCCACCCGGCTCAATACCTCCGGTTTGATTACCTTCGGCAAGACCAACACCTCCGAGCTCGGCGCATCGGCACTAGCCAACAACGCCGTGTTCGGTAGCACCCTCAACCCCTGGAATTTAAGCCTTAACGCTGGCGGCTCCAGTGGTGGTAGTGCAGCAGCCGTGGCCGTACGCATCGTGCCGATGGCCTATGCCAGCGACGGCGGTGGTTCAATCAGATTGCCGGCGTCCTATTGCGGCATTTTCGGTTTCAAACCGTCCCGAGGCTTGAACCGCTTTGAGGATTTATCGAAGGCTTGGGGTGGGGCGGTCGTCAGTCATGTCTGCACGATCAGCGTCCGCGACAGCGCCGCCTATCTGGATTTAGTGGCCGGCCACACCGATCAGGCTGCTACCAACCCGGCTCTCACGTCCTACCTGCACGCCACCACGCAGCCACCGAAACGCCTGAAAATTGCGTTGATCAACTTGGCACCGGTCGAGACGCCGATACACCGCGACTGTCTCTCTGCCGCGGCCAAAGCGGCCAAACACTGCGAAGCGCTGGGACATATCGTCGAGGAAGCGGCCTGGAATTTCGACGGCCGCGAATTGATGCGGGCCTTTCTGACCGTGATTTTTTACTACACCGCGCGGGATGTCGCCAATATGGCGCAATGGCTGGAGCTGACCGAATCTCAGTTGGCCATCGAGTTGAATACGCGGCTGATGGCAGGTATCGGCAAAGGTGTGAGCGACGAACAGCTACAGCAGGCGCTGGCGGTCTGGCAGCGGATTGCCGGGCGATTGGCGGATTTCCATAGCCGCTACGACGTGGTTCTGACGCCGACGGTCGCCACGCCACCGTTGGCGTCCGACGCGCTCGATCCCAATGTCTTGGAACAATGGCTGATGCGCGGGTTGCTGGGGACCGGATTGGCCGACAAGTTATTCTGCAAGCGCTTGCTGGATGCGATCATCACCAAAGCCGTGCAGCAAACGCCGTTCACTCCGCTTGCCAACATCACCGGTCAACCGGCCATGTCGGTGCCGCTGTATTGGAGCGTCGACGGCTTGCCGCATGGCGCGCAGTTCATGGCCGCAACCGGTAACGACCGGCTATTGTTCCAACTGGCCGCCCAACTCGAACAAGCCGAGCCTTGGAAACACAGGATGCCGCCGTTATGCCATCAATAGAATTTAGCCAATTCGGCGCCGCCGACGGCCAGCCGGTGATTTATTTCCACGGTACGCCGGGTTCGCCCGACGAATGTGAAATTTTCGATGTTTATGGCAAACAACATCATCTGACCATCATTTGTTACGACCGCTCGACCATAGCCCCTAGTTTGCAAGGCGACGCTTATTACCAGGGCATAGCCGATGAGATTGCCAAGCAGGTTGGCGATAACCCCGTCGATTTTATCGGCTTTTCGATTGGTGCCTTCGTTGCCTTGCAAGTTTGCCGGGCTATGAACGGCAAAGTCCGCAGCCTGCATTTGGTTTCCGCGGCTGCGCCGCTGGGTGCCGGCAACTTTATCGACGCGGCGGCGGGAAAAGCCGTATTCCGGCTGGCTCAAAATCATCCGTCCGCTTTTCTGTTACTGGCTCGCCTGCAAGGAGGGCTGGCGAGTATTTTTCCCGGCCTGTTGTTGCGGATGTTATTTTCCAGTGCGCTCGCCGAAGATCAAGCGTTGATGGCCGACCAAACGTTTCGGACCACCATGACCCGAACGCTCAAAACCTGTTTCAAGCGCGATTCGCTAGGCTACGCCCGCGACGTTATTGCCTACGTGCAGCCCTGGAAAACGACGCTGGCCGATATTAGCGTCGATACTCATATCTGGCACGGCGCCGTAGACAATTGGTCGCCGGTTGCGATGGCGGATTATTGGGCATCGGCGCTGCCTGACTGTTCGAACATCACGGTACTGGACGGGCTTTCCCATTATTCCTGCCTGCATCGAAGTGCGCCGACGATCTGTATGTCGATCAACACCTTAAATTAGCCGAGGAATTTACGCACCCATGACCAAATCAATCGCACTGCTTGGCGAATACACTCCGACATTTTCGCCGCATCTGTCGACCAATACCGCCATCGAACATGTCAAGGCGGCGTTCGGTTTGGATATTAGCTCCGACTGGGTTTCAACTGCCGACATCGACCAAACGCTGTTCGAGCGCTGTTCCGGTATCTGGATCGCCCCCGGCAGCCCATATAAGAACATTGACAAAACATTGGCGGCAATTCGCCATGCCAGAGAAAACAACATCCCATGCTTCGGTACCTGCGGCGGCTTTCAACATATGATTATCGAATATGCTCGCAACGTGTTGGGATTTAAAGACGCACAGCATGCCGAGTACGATCCGTATGCCTCGAATTTATTTATCTCGCAGTTGGCTTGTTCGCTGGCCGGACGCGAGATGCAACTGAGCTTCGAACCCAACTCTCGCGTGGCAGCCATTTACGGTGCAACGACGGCTACCGAGCAGTATTACTGTAATTTCGGCATCAACCCGGACTATGTCGATGCGCTGAAACAAGGTCCCATGCGAATTACCGGTGCCGATACCGAAGGCGAGATTCGGGTGATCGAATGGCCTGGACATCCATTTTTCATCGGTACGCTATTCGTACCGCAAGCCCGGTCCACGTCGGAACAGCCGCACCCTTTGGTTTCGGCGTTTTTAAGGGCCGTGGCAAATCTATGAATGCTTATCTCATTTTGGATCTAACGATCCATGATTTTGATCGATTCCGAGAATACATCTTGAAAATACCGGCAGTCATAGAAAAACATTCTGGAAGGTACGTGGTCCGGGGCGAACAGCCTACTGTTATAGAGGGTGATTGGACGCCTGAAAGGGTTGTTGTCATTGAGTTTCCATCAAGAGAACAAGCTAACGGCTTTCTTCAAGACCCCGAAGCGCAACCGCTTTTTTCATTACGCCATCAAACGACTACCAGCAAACTCGTTTTAGTGGATGGATGTTTGTAACGCAATCGTAAAGTCCAACATATCAATGGTTAGATCATCAAAATGGCACAAATCAAAATATACGGCATCAAAGACCATCTCAACCCCATCAAACGGCCATTGTCCGATGTGATTCATGAGTGTGTGGTGGAAGCGCTGCAGTTTCCGCAAGATAAGAGAGCGCATCGATTCTTTCCTATGGAAAAAGACGACCTGTTCGCGCCATGCGGCAGGACCGACGCCTACACGATTATCGAAATCAGCATGATCACCGGCCGGGAGACCGCCACCAAGAAAAAACTCATCCGTTTGCTGTTCGACCGCATTCAGGAACAGATCGGCATTGCCCACCAGGACATCGAAATTTGCATATATGAAAGTCCTGCCTGCAATTGGGGATTCCGCGGCATGCACGGCGACGAAGTGACCTTGAATTACCAAATCAATGTCTAGTGCCAGCAACACTTAAGCGGCCAGTATCCAGCAAGAACACATGTATATATCTAAGCATTTCGAAGAACCCAGCATCGATGTCATGCAGACATTGATACGCGATTATCCGCTAGCGACATTGGTCGCCTCATCCGCCAGTGGTTTGAACGCAAACCAGTTTCCGTTGCATTGGGTAGAGGAGGGCGGTTCACCTTACGGCAGCTTGCGAGGTCATATCGCCCGCTCGAATCCGCTGTGGACGGACTTCGACCCGCAAACCGAAGTATTGGCGGTGTTTCAGGCAGAAAACGCCTACATCTCGCCATCCTGGTATGCGACCAAACCCCAAACCGGCAAGGTGGTGCCCACCTGGAATTATGCCGCTGTGCATGCTTACGGCAAGCTGCGGATCATCGACGATCCAGTCTGGATTCGCCGGCAATTGGAGGCTATGACGCAGGCATTCGAAGCTGGTTTCCCCGAGCCCTGGTCTGTATCGGGCGCCCCGGCTGATTTTACCGAACGCTTGATCACACAGATTGTTGGTATCGAAATTAGCGTGTCACGGCTGCAAGGCAAGTGGAAAGTAAGCCAAAACCAGCCGCCGGAAAACCAAAATAGCGTGATCAATGCTTTGCGAGAATCCGGCCAGCCGGCCATGGCGAATTTAGTCGCCGATGCAGCCAAGCCTTGAGTCCGACCATTGAGAGAAGTCGTTATGAAGCCATTTGCAGTTCGCCAAGCTACGCTGTCCGACCTGGAAGCACTCATTCCGTTATTCGACAGTTACCGCCGGTTTTACGGTAAACCCAGCGATCCGAATGCGGCGAAATCATTTTTGCGGGATCGATTCGAACACGGCGAATCGGTACTGTTCCTGGCCGAGCAGGACAATAGAACCACCGGCTTTGTCCAGCTATACCCCAGCTTTTCGTCCGTCTCGCTGGCTCGAACCTTCATTCTCAACGATCTATTCGTCGATGCCGGATTTCGTAGGCAAGGCATTGCCGGTCGGCTCATAGCTGCGGCAGTCGAATATGCGGCCAGCTTGGGCGCTGTTCGCCTGACCTTGTCAACGGCAGTAATCAACACCGAGGCGCAGGGGCTTTATCGAACAACAGGCTGGACGCGCGACGAACAGTTTTATGTCTACCATTTGCCGATCCCGGCCATTGAACTTTTAAGCGAATAAATCATGAATGCTTTTTATGATTGGTTCGGTATGAACCAAGAAATTTTTTACGCCGTTAATGGGTGGCATGGACCTTTGATTGATGCGTTGATGTTGACTGGTACAGCGGTTGGTGACTTCAGAAATATGCCTTGGATACTTGGTGCAATACTCCTTGCGATCGCCTTTCAGCAACTATTTCCGTTTAATGCGGAGCGGCTCCCATCGCTGCCAGGCTTGAAACAGCTGCTAATGCGTTTAATGCTCGGTTATATGGTGACTGCGGGAACTGTGGCACTGTTGAAGATCGGGCTCGACATGCCTAGACCTAGTGCCGTGCTGCCCTCAGGACGTGTTACCGTTTTGGCTCTGCCGGAATCAAGACACAGTTTCCCCAGTGGTCATTCTGCGTTTGCGATGCTGATCATGACGATGTTTTGGCCGTTATTAACAATTCGCGATCGGTTGTTGTTAGCCGTTATGACGCTATGGGTAGGCCTATCGCGAATCAATGTGGGAGCCCACTTTCCGGCTGATGTGTTGGCGGGTTATGTCTGTGGGACAGTCGGCGGCTTGCTTGCCAATAAGGCCGTTATGAGTCGGCTAAGATGAAAATACTGTAGATGTGTAATGCTTAGGAGAACGGGAATATGAAACATCACAGCATCACCGTAATGATTTTAGCGGTAGCCGTGGCTTGTTATCTGGCCGGCTATTCCGGTGTTGGTAACACCGCCTTCATCGTTGGCGCAGGCTTCGAGACGTGGTTTTGGATTCGGCTCTTGATCAAACGTCCGTCCGCTTAAAGCAGATTAGTGTTCGACGCTGATTGGCAGCCGGGTACGTGGCGCGCGGCAGATCGTTCACCGGTGGGCACAATCTGAAGCGCCTCTTACTAATTGCCAAAACAGAGCCCCGATGCACCATTCAAACGAAATGTTAAGCCAGGAACTGGTGGCGATGGCAAAAAACGACCTTTCAGTACGGGAGGCGTTGGTCGCCGATGGCTCTCTAGGCCACGCTCTCTATCACCCGCATATGGAAGCCGTACATATCAGCAATGCCGCTCGCCTTGCAGCCATTATCGAGCAATACGGTTGGCCTGGAAACAGTCTTGTGGGCGAGGAAGGGGCTTGGGCCGCCTGGTTGGTCGCGCAACATGCCATCGGCAATCCTCCATTCATGCGGCATTGCCTGACTTTGCTGAAGCAAGCTGCCGCCAACAACGAAGTGACACCTTGGCAGGTGGCATTTCTGGAAGACCGTATTCGCATGTATGAAGGCAAACCTCAAATTTACGGGACTCAATTCCAGCCGAATAAAAACGGCGGACTCGAACCGTATCTGATCGAGAATCCAGAAAGCGTCAACGATCGACGGCTTGCAGTCGGCTTGAATACCATTGAGGAAAGAATCGCCGAATTAACAGCACAAAGCGCGCGCGAGAATATTCCGACACCGCCCGACCTGGACGAGCAATATCAACAATGGCTTTACTCCGTCGGTTGGAGGATAGCAAGTTGAAGCCCTGTAACCGCTCGGATTTTTGTTCGCTTTGCTCGCGCCATCCAACCTCCGTCAGCTGACATGAAATTCGTATCGTCGCGACTTTTGCGCTACTTGCTGTTCGGGTTGGCAAGCGCATATCTTGCCGTGCTGGCGGGAGGCGTTTATCAAACCGAAAGAACCTCGGTCGACCTAGCCGCATTCCCACCGCCGGGGCGGATGATTTCGGTAAATGGCGTGAATCTCCATCTTTACTGCCTGGGTTCCGGTTCGCCAACGCTGGTTCTCGAAGCAGGCCTTGGCGAAAACGTGTTGAGCTGGTATCCGGTTCACGCCAAGCTTGCACAGACCATGCGTGTTTGTGCCTATGACCGCCCAGGGCTGGGCTGGAGCGATCCGATAGACGCTGCCATCCTCCCGGAAGAGGTCGCCGAAAACCTGCATACACTGTTAAACAATGCCGATATTGCGCCGCCGTTTGTGTTGATCGGACATTCGCGCGGCGGAATCTATGTCCGCGCGTTCTATTGCCGGTTTCCCGAACAGACGCAGGCTATCGTCCTGGTCGATTCGACGCATGAACAAAGCCCGATGCACCAGTATCCTTATGCCTCGTGGGACTACCGTAAACAAGCCCTGCAGATTGCCATTGCCGAGCCTTTATCGCGAATAGGCTTTGTCAGGCTGCTGGGGATTGCCGACGCCGACCGCCGGCCTTCGCCATTGCCGGCGGCAATCCTCGCCGCGAAAACGGCGGTGCAGAACCGTACCGATACGGCTCACGCGGTGGTCAATGAAATTGCCGTCATGCGGCAAGGACTCGATCCATCCACACCGCCTCCCAGCAGCTTAGGCAATCTGCCGCTATTGGTTCTAACTGCCGGCAATCTGGTGGACCCGGATTTAGCCGCGCGCGAAGCGGAGAAAGCGGGCAAAAATGTCGAAGCGGAACAGGCGCTTGTCCGCGATCAACAGGCCGAGCAGGACGATCTGGCTCGTCTGTCCAGCAATTCATTGCATATCATTGTCAGGAACAGCGGACATTTCATCATGCAGGACCAAGCTGATGAATTTGTCGGCGTTGTGAGCGAGTTTGTTTTAGGTATTCCTCATATCAACTTAGCACGCTGAGTCAGGCGGCATGATTTAAAGCTTGTTACATTAGCGTTGAATTGAGGAGGCGTAGAAGTGAACAACAACAGGACCGGCGCGGCCTATGCGGCGCGTTTAGATCGGGTTTTCGATTACATAGACCGGCATCTGTTCGAGCCGTTGTCGGTTGACGAATTGAGCAAACAAGCCAATTTTTCCCGATTTCACTTTCAGCGGCAATTTTCCGCTTACACCGGATTGAGTACCACGCGTTACATACAGTTATTGCGTCTACGCAAGGCTTCTTACCAACTGGTGTTTCAGGAGCGGGGCAGCATTACCGATATTGGCTTGGCGGCCGGTTTCTTAAATGCGGAATCGTTTTCCCGCGCATTCAAAAAATGCTTCGGACAAACACCCACTCAATTCAGAGCACAGCCTGCATGGCAGCCTTGGAACCAGCGCATGCAATTACCCAAACGAATCAGGAGTCCCCAAATGAAAGTAACTATTGTCGATTTTTCAGAAACCATGATCGCAGCATTGGAGCACCGTGGATCACATACCCTTGTGATGGATTCGGTCAGAAAATTCATCGACTGGCGCAAGCAAAGCGGCTTGTCACCGGTCGTCAGCAGCCGTACCTTTGGTATTGCGTATGACGATCCGGCGGTCACGCCGCCGGAAGCTTTTCGTTTCGATGTGTGTGGCGAGGTCAAGCAACCCGTGCCGGCAAATCCGCAAGGGGTGGTTAACAAACGGATTCCGGAAGGACGTTGCGCGGTGGTGCGCCATCTCGGCTCGACCGACCGCATTAGCGACAGTGTGTATTACCTCTACCGGGAGTGGTTGCCGGAAAGCGGCGAGGAACTGCGCGATTTTCCGTTGTTTTTCCACTACATCAAACGGGTGCCTGAAACGCCGGAACACGAACAGGTTACCGATGTTTATCTGCCGTTGGTGTAAACGAAAGCGCTTGAATAGTGACAACTCGGCGCTCTCGTGGTGCAAGTGCTTAGGGAAAGGCTGAAGGCTAGGTTGACTGGAAAAAGTTGGACGCCCATTTCGCGCTAAAATTGGCAAATCGTCGACGTTGATTGACAGCTTGATACGCCGGAATCTGGCTAAACGACTATCGAGCCATTGGCCTGTAACGTCGTTTGCAGAATTTAGGCAATGTCATGAAATACGCCCGTCGCCCCAGCCGAAAGCATTAGAACCATAGCCTTAAACCCAACCGGCAACCACAATATGATCAAAAAAGTAGGCAACACAGCCATCAACGCCAAACACCGCGCGACATGCCATTGCGGTGCGGTGGAACTCGAACTCGATCTCCCCGACGGCATCGTCGATCCGCGCCGCTGCGATTGTTCGCTATGCCGGCGCAAAGGCGCCATTATGGCATCGGTTCCGCTATCGGGAATCAGGGTCGTTAAGGGTCAAGAGCACTTAAAGCTTTATCAATTCAACACCATGAGCGCCAAACATTATTTTTGTTCGAATTGCGGCATCTATACCCACCATCAACGCCGTTCGATGCCTAGCCAGTACGGCTACAACGTCGGCTGCCTGGAAGGTGTTAATCCGTTTGATTTGGGCGAAGTGCGAACCGGTGACGGTATCAATCATCCGGCGGACCGGCAGTCGCGTTGATCAGCGAGCTATCGGTCAAGATTTTTTATGTCTAATTTCCAAGACGCTCCGCTGCAGTCGAGACACCATGGCATGGAAGCTGAAAACGTATATCAGGTGTTCGATTGGCTTTGGTGTTCCGCGCAACTGACTGAGAAGGACATCGCCAAACTTCCGGCGCTTGGCATAGAGGCGGTGATTAACTTGGCGCCGCCAACGGCTAGCAACGCATTGCCAGGCGAAGCAGAATTGGTTGCAGCCCAAGGCATTGCATATATGCAAATTCCCGTGGCGTGGGAACACCCCAGACTTAATCAGTTGGAACAGTTCTTGGGTGTTATCAAGGTATTCGAAGGACATAAAGTCTGGGTGCATTGCGCAAAAAATATGCGAGCATCCTCGTTCATTTATCTCTATCGCAGGCTGTACTTGGCGGAAGAGGAGGTGATTGCATCGTATCCGATGAGCGAAATCTGGGCGCCGAATCCCATCTGGCAAACGTTTATTCGTAATGTACTGAGTACAGCGCTCTAGCTCATTCACTGGGCTGGTTGTTTCTGCAAAGCGCCAACCTGATGGGGTTTGAATGGTATATCGTTTTAAATGTACTAAGGAATCATCACGACATGATTAAAATTTGGGGAAGGCGTAGCGCATACAATGTGCAGAAGGTGTTATGGACTATTGGTGAGTTGGGTTTGGCATATCAGCATATTGATGCCGGCGGCAGTGCGGGCGGTCTCGATCAGCCCGATTTTCAAGCCATGAATCCGCATGGCCGTATACCGGTGTTGGTCGATGACGACCTGACAGTTTGGGAGTCCAACAGCATCGTCCGCTATTTGTGCGCCAATTACAGTCGTGATCATTTGTGGGCCGAAGCGCCGGCAAAACGCTCGTTGGCGGAGCGCTGGATGGACTGGGAGCTGGCAACACTGCAACCAGATTTTCTGGATTTGTTTTGGGGATTTTACCGCACGCCGGAGGCACTACGGGATCAGCAGAAAATTCAGCATGCCGCTATGCGCTGCCAAAAACATTTTGCCATCTTGGATGCGCATCTTGCCGAACAGGCTTTTTTGGCGGGCGATGCGTTCAGTATGGGCGATATTCCCGTCGCCACCTCGCTTTATCGATATTTTGAAATGGGCATTCCCACTCCGAAAATACCTAATGTTCGCAGATGGTACGCTGCGCTTTGCGAACGTAAAGCTTACCGCGAACATATCATGACCACCTTTGATGAGTTGTACGCTCGACAAACGTTTTAATGCCGCTGGCAAGTAGAGAAAAAAATGATTTTGGAAATTGCAATACTCAACGTCATTGCCGGACGGGAGCTGGAGTTTGAGACTGCCTTTCGTAAGGCGTCAGGCATTATCGCCTCAATGAACGGCTATATTTCGCATCAATTACAGCGCTGCATAGAAAACCCCAACCGATATGTATTGTTGGTCAATTGGGATTCGCTGGAGGATCATACCGAAGGCTTTCGCGGCTCAATCCAATACGACGAATGGCGTGCCTTACTGCATCACTTCTATGAACCGTTTCCGACGGTAGAACATTACTCGCTGGTGATGGAAAATCACCTCTAACACTTCTTCCTGTGTTACTGAGGAAAACGGTACTCCTAATAACAATGGCTATGGTCTTTATCGACTTCGACCAACGCCCCAATATTTAGGCAAACACAACATGCACATTTTCGAAAAACTCGGCGGCATCGCCATCATCGTGGGATCTTTATTGCTCAGCGCCTATGCGGTCTTGTTCCCGATCTTGTTACCGTTAGGGACGGGGGCTTTCGACTATGCCGAGGTCGTGCGCAGTCCAGGCTGGGTGCCTTTAGCCATGGTAGCCTTCGCTGGTGTGTTAGCGTTGTTGGTGGGGTTTTATGCCGTTTATACCAAGATGCGTGACACGGCCGGTTGGCAGGGTGCCGTGGGTTTTCTGTTCGTCGAGGCGGCTTATTTATTACAGGCCTGCAAGGTAACTTGGGAGCTGTTTCTTTATCCCGTCATTGCCCGCTATCCGGAAACCGCCTTTCTGTTACGGGACGCCGTCATCAAAAACGATCCGGCGGTGTTGGCGTTTAGAATTTCGGCTTCCACGACGATATTGATCGGCATCGTGCTGTTTTGCCTGGCTATCTACCGTTCGGCCCTTTATCCCAAGCCGGCGGCTGCATTGATCTTCGTCGGCGCCGTGGTTTATGCGCTGGGGCCTATGATTTCGCTGTACGTGTCTATCGCTGGGATTTTCACGTTTGCCGTGGGATGTATGTCGCTTGGGGTGCGCTTGCTGCGCTGACTGCGAACGGCTTTCCGTTCAATCAAACCCCGCATCTTGATTGGCAAAACTGCTAGGGCGGTTGTGCAGCCGGTGCTAACCTGCCGCCGTCATGGTTTGCAGGAGATTTACGATGAACGATATTCGCGACCCGGTTTATGCGCGGCTGCTCAAGGCGGCGCTGGACTGTTTTCTTGCCGACGAATACCACAAGGTTACCACCCGCGCCATCGCCGACCAGGCGGGCGTCAATATCTCGATGATCCGCTATTACTTCGGCAACAAGGAAGGCCTTTACGAAGAAATGATCCGCGAGACGCTCAAGCCTCTCTTGGACATGCTTGACAGCGATACGCTGTCCGAGGTCGGCGGCTTCACCGAATATCTGCGCTTCTATTACGACACCATGCGCAAGCATCCCGAGTTTCCCAAGCTTATTCTCAAGGTGCTTGCCCTCAACCACGGGCCGGGCCGGCGTTTTATCCTGCAATTGTTGGAGCGTGGACGTAGCGGCGGCGCAAGGCGGCTGGAACAGCTCAAAGCAAGCGGGCAGGTCGATCAGGCGATCAATCCCGACGTGGCGCGGATGGCTTTCGTCAGCCTTGCCATGATGCCCATGCTGCTGAAAGACATCTTCGAGGAACAAATGGGCGGGCAGATGGACGAAGCCTTCCTCGACGAACTCGCCGCTTTCAACGGCAAGCTGTTGGCGGCGGGCATGGCCGCCTCCCAAGCAGGAGCGTGACATGACATTGCAAAAGAACGCCGGCGCGGTGCGCCGCTTCGCCAAACTCGCCCGATTCGGCGCCTGGCTACAAAACCTGCCCAATAAACTCGTGCCGGCGCCGTTCCGCCTGATCCAGATCGGTTCGGCTTATTGGCAATCGCGGGCGTTGTATGTCGCCGCGCGACTAGATATCGCCGACGCCGATGCACTTTACCGCTTGCTGCGC
Source organism: Methylomonas sp. EFPC1 (assembly GCF_016925515.1). Classification (NCBI taxonomy): domain Bacteria; kingdom Pseudomonadati; phylum Pseudomonadota; class Gammaproteobacteria; order Methylococcales; family Methylococcaceae; genus Methylomonas; species Methylomonas sp. EFPC1. The sequence goes on from NZ_CP070494.1 coordinate 2,322,220, forward strand.
ATGCTGGCGGCGGTGGGGGTGTTCGAGGAAGTCTCGCCGCGTCGCTTCCGCAACAACAAGCTTTCCTCCTGCCTGTGCCCGGATCATCCCCACAGCGTTCGGGTGATGGTGCTGATGCATAACTCGCCGGAAATGAGCCGGCCGTGGTTCGAACAATTGGAACAGGGCGTGCGCAGCGGCGTGCCGTTCGAATTGGCGCACGGGCAGGCTTTTTACGACTACATGGACAGCCACTCGCAGCGGACAGCAGGCCATTGTGTCGCCGAAACTTGAGTGGCGATACTTCTGTCACGCTTGCATCCCTGGCAGGCCCCGCCTCCCGTGTGGTCGGCAAAACGGTGGCGTCCGACGATCTGCCGCACTCGCGCCAGTGCATTCCATTTGTTCTACGCATTTCCGGTATCAATTGAGCACGTTGAGTAAGGCGCGAAGATTAGGCGCTTGTTACAGTAGCGCTCGATTGAGGAGGTATGAAAGTGGACGATAAAACGGCCAGCGCGGCCTATGCCATGCGTTTCGATAGGGTTTTCGATTACATAGACCAACATCTGTTCAAGCCGTTGTCGGTCGACGAACTGAGCAAACAGGCCAATTTTTCCCGATTTCACTTTCAACGCCAGTTCTCCGCTTACACCGGGTTGAGCACGACGCGCTACATTCGGTTATTGCGCTTACGCAAGGCGTCTTACCAACTGGTATTTCAGGAGCGGCGCAGCATTACCGATATTGGCCTGGACGCCGGTTTCGAGAATGCGGAATCGTTTTCCCGCGCGTTCAAAAAATGCATTGGACAAACGCCTACTCAATTTCGAAAGCACCCGGCATGGCAGCCATGGAATGAGCGCATGCTATTACCCAAACGCCTAAGGAGTCCCCGGATGAACGTTACCATCGTCGATTTTTCAGAAACCCTAGTCGCAGCGCTGGAGCACCGTGCATCACCCAGCCTGCTTATGGACACGGTCAGAAAATTCATAACCTGGCGTAAGCAAAGCGGCTTGTCGCCGATCATCAGCAGTCGGACGTTTGGTATCGCGTATGACGACCCGACTAACACGCCCACGGACTCATTCCGATTCGATGTCTGCGGGGAGGTCAAGCAACCCGTGCCGGCCAATTTGCACGGCGTGGTCAACAAGCAGATTCCGGAAGGGCGATACGCCGTGGTGCGCCATATCGGTTCAACCGACCGTATCAGCGACAGTGTTTATTACCTCTACCGGGAGTGGCTGCCGGAAAGTGGTGAGGAATTGCGGGAATTTCCGGTATTTTTTCATTACATCAAACGCGTGTCTGAAACGGCCGAACACGAACAGGTTACCGATGTTTATCTGCCTTTGGTGTAAGCGGAAAGCGGTCTAACTGCCGAGCTAGGGTAAAACTCGGGGTGCGTGGAGAGCAGGGCCGGGTGAAGATAATCTTTGCCATCCCTTGTGAAAAAGCGGAAGACTAAGATTTAGCTTTTCCGATGGCCTCCAGGGAGAAGAGTGAGTAAGCAGGCGTGTCATCGGTGTAAAAAAATCAGAACTGCGATCGCCTTGGTAAACACCTGCGCTTGGTCGACCTACGCCGATTTCTTCCGCAATAAATAGCCGGAATAAGCCACGTGTTCTCGGCCGGCGACATCGACTAGAAAGCCGGTAGTAACGAACAATCGATCGATCAAACCAGCGTTGTGTGGTGTAGCGGATTTGAGATTCCAAAAAGCCAATCATCACTATCCAATAATCAGAGAATCAAGTTAAACAACTGCTTTCCGTGGCGATGAACGGGTGAATCTTGGCGCCTCGGCCTTTGTTCAAAACCTGAATGAAGAGATCATTGATGAGACTTACGTCGCCTCGTGGACAAAGACAGCCACGGGCCATTCCGAGACGTCATAGTTGTAGCGATTGCTAACGACGGCGGCCAGATCCGTCAACAGAATCGAATCAATGGTGCTGCCAACCATGCCATCCGATAATGAGTCAAAGCCAACGTGAGCGACTTGGACTTTAGTGGCGAGCCACAGGGATGCGGAGTCAGCAGAAAAACATCATAATTTCAGTGTGAAATTTTCTGACAACAAAGAGTGTGTTGTGAAGATCTGGCACCTAAAAGCCAAGGAATTGAGACGATGAGGCGTTTCATTAGTGACAGTATAGGTTTTAGTATAGTAAATTAAGTTTAATATAAAAAAATCCTTATATTTCATGGGTAATACATTGCTGCATCATCGGCGTGTGTTGCATTTTCTCGTCTTGCTTGGTGCCTTGTGTTTTCTGATTGTTCATTTTTAAATATTTGATATATAAGTAATATTTTTTATTAAAATATTATCGACACTTATAAAAATTTATCTGCACTTTAGCGGGTAGTGTAAGTTTCAGTATGGGTTTCTTCAGGTTGTGGACATGCCGTCATTCGTTAAAAAAACTATACCAAATGCAATTCTACGCCTGCACAGCAACAGCTTTGCAACCTGGGCGGGAAATGGTTTTTGATGGTTACCCTGGAATACGTTTGTCTAGGAAGGTGAGAATCTGATTTTGTAGCTATAGAAGCTGTATTGATGGATGTCTTCGGCAGGTATTGATTGGTCATTGGCCGGCTGTGTCGTTTCTATTGGCTATTGTCGCCTGGGAGGCTTTGAAAAACCAGCGTGATTCTCGCAGTGATCCAGTATTAGAAGCCAACTGGACATGTTTACCGCCATAGTGCCCCAAAGGCTTCAGCTGAAATTGCGAGGATGTTTTACACAATGCTAAGCGACATGGCGGATTTACGATCCACTTTAATTAGCCGTGCAATGGCTTTTAATTTGATTCAAAAGTACGCTGCAGTATCGCTCGTGCAGGCTGGAATATTACGATGCGAGTTGGCGCTGCGTTGGATTATGCAATGGATGCTGGCAGACTGCCTGAAGCCGCGGTAGATTGGTGGCGCTTAATTTTGGCGTCTGCGACAAGATTTATGAGCGCAAATAGCTCATTTACCAAGCCGTGTCTAAAAGCTAAGCCCGCTTTACGCGGGCTTTTTTATGCCGATTGCTTTAAATTAGCCGTTGGCCGCAGAGAGCTCGACGCTTCGTTCGAAATAGTCTCCCTGTACCAGATCAAAGTCGGTATTGCGAGCCAATGCGGCTGTGCGTTTGTCATCGATTTGCAGTATGAAGCTTCGGCTGTTGATCGAGCTTGCCAAACTGCTTAATTGTTGGAGTTTTTCCAGGAGTTTATTGTCGCGGATGCGGTCCAATTCCAGCGCCGAGATGCCGACGAAGTCGGGCGCAGCGCGAGTAATTAACTCGAAGGCCGATTTTTCCAGCGAGTGATAATCAAACTTCAATGCCAGTTGGTAACCGCGGCGTTGATAATTTTGCAGGCCGCGCAGCAGCAATTGATAAAAACCGGCATAGGCGTTGTTTGCGGTCAGCGTGATGGCGACGTTGGCGGTTTGCAGGCCGCAGGCCACTATCACCTCTTCAAAATAAGCTCCATGATCTTCTTTGACACCGAGAATATGCCGCGGGTCGACTTCCAGAAACAATAATTCGTCGAGATGCGCTTGCGGCAAATAGTTCAGCATATGCACGGCTCGTGACATCCGGTCGAAGTTGATGATGGACTCGACATTAGCCTGTTCGGCCTGGGGCTGGGCCAGGTATTGTTCCAGCTCGCTGCTTTGTATCGTTTGTTTGTGAATAGTGGACACGTTCAGTTGCGCAATGTGACCTATAGCATTGGTGGTGCGCAAAGTCTGGCGCAGCGGCGACAATCTGCTGCCGATGCAGATGGGGCCGAATACCCCGTGCACCGCGCCGTTATCCAGCACAAACGGCCGTAAGCCGTTATTGTGTTCCTGCTCCAGTCTATCGTTAAAATATTCGACTAATTGTTGTAAAGGCATGAGTATCTGTCCAGTAAATCCCTAATAACGGATGTTTTGCTAATAAACGCAGAGGGTAGCGAAACTAACTCATTAAATAAAACGATAATATTTGAAATTAATATGCCTAAATTAGAAGTACAGCCGCAAAGCCAGGCATGCCGATTTTTAGGAAAGTAGTCAAACGCGATATGACGTGTAGGTCTATCTGAACGAGCGGGTGTTTCTATTCGTAGTTTGGAAATGGGACTCGTCCGAGTAGGGCTCGGACAAGTCCCGACAAGCCGAGTTGCCGGCTGAAAATGCCTTAACGCTGGATGTTTGGTGTTCGGAGTCGATGGAATTATTCGCGAACCCGAATCAAATCGTGGCAGCTTTTGCAGGTAGCGCCGACTTTGCCAAATTGGGCTTTAACTTCCGCCGCATCGCCATTGGCCGCCACTTTTTGCAATTCGTTGGCTTCCTTGATGAAGGTCGCTTCGATTTCTTTTACTTCGTCCTGTTTTTCGAAAAATTCAGGTTTCAGACGGGTCGCTTTCCAGCCGGTGCCTTTATCGGTGCCCGGGCCGTAAAGGCTGAGCAGGCCGGAATTAGCGACCGCAGCCACGGCATTCGCGGCCGCGATCACCTGATCCTTGTTAAAGGTTTCCGGATGGTCGGCTGCCTGCGCTTTGATTTTCGCGGTATTCCAGCCCAAAAACGAGTAGGCGGATTGGCGGAAGCGGATCTGGTCTTCCACTTCGCCGGCCACGGCCGCCGTCGTGGCAGCGCCCAGCGCCAGTGCGATTACCAGTTTCAATTTCATGGGGTTAACTCCTTGTGGTGTTGTAGAAAAAGTAACGTTTAGGATTTAGGATTGGCCGAGGCCGATTGGAAGCTGGCCAAGGGCGCCAGATAATTCACAAAGCCGCCGCTCCAAACGCCCCAGACCACCGTCACCGCGATCAACAAAGTAATCACAAAACGGAACGGTCCAACCGGTTTGATCGGGGAGGGCGCCAAGGATCTGGGCAATTGTTTTTTGCCGGTTAGCATCGCGCCGACTAGATTGGTTTTTTTCAGGCGTTGGTACAGGACAATCGCGCTGACATGCACGACTACCAAGCCCAGCAGGATATTCACCGCATAAATATGCCAGCCGCTCAATTTGTCGCTGAGCTCTTTATCGATGACATGAAACAGCGGGCCTTCGAATGCAATATCATCGTTGGCGAATAAACCGGTGACGGCCAGAAAGCTCAAGGCTGCCAGCAAAGCAATAATCGCTATCGCACCGGCCGGATTGTGGCCGACGCCTTGCCATTCGCCTTTGACGTATTCCACTAGCCGCGAAAAAGTCGGAAAGAAACTGGCGAAACGGGCATGGGTAGTGCCAATAAAGCCCCAGATCAATCTAAATATCAGCAAGCCCAAAATCAAACTGCCGAAGCGGGCATGCCAGTCGGTCAGATTGCCGCCCAGTTTGCCGGTGGCGTAAGCGCCGACCACAGCTACTACCAGCAACCAGTGAAACAGTCGTAATGGCCAATCCCAAATATGCACTTCCACTTTCATTGAAATCCTCCCGAGGGTTTAACTGTCGCGCAGATAAGCGTTGAAGAAACTGACGGTCCTGTCCCAGGCCAGTTTGGCGGTGGCGGCGTCGTAGCGTGGGGTGGTGTCGTTGTTAAAGCCGTGCTGCACGCCCGGATAGGTGTGGGCTTCGTAATTGACACCGGCTTTTTGCAGCGCCGCTTCATAAGCCGGCCAGCCGGCATTGATGCGGTCGTCGACGCCGGCGTAATGGATCAATAAAGGCGCTTTGATTTTTGCGGCCTGATCGGCGGCAGGTTGGGCGCCGTAGAACGGCACGCCGGCCGCCAGATCGGGCAGACGGGTGGCCAGGAAGTTGACGATGCCGCCGCCGTAGCAAAAGCCTACCGCACCTAACTTGCCATTACTTTGCGGCAATTTTTTAATGGCTTGGGCTGCTGCCAAAAAGTCGGCCTGGTTTTTGTCTTTATCCAGTTTTTGGAACAATTCGCGGGCTTTGTCTTCATCGCCCGGATAACCGCCCAACGTAAACAGCGCGTCCGGTGCGAAGGCAATGAAATTATCCAGGGCCAGACGGCGGGCGATGTCTTGGATATGTGGATTCAACCCCCGATTTTCGTGGATAACCAGCACCACGGGCAGTTTGCCGTAGGCTTTGGCCGGTTGTACCAGGTAGCCGCGAATCTTGCCGTTACCATGCGGGGAGGGGTATTCCACATACGTGGCTTTAATGCGCGGATCGTCATCGGCGACTTGCTTGGCTTCAGCGAAACGCGGATTAAGTGCTTCCAGCAGGGCTTCGGCGGTCAGGCCGAGCAGGGCATATTTAGGTACCGACGATAAAAAATCTCGCCGGGAAATATCGCCATGCACGTATTTATCAAAAGCTTGTAACGCTTCTGGATGAAAGTCTTGAGCGGTCTTGCGCGCCATCGTAGAGTTCTCCTAAAGGTTTGTGCCTAGACGCAAATAAACCCTGGACGCAGCGGCTGCATCCTTGGTCTTGGCGTGGTTCGGGTTGTGCTTGTGTCGCAGCGTTTGGCGCCGCGATTAACCAGCCGGGCAAACTTGTTACCCGGCTGGATCATGATTTATTGCGGAACCGTCAGAACCGACAGCTTGGTAACGCCGGCTCTTTCTATGGATGACATCACCTTGGCAACGATGCCGTATTGCACCGCGTCGTCCGCGTTTAGATTTAAAGCAAACTCCGGATTGGCCGCCAGGCGGTTGCGTAATTCGCCTTCGATGATTTCCAACGGAAACTCCTGCTTATCGATGTAGATTTTGCCTTGCGCATCGACACTCAAGTAAGACGCCGCTTTATCGTCCGGTGGCGCGGTTTCCGCGGTTTTCGGCAGGTTAACGTGTACCGCCTGGGTTAATAAGGGCGCTGTGACGATAAACACCACCAGCAGTACCAACATCACGTCCACCAGGGGCGTGACGTTGATTTCACCCATGACGTCATCGCCGCCGTCGTCTTTCGTATTGAATGCCATTATGCGTGCGCCTCTTTCGCGATTAATTCTTCATGGGTATCTTTGATATTGGATTTTTTGCCGCCGCTGACATCGGTCAAACGTGCGGAAGCTGCCGCCGCTGCCGGTTTGCTGCCGGCGCGTTCGATGATGAACGAGCTTTTCAGCGCCAAATGTACAAAATCGATGGCAAAATCGTCCAGGAAGGCCCAAACCACTTTATTGCGGCGGATGAAAAAGTTGTAACCCACTACCGCCGGCACCGCGACCGCGATACCGACTGCGGTGGCAATTAACGCTTCACCGATAGGTCCGGCAACGACTTCCAAACTGGCCGAGCCGGTTTTGCTGATATTGGTCAACGCCCCCATGATCCCCCAAACGGTACCGAACAGACCGACGAATGGGGAGATGCTGCCGATGGTGGCCAGCACCGCCAGACCGCTTTCTAACGAGCCGCGTTCTTTCTGCATTTGTTGACGCAGGCGTCTGTCCAGCAATTCCTGCCTATCCCAGGTGTGTTCCAAATCGTGAGTAGAGGCGCCCCCGTCGGTTTCGATCAGCGTCGAGAAACCGATGCCGGCGACTCGGGCGGCCGGACCATCCTGATTTTCCAAATGTGCGGCAGCCTGGATATTAGGTGCGCTCCAAAACTCCTTGTTATAGCGCCGGTTGTGATAGGAAATGCGAATGTGTTGTACGCCTTTGATTAGGATTAAGCCCCAGGTGACTACCGAGGCGGCGATTAAGGTGTTCAGGGTGCCATCGACGATGACGTTGGTTGCTATCTCAGACATTTTTGATCCTCAAAAATAATTACAATTTAAAAGTGAATGGAACCGTGGTGTAACGGGCAATCGGCGTGTCGCCGCGTTTGGCCGGCACGAAAGACCACTTGAGAACGGCTTTGACGGCAGCATCGTCCAGCACTTTCTGGCCGCTGGATTTGCTGACGGTCACGCTATCGGCGGTGCCGTCGGGCAGCACGTGTACTTTCATCACCACTTTGCCTTCCCAGCCGCGTTCTTGCGCAACTTCCGGGTATTCCGGCAGTGGGTTGTGCAGGTAAGCCGCGTCGGCTACCGGCTCGGTGATTTTTTCTTCAACCACCGGCGCGGGAGGTGCGGGCGGAGCCGGTGGGGCGTTGTCTACCACCGGCCCTTCAACAGGCGCCGGTGCCGGCGCTTCCTCAACAACTTTGGGCACGGGTTGGATTTTTGGCGGCTTTAACGGTACGACCTTGGGTTTGGGCGGTTGCGGTTTAACTTTTGGCGGCGGTGGCGGCACCGGTTTGGGTTGCGGCCTGGTCAGGGTGATCTGTACTTTGGTCTCGGGCTTGATGGGCTCCACAATTTCTTGTTCAAACGCCGCGCCGCTGAAGTGATCGACTACCGTGTTGTGGATAAAGATTGTTAGTGCGCCGATTAATAGAAAATCGACCCATTTGTGATCGCGGGTTTCGGTGACGTATTTAAAGTCTCCCAAGGCTACTGCAACCCGTGAATGCGTTAAACCTTCCGGCAACTGAGTGACAGGCGATTTTAATGAAACCACCTCTGCCGCGTCCCAATCCGCGGGGGCTCCCGCCGGTACCAGTTTATTAAAAGTTGCTAAAGGACTACTCATGCCAATGTTCCCCATTTCTTAAATATAAAGGCCATATTCCCCGTTGTGCCGCGTAAAGTAAGCGATTGTTTAAATTGGTGAATAGGCTTTGATCGCTGCTATTGATTTCTAATAGAGCACGAGCTGTGCCAGATTGTCGGATGGCGTCGCTATATCTGGCTTGGATGGTGAGTTAGAGAGCTAAGTGGTTTATTTATCGATTGTTTTTCAGGGAAAACGCCGGGCGGTGCGCGAGCGGATAGCTAGGAGTTTCAGCGGGTATTCAATCCCGCATTGCTTGCTGAGCACCAATTTCACGGGTCTTGTGTTTAAAGGGTGTTTACAGGGCAACAGTTGTTGAGTGGAAGAGATGTCTTAGCCGCAAACGACAACATGTGTTGAGTGTGGGACGGGCCTAAGTAAGCCGGCGAGGCCACGCTGCTGTCGGCTTGGGTCGCCAATGCCGACAGCTACAGAAAACCTTTGGGTTTGGTCGGAGCTTTTGTCCGCCAGCATTTCCAATACCTGCCGCAAGCTTTGTTAGGCGGTTTGGGATTGCAATTGTTGCCGTTCCGCAAAAGGCATAAAGGCTAACGGTATGTAAGGGCGGGGTTAATAGTTTGCCGGCAGCTACAAGTTTATGCCGTGTTGACTTAGCCATGGCTTTAGAAAGCTCCATAACAGTCCGGCTGTACCGCTACCGATAATGACCGGAATAACCCCGACTTTGTAGCGAAACAAAGCCAGTATGGCGGCCAGCCCGATTACTAGAGCGACCTTGTCCGCCACGCCTTCAAATCCTTGGGGCCAGAAGACGTGATAGGCAAAGAATACAGCCAGATTCAGAATGACACCTACCACGGCGGCGGTAACGCCGGTCAATGGTGCGGTGAATTTCAAATTGTTGTGAGTTGATTCCACGAGCGGTCCGCCGGCCAAAATGAACAGAAAGCTGGGCAGGAAGGTGAAGTAAGTCACCACGGTAGCGGCTAGCGCGCCCGCTAAAAATAAATGCTCGCCGCCGAATAGTGTTTGGTTCCAGCCGGCGACGAAGCCGACGAAGGTGACGACCATGATCAGCGGACCGGGCGTGGTTTCGCCCAAGGCCAGACCGTCAATCATTTGTGTCGGTGTCAACCAGTGGTAATGTTCCACCGCGCCTTGGTACACATAAGGCAGCACCGCATAGGCCCCGCCGAACGTGAGCAGGGCCGCTTTGGTAAAAAACCAACCCATCTGCGTTAATGCGCCGTCCCAGCCGTAGTGAGTGCAAAGCCAACCGAGCGCACCGCCCCATAATCCCAAAGCGATAAAGGCCAGCCTGACCAGCTTACCGGTATTGAAACGGGCGTGCTCGGGGGGAGGCGTGTTGTCGTCTATCAATGCCGGGCCGAAGTGTGGGTTAGATTTGCCGTGTCCGCCGCCCAAATTAAAATATAGGGGGGCCCATTTACCGCCAAGCGCGCCAAGCAAGCCGGCGACGAACACGATTAGCGGAAACGGTATTCGTAACGCAAAAATAGCCAGAAACGCTAGGGCGGCGATTGCCCACAACCAAGCGTTTTTCAAGGTTCGGGAGCCAATTCGATACGCGGCAAACAGCACAATCGCGGTCACGGCGGGCTTTATGCCATACAGTACCCCGGCCACGGCTGGTAAATGCCCGTAAGCCATATAAACCCAACCCAAACCGATTAGAATCAACAGGGATGGCAATACAAACAAGCCGCCGGCCATGATGCCGCCCCAGCTGCGATGCATCAGCCAGCCGATATAGGTTGCTAATTGTTGGGCTTCCGGGCCGGGCAGCAGCATGCAGTAATTTAAGGCATGCAGGTAACGGCGCTCGGAGATCCAGCGCTTATTTTCTACCAGATCCTGATGCATGATGGCGATCTGTCCGGCGGGACCGCCGAAGCTGATAAAGCCCAGTTTCAGCCAATACCCAAAAGCCTGTTTCAAACTCACGGGGGGCGGTGGATTGCTGGATGCCTGATTGTTGTTCATCGGTTTGTTCCTGAGAGGGCCTTACAAAAAGTGCCGAGAATATTTCCCGGTTTTGATCTGCGAAGCAAACGCGGCTTGCCATGACTTTGCCTGGTTTGGTGCGTGTCTTTGTTGTTTGGCATCAAATATGCTCGAAAATTTATGAGATTTGTTTGTCAACTAATTGACTATCATAAGAAAAATTTTGCAACTAAGCGTTTTAAAATTCGCCACGCAACGGGTATCGGACTATTATTAGTCCTGTCTCCAGGAATGCTTTTGCGGCCTGGTTCGCAGTACGGAATTAAAAATGTGTTAAGCGATCGATGCTTAGATAGGAACGCATTTGCCATAGCGGATTGTTAATCGTCAGGGTAATTTTGGCCGCTACCGGCAGATAGCTTAGACCGAGCGGGTTGGACAAGCGTCTGTAACAGGAGGATTTGTTCGCCCGAGCTCATAATGCCAACTTTGGAACAGGAGGAAATCATGAAAGCCCATGATTTTTCGTTTCTAAAGCAGTCCAAACCAATTTCCGCCATCATCGGCGGCTTGCTAGTTATTAGTGCGCTAAACGCTTTCGCGGATGCACTTCCTCCGGAAAGCTTCGACACGCCCTCCGCGTTAATTCTGACCCCATCGGATCAAGCGCTGACAGCCGACGCCACTGATAGCTCGAATCTTTTGTTGAGTAATACCGGGCGCGGCACGGCAAACCTTAAACCGACTGAACAACGCAAAAGCCGGCCGGTGAACTTGGGTTGCGGTGTCGATGTGAACCAATTTCCCAGTGAAGACAATTCGCTGTCTAGTCGATTCGTTGGGGCGTGCGATTTGAAGCTTCGCTACTAAAATTAGGTATCTGTTGGTCGGACAAGATTCAAGTCTGGAAATGCGCTTAGCCGACCAAATGTTGGATTTGCTGACTGGTAATCGCGACGGTATTTAATTTGCGGATTTGCGGTTCGATGCCGTCGAAATTGCCACGAAATTCCATCAGACGCAGTTCGGCTTCAATATCGGCTACTTCCAGCAGGTTTTTCAGCAACCTATCCTGCATTTCTCGCAAGCCGCGCTGCCGGCCGAAATAACCCTCCAGGCACTCGCCCACCAGCATGAATGCTGCCGCAAACACCGTCAATACTGCAAAAGCCAATACCAATTTTGGCACACCCTGGGTTAATGCCGCTATCAATGCGCCCGCCGACAGGGTGGCGATGGTGCTGCCGATCAAACGCAAGCGCACCGAGCCTCGCAAACGTGTGCTCAGCAAATTATAAATACTCAAACACTCCTGTCTGACCAGGCCTTTGGTGCTCATGGCTAAATCGACCAGTAACTGGGATTGCGACGAATTGTCTTGCCCGATTAATTTTCCGGGCCTAAGGGTTTCGGTGTAACCGGGATGCTTCGCGCAAATTTGATCCAGCAATTCCGGTCTTAACCTGCTGAGCAGATTGACCAGAGCCTGAATATCAAGAGCGATTGAGTCAAGCATGCATATCTCCACCGGGGCGTGTAAATGGACAACGGCCAATAATAACCGGGCTTTGGCTATTGCGGGCACTGATTTTTCGGCACTGCGCAAGTTTAGGAGAATTGGCGCAAAAACCAAGGAGATAAGCGTTGTTAAAGCAAGTGGCTTCAGTTTTAAACGATTTTAGATTGGCCTGAGACATGTTGATGAAGCGCGATTAAGTCCTTCGACAGGCTCAGTGCCCGCAGGTTTATTGATTCCGTTCGTGGTGTGCTTTTTGAGGAAGATTCGTCACCATAGCGACCGTATTTGTCGCTTATGCCCCTATTCTAGATCCAATCAAAATGTTGTCGCTTTGGAGTCAGTCATGATTAAAAATTCTTTCCCTACATTTATGCGGCCTACACGCAGCATTTGTCAAACGGCGTTGAAAAGTTTCCAGTAAAGAGCGTCCAATAGTTTCCAGTTAGGTCGTATGGTTATTGATTTTCCACCGCCTTTTTCCGTTGCTTAAATCGATAAGAATCGTTGCCGGTTTCTAAAATATCGCAGTGGTGAGTAATGCGATCCAGCAGCGCCGTAGTCATCTTGGCGTCGCCAAAAACCTGCACCCATTCTGCAAAGTTGAGGTTGGTGGTAATGATCAAGGACGTTTTCTCATACAGATGACTGATGAGGTGGAACAGCAAGGCACCGCCGGACGCTGGGAACGGTAAATACCCCAATTCGTCCAGGATGACGGCATCCATCAGCGTTAGCTGCTTGGCGAGGTTACCGGCTTTTCCTAGCTGTTTTTCCTTATCCAGTTGATTGACTAGATCGACCGCATTGTAAAAGCGAACCCGTTTGCCTTGATGGATGGCGGCTATGCCAATGGCAGTGGCCAAGTGGGTTTTCCCTGTGCCGGTGCCGCCCACCAGGATCAGGTTGTAGGCTTGCTCCATAAAGTTTCCGGTGGCCAGTTGTTCGAGACGAGCTTGCGGCAAGGGCGTTTCCGACCAGTCAATCTGTAGCAAGTCTCGATGAATCGGGAATCGAGCCGCCTTGAGCTGATAGTTCAGGCTGCGCGCTTGGCGGTCGGCCTGCTCGGCGCTGATCAACCGATCCAGCCAGGCTTCCGGCATCACGGGTTTTTGCTGGCTACTGTATTTGGCTTGCCACTTGTGCCCTGTGGGTATTCACTCCAGGCCGCCGCCATGCCGAACAGATGTAACGTTTTGAGCTGGAGCGCGCGATCAATGGACATGGCAAACGCTCCGTAAGCTATCATAGCGACTGCAATCGGCGACAGGCTCCAAGGTCAATGCCGGCGTCGATGCCGGGGTGTCGTCCAGTGCTTTGGGCTTGGCCGCTTCGGTTAACCGGCGCATTTCATTCAGGACGATGGCGGCGCTGATGACACCGGTCTGCAAGGTCAAATCACAAGCCACTTCCAAGGCATCCAATCCGTTATCGCCCAGACCTTTCGCCATCAGCAGTAGGTCGACAAAGGCGCGGTCACCCTGATCCTGCTTGAGAATACGATCCCGCACCACCTTGATCGCAACCGGCAAGTCCCAAGTCTGAAAGGGTGCGCCATGCCTCAGTGCGCCAGGCTTTTTCTCCAACACCGGCAGATAATGCCAAGGATCGCAGATCAAATGATCGCGTCCGAAGCGGCGGTGATGTTCGGCAATCATCGCGCCGTCGGCGACGATACGGACATGGTCGGCGGTTAAACGCACGGACACCACGCTATTGGCCCACTGCGCCGGCACGCTGTAGCGGTTGCGGTCTATGCGGATCAAACAAAGTGGCGAAACACGCTTCATTTCTTCCACGTAACCATCGAAGGCGGCCTTGACCGGCATTAACAAGGGCTGTTCTTCAGCGAAACATTCGGCGATGCTGCGTGAGGTCTGTTCAGGATGGGGGCGTCCCGCCAACTCGCAGCAGCGCTTCGCCAGCCAGACGTTAAGGGCGGCGAAATCCGTGAATTTCGCCATCGGCGTAAACAGCCACTCCCGAATGTTCCCGACCTGATTCTCTACCTGGCCTTTTTCCCAACCGGACTCCGGCGTGCAAGCCACAGGCTCAAACAGATAGTGGTTGGCCAGCGCCATGAAACGCCGATTAAAGCGCCGCTCCTTGCCAGCATAGATCGCATCGACCACCGTTTTCAGGTTGTCGTATACCATGCGCTTCGGCACCCCGCCAAAGTAAGCGAAGGCTTGACGGTGCGCATCCAGCACCATTTCCTGCGTTTCCCGTGGATAGGCCATCACGAACATCTGACGACTGTAGGTTAAGCGGAAGTGGGCGACCTTAATGGTCTGAACCACGCCGCCCAGTTCAACGGTTTCATGGCTCCAGTCGAACTGGCAGGTCTCGCCTGCTGGAAAGGCCAGGGGGACAAAAGCTTGCTTGATGGTGGGATGGGGAGATCGTTTCTTCTTCCAACCCTTAACGTAGCGCTGCACCGCCGTGTAACTGCCTTGGTAGCCCTCAACTTGCAGACATTCATACAGGCGTTGCGCGGTGCGTCGTTGTTTTCGCGGCAAATCCGCTTCTTGCTCCAGCCAGGCATGTAACTGCTGATGGAACGAACCCAGCATGGGGTGGGGTTGATGTTGGCGCTGATACGCCGGCGTTTCGACCGTCTTTAAATGTTTACGGATGGTGGGGCGGGATAGCTTAAAGGCGATAGCCAGTGAACTGATAGTCTCTTTCTCGACTAGATGACGCCGTCTGATTTCGGCAATAACGTCCATTTGTAACACTCCAGGATTCTCCGGCAAAAAACCGGACATTGAACAACCTGGGGTGGAAACTTTTCAACGCTCTTTTCCCCAGGACCCTGGAAAGTTTTGCACGCCGTTTAGCACCGCCGACTTGGCGGACAATTACCGTCCAATCCGGAAAACTTGGCTATATTCAAACAGCAAGTCCAGCGGCTTTCCAAGCTTACACCGGGTGATTTTGCCGTGGTCAGTCGGCAAGTCGTGGTGTTAGCAGGCTGGTGAAAAACCCGCCGATATTTCCCCTTACCCACGATGTAAGTGATTTTTTCGAGTTGAAATCGGTCATGACATCGAGTTTCAAGCGTTTTGCCCCGGTTTCAAGGGCTTTTTATTCGCCTGAAGCCGTCTGTGGACGGTTTTCAGGCGAACTTCGCCCTAGGTGGGCGCACTCCACGCCGGTTTCGGCGTGAACACCAATAGGTTGAGCATGCGCGTCAGGTTGTAGGCGGCAAAGCAAAACAAGGCCTGACCCGCGACTTTGGCTAAGCCGATGTGACGGGTTTTGCGCAGGCCGCCGACCGTTTTGACCCAGCCAAAGGCTTCTTCGACGATTTTGCGGCGCTTGAGACTTTGGGCGTAACCTTTGCCGCGAGCGGTCCGGCCATCGACGACACTGCCGGTCTTTTTGCGGGCCACATGGGCTTTGATGTCACGGGACTCGAGTCCGTTGACGAACGCCGCTTGGTCGTAGCCTTTGTCGGCACCGACGCTGCCGCCTTTGGGCACGCGGCGTTTGATCATGTTTTGCGCGGCTTCGATTTCGGCGGTGCCGGTGGCTTGAGTGGTTTCGACATCGACAATCAGGCCGTTGCGATTCTCGGACAAGGCATGGGTGATGTAACGCAGTTTGGCCTCGGTGTATTCGCCTTTCTTGTAAAGCCGGGCTTCGGGATCGGTCGTACTGTGGTGGGTGGCGTTGCTGCGCTTTTCGCCGCTGAAGTCGACCTCGGGATTGCGGCCGGCGGGTTTGTCCGGGCCGCTGCCGTCTTTTTTAACGAAGCTTTTATGCGAGGCCCAGGCTTCAATGAGGCTACCGTCGACGCTGAAGTGTTCGTCGGACACCAGATTTTGCCATTCGGCTATGGCCAGTACCCGCTCAAAAAATTCGCGACTCAGGGCTTCGGACAGCAGGCGTTCGCGGTTGGCACTGAACACTGTGCGTTCCCACACGGCGTCGTCGATGCCCAGACCGACAAACCAGCGAAACAACAGGTTGTAGTCCAGTTGTTCCATCAACTGACGCTCGCTACGGACCGTATACAGGACTTGTAACAGCAAGGCGCGCAGCAGTTTTTCAGGGGCAATCGAGGGACGGCCTGTGTGCGAGTAACGCTCGGCAAAGACGGCATCCATAGAGGCCAATACGCCATCAACCAGTAGCCGTAAACGACGCAACGGATGCTGTTTGGGAATACGGTCTTCCAGGCTAACATAGCTGAACCAGCTGTTTTGAATGGCATCGTGTCCGCGCATTGAAAGGCTCCAAATTTAGGTAGCCTATTTTAACAGTTGGCGGCTCATCTATGCCTTAGCTTACTTGGCTTTTCGAGTTTTTCACCAGCCTGTTAGGGGTAATTCCACAGCCGGAAAGAATGATTCAAGTGCTGGAGCAGGAGTGCAAGGCGAAGGGGGAGACGTTTACGCAGATTGGGTTTGTGCAATAAGAATAAAAGCTTTTCAAAGGAGAAATTTATGGAAAATAACGCTCAATTATCATTGCGAAAAACTTATTCGTTCGCAAAAAAGTTTTTAATTAAACAGATACCATATCCCAAGGCAAAAGATATTGTTGAAAGTTATCTTAATATGCCTGATAAAAGCGATGAGTCTGTCAATATAAAAGTTCTTTTCAGAAGTTTATTAAGATCAGCCCAAAATGCAAATATGAAGAAAAATGTTGTCGGTGGATCGATAGATGGGATAGACAATCTGGGAAAAGCTCTTTTTTCATTTAATCCACGTAAAGTCGAAGCGGAATTTTTCAATAACCCTGAAGGCCTTTTAGATCATATTATTGTTGTTCTTCAACCTTCTGGACAAATTAGAAATGATTCGAAAAGCATTTGGCCAAAATATTGCAAAACAATACTTTCGGCTGCTGCTTTTTTAAACCAGTTTAAAGATGGTGAAGAGTTTTATGATTGGGCTAATCATTTTTATCAAGATGAAAGGTCAATGCCAGCATTACCGATGATAATTGCTGAAGAGATATATGGCCTTGGCTATCCGCTTGCTTGTGATTTTTTGAAAGATTTAGGATTTGTTGATTATGGCAAACCTGATGTACACATTAAAGACATATTCGTTGGTATCGGTCTATGTGAGGAGAATCCAAGTAATTACCAAGTTCAAAAGGTTATATTTCAAATAAGTAAAGCCGCAAAAGTAACCGCTTTTGACGTTGATAAGGTATTTTGGTTGATAGGAAGTGGCGTCCTTTATAAGCACCCGAATCTCGATAACATAGGTAGATCAAAGAATGATTTTATAGATGAGTTCAATAGTTCATTTAATAACTAAATGGACACCGTCCTCCGCTACTTCGAAATGCTCAGGTTCATCCCCAAAGAACCGGAGTCCATTACCACCCCGGATTTGCTGAAAAAACTGCAAGACTTATCAGGCTGGTGAAAAACTCGAAAAGCCAAGTAAGCTAAGGCATAGATGAGCCGCCAACTGTTAAAATAGGCTACCTAAATTTGGAGCCTTTCAATGCGCGGACACGATGCTATCCAAAACAACTGGTTCAGCTACATCAACCTGGAAGACCGCATTCCCAAGCAGCATCCGTTGCGCCGTTTACGGCTGTTGGTCGATGGCGTACTGGCCTCGATGGATGCCGTCTTTGCCGCGCGTTACTCGCACACTGGCCGTCCCTCGATTGCCCCCGAAAAACTGCTGCGCGCCTTGCTGTTACAAGTCCTGTATACGGTCCGTAGCGAGCGTCAGTTGATGGAACAACTGGACTACAACCTGTTGTTTCGCTGGTTTGTTGGTTTGGGTATCGACGATGCTGTCTGGGAGCGCAGCGTGTTCAGCGCCAACCGCGAACGCCTGCTGTCCGAAGCCCTGAGTCGCGAATTTTTTGAGCGGGTACTGGCCATAGCCGAATGGCAAAATCTGGTGTCCGACGAACACTTCAGCGTCGACGGTAGCCTCATTGAAGCCTGGGCCTCGCATAAAAGCTTCGTTAAAAAAGACGGCAGCGGCCCGGACAAACCCGCCGGCCGCAATCCCGAGGTCGACTTCAGCGGCGAAAAGCGCAGCAACGCCACC
Organism: Methylomonas sp. EFPC1; assembly: GCF_016925515.1. Taxonomy (NCBI): domain Bacteria; kingdom Pseudomonadati; phylum Pseudomonadota; class Gammaproteobacteria; order Methylococcales; family Methylococcaceae; genus Methylomonas; species Methylomonas sp. EFPC1. The sequence continues at coordinate 2,340,222 of NZ_CP070494.1, forward strand.
CACCACAGTACGACCGATCCCGAAGCCCGGCTTTACAAGAAAGGCGAATACACCGAGGCCAAACTGCGTTACATCACCCATGCCTTGTCCGAGAATCGCAACGGCCTGATTGTCGATGTCGAAACCACTCAAGCCACCGGCACCGCCGAAATCGAAGCCGCGCAAAACATGATCAAACGCCGCGTGCCCCAAGGCGGCAGCGTCGGTGCCGACAAAGGCTACGACCAAGCGGCGTTCGTCAACGGACTCGAGTCCCGTGACATCAAAGCCCATGTGGCCCGCAAAAAGACCGGCAGTGCCGTCGATGGCCGCACCGCGCGCGGCAAAGGTTACGCCCAAAGTCTCAAGCGCCGCAAAATCGTCGAAGAAGCCTTTGGCTGGGTCAAAACGGTCGGCGGCCTGCGCAAAACTCGTCACATCGGCTTAGCCAAAGTCGCGGGTCAGGCCTTGTTTTGCTTTGCCGCCTACAACCTGACGCGCATGCTCAACCTATTGGTGTTCACGCCGAAACCGGCGTGGAGTGCACCCGCCTAGGGTGAAGTTCGCCTGAAAACCGTCCACAGACGGCTTCAGGCGAATAAAAAGCCCTTGAAACCGGGGCAAAACGCTTGAAACTCGATGTCATGACCGATTTCAACTCGAAAAAATCACTTACATCGTGGGTAAGGGGAAATATCGGCGGGTTTTTCACCAGCCTGTTAGGTTACGAGGTGGACATCAGGACGGTGCAGCGGGATTTAAATAAACTGTCTTCATCAGGCTTGTTTCCCTTCACCAGTTCGGATGAAACCAAGCCCTTATGCTGGTTCTGGCCGAAGCAAACTGCGCGTATGCAATTTCCGTTGATGTCGGCGGATGAGGCGCTGGCATTCAAGCTAGTTGAGCAGTTTTTAATTCCGTTATTGCCGTTATCCGTCAGAGCGCATTTGGCCGATTATTTCGCGTTGGCCGATGGTACGCTGAAACATTCTCCCTTGGCCCATTGGCCGGATAAAGTCAGAACGATTCCCGCCAATCAAACCTTGTTGCCACCGCAAATCGACGTCGAGGTATTGAAGGTAGTGTACGAAGCGCTGTTGAAAAACCGGCGTTTTTCAGCCGGCTATCTGCGGCGGGACGAAGCCGCCAAACAGTACGAAGTCAATCCGTTGGGCTTGATGTTCCGGGGCAATGTGGCTTACCTGCTGGCGACGTTGTGGGATTATCAGGATGTAAAGCAATTAGCGTTGCATCGTTTCGAACAGGCTATATTGCTGGATAAGGCGGTTACCGTACCCGTGGATTACGATCCTGATGTTTATATAGCCTCCGGCGAGTTCGACTACCCAACTGCGCCTGACGCCGACATTCAGCTGGTAGTGAAAATTTCTCCCTGGGTGCGTAAGCACTTGTCGGAAACCCAGCTGAGCGCCGATCAGCGGATCACGGCGCTCGAGGACGATTATTTCCGGTTGCAGGCTTCGGTAAAAGACACCTTGCAACTACGGTGGTGGTTGCAAGGATTGGGTGCGGATATTGAGGTGCTGGAGCCGGATTCGCTAAGGCAAATGTTTGCCGAAACCGTTCGATTGCTGGGCAAAATATACGGTATGTAGGCTTCCAGTATGAACAACCTCTCGATAGCCTATCCGTGGAAATTGTCATGCCAGACTATGGTGCTCGAATTGAAATGCTGCGCGGTAAGGCTATGAACGCCGGTTTCGAGTTGGGCATGGACATCGCGTGCTTTATCGCTAGGCGGATTTGCTCGGATGTCAGGGAGTTGGAGATTACATTGCATAAGTCGCAAGCCTATACCAATATGTTTGGAGAAAAAGTGACGCTTGCGCAAGTGGAAGCTTTGTTGTTTTTAAACTAAGGCGCGCAATGCGAAAACGCCGAGATTAAACGACCGGTTTTGTCGCATGGTTCCCGTAGATTGTCTATTTGCAATCACTGGAGCTAAGATGTCAGATAATCATTACTTGCGCCGCAAGAGGCCACAGCACGCGGGAAATGCTGCGTGAACCAACAAAACGCGATTTTGCGTGCCGCCCAAGCCATTGCTGATGCGGACACTCTGTTGATTACCGCCGGTGCCGGCATGGGTGTCGATTCCGGCTTGCCGGATTTTCGCGGCAAGCAAGGCTTCTGGCGCGCACATCCAAGCTATGCCGCCGAAGGCTTGACGTTTCAGGATCTAGCGAATCCGCAATGGTTTTTTAACGAACCGAGACGCGCCTGGGGCTTTTACGGTTCTCGCTACCATTCATATGGAAATACGCAGCCGCATGCCGGTTTTAAACTGTTGAAAAGCTGGTTAGACAGCAAGCCCAATCCGGGGTTTGTGTACACCAGCAATGTGGACGGACATTTTCAAAAGGCGGGGTTTGCCGAAGAGAGCATTTACGAATGTCACGGTTCAATCCATTACTTGCAATGTTGCATGCCTTGTAACCAAAGGATTTGGCCTATTAAAACACTCCAGCTAACGGTGGACAGCCACAGTATGATAGCCCAGGGCTCCTTGCCTTTTTGCCCCGATTGCGGCGGATTTGCCCGCCCCAATATTTTGATGTTTGACGATGCCTTTTGGTTAGAGCATCGTGCCCGGCAACAACAAAAGCGATACTTGGATTGGCGCTTACGGGCCGTGCATCAACAAGTTGTGATCATTGAGTTGGGTGTCGGCTCGGCAATGGGCCCAATTCGCTGGGTCGGAGAAAGTTTTCCTGGTACGTTGCTTCGTATCAACCCGAGCGAATCGAAGGCCCCCAAAGGCAGTATTTCGCTTGCCATGTCGGCATTGGCGGCGCTGGCTGCTATCGAGCGGATTCTCTCCGCTGGGCACGGACCGCAAGACCGAGAACTGTAAGACAGGTAAGCCAAGAGTTTGACTGCCAAGAAACGATTATTGGCAATCGAACTGCTTAGGCCAATCCCGATAATTGAACACCTGACCTTCTTGGCGCACAGTATCCACCGCAGCTAAATCCAGGTCGGCATACACCCATTGCGCCTGGTTGTATTCACCAATCGCCAAAATCCCGTTGTTCGGAAAGCCGCGATCCACCGGCGTGTAAATCGCCGCCGCGCCGCAGTTGACGTCCACCGCTTCCGACCAATCGGCGTTGCCAACCAAGGAGGCTTGTACGACATAGCATTGATTTTCCAGCGCACGGGCTTGGCAGCCGATGCGCACTCGATAATAGCCGGCTTCGGTATCGGTGCAACTTGGGACCAGAATCAAGCTTGCGCCGCGTTCGGCTTGTTGGCGGGCATAGTGTGGGAACTCGCTGTCGTAGCAAATGTTGATCGCGACTTTACCGAACACAGTATCGAATAACTTGATGTCCAAGCCGCGGGAAATATGCCATTGCTCGTTCTCGAAGCGCGTCATGGTCAGCTTTTCTTGATAATCCACGTCACCTTGCGGGGTAAAGAAATAGGCGTGATTGCGAAATTCGCCGTTGTCATGTTTGACAGGGTAAGTCCCGGCCTGAATGTAGACCCGGTATTCGGCTGCCAGCGTTTTGAATAGGTCCAGATAGCCAGGCAGCAAGGTTTGCAAGGCATCCAGTTGGCCGTTCAATGAAGAATAAACTTCCTTCGGAAACAAGGAAGCTAATTCCATGCACGCATATTCCGGAAACAGCAGGATGTCTGCTTTGTTCTCGGCGGCTTCTTTCACCCAGCGACGGGCTTTGGCTGCGAAGTTTTCCCAAGTTTCCAGGAAGCTGATGTCATATTGGGCGCTGGCGATTTTAGGCACGGTCTTCTCTCAACCAAAAAGTCATGGGTTTGGCGGTCTCGCCGGTGTCGTCGAGGTCTTTCCAGGTATACGTGGTTTTCAGCTCGGGATGTTTGACGTAGCCGCGCTTGTTCCAGAACGCATCCAGCGGCACGTAATCGGCCGGTCGGCGCGGATGATCAAGCGGGCGCTCGACGCAGCAGAAGGTGATGTGTTTGAAACCGCCCAGATCTGCGGCATGGGCTTCGCGTTGTTCGAAGAAGCGTACGCCGATGCCCAAGCCGCGATAGGCTTTGTTAAGCACTGATTCGCCGCAATAAAACACTTCATCGGGGTTGTAGCCGTTTTCGACGAATGGTTTTTTAACTTCGTCGGTTTCGTATTTCAATGGTATCGCCGTCGACGCGCCGATGATGGCGTCGCCATCGAACGCCAGCACGATGACGCTTTCCGGGCAATTTATGTAAGTTTGCAGGTATTTCTTTTCGTACTCGTAATCGCCGTCATACAAATACGGAAAATCCCGGAACACCTCAATGCGCAGGCGCGCCAGTTCCGGAATGTATTGAATCAAGGCGTCGCCGCTGAGGCGCTGGATGCGGATGTCTTTGCTCATGCTGGTTTGCGGTTGAATGAAAACAAAATGTCGGTCGCCAAGCTTAAGGCGCGAGAGACATATTGTATTGTAGGCGGTAGCGAATTGCCTATGGCAAAGGTTTATGAACCAGCCAGCTAATCAAATTTCAGTGCAGCTCCCGTTTCGTCAAAGCGTAACAGGTCGATCTCGCCGTCCGCATCCGTTATTTCCGCCTCGGCTAGAACCCCGTTAGCATGATAGGTATAGACATGGCGTAATTCCACTTCGCCATAGACCAGTTTTTCCAGCAGCATTAGACGTTCATCGGCAGCGTAGCAGCCGCGGAAGTAGGTGTTGCGGTTTTCCAGATGGCTTTCGTCTGCCAGTTCGTTGACCAGTTTCAACGGTAGTTTTACGCCGCTATAGCTGATGAAATAGCGGGTATCGCAGTTTTCTAATTCCACTTCAATTTTCCCAGGTAAAAAATCTAATTACCGCAATATTTGTGCCGAAATAGGTGACCCGAATTACCTGGGGTCGCCGGTGCTTTGGCTAGGCTACGCTGTGACAAATCGTTCGCGGCTTTCGTGGATTGTCGGTTTTGCTACAGCGTGCCGAGCAGAAAACCGGTGGGGAAATGTAACCATCGCGGCAAAGGCATGACGAATAAGAGCAACACATCCGCCAAACACTGAACGGAAAGCGGGATGCGTTGCGCTTATCCGTCCTATGCCGGTCCGACTGGCTTTGTTTTTGCTTGATCTAGGTTTTTATTCAGCCTGGTGCCTATGAAACTGTTTCTGGATTGGTCATCTTATGAAAACGCCGGGATGGGCGACGCCTATGCCGATATTCCCAAGCATGGCGCCGATTTCGCCAAGGCCGTGGCGGTGTGTATCGGCAGCAAGCAATGCGAACGGGATGCGAAAGGGGTGATGTGCCCCAGTTATAGGGTGACGCAAAATCCCGGCCTGTCGCCCGGCGGCCGAGTGAGAGCCTTGAAAGCAGCTTTGAACGCCGAAAACGACGCGGCTTTTTTCAATCCGGAACTGGCCGAAACCATGGCCTTGTGTATCAGTTGCAAGGGTTGTAAGCGCGAGTGCGAAAACGAAGTGGACATGGCCTTGATCAAGGCCGAGTTTCTGGCGCAGCAAGTGCAGCGCAATGGCTTGACGCTGCGGCGGCGCTTGTGGGCGGAGTTGCCGAAAATACTGCGTTGGCGCGCGCTCCGGCCCTTAATTCAATGGCGCAATCGCATGCCGCTGCTGGCGCGTTTAGGCGAAGCCTGGCTGGGCATCAGCGCCAAAGTCCGCTTGCCGGAACCTGCCGCGCAAGCGTTTCAGGTGCCGGCCCAATCCGAATTAAGTTTGCATCCGGAGTTAGCCGACAAACAAGTCGTGTTACTGGTCGATACCTTTAACTATTACTTCAACCCGGCTGCTGCAGAAGCGGCTAAAAAGTTGCTGAATAGCGCCGGCTACCATGTGCATATCGCGACGCCCTTGGCTGGTGATGACGCGGATCGTCCCTTGTGCTGTGGCCGCACCTACTTTTCCAATGGTCTGATCGATAAGGCCCGCATCGAAGCGCAGCGCATGCTGGCGGCTCTCGCCGAGCATGTCGCTGCGGGGCGCACGATCATTGGCTTGGAACCGTCCTGCATTCTCAGTTTGCGTGACGAATATTTAAAGCTGGGTTTAGGCGAACCGGCGCAAAAACTAGCGGAAAAGGTCTTGTTACTGGAAGAGTTTATCGTCCGCGAACAAGCCGGAAAACGCTGGCCTATAGAGTTTCAAGCCATCCCCGGCGTTAACAGTTTGCTGTTGCACGGCCACTGCCATCAAAAAGCCGTTGGTGCGATCAAGTCGGTGCGCAAACTTCTCAAGCAACTGCCGGATCTGAAATTCGAACTGATCGAATCGTCCTGCTGCGGCATGGCCGGCAACTTTGGCGTCGAAGCCGAGCATTACGATCAAGCCCAAGCCATGGCCGAGTTGGCCTTATTTCCAGCGCTACGTGCCGAACCTGACGCACTGCTGGTCAGCAATGGTTTCTCTTGTCAGCAGCAGATCGGCAATGGCGGCTTTGCCAAGCCCCTGCATTTAGCCGAAGTACTTTGTTTAGCCTTACCGTCACAGGATTGATGCCATGAAATTAACCATCGACAAACGTCATCTCGAACAACTGCTTAACGATCACCCCCGCTTGCAAAGCATCAATGAGCAATTGCGTTTTGGCACCAAGGCGCAAGTGCCTTACGATTTACTCAGTGAGGCAGAATTAGCCAGTCTGGCCGACATCTACTTGCAACACGGTGAAGCCTTACAACAGCAAGCGGCGCTATTGATAGCTTTGCAAGCGGCGCTGGCCGACGACAGTCATCGCTACAACGTCGATCAATTGGAATTGCTGCTGCCGGCCATTGCCAATTATTTATTGGAGGGCGGGCTGCGTGGTTGGCTATTTCATGTGCAGCCTTCCGGCAGAACCTTGGCCTATTTGGTCACCCGCCTGGATTACACTCCACCGGGAGAAGAGGAAGCCGGACGGATCCTGATCGAATTAAAAGCCAACACCAAGGGTAAAATCATGGTTGAGAGCCTCATCATTCGTTGCAAAGATCTGGCGAACAAAACCATCCCGGAGATTTTTGCCACCAAAGGTTATTTAAAAGAAACCCCGGAATTAATCGCCAGTTACGATGAGGCTAGCGCGCGGTATTTTGACTGGCGGGCGCGCTATGGCGAACAGTTTTCCGGGTGGGGTACCGGCGAATATGCCGAGGATCCAACCGCCAGCCATCGCAGCAGCGACTGGACGCGCAAGAATACGGTAGTCATGTCCTCGGGTGGCGGGATCTGCCGCTTGGTCAACGACGAAAATATCCTCAGCGAACGGGCTTTGAGTCTGGACGCATCCGGCGACATTCTGGGCACCTATCTGCGTAAAGCCGGCAAAAGCATGCGCTACGACAGCAAAACCGAAAGCGCCATGGAAGCCGCCAAAGCCGATGTACCCAAGGGTATGTTCACGGAAATGCCAGTGCATGGTTATATCCTGATGTTTCATCTGGAGTTACATCACCATGTCTGGGTACACGTCGACGATACCCAGCCTTATGTGTATCAGCCGGAGTTGAAACAAAAGCTGATCCTGCCGCCCGAACAAACCGATTTGATCGACATTCTGACCGCGGAAATGGACATGCTGATGGACGACATCGTCGCCGGCAAATCCGGCGGTACCACGGTGCTTTGCGCCGGACCGGCCGGCGTGGGCAAGACATTGACCGCCGAAGTCTATTCGGAAATCATCAAGCGGCCTTTGTATCGGGTGCATTCCGGGCAGTTGGGTTTAAACGTCGCGGAGATGGAAAAAACCTTGAAGGACACTTTGATCCGCGCCCAGCGCTGGGGGGCGGTGATGCTGATCGACGAAGCCGACGTTTACATCAAAAGCCGCGCCGACAACCTGGCCTCCAATGCCGTGGTCGGTGTGTTCTTGCGGGTGCTGGAATATTTTAACGGCTTGTTATTCCTGACCACCAATCGGGTGGACGACATCGACGAAGCCATCATTTCCCGTTGTATCGCCATGCTGCGCTACCACGCCCCGGATCATGCGGACAGATGCAAAATCTGGCGGGTCATGACCGAGCAATTTAGCTTGCCGGTCAGGGAAGAATTGATCGACGAACTGGCGGCCATCTTTCCTGGGGCTACGGGGCGCGACATCAAGGGCTTGACCAAACTGGTCGCTAAATTCTGCCAGCAAAAACAACTGGCGCCGGAGTTGGAGGTGTTCAAGCGTTGTTCGGTGTTTAGAGGCCTGGAGTTGCTGGACGAAGCCGCCTAGTTTGAAAAGCGGGTGTCTGTTTTCCTCGAATAGGGGTGAATTACAAATACACTTAATATTGTTACTGTTTTATTAAGTAAAACAATAAATTACCGCTTGCGTGTATTGTTGAATTTAAATAAGCCGATATAGTGAATGCGAGATTTCGTTTCGACCGATAAACGGTCCGGGAGGCAAAATGAAGATCGCTAAGATAGGAAATACCGGCATAGCTATGCTGATCGTTGTCATTGCCGGTTTGCTCGGCATATTACCGATGGGATTGGTCTTTTCCATATTGCTCTTTGCCGCATTGATGCGTGGTAGCGTGATGTTGATTGATAAAGCCATTGATAGCGGGGCACAAGCGAAGGAAATTGATCGGCATTAATTCCGGTTGGCATATTTGCCAATTGCTTGAAGTTTAGGAAAACTAATGGGTAGCGATGCCCGGCTTTACGGCTTTTATGCTGGGATTCACGTTGTTTATCCCAGTCTATCGGCTGCTCTAGGAGGGAGTCGACGACAGGAGAGCGTTTAGACATCGCTCCCATCGGGATTTGGCTGTTCTCCTCTCTGCTGTAATTGCTGCACTCGTTTTCTCAATGAGAGGTTTTCCTTCACCTCATCGACGTATTCACCAACCCCTTCTGCAATCCATTTTGCTTCAGTGACTTGCTTTATCTGGGGAATTATGACATCGATCATCTTAATGAGATCTTTGTGTCGCGCTGCACCGGGCACTATAGCGGAAAGCCCTTCCCGGAGACGGCTGAGGTTTGATAGAGCTCGATCATGACCATCGATAAACTCCGAGACTTGCTGGGCGATATCTTCGGCATCCGCATTTAGTGCTTCATACCGTACAGTACGCAGCTGACGTCGGGCTGCCATGTTACCGATTTCGCCCTCCATGACTAAGGAGAGGGCTTCATGCTTCTTTTGAGCGAGCGCTAAGACTTGAGCTTGCCTTGTGCTTTGAATTGATCGCCACAGGTTGACGCAAGAAATAATGAAGCCTAGCACTCCAAGAGTTCCCGTAAGCATTGAAGTGGTCATGTAAATTTTCCTTTTAGATGCCGCAATTCGGATTTCTTTGAGTTTTAAGTTCGCGATGCCCGACTACCAGTAGGTTTAAAAATGACGAAAAACATTGCGTCAAAACGATGTCCAAGTTTTTGAAAAACAGAAATATCTTTTCATTTCAACTGTATCGCTTTATTTGATATGGCCTAAATCAAATTGGTTAACCATCAACAGATTACCCAAACTACTTCTGCAACCGCCCCCGCCGCGCATCCATCGGATTCTGCTTTAAAGGTCGATAAATCTCGACACGATCTTCGGCGCTGAGATTTTTGTCCAAATTACAAACCACCCCAAAAATCCCGACCTTCTGCTGACTTAAATCAATTTCCGGAAACTCCCGCAAGATGCCGGAAGCTTCTATGGCTAGTTCGACGGTGGAATTCGCCGCCAGGCTAATGGGAATAAGCAGTTGTCGCTCCGGCGTGGCATAAGCCACTTCCACCGCTATCAAATCATCCGCCATACAAGGCTTTGGCACGTTGGGTGAAGGAGGTGACCATGGTGTTGCAGATTTGGTTGAACACCGGACCAAAGGCCAAATTGGCCAGCATCCCGGAGATTTCAAACTCCAGGTCCAGCGAGATTTTGCTGGCGTCTTCGCGCAGCGGCATGAAACTCCAAAAGCCCTCTAGCGAGGAAAACGGCCCGTCCAGCAAACTGATTTGGATTCTGCCGCCTTGATCGATTTTGTTACGTGTAGTGAAGGATTTATGAAAGCCGGCCTTGGCGATGTCGATTTGGCCTTCGACGATATTGCCTTCACGCTTCAATATTTTGCTGCCGGAGCACCAGGGTAAGAATTTGGGATACGACTCGATGTCATCCACTAGGTCAAACATTTGTTTGGCAGAGAATTTGACCAAGGCGCTTTTTTGTACAACCGTGATCATTTACAGCACCCCGAGTACATGTAAGAAGACGATGAATACGGCAGCTGGTGCCACGTATTTAATCAGGAAGTGCCAAGCTTGAAAGCCTTGCGCCGGCAACTCCAATTCTTGTTCGGCATGGGCTTGTTTCATCATCCAGCTGGCAAACACGGCGATGCACAAACCGCCCAAGGGCAGCATCAGGTTGGCGGTCAGGTAATCCAGCAGTTCGAACAGATTTTTATCGAAGATTTTAAAGTTGGACCAAATATTAAACGAAAAAACTACGGCCACGCCCAAGCCCCAGCAGGCAGTGCCGGACCAGACACAGGCTTTTTGCCTATCGATATTTTTGTTTTCCACCAGCCAGGCTACGGTCGGTTCGATCAAGGAAATGGACGAGGTGAGGGCGGCGAAAAACAGCAGTACAAAAAACAGGACGCCGAATAACCAACCGCCACTCATGTGACCAAAGGCTAACGGCAGCGTTTGAAAGATCAAGCCCGGTCCGGTGGCAACTTCCAGTTGGTTGGCAAACACCAAGGGAAAAATGGCGATGCCGGCCAGCAAGGCTACGGCGGTATCCGCGCCGGCGATGAAAAATGTGGTTTTGGCAATCGACACATGACCGGGCAGGTAAGAACCGTACACCATAATGGCACCCATGCCCAAGCTCAGCGTGAAGAAGGCGTGGCCCATGGCGGTAAGCACCGCGTCAGCGGTGATTTTGCTGAAATCGGGGCTGAATAGAAAGTGGATGCCTTGCGCGTAATAGCCTGATGCCATCGCATAAGCCACTAAAATGATCAGGATCACGAACAAGGCAGGCATCAAAAACCGTACGGCTTTTTCCAGGCCGCCTTTTACACCGCGCATTACGACTTGCATGGTGATGAACATAAACACGGTGTGCCAGAAAATTTGCTGGATAGGGCTGGCCATCAAATTGTCGAATATCTCCTTAACTTCGCCGCCGTCGGTACCGAAAAAGCCACCGAAAAACGCTTTGAAGATGTAAGCCATAGCCCAGCCGGCAATCACGCTATAGTAGGCCAGGATTAAAAAACCGGCGATCATGCCCATCCAGCCCAAATAGCCCCAGCGCGGATCGACTTTGGCTTCGGCAGCTAGGGTTTGCATGGTGTTGATCGGGCTTTGCCGGCCGCGGCGGCCCAGCATGATTTCCGCGATCATGATGGGTATGCCGATGGCTGCCACGCAGATTAAATAGACCATCACAAAAGCGCCGCCACCGTTTTGGCCGGTGATGTAAGGAAATTTCCATATATTACCCAACCCAACCGCCGAACCGGTGGCGGCCAGAATAAAGGCGAAACGGGAGGACCATTCGCCGTGAATGGATGGGGTTTTATCGGTCATGTTGGAGAGCCCTTGTGTTTTTATGTCGTTATTTAACGGGTGTGTGAGTAAAATATCAAAATTCACGTTTTCAGTCAGTTTAAAAAATCTTCGCTACGCAATGGCAGCCAAAAAATCCAAGAAGGACAACAAAGCCACCGATAACACCATCGCGGTTAATCGCCAGGCTTCCCACGAGTACACCATAGACGAGACTTTCGAAGCCGGTTTGGTGTTGGAAGGCTGGGAAGTGAAAAGCTTGCGCGACGGACGGATCCAGTTGAAAGAGAGCTATGTCGAGATCAGACGCGGCGAGGCGTGGTTGAGCGGGGCGCATGTGTCGGCTTTATTGTCGGCATCGACGCACGTCAATCCCGACGCCGTGCGCAAGAAGAAATTATTGCTGCATCGGCGGGAATTGAACAAGCTGATCGGCTCGGTGGAGCGCAAGGGCTACACCTTGATTCCATTGTCGATGTATTGGATTAAGGGCCGTGCCAAGTTGAAAATCGGTCTGGCGAAAGGTAAAAAATTGCACGACAAACGCGCGGCGTCCAAAGACAAAGATTGGCAACGCGACCGCGCCCGCATCATGAAACACGGCTAATCTCGATGGCGACGCATCCTAATTTACTGGAGGCAGACAACAGCGTGTTGCTGGTGGTGGACATTCAACAGCGTTTGTCGGCGGCGATGCCCGTTACAGACTTGCAGCAGATGCTTACACACGGCCAGCGTTTATTGCGAGCGGCCGGACTGCTGGATGTGCCGGTGTTGTTGACAGAACAGTATCCGCAAGGGCTAGGGCCTACTCAAGCAGATATTGGTGAGTGTTTGCCCGGCAGTGCCCGGATTTTCAATAAAACCGGTTTTTCTTGTTGCGCTGCGGACGGTTTCAAGCAAGCCTTGGCTGACACCGGTCGGCAGCAAGTGGTGATAATCGGTCAGGAAGCGCATGTGTGCGTGTTGCAAACCGCGCTTGAATTGTTAAGTGCAAACTATCAAGTGCATGTGTTGGCGGATGTAGTTTGCTCGCGCCAAGTCCTGCACAAAGATTACGCCTTGCAGCGCATGCAGCAGCAAGGTGTTACGTTGAGTTGTCACGAATCCGTGTTGTTCGAATGGTTGCGGGATGCTCGGCATAGTCATTTCAAAACTATTTCGGCGCTTTTGCGCTAGTGCCACGGGGGATCAATGCTACGGAAGGGATGGAACGCGGTCTTACTGGGACTGTTGCTGATACAAGGTTGTGCGGAGCCGCTGCCGCCGCTGCATACGTTTAGCGGTTTTGCGCAAGGGACCACTTACCATATTAGCTATTGGGCGCCGCAAGCCCTGGACGAGGCGCAAATCACCGCTGAAGTTGAAAAGGTTTTCCTGGATTTGGATAAAACCTTATCCAATTACCGACCTGACTCGCTAATCGAGCAGTTCAATGCCAACGTTTCGACCGAAGCTCAGCCAGTAGGCGAGGAAATCGTGGCTTTGGTTAAAATCGCGCAGAACGTCAGCGCCCTGAGCCAGGGGTGTTACGATTTGACGATCAAACCTTTGTTCGAGCTGTGGGGCTTCATGGGTGATGATTTGACTATTCCCGACGATGCAACGTTACAGGCCGCTTTGGCGAATGTCGGCATGGACAAGTTGCAGTTGGTGGACGATAGCCATATATCAAAAAAACTGCCGAGCTTGCGTGTCGATGTGTCGTCGATAGCCCAGGGTTACAGCGTAGAGAAAATCAGCAATGCGCTGCAGGCTATGGGTATCCAAAACTACTTGGTGGAAATAGGCGGCGAGTTGAAAGCGCTGGGTAGCAAACCGGACGGCAAGGCTTGGCGGATTGCGGTAGAAAAACCGCTGCCGGGCGAACAAAAAATGCATAAGGTCGTGACCTTGCCCAAAGACAGCCCGATGTCGGTGATGACTTCCGGCACGTATCGGCATTATTTCGATGTCAAAGGTAAACGTTACAGCCACATCCTTGATGCCCGCAACGGTGCGCCGGTTACCCACGATTTAGTGGCGGTCAGTGTGTTTAATGAAAGTCCGACTATCGCCGATGCCTGGTCTACCGCTTTGTTATGCCTGGGGCAGGAAGAGGGGATGAAACTTGCCGATGCCGAGAAATTGCAGGTGATGTTTATTCAGCAGCAAGGCACCGAGTTTTTGGAAAGTAAAACTAGAGCCTTGACCATGTCCACCCAAGTGACGATTAACTAGGCTTAGTTCTATCGTGGTAGTATCCGCGCAAAACTAAATCGGGGGAGATTTTATGTGGGGTCTAAACGATCACTTGACGTTCGCCGTGCATGGTGGCGGCGACAACGGCGGCGGAGTGGCCGGCGGGGTGGAGAACTTATTGTCCTTCCTGGAAATGCTGGTGCGCCAATCTCCGTCGGAAAGTTTTAATAGTGTGTTACCGGGCGTTGCGGCTTTAGAAAATATTCATCCCTTGTTGGTGCATTTTCCGATTGCGTTGCTGACCTTGTTCTTTACATTGGATTTGATCGGCAGCTTGGCGAATCGCTCGGAATGGCGGCAGATTGCCGGTGCATTTTTGTATCTGGGTACTGTGTTTGCCGCGCTTACCGTGGCGGCGGGTTTGGTGGCTGCCGCGAGTGTGGCGCATGGTGGTGATGTTCACGAGATTATGGAGCATCACGAACATCTGGGTATCTCGGTATTGAGTCTGGCCGCGCTGCTGTCAGCTTGGCGCTTGCTGAGTAAAGGGCTGATAGCCGGACCGGCAAACACACTGTTTTTATTACTGGCGGCGATTTTATCGGCTTTGCTGGCTTTTACCGCCGATCTGGGTGGGCTTATGGTTTATAAGCATGGTGTGTCCGTGCAAGCGGCAGATCAGGTCAATCGCGCGGCAGCACTGGCCCATGAACACGAGGGCGTTGCGCCGCTGAATGTGCCTGCAACGTCTGAGGAAACCGAAATTGAAGATTTGAATCCGGAAGATAGCCATCAGGATGAAACGCCGCATGGCGCTGCCGGTCATCATCACGACCATGATCATGCGCATTGACGCCCACCTGAGGAGCCACCGGACGAAGGCTGACAAGGGTCAGCCTTTTTTTATTGGCGCGGACATGACATATCGGATACCTGTGTTATTCTACGCCGCCATTTTTTATGAGGCTTTCGATGCGTACCCGCGTTAAAATTTGCGGCTTTACCCAGGTGGAGGATGCGCTTTATGCGGCCAATTTGGGCGTCGACGCGATTGGGTTGGTGTTTTATTCGCCTAGTCCAAGAAACGTCAGTATTGAACAAGCCGCAAGCATCAGTAGAGCGTTGCCAGCTTTTGTTAACGTGGTAGCCTTGTTCGTCGATGCTGAGCCGGCTTTGATCCGCGAAGTATTGAATAAAGTAAGGGTGGATTGCCTGCAATTTCATGGCGACGAGCCTGCTGAGGATTGCCGGATTTACGATAAGTCGTATATCAAAGCCATTCGCATGCAATCCGATACCGACGTCGTAGGATTGCAACAGCAGTACCACGATGCGGCCGGGTTACTGTTGGATGCTTATCATCCGGGCGTGCAGGGCGGCAGCGGTAGCAGTTTTGACTGGGATTTGATTCCAAAGGCCCGCAGTTTGCCGATCATTCTCGCGGGTGGATTGATACCGGAAAATGCCGGGGAAGCGATTAAAGCGGTAAAACCGTATGCGCTGGATGTCAGCAGCGGTGTTGAGGCCGGGAAAGGCATCAAGGATGCGGCGAAAATGGCTGCTTTCATAAGAATAACTAATCAAGCGACTTGAGAACTATGACAGAAAGATACGATATGCCGGATACCCGGGGCCATTTCGGGCCTTACGGCGGTATTTTTGTTGCGGAAACGCTGATGCCGGCCATAACCGAACTGAACGAAGCCTACCAGCGCTATATGCTGGATCCGGAGTTTATTGCCGAGCTGGATGCGGATCTGCGCGATTATGTTGGCCGGCCGTCGCCGCTGTATCACGCCGAACGCTGGAGCCAGCATCTGGGCGGTGCGCAGATTTATCTGAAGCGTGAAGATCTCAATCACACCGGCGCGCACAAGGTAAATAACACTGTTGGGCAAGCTCTGCTGGCGAAGCGCATGGGCAAGACTCGTATCATCGCCGAAACCGGCGCTGGCCAGCACGGCGTTGCAACTGCCACTGTAGCTGCGCGCCTGGGTTTGGAATGCGTAGTGTATATGGGCGCTGTCGATGTCGCGCGCCAAGCCTTGAATGTTTACCGGATGAAGTTGTTGGGCGCCACCGTGGTGCCGGTCGAGTCGGGTTCCAAAACTCTCAAAGACGCGCTGAACGAAGCTTTGCGCGATTGGGTGACCAATATCGATAATACGTTTTACATTATTGGTACCGTAGCCGGTCCGCATCCTTATCCTGCCATGGTCCGTGACTTCCAGGCCGTGATAGGCCGAGAAGCGCGCCAACAATGCCTGGATCAAGCCGGCAAATTGCCCGACGCCTTAGTCGCTTGCGTTGGTGGCGGTTCCAATGCCATTGGCTTGTTCTATCCGTTTATCGACGATGCCGACGTGAAGATGTATGGTGTCGAGGCTGCCGGCGACGGCATCGAAACCGGTCGTCATTCCGCGCCGTTATCGGCCGGCAGACCCGGCGTATTGCACGGCAATCGCACCTATCTGATGGCCGACGACGACGGTGAGATTATTGAAACCCATTCGATTTCCGCCGGTCTGGATTATCCCGGTGTCGGCCCGGAGCACGCCTGGTTGAAAGATACCGGCCGCGCTCAATATCCGAATATTACCGACGATGAGGCGCTGCAAGGCTTCCATGCTCTGACCAAAATGGAAGGCATTATCCCGGCGTTGGAGTCCAGCCACGCGATGGCTTACACGATGAAACTGGCGCCCACCATGCGCAAGGATCAAATTATTATCGTCAACCTGTCCGGACGCGGCGACAAAGACATGCACACCATTATGCAACGCGAGGGCATCAGTCTATGAGCCGTTTAGCCAATAAATTTGCTGAATTAAAAGCCTCCGGGCGCAAAGCCTTGATCCCTTTTATTACAGCCGGCGATCCTTATCCGGAATTTACCGTACCACTGCTGCATGAAATGGTGGCAGCCGGTGCCGACGTGATCGAGCTAGGCGTACCTTTCTCCGATCCAATGGCTGATGGACCAGTGATACAACGCGCCAGCGAGCGGGCTTTATCTCATCATGTTGGCTTGCGGAAAGTATTGAGCATGGCCATGGAGTTTCGTAAAACCGATCAGGACACCCCATTGGTGTTGATGGGCTATTTAAATCCTATTGAAATCATGGGTTACGAAGACTTTGCGAATGCCGTACAGCGCGCTGAGGTTGATGGCGTATTGACGGTGGATTTGCCGCCGGAAGAATCCGAGTCTTGTGTTCGCATGCTGCGCGACCGCGGCATCGATCAAATTTTTTTATTAGCGCCGAACACCAATGCTGAACGGATCCAGAAAATGGATGCAGTGGGCAGCGGTTACTTGTATTACGTGTCTCTGAAAGGCGTCACGGGTGCCGGCCATCTGGATACCGCCGATGTCGAAGAAAAGTTGCAACTCATTCGCCAGAATACTGCACTGCCGGTTGGGGTTGGTTTTGGTGTTAAAGATGCCGATACGGCGAAAACCATCGCCGCGATTGCTGACGGCGTCGTGGTGGGTAGCGCGTTGATCAGTAAAATAGAAGCGAATCTCGATGATCCTCAGCGAGCCAAGCATGAGATCATCACTTTATTGAAATCCATGCGCGCAGCCATGGATGTTTAAGCTTTCAAGCGGAGACTACACCGAATGAGTTGGTTTGAAAAACTGGTTCCCTCTGCCATCAGAACCGAATCCTCGCAGAAGAAAACCACCGTGCCGGAAGGCTTGTGGAATAAATGTCCGCGTTGCGATGCGATTTTGTTTAACGCCGAGCTGGAGAAAAACTTAAGCGTTTGCCCAAAATGCGATCACCATTTACGCATTTCGGCGCGCAAACGCCTGAATATGTTTTTGGATGAAGATGGATGTCAAGAAATCGGTGCTGGATTAAAGCCCAGCGATCCTTTGAAATTTAAGGACAGCAAGCGCTATAAAGACCGGATTAGTCAGGCGCAAAAACAAAGCAACGAAAACGATGCGTTGGTGGTGATGAAGGGCACACTTAAAGGTGTCGGTATCGTTGCTGCGGCGTTTGATTTTGGTTTCATGGGCGGCTCGATGGGTTCGGTGGTTGGTGAGCGATTCGTGCGTGGCGTCAACGAAAGTTTGCGTTTGGGTGTGCCGTTCATCGTCTTTACTGCCAGTGGCGGTGCCAGAATGCAGGAGTCTTTGTTCTCGCTGTTTCAAATGACCAAAACCAGCGCGGCCTTGACCAAACTAGCCGAAGCCGGGATTCCGTATATTTCCTTCATGACCGACCCCACCATGGGGGGGGTGTCGGCCAGTCTGGCGATGTTGGGCGATATTAACGTCGCGGAACCGGATGCTTTGATCGGCTTTGCCGGCCCGCGAGTCATCGAACAAACGGTGCGGGAAAAATTGCCGGAAGGCTTCCAACGTAGCGAATTTCTGCAGGAACACGGGGCCATAGACATGATCGTTGATCGTCGCGAGATGCGCGATAAAATAGCCAGCATCCTGGCTATTATGTGCGCCGGCAGCAGCGCCGACGTGGTCGGAGTGATTGCCACCAGCGAGCCATTAAGCAATCAGGGTGAGAGCGATAATCTGCAGTCTCAGGAATAAATACGGTCGAAATGACACGTTTTGATTCGCTGCAAGCCTGGTTGGATTGGCAGGAAAAACTACATCCTCGGCCTATCGATTTAGGGTTGGGAAGAGTTGCCGGCGTATATCGGCAGCTTAATCCCGAACAAAAAAAACCGCTAACCATCACCGTTGCCGGTACCAACGGCAAGGGTTCCTGCGTGGCGTTTCTGGAAGCGATTTATCGGGCCGCGGGCTACCGGGTTGGCGCCTACACATCGCCGCATATTTTGCGCTATAACGAACGCATTCGTATTGATGGTGTGCCGGTCGAGGATGCTTTGATTTGCGATGCTTTTACCCGCATTGATGGGGCGCGCGGCGAGACCAGTTTGAGCTATTTCGAGTTTGGCACGTTGGCAGCCTTGGGTATTTTCGCCGAGGCAGATCTGGATATTCAGTTACTGGAAGTCGGTTTAGGCGGCAGACTTGATGCGGTGAATATTATTGACCCCGATGCAGCGATTGTGACGACGATAGCACTTGATCATGTGGATTGGCTGGGGCATACCGAAGAAGCCATCGGTCGGGAAAAAGCCGGCATTTTTAGATCCGGTGTGGCGGCTATAATCGGCGATGCGCAAGCGCCACGCTCAGTAGTCGAAGTAGCCTCGCAAGTCGGAGCCATTGCGCTGCAAATGGACAGCGAATTCAGTTATCAAAAACAGCGTGATAGCTGGGAATGGCGCTCTGCGGATAAGCAAATAGATCGCTTGCCGGCGCCGGCGTTTAAGGGCGAACACCAATATCGAAATGCTTCCGCGGCGATAATGGCTATAAACACCCTACAGCCGATATTAGCGGTCAGTGACGATGCAATTCGGCAAGGCTTGGAAAGTGCCCGGCTATCAGGACGTTTTCAGTTGATTGCCGGCGCGCCGCGCATTTTGCTTGATGTCGGACACAACCCGCAGGCTGTGCAAACATTAATCAACTATTTGTCTGAATACTTCCCCGAGATCAGAATACATGCAGTTTTTGCGATGATGCGGGATAAAGATATTGCCGGCGTATTGAACATGATGCGCGACAAAGTGGCTACGTGGTATTTAGCGCCACTTGCTAATCCTCGCGCTGCAACTCCGGATATGTTAGAAACCATTTTTCAGCAACAAGGCCTGGATAATGTCCGTAGCGGTTTTACCGATTTTACCGAGGCATTTCAAGCCGCCCGGCAAAATACCGGACAGGACGACTTGCTTTTGATTTTTGGTTCTTTTTTTCTAGTATCCGAATATTTATCGAAATTTTCTTAGAGGTGATCAGAATGGATCAAGAGTTAAAGCAGCGATTGATTGGTGCGGCGGTGATTACCGCGTTGGCGGCGATTTTCGTACCAATGTTATTTGACGACCCGATAGACGAAACCGGCAAAAGCATCAATGAATTGAAAATCCCCGAGCTGCCTGCCAAGGCTCAGGACGTGGAAATCATGCCTTTGCCGGAAAAAGTTGAAGAGGTAGCGGAAACTCTGCCGGCCGAGACTGCGCCCAAACAAACGATGAAAGTGCTGGAAGAAGACGAATCGGAAGCCGAGTTGGAAGCGCCCAAGCCGCAGGTTAAATTGACTGCCAAAGAGACCGCGCCGGCGCCACGCAGTCTGCCGGCCGCCAAACCCGCTGCGCCATCGGCGGCGGTCGCGCAAGTCGATGAAGAACCTGCTGAAGCGGAAGATGTGCCGCCGGCAGTCCTCACTAAACCGAGCAAATCGCCTGTGCCTGCCGTCCAGCCTTTACAAGCGGTGAGTCCAACGCCGAAAGTGCTTAAACCGGTTAACAAATTACCTGAACCTAAAACAGAGGTGGCGGCAATTCCGGCTCAGGCACCAGTGGCTACCGCGGCCGGCAAAGCACCGGCTGCCGCTACCGAGGACAGCAATCGCTGGTATTTGCAGGTGGGTACGTTCAGTCAAAAAACCAACGCAGTCAGTTTGCAAGATAATCTCAAGCAACAAGGTTTCGCCGCATCGGTAAGGGAGGTAGCCAGCGATAAAGGTACTGTGTTTAAAGTTCGCATAGGGCCTATCGTCGATAAAGCCAAGGCCCAGGCAGTTAAAGCCAAATTGGCGCAAATTAACGTCAACAGTTTTGTTTCGGCGGACGAATAGTCGTTTGTTTGATTTAGCCGGCTAGACCATGTTGGATTTTGTACCATGGGCCAAGTTGCTGTGGGTGGATTACGTCGTCATCTCCATTATCTTGATTTCGGCGATAATGGGCCTACTGCGCGGATTTGTTAAAGAAGCGTTTGCATTGGTGCTTTGGATAGTGGCCGTATGGGTGGCAACGCAGTACTGCCGGGATGTTTCGGTATTGTTGCAATCGACCATCAGCTATCCTTCGGCCAGAATCGCCGCCGCGTTCGCGTTGCTTTTTTTCGCCACCTTAATTTTGGGTAGTTTAATCAGTTTTTTGCTGAGTCAGCTTATCGAGAAGACCGGCTTGACCGGTAGTGATCGTCTGCTGGGTATGTTATTCGGTATTGCCCGGGGGGCGGTACTGGTTTCCTTGTTGGTGATGCTGGCCGGGCTAACGCCGTTGCCGGAAGATCCCTGGTGGAAACAATCCCTTCTCATTCCTCCGTTCCAAGCCTTGGCGATGTGGTTGAAAACCCACATGCCGACCGGTTTGGCGGATTACATCCATTATCGATAACTTGGGTCTGCTATGTGTGGTATTGCCGCTATTGTTTCCAATCAAAGTGTTAATCAGGATTTATACGACGCCCTGACGGTACTTCAGCACCGGGGTCAGGATGCCGCCGGTATTGTCACGTGCGACGGTAGCCGTTTGCATTTGCGTAAGGATAACGGTTTGGCGCGGGATGTATTTTCCAGCAAGCAAATGATGAAGCTGAAAGGCAATATGGGCATTGCCCATGTGCGCTATCCGACCGCCGGTTGCACCAGTTCGGCTGAAGCCCAACCTTTTTACGTGAACTCGCCGTTCGGTTTGACCTTGGCGCACAACGGCAATCTGACCAATACCGAAGAACTGAAATATCAGGTGTTCATGGATGACCAACGTCACATCAATACCGATTCAGATTCCGAAGTATTGTTGAACGTATTCGCGCATGAATTGGCGCAATTCGGCAAACTCAAACTAACCGTGGATGATGTGTTTCAAGCGGTTAGCGCGGTACATAAGCGGATTCGCGGCGCTTACGCGGTAGTGGTGATGATTGCCGGTTTCGGCGTATTGGGTTTCCGCGACCCGCACGGTATTCGGCCCATCGTGTTCGGCAAACGCAAAACCGAGGATGGCACTGATTACATGATCGCTTCCGAAAGCGTGGCGCTGGACGTGCTGGATTTTCAATTGATACGCGACATCGAGCCGGGCGAGGCCGTGTTTATCGAAGCGGACGGCCAGTTACATACCCGGCAATGTACCGAATTAGTCGATCATTGCCCGTGTATTTTCGAATATGTGTATTTCGCCCGGCCGGATTCGATCATCGACAATATTTCGGTGTACAAAGCCAGAATGCGGATGGGCAGAAAACTGGCGGAAAAAATTCAGCGGGAATGGCCGGACCACGACATCGACGTGGTGATTCCGATTCCGGATACCAGTCGCACCGCTGCGTCGCAGATTGCCCATGACTTGGGTGTGAAGTTTCGCGAAGGCTTTATGAAAAACCGCTATATCGGCCGGACTTTCATCATGCCTGGACAAAAAATGCGCAAAAAGTCGGTCAAGCAAAAACTGAATGCGATTTCACTGGAATTCGATGGCAAGAATGTATTGCTGGTGGACGACTCCATCGTGCGCGGCACCACTTCCGAACAAATTATTCAGATGGCCCGCGATGCCGGTGCCAAGAAAGTTTATTTTGCATCCGCAGCGCCACCCGTACGTTATCCCAATGTCTATGGCATCGATATGCCGGCCGCGCATGAGTTAATAGCGCACGACCGTACCGAGGAGGAAATTTGCCAGGCCTTGGGCGCGGATAAGCTGATTTATCAAAGCTTGGACGATCTGATCGAAGCGGTCGGTAGAGGTAATCCGGACATCAAGCATTTCGATACCTCGTGCTTCAGCCACGATTACATTACCGGCGATATCGACGATGCTTATCTGGCGCGCATCGAAGCCTTGCGCAATGACAATGCGCAGGAATTGCGCAACAGCAGCAGCTTTATCATAGAGATGCAGGTTGCAAAGTAACAGGACCCGAAATGAGTGAATTTGATTGGCAAGATTATGCCCCAGAAACTCAGGCCATCCGCACTGGGCACAAGCGTACTCACGAAGACGAACATAGCATTCCTATATTTGCAACCTCCAGCTATGTGTTCAAATCGGCTGAGGAAGCGGCGCTGCGCTTTACCGGAAAGCAACCCGGCAATATCTACTCACGCTTCACCAATCCGACCGTCAGCGCGTTTCAGGAGCGTTTAGCGTATCTGGAAAAAGGCGAGCGTTGCTTGGCGTTTGCGTCGGGAATGGCCGCGATCATGGCGGTCGGCATGGCTCTACTGAAGGCCGGCGACCATGTAGTATGTTCGCGCAGTGTGTTCGGCAACACGGTACTGACTTTCCAAAATTATTTCGGCAAATTTGGCGTCGAGACCGATTTCGTCAGCTTGACCGATCCGGCGGCCTGGGAAGCGGCGATTAAGCCCAATACCCGGTTTCTGTTTCTGGAAACGCCGTCCAATCCTTTAATTGAAATCGCCGACATTCGGGCCATAGCCGATATAGCCCATCGGCATGGTGCGCTCTTGGTGGTCGACAACGTGTTCTGCACGCCAATCTTGCAACAGCCATTGACCTTGGGCGCCGATTTGGTAGTGCATTCCACGACCAAATACATCGATGGCCAAGGGCGTTGCGTCGGCGGTGCGGTGGTAGCCAACGAAGAATTGATCGAAAAATACGTGTATCCCTATCTGCGTACCGGCGGTGCGACGATGAGTCCGTTCAATGCCTGGGTGTTTTTAGGGGGACTGGAAACGCTGGCGTTACGCATGAAAGCGCATTGCGATAATGCGTTCGAGCTGGCCAAATGGCTGGAGCAACAACCGGCCGTAGCCAAGGTGCATTACCCCGGATTGGAATCGCATGCCCAGCACGAGTTGGCTAAGCGCCAACAGACGCATTTCGGCGCAGTGGTCAGTTTCGAATTGCAAGGTGGCAAAGATCACGCCTGGCAGTTGATTGATTCGACACGCATGTTGTCGATCACGGCGAATCTAGGCGATGTCAAAACCACTATCACCCATCCCGCAACTACCACACATGGCCGGTTGACGCCGGAAGCGCGCGCCGAGGCTGGAATCAAAGACAGCTTGGTGAGAATTTCGGTGGGTTTGGAAAATGTCGATGACATCAAGGCCGATTTGCTTAACGGACTGACAAATTGCTGATGGTGCGGTTCGGTCAAGCCTGCTGTCTCGCCACGCAAATCCAAAATTAAGCTATCTTTGACCGACGTTATAGAGAGATTGCGATCATGTTTCAGGATAGAAAAGAGTACCGAAAAAACTTTAACGCGGAAGGCCAACTGTTTGTGGGTGGCGAAACCTTGCAGTTAAATTGCTACGATGTGTCGCTGAAAGGCGCGATGGTCGAAGTCAGTCCTGGCGATTTGCTCACCACTATCCAGGATTTCGAAGCGTTGCTGAACGAAGACCGGCAAGCTGAAATATTTGTCGCCGAATTAATGTTGGCCGGCGAGGTGGATATTGTTTGGGTTAAAAGGGAACGCAACCGCATCATGATGGGCCTGGAGTTTCGGGATGTCGTGCATAACGCCCACAAACTCTGGCGCAAGCGGTGCGGTTACCGCAAACTCGAAGCGTTTAAAGCCGAATTGTTTATCGACAAGGAGCGATTCAACGTGGAAGGTGTGAATCGTTCGGTACAGGGTATGTGCCTGAAATTAAGCGGTCATCATTCCTGTATTAAGGTCAATGCTCCGGTTAAGTTGTTGGCTGCTGAACTGGGATTGAGCGCTTTGGGCAAAGTGGTTTGGGTCGAGAGCAACGAGCTGACCACTCGCCTTGGTCTGCAATTGGTCATCGTTAAATAAAGTCAGGTTAACCCGCTTGCGCCGGTTCATTCGCTCTGGGGAGTTTTGGGCCAGACGTTAACGTGCACAATACGAATATGTATATCGCAGTTGGACTCATTTAGTTAGAAACGAGTCCAAAAATTCATGTCAAAACCCGTGCTGACCTGCTTAAGCGTTTAATAGCGGATCCAGTTCGTGGCTCATATCCAGCGCATGCAAATCATCAAACCCCCCAATATGCCGCTCACCGATATAGATTTGCGGTACCGTGCGACGTTTGGTTTTTTCCATCATTTGCTGGCGTAGTCCAGGTTCGGCATCCACATTGATTTCCGTATAGCCGACGCCTTTGCGATCAAAAAGTTTTTTTGCCATGGTGCAATACGGGCAGAGCTTCGCGGTGTAAATGATAATTTCCGGCATGAGAAAAAATTAATAAATGCTAATGAATGAAGGTATTCTAAAGCGACGGCTGCTTTTGCTCAATAGTCATGGCCTTGGCGAGTTCCTCGATTAATAAGCAGGACGCTGCGGGTAAGGTCGCGCCAAATGCCACAATCCCGTCAGCGTGACCAAGCATGCTGAATAATCCAGTTTGTTGCAGTCTACCTGAGGTAAATAACTCGGCAACGGCGTTGGCCATTTCCGGGGTGCCGTAGGGCACGTCTGCCGCAGTAAAAGCCAGATTCAGCCGGTCGGTCTGCAACCACAACTCCGGGCAGTGCACATGTATCACGGCACCAATTGCCGGGTGTTGACGATAAACGCTGGCGTGGGTGAGTGCTTCCGAGGACGGTTGAGATAAGCCGCGCGACTTGATGGTATTACGTTCCGGCGATGCGCTTTCGATCAGCGCATAGTGTTGCTTGTTAAGGACCGGCAAGTGTCCGGTTTGTGTGCCGGAGATCAAAAACGCCTGACCACCGGGAGCCAAGCGTCGACTGATATTGCCAAATCCCAGCCCAGCGTATTTTTCGGCGATTTGCCCAATCAGCCGCAAGCGATAAAACAGGCTGCGCCAGGCGTTGAGTTCGCTGATATCAATGTCTGCCGAGAACTCGCCATGCTGATGATCAAGGCGATATTTAATAACACCTTCCAGTTCGCTCAATCCGTTTTCCATTCTTATAATGTGTTTTAAGATTTATTTTTATCCAACCAACGCATGAAACCAAATTTTTTAAGACCCGGCTTTACCTTTTGTTTGCTGTTTTTGTTGATCAGTTTAAACCTTGCCCACGCCGCAAATCAAAATACAGCGATTAAAGTGCTATCGCTTGCCGACATACAACAACGTATTCAGACCGTCAAAGACAAGCAAAATCTGCCTGAAGAACAAAAAAAACGGATTCTGGCCGCTTATCAGGAGAGCGAAGATAACCTCAATGAACTGGAGGCCCAGGATAAACAGGCTGAGTCGTTCAAGCAGGCATTAAACAGCTTGCCCCTAGAAGTGAAGCAATTGGCAAGACAAATAGCCGAGGCCGAAAGCAATTTGAAAACTCGTAAGCCGGAAAAGCTCACGATTTTTCCGACGGATGAGTTGGAGCAACGTCTGCTTATCGAAAAAACCCGGCTTAGCGATATGGATGCGGAGATCAGCCGTATCGAAGCCACGTTGGGCGAACTGAGCGGCCGCCCGCAATTGATCAGGGAAAAAGTATCCGAAATCAAAAGCAAGCAGGCTGCCAGTCAGCATGAACAACAAGTCTTGGCGTCTGAGTCCGGCGATAATCTCTATCAAAAAGAAGCCAGACAGGTACAGTTGGATAGCCGGATTCGCTTGTTAAACAGCACGCTGAAAACGCTGGAGCTGGAAAATCTTAGCAATCCTCTGCAATTACAAACCAATAAAGATCGTGTCCATCTGTTGACCTTGCAGCGCGAGCAGCAGAGCTTGGTGATTGCCGACCTCGATAATTTCCTGCTTGAGCGGCGTCAGCAGGAAACCGACAAAGAACAGGCGGCGTTATTGCAAGCTGAAAAAGAAGCCGAGGGCAAGCATCCGTTAATTCGCGCTGCCACGAAAGAGAACATGCAGTTCAACCGCAGTTTGCAGGAAATCAATAAAAACATGGAGCAATACTCGCTCCAAAAAAATGAAATAGACGTTCGTTATAAACAGCTGGAAAAAGATTTCCAAAGTGCCGAGCAAAAAATCAGTCTGGCGGGTTTAAGCCCGGCCTTGGGTAATTTACTGCGGGAACAGCGCCGCAATTTGCCGCAACGCAAACAATACAGCAGCTTGGGCGATGAGATTCAAAATCAGATCGCGCTGGCGAGCCTGGAAATGTTCAAGCTGGATGAAACCAAAAAAGGCCTGGTCGATATAAATCAGCTGTTGTTGGCGCGGATGGCGCAGTTGCCGGAAGCCACACCTGAGTCGGACAAACTGCGGGTGCGCACCGAATTGCGAATGTTGCTGAACGATCAGAAAGATCTGGTGGCAAGATTGGCTAACGGTTACAACGAATATGGCCGCGTGCTGGGCGATGTCGATTTTAGTTTGCAGCAAATGCTGGGTATAGCCGACAAATTTAGCGCGTACTTGGATCAACGCTTGCTTTGGGTGCCCAGCGCTCGGGTGATCGACAAATATTTCCTGCAAGATATTTTCTCCTCCTTGCTGTGGTTTATGAGTCCTGGCAACTGGTTGGGAGTGCTCAGTGGCTTTTGGGACGGTATCAGTCATTTCCCGTTGCTGGCTCTCGGTGGCTTGAGTGTCGTGATATTTCACTGGCGTTTTCGCGCCGGCGTCAAACAGCGCTTGACGGAGCTGTTAGGAAAAAAAGCCGCCAATCGAGAGTTTGCGGACATTTTATCCAGCTTGCTTTATCTGTTAATGCTCTCTTTGTCCGGTCCGTTGCTGATGGCTTGGATGGCCGGGGTGTTGATCCTGAATGTCCGGGCCGATCTGTTTAGCCATGCTTTTGCCGAAGGCCTTACCGCTACGGCCGTGTCCTTGTGCATGGTGCAATTTGTGTTTCGTTTGTTTAAACCGGGCGGCGTCGCGGACACCTTGTTGCAATGGCCGCAACATGCGGTTCGATTACTTTACGCGCAGATGAAATGGGCGCGATTCGTTCTCGTACCTTGCGTGTTTATCACCGCGATGACCGGTAGCGATTTGTTTTCGGAACACAGTCATGCCTTGGGTAGAACGGCAATGATCGTGATGATGTTGATGATGAGCTATGTGTTGCATCGCCTTACGCAACCCTTGACCGGTTTAGGCAAGAACTTCTATCAACAATCCGCCGGCTGGCTCAGCAGTATGCGTTATCTCTGGTATGGTATCGCCGTGTTGACGCCGTTGGTCATCATCGGCTTTGCGGTGGCGGGCTATTACCAAAGCGCATTGGAGTTACAGGCTAAGCTACTACTGACCCTACGTTTGATTTTTATCACCGTATTGTTCCAGGGCCTGGTATTGCGTTGGTTGCGCAATACCGAGCGGCAATTAGCCTTAAAAAACGCGAGGCAGAAACGCAAACAAGTTGAGCAAGCCGCTGTGAGTAGCGCCAATCTGGAAGGTGGGTATGCGATCGAGGAGCAATTACTGGATA
The DNA here is from genome assembly GCF_016925515.1 of Methylomonas sp. EFPC1. Classification (NCBI taxonomy): domain Bacteria; kingdom Pseudomonadati; phylum Pseudomonadota; class Gammaproteobacteria; order Methylococcales; family Methylococcaceae; genus Methylomonas; species Methylomonas sp. EFPC1. The sequence continues at coordinate 2,368,036 of NZ_CP070494.1, forward strand.
TTTCCAAAATCAACCAGCAAAGCCATAAGCTTTTGACCACGGTGGTGATGGTGATCATGTTGATGGGTTTCTGGATGATCTGGAGCGATATTTTGCCGGCCTTGACCGTTTTCGATCAGGTCGTGCTGTGGCAGCACAGCGAAATGGTAGAAGGTAAGGAAACATTGCAACCCATCACACTGATCAATTTGTTGATTTGCTTGGTGTATAGCGCTCTGGCTTTTGTGTTTGCCAGCAACTTTCCGGCCTTGGTGGATTTGGTAACCGCCGGCAAGTTTGCGATGACTGCCGGCAGTCGTTACGCATTAATCCAATTAGTGCGTTATTCCCTGATAACGGTGGCCTTTTTGGCGGTGGCCAACGAGCTGGGTGGCAGTTGGTCGCAAGTGCAATGGTTGGTGGCGGCGTTGTCGGTGGGTTTAGGTTTTGGTTTGCAGGAGATTTTCGCGAACATGGTATCGGGTATTATTTTGCTGTTCGAACGGCCGATTCGGGTCGGAGACACCGTGACCGTCGGCGATGTCACGGGTCGGGTTAGCAAAATACAAATGCGGGCGACGCATATTGTCGATTGGGATAGAAAAGAGTTGGTAGTGCCGAATAAAACCTTTATTACCGATCAATTGATCAACTGGACATTGTCGGATACCGTCACCCGAGTGGTGGTGCCGGTCAGCGTAGCCTACGGCACCAGCGTGGAGATGGTGGAGGAAATTCTGGCGGATGCGGTAAAAAGCGTAGAGCAAGTGCTGAGCGATCCGGAACCGGTGGTAATCTTTATTGGTTTTGGTGATAGCGCCCTGCAGTTCAAAATTAACGTATTCGTCCGCGAACTCAGCGATAGGACGGTGGTTACCCATCGCCTGCACACGAAAATTTACGAAGCCTTGCTGGCCCACCATATCGAGATACCTTTTCCGCAGCGCGATGTGCACATCCGCTCGGTCGCAAAAGGGGTATTGAACGAATGAGGCGCGGTTTATTAGCCGATTTCAATATAAAGCCATTCTGTAATAAAATGGCCGCCCTTTGAACCTGGCTTTGGCTCTTTAACTATGCGTTGTCCGTTTTGCTCAGCACAAGATACTCGGGTAATCGATACCCGCTTGGCCGACGATGGCGATCAAGTCAAACGCCGCCGGGAATGCGTGGCCTGCAAAGAGCGGTTTACCACCTTTGAAGTGGTTGAATTGACCCTGCCGCGCATCATCAAACGCAACGGTGCCCGGCAAAGCTTCGACGAAGCCAAACTGCGGGCTGGTATGCAGCGAGCCCTGGAAAAACGCCCGGTCCAAGTAGACGCCGTCGAGGCCGCACTGAGCCGGATCAAGAAAGCCCTGACGGCAAAAGGCGAGCGCGAGATTCCGGCTCGCGAATTGGGTGAATTGGTGATGCAAGAATTGCAAACACTCGATCATGTCGCTTTCGTGCGTTTCGCCTCCGTGTATCGCAGCTTCCAGGATGTCTCCGAATTCACCGCGATGATCGAAAATCTGCAAAAGCATGACGCCTAGCCAAGACGCGGCCTATATGGCGCGAGCCGTCAAATTGGCGCAGAACGGTAAATACACGACTGACCCCAATCCGCATGTGGGCTGCGTGTTGGTCAAGGACGAAAAGGTGATTGCCGAGGGTTGGACACAACGCGCCGGGTTTGCCCATGCCGAAGTCGATGCGCTGGCCAAAACAGACAACGCACGAGGCTCGACAGCTTATGTGACGTTGGAGCCTTGCAGCCATCATGGTAAAACCGGCCCGTGCTGCGAGGCATTAATCGCTGCCGGCATCAGCCGAGTCGTCGTGGCGATGCAGGACCCCAATCCCTTGGTGGCTGGCCGCGGTTTGCAGAAACTCCGCGAAGCCGGCATTGAGGTGCTGGTCGGCGTCTTGCAGCAAGAAGCGGAAACGCTAAACCAAGGCTTTTTTAAACGTATGCGGCAGGGTTTGCCGTGGATACGCAGCAAGCTGGCCATGAGCTTGGACGGCCGTACGGCGCTGACATCCGGCGAGAGTCAATGGATTACGTCCGCCCACGCCAGGCAAGACGTGCAGATCTGGCGGGCGGCCAGCAGCGCGATTGTCACCGGCATCGATACGGTGCTGTACGACGATCCCCGACTGAGTGCGCGTGTGGATTTCGATGCGTTGCAGCCGGTCAAAGTGGTGCTGGATTCGCAATTACGTATGCCTTTATCCGCCAGGCTGTTGGACAATGCGGAAGACGTCTGGATCATGACCTGTAGCGACGACGCGCTAAAACAGCAGAAATTACGCGATGTGGGCTGCAAAGTCTTTCAAGTCGATGCGCGGAATGGGCGTGCAGACTTGGCGCAGATTTTTAAATTGCTGGCCGAGTTACAAATCAACACGGTTTGGGTGGAGGCAGGTGCCACGCTGAACGGTGCGCTGCTCGATAGCGGACTGGTCGATGAATGGTTGATTTACATGGCGCCCTGTGTGCTGGGAGATCAAGCGCGCGGCTTGTTTAGTCTGTCGGGCATGCTGACCATGCAGGATAAAAAAACACTGCGCCTGATCGAAGCCCGGCAAATTGGACCGGATTTGAGATTGCGTTATCAAGCAAAAACTGATTGAAACGATGAAAAGTATTGTTGTAATGACATTGTTAATTAGCCTGCTGCCTGCTTGGGCGACGGCTGATGAGGACGATAAACCGGAAACCAGCACCTTGCAGATTCAAGGCGGCAAAGTGATCGGCGAAAAGCACGAAATCGAAGTCTACGATTATCATAGCGGCACCTATCAAACCTTTGATGTTTATCGTAAGCCGGCCAAGTCGCCAAATAAAGACACGGCCCCCCAAACCCCAAAGCCATCCACCGAGACCGCTCCGCGCTGATCGTAACGGACATTTTTACTTTTTTGAGTGATAACCATGTTTACCGGGATTATTTTAGCCATCGGCAAAATCAAGGCCATCCAGCCTAAAGGCGGCGATTGCCGGTTGATTATCGATACCGGCAAGCTGTCGCTGCGCGAATGCGCGTTGGGCGACAGCATCGCGGTAAATGGTGTTTGCCTGACCGCCGTGGAGTTGGGCGAACATTATTTTTGCGCCGACGTTTCCAATGAGACCTTGTCGCGTACCACTTTAAAGACCGCAAGTACCGGTACGCCGGTGAATCTGGAGTTGGCGATGACACCTTCCAGTCGGTTGGGCGGGCATATTGTCAGTGGTCATGTCGATGGTATTGGTAAAGTGGTCGAGAAACAGGCCGATGGCCGCTCGATTCGCTTCAAATTCAAGGCGCCGGATTCGCTGGCCAAATACATCGCCGAAAAAGGCTCGATTTGCATTAACGGCATCAGCCTGACTGTCAACACAGTTGATGGCGCTTATTTTTCCGTGAATATCGTGCCGCATACCTTACAAGAAACCACCTTGGGTCAAACCGAAGCCGGCAGCGAGGTAAATCTGGAAGTCGATTTGCTGGCCCGCTACTTGGAACGTCTGATGCAAGGGGAAGCCGCTGCTTACAGTCAAGGCGGCGTCACCGAGGCCTTATTACAAAACGCAGGCTTTATTAAATGAATAGCATAGAAGAAATCATCGACGATCTGCGCCAAGGCAAAATGGTCATCATCATGGACGATGAAGACCGGGAAAACGAAGGCGATTTGTTGATGGCGGCGGCCTTTGCCCGGCCGGAAGATATTAATTTTATGGCTAAATACGGCCGCGGCCTGATTTGTCTGACCTTGACCCGCGAACGCTGTCAACAGTTGCGTTTACCTTTGATGGTCAGCGACAACAATACGCCGTACACCACCAATTTCACGGTGTCGATTGAAGCGGCTACAGGCGTGACCACCGGTATTTCCGCCGCCGACCGCGCGTTGACCGTGCAGGCGGCGGTAGCAAAAAACGCCCAGCCGAGTGATCTGGTGCAACCGGGGCATATTTTCCCGTTGATGGCACAAGCCGGCGGCGTGTTGAACCGGGCTGGCCATACGGAAGCGGGCTGCGATCTGGCCCGGTTAGCCGGTGTTGAGCCGGCGGCAGTGATTGTGGAAATTCTGAACGACGACGGTTCGATGGCACGGCGGCCGGATTTGGAAGTCTTCGCCGAACAGCACAATCTGAAAATCGGCACGATTGCCGATTTGATTCACTACCGTATCAAACACGAAAACACCCTGGAGCGGATCAGCGAATGCGTTTATCCCACCGAATTCGGCGATTTCAGATTGTATGCCTACCAGGATTGTAACGACGACAATGTGCACCTAGCCTTAGTGATGGGCGATGTGGCCGGCGACGAACCGGTGCTGGTGCGGGTCCACGCCCGTAACTTGATAGACGATTTATTGTTTTCCAAACGCAGCGATTGCAGTTTGCCGGTGCGGGAAGCCTTGAAAAATATCGCCGAAGCCGGGCGCGGGGTTTTGGTGATCATTCGCCAAAAAGAAAACAACAAGGATTTGGTGGAACTGATACATGCCTATCAAATGCAGGATCATGGCGTCAAAAACAGTCAGGATTTAAGTGCAGATTCGGATTGGCGCACCACGGGAGCCGGCTCACGCATCTTGTCGGATTTGGGCGTGCGGCGCCTGAAGGTGATGGGGGCTCAGAAAAAATACATCGGTCTGTCCGGCTTCGATTTGGAAGTCGTCGAACATATCGATTCAACGCATTAAGGCTGGGTCGATTCATTCGACTCGTTTTACAGCATTTTAATCATTCAACAACAGGTAAACACATGGCAGCAGTCACTACTCTGGAAGGCAACTTTTCCGCGCAAGGCGGCAAGTTTTGCCTGGTTTCTTCACGCTTCAACAGCTTTATCGTCGAACAATTGGAAGGTGGTGCGATTGATGCTTTGGTTCGTCATGGCGCGGATAAAAACGACATTACCCTGGTAAAAGCGCCGGGCGCTTTCGAGTTGCCGATGGTGGTGCAACGTATTGCGGCGACCAAAAAATACGATGCGATTATCGCTTTGGGTGCAGTCATTCGCGGCGGTACACCGCATTTTGAATATGTAGCAGGCGAATGCGTGAAAGGTATCGCTCAAGTGGCCTTGCAATACGATGTGCCGGTGGCATTTGGGGTATTAACCGTGGACAGCATCGAACAGGCTATCGAACGTGCCGGCACTAAAGCGGGAAACAAGGGCGCGGAAGCTGCCTTGTCGGCGATCGAAATGGTCAGTCTGTTCAACAACCTGGGTCGTTAATGAGTCAAGCAAAAACCAACGCTAGAAAGTGCGCGGTACAGGCGCTGTATCAATGGCAAATGTCCGGCGAGAGCCTGATCCGTATCGAAACGTATTTTCTGGAAGAAGAGCATCTGAAAGGCGCGCAAAAAACCTATTTCAGCGAATTGTTTCATGGCGTACCGAAACAATTGGCTGTGATCGACGCGGCCCTGGCCGAATTTGTCGATAGGCCGGTGGAAAAAATCGATCCGGTGGAGCGGGCGATTCTGCGCATCGGCGCTTACGAACTGATGAACCGCTTGGAAACGCCGTATAAAGTCATCATCAACGAAGGCGTCAATCTGGCTAAGGATTTCGGCGCCGACGGCAGTCATAAATACGTCAACGGCATTCTAGATAAAGTCGCACAGAAACAGCGTGCCGTCGAGATTGCCGCCAAGCAGGCGAAATCTCAAAACTGATGGCAGTCGCCGAGTTCGATCTGATCCGCCGCTATTTTGCGGTGCATGCTCCTAGGCATCCGTTCAATCAATTGGGCATAGGCGATGACTGCGCGTTACTGAACCTGCCGGCCAGCCATCAATTGGCGGTCACCGCCGATACGATGGTCGAGAATGTGCATTTCTTTGCCGATGCCGATCCTGAATTGCTGGGGCATAAATTACTGGCGGTGAATCTTAGTGACTTGGCGGCCATGGGTGCCGAGCCATTCGCGGTTACCTTGGCTTTGACTTTGCCTAAAGTCGATGAAACCTGGCTGGAAGCGTTCTCACGAGGTTTTGTCAATCTGGCTCGTCAGCACAATGTCGACCTGATTGGCGGCGATACGACGTCCGGACCGTTGACTTTGACGGTGCAGGCGATGGGCGCGGTGCCGCAAGGTAGGGCGCTATTGCGTTCCGGTGCCCAGGCTGGCGATTTGGTATACGTTACCGGTCAGCTTGGTAATGCCGGCTTGGGGTTAAAAATTAAACAGGGTTATGTCTGCGCAGATCCGGAGTTGGCTTTGCGTTGCTTTAATCAGCCACAACCGCGAGTCTCGGAAGGTTTGGCGCTGCGCGGTATCGCTAATGCCTGTATCGATATTTCTGACGGATTAGCTGCCGATTTGGGACACATTTTGCAACAAAGCGGCGTCGGCGCGTGTTTGCAATGGGACAACTTGCCGCTATCCGCTTCAGTGGCAGAGTTCATCAATCACAGCGGCGATTGGCGTATGCCCTTGATTGCCGGAGACGATTACGAATTGTGTTTTACGGTGCCGGCAGATTGTTCTCAACCATTACCGGGGGCTACTTGCGTGGGGATTATCGAAGCCGAGCCGGGTTTGCGGATGCGTAAGGCTGGGCGCGTGGAGGCATTCGAGGTGAAGGGTTTTGAGCATTTTTCTTAGAGAGCATTACGGCAACGCACGTTTGACTGCGTTACAAATCGTCAAAGATCCCACCTTGTTTTTGGCGTTTGGTTTCGGTTCTGGGTTGGCTAAGAAAATGCCCGGTACTATGGGTACGCTCGCCGCCATTCCGCTATACCTTGCTTTACTGCAAACCAATGAGTGGATTTATCTGTCGGTTACGCTGATCAGCGTTTGCATCGGCATCTGGATTTGTGGTCAAGCGGCTAAAAAATTGGAAGTCCATGACTTCGGCGGTATTGTTTGGGATGAAGTCGCCGGATTTTTGATTACGATGACCGGCGTAACCTATTCCTGGCAGAGTCTATTGGCCGGTTTTGTGCTGTTCCGCTTGTTCGACATCGTCAAGCCTTGGCCGATCAAATGGCTTGATAAACACGTGCATGGTGGTTTCGGCATTATGCTGGACGACGTGGTGGCAGGGGTTTTTGCCGGCTTGATTATGCACTTCTGGTTTGATTTTCCGGCGAACTGAGTGAGCGTTGTTTTCGTTCAACAAGCCAGTGGTTTTGGGGCATTGTTCTCATTTGACCCATGATAATTCATGCGACTAAAATCCATGCCGGTTTGGGGGATTAGTTGCGTGCAGCGAATGCCGCAAATATTAAGCTTCAAACCTAATAACTATACAAACACTTAGGAGGACTTTTTATGAATACAAGAGGGCTATTCGCTGCTTCACTTGTGATGCTGGTCAGCGCTGGCGCGGCAATTGCCGATAAAGATAACAATAAAGGGGTGGGGCAGGCCTGTAGGGGCTTGCCGAATCACGCCACATTGAAAGCAGCACTTGACGACGCAGTGAGTGCAGAAGAAAGCGGGCTTAATTTGCATATGTGGGCCACTTTAGTCAATCGTGACGGCGTGGTTTGTGCCGTAGCGTTTTCCGGCACCCATCGGGGTGCACAGTGGCCGGCCAGTCGAGTTATCTCGGCGCAAAAAGCCAATACCGCCAATTCGCTGAGTCTCGATTCTTCCTCAGATTTCGCGGGTTCTGGCAAACCTAATGGTTTGGCGTTATCGACAGCGAATTTATATTCAGCCGTGCAACCTGGTGGTAGTTTGTTCGGACTTCAAGAGAGCAATCCCGTTGAAACGGGCGCTGCTTACGGCGGAAACCCAGGCTTAAACGGTACTCCTCAAGATCCTATGGTAGGTTCGAAAATTGGTGGTGTTAATGTATTCGGTGGTGGCCTGGGCTTGTACTCAGTCGGAAAAACGCTGGTCGGTGGCGTCGGTTTAAGCGGCGACACCTCTTGTGCCGATCATAATATCGCTTGGAGAGTCAGACATAATCTGGGGCTTGACCACATTGTCGGCGTCGGGGGAGTGAGTGGCGACGCACAGCGTCCTGATAATATCATTTACGACATTGCCGCCAATCCGAACGGAGGTACCGGAATTAGCGCAGGAGGTTTCGGCCATCCCACTTGTTTAAATACCGATCTGAATACAGCGGATTTGCCTGCCGGCCAACCTTAATCATCCGCTTTAAAAGCAACGGCAAGCAGATAAGGAACTTATCTGGTGACATTATTTAACAAATAGCATGTTTATTGCTTGCTAAATAATTTAAGGTCTGTATAATAAGCCAAATCAATCGCGGGGTGGAGCAGCTTGGTAGCTCGTCGGGCTCATAACCCGAAGGTCGTAGGTTCAAATCCTGCCCCCGCTACCAGACAAATCGAAGGCTTAGGTTTAACGACCTAGGCCTTTTTTGTTGCCTGTAAGTTTCTGGTAAGCAGATAGTAAGCGAATTTATGGAATACAAATCAGCGCCATTTGCTTTTCCCCACGCCTAACATCGAGAGTTGCATGAGCGAATTTAAAGGCGGCTGCATGTGCGGAGGGGGTTCAATACGCAGTGAAATCCGAGCCGCGTTTGTCTTTTTTATGCCAATACAGGCAGTGTTAACGAATCACCGGCACAGGCCATTCGGCCGAATTTGTTGCATCGGCAAAAGACACAATACGAATGGGTGCGCCGAAATTTAGTGATCCTGATCAACAAGCCCAGCGCGCTTTTTCGGTCAATCTGACGGACGGCGCGAATGCCTGATAAAAATCGACCGGAAACCAATCCTTACATCAGGAAGTTTCTGAAAAAATCCGCGTGGCAGCCTAGTGAGTTAGCGGTCTTTGCTGGAAAAATTGACTATCCAACTTGTCGTCCTTTAGATAGACAAATCATCCGTTGCATCATGTGGATAACTAGCGGCCCCACTAATCCCAATCTTGTGATTGAGTTTAACGATTGGGAGAAGGGAGGTGATGGAAAACGGACGAATCACAACACCAAATTTCGCCCCGAAAACCACGAAATTCGCGGGATTCAGGCTAAAAACAAAAAATCTTGAATTCCGGACAGTTTAGGGATGAAAGTGCGGAAATATCCCGATGAATATCAGAAAAATAGCCCCAACAGTTGCGGAATAAATACCGTTTAAACGCCATTTATTCCGTCATCGAACGCGTTGTAAAACACGCAATAAATGATCAGCAGTCACATTCTCGACCAAGTTTTTATCGCTATCAGGAAAGCCGACCAGCTCCCGTTTTGGCAACCCAGGATGATTAACCCGTTTGGTGATAATGCCGGCGAACGACAGCGCTTTTTTATCCTTTGGAAGGATCGTATAAGGATCGGTTCCGCCATGATGCCACCCAGCCAACTTTGCATCTCTGGCGCCATCAAACCCCAAAACTAGCGTATCGCTCGAAACTTGATAATTGAAACTAGCCAGCATCCTACCAGAGTCCTTCAAAACACCGCCCCGTTTTGAGCGGATTTTTCTGGCTGCTTCGATGCTTAAAGATTTAGATTTTCGGAATGATTCATCCTGATTTTTCCAAACAGCGCTGCCCAAAGTCAAAGGCGACAACGCCTTCCAATCCTTACCCTCTGGATCAACTCCTGCCTCATGCCGCCGCCTATTCACCCGTAACAACGATTCGCCGATGCTGCCAAGCATCTCTTCAGGTGTTGCAATTTCCCGGCGGATTGCCTCCATCATCCGATCTAAATGACTGGCCTCAAACTCTATCTCAAATTGCATAATCCACCGCCGCCTATATAATAAAGGTGTGAATCGGTCAGACTGCGCCTCGCGCGCTACTGCACAGTATCCGATCCATAAACGCGACCCTTAAAAGGTCGCGTTTTTTATTTCTTGAAGACCATCCTGCCGGCCCGCTGCCGATCAAAGTAACCCTCGCGCGCCTTTTCCGATTTTTGCGACCCCATAAACACCGTCGAGCCAGTCCAACCCGTCTGTCCCCACTCGAAAACCGCATACGCAAATTCATTTTTGCCGTCAATTTCCAAAGCCCGCAAATACCGACGTTTTAACCGCCAACGACCTTTTTCTTTGGTATCCTGTACCCAAACCCACCAGATTTCATCCGGTTCGATCAGCGTCATCGCCAACAAATTGAGATATTGCAGCCGGTGTTCTTTATCTGAATCAGCCAGCCACTTAAAATCGCCTTTACCATCCTCAAATAAAGCCTTGGTAATCGCCAGCGTACTGCCCGCCGCATCGGTAAACGCCGCGCCTTGCTCCAAGGTAGCGCCGAAAATATCCAAAAACTCAGTCACCGCCGCTGCCGGGGCGATATCGGCTGGCAACAAAATATTCGATGAAACCTTGGTCGGTTTCGGCATGTCCGGTACTTTAAACCCAGTCGGCCATGGCTTATCGCGCTGCTTCAATACAGCGTCGTAACCCGTCAACGGCGGCACAGTCAACGGTTCCAGATAGGCTTTACCCGGATTGTACGCAAACCCCGGATCGATCCCTTTCGGCACCCGCACCGTGCGCGGATTGCTGCCTTTAGCGCCAACGACCTTATCTTCCCACTCGATAGGCGGCGCGGCATCTGGCCCGGATTTACCTTTGGCCTGCCATGCCTGTTCCGCTTCGTAATTGGACAGTGAATTGACGCGACACCGACAGCCCCAACCGTTCTGTGGCATATGCGTATCCCACCAAACATCGTCTGCCGATAAAATCAAACCATCCCAGGCTTTATGCTCCAGGCGCGGATGCTCGATTGAGGTGTGGTCATATTCCCAATAAGGCCGCAAATGCTTGACCGCCACCATTTGTTGATAGCGCCCAGCGTTATAAGACTGGTTAATATTGGTATCGTAGATAATCTTGCTACGCCAACCCGCAGAACCGTTGTAACTCCAGCCGTGCTTGCCAACGATCTCATCAAACCGCTGCCGAAAATCCTCATAACCATCGCCGTTTTGTTTGGCGTCGAACAGCGCATTATAAAAATCCTCCACCAGCGCATCCTGCGCGGCGCCGGCCACCACAAACGCGTGGCTATGCTGCTCCTGCCAAATATCGGTCCAGCCGGATGTCGGCAGCTTGATTTTGTTCTTAAAAAAATCAATCGCCTGGCTAAACGGCAATTTAGCGGGCGTATCGCTCAAAACACCATCTCCCAATACACCAAATTGCCATCTTCACGGATGGGCCGACCGGGAAACGGCGGTTTGTGACCTTTTGCACGCCAGCAATACAAGCGCCTGACGCTATAGCCCCCAATCAATTGGCGCTTCAATTCGCGCAAATCGGCACGGGTGATCGGCGCTTCGGGAAACGCCAGGTCGCCACCCATCTGCACTTCGCCACGGCCGATAAAATCTAGCGTGGTAATTAAATTAAACGGGTCGGCGTTTTCAAACGATTTGCCATCCTCAAACCGGCGCACGGTCGCTTGCTTAATCTCAATATGCACATTGCTCATCGACCACCGCCAATTTCATCGCGCCCCGCCAAATGCGCCGCCGCCATCCCCAACTGCAACGATTCCGCCCAGGCGGAACCGCTTAAATTCAGCGCCTCAATCCCGGCAATCGCCTCATCAAACGAACCGGCCGTTGCCACCACCGCCGCAATCTGTTGAATCGCCGCCTCTTCGTGCGGCATGCACAGTGCTGCAAGTTGTTGGCTGTAATTGCCGACGATATCGCCGGACGCCTGTTGCTTTGCCAGTGCAGCCAGCCGCGTCAAGGCCGCATTGGCCGGTGATGGTGCCGCCGGTTTGCCGGATGCCGTTAAAATCTTCGCATCCTTACCGGCCTTCGGGATTTGCAAGGCCTTATGCGCCCAATCCACTTCAATCTCCATCCCCATCGCCGCTGCTAAATCCAACACTTCCGCCATTGCCTTTTGATCCACCTCGTCGGCGGTGTCGTAGCGGAATTCTGGCGCGCGGTCTTTGTCAAACATGCCATTCAACAGCACAATAGGACGGATAATATCGCGGTTAACGGTCGGTTGAATCTGTTGGACGTCGTGCAGCATGATCTCCCGCCGTACTTTGTCATGCACTTTGCCCAGCGCATTGGTCGACGTTTTACCGTCCGCCTGGCTGGTCAACGTACCGCCTAAGATCGCCATCGACTGCTTGCGCTCCCAATACTGGATCGCGTTTAAAAAATCGGTGACGTTGCCGGTTGATGTTTGCGTGACAAAATCAATCGTCATCGTGCTGGGCACGATGCCGGCGCCGTCGTTGCCGATATTGCGCACGGCCTTCAGCAGCTGGTCGCGTTCGGCCTTACCGATGCCGCTCGGATATTTACCCAGGCGTAGCGGCATGCCGTACACCTCTAGAAACCGCTGCATGTCGCGCACGTTGTAAGCCTTGTACGCATAAGTCCACGCCAACACCCGGAACAGCGCCGCTTGCTCAATGTAGCCACTCTTAGCCCGGTGCTCATGAATGACCCACCCCCACTGCCGCAGTGACTCCGGTATGCCGTTTTTTCGATACATCAGCTCGCCGGTTTTAAGTTCGATCTGAAACTCGCGCTGCGGTATCCAGTGCAAGGCTTCCGGCACCCATTCCGCGCCGGTGCGCCACTGGATCTCTTGAGCGGCCAACCCTTTACCAATCGCGTCCGTTAAATCGAATAAGATGTCAGAAAAGCTTTGGTATTTTCGCTGCGCGGCATCGTCAACTCCTTTGATCTGACACAGCATGTCCTTTAATTCCTGGGTGCGGTCGATCTCGGCTTGGGTCGCATCGTCCTTTGGATGCAAATCCCAATCTAACCCGGTCACAGCCCGGCGCCGCTTGGCAAGTTCCGCGAAAATATGCGGGTCTTGTTCTTCCACCAGTTCGAACAACGTCGCTTGATCGGTGATATAGCCCTGGTCGGCTTGAGCGAACGCCGATGCTAACCGGGTCGGGTCCAGTGTGTTGACGCTCATGTAATTGAGCGACGTGCTTTGCGTGGATCGCGCGCCGGCTTGCAGCTTTTCCAGGCCTTTTTTGCTGACCTGGGTGAGTTTGGCTAGGGCGGCTTTGGCTTGTTTAATCATGGTTTGGCTCCCATAGCTTCCGCTTTATCCCGTGTGATGATGTCCGTGCATCGTTGGTTTTTATATGCACACTCATCCGGCATGCCATCTTGAAAACTGCATCCGCAGTCAGCACATACCCACACGCATTCACCGCGAGCTGCTTGTATAGTCCATTCGCGCGTTGACTTGTTAAGGTCTTCAAGCGTTGCCTCATTTAACGGCCTAATCATCATCCCAATCCTCATCATCAGCACTGCGGCGGCTGGTAGATCGGCGGTTGCCGCGTCCACCGCCCGCCGAGGTATATTTAAATTCACCGCCAAACTGTTTGGCGATTTGCCACAGCATTTCCAATGCGTCCGGGCCGTCGTCGTGGTCCGCTTCCGGCCAGAACTTCAATTGCTCGATCAGCGTGGACTGGCTGCGGTGCAACCGAATCTGCTCGTTGTTAACGTAAGGCTGCAAGCCAATGATGCGCAGGTCTTTATCGGTATGCGGCACTACCGGAATGGCTGGAAATGCAATTCCCAACAGCGCCGCGCGCTTGATCAACTCGCTATGCAAAAACGCCTGGAACTGCACCGTTTCCACGGCCCATGCCAAACAGGCGTACTCCGCCTGAAGATCGATGGCCCTGCTGATGATCAAATCCGGTACGCGGCGGGCGATATCGGCTTCCACCACGTCCAGCACCATCTTTTTACGATCCAAACCGCCCACCAAAATGGCAGACGGGTCGCCTTTGACCGTGCCCTTTTTGCCTAGCGACGGGTCAATCGCACCGAAAAACACCCAATCAGATAGCCGATTGACCCAGAACTGAATATCTTTGAACGGCGCATTTTCATCGTTACCGGCCTCGTTTTGCTGTTCTTGAGCAAATGCGTCGTGATTGATCGCCCGCATGCACATCAAGCGGTACAGCGGTCGCACATCCGGCCAACTTACTTCAGCACCCGCATCCATCTCAGCTTTGTTAGCCTCATAAAATAAACGCGCATCGGCCTCGATTTGATCTTTGTCTTCGAGCGTTTCATCGACTACAGGCTTTGTATAGATCGATTCCCAGTGCTCCCACATATCCATCCGGTCCGGCCATATCAGAATCGACCGAAACACTTTCCGCCGCCATCCCGGCGCCCGGCTGACGCGATTGATCGCCGCGTCGTAATGCAAACTGGTACCCACCCAAAACACATCCATACCGCCGCCCGGTCCGGCCAAGCCCAGCACCGCGCTCAACACGTACTTCTGCACCTTGTCGCGCTGGCCTTTGTCTTTGACGTTCTCGTCGTTTTCCAAGTCGTCCAGGAAGATCAGGTCCGGCCGGTGCGGGCCGTGCTTCATGCCCCGGATTTTCTTGCCGGTACCGCCAATGCGAATCTTGATGTTGTTGGCGGTGATGGCCGTAGTGGCTTGCCACACTCGACCGCGACCGCAAGCGTCCGGAAAGTCCATTATCAACCGCGGATTGGTATCCAGCTCCGCTTTGATGCTTTCCAGCATCTCCGCCGCCTGTTCCTCGGTGTTCATGATGATGCCGATCATGTGCTTGCGGCCGGTGACGATGCACCACAGCGAACCCAGCTGGGTTTCGTAGGTGGATTTAGCCTCGCCGCGCGGCGCTTGATGTACTTCGCGGGCGTCTACTTTGCTATCGATGCAGGCCGGGAAACGCTCAAAGATAAACTGGTGAAAGGCGCTGAAATACGGCGTCGGTACGTAGTGCGGGAAATAGGTTTTGCAGAAATAGCCGTAATCGTGCCAGGCACGCTCGCGCCGTTCCTTACTCGCCTCAGGATCGGTCGCAAACGCCTCGCACTCCAGCTCGATCTGCTGGCGGATCTGCTCGCCAAGTACCGCCAGCTCTTTCTCGAACTCGCGCCAGTTGCGGACTTCTTGGATGTCTAGGGATTCAGGCATGCTCATAGGCCGCACATCCCCTCGCACTCATTGCCGAATAAATCGGCCTGTCCATAATCTGTAGCGCAGCTAAAATCGACTAGGTCGATGGGTTGGCATGATCGATGTAGATATGGCGTGCCTTTTAAAAGCAGGTGTTGACCATTTCGAATGCGCTCATCCAAATAGACAATGTCATTCCATGAGCCCGGATCGTTATGCTTAATATCTCGCCACATCGCGTCGCTGTGGTACGGGCAGAATGTGCACGCCGATTTCGGTGGGGTAGGAAATCCGTGTTTGTGCATCCATTCGACGCATTGCAGCCGATGTATTCTCCGGTCAACAAGCGGATAGCTGTTGCGTATCCAGCGAAACCGCGCGGGCTTCATCCGATGCGCTTCGTCAAACGAAATACCGATTATTTGCTGAACAATTGGCTCTATCGGTCCGCGCGATTTCGGCTTTACCCCGGCCAACTCACGAACTTGACGCATAATAGGATCGAGTTTGTAATCCTGGGTGCATTGCCGACGGGTCATGCCGACGCTGCCATCCGCATTTTTTACAAAAAAAGCCGGCCTGCCCCATGCGCCGCGAATTCCGTCGCACGCATCCAATAGCTCTTGACGTAGACTGCCCGCAGTTACGCGGATTACTGGGAACGATAGTTGAGATTCCAGCCAATTTAGCCAGGTATAGACGTGCTCAGGTTCCGATTGGGTATCGGCAAAAATCGCATAATCCGGCTTTTCAATTTCACCATTCTCAGCCATTAGTGCCAGTGTTGAAGATTGGACGCCGGCGCCGAGTGATAGAATTTTAAGCATTGCAGTACTCCAAATCAGCCATACCGCTTCCCCAACACCGCCCCAATCTCATCAATGTGCGGCTGCAAGGCCCGCAACGCTTGCGGGTCGCGCTTTTGCAGCAAATCGACCACGGTTTTCAAGGTGTCCAGCGCTACCGACAAGCCGCTAAACTGCGGATTGATGCGCGAAAACGCCTTGGCGAATTTGGCATGCGCGTCAGCCAGCTGCGACAGCACACCGGCTTTTTCATGAGCCGGAATCGGCGAATTGTCCAGCTCGCGGGTTGTGGTCAACACCAGCCGGGCAAAATCCTCAATCATGTTTTTGTTCAGCTCGTCAATGCCTTGCTCGCTGATTCGGTACGCCGCCCGCGCCGTGTCCCAATCGTCGCCGCGTTCTTTTGCCAGCCGTTTCCATTCGCGCGCCGTGTCGTAGCTGACATTGCCGCATGCAGCCGCAGCCGTCAGCGCCATGCCTTCAACGTACATGCGGCGGACGTTGGCTCGGGTTTCCGGCGTGTGTGCCATGGGTTCCCCTGGTTACCAGTGAATCTGGCGTTTGATTAACTCAATCGCCGCAGCGGTAATTAAGCCGCTGATCGCACCACCCACCGCGCCGCTTTTGGCAATGTCTACGGCTTGGCGTTTGTCTTCCGCTTCCAGCGCGGCAACGCGCCCGCCCATGGTATCGATGTGCTTCATTAGTCGGCTCTCCATGGCGTTCATCTGCTCTTTGGAGGCATCTTCTATTCGGTGCAAATCTTTGCGGATCACTTCAATCTGCACCATCAAGCTTTGATGCATCACCCGCAGCTCGCCGGTCAACTGCCCGAGTGCTTGGGCGACGGCGGTATCGTTTGGATCACTCATGCGGCCTCCTCAATCCAACGCACAAATCTGAGGAATTCACGGTGGGATATGCCGCTATTCATTGCATCCAACAGCTGTTCATGCAGATCCACTACGGAGTCGTGCATTAACCAAAACTCGCGAACCGCACATTGATTTTCACGGTACATGTCTTCCAACTTTTGATTGACGGCCTCGTCAAAGCGATGCGTTATCGCGGTTTCGCTGATAAATGACCTTGCCAATGCCGAATGCTCGATAGTCAATGCGGAGTGAATAGTCGCTGCGGCTCGTATCGCCCGGTAGCCGCGCTTAATGCGCTCGGCTAAAAAGAAAATCTGTTTTCGAGTCATGTGGCCTCCTGGTTAGTAGTTTGCTGCATAGCGCCATCTCCATAACGGGCAGTAAAGTGTTTGCAGGTTGGAGCTTACGCGCGCGCGCGCGGCTTGCTTAGGCTGGAAACGTTTCCAGCGCTGCCGGTTTGGGGTGCCAGGCGTAGAGTGCGACGCCACACCAACCCGATAGGACATGCTCATGAAAAAGGCACTAGCGTATTTAATCACTCGCGCGGCGGGGCTATTCCTGCTGGCGGTATTCACGGTATTACCCGTGGTCGGCAGGCTGTGGCAATTTTGCCGAACGCGGGAATTGATTAACCTATGGATACCCATCCGCATCATCCAATGGCTGCTCTATCTGCCGATACACGTGTTTTTGGTGGTAATGGTTAGGCCCTGGCTGGCCTGGGTAGCGGTGAAATGGTTCAGTACCGAGAACAAACTGGGCCTGCAACCCTGGCTGTTTTGGTTTATGACCATCGACAACCCGCTGACCGGTGATGAAGGCTGGCAGACCAAACACATCCCGCCCGGATCGGACCCGCTGAGCGACGAAAACCGAACTGACTGGGCGCGCCGCAACGGCTTCAATTGGTTTAATCACTGGATATTGGGCTGCAAAAACGACGAAGTGTGGGCGCTGTTCAACCTGGCGATACAGAACGAGCATTGGCTATGGGTGCGCCCGGATGGCTATTGGATGGTGAGAGCGTACATCCCCTGGGGCAAGCGCTACTTGAATCTGTTTTGGGGCTGGTCACTCTTCGGTGAGATAGACGGGCGCTGCAAATTTACCGTGACCACCCGCTTTAAAGATCACAAGCCGGGGTAAGCCATGTTTGCAAAACTCTACGGACCCGATGACCACCAAGTGTTAGTGAAGCTGGATGAAGGCGACGAAGGGCCGGAGGTGCGGTTCTATTTCAAACCCGCCGGTCTGGGTATCTGCTCCTCGGCGTTGATCTTCAAAGATGACACCGACGATGCCTGGGAGAAAGCCGAAGCCGCATTCGCCAGTATCGACGAACAAAAAGCGATGGTGGTCGTTGGGGAAATAAAAGAAAGCCTAGCCAAGCACTTTAGCGACGGTCAATCGACATGAGCCCCGACGAACTTAAAAAAATCGCCGCCAAAATCGGCAAGTGCCTGGCCCTTGCCGGCAGCGACAACCCGGCGGAAGCCGAAGCCGCTCGCCGCCAAGCTGAAGCACTGATGAAGAAATACAACCTCACCAGCGGTGATGTGGCCGCGGCGGAAGTGCATGAAGAGGCTATCGATACCGGCGCGCCGTACAAAATGCCCATATACCTGGGCCGCCTGTCGGTGATCATCGCCCAGGCGTTCGGTTGCGGCACCGTCTGCGAGCTGGGCTTTGTTCATATCAACACCGCCGTCAAATTCTTTGGCTTGGGTTTAAAGCCCGAGCTGGCAGCGTATACCTACGAGGTATTGCGGCGGCAGGTCGGCAAGGACCGCGCCGCTTACAGCGCCACGCTCAAACGCTACAAACGCGCCAACCGCATCCGCAAGGCCGATTTGTTCTGCCAGGCCTGGGTCAGTCGCATAGCCCGCCAAGTCAACGCCTTTGCTGGCAACGAACAAGAACAGGCCGCCATCGAAGCCTACAAAGGCAACCGATACGGCGACCGCCTGGAAGCCGACCCACGCGCCGCCGCTAAGCCTAAGCAGAACAACGACTGGCAAGCCCAAGCCGCCGGCTTTCGAGCGGCTGAGGATGTGTCGTTGCATAAGCCGGTGCAAAGCAAACGTGGGGTGTTGTTGGGGGCAAGTTTGTGAAAGTCGGCATCTTGTTCCGTTTAGCCTCATTTTGGATCGGCGCGCACTGGTCGCCATATAACAAGCGGCTCTGCATCAACCTGATTCCGTGCGTGACGGTTTGGGTGGCTTTACCGGGTGGTCATTCGCCAAGCATGCCAACAGGCAATGAATAACTGGCAAGCCCGTGTCGATAGCAACTACCAGCGCATCAAAGCGTATTACGAAGGTCGCGGCGGCACGCGTTGGCAGGATGTCACCGCCGATCCGCGCTTCTTTAACCGGGTCTGGCGCAACATGTTGCGGCTGCCCAAGGGCGATAACCCACCACCCAAGGAGTATCGATGAAAGCCTTTTTTGATAGACCGCTATTTACCGGCAGCGCCGCCGTGGTGGCCTTGCTGATATGCGTCGCCATGCTGGCCGGCGAAGGATGCAGGGTAGTGGCCGGGAGGTTGCATGCTCAATAAAGTCCAATTGATTGGCCGCCTGGGCGGTGATCCGGACGTGCGCTACCTGCCGGACGGCACGGCTACAGCCACTATCAACCTGGCGACCACCCGGCGCTGGAAAGACCGCAACACCCAAGAACGCAAGGAAGAAACCGAGTGGCACCGCGTGGTGTTCTTCAGCGGCCTGGCCGATATCGCCAAACAATATCTGGCAAAAGGCGCGCAAATCTACGTCGAAGGCCGTTTGAAGACCCGCAAATGGCAAGGCCACGACAACCAGGAGCGCTACACCACCGAGATTATCGCCAACGATATGAAAATGCTGTCCGGCAAAAAAGACAGCCCGGCGCAAAACCCTAACATCCCGCCGACTGCGGCGGATGATTTTGACGATGAAATTCCCTTTTAAAACGTACCTTAGGAGCACACCATGGAACTAGGCATAGACTGGAGCCAAAACTCCACCAAACGCGGCGTTGTCTGGCTAATCGCCGGCATCATTGGCATTTATTACAGCTGGGGCACTCATGACGTCAACCAACTGCTGTCGGTGGCATCCGCCGTGGCGGGCGGGTTGGGTGTTGGAATTAAAGATTGAACTAAACTAGATACACCGGGGATAGGGTAATACAAGACCCGCAAGGGGAATAGACCTGGCCGTGCTTAAGATCGGCAAAGAGTCCCCGGTTTTTTATCACACGTCAACTGCAGTAAGAATGATCAACGTATTGTTTTTTGCCGCTGCCGCTAAATGTATAGCAGCCGCCACGCGGGCCAATATGGTAATTGCCGTTGCTTGGTGTCGAGGCTACGCCACCGCCAGAGCCGCTGCCGGACGATCTGCTTCGGCCAGTTGAATAACGCCGTTTGCTGTAGCTGCCACCAGACGACCTCCGTCCCCTCACAGCCATCAGGCTGCCGCAATCTGCGCGCTCCCATTTATCCTTGGCCTTGCTGTCTTCAGTAGTTTGCCACTGCATATTTGATGGTTGATCCAATCCGCCGCAGGCTAGCGGCTCGATATGGTCAATCACATAACCAGGGCATGGGCCTTTGGCACTGCCATTAGCGGGACAAGGATTGGATTGTTTAAACTGGCTTATTGCGGCTTGACTGCGCACTTGGCTTGCGTCCGCAGTATTCATCATGGCTGCGACAAACGTCGCGATAATTACAAGTGTTGATTTCATCAAGGTTCCTTCTTAACGTTGTTGTCTCGTATTTCGTAGGGTGGGCATGCCAATGCCCACGCGGTTGGGCCGTTAATGTCGCGTGGGCACAAAAACCGTGCCCACCCTACGGGCTGACGATTTCAAAAGGCATTGGCTTTCTTATGCCAGAAAGAAGTTTTGTCCCGTTAGCCACATCAAGACCGGCGGCGTTCAATTTTGCAACGCGCATTTCTTTAAAAGTCTTGCAGGATAATACCTCAGCCTCTTTTTCGAGCCACAATAGTTCGGCATAAAGCCGTTCGTGGCTAATGGCATTACCAAATTCACGTAATGCAAATAACAGCAACTCTTGATTTGCGGTATAGGTAAGTTGCTCGCTGAGTATCTGTAATATTAAAAATCTAATATCAGACTCTCTAAATTCATCCAGCCTTTGATTATATTGTTCATTTAATTGGGAATTCATGGCTCTAGTGAAAAGTCAGTGTTGATTAGCAGAGTATTCACAGTGCTTCATGTGGAAATATCATTAGCGGCTAGAAGTACGATGCTAATAACGCCTATCGCCAGCCCTATCAATATTTCGTGCCATTTAAGATTTTTATTAGTCTTTGACCTGCTTGGCTTTAATTTCCCTTGTTTATCGACCTCAGCATGGCAATGTGGACATGACAATGTCGGTTGCGCTGACATTTGCATGATGAACACCCAGAAAAAGCCGAATAGCGCAGACAGCCAGATAATCCCTAAATAACCGGTTGCACCCATAACAGCTGTAAAAATCAAGGCCAAAAATGCCGCGCTGAACGGCTGAAGTCCGCTTTTTTTTACCCCCATCTTGCCTTGGTAACCGCATTCCAGGCACAGCATATTATCTACGTGGCTGTTGTATTTCTTCAGGTCTTCAAGAATGTCAGTAGGTACCATGCTTGGTAATGTGCTTGGTTGATTCATTCCGTTTCTCCAGTTAATTGTTTAGCCTTTATATTCAGTCGCTCAATTAGTATCACATCCTCTGCCGTTGGCTGCCAAAAGCTCGCCATCGCACGAATCAAGCCAGGCGCGGTTTGGCTGGTCGCCGTGATCTTGCCTTGGGTTAGTGACGCATCGCCGAAACCGTTTTTTTCAATATGCTGCCGTTCCGCTTCTTCAAACTCCGTTAGCCACCAATCTTCCAGGCCAAAATAGGCAATCATCCCGTTGACCTGGCTGCTCACTCGCTTTCCTCGCCGGCCTGTTCATGATGCACCGCATTGGAATGCACGCCGACGATCAAACCATTATCCACCGTTGTATACGAGGGCGGCATGTCCATCGCCGTCACGCTTTCTGATATAGCGTTGGCTCGCTCCAAGGCTCTACCCGTTTCTGCCAGCAGCTTGCTCACACCCACCTGTACCTCCGGACCGCTGTGTCTGAAGTTATCCAGCAGCGCTGCTTCGCGCGGATTGCTGGCGCTGCTACCCGTTTGTAAGCCCGTCAATACATAAACAATGTCCACGCCAGCACGGGCGATGCCGGCCAGGTAATCAGAGTCTGGCGAGCGCTCGTCTTTCTCGTATTTCAGCTGCGCTTGCTTCTGTACGCCGCCCAATTCGCCAAAGGCCGGCTGGCTTAATTTCAGGCGCTTGCGTTCTTCTTTCAATCTATTACCAATAGTACTCATACGGATACCAAATAAATGTTGACAAGTACTCAAACGAGTACCACAATGTACGCAACTGAATTACACAACAGGAGCTTATCACATGACAGCAGCAGTCGATAGAGACAAGGCGATCCACGCGTTATGGAAACGTGGGACAAACCTCAAAAAATGGGCCAAAGCAGAGGGCTACGGCTACCGAAATGCCTCAAACGTCATTCGCGGCACCAGCCGCGCCCACTTTGGCCAGGGTCGTGAGATTGCCGAGAAATTGAACAAGCTAATCGAGGAGACCAGCAATGTCTGAACAAGAGATAGATTTGGGCATTGGTTCGTCACCCTTGCCAGAGCTGGATAAGGGTATCCAATTGCCTACCGTTTCCGAAGTGATTGACGGCAGTGCGTTTGATAGCGATTTAGTGCCGCTGCTTAACGGCGGCGATACCGCGCAGTTGCAAACCTGCTTGGCTGATTTTGGTTTGGTCGCGATGTCTGCCGAAGAGTTTATAACCGCAGGTGTTGATGCTTTAAACAAAAGCTTGGTGCAGGCCTGCAAAGCCGGTGTCGCGTTTTGGGCAGCGCAGGAGTCGCTAAAAAATACGACTCCGCCCGGCGGAGTCGAGAATTTTAAAGAGTGGATCGATAAAGCCGGACTTCCGCAGCAGCGTGTTTACGAGTGCATCCGGTTAGCCAAATACTACGCCAGACTACCCGAGAATCAGCGCGGCAAGATGTTGGCTATCGGCAAGAAACAAGCCCTGCTACTCGCCAAGATGCCGCAAGAAGTGATTGACCGCGTCGCCGAGAACGGTACCGACGTCCTCGACGAAGCGGAAACCATGACCTACGACCAACTGCGCGACTTGTTAAAAACCGCAGAACGGCGCAATCAAAACCTGAATGCCGAGGTGGAAAACCGCGACGCAGTCATCGCCAAGCTAAAGCAGCGCGACAACCGCGACTACATGTTTCTGCCGCAAACCATCAAGGCCGTTAAAGCCGGCCAGATGCAAGCGCCCACCCTGATGGAGTTTGCCGACGCGTTTAACGCCTGGATAGACCGCTACGTGCAACGCCAGCATCCGGAGAACAAGCACGTCACGCGACAGCAGGTTTGGGGCGAACTATCGCCGCTGCCACCGCATGCCGACTTGCTGGAGATGAAGCGGCAAGCGGTGGTGCTGACCGTCAAGCGGGCCAGCATTATCCACAAATCGCCGGCACTCGGTTTGAGTGATGACGAGTTGGCCCGGCTGGCACATCTGTTAGAACCGCACCTGGACAGCAATCGCCGGTTTTGGTGTCCCAAGCCCGACAAGTTGCTGAATATCCACCGCAACGCCGCGATCATCAACAACGCGCATCGCGAGAGTATTGCCCGTCAAGCCCGGCAGTTCAATTTGAGCAGCCGGCAGATTACCAATATCCGCCGCCAGGCCGACACCGGCATGCAGGTGGATTTATTCGATTGACCCAAACAAGCCGCTCGGCGGCAACGGCTCCAGCGGGCGGTGAGCTAAGACAAAAAACACCCGCAGTCGACCCGGCGCTTTACCTCCCGCTGGCGAATCGGCCGATTGGCCCCATGTTACGGGGCTTTGTTTTATTAACGGAGATCGACAATGATTCATCACCTAAAAACGTTTCCCGCATTTTTTGAGGCAACCGCGCGTTATGAAAAGCTCTTTGAAATACGCAATAATCGCGATCGAGGATTTCAAAAGGGCGACACCGTGATACTTTGCGAATACGATCAAATCAACGATAGGATGACAGGCCGGGAAATTATGGCAAAGATCACCTACGTACTGAATTTTGCGCAGCAGACGGATTGGGTGGTGTTTGGGATTTCGATAATCGACAACCTGCCTAATTGAAATACAGCCCCTCTAAGCCGCATAACGCCATATCCCGCCACCGTTATCTATCCCAAAAGTCTTTAAACGTTTCTACGGGTTTTTAAACGGGTTTTGAACGCGGTTCCGTTTGCGTTATCAGACGGTATCGAATCGAATACTAACACCATCCCCCTGGAAACATTTCCAGCCTCGTTTACACCCGCCCAAATCCGGATACTGACCGCAACTGAATTGTTGAGGTCGTCATGTCCAAACCCGCCGTCAAAGTTGTCGCTCTGGCTTTTGAAATTGCTGCCGATGCTGCTGCGCCCACTACAGCGCATCTGCTACCGGTCGGTCCATTTCGCGCCACCGATGGCCGTCCCTACGACTGCGAAGCCTGGCAATTGGATGCGTCCATTGCCGCCAATGTCATCTTGCGTTTGCGCGACCGTGCAAACGACACGCTGATCGACTACGAACACCAATCCCTGCGCACTGAGCATAACGGCCACCGTCACCAACGATAAGTACGAGGCCACTATTGATGTGCAACGTACAGACGTGGAAGACGATGATTTCGGTCATTACGCCACAGTGGCTTATGGTCACGGCGAAGCAGCCTCTCGGCTGATGGATGAAATCATGTTTTCGGCCTTGCTGGCTGGCTGGTCTACCAACTGTTACGACGACCAGTTCTTTTTCGATACCGATCACCCGGTGTATGCCAACACTGACGGTACCGGTGCGGTTACCGCCACCTCGAACATTCAAGCCGGTGCCGGCGCGCCGTGGTATTTGTTCGCGCCCAATGCGCCGGCATTGATCTTACAAGAGCGCGTCCCGGCTACGCTGGAGTCGCAAACTAATGCCAACCAGTCTACCAATGTCTTCGAAAACGACGTGTTCAGTTTTGGCGGCAGATGGCGCGGAGCGGCGGCTTATGGTTTCTGGCAATGCTGCTACGGCAGTAAAGCCACGCTGGACGCCACCAACTTTGCGGCCCTTTACGACCGGATGCTGGCCCAAACTGGCGACGGCGGTATCAAGCTGGGCACGGTGCCTAATCTGCTGGTTTGCGGGCCAACCAATCGTGTCGCCGCTGAAAATCTGCTGACCAAACGTACCCTCGCGACCGGCGAAGACAACATCAACTACAAAAAGGTCGAGCTGCTGGTTACCCCCTGGGTAGCGTAAGCGCCGATTTGATTGCCTCGCATTAGGAGACTGAAATGCCCAAAGTTTATGTCCGCGTTAATCCACGCAGCCAAATCAGCAAGCGCCACCGTTGCGCGATTGAGTTTACCCAGACCTGGAAAGAGCTGGAAGACATCGACGCCGCCACCCGCGCCGCGCTGGAAGAAGACCCCTATCTGGAAGTGAGCGAAACCCCGACCGTGTTGGTTGAGGTGGCCGCCGCCGTCCAAACCGCCGCTCCGGAAGCCAGCGGCAACCCCATACAACCCACCGAGAGCACAGCGCAGCAGAACTCGGCGGACGCCGCACAAGGAGATAGTGAGCAAGTAGGCACGGCGTCCGCTGCTGATGGGCAGGCAACGGAGATAAACGATGTTAAAGATTCTGGCCTTAACGGGGTTATTAATGACCCATCCGATTCAACCTCCGATGCGCCGGAAGTCACCAGTGGTGCTGACGCAGGGAAAATTCCTGGTAGTCAACAGGAAACCCAGGCCATCCAGGATGAAGCCGGGGCCGAGTTATCCGCTGCCAAAACGACGCAAGCCTCGGTAGCTGAAGCGGGTGTTGATACCCGTCTCGAAACGATCAAAGCGGCCATTGCACAACTCGACCCCAACAACGCCGAGCACTGGTTAAGCGATGGTAAGCCGGTTATCGATGCTGTGTCTGCGTTGGCCGGTTTCAAAGTGCTGGCCGCTGAACGCGACCAAGCCTGGAACCAAGTTAAAACCCAAGCGGTAGCCGGCTAATGCCCTTCGCCACCCGCGCCGATCTACTGGCCCGCAGCAATGCGCGCCGCGTAGCGCAACTGGCGGTACCGGCCGATAAAGCCATGCTGCCGGAAGCGGCGCTGCGGGTTGCCATCGACGGTGGCGACTTGACCGGCTACACCGCTGATGAACAAGTCGCGCTGGCCTTGGCGCTGGATGCGATTGATACAGCGTTGACCGATGCCGATGCATTATTGCTGAGTTACGGCCTGCCGGACACGCTGCACACCACACTGGTGGCCCGGCTGTCGTCTACCGTGGCGCTGTATTACCTGCAAAGCGCGGAGCGCATGACGGACGACGTGGCGAAAGCCTACCAAGGCGTGATCGACACGCTGAAAGCCCACGCCAACGGCACCTTGAATTTGATCCCGCCCGAGCCGACGCTGCCCGGTGATCCGGTTGTCTCGGAAGACCTGGTGCAGTTCGAAAGCTCGGCGCGGCGTTATGGGTCATCGTCTACCGTGATTGAGGACTGGTAATGATTTCGCTGACACCTTTGATTGCGCATCTGACGCCCAAGCCCGCCGATTTTGCCCAGCCCTGGTTTAGGCAAGTGGCCGGTGCGGCCGAGTTTGCCCAAGTGCGTCCTGAGGCGTTACCACTGCCGGCCTGTTGGGTAATACGCGCCGCAGACAAGGTGAGCCACGCCGGCGAGCGGGCCGAGAACGTGACACTGGGCATAGACATCGTGATTGCTATTGAGAATGTTCGCAGACATGGCCCCGGCGAGACGGACGACGTGTTGTTGCAATACCGGCTAGCGGTGAAAACCCTGCTGCTCGGCTGGGAGATTGATACCAATGTACGGCCTATCCAGTTCAGCGGCGGCCAAGTGCTGGAATACACCGACGGCGACATTTATTGGCGTGACCGCTACGAGTTCGACGCCCTGATTACCAACTATTTACCCGATCCAGGCCCCTACGACAGCCTGAATTACATAGGAGCACCTGCATTATGAGCATGGCATTTGATTACATTCCCGCCTCGCTGCGCTATCCGGGCGTTTACATCGAAATCGACGGCAGCCAGGCCAGCCTGGGCGATAACATTCCCGCCGTGCTGCTGGTAGGTCAAAAACTGGCAGCCGGCACGGCGCCAGCCGGCGAAATTGTCCGCATCACGTCCGTGTTTGATGCCCAGCAAAAATTTGGCGTCGGCTCCATGCTAGCGCAAATGGCCGCACGTTACCGGGCGGTGGATGAGTACTTTGACGTTTACGTGCTGCCGTATGCCGATAACCCGGCTGGCGTGGCGGCGACCGGTAACATTACTGTTACCGCTGCGGCAACCGCAAACGGTACGCTTGCTTTATATGTCGCCGGCAAGTTGATTGATGTGGGCATTACCACGGGCATGACCACCGCGCAAATCGCTACCGCCATTGCAGCGGCGTTTACCGATTTGGACATCCCGGTCACGGCAGCGGCAGTGGCCAGCGTTGTCACGCTAACCGCTCGGCATATAGGCACGTGCGGCAACAATATCGATATTCGCCTGAATTTATACGGCGAAATCAAACCGACCGGCCTGGGTTTGACGCTTACTGCGATGACCGGCGGCTCTGGCGATCCGGCACCCGGTAACCTGCCAACGCTGCTGGGCAGCAACCGCCGCTATCGCTACATTGCGCTTGGCATTAACGATGCCGCTACGCTGGCTGCCTGGCACGCAGAAAGCCAACGTCGTTACCAACCGCCGGTGCAGGGCGGATTTAGAGCCTTTACCACGTATCGTGGCGATGCGGCGGCAACGATGACGTTTGGCGAGACTAAAAACTACGAGCACGTATGCGACCTGGCGTTGGAGATTAACCCCACGCCGACGTGGGAGATGTCTGCAATTTTGGCTGCAGCGGCGGGGCCGTTTTTGTATACCAATCCGGTCAGATCGTTGGAAGATGTACCTTTGCCGGGCGCCATTGGCGTGACGTATTTCGACGATTTCCCAACCGCGAACAGCCTGTTGTTTAAGGGTATGTCGGTGATGAGGGTGGCGCCGGACGGCAACTGCTACATCAAAAGCTTGATTACGATGCACCAGTATGCGCCGGATAGCAGTGCCGATGACGCTTATCTGGACATCAACACGCCCGAAGTGATGGAACGCATCAGGGAATCGCAAATCGCCACTGCCAAAAAAGCTTTTACCGGCACAGCGGCAGCGGAAACCAACGAGGGCTATAAGCCTGGGCTGCGCATCACCACCGTGGACTCGGTCACCTCGCTTTTGTTGAGCCATTACCAAAACGTGTTGGTGCGCGAATATGGGTGGTGCCAAAAGTACGTGTACTACAAAGCTAATTTGTATGTCGAGCAAGACCCGGACAACCCATCCCGATTTAATTTCAGGGACACGCCGGTGCCGTTGTCGCCATTCAAAATATTGGCTGGCCGCGCGCAGTTTGTTAAGCGGGTTTAAAAATCTCCCCCTGCCCCTCTTTGGCAAAGAGGGGGTTATCTCCCCCTTTAACAATGGGGGACCAAGGGGGATTTAAAAACAGGTTAAACGCACTTTATGGGAGATTTAAACCATGGCTGAATTAAATAACATCCGCACCGTCTCGGTGCCATCTATCGGCAAGCTGCCGCTGGGCGCCCAGCCGGGCACGTTTACCCCGGCAGGCGAATCGCGCGAGCACAAGCCCGGTCGGCTGCCTCAAGACGGCGGTTTTTTGACCGGCAATAAGCCGGCGGTGCTTGAGCTGAATATCAACATTCAGGCTGGCGTGGATCTGGACGCGATCAACGCGATAAAAAACGAGGACGTGACGATCCGCCTAACCAGCGGCCAGGTTTACATGATGTCGCAAGCGTTTAGGTCTGGAGATCCGGCGGGCTGGGGGGATGGTGAAAGCAAGATCACCATCATGAGCAATACATCTGAGCGGATTGCGTAGGGGGCGATATGGGTAACGCAGAGCGGCAAGCGTGGGATTTTAATACGATAAAGGAGTTTGATGATGATGGCGGAGTTTCTGGATATGGCAGGGGTCCTGTCATAATTGGAGGTATTAGATTTTTTTGTACGGGCTCGAGTCTATTAGCTCATGGAACGAGGAACAATTATATTTCTGCGGGGGATTTTTATCAAACGTCTCTAGGTGAGGTGGTCTTGGATACTGGTTCCGTCCTCGCCGCAGGGATGTCGCTCGCTGGAGCCGCTGGTTCCAAGATTGATAACGTAAATTTAAAATGGTATGAAGATTCTGCCAGTACTGTCGAGGTTGTAAATTCTGGAGGATCGGGCGCAACAATCAATCTCACGTATAATTTAGCCGCAGCTAGAGCGGCTCTTGGGGGCGCCCCGTCACTTCTTGTGCCTGTTTATGTTTACGACTATACATTAATCAATTCCATAATAATTAGGCTATCAATGGGTGATGCAACATTCGCCAATAACTATAGCTACTCATATGGCGTCAGTAATGTAGGGGGGTTAAATCTTAAAAAGAACGGCTGGCATCTGATATCAGTAGGTTCATCTGATTGGGTTGGCGCTGGTACTGTCGATTGGGGAAACCAAACTATTAATGCCGTTAGAATTTCGTTTTTAAATGCAAGCGGAGCCAACAATGCAAAAATAGCCATCGATAAAGTTAGGATTAATAATAGAGCGAAAGCCAAGATTTTGCTTATGACCGACGGCACGTATACCGAGCAATGGGATGTCAATCGTAAATTATTAAATGCATTGAATTTAAGAGCAACATTTTCAGTCACTGAGGGCGAGCAAAACGTACCCGGCCGGATGACAAGTAATCAAATATTTCAGCTGGCCGATGAAGGAAATGCGTTCGTACCACGTAACACAATTGGGTTCAATAGCATGAATGCTGATCAATGCATTGCTAATGCAAAAAAGGCTCAGGATTTTATCAAGTCGTTTCTAGGGTCAATTGGTGAGATGGGGTCTAAGTTTTTTACCTTTAATCAGGGTCAATATTTTGCCGCTGGTGGCATCACGGGTGATATGACTGTTGTCAATCGAATGTCATCTGAGCTAGGTATCGTTGGCGCGAGAACAACGGAAGCGACAAACTCGCCGGGGTATATGATACTGGGCGCGGGTGCCTATCCACCTAATATTATGGTAGCCCCAATAATCGGCAATTGGGCCGGTAATACTATAGCGGCACTGCGGAGCAATATCGATACCGCTATAGATAGAGGGGCTGCAATAGTATATTTCAATCACCGTGCACAAAATATTGCAGGGTCAATTGAATCAACGGAGCTTGTTCGTTCTATATACGAGTATGTCGCGTTAAAAAAATCACAAGGGTTGATAGATGATGTGACGTGGCCGGAGTTTTATTACGGCGCATAAAGCAGAAAGAATGGAGAATTGAAATCATGAAACTATTAAACCCCATAAGCTTTGGCAAAACCCAAATCACCGAACTCAAATTCCGCGACTACACCACCGCCGCCGACTACCTGTCATACGACAAACGCGGCGGTGTGGCGCAGCGGGTAGCGTTGATCGCTAGTTTGACCGGCACCGACGAATCATTAATCGAGCAGCTGCGCGGGCCGGATTATCTGCGGGCCGAGAAGATCGCCACCGACATGATGCTGGCGGATGAACTGGAGGCGTTTCCGAAGCCCGGCGACGCGGAGAGTGCCCTGGAAAAAAAGTCGGACGCATCGTCATAGCCGTGGCGTTGGTGACCAAGGTGTTGAATCAACCGCTACCCATCGCCAAAGCCTTGCCGCTGGCCGAATTGTTCATGTGGGCCAAGGTGGCGGCGGCGATGGATGGCAGGACGTTTGAATAATAAAGATAATCTGACGCGGTGGTCTCTGGAAACATTTCCAGCCTGACTGCCGTGCACCCGCCTCTATAAACTTCGGTTACATCCCGTGACCGGAGTTTTTTTTATGTCCAATGCCGCCGAGGCCGAATTACGACTAAAGTTCGTCGATAAAGGCGCAAGCGCCGGTCTCGACAAATTTACCGCCCACGTCGATAGAGTCACCAAGCAAACCGAACGCGCTGTCGAGCGCTCCAATTCCAAGCAACGCACCTCCTTCGAGCGGCTATCCCTGGCCCGCGAAACCCTGGGCATGCGTTCCGAGCAAAAAATCCAACGCGAAATCCAACAAACAGAAGCCGCTTATAAGCGCCTGGCCGCATCCGGCACACTCAGCCAAGACCAACTCACCCGCGCCGCTGAAAAGACTCGGCAAAAAATCACCAAGCTGACCAACGAAATGGGAAAGCTCACCGCCGAGCAGCAAACAGCTGCCAAGGCCGCAAAGGATTTTGAAACGGCGCAAGGGCGGATACGCACGGGCGTGGCCGTGGGTGCGGGCGTCGCGGCGGCGGGGTATGCATTAAAAGCGCCGGTGATGCAGGCGATGTCGTTTGATGAGCGGCTGGCCAGCATGGCGAATACGGCGTTTCGAGAGCGTGACGTTACTGGGCGATTGATAGGCGCAAAGCAGCTTGAGGGTGTCATCAATCAGTCAGTCGATTTGAAGAAAGGCGGCGGTGGTACGCGCGATCAGGCCGCAGAAGCGCTGGATGCGTTAATTGGTAAAGATGGGCTGGGTAGTACAAATAAGGCAATGGCTTTTTTGCCGACGATTATGCGCACTGCCTATGGGTCAGGCGCGGCACCGATTGACATCGCGAATTTGACGAGCGCTTTAGTTGCGAATGGCATCGCATCGAACGAGGGTGAGCTTAAGCGGGCCTTGAATATGGTCACGGCCTCTGGGCAGGCCGGTGGGTTCGAGATCAAGGACCTGGCGAAGTATTTGCCAGCTCAACTATCGCAAAAGACAGGGCTGGTCGGTCTCCCAGGCTTGCAAAAGATTCTGACGATGAATCAGGCCGCGGTTATGACTGCGGGTAGCACTGATGAGGCTGGTCGCAATGTTATTAATTTGTTAGCCAAGCTGAATTCGAGTGATACCGCCAAGGATTTTGAAAAGGCGGGCGGCGGCGATTTGAATAAGTTCCTGATCGATCAGCGCATCAAGGGTGTCGATGCGATTGACGCCTGGCTGAATTTGATCGACAAGATTGCCGAGCGCGATCCGCAGATGAAAGCGGCGCTGCGCAAGTTAGAAAAGTCCGGCAATAAAGCCGATCAGCAAGCGGCCATCGAGTCTATCTCGCAATTGTCGGAAGGCGGCGTGATTGGCAAGTTCTTCCAAGACATGCAGGCGCGCGGTGCGTTGTTTGGCATGCGTAATAAAGGCCTGACCAATCGCGTCGGCGCATTTATCAACCAAAATAATACCGAGTTTGGCGCTAACGACGTCAACTACCAAACCCTGGCCGGCACCGGCGCTGCCGCTATGCGCAATGCCGAGCAGGAAATGGCCATCAAGCAAAAAGCGGCGATGGAGCAGTTGATTCCAACGATTAGCAAAGCGGCGGAAATCTTTGTGGATCTGTCGCAAAAGTATCCGGCGTTAAGCACGGCTGTGGTGGGTGCCACGCCGCCCATTGTGGCGCTGGGTGTGGCCGCTGGCGTATCGGCGGTGACCTTGGGCGGCGGCAAGGGTGGCCGGTTTGCCGAGTTGGCCACTAAGTTTGGCGGTGGTGCTTTGGCGGCGGCCGGTTCCGGCTTGGCCGTGGCCGGTGCTGGAGCAGGCGGTTATCTGGTGGGTGATATGTTAGTGAGGCCCGGCATTGATAAATTAACCCAATGGGGCACCGGCGATAAAAACGCCACGCTCGGCACCGCGTTGGCTGATTACTTTAATAAGCCCGGTCAAAAATCCGAGGTGCATTTAACCGTGGAATCCATCACGCCCGGCTTTATGGTTAAGCAAAAATCCAAGTCGGACCGGGTCAGCGTCACCACTAAGGGCAATACCGGCAACCTGTTTAATGGAGCGCCCTGATGGCCGAATCCTACCGCGACCGCTGGAGCAATGCCCGCTGGCGTGACATTGAGTTTTTGACTGATAGCCATGAAGCCAAGGGCGGCCGCAGAAAAGCCGTGCATGAATTTCCCGGCGCGGAAGAGCCGGTGGTGGAAGACATGGGCGGCAAGGCTGGCGATTTTCAGCTGAACGCCTATTTCATCGGCAACGATTACGACCGGGAAGCGGTTGAACTGATAAAGGCGTTGAACCAACCCGGTGCTGATTGGTTGTTGCATCCCTGGTTAGGCCGGATTTGGGTGGTGCCTGTTAGTTGGTCGCGGCGGGATAGCAATGATGCCAACGGCTTTTGTACGGTGTCGATAAGCTGGGTAGTGGGCGGCGAACAACCCCAGGAAGCGACGCCCGATCAAGTCGATATCGCCGTCAGCAGCATTGACGGTTTTGCGGATGCGGCGGTGGGCGATTTTGATTTGTCGGCGATGAGTGCCGGCGGCTTATCGGCGTTTGTGGCGCAAGTGCAAGGCAAGCTGGAATTTGTGCGGCAAGCGATCAGCTTTGCCACCTTGCCATTGACGTGGTCTAGCCAGCTGCTGGGCTTGGTATCCGGCATCAAAGGCGATCTGGGTACGCTGGCTGCTATCCCCGGAAATTATGCCAATGCGTTGCGGAGCTTAACCAATGCCATTGGTGTGGGCGCCGACGATGCCGGTCTGGCCGATACCGACAGACCCCGATTAGTCGCCCGATTAGTCTCGCTGTCGGCCAATACGGCTTACAACAATGTTAGCGGCGTGGCTGCGACCGATAGCGCGGTGCGCGGCAATCTGGCCCGCGACGCCGCCTTGCAAAGTCGTTTGTTTTTGGCCGCTGCAATGCGGGTGGCGCTGGTGGATTATCGGGCCGAAGCGGACCGCACGGCAGCGCTGACGGCGATCGATACGGCTTACGATACCTTGCTACCCACCTTGCCGGATGCGGTGTTTCAAGCGGCTGTCACAGCCCGCACTGCGCTGGTGGAAGCGGTGATGGCGCAGGACTTACGGCCGCAGCAAGTGCGCGACTTGGTCGGGTATTTGCCATCTACCGTGTTGGCGCATCGGCTACAGATTGATGAGGATGTGTTTTTAGCGCGCAACGGTGTGCGGCATCCGCTATTTGTGCGTGGGCGGGTGTATGGTTGAGATCCGCTTCAACGGCCAGCGCTATGCCTATTGGCAGAATGTGCATATCAGCGCCTCGGTTGACGATCTGGCCGCCTCGGTTAATCTGGCGGTAACCCGTCCCGGCACGGGTGAGCGCTTGGGCGTGGATGCCAATACGGTGATCGAGGTGTTGATTGCCGATACTGTCGTCGCCACGATCCGCCCGGATGTGATTAACCGGCATGTGGATGCCAACAGCCACGGCATAGCGATTGACGCCCGCTCATTGGGGCGTGAGCTGATCGATTGCCAGTATTCCAAAACGTTGTCTGGCCTGAAGCTGGGCGATATTGTGAAGCAGCTTTGCAGCACGTTTAACGTGCCTGTAAAGATCGACGCCGACACCGCCGTAGTGCCCGATTTTGCCATGCAATGCGAGTCGCCGAGCAACGCGCTGATCAATGCCGCCCGCGCCGCCAATCTGTTGTTGTATCCGACGCCGGACGGCGGCTTATTGCTGACCAAACCGACCGAGACGGCGCCGGTGGCCACACTCGTGTACGGCGAGCAGGTTGAGAGCTTTACCGTGGTGGACGAATATAAGCTGCGCTTTAGCGATTACTTGGTGAAAGGTTACGACTACGCGAGCGACCAGGCGCTGAAAGGCGCGGTAAAAGATGGCGGTATCGGCTATTTCCGGCCCTTGCATATTCTGGCAGACAAAACCGGCCAAGGCCTCGGCGGCTGCGACCGCCGGGCGACGTTGGAACGTAATCGCCGGCTAGCCCGCGCGCATCGCATCGATCTGGACGTATACGGTTGGACCCATGCCGGTGGCGTGTGGGACATCAACACCCAGGTGCGGGTAATTATTCCGGATGAAGAGATCGACGGCGTCTATTTGATCGGTGAGCGGGCGTTTACCTTGGACGACCAGCGCGGCAGCATGACGCGCTTGACCGTGATGAAGCGCGAGGCGTTTATCGGCGAAGAAAAGACTGGCGGCAAGGCTAAGAAAGGCGCCAAACATAAAGCTAACAAAGCCCAGGATAAGGTGATTTATGCAACAGATTTGGGCTAGGTTGCAGTTGCTGTTTGCGCATGGCGTGGCGACGTTGATTGGGCCTGATCGGGTTCAAGCTAAAGTCCTGGATGGCGAGGTGTTGGATAACTTGGCTAGGGTGGAAATGTACGGTTTTAGTTATCGGCCAAAACCCGGTGCGCAAGCATATTTGTTGTTCCCCGGCGGCGACCGCAGTTATGGCGTGGCCATTCTGATTGGCGACAAGCGCTATCAAATGGATTTGCAGGAAGGCGAAGTGGCTATTCACGACGACGAGTTGGGGCATAGCATCAAGCTGGGCCGCGATGGCATTGTGATCGAGGGCGGTGGGCACGATTTGATTATCAACAATACCCCTACCGTCAAAATAGCCGGCGCTCTGGAGGTTGGTAACGGGGTGACGATTACCGGCGGTCTGGATGTCAACGGCAAGGACGTCAGCGACGCTCATACCCATAACAGCAGTACTCCCGGCACTCCTACTAGCGCGGTGAATTGATATGTTGAAAGAAGAACTGAACCAATTAGTGAATAAATGGAAGTTGCGTGCCAAGAAGCGATTGGATTGTGCGAAGTTAGAAGAGGATGAAGAAGAGCGCTTAGCCTTTGAGCGCATAGCCTATTGTTATGCGAACGCCGCATTGGAACTTGAAGCGGTGATAAACAAAATCGAGGCTGATGAATGTTGAAACTAGTCCAAATCGACATCGGCGTATTCGACCTGCAATTCGATGATCCTGCGCTAAACGACACGCAGGCGGCGATTGAAACGCTGGTGTATGCCGTGTTGTTTACCGACGCGGAAGCGCCCGCCAGCCGCGTGCCGGATCGTTATGAGCGGCGCGGCTGGTGGGCCGATCCGGAAGCGGGTACCGGCATTTGGCATGTGCGTCGGCAAGGGCTAAGCGATGCGGCCAGGCGCGAGGCGTTATCGATGGTTGAACAAGCCTTGCTCGATCATGGCCTGACCGAAGTATCTGTAAGCGAACAGGCCGGCGCTGGAAACGTTTCCAGTGTGTTTATGATCATCACCGGTTTGCATAATGGTCGCATTTTTAATATGAGTGTACCCCTGTGACCGATTACGTCCGCCCGTCCTATGTCGAATTAAAAGCCCGCATCGAAACCGATCTGGCAGCCGTGCCGGCGGTGCTGCGTGGGCCGTTGGCGGCGATGTGGGCGCGGGCGTGTCACGCTCAGCATGGCAATTTGGAGTGGATCGATAAGCAGTGCAGCCCGCTGACCTGCGAGCTGGAGCGCTTATACGATTGGGCTGCGCTATACGGCGTGGATCGCCTGGGTGCCACTGCGGCAACCGGTAATGTGTTAGCGACCGGTACCGTCGGTACCAGTTTGCTGGCCGAGACCGTGCTGCGCGGCCAGAATGGCCTGGATTACACAGTGTTGGCTGCGGTAACGCTGGGCGCCGGCTCCACGCCGGTATCGGCGCGCTGTAATACGGCCGGCAGCGCCGGCAATATGTTGGCCGCACAGACTTTAACCTTGGTCGACCCGGTTCCTGGCATATCCGGAACATTGACTGTTGCTATTGGTGGCTTAACCGGCGGCGCTGAACAAGAAACCTTGGAGAGTTGGCGGGCACGGGTCGCGGATGAATGGCGCACGATGGTGACTCGCGGCGCGCGGTCCGGCAAGCCGGATGATTATCGCTATTGGGCCAAGTCAGCCCATCCTTCTATTACGACCGCATTGGTTCAGCCACAGGCGCTTGGTCTGGGCACGGTGATTGTGCGGCCGATTTGTAACGGTTTATTAAATCGTCTGCCGTCTCCGGCTGTGCTGGCTGCGGTATCTGCGTATTTAACCGACATTGCCCCGGCGACGGCGGATTGGTCTGTGGTTGCGCCATTGGTGCGTGCCGTGACTATTACGATTGATTTGTTGCCCGGCTACGACACGGTAGATAACCGTAACGCCATCACGGCGGCGCTGTCGGCATTGGTGCTGGCAGAGTCTAGCGAGACGTCGTTGTTAGCGATGGCGGAGATCGATGCGGCTATTGCCACTGTGACAACCCAGTACACCCGCATCGCACCGCTCGCGGATATCGCCATCGGCGCCGGTGAGGTGTTTGTATTGCAACCGGTGGTGTGGGCGTAATGCAAATTACTCTGCATACGGATAGCGAATTTGCCGCTGCGGAACAGGGCCTATTGCCGCCTGGCGCGGCGTGGCGCTGGCCGGTGGGTGGGTTGGGCCATGACCTGTTGGTTGGCATGGCCCCTGAGTTGGCTCGTGTCGAAGCGGCGACTCAGTTGGTTTTGGACAACGCCATCGAAACCCACCGGCCTAAGATCAGCAGTTGGCATATCAGCGAATATCGACGCGTAGCGAATGAGGCCATTGCCGGCGTGAGCGAGACGATGCCGCGAAAAATGCTGGCGGTTGGCAGTCACGTTGGCGACCGCTGTTGGAGCGCAGCTGGCCCGGCTACGACGTTCCATGTGGAATTGGTGCAGGTAGATCATTTAGTTACCCGGCCGCTGCGCGTGGGTAGCCATGTAGGTGATGGATGCTGGAGCCATCGCGGGCGGTACATTTTGCGGGTGCGTTACTACCGGTCGGTGGTCGATCCGAAAGTATTGTGGGATGCGTTGGCCGAGTTTAAGCAGGCGCACGTATTTTTATGGTTTGAAGACATCACCGGCAGCGGTGGAGAGGTGAGTTATGCATAAGATTGACGGCGCGGGGCATATCGGCAACCAGTTTGTTTCCGAAGATGCGTTGATAAATCGCGCACCGACCGAATTGACAGATGATTGGCTTAATGCGGTGCAAGGGGAGATTGTTGAGGTGGTGCTGTCCGCCGGCTTGGTATTGTCTAAAGTGGACAATACTCAATTGCGGCAAGCCATCAAAATACTTAAGCAACCAAAGCTGATTAAGATTACTAGCAGCGGCAATTTTTTAACGTCAGCCAACATTACCCCCTCAACGGTTTTTAAACTGACTCTGGTTGGTGGTGGCGGTGGCGGTGGCGGATCGGATGCCGCATTTACCTTGGCTCAGGGCGGCGGTGCGGGTGCTGCTATCGAGTTCCTAATCGCCGGCCTACAGCCTAGTACCAATTACGCGGTGGTGATTGGTGCGGCTGGCGCAGGCGGCGGACCTGGGGCCAATGGTGGCACCGGTATTGCCACCACGATAACAATAAACGGTGTAGTTTATTCAGCTGGCGGTGGCATTGGCGGCCTAGGCACGACAACAGCAGTGATCAACGGCGGGCAGCTCCAAGGCGTGGCGAATGCAGCTGCGCTGGCGCTGCCTCATAAAAATATATTTCAGATTGCTCCTGCCCTTGGTTTTGCGGTGTCATCGGTGTCAATTGGTGTGGGTCCAAATGGTGGTTCAACGCCATTTGGTGTTGCGGGTATCGGCGGGCAAACAGGCGTCGGAGTGGGCAGCGATGCAAGCGGGTTTGGCGCTGGCGGCGGTGCCGGCATAGGGCTAGGCAGCGGCGGTGGCAATGGTTCGGCGGGATTGTTTATAGCGGAATGGGTGGAGTAGCAATGAGGCTGGCTGAAATTAATAATGGGGTGGTAGTTAACGTCGTGGAATCCGAGGCCGCTATTGGCGGATTTGTGGAATCCAATACGGCAAATATTGGCGATCAGTTTGTTGGTGGGCTGTTTTTGCCGCAGCCGTTGTCAATGTCGATTATACGAGATCAATTGTTTGCGTCTGTAGACATCGAACGGGCACGACTTTGGCGGTCCGGGTTTCCGGTGCAAATTGGCGGTGTTGCCAAGTGGTTTCATTCGGATGAATTTAGTCTGACTCAGCATTTAGGCCTGAAAGACAAAGCGCGTGATGTGTTGTCGGCCGGCGGCACTATGAACGATGACATCACGATTGGTGGACAACCAGTGCAGTGGTCCACCATGGATGGATCGTCCGTGACGATTACCGTGCAAGTGGCGTTTGATTTGGTGAGTAGCGCGGGGCTGCAACAGGCCATGGTGTTTGCAGCTAGTCAGGCGCATAAGGCCGCTATCCAAACGGCTGCCGATTTATCGAATTATGACGTATTGTCCAACTGGCCAGCTGTGTTCGGTGAGTGATTAAACGGTGCGACCGGCGATGGTGCGCTAACACCATCGCCGGCCACCATCCGCAGAGCGAGCTGCTTCTGGCCTTGGCACCGCGCCGTGTACACAGCGTGTCAAGCCTAGTTCAAAGTGGCTTTTTATGGAAATTGTACGTTGCGGTTGTTGCGGTAGAAAATTGGCTGAGGCAGAGTTTATTCGCTTGGCTATTAAATGTTCCCGGTGCGGAACGCTGAATGATTTGAAGGCCGTCGAGCCTCTCACTAGCGCGCCTCGAGCGCCATGTAAAGAGGTGCCTCATGTCAAAACCAATTATTCCATGGGTGGGCGGAAAACGCCGCCTGGCTAAGACTATTCTGCCTTTGTTTCCCGATCACGAATGCTACGTCGAGCCGTTTGCCGGCGGCGCGGCTTTGTTTTTTATGAAACAACCGTCCGATGTCGAAGTATTGAATGACATCAACGGCGAATTGGTGAACCTTTACAGGGTGGTTAAACATCATTTGGAGGAGTTTGTAAGGCAGTTTAAATGGGCTTTGGTTAGTCGACAGATTTATGCTTGGTTGCGTGAGTCTCCGCCTGAAACGTTGACAGACATTCAGCGTGCCGCGAGGTTTTACTATCTGCAAAAGCTAGCCTTTGGCGGTAAGGTGGCTAATCAAACCTTTGGCACCGCAACTACCAGTGCTCCTCGGTTGAATTTGCTGCGGATTGAAGAGGAGTTGTCGGCTGCGCACTTGCGGTTGTCGCGGGCCTATATTGAGCACGTGACCTGGGATGATTGCATTAGGCGTTATGATCGGCCTCATACCCTTTTTTACCTTGATCCACCCTATTGGGAGACAGAGGGTTATGGTGTTGGGTTTGCGTTTGATGAGTATGAAAAGATGGCCGGTCTGGCTAAGTCTATCAAGGGCAAGATGATTGTCTCGGTCAATGATATTCCGGAAATGCGCGAGGTGTTTCGCGAGCTGATGATCGAGTCTGTCGACATCGATTATACCGTCGGTGGCGGCGGCCGGAGAAAGCCCGCTCGCGAGCTGATAATTAGGAATTATTGAGTGTTTATTGCCTGTCCTGAATTCAAGCCAAATATGCGTTTATTCCCCGTCCGGAATTCAAACGCTTTTTGTCCGGAATTCAAACGCGCTTTACTTTGGGAGAGTGTGAATGCATTCGCACAGCGTATCTGTTTTATGTAGGTAGTTTCATTGTTCGCAATCCATTATCTCGTTGGCTGACATGACATTTGTTTTATCGCGGCGTATGCGTTACTTGCTCTTAAGTTTGACCATCGGCAGTCTCGCCGCGCTCACGGGCACCGTTTATCAAGCCAAAAGAACCGCAGCCGACCAGGCCGCATTCCCGCCGCCAGGACGCATGATTTCAGCGAAAGGCGTGAATCTCCATCTCTATTGCCTGGGCTCCGGTTCGCCAACGCTGGTTCTCGAAGCGGGCCTAGGCGAAAACGTGTTGAGCTGGTATCCGGTTCACGCCAAGCTGGCCCAGACCATGCGCGTTTGCGCCTACGACCGCCCAGGCCTGGGCTGGAGCGACCCCATAGCCGCCGCCATCCAGCCGGAAGCGGTGGCTGAAAACCTGCAGGCCTTATTGCACAACGCCGGCATTGCCCCGCCGTTTGTGCTGGTTGGCCATTCGCGGGGCGGAATCTACGTGCGTGCTTTCTATCACCGGTTTCCCGAACAGACACAGGGTATTGTTCTAGTCGATTCGACGCACGAGCAAAGCCCCATGCACCAGTATCCCTACGCTGCTTGGGATTATCGGAAACAAGCCCTGCAGATCCTATTTGCCGAGCCGTTATCGTGGCTTGGTATCGTCAGGATGCTGGGCATCGCCGATGCCGACCGTCGGCCTTCTCCGTTACCGGCTGAAATCCTGGTCGCGAAAACCGCGATACAAAACCGCACCGATACCGCTCATGCGGTGGTCAATGAAATTGCCGTGATGCGCCAAGGACTAGATCCAACGACACCGCCGCCAGGCAGTTTAGGCAATCTGCCGTTATTGGTGCTAACCGCTGGCAATCTGGTGGACCCGGATATAGTCGCGCGCGAAGCGGCGAGAGCGGGCAAAGATGTTGAAACCGAAAAGGTGCTCGCCGAAATTCAACAGGCCGAACAGGATGATCTGGCCCGTCTGTCCAGCCATTCGTGGCATATCATCGTCAACAACAGTGGCCATTTCATCATGCAGGATCAAGCCGATGCATTCGTCGCCGCAGTGCGCGAATTTGTTTTAGATATGCCTCTGGTCAATTGAGCACGTTGAGTCAGGCGAGATGATTCGGCGCTTGTTACAGTAGCGCTCGATTGAGGAGGTATGAAAGTGGACGATAAAACGGCCAGCGCGGCCTATGCCATGCGCTTCGATAGGATTTTCGATTACATTGACAAGCATCTGTTCGAGCCGCTGTCGGTCAATGAACTGAGCAAACAGGCCAATTTTTCCCGATTTCACTTTCAACGGCAATTCTCCGCTTACACCGGGCTGAGCACGACGCGCTACATCCAGTTATTGCGTTTGCGTAAGGCTTCTTACCAACTGGTGTTTCAGGAGCAGCGCAGCATTACCGATATTGGCTTGGAGGCCGGTTTCTTAAATGCGGAATCGTTTTCCCGCGCATTCAAAAAATGCTTCGGACAAACGCCTACTCAATTTCGAAAGCACCCAGCATGGCAGCCTTGGAATGAGCGCATGCTATTACCCCAACGAATCAGGAGTCCGCAGATGAACGTCAACATCGTCGAATTTTCAGAAACCACAATAGCCGTCTTGGAGCACCGTGGCCCGCCCAGCCTGGTAATGGAGTCGGTCAGAGGCTTCATAGACTGGCGCAAGCAGAGCGGCTTGTCGCCGATCGCCAGCAGTCGGACGTTTGGTATCGCCTATGACGACCCGACTGTCACGCCCGCTGAATCATTCCGATTCGATGTATGTGGCGAGGTCAAGCAACCCGTGCCGGAAAACTCGCAAGGGGTGATTAACAAATTGATTCCGGGAGGACGTTGCGCCGTGGTGCGCCATATCGGTTCGACCGACCGGATTAGCGACAGTGTTTATTACCTTTACCGGGAGTGGCTGCCGGAAAGCGGAGAGGAATTGCGGGAATTCCCACTGTTTTTTCATTACATCAAACGGGTGCCTGAAACGCCCGAACACGAACAGATTACGGATGTATATCTGCCTTTGGTGTAAACGAAAGCGGTCGAATAGTTGATCCATGGTAAAACTCAGCCGCGTAGGGCTGATTAGCTTTAGCGTAGTGCGCCGAAACGTTAATGACCAACATGCGGCGCATACGGCTACACCTATTAACGCCCTACGATTGCGCCTTACGGCCTTGGGCGAAGTGCGAACCGGTGACGGTATCAATCATCCGGCGGATCGGTAGGGTGATAAAGTCCTATCGTCATAGAGGTTTTAAATGCCGAACAGTCGCCGGCATACGGTCAACCGCGATAACGGCTATCGAATGTTTCGGAGAGTCAATCTTGTTGTTAAGTACCAATTTTGATACGCTACCGACATGAACTCAATCCTTTCTGTTAGATTTTTTGCAACGGATGCCGGCAGCCAGCCCGTTAGAGAATGGTTGAAAGGATTATCCGCTCAAGATAGAAAAACGATAGGCGAAGATATTAAAACGGTGCAATTCGGTTGACCTCTCGGTATGCCGTTAGTCGATCATCTTGACGGCGATATTTAGGAAGTCAGAATTAAGCTGGACAACCGAATAGCCCGCGTTCTGTTTGTCATCGATAAACAGACGATGATTTTGCTGCATGGTTTTATCAAGAAAAGTCAGAAAACACTGAAAACGGAAATCGATTTGGCAAAACAAAGATTGAAAGCATTACGAGGTAAGCAATGAACACTAACCAAGAAGAAAACCCTCATATCGGTAGCAGCTTCGACGACTTCCTAAGCGAGGAAGCCATTCTTGACGAAGTGACAGCGATAGCGGCCAAGCGGGTCATTGCTTGGCAAATATCGGAAGGCATGTCGGCGCTTAAACTCAGTAAAACGGCAATGGCCAAAAAAATGCACACCAGCAGGGCTTCGCTTAATCGCTTGCTGGACGAAGAAGATACCAGTTTAACCTTGACCACCTTAGTGAGCGCCGCCGCCGCGCTCGGTAAAAAGGTAAAAATAGAGTTGGAATCTGTGTGAGCTTGGGCGGATAGGGTCGTAGCGGTAGGTTCAAAAGCGGCCAAAATTCGAAAGTGCCCATGGCTCTGGCCTGTCAATAGCAGGCGTAGGGTTGCAGTGAGCTTGCGAACCGCACCAATCGCGAAACGATGCGGTGCATGTTATTTACCGCATCCTACTGCCCTTTAGAATTAAAGTGAAAATGGCAAAGACTCCGAGACAAGTGGTTAAAAAGGAAGATCGAGCTAGCGCGGTCAAATTGGTCTTGGAGCAAAATATTTCCATAGCCGAGACAGCTCGACAATTTAATGTATCCGAAAAAACCTTAGAAACTTGGATCAAAAAAGCAACTGCTACGCAATCAGCTAATCTGACCGGCGGCAAAGGTTTCAGCTTCGAAAACCAAGTTGGAGCATGGTTTCTTACTCACATGTTGGCAGGTGTTCCGCCTTTAGATGAGAATCTCGGCTCATTG
The DNA here is from genome assembly GCF_016925515.1 of Methylomonas sp. EFPC1. NCBI lineage: Bacteria > Pseudomonadati > Pseudomonadota > Gammaproteobacteria > Methylococcales > Methylococcaceae > Methylomonas > Methylomonas sp. EFPC1. The sequence continues at coordinate 2,411,483 of NZ_CP070494.1, forward strand.
AGGCAGCTGGCATTTCAAACTGAACCTGATGGTTGGAGGCTCGATGATTTGCTTTTGACTTTCCAAATGGGCGATACCAGTCATCGTTGCGCTATTTCCATTAAAAGCAATCGCCAATTCACGGCAAGAAAAGCACCAGAAGACTTCGTAGAGCGTTGCTGGTCACAGTTTCTTGAAACTAAAAATAACCCGTTTTCTCCACAGACTGACCGGTTTGTAAACATTACTGCCGAATTGCCCTCTACCACGCGGGACAGTCTTTTTTCAGTACTTAAAGCCGCCTGCGTTCGAAAACCCGTAGAGATGGTGAAGCAGCTTGCTAATGAAGACTTGTCTGACAACGCCAGAGCGATGTTCCAAAGCTTTGCCTGTCCTACCGACTTAGCCGCAAAATACCAGATCGGAACAGAAAAGATCCCCGAGTTACTTCGTTGCGTTTCTGTGCTCTCCCTAAATCTGGAAGACCCAAATTCCACCGACAAAGCACACGCCTTAGGGTTATGCCGACAAATTCTGAAAACCGGAGACCTACAAACCGCAACAAAGCTTTGGGAAGCTCTTGTTTACTTGGTCGACCGGCACCGCGTGGATAGAGGTCACATCGATCTTTCCGTCGTACTTCGTTCATTACGACAACGTTTTCCATTCAAAGACCATCCCGATTATGCCGCCGACTGGAATCGGTTATGGACTGATTCCAAAGAACGTTGGCAATCCGTGATTGATGTTATAGGAGGAAAAACGCGACTTCCCCGCAGCCATCTTTTACAAACAATCGAATCAGAATTTGCAAATCACCACGTAGTCGTGCTGCTGGGAGAGCAAGGTGGCGGTAAATCAGTGGCCGCTCGCCATTGGGCGGAACATCGTGCCCAAAGTGAACCTGTTTTATGGCTCGATCCGCGAATACTCGCAATCAACGATTTTTCGGAGCTGCGTGACCAGCTCAGCTTAAACAATCCTTGGCGTGAGCTTGTAACCGGCCTTATGCGTCCGCGAATGACCGTAATTTTAGATGGATTGGATCGTCTTTTATTTGCTAAACGGCGTGCAAAACTTTCCAGGGTCCTGGGGAAAAGAGCGTTGAAAAGTTTCCACCCCAGGTTGTTCAATGTCCGGTTTTTTGCCGGAGAATCCTGGAGTGTTACAAATGGACGTTATTGCCGAAATCAGACGGCGTCATCTAGTCGAGAAAGAGACTATCAGTTCACTGGCTATCGCCTTTAAGCTATCCCGCCCCACCATCCGTAAACATTTAAAGACGGTCGAAACGCCGGCGTATCAGCGCCAACATCAACCCCACCCCATGCTGGGTTCGTTCCATCAGCAGTTACATGCCTGGCTGGAGCAAGAAGCGGATTTGCCGCGAAAACAACGACGCACCGCGCAACGCCTGTATGAATGTCTGCAAGTTGAGGGCTACCAAGGCAGTTACACGGCGGTGCAGCGCTACGTTAAGGGTTGGAAGAAGAAACGATCTCCCCATCCCACCATCAAGCAAGCTTTTGTCCCCCTGGCCTTTCCAGCAGGCGAGACCTGCCAGTTCGACTGGAGCCATGAAACCGTTGAACTGGGCGGCGTGGTTCAGACCATTAAGGTCGCCCACTTCCGCTTAACCTACAGTCGTCAGATGTTCGTGATGGCCTATCCACGGGAAACGCAGGAAATGGTGCTGGATGCGCACCGTCAAGCCTTCGCTTACTTTGGCGGGGTGCCGAAGCGCATGGTATACGACAACCTGAAAACGGTGGTCGATGCGATCTATGCTGGCAAGGAGCGGCGCTTTAATCGGCGTTTCATGGCGCTGGCCAACCACTATCTGTTTGAGCCTGTGGCTTGCACGCCGGAGTCCGGTTGGGAAAAAGGCCAGGTAGAGAATCAGGTCGGGAACATTCGGGAGTGGCTGTTTACGCCGATGGCGAAATTCACGGATTTCGCCGCCCTTAACGTCTGGCTGGCGAAGCGCTGCTGCGAGTTGGCGGGACGCCCCCATCCTGAACAGACCTCACGCAGCATCGCCGAATGTTTCGCTGAAGAACAGCCCTTGTTAATGCCGGTCAAGGCCGCCTTCGATGGTTACGTGGAAGAAATGAAGCGTGTTTCGCCACTTTGTTTGATCCGCATAGACCGCAACCGCTACAGCGTGCCGGCGCAGTGGGCCAATAGCGTGGTGTCCGTGCGTTTAACCGCCGACCATGTCCGTATCGTCGCCGACGGCGCGATGATTGCCGAACATCACCGCCGCTTCGGACGCGATCATTTGATCTGCGATCCTTGGCATTATCTGCCGGTGTTGGAGAAAAAGCCTGGCGCACTGAGGCATGGCGCACCCTTTCAGACTTGGGACTTGCCGGTTGCGATCAAGGTGGTGCGGGATCGTATTCTCAAGCAGGATCAGGGTGACCGCGCCTTTGTCGACCTACTGCTGATGGCGAAAGGTCTGGGCGATAACGGATTGGATGCCTTGGAAGTGGCTTGTGATTTGACCTTGCAGACCGGTGTCATCAGCGCCGCCATCGTCCTGAATGAAATGCGCCGGTTAACCGAAGCGGCCAAGCCCAAAGCACTGGACGACACCCCGGCATCGACGCCGGCATTGACCTTGGAGCCTGTCGCCGATTGCAGTCGCTATGATAGCTTACGGAGCGTTTGCCATGTCCATTGATCGCGCGCTCCAGCTCAAAACGTTACATCTGTTCGGCATGGCGGCGGCCTGGAGTGAATACCCACAGGGCACAAGTGGCAAGCCAAATACAGTAGCCAGCAAAAACCCGTGATGCCGGAAGCCTGGCTGGATCGGTTGATCAGCGCCGAGCAGGCCGACCGCCAAGCGCGCAGCCTGAACTATCAGCTCAAGGCGGCTCGATTCCCGATTCATCGAGACTTGCTACAGATTGACTGGTCGGAAACGCCCTTGCCGCAAGCTCGTCTCGAACAACTGGCCACCGGAAACTTTATGGAGCAAGCCTACAACCTGATCCTGGTGGGCGGCACCGGCACAGGGAAAACCCACTTGGCCACTGCCATTGGCATAGCCGCCATCCATCAAGGCAAACGGGTTCGCTTTTACAATGCGGTCGATCTAGTCAATCAACTGGATAAGGAAAAACAGCTAGGAAAAGCCGGTAACCTCGCCAAGCAGCTAACGCTGATGGATGCCGTCATCCTGGACGAATTGGGGTATTTACCGTTCCCAGCGTCCGGCGGTGCCTTGCTGTTCCACCTCATCAGTCATCTGTATGAGAAAACGTCCTTGATCATTACCACCAACCTCAACTTTGCAGAATGGGTGCAGGTTTTTGGCGACGCCAAGATGACTACGGCGCTGCTGGATCGCATTACTCACCACTGCGATATTTTAGAAACCGGCAACGATTCTTATCGATTTAAGCAACGGAAAAAGGCGGTGGAAAATCAATAACCATACGACCTAACTGGAAACTATTGGACGCTCTTTACTGGAAACTTTTCAACGCCGTTTGACAAAAACGGGATGACGCGGCTCCAATTACGCCGCCATATCTGGGCAATCGAAGGGTAATCGCCGTTCCATTGTGCCTCGAACTCAACCAGTTGCTGCTCGGCCTCTGTTACGGTAGCCGATTGATAAATCCGCTTGAGGTCATCAGCAATCCGTTTGCGCATTTTCCAACCGACATAGTTCAGACTGTTACGCACCAGGTGGACGATGCATAACTGAACGGCGGCTTGCGGATAAACGGCTTCGATGGCTTCGGGAAAGCCTTTCAAACCATCGACACAGGCGATGAAAATGTCCTGTAAGCCGCGATTTTTCAGTTCCGTGACCACCTGTAACCAGAACTTGGCACCTTCGGTTTGTGCGATCCACAGCCCTAGGACTTCCTTCTCGCCGTTCAGATTAATACCAATCGCCAGATAGACGGCTTTGACCCGCACGGCGCCGGTGTCGCGGACTTTGACATGGATACAGTCGAGATAGACAATCGGATAAATCGGTTCCAGCGGACGTGATTGCCAGGCTTTGACTTCATCGGCTACCGCATCGGTGACCGAGGAAATCAACGAAGGCGACACGTCGGCGCCATACAACTCTTCCAGATGACTCTGGATTTCCCGCACCGTCATACCTCGGGCATACAGTGAAATGATCTTGTCGTCGAAACCTGTCCAGCGCGTCTGATGTTTAGCGACGATTTGCGGCTCGAAACTGCCGTGCCGGTCTCGCGGAATCTCAATCGGCAATTCGCCGAAGTCACCTTTGAGATTTTTTCGGCTCTTGCCATTACGTGCATTGCCGCTGGGATTAGTGACGGCTTCATGCTTGGCGTGGCCCAGATGTTCAGTCATTTCTGCCTCTAAAGCACGCTCAACCAAAGCCTTGGTCAATTGCTTCAGCAGGCCATTTTCGCCAATCAGGTCTTCGGGTTTCTGATAACCCGACAACAAGGAATCGAGCAACTCGGTAGGGATGGATTTTGATACGGTCATTTTTTCTCCTCTAGGGAACGGCAGTTTCCTGCCTAACAGGCTGGTGAAAAACTCGAAAAGCCAAGTAAGCTAAGGCATAGATGAGCCGCCAACTGTTAAAATAGGCTACCTAAATTTGGAGCCTTTCAATGCGCGGACACGATGCCATCCAAAACAACTGGTTCAGCTACATCAACCTGGAAGACCGCATTCCCAAGCAGCATCCGTTGCGCCGTTTACGGCTGTTGGTCGATGGCGTACTGGCCTCGATGGATGCCGTCTTTGCCGCGCGTTACTCGCACACTGGCCGTCCCTCGATTGCCCCCGAAAAACTGCTGCGCGCCTTGCTGTTACAAGTCCTGTATACGGTCCGTAGCGAGCGTCAGTTGATGGAACAACTGGACTACAACCTGTTGTTTCGCTGGTTTGTTGGTTTGGGTATCGACGATGCTGTCTGGGAGCGCAGCGTGTTCAGCGCCAACCGCGAACGCCTGCTGTCCGAAGCCCTGAGTCGCGAATTTTTTGAGCGGGTACTGGCCATAGCCGAATGGCAAAATCTGGTGTCCGACGAACACTTCAGCGTCGACGGTAGCCTCATTGAAGCCTGGGCCTCGCATAAAAGCTTCGTTAAAAAAGACGGCAGCGGCCCGGACAAACCCGCCGGCCGCAATCCCGAGGTCGACTTCAGCGGCGAAAAGCGCAGCAACGCCACCCACCACAGTACGACCGATCCCGAAGCCCGGCTTTACAAGAAAGGCGAATACACCGAGGCCAAACTGCGTTACATCACCCATGCCTTGTCCGAGAATCGCAACGGCCTGATTGTCGATGTCGAAACCACTCAAGCCACCGGCACCGCCGAAATCGAAGCCGCGCAAAACATGATCAAACGCCGCGTGCCCCAAGGCGGCAGCGTCGGTGCCGACAAAGGCTACGACCAAGCGGCGTTCGTCAACGGACTCGAGTCCCGTGACATCAAAGCCCATGTGGCCCGCAAAAAGACCGGCAGTGTCGTCGATGGCCGGACCGCTCGCGGCAAAGGTTACGCCCAAAGTCTCAAGCGCCGCAAAATCGTCGAAGAAGCCTTTGGCTGGGTCAAAACGGTCGGCGGCCTGCGCAAAACCCGTCACATCGGCTTAGCCAAAGTCGCGGGTCAGGCCTTGTTTTGCTTTGCCGCCTACAACCTGACGCGCATGCTCAACCTATTGGTGTTCACGCCGAAACCGGCGTGGAGTGCACCCGCCTAGGGTGAAGTTCGCCTGAAAACCGTCCACAGACGGCTTCAGGCGAATAAAAAGCCCTTGAAACCGGGGCAAAACGCTTGAAACTCGATGTCATGACCGATTTCAACTCGAAAAAATCACTTACATCGTGGGTTAGGGGAAATATCGGCGGGTTTTTCACCAGCCTGCTAATGGCCGTTTACACAAAAATTCTTACACCCTCTAACAGGGCGGCAAACCAGAGTAGTGCGACTTTGTCAGATCTGGTTTGGGTGCCTTCTGTAGGTACTTATAATCGATACACCGGCAAGCCGTTAATCCTGTCGTCGATTAGTTGGATCAGTTCGTTGTATGCAGAACTTCCTACCGAATGAAACTTGCTAACAAATGTCGCTTCGTCCATATGTTCCGGTAAATCCTGTAATTCCGGGATAATAGACGAATAATCTTTAGTGCTAGACATTATTCTTTGTAATTCCCTCGCTTTCTCGGTTGATGCTACTGCTATTTGACCAAATCGAGTCCCGGCTCGATCAGCTGTCAAATCAATGAAACTGAAGCCGCTACCTTTTTGCGCATCTCCCAGTTCTTTATCTATGCCTATTTGCTCGCCGAGTAATGAGGAATCAAGAATTGCCAATAATGCCGAAGCAATAAAATGCTGCGGTATATCCACTCGCTTATAAGCAAATACAGGATATTCCTTGCTGTAAACCAAGCCAAGCGGCAGATAGCGGCGTAAGTCCTGTTTATAGATATAGCTGCCGACAGCAATGATGATCGCGCGATTTTCCTGAACGGCGTCCTCCGTCGGTGTTTGTTGATACGCCGTCAAAAATAAAGGTTGCAACAAATCAGTAATAGATAAGCGCCAGCTAGGATCATGTTGGCTGACGATTTCGTTGATTTGCTGTTGATAACGATGCAGGTTTGGGTAATCCCGATGCTTTTGGATAGCCAATTGCTTTGCCGCGTCGACGATGGATCCTAGATAACTGATTTCCAAAGCTTGCGGGCTAATGCGGACTTTCTTGACGTATAGGCTCAACAATTGCCAATGCTGCTCTAGCGGCGTGTTATGCACGATAGCGGGAATCAGGAGATTTGCGGCGGGATCGGGAATGGAAATTTCACCAATTTTCAAAGACTTGATAAAAATGGCGTCATCTACCTGTCGTAGATTAAAACTAAAGTCCAAATATCTGCCCCAGGGGCTTTTAGGCACAAATATCGCTATCTGAATCATCAATCTGTCATCTACAATCTGAATTTGCGTCGTATTTTCCGCAAAATGGTTTAATAGATAACTCACCGCAATATTCAAGTCCTTCTGGTCCAAACTAACGGTTTTAATTTGGCCTCTTTCCTCCGGTGCCACATGCAATAACTGCTTCGCGCGCTGTATGTCTTCGCGGTTCAAACCCTGATGGATTTTTAGCAACGGCGTATCGTCGATTGCGAAAAACAGTAAGCCTACGAACAATATTGCCAGCGAAAGGAGGATGTAAAGTAGAAATTTCAGCATTGATCGAAGATCAAATTAAAACGAGCCTCCTTGAGGTAATACATTTCTTGTTTGAGATCAGCATGCGTCAGGGGCGCTTGTTCCAGCCAATTTTCCGGAAAATCGATTTTTATATCGTGGCGATTAATCGTGATGCTAAAGTCCGGGCGTTTACTATTACGATTGCGGTGCAGCAAAGCGGCCAGCCGAAATACTACTGCCATGATCGGCGCATGTTGGCGCCAAGGAAACGGCAAATCCTCAAAACGGCTTAAATTAAGCTTCTTGCGGTGGCTGCGCACCAACTTAGACAGCAACAGTTGATCTTGTTTGGAAAACCCCGCCAAATCGCCATTTTCGATAATATAGGCGCTGTGCTTGTGATACTGGCTATGGGCAATCTCAAAGCCGATTTCATGGAGTTCCGCCGCCCATTCCAAAAACTGTAAACTGGCAGGATTGTCGTTAAAGCAAGGGTGGTCGTCTAATTGCTGAGCGATGTAACGTAAGGTTTCTTTGAGCTGTTGGCTGTGTGATGTGTCGGTGTGGTAACGTGCGGCAATGGTCTGGCTAGTCTGCGAACGAACGTCATCGTTGTAAATTCTACCGAGTAAATCCTGCACCAGACCTTCGCGCAATGCGCCATCCGAAACCGTCATTTGCTGAATATTCAAGGTCTTGAACGTGGCATAAACAATAGCGACCGCGCCGATAAACACCGGCCGCCGCTCGATACTCAAGGCTGGAAAGCTGATTTCGTCGATCCGATTCAGTTTTAAGAGGTGGGCGACCAACTGTTCCAAGCCTTCATTGGTGATGTCGTTATTGCTCCAGCCCATGGTTTGTAACACATTGCTGACCGCCTTCAGGCTGCCGGAAGCGCCAATGGCTTCCTCCCAGTTTTGGGAATTGAACGCGTTTTGAAAGGGTTCGAGATGTTGCTCGGCAAACAGCATCGCCTTGCGAAAGGCCTTTTTGGTCAGTTCGCCGTTTTTGAAAAAATTCTGGCTGACGGTGACGCAGCCCATGTTCAGGCTTTCTTTGGTGTGGGCAATATCATCACGGCCAATAATATACTCTGTGCTACTGCCGCCGATGTCCATCACAAAACGGTTGTTGGCATTGCTGCCCAGACTGTGGGCTACGCCTTGGTAGATTAACCGCGCTTCTTCGATACCCGAAATGATATGAATCGGATGCCCCAGGGCTTTTTCGGCCTTGTTGATGAATTGTTGCGAGTTTCTGGCGATGCGCAGGGTATTGGTGCCGACTATCGCGACGCTGTTGGGTGCGAAATCCCGGATGCGCTGACCGAAGCGCTCCAGGCAGGCTAGGGCGCGCTCTTGCGTGAGTTGGTCGAGATTCTTATGTTGGTCCAGTCCCGCAGCCAGACGCACCATTTCTTTCAAGCGGTCGATGGTTTGCAATTTGCCGTTATGCAAGCTGCATATGATCATGTGAAAACTGTTGGAACCCAGATCGACGGCAGCAACACTGGTCGGTATTTGATGTGGCAAGAGTCTATTCCTGTTCAGGCTGCTGAGGGTTGGCGAATTCTGATAGAATCGGAAAGCTTTATTGACGCATTTTTAAAGATCGCGTCAATTCCTTTGCCCGAGATTATAACATTAGAGCATGACGGCTTTATCCATCCAAAACCTAAAAAAGACCTACAACAATGGCTTTGTAGCCTTGAAAGGCGTGGATCTCGATGTCCAGCGCGGCGACTTTTTCGCGTTGTTGGGTCCCAATGGCGCCGGCAAATCGACCTTGATCGGCATCATCAGTTCGCTGGTCAACAAATCCAGCGGATCGGTCAGCATCTTTGGTCACGACTTGGATAAAGACAATGTCGCCGCCAAAACCTGCATTGGCGTGGTACCGCAGGAAGTGAACTTCAACCAATTCGAAACCAGCATGAGCGTGGTGATGAACCAGGCCGGCTATTACGGCATTCCGCGCAAGCAAGCCTTGCAGCGCACCGAACAATGCTTGCGGCAAATGGAGCTATGGGATAAGCGCGATGTGGTTTCTCGACGCTTGTCCGGCGGCATGAAGCGGCGCTTGATGATAGCCAGAGCAATGGTGCATTCGCCGCGCTTGTTAATATTGGACGAACCCACCGCCGGCGTAGACATCGAAATCCGCCGCTCGATGTGGGAGATGATGAAGGACGTCAACAAACAGGGCACCACCATCATTTTAACTACCCATTATCTGGAAGAAGCCGAAAGCCTGTGCCGGAATATCGCCATCATCAATAACGGACAAATCATCGAGAAATCGGCGATGAGCAGTTTGTTGAGCCGCTTGCACACCGATCATTTTGTATTGGATATATCTCGCCCATTAACTCAAGCACCGACAATCGATGGCTGTGAAATTGTGCTGAGTGCCGATACTGTGTTAGACGTCGCTGTGCCGAAAAGCCATGGTCTAAACCGTTTATTCCAGGCGCTATCTGAGCAACATATCGAAGTCCTCAGCCTGCGCAACAAGTCCAATCGACTGGAACAATTATTTTTGGATCTGGTGCAATGAACTACTCAGTCGCTTTTTCGACAATTTTAATCAAAGAAATCCGTCGTTTCACTCGGATTTGGCCGCAAACCCTATTGCCGCCGGCCATTACCACAGCACTGTATTTCCTCATCTTCGGCAAATTGATTGGCGACCGCATAGGCCTGGTGCATGGCGTCAGCTACATGGACTACATCGTGCCCGGCATTATTCTGATGTCGGTGATCAGCCATTCGTACTCCAATGTGGTGTCTTCGTTTTATTCCACTAAATTCCAGCGGCATATCGAAGAACTCTTGGTGGCGCCGGTGCCGAATTATGTGATTTTGGCCGGTTACGTCTGCGGCGGCATCGCGCGCGGGGTATTGGTTGGCGTAGTGGTGGCAGGTATTTCGATGATGTTTACCCACACCACCATTCTGCATTGGGACATCGCGGCTGCGGTGTTTGTGCTGACGGCAACCTTGTTCGCGCTGGCCGGTTTCATCAACGCGGTGTTTGCCGATAGCTTTGATGATATTTCCATTATTCCGAACTTTGTATTGACGCCGTTGAGCTATCTGGGCGGTGTATTTTATTCGGTAGCGATGTTGCCGGGAATTTGGCAAAAAATCGCGCAAGCCAATCCGATTTTATACATGATCAACGCCTTTCGTTACGGCATGATCGGGGTCAGTGATGTCGAGATCGAACTGGCTTTTGCGATGACGGGTGGCTTTATCGTGTTTTTAACCGCCCTGAGCTTGCTGCTGTTGTACAAAGGTATCGGTATTAAAAATTAATGCCTTACTCCAGCGGCACTAACATATTGCGCAAAGCGGTAAGATCTTTGATCGCGATAAAGCGGTTCTGCACCACAATCAAATTATCATCCTGAAATTTTTTCAGCAGGCGGCTCACCGTTTCCAAAGCTAAGCCTAAGTGATTGCCGATTTCTTGGCGGGTGAGTGACAATTTAAATTCAGATGATGAAAATCCGCGCCGTTTCAACCTTTCAGATAAGCTGATCAGAAAATAAGCCAAACGCTCTTCCGCCGGTCGTTTGCTCAATACCAGCTGGTTTTTGTCCTCCAGCATTTTCTCGCCGGTATGCCGAAACAATTCGCGCGTCAAGCTGGGCATGTTCTTGAACAAATCTTCCATATTGTCGGCCGGCAGGATGCAAAAACTCATAGTTTCCAAGGCAATCGCCGCGCAGCCGTGCTTTTCGGCGGATAGACCGTCGAAGCCCAGTAATTCGCCGGGCAGCAGGATATTTAAGATGTGCTCGTTGCCATGGCTATCGTTGGCCACCAGCTTGGCGCTGCCGGACTTTATCGCCAGAATACCGCGGAAATTGTCGCCTTCGCGGTAGATAAAGTCACCGCGCTGCAAGGTCTTGCGGGCCTTGACGACTTGGCTGATGTTATTAATTTCGGCTTGCGACAAGCCGCGCGGTAAACAAATATTATCCAGACTGCAATTAACGCAACTGACTTGATTTTTAAGCGGCTCAGGGGCTTGAGTTTTCAATGAAAGCATAGTGTTGGGTTTGATAATTTGCCGCTTCTCAAGGAAGCGGCGACATAGCAACGGATAACCAGTTAATCTTGTTGGTGATAGGCAACTATCCGTTCTACTTCGGATTTAGAACCTAAAATCAACGGCACTCGTTGGTGAATACTGCTGGGTTTGAGATCTAAAATTCGTTCGCGACCGGTGGAACACAGCCCGCCGGCTTGTTCGATGATAAATGCCATCGGGTTAGCCTCGTACATCAGGCGCAGTTTGCCGGGCTTGGACGGATCGCGAAGATCGTGCGGATACAGGAATACGCCGCCGCGCGTGAGGATACGATAGACTTCAGCGACCAGCGAAGCGACCCAACGCATATTGAAATCCTTGCCGCGCGGCCCGTCGACGCCGGCGACACATTCGTCAATATAACGCTTCACCGGCGGCTCCCAGAAACGTTGGTTGGACATGTTGATGGCAAACTCGCTGCTGTCCTCGGGAATTTTCATATTGCAATGGGTGAGAATGAACTCGCCGATATCCTGATCCAGCGTAAAAGCGTTCACCCCATTGCCGGTGGTTAGTACCAACATGGTGGAGGGACCGTAAAGTACGAAACCGGCGCACACTTGTTCGGTGCCTTTGCGTAAAAAATCCTCGGTTTCCGGCTCAACGCCTTCGCGGCAGCGCAGAATCGAAAAAATGGTGCCCACAGTCAGGTTAATATCGATATTCGACGAACCGTCCAAGGGATCGAACAACACCAGGTATTTGCCCTTCGGATACTGTTTGGGGATTTTGATCGGATCGTTGATTTCCTCGGATGCCATGCCGCCCAGTGAACCGCTCCAGTCCAAAGCTTTGACCATGATGTCGTTGGTAATAATATCCAGCTTTTTTTGCACTTCACCCTGCACGTTTTCGGATTCCGCACTGCCCAATACGCCAATTAAAGCGCCGCAATTGACCCGGTGGGAGATCTGTTTGCACGCAGTTACGATGTTATTCAGCAGCAGTGTGAACGTACCGGAAGCGTCCGGTAACCCGCGCTGCTGCTCGATGATGAACTGGGTTAGGGTAACTTGGTGGGACATGCGTTAGTTCTCCATAGCGTTGGCTAAAGTAAGAAGTTGTTTCGGCAGCCACGGCAGTCTAGTGCCTGGCTTGGCGAGTAAATTGTTGGGGTCAAATTGTTTGCCGGTTCGCGGCAGATTTGTTTATCCAATTGCTGTATTCCGGTCCCGGTATCAGACTTTTTCGCTCAACAGACTTTGCGGTGGGAGCGTTTGCGGATGGGCTTGCGAGGGTTTCCCTTGTTGAACATCCATAAATCCGGGTTTTAATCCTTTTTGTTCGAACTGTTGTCTTAAATAGTCCAGACGCGCATTGATTTTGTCCACGGTGCTGGTGGACTCGCTCCAGAAACGGGTGTTAATACTGCCGTCGTAACAGGAGACCTTGCAGTGTATTGTAGCAAGTTCGGGAGGGGTAATGGTAATGCTCACTACCCAGTTCTTTTGGCCGTTCTCACTGTTGGCTTGTTTGTCTTGTTCCACTATCAACTGCAATGTTTCCGGCTCGGCTTTGTTGAAGAACGGTAATTCCAGCATCCAAACCTGTTTTGGCGAATCATCCCTGGGCAGCGAATTGAGTTGATCCAATGTCAATTTGGCCAGATTGCCCTGGGCTTTTTGCAAGGTTTCTTTCAGTAATTCGCTTGCAGTCTGTTGAGCCGAACTTTCGTCCTTAGGCACAGCCAGTTCCAAGCCTAGCTGTGCAATCAGCTTGCTCAGTTTTAATTTAAAATCGTCTGGTAACACAAACGACGCGGGTTTTGCCTCTGCCTCGACCAAATTGCGTTCCATAAACAAGCCGGATTGTGCGATGGCTTGCTTGAGCGTGGCTGGTTCGAACAACTTGGTTTTGTCAGGAATCTGCTGCAATATTTCGCGGGCCAGTTGCTTGAGTAATTGGCCTACGGCTTTATCGCTTTCGGCAGGCTTTATCAGAGGCGCCAGTTGCGCCAGAAATTGTTGCGGCGGCAATTGAACGGGCAATAACTGCTTGAACACCGTCGCGATGTGTTCGTCAATAGAAGGCTTAGGTAAAGAAGCGCTAAGCACTGGGGTCTCGCCACTCTTCAGAATTTGTAAATCAATGCGGCTGCCGACGGTTAGCGTGGACTTAGCCGCCGGATCTCTCCATTGCAGTTGCTTACTATCCAGCACGACTCGGTTATCGCCGCCAGGCAGCGCTGTGCTTTGGGTTTGCTGGGTCTCGCTCTGTGTCGGCGTCAATTGCACCGTCAAGGTATGTTTGCCGATATTCAAAATCTGTGCTGGTATCTGTTCACCCGTGTTTAATGTCGCCAGCGGATTGCTGAGGGCAGGTGCGGTAACAGTCGCGGTTGGGGAGGGTAATAATTTAAGTATTTGCGCTTCGGGCGCCGCTAAGCTTGACGTATTCGGCGCTTGCGATAGTGGCGGAGCGATAATTTTTAGCTCCGGGGTCGGCAAAAGTTTCACCACTTGCAACTGCAGGGTCTGGCCGGGTGGCAAAGCCAATGCTTGTTGGCTCTGCAAAGTCATGGTTTTATCGGCAACGCTGACAGTCAGTGTGTTCAGCATGACTTGATTGGTAATGATTTTGGCGTCTAACACTTGATTCAATTTAAGCTCGGCAAGCGGCGCGCTCGACTTGTTCAAAGCCATCACAAGTTTCGCATCTAAAGGCAGCTTTATATCCATGACATCCTCACCTCGCCGCAACCGGGATTTACGCATTTTCCGCTGCAATGTTCGCAGTTTGGCTAGAGTACTATAAAAAACTCACCCTTACGATTCGCTGTGGTAAGCATTTTGGCAAACTTTTTCGGCATTCGCCCATAAAAGCCTGATGCCACTGTTCACGTAAACATGGGCGTATCAGGAAATAAGCCATGTGTTAGGACAAAGCCTGTAAATGCGTTTATTTTTAAAGAGCTTGACAAGCCACTTGCGCTCACTCTAGGCTCAGTTGACATTCAACTGGGGGAGTGAGCCATGAAAACGCTGCAATTGGGTTTTATCTGTACGGTTTTTTGGGTTAATGCCGCGCTGGCGGTTAGCGTGACGCAACGCGCCGGCAATCATTTTCGTACCGCGGCCAACAATCAAGAATTCACGCTCAATAAAACTAACGTGAATTCCGAGCAATTCGGGCTGCTGCGTACTTACGATTTCAACGCCAAAGTCGAAACCCAGCCCTTGCTGATCGAAAAGGGTGCCGGCACCGACGATTTAGTGATCATCACCACGATGAAGAATGACGTCATCGGCATTAACGCCCGCACCAACGAAACCGTTTATAACGTTAAACTAGGCCCGGAAATCAGCTCGCAAGACATGGATATGTGGAAACACACGCCCACTTGGGGTATTTCCGCCACGCCGGTAATCGACCCTGCCACCAACACATTGTTTGTAGCCTCCTGGCAAAAAAAGAACAACGACAACCGGTTCCGTGATTACTGGGTGTATGCCTTAAATCCGCTAAACGGCAGCCAAAAAAGTAAACCGGTACGTATCTTCGGTAAGTCGCAGGAAGGCAACGGCTGCTGGTTTAACGATGCCGGCGCGACATATAAGCAAAATAATCAAACCAAGCAATATGTCTATCCCAAACTACGGGCCGGACTGGCGTTGACAGAGAACAACGGCTTGGTCATGGCATTCGCCGCCAACGGCGAATCGCTGATGGGCGGGCGGAAAAATCCACATGGTTTCGTGGTGGCTTACGACACCAGGGCCTTGCTCGGCCAAGCCGGATTTTCCAAACAAGCAGCGATATTTTGCGCCACGTCATTCAATTCTTGGGGCGCAGGCATTTGGCATGCCGGCGGTGCGCCGGTCACCGAAGACGACATGATTTATGTCGCCACCTCCAACGGCACTTCAAATAACGGCGAAGTCGATCTGGCTGAAAGCATGATCAAACTCCGCTTCAAACCCAGCGTCGGTGGTGCGCGGCCCGAACTGGAAAAGGTGGATTTTTACAAAGCGTTTTTGGATGAGCGCGTTCCCGCTGATAAGTGTCTCTGGGGCGACAATAACTCCGAAGTGTCCTGCGGCAGGGCGCAAGCGCATGCCGCCGGCGCAGACTGGGATTTCGGTGCGGCCGGGCCGATGCTGGTGCCTGGCTCAAGGCTGCTGTTGCAAGGCACCAAAGACGGCATCATTTATTCCTTGGATAAACTGAATTTGGGCCGGAACGACCGCTTCAATCAATTAATGTCCAAACCACCATTAGTAGCAACCTACTTTGCGGGCGGCGTTCAGGAAAACTGGGATCGGGCCCAGCATCTGAATCGTAGCCTACCGTGCCCGGCATCCGGGCATAGCGATCACGGCTGGTTCGTGCCATGCGGCGACCCGGAAAACAACAAAATGCACCATATCCATTCGCTGGCCTTGGCGCAACGCGATCAGAGCGGCGGCATCGTCTATGTCTGGGGTGAAAACTCCCGCTTGAAGTCCTACAATTTTTCCACTGTAGATGGCAATTTGCCAAGCTTCCGCGCGGAAGCAGAGGAGATGGCATCGGTGGGCGTTGAATCGCCTGGCGGTATGCCCGGCGGCTTGTTGATGGTATCCGGCAAACCGTCCACAACTAATAATTTTGCGCACGCCATCGATTTCGATTCGGCTATCGTCTGGGCGGTATTTTCCAAATTCGGCGACGCCAACAAGGAATTCGCCGAAGGTCAGCTGATTGCGTACGACGCGACCACGATAGAGCCCGGTAATAAGTTGAAACGCCTATTTCGCACGGGTGACGACAATAGCGGCGGCTTAGGCAAGATGTCGCGGATGATTCCGCCAGTGGTTGCCAATGGCCGGGTGTATGTGATGATTTACCGGGTCGGTACCTCAGACTGCACCGTGCCGGACAATCAATTACCGGTTTGCAGTCAGTTGAAGGTGTACGGCTTGAAGTAATAATGGAGACGATTTTTTCAGCGACTCAAGCACATTTCGGCATCATCTTCACCAAAATAGGGTGTTTGCAGACGCAGCGGTAAAATTTGGTATTGACGGCATCGCAGATCAAGCTGCGATGCCGGACTATTAACCTGCAGTTATCTGTCGCGGGTATTCCTTTCGGGCTGGGCGCGTCGAAGCCGAGGCTTGTGTATCATTCGACAGGCCCAGTACTCTCGAGGGCCGGGTAATAAATAATGACGTGATGTATAGCTGCCGCGACCGCTCTGCAAGTCGTCACTTGTTGAACAACTCCGCCATTGATATGACGTTCTTGGCCATTTCGCCGATGGCGATGTTGCGATCCATCGCCAGTTTGCGCAGGGCGTGATAGGCCTGGTCTTCCGTGTAACCTTGCGACTTGATTAAAATCGCCTTGGCGCGATCCACTAGCTTGCGATCTTCCAATTGAGTCTTGGTCTTTTTTAATTCTTCTTTTAAAGCATGTTGTTCTTTGAAACGCGCTATGGCGATATCGATGATGGCCTTGATGCGTTTCGGATCCAGGCCGTCGACGATATAAGCACTGACCCCGGCTTTGATGACCTTGTTGATGGTCTCGGTTTGCTGATCTTCGGCGAAAATGACGACCGGCAGCGAACAGTTATGATTGATGTCAACGATGGTGCGCAAGACGGCCTCGTTAGGGGCGTACAAATTCAAAACCACCACGTCGGGGTTCAGGGTCTGGACAATTTGCATCATGTCCAGTTCTTTAAGTTTCAAGGTTACCACCTCACAGCCGTGCTGGCGCAAGCTGGTTTCCAGCAAGGGTTCGCTGTCGAATTCATCGACGACCAAGACATTAAGCGCTGCCATGTTCAATCCAGGGCGATTTTCAGCAAAGAGCCGTCAGGCATGATTTCGGTGATGTAGTTTTTAGGTTCTTCCAGGTAGTAAATCAAACCCAACAACAGAAAACAGGACAGGCCCAGAATCAAGAAAAATTGCCCGGTGGAGACGAAGGTCAGCAAAATCAAATAAACGATGGCGCCTGCGTTACCGTAAGCGCCGACGATGCCGGCCACTTCGCCGGTGATGGCGCGTTTGATCAAGGGGACGAACGCGAATATCGCGCCTTCCGCCGCTTGCATGAATATAGAGCAAAGCAAGGTAACCGCCACCGTTGCCAGGATAGTCCATTGCGCAGAAATCATCGCCATCAAACAATATCCGCCGGCCAGGCCGGCCACGAATAAATACAGGGACAGTTTGCGGCCAATCTTGTCGCTAAGCCAGCCGCCGGCTGGCCGGGCGATGACGTTGGTTACCACGAAACTGGAGGCCAGAAACCCGGCATCCAACATACTGGTGCCTTGGGTTTCGTTGAATGTCTTAAAGAAAAACATCGGCAGCATCGATAAAACGGCCAGTTTGGAGCCGAAGGTAACCAGATAGGCTATCGCCAGAATGAATACCTGTCGGTATTGATAATGATGGATGCTGGCAATCGGTTGGCTGAGGCGGTCGGCGTTGTTGTTGACCAATTGAAACACGTGGATCAGGAACAGTAGCCAGACGACTGCATGAATAGTCAGATTCCAGCCGTCGGTTAGGACCGGCGTGGCCGGCGTGGACAGTTTCCAGGCTAATAAGGAGATGGTCGCGTACAGGGGCACCAGACTCAGCATGTATAAAAATAAGTCGCGGATGCTGGTGACTTCCATCGCCATGGGTCGGCGGGTTTTCAGGGCGGCAATTTCCGGCGGCAGGTTTTCCACGCTGAAATAATAAATCACCGAATAGATCAAAGCGATGACGCCGGTCAAGGCAATCGCCGAACGCCAGCCGTGTTCCGCGCCGAAATAAAATGCCAGTCCCGGCAGGAAAATCGCCGCAACCGCCGACCCGAAATTGCCCCAGCCGGCATAAATACCTTCTGCGGTGCCGACTTGGCTGGCCGGAAACCAGTCGCCGATGATGCGCACGCCCACCACGAAGCCGGCGCCGATAAAGCCCAGTAAAAACCGCGACCAGGCCAGTTCGGTGAAGTTTTCGGCCATCGCGAACATGAAGCAGGGAATGCTGCAAACGGCCAATAACACGCTGTAACTGATTTTCGCGCCAAATCTATCCACCAGCATACCGGTAATCACCCGAGCAGGAATGGTCAGCGCCACGTTCAGCAATAACAGGATTTCGATTTGGGTTTCGCTGATCCCCAGATCTTGCTGGATCAGTACTAACAAAGACGCATGATTGAACCAAATAACAAAGCTGATGAAAAACGCGATCCAGCTCATGTGCAGCACTTTGGTCTTGCCGCGCATGGATAGTAATTTAAAAGGCGTAAAAGACATGAATGATCCGTGGTTGTCGTTCCTTGGTCTTTTTTAGCAGTTTATATGCCAATGATTCAATAGCGACAAACCCGGCAATTCGCGATCAGATAGCCCCATAGTGGTGCAAGTAACCGGTTTTTTTGCCTTATTTGAGTGCGAATTTTGCGAAAAAAATAATGTCTGGCGGCGGGAAGCGGCGTTTTTAAAGGGTTTTTAATGTTGGCATAAATTTTGTTAAAGATTTAGCAAGTCTCGTCGTTAGACTTTACCCCCGTATTAAACCTGGACAAAGGCGTCCTGCTTGAATGAGTCAATCATTCGAACAGGATGCCTTTTTTTTTGGCTGCGAAAAAGGGCGGTAGCGACCAGACAGTAGCTCCTTGAATCGCCTTACCGCCACTAGGCCGTGTAGCGCGTTTGCATAAATTCTGAGTAAACAGAGGCCCCTGATGAATATGAAACAAACCCTGGTTGTTATCGGCAACGGTATGGTAGGCCAGAATTTTCTGGCTGGATTGGTCGCTAGCAATGCGAGAGATCGCTATCGGATTGTCACATTCTGCGAAGAGCCAAGAGCGGCTTACGACAGGGTGCATTTGTCCGAGTATTTTTCCGGGAAAACCGCGGCCGATTTGTCTTTGGTGGAAGACGGCTTCTTTGCCGAGCACGGTATCGAGATTTATTTAGGCGACAAGGCGGCCAGTATCGACCGGGAGCGTAAGCAAGTCACCTCTGCCAAAGGTGTAATAGTCGATTATGACAAACTGGTATTGGCAACCGGCTCTTATCCTTTCGTACCGCCGGTGCCGGGGCATGAAAGACCGCAGTGCCTGGTGTATCGGACCATTGAAGATTTGGAAGCGATGAAAACCGCGGCAGCCAAATCCAAAGTTGGTGTAGTCATCGGCGGCGGTTTGTTGGGTTTGGAAGCGGCCAAGGCTTTGAAAGACTTAGGGCTGGATACGCACGTGGTCGAATTTGCGCCGCGCTTGATGGCGGTACAGCTCGACGAAGGCGGCGGGGCGATGTTGAAGCGCAAGATCGAAGCGCTGGATGTGAAAGTACATTTAAACAAAAACACCACACTGATCGACGACGGCACCGAATGCCTGCATAAAATGAATTTTGCCGATGGCGAAACGCTGGAAACCGACATCGTATTGTTCTCCGCCGGCATCAGACCGCGCGACGACATAGCCCGTGGCTGCGGCTTGGAAGTGGGGCCGCGCGGCGGCATAGTGATCGACAATCAGTGCCGTACCTCCGATGCAGATATTTATGCGATTGGCGAATGCGCACTGTGGAACGGGCAGATTTTCGGTTTGGTCGCACCGGGTTACGCGATGGCGCGTACCGTGGTTGCTGATTTGGCAGGCGAAGCAGGCAGTTTTACCGGTGCCGATATGAGCACAAAACTAAAGCTGATGGGCGTCGATGTGGCTAGCATCGGTGATGCGCACGCCAGGACCCAAGGCGCGATGGTGTATACCTATCAAAACGGTGCCAGTGAAATCTATAAACGCTTGGTGGTTAGTCAGGATCAGAAACGGCTGTTGGGCGCGGTTTTGGTCGGCGATGCGTCCGCTTACAGCACTTTGTTGCAATATTGCTTGAACGGCATCGAGCTGCCTGAGCATCCGGATTCTTTGATTTTGCCGCAACTTGCCGGTGAATCGGCCGGTCTCGGGCCGGATGCCTTACCCGCATCGGCGCAGATTTGCTCCTGTTACGATGTCAGCAAAGGCCAGATTTGCGGCGCAATCGAAGCCGGTTGCACCACGCTCGGCGGCCTGAAAGCCGAGACCAAGGCCGGCACCGGTTGCGGCGGGTGCTCCGCGCTGCTGAAGTCGGTATTGGATTGCGAATTGACCAAGCTGGGCGTGGAAGTCAGTACTGATATTTGCGAGCATTTTCCGCACACTCGCCAGGATTTGTATAACCTGGTGATGGTGGAAGAAATCAAAACCTTCGACGAATTGCTGGACAAACACGGCAAGGGTTTGGGCTGCGAAGTCTGCAAGCAAGCGGTCGGTTCCATCCTGGCTTCACACTGGAACGACTATATTCTGAAAAAAGAACATATCGGTTTGCAGGATACCAACGATATTTTCCTGGCCAATATGCAAAAAGACGGCACTTATTCGGTGGTGCCGCGCGTTGCCGGCGGGGAGATTACCCCGGATATGTTGATCGCAATAGGCCAAGTCGGCAAAAAATATCAGCTTTACACCAAAATCACCGGTGGCCAGCGTGTGGATTTGTTTGGCGCCCGCGTGGAGCAATTACCGGCGATTTGGCAAGAACTGATCGATGCAGGGTTTGAATCCGGCCATGCTTACGGTAAATCCTTGCGTACCGTCAAATCCTGTGTCGGCAGCACCTGGTGCCGGTTCGGTGTCGATGACAGCGTCGGCTTGGCGATAGAGTTGGAAAATCGCTATAAAGGCTTGCGCGCGCCGCATAAAATCAAGTTCGGCGTCTCGGGCTGTACCCGCGAATGCGCGGAAGCGCAAGGCAAGGACATCGGCGTGATTGCTACCGAGAACGGCTGGAATTTATATGTCTGCGGCAACGGTGGCATGAAACCGCGTCATGCCGATTTGTTTGCCACCAATCTGGATAAAGAAACGCTAATCAAATACATCGACCGGGTGTTGATTTTTTATGTCCGCACCGCCAACCGGATGCAAAGGACTTCGGTATGGATGGAAAATATGGAAGGCGGTTTGGACTATTTGAAATCGGTGGTTATCGAGGATCGGCTGGGTATAGGCGCACAATTGGAAGGGCAGATGCAGCACGTTATCGATACCTATCAGTGTGAATGGAAAACCACGCTGGCGGACGAGCAACGCCTGAAGCGCTTCCGGCATTTCGTCAACAGCGATCAAGCCGACGACAACGTGGTGTTTGTCGAGGAACGCGGCCAAGTGCGGCCAGCCAACGCGCAAGAACGTAAACATTTCAAATTGATCGAGGAGGCGGCATAATGAGTACGTGGATAGATGTGTGCGGCATCGACGATTTGCAAGCCGATTCTGGGGTGTGTGCCTTAGTAAAAGGCAAACAAGTCGCGATTTTTTACCTGCAACGCCGGCAGGAAGTCTATGCCATCGGTAACTTCGATCCGTTTAGCCACGCCAACGTTCTGTCGCGCGGTATGATAGGCGACATAAGCGGCGAACCGATGGTCGCGTCGCCGATGTATAAACAGCATTTCCATCTACGTACAGGTGTGTGCTTTGAAGATGCCGGCGTCAGTGTGCCGGCCTATCAAGTACGCCTGGAAAACGGCAGAGTCGCCGTGATGCCGGCGTCGTCGCCTGCGCAACAAAAATCGCCGTCTTTGGCTGTCTGTGAAATGGAGTAAGGTGTGAACTACCAATATTATATCGCTGATGTCTTTACCGACCAGATTTTCAACGGTGCGCAGATAGCGGTATTACCGAAGGCCGACGGCTTGAATGCCGAGCAAATGGCCAAGATTGCCAAAGAATTGAATCTGTCGGAAACGGTATTTCTTTTTCACAAAGCCGATGGCAATAAGCACCGGCGGATGCGCATATTTTCCCCTTTAGGCGAAATCAATTTTGCCGGGCATCCGATTATTGCCGCAGCCTACGTGTTGGCTATGTCCGGCGGTGTAGCGTTAACCGAACCGCTGACTAAACTCGAGTTCGAACAAAATATCGGCGTTATTCAAGTTAATCTGTCCAGTCAGGATGGCCAACCAAGCTTGGTGCAATTTAGCCGTAGCGTCGATTCGATAGTCGACCGCTTTGCGCCCAGCGACGATGAAATTTGCAGTTTCTTAGGCTTGCAGCTTGCGGAGCTGGATCATAAAAAATACTCGCCACGCCTGGTGTCTTGCGGGTTTCCTTATTTAGTAGTGCCGGTTTGGAATGTCGAATCGGTGCGCAAAGCCCGCTTTAATTACGCGGCTTGGGCGCAATCCACGGCACCGCAAACCGCGGCGCAGGAAATCTTGCTGTTTTGCCCGAAATCATCGAGCCCGGAAGCGGACTTCAATGCCCGCTTGCTGGGACCCAATATCGGCATCCATGCCGATCCGCCGGTCGGCAGCGCGATACCGGCGTTTTGTTGTTACCTGTGCTCGTTTGAACACACTCAGAAAGGCACCCACACTTTTGCGGTGGAACGCGGTGATCTAAGCACTCGCCGCAGCTTGATCCACTTGGAAATGGATAACAAAGGCCTGGAGAACTTGACCATCAGGGTCGGTGGTCAAGCCGTGTTGTTTGCCGAGGGAACGATCCATCTTCCGGATTAAGGTTTATTCGACCAATTCGAGCCTATTTAACCGACGCCTAAACCATAAACCGGTAGCCCAAATTACCAGCAAAATTTCCAGCACAAAGGATCTGTGCAGCAGAAAATTCAGCCACCAATCCTGGTAGACACTGGGCACCGTAATCAAGGCAAAAGGCTTGTTTACGAAGGGGGCCAGCCAGTAGATATTGGTTGAAATATAATCCAGCACCATATGCAACATACCGTTGCCGGTAAAAATCAGCGCCAACACCGGCAGCTTCTTGTGCCGGCAATGCTGAAAACACAGGATCGCCAGCGTTAATAACAGCAGCCAGACGCTGGGAAAGTGACTGAAATAACTGTGATGTGGGTGAGCGCGGTGGTCGAAATCATAAAAATAAATCATATCCAGATCGGGCGCGATGCTGCCGAGCATGCCGGCGCGCAGAAAATTTATCCCGGTGACCCCATATTTTGCAAATCGCCTAAACAGCAGCGTCGATACGATATAGCCGGCCGGAAGATGAGCAACAATCATAACTACCTCGATTTTGTTGCTCGGAACGCTGCTTAGAGCCAACGCCCCGAGCCGGTGGGATTTAAATGATTGCCGAGTTATCGGCAGCGGATTGACTCAGTCCATACCAATCCAGGCGCCGCGTGGTAACCATCGCCAGGGCCAACAAGACAAACATCAGTAAAGATCCGAGCATCAGCGCGTTATCCTCTGACTCCAACAAGCCATACAAACTTCCGAACAAGCCGCTCAGTAAGGCGCCGGCGCTAATACCGCGTTTGGCGCTGCGCAACACTGCACTGAGATAGAAGCCGATCAGTATTACGCAGGCAGCACTGGCGATTAAATACGCCAGCACAAAGTCCAAATGCTCCGACAAACTCAACAGCAGCAGAAAAAACATCGCCAACGCCAAACCCACCAAGGCGTATTGCGCCGGATGAATCGCCAGATTTTTCAGAATTTCGAACAGAAAGATGGCTGCAAAAGTCAGACAGACGAACAGGAAGCCGTATTTACTGGCTCTATCAGACAAGGAATAGACATTAATGGGTTCCATCAAACGTATACCAAAGCTGTCGTAACAACTGATAGCCTGGCACTTACCAAGACTTTCGGCGACGTTCGACGCCAGCGCATCAACCGACCATAACGCATGAAAACCGGCCTCGCCGACTTGCTGGGTTTGCGGATCAGGCAGAAATCGGCCGTAAAAGCTGGGGTGCTGCCAGGCTGAGGATAATTCCACGCGGGTTTGCTTGCCGGCCGGAATAAAATCCAGCGATTCGATGCCGCGTATTTTTAGCGTGAAAGCAAACGGTATGTTGATGGCGCCGAACTCGACCGGCGGTGCATCCAATGACACGTGCATGCCGTTGGCTTGGTGCATGGGTAACTCCGCGCCTTGTTCGAAGGCATATTGCTTGCCGCCCCATTCCATGCCCGGCGCTTCCAGTACCCCGCGCATATCTGCCAGCACGACGCTGGCGTAAGGGGTGCCGAAACTGATCTGGCCGTTATGTAGCGGCTTGGGATTGCCGTAAGCACCGGGCAGTTTCATATCGCCTTTGATGCTGACATTCAGTACATAAGAGCGCACTTTGAACAGGCCGCGCTGCTTGGTTTCCGTAGCAAGCTCGCCGGCTATATTCAGGTGCTCGGGAAGAAAATACAGCAGCCGATTATCGACACGTTCGATTTGTTCACGCTTGGGCAGTCCGTCCTGTTTGGTTTCGATAATCTCGGTCCAGCGCTCGGTGTAAGGTACAGTCAACAACGGGCCGAACAATTGCTGGGGACCGGCAGAACTGGCGGCAATGTCGCTCACCGCCTGTTGTTGGCGTTCGGCGCGTTCGCCCACCAGATTTTTTATCATGCCTATCGGTATCAGCAGCACCAAAGTCAGACCGAACATTATGCAGATCTTTTGCCAGAGTTTTTTTTGCATCGCGTTTATTCCGTGGAGTTAAAAGACGATGAACAGCATGCACCGGCAAGGTGAGCGGATGATGGTGGGAATGTGAAGCGAGGGTGAAGTGGGCAGGACTGCTGTGAGGGGTAATGCGAGGGGAAGGGCATGGCTAAGCCTTCAGCCATACCCTAAAAAGCTTAATCAATGGTTTCCACCCAGTGACAGCGCTCTTTGACGATAGGTGCGGTGTGTTCGTTAGCGATGCCTTTGGCGATCAAGGCAATCACCCGGTCGTCCGTATCGTAGCCGATATGGGCATCCATCGGATTCGCCAGTTTACCCAAGCCAAACGCATCATAAACCCTGGCGACGTTAATATTGATATTGGTGACATTCACGCATAATCGCGAATCCAGATATTTATTCACGAAATCGTGCGGAATGGCATAGCTGAGTAAATCGTTGGGGTCGCTAAACGCGATCACCGAAGTTTTCGCCATGATCCGTTCATTGTATTTGGCGCCGTCGGCTTGGCAATAAGTGTCGGCATGATTCGCCACTTCCGGTAGTGCCCGTCCCAATTGCAGCATGGGCAATTGGTTGGACATCATGTAAATAGGTATCTCTTTATTCTTTAAAACATTGGTTAATGCGGTGTAGTAGCTGGCCGTTTCGCCGTTGCCCAGCTTCGAGGCAATTTGTTGCAAGCCGTCGATAGTAATGCGGCTACCCAAACTGTGGGAGATGAAGGCGTAGCTGTCGTTGTAAAACGGTGTGACGTTCTTGGTGGAGCAGGTTTGCTTGACGTCGTCCGGCAGGTTGTTCCAGTCGCCGTGGATCATCCAGCAGAAGGATTGCGCGAATGCCGACAAAATATCCTCGCGTTTCTCTCCCAGATAAATGATAGGGTCCGGTCCGGTATCGTTAGAGAATTTTTTTAACAAATCGTTGACTTCGGCGCGGCGAAACGACTGCTCTCCGGAGTTATCGTAGGACAATACTTCTTTTTCCTTGGCACTAATCTCCGACCAGGTTAGCTCGTAAAACAGCATTTCCTGCGACTTATTAGCATCCAGATAACGGTGGATACGCAAATTGCCCAGTGGTCGCTCAAGGCCTTTTGCATCGGCCAAGCGGATATTTTTGACATTTTTGCTGGTGACGGTCAGATCAAGTTCCTTGGCCAGCTTTTCCATGAACTGGGTGGAGTAACCCGGCAAGTGGTTGCCGACTCCGTGCACCATCAGCAGCTTCATTTTCCGGTCATGCACTTCCAGCTGCGGTTTGATGCCTTCGAATTTATCGCCTTTGATTTCGCATATGCGGGTGTCTTCCGCTTCCTGCTTTTCCAGAATGGCTTCGGTAATCCCTTTGCCGAGACTGGCGCAACCGTTTAACAGCACGCTGATCGCCAGTATCAGCAGCTTGATGTCGATTTTTTTCATGGCTTGGGTAGTGTTTATTGCTAGAGAGTGGTGGTATAGGAGCGCAGCCCCCGCGTTACGCGAATGGCTGCTGCATGTCATGCGGAGATTTTATGATAAATCCCAGTTGCTCGGGAGGCTTAATCGGGGCGCGAATTGTAAACGCTGGTAAAAATAACGTGTCGGCCGCAGCAACTGCAGCTTGCAGTGCGCGCCAGCTTATTCTTTATCGAGTTTTTTCTTGGCTGCCTCGGCTTGTGCGCCGATTTTTTCGACTGTTTCCCGATATTTGGCCTGAGCCTGATTGGCGTGGTCAGCAATGATGCCGTTATCGGTGTTGGCTTCTTTGATCAAGCATTCGAAATAATCGCGGGATTTTTGTTGCCAGGCGTTGATCGCCGCAATGCTTTTATTGTAGGCATCGATATTGCCGGCATCGATAGTAGGTGACTCGGGCACGGCGCCGCAACCGCTGGGTTGCCAACTGCCGTTGGCCAGGCTACCGGCTTGCGCGGGGTTTGCAAATAGGGTGGGCAGCAAGGCGGCGATTAATAATGTATGTTTCATCTAGCTAACTCCTTTGGTAAGAAAAAATCCAAGAATACTCAGGGTTACGAATTACAATTTGCGCAATTCAATCAGGGCCGAATTATTCCGCAACTCGAGTAGATTGCCAACGCTGGCGCTGAGCGGTTTAACTCAACATCTGCCGGATATGCTCGATCTCATCTTTAGCCTGGTCGAGAATATTGATACTTAAATCCGCATCCAGATTGCCTTTTGCCAATTTTTTATAAGCAGGCAATTCGTCCAGCTTGGGCATTTGTTTGATGTCTATCTTGCCGATGAAGCTATGCAATTGCGAAATCATGACTATGTCGCTGTAACTGGCGGTTTCGCCGCTGTCGCGGTGCCAGTTTTCAGCGTGGATGATCACGTCTTCAAAGTCGCTGGGAAAATCCCATTTGCGGATAATTTGCACGCCAATCGGGCTGCGCAATTCGCGCACCGCTTCAGCCAAGTCGCCCGGATTAGCCAAAATCTCCGGTTGCCGGTCGGCGTAAGCCAGAATCGGCACCACGCCAATATCGTGAATCAAGCCGGCCAACATGGCCCGGTCCGGATCGAAGCCGGGCGTTTTATGGGCAAATACCGCACTGATCGCCGCCACGTAACTGCTATGCACCCAAAGCTCTTGCATCTTACGGCGAATCACCGGTGATTTGGCGTTGAACACCGCTTTTAACGCGAAGGCGGTAATAATGTCCTGCGCGGCTTTCAAGCCCAAACGGGTCAAGGCTTCCGGACAGCTTTCGATCTTGCGCCGGCCCCGGTATAGCGGGCTATTGGAGATTTTGACCAAGCGCGCAGTAATACTGGGGTCGATTTGCACGACTCGGGCGATTTTATTGCTGTTGGCGTTGGGTTCGTTAATTGCCCGGCGGATTTTTACCGAGACATCCGGGATGGTCGGTAACGCCAAGGAATCGGATTGCATATATTTAAAACAATCCTGATACAGACGATTTTTTGCCAGTTTGGCGGATAGCGCTTGAGAATGGGCCTCGGTCATTTACTGTGCTTTATTCGGGCAAGCGGCGGGGGATTGGTTTAAAATCCGCTGCTGCATTTTTAAACGTATTTTTAAGTATAGACACGCTATGAATATAACAGGCCCGGATGTTATCACAACCCTCAGCAGCATCAGAGACTATATTCGCTGGGCTGCCAGCCGGTTTGCCGAGCATCAGGTTTTTCTGGGTCACGGCACGGTCACGCCTTTGGATGAAGCCGCGGCGATTGTGTTGCATACCTTACATCAGCCTTACGATTTGGATCACGGCTATCTGGATTCGGTGTTGACCATGGCCGAACGCCAGGCGGTGGTGGCGTTGATCGAACGCCGTATCGTCGAGCGTAAGCCGTCTGCGTATTTAACCCACGAAGCGATTTTTGCCGGCCTTTCGTTTTATGTCGATGAACGGGTCTTGGTGCCGCGCTCGCCCATCGCCGAACTCATCGCCGAACGCTTCGAGCCTTGGGTGGAAGAAACCCAAGTGTTCAACATCCTGGATTTATGTACCGGTAGCGCCTGCATCGCTATCGCCTGCGCTTATGCCTTCCCGGATGCGCAAGTGGATGCAGTGGAATTGTCGGACGATGCGTTAGCGGTAGCCCAGGTCAACATTGAAAAACATGAACTGGAAGAGCAAGTCCAACTCTATCAATCCGATTTATTCAACGACTTGCCGGCCAAGCCTTACGACATCATCGTCAGCAATCCGCCCTATGTTGCTATCGCCGAATGGGAAAGCTTGCCTGCGGAATTTCATGCTGAGCCCGAGATGGGCTTTACCGGCGGCGAGCACGGCCTCGATCTGGTGTTGCGGATTCTGGTTGACGCCAAACGCTACCTGGCGGAGCAGGGCATCCTGATCATTGAGGTCGGTAGCAGCGCCGAAACCTTGCAGGAAATGTTCCCGGACGTGCCGTTCCAATGGTTGGAATTCGAGCGTGGCGGCGACGGCGTATTTCTGCTCACCGCAGCACAAGTCTCTCTTTATCACTCACACTTTGTTAGCGCTTTATAACCATGTCCGGAAACAGCATAGGAAAATTATTTACCGTCACCACCTCCGGCGAAAGCCACGGCCCGGCCTTGTTGGCTATCGTCGATGGCTGCCCTCCCGGTTTGGAACTGTCGGAAGCGGATTTGCAGATCGATTTGGATAGGCGCAAACCTGGCACGTCTAGGCATACCACGCAGCGCCGCGAAGCCGATGAAGTAAAAATCCTGTCCGGCGTATTCGAAGGCAAAACCACAGGTTGCCCGATTGGGCTGATGATCGAAAACACCGATCAACGCTCCAAGGATTATTCGAAAATTGCCGAGAGCTTCCGACCCGGCCACGCCGATTACACCTACCAGCACAAATACGGGTTTAGAGATTATCGCGGCGGCGGCCGCTCCTCGGCCCGCGAGACCGCAATGCGCGTTGCCGCCGGCGCGATTGCCAAGAAATATCTGTTCCAAGAACATTGCGTCTTGGTGCGCGGCTACTTGTCGCAACTGGGTCCGATCAAAATTGACGCATTCGACTGGAACGAAATTCCTAACAATCCGTTCTTCTGCCCCGATGCCGGCAAAGTTGAAGAAATGGAAAAATACATGGATGCACTGCGCAAGGAAGGCGAGTCGATAGGCGCGAAGATCGAAGTAATCGCCAGCAACGTGCCGCCCGGCCTAGGCGAACCGATTTTCGACCGCCTGGATGCCGAACTGGCTTATGCTTTGATGAGTATCAACGCCGTTAAAGGCGTGGAGATTGGTGACGGTTTTGAGTGCATCGATACCAAAGGCACGAAATTTCGTGACGAAATCACCCCGGAAGGCTTTTTAAGCAACCATGCCGGCGGCATTTTAGGTGGGATTTCCAGTGGCCAGGACATCATCGCCCGGATTGCCTTAAAACCCACCTCCAGCCTACGTTTGCCGGGCCGTAGCATCAACAGCAAAGGTGAAGTGATTGAAGTGGTCACCGAAGGCCGCCACGATCCTTGCGTCGGCATCCGCGCCACGCCTATCGCCGAAGCGATGGTCGCCATCGTCTTGATGGATCATTTGCTCCGGCATCGCGCGCAAAACCTGCATGTAAATTCAGGATTGCCGATTCTGCGCTGAATGAGCGTACCTTACTGGCGCTTATCCGGCTTTTACTTTTGCTATTTCGCCACGCTGGGCGCATTCCTGCCGTTTTGGAGTTTATACCTTAAACAAGTCGGTTTCGCCGCCACCGAAATCGGCGAGCTGACGGCTTTTTTGGTGGCTACCAAGATTATTGCGCCGAATTACTGGGGTTGGCTGGCCGACAAAACCGGACGTAGTTTACGTCTGATTCGCATCACCTCGCTGCTGTCGGTGCTGTGCTTTGCCGGTTTTTTGTACCGCAGCGATTATCTATGGTTTGCCGCGGTGACTGTGCTTTTCAGCTTTTTCTGGAATGCCACCTTGCCGCAGTTTGAAGCCGCGACCCTGTTTCATCTGCAAGCCGAACCGCAGCGCTACAGCCAAATCCGGCTATGGGGATCTATCGGCTTTATTGCCGCAGTTCTGGGCATAGGCCGGTTTCTGGATCAATTTAGCATTGCCTATTTGCCCTGGATTATCGGTAGCTTGATGTTGTTGAATTGGCTGATGGCTTTAATCACGCCGGAAGCAAAGCCGCGTTTAGTACATACCGAAACCGGCGGCATCTGGCAAATTCTACTCAAGCCGGAGCTGCTGGCATTTTTGCTGGTTTACATGCTGCTGCAAGTCGCGCACGGTCCTTACTATGTGTTTTATTCGGTTTACCTAAAACAACACGGCTATTCGGCCACCGAAACCGGTTTGTTATGGGCCAGCGGCGTAGCGGCGGAGGTATTGCTGTTCATGGCGATGCGCCAGTTGTTGAAATGGCTCTCGCCGCGCACGCTATTGCTTTTTGCGGTATCACTCAGCGTAGTGCGTTGGCTGTTAATCGCTGATGGGGTGGATTCGCTGGCATTGACGATCATCGCGCAAATTCTGCACGCAGCCACGTTTGGGGTCGCGCATGTCGTGGCTATGCAATTGCTGTTTCAGTATTTCGGCGAACGCCATCAAAGCAAAGGGCAGGCGCTTTACAGCAGTATCAGTTTTGGCTTGGGCGGCATGATAGGCAGTCTTTACAGCGGTTATTTCTGGGACATGCTAGGTGGCCGCCTGGTGTATATCATCGCCGCCCTGGTGTGTTGCGTGGCTTTGCTGATTACCTATATCGGTGTGGCTCGGCAATCTCGCCTCGGATTGGGTTAAAATTGACAGGTTTCAGGAAAGAGGGATAGACAACGTGTTTGAAGTAATCAAAAACGGCGGCTGGATGATGGCGCCGATCATCTTGTGTTCCATCGTGGCGATGGCGATCATCGGCGAACGCTTTTGGTCCTTGCAACGCAAACGCATCATTCCCGTCGATTTGGTGCCGTACATTTGGCAATTGCATAGAGACAAGAAACTCGACGAACCGACCATCAGGCGCATTAAACTGAGTTCGCCGCTCGGGCGGATTCTGGCAGCCGGCTTATTGAATCGCAAACATGGCCGGGAAATCATGAAATCCAGTATCGAGGAAGTGGGCCGGCAGGTGACGCACGAGCTGGAGCGTTATTTAAATGCACTGGGCAGCATCGCTTCGATCACGCCTTTGTTAGGATTATTGGGCACAGTGGACGGCATTATCCGGGTGTTTTCCGACATCGCGATAGGCGGCATGGGCGATCCTGCGGTGTTGAGCGGCGGCATTTCCGAAGCCTTGATTTGTACCGCTTCGGGTTTGACCGTGGCGATTCCCAGCCTGTTTTTTCACCGTTATTTCGAACGTCTGGTTGATGATCACGTGGTGCGGATGGAAGAAGAGTCGCTGCGCCTGATCGACATCATGCAAGGCGCGCGCGAGGATATTTAATGCAATTCCGCCGCAAACGCCGTACGCAGGTCGATATCGGCTTAATCCCAATGATAGACGTGTTGCTGGTTTTACTATTTTTCTTCATGGTCGCTACCACGTTTCGTCATCACTCCGAATTGAAGATCAACCTGCCTGAAGCCCAAGGCAGCGACGCCACGGAGCAGGCTAAGACCATTAATTTATACGTCGATGCCAAAGGCACTTATGCCTTGGCCGGTGACGACAACCAGTTTCATGAGCTGGTGAATCAAAACCTGGATGGTTTGAAAGCCGCCCTGGCGCAAACCGCCGGCGAGTCCAGATTGTTACCGTTCATCATCAGCGCCGACGGCAAAGCCCCGCATCAAGCCGTAGTCAGCGCCTTGGATGTCGCCAATCAATTAGGCTTTCACCACATCACTTTTGCTATCAACCGCCCGGAAAAATAATGAACCCGAAATTAGTGAAATGGTTTGAGGACGCCTGGTACAAGGAGATGTACATCTCGGCTTGGCTGATGCCCTGGTCGATGTTGTATGTCGATGCCATCCGCTTGCGGCGCTTTTTGTACCGCATCGGCGTATTGAAAAAAACCAGGCTACCGGTGCCGGTAATCATCGTCGGTAACATTACCGTGGGCGGTACCGGCAAGACGCCCTTGGTGATCTGGATGGTCGAATTTCTGAAACAACACGGCTACAAACCGGGCGTGATCAGTCGCGGTTATGCCGGCGCGGCCAGCACCAGTCCGCAAGCAGTCACCGCCGACAGCGACCCGGCGCAAGTCGGTGACGAAGCGGTGTTGTTAGCCAAACGTTGCGATTGCCCGATTGTGGTAGGGGCGGAGCGAGTAGCGGCGGGTCGGCAATTGTTGTCTAGTAACGCCTGTGATGTCTTAATCTCTGATGACGGTTTGCAGCATTACGCATTGGAGCGCGACATCGAAATCGTCGTGGTAGACGGTCAGCGCCGCTTCGGTAACGGTTATTGTCTGCCGGTTGGCCCGCTGCGCGAGCCGCAGGAACGAGTCAAACAAGTGGATTTGGTGGTGGTCAACGGCCCGGATGAACTGCTGGAAGGCGAACTGCCGATGCACTGCAAGGGCCAGCAACTGATCAACATGAAAACCGGCGAACGAAAACCGCTGGTCGAATTCAAAGGCATGGCTTGCCACGCCGTCGCTGCGATAGGCAATCCGGCACGCTTCTTTGCGCAATTGGCGGCTGCCGGACTGGATTGTCAAACCCACGCCTTGCCCGACCACCATCCGTTTACTGCCGAAGACTTGCAATTTAAAGAGCCTCGCCCGGTGCTTATGACCGAAAAGGACTCGGTGAAATGCGCCCGCTTCGCGACCGACCAGCACTGGTATTTACCTATCGATGCCGAATTGCCCGAGGCATTTTCTCAACAACTGTTAAAACTACTAAAAGACAAAGCTCATGGATAAAAAACTACTCGAGATTCTGGCCTGCCCGCTGTGTAAAAGCTCCCTGATTTACGACAAAGACAAGCAGGAATTGATTTGCAAAGCCGACAATTTAGCCTTCCCGATCCGCGATGATATTCCGGTAATGCTGGAAGACGAAGCCCGCGAACTGAGCTTCGAAGAAGCGGACGCTCTGCGTAAATGAGCGGCGGTTTCAAAGTCGTCATTCCGGCCCGCTACGGCTCCACCCGCTTGCCGGGTAAGCCCTTGTTGGACATCGCGGGCAAACCGATGATCGTGCATGTATGCGAACGCGCGCTGGAAGCCGACGCCGAGCAAGTGGTAGTGGCGACCGACGACCAACGCATCTTCGATGCGGTCAGCGACTTAGGTTTGCAAGCGGTAATGACCGATCCAAACCACCAGTCCGGCACCGAACGTATCGCCGAGGTAGCGCGGATCATGGGCTGGGCCGACGAACAGATCGCCGTGAATCTGCAAGGCGATGAACCGTTGATTCCACCGGCTTATATTCGCGATGCGGCCTTGGCGCTGGCTGGACAGGAACAGGCTGGGATTGCCACCTTGGCGGCTAAGATTTTGGACGTGGAGGAAATTTTCAATCCGAATGCGGTGAAGGTGGTGTTGGATAAAAATGGTTATGCCTTGTATTTTAGCCGGGCGGCGATTCCGTGGAACCGTTCGACTTTTCCTGACAAGCACGATATTGCGTCTGCTGCTTTGCCGCATTTGAGGCATATTGGTATGTATGCTTATACGGTGGGTTTTTTGCAGCGGTATTGCGGTTGGGCTGCGTCGCCGTTAGAGAGTGTTGAGTCGTTGGAGCAGCTTCGGATTCTTTGGCATGGGGAGCGGGTATTGGTTCGCGTAGTTGATAAGACGCCGGAGGCGGGGGTGGATACGGAGGAGGATTTGGTGAGAGTTTCTAGGCGGCTAGGTCTTGTTAATTCAGGCCCCTAACCAAGAAATCATGGACAAGAAACTCGAAAAATGGCTGAAATGGCTTGATATTATAAAGTCAGAGATTCGAGAACTTGTCGTTGCAAAGCATACCTTTCATGAAGTCCAGAAAATAATTAGCGATAATCCTGAGTTGCACGAAGCTAATTCATTTTATAGATATTTTACTAACACCTATGTGTCCCATGTGGTTAGCGGGGTTCGCCGTCAAGTAAAATGCGATGATCAAAGTATTTCTTTAGCTCGGTTGTTGACTGAAATGGTCGCATCTCCTCAAATTTTAAGCCGCGATTATTATGTCTCACTTTATAAAGGCTCACTTGTTGAGGGTTTTGCCGACAAAGACTTTAATCGGTTTGCTGATCCAAATTGTAAACATATTGATCCCGACAGAGTTTCTTGTGACCTAAAGCATCTGCGTGAGACAAGTGCTGTATGTGAGGATTTTGCAGACAGACGTGTTGCACATCGTGACAGACGAGGTCCAAAGCAACTTCCTACATATAAACAGTTAGACGATTGCATCGATATGCTTGACAGCCTCTTTGTGCGGTATTGCCTACTATTTCATGCTACGAACATGAGGTCACTTCTTCCCACTCGACAACATGATTGGAAGAAAATTTTTCGTGTGCCTTGGATTCCTAATTAATTCTGCTTGGCAGGGCAAGCACGATCTTTACCTATGCAGGCTACAATTTTGTGTCGCTGTCGCGACGGCTGATTCTAATGTCGGTTCTCGGACCGACGACCGAGATACTTTCTTTTGCTCCGCCAAAAGAAAGTATCCAAAGAAAAGGCGGCCCGGATGCCGCTTTGATCCTGCGCGCCGAAGCTTTTATCGAGGGTCGGCAGAAGGGGCTTCCCAGCCCCTCCGCCGACGTGCGGCATCCCTGCCGCACCCCTTCGGGCTATTCTCGATAAAAGCTCCGGCGCTCGGCGCGGCATACGGGGAAACACCGTCGCTGCGTAGTAGGGGTATATACGCTCCCTCTCCTCACGGGAGAGGGCTGGGGTGAGGGGATACATGGTTATTACAACGTTTATTTGAGTTTCCCTCATCCTAACCTTCTCCCTGGGGGAGAAGGGACTTTTATCTTTGGAGTCGGTTTTGATCCCGTATTTCGACCCCGAGCATCGCAGTTTTTTGCAGGATTAGCCCGTTAGGGGAGCGGCAGGGATGCCGCTCGTTGGCGAAGGGGCAGGAAGCCCCTTTCGCCAACCCCTGCAAAA
This sequence comes from Methylomonas sp. EFPC1, assembly GCF_016925515.1. NCBI lineage: Bacteria > Pseudomonadati > Pseudomonadota > Gammaproteobacteria > Methylococcales > Methylococcaceae > Methylomonas > Methylomonas sp. EFPC1. The sequence goes on from NZ_CP070494.1 coordinate 2,446,708, forward strand.
AACTGTGAAGTGCAGGATCAGGGCGAAATCCGGGTGTCTTTTCTTTTGGATACTTTTCTTTGGACAAGCACAAATTCGCTTGGAGCGAATTTGAACAGCCGATAGGCTGGCCCGAAGGGCGAAAACCAAGGATGGTTTTCGTAGCGAAAAGTGTCGCGGCTGTCGGGCCGAGACCCGACTTTAAAACAATCCGTCGCGATAGCGACATCAACTATGACCATCATCAACCTCTCCCAAGAACCCCACCAAATCCCCACCCTAGCCCAATGGCACCACGCCGAATGGGCCGATCTGAATCCGGACCAAGCCTTGGAACACCGCATCCAAAAAATGCAGGCTTATTTAAGCAACAAACTAATTCCGAGCACCTTCATATACAAACATGAAGACCAGCTAGCCGGCTCGGCAGCCATCATAGAAAGCGATATGGATACCCGCCCGGAACTGAGGCCATGGTTGGCCAGTGTTTACGTGGCCCCCGAATTTCGCCGGCAGGGCATCGGCTCAGCGTTGGTAAAACATGTCATGTTGCAAGCTAAGACAGCCGGCGTTGCCAATCTCTATCTGTTCACGCCGGATCAGGCTGGTTTCTATGCAAAACTTGGCTGGACTGTGATGACGGAGGAATATTATCGCGATCACAGTGTGACGGTTATGAGCGTGTCCCTAAAGGATCCCAATATTTAGTCTTATTCCAAACTAAGGATAAATGTCCATTGCTCGGCATTCACTGGCATGATGGACAGCCGGTTGCCGCGGCGCAGTAAGGCCAGATCGGCTAGTTCGGTTTTCAGTTTCAATTCGCGCAGACTGATATTGCGAGATAATTTTCTGACGAACTTTACATCGACCATGTACCAAGTAGGTTTGTCCGGATTACTTTTCGGATCGAAGTGCTTATCGTCCGGGTCGAACGCGGTAAAGTCTGGATAGGCTTCGCGCACCACTTGCATGATGCCGACGATGCCCGGTTCGTCGCAGTTAGAATGATAAAAAAATACCTGATCGCCGTTTTTCATGTCGTCACGCATCATGTTTCGGGCTTGGTAGTTGCGGACACCGTCCCAATGCTCGGTTTGGCCGGGTCGATTAAACAAGTCGTCAATGCCGAAGGTGTCGGGTTCTGATTTCATCAGCCAGTAATTCATAGATGTCCACTTTGGGGTTTGTTGTCAGGTTTTTTATTTATCCCAAACTCAGACGCAATCGGCAAGCAAAATCGCGCAAAAGATTGGCCGAAATACCGGTAGTGTCGTGAGTGCTTGAAGCTGTTGAACTATAAACCTTGGCGAGACTCAAGTAACCGTTGAAACCACGCTTTTTGTGCGCTAAATATTCGCCTGAACTGGTCTACACTTGACAACCAGCCGGGACCGCACTCAAGCCTATCGTGGTATAGTATCCGCACCAGTATTGTCGTTAGATAGATAGTGCTTAAATAAATACATTTCCGCTTCGTTAAATAATGTCAATTAGTCTATTTACGGAGTTTACACTGGCTTGGTTTAAACAACACGGTCGGCGTCTATTATTACGGTAGTTTTTTCCTATTTCATCTGATTTATGTCTGTTAGTATTAAAAAAAGCAAAAGACGTCGCTATATTAGATATGCGATTGATCTAAACGCTTTATTGATAATCGACCAAACTGATACACTGGAATGCCGTATTCTGGATTTTTGTAGCGGTGGATTTTATCTGGTTTTTGATAAAAGTCATCCGCAGATTGCATTGCATAAAAATATAAAAATTCGCTTTTCTATTCAATTGGAGTTCGAGCTAAAAACTTTTGAAGTAGATGCGCAAATAACGCATATTGGTTCGACGGGAGTAGGCCTTGTCACTGAACAGATGCCCGCCACCACGTTTAATGCGTTAAGAAAAATAGCAAATGTTGGATCGCTTTCCTCAACGAATGACAATTTAGATACTTCACCAGACAATTTAAATCAAGAAAATTATAAAAACACATTTAAACAATTTCTAATAGAAAGCTTGCCTTTATTAATCGATAGGTTTTTTGACTCGCTGAGCGATTGCATGGAAGCTGCGAACACGCATGCTGAGTTTTTTTCCAATCCATCGGCTTTTGACGACTTAATTACCACGCTAAAGCTGAATAGAGAGATTATTAGTAGCGAATTTTGTTGTTCTGTTATATATCAGGTTGATTATATTTCCAGTGACAACGAAAAAAACTCAGATGCTTTATATCATGATTCGCTTTCATTAATCGAAAAAGACGACTTTGAAGACTGGTTGAATATGTCGGCTACTATCAGAAAGCTTAAAAACTATTTTGACGACGAGCTTAATCTGTTAGTTAGAGAATTATGCAGGGTGTTTGGTATATTTGATAATACGGTCAATAATCCGATTGGTCCGGGGGTTTTATGTGACAGCTTTAGGGAAATATTCTTACAGCTAGAGCTGGGGAGTAATATAAAAAAGGCAATTTATAATTGCTTCGAAAAAATATTAATTATCGAGTTGCCGGGTTTTTATAAGCAAGCAGCTGCGACTTTAGCTAAGTTTGAATCCGCGCGATTGCAAATGCCCGTTCATAGTAAGCAGAGCGGCTCCGCTTTTCATACAAAAAATAGCGATAAACAGCAAGTTTATTTCAATGACTATTTGGATGCCGAACCGCTGGTCGTTCACAAAGCTATTCAACCTTTAAGCCAGGTTACAGGCAAATTACTGAACCTGTTAACTGAAACAATGGCCGTATCTACCGATACCCAGCGCAAGGAAAATACCCTGCCTCTCAATAATGTCCAGCAAGTATTTGACCCAGCGGAAGTTTTATCGGCGATTGCGAAAATCCAAAAGGATATTACCGCTAAATCTGGCCTGCATTTAGATACCACAACACTGCAAAAAAGCCTTGCCGATAAATTACAAGCTGATAATCCGGAGGCAAAATCGTTGGCCGCAAACGATGTTCAGCGCCTTGAACTGTATGGCAGGTTTTTTGATGCCTTGTTCGGTGAGCTTGAGTTTTCTAAAGATATTAAAGATTATTTGGAAAGTATTCATTTACCTCTATTGTCATTGCCCATGCAAGGTAATGATTTTCTGGATTCCGAGTCGCACCCTGCCCGAAAAATACTGAATCAACTAGCTGTTCTGGAACCTGCGATTAAAAGTAATCGGGTAATCAAAAATACGAATATAAAAAATACTGTAGAAAAAGCAATAGCTCGGATTTCCGCTGAGTCCATTAGCAATCCTAATGTTTTCACTGAAGTCGAGCATGAATTGGATAGCGTCACTAAGCAGTGGACAAAATCCAATGAAACCAACGTCAAACGTATAATAGAGCCTTACGAAGGCCAACAAAAATTGGAGGCGGCAAGGCTAACTATTCAGCAGGAAGTTGATAAGCGTATAGCCGGCCGTTCTGTACCATCGATTATTCCCACGCTACTTGGCGCTGGATGGCAAGACCTGTTAGTGATTGCCGAATTAAATAAGGAAGCTAAGCCTGAGGAAAAAGCCTCTTATCTGAAAGTAATTGACGATTTACTATTTTGGCTTTACGAACAGGATTCGTTTCTGAATATGCAATCGGTCAGCATTCATACCACACTCAAATTTATCGAAGAGAATCTAGGCACGGTTTGTCCTAACTTATTCAAACGCGATAATGTTATTGAAGAATTGTTTGCTTTACTGGTGGGTAGCGGTGTGCCAAAAGTTAGGAAGCCGATGGATACCGTCAGAATTCCCGCGCCTAGATCCATGCAGGACATTATAGAATCTGAATGGGCAGCGCAAGTTTCACAATTACAGGTGGGCGAATGGCTGATAATCTATAGAGGCTCCGAAGGTTTTGAACCGATGAAACTGGTGTGGATAGGCGATATTTTACCAATTTGCGTTTTTGTTAATCGCGATGGACTGACTAAGTTAGAGCTTAATAAAACCGAATTGGCATTACTTTTGGAAAATGGCGGAGCGAATAGAATAGAAAGCCTGGATGTGCCTTTAATGGATCGCGCGACTAACCAAATGTTGCAAAACATGCATAGCAAATTGATTTATAACGCTACGCATGACGCGGAAACCGATTTACTCACCAAAGACGAGTTTGTTAAACAGCTAAAAATCGAGCTCGTTAAACTCGATAGTACCGGCCATATCTTGGGTCATATAGAGGTTTTGGATTTTCGCGTCATTACTAATGTTTGCGGAGTCACTGGCGGCAAACAATTCTTAAAAACGCTCACGCATTTAATCAGCGAGCAGTTGCGTGATGGCGACTTATTCGCGCGAATCGGTGATAAATCGTTCGCAGTGCTGCTAAAAGATTGCGGAGCGCAAACTGCTTATGAATTATCCAAAAAGCTGTTAAAAGTCATTAGTGAATCGCGGTTTCAATGGCAAGATAAAAGCTATACCATCGGTGTGAGTATCGGTTTGGTGCCGTTCGAACAGAACAATTTTGACGTTAACGAGTTGTTGCAAAATGCCGATACCGCCAGCATGTCGGCAGAGCGTTCCGGTCCGAATAATGTTTTACTTTTTACGCATGATGACGAGAATTTAAAACGTCAAAATAAAATATACGAATGGATAGGCAATATTGACAAGGTGTTTTCCGAGAATAGATTGTTTTTACGTTGCCAAATGATTGCCGCTGTCGATGAAGCCAGTGCCAGTCATCAACATTACGAAATTTTGCTGGGTATTAAAGACGAAAACGATAATATTATTCCGCCCGATCATTTCATACCTGCCGTGGAACGCTGTAAGCGTATGCCGGAAATTGATCAATGGGTGATTACCAACGTGCTTATGTGGATTGAAAATAATAGACATTATTTCGATCATATTGATGGGTTTGCGATCAATTTGTCCGGACAATCTATTAACAGCGAAGAATTTTTAGGCTTTCTTAAAGGGATATTGGAATCAACCAGCGTGCCCACAAATAAACTGACGTTCGAAGTCACGGAAACGGTTGCAGCGGAAAGTTTTTATTTAACAAATAGTTTCATCAAGGCCATCAAACAGTTTAATTGCAAATTTTCTTTGGATGATTTCGGGTCAGGCTATTCGTCGTATTCCTACCTGAAGAACTTGAATATCGATTATCTGAAAATAGACGGGGCCTTTGTCAAAGACATATTAAATGACAAAGCCGATGTTGCCATCGTTAAATCCATGAATGAAATCGCTCATTCCCTGGGCTTGACGACCATCGCTGAATACGTCGAAAGCAATGAGATTAGAGAGGTTTTAAAAACCATAGGCGTCGACTATGCCCAAGGCTATGGCGTGCATAAACCAATGCCGCTCAGCGAGTTGGTCATCGAACCACCGCCGAGCGCACCGCTTTTTTCATTTGAAGACACTGAGTTCTGGGGCTTTTGAAAGCGGGGCGTTTAAAAGACGGCCACACTACTGTTGCCACAAACAATTGCCGCTGACTTTGGCGATTTTCGCCAAGCGCTGTTGGTGCGCCAGTTCTTCCTCGCTACTGCAAGCAATGATTTTTAATGGCGCTCTGTCGGCCGATAGTCTAACGATAGCCTGTTCGCCGCCATTGCCGGTGTGATCGCCTTCATCCAACAGGGAAGCCTGGCCTCCGGTCATCAATAAATAGACGTCCGCCAGGATTTCCGCGTCGAGTAAAGCGCCATGCAATTCGCGGTGACTGTTGTCTATGCCGTAGCGTTTACATAAGGCATCCAAACTGTTTCGTGCGCCGGGGTGTTTTTTTCGGGCGTAAGCCAGGGTATCGAACACGGTGCTATTGGTTTCGATACGGCGTTCTTCCCCGGCTAATAGCGCCAATTCGTGATTCAAAAAGCCGACGTCAAACGGTGCGTTGTGGATGATCAGCTCCGCACCCTGAGTAAAGCGCATAAAGTCTTCGACCACGTTGGCGAAGCGCGGCTTATCCTTTAAAAACTCATTCGTTATGCCATGGACTTCGATGGCGCCGGCATCAATTTCCCGGTCCGGATTCAGATAGACGTGAAAATGATTACGGGTCAAACGGCGGTTAATCAGTTCCACGCAGCCGATTTCGATAATCTTATGGCCTTCCTTGGGGTTGATGCCGGTGGTTTCGGTATCCAGCACCACTTGCCGGATTTGGCGGGGTTTTTGACTCATGGCTTATCCTATCCGCAAAACGCTTTGAGCAGTTCGCTCTGCACTTGATAAATGGCTTGATCGTCGGCGCGCAAATGCCGGTACTGGCCGTCGCTTTGCAATTGCCAGGCTTGGGCGTTATCTCTGAGATACGCATCCAGGTCGTTAAGAATTCGTTCGGCAATTCGCTTGTCGGCGATAGGGAAACAGACCTCCACGCGGCGGAACATGTTGCGGTTCATCAAGTCGGCGCTGGATGCGTAAACCGCCCAATCGCCGCCGTTGCAAAACGCATAGATGCGGGTATGTTCCAGAAAGCGGCCGACAATAGAGCGTACTTCGATATTCTCGGAAACCCCCGGCACGCCCGGCCGCAAGCAACAGACGCCACGCACGATCATTTTGATTTCCACGCCGGCTTGCGAGGCGCGGTACAGGGCTTGAATCGCCTGTTCCTCAACTACGGCATTGACCTTGATAATAATTCTGGCCGGCTTGCCTTTTTTGGCATGCTCGATTTCTCTATCAATCATCTTCAGGATGCCGTGGTGCAAAGTAAACGGAGATTGCAGCAGCTTATTCAGTTTGCTGACCTTGCCTAAACTGGTCAGTTGCATGAATACCCGGCGTACGTCTTCACCCAATTCTTTTTCGCAAGTAAACAAGCCGTAGTCGGTATAAAGCCGAGCAGTTTTAGGATGATAGTTGCCGGTGCCCAGATGTACGTAATTGCGCAAAGTGCTGCCTTCCTTGCGCAAAACCATGCACATTTTAGCGTGGGTTTTATATCCCACCACCCCGTACACCACGTGAGCCGCGGCTTCTTGCAGTTTTGCGGCCAGACCAATGTTGTCCTTTTCATCGAAACGCGCCCGCAGCTCGATGACGACCGTGACTTCCTTGCCGGCGCGTGCGGCTTTAATCAAGGCCGCGACGATAGGCGAGTCCACGCCGGTGCGGTACAAGGTTTGTTTGATGGCTAGTACATCCGGATCGGCAGCGGCCTGGCGAATGAAATCCACCACCGGCGAGAATGATTCGTACGGATGATGTAGCAAAATATCCTGCTTACGGATACTGGCAAAAATATCCTTGTTGCGCCCTAGCGCTGGCGGCACGCTGGATTTGAAGGGCGTAAATTTCAGGTCGGGGCGTTCGACCATGCTCAAGATGGTTTGCATCCGGCTTAAATTGACCGGACCGTTGGCTAAAAATAAGCGGTCCGGTTTTAAATCAAAGCGCGCCAACAAGAAATTCACGGTCTCTTCGGGACAATTACCGTCGATTTCCAAGCGTACTTCATCACCGTAATTGCGCATCGCCAATTCGCCTTCCACGGCCAGCATCAAGTCGTCGATCGCGTCGTCGTCGACGAAAAAATCGCTGTTGCGGGTGACCCGGAATTGATAACAGCCCTTGACCATCATGCCGTTGAACAACTCGTTGACGAACGCATGAATGATGGAGGATAGAAACACAAAATCGTAAGGCCCGCTATCGGTCTCGGTAACAGGTAATTGCACGATGCGGGGTAGGGCGCGCGGTGCCTGCAAAACCGCCCGGCCGCTGTTACGTCCAAATGCGTCTTTGCCGGTCAGGGAGATAATGAAATTTAAACTCTTATTCAAAATCCGTGGAAACGGGTGGGCGGAATCCAGCCCGACCGGGGTCAGAATCGGCAACAGTTCTTCGTTGAAATATTTTTCCAGCCAGGCTTTTTGTGCCGGGCTCCAGCGGTCGCGCCTTAAGAAACGAATATTTTCGGTTTCCAGGCAGGGGATCAGTACTTCGTTAAGTACCCGATATTGCTCGGCGACCAGTTCGTGGGCCTTGATCGAGATCTTGTCGAATTGCTCGTTAATGGTTAAACCGTCGGAACTGACCAAATTGGGGTCCATTTCCGCCATTTGTATTAAGCTGGCGACACGTACTTCGTAAAACTCATCCAGATTGGAACAAGAAATGCATAAGTAATTCAGCCGTTCCAATAGCGGCAGCGTTTCGTCCAGGGCTTGCGCGAGCACCCGAAAGTTAAACTCCAATAAGCTGTGTTCGCGGTTGATATAAAGCTCGGGACTATTTAAATCGATGGATTCCATGTCGGCTGCTGGTTTGATTGGGGTCAGTCGATTATAAATGAAATTTTTTCGCCTTGGGTTACAGCGGCGCTTGAGGTCTGGAACTTGCTATAATCGCCGCCGTAAACTTAACCGGACGTTAAAGTCATGAACTTCCCAACCATAGAATCTTTTGTCGGAAATACGCCATTGGTGCGTTTGCAACGCCTGCCGGTCGCAGGCGGCAATACTATTTTGGTGAAGCTGGAAGGTAACAATCCGGCTGGTTCGGTGAAAGATCGGCCAGCCTTAAGCATGATTCAATACGCCGAAGCGCGCGGCGAGATCAAACCCGGCGATCGCTTGATCGAAGCCACTAGCGGCAATACCGGGATTGCTTTGGCAATGGCGGCGGCGATTAAGGGTTATAAGATGACCTTGATCATGCCGGACAATATGAGCGCCGAGCGCATTGCCTCCATGAAAGCCTACGGCGCGGAGATTATCCTGACGCCGGCCAAAGGCAGCATGGAAGCAGCCATCGATTTAGCGCGGGCCATGGAAGCGCGCGGCGAGGGACGGATTCTGGATCAATTCGCCAATCCCGATAATCCTTTGGCGCATTACGAAGGCACCGGTCCGGAAATCTGGCGCGACACGCACGGTAAAATTACGCACTTCGTCAGCTCCATGGGCACCACCGGCACCATCATGGGGACCTCCCGGTATTTGAAAGAACAAAATCCCGCGGTTCAAATCATCGGCGTGCAGCCGGAAGGCGAATCGAAAATCCCGGGTATTCGCCGCTGGCCTAAGGAATATTTACCTAAAATATACGACGCGGTGCGGGTGGATAGCATCATCGAAGTCAATCAGCTGAACGCGGAAAACACCACGCGCGCCTTGGCAGCACAAGAGGGTATTTTTGCCGGCGTATCCTCCGGCGGTGCGGTTTACGCGGCCTTGCAATTATCCCAACAAATTGAAAATGCCTTGATCGTGGCGATAGTCTGCGACCGGGGCGACCGCTATTTATCCACCGGCATTTTTCCAACCTAAACAACGCAGCGGCATATTGGGTTACACCACGCTAACCCAACCCACCCAATCGAGCACAATGGCCCACAAGAAAAAACTCCCGTTAGACCCCGTCACCGTTACCATAGAATCTTTGTCCCACGATGGCCGCGGCGTCAGCCACGTCAATGGCAAAGTCGTGTTTATCGACGAAGCCTTGCCCGGCGAAACCCTGGAATTTGTCTACACCGACAGTCGTAAAGACTATGCAGAAGGCAAAGTGGTCAATCTGATAAGCCGATCTGAGCATCGGGTCGAACCGGCTTGTCCGCATTTCGGCAGTTGCGGCGGTTGCAGTTTTCAACATGTCGATGACGCCGAACAGATCAATTTCAAAGAGGACTTGCTGCACGATCAGTTCCGCCGCATCGGTAAAGTCGAGATTCCGCAAATCTGGGAAGCTTTGACCGGCCCGCACTGGGGGTATCGCAGCAAGGCGCGGATGGGCGTGAAATGGGTGGCGAAAAAGAATAGGGTGTTAGTGGGTTTTCGCGAGCGGCGCAATCCGTTTTTAGCGGAAATCGATAGCTGTAAAGTGATGAACCCCATCGTCGGCGAGAAGCTGATCGCTTTGGGTGAGATGATCGCCGGGTTGACGGTGAAAGACAAAATTCCGCAAATCGAAGTGGCGATTGGCGATAAGGAATGCGTACTGGCGTTTCGAGTGCTGGAGCCACCGACCGATGCCGATAAACGACGGCTGCGCGAGTTTGCCCATCAACATCAGCTCAGCATTTGTCTGCAGCCGAAAGGTCCGGATACCATCGTGCCTTTGGACGGCGAGCCGGAAGTCATTCCGAGTTACGCCCTAGCCGAACAAGGCGTTAAGTTCAATTTCCGCCCGGCGATGTTTACCCAAGTCAATTATCAGATCAATCAAAAGATGGTGACGCGGGCCTTGGCAGCGCTGGAATTAAGCAAAGACGACAGGGTGCTGGATTTATTCTGCGGCTTGGGTAATTTCACCCTACCACTGGCGACCCAGGCGGGTCAGGTCGTCGGTGTGGAAGGCGACTTGCCGCTGGTCAAGCACGCTCGGGAAAATGCCAAGTTGAATAACCTGGATAATGTTGAATTTCATGTCGCCGATCTGACTAAGGATTTGAAAGACCAACCCTGGTCCAAGCAAAAATTTACCAAGGTGTTGCTGGACCCATCGCGGGCCGGCGCATCGGAAGTGTTACACAACTTGAAACACTGGCAACCGGAGCGGATTGTTTACGTATCTTGCAACCCATCCACCTTGGCCCGCGATGCCGGAATTTTGGTGAACGAGCTGGGTTACAAGTTGGTTAAGGCCGGGGTGATGGACATGTTCCCGCAAACCGCGCATGTCGAATCGATAGCCTTGTTTGTAAAATGATTCAGGGTTCTGCGGCAACGCAGCACTATCACTTTGCAGCGCCTTATTTGGACATCGCCATTGCCGAGCAGCGCCTGCACTTAGTACACGGCAGCGAGGTGTTGGCCCAATTTCCGGTCTCTACCGCTAAAAACGGCCCCGGCGAAAAAAAAGGCAGCTACTGCACGCCGACCGGCTGGCATAAGATCCGCGCCAAAATCGGTGCCGGCCTGCCGATCAACAGCGTACTGGCAGGCCGGCGGCCAACCGGCGAAATCTACACGCCAGAGCTGGCTGCGCAGCATCCGCAACGCGACTGGATTCTCAGCCGCATCCTGTGGCTGGGCGGCTTGGAACCGGGCAAAAACCGCTACGGCGATGTGGACACCACATGGCGTTATATCTATATCCACGGCACACCAGACGAATTGATGCAAGGTAAACCGGAGTCGCACGGCTGTATTCGCATGCTCAACGCCGATCTGATCAACTTATTCGAGCAGATTGCCGTGGGTTGCCGGGTGTGGATTCATGAATAAACAGCAACCGATATGCCGCGCATCGTTTTAGGCGTCGAATACGACGGCAGTGCTTACGCCGGCTGGCAATGGCAGGACGGTAAAGCGACCGTGCAAGGCCAGTTGGAAAAAGCCTTGAGTAAAATCGCCAATCAACCGATTACCGTACTTTGCGCGGGCCGCACCGATGCTGGCGTGCATGCGCTGGAACAAGTGGTGCATTTTGATTGCGACACAGAGCGCGATATGCGCGGCTGGTTGATGGGCGGCAACAGCCATTTGCCGGATGACATCCGTATTATCTGGGCACAAACGGCGCTGGGCGACTTTCATGCTCGCTACAGCGCCATCGCCCGCGCTTATCGGTATGTGATTTTGAATCGGCCGATGAAGTCGGCTTTGCTAAGAACTCAGGCTACCTGGTGTTACCAGCCGCTGGACGAGCAAGCCATGCATCAAGCCGCGCAGGTGCTACTGGGTGAACACGATTTTTCCTCGTTTCGCGCGCAGAGTTGTCAATCGGTCAGTCCCAACCGCTTGATGCATTTTATTGATGTATACCGCGACGATCAGCGGGTGATCATCGATCTCTGCGCCAATGCCTTTTTGCATCATATGGTCAGAAATATCGCCGGGGTATTGATGGAAATCGGTATGGGCCGGCGGCCGGTGGATTGGACTGCCGAACTTTTGGAGACTAAAGACCGCTCCCAAGCTGCGATGACCGCCCCCCCGCATGGTTTACATCTCGCGGCTGTGTATTACCCGGAGCATTATGCGATCGCCAAAAACCCCTTGTTCGATAAGCTGCCGGCAGACGCAAAGCGGCATGATTAATCTGGCCTGCGCATCGCGCCTGGCAAGTCGTCTAACTTAAACTTTCTAACAGATTTTCCAGTTCGGTTTTTGCCAGCTTACCTGTCCCGTTTCTCGGAATCTTAGTAACAAAATGAATTTTTCGCGGCAGAAACACCTCATCCAGATAGGGCTGTAGACCCCGCCGAATGGCTTGGCTGTCTAGTTTGCTGACCACGACAGCGGCCAGTCGGCCATTATCCTGGATGAAACAAACACCGTCGTCTACGCCGTCTATGTCCAGCAAGCGACGATTCAGTTCGGTCAGGGACGCGCGCTTGCCGCCGATTTTCACCATGTCTTGATCCCGGCCCAATACGGTAAAACAGCCGTCGGCTTGGATCTGCACAGTGTCTTGCAAAGGCACTGCTATCGGCAAATGCGCAGCTTGCAGACAGCTTTGCCCGCTTTCATATTGATGCAAGCGGCAACCGTCGTAAGGTCGCCACGGGTTCTCAAGTAAGGTCTCGCGGCTGGCAAACGACAGGGTTTCGGTGCTGCCATAGATTTCGCGGGGGGATTGCCCTAAAATTGCCGCGGTTTCACCGGCCAGCTTTGCGGATAAAGTGTCGGTGGCAGAAATTATGCCGGCCAGATTGTCCCAAGCGCCGGTGGTTTTGATTAAGGAACGCAAATGGGTCGGTGTTGACGCCAGCACAACGGGCCAAGGCGCGGTATTCATCGTTTGCCGGATGTCTTCGGCGAAAAACGGCCGGCCGTCGTGCAGCACCAGGTGGGAAAACAGCGGCCAAAATACCGAGGTTTCCAGGCCGTACATATGCTGCGGCGGGGTGGTGGAGAGCATCAATAGTTGCTGCTTGGCTAATCCCAGGCTGCTGACCGCCATTTCGGCGGAGGTTTTAAAGGTATGCAGGCTATGCGGGCAGGGCTTGGGTTTGCCGGTGCTGCCGGAGGTGAAGGCAATCACGGCGGTGCGCTGCCAGTCGAAATCGGGTGGCGATGCTGCGCTTGCAGCGTTTGGCGCGATGACTTCGAACCAATCCAAACCCTTTTGCTGAGGCGCGTGTTCTCTGGCGATATACGCGCCTGGATAGTCGCGCAGAATTTCCAGAATAACCGCCATTTGCCCGGCGGGTGGCAGCAGGCAAATCTGCCCGCGTACCGCCGCCGCTAACAGGCACAGGCAAAACAGGTAGCGGTTTTCGCATAAATTAAATTGATAGGGCTGGTCCGGCAATTGCGCGGCCAGGGCCGCCACGTCCGCCCATAAATTGCCGCGGCTTACCACATGGTCGTTGTAGAGGGCAAACGGCGCTGTGTGGTTAGAATATAGTGGTGTCGGTGGGGCGGGGATTTTGTGGGATTCCTGCATGGAATGGGCTTTATTCTATTCGGTGCAATGCCGTTAAGTTATGCTTTGGCGTTGTTAATTCCCCTCTTTGAAAAAGAGGGGCAGGGGAGATTTCATAAATAAATCCCCCTCGAGCCCCTTCATGCCCATATGGGTACTTTTCCAACGGGGGAAGAACGTTAACTTAGCGGCATTGCCGCTGTTTCTGAATTTTGTACTGGAAGTATTTTAACCGGATAAGAGGGTTGGTAAGTAAATGGATGCAGATGTATTGATTATCGGGGCCGGCCCCTCCGGCAGCGTCGCTGCCAAGATGCTGAAACAACTTGGACACCAGGTGGTGATCCTGGAAAAAGAGCAGTTCCCGCGGTTCTCGATTGGCGAAAGCCTGCTGCCGCAATGCATGGCCTTTATGGAAGCCGCGGATATGCTACCGGCGGTGACGGCGGAAGGTTTTCAATTCAAAAACGGCGCGGCATTTTCCAGAGCCGGCAAACTGACCGAATTCGATTTCACCCAAAAATTCAGCCCAGGCTGGGGCACCACCTTTCAAGTACCGCGCGCCCATTTCGATAAGGTGTTGGCCGACAGCGCCGAGGCGGCCGGCGTGCCTATTCATTATCAACAAACCATCCTGGCAGCCGATTTTAGTAATCCTGAGCAAGCCAGCCTGACCAGCGTCGATGCCAATGGCTTGCACAAGCAGTGGCGGGCAAAGATGGTATTGGATGCCAGCGGTTTTGGTCGGGTATTGCCAAGATTATTGGATCTGGAAACCCCTTCGTCATTGTCGCCGCGGCGTGCGCTGTTCACGCATATCGAGGATCGGATTACTGTACCCGATTACGACCGCAATAAAATTTTAATTGCCATTCATCCTGAGTTTCATGAAATCTGGTACTGGCTGATTCCATTCAGTAACGGCAGAAGCTCGCTGGGTGTCGTGACGCCAGCGGGTTTCCTGGATCAGCGTAACGGCGAGCCGCTCGAAGTGTTAAAGGAAATTGCCTTCGAAGAACCACGTCTCGCCGAGTTGTTGACGGACGCCAATTTCGATACCCCGGCTAATACCATCGGCGGTTACTCCGCCAACGTCAAACAACTTTATGGCCAGGGCTTTGCCTTACTCGGCAATGCCGGCGAGTTCTTGGATCCGGTGTTTTCATCCGGCGTGACGATTGCGATGAAATCCGCCGCCTTGGCGGTACCCTTGGTTGACCGGCAACTACGTGGTGAGTCGGTAAACTGGTCTGTCGAATACGAACAGGCTTTGCGCAAGGGCATTGAGGTATTTCGGGCTTATGTGGAGGCTTGGTACGATGGCCGTTTCCAGCAAATTATTTTCGAAGAAAATCAGTTGGCCAGCGTCAAAGCCATGATTTGTTCCATTCTTGCCGGCTATGCCTGGGACGAGGAAAACCCGATGACGCAGCGCAGCGCTAAGAAAATCGAGGCCATCTTGGCAACTTATCAAACTGCCTGAGCGGTGTAATTTGTATTTACATGACTTAGGCATGGTCTGCGCCTTGGGCGACAGCAAGGCCGATATTTTGGCTGCATGGCTTGCCGGTCGTTCCGTTGAGCCCGTTCCGCCGGCCTGGCTGGATGCGGCTATTCCCGCATTCGGCGTGCTAACTGAATTACCGGTCATTCCGGCCAAGCTTAAACAATACGATTGCCGCAACAACCGTTTGCTGTTGTCGGCGCTTTGCCAGATCGAGTCCGCTACTAGTACCGCCATAGCTCGTTACGGCGCAGATCGCGTTGGCATAGTGGTAGGCACTAGTACCTCGGGGATTGCCGAGGGTGAAAGTGCGGTGCAAGTGTTGCGGGCAAGCGGGAGCATGCCTGGTCACTATCACTACAAGCAGCAGGAATTGGGTGGCGTAGCGGAGTTTTTGGCGGCGTACCTGGACGTTCGCGGCCCGGCCTACACCGTCTCCACCACCTGTTCATCCAGTGCCAACGCCTTGGCTTCGGCCCGTCGCCTGCTGCTATTGGGCGTATGCGATGCAGTCGTGGTAGGCGGTGCGGATAGTTTATGCCGCACCACGCTGGAGGGCTTTTTTGCGTTGGGTGCTCTTAGCAAAACGACTTGCAATCCATTCAGTAAAAATCGCGACGGCACGATGATCGGCGAAGGCGCGGCCTTATTTTTAATGACGCGCGAGCCAAGCAAAATCGCCTTGCTAGGCGTTGGTGCCAGTGCCGATGCTTATCATATTTCCGCGCCTCGCCCCGACGGTAGCTGCGCGTTACTGGCCATGCAGGCCGCGCTGGACGATGCGCAGCTGAAACCTGAACACATCGATTACATCAATCTTCACGGCACGGCCACCTGGCAAAACGATGCGATGGAAAATCGGGCGATCGGGCAATTGTTCGGTAGCGAGACGCTTTGCAGTTCCAGCAAGCCGTCCACCGGCCATTGTCTAGGCGCGGCCGGTGCGCTTGAAGCCGGTTTGTGCTGGTTGCTACTATCTGATTTACCTCAAGAAAGTCGTTTGCCGCCGCATCTGTGGGATGGCGAACCCGATCCCGACATGGTGCGGCTGAACTTGGTCGGGCTGGAAAACCAATCGCCAAAGCCGCTACAATACTGCCTCAGCAACTCTTTTTCATTCGGCGGAAACAATGTGTCCTTGCTCATTGGACATCCCTGACAGTCCAAAGGCTTTTCCATACGCCATCGAAGCGCTAGTACCTCAATCCGGGCGTATGGTGCTTTTAGACCGGGTGCTGGAAGTGGGCGATGACCATATCGTGGTCGAACTGAACGTGCGCGACGATGGCCTGTTTTCCAGTGCCGACCACCATGTACCCGCCTGGGTAGGATTGGAATACATGGCGCAGGCCATTGCCGCTTACTCGGGTTACCACCGTAAGCGCCGAGGCGAAGCGATTGGTTTGGGGTTTTTATTGGGTACCCGTTACTTCGAGTGTTCGGTGGGTAGTTTTCCTTGCGGCACGAAACTAACCGTGAGAGCAGAAAAGATTATCGAAGCCGCGAACGATATGTCGGTGTTCGACTGCGCGATAGTGGGACAAAATATCGAGGCCAGTTCGAAGTTAAATGTGTTGCTGCCGCAGGATTCGCAAAAATTTCTCGCCGGAAAAGGAATATGAGCCAACAAACCATCCTGGTCACGGGATCTAGCCGAGGCATCGGCAAAGCCATCGCCTTGCGCCTTGCTCGCGAGGGTTACGATATAGTCCTTCATTGCCGCAGCCGGCTAGACGAGGCTAAGCAAGTACAAGACCAGATTATCGAGATGGGCCGCCAAGCTCGTGTGCTGAGCTTTGATTTGGCCGACCGTAGCGCCGCCAAGGACAGTTTGGAAGCCGACATCCTGGCCAACGGTGCGTATTACGGTGTGGTCTGTAACGCCGGGCTGTCGCGGGACAACGCGTTTCCGGCCCTGAGCGGAGACGATTGGGATCAGGTGTTGCGCAGCAATCTGGATGGTTTTTACAACGTTCTGTTTCCCCTCGTCATGCCGATGATACAACGGCGCAAACCGGGGCGTATCGTGACGCTATCTTCCGTTTCCGGCTTGGTCGGTAACCGTGGCCAAGTCAATTACAGTGCGGCCAAGGCCGGCATCATCGGCGCGACTAAAGCCCTGGCGGTTGAGTTGGCGAAGCGCAAAATCACCGTCAATTGCGTGGCTCCGGGTTTAATCGAGACCGAGATGTTGGAAGATTTACCC
Source organism: Methylomonas sp. EFPC1 (assembly GCF_016925515.1). NCBI lineage: Bacteria > Pseudomonadati > Pseudomonadota > Gammaproteobacteria > Methylococcales > Methylococcaceae > Methylomonas > Methylomonas sp. EFPC1. Next base: position 2,463,684 of record NZ_CP070494.1, read on the forward strand.
CTTGAAGAAGCCCTTGCTGCCGTGCCCGCCAAACGCTTGGGTACGCCTGAAGAAGTCGCCGCGTTGGTGGCGTTTTTAATGTCCGAAGATGCCGGCTACATTACCCGCCAAGTGATTTCGGTGAATGGAGGTTTGTGTTGACCCGGCGCGTCGTCGTGACCGGTATGGCCGGCTTTTCACCGATTGGTAACGATTGGCAAGAAATACGCGGCAGGCTTTTAGCCAAGCAATCCGGCATACGCTATATCCCGGAATGGGAAATTTATAACGGTCTGCTGACCCGCTTGGCGGGGCCGGTGGAGAATTTCACGCTGCCGGCGCATTACACCCGTAAAAACACCCGTAGCATGGGCCGAGTCTCGCTATTGGCGACCCGCGCCAGCGAACTGGCCATGATCGATGCCGGTTTGCTGGGCGATCCGGTGATCAGCGGCGGCCGCACCGGCGTAGCCTACGGCTCGTCGGTAGGATCGACGCCGGCCATCGCCGACTTTGGCAGAATGCTGATCAATCACGACATCGGCAATCTGAATGCCACCACCTATCTAAAAATGATGGGGCATACCACCTGCGCCAACGTCGCTTTGTTTTTTCAAGTGCGCGGCCGGGTCATTCCTTCAGTCAGTGCCTGTACCTCGGGTAGCCAGGGCATCGGTTACGCTTACGAAGCGATCAAATACGGTTTGCAGGATGTGATGCTGGCGGGCGGCGCGGAAGAACTTTGCCCGACAGAGGCGGCGTTGTTCGATGCGCTATATGCCACCAGTACCCGGAACTCAGAACCAGAGTTAACCCCCAGACCGTTCGACCGCGACCGCGATGGATTGGTGATAGGCGAGGGTGCTTGTACCTTGGTATTGGAGGAACGGGAACGCGCTTTGGCGCGCGGCGCGCGGATCTACGCCGAAGTTGCCGGGTTTGCCACCAATGCCGACGGTGTGCACGCCACGCAGCCCAATGCCGACACAATGCAGGTGGTGATGCGTCTGGCCATGCAGGATGCTCAGCTTGAGCCGCAGCAAATTGCTTATATCAGTGCGCACGGCACGGCCACTGAGCAGGGCGACATAGCCGAAAGTCATGCAACGGCCGCGGTGTTTGGCGGCAATACCCCGATTAGCAGTTTGAAAAGTTTCACCGGCCATACCTTGGGTGCTTGCGGGGCCTTGGAAGCCATGGTGGCGATTCAGATGATGCGGGAAGGCTGGTTTCATCCCAATTTGAATCTGGATAATCTCGACCCGCGTTGTGCCGAACTGGATTATCTGACCGGCGACGGGCGTCATATCCACGCCGACTACATCGTCAGCAATAATTTTGCGTTTGGCGGTATTAATACGTCCTTGGTTTTACAGCGTTGGGATAGCTGAGTTGACCGAAAGCTTGGCCGAATTTGGTATCGAAAGCCGTTTGGCCTTCACAGTAAAGCACTGGTGTTTCTGGCAATCCGCGCATCATCCCCAGACCAAGGTCTGGCCCAACGGTGAAATATTGCCGCATAACCAAGGCAAAGCCGATGTGGGGTTTTTACCGGCGATGCAAAGGCGCAGATTATCGCCTTTAGCCAGAGCCGCCTGCGCTGTGGCCTGGCGCTGTCGCGGCGAAAATGGCGACATGCCCTCGGTGTTTTTTTCAAACCATGGCGAAAGTCAGTATTATTTCGAGATGCTGGAAGAGTTGGCAGAGGGCGAACATGTCTCGCCTAGCCGCTTTAGTCAATGTGTACATAATGCCATCGCCGGCTTGGCGAGTTTTCATGGCTCCAGTTTTCTGCCTTATGTCGCCTTGGCCGGCGGTACGGAAGGGCTGTTTTCGGCTTTTCTGGAAGTCGGCGGCATGCTGCTGGATGCTCCCCAGGTTTTGCTTGTCTGCTACGAACAGCCTCTACCCGACGCTTATTTACCCTATCTGCCCGGCAGTCAAACGACCTGGGCTTTGGCGATGACGCTGGCGAGGTCTGGCGGCGTGGAGCCGCAATTGCATTTGACGCGCGAGCCGGCAAATGGCCCGGCGTTGGCGGAAAATGGCTTGCCGAAGTTAGTTCAAGCAGTCATATCTGGCCAGCAAAGCGGCTATTGTCGGCAGGATAGGGCTATCTGGCATTGGCGTTTGGATGGTGTTTCGTGATTTCGATTGCCAGCAGCGTAAGCGATCTGCCGTAACCCAGGGTATAATCCACGCTTGGCGTAGTAATTTATCGCGCGGTTGGCGCAGATACTTTGGTGCTTGGAGTGATGCCAGAGGACAATACAATATCAACCGATACTCGCTAAATCGAGGCTTTAGAGCGATTGTCAGGCCGAGTCGAGTATCGCAATAGGAAACAACACCCGTATGAAGACCCAAGAAGACGTATTCGCCACCTTAAGAGAATTGATGTCGGAAATGTTCGAGTTAACGCCCGATGACATTACCTTGGAGGCTAATTTGCGGCAGGATTTGGACATCGACAGCATCGATGCGGTGGATTTGATGGTCAGACTGCGCGAGATCACCGGTAAACGCATCAATCCCGAAGACTTCAAAAATGCCCGCACCATTCAGGACGTGGTCGATACCGTTTATCGGATCAGCGCTGAATAGGCTGAATGTTTAAAGACTTTCTTAGCAACCTGGTCCCGACGAAGATTCAGGCAAATCCCGATACCAGCGTTTGCCCAAAATCCCCAGCAGAGCCTCGGCAAATTATCCTTAATGTGATTATCGGGGCAGCGACTGTCAGCTATCCCTTTCTGATTTGGTATTCCGCCGATTATTTTCAGCCTCGCGGCATGGCTTTGGGGCTAGCCGGATTGTTCTTGCTGCGTTACTGGCTGCAAAAACATCGCAATTCGGCCGGCCTAGCCGAGTCTCGGCTGATATTGGCGTGCGCGCTGTTTCTGTTGCTTGGTGCACTGGTTAACGATGCTGACTGGCTGCTGGCTTATCCGGTGTTCGTCAGTCTGCTGTTTTTTGCGGTATTTTCCTTTAGTTTGATTCATCCGCCGACGGTGGTGGAACGGTTGGCCAGGCTGGAATTTCCGGATCTGCCTGCTCATGGCGTGCTGTATACCCGCAGAGTAACGCTGGTTTGGAGCTGTTTTTTTCTCGGCAATGCGGCAATTTCTTTGCTGACGATTTGCTATGGCGACCGCTGGTTGTGGAGTCTTTACAATGGTTGCATCTCCTACGTACTGATGGGTTTGTTGATGGCAGCGGAAATGGCGGTACGCCGCAAAGTGAAGGCCAGCTTTTGAGTATGGAAAATCAGGGAAGCGAACCAGATGTTTTGTTTCCGGAAACGTTAGGCGAACAGATTCAGGCCGATGGCGTTGTGCTGAGCTTAAGCATCCCCACCAATTTGACTTATTTCAACGGTCATTTCGACGAAATTTCGGTGGTGCCCGGGGTCGTGCAAATTCAATGGGCGGTGCATTATGCCCGGCAATACTACGGTTTATCTCGCGACTTCAGTCATATGGAATCGGTAAAATTCAAAGAGCTGTTGTTACCTGGACAAGAGCTGGAATTGGCATTGCACTATCTGCAACAAGCCGGCAAACTCACTTTTTGTTACCGTTCGGCAGCCTGCGAATATAGCTCGGGTAGAATCTACTTTCATGACGACCTTATTTAAGCCCTGCATCCTGATTCCGGTTTATAACCATGAAAAGCCGCTACCCGGCATTATTGAGCGTTTGGCGGCGCATGAGCTGCCTTGTCTGTTGGTGGATGACGGTAGCGATGCGTCCTGCGCCCAGGTGATTCGCGGCTTAGTTGAGCAATATGACTGGGTGCAAAGTATCAGGCTAGAGGTAAACCAAGGTAAGGGCGCGGCGGTCAAGGTCGGCATTCTGGCGGCTCAAGCCCAAGCCTATTCGCACGCGCTGCAAGTCGATGCCGACGGCCAGCACGATTTAAACGATCTGGATAAATTTCTAAGCGCAGCCAGACAAGCGCCGGAAGCAGTGGTTATCGGCCGAGCGCTATTCGACGCATCGATTCCTAAACTGCGCTACTACGCCCGCTACCTGACCCATATTTGGGTACATATCAACACACTGTCTTTCGCCATCCCCGACTCGATGTGTGGCTACCGGGTTTACCCGCTTGAGTCTTGCGCAAAGTCGATTCAAAGCCAAGCCATGGAAAATCGCATGGGTTTTGATACGGAGATTTTGGTGCGGCTTTATTGGCAAGGCGTGACAGTCATCTCCATTCCCACTCAGGTGCGCTACCCGCTGGACGGCTTATCGCATTTCCGGGCTTTGGAGGACAATCTGCTGCTCAGTCAGACTCATGCCCGTTTATTTTTCGGTATGTTGTTACGCTGGCCCAAACTGCTACTGAGGCATTTTCAATGAAGCCCGCGAACACCGCCGCCCGGCATTGGGCGGCCGTGGAAGAAAACAGCCTGCTTTGGGGCATACAGGCTTTGGTATGGGTGTATCGGCTGTTCGGCCGCTGGGTGTTTCGGCTATTTTTGCGGCCGGTGGTGAGTTACTACTTTCTGGCCGGGCGTCTTGCCCGCGAGTCTTCCCGAGAATATTTGCGCCATTTGGCCGATTTTTACCCGGCGTTGGGTTTGGGCAGCGGACTCTGGCAAAGTTACCTGCATTTCTTAAGCTTCGGCGAAACCTTGCTGGACAAAATCGTGGTGTGGACCGGTAACATCACGCCTGAGCAAGTAGACTTTCCCAATCGTCAGCTCCTGTTGGATTTGATCGAACAAAAGCGCGGCGCCATGCTGCTGTCCGGACACATCGGTAACCTGGAAATTTGCCAGGCCATCGCCACGATGCGCGGCCACATCCATCTCAACATCTTGGTGCATACCAAACATGCCGAGAAGTTCAACCGCCTGCTCGGCAGCCGCGGCAGCGCCACCATCCAACTAATTCAAGTGACCGAGTTAAGCCCGGCGATAGCGATTACCTTGCAAGAAAAGATCGAGCGCGGCGAATTTGTGGTGATGGTCGGTGACCGGGTGCCGGTGCAGGGCGGCCGCACGGTGTCGGCCAGCTTTCTGGGAGAGGACGCCGAATTTCCGCAAGGCCCGTATCTGCTGGCTTCGCTGTTGCGTTGCCCGGTATACACCTTGTTTTGCTTTCCGGTGAACGGTCGATTCAAAATCCATCTGGAACACTTCGCGGAATCTATCCGCATCCCGCGCGGTGAACCCAAAAGGCAAGACATGCTGAAAAACCTGGCGCGACAATATGCCGAACGACTCGAAGCCTATTGCCGGATAGCACCGCTACAATGGTTTAATTTTTACCCGTATTGGAGCAAGACAGCTGCGGGCGATGCAGCTGCCGAGGACAAATAATATGCTGCGCGCCGAAGTCGAATTGACCGTGCCTTTTCATGACATCGATCTATTGAATATTGCCTGGCATGGTCATTATTGCAAATACATCGAGATTGCCCGCTGCGCGATGCTGGACAAAATCGGCTACGGTTATATGACCATGAAAGAAACCGGTTACGTCTGGCCGATTGTGGATTTGCAGTTGCGTTATGTGCGTCCCGCTCAGTTCGAGCAGCGGATTCGGGTATCGGCGGAGTTGGTGGAATGGGAATACCGGATGAAGATTAAATATCGGGTGGCGGATGCCGAAACTGGCGAAGTCTTAGCTAAAGGGCATACCATCCAGGCCGCCGTTGATGCGGTCAGCCGCGAAATGTGTTTCGCTTCGCCGGCGGTGTTTCTGGAAAAACTCGGGATTAAAATCGATTCACCCTAGCCAGACGTGGGTTCTAACTATAACGTTTGTTTATAGGCCTATCCTGGTTTTACTATCTGTTGTACCGTCGCGCGCTGTGTTTTGTCTGGCGCGAGCATGTTCTTAACCTTTTGCTCGAGAGATTTTGATTATGTTTAGAAAAAACTACATTTTGATGCTGCTGTGTCTGACTGTTTTGGCGGTAGGCTGTAAAAAAGAGCTTAAACCCGGCGAAGGCGCGGCGGCGGCTGTTCAGCCCGCGCAAGTTTACTATACGCAGTTCAGCCTGTTCCAAGAGCAGAACCGGTTCCGCACCACTAATTATCGTAAAGGCCAGTTGATTCCGATCAATACGCCAGTGGCGCTGCTGAAACTGACCTCCGACGAGGCGGTGCTTAGAGTGGAATCCAGCGGCCAACTGATTACGGTCGAAAACGTGCAAAAATTTACCAAGGATGATATGCCGATTGCCTTCAGTAAAATCGCCGGCACCGGCAAGGTCGACCTTAACCAGTTCAACGCCGCCGAGCGTGAGAGCATTTTAGCGGGGCAGGTCAAGACAGGCATGAGCAAAAAAGCCGTACTAGCAGCCATAGGCTACCCGCCGCAACATGTGACACCCTCGCTGGACGGCGACGACTGGACTTATTGGTCGAATCTATTCAACCGTTTTGTGGTGAAATTTAAAAACGGCAAGGTCGATAGTATTGTCGAATAAGCACAGGGGCTTTTGATTTAGTGGAGCCGGGCGTTGCCGTGCCGGCTCCAGTAGCGATCATTGGCCTATTCAAACCCAAATCCCGCTTTAGCCCAGGCTTTGGTTCCCCCTTCCAAATTGCGCAAATGCTCGTAACCCAGTTCGTGTAGCGTCTTCGCGGCGGCATTTCCCATCGGCCCGCCTTCGCAATACAGATAAATCGGCGTGGCTTTATCTTGCGGCAGTTTATCCAGATATTTCTCGACGTTGTTGTAAGGAATAAACGCATCGGTACCTTTGATATGCCGCTGCTCCGGGGTATGCACGTCCACCAGAAAAATATCCTGCTGTTGCATTAGCTGCTTTAATTCCGGCGCGGTGACCATTTGTAAATAGTCGGGTGCTTGAAACGCGCAACCGCTCAGAAACAGGCTTAACGCTGCACTGGCAATGGTTTTTTTCATGGCTTAATTCTCCGAAATCAGATAGATGCGTTAGGGATTTTGGCAACGATCCAAGCTTTCGCTTAGCGTGACCGGTTGCAAATTCGCGGCGGCAATGGCCTCCAGCAAGGGCGGCAATACCGCTAGAATCACCGGCTGGCCGCTGTTGGTCCGCGCGGTGTTACTGTCATGCAGCAACAGAATGTCGCCAGCTTTCAAGTCTTTCAACAATTTCGCCAAGACAACTTGCGGATTGCCTTCAATCGTGTCGAAGCCGCGCTTGGTCCAACTAGCCAATTGCAACCCCAGGCGGCTGAGCACCGGATCAAGCAAAGGATTACGTAAACCGACCGGCGGCCGAAAAAACCGGGGGCGAATGCCGGTCACCTCAGTCAGAGCATCCTGGGCCGCGTTTAGTTCGGCCATCCAACCTTTTAGCAACAAAAACGGCAAATGGTATTTATGGTGCATGCTGTGATTTTCCACCGCATGTCTGCGTTTGACGATGTCACGGCACAAATCTGGGTAGCGTTGGGCTTTATCGGCGATGCAGAAAAACGTGGCTTTGGCGCCGAAACGATCCAGCATGTCCAGCACGGCGGGGGTGATGTCGGGATCGGGGCCATCGTCGATGGTAATGGCAATGTCGCCCCGCGCGGCGGCGGCAGGCGGCAGCGAGGTCCAGTTCGAGCCCACCCAGGAGCAGCGCGGCCAAAGCCCGGCAAAGGTTAAAACCAACTGATCGGCAATAAAAATCATCAAGGCCCAAGGCCAAAGGCTCGGTTGAATAACTATCGCCAGCGGAGCGGCTATTGTTATTGCCAATGACACCTTCATTAGCGGCGTAGGCTGCCAATTGCGGTAAGCGGAAAAATTCATCATAAATGGGGTTGCGTGTTTAACCGATAAGCATCGCCGGTACCGAGCAGAGCGGCGATCAGATTTTTCTGCACTTCCGAACTGCCGGAAAATAGCCGCCCGGCCAGCGCATCCTGGACCAATTCGGCCATCGCGCCCCCCGATTCCAAACCGGCCGCGCCCATGATCTGCACCGCATCCAAACTGGATTGCAAGAAAGCCTCGGCCGCATAAAGCTTGGTTTGCGCCGACGCCATCGTCAGGCGTTGGCCGGCGTCGCACAATCGCGCGCATTCGCCTAGCCATAAATCGACGGTGTCCAGCCTTAATTTCATCTCGGCGATGCGATGGCCGACGGCCTGATGCTTACCCAAATGCACACCGCTGGAGCGCCGTTCCCGGCTGTAACGAACCACTTCCGCCAATTGCCAATCCATGAGCCCGGCGATACCTGCAAACACAAAAGCCCGTTCGTATTCCAAAGCCTTTTGGATCATCTGGGTGCCGGCGCCGATTTTTCCGAGCAGGCGATCGGCATCGATTCGACAATCTTGCAAACTCACGCTACCGGTAGCGCTGCCCCTGCAGGCATCCAATGCACTTTCATTGCTGAAACGGCAGCCGTCATCTTCACGGGACACCAGGAAAGCGGAAATCTTGCCGTCCAACTTGGCGTAAATCACCAACCAGTCGGCCAATGGCACGTTAGTGATATAACACTTTTCGCCGTTTAGTAGATAACCGTCGCCCGTTTGTATGGCATGAGTAGTCATCGCTTGCACGTCGGAGCCGCAAGACGGCTCGGTGATGGCATGCCCGCCCAGCCAGTCTCCGCTCAACAAAGCCGGCAGAAATTTTTCTTTCTGCGCCTCGCTACCGTATAACAGGATAGGGTAAACCGAACCCCACAGATGGGCGTTGATCGCCAGCATCAGACCGGGATCGCGACAAGTTTCGCCAAGGCGGCGATGGGTTTTGACTAACGAGACAAAGTTATCGCCAAAACCGCCGACGGCAGAGGGCAGGGCATGTCGAAATACACCAAGTTCGGCGACGGCACGCAAACGGGCTTTGATTTGGGTTTCATTCGGTCGGCCTGCGTAAGCAAGGATCTCGGAAAAGTCAGCGGCTATAGTCATGGTTTAGGATTTGAGTAAACTCAATGAATTTGCGTTGTATTGTATCGTTCCCGAGCTCCGGCGTGGGAACGAAGGCATACAGCGTCGAGGCAAGCTTGCAAAGACAAAGTTTCTGTTTTTCGCAAAAGCTTCTATGCTGGTTGGGCTTGGAACGTCAGGTCTCGCCGATTGCGATTGGTCAACCAGAGTAAGCCTGGCTAGACAATTATCAATAACTTAAAAGCACGTATGAGCAAAACCACACCCGCCAACGTCAAATTAACGCTTTACGGTAAGCCTATCGAGCTGAAATTCAGCGCGCCTACGGAAAAAGTGACGCCGGTGGCGATGCTGCCGGCACTGCATCGCATCAACAACACATTTGTCGAAACCGCAGTGGCTGCCTTTGTTACGGACCAGGAGACTATCTCCTGCCAAGCCGGTTGCGGCGCTTGCTGCCGACAAGTCGTGCCGTTGGCAGAATTCGAAGCCTATCAAATCGCCGGTGTGGTCGAACAATTGCCCGAGCCCAGGCGTTCCACGGTCAAGCAACGCTTTTCCGACGCTTGCGAAAAACTGGACGCTATCCAGTGGCTGAGCCGGCTCGAACAGATGCTGGCTGAAGGTACCAACCACGAAGCGGTAGAGCAACACGCGCTGACTTATTTCCAGCAAGGGGTGCCCTGTCCGTTTCTGGAAGCGGAAAGCTGCTCCATTCATCCGGTTCGACCCTTGGCTTGCCGAGAATATCTGGTGACATCGCCGGCCGAACATTGCCAAAACCCGACACCGGAACATGTCAGACACATCGAGTTAAAATTTCAGGTGTCCAAAATTGTCCGCAAACTTTGGCGCACCAGCCATATCAAAGACCTGGATTCGGTGCCGATGATTTACGCCTTGCAATGGGTCAAGAAACACCCCAACCAATTTCCAAAAAAGCGTGGCGAGGCTTGGCTGCGGGAATTTTTTGACTATATGGCGAATCCGTGACGTTACTTGATGCCGCTGGAAACGATGGAATGAGCTTATCGTTCCCACGCTCCAGCGTGGGAATGCGCTCCAGCGTCACGGCTACCAGAGTGCAACCATCCAGCCCAGCACAATTACAAGTATCAGCCTAATTCCATGTGATATAGCGCCCGGTCTTCACCAATAACTCTGAAGCCCATCCGGTCGTAGAGACGCTTTGCCGGGTTGATCTTTATCACGTCCAGTACCAATTTCTTATTCAGATTTTTGGCCCGCAAAGCTTCTTGTGCCAGCAAAGTGGAGCCTATTCCCCGTCTTTGAAATTCAGGTAGCAGAAACAGGGTGCGAACCCAATGACTTTGCTCGCTCTCCTGCACATAGATAGCGCCGGCAGGTTCTTTGCCGATGCGAATCAGTTTGAAGTTTTGCACCTGTAGGTTTCTCCAGAAACCGGTATGTTGAAACTCGTCGTCCCAGCCCCATGCCCAATCGATGTAATCGCGCATCGATAGCTTGAACGCATTAAATATGAAATGTTTGTCATGCTCTGCTGCGTCGATCAGGCTAAAGGAGGTCATAAACTAAGCCAAATGTTGTGATCATATCTATCGTTCCCACGCTCCAGCGTGGGAATGCCGCCCCAGACGTTCCAGCGTCACGACTACCAAGTATCGATGTCGATCAAGCCGCCCAGTCCTGCGTAATTCACAGCACTTGAGTAACGCCAATGCTCAGGCAAATTCACATAACCCCGCTTCACCGGATTGGCGTGAATATAATCCAACTTCTCCCGCATCATCGCTTCATTAAGAATCAACTCCGCATGCACGCCTTCCTGCCAGAACTGAAACTCCCGGTCATGCTTATGCGCGCATTTGGCAAAGCGCAATCTTTGCAATAACTGTTCGGCTCGTTTCGCTTGCAGATGATCGATGATCCGCCGCGCGGTGTAGGCTTTGAAGCTGGCAACGCATTTATCCAGCGAGGTACTCTGAGCGATGAAATGCAGATGGTTTTCCAGAATCACATAGCCATACAGTTTTAAGCCGACCTGTTGCCGTTGATATTGCCAGCAGTCGAGCAGGATTTTCACGGTTTCCGGCCGGGTAAAGACCGGCAGCCATTCCACGACCGTGCAGGTCATGAAATGCGCTTGCAGGGGTTCAGTGATGGTGTAACGACTTCGGCCCATCGGTTGTTTGTTGGTTTAGGACGCTGGAGCGTCCGGGGCGGCGTTTCCACGCGGAGCGTGGGAACGATGAAATTTCAGCCATCATAGTTATCCTTTAAATTATCTTCGATCTTCTACACAACCAGATTCCCAAGGATCTGGTGCGGGATTTAGCCAGTTTTCAGCAGTTATAGCGCCTTTAACAGGCTGGTGAAAAACCCGTCGATATTTCCCCTTACCCACGATGTAAGTGATTTTTTCGAGTTGAAATCGGTCATGACATCGAGTTTCAAGCGTTTTGCCCCGGTTTCAAGGGCTTTTTATTCGCCTGAAGCCGTCTGTGGACGGTTTTCAGGCGAACTTCACCCTAGGCGGGTGCACTCCACGCCGGTTTCGGCGTGAACACCAATAGGTTGAGCATGCGCGTCGGTTGTAGGCGGCAAAGCAAAACAAGGCCTGACCCGCGACTTTGGCTAAGCCGATGTGACGGGTTTTGCGCAGGCCGCCGACCGTTTTGACCCAGCCAAAGGCTTCTTCGACGATTTTGCGGCGCTTGAGACTTTGGGCGTAACCTTTGCCGCGAGCGGTCCGGCCATCGACGACACTGCCGGTCTTTTTGCGGGCCACATGGGCTTTGATGTCACGGGACTCGAGTCCGTTGACGAACGCCGCTTGGTCGTAGCCTTTGTCGGCACCGACGCTGCCGCCTTGGGGCACGCGGCGTTTGATCATGTTTTGCGCGGCTTCGATTTCGGCGGTGCCGGTGGCTTGAGTGGTTTCGACATCGACAATCAGGCCGTTGCGATTCTCGGACAAGGCATGGGTGATGTAACGCAGTTTGGCCTCGGTGTATTCGCCTTTCTTGTAAAGCCGGGCTTCGGGATCGGTCGTACTGTGGTGGGTGGCGTTGCTGCGCTTTTCGCCGCTGAAGTCGACCTCGGGATTGCGGCCGGCGGGTTTGTCCGGGCCGCTGCCGTCTTTTTTAACGAAGCTTTTATGCGAGGCCCAGGCTTCAATGAGGCTACCGTCGACGCTGAAGTGTTCGTCGGACACCAGATTTTGCCATTCGGCTATGGCCAGTACCCGCTCAAAAAATTCGCGACTCAGGGCTTCGGACAGCAGGCGTTCGCGGTTGGCACTGAACACTGTGCGTTCCCACACGGCGTCGTCGATGCCCAGACCGACAAACCAGCGAAACAACAGGTTGTAGTCCAGTTGTTCCATCAACTGACGCTCGCTACGGACCGTATACAGGACTTGTAACAGCAAGGCGCGCAGCAGTTTTTCAGGGGCAATCGAGGGACGGCCTGTGTGCGAGTAACGCTCGGCAAAGACGGCATCCATCGAGGCCAGTACGCCATCGACCAACAGCCGTAAACGGCGCAACGGATGCTGCTTGGGAATGCGGTCTTCCAGGTTGATGTAGCTGAACCAGTTGTTTTGGATGGCATCGTGTCCGCGCATTGAAAGGCTCCAAATTTAGGTAGCCTATTTTAACAGTTGGCGGCTCATCTATGCCTTAGCTTACTTGGCTTTTCGAGTTTTTCACCAGCCTGTTAATAGCATCTTCAAGTTCCATTAATGCTCTACCATAAACAACCGATTTACTTTTTTTGTTCGAATTAAACGTAATTTTCATATATGACATATCAGTCCATATTTGATGTTTTTTTTTCATTTCCGTTAAATAACTTTCAGGGCGGTCAAAAAAATCAACTTCTTCGAACTTTTCTATTAATCCTTTAATTTTTGTTCTATCTATTTTTTTATACCTATGCCCTTTTATATGCACATAATGTTTGCCGTACCAATGAACGTTACCGTTGTTGAATATATCGATTTTATAATCACGAACACAAGTGCATAATGGACAATATGTTTGCAATGTGATAACGGGTATACTATTTTCAGCTGATGCCACCGTTGAAACAAATATCCAGAAGGACACACTGAATAAGATCGTAAGTACTGTTTGTTTTTTATTATTCAAAGCCATATTCATTTCCATTAAGAAGCTTTTGATTAATGCAGTTTCAGATCGTTCCCACGCTCCAGCGTCGCGATTACCATGCGTCCATATATCACAGCGATTGGGATAACTCTCGCAATAGAAGCAATCAGTTTTATCTCCGCCCAAACTTTAGGCTAAAAGCATAAGAGCTAAGTGGATGTAATCCATCTTTCCATTAGCCAATCGCGGCAATTCTTCCAAAACCAGAAAACGGCTCGGCTGCATATAGGCCGGTAATTGGCGGCTAAGCACCTTGCGAATCTCGGCGATGTTCAGTTCTGGTTCCAAAACCAATGCCAAAGCCGGACGTTGGCCGGCGGTGGGATCGTCCATGCCGATCACCGCGCAGCCTTTGATACCGGGGATGGCATTGACGACGGCTTCGATTTCCGCCGGCTCGACCCGGTAGCCGGAGCATTTCAGCATACGTCCCAAGCGACCATGAAAGCGGTATTCGCCTTGCTCCAGGCTAGCTCGGTCGCCGGTGGGATACCAATCGTCGGCATTCAGAAAAGCCTGTACCTGGCCGTCGCGCCAGTAGCCGCTGGCTAGCGTCGGTCCGCGTACCCATAACTCGCCGGTGTCGGCGGCTATGTGCAGTTCGCAACCGGCGGCGGGCAGGCCGATGGGAATGGTTTGCTCGGCGATCAAACGCTCGCGTTGTACCTGCCAATAGCAGCAGACATTGGTTTCGGTGGGGCCGAAAAAATTGTACAAGGCTGTCCGCGGCAAACTGGCGGCCAGATCGATCAGGGCCGGGGTGGGGAATACTTCGCCAGCGAAAATAATGAAGCGCAAAGCCGCCAGCGGGGTTTGCGCCAGGTTGCCTTTGTAGGTGAGGAAGGCCAGTAACGAGGGCACGGTGTACCAACCGCTGATGGCGTGTTCGCTCAGCCACGCGCTCAACCTAGCCGGGGCCATAGTCAAGCCGGCCGGGATGAAATGCAGGCTGGCACCGCAGCCTAATACGGCGTAAAGATCAAAGGTGGATAGATCGAAGAAAAACGGTGCGCTGCTGGCGATGCGGTCGGCAGGGGTTAAGGCCAGCAAGTCTGCGGCCCAGGTTGTGAACGCCAAAATCGCCCGATGACTAAGCGCTACGCCGCGCGGTTGGCCGGTGGAGCCGGAGGTATACAAAATCGCCGCCAGCGCTTCGGCGGGAATGTCAACGGTTGCGGGGATTACAGCGGCACAAGCGTTGATGTCCATCCACAGGCTTTCATCCAGCCAAGCCGGCACTGCACCGGTCCCCAATACCGTATGCACCTGGGCGTCGGCGACAATAAAGCTCAGTCTGGGTACCGGATTCTTTAGATCTAAAGGCACATAGCAGGCTCCCGTCAACAAGACACCGAACAGTGCGCAGGCGGCATCGATACCGCGATCCAGATACACCGCCACCGGCTGGCCAGGCTGCACGCCCTTGGCTTGCAAGGCAGCGGCAATGGTTTGGGCCTGTTGCAGTAATTGCCGATAGCTGACTTGCCGGTCTTGCTCTTGCAAAGCCGGGGCGTCGGGCTGGAGTTGGCATTGGTGTAGAAAAGGCGCTAGCAACATCGGTTTAGGTTTCGCTAAAAAATGACGATTTTATGGTTCCCACGCTCCCGCGTGGGAACCCGGTCAGGGACGCTCCAGCGTCCAGAACCGCTGGAGCGGTTCTAACTGCATTCCCACGCTGGAGCGTGGGAACGATAGGTGGAGATGAGCGAGTATTATGGGCTATCCAATAACTCGACATTCATCCGCGCGATAACCGCATCCAACCACGCTTCATCGATTGCCGGAGATAAGTAGCTATAGGACAAAACCAGCTTGCCGTCGAGCTGGCTGGCCAGCAGCGCCAGACCGGGCGGCAAGGTCATCCAGCACATCAGCGATAGATCAGTCACCTGAACGCCGAGAAAGCCTTTCTTGCTCCAGGACAATTCACCAATGTCGGAAAACCACAACGAGCTCAACTCGCCGCCGCTGTGCTGTTTGCGCAGCACTTTCGCGTATTTGTCGGGCGATAGCCATTGGCCCAGCCACATCAACGGTAAATAGGCCAGATCCAGCTCATCGCGGACCACTTGTTTATGCTCGCTAAGCAGATGCGCAAACAAACCTGTTCTATCTCGCACTTGCTCGCGGGTGGCGCGGGCGAACAAGCAGCCGATATGGTTGCCGAAAACCGGTGTCGGAGCGTTCTGGCGGCGCAGATTGAAAGCGTAAGGGATGCAATAACCGTCTTTAGCGTCCGGCGGGCCGACCAGTTCCATCGCCCGCATGAAGCAGCCCAGATAGTACAAGGTGCGCCCAGTCAAGCCGGTGGTTTGTTGCGCTAGTTTGGCGATGCGTTGCGACTGGTCGGCATCGAAACGCTGTACTTTTAAGTGCAGGCGCTGCGGGCCTTGTTCAATTTGCGTGGGCAGGCAACTGTCCAGGCTATTGGCGGCGGTATTGTGGCGTTTGGCTTTGAAGAATAATTGCAGTTTTTTCCAGAAGCTCCATTGTGCCAGTTTGGCTTCGATCAAGGACGGCGAGTCTTTGAAGCTGTCCGGTTTGTCTGAAGACAAGAAGTCCAGCAATATTTTGCAGCCTCGGGCATCCAATAGTGGATGCAGCCAGATCAGCAGCAGCGTGCCGCCTTCCGCGCCGGCTATCCAGTGCACGGTCAGCGGCCGGGATTCGGGGCGATTGAAAATGTCCAATAGCAAACGCTGCGATTCGTCCGCCTCGCTCGCACCCGGCTGGCACTGATGACGTTCCAGCGGGATTGGGTTGCCGGTGGCGACCCACGCAAAACGCTTGCCGCGCGACTGGATCGTGGCGGATGCTTGCGGAAAGCGTTCCACCAGCAGATCCAAGCGCTTTTGCAGAGCGGACAAGTCCGGCGTTTGGGCCAATTGCAAGGCAAAGCCGCAATATCCACCGGGCATCCCGGCGTTGCGAATTTCCTGGTCGAGTACGTAGGTAAAATAATCGCCGGGATTGAACAGCTGTTCCTGGGTGTCCGTCATCCGGCGTAACCGCTGCGGCGAATCCAGCTTGCCAGCGAGTTCAGGCTGCCGACGTTATCCGGTTCGATTTCGGTGTCCGGCAAAGTGACGCCAAATTCTTTCTCGGCGAACATGATTAAACGCATGATGCCCATGCTATCCAGGCCGGCATCCAATAGGTTGTCGTCGTCGCCGAATGCGGCCGGATCTTCGTGGTAAATCAGTTCGGCAAAGATGAAATGCTTGAGTATTTCCTTCATGGCAGCAAAAGGTGGGTGAGTTAAAATCAAATCCTAGTCAAAGCGCAGTACGTGCGTTAAATCGGCTCCGGGGAAAAGGCTTTTAACGCAAAACCCCAGCGCGGCACCTGCCGACAATAGTGGCTGTAAGACGCGCCAAACCGGCTGGTCAAATCCGGTTCTTCGCGAAACACCACGGTAATATGAAAAAACAGCGCAATCGAGCCGGCATAGACTATCAGGCCCGGATCGGCATATAGCAAACATTCCGCTAGCAGCACCAACAATACGCCTTGAAACATCGGATTGCGGGTCCGCCGATACAAGCCGCTCACTACCAGTTTCTGCGGGGGATCGATAGGCGCGGGTGTGCCCAAACCGGTGATAGCAAAATCCCAAGCACAGCGTAGATAACTAGCCAAACCCAGGATAATACAAAAGCCGGCGGGCGGAGCCCAGGCCAGGTTGGCCGGCTGCAAGTTACCGGCTGAGTCGGAAAGTACCCAGTAAGGCATGTAAACCAACACCGCGCCGGGAACGAGCAGCGTGAATAGCAGGATTTTGAAGGCCAGGAAAGGACGCACGTATCGGTCTGTCGGGTTTGGAAGTTCGGATGGGCTAAGCTTGCGGCAATTTTGGCATTACCCGTGCCGCAATCCAAGTGATTTTGAACCGCTGCGGGAATTTGTGTAGAATCCGGCGTTTGTTAATGGAACTTGAACAGCCATGTCAGAAGACTTGATCAGCCAATTGAAAACCATGCTTATCGAGGGCTTGCTCCTGGAAGACATCGTCCCGGATGACCTGCCACCGGATGATGCTTTGTTCGGCGGTGGACTGGGCTTGGACTCTATCGATGCGCTGGAAATCGGCGTGATGCTGGACCGCCAATACGGCATCAAGATCACCTCCGGCGACGAACGCAATAATCAGATCTTTCTCTCTCTCCGCTCGCTCGCCGAATTCGTCGCCGCTAATCGCACCCGTTAACCATGGGGCAGGTCGTTAAGCCGCTGATTATCGCCGGTATCGTCGTCGCTTACCCTTTTTTAAGTGCCTATCTGGCCGGTCTCGGTTTTGCCAGCTTTGAACTCATCGTCTTCGCTGCGCTGACCTTTTGGCGCGGTTTTACCTCGTCCGGGCTAGTCGCGCGTTTGCTTAGTTTTTTACTGGCAGCGGTGTTGCTGGCCGGCGCCTATTTTGCCACGACCTATTTTGTCTGGCTGGTGCCGTCGTTTGCCTATTTGTGGCTGACCTTTTTATTCGGGCATACCCTGTGGTCGCCGCCTTCTTTTATCGAACGCTTGGTGCGTTTGCAGTTTCCCGAGTTAGTGCCGGGTATAGCCGAATATTGCCGGAACCTGACCTGGGTTTGGACCTTGTTCTTTGCCGTCAACATCGCGATCTGCGCCGCGCTGCCGGCTATCATGGGGCAGACCGCTTGGGCACTTTACACCGGTGTAGTGGTGTATGGGTTGATGGGGTTACTCGGAACCGGTGAATGGTTTTACCGGCACAAGCGCTTTCCGGATTTGGAAATTCCACCGGCTCTGGAGACCTTCAAATGCATCGCCATGAACGGCCATAAGGTATTCAAGGGATGAAGATTAACCGCACGCTGTTTTTGCTTTTGGCCGTGTTGCCCATGTTTGGATGGGCTGATGGCGCGGTGCTGAGCGAGTTATTGACTCGAATCCGCCAAACCGGTCAGGCGCAGTTTCAGTATGAGGAAACCCGTGTACTGGAACTGGCGGACGCGCCATGGCACGGACAAGGTGTCATGCTGTCCGGCACCGACGGCAGCCTGGTCAAATTGCAACTGCAACCGGCGCGGGTGATCATGGCGATCACCGAACAGCGCATGCTTTACTGGGACCCGCAGCAAAACCAGCGCCACAGCGCGGCTTTGGATTCGGCGGGGCCGGCGGGCGAGCAAATCAAAGTGTTTCGCAGCATCCTGCAAGGCCGTACCGAAGAATTGCAGCTTAATTATGCCATCGCCGCCGACAAGCAAGGCCCGCAATGGACTTTGCGCTTGACGCCGAAACCGGAGTTGAGCGGTGATGATCTCCCGTCTATTGAAATATCCGGCGATGACCAAGACCAGCAACGGCGCATTTCAATCAAACAGCCGGACGGCGAATCCACCGAATACCGCATGCACAAAGCCACGGCAGCACAACAACAGGACTATTCGCTCCCCAGTTTGTTGCAGGAAGCCAGCGGAGAATAGGGCGTGTCTTTTGTTTGGCGAAAGCGCTGGTTCGTGCTGCTGTTTCCCTTATTCCTGGCAATCACGTTCTGGCAGATCAAGGTCGAGACTGACCTGAACGCTTTTTTTACCGCGACCGACGATGAAGACTCCAGGCTGTTGGCCGGCTTGTTGAAGTCAGGCGAGTTGTCACGGCGCTATTTGCTGGTGGTCGAAAAGTCCGAGTACGCCCCAGTGACAGAAGCCACGAATGGCGCTGAAACCCCGATGTCCGTGGCCGCATTCACCGCGAGCTTGCTTAGTCAGTTAGCTAAGCTGGATGACGTGGAGCAAGTGTGGCCGGCCGATCAGCCGCCCCGCGATTGGGTCGAAGCGGTGGCTTCGTATGCGCCTTACCACGCCCGGCTGTTCAGTCTAAACCCCGAACAAGACGCGCCTGCATTGTTCGATCCCACCCAGTTGCCGACCAAAGCCGCAGGATTGAAGCAAGCCTTGCTGTCGCCGCAAGGCAGCTTTGTAAAAACCATTGCCAAGCAAGATCCGTTGTTGCTGTCACTCGACGGCTTCAAGGCGCTACAGACACAATTTCAGCAGCAAGCCAAACACAGTCAGGCGGGCGCGTTAATCCTGCAAAGCCGGCCGGCGGCATTGGATTCTGAGGCACAGACCCGATTGCAAGCGGCGATTCGGGCCGGCTTCGACAATTTGAACGCAGAAGCCGGCGGCGCGTTTAAGTTGTCGATGGCCGGGGTGCCGGTGTTCAGCGTCTCCGCGCAGAGCGAGATTAGTCAGGATGTGACGCTGGTGTCGGTGGTGTCCAGCCTGGCGGTGGCCTTAGTATTTTTATTTCTGTTTCACTCGTTCTCGGCTTTGCATTGGGTGATGATGGTGCAAGGCGCGTCGTTTGTAATCGGCACCCTGGCAACGGCTTTAGTCTTCCCACAAGTCCACAGTCTGACGCTGGCCTTGGGCGCCAGTTTGATCGGCATCTCCTCCGATTACCCGATTCATGTGATGGTGCATTGCGCTAAGCATCGCAATACTCCGCTAGCGGCGGCCAAGCTGTTGTGGCCCAGCCTGTTGATGGGCGGCTTGACCACGGTGATCGGCTACGGCGCCTTGGGCTTTACCGGTTTTCCAGGCTTCGAGCAAATTGCCGTATTTGCCTTGGCCAGCGTCGTCGGCTCGCTGGGCTTGACCCGCTGGGTATTGCCGGCTTTGCTGATCAATTCATCGTTGCACGCCGCACATTTGCCGGGCATCGGCGCTTGGGTGGATTTTTGCGGCCGGCACCGGAAAATCTTGCTGGGTCTGTTCGCCGCCAGCGTCGTCATGGCTGTGCTGTGTCTGCCGCAGATTCGTTGGATGAGCGATATGCAGCAACTAGCGGTCAATATGGATAGCTTAAAACAGCAGGATGCGGCAGTGCGCGCGCATTTTTCCAGTATCGAACCGGGCCGTTTTGTGTTGATACAAGCCGACGACTGGGAAACCGCGCTGCAACGATCCGAAGCCGCCGAACGCCGGTTGCAGTCTTTAAAGCAAGCGGGAGTCATAAGCGAATATCACGGCCTGTTTCCCTGGTTGGTATCCAAGCAGTTGCAAACCGAGAACAGCCAGGTTTACCAACGTGGCCTGACGCCGGAATTTCAGCAAGCTTGGCAAACCGGCTTAGCTCAGGCGGGCTTGTCGGTCGAAAAGTTAGGGACGTTAGCGCCGGCGTCCCCCGCAGCGCTGCAACCTGAGTGGGTGATGGACTCGCCGGTCAGACATATTCTGTCCGGGCAAATAGTCAGCGGGCAAACCGGGGTGATGTTGTCGCTGTGGTTGGGCGAGCACGATCCCGCCAAATTGACAGCCGGTTTGGCCGGCTTGGAAGGCACGCGGTATTTCAGCCAAAAAGATCAGCTGGATCAGTTGGCGGGCAAGTATCGGGACCGGTCTTTAATGATGCTGGGCATAGGCATAGTGGTGATGGCCTGGTTTATTTGGCTGCAACAACGCGACCTGCGCAAAGTGTGTTTGACCTTGCTGCCTTCGCTGGCTGGCGTGCTGTTCATTTTTGCCACGTGGGCGCTGCTGGGGGAGGAGGTCAGTTTTCTGCATGTGATAGGCTTGTTGTTATCGGTGTCGCTGTGTGTGGATTACGGTATCTTTTTTATCGACAACCGCGGCCAAGACGCCGATGTGACTTATCACGCGATTGCCTCATCGACGCTGACTACGATTGCCTCTTTCGGTGCCATGGGCTTGGGTAAGACGCCCACCTTGCCAATTTTGGCACTGTCGGTAAGCTTGGGCGTGAGCTTGGGTTTTTTACTTTGTCCCTTACTGATCCAAAAGCCAAAGAATTAATGCGTATTTTCCCACTGATTTCTCCAGTCGCCGTCACGGCCT
Organism: Methylomonas sp. EFPC1; assembly: GCF_016925515.1. NCBI lineage: Bacteria > Pseudomonadati > Pseudomonadota > Gammaproteobacteria > Methylococcales > Methylococcaceae > Methylomonas > Methylomonas sp. EFPC1. The sequence goes on from NZ_CP070494.1 coordinate 2,484,485, forward strand.
ACCAGTGCGTCAGCGCCGGCGGTGACGATGTGGACGCTTTATATGACAGTCTGTTAGCCAATCGTCCTTGCCTGAAACCGCTAAGCTTGTTCGATATTCCTTTTGATACCGTGGTGGGTGAGGTGACCTCAGCCTTACCCGACATTCGGCCTGATTTGCAAACCTACAATTCCCGCAATGCCCGCTTGGCATTAAAAGCTTTGGCGCAGGGCGGTTTTCGCGCCGAGGTGGAGAGGGCGGTCGCCTGTTACGGTGCGGCCCGCGTCGGTTTAATACTGGGCACCAGTACCTCCGGTATCTACGACTCAGAGAACGCCTATGCGCGCTTGCAGCAAGACGGCGTGATGCCAGACAACTTTTATTTCACCAAGGTGCAAACCGCCCAAGCCACGGCCGAGTTTTTACGCTTGGAACTGGGCTTGCGAGGGCCGTGCTACGCGATCTCCACCGCCTGTTCGTCTAGCGCCAAAGCCTTGGCTGCCGCGCAAAGATTGATCGTCACAGAGTGCTGTGACGCGGTATTGGTGGCCGGCGTAGACAGTTTGTGCCGCCTGACCCTGCGCGGCTTCAACAGTTTGCAACTGATCTCGGCGGACGCTTGCCGGCCGATGGATGCCGGGCGGCAAGGGATTAACATAGGGGAGGGCGCGGCTTTACTGTTGTTGGAAAAACCCAGCACTGACAATACGGATCGGCCCCGACTGTTGGCGGTGGGGGAATCGTCGGATGCCCACCACATGAGTGCGCCGCACCCGGAGGGGCTTGGGGCTGCTTCGGCAATGGCGCAGGCCTTGGGTTTGGCGGGACGCGATGTCAGCGAGGTCGATTACATTAATTTGCATGCCACTGCCAGCACCCTAAACGATCTCGCCGAGGCCAGAGCGGTAGCCCGCGTGTTTGCCAATCCGCCGCCCTGCAGTGGCGTCAAAGGTTTGCTGGGGCATACCTTAGGTGCGGCCGGTGCAGTGGAGGTCGTGGTGAGCCTACTGGCTTTGGAGCGCGGTTTTTTGCCCGGCACCTGCGGTTTGCAAGTGCCAGACCCCGAATGCCGGTTTCCGTTGGTAACGGCGCCGGAACTGAACGTCAACCCCCGACTGATATTGAGCAATGCGTTTGGCTTCGGCGGCAACAATGCCAGTGTCCTGCTGGAGGCTGCATAATGGAATGCATGAGCCTGCTTGGCGTCGGCGTTTGCGCGCCGGACCCGGCATTTCGAGCTAGCCTGCCGTTTCCGGCTTTTGCTATCAATCGCGAGACCATTCCGCCGCTGTTGCGCCGGCGTAGCAGCCAGGCGATGCAGATGGCCTTCAGCGCGGCAAGCGCTGCCAGCGAGCAAGCCCAGCGTTCGCCGTCAAGTTTGCCCGCGATATTTGCCAGCGTGGCCGGAGAAATAAACACTACCGACCAGATTTGTAACGAACTGGTCAAAGCGGACGGGGTGATGTCGCCCAGCGCTTTTCATAATTCCGTGCAAAATACCGCGGCGGGTTATTGGAGTATCGCTCAGCAATGTACCCAGCCAGCCACCGCTCTGGCGGCAGGATCGGATACCTTGGCAATGGCGTTGTTGGAAGCTTGGTGCCAGTTGGCTTGCCAGGGAGGTGAACTGCTATTGGTTTGTTACGATGAGGCATGGCCGGGCTATCTGGCTCCCGGTTGCGGCAATCCGGCTTTTGCCTATGCCTTGTTATTGGCGGCTGGAAAAGTGGACGGACGACTGATGCAGATTAGCAGACCGCAAGTTGGCGAAAGCATTTTCCCGGCGGCCTGGATTGATTCGGTTAATAGCATGCCGATTTTGGCCGCCATTCCTTTGCTCGAAGCAGCTTTAACCGGAAGAGTACCGCAAGCCATAGCATTAAGCCCCCATGTGCCTGGTTGGCAAGTTCATGCAGGAGTGGCCTCTGCTTATCCGAAAACGGGCGATGGTGAAAAATGGCGGTAACTGAACTACTATTGACCGCTGACAAAACTAACCGGAAGGTATCTCTGTGAAGCACTATAAAACATTTGCATTCTTCGCCGCTTTAGCGCTGGCCGCCGGCTGCGCATCCAGCAATAAGGCGCCCGCGCAAGCAGGCGCACCGGCGGCTCAATCAAGCACCGCCCCGGAATCGCGGATTGACGGTAATTTTCCGGCCAATAGCCCATTCGCCAAACTCAAGCTGGGCATGACCCAGGGCCAGGTTCATGAAATTCTGGGTCAACCCACCGACACCAAGTCTTACCAAACCGGCAAAGCCTGGATTCCGTTTTATTTCGGTCCGGACGTGATGCGCACCGATGAGTTTTACAAAGGCGTAGGCATCATTACTTACACCGGTGCCGGTATCGGTGGCGTGCATTGGACTGTGTTTCGGGCCATTTACAATGCAGCCGAAGACGGTTATCCAAACGACTAATGCGTTAATCTTTAAAGATGATAGACAACCAGCAAAACCCTTTTGACCATGATGTGGTCGTTGTCGGTGGCGGTCCGGCCGGCTCGACGGCCGCGACCTTGCTGGCGCAATATGGCCACAAGGTTTTGCTGTTGGAGAGCGGCAGGCATCCGCGTTTTCACATTGGCGAATCCATGCTGCCGTTCAGCGAACCGGTCGTCGAACGCTTGGGGATAGATTGGAGCGCTGGCAACCTATCGAAAAGCGGAGCGGTGTTCATCGACGAAGCTACCGAACAACGTATGTATTTTCCGTTGGCAATCAATCGCAAGACCTACCAGATCGAACGTGCCCCATTCGATCAGATGCTGTTTGAAAACGCCGGCAAACACGGCGTCGATACCCATCAGGACGAAAAAGTACTGGACGTTGCCTGCCAACCGGCAGGGGTGGACGTCGTGTCCGATAAAGGCCAATACTGCTGCCGTTATCTGATCGATGCCACGGGCCGCAGCGCGTTAATGGGCAGGAAAGACAAAGCCATCAAGCGTATCGAAAATTTGGGCAAATTTGCGGTGTATACCCACTTCGAGAATATTCAAGCGGGCGAGGAGGCCGATGAATTGTTCCGTTCCGGCAATATATACGTGCCGGTCGTAGACATCGGCTGGATCTGGATCATTCCGTTGGCTGGACGCCGTTTGAGCGTGGGCTTGGTGGTACAGAAAGAGCGTCCCAAGGACTGCGATGCGGAAGAATTGTTGCGCCGTTATCTGGCGGCATCGCCGCTCCTGAGTCGTTTGATAACAGGAGCGGCGCAATTCGCGCCGGTGCGAGTTGAAGCGGATTTCAGTTACACCAACCAAAGCCGCTACGGCGTCCGCTATGCTTGCTGCGGCGATGCGGCTGGCTTCCTCGATCCGGTGTTTTCGTCCGGCGTATTTTTAGCCTTCACCAGCGCCGCCCGGGTTGCCGACCGCGTCCATTTTGGGCTAAGCGACGGGCGGGAAGCCGATCCGGAGCTGCACACCGAGGACGATGACCAGTACTTGCTGGGTTTTAATACGATGCGATTATTCGTCGAACGTTTTTATCAATCCAATATTGTCCATAACTTGTTTTTCGAAGCCGACCGCGATCCGGATTTGAAAGCCCAGATCGCGCAACTGTTGGCCGGCGATTTATGGGTAGACGACAACAAACTGCAACAAAGCCTGCTGGCTGGTCGCCGCAGTGTAAGTTAGTTTTTCCGGAAATTTCCAGCCTTTGCCAGCTAAGCAGCATTTTTACTTTTCCAAACCTTCTCAGCCAACAGCCACTGCATCGAATTTAACTCTGCGTTGTTGATGCAATGCCAAAGATTGGGCACATCCCAACCCGATCATCCATCTATCCGCGTCGCCAACATGCACGGTTTTCAGGCTGTGCTAGTCTTTAGGGCTTTTGACTTGGACGAATCACTATGCGCGTTAATCGATCTTCATTGGGGCCAACGCTGCTCAGCCTGCTGGCGGTGGTCGTTTTCGGCTTACCGATCATTTATACCGTTATGTACCACCCGATCAGCCGCATGGCATCGGCCAATCCCTTATACAAGGAGTTGTCCAAGAACGCTTTTATGGTAATGTCCGCTAAAGTGGATTTGGCAGCCGGACGCTTGATCAGCTTTGACGATGCGGCCGGCAAAATGCAGATCAGCAGAATCGTCGGTATGCCCGGCGATGAAGTCGGTTTTGCGGCGGGCATATTGTCGGTTAATGGCAAACCGGCCGGTAAATATCCGCTGAGTGCATTGCCCAATTCGACGTTAATCGTGCCGCAACAAGCCGTTTTCTTTTTCCCGGATTTTATTCCCGACACTGCGGAGTCCGCGAATCCCGGGACATTGGCAAACCATCTGCTGGCGCAGAGCAACATAAATGCAAGCGTGCTTTATGTATTCGATCAAGCGACGTCGGCGGCCCAGCACCCGGAACTGTTCGTTTACGGTTCGGCTTTGATCGTGCTCTATGGCCTGGTATTTTTCGGACTGGGCAAGCGTAAGGAGCGTATCGTTAAACCGGTTTATTACTTGGCGCGAATTAGCGTTGGTTTGAATTTTGCGATCTGGTTATTGCTCGGAGTCATAGGCCTATCGCTTGGTTATAACGCCGTCATGCCGGCCATTTATTATGCTTTTGTTTCCTGGTTGACGTTTTTTGGCTTATCTGTCGCCGCTGCGGGCACGACGCTGGTGGCGATTGTGATATTCGCGGTGTTGGCCCTATTTTCCGATACCGAATTTACTGCCAAGCGCCTTAACTCGTAGTCCGGAATGACAAACGGCCAGGCTCTGCTAAGCTTGGCTCTCCCATTTCCCGCTCATATCTTTAACAGGACAATCCTCAGCTAATGGATGCCATGCTTTCTTTAATTGAAAACGTCGAAAAAGTCATTATCGGCAAACGGTCGGTCATCGAATTGGCCGTGGTCGCGATGCTGTGCCGCGGCCACGTGTTGCTGGAGGATGTGCCGGGGACCGGCAAGACCATGTTGGCCAGGGCATTGGCCCGTTCGGTGGCGGTGGACATGAAACGCCTGCAATGCACCTCGGATTTATTACCGTCGGACATTACCGGTGTCGCTATCTACAATCAAAAAACCGCCGATTTCGAATTCCGGCCGGGGCCGGTATTTACCCATCTGCTGCTAGCCGACGAAATCAACCGAGCCACACCGCGCGCGCAATCGGCGTTGTTGGAATGCATGGAAGAATTTCATGTCAGCGTGGACGGGTATACACATGAACTGCCCAAGCTGTTTATGGTGCTGGCCACCCAAAACCCAATCGATATGGCCGGCACCCACGCCTTGCCCGAAGCACAATTGGACCGGTTTTTCATGCGCTTGCGGATGGAGTACCCCAATATCGAACAGGAAATGCGGATACTGGCGGCGCAAACCCAGACTCATCCTATCGACAGCTTGCCGGCCGTCACGTCCGAAGCCGACATTCTGGCCGCGCGCGCGCAGGTCAAGGCGGTGCATATTAGTATGGACGTGGCTAAGTATATGGTCGGTATCAGCGCCGCCAGCCGCCAGCATAGCGATTTGCGCTTGGGTATCAGTCCGCGCGGTACCTTGGCCTTGGCGCGCGGTGCACAAGGCTTGGCTTATTTACGCGGCCGGGATTTCGTGTCGCCGGATTTGGTGAAAATCATCGCGCCGGCTATTTTGGAACACCGGCTGATCGTCAAACCGCAGGCCGCGGTGCTGGGGCGCAACGCTGGCGAAATTCTCGCGGAAATTCTCGACCGGCTGCCACCGCCGGTAGTTTGATCGCTAGACTGCAATGGCGCTCAGGCTGAAATTTTTAATCTTGTGCGGCTTTACGCTGGCCGCGTATCTGGCGGCGATCAGCCGCGAACAGAGTCTTCCCTGGCTGCTCGCTGCATTGCTCAGTGCCGCCTTATTGACCGGCATGCTCTGGCCGCGTTGGTTGCTGCAACGCTTATCGGTGCGGCGGGTCGGGCCGCAACGGGCGTTGGAAGGCGAAACCATCGTGTTTCGGGTCGACATACAAAATCGCGGCTGGCTGCCGCGTTTCATGGTGGAGTTGGTCGACCGCTTGCCGTTTGTGGGTGCCGCAGAACAAGGCGCCAACGACGGCGATAAATTGCTGGGCAGCGTCGCTTACGTGCCGGGCCGCGGCGCGCGTAGTTTCGACGTACCCTTGCTGTGCGAAAAGCGCGGCTTTTATAAACTGGGGCCAATGGGCTTGGCGTCCAGTTTTCCGTTGGGCTTGGCTGAGGCGCGCAGCCGCGCCGATCGTTCCCGGCAAACCCTGACCATTTATCCGAAGGTCTTTCCGATTCTATCGCTGCCGCTGCTCGGCGCACCCAGCCAAATTCACCGCGGTGGTTATTGTCTGCCGGAAGGCGCCGGTGCGGCGGAATTCTCCGGCCTACGCGAATACCGGCGCGGCGACAATCCTCGGCATATCCATTGGCCGACTACGGCGCGCTTGAATGAGTTGATGGTCAAGGAGTTCGAACCTTTGGCGTCGGCATGCCTCTGCATCGCCCTGGATTTGGCCAAGGACGCCAATATCGGCCGCGGCAAGCACAGTACCCAGGAATACGCGATACGCATCGCCGCCTCCGTGGCGGCTTATGCCTGTGGCCAGAATATGCACAGCCGCGTGTTGGCTGATGCCGCACAGCCTTTGCGGATTTTGTCCGGCAAAGGCGATTTTCATTTTCAAGCCATCCTGGATGCGCTGGCAATCGCGGAGGCCGACGGCGACACGCCGTATGCCAAATTGCTGACCGAGATTGCGTTGAATTGCGTGCGCGGCGAAACGGTCGTGCTGTTATTGGCGGAGCCGCCGCATCGCCATCCCGAAACCCTGCAGGCACTGGCTTTGCTGCGGGCCAAGGGCGTGTATTTGTTCGCGGTATTGTTTGAACGTGACAGCTTTCTAAACGCCGCCAGTTGGCCCCGTCGCGACACCAGCGACCGGACATTGAACGCCGGTTTACTGGAATTGGGCGCGCATTGCGTCACGGTTCGGCGAGGCGACGACTTAACGGCGCTGTTTAACCGATGACCGCCTCGCCGCTGAGTTTTCCAGTCTATGTGGGATTGTTTCTAGCGCAATGGCTGGCCGTCGCCTGCAATGCGTTTTTGGATATTGAATACGGCAGCTTTGCGCGGGAAATGCTGTTCTGGGCTATCGTGTTCGGCGGCACGTCCATTGTCGGCTGGCGGCAAATCCACTGGCTTTCGGGTGCGGGCAAGGTTTGGCAAAAGGCCGTGTTGTTTATCGGTTTCTTGCTGTTCGTATTGGTATTTATGCCGATTTGGGGTATGCCGCGCGCCGGGTTGTATCTATTGGCGATGTTGCAGGCTTCCTACAATTGCGTCACCACCGGCCGGCGCGAGATGAATCTGGGGTTGTTGGTGTCGCTGGCGATAGTATTGTTTGCCGCCTCGCATTACCGCGCCGACTGGACCATGTTGTTTTATCTAGCGCCTTATATCGTGACGGTGGTGTTTTGTCTGGTTGCCGAGCAAGTTCAGCGGCGCGGTGCGGACCTGCAGCGTTTGAGTCTGGGCCGGCCCAGCAGCCAAGGGCAGGGCGCGGCCATTTTGGCGGCCACCGCCGCCATCGCGCTGATCGGTGGCGGGCTTTATCTGATAACGCCGCAAATCAACTGGCCTTATCTGGAGTGGCGTTTCGGCCAGGTCAGCTTGCAAAATCCCGGCGGTGATATCGAACAAGCCGGCAGCGGCGGCCAAACCGGTTCCGGTCAACCAGCCGAAAAAGCGGGTGGCGAGCAACAACAAGCTGCGGGTGGAGGAGAGGGCACGGGCCAACAATGGCAGGCCGGCAGCCGTTGGCCGAGCCCGGCGGACATGCGTGCCGCCGCTAAGCGAGTCAATATGCCGGCCTGGCAGGCGGCAGCGATCAACAGCATTGCCGACCTCAGCGAATCTACGCAACAAGCTTTGGTACCGGCTGTGGCGGTGATTTTCGACTGGTGGGAGTGGTTGAAACAATGGCTGCGCGAACACTGGCTGGAGGCGTTATTGGGTTTACTGGCATTGATTCTATTGGCTATTTTCCTGGCATTCGGAGCTTTGTTGCGGGAAATCCCTTGGGTACTTTGGCTAATAACCCAATGGGACTATCTGCGTTTGGGTGTGATCGGCCGCCATGCCGGTGGCGAACCCTCTGCCCGCCAGTATTACCGAGCTATGTCTCGCTTGTTTGCATTGCACGACGTGCCTCGCGCCGATACCGCCAACACCCGCGAATATCTGGCGCAAATCAGTCGTCGGCATCGCGATGCGCGGCGCAGTGCGGCGGAAATCACCGGTTTGTTCGAAGCGGCCCGTTACGGCGATAAACCGTTAGCGGACGCGCATATTCGGCGCATGCGGCAGTTGTACCGCACAATTTATCGTCAACTTTAATACGGCCAGTGCCATTGGTCGTCTTCCGGCCGGTCTATGCCGTGCTCGTAAGCGTAGTTGCGGCAATCGATTTGCCGGTCACGCAGCTTTTCTTTGACGTGGGCGCCGGATACTTGCAAAGCCGGAATCCGATCTATCGCATCGATTGCCAGGCTGAAACGGTCGGTTTCGTTTTGAATGGCTAGTTCCAGCGGGGTGTTGATGCTGCCTTTTTCCTTGTAGCCGCGCACATGCAGATTACTATGGTTATGGCGCCGATAGGCCAGTCTATGAATTAGCCAGGGATAGCCATGGAAGTTAAATATTACCGGTTTGTCGACGGTAAACAGGCTATCGAAATCCCGATCCGACAGACCGTGCGGATGCTCACTGGCGGGCACTAGCTTGTACAAATCCACCACGTTGATAAAACGTATTTTCAATTGGGGAAAGTGCTCGCGCAGCAGTACCACCGCAGCCAAGGCTTCCTTGGTGGGAATGTCGCCGGCGCTGGCCATCACCAGATCGGGCTCGGCACCATCGTCATTACTGGCCCATTCCCAAATACCGATGCCCTTGGTGCAATGTTTGATCGCCGCGTCCATATCCAGGTATTGCAGATGTTTTTGTTTGTCGCAAACGATCACGTTAATGTAGTCGGTACTTTGCAAACAATGGTTGGCAACAGACAGCAGGCAGTTAACATCGGGCGGCAAATAGATGCGCGTTACCGACGGGCTTTTGTTGACAACCAAGTCCAAAAAGCCGGGGTCCTGATGCGTAAAGCCGTTATGATCCTGCCGCCAGACCGTGGAAGTAATCAGCAAATTCAATGATGACACCGGCGCCCGCCAGGACACGGCCTTGGACATGGCCAGCCATTTGGCGTGTTGATTGAACATGGAGTCGATGACATGTACAAAGGCTTCGTACGACGAAAAAAAGCCGTGGCGACCGGTTAATAAATAGCCTTCCAGCCAACCTTCCAGCGTGTGTTCGGAGAGCATTTCCATCACCCGGCCATCGGTCGCCAGTTCGCCGCCGTCGGCATCTTCCGGCAGATAATCCGCCAGCCAGGTTTTCTTGCTGGCTTTGTAAACATCATCCAGTTTGTTGGAGCTGTTTTCGTCGGGACCGAATACCCGAAAGTTGTGCATATTGGCGTTCATGATGTCGCGCAAAAACTTGCCCAGCGGCCGGGTATTTTCCGCCGACACTTTGCCGTGGCCGTCCAACCCCAAGGCATAATCTTGAAAGTCCGGCATCCGCAAAGCCTTGCGCAATAAGCCACCGTTGGCATGTGGGTTCGCGCTCATCCGCCGGCTGCTTTGTGGAGCCAGGGCTTTTAATTCGGGAATCAGCTTGCCATTCTCATCGAACAATTCTTCCGGTTTGTAACTGTGCAGCCAGTCAGACAAGAGTTGCATATGCGCCGGATTGTCTTTCACACCGGCCAACGGCACCTGGTGGGAACGCCAGAAGGCTTCCACTTTATGCCCATCCACGTCTTTCGGCCCGGTCCAGCCTTTCGGGCTGCGCAAGATAATCATCGGCCAATGCGGCCGGGTAGGGATGCCGCTTGCGCGGGCTTCTTGCTGGATCCGCCGAATCTCCAGCACGCAAGTTTCCAGTACACCAGCCATCAGCTGATGCATGGTTTCGGGATCGCTACCTTCGACGAAATAGGGCGTATAGCCGTAGCCGCGAAACAGTTGTTCCAGCTCTTCATGAGGAATCCGTGACAATAAGGTCGGATTGTTGATCTTGTAGCCGTTTAGATGCAGGATGGGCAGCACCGCGCCGTCACGGATCGGATTCAGGAATTTATTCGAATGCCAGGATGTAGCGAGCGGCCCGGTTTCGGCTTCGCCGTCGCCGACCACCACCGCCACCAGCAAATCCGGATTGTCGTAAGCGGCGCCGTAGGCATGGGAAATGCTGTAACCCAACTCGCCGCCTTCATGGATAGAACCCGGCGTCTCCGGGGTGCAGTGGCTGCCGATGCCACCAGGGAACGAAAATTCTTTAAAAAACTGCAGTAGGCCGTCTTCGTCTTCGCCTTTGTTTGGGTAGATTTCCGCGTAAGTGCCTTCCAAATACACAGGCGCCAATACCCCCGGCGCACCATGACCGGGGCCAGCCAGAAATATCGCGTTAAGGTCGTATTGTTTGATCAGCCGGTTGAGATGGACGTAGATAAAACTCAAACCGGGACTGGAACCCCAGTGGCCGAGCAGTCGGTTTTTGATGTGGTCCGGTTTCAGCGGTTCTTTTAATAAGGGGTTATCGCGCAGATAAATCATGCCGGCCGCTAAATAATTGCAGGCTCGCCAATAGGCGTTGATGCCTTTTAGTTCTTCTTCGCTCAGTGGCGAGATAACCGCTGGTAAAGCTGTTTCCAGTGTCGTCATGCGCTAACTCCTTTGTTGACCAGAACGTGTTTCCGCGCTACCAGAACGGCGTGGAAATTCCTGGATTAGTGTAGTGTATGCTTGCGCAATTCAAAAATAGCGAATTACCGATAAAATTTGGCATTGTCGCATTGGTTGGATACTGTACTTAAACCGGAACAATGCTCGCCAATGATCGAAAAGCGTATTTTTGCAATCCATATAATTTGACATAATATACATTATGCGAATTTACTGAAATCTGTAGTTATTCGGTAAACTAATATTGTCATCCCTTTGGGATGATGTGCTATATTGCAATTTAATGAGAACAATTATTAATTAGTTTGCATGTCGACATATCTTAAAGCGCTGGCGACTGGCGATACAGGCCGTATAGTTGGATTTGATCAATCGGGTGGCGTTTATCGCAAGAAGTTGTTGGCCATGGGTTTAACGCCAGGCACTGAATTTACAATTACGCGATTTGCACCGATGGGCGATCCGGTTGAAATCAAAATTCGCGGCTTTTCGTTGTCGCTGCGTAAAAACGAGGCTTCCGTCTTACTTATAGAAAAAATATGAGTATGGATTTTACTGTTGGCGTGGTTGGTAACCCAAATTGCGGAAAAACCACACTGTTCAATGCACTGACCGGCTCCAGGCAACACGTCGGCAACTGGCCTGGTGTGACTGTTGAACAAAAAACCGGCGAATACGTGCACCAAGGCAAACAGATAAGCCTGGTCGATCTACCCGGCACTTATTCACTAGAAGCCGACGACGACAGTATCTCCCTTGACGAAAAAGTTGCGCGCGATTACGTCGCCTCCCGCCAAGCTGATTTAATCATTAACATCGTCGATGCCTCCAATATAGAACGAAACCTATATCTAACCTCGCAATTGATAGAAATGCGAGTGCCGATGATTTTGGTATTGAACATGATGGATGCGGTAAAAAAACGCGGCATCAAGATCGACAACGAACTGCTTGCCAAGCAAATGGCTTGCCCGGTTGTGCCGGTCACCGCGGCAACTGGTGCCGGTATTAAGGAATTACGCGACCTTATCAATAAAGCCTGCCTCAGCAAGCCAATTCCCGCATTACAAGTCAATTACCATCCAGCTATAGAACAAGCCGTCAGTCAATTACAGCCTCTATTGGCTCAGCAATCTGTCGATTTAGTTTGTGACAGCCGCTGGCTTGCCTTGCGCTTACTTGAAAATGATACCTTGGCAAAACAACTTGCCGGCCCTGAACTACAAAAAATTGCCGAACAATTGCGCGCGGATATCGAAGCGCAAACTCAAGATGAAATCGACATACTCGCGGCCGACGCGCGCTACGGTTTGGTTAATCAACTGGTACAAACCAGCGTCTGCAAACTTAACGAGGTTTCCCGCAGCACCACCGATAAAATCGACAGCGTGGTGTTAAATCGATTTTTGGGGATTCCGATTTTCTTGTTGGTCATGTATGCCATGTTCATGTTTACCATCAACATCGGCAGTGCTTTCGTTGACTTTTTCGACAAAGCGGTCGGTGCGTTACTGGTGGACGGTTTAAGCGAACTATTAACTGGCATGAATTGGCCTGCTTGGCTGGTGGTGTTGATCAGCAGCGGCATCGGCGGCGGTATTCAAGTGGTGTCTACCTTTATCCCCATTGTCGGCTTTTTATTCATATTTTTATCGATGCTGGAAGATTCCGGCTACATGTCCAGAGCTGCATTTGTAATGGACCGGTTCATGTGCATCATCGGCCTGCCCGGCAAATCGTTTGTGCCGATGATCGTCGGTTTTGGCTGCAATGTACCGGCCATTATCGCGACCCGCACGCTGGATAATCAGCGTGACCGGGTATTGACCAATTTGATGAATCCGTTCATGTCCTGCGGTGCCCGCCTGCCCGTTTATGCCTTGTTTGCTGCCGCCTTTTTCCCGGTAGGCGGCCAGAACCTGGTGTTTGGTTTATATTTATTCGGCATTGTGGTGGCAGTATTGACCGGTTTAATCATGCGTCACACCTTGTTGCGCGGCTCCCCTACTCCTTTTTTGATGGAACTACCCGCATACCATTTGCCCACTTTGCAAGGTGTCTACACCAAAACTTGGGAGCGCTTGAAAACCTTTATCTTCAACGCCGGCAAAGTCATCGTGCCTATGGTGCTGGTGTTAAATGTATTAAATTCTTTGGGTACGGACGGTAGTTTCGGACAGGAAAATAGCGATAAATCAGTACTAAGCGAAATCGGCCGTGCTTTGACGCCGGTATTCCAGCCCATGGGTATCGCCCACGATAACTGGCCGGCGACCGTCGGCATCTTTACCGGCGTGTTGGCTAAGGAAGCCGTAGTCGGAACGTTGGATGCGTTGTACAGTCAAATGGCCGTTTCCGATCATGCCGAAGAAGAAAAAAGCTTTGATTTACGGCAAGCCTTGTTAGAGGCTTGTCAAACGGTACCGGACAACCTGACGGCCATTGCCGACAAGCTGCTGGACCCATTGGGATTGGGTATCGCCAATATCTCCGATCAGGCTGCGGCAGCGGAACAGCAGCAAGTCAAACTCGATACCTTCGGCGTCATGCAGGCGCATTTCGACGGCCAAATCGGCGCGTTTGCCTACTTATTGTTCATTTTACTGTATGCGCCCTGCGTAGCCGCCACTGCGGCAATATACAAAGAAACCAACGGCAGCTGGGCTTTATTCGTGGTGTGCTGGACGACTTTTGTGGCTTACTTGACCGCCACCCTCTTCTATCAAGGCATGACCTATGCACAACATCCGCATTCCGCTATTGGCTGGATATTGGCTTTAACGCTGATCTTTGCTGGCGTTCTGTTCACACTGCGTTTTTATGGCGTGCGCCAAACCAGCGGAGTCCCGCAATGATATTGTCCGATTTGCGCAGTTATTTGCAGGAAAAACGCCGGGTAACCTTGAGCGATCTTGTGTTGCATTTTCATATGGATGCAGACGCCTTGCGCGGCATGCTTGGCAAGTGGATCAACAAAGGCAAAGTACGATTAAGTCCTGTCGGCGCTTCCTGCGGCACCAGCTGCTGCAAATGTGATCCGGCTTTGACAGAGATCTATGAATGGGTGGATTAGTATAGCGAGGCTTATTAAACAAACGCCTCGCTAAACTGAAGCGGTTTATTTGGCTTCCGCCAACCAACCCTGTAGCGCGTCGATTAACTCTTGCGCTTGTTTTTCGCTGGAAATATTGAATTTGGATTTTTGCTGATATTCGCCGTTACGTTTTTGATAGCGGCGAATACTAAATCTATCTTGGCTATATTGATTTTTAGCCGGTTCCCAATCCTGATAACGGTAAATAACCGTCGCCCAAGCGCCCTTGCTCAGGATTTTTTTGTCCAGTTCCTTGACAGTTTCAACGCCGCCGTCTTCGTAACTAATGGTTAAATCTTCAACGGTTTCAGCCATATATTTCTCAATGAGGTTAACAACGGCGCGCAGTCTACCATACATGCGCGGCCATCAAAATGCCGAATCGCCTAGCGTGCAATGAACTCGCCAAAAGCACGACTGCCCTCCCCCGTTTTAATCGTGTTTACTACTTTTAAAGTTTTGGCGTCGATGACGGACACATTATTGTCAAACCAGTTGGCAACATAGACGTTCTGGTCGTCCGGATGCGTGCTGATGCCTTCCGGCTTATCGCCGACTGCGACCACGTCAATTTGCTTATATGTGGTGGTATCAACGACCGATACGGTGCTATCGTCCTGATTAGTAACAAACAGCAGGCTATCGTTCAACGCCAGTGCAACCGCATACGGCCTGGCGCCAACCTTGATGGTAGCCAAACGCTTTAGACTGCGGGCGTCCAAAACGGTCACATTGTCACTTTCCACATTAGCGGAATACAAACGCTTACCCTGACTATCCACCGCTATGCCAAACGGATGCGCGCCGACTTTGGTGGTATTGCGGATAGTCAGTTTGCTTAAATCGATTTGCGAAATCGAATCGTCGATACGATTGGCAACATACAGCCAGCGATTATCCGGACTAACGGTCATGCCGGACGGCGATTTGCCGACCGTAAGCGTTTTAATTTTCGCGAAATTTTTGGTATCAAAAACCGTCACCGAATTTTCATACCAATCAGCGACAAATACCTGCTCGCCCTTTCTGTCCGCGGTGATCCCTAGCGAAGCGCCGCCGACCTTAACCTTGGTTAATTTAGTAAGTTTTTCGCTATCCAAAACCGCAAAACCGCCACCTTCAGGGGTGCTGATATATACCTGTTTCTTCGGTTGATTCAGCGCAACGCCAGCCGGCTTACCTTCCACTTTGATCGTTTCAACGACCTGTTGGCTTTTGGTATCGATAACAGATACCGAATTATCCAACTGATTGGTAATAAAAGCGCGCGAATCAGCGCTAACGCCAGATGCGAATGCACCGAGCAATGAAAAAGCCAACAACGAATATCTGATGCGCATGGTGAGAATGACAGGAATGGGGGGGCGAGGGTTCTCGGCGCGAATGACCGAGAACCAAATAACAAAAGCTTAGCGTTTAATATCGATCTCAACCGCGGCGGAACCTGAGCCTACTTTTTTAGCAATCGCTTCCAGACCGGTTTTCAAAACATTGCTAACCGCTTTATCGGCAGTTTCTTCGTTCAATTCGGCTGGTGGGTTGTTGTTAACATAGGCACGGTAGTAAGTGGCCACCCACTCGATTTCGGCTTTTCCGCCTTTGTCGTTCACGGACAATTCTGCCGCATAGTTACCCACAGGCAATACTGGCAGCGGCTCGTCTTGACCGGCGTGTTTAATGGTGCCGGTTGAGCTCATATCGGTGATTTTGTATTTGTAAGAGAATTTCGCTGCGTCATAGGCCTTTAATTCTTCTGTGATGGTACCGTTCGCCAAAGTCAACACGCGGATAGCGCCTTTGTTATTGGTGCCGTCGCCTTTCACGCTTTTAATGCCTGGGTGCCAAGACATATCATCGTAGTTCTTGATCAAATCCCACACTTTGGCCGCTGGGGCATCAACAGTGATGGTGGCTGTCATTTTTGCTCTAACCGGACCATGAGCATGGGCAAAACCGGCGAACAAAAATAAAACGGTTGAAACGAGCAACGAGGTTTTTTTCATAACACTTTCCTATGATGGACACATAAAATGGAGCGGGCGATTATAAAATAAAATCCGTCCGCAAGTATTCGCAAAAGCATGTTTGCGGAAATTTTCCCGACTCTGCCATCCTACCCGCACGTATTTAATGACTACAGCTACTTTTTTCTGGCACGATTACGAAACCTTCGGCATCGATCCGCAACGCGACCGGCCTTGTCAGTTTGCCGGCATCCGCACGGATGTGGATTTCAACATCATCGGCCAGCCCGTCATGGCCTACTGCCAGCCCGCCGACGATTACTTGCCACACCCGGAAGCCTGCCTGATAACCGGTATTACCCCGCAATTGGCGGCCGAAAAAGGCGTTTGCGAAGCTGCGTTTGCCGCCATTATTAACCGGCAACTCGCTGAACCCAGCACCTGCGGCGTCGGTTACAACAGCATCCGTTTCGACGATGAAGTGACTCGCAACCTGCTTTACCGGAATTTTTACGATCCCTATGCGCGCGAATGGCAAAACGGCAACTCGCGCTGGGATATTATCGATGTAGTGCGCGCCGCCAAAGCCTTAAGGCCTGAAGGCATCGAGTGGCCGGTTAATGCCGACGGTGTTGCCAGCTTTAAATTGGAAGAACTCACCAAGGCTAACGGTATCGCCCATGAAGCTGCCCATGATGCGTTATCGGATGTGTATGCAACCATCGCAATGGCTAAATTAATCAGGGAGCGGCAGCCAAAACTATTCAACTATTTACTGAACAATCGCTATAAAAACACCGCACTAAACCTGTTGCAACTCGGCAGCTTTAAGCCCTTAATTCATGTCTCCGGCCGTTTTTCGGCCCGGAATAATAGTCTTGCGGTGATTTTGCCCTTAGTGCAGCATCCAAGCAATAACAACGAAGTCATCGTTTACGATCTTTCCGTCGATCCGGCACCTTTGCTTGAGTTAAGTGCGGAAGAGATTCAACAGCGGCTGTTTGTTGCCGCCGAAGCACTACCGGAAGGCATTGCCAGAATTCCCTTAAAAACCGTACATATCAACAAATCGCCGGTGTTGGCGCCATTGTCGGTGATACGCCCGGCCGATGCCGAACGCTTGCAACTCGACTTGGACTTGTGTCTATCCCATTTGCAGCGGATTCAGACTGCGCCATCTCTAGCGGAAAAGCTGTCGCAAGTCTTTACCCGGCAATATCAAGACTCACCTACCGATCCTGATTTGATGATTTACAGTGGCGGTTTTTTCAGCAACAAAGACAAGGCGGCCATCGCCCGGATCAGGCAAGCCAAACCCAGCGAGCTATCCGAATTTGACACCGATTTCGACGATGTCCGTTTGCCGGAAATGCTGTTTCGCTATCGCGCCCGGAATTATCCGCATACCCTATCCATGGAAGACGTCCAACTCTGGAAGCAATATTGCCGGGACAAGCTAAACGGCACACTGGCGACCGGGGGACTGACGCTGGAGCAGTTCAACGCCAAAATTAAACTACTGCGGGACGAGCCAAATGTAAATCAATCGATACTGAACGATTTGGCAGCCTATGCGGAAGAGTGACGCTTAAAATTTTCGAATTGATGTTTTTAACGATTTAAAAGCCAGCAGATCGTTTCAGGAATAAGGCGCTTTTAGCGTTATGCCGTATAATGACGACCATTTGAGTGAATTTCGACCGAGGCATCATGAGCATTAACCTGTCTAACCGCGTAAAAGCGGTCAAACCCTCCCCTACCCTGGCCATTACCGCCCGTGCCGCTGCGATGCGCGCCGCCGGCAAAGACATTATCGGCCTGGGCGCCGGCGAGCCGGATTTCGATACGCCGGAGCATATTAAAGCCGCCGCCATTAAAGCCATCAACTCCGGATTTACCAAATACACCGCCGTTGACGGTACGGCCGGCTTAAAAAAAGCCATCATTGCCAAGTTCAAGCGCGATAACGGTTTGGATTACCAAGCTAATCAAATCCTGGTGTCCTGCGGCGGCAAACAAAGTTTTTTCAACCTGGCGCAAGCGCTGCTCAATCCCGGCGACGAAGTCATCATCCCTGCCCCTTACTGGGTGTCCTACCCGGATATGGTGCTGCTGGCCGATGGCGTCCCGGTGATTTTAGAAGCCGGACAAGCGCAAAACTTTAAAATCACCCCGGCACAACTGCGCGCCGCGATTACCCCCAAAACCCGCCTATTGGTCATTAACAGTCCTTCCAACCCAACGGGCGCTGCGTATAGCCTGGAAGAATTAAAAGCACTGGGCGACGTGTTATTGGATTTTCCTGAGGTGTTGATCGCAACCGACGACATGTACGAATTGATCCTCTGGAACAAAGGCGAATTCGTCAACATCCTCAACGCCCACCCCGGTTTCTATGATCGCACCATCGTTTTAAACGGTGTATCCAAAGCTTATTCGATGACCGGTTGGCGGATCGGCTATGCTGCCGGCCCGGCACCGTTGATCGAAGCCATGTGCATCATCCAATCGCAAAGCACTTCTAACCCCACGTCGATTTCCCAAGTGGCAGCGGAAGAAGCGCTGAACGGCGACCAAGGTTGCATCGACACGATGATGGTGGAATTTAAAAAGCGCCACGATTACGTGGTTGCCGAACTGAACAGCATTGATGGCATTGAATGCTTACCTACCGACGGCACCTTCTACGTTTTCCCGAATGTGGAAAAACTGTTAAGTCGACTGGATGGTATCAACGACGATCTAGAGTTTGCCGAATACCTAATCGAAAAAGCCGGCGTGGCCTTGGTGCCGGGTTCGGCATTTGGCTGTCCGGGCCATATCAGAATATCCATCGCCACCAGCATGACCAATCTGGAAAACGCTTTGGTTAGAATTAAACAAGCGGTTTAAGGCCTATTAGGGTTTGCCGTCGCGAACGGATAAACTGACATTAATTTGCCATTTTTCAATTGACAAATTTAATCAATGCTATAGAATTCGCGGCCTTCGCACTTCATCAGTAAGAAGGCCTCGGTGGCGAAATAGGTAGACGCACGAGACTTAAAATCTCGCGACCGAAAGGTCGTACCGGTTCGATTCCGGTCTGAGGCACCATAAAAATAAAGGACTTTGGTTACACCTGGTCCTTTTTTTATGCCTAATGATTGCCACGTTCCCTTTGAATAACGCCTCGGTAAAACTGGTTGAGCATGAAGAAAATATTTCACTTTAAACGCAGAAATCCGCCGCTGCTATGGCGCCTCAAGTGGTTTCTAGTTTTAGTCACCATCGGCTGCTTAGAAATACTCCCGGTCCCGGTCACCGACTCAATCCTGATATTTGTCTTAATCTACAGACCACTGTGGTTCAAAAATGTGGTCAACAAGCTCTATTCTCATCTGCCCTCTGCATCACCAGAAGAAACCGAGCTATCCTATTTTTCCAAATATCAATTAGATCACCCCAAGCATTTCAATAAGTGACAGTCACCGGCGTCCCTCTAGTCTGTGTCGAGTATCCAACAGCTTTAGAGTTTAATCAAACCCGGCGAACCGCCTGACCGTCAGCGCCGCGCGTTGCTCGATCAGCTGTACGAGTTGTTCAATCACTGGGTTTCCAGCAAATTCATGATCCGCCGATGTCTGCAACCTGCGAGCAACCACCGGTAGCCGTTGGCACAAACCAAGAATGCGTTTTCGGGTTTGCGCTACCGACAAGCCCGCCGCTTGGGCAAAGCGGTCCCAGTGTCTTGCCTGCACTTCGCTAAATTTATATTTGCCACCCAACTGCATTGCCATCTTGGGCGTCAGACTGGGATAAACGGCGGTTGACAGGACGTCATAAAGTGGCGCCAGAACGGCACCCTTGTCGGCATACAAGATAGAAAAGTTCTTGGCATGGGCGTCGTGGTTGCCAATCAAGGCATTGAAAATGACCGCATCCAGCAGTCGCAACACCTGCGTCGCACTCGGTCGGGTCACGCGGCGGACCAAATCGAAGCACCGTTCCAAACCCGGCCCACCCTCGTTCTGATATTTCAGTTCCGGTACCACGCCTAGTGCCTGGCAGAAATCTTCCTGATGCAGACGCACGCATTGGCCAATTGCAGTTTGAGTTCTGTCATAACGCTCAACCAGCAAAAATGAGCGGTCGCGAATGGCACAAATCCTCGACTGTGCGGTCTGGAATTGCATTGCACCTGCCAATGCCAGACAGAAACCTTCGTTGATTACACTGTCTTCAACGGCAGCGATGGCCGGTTTGAGAATATGACTACTGGGCGTGCCATTGCGGGGCAGACCGATTCGTTGACCATCAAATACCACCGGCAACTTATCCTGAGCGCCCGCCAAGGACAGGCGCAAGCCATCTCGACCAGCCAGCATCGGCCGCTGTGGCAATTCATCCAGCAAGGCCACTACGTCAGAGTCGGATAACCAGTCGATCTCGTTCGCTGGTTCAGATACAGCGGGTAATCGGTCTGGCGGCAATAGCGAAACCGCACCAGCGCATTCGCCGCCGATATGATCGAGCAAGGCAAAGTCGTTCTGCTTCGAGACCTGAAACTGGCGAGCAATCAGTTGGCGTAATTTGCCTTCCGGTAACAATCCAGCAAAGAAAGGCCGCGTCTGTTGGTCGTTGAAAACCTCTACTTGCAACGGTAACGAGCAGGACAGCGGGACGGCGTCGGCATGTTGCAGCCAGTCGGCGCAGTAGCAAAATTGCAGTCTGCCTTCAACCAGGGCCAAATCCCCTACTCGACGATCAAATAAATAGACAGCAAGCAAATAGCTCATGGTGCTTCGGTCATGTCCGGCAGGCCATCGAGCATGACCTGCCCACCCAGTGCTTCAATCACGCGCATCACCGTTTCCAGACGCACGGTCGGCTTGCCTGCTTCGAGGTCGACGATAAAACGAACGCCAACACCTGCCGCCAACGCCAATTCGGATTGAGTTAATTCGAGCTGTTTGCGGGCAGAGCGTAGCGCTAGGCCAAGTTGTTGTGTAGATTGGATGTTGATCATGAGGTTTTTCCCGTTCGGGAAATTATTAGGCGAAAACAACCAACATACAAGTTTAATTTCCCGAACGGGAAATTTAATTTAGAATTTACGATAGACAAGCATTGAAGTTCCCGTTCGGGAAATATAACCCCTTTCAGTGTCAGCTCTATTCAGCTCAGTCTGGCTGTGTATTAGCTCAGACCTGATCTGACAGTTACCGTTTTTGCGGGGTGTCTGTCAGATTAGATTTGGTTCAGATTTTTTTGAGCCCAAATCTGTTTTCCATCCAGCAAGGTATCCATCGGCGTTCTGCCGTTGCACATTCTGCCCTGATGAGTTCGGTCATTGTTGTAATAAACCAGCCATTCGTCCAGATCTTTTTGGAGTTCATCCAGGTCGCTATAGAGCTTTTTGCGGAACGTGACCTGATAGAACTCCTGCAAGATGGTCTTGTGGAAGCGTTCGCAAATCCCATTGGTTTGCGGCGACATGGCCTTGGTTTTGGTATGGTCGATGTCGTTGATCGCCAGGTATAGCTGATAATCATGCTGTTCGACCTTGCCACAATATTCTGTGCCGCGATCCGTCAGAATGCGTAGAACGGGTAATGCGTTGGCTTCATAGAACGGCAATACTTTGTCATTCAGGATGTCCGCGGCAGTAATCGGCGTTTTGGTGGTGTACAGTTTGCAGTGAGCGACTTTGCTGTA
Organism: Methylomonas sp. EFPC1; assembly: GCF_016925515.1. Classification (NCBI taxonomy): domain Bacteria; kingdom Pseudomonadati; phylum Pseudomonadota; class Gammaproteobacteria; order Methylococcales; family Methylococcaceae; genus Methylomonas; species Methylomonas sp. EFPC1. Next base: position 2,505,990 of record NZ_CP070494.1, read on the forward strand.
GGTGTCCACGTAAGTCTGCTGGTAAATCCGCCCAACCCCTTTGAGGTTGCCAACGTAAAAGGTATCCTGCGAACCCAGGTAACCGGGATGGGCTGTTTCGATTTCGCCGCAGGCTTGATCATCCTGCTGCTTTTTCTCCAACGCCGCAATCTGCGCATCGCTCAGCATTAACCCTTCGGCGGCTACCTTGGCTTCCAGTGCTTTAAGCCTCTTTTTAAAGTTCTCCAGGTCATGCCGTAACCAGATGGAGCGAACGCCGCTGCCGGATACGAATACCCCTTGTTTACGCAGTTCATTACTGGTTCGATGCTGTCCATGCGCTGGCCACTCAACCGCATAGGCTTTCACTGCCAGCTCAATGCTTTCATCGACGCGATTCTTCAGATTCGGAGACCGGCGGTTTTTGTCGATTAAGGCATCAATGCCACCTTCGGCTACCAGCTCTTGATAACGATAAAACGTATCGCGCGAGACACCCATCACCTTGCAGGCTCTGGAGACGTTATTCAGTTCTTGGGCTAAATTTAACAGCCCCGCTTTGTGTTTAATGATCGGATTGTTTGTATGGATCATGAGAGTTACCTTTTGTGTTTTGTGTAAGGATTCGACACCCCTATCAAAACCGGTAACTCTCATCTTTTCAAGTCGATGTGTCAGATCAAGTCGTGACTAATACATTTTAGCCGATCTTCAAACTAAAAACGCAAGGCTGATTGCTTTACTCGAAGCACATAACATCGCGTGGAGGTTACCGCCAAGGCTTCCATCAAAAATAGATCCGATACCTGCTCCCGCACACGGCAATTGAAACTGACTTCGTACGATCGCTTGTTTCCCAACACAACTCAACATTAGCCTGAAAGCCGCTGAAGTATTAGATCAACACGCCCGCAGCATCCTGTCTCACGGACGTCTGGAGGTAGTGCGTGTCAACACATCCAGGCCCTGGCCCACCAGTAAGCCCACCAAGACGCCAACGCCCATCGCCGCTTGCAGGTCGGCCGCATGATCAAGTTCGTCGAATTCATCAAGCAGACCGAACGACCGCATAACCTGCACGAAATCGGCAAGCGTCATGTCATCGCCTTCTGGAAAGCCCATCGCGACCTGGCGCCGAAAACCGCGCATGCCTATTGGTTGGCGTTATGCGTAATTTGGGAATGGACGGACAAACCGGGGCAGCCACCCAAACCGATGTGAATAGTCAAAACAATTTCAGACGGCACAGATGACTAAAACCACTATCAACAAAGTCCGGCAAAATCCGTTCGCGACGGCTTTTACTTTGCTTGCTTCGGCCTAAAAATGTTAATTTCCATGTTTTGGCCACTCGATTTACTTGGTAGTCCTGATTCGACATTAGGATTTTGATTTAGTACGGAAACATGCAGACACCAACCCCCACGCCGCTACCACGTTATCAACTCAGTCCTTGGGCCAAGTGGTTTGCTAAGGATCGCCGCTTTCACGCCTTTGTTCTCGAGCCAGAAACGCTGGTGTTAATCGATGAGCACCAAAAGCAACTCAACCTACAGATCTTGAACCTTCAGCCTGGAATTGGCATCGACCCCGGTTGGTTTTGGGATACTTTGTTGTTTACGTTAAATGATGGCCAAGCGCTACGCTTTGGCGGCGTCAATAAAGAACAGTCGGCGTTGTTGCAGGTCTCGATTAAACGTTATGTTAATCAACGCATTCAACGCTTTTACCAGCAGTTAGTACCTGCATTGATACAAGCATCCCAAGAAGCCAGATTGCTGCTTTCCAATAAAAAATACATTCGCCGATCCATAGCTGAACAGTGGATAGGCAATCATTTGTGGTTGGCGGCGGGACTTAAAAGAACGGATTGTCTGCAGCGTTTGCCAGCCGAGCTTCATCAGGATTATCTCGCTATTCGGCCTCTATTGGACGACGCACACCAGCAGGTTGCGAACCTCAATCAAACCTTTATCGCTCGACAGGCTCAGCACTTCAAAGACTTCTTTGATCAGGTCGAAACCAATCCGCTGACCGAAGCGCAACGTAACGCTTGCATCATCGACGAGCAGCATAACTTGGTGCTGGCCGGCGCGGGTACCGGCAAGACCAGCACCATGATCGGCCGCGCGGGTTACCTGATCAACGCCGGTCTGGCAAAACCCGAACAGATTTTGATGCTGGCGTATGCCCGCAAAGCGGCACAAGAAATGGAAGAGCGCATCCAGTCCAAACTAGGGATTCAAAACCTGACGGTGAAAACCTTTCATGGCCTGGGTTTAGACATCATTAGCCAGGTTGAAGGTATCAGGCCGGCCATCGACAAAATGGCCGAAGACGATACCTTGCGCGCCGCGTTTGTCGATAGCCAAATTCAAAGCTTGCTGGAGGATGAACGTTATCGCTCGCGGCTGCTGACCTATTTTCTGCGCTTTGCCTATCCCTATAAAAGCCAATTCAATTTCAAGAGCTTGGGCGCCTACAATGCCTACATTCTCGAAAACGATATTCGTACGCTACAGGGCGAGCTCGTCAAAAGCTACGAGGAATGCGAGATTGCCAATTTCTTATATCGACAAGGCATTGCCTATCAATACGAAGCCAATTATCAGGTCAACACCTCAGGCCCGGATTACCGAGTCTACCAACCGGATTTCTTCCTGCCGGCTTACGGCATTTACATCGAACACTTTGCGGTCAACGAGCTGAATCAAACACCGCCGTTTATCAATCAAGAAAACTACTTGGCCGGCATGACCTGGAAACGGGCATTGCATGAAAAATATCAAACCCCGTTGATCGAAACCTACAGCTACCTGAAACAACAAGGCCGATTGACCGAGGTACTCAGCGAAAAATTGCAGGCTGCCGGCGTTCAGTTCCAACCCCTACCGCAAAACGAATTATTAAGCCAACTGAATCAGTTGGGCCGGGTATCGGAATTCAGCAAACTGATGGCGCAAATCCTCAGTTTGTTCAAAGCCGCTTACCTCAGCATCAAACAACTGGTCGAAAAGGCAGAAAAGCATGAAGACCAGGAACGCATGCGTGCTGCCGCGCATTTATTCGAACCGATCTACCAAGCCTACCAACAACAGTTGCGCGACAACGCCACCATCGACTTTGACGACATGATCGGCAGAGCCATCGAGTACGTCGAATCCGGACGTTTTAAGTCTCCGTACCAATACGTATTGGTGGACGAGTTTCAGGATATTTCCGCCAGCCGGGCGCGCTTACTGAAAGCCTTGATGGCCCAGCAACCGGAAGCCAGCCTGTTCAGCGTGGGTGATGATTGGCAATCCATCTACCGCTTTACCGGCAGCGACGTTGCACTGACCAAAGACTTTCAAACCCACTTTGGCGACACGGCAACCAGCGTGCTGGATCAAACCTTTCGCTTCAATAACAAAATTGGCGAAGTGGCTTCGCGCTTCGTCATCCAAAACCCCAGTCAGATCGACAAACAGATCCGCAGTCTACGTCTTGTCGAGCAGGCTGCCGTGTCGCTAATCAAAACCGATCAGGATTTGACCGGCATACAGGCGGCACTCGACGCCATCGCCGGTAAGGCCAAGCCATCCGCGAGTGTTTTGTTGTTAGCGCGCTTCAACTTTAAACGGCCCGATGTCGCCGCTTTAAAGCGGCGCTATCCGCAACTGTCACTGCAATTCATGACGGTGCATGCCTCCAAGGGCAAAGAAGCCGATTACGTCGTCGTGTTTGGCTTGGAAAAGGGCGACACGGCTTTCCGTCGGAAAGAGCCACTCATCCCTTGCTGGAGCTGTTGTTGCCTCAAGCCGAGGCCTTTGCACACGCCGAAGAGCGTCGCCTGTTCTACGTGGCACTGACGCGGGCGCGGCATCACGTGTATTTGGTCACCAACGGTCTTAACCCGTCGCCGTTTGTCAGGGAATTAATCGACGGCGACTATGCCGTTACGGTCGACGAATTTAGCGGGCCCGGCTTTCAAGAGCAGATGGCCGATATTCCCTGTCCAGCGTGCAAAACCGGCTGGATGGTGCCCCGAGATAGCCAGTACGGCAGCTTTTTTGGCTGCAACCAATATCCACTCTGCAATCACACGCAGCGGGCTTGTCAGTGGTGCGGCGGCGGCTTGAAAACCCAAGGCCGCTTTCGCGTTTGTGAAAATCGCCATTGCGACTTTGTCGAACCCATTTGCCCGCGTTGCCAAGGCGCCATGCTGCTGCGTAATGGACCGCATGGCCAATTCTGGGGCTGCTCGCATTACCGAAAAAACGCAGCGTTTTCCTGTTCGCATACAGAGCAATTTATCGATCTACAGGCCGGCAAGGTTAAATCAACCGTCAACGCCGCTTAAGAGCGGCTCCGGGCATGGTCTAAACTTAGTCTAATCCTAACTAGAGAACTACAGAGATGAGTGACGAGAAGCGCCTGTCCACCACCCAACTGGCCAAATTGCGCGGGGTGTCCCAAGAGCAAATGTTTGGGCAGTTGACTGCGCTGGGCCTAATCGAAAAACAAGAAGACAAATGGCAGTTAACTGACGCAGGCAGTGCCGCCGGCGGTGTCTATCTGACCGGTAAATACGGCCAATACGTTGCCTGGCCGGAAGATTTTCAGTTGCCGAACGCGCCAAGCAAAGTCGATGCGCCGAAACTACTGACCGCCACTGTGCTCGGGCAACAGTTCGAACTGCCGGCCAACAAAATGAACTACATCTTGTCGGAACTAGGCTGGATTAAAAAAGGTTTGAAAGGCTGGCTAGTCACCGAACAAGGCTTGGCGATGGGCGCCGAGCAAGGCGAAGACAGCCGCTCCGGCATTCCCTACGTGCGTTGGCCGGAAAAAATCACCCGTAACCGCGCGCTGAAAGACAACATCGACAATATCAAAGGCGTCGATAAACCCAAGACCGACACGGACAAAATGGACAGCTTCCGCCACAAATTCGAAGCCACCCACCGCACCACCGACGGCCACTTCGTCCGCTCCAAGGCGGAAATGCTGATTGACAACTGGCTGTACATGGCGGAAATCGTTCACGCCTACGAGCGCAAACTGCCGATCGAAGAAGAAATGTACTGCGATTTCTACATCCCCACCGGCAAGGTTTATATCGAATTCTGGGGCTACGACAACGACGCCAAATATCTAGCTCGCAAACAAGAAAAACTGGCGATTTACCAGAAATATAATTTCAATTTGATTGAGTTGACCGATAAGGATGTGTTGAATCTGGACGATATTTTGCCGAGGTTGTTATTGAAATTTGGGGTGCAGGCGTATTGAATTGAATTGAAATCAAAGCACTGAATTAAGCTTAAATTTAATGGCTAAGGTAGAATGTTATTAACTAGAAACCACATCGATAATGTTCAAGATGCGCAGCCATCTATCAATGCGTTTACAACAAGAACTTATTAAAATATTTGAATAAAGCTTATATGGATTATTTATACGAAAACTTAGGTGATGAAAGATTTCAGGAATTCTGTAGCACAATTATCGCAAAAGAGTTTCCAAACTCACAAGCGTTTCCAACTGGTCAGCCTGATGGCGGTAGAGACTCGACAGCATATTATATGAGTAGTACTGCGAAAGAGTTTATTGTATTTCAAGTAAAGTTTGTACGAAATCCAAATACGATTCAAGATGTGCATAAGTGGTTTACAGAGACGATACAAGGTGAAGCTGAGAAAATAGATAAATTGATTCCAAGGGGTGCAAAAGGGTTTTATTTGTTGACTAATGTCAGAGGTACAGCTCACCTAGATACAGGTTCAAAAGATAAAGTTAACAAAATTCTCGAAGAAAAGATTAAAGTCCCTTCGATTTGCTGGTGGCGTGACGATTTATCAAGGCTATTTGAGAAAGACCCATTATTTAAATGGACATATCCTGAAATACTGAGTGGTCAAGACGTACTTAATGGGTTGTTATTTGACAACATTAATGAAAGCAAAGAAAGAAGAGAAAGTGTAATAAAATCTTACTTAACAGATCAATATGAAATTGATAATGAAGTTAAGTTTAAGCAGATTGATCTTCAAAATCGATTGCTAAATTTATTTACTGATGTGCCAATCCGAATAAAAAAGTTCGATCCAAAAAACAAATCACTGCGACATGTTTTAGGCTCACTTGGCTATCACAGAATTCTAAGCACACCAGAAGATTTTGGTTATATTGAAGAACGTAGCAATCTAGGTGCCGCACAATTCTTGCTGCACCCAAAAGTTCAGAAAGAAATTGAGCGAGTGTTACTTGAAGGTGGGCCAGGACAAGGAAAGTCAACAATATCACAATACGTATGCCAAGCACACAGAGTTAGGTTATTAAATAAATCTTCTGATATAGAGCTTTTGCCCGATTCAATTATAAAATCACCAATTAGATTACCTTTCAAAATTGATTTGCGTGATATTGCGGCTTGGGTGGAAAGAAAAAACCCATACGAAGGAACAGTTAATGATGAATATTTTAATAGTAACTGGAAGAATTCTCTCGAATCATTTTTGGTTGCACATGTATTTTATCATTCAAAGCTCGAGGAATTTACATCTGCTGATTTTATCGCTGTATGCAAATTCAGCTCAATTTTGTTTGTATTCGATGGCTTTGATGAGATAGCCAATATTAGCGTACGCAGGGAGGTTATCGATTTCATCAACAAAGGGCTTACTAGGATTTCTGTTAATAGTAAATCAATTCAAATTATAATAACTAGCAGGCCAGCTGCTTTTTCAGACGCAGTAGAGTTTTCAGTTGAGAGCTACCCTCATTTTGAATTAACAGATATAACGCCGCCTATTATTAACGACTATGTTGAAAAATGGATCAAGGCTAGTAAAATTGGAAGTAGAGATGCGAGTGAGCTTAGAAAATTGATTAAGGAAAAAATATCAATGCCTCATCTGAAAGATTTGGCAAAAAGTCCAATGCAACTGGCTATATTTATTAGCTTATTAAGAACAAAAGGGCAGTCATTGCCAAATAAAAGAACCGCGCTTTATGATAGTTACATAGAGCTATTTTTTGACAGGGAGTCGGAAAAGAATTCATTAATACGTGACAAAAGAGATTTAATAATCAATATTCATCAATATTTAGCGTGGCTACTTCATTCTGAGGCCGAACAGTATAAAAATAGCGGACGAATTCAAGTTTCTGAGCTAAATGATCGATTAAAAAATTATTTAACACAAGAGGGACATAAAACTGACATTGCTGATCAACTGTTTGATGCAATGAAAGAACGAGTTTGCGCTTTGGTTTCTAGAGTTCAAGGTACTTTTGAGTTCGAAGTTCAGCCTCTGCGCGAATATTTTTGTGCAAAATATCTATACGAATCAGCTCCTCACTCTTCGGTTGGCAATGAAAAGCCTGGAACAAAGCCGGATAGATTTCATGTTATTTTAAGAAGCTTTTATTGGCAAAATGTAGTTCGGTTTTTTGCTGGCTGCGCTGATGCCGGCGAGCTTGATATGCTTATTCAAGAGTTAAAAGAACTGCAAAATGATCGCCTTTTACAATACACAAACTATCCTAGAACTATTACATCTCAGATTCTTTCTGATTATGTATTTAGTCAAAAACCATTAAAGCTTCGCGAAGTAGTGAAAATAATATTGGTTGGAATAAGCACTGGAAGCATCATAAATCAAGATTCAAGAATTGCTTCTGGTGAGCCATTAATATTGCCAAACGAATGCGGTAAAAATGAAGTAGTTGAGGAATGTTTTTATCAACTGGCTAAATTCAAAAACAACGATTGTGCAACTGAGTTAATTGGAATACTCAATAACAACGAGCATCACAATCTTGAAAAATGGACTGAGATATCTAACAGCCTTTCAGGGGAGCGATTAACTATTTGGTTTGAGTATGCATACAGGCTTCAGCTTATACATAAAATTGATGAATCAAGTTTGATTAAAATATTAGAAGAAGGAGACAGGAGTCAAACAAATAAAAGGCTTCAAATTGCGATTAATGGTAATCGACTAGGATTAATTATAAAAAATTATGCGCTAAAGCAGAAAGTATTTTCAAGTATATTAAAAGGCGAGATTTCAGTTTTTCAGCGAAAAGGGATTGACAATAGCTTGGCAGCACTGACTTTGATTTTGCACCCTGGTATTTTGTCTCATGCTATAAGGGTTGAAAACAAAAATGAAAATTTTTTGAATTATTTAACTGAATTTATTGATCGAAAAAATTCACCCACTCAAACAATTTTAACTGACTTTGAGGCTACAGATGAAATAGATAATATTGTTTTAGATTTTCTGAAATCTTTAAATCATATATTCGTAACTCCTCTCGCGCATTTTAAAGATAGGATTGAGTACTGGGATAACCTAGTTGAACTTGGAAGATCAAGCTTACAAGATAACTGGTGTTTTTACCTCATTGCTACTATTGCATCAGGCATTAGATCAAAAGGAGAAACATTTGATGATCATGATGATTTGCATAATAACGAACAATCTTTATGTAAAAGAGTTCGATGCGCAAGAATGAAGTCAGGCAACATCAGATACTGGCAAGCGCTATTTTTATCTAACCAGAATAAATTATTTGTTCTATTGATTTTTTTTACTTGGGCAACACCAAAAACGATCGTATATTTACTAGCTGAGTTATCCGCTCAGCTAGCCGAGCTAGATGAAGAAGAGTTTCTTGTTTTGTCGAAGTCATTGTCAGTTACAACCAGTTTGTCTATTTTCAGTAGAAGTCAACAAAGATATGTTGAAAACGCCGTTAACGAAGCCCAAGTTCCTGATAATATCAAATACATTATAAGCTTTAGGTTTGGAGAGGAAAATACACAGAAATTCATATTCAATAGCATTAAAGACTTCAATAGCGCTATCGAAGATATCAATGAGTTAAAGTTTGAACACCTAATTCATGAATATTTTATTGATCCAAAAAAGGTCGAATTATTGGCAAAAATAAAAACTTTATACAAAAAGATCAATCGATATAACGAGAGGTATTTTCATAGATATAGGTTAAATAGCCATGTTGAGATACCTTATGATATTGCCCAATCAATAATGAGTGAATGCAGTGATTATCCAAAGATAATTAGCTCTTCTGCTGAGCGGTCATGTAGGCTTTACGCGATTCAACAAACAAAGCCAGTTGGAGAAATAGCCAAAAATGAACGTTGGTTCGATAATGTTTGAATTTTAACCGGCTATAGTTTTTGTGTAGCCGTCTAAGTTGGGCACGATTTCCGTGTCCACGCGGAATTAATAGGCTAATGGTGGGCAATTTGCCTACCTTATTAATCTGAAATTTCAATTCGCGGTCTTCGATGTTGGATAAGCCACACCAAACCGCTCAGCCAGTTTCGCCAACCGTTTGCACAACGTCCACAGCTTTGCGCCGGGTGTGATCAAAACCGAGGCCAGAAACTGCAAATCGATTAGCCCGCAACCCAAGCCATATAGCGCTTCCCGTTCGATAAATTCTTCCACTTCCTGCAAACTGGCTTGATTGCAATACCTTAATTGGCGGAGGTTGTTCAGGGTTTGAGTTCTCGGAGCGGGCGGTGTACCGCAGGCCAATTCTGCAACGATCAGCGGGTGAATCAACGCCGAATCGAAAACGAGCAAACGAACCAAGTCTTCGTTACGATTTTTGAAATGGTCAACCCAAACCGAGGTATCGACAATATCATGCAGACGGTTCGGTTTGTCGGCGATCTCGGGGAATATCCGCCATCTCCGGTAGGGTTCCGCCTAAGGCGGCCAAGCGTTTAGCGGCCTGAATCCGAACGAAGGTTTTCATCGCTTCCCGGAAAATTTCGGTCTTATCCATACCTGGATCAGCCATTTCCAGGGCCTTTTGGTACAACGCATCGTCTATGGTTACAGTGGTTCTCATAGGGTTTTCCAGGCATCACTTGATGATGTACTGTATCAAAAAATGAGGCCAATGGATTGTGCTAGAACATGCACCAAACGCCAATCTAATAGTCAACAAAAACCGGTCATTTGTTTAGCCAGCGCCTCTCGAAATTCCCGCTCGAATGTGACCGGGTGGTGAACGGTTCTCATCTCCTAGTCAAACAACCTTCGCCTCCCCCGCCTTTGCCACATCAATTCAATCGTGTTTTTCATCGTCGTTTGGATCCAAGCTTTCACTGAGATTGTCTGCCTCCGGCTTAAAGCGAATGATCGATATTTTTAATGTTTGAAAGGCGGACGATTTTGTTTATCAGCCGATAAGTGAAAAATCGACCGCGAATGGCAAGCTAGCAGCCCGTTGATTCGGCAAGGACCCAATATGCAACTCTGGTATCATGGCCTCCCGCATGTCGGCAAGCGCGCCGCATTTATCAATTAGAGCCTTTGTGAATACACCCGAATTTTCGTCCCTGCCGTTAAAACCCGCCCTGCTGGAAAACATCGAATCGCTGGGTTACACCCACCTGACACCAATCCAGGCCGAAAGTCTGCCGCATATTCTGGAGGGCAAGGATGTGATCGCCCAAGCCAAGACCGGCAGCGGCAAGACGGCGGCGTTTGGCATTGGTTTGTTGTCGCGGCTGGATTTGAGCAGCTTTAAAGTGCAAGCCATGGTGATCTGCCCTACCCGCGAACTAGCCGATCAGGTTTGCAAAGAAATCCGCCAATTAGCCCGCTTCACGCAAAATATTAAAGTGCTGGCCTTGTGCGGCGGCACGCCGTTCGCGCCGCAGCGCAGTTCGCTGGAGCACGGCGTGCATGTAGTAGTGGGGACGCCGGGCCGCTTGCAGGAGCATCTGCAAAAAGCCAGCTTGCGCCTGGATCATTTAAAAGTATTGGTACTGGACGAGGCCGACCGCATGCTGGACATGGGCTTTGCGGACATCATCACCGACGTGATTGCCTACGCGCCGACACATCGGCAAACGCTGCTGTTCTCGGCAACTTACGCCGAGCCGATTCGCGCCTTGAGCCAGAAATTTCAATTCAAACCGGTCTCGGTCAGCGTCGAAACCAGCCATCTGGACAACCCTATCGAACAACGTTTTCATCAGGTAGACAAAGCCAAACGCCTGAATGCGCTAGGTTATTTACTGGCTTATCATCGCCCGGAATCGACGGTGGTGTTTTGCAATACCAAGCGCGAATGCCAGGACGTGGCAGATACATTGACCAATTGCGGCTTTTCCGTGCAGGCCTTGCATGGCGATTTGGAACAAAAAGACCGCGATCAAGTATTGGTGCGCTTTGCCAATAAAAGCTGTTCGATTCTGGTCGCCACCGATGTTGCCGCTCGGGGGCTGGACATCAAAGACATGCAAGCGGTGATCAATTACGAACTGCCTTGGGACCCGGAAGTGTATGTGCACAGAATTGGTCGTACCGGCCGTGCCGGTGCGAAAGGCCTGGCGCTGAGTTTGGTCAGCGAAGCGGAGTTGAACAGAGTCAAAGCCATCGAAGACTATATGGCAGGTTCCGTGAAATGGGACGAAATCGCCCCGTTTAAACTGAGCAGCGAACACCGCTTCGAGCCGCCGATGGTCACGCTATGGATAGACGGCGGCCGCAAAGACAAGATGCGGCCGGGCGATATTTTGGGCGCACTCACCGGCGCTAACGGCATAGCCGGCGGCGAAGTGGGCAAAATCGACATCTTCGATAAACACGCCTATGTTGCGGTGAAACGCAGCAGTGCGGATAAGGCTTTGACCTGCTTGCGGGCCGGCAAAATCAAGGGCCGCAATTTCAACGTGCGCAAATCGCAATGGAATTAGTTTAAAGCCTTGCGCAGCGGTTTTGCTTGGTTTTTCTGACGGCATTCCCGCATCCCTGCCGACACGGGGATGACGGCTGAAGACGGATGATCAGCAACTTAACAGCGTCTGCTTTCGCAACCCAGCAAATATAACAGCGCTCGATAGCCGAATCGCCAAAGCCTGCTATACCTATGCCAGCCGACACTGACTACTCCAAAATAAGATTCTGCCCGTGGCACCTAAAACACATATCAGTTACCTGGACACCATTCGCGGCCTGGCGGCCCTGGCCGTTATCAGCGAACATTTCGTCATCGCCTATGGCCTACCCTGCGAAACGCCACTTTGCCAGCAATGGTTGGATTTCTCGCCGCTACACATTTGGTGGGACGGCTCGGCGGCGGTATCGATGTTTTTCGTGCTCAGTGGCGTGGTACTGTCTTTGCGCTATTTTCGCGCCGGACACATACCCGATCTGAGCGAGTTTCATTTGGCGCGTTTCTTGATCAATCGGATGTTTCGGATCTGGTTGCCGTACTTGTTGGTTTTGCTGATTAGCGCCTGCCTGTTTCTGAACACCTTCGACAGCGCGATACTAAAGACCAGTCTGCCGGCAACTGACTGGATAACCGGCATGTGGCATAAATTTCCGTTAACACCCTCTGACATGCTACGTGAGAGCTTTTTGTTGAAATTGCCCGCCTTGATCGTACTACTGCCGCAAGCTTGGACTTTAAGTATCGAATTGGTCTTGTCTTTGCTGCTGCCGGTAGGCTTATTGCTGGCCGGACGCGGCAGTTCTTGGCTGGTATTTTTTGGCTTGCTGGCGACCAGCCTATTGGGTGTGTCGATTTTCTTGCTGCATTTTCTATTGGGCATGACCATTGCCAGACACTACACCGATCTGACCCGTTACCTGTCCGGCCGCCGCTGGCAACGGCGTTTGTTGCTGTTGACTGGCTTAGCGTTTTATACCTGCGGCACTTTTGTGCCGTCCGACATATTTGGCGATACCGCAGTCTGGCTGGGTTCCGGTTTGGGAGCCGGCTTGATTTTGATGTTCGTGCTAGGTTCTAAAGATGCACAGCAGGTGTTATCGCAACCGATGTTACGGCAAATCGGCAAAGTGTCTTACAGCGCCTATCTCAGCCACATGGCGATTCTGATTTGTCTGACGCCGCTGGTTTTAAAATTTTTGGAAGGGTTTACCGAAAATCGGCTGGCACTTTGGTTTGGCGGCTGGCTTATCACCATCGTCTGCGTGCAAGGGGTTTCTTTGTTGTTTTATCACTGGCTGGAAATCCCCAGCATGAGTTTGGGGCGGCGAGTGACCGATGCGATAGCAAGCATCGGCAAGCCGACGCTATAATCCCAATAATCACTCCATTTTTAGATACTTAATCATGCGATTTGCTGCCCTTTCGACAATATTATTAAGCGTTGCCGCGTTTAGCACCAGCTACGAGGTCAAGGCTGGTTCAACGGCTCAAGACTGGGCCAAAATCACCACACCGACCCAGGAACCCAGCGAAAGCATAGGCACCTATACCAGCGGTTGCCTCAGCGGCGCGGCCACCCTGCCCCAGGATGGTCAAGGCTATCAAGTGATGCGCTTATCGCGCCACCGCTATTACGGCCACCCTAATTTAATCGGTTTTATCCAGCATCTGGGCCAGTTCAGCGCCGAGCATAAATTGGGCTCGTTGTTGATCGGCGATTTGGGCCAACCGCGCGGCGGCCCTACCTTGAGCGGACATCGCAGCCATCAGTCAGGCTTGGATGTGGATATATGGTTTTTATTATCGGAACAAGCCAGTAACCGGCAGCTAACGGCCAATGAACGCGAAACCTGGAGCGCGCCGTCGGTCGTGAACATGCAAAACGATACTATCGATTACCGGCAATGGTCGCCGGACCTGGCAAAGGTACTGGAAGCCGCAGCGCGCCAACCGGAGGTCGACAGGATTTTTGTAAACCCCAGCATCAAACAAGACTTGTGCACCACCAAAAGTGCCGGAGCCGGCGAATGGTTGCGGAAGATTCGCCCATGGTGGAAACACGACGATCATTTTCATGTGCGCTTGAAATGCCCCCCGCATAGTCCGCATTGCGACTCGCAAGAGCCGTTACCTGCCGGCGACGGTTGCGACGCCAGCTTGGCGTGGTGGTTTTCCGCGGAAGCCAAAGCACCATCGAAAAGCGTGCCGTTGCCGCCACCGCCGTTACCTGCATTGTGCGAGCAGCTGTTGCATCGTCCCTGATGGTTTTGGCGTATCGGCCTTTACAGCATCAGTCAGCTAAATATTTTATTCTTCATTTGAGAGCACCATGCCCGATTTCGTACTTCATCAACAACTAGCGCAAGATTGTTTTAACGTAGGGAGCTTTGCGCTAACGGAATTGTTAATGATGAACGACAGCCAATACCCTTGGTTCATCCTGGTGCCCAGGCGCCACAATATCAGAGAAATTTATCAGCTTGGACAGGCGGATAGACAGGCTCTGCAAAGCGAGTCCTGCCTGCTTGCCGAGGCACTGGCGAGTATTTATCGCCCCGACAAACTCAATATTGCCGCAATCGGCAATCTCGTCCCGCAATTGCATCTGCACCATGTGGTGCGCTATCAAACCGATAAAGCCTGGCCGGCGCCGGTATGGGGAAAGTTCGCCAGCCTGCCGTATGCGGGTGATCAGGCCGAACAAAGGATCACCCAACTCCGTTCCGCTTTGCAGATGTATTTAATCAATTAAAAATTGAGCGAATCTTTAGCTAGGGATAGCAAGCGAGAATAGGCAATAACTGAAATAACCCAATTATTGTGTGATTGACGCTCGGTGTAAAAGCAAGTCACAATCAAAAAGGTCGCAACGTAAGGACAGGCGCTTGCAAATATCGTGACTCCAGTTTGAGCCCGCATCAGAAGCTCAGGAAATTTCGAGCCAGGTAAGCCGCTTATATCGATTGCTCAAATCCGTCGAGCTTATGGCAGACTGCGTAAAACTTAAAAAAGCCATTGTTACTACCATGCCTATTTTCATCGTCTGCTGTCTAATCTTAACTCCCCTAACCTTAACCCAAAATGCATTTTTACCCTTACTCAATATAGAGGCCGTATGGGGTGCGGGAGCGTGCCTTGCGGTGCTTTTTCTATTGAGTGGTTGTTTGAAATTGGTACCCAGCAAAATATGGCACGATGGTTTTGCCTCCGCAGGCTTATGGACTTGGTACGGTTACTGGAGCCCGCAATTCAGCGACGGCTCGCCGCAATTCAGCGTGTTTCCGGTGTATTTTGCTTTGCTTAGCAGTTGGATGCTGCTGGGTTTAATCAACAAAAGTCCGCAGTTTGATTGGGAATCCCAAGAATCATTGCGCTATATGCAAAAATATTTGGCCCGCTTCGATCCCTGCGCCGTTGCGGTATTGGTGCTCATTTGTCTGGCACTACCTGAGCACTATCTATCCTACCCGCTTGCAATGACTTTTTTCATCGTCCGCAGTGCTTTTCAGCGCTGTCTGGAGATTATTGATAGCCTGTAATTTTTTTTCATTGCTTACCACTTCCGCGCCATATCTTCCCACCTGATGCGGCGCGGTAGCCCAGCTAAAACCGGGTTACCACGCCTGCTACGGCGCGATGCCTAAAATCCGCCGGGCTAAGCGACTTCCTTGGCCTTATCCTGATAACTATCAATTTGATCGAAGTTAAGATAACGATAGGTATCCGCGCTGGTTTGTTCGATGCTGGCGGCATATTGCATATACTCGGCAACCGTCGGAATCTTGCCCAATAGCGAGCACACCGCTGCCAATTCCGCTGAGGACAGATAGACGTTCGCACCATTGCCCAAACGGTTGGGGAAGTTACGAGTCGACGTTGACACCACCGTCGCGCCTTCCGCCACTCGCGCCTGATTGCCCATACACAAGGAGCAGCCCGGCATTTCGGTGCGCGCGCCGACCTTGCCGAAGGTGCCGTAATAGCCTTCTTCCACCAACTGGTTTTGGTCCATTTTGGTCGGTGGCGCCACCCACAAGCGCGTCGGCAAGGCACCGGCTTTGTCCAGTAATTTGCCGGCAGCGCGGAAGTGGCCGATGTTGGTCATGCAGGAACCGATGAACACCTCGTCGATCTTGGTGCCCGCCACTTCCGACAAAGGCTTGATGTCATCCGGGTCGTTTGGGCAAGCTAACAATGGCTCGGTGATTTCATTTAGGTCAATTTCAATGATTTCCGCATATTCCGCGTCTTTATCCGCTTCCATCAATACCGGATTGGCTAACCAATCGTGCATCGCTTTGATGCGGCGCTGAATGGTTCTGGCATCGCCGTAACCTTCGGCGATCATCCATTTCAGCAAGGTGATGTTGGAGTTCAAATACTCGCGAATCGGCGCTTCGTTGAGTTTGATCGTGCAACCACCGGCGGAGCGTTCGGCGGAGGCATCGGACAACTCGAACGCTTGCTCGACTTTTAAATCCGGTAAGCCTTCGATTTCCAAAATCCGGCCGGAAAACACGTTCTTCTTGCCTTGCTTGGCGACGGTCAATGAGCCGCTTTTCAATGCCGCATAAGGAATAGCATTCACCAAATCGCGCAAGGTGATGCCGGGTTGCATTTGGCCTTTGAAACGCACTAAAACCGACTCAGGCATGTCCAGCGGCATCACGCCGGTGGCGGCGGCAAAGGCCACCAGCCCGGAACCGGCCGGAAAGGAAATACCAATCGGGAAACGGGTATGCGAGTCGCCGCCGGTGCCGACAGTATCCGGCAGGAGCATGCGATTCAGCCAGGAGTGAATCACGCCGTCACCGGGACGCAGAGATACGCCGCCACGGGTCATGATAAAGTCCGGCAAGGTGTGCTGCATTTGCACATCGACTGGCTTGGGATAGGCCGCAGTATGACAAAACGATTGCATCACCAGATCCGCAGAGAAGCCTAAGCAAGCCAGGTCTTTCAGCTCGTCGCGGGTCATCGGCCCGGTGGTGTCTTGCGAACCTACGGTGGTCATTTTCGGTTCGCAATAGCTGCCAGGCCGCACGCCGGCCACGCCGCAAGCCTTGCCGACGATTTTTTGCGCCAGGGTAAAACCTTTGCCGGTATCGGCGGCTTCGCCCAAGCGGCGAAATACCGTAGAAGCTGGCAAGCCCAAGAATTGGCGGGCACGGTCGGTCAAGCCGCGACCAATGATCAACGGAATCCGGCCACCGGCGCGGACTTCGTCGAAGATCACTTCGGTTTTCAAAGCAAACTCGCAGACGACTTCGTCCGTATCATGCCGTTTGACGATACCTTGATAAGGATAAATATCGATCACGTCGCCCATCGCCATGCCAGTGACGTCGCATTCGATCGGCAGTGCGCCGGAATCTTCCATGGTATTGAAGAAAATCGGCGCGATCTTACCGCCGATACAAACACCGCCGCCGCGCTTGTTGGGGATATACGGAATATCGTCGCCCATGAACCACAACACCGAGTTGGTAGCGGATTTGCGCGACGAGCCGGTGCCGACCACGTCGCCGACATAGGCCACCGGGAAGCCCTTGGCTTTCAGTTCGGTGATTTGTTGCTCTGCATTGGTGATGCCGTCGCGCGGCATCTTCAGCATCGCCTTGGCGTGCAATGGAATATCCGGTCTGGACCAGGCATCCGGTGCCGGTGACAAATCGTCGGTATTGGTTTCACCGGTGACTTTGAACACTGTCACGGTGAGTTTTTCCGGCACTTCCGGCTTGGCGGTAAACCATTCGGCATCAGCCCAGGATTGCAGTACCTGTTTGGCGTAAGCGTTGCCGGCTTCGGCTTTTTCCTGCACATCGTGGAAGGCGTCGAAGATCAGCAAGATTTGCGACAGCGCTTTCGCGGCAATCGGCGCCAACGTGGCGTTGTCCAGCAATTCGATCAACGGTGCGACGTTGTAACCACCCAGCATCGTGCCGAGCAATTCGGTGGCTTTTTCAGCTGTTAATAGTGGCGATGTCGCCTCACCTTTAGCAATGGCGGTCAAAAAACCGGCTTTGACATACGCCGCTTCGTCGACGCCGGCTGGTATGCGGTTTTCCAACAAATCCAGCAGAAACGCTTCTTCGCCGGCAGGCAGCTGTTTCAATAATTCAACCAGCGCGGCGACTTGTTCGGCGTCCAGTGGTTTGGGAACGATGCCTTCGGCAGCGCGTTCGGCGACATGTTTTCGGTATTGTTCTAGCATGATGATTTCCGGTAAATAATTATTGGGCTTGGGACGCTTGGTCTGCTGCAGCCTGTTCAGCGATAAAAGTGCGCATGTCGTCGTTATCTACCCGCTCGTAAATCTCGGCAACGTCCAGCGTTAAATCCACCGACTCGAAGCGCGCTTGATCGCCGAGAAAGTAATGATTGGAGACCCAGCCTTCACTACGCCGGCAGACTTCGACATCGACGATGTCCTGCTCGATCAGCACATATTCCAGCAAGCTGGGAATGGTTTGGTACAAGCGGCGTTTGATGGTTTCGTCGCGGCGGCGGGTGGATTTTGACAGCACTTCGACGATCAAGACTGGCGCTTCGGCATAATAGTCGTGGGTCGAGGTATCCTCGCAAACCACCATCGCATCGGGGTAGAACAAATACTGGCCGATCTTGACTTTGACATCGGAACTGAAAGGTTCACAAGGCTTGCCTTGTAAATGATTACCCAACAGGCGAGCCAAACTCATTTTGATGCGCTCGTGATTCTTACTGGCCCCGGACATTGCCACCAAGTCGCCGTCGTCATACTCATGCTTTATATCGCTGAGCAATTCCGCGGCCAGATAATCCTCGATGGACATCCAGGACTTGTCGAATTTAGGTTGCGCACTCATAACCGCCTCCGCCGCTGGTTAATTACTCCATCGCATCGACGATGGCTTGCCCCATTTCCTTGGTGCCGTATTGGCTGTTCGGGTTCAAATCCGGAGTGACATAGACACCGCCGTTCACGACTTTTTCAATCGCGTTTTGCATTCGGGTTGCCGCGTCGTGTTCGCCCAAATGATTCAGCATCATCACGCCACCCATCATCACCGCTGTAGGGTTGGCAATATTTTTGCCGACTATGTCCGGCGCACTGCCATGTACCGCTTCGAACAGCGCGGCGTCCGCACCTATGTTCGCACCAGGGATCAAGCCCAAGCCGCCTACCAAACCCGCAGTCAAATCCGACAAAATGTCACCAAACATATTGGTGGTAACAACCACGTCAAACTGTTCCGGCTTCATCACCATATGCATGCAAGCGGCATCGACGATTTTTTCGTCGAATTCGATGCCCGGATATTTGGCCGCCACTTCCCGTGCCGCTCTGAGGAACAAGCCCTGGGTGTATTTCAAAATATTGGCTTTGTGGCAGACCGTCACTTTCTTACGATTGTTATCGATAGCATACTTAAAGGCGTATTCCACGATACGTTCGGAACCGGCCTTGGTGACCACGGCCAAGCTTTCGGCAATGTCTTTAGCCGGGGTTAGATAATGTTCCAAACCGACATAGAGGCCTTCGGTGTTCTCACGCACGATGACAATATCGACGTCGTCGTAACGGGTTTTTACGCCTTTCCAGCTTTTCGCCGGCCGTACGTTGGCGTAGAGATCGTATTGTTTACGCAGTTCCACGTTGATGCTTCTAAACCCCTCGCCCACCATCGTGGTCAATGGTCCTTTAAACGCCACCCGAGTCTGGGCGATAGATTCCATCGTCGCATCCGGCAGCGGCGTGCCGGTTCTTTCATAAGCCGACATGCCGGCGTCCGCCTCATGCCAATGAATTTTCGCACCCGAAGCGTTGATCACCGCCACGGCGGCGTCCATGATCGAAGGGCCAATACCATCACCTTTAATCAACGTGACGTTATGCATTCATTTCTCCTACTTGATGTTTAAAAATAACCAGTCTTTGCGTGCACTCATCTGTATCGCGATTGAGTCGTTACTCATTCGCGTGATAAAGCACCGTTATTGCGAGTAATAATACACAGTTTCGCGCCCCGCCGCATGGTCAAGCGGGATTGGTGTAGGCCTTAATTTCGGGCGTACTCGGAGTTTATCAGCCAAACTCACCCCAGAAATGCAGCAAAATTCATACCCAAGCAGCCTAAGCCGATAATCGGCGTCCGGCAAACGAAAAAGCGGTATCATCGAACCCGCATCATTTTTTACCCAAGCCTTCATCAAAACTAAACATGGTCTCCGTCGATAAGCTGATTTTCGAATACCCTGGCCTGCGCGCATTGGACAATGTGTCGTTCGACATCGCTGCCGGCAGCATCACCGCGCTGGTCGGCCCCAACGGCGCCGGCAAAACCACGCTGCTGCGCTGCATGGCGGCGCTGGATCAACCGGTCAGCGGTGCGATCAATATCGCCGGCATCGACGTATTGGAACAACCGCGCGAGTGCCATCGCATCATCGGCTACTTATCGGATTTTTTTGGGCTTTATCAACGCTTGACGGTGCGGCAATGCCTGCATTACGTGGCCCGCGCCCAAGGCATTTTTGCAGCTGATTGCCCGGCCGCTATCGAAGCTGTCAGCAGGCGTTTGCATATTCAAGATAGATTGGAAAACAGCCCGGCCGAGCTATCGCGCGGCTTACGTCAACGGGTAGCCATCGCCCAAGCCATCATCCACAAACCGCCGGTGGTGTTGCTGGACGAACCGGCATCCGGCTTGGACCCGGAAGCCCGCCATGAACTGGCCGAGCTATTTTTAGACCTGCAAGCCCAAGGCATGACGCTGCTGGTGTCCTCGCATATCCTCGCCGAGCTGGAGGCCTATTGCACCGATATGCTGGTGCTGCGTCACGGCAAAATCGTCGAACAGGTTGCGGTGAAAGCGCCGTCCTTGCTAAAACCCTTCAAGTTGCTGCTGGCACATCCAGTAGAAAACCTGTTGCAACGCCTGCAATCGCTACCTGATGTTAAGGTATTGAATAGCGACGATAAACAACAAGCCTTACTGCAGCTGAACGGCGACGCGGCTCAACAACACCAAGTGTTGAAAGCCCTCATCGCACTGGATTTACCGGTCTGCGAATTCGCCCCGGTCGCCAGCAATCTGCAAGACGCTTACCTACAAACCATCCGCCACAGCTCATGAATCTAAATCCCGAATTTGAACGCCAACTGATTTTGGAATGCTCGCCGGCCCGGCTGATAGGCGCGCCTGTGGTGTTGGGCGCGGTGTTTACCTTAACCTATTTCCTAGATGACTACCGGCTGGGCAGCATCACCGCGCAAGCCGCTTTGACGCTATTCATGCTGATCACGCTGCTATGGGGCACCCGGCAAAGCCTGGACAGCATTGTTGAAGAATACCGCGATCGCACCTGGGATACGCAACGCCTGTCGGCTCTCGGGCCGTGGCAAATGACCTGGGGCAAACTGCTGGGCAGTACCAGCATGGCCTGGTACTGCGCCGGCATTTGTTTACTGGTCCATGCGCTGGCTACCGACAATCCGGCCGCCCTACCCTTATTGTTTTTTTACGCCATTGGCACTGCATTACTGGTACAAAGCGCCGGGCTTTTGTTGGGTTTGCTGGCAGTGCAACGCGGCCAGCTAAAAACCGGTTCGATACTCATTTTGGTATTGGTGGGTTTCCTCGTTTTCATGCCGTCTTTGACTGATTTAACCGAAACGGCCAATTATTTGCCCGGTCATTTTCAAAGCAACACCTGGTATAACCTGACTGTTAACCCACAGACTTTGCACCAAATAAGCCTGCTTTGCGCCTTATTCTGGTGCGTCATGGGCAATTATCGCTTGCTGGCGCAAGACTTGAGTTTGCGCAATTTGCCCTCGGCCTGGCTGGGTTTTACGCTGTTTTTGATTATCTATTTGGGCGGCTTTATTCCCAATACCCACTATTCCTTTTCGCTGGCTGCTTTAGCCGTTTGCAGCGCTTTAACTTACATTGGCGTCATCGTCGAACGGCACGAGCCAATGCGCATCAAACGCTTACTGGATTATTGGCGACAAGCGAATTGGCGCCGAGTGGGTGAGGAACTACCCTTGAGCGCATTGAGTTTTGCGCTAAGCCTGCCGTTTGCGATATTTCTGAGCTTCCAAGAGCAACGCTTTGCCTGGCTGGACATCTCCCTGCATGCCTACCCACTGGCTGTCGCACTATTAGTATTACGCGATTGCGCCGTTTACCTGTTTTTTTGCTACGGCAAAAATCCGCAACGCGCTTTTAGCCTGAGTTTACTGTCCGCAGCGCTGCTGTACGGCATTCTCCCCGGCCTGTTCGGCGCAGTCGGCATGACCAGCGTTTCAGCGTTATTCTTTCCACTATGGGCGGATTCCGCATTCTCGGCGTTAGCTTTTGCCGCGCTGCAATGTGCGCTGATTTTACGCCTACTTTATCAACGCTGGCGGCAAAGTGTTTAAGGCCAATAGAATTTGTTGGTGCGTTAGCTAACTTTTCTTGCTTAGGCCTACCGGAATAGAGAAAATAAAGCCCAGCTACAAAAACAACAATAACTTGGCTATCGGAAAAACTGATGCGCTCTTTGCGCCGCATCGAGTACGATGGTTGCGACCAAGACCGGCGGCATGCGCGTACCAAATCCATTCATCGAACATCTTGCCGGCAAGGCTTTTTTTCGCGCCCCCACCCACCGTCCGCTCGGACTTTTTCTCGATACCAAACTATCGCTCAGCCTCACCAAACTGTTTGCCATCCCGCAGTTCGATGAAGATAGCGAACGGCAGTTTTGGGAAGAACGTTACCTAGTATTACTAAGCCCCCTCAAATGGGCGTTAGGCTTGGGAGCCGTCGCATTCCTGGTCTATATCCTGCTGGATCTGCATACAGGTAATACCTCAACCGCAGAAGCCATCTTAAGACTTCCCATAGTCCTGGTACTTTTGGGCTTATTCAGATACCTAAATGTCTGCGTAGAAGCAGCGGCAAAAATCAACACCATCGCCAAACTCAGCGCCGGACTGTCCGCAGCCAATTTAATCGCCATCTTGCTGTACGACGGTAATCCCCGCTACTACGCTGAAACCTGGCCGGCCCTATTGCCCATGTATTTTTTCAGTTACGGGCAAATGTTCATGTCGTTGCGGGCGACAATGAGTTTTGGCTGGAGTACTGCGCTGACCATGCCGCTGGCCGGCTATTGGCTTGGGCTGACTATGATTGACTTGATCCCGTCTATTCTGAACCTTTGCATCGTCAATATCTTCGGCGTCTGCACTCGTTGTCAATTGGAAGCTTACGCCCGCAAATCCTTCCGCGAAAAACGCAAAGCCCAGGTCAATGCGGAAGACAAAACCCGCTTTTTACAGCAAATGGGCCACAATCTGCGCCAACCACTTCAAGCGTTGGCCTGCTACGCCGCCGTATTGGACGCCGCGCAAACAAAGCCGGCCGGTAATAACGCGGCATTTATGCTCAACCGCATGGGCCTGGTGATAGACGAATTGAACGCCGCCTTTAACCATGTATTGGACATCGCCAACCTGGAAACCGGCCGGCAAATTCCGCAACCGGCCAATATCGATCTCAATACGCTGCTGACCAGCCTGGAAAATCAATATGCCCCGCAAGCCGCCAAGCGCGGCATCCGGCTTAAAGTAGTTTTACGCCGCCAGGAGCCTTACAACCTATGCAGCGACAGCAACATCCTGCGGCAAATTCTCGGCAATTTGCTGGATAACGCCATCAAATATACCGAGAGTGGCTGGATATTGGTCTCTGCTGTAAAAACCGGTAAGCACCGTCTGACGCTACATATCTGTGACAGCGGCCCCGGGATCGCCGAGGAAATGCGCGAAGAGGTATTCAAGGAATTTGTTCGTAACCAGCGTCGCCAGAACGACAACATAGTACCGGGCTTGGGCATAGGCTTGGCTTACGTGGCCGCAGCCGTTAAATGTTTACCCGAACACAGTCTGAGCTTGGTATGCGGTTCGCGTTTTGGCTGCGACTTTAAAATCCAACTACCGGTTGCCGAGCCGATGCTGGCTATATACATCGGATTAGATCAAAACGGCGACTTCTCCGGCTACTTTGTGATGGTGGTGGACGACGACGCCGAGGTATTGCAAGCCATCGCCAAGCAACTCAGAGCTTGGGGCTGCCTGGTACAGGAAGCAGCATCGCTCACGGAAACCACAGCACTACTAGCCGAAAACGATAGAGATCCGGATTTATTGATCACCGACTTTTACCTGGGCAACCGCGAAACCGCCCACGACATTATCGCCGCAGTCCACAGCGCTTGTGGGCCGGTACCGACCATGATCCTCTCCGCCCGCGCCATCTCGGACCACGAAAAAGCCCTGTTGCCGGCACACACCGCCGTTCTGCGCAAACCTGCCGGCGCCAAAGCCCTGAGGGAAACCATGGTTAAAACGTTGCAGATAACCAAATCCGTGTGAAGGATAGTCAACAAAGAAAATCCGTTTATTAACCATTGGCGTTAAGTTAAGCTTTGGCGCTATTAATTCCCCTCTTAGAAAAAGAGGGGCTAGGGGAGATTCTATATAAATCCCCTCAACTTCAAAGCCGTCAATTCCCCACCCCCGGCTTCCCAAACACAATCCCCCGCTCAAAAATCTTCACCAACAACTCGGTACGTTTAGCGACACCGAATTTTTGGTAAATCGGCCGCAGATGATTGCGCACCGTTTGTTCTTCTATACCCAACTGCCGAGCAATCTGCTTATTGCCTATCCCCTGTGCTAACCAAGTCAGCACTTCGAACTCGCGCGCTGTCAGGCCTAAACTGGCCGAATCGGATACCTTAGGTATTTCTGTAACATGGCCGGCATATGAATCGACAGTTCGTTGCGGGCCCACCGCGGATGCCGGCAAATAAACCTTCCCGGCCAACACGTCCCGCAACGCATCGACAAACGCCTGCCGAGATACAGTTTTGACGATAAATCCCATAGCTCCCGCCCTTAGCGCCTTAAATACCAACTCCCTATCGTCCAGCCCGGAAAACATCACCACGCACAAATCCGGAAATGCCGCCTTCAATTCCACCAGCCCCGCCAACCCATCCTTGCCGGGCAACTGCACATCCAACATAACCAGATTCAACGGCGTTTGCTGAGCCAAGGTCAACCCCTCGTCGAAGCTCTCCGCTTCAAACACCTGTAATTCCGGAATGATTTGTTTCAACAAACAAGCCACACCCTCGCGGGCGCAGAAATGGTCGTCGATCAGGAGAATATTCATGGATAGAGCCGTCCAAATGTAATTTCATCCGATTGTAAATGTTGGTTAGCTTTAATGTCGCGCAGTACATTTGTACTAGTACAAATACACCGTAGACAATATCTAAAAAAAAACAGATTATTACTGAAAATATCCCAGGCCAATAAAATGAAAATAAAAATATTCCTATTTAGCCTTATATTCATAACAAATGGGTGCGCTTTTATTGATAAACACATATTTGATCCAGCAGCATCTCATGCGAGAGTAGCACCGCTATTTCGCAGTCCGGAATGTAAAAACTATAGTGCGCCAGATGGCAAACATTGGTTAAGCACTTTAAGCGAAGACACGTCAACAAAAAATTTTGGTAGCTTTATTGTTAAAGATGAATGTGAATATCAGACAATTTCTATAAACGACTCAAACAATAAAAATACAAATGCAGATAGATTATATTTTGAGCAATGCGAAAATAAAAATCCTAATGAAAACGCATTGAAATACAAAGAAAATATTATAGAAGATAAAAAAATAATTGAAACATTAAAGAAAGATTTAGAGAAATCAAACAAAATTGCACAAGAGCATGAGAAGGAAGCTTTAAGTGTTGAAAAACAGGCTAAAAAACAGATAAGTCTAGTGCCTATAGCTAACGAAAGTAGGATTTTAGCCAATGAATGGAAAGAAACAGCCGAAAACAAAAAATCCGAACTCGATTTGGCTATTGAAAAGTTAAAAATTAGCGAAGCACAACTCGCAAGCATTAATGCCTATTCATTGGGATGTCTTACTTATTTAATAAGTAGATCAGATGAAATTTGTGAAATACACAAATCACATATATACGGTAATAGAACCGCAATGAATACCATATTTCAAGTCATGGCAACTGGCGCAGGTATTGCTGGTAGTATGTCTGGCGTCGGCGCGGCACAAGCTCTTGCGGGTTCTGCTAGTTTCCTGACCGGCAGTCAGGCCATAATGAATGAAGAGGTTTTTCAAAATGTTGTTACACCAGCAATACTAATGGAAATCAATACTAACCGACAAAATTTTTTGAACGATAAACTAACAAGTTATAAAAACGCATCCCAAGCAATAGGACTCGGAGAAATACGTTTCGACGCAATGAATTATCACAATAAGTGCTCATTTTACGATGGACTCAGTTCACTTTTGGATAAAGCTGGAAAAAATCAGATAAAGCTAGAGACCTCCAATAAAGCAATAGAAAACCTGTTAAACCAGAAGAAGGCATTGGAAAATAAAATTAGCACACTACGCGAAACCTTAGATAACGAAAGAAAGGCATCAAATCGCGATGAGTCAAAAATTAAAGATATTGAAAAAGAACTGAAATATTTAGAAGCAAAACTAAATTCCACAGACGCGGCCATACTACAAATCAGTGTCGCAACTATTCCAGAAGAAAATTCAAAAGATAAGAAATAGCAACATATAAATATTAACTCGTAAGTTAATGATCGCCATGGACTATAATTCAAATTATTTATTCAATCTTATACCAAATAAACATTTCTACGATAATAATCTTAACCCTTAACCTAACTAAATAGGTTTAACGCCACATAAATTCAAATCACTAAATTAACACATATATAGTATAACGATGATGAAAACCCTATAAAACTTAACGGGAATACTTACCCAATAAATTCCGACTCAATAAAAAAATGACACGGGAGTGCTAACATGCTGTCTTTGGCAAGCATCAAAAACCAAATTACAATGAGTTTGAATAATGACGAGCACAATCTTAAATATACAATTAATTGAATTTATTCAATAGAGGTTGTCATGGCAATAAACTTCAACGAAATATACAGTGTAATTGAACTGACAGTGACATTTATTCCATTTCATCAAGGCATCATCGAGTTGTGGAAGCTATTTGGATCCAGAACCAGAAGATATTGGGAAGCATTAAACTATATAGTGTATGGCACAGAAAACGGATTAGACGATAAAGAAGAACTGAAACGCTCTGCATCAGATATTCTTAAAGGATTTGTGGTTGGAATACCGACAACTTTCCCTAAAAGAATTCGTGATCATTATAAGAAATCTGGCAAGCAAGTGCGGCTAATTCAGAGCTTTTTATTACGCTCAGTTGGAGACAGCCCAATTACAGAGGTGTCAGATGCCGATATTCGCAATGTTTCGGATATATCCAAATTAATGGCACCCTTGGGAGTCCAACAGACAGCTACGGCATTAGATGAACTGATTCGTTTGAATATACGCAATCCTAATGATGCACAAAATATATTAGATGCAGTTCTAACCAACTTAGACGACCATAAGGATCAAATCTTAAAAAATACCTTACGGAACTGGATTAATATCTTAAATACTGAAGGACAAGATGTAAGCCCTGCTCTATTTTATGTATGGAGGGTTCAGTTTATCGAATCTTTCCTACCTGGAGTAATCCGAGCCGAACGTGAACTCGCAAATGCGCTGAAGTCGGCTGAATTCCGCTATCACAGGCAACTTCGTTCCTTTTCGGCATTTCTTGCAATTACCGAGGCTTTTGCAATTAATTTTATTTTTATTAAATCAGATTCTCACATCCAAATTATTGGTTTTCTATTCGGATTTGGAGCTCTCACACTTGGGTCTGAAGCAGGTAAAAGTCTACTTCAAACTATAGTAGGAATTGGCGCCAGATTTAGGAGATAAATATGGCAGATCTGAAGTTGTATCCCGGAGCAATTAACGCTGAAGGCAATACATATTCGCTACGATTAAGAGTTGATGGCTGGCCTTCCCACTTACCATGCAAAGCAAGTAATCACCTAGAAATCACTCCAAATAGCAATAATGAAAATATAATTGGTCTTGACCCAATACCTGGTGCATTGGGATTAGATAGCCACATCGCTCTCATCACCGGTCTTAAGCCAAATGAGAAATATGTGATAAAGCCAAAATTTCAAGCTACCAATGATGATGAAACTATACTAATAAGAACCCCGCCAGTCTCTTTAGAGCATCCGGAAGACGAGTTAGTTATCGCTCTATCATCATGCTACTTTCCTTCTGACCAATTTGTTGAATATCCAATCAGGATGGAAAATTTCATAAAAAATAATATCCCTCATCTGAAAATATTTTCTGGTGACCAGATATATGCGGATGTTCCAGCAGCATTCAATTCTATTTCACCAAAAATGTTATACCAAGACCGCTACCAGAAGGCTTTTCAAGCGGACAGACTTGGAGGCCTTCTAAAAAAGGGAGCGAATGTGTTTACATGCGATGATCATGAATATTGGAACGGATATCCCGAATCAATGCCTTATTTAACAAGGAGTTGGAGTGAGAATAAATCAAATTGGGCAAAATGTGGACAAGAAGCGTTTTGGAGAAATCAAGGTGTAATGAATATGATAGGAGATTCTCCGCTTGAATTTGAGCGTTGCTGGGCTTCCTACAAATTAGCAGGTATAGACTTATTTATTTCAGATACCCGCACTGACCGTACGAATAGAGATGCCAACAAACCTCACACATTATCTGCGCCGCAAAAGTCCGCATTAATATCGTGGATTAACACAGTTGAACGAATTGGCTTGTTGGTCATTGGTCAACCATTGATGCAGGGACCAATTAAGCTCGTTAACACACTATTTGATAACGCACTAGAAGACTATAAGCGAGAATATCAAGAGCTACTTAGCAATCTCGTAAATAATATTAACGAGCGGGGCGTAAGCTTTATTATTCTCACAGGGGACATTCACTGGGGACGCTTAGTTTACTGGGTCCCGCCGAAAAATAGTCAAGCCAAGCTGATTGAATTTGTAGCATCCCCGCTAGCAAGAGTAGGTGGAATTAACAGCTTACTAAGCACCGAATATAATGTTGGGGTACCAGAAGATGTCTCATTGAGCTCAAGTGAATTCTATAAATTCACACAAAAACTACCTGGTTTCATGGGCGTAAAAGCATTTTCCACAAACGCCAATAATTTTGGAATATTAAAATTAAAAAAGCCTTATACAGATTTTATAACAGCTGGATTTGAGTTATTGAACCTTGCCTTTCCCGAGCCGGAAACCGCAATTGACAATTGGTGTATATCAAAAAACCAAAATAGATGCAAAATTGAAGATCTACCGGTTTAAAAATCACATAGAAAGAGTTTTATTTTACCAGTTTTTACCAGGATAGCCTCAGATGAAAACAACATTCCAATGCATTGCAACAGCTTTAAATATTAGATCCACGCCACGCGGTAGTATTATTGGTGAACTGAGGCTAGGAGATCTGTTTGAAATAGATGCTCAGAAATCGGATTTAACATGGGTTTCTGGAAACGTTTTGAGCGGGATTAACACGGGAAAATCCGGAGTAGTTAGACGCAAGTGGTTGATACAGTATTTTCAAAACTCTCCTGTCCTTTCCTCAGTTAATAGAGATAAAGCAGCCCAGATAATCGCGGATCGTACTCTTGAGTTCGATACCATTAAATATTCATTAGGGGACAAAGCAAAAACATGGAAAGATTTGCAGCAAAAAGAATATGTTGACTGTTCTGGTTGGATTTACCTTTTATCTAAAGAAATATTAAATGCCTATAGTCTTTCCACTAAGCCTAGTCAATTATTTACTTATTCAGACGAGCAGATTACTAACGTAGGCAAGATCACTAGTCAAATTATTTCAGCAAATTGGTTGACTGAGGATATGTTTAAACCGGGTTGTCTGGTAGGAATCGATTTTGCTGAATATTCATGGGATCGTGATCGCGCGTTGGACATTGATCATATTGTAATTGTTGGTGAAGATGCCAATGAACGGTTCATATCTCAAAGCTCGAGCAGCGGTGGCGGCGTAAATCGTGTTGCGCTTTCAAAATGGCTCGCTAGCAATAATGGATTGATAGCGCTTGGGCGAATGCACTTAGTTGACCTCCTGGCACTACCCTAGCTTGTCATTACTCCCACCAGCTATTGTGGATTTTCCACAATAGCTGCCTCTTACTTACCGCCGCCAATCAACGCCACCATCTCCTCCCGCTGAATCACCTCTTTCTCCTGCAACAGCTCGGCCAACTTATCCAAATAACCGCGTTTCTCGCTTAATATCTTTTGCGCGCGGCGTTCTGCGTCTTCGATCAAGGCTTTGATTTCAGCATCGACGACTCGGGCAGTTTCCTCGCTGAAGTTGCGTTGCTCGTTGACGTCGCCGGGCAGGAATTGCAGTTGCTGGCGTTGTCCGTAGATTAGCGGCCCGAGTTTTTTACTCATGCCCAGGTAGCAAACCATGTTGCGGGCGATTTCGCTGGCTTTTTCCAGATCGTTTTGGGCACCGGTGGAAATGCTTTGTAGCGCCAATTGTTCAGCCACTCGGCCGCCAAGCAGGATGGCTAATTGGTCTTTCAGTTCGTTTTCGGTGGAAAGATATTTTTCCTCGACCGGCAACTGCAACGTAAAACCCAGCGCTGAGACACCGCGCGGGATGATGGAGATTTTATGTACCGGCTGGCCGGTGGGCACGTTTTCTGCGACGAGCGCGTGACCGGCTTCGTGATAAGCCACTCGGCGCTTTTCGTCCGGGCCGAGAATGCGGTTTTTCTTTTCCGGGCCGGCCATCACTCTATCTATGGCTGCTTCGAAATCTGCCATATTGACGGTGTCGCGGCCGCCGCGCGCAGCCAATATCGCCGCTTCGTTGGCGATGTTGGACAGATCGGCGCCGACGAAACCGGGTGTGCGTTTAGCAACCGTGTTTAAGTCGATATCTTTGTCCAATTGCATGGCTTTGCTGTGCAATTTCAGGATAGCCACCCGGTCGATCAGGTCGGGTTTATCCACCACAATTTGCCTGTCGAAGCGGCCGGCACGCAGCAAAGCTCTATCCAGGATTTCCGGCCTGTTGGTGGCTGCCATCACCACGACGCCGGAGGTGGCGTCGAAGCCGTCCATTTCGGTCAATAACTGGTTCAGGGTTTGCTCGCGTTCGTCGTTGCCACCCAGCATAGCCGGGCCGCCACGGGAACGGCCAATCGCGTCCAGTTCGTCTATAAAGATGATGCAAGGGGATTTTTGCCGGGCTTGTTCGAACAAGTCCCGCACCCGCGCCGCGCCGATACCGACAAACATTTCGATAAACTCGGAGGCGCTGATGTTAAAAAACGGCACCCCGGCTTCACCGGACACCGCGCGGGCCAACAGGGTTTTGCCGGTACCCGGCGAGCCGACCAACAACACGCCTTTGGGCATGCGGCCGCCCAACTTTTGCAGTTTTTCCGGGGATTTTAAAAACTCAATGGTTTCTTTTAATTCCTGCTTCGCGCTTTCCGCGCCGGCCACGTCATCAAAAGTGGTTTTAGAGGTTTCCTGCTGGATCCGGATTTTATTGCCCAAGTTCAAAAAGCCGCGCCCTGCTCCGCCGGTCATTTTCGGCAATAGCCACATCCATATGCCGGCAAAAATCGCCAGCGGAATTACCCAGTTAAACAGCAAATTGCTCAACCAGTTGTCACCGCTTCTGACCACATATTCCA
The DNA here is from genome assembly GCF_016925515.1 of Methylomonas sp. EFPC1. Lineage (NCBI taxonomy): Bacteria > Pseudomonadati > Pseudomonadota > Gammaproteobacteria > Methylococcales > Methylococcaceae > Methylomonas > Methylomonas sp. EFPC1. The sequence goes on from NZ_CP070494.1 coordinate 2,537,424, forward strand.
CTTTATGCTCTTGCAGATTTTTAACCAGCGACTCGTCCCATAGCGGCACGGTGAAGAAATGCTTGCCGATTTTCTTATCTTCTTCTTTTAATGTGCCGTTGATGAATCGCTGGGTAACCACGGCGTTTTCGACTTTATTGTCGTTAACCAGGGTTAAGAACTGGCTAAAGGGAATTTCCTGGCCCTGGATGCGTTCGCCGCCGGCGAATAGCGACATTACAAAAATCCCCAACAGCACGTATAACCATACCGGTGAACGCTTAGGCTCACTGCCGTCGGGCTGGTCGGTACCCGGTTTAGGTTTGGATAGGCTTTGCCACGTCGATTTGAGCCACGCCCAAAACACGCATAACCATTTAACAAAAGTCTGATAAAGCTCGGTTAGTCTTTGCTGGTCTATCATGACGCACTCCCCTCTTGTAGTTATCGAGGCCATTGCAGGGTCCCTAATCCGCCATTCCAGCCAAAATGGGGAACCTGTTTAGGCCTCTTTGTTCGTTCACTGTACTCCAGTTTTACCGGTTTTTAGCGAGTAAGCAAATGCACTGAGCCGGAAATATTTTCTTGAATATACGGAAATCCAGTTTTTAACTATCTCCAGGCGCCTATCTTCGTGCGAACGACGCCATTTGAGGCGCGGGTTAATGATCTAAAGTCGGACGCACTATTTTTTGTCGCTAGGAAAGTGAAAAATGCATCCAAAGCTTGGGTATTTTCGTACATCCTCATACACGCCAGTGTCGGCATAATCGCTTTATCAATTGAGTTGCTGTTTCGTCGCGTTTGCTATCTAATGACCAACGGTCAAAGCAACCGGGCGCACCGCGTCCCGCAACTCATTTTTCCCAACTTAGAAGGAGGGACAAAATGTCAAACCCGCTTAGCACGCTGATCGGCAAACTATTCACAGACCCGATCGAACAAGTCGGCATCGCTCTGCCGTCCGCTACTTTGGTAGCAGTATTCTTTAATTATCGAGAACAGATTCACCCCGCATTGCAGCGTTTGCCTGACCCGTTTGCCGCCAGCACGGCAGGTGCATTGATTTTTCTGCTGCTGACACTGGCGATCTCCCTTATTGTCAAACGCTTGTCGCACGACATACTCAATACCACTTACGATTATTTATATCGGAACCGTAAACGCCTGAAAACGGATAGTTGGTACCGGCGCGCGCAAAATCTGGCTTTAACCACCAACGACCCGTTGTTGAGTCAATATCACGAAGCCTTGGATAGGCTTAGGGACAACGACAACCCCGTGGTGGCCAAGGTGGAGGCGTTGCAATTGCAATCCAAATTAGCGCGCAGCCTGACTTTGATATTGGCCATTTTTACTGTGGTCTTGTTTATTGAGAAGTTGCTATTACTGGGATGGGTATGCGGCGGGGTTTCAGGATTAATGCTTTCCAGTTTTTGCAAGGAACGTTGGGCCGCGTCCGAAATGGTTTATCAAGCGCTTTACGAAACCTATTACCGCCAGGAGCGCCGTCACCCCATATGGACTTCCCCGGTCACTCGTATCAAAAAACCGGCGCAGCAATTACCCGAGACCGAGTCTATAGAATAAAAAATCGTCATTGACACATCAAAAGACGGCAAGAGGCGCATAGAACGAATCCTAGACCGGCGGATAGAGCGGGTATATCATCCGCGCGGCAAGCCTAATTAGAGACCTTAATCGATCAACGAGATCGTTACCCAAAAGGCGGACTTATGCATAAACCGACATATCGACTTAAAACCCTGGGTTACGCCGCGCTGAGCCTGCTCCCGCTCTCCGTTGCCGCGCAAACTGCGGCCGTTAACGGCGAGGAAAAACCCATCGCCCTATCGATTCATTTTTTGATTACGTTGGGCATCTTGGCGTTGGTTGTGCTCGCTTTTTTACTGTATTTGCGGCATCTGCAAAAAACCTTTCTGGAAACCTGCACCCGCGAAAAACAACTGGCGCTGTTTTTTCAAAGTCCGGCCGGCCTGCCGGAGGGCACGATACGCGGTGTGATCGCGATGCTGATCGTCACGGCCTCAATGTTGTTTTTGGCCTTGCCGAACAATCAGTTTCCGGACGTATTGGGCGGCATCCTCGGCACCATCATCGGCTTTTACTTCGGCGCACGCGGCCAGAATCGAGATTCGGAAAGCGCCGCATTGCAGCAAGCCCATGAAGCAACCACGCAACGCGACGCAGCGGTCAGCCAACAACAGCAATCCAAAACCGGCTCCATGCTGGAAACCGTCAGCAGCGGCATCGACATGGCGCGCACGGTGGCCGGTTTGCTGCCCAAGGAAATTGGCGGCAAATACGTCGATCTGGCGAACAAAGTCGAAAAAGGCGTAAATGTCGCCAAGGGCCTGATGGGCGAAGGTAAAATCGAAGATGCGCTGCACGCGGTCACCGACACGCAAACCGCGCTGGACCAGGATGGGCCGTTGACAGACATCCTCGGCAGCGCGGTAAAAACCTTCGGCGCCACGCTGGGGACCTTCATGCCGCCTGCTGCGTTGATCGCCGCCGTGGTGGCCGGCACCGTGAAACTGACTGGTATTTATTATCAAAAATGGAAAGCCCGGATTTTACACATGCCCTTCTCACCGGCGGCCGGTTTGACGCTGGAGCCGGTCGATGACAACACCGGCTTTATGTTGCTGCGACAAAGCCCGTTATTTCGTGCCGCGTTTCAGGCGCAGATGGAAAATCCCAAGTTTATGAAAGACGCGGTCAACGACTTTATCGGCAATGCCGATTCGGCGGCATTATTCGAAAAATATGCCGAACTGGGCGGCTTTACGACGTTGCAGCAATTTGAAGAAGGCCTGGACGAATTCCATCGCACCGCTGCCGACCGGGAATTGAAGTCTTTGATCCTAGCCCGCGACCCGGCGATGTTCGGCAGCACCGGCGGTTACGAATCGGTGTTGCAAGCCGTGGACAAACTGCACCAAAACCCCGATGCATTAAAGGACCTGGATAGCTTGATTGTGGTGACCGAGAAGCTGCAAGCGGAGGACAAACCGGTCTCCGGCATGATTAACAAAATCCTCGAGGGCCAAGCGTCATGAGGCCGAATCTGAAAATAGTCATACCGCTATTAGCAACGGTTTTGTTAGCCTCCGGCTGCGCGACCCGGCAATTGAAAAACTTCAAAGAAGCCGCTGATGAAAATAATTGGCACGAAATAGCGGGGGCGGAAGTCGATTGCAAAGCCGACGACGAGACCTGTAACCAATTGCATCTGCTGAAAGGCGACGCCTGTTACCGGCTAGCTAAACAAAACACCGACAGCATCAAAAATTATCAATGCGCAGCAGAGCAACTCGAACAAGGCATACATTTGACAACGGATTGGGCTGCGGCCGAGGCTATCGTCGGGCAACGCGCCCAGTATTTCGAAAACTGGTGCGAGTCGTTGCGCTCACTGCGTAGCGAACAGACCAGCACAGCCGCTGCTAAGCCTTACAACCAAAAGTTACACGCTTGTGCCCGCGAATTTCTGCAAGCGCCCGGCGACTTAAAACCCGCCGCCACCTTTTTTCTGCATAACGCCGAGTTGGCAGCGATTCGTTTTCAAATCAACGATACCGGCAGTTGCCAAGCGCTGAAACAATTACAACAAAACGAGAACCAAGCTGCCGCGCAGGCTGGCCAAAGCCGCTACGCCGATTATCACCGGCGCTTGTTAAACGACATCGCCGGAATCAAAGCTTCGATTCCCGGCTGCCCATAAGCCTTTAGCGGATAGGAGCCGGTCATGGCATTCAGTCGCCCACTTAAATTTCAACTGCCTATGCTGCGCGGCCGCGATGTGTTGGAAGTACAGACGCGCTTAAAAAGCCTGCAAATAAACGGTGTCGGCCAGCCCGACGGATTATTCGGTGCCAAAACCTCCGCAGCCGTGGTGGCGTATCAAAGCAGCCACGGCTTGGACAGCGACGGCATCGTCGGCCCGCTAACCTGGAGCAGTTTATTCCAGGACGACAGTTCTCCGAATATGCAACGTCCCGCCGCTAACGATGCCGGCAGCACGGTTATCGGCCAAGATTTACTCGACGAGTTAAAAACCCGGCATGCTTATCAGGACAGCGTGACCTGGCAATTGACCGATCAAGGGTTATTGGTAGGCAGCGACGATACCCCAATAGGCACTGGCGGCGAGCCGAAAACGGTAGGCAAAGTCTGGAACCAGTTCGGCAGTGCCTTGACGCATTGGTCTACCGAGTTGAAAGTGCCGGTGGAGCTGATCATCGCCACCATTTGCACCGAGTCGTCAGGCAATCAAAACGCGGTGCGCGAAGAACCGGGCTTTATCGACGAAGTGCGCACACCGCATAAAATTTCGCCAGGCCTGATGCAGACTTTGATTTCCACCGCCCGCGCGGCTTTAAACAAAGATGACATCGATAAAGCCTGGCTATTAGTCCCCAGCAATTCGATTCAGGCCGGCACCGCCTACATCGCCGGACAATGGAAGCAAACCCATTTCGATCCTCCCAAGGTCGCATGCGCTTACAACGCCGGCGGCATCTATCGTAACGACTCGGCCCGCAATCGTTGGAAAATGCGTCAATACCCGATCGGCAGCGCCGAACACGCCGACCGTTTTGTGAAATGGTTTAACGATTGTTTTGTGTTTTTCGAGAGTAACGGCGGCGCGCCCGAGTGTAGTTTTTTTAATGCCCTGCGCAAATAAGCTGCGCAGCTTTCTCCGCAAAAGTTGGGGCCGGTAGGCGGCTAAGCAAATCCATTGCAAGCACTGAGCTCCCGCCTGCGCGGGAGCGGCGATTTTTAAGTTTAGATCAATCACTAGACAGACTCTGCGATTCCGAGACGTCCCTCCCACCGCAGTTTGACAATTACCTACCCCGAGGAATCTTAGCGGTATGAAGATGTCGATTGGCAGAAGGTATTGCCGCATCGCCACCATCCATGGCATAACGTCGGCTGACCTGCTTGCCGACATTGAGGCCCAACATGCTGCAAAAACGCCTGATTGCTCTGCTGTTGCTGCTGATCCTGTTGCCGACTTTATCGGTCGGTTACATGGCCTATCGGTTTGCCATCGACAATATCCGCACGGACCGCTTTAATATTGTCAGCCGCGTCGCGGATAACCGCCATGAACAACTCAAACTGGTACTGGCACGTGCCGACACGCGCGCCCACGCCTTCCTGGCCGAGGTGCTAATGAAATGCGTGGCGGCGGAGCAATTGAACCGCGCCTGTGCCACTGATTTCATAAACGACTATTTACTCACCGAAGGCGCTGCCGGCGCGGTGTTTTTCCGGCTCGACTCCGAATCGGGCACGGTCAGCGTCGGCGAGCAGCCGGTGGCACTTTCTGATCTAAAAAATTTTCAAGCCGGACAACTGGCCGACTTCAGCAAACCGGTTCCGGACCAGCCACGTTTTTATTATGTGATTGCCAAAGATGCCAAACTGCCCTGGCAATTGTTGATCAGCTATCCGGTTAGCCTGATTCAAAGTATTTTTACGGCTCACTCCGATTTGGGCAAATCCGGCGAATCTTTCCTGGCCGACAGCAGCGGCTTTTTCGTTACCCAGCCGCGCTATGCCAATAGCCACCCTATCGCTACGCAACCCATGCAAAGCTGCCTGGCCCGGCAAAACGCGGAAATGATGGCCAGCGATTACCGGGAGCGTGCCGTCATTCATGGTTTCCGCACGATTCCGGAAATCGGCGGCGGCTGCATCATGGCGCATATCGAACAGGCCGAGGCGCTGGCCCCCATTCAGCGCCTGGAAAAACAAATGCTGCTCATCGTGCTGGTCTTTGTCGGCTTGACGACGATAATCGCCAACGCCCTGGCCCGGCGTATCGTCCGGCCCATCTCGCGCCTGACCTGCACCGCCCGACGCATTCGCGACGGCGACTTGTCGGTGCGAGCCGAAGTCCGAGGTCTGGATGAAATCGCCGAATTGGCCAACTCCTTCAATCACATGACCGATGCACTGGCGGATGCCCAACATAATCTGGAAGCGAAAATCGCCGAACGCACCCACGCCCTGCGTACCAGCGAGGAACGCTATATGCTTGCCGAACGGGCCGTTAACGACGGTATCTGGGACTGGGATATCGTGCATCACGAATACTACTTATCACCGCGCTGGAACAAGATTCTGGGTTATGCCGACGGCGAATTGCCGAACGTGGAATCGATTTTCTTCGAATTAATCCACCCCGATGACAAAGCCCGCGCCAGTGAAGCGTTTCGCAAACACTTGGAACATAACGAGCGTTACACTACCGAACTGCGTCTTCGGCACAAGGACGGCAGCTACCGTTGGGTGCTGGATCGGGGGGATGCGTTGCGCGACGCCGAGGGCCGGCCGGTGCGGATGGTCGGTTCCATCACCGACATTACCGAACGCAAGGCGGCGGAAGCCGAATTGCTGAAATACCGCGAGCACTTGGAAGAACTGGTGGCGATGGCCACCACCGAGGTCAAAGCCATCGTGCAAACCGCCGTAAACGGTGTGATTTCCATCGACAGCAGCGGTCTGATTCGGATGTTCAATCCCGCCGCCGAAAAACTGTTCGGCTGGAGCAGCGCCGAGATCGTCGGTAAGAATGTCTCGCTACTGATGCCGGAACCGGATGCCTCTGCGCACGACAGTTACATTCAGCATTTTTTAGCCACCCATCAAGCCAAAATTCTCGGCATAGAGCGGGAAGTCATCGCCCAACGCAAAGACGGCAGCCGCTTTCCGGCCAATTTGGCGGTGGGTCACGGCATTATCTCGGAGGGCCGGCATCTATTTGTCGGCTTTATTTCTGACATCAGCTTGCAGAAACAAGCCGAGCAGGAATTGAGACTGGCTAAGGAAGCAGCCGAGGCCGCCGCCAAAGCCAAGGCCAATTTTCTGGCCAATATGAGCCACGAAATCCGTACGCCCATGAATACCGTGATTGGCTTTGCCGAAGTGGCCTTGCAAGATCAAAACCTGGCCGCCGATACGCGCGGCCACATCAAAACCATCCTCAGCTCCGGCCGGCATCTGCTGGGTGTGATTAACGATATTCTGGATTTTTCCAAAATCGAAGCCGGCAAAGTAGAGTTGGAATCGGTGTGCTTCAACCTGCCGTTTGCGGTGCAAGAAGCCTTGCAAATTATGGGACTGCGCGCCGCCGAAAAAGGCTTGCGCATCGATTTGGCTATAGAAGCCGGCTTGCCCACCCATTTCGTCGGCGACCCGAACCGTTTACGGCAAGTGATTTTGAATCTGGTCGGCAACTCGGTAAAGTTTACCGATACCGGCAGCATAGGCGTCACCATCACCCGCGCGGAAGGTGTGGAGATGTTGCATTTTGCCATCAGCGACACCGGCATCGGCATGACCCAGGAACAAACCGAACACATCTTCGAATCATTTTCGCAAGCGGATACCACCACCAGCCGTCGCTTCGGCGGCACCGGTCTGGGCACCACCATCAGCAAACAAATTGTCGAGTTGATGGGGGGCCGGATTTGGGTGGAAAGCCAGGTTGGCGTCGGCTCGGTGTTTCATTTTACTGTGCATATGCCGGAATCAGCCAGCGCGGAAAACTGCCTGTACGATGTGAGCTCGGTGCATAGCGTGGCTTATTTTTCGCCGCGCCGCTTCAAGGTATTGCTGGCGGAAGACATAGAAGCCAACGCCACTTTGGCGCGCTTGCGCCTGGAGCAGCAGGGCCATCAAGTCAGCTGGGTTAAAAACGGCCAGGAAGCGGTGGACGCCTTTCGAAGCGGTGACTACGACTTGATTCTGATGGACTTGCAAATGCCGGTGCTGGATGGCATAGCCGCCACCCGACAAATCCGCGAACTGGAACAAGCCGGCAGCAGCCACATCCCAATTCTGGCCCTGACCGCCAGCGTGTTGAGCCACGAACGCCGCGAGTCGCTGGATGCCGGTATAGACACCATCGTCGGCAAACCCATTGATGTCGACGATTTATTAACGCAGATGGAACGGCTGGTGCCCAAGGGGCATGGCATTGCCAACACCGGCGTAAACATTGCCGAGCCGGCGAAAATCGCCGTCGACTTTACGCCTTTGGCCGGCGTCGCCGATTACGAGAAAGGTTTGGCAACCTGGCTGGACCCGCTGATTTACGCCGATGCCTTACTAAATTTTGCCGAACAACACGGCGCGGACGGCAGCAAATTACTGCGCAATCTGCAGGAGCACCCGGAGAATCCGGAAGCGGTCCGGCGCATCGCTCATGCTTTAAAAGGTGTGGCCGGCAATCTGGCCTTACCCGTTATCGCCGGTCTGGCAACCGAGGTTGACGCGCAATTCAAAAGCGGCGACCTGCAAAATATCCAGGAATTGATCAAGACGCTGGACGCCGCGCTAAACACCGCTGTTGCAGCCATACACCAACTAAAACTGCCGAGCAAACCGCCAGCGGTTGCCGCAACAGCCTTCGATGCGGAACGGGTCAGCGATCTTTTACTGGAATTAAACACCGCGCTGGACAGTTTGAATCCTGACCACGTCGAACCGGTTTTACAAAGGCTTGGCGCGTTTCTCGGCGAAACCGAGCTGAAAGCCATCCGCTTTGAAGTGGATAGTTTCGATTTCGACGCCGCGAAAATCCAAGTTAACCGCTTGGCGGATAAATTAGCGATCACGTTTAAGGAATAAGCCATGAAAGACAGCTACAAAGTATTGCTGGTCGACGACGAACCGAACAATTTGAAAGTGTTACAGCAAATACTCAAGGACCACTTTCAACTGCTGTTTGCCATCAACGGCGAAAAAGCCCTGGCGGCCGCCCGGGAACATCAACCTGACATCATTCTGCTGGACATCATGATGCCGAATATGGACGGCTACCAAGTGTGTACGCAGTTAAAAGCCGATCCGTTGACTGAGAAAATCCCGGTAATTTTCGTCACGGCGATGGGCGAAATGGAAAACGAAGCGCGCGGTTTCGATGTCGGTGCGGTCGATTACATCCAAAAACCGGTCTCAGGCCCTATCGTGCTGCGCCGGGTACAAACCCATCTATCGCTGGTGCGGGTGGACGAGTTGGATCAACTCGCCCGCGCCGCCATCGAAATGCTCGGCGATGCCGGCCACTATAACGATCCGTACACCGGCGACCACATCTGGCGCATGGCAGCTTATTCTGCGGCGCTGGCTCGCGCCGCCGGTTGGACGCCATCGCAAGTGGCGATGATGGAATTGGCCGCGCCCACCCACGACACCGGCAAAATCGGCATTCCACATGCCATTTTAAAAGCGGCACGGGCGCTTAATGAAGAAGAATGGCCGATCATGCAGTCGCATTCGCAAATCGGCTACGACATCTTGAATAAAAGCGACAATCCGGTCTTCAAAATGGCTGCGGAAATCGCCCGCCATCACCACGAACAATGGGACGGCAGCGGCTATCCGATGGGTTTGGCCGGTGAGGCAATTCCGGAATCCGCCAGAATCGTGGCGATAGCCGATGTATTCGATGCCTTGACCACTAAACGTCCTTACAAAGAACCGTGGCAGCTGGAAGAGACTTTAAAATCGATGCAAAGCATGGCCGGCAGCCATTTCGATCCGCGCCTGCTGGCCTTGTTTATGGAAATAATGCCGGAAATCTTACGCCTGAAAGCGGCATGGGGCCAATAAGCTACTAAATATCGTATCGGTGACGATTTTCCGTAACGATTGCAGGCGGGAAGCCGGCTTTTCTGTATCAGGCCCTATCAGGCTCTTCGCACCCAGGCCACAGCCGGCAAGGCTTGGACGCCCACTACCCCAAACCCCGTTTAATTCGATAGTTTTGGCATTTTTTATGCTGCGTACTGCTTGTCATTAAATAACCAGGGGCGCGTCATGAAAACCTACGAAAAAATACAAATCGGCGATGTCATCCACAGTAACTGGTATGGCGATGGCACCGTCGCCGATCTGAATGAATCCGGGACAGGCAAAATCAAATTCGGCAGATTCTTCGTGCTGTTCCGGGAGTTTGAGATTTTTTATGCAAACGGCTGGATGTTGTCGGTGTAAAGGCAGAGCATACTAGCCAAACAGAACACTCGAACCGGTGAGGACAAGGCCACGCACAGTCAGCGGGTTGGCTGTTCCTCTCTGGTTTGATGGGGGTATTGGGTACTCCAAAGCGCAAAGCACTTGCTTAAACACGTTTCAATGGTGGCATTAACCCAGCTGCGGATCCCTCTCTAATCAATGCATCCGCAGTGAGTTTGTCTGGCGTTTTCAAAATACCGTTTTGGTCTTGTCAGCCGGAAATTGGCTTAGCAGTGTGATATGGCAGCTAAGCGCTGCCCCGTGAATGTCGGACTGCGTGGGAGCGACGATATTTAAAGGCCGGGCTTAGGATTTAGCCGCGCTTTTACTGCCCAGTAAAATCGTATGCCTTTGATAGCCGTCGTCCGCCGCCGCAGCCGCAGCCTCGGCTTTCCGCAATTGCTCGGCCCGGTCGTGTTCTAGCGCTTCTCTCAGTACATCGCGGTAAGACCGATTGATGCTGCTGGCATATTGCGTGTCTTTTTTCTCTTGGGTTTCGGCGATGGTCTTCGTGGGTTCCGGGTCGTAACGCTCTTCAAGTTCCTCAGCCAGTTTTTTTAGCTGTTGGCTGATTGCCAGGGCTGATTGAGATGAATGGGTTTTGTTGTCGTCCAAACTAAAAATTCGGATCATTTCATCCCGCAAATTAAACCCATACACCACAGGGTCGCCGTGCTTTTGCTGAAAATCGTAGGCAATAAAAAAATCCAGCGGATTGGTGGGATTTTTATCGAAGAAGATCGTAGCGCTTTCCATGGTGTAATTCAGCGCCTCGACAAACTGCTTCCTGGCCTGCTCCATTTCTTCAAAGATAAAATCATCGGCAATTTGTTTTACGATGTATTTCATAATCCGCCCCAGCTTAAATTCGATTGACTCGTCTACCTAAAACTCGCTGCATCCTATTCTGTTTCATAGACGGCGAGCATCATTGCTACGAATTGTATCAATTTGCTTCGCTGGTGCACCTAAATGAAATATTGCCATTATCCGGCAGGTTTACACCTGGCAAAATGCCTATCCAGCCACCGGGAAGCTCATATCGGCCCGGCCAATCCTACATCGCAGACCCGCGACCTTAGCAATACCGCTAATTCTTCCGCATGTCTCGGCGAGCCTCCCCATTCCGGTGCGCACCACGCATGTGCAAAAAAAGCACTTCCGAATCAATAGAGTGCATGATTTTTCTGCATGCCAAGATGCACCCGCAAATTTCTCTAAAAACAGACTCACCAAAAATAGGTGTAACACACTGTTTATAATGGTTTTTTACATATAGTTATCACAAGAGTCATTAAACTGGCATCAGCATTGCTTAGTAAGCAGCAATACTCCAGTGTAGGAGTGGTAAACCCAAACCCCGCTCACTGTTGAGCACTAAAGACAAAGGCGTCTACTGTCAGGCTTGCAAACAAGTCGGACATAGACGCCTTTTTTTTGGCCCGTTTTTCTCAATTGACAGGAACCGACATGAAACAGAACCGCATTTTCACCCCGAAGACACTTGCCGCCGCTTTCAGCTCGGTGGTTGCGCTGGGCATATTAGGCTTTTCCAACCACAGCTTCGCCGCCGGGAAACTGGAAAAAGAAGATTTGAAGTTCGGTTTTATCAAATTGACCGACATGGCCCCGCTGGCGGTGGCTGCGGAAAAAGGTTTTTTTGAAGAGGAAGGCCTGTTTGTGCAACTGGAAGCACAAGCCAATTGGAAAGTGGTGATGGACCGGGTTGTGAACGGCGAGCTGGACGGTTCGCACATGCTGGCGCCGGCACCGTTAGCGGCCAGCATCGGCTTCGGCACCAAGGCCGACATCGTGACTGCCTTCAGCATGGGCTTCAACGGCAATGCCATCACCGTATCCAACGACATCTGGAAACAAATGAAAGCCAATGTGCCAATGGAGGGCGGCAAACCGGTGCATCCGATTAAGGCTGATTATCTGAAACCGGTAGTGGACAAATATAAAGCCGAAGGCAAGCCATTCAATATGGCGATGACTTTTCCGGCCGGTTCCCACAACCTGAAACTGCGCTATTGGCTGGCGGCTGGCGGCATTAATCCCGGCTACTATGCGCCACCGCAAGACATTTCCGGCCAGATCAGCGCCGATGCTTTGTTGTCGGTCACGCCGCCGCCGCAAATGCCGGCGACGCTGGAATCCGGCACCATCTTCGGCTATTGCGTCGGCGAGCCGTGGAACCAGCAAGCGGTATTTAAAGGCATCGGTGTGCCGGTGATCACCGACGAGGAATTGTGGAAAGACACTCCGGAAAAAGTGTTCGGCGTGACCAGCTCTTGGGCCGAGAAATATCCCAACACCTATCTGGCAGTCACTAAAGCCTTGATCCGCGCTTCGATCTGGCTGGATGCCGAGAGCAACAAAAACCGTAAGGAAGCGATTGAAATGTTGTCGCAAAAACAATATGTGGGCGCCGACGTTGAAGTACTGGCGGCCAGCATGAACGGCACCTTTGAATACGAAAAAGGCGACAAACGCTCCCTGCCCGACTTCAACACCTTCTTCCGTCACGGCGCCAGCTATCCCTCTTACAGCAGTGCGGTTTGGTACCTGACGCAATTACGGCGCTGGGGCATGATCGCCGAGCAAAAACCGGATAACTGGTATCTCGACACCGCGAAAAAAGTTTATCGCCCCGATATCTATTTGGCTGCGGCGAAAGAATTGGTGGCCGAGGGTAAAGCCAAAGCGGAAGATTTTCCGGCCGACACCGGCATCAAGCCTTCGCAAAACTTTTTCATCGACAAAATTCCGTTCGATGCCAACAAACCTAACGATTATCTAGCCAAATTTCCGATTGGCTTGAAAGGCAAACAAACCGTCTCCGGCGGCAAGATTGTCGACTAAGAAACTCTGGTGGGTGCTCTACACAAGGATCGTATGTTGATGCATGGACGCATCCTTTTTACCGACACCATTAAGACAAGCGAGCAAAGACATGACTAATACATTGATCAAATTTTTCAACATCACCGGCCTGACTTGGTTCGTACCCTTGGTCAAAATCGCCGCTGGCGAAAACCCTGCCCAACAAATGCGTCAATTATGGCTGGTCATGGGCGTCCCCATCATCGCTTTCATCTTGTTTTTAGGATTTTGGAGCGTCACTGCCGCACGCATCAACACCAGTTTGGGCGCCATTCCCGGCCCGGTCGCGGTATGGTCGGAAGTCAGCGGCTTGGTGACCGAACACTATGCGGAAAAAACCAAAATGGCCGAGTTTTACGAACGCCAGGAATTACGGAATAAAGAAAAACTGGCCGAAGACCCCAAAGCGGAAATCAAGCCCCGCCCCTACACCGGCAAACCGACTTATCTGGACCAAATATTTACCAGCCTGCGCACCGTATTCGCCGGCTTTATCATCGCTACGCTGATTGCCGTGCCTCTAGGTATCATCTGCGGCATGAGTCCGGTGTTGAATACCGCGTTTAACCCTTTGATTCAAATCTTCAAACCGGTATCGCCGCTAGCCTGGTTGCCCATCGTCACCTTGGTGGTGAGCGCCATCTATGTCACTGACGACGATTCCTGGTTCGCCAAATCGTTCGTCACCTCGGCCATCACCGTGACTTTATGCTCTTTATGGCCAACGCTGATCAACACCGCCGTGGGTGTGTCATCGATAGACCGCGACCTGGTCAACGTCGGCAAAGTGTTAAGACTGGATTGGGCCACGCAGATCAAACGCATCATTCTGCCTTCGGCATTGCCTTATATCTTTACCGGGATGCGCCTATCCTTGGGCGTGGGCTGGATGGTTTTGATCGCCGCCGAGATGCTGGCGCAAAACCCAGGACTGGGCAAATTCGTCTGGGATGAATTCCAAAACGGCAGTTCCAATTCCTTGAGCAGGATCATGGTGGCGGTATTTACCATCGGTATTATCGGCTTCATTCTCGACCGGGTAATGCACTCGTTACAAAACCTGTTCTCGTTCCAAAAAATCTGAGGATGCCGTCATGAGCGCCGCCCAAGCCAAAATCATCGAACTTTCCATGCACAAACAATCCGCTATGTCTTCCGTTCCCGCCAACGATGCGTATAAGCCGCTAGTAGAGTTAAAAAATGTCTGTAAATCCTACGGAGAAGGCAAAGACAAAACCTCCATCCTCAGAGACATTAATCTGGATATTCGCGAAGGCGAGTTTATCGCCATTGTCGGTTTTTCCGGCAGCGGCAAAACGACCTTGGTATCGATGATTGCGGGTTTAATCCATGCCGACAGCGGCGAACTATTGAAACAAGGCCAGCCCATCACCGAACCCGGCCCGGATCGCGGCGTGGTGTTTCAAAACTATTCCTTGATGCCCTGGCTAACCGTTTACGAAAACGTGGCGCTGGCGGTAGATGCGATCTTTAAGGACTGGACGCCGGAACAACGCCGCGCGCATACCGAGAAGTACGTCAAAATGGTGAACCTCGGCCGGGCGATGGACAAAAAACCCGCCGAGTTGTCAGGCGGTATGCGCCAGCGTGTTAACGTGGCCCGGGCGCTGGCCGCCAACCCGGATATTTTGCTGCTGGACGAACCGCTCAGCGCCCTGGATGCGTTGACCCGCGGCAACTTGCAAGACGAAATTCTGCAAATTTGGGAACAGGATAAAAAGACTGTCATCTTGATTACCAACGACGTCGATGAAGCCATTTACATGGCCGACCGGGTCATTCCACTCAATCCCGGCCCGGATGCCAGCTTTGGCCCGTCCTTTACGGTCAACCTGGAGCGGCCGCGCGACCGCACCGCTTTAAACCATAACGATGAATTCAAACGCCTGCGCGCGGAAATCACCCGCTATTTGATGAATATCGGCATGGAAAAAGCCCCAGCCGACGCTGGCGACAAGCTCAAGCTACCGGATGTCCGCCCCAATACCAGTAACGACTGGAAGCTGGATACCTCGGCGCTAAAACCCAGCGCCCGCGATCTGGGCAAGGCCCGCTATCTGGAATTCTCCAATCTGTCCAAAATCTACCCTACCCCGGACGGCAACAGTACCGTGAAAGTGGTGGACGGCTTCGATTTAAAAATGAAGAAAGGCGAATTCATTTCCATCATCGGCCATTCCGGTTGCGGTAAATCCACGGTGTTGTCGATGACCGCCGGCCTGAACGAAATTTCCGAAGGCGGCATTATTTTGGATAACCGGGAAATCAGCGGCGCCGGTCCGGATCGCGGCGTGGTGTTTCAGGCTCCTAGCCTGTTTCCCTGGCTGACCGCCTTCGAAAACGTGATGCTGGGCGTGGATAAAGTCTACCCACATGCCTCGCAAGACGAACGCGAGGACATCGTCGAATACTACCTGACCCGGGTCGGTCTGGCCGATGCGATGTTTAAAAAAGCCGGGGACATGTCCAACGGCATGCGCCAGCGCGTCGGTATTGCCCGCGCCTTTGCCTTGTCGCCCAAATTACTGCTACTGGACGAACCGTTCGGTATGCTGGATTCGTTGACCCGCTGGGAATTGCAGGAAGTATTGATGGAAGTCTGGGAACGCACCCACGTCACCGCGATCGTCGTGACCCACGATGTCGACGAAGCCATTCTGTTGGCTGACCGCGTGGTGATGATGACCAACGGCCCGCACGCCAAAATCGGCAAAATTCAAGAAATCGACCTGCCTCGGCCGCGTACTCGCAAGGCCCTGCTAGAGCATCCGGATTACTACAAGTACCGGGAGAGCTTGCTGACCTTCCTGTCCGAATGCGATCACACCCATTAATTTATAACCGCTTGTTTTCCTAGGGGGCCTTATGCCGCAAACACTCAAACGTCCAACCGGCACGTTACCGGCGACACTATTATCACTCACCTTCTTCAGCCTACCGGCCGCCGCCGACATTACCAAAGAGGTGGAAGACGCCTTGAATTTCTACCATTACGGCAGCAACGGCGCGGTAAAAATGGATTTGAATTACCGCTGGGAGAATGTCGATAAAGACAACTCTGTTCGTAAACCCGCCAATATGGGCGGCCAGCCGGTGGAAACCGCCAACGCCAATACGGTGCGCCTGCGGCTGGGTTTCCTGACGCCGGTTTTTCACGATTTCCAAGGTTACGCGGAATACGAAGGCCTCTACGCGGCGCAAGCCGACTACGACCGCGGCGGTACTACCTCGAACCGTGACCGCAACTATGCCGTCATTGCCGATCCTGCCCGTAACGAGCTGAATCAATTCTGGATCAGCTACAAAGGCATCGCCGACACCCTGATCAAAGTCGGCCGGCAACGCATCAAATTGGACGACGACCGCTTCATCGGTAACGTTGGCTGGCGGCAGATGGAAATGACCTATGATTCGATTCTGATCACCCACAATAATCAGACCTTGTTCGGGCTGACAGCAAACGTCGGCTATATCGACCACATCCAAAACATATTCGGCGAAACGCATTCGATAAACGCGCCGTTTTTAAACCTGAATTACAAGATTAATGACTGGGGCAACCTGATCGGTTACGGATACTGGCTGGATTACCGCGAACGCGCTAACTACGCTAACTCCTCACAAACCTACGGCTTGCGCTTCGACGGCAAATCGCCGCAGTTTTTTGACACTGTCAATGCCATCTACACGGCCGAATGGAGCAAACAATCGGACTACGGCGACAACCCCAACCACTATCAGGCTGACCGCATTAACCTGATGGCGGGGGCCAGTGCTTACAATCTGACCGTATCAGGTGCCGTGGAGCAGCTAAACGGCTACGGAGCCGGCAAATCTTTCCAAACCCCGCTGGGCACCAATCACGCTTTCCAGGGGTGGGCGGATTTATTTTTGACTACACCGGCTAATGGTATCCGCGACGTCTTCGCCACCGCCAGCTACAAAGCAATGAACGACAGCTTGATCATTACCGGCGTCTATCACGACTTTAAAGACGATACCGGCAAAATTGAATACGGTAAGGAATGGGATTTTCAGGCCCTGAAAAAGTTTGGCAAACATTACTCGCTGTTAGCCAAGTACGCGAACTTTAACAGCGATAACCCGGCGTTCCCGGACACCCAAGTGATTTGGATGCAAGGCAACGTCAGCTTCTAGGCAGCAGCGGCGCAAACTGTTTTGCACAGTTTGCGTCCGATTTCCCACCGATCTTCGCAAATAGTACCGACAACATCATGAAACTCAAATTGGTAGTGATAGGCAATGGCATGGCCGGCATGCGCACCGTTGACGAATTGATTCAAACCGTACCGGATCGCTACGACATTACCGTGTTCGGCGCCGAGCCGCACGGCAACTACAATCGCATCATGCTGACACCGGTGTTGTTCGGCGCCAAAAGCGTTGCCGACATCATGATTCACGATTTCGATTGGTATCTAAAAAACCGCGTGACCTTGTATTGCGGACCGGACAAAGCGGTTGTCGATGTGGATCGCGAACGCCGCTGTGTCATCGCCCACGACGGCACCTGCGCCTTTTACGACAAACTGTTGATCGCCACCGGTTCCTTGCCGCTGATGCTGGACATACCGGGCCGCGACGTCGAAGGCGTATTGGGCTTCAGAGACATCGCCGACGTGGAAACCATGATCGAAAAATCCGCCAGCAAACGCCATGCGGTCATTTTGGGCGGCGGATTACTGGGTCTGGAAGCCGCCAACGGCTTATTGCAACGCGGTATGCAAGTCAGCGTCATCAACCGTGCCGACCATTTGTTGAACCGGCAATTGGATGGTAAAGCTGCGGCGTTTTTACAACGGCAATTGGCGGATAAGGGCATTCAGTTTCATCTGGGTACCACCATCCAACGCATAGACAGTCAGGACGGGCATATCAGCGCGGTGACTTTGAGTAACGGCAGCGTATTACCGGCCGACATGCTGATCATGTCCACCGGCATTAAGCCCAATATCAGTCTGGCTAAACGCATCGGTCTGGCGTGTCAGCACGGCATCGTAGTCGACGACGGCATGCAGACTAGCGACCCGGCGATATTCTCGGTCGGCGAATGCGTGCAGCATCGGGGCGAACTGTTCGGTTTGGTCGCGCCGGTCTACGAACAGGCCAAAGTCTGCGCGCAACAACTGGCGGGTAAAGTCGACAGCCAATTTAAAACCTTATCGTCCGCGACGATGTTGAAAGTCACCGGCATCGATTTATTCTCGGTGGGCGATTTCGAAGGCGACAGCGAATGCCAGATTTTGCAGTTGATTGACCACGGCCTGGGCATCTATAAAAAAATCGTCCTGCGCGGCGACGTCGTCGTCGGCGTTATTTTGTACGGGGATACCAGCGACAGTGCCTGGTATCTGAATTTGGTTAAAGAAAGCACGCCGATTGCCGCGATCCGCGACCGCTTGATGTTCGGCAGAATCCCGCTCGCGCGCGCGGCTTAAATTCCTTTACCCATGAACACCATCAAAACCACTTGTCCTTATTGCGGCGTCGGCTGCGGCATCGAAGCCACGATAGAAGACCACGCGACACACCGGGTCAGCATCAAAGGCGACAGTAAGCACCCGGCCAATTTCGGCAGACTTTGCTCCAAAGGCGCGACGCTGGGCGATACCGTGTCGCTGGAAAATCGCCTGCTCTACCCCAGCATTCAAGGGAAACAAGTCGATTGGGCGTCAGCTTTAGATCATGTCGCGGAACGCTTCAATAACATTATTGCGCAGCACGGCCCCGAAGCGGTGGCGTTTTATGTCTCAGGCCAATTGCTGACCGAGGATTACTACGTCGCTAACAAATTGATGAAAGGCTTCATCGGCACCGCTAATATCGATACCAATTCCCGTTTGTGCATGTCCTCGGCGGTAGTGGGCTACAAACGCGCGTTTGGCGCCGATACCGTGCCTTGCAATTACGAAGACCTGGAACTGGCCGAATTGATTTTACTGGTCGGCTCCAATGCCGCCTGGTGCCACCCGATTGCCTTTCAACGCATTCGCAAGGCTAAGGAAACCAATCCCCATTTAAAAATCGTGGTGATCGATCCGCGCAGCACGGCCAGTTGCGACATCGCCGATTTGCATCTGCCCGTTAAACCGGGCATGGATGCGCTATTGTTCAACGGCATTTTGGCTTATTTAGCGCAAAACGGCCGGATCGATCAGAATTATATCGATAGGCATACCGAAGGTTTCGAAGCCGCATTGCAAGAAGCTGTGAAAACCGCCGGCAGTATCGAGCAGGTCGCCGCAGGCTGTGGCTTGCCTAGCGAAGCAGTCGCCACACTGTTCGACTGGTTTGCCGGCACTGAGAAAACCGTCACGGTTTATTCGCAAGGCATCAACCAATCCAGCTCAGGTTCGGATAAATGCAACGCCATCATCAACTGCCACCTCGCCACCGGCCGCATCGGCAAGCCGGGCATGGGGCCGTTCTCGTTTACCGGCCAACCCAACGCGATGGGCGGCCGCGAAGTGGGCGGCTTGGCAAACACCTTGGCTGCGCATATGGACCTGGAAAACCCGGAACACGTCGATAGAGTCGGCCGCTTTTGGGGTAGTGACAAAGTCGCCGACAAACAAGGTTTGAAGGCCGTGGCCATGTTCGACGCCATTGCCGCCGGTCAAATCAAGGCCGTATGGATTATGGCGACCAATCCGGTGGTGTCGATGCCGGACGCCGACAAAGTAAAACATGCTTTGCAGCAATGCGAATTGGTGGTGGTATCCGATTGCATCGCCAACACCGATACCGCCAAGTTGGCCCATGTGCTGCTGCCGGCCACCGGCTGGAGCGAGAAAGACGGCACCGTCACCAATCTGGAGCGGCGCATCTCTCGGCAACGGCCATTGTTTCCGGCCTCCGGCGAAGCCAAACACGACTGGTGGATCATTAGCCAAATCGGGCAACGCATGGGTTTTAGCGATGCGTTTAATTACCAATCCAGCGCCGATATTTTTCGCGAACACGCCGCGCTGTCGGCCTTCGAAAACGATGACGAGCATCAGTTACGCGATTTTAATTTATCGGCCTTTGTCCACTTGGACGGGCAAGGTTATGACGCGCTGCAACCGGTGCAATGGCCGGTCACCCACCAGCAAAGCGCAGGCGCAGCCAGAATGTTTACTGACGGCCAGTACTACACAAGCAATCGTAAAGCCCGCTTCATCCCGATTACCCCGCGTCCGCCTGTTAACGCGCCGGATAACGATTATCCGTTTACGCTGAATACCGGCCGCCTGCGCGACCAATGGCACACGATGACCCGCACCAGTCTGGCCGCCAAATTAAACGCGCACCGCCCCGAACCTTTCGTCGAGATACACCCCGCCGACGCTGAACGCCTCGGCTTAAGCGCTCGCAGTCTGGCGCAGATAGAAAGCCGTTGGGGCTCTATGCTGGCCCGCGTCGATCTCAATCCGGGGCAACAAATCGGCAGTCTGTTCGTACCTATGCACTGGACCGAACAACTCAGCAGCCACGGCCGCATGGGTGCCGTGGTCAATCCGGTGATCGATCCCTATTCCGGGCAACCGGAAAGCAAGCAAACACCGGCCACAATCCATGCCTGGCCGGCACGTTGGTATGCCACTATTTTGTCGCGCCGTCCCTTACAAATTGGCGGGGCCGAGTATCAAGTCAGTGTGCGCGGCGACCGCTATTTTCGTTACGAGTTAGCGTCTACCAAACCCGGCGAGGACTGGCGGGCCTGGAGCCGCGCGCTGCTCGCTGACACAAGACATATCGATGATGATAACTGCTGGCTGGAATACAGCGACCAACAAGCCGGCTATTACCGTACCGCTTATTTACCGAATCGCGAATTACAAGCCTGTTTGTTCGTCGGACCGGATTGCGAACTGCCCGAGCCTGGCTGGCTGGGCAGTTTATTCGCTAAAATTGAGCTGAGCCGCGCCGAGCGCCTGAGCTTGCTAAGCGGACTGCCGCCAAAAGGTGAAGCCGATATTGGCCGAATCGTCTGTTCGTGTTTCAATGTGGGCGAAAAAACTATCCGACACGCGGTGCAAGCCCAGCAATTGCAAAGCGTCGCCGACATCAGCGCCTGTTTGAGCGCCGGTAGCGGTTGCGGTTCCTGCGTCGCGGAGTTGAAGGAGTTTTTAACCAAACCCAGTTAAATTAATAGCCCAAGGGACGATGCAAGCTAAAACACAGTTATTTCCGTATTTCCAACCCATTATTTCGGTGGCCAGCGGCAAAATCGTCGGCTACGAAGCCCTGGCCCGCCAATACGACGGCAAAGGCAAAGTCGTGTCTGCCGGCGCCCTCTTCTCTTCCGCCGAGGTGGATGCCAAAACCCGGATAGAACTGGACAGGCAGGTACGTTGGCAAGCTCTGGAAAAGTTTTCGGAATTGGCCGATACGCAAAGCTATCTGGCGCTGAATATTTCCGCGGCCTGGATAGAAAATCTGCGCCAATTAAACACGCTGCCCACGCTACGGATGTTGGACGAGTTGAATATCGACCGGCGACGCATCATCGTGGAAATTTCCAATGCGCATGTCGATCCGCAAAAGTTAAAACAGATCGTGCAGCGCTACCGCAAACACGGCTTGAGTGTGGCTATCGGCGATTTCGGCGCCGGCGCCTCGCAACTGGAACGGGTGATCGCCATTCAACCCGACATCATCAAAATCGACATGCGGCTGTTCAAGCTGGCCACCAAGGGCGGCATCGCCGGCGACATCATTCATATGATTTCCCGTCTGGGTAAACGCACCGGCTGCCGGATCATTTGCGAAGGCGTGGAATCCGACGAAGCATTTTTATTTAGTTTGAACTGCGGCGCGCAATTCATGCAGGGGTTTTTGTTTGCCAAAGCCGAAGCTGATTTTCAGCATGCCGAGCTTTACGAACAACACATCGCTTCATTGCGCACTAAATTTTTGAAAAACACGCTGGTTAAGGTGCAAAAGAAAGTCAGCGCCATCAACACCACCAAGACCTTGATTTACAAGCTGGCCGAAACCTTGCAGGACGACTTTAACTTGAATGAACTGGTCAGCTGGAACTTTACTGATAGCGGCGTGATACGGTTTTATCTGTGCAACAACCACGGCGACCAGGTTTCGCCGGATTTTAATTTCAAAGAAAACCAGTGGTTTACCGATCCGCGTAAGATCGGTTTTAACTGGTCTTGGCGCCCCTATTTCTTTCAATTGCTGGCCTTGGAAAACTGCGGCGACCGCAACCGCATCGTCACTTCCGAGCGCTACATGGATTTTGAAACCAGCTTGCTGTGTAAAACCCTGTCTTTACGCCTAGATAGCGAGCGGATTTTGTTGGTGGATACCGTGGCGGGCGATTGATTTACCTTACATCGGGTGCATTCAAACAAACCGCGAAAGTCCCACAGGAGTTTTTTCAACGCCATTACTGGCGTGGCTTTGAATTGATTTAGAACTTCCCAATTTTTTGAATCCAATGGGAAAGGTCTTAAAATATACCAAGATCTTTCATAGTTGCATGATTGCAAGATCTGACCCTATCCTCCTCTCCGAACAAGCAGCGCTCGGCTAAATCGAAAATAGTGTTCAAGTTTTCTCCTAAATCGTCACACTGACCAATCAAATAGCCAAATCATCCAGCGGACTGATGACGCCCTGCCCACCCTGATTCAAAACATGGGTATAAATCATCGTCGTTTCCAGCTCACTATGCCCCAGTAACGCCTGAATGGTTCGAATATCCGAACCACGTTGCAACAGATGTGTGGCAAAAGAATGCCGAAAGGTGTGCGCGGAAACCCGTTTGGCAATACCGGCTTGCCGAACCGCAGCCTTGATAGCCTTATTCACCAACGATTGATCGATATGATGGCGTCGAGTCTCGCCGGACAAGGGATCGACCGATAAGGAACGTGCTGGAAACACATATTGCCAGCCCCACTCTCGCTCGGCATTGGGATACTTTTTAGCCAAGGCGTACGGCAAATACACCGCGCCGAAACCATCAGCCAAATCCTGTTCGTGAATCGCCTTGACCTTTTCCAAATGATTTTGTAATAAAGGCATCAGGCTTGCAGAAAACGTGGTGACCCTATCCTTGTCGCCTTTGCCGGAACGTACGGTAATCTGCTTATACCTGTACCCGCAACCGGACAGCCTCGGTAATCCGCAAACCACTGCCGTATAAAAGCTTGACCACCAACTGCGCCACGCCTTCCACACGCGGCAAAACCAGCTTGACCTCGTCTATCGTCAACACCACCGGTATATGGCGACTGGTTTTGGAACGGATAGCCTCGATGCGCTGGGGCAGCGGCATATTCAGCACCTGTTTGTATAAAAACACCAAAGCATTCATCGCCTGATTTTGGGTGGCCGATGCCACCTTGCGCTCTGTCGCCAGATAGCTTAAAAACGCTTCTATCTTGGCCTCGCTGTTTTCAAACAGCCCAGCTCGCTCATTCAGTTGATGAAACTTCACGAACTGCTTGATCCACTCGGAATACGTACGTTTGGTATGCAGCGAATAGCATGACGCGGCGAACATCTTCCAACAAAGTCGGCGATTTTGAACTTGACATAAGACTGTTAACCTCTATAGTCAGGCGAAAATATACTATATAGACAAATCTGCCTGAATTTATGGCTAATATCAGATTATCAAGGCACATTTGCCCGGTTCGGGAGTTATCAGGGCAAAAACGCCTGAAAAGACCGGCAATATCAACTTATCACGCAGATTTGCCTGATAATCATTAGTATACCCTTAAGTCATGAGCGCGCTGTCCCTCTTGCCGATCCACATCGCTTCAAAGTCAATCTCGAATAAGGGGGTTGTCCTACCCATGGCAGAGGCTCTCGCAGCTAGTTGTAGCAACCTGCAATCAAAAATCCGCAAACCAGCAATCAGCGCAATTTTCGACCGGGATTATTTGCAACTGAAATATGTCGCTGGACATCTGCGGCCGCCGGCCTAAACGTGCCTGACGAAACATATTTACCAATGGCCAATTTGCCAGCAAAAGCGTGGGTGGTGAATTTACGAAACGCAGCAATCTATTTATTTCTTCTGCACATACAGCCCTGAAGAAACTAAACGCATTTTGCGGCAATATCTTGAATTAGTTGCGTTGTAACTCCATGTGATGACTGTATATTAATGCTCCATCCCATAACACAAAAACTACGCGGAGCGCTCGACTCTGTGCAAGCTAGAGATATTGCACCTTTAATGAATTCATATGTCGTGCTTTGCACTAAATCAAGGTGACATGCTTCACCGTTGTAATATGAAGCACTTAATACATTAAGGATGGGATTAAATTTATTAAACCAAGATTTGCATGGGTTTTTATTAAAATATTGTAAGCATGCGCATTCAATAAGTTGGAGCTGGTATGGCAATGCGTGACTAATATTCTGTATATTTAAGGTTTTGAGGGTTTCTAAACGATTTTTCGGTGACAATAGCAGCCCATTGTGGTTGTTGAACTCCCTGAAACTGGGATTTAATCCGACAGTAGAAACTGATGCACGGTAATAATCACCAAAACCAAGAACGGGTGTTGACCATTTTGTAATTAATGACGGATTATGAGAGGGCTGAATTAGTCTATTTACTATATATCGATTCACTATAAATACCTGAAATCCGTTTTTAAGGTTTATCTAACTGTGAAACAATAGAATCAAAAATCCCTGGTACGTTCGCATATGCAGATTTTGAGTTTGGGCAAACTCCTTTTACCGCATTCAACATCTTGCTTATACCTAGTGCTCCAGCCATTTCCTTTTGGCTTTGAGTTCGGATACAAGTATCGATATAGTTGGAAGCGCATGAGGAGTCTTGATATCCGACTCTTATGGCATGCTTAACACAAGTTATTATCATTTCATTCTGTGCTGATAAATCTGCCTTTTTCTCTGCTGCCAATCTTTCTTCGGCTAATTTCTGCTCCATAGCAAGCTTGGCATTCAGTTCTGCCTGTTCCTTTGCAGCTTTTGCTCTTGCTTCAGCTTCCGCTTTTGCCTGTGCAGCTTTTGTCAGTGCTGCCTCCTTTGCCCTGGCTGCTTCAGCCTGTGCAGCTTTTTCCTCGGCTTCCGCCTTTTCTTTTGCCTCTTGAGCCCCTATTTGCGTTTCTATATCTAATTTTGTTTTAACATCTATATTGGAAAAAACTTCTGGATTAGAGGAATAAAACCCTCTGCCTAATCGCGCTAGTTTTGCACTGTTATTCGAAACATATTCAGGACCTAATTAAATCAAAATCTCAGAATGAATTTTGATATATTCAAAATCCGACTTCTGTATATTGTCATTTAATATGAGTCCAGCAATTAAGCACGCCAAAACTATTATAAAGCGCCTAAATTCAGTCAATCTGTACTTTAAATTTTTGCAGATTAAATCTAGTGTATACGGAAAACATACTGCTATCGAAAAAACAATGAACGATACCAGTGTCATTTTGTTAAGTGGTGTGACAACTTTATTCTCAATGATCCCTCCATAACCGATAAGCAATGCTCCTAAAAGAATGCAATAACAAAACAACCTATTCGCAAATAAAGATAACCTATCAAAGAATTTATTCATTGCAATTACCTAATCCTTTAAAAAACGACGATTAAAACCGGCCTATCTATTAATAAAATTTGAGGTTTTTAATATCTATTAAAAACCAATGAAACCCATCAATCAATTAAGCCATTGAATAAATTTCTATACTATTCATCTTATTTAGCTGGCGAATCCATACAAGACCTCAGGCTAGGTAAAACAATACAAAACTCAGCAGGCACCATGAAACGAACTAATTGTATTATGGTTATATTATTTATTGCAAAAATTGTCATATCTCGAACTGTGTTACATTAATACTAAATCTGGCCTACGTCTGCAATCCCAAATCGGCTTATGGCCAACAAATTGAGAACAATACAAATAATAGTACAATTGCCGCTATTAGCAGGCTGGTGAAAAACTCGAAAAGCCAAGTAAGCTAAGGCATAGATGAGCCGCCAACTGTTAAAATAGGCTACCTAAATTTGGAGCCTTTCAATGCGCGGACACGATGCCATCCAAAACAACTGGTTCAGCTACATCAACCTGGAAGACCGCATTCCCAAGCAGCATCCGTTGCGCCGTTTACGGCTGTTGGTCGATGGCGTACTGGCCTCGATGGATGCCGTCTTTGCCGAGCGTTACTCGCACACAGGCCGTCCCTCGATTGCCCCTGAAAAACTGCTGCGCGCCTTGCTGTTACAAGTCCTGTATACGGTCCGTAGCGAGCGTCAGTTGATGGAACAACTGGACTACAACCTGTTGTTTCGCTGGTTTGTCGGTCTGGGCATCGACGACGCCGTGTGGGAACGCACAGTGTTCAGTGCCAACCGCGAACGCCTGCTGTCCGAAGCCCTGAGTCGCGAATTTTTTGAGCGGGTACTGGCCATAGCCGAATGGCAAAATCTGGTGTCCGACGAACACTTCAGCGTCGACGGTAGCCTCATTGAAGCCTGGGCCTCGCATAAAAGCTTCGTTAAAAAAGACGGCAGCGGCCCGGACAAACCCGCCGGCCGCAATCCCGAGGTCGACTTCAGCGGCGAAAAGCGCAGCAACGCCACCCACCACAGTACGACCGATCCCGAAGCCCGGCTTTACAAGAAAGGCGAATACACCGAGGCCAAACTGCGTTACATCACCCATGCCTTGTCCGAGAATCGCAACGGCCTGATTGTCGATGTCGAAACCACTCAAGCCACCGGCACCGCCGAAATCGAAGCCGCGCAAAACATGATCAAACGCCGCGTGCCCCAAGGCGGCAGCGTCGGTGCCGACAAAGGCTACGACCAAGCGGCGTTCGTCAACGGACTCGAGTCCCGTGACATCAAAGCCCATGTGGCCCGCAAAAAGACCGGCAGTGTCGTCGATGGCCGGACCGCTCGCGGCAAAGGTTACGCCCAAAGTCTCAAGCGCCGCAAAATCGTCGAAGAAGCCTTTGGCTGGGTCAAAACGGTCGGCGGCCTGCGCAAAACCCGTCACATCGGCTTAGCCAAAGTCGCGGGTCAGGCCTTGTTTTGCTTTGCCGCCTACAACCTGACGCGCATGCTCAACCTATTGGTGTTCACGCCGAAACCGGCGTGGAGTGCACCCGCCTAGGGTGAAGTTCGCCTGAAAACCGTCCACAGACGGCTTCAGGCGAATAAAAAGCCCTTGAAACCGGGGCAAAACGCTTGAAACTCGATGTCATGACCGATTTCAACTCGAAAAAATCACTTACATCGTGGGTAAGGGGAAATATCGACGGGTTTTTCACCAGCCTGTTAGGTCGTCAGCATAGGTTCGCGGAGCATGAAAACAGTCTTTCGGGAACGTTCAAGTGTCCGCAAAGGCTGAGTAGGTCGCACGCGTTTTTCGGGTTTGTATAGCACCAGGCTTTCCACTGATAAAAATGGCAACTGGTAACAAGACCAATGCCGTTAAGTTAAGCCCCCTCTCCTGATGGAGAGGGCTGGGGTGAGGAGAATTAGAAAAGGGAAAAAGCCTTATTTTGATCCCCCTCACCCTGACCCTCTCCCGCGGGGAGAGGGGATTTTCCCTTAACTTAACGACATTGGTAACAAAACTGCTTGTTATAGCCAATCTTCCGTATCCTGATGGCCTAAAATAGTCATGATTTCGACTACGCTGCCATTGATCCGGTAATAAATGCTGTCGGTGCCATACACGCTACGCCTGTACCCAGCACGGATAGAGTCAACAGCCTGATATAGATAAGGCTGTTCAGCGATGTGTGCAAAACGATCAAGCATCCCTTGATGATATTTATCGGCCCTCTGATTACCATGCGTTTTAACGCCGTATAACCAGATTCTCTTCAAATCGGCGCGGGCTTTTTTCGAAAGTTTATAAGAGCCCATCTTGCCGTGCTTCTTCCTTGAAGTTGGCCAATAATTCGTCCGGCTGCTCGTCGATAAAACCACTCTGTTCCGCTTTAATCAGTTCAGAACGAATATGCTCGATTTCAAGCTGCCGCCGCCGTGCCTGCCGGATAAGATCGTTAATCGCCTCGCTTTTACTGCTGTACTCTGCACTGGCGACTTGGGCTTTCAACCATTCGTCGTTGGGTTCCGATACGGATATGCTTTGTCTTACCATGGTCTGACCTTTCAAAAACAGGTTGTACACCAATATAGCACCAATTTCGCACCACATAAAACAAAATACAGCGTCCAAAAAACGGACGTTTTCTGGACTGGTTAACCTTTCACTTTCTGACGCCGTTTTATAAGGCTTCCAGAGTCCACAAATCTATTCCACAAAACAAATTCCAGATATACTCTGCACTTGAGACTTATTGGACTAAAGGACAAACAAAAAATGTTGATTGGTTATGCCAGTGTCAATGTCAGAAGACGATTGCACTACTTTAATATGGTGGATTGGTTAGAAATATTTTACGGGGAGATTGCGAATGCGGTATTTCGATCCTAACAGGCAAGTGAATAACGCCGGAATATTTCCCCTTACCCACGAGAGTCGTGATTTTTTTTTGCGTTGAAATTGACCATAAAGCCAACTTTTCTAATTATCAATTACAAAAATATTGAGATAAATCGCTTTTCCCAATAGAAGATCTGTTTTGATTTTCTAGACTTGATATTTCCTGTTGGATTTGACTAGCCTGAATTTCTAATTTTTTCAGAGAAGTATTTGCGTTCTCCCCTAAAAGTTGCTTTGCCGATTGACAAGCGTCAAACCTCCTTACTGGTTCCGTTTTAACCGTGTCCAATAACGTATTCCATTGAGATTCCGCATCACTGCAACGCAGTTTGATTTTGGAAACACATTCCGGCAGGAGAGAAAGGGCAACCTTATGAGATTGTTTCTCCAGCAATTGGTTGATCAATGAACAGGAGCCGCTCATTAAATCCTTGCAGTCTTGAGTTGCTCCTTGATGTTCAATAACAGTATTCGCAAATGTTAGCAAACCATTGGTGGCATACTCCCATTGATCACGTTGTTGGCATGCTTTTTTCAAAAGTCCTTTATCTGGCAACTCGCCGACCAGATGTGAATATTCATCAAATGCAGCCCGCGTAGCTCCGAATAGCGAAGCGTATTCGGAGGAATGAAGACTTTAAATTCGTCCGATTACGTTTCACTAAACGGACCTACGGCCTAACATACACCGCCGCGAACAACAATAAGGCTAGGCCGGCATAACGCCAACCGGTATCGACATTCTGTTTGCCAGGCTTGGCAAACTCGGCTTGTTGCAGCGCTTGATCCAGGCTGTCGGTATCGCTCAGGCGTCGATACTGTAAACCACTCTCAGCAGCCAGCTGACGGAGATAGCTTTCGTGCAGCCGGCTCATATGCTCGTCGCCGGTTGCCGCCTCGCTGCCGAAAGGTGCGTTACGGGCGTTGTAGCCCTGGATCTTCTCGGGATTTAGATCCGATTCACCAAAGGACGAACGATGCGGCACGTCTTCGGGTTTGTAAAAGCCCTGGCGTTGGCCCTTGGCGTCGAACTTTGGGATGGGCGACAGTTGCTCGCCGCCAACGCCGACAATCACACCTTTTACCTTATCTTTAACTGGCGACAGATCGGGTTTGTAACGCGGATTAGGCGGGGGTGCCTCCTGGCCGTCGCTGACAAACACCAGGGTCTGGTCTTTATCTTTCAACATTTCCAGCGTACTCAGCAAGCCACTAGCGATGCGGCTGTCGGCGGCCCAGGCCATGCGCCAATCCAGCGCCGCAATCGCCGCGTCTATCTCGGCAAATCCCGAACACACGTCTATCGGTTCGAACAGCAGCGTCGAGCGCCGTTCGGTAAACACGCCCAAACCGACTTGCGAACCGCAAGGCAGTTTCAACAACTCCTGGCGCAACGCCTGTTTGACAAACTGCAAGCGGCTGACCGGCTGTTTATCCAGCTGATAGTCTTCGGTGTTCATGCTGCGGGTAATGTCGACAACAAACACCAGCCGGTACAGTGACACTTGCGCGCTGGTTTGCGGATGGAAAAACACTACCGACAAGGACAGCAAGGCCGCGGTCAGCAGCCAGAAACGGTAATCCCTAAGATTGGGGGCGATAGTCATATAGCGAAATTATCGGTCGGGAAGATAAGCGCCAAGTTAGGGCAAGCCACGCGGAAAGCCCGGCAAGGTGGTCCATAGTTGGGTCTGTTGATTAAGATCGTCCTGCTCGTCGCCGCTGCTGATTCTGTCCATCTCCGGCAACAGCCGCATCGCCACTTCCAGATTGTACTTGGCATCCCAAAAGCCGCTGTCTAACGTTAATGCTTCCCGATAGGCTTGCTTGGCCAGACCCAGCAAGGGCATCGCCTCGTTGACATTGCCGGCCTGGGCTTTCTCCATGGCTTGGCGCAGATACAGATTGCCCAAGTTATAACGGGTTTGCGCTTGCGCTTCGGCATCGGCTTGCTGCAATAACAGGTTCAGCGTCGCCAAGGCTTCGTCGTAGCGTTGGTGCCGGCTGAGATACACCGCTCTGGCCATGCGTACTTCCGGCGCCGAAGTTACCAATTCGTCTGCGCCGACATCCTGATCGGCCAGTAATTGGCCGATCAGCCGATTTTGGCCGGCTAGGCCATATAGTTGCAGCAATTGCGTCAGAGTTACTAATAAAGCTGCTGCCAATATGGCCCACAGCGCCCAGTGTTTTAACTTACGGATCACAGTCTGGCCTCGCAGAGTTTCACGCCTAGCAAACCCAGCAACATTGCTGCCGCCCAGGCATAACAGCGCGTGGATAAATCCTGCTTCGGAATCCGCTCGAAATAATGCAGGGGCCGATTCTCCAAGCGGTTGATGTCGTCAATGGCCTGCTGCAATGCACCGGGCGTTTCGGCTTCATAGGCTTGATACGGAATATGCAGACTGTTAAAGAACAGATGCAGATACCGTTCCGGCATGGCCTGAGCATTATCGTCGCGCGGGTCGTCGGGCACTTCAAACAAGCCAGGGCTGTTGGCGGTGCGCAAGAATACCCAATACAAGCTGACTTGGCGTTGTTTGAACAACTCGCGCAAGGCCACCTCGCTGTCCGGATCGATCACCGCCGCGCCGTCCGACACCAATAACACGATGCGCGAGCCGGTCACCGGCCGGCTATCGAAGAACTCCAAAGCCATGCTCAAGCCCTTGCTGACGTTCGTATAAGCCAAGGCCGGCAAGGCGGTGGCGTCTATCGCGGCATGAATGGCGGCTTTGTTTTCAGTGAGCGGCAGCACGAATAGCGGCGAAGTGCTGTATTCGGCGATGCCGATCAAATCGTGCGCTCGCTGATCGACAAACTGATTCAACAAGCGGCGGGCGGCGTTGGCTTTGGATTCCTCGCCTTGGGTTTCCGGCGTCTTGCCGGCGAAGGTGTTGTCCATGCTGTTACTGCGATCCAACAGCATGACGATGTGTGCGCCGTGGCCGATGCGCTCCACTTGCTGTTCTTGCTGATAGGCACCGGCCAAGCCCAGAATCAACCCGCCTATCGCCAGCACGCCCAGCAAGCGGATCAAGGCGCTGATAGCCAGCGATAGTGGGTCGACAGGCAATATCGCCAGCCAGGGATAGGGGTTGGCGACCACTCCCATTCTCCACATCGGCAACAGGCATAAGCCCAAACCGAGCAAGACCCAAGGATACTCAAAGCCCAAATTCATCGGCTGCCTCGCTCGATTTCCCGGCAATGCAGGCACAGGGTTTTGAGTTTTTGCAGATCGTGTTCTTGCGGCATTATCGAAGCGTCACCGAAAAAGTAACGATTGGAATAATCGAAAAACCAAGTCAATTCGTCAGCGATGCTGCGATATTCCGGGTGGCCCTGATAAAACTCGGCCAATTTGTGCAAAAACACCGGCTTACCGTGAAGACCGTTAAACGCCGTATGCACTGCGGCAAGTGCTTGCGGTAATTGTTGAAGGCCAAGGTTTTGCAACTGACGCTGCGCGCGCTTGAATACGCTGCGTTTCGGTAGTCCCGGTAAATAACCGTAAAGCCAAGCCAAACGCAAAGCGATGCCCAGCGCCACCGTCAGCGACACGCATAAGCGCCGGACAATTGCCGCGTCATCCAACAAGCTCGGCGCTTGGTCCGGGCGCATGTATTCGCCGTGTTCATCCTGCCTGACCACCAACTCCCGCAATGGCGCGGTCGTGAAGGTCCAGGCCGCGACCGGCTGTTCTAGAGTTTGCCCGTGCTGCTGAAAGCGCAAGGTAAAACCGGGTATGCTCAAGGCTTTCACTTCCAGCGGTGCGTAAAATTGCTGATATTGCAGATCGATTTGATAGCGCTTGCCGTCATTGCCGGCCGTTTCCTGCACAGTCACCGCGTTCAGTTGTAACCAGCGATTCAAGCGGCCCGGCGTCGGCAGACTGCTACGCTCCAACTCCATACCGGCGCGCGTTTCAAGCACAATACGCTGCGGTAAGGTATCGCCGATCACATACCCGAACGGCCGCGGCGTTTGCAGTTGAAAATCGCGTAGTGCTTGGCTGGACGTACCGGAACACGCCGCCAGCAGCAGCGTGACGAATGCCCATGCCGAACCGCGAAAAAGCCCTTTCACGGCCACTGTCACCCGGCTCTCCTTAAAAAATATTGCCCCAGCTGCTCGGCGCGGTAGCCGTTGTCGATAAACAGCGGCTCACAGCCCGAGGCCCGAAACTGCTGTTGCAATTGCTCCCGGCGCTGGGCAAATGCCTGTTCTATCTTGCGCTTCAAACCGGGACGCAACCACAGCGTGCGGCGCTTGCCGGATTCCAGATCCTGAATTTGAAACAGCCCCCAATCCGGTAAGCGGCTGTATTCGGTTTGGTCCCACAGCACCAGCGGTATCAGGTCGTGGCGACGCAAGTTCTGTAAAATGGCTTGCAGCTGCGGCAACGGAAAATGAAAATCCGACGCCAGAAACACCAAGGCTCGATGCTTGGGTAGATAGCGTTGGGCTTGCTGCAAACCGGCCGAACCGGGTTGCAGGTCGAGTGTTTCCAGGCGTTTTGCTGTCGATTGAATCCGACCTAGGTGTTTACCAGCCGGCAAATAACAGTCGGTGAGCACCAGCTGGTTAGCCGCAATAAACCCTACGTTATCGCCGTATTCCAGGGCCGATGCGGCAATCGATAACAGCATATCGGCCATTACACGGCGCTTGTCGTTATTGCCGCCGAAACGCATGGAAGCAGACAAATCGGCCAGTAAATACACGTCGATAGCACTGTGTTGTTGCTGCACCCGCACTTGATAATTTCCGAACGGGTCGAGCAGGCTGGCCCGCAGATCGATGCGTCTGGGGTCCGGACGGGCGATCAAGGTGTCATGGCGCTTGAACAATTGGCCGTTGCCGACCATCTGTCCGGGGTGCGCGCCGGGAAATACACCGACTGCCGGGCGTGGCAGGCGGTATTGGAAAGGCTTTATCGTGGCCGACATCGTTTTAGCGAGTACCTTATTGGCTGACAACTAAATTGGCCAGCACGGCCGTCACAACCAAGTAGCCGGGAATGGAAAATTTGAGCGGCACCCGCATCAATAAGGCCACTACGCCTGAGTACGTTTGCGCATTACGGCTATGGATGGCTTCGCCGAACAGCCATAGTAGGGAGTTAAGCAGACATAAAGCCAGGATCGTGAAAAAACCGACATCGCTGAACAAGAACGATTTGTTAGCCAGCAGCGAGATGCGCTCGCTAGTATCGATAAAATTGGCGGTCAGAATGCCGATCATCAGGCCGCCCTCGTCGAAGGCCACCAGAAAAAACGTGTAGGTAAACCGCCGCAAGCGCCGGCTGAATTCGGTCAAGGCGGGAAAATGCAGCGATAGATATAACACCGGCAGGCTCAGACAAAACAGTAAGGTGCCGACCACCGCCAATAAAATCCAGAACTTAAAGCCCACCGCGTCGTTCAAGGCGCTGGTGTAATACGCGGCGTAAGGGACGTCGGCATGTTTATCCAAGCTACTGGCGATAAACGAGCAAATAAAGCCGACGCCGGACCAAGTTAAATAGGTGTCCAATAAGTGGCCGAGGCCGGCATGCGGCAGCATGGCGTGCAGAATCGATTTAATGTTCATGACTGTTACGGTGCGGCGATTTGGTTGAGTATGCTGTCTATCAAGGTGGGAATAATGTCGTCTTGGCGATAGCTATACATCGGGTTCAGGAATATCCGGTGCGACATGGTGACGGCGAAAACCGCCTGTAAATCCTCCGGCAACAGGCTGTCGCGATTTTCCAGCCAGGCCCGAACTTTGGCGGCACGTATCATATAGCTGACGCCGCGCGGACTGGCGCCGGCCTGCAACAGGTTGTTCATCTCCACATCGGCTAAAGCGATGCCGAATGCGCCGGGATCGGCGGTGGCTTTCCATAAATCCAAGGCGTATTGGCGCAACGCGGCGCTGGGCTGGATGCTGTCTTGAATCGCCGCCGCCCAGTCGTTGAGCTGGTAATAAGGTATTTGGCTGGCGGCCATTTCCCCGATCAAGGCATCGACATCGTGGTAACGCGGATTGAACAGCAAATCGTCCAGCACGGTGTCGTCACTGGGTGTGTTGATGTTGATTTCCATGAAAAACCGGTCGCGAGCGGCCGCCGGCAATTCAAAGGTTTCTTCTTTTTCCACCCGATTGCGGTCGGCAAATACCTGAATGTGCGGCATCCGGTATTCGCGATTGAACGCGCCGATACTACGCTCGGCCATCACCCGCAACAGCAGCGAATGCACTTGCGGCCGGGCCCGGTTGATTTCGTTAAAAAAGAACACGGACAGCTGTTCGCCCTGCTTCAACAAAGGGCCGGGATCGACGCAGGGCCGGCCTTCTTGATTTAAATAGGTGTAATAGATCAAGTCGGCCGGCATTAAGTCGATGGTGCCTTCGATACGCTGGTAGTGACCGCCCAGACCTTGGGCGATGGCCCGCAATAAGGTAGTCTTGCCCACGCCGACCTGGCCTTCCAGCAACACATGGCCGCGGGCGAATACGGCTATCAGCAGATTTCTTACCGCCGCCTGCTGGCCGACGACGACCTGGTTGATTTGTTGTTCCAACTGCAACGCACTGGCGCGCCAGTCGCTGAGGGTTTGCTTGCTTGTCATAGCTAATTGAGCGCTGTTGATTAAAGCCAATACCGCAAAAAAAACTCCGGTGCTGGGTTGCCATGCCGCCAATTGCAGACATACGCGCCGCTGATAACGGGCCGTCGTGATCTAAGCGGCATAGCAACGGCCCGGAGCCGTGAGGTTTCGTTTAGAAGCTGTTTAAAGGCTACTGCACTCGCGAAGTTCTTAAACAGCTTGCATGGGTTGAGCACGCCGTTGCCTTGGGCATTCCCTGGTCTTCGCTTCGGCAGAATAATCTTCGATTCCCTCCGCATCATTAGTTACCGCCATCCCTGGCGGCGTCCTAAGGGTTCTATCCTCGTGGTCACTGTCGGCGTGCGCACTGCGCATCCCGACCCACCCGGTGCTTATTGGCCTTCGACGTCGTAAACGAACTTGCCGGTTTTCGCCAGCAATTCAGTACGTTTGGCGTTGCGGGCTTCCATTTCCTTGATCGATTGCGCTTGTTTGTTCAGCTCGTTGGGATCGTGTTTCGGGTCGTATTTGCTGCCCGCCACTTGCGCCGGATAACCCGGTTTTGGTTCCCAGCAATTGCCGGCTTCTTTGCATTTGGTGCCGTCGTAGGCTTTTGCTGCGCCGGACAGGCCAAAAGCCAGCAGGACCGCGCCTAACATTACTAATTTGTTCATGTTGATCTCCTAATAAATTGTTGGATAACCCTCACCCTGCCCTCTCCCCTGGGGAGAGGGTTCAATACCTACTTCCAAGGCAAACTCAAGCCGCCTGGAGTTAGCTGTATAGTGGCTTTATTCCCTCTCCCTCGGGGAGAGGGCTAGGGTGAGGGCGTTTATTTCAACCACTCCGCTTTCTTCGGATCGCCTTTGTAAATGCTGCGTAAGAAAGACATGATGTGCAGCATGTCGTCGGTGCTGAAGTTGACGTACTGCGGCCCCATCATGCCGTTGGCGCCACCGAACAGGATTTCGAACAAGCCCTGGTCGGTCAGGCCGCGCGGATAAGTCCAGTAGTCGTCGGCCAGACCGGGGCCGAGTTTGCCTTCGGCTTCATGGCCGTGGCAGCCCGAGCAACCGGTCATGTACAAGCTCTCGCCTTTTTTTGCCGCTTCGGCATCGCCGTTATACGGGTTTTTGCCGGTTTGCATGAATTGCTTGAATTTGTCGGTGTTACCGCCTTTTTTGGCAAAACTCAAATCCAGCGCTTCCCCGGTCAAGGCATGGCGCAGGGTGATGTCGGCCTGGGCCGTACTTGCCGCCACCGCTGACATCGACAGCACGGCGCCAGTCAAAAATGTTTTCAATTTCATTCAAGGTTTCCTGTTTAGTTCATGGACACGGCGGTTTCGGGTTGATCCAGCAACGGAATGCCTTCCGCTTCCAGCAACGCTTCGATATTGTCCTGCCCGTCTTTGATGATTTTGTTCAATTGCCCCAGCAAAGCGCTGTCGTCCTTACGCACGCCAATGGAAGTGCTGTAATGCAAACCCACCTTTTCACCGTCGGCGCGCTTGGCGTTGTCCGGAATGACAGTCATCGTCAGCGGCGTAGCCGATGCCTTCACGTAGCGGGCCGCGGCGGGTCCCCACAAGATGGCGATTTCCGCTTTGCCGGAAGCCACTTCGTTGACCAGTTTGTCGTTGTCGTACTTGACGTACTGGTTACGTTTGGACTTGAAGCCGGCCAACTCTTGTTGGTAATTGAACATATCGTTGTAACGGCCGATGGCCCGCAGCATGGTTTCGGCCGGAGAGCCCGGTGCGAAAGCAATCCGCTGGGCTTGCTTTAAGGCCGGGCTATCCCAGTTCTGCAAGTCCAACCCGTCTTTTTCGCGGCTGATAAACACGTAGCCGGACCTGTAGTAAGGTGCCGTGGTCAACAAACGTGGGTCGCCGGCATCGACGCCCATCACCACGTCGCACAAGCCTTTATCCAGATAATCGCGGATAAAGTAGCGCGGGTCGGTCCAACTGACGGTTTCCAATTTGCGGCCCAGTTCTTCGGCCACATACTGCGCCAATTTGTTTTCAAAGCCTTCGCCGTTTTTATTGGAGTAAGGCATTTCGTTTTCAGCCGTGCAGACTTTTAAAACCGGCTGTTCGGCTTGAACTGTGGAAAAACCAAAGCCCAATGCCAACGCAGCCACAATGCGTGTGCTTGTTTTCATAGTGATTCTAGGAATTAAGTAGACTCGTTGCCTCGTTCCCACGCGCTGCGCAGGAACGCCTTAGTAACCGCGCTGCGGCAGATCATCGCCACCGCAGCGCGGTTAACCTGAATTCCCACGCAGCGCGTGGGAACCAGGAAAGCTTTCTACAACGCGAACACCATCACGCCGCCACCCATTTGGGTGTAGTGCGCCAACTCTTTAAACGCACCCACTGCACCCAGACCGGCAGTCGGATCGGCCAAGTCAAATACCAGACCTACGCCAGGCCAGCCGCCGACACCGTAATAAATCGCCACATACTGCTTGTTGTTGTGTTTATAGGTAATCGGATGGCCGATGACGCCGGAAGGCAATTTAAACTTCCACAGCTCTTCGCCGGTTTTGGAATGACGGGCTTTGATATAGCCGTCCAAAGTGCCGTAGAACACCAAGTCGCCGGCTGTGGCTGTGGTACCGCCCCAGACCGCGAATTTCTCCTGAACTTCCCATTCCATTTTGCCGGTGACGGCATTCATGGCTTTGACTTGACCCAAAGTGCCTTTGGGACCCGGATACATGTTCAAGGTCGCGCCGACGAAGAACTGGCCGGCCCGGTAAGGCAGCATGAACGGTTCCCAGTCCATGCAGATATGGTTGGTGCCCATGAAGAACAGTTTTTTGTTCGGATCGTAAGACTCGATACCCTGGTTGTGGTAACCCATCGCCGACGGGCAGATACCGGTGGCTTGGTGGTCCATGTGTGTCGAATATTCCGGATCGCGGATCGGCAGACCGGTTTTCAGATCGACTTTTTTCACCCAGTTGACGGTGTCGTCGATTTTGAAGGCATTGACCAAGCTGCCGTTTTCGCGGTTCAAGGTATACACCAAGCCGTTACGGTCCGGGTGCGTCAGCAGTTTGGTCATTTTGCCGTCGACCATTTGCTCGGACAGACCCATGTAGTTGACGCCGGCGTAGTCCCATTCGTCATGCGGGGTTTTTTGGTAACCGAACTTGGCTTCGCCGGTGTTTACATCGCGGCCCCAGATGGTCATGGTCCATTTGTTGTCGCCGGGACGCATGGTTTCGTTCCACGGCGCCGGGTTACCGGAGCCGTAATACAACATTTCTAAGTCGCTGTCGTAAGCGTACCAGCCCCAGTTGGTGCCACCGCCGATTTTCCAGGCGTCTCCTTCCCAGGTTTTCAGACCCAAACCGAATTGGCCGTAATGTGGGTTAGCGCTGTTGAAGTCTTTGGATAATTTGATGTCTTCATCCGGACCGGTGGCGTAAACGCGCCAGGCTTGCTTACCATCTTTGATGTTGTAAGCGGTGGCGTAACCGCGCACCCCCAACTCGGCACCGGAAGTACCGACGATGACCTTGTCTTTCACCACGAACGGTGCGACGGTCAACGTCGAACCCATGGCGATGTCGGAGTTTTCCATTTTCCACAGTACTTCGCCGGTCTTGGCGTTAATCGCCACCACATGACCATCCAGCTGGTTTAAGAAAATGGTAGCCGGATAATCTTTGCCGGCCGGCGCATAGGCCAAGCCCCGGTTGACCACGTCGCAACAAGCGACGGCGCGCGCCGCTGGATTTTGCTTGGGTTTGAACTGCCAAAGGATTTTATCGGGCTCATCCAGGCTGATGGCGAAGACGTTGTTAGGGTAAGGGGTGTGCACGTACATGATGCCATCAACAACCAGAGGTCCACCTTCATGACCGTTGAGCACGCCCGTGGAAAACGACCACGCCACTTTCAGATTTTTGACGTTGTTGGCGTTGATGTCGATCATTTCGCTGAAATGCGTCGAACCGTAATCCTTGGTCTGCATCACCCAGTTGGTGTTTTGCTTGGCTAGTTGTTCCAGTTCTTTATTCGCTTGCGCCGATGACGACACGGCCAAGGCCGCAGCCGTGACTAAGGCCGTGGTCGATACCTGCTTGGCAAACCGTGAAATTTGCATGAATCCTCCTATGTTGTTTATTAGGTTGCATGGCCCGGCAAATCGGTTGGTTAGGGGAGCCTTCCGTTAAAAGCGGATAACGCCATCGGCATTTCCGGGCAAAATCAATCACACGCTGCGCTTAATTTTGGCGTCCATCCGTGACGCGAGATTTTGCTTTGCGGCAGAAATCTCCTTCACTTTTCACATCAGCAATCTCAATCAAGTCGCACACAATATTGACTTAGACCTACCGGGCCATGCTGGCGCAAATGGTAAAGAAGGCGGCCTATCGGGCGTTACGGAATAATCCATAAATAGCCTGGGAATTCCGCGAAAAAAGTCCTGGAAGTTTTCCCGGTCGCACGCAGCCGCACGCCGTGGCAAAACGGGAAAAGCTCCCATGGTTTCCCGGCATAAAAATCGGCATCATGGCGGGGCAAGAAGCGCCAGCTAGGGATAGCACCGGTTCTGCCGGGGGCGTTTCTTGCTCATCCACACCAAAAACCAATCAGGACACGTAGTTAGTGGCGAATAAAATCAGCGTTTTATTAGTAGACGACCATGCGGTGGTCAGAGCCGGTTACAAGACTTATTTATCCTTGTCGGAACGAATAGGCGCCGTCTATGAAGCCGATAGGGGCGAGACCGCTTGCCAGGTATATGACAAGCAGACGCCGGATGTGGTGGTGATGGATTTATCCATGCCCGGTCTGGGCGGTTTGGAATCGGTGCGGCGCTTATTGGTTCGCTATCCCCATTGCAAGATATTGGTATTTTCGATTCATAACGAACTGGTCTATGTCACCCGCGCGATCAAGGCCGGCGCCAAAGGTTACATCACCAAAAATAATGAGCCGGACACGCTGGTGACCGCAGTCTGCACGCTGGCGGAAGGCGGCACGTATATCGAACCGGCTTTGGCGCAGCAATTGGCGGTGAATATGGCTATCGGCCAGGATGAGGCATATAAGGTTAAATCGCTGTCGCCGCGCGAATTCGACATTTTTTGCCTGCTGGCCAATGGTTTGAGTACCCGTCAAGCGGCGGAAAAATTATGTTTGAGCTACAAAACCGTCTGCAACCACAGTACGGCGATCAAAGAAAAATTAAACGTCAAAACCATGTCGGAATTGACACTGCTGGCTGGTCGCCAAGGTATTATCAATACCGGCAGCGAACTGTATGAGCACAGCTAGCGCGGAACAGACCCTTCCCTATTAACCCGGCCCTATTTATCCCTGGCATGCCGTTCGGGCTGAGCGAGTCGAAGCCTAGGCCGGTGTGCGCTTCGATAGACTCAGAGCTAACCGGTTTAACAACGCTGTGAATGGGCGCTTGCGACCGGAACTCCCGGTTGTAAGCCTGCAAATCCCTTTCCCAAGCAACTGGCTCAAGACCCCCGATTCAAGCCTTCCGGGTCTAAAAGCTGCGCCAGTCTTAATCATTACTTCATTATATTTTCATCTTCAATTCATGTTGAATGGTTATTGTGCCGACTGAATAACCTTATTAAAAAAAGTAATTAAGCATCATCGAGAAGCGACGCGGTATCGGATGTTGGCCGTTTGCTTCCATTCATATGGGCAATTCATTAACGATTACCCATCCGATCAAAACGTATTCATGGGAGATATTATGAATGCACGTCTATTTATATTTCAGCTTTTGCTGATTTTTCTGGGTGTATGCGAATTTGGTAGCGTCCAGGCGCTTGAACTCAAACCCAATTCCGTCGAAATCTTCGTGGGTGAACTAGCCAAGATTGCGGTCACAAAATCATCCGGAAGCATCAGTGTAAAATCCAGTAATACCAGTGTGGCGACAGTCACTTACGCCAGCGGTATCGGTAGCATCAAGGGTGTAAAAGCTGGTTCTACGACGGTCACGGTGAGAGATCGTAAGAGCTCGAAGCGCGTGGAAGTCAAAGTCATCAGCGCCCCTTCTCCCGTCTTGACGATTTCGCCGGCCGTATTGGCGGTCAATGTGGGCGGCACTGCCACCGTCACGGTCACCAACGCCTCCGGCACAGTAAACGTTCAATCGTCGGACAACTCAATTGCCAGCGTCGGCTATGCCAATAATCTCGCTACCATAAAAGGTCTTAAAGCCGGCTCGGCCACGGTGACCATCCGCGACAGCAAGACCTCCAAAACGGTCGCAGTGACGGTATTAAATACCACGGCTGTCGGCGAATACACCCTGCTGGCCTGGAATGACTTAGGTATGCATTGCATGGACGGCCTGGATTTTTCCGTGTTCGCAATCTTGCCGCCCTACAACACTTTGCATGCGCAATTGAAAGACAAAAACGGCAAGTTAGTCAGTAGCAACGTGTTGCTGACTTATGAAGCAGTCGCCGACAGTAGCGGCTCTATCAATACCAGCAGCGCCAACAAAACCAATTTCTGGTCTTGGGTCGGCGAGTTGGTAGGCTTGAATCCGGCACCGGATGTCGGGGTTAACCTGGACGGACTCGCCAGCGGAAACCCCATGCCCGGCAACAAAACGCCATCCCTAACACCCGCGCCGATGACCTACAACACAGCGTTCGGCTGGTTCGAGGCCGAGGGTATTCCGGTGACGCCCTTCGACGACAAAGGTAACAAGAACTTCTATCCCACCGTTAAGGTCGTCGCCAAGGATGCGCTGAGCGGTAAAGTACTGGCTAGCGCCACCACCGTATTGCCGGTCAGCGACGAGATGACTTGCAAAGGCTGCCACGCATCCACTGACACCAATAACAATGCCGCACAAACGGCTGCCAAACCGGTGGCGGGCTGGGTGTTCGATGCCGATCCCGACAAAGATTGGAAGCGTAACATTCTGCGTCTGCATGATGAAAAACAGGCGGGGAGTAAATTATTCAACGATGCACTGACCACATTGAATAGCAAAGGCTACAAATCAGCAGGCTTACTGGCGACGGCCGATGCTGGGCAACCGGTTCTTTGCGTGGCGTGCCATGCCAGCAATGCCTATTTCGATAAGGAAAACAAGACCACGGTGATGGGCGGCATGACCGGCATTGCGCCATTCACCCAGTCCTTGCATTTAAAACATGCCGATGTAAAAGACCCTGCCACCCAGTTAACCCTGGATAGCCTGGACAACCGCAGCGCTTGTTACCAATGTCATCCGGGATCGGTAACGCAGTGTCTGCGTGGCGCGATGTCCACCGCCACGGACGCCAGCGGCGATCCGTCTATTAGTTGCCAAAGCTGTCACGGCAATATGAAAGCGGTCGGTAGTGCCACTCGGCAAGGCTGGTTCAACGAGCCGACCTGCGAGTCTTGCCACAATAGCGCCGCGCCCGGCAAACGCG
This sequence comes from Methylomonas sp. EFPC1, assembly GCF_016925515.1. Classification (NCBI taxonomy): domain Bacteria; kingdom Pseudomonadati; phylum Pseudomonadota; class Gammaproteobacteria; order Methylococcales; family Methylococcaceae; genus Methylomonas; species Methylomonas sp. EFPC1. Next base: position 2,579,880 of record NZ_CP070494.1, read on the forward strand.
CGATTTCAGGCATCGACGCCACCGGCAAAGCGATTGTGCCAACAGATCATACCTTTGCCACCAATGCCAATACGCCGGTTCCCGGATTGAACTTGTACCGCTTCAGTAAAGGCCACGGCGGCTTGCAATGCGAGGCTTGTCACGGTGCGACACACGCGGAGTATCCCTCCACACATGCCGACGAAAACCTGCAAAGCATCGCCGTGCAAGGACACGCCGGCACGGTAGCCGAATGTAAGGCTTGCCATGCCACGGTACCGAATACGGTAAACGGCGGCCCGCACGGCATGCATACCACCGGCGATGCCTGGGTTAAGCAACACGAAGACGCCAATAAAAACGGCACAGCCACTACGCCAAGCTGTAGCTATTGCCACGGTACGACCAGCGCCGGCACTCCCTTGAGTGCGGTAAAGGTTGCGAAAACCATTGATGCCGACGAGTTTGGTATTAAGAATTGGCCGGCGGGTTATCAAGTGAGTTGTTTTAGCTGCCACAACGGACCCAATCCGTAAAACCTCAGACAACAGATCGCCCCGCAAGGGGCGATTTTTTTGCGGGTTTACATGCTAACAACAGCAACATAGCCTTGAGGCTAATGTTATGTTGATTCCGACCATACATAAATTTGGCGCCCGCAAATACGCGAGGTTATTGAAATCAACACACAACACTCGCTGGCGCCATCATTTCTAAGTCAGCAGGACTGACGAATTGCCGAGACTGCCTTTAGATTTATTTCTCCAGCTTCGCTTTCAAGCCGCTCAAGCCGTTCTTGAAAAACTGCGTCATTGCTTTAACCGCCGCTTCGTCACTTAAATTGTCCGGCGGGGTATTGCCGGTATCGCCGCGGTAGAATCGGCTTTTGATGGTTACCACGCTGCTGTCGGCGGTCTCCCCTGCCGTGACTTTCACATCGACCGTATGCGAACTGGTCGGAATCGCTTTGGTATTTTCGGTTTTCAACCGGTAGCTGTATTCGTGTTCGGCTTCGTTGTAATAATCCAGTTCTTCAGTGATGGTTTCATCGTTTTGAAACGTCAACGTACGCAGACCGCCGGACTGATTCTTGCCGTCACCCGTGCTCTTTTTTAAGTCGCTATGCCAATTGGCAATGTCGTCGAAGTTTTTTAATTCGCTCCAAACCTTGGCGAGCGGTGCTTGAATCGTCACCGATTCCTTGGCTTTTTGCGGCGTCGGGCCGTGAGCGTGAACTTGCCAGGAAAGTAGCAAAAAGCTGAATGAAAGCATGATGTGTCGCATGGGCAATCCCGAAGGGTGGTGAAAACCGGGTATTATCCAGGCGCACCGCCAGCGTTCATCGGGAATAAACCCCGAATAGATCCGGGGAAACTTCATTTAGCCTACTGCCATCAGCTGCCGAAAGGCACGCGCATAGCCAAGCCTATTCGGTAAAACCGATCAACAGCTCCCAGGTTCGATCAGCATTTATTGCTGTAGATTTAGATCGCTTGGTCTTGTTTTTCGATAGTCAACATAATCGATTTTTGTTGGCCGCTCGCACTGGTCTGAGTGATCACGACTTGTAGCGGCAACTGCGCGGCGCTAACGCTGTCAGTACTGAAGCTTAACGATTGGCTATTAAAACTCAGCCAAGCGGGTAACGGCTCGCCGTTACCCATTTTTGCCGAAACCGTGCTGTCTCCCGCCGTTGTAGGCAGTACTCCGGCTGGTAGCGCAAAACTAAATCCACTTGAATAGTTATTAACCTCAACGTTGGCGACGATCTGCACCTGACCTCCCGCTACCAAGGTTTGGGACGCCAATAAATGCACGGTATTGCCTAATTGCGTAGGCGCCGTATCACCCGTCGTCAAACCGGTGGTGGTACTTCCACCGCCATTGATCCCCGAGTCCGCAATATTGAATTGCACGGTCCGGTTGCTGTCGGTACCGCGTAGCGCCGAAAGCGCCAAGCCGCCGGCTTTACCGCCACCGTTGGAGCCGTCAGCCGCACTGCCATTTCCGCCACTGTTCGGTACAGCGGTACCGGCGTCGACGATATCAGTTGGCGTATCGACGGCAGGGCTTTGTAGGATGGTGACAACTGGATTGCCGCCGGCTAGCGTGTAATTGCTGGCCAAGCCGCCATTACCGCCGTCTCTCAAGGCCAAGGTTCCAAGATCGACCGGTTTATCGATACCGGCGCTGCTATCCGACATTTGACCAGCCCCGCTTAGCGACAGAGTTTCATTGCCGACCAAGGTGCCTAAATTGAAAACATCGGCATTTACAAGGTTACTGCCGTCGAACACCCTCGAACCGGTTAAATGGATGACGTAAGGCAAAATTATGCTGGTAGTGTTATCACTGTAACTGATTGCGTAGTTGTTGCCACCGTTGCCGTCGGAAACGCTAATACCGCTAACCGTCACGATGCCGCCACCGCTGGCGTTCTTATCGATAAATGTGTACACACCGCCGGATAAGCTGTCCGCGCCGAAGAGTTGGCTACCGCTGCCGGCTTTGATGATTGGGGTGCCCGAGGCGGACGTGGTGCCGTCGTAAGTTTTGATAATGTCGCCGGTGGTCAAAACCAGGTTGGCTGGGCTGATGTCGGCTCTAAAGTCACCGCCAATCAAGGTATAGTTGCTGGCCAGACCGCCGTTACTGCCATCGCTGAGAGCCAACGAGCCTAGTGCAACCGTTTTACCGGTGCCGACGTTTTTATCCGCGACCGCTCCGACTCCGGTCAGGGTCAGTGTTTCACCGCCGACCAGAGTAGAGGTCGTCAAACTGGCGGCATTGATGGCGGTGGTGCCGTCGTAACTACGACTGCCGGTGAGGTTGACCTGGTAAGCCGTAATATCCGCGGTATGCGTGCCGCCGCTCAGCGTATAGTTGCTGGCCAAGCCGCCGTTGCTGCCGTCGGCCAACGCCAAAGTCCCCAGCGTCACCGCTTTGCCGGTGCCGACGTTTTTATCGGCGACCGTGCCGGAGCCACTCAGGTTCAGGGTTTCGCTACCGAACAAGCTGCCGGTCGAGAAGATGCCGGCCGCCACGTTGGTACTGCCGTTATAGGCGCGATTGCCGGTCAGACTGACCACGAACGGCGTGATGGTACTGCTGGTGTTATTGACGTAACTGATCGAATAGTTGGCGCCGCTGTTGCCGTCGCTCACCGTCACGCCGCTGACGCTCACCGTTTTATTACCGCTGCCGGCGTTTTTGTCGGTGAAAGCGAATGTCCCGCCGCTCAGACTATCGCTGCCGTACAGCGTACCGCCGGTCAGCGTGGCGGTGCCGGCTGCACTGGTGCCGCCGTCATAAACCTTGCTGACGTCGCTGGTGCTGACGGTCACGCTGGCGGCTGAAATATCGGCGGTATGCGTGCCGCCGCTCAGCGTATAGTTGCTGGCCAAGCCGCCGTTGCTGCCGTCGGCCAGCGCCAAAGTCCCCAGCGTCACCGCTTTGCCGGTGCCGACGTTTTTATCGGCTACCGTGCCGGTGCCGCTCAGGCTCAGGGTTTCGCCGCCGACCAAGCTGCCGGTCGAGAAAATGCCCGCCGCCACGTTGGTACTGCCGTTAAAGGCCCGATTGCCGATCAGACTGACCACGAACGGCGTGATGGTACTGCTGGTGTTATTGGCATAGCTCACCGAATAGTTGGCGCCGCTGTTGCCGTCGCTGACGGTCACGCCGCTAACAGTCACCGTCTTGTTGCCGCTACCGACGTTTTTGTCGGTGAAGGCAAAGGTGCCGCCGCTGAGGCTGTCGCTGCCGTACAGCGAGCCGCTCGTGATGGTTGCGGTGCCGGCCGCCGTGGTGCCGCCGTCGTAGGCCTTGCTGACGTCGCTGGTGCTGACGGTCACGCTGGCGGCTGAAATATCCGCGGTATGCGTGCCGCCGCTCAGCGTATAGTTGCTGGCCAAGCCGCCGTTGCTGCCGTCGGCCAGCGCCAAAGTCCCCAGCGTCACCGCTTTGCCGGTGCCGACGTTCTTGCTGGCGACGGTGCCGGTGCCGCTCAGACTTAGGGTTTCGCCGCCGACCAAACTGCCGGTCGAGAAGATACCGGCCGCCACGTTGGTACTGCCGTTAAAGGCCCGATTGCCGATCAGACTGACCACGAACGGCGTGATGGTACTGCTGGTGTTATTGGCATAGCTCACCGAATAGTTGGCGCCGCTGTTGCCGTCGCTGACGGTCACGCCGCTGACGCTCACCGTTTTATTACCGCTGCCGACGTTTTTGTCGGTGAAAGCGAATGTCCCTCCGCTCAGACTATCGCTGCCGTACAGCGTACCGCCGGTCAGCGTGGCGGTGCCGGCTGCGCTGGTGCCGCCGTCATAAACCTTGCTGACGTCGCTGGTGCTGACGGTCACGCTGGCTGCTGAAATATCCGCGGTATGCGTGCCGCCGCTCAGCGTATAGTTGCTGGCCAAGCCGCCGTTGCTGCCGTCGGCCAGCGCCAAAGTCCCCAGCGTCACCGCTTTGCCGGTGCCGACGTTCTTGCTGGCGACGGTGCCGGTGCCGCTCAGACTTAGGGTTTCGCCGCCGACCAAACTGCCGGTCGAGAAGATACCGGCCGCCACGTTGGTACTGCCGTTAAAGGCCCGATTGCCGGTCAGACTAACCACGAACGGCGTGATGGTTAAGGTGCCGTTGACATAACTGAAATCATAGTTGCTGGCAGTGTATCCGCTCCCGGTAATGGTGTAGCTACCCGCGTTGGTCGCGCCTTGCGAGGTGCCGCCGTAGCTAACGCTGCCGCCCAATACGCTTGAGGTTTCGCTGTTGACGAAGCCGGTGATATTGACACCGTGACCGCCACTGTAGCCCAAGCCGTTGTAAGCGCGGCTGTCGTCACTGGCGGTCACGGTCAGCGTTTTTTTGTTGACCGTTAAGGTTCCGCTGGCGCCTCCGGTGCCTATTGTCGTCGAATAACCGGCCCCGCCACTGATCGCGGCCGAACCGACCGCGCCGTTGACGGTATAGCTGCCGACCGCGCGGGCAGTGCCGGCCGTTCCGCCGACGATGCTAAAACTGGGCGTGCCACTTAAACCCGCAACGGTGGCGGAGTCCGTCACGCCGTCGTCGTTGACGTAACCCGAAAACGCGCTGCTCGCGCTCGGATCGGCGTCGCCGTAGGTTTTGCTGATGTTGCCGACGTCGACTCTCAGGCTAGGCTGGTAGTCATAGATCAGGTGATTGCCCGCGACGATTGTTGCCGGCGCGTTGCCATCGTAAGTTTTGTTGTATAGCCTGGGGAGAGCCGAACCCGCCGCCCCAGTCAGGCCTCCCTCGGTCGAGCCGGATGGACTGTGCATATACACCAGCCAACGACCGTTGGCGGCGGACAGTACGCCGTTGCCGACATTGTTGATCAACTCGCCGCCGCTGGCGGCCGCCAAAACCAGCGCATCCCCGCTGCCGCTGGCGGTCAAGCTCGCGCCGCTGTTTAAAACGATATTCTTGCTGCCGCTCGCGCCGCCGGTGCCGCGATGGATAATGCTGATGGTATCGGCCAGGATTTGTCCCGCCAGGGTGATGTTGCCGCTGTCGTCCTCGGTGTTGCCGGTGCCGTCGCGCAACTCCATGGTGACCGAACCGGCGCCGGCATCTATCGTGACACCGTTGGCAACTTCGATAACGGCATTGCCGGCCGCGCGATCAGCGTCGACAACGCCGTTGGCGGCCAAATCGTTGGCGTGCAGCACTAAGTTGCCGCCGTCGGTGGTGATGTCGGCATTGACGTAAATGCTGCGTCCCGCCTCCAATTTCAGGGTCGCTGACGAACTGAAAAGCCCGGCGACATTGAGCGCGCTGTTAACAGTGATGTCGTTGCTGGCTTGTAGCGTGACGTTGGTACCCCAGCCGAGTAGATTGGTCAAAACGTCCGGGGCTATGGTCATGTCCTTGCCGACCGCCATACCATAAGTAATGCGACTCGGATCGGTAGCACCCGAGGTTACCCGGCCGCTATTTTCGTTGGCGAAGCTGACCACGAAGGTATCGCCGTGGTCGTAGGCAAAGCCGGGCAGCAGGCTGAAATAGTTGGTACCGGCATATTGATAGTAATCCACCCAAGGGCCGCCGGTATCGAAGCTGATGCCGCTGTTCGCCGTGGTGCCGACAACGCTGTTCGCGTCCGAAACCTCGCCGAAAATACCGTAGAAGGCATCGCCGTAGGTCACGGCGCCGGCGTTCGCCAATCCGCCGTTGCGCCAATCGGTATCGATGACCAGATAGTCGTAATAGTAGGTATTGTAGTTAACGGTTAATCTAACTTGGTTCAGGCCGACGTCCTGATTGCTGTAACTACCGATCATGCTATTGCTGGCCGACACCGCGCCAGCTCCGCCGATACTGGCGCGCGCCCAGGATAGCGCGCCGGCATCCGCCGCGGAACCGTTATGCCAGTGCCGGCTACCGACTAAATAAGATACGCCCAAGTCTATGACCCCGTCGCTGCCGACCTGATCGCCGGCCTGGCTGCCGACAAAGCTATTACCGATCCCAACCACCGCGCCTTGGCTGCTCTCGCCATAGGCGAAGCCGGTTTTTTCGGCGACCCAGGTCACCGCGCCGGCATCGGCGTTGGCGCCACTATGCCAGTGCGGGCTTAGCACCAAGTAGTTATAACTCGAGACGCCGTTGATAGGATCGTAACCGTTCGTCAAAACCGTGACGCCGCCGCTGCCGACCTGATCGCCGGAGGTGCCGCCTATCAGGCTGTTGCTGCTGCTCACCGCCCCTAAAGCGCCGGTCAGGCGGCTGCCCCATGTCACCGCACCCAACTGCGTGTCGGTGCCGTTACCCCAGTTCGGGCTGATCACAACATAGCCCACCCGCGTCGCGTTGTTATATTCCGCCGGCAGTGCGACCACGCCGCCACTGCCGACGCGGTCGTTGGCGTGAGTACCGACCAAACTGTTGGCCGCGCTGGCATTGCCGGTCAACGGCGACGCCGCGCCGGCCGTCGTGGTGACGCTGCCCCAGGTCACCGCGCCGGCATCGGCCGTCGCGCCGTTGTCCCAATAAGGACTCGCAATCGAGTAATAATCCAGATGGTACTGTTTCTGACCTACTCCGCTACCCGTGGTCCAGTCGTACGGCAACAGCGTGACGCCGCCGCTGCCGATTTGATCGCCTGCGGTACCGCCGATCAAGCTGTTTGCCGAGCTAATACTTCCGGTTATGCCTGTGGCCGCCGCGGTTTTGGTAACGGCCCCAACGTTCGCGTTGCCGCCGTCGCTCCAATTGGGGCTGATAACCAAATAATACGCAGTGCGGGTGCCTGACCAAGTGCTTCCGTTGTAAGTCAATTCGGTATATTGCCCGGCTTTGACACCGCCGCTGCCAACCTGATCAGCTGCGGTGTCGCCGACGAGGCTGTTACCAGAGCCAACGGTTCCTTGGATACCGCTGGCTTCGGCGCCGAATGTGACAGCTCCGCGATCACTGTCCCAATGCGGGCTGATCACGCCGTAAAAATAGGTGTAAGCCCAGTTGTTTGCGGTATCTACACCATTAAAGGCTGTTACTACGCCGCCGCTACCCACTCGGTCGTTGGTATGACTTCCAATTAAGCTGTTGCTGCTACTGATAGCGCCACTGACACCGCTGCCGAAACTACCCCAACTGGCGGCGCCGGCATCGGCATTACCGCCGTTATCCCAGGTGGGGGTTAGGACCACGTAATCGGCCACGCCCACGTCGATAATATTATTCGCATCGCTGCCGACACCGTCGTTGGCGGTACTGCCGACCAGGCTGTTTCCCGCGCCGACCGCGCCGCTGACGCCGCTCGTTTTGCTGCCCCAGGTGACCGCCCCGGCATCGGTGGCTCCGCCGTTGTCCCAATCAGGGCTCAACACCAGATAATAACCGTCTTTCAACAAGATTCCTCCCCCTCCGACATGATCGTTGGCGGTCGTACCGACCAGACTGTTGGCCGAGCCCAAGGTGCCGGTCTTCGTGGCAGTGGCGTTCCAAAAGGTCACCGCACCGGCGCTGCCATTCCATAGCGGACTAAGTACCATGTAACCCGGATCTTGCCCTAGGTAACTGGCGCCGCCGCTACCAACCTGGTCTCCGGCATGGCTGCCGACCAAGCTGTTGCCGCTGCCGATGACACCGGATACGCCGCCGTTGTTGGTGCTGGTTTCGGTCGGGATATTCGTTAGCGTGTTTCCGAATAAGTCCGTCGTCGTGACGGTGCCGTAGGTGATGGTGCGGCCGTCGCCCCAGGTGATCGCGCCGGCGTCGGCGGTTGAGCCGCCATTGTTGAAATGGGGACTGAGTATCAAGTAATACGGATGAGTTGAAGTATAGCCGGTATCGGGGCTGCGGCTGGTGTAGTGGCTGAGTAACTGGATGCCGCCGCTGCCGACCAGATCGCCGGCGGTCGCGCCGACCAGACTGTTGGCGGACGATACCGCGAAACCGGCAGTCGCGCCGCCGGACGCGTAACCGGTGGCGGCATTGAGCCAGGTGACTGAACCTTTGTCGCCGTCCCAATGCGGGCTGGCGACCACATACGCCGCGTCGGTACGGTAAGTGTTAACGTGGCCGTGCGGCGGGGTGTCGCTGGGTTGACTGGTATAGTTGGTACTGCTGGAGTAATAAAGCGCTTTGATGTCGCCGCTACCGATCTGGTCGTTGGCATTGCCACCGACCAGGCTGTTCGACGAAGAAACGGTGCCGGTCAATGCGGCCAAGCCGCTGGCCCAAGTGACCGCACCGGCGTCGGCGCTGGCACCGTTCTGCCAATGCGGACTGGCGATCACGAAAAAATTTCGGTAATACTCGGTGCCGGTAATCAACGCGCCGCTACTGTTGTAATCGTGAAACTCGGTGACAAATTGCGTGATCCCACTACTGCCGACTTGGTCTCCAGCGGCACCACCTACCAAGCTGTTGGAAGATGAAATGACACCGGATATTCCGCTCAAAGCACTGCCCATCGTGACCGCACCGGTGCTGGCATTCCATTGCGGGTTCAGGACCAGATATTTCAAATAGCCGTTGTCGTTGCTCCAAGTGTGACCAGTCGCGCCGTAATAATTATCGACCAACACGATACTGCCGCTACCCACGGCATCGCTTGCCGAGCTGCCGACCAAACTGTTGGCTGACGATACGGTGCCGCTCAAGCCGGTGGTACCGCTGGACCAGGTCACCGCCCCCTTGCCACCATCCCAATGCGGACTGGAAATCAAAAAGTTGCCCAGCGAATTGAACGAGACGTTGACGTTGGTATTGGTATTTTGGCTAACCAGCTGGGTGATCCCTCCACTGCCGAGGCGATCATCGGCGTGGCTACCGGTGACCGTCGCGATCAGCGCCCCGGACCAGCCGTTGTATAAATAAACCGCGCCGGCATCCTGGCCGCCGAAGTCGTCATAGGGATTCGTGACGGCCACGTTGGTGCTCCACAGTACCGAAGTGCCGGCGCCGAAGCCGGATGTGACGCCCAGTGTGTTGGTCGGATTGGGGTCTTCGAAATCGAATTGCGGGTACTGGCCGCTGCTGTCGATGGTGATGTTGCGCGGATCGAGTAATAGACTGCCGTTGCGGCCCTGACTGGCCAAGGTGGTAACGGTTCCGCCAAACAGCAGGGCATCGTGAGACGAGACTTCAACGGTGCCGCCGTCGCCGCCCGCCGAACCGCCTTTGGCGGAGATCGTGCCATAAAAATCGGTTTTCTGATCCGACCAAACCACGACGTCACCGCCATCGCCCTTTTCAGTTGCGTCGGCTTGCAGTTGGGTGAAGGGATTGATTCGCGTTATCGTGGCATTGCGAACTGCCGCGTCCTTGCCATGAAAGCCGCCGCCAATGCTGATCTTGCCGCCGCCTTTGGCACCGTTGGCGGTGATCGTCGCAGCGGCCAACGTAACGTCTTTGCCGCCGGTGACGGTGATCTTGCCACCGCGTCCAGAAACGCCGCTAGCATCGATGGTGGCGGAACTGAACACGCCACCTTGGCCACCAGCGGTCACGGCGATGTCGCCGCCGTTTTGGCTTCCCTTTGTGGACAGCTTGGCGGATGCGGTCTGGATGACTCGACTGTCGGCGGCAATCGTAATTCGGCCGCCTTCGGAGACGGTACCTTCGGCGCTGAGCGTTCCTGTTTGCAGCACGCGGTCGCCGGTCAGGCGAATATCACCGCCGCTATCACCGTCGGCGCGGATGGTGCCGGTATCGACGACCAACCGGCCGCGCTCGACGACATTGCCGCCTTGGGTATTCTCGGCGGCGGACACGTCCAGTGTGCCGCTGTTGCTGACCTCGTCGCCGATCAGTTCTATCGAACCGCCGCGATTGACCAGGGATTTGGCCTCAACCACACCGCTGTTGTTAATCGCGGCGCCGCGCAATTGGTCGGCGGCGCTGGCCGTCATGATCACCCGGCCGCCATCGGCGCGGATCAGCTGTTTGTTCTCGATCAGCGTATTGACGGTGGCTGGATCAACCTGAACATTGACCAGTTTACCTTCGTCCAATTCCAGTTTTACGCCATCGCCGCCGGCTAGCGCCACCGTGCCCAAACGGGCCTGGACCAGACCTTCGTTGCTGACGCTGGGGGCCAGCAACGCCACGTATCCGCCGTCCTTGGCACGGATGTCGCCCTGATTGACGACGCCGGCGTCGCTGCCCTCGCGCTTGAAATGGTAGTTGCCGGCATGGAAATCGGCATCGCTGATGTTCATCGTCGACGCCGCCATCGCGCCGACATCGACTTGGGCGCCCTTGGCAAACAGCACGCCGTTGGGGTTCACCAGAAACACTTGACCGTTAGCGGTCAATCGGCCGGCAATGACCGATGCTTCGCCGGATGTCACGCGGTTCAACGCGATCGCGCTGGCGTTAGGCTGTTGATAATCCACATGGGCACTGGCGCCGATGTTGTAGCTCTGCCAGTTGATGATAGCTTTATCACTGCCTTGTACGACATCCATCCGTGCGCCATCTTGGTGGATTTGTGCCTGTCCTGACGTCACCTGGCCGCCATTCGGCAGCGCATTGCCGGCCAATTCGGCCAAGGCCGGCTGCCAAGCACCGGCCAAGGCGATTTGTATCGCCAGCACCAGCGGACGACGGTTGAAGTGCGGCGTGCGACTTTGGTAGGCATATCTGTTCATAAGACTGTCCTCTCGAATCAGTGCGGTTTTTCGGTGCTTGCGGCGGCTTTGCGTTCCAACAGGCGGGCAAAATTGCTCAACGACGCCAAGTGCAGATAGATCAATCCCAACCAGCCGGTTTGGAACAGGCTGTCCAACGCATCGCTACCGATTTTTTGGAAGCGCGCCTGGTCCACGACCCAAAGACCTGATAACGAGTAGCGCTCGCCGCTCGGTGATACCGCATCGGCCCGGCGTTCGGTTAAGAGGTCCAATTCGTGCAAGGTGGCGGCAAATTGCGCGGTCCGTTGCGATTCGGCGTGGAACTCCCGCAAAAAGCCGATGATTTGTTGCAGGTAAGCCGACGGTTCGCCGTCGACCAGCAACGGCTCACCGGCCGTTTCGTTAAAACGCGGGCTAGTCTCGTCAAAACAGACGACCAATTGCTTGTCTTCGGCCTGCTCGGCGGGTACGAACGGGTATCGGCGGACGAAGGCTGGTATGTAATGTCCGATCCAGCGACCGGCGCCGTTGACGAACAGGTTTTCACCGTCGTTCAAGCCCAGCACCGCGACCGGAACGAATTGGCCGTCGCCGGCTTTGGCGAAAGCGATCGGATATTCCTTGCCGGCTTCGCTGAATTCCGGACCAATCAGCGGCACCGAGTTACTGACTCGCGCGTAACCGACGTCTTCGGACGGCGCGATATGCAACCGACCATGAGCGGCGGGGTTCAGGCTGACGATGCGTTTGTAAAATAGCAATTGGTTATCCACAGTGGTGTCGCCGGTTGAGTTGGAGGAAAAATGGAAACTGAAGACGTTTAAAACGCTTTGCTCAAGCTGACCCAAAAATGAGGCGCTTTGTAAGTACCGTCCGAATCGTTGCCGTCTCCCGAGCGGGCTGGGTTGGCGCCTATGCGTTGGGCGACGCTGCCGCGGATGATGAAATTGCCGGGTACCACCCAGTTGATTCCGACGCCGCCGCCGCTGAGCGTGTAATGGTTAGGGCCGCCTTCGGTGGCATTCGGCCATAGTTCGTTGTGCAGCGTTATACCGCCATGGTCGATGAAGCCGACCAACTCAACATGCTCGTAAACCTCGTACCGTAGTTCGAAATTCATCAGATAGCCTTCGTCGCCCAAGGCCTCGTTGACTGGATAAGCTCTGATGCCGAAGGGGCCACCCAGACTGAACTTTTCGGAAGAATCCAGATTTTTAGTGGCCAGTTGTCCGCTGACGCCGGCATAGAAGCGTAATTTGTCGGTCAGGCTTTGTAGACGGGAGGCGTTAAGTGAGAACTTTTGATAGGCACCACCGGCGCGGGCTGTGGCCCGGTTTTGAGTTTGGTCGACCAGGCTTCCTGACAAATCCAGGTTGCCGGCCACCATTGTTGCGCCAAATAGCGTTACCGCGCTGCCTAGCCAGTCGTCCTGATGATCGCCGCTCAGGCCGAGGTAACCGCTTTGCACTTCCTTGTCGCTGACCACGCTACCAAGGCTGGTATTGTAGTAGTGGCGATCATCGAAACCGCTGACAACGTAAAGATTCGTGCTCACACCGCGAAGCAACGGATAGGTTGCGAAGGTGCCGCCGGTCCACGCCGAGCCTTGGGCGTCCAACGACTGAAAGGGTTCGCCTAGGGTATAGTCCAGCGCGGACGCGGCCAGGCCAATCCGCAACCCCGAGTAGCCTACCGGCAGCGAATAAGCAACTCGGCCATAAACGTTACCGCTGCCGCCTTGAACGCGTAACGAGGCCAGATCGCCGAGGCGCAAGGGATTATTCAGGTTTAGCGATCCGCCGAATTGGTTCATGCCGACCGAGCGCACGCCGGTATTGCTGTAATCTACAGAGCCGCTGATTAAATTGCTGGGGTCGATTTTCAGCAGCAGGTCGGATTCGCCGGCTCTTTCGCCGGCCTTCAAGGTGGAAGAAATGGTGCCGCCGCTCAGATCGTTCAGCAGGAGGATGCCGCGTTGCATATCGGCCAATCGCAAAGCCTCCCCTGCCGGCTGAGCCGCCAACATGGTTTGTCGAGGAATGTCGTTTCGGTAGGTGGCGGCCGGGTCGTCGACCTCGACTTTGCCTAATTTGGCTTCGCGGATCAGAATTTCGACGATGCCGTCGCGAATTTGCTGAGCGGGCAATACCGCGCGGGCGAAAAAGCCACGTTGCTGGTAATACTCCGCAATATCGCGAGTGATTTTGCGCAGTTCGGCCAAGCTCAAGTCCTTGCCGATATGGTCTTTCAGAAATGCCTGGAGTTCAGCTTCGCCAATCAACTCGGTGCCGCTGATTTTCCAACCCTTGACTTGGATACGGATGTCGCCTTCACCGGCAGGCGCCGGTTGCTCCGAAATTTCGAACGGGACTTTCGAGTCGCCAGGCAAAATCGGTTCGGGTTTGATATTTCGTAGAATCGACCCCGCCTCGGGAACCACTTCAGCCGCTTGTCCGGCAGCCAGACAACTGATTAGGAAAGCTAAGGCAGCGGCACTGAGCCGAATCCGGATGAGTTTGCGATTTCTTAGGGTCGGTTGCATACGATTTCAATTGCTGACATGAATGGAAATGGTCGCCTGTCCGCTTTATTTAGGCCGCGAGGCAAATAACGACTGCCCTGGCCTATCTTTGGTTACCCGATGCGGATTGGTGTGCCCGTACAGTATAGCCGTTCGGTCATAACCGTTTGGCTCAGGGGCCGGAGAGTATCGAATCCGATCAGACCCCAAAAACGGTATGGAAATAATATAGTCGATAAAAAAAATTAGTCGAACGCAAAAAATCTCAAACTTTAATTCGGGCGCGTCAGTTGGATCGCCGGTTTGAGCAGACCGGCGCTAACCGGGCCTGGGTCTCGGACATCACTTACCTGCGGACCCGGAGCGGTTAGCTGCTTATGCCCTTGGGTATAAGCTGGCGGTCGTGTTGGACTTGTATTCGCGCAAAATCGTCGGCTCGGTTATGGCGCGCTCAACATGCCGGCGGAATCGGTTTACACGGCCTTCCGGATTGCCATTGCTCAGCGCAGACCACCGCCGGGCGTGATCGTGCACTCCGACCAAGGTAGCCAATATGCCAACCACGCCGAGGCCATCCGCGACGTGACCGACTATATCCTTAACTTCTACAACAATCGGCGCTTGCATGCGTCATCGGGCTCCTTGCCGCTGAATGGCTATGAGATGAAAATGGCAGACCAACAACCTATCTCGGTGTCCGAACAAAGTAGACCACTACAACCTGGCCTAAATGAGTGTCACCGCAGGGAAAGTGGGAACCCCGTTGCCAATGGATTGACGGCGAGTTCTGACGGATGCCGCTTGCCTAGCACATGAAATGCGTTAACGGGCTACCCGACACCCCTGCAAAAACAAGCCAACAGACTGACGCACCCAAGCGTCTATCTCCATTTCGTCGGGAGTAGGCTCCAAACCCAACTGTAACCGCTGTAAGCGTTCGCCACGTACGGCGCTGATGAATTGGTCGGCAAGGAAATACGGGTCCATTTCGGTGATCAAGCCGGCCTGTTGCTGACGCATAAAAAACTGCGCTAACAATCCCAGAGTCCGGCGTGGTCCTTGTTCATAAAACTGTGTCGCCAGATCAGGGAAACGCGGCGATTCCCCGATCAATATCGCCCGCATCCGCAATACATCCGGACGGGTAATACGAAACAAAAACTGCCGGGCAAAATTCGTCAACGCCTCCTCCAATTCGCAATCGTCGGACAGGCTACCGATAAATTGATCGCTGCAACGCCTGATCAATGCGCCGAACAAACCGGCCTTGCCACCGAATTGGCTATAGATCGTACGCAGCGATACCTGCGCATCGCGGGCGATAGTTTCCATACTCAGGTTGCCGTAACCGTTCTCCAGGAAAAGTTGCAACGCCGCATCGAGTAATCGATCCCGACTTTGCTGCTCATCGCCCTTACAGGGACGTCCACATTTGACCATGCTGTGTGATTCGCGAAATGAATTGACTTGGGTGAAGATGATAACCTAGACTAAACGGTAATAGATATTACCATTTTCAGTTAACCGACGATTTAGGCAGTACGGCAATGGCAAAAAACGCGCGCATGACGCTTGCAGACAAACAGACCCATTCATCGCCGGTTGCGGCTAATTTTCCAGGGCAAATGCATCGCCAAGCGTTGCGGAGTGGGTTAAAACTCGGCGTGGCCGGCGTCATCCTGCAACTGGCTGTGGCTGGCTGTGGCGATGCTGTAACCCCTGCCGACCCAGTAGCTGCGCCACCGCCGCCCAATG
This sequence comes from Methylomonas sp. EFPC1, assembly GCF_016925515.1. NCBI lineage: Bacteria > Pseudomonadati > Pseudomonadota > Gammaproteobacteria > Methylococcales > Methylococcaceae > Methylomonas > Methylomonas sp. EFPC1. The sequence continues at coordinate 2,595,246 of NZ_CP070494.1, forward strand.
TGAAAATCGCGCAGCCACTGAGCCGGGAAACCACCGAATGGGACGAATACACTGGCCGGATCGAAGCGATCAACTCGGTGGACATTCGCGCCCGCGTCGGCGGTTATTTAGACTCCGTCAATTTCACCGCCGGTGCCAAAGTCAAGAAAGGCGACTTGCTGTTTCAGATAGACCCTAAACCGCTGAAAGCCCAGCTTAATTACGCGCAAGCCGAACTGGAGCGCGCCAAAACCAAACGCGAGCTAGCGAAAAACGATTTGAGCCGCGCCGAAAACCTGTTCAAAGCCAAAGCGATTTCCGCGGAAGAATACGACATGCGCACCAAAGGCTTGCGCGAAGCTGCTGCTGCGGTCGAATCTGCGGAAGCCAACGTCTACACCGCAAAATTAAATCTGGAATACACCGAAATCCGCGCGCCAATCAACGGACGAGTCGGCCGCGAGATGATCACCGCCGGCAACTTGGTCAAAGCCGACGACACTATGCTGACCAATATTGTTTCCATCGATCCGGTATACGTTTACGTCGATGCCGACGAACAATCGGTATTGCGTTATCGTCGGCATGCCCAGCAACACGGCCAAAGTGCCGCCGATTTGAAAGGCACGCCGGTGCAACTGGCGGTTGCCGACGAAACCGATTTTCCGCATCAAGGCAAACTGGATTACATCGCCCCGCGCGAGGATGCCGCTACCGGCACGCTGAGCTTGCGCGGCGTGTTCGCCAATCCGGACGAATTGCTCAGCCCCGGCTTTTTTGCGCGGTTGAGGGTGCAAGCCTCGGCATCGTACCCTGCCCTGTTAGTGCCCGACCGCGCCGTCGCCACCGATCAGGCGCAGCGGTTTGTCTGGGTCATCAACCAGGACAACCAAGCCGAGTACCGTCAAGTTACCCCAGGCTCGCGCATCGGCGAGTTGCGAGTGATCCGCAGCGGCGTGCAAGCCGGTGATTGGGTGGTAGTGGAAGGCGTGCAAAAACTCAAACCCGGCGCCAAAGTCAATCCGGAGCGCATCACCTTAGCCGTGCCGGGAGTGCAATAAGCTATGGATAAATTCAGTCATTTTTTTATCGACCGGCCGATCTTCGCGGCGGTGTTGTCGATTGTGATCGTGTTGGTCGGCGGTCTGGCCTTAATCGGCCTGCCGATTGCCCAATATCCCGAAATCGCTCCGCCCACGGTCGTGGTCAGCACCAACTATCCCGGCGCCAATGCCAAAGTAGTCGCGGAAACGGTAGCAACGCCGATCGAGCAGGAAGTGAACGGTGTGGAAGACATGCTATATATGTCGTCGCAGTCCACCAATAGCGGCGCGATGTCCTTGACCGTCACCTTCAAGCCCGGTGCCAATCTGGATAAAGCCCAGGTTTTGGTGCAAAACCGGGTGGCACTGGCCGAACCTAAGTTGCCGGAAGAAGTGCGCCGGCAAGGTTTGAGCGTGAAAAAGCGCAGCCCGGATTTAAGTCTGGTGGTTAACCTGGTTTCGCCGGACAAACGCTACGACAGCGTCTATATGAGTAACTACGCACTGCTGCAAATCCGCGACACCTTGGCGCGTTTGCCCGGCGTGGGCGATATTCTGCTATTCGGCGCCCGCGATTACAGCATGCGCCTGTGGCTGAATCCGCAAACCATCGCCGCCCGCAACCTGACCGCCGCCGAAGTGGTGACCGCAGTGCGCGAGCAAAACGTGCAAGTGGCGGCCGGCGTGGTCGGTCAGCAACCCTCGCCGAACAGCGCCGAATACCAATACACCGTCAGCACGCTGGGCCGCCTCAGCACCCCCGAGCAATTTGGTGAGATCGTCATCAAGCAAGGCGAAAACGGCCAAGTCACCCGCTTGAGAGACGTGGCGCGCATCGAACTGGGCGCCAAGGATTACAATTCCGGCTTGTATTTGGACGGCGACGAAACGGTCGGCCTGGCAATTTTCCAACTACCCGGTTCCAATGCCATCGACACAAAAAATGCGGTGATGGCGGCGATGGAAAAACTGAAGACCCGTTTCCCGGAAGGCCTGGATTACAAACTGGTGTACGACACAGTGGTCTTCGTGGAGCAATCGATAGACGCGGTGGTCGAGACCCTATTCGAAGCTTTGCTGCTGGTCGTCTTGGTGGTGATAGTGTTCCTGCAAAACTGGCGCGCGGCAGTAATCCCGCTGCTGGCGGTGCCAGTTTCGTTGATCGGCACCTTTGCGGTAATGTCAGCCTTGGGGATTTCCTTAAACACCCTGTCGCTTTTCGGCTTGGTGCTGGCTATCGGCATCGTCGTGGACGACGCCATCGTGGTGGTGGAAAACGTCGAGCGGCATATCGCCGAAGGCCTGCATGCTCGCGAAGCCACACGCTTGGCCATGTCCGAGGTGGTGGGACCGGTGGTCGCCACGGCATTGGTGTTGGTGGCGGTATTCGTGCCCACGGCGTTTATCACCGGCGTATCGGGCGCGTTTTATAAACAGTTTGCCTTGACCATTGCGGTGTCCACCGTGATTTCGGCGTTTAACTCCTTGACCCTAAGCCCGGCATTATGCGCCTTGCTGCTGGACCGCGCTCACGACAATAAAGACGCTTTCACCAAAATATTCGACAAGCTGTTCGGCTGGTTTTTCGGCGCGTTTAACCGCTTTTTCGAGCGTTTCAGCCTGGGCTATTCGCGCTTGGTCGGCCGTTTGATCCGCGTCACCGCTGTCGTTCTGGTGCTGTATGTCGGCCTGAACGGCTTGAATTTCCTGGCATTTGAGAAAGTACCGACCGGTTTTATTCCGCAACAGGACCAAGGCTATCTGGTTTTGTACGCGCAATTGCCTGACGCCGCTTCCCTGGCCCGCACCCAGGACGTGGTACAGCAAGCCAGCAAGATCATTTTGGATACCCAAGGCGTGCAGCACGTCAACGCCTACGCCGGCTGGTCGGTGTTAAGCGGGGCTAATCAGTCCAATGTGGCCACCATGTTCGCGCGCTTAGGTGAATTTACCGACCGGGCCGGCCACCCAGAATTGCACGCCGACGAGATCGTCAAAACACTTACTCAGCGCCTGAGCGTGATCCCCAACGCCCGCATCGCCGTATTCGCGCCACCGCCGATTCGCGGCATGAGTTCTGTCGGCGGTTTTAAACTGCAAATTGAGGACAGAAACAACGCCGGCGTGGACGAATTGCAGCGCGTTACCAATGAAATGCTGGGCAAGGGTAATCAACAGCCCGGCTTGGTGGGTCTGTTCAGCACGTTTAGATCCGGCGTGCCACAGTTGTTTGTGGACGTGGATAGAACCCGGGTCAAGGCGATGGATGTACCGTTGAAAGATGTCTTCGACACCTTGCAAATTTATCTGGGCTCCTTATACGTCAACGACTTCAATGCCTTCGGCCGCACTTACCAAGTCACCGCGCAATCCGATGCGCCATTCAGGATGCTACCGGGTGATATTGACCAATTAAAAACCAAAAACCGCCAAGGTGGTATGGTGCCCTTGGGCGCGGTCAGCGAGGTGAAAGAAATCGCCGGGCCGGACAAAATCACCCGCTACAACATGTACCCGGCCGCGGAAATCAACGGCGGCACCCTGCCCGGCATCAGTTCCGGCCAGGCCATCGATACCATGAGCAAACTGCTATCCGCCGAATTGCCGCCGGGCTTTGATTTCGAATGGACCGAACTGAGCTTGCAACAGGTATTGGCCGGCAATGTAGCGATGTTGGTGTTTCCACTCAGCGTAATTTTTGTGTTCCTGGCCCTGGCCGCACAATACGAAAGCTGGTCCTTGCCGTTTGCGGTGATTTTGATCGTACCGATGTGTATTTTGTCGTCGATGACCGGGGTGTGGCTGAGCCATATGGACAACAACATCTTCACGCAAATCGGCTTCATCGTTCTGGTGGGGCTGGCGAGTAAGAACGCTATTTTGATCGTCGAGTTTGCCAAACAACGGCAAGAAAGTGGCCTGAACCGTTTTGACGCCGCCGTGGAAGCATCACGCATACGCTTGCGGCCGATTTTGATGACCTCGTTCGCTTTCATCATGGGCGTGTTCCCTTTGGTGATTGCCCAAGGTGCCGGCGCCGAATCCCGGCGCCTGCTGGGCACCGCAGTGTTTAGCGGCATGATAGGCGTCACCGTGTTCGGCTTATTACTAACGCCGGTGTTTTATGTGGTGGTGCAAGCCATCGCCCAGCGCCTGCGACCCGCAACCACCGATTTAACTACTCATCAACCGGCAATCGAGGCACACAAATGAGTCAGCGTCCATCCAAACCCCGGCATCACCCGCTCAGTGCTGCGGGCTTGATCGGCGTGCTGTTGAGCGGCTGCGCGGTCGGCCCGGATTACGAAATCCCGGCTACTGCCGAGTTGCCGGCGAGTTTTGCTAACGCCCAACCGGCCGAATTTTCCGAGCGCGGCATAGAGGAGCAGTGGTGGAAATTGTTCAACGATCCCCAATTAAGCGGGTTAATCGACAACACCATCAACCACAACTTCGAGTTGAAAGCCGCCCGCGCCAATCTGGCTGAAGCGCGGGCCTTGTATCTGGAAACCGGGCTGAATCTGTTACCGACGGTCACCTCGCACGCCAATTACACCGAGCAGAAACGCAGTACCGGTTCATTCAATAACCGCACCGGGGTTTTTCCACGCGAATTGAAGCTGTACAACACCGGTTTCGATGCCTCTTGGGAAATCGATTTCTTCGGCCGGGTGCGGCGCAACGTCGAGGCCAGCAACGACGAAGTCGAAGCGCAAGAAGCCAGTTTGCGCGACATCGGCATCAGTCTAATTGCCGAAGCAGCCCGGAATTATTTTGAATTGCGCGGCCTGCAAAACCAGTTGGCCGTCGCCCGGAAAAATGCCGACAACCAGGCCCAAACCCTGGAACTGACCCAAGTGAAACTGGAGAACGGTCGCGGCACCGAGTTAGACACTTCCAGAGCACTGGCGCAATTGGAAAGCACCAAAGCGACTATTCCGCGTTTGGAAAGCGCGATAGCGCAAGCCATCCATAGACTCAGCGTATTAACCGGGCAAATGCCGGACGCCTTGACCACAACCTTGGTGCAGTCAGCACCCTTACCGAAAGCGCCGGATGCCATCCAAATCGGCAACCCGGAGCAACTCCTGCGCCGCCGGCCGGATATTCGCGTCGCCGAACGCAGTTTGGCCGCCGCCACCGCCAGAATCGGCGTTGCCACTGCCGATCTATTTCCTCGCGTCACTTTCGTCGGCAGTCTTTCGCTGGAAGCCAGCACCCTATCTGGCATCGTGGCACCCGGATCAGAATCGTATTCTGTCGGCCCAAAAATCAGTTGGGCGGCGTTTGACTTGGGCCGGGTCTACGCCCGTATCAAAGCCGCCGACGCCCGCGCCGAAGCCAGCCTCGCGCAGTATGAACAAACCGTACTCAACGCCCTGGAAGAAACCGAAAACGCCCTGGTCAACTATCGCCAAGAGCGCGCCCGCCGCAGCTCTTTGCTGGCGGCGGCGCAGGCCAGCGAAAAAGCCTCGGAATTGGCGCATCTGCGCTATCAGGAAGGCATAGCGGATTTTCTGACGGTGCTGGACAGCGAATTGCGGTTGTTGCAGGATCAAAGCCAGCTGGCGCAAAGCGAAACCGCTACCGCTACCGCGTTGACCGCTGTTTATAAGGCTTTGGGCGGCGGTTGGCTGGAGCCGCCCGAGACAGCGGGTAAGTTGGAGACGAGTCTTATCCAATAGTTTTCTAAGATTACAATAGTTAACCCTCTAGCGATTGTCGCGCCGCCTCTACCAAGTTTGTTGGCAGGGGCGTTTTTTATCCCGCCTCCACCCGCATAGCCAATCCGAAGACGAGAGACCAAGCAATTAGCCGGCTACTTTGTGTAACGCTGTCAAAACCTACGCATGCCAATTAGCGCTGATCCGTATCAAAAACCGTTCGCCCTGAGTTTATCGTTGGGGTGAGGCACCAACCGCAACACGACAACCATAAAACCACCCCAACATGATGGCCTATCCCAATATTGATCACTTTTAGACCATCAATATTGGGATAGGCCATCATGTTGGGGTTCTTGCCTCACCCCTACGGCCCTGCGACAAGTTTAGTTAGGCTTTCGAATACGCACTTGTTTTGCAGCCCTTCGCTTTTGTAGCCAGCGAATCAAACCGGTGACGAACAGCGCCGCGCAAACCAGCCCGCCGGCCAATACCAGCACACGGCCCGGTAGGCGCAGGAACTGGCCGGAATGCAACGGCCACTGCCACTGTAAAAACACGTTGCCGGCCCCGCCGGACAAGGGCGTGGCAACATGCAGAATTTTCCCGTCGGATTGGTCTAAGACTATTTGCCAACGGCCGCGAAACACACCGCCAAAATCGACGTGTTTGGTAAAAATGAACGTCCCATCGGCAGCATCGGGCAGTTTCAGCCAATACCACTGGCCGGCCGGCGTGGCTTGGTCGGCCAGAGTCAAGGCTTGTTCTGCCGAGAGGGGCTTAGGGGCAGGGCGAGCGACGGAATGGAACTGTTCCAGCGGCTTGGTTGGCGAGAAGCAATCGACCAGCCAGCGAAATGGCTCGCCGAAATTGAAATACACCCCGGACAGCAACACCCCGAACAGAATCAAGCCGCTGTAAAAACCCAGGGCTTTGTGCAGATCGTGGTTGAAACGCTCGACACTGGCCCGCGGTTTGATTGTCAACGCGCTGCGCCAGCGTCCGGTCAACGGCCACCACAAAATCAAACCGGTCATTACTGAAATGGCACTCAAAATGGCGACGGTACCGACGATCCAGCTGCCGTTGTCCCAATCCAGCAGTAAGGCATAATGCAGCTTGAATACAAAACCGATCAGACTGCCGGCTAATAAATCGTCCGCATGCTCCCACAAGCGGATGCCCGTGACTCGGGCCGTGTAAGGGTCGACGAAGGCGTTCCAGGTATGCTGACGTGCCTCGCCGCCGGCCGGCTGCTCGTAAAACAGCCAGAAGGCTTGTTCGGCGTGGCGAGGGTAATAAATATAACCACGCTTGGCGTCGGTCGGCATGGCACTATCAGCGGCGGCTATGATTTCGTCCAGCGGCCGGTAAGACGCTACGCCCCCTGCCGCCGCCGAAACCTGATGCAAGGCCGGGTTCAACACCGCATCCAGCTCCTGCCAGAAGGTAATGATGCTACCGGTCAGGCCGGCGATCAATAAAACCGACCCGGCCAGCAAGCCCAACCACAAATGAATTTGCAGCCAGAATTTGCGGCGGCGTTTTAGCTTAGTTAAGTTCCCAGCGGCGGGGATAATCAGCGAGGCGGTGTTGGCCATCCACTTCCCTCACTCAATATTCCAAACGAATCGAACCAAAAGCCATCAGCGGTTCCGCCGGGTTATTTGACCAAGTTGCGCGTTGAATGTAATACTGGGTCGAAGACACGTTGTTGATGTTGACCTGGGCAGTCAGGCGGGTCTTGCCGATATTCATACGATAAGCCGCCATTAAATCCAGGCGGGCATATGCGTCGTCATAAAAGCTGTTGTCCCGGTCGCCGTAGCGCAAACCGGCGGCATAGATACCGGCGCCGACGCTGAAGCCCTTTAGGAAATCCTGTTGAAAATCGTACTTCATCCACAAACTACCGGAATGTAGTGGCGCGTAAGGTAAACGGTTGCCCTGAACGCCGGAGTTGTCCTTGGTAATTTCGGTATCGGTATAGGCGTAGGTACCGATCATGCTCAGTGCATTGGTCAACTGGCCGCTGACATCCCATTCCAAGCCCTGGCTGCGCGCTTCACCGATGGCAACGCTGAGGTTTGGCGTCACCGGATCGGGCGTCAGTACGTTTTGCTTGGTCAAATGGTAGTAAGCCAGAGTGCTGGTTAACTTGCCGTCGAAGAACGAGGTCTTGATACCGCCCTCGAATTCCTCGGAAGTCTGCGGCGCAAACGGCTTGCCGGACGCCTGCCGGCCGTTGTTAGCACCGAAGGACTCGACATAATGGCCGTACAACGACAACCAGTCGCTCGCCTCGTAGAGAATACCGACGCGCGGGCTTAAATTGTTTTCCTCAATATCGTCGTAAGCGGCACCGGCCAGCGCCAAATTCTGATCGGAATAGCCGTAGCCGTAAGTCGAGATGTCGTAACGCAAACCGCCCATGACATGGAGTTTATCCCACAACGTGATCTCGTCCTGACCATAAACCCCAAACCACTCATTGTCTTCGATAGCGCTATAACCAAATGGTGGCTGCATGGCGGCTTGTACATCAAACAAGGGCATGCTCTGGAAAATGTTGACCGTATCCAGAGCACGCGCCGTCGCTTGGTCGCGCGTGCGCTGATGGTAATAATCGCCACCGATCAGCATGTTGTGGTCTATGCCAAAGGTATTGAATTTGCCGGTCAAATCCAGATACACGGTTTGAGTATCGTACCCCAAACCGCCAAACCAGGCGCCGCGCGGCGTATCGCCGTTTACCGCCGCCTTGCCGTCGGCATAGGTTTCTTGCAAATTGGCGTCACCTTCGACAATGACCATACCGTTTCTGATCTTCCAGTTATCGTTGAAGCTGTGCGACCAATTGAAATCGACCAACCAGTAGGAGTCCTTGTCCGCCAGCCCTTGCTGGGCGAAGGTTCGAGAAATCGGCGCCGGCGCGACCCGGTTGCCGGTCACCGGCAATCCCGAGTCGTACGTTTTTTCGTCGTCCAGGTATTCCACCGAAAGATTCAGCTCGGTGCGATCCGTAGGCTTCCAGCTCAGACTGGGGGCGAAAAATATCCGGTCGTTAAAGACGTTGTCCCGAAACGAATTGCTATCGAGATACGACATGTCCAAGCGGTAGGCCAGCGATTTGTCGTCAGTGACCGGACCAGTGGCGGTGGCTTCGGTGCGGTAATAATCGTAGGAACCAAAGCGTTGTTCGATCGAATAGTAAGGGTCGGCCAAGGGCTTTTTGGTCACCACGTTGATCAAACCGCCGGCTTCGATACGACCGTACAAGCCGGAAGCCGGACCTTTGACGACTTCAACCCGGTCCAGGTTGGCAAAGTCGGCGCTGCTTTTTTGCATGCGGATGCCGTTGCGATAGTAGTTGCTTCTAAAGCCCAATTCAAAGCCGCGCACCACGTACGCATCGGCACCACCGGTGGTGCCGCCATTCGAAGACTTTTGCTGCACGCCGCTAACGTTTTTCAAGGCATCCTGCAAACGGAAGGCTTGTTGATCGCGAATGACTGCTTGCGGAATCACCTGTACGGACATCGGAGTTTCCATCAGTGCCGTGTCGATTTTAGTTGCAGTTGAAGCGTTTCTCCGATTGTAATCCGGGTTATAAGGATCAGCCGAATCATAAACCGCCTTTCCCTCCACCTTCACCGCCGGCAATGTCGATACGTCAGCAGGCGCTTCCGCCACTTTAATCGCCACCGCATCACCCGCCGTAAACGTGTAGGTCAAGCCAGTTCCCACCAACAACTTCCGCAAGCCCTGCTCCACGGTAAATTCTCCGTCCAGACCCTGGCTAGTTTTGCCGTCGGTCAATCGGGCATCTGCCGAAAGCATAATCCCGGCGTTGCCGGCAAACTGGCTTAGCGCATGGCTCAAGGTGCCACTGCTGATGTGATAGCTGCGCTCGGTACCGGCGGGTTCGGCGGCAAGCGCGGGCATGGCCGCCAGCGAGGTTGCCAGCACCAACCCGGTCATGGCCTGTTGCACGCTGCTGCTGGTTTTGTCGATGCGGTACTTGGGTTTTCGCTTGGACATGGGGTCACTCCCTTGGTTTGTTTAGGTTTCAATTCACTTGCCAATCGAAACGCGAAAAAGGGAACCGCAAAGGTGAATTTTTTTCGATTATTTGCAATTATTTTTTTATGTTTTTAATAATCAAATAGTTACTAACCTATGCTTTTTATAGGCTTCTCCGTGCATCATTGTTCAACTGCGCGGTTTGCCTGGTAAATAGTATGGGCGGAGACAAATCGCTAGTTGTGATGTATGATTTTCAAAAATCATACACACGGAGATTCCGATGCGGACCAATATCATGATTGATGAAGCGCTAATGGCCGATGTTTTAAGCGTGACAGGCATTAAAACCAAGCGCGAAGCGGTCGAACAGGGCTTAAAAACTTTATTGATGCTAAAGCAGCAGGAAGCCATCAAAAAAATGAAAGGTCAATTAAAGTGGGAAGGCGATTTAGATCAAATGCGGGCTGAGCGGTGATTTTGGTCGATTCCAGCGTTTGGATCGATTATTTCAACGGCACGGAAACCATCGCTACCCAAAAACTGGACGGTTTGCTAGGTGTAAAGCCTGTCTGCACGGGTGATTTGGTTTTGATGGAAGTGTTGCAGGGTTTTCGCAACGATCAGGATTACCAAACCGCAAAAGCGATGTTATGTGCTTTGCCCATGCACACCATGCTTGGTAGGGAGATTAGTTTAAAGAGTGTGGAAAACTTTAGAAGTCTACGCAAGCAAGGTATCACCATTCGTAAAACCATCGACACCCTGATTGCGACTTTCTGCATTGAAAAGCAGATGCCATTGTTGCATTCGGATAAGGATTTTCTGCCATTCCAACAGTTTTTGGGCTTGCAGGTTATCTGAGACAGCCATGGGCCGCCAGCGCAAAACTTAACGCCGCTCAATCCTCACCCACAACGGCGACACTTGCGAGACTTTGACCGGCAAGGTTTTTTCCAGCTCGGCCAGAATCCGGTCGGTGTCGTGAATGGGGTAGGCACCAACGATGCGCAGTTCGGCAATCTCCGGCGCACAGGTGATGTAGCCATGGCGATAGCGATTGAGTTGCACCACAAATTCGCCGAGTGGCTGATTGTCCGCCAACAAAAAGCCTTGGGTCCAGGCCGGTTGATCGAGTTCGGTGGCTTGAATGGGGGCGATGGCTTGGGCGTTAAACTGGGCTTGCTGTCCGGCGCTTAAGGTCTGGCGACTGGCGCCGGGGCCGATTGGGGTGATTTCTACGGCACCGGCGTAAACACTGGTTTGGCTTTCTTCATGTTGTTGGTGAACGCTGAAGCGGGTACCAATTGCCCTAACCCGACCTTCCGCACTATCGACGACGAACGGGCGATGCAGGCCGTTGCTGTCCGTTGCGGTTTCAATATAAATTTCGCCGCTTAGTAGGCGGATTCTGCGCAAGTCAGTCGAAAAGTCTACGTCGATAGCGCTAGCCGCATCCATCTCGATGCGACTGCCATCCGCCAAGCTAAGGCTGCGCGTGGCGCCTATGCCGGTTCGGTAATCAGCTCGCCACCCGCTCAGATAATCGGACCGCCACAACTCAAAGCCGGACAAGCCTACCGCAGCCAAAATCGCCAAGTTTTTAAGAGCCTGACGGCGCTGCATATCCGGCGAGCCTAAGGCCGCCGCTGCGGTTTGCGTGGGCAGACCATCGAATTTATGAGTAAAAAATTCCACCCGAGACCAAGCCGCCCTATGCGCGGGATGCGACGCCAGCCAGGCCTGCCATTGTTGCTGTTCAGTTTGACTGGTAGCGCCTGATTCCAATACCGCAAACCATTCCGCTGCCTCTGCCAGGATGCGGGGATGAATGTCCGGATGATGTCGTTTAGCCATGATTGTTTATAGTGTGGCGGTGAGGCAATGCAACATCGCTCGGGCCATGTATTTTTTCACCATCCTATCGGAAACCCCCAAGCGTTGCCCTATCTGTACATAAGTTAAGCCATCCAGTTGCGACAGCAAGAATGCGCTACGGACTTTGGCGGGTAGTTCGTCCAGCAAGGCATCGATTTCCTGTAGGGTAGCGAGGATGATGGCATGCTCTTCGGGCGATGGCGCCAATGGCTCCGGGTACGCCGCCACGGAATCCCAGTAGGCTTGTTCGATAGCAGCGCGGCGCCAATCATTGATCAACAAGCCTTTGGCAATCGTCGTCAGATAGGCGCGCGGCTCGCGAATGGCTTGCATATCCTGTGCGGTAAGGACGCGCATGAAGGTATCGTGCGCGTGGTCTTCGGCCTGCAAGCGGCACTGAACGCGGCGGTTTAGCCAACCGAGCAGCCAGGAATGATGCTCTTGGTAGAACTCAGCCAACACTTTGTCGGGCATTATTGTGGCTGTCATGATTTATGTCCTTCAGCGTGCAAAATGAGTGTGAATCCAATCAAGAATAAACAGGGGCGGACAGTGTGTTGTGTGCTCATGGAGGTTGCCACAATCAGGGTAAGGGCCAATTCAGACGCGCGATTTCATATAAAAACCTATAAACGAAGCAAATTTAGGGCCGAATATCGGGCTTTGACTGCCCCTGTGCGTCGCTTGCCAGCTTATTATTTTATTTCAAAGGCTTACAGGAGGGCTTTCCGCGGTGTTAACTGGGGACTAACTGTAGCTCAGCGACTTGCCTGGATAAATGAGCGCAGAACAGACCGCTTAGGCGGGGATTTAACCGAATTGGTTTGTGGCATATGACGCAGTTTAATTTTTTAAGCGCTCTGCCGGTTGTTAAAGCATGCAGTCTGCACACATTGGCCTTCTTTTTCAAAGCGAACTGTCACCGCGTAGGAACCATGCTGGCACTTAGCAAAACGCTTGCTAGAGTTGTAGTACTTTCAATCCCGAAAACAACGGTATCCCCATGAATCAGCCCCGCTATTTCGTCGCCGATGACCAAAGCTTTATCATCGAACAGTATAACGACTGCCCACCCTTCGCCAGCTTTCTGCCGGGGATTACCGGCATGCATGGACGTCCGGCCTGGGTGTTTTACGTCAATCGCGGCCAGGCTGTCGCCAGTTTTGGGGTGAGAAATAAGGACGGGGCTTTTTTAGAGTTTTTCCCGGCGGATAAGGCTTATCAGCTGACGCCGTCGCGCGGGTTTCGCACGTTTTTGAAAATTAACGACGGCCAGCATACTCGCGCATACGAGCCGTTTCAACGTGGCGCTGGGCTGGAGGTGAAGCAACGTCTTTACGTGACTCCGCATGAAGTAGGCGTGGAGGAAGTCAATCCCCCACTGGGTTTACGTTTGCGCGCCGACGTGTTCACGCTAGCCGAAGCGCCGGTTGCCGGGTTGCTGCGGCGGGTAGAGATTGCCAACACCATGGATAAAGCCCTACACCTCGAGATCGTCGATGGCTTGCCGCAAGTGCTGCCTTATGCGATGAATCAATGGATACTTAAATTCATGAGCCGCACGTCCGAGGCCTTTATGCGGGTGGAGGACGCGGCGGAAAATCGGCCGTTTTATCGCTTGAAAGTCTGGCCCACCGACAGCCCGCAGGTGGAAGAAGTGGTTGCCGGCAATTTCTTTGTGGGGGTTTTGGACGGGCAACATACGCGCGTGATTGTCGATCCGGAACGGATTTTTGGTTTGGCCGGCGACTTTTCGCAAGCAGAGCGGTTTTTTTCAGACCAGCCATTGGACTTTGCCGAACAAGTCTGCGGCAATCAAACGCCGGCGGCGTTTCAACATCTTAAGCTGTCTTTGCAGCCCGGTGAAAGCCGGGTGTTTTACGGGGTTTACGGGCATGCCGGTTCCCTCGAGATTTTCGATCAATTTCTGATTGAAGCCGCTCAACCGAACTATTTTGAGAGCAAACGCGCAGCCAACCGGCGCTTGGTGAACGACATCAGCCAACGCGCGTTCACCGCCACCGCCCAGCCGTTATTCGATGCTCACGCCCGACAATGTTATCTGGACAACGGCTTACGCGGCGGCTTTTCCATGCCGGTACCGGGCGGCACGCATTTGTATTTGTTTGGTCGCAAGCACGGCGATCTGGAACGCGATTACAACGACTTTTTATTGCAGGACACGCCCTATTCCGAAGGCAACGGCGATTTTCGCGATGTACTGCAAAACCGGCGCATGGACTTGTTCTTCGATCCGGCCTTGGATGCCAAGAATATTCGCTATTTTTCCAATTTGATTCAGCCGGACGGCTATAACCCTTGTGCTTTGCGCAACTCGCGGTTTATCGTGGATGCACCGGCAAATTTTGCGCCGTATTACACCCGTTTCCCTGCATTGGAACCCTTATTACACAAGGAATTTAAGTACGCGGAACTGGTGGAAACTCTGGGCACCGCGGACGATGCGGAAAACATCCTGACTACTGTTTTGTCCCACGCCCAAGAAGTGGAAGATGCTGAATTCGACCGCGGCTATTGGTCGGATCACTGGACCTATTTGGTGGATTTATTGATCAGTTACGCGGCGATTTTTCCGGATCGCTTGACCAATTTATTTCAGGACAAAACCTACAGCTTTTTTGACCCTACCCATCAAGTAGCGCCGCGCGCGCAAAAGTATGTAGTGACCGCAGACGGCGTGCGCCAATACAATGCCGTGCGCTATTGCCCGGAGAAAAAGGCATTGATCGATGCGCGACAGCAGCGCCGTTACCAAGTGCGTTCGCAAGCCGGCCACGGCGAGATTGTCTACACCACTTTATTGGGGAAGATTCTAACCCTGGTCGCCAATAAGCTGGCGACGCTCGACCCTGCCGGCGTAGGTATCGAGATGGAAGCCGATAGACCCGGCTGGTGCGATGCGCTAAACGGCTTGCCCGGCATTTTGGGTTCGTCGGTCAACGAAACCATCGAGTTGAAGCGCCTCGTGGATTTTACCCTTAGCGCGCTGAACCAATTGGAGGGCGCGTGCGCCGTCCCCGTTGAATTAGCCGACTTTGTGACGGCGTTGCATAAGGTGTTAACCCGCACGGATTTGACACCGGAACTGTTCTGGCAGGCAAGCGGCGCGCTGAAAGAAGCGTATCGGCAACAGGTATTCATGGGCTTTGCCGGTGCCGAACAGGCTCTGGCACTAAGCGAAATCCAAGCATTCCTGAGCTTGGTAACCCATTATCTGGACGCCGCCATCGACAAAGCCCGCACGCCCCAGGGGATCGTCACCTATTTTGCGTACGAGGCGGAGCAATATACCGGGGACATTGCCGTCACCCGCTTTCAGCAAAAGCCGCTGCCGTTATTCCTGGAAGGCTTTGTGCATGCCTTACGTATCGCCGATCCGACACAGGCGCAGATACTTTATCAAGCCGTCCAACACTCCGAGTTGTTTGATAGCAAACTGGGCATGTACCGGGTCAATGAACCCTTGGGCGACAATGCGCTGGACTTAGGGCGCATCGGGGTTTTTAACTACGGCTGGCTGGAGAATGGCTCGATCTTTTTACACATGCATTACAAGTTTGTGCTGGAGATGGTGCGGGCTGGTTTGATTGATGAGTTTTATGCCCACCTCGAAACACTCTTGCTACCATTTCACGATCCGGTCGCATACAAACGTAACCCCATTGAAGCCTCCAGTTTTCTGGTCAGCAGCGGTTTTACGGTTGATGCTCGGCAGCACGGCCGCGGCTGCGTGGCCCGTTTATCCGGCGCCACCGTGGAGTTTTTGCATTTGTGGACGCATCTATTCCTGGGGCCGGCGCCGTTTGTGTATGCGGATGGCGTGTTGGCGTTTAAACCGACACCGCTGTTGGCTGCCGCGTTTTTTACCGCTGAAGCACAAATTGCCACGCCGTTTGTCGAGCCTGAAACCTTGCCTGCCGCTAGCGCAACTTGCACGCTGTTCGGCTCGACCTTGTTGGTTTACCTCAATCCGCGACGCCGGAATACCTTTGGTCAGGAGGCCGTCAAACCAATTCAATACCAGTTATTTGGCCGGGACGGCACGACACAAACTGTAATTGCGGCCTGTGTATCTGGCCCGGCTGCAGAAGCGTTGCGTTTAGGGCAATTTCGCCGGGTCGATGTACTACTGGGCTAAATGCCGCTAGGCTGCCCACACATAGGTAGCCACTGCTCTGCCCGGTATCTCAACAAGCGCGTTTTTGCCTTGATAGTGGATAGCAAACGCTTGCGGCTCGGCTGCGTCGTTTAACACGATCAATACGATAAAACCCGCGGGCGTGCGGAAGGCCACGTTAGGTAAATAGTCGTTTTGCACGCCGGAATCAATCCGCACGGAACCGGGCCGGACAAACTTGGCCGCGTGGGCAATCACGTAATACGCGACATTGCGAGTGACCTGATCGCCGTCTATTGTCAACGCGCCCACGCAGCGGGCTTCGCCGCCCGGCGTGTGCGGCCCGCAAAACGGGTCGGAGGCCAAATTCCATTCCAACACCGCCCTGCTCCAGTGCCGCAACGAACCGATCAACACGTGGCGGGCGTGCCACATTAAATCGCCACCAAACTCGCCGTCCGAACCCACCCATTGTTCTGTGAAATACAGTTTCATATCGGGGTATGCCTGATGCACTTCCGATAATACCGAAATATCACCGCCATACAGATGCCAAGCGGAGCCGCTGAGATACTGACGAGCCTCGGCGTCGGCGAACACCGTCAACGGGTATTCTTTGACATCGCAATTATGGTCCCAGCAAAACACTTCCACATCAGCTAATCCCGCCTCGCGCAAGGCTGGTCCCAAATGATGTTTGATAAATGCAGCCTGCTCCGGCGCTTCCATCACCATGCTAGGCTCATTTTTTTGATTGAGCGGCTCATTCTGCGGCGTGATACCATGAATCACGATGCCGCGTTCGCGCATCGCTTGCAGGTATTTCACCAAATACGCCGCGTAGACGGCATAGCATTCGGGCTTAAGTTTGCCGCCGATAAACGCTTGGTTAGTCTTCATCCAACGCGGTGCCGACCAGGCGGTGGCGATAATTCGAATAGTTGGATTGAGCGCCAGAATATCTTGGAGTAGCGGAATAACCTCGATATCGCCGGCATTCAAATCAAAATGCGCCAGTTCCATGTCGGTCTGACCATCGGGCATGTCGTCATAGCTAAAGCAACGCTCGCTTAAATCGGAAGCGCCGATACTAAGCCGCAAACAGCTGACGCCGATCCCGTCACCATCAGGCAAAAATAGTTCCTGCAACAAAGCTTGCCGTTCGACGTTGGGCAGTGCCGCTATCAGCATGGCGCTGCCGCCGGTCAAGGAGAAGCCAAAAGCTTCCACGGTTTGATAAACATCGCCGGTATCGACCGCTATTACCGGCACATCGCCGAGATCGTTGTTAAAACCAAAATGGCTGGTCTGTGGTTGTAACAAGGCTTGCTGGTCGGCAGTCGTCAGCCAAATCTCTATAGGCTCGCGCCCCTCGCTTTCGGAAGATAGTGATTGAAAAGCGTTGGTTTGCTCAGACATGAAAGCCCTCATGGTTAGTGCGGAAGCGGTTCCGCCGGATTTAATACAAACAGCATGGCGCTATATTATCGACTTTGCTCAGGCTAGCCAGTTAATTTTCCCGCCTGTTTAATGCCATCGTGAAAACTGCACAATCCACACATTGTGTTCAGGGTCTCAGGCTTTTTGTTGGGCAATGTCATAAAACCGTCAAAATCACTTATACTGCGATTTCCGTTTTAACGTATGGAGATCGGATATGAAAAAATTGGTTTCAATTCGCGCGCTAACCACTCGGCTAAATCGTAAGCTGGCCAAGGAGTCGAAGAAATTATTGAAGTACAAGCCGAGATTGCAGAACAACGATACGATTGTCGAATACGCCGTCGTGGATCTAAAGACGAACTCCATCATTAATTTTCATATGGCGAGCGAATTGCAAGAATTTGCCAGAGGCCTAGGCTGCTTAGCCAGCCTGGAAGAAGTTTCTTTCGAATAGCAGCCGTGTAGCGTTGCAGTTCCATAAAGCCGGGTACGCCCGGCTTTTTTGTGCGCCTAAATCGCGGCTTATCTATATTCAGCGCGTCGGCTTTTTAGGTTTTTCCGTTTAACTGGTTACTCAAAGCGCGTTCCGAAATATCGTTGTACAAATTGGCTAATTCAGCGATCAACTTTTGATATTCAGGGTGGTGCTTCAATAGCGGCATCATAGTGCTGGCCTCTGAAAGCATTTGTTCAAAATGCATGATTTCAATCTCGTTCAGCGTATCGCCCTCTTCCACTCTTTTTTTAACGGCCAACGCGCGCGGAATGGACTGTTCTTCCAATTGCTCCACAAAGGCAGTGATAATGCCGATTTCATCATCTGACGAATACATTTGTATTTCCTGTTTGTTGCGACGAAAAGCCATCGCTGCTGAATTATCGCCTTGTCTCCCGGAAGTCTCTAACCTTCTGCCTGTCTCGGAGCATAGCGTTTCCTTTGGTTTTTAGAAGCTCCCTTCCCTGAGTTTTTGGTATTTTGCGGAAAAAATCAGATGTAAATTTTGACTTTGAACATGGTAAAACCGAATATTGAAACTACTCTTTAGCATTTTTGGATAAAAAGATGACGTTTCTTAAAAAAATATCTGCCCTAGCCCTTTTATCTCTGACAACGAATACCGCCTGGTCCGAACCTGTTCACTTTTGCAAAGTGCAAAGAGTTTATGAAGACGATGTCAGCGTACAGCCAAAGATTGTCCATGAGGACTGCTCCGGCGTCGCCTTTCTTTGGTATGCCAAATTTTACGTCGAAGCATCCTGCTGGCCCGGCGCTATCGAATTATTGAAGGGTAAATGCGAACAAACTGAAGTCGATTCCAAAGACTACGCTCCCGAGCCAACGGTAACCGAAACCCAAGAAGAAAATCAGGAAAAAGGCCTTTAGGCAACAAGCCCCATCAAGCAGAAACGCTTGGCCTGTGGTTGAGATTTTCCTTCCCTGCGTCGATTGCCTTCAGACTTGCCGGTAAGGTCCACTGCAACCATCCGCCGGACATGCTGTTGGCCGTCCGGCCGTGAAATGACCAAGCCTGCCGAAATTCATCCGTAGGCGAACTCGCGCCATTCGAATTCCGGAATCAGGCCTTGCCGGTGCTGTGAACCGCCCGCAGCACCAATATTTTCCCGAACGTTCGCAAGCTCACCACCTCTTGAAGTACCAATCCACTGGCATCGAACAGTCGCCGCCATTCGGCCAACGTTCGCTCCCGGCCGCGGGTGTTGACGAACATCTGCATGTCGAATGAGGCTGTAGCGATGTCGGTCGGACTATCCGGCATCACCATCTCCATCACGGCGATGGCAGCGCCGCTATCTGCACTAGCTTGCGCGACATTGCGCAGCACGGCGACGCAGGTGTCGTCGTCGAAGCCATGCAGCACCGCGCTCAGCAGGTAAATATCCTTGTCGCTATGCGCCTTGGGCACGGCTTGCAGTAGGTCGCAGGCTTCGAAGCGCATGCGTTGCACCGTGGCACCCTCGCCTTTTTCCTTCCAGAACTGCGCCGCGCCTTGGATGACCTGTTCGCGGTCGGCCACCAACGCCATAAGCTGCGGATAGCTCTTGAGGATGGCGAGCGATTTTGCGCCCTTGGAGCCGCCGACGTCGAGGATGCGCTCGAAGCGCGACCAATCGAAATCGGTAACAAAGCTGTCTCCGGCCAAGGCTTCTACGCTATCCATGGCCTGTCAAACGGCGTTGAAAAGTTTCCAGTAAAGAGCGTCCAATAGTTTCCAGTTAGGTCGTATGGTTATTGATTTTCCACCGCCTTTTTCCGTTGCTTAAATCGATAAGAATCGTTGCCGGTTTCTAAAATATCGCAGTGGTGAGTAATGCGATCCAGCAGCGCCGTAGTCATCTTGGCGTCGCCAAAAACCTGCACCCATTCTGCAAAGTTGAGGTTGGTGGTAATGATCAAGGACGTTTTCTCATACAGATGACTGATGAGGTGGAACAGCAAGGCACCGCCGGACGCTGGGAACGGTAAATACCCCAATTCGTCCAGGATGACGGCATCCATCAGCGTTAGCTGCTTGGCGAGGTTACCGGCTTTTCCTAGCTGTTTTTCCTTATCCAGTTGATTGACTAGATCGACCGCATTGTAAAAGCGAACCCGTTTGCCTTGATGGATGGCGGCTATGCCAATGGCAGTGGCCAAGTGGGTTTTCCCTGTGCCGGTGCCGCCCACCAGGATCAGGTTGTAGGCTTGCTCCATAAAGTTTCCGGTGGCCAGTTGTTCGAGACGAGCTTGCGGCAAGGGCGTTTCCGACCAGTCAATCTGTAGCAAGTCTCGATGAATCGGGAATCGAGCCGCCTTGAGCTGATAGTTCAGGCTGCGCGCTTGGCGGTCGGCCTGCTCGGCGCTGATCAACCGATCCAGCCAGGCTTCCGGCATCACGGGTTTTTGCTGGCTACTGTATTTGGCTTGCCACTTGTGCCCTGTGGGTATTCACTCCAGGCCGCCGCCATGCCGAACAGATGTAACGTTTTGAGCTGGAGCGCGCGATCAATGGACATGGCAAACGCTCCGTAAGCTATCATAGCGACTGCAATCGGCGACAGGCTCCAAGGTCAATGCCGGCGTCGATGCCGGGGTGTCGTCCAGTGCTTTGGGCTTGGCCGCTTCGGTTAACCGGCGCATTTCATTCAGGACGATGGCGGCGCTGATGACACCGGTCTGCAAGGTCAAATCACAAGCCACTTCCAAGGCATCCAATCCGTTATCGCCCAGACCTTTCGCCATCAGCAGTAGGTCGACAAAGGCGCGGTCACCCTGATCCTGCTTGAGAATACGATCCCGCACCACCTTGATCGCAACCGGCAAGTCCCAAGTCTGAAAGGGTGCGCCATGCCTCAGTGCGCCAGGCTTTTTCTCCAACACCGGCAGATAATGCCAAGGATCGCAGATCAAATGATCGCGTCCGAAGCGGCGGTGATGTTCGGCAATCATCGCGCCGTCGGCGACGATACGGACATGGTCGGCGGTTAAACGCACGGACACCACGCTATTGGCCCACTGCGCCGGCACGCTGTAGCGGTTGCGGTCTATGCGGATCAAACAAAGTGGCGAAACACGCTTCATTTCTTCCACGTAACCATCGAAGGCGGCCTTGACCGGCATTAACAAGGGCTGTTCTTCAGCGAAACATTCGGCGATGCTGCGTGAGGTCTGTTCAGGATGGGGGCGTCCCGCCAACTCGCAGCAGCGCTTCGCCAGCCAGACGTTAAGGGCGGCGAAATCCGTGAATTTCGCCATCGGCGTAAACAGCCACTCCCGAATGTTCCCGACCTGATTCTCTACCTGGCCTTTTTCCCAACCGGACTCCGGCGTGCAAGCCACAGGCTCAAACAGATAGTGGTTGGCCAGCGCCATGAAACGCCGATTAAAGCGCCGCTCCTTGCCAGCATAGATCGCATCGACCACCGTTTTCAGGTTGTCGTATACCATGCGCTTCGGCACCCCGCCAAAGTAAGCGAAGGCTTGACGGTGCGCATCCAGCACCATTTCCTGCGTTTCCCGTGGATAGGCCATCACGAACATCTGACGACTGTAGGTTAAGCGGAAGTGGGCGACCTTAATGGTCTGAACCACGCCGCCCAGTTCAACGGTTTCATGGCTCCAGTCGAACTGGCAGGTCTCGCCTGCTGGAAAGGCCAGGGGGACAAAAGCTTGCTTGATGGTGGGATGGGGAGATCGTTTCTTCTTCCAACCCTTAACGTAGCGCTGCACCGCCGTGTAACTGCCTTGGTAGCCCTCAACTTGCAGACATTCATACAGGCGTTGCGCGGTGCGTCGTTGTTTTCGCGGCAAATCCGCTTCTTGCTCCAGCCAGGCATGTAACTGCTGATGGAACGAACCCAGCATGGGGTGGGGTTGATGTTGGCGCTGATACGCCGGCGTTTCGACCGTCTTTAAATGTTTACGGATGGTGGGGCGGGATAGCTTAAAGGCGATAGCCAGTGAACTGATAGTCTCTTTCTCGACTAGATGACGCCGTCTGATTTCGGCAATAACGTCCATTTGTAACACTCCAGGATTCTCCGGCAAAAAACCGGACATTGAACAACCTGGGGTGGAAACTTTTCAACGCTCTTTTCCCCAGGACCCTGGAAAGTTTTGCACGCCGTTTAGCAATCCAGAGCCATCTGGAAGAGATGTATGGCGCCGAGGTGTCGCCTTCGTTGATTTCCTCGGTCACCGATGCGGTAGCCGATGAAGTCAAAGCTTGGCAATCACGGCCGCTGGAACCGATTTATCCCATTGTCTATCTCGATTGTATACACGTCAAAGTGCGCGACACTGGCGCCGTGCGGGTCAAGGCCGTCTATTTGGCGATTGGCATCAATCTGAATGGCGAAAAGGAAGTCCTGGGGCTGTGGATCGCCCAAACCGAAGGGGCCAAGTTTTGGCTACAGGTGGTCACCGAACTGAAGAATCGCGGCGTGCAGGATATTTTCATCGCCTGTGTCGATGGGCTGAAAGGCTTTCCGGAAGCCATCGAAGCCGTGTTTCCGCAAGCCGCCGTTCAGTTATGCATCGTCCATCTAGTGCGCAACAGCCTGAACTATGTCGGTTGGAAAATGCGCAAACGGATTGCTGATGACCTCAAGCGGATTTATCAATCGGCTACCGTAACAGAGGCCGAGCAGCAACTGGTTGAGTTCGAGGCACAATGGAACGGCGATTACCCTTCGATTGCCCAGATATGGCGGCGTAATTGGAGCCGCGTCATCCCGTTTTTCGACTATCCTCCGGAAATACGCCGAATCATCTATACCACCAACGCCATTGAGTCGGTCAATATGAGCCTGAGGAAAATCACTAAAAATCGTGGCTCTTTCCCCAATGACGAGGCATTATCGAAACTGTTTTATCTGGCGCTGATGAATATCAGTAAAAAATGGACCATGCCCGTGCATGACTGGAAAGCCGCTTTAAATCGGTTTAGCATTCAATTCGACGACCGAATGCCAAGCCTATAACTGAAACCCCGTTTACACAAAATTCAGGACACCCTCGCCTGTTAAATTTTAGTATTAGCTAAAAATCGATTCGAACGAATAGCCACTACTTTCAAGAATTTCTTTGAGACGCTTCAAACCGTCCATTTGTATCTGCCTAACTCTTTCCCGAGTGACACCCAATTCTAGCGCTACCTGTTCCAGAGTGGCGTTTTCAAAGCCGCAAAGACCATACCTGCGGCATATGACTTCGCGCTGTTTTTCGGCAAGCTGATAGACCCAGTAGGTGACGTTATTTTGGATAAAGTCGTCTTGCAAGATTTCAGCAGGATTACGGCTTTCTTCTTCGGAAATTGTCTCAAGTAGGGGTTTGTCAAAGTCCTTACCGAATGACACATCAACAGATGTGACACGCTCGTTGAGTTTCAGCATTTTACTGACGGTTTTGGCCGGTTTATCAAGATGCCGCGCAATCTCGTCGACAGTCGGCTCGTGATCAAGCTGTTGCGCTAAATTCCGCTGCGCTTTCAAATAAATGTTCATTTCTTTAACAATATGAATCGGCAGGCGAATAGTTCTAGTCTGATTCATGATTGCACGCTCTATGGTCTGCCTGATCCACCAGGTTGCGTAGGTTGAAAATCTGAAGCCACGATCAGGATCAAACTTTTCCACTGCGCGGATCAGCCCCAAATTACCTTCTTCGATTAAATCGAGTAAAGGGAGCCCGCGATTTAAATAACGCCTGGAAATTTTCACAACCAGACGTAAATTGCTTTCGATCATAATTTTTCGGGCTTGTGGATCGCCCTGTTGAGTTCGTCTGCCGTAGATTTTTTCTTCATCCGCAGTTAACAGTTGGGATTTACTGAGTTCATTCAGATACGCTCGGGTAGCATCGAAAGTACTCTCATTTTGCGATTCGTTACTTTCTATTTCGGCCAGCTTAAAGGTTTCGTTCGGATCGATTTCGACAACTTCTTCATCGACATCATCAAAAGAAATGAAATCTGGAATATCCATATCTTTAATTACATCTATCGTTTCTTCCATCATGATTAATCTCCCAGGTATTTTGGCTTGCTGAATCGTTTATTTTTATTGGTACGTGTCTCGCCAGATAACTATTAATCCCTTAAAACTATTTAAATGCAGATAAGATTGAAACCCAACAACGGAACCGATATTGCTCACTGCCAAAACCAATTAAGTCAATAGTTCATTCTTAACAACATCATGCCTCTTCGTGTATTTCCGATCCGATCTAATCGAGGGCACTAACCTTAACGGCGAGTGCCAGTATAACTTTAAAAGATTTATCTTATAAATTGAATTTACTGATATTTTTGTGGTCCACATCTCTTTTTTGATTTTTATTCACAACGACCTCTCAGGTCATTTTTGCGACTAAAATCAGCAAGATCAAACTAAAATCCGAACCACTTCTAAATTATGAAAATAAGAAAGTGATGCGCATCACATATATTTAAAAGAACTGCAAGAACATACAATTCTGAAAGGAGCTTTTTCTGATCGTGCTTCTCAACGACCTAACAATGTTTTTTTGGCTTGATTAATTTGGGCCGCCAAATAATCTGAACCGCCTCGATCAGGATGAAAGCGCGAAATGAGTTTACGGTGGGCCTGAATAATTTCTTCTTCCGTGGCGCCGGGATTAAGCCCCAAAACCTCAAAAGCTTCCGTTGTTGTCATACCCGCTTGTCGAGATGGCCCAGGACCAGGCTTACCATATTGCGGATTGCCGGCTTTGAACCGCAACCAAATGCTATGAAGCTGCGGCGCGTACCTCAATATTAGCGGCATAGAGCGCACTAAAAACGCGAATATTACGCCAAATATCGCCAGCAGACCGCTAAGTTTTCCACTCAGCATCAGCACAAGCAAAATCAGCGCAATCGCAACCCAGGCCAGTTGTTTAAGTAGTTTGCTGCGCAATTCGGCTGGTAGCTTCATAAATCCCGGCAGCATTAAAACTGCCAGTACCAATGCCAACAATATCACTATTCGTATCACCCGCACTCCAAACGCTTTAACCGACGAGCGCCATAATAACTTAGAATACGGCCAGTTCGGCAAATGTAGAGAAGTCCATGTCCACCCCTTCAGTCCTCGGCTTCGCGGCCGCCAGCGGCACCGGCAAAACCAGTTTATTGACAAAACTTATCCCGATACTGAAAGCACATAATCTGCAAATCGGTGTAATCAAACACAGTCATCACGACTTCGAGATTGATCAACCCGGCAAAGATAGTTTTCGGCTACGCGAAGCGGGAGCCACTCCGGTTATGCTGGTTTCCCGACACCGGCGTGCGGTAATCAGCGAATTGTCGGCAGATGGCGATATTTCGCTGACTGAACAGCTTGCCTTGTTTCCCAATGCAGGCCTGGATTTGATTTTAGTGGAAGGATTCAGGCACGAGAGCTACCCCAAAATTGAGCTGTGCAGACCAAGCCTAGGCAAGCCGCTGCTTTACCCTGAAGACTCCTCGATTATCGCAATAGCAAGCGATCACCCCCTATTAACACCACCCGGTTTACCGTGCCTTGATTTAAACGATGCAAAGGCCATAGCCAATTTCATTATCGAAATCTTTTTGAAGCGCCCACGTGACTAACATCTGCTACCCTAACAAACACGAGTTATTGAGCGTCGAACAGGCGCTGTTGGAAATCCGCAAAACTATCGAGACCGTCAACGAACGCGAGCATATCGATTTGCCGCAGGCACTGGACCGGGTACTTTCCGACAGCGTGGCGTCTCCTATAGACATTCCACCTCAACGCACGGCGGCCATGGACGGTTACGCATTTGCTGCTGGCGATGTAGCTGCCGGGCAAGCGGCTAAATTGCAAGTAATCGGCATCGCATGGGCCGGACGGCCGTTCTTGGCGCAGCAGACGCCGGGCCAATGCGTCAGAATATTTACCGGGGCGGTAGTCCCGGAATTTGCGGACAGCGTTATTGCTCAAGAACAAATTGAAATCGATGGTGACACTGTATCACTTCCCCTTGACTGGCAGCCGTATAAAAATATTCGTGCAGCCGGCAGTGACGTTAAACAACATGAAGAATTAATTGCCGCACCGAAAAAGCTGACAGCTCGCGATCTAAGTCTATTAGCCGCCGCCGGCATCGAAAAAATCAGCGTCAAACGCAAACTCAACATTGGCTTTTTTTCGACTGGTGATGAATTGGTCGCACTCGGAGAACCGCTAGTTGTTGGCCAAATCTATGACAGCAACCGCTATTTATTAGCCGGACTGCTATCCGAACCAAACCACACAGTCTCGGACTTGGGCATCGTCGCAGACGATCCTTTGAAACTCGAACAAACTTTCAAGGACGCAGCCCAGCACTATGACGTCATCATTTCCACCGGCGGCGCATCGGTTGGCGATGCGGATTTTGTTAAACAAACGTTGGAAAAATGCGGACAGGTGAACTTCTGGAAACTGGCAATCAAACCTGGCAAGCCGCTGGCTTTTGGCAAAATCGGCCGCTGCTGGTTTTTCGGCTTGCCCGGCAATCCGGTTGCCGTATTGGTCACTTACGAGAAATTCGTAAAGCCGGGTTTGGAACAGCTTGCCGGCTTACCAGCTAGACAAGCATTGCGCTTGCGAGTCCGATGCGACAACCGGTTAAAAAAATCGCCAGGGCGGCAGGAATACCAACGCGGCATCCTGTACCAGCAGGCTGGAGGCGAATTAGCCGTCCGTCTTGCCGGTCAACAAGATTCTCATCAACTAAAAGTAGCCAGTCAGTCCAACTGTTTTATTGTGCTGAATGCCGATAGTACGGGTATAGATGCTGGAGAAATGGTGACAGTAGAGCCATTTTCTGCGGTGTTATAAACAGCTGAATCCCCCAACCCAAGTAACAGCCGGAGTGTTCTGCTCGCTCCGGTTGGAAAACTCGAAACTCAAACAAATTGCCAGCCCATGCATGCGAACGGCAGAATATCTGATTACGCGGTGGCTTCCGCAAGATTACCTAAATAGCCATGTTTTCTAGCCAGATACTCGTCTACAAAGGCTTGCATCGGTTCGGCTTCATATTCGCGTAAACCGCTGACCGCTAGCTTCTTGAATCCGGAACCAACCACTTCGTCACCGCATTTAATTTGGAAATAAAGATACGCAGTGGCGCGCTTGCCGTTGACTTCCATTTTCGGTTCCAGCATTTCCAGACGCGGTTCGTGGAAGTCCATCCGGTTTAAGCTCAAGGTCATGCTTTCATAGATCACCAAAGGCCGGTCTATATTGAACATGACTTGCTCTTTGGCCAATAAAGGTACCAGCACATAAGGAAAGTTCTGCCCGGAAAACGCCACGTAGTCACGAATTAACGCTTCGATTAAAGCCGGATCTCGGATCACATCGCCGGAGCGCTCGATCTGCAAATAAGTCTTGCCTTGGTTGTCCGTAACATCGATTTTTTCGGCGTCGTCATCGGGAAAATTCAACAACACACCATGACCGACCATTCCGGAAAAAATGAAGTGCATGTTTTGGCTAAGGCCGTATTTGTCCAACACTAACGAGAATAATAAATCGCCCGGCACGCAAAAACGTTTTGCGTCTTCGTCGTGCAAGGGGTTGAAGTCATGGGCGACTTCCTTGGCAAACATGCTGGCCTGCGCGGCGCTGATGGCGACACTGCCATCCTGAATGGCATAGTACTCTTTTAGAAACATAGTTTATTAGTTGTTTAGTAACGTGGAACGGACGGATCGCAAATCACGGACCAAGCGTCGATGCCGCCCTTCAAGTTGAACAATCTTTGCAGCCCGGAATGCTGCAAAAAATGGCAGGCTTGCTGGCTACGCATACCGTGATGACAAATCACCACCACGTCTCGGTCAGCAGGCACTTCGTCGAAGCGCGCGGGGATTTGTTGCAGCGGTATTAACACGCTACCGGCAATCTTGGCGTAGGCAAACTCGTGGGGCTCCCTGACGTCCAGTAAAAATACCGACGGATCGTCTTGCAAATGTTGTTTTAGCTGCTCTGGCGTGTATTGGTTTATGGGCATATGAATCTTTCCAGTCTTTGAAGCGCGGCGGCCATTCTATCGATTGAGGCGGTATATGCAAATCGAATGTGCTTGTGGGCCAAATACTGGCCAAAGTCTTTGCCTGGTGTTACCGCCACCCCTTCCTCTTCGAGCAGCTGCTTGGCAAACTCAAAACTATCGTCGGTAAACGCACTGCAATCCGCGTAAATATAAAAGGCCCCTTGTGGTTTGCAGGCAATTTTAAAACCCAACCGTAACAGGTTGTCGTAAAGAAAATCCCGGCGTTTCTCAAACTCGTCACGACGGCGATGCAATTCCGCCATATTTTCAGCGCTGAAACAGGCCAAAGCCGCGTATTGTGAATGGGTAGATGTGGAAATAAAAATGTTTTGCGCCAGTTTTTCCACCGCATCGATAAAATCTTCCGGCACGATCAACCAACCGATACGCCAGCCGGTCATACCAAAGAACTTGGAAAAGCTGTTGATGATAAATACGTCATCGCTGAACGCCAAAGCGCTGCTGACGGTTTCGCCGTAAACCAAGCCGTGGTAAATCTCGTCCGAGTAAAAACAGCCCCCTAAAGCATGCGTCTGCTGAATAGCAGCGCGTAGCGCATTGTTACCGATGATGGTACCGGTCGGATTGGACGGCGAAGCGACTAATACGCCTTTGCTGGCTGGCTGCCAGTGCTGTCGAATCAATTCGGCATTGAGTTGATAAGCTGTTTCGGCGCCAACATTCACGAACTGAGTCTTACCGTCGAACAATTGCACGAAATTATCGTTACAGGGATAACACGGATCGGCCATCAAGATTTGCTCGCCCGGATTCAAACTAATCCCAAACGCCAGCAAAAACGCGCCGGACGCACCGGGGGTAATGAAAACCCGTTTGGGGTCCAGATTTACCCCGTATTGCGCTTGGTAATAATCGGCGATGCTTTGGCGCAATTCCGGCAATCCGGCCGCGGCGGTGTATTTGACTTCCCTACCCTGCATGAACGCATTTCCAGCGGCTAATATTGCCGGTGGTGTTTCGAAATCCGGCTCGCCGATTTCCATGTGAATAATATCCCGGCCTTCTTGTTCCAGTTGCTTGGCGCGCTGTAATAATTCCATCACATAAAATGAGCTGATGCCGCGCATTCGCTCGGCGACGTGGTGTTTCATGTCCAAATTCCGTTAGTAGAAAGCCCCCGCATCATAACAAACTTCTTGCTTGACCCCGGCTATTCTGTTAAAAAGCCCCGATTTTTTTATAGACCGCCAGGAGTCATTGGATGAACAATACTAACCCTGCCGCATCGGAATTTACTTTTAAGCCTTATGAGGAAAAAGAAGGCGAAGAGTACATGAACGAGGCGCAGTTGAGCCATTTTTCCGCCATTTTAAACAAATGGAAATCCGAGTTAATGATGGAAGTGGATCGCACCGTCCACCACATGCAGGACGAAGCGGCCAACTTCCCGGATCCCAACGACCGGGCCACGCAGGAATCAGAGTTCAGCCTGGAGCTGCGCACCCGCGACCGCGAACGTAAGCTGATCAAGAAGATTGATGAGTCCCTGAAGGAAATCGAGTCCGGAAACTACGGTTATTGCGAAACGTGCGGTATCGAAATCGGCATTCGCCGTCTGGAAGCCCGTCCAACTGCTACCCTGTGCATCGATTGCAAGACACTCGATGAAATCAGGGAAAAACAATTGGGTTAATTCTGCCCACGGCAACATCTTATATCGGCCGGTTTGCTCCCTCGCCTACCGGCCCACTTCACCTCGGTTCTCTATACACCGCACTCGCCAGCTATCTGGACGCCCGTCAGCATAAAGGGCTATGGCTGATACGCATCGATGATCTGGATACGCCGCGCAATATGCCGGGAGCCAGTGCCGAGATTCTGAATTGCCTGCAAAGCTTTGGATTATATTGGGACGGCGAGGTGGATTATCAAAGCTGTCATCTTGAGCAATACGAGCAGGCTATTAGCGAATTGCAAATGCAGCATGCGCTTTACCCTTGCACCTGTAGCCGCAGCTTATTGGCAAACTCGCCTTTGATTTATCCGGGCTATTGCCGCACCAACCCGCAATCGACTGATGCGCCACACGCACTACGAGTAAAAACGGCGGATATTTCGACGCGCTTTGTTGATGACTTGCAGGGTGAAATCAGCCAAAATCTGGCCAGCAAGCACGGCGACTTTATCGCCAAACGTAAGGATGGCATCATTGCTTACCAATTGGCTTGCGTCGTCGACGACCAACGGCAAAAGGTCAATCGGGTGGTGAGAGGTTACGATTTATTGGATTCGACCCCTAAACAGCTGTATTTACAGCATTTGCTGGGTTACTCGACGCCGCAATACATGCATATTCCGCTGATTGTCGACCAAGAAGGCCATAAGCTGAGTAAGCAAACCCGAGCAGAAGCCGTCAATCCAAATCAAGCCGGACCAACCTTGTTTCTGCTGCTAACCTTACTCAAGCAAAATCCACCGCCCGATTTGCGGCTGGCCGCAATCGACAGTATTCTGGAATGGGCTATCGAACACTGGCAAGCCGAGCGTTTGACGAGCACCCAAGCCGTTTCTGCCTTACAACACAGTTAATAACGTTCAAAGAAGGAGGTTACGTTATGTCAGACCAAAAAATTTATCCGGTTAATCCGCAGATTGCCGCCAACGCGCATATCGACAGTGCCGAGTACCAGCGTCTATATCAGCAGTCGATAAACGAACCGGAAACTTTTTGGGCTGAACAGGCCGCCGAATTTTTGGACTGGCATCAGCCTTGGCAGCAGGTACTGCAATACGACTACCCCAAGGGAGAAATACACTGGTTTCTGGGTGGCAAGCTCAATGTCACC
Source organism: Methylomonas sp. EFPC1 (assembly GCF_016925515.1). Classification (NCBI taxonomy): domain Bacteria; kingdom Pseudomonadati; phylum Pseudomonadota; class Gammaproteobacteria; order Methylococcales; family Methylococcaceae; genus Methylomonas; species Methylomonas sp. EFPC1. Next base: position 2,625,776 of record NZ_CP070494.1, read on the forward strand.
GTCAACTGCCTGGACAGACACCTGGAAAAACGCGGCGACCAAGTAGCGATCATTTGGGAAGGCGACGATCCGGCGCATGACCGTACGCTGACCTACCGCGAATTACACACCCAAGTTTGCCAATTCGCCAACGTCCTGAAAGCCCATGGCGTACAAAAGGGTGACAGAGTCTGTATCTATCTGCCGATGATCGCGGAAGCGGCGGTAGTTATTTTAGCCTGCGCGCGCATCGGCGCGGTGCATTCCATCGTCTTCGGCGGTTTTTCGGCCGATGCCTTACGTGATCGCGTCATCGACGCCGATTGCCGGGTCTTGATCTGCGCCGACGAGAGCTTTCGCGGCGGCAAAATTGTGCATTCTAAATTGAATGTCGATAAAGCCGCCAAGCAATGCCCCAACTTGAATACAGTGATAGTGATCAAGCATACCGGCCATGACATCCCCTGGACCACAGGCCGCGACATTGATTATCGCGAAGCGATGCAATCCGCATCGACCGATTGCGAACCGGTGATGATGGACGCCGAAGATCCGTTATTTATCCTGTATACCTCTGGTTCCACCGGCCAACCGAAGGGTGTGCTGCACACCACCGGCGGTTATTTGCTGTATGCGGCCATGACCCATAAATACGTGTTCGATTACCAGGAAGGCGATGTTTACTGGTGCACGGCCGACATTGGTTGGATCACCGGCCATTCCTACGTGCTTTACGGCCCATTATGCAATGGCGCCACCAGCTTGATGTTTGAGGGGGTGCCGACTTACCCGCATCCCGACCGCTTCTGGCAAGTCATCGACAAACATCAGGTCAATATTTTTTACACTGCGCCAACGGCCATTAGAGCACTGATGGCCCAGGGCGACGATTTTGTCACCCGCACCAACCGCAGTTCGCTCCGCATCCTCGGCAGTGTTGGCGAACCGATCAATCCGGAAGCCTGGGAATGGTATTACCAAGTAGTCGGCAATAAACGCTGCCCATTGGTGGATACCTGGTGGCAAACCGAAACCGGCGGCATTCTCATCACCCCCTTACCGGGCGCGATACCGTTAAAACCAGGCTCAGCCACATTGCCGTTTTTCGGCGTAAAGCCGGCGATACTCGATCCGGATGGCAATATCCTGGAAGGCGAAGCGGAAGGCGTGCTGGTGTTGACCTATCCCTGGCCAGGACAAGCGCGCACTGTTTATGGTGACCATGCGCGCTTCATCGACACTTATTTCGCCAAGTTCCCCGGCTATTATTTCGCCGGTGACGGTGCCCGCCGCGACAAAGACGGCTATTACTGGATTACCGGCCGCATCGATGACGTGCTGAACGTCTGCGGCCACCGCTTGGGCACAGCAGAGATCGAAAGCGCGTTAGTATTACACGACTTGGTAGCCGAGGCTGCGGTGGTCGGCTTCCCGCATCCGATCAAAGGCCAGGGCATTTATGCGTATGTGACTTTAAACGTGGGTATCGAGGGCAACAGCAGCCTGAAAGGCGAGTTGAAAGACTTGGTACGCGAGGAAATCAGCGCTATCGCCCTACCCGATCTGATTCAATGGGCACCCGGCCTACCCAAGACCCGTTCCGGCAAAATCATGCGCCGCATCTTGCGCAAAATCGCCGCCAATGAATTTCACGATCTTGGTGATACCTCAACCTTGGCCGATCCTTCGGTCGTTGAGCAATTGATCGCCAACCGTCTGAAATTGCCTTAAGGTGAAAACACGGCTGGCTTTAGCCTATTTCGGTGTCATTCTGGTCTGGACTACCACACCGCTGGCAATCAAATGGAGCAGCATCGGCGTCAGCTTCGTCTTCGGGGCGATGGCAAGAATGAGCACCGGACTGGCTTGCCTGCTGCTGTTATTGTTGCTTTTGCGCCGGCGTTTGCCGCTCAACCGCCCTGCTTTGATCACTTATCTGGCAGTGGCGATACAGCTTTACGGCAGCATGCTGATTACCTATTGGTCCGCTCAATTCGTGCCATCCGGCTGGATCTCGGTAATTTTCGGATTAAGCCCGTTCATGACCGCTTTCATGGCGGCGACATATTTGCAGGAACGCAGCCTGGGTTGGGGCAAGTTATTCGCTTATTGTTTGGGTATGGGTGGGCTGGTGGTCATGTTCAGCTCGGCACTGGAATTGGATGAACTCGCTCTGCAAGGCCTGATCGGCGTGCTGGTGGCTACCTTCATCCACGCGGCTAGCGCGGTGTGGGTCAAGCAGATTGACGCACGTCTACCGGCTTTACAATTGGTTACGGGCGGATTGTTAATCGCGGTGCCCTTGTATTTCGGCACCTGGTATTGGTTGGATGGCGGCTTATTGCCGGAAAATATTCCACAGCAAACCCTGTATTCCATTGCTTATCTTGGCGTGATTGCCACCACCCTGGGTTTTGCTTTGTATTATTTTGTGTTGGCCAACATGCAAGCCACCAATGTGGCGATGATGAATCTGATGACGCCGGTAATATCCCTGGTGCTGGGTTATAGCGTCAACCAGGAACCGTTGACGATAAAAACCATGGCCGGCACCGCACTGATTATGTGCGCACTATTGATTTACGAAATCGTCAATCGCCGGCAACAACGGAATGGAGGGTAATCGCCACTCCGCCGTCTGCTAACTAAATTTTGCTAACGCGCTGCTGCAGGTACGCGGCAAATTCTGATTTAATTTCCGGGTGCAGCAAACCGTACTCAACATTAGCCAACAAGAAACCGAATTTTGATCCGCAATCGTAGCGATTACCTGCAAATTCGTAAGATAGCACTTGCTCGTCCTCCATCAACGCGGCAATCGCATCGGTCAATTGAATTTCGCCGCCTGCGCCACGGCCGGTATTTTCGATTTTTTCAAAAATCGCCGGGGTCAGAATATAACGACCAACAACGGCGATGTTAGACGGCGCCACTTTATTTTGTTTAGATCCAAAGCTGATGCATTGTCACCATATGATTATAATAAAGAATTATGCCGAACGGTAACTCATACTGGAATCAATCGGATATCAATGTTTTCTAACGCGGGGACGATTTTGGTAAAGGCTACGGAGTCGGATACCACAACCACAATCCCCACTATGGGCAGATCAATGCCCTGCTTCGCCGGCAAAGAAGATTTCTTTGATCATGGCGGTTATCTGCAGCATTGGGTTGCCGTTATTTTCTCATCTGATGATTTGTTCGAGGCACCCAAAGTAGCTGTATTTTGCCCTATAATTAACTGCGCAGATAAATATTACAAAATTTTCAACCTCAAAATTATATATCATGCTTTCAATCAAAGATTTACAGCAACTTAGCGAAAAATGTATTTCAGAATCTCAAGTTATTTATCAGCTTAAAAGTTTTGAAACGGGTTTCCCGTTTTTGAAAATCATTAATGCTGCATCACCAGAGCAGGGTATTACCATTGCTTCGGATGCACAAATTAATGAGTTGTTGGAAACATGGGATGCTTATTTAAAAACCGATGCTTCAATACTCAAATTTGTTCCGGCATCGGGTGCGGCCAGTCGTATGTTTAAAGATTTATATGAGTTTTTGGATGCCGATTATGCCGAACCAACAAAACCTGCTGAAATCAAATTTATTACTGAAATTAAAAACTTCGCTTTTTACGATGCTTTGAACGAATGTTGTTTGAAAAATAATAATAAAAGTATTGATGATTTGATTGAAAATGGAGAGACGAAAGCTATTGTATCTAATTTATTAACCAGTAATGGCTTGAATTATGGTGCATTGCCTAAAGGCTTACTTTTATTTCACACCTATAACAACGAAAAACGTACTTCGCTACAGGAGCATTTGGTGGAAGGTGGATTGTATGCTTCTAATGCATCGAATGAAGTAAATATTCATTTCACAGTTTCAGCTGAACACCGGAAACTGTTTGAAAAACATGTAAATGATACGCTTCCTGAATACGAAAATGTACTGGGTAAAAAATTCAACATCAGTTTCTCAGAACAAAAGCCATCGACTGACACTATAGCTGCCGACGAACAAAATCAACCATTTCGCGAAAATGGAAAATTAGTTTTTCGTCCCGGAGGACATGGCGCTCTTATTGAAAATCTGAACGATTTGAATGCAGATGTGATTTTTATTAAGAATATTGATAATGTGGTTCCTGATTCGCTCAAAAGCCAAACAGTTAAATATAAGAAAGCTATTGCAGGTTTATTGATTAAACTTCAACAAAAAGCGTTTGAAAATCTTCAATTATTGGAGAAAGAGAATATTTCTATTTCAAGCTTACATGAAATTTCTCTGTTTTGCGAAAAGGAACTTAATAATATTCACCCTGAAATTAATAAATTGAATGAAAGTGAATTAAAACAGTATATGAAATCAAAACTAAATCGTCCGATTAGGGTTTGTGGTATGGTTAAAAATACCGGAGAGCCTGGTGGTGGTCCTTTTCTTACTGTAAATGCAGATGGAACAGTGTCCACTCAAATTCTCGAAAGTTCGCAAATTGATTTATCAAATCCTGCTGAAAAAGCTAAAATGATGAATTCAACGCATTTTAATCCTGTTGATTTAGTATGTGGAGTGAAAAACTATAAAGGCGAAAAATTTAATCTTTTACATTATGTCGACAACCAAACCGGATTTATTTCATCGAAATCCAAGGGTGGTAAAGAATTGAAAGCTTTAGAGTTGCCCGGACTTTGGAATGGCGCCATGAGCGATTGGAATACAATTTTTGTTGAAGTTCCTATCGAAACATTTAATCCGGTAAAAACAGTGAACGATTTACTTCGTCCTGAACATCAAAACATAAGATAATTTGTTTTCAATTAAAATTATTGAGTCATATTTATTTAAAAGGTTTATCACATTATTTGTAATGAGCTTTGTTATCTGCATACTTATTTTCTCGATGCAGTTTCTTTGGAAACATGGCGAATTTAAAAGTGAAGTGCGCGATCTGCAGTTGCTATTTTCTAATCCGTATAGGTTAGCAGGCTGGTGAAAAACTCGAAAAGCCAAGTAAGCTAAGGCATAGATGAGCCGCCAACTGTTAAAATAGGCTACCTAAATTTGGAGCCTTTCAATGCGCGGACACGATGCTATCCAAAACAACTGGTTCAGCTACATCAACCTGGAAGACCGCATTCCCAAGCAGCATCCGTTGCGCCGTTTACGGCTGTTGGTCGATGGCGTACTGGCCTCGATGGATGCCGTCTTTGCCGCGCGTTACTCGCACACTGGCCGTCCCTCGATTGCCCCCGAAAAACTGCTGCGCGCCTTGCTGTTACAAGTCCTGTATACGGTCCGTAGCGAGCGTCAGTTGATGGAACAACTGGACTACAACCTGTTGTTTCGCTGGTTTGTTGGTTTGGGTATCGACGATGCTGTCTGGGAGCGCAGCGTGTTCAGCGCCAACCGCGAACGCCTGCTGTCCGAAGCCCTGAGTCGCGAATTTTTTGAGCGGGTACTGGCCATAGCCGAATGGCAAAATCTGGTGTCCGACGAACACTTCAGCGTCGACGGTAGCCTCATTGAAGCCTGGGCCTCGCATAAAAGCTTCGTTAAAAAAGACGGCAGCGGCCCGGACAAACCCGCCGGCCGCAATCCCGAGGTCGACTTCAGCGGCGAAAAGCGCAGCAACGCCACCCACCACAGTACGACCGATCCCGAAGCCCGGCTTTACAAGAAAGGCGAATACACCGAGGCCAAACTGCGTTACATCACCCATGCCTTGTCCGAGAATCGCAACGGCCTGATTGTCGATGTCGAAACCACTCAAGCCACCGGCACCGCCGAAATCGAAGCCGCGCAAAACATGATCAAACGCCGCGTGCCCCAAGGCGGCAGCGTCGGTGCCGACAAAGGCTACGACCAAGCGGCGTTCGTCAACGGACTCGAGTCCCGTGACATCAAAGCCCATGTGGCCCGCAAAAAGACCGGCAGTGCCGTCGATGGCCGCACCGCGCGCGGCAAAGGTTACGCCCAAAGTCTCAAGCGCCGCAAAATCGTCGAAGAAGCCTTTGGCTGGGTCAAAACGGTCGGCGGCCTGCGCAAAACTCGTCACATCGGCTTAGCCAAAGTCGCGGGTCAGGCCTTGTTTTGCTTTGCCGCCTACAACCTGACGCGCATGCTCAACCTATTGGTGTTCACGCCGAAACCGGCGTGGAGTGCACCCGCCTAGGGTGAAGTTCGCCTGAAAACCGTCCACAGACGGCTTCAGGCGAATAAAAAGCCCTTGAAACCGGGGCAAAACGCTTGAAACTCGATGTCATGACCGATTTCAACTCGAAAAAATCACTTACATCGTGGGTAAGGGGAAATATCGGCGGGTTTTTCACCAGCCTGTTAGGATGATCAGTTCCTTAAGGTTTTACTTTGACGAACGGATGATGTGTGCCTAACCTTATGGCAAAATTAAATAAGCACTGTAAGGTCTTTATTTTAGGCGATAATGTAAGTTTATTCCCAACTCTCAGCACGAGATATAGCAATGATAAAACTGTTATGCACCTTTTTGGTAGCATTGATACCGGTAAAACCGGCTTTTAGTCAGGACTTGCTGGAAACCTATCAGCTAGCGAAAGCCAATGACCCGGAGTTTAAAAGCTCGGATATCAATAAGCTTGCTACTGCCGAGATCAAATCGCAAAGCATCGCACAGATGTTGCCCAATCTTTCCTTCAGCGCCAACAGCAGCCGCAATCGCCTGGAAAGTACCAGCTTTTTGGGAACCACATTGCAGCATTACTGGGACAGCAAATTGGGTATTAATTTGAAACAACCGGTGTTTCATTGGGACCATTGGGTGCAGCTTGATCAAGCCGATAACAAAATTGCTCAGGCGGAAGCGCAGTTTCAGGCCAAACAACAAAGCCTGATCCGCAGAACCGCCGAAGCGTACTTCAATATATTGGCCGCGCAAGATAATCTGGAATTTGCCAACTCGGAAAAGAAAGCCATCGAAAAGCAATTGGAACAGGCCAAACAGCGGTTCGATGTCGGCATCATCGCCATTACCGATGTTTACGAAGCCCAAGCCGGTTATGACAGGGCTCTGGCCAGCGAGATCGAAGCACAAAACCTTTTGGATAACAGCAAGGAAGCCTTGCGGGAAATCATAGGCGAGAATGCCGCCGATCTGAACAGTTTGCAAGCGCAAATTCCGCTCAGCCCGCCCGCACCCGAGGACTTGGCGTCCTGGTCGAATACGGCGGAGAACAATAATTTCTCAATCGTCGCCCAAATTAATCAAGCCGAATACGTCCGCAAAAACATCGAATTACAGCAATCCAAACATCTGCCCACTCTCGACATCGTCGCCCAATACAGCGAAATGGACACTGGCAACCGCTACGGCTTGCGCGGCGACAATGAAAGTTTTGGATTGCAACTGAACCTGCCTTTATACGAAGGCGGCGGCACCTCTTCCCGCAGCCGCCAAGCGGCCTACGAGTATGAAGCCGCCAAGGAAGATTTGACCAAAGTAAAACGTAGCATCAATCGGGGCGTTAAAGACGCATTTCGCGGCGTGGTGTCCAGCATCAGCCGGGTCAAAGCACTAGACGCCACCAGCAAATCCGCGGAAATGGCCGTGGAAGCTGCCGAAGCCGGTTTTGAAGTGGGCACCCGCACCATGGTGGACGTACTCACCGAGCAACGTAATTTATATAAAGCCAAGAGCGATTACGCCAGAAGCCGCTACGACTATCTAATCAACGGCATCAAGCTTAAGGAAGCGGCCGGCAGCCTGAATGAACAGGATCTGGAACAGATCAATCAATATCTGCAGGGAACATTGAGTAAGAACTAGCCCATCGGCGGAGTGTTCGAGGCCGCTCGCCAATGCCGGGCGTTATTGGCACAACCATGTGCTGACCATGTAGGTTTCGGCTATAAGCGGTAAATGTCCACGAAAGCAGATTTAGGATGTAGTGAGTTTCCAAACTTTTGTTAATGCAGGAAACATACGCTTTAGTTCGTTTAGCGCATCCTCAACGACTAACGCCGCATGCAGCCAAGATCCGGTGGCAAGCAGCCCACCGGAGCCTTAATCGATTCATGCAAGCCTCGGAATCATCCCGTCATCGCTTTTAGCCTTGCGCGCAAGCCTTTTAAGCTCGCGCACGAGACTTTTCGCTATCGTCGCAAGGCTTTTTGGGTTGGGCGCAATTCTAAAAGCCTTGCGGACTCACTTAAAAGCTTTGCGGGCAACACAAAATCATTTGTTCGCCGGGCAAAACGCCCTGCGTGCAAGGCTATTAAGCTTGCGCACAAGCTATTTTGCTATCCTCGCAACGCTTTTGGGTTTGCCCGCAACGCACCAAGCCTTGCAGGCAAAGCAAATTGATTTGCTCGCCCGGCAAACTGCCTTACGCGCAAGGCAGTTTGGTTTGCACGCAAGAGAATTTGGCTTTCGCGACTAGCAAAATGCGATTCTCGTTTGGCTCCAAGGCTTGCGAACGGAGAGCAGCCAATCGCATTTGAACATCTTCAACGCAATGCTAACGCGATAGTTCGTGAGCTAAATCTTTGCTACTCTCAGTATCTTTGACAATTAGATTTGGATATCTGCATATGTTCAGGATTTTGTTGCTGTTGGTGTTATCAAGTTTTTCTAACGTTTCTTTGTCGGCCAGCTTTGATTGCAGTAAAGCTAAAACGAATATTGAAAAGCTCATATGCGGAACTCAGCAGCTTTCGGAGTTAGATTCAAAGCTAGAAGAAACCTATTCTAATCAGCGGAAACGATTTAAGCCGGTTGAAGAAAACAGTCAAAAACCAAGCAATGCCGACGAAGACCGTTTGGTTGCCGAACAAAAGCATTGGTTAAAACATACTCGAAATGCATGCTCGGACGAAGCCTGCTTAAAACAAGCCTACACCGACAGAATCGATGCGCTGGATCCTTTTGCCGATGGCATTATAAGCTGTGAAAACATGCGCAAATTTCCAGAAAAGATTTTTATCGAAGGCATCGATTTGGGTTCCGGGCACAACTCGCCAATTGAGGTCGATTACGGCTGCCCTGAAAGCTTGGCATCATTGCCATTTATGAAAAACCTACTCGATTTGACTGAATCGATACGCCAGGAGGCGTTTGGCCACAGACACTGTTCCGGTTCGATCATTCATGCGCATTGGCGTTACTACCATTTTGATTTGGCAAAGGCCGGCTTCGCTCCGTTGCTTTTCCTTGAGCAAGCAAAAATTGATCAAGATCCGGACGACGAGCGTTCGTTTGCCAGCCTAAGGCCCGCTATTCTCCATAAAAACCTGCTGGGTTATTTCCAGCAGTGGTCAGAAAAAAGCCTCTATAACTCTCAGATGCACAAACAGTTTTTTTCCGAATTTGACAAGGCATTACCTAAGCTAGCCACGCATTATAAAAGTTCTTTAAACATGACGGAAACGCAAGCCACAGAGGCTGCCAGGCATGCGCTTATGCGCCTTGTCGGCAGAGCCGCCGGAAGTTTTCCAAGCGAAGCCTATACCCCGGAATCCAAACTCGTTCAGCTAGTTAGGGAGTCGCAGACGACCCTTGAAGACTTGAAGACCGAACTGGCTGAAACCACCGATAATGGTCAGCCCATCCCCAAACAACAAATATACCAAGCGTTGAAAGCGGCCTTGCTGCATGATCGGCCAAAAGCTTTTATCGCGACTTTGATCGATAAACTCAGTTCCTCGGATTTGGCAGGTTTCGAGAACGGCGCGGAACCCTTGCTGTCATTATCTATTGGTAATCACGAAAGTCTGCGTTTTTTATTGGAAAAGCAAATATCGGTGAATGTGCCGAACGACTTTGGCAAGACCGCGTTGTTTTACGCCATTGGCGAAAACGATCACGAAGCGACAGAACTTCTATTAGCTCATAAGGCCGACGTAAACCATTCCTATAAATCGGCGGCAGAACTCCGAAACGGCGATGAATGCGTCTATCCCAACCTTGGTCACACCAAAAGAACCCCGTTGATGCATGCCGCGCAGCACGCCGATGTCGACATGCTGAAATTGCTAATCAAGCATGGCGCCAACTTGAACGCTGCCGATGAACGCGGTTTCAATGCTTTGGATTTTGCCGTCGTCATGGCAAAGAACAAGGAAAACGAGACATATTTAAAATCACTCGGTTTGGAGCAAAATTTACCTGCGTATACTCCAGAGGCAACTATCAATGAAGTGAAATTATCTTCGATCATTCCCGTTGACGGCTACATCAATAAATTAACCATAGCCCCATTGCGACCCGATGTTTTATTGGCTTCCGTTACTCCGTGGGACAAACTGGTTCCCGATGATGTGCATGGCGTTTATTTGTTTTCGCTTGCCGATCCAGATAAGCCGAAAGTTATTTCGCATTTTCCAGCAATCAAAGCTGACGATTTTGCTGTGAGCCCGGATGGCAAAACGGTGTATTTAATCAGCCTATGGTATGACGGAGCACCAGCCGACAAAAAATATGGTCTATTTATTGTCGATATTTCTAATGCACAACAGCCTAAACTCATCGAGAGAATCGATGGTTCGTTCATGACCCTGCATTTATCACGCGACGGAGAATATTTATTTCTCCAAGAACGTAATCGCCTTCCGGATAGTTTAGATCGCGGAACCTTAGTGTATAAAGTTGGGAAAGACGCTACGAAATTAATTTGTAGTAACCCATTTAAAACTGAAGGTGGCTCTCCAATATTCGCTTATTCATTCACTGAGTTTGACGATGCTCATCAAATCGCAATTGTTTCCAGCTCTGGGGGCTTTTATTACTATGATATTAAAGACCCCTGTAAGCCCACTACAATATTCAATAACGCTTCTTCCGAGGAATTTGGCCCTAAACTCATCGGCCTATCTGATAAAACTGTAATGAGCGGAGTTGGTGGACTTTACAAATATCGTGTTGCCGAACCACCGACTAAACTTTTCGGCTACTCATGGTCATCGGGTTCTCAACATTTCACTGCCAATGAGAGGCTAAATTTACTAACCGCAGTTTTCGACAAGAATGTTGCAGTATTTAAAAACAAACCGAACGGGCGTTTTGCACTGATTGGGCAATATCGATCAGATAAAGAAGCGCTTGGCGATGTGCATATTTCAGATGCTGGTCGGATATATATCGGCGGTAAGGGTAATTTGAAAGTCGTAAGCATACTGCCGTTGCTTTAATTCAACACAAGGAATGTCAAATATCGTGAAATTGTAGGACCTTGTTCCAAAAACCATCATTCGGAAGTGGCGTTAGTCTCTCTGAATCCATGGCCCAAAATGTTACCTATAAAATTCAAACATATGGGCTTTGCTTTATTACTACTTACGGCAGGTTAATATAGCTTTAGCAAACACCCCGTCGCTGCTTTCCAGCAAACTAAAGTGTTGTTTGGCACGGGTGATGCCGGTGTAAATTAATTCGCGGGTGAGCACCGGGCTGATGTTTTCCGGCAAGACCAAGGCCACGTGATTAAACTCAGAGCCTTGCGACTTATGCACAGTGATGGCGAAGGCGGTTTCCACATCCGGCAGGCGCATTGGCGAGATCCAGCGTATTTTCAGATTGGCCGATGGCTCGGCACTATTGTCGGCACTGGGAAATGCGACTTTAAGCTTGCCGCTACTGTCTCGCAGCGCAATCCCAATATCGCCGTTCATTAAGCCCAGGTTGTAATCGTTGCGGGTGATCATCACCGGCCGGCCTTCGTACCACAGCGCCTGCTTGGCTTTGGCGAACAACCATTCTTCAATGCGCTGATTTAGGCCTTCCACGCCCCACGGTCCTCGCCGCAATGCCGACAACACTTGAAACGCATCGAAGGCGGTCAACACTTGCATGGCCCATTCGTCGTACCGCTCCGCACTGTCCGGCCGGCCATGATTGATTTGCGCCAAATAATAGCCATAACCTCGGTGGGCTGCGTCCCCGCTATTAATCACCAGCTTTCTTAACAAACTACTGGCGGCGTCCGCAGTTGGATGTTGGCGTAAGACGATATATTCTGCACGCGGTTCGGGTAGCAAATCCGGGTACTGTGCCGTATCAGCTAAGATCGCCTGAGCCTGCAAGGCATCGCCCTGATTCACAGCTTTAGCCAATTGGCCGATGCCGCTGTGGGCATCGAAACGATGACTGTGCCGCAACATAACAGTTTGTTGATTGATGGCAGAGCCGGGCACTACGGCGGGTTTGGGCTGTTCGCCGGCATAGCGGCTTATCCACGCCAGCGTTTCCTGATCATAGGCCGCGTGTTCGGCGCCACGACATAAATCCCCCATCACCGAACCGGCTTCGACGGATGCCAATTGGTCCTTGTCGCCCAATAAGATCAATTGAGTGTTTGCCGGCAAGGCCTCCAACAGCGACGCCATCATTTCCAGATCGATCATCGACGCCTCATCGACGATCACGATGTCGGCGACGATAGGATTATGGCGATTATGCAAAAAGCGCCGCGAATCATGCCGGCTGCCCAGCAAACGGTGCAAAGTACTGGCTTTTCTAGGGATACATTGTTTGATACTTTCGTCGATAGTCAAGCTGTCGAGCGCTTTGGCAATCGACTCGCTGACTCTGGCCGCCGCTTTACCCGTGGGTGCCGCCAGTAAAATATTTAGCGGCTTGGAGTGTTCGCTATTTTGTTGCGCCAGTTCAATCAATAGCGCCAACAGTTTGGTCAGGGTAGTGGTCTTGCCGGTACCCGGCCCGCCGGTGATGATGGCGAATCGCGCCCGCAACGCCAGGACACAAGCGACTTTTTGCCAATCCGGGCTTTCCGGGCTGGTGGGAAACAGGCTTTGCAAGCGTTCCGATAATGAGTCTGGCAGGCTATTCCGCGCCGGTTGCAGTCGTTGCTTAATACAGGCTTGCGTGATCTGTTCATAGCGCCAATAACGCCGCAAATACAGTCGGTTACCGGCTAAAACCAGCGGCGTATCGCCTTCTCCTGATGACACAAGTCTTGATTGCGATAGAGCCGCTTGCCACAGCTCAAGACTGTAAACTTTTAAGCGCGCCAATTCGGCCGCCGCGGCATCCTGCTCGACCGTCCAAGCATCATCGGTCGGAATGGCCAGCGTCATCCCCGGCTGCTCACAGAGTTTTTCCAAGTCCAAATAAACTTCGCCTCTATCCAGCTGATGACTAACCAAAGCCCCCGCCCACAGCACCGCGTCGGTCGCGTTTGGTTCAAGATCCAACAAAAAGCCCACGAAGGCGCGATTCAAATGACTCAACCAGCCTTTTGCTACCCAGTGCTGCATGCTGTCGATTGCCGCCGCTTGCCGAATCATGACGATGCTCCAAACAAGGCATCCAAGCGCTCGATCAATGCCCTGGCTGGCTTATCGAATACGCATCCCGCCGTTGGCCCTAGCGCGCCTCTTAAAAACAAATACAGGCCCCCGCCGATGTGCGTTTCGTAATCGTAAGCAGCAGCCAACCTGACTTTCAGCAAACGATGCAAGGCCAATAAATACAAGCAGGCTTGCAAATCGTAACGCTTAGCCAACATGGCCGCAGTCAAGGCCTCCTGCGTATACGCCGCCTCATCGGCACCCAAACTGTTGAATTTATAATCGACCACGTAGTACTGCTGATCGTGCACGAACACCAAGTCGATAAAACCTTTTAACAGTCCGTTTACTTGGCCGGGTAACAAACTTGGACGCACTTGTCCGCCGAAGGTGTGGCGGCAGACCAAGCGGTCTAGTTCCTCAGTGTCCACGGTATCGGCGCCCAGCAGAAACTCCAGCTCGGCTTGATAGGCATTGGTTTCGAGCGCAGCCAAACTAAGCTTGGCGTCCTGCAGCAAGGGCATGTTCAACCAGTGCGCCAAGGCCGAAGCGATGACGGCATGTTTGTTCTCCCATTCGCCGCCGATAAATCGCTTTTGAATCAATTCTTGTCTTAAGGCTGGATTTGCCGAAACGTTGGAAAACCCCCATTGCGCGCACTCCTCCAGCAGATCATGAATCAACACGCCGGGACCGGCGCCTCTGGGCAAAGCGTGGACACCGGACAAGGGTTTACTAAGCGCCGCAGCGATTTCGGCTTCGTCGTTTTGCTTATCGTCATGGGCAGTTTCAAACTCCGGCAATGGCTGAGACGAATCTTCCCCAGGCGTCAGGCGGTCCTCGACGTGCAAGGCGCTATAACTGGCTATCCACCAATTACTGGATACTTTGCTAAGCGGCACGCGTGCTTCGTCCCTACTCTCGTCAGCCAAAACCGGGCTGTAGCGCGCGTCGTCAATTTCCGGTAGAGGCGTTATCGAAATCGCTGCGCAGCTGCCTTTCAGTTCACGCAGTTTCTCGGCCAAGGCGCTATTGGGCATTTTGGCCTGCCAATTGAGTAAGGCGCCCATCGCCGATTTTTCCAACTGGCAATCCTTGGTACTGCCGGATTTGACCGGCGCAATGCCCAGCCAACAAGCATGGCGGGCTCGGGTCATTGCCACATACAGCAAGCGCAAATCTTCCTGTAATCTTTCTTCCTCGCTGATGGCTTTGATGCGCTCTTGTTTATGCAAGTCGATTTGCAAATCCTGGTTCTCATCGTGATAACGGTAGTAGGCATTGAATCGACCGCCGACTTCCCTGAAACTGCAAATAAACGGCAAAAATACCAGCGGGTATTCCAGGCCTTTGGATTTATGAATCGTGACAACTTTAATCAGATTGGCATCGCTTTCCAGCCTGATGATGCCATCATCGCCGGCTTGGCTGCCGCCTGCCTCGATAGCCTCGGCCAGATGCCTGATCAAAGCTTGCTCGCCTTCCAGTTGCATGCTGGCTTGTTGCAACAACTCCGCGAGATGCAGCAGATTGGTAATGGACCGTTCACCTTCGCTGTCGTCAGCCAGACGCGCGTGTAAGCCGTAATCGTTAATCAATTGCCGCAAAGCCGGCAGAATGCCGTCCTGTTGCCAGCGTTGTTGATACGTCAGAAAGCGTTCCAGATGCAGTTCCCAGCCGGGTTCGTCCAAGGCCAGTTCGCGCAACGCCTGGTAAGACCAGCCTAAGGTCGCGCAGCTTAAGGCCGCACGCACTTTGCGCTCATTACGCGGCTCAGCCAGGGCATTTAACCAAAGCAACATGTCGACCGCTTCTCCGCTGGCGAAGATGGAATCGCGCTCGGACAGATAGACACTGCGCAAGCGTCGGCGCGCCAAGGCGTTGCGGATCGCCACCGCTTCGGTGCCGCTGCGAACAAGGATGGCGATGTCCCCAGGCTGCAAAGCCTGCATGCCGGATGTCGAGCTAAAGCCGGCTTGCCCCGCGTCAGCTGAGTTCAGTAATTTGACAATCTGGCTGGCCGTCACCTCTGCCAGTGTTTCCCGATAAGCCGGCATGCCGACCGCATCCTCACTATCCCAATGCCACAGGGTCAGCGCCGGAGCAGCTTGATTATCGATAATCCAGGTTTCATTGCGGCCTTGGGCCTTAACCGGCAGAAAAGGTAACGGATTATCTTGTGCTGTTTTAAAGCGAAACGCACCCCGCTCTTGCTGATCGGCTTGGAAAAAAAACTGATTGACCGCATCGACTAAAGCCTGGGTCGAGCGGTAATTGGTGCCCAGGGTGTAATGCCGACCTTGGGTGTCGCTATGCGCTTTAAGATAGGTATAAATATCAGCGCCGCGGAACGAGTAAATAGCCTGTTTCGGATCGCCTATCATCAAACACGCATAATCAGCGCCGGCCGGCGTGGCGTAAAGCGTCGAAAAAATCCGGTATTGCAGCGGGTCGGTATCCTGAAACTCGTCGATCAAAGCAATCGGATACTGTTCGCGAATCACCTGCGCCAGCCTGTCGCCATTGCGGCCTTGCAGCGCGTTATCCAGACGTATCAGCATGTCGTCGAAAGTCATCCTGGCGATGCGTTGCTTTTCAAAATCGTAACGCTGCCTAATCCAATGCACGGCGTGCTTGATCAGCTCGACTTTTAAACTAGGCAGCGCCGCCAGTTGCGCCGGTAATCTGCCTATCGCGGCAAAACCTGGATGGTCCGGCGGGGTTTGTCCGGGGTTGGCTAATTGTGCCATGCCGGCCGGCGACAGGTTCTCAAAGCCCTTGCCGATGTCCAGCGTATCCTGCAAAGGGTCCAGACTCCATGCCTCGATTTTGTCCAGCCAGTTGCGGCGATTAGTGGCGTTGTAATTTTTTGCCGGCAGCACTTTGCTTTCTATAGCCGCCTCCAATAGGTCGCGCACTTCCGGCAGCCAGCTGAGCCAAGGCGCCTTTAAAGCCTGTAGCTCAGTCTGCCTAATGGACGCCACCGCAGCCATCAAGTCCTTGATGGGCTGACCGTCGGCCACGCTAAACGCTATCGGCTCGGCGTTACCCAGCAGCGAACGCACCGCCAGTAATAATTCGTCCGGGTGCTTGAACAGCGCATACAGGCTTGGAAAATCGGCAGCTTTGGACATGTCGTAATAGAAACTACGCCAATAGTCCCTTACCACCTCTTTCAACAATTCAGTATCGTCGGTGTTGACCTCCTGCCGAAACAAGCTGCCGCTGTCGAACGCATGCTGTTGCAACATGCGGTTACACCAACTGTGAATGGTATAAACCGCCGCCTCGTCCATCCAGTTGGCCGCCAATTCCAACCGGCGGGCGCAGGCCGGCCAGTCTAATTCGGGATAAGCGGCACGGATGTGTTGCAAGAATGCATCCGTCGTCGAAAGTTGCTGGCGAAAGAAACGCGCAGCGTGACTCAAACGCTCGCGTATCCGTTCCCGCAGTTCCTTGGTAGCGGCCTCGGTGAAAGTCACCACCAGAATATCCGGCGGCAACAGATATTGGCTTGGTTCTGCACTATCAGGATGGTGCCCCAGAATTAACCGCACATATAAGGCGGCGATGGTGTAAGTCTTACCAGTGCCGGCGCTGGCTTCGATCAGCCGGGTACCCGATAACGGAAATTCGATGGGGTTGAGCGGGATGGCGTTGGTCATTCCGACGCCTCCCCTGCCTCAGGTAATTCCCGGATATGCGTAAACATGGGCCGATACAAACTATCCGCCCAATATTCAAAATCCTTATTAGCGTCAAACGCAGTCAAGCTGGCAAAGTTGGGAAAGAAGCGGGCAAGATAGGCGTCGTAATGGACTTCGCCGGCATTCCATTCGTCGCCCTCATATCTGGCTTGGGCTTTTTCCGACGCGCTTTCCGAAGGGGCGGCAAGCCAGCAAAATGCCGATCGGCAAGCCACCGGCAGCGGCGCTTGCATGCCGTCGTGATAAGCGGCAACCAGGTCTTGCAGCTGCTGGTAGGCGTCATTTTGCTCGATAACGGGCATTTCAAGCACCGTGTCGGCACCGATCACCAAGGTGTTTACTGGCAAACCATCGGCACAAGCCGCCAAATGCTGTAGCCACTGCAATAATACATTCGGATATTTGATGGATTTATCCTTATTCAGCAGAGTTTGCGCCGTCAAATGTAACAGACCGGCTTGCTCGCTGTGCCGGCGCAGTTGACTGAGATCGCCGGTCAGTTGCACCGTCACGCCGCCGGCCAATGCAAACGGCGCTAGCTGCAACACATGCGGTTCTAAAACCTCTGACCATGCCGAAGCCAACTCACGATAACGCTCCCAAGCCGCTTTGACCGGCTCGACCAGCGCTGCGAAACTTATTTGGGCAAAACCACCCAAAGGCAGTTGTCCTTTCTGCATCATCACGGCCTGCTGCCGAGACAGAAATTCTTCCGTCTCATGCGGCTGCTCGGCGGTTAAGCCTTGCAGCAGTTCATCGCTGAATAAATAGGCTTGCAGACTATCGATTCCAAACGGTTCGCAATCTTCACTGGTGACCGTTTGGCCATCGAAGCCAAACTTCAGGGTTTGATTGCAAAAGCTTTTGACCGGCGCGCGCAAAAATCGCGCAAGCGATTCCAAGGTCAATAAATAGGTTTTATCGTCCGGGCCAGAGGCGATCAGACCGCTAAGCGGCTGAGCCACTGCGGGTGCAAACCATTCCCGGGCATAGGTAAAAAGATTCGGATCACGATTTTTGCGGACATACGCTTCGCTAAACGGTTGCAAGGGGTGCGCTACGGTAATGCTTGGCAACAAGGTGGGCTGGTCGGCAAGCGTCCAGCCCTGCGCCAGCACATCGCGCAATTGACTGATTAAAACCGAAGGCGGCCGCTCGCTATTATCACGGATACTGCGCCCTACCCAGCTTATATATAGCTGTTCGCGCGCCGACAGCAACGCTTCCAGGAACAAGTATTGATCGTCTTGCCGGCGCGAGCGGTCGCCGGGCCGATATTGACCGCGCTGACTCATCAAATCAAAACTATGCGCTTGTTGATTGCGCGGATAGTCGCCGTCGTTCATGCCCAACAGGCAAATCAACCGGAAGGGGATGGCGCGCATCGGCATCAAGGTACAGAAATTAACTCGGCCGCTGAGAAAGCGTTGATGTAAGGAGGGTTCGTCGACGCCAGCTAGCCAAGCCTCGCGCACCACAGCGATGGGCAATAAATCTGTCTGGCTTAAACCGGCTTGTTCGCAGTACCCGGACCAGCTAGCCAACGAACTTGTCAGGTTTTCCAAGGTCTTTCGCTCGCGCTCGTCGCTTACTTGAAAAAAATCGTCCAGCAATTCGGACAATAGTTGCAACCAGTCGCCAGGTGCATATTCCTGTCGCAACAGCTCTGCGTATTTTTCCAGGGTTTCTAAGAGAAACGCCAAACCACCCAGCCATTGCGCATCCAGGCCGCCGATTTCTTCATACGGCTGAATCTCATCAAAAGCCGCGCCGGCACCGACCGCGTACCCCAGCAACATACGCCGCAGCCCAAACTGCCAGGTATTGGCCTGCAAGTTTGCGGGCATATTGACTCGTTCCGCGCGTTGCCGAGCATTCAAGCCCCAGCGTATCCCGGATTCTTCTATCCATTGATGCAGCTTGGGGATCGCGGTTTCGTCAATCGCAAACCGTGCCCGCAAGGCCGGCACTTCGAGCAAGCCCAGAAATTCGCTGACCGCAAACCGCGACTCCGGTAAATTCAACAAGGCTTCCACGGCAAGCAGCAGCGGGTTTTGCCCACGCTGTTGCTGATCAGCCAGACTGTAGGGAATATAACGTGGATCGTCGCTTTGAATTTGCCCGAACACCGCATGGATATGCGGCGCATAGGTATTGATGTCCGGCACCATCACAATGATGTTTCGCGGAGATAAAGGCTTAACGCTTTGTTTTGCGCTATCGAAACGCGCCAACAATTGGTCGTGCAGAATTTCGACTTCGCGCTGCGGACTGTGAGCGATATGAAATTGGATAGAGGTATCGACGCTGGCCAGAGATACCGGTTGCTCGGGCAAGGGGTCCAAGTCCAAGATAGACTGCTGCAGATGTTGCAGCAAGCTACGCTGACCCGCTTCTCCGTAATCTTTGAACATATCGATTTTGCTGTCCGGCCAATGCCAGTTGGCATAGGCTTGGGTTTCATCGAAATGATCCAGCAAACGAATATAATCGCGGCCCTGTTTACCCCAGGCCGCCAATAAAGGTGGTGCCTGCAAATGCAACTCCGCATCGCTTAATGCCGCGCTCATACCCGATTTATACGTCTGCCGGCGGCGTTCGGCCTTTAGCAGTTCTTTGTCTTCGATGATGTCGGCCCAATAATGCTGACAAGGGTTATGCACGAACAACACAATCTGACAAAACCGGCCCAATTTGGCCAGCACTTCCAGCGACTGCTGCGGCAGGGAAGACAGACCGAACAACACAACGCGGCGCGGCATATTGGCGGGGCGAGCTGTTAACGCATCAATCTTGGCCATGAACTGCGCATGTACTGCTGCCCTACTGGCAAACGGCGAGGACTCCTCGCCCAAATCTTCGAGCACCGTGCGCCACAACGCGGCTTGCCAAAGTTGCGAACTCGGCAGCGGTTTGCTTTCGCCATGCCCGTTGCGCAACACATCCTGTCCTGCCGCCCAATCCGACACCCAATCGGAGCGATACACTTGGTATTGATCGAACAGATCCGCTAGTTGTTCGGCAAGTTGGTGGCGTTTGCGGCAATGGCTGTCCTCGGTTAAAAAACTCGCCAAAGTTTCAAAACCGGGTTGTTTCAACAAGCCTGGCAATAATCGGTATAAGCGCCAGATCAACGGGTCCTTAGCTAACAATTGCTCGGTGGGAATCTGCTCGCCTAATACCGCCCGGTAAATGCTCCAGATAAACAATGACGGCAACTGCATCTTCAGCGCGGCGGCAATGCCCAACGCGGAGTTTTGCGCCAAACTTTGCTTTAACCAATGCCCCATGCCGTTGCTCTGCACCAGAAAAATCTCGTTTTCCAAGGGCTGCAACGGATGCTGTCTGAGCCAGTACTCAACCACATCGCGTAGTTCTTCCAGTTGATTGGAGTGAATCACGGCAATGCCGTTGTCGAGGGAGTGGGTGTGACCTGCTGCGGGCATGTAGGCTGAAATAATTTATAGGGGCGCTGCGCCTATTATCGCTGCTTTTGACTGGAGCATCGAGACCTTGCGAATTAGCCGCAATACAGTCTTAGCTATTCGTCTACCTTTGTATTCCCTGTGGCGGAAATAGAAGCTCGATTGTGAAAGCTAGTGCTTAATCGCGCTAATACGCGATAGCTTAAATCCTTTTATATTCAATGCCTTGAGCTTAATTTTTATATCGCTTATTTATGGAATTAAGCACTAGAACAACTCAATCTCGGTGGCATGCTGGGTGGATTTAGGATTTTCGCCTTGCGGCTGTTTTTCCGTTTCCGACAGCAATAATTTTAAGGCGGCAATGCGCTGTTTGAAGCGCGCTAAACCGTCGCGCTCTTCCCGGTCGTGATGCAATCTTAAAAGCGCGTGCAAATAATGGCCGACATTTTTGGTATCCACGGCTATCTTAGCCATCATCTGCGTGACGATGTCTTCAAATTGCATAGCCATCACCCCTTCCTGAGCCAGCCGCTGTATTTCATTGCTTGCCACAGTGATGTTAGTTGAATGCCCATTCGCCTGGGATGTCATCTGAATCAATTCCTGACCCAGGCTGCCTAGGCTTTCGCGTGAGCGTTCCGCCAGGCTTAGATCAGTCTGCGCTGCTTGCGATACCTGCCGATCCACTTCTTGCAAGGACTGGATGATATCATCGAGAGTGGCGCGGATTTCATCGCTGAATTGCCGGGTCTGAGCAGCTAGTGCTTAGTTGCGTTATTAAGCGCTAATAATGTAATCTTGTAGG
Source organism: Methylomonas sp. EFPC1 (assembly GCF_016925515.1). Lineage (NCBI taxonomy): Bacteria > Pseudomonadati > Pseudomonadota > Gammaproteobacteria > Methylococcales > Methylococcaceae > Methylomonas > Methylomonas sp. EFPC1. The sequence goes on from NZ_CP070494.1 coordinate 2,646,985, forward strand.
GATGTCACGAGTAGCCCCAAAAATTGAGTGTTCCGCGGAAGTACGGGCAGAGTTAGAGCGGCGCGCAGCGAGCCGAACGGAAGAAGCTCGAATGGTCGAGCGAGCCCGAATGATTCTGGGCTGTCTGGATGGCGCGCAAGTCCAAGCGGTTGCCGCGCAATGCCGAACGCGAGCCAATACAGTCATCAAGTGGCGAAACCGCTTTATGGCTCAGGGGCTTTTGGGGCTGTCAGACGAACCTCGGCCGGGCGCACCGAAGACGTATGATGAGCATTTTCGACAGCGTGTCTTGGCAATCCTTGAACTGCCACCGCCAAAGGGACAAGCCGTCTGGGATGGTCCCGCTGTAGCTAGGGCCCTGGATAGTTCGGTTTACGCGGTTTGGCGCGTGCTCCGTAAGGAAGGGATTTGTCTGCAACGACAGCGATCCTGGTGCGTCAGTACCGACAAAGAATTTGCGGTAAAGGCGGCGGACATTGTTGGCTTGTATTTGAGTCCGCCCGAGAATGCCTTAGTCATCAGTGTCGACGAAAAACCCAGTATCCAAGCGCTGGAACGAATGACCGGGTACGTTGAAACCGACAGTGGCAAGATCGCGCGCGGATTCCAGAGCACCTATAAGCGTCATGGGACACTGAATTTGTTTGCAGCTCTGCAGGTCGCAACCGGTAACATCATCGCCCAGATAACCGAAACGAAGCGGCGTGAAGATTTTCTCGGGTTCATGGACACGATTGTTGCCGAGACGCCGGCTGGCCAAGAGTTGCATGTGATTCTGGACAATTACTGTACCCACAAAAAATGCGACGCCTGGCTGGCTCAGCATCCGAATGTCCATTTCCACTTTACGCCCACCTCAGCCAGTTGGCTGAATCAGGTGGAAATCTGGTTTGGCATCCTGTCGCGCAAAGCTTTACGCGGCGCCAGTTTCCAAAACATCGCAGCCCTGCGGCAAGCGATTGAAGACTTTATTGCCGCTTACAATCCAACGGCTACACCTTTTCGATGGCGGAAACGCGAGGTCCGCGGTGCGCAATTACGAAATACTATCGCTAACTTACGGAATTAAGCACTAGCTTTCTAACTTCATCGGCAACAATACCAAAACCGCGGCCGGCGTGACTGGCCCGCGCCGCTTCAATTGCCGCATTCAAGGCCAGTGTGTCGGTTTGCCTGGTCAGTTTGGTTACCCCGTCAAGCGAATCTTCGATGCGTAAAAACTTGCTCTGCATCTGATTAAAACTGACGGCTATGCCCACGCTGGAGTCATTGACTTCCTGGATTTTTTTAACGAATTCATCAATCAGCGCATGCGTTTCATCGAAAAACTTATGTAAACCGGCCTGCTGCCGTTGTTGCTCGTCATCGGCGCCGGCCATTTGCAATATTTCATCCACTAGGGCGGTCAAAACCTTGCGTTGGTTGGTCGATTGCTGTTCCAGACCTGTCAAACTATTGGATAGTTTATGCGCGGAGCTTTGGATGGTATCGCGAGCCAAAGCCAGGTCTTGTTCCAAAATGCTGAAGCGATGTTCTGCGTAGTCCATGGCGCGATCAGACAAAAACTGGTACTCCGTCATCACCGACTCAAGTTCGTCTAACCGCTTCTGTTGGCGGTCTTGCCAATGTTTACGGCCGCGATAGGAAAAAGCTAAAGCGCCCATCAATAAAGCTACTGATAGCAAAGTAAAGTCAACCGGCGTTTGCAACGCTTGCCGACTCCAAATCCAGCAAACACTGTTTATGACAACAGCCAGACACAGCAAAACAGTATCTATGCGTTTCATATCGGCATGACAAGATGTTGGATCGGACCAGACGAGGTATCGGCAACCACCCGATTGCGGCCTTGATGCTTGGCAAGGTATAGCGCCTTGTCGACGCGATCAAGGAATTGGCTTTCGTGCTCGGTAATGGAAAACTGTCCGACGCCTATGCTGATAGTGACTTGTATCTGCTCGACGAAGGAATGGTCTTCTATCGTGGTACGCAAGCGATTTGCAAACTCGACGGCATCCTGAAGAAGTGTATGCGGCAGCAAAATCGCAAATTCTTCCCCGCCCCAACGAATGGCATCGTCGCTGCATCTGACCACGTTCATCAGTTTCAAACTGATGGCTTTCAAGATTTCGTCGCCAATCAAGTGGCCGTGTGTATCGTTAATGTGTTTGAAGAAATCGATGTCCAATAGCAACAGCGAAAACGCCGGGGCATCGTAACGCCGCATGCGGCCGATTTCATCGGCCAGCCTTTTATCCAGCATCCGTCTATTGCCAAGTCCGGTAAGGGGATCGGTCAACGAGGATTTTTCAAAGCCCTTGGCCTTGGCGTCCAGAATAGCCACCAGCTCTTTGAGTTCACCGGCATGATGTTTGATTAAATCAATCCAGGTGCCATAGGCAAATCCCACCAGTTCACTCTGCGTAACGACACCTACCAACTGGTTTTCCAGATTCACCACGATGGAGCGTTTGATGTGACAGGTTTTTAACTGCGCGAGCGCGTCTTGAATGGTTGAACTGACCTGGGTGGTAATGACCGGACTCGTCATATACTCCCGGAGCGGTCTGTCGGTGGTATCCGCGGCGGAAATTAGTTTAAAAATATCCTTGGTGGTAATGATGCCTATCGGTATTTTGGCTTCGACCACAATGATGGAATCCTCCATTTTTTGCAGATGGTTCAGCACATCATCCAAAATCCAGTCCGCAGTAAAGGTGACAGGCTCTATTCTGGTCACCAACTCGCCGATGGTTTTCTTTTGCACCAGAACGGTAGGATCGACCGCCGATAAAATGTCGGTATCGGTCAATATCCCAACCAGACTCCCAGCGGAATCGACGACACCTAAATACCGGTCGCCATTGTTTTCGAGGATTTCGAATGCGGTCAGAACCCGTTCATTTTCGAAAACGCAGGTAATCTTGCGTAATGTCAATTCAGCCAAGGTGGCATCACTGCTGCCGCCCGCGTGCAGATGCCGCAGCAAGTCTTCAACGGAAAATACAAAATATTCGTCGCCGATCTCCAGCACCACGCTGCTGACGTTATGCTGGTCTATCAACTGCGAGACCGAACGAATAGTCATATTTAACGTCGCGCGCAAAAGTTGTTTTTGCGCAATCGACCCAACCGTTGGAAAAATTGTAAATTCAGTCACGAGCGTCTCAAATTTGGCTATGCCTTGCGGTTATTGCTGGCCGAAAAGGGTTTGTTGGGTAGCAAGGGGGGCTAAGCCGGGGATTTTTGGCGTTTCTCACGCTTGTTGCTTTGTTGGGTGTTCAATATTTTAAACGGCGGGATAGTGACCAAATCATTCGGTCCTTGGCGCGTATTTGACTTGAAGGTATCGTGCAACCTCAGAAGATCCGTAACCGTTTTGGCGTTGGTTTTACGCATTAAATTAGCACGATGCACTTTGACGGTTTTTACGGAAATATCCAGTTTTTCGGATATTTCCTTGTTGGTGTGGCCCAGTACCACCAACTCGCAGGTTTCAATTTCGCGTTTGGTCAGATTACGGAATTGATTGTTGATAGTGGTCGCGAACTCATACTCGAAAAACGCCAGTTCAAGGCATTTGCGGATCTGTTCCAGACTGAACGGCTTTTCAATAAAATCAAACAAACCGGTTTTTATCGAACGCAAGGTGGTTGAGAGATCGCTTGAGCGGGTGATGCAAATCCGCGGGTATTCCAGTAACAAACCAAACTCGGAACCGGACGGCGATATTTCGACCACGTCCGGGTCAAACACCATCACAAAGGCAATATTTTTGCTGGTTAAATTCGCCTTATTGTCTACGATCCAGCGAGCCAACTCATCCCGACTGGCAACATATTCCACGTTGGCTTGCAAGCTCTCTCTGACCCGATTGATACCTTTAAAGGACGAGACCTCCCGGTCAGCAACCAAGATTAATCTATCGGTTTCCAAAATCTGCAGCGCCATAGTCTATAAAAGTTGATACAAAGGTTCGCATTCCAAAGCTTGTCAAGTGTACGTAAGTCCTAAGTTTTGTCTATTGGGCTAAGGTCTTAGATACGTCATCCGCTGCCCTGCTGTTCAGGCTCATTTATGCTTTTACTGAACCGGGCTCCCTACTTATCATTGGTATGCGATTTGGGCTGGTCGAAGCCCAGGCTGGTACGCATTAACTCAAACGGTCATTTAGTGGGCAACCGGGCGATCTTTGGCCTGCAAAGTCAATCCCCATGTGTTTCCAGGCTACGAAAACGACGCTAAATACCAAGCCCGAAAACAGGAAAAACTCGCCATTTATCAGAAGTACAATTTCAATTTGATTGAATTAACGGATACGGACGTGTTGAATCTGGACGCTATTTTGCCGAGGGTTTGTTGAATTTTGGGGTGCAGGGAAATTGATTTTGAATATTTCGCTGACGAGTTTTCTCACCCAATGAACCGTTGCAACGAATCAGCTCTAGCGTTTCAAAACATTTGCAGGGCTTCGTGTTGCTCTGCCCAGCCTTCCGCCCTTTGCGATATGTGAATTTCGCTGTTATCGATAAATTTCGATACAGGCCTTGTCTTCTTCAACCAATGCCGCTTGTATAGCGTTCTGATTAGCTAATAAGCAGTTAATGGTTGCCGCTTTGGATTGATTGCCGGTTTTTAGCCAGATAATTTTTGGTGGTTGGCCAAGTAAATTCGAAAGCTCAAAAAAGTCCGCGTCTTTGGTGACAATGACAAAGCCGTTGGACTTTGCGTACCGCCAAACGGTTAAATCATCGGCGTTTTCCATACCCAACAACGCTATTTGTGTCGTTTCTGGAAAGGCATCCAGCAAAAACGCCACCGCCCGACGGGATAGATTTTCGTCTAATAGCAGTTTCATCAAACAATGGCGGATACATTACGCTCACGATCTGCGGCAAAAGCCAAGCAGGCACGAATGTCGCTGGTTTCCAGTTCCGGATAATCCTCCAATATTTCATCCTCGGACATGCCATCGGCTAACCAAGACAAGACATCGTAAACGGTAATCCGCAGCCCCCGGATACAGGGCTTCCCGCCACGTTTGCCTGGTTCAAGTGTGATGATATTTCGATAGTCTATGGTCATGGCTTACATCCAAATAACAGTTAACTTAGAGTACCACCAGGCGATTCACACGTCATCCGTGATCACGTCGGTGTTAGACGCTCGCGAACGTTATCGCGGTTTGGCCAAAAACGCGGCGCGTTTGGCCTTCCTGACGGCGATAGCCAACGTGCTGCGCGGTGACGCTTATGAACGCCGGAGCCTGATTGCGTCCGAAATTTGAAAATAAGCCCGAAAACGGGCGGGTTTGCGAGGAAAAACCACTTTTTTGATAATAAACCGGTCGAATATTGAAATTTTTGACTCACTTTGACAGTGACTGCCTCTCAAAATGTTTTTTTTCAGAGGTTCCTTAAGGCCTCAATGCTTAGCCAACTTAGCCGCCGCAAGCTCGAATATAATAATTTCCGCCTCGCCCTTACCAACGTTTTCCACGGTCATTTCCGCGCCGGTTTCCCAGAACACTTCGCCTTGGCTGTAGACTTTGGTCTGGCCGTCATCCACAACCTTCAGTTTTCCCATCACCACATATCTTGGGCCGGGCCCTTCGTGGGTATGCAATGGGGTTTGATACCCCTTGGGGAAGCGCACCCGCAGTACATGGCTCTCCACTTCTTTACTGGGTAAAGTCACCGGCTTGGTCATTAACAATTCCCGCGAGAATTTGCTGGCGGTCTCGTCGGCTTGCACCATCGGCGACACACACGTCAATAATCCCAACACAGAAAGTAAGTAGCAAACGCGGTTTGATTGTTTCATAAGGGTGGCCTCAGCGCTAAGGGATGGGTGATAAGTAACGAGTATACAAAAAACGCTAGTTACCGCGCCCACTGAATTGGCATGGCGGGCGCTAATAAGCTAGTCTTCGGCTGGCACTTGCTTGGGCATTTCGCGGTTGATTAAGAAATACACCAGGGGAATCACCACCAACGAAAACAAGGTGGACGCAATAATGCCAAAGATAAAGCTCCAGGCCAGGCCCGAAAAGATGGGATCGAGGACGATCATCACCGAGCCCAACACTGCCGAAGCCGCCGTCAAAAAGATCGGATTCAAACGGGTGGCGCCGGCTTCGATGATGGCATCGGCCAGACTGATGTCCGGATTTCCGCGATAAATGTTCTCGATAAAATCGATCAGGATTATGGAGTTGCGCACCACGATCCCGGCCAAGGCGATCATGCCGATCATGGCCGTGGCGGTGAAATACACGGGATCGGCATATTGACCCACATCGGACGCAAACAGGTTGATGAACCAAAAGCCCGGCATGATGCCGATTACCGTCAGGGGAATGGCGATCATCATGATCAGCGGCACACCCAAAGAGCCGGTCTGCCCGACCAGCAGGATATATATCATCACCATCGCCGCGGCAAAGGCCAGGCCCAAGTCGCGGAACACATCGACGGTGATTTTCCATTCGCCCTCCCCGGCCATTTCCGCGCTGTATCCGGCTGGTAGCGGTTGCTGTTCCAAGGCATCCTGCAGATCCCATACCGCTTCCACCGGGCTGCGTCCGGCCATTTCAGCTAGCACATACGACACCTGGCGTAAGTTTTTGTGATAGATGGTTTGATCGGCTATTTCGTGGCTGAACCGCCCGATCTCGCTTAAGCGGATCAAATCGCCTTTCGCCGATTTCACCGACAGGTTTAACAAATCAGCCTCTGAGGAACGCGCCGCTCTGGGGTATTGCAGTGTGATCAGCAAGGGCTGGCGTTCGCTGGCAATATGCAAGGTACCGGCTAGGCCACCTTCTACCGCCAGTTGCAAACTGCTGGCGACTTGCTGATTGCTGATACCCAATAGGGCCGCTTTGTCATGATCCAGCACAAACTGCCATTGGTCTTGCGGGGCTTGCACGTAATCGTCCACATCCACCACGCCCTCGGTCGTTTGCAAATGCTCACGGACTTGTTTCGACACCTTCACCAAGTCCTGATAACCGGCTTCCGGCGGCCCGTAAATTTCTGCGACCACACTGGACAGCACCGGCGGCCCTGGCGGCATTTCTACAATTTTTAAGTTAGCGCCATATTTTTGACCGATGCGTTCTATATCCGGACGCATCCGCAAAGCAATGGCATGCGATTGTTGCCCGCGGCGGGATTTATCCACCAGAATGATACGTATGTCGCCGACATAAGCACCCTGGCGCAAATAGTAATGCCGCACCAAGCCATTAAAATCCATGGGTGATGCCAAACCGACATAGGTTTGATAGCTACTGACTTCGTTTACCGTGGCCAGATATTGACCCAGGGCCGTGGCGACTTCATTGGTGGCTTCCAAAGAAGAACCGCGCGGCATATCAATCACCAATTGCAGCTCGTTTTTATTATCAAACGGCAGTAATTTCAACGGCACGACTCTGGTCACCGCCATCAAGGTCGACAACACGAACGCCACAAATACCGCCAGCAAAAACCACAAGGCTTTGGATTTGTGACTTAGTAGCGGCGCCATAATGGCCTGATACAGCTTGAAACCTCGGGATTCCTGTAACCGAAATTCCGGTCCATGATCTTTACCGTAATCGCCCTTTAACAATTTATAACTAGCCCAAGGCGTCACCGTGAAGGCGATCAGCAAGGACATCAACATCGCTATCGGCACGTTAAAGGCCATGGGTGCCATATACGGTCCCATCATGCCGGTAATAAAAAACATCGGCACGAAGGACATGATCACCGCGAAGGTTGCCAAGATGGTCGGCGGACGAATTTCGTTCACCGCAGTCAGCAAGGCTTGTAACGGTGGCTCTTTGCGCATTTTGTAGTGGCGATGGATGTTCTCGACATCGACAATCGGGTCATCGACCAGCAAACCCAAAGACAGAATCAACGCGAACAGCGTCACGCGGTTGATGGTGTAACCGAAAATCAAATCGCACAGTAAGGTAATCGCAAAGGTCATCGGCACCGCCAACGACACGATCAGCGATTCTTTAAAACCCAGCGCCAGCGCCAGCAGAACAATAATGGTCAGAATTGCGATGCTCAGATGCATCACCAATTCATTGACTTTGTGATCGGCAGTTTCGCCGTAGTTACGGGTGACTGTGACCAGCACTTCATCCGGAATCAGCGTGCCGTGCAATTGTTCGGTCAATTCCAACACCTGCTCTGCCACGCCGACCGCATTGCTGCCGCGGCGTTTGGCAATAGCGATAGTAGCCATTTGCCGCTCTTCGCCGACCATCGGTAGAGAACCACCTTTGTGCCCTACCGTTTGCATTTGCTCCACACCAGGACCGAAGCCGATGCGAGTGTAATAGTCAGTGTCTTGCGGGCCATCGACGATCTGCGCCACATCGTGCAAATACACCAGACGGCCGGCGACGTTTTTCAAGACCGTCGCCCCGACCTGCTCCGGGGTTTCATAGTGCGGGCCGGCTTCCAGCAGGATTTCGTTATTGTGCTGATTCAAATGCCCAGCCGGCAGATTGACATTGCTTTGCGCCAGAGCCTGTTGAATTTCCGGCAAGCTTAGGCCGCTGGCTTGCAACTTGGCGGGATCAGGGTACACCGAAATCTGCCGAGGCGCGGCGCCGATGACCCAACTTTTGCCGACATCGTCGATGGCGCGTAAGCGCTCGATCAGCTCTTCGGCGATGCGGCGTACCGCCATAATGTCTTCGTTGGCCTTAGGCATGGACAGGCTCAATAGCAAGATCGGCACGTCATCGATTTCCACCGGCTTGACGACCCAATCGCTGACGCCGGGCGGGATGATGTCCAGATTGGCTTGCAGCTTATCGCGGGTTTTGATCAAGCTGTCTTCGATACTCTCGCCCACCCGATAGCGCACCGTCACCAGCGCTTCGCCGGGGCGGGAGGCGGAATAGACATATTCCACACCCTGAATTTGCTTGAGTAATACTTCCAGCGGGGTGGTCACGCGCTTTTCCACTTCTTCGCTGCTGGCGCCGGGGTAATGCACGAACACATCCATCACCGGCACGATGATTTGCGGATCTTCCTCGCGTGGCGTCAAAGTCAGCGCCGCCGCTCCCGCCAACAGGGAAATCAATAAAAACAGCAGCGATAAATGCGAGGTGGTGAATAAGCGGACGATGGCAACCGTCAGGCTGTCTTTTTTCGCTTCCATGGTTTTGTTCAACTCGCTCATTGCTCCAACCCAGCGTTACTCAAGATGGTTTCGCCGGCGCGCAATCCGGAAAGTATTTCGACTTGGTCGCCATACTGTTTGCCGGTGCGAATATGTCGCGTCAATAGCCTTTGCCCATCCAGTACTTTAACCGCTTGCAGTTGGCCGTAATGCAAAATGGCTGCAGACGGGATCATCACGGCTTGTTGTGCACTGGCACAAGCCAGCTCCAGCCAACCGAATTGGCCGTGTTGCAAACCAGGCATGTTAGGTAATTTAACTTTTACTGCCAGGGTGCGGGTTTGCGGATCGATTTCCGGCGCTATTTCGTCTACCGTCGCCGCCAGCGTTTGTTGCGGCGTATCGAAGCGCACTTTCACTTCCATGCCTAACTTAATGACTGCGGCACAGTGGCTGGAAATGGCTGCTTCCAGGCGCAAGTCATCGGGTTTGTGCAAAGTGACGATGGCTTGATTGGGCAAGCCCATGTCGCCCGGCTCTTGTAAACGCTCACCGACTACCGCGTCGAACGGCGCATAGAGTACGTTCTCGCCCAGCATCACTTTGCTTTGTTGCGCGGAACTGGCCGCTTGATTGGCCATGGCTCTGGCACTTTGCGCTTGCGCCAGCACTGCTTCGTAGTTTTGGCGGGTGGCCGCTTGCTTGTTGTATAGATCGATAATGCGTTTTTCTTCGGCATTGGCCTGGGCCGCCTGGGCCTGAGCCGCCGCCTGCCCCGCGCTGGCGGCATTGTAAGCCGCCCGCAGATCGCGATCATCGAGACGGGCGATGACTTGGCCTTTTTTGACTTTGTCGCCCGGATTCACGGTTATTTCCAGAATGCGCGCATTCAATTTCGGGGCAATTTTCGCCGCCAGGCGGGATTTGACCACGCCTTGCCAAGACAAATTGTTCTCCGCAGTCTGCGTGCCTACTTTTAAGGTGTGTGCGCCGGCGGGTATGCTGCTCTCAGGCAGATCCGTGTTGCCGGGTTCGGTCTTATCCTGGCCACCCAAGATGCCCAGGGCAAATAAAATCACCAGCAACAGCGCCGTGATCGCTGCCGCAGGGACCAGCCATCTCGGCGCATTTGATTCAGAAAAATGTTCGGTCATCGTGACTCCTTTATTGCCAGTAACCGGTGGCTTGTTTCAGTTCCGCTTCGGCCCGCAAGGCATCGAAACGTGCAGTGATTTGTCGGGTATGCGCCTTATCGCGCGCCACTTCAGCTTCGATATAACGGGTCACGGTCACGACACCGGCTTGGCGTTGCTCATTCACTAAACGCAGGGCTTCTTCCGCCGCTTTGACCGCAACGGCGCTGACTTCGGCGCGACTCAGCGCATCTTGTAGTTTGATTTGGGCGGATTTCAGCTGTTGCTCGATGCGCAAACGGGTCTGTCTGGCTGCCTCTTGGGCGGCCGTCAGTTCGTGCTCGGCTTTCTTGATTTTTTCTTGCGTCGCAAAACCGGAAAACACATCCACTTCCACCATTACCCCGGCAGTGACGTTATCGCGGTTGCTGCTGAACGCCAGATCTTTGCTGTCGGAACCATAACTGACAAAGGCGTCAGCGCGCGGTAGGTGCGCGGCTTGCGCGACATCAAGCTGACGTTCGGCCATCGCCACACGCTTCTGCGCGGCTTGTAGTTCAGGATGGTTGCTGAGTGCTTGATTCAGTAATTCGTCAAAAACCGCCGGACTGGCCGGTAATGCGGCTTGCCGAGTTGTATCGATGGTAAAAGGTGCGTTAACGGGTAAGCCCAGCAAGGTTTTCAACATACTCTGCGCCAGCTCGATGGCGTTTGCAGCTTGTATTTCCGCATCCTTGGCTTCGGCCAATTGTACTTCCAAGGACAATACATCGGACTTTAATACCGTGCCGGCATCAAAGCGAATCCGTGACTGATCCAACTCGCTTTGCACTGCCGTAATCGAGCGCCGACTAATCTCGTGGGCTTCCATTGCCGCCAACTCGCCGTAATAGGCTGCGGTGACGTTATTCACCAACTGATTGCGGGTCGCGGCCTTTTCCAGTTCCGAGGTTTCGATACCCAGTTCCGCCGCCTGTTTGCGGTAGTAGTCCTGTCCACCGCGAAACAACGAATACGTCGCTGTCACTTGCGGCCGATAGTTATCAACACCGCCGGGATGATTGAAGTCGTTGCCGGCAAAGCTGAGCCGACGCTGGGCAATGATCATCGCAAAGGCTTGCGCCGGATTATCGCTGTGCTGATAGGACAAACTGGCTTTGATTTGCGGGTAAAAACTGGCCAAGGATTCGCCCAACTGCGCATTGGCCTGTTGAATACGCGCTTGCATGATGCCCAGCTCGGGATTGTTCGCCAGCGCGGTGTCAATGGCTTGTTCCAGGCTATATTGACTGGGTTCGGTATCGGCTAAGGCCGTCTCCAAAACCAGCATCAGCACGAAAACTAACCGCCATAAAGTTCGATGTATCATTGAGTAATCTGCATGCAATTAGGGCAAATGGATTGATAGAGAAGTCTAGACGCATAGCGCCATTGGTTGGCCAACGGCACTGTTGCGTTTGTCATCCCCTATCAGCGCGGCGCAAACCAGTGTCAGCCTTTCAACCGCATAATGCCAAACATTTTTAAGGTCAGTTTTTCATAGTAAGGCTCGCTAATACCCTTGCGAACTTTACGCATGAAGTATTTTTCATAACCAATTTTAGCCAAATGCACCCATTTACCGCTGGACGCCCACTGCACGTTACGTGGCGGAATTTGCGGCATGGCCAGGAAAGCGACGCCCGAATCGCCAAAGTCCGCCAGACATAGTGCATTCCAGGTGCCTTTTTCTTTAGGCTGCTTGCCATCAAGTTCTGCCCGTATGTTATGAGCCGTAGCAGTAACCATCGACTCGATCATGTAACCAGTCTTAGGCGTGCCGGTCGGCACCGGGGTTTGCTCGAGCGGTGGAATGGCGATGCAAACCCCAATTGAGTAGATATTTTTATACGTGGGATTACGTTGATTCTCGTCAACAATGACAAAACCGCGCGGATTCACAAGCTTGTCAATACCGGTCAAGGCATCGACACCTTTAAAAGCCGGCAGAATCATACTGTGTTTGAACGGTAACTCGTGTTTCTTTTTCTCCTGACCGTTTTCATCCACTTCCGTGACATACATCATGCCGGCTTCGATCTTGTCGATTTTGGCATTGCAAATCCAATTGATATGTTTGTTCCGCATCTCGGCTTCGAGCATCCCTTTGGTATCGCCTACGCCGCCTAAGCCCAAATGGCCGATATAGGGTTCCGAGGTGACATAGGTCATTTTCACCTTATCGCGGATTTTACGTTGCCGCAGATCGGTTTCGGCGATGAACATGTATTCATAGGCAGGGCCAAAGCAAGACGCCCCCTGGGCGGCACCGACGATAATCGGACCCGGATCTTCGACAAACTTGTCCCAAAATTCACCGGACTCGCCGGCATGATCGACGTGGCACACCGATTGGGTATGGCCGTTGGGCCCCAAACCCGGCACCTCGTCAAAGGCCAGTTTCGGACCGGTGGCGATTACTAAAAAATCGTAATCGACTTGCGAGCCATCGGCCAATTCCACGTGATTGTTTTCCGGGTGAAAACGGGTGACTTTTTGTTGAATGAAGCCGATCTTCTTTTTCTTGAACATCGGTGCCAATTCGACCTTGATATCTTCCGGCTTGCGCCAGTTGACCGCCACCCAAGGATTTGAAGGCACGAAATGAAAAGTCGGGGTATCGGCGATCACCACTACCTCGTCTTCTTTCCGAGCGTTTTCTTTCATTTCCAATGCCATCGGGATACCGCCGATGCCCGCGCCTACGATTACGATTTTTGCCATGAGACTACTCCAAATTGATAGATAATTATTTTTTTGCCGCTGTTATTGGCAGCTTTCTTTAATGCCCAATTTTTTAAGAATCATTTCCAGCGGGCAGAATCGGGTAAAACCGCTTTGAAACAAATTGGCCCCGACAAATGCGGTAAACCAAAGCCAATTGCTAGACTGAAATAAGGGGCTGCCTTCAACGCCGAGACTCAGCGACAGCAACACAAACAAGCCGGCGACAATACGGACGATACGTTCGGTGGTCATGACAACCTCTCTTTGCTACGTTGCGCCAAGCTCTCGCACGATTGATCGATGCCGTGATGGTCGATGTCGCACACCGATTCCAGCCACATGGCGTTGATGATGGCGAAGGACGCCGCGAAACCGACGCCGAGTATCCAAGCGAAATACCACATGATGTGTCTCCTTAATAAAGTGTGTGACTGTCTTTAAGCACAGCCGCTTCGGTCACGCTGCCCCACATCACCCGGTACACAAAACGGGTGTAGAGCAAGACGATGGGCAGAAAAATGATGGTGATCCAAAACCCGAGTAATAAAGTGTTATGACTGGAGGTACCGTCCCACAACGTCAGGCTGGAACCGGGCGCGGTTGATGAGATCAACAGGAAGGGAAACAAACCAAAACCAACCGTCAACGCCACACCGCTAATGCCTAGGCTACTGAGCACGAATGCCCCCATTCTGGACTCGCCCTTGCCTAGCAACCAAGCCAGCCCGATACCGACAAACGCAGTCAGCGGTGCCAGCCACATCCAGGGATAGGCCATGAAATGTTGCAACCAGCTTGCGCCATGGGCGACGACAGTTTTATGCAGGGGGTTGGACGGTGCATCGGTAGCCGCCATTTGGGTAATTTCCGGGCGATCAATACCCACGAATACCCACACAGTAATCGTAGCCAATGCCAATAAAAGCATCGGCCCCAAGGCATTGACGGTATTGATAGCGCGGTCATGAATCACGCCTTCGCTACGCCATTTCAGAAATAATGCGCCGTGGAAAGTAGTTAGCAAAAGGCCGGTGAACCCACACAACAAGGCAAACGGACTCAACAATGCCCAGAACGACCCGTCGTAAAACGCGCGCAGATCTTGGTCGAAATGAAACGGCAGGCCCAGAAGCAAATTGCCTACCAATACGCCGAGCAGTACCGGCGGTAAGCTGCTGCCTATAAACAGGCTCCAATCCCAACTGTTGCGCCAGCGCGGATCTTCGATCTTGCTGCGGTAATCAAACGCAGCCGGGCGAAAGAACAAGGAGAACAATACCAGCAACATTGCCGCATACAACCCGGAAAACAACGTGGCATACACTGCCGGCCAAATCGCGAATATCGCCCCTCCTAACAACACCAGCCACACCTGATTACCTTCCCAGGTGGCGCCGACGGTGTTGATGATCACCCGGCGTTCCACGTCGGATTTACCGATAAACGGCAGCAAGGTGCCAACTCCGAAATCAAAGCCTTCGGTCAATGCGAAGGCAATGCCGACGACACCGATAAAGACCCACCAAATCAGGCGGATGGTTTCATAATCAAACATAATGAACTCCTGTTGACAAATGGATTAGGCGGCTTGCTGTTCGAGACAATAGCGGCCGGTATGCAAGCTGCTGGGGCCGAGGCGAACGTACTTCAGCATCAGATACATCTCGATGATCAGCAATATCGTGTAGAACAAGGCAAAACCGCCGATACTGAACCACAATTGCCCGGCGCTGAGGCTGGAAACGCTCATGTGGGTAGGCAATACACCGGAGATCGTCCACGGTTGGCGACCGACTTCGGCAACAAACCAACCGGTCTCGGCGGCAATCCAGGGTAAGGGGATGCACCACACCGCCATGCGCAACAGCCAGCGTTTTTGATCGGCCACGCGGGTAGCGCAGTAGTAAAACGTCATCGCAAAGATAAACAGCATGATAAAGCCGCAAGCCACCATGATGCGGAAGGTCCAGAATAGCGGGGCTACTTTGGGAATCGTGTCGTTGGCGGCTTTTTGGATGGTCGCGGCGTCGGCATCAGTGACCTTATCGGTGTATTTTTTCAACAATAAGCCATAACCCAGGTCGGCTTTATGGGCCTCGAACGCTGCTTTGGCACTTAGGTCACCGCCACGCAGTTTTTGCAAATTGTCGTAAGCCAGCATGCCGCTTTCGATGCGCACCACGCTCTCTTCACGCAAATCTTTTAGACCTTTAACGTCTTCATCAATGGAACGGGTAGCGATCAAACCCAGCACATAAGGCACTTTCAACGCCATATCGGTTTTCTGATTGTCCTGATCGGGCAAACCAAACACGGTGAAACCAGCAGGGGCCGGGTGGGTATCCCATTCCGCTTCAATCGCAGCCAGCTTCATTTTTTGGGTTTCGCCGGAGGTGTAACCGCTTTCGTCGCCCAGCACGATCACCGATAAGACGGAGGCCAAACCAAACGCCGAGGCGATGGAAAACGAGCGTCTGGCGAAACCTATGTCGCGCTTATTAAGCAAGTACCAGGAGCTGATGCCCAGCACGAACATCGAGCCGGTGACATAACCTGCCGCGACGGTATGCACGAATTTGACTTGCGCCACCGGATTGAAAAACACGTCAGCAAAGCTAGTCATCTCCATGCGCAGCGTTTCGTAGTTAAACGCCGCACCGACCGGATACTGCATCCAGCCGTTGGCGATTAATATCCATAACGCCGACAGACTGGTGCCCACTGCCAGCAGCCACGTCACCACCAAATGCTGCACCCGGCTCAACCGATCCCAACCGAAGAAAAACAGACCCACAAAGGTCGATTCCAGAAAGAACGCCATCCAACCTTCCGCAGCCAATAAGGGCCCGAAGATGTCGCCGACGTAATGCGAGTAGTAAGCCCAGTTGGTGCCGAACTGAAACTCTAGCGTCAATCCGGTGGTGACACCCATGGCAAAGTTGATTCCAAACAGCTTGCCCCAAAATTTGACCATGTCCTTATAGACTTCCTTGCCAGTCATGACATACACCGACTCCATGATGCCGAGGATAAAGGTCATGCCCAGGGTCAAGGGCACGAAGAGAAAATGATACAGCGCGGTTAGCCCGAACTGCATGCGCGACAGCATGACTATATCGTCACCGAACATGGCGAGACTCCTGGGTGGGTTGTGAGGAAAAATCGGAATTGATGTGGACAGGTGCAGCGGGCAAGGCAAAGTGTGCGGCGATGTCCGGTTTAGAAACTGGGCGCTCTTGCCAGCGGAAAATCAGAAACCAGAGGCCTGTAAGTAGAATCACTTTTATCAATAGCGCTGCGGCTATTTCCCAGCGTAGCAAGCCGGATTTCGGTAAGGCGGGATGGGTAGTATCTGTCATAGCCACCTCTTTGTTTAGAGCCATGGAAATGCTTGCGGGTAAATCGGCCTTGTGCGGCTTACTCAGGGAAAACAACGTTTGCCGAATAGCTCGGCAATATTGGCTAGCAGTGGCCGGCAATCCCTCTTTATTTGTAGTGTAGTTCGGTTTTGAATTCGGCACCTGTCTTAGGCAGTTAGAAACCAAAAGCGCAGAAACGCTGTTTTTGATCGCCATCGTATCTTGGCGACGACCGCCTAGCGGCGGATGGTTGTATCTTGAGGTATCAGTTTCTGAGAGTTGACCGAAAAACATACGCACTTCACAAATATCATTAATCAATAATATTTCTATATCAATTTGCGTGCCAAACGTGATTTCTCCGATTAATCAAGGTAGGTAAGGGCCAATCAGCTATTTAGAGGTGCAAAATACGTTTCATTATGAAACATTGAAACAACACACAGTAGGATGAAACAAAAATGAAACGTGACACACCGATTCTGCAACAGTCTCCCGCTTTGATAAACCGACGCCCTAAATGCTGCCGCTCCATTGAGTATTGGAGCCCAAGGGCTTAAAGGGACTCCGCTCCTCGCCGGAACGACGATTCCAAAAAATTCAAAAGAGGATCAACCCGGGCTGTTTATCACTGGTGTTTCGTGCGGATTGCGCGCGTCGAAACCCAAGCGGATGCGCCTATCGACACACCAAACGGTATTTAAGCGCCGGGTTAATGCTATGCGACTGGCAATTCGGTACTTCTGTTATCACCGAACCAACAGTTTATAGGTTTGCTCCACCATTTTAGTTAAGCCGCGCTCTTTAAAATGCAGCTCGGTCGCTAAGGCGTCGTCACTGGTCAGCAATTCGATTTCACACCAGTGACTGTACAAACGCTCAACCTCGTCGGCTTGGACGCTAAACGGCGGCCCCGGCATTTCGTGTTGCGGATAATCGAATGCTATCAGCAACATTTGCACGTTGGCGGGTAACAGCGAGGACAATTTCATCACGTAATCAATGCGCATATCCGGCGGCAAAGCCACCAGCGCCGCCCTATCGTAAACCGCATCAAACTCACCGACGTCGGCAGCTTGCAATGCAAAAAAATCCCCGCAGAAAATCTGCAAACCGTCCACCTCGCTGACCCAAAAATCGCCCTGGCGCCGCACCGTTGGTTGCAAATTGTTATCGGCGAAAAACGACTCGACAGCCAGCGGACTTAATTCCACCCCCACCACCTGATAGCCCATAGCCAATAGCCAGAGTAAGTCCTTGCTCTTGCCGCACAGCGGGACAAACACCCGCGCTTTTTTGGGGATAGACAAGCGCGGCCAATGCGTTTGCAAAATGGGGTTGAACTCATGCTTGTGAAAACCGATTTGGTTCTGTTGCCAACGCTGATGCCAAAAATCGTGATCCATAGCCTGCCCTCTGATTTGATATTGCAGAAATAGCCATTCTATTTGACTTGCCGGTTTACTGCTTGGCATTGTTGGCAACAAAAAAGCCGACTTTTTCGAACAGCGGCGATAGCTGACAGCAATCAGCTCTTCATGTCCGCTGGCGCGGCTTATCGATACTGAACATCCTCTTGAATTTCCGCTGTTAAATGCCTCATTGACCTGCCGCCAGCCTGGGCTTCGAAGAGCTCAGCCCGAACGGGTAAAAAGGACCGGCGTAATAAATATAAGCTAACGTAAGAACCCATGGACGTAGATCCAGCAAATCGTGATACATTTCGATGCGTCGCGCGGTCAAGCGAGCCGGAGCCGTTGCGAACGCTTCTTCTGCATAGGCAGAATAAAGAACCGGTTCAACACACGCTGCCGAGCAAGCCATACGGGCTTAACTCGGTAGTCGACAATTTTTAAACCATCACAAGGAATTTTCATGGAACGTCGCGATTTTATTCGATTGAGTGCCGCCGGTGCGGCGATCAGCGCCATTGCCCCCAGTCTGGCCCAAGCCGCGGAAGCCGGCAAACAACCTACACCGCCGGGCGATGTGTTTTACACCAAGGATGCGCAAGGCCGCTGGGCCGGCAAAGCCGCGACGCATTTGCCGGTGATTGAAGTCGTTAAAGCCGACGATAAAACCACCGTCAAAATCACCACCCCGCACGAAATGAAAGGCTATGAACATTACATCGTCAAACACGTATTGCTGGATAAAGACTATAAATTCCTGAATGAGCGGATGTTCGATCCCAGCAAAGACCCGGTCGCCATTTCCGAATTCAGCCTGGCAGGATACAGCGGTACCGTTTACGCCTTGAGCCTGTGCAACAAGCACGATCTTTGGTTGAATAGCGCCGAGGTATAAAGCCATCAGATCGGCGATAACAAGGAGGTTATCGCCGTTTCGCCACTTATTTCCGTCAAACTCTCCTGGGTATCGGCGGTCATCGACCCGCACCCGTCATTTATCTTGCTCCAAAGCGGCCACAAGTCCAAACATCGTTTTTCGGGTTTCGCTTCTACGAAGCGGACTTTCGTGGTTTCCGGCAGTCGGCGTATTTGAGCCATTGAGTATGCTCCGACCAATGGCATCAAACCGGCTGTATTCCGACCATGATTTGGCTTATCTCAAACTCCAGATGTAGATGCAGGGTACGCTCGCGCACCCATAGCGGGTCATCATGGTAGCGACTGACACAAGTTACGCGATGTGTACCCAAGCAGACTGCACAATGTTTTCAAGCGGCTATGATCGATTCGGTTGTCATGACTTGTTTCCTGCGGCAATCGCTACAACCCGGGTGCTATCATGGGTCCCATCGATAAACATTTAAAATTTTTCCAATGATTGCAATTCTTGAAGCCAGTCGCGCGGGTTTATTGTCCAGAGCGCATTGGCTGAATAACCTGTTGGCCGGCGTGATTGTCGGCGTAGTGGCGCTGCCTCTGGCCATGGCCTTTGCGATAGCCTCCGGCGCCAAACCTGAGCAGGGGCTATACACGGCCATCGTGGCCGGTGGGCTGACATCCTTGTTTGGCGGCAGCCGCGTGCAGATAGCGGGGCCAACCGGCGCCTTTATCGTGATTCTAGCCGGCATTACCGGCAAATACGGCATCGGCGGCTTGCAAATAGCTTCCTTGATGGCCGGCATCATATTATTGCTTATGGGGCTTACCAAGTTGGGCGGCGTCATCAAATATATACCCGATCCGGTCATCGTCGGCTTTACCAGCGGTATCGGGGTCATCATTTTTGTGGGGCAATGGAAAGACTTTTTTGGTTTGAGCCCCGCAGCCGGCGCCGAGAATTTTCATGAAAAATTTTGGGCGTTGGCACAGGCGTTTCCTGGGCTGCACCTTGAAACCACCTTGTTAGGTGGCTTGACCTTGGCGGTGTTGCTGATTTCCGGCCGGATTCTGAAACGTATTCCCGCCCCGCTGGTCGCCATGTTGATTGCCACCTGCACGCAGTGGCAATTGCAATGGGACGGCGTGGCGACGATAGGCAGCGCCTTTGGCGGCATTCCGCAGCAGTTGCCGCAATTTCAACTGCCGGCAATGTCGGTATCGGAGGTGCTGCAATTAATCGGACCGGCTTTTACGATTGCTTTGCTGGGCGCGATTGAGTCGCTGCTGTCCGCCGTGGTCGCCGACAGCATGGCCGGCACCAAACATGACGCCAATCAGGAATTGATCGGTCAAGGGATTGCGAACATATGCTCTCCATTGTTCGGCGGCTTTGCCTCTACCGGGGCGGTTGCCCGCACGGCGACCAATGTGCGCAATGGCGCCAACAGTCCACTGGCGGGGATTGTGCATACCTTGACCTTGATCGGCATTGTCATGTTGCTGGCCCCTTATGCGTCGTTGATTCCGCTGAGCGCGTTGGCCGCCATTTTGTTTGTCGTGGCCTACAACATGAGCGAGTTGCACCGTTTCGGCCACATGCTCAGAACGGCGCCGAAGTCGGATGTGGCGGTGCTGCTGATTACCTTTTTGCTCACCGTGTTCAGCGATTTGGTCATCGCCGTCAATATCGGCGTGATGCTGGCGGCGCTGCTATTCATGAAACGCATGTCGGAAGCCGTGGGCATAGAGCGGCAAGCGCACGACGCCGTCATGGAAGAACTCGATGACGCGGATTTTACGCTGCCAGCCAATACCGTGGTTTTTGCCATGGAAGGGCCTTTCTTTTTTGGCGCGGCGGCAAGATTGGAATCCGCGCTGGAGGTGATTCACGGCCATACCGAAATTCTGGTCTTGCGCCTGGAAAAAGTGCCTTTTATCGACGCAACCGGCCTGCAATCGCTGTGGGATTTGCTGGATAACTGCAAACGGCACAAAACCAGACTAATCCTGTGCGGCGCAAGACCGAATGTCTTCGAAAAACTCCGCCGCGCAGGGCTGGTTGGTCAAGTCGGCAAGTCAAATGTGGTGGACCGAATACAACAGATCGCCATGGATATTACTAAAAAATAACTTCCCTGCTTATCCCTCAACCCAGAAGAGGCTTTCGTAAAAGCTAAATCCGCTCCTTCTCTCACTGGAAAAAGTTTGGGATGGCGGCATATACCGTCACCTCTTCAGATTCATCGCCGGAAAGCTGTGAATTCCGAAACCTGAAAGCGGGCATTCGTCACTGAGTCCAACCGACGCGAAGCTGAGGCGCGAGTGCTAATCTTGAATGTCCGGTTTAAGCGGCTAGGCGCTTTAGTCCTTTGAAGGCATTGTGGGTAAGGCTTTTTGCCAGCCGGTTATACGAGTTTGCTTTGCCCGCAAGGCTTTGGAGTTTGTCCGCAACGTAAAAACCTTGCGATGCTGGCGACAGCAAAAAACCCAAGACGAGAGCTTAATTACCTTATGCGCAACCCTATAAGCGATAACCGAATAGCGTCTAGGCTTGCAAGCCTAATTTGGAGACTCAGTGATAACAAAAAGACCCACTATTTTGGCGTCAGTAGTTACCAAACGTAGCTACGAATCGCCCCGATAACACCAATGCCAAGGCTCGTAAACATAACCGAAGCGGTTATCGCGCGGGAATGACAGAAAAAATTGAAAGCGTTTTGCGTTGCTTGATAGCCACTGAAAAGCAGCCGTTTGTTCGAACCGCTCGCCCAGTTCCGGGCAGTCGTCGCTGCCTATATCGATGGCACGCCCGGTGTGGTGTTCGCTGTAACCGGGCGGGGCCAAGACGCGCAGAATCTCCTCGATAGTTTTGCCCATCCCGAGCTTACGCCGAATAATGTCGGCTTGATAATCCGCACTGCGAAAGGCCGACACCATCACTAGCGTAATGCCCTCCTCGGCGGCGGCCTGTTTCAATGCGTGCCAAGCGGCTGCCGCAGCCGCTGTGAGATAAAACGCCCTGCCCTGCGGCGTGGTGTCAGCGACGATCAATTCGGCGGGCTCGCGGCAAAATGCCAAACCCCTGGCTGCCGGCAGCTCTTCTGGAATGCCCAGTTCGATGAATAGCTCATAAATACGCTGCAAGTATTCGTCAAGCGGTTGGGCAATCATGGGCTACATCTCATTGAGTTCATGCAAGCGTTGGTAATCGCTCGTGGTGTCGACATCCAGTCCCGCTTCCAGCAACGGCACTTTTACCAGTGAGTCCTCGAAGCGCAGCAACAAGGGCTTGGCTCCCCGGTCGCCGGTCAAGCTGGCTAGCTGGTCAAAATAAGCAGCCGGAAGCACGGCCGGCACGCCAAACGATTCCGCATACTGACTGACGACGATGCGCTCCGGCGCGTTTTGCCAAGCGCTAAGCAAACTTTGCAGATGCGCGGCGTTGATCAAGGGTTGGTCGCACAGCATCAACAATACCGCGTTAGCCGTGTCCGGCACAGCCTGGATACCAGCCCGAATCGAACCGGCCATCCCGTCCGCCCAACTCGTATTCAATACCACCTTACTGCCGCTCAAATCGACTGCGGCTTTTATCGCCTCAGCATTTGCGCCCAATACCACCACCGTCCGCTCCGCCAACACGACTTGCGCATTGGCAAGCGCATGCGCCAGTAATGGACGCTCCTGCCAAATCAGTAATTGCTTGGGGCTGCCCATCCGGCTGGAGGCACCGGCCGCCAGTATGACGGCATGCACATTATCCATGGCTGCATGCATGTTTGAGCGCAACCGGCTCTATCCCCTGTTGCCAGCCGCTACGGCCGTTGAACTGGGCCTGAATGCCGGCCACGATGGACAAGGCAATCTCTTCCGGAGGTTGCGCGCCGATGTCCAAACCGAACGGGCGGAACACCCGTTCGACTATCAGTGCCGTGTTGTCGCCCAGACTTTGCAGTAACCGTTGTTTGCGATGCGCCGGACCCAGCAAACCGACCAACTCGCCGTTTTGGGTAATCAACATGCGCGCGCCGGTCTTTTGGTAGGTCGAGCCAAAGGTTTGTTGCCAAAAATTGGCGTGCGTTTTTTAGTGGATGATTCCTGCACTGACTATTCCTATAAAGAGATTGCCGCTCGAGCAGTTAAAAACTGATTAGGGTTTTGTCCGCGACTTATTGACGGCCTCCTAGCACAAAATGCATAAGGTGTGGAAACTCAAGCCTTGGCTTTTTTATCCTTACGGATGCCCCGGACCGCATACGTCCTGGCTTTATCTTTGGCGGTTTCCGCAAAGAAGGTCTTCCAGGTCTCGCCGCCTCTGTCGGCAATTGCCGCCGAAATATCCTTAAATAAACTGATACCTTCCAACACCATTGTCGGGGTAAAACCATAATCGTGGGTGAGGTAGTAACTGATGCTCATCAGATAGGTTTTTTCTCTACTCATGAGCTTGATCAGACGCTGCTTTTGTTTATCGTAGACATAGTAAGAGGTCAGCGCCAGCAGGCTCAGGCCAAAAAATTTCGTCCACAACAAAATGTAGGCATCGTCTTCATAGAGCTTCTGACCCTTGTTCAAAATGGCATCGGTTTTATTCATATGTATCCTCGGTGAAAGTGTCGGGCATCTTAATTTAAGTTTGAAAATTTTGTGTTGGAAATATTGGATAGTGTCGTCATAACACAGCCGCCCAAAGCGCAATACCGCGTAACTACAAGGCTACCAAGAACCAAGCGATGTTTTTAGCTTAACCAGTAGCTATGCCATGCCATCGCCTTAAATGCAAAAAAGCCTTCTCCACCTGATGGCAAAGGCGATTAGAGGAATCAACCTTTTTCTGGGGCTGAGTGATTTTCATCGACAATTGACAGATGACTAAAGCTCTGGCGAGGCCGGTCGTCGATTGCCGACGAAGTCATGATACGCATGAGAATGTTGGATTATTATTTCGGAGTTCGTTCCAAACCTTCGTTCCAGCACCCTGATTTTAAAGCATCGTCAGCTTGGCATATCACTACCCGAACTGATGACTTTTACCCTTACGGCGCAAACTCAAAGCCGCCGCCCAAAATCTCTTAAAAAAAATAAGGGATATAACCCACAATACGCGAAATAACACACTCTGCATAGCGTTATAGCCATCTAAAACCCCAGAAAACCGCCACACTTATTACTACTCCACCCTATCAAACAAAACAGCCTATCGCATTGTTTTATATGAACATAACCATAGAAAAACACTAGCAACCCTTGCTCAAATATATTTTGGCGCATGTTTTGCTTTATAAATAGTGCTGCACCCACCTGGGCGCAGCCACCAAGTCGCCACACTCGTCGCAAGGCGGGGCCGGAAAGCTGCGGATCTGATTCAGATAGTCGAGCTGCCTCTTATGAGCGGGTAAGAGAAGGGTCTAGCCGGTCGAGATTCATACACCGACAACTACCCATAGCGCTCGCTCACTGGTCAGGAATAGTTTGTTGTATCACCTGATTAGCTAAACCCGTTGTTTAACTCACTACGCAAGCAAGCCCGGTATTTAAAACTCTTTGGACGGTCTCTCTCGCAACCATAGCGTAGCGTGATCAATTCAGGAATATTGAAATACATAGCGGTTTTAAGGCTGTTCAAATTGCGCGGGAAGCCATCGGCCCAGCACTTACCGTACGCAAAGGACCGGAAAGTAAGAGGCTGACATCGCGGCATCCGGCGCAGGTGCGTTAGGCAACGACTCGCAAAGGGAATTGCGAAACATTGAATGTCGCCGGTAAAACCTACCGGTAAAAATCTTCGTCTTACTATGAAAGGAATTGAAATATGTCTGTTAACACGAAACATGCGCCTGCCTTGAAAAAGGTCGCTGCAACACTTGCTATTTCACTTTTAGGCCTCGGCAATGTACAAGCCGAGACCGTAAACGGCACCATCTATAAAACCGTCGACCCGGTTCACGGCGCCGGCACCACAATCGATTTCTACTCGTTCTCCTTGTCATCAGCTGCCAATGTGATAATCGATGTCCTGGCGAATGAAGGCTACGCAGCGGGCTGGGGCGCGCATCCCGGCGCGTATGTCGATATAAACGGCGACGGCGAACTGACACTGGCAGATAGCCAATTCCGCATTTTTCAGGACACAGTCTCACTGACTACCGAAATCGTCAGCGGCGACGACAGCCCAGCTTACACCATACCCGGCAATACCGGCGGATGGGCCGATGGCAGCTTGTTGAGCCGAGACTCCTACCTGGCTACTGCATTGGACGTGGGCAATTACATTATTGCTTTTGGCGATTACTCTCTAACCATCGAAGAAGCTGTGCTGGGCTTCAACAAGGGCGACACCATCACCGGTGCGACCGGCGTCAACCCGATAACGGGCGCCACCGGTCAGGATCATTTCGATTATCAAATTACCCTGACCGCCACCGACTACGTCACCGGAGCCAGCCTGCCTTTGACCATCACCGGCGAGGGTGTTAGCGCAGTGCCGGTGCCAGGGGCCGTTTGGTTGTTCGGTTCTGCATTAATGGGATTCAGTGTATTAGGCAAACGCCGCACCGCGTAACCCCGGCAAACAAGAGCGAAAAGGTCAGCCGACATCAGCTGTCGACTCACCCCTCGCAATGCATGTCTAAACCCTTTGGAGATGTCTATCTTTTGGCTGCCAGGCCCGAAATACTCAGACAAATCCAAATTAAACAGCAACTTAAATCTACCACAATCGTAAACAACGATGTGGTAGATATTGGAGACACTCAAAAATGAACATCGATTTACAAACTATTTTTAAAATCACCCTATCGTCCGCCGCGCTAACCCTTGCCGTTGCTCAACCTGCGACGGCGGCTTGGTCAGGCGCCGATAACACTCTCGAGCTGGGCACCAGCATCTCAAACCCTAGTTTTAATTCCAGCAATTTGGGCTTCGCGGGCAATCCGTCTCTGTCCAATGATGGTTGGGGCATGCAAGGTGCATTTACCAACTTCTATTTGAGCTCATCAGCCCAATCCGTGACTGTCGACGCGCGTTCGTCCGCCGCAAACTTTCCGGCCTTTTCAATTTTCAGAACCAATGTGGCTTATTCGGGTGAAACGGTCGGCGTCGATACACCGGCTGAGCTAACCGGCCAAATTCACAAATTTAACTCGGTCGGCCAAGCCGGCGATCCAGGCATTATGTGGGCAACCGGCGCGGACGGCATTGTCGAAACCCTGGGCTACGTCAGTTCCTCAAGCAAAAACTACGTTAACTCTTTCGGCGGCGTCATCGACTCCGGCGCCCACGATGTCAGTATCGACAATCTGTATGAAACCGGCGTATCCGGCACTATAGGCGTCACCGGCAACCCTGCTTTTGCCAACACCAAAAGATTCGCGACCTTGACACTGAACGACTTGCAAGCTGGCTGGTATGCCGTGTTCGTCGGCGGTGCAGACGTCCTCGGAAGCAGTGCCGGCATCTCTTTGAACATTTCCGCGTCGGCCGCCCCTTCTACCTACACACCGGCGGCGGTGCCAGTACCCTCCGCTGTCTGGCTGTTCGGCACGGCACTGGCCGGCTTTATAGGCAGAGGCAAACGCAACGCTAAAGCGTAAGCCAACACCCAGCAGATAAGCCGATGTTCCTATAAAAAAAGGAAGCTTGGCGAGGGACTTCGCCAAAGGAATAAGGATGGCCGATAAATTACGCTGTGTGATTTATCGGCCTTTTTTATAGCTTGAGCCCGCTGATGCGGGCGTTTTGGCCGTATTTGTTGCCAACCAACCATTTCTCAGTGGAGTTTCACCATGACATTGTTTCGTCATAGCCAATTAGCGATTGTTTTAGCCGGAGGTGTACTGCTCAGTTTCAGCGCCGCCGCGGTCGAATTGGCACTAGGGCCCATGCCGATAAGCCTGAAGCATTTGCCCGTTCCGCCTGTTCCCGGACTACTGGACGGCCCGGACCCTATTGTCGTCAACAAGAATGCCGCGATTGCCTTGGGCAAAGCGCTGTTCTGGGACACTAACGTGGGTAGCGACGGCATGGCCTGTGCGTCCTGCCACTTCCACGCCGGCGCCGACGGCAGAGTAAAAAATCAGCTTGCTCCGGGCGGCCAATCCAGCCCTTTAAGCGATCAAACATTCAGCAATGCCATGACGGGTGCATCGTTGGGACCCAATCACACCCTCAGCATTGGCGACTTTCCGCTACATCAACGGGAAGATCCATTCCAAGAACATTCTGCGGTCCTCTACAACACCGACAATGTAGTCGGCTCGTCCGGTACTTTCGGTGGTGAATTCAGAGCCGTGGACCGCTACACAGCGCCTAACGACACCTGCAGCCGCAGCGTGGACAGCCTGTTTCATGCCGGCGCGGTCGGCACCCGCAAAGTCACGCCGCGCAATGCGCCCAGCGTGATCAATGCGGTGTTTAATCATCGCAATTTTTGGGACGGCCGCGCCAACAATGTGTTTAACGGCAGCAGCCCTTGGGGCGACCGAGATCCCGACGCCGGCGTCTGGGTAAAACAGAACGCCACGACGCTAATTAAGCAGCGCCTGCATTTAATCAATTCCTCGCTGGCGTCATTAGCGGTAGCTCCGCCACAAAACACTACCGAAATGGCCTGCCGCAACCGGACCTTGATGGAACTCGGTAGAAAGCTGCTGTTACGCCGCCCGTTGCAAAACCAAAAAGTACATCCTGAAGACAGTGTATTGGGACCTTACAGCCTCAATAGCAAACCCGGCACGAACACTCTGTATAAGCTGCTGATCATGCAGGCATTCAATCCCAAATACTGGTCGTACAGCGGTAACCCGCCAATTCCGGCCCCCAAAGGGTTTGCGCCCTATAATCAAACCGAAGCCAACTTTGGCATGTTCTTTGGCCTGGCCATCCAACTCTATGAAAGCACATTGATTTCGGACGAATCGCCCTTCGACAACAGCGCCCGCGACACTGGCAATCAACCCATAGAACTCAGCGCGTCGGAATTGAACGGCTTAAAACAATTCCGAAAAAATCAGTGCGCGCTCTGCCATTTAGGACCCAACTTCAGCGCGGCGTCGATCAACGCCAATGCGGCCATTGCCAAAACCCATCCGGAAGCCTTCGGTGAACCGACTTTCTTCATCAGCGCATCCACCAATGTGGTCAATCGCATACCATTGCTTATCAAAAACACCCCAGTCACCGCATTTTTCGATACCGGCTTTTCTTCCACAGGCGTCACCGAAGAAACGGCCGATATTGGCGCAGGCGGCGTCGACGACTTTGGCAACCCGCTATCGTTCAGCCGACAATATTTACAACATTTGGCGGGCAATAATGCCGCTGCACTGGATGAAGATGTCACTAAAGTGAGAGCCTGCGATTTTCAGGAAGCCCTTGCTTTAAATATCAAACTGCCTTATTCACTGCCGAGCTTGTTTACCATCACCGACGGCATAAGACCCCAGCCACAAAGCACGGAGAACTGTTTCCTGCCCGCAAACAATGCCTTTTTGCCCACGACCGCTGCCGCCTTAGCGGAGTTGAACAAGCCCAATACCCGGAAAATGGTAGCGTCTGTCGACTCGACATTTAAAATCCCCTCGCTACGCAATATCGAGTTAACCGGACCATACATGCACAACGGCAGCATGGCCACCCTGGAACAAGCGATCGAATTTTATTCGCGAGGCGGAAATTTTGCCTACGACAGCAAACAAGTTACTCGGGTATTTCCGCAGCCCAATCTACAACTGGATGCGCAAAACCGAGCCGACCTGATCGCCTTCCTGAAAACCTTGACCGATGAAAGAGTCCGCTACGAAAAAGCCCCCTTTGATCACCCCGAAATCAAAATACCCCACGGCCATGTTGGCGTGGAGCAGACAGTAAGCGGCGGTAATCCGCTGGGAGCCGTTCTGGGTAAAGATGAATTTCTGACCATTGACGCGGTGGGCGCCCAAGGCAATTCATCACCGATACAGCCTTTCGAAGCATATTTGGCACCCTAACGCGGTTTAAATTTCAGCCCACAGTCACCGGCTAAGGCCGGTGACTTCCAATCCATGCAAGGCTAAAAAAGGTAATAACAGCACCTTAGCTAAGCCACACCGTTATGCATGGCAAGAAAACTAGCAAACACCGGCTTCTGAAAAGGGGGATTCCTAGAAAATGGCCCCTATTTATCGGCAAAACGCCGCGATCAATCATTCCCGTAATTTGTCCACGCTCAGCACTGAGGCATTCTCAGTCGCCGGCATGCAGATTATCCAGGGCTGCAAGCTGTTTGACCGCAACAGGCTCTTTACCCAGTTGCAAGCCACTACGGCCGTTTAACTGTGCTTGAATGCCCGCCACGATGGACAAGGCAATCTCTTCCGGGGTTTGCGCGCCGATGTCCAAACCGACCGGGCCGAATACCCGTTCGGCTATCAATGCCGCATTGTCGCCCAGGCTTTGCAGTAATCGTTGTTTGCGATGCGCCGGACCCAGCAATCCGATAAACGGCACCCGGCAATGCACGATGGCTTGCAAGTAGCGCTGATCGTATTCGACGTTATGGGTCATCAGCATAATGGCATTGAAGCGATTTAAATCTAGTTGGGACGCGACCTGATCCGGCATCAGATGCAATAATTGATCGGCTAAAGGAAAACGCTCGGGTTTGATATGCGCGGGCCGGTGATCGACCAAGGTGACGCGCCAACCCAAGGATTTGGCGTAGTTCACCAGTGGTATCGCGTCGGCGCCGACCCCGAATATCAGCAACTGCCAGGGCGGTTGCACCGGATCGTAAAAGACTTTGATGTCCTGGCCGTCAAGCGGATGGGTTTCGATACGCGGTTTTTGTTGCAGTGCCGTTTGCAGCGCCGCCGTGGCAAACGGAAACGGCGCGCTGGGCAAGATCGGCTGTTCGCCGACGATGGCAGCCGGCAAGAACTGGCTGCGGCCGGACGGAAAATCCGCATGCGCGGACTCGAACACTGTCACCAATACCCCATGCGCTTGGGCTTCGGCGGCTTCTACCAACTGACTCAACGGACTAAAATCCTGCTCGGCTTTTAATAACTGCAGCAAAACCCGGACAGCGCCGTTACAACCCAAGCCCAAACCCCAGATTGCATCTTCGCCGGAACGCATATCGTAAAATACGGTTTTGGCTGCGCCGGTTGCGAACACCGCAGCAGCCTGCTCCACCAAGTCCCGCTCGAAGCAGCCGCCACCCAGCAAACCGACCAACTCGCCGGCCTGGGTAATCAGCATCCGCGCGCCGGCCTTTTGGTAAGTCGAGCCAAAGGTTTCGATAATGGTCGCCAGCACGCTGTCCTGCCGGTCGCGTTGCAGTTGCCGATAGGCTTCGAGCAGATGATTGATGTTATGGGCCATGATTTACTCGCTTGCGGGTCTGCCGGCGATTGTACTAGCCATATCAACTCCAGCTCAAATCGGTACGCAATAACGGCAATTGCCGGATCCGCACACCGGTGGCGGCGAAGATCGCATTGCACACCACCGGCGTCATTTTCTCGTTTTACATTTAGGTTAAACAGCTTCGCTCATATCGGACATTCGTAGCCATCAGTGTCGGGACCGCCATACCACTTTGCGCGCAGACGAACCGCTCGATTTCCAAACGTCTCCCGAGCAATTTATCGCGGCAACTCGCCGATTATTCTGCCATTAACCTAACGTCGCCCCACCGTCAATCACTAAATCCTGAAGGGTGATATGTCCGGCCCGATCCGACAACAGAAACGCCACGGCGTGAGCTATATCGTCCGGTTGGGCCAGTTTGCCGAGCGGAATCCCTAGCCGATGTTGCGCCAAGGAGCCCTCGATGACTTGCGCGGCGCTACCGGCACCGGCGCGCCAGAAGCGGCGCTGCATGTCGGTTTCGGTGGAGCCCGGCGACACCAGATTGCAACGAATGCCGTATTCCGCCAGTTCCAAGCCTAAACAGCGGGTGAATTGCGCGGCGGCCGCCTTGGATGCAGCGTAGGCCGCCATACCGGTCCTCGGCGTCGATGCAGCATTGGAACCAACCGTCACAATAGCCCCGCGCCGCCGCTCGCGCATCCGACGAGCTACCGCGCGGCTTAGCGCAAATACACCGTGACAGTTTACGGCAAAGCTTTCCAGCCAGTCCTCGTCACTGGCATCCACTACATGACCGGGAAGCAGCACGCCGGCGACATTCACCAGATAGTCGATTTCACCGATTTCCGCTTCCACGCCAGTGATCGCGGACTCGATGCCGGCGCGGTCGCGTAAATCCAGCGCCAGCGGATATAGCCCCGGCATCGACTCATAAACCTTACGCAAGGCGTCGGCGTCGATGTCGATGGCAACCACGGTCAAGCCCTCGCCGGCCAACCCGGCGGCTACCGCCTGGCCGATGCCCCGCGCGGCACCACTTACCAGTGCAACGCCGGGGCGCAAACCGAATCCGGCACTAGGTGACGACTGTCTTGCCAGTTTCATGATTCGGCCGTGGCAACCGGCGTAAGACGATCCGCCGTCGTTGTCGATGCCCCCTGCGACGCGCCGAAACGGTGTAAGCCGGCCAGCAAGCACAAGCTCACGCAGGTGACACCTGCCGCCAGCCAGCCGACGCGATCAAAATGCTGCAATACCGCGCCATCCCCGCCGGTCATCCAGCCCGCGCACCAGGCTGCTAAACCGGATGCGGCCTCGGTGCTCGCGGTATTCACCGCCATGTAGCGGCCCCGCAACGGTGTCGGCACTCTGCCAATCAGCCAAACCGAGGCCGGAATAGACCGAGTGGAGGTTAAAGCCATAAACAACACAAACACCGCCGTCGTTTGCCATAATGGCCCCGGTTGTAACTGAGTCAACCACAGATGCGGAATGATGCTGGCGACCATCAATACAGCCAGAATCCCGGCGGCACCGAAACGATCCACCGCACGGCCAATACCGCGCGCCACAACGAAAGTCGCCAATCCGGCGCAAAGATAAATCCAGGACAAATCACGTAAATCAACACCCAATGTGCCGTTCAAGTGCGCGCCCAGATAAGGCACGATCAGAAAACCGGCAAAAACGATGCAAAAGCTCAACACCCAACCCAAGGCCAGTGCCGGCGAACGCAAACTCCCGCGCCCGGCACCGACACTAACGGGTGCTCGGGGTAAGGCCCGGTACAATCTTAGCCACCACAAGGCAGACAGTGCCGCAACCGCTAAAAAAGGAATTCGCCAGCCGCCCAACGCCGCCAATCCCAGGCCGGAGGGCACACCGATCACGGCACACACGCCGAAGGCCGACATAATGGTACCGATGGCCTGGCCGCGGCGCTCGGGCTCGATGCGGTCGGCTATCATCGCCATCATGGTTGCGTTCATCAACCCGGCGCAGGCACCTGCCAACGCCCGAGCGACCAGCAATTCGCCGAATTGCCCCGCAAAACCACAAGCCAGCGTGGCGACCACAAATCCGGCGTACAAGGCCAACAAGGTGCGCTTGCGGTCGCCGCGATCAATCCATCGACCACCGAGCAGACTGGTCAGCGCCGAGGCCAGTGTATAGACACCAACCAGGGATCCGAAGCGCGCCGGACCCATGTCGAAATCGCGCATCAACGCCGCGCCCAGCGGCATCAGCACCATATAATCAAGTAAAAGCGTGAATTGAAGTACCGCAAACAACAGCACTAAACGACGCTCCGCTAGACTAGCCGACGCTTCGGCGGACGGGCCGACCGAAGCCATGCTCACAGGCAAAGGCTGCGCTTGCGGCAACGGCAAATCGGCTTGTCTTACCGGCACGACGACAGGTGTACCGTCGGGTGCGCTCAGGATATGGCTATCGATGCCGTAAAGCTGCCGCAATAAAACCGGATTCAATACATCCACCGGGGAACCGCAGGCCGCTAGTCGGCCGTTATCCAAGGCCACCAACCAATCCGCATGGCGCGCGGCAACTAGGTCGTGCATTACCACCACCACGGTGCGACCGGCATCCGCCAACGCCCGCAACAAGGCGATCAATTCCAGCTGGTGCCCGGGATCAAGCATGCTGCCGGGTTCGTCCAGCAGCAGGACCGGCGTGGACTGAGTCAGCATCATCGCTATCCACGCGCGTTGCCGCTGCCCGCCGGAAAGTTTGTCCAACGGTTGTCCAGCCAATTCCGTCAAGTCGGTAAGACGCAAGGCCTCGCATCGGGCGGCCTCGTCTTCTGCTGACCAGCTCGCCATCCAATGCCGATGGGGGTGGCGTGCTAGCGCCAGCAAATCGTTTACCCTCAGTCCAACCGGTGCTTGCGGAAACTGCGGTAAAAAACCCACGCTACGTGCCAAGTCGGCGGTTGAGAATAGTTGCAAATCGTCGTCGCCGAGCTGGATACATCCTGAATCGGCTTGATGCAGACGAGCCAGGCAACGCAGCAAGGTACTCTTGCCACAGCCGTTGGCGCCGACAATGGCGGTCACCCGTCCGGCCGGAATTTGCAGGCTGAGGTCGCGCAATACGGGTTCCGCACCATAGCCGGCGATTACTTGGTCAACCCGAAACTCCAACATTACCCGGCTCCATAAGCTTTCGGCCGCATCAGCAACCACAATAAAAAAGGACCACCCAAAAAACCGGATACGACGCCGACGGGCACTTCGACCGGTGCGGCCGCTATGCGCCCGAGCAAGTCTGCACCTGTGACCAGTACCGCGCCGATACTGGCGGAACACCATACCGGTATGCCGCCGTCCGGCGACAATCGCTGTGCCAGCATCGGCGCGGCGAGCGCGACGAAACCAATCGGCCCGCCGACGCCCACTGCGACGCCCGCCAGCGCGGCGGCCAGCATCAGCACGGTAAAGCGCAGCTGACCTAAATTGACCCCCAAACCGCGAATACTGTCGTCGTGCAGACATAACAGCGCCAAAGCGCGGGAAATGACCCAACAGACTGTCAGCAAGATGCCGAGCAGCGCCGCAGCCACCGTGACCACAGGCCAGGCGCGTCCGGCTAAACTACCCACACTAAACGCATACAGACCGGTGGCATGGAAGATGGGCAATGTCGCCAAGGCAATGTCAAAGCCGGCGCGCAGTAAACTGGCAATGCCCAGCCCGACCACGAGGACCCGGTAACCCCGCGTACCCACGCCGCCGGCGGCCAGCAAGGTGAATACAGCGGTGATCAGCGCACCCGCCACCGCACACCACCACGGGCCCAACAAACCGGACGGATTTAGAATCAAACTCAGGGCCAACGCCAGTAATGCACCGTCGTTGATTCCCAAAACATCGGGACTGGCCAAGCGATTGCGCGTCAAGTTTTGCAATAGGGCGCCGGCGGCGCCGAGCCCGATGCCAACCACGAGTGCCGCACATAAGCGCGGCAAGCGAAATTGCGTCACCAGCGTGGACAGCCAGTCGGACCCAGGGCCAAACAAGCCGGCATACACTTGCGATGCCGACAAGCGTGGCGTGCCGGCATCCAGCGCGGCATACGCCAGCACCAGCAATAGCGGTATCAGCGCTAGGCGGCGAGCAGCCTTGGTCATCGCTCAGTTCCGGCCGGCATTAAAGCCAGTGTGGCGTCGCGATTTACCATCCAGATCAGTAAGGGCGCGCCGATGCCGGCCAATACGGCGCTAACTGGCGCTTCGAACGGGGCAAGCAACAAGCGCGAGCTTAAATCAGCCGACAGCATCAGCGCCGACCCCAGCAAAATAGAATAGGCAAGTTGGGAGGTGATCGTCACGCCGGCCAGCGTCCTGGCGCAATAAGGGGCGATTAATCCCAAAAACGGAATAGGGCCAGCAAGTGCTACGCTGGTGCCGGTCAACAGTGCCACGACCACCACCGCCCCCACCCTAGCCGGAACGGGTCTCTGACCCAGCGCGCGCGCCAGATCATCGCCCAAGGTCAGCGCCGATAACGGGCGCACCAGCGCCATGGCCGCCGTCAAACCGACGCCTATCAGCACTAGGCCGGGCCAAAGTAAGCCGGCATGCGGATGGGCTAAGGAACCCAGCAACCAAAACCGATAACGATCCAGATTGGCGGTGCTGACCAAGGCCAGCCACGCCGTCAGACTATGGCAGGTGGCGGTGAGCGCCAATCCGGCCAACACCAGGCGTAAAGGCGATGACTGGCCGCCGCCGGCACGCGCCAACAGCAAGACCAAAAGACTGCCCAAGCTTGCCCCACCCATTGCCCAGCCGATCTGCGCAGCAGGACTTTGCCCGGCAAACCAAGCGATACCGAGCGCCACCCCAAGTGCGGCGCCACTGTTGACACCCAACAACCCGGTTTCAGCGAGTGGATTGCGCGTGACGGTCTGCAACAAAACCCCGGCTGCGCCCAATGCCGCCCCCAGGGCCAAGGCCTTAAGTAGGCGGGGCAGCCGCAATTCGCCCAGTACCAGATCGACATGGGCGTCGCCGGACGCCCCTAGCAGCCAATGCAGACTGTCTTGCCAGCCGACACCACCTGCGCCAAAGCTTAACGATGCGAAGGCCAACAACAACACGGAAAGTGGCAACAGAACACCTAAAAGAGCGGCTTTAGGCGCCTTCACGATCCGCTCTCCACCGCGTGAAATGCCGATACCACATCTTCAAGGAGCGTTTTGGCAGCCAGCGGACCACCGATGACCGTCCATAAAGCCGCATCCACTTCGCGCACTCGATGCAGCCGCGCTGCCCGCAATTCCGCAAAAGCCGGTTCGTCTCGCAAGGCGGCGACGCCGTGCGGATCGGGTGCAAAATTACCTATGAACAACCAATCGCCGTCGATGTCGGCCAACACTTCCCGGCTTAACGGCGCTCCATGTCCGGCACCGGGTTGACGTTGGGCAGGAGGCCGAGTCAAACCCAAATCTGTCAGAACCCGCCCGGCAAACGCATCGCCCAGCATATACATGGGTCCGTTAGGCGTAAGCCGAACAATGCTCACCGATTCACCCCAGTGCGCTTTCAGCTGCTCTCGCAGGCGGGCAGCCAGCGTACGATACTCTTCGAGTACTTGCGAGCCGGCCTGCTGCCGACCCACCGCATCCGCAATACGCCTCACGCTGTCTTGCCAGTGTTCACCAGGATAAAAGCTGACTACGGTCGGCGCAATCGCGCGTAGTTGCTCCAGGAATGCGGGATCGCTCTGACCGCCGGCCAAGATCAAATCCGGGCGTAGCGCGACGATGCGGTCCAAAGACGGCTGGGCGAAATCACCTACGCTGTCTATCCCATTCACCCGTCCCCCCAAATAGCGCGGCGGGTGCTGGCTGCCGCGACCGTTGCTGGCACCGACAGGCCGGAGACCAAGCGCCAGCGCGGCGTCCAAATCCAACTCGCTCAATGCCACCACACGTTGCGCCGCTTCTGGCACGCTTACCGGTCGGCCGATGGCATCGATTAACTCACGAGCCCCCTGTTCCGGCGTAGCCGGCGGCGGGCCATCGCATGCTGCCAATAGTAATATCAGCACAATCCTTACCCTAAACATAGGTCTTTTCATGTATTCCCATCCATGTAGCGGTGCCGCTCGTCGTGGTAATCCTCTTCACTCCAACCCCGACACCAATAGGGCACTGTATAAAGAGACGCGGGGGATAAACCTCGTTCGCGCAGCAGGTATTGGCGAATGGCGAGCACAGAGGCGCTCTCGCCGGCTATCGTCGCGAATACCCGTGCCTCCGCCGGCCAACGGATTTGGCGGACTGCGCCCGTCAACGGGCTCGAAGCGCGCGCATGCAGCCAGTGCAACTGCACGCCCGGCGGATGCTGCAACACCAGTTGATCCGCCGCGTCCGTCACTTCGATCAAGGCCGCTCCGATTGCCGTGCCCGGTAGGGTTTCCAGTACCGCCGCGATAGCCGGCAGGGCGGTTAAATCGCCGGCCAACAAATGAAAATCGGCCGCGGCACTCGACAACGGGGGACCGCCCACGCCGGCAAGACCGATAATGTCGCCGATTGCGGCACGGATGGCCCAGCGCGAACCGGGACCCTCGTCGCCGTGCAGCACGAAATCGACATCGAGCAAATTCTCGGCAAAATCGACGCGGCGCAGGCTATAGGCACGCGCTACGGACCGGAAGCCGTCCGGCCACTGCGCGTCGCCGGTCGAGTTCGCGCCTGAAACAGGTAGCAGCAATTTGAGATGCGCGCCTGGCCCAGCATGAACGATGTCTTGCAAGGCCTCGCCGTGAAAACGGATTCGGCGTAAACGCGGACCTAAACTGAGTGTTTCCCGTACAGTTAAGCGCTGAGGAACGCGGGTAAATCGGCTACGATGCGTACTAAGGGTCGTCATGCAAAAAATCGAGTGGTTAAGCTGACGTGGGATTATACGGTCGGCCACGGGCTAACTGGGACGCGGGGCCGTGGATTGAACGGCTGGCAAAACAGCATGCATTTTTTGCAAAGATAGCTTAACAACGAGCGCGCAAGCTGCCAGGGGGAGTGCCAAATTGGCGCCGGAAAGCCGTTGCGAAGTTGCCGGCGTTGGTGTAACCGGCCAAATGCGCCGCTTCGCTGACGCTGACACCGTCGCATTCCAATGCGTGGCGCGCATGATCCAGCAGCCGGCGACGCTGATACGCGAACACACTACTGCCGGTGTATTGGCGAAAGTAGCGCTGCAGGGTACTGGGACTCATGCCGATGTGCTCGGCCAAGGCCTGCATCGACCAGCCGTCGCCCTCTCCGCTATCGAGAAAGGCGCAAAATTCGGCCAATCGCCGCCGTTCGCGCGGCCTAAGCACGCACTCCGGCTCCCGGTGGCCGTCCGTCAGCGCCGCCAAAGACTCGGCGGCGATATCCAAGCAGCGACTTTCCAAGCATAGGCTCATCAGCGGCGTGCCGGAGGCGCACAATTCGAACACGCTAGCCGCCAAAGTCCGCAAGCGCGCAGACAAACGCCACTGTTGCGCCGCCAGATGAGTACCTCGCAAGTGGTTCAGCCCCGGGTGTGCGGATAGTACGTGTTCGTGCTCGGCCAGCCAGCGGGTACCGAACGCCAAACTCACCACCTTCCGCCGCGCGCCGCGCCGCAACTGACGGGAAAAGCACTCGCGCCGACTTAAAGCGACGACCAGTCCGCGACGATCGCCGCCTGCGCCTAGCAAAAAACGTTGATCGCCGTAGCTTACATCCGCTTCGCCAGCCAGCGGCAACACGATCAACAGCCCAGGCTGCAACGTTCCCGTCACTTCCATATCGAGTTCGTCTCGCACATCTGAGGCGTACAGCGACAAATCGGGCTGCAGCTGAAACTCTCGCAGCCGACCACTGACTATCGGGGAGCCACTGGGAGCCAAGGATACAGCCGCACCTCCAGGGGTGCTTAGACCCGGTCGCGACAGGGCCGAGCAGTCGATCTTGGATGAGGTGAGAGTTGATAGTCGATTCATAGGATTGTGTCCGAGTAATTCATGAATGATGTTCCAAGCCGGCATCTGCGCGGCCCGCAAAGGAATCCGATTCCCCCGCAAACGCGCACGCTTGCTTTGGGTCGGATAATAGCAGCCACCAATGTTAATGTAAATCATTCCTATTTGAAGACTAACCATGAAAACCACCTCCCCTGTCGGTTCGAAACTTACTCTCCCCTTAACTTTACTTTTACTCGCAGCAACCGAACACTCCTTGGCCGGCTCGAATGAAGCGGACACGGATAAGACTGTCGTCATGGACACGATTAACGTGACCGGTAAAGCGGTCAAAACTGATACAGACACCGAAACGGTGGAAGACACACCCTCGACGTCGATCAAGGACGTATTCGAAAAAAATATCTCGGTCGGCGTCGGCGGCCCTACCGCGACATCTCAAAAGGTGTTTGTCAACGGCATCGAGGAAACCAATCTCAACGTACAGATCGACGGTGCCCGGCAGGTAAACAATATATGGCATCACAACGCAAACCTACTGATCGACCCCGGCGTGCTAAAAGCGGTCAGCGTGGATGCCGGCGTAGCAGCGGCGGACGCCGGCCCCGGCGCGCTAGGTGGCTCTTTGCGCTACGAAACCAAAGACGTCGATGACATGTTGCAGCCCGGACGGGATTACGGTGCGTTTTTAAGCGGCGGCTTCGCCAGCAACCTAGACACCTTTACCAAATCCGGCGCTGCCTACGGGCGGTATCGCAATGTCGAAGCCATGGGCTATGCCTCGCACGCCGAAGGCGGCAACTACGACGCCGGCAATGGTGATCCAGTCCAGGGCACCGGCACCAACCTGTTGAGCGCTTTAGGAAAACTAGCCTACACCGCGGAGGGCGGACACCGTTTCGAGGCCTCGGCTCAGCATCTTTCAGACGACGAAATTCGACCGTTCCGCGCCAATTTCGCCGCAGTGCGTGGTCAGACCTTATTGTCGGAAAATATCTTCAACCGCAATACCGCGAACTTCAAGTACAGCACCCGGCAGCCGAGCAAGTTTTACGATCCGGAGGTTCGCTTTTACTATAACGATACGTCGCTTTCCCGACCGAATCCGAACGGCGGATTTCGTCCCGGCTATTTCGATTCCACCATCGAAAGCTTCGGGGCGACGGCGTTGAACCGCATTAAAACGCCGTTGGGCGAACTCAGCGCCGGCATGGATTTTTATCAGGATCGGGCGCTAACCGATAACTTTCGCGATGCTTCGATGACCGAAACAGCCCGAAATTTAGGCGGATTCGCGCAATTACGCGGTGAGCCCGCCGACTGGCTTAAATTTTCCGGCGGCGTCCGTCTTGATTCTCAAGAATTCGAATCGGTAGACCGGAAACTGTTCGACAATACCGGCGCCAGCCCCAACGTGTCTATCGGCATCACGCCCTTGCCAGACTTGACGCTGAACGGCAGTTATTCCTATGTCTTCGGCGGCATCCAACTGGCCGAAGCAGCACTCTTCCACACCATGCCGTATTCGGCTTATTCCGCCGATCTTGCGGCGCAACGCTCCACCAACGCCAAGGCCGGGCTCAGTTACCGCTTGGCAAGCGTCAAGTTTGAGGGCGAAGTGTTTTCGACCCGAATCCAAAATACGCCGGCATATCAAGAGGGCGACGACAGTTTCGTCCGGGTTAACGGCCCGGCAGTCAAAACCGAAGGCTTGAATCTAGGCGTAGGCTATCAACGCGCAAATGCCGATTTCGGCGCGCATTACACCAACACCGAAGTCAGCTACGATCATTCTCAACTCGGCACACTGGCGTTCTACTTAGGCTCGCCCGTCGGCGAAATCATCAAGCTGCACGCCGCCTATGCGTGGTCGGAACTAGGGATAAAAACCGGGGTAAGTTCGGAAATCGCCCTGAAGTACCGCTTCGCACAGGATTCGGGCAATCGCGATCTCAACGGCTATCACACCTACAACGTATTTGCCCAATGGCAGCCGAATTTTTACCGCGGCCTGACGCTGCGCGCCGAAGTCAACAATCTCACCGATGAAGACTATACGGATCGCTACACCGCCGGTACCGCAGTCGGATTCATTACGCCGCTGCAAAATCCCGGCCGTAGCGTACTAGTTTCAACCAGACTGGAGTTCTGAACCCCTATGTATACCGACACAAGTCAGTTGTTTTCCGTAAACGCCGCCACGACCGAGCGGATGGGCGACCAACAGCCCACGGCAATTGAGCTGCTGCATCGCTATGGCGCCGGCTCCAGTTTTTTCTTGGGCTCTCCCGAGCGTACCCTGCTTGGTAGCGGCATCCGGGCTAGGTTAACCCGCCATCCCGGAGAGCCGACAGCCGCCGCTCTGCAACGTTTGTTCGCCGATGTCAGGCAAAAAGACGATACGCCGGCTATTGCGGTGGGCGCGCTGCCGTTTGCTCCCGAAGCCGATCCGGTATTGTTTATTCCCCAGCAAATGGCAACGGCGGGCCGCCTCACGCGCCACGCAATAGCCAGGACGAAAGCGACCATACGCAGTTCTGTAACTCAAGAGCGGCCAACACCGGCGGTCTATGCCCAACAGGTGCAACAAGCGTTGGACTTGATACGGCAATCAGCCTTAAAAAAAGTCGTGCTGTCCCGAATGCTGGAAGTGGTGGGCGAGAGCGATGTCGATCAGGCCGGCGTGTTACGCAATCTGGCGGCGCGCAATGCAGCCGGTTACACCTTTGCCGTCGATTTGCCCACTGTATCGGGAGGTGTCCGCCGCTTGATAGGTGCCAGTCCTGAACTATTGTTGCGGCGCAAAGGCACACAGGTATTGGCCAATCCAATTGCCGGTACCGAACCGCGCAGCATCGACCCTGGCGAGGATCTGGCGCGATCCCGCCGCTTGTTGCACTCTGCCAAGGACCGCCACGAACACGCGCTAGTGGTGGCTGCCGTAGCGGACACCTTGCGGCCCTATTGCCGCACCCTAGAGGTGCCGCCGGTTCCGGAGTTGATTGCGACGCCCCGCGTCTGGCATCTTTCCACTCGGATCTGCGGACAATTAAGCCACTATGCCCCCAGCTCCTTTGACTTGGCCATAGCCTTGCACCCGACACCGGCCGTATGCGGCGAACCACGCGATCTGGCTCGCCAAGCCATTGAGCAATTGGAAGACTTTGATCGCGGCCTGTTCACCGGCCTGGTGGGCTGGTGCGACGCCAACGGCGACGGTGAATGGGCAGTGACGATACGTTGCGCGGAAATCGAAGCCAATCGCGCCAAGCTATTCGCCGGCGCCGGCATCGTCGCGGATTCCGAACCTTGGCGGGAAGTGGCCGAAACCTCGGCCAAATTTCGCACCTTGCTGGACGCACTGCAGGGGGATGGCGTATGACGGCATCCGATTTCACGCCGTGGCCGGACGAGTTGGTCAGGTCCTATCGCGAACAGGGTTGGTGGCAAAACCAAACCTTGGGCGCTTTGTTACGCGAATCGGCGCAGCGCTACGGTGAACGTATCGCATTGGTCTGCGGCGCGCGGCGCTGGTCGTACCGCGAGCTCGACGAACGGGCCGATCAGTTGGCGACCGGGTTTGCGCAATTGGGTTTGCGCACCGGCGAACGTGTAGTGGTGCAATTACCCAACATCGCCGAGTTTTTTGCGGTGTGTTTTGGCTGTTTTCGCCTCGGTCTGATCCCGGTGCTGGCGCTGCCTGGGCATCGTCGCGCCGAAATCGCCGCGTTCTGCCAGCTGGCCGAAGCCGCCGCCTACGTGATACCGGATCGCCACGACGGATACGATTACCGCTTGCTAGCGCGGGAAACACTGGCATTGGCACCGTGTTTGCGCCACGTGATCGTGGCCGGCGCGGCGGAGGAATTCGTACCTTTGCAAAGCCTTTATGTGAAGCCGTTGGCGCTGCCGGACCAGGACCCAGCAGCGGTAGCGCTGTTACAACTTTCCGGCGGCAGTACCGGAACGCCCAAGCTGATTCCGCGCACGCACGACGATTATCTTTACAGTGTCAGGACCAGTGTGGATATTTGCGGTTTCGACGCCGCTACCGTGTATCTGGCGGCCTTGCCAGTCGCACACAACTTTCCGTTAAGTTCGCCCGGCACGCTGGGCACCTTATATTCCGGTGGCCGCATCGTGTTGTTGACTCGACCAGAGCCGGACGCAGCTTTTATGCTGATCGCCGCCGAAGCGGTCAGCCATGTAGCATTGGTGCCGTCGCTGCTTTTGGCGTGGCTGGAGCGCGCTACAAGTCTGCGTCCTCCGCTTGGCAGTCTGCGCCTGGTCCAGGTGGGCGGCGCCAGTCTGGCAGCGGAAGTCGCCGCCCGCATTAAACCGGTGTTCGGTTGCGCACTGCAGCAGGTATTTGGCATGGCCGAGGGTTTGGTCACTTACACTCGGCTGGACGACGATCCCGATGTCATTCTGGAAACCCAGGGCCGGCCTATGTCGCCCGGCGACGAGATCCGCATAGTCGACGACGAGGACCGAGTGCTGGCCGACGGCGAGACCGGCCATCTGCTGACCCGCGGTCCCTATACCATTCGAGGCTATTGGCGCGCCGACGAGCATAACCGCAAGGCATTTACCGTGGACGGTTTTTATCGTACCGGCGATTTGGTCAGGCGCCGCGCCGATGGCAGTTTACAGGTGATGGGCCGGAGCAAAGATCAAATCAACCGTGCGGGCGAAAAGATTGCCGCCGCAGAAGTGGAGCAGCATTTGCTCAGCCATCCGCGCGTACGCAACGCGGCGCTGGTGGCTATACCGGACG
Organism: Methylomonas sp. EFPC1; assembly: GCF_016925515.1. NCBI lineage: Bacteria > Pseudomonadati > Pseudomonadota > Gammaproteobacteria > Methylococcales > Methylococcaceae > Methylomonas > Methylomonas sp. EFPC1. The sequence continues at coordinate 2,689,777 of NZ_CP070494.1, forward strand.
CACGCCTGGGCGAACGCAGTTACGCCTTCGTCGAATTGGCCGAGCCGGACTCGGAGGAAGCGCCGGCGCGAATCGCTCTAGGGCTGAAATTGCACTTACGCGATCACTGCGGACTGGCCGCACATAAAATTCCCGACCGAATCGAATTCATTGACCGCTTACCGCTTACCGCGCCAGGCAAAATTGCGAAACCGCAGCTGCGGGCGCTGGCGCTTAACCTGACACGAACACCGACATGAGCATACCCCGCATCCCGCCATACGACCTTCCAGAACAACTACCCACCGGAAAAGCGAACTGGCGCTTGGACCCAAGCCGTGCCGTATTACTCGTGCACGACATGCAACAGTATTTTCTGAATTTTTTCGAACCATCCCAGCCGCCGATCCCGGCGCTGCTGCGCAATTGCACCGACCTGATCGCCGCCTGCCGCTCTGCCGGCATGCCGGTTATGTACACGGCGCAACGCGGCGGACAGGCGCCGACCGAGCGCGGGCTGCTCAACGATTTTTGGGGGCCCGGCTTAGCGAACGATCCGGCGCTGGAACGTATTGTCGATGCTGTTGCACCCAACCCGGAAGACACGGTGTTCCCGAAAGCGCGCTACAGCGCTTTCAAGCGCAGCGACCTGGAGACGCACCTGCGCGCGCTGGGGCGCGATCAGCTGGTGATTTGCGGCGTCTATGCCCATATTGGCTGTCTGATGACGGCTGCGGAAGCCTTCATGCTGGATATCCAAGCCTTTTTGGTTGGCGATGCGCTGGCCGATTTTTCACGCGAAGAGCACGAACAAGCCTTGCGCTATGCCGCCGGGCGTTGCGCATGCGTTCTCAGCAGCCGCGATGCAATGGTCGCTTTGGAATCGCTTAGTCCCAGCCTGGACGCATTACGTCGCGAAATTGCGGAAGCGATGGCAATCAACCCGGCTCTATTGGGCGATGACGACGATCTATTGCTGATGGGCTTGGATTCGCTGGCGCTGATGACATTGATGCAGCGTTGGCGCCAACGCGGATTCGCTGCCGAGTTCGCAGAGTTGGCGCCGTTGCCGACACTGAGAGCCTGGCACGCTTTGTGGCAAGACTCTGCCGCCGCGAAGGCAGACAGACGATGATACGCGATCAACCCGGTCTGCCCTTAACCCAAGCACAGACAGGTGTCCTGCTTGGCCAACAACTCGCCGGCGAAGCCAGCGTCTTTTATGCCGCCGAATACACCGAACTAGACGGCCCACTCGATTACGAATTGTTTACACAAGCCCTGCAGGCCACGTTGCGCGAAGCTGACGCGCTGCAGGTCCGCATCGTCGAGATGGACGGGACTTATCGGCAGCAGCGCGTCGAGCATAGCCCGCCGACTTTGGCGGTAGCGCCCGCCGAACAGCTTAGCCAGACGGCATTCATGGCCGAACTGTTCGTGCAACTACAACAAGCCTTCAATCCCGCCGCCGGCTATCTTTATGAGCATAAGCTCTATCGCCGGGGGGCTGAGCGCCACGTCTGGCTACATCGCGCGCACCACCTACTGCTGGACGGCTACGGCTTCCAGCTCATTGCACGGCGAGTTGCCGTTTACTACGAGGCGCTGCTATCCGGCAAGCCTTTGGCAGCGGCTGCTTTTGGCACCCTGGACGCCATTTTGGAAGCCGATCAGGCCTATCAGAATTCGTTTGATCGTGAGGACGACCGCCGATATTGGCTCGCCGAACTAGCCGGGTTGCAACCCAAGTCCCTGTCACCCCATCCCACGCCCGGAATCGGCCGCGGCCGCCGAATCGGAGGGGCCTTGCCGGACGCAGTGTGTCTAAGCCTTAAGCGCCGTGCGCTGGAGCTGGATTTGAGTTGGCCGGAGTTATTGATTGCCGGTTTTGCCGGCTATTTGGCCCGATACGGTTACGGTCGCGACACGGTACTCGGCCTGACTACGATGCTTCGCGCGTCGGGGGCGGTTGCCCGCACTCCGTGCAGCGCCATGAACGTCATGCCCTTGCCGCTCCGGCAGGTCGAAGAACTGGATCTAGCCAATGCGGCTCGCCGCCTGCGCCGGGATTTAGCCCGACATAGACCACATCAACGTTACCGTTTCGAGCATTTGGAATTCGATCTGGAAGATGCCGGTTATCCGCGCGGCCTACTGGGCACCGAAATCAATGTCATGCCGTTCGAGCCACCGTCGCGTTTCGGACCCTGCCGAGCCCTCACTCATACCTTGGCGGCGGGGCCGGTGGAAGATCTGGCTGCGGTGTTCATGGCCCGAGGCGATGCTATTGTCCTTGATCTGGATGGGCGCGAGGAAAATTACGACGAGCCAACGTTGCGCAAACATTGGCTCGGCATAACCGATTATCTGGCGCAAGCGTTGGAGTCGTCTTAGTCGTCAGGCCCCGCTCGCATAACCCAAATTTAGCCTTATACTCCGGCCTCACCGAATTTACTGGGCTTGGCTATGGCTGCATTCATGCTTGATAGCGACTACGTCATAGCCTAATTGCAAGCCGCTGCGGCCGTTGAGCTGCGCATGGATGCCCGCCACGATAGACAACGCAATTTCTTCCGGCGTTTGCGCGCCGATGTCCAAACCGACCGGACCGAATACCCGTTCGGCCATCAGCGCGGCATCGTCGCCCAGGCTTTGCAGTAATCGTTGTTTGCGATGCGCCGGACCCAGCAGACCGATAAACGCCGCCCGACACTGGACGATGGCTTGCAAGTAGCGTTGGTCGTATTCGACGTTATGGGTCATCAGCATAATGGCATTGAAGCGATTTAAATCCAGTTGGGACGCGACCTGATCCGGTATCAGATGCAATAATTGATCGGCTAAAGGAAAACGCTCTGGTTTGATATGCGCGGGCCGGTGATCGACTAAGGTCACGCGCCACCCCAGGGATTTGGCGCAATTCACCAGCGGTATCGCGTCGGCACCGGCACCGAATATCAGCAACTGCCAAGGCGGTTGCACCGGGTCGTAAAAGACTTTGATGTCCTGGCCGTCAAGTAGATGGGTTTCGATACGCGGTTTTTGCTGCAAGGCCGTTTGCAGCGCCGCCGTGGCAAAGGGAAACGGCGCGCTAGGTAAAATTGGCTGCTCGCCGACGATGGCCGCAGGCAAAAACTGGCTGCGCCCTGCCGGGAAATCCGCATGCTCGGACTCGAACACCGTAACCAATACCCCATGCGCTTGAGCTTCGGCGGCTTCCAGCAACTGACTCAATGGACTGAAACCCTGCTCGGCTTTTAATAATTGCAGCAACACCCTAACCGCGCCGTTACAACCCAGGCCCAAACCCCAAATCGCGTCTTCCCCGGAACGCATATCGTAAAACAAGGTTTTGGCATGGCCGGTTTCGAACACCGATCCGGCCTGCTCCACCAAATCCCGTTCGAAACAACCGCCGCCCAGCAAACCGACCAACTCCCCGGTTTGGGTAATCAACATCCGCGCCCCGGCCTTTTGGTAAGTCGAGCCAAAGGTTTCGATGATGGTCGCCAGCACGCTGTCGGCGCCGTCGTGTTGCAATTGCCGGTAGGCTTCGAGCAGATGATTGATGTTATTGGCCATGATTTACTCGCTTGCAGGTGTGCCGGCGATTGTACTAGCCATATCAACTCCAGCTCAAATCGGTACGCAATAACGGCAATTGCCGGACCCGCACACCGGTAGCGGCGAAGATCGCATTGCACACTGCCGGCGCCAATGGCGGCAGTGCTGGTTCACCCAGACCGGTGACCGGATAGTCGGTTTTCAGAAAATGCACATCCACCCGCATCGGCGTATCGGCAATACGGATCATCGGATATTCGCCGAAATTGCTTTGTACGATCCGGCCTTTTTCGATATTCAACTCCTGAAACATCAAGGCTCCCAGACCATCAATGACCGAGCCCTGCACCTGGTTTTCCGCACCACTGAGATTGACGATCTGCGCGCCGATGTCGGTAGCCACCACGACTCTATCCACTTTAAGCTTGCCGTCTTTGGAGACCGTAACTTCCGCAACCTGGGCGATGTAACCCAGATGGCTGAAATGAAAGGCTATGCCCTGCCCTTGGCCGCGCGGGAAAGTTTTCTTGCCCCACTCGGATTTTTCCGCGACGTGCTGCAATACATGCTTCATCCGATTCACATCGTACGGGATGCCTTGCTGGCCGGTGCCGGGAATAAAGCCCTTATCGCCCAGGATTTCCAAGCGAAACTGCAAGGGATCGCGGCCGGCGGCATGCGCCAGTTCGTCGATAAAACTATGAAACACCCAAGCGAACACATTACTGCGGGGCGCCCGCCATGGCCCCATCGGGATATTGCATTCCAACGGCGTTTGTTCCAGCAGACAGTTTTCCACCCAGCGTCCCGGAAATTCGTCGCCGGACAGGTTGGCGCCGCTGCCCAGTTCCAGGGTTTCCTTGCCGTCCTTCACCACTTTATGCGCAAAGGTGACGAAATGGTTATGCCAGGCAATCAGCTTGCCTTTATCGTCCAGGCCGCCTTTTAAAAAGTGAAAGCCACCGGCGCGGAATTGGTCGTGTTGCAGATCGTCTTCGCGAGTCCAGGTCAGTTTGACCGGTACGCCGACTTGCTTGGCAATCGCCGCCGATTCGATGATGTAATCTGGAATCAAACGCCGGCCAAAACCGCCGCCGCTACGGGTGATATGTAGCGTAATTTTCTCTTTCGGAATCCCCAAGGTTTCGGTGACGATCTTCTGCCCGGCTTCCGGGTTTTGCGTCGGCGCCCAAATCTCGATGCCACCGTCCTTGAACCAGGCCGTACAATTTTGCGGCTCGATGCTGGCGTGGGAGATAAACGGATAGCTGTAGGCCGCTTCCACGGTTTTGTCCGCGTCTTCCAATGCTTGCTTGGCATTGCCGTCGTTACGCAACACCTCGCTGCCGGCCTGCTCGGATAATTCCTTGGCCTTGGCGCTAAAGCCGGCCCAACTTTGCGCGGCCGCCGGGCCTTCGTCCCACACTACTTCTAGTTGCTTACGGGCGGTGAACGCCGCCCAGGTGGAGTCGGCGACAATCGCCACACCCGGTAACAAGCCTTTTAAGCTGTTTCCGCCCTCAACGACAAAGGCATGTTTTACGCCGGGGAGTGTTTTGATTTTATCCAGGTTGGCGCTGACCACCTTGCCGCCAAAAGCCGGACATTTTTGATAGGTCGCATACAACATACCGGGCAATTGCACATCTATGCCGAATAAAGGCTTACCGGAGACAACGGCCGGATTATCCACGCCGCCGATTCGGGTACCCAGTAATTTATAGTCTTTAGGGTCTTTCAACTTCACCGATTCCGGCGCAGGCACCGGAATCGACACCGCCTTTTCCACCAACTGCCCATAAATAAGCTGCCTACCGCTCGCCGGATGATGTACGGCGCTATCTTTGGCGAACAATTCTGTGTCGGGCACCCGCAGGATTTCGGCAGCCGCCAAGATCAGCATCGTCCGCGCCGTTGCGCCGAGTTTATGAAACTCCTGATAATTGGTCGGCGTGGAGCGGGAACCGCCGGCGCTTTGGCTACCGTAAATTGGATCTAAATCGCCCTGCACGATTTGCACATCCAGCCAATTAACCTCAAGTTCTTCGGCAATGATCATCGGCAAGGAGGTCTTGATGCCCTGGCCTATTTCCGGCTGCTTGCTGATCAAGGTCACCTTGCCGGTCGGGGCAATGTGAATAAAGGCATTGGGTTTAAACACGCTGCTTTCCGCAATGGTGGCCGGCTTGGCAACCCGCTTGGCGGCGCTATCGGCCACATTCAGATAAAAACCCAACACCAAGCCGCCGCCGGCCAGCGTGGACTTGCGCAAAAAATCGCGGCGGCTGGCATTTTCCAATTCGTATTCGTTCATATCGACTCCTTGACACCGAGTTCAGCGGCACGGTGAATGCCGGCACGTATCCTTAAATAAGTCCCGCAACGACAGAGATTGCCGGCAAGTTCGACATCGATCTCGGCGTCGGTCGGACGGGGATTTTTTTTCAGCAGCGCGGCGGCGGTCATGATCTGCCCGGCCTGACAATACCCGCATTGCGGCACATCCAGCTCTTGCCAGACTTTTTGCAAGGGGTGTTCACCAGTCGGATGTAGGCCTTCTATCGTGGTGACCCGGCTTTGGCCGATTTTTGAAATCGGCGTCAGACAAGCCCGAGTCGGCTGGCCGTCGATATGCACGGTACAGGCACCACACTGGCCTATCCCGCAACCAAATTTGGTACCGACTAGATTGAGATGGTCGCGCAGCACCCACAACAAGGGCGTGTCGGGATTAACATCCACGGTGTGTTGTGTCCCGTTGACGTTGACTGTGTATTTGCTCATAAAAATTGATGATTGGATGGTTGTAATTATCTGGCGCGCATTCGTAGCAACCCACAGATAAGCAAAATTCGCACCTATATAGGATTGGCATACACCTTACACACAAAGACCATGTAAACAGTTGAATCCCAAGCCATTTATTAGCAAATTCGAGTCTTTAAAAGAACACAAGTCACTTATCACAATCAGACTTACCCTCTCAGGAGCCAGGAAATAGCTGATATATCAACACCAAGTCAGCAACTTTTGCTGACAGGCAAACACCTAAACTACCTATAAATCAGCATTTTTTCTTTGCAAACAACAAGTTGAAAACTGGCATATAAATTGAGTAAGTAATTTGGCGATACAGCAGATATTGGATTATCTCGTATTGTTAAAACCGCTATATTCTTAAGTTTATTCAGACCTACAAATCATAAATAAACTATTGAGGTATTACTCGGTTTTAAATAGTAAATTAACTAACCATTTCCCAGGGGGATATTATGAAAACGACCGTAGCATTGATTACCAGCGCCTTATTAATTGCCAGCAGCGGCGTATTTGCCGAGGAACATGCTGCCGAATCCTTAAAACATGCCGAGCATGCCGTAACCCACGGCAAAGCCGGCCATGCGGATCAATTGGTGGAGCATGCGGAAAAAGCCCTGGCTCACGTCGATAAAGCGGAAAGCGCCGCCACCGGAGAAGCCAAAGCACACATCAGCGCAGGTAAAAAATCACTGGAAGAAACCATTGCGCACGGCAAACAAAACCATGCCGAAGTAGCCACCAAACATGCCGAAGAAGCCGTAGGCCACTTCAAGGCAGGTAATGTTTAAACTACCGTAACGCAATATATAACAGACAAAACGCAACTAATCGGCTATTGCGGATAAATACCGAAGTAGCCGATTATAAATATTCATTATTTCAAAAATATTACTTACATTTTTTTCAAAAAAGGGACTACTTAAAATGGCAAAAATTACCAATTTGCGGGTTGGAGAATCCTTGGTCGGCGAAGGCAATGAAATCGCTCATATCGATTTAATTATCGGCCCACGCGGCTCAGCGGCGGAAACCGCTTTCGCGAATGCATTAACCAATAACAAAGACGGCTTTTCCACTTTATTGGCGGTGGTAGCGCCCAACTTGCTGGTGAAACCCGCCACGATCTTGTTCAACAAAGTCACGATCAAAGGCTCGAAACAAGCCGTGCAAATTTTTGGACCGGCACAACGCGCGGTAGCCATTGCGGTGGCGGAATCGGTGGAAGAAGGCATTATTCCCGCCGACGAAGCCGACGATTTGTTTATTTCCGTGGGCGTATTCATTCACTGGCTGGCTGAAGACGACGCCAAAATCGAAGAATACAACTACAAAGCCACCAAGGAAGCGATTGCCCGTGCTGTCGCCGGTTTTCCAAGTGCTCAGGAAGTGATTGCCGCGAAGCAGGATGCCAAACATCCTTTCGCAGCCAATAAGGTATAAGGCGGGTAATGACGGCGATCAGCGGCTTTCTGGGGTTAGCAATACCCAGGCTTCGGTTATGCATAGTCAAGTCGCCAGCGAACGTTAACATGCCTGTAATTCAACCAAGCTAGGGTGCAAGTGTGCTAATTGTCTATCGCGTCATCCTCGGCATCATTCTGGTTTTAGGGATGCCATGCACCCAAGCCAACCCCAGTCCGGAAGCTGCCACGGATCAGGTAAGCGCCAGCCTGATTGCTTCGCATACTGCCGTGCATCCTGGTGATGAGATCTTGATTGGCGTGCACCAGCAGATTATTCCGCATTGGCACACTTACTGGAAAAATCCTGGCGACTCAGGCCTACCAACCAAAATTCAATACCAACTACCAGCCGGCTGGTCGGTGGGCGAGATCCAATGGCCTACGCCCAGCAAAATCGTACTGGGGCCGGTCGTCAATTACGGCTATCACGACGCGGTCACCCTACTCTCGCCGCTGCGGGTAGCCGAGAACGCGGAACCTGGTACAGAATGGCCCATCTCAGCAAAGGCGAAATGGTTGGTTTGCGAGGAAGCCTGCATTCCCCAAGAGGTGGAATTAGCAATACAGTTGCCGGTGGTCGCCAAGGGCGTAGCGGTCGGCCCAACCCATCCTTTGATCGCAGCTGCCCAAAATTCATTACCTGGTGTATTACCCTGGCAAGCCAGCTTGCTTGAAGGTCCGGCCGGCACGCTCCGGTTACACCTGACTGGCGAGCAACTACCTGCGCCAGACCAGCACGCGCTGGCCTTCTACCCCGACCAATGGGGACCGATTTCCCATGCTGGCGAGCAAATAACAAGCTTAGCCGACGATGGCCTGGACATCCGCTTGCCATCCGGCGACCAGCTATTATCCCCCGGACAAACACTGACCGGCGTGCTGACGGTCGCTAGCGGCGACAGTTTGCGCGCTTATCAGATCAGCGCGGCGTGGCCTGGCACGGCAAATCCCGTCCAGGCTGAGCCGGCCAGCGCCTTGGCCGAGCAAACCTTGCCAACCGCCCTGTTACTGGCCTTGGCCGGTGGTTTGATATTGAATCTAATGCCTTGTGTATTTCCGGTATTGTCGTTAAAAGCCTTGGCATTAATAGAACAAGCCGCTCACGATCCCGGTAAAACTCGCAGACACGGTTGGGCTTATCTGGCCGGGATATTGATTAGTTTCACCGCATTGGCCGCTGTGTTGGTCGCGCTGAAGGCCGGTGGCGCCGGCATTGGCTGGGGTTTCCAGTTTCAGTCGCCGTGGTTCGTCACGATACTGGCCTACTTGATATTTGCGGTGGGCTTAAGCTTATCCGGAGTCTTCAATATCGGCACCGGCATCACCGGCTTGGGCCATAAGCTGGCCACTCTGGATGGTTATGCCGGCAGTTTTTTCACCGGCGTGTTGGCCGCAGTCGTGGCCACCCCCTGCACCGCCCCCTTCATGGGCGCAGCCATTGGCTTTGCCATCACCCAAGCACCGGCAACAATGATCGCCGTATTCCTGAGTTTAGGCATCGGATTAGCCCTGCCTTACTGGCTGCTTTGTCAGTGGCCGATACTTCAGCGCTGGCTACCCAAACCCGGGGCATGGATGGAAACCCTGAAACAAGGGCTAGCTTTTCCAATGTACGCCACCGCCGCTTGGCTGATTTGGGTGCTTGCCCGTCAGGCCGGCCCGGAAGCAGTTGCCGGTACCTTGGGCGGCTGTGTGTTGGTTGCCCTCGCTGTCTGGTTATTGCAAATTAGCCGAAACGCCACCCAAATAAAGCGCCGCGTCATCCACACCAGCGCCGGCGTAACTTTACTGCTGGCCTTGCTGGCGGGCGAACTAGGCATCCAAACCTCGTCGCAAGCAAGCTATGCAACGGACAGCAACAATCAACACTGGCAAGCCTACAGCGCTGAAAAACTAGCCCAATTGCGCAGCGAAGGCAAACCGGTGTTCGTTAATTTCACCGCCGACTGGTGTATCACCTGTTTGGTTAATGAACGTGTTGCCTTGAGTAGCGAATCGGTTCGCGGCGCGTTTCTCAAAGCCGAGGTGACTTACCTGAAAGGCGACTGGACCAACCGTGATGCGGGTATCGCCAAGGTATTGAGCCAATTTGGTCGCAGCGGCGTGCCCTTGTATTTGTATTTCGGACCGGGAGCGCAGGAGGCGATGGTATTACCGCAAATCCTGACCCCTGATCTCGTTATCGGCGCCATTCAAAGCGCCCGTCTTTAACCATCAGCAATGGAGTATTTATGATTTCTCAGCGTTTGTTCGGATTGATGACCGTTAGTTTAATGCTATTAATGCCGGCCCTTGCCAAAGCAGAGCCGGTGGTAGGCCAGCCGGCACCGGCGTTTTCGGCGGCGGCAGCAGAAGGCGGCGCTTTGAGTTTGGCGGCGCTGCGCGGCAAAACCGTGATTCTGGAATGGACCAATGCCGACTGTCCGTTTGTGCAAAAACATTACCAATCCGGCAATATTCCCAATTTACAAAAACAGGCCAAAAACCAAAACATTGTTTGGTTGCAAGTCATTTCTTCCGCGCCCGGCAAACAAGGCTTTGTCGACGCGGCAACCGCAAAAAAACTCAATCAAGAGCGTAACGCCACACCCGCCAACACCCTGTTCGATGCGGACGGTGCCGTGGGTAAATTGTACGGTGCCACCAATACCCCGCATTTGTTCATCATCGATCCCAATGGCGTTCTGCTTTACAAAGGCGGCATAGACAGCATTGCCTCGGCAGACCAGGCCGACATCGCGACGGCTGAAAATTATATTTCTTCAGCACTAAAAGAACTGGCGGCCGGTAAACCCATCAGCAAAGCCGTGACCAAACCTTACGGCTGTACCGTCAAATATGCCGGTTAATGCCTGCAGTAGCTGAAATTAGCTTTCATGAGTGGGACAGTGACGCAAAACCTTGTGTCGCTGTCCTAGTCACCGCCTTATGAGCAGATTGCTGTTCGCCATGCTGATGCTGTTATCAGCTTGCGCTCCCCAAGAATATTTCCGTACCAATATCAGTGTAAAACCTTGTCTAGCCAATGCCGGTGCGGATTGCAGCGCCGCCAATTTAGTCGTCAACCCGCAAGATGGTTACACCTTGGGTTTCGTGGAATTCGACGACGACGGCCGTTTCTACGATCAACGCCAAGCCGACGCATTGCTGAATAACTTACAAGCCAGTCAACAGCCGCAATATGTGGTGCTTTATACCCACGGCTGGCACCACAATGCCAAGGACAGCGATAACAACGTCCGCCGTTTCAAGGAAAGTTTGCGCGACATCAAACTGCGTAACCCACATTACCGGGTAGTCGGCATCTACTTGGGGTGGCGCGGCGAAACGGTGGAAACGCCCTGGCTGCGGGCTTTGACCTTTTGGGAGCGGCGGTCGGTAAGCGAACGCCTAGGACAAAAGCAATTTCTAGATTTCTTGTTAAATGTCGAAGCTGTCGTCAAACACGACGCCAATCCGGATAACCGCTTGCTCACAATAGGCCACAGTCTGGGCGCGTCCGTGATGTTAAACGCCTTGCAACCGGTCTGGTTGCAACGCCTGCAACAGGAACGCGGCGACCAAGCCCGCTTCGGCGATCTGGTGTTGTTGGTTAATCCGGCTATCGAAGCCAGACGCTTTGCCGATCTGCGCACCGCGGTTCGTCGAGTCGCGGCAACGAATCGCCTTGCGCATGCCAACCCGCTGGTAGTGGTTGCCAGTTCGGAAGCCGATACCATCACCAAGAACATGTTTACCTATAGCCGGGCCGTGCCGGCCTGGTTCGAGTCGGTATTGGACCCGATTGAGCAGGTGGACATACCGGGCGCTTCGCAATGGGATTTGGCCGCCACCGCCGTTGGGCATTATCGCGGTTTTATCACCCATCGTTTGGAAGCGATAGATCCCGCACTGAAAACTCAAACCTGTCATCTCGATTCTGCCATAGCATCGAAGCCGACTGGATCAGACCGCAATATCGCTAGCGCTGCGGTGTTGCGAGTGGCGGACGGCTTGCAATTGCGTCCGGTAAAGGAGGCGTGGATGGCCGACCCATTATGGGTGGTGCAGACCGACAGATTTGTGCTGCCGAATCACGGTTTCATGGCACAAAAGCCGTTCTGGTGTTTTATCGAAGCTGCTTTGAGTCTTGCCGCCAGTCATGGATGAAGCGCATGTATTTAGAAATCTCGCCGACACCCTGATTTTGAACCGGATTAAACGATTCTAGGCCCATGTTTTCTCTTGTCGGGGCGCTTTCGACGAAAGTGACGGGCAACTGTCGTGCCGATGACGGGGGAATGTCGTCACGGAGCAAGCCAATCAAGCGCTAGACTGAAGGCCAGTGATTAAAAAGGAGTTCCAAATGCTTATACAAAAACTGAGATTGCAACACGGCTGGTCGCAACAACAACTGGCCGATTTGAGCGGCATCAGCGTCCGCACCATTCAACGCATCGAGCGCGGACAAACGGCAAGCGTGGAATCCCTGAAGTCACTGGCGGCGGTCTTTGAGATCGATTTTTCACAGTTAAATTCGGAGTCGGACATGAACGGCACTTTAAGTCAGGGCATTAGTAAAGAAGAAATCCTCGCGCTGGAACACGTGCGCAAACTGCGGCGGTTTTATACGCATTTGCTGCAATATCTGGTCGTCATCGGCGCTTTGGCGATCTTGAATCTGGTGCAAACCCCGCGCCATCTCTGGGTGATCTGGCCGGCGTTGGGCTGGGGTGTGGGGCTGTTGATTCATGCCTCGTCGGTATTCGACATCCTGCCGTTCTTTGGTGCGGAGTGGGAGAAAAAGCAGGTCGAGAAGCGTTTGTGGCGGTCGCTGTAATATGCCAAGACTCGGAGGCGTCGAATCCGGCGCCTCCGTAACTCCTGTAGAAGTATCTCCAAATCTATTTCAACCAAGCCTTTCCGCGATTTGCCAAGCCCGTCGATACCAGTCGTTATTAGCCAATTGCGCCATCTCGGCCTGAACAGGCAATACGGCTTTGTTTAGAAACGCTGCCGTAAACGGGTGGTAGATGCCGACACAAATATCAAAGGCCAGCCGCGCCGAATTGCTTTGGTAATGGCCCCGATGCAGCATTTGCGCATCGAACAATAACGCATCGCCCGGCTGCAAATCGATCAGCACGCTGCCTGGCAAATCTTCGTGTTTTTGATGACCATTCAATTCAAAGCGCACCTCCCGTTCCAGAGGGTTGTCCCAGCGGCGATGGCTGCCGGGTATTAAGGCCATGCCGCACTCGGGTAACAGCGGCACCCGCAGATGCAGTGCCAACAATTTGCCTTGCGCGCTTTGCTGTGCGTCGTCAGTGATAGTGCTGTATTGCAGGTCCCGGTGCCAATAAGGCAATTGCTCGCGGTCCAACGGATTGAAAAACAATTGGCTATTATGAAAATACAGCTCGTCGCCGAATAAATCCGTCAGCCAACCAGTAACCGCTGGCTGGGTGATCCAAGCAAATAAAGCCAGACGTTCCGCGGCCTGTTCCTTGAAATACCGGCTATCGGTCAGGCTGTGCATGTTCAACAGGCGATTGGCGCGGATTAAATCGCCAATTTCCGCCGCCCATTGCCAGTGTATCCGTTCGACCATGGACTGTAATTCCGCCATGGCTTCCAGGCAAAATAACTGCCTGGCGATTAGATAGCCTTGAGTTTGGTAGGTATCGAGATCGGGTAAATTGTGGGTCATGCGCGGCAATAGCCCAGGTCAAAAGGCCTACAGTATGCAGCTTAGGCCGGCTACGTGCCAACGCCCCTACTATTTTGGTCTGGCATCGCCCGGATACCAAAATTGGCTATGACACTGCTCGCAGGCTTGTTCGACTTCGCCGCCGGCTTTTTCCAGTTCCTCGACGTTTTTGGCGTCTATCGCCACCAGTAAACCTTGTGCGGCGTTTTGCAGGTTTTGCGCGCGTTTTACAAATTCCAGACGATGCTCGGTGATCAAGGTTTTGATCGCAGCCGGCGTCAGTTCCGCACCGCCGCTAGAAGTGACGGCATTAGCAGCCGCGATGGGCCGGTCTTCAATGAACAACAGATTCGCCGCTTCAGTCACGGCCAGGGCGTGTTGCCTTAGCAGTCGCCAATCTTCGTCGGTTTGCGGCTGGCGTTCTTCGGTACCGGTGGCCGTGCTGACCGAGGATACCGAGTTCCAGATAAAATCGATATTCGGATCGATAATCGAGGTCATGATCTCTTGCAACGTCGCGACCGGTTTGAAGGGAATGGGCGGCGCAGCAGGTTCGGTAGTAGCAGGGTTGCAGGCCATCAATAGACTGGCAGATGCCACGCTGCCGGCAAGTATTTTTAAACGTGAATTAAATCGTTTGAACATGGGCAATCCCGTTGCGAATAAAGAAGACGTCGGCTCTATGCCGGGGCGTCCTTAAACTGAAAATGGATGAGTCGGCGTTAAGCAAAAAAGCCGATAAAACGCCCGGCGAACGCCACGCCCAGCCACAGGCTCAATGCCAGGCCGCCGGTGGCTTTTGCCAGCCAAGTATGGTGTGAGTCTGACCTAGCAACCCACCGGTAGAGCGTGAAATACACCAGCAAGGCAAGGCCCAGCAGAATGAATTTGGCCCAAAAGAAATCGTTGGGATAGTAGCTGGTGGCGGCCGGAATGAAGATCAGCAAGCCGGATACCACCAATAGCGTCAAACCGGTCCAGAACAACTTGCCGGTGCTGCGCTGGATTTGCGCCAACGGTACGCTGCTTAGGCCCAAACCCAGCAAATTCAGGCTGGTTAATATCACCGACGCCAGCAACAAAATCATGCCGGCGATATGGCCCAGTTCCAACAAGGCGCAGAACAGATGATCCAGGCTGCCGACGAAGCGGCCAAACCCGCTGGATTGCAAAGCTTTGAAGAGTTCGAGGACAGACATAAGGTTATTGGTAACTCAAGTAAGGGATCAAACGCCCGGCGATGACCACCAGGCTCCACAAAGTCAGCGACGTGAAGCCGGCAAAACGCACCGCTGCTGGTAAGGTAGACTCGTTGCCCCAGTGCCCGACCTCGCGGCCCCATTTCAACTCAAACCACAAGGCATTGATGCCGGCCAAGGCGATGAAACCCAGTTTGTAAAAAAATACCGGCAGCGTGATGATTTTTGCCGCCGTCGCCACGAACAGCAAAATCCCGGTCGCGAAGATAATTAAAAATCCGCCCAACAACCAGGGCCGAAGCGGATGCAAAACTTGCCCAACCGGCAACTGCGGTAGAAACAGGCCGAGCAGGCGCAGGTCGACAAAAAACAGTAATCCCAATGCCAAAGCCAGGCCGATCAAATGCAAGCCTTCGATCAAGGGAAACATATACACCGACTCGCGCAGCGCGGTACCGAACTCGGAGTCGTTAAGCAGTTGGGCAAATTCGACTAATGACATGATGAGCCTATTTTTTCGGTTCTTCAGCGGCGACCAGTCCGAAGCCGCCATTGTTCTCGGCGCAGACACGTTCGTATTGATCCAGGATAGGCTCTTTTAGGGCCACCTTGCCGGTGTAATTGGCTGGCTCAACCTCGAAGTGCCAGCCGTTAGGCTGATCTTTGGCGGTCCATTTCCGGGCTGGCACCGTCACGGTAAACGGCCGGGTATAGACGGTCGGGTCTGTTAGCACAGCTTCGTAGGTGTAACGGTCGCCGTCGTTGCTAAAGATGTAGCGCTCCTGGATATGGCCGTTTTCGCTAATAAACTCGCCGGAGCGGCCGAATAAGGCTTTGCCGTTTTGATTGGTGACGTCCACCACCAGCGTGTTGCCTTCCCAATG
This sequence comes from Methylomonas sp. EFPC1, assembly GCF_016925515.1. Taxonomy (NCBI): domain Bacteria; kingdom Pseudomonadati; phylum Pseudomonadota; class Gammaproteobacteria; order Methylococcales; family Methylococcaceae; genus Methylomonas; species Methylomonas sp. EFPC1. The sequence goes on from NZ_CP070494.1 coordinate 2,705,375, forward strand.
GCCGCGCGAGTCGCCGTTCCACAGTTTAATGTTGTCCGGCAAATGCGGTTTGCCGTCCAGGTGAATGATGCGGGTGCCCGAGTTGAATTGAAACAACACATAACCCGGATACTGGCTGATTTCGTAACCGTGCCAAAACAAGGATTTGGGAATGCCGCCTGGTGCGCAACGCGCCAAGGGTTCGATGTATTCCGGTTTGACCGGGTCGTGGAAATGCGCCTGAAAATCCTTGACCTTCTCCAGCGCCCAAGGCTGAAACGGCACCTGGCCGTCGGCGGGGTCGCTGACCCGGCTGGGTGCGCGTTCCTCGCGTGGACCTTTGGCTACTCGGTTGGGATTGGGGTCGTTTAGGATGCCGCCTTGCGGATCGGTAAAGTTGTTATGGTTGGCGATGGTATTGGACCAGTGGCCTTGCACGTCCGGTTGGCCGTCGGCGGTTTTCGGACCGGTCCATTTTCCGGAAACGATCTTGGGAAAGCTTCTTTCCTGTTCTATGCCGGGGCCGCCCAGTTTCAGCGGTTTGGTGGCCGGCTGAGCCGATTTCGCAGCCGGTGCGTCCGGTTTCTTTGTGTCGTCCGCAGCGTATAGGCTGGGCGCGGCGGTAAGCATCATACTGATGGCCAGCCCGGAAAATAGCGCCGAGCGACCTGGGTTAATTTGTGTCATAACGTCCTCGTCTGGTATCCGGCTTTAAGGTTTATTCGGCTTGGGCGGATAAGCGTCGTCGTAGTCCAGCGTAAAGCGGTAGTCCTCGATCAACTGAAAATCCTTCTCCCGGTGCCGGTGCAAAATCACCGATAGATTCCAGGGCTTGCTAAATACCTTGGGGTCTTCCACGGTGGCTTTATATTCGACGGTGTTGGGGTCGATAAACGCCCATTTTTCGACGACATGTAGCGCGTCGCTGTGATAATTGCCGGCCCGGTCGAACCAGGTTTTGTCGTTGAAATGCTTGACGTCGACCACCAGCGTATCGCCCTCCCAATGCGCGCGGGAGTCGCCCAGCCACCAATCGTAAGGGTCTTTCGGATGATCGGTTTCGTCGGTATGTATGGTCCGTACCGAATGACCGAACTGGTGTACCAAGGTCAGGTCTTGTTTGCGTTGGAAGATTTGAAACGGCTCCGGGTAATAAATGCCGCGCGGTACACCCAAGGTGTAGCCTTTAAGCGCCGGGTCCAGGGTGTCGCGCGCCGCGAAGTTTTTCTTCTTTTGCTCCAGTGCGGCGGGTAAATAAGGCAGGTAATGGCCTTCGACGATGCCGGCGCCGGGCGGGGCGTCCTTGCGGTTGCTGTGCGGTTCCAGGTCGTAATCGGCGGCGCTGGTAGTTTGCCAGATGCCGGAAAAATCGGGTTTGCCGTTGGCAAGCCGGGGGATTTTAGGGCCGGCCGCACCGGCGTCGCCGGTAGCCAGGAACAGCAAAATCAAGCCGCTGGCCAGCATCAGCGCAATCTGTAGCGATGACGGACCGTTATTGGGTGAACGCATTGAGGGTATATTCCGTAATATTTATATTCAAACAAATCCGATTCGGTTTATTGCGCCTGGCCGTTGGCTTGCGCCCCCGGAGCATCCTGAGCGCCGCCAGTTTTAACGCTACGGCCATCAGACAACACGGTGGTCACCGCGTAGCCAAAATCCTTGCCATTCTTCGCGCGATAACCCTGGATGGTGACTTCGCTGCCGACCGGCAGGCTGGCTTTGGTTATGCCCTTTTGTTTAAGGCTGAACGGCGCGCCGAATTCGAATCCCCAATTCTTGGCGCTGCCGTCGGTTTGCTTCACGTCCAGATACAGCCAGCTATGCGGGTTGACCAATTCCAGTTTGGTGACCACGCCTTTTAACTCGATGGGTTGTTCGGCGTCGAACTCGGCGGAAAAGGCGTGGTGGGCATGGGCTGGCGGCGCGGTCAGGGAAAGTAGGCCGCCAACAACTATCACGCTTACCAGTTTGCCTTTCGTGTTCATTCGTTATGTCCTCCGCTAAATCGCTAAAAAATCAATCGCGGAAAATGGTTTGCTCAACTTTCCACGTCATTGCCCGCATTCAGCAAAAACCAGGCCCATAGTCCATACAACACGATATCTAGGAGTTATTATTTAGCTAAGCCGTTGTTTTATAGCTAATTACTTTACGAATGACGACGATGTGACGATCAAAGGCAGGAGGACAATTTAACGGTGAAGACAACTGCTGTGCTGTTAACGCAGCAGCGGTACAACATCCTTCGAGCAATTCCGGCGGTATGCCCAAGCCGCGCATGCGCGCCGAAATACTATCCAGCGGCACCGCCGAAAGCTTTGGCTGCGCCCCGCCGGGCTATAGGGGCATCCACAAAGTGCTCGGCGGTACGCCGCAAGCGCCCGTGCGCACCGCTGCACGCCTCGTCGGCACCTACACGGGATTAGGATGTGCCGACGCACCAATTGGCGGTAACCATAGAGGGATTTTGCGTGCCGCCCGGACACTTGGTAACCGGCCTGATCCCGGCTTGATCAACCACTTGATTTGACTGGTCGGTGCTGCCAACGTCGGCCCGCATGAATTCGACGGCAAACTACCGGATTGGCGTGCGAAAGGATTATCCCGGCAATCCGGATGGTTTGACTGGCAAGGATATTTCCGAATCGGCGCGCATGTAGTCGCCTTAGCCAACGTATTCGACGCTTTGGCCATGAAACGACCTTACCAGGCGGTTGTTGGGTGACACAAATATTGAAAAAAACCGAGTGGATTGGGTTCTTAGAACCTAAATGAGGGGCATGTCTGCAACTGAGTTGGCGACATCAACTAGCCAGTTCCAAGGTAAATCGGGCACCGATTCATATACGATTCAACCAGTAAAAAAATGTCGGCTTTTGAGAGTAGCGAACTGTCATAATCGACCCTTAACTGTGGATATGAATTAATTTGCAATGACAAGCAAGGATCAATAAGCTGTCGTTCCGATTATTAAGTGCGATTAGCTTGAGTTTTTGCACATTTAAAAGCGACCATTCCTTTACCGCTTTGGAAGCATAGGACAAATATAAGAACAGGAAATTGCACAAATGCTGACCCATTTGCATATCAAAAACTTCAAGGCTTGGAAGGATACTGGTCCCATTCGTCTTGCACCACTGACTGTGATCTTCGGAGCCAACAGCGCGGGCAAGAGTAGCTTGGGTCATCTATTGCTTGCGCTTAAGCAAACTACGTTATCTGCCGACCGGAAACGGCCTCTTCACTTGGGCGATGAAAACGCCCTAATTGATCTGGGAACGTTCGCCGAATGCCTTCATAACCATGACTTAACGAACACCTTGGCATTCGAACTAGGATGGAAAATACCGGGCAAAGAGCTGGGGGCGCGTGACCCGCTCACCCAGAATAAATTCGCGGGAGATGAATTGCGGTTGGCTGTCAAACTTTCGGCCTCTGCGAAAGAGCAACCAAGAGTTGATGAGTTGATGTATCAACTCTTGCGTAACAACGAAAATCAGCTGGCAGTTAAATACTCGCGCGACGAAAAAAACAAACTCGATATTTCTTCAAGCGAATATAAGTTTGTGCGTAACACGGGAAGAAGCTGGCCGTTGGATGATCCCGACAAGTTTTACCGCATTTCCGACCAAAGCCGAGCCCGTTTCCAAAATGCGGAATTTTTGTCGGATTTTGCCTTGAGTACGGAAGCGGCGCTCAATAGCGTGTACTACCTAGGGCCCTTACGTGATCATCCAAAACGCATTTATTCATGGTCGGGAGAAACACCGGAGAGCGTAGGACAAAAGGGGGAGTTTGCGATTGCGGCCATTCTGGCCGCCAGTGCGCAGGATAGAAAAATTAACCGTGGACCTAAAAAGCATTTAGCGCGCTTTGATGAGTTTATCGCTCAATGGCTTAAAGACTTAGGGATCATTGAAAGTTTTTCCGTCAAACCCGTGGCGGAAGGTCGAAAAGAATATGAAGTACTGGTTAAAACCCATGCCACAGCCAGCGAAGTCAAAATCACGGATGTGGGTTTTGGCGTATCGCAGGTTTTACCCGCTCTGGTACAGGCTTTCTATTGCACTCCCAATTCGACGATTTGGATGGAACAACCGGAAATTCACTTACATCCACAGGTGCAAGCCGAATTAGCCGACGTTTTTATCTCCGCAACACAAGCCCGTGAAAACGGCAAAGAGCGCAATGTTCAATTGATCGTCGAGAGTCATTCAGAGCATTTTCTCAATCGCCTGCAACGGCGAGTGGCAGACGGTTCGGTTTCTCCTGACGATGTAGCGGTGTATTTCTGCCGCCGAGCCGGTGCTGCGACAGAACTGGAGCCACTACGCCTTAATATGTTTGGAGAGATTGAAAACTGGCCGGAAAACTTTTTTGGTGACGAGATGGCTGACATTGCAGGCCGCACCTTGGCGGCGATGCAACGCAAAAAAGAACTTAATCAGCAGGGCTGCATGCAATGAAGGCGGTGATTGATACCAATGTTTTGCTAGTCGCGAATGGGCAACATGATGATGTGTCGGTGAACTGTCAGGTAGAGTGCATACAACGCCTGCAGGCCATGCAAAAGTCGGGCGTAACTGTAATCGATGATGACTTCAGAATCCTTGGAGAATATCAGAACAAAACACATCCGAATCAACCCAAGGGTGTGGGCGATGTGTTTTTAAAATGGCTGTTACAAAACCAAGGTAATGTTGCAAGAGTGGAATTTGTAACGCTAACAGAAATCGCGAATGACTGTTTTGCGGAATTTCCCGACCCATCACTGGAACTGGCCTTTGATGCGCCTGATCGCAAATTTGCGGCTGCAGCCAATGCCCACCCAGAGAAACCACCAGTGTGGCAGGCAGCTGATTGCAAATGGCTGGACTGGTGGCCCAGCCTGCAGGCAAAAGGAGTTAGAGTCGAATTTTTGTGTCCGGACGACACTTGCGGGTTTTATAGCAAGAAATTCCCAGACAATCCGTTGCCTGCGTTGCCGGTCTGAGTCGTGACAGACTTTTTCCGCTATCCCCATACTCCTCACCTTGCTTGGCTGAGTCAAGGTTTGCCACGCGGTAACAAGGTGTTCTCCACCGCTGAGGTCAAGTCATTGCTTGCAGGTGTTGTGATAGTTGAAGAGAAGCTTGATGGTGCCAATCTGGGGTTGTCGCTTGATGCCGACGGCCAACTGCAAGCGCAAAATCGAGGCCAGTATCTTGCTGAGCCTAATTCTGGCCAGTTTTCGCGCTTGCCCGATTGGCTGACGCAACATGGCGAGGCATTACACGCAGTGATAAAACCGCACTTAATCTTATTTGGCGAATGGTGTGCCGCGCGCCACTCTCTAGACTATGCAGCGCTGCCGGATTGGTTGCTTTTGTTTGATGTGTACGACAAAAGCGTTGGCCGGTTTTGGAGTTCCTCTCGTCGTAATAAGTTGGCAAACGAAGCCGGTTTGGTAACGGTACCGCAAGTGTTTTATGGTAAAACCTCGATTTCCGAACTCAAACGGTTAGTCGTGACCGCCTCCAGTAATTATCGATCCGGCCCCCTGGAAGGGCTGGTGATTCGCCGTGAATCTTCGGAATGGTGTGAAGTTCGTGCCAAGTTGGTGAGGCCTGACTTCACTCAGGCAATTGATACACACTGGCGTAAGCGTTCAATTGAGTGGAACCGTATTAACTATTCACCAGAAACTGCAGAGTAAGCCACTACAATTTACCCTTACGAAACCAGTGACAATAAAGGTTTCTTGCAGTTTGGCGCCCTCAGCACTTAAGTTGAATCGTAAGCAGCGCACATATCCACTTTCCAGAACCGCCAGAGGACCTAGCCTGCTGCTCAATGCCTAACCTTGCAAACCTATGTCGAAGGCATTAATGCGTATATCCACTAAGCGCGGGTAATACCGCCGGCGTTTCTGCGGCACAACCCTTGACCCTGGCGGGCCAAAGAAAGTATCTATAAGCAGTTGCCAAAATGAAGCTGCTGCCTTTTCTGCCGTATGAATACCTCTTGGGGGGTAAAGCCTTGAGCGGAATAACGGGTCGGCACCAGCAGGTCCAGACCAAAAACTCTACCTCAGCGCAACAACGCCAAAACCTTGCACAAAACCAGGAACCAAGATTTATCGGGAAAACGCCGCGATAAACCGCTCCCGTAACTTATCCATGCCCAGCACGAGCGCATCGCTGGCCGGCAGCATGCCGTCGGTCCATTGCCAATCCTTTATTGCATCCATCACCTTGCTATCGCGACTAATCAAATGCACCAGCACGTCGTGGCTATCCGATTCGCCGGTCACAAACGGCGCCGGTTGGTGGTCGCCCAGCACCAGAATCACCAGGTTGTCGTCACCATAGTTAACCGCGTAAGAGACGATATTAGCCAGGGCATATCCGATGGATTTTCGATATTGTTCGCGGATGCGCTCGGTGTTTTGCCAAACGACTTCCGGGGTATCGCCGACGCGGGCTTGATTGAAAATGCTGCCATCGCCGACCTGGTCCCAGTTCACCAATTCAGGCAACGGCGTCCACGGTGCATGCGAGGAAATCAAGGCCAGCTCGGCCATCAGCGGTTGCCGGGCGCCGGGTTTGCGTTCCAAGGCTTGCAGGGCCGACAGCGTGTATTGGTCGGGCATGGTGATCCAGTTGAAAGTTTGGCCTTTGTAGCCCAAATCCTGTGCGGCATAGATGCGGTCGTAACCGAAGTATTCGCCTTGCGGCCAAGCCATAGTATGCGCCGGTTGTACCGCCACGGTGCGCCAGCCAGCCCGGTGGAACAGGCGATTCAACGACGGGCGTTGACTCATCACCAAGCGGTCGTAGCGGATCTGGCTATTGATCCATAATCCCGACATCAGGGTGCCATGCGCCAGCCAGCTGATGCCGCCGTACGTCGGCGAGGTCAGGTAAGCGCTGCGCGCCGACAAACCGTTTGCGGCCAGATCGGCGCTACTTTGTTGTAGCAATGGCCGGATATGCGCGGCGTAGTCTGCCCTGTCCAGCACGGTCCGGCCATACGATTCGATGAACACCACCAGCACATCCTTTCCTTTCAATTTCTCGAACAATGCGTTGTCCGGCACGGCGGCATAAGGGTCGCTATCGACGACGTTGTTGAAACTTTCCAGATCGGCCATGCCGCTACGGATGCTGGCAACGTGCTTGGCCATTAGGTCGTAAAACGGTTTGCTGGCGTATGACCAATCCGCGAAGGCGGAAGCGCTCCACACCAGAAGGCCGGCTACTAAACCTGTGCCGCTAATTTTCGCCGAGCTTTGCAGCAGTGTTTGTACCCGGCGCAGCAAAGCGTTGGTCAACCAAAAGATACTAAGCAACAAGGCGATGAGCAAACCCGCAACGACGATGGCGCCAATTTGGCCAATGGCGCCTTGCAGCAGATTCATGCCGTCCGCCGGAAAGCGGGAATCCAGGACCGGATTGAATGGCCGGTCGAAAACCTGGTATGCAGCGATGTCGGCCATTTTAAAGATGATCCCCGTCGCCAGCAGGCCGGCGGCGCATAATCGAATCAGTGAGCCTACCCGGCCCGACACCAGCAGCGCCAATCCAAGCAATAGCGCTTCCAACGGCAGGTAAGCAAAAGCCGCCAAAGTGACCGAGCTTAGGCGATTGGGGATAAGCAACGCCGTCAATACATAAATCACCGCAAAACCATTCAAACCGGTTGCGAGGTGATCAGTCCGGTGAGAATTAAAAATCCTGTTATCGCCTAGTGCTTAGTTGCGTTATTAAGCGCTAATAATGTAATCTTGTAGGGATGTCACGAGTAGCCCCAAAAATTGAGTGTTCCGCGGAAGTACGGGCAGAGTTAGAGCGGCGCGCAGCGAGCCGAACGGAAGAAGCTCGAATGGTCGAGCGAGCCCGAATGATTCTGGGCTGTCTGGATGGCGCGCAAGTCCAAGCGGTTGCCGCGCAATGCCGAACGCGAGCCAATACAGTCATCAAGTGGCGAAACCGCTTTATGGCTCAGGGGCTTTTGGGGCTGTCAGACGAACCTCGGCCGGGCGCACCGAAGACGTATGATGAGCATTTTCGACAGCGTGTCTTGGCAATCCTTGAACTGCCACCGCCAAAGGGACAAGCCGTCTGGGATGGTCCCGCTGTAGCTAGGGCCCTGGATAGTTCGGTTTACGCGGTTTGGCGCGTGCTCCGTAAGGAAGGGATTTGTCTGCAACGACAGCGATCCTGGTGCGTCAGTACCGACAAAGAATTTGCGGTAAAGGCGGCGGACATTGTTGGCTTGTATTTGAGTCCGCCCGAGAATGCCTTAGTCATCAGTGTCGACGAAAAACCCAGTATCCAAGCGCTGGAACGAATGACCGGGTACGTTGAAACCGACAGTGGCAAGATCGCGCGCGGATTCCAGAGCACCTATAAGCGTCATGGGACACTGAATTTGTTTGCAGCTCTGCAGGTCGCAACCGGTAACATCATCGCCCAGATAACCGAAACGAAGCGGCGTGAAGATTTTCTCGGGTTCATGGACACGATTGTTGCCGAGACGCCGGCTGGCCAAGAGTTGCATGTGATTCTGGACAATTACTGTACCCACAAAAAATGCGACGCCTGGCTGGCTCAGCATCCGAATGTCCATTTCCACTTTACGCCCACCTCAGCCAGTTGGCTGAATCAGGTGGAAATCTGGTTTGGCATCCTGTCGCGCAAAGCTTTACGCGGCGCCAGTTTCCAAAACATCGCAGCCCTGCGGCAAGCGATTGAAGACTTTATTGCCGCTTACAATCCAACGGCTACACCTTTTCGATGGCGGAAACGCGAGGTCCGCGGTGCGCAATTACGAAATACTATCGCTAACTTACGGAATTAAGCACTAGCAGCGGCAATTTTTTAACGTCAGCCAACATTACCCCCTCAACGGTTTTTAAACTGACTCTGGTTGGTGGTGGCGGTGGCGGTGGCGGATCGGATGCCGCATTTACCTTGGCTCAGGGCGGCGGTGCGGGTGCTGCTATCGAGTTCCTAATCGCCGGCCTACAGCCTAGTACCAATTACGCGGTGGTGATTGGTGCGGCTGGCGCAGGCGGCGGACCTGGGGCCAATGGTGGCACCGGTATTGCCACCACGATAACAATAAACGGTGTAGTTTATTCAGCTGGCGGTGGCATTGGCGGCCTAGGCACGACAACAGCAGTGATCAACGGCGGGCAGCTCCAAGGCGTGGCGAATGCAGCTGCGCTGGCGCTGCCTCATAAAAATATATTTCAGATTGCTCCTGCCCTTGGTTTTGCGGTGTCATCGGTGTCAATTGGTGTGGGTCCAAATGGTGGTTCAACGCCATTTGGTGTTGCGGGTATCGGCGGGCAAACAGGCGTCGGAGTGGGCAGCGATGCAAGCGGGTTTGGCGCTGGCGGCGGTGCCGGCATAGGGCTAGGCAGCGGCGGTGGCAATGGTTCGGCGGGATTGTTTATAGCGGAATGGGTGGAGTAGCAATGAGGCTGGCTGAAATTAATAATGGGGTGGTAGTTAACGTCGTGGAATCCGAGGCCGCTATTGGCGGATTTGTGGAATCCAATACGGCAAATATTGGCGATCAGTTTGTTGGTGGGCTGTTTTTGCCGCAGCCGTTGTCAATGTCGATTATACGAGATCAATTGTTTGCGTCTGTAGACATCGAACGGGCACGACTTTGGCGGTCCGGGTTTCCGGTGCAAATTGGCGGTGTTGCCAAGTGGTTTCATTCGGATGAATTTAGTCTGACTCAGCATTTAGGCCTGAAAGACAAAGCGCGTGATGTGTTGTCGGCCGGCGGCACTATGAACGATGACATCACGATTGGTGGACAACCAGTGCAGTGGTCCACCATGGATGGATCGTCCGTGACGATTACCGTGCAAGTGGCGTTTGATTTGGTGAGTAGCGCGGGGCTGCAACAGGCCATGGTGTTTGCAGCTAGTCAGGCGCATAAGGCCGCTATCCAAACGGCTGCCGATTTATCGAATTATGACGTATTGTCCAACTGGCCAGCTGTGTTCGGTGAGTGATTAAACGGTGCGACCGGCGATGGTGCGCTAACACCATCGCCGGCCACCATCCGCAGAGCGAGCTGCTTCTGGCCTTGGCACCGCGCCGTGTACACAGCGTGTCAAGCCTAGTTCAAAGTGGCTTTTTATGGAAATTGTACGTTGCGGTTGTTGCGGTAGAAAATTGGCTGAGGCAGAGTTTATTCGCTTGGCTATTAAATGTTCCCGGTGCGGAACGCTGAATGATTTGAAGGCCGTCGAGCCTCTCACTAGCGCGCCTCGAGCGCCATGTAAAGAGGTGCCTCATGTCAAAACCAATTATTCCATGGGTGGGCGGAAAACGCCGCCTGGCTAAGACTATTCTGCCTTTGTTTCCCGATCACGAATGCTACGTCGAGCCGTTTGCCGGCGGCGCGGCTTTGTTTTTTATGAAACAACCGTCCGATGTCGAAGTATTGAATGACATCAACGGCGAATTGGTGAACCTTTACAGGGTGGTTAAACATCATTTGGAGGAGTTTGTAAGGCAGTTTAAATGGGCTTTGGTTAGTCGACAGATTTATGCTTGGTTGCGTGAGTCTCCGCCTGAAACGTTGACAGACATTCAGCGTGCCGCGAGGTTTTACTATCTGCAAAAGCTAGCCTTTGGCGGTAAGGTGGCTAATCAAACCTTTGGCACCGCAACTACCAGTGCTCCTCGGTTGAATTTGCTGCGGATTGAAGAGGAGTTGTCGGCTGCGCACTTGCGGTTGTCGCGGGCCTATATTGAGCACGTGACCTGGGATGATTGCATTAGGCGTTATGATCGGCCTCATACCCTTTTTTACCTTGATCCACCCTATTGGGAGACAGAGGGTTATGGTGTTGGGTTTGCGTTTGATGAGTATGAAAAGATGGCCGGTCTGGCTAAGTCTATCAAGGGCAAGATGATTGTCTCGGTCAATGATATTCCGGAAATGCGCGAGGTGTTTCGCGAGCTGATGATCGAGTCTGTCGACATCGATTATACCGTCGGTGGCGGCGGCCGGAGAAAGCCCGCTCGCGAGCTGATAATTAGGAATTATTGAGTGTTTATTGCCTGTCCTGAATTCAAGCCAAATATGCGTTTATTCCCCGTCCGGAATTCAAACGCTTTTTGTCCGGAATTCAAACGCGCTTTACTCCCATCAGCCCAATCAGGCCTATTACGAGAAAGTCTGGGCTGCACCGCATAGCATTAACCCCGACAATCTGGAGAAATCCAAAAAAGCGCCAAACTTCCTCAGCTTTGCCGGCAAGCAGGTGATTTCTGACGGCAAACGTAATATCGAAATTCATGCTTTATCCGGGAATAGCCACAACGATGCCTTCGTTGCGGTGTATTTGCCCAAGGAAAAGATATTGATCGAGGCCGACGCCTACACCCCGCAAGCCGCAAACGCGCCGGCGCCCACATCTGTGAACCCTTATTCGTTGAATCTGTATGAAAATGTTCAACGGCTTAAATTGGATGTTGGACAGATTGCTGCCTTGCACGGTCCGCGTGTGGTGACCTTAGGCGATCTGCGTAAAGCCATCGGCATCACCAAAGCTTCGCGATAAGCAGATCAACAATTGAGGCACTGGCGGAAGGCCGGTGCCTCAATCTCAGCGCAAACAGGCTGACTTAGAAATCCCAATAAACTTTCGATGCTGGCGAGCGCTGAGCGGGCGCCTCAGCAACAAGTGGGTTCTGCCCCGCCATCAACACCCCGCAGCCAATCGCTGCTGAATTTCAAACAATCCTACGCAGCAATCGCGGCTAGACCCTCTAAAACGCCACATTCCAAAAGTTGGCATGTAGCGTGCTTTGTTAAATGCGTATTTGAATTAGCAATTTCACATTTATCTCTCATAGTTCCAGTACTACGCATGACTGACCTAAAAACCAAGTCGGAGAAAACTCGCGAGCGATTGTTGAATGCCGCCGGCCGCATCTTTGCCGAGAAAGGCTATCAGGACGCGACCATCGCCGAGATTTGCGAGCAGGCCCAAGCCAATATTGCCTCGGTGAATTATCACTTTGGCGATAAGCAAACTCTGTATCTGGAAGCTTGGCGGCATGCTTTCAATCATGAGTTAGGCCAGCATCCGCCCGACGGCGGCGTGCCTCGGCAGGCGCCGGTAGAGCAACGGTTGGCCGGGCGCATAAAATCGCTAATCCGCCGCCTGGCCGACGACGAATCTTATTCGTTTGCCATCATTCACAAGGAAATGGCGCAGCCGACCCGCTTGCTGGCCGACATTCTGGAAAAGGAAATCAATCCGCAGCGCCAGCAAATGTTCGGTTTGCTGCGCGAATGCCTGGGCCAGGACGCCAGCGAACAACAATTGCAATATTGCCACGCCAGCATCATGGGCCAATGTTTTCAATTGCTGCGCCTGAAACAAACGCAACAAGCCCGGCCGCAGCGCGCCCTGCCCAGCGACATGAGCGACATCGGTGCCTTCGCCGAACATGTGGTGGACTTTTCGCTGGCCGGCATCCGTGCCATCCGCTCGCAAACCTTACCTAAACGCATCCAAGCATGAACCCACAAATTTCCGATTTACCCTCGTCGAGCAAGCGCCGGCCCTGGTTGTGGACCGGCGCACTATTAGTGGTGAGCCTGGCCAGCGCCGGCGTCTATTTTCAGCACAGCGAAGCCGCCCCGGATACTAAAGCCGAGCGCGGTGGCGGCAAAGGCCGGCGCTTTTTTGAACAACCAGATGCTCCTGCGGTCGTCGCTACCCAGTCAGCCAGCAGCGGCGATTTTCCGGTTTATCTGAACGCGCTCGGCACCGTCACCGCCTTGCGCACCGTCACCGTCAAACCGCGCGTGGACGGCGAATTGGTGAAAGTGGCATTCAGCGAGGGCCAAATGGTCAAGGCCGGCGATCTGCTGGCGGAAATCGACCCGCGGCCGTTTCAGGTGCAATTGCAGCAAGCCCAAGGCCAGCTGACCCGCGACCAGGCCTTGTTGCAAAACGCCGAGTTGGACCGGAGCCGCTATCAAACCCTGCTGGAACAGGATTCGATTGCCGCCCAACAAACCGTCACCCAAGAATCGCAGGTCAAACAATATCGCGGCAATGTCGAGATGGATCAGGCCCTGGTCGATAGCGCCAAGTTGCAACTTGGTTATGCCAAGCTAACCGCACCGATTTCCGGACGGGTGGGCTTACGGCAAGTGGACCAAGGCAATATCGTCAGGGCTAACGACGCCAACGGCCTCGTCGTGATCACTCAATTACAACCAATCAGCGTGGTGTTCACGCTACCCGAGGACAAGTTGCCGGAGGTGGTAAAGCGCTATCGTGACGGCCAGGCCATTAAAATAGAAGCCTACGACCGGGGCGGCAAACTGAAATTGGCCGAAGGCAAACTCACCGCGCTGGACAATCAAATCGACCCGACTACCGGCACCATTAAACTTAAGGCGCAATTCGACAATCTCGAGCAAACCCTATTCGCCAATCAATTTGTTAACGTGCGCATGCATCTGGATACCTTGCACGGCGTTACACAGATACCCAGCAGCGCCTTGCAACACGATACCCAGGGTGCGTTTGTGTATGTGGTCGATGCCGAAAATATTGCCCACCTGCGGCGCGTCGAACCCGGCCCCAGCGAAGGCGAAAAAGTGGCTATCGAACATAATCTGGCACCGGGAGAACAACTCATCCTCACTGGCATCGACCGGGTCAAGGACGGCGCGGTGGTGGATGTGGCCGAGAAAGACGGCCAAGCAGTCGCCGCCAAACCCGAGTTGCAACCCAAACCCAATGACGAATCCGGCAGACGCCGGCGGCGCGGATAAGTCATGAGTCTCAGCGATCCGGGCAAGGCCGGCTTCAATCCTTCGCGCCTATTCATTCTGCGGCCAGTCGCCACCTCCTTGTTGATGGTGGCTTTATTGTTGGTGGGGATACTGGCTTATCGGCTATTACCGGTCTCGGCGCTGCTGCAGGTCGATTATCCGACCATCCAGGTCACCACGCTGTACCCTGGCGCCAGCCCGGAAGTGATGACCTCCATCGTTACCGCGCCGCTGGAACGCCAATTCGGACAAATGCCGGGCTTGACGCAAATGAGCTCCACCAGTTCCGGCGGCGCGTCGGTGATTACCTTGCAGTTTAACTTGCACTTGGACCTGGACGTTGCCGAGCAAACCGTACAAGCCGCGATCAACGCCGCCGCCAACTTTCTACCCGACGATTTGCCTCAAGCACCCATCTACAGCAAGGTGAATCCGGCCGATACCCCCATCATGACGCTGGCGGTCAGCGCCCAATCTCTGCCCCTATTTAAGGTAGAAGATTTGGTCGATACCCGGCTGGCGCAAAAAATTGCCCAATTGCCCGGCGTCGGCATGGTCAGCATCAGCGGCGGCCAACGGCCGGCGGTACGCATCCAGGCCAACCACAAAGCGCTGGCCGCTTACGGCATCAGCCTGGAAGACCTGCGCAGCGCGATTGCCGCCGCCAACGTCAACCAACCCAAAGGCTCGATCAACGGCCCAAGCCGCGCCGCGACGATAGACAGCAACGATCAATTGCGCTCACCGGCCGAATACCGCGAGTTGGTGGTGGCTTACAAAAATGCCGCGCCGGTCAAATTGGCGGACGTCGCCGAAGTGGTCGATGGTGCCGAGAACGTGCGTCTGGCCGCCTGGGCCAACGACAATGCGGCGGTCATCGTCAACATCCAGCGCCAGCCCGGCGCCAATGTGATCGAGGTGGTGGATAGCATTCAGGAACTGCTGCCCAAACTGCAAGCCTCGCTGCCGCCCGGCATAGAGGTCACGCCATTAACCGACCGCACCGTAACGATTCGCGCCTCGGTACACGACGTGCAATTCGAACTATTACTGGCCGTGGCGCTGGTAGTGATGGTGATCTTCCTGTTTCTGCGCAATATCCCGGCCACCATCATTCCCGGCGTTGCGGTGCCGCTGTCTTTAGTAGGCACCTTTGCGGCGATGTATCTGGCCGATTTCAGCATCAACAATTTAACCCTGATGGCACTGACCATCGCCACCGGCTTTGTGGTGGACGATGCCATCGTGGTCATCGAAAACATTTCCCGCTATATCGAGCGCGGCGAAGCGCCGTTGCAAGCCGCATTGAAAGGTTCGGCGCAGATTGGCTTTACCATTATTTCGCTGACTTTTTCGCTGGTGGCGGTATTGATTCCACTGCTGTTCATGTCGGATGTGGTGGGCCGTTTATTCCGAGAATTTGCGATTACGCTGGCGGTAGCGATCTTGATTTCGGCGGTGGTGTCATTGACCCTGACGCCGATGATGTGCGCCAAACTGCTGCGCCCCGGCGCCGGCAACCATAGCGAAGACGAAATCGGCGACGACTGGTTCGGCCGCTTGATCAAGACCTACGGCCGCAGCCTGAGTTGGGTGATGCAACGGCAAACGGCGACCTTGCTGGTGTTTTTTGTGACTGTGGCATTGACCGCGGCGATGTATATCTGGATACCGAAAGGCTTTTTCCCCAGCCAGGATACCGGCATCATTCAAGGCTTTTCCGAAGCGCCGCAAAACGTGTCGTTTCCGGCCATGGCCGAGCAACAGCAAAAGCTGGCCAAATTGATACTTGAAGATCCGGCCGTGGAAAGTCTGTCGTCATTTATCGGCGTCGATGGCGTCAACGCCACGCCCAATAGCGGCCGGTTTTTGATCAACTTAAAGCCGCACGATCAACGCCCATCGGCTAACGAAATTATCGCCCGCTTGAAAACCCGTTTGGCCGAATCGCCCGGCAGCGTGTTATACCTGCAACCGGTGCAGGATTTAACGATGGAAAACCGGGTCAGCCGCACCCAATACCAATTTACCCTGGAAGGCGCCGACATCGATGATTTGAACCGATGGACCGGCAAGCTGGTAGATGCCTTGCACGGCCGGCCCGAATTTGCCGACGTGGTCAGCGACGTGCAGGACCAAGGTCGCCAAGTGTTTGTGAAGATCGACCGCGCCACCGCCAGCCGGCTTGGTGTCAGTACCGCAGCTGTGGACAACGCCTTATACAGCGCTTACGGCCAACGTCTGGTCTCGACCATCTTCACCCAGGCCAATCAGTATCGGGTGGTATTGGAAGTCGATCCGGCCGAGCAGACCGGTCCGCAAGCCTTGAACGAATTGCGCATACCATCCACCAACGGCACCCAAGTACCGTTGTCGGCCATCGCCGAACTGTCGGAGCGGCCGACCACATTGGCGATCAGCCATCTGGACCAGTTCCCGGTCACGACGGTGTCCTTCAATCTGGCACCCGGTTATGCGCTGGGTGATGCGGTCGCCGCCGTCGATGCCGCTAAAAGCGAGATCGAATTGCCGCTAGCCATCCGCAGCGAATACCAGGGCGCCGCGCAAGCCTTTAAGGCTTCTCTAGGCAATACGCTGTGGCTAATCCTGGCTGCCATCGTCACGGTGTATATCGTGCTGGGCGTGCTGTACGAAAGCTATATCCATCCGATCACGATCTTGTCCACCCTGCCCTCGGCCGGCGTTGGCGCGTTGTTGGCGCTACAAGTCTCCGGCGGCGACCTGGGCATCATCGGCATCATCGGCATCATTTTGTTGATCGGCATCGTCAAGAAGAACGCGATCATGATGATAGACTTTGCGCTGGAAGCGGAACGGAAGCAACATCTGCCACCCGAGCAAGCCATTTTTCAGGCTTGTTTGTTGCGCTTTCGGCCGATTTTGATGACCACCTTGGCTGCGCTATTGGGTGCGCTACCGTTGATGTTGGGTAGCGGCGTCGGCTCCGAGTTGCGCCATCCGCTGGGTATCACGATGGTCGGCGGCTTACTGCTCAGCCAATTGTTGACGCTGTACACCACGCCGGTAATTTATCTGGCCATGGACAGGTTGGCGCGGCAGGTTAACGCCGGTCTGGGGCTGAATCAAGTGGAACAAGCGGCAGAGGACCCAAGCCAACCATGAACCTGTCCGAATTATTCATCCGCCGCCCGGTCGCCACTACCTTATTGACCATAGCCATTGCCTTATGCGGCGTGCTGGCGTTTTTAAATCTACCCATTTCCTCGCTGCCGCAAGTGGACTTTCCCACCGTATCGGTACAGGCGCAGATACCCGGTGCCAGCGCCGAGACGATGGCCGCGACGGTCGCCACGCCGCTGGAACGCGCGCTCGGCCGGATCGCCGGGGTTACGGAAATGACCTCCAGCAGTTCCCAAGGCTCTACGCAGATTACCTTGCAATTCGATTTAAACCGCGACATCGACGGCGCCTGCCGCGACGTACAGGCCGCGATCAACGCAGCCGCCAGCATGTTGCCCAGCAATATGCCCAATCGGCCCAGCTACCGGCGCGACAACCCGTCGGATTCGCCGATTCTGATCCTGGCTCTGACCTCGGACAGTTTTACGCGCGGCCAGATGTACGACTCCGCGTCGACGATTTTGCTGCAAAAAATTTCGCAAATCCCCGGCATCGGCCAGGTACAGATCGGCGGCGCGGCATTACCGGCGGTGCGTGTGGAACTGAACCCCAACGCGCTGAGTAAATACGGCATTGGCCTGGAAGACGTGCGCAACACCATCGCCCAAACCAACGTCACCCGGCCCAAGGGCGTACTGGAAAGCGCCAACACCCGCTGGCAGATTCAAGCCAACGACCAGGCCCGTAAAGCCGAGGAATATCTGCCGTTGATTGTTGCGTATCGCAACGGCGCGCCGGTGACGATTGCCGATCTGGGCGAAGCGGTCGATTCCGTCGAGGATTTGCGCAATACCGGTGCCAAAAACGGCAAGCCTTCAGTGCTGTTGATTATCCGCAAACAACCCTTGGCGAATGTGATTCAGACCGTCGATCAAGTGCTGGCGGTAATGCCCGCTTTGCGGGCAGCGCTGCCCAGCAATATCGAACTCTCGGTGGTGGATAGATCCTTATCCATCCGTGCCTCGATTACAGAAGTCGAACACGGCTTGTTCGTCGCCGTGTTACTGGTGATTCTGGTGGTGCTGGTATTTCTGCGTAATCCACGCTCGGCGGCGGTGCCCATCGTCGCGGTGCCTGCTTCCTTACTGGGGTCTTGTGCGGTGATGTATTTCTGCGGTTTTAGTATCAACAACCTAACCTTGATGGCCTTGACCATCGCCACCGGTTTTGTAGTGGACGATGCAATTGTGGTGGTGGAAAACACCAACCGGCATATCGAAGAAGGCGTGCTGCCATTCCGCGCGGCGCTATTGGCAGCCAAAGAAGTGGGCTTCACCGTATTGGCGATGAGCGTGTCGCTGGTAGCGGTGTTCCTGCCAATTTTGTTGATGGGCGGCGTGCCGGGTAGGCTGTTTCGGGAGTTTGCAGTGACCTTGTCGGCAGCGGTGCTGGTCTCGCTGGTGATCTCGCTAACTACCACCCCCATGCTCTGCGCGCGCTGGCTGGGTAAGGAATCCAAGGAACATGGCGCCGTCTATCACGGCATAGGCGCAGCTTTCGATTGGATACAGAACATCTACCGGATCAGCCTGAGCTGGGCCTTGCGCCACGGCCGCATTATGCTGAGCTTATTGCTGGCAACCATCGCTTTCAACATTTACTTATACGGCGCCATCGACAAAGGTTTTTTCCCGACCCAAGACGGCGGCCGCTTGTTGGGCGAAATTCAAACCGATCAGAACACCTCGTTCCAAACCCTGCAAAAGCAATTTGCGCAAATCTCCGAGATTTTGCAAAAAGATCCGGCGGTCGCCAATGTCGCCGGTTTTGCCGGCAGTTCGCAAAGCAGTAACAGCGCGCGGATTTTCATCACCTTGATTCCGCACGAACAACGCGACGGCGTCGAGGTGGTAATGGAGCGCTTGCGCAAGGCCGCAGGCCGGGTTCCCGGCGCCAGTTTGCATATGTTTCCGGCCCAGGAACTGCGCATAGGCGGACGCATGTCGTTCGGCATGCTGGATTACACCCTGCAGGCCGACGACCTTGATTTATTGCGAGCGTGGACACCCAAGGTACAAGCCGCGCTGGCTCGGTTGCCGGAATTGAGCGACGTCAGCACCAGTCAACAGGACAAGGGCGAACAAATCGGCCTGACCGTCAACCGCGATCTGGCCGCGCGTTACGGCGTCAGTCAGGCCTTGATCGACAACAGCCTGAACAGTGCCTTCGGGCAACGTCAGGTGTCGGTGATTTACAATCCGTTGAATCAATACCGGGTGGTGATGGAACTGGCGCCGCAGTACTGGCAATCGCCGGACAGCCTGAAACAACTGTATATCAGCGCGCCGGGTCGAACCGGCACCGACGGTACGCAAGCACAGCCCAAGCAAGTACCTCTGTCGGCGCTGGCCGGCTTTGCACCCAGCAACGCACCGTTGTCGGTTCATCACCAAGGCCAGTTTGCGGTGACCGAATTATCGTTTAATTTAAAGCCCGGCATATCGATGTCCACTGCCGATGCCGCTATCAACCAGGCCTTGCGCGACATCGGCTTGCCGGCCGCCATCACCGGCAGCTTTCAAGGCTCGGGTAAGGCGTTTCAGGAAGCCTTGCGCAGCCAGCCCTGGCTGGTTTTGGCCGCGTTGATCAGCATTTACATCGTGCTGGGCGTGTTATACGAAAGCCTGATACATCCGTTGACGATACTATCCACCCTGCCCTCGGCCGGCGTCGGCGCCTTGCTGGCCTTGATGGCTTGCGAAAAGGAGTTCAGCATCATTGCGCTGATCGGCGTGATTTTGCTGATCGGCATCGTCAAGAAAAATGCGATCATGATGATAGACTTTGCACTGCTGGCTGAGCGCGAGCGCGGTTTGGATTCGCGCGAAGCGATCTTTCAAGCCTGCATGCTGCGCTTCAGACCCATCCTGATGACCACGCTGGCCGCACTGTTCGGCGCTTTGCCGCTGGCTTTGGGCAGCGGTTACGGCGCGGAATTGCGCCAACCACTTGGTATTTCCATCGTGGGAGGCCTGATTTTCAGCCAGCTTTTGACTTTGTATACAACGCCGGTCGTTTATTTGTACCTCGACCGGTTCCGGCTGTGGATGCACGGCCGCTTTTCCAACCGCGCCGCTAGCCCAGCGCCACATTCCATCTAAACCGATAGTCATGCGTTTAAGAATAAACCCACCGTTGCTTGCTTCCTTACTGACCTTGCCGTTGGCTGCCTGTACGGTAGGCCCGGATTATGTGCGTCCGCAAGCCAATATCTCCGAGGAATTTAAAGAAGTGAAAGGCTGGAAGCAGGCCCAGCCGCGCGATACCGGCTTGCCCGGCAAATGGTGGGAAATTTTTAACGACCCCAAACTGAACGAACTGGAAGAACAAGTTGCCGCCGCCAACCAGTCCATCATCCAGGCCGAAGCCCAATATCGGCAAGCCCAGCATCTGGTGCAATCGGTGCAATCGTCCTTGCTGCCGGTGGCGACATTGACCGGCACCTTCAACCGCTTCCGCGCCGCCACCGGCCAGAACGTCGCGGTGGGTGGCGTGCGCAACCTGTTCGGCCAGGCGGTCGGCGTGGCCTGGGAACCTGATTTATGGGGCAGTGTGCGCCGCCAGGTGGAAGCCAATACCAGCAATGCACAGGCCAGTGCCGCGACCTTGCATGCGTTGATTCTGTCCAGCCAATCGGCGTTGGCGGACAGTTACTTTCAAATGAAAACCCTGGACGCCCAGAAAGCCTTATTAGACGAAACGGTAACGGCGTTTGCGAAAACCCTGGAAATCACCAAAAACCGCTATGCCGTGGGCGTGGTGGCCAAGGCCGATGTGGTGCAAGCGGAAACGCAATTGGAAACCGTGCGCGCTCAGTCCATCGACCTGGGCGTGCAGCGCGCCAAGCTGGAACATGCCATCGCGGTGCTGATAGGCAAAACCCCTGCCGAGTTGTCGCTGGCGCCGGCACCTTTAACCGCACAACCGCCGGGCATTCCGGTCAGCCTGCCCTCTGAATTGCTGGAACGCCGTCCGGACATTGCCGCCGCCGAACGTAAAATCGCCGCCGCCAACGCCCAAATCGGTGTCGCCAAAGCCGCTTACTACCCTACTTTGAATCTGGCCTCGACTAACGGTTTTCAGTCGCCGACTGCCGACACCTTGTTCACGATGGCCCGCCGCTATTGGTCCTTGGGGCCGGCCGGCTTGGCCTTGACCTTGTTCGACGGCGGTGCCAAAAATGCCCAGTATAAACAGGCGATAGACGCCTACGATGCCAGCGTCGCCGCCTATCGGCAAACCGTGCTGACCGGCTTTCAAGAGGTGGAAGATAACCTGGCCGCGCTGCGTATCCTGGATGAAGAAACCCAAGTGCAAGACAAAGCCGTCGCCGCTGCGAAACAGGCCTTGGCCTTGACCAACAATCAATATCAAGCCGGCACAGTTAGCTACATCAACGTGATAACGGCGCAAACCGCGGCGCTATCCAATCAACAAACCGCTGTGCAATTGCTCGGGCAGCGTTTGTCGGCCTCCGTGTTATTGGTCAAAGCGCTGGGCGGCGGCTGGAATGAAACCTTGGTTCCCACTGAAGATGAAGCTGATGGCGACCGCAAATGGACCGACTATTTGATTTTGCCGCTGGTGGATTAATTATCAACCCGGCCTTATTTAACACGGGTACTCGCTTCGGGCTGAACTGGCGAAGCGGGGCGCGTCCTGCGCCAAACACCCGTCCTTCCGTTGACACCCTTCTTGCTTGAACTACATTTATCGGCAGTTCGGTTTAGCCGTTAAGCTTTTAAGAACCGGCCAAGGCGGGCATCAGTCGAATGCACGCAAATATTTAAGTCATTGACCACAAGGAATCTTAATGAACAAAGAAGCGGCGAAGGCGCATATTCTGAAAAATTTAATGCCGGGCGATTCTCTAGTCGGATTTTTCATCGCCCAGCAACCTTTCAAGCTTTGGTTGTTTTTTATCATCGGCCCCCTGGCTGTATTCAGCATGAAGCAATATTTCATTGCCGTTACTCAAAAAGGCATCCATTTTCACCGCTTAAACTTATTGGGGAAATTTGCCAGCGACGACTTTTTTGCCTTCAATGAAATTGCCACCGTCAAAATCGGCAAGGGTATGCTGCAAAGACCGATGAAATTTACACTTAAAAACGGCCGAAATATCTACATAAAAGCGCAGCTGAAAGGCTTGGAAAAAGTAGCCAAGCTTGACGAAGCCACGCAAAAACATATCGAACGCAATATTGCCGTCGTCAAATGATATTGTTTCTTTTCGTAACGGCAAGCTATACCGCGCTGCTGTTGTTTTACAGACCGTCACCGAGCTGCCTGAAAGATGCCCCGCTCACTTTCTTGGAAAATTTTAAGCAAATTAAGGCGGCGTTGTTTTCCGGTTTGTGGTTTTTGAGTATTTTTCTAGTGACCAGCGACTTTGGTTTTAATGAGGTTGATGAACAGCTTTATCGTTTATTGGCATTAAACAATATTTCGGCAGCGGCGATTTTATGGCCGCTGCAAGCCATTACACATTTATTTATCCACATTAACTTTCCACATGTCCTGACCAATGTAGCCGGCTTGGGCATCGCTGCGGCTTACGAACGACAAGCCGGCTCTGGCCGATTTTTAATGGTGTTGCTGGTAGCCAGCCTGTCCTCTATCCCCTCAATCCTGTTCTACTCGGAGCCGATAGCGATCTGCGGTATTTCCGGCGGCGTATTCGGTCTGGCTGCCGCTTACTTCACCGACCAGGAAGGTCTGAGCACCAAAGAATGGCTGTATGCGGTACTGATCTGTAGCGTATTTTTGGTGTGGCTGTCCGTCGGACACAGCATGGAATCGAAGGCAAACGGGCAACTGCAATTTAAGATCGATTACTACGGTCATGCCCTGGGCGCGCTGGGGGCTATCGTTTATTGCCGTTTGAGACCCCGAAAAACAGCCGACAAGCCTTTGCCAAACTATTGACCGGCCCTATTTATCTCGGGCATTCCGTTCGGACTGAGCTCGCCTAAGCCCAGGGCGAACGGTATTTAAGGGCCGGGTTAATAACAGGATGGCTTTGAATTTATTCCGGTATTCGTCCGTAAACAACCGTCGCGGCATCGTTTGCTTAGCTGTTGTTTGAAAAACGGCAACAGCCCCTAAAAAGTAACCACCACGTCGGCACCAAAAATAAACTGGCTGTCCTTGTTCCGTTCGTCGTAAGCATCGACGCCTTCCGACCAGTCGTAGCGCGCTTCCGGCCGCAGCATCAACCATTTCGCCGGCTTCCAGTTTACCCCTAGCGTCGCCGCATAATAATTGGCCGGCCCGGTCGCCAGCACCGCGCAACTGGGGCACATTTGGCCCACCCGAACGCCGTCGTCATCCCTAAACCATTCGCCGCGCAGGCCCACGCCCACGGTATCGGACAGGTCGTATTTCAATTGCGAATGAATGCCGTACCATTCGGCGTCGGCGAAATTATTCAACGGGTGCTGTTGTTCGATGCCGTGGTCGTGCTGCAGCACGTAATGCCAGCGCTCGGCGAAGTTATGCTGGAATACCAGGCTGTAAAACGTGCGGTTGTCGCGTTTATTAATACCGGTCTGGCGCTGAAATTCGCGCAGATTGTTGTCGCTGTTGACGTCGCCGGTAATCAGCGTCGCGGTGAACGAGGTCGCCGCATCGTCGCTGGTCCAGGTCGCACCGCCCAGAAAATTCCAGTTTTCCATGTTTTTATCGAACCCGTCCCAAGCGCCGTTGCCGTCCAGTACACCGTTTAGCTTGGTGTGGCCGCCGGTCACCGCCCCCAGTGTCACACTGAGATTTTGATGGACCGGATAGGTGGTGGTCATGCCGAAATGGGTAAACGGCTCGCCGTATTGAAAGGTATAAGGATGGGTGTAGAAAAAATTATCCGGCGACAAACCGGTCTCGTACCCCATGATCGTGTAAAACCGGCCGATGCGCGTGGTCAGGCCCTTGCCTATCGGCGTAAAAATATCCAGGTACGCATTCGGGATCGCCAGTTTGTAAAAACGCTCGTCGGAACCGATCAAACGGTTATCCCAATGGCCGCCGCCGTAAGGGTTGATGGTATTGAAGCGGGCGTCGCTGCCGTACATCAAGGTCAGCTTGCCGCCGACATCCCAATGGTCGCCGCTGGTATTGACGTCGCGGATTAATTCGCCGCCCAGTTGGTGCAGATTGAATTCGTTGGCCCGGTCGGCAAACACCACGGGGCCGTTGTAGCCGTCGCCGGGGTCGTTGGCGTTGTAAACGATACCGGCATCGGCCCAACTGTGGACGCGCAAGCCGGCGGCTTTCATCCAGGGTAAGTCGTTAATCAGCGACAAGCCGTTCAATAAACCGGCGCGTTCCTCGGCCGGCAACGGCGACATCGCCAACAGTAACGGTGCGGCATACAGCCATTCGCGGGTTCGGAAAGATGAGTGTGGCATGGTGTTCTCCTGTCGGAAAATGAATCGTCGAAGTTTTTCGGGCGCAAGCGTTCCCGCCAGCCGGAAAATCCGGCTTAAATGGTTGGGGTTATGAAAATTTAAACGGCTAAAACCGGCGGTTTAGTCGGGGCGCGCAAGATAGGCGCGCCAGCCGCCGTAATCGGTAATGTCCAGTGCCTCGCTTACGGCGGCCGCTTCGCAGACAAAGCCCTGCACGCTAGTGCCGTCCTGCAATTGCACGCTGCCGATACCCAAGGGCGGCGGGATTTCGGCGACGAATTCGCCGTAACGGCTGACCGGTAAGGCCCACACCTCGACGGCAATCGCCGCGCCGGGTTCGGCGCGCACCATGCCCGGCCGCTTGCCGTCCGGCAATGCGTACAGCCGGTAGGTCGGCGCGGTCAACGTGCGTTGCAGCAACACGCCGCCGCGACCGGTCAACAGAGGGTTTAGCGGCAAACCGGACAGATGCGCGCCGCACACCGCGACCCGGACGAAGCCGGACGAATCGTCGCTGTTCGCTGCCGGACATTCGGCGCTTAAGATTTGGGAGACGCCCAACCGATGCGGCGCCGATTGCTCGCGCCATTTCGCTAACGTCAGCAATGCCCGGTCGGCAAAGGCCGGCGCGCACAAGGTGATGCCGAACGGCAGGCCATTACCGCGAAAACCCGCCGGCAGCGCGATGGCGCTGAGGTCTAGCAGATTCATGAAATTGGTGTAATAGCCCAAGCGGCTGTTCAATTCGAGCGGTTCGGCTTCGACGGCGGCAATCGGGTAGATGGTGCCGGTGGTCGGCGTGACCAGCACGTCGATCTGTCGCCAGAGCGCATCGCTTTGCCGCTTCAAAGCCTGCAAGCGGTAAAACGCGCGCCAGGCGTCGGCGGCCGACAAGTTCGCGCCGTTGGCCAAAATATCCCGGGTAACCGGGAATAAGGCTTCGGGCTGGTTTTGCAACAGTTCGCCGACCACCAGATAACGCTCGGCTAGCCAGGGGCCGGCATACAGCAAGCCGGCGGCATCCAGCAAGGGCTGAATGTCGACTTCGACGGCGCTGCCGCCTTGCCCGACCAGCTCCGCAACCGCCTCGGCAAATAATGCGCTGGCGGCGTCGCCGAAAAATTGCAGTTGCTCCGGTTTCGGCACACCGAAACGGAAACGGCTAGCAAAGCCCGGCGGCACCGGCAAGGGCTGATCCGGGCGGTTATAGGCGTCTTCCGGGTCGTAAACGTTGGCGACCCGCATTACTTGCTCGGCGTCGGCGGCCGTCAACGCGAAGATCGACAGACAATCCAGGCTACGGCAGGCCGGCACCACGCCCGACGTGCTTAACAAGCCCCGCGTCGGCTTGACGCCGACCAGATTATTGAACGCCGCCGGCACCCGACCGGAGCCGGCGGTGTCGGTGCCCAACGCAAAGCTGGCCAGACCGGTCGCCACCGCAACCGCCGAACCCGAGCTGGAGCCGCCGGCGATGTAAGCCGGATCGAAGCTGTTGCGGCACACGCCATAGGGCGAGCGGGTGCCGACCAAGCCGGTCGCGAATTGGTCCAGATTAGTCTTGCCGACCGGAATCGCCCCGGCAGCGATCAATTGCCGCACCACGAACGCCGATTGCTCGGGCTGGAAGGCATAGGCCGGGCAAGCCGCAGTCGTCGGCAAATCGACCAGATCGATATTGTCCTTAATCGCAAACGGAATGCCGTACAACGGCAAGTCTTGAGGCGACTGGTCCGCCAGCACCTCGGCATAAGCCAACAGCCGTTCGAACGGCAAGCGGCTGATCCAGACGCCGCGCTGCGGCGCCGATTCCAGTCGCTGCCAGAGCATTTCGACCAGCGCCGTCGGCGTCAGCGCGCCGTCCTTGTAAGCTTGGCTGAGGCTGGCGATGCTGAGTACCTCCGGCAATTCGCTCCAGGTCTTCATGCGTCCTCCCCGGCCAGCAGCACCAGCAAATCCTGGCCGGCGCTGATTTGAGCACCTTCGTTGCAAAACACTTTCCAGACCGTGCCGTCTGCCGGTGCCGTTACCGGAAATTCCATTTTCATCGATTCGACCACCACCAAGGCGTCGCCTTGCTTGACGCTATCGCCGGCCTGGACCAGTACTTGCCAGACGTTGCCGGCGATATGGCTGGCAACGGCCCTGGCGCCGGCCGGCAAATCCAGCTCGGTATCGATGGCCGCCGCCGCGACCGCCTGGTCGTCCGCGTACACTTGCCCGGCTTGCGCCCAGCGTTCGCGTTCGGCGTCGAAGGCCGCCTGCTGGCGCTGTTTGCAGGCGGCGATCTCATCGGCGTTTTGGCGCAGAAAGTCGTTGTATTGGCGCAGGCTGAAGGTTTCCTCGCGGATATCCAGTTTGACCTTGCCGCTGATCACGTCCTGCCGGTAACGCAGCAATTCCTCCGCGGATACCGGGAAGAAGCGAATCTGATCGAAAAAGCGCAGCAACCAAGGCTTGCCGTCGCGAAAATCGGCGGTTTGCCGGTAGCGGTTCCACATCGGCACGGTACGGCCGACGAACTGGTAGCCGCCCGGGCCTTCCATGCCGTACACGCACAGATAAGCGCCGCCGATGCCGACCGCGTTCTCCGGGGTCCAGGTGCGGGCCGGGTTGTATTTGGTCGTTACCAAGCGGTGGCGCGGATCGATAGGCGTGGCCACCGGCGCGCCGAGGTAGACGTCGCCCAAACCCATCACCAGGTAGCTGGCGTTGAACAGGATGTCCTTGACCTGCTCTATGCTGTCCAGACCGTTGATGCGGCGGATAAATTCGATATTGCTCGGGCACCACGGCGCATCCTTGCGCACCGACTGCATGTATTTTTCGATGGCCAGTTGGGTGGACGGGTCGTCCCAGGACAGCGGCAGATAGACGATGCGGGTCGGCACTTCCATGTCCTCGATGGCCGGCAACTCGGCTTCGGCTTGCTCTAGAATCCGCATCAGTTCGTCCAGTTTCAAACGTCGGTCGTAATGTACCTGCAAGGAGCGGATACCCGGCGTCAGGTCGACGATGCCGGCGATGCTGCGTTGTTGCAGCCAGGTCATCAAGGCATGTACTCGAAAGCGCAGATTGATGTCCAGTACCAGCGGACCGTATTCGACCAGCAGATTGCGGTCGCCGGCTTGGCGATAGGTCACTGCAACCTGATCGGTGTTGGCCGGCACCTGAACAAGGATGCAGCTTTCCGCAAAATCGGGTGGTGCCGGCAGTTCCGGTAACGCGGCATGAGCCGGGTCGGCCAAGGCTTGCTCGATCTGGGCATCCAGTTTCGCCGCTTGTGCGCGGTTCAAGCGGATGAAACGCACGCTATTGCCGGGCTTCAATTGGCCCAGCTTCCACAATTCGGCCGCGACCACGGTAGCCGGGCAGACAAAACCGCCCAGACTCGGGCCGTCCGGGCCGAGAATGACCGGCATGTCGCCGGTGAAATCCACCGCGCCGATGGCGTAGGCGTTGTCGTGAATGTTGGATGGGTGCAGACCGGCTTCGCCGCCGTCGCTGCGCGCCCAGCGCGGTTTCGGGCCGATCAGACGGATGCCGGTGCGGTTGGAGTTGTAATGCACCTCCCAGTCGGTCGCGAAAAATTCGTCTATGTCCTCGTCGGTAAAAAAGTCCGGCGCGCCGTGCGGGCCGTACAGCACGCCGATCTGCCAGTGCTCCGAATAAACCGGTAGCGCGGCCGAATTCGGCACAACTTCCTCGGTCATGGCAGCTTCCGTTACGACCGGCAACACGTCGCCGACCCGCAGCACCCGGCCGCCATGGCCGCCGAATTGGCCCAGCGTGAATGTGGCGCGGCTGCCCAGATATTCCGGCACGTCGAAGCCGCCTTGGATCGCCAGGTAAGCGCGGCAACCCTGGCCGGCGATAGTGCCCAGTTTCAACACGTCACCGGCGGATACTGTTATGGCTTGCCAGAATGCGACGGCCTGGCCGTTCAATTCGGCCGTCATCGTCGCGCCGGTCAACACGATGCGGGTAGCGAAATTGAAGCGCAGGCTGGGGCCGTTAATCGCCATTTCCAGCCCGGCCGCGTGTTCCGGGTTGCCCAAAATCCGGTTCGCCAAGCGAAAGGCCAGCATATCCATCGGCCCGGACGGCGGCACGCCGACGTCCCAATAACCCAGGCGGCCAGGATAATCCTGGATCATGCTTTGCGTGCCGGCTTCCAGCACGTCCAGGGTGCGCGGAAGGTAAGTCAGTCCGGCCAGATAAGCGGTAATCTGGCGACCGCTGCGGAACACCTCGTCGGCGACGATCTGCCGCAAATAGACCAGATTGGTTTCGATGCCGTATAGGCGAGTTTCGGCCAAGGCCGCATCCATTTGCGCCAGCGCCTGTTCGCGGTCGCCGGCGTGAACGATGACTTTGGCCAGCAAAGGGTCGTAATAAGGCGTGACTTCCAGGCCGTTCTCCAGCCAGTGGTCGACCCGGACGCCGACCGGAAAACGGCACTCGCTCAACAGGCCGGCCGAGGGCTGGAAGTTCTTGTTCGGGTCTTCGGCGTACACCCTGACCTGCATAGCCCAACCCTGCGGCGCGTGCCGATACTGATCCAGGAACGTGCTGTCGCCGGCCGCCAGCCACAGCATCCACTCGACCAGATCGGTGCCGGTGACTTGTTCGGTCACGCCGTGTTCGACTTGCAGCCGAGTGTTGACCTCCAGGAAATAAAATTCGCCGCTGTCCTGGTCGTAAACGAATTCGACGGTGCCGACGGAACGGTAATTTACCGCCTCGGCCAGCGCCAGGGCATGGCGATAAAGCGCTTCTCGCGTCGCCTCGCTGAGGCCCGGCGCCGGGGTTTCCTCGATTACTTTCTGGTTGCGGCGCTGTACCGAACAATCGCGCTCGCCCAAATGGATCACCCGCCCGGCGCCGTCGCCGAAAATCTGCACCTCGATATGGCGGGCGCGTTCGATGAACTTCTCCAGATACAGGCCGCTGTCTTTAAAATTGGCCGCGCTCAAGCGCTGCACGACGGTAAAGGCCTCTTGCAGTTCCGTGTCGTTGCGGCACAAGCGCATGCCGATACCGCCGCCGCCGGCGGTGCTTTTCAGCATCAACGGGTAGCCGATTGCGGCTGCCGACGCTACGGCCTGATCGATGTCCGCCAGCAAGCCTGTGCCCGGTAGTAACGGCACGCCGCAGGTTTTGGCGATTTCGCGGGCAGTGTGCTTCAAACCAAAGCGCCGCAATTGTTCCGGCGTCGGGCCGATGAAAACAATGCCGGCCGCAGCGCATTGCTCGGCGAACTCGGCGTTTTCGCTCAGAAAACCGTAGCCGGGATGGATGGCCTGGGCACCCGTTGCCACCGCTGCTTCAAGAATTCGCTCACTGCGCAAATAGCTGTCGGCCGCCGCCGCTCCGCCGACACATACCGCTTCGTCGGCTTCCTGGACGTGGCGGGCATGGGCGTCGGCTTCGGAATACACCGCGACACTGGCTATACCCAATTCCTTTAAAGTCCGGATGATGCGGCAGGCGATTTCGCCGCGATTGGCGATCAATACCTTGTTAAACATGAATCCTCGTTTGGCGGGCCGTCCCGCCTTGACATACCGGCGCCGGGCCGTCCCGGCGCGGATTAAGGGTCAATCCCAGATCAGCAGGCGCACCGGCGTCGGGTTGTAGGCGTTACACGGGTTGTTCAACTGCGGACAATTGGAAATCAGCGCGATCACGTCCATCTCCGCCCGCATTTCCACATACTTGCCTGGCGCGGAAATGCCGTCGGCAAAGGTCAGCTGACCGTCGGCCGTGACCGGCACGTTCATAAAAAAATTGATGTTGCTGGCGATGTCGCGCTTGGCCAGACCGCAGTCGGCGTGACCGATGGCCAATAGAAAACTGTCGCGGCAGCTGTGCATGTGCTTTTTGTCCAGGGCATAGCGCACCGTATTGCTTTCGGCGGCACAGGCACCGCCCAAGGTGTCGTGGCGGCCGCAGGTGTCGGCGACGATGGTCAGCAGCACGTTACCCTCGCCGGACATCAATTTGGAGCCGGCGCTCAGGTACAGATTGCCCTGGTGGCGTATCGTGTCGCTGGCGCTATAGCGTTCTTCATGGTCGGCGGCACTGTAAAACAGCGTATCGACCGCCTGGTTGCCTTCCAAATCCAGGATGCGGAAGGTCTGGCCGTGCTTGATGGTATGCAGCCAGGGCTCGCCGGCCGGCAAGGTGTAATCGTAAATGGCGTTGCTCGGATCGAGCGTGCTCTCGACGATGGGCATGGTTTCGTCCTCGTTAGATCGGTGATTACAGAAAATAGCGTTCGGTATTGCTGAAGCCGCGGCCGTTTTCCGGGCGGAAATTGCGGCATTTGTCGTGTTGGTCCGGCGAGGCGCCCCGATAGGCTTCTAACAGCACCGGTTTGGGCTGGTAATGCGGATTGGGGTCCAAGGGATGCGGGCAACTGCTCAGCAGCACCAGCGTGTTCATTTCGAAGCGCAATTCGACTTGGCTGCCTGGAGCGGAATGGCCCACCTGAAATTGCAGGTTGCCGTCCGCGTCGGCTGCTATCTTGCTGAAGAAATTGACGTTGCCGACCAAGTCGCGCTTGCCCAGCCCCCATTTCTCCAGTTCGATCAACAAGCTGTCGCGGCCGTTGCGGTACATCGCATTGCGATGGCTTTGGTAGCTGGCCGTGCCGTATTTGGCCGACACTTGCGCGGCATCGGACACGCCGCATACGGTGTCGTGCCAGCCCAATGTGTCAGCGGTAAGCGAGCACAACACCCGGCCCATGTCGGAATAGCAGACAAAGCCTTCAGTCAGATGAAACGTGTGTTGCGCTTTTAAAGTGTCCGCCATGTTGTAGCGTTCGCTGCGTTCGTCGTCATTGACGAACAAAGCCGACAAGTTGGCGCCACCTTCGCAGTCGATCAGGCGCAGCCGGTTGCCGCGCCGCATCCGAAACGAGGTATGGGCGCCGCCCGGCAAAGTCTCGCTCCAAAGCAGGTCTGCGGGATTAATTGCAGCTAAAGTCATATTGGTCTCCTAATAGATTTACGGCGCCGGAACCTGACCCAGGCGCTCGAGCAGTTCATAGTCGGTCTGCATGCCGGACGTGTCGCGGATGCCGGCCAAAATTTGTTTTTTTAAGGCAATGAAGTCCGGGGTCTGCTTCATGTCCTGGTCGCGGTGGTCCGGCAACGGCACGGTGTGGACCGCGGCGATGCGTCCCGGCCGCGGCGCCATCAACACCACCCGGTGCGCCAGATAAATCGCTTCTTCCACATCGTGGGTAACGAACAGCACCGTGGTTTTTTCCAGGATGGAAACGTGCAGAATCAGATCGTGCATGACCTCGCGGGTCTGGGCGTCCAGCGCGCCGAACGGCTCGTCCATCAGCAGGATGCGCGGCCGCGCCATCAAGGCCCTGGCAATCGCCACCCGCTGCTGCATGCCGCCGGACAATTGATTCGGATAGGCGTCGGCGACGTGGCTCAGCCCCATCAAGCGGATCAGGGCGTCGGCACGGCCTTCGGCCGACTCGACGTCGCTCAGCGTCGATACGTCGCGGTGCACTTTCAATTGCCGGCAGAACTTGATGTTGTCGGTCACGCTCAACCACGGATACAAGCTGTAATGCTGGAACACCATGGCCCGGTCGATGCCGGGGCCGGCGATTGCAGCGCCATCGACGCTGACGCTGCCTCCGCTGGCCGGCTCCAGGCCGCCGACGATGCGCAACAAGGTCGATTTACCGCAGCCGGACGCGCCGACCAGCGTGACGAATTCGCCGGGCGCAAGGTCGAGATCGGCATCCTGCAAGGCGACGATGTCCGCGCCGTTGGCGACAAAGCGTTTTTGCAATTGGCGGATCTGAATGATGGGATTCGTCATCGGCGCTATCTCCGGTACAGCCAAGGGAAGCTGCGGCGATGCGCCCAGCGGAAGCATTGGTCGGTAGCCAGCCCGAACAGTCCGATCAAAATGATGCCGGCGAAGATTTTGTCGGTTTGCAAAAAGCGTTGCGCCTTCAGCACCGCAAAGCCCAGTCCGGAGTTGGCCGCCACCAGCTCGGCCACCACCAGATACGTCCAGGCCCAGCCCATCGTCACCCGAAGGGTGTCCAGAATGGCCGGTTTGGCCGACGGCATGATCACCCGCATCACGATTTCGTCGCGGTCGGCGCCCATGGTCTGCGCCGCTTCGATTTGCTCCATCGGCACCCGCCGCACGTCCTCGGCGATCATCAGCAGCATTTGAAAGAAGGTGCCGATGAAGATAATCGCGATCTTGGCACCCTCGTCGATGCCGACCCACAGCATCACCAACGGGATGAAGGCGGCCGCCGGCATGTAGCGGATGAAGTCGGTCAAGGGTTCGAACAGGGCTTTGACCGGCGCATAAGTGCCGACCAGCACGCCCAACGGCAACGCCAACACTGCCGACAATAAAAACCCGGCCACCACCCGGTAAACGCTGATGGCGACGTCTCCGAGCAAATCGCCGTCGCGCAGCCATGCCCAGGCGCTGTCCAACACCAAAGGCGGCGTCGGTAGAAACACGGGGTCTATCGCGCCGCCGACAGAGGCCCACCACCAAGCCAGCAGCGCCGACAGCAAACCGCTGATTGCAATCAGCCAATGCGTACGCCGTTCCAAACTGCCGCGTATCGCCCACAATGGTCGGCGCGGATTTAAGTTGCCAGTCATCGTCGCCACCCCGAACTAATGAGCGGCGAGCGCTTCGGCCACCAATGAAGCATCGACGCCGACCGCCAAATCCGGCACGTTTTCTATCAAACGGTTGTCTTTCAAAAAGGCGGCGATGGTTGGACCCACTGCTGCCAACGACGCCGGTTCGCTGGCCGGTCCCAAGGCTTTCAGGTTGTCTTCCAATGTGAAGAAGCGGGTGCCGGGCAGAAACACTTTGTAGGCGTCCGGTTTCATACCGACTACTTTGGCCATGACGGCAACGGCTTGGTCGGGCTGCTCGCGAATAAACTGTTGAGTGTCCTGCCAGGCTTTGATCATGCCGACCAACTCGGCGCGGTGGGTCTCGATGGCTTTCACCCTAGCCACCAGTAAATCCGGGATCAAGCCGGGCATGTCTTTGGAGGTGAATAAGGCCGTACCTTTGCCGCTGGCCTGGATATTGTTGACCCAGGGATTCCACACCACGGTCGCATCGACCCGGCCACTCAAGAATGCCGCCGCCGCGTCGCCGGCCGACAGGTTTACCGTTTTGATGTCGTCGAAACTCAGGCCGTTCTTGCTCAGCGCGGTGGCGAGCACGAAGTGGGAAATCGAATATTGTTCGAGGGCGACGGTTTTGCCTTTCAGGTCGGCGAAGCTTTTGATGGCGGGATTGACCATCAAGGCGTCGTTGCCGTCGGAATTGTCGTTGACCAGAATGGCTTTGACCGGTATGTTTTTGCTCAGCGGTGCCATGGTGTCGGACCAGGTCTGACAGTTGGCGTCCAACTGGCCGGCGGACAAGGCCGAGATCGAGTCGGTGTAATTGGCAAACCAAACCAGTTTGACCTTGGCGCCGTACTTTTTGAAGTAGCCCTTGTGTTCGGCGACGTACCAGGCCACCCAGCCAGGCCAATCGCTGACCCCAACCTTTACCTCAGCGGCAGCCGGTTTAGACAAGCAAAACAATGCCGCAGCAAGGACAAGCGCAATTAATCGGGACAGGCAGTGGGAGGAAGTAGATGTCATGAGTAGCTCCAGTCGGGTTGAAAAGCTACACGTAGAGGCGGACCGGTTTATAAAACCGTCTGACCTCCCGGGCTTTTATCCCGCCGTGTAGCTCCCCGAAAGAAGCCGGCAACTCTCGGTCGCTGACGCCCAAAATTGAGCCGGAACCCTAGTCACCATTTTGTTAAGGCGCTTTTATGATCGCGCCTCACGTGTTGTAGTTCTATACAGCAAGCTGTATGCCATACATAAATTTATATATAAATCAATAATATATAAAATAGCACCGCCTGCAAAATCCAGCGTTTTGCGTTTTAGTGGTGCAAGCAAAAATAAAATCAGATCCAACTTGGTGCACAAAATTCTAATTAAGCTTGCTTATTGGCGTTTTGGCCGGTTTGCGAAAGGCCTTGTTTTAAACAACATCTTGCCCAGCAAAGATGTCGTATTTCCCTTTGCCGGATGACACAAAATCGCCGATTGCAAGCCTCTACAATGACCGGATGTTTTCAGAGGCGTAATAACGCGCGATGCCTTCCCGAACGTCGTTGCGTAATTCATCGTCGTCCCAAGGCTTTTTGTGGAATTTGTATATTTCGCCTTTGTTAACGGCCTCAGTGATAGTGTTTAAATCGGCATAGCCGGAAATAATCATTCGCACCGTTCGCGGGTGCATGATTTTAACGCGCGACAAAAACTCCGTACCGGTCATATCGGGCATGCGTTGATCGCAAATAATCACCATGACAGGATGATTGGCCAATAACTCTAGTGCTTCTCCACCACTGCCGGCCGTCAAAATTTCATAATCATCCCGCCACAAGCAGCGCTTCAGCGCCGACATGATATAGGGTTCGTCATCCACGATAAGCACCTGCGGTTTTTGTTCATCCGAGGGGAATCGCAGTAGTGTTCCAGCCTGCAATAACTGCCGAATCCCAGCGCTGGGCAAGGGCCGGCTGAAATAATAGCCCTGTAGCTGATCACAGCGCAGCCTTCTCAGGTAAGTGGTTTGCCCCTGGGTTTCCACCCCTTCCGCGATGACGGCGAGGCCCATGCTGTGCGCCATCGCGATGGTGGCTTGCACAATCACCGCATCGTTGGCATCGGTGATGACATTGTCGATAAAGCTTTTGTCTATCTTGAGCTTGTCCACCGAAAATTGTTTGAGGTAGGAAAGCGACGAATAGCCGGTGCCGAAATCGTCAATCGACAGCTGAATGCTCAGGTCCTTCAGCTGTTTCAGCAGCGTCAGGGTCTCGCTTACATTCGTCATCAACAAACTTTCGGTGAGTTCCAATTCAATATAACGGGCCGGCAAATCGGTATCAGCAAATAACTGCTTTAGCAAATCGACCAAGCCACCCGCCTGCATTTGTATGGCAGAGACGTTCACAGCAACGGTAAAGCCTTCAGGGATTAGCCCGGCATCCCGCCATTCCTTGGCTTGCGATACGGCGCGTTTGAGAATCCAATCCCCCAAAGGCACGATCAAGCCGGACTCTTCCGCCAAAGGGATAAATTTATTCGGCGGCATAAAACCTTGCACGGGATGATTCCAGCGTACCAAGGCTTCCAAACCAATGATTTTTCCGCTGGCAAGATCGACTTGAGGCTGGTAATAAAGCTCAAATTGTTCACGCTCGATAGCGTGGCGCATGTCGTTGGTTAGTGCGATTCTGGCCAGTAACCGCTCATTCATGTCTTGCTTGAAGAAACGAAAACTGGACACCTTGTCGGCTTTGGCGTGATTTAAAGCAATCCCGGCGCGCTGCACCAACTCGCTGGCTGTTTTCGCATCTGAGGGATAAAAACTGATACCGATCTTGGCTTCCAGATGAATTTCATGCTGGGCCAGCACCACCGATTCCGTCACAGCCGCCCGCAGGGCTTCAGCAAATTGTTCGGCTGCCGATGGGCTATCGATATCCGAACAGGCAATATTAAAATTGTCCTTGGCCATCCGGGTGACAAGGCCCTCGCTGCCGGCGGCCTTGACCAAGCGGTTGGCAATGATTTTCAGCGTTTGATCGCCGATTTCGTAACCGTAGGTGTCATCAATCGTATGGAAATTTTCAATATCCAAACGCAATACGGCAATATCGTGCTGCTGATGCTCGGCTTGCGCGATGGCGGCGGCCAGCAAGTCTTCGAAGAAAAATTGATTCGGCAAACCGGTAACCGGATCGTACCGCGATAATTGCACGATGCGCTCCTGCATTTGCCGAGTTTCCGTCATATCGTTAATGATGGCCACAAATAACGGGGGCTGGTCATCGATTAATTCCAGATGAACTTCAACCGGATACTCGCTACCGTCTTTACGCCGGTGTATCGTTGAGAAATCGCAGCGGCTCTTGCTACCCGCCCGCAAAGGCGCGCACAGCTGTTCAAAGGCCTCCTCATTTAGCTCAGGGTTAATATCCAACGGCGTCATCCGTTCAAGCTCTTGTGTTGAATAACCCAGATTGTCCCGCCCACCCTGGTTCACATCAATAAACCGCAGGGTCTGGCTATCGAAAATATGGATTTCATTGGTGGATCGCGCCAACACCTGGCTGAAACGGGCGGCTTTTTTCTCGACGCGCTGGCGTTGCACGATGCGCCACAGGGCGTTCGAGATGAGCTGAACGGTTTCGACATCCAGCTCGGTATAGTCGGTCGCTTTGTTCGCCACACCGGTTAGCATCACCACTTTGCCATTCTCGATCACCGGCACGGAAATCAGCCGACGCAATTCAGGCTGCGCATCGGAAAAACCAGCAGCAGGAAGCCGGGGAAAGGCTTCTGTATTGGCGGTTACGACAAACTCTTTAGGGAGATGGACCGGTATATTATTGAAAACCGCCGGTTGGCGGTTTTTGACGGACTCACCCAAGATACCGGCTTGGCTGAGAAGAATACGGCTGTCCGCGACGGTTTTCCCACGTGGTTCCTGCCGCGCTCGAGACTCGGCCACCGGTTCCATACAGTCTTCGTCAGGATTGATAAAGTATACAAAAGCCATTTGGCTGGCAGTTAGCTCTTCCGCCAGAAGCATGCCGCGCCGGATGAATTCCGCCTCGTTCAAGTCTTCCGACGCCTTTGGCAGTTCCAACAAAGCTTGCGCACGCCGGGCCTGTAAAATCAGCTTTTGTTCGTTCTCTATACGCTGAGTGACATCAACGCCCACACCATCCCAAACCACGCTGCCATCGGCTTGCCGTTTTGGGCTGGACCGAAATGCAATCCAGCACTGGCGGCCGCTTGGCGGATTGAATAACACGCTGCCTTTATAGACTTTTAATTCCCTGAGACATTCGGCTTCCTCTTCCCGGTATTGCTGAAGCGACTCAGGCGCCATTTGCGCAAAGAACGGATTGATGTCTTCGATCAGTTGCGCGGGCTTCAGCCCGTGCAGTTTCTCCACCCCGGCGCTAATGTATTGCAGAGCGGTCCGCCCGTCCTGCCAGATTCGGTAACGATACACATAGCCGTCCGGCAGATTATCGCCCATCACCCGTAATTGATGCTCCCGCTCCCGCAAAGCCAGCTCGGCTTCGACGCGGGCGGTGATGTTATTCAGCAAACCGTCGAAGGATTCCACTTCGCCCTGCTCGTTGCGGCTTAGCCGGGTAAATTCATCAATCCATATCCAATGGCCGTCGCCGTGCAATAAGCGGTATTCCTGATGATATTCGTCCGGACCATGGGCAATGTGTTGAGCGACTTCGGCTTCGACCCGAAACCGGTCTTCGGGCGGAAGCAAATCCAGATACTTCACTTTGCCCAAGCGCAAATCCTCCGGACGATAACCCCAATCCGCGATATTGGCACTGACGTAACTCACCGGCCAATCCTCGGCGTTGCGCCAGGTTATCGCGACCACCGGAGACCGGCAGACGATGGAATCCAAGTGTTGTAACTCGGCGGTGTGCAGCTCAATCAACTGCTCGAAATGATGATTCAAGCGGCTAAGTTCCAAATGCGTGCGTATCCGCGCCCGCACTTCGTCGATGTCAAAGGGCTTGGTGATGTAGTCGGCGGCACCAATCGAGAAGCCGCGCACTTTGTCCACCGTTTTGTCCACCACGCTGACGAATAACACCGGAATCCGGGTGCCTACGGCTGTGGCCTTGATACGCCGGCACACTTCATACCCGTCCATTTCCGGCATCAGGATGTCCAGCAGCACCACGTCGGGCGGATGGGAGCCCAACACTATTTCCACCGCCTTGCGGCCGTTGTTGGCTACCAGGATGCGGTATTCCTCCTTCAGCGCCTCGGCCAATTCATGGATATTCTCCGGCATATCGTCAACCAGCAGCAGTGCCGGCCGCTCCGCTCTGATCAACATCTGTTCGTTCAAGGAAATTAGTGGCTTGCGGCGATATTGGCGCAATTCCAGTTGCGTCAGTATCCGCTGTTTCAGTAGATCGGGATTGATCGGTTTGGTGATGTAATCGGCGGCACCCAATTTAAGGCCGGCGGCCTCGTCGGCCGATTCCGACAGGGCCGTGACGAAGATGACCGGAATATCGGCCGTCATAGGATCGGTCTTCAGCCGCCGCAACACTTCGTAACCGTCCATGCCCGGCATTTTGATGTCAAGCAATACTAGGTCCGGACCTGGGGCGCGCACCGCCAGTTCCAGGGCTTTTTCGCCGTTGGTCGCGGCGAGAATGGCGTAGTCTTCGCGCAGAATGCTCAATAAAGCATGCAGATTTTCGTTGACGTCATCGACGATCAAAATACTCGGTTTGCTGTTATTCGTCTGGGACATGTTAATCTCGCTGCTCTAATGATGGCCCAGCCAGCAGGCGTTGTTGCACCGCCACCAACATAGCGATGGCTTGATCTATGTTAAACGCATCGACCTCGGCGGCAATCGCCTCGAAATCGGCTTCGAACTCGCTTCCGGCCGTACCCTTGCGTAAATCGCCGATTAACGCTTCGGCTGCGCCTAAATCGCTTTCCAATACAGCCATTAAGCGGGTAATTTTAGCGCTTATGGCCTCGACCGATAGCGGTTGTGCCGGCAATGCGGCCGGCGTCGGCGGCGGGGTAAGACTATCGATGTCGGTCATCACTTGTTGCAATAAGTCGCGCAGCTGCTCAATGTGTTCCGCGGCAGGCCGTTGCTGTTGTTTAAGCCCGGCATCGATGCCGGCAATGCACTCGTAAAACGCATTGGCGCCGATATTGCCGGCTACGCCTTTCAAGGAATGACAATAATTTTCAGCGGCCGTGAGATTATCGGTTTGCAATATACGCTGTAATTCGTCTACTGCGTTGGCGTAATGTTCGCGAAACCGTCTGAGTTGTTTACGGTAAGCCGCTTCCTTTCCGCCGATGCGGCGAATACCCTCGCTGACTTGCAAACTTTGCAGGCCCAATAACTCGGGAGAACAAACCACCCGTGCCGGCGCTTCATTGACCGCATAGGTCTCTGCCAGCGTATCGGTAGAAGCGGCAGGCAGCCATTTTGCCAAACAGGAAAACAAGCTTTGCGGTTCCACCGGTTTGGTAATGTGGTCGTTCATGCCGGCCGCCCGGCTTTCCTCGGCATCGCGGGCCATTGCCAACGCGGTCATGGCGATAATCGGCAAACTGGCGAAGCGTTCTCCCCCCGCTTGCCCGGCCAAAGCGCGAATCCGCCGCGTGGCCTCCAGACCGTCCATCACCGGCATCTGGATGTCCATCAATATGCAATCGTACTGATACCGCTGCACCATCGCCAACGCTTCTTCCCCGTTCACCGCCTCATCCGCCGCGATATTCATACTGCGCAACAATTCGACAGCAAATTCGCGATTGATGGCGTTATCTTCTACCAATAAAACGTGGCGGCCAAGCAAATTCGGCGGCGTCTGAGCGGCGGCATACGGCGACTCCTGCCTGTCTAGGACGTCGCTGCGCCCCAATGCCGACAGCATGCTATCCAACAGTGACGACGGCGAAACCGGCTTGATCAGAAAACCGTCCACCCCGGCTTGGTGTGCTAGCAACATCACGTCTTCGCGGCCGTATGCGGTGACCATGATCACCTTAGGTTGCAGCACAATGGCCGCATCGACATGAATCCGCCGGGTCGCTTCGTCGCCATTCATGCCGGGCATCCGCCAGTCCATCAACACCAGATCGAAGGGATGCTCGGAAGCGGTTTCCAGTAAACGAATCGCAGTAGCGCCATCCCCGGCAACGCTGACGTCCAACTGAAAAAATCGCAACATTTCCGCGAGTATTTCTCGGGAAATGTCGTTGTCGTCGACCACCAGCACCCGGATGCCTTTCAGTAAAGATCCGGTCTGATCCAGCAATTCCCGGCGACGCGCTTCGGCCTGTTGGGCAATGTGCAGTTGCACCGTGCAACAAATCGTCGTGCCCTGTCCGGGTTGCGAATCTTCCAGCCAGATCCTGCCGCCCATCAGTTCCACCAGATGCTTACTGATCGCCAACCCCAAGCCGGTGCCGCCAAACTTCCGGGTAGTGGACTGATCGGCCTGGGTAAATTTCTGAAATAAACGTCCTTGCAACTCACGATCCATGCCGATGCCGGTATCGCGAACCGAAATCTGCAAAATCACCGCGTCAGCCTTTTTGCTGAGCATCCGGAACGCCAATTCCACTTCCCCGCGTTCGGTAAATTTGATGGCATTGCCGCACAGGTTGAGCAGCACCTGTTTTAAGCGTAGCGGATCGCCTCTTAAGGTGGCGGGGATATTCACATCGTAGCGAATTAAAAACTCCACGCCTTTTTGCTCAGCCTGTAGGCCGATAGCGTCGGTGAGTTGCTCCAGCACTCTATCCAGCGCAAACTCGGTAGACTCAAATTCCAGCTTACCGGCTTCGATTTTAGAGAAGTCCAGAATATCGTTGATGATACCCAACAGCGAATGCGCGGCGCTCTGCGCCTTGGTCAAATGGTTGTGCAAGGTTGAGGGTAAATCCTGCTTCAGCGCCAGATACAACATACCCAAAATCGCATTCATCGGCGTGCGGATTTCGTGGCTCATATTGGCCAGAAACTGGCTCTTCGCCAGCGTAGCGGCTTCCGCAGCCTGCCGGGCTTGTTCCAGTTCTACGGTGCGCGCCGCCACCAGCTCTTCCAGATGGTGGCGATAAGAATCCAGTTCGCTCTCTACTCGTTTTTTCTCGGTAATGTCCTCCTTAATGGCCAGATAGTGAGTGACGGCACCGTCCGCTTGCCTTACCGGCGTGATCTGCGCCCATTCGACGTATTCGCTGCCGTCTTTACGGCGGTTAATCAATTCACCGGACCAGCTTTTACCTTGGGTCAGGGTATGCCACATCTCGTCGTAAGTGGCCTGACCGGTGTGCCCGGATTGCAGGATCCGCGGATTTTGGCGGATGGCTTCCTCGCGGCTATAGCCGGTGACCGCCGTAAAGTGCTGATTGACGTACTCGATTTCCGCTTGCAGATTGGTGATGACGATGCTGTTGGGGCTTTGCTCCACCGCAAGCCACAGTTTGCGCAGTTCCGCTTCCGCCTGTTTCAGTTCGGTAATGTCGGTAATCACCGCCACCCGACAGTCACGCTCGGAAAAATGGATGTCGTGCGAGCGAACGATGATGTCGATTACCCGGCCGTCTTTAAGAAGATGCTGCCACTCGCCGATATAGGCAAAACCGCGCAGACTGGCCGCCAAGCTTGCAATGGCTTGTCGCTGCTGTGCAGGGAACAGATCGGTGAGTTTGAGTGCGACGATTTCCGCTTGGCTGTAGCCATATAACTGGATAAACGCATCATTCACCGCGACCATGGCCAGCGTTCCGCGCTCGTAGACCAACATCGGCGCCGGGTTGTGATCAAAAAGGTGGCGGAATTGTTGCTCGATCTGCTTGCGTTCCGTAATGTCCGACCAAATCAGGGACAAATAATTACGGCCTCTGATTTCAATCACTTTGATGCTGACATGGACATTCAACAATGTACCGTTCTTGTGACGGCGCAAGGTATCAAATTGCGCACCGCCGGCTTGCATGAAATCATCCGCTATCTGGCGAACCTGGGCAGCGTCGAATTCGCCCTGAATATCCGGCAGGCGCAAGCCAGCGAATTCCTCGCGGCTATACCCCAAGTGTTGGCAGGCAGCATCATTGAATTCGATGAACTCGAAAGTTTCCGCGTCAATTAGCGTAATCGCATCGGTGGCCTGCGAGACGATGGCGCTGAAAATCCGCTCGCGATTTCTGGCTTTTTCCTCGATGATCCGGCGTTTTATAAAGCTACTCACCCGTTCCGCCACGGCATCGAGCAAGAGTCGTTCTTCGCCTAAAAACTGATCGTCCGGATGCTCGGGCTGCGGTTGCAGATTAGCGACCGAGATACTGCCGGACGCTATACCATCGATTTGAATGGGTACGGTCAGTAAGCTGCTGGAATTTTTGAAATGGCCGCTGAAATAGCTTTGGCCGTCCCATTCCATGCGGGCAGCGGTTGCTTCGGGACAAAGCCAACCGGCAGGTAACAAGTCAACAACGCGCTGTAGCACCTCCGGCAAAGGCTTTTCTAAATCCTCGGTGGCGCGAAAAACCGCGTGCAGACATTTTTGTTCCTTGATGCGCTCATTTAAGGCGATCTGCGTTGCATGCAGCTGGCTAATATCTCGGGCCATGCCCAGCACGCCGATCAATTTGCCGTCGCAGGAATTAACCGGGGTTTTAATGGTTTCGTAGAGTGCTTTATGCTTGCCGTCGGCATAGCTTATCCAGTCCTGATTGCGGATAGGCTCGCCGGCGGCCATGGCTTTAGCATCCTGTTCGCGGTATTTA
Organism: Methylomonas sp. EFPC1; assembly: GCF_016925515.1. Lineage (NCBI taxonomy): Bacteria > Pseudomonadati > Pseudomonadota > Gammaproteobacteria > Methylococcales > Methylococcaceae > Methylomonas > Methylomonas sp. EFPC1. The sequence continues at coordinate 2,748,171 of NZ_CP070494.1, forward strand.
TCGGCTTGTTCGCGGCTGACAAAATCGTAATCGGTCTTGCCGACGATAAGCTGTTCAGGCTTGCCGTACAGGGGTTCGAAGCTCGGGTTACACAGCAGGTAAACGCCGTCGGGATCTTTCAGCCATATTTTGTCGGGCATGGCCTTTAACAAGGTGCGTAGCAAATCTTCTTTTTCGGCCAAGGTTTCCAAGGCCCTTTGCCGCTCGGAAAAATAGCAGGCTAACGCCATGCCCACTACCGATAGCACCACCATGAAAAACCAATAGTTGATTTCGTGATTATCGCCCAAGCTGGGATCGGTCAGGCCGGAACGTCGCCAAACCAAGCCGAACATGGCCTGTGTGGCGGTAACGACCAAAATCAGCGTGGTAGCGCGGCTGCCAAGACGAACAGCCGCCCAACTGACAAATAGAAATATCCAGTAACTTTTCGCGTAAGCGCCGAGGCTGTCGTGAAACCAGTCGAGAAACACCAACTGCCCCACCAAAAAGTTCAGCGCAATAATCATCATGGCTTCGCTGAACGCTTTAGCCCCCTGCAGCTTGCAGGCACTGTTAGTCCAGACCAAAATCAGCGGCGTAACCAATATCACGCCCAGCGTATCGCCCATCCACCAATGTAGCAGCGAGGAAAGCACAGCTTCCTCGCCGATAAATCCGCCAGCAAACAAAGTCAACGTGCCGATTGCCGCAGTCAACGAACAAGCGACAACGCCGCCTACACTTATCAGCACCAGATAATCGCGCAGCGTTTTCAGAGAACGGTCGAAGCCGCGGATGCGCTGCAGCAACCAAGCGCCGGACCAGGCGCCGAAGGTACTACCGATTGATATGCTGGTCGCGCTCAATAACGCTTTGCCTTGCCACAGATTAAGCGCCAAGGCCCCGATGAATATTGCCCAGAGATAGTGGCGGCCGCCCAGCAAAATGGCCGCCAATGCCAGCCCGCTGGCAATAAAAAACACACTGGCACTGCCATTGGGCGCGAAATACAACAAAGCCAATCTGGCCGTTACGATATAAAGCCCGGCAGCAGCTATCCATCTCAGCCATGCAGGCGCCATTGCTTCACGCATAAACCCTCCTCGTGCTGAGAGTATAGCGACTGCCTGGGGGATTTCTAATTTAAATAGCCCGGCTGCTTATTGGCCGGGTTCTTAAACGTTGTCGCACCCGCGCCGGCAGGAGTGTTTATTTGTAAGTAGGCTTACCATCGCCAAAGGCGTTTAAAGATACTTCGAAGTAGAAGAAATTGCTCGGTTCGCTGGTATAAGAGCCCTGCCCGCCTTGCGACACGCCTACGGCTCTGGCTTCGGTGAAGTCGCCAGGGGTAAATCGTGCATAGCTCATGCTCCAATCCACATAGGCATTCAGTTTATGGCGCAGGCGAATATCAAACTCGTGTCCCAGGAAAGTCCCGCTGCGGCCCGTGGTATCGCGCAAGCCGGCCCGGTTCCAGCCTCCGGCCGCACTTTCCTCCCAGTAAGCGTTGTAGCCGGTATCGATACGCACGTCTTTGTAGGGCGAAAACTCCAGTCTGGCCTTCGGCGCGATGATATTGTCCCAGGAGAAATAATCGTTTCGCGACCAGGGTTGGTTAAAGCCGTAGAAGGCATCAAAGCGTTGGTTGATATTGTCGCCGGCGTTTTTATCGCCCGTGCCGTAGCCGTAATAGAGACTGGCGCGGGGTTTCCAATCGTGATCGAAGCTGTAACCTAATTCCAAAGAGTAGGCCAAGGCGTCGTGCTGGCGTAAGGTCTCCCGCGTCCCGGACAAGGAACCGAAGCGTCCGAATTGCTTGTTGATGTCGGCATCGAAATCAAAGCCGCCGCCGAAAAAGCCATAAGCCCTAAGACCCGGCGCATAAATATCCATACTGGCCTTGCGATTGGCTGCCACCCGGTTGGCGGGATCACCGTCGGTTTTGCGACCCAGGAAATAAGGCTGGATGGTGACAAACTCGGACCATTGTTTCAGGCTGAGTACGGCACCGTAGATCCAGGTGTCTTCATCCGGTTGGTCGAATTCGTATTTGTAGCGCTCCACCGGTTGCAAGGCAAAAGTATCCAAATCCCAGTCATTCTGTTTCTTGCCGAAGTGTACTCGATAACCTTCGAAGTTGTTGGTGGTATTACGGAACTCGTTGTTACCAATCAAACGCCTATCCAGCAATTCCAAGTGCATACGGCCGGCACGAATGCTGAGGGGCCGGTTATGGCCTAAGGCATCGGCGAAATACAACTCACCATAGCCCTGGATCATCTCAAACTCGTTCACATCGGCATCGGTTTTGGGGTACAAACCGTTATAACTGCGCGCATCCTCCATTTCGACTGCAAAGCGTAACGGATCGAGGATTTCTTTGATGCCGACGTAGGCGCGGGTCCTGAGCAGCCACAGGTTATCGGCATCGGGCCGCCACTCTGAGGTGCCCGAGCGTTGCGGCCTAAAGTCGTTTTCGCGGTATTCGTAGCGGGTCCGAAAATCCAGCCCGACATCCAGCCATTTCACATCGCGAAATTGCTCGAACTGGGTTTTACTCAAATTGCGCACGTACAAAGGCGGATCGGTTGGCGCAGGTTCGACGCGATAGCCTTTGGTCGGGACATAATAATCTTCGGCGTTGACCAGGGCCGGCCAAGCCAGCAACAAGCCAAGTGCACCTGCTGCCCGTACTGTATAAATTAAAGGTCGTTTCATGTGGGTAACTGTGGGTTTAGAGTAGTTAATGGCCGGTACACAAAAAGATTCTGCTCATCTCGCCGTCCTTGGGCTGAGTGGCAACAAGCGAACAACTATTTAGCGGCGTTAGCCTTAGTCTAGTTGGAACCCGCTAATGCAGAATCTTTTTGCTGGCCCAGCCGAAAACGTTCGCGCTTGTCGATCTGGACGATGCGGCCGTCGTGAATCACGACTTCAACCGAGCCAAACCGAATATCCTGCACAATCGTCGCGATTTGCAATGCAATCTCCTTGTTATCGCCTTGCTTCAATGCATGGCCGTTAAGTTCAATCGCCATATAGCCTCCTGAGGTATGGTGGGTTATCGTGGTTTGATGAATCCTTGTCTTGGCAGCATTAGCGCCAATGACCGTGGGACAAATGGTAAGAAAACCACAAAGCGATTGAAAACGATATAAACAGAAATATATATCTGTTAATTGGATATATAACATGGCGAATATTTACCCTCCCATCCTGGCCGCAATAGCCAAAATTCGCCCGATTGTTATCTAAATAAAAGATTATCAATTCAATTTATATCATTTCCGTTGGCATTTAAGTTTCTCTATCCTGTCAGCACCTACTGACTGTTTCCAGAGAAACACCATGACTCAAAGCAACATCATGCCGGGCTTTCGACCGGCACTGGCCTACACCTTGTTCTACCTTGGACTGGTGGTACTGATCCCCTTGAGCACCCTGGTATTTAAGAGCTTGCAACTGGGTTGGGGCGAGTATGTGGACATCATTAGCAATAATCGAGTGGTATCGTCGTTCCGGGTCAGTTTCGGTACCTCTCTGATAGCCGCCTTGGTGGCCGGCCTGTTTGGTTTTGTGATTGCCTGGGTGTTGGTGCGTTATCCCTTTCCCGGCAAACGCTTCTTGGACGCTTTAATCGATCTACCCTTTGCCTTACCGACGGCGGTGGCCGGCGTCATATTAGCGACCATTTTTCAGCCCAGCGGCCTGCTGGGTAAATGGTTGATGAGCTCATTGGGCGTGCAAGTAGCTTATAAGCCGCTGGGCATAGTGGTGGCATTGATTTTTATCGGCATTCCTTTTGTGGTGCGGACCATCGAGCCGGTATTGCAGGAATTTGATACCACGATGGAAGAAGCGGCCTCCAGTCTGGGCGCTACTCGCTTACAAGTGTTTGCGCAGGTGATCTTTCCCAACATTTTTCCGGCACTGTTAACCGGCGTATCGCTGGCGTTTGCCCGCGGGGTGGGAGAGTACGGTTCGGTGATTTTTATCGCCGGCAATCTGCCTTATGTCTCGGAAATCGTCCCGTTATTGATCATCACCAAACTGGAGCAGTACCAATATGCCGGGGCGACGGCGATTGCACTGACGATGCTGCTAGTGTCGTTTTTGTTGCTACTGATCGTTAATTTATTGCAGCTCTGGGCGCGCCGCCGCTCCGGGCAAATTTAGGAGACATCATGCACGCCAATGTTCATGTGATTAGCGACGCCACCGGCCAAGCACACTTCAAAGCGCTACACGACCCGTTTTGGGTGCGCTGGGGCCTGGTCGGCATCGCGGTAGGTTTTATTGTGTTGTTTCTCTGCGTCCCGCTGGGTTTGGTGTTGTATCAGGCCTTCTCCAAAGGTTGGCAAGCCTATTGGACAGCGCTGGCGCAACCGGATGCCATCGCCGCGATGCAACTGACCTTGCTGGTGGCATTGATAACGGTTCCGCTGAATACCGTATTCGGCGTCGCCGCCGCCTGGGCCATCACCCGTTTTGAGTTTTGGGGCAAAAGCTTATTGACCACCTTGATCGATTTGCCATTCTCGGTATCGCCGGTTATTTCGGGCCTGATTTTTGTGCTGATGTTCGGCGCTCAAGGCTGGTTCGGACATTGGTTTTCCGAGCATGACATTAAAGTGATATTCGCGGTACCCGGCATCGTGCTCGCAACCATCTTTATCACCTTTCCTTTTGTGGCGCGCGAACTGATTCCGCTGATGCAGGAAATGGGCAACGAGGAGGAAGAAGCGGCGCTATCGCTAGGTGCCAGCGGCTGGCAGACATTTTTTAAAGTGACTTTACCCAATATCAAATGGGCTTTGCTGTACGGCGTGTTGCTGTGCAACGCCCGGGCGATGGGCGAATTCGGCGCGGTGTCCGTGGTATCCGGACATATTCGCGGCGTGACCAATACCCTGCCCTTGCATGTGGAAGTCAGTTACAACGATTACGACGTGATCGGCGCTTTTTCCAGCGCCTCGATATTAGCCTGTCTGGCCATCGTTACGCTGGTTTTGAAAAGCGTTTTGGAATGGAAGCAGGCCAGAGCCTAAAGACGAAAATACGCCGACATTCTGAGGCGTTTAACATCCGGTATTGAGATAAAAACATGAGTATTCTGCTAAACAACATCAGCAAAAACTTCGGCAAATTTGCCGCCTTGTACGACGTCAACCTGGAAATTCCGGAAGGCGAGCTGGTAGCTCTGCTGGGCCCCTCCGGTTGCGGCAAGACCACCCTGCTCAGAATCATCGCCGGCCTGGAAACCCCGGATTTCGGCCGGGTACTGCTCAGCGGCGAAGACAAGACCGAGCAACATGTCAGCCGGCGCGGGATTGGTTTTGTGTTTCAACATTACGCCTTGTTCCGGCATATGACGGTGTTCGACAACATCGCCTTCGGTTTGCGGGTCAAGCCGCGCAAGGAACGGCCTACCGAAGCCTTTATCAGCAAAAAAGTGCACTCTTTGTTGGAGTTGGTACAACTGGATTGGCTGGCCGACCGCTTCCCGGATCAATTATCAGGCGGCCAAAGGCAGCGGATAGCTTTAGCTAGAGCCCTGGCCGTAGAACCCAGCGTATTGTTGCTGGACGAACCGTTCGGCGCGTTGGACGCCAGCGTGCGCAAAGATCTGCGGCAATGGCTGCGCAATCTGCATCAGGAGTTGCATGTCACCAGTATTTTTGTGACCCACGATCAGGAAGAAGCCATGGAAGTCGCCAGCCAAGTCGTCGTATTGAATCAAGGCCGCATCGAGCAACAAGGCGCCCCGGCCGATATTTACGATCATCCGGCCAATGCCTTTGTTTCCAAATTCATCGGGCAAACCAACGTCTTCGATCTATCGGAAACCGAAAGCAACTGGCTGCAACGCGCAGGGATTCTGGCGGAAAAACCGCAAGGCATCTTCGCACACGTCCGCCCGCATCATATCGACATCGTCAAAGCCGAAGAAGCCTCCGGTTCGCCGGTAACTTTGAAAGACTGGCAACATCTGGGCGCGACGATACGCATCGAACTGTTCAATCCGCAACATAACGGTTCCGGTGCGACGCTGTTTGCGGAGATGCCCAACGAACGCTTCAAACAACTGAATTTAAACAAGGGCGACCGCGTGGCGGTGCATATCAAACAAGCGCATTGGTTTAATTGACAGCACCCCTCATAGTTCGGGCTATGCCAAACATAGCCCGGTACCGGCATTTGTACCCGGTTCGCGATTGTTGCCCATCGCTCAAATCACCCCATGGAAAGACCGATATGAATCTAAATCAGCTTGAATTATTGCGCGTCCTGAAGGACACCCAGTTCAACCAATCCAAAGCCGCGGAAATCATGCATGTCGTGCAGTCGGCCGCCAGCCGACAGTTACAATTATTGGAGGAGGAATTGGGCTCGCCGCTCTACGAACGCCACGGCAAAAAACTGCTGGGCCTGACACCGCTGGGAGAGCAGGTGATGGAACAGGTGGATAGGATCAATCAAGCCAAAAAAAACATCCTGTCGATAGCCGACGATTTTCGGGAGAATCGCAACGGTGCCTTGCATATAGCAACCACCCATACTCAAGCAAAATACTTGCTGCCGGAGCCGGTGCAAAAATTCCGGGAGAAATATCCGGGCATCACCATTTACATGGTGCAATCGTCGCCGCAAGAATTAATAGAGCAGCTCCATCAGCATCGGGCGGATATTGCCATCTGCACCGAAAAGCTGGACGAGGACGAAAAACTGGTCGTCAAATCCTGCTACGAATGGCAACACATCGCCGTAGTGCCGCGCCATCACCCCTTGGCGCAAGGCGATGTGACACTGGGCCGGCTGGCCGCATTTCCGATTTTGACCTACTCGCAAGGCTATACCGGCCGTTCGACCATCGAAAAAGCCTTTAAGAACGCGGGTAAGGAACTGGACATCACGCTGTCCGCCGCCGATTCGGACATTATCAAAACTTATGTCAGACTGGGCTTGGGCGTGGGGATTATCGCCGGTACGTCTTACGAAGCGCGCAACGACAATGATTTGGTCGCCAGGGATTTATCGCACCTGATCCCACGCTCGATGACGAAAATCGCCTATTTGAAGCAATTATATCTACCCACTTATTTGCAATATTTCATTAACGAGCTGCTTGCCAAAGCCGCCAAGGAGCATGAATATTAAAATCCGGCACGAATTTCGGTTTTGATTTCGCTATTTATCATAAGAACCGCCGTAAAAAATTCGACTTTGCGATCCTTCACGCAAAAACAAAGACTTACAAACCGCCCAACCACCGCCGCAAGCTCCTTGCACCGAGGTAAATCATATTTTTAGATTTATATATCTCAAATAGGCATTACAGATAACCGAACCAATCGAACCTGTATTGACAGCCTTCGTTTAAACCAAGTACTTTAAAAAAAATCGCTGACCGGACCACCGGAAGCCAGTACGCCTGAATTGATAAGCAGGCTGCTGGCTTTTTTTTGGCCCGCAGAAAACCGACAGGGAGTAATACCGTCATGACGCATTGGTATCCAGATAACTCGCAATCAATAGGCAAAACCCCATTAGTCCGGCTAAACCGCATTACCGACGGCGCGCCGGTGACTTTGCTGGCTAAAATCGAAGGCCGCAATCCGGCTTATTCCGTGAAATGCCGCATCGGCGCGGCGATGATTAACGACGCCCAGCAACGCGGCTTGCTGACCGCCGGCAAAGAACTGATAGAACCCACCAGCGGCAATACCGGCATCGCCCTAGCCTTCGTAGCCGCCGCGCGCGGCATTCCACTGACCCTGACCATGCCGGAAACCATGAGTCTGGAACGGCGCAAATTATTGGTGGCTTATGGCGCCAAACTGGTCCTCACCGAAGGCGCCAAGGGCATGAAAGGCGCGATAGCCAAAGCCGAAGAAATTGCGGCCTCCGATCCGGACCGCTATGTACTGCTGCAACAGTTTAAAAACCCCGCCAACCCCAGCATCCACGAACTAACGACTGGCCCGGAAATCTGGACCGACAGCGACGGTGCCATCGACATTTTAGTCTCCGGCGTCGGTACCGGCGGCACGATTACCGGGGTTTCGCGCTATATCAAATTCAAACAACGCAAACCTATCATTTCTATTGCGGTAGAACCGGAAACTAGCCCAGTGTTAACACAGTTCCGGGCTGGCGAACCGCTACAGCCGGCGCCCCATAAGATCCAGGGCATCGGTGCCGGTTTCGTGCCGGATGTACTGGATTTATCCTTGGTTGACGAAATTGCCTTGGTCAGTAACGACGATGCCATAGCCTATGCCCGCCGCCTGGCGCGCGAGGAAGGCATCTTGGCCGGCATTTCCTGCGGTGCGGCAGTGGCCGCCGCGGTGCGGGTGGCCAAGCGTCCGGAACACGAAGGCAAAACCATTGTGGTCATCTTGCCGGATTCCGGCGAGCGCTACTTGAGCTCGGCCTTGTTCGAAGGCCTGTTCGATCCGCAAGGTGTAGCGCTATGACCTTAAGCGAACACGGCCAACGCTGGGAAATCGATGCTCTGGTTGCAGAACTGCGCGAACTGCGCCTGCAATCTCTGGAAAACCGGCATCGCCGTGAACATCCGCCCAAATTGCCTTCCCGTAAGATTTTGAGCCAAATCGTCGACAACTTGGGCGCGGCGCTGTTCCCAAACCGGCTGGGAATGCCCGACCTGACTGACGAAGGCATCGATTATTTCGTCGGCCACACGCTGGATAGTCTGCTACGGCAATTGCAACGGCAAATCGGCCTGGAATTGCAATTTGTCGCCGAACAGCAAGGCCTATCCGTGGATACTCGCAGCCAAGCGACAGACATCACCCGGCAGTTTGCGGCCCAGTTGCCTGCTGTGCGGCAATTGATCGACACAGATATTCAAGCTGCCTACGAGGGCGACCCCGCCGCGCGTTGCGCCGATGAAGTGTTGGTTTGCTATCCAGGCATCACCGCGGTGATTCATCACCGACTAGCGCATGTGCTGTACCAATTGGGTCTGCCGTTGGTGGCGCGCGTGATCAGCGAAGTTGCGCATTCCGCCACTGGGATCGACATCCATCCGGGCGCGCAAATCGGCGAAAGCTTTTTTATCGATCACGGCACCGGTGTGGTAATCGGCGAAACGGCAGTCATCGGCCGCCGAGTGCGCTTATATCAAGCGGTGACGCTGGGCGCCAAACGCTTTGACAAGGACGACAACGGCATTCTGGTCAAGGGTAACGCCCGCCACCCCATCGTTGAAGACGATGTGGTGATTTATGCCGGTGCCACGATCCTGGGACGTATCACCATTGGCCGCGGCTCGACGATAGGCGGCAACGTCTGGCTCACCCACAGCGTGCCGCCGGACAGCCTGGTCAGCCAGGGCCAGAATCGCACGGAAGTATTTGCCGGCGGCGGCGGGATTTAATCTCAACGGCAAATCGGCGCTTTTTCAAACCAACATTGATTAATCAGTCACTAAAAACACTTTAACCAACCACCACCCACTAAGAAAGGAAAATCACCATGTCAGACATTCATCAAGCCCATACCGCGTTAGGCGACGTCGCTGCGCGCACCTTATCCAACGCCACCAAAACCGTGCCCATGATGGGTACGATCACGCCTCGCTGGCTGGTGCATTTAATGCACTGGGTACCAGTCGAAGCGGGTATTTACCGGGTCAACAAAGTGAAAAGCGAAACCAGCATCGCCGTGGATTGCTCCAGCCTGGACGAAAAAGTGTTGCCGCAAACCTATGTGGATTACGAAGAATGGGGTCGCGAATATCGCTTGAACGCCGTCAACACCGTGCTAGACGTTCACACCCGCGTGGCCGATTTGTACAGCAGCCCTTACAACCAAATCCACGAACAGCTGCGCTTGACCATCGAAACCGTCAAAGAGCGTCAAGAAAGCGAGCTGATCAACAATGCCGAATACGGCTTGTTGAACAACGTCGCGCCCGCGCAAAAAGTGCAAACCCGCAAAGGCTCGCCAACTCCTGACGACCTGGACGAATTGATTGCCCGAGTCTGGAAAGAACCCGCCTTCTTCCTGGCCCACCCACGCGCCATCGCCGCCTTCGGCCGCGAAGCGACTCGCCGCGGCACACCGCCACCAACCATTTCCATGTTCGGTTCGCAATTTTTAACTTGGCGCGGCCTGCCTTTGATTCCGACCGACAAGCTAAAAATCACCAACGGCAAAACCAATATCCTGCTGTTGCGCACCGGCGAAAGCCGTCAAGGCGTAGTCGGTTTGTATCAACCCAATCTGACCGACGAACTGAGCATGGGCCTGTCCGTGCGTTTCATGGGCATCAACCACAAAGCTATCGCCTCCTATCTGGTCTCCCTGTATTGCTCGCTGGCGGTGTTGACCGAGGACGCCATCGGCGTATTGGAGAATGTCGAAATAGGCAACTACTATGACTACCAATAACGTTGACCTGGCTGGCCTGGCGCAACAAGCGCTGAGCGGCGGCACCGTGCCCGCGGGCTTGCCGGATGCCGCCGAATTGACGCGCTTGGCCAATCAGATTTTCCTGGAAGTGCCTAATGCTGGCGAAGCCATCGATACCGTACCGGTCTCGGCGGCAACTGCCGTACCGTTTAATAACGTCAGTTCCGGTTTCGACTCCCGGCCTGGCATCGACGACACGGCTATCTCAGCCTTGGTGCAACGCAGTTTTGCTTTGCCCGGCACGGCGGATTTGCAAACCACTCTTGCCACACCGTTCGGTAAAAGCCAACCCACCACGCCTAGCGCATCATCGTTTTATTTTTTAAACGACGTATCGGCATTGGCTCGCGCGGCGCAAAGTCCGGGTTTAGGTTCTGCGCATCCGCCGTTTGACGTACATGCAGTGCGGCGAGATTTTCCGATTTTGCAAGAGCGGGTAAACGGTTACCCGCTGGCCTGGCTGGATAACGCCGCCACTACGCAAAAGCCGCAGGTGGTGATTGATCGGATTTCCGAGTTTTATCAGAACGAAAACTCCAACATCCACCGTGCCGCGCATGAATTGGCGGCACGAGCTACCGATGCCTATGAAGGCGCACGACAAATCGTCGCGCGTTTTATCAATGCCTCGTCCGCCGATGAAGTGGTCTTCGTGCGTGGCGCTACTGAAGCCATCAATCTGGTAGCCAAAAGTTGGGGCAAGCAAAACATTGGCGCGGGCGACGAAATTGTCATCAGCTGGCTGGAACATCACGCCAATATCGTGCCCTGGCAGCAATTATGCGCGGAAACCGGTGCGGTACTCCGAGTGATCCCGGTCGACGATAACGGCCAAGTGATTTTGTCCGAGTATCAAAAACTGCTGAATGCCAAAACCAAGCTGGTGTCGTTTACCCAGGTCTCCAATGCTTTAGGTACTGTCACGCCGGCGCAGGAAATGATCGAACTAGCCCACCGGGCCGGGGCGAAAGTATTGCTGGACGGCGCGCAATCGGTGTCGCATCTGAAGGTTGATGTACAGTCCTTGGATTGCGATTGGTTGGCGTTTTCCGGCCACAAGATCTTCGGTCCGACCGGTATCGGCGTGCTGTACGGCAAGGCGGAAGTTCTGGAGGCTACCCAGCCTTGGCAAGGCGGCGGGAATATGATCGAAGACGTCACCTTCGAGAAAACCGTCTACCAACCGGCACCCGCCAAATTCGAAGCCGGCACCGGCAATATTGCCGATGCGGTGGGTTTGGGTGCGGCGCTGGAATACCTGAACAAGATCGGTATCGAAAATATAGCTCGCTACGAGCATGAGTTGCTGGTTTATGCGATGCATGCCTTGCAAGCTATACCGGGTCTGCGTTTGATCGGCACCGCGCCGGAAAAAACCAGCGTGGCGTCGTTCGTGATAGACGGTCATAGCACTCAAGATATTGGTAAAGCCTTGAATGAGGCCGGCATTGCCGTGCGCTCCGGACATCATTGCGCACAGCCCATCTTGCGCCGCTTTGGCTTGGAAAGTACCGTCAGACCCTCGTTGGCGTTTTATAACACTTACGAGGAAATCGATAGGTTAACGGCAACCCTAAAACGGTTGCAGTGCACTTCTCGGCGGTTCTAGCCTAACATTTTGAGGTCAAGGCGGCATACAGTCTTGGCCTCAAATACTCGCGCTGGACATGCCAACCTATTTTTAGCAGCACTTTCAATGTGAGGAAGTGCGAAAAAGCCGCTATAAAACCATCTTGGTTCTCGGCTTATATCTTAGCTTATCGGTAACGCCAATTATCCTGGCGTTACCGAGCATTTATCTTAACTACGGGTTTCCGTAGCCAGTTCCAGCACCGACTGCGGTCCGGCCGCCTTGCGTTTTTTCGGCTTAAAGGTTTTGACCAACCGTTTCCATCCAACCACCAGCGAACTGGCGCCCAATACCAAACCGAAACCCACCCAGGTCAACATCCAGGCATCCCAAATTGGCCGGTGATACAACCAACCGAAATCCCAATGATGCAAACCGGAATATAACCAGCGAAACACCCGCCGACTGCGATCCAGTTTGGCCAGCAAGCTACCGTCTTGCGGGTCCAGATAAAACCGGGTGCCGGCTGCGTCCGCCAACTGCACCGCCACCACCGGCAACGGCTTTTCCACCAAGCTTTGATGGTGCCGCCGGTAATAATAGCTGTCGTAGTCTTCCAAGAGTTCCTGACTGGCGATGGGCGTATCTTGCGACACACGCATAATCGCGTCGGTTACCGAGATTTTATTGAATTGCTGAACCGCCCCATCCACCGCTTGCGGTAATCGCTGACCATCGCGGCCATAAGCCAATAACACCGCTTCACCGCCCAAGCGGCGCCAACCCAACTCGACGATGTCCTTACCCTCGGCCGTATTCAGCGGGCCGGGTTGCCAATTGCGCATCGCCTCGGGTAACACCTTGCCCAAATAACGGTTCAGCTCTTGCCGGGATGGATTGGCTTCGGAAAATAATTTGCCGGGATTGGTATCGATAAATCCGCTCAGCGCCCAGAACAGCGCGACGGTCCCGCCGATCAAACCGCTCCAGAAATGCCATTTAAACCAAAACTCCCGGTACGGTTGCGTGCGGCCTTGCGAGTAAGTGGGCTTGCCGTTAAAACCCGGCCGCCAGCGCAGCCAACCGATAATTAAACCGGTGATGCACGCAATAGTCGCGCCCAAGCCCGACCATAATTGCACATCGTGGCGATATTGGCCCAGACCGATGGCCTCTAAAGGTTTGAATAAATGCAGCCAATTGCCGGCGTAGTAAAACGCCCTATCGACGCGGGTCGAGGCATGCAGCACTTCGCCGGTACGTGCCGAAATCAACAACTCGTCGCCGTCGTCGCTAGCTACCCGATGAAACGGCCGCAAAGCCTCCTGATTGCGCAGAATAATCGGCGCTTCCACCGTTTCCACTACTTGCAAATTATGGTTAATACCCTCGCGTTTGAACCAGTCGTCGGCGATGCGTAACGCCTGCTCCACTGAAGTTTCGCGCAAGCTGCCGTCCAGTGCGGACAGCGCAAAGCGCGCACCTTTGGTATCTTCCACCAGCCAAAACGGCTCGTCGTTACGTCTTACCAAGCGGGCCTCGGCTATACCGACAGACGCTTCGGCCCCATTGCCCGCTTCGGTTTTAGCTTGCGTGCCATGTTCACCCATGTTGGCCGGCTTGGATTGATGCTGCGCGGCAAACAGCTTGCGCTGCTCGGCACTGCGGTCCCAGGCTTCGCCCAGACTCAACCAGCCGGCTTCGGGTGCCAGGCTTTCCGCGTGCGCCAATTGCTGGCTGCGGCTTTGCGTAGTCGGCGTCGAATAGATAATCGCGATGCCGGTAAAAAACCAGAAAAACATGAACAAAGCCAAAACCACCCCCAGCCAGCGGTGGGTTTCATATAACAACCAATTCAAAGACTTTTTCATTGCCGCCCTCCTAAACGCCCTTTGTTGATGACACTATCCGTTGAAAATAACTTTGCACTTCGCCCCCTACTGCACACTTCCTTAAACCCTTATTGGCCCGCCTGCGCGGAGTTACCTAAACCTTGCACAATCTCCAAGGCCTTTTCGACATTTTCGGCGGGTTGCAAGTCGCCGACGCTGGCGACAATCTTGCCGTCCGCCGCTACCACAAACGTGGTCCTAGTGATGGCACCGTGATTGACTTGTACGCCGCGGCTGTCCAAGCGCCCGGTTTTCGACTCGTCCACGCTCAAGCCGTAAGCATTGGCGATCTTGCCGTCCGCATCCGAGGCCACCGGAAATTTGCTGGCGCAGTACTCAGGATCGGCCGAGAACTCGTTCAACCGCTCGATGCTATCCAAAGACACGCCCACAATCGTCGCACCGGCGGCGAATTTGTCGTGATTGATCGCAAAGGTTCTTGCCTCAATATTGCAGCCGCGCCCGTAAGCGGTCGGATAGAAATACACCACCACTGGACCCTTGCCGCGCGCTTCCTTCAAGGAATAGGCAAACGGCTTGCCGGCAAACGAGGCTTGGGTCTGGAAATCGGGTGCCACATCGCCTTCTTGCAAGCCGGCCAGCGCCGAGAACGCGACTAACAGCAATAGTGCGCTACCCAGAAAAAAACGTTTCATATCAACTCCGTAAAAAGGATGGGAATAAGCTTCCGGCGGGACACGCATCTGCTTACAAGCCCGATAGGTATTCGACCAAGGCATTCAATTCGTCGTCGTTCAAGGACTTGGCGACTTTGTTCATCACGGCTTCCGGGCTATTTTTGCGTTCGCCCAGCTTCCAATTGGTCAATTGACTGCGCAGATAAACCCGACGCTGGCCACCTATCACCGGGTAAATGACGTTATCCACCACCTTGCCTTTACCGTTTTCGCCGTGGCAACTGGCGCACGCAGGTAAATCCCGGGCTGCATCGCCGTTTAAAAACAAATTTTTAGCGAGCGGATTGTCGGCAATCCGGTCGCCGCGCATGACTTGTTGGCTGGCAAAATAAGCGGCGATGTCGGCCATGTCTTCTTGAGTCAGATCGGCGGCCATCACATTCATGATTTCATGGCTGCGGGTGCCGGATTTAAAATCTCTGAGTTGTTTAACCAAATAACCGGCGTATTGACCGGCGTGGCTGGGAATTCTGACATCGCCGCTGTTGCCGTCTTCGCCATGACACTCCTGGCAACGTTCGTCAGCCGACTTTTGTTTACCGGCGACCGGATTGCCGGTGCCGATGCGCTGCTGGGCAAGCTCAGCGCCCTGCTCCGCGAATACAGTTTTCGCCGAGGCCAACAAGGCAAAGGTACTGACGGCCAGCCACGGACTGCGGCGGCGCCAATTACGCCTTGCTCTGCGGCGTTTGGTTTCGGGCGACACAGCACTTAGCCAACGGCAAAACCCCATGCCTAGTTCGCCTTCGGTCGCTCAGCGGCGAGCTTTTCCACGATTTCCAGTGCTTTGGCGACATTTTCTTCCGGCTTCAAGCCGCCCAAGGTCGCGGCGATTTTGCCGTTCGGCGTGATCACAAACGTAGTGCGTTCGGCAAAGCCGTGGTTGATTTCCACGCCTCGGCTATCGGTTTTACCCGGCGCGGCGGCTTTCACGGCAATATCGTAATTGCCGGAGATTTTGCCGTCGGCATCGGATGCCACCGGAAACTTGCTGGCGCAATAATTGGGGTCGGCGGAAAAGTCGTTCAGGCGTTCGATGCTGTCCAGCGAGACACCGACGATGCTGGCGCCGGCGGCGGCAAATTTTTCGTGATTGACCGCAAAACTATGCGCCTGCAAATTACAACCGCCGGTATAAGCGGACGGATAGAAGTAAACGACGACCGGGCCTTTTTTCAAAGCATCTTCCAGCGTGTAATTAAAAGCCTTGCCGGCCAGGGAGGCTTGCGCTTGAAAATCCGGGGCCGGATGGCCTTCTGGGAGCGCGGCCATCACCGGCAAAGCAAATACGGCAGGCAGCAGGCTTTTCAAAAATAAGTTTTTCATAATGCTTCAATTAGAGGGGTTTGTATTTGTCGTGGCAGGCGCCGCGGCATTGTTTGGAAAAGTCGTTGGCGGCCACAGCAGCCGTATCGAAATCGCCAGCCGTCAGTGCATTCTGAATATTCGCCGCCTTGTCCTGATATTCCTTGGCGTTATGCGTGGCGTCGTCAGCGTTGCCACGCTTGGCAAAAAATCCTTCGACCAGTTTGAATTCGTCCTGTAATTGCTTGGCTTGGGTTACCGCGGTGTTGGCGTCCTTGGCGGCAATATTGTTTTGCACTTCCTGAATTTTGGTTTCCACATCATTCATTAACTCTTCGAAATCAAATTCGCTTTCGGCAATCACCGCGCTGCTGCTGAGAACCAACCCAATTCCGAAAAGATAAATCGTCTTTCGCATATCGTTAACCCTGTCGCGGCATTACCCGCCTTATTAAATAATGTTCTCGGAACATCTCTAAAATTCCCTCTTCGCCAAACAGGACTCAAACGACCCACTGTCACCCAAGGCCCCCACAAAGGCCCGGCTGCGCGTATTACCGGGAGATAACCGGCCTGCCGTCCATTGGCCCCAGCCTCCTTGCCGGGATAAACGCTCACCTGACAGCGTCGTCCTAACGCCCTGTTTGATAAAGAAGGAATTTCAGAGATGTCCACATTGGTTCAAATTCGCCTTGTCCCGGCCAATAGCCGGCTCAGCGAATCGCTTACCCGAAAGCGCCAAGCCTTCGGGTAAGCTGTTAAGCCCAACCTTAAGCAATCAATTCCTTGATCACTTTGCCGTACACCACGGTTGGACGTTCCGAACGGCCTTGATACTTGTAAATCAGCTTCAAGTGATCCAGACCCAACTGGTTCAACACGGTAGCATGCAAGTCGTAGGTATCCACTTCGGTACCTTTGATAGCTTGTACGCCCAGCTCGTCGGTGCCGCCATGGGTGTAACCGGCTTTGACGCCGCCGCCCGCCATCCATTGGGTATAGCCCCAAGGATTGTGGTCGCGACCGTCGCCGGATTCGCTCCATGGGGTGCGGCCGAACTCGGAGGTCCACACCACCAGGGTGTCATCCAGCAAACCTTTGGCTTTCAAATCTTTCAACAAACCGGCGATTGGTTTGTCGATAATTTTTGAATGCTTGCTGTGGTTGTCTTCGATGTTTTGGTGCGCGTCCCAATCGCGGCTGTCGCCTTTGATGTCGGTCGGGCCGGATACGACTTGCACGAAACGCACGCCGCGTTCGGTCAAGCGTCTGGCACGCAACAACAACTCGCCGTAGGGGCGGGTGATTTCGTCGTTCAAGCCATACAGCGCTTTGGTTGCATCGGATTCCTTACTAAAGTCAACCGCTTCCGGTGCGGTTTCCTGCATGCGGTAAGCCAGCTCGTAAGATTCGGTGCGGGCTTGCAGTTCGCTATCGGTGGGATAGTTGGATGCATGTTGTTGATTAATCTGCTTCAACAAGTCCAGCGCATGGCGTTTTTCCGCGTTAGCCAGATATTCCGGGTTGTTCAAATGCAGAATCGGCGAATTGCCGGGACGGAACGGCGTACCTTGATAAACCGCGGGTAAAAAGCCGGATTCCCAGTTGGTCACACCGCCGCGTGGTTCCCGTTTGTCGTTATACAACACCACGTAAGCAGGCAGATTGGGGTTCGCCGAACCGAGAGCATATTGCACCCAAGCGCCCAGTGTTGGCCGGCCGGGGTTCAAGCCGCCGGTGTTCAACTTCATGATGGAAATATCGTGGGTTGCACCAACGGTCACGCTGGATTTAATAAACGCCAAGTCGTCGGCATGTTCCGCCAGATTGGGCAGCCAATCGGAAAACCAAGCACCGCTTTGACCGTGCTGTTTCCAGTCACGTTTGGTGGCTATCAATTTGGTGATACCGCCTTGAGTACTGGTTTTGATGCCTTGCAAAAACGACGCTGGAATACCGGTACCGGCTTGTTTGACCAGCTGCGGCTTGTAATCGTACAAGTCCAGCGTACTGGGGGCACCGGACATGTGCAGCCAGATGACGGTTTTGGCTTTAGGCGCAAAATGCGGCGCTTTCGGCGCTAAAGGATTGGCGCCGGCCAAGGCTTGCAGGGCAGGATCGTCCGCCAGGGCAGTGGCAATGACGCCACCACCGGGCAGGAAACCGCTGACAGCCAAGCCGCCCAAGCCATAGCCGGTTTTTATTAAAAAATCGCGACGTGATTTGTTGTTCATTATCTAAACCTCTTGAATAGTATTTTGTGTCGGCAACTGCTTCGGGTCGGGTAAGGCGCCCGCCGATTTGGCAGACGCCCACTTAAACCGAGTCGTATGTATCGTTAAAACCGGTAGATGAACTCGTTGGAGTTGGCTACCACGTGGACCAAATCCACGAATGCAGCGGCTCTAACAGGGTCACCCAGCGGCTTGTCCTTAACGCCGGCCGGTACGTTCACTTCAAACTTGCCATCCGCCGCCTTAGCGCGAATGATGGCTTCCTGTTCATTCAAGAAGGCCTGCAACGACTCTTTCTCATCATCCTTCGGTTGCCGCGCAAACAAGATTTGATACAGTCTGCTGATGCGATCTTCTTCATCTTCACCGGCTTCATTGATCACCCGGCCAGCCAAGGATTTAGACCAGTCGAATATCAGCTCGCTGTTGTACAGAGTCAGGGCTTGCAACGGCGTAGTGGTGACCTCGCGTTTGCTGTGCGCTTCCTGCGGCGACGCCATGTTGAAAGAGTCCAGGATCGGATACGGGATACTGCGCCGGGTAAAGATGTACAAACTGCGGCGGTTCTGATCGTGAACATCCTTGGAGGTTTTCCAAGCTGGATCGCCTTGGAAGTTGCCGCTGGCGGTGTTGATCGCTTTGGGCAACGGCGGGTACACGCTAGGTCCACCTACTTTCTCTTCCAACTTGCCAGCCGCAGCTAACAAGGAATCCCTGACCTGCTCCGCTTCCAAACGTTGGCGCGGAAACACTGCCAGCAACTGGTTTTCGCCGTCGGCTTTGGCAACATCTTCGCGGTAATCCGACGATTGGCGATAAACGCTGGACAACAGAATCTCACGGTGCAGTTTTTTCACGCTCCAGCCGTCGTTGACGAATTTGGAGGCCAGGTAATCCAGCAACTCGGGATGCGTCGGTTTTTGACCGGCTTTACCGAAATCGCTGACGGTGGTGACGATGCCTTTACCGAAATATTGGTCCCAAATCCGGTTGGTAAATACCCGAGCGGTCAGAGGATTGGTCGGGCTGGTAATCCATTTCGCCAGCGCTGACCGGCGGCCGGAGGAAAACGGCAACGGTTTGATGTCTGGTTTTTCGTCGGTAATCGCTTCCGGAAACGCGGGTTGCACTTCTTCCAATGGCTTTTCGTGATCGCCCACCGCAAATACATAGCTAGGCGGCGCATCCGGATGACCCAGTTCGGTCATCGCCGAAATGGTGTTGGAGGATGTGGTGGGTTTCAGATCGTTGAATTTTTTAAGTTCTTTATCCAGTTTTTCCAACTCAGCCCATTGCTCGGCGATTTTTGGATCGCGAGTTTTGGCATCGGTACTTTCACCTTTTTCCCGGAAATACGATTCCAAGCTACCTTCGTCGGTCACATTGGCCAAACGGTGGTTTACCCAACGGTCGCGAGCGTTCCATTGCTCCTTGGGTTTGAAGATCGCTTCCCGCGAGTCAGTCAAATAACGTTCCTTGTGATATTTAAGCGCCTCTTCCCTATGCGTATCGATAATGGCTTTTTTCTTGGCGCGAATCTCTTTAGTCGCCTCTTCCCATTTGGCGTACTGTTGTTCGTAGGCTTTTTCCACCTCGCCTTTCTTCGCGGGGATGTTGTCTACCGGCGCGATGTTGGCAAAGAACGACTGCAGTGAGAAATAATCTTTCTGGCTGATCTTGTCGAATTTGTGGTTATGGCAACGCGCGCACTCCACGGTTTGACCCAGCACCACCTTACCCACGGTATCGGTAATGTCCGTGGTGATTTGGTATTTGCGTTGTACCAAGTCGCGGGAGTTGCTGTTGTCCGGGAATTGCGCCATGAAGCCGGTGGCCACCAAGGCTTGTTCGTCGCCCGGCCACAATTCGTCGCCGGCCAATTGCTCCTGAATAAATTTACTGTACGGTTTGTCCTGATTAAATGAATTGATCACGTAATCGCGGTAACGCCACATGTTCAAGCGGTCGTTATCGTTTTGAAAACCGGTACTATCGGCATAACGCGCCAAATCCAGCCATTTACGGCCTTGGCGCTCGCCGTATTTCGGCGAAGCCAACAAACGGTCCGCCAATTTTTCGTAAGCATCAGGCGATTTATCGTTAACAAACGCATCGACTTCTTCCGGGGTGGGAATGACACCCCACACATCCAGCGTAGCCCGGCGGATGAACGACGCGCGGTCGGTATCCTGTGAAGGCTTGATGCCTTTGGCTTCCAAAGGTGCCAGCACAAAAGCGTCGATAGGGGTTCTGACCCAATCTTTCTGCTGCACGTCAGGCACGGCAGGCGCTTTGACCGGTTGATATGACCAGAGTTTGGATTTCGGTTGTCCAGCGGGCGCGGCGGCTTCAGTCGCCGGCTTTTCCTCTGCTGCCTGGGCTGCATCGGAAAGCGCCAGCGCCAGTCCCCAGACCACCGCGCAATATAGTTTTATTTTCATTGAATTCCTCCAAAATGACAGCTTGATGGAACGAAGCCGGGGCTTAACCCAACCTCATTCGGAAATTAACCTTTATGCTTATGGCCTTTGCTGTGCTCTTGCTCTTTGGCATGCTCTTCGGGCTTAGGCGCAGGCGGGACGATTTTGGTAATCTTGCCGCCCTCTTCTTCGTAGTTTTGCGAACCTATCGCGCCAACCACTTTGAAACCCTTTTCACTCAGCAAATCACCGGATTTACCGGCCCGGCCGGCGTGATTGGACACGGTGACGATGGAGCGCTCCTTAGGGATAAACGGCAAAGCCTTATCCAGTTCATCGATTTGTACATTCAAATAGACGGGAAAGGTACCGATCTTGCTGATTTCATCGGGACGGCGCACATCGATAAACAATACTTGCTCAGGCTTGGCGAGTAAGGCATCGATTTCCGCGCGATTCAATTTTGGGGTTTTATAGGTATAAGGCCGTGCGGCCGGCGCCTCGGTTTTTTTGCCTGCATCCGCGTCGGCGGCAAACGCTACCGGAGCGGCCAAGATCAGAGCTAATAAAGCAGCAGTGGTCGTGTTTTTCATCAATATTTCTTCCTGTTATTAATTTTGCTAACTGCACGGTTTAGCGCGCGTAAATAAGGTTCCTCATTAGGTAAAAAGCAACTAGCATGCCACTCAAAAAACACCTGCCACCAAAAACGATAATTAGCTTGTTAATCATTGATTTAAAACGGTATATTTATTCAACACCCCATTCAATAACACTTGATAAATCCATAAATATCCAAGTAAAGCCCAAGCAACTGGTGGAAATTCAGCAGGGGCGCAACATGCGCTGTTGCTGGGCTAGCACCACACCAACCGTTGATTAACCCGGCCCGATTTATCCCTGATGCCCCGTTCGGGCTGAGTTCGTCGAAGCCTGAGGTGCTTGGCCATTCGACAGTTCCCTCAAAGGCATAAAGGCGAGCGGTACTGAGGGCGGTGTTGATAAAGTGGTTTTGGTATGTAGAAATGAGGCATACAGATAGGCCGAGCAGGCACTTTGTAACTTCCCGATCTGCGAAACTTGGATCCCGGCAAAAAACACCGGACAAAAAAAACGGGCAAAGGATAAATCCTTGCCCGTTAGAGGTTATCACCACGAGAGCTTGATGAATGATTGCGGTAGCCTTTAAATTCGCCAGCGCGACGATGGTTTAAGAGTCCGGTTAATTCAGATGCACCAACAACACCATGTTATTTCGGCCGACTGCTAATACCGGCAGTCAGCAACGGAATTTTATAGGCCGCGCCGCGACCGACTACATATAACGTTTTCTTATCGATACCGGCGAATGCCAGGTTTTGCGGCTTTTTGGGTAGCGGAATCACGCCCAGAATCTCACCTTTAGCGCTGATGATTTCTACGCCGGCGTTGGAGGCAACATACAATCTGCCTTCATCGTCCAATGCAATGCCATCGGCGCCGCTGGACCAAGTACCGTCTTCACCTTTTTTCCAGCCATCCAGTTTGGCAAAGTTGCGGCGATTCTGAATCGAGCCATCCGCGGCAATGTCGTAAGCCAGAATATGCTCGCCTTGCGTATTGGCGACGTACAAGACCTTTTCGTCCTTGCTCAATTGAATACCGTTGGGACGCTCGATGTCGGTTGCCAGTTGCTTCAAATCACCGCCCGGTGATATATAAAACACACCAGGATGCGATGGCGGCGGATTGGGATTTTCCTTGCTAGGCCGGGTGCCGCTATCGGTAAAGTAAATACCGCCATTGCTAGCGCGGACTAAATCGTTGGGACGCTGAAATGCCGTGCCTTGATAATTTTCGGCCAAGGTATTTTTCTTGTTGGCGGGATAAACCACACCGACTTTGGTTTTTAGGGTTTGTACCGCGACGATGTCGCCATCGGGCGTTAACGCCAGGCCGTTGGCGCCGTTGGAGTTTTCCAGAAACGTCGAGACTTTATCGTCCGTGCCGATCCGTATGATTTTGTTGGCTTGGGTTTCGGTGAACAATAAACTGCCGTCACTATAACCAATAGGCCCCTCGGTCCCGTTAAAGCCGTCTTTGATTAACTCGGCTACCACACCACCGGCAGCGACGCCGGGAATTGCCGGGGTAACCGGGTCGTCGGCGCTGGCCGCCGCCGCATAAATCAACGCGCTAAATCCCAGTAAATAGAAGTGTTTAGATAACATCAGTATTTCCTTTGCAAATGTTTCGATCAATCAGGTTGCCGAGCGGCGCTCTAACCGCCCGGCGACTATTCAAATTAGAACTTGGCTCTAAAGTGCACCCCGTAGTAACGCGCATCGCCGAATGACGCGCTAACCGCGCCGGTACCGGAAAAGTTACTGGCATTGGTAAAGTAGATGGTGTCGAAAATGTTTCTGCCGACCAAATCCAGGTTGTACTTACCATTTTTGGTACCCACACCAATCCCACCATCGGTGACGTGATAGGCGTCCTGCTTGCCATAGCGCGATAAACTGGCGTTATAGTTAGCTGCGGATTTAAAGCTGTCGATCAAATAAGCATGCCACTGCAAACCGTAGTCGTTACCGTAACCAAAGGTTAAAGGCGCCCGGTAATCTACCCCGTAGTTGGCAGTAAACGCCGGCGCGTTCGGGATGGTTTTGCCGGTTTGATCGCAATATCCGCTGTTATTCGCTTCCGGTGGGCAAGGCGCGTTGGCAAAGTCGGTGTAAATGGCTTTGTTATACGAGCCGTTCAGGAACACATTCAAACCTTGGGTAATATCCCAATTGGTTTCCAATTCGATACCGCGTAATTGAATACCGCCGATATTGCCCAGTTGCGTCAAGAATTGACCGGCCCGCAATGGGTCAGCCGCCACCAGCTGCGATTGATAACTTTGAATATCGGTTTGGTACAAGTTGACGTTGAATACCAGCTTGCGATCCAGCAAAGTGCTCTTGAAACCAAATTCGTAGTCCATCACGTCTTCCGGTTTGACGTTTTCCGTAGCCCCAGTGTTAAAGTTGAACTGCGCCGCCCCGGATTTTTGACCGCCGGCCACTGAACCGTAGACCATCAAATCTTTATTCACTTTGTAACTGGGGTTAATCAACCAGTTTTGCGAATTCTGATCGAAACCTTGCCGCGGTGCGTCCCATTCCGGCCCCAATCGATTGCTGCGGATAGCCTTGGCCGCTGCAATCTGCGCGGCATTAGAGCCTAAGGAAGCACCCAAAGCATCTAAATCCACCCCGCCCAAATTACGGCTATAACCGGTGTTTTCCCGACGTTCAAAGGTATTGCGCAAGCCTAAGGTCAAGGTCGCATCATCGGTGACATGCCAGTTAATCTGACCGTAGCCGGCATAGCTATCGGTGGCAGGCACCACGTTTTGCGTCAACATGGTATCGCGCATGGACGCCGCCAATAATTGCCGGGACGCCGGAGTGGCGTTCAACAGGCTGTACTGGCTATTGCTGGCATGAAAGGCGCCGGCATCGACCCCGAAAAGGCGCTGATTAAAGGTATTGGCGATAGCACGCATCGCAAATACGCCGAATTGGTAATCGATGGGTCCAGGGTCTTTAGACGCCAGTCTCAACTCCTGAGACCATTGCTCGTTTTTAACCGTCCAACCGGAGATGCGCTCAACGTCAGCAGTGCTGGACTCGCCATCATGATTGGGTTCAAACAGCGCATCCCGGTAAGCGGAAATCGAGGTCAACCGATGTCCTGCCACATCCCAGTTAATTTCCGCCGATACCCCGGAACCGTCGCCGCGCGATTGGCGCCTTTCGTTGTTCGCCATCGCTCTGGGATCACCAATCACGGTCACCGGTTGGCCATTGGTTCGCAGGGTATTGAACCAATCCCTGGCTAACCGGCTGCTGAAGGTAGTGGTTCGCAGGGTGCCATCGTCAAAGCGCGTAGGATCGGCGATGAGGGGTTGCACGCTCATGGTTTGAGTCGAGGCAGTTTTATCGACAATCACCCGCGCGCTCAAATCTTCGCTCGGCGTAAACAAAAATTGCAAACGGCCGCCTAGGGCGTTGGTTTCGCCTAAATCACCCTCGCTACGATGCACATCAAAGTTCTTCACAAAACCGTCGCGCTTATCGATAAAACCCGAAGCCCGGTAGGCTAATAAGCCGGGCAAGATGGTGCCTGTGGCGCCGAATTTGCCTTGCAGGGTATCCCTATCCCCGGCAAAGCCATCCACGTAATAACTGTTCTTGAATGAAGGCGCTTTAGTGGTAATGTTCAGCAAACCCAGGTTGCTGTTTTTACCTTGCAGCGTACCTTGCGGACCGCGCAACACTTCCACCTGATCCAAATCGGCAAAGTTGGCCCACGCTGCCCCCGCCCATGCCCGCCAGACGTTATCCACCATCACGCCAACACTGGGCTCCATGGATTCGTTACCGCTGTTTTTGCCCAAACCCCGCAAAGCGATACTGGTTTGCCGGGCATTCGCCGAGGTCACACCCAGGTTAGGCGCACGCCGGGAAAAATCTTGTACCGACACCACGTTATCCCGCTCCAGCGTTTCCCGATTGATTACCGCCACCGGAATCGGTACTTCCTGCAACTTCTCTTCCTTACGCCGAGACGTTACGACCACTTCCGACAGGTTTTGCGGCTCGTCAGCCTTCTCTTCCGGCTCCGGCTCCGCAGCGGCTACGACATTGTCCGGCTCCTGGCCGGTTTGCGCAGCCGGATCGTTAACAGCAGGTGCCGGCGCGGCCGCCACGCCTCTTTTAAGTAAATCCTGCTCACGCCGTTTTGAGGCTTCCAATTCCCGGCTCAAGCGTTCAACCTGCGCTTGTAAATCGTTCACTTTGGTATCGGCAACCGCTTTATTGCCGGCCTTTTTCGCGCTTTTTTTCACCGGCGCCGTTTGGGCGGTCGCATCGCTAGCAATCAGCATTGAACCACCCGCTATAGCCATTGCCACACATACCGACAAACCGCGCCGATTGCTAATGTGCAGCGGCACTTTCACCGATTCAATGCTGTCTGCCGACAGACTCCCAATTAAATTTTCCTTCACGATCTCACCTATGCGAATGTTACAAAAACCAATTCGAGCCAACGCCAAGACGGCGTCCACCATTCGAACTTTCTGTAACGCTCTACGCAACGACCATGCCACAGGATGATAAACATCCGCCTAGCCATCCATTAATGAGATTTAAACAATTGAATTTAATAACTAACTTTAAGACCCAATTAATCTATCTTGCTAACATCATGAGAACGCCGCCAGCTGAAAAACTGTTGAAAGGTCATCAGCCTTTGCTGACTAACTGCCCGCCAATCAACAGTTTCATTTCCAGGTTACGAGCTGGAGTCAAGCGCGTTTTTTTGTCAACCTACCATCTTAAATTTTCCCGCTTAGCTGAATACCGAACCAACGCGGATAAGGATCCGGCCCGTAGGAGTTCCAGCCAATTTCGTGGTTTCTATCGTTGAAGATGTTTTTACCGATCAGGCTCAAGTCCCAGTGCTTGTCGCGGGTACCGATACCGATCGCCGCGTCCGTTCTGGCTCTATCCCCTACCCAACCGTAGGCCGATAAGGTATCGCTATTATTGAACTCGGTTTGGTAGTTGGTATTAAAGCTGGTGTGCGCGATGTATTTGCTCTCGAAAATCGGCTTGGAATATTCGGCACCGACGTTAAAGTTCCATTTGGATGCTCCCGGTAGATACTGGCCGGTCATATCGACGTAATCCCCGGTCAGATAACCCAGCTCATCGGGTTTAGGTGCATTTTTGTAATCCAGATATTCGGCAACGTTATAGGCGCCGTTGAAACGGATCGACAAATCGGGAATGGTGTTGATCACGCTGTCCAACTCCACGCCGTGCACCCGCACCCGACCGACGTTGCCTTGCGTCGTGGCGTAGGCTGTCAGGCCGGAACCACCGGGCGCCAGGTTGACTTCGGTTTGGAATTGGTCCACCACCTGAACCGCTTGCTGGTAGTTCTTAATATCCATGACAAACGCATCGACATTAAGCACCACCGACTTATCCAGCCAAAAGGATTTAAAACCGAGCTCTAGGGCATGAGTTTCTTCCGGTTTGACGGTGAACGGCAGACCGTTGACCGGCGCAATCGATCCCGATTTCTCGCCGTATTGCCAGGACAAATACGTCGTCAGGTCTTCATTGATTTTGTAGCTGGGCGTCAATTGCGCGGTATACAACACATCCCGGTAGTTATCCTCGACGGTTTGATTCAAACGGCCGATTTGCGAAGCACGCAAAGTTTTGGCATTGGCGACCATGGTTTTTTGCGCGGCGGTCAACGCCGAATAGCTGGAGCCGCCAAAGTATCGAGCCGCTAAGGAGTCGGCCAGCGCGGTTTGCTCGGCGCTGTTCACCACAGCGTCGCCGACCACAACAGCGGTTTGCGCAGCGTTGAGTTTTCCGTAATTGCTTGTCGATCCGTAGAAGGTGTTGGTCACTGTTTTATTGGACCCATCGGGATTTTTGTCGATCACCCCGTCGCCATCCTGATCGACGGTAAACGACTGCGCGGTATCGGAGTTAAAGCCTCCAGTCGCCACGTCCCTTACCGTTACAGGGTTAAACGCCCCTCCAACACCGTTTCGGCCAATAATCTTAAAGTTACGCGACTTACGGTCTTCATGCGTGGCGCGTACCCCGGCGGTGAGGGTGAATTTATCGGTAAAGTGCAAATCCGACTCGCCGTATAGGGCACCGGATTGGGTGCGGATCTCGGTAGATTCGAAGGTGCGGGCATCCTGCAACAGGTCTTTCAATATAGCTTCGCCGGCGCCGCGATTGGTGCCGGCGTTTCGATATAAAGCATTGTACTGGCCGTTGGTGGCGAACCAGGCCCCGGCGTCGGCGCCCCAGCCGGCTTTCGAGTCCACATTATCCTTGGTCCATAAACCGATCACGCCGGCCTTGTAGTCCAAAAAGCCGCCCGGTTTGTTGACGATTTTAAATTCCTGCGTCCATTGATTGTATTTAACCCCGCCGCCGCCATCGACGCTGATGTCAAACGGCGTACCTTCGTCGTTGTGCGCATCAAAGCGATATTCGCGCACCCCGGTTCTGGAGCTCAACACATGATTGCCGACTTCCCAGTCGATTAATGCCGCCGCGCCCTGGTTATTGACGGTTTGGCCTTTGTTTTGATCGAACCAGACGGTACCGCGTTGTTCGCCGCCGATATAATCGTTATAGGTAAACCCTCTGTTGGCAAAATACTGACCGGCCGCCGCTCTTGAGCCGACGGCGCTGATCGCCCCCGGACTGGTGGTATCGTTCATTGCGAATTGGTTACTGTGACTAAAATAGCCATTGAGTTTGGAGTAGGCGGATGTGCCGTTTCTATCCGTGAGACTGCCGTCAGCGAATCTAAAAGGTTGATCATGATAGAAGGTCAAACCGTTTTGTACCTGTGGCTGCTTCGGCTCAAAGTCGGCGATAAAGCGTGCCGTTAAGTTTGAGGTTGGGGTAAACAGCAACTGCGCGCGGCCGCTCAAGCGATCGCGGTTATATAGTGTGTAGTTTCTGTCGTATTCGTTTTCGTAAAAACCGCGCGCCTTATCGACAATAAACGAACCGCGCCAGGCCAGAAAATTATCGATCACCGTCCCACCTAAAGCACCTTGCAATATCAACGATTCGCGCTGTCCATAAGCGGCAGATAACTCCGCTGTCGGCGCAAAAGTAGGCATTTTAGAGGTGACGTTGACCTTACCGGAACTTGCGGATAAACCGCCTTCCGTACCGCGTGGCCCGCGCGTAACCTCCACCGCTTCCACGTCGTAAAAACTGAAGTTAGCCAACTGCGTCAAGGCATACGGTACCCCGTCCACCGTTACACCGACGCTGGGGTCCTGCGTTTCCGTGAAACTTCTTTTCCCCAAACCGCGCACCGATAGCGAGGCGCCGCGCGTGTTGTTTTGATTGAATTGCACGTTGGACGCGCGGCGGGTGATGTCGCCCAAGTCCCTGGACAGTTCCCGGTTTAATTCGGTACCGGATACCACCGATACCGATTGCGCGACTTCGTGTAATTTCGCCAATTTGGGTTTGGCCTTCACAACCACTTCGCCCAAATCCGCTTTTTGATCGTCATCGTTCTGGGCTAACTCGGTTGCCGGCGCTTCGTTCGGTGCGGCAGCGGTTTCCGCACTTGGTGCGCCTGCATTAGCGGTTCCGGCTGGCGCGGTGCCCGTTGCGCCTTTTTTGATAAACTCCAATTCACGTTGTTTGGCTGCGGCTAGCTGCTGACGCAACGCCTGATTTTCCGCTTCCAAATCGCTGACCGCTTTGCTGTTGACGGTTTTGGTTTTGCTGTTTTTTTTCGGTGCGGCTTCCACATCGAATGCAGACGCCATGGACACACCGGCGATAGCCATTGCCACGCAGGTCGATAACCTACGTCGCGAACTGATTATTTGAGGAACCCCATCCTGTCGAGTAGCGCTTATTGAAAAAGCACTTGTTAATTTATCGCTCACTATGCCACCTAAACGAATGTTAAAAAAATCGATAAAAACTAACGTTAATACTGTGCCGTCTAAAACCATATCCGGCTTTAACATCGATTTTGCAATAGGCATGCCAGCAATATTAAATGCGCATTGAAGGGAAATAATCCCCGAAAATATATTTATAAAATACTGTTTTATATGAACAATTAAATTAATTACTCGTGATCGACCGGAAAAATTAACAGCCAATTCACGCGCTGTTTTTATCAAACACTGCTGAAACTCAAACAACTACTGCTGACAACATGAACGGCCTTTGCTGTTAGGCTGAACGGGCATTGCTGCTGATCTGAGTGACGTCTGCTGAATTGGAAATACTTTTTGCTGATGGCCTGCACTTGGCTCAACAAGTTTGGCCAAATCCATCGACCCCCTCTGCTGTTTACCCTAAGGCTTACTGGAAAAATACCGCGCGCGAGCACTGGCGTGCTAATGACAAAGCCTTTAAATACCGGCCCTTTTAGAGTTTGTGACTATTTGCGACCAGATTTTTGGTGACCAACACGGATAAAACAACATATTGGCTTGATCATTGCTTAACACCAAAAGCAATAGCAAACACCCATTTATAAAGGAATAAAAAATGACACAAATCAGACCCTCCGCAAGCGGGCAGGGACGCAAAAAATACCGGGCATCGCGTAAAAACCAGACTTGGCAACAAGCCACATTGATCGCCTTAGGCACGGCCCTCAGCGTCTCGGCATTATCGGGACCGAGCGTTTTTCCCACTGGCACCACGCGCTACGATCCCAGCAAAGCCTACAACTCATTTGTTTTGTTCAGCGGCGGCGACAACATCGCGCATTTGATCGATTTAAACGGAAACTCCGTGCACGAATGGCCGGATGCCGCCAGCCACAGCACCTTAATCAATCCAGCCGTCAACGGCGGCAAACTGGGACATGTGTTTGTGACGCAGGAAACCACCGAAGGCAAAGGCACAGACCTGGTACCCGGCCAAGTTAGCAAGAAAATCACCAAAACCATTGCCGAGCTGGATTGGGATGGCAAAACCGTCTGGCGTTTTGGCGACAAAGCCCCCGGCGGCGCGGCGCAACAACATCATGACTGGGCCAGATTGCCCAACGGCAATACGGTGGTGTTGGCTAACCTGGTGCACCCAGTTAAGGGTTTTAAACAAGCGCAGGTTTTGGACGATGTGATTTATGAAGTCAATCCGGCAGGCGAAGTGGTCTGGAAATGGATTGCCTCGGAACATCTTAATGAATTTGGCTTTACGCCGTCCGAACTTAAATTGGTCCGCAACGCCGAGATCGCTGACTATTTGCATGTGAACAATCTGAAAGTAGTCGGCCCGAACCGCTGGTACGCAGCCGGCGATCAGCGCTTCCATCCGGATAATTTGTTGATCGACGCGCGCAACGCCAATTTCATCATCATTATTGATAGAAAGACCGGCAAAGTAGTCTGGAACCTGGGGCCGCACTACCCAGCCGCGTCCATTGAAGAACAACAAGCCCGCAAGGTGCCGCGCCCGGTCGATCAAATCAGTGCCCAGCACGATGCACATATCATCCCGGAAGGCTTACCCGGCGCCGGGAACTTATTAGTGTTCGACAATCAAGGCATCGCCGGTTATCCGCCAGCTCCCGTGCCGCGTACCGGTGGTTCGCGCGTATTGGAGATAGATCCGATCAAGAAAGAAATTGTCTGGCAATACACGGGCGAGAGTTCCGGCGGCCCCAGTTGGTCGTTTCGTAGCACCCATATCAGCGCTGCCCGCCGCTTGCCTAACGGGAATACTTTTATAGACGAGGGTCAGAGCGGACGCTTATTTCAAGTCACGGCCGACGGCGACATAGTCTGGGAATATGTTAATCCGTATTTTCGTACCGGTAAGGATGCTTTGACCGGCCGGGCCACCGCCAATAACTCGGTATATCGCGGCCAACCGGTACCATACGATTGGGTACCGGCCGGCACACCGCATAGTGAGAATCCGGTCAGTGCGCCTGATTTGAGTAAATTTCGGCTACCGCTAGCCAGTAACAAACCCTAAAACAACTTGGTAAAAACCCAGGCACGCGGTATGCAATTTTAAAACCATGGGTTTCGGGGTATCCGGTCGTGATGTTTGGTAGACGGGTTACTACCATTAAGTTTGACGGAACGGACACTCCACAACCGGATACCCCGAAACCCATGGCACGAACACCCTATAATTTGGAGACTAAGATGTTAGGTAAACCTATTCGACCAACGTTATCGCTACCGATCTTGACGGTCGCGCTATGCTGCGCGTATAGCTCGGCGGCAGCTTTGGAACTCGACCCCAAAGCCATCAACATCAAACTGCCCGAGCAGATTAATTGGGTGGCAAACCCCAGCGGCTCGGAGAGCGCGGTATTGGTAGGCAATCCCAGCAAGCCCGGCCTGTATGTGGTGCTGAACAAGTGGAAGGCCCATCACAATAGCAAGCCGCATTCGCACCCGAACGACCGTTTCATAACCGTGATTTCAGGGACTTGGTGGGTAGGCACCGGCACGGATTATGATCCGGCGCATTTACAAGCAGTGCCGGCGGGCAGCTTCGTCACCCACTACGGCAACGAAATCCATTATGACGGTGCCAAAGACGAAGATACGATTCTGCAGATTGTCGGCATTGGCCCGGCTACGTCTACCCCGGCCCCTGCAAAATAGCAGACAGCTCGCCATCGGCGAGCTGTCTAAGATTACTCTTCGCTTTCTTCGTAGGCGACGGCCAATTTTCTCTGACCATTGGCCAGCATGCCATACAGCCCCAGCTTGTGCCGCAGCACATTGCGGCTTATATCCAGCAAGCGCGCGGTTTGCACCTGGTTTTCTTCGCAAAACTCGAACGCCGTACGAATCACGGTTTCTTCGATAATATCGAACAACTTAGGCGGCGCTTGTTCGCACAAACGTAGTAGCGAACTTTCCAGCGAAGAGGTGGAAACCACAGGCCCGCTCTGCGAGACCCGTACCCCGGATAACTTAAAGTCCTCCGGACGCAAGCGATTGCCGGGGCAGACCAACAATGCTCTATGCACGGCATTTTCCAACTCACGAATGTTGCCGGGCCAATCGTAATTTAATAAGGCCAACTCGGTGGATGGCGACAATTTAATTTCTCCGTAGCCCAGGCGGTCGCCGTAGACCTTCAGAAAGTGCCTGGCCAAAGGCAAAATGTCGCCCGGACGTTCCCGCAACGGCGCCAGGTGAATCGCCGCCACGTTAAAACGGTAATACAGGTCGGCGCGAAAATGCGACGCCGCCACGGCTTCCTCCAAATTCACATTGGTCGCGGCGATGACTCGGACATCCACCGGCGACGGAGTACGCGAGCCCACCTTGACTACCTCCCGCTCCTGCAATACCCGCAATAATTTCGCTTGCAAGCCCAGCGGTAAATCGCCGACTTCATCCAGAAACAAACTGCCTTTATTGGCGGTTTCGAACCAGCCTTCTTTTGTGTTCAAGGCGCCGGTGAAAGCGCCTTTTTCGTGGCCGAACAATTCGCTTTCGATCAGGTTTTCACTGAGTGCCGCGCAATTTAAAGCACCGAACGGTCCTTTGGCGCGCTTACTAAGTGCATGTACATGCCTAGCGACCAATTCCTTGCCGGTGCCGGTCTCGCCGATGATCAATACCGTCGCATCGCTGGGCGCGATCCGCTCGATGTGCTCCAACAGTTTTCGTGAAACCGGATCCTCGAACACCATCGCCGTCGCTCGCACCGTATGCGACAGCTGTCGTAATTGCAATTCGTCAAATGCCAATAATGTCATACGGTTTCCCCTTTACTGCGAGCAACGATGCCGTCACTCAAAAATTGTTCCATGAAAACTCTTTTCCTGAGATGTCGAAAATAGTGATTCGTCAGCGGCATCACAAGTTAACTGCCGACACGCCAACGCCAAACAAAAATCAGCCTTACCGTGCCCAAAGTCAGCCCACAATCCGGTGCCTTCGCTGAGCACAGGCCAAAAAAAAGCCAGCAGTCCTTTGGGGACAAACTGGCTTCCGGCGGTCCGGTCAGCAGAAGTGGATGTTATGGAGACAAAATGCTCGGAAAATAACGGCGAGATACCAGGCTCTAAGCATGGTTCATGCCACTTCGTGTTTTCAGCACATAATAAAGGATTACAGGTTTTTGCGAAACCCAAATGTTGCCTCAGCAACATTATCTGTTGGTTTTGTGTTGATATTTCAGCACATTTTCATACATCTGAATTTAACTGGCGGGACATTGCGTTTTTTCGCGCTAATCAAATAACTCGGGCATTTTCAACAAGCCCGGTCAACCGAAATCGCTTCTTAAACATGCCATCTACGTTTCGGACTGTTCGTATAACAGCACCATTTACTGACACCATGCTGGTAAATCAGCATTTTTTGGGATAGTTGCCGTTGAACCGTATGCTTCCATAGACGGTAACGTGAACGAGTACTGTTGATATGCCTGGAACACAACGGTACTTTAGCTTATTCGAGTACTCACTCGGCAGATTGGCCCTTATCTTGCTGAAGACCGCCATGAGAAGGCTAAGTCAATATCATTAAGCGACTTAATCTAACATCCGCAACTTTCAACTTTGGAGCAAAACATGGGCTTAAGCATTCCCCACCTATTAGTAGTTTTAGCGATCGTGGTCCTGGTATTCGGCACCAAGCGCCTGAAAAATGTCGGCGCCGATCTGGGCGATGCGATCAAGGGATTTCGTACAGCGGTAAAGGAAAGTGAAGAAGCCGAAGAGGCCAAGGCGATCACCCAACTCTATCAGGAAGAATTATCCGGCGAGTTGATAGGCAAAGCTGACCGCACCAAGGCTTGATACGCCGGGTTGCTGTTCTCAGGCTAATGTCGCTTAGACCCGCGCCCTGCTGCCAAAGCAGCAGCTTTTGATCGCCGCCTGTTTGCATACCAACAGCTTGGAACATTTGCCGGCAAAAATTATGCTGTTGATTCGCACCTAAGCTCAAGCGCATGCAGGACACTATGCTTGTAAAAACCGATGGAGATTGCTTGGTATAGCACTTGCTTAAGACAAACACTAAATTGCCATTGCCGGATAAACGCTAGTTTTAAAACCGGCCAGACCTCGCTAACCAATCGGATCTCCCGAGAAATCCATGTGGATCGTTAATATTGCTTTACGTCGCCCCTATACCTTTATCGTGGCGGCGCTGTTGATTCTATTGTCTACACCGTATGTGTTACGGAAAATGCCCACCGATATTTTCCCAACCATCGATATTCCGGTGGTAGCGATGCTTTGGCAATACAACGGCATGACCGCCAAGGAAATAGCCGACCGCTTAACCACCACTGTCGAGCGCTCCATGGCCTTGATCGACGGCATTGAACACAGTGAGTCTTTGTCTTATAGCGGTGCGGCCGTCGTTAAAGTATTTTTCCATCCAGGCACCGACATCCGTACTGCCATCGCCCAGGTGATGTCCAGCAGCAATTCGGTTTACCGCTCGCTGCCGACCAATGTCGCACCGCCGCAAGTCATTCAATATTCGGCCGCCGACCTGCCGTTGGTGCAGTTGGGCATTTCCAGTAGCGTCGTCCCAGAAACCGATGTCAACGATCTGGTGAATAATATCGCCAGAACCGCGTTGCAATCCAAACCCGGCGTCGCGATGACTAATCCGTTCGGCGCGAAAAGCCGGCAAATTACGCTGGATGTCGACGCCCCGGCCCTGTTGGCGCGCGGCCTGTCGCCCGCCGATTTAAACGATACGCTGGCCGCGCAAAATCTGATCCTGCCCACCGGCACGGTAAAAATCGGCAGTAACGAATACGATGTCAGCCTGAATGGCGCGGTGGCGGCAATACCGCGTCTCGCCGACCTGCCGGTCCGCACTGTAAACGGTGTGACGACGCTGGTGCGCGACGTCGCCACGGTGCGCGACGGCGCGGCACCGGTTACGACCATTGCCCGGCAAAACGGCGAACGCGGCATCCTGACCTCAATTTTTAAGGTGGGTCGTACCTCGACGCTGGAAGTGGTTGAACACGTCCGGCAAACCATTCCGAAAATGCTCGACCTGATGCCGGATGGCATCAATATGCGCTTGATGTTCGACCAGTCACTGTTCGTGAAGGCCGCCATCGGCAATGTGTTGCACGAGGCACTGATTGCCGCCGGCCTCACTGCGGCGATGATCCTGCTGTTTCTGGGTAACTGGCGCACCACCTGTATTATTGCAGTGTCGATACCGCTGTCGATTATGTGTTCCTTGATTGCCCTATATCTAGTCGGCGAAACCATCAATCTGATGACGATGGGCGGCCTAGCCTTGGCGGTGGGGATTTTGGTGGACGATGCCACGGTGGAAATCGAAAATATCGAGCGGCAAATGCTGCTGGGCAAGAATCCGCATCAAGCCATCCTGGATGGCGCGGCGGAAATCGCGATGCCGGCGTTCGTGTCTACCTTATGCATCTGCATCGTGTTTGTGCCGATGTTTTTCCTGTCCGGCGTGGCCCGTAGCCTGTTTGTGCCGATGGCGGAAGCGGTGGTGTTCGCGATGTTGGCCTCTTATGTGTTATCGCGGACCTTGGTGCCGACGCTGGTGATGTATGTCATGTCCGGCCATCATGGGCATACCGATGCGCCACCAACCAACGCACTGGCGCGCGGCTTTCAACGCCTGCATCACGCCTTCGAGCGCGGCTTCGAACAGTTTCGCGGCCACTATCTGATCCTGGCCAGCCATTTGCTGAAACACCGCTTGCGTTACAGCTCGGCGATTTTAGGCTTTTGCTTGGCATCCCTGGGTCTGGTGCCGCTGCTCGGAGAAGATTTGTTTCCGGCGGTGGATGCCGGGCAGATTCGCTTGCACGTCCGTGCCCCGTCCGGCACACGCATCGAGGAAATGCCGCAACAGATCGACGCGGTGGAAAAAGTCATTCGCGGCATCATTCCCGCCGAAGAAATCGCCGATCTACTGGACATCATCGGCGGCCCCTACAGCACGCGTAACACCTTGTTCGGCAATTCCGGCACCGTGGAAACCGCCGACACCGAAATCATGATTTCGCTGCGACCCGGCGACCATGCCCCCAGCGCCGACTATATCAAACGCCTGCGCGCGGAACTGCCCGGACGCTTTCCCAACCTGGAATTCTTCTTCCAACCCGCCGATCAGGTCAGCCAGACTTTGAATTTCGGCGTGCCCGCCCCTATCGACATCCAGTTCATCGGCGGTAAACCCGACGAAGTGATGCCGCAGGTCATCGCCTTGCAAAATCGCTTGCGGCAAGTTCCCGGCATCGTCGATGCGCATATTTACCAGCGCATGAATCGGCCGGCGCTGGATTTGGAAATGAATCGCCAACAATTGCAGCAACTGGGCTTATCGGCCCGCGATCTGGCGCAAAATCTGTTACTGACCCTGAGCGGCAGCATGCAGACCGCGCCGTCGTTCTGGCTGAATCCGGCCAACGGCAACTCGGTCAATATCGGCGTGATGGGTAATCCGCTGGATTTGGACAATCTGGATGCATTGCTGCGCACGCCGGTAGGCGGCGGTAACGGCCAGCCGCAATTGCTGGGCAATTTAGTCAAACTGAAACGCACCGTGTTACCGGTCGCGGTAACGCACTACAACGCCAATATTGTGTTCGATATTTACGCCAGCGTCGAAGGCCGCGATTTGGGTTCGGTGAGCCGGGAAATCGAAACGCTGGTTGCCGACAGCCGCAGCCAACTGCCGCGCGGCGTCGAATTGAGCGTGCGCGGCCAAATCGAAACCCTGAAAAGCTCGTTCACCGGCTTGGGCGCCGGCTTGGCCGTGGCTATCGTCATGCTGTATCTGCTGCTGGTAGTCAATTTTCAATCCTGGCTGGACCCGCTGATTATCGTTAGCGCCCTGCCCGCCGCCTTAGCCGGCATCGCCTGGACACTGTTTCTGACCGGCACCACGCTAAGCATCCCGGCCCTGACCGGCAGCATCATGGCCATGGGCGTAGTCACAGCCAACAGTATTTTATTGGTGTCGTTTGCCCGCACCCGGCTGGCCGATGGCGTGCCACCGGTGACGGCCGCTTTGGAAGCTGCGGCCACCCGGCTCCGACCAGTGCTGATGACCGCCTTCGCGATGATCGTCGGCATGTTACCGATGGCAATTGGCTGGGGCGAAGGCGCCGAACAAAATGCGCCGCTGGGCCGCGCGGTGATAGGTGGCCTGGCCTTTGCCACCGTGTCCACTTTACTGTTCGTGCCGCTGGTATTTGCCGGCACTCATCGCTGGCTGGCGCACCGACTTTCGCATCGTACAAGCTTTGTAACTCCCTAAAATCTTATGAATAGCATCCCTTCCTCTACCTTTGCGCGACCGTCCACCGACCATTCGCACCGCACCCTGCTGGTAGTAAAACGGCTGGGTGTGGGGCTATTGTTACTGCTCCTGCTAGCCGGCGCCTGGCGCCTGACGCAAAACCTACAGCAAGCGGAGAGCTTGCAGGCACAAACCGCGGCTAGCCAACAGCGCAGCGTCATCGCGGCACATTCCAGACCCGGCGAGGCAACCCGCAAATTGATATTGCCTGCCAGTTTGCGCGGCAACACCGAAACCCAACTCTATGCGCGCAGCAACGGCTACTTAAGTGCCTGGCATAAAACCATAGGCGATCAGGTTAAGAAAGGCGATCTATTGGCGATGATCGACGTACCCGAGCTTGAACAGGAACTGGCCCAATCCAGGGCGGCGCTGGCCCAAGTGAAAGCCCGGCTGGAACTGACTCGCACCACCTTGCAACGCTGGACGCAATTGAACGGCACCGATAGCGGCACGCAACAGGAGTTCGACGAAAAACGCAGCGCTTTCTTACAAGCCGAAGCCGATTTCACCGCTGCGCAAGCCAACGTTAAACGCCTGGAAAATATCGAAGGCTATCGGCGCATCGTCGCACCCTTTTCCGGGGTGATTACCCGTCGGGCGGTCGATGTCGGCAGCTTGATCGTGGCCGGCAGTCAGGAGTTATTTGCCTTGACCCAAACCGACCCGTTGCGGTTGACGGTTTGGGTACCGCAAGTCTACGCGGACGACATCAAGGCCGGCCAGGAAGTCTCGGTCAGAGTACTGGATTCGCAAGGCAAACCGGTTAGCGCCCATGTGGATCATGTCGCCGGGGCATTAGACCCGGTCAACCGCTCTCGACAGGTGGATATTACCCTGCCCAACAAGGACGGTAAGTTACTGCCCGGCTCCTACGTAGAAATCTCCATCAACGTCGCCGGCAAATCCAGCCCCTTGGTGGTGCCGGCTAATGTATTGGTGATCGATCAAGCTGGTCCGCATGTGGTAGTGGTCGATGCGGAACATCGCGTGGCGTTTCGCCCGGTAAAATTGGGCCGCGACTTCGGCCGCGAACTGGAAATATTGGAAGGCATCTCCGCCAGCGATACCTTGGTCGCCAGCCCCTCGGATCTATTGGTGGAAGGCGAAAACGTGAGCGTGGTGGAAGCTCAAGCAAAGCCGGCGGAGAAACCCAAGGATAAAACCGCCGGCAAATCTTGAAACATTTCAGTAAAAATGTAGCATGGCGGGCCATCCGCTTACGATACCCAAACGGCGTGTGGCACTGGTCTCATGCCGGCTTGCCGGTCCGCCGGGTGATTTATTTTTGTCTACCCCCTCTCAGTAAAAAGTTTTTTGGGTAAACAGCCATCATCGCTACGAACCGGAGTTTAGAGCTGAGGTTGGCAGTTGCATCGGTACAAATGCCACGCCTTTCTCCTCAATCTTTGGCCCCAGCGGCTGAAAGCCCAGCCGAACGTAAAACGGCACAGAGGGCAGCGAAGCATTCACCGTGAAGGTCTCCGACGGGCTTGCGGCCGACGATAAGGTGATGGCGCGCAACGCCAACGCCTTGCCGATGCCTTGGTATTGGCAGGCAGGCGCAACAAACAGATGAAACAGATGCCGGGCATCGCGGACGGCAACGACGCCGGCAAGCTTACCGTTTAGCCAACCCACGAGATAAAGAAAATTGGCATCGTTGATATAACTGCTAATCGCTTGAGGGCTGATGCTCGAATAAAACAACTCGGCCCCTTCGCCAGCCGGGGAAATCGTACAACAGTTGGCAACGCTGCAAATCAGTTGGCTGACGCATTCGGCATCGGTCGCTACGGCGGGACGGATGATCAACGGCGAGTTTGTCGTCATGGCTCGGTAGCGGCAATGTCCGGCAAATTCTGGTAAACCAGCTCAACGGTCTGGTTTTCGGTTAAGGCTTTGACGACAGCCGGCAAAGGTTCCGCCAAGATGCCGGGCAAATCCTGCTCCAAGGGATTCATGATCGGAAAGGCCAATTTCTCCAGCGGCGGGCAAAAGCCAGCCTCCACGCCGGGCTTGTTGCCGCGCGCATCAACCCGGTACCAACCGTGTTGCGGCAGGTAAACTGCGTTCAAACCGTGCAGGCAGAAAGGCGGCTGGTCGCCGTCTATCGTCAATCGCTGGTAACACAGTCCAGCCGGAATACCGTTGGCCCGCAGCAGCGCGGCCAACAAATGGCTTTTGGCATAGCAGTAGCCGGTACCGTGGATTAACACTTTGGAGGCTTTACAGGTCACCGGGTTCAGCCGGTAGTCCCAGCTATGCTTGATTTGGTCGCGGACAAATTCGAAACAGCGCTTGGTGACGACTTCCTCATCGGCGCAGCCGTCCGCCAGCTTTGCGGCTTGGGCGACGATGGCCGGATGTTGGCTATCGATATAAAGACTGCTGCTGAGGTAAGGCCTCATGTCCGGCAAGCGCTTCACCGCGCGTTGGATTTTGATTAACACGCCGGTCAGTAATGAAACGATTTCCGGCGCGGCCAACAGTTCCGCTTCGCTGATATTGGTACTCGGCAACGCCAAGGTGATCGAGGCAGCTTCTATCAGCGTCGCTGACATGGTGACCAAGGTTTCCCGGAGCGCGGCATCGGCGTGGTGGGCGCGCGGCGCGGCGTTCAATACCGCCACCGGTTTTTCAGCAAAGCCCTCAAATGCCACCAACCAATCCAGCGCATTTTTGACGGTGCCGGTAACACCGTGAGCATATTCCGGGCTGGCGATCAGCAAGGCATCCGCCGAGGCCACTTCGTTGCGTAATTGCAGGGCAACGGCCGGCGGCGCGTGTTCCAAATCCGGATTGTATAAAAGCAAGTCGCCAAGCCCGGAAAACAAATAGACTTCGATAGAGGAAGGCGCCAAATGCCTCACAGTGCGCAGCACGGCGGAATTGATGGACACAGCCCGCAAGCTGCCGGATAAAGCCAGTATTTTCATGGCAAAGCTAAGTGTGGAATGTCAGGGAAAAGTAATGGCAACCAATAATAGACCGCTTGGCACGGCTTGATAATGACGTTGATTTTCGCATGCCATAAAGGGGACTGGGCAATTTCTAAAAATCATCGACCTGCTTGGATTACTTGCAAGCTTAGCCAAATCCAAACCGTCATAAAGCAAAACCCAAGCGTGCCCGGAATACTATTGGTTTATCGGAAAACAGCCTCGATGCATTTCGGCGTTTGCTTCCGCTCCAGGACTTAAAAAGTGAGGTCCGTCATTTGCTCGCTCCTCGCCCCGCTGCACGCTTTGTACGTGAGCCGCGCGCGCTGTTCATGAATACGATAGCCCCGATGATGATCGCCGCCGCACTCAGGACGCGCGGCGTTAGCGGTTCTTGCGCGAACCAGTTGCCTAAAAACACTGCCACCAGCGGATTGACGTAGGCGTAGGTCGCTACCAACGGAATCGGCGCGTTTTGCAGCAACCAGGCGTAGGAGGCGAAACCGATCATCGAGCCAAACACGATCAGATACGCCAAGGCCAGCCAGGAGTTAACCGATACCTGAGCCAGGTTGAAAACACCCCATTGTTCGCTTAGCGCACTGACCAGCAACAAGGCAAAGCCGCCGGTCAGCATTTCCGCGCCGGTTGTCATCAATGCCGTCTTCGGCAAATCCGCAGTTTTGCTGTAGATTGAACCTAAGGCCCAAAGCAAACTGGCGAGCAATAGCGCCGCCACACCGGGCAGATTTACCGGGATACCGTCTGAAAACGCCGTAGGACCGACCAGCAAGTAAATCCCCATGAAGCCGATGACCAAGCCAACCAGTACACGCAGCGTTGGTCTGTTGCCGTTAGGCCGGAGTGCGTCGGCCATTACCAGAAACATCGGCACCGCGCCGATGATCAGCGCGGCGACGCCGGATGGGACGGTTTGTTCTGCCCAACAAACCAAGCCGTTGCCGCCGAGCAATAACAAAATACCGACAACAGCAGCCGAACGCCACTGCCGAAAAGTCGGTGCGGCATCGCCGGCCAGACGCCGCCAGGCCAGCAAAATGAAGCCGGAAACCAAAAAACGCAATCCGGCCGACAAAAATGGCGGCAATGTTTCGACTACAAAGCGGATCATCAAATAAGTTGATCCCCACACCAGATAAACGGCCAACAACGCGGCCCAGACCTTAGCTCTCATTCTTAAAACGCCTGGCTATTACCATTCGCCCTGGAGTTGTCGAAGGACGCGCCAAATAGGGCTTCGACAGGCTCAGCCCGAACGGTGTACCCATATTAAATACGGCCGGATTCATAATTTCGGCTGCTACTTGCGCCCCTGCCACCCACGGGCGTAACGGCCGGGGCGAATACTTTTTGTTGCCGCTGATTGAGGTTGGTACCATGCGAAAGCCTAACGGTAGGAAAATTGCTTGAAAGTTATCGAAGTGTAGACGGCTGGTCCGCTGTCAGTCGCCGTGTTTAGGCGCAGTTTATACGAAGCGGCCTACCCGTTCTGAATAGTCAAAGCCCTTCCTCAACCGAAAACGCCGTCTTATCCACCACCCGCCTCAACACAAAGCTGGTATGTACCCCGCTGACGCCGGCAATGCCGGTGATGCGTTTCAGCAGTAACTCTTGGTAGGCGTCCAAATCCTTGACCACAACCTTGAGCTGGTAGTCGGCGGTTTGGCCGGTGATCAGCAGGCATTCCAGGACTTCCGGAATGCCGGCGACCGCCGCTTCGAAGGTGCTGAAACGTTCCGGCGTGTGTTGGTCCATCGAGATGTGAATCAAGGCCATCAACGTCAATCCCAAGGCTTTGGCATCCAATAAAGCCCGGTAACCAACGATCAGGCCGCCCTCCTCCAGCGCTCTAACCCGCCGCAAACACGGTGACGGCGACAGGCCGATGCGGTCGGCCAGTTCCTGGTTGCTGATGCGGCCGTCGGTTTGCAGGATGTTCAAGATTTGCTTGTCGTATCTATCCAGTTCCATAAAATGCCCGCTATTCATTTAACAAAACAATAAAATAAAACATTATAGATATTTACAGCAATATTCTATCAACATTCAGCCTTTTACATCGCATAAACGCAATCGAGTGGCGGAAGGTTTAGCCTATCCTATCGGCTACCGTTTTGAGGAGTTAAAAGCCATGTTGACCGACCCTTCCCACAAATACCGCCCGTTTCCGCCGATAGCGCTTGCCGACCGCCAATGGCCCAATCGCACGATCAGCCAAGCGCCGATCTGGATGAGCACCGACTTGCGCGACGGCAACCAAGCCTTGTTCGAGCCGATGAACGCCGAACGCAAGCTGCGCCTGTTTCGCACCTTGTGCGGCATCGGTTTCAAGGAAATCGAAGTGGCGTTTCCGTCGGCCTCGCAAACCGATTTCGACTTCGTGCGCCGCTTGATAGACCAGGCGTTGATCCCCGACGACGTAACCATCGAAGTGCTCAGCCACGCCCGCGAACCGTTGTTGCGCAAAACCGTAGAAGCCTTGCACGGCGCGCGCTCGGCCATCGTCCATATCGTCAACGCCACCTCCCAACCGTTTCGCGAACTGGTGTTGGGCATGAGCCGGGCCGAGGTGTTGGCGATGGCCGTCGATGCGGTGCGCTTGGTCAAACAATTGACCGCCGACCAGCCGCACACCCATTGGCGCTTGCAATACAGCCTGGAAACCTTCACCGCCACCGAGCCGAATTTCGCCGTCGAGTTTTGCGATGCGGTCATCGCCGCCTGGGACGCAACGCCTGAGAACAAGATCATTCTGAATTTACCGTCGTCGGTGGAAACGGCGACGCCGAACGTCTACGCCGACCAGATCGAATGGATGCACCGCCATATCGCCCGCCGCGACAGCGTCATCCTCAGCGTGCATCCGCACAACGACCGCGGCACCGCGGTAGCCGCCGCCGAACTGGCGTTGATGGCCGGCGCCGAGCGCGTCGAGGGTTGTTTGTTCGGCAACGGCGAACGCACCGGCAACGTGGATTTGGTGACACTGGCCTTGAATCTGTACACCCAGGGCGTGGCGCCGGGCCTGGATTTTTCCGACATCCAGAAGGTGGTGGGCGATTTCGAGGCTTGCACCGGCTTGAGCGTGCCGCCGCGCCAACCCTATGCCGGCGAGTTGGTGTTCACCGCATTTTCCGGCTCGCACCAGGACGCCATCAAGAAAGGCTTTGCCGCCCGGCAACCCGATAGCGTCTGGAACGTGCCGTATCTGCCGTTCGATCCGGCCGACGTCGGCCGCGGTTACGACGCGGTGATCCGCATCAACAGCCAATCCGGCAAGGGCGGCATCGCCCATTTGCTGGAAAGCCATTACGGCGTGGTGCTGCCGCGCCGTTTGCAGATCGAGTTTTCGCGAGTGGTCCAACAGCACGCCGACCGCCACGGCGGCGAAATCGGCGCGGAAGCGTTGTGGCAATTGTTTGCCCGGACTTATCTGGATTTGGCAAAGCCGCTGAGTTACCGGGGCCATCAATTGTTCGAGCACGCGCAAGGCCAAGGCATACAGATGCAAATCGAAAGGGACGGCGAACCGCACAGATTAACCGGCGTGGGTAACGGCCCGATAGCCGCCGCCGTCCAGGCTTTAGGTTCGATTGGCGGATCAATGTCGGTGCGCAGTTACGAGGAACGCTCGATCGGCAGCGGCAGC
This sequence comes from Methylomonas sp. EFPC1, assembly GCF_016925515.1. NCBI lineage: Bacteria > Pseudomonadati > Pseudomonadota > Gammaproteobacteria > Methylococcales > Methylococcaceae > Methylomonas > Methylomonas sp. EFPC1. The sequence goes on from NZ_CP070494.1 coordinate 2,792,194, forward strand.
GATGCCCAGGCCTGCGCCTTCGTCGAACTGGCGGCTGCGAACGGAACAACGACCTATGGCCTCGGCATGGACGCCAACATCGTCACCGCATCGATCAAGGCATTGATCAGCGGTTGCAATCGCTTGGCCGACGATATGGGCTTATGCAATTTAACAAAATTGAACACATCCCCAGCGCCGATACCCGCGAACGCCACATCCTAAACTGTCGTTCCAGGTCGTCAAAGCCAATTTCCTCGCGTTAGCTGCTAATCGGCGCAACCGATTACTAAACGGCCGGTATCGAAGCGCGGCGCACTATGACGCTCCGCCCCGTAAAATATCGGAGATTTATGACGAGCCGGAATGAATTAATTTGGGCGGACAGGGATTGGGGACTGTTTTAAAAACCCAACATCGTTAGCTGTCGAACAGCTGCTTAACGTCAATTAGTCGGTTTCAAGTCGCGCTGCCTTTGCCATTAGCAGGCTGCGCGCAATACGCTGGTTCCAGTTCCAGTAAAACCGCTAGTCATTCGACGACCATTCGCGCCGCATGTATAGGTACATCCAGTTCCGTAATTATTGGCGATATTGAGGCATATCATCAGCGAGCATGGACAGTTACCGCATTCGCGATGGTATGACTGCATGCCTGAAATCGGGATATTGAAAAACCTTTTTGTATCGATTCGATATTGTTATAGAATTTTAGCGAATCCGTTGAAGCGTTTTCACCCCAAGGGGAACGTTTTTGCGGATCTCTGCCGATGACGGATGTAAATCCGTCATCTCGGCATCTTTCTCATGACGTTGTCAAAGAATTCCGAACACCAAACATTCAGGGAATGCCTGACCAACGCCGAACCGAAAAACCGCATTGGACGTTTTTATCTGGCCATTTCGTTAATGGCATCGAGCAATTTTTACTTTATTCATCCGGGAGTTTTTGATGGAAATCCACGTTTACGATACCTATGTAAAAGCACACGACAACCACGTCATGCACTTTGATGTATTTACCGCCAGCAAGGACAGTGAGCAAGCCATTCAGTATGCCAAACAGTGGCTATCTTCAATTGGTGAAAGCGATGCGCTAGTCTCCAGCAAAGAATGTCGGTTTTGCCATACTCAACAAGCACCGGCTAATGTGATTGACACGATCAATCGCCAAGGTTACTTCATATACAAAATGGAAGGTTGTCCGGCTTGATAGCAATATTGCTATCAAGCCAAGGAATTCCAGGCCTTGCCTTGCAAGGCCTTAACGTAAGTAGGAGGAAACACCTGTTTTCCGAAAAGCGTCAGTAACGACCTCACCGGCATCCTCGTCAACAGTGACATGGCTACCAACATCGAAATTACACGCGCCGAAAGGGTGATCTGACCTCAGCTAATAGGTTTTCGTTGCCGTGCGGCCCCGGGAGAACGATGGCGTTCACCCAAACAAAACCAATCAGACTATCTCAAAACGATACGTCGGCCTTTTCCAGCATCTCCAACCAATCCCTGCCTAAAAACACCAGAATTAAAATCTAACTAGCTTGAACGACAATAATCTATTGTAAAATAATCGTTTTTGTATATCGCGTTAATCGACAGTTTGTGCGCACTAAGCCGAGTCTTATCATTATCCATGTCCCCGCTCCCCACTAGACAAGACTTTCAATGCGCGCGCTGATCGCCCTAGGTATGCTGTTGATGCCTTTGGCTACCGCGCAAGCGGCCGGCAAGGCATCGGAAGATTTAACTGAACTGTCCATTGAGCAATTGCTGAATGTGGAAATCATCAGCGCTTCCAGGCTGGGTCAAAAAGCCAGTCAAGCCCCCAGCTCGGTTTCGATTTTAACGGCAAACGACATACGCACTTTCGGCTGGCGCACGCTGGCGGACGCGCTGAACAGCATGCGCGGTTTGTTCACCAGCAATGATCGCAACTATAGCTTTGTCGGCGTGCGCGGCTTTATTCAGTCCGGCGACTACAATTCCCGAGTGCTGTTCATGATCGACGGCCAGCGCATGAACGAAAACATCTTCGACTCCGGCAATATCGGCCAGGAATTCATGCTGGACATGGACTTGGTGGAACGTATCGAATTTATTCCCGGTTCCGGCTCCACCATTTACGGCGCCAATGCGTTTTTGGGCTTGATCAACGTGGTCACAAAAAAAGGCAAAGCCTTGAACGGGGCGCAAATAGCCGGTGAAGTGGGTAGTTTTGACACCTACAAAGGCCGCGTCAGCTACGGCAAGCAATTCGATAATGGCGCCGATGTGCTGGTGTCGGCATCGCATTTCGATACCCAGGGTGTGGAAGATTTATATTTCCCGGCTTTCGACGACCCAAGTACCAACAACGGTATCGCGCATAACATGGATACCGAACGCGCGGACCGCTTGTTCGGCCGGATGCAATTCGAAGAATTCACCCTCAGCGGCGGTTTTGTTGATCGTTACAAGCGGGTGCCGACCGCGGCTTTCGGTGCCGTTTTCAACGATCCCACCTCGCATACTTACGACAGACAATTTTTCACCAATCTGAAATATCAAAAAGCCCTGAGTGCGAAAACCTCGTTCATGGCTAAAGGATTTTATCAAGGCTACGATTACATGGCCGAGGACCCATTTAATGACGCCGGTAATTACGTTTATCACGACCAAACCAGCGGCCGCTGGTGGGGCGGCGAAGCACAACTCACGACTAGCGTATTCGACGGACATAGACTACTTTTCGGCTTGGAATATCAATACGACCAAACCCAGCGCCAATTCGGCTATGTTACCGACCCTTATCAGATTTATCAGGATAGCGACCTCAGCGGCCACCGCGTCGAACTTTACGCGCAAGACGACATCCAGTTACTGGACAATCTGGTTTTCAGCGCCGGCCTGCGCCTGGATCAGACCCACATGCTCAAACGCCTGCAACTCAATCCGCGTCTGGGCTTGATATGGAACCCTTTGGAGAATACCACCTTCAAGCTGCTGTACAGCTCGACATTTCGCGCCCCGCATGCCTGGAACCTGGATTACAACAACTACTATTACGGCGTCAGCCCCGAGCTTAGAGAAGAGCAAATCAGAAGCTACGAAGCGATTGCCGAATGGCATTCCAATGCCGGACTGAAACTGCTGGTTTCCTTGTTTTACAACGACATCACCGAGTTATTAAAAGCCAACCCCGATACGGCGCTGCTGGACAATGTTGGAAAATACCACGCCTACGGTGCGGAATGGGAAGCGGAAAAACGCTGGGACAGCGGCAGAATGTTCAAGGCATCTTACACCTACAGCTTGTTTACCAACGAAGCCAGACAAGGAGTGTGGGCTTACGGTTCGCCGCAAAATATTTTCAAATTACACTATGCTGAGCCTTTGTTCGACGATTTTGTCCGGCTCGGCATCGAAAATATTTACATCGGCGACCGCAAGACATTTCAGAGCGGCAAAGCCGATGCCTACAATCTGGTCAATCTGAATCTGAGCACGGATCGATTGATGCGTGGCCTGGATGTATCTTTTGGGGTTTATAACCTGTTCGACAGCCACTATGAAATGCTGATCAACAGCGACCGCTTCGACCTGTTACAGATGAACGGCAGGGAATTTCGTTTGAAACTACAGTTGACGTTTTAAAAAAGGGCCGATCATATGAAAAAGGCGTTTCATCGACGGAAATCTTGGGCTATCGGCCTGGGAGCGCTTTTGTATTTGGGACAATCCACCTCGCACGCCGCCAATCAAGAGCCTGAACGCGATAATTTACCGGATTTGACCGGCCTCAGCGTCGAGCAATTGATGAATCTCGATGTGACCTCGGTTATGAAGGTGCCCACAGACATTAAACACGTTCCCGCCGCCCTGTTTGTATTGAGCAACGAAGAAATCCGCCGAACCGGGGCTACAACCATCCCGGAAGCCTTGCGGGTGGTGCCGGGTATGCACGTGGCTAAAGTGGACGGCAACAAATGGGCTGTATCGATGCGCGGCTTCAGCAGCCAGTTTGTCAATAAATTGTTGGTGTTAGTGGACGGCCGCAGCGTCTATAACCCGCTGTTTTCCGGAGTATGGTGGGATCAACAAGATGTGATGATGGAAGACATCGAACGCATCGAGGTCATCCGCGGCCCCGGCGCCAGCTTGTGGGGCGCCAATGCGGTCAACGGCGTCATCAACATCATCACTAAATCAGCCAAAGACACGCAAGGCGGTTTGCTATCCAGTCATGTCGGCAGCCAACGCTACGGCGGCGGTCTGCGCTATGGCGCCGATTTGGGCGGCGACGCCTATCTAAAAGTCTACGGCCGCCACACTAACTACGGCGACTCAAAAACCCTGGGCAGCAGCGCTAAGGCCGGCGATGAAGGCGAGATGAGCAAAATCGGTTTTCGTTACGACAAAGCCATCGACTTTACCAACAAACTCAGTTTGCAAGGCGATGCATTCCTCGGCGAGAGCAATGGCGCACTGCAATACTTCCCATCATTAACATCCCAACAGACGCCGGTGCTGGCGCCGCCCTTTTCTCGGGAATTACCGACGGACCAATTGTTCTCCGGCCATTACATCCAAGCACGCTGGGAACAACATCAAAGCTCGGACTCGAATACCGTACTGCGCATGTATTGGGACAGGCACAGCCGGAAATCGCCTTACTTGAATTCGGAATATCAAACCGACAATATCGATGTCGATTTTCAGCATAACTACAAGCTGAACGACAGCCACATGTTGGTGTGGGGCAGCGGCGTGCGTTTCAATCTGAATAATTTTGAGGACAGCGCGCAAATCTCCATGAGCGCCAACAATCGCACCGACCGTATCTACAGCCTGTTCGGACAGGACGATATTACCTTGGTGCCTGATCGTTGGCATTTGACCTTGGGCAGCAAGCTGGAACACAACCCGGTCACGCAATTTGAAGTGCAACCCAACGCACGCTTGCTGTGGACGCCCGACGACCAACATTCGTTTTGGGGCTCGGTATCCCGCTCGGTGCGCACGCCCAATTGGGTCGAGCAAAATATTTCCTACGGCTTGCAAACCCAGCCATACACGATACGCGGCAATACCGTGCCTGTGCTGCGCAACCTAACCGGCAACCCCGACTTGACCGCCGAGAAAATGCTCGGCTTCGAACTGGGCTGGCGCGGCCAACTCAGTCGCCAACTCAGTACTGATGTAGCCTTGTATCATTACAGCTACGACGATTACGCCAGCTTGACCCCCAACACCCAACGCTTCGCCGGCTATATGTTGCAGACCCTGGATTACAACAACTACGGGCATGTACAAGTCTACGGCGGGGAAATCAGTGTCGATTGGCAAGCGACTGAAAATTGGAAACTGCGGGCCACTTATAGCCACGAAGAAGAACGCTTCCGCCTGTCTCCGCTGGCACCTGCCAACACCACGCTGATCTCCGGAGACAGCTACCCGGCCCATAAAGCCATGCTCTGGTCTATGTACCAATTCTCCCCGCAACTCAAGCTGGATCTGAACTGGCGTTATTCGGATGCAACCGGCCTTAACGGCGCGCAATCCAGAGCCTATCAAGACCTGGATGCACGTTTGGGATGGGACTTGGGCGCGGGCGTGGAACTAGCGCTGGTGGGCCGGAATTTGCTGAACAGCAGTCATTTCGAATACGGCTCGGATATGTTTTCCACCGCCACAGCTGTGCAACGCGAGGTATACGGCACCTTGCGCTGGGACTTCTAAGCGGCCCGACACTATGCATACAGCGAAGAACCGGTGTCTAACATGAGTCGAATCTTGCGCCATCGCTATGCAAGATTGTGCCGAAATCGCGGCAGCGAGGCGTCGTGCCCGTGTGCCCCGGAAAAACCAAGATTCGCAGCCATCACGCTAGTCAGCAAAATGCTGTTGCTGCCTTTGCTGTTTAGCGGCCATCTATGCCACGCCGAAGCGGCCAGCGAAGCAGCGGTAAAAGTGGCATTTTTATACAATTTCTTTAAGTTTATCGAATGGCCCGAGCCTGCAACCGCACCGAATCGTTATACCTTGTGCCTGAGCAGTCATACCGATTTCGGCGACCATTTATTGATGTTGGAAGGCAAAACGGTGAACGGCAAGCCCTTGGATATCGCCCGCAATATATCACCCAAAGATATAAAATCCTGCCATCTGATCTTTATCGATACCGCCGATAATCCGGGCGATTACGCCCGCGAATTAAAAGGCTCGCCGGTAGTCAGCGTCAGCGACAAAGCCGGGTTTATCAACCAGGGCGGCACCATAGGTTTGATCCAGGACGGCAACCGGCTCAGCTTCGAAATTAACTTGGAAACCGCCAACGCCGGCAACACGCGCATCAGCGCCCAGCTGCTGAAACTGGCTAAAAACATTTTGGCCGGTAAATAAACCCGCATGCAGATGACATCTCGACGCCACCCATGATTCGCGACAAACTGGCCAATCTGCCGATGACCTACAAGCTGCAACGCTTGCAAGCCATCACTTTGGCATTGGCTCTGCTGTTTACCTTGTTAATTACCAGCATGACGCATATCTGGCAGGAGCGGCGCGAACTGTCAATGGAAGTGCGTTCGCTCGGCAAAATGATCGGTTTTAACGCCAACGCTGCGCTGCTGTTTGGCGACACCAAAACCGGCACCGAGATTCTGGCCACCTTACGCGGCAAATCCGAAGTCATCTCCGCGCAACTCTACAAAAATGACGGCGAAATTTTCGCCCATTACCCGGCCAAGGCTGCACCGGACAGTTTCCCGGCCACCTTGAGCGATGCGGAACAACAACAACGCAACCAGGGTTTGCGGATATTAAGCCAAGTCATATTAAACCCCTTACCCGACGATAACGGCGACGTGATCGGCACCTTGCGCTTGCAGCTCGACTTAAAGCCCATGTGGCGTATGGTCATTATCAGTCTGGGCCAAATTTTTTTGGTGATGGTGGTGTCGTTTATTCTGGCGGTTTTTTTCGGCAGACGCTTGGCGGAATCGATCGCCGCACCGCTGATCCGTTTGTCTTCACTGGCCAAACAGGTATCCAGGGATAACAACTATATGGTGCGCGCCCAAGGTGAAGGCAAGGATGAAATCGGCCAACTGGTAAGAAGCTTCAACCAGATGATAGAGCGGGTACAACAACGCGATGCCGAACTGGAGAATCAGCGCGGCAACCTGGAAAAACAAGTCGATCTGCGCACCGCCGACCTGCGACAGGCCGTCGTCGATGCCCAAGCCGCCAATATCGCCAAGTCGCAATTTCTGGCAACCATGAGCCACGAAATCCGCACCCCCATGAACGGCGTGCTGGGCATGACCGAATTGCTGTTGGGCACAGACCTGGACACCACGCAACGCCAATACGCCGAAACCGTGTTCAGTTCCGCCGATTCACTGTTGACCGTGATTAACGATATTCTGGACTTTTCCAAAATCGAAGCAGGTAAGCTGGAATTGGAAGAAATCGATTTTAATTTGATCAATCTTACCGACCAGCTCGCTGCCTTGTTCTTCGAACGCGCCAGCAGCAAAAACATTGAACTGGTGTGCACCGTCGATAAGCGGGTGCCGCGCGACGTCAGAGGCGATCCTTATCGCTTACGGCAAATACTCACCAACTTGTTATCCAACGCCATCAAATTTACCGAAGCCGGCTCGGTGAAAATGCAAGTGAATGTGGCCGAATCGGATCGCTGCCCATCCGCTGATGGCATGTGCCTGGAGTTTTGTATCAGCGATACCGGCATCGGCATCGGCCCGGACACGCAAGCCAGGCTATTCAAATCTTTTAGTCAAGCCGACGGCTCCACCACCCGTAAATACGGCGGCACCGGTCTGGGATTGGCCATCAGCAAGGAACTAAGCGAATTGATGGGCGGCAATATCCAAGTGCAAAGCCGTGCGAACAGCGGCTCGGTATTTACCCTGCATATCCCGCTCCGCCAAGCTAGCCAAGCCCTGCCTGCAAGCTTGCCGGGCAACGATCTGCAAGGCAAGCAGGTCTTATTGGTGGAAGATAACGCCACCAATGCAAAAATCCTGGAAAATCATTTGACTGTTTTTGGCATGTTTACCCGCGTCGCCAAAAATGGCGCTCACGCCTTGGAAATTCTCGATCAGTCGGCACACTTGGGCCTGTTCTTCGATATTGCCGTGCTGGACATGAAAATGCTGGGCATGAACGGCGTCGAATTAACCCAACGGATTCGTATAGACCGGCGATTTGCCAATATCCGTATCGTCATTATTACGTCCAGCAACGATGAGGACGTATTAGCCAAAATTCGCGGCAGCGCCTGCGATCTGTACCTTCACAAGCCCCTGCACAGACGCACCCTGCACGATGCGCTGCTCGGGCTGATGTCGCAAAAACCGCAATCGTTCAGTGCGCCAGCAACTGCTGCCGGCGCCATTCGAATCCTGTTGGCCGAAGACAATCCGGTCAACCAGAAAGTTTGCAGCGCTATGTTGCGCCAGTTGGGCTACACCCTGTCGCTGGCGAATAACGGCCGGGAAGTGCTCGATATTATCGACCGTGAGCCGGTCGATCTCATCCTGATGGATTGCATGATGCCGGTCATGGACGGTTACACTGCAACCCAATATATCCGCAATCGGGAAAGCAGCCGCAATTTGCCTCGAATCCCCATTATCGCCCTCACCGCCAACGCCATGGAAGGTGATCGCGAACGCTGTTTGCAGGCCGGTATGGATGATTATCTCAGTAAACCGTTTTTACAAAAAACCTTGCAAGACAAAATTCAGGCGTTGGCAGCCCCGCTGCCCACAACCGCCCTCAATACCGCCGCACCCGAGATCAAATCGATTGCCGCCACCCTAGACCCGGCCGCGCTGAATACCTTGCGGGAAATTGGCGGCAGCGCGCTGGTCGACGACGTCTTGGCTTTGTTTAGGACAAATGCCGAGCAACATATCGCCACACTCCGCTCCGGCCTGTTGGAACGCAATACGGAAACAGTTCGGCATGCCGCGCATAGTCTAAAATCGGCCGCGGCCAACATCGGCGCACTAAACCTGTCGGAACTGGCCCGTGCGCTTGAACATGCAGCGCGGCACAACACTTTGCAATTCGATAGCCGGGTTGCCGAAAGCCTGCAAACAGAATATAAAGAAATTCTCCAGCGGCTTTCGCAACTCAAACCCTCATAATGGAACGATTACCTGCCCGCAGCCTGATTTTAGCGATTGACGACGACGATATGGTGCGTCTGATGTTGCAAGAAATTCTGCAAAGAGAAGCGTTTGATGTCATTTGCGCGGCTAGCGGCAAGCAAGGCTTGGCATTAGCAGCCAGCGAACGGCCCAACCTGGTATTGCTGGATGTCATGTTGCCGGACCTTAACGGCTTCGACTGCCTGCAAGCCATCAAAAACATGCCCGGCAACAGCCTGCTGCCCGTCGTGATGCTGACCGGCATGGACGACCTGGAATCGGTCAATCGCGCCTTTCAATTGGGCGCGACCGACTTTATCTCCAAACCGCTCAATTGGCCGACCTTACCGCACCGCTTACGTTACTTGCTGCGCTCGGTCGCCACGTTAGAAGAACTGGCCCGAAGCGAAGCGGCACTGCGCCAAGCGCAAAAAATAGCGCAACTGGGCAGTTGGTACTGGTCTATTGCCGACGACAACATGCAATGGTCGGAAGAAGTCTTTAATATCCTCGGCACGAATCGCTCATCGTTCGAACATAAATGCCGCGACTTATACAAATCCATGCAGCCATCGGAAGTCGGCAAACTGCAACAAGCCATTGATCTTTGCGTCAAAAACCGACGCAGTTTTCGCCTGGAATTATCGATTACTCGTCGCGATGGCGCCAACCAAGTGATTCATATTCAAGGCAAACCCGTGATCGCCGATGGGCAGGTAAGCCATATTCACGGTACGCTGCAAGATATTACCGAACGCCGGCACATAGAAGAACGGGTAAGGCTTTTATCTTACTACGACCCGCTAACCGGCCTGCCCAACCGGACGCTGTTCAAGGAAGTTCTGGCGCAAGCAATGGCCTATTGCACACGCTACGGTACGGTCATTTCCACTTTATTTATCAGTATTGATCGTTTCAAACGCATCAACGAAACCCTGGGCCCCAAAATCGGCGACCAGGTGTTGAAATTGTTCGCCGAGCGCTTGCTCGCCGAAGTGCGGGATTGCGACTACATTTCCATCAACGCCGATTACGATTTGGCGGACATGACGGTCTCCCGGCTGGGCGGTAACGAATTTACCGTGTTGCTGAATCGTATCGAGGACACGCGCGATAGCGTCAAAGTGGCTAAGCGGATTTTTCAGGTGATGCAGCACGCTTTTACGGTGGAGAACACCGAACTGTTTCTGGGTATCAATATCGGTATCGCCGTCTATCCGGGCGACGGTCAGGATGAAGACAGCTTCATCAAAAACGGCGAGTTTGCGATGAACCATGCCAGCGAACACGGCCATAATAATTATCAGTTTTTCAGTAAATCGCTGAATGTTGCCGCGTTTCATAAACTGGCGATGGAAAACAGCCTGCGCCGCGCCATAGAACGCCATGAATTGCAGCTTTACTATCAAGCCAAAATTAATATCCGCCGCCAGCAAGTCGTCGGCTGCGAAGCCTTGATTCGCTGGCAGCACCCGGAACTGGGTTTGATCGGCCCGTCGCAATTTATTCCCATTGCCGAAGATTCCGGCCTGATTGCCCAAATCAGCGATTGGGTGCTGGAAAATGCCAGCCGGCAAACCTTGGAATGGCAACAGTCAGGACTGAGCCAAGGGCTGATCATGGCAGTGAACGTATCGGCGACTCAATTCCGACAATACGGCTTTGGTAATCACGTCCGCGACGTATTGACCAGCATCGGCTTGGAACCTCGCTACCTCAAGCTGGAACTGACCGAAACCATCTTGCTCGACCATATCGACGACGCTTTAGTGACCTTGCGGGAATTACAAGCCCTGGGCGTCAAAATCAGTATTGACGATTTCGGCACCGGTTATTCATCCTTGTCTTATTTGAAAAAACTGCCTATCTCGGAATTGAAAGTCGATCATTGCTTTGTCCGCGATCTTCCGCACAATGAAGACGACATGGCGATTACCGCGGCAATATTGGCTTTGGCCGACGCGCTGTCCCTGGAAGTGGTCGCGGAGGGCGTGGAGAATGAAGATCAAGCCAACTTCCTGCTGGATAGCGGTTGCGAGGTAGTGCAAGGCTTTTTGTACAACAAGCCCATGCCCGCCAATGAATTTGCCGCATTTGTCCGTGCATTCAATGCGCAACGCTTGTTAGCCGACAAAGTCTGACATGTCCGTCAAGCCACGCATCCTGTTAGTCGACGACGATCCGATGGTCCGTCTGCTGGTCAGGCAAATCTTGCAAGCCGACGGCTACGAACTGATCGAAACCGACAACGGCCGGACCGGATTGGAACAATTTATCGCCGCCGAGCCGGATTTGGTTCTGCTGGACGTGATGATGCCGGAGATGGATGGTTTCAGTTGTTTACAAGGCATGCGTGCCGCCAGCGACAAATCGGTGCCGATTGTCATGATGACGGCTATCGAGGATACGCAAGCGGTGGAAGACGCCTTTCGGCTGGGGGCTACCGACTTTATCGGCAAACCCATCCAATGGCCGCTGTTGCCGCATCGCATCAGCTATGTGCTGCGCTCGCACCGCACTACACAACGTCTTATAGAGCAACAAACGCTACTCAAGCAAAGCGAGCAACGCTTTCGGGATTTGGTGGAAAGTATCGGTAACGAATACTTCCTGTATTCTCACAATACCGAACGTATTTTTACTTATCTAGGTCCTTCGGTGGAGCATATCCTCGGCTACAAACCCGACGAACTGCATTGCGACTGCTTCGATATAACGACCAACAACCCGATCAATCGGCTTGCCAGAACCTACACCGAACAATGCCTGGCGGGCATCAAACCACCGAACTACGAAGTGGAAGTACGCAGCAAGGATGGCAGTCTGCGTGTGCTCAGCCTCAATGAGTCGCCCATGTTCGACGACCACGGCCGAGTGGTTGCGGTGAACGGCCTGGCGCACGACATCACCGAAATGCGCAGCACGCAGCAAGCCCTTGCCGATAGCGAGGAACGCTTGCGGCTATCCATGCAGGCAGCCAAACAAGGTTTTTATGACATCAATCCGCAAACCGGGGCCATGATCATCAACGCCGAATATGCCAGCATGCTCGGCTACAACCCAGCCGATTTCGACGCCAATATCGACAGCTGGATCATGCGCTTGCATCCCGATGACCGGCAGCGCGTTTCCGACGCCTACCGGCAGTACATCGCCGGGGAACTGGCAGAATATCGCCTGGAATATCGGCAGCGTTGCGCGGACGATAGCTGGAAATGGATATTATCGATAGGCAGTATCGTCGAGCGCGACGCCAATAATCAGCCGGTGCGCATGCTGGGCACCCACACCGACATCACCGATAGTAAAACCGCAGCCGAACGCCTGAATTTGCTGGCCAAAGTGTTCGAAAACAGCGGCGAGGCCATTTTCCTGTGCGATCCGGATACCCGCATCGTGTCCAGCAACCAGGCCTACACGACTATTACCGGTTACAGAGCCGAAGAAGTGCTACAGCAAACGCCCTCCATTCTCGATGCGCGTCATCTTGACCTCAACCACTATCAACGTATCTGGCAGGCCTTGCGCGAAAACGGCTACTGGCAAGGCGAAATTTGGGATACCCGCAAGAACGGCGAATCTTATCCCGCGTGGCTAGGTATTTCCGCGATGTATAACACCCATGGCGCCATCAGCCATTACATCGGCATTTTTTCGGACATTACCGAGCGCAAGGCCGCCGAAGCGCAAATCGAATATCTGGCACGTCACGATCCGCTCACCAACCTGCCCAATCGCACCTTGTTGCGCGACCGCTTTGACCAGGCCATGGCCCATGCCGTGCGTAACAACACGCTGGTCGGTTTGCTGTTTCTGGACCTGGATCATTTTAAAAACATTAACGATACGATGGGACACGACGTCGGCGACCGCTTACTGCAAGGCATCGCGGAGCGTCTGGTGCAATGCGTGCGCGAGGTAGATACGGTTTGCCGGCAAGGCGGCGATGAATTCATCATTATCCTCACCGACATTCCCGACATCGACGCAATCACGCAAATTGTGCTGAAAATTCTCGATCAACTGACGCAACCCTTTGTCATTGAAGGTGTCACGCTTTGCACCTCCTTCAGCATAGGCGTCAGTTTGTATCCCAATGACGGCCTGAATTTTCACGGTTTACTCAACAAAGCCGACACGGCAATGTATTCGGCGAAAAACGAAGGCCGCAATACCTTCCGCTTCTTTTCCAACGATATGAACCTGGCGTCTATCGAGCGGATGAATATCGAGAACGGCCTGCGCATGGCTTTGAAGCGCAAAGAGCTGCGCTTGCATTATCAGCCGCAATATTCCATACACAACAACACGGTGATCGGCGCGGAAGCCTTGCTGCGCTGGCAACCGGAAAACAGCCCGATGATCCCGCCGGCCAAGTTCATTCCTATCGCCGAGGACAACGGCATGATCGTACCGATAGGCGACTGGGTGTTAGGTGAAGCCTGCAAGCAAAACAAGCTTTGGCACGACGCCGGTATGAAACTGCTGGTTACCGTCAACATCTCGGCCCTACAGTTCAAGCGCGGCAACTTACTGGAGTCGGTGCAAAGCGCATTGGCGGAATCCGGGCTGGAACCGCATTATTTAGAGCTGGAGTTAACCGAATCGGTCCTGATGTTCGATACCAATGCCGTCATCAATACGATTGCCCAGTTGCGCGCCTTGGGGGTGAGCTTTGCCATCGACGATTTCGGCACCGGTTATTCCTCACTGAGTTATTTGAAGCGCTTTGCGGTGAACAAACTAAAAATCGATCAATCATTTATCCGGGATTTAACCTCAGGCAAAGCCGAAGACACCGCTATCGTCAAAGCCATCTTGCAATTGGGTGATACGCTGGGCCTGCTGACCTTGGCCGAAGGCGTGGAAACCAAGGAGCAAGCCGAGCAACTGCATCAACTCGGCTGCCGCAAAGCGCAGGGTTTTTATTGGAATCAACCCTTGCCCGCCGACGAATTCGCCCGGTTGTTTACGCCTGGTTAAAATAACTGCCAAACCGGCGCCGCGCCGTCCGGCAAGGCCGCCAGACGCCCCAGCTCCAGCCATTGATTGCCCGGCGCATGAAAATCCGAGCCCATCGACGCATGCAATTGATGTTTGCTGGCGTGCAGATAACTTAAGCGAATATCGTCGACGCTGGCCCGGCCCGTCACCACTTCTATGCCCTGGCCGCCTGCCGCCTTGAATGCCACCAAAGCTTTGTTGATCCATTTGGTGCTGAGTTTGTAACGCAAGGGATGGGCCAAAACCGCCACACCACCCGCCGCCCGAATCCAGCCGACGCAATCCGCCAGACCGGCCCAAACCGTCGGCACATAAGCCGGCTTACCCTTGCTCAAATAGCGGTCAAAGGCGTCCTGCTGGGTTTCGACCACACCTTGATTAACCAGAAAATCGGCAAAATGCAGGCGGGTGATTTCGCCGTTACCGGCGATTTGTCTTAACGTGGGATAGGCATCGGCTATGCCCTTCTTCGCCAGTTTTTCGGCAATTTTTTGCGCGCGTTGGTCGCGAATTAATTGTTGCTTGGCAATACCGTCGAGTAAACCAGGATGCTGTGGATCGATATTTAAACCGACGATGTGCAGACAATGGCTTTCAAAACTGGCCGACAGTTCGATGCCGGGAATCAAGCGGATGCCCACTTGTGAGGCGGCTTCGGTCGCTTCTTGTAAGCCGGCAGTTGTATCGTGGTCGGTCAAAGCCAGCGCGGTAACGCCCTGCTGTTGAGCACGCAACACCAGCTCGGTGGGCGACAACGCGCCGTCGGACGCGGTGGAATGACTGTGCAAATCGTATAATTCCGACACTATTGATAATCACCGTAAAGTTTGGCGTACAAGCCGTTTTGTTGAATCAAGGAATCGTGTTTGCCTTGTTCGCAAATCTGGCCTTGTTCAAAGACATACACATGATCAGCCTGTTTCACCGCACTGAGCCTATGCGCAATGATGATGGTAGTACGGCCTTCCAGAAAGGTGCTCAAGGCTTGGTGCAGTTTATACTCGGTTTCGCTGTCCAGCGCCGATGTGGCTTCGTCGAGAATCACCACTGCCGGCTGGCTGACTATCATCCGGGCGATGGCCAGCCGTTGCCGTTGGCCGCCGGATAAGCGCATTCCCTGCCTGCCCACCACGGTGTCTAAACCCTGCGGCTGTTCCTCAACGGTCGACTTCATTTGCGCAATCTCCAAAGCTCGCCACAATTCAGCATCGGCAATCTCCCGGCCCAAGGTCAGATTGGCGCGTATCGTATCGTTTAGCAAAGCGGGATGCTGTAAAACGGTCGCGACATGTTCGCGCACCACATCCAAGCCTATCCGGTTCAGCGGCACACCGTCGAAATAAATCATGCCACTGCCCGGCGGATACAAACCGATCAAGGTTTGCGCCAGCGTCGACTTGCCACCGCCGCTCGCGCCGACCAGGGCAATTTTCTCGCCGGCCGGTATAGTCAAATTAATACCGTTCAGTACCGGTTCGTCCTTGTAACTAAAATGCAGATTCTTGACGCTGACCGACACGGTTTTACGCCCGATAAAGGGATTTTGCAAATGCGGATAATAGGGTTCGCGCTGCAACAGGGTCAGCTGATTGACGCGGGCCAACGCGGCTTTGGCGGCATAAAAAGACTGCTGAATGCTTAATATCTCCTGCACCGGTGCCATCATGAACCACAAATAACCGAATACCGCCAGCATTTCGCCTATGGTCAGATTGGAATACAGCACCATCAGCATCGCTGTCGCGCGGAAAATATCGAAGCCAAATAGAAACGTCAAAAAGCTCAAACGCACCGTCGCATCGCTTTTCCAGGCATAGATGGTCGAGTGGTTTTTAACCGCCAGTGCGCTGCCGATCAACTGCCGGCAATAGTGCTCCTCGCGGTTGCTGGCGCGGATTTGATGAATCGCCTCCAGCGTTTCGCTCAAAGCTTGCTGGAATATCGCGTAGGCTTTGTTTTCGTTAGCCTTCAGTTCCTTCACCCTGGAACCAACGGCCCTCGCCAGGTAAATTACCAGCGGGTTCAAAAAGATAATGAATAAACCCAATTGCCAGTGCATCCACAGCAGAATTAAAGCGGTACCGAACACGGTCAGAACTGCCACCAATAATTTACTGATCGTGGTGCCGATAAAATTATCCAGCGTATCGAGGTCGGTCACCATGTGCGAACTGACCGTACCGCTGCCCAGGCTTTCATACTCGGACATCGAGATGTGTTGCAAATGTTTCACCAAACTTTCGCGAATGCGAAAAATCACATCCTTGGCGATATTGGAAAACTGCCGAGTCTGCATAATGTTTAGCACCAAGGCAAACAAGCGCAACAGCAAGCTCAGCAGCAAAATAATGGCAATGTAAATGGCAGGTTGCTGCCACTCGCCGGGCAGCCACGGGTTGAGGCTGTTCAGCACCACGCCCGGATGGTTCAGCAAAACCTCGTCTACCAATAAAGGCATCAATAAGGGTACCGGTACGCTGGCAACTGTTGCCAAGATGGCGACCAAATGCCCGTTGATCAGTTGTTTTTTATGCTGCTTAGCGATGCTGTAAATATACTGCCAGGAATATTCGGCTTGCGCCGCGCGCTGTGAGGTTTTCAAGGTAATGAAACAAATTCGATGAAGTTTAACGATTATAATGGTCCGACCCACTTTGCAAAAACTTCTTGCATAGGGTTTAGTCTCGGCTGTCGTGGAAATTGATATGCATGTTATCCCGTGTTTTTTACTGCTTGCCGCTCTGACCGGCGTTTTACCGAACAGTGCCCAGGCGGATGAAATCTCTTTGGCCAGCCAACGTCAGCTATTTTTGCGTGCCGAGCAAGCACTTGACCAGAATCGCGATGCCGAATATTTCGCGCTGGCTTCAAACCTAAAAGGCTACCCGCTATATCCTTATCTGCAATACCAATGGTTAAAAAATCATTTGGACGCCGACGCCGACATCAAGCAGTTTTTAAACGAGCACGCCGCCAGCCGTTACGCGGCCGGGCTGCGGCAAAAGTGGTTGCTGGCTTTGGGTAAAAAGCAGCAGTGGCTAGTGCTGTTGAATAATTATCAAGGCAGTGACGATCCCGAGCTGCAATGCTACGCTGGCCTGGCTCAATTGCAAACCGGCCAAGCCTTGGAAGCCTTCAATCAAGCCCGCGCTTTATGGTTAAGCGGTAAATCGCAACCGGATAATTGCGATGTCCTGTTCGAAGCTTATAAATCATCGCCGTATTTCAATAAGGAACTGATCAACCAACGATTTCACGCCGCCCTCAAGCGCGACAATCAAAGCCTGGCCAGCTACTTGACCCGATTTTTCAGCGACGCGGAACTCAAGCAGGCCAATACTTGGTTAAAACTGCACCGACAGCCGGAAACCGTTATTGCTGATACAGGCTGGCGCGAGAACCCTGAGCAAGCCGGAGAACTGTTTGCCCATGCGATTGACCGCTGGCTGGAAACCAATGTCGAAACGGCCATGACGACTTGGGACAGTCATAAATCGCAAATCGCCATTACGCCGGCAACCGCCGCTTTTATCGAAAAACGCATCGCTATCGCCTTGGCCTTAAAACACGACAGCCGCGCTTACGCCCGCTTGTCGCAACTGGAAAACAGCGACGAATCGGCCCGGGAATGGCGAGTTAGAGCCGCATTGAATATGCAGAACTGGCAAGACGTCGCTGTGGCGATTACCGGCCTTAACGACGACGAAAAATCTCAGGAAAAATGGCAGTACTGGCAAGCCCGCGGCTTGGCGGAAACCGGCCAGAGCGCAGCAGCCAATGCCTTGTTTCTACAGTTGGCAAAAAATCGCAGTTTTTACGGTTTTCTGGCTGCCGGCAGATTAAGGCAAGCCATTGAACTGGTGGACAGACCTTTGACGGTATCAAGCAGCGACCTCGAGACTTTACAAAATCGACCCGATTTCCAGGTATTTTCCGAGCTACTCGCTATCGACAGAAAACCGGAAGCCAAACGCCAATGGTGGTACGCAATCGCCAAACTTGACAGTCGCCAGCTACCCGTCGCTGCAAAACTGGCCCAACAAGCCAATTGTCCGGCTTTGGCGATTGCCACTATAGCCAAGGCTAATCAATGGGACGACGTCAATTTGCGCTTTCCGCTGATATATATCCAGCCCATCCAAAGTAACGCTGCCGCACAACAATTGGATCCGGGTTTAATTTTGGGATTGATCCGCCAGGAAAGTGCGTTCGATGAATTTGCCGACTCGCCGGCTGGCGCTAAAGGTTTGATGCAGATTATGCCTAACACCGGCCGGCAAATTGCCGCCGAATTGCGCGATAGTTGGGATAGCGATTACAGCCTGTTTAAGCCGGAACTCAACGTCAAATACGGCGCGTTTTATTTCAAAAAACTCTTGCGCCAATTCAATGGCCACGTCGCACTAGCCACGGCCGCCTATAACGCCGGCGCCAATAAAGTGAAGCGCTGGCTACCGGAAAACCGAGCTTTGCCGGCCGACATCTGGATTGAAAACATCCCTTACAAGGAGACTCGGGGGTATGTTGCATCGGTGTTAATGTATAGCTTGATCTACCAACAACGGCTGCAACGCGACAGCTTAAAGATCGACGATCTAATGCGCGAGGTCATGCCCGGCCGTATTGCCTCATAGAAAAAGGTAACCGAAGTATCAGAGTCGTTGCCTCACATTAGAGGTAACCTGGACTTGTGAAAAAATGAGTTTCAATTGTTGCTCAATGGCGGCCTTAAGAGCAAATGGATTGAGTTTGGCATGATGTTCCTGGAGAGTCTGTTTGGTGGTTTCCGGAATGTCAGGATGATTGATCACCCGTTGGTAAGGGGTTTGCGGGGCATGGTATTTTTTCACGACTTTGGCGCCGTCTCGGTGTTTTTTCCGCAGTTTCAGACTGGGACAGAAATGATTCTGCAAAGGGCACCAAAGCGTGCTGTAGACCGCGTTCATCAACGGCACCAGCGCGGCATTATCCAGCCGGTCGTAGCCGAATAATTGCCTGGCGTGAGTCCAGTTTTTCTGCTCGACGTGGGCATTGTCGTTTTTCTTGTAAGGCCTGGAGCGGGTAAACGCCGGCTTTTGCGGGTGGTCGGTGAAATAGCGAACCAGGTGATGATTGAGAAATTCAGAACCATTGTCGCAATCGAAGCCTTTCAAAGGGAATGGCAACAGGTTCTCGATGGCCTGAATCTGTTCCAGGATACCTTGCGAGCCTTTATTCCAGGTGGCCCGGCATTCGGTCCAGCCGGTGACAATGTCCGTCATCGTCAGGCTCCAGACGAAATCGCCGGCCAGCGAATTGCCACAGTGAGCGACAGTATCGGCTTCGACAAAACCGGGCTGGGTCTCGTCCCAGTGATGAGTGCGGATGGGAATCTGGGTTTTCAACAGAGACCCGGGTTTGGTGCCGGACAAGCCTTTGGGGTGCTGGACGCGCAAGGGTTTGAGCAAGCGATCCAAGGTCGCCGCCGACACCTTGAGCAAGTCGGCGCGCACGCCATCCGCCAAGGGGCCGTATTGATCTTCGTAATGAGGCAGCCAGATCGGTATCGCGGCTTTCAGGCGCTTGCCGCACAGTTGATCGCTAGCAAACCAGATGCGCTTCAATGGCTCCAGCAACACCTCGGCTTGATATTTCCGCTTGGGGCCGGGCCGTTTGCTAGGCGAAGCGGTTGGCTTGGCTTTTCGATTCAGCAAACGGATCGCGTACTTACGGGCGTAGCCGCAGACTTCGCAAAACTCGTTTAGGATCGTTTGTTTCGTGGCCCTATCGCTTTGTCGATAGCGCTTTTGGATAGCCTGTAAATAGGCTCGTCGTTCGTGTTTTCCCATGGTGGTAACCCGCTTGATTTCGGTTACACACAATGTGAGGCAACGACCCGTTTTTAATGACCCCTTGGGTTACTTTTAATTTGAGGCAATTCGCCGGCTAAAAATTGAGCTGATTTTTTAAGCCGATTATTAGATAATGCCGCAGTTTTTGAACCCACCAACCAGGTAAAAATCAAGATGGAGAAGCAGCACAGTTTCACGCGCGAAGAATTATTAATGTCCGGCCGAGGTGAATTATACGGTCCGACCAACGCGCAGCTACCGCTTCCCAATATGCTGATGATGGACCGCATCGTCCATATTTCCGATGAAGGCGGCAAATACGGCAAAGGCGAAATCGTCGCCGAGCTGGATATTACCCCCGAATTATGGTTTTTTGATTGCCACTTTCAAGGTGATCCGGTCATGCCGGGCTGTCTGGGTTTGGACGCGATGTGGCAATTGGTCGGTTTTTATTTATGCTGGCTGGGCGGCCCCGGCAAAGGCCGCGCGCTGGGTTGCGGCGAAGTTAAATTCACCGGCCAAGTGCTGCCGACAGCCAAAAAAGTGACTTATAAAATCGACTTGAAGCGCGTGATTCTGCGCAAATTGGTCATGGGCATCGCCGATGCGACGATGGAAGTCGATGGCAAACAAATCTACGAGGCGACCGATTTACGAGTCGGTTTATTCACTTCCACCCAAGATTTCTAAGGAAACCATCATGAAGCGCGTCGTTGTAACAGGTTTAGGGATAGTTTCCAGCATCGGCAACAACCGGGACGAAGTGGTTGATTCTTTACGCGCTGGCCGTTCCGGTATCGTTCACGCACCGGTCTATGCCGAGATGGGCTTTCGCAGCCATGTACACGGCCCGGTTAATATTGATCTGGATGAGGCGATAGACCGTAAAGTTAAACGCTTTATGGGCGACGGTGCCGCATACAACTATCTGGCTATGGAGCAAGCTATTGCCGACTCCGGCCTGGAAGAGTCGCAAGTGTCCAATATCCGCACCGGTTTGGTGATGGGCTCCGGCGGGCCGTCAACCTCCAACCTGGTCGATTCCGCCGATATTCTGCGCTCGAAAGGCGTGAAAAAAGTCGGTCCGTACATGGTGACGCGCGCCATGTCCAGCACCAACACGGCCTGCCTGGCGACGCCTTTCAAAATCAAAGGTGTCAATTACTCCATCAGCTCCGCTTGCGCGACCAGCGCCCACTGCATCGGCCACGCCATGGAATTGATTCAATTAGGCAAACAAGACGTAGTGTTCGCCGGCGGCGGTGAAGAACTGCACTGGACTATGTCCGTGATGTTCGACGCGATGGGCGCCTTGTCCTCAAAATATAACGATACGCCAGAAACGGCCTCTCGTCCTTACGACGAAACCCGCGACGGCTTCGTCATCTCGGGCGGCGGTGGCGTTCTGGTAATCGAAGAACTGGAACACGCCAAAGCGCGCGGCGCTAAAATTTATGCCGAGTTGGTCGGCTATGGCGCCACGTCCGATGGCTACGACATGGTACAGCCCTCCGGCGAAGGCGCAGTGCGCTGCATGCAACAAGCCTTGGCTACCGTTAATGAAAAAATTGACTATATCAACGCGCACGGCACCAGCACCCCGGTAGGCGACACCCGCGAACTGGAAGCGATGCGCGAAGTGTTTGGTGTTGACGGCGTACCGGCAGTCAGCTCAACCAAATCTTTAACCGGACATGCCTTGGGTGCGGCCGGCGTCAACGAAGCGATCTATTCATTACTGATGATGCAGGAAAACTTCTTGAGCGCATCCGCCAATATCAACCAACTCGATCCAGGTGCGGCCGGCATTCCTATCGTTAGAGAATATCGGGATAACGTCACGCTGAACACCATTATGTCCAACAGCTTCGGCTTTGGCGGCACCAACGCCACGCTGATTTTCCAACGCTATAACGGCTAACTTTGGCGCGGCTGCAACTTTGGTTCAGCCGCTCTTCCCTGCACCCATGTCCGATTCAGAACACAAATCCCGCACCCAGTTTAACAAGCTGCAAAAACGCCTGAGACGTTGCGTTGGCGAAGCCATCGCCGATTTCAACATGATAGAGCCCGATGATAAGGTCATGGTGTGTCTGTCCGGCGGCAAAGATTCTTACACCATGTTGGACATTCTGCTGAACTTGCAGAAAACCGCACCGATCAATTTTGAGATTATTGCCGTCAATCTGGATCAAAAGCAGCCAGGCTTTCCAGAACACGTACTGCCGGAATACTTGCAATCGATAGGCGTGCCTTACCACATTATCGAGCACGACACATACAGCATCGTCAAACGCATCATTCCGGAAGGCCAAACCACCTGCAGCTTGTGCTCTAGGCTACGCCGCGGCACGCTGTACGGGTTTGCCAAGGAACATAAGATCACCAAGATCGCCCTCGGCCATCACCGCGACGACATTGTCGAGACTTTTTTCCTGAACATGTTCTACGCCGGCAAATTAAAAGCCATGCCGCCGAAGCTGCTGAGTGACGATAAGCAAAACATCGTCATACGTCCGTTGGCTTATTGCCGGGAAAAAGACATCAACCGCTTCGCGGCTTTCAAACAGTTTCCGATCATTCCTTGCAATCTGTGCGGTTCGCAAGAAAACCTGCAACGCAAGGCCATGAAACAAATGCTCAACGGTTGGGATAAACAATTCCCCGGCCGCATCGAGACGATTTTCGCCAGCCTGCAAAATATCGCGCCGTCGCAAATGGCCGACACCAGCTTGTTCGATTTTGCCGGTCTGCGCCGCGACCCCGAATCCACTATTCCGCGCGTCGTATCCGATGAAGCCGGGCTGGACATCTTAGAGCGCTAACCAGGAAATACAACGATGAAACACACCATCTTAGTGACGGGCGGCGCCGGCTATATCGGCAGCCATACCTGTGTAGAATTGCTGAATAACGGTTTCGAGGTCATCGTTGTCGACAACCTGAGTAACAGCAAAATCGAATCGCTGAAACGTATCGAAACCATTACCGAACAAAAACCCGGTTTCTATCAAGCCGACATTACCGACCAAGCCGCGCTACGCGAGATTTTTAAAGCACATAAAATCGATGCGGTGGTTCATTTCGCTGGCCTGAAAGCCGTCGGCGAATCCTGCCAGCAACCCCTGAGCTATTACCGCAACAACATCTACGGCACCCAAGTGTTGCTGGAAACGATGGACGAGTTTGCAGTGAAAAGATTGGTATTCAGCTCGTCGGCGACGGTTTACGGCGATCCGCATAGCGTACCGATTCTGGAAAACTTCCCGCTGCAAGCCACCAACCCTTATGGCCGCACCAAACTGTTTATCGAGGAAATCCTGCGCGATGTCAGCAATGCCGACAGCCTGAACAGCAACAGCCAGCCCTGGCAATTTGCGATACTGCGTTATTTCAACCCGATTGGCGCGCACAGTAGCGGCTTGATCGGCGAAGACCCAAATGGCATCCCCAATAATTTGATGCCGTTTTTATCGCAAGTTGCCATCGGCAAATTGCCGGTCCTGTCGGTGTTCGGCGACGACTACCCCACCAAGGACGGTACCGGCGTCCGTGATTACATTCATGTGGTCGATCTGGCGCAAGGCCATATCAAAGCCTTGCAATACCTGCTCGGTAAATCGGCCGACACCGCTATTTGCGATGCGATTAATTTAGGAACCGGCAACGGCTACAGCGTATTGGAAATGATCAATACCTTCATTGAAGTGACGGGCCAAGTAGTACCTTACAAAATCGCACCACGCAGAGCTGGCGATGTGGCGGCCTGCTACGCGGATCCGAGCTTGGCTGAAGCAAAAATAGGTTGGAAAGCGGAGCGGGATTTAAAACAAATGATGACAGACACCTGGCGCTGGCAGAAAAACAATCCCAACGGTTACAGCTAAACGGACTCAGTAACCATCACCAAACCGCCATTCTCAACACGGTTTCTGCCTTTACGTTTGGCTTCGTACAAGGCAGCATCGGCGGTTTGCACCAATTGCAAGGCAATCTCGGCGACAAGTTTTTTCGGCGCCCGGCCGGGCTGGTAAGTCGCCACACCTATCGAAATAGTCACCGGGATGGCTTGATCGCCATACTCCACCCGTAAATTAGCAATACTCAAGCGAATCCGCTCGGCAATTTCCGAGGCCGTACTTTCATCGCTTTGCGACAGCAAGGCCACAAACTCTTCCCCGCCGTAACGCGCCAGCACATCGTTATTGCGCAGCAATTTCTTGATGATACCGGCCACCACAGCCAGTACATGATCCCCGGCCTGGTGTCCAAAACCGTCGTTGATGCGCTTGAAAAAATCAATATCCAGAAATAGACAGGACAAAGGTTCGCGATTGCGTTGGCTGCGATCCAGCTCTTCCTCGATACGCTGCTCCAAAAACCGCCGATTGTTCACGCCGGTCAAGGGATCGACCAAACTGGTGCGCCGCATGGTTTCGACATTAAGATTGTTTTCCAGGCAAATACTGATGACCGAGGCGATGTGCTCGACAAAATCGGTCGCCATGCCCTGCATGAAACGCTCGTTGTGATAACTGCCCAGATTCAACGAGCCCAAATACCGATCCCGACGAATCAGCGGCGCAATCACCACCGACGCCGGTTTTTGTTGATTGGATTCGGAGAAAAACTTCTCGCAAATCGTGGTTTGATAGCTGCCCAGAAACGGCTGATCGGAGAGACCAAAACTATGCCGCAATTGCCATTCGCTACTCGCTAAAAACAGCCCTTCCCGGTCCCGATAATTATAATTATCCACTTCCAGGTAACCGGCGATTTCGTTTTTAGGGTCGATCAAACACAAGCTGATTACGTCCAAATCGAACAAGGCCTTGGCTTCACCGAGAATAAACTCGATCATTTCCGCCAGCGAACTAAGCCCCAGTAAACGCATTTCAAAGCTTTGCAATCGTTTCAAGGTCAGGCTGTTATGCTGGACGCGGTTGAGCATACCGTCCAAATGACTTTCCAACACCCGCAGATCTGTTGTTATATCCTGTTCCAAGCTCGGCCCCACCCGCTTAATCGAGGTGATAAGACTAGCAGTTTTCGCAGGAAAAGTGTGTAGTTGTAGGCACTTTCAGCGCACATCTCCCGTCCACTCTGATTGCAAATAAATCAGGCATTTCACCTATTAAAACGGCATATGCCATACCCCGCAGCCAGGCACTATGCGATTTTGTTTTTAAAAATCAATACACTTGTTTATTGGTTCAAATATTGCTGTAAATCGGCTCTATCGGGTTCCAAGCACGCCAAACACGTCTTCGCCATGAACAGCCTCACCTTCAACATCGACGATTTATTTTTGAGCCATCGCGATTCGTTGATTCACACTATTTTCGGCATCGTCGGCTGCCCGCAAACCGCCGAAGACTTGGCGCATGAAGCTTACATAAAAATGCTGCACGCCCTAGAAATCCAAGACATCAGTTACCCGCGGCCGTTTCTGTACCAAATCGCAAAAAACCTGGCACTGGATCATCTGCGTAAAGAACGTATTCGCCAACGCGCCGATGACTCAAAAACGGCCGATACGGACGAAGATATATCGCTGCTGGACAATTTGCCGGACGGTACTCCGACGCCCGAGCAGCAAGCGTCCGATCAACAAGAACTGGCATTGATGCTGGCAGCGCTTGAGCAATTACCCGAACGGCGCAGGCAAATTCTGGTGTTGCACAAATTTCACCATTGGAATTACGAGCGGATCGCCGCCTATTACGGCATATCGCGTAGCGCGGTAGAGAAGAATGTACAGGCAGCTCTAACTCATTTATTAGCCAGCCGGCAAGACTAGCCATTACCTTAGGCCATACTGATTTTCCTGAACACAGCACCAATACTGATAAAATTCGCCCCATTACCTAATCCGCCAACCGCCATGCCTTTACGTTTTGATCAGGAAGTTCCATCGCCGGGTAATGTCCAAGATCAAGCACTTGCCTGGTTTGCCCGCTTACAAGACCATAAAAGCGGTGCGGCCGATCAAGCCGAGTTTGCCTGCTGGTTAGCCGCCGACCCCACGCATCAAACCGCTTACGACAAAGTAGTACAACTCTGGCAATCGCCGGCATTGAACACGGCCCTAAGCCAATACGCCAGCATCCCACTTCGGCCGCCCGCACAGCGTAAATCGACCATTCGGCGCTGGGCTGTAGCCGCCAGCATTACCTTGATTAGCGGCTGGTTCCTGGCTTCAAGCGGCTGGTTGCAACGCTGGCAAGCAGACATTACCACCGCTACCGGCGAACAGCGCCGAGTAATACTGGCGGACGGTTCCGCGCTGGTTCTCAATACCGATAGCGCGGTAAAACTGGATTACGCCGGCCCACAACGCGGCGTAACCTTATTAAGCGGCGAAGCGTATTTTGAGGTGCAAGCCGACAAAGACCGGCCGTTTATTGTGACGACAGCACAGGGAACCGTGCGGGTGGTCGGCACCCGCTTCAGCGTCAAAACTGGCGATAGTACCCAGGTAAATGTCGAAAGCGGCTTAGTGATTTGTAGCGCCGAACAAGGCCAAAACCGGCAATTAAGCGTCGGCCAATATACCGAGATCGATACCCAAAGCGTTGCAGAAATCAGCACCATAGATACCGGTAAAACCTTTGCCTGGCTAAAAGGCCGCCTGATATTTCAAGATCGAACCTTGGCAGACGTGATAACCGAATTGGACCGCTACCATCCCGGCGCCATCGTCATCGCCGACGCCAAATTGGCAAACACCCGGATAACCGGAAATTACAAACTGGAAGATACCGCAGCCCTGATCCGAACCCTAGCGGACATTGCGGGAGCCAAAACCATCAATATCTCGCCTTATCTGACGGTGTTAAAAAGCTAAGTCCAAAACCTCGCCAACCGTTTGCCGCTCCGGCTTTACGCCGTTTCAAACCTCAGCTCAATTACCTGCACATTAGGCAACGCTGCGTTTGCCGGTAAAAATATCGCTTAACTGACTGTGTATTCCGTTTTCTGAAACGTCTCGGTAGCCATGTGCTTTTTTGCACTGACTATTAAGTTCACAGACCAGGAGTATTCATGTATCGGCTACCACCCATCCCACCCGCCGCATTACGCAAACTCGCCATGGCAATCGCTTTGGCTTTGCCGGCTATTCGGCCGCTACCAGTTTATGCCGCCGAGACCGGCCAAACCGATACTCCCGGCGCCACGCGAACCTTCAACATCCCGGCCCAAGCCTTGACCGACGCATTGAACGCCTTCATTGCCGCTAGTGATTGGCAAGTCGGTTTTCCAGCGGAAATTGCCCAAAATGCACGTTCCAGTGCGGTGAACGGCCATTTTTCGCCGCAACAGGCGCTCGACAAACTATTGCAAGGTACCGGCATTGGTTACCGGCTTACCGGTCCCGGCAATGTAATGTTGGAGAAGAAAGCAATTACCGAACCCCAATCCGCCGCCACCTTACCCCCAGTCACAGTGACCGGCAAAGTCAGCTATGCCGACAGCGACCCGCAAAATCCTTTCTATAACCGGACCATTGCCAGCTCGGCTACTAAAACCGACACGCCGATCATGGATACGCCGTTATCGATTCAGGTGATTCCCAAAGCAGTGCTGGATGACCAACAAGCCATCCGGGTCGGCGATGCCTTGCGCAACGTCAGTGGATATTTCGATTCGCGCGGTGAAGAATATGTCTACGACACGGCGTATTTACGCGGCTTTGCTACCGACAGCCGCCAGTATATTGACGGCCTCCGCGACTTGGCACAGTCGCATTCGCTAGCAATGATCGACCGGGTGGAAGTACTGAAAGGTCCGGCCGGTGCGTTGTACGGACGTATGGAACCCGGCGGCTTGATCAACTATGTCACTAAACGACCATTGGATACGCCGTACAATTCGCTGCAACAACAATTCGGCTCGTTCGATCTCTACCGCACGCTAGCCGATGCTACCGGTCCACTTAACAAAGACGGCAGCTTGTTGTACCGGGTAAACATGGAGTACTTAAGCAGCAATTCTTATATCGACGTCGTCAACAAGGAACGCGGTTTCATCGCCCCGTCCCTGACCTGGAAAATTTCGCCCCGCACCCAACTCGATCTGGATTTTCGTTACCACGACGTCAACGGCCCCACCACCTTCGGCGTGCCGGCCATCGGCAATCGGCCGGCTAACCTGCCGATCAGCCGCTTTATCGGCGAGCGCGCCACCGACAATGGCGATTCCAGCCTACTTTACGGCGGTCTGAGCCTGACCCACGCTTTTTTCGATAACTGGAAACTGAACGCCAAAGTCGGCTACAACTACGAACACCAATTCTCGGCGGGCACTTTCATCAATACCCTGGACGAAGCCACCGGCGACGCCTCCCTGTTCTACAGCGACTACGACTACACCGAGGACAGCATCCAAGGTATTGTCAATCTCACCGGCAACTTCAAAACGTTCGGCCTGGAACATACCCTGACCGTCGGCGGCGATCTTTATAAGACCGACGGCCGCACCAACAGCAGTTATTTCCTGTGCGACACCTGCGGCACCAGTTTCCCATCACCCATCAATATTTTTCAGCCGATTACCTACGACCGGCCCGGCATCAATCTGGCGGCGGAAACCTCCAGCCCGGTATCGACCAGTCGTACCTCTTGGTGGGGCTTGTACATTCAGGATCAAGTCACTATCGCCGAGGATTGGCATCTATTGTTCGGCACTCGTTACGACCAAGCCCACAGCAGTAGCGACGGCGCGGATGTCACCGACGACGGCGAATTCAGTCCACGGGCTGGTCTGCTCTACCGGCCATTGAACTGGCTGTCTATGTACGCCAACTACGTCAAAGCCATGAATGCCGCCAACACCAGCCGCCTGATTCCAGGTTCGCAACGCCGTCCGGAAATGTCGGAGGGCTGGGAAGCCGGCGTAAAAGGCGAATGGAGGGACGGCAAGTTGAATGCCGGCCTGACTTACTATGAGCTGACCAAGAAGAACATCAGCCACTCAGCCGCCGATGCCGCGTTGGCGGCGCAGGGCTTCAACGTGCTGGTCGGCGAGGGCCGCAGCCAGGGTATCGAATTGGATGTATCCGGACGCATTACCGAGTTCTGGAGCCTGATCGCTAGCTATTCGTTTACCCGCACGATGTTTACCAAGGACGTCACGGACATTCAGGGTAAGCAGTTCGCCAACGTGCCCGAGCAAGCCGCCAGCCTGTGGTCCAAATACGATTTCGCCGGCCTCGGCTGGCAAGGCTTGTGGACGGGCGCCGGGGTTTATCTGGCCGGCGAGCGCCAGGGCGACCGCGCCAACAGCTTTCAACTGCCCGGTTACGCTCGCGTCGACGCCGCCCTGGGGTACGCCTTCAACGCCGGACCGTCGAAAATCAGCCTGCAATTCAATGTCGATAACCTGCTTGATAAACGCTATTACTCGGCCTCGACCTGGGAAACCCGCAGTTTCGGCTCGCAACCGGGCATGCCGCGGACTTTTTTAGGTTCGGTCAAGGTTGAATTTTGACATCGGCACGCTTACGACGGCTGAAATCCCGGCGGCAAATCTGGTTGCGGGTGCATTTATACCTGGGATTGTTCGTGGGCGCGGTATTGGCGGTGGTGGGTTTTACCGGCGGCATTCTGGTGTTTTACGAGGAATTACAGGACGTGCTGAATGCCGAGCAGATTCGAATCCAAGCGCCGCCGGCTAGTCAAAGACAGCTTTGTCCGCTGGATGACATCATCGCGGCGGCGGAGACCATCAAACCGCCCGGCAGCCGGTTAGACAAACTGTATTATCCGCGCCATGCCGACACCGCCTACAAATTGCTGTATCACCAACCGGCGCCGGCGCACGCCGAATCGGGCGAGCAGGGCGACGGCTATTACGTTTTCGTCAACCCCTACACGGCACGGGCCACCGGCAAGCAGCTCTGGCATCCCCGCGACCGTTACTGGGGCAGGCCCTTGATCAGCTTCATCATGCAGTTGCACTATTGCCTATTGCTGGATACACCGGGAGTGATATTCGTCGGTATCGTCAGCGCGTTTGCCATTATTTCAATCCTCACCGGCCTGATCGTCTGGTGGCCGCTCACCGGCAATTTCCGAACAGCCCTGACGATTAAACCTCGCGCCAGTTTGGTCCGCTTCAACTTCGACTTGCACAAAATCGTCGGCGTTTATTCGGCTGCGGTGTTGTTAGTGGTGGTGTTCTCGGGGGTGTATTTCAACTTACCGGAGCAGGTCAATGTTTTGGTGAAGCAATTTTCGCCACTACAGCGGCCGAATGCCTGGGAAGGCATGGAATCGGCAAAAATTCATTCCCGTTCTATACCCGGCACCACCGCCATTACGCCGGGTCAAGCCGAAGCGGTCGCCCGTCACCAGTATCCGAACGGACAGATGTGGATGCTAAGCGCGCCGGCGGATGGGCAAGGTATTTACTATGTCTGGAAACGCGATGTGAGAGAACTGAGCCGCTATATCGGTTACCGGGAAATCGCGATAGATCAATACAGCGGCGAAATACTGAAAAGGTATGACGCTGGTAGCGGTTCAGCCGGCGACTTGTTTCTGGACTGGCAATGGCCCTTGCATTCCGGCCATGCCTTCGGCTGGCCGGGTCGGATTTTGGTATTTTTCTCTGGCTTGGCTTGCCCGGTTTTGTATGTAACGGGCGTGATTCGTTGGCTGCAAAAACGCCGAGCAAAATCTGCCGCCGTTATTCAGGCCAAGAAAAATCCCGGCAAAGTCCGCTGTTAAGTCACCGCTGCCGGAGGATTGGCGGCGGATACGCCCTTCTGCTTGAAATGTCGGCTATTTCCCGATGCTTGCCAACGCTATATAACATAGTTTAATTAGACCGACTGTTCGCCACCACTCATCAAACCGCTTAAGCCCTTGAATAATCGCATCGGCTGCAAATTGGGCACGATTTCGGCTTGCCATTGCGCACCATTGAACTTCAAGCCGACATGCCCAATCGCCACATTCACCTTCTGGACTTTCTATTCCAAAGACACAACAAGGAACTGCTGGTGTTCGCCGAACAACGGGCCGGCCGCCAACATGCCGAGGATCTGGTTCAGGATGCTTATCTCAGGCTCTTGCAGCACGGCAACACCGACGCCATCGACAATCACCGCGCCTACCTGTATCGCATTACCGCCAACCTGAGCGGCGACCTACACAGACGCGAGCAAATCGTCCCTTTCGTCAACGACGAAGAATCGGAAACGGACGCTGTAGCCTGCCCGATGCCGCAACCCGATGCGGTCGCCGAAAGCCGGGAACGCCTGCGAATATGCCTGCAAGCGCTGGATAGCCTGCCGGAAATTGTTCGTACCGTGTTTCTGTTACACCGCTTCGACGGCCTGACCTATCCCGAAATAGCCAGGGCTTTCGCGATCCCGCCGCGCACCGTCGAGCGCTATTGCATCAAGGCCTTGGCCCACTGTAGCAAATCCGTCAGCCAGGACATCGATTAATACCGCCAAATTCTCCGCCGGCCAGCGTAGCCGGTTGTGGATGCGATACACTAACACCATGAACCGAATCACCCCGCCAATTCCATCGTCGTTGCACGAACAAGCCAGTCATTGGGTGGTCAGACTGCGCGCGCCCGATTGTTCGGCTAGCGAACGCCGGGCGTTTCAGGATTGGCTGGCGTTAAGCCCTCGCCATCGCCAGAGCTATCAAAACGCCGAAGCGATTTGGCGAGATTTTAGTAGCATCGACGCACAACCCGACCCGCGGCTGATGGCGGCCAGGAACGGTTTACGCCGCGCGCAAATCGAGCGCCGCCGGGCACGCCGCAACCTACGGCTGTCGATAGCCGCCTCGTTACTGATTGCGGCAATAGGCATGCCGCTAGCCTGGGACTGGATAAACACCGACTGTTACTCGACACTAAAAGGCCAACGGCAACACATCGCGCTCCGCGATGGCTCGACGATAGAACTCAACAGCAACAGCCAGGTGCGAGTCCGCTACGGCTGGCGCGGCCGCGAAGCGGTGTTGGATCGTGGCGAAGCCTTATTCAGCGTGGCGCACGATGAAACCAAACCCTTCGACGTCGTCGCCGGCCACGGCAAGATCCACGACATCGGCACCCGCTTCAACGTGTGCATGCTGAATGACACCGCCACGGTCAGCGTCCTGGAAGGCGAAGTCGCCGTTGCCACTGAGCGGCGGCCCGACCCGCAAACTCTGTTGGCGGGCCAGCAAATTAAATACGATGCTCACGGCCTGGCGTCCGCGCCGACCCGTTTCGACGCCACTACTGTCACCACTTGGCGGGAAGGCATGCTGGTATTTAAAAAGACCGCGCTGGCCGAGGTTCTGGCACAACTAAGTCGCTATCACGACATCGAACTCCGCGTCGCCGACCCGCAATTGCAAAACCTTAAAGTCAGCGGCGACTTTCCCACCGACGACTTAAACCTTGCTCTCAATGCCATCGGCGCCGCGCTGCCGATCAAGGCGGTTCGAAAAAACGAGCGACTGATCGAATTCGAACGCTAAGCGACAGAGGACCTGTTCAGCCACACGTCGAAAAACGCATCAGAGGCTTGGCGGGCCCTGGCCGGAAGTCGGTTCGTCACCCCCTGGCTTCCCCGGCACCGCACATTCCAGCGCATGCCGTCGGCAGTTCACGCTTGACGGAAATAAGTGAATTTACGCTGCGCGCGAAATCGTTACCGAAAAATATTTTTAACCACTCGAAAAAAAAGTGGCGCCTCCGCCCTCGAAAACCGCTCTTACTGGGTAGTGAAATCACCACACACCACGGGAGGGCAAATGTATTCACTTTCGAGAACGCTAGTCGGCGGCCTGCTGACCGGCACCACGCTGGTTGCCGCGGCTCAGGAACAAAGCTATCAATTGAACATTCCGGCGCAAGCCCTGTCCGGCGCGCTAGAAACGCTCAAACAGCAGACCGGCCTGCATCTGTTCTACGCGGAGCAAACCCTAGCCGGTAAAACCAGTACCGCGCTGCAGGGCACTTACAGCGCCAAGCAGGCGGTAGCGATTCTGGTCGGCGGCGCCAGCTTGAGTTACACCTTCACCGCCGATAATGCCGTATCGATTAAGCCGCTAGACGTGAACAGTTTGCCGGCGGTCACCGTCTCCGGACAACGCACTTACGACCCCACCGATCCCTATAACAAGGATTACTCGGTTCCCAACACCCGTTTCGCCACTAAAACCGATACGCCGATCATGGAGACGCCGCTCAACGTCCAGGTGATTCCGAAGGCGGTATTGGACGATCGCCAAGCCATCAAACTCGATCAAGCGGTGAAATACGTCAGCGGCGTGACGACCGGCCAAGGCGCGGGCGGCTTGGGCGACCAAGTGACTATTCGCGGATTTTTTAATTTTAACTATTTCCGCAACGGTTTTCGGATCGATACCTTTGGGGGCGCGGACGGCACGCGAGCCATGGCCAATGTACAAAGCATCGAGGTTCTGAAAGGGCCGGCCGCGATGTTATATGGACGTGTCGAACCTGGCGGGATGGTTAACGTGGTGACCAAAAAACCATTGGATACTGCCTATTACGCACTACAACAACAATTCGGCTCTTACGATTTATATCGTACCAGTATCGATGCGACCGGACCGTTGACTGAAAATCGCGATCTGTTGTACCGGATGAACGTATCCTATGAGAACAGCGGATCGTTTCGCGAGCTGGTGGACTACGAAAAAGTATTCGTCGCCCCGGTGCTGCAATGGAACATCAGCCCGCAAACCACGGCTCTGCTGGAAATGGAATACCGTCACGAAAATAACGATTACGACTTGCATTCCAGACCCTTAATCATTGACGGTACCCGAGCCGACGGCAGCTGGATAAACCCGCGCTTAGTCGATATTCCACGCGAACGAAATTTAATGGAAGCCAACCCGAATCCGGTCGAAAATAAATTCGTCGGCTTTAATCTGAAACACCAATTTAACGACAACTGGGAGATCAGCGAGCAACTCGGGATCAATTTATTGGACAGAACGAGAACAGCGCTACTGCCCACCACCCTAAAAGCAGACCAACGCACGCTGAATAGAAGTTTAGTCACCAGCGATTTTTACAGCAACGAAAGCTATTTTACGACCACCAATTTGACCGGCCATTTCGACACCTGGGGTTTGAAACACACTTTATTAATCGGCGGCGATTATTACCTGCAAGACATAAATTCTGTCGGCTATGGCAGCACAACCGCAAGCACTATCGATATTTATAACCCGATTCATACCGGTAATCCGCCCATCAATCCAACCACGCGAGCCGCCAATTCGTTTTCTACCGTTACCGACTTATACGGCATCTATCTGCAGGATCAAATCAAACTGCCTTATAACGTTCATGTCATGGGCGGCTTTCGTTATCAAAATGTGGAGCAGTTCGATGTATTGTCTCAACGGATTGGGCAAAGAGCGGATGCGGTGACGCCTCAGGTGGGTGTGCTGTGGCAACCGGAAAAATGGCTGAGCATTTACGGTAATTATGTCGAGAATTTCGGCACAACCAATGGCATGGGACAAGGCAATACCTTTTTACCGCCACAGACCGCGCAACAGTGGGAAGTGGGATTTAAAACCGCATTTTTCGACGACAGATTAACCAGCACTATCGCCTACTATGACTTAACCAAACAAAACATTCCCACCACCGATTTAACCAATATAAATTTTAGCGTAGCCACCGGCGAGGCCCGTAGCCGGGGCGTCGAAGTGGATATCAAAGGGGAAATTCTGCCTGGATGGAATGCCATTGCCACTTATGCTTACACCAACACCGAAGTGTTGAAGGAAAACAATCCGAATAATATCCCGGTCGGCAGCCGATTGAGAGGCATTCCGGATCATACCGCCACTTTCTGGACGACATACGACTTTCAGCAGGCAGACTTACGCGGTTTAAAAGTCGGTGCCGGCCTCGAACTGGCGAGCGACAGGAAGGCGACCTTCGATTTTCATGATTTCAACTTCGATGGCTATGGCGTCGTGGATCTGCTGGCTAGCTATACCCGCAAAGTGGCAAAAACCAACGTTACTTTACAGCTGAATGTTACCAATTTACTGGATAAGGAATATGTCCACGACGGTTTTGCGTTAGTGTCCGGCACGCGCGCGACCTGGGGTACGCCCCGTTCGTTCTTGGGGTCGGTCAAGGTTGAATTTTGACCGGGTAAGTCGCAAAAAGCGGTAGTCCTTCCCGTTCTTTGCGACCGAACCGCCTCCTGACCATAAAGTTGCGCGAGCGGTGTCAAGTATCGTCATCTCGGCAGTTACAGCCAAGATGACGTTATTGCTGAAACCGCTTTTTAATCAGAAAACCGTCTTGTGTTCCTTAGCCGAAGTCATTTTTAAAAATCGTTATGAAACCAGCTCTTGAGAATTTAACGTCCTGCAGTGCAAAGCCTCCCGCACCCAATGCCAGTGCTAGCCGGTTAACGAAGCTTAAATCCCGTCGTAAAAGGTGGCTGGCTGTTCACCTTTATTTAGGTTTGAGTGCCGGATTGCTGTTGGCGGTCGTCGGTCTGACCGGCGGCATACTGGTGTTTTATCTGGAAATGCAGGAAATACTGAACCCTGAGTTGTCCGTCGTTTCCTTACCCGCCGCAGAACAACGACACTTGCGGTCGTTAGACGACATCGTCGCCGCAGCGGAAAACGCCAAACCGCCAGATAGTCTGTTTTTTAAGGTGTACTACCCACGAAACGCCGAAGTGGCTTACAAATTTTTGTATTTTGTCAGGGACGACAGTAAAACGAACAGTGGCGACGGCTACTATATCTTCGTCGACCCTTATACCGCGCAAGTCAAGGGTTTACAGCTTTGGCATCCCAAAGATCGATATTGGGGCCGGCCTTTGGTCAGTTTCATCATGCAGTTACATTGGTGTATGCTGCTGGGCAAGACTGGCGCCACTATCGTCTCGATTCTCGGCGCCTTTTCCATTTTATCGGTATTGACTGGCTTAATCGTCTGGTGGCCGTTGACCGGTAAATTTAGGCAGGCGCTGACCTTCAAGCGCCGTTCGGGATCAGTCAGATTCAACTTCGATCTGCATAAAATAGTCGGTTTCTATTCCGGCATCGTGTTAACACCGGTATTGTTTTCCGGTATTTATATGACGCAGCCGGAGCGAATAGACGTACTAGTCAAGCCGTTCTCGACTATCACCCGCCCGAATGCGTACAACGGCATTCCGGAAACGATTGATAGCGCCCCACCCAAAGCGGGGCAACAGACGATTAGCTTAGCGCAAGTGGAAACAATAGTGCAGCAAAGCTACCCTGCCGGCCGGCTGTGGATGCTGAATGGCCCCAAGGACAGAACCGACGTGTTCAGGGTCATGAAGCGCGATGTCGACGAATTAAGCCGCTTCGTCGGCTACCGGGATATTGCCGTCGATCAATACAGCGGCGAAATTCTGAAAGTCTACGATTCCGGCACCGGCTCGAACGCCGATGTCTTTTACGATTGGCAATGGCCTTTGCATAGTGGCCACGCTTTCGGCTGGCCGGGACGAATTTTGGTGTTGCTGGCGGGTTTGGCTTGCCCGGTGTTGTATATCACCGGCGTCGTGCGTTGGCTGCAAAAACGGCGGGCGAAACAACCTCTAAAATCACTTAGCCAAAAACAACCGCCACAGGCCGCTGAATCAATTTATTGCCCCCGCCCTTAAATCCCTTTCGCGCTTGGTCTGTCGAAGGGCACGCTCGTTTGGGCTGCGATGCGCTTAGCCCGCGGCATATCCGGGATAAATAGGGCCGGGTTAATAAGCCATTCAGGAAACCATTCCCCCGCCTGCCGGTCCATTTTAAGTGCGAGTTAAGCCTTTAAGGTTTTAATCGCCACGCGGTCCGGGACCGGCTTCTATTGGCAATACCCATAGAATTTATACGCCGCCCGACTCAACGTATTTATGAACAGCATCCAGGATGAAAAATAATGACTAAAAAATTACTTGCTATCGCCATCGGTACCAGCTTGTTGACAGCCTGTACCACTAACCCCTATACCGGCCAGTCCAGCATGAGCAACCTAGGCAAGGGCGCCGGTGTCGGCGCGGCAGTGGGAGCAGGCGCCGGTACTTTATTCGGCGGAAACGACTGGAAAAACGCCGGTCTGGGCGCATTAGCCGGTGCCGCGGTTGGCGCTGGGGTCGGTTATTACATGGACAAACAACAGGAAGAGATGCAGCAGTCGCTGCAAGGCACCGGGATTGAAGTCCAGCGCACCGCGCAAAACCAGCTGACCTTGAACATGCCCAGCACCAGTGATGTAACGTTTGCGTTCGGCAAGGCCGACTTGACGCCGGAAGCCCAGCACGCGCTGGACCCCATCGCCAGAGTGTTGACCAATTACCCGGAGTCGACGATTTCCGTCACCGGCCACACCGATGACGTGGGTTCCGATGCCGACAATCAACGTTTATCCGAAGCACGGGCTACCAGCGTGGCCAACTTCTTGGCGCAACGCGGTGTGAACCGGATGCGTATCTCCCAGCAGGGCATGGGCGAAAGTTCGCCGAAAGTACCGAACAGTAGCGATGCCAATCGGGCAATCAATCGCCGGGTGGAACTGGCGATCAACGCCAATCAAAACGCCGGTGCTGCGCAACAACCGCAGCAAGGCTACCCGCAACAGCAAACCCAGCCTTATCAGCAACAAGGCGGTTATCCGCAGCAGAACTACCCGCAGCAAGGTTATCCGCAGCAAAACCAACCGTATCAGCAGGGTTACCCGCAACAGCAAAGTTACCCTCAGCAGAATCAGCAATACCAAGGTTACCCACAGCAACAGGGGTATCCACAGCAAACTTATCCGCAACAGAGTTACCCGCAACAGAACCAGCAATACCAGCAGCAGTATCCACAGCCTTATTACCAACAACAATAAAGCTTTAGATACAAGCCAGCCATCATAAAAAACCCGCTTCTTTCCGGGAAAGAAGCGGGTTTCAGTTGAGCCCTTGGAAATTCGGCTCTGGTTTAGCCACTAGCTATTGTTAATATCAGGCGTCGCCAGCCCTGACATCAAACTCAATTTTCCAGCGCTGTTGATCGCGTTTGGAAACCGCTTTTAACTCTAAAGTCCCCACTTCGGTCACTGCCACAGACAAATGCACCGGGACGATGTCGCCGGCATGACGCCCCTCTTCCGGCAAAGTGATTTCAATTTCGTCCAGTTCTTCCAATTCGTCGTCCTGCCAATATTCCAGCCTTACCCCTACCGCATCGTCGCGGCGGGTTTTCGAACCGAAAAAGCGGAAGCGTACCGGTTCGCCGATGATCAAACCGAATTCGTCATTAGGCAATTCCTGTTCGCTGCCCTCTTCCATCCCAAACGGCGCGATGCACAAGGCTTCGAT
Organism: Methylomonas sp. EFPC1; assembly: GCF_016925515.1. Classification (NCBI taxonomy): domain Bacteria; kingdom Pseudomonadati; phylum Pseudomonadota; class Gammaproteobacteria; order Methylococcales; family Methylococcaceae; genus Methylomonas; species Methylomonas sp. EFPC1. The sequence goes on from NZ_CP070494.1 coordinate 2,830,529, forward strand.
CTCCGCCGGCAATCCGGGAACCGCCGGCATGGCGCTCTCAATACCGACGTAATAAGCCGCCGCCGTGCCGCCTTTGATTCTGACGCCCTTGCCTTTGCGGACAAATCCGTAATAGGCCGCGCCATGCGCGACCGCCAAATCCAAGTCGGCGCCTTGCAATAGTCTGGCCGGCGCCGCTTGTTCGGCTTGCAACCAGCTATTTAATATCTGCATCAAGCGCTCGGCCATCACGCCGGCTTTTAACACCCCACCGTTGAACAGTACCGCGGTCGGATGCAAGAAACTGGCGTGTTCGGGCAAGACATGATCGGCTAGCTCGCCGGTCGCTTCTTTTTGCCGCGACAAAAATGCAGCCAGATGGCGAGTAATGCCGGCATCCTGCGCATAAGGCAAACCCGCGGTACGCAAACCACTGCGCGGTCTGACCACCGGCCTTTCTTCTATCGGTACCCACGGTAAAAAACCTTCGACCAAGACGCGGTTCAGTTCGTCGCGGGTCAGTTCGGTGCGCAAGGTGCCGCCAATCAAGGAAGATCCCCGGCTCGCTACGACTAAAGGCATGCTGCCCAACTCGGGCTGGTTGAACAGTTTTTCTTTGGCTTCTCGACAGGCGTGGGTCAAGGCTTGTAGTTGCCAGGATTCCAGGCGCTTGCCGCCGTCTTGTTCCAGTTTGGCTTTAACGGTATAGGCCAGCGCCAAGTCCATGTTATCGCCGCCTAACAAGATATGGTCGCCGACCGCCACCCGGGTCAATTGCAGGTTGCCATCCTGTTCGGTGACCGCAATCAAGGATAAGTCGGTGGTGCCACCGCCGATGTCGGCGACCAAAATCACGTCGCCGATTTGCACATGATTGCGCCAATCGCCTTCGCTGTTTTCGATCCAGCTGTACAAAGCAGCTTGCGGTTCTTCCAGCAATACGGCCTGCCCTAATCCCACCGCGCGGGCCGCTTCGACCGTCAATTCGCGCGCGGCCGGGTCAAACGACGCCGGCACAGTGATGGTGACATCTTGATCTTGTAAATTGTGCTCCGGGAATCGGTGATTCCAGGCATCGCGCAAATGTTGCAGATAGGCTCTGCTGGCGGCAAACGGCGAAATCTTAGTGACGTCTTCCGGGGCTTCGACCGGCAGAATCGCCTGTTTACAATCAACGCCGGCGTGGCATAGCCAGCTTTTGGCGCTGGACACTAAGCGGATAGGGGTTTTGCCGCCCAGATTGCGGGCGATCTCACCCACCAAATACTCGGGTTTGCCGGTCCAGGGTAAGGCCGTCGCACCTTCGGCAATCTCGGCAGGATGTGCCAGATAAGTAAATGACGGTAACTGGGCTTTGTCTTCTATCGTGCCGGGCGCGGTGAGCTGTGGAATGGCCAGTACGTCCAAAAGCACCTGATCGTCGCCGGATTGCAGATCGACATAAGACAGCACGCAATGCGTGGTGCCCAAGTCGATGCCGACCGAATAACGCGCGGTCATAATTCCACCTCGGCCGGCGCGACGATTTTGGCGTTATGGCCTTCGGTCAGTTTCGGCAAGCGCAAATCTGTGACTTGCCAGCCTTTGTGTACCAATGTGCCGTTAAAAGGCGCCTGACCGACGATATTGCCAGTCAATCTGAAAGCCGCTGCGTCGAAGCCTGGGTTTAAAGTCACCCGGTTGCCTTCCTGATCGGCGCTGACCGGTGCCAAGGTAAAATGCTCGTTAACCGCCTTGCTGCACCCTTGGTGCACCACCCGCGCCGCCGCGCCGATTTCGGCATCGGAGAACGCCGCGACATCTTCTTTGATGAAGTCGATGAAACGGGCTTCCTTTTGCAGCAAACTCAATAATTGCAGTGCGGCGTCCGGTGTTGCTTCCTTCAAAACAACCGGTTCGGGCGCGGGCGCTTGCACGATCTTTTCCACTTCGACGATCTTCTCGACGATTTTGACTTCCGGTTGCGGCGCAGGGCTGGGAGCGACTACCGCCGGAGCTGCGGATTTGCAGCGGCGCATGCCCAGCAATACCGAGACTAAAACCACAATCAGAATCAAAGCCAACAGTGCTGCGGTACCGGCCAAACACACGTGCCACAAATCGAAGGTGGTCGGGCGCAAGGATAAATCGATGGTGTAGGTATTCATGAAAAACGAGTGATGGTTGTTAATTGAAACAAGGGCTGTAGCATCTAATCTTCAAGCATGCCGCAACAGATAACGCTAAATTTTTACGCCAATGCCATTGCGGACAGTGGGAGTCAGTTACCAGGCATGCCGGCTTTCTTCGCGGCTTCCGCGTACATTAATTGCTGCAGCAAATTGCGCGTTACCTGGATACGCATTTTCTTCAAATGCCGGTCAGCCACCACGCCCGGCACTTCGGCGTCGGTATAAACTTTGCGCATTTCGGCCAAGGTCGGCTCACAAGACTTAATAATCACATCGGTGGCGTTGCGGCTTTCCATCTTGGCAAACTCGGGTTTTTGCATAGTATCCACTACACATTTTTTATAGGTGTACTGAGCTTGCTGAATTTTCTGGATGGTCTCATCTTTCAGAGTGGTTTCGTTCCATTCTTCCTTGGCTTCCTCGGCACAGGCCAAACCTGCGACCATCATCAATGCAACTACTAAACGGTATGTCATGTTTTGCTCTCCAATGGGGGCGTGATAATGGCTGGCGATTTTACGCGATGCTAGCTGAAATGAACAATCAGTCGGCAGCAGCAGGCGGTCAGAACAGGCCTAGCCTGATCAGCCAGCTCACTGCGGCCAGCTGTAAACTCACCCAGGCTCAGGACAAACTCGCCTTTCAACGCCAAAGCACTAAGATACCAGGCAGTGAGCTAAAAGCCACGCCAAGGCGGCAGGAACGCGCTGCTCATATAAGGGCTGGCGCGGGTCTCTTGGAAATGACCGTATCGAAAAATCCACCCAAATTGGTGCTCTAAAGCTTAGTGATCGCAAACATGCCGAGACGAACCGGCCTGATTTTGGCCTTGAGTGGTATCAGGCAATAAAGGCAGGGCTTCGGTTATTCCGTCGCCGCATTGTTTCATTTGCTGCATAGCTTTATTGGCCGATACGTCCTTACCAAACTCCATCGCTCTGGCCATCGCTTCATCGCGTTTTCCCGCCGCGCATAAGCGCTCCACCTCGGCAGTCATTTGTTTGGCCTGCGCTTGAAAGGCTTGCATGTCGGTCTTATCAATGTGCTTCACGCAGTCTTGCATGGCTTTCATTTTCTGCATCACTTGCTGCATTTGCGCTTTATCCATATTTTTAAACGCATCGTTTTCAGCGGCAGCGGCGATGGGGAGTAGTAACAGCATGGTTATCAATAAATTTCGCATGACTTTCCTCAAAATAATGAACATACCTGGGAACTGTAGAAGTGTTCTACGTGGATAGCAAGCGCTGGCGATAACGCCGACTTAATGGTGTTGTCAGACAGGATCGTCCGATTTTGTCGCATCCACGACATCGTTTGCTAAGCTGCCTTAGAGCGATAATCCCTATCAATCTACATCCTACACACACATGCGGTGATTTGCTCAATTGGCATCATTCTTGATTGCCTTATGGCTTTCGTCATCAGCAGCCCAACGATGGAACACATTTTCCCTCTGCCCCGCCCGATGCCTGCACCGCCCAAACCCAAGCATCCAGTGCTGCAAGCAGGCCATCGCTACAGCATCGACACCCAAAAATTAGCGGATAACCCACTCGGTGATGTAGAGCATGATGTACAAAACGGCTTACTCGGCGATTACTCGTTAAGCATCGAACGGGCTGCGGTAGTGCCCGTGGATACGAAACGTACACCCATACACGCATTCGTGTGGAACAGCGATTTACTGAGCCCGCCGCTCAAAAGCTGCTTAGCCCTTACCACAGCTCACCCGCAGCAACCCAAGCAGAATCGTTTGACCTTGCTTGACGCCCGCATGGCCGCGCCCACCGTAAGCTTGGCGGACGATATGCCAACCCTAAGTATCTCACCTCATTTTGAACTGGCATGGGACACCGCCGGTTTTTGCAGCCAATTGGGCGTCTTGCAGTTGCTGGAGTCTACTCGAACAGCACACTTCGCCAACGGCAAAACAATGACTTTATTGGATACCGAGAGTGAAGAAGGCGACCCGGTTTTGTATCTATCTGAGGAAGACAGGCGTGTGCCGGTCATACCGCTTGGCGGGTTTCAAAAGCAAGGCCAGCAGCAAAAACTGCTGTTCAGCCAAACCGTGACTCAAGCCATTCCGTCCGAAATTGCCGGTAATACTGTCGCGTCGATGAGCGTTTTGGAAAAATACACCGTGTACTTCATGCAAAACGCCGGACCGGATAGGCCGGATCTTTATATTTGGGTGCCCTTACATTTACCTATCGTTTGGGGATGGAGCATCCGGGTACAACTACGCTATGACGGCGTTTGGGATATTTTTCGCAAGAAATTGATCATGCCCAGCGCGTCGACCGAAGCGCCGAAATTACCCCTATGGCAGAGTAACTCCTTGCTACGCCAAACGATGCAGATGGCGTGATGACCATGCTGGACGTGGCGATTGTTGGCGCCGGACTGTCCGGTTTGTCCTTGGCAGAAAAACTGCTGACATACAAACCTAACATTGGCGTATTTGAAGCCCGCGAACGCTGCGGCGGCAGGATTCTATCCGCAGCTGACCCTACCCTGGGTTTTACCGCAGACTTGGGCCCCACTTGGCTGTGGCCTACCGAGCAACCGCGTATTTCGGCATTAGTAAAGCGCTTGGGATTGACGCTATTTCCGCAATGGGACTGCGGCCAAAGCTTATATCACGTGCAAGCAGACTCCCGGCCGGTGACTTACATCGACACTCAGACTCACGCTGAAGCCAGACGGATTGCCGGGGGTTGCCAGCAATTAATTGACCGTTTATTGCAACGGATACCGGGACGGGTGTTGCGCCTTGGATACAATTTGCTATCACTTAGCGATCACGGTAGTTATGTCGATTTGACATTCGCATGCGATAGCACCGTCAGTACCATACAGGCTCGCCAAGTTGTGCTGGCTGCTCCGCCGCGATTACTGGCTAACAGCATTACCTTTCAACCGGCTCTAGCACCCGGTTTGCTATCACTGATGCAAGACACGCCCACCTGGATGGCCGGGCACGCCAAGGCGGTTCTGGTTTACGAACAGGCTTTCTGGCGCCAACAAGGCTATTCCGGCAACGCCATTTCATCCTACCCCGGCGCGGTTTTGGCCGAAGTCTATGACGCCTGCTCCGACGATGCTGGAACATCTGCCCTGTTTGGTTTCTTTGGTTTGCCAGCCCAGATTCGCGAACAGTATCAAGACAGTCTGCCGGCACTGATCGTGCGACAAATGGTCGGCCTATTCGGTCCTGCCGCCGCCAATCCACTAAGAGTGGTGATTCAGGATTGGAGCCGGGAACCATTTACCGCGACTTCTGTAGATCGCATACCGGTGTTCGAACATCCCGCCTACGGCCATCGCGCGCTGCAATTGGACCATTGGCAAGACAAACTGTATTTCTGCGGAACCGAAACAGCCAGTAGGTCCGGCGGCTATTTGGAAGGCGCATTGGCAGCCAGCGACCGGGTTTTTAGCGCATTAACACTCTAACTAAAGGACTTTGACATGAACAATCCAGAGCTTAACGCGAACAGCATCGGCGAATTTAGTCGATTCATAATGGAGCAGAAAGCCAATATGAAGAAGCAGTACGATCAATTACTGGCCCATGACCTATCACACCAACAATGGGATGGTTGTTTTCAGCGCAATATCTTGATCGTCTTGGAAAAAACCTATCAAGACGCCCTGGCTCAATTAAAGACCTTGCCGTTTGATCACACGGGCAGCACCGTCAATCAGGGCTTGGCGGATATTACCAAATCAGTATTGGCGGTATTTGATGGCTTTATCGACGAGTTTTTGTTGATGGTAGTGGATAAACATCGCACTTCCTGCGCCTTATCCAATTTCCCAGACGAGCATAAACCCGATCAGGTTTACCTGAGCGCGGTGCGTAGCGATATCGCCTTGCTGTGGCGGAATTTTGCGCTGGACATTAATGCTTACTTTCTGGAATGCCGCTAAGCAAAACTTTTCCGATAGGATAATTTATGAAACTCTACATGACACCCGGCTCCTGCACGACCGGTATCCATATTTTACTGGAAGAGCTGGATCTGATTTTTGAAGCGCATCTGGTCAATTTAATGGCCGGCGATCAACATCAAGCCGATTATCTGGCAATCAACCCCAAAGCCAGCATCCCTACCCTGGTCCGTAACGACGGTACTGCCCTGACCGAATTCCAAGCTATCGCCTACTGGCTGGCGCGCAGCTACCCCAAAGCCAAACTATTGCCAGGCGACGCGGATGGCGATGCGAAAGCTATCGAGTTGATGGACTATGCGGTCGGCACGCTGCATGGTCAAGGCTTTGCCCGCATTTTTACCACGGAGAAATTCGCGCCCAATCCCGCCGATCACGACGCGGTTAAGGCCCAAGGCTTGGATATAGTCAATAAAGCTTTTGCAATCTTGAACGAGTTGCTGCCAGCCGAAGGCTATGCATTGAGCGCATTCAGCATCGCCGATGCCGCTTTGTTTTACGTGGAATTTTGGGCGGATAAGATCGGCATTACACTGCCGGAAAACTGCTTGAAACACTATCGTTTGATGCTGTCGCGACCGGTTGTTAAACGGGTACTGAGGGAGGAAGGTTATCGCGGGGAGTGACTTTTATCGCCGCACCATCTGTTGTTGCCTTCTCCTGTCCGGAGATTCGCGATGTGAAGCCATTCACACTCATATCCATCAATCAACCGAGTTAAGCCAATATCCCTTCATTTTTACAAGGTGACTAAATCGTCATCCGCACACTATTCACAAGACAAGCGTTGGATTTTCAAGGAAAATAGCGTCCTCTTTACCATTCGCTACAGCGCATGTACAAATATGAAGGCCTGGTGGTACACCAAAGCCACGACGACGAAGGCATCATAGAAATCGTTGATAAGGAGGGCGTCAGGGCCTTGCACTTTGGTTCGCATGCCCGGCAAAGCAGCATGCTGCTGATGGAACCCGACCGGCTACATTCGTTGTATGCCAGGGCAATGATGGCCGGCCTGCTGTTCCACGACACTCCCAACGAAATCCTGATGATAGGTTTGGGCGGCGGCACTATCGCCAAATTCATGCTGCGCCAGTTTGCCGATTGCCGGCTCAAGGTCGTGGAATTTCGTAGCAGTGTGTTAAAAGTCGCACGCAGCCATTTTGGCCTGCCATTCGATCCGCGCCTGAAAATCAAGATTGGCTGCGGCGCGCAACATGTACGCCAAGCCAGCCAGGTGCAAAGCGAACAGCACGACTTGATCGTCATAGACGCTTACGACCACGACGGCATGGCCCCGGAAGTCAGTAGCGAAACTTTCTTCGACAATTGCCGAACCTTGCTGACCAAAAACGGTCTGCTGGTGATCAATTTATGGGGCACCGATAAGGATATGTTCCAGCAAGTGGCCTGGAATCTGGGCCGCGTATTTGAAAGACGCATGCTGTTTTTGCCGGTACGCAATCGCGGCAATGTCATCGGCTTTGCCTTCGGCGAAAACATGGCAAAGCCAAGCATCAAACAATTGATCGACAAGGCCAAGCGGCTGGAACAGATGTATCAACTGGAATTCCCCATCTATTTGCTGGATTTAAAACGCCACAACCCCAACGTCTTCAACCGGATTATAAAATCGTGATACACAACGCTCCCAACATCTTCGGCTACAAAAAATACTGGGCGCACCGCTTCGGTCCAGCGCCGGAATTACCGATGAGCCGCGCGGAAATGGAAGCGCTGGGCTGGGACGCCTGTGACGTCATCTTGGTGACCGGCGATGCCTATGTCGATCATCCCAGTTTTGGTATGGCCGTAATTGGCCGAGTGTTGGAAGCGCAGGGCTTCCGGGTCGGCATCATCTCGCAACCGGATTGGCATAGTGCCGAGGACTTTAAACGACTGGGCCAACCCAAACTGTTTTTTGGGGTGACCGGCGGCAATATGGACTCGATGGTCAATCGCTATACCTCTGACAAGAAAATCCGCTCTAACGACGCCTATACAGCCGATGGTGCGGCCGGCAAACGCCCGGACCGCGCCGTGAATGTCTATTCACACCGCTGCCGCGAAGCCTACAAAAATGTGCCGATTATTATCGGCGGTATTGAAGCTAGCCTGCGTCGGATCGCGCATTACGACTATTGGTCCGATAAAGTGCGTAAATCCATCCTGCTGGACTCCAAAGCCGATTTGCTGGTTTACGGCAACGCCGAGCGGCAAGTGGTGGAAATCGCCCAACGCTTGGCAAAAGGCGAAACCATCGCCGATTTGAAAGGCATACGCGGCACTGTGCATTTTGTGAAACAGGTTCCGCAAGGCTGGATGGAAAAAGATTCCACCGACATCGATAAACCGGGGGCGGTGATTTCTCACGTGAATCCCTATCAAGAACAACCGGCGTGCGACGATCAGGGACGATCGGAGTGCGGCGACGGGTCGGGAACCCGTGCCGCGGAGGATAAACCGGCACGGGCTGAAAACGAGCAGGTGATTCAATTCAAACCCATCGCCAACAAGCAGCGTACGCAGACCGTGATCCGCCTGCCGGATTACGAAGCCGTAAAAGACGATCCGATTTTATACGCACACGCCTCCCGAGTGATGCACGGCGAAACCAACCCCGGCAACGCCCGCGCCTTGATTCAACGCCACGGCAACCGCGAAGTGTGGATTAATCCGCCGCCACTGCCGCTGAGCACGCCGGAAATGGACGGCGTGTTTGACCTGCCCTATTCTCGGCTGCCGCATACCGCTTACGGCAAGGCCAATATCCCCGCGTTTGAAATGATTCAGCATTCGGTGTTGATCATGCGTGGCTGCTTTGGCGGATGCAGTTTTTGTTCGATTACCGAACACGAAGGTCGCATCATTCAAAACCGTTCGGAAGATTCCATCATTCGTGAGATTGAAGCCATCCGCGATACCTCGCCGAATTTTACCGGCCATATCTCGGACTTGGGTGGCCCCACTGCCAACATGTGGCGGCTGGCGTGCAAAGACCCGAAGATTGAAGAGTCCTGCCGTAAGCCGTCCTGCGTCTACCCGGGAATTTGCCAGAACCTGAATACCGATCAAACCCCGCTGGTCAAACTGTATCGGCGCGCCCGCAAGCTACCGGGCATCAAGAAAATTTTCATCGCTTCCGGATTGCGTTACGACATCGCCGTGGAAACCCCGGAATATGTAAAAGAACTGGTGACCCACCACGTCGGCGGTTACCTGAAAATTGCCCCGGAGCACACCGAGCAAGGCCCGTTGTCGAAAATGATGAAACCCGGCATGGGCACTTACGACCGCTTCAAACAGATGTTTGATAAATACTCGAAAGAAGCGGGCAAGGAGCAGTATTTGATCCCCTATTTCATCGCCGCCCACCCCGGCACCGAAGACAAGGACATGCTGAATCTGGCGCTATGGTTGAAACGCAATGGCTTCCGTGCCGACCAGGTGCAAGCATTTTTGCCGTCACCCATGTCTATTGCGACAGCAATGTATCACTCCGGCAAAGACACCTTGCACAAAGTGGCCCGCAACAGTGCGGACATGGCAATTCCCAAAAGCATTAAGCAGCGCCGCTTGCACAAAGCATTTTTACGCTACCACGACCCGAAAAACTGGCCTTTGTTGCGAGAAGCCTTAAAAGATATGGGCCGTGCCGATTTAATCGGCAACGGTAAGCAGCATTTGGTGCCGAGTTTTCAGCCGAAAGCTGATGGAATAGCTAATACAAATGTAAAAAAAACTCAGGCTTTCAGAACTAAACATACCGTATTTTCTGGTAAAGATAGGAAGCGTAAACAAAGATGAACTTTGTGTTTTTAGCTCATAAAGGCTGCTGCCAATGTATAGTCACTCGCCAAGCTTGCCGCCAAAAACCAAGAAGCAATCCAAAGAATCTGTCATTTAGAGTCCACCTGCGCTGAGCCCTCACTTCCCACCCAAAAGTTGTGATGGTGTTAATTGCTCGGCGCAGATCGATGAAGTATTCGCGATAAATATGACGTCTCGTTACCAATGGTAATGGGTAAGAACCGCAATCAACAGCATAACGGACCGCGGAAAAGCCTTTTAAAATGCGTAATTCATGAAAGTGCCAGCAAACCGCTCGGCCATGCGGAAAACGGGTGGCGTTCCAGGGCGCCAGCATAAGCTCTTTATCGATCAAGACATGAACTTCTTCGGGAAATTGTTCTGTCCAATCATCCAGATATTTTTGGTCTCCGAACTTACCGTCTTCCGCGCGTGCATAGCACCACTCTAAGCAGCGGGCTTCCCACCAACGTCGAACTTCTTCTCCGCCATCTCTTTTGAAAATCATAAACTGCACGCAATACTGACCGGAGGTAGCTGATCGATCATACTCCGGAGCGTAAGCATGATCGGTTATCAGTACCTGTTTGCCGGATTCTTCAAACTCCCGAAAAATCTGCCTTGGATTTTTACGAAACCATACATCCGCATCCAGATAAGTCACTCGTTGAACAGACGAATCAGCATCAAAAACAAAACGGGGGGAAAAGGGAGTAAGTGTCCAACAATACTCTGCTATTGTGCGTTGCTGTTTAACGCAAATTAGTTCATCTGTCTCGAGTTTACTTAATTGCAGTAATCGTACATTTGGAAGATCAAGACACCCCAACTTTTCGAAAACCTCATCATCCATGCACAGGACCCATAAGGTATAAGCTCCTGCGTGCCGCTCCATGGACAAATGCAAAGCGAGGCCCTGGGGTAAAAAAAGGCTGTTAAATAAGGTTACGTAATGCTCGTTCATTTGCCCTGAAAAGAATTGACAGCCGCTATAACAGCCGCTATGTCCTCGTCCGACATTTGGGGATGACAGGGCAAAGAAAGACAAGTGTCGGCGTGACGTTCGCTGTTAACCAAGCCAAGCGGATCATGGCAAAGATTACGACAAGGTTCTTGCATATGAATGGGAATGGGGTAATGAATAAATGTTTGGATCTGATTTTTTTGCAAATGCGCTTGGAGTTCGTCACGGCAAGGGCAAGTGATCACGAATAAATGATAGACGTGTCCAGACCCAGATTCAGGCAATGCCAAGCAAGTGACATTGGAATTCTTAATACCGTCAAAATAAGCCGTCGCAATTTGCCGTCGACGCTCGGTAAAATCAGGCAGCCATTTGAGTCGCTCCGCCAAAATGGCTGCCTGTATCTCATCCAACCGGCTATTCAAGCCTAACTCCGGATGCTGATAGCGCACACTTTGTCCGTAGTTACGCAATTGGCTTGCTCTGACCGCCAATTTTTCGACATTTGTCACAATCATGCCGGCGTCGCCAATGGCACCAAGGTTCTTAGTCGGATAAAAACTATACGCTCCCATGACCCCAAAGCTACCGGCTGCTTTACCACCTAATGACGCCAAGTGCGCTTGGGCGCAATCCTCAATAAGCGCAATTTCATAATTTGCACAAAACAAATTCCACAAATCCATAGCACGAATTTGTCCGTAAAGGTGAACCAAGACCACAGCCTTGGTACGTGATGTAACACAACGCCTGGCGCTTTCCAAAGACAGCAAAGCGGTTTGTGGATCGATATCTGCAAAAACCGGTGTGGCGCCGGCCCTTATTATCGCAAGCACTGTAGCGAATGCAGTCATCGGCGTGGTGATAACCTCATCGCCTGGTCCCACTTCGAGCGCACGCAATGCAATCTCTATGGCATCCATTCCATTGCCAACTCCCACACCAAAGGCTAGGCCGCAGGCTAAAGCCCATTGCTGCTCAAAAGCGGAAACCTCCTTGCCCAAAACAAACCAACCCGACTCGATGACGCGCTTCGCAGCTTCAAGCATAGCCTGTTGTAGCTCCGGCGGCTCGGCCTTAAAGTCATTCATCAAAATCATGCGTTCGCGTCCCAATAGTGTCGGTGGTGTTCCGCATAATAAGCCAGGGTGTTTGCTAACCCTTCGCGTAAACCAATTTCCGGTTTCCAACCCAACTCAGAAGTAATTAACGAAAAATCACTGTAGTAATCGCCTATATCAATCGCTTTTCGCTCTGGCGGAAAAGGTATCAATTCAAAAGCACCACCATAGCCAAGTTCAATCATCATCTTTGCCAAATCTTTTAAGCCTATCACTTCCTTACTGCCCAAATTGTATACCTTACCGTTTGCTTGTTCGCTAGCACCAGCCAGTAATAAGGCTCTAACGCAGTCATCCACATAATTAAAATCCCTTAGTTGCAGCCCGTCTCCAAAAACCTTTATCGGATTACCTTCAATTAGTAACCTCACCCAGATACCGAGAAAGGTCTGACGTGCATCCTTGACGCGCATTCCGGGACCATAGGTATTAGTCAGGCGCAACGCGCAAGCCTTAATACCATAAACATTGTTATAAAGTAGGTGATACCACTCGCCAGCCAACTTATTAATGCCATTGACATCCACAGGGCGAATCGGATGCTTCTCATCAACTGGTAAATAATCCGGCTTACCGTAAAGCTGGCGGGTACTCGCGAAAACAATTTTGATTTCAGGATTAACTTTGCGGCACGCCTCTAATATAGAAAGCTGTGCGGCGGCATTAATCTCCAAGTCCGTTCGCGGATCAACCATCGAATCCAGATGGCTTGTTTGACCGGCCAAATTGAAAAGATAATCTTGATCTTGAAGCAAATGCGCTAATGCAAAAGAATCACGTACATCGCAAACATTTACGCAAACACGGCTACGGATACCGGCAATATTAAAGGGATTGCCGCCGTATTGCGGAATTAGACTGTCCACGAGAGTAACGTGTGCACCAAATTTAACTAGGGCACCTGCAAGATTGGAGCCGATGAAACCCAGACCTCCTGTGATTAATATATTTTTGCCTTTGTATGCCTTCAAGAAATTTTTTCCGCCAAAACGATATTATCGAGAAATAGATCCGGGTTTGCAGGTAGTAGCCAACTAAAAAATATACCGCTTAGATTAATTAGTGTCATGACAGTAAACGTTAAGAGTACTTTGCATATTTTGGGGAGAGATCGGCTAATCTTAAAAAGAAAAGCGTTTATCAGCTGAAACAAAACAGATGCATCAGCACAAGTCTTTTTTTGCACGATAATTTTAAACCCGTGAGCTTCCAGCAAAGCGAGCAATCCGAAACTGGAATACCGCCTGTAATCGTAAGGCTGTTCATGTTCATCCCAAACGAACGGAACCGTAAGTAATAATCTGCCATCAGGCTTTAACACACGATTAATTTGCTCTAGAAATTCATCAGGATTAATTACATGTTCGAGCACTTGATTACAAAGTACAGCATCAAAACACACATCATCAAACGGAAAACTTTTACCATCATATAGATAATCGGCGATTCCGCGTGCCCTGGAACAAGCGCTATCTATATCCAAGCCAGTATAAGAACTAAACTTAAAAAGCTGCTTATAAGGCTTTGTGCCGCAACCGACATCCAATATCGTGCCTCCCAATTTAGGTGATAATTCCTTCATGGCCTGGTACAACCCCAATCGAGCGAAATAAAAAGGATTTACAAAAATACCCAACCATCCCGGTGTGTACATTTGTCTAAAATAATACGATCTCAAAAGATTCATGATTCACGACGTTGCAACAACATGCCTTGAAAGGTAAATTCAAAGCCGCTATCGGAATAAACCGTGCCTTCAGGACATGTTATCTCGCCTAACATGCGCCAATCCTGGTTTATTACATTCATAAATGCAGATTCAGAAAAAACCCACATAGGGTAGCTCGCCTTATAAATAGATGGCGGGACGCGCTGAATCAACAATTTGTCTTGGGCGATTTTTGAAAACGGAGTGCGATCGATTATTAAAGTTGAAACACCAGTGAGAGACAACTTTTTCACGACCTCTAACGGAAACTCCAGATACTGTAACACGCTCGACAGAAGAACTACATTGGGTATATTCTCCACTAAACATTCATCAATCGAACTATAGAATTTCAGCACATGGTCTTGAATATAGGTTCTTCCGGCTTCCGCATAATGAGCTTGCTCGACTATGTTCCAACGAACGTGCTGTAAGGTCTTAAAGATTTTACGATTTTGAAAATACGTACTACCTAACGCTCCTCCAAAATCGAGCACGTTCAGCCTACCTGCTGTTTGCGAAGCGACAAGAAATAACCCAGCAATTATAGGCCAATTATATTCAGCCACGTAAAAAAGCACTGAGTCTCTCTCAAACTCCGCCTCGCCCTGTTTAACTTTAAGGGTTGACGTCAGAACTTTTCCCATAATTGAATCCGCGTCGTATCCAGAGCAATGTTGACTAGCCTCTTTCCAAGAATTGACACCATCAATAAATTGGTTACGGCCACGGCCAATCTTTTTAACATAGCGCCTGACAGCAGAAATATCAAAAATATTATGAATCAAACAAAATCCTCTGTGAATTCAAAATCAAAAGGTTCATCAAAAATAATATTTCTGAATGGCCTTTCTGGGAACGGAATATTATTTTCATAAAAATATCTATCGAATATTTTTAAAGCATCCTCTATTGCAAAATAATTAGTAATAACACCCGGCCAAATATACATCAATGACCTGCGAGCCAACCAAGCGCCTAAGACTCTTGCTCGCACTGTTTTATAGCCAAGCGCGTGTAATGCAGAAATTCGGTGGTTACCGTCTAGCACAAGATATCTAACTTGGGAACCAAGCATCATTTTAGCAACAGTTACATATCCATAAGCATCTGGCTGGTAGCCTTCAGATATTTTTTCCAGTGCTCTCTCTAAAAAAACAAACTCCCTGTTTATATGCGAAGCAAGAACCCCATCAAAGCTAAAATGACAAATAATATCTGGATTATCATATGCATTATAAAGATCAAAATAATAGTTATGGCTAATATAATATGGCGCAAATAACCATGGAAACAACCAAGGCCTGTAGACTCGATCAAGGGTCAATCCCAGAGCCGAACCAAAATCCGAGCCATTATATAAAAGAACTCTGAATACAAACTCTTTTTTTATGGTAGAAATATCCTCACCAGCCAATAGCGATATTATATAATCCTCATATATATTACTACCAAATCCACCATAGCGAAAACCTCTATAATGCACACAATCTTCAATCTGAATATCGCAAATATTTTTCATTTATTTAAAACAAGAAAACTGACAATATTTCCTTCATAACATGAAAAGCCGTATTCTTTAATCACACTCAGGCCAGTGCGGCTAGTAAGCGATTTTAACTGCGCCCTTGTAAGAGAGTATGACATGATGTGCGACCAAGGCTTTAGCTTAAGTTCAGTATTACATCTTTTTCTTAGAAAACGGTCTTTTAACTTTTTAATTTTAGTTAAAAAATCATACAAAATCTCTGACCTATTTGACAAATACACTTGCAATAATATTGTTTTTTTTGTCACTCTCCCTAGCTCTTTTAAAACCAAAAACCTTTCATCCTGAGTAAGAAGATGAAATAGTCGACAACAAACCACAATATCGAACGAATCGTCGTAAAATGCCAACTTTTCGGCATTTGACAACATAAGAAATATATCACTATTATCAATTAAAGCCGCCCTTTCTTGAGACTGAGCCAACATATCGATCGAAATATCAACACCAACAACTCGAGAATTGTCGGGATAAAACTGAAAAAACCTACCCGTTCCCACTGGGACATCTAGAATGGCATGATACTTGTTGCATGAAAAATATTCCTGTATGAATAAATTTTCTTCTTCCCAATGTGTTTCACACTGCCTATCGCGGTCATAAGAAAGTGCCACATCGTAGTTATAATTATTTTTAGCAGTTCCCATACCATATCAAACCAGAAAAATACTGAATTAAAAAAATTGAAACTCTTCAAAATCGAAAAAAAATAGATACTGAACTTTTGTATTATCCGACAAACCCCGGTTACGACCACTACACAGAAAAGAGGAAAGGCAAATAAAAGAAGCTCTTAATTTTATATTGAAAAGTTAGCTATATTTTTCAAAATGCGTAAAACTCCTGATACCAATACCGTATTACGAGCCTTTTTAAGTAAATACCATCTAAGTGTTATTGAAAACACATGCTTATCAATAAGCGCTTCGGCGACAAAATTTCGCGCAATTTCCTCGGGATGATTCAAAGGAAAAATTAATGGCTTCGGGGAAGATTCCGATATATATTTTGGGACCGTAGTTGTTGTGTGTGTACCTTTACCTGCTTCACCAAAACCAATATTAGTAATTTGATTTGTTTTTGGCTGAACACCGAGCATTCCGTGAAACCAACAACTAAATGCCCATTGATAGTCCCACCAAGTAACATTCTTAGAATTATAGTACGTCGCATTAAACAATCTCTTCCAATAGTATTCAAAAACTTTACTGCCACTGGACATAGACTCGAGCCCCCCCTGATCCCGCCAACTTGGCCAAGCCGACATAGAATGATCATACTTGCTCCACGCGCGCCGCCAAGTTGCCCAACCCCAAATCTGATTATAGCGTGTAAAAAAGTAACTGGTTTCCGGACAAAATTGTCTTGAAATTAAATTACAACCACTAATAACCCCAACATGCTGGTTTTCACGATAGCGTTCTAAAAGCTCGTCACAATAAGTAAAGAAAGTAGAAATAGGCAATACATCATCTTCAAGTACAATGCCCTCTTCCTCATTTTCAAAGAACCAACTGATACCTTTAATTGGCCCAAACTTGCAACCTAAATTATCATCACTGTATAGAGTTTTTACTTCACATGGCCAATCTACAAGATTTATTACATTTCGAACCTCAGCACAAAGCCGAATATCATCTGAAACATTTCTGCGTGGACCATCTGCCGCCACATAGAGCTTAGGTGGCCTAGCCCTGCGAATGGATTCGAAAACTTGTAATGTTGTATGAGGGCGATTGAATACCAGCAGGAGAATAGGACTTTTCATAATTTGTTTAAAAAAATTCACTCATTATTGTGCGCCAACACGATGAGGCTATGAAAAGCATAATTACACATTTGATAGAGTTATACTTTACCAACCCGCAAATTCTCCAGCTCAGGAGACAACTAAGTAAATTATAAGCCGATAAAACATCCAAAAAAATGTATGCAGGGACGTAATTACTATGAGAAACCCGCCTACAGCAAAAAACTAACCAGCTACTACCATCATCCAAAACAAAATCGACTTTTTATTTACTTTGACTACTTGAGAATCAAAACAACTTATTGGTATAAAAAATATAATATCCAATTAGAACTAATTATTGGAGAATATTATAGACCGTTAACATCAATTATTGTCCCCCATGAAGGGTAAATAGATGGATGAGAATCCACTTTTTGTTTCCATCCATACCAATACTTTGGAACTATCACAAGCGTTTTGTGTTCCATCAATGCCGAGCCCCACCAGGAAAATGAACTATTTGAAATTATGCCGCAAGTACACTGCGACATGATAGCTAAATCAACTTCCGCTGAGTTCCTTGATATTATCTTAGGGCGTATACAATCAAAACACCGCTCAACATAAGATGGATCATCAGATAAAAATATGAAAAATGGATTTTTTATTTTATTTTTTACTATTTTCACTGCATTTTTGAAATAGCGTTTTGGCAAACTAATACCTTTAATCCCACCAAAGTATTCTAGAAGATAATCGCCACGGCGCACATGAATAAACACCTTAGTATACTCATCTGGAATATCATCCAGAAACTGATAGGCTGCCAATCTGTATTCAAGCTTTATTTTAAAATTCGAACTAAATGAATCTAAATCAAAAAAAAACTCAGATTGAAAAAAATCAATATTTACAAAGCTTATTGAAAGCAAACCATTTTTAAAAAAATATCCAGAAAGAGGGGCCTTATTATCATCTTTTTTTTGTTCGACATAACCAACTATACCAAGCCTTGATAGAGGCACAATTAAATAAGGAATCACAAGCCTCCTCATTAAATATATGATATATCTATTACCACAGTTAATGACATCTTCTAAATCGCACTCAAAAACGTCAAAGAACTTAGCCATATTTAGACAAAGAATGATTTCGTTCTTTCTTGCAAACTGTTTTAAAAATGCAAACTGAAAAATCTGATTACCTAGCCGCCCATCAGCCATAAATATAATCATTGGATTGATTTTATAATTGAATTAGAAATTGCAACGTAATTAGCATAGCTAAAATTATCCATATAAGGATAGTATTCTCTTACTTCCAAGCCATTCGCCATAACTTTTGTTAGCGTAAAGCCTCTATTTTGCAAAACAAAATAGATTTCCATTAGACTTGTATGAGAATCTAGATTAGCCCCCCCATATTCAAACTGAATAAAGTCAATAAAATCGCCAGACAAATAGTCACCAAAGCCATGTAACACTTGTAGCTCATGCCCCTCAACATCGACTTTTAAGAAATTAATGTGTCCAACATTATTGGTATGGATATAGTTTTCAGCGGAAACTGCCTCTACTTTTTCAGATTCAGACATTTCTATTTCATAATAAGTCAAATTTCTCTTATGTAATGATGCAAGTCCACTTTGCTCTTTATCATAGTAGATACTTAAAACACCTTCCTGATAAGAAAGCGCTTTTTTATTCAATACTATATTTGTCATGCATCCGAACCTTTCTTGCAACGTAAAAAAACATTTCATAGTTGGTTCAAAAACATGTAGCGAGAATTTTGTTTTGCGTTTATTCGCCATTTCTACAAACATTTGCGAATAATCTCCAACATTAGCACCAACATCAAATACTATTAGCTCTTCTATTCCGGAGAAATAATCCAGCAAATTATCAAGAAAGCGCATTTCTCCATTAGTTGAAAATTCGCAATTATTATTATTTTCAATGATCGAAAATAAGCGCAATAAACCAAGCTTCAAGACTTTTCGAAAAAGACCAGGTCGCGATAACATTCTCATTTACCTTTTCATAAAATGAAATAATCCTGTTCCAAATCCTTTTTGAGCGTCGTAATTATCATACATAGCGCGGCCATAATGGTATTTCTCTTCCAGCAAGATTAAATCGGAAAATAACTCAAACACATAGCTCCTTGAAAATGCCCTATGTGCATTGAAATAAATATTACATTCCTTGTCCACAGGCAAGGAACAATAAAAATTTCCACCTCTTGCCAAGACTCTCTGAATTTCTCTTGCGGCTTTTTCGCTTCCGAACGCATCTATCGGGTCCCCGTATCTTCCCAAACCTATATGTTCTATAACGCAAAGACTCGAAAGGCTGATTATGGAATTATCTGCAAAAGGAATAGAGAGTATCGACCCTTGAACAAAGTCAAAGTTATCGAGCTTTAAATCAATTGGCCGTATGTCGATCATAGTCGTAGGCGTAAATTGAGATATTATACTTATAGTTTTTACCGCTGAACCAATATCAAAATGGTGTTTCGGATGATTTTCAAATATTTTCTTTGCTGCCCAACTGTCCTGAAAAAAATAAGTTGGATCAATTGGAGTCTTGTAACTTTTATCATCAAGACAAGGATGAAACTGCGCACTTTTAAAATTACGGTTTTGTGTCTTGCTTAATGAGATAAAGTCTCTGAAAAACCATATAAATCCTCTTAAATTTGACAACTTAAAATCAATCGTAACCAACCTTAAAATAACATATAAATTTTTAATAATTCTATTTTTTGACAAAACCGATTTTAACACCGCATTATTCCCATTGCTTTTCGTACCCTAGCGAATAATGAACCATCACTTTCTGCTGCCAACCACTTGTTTGATGCTTTTTGCTGAAAGTACTCTCGACACACTAGACTGATTCTTTCAGGCAACAAATAGATAACATCTTCGTATATTACCAACTCCCAATCATGCGGAAGAATCATAATAATTGCCTTAAGCGTTGGCCAACTCTCTAGTTTATGCGGCTTAGGTGGTGGAGACATAAATAATCTTGCATCATCTATTAGAATGGCATAATCCTTTTTATATTTAAATATTAAGCTTAATTCCTCTAACAACGGACATTCGTCATTATCACCATACGTTGCCGCGCCACTCCAATGAGCATCTAACCAAAAAAGAACATTATCATTATTCTCTAAAACTATTTTTATGTAGTCTCTGGTATCGCCTTTTAACATCTGAATATTTTCAACATGTCCAATGTTCGCCTGCGCCATTTTGAACATTGTTTCTGAGCACTCGACTGTGATAACTTTCTTGAACATTCGACTGACCCTTAAAGCAGTCTGTCCCTTATATGTACCTCCCTCAAAAAAAATTGACAGATTCATCAATTTTGCAATATGCATTACCTCCTGCTCTGGTACTCCGAAACGAACTATCCCCACCCTATTACCCCTTCTCTTTTATTAACTTATATGGAATAAATACTGCGCAGACCATCAAATAAAGATTTAACCTAGACGGAGTGTAGAACAAATCAACCATAAATATAGTAATTGAAAAAGAAATTATTGTCGAAATAATTGCCCCTTCAGCACCATAATACGGAATCAATAAATAATTTCCTAGAATATTAACTATTGCACCTATGACTGCCGTTATTAGAGCATATTTAAAAAGACTTTCGTTCACAGTAAATAAAGATTTAGCAACACCAAAATTTGCAAAAAAAAGCCTTATGGCAAACAGTGACAATAACCCTCCTGCTCTTTTATATTCATCACCAAACACAAATAACACAAACTCCCCACCCAAAAAATATATAGGAATAGCAACCACTAAAAACAAAATAAACATTAATCTATATATTTCCAACAATCTTTCATGATAAAGCGTCTCGCTAATCAACTTAGCTTTTGTTATATATGGCGACAATGTGCTCACTATGATTGTCGGCAAAAATGAAAACACTTCTATAAGTCGCATTGCTGCCGAATACTGTCCAACTTCAGCATTACCAATCATATCACCCAACATAACTTGATCAACTCTAGCCTGTATCATGATTGCCAAACTTGAGAAAACGAGTGGCCAGCCATTTTTCATTAGGCTTATAGCTGTACTCTTGTTACAACTCCAGGAACAAATATTATTATGGTCTTTCTTATATGAAACTATTAAAAATAATGAAGTTAACCCAACTTCAATCAATCCCACCCATGCAAATAAAATTAGAGGAGAAAAACTCAAAATCAAAATAACTTTAACTACCGTCACAAATATAAATGCACTGCTTGCTGCTAAAACAGTATATTTTGACCTTACCCTTGCCTGAAAATAGAATTCTATTACATTGAACGACTGAAAAATAAAGCCCGCTGCAGAAATGCCCACCATCCATAGAGTTAGCGT
The DNA here is from genome assembly GCF_016925515.1 of Methylomonas sp. EFPC1. Taxonomy (NCBI): domain Bacteria; kingdom Pseudomonadati; phylum Pseudomonadota; class Gammaproteobacteria; order Methylococcales; family Methylococcaceae; genus Methylomonas; species Methylomonas sp. EFPC1. Next base: position 2,851,928 of record NZ_CP070494.1, read on the forward strand.
ATCACCATTGCGTAATAATAAAATAGCAACAATAGCAATCAACAGCGTCAACGTTCCGCCAATTAGTTTGAGTACAAACGCTGTTCCTAAAAGCTCGTTTTGACGCTCGGGATTTTTTACCAATTCACGCACCACTATGCTATCTATTCCAAACGAGGCGAATGCGCTAAACAATGATGTAAAAGCGATAGCGTAACTCCACAAACCAAACTGTTCAGGGCCCAGATATCGCGCAACCCACACTCCGACGAATAAGCCTACGCCCATCCGAATGATTTTATCGATGAATAACCAACTGGTATTAGCTACAATTAACTGCAGTTCGGACCTCCCAATTAATCGATTACTTATAAATTTTGGAAGAAATTTTATCCACGATAAGTCAGTAGTCATTTAGTGATTCAATAATTAACTGATTTTTATTTTGTAAAAGATGCGCCGTAAACAATAAAGAAAAACATAACGAATGACATATAATGTCACGCCTAAAGAGTATAGGCTTGAAATCGGATAATGTATTTTGAACAACGCATTCACATCAGATAGATTACGATGAGACCTGACGCTTCTCAAAGTTTTCGTGAATTTGAGAATATCTAAACTCTCTGAATTATCCGCGAGCGATGTATGTATGTTACTTATTTGCACGAATACTTTTGGAGCGACATATAGAGCTATATTTTTCTTGAGTGCTCGCAAATAAAAGTCATGATCTGCACCATAGTGCGGCAAGTTTTTTTCATCGAAAAACCCTATTTTGTTAAATACAGAATTAGGAATTAACACTCCTCTTCCGCCTACGATTAGCTTGACTGGAATAACGTCTCTGGAGATCATCTTGGCGCTAAGTTTCTTCGGACCGGCTATAGTGGAAAAGCCTAACAAAAAGCACGTGCTTGGACTGATAGAGGTGATTTGTCCGCTTTGCCAATCGCGCTGGACTGGAGCGATGATGGCGTCAGGATGCGCTTCGGTCAATTTTACCAAGTGACCCACGGTATTAGGCGTCACATAGCAATCGTTGTTTAACAACATGACATAGTCCGCCCCACGCTCTATAGCTGCACGGATACCCAGATTGGTTGCGCCAGTCCACCAAAGCTCGGATGAGCCTTCCAAGCGAATTACGTGCGGAAAATCCTGGGCCAGTCCGATTTTTGTCGTGTCAGTAGTACCGTGATCGACTAGCAATATAGTGAATTCCTGAAATTGGCTAACCGCCAATGCCTCTAGACAATGTAGAGTCTGCGTGTAGCCATTGAAATCGGTAATGACGATATAAAGATTTTTCATCAGACAAGCTTAGTCAAAGCTTCATAAAGTTTTTGGCCTATTGATTGCCAAGCCAACTCTTCTGGAAATAAAGCTATTTCCGGGTTTTGAAGCTGTGAGAGGATTGCTTTAGCCATATCGTTAGGATCAGGATCACAAATAGATGATGGTGCATATTTAAAGATCTGTTCGTGATTGGAAACCCGTGTAGCTACTACTGGTTTTCCGCAAGCGAGGTATTCCGCAATCTTGCACGCGCCTGACATACTATTAAATGTGTCATCGGCATACGGCACGCATACCACGTCACAAGCCTGAATAAGTTTTGGTATGTCAGATTGCCCCAACTCGCCAAAATAGTCTATCCACGACTCATCGAGACAAACATCTGTTACTCGTCCGGCCATTACAAGACGTAAATTCGGCAGAGCCAATCTGATCTTTCGACAGGCTTCGATCAGAAGCGGTCCTCTGGATGGCGTAATGGAACCGAAATATCCAACCAAAGGAATATTGGCCATCAGCTTCATCGCCTGTCTGGCCAGCAAGTCATCGCCTTTATCGAATAAGCTTGTATCAACTCCATTTTCAATTAATAAAGCATTTTGGCTAAGTCCGTTAAGGACTTTTTGTAACAGAGGCTGGCTCGCACATAAAACCAAATCGGCGTTCTTGACCGTATGATCAAACAGCAAAGTGAGTCCTTTAAATCGGTTGATCCGAAAAGACGGGTAATAATCATACACATCGTAGACAAATGGCACTCCAAGTCTTCTTGCTATCCAAAGCCCTAGGTAACCAATGTAAATGTCCCCACTTGCGATGAGAACATCCGGTTTGGCAATACAAGCATTGCGATAGGCATCCAGAAGAAATCGAGGTATCTTGCTTGCCGTTGCTGGAATGGTATGAAAAGAAACACCCGCTTCGTTAACGCTTATTTCTGCGTTATTTCGATAGTCAATGGCATCAACAAGAACATCGCTACCATGGGTCACCAATTGTTTCGGCAAATGGTAAAGCCGCCCAAAGCGATCATGAATTAGATCTTTGTTGGTGTAATACCGCTTACACAGGAAGTAGATGTTCATTACAGCAAACGATTAAATTCAACCCATTGCTCACGGCTTAGCACGGCATAATTGTCGGCTATAAATAGCGACAAACTTACTGGCGATCTCTTTCCAATCATAAGGTTCTGCGGTCAGCCTCCCAAATGCGCACAGTCCTTTTCTTAAAGTTTCATCCACCAATAGCTGCTCAATCGCCTTTGAAAGCGACTTTGTTTGCTTAGGATCAACTAACAACCCCGTTTTTCCATGCTCAATTATTTCGGCAACGCCACCAGTGCGCGTACTTATCACAGCAGTACCGCTAGCCATCGCTTCCAATAAAATTACACCTTGGCCTTCCGTATCGCCATTGCTGTCGACAATTGATGGAGCGATGAAAATATCAGCTGCCGCATAGTAGTCCGGTAAGATGGCGTTCGGAAATCTGCCGTAAAAAACCACCTTATCTTCAATCTTTAAATCAACCGCTAACATTTTTAAACGTTCACGCTCGACGCCATCGCCAATAATCCATAATTCAACGCGATCAAGTAGGTTTTTAGGCAAACCAGCCACAGCCGCTATCAGATCGGCCACGCCTTTTTTTTCAACCAAGCGCCCGACAAATAACAGAATAATTTTTTGCGTATTGCTTGGCTTGAGTACCGCTTGAGCATTGCCGGCCGCAAATTTTTCATAGTCTATGCCCATGGGAATAATCTGCGGCTTGGGCAAATCCGGGCCTACGGCATCGGCAGTGGCTTCGGTGTTGCTGGTCCAAGCTGCGCAATGCTTTATGGTCCAGCGTTTGATAGCTCCTAAAACGCTACCTCGCAACGCAAAAGCGTCACCACCGTGCGCGGTCACCAACACCGGGATTTTGAACAGCTTGCCTAACAATACCGCTACCGTGCCTTGCGGGAAAATCCAGTGGGCGTGTATCAACGACGGCCGGCGGGCAACCATAATCGCGGCCGCTGTCATAAACATGGATAGAACGAAAAAAGGCACCTGCAACAACAACCAAGGCGCAGCCCGCAAGTTGGGTAAAATCCCGGAGCCGTAAGCTAACATTTGCCACCTACGCGGCCAAAAATAACGAAAATGGCGAGAAACTATGCCGTCAGGGTGGTTAGTTGGGTGTATTTCCGGATGATCCGGCGAGAGGATATAAAGATTAACTTTCTGGTTTGCCAGAGCTTCCGCCAAATAGCGTAAGAAAACCGAAGCACTGTCGTCTTTACTGCGAGGATAACTTGATGTCAGCCAAAGCACCTTGATCGGTTTGTCCTTGGCTGACTGGGCACTCATACAGAGTTTAGCTATCTGGGAAGGCCTAACGCACCAAACTCAACAACACACCCGCAGCCACCGCCGAGCCTATTACACCGGCGACATTCGGCCCCATCGCGTGCATTAACAGGAAGTTGTGCGGATTACTTTCCAAACCAATTTTATTAGCCACCCGCGCTGCCATGGGCACTGCGGAAACGCCGGCAGCACCAATCAACGGATTGATCGGCGTACTGCTGAAACGGTTCATGACTTTCGCCATCAGCACACCGCTTGCAGTACCGATAGAAAAAGCGACTGCGCCCAAGCCTAAAATACCCAGCGTTTCCATTTTTAAAAACGCCTCGGCGCTCAGTTTGGAGCCAACCGACAAACCCAGGAATATCGTGACAATATTGATCAATTCGTTTTGCGCGGTTTTGCTCAGTCTTTCGACCACGCCGCTGGCATTCATCAAGTTACCCAGACAAAACATACCAACCAGCGGTGCCGCCGAAGGCAGCAACATGGCGGTCAACACCAGCAACATCAAAGGAAATACAATTTTCTCGGCCTTGCTAACCACTCTAAGCTGTTGCATTTCTATCCGCCGCTCTTGTTCGCTGGTCAAGGCGCGCATAATGGGCGGTTGAATCAAGGGTACTAATGCCATGTAAGAATACGCGGCCACCGCAATCGCTCCCAACAATTCCGGAGCCAATTTGGACGCCACATAAATCGCAGTGGGGCCGTCTGCACCACCGATGATGGCAATCGCCGCCGCCTGCTTAAGCGTAAAATCCATACCTGGAACGGCATTCAACGCCAACGCGCCGAATAGAGTCGCGAATATCCCGAATTGGGCGGCAGCCCCTAAAAACAAAGTTTTAGGGTTAGCCAACATCGGGCCGAAATCGGTCATCGCCCCGACGCCCATAAAAATCAGTAGCGGAAAGATGCCTGCCTTGATACCACCATATAGGTAATAAAGGATGCCGCCTTCGTCTATCATGCCGGCCACCGGAATGTTGCTCAGCACCGCGCCAAATCCTATCGGCAATAGCAGCAAAGGTTCAAAGCCTTTTTTGATAGCCAGATACAACAGCAAAAACCCCACCGCCATCATAATGACTTGCGGCCCGGTAACGTTATAGATACCCGTGCTTTCCCACAACAGTCTAAGATTTTCCATGGATTATGTATTCAATCGGTTGTTTGATCAGAATCACCGCCATCGCACCCGCCAGTAGCGTGGCGCGAATCGCTGATCAGCGAATTACTTAGATCCCGGGCCTAAGCTAACGGCCCGAGACCACGTTAAACGATAAGAAATATTACAAGGTGACCAATACATCGCCGACCGCCACGGAATCCCCCTGACGAACGTTTACCGCGCTGACGATACCGGCTACTTTGGCGCGGATCTCGGTTTCCATTTTCATCGCTTCCATAATCAAAACGACATCGCCTTCGGAGAGATGAGAGCCTACATTGACATTGACTTTAAGCACCACGCCAGCCAGCGGCGATTCCACAACACCACTGCCGCTGACGATAGGCGCAGTGGCTGCCAACATGGGGCCGCTGTCCAAAACGGACTGTACTGTAACCGGTTTAACGACTAAGTCGGCACCGCCGGATGCCACCGCTACGTGATAGTTTTTGCCGTCGACGTTAACAGTGTAGGTCTCTGCGACCACGGCTTTCTGGGTAACGGCGGGCACTGACGCTGTCGCGCTCTCTGCTCCCGGTTTAGGTTCAAAAGCCTCCGGGTTACCGCGGTTTTGAATGAATTTCCAGCCGACTTGCGCAAACAAACCATCAATAAGCGCATCTTCTTCAACACTGTCGGCCAGTTTCACGCCTTCCGCCGCGGCTTTGGCTTTTACATCTGCCACCAGTTTGTCCATCTCGGCTTCCAGCAAATCCGCCGGTCGGCATGTGATCGGTTCGGCGCCGTTCAGCACGCGCGCCTGCAATTCTTTATCGACTGGGGCTGGCGTTGCGCCGTATTCGCCTTTCAATACACCGGCGGTTTCCTTGCTGATCGTTTTGTAGCGCTCGCCGGCTAGCACATTCAACACGGCCTGAGTACCGACAATTTGCGAAGTGGGCGTGACCAGCGGGATGTAACCGAGGTCTTTACGCACTAACGGAATTTCCTGCAGCACCGCGTCAAAACGATCCGCAGCGCCCTGTTCCCGCAATTGGCTTTCCATATTGGTTAACATACCGCCCGGCACTTGCGATACTAAAATCCGGCCATCCACACCTTTCAAGCTGCCTTCAAATTGCGCATATTTTTTGCGTACTTCTCGAAAATAGGCGGCGATCTTTTCCAGCTTGGCTAGATCCAGACCGGTTTCGCGCTTTTGGCCGGCCATGGCCGCCACTATGGTTTCGGTGGGGCTGTGACCGTAGGTCATGCTCAACGACGAGATGGCGGTATCGACATTGTCGACGCCTGCCTCAACAGCCTTGATGTATGTACCGACACTTAAACCGGTGGTAGCGTGGCATTGCATATGGATTGGAATCGCCACGGCTTTTTTTAGTTTGCTGATCAGCTCGTAAGCATCGTAAGGCGTCAACAAACCGGCCATGTCCTTGATGCAGATAGAATGCGCACCCATGTCCTCAATTTGCTTGCCCTGCTCAACCCATTTCTTGATCGTATGTACCGGACTGGTGGTGTAGGAAATAGTGCCTTGGGCATGGGCATCGGTATATAGCACGGCTTTGATGGCGCGGTCGATATTGCGCATATCGTTCATCGCATCGAAAATCCGAAATACGTCTATACCGTTGACCACGCAACGCTCGACAAATTTATCGACCACATCGTCGGCATAGTGCCGGTAGCCCAAAATATTTTGCCCCCGGAACAGCATTTGTTGCGGGGTATTGGGCATGGCTTTTTTCAACAGCCGTAAACGCTCCCAAGGATCTTCGCCCAAATAACGAATACACGCATCAAAGGTGGCGCCTCCCCAGGATTCGATAGACCAGTAACCGATTTGATCAAGCTGCTCGCAAATCGGCAGCATGTCTTCGATACGTAGCCGGGTCGCCAGAATTGACTGATGGGCGTCACGTAATACCACCTCAGTAATTCCCAGGGGCTTATTTACCTTTTCCACTCTTTTCTCCTAATGACGTTTTTGGGCCGAGCACTGCTACCTTGTGGGTATGATTATCCGTGTTTATGTTTTTTGCGGTACTGATGAACAGCTGCGGTAATAGCAGCGATGACAGCCTTATCGTTGCCTGCCACGACAGGTTGATCCGAAAACTTGGCAGGCATTTCCGGAAAGTAGCGGCGGACCAGTTGGGACATCACATTGATAGCCACGATCAACATGGCCAAAAATGCGTAAACCATACCCATGCCTATTAACATCAGCTCAATCCCTGAGGACAGCATTTCGTTCATGTGTTTCGTCCAAATGATTAAAAACTGTGTTCATTATCGCCAAAACCGCCGGATTAAACAATCCTGAGCGGGGCGCAGGGTTTAATTGCCGTAGCCGGCGTAAGGCAAAACAAGATTATTAGACTGTCGTCTTAAGTAGTCTGACGCTAACTGAATAGCCTCATCAATAAGGGTGGATTGGCGCCGATTTATTCAGCAGCCAATTGCAAATATTCCAACACTTCGGCAATGTGGGTTTTGACCTGCACCTTGCGCCATTCCTTGACCAACACACCGTCTTCGTCGATTACGAAAGTGCTGCGCTCTATGCCACGCACTTGCTTGCCGTACATGTTTTTCATTTTGATGACATCGAATAAATTGCAAAGGCTCTCGTCCTGATCGGATAACAAATCAAACGGAAACTCTTGTTTACATTTAAATCCCTCGTGCATTTTCACGCTATCGCGGGATACACCGAGGATAACGGTATTCAATTGATTGAACTGTTCGATATTATCCCTGAACGCTTGCCCCTCCTGAGTGCAGCCGGGCGTACTGTCCTTGGGATAGAAATATAAAACGACTTTTTTGCCGCGATAGTCGCTCAGTTTGACGGTTTTTTCGCCGGTGGCGGCAATTTCAAAATCGGGAACGGCGGAGCCGAGAGTAGCTAAAGTCATCAGATCACCTTTTAATGGGTTCGAGAATAGCGTCGATGTTTAAGCTGTCGCAAAAATCCAGAAACTCTTCACGCAACGATAAAATGCGCACTTCCGGCGGTACCAGCAATACATATTTGGTGGAGAACACCGGCGTGTTAAAAAACGCCGCTTGATGGCGGCTGGCAGTCACTTCTTCGATAGAAATGCCCCTGTCCAATAAAAACGATGTCACCGCGAACAGCACGTCGTTTTTATCCATGGAAATGGTTTCCAATGTGTAAGGCACCCCCTCCAATACTGGCGGGATTTCATCCGGCCGTAAAAAACTCATCTGAATTTCGAATCGAACTTTTATCGCTTCCAGCATACCTTCCAGCTTGGCGATATGATTCCAATTGCCGGCTATCAGCAGATAAGCCGCAGTGATTTGGGTCAGGTTGGACGTGCGCAGTTCCACGACACTGCATTGACAGGCACTCAGGGCCGAGAGGATTTCCGCGATAAAACCGTTGGACTTGCCGCCCAACACTGTGATTGCAAGTTGCATAATGTAAGTCCTTGAATACGCCTAGCGCAGTGTAACATCAACGCCGCGAAAAGCAGAACCGCAACCCAGCAATCCGGACTACTATGAATCTATCTCGGTAATCACCGCGTGATTATCGAAGTGCACGGTTACTTTTTTGCCGGCCCGAGCCTTCAATACCAAGGCTTCATCGACTTTAAACGCCACCGCCAACTGTTGATCAGTGACAGGCGCGGTCCGCTTCGGAGCGACGCTGGCATGCAACCAGGACAAATACAAAGTCCAAAACAACCAAATGCCGGCAATGATCACCACGATCTCGCCGTACAACTGCAACAATTCCAACAGCGTTTTATAACCACCAAACCAGCGGATCTCGTCGGACAGGCTTTTCAAACCCATCAACCAAGCGCCGAGCGTAAACAGGGGCCACAAAAAGTACAACCAAAGCACCCAACTCAATACCGACATAAACGCCGAGCCGCATTTTTGCCGGAAACTTTGTAGATGCGGTTGGTTGATAATGATGTCTTTCATTTCTGCCTCAAGCCTCTATCCAAGGTTACCCACACCGCCCGCTGGCCGCGCTTTTTGCGTAAAGCCTTGATGCAGCCGTTAATCGTGGTACCGACATTGATTAGCCAATAGACAATCGGATACCAAATCATCCAATAGTAATGCTGCGCGGAGCCGCCGCTCTTACGCTCGTAACTGGAATCGATAGTTAAACTGACGGCAAACTGAATCAAACAGGTGACGCATAACAACATACTGGTCCAATGCGGCGATAAATCCTCCAGCGCCTCCTGCGGTTCGCTGCTAAGCCACTCGATCGGCACCAGCGCCAGCATCGCCACCACCAGAAACGCCCAGGTCAAACTGATACAACATTCCAGATACAGCGGCCACATACCGCGTGAACGCCAGCTAAACAGCGGCCGGAAATAACGCAGCAAGACCTCGACTCCACCTTGCGCCCAGCGGCTGCGCTGTTTCCACAAGCCGTTTAGCGTCTCCGGCATCAACACCCAACACAAGGCATTGGGCTCAAAACGGATAGCCCAGCCGGCCAATTGCAGTTTCCAGCTAATGTCGATGTCCTCGGTCACCATGTCCGGACTCCAATAGCCCACATCGTGCAAGGCAGTTTTCCGGAAACCGGCAATCACTCCGGAAATGGTAAATACATGCCCATAAGAACGCTGCGCACGCTTGATCATGCCGACGATGGCGGAAAACTCCCCGACCTGAATTTTACCCAGCAAGGTAGAACGATTGCGGATACGCGGATTGCCGGTCACCGCGCCGACATGCGGATCTTCCAGAAAATGTCGAACGATCCAGGCCGTCGCATTCGGCGCCAGCAAGGCGTCACCGTCAATGCCGATCAAAATTTCGCTATTGGCTAATAATGCTGCGGTGCGCAAACCCACCGCCTTGCCTTGATTGCTGGCTAAATTGACCACTCGAATTTGTGGGTGCTGGTCGGCCAGCTCGTGCAAAATTTCCAGCGTGTTGTCTTTGCTGCCGTCGTTGATCGCAATAATTTCGTAGTTGGGATATTCCTGATGCAGCAGATATTCGATGGTCTCCCGGACATTCTCGCCCTCGTTATAGCAAGGGATCAGAATCGACACGGACGGATATTCGGGTAACTGCGGCAGATCGGACAACACATTGCCGCGATTCCGCTCCCAACGCACGTAATAAATCATGCCGCCCAACATCCAGACATAGGCCATCAGCAACGGATAATAAAACACAAAGCGCGACAGCCATTCGTTGAACTGCCACCACGGCACTTCCTGCAAATATTCCAGGGTGATCAACCACCAGTCGATAAACTGCTGCACCCAGGCTTGGTCTAGCAAGTTTTCCATGTATCGTTTAATCCTTTCTCGAAACCGGGAAGAATTTTTTCAGCTCGGCCAACTTCGGCTGATCGTTAAACACATTATCCGGGTAATAACCGATATGCTTGGCGCCGTGCTTTTTCAATAACTCGAATTGCTCGGTAAACACCGGCATCGCAATATCCTGCTTGGTTTTCCAATTAACCGCCTGCAATTCGAACACCATCTTGTCCAATCCGTCCGGATATTGCGCGGTCTTTTCCACCAACTCTATCAACCATTGTTTGGGATTTTCCGCCTCTTCCATGAAAGGCATCGCTTCCACCGCCACGTAGTCGTAATGCTTTAAAAATGCCGGGAAAGACTGCGCATACCATTCTTCGCTATAAGGCTTTAACAGCGGCAACGAATAAAAATTGCGGGCGGTTTTGATGTAAGGCCGATAGAACCGGACCTTGTCGGTCAAATAATCGGTGAACTGGCCGATCAACTCGGTTTTGTGCTGGGCCCAACGCAAGCGTAACTCGCTGGATGCGTGGATCTTGTCGAACTCGGCCGGCATGCCCCAGACGTTGCGACTGAAGTCCATCGCCAGCGGCGAGACGTCTTCAAAATCCGACAAAATCCCGTCGTCGTGAAACAGAATGCCGTTAAAGTCGCAATGTTTCGCCAGGTCTTCGTAAATTTCGCCGACAAACTGCCGGGCTTCCGGGTTAAACGGCGACAAACGGGTATAGATATGCCGGGACAACTGCGGTTCGCCGTCGCGCCATTCTTTCACGTACCATTTCAGCGGCACATCGGCTTTATACGCCATGATCGGCATCCAGGCATACACTCTCACGCCTGCCCGCGTGCGCAATTGCAAGGTCACATGATTAAACATATCCCGGCGTACCGGCAAATGCCGATTAGGGAAATACAGTTTGTCGGCATTACCGTCGCCATCCGGGTCGGAATAGGCTTGCAGATAAACGGTATTGGCGCCGCTGGCTTTAATTCGCTCCACCACCAAGGCCAAATTCTTTTCGGTCTGCTCTTCGTCCTCGTCGTAGATGTAATCCATATCCACGTGCGCGACCCGCAACTCCTGGCCCACGCGCTGGTTTTTGACGATTTCACCGAACTGTTTGGCGTTGACGTCGTCGGTGATCATCATCCGCTTCATCACATATGCATCGGCCAGGGTATTGGCGCCGTCGTTTAGCCCCATGGTCAATCGCATGCCAGCCAATTTCGTAGCTTCCAGCGCAATCGCGTTATATTCGCCGTAAGGCCACACCATCACCCGCGGCCGCTTGCCCAATATCTGAAACAAACGCTCGGAGCTTTTATCCACTTCCTGGAAAATCCGTTTGCGATAGTCCTCGTCTTTCTCGTATTCGTCGTATTCGTTGCTGTACAAACGCGAAGTGACCGCGCTTTGTTGATTGCCTTGCGGATTGGCGACGATGCCGTGATGTAAATCATAGGTGTGCGACGCAATCTCGACCAGACCGCTGTCCGCCACTTCGCGAATCTGCGCCGGCGTCATCAACGGTTTAACACCGGGCACATTCTGCTGCTCCAGCCAAGAACCGACTACCGCCAAGGTGGCCGGATACTTGTATTTTTTCAGCAAAGGCATGGCCCGGGTATAAAAACTCAGGTAGCCGTCGTCAAAGGTCAACATCACGGCTTTAGTCGGCAACACCTTGTCGCCCTTCATGCAATCCAGCAAATCCTGGACGCTGATCACGTGATAGTTATTCTGCTTCAACCAGGCAAAATGATCGGCCAAATGGTCTTTGTTGACCGCGATCCGATCAAATGGCGGCACCCGCTCTTCTTCTTCGAGAATGTCGTGATAATTCAATACCAGAAAGCTGGAGTTACCCGAATCGGCGGCCAGCAAGGGCTGGGCAAACAAACAGAAAAAGACAAAAATTACACGAGCAACAATGTGCATATTATTAATTTAAGCGGGAAAAGAAACTGGAAACAGCTGGTTCTCAGTGTTAAAAAAGACCAGAATTGGCCGGCCCATTTTACCCGAATCATCAGGCTAGGCCCGTTTTATTTGTCCCTGCGACGCACTGTCGCAGGCCTAGGCAAACGTTAAAACCAACCTGCCACTGCGGCCTCCAACACCCGCTTGGCCATACCCGTAACAAAAAGCCGGAACAGCATCCGCCCACAAACTTCATAACGTTCGGAAAAAACTGGTTATGATTGAATAAAAACCTCATCCAATTCATTGCCCGATTAACTGCGTGCGTATCGGGCCATGCGACCTACCCGGAGAATTCATGCAAAAACCCTCGCTAGCAAATCATTGGCGGCAAGACCTCACCGCCGGCTTTTTGGTATTCCTGATCGCCTTGCCCTTGTGCCTGGGTATCGCCGTCGCCTCCGGCTTTCCACCGATGGCCGGCATCATTTCCGCCATCGTCGGCGGCTTGCTGGTATCGCGCATCGGTGGCGCGCAACTCACTATTACCGGCCCAGCGGCCGGTTTGATCGTGGTGATATTGACCTCCGTGCAAACCCTCGGCGACGGCGATACAATGGCAGGCTACCGCTATACCTTGGCGGCAATCGTCATTGCCGGCGCCTTGCAAACCGTGCTGGGTTACTTCAAAGCCGGCCGCTTGGCGGCATTTTTTCCGGCTTCGGTGGTACACGGCATGCTCGCGGCGATTGGCATTATCATCATCAGCAAACAATTACCGGTGATGGCCGGCGTGCAAAGCCAAGGTGCCAGCATCCTGTCCGGCATCGTGGCTTTGCCGCATAGCCTGATTTACTTCATGCCGCAAATTGGCTTGATCGCGCTGGCCGGTATCGTGGTGCTGATCGGCTGGCCGCAGATTCACCAGCCTTTGCTGCGCAAGATTCCGGCACCCATCATCGTCATTGCCTCCGGCATCCTGCTCGGCCATCTATTCCAGCTCGACCAATTGCAGCCGGGCGAAGCGTTCATCGTTCCTAAAGATGTTTTGTTTGCATCGCACTTTCTGGTGACATTCCCGGACAGTCTGTTGGCCAGTTTTTACCTGCCGGATTTCAGCAAACTGAGCGCCTTGGCGTTTTGGGAAAGTGTGATTTCAATCTGCCTGGTGGGCAGCCTGGAAAGCCTGCTCAGCGCCGCCGCCGTCGACAAGCTCGACCCGGAAAAACGCTACTCCGACTTAAACAAGGAATTGCGCGCGGCAGGTATCGGCAACGTAGTGTCCGGCATGATCGGCGGTTTACCGATGATTGCGGAAATCGTCCGCAGCTCAGCCAACATCGACGCCGGCGGCCGCAGCAGCTGGGCTAATTTTTTTCACGGCGGCTTCGTCTTGCTGTTTGTGGTGCTGTTTCCGGACTTGATCTCGACAATTCCCTTAGCCTCGTTGGCCGCGCTGCTGGTTTATACCGGCTATCGCTTGGCTTCGCCGCAAGCCTTTGCCAAAAGCATGGACTTGGGCAAGGAACAACTGGCTTTGTTCGTGATTACCATTTTCGCGATCCTGGCAACCAATCTGTTAGTCGGCGTACTGATCGGCATCGCCGCCAAATTGTTGCTGCACATCGGCCGCGGCGTGCCCTTGGGCAACTTGCTGTCTATATCTTTTAAACTGCAAGCCAACGGACCAAACAGCTGGATTGTTAAAGTCAGCGGCGCAGCTTTGTTCTCCAATTTTCTGGCGCTAAAAAGCCAGGTAGCCAGCCTGGCAGACGGCCAAACCGTGATCTTCGATTTAAGCGCCGCCGACTTGATCGACCACACCGTGATGGAGTTTATCGCCCATTACCGAGAAGACTACATCGCTCGCGGCGGACGCTGCGAAATTCATGGGCTGGCCGACTTGGAATCCTTGGGCGACCATGCTTTAGCCGCTAGACAGCGCAGATAAATATCGGCTTGCGCCCATCCATCAAACGCAGTAAATCCTCACCCGGCACGGATGCCGGGGTCAAAATGCCAAGTGTGTCTGGCGCCAATACCTGCGTATTCCGAATCTCTATATAAAGCCACTAAACATGACCGAAGCCACCATCACCTGCCCCAATTGCAGTACGCAAGTACCGTTGACCGAATCGCTGGCCGCGCCGCTAATTGCTGCCACCCGTAAACAGTTTGAGCAACAGCTACAACAAAAAGACCAAGCGATTGCCTTGCGCGAACAGGGTATCAAAGATCAGGAAAAACAACTGGCCGAAGCCAAGCGCGGCCTGGACGATCAAGTCGCAGAGCAAGTTGCCAAGCAACTGCAAGCCGAGCGCCAGCGGGTCATTGAGGAAGAAACCCGTAAAGCCAAACAAGCCGCTGCCGCCGAACTGGAACACAAGAACCGCGAATTAGCCGACTTGCACGAAGTGTTGAAAGTCCGCGACGCCAAACTGGCCGAGGCTCAGCAAGCCCAGGCCGAACTGATCAAAAAGCAGCGCGAACTGGATGACGCCAAACGCGAGCTGGAACTGACCATCGAAAAGCGCGTGCAAACCAATCTGGCTGAAGTGCGCAGCCAAGCTAAACGCGAAGCCGAGGAAGGCCTGAAACTGCGGGTGATGGAAAAGGACCAGACCATCGCCTCCATGCAGCAAAAAATCGAGGAACTGAAACAAAAAGCCGAACAAGGCTCGCAGCAACTGCAAGGCGAAGTCCAGGAACTGGAACTGGAAAACCTGCTGCGCGGCAAGTTTCCGTTCGACAGTATCGAACCGGTCGCCAAGGGCGAATTCGGCGGCGACGTGTTGCAACGGGTCAACGGCCCGAACGGCACCCCGGCCGGCAACATCTTGTGGGAATCCAAGCGCACCAAAAACTGGAGCGACGGCTGGTTAGTGAAGCTGCGCGAAGACCAGCGCGCCGCCAAAGCCGAATTGGCGGTCATCGTCAGCCATGCCTTGCCCAAGGAAGTGGAAACCTTCGACGTCATCGACGGCGTTTGGGTCACCAGCCCCCGCGCCGCCTTACCGGTCGCCACCATCTTGCGCCATACCCTGCTGGAAATCGGTTTGGCCCGCCTCGCCGCCGAAGGCCAGCACGGCAAAACTGCCTTGGTCTACGAATACTTAACCGGCCCGCGCTTTCGGCAACGGGTCGAAGCCATCGTCGAAGCCTTCTCCACCATGCAGGAAGACTTGGACAAAGAGCGCAAAGCCATCCTGAAACAATGGGCCAAACGCGAAGCGCAAATTGAGCGGGTGATGAACGCCACAGTCGGCATGTACGGCGACTTGCAAGGGATTGCCGGCAAATCGTTACAAGAAATCGAAGGCTTGGAGATGCGGGCGTTAGAGATGGATGGGGAATTGGAGTGACCTATCGACCAGCCGGTCGATCTGGTTTCCAAGCTCCGGCTTGGGAACCAGAGGAGTAGAGAAATTCACAAAATTGACCCGAATATAAAACCATGTTTATACTCGCGTTTAAACATCCCGGAGATCATCATGACCGAAGCCATACTCGACATCAAACAATGGGGTAATAACCTGGGCGTGCGCCTACCGGCGGCCATTGCCAAAGCAGCCCATTTGCACAACCATCAACGAGTACGGGTATCCGTTGAAGATGACAAGGTGATTATCACCCCGTTAGTCGACGAACCTTTAACGTTGGAACAACGTTTGGCCCGTTTCGATCCCGAGCGGCACGGCGGCGAAGCCATGGCAACCGCGGAAGCAATCGGTGCCGAACGTTGGTAAGCCGTAAGCAAGCAACGGCCTGGGTACCGGAAAGGCAAGACATCATCTGGATTGATTGCAATCCGCAAGTCGGCCAGGAAATGCGCGACATCCATCCGTTTTTAGTGCTTTCGCCAAGCATTTTCAACGAAAAAACCTCGCTGGTGATCGGCCTGCCAATGACAACTGCCGCCTATAACGCCGACAATCCGTTTGCGGTCGCCGTCGGTAAAGCCGGCGGCCGCAAAGCCGAACAAACCAGCTATGTGCTCTGCCACCAACCCAAATCCTTCGACTGGCGCTTGCGCAAAGCCAAACCGCATCCGCTTAAGGTCTTGCCGGGCGATTTGTTCACTCAGCTTTGCGAGCGACTGAATCAGATTATTCAGATTGGTTCGGGCTGATCCCTCTGCACTATAAGGGTAGAGTGTAGTCATTCCAGGCTCTCTCTGCGCCGATATCGCAAACGAACGGTTTTCTCCAATCTCCGCTTAGGGGTTTGGATGGATAGGGGCACATTGTTTTGCCCAATCTATGTGTTTGGCTATAGAACAAAAGCACGTTAAAATTAACGCACGTTATTTTTAACGTACAAAATGCATCTATCAGCGAGGCGCTTATGAAAGCCAATCCCGGCGGTCAGATTGATTTAAACGAAATCATAGGGCGCGATCGCGTCATCGAACAGCTTTGGGAAACCTTGGAGCAGCAATCGATACGCATCAACGCCGAACGCCGCATTGGCAAAACCACCGTCATTAAAAAACTTTACGCATCGCCTAAAGTCGGTTGGGTACCGATTTTCCAGGATTTGGAGCAATGCCATAGCGCCATGGATTTCGCCCAAGCCGTTTACCGCGAAGTCGATGCTTACCTATCTGCACGGCAACAAACCGCGCGTCGGGCAAAGGATTTTTTAAAAGCCATCGGCGGTACGGAAATCAAAGGCGTGCTCAAGTTACCTACCTTTAACGACCAAACGCCTTGGAAGACGTTGCTGAGCAAATCGATCGAAGATTTGGTCGAATCCCAACACCAACAAAACGAACGCCCCTTGTTGCTTTGGGACGAAGTGCCGCTGATGCTGCAAAGCATCGCCGCTCGAGAAGGCCAAGCCGCCGCGATGGAAGTATTGGATACCTTAAGAGCGCTACGCCAGGAATTAGGTGGCCAGGGCTTGCGCATGGTTTTGACCGGATCGATCGGTTTTCACCATGTCATCGACAGTCTGAAACAGCAAGGCTACGCCAATTCGCCTTTGAACGACTTATACGCTTTCGAACTGCCGGTTTTGGACGCGAATTTCGCCCAGGAATTGGCGACAAAACTGATCGCGGGCGAAAACATCGCCACGTCGGATGCCCCCATGTCCGCCCAAACCGTCGCCGAACTGGCCGACGGCTTTCCATTTTATATTCACCACATCGTCAAGGCCGTGAAATTATCCGGGCTGGAGGCGACCGCCGAGGTAATCGACAAGCAAGTCAGCAAACAATTGCTGGACGGCAACGATCCTTGGGAACTGACGCATTACCGCGACCGAATCTCGACTTATTACAGCACTGCTTCCGAAGCCGTCGTTTTGGCGCTGTTGGATAGCATCGCGGCAAGCGACCAGACGACGGCGGTCAACACCATTCTGCATGAGCTGAAAAGCCAAGGCTTGGCTGTGGACAGAGAAGCATTGCTGAAACTGCTGAAAGCAGTCGAACAAGACCACTACCTCGCCAAAGACGAACAAGGCCACTATCGGTTTCGCTTTCCGTTGCTGAAACGCTGGTGGCGACTGTCGCGCGGACTTTAGGAGCCGAAAATGAGCGAATCAGCCTTTTTATCGGTATTCACGCCGAGCCGGACCGCGCCGGAAGATTTGGAAGCCATCTTCGTTCAGCGCCATGCGCTGCTAGCCGATGCAGTGGAACGGGTTAGGGAAAGCGCCGGTAGCGGCCATAAACATCATCTGTTGTTCGTCGGCCCGCGCGGCACCGGTAAAAGTCATTTTTTGACCTTGTTGGTTCACCGCGTCGGCCTGGACGAAAGCTTGCAAGAGTCGCTACGGATTGCCTGGTTGAACGAGGACGAAACCAGCACCACGCTGCTGGAACTGTTGCGCCGCATCTATTTGGCGCTGAGCAAGCGCTACCCCGGCGACTACCATGCGGACGATCTGGAACCCATTTACGATTTGGAGGCCGAGGCCGCCGAACGGCTGTTGGCTACGTTATTGCTGGAAAAGCTGGCCGGTAAAACCTTGCTGGTTGCACTGGAAAACTTGGACGCTTTGTTCGAAGGTTTAGGTAAAGCCGGACAACAGCGCTTGCGGGCCTTCATTCAGGAACATCCGGTGATGGCTATCGTCGCCACCGCCCAACGCTTGGTCGACGACGTGGCCAAGCGTAACAGCACCTTCTTCGGCTTCTTTCAGACCGAAATGCTGGCGATGTTGTCGGTGGAAGAAGCCGCCGAGTTGCTCGGCAAAATCGCCGCGCTCAACCGCCAGGACAAGGCCGCCGCCTTTTTGCGCAGCCCTACCGGCCGTTCGCGGGTACGAGCCCTGCACCATTTGTCCGGCGGCAACCACCGGGTTTATCTGGTGCTATCGCAATTCATTACCGGCGACAATATCAATGCCTTGGTCGAACCTTTCGCCAAAATGGTCGACGAAATGACGCCCTATTATCAGGAACGCATCCGCTGGCTACCGCCGCAACAACGCAAGATCGTCGAATTTTTATGCAGCCGGGAACGGCCGACCCCGGTCAAGGACATGGCCCGCCACCTGTTCGCCAGCCAACAAACCATCTCCAGCCAGCTTAAGGATTTGCGCGCCAAAGGCTACGTGCAATCGGCCCAGCGCGGCCGCGAGTCGTTGTACGAAATCGCCGAACCCTTGATGCGGATATGCGTGGAAATCAAGGAAAACCAGTCGCCCGGCCCGCTAAGGCTCTTGGTGGATTTTTTGCGGGTTTGGTACGACGGAGCTCAACTCGACGAACGTTTGTCGGCCAGCGGTGAAGGCAGTTTGGCGCGTAATTATTTGCAGGCGGCGATCAACAGAAATTCGGTTCTGGGAAATTTGCGGGCACAATTGTTGGTGGAGGATTTTCGGAAGGAATTGAATGACGAGCAGCGTGAAGTCTGGATGTCTTTAATCGAGGACACCGCGGAGATATCTGAAGAATTGGCGCTAGCTTTCGGGGAATTGGCCAAGGGAAATCACGAACTCGGAATACAAACCCTGGAAGAAATATGTAAGGAAGCCGATAAATATCCTCAATCGGTCATTGCAATTGCATACGCTCGCGCCGCCATAGAGTATTTCAATATAGGTAAAATCGATGCAGGCATTCGAATCGTGGATGGCCTGCTTGAGTTATCCCAAAAACCAACTGCACTACTTTTGTTCATACTCAATTCTAGAGCTTCGGCTTATAAACGTCTGGGCATGACCGAAAACGCAGTAAACGACTATAGCCGGGTCATCGATTCAGGCAATGTAGCACCAAAAGAAACCGCAAAAGCACTTCTTCAACGTGGCAGTATAAGAGTTGAATTGGGCGAAATTGAAGAGGCCTTGAAGGATTTCGATAGCGTTGTCGAATTGTACGGCGTCTCGCCGGAAATGATAGCAAGAGCGCATTGGAACAGGGGAAGAGCATTGAGGCTGTTGGGGGACTTCGTCGGCGCGATTTCAGCCAACACTTTAGCAATCGAATTTTCTGAAAAATCGCCGGTATCCATGGCGAGTGCATTGTTTAGCCGGGGCTTGCTCAATTCTCTAGCCGATAGACTCGAAGACGCCAAACGCGATTACGCTAGGATTTTAACTATCGAAAACCTGCCGGATGACTTGTTTGCGGACGCACATTTCGCGCTGGCATTGGTAAGTTTTGCGCTAGGGAGCTGGACCGAGGGAATGGCAAGACTTGTGGACGGTTTAGGTAAATTGGCAGCGGACTGCCAACCGGAAGATGCGCTATTTACAGGCATTGTCGGTTTTGTTTATACCAGCAGTATATCGACAGCCGCCCGCAAACAACGCATCGCCGAATTAGCTCAAATTTTCGTACAATTCGACGCATCGAATTACCTCGGCGAAGCCCTAATACGCCATTTGGGTAATCTCCACCGCGATCCCGAAGAAACACCCAGCCCGGACAATCTGGAACAATGGTATTCGGCTTGGGAAGCCGCCGGAGCTGGCTGCGAAGCCTTGAAATTACCGTTACGCCTCTTACGCACCGGCATCGATTTTCTGAAAACCGGCGCACAGGACCGTAGCGTTTTGCTGGACCTGAACCAAGAAGAGCGGCAAATTTTGGCTCAGACTTTCGATCTCGAGGAAGCCTGAGCAAACCTATTCGTCCTCGGAAAAGCTTGCATATCGTGCTGGATTCCTGGCGGTTTTTGCAACGTGATAGCGGGTTTCAGTTGTACGGTTACGTGATCCTGGAAAATCACCTGCATTTGATCGCCGCTTCGCCGGATTTAAGCCGGGACATGCAGCGGTTTAAGGCTTATACCGCCAAGCAAATCATCGGTCATTTGCAGCAAAGCGGTGAGGCGCGGGTACTGGAATTGTTGGCGTTGTTGAAGCGGCCGCATAAGATCGAGAGCGAGTACCAGGTTTGGGAGGAAGCCATCCGCAGCTGATCGAATCCGAGGCAGCGATGCGGCAGAAGCTGGATTATATTCACCTTAATCCGGTCAAGCGCGGTTATGTGGATTTGCCTGAGCATTGGCGTTATTCCAGTGCACGGAATTATGCGTGAATGGAGGGCTTGATCGAGGTGGTCAGAGACTGGTGAGGATTTGGGAAGCTGGAGCTTCCGAGGGCTGGGTTCCCAAGCTGGAACTTGGGAACCAGAGGCCTAAGGATCGGATTACATTCAGCAGTTTAAAGCAACAAAACTACAGTATTCGAGCCATGAGTAGCACTCTCTGGAGACCAGCCAGTGTCAGTAGTCGAGAGCTTCTGCGCGATGGCGCAACGGCTGAGGTAAAACCAAGCACTTGTTTTCCATTTGGTTTATTCCTAAGCTAGCCGGCTATTTATCTGCATAGAAGACAGCCAATGCGCGGCATACACACGGAATCGAAAAAAGAAGTTTACGACGTCGTCGTTATCGGCGCGGGGATTGGTGGCCTGAGTACCGGCGCATTGCTGGCGAAAACCGGCAAATCGGTATTGCTGGTGGAAAGGCACGACAGGCCGGGCGGTTATGCCCATGGCTTCAAGCGCCGCCACTTTCATTTCGATGCCGGTGTGCATCTGGTCAGTGGTTGCAGTCCGGAAGGCTACGGCAACGGCAGCACTATGAATAAGATTTGCCGGGCGGTAGGCATTGATCCACAGAGCTTGTTTATCCCTGTCCCTTCTTACGCCCGCGCGGTTTTTCCGGATTTCGAAGTCCCGTTGCGAGCCGGCGAAGCGGCGTTCGTAGCCGGCTTAACCGAAAATTTTCCGGCAGAAAAGGAAGGTCTGCTGGCGTTGATCCGCCTGTGCAAAGTCCTGGCGGAAGAAGCCATGCTGGCCGAGGAAGTGTTGTCCCAAAGTAAGGCAACGCGGGTTTCGCCGATGCAAATGCTGGGCAATTTATTCCGCTACCGGCGCACCACGCTGGCGGAGGCACTGGACGAGTTTTTGGTGGATGCCCGCCTGAAAAGCGCTTGCGCGATGCTCTGGCCTTATTTGGGTTTACCGCCGTCGCAACTGTCTTTCCTTTATTGGGCGTCGATGATGGCCGGATACACCTACGAAGGCGGCTATTACTGCCGGGGCAGTTTCCAGAATTACGCCAATCAACTGGCCGCCGCCATCGAAAACCAAGGCGGCGAAGTTTTGCTGAATGCTAGCGTGCGGCGGATTTGTGTCGAAGCCGGTAAAGCTTGCGGCATTGTTTTGGAAAACGGCCAGGTAATCCGGGCCGAAACGGTGGTTTCCAATATCGACATCCGGCAAACCGCCGAATTGTTGATCGGCCCGGAGCACTTGCCAAGCGGGTATGGCGAGGGCTTGGCAAAGCTTTCGCCGTCCTTGTCGATTTTCGCCTGCTATATCGCCACCGACCTGCCGATCTCTGAGCAAGATCATGCCCATGAGGGCTTTTTCTTTGAAACGTTCGACCACGAAGCCAGTTATGCCTGCAGCCAATCCGGCCAGAGCAACTGGTTTTCGGCAACCCTACCCTCCTTCGCGGACTCCTCATTGGCGCCGCCCGGACAAAGCATCATGATGCTGACCACCTTGTGTCCGTTTGACGTGGGCGAATCCTGGCGCATCGCCAAGAGCGGTTTTCAGCAACGTTTGCTGGAAAAAGCCGAACGGCATTTTCCCGGATTGAACGACCATTTGTTGGTCGTGGAGTCCGGCTCACCGCGCACCCTGGAGCGCTACACCCTGAACCACCACGGCGCTGCCTATGGTTTTGCGCCCACCCCGGATCAGATTGGCCCGAACCGGCCAAGCGTAGTCGGCGCCCTGCCCGGCTTGTTCCACACCGGCCATTGGACCCGGCCAGGTGGTGGGGTAGCCGGTGTCAGCGTCTCCGCCTTACTCGCCGCGCAAGCGGTACTGGGTATCGCTAAGCAAGCGGATTTTTGGAAAACCTTAGGGATTGACGACTAAGAGCTTGAGGCATTTATTCTGCACGGGAAATAAGCGCCTGCATCTTCGCCAGTTTCGGCGATACCACCGGCACCGTCAGCATGGTACTGAGGACGGCCATTAGCAACAGCGCGGTAAAGGTTTCACTGCTAATGATTTGTTTATCCAGCAACACATTGGCAAAAATAATCATGATCAAGGCTTTGGTTTGCAATAGCCAGCCAATCAAAGACGCCTCGCCGCGCTGCCATTTCAGAATTTTTCCAGCCAGATGAATACCCAGCAATTTGCCGAACACCGACACCAGCAGCAATAAGCCGGCAACCACCAACACCG
Source organism: Methylomonas sp. EFPC1 (assembly GCF_016925515.1). Lineage (NCBI taxonomy): Bacteria > Pseudomonadati > Pseudomonadota > Gammaproteobacteria > Methylococcales > Methylococcaceae > Methylomonas > Methylomonas sp. EFPC1. Next base: position 2,874,578 of record NZ_CP070494.1, read on the forward strand.
CAGCCCCACCCATCGCCCAATTGGTTTTCAAGCCGGCACTGATGAAATACACCGGCATCACGGTCAGCAATAAATGGTGACGCAACAAGTCCATCTGGGCTTGATTGAACCAATGGCCATCCAGGATAGCGCCGGCCAAAAACGCCCCCACCATGAAATGCAGTCCGGCCCAGTCGGCGGCAAAGCCTGTCGCCGCCAAGGCGATGATGCCGACATACCAGCGGTCACGTTCCGGCAGCCAGGCCATCAGTTTGCGAATCCCGTAGGCACTGATCGCAAAACCTAACAAAAACGCACCCTGCCGGCCTACCCGGTCCCAATCCAACAGAATCAAAGCCAGCACCGCCCAAATCGCTATATCGTCCATGCTGGCGTAACGCAAGATACGCTGGCCGATGGGCTGGCGCAGCACTGCCAGTTTTTCCATCAGCAAAATCAAGATCGGCAACGCCGTTACCGCGCAAGACATGCCCATCCCCAGTACGAATTGCCAAGGCATGGCCTTGGCGCCCATCCAACCCGGGAATAGCAGCATCCCCAACGCCGCAACACAACCCAAACCCAAGGGCACACCCAAGGCCAAGCCCGCCGTGATACTGGTTTCCAGACGGTGTTGCCAGGCTTGGCGCAAATCCAACTCAATCCCGGCTACCCAGACAAACAGCATCACCGACCACCAGGCGATGCCGTTCAGTGCCTGTATGACCTGGGTATTGAAAACAAAAGCATAGTAATCGGGAAATGCGCTGCCCAAGATACCCGGCCCCAATAAAATCCCGGTTATGATTTGCACCACCACCAAGGGCGCAAAATAATCGGTCCGACCGATTCGCCAAATGAGGTACGGCAAGCTGTAGATAATGGTCAGGGCGATCAGAAATATTTCAGTCGTGTTCATAGTGCCAATCGTTTGGAGTCAGTCGCGTAAGGCGGGTATTATGGCAAATTTACCGCCGATGAACCGATGCAAGCCATTGCTTAGTAAAGTGGCTTGAATAAAATTAAATCCACCCTGCCCCTAGTCTCGATTTTTCTTACACAGGCAAAACAGCATGGCACAATCTGAACGTTTCGATGCCGCCGTCATCGGCGGCGGTCCCGCCGGTACCAGCGCGGCGATCATCTTGGCCAAAGCGGGCAAGCACGTGGTGCTGTTCGAGCGCTCGCGCTTTCCACGCTTTCAAATCGGCGAATCCTTGTTGCCGGCTTGCTGGGAGCTTTGGCGGCGGCTGGGCGTGACGGAAAAAATCGAAGCCGAAGGTTTTACCGTCAAGCAAGGCGCAAACTTCGGCATGTTCAATCAAAAACCCGATGTATTGCTGCTGACAGCGGAATATCCTGGGTATTTCGAACGACCCTATACCTATCACGTGGAGCGCGCCCGCTTCGATGAAATTTTGCTGGAGCATGCCGCCGAATGCGGCGTTGATGTGCGGCGGGAGTGGGCGGTGGCCGACGTATTATTCGACGGCAAACAAGCGATTGGCGTGAGCGCCGGCCCGAATGATTCTGACCCTGCGCCCATTCATGCTTCAGTGGTCATCGACGCTTCAGGGCGTGAGTCCCTGATCGCCCGCAAGTTAAACTGGCGACGCCCCTTACCGGAACTGAATAAAATCGCCCATTTTGCCCATTTCAAAGGCGGCTTTCGCCGCGACCCGCACGGTTTTATCAATTTTGGAGACGTGATAGACGGTTCGGTCACCACCGACATTCATACCATTGATGGCGGCTGGATTTGGTACATTCCGTTACGCGACGACATCGTCAGCGTCGGTGCGGTCTTGGATACCCGCTTTGCGAAAAACTTGGGCGATTCGCCGCAACAGCGCTTTGAGGCCGCCATCCAAAGTTGCGAGTGCGTGCGAGAGTGGCTGGCCGACGCGGAGCAGGCCATGGACATCAAAACCATATCGTCGATTGGTTACATGAACGAGCGCTTTCACGGCGACGGCTTTATGCTGGTGGGCGATGCGTCGATGTTTGTCGATCCGGTATTTTCCGCCGGGGTAACGCTGGCGATGCGCAGTGGGGTTTACGCGGCCGACGCTGCGCTGGAGGGTTTTGCCAACGGCGACGATTTCAGTGCCGCGCGTTTCAGTCATTACGAAGCCCGCATCCGCGAGCCCATGGGGCGGATCTTTCAAATGATCTACAACTGGTACCGAATTCTGGAACAAAAAGACGCCAACAATATCATCTTACGTTCCCGGCAAAGCCCCATGCTGCGCGAACGCTTTATTGTCTTGCTGTCCGGTGGTTATGACATGGTCAGCATGAAACAAATTCTGGAGGCCGGTCAGGAACCGAGTTCTACGTATTTGATTTCTTGAACTTGATTGGCGTTTAAGTCAGCCAATGATTAGACGCCCAAATATCCAAAGCTTACTAAGCTCGGGGCAGTTAGCCGCGTGACGTTAAGGCGATCTTAATATTGCCGGCTAAAATGACTTCGCCAACGGTTTTAAATTGTTGGCAACCAAATAACGAGACTACCGAGGCACACATGAACAACATCAACACATTTTTACTATCGGGCGCGTTGCTGGCTTTTTTTGGCTTGGCGCAACCCTGCTTCGCCGGCATCGAAACCCCGCGCATCGACCAGCGCCAGGAAAATCAGGAAAGACGCATTGAGCAGGGCGAGGCGTCCGGCGCGTTGACCGACCGCGAAGCCAACCGTTTGGAACACCAACAAATGCGCATAGAACGCCAAGAAGCCGCAGCGAAAGCTGATGGCGTGGTCACTGCCGGCGAACGAGCCCGATTGACCCATCAACAAAACAAAGCCAGCCGCAATATCGCTCGTAAAAAGCATAATTTAAGACGGGATTAACCCAGCGCAATTCAGCCCGGTTCGGCGTTCCCACGAATGCGGGAGCGCAGTAAAATCAAAAAACCAGGAACCCCGTATCTCGGTGCGCTTTAAAATGGACCTACAGTAAAAACTACACCTAATAGCCGGATACGTAGCCTGTTTAAGCTTCGCCTTTCATCAAATTCAGCAGTTCATCAGCCGACACTTTGCCGCTAATATCCGCGCCATCCAACAAGCTGTCGGCCAAATCGCGTTTATGGCTGTGCAGTGCGACGATTTTTTCTTCTATGGTATTTTTGGCGATCATCCTATAGATCGTCACCGGCCGCTGTTGGCCCATGCGGTGCGCGCGGTCTGAGGCTTGGTCTTCCACCGCCGGATTCCACCAAGGGTCCATATGAATCACATAGTCGGCGGCGGTTAAATTTAAACCCACGCCCCCAGCCTTCAGGCTGATCAGGAACAATTCGCCGTCGCCGCGCTGAAAGGCGTCTACCCGTTGCTGGCGCTCTTTGGCCGGCGTACTGCCGTCCAGATATTGATAACGAATGCCGCGCTGCTCGATATAGTTTTTAATCAATTGCAAATGGTCGACAAACTGGCTGAACACCAGAGCCTTGTGCTTGTTATCCAGCAATTCGTCGACGATGTCACCGAACGCCGCCAGCTTGCTACTGGGCAAAGCCACCGCGGCGTTGGCCAGCAAGGTATTGCAGCAACTACGGCGCAATTTGCTGATGGCCGCCAGAATCTGTAATTGTTTTTGCCCGGCCGGCGTATCGGCACTGCTCAAGGCCGCCAGACTATCCCGGCGCAAGGCTTCGTAGAAGGCCATTTCCTCGCTGCTCAGCTCGACATAGATTGGGATTTCCGTGCGCGGCGGCAACTCCTGCAATACCTGGGTTTTGGTGCGGCGCAGAATAAAAGGCTGGATCAGTTTCTTCAATTGAAAACGGGCCTCGGCACTGCGGTCGCGTTCGATAGGGCCGGCGAAGCGTTGATTGAATTGTTCCAACGATCCCAATAAACCGGGATTGATGAACCTGAACAAATTCCACAATTCGCCCAGATGGTTTTCCAAGGGCGTGCCGGTCATGATCAGTTTAAACTCGGCTTGCAGATTCATCGCCCCCTGCGAGCGGCGGGTGGCGATGTTTTTAATCCACTGCGCCTCGTCGAGAATCACAGTCTGGAACTGGATTTTCGCCAACATTTCGGCGACTTGTTCCTGTTGCAACAAGCCGTAACTGCAAATCAGTAAATCATACGGCCCCAGATTATCCAGCAAGCGTTGCCGATCACCGCTACCGAGAATTTGCGGATGCAGTGTCGGCGCAAAGCGGCTGGCTTCGTTTTCCCAATTCATGCACACCGAAGTCGGTGCGACGATCAGGCTGGGGCCGTTCGGGGCGCGGTCAACCAGCAAGGCCAAACCTTGCACCGTCTTGCCCAAGCCCATATCATCCGCCAGACACGCGCCGACGCCCCAACGAGCCAGGCGCGCCAACCAACGATAGCCATCCATTTGATAGTCGCGCAATTCGGCTTGAAAAGTAGACGGTACTTTAGGCTGATAGTCTCGCGAATCCTTCAGCCGTTGCATATGTGCTTGCCAATGCTTATCGGCTTTGAAACCGGCCTCGTCCTGCCAATCCTCCAGCGTCAGGGCGGCCAAGGGATTGATCCGGACTTTCTTGCCGTGCAGATCCGCGTAGGCGCGTAAATCATCGAGGCGGCGGCGAAACTCTTCGGTCAACGCAATGAATTGACCGTCCTGCAATTTCAAGAAGCGGCCTTCGCGATTGTTCAATAAACCCAGCAATTGCTGAATTTCGATGACGGTATCTTCATTAACCTGCAACTCGCCTTGCAAGGCAAACCAATCGTTGTCGCGCTTGATTTGCATGCTAAAGCCGCTACCGTTGGTTTGCCCCAACAACCGAAACCGAACGCCTTCCGGCCATTCCAATATCGCTTGCTCGGCTGGCAACGCCTGTAATTGCAACAGCAGCTCCAGACATTGTTCAGGTTGATTCAGCAAATAATCACCGGCGCCATCGCGTTCCGCCTGTTCCAACACATCGCAAGCCTGCAAAACGGCTTGCGCGCGCTGTTTTTCCAAAGCCAGATCGCGTTTGGTCTGGCAATGGCGGCCGTCGATTTCGGCCAACACGCTTTCGCCGCCATGCCCAGGTTGATAATAGGCGCCGCCGCTGGCGAACGGCCGGATCAGCATCGCCACGCGCAGACCTTCGCCCCAGGGTAATAAATGCACGCGCGGGGTCGCGTCGGCCTGGACTTGCTCGGCGCTGCTGGAACTGCCGCCTATATCCGAATGTACGGTCAACAAGCCGGAAATACTGGTCAGAGTTTGCAAGACCCGGTCTTGCGCCGAGACCGGCACCTCCAGGCCCTTGGCGCCCAATACCGCGAGGATTTTATGATGGTCGGCGGTAAACTCCAGCACGCGCAAGCGCGTGGGCGTTTCCTTGGCGACATAGAATTTTTGTTCGTGCCCGGGCACGGGCTCCAGACTGATTTTGATTTTGTCGCTGCCTGCCAGTTTTTTCACCCGCAGTTCGGCTTCGCCCTTGACCACATCCACCCGCACTTCTGGCGCATCGGCCCAAAACAACAGCGGGTGTCCCAGCAAGGCCTGCGGCATGCTATTGTCGAACTCAAAATAAGTGCCGCTGCCGTACCAGCCGCTATCGCGGTATTCCTTGATATGCGCGCACAGCTTAATGTCCTGTTCGGTTAAATAGTCAAACTTGTTGGTTTCGTGCGCCAACCGTTTCAAGGCAATCGCCCTGCCCTTACTCCAGCCGCCTTTGGCTTGTTGTTTTTGTTCGCGCGGCTCGATGTCCAGATGATGGCTAATGTCATCGTAACTCAACAACCAGACCAAGCGCGTTGGCTTGTCGATAGGGGTGGCGGTATCGGTTTTTTTTTCGGCCTTGGGCAAATTTAATAAGGCATCCAGTGCCAAGTCCCAATCCGGGCGGCTGGCAAATAAATCCGCCAACGCCGGCCTGGCATCGAAAAAGCTGCCATCCCATTGCAGGGAACGCGGCGGCTCTATATGGGTAAAGATCTTGGCTAATTCGGCGGCCGGCCAACGATAGCCGTTGTCCAGCAGATGCCGGTACAGCTTTTGACTCAGTGGCGTGACATGATTGAATTGATCGGCTTTAACCCAAAATTTGATCAGAGTTAAAAACACATGCAGCAGTAATGGCGGGGTAAGCAAGGTATCCGGGTAGCCGCTTTCCCGATAGCCGCTACTGATTTTATAGGTCAAATCGGTGTTTAACAGTTGCTCCCGCAATGACAAATCGCCTTGTAAAAAACGCTGAAACAAGGCCAACTGATGATAAATGCCCAACCAATAATTGTCGGCTTTGATCGCTTGATTGATCAGTGTGCTGAGTTTGGCGCGTTGTTTGGCGTCATTGTTTTTCAGGATAGCCAGCGGGTAAAACACCCCTGCCAAGCCGTAAAAATAGGCAGTGCGTTGTCCGGAAATCTTGCGTAGCTGTGCCAAAGCGCCCTCGAAACGGTTGACCGCTGCCGCGTAATCGCCGCGCAGAAAAATCAATGTCGCCGCAAGCGCTTGCAGCTCAGGATCATTTTGATCCGCCACCCGTTGCTCGACTGCATCCCAGTCACCCCGCAGCAAGCGTAACTCCAAAGCGACGCGGTTCAACAATTCTTGCTGCACACCCTGGCTAACGAACAACAACTGCTCTAAAAAACCATCCAATTTTTCGTCGGCATACAGATACAGCAGTTGATGTAAGCCCGAAAATCCGGCCAGCCCCAGCAATAACTGCGGATGATGGGCGGTAAACCAAGCGACATCCAACGGGTTTAAAAACCAGGACAGATAAAGTTCATTAACCGGCGGCAGTTTGCCCAAGTAGTGGGCACCGGATTCCAGGCACTCGTCTACTTTGGCGTAATCGCCGCGATAAAACTGGATCCGCGCTTCGCGAATGCAGTCGTCCACGGTGCTGTAACGATAGTAGCCATGGCCGGGCGGATTATTCATTTGTACGGCGCCGGCGAACAAATCAAACTCTTTGTCTTCGACCGCTTGCCGCGTCAGCACTTCCGCTAGGGTTCGGCAGCACCGGGTGCCGCCGGATTTGAGGTTTTCTTCCAGCAAACCGGCTTTGATCAGCGGCTTTAGCCGGGCTTTGACAGCTTCCGACTTAAGCGTTTTCTCACCCTCCCTGATACCCAAACTGCCGAGGCATTTCGCCAAATTGATCAGCGAACTATAGCCGTAATAAACCGCCAGCAACTTCATAATAACCTGTTGCTCTGGGGTTAATGTTCGAAAAGTTTTAAGGCGTTCGACTAAACGAGAAGATTGCATGATTCCGGCAAAACGGCAAAAGAGGGGATGTTACCAGCTTGGCAGGGCAAGCTAAAGAACCTCAAGTCAACACAAACAAAAAAGCCCGCCGAAGCGGGCTTTATTTTAGCGGTGGGTAACTTACAGCTTTGCCAATACTTTAGCCACTGTCTCACCCATCGCCGCAGGAGTTGGGGCAATAATTACGCCCAACTCTTTGAGCATTTCCACTTTCTCCGCCGCCGACTCGCCTACTGAGGAAATAATCGCTCCGGCGTGGCCCATGCGACGGCCTTTCGGAGCGGTTAAACCGGCGATGTAGGCCACAACGGGCTTGGTCATATGTTCTTTGGCAAACATACCGGCTTCCACTTCTTGCGGTCCGCCGATCTCGCCGATCATCACCACGACTTTGGTTTCCGGGTCTTGCTCGAATTTTTCCAGAATATCGCGGTGCGAGCTGCCGTTAATCGGGTCGCCACCGATACCGACTGAAGTCGACACGCCGATGCCTAGCGCTTTCATTTGATCGGCCGCTTCGTAACCCAGGGTACCGGAACGACCGACGATGCCGACGTTACCAGGTATATAAATATGCCCCGGCATGATGCCCAGCATGGCTTTACCTGGACTGATGGTGCCGGCACAGTTAGGGCCGGTCAGCACCATGCGTTTTTCCTTGGGAAATTTGCTCAGAAAGATTTTGACTTTCATCATGTCCTGAGTCGGGATGCCGTCGGTAATCGATACGCAGTATTTGATGCCGGCTTCGGCGGCTTCCATGATCGAATCGGCGGCATAAGCCGGCGGCACGAACACGATACTGGCTTCGGCGCCGGCTTGCTCCACGGCGTCCTTCACGGTGTTGAACACCGGGCGGTCCAGATGTTTTTGCCCACCCTTACCCGGCGTGACGCCCCCGACCACGTTAGAGCCGTATTCGATCATCTCCTGGGCATGAAAAGTACCAATCTTACCGGTAAAGCCTTGAACGATGATGCGAGTGTTTTGATCGATAAAAATTGCCATGTCTGTTCCTTAAGCTTGCGCGGCTACAACTTTGTTACGGGCTTCGACCGCTTTCTCGGCGGCTTCCGCCAAGGTATTTGCCGTGATGATCGGCAAACCGCTTTCTTCGATGATTCTGCGGCCTTCCTCGACGTTGGTACCGGACAGACGGACCACCAGCGGCACCTGCATGTCGATTTTTTTCACCGCATGCACCACGCCTTCGGCAATCCAGTCGCAACGGTTGATACCGGCAAAAATGTTGACCAGCATGGCTTTGACGTTTTTATCCTGCAACACCATACGAAAGGCTTTTTCGGTGCGTTCGGCCGAGGCGCCACCGCCGACGTCCAAGAAGTTGGCCGGCTCGCCGCCCGCCAGTTTGATCATGTCCATCGTCGCCATCGCCAAGCCGGCACCGTTGATCATGCAGCCGATGTCGCCGTCCAGACCCACATAGCTCAAGCCACGGTCGGCAGCGGCCATTTCCCGAGGGTCTTCCTGCGACTTGTCGCGCAACTCAGAAATTTTTTGGCGGCGGAACAAGGCGTTGTCGTCAAAGCCCATTTTGGCGTCCAAAGCGATCAATTCATCGTGACCTGTGATGACCAAGGGATTGATTTCCACCATGTTGGCGTCCAGTTCACGCATGGCACGGTAGCAGCCTTGAATCAACTTCACGGCTTGCGGAATCAGATCGGCGTTCAAGCCCAGCGCAAAGGCCATTTCCCGCGCCTGGAAATCCTGCAAACCAACGGCTGGCTCGATGTAGATTTTTTTGATCGCATCCGGATTGTTTTCCGCCAATTCCTCGATTTCCATACCACCTTGCGCGGAGCCAACCATGACGATCCGTTCCTGGGCGCGATCAATCAGCAGGCTGAAATACAATTCTTTGGCGATATCGGTACCGGCTTCGACATAGAGACGCAAGCATTGTTTGCCGGCCGGACCGGTTTGGTGGGTCACCAGTTTTTTACCCAGCAAGGATTCGGCGGCGTCGCTGACTTCGTCGTGGGTTTTGCAGACTTTGATACCGCCGGCCTTGCCACGGGCGCCGGAATGAATCTGGGCTTTAACCACCCAAACGTGGCCGCCGATGTCGCGGGCGCGTTGCACGGCATCTTCCGGGCTATAGGCCAAACCGCCGTCCGCTATTTTCACGCCGTAATCGGCCAATAGCTGTTTTGCTTGGTATTCATGAATGTCCATGGACTCTCTCTAAATGAATGGAAATCTCGTAGGCTGGGTTGAGTATTGGCAAAACCCAGCAAGCACCTTCAAGCTGGGTTTCATTGCATTCAACCCAGCCTACGCTTGGCTTATTTGGTTTTTGCGGCGATAGCTTCGGCGGCGCGCACGATGTTGTTAGCCATCCGTTCGGATGCCGCATCAATCAGACGACCATCCAGCGCCGCAGCGCCTTTGCCTTGTGCAGCCGCTTCTTGCAAAGCCGCCAGGATGCGCTTGGCTTTTTCCACTTCCGCAGCGGGCGGCGTGAATACTTCGTTGGCCAAAGCGATTTGTGAAGGATGAATGGCCCACTTGCCCTCGCAACCCAAAGCAGCCGCGCGGCGGGCACCGGCTTTGTAGCCCTCGGGGTCTTTGATGTCGCCGAATGGGCCGTCGATAGGACGCAAACCATAGGCGCGGCAGGCTACGGTCATCCGGCTGATCGCTGAGTGCCATTGGTCGCCTGGGTAATCGGGATTCAAACCGCCTATATTGACGGTACGGGCACGGTTGCTGGCCGCGTAATCGGCGACGCCAAAATGCAGGGCTTCCACCCGACCGCTAAGCGCACCTTGTTTGGCAATATCTTCGACGTTGGCCATACCCAGAGCGGTTTCAATAAGACATTCGATGCCGATTTTGTTTTTCAGGCCTTCCTGCATTTCCAGCTGCGACAGCATCGCGTCAACCATGTACACATCGCCGTAGACACCAACTTTGGGAATCAACAGCGTATCGATTTTAGCGCCGGCCTGCTCGACTAGATCGACCACGTCGCGCACCATATATTGCGTATCCAGACCGTTGATACGTACGGACAGCGTGATGCCGTTACCTTTCCAATCCAAATCGTTGATGGCCTGGATAACGTTTTTCCGCGCTTGCAGTTTATCGTCCGGCGCAACGGCGTCTTCCAGATCGAGAAACACAAAGTCCACACCACTTTTTAAGGCTTTTTCAAACATTTCCGGACTGGAACCCGGTACCGCCAATTCGCAACGTTGCACGCGCTGGGCATTAGCTTCGTAAAGAGTGTGACTCATGTATGTTTCCTACGGTTGGTTGGCCGGCCAAAAAACCGCGCCATGTATGGGTTGAAGAACGTGACATTTTACTTTCAGGGCCTGCAATGTCAATTGCGCTTGTCAGCTTCGGTGCAGGTTTGCGCCAGTAAACGACTTGCCGAATCACGGCTTCTGTGGCAACATCCCGCGATTTTCTAAGCTTCCAAAATTCCAAGGAGACACCAGATGGCAGGTCGCAATCACCTATTTGTTCCAGGGCCAACCAATACCCCACATGAAATTCTGAGCGCGATGCATGTGCCGATGGAAGATCACCGTTCGCCGATTTTTCCTAAATTGCTGGCGCCGATTTTGGAAGACCTGAAAAAAGTGTTCCGCACCGAAACCGGCCAATGCTTCGTGTTTCCCGCGACCGGCACCGCCGGCTGGGAAGTGGCGATGACCAACTGCTTGAACCAGGGCGATAAAGTCTTGATTTACCGCTTCGGTCAGTTCGGCCACTTGTGGGCGGAAGCCTCCAGAAAATTAGGCTTTGACGTGGAAATTCATCAAGTTGAATGGGGCAAAGGTATTCCTTTGGATCATTTGCAGGCGCGTCTTAACGAAGATAAAAATCACGAAATCAAAGCCATACTGGCGACACATAACGAAACGTCTACCGGTGTCACGAGCGACATTCCCGGCGTGCGCAAAGCGCTGGACGCAGCAAACCACCCTGCATTGTTGTTCGTCGACGGCGTCAGCTCGATAGGCAGCCTGGATTTCCGCCAAGACGAATGGGACGTGGATGCCTCTATCGCCGGTTCGCAAAAAGGCTTCATGCTGCCAGCCGGCCTAGCGATTTTGGGCTTCAGCCAAAAAGCCCTGGCCGCGATTGATAACAGCAACTTCCCGCGTTCTTTCTTCTCATTGAAAGACATGGCGGCCTCCAATAAAGACGGCTACACCCCGTACACCCCGTCAACCCCAATGTTGTACGGTTTGCGCAAAGCCTTGGAATTGCTGCTCGAAGAAGGCATGGAAAACGTCTACGCCCGTCATCACCGCTTGGGTGAAGGCGTGCGCCGTGCAGTGGCGGCCTGGGGCTTGCAAACTTGCGCGCAAGCAGGCTGGGACTCCGATACGGTCACCGCGATTGTGGTGCCGGCCGATAAGGATGCCCGCCACGTCATCAGCACCGCGTACAACAAATACAACATTTCGTTGGGCGCCGGTTTGAGCGAAGTGGCCGGCAAAGTGTTCCGCATCGGCCACGTTGGCGATATGAACGATGTTTCCTTGTTGGGTGCGATTGCCGGCGTGGAAATGGCTATGCTGGACCATGGCTTTGACATCAAAGCCGGCAGCGGCGTAGCAGCAGCCATCGAGTATTACCGCTCAACGGCTAAATAACATCCCTTAGATTTGACGGGTGGCCTGCTTAACCAGCCACCCGTCATTCGATCAGCTAGTTATCCTCTTCGCCCTAGCCCCTATCACTGCCCAAAACAGGCGGATATACCGCCTCCCTGTACTTTAGAACACGAGACAAGCAGCTGTGTTTTGTGCTTTAAGCACCAAAACCAACCATCTTTTGCACCATTCCACACCAAAAACACCTGATTTTTCACATCGAAAACAATTAAAACATCAGTAATTACTTAAAATAAAAGACTTTTTAAATAAGGGCATTGCTATTGCTTGATATTTGTTTGAGTTATCTTCTGACTCCAAAGCCAAAGGAGAAAATCATGAGACACCGCCTATTGTTGTTAGCAGCACTGATCGCTCCTGCTCATGCGGAACTTCATGAACACGAGCCCACTAAAATTCACCATCAAGGATTGCTAAAAAACGCCACTCAAAATAGCTTGGCGCCAAATTCCGACTTTTTAGCACCCGGTCTATGCTGGCTACCCGGCAGCTTAACCGGCAACCATAGCGTCGACCAGATCAACACTTGCGTTATGGAAGCCATTTACACCTCAGGATTAAATCGCGGCAATACCATAGAAGCGCGCGAAATTGGCGCAATGAACTGGTCCGTGATGACCTATCCCGCCATCAGTAGCGGAGCCTGGTCATTTATCCCCGACATTGGTTACCAATTTCTAGTGGAAAAACGCGCAGATGCCCAAGTCAATCAGCCATCCGTGACGGTGCTTAGTGAAAAATCCTTATCATCCATGCCCCTCGCCACGCTAACTTGGTTTGTCTTGGGCTGCATGCTGGGTTCTTTAGCATTGCTGCGTAGGAACCAAGAAAAGCTGGCAATCGTCACCGATTAAATTTTTAGCGGGCGTTTGCACTGTTAATTTCAATTCTTTATAGTCCCATCTGCCGGTGCTTTGTTCAGCACCGGCATTGTCTGGGGCTAGTCCGCTATCTCCCGATCATCAGACGACAAAGCGTTGGGAGATGCGAATATGGCAAAAACTCTATATCAATTGTTAAACATACCCGAGTCCGCCGACGACCAACAAATCCATCGCGCATTCAAGGGTATTGAACGCCATTTGCTAAAACGCGAAGACGACGCCGGCATCGATACACTGAACCGAAGCCGAGAAGCATTTGTAATCCTGTCCGACGCCAATCGGCGCATCGCCTATGATCGTAAATTGGCAGCCAGCCGCTTGCCGCAGGATCTATCGCCACCCGCCACTATCAACCGCCATCCCGTATCACCATGGTTGCAACGAGTAGCGATTGCCGCCCTGTTGCTATTTCCAATTGGCTCTTGGCTTTATCACGATCATCAGCAAACCAAACAACAAGCTGAACTAGAGCGCATCCAAAATGACAAGGCTATTGCTGCCGCCGAATTGCTAAAAAACCAGCGGGAGCAAGCGTTACGCGAAAATCAACAGATTAGCGCTCAATACCAAGACGAACAGGCAGCCAAACGCGCGGAAATGGAATTAAGGCTCAGGCAACAGCAGCTGGATGACGCCAGAATACTGACCGAGCAACAGCTGCAAAACCAAGCTCACGGCCTGGATTTAATGGAAAAACGTCTGAACACGGACGCGCGCGCACAAGAACAAAACATCGCCGAACGCCAAGCCGAACTGCAATACCAAAAACCGGCGATGGCGATGGACTTGCAAGAGCAAAAAGACCAACATTTGGCCCTGCAGCGGCAAAGATCCCTAAAGCAACACGATGAAAACATAGCCAGCATCAATAGCCTGCGGGCAGCACGCTTAAAAGCCTACGACCGTGATCACGGTAATGGCGGCATAATGACCTCCAACCCGGCCGTCGATCCTTAACCACCTCACCACCGATTCTAACCTGAAAGTACCTGAAGTTTTACGATAGGAAATCCCATGAACAAACCCAAAGTCCTGCTTAGCCGCCGGTGGCCGGCAAGTGTTGAAGCCAAATTGCAAGCGCTTTACGACGTCACACTGAATCTCGACGACCACCCCTTGAGTGCTGACGAATTTAGGTTAGCTTTACAAAATTACGATGCGGTGTGCCCCAGTGTTTGCGATTCCCTGCCGGCCGAGGTGCTGAATGTCGCGAACAAGCGCTGCAAAATCCTGGGTAATTTTGGCGTGGGTTATAACCATATCGATATTGCCGCCGCCAAACAACTGGGGCTAATCGTCACCAATACCCCGGGCGTGTTGACACAAAGCACGGCTGATATTGCGATGACTTTGTTACTGATGTCTGCACGGCGCGGCGCCGAAGGCGACAGACTAGTGCGCGCCGGCGCATGGGCCGGCTGGTGCCCAACGCATATGATGAGCAGTGACGTGACCGGCGCCACGCTCGGACTAGTCGGCTTCGGCCGCATCGCCCAAGCCATGGCGCGCAAAGCCCATCACGGCTTTGGTATGAAAATTTTGTATCTCAAGCCCAGTCCGGCAGACCCCGCCGTCGTTGACGAACTAAAGGCGGAGCGTTGCGATACGCTGGAAGCACTATTACCGCGATGCGATTACGTGTCGCTGCATTGTCCGGGCGGCAACGAGACTCGGCATTTAATCAATGAAAAAACCTTGAATTTAATGAAACCCACTGCGCATTTGATCAATACCGCGCGCGGCGATGTGGTAGATAGCAAGGCCTTGATCAAAGCCTTGCAAGAAAAACGCATCGCCGGCGCCGGCCTGGATGTTTACGAAGGCGAACCCAACATAGATCAGGGCTTTTTGGCGCTGGAAAACGCCACACTGCTCCCCCACTTGGGCAGCGCCACGATTGCAACGCGCACCGCGATGGGGGAAAAGGTGCTGGAAAATCTTAAGGCTTATTTCTCCGGCAAAGACATACCGGATCGTATAGCTTAGAATCAAATTATTTATTCTCGAAAGTAAAGTATCCTCCGGGAAAGCGCCCGTGGGGGCTGTTGTGAACGGCTAAAAGCGGTGCTCAGAGGTAGGTTTCCCTCGCGAGTATATGAAAGCATCAAATCACACTCAATTTTAGGCTGGTGCCGTCATTATCAAAATGCCATTGTCGACCTGTTGGTAGTTGAGGCAAAATCAGGTTGGCTTGGTTAAAATCATCCGTGCGAATGTCGTTAGCGGTGATTATGGTGAAACTGTTGCCTATATTAGGCATAAAGCCATTTTTCAGGCTGATGGCGATTTTGGCGCTACCAACAATATAAGCCTCGCCGTTAACGTGCAGCTTGCTGTTATTGTTCAAGCCACCAATTACAAAGTTCAGTGTACCGTCACCGAATACTGAATAACCCATTTCAGGGGTTAGCGTCAATTCACCGAAAGGTGATGTGGAATTGCCGGGCGATATACTAAAACTGGCGTTCCATAATTGTTCAGGAAACTTCAATATCGTACCTGTTCCGGTCAGAATTCCTCCCTGGAAGTCAAGTAAACGTGATCCGAAAGTACCGTTTACCTTAGTTTCGCCTTCAAATTGCTTGTAACTGCCAGATTTGGTAGATATGAAATTGCATGTGCTACCCTGAGCAATCTCAAAATATCCACGATTTTCTATCTCAGGCGCCTCAGAACCCTGCGATTGGCATAGATTTACTCCATTATTGCGGTCTATTATGAATTTGCCGGTAACCTTGTTATCAATTTTGCCCCAGAATATATATGTCCAAGGCATATAGTCCTTTGCTGGGCGAAGTTGTCCACCAATTGTTCGTGGATCTAAGGCGATATTTTCACCAACAGCGTTAGTTACAGCAATGGTACCGGAGTTTTCGATCAGCGCTTGGGCTCCCTGTTTGTAACAATCAAAATATCCGCCGATAGCAATATATCCCTTGGCATAGTTGACCAATTTTTGCCCAGGACAAGTTATTTTTGACGGCAAATAAATACTTCCATAGTTTTCTAGTAATAAAGGTAAGTAATCATCAGTTTCACCAATTACTAGTCCACGATTTATTATATTATCAAAGCCTGGGCTTGATAAACCAGTTATGGTTTGATTGGCTTCAATAGTATACGGTGATGCAAGAGCTTGGCTGCCGGACAATATTAAATTCGCAATTATTAACATTGATTTTATATTGTCATTTAAATGTTTTGATTTTTTCATTAAATTTTCCTTATTTATTGATTAAGCTCAGCTCTTGATGGGGGATGCATAGTTATGACTAAATGTGCATCCACTTACAGTGGCAGTTTAAAGGCTTGTGAAATTTAGGTATTGTTGGATTTCGCAACGAAACTTTTTTCTTTGCTACAAACTTGATAAATGAATAAGACGCAGATACAACTGGTCAGCAGAAGTTTGCCACTAAGTTAAAGCAATATTCAGGCCTATTCCGTTATAAGTTCTTGGCTGTGCAAACTTGCTTCCTTCAAACATACTTAGAGAGCGTTGCCATCCAAATGCAAGACAACATCATCAACTTTAGGTGCGGGTAATGCCCCAAAGTGCGGCAAATGCCTTAGAGATAGAAAGGGTTACTAGGTGTGTAAATACTCAATTCCAAGTCAACAAAATTCCATCGCTTTTTACTCACTGATGATCGGTATCGGAGTGGCGTAAAAACCGTGTGTTATTGAATGGCTGATCGTGTTTTAAAATGCCGTGAAATCGCATGCAGTAGTTTACGCATGATAGCGCAGGCGACTTGTAACGGCTTCCTGCCATTGTCGACCAAGTGCTGGAAATAAGCTTGACCTAGGGATCATCTTGTTTGGCGCTCAGAGCCGGCATATGCATGCCTAACCAATATGCCTGTTACCCACTTTGGATGGCGGCATTTTCTTGTGCATACTTTTGCCCGGTTCAAAGGCCTTGGGATCTAGCCCGGCAAACTGACCCACTCGCGCTAGGACAGGTTGGCCGGTAGTAACAACAGCTCGCCCATCAAAGCAATGGCGCTGGTTTGGTTAATGCCTGTTGCTGGTAACAAATTCAAAATACGCGATAGCTCCGAGTGAGCCTTGCCCCCAATCATCACTTCCGCAGCCAACGCAGTAATGCGTTTTTCCAATTTACTAATCGCCAGCTTGGCATCGCGCAGCAACGCCTTCGGTTTTTTTTGCGTCGCACTCAGCGCGTGCAGATGTTTTTTCTGACCGGGCAGAGCATCAATGCGACCAACAAACCCACGTAAAGTCAGGCGTTGATTGATGGTCGTGCCCAAGCGACAAAACCCATGCGCTCCACATATTTCATCAGGGTATTGGCATCGACAGCATCGGTTTACTGTTTTTCACTAATACCTTGGTAAAGTGTTGCGAGGCCTAGGGATTGCCCCAAATCTCGGGAATACCGGCGTCATGCGACGAAATCGCCAGATCGAAGTGGTAAATGCCGGCACATCCAGGCAGCCCTTGATACCGGCTAATTGACGCTGGACAATGCGTCACATCTGCCCCATCTGGGCAGCGCCACGATTGCAACGCGCACCGCGATGGGGGAAAAAGTATTGGCGAATTTGCAGGCTTATTTTTCAGGCGAGGAACTTCCGGATAGAGTGATCCAATCCGGCACAACAAACCATGAATCGGCTTATCCCTAACGCTTTAAGCAATCGTGGGCTGTTTACGTTTTTTAAAACCCAAAATTCCTAGCAAGCCTACTAAAAACGACCAAACCGCAGCGGGTAATGGCACTGGTGCAGCCAGCATAGTACTCGCAATTTTAACGTCAGCCGAAAGCGTTTCCGATTCACCGGGATTGAGTGAAAAACTAAATACTCCGGAACTGCCATTGACCGTAAACTGCTC
Source organism: Methylomonas sp. EFPC1 (assembly GCF_016925515.1). Classification (NCBI taxonomy): domain Bacteria; kingdom Pseudomonadati; phylum Pseudomonadota; class Gammaproteobacteria; order Methylococcales; family Methylococcaceae; genus Methylomonas; species Methylomonas sp. EFPC1. The sequence goes on from NZ_CP070494.1 coordinate 2,892,179, forward strand.
GGAAAAAGGCACTGAAAGCGTGGCGTTAAGGCTATCGAAACCATTAAAAGTGTAGTCTGAGTTGTAATAATCAAGATAGACATCGCTGTCGGCAGCCTCACCGGCAACTGCGGCATGAAGTATATAGTTCAGCGTTAAATCCACATTGATTACAGCCGTGCTGGAATTAAAAAAATTCAAACTGAATACACCGTAATGCTGCGACTTAAACTCACCGGCATTGTCTTGACCGCTCACAGAAAAGCTTAAGGGTGTGTCCAGAGTTAAAGGAAACAAACCGGCACCGTGGCTTGGCGTAACCGTACCATTGTCGGCGATCAAGAAAGAGTCCGGACTACCCAACATTTCAAAAGATCCGTCGATATCGAGTCCGTCAGCGCTCGAAGAAAGACTGTAAGTGAGCGTGGCATAATTACTAAATACGCTTACCGCATGAGCCTGCTGCCCGTAAAACACCGACAATATTGCGACTACCGTCGGGTAAAAAAATCTAGCGCTTCCGTTATTTGCAAATCCCATGTTGAGAATCCTAAAATCTAAAGTTCAAATTGAATGTGGGCTAGCGCAAAATCTGATCGCCCCAGCCCACATCTTTAACACCTTGTTTACATACAGCTAAGGTGCCAAGTAAGTATCGAAAGGCCGAATCGGGTCTTGCAAACCATTCGCCCCCACTGCCGGTATGGTCATGGTTTCTTCTATCGCCAGATTGCTGTTCAATGGATTACCTGGAGTCACGGCGACATTGTCCCCGGCATGTCCGTGCGGCACGACAATTTCAGGATGATCGAACGGTGCTTTGTCGTAGCGAACTCGTTCATCGGTGAGCGTTTTCAGAAACTCAATCAAATCGGCTCGTATCGATGCGGGCTGGCCGGACAGAGCGATCTGATTGACAACGATATGCTTGTTATCATTGTTGAAGTTACCCTTTCTGGAATAAAACTCAAGGACTTGCTCCAAAGTAGACATACTGCCGTTGTGCATATAGGGCCCAGTCAATTCAATGTTACGTAAAGTTGGGACTTTAAACGCAGCCTTGGTGGCAATACTCATTTTTTCTGTCGTCAAGTTCGCTAAAGCCGCAGCGGCTGTGGGAATGTAGGCCGAGCTGGCAACGGTACAGTTTTGGTTTCGCAGCAGCCCTTCTTTGCTACCATCTGCGATAATTCCATCAGCTACGCCAAACCAACGAGAAAACGGTATCGCGTTATCCGCCAAAGCTTTAATGAAGTCACAGGCTTGCAAAGTCGAGACTCCCGAATCCAGCACACCAGCTGGATTATCGAGCAAGTATTGGACATATTGCTTGGTAAATGACAAAGGATTACCAAAATCGTCCACGCCATCAACACCCACATCAGAGTCCGGGTCCGCTACGCCAGTGTTGGCAAAACCTAAGTCCATCAATTTGTAATAGCTGGTAGCGCCATTTCGAGTAGTGTCCCGAGTCACAACATTCGCGGCTGGTGTGATACCGCCGATTCTGCCGCCGTCACCGTCACCGATAGCATTCGGACCGTAAGGAATGGGTTGACTAAGCGGTCCGTAATTCATGCCCGGCGTAGGCGTCACCAAACTGGCATTGGTAGCTACCGCGGCAATGCTTAAGGTCGGCCCCCCATGGCACAGTTGACAATGGTTGCCGGTAAAAGCCTCAAACCCGCGTGTCAGGGTATCAATTTTTTCCTGATCGTACCCTAAGTTAGTCCAAATAGGCTCCAAGCTATCGGGATCGCGTGCGGTCAAATCGATTGGGGCCTGGTCCGAAATTAACGTGCCTTGGTATAACTGTAATGCGATACCGAAAAACATCGAAAAATTGGCTTCCATTTGGTCGTAAGGTACTTGTCCCTGACGCCCCCCGAAAGGACCGATACCGCTGTAGGACCAGTATTTCTGATTAAAAGCTTGCTTGATTAGTGCTTTATAAGTGGTATTTAGGCCGGGCCGCAAATTTCCAGCGCTGCTTAAACTATACGGACCAAGCACGCTATCTTCGTTGTGAACCTTTTGGTTCTGCAGCGGCTGCCTTAACAATAGTTTTCTTCCGATATCGGGCCAAACTCGCTGCCGGCATCCCATTTCCGAATCACTCAAAGGCGGAGCAACCGCAAGAGAGGCCAATGAAGAATTGACCAAATGTAAACGTGATTTTTGAACATTCCGCGCATTGACTTTCTCCCAGACACCGGCCGTTGGGTCACGGTCGCCCCATGGACTACTGCCGTTAAACACGTTATTGGCTCTGCCGTCCCAAAAATTGCGATGATTAAAAACCGCGTTGATCACGGTTGGCGCGTTACGCGGCTCAACCCGCCGCGTCCCAATACCATTCACGTGAAACACCGGATCAGCGCCTCTGCCGCATTGATCGTTATTGCCACTAAACTGTGGTGCACTAATGAAGGTTCCGCTAAAAGTACCTGCCGAAGACACTACATCGTCGGAATTAAAGGTGACCTGACTCGCTGAATTTAGCGGATCGCTATATCGACGTAGCGGAAAGTCGGCAACGCTGAGTTCGTGATTGGGACCACCCAAGCCGGTTGGCAACGCTTCGAAGGTCTGCCCGCTGGGCTGAGTACTTTTTTGACCAGGATTGATTTGATTTTTGACGCGGCTATCCGCGCCGGCATGGAAATGACAAGAGCCGCAAGCCATGCCATCGCTGCCGACATTGACATCCCAAAATAACGCTTTACCTAAAGCGATCGCTTTATTCTTGTCCACAACAATTGGATTTGGACCATCGGTAAGTCCCGGCACGGGCGGAACCGGCACACGTTGCAGCGGCATAGGCATAGGCCCATGGGCAACTGCTGCCTGCGACACGAGCAAACAACACATAATAACAATATCGGTTAATCTCATTTTTTGCCTCTAAATTAATCCTATCCGTCGCTTGATCAAGTATGCCGCAACATTGCCACCAACAGCCAACTCGCCAAGTCGCCAAGTCTCGTTGCAAGAGCGGCGAATTCACTCTTGCAACAGTAGCGTTTACCGTGAAAACTTACTCGAATTGCGCTTACCAAAGCCCAGCAAACCGACTAAAGCACTACCAAATAGCCAAACAGCACCAGGCAACGGGACGGGAGCGGCAGTGCTAAGATTCAATCGATACCCAGCGTGCGGGTTAAAGTTACCTTCTCCCGAGTTACCACCCAGATATATTGAATAAACCTGTCCGGCAACTGCGGTAAACACCAATGCGTTCGTAGCGTCTACGGTCGCGTCATGCGTCAAATAGGTTAGGCCGGTGGTGCCCATGGGGTTGTCCGCAGTAAAACTGGTCTCGTTCCAACCCGCATGGTGACTATAGTTGGGGGTTGTAGCCTTGGATGTATCCGTATCCATGCCGGTAAAAACCGTAACACCAAAATTGCTCCACGACTTATCGGGCTCGGAAACATTAAACAGTGGCGTTAACCTGATGGATACTTCGGTGGTAACGTCGGATTTGAACAAGCCTATATCGGTATTGTGCGCCCAGCCGGTAGAGCCATCGAACCAAGCGCCTTTAGCTGTATCGATATTAGCCAAGTACGTTGTACCCGCCACTGGACCCCATGCAGTCCCGTAGCGCGTCGCGGCATCGGCTTGCGAAATCTCCAAAGAATCTCCCGCAGCCGTAACATGCGCCGCCCAGTTCGCAATCGACAAGCCTTCGTAGCCAAACGGCCTTACCGCACCAACTGTTCCCAACCAAGGCAAAGGGGTTCCGGTATTAGTACTATTGTTATTGCGAGTCCAGCCGTCGGTAGATAAGGCCGCCGCATCGGTAGGATTACCGTTGGTAATGGGCTTATTGGTGTTATACATCGTGGTGGAGGCTGAAGCATTTGATACGCCAGCGAGGGTTATTGCGCCGCCAGCGATAGCTAAAGAAATAGCTTTGGCAAGTGTGTTTCTTATCATCAGATTTATCCTAAAAAATATGTCCTAAAAAGTTACTACTGAACTAGACTGCTAATGACAAAAAGGTCATTGTTGATCCCTTACGCTAAGCATCAACCGAGAATTAGCAAAAACGATGCCATAGCGAAAAGCCTTATAAAGCCTCGCCTTAACCAACAATAATCAGACCCCAGGAAGAAAAAACAGGTTAAATCACTTAATTAAATACGGGAATTGGCGCCAAAGAGCGCCGATGCGAATGCAAGACCAACACCGAAAGTATGGTCAGTCACTTGTGAACAAAATAATGCCGTTTTTGGTTAGATTAATAGCGGACCAAAAAACGTCCTTTGCAAATTAGACTTCATATTTTTCACAGTCAACGCGACAATTATAAGACTTTGGTCTAATTTACTTTTTACTAACAAGCGGATTGTTGGTCGTAAATGTTCCATAAATTAATCTATGTTATATACAGCATAGATTTACTGGCATTTACCCTATTTTCGAGCTATTCAGTCAACGGCGAGCAAGCCATTTTCAGGGACTACTTTATAGCCACCACTTCCATTCCGCTACAAACAAAGAAGGGCAAGCCGAACTCGCCTTGCCCTTCAGTTCAAGCAGAATTTCAAATAACCAGCTTAAATCATGGCTTTTCTGCGGCCTTGCGCAATCATGCCCAACAAAGCGGAACCGAACAACCATACCGCGCCAGGAACCGGCACACTTGAAACAGGCGCATCCAGGGTGATATCGTCAATACGAATATCCCAATCAGGATAACTGCCCAAAGCATAGTTGACAGTTGGGCTATGATTAAAGCCCTGGAAAGTCAGCCAGAACGCGCCTATATCACCCCAATCGGAATCGGCAGCCAACAGGTCACTTAAAGTGACGTTCTGATCGAAAGTACCATCATTAGCTACGACATAGCTAGCGATAGGTGCAGTATTACCGCCTTCCGGGTCACTGCTTGAACCGGCACCGCCACTAGTTCCACCGGCAACAGTCAGCAAGCCGTTGTTGATAGCATTGCTGTAACCGTACAGCACGAAATTGCCACCCGCCTCGCCATTGGTTACGTTCAGGTAGATATTTTGCAAGCTGAAGTTGGAAAGATCGGCCATACGCACATATAGGCCGGTGGAATCCGGATGGTACTGCGCTTCGCGATCACCTGAAGTACCTTGACGATGATAATGAGCGCCGGAATCAGTAGGATCGCCCACAGTACCCACTACGATACCGTTTTGAGCGAAGCAATTGGAATCTGGACAGCCACCGATAAAAGCGCCAGTTGTTTCATTGGCGTTACCATAAGTAGCCGCTGTCATTCCTTGGAAATCGACAGTCGCCGCTTCAGCATTAGTCGCTAAAGCCGCCGTGCCAACCAAAAATAAACCACCCAAGGTCTTGAGTGTAAAAGCTTTGTTCATCATCGATAAAATCTCCATCAGATAAAATCTTACGCAACAGACCGATGGCCTGTCATTCAGTTTGAATGTCCGGATTTCGGGGGATTGGACATTTACATTCAAAAGCGCTGGTCAAATCTATTTTCCACTCCACCAACGGCAATCCATGGGAGGCTAAAACCTGGCTTACCGAATTCTTGAGGTGTACGACGATTTGTTCAGCACTTGCATCAGGGAATTCCGCCTAGAAAGCGGGCTTAGCCAGCAGATTTCCCGACAAAGCTAAAGCAGTTATCATGCCATCCTTAGGAAATCATATGTTCTGCGGGCTCCACGGCTTTCGCTCTGGCGAAAAAATCGAATAATTGAGCCATATCACTTATTTTCTGAAAAACCGAGGCAAAGCACTTACATATTTGCTGAGTGGCTAAATACCAGGCCTTTCTAAAACGCATAATTCCAAGTAGCCGACAACACACCTTCGCGCTCCAGCTGGAAACCGTTAAATTTGTCGGCGACAGGCTGCTGCCATTCCACACTAAAGTTGTGACCTGCCATCGCACCATCCGGCACGTTCAGATTTAGACCGAAGCCAACATCCCAGAATTTACCGCCGTAGTTGGCTGGACTGTCAACCGTCGCACCCGAAGAGCTTATTCGATTAAACGCACCGCGTATTTTGCCCTGGTCGGTATAAATACCGCGCAACGTGGCCGAGAGCCAAGTGGACACGCTATAGCCACCCCAAGCCGTGGCCTGAAACATGTCACCCAAGGCGTAACCCGATGGATTTCGGTCCTGTAAACGCTTGGTACCGCTAAGTTGAGCACCCCAACTCCAATCGCCAATTTGACCGGTATAAGTTAAACTGGGCTTGAAGTCCCAGGTACCGCTGCCAAGTTGCATGCCGTAATCTTGTAACTCGCTGTCCGGCTCGTCTCTACCATCCAGCGTCACGTCCACATCGCCGCTAGGCGCACTAACGCCCACGCCGGCATGCACATGATGACCGGGCGCATCGAACACCTTGACCATCGCCACCATCAGCGTGTCACCTAAACCGTGACTTTCGTGCCCGGACCCGTGTGCAGTCTCTGCAACCGCTCCCGGCAATTGTTCCAGGCTCATGTTCATATCCATCAACTGCGGCATCAGCATCAGATTCAGCCAATCAGTAGGTGCGTACATCAAATCAAGCATATGCATGTGCATACCCATTTCGGTCGGCCTCGAGATACAGCTGGTTGTACCGCAAGCATAATTCAACACAGCGCTGTCACCGGCGGCATGCGAGCCTTGATACATACCACCGGACTGATTGGCGTACATGTATCGGTAACCTACCATGATGTCGTCCGCACTATTCATCATATGCGCGAACATCACGCCAGCCGGGGCCGATGCGCCGTGATTATGGTGATGATGGTGATCGCCGGCGCCACCGCCGAAAATTTGTCCCGGTGCCGATAGCGCGATATTGAGTCCTGCATGCGCCATCCAATAACTAAAATCGGCGTAATCACTTTCGCCACCCCCACCCAATTTCAGATTACCTTGATGGGTGTAATACTCCATGCCCAATTCCAGTTTGATACCACGATTGAACTGCTTGGCTACGGTAACACCGCCGCTCAGGGCTCCATAGCCGGAAAGGCGGAAATCGCTGGAATACATCCCGTCGGCGCGTGGCGCCAAAAAATACGGCGCGAAAATATCGGCCTGGGATTGCGAGTAATAGCGCAGACTAGGCGTAACAGTGAGACCGAAAGGCAGTTTTTGCAGCCACTTCATTTCCATAGTGTGGGAATCAATGCCCCAGTCATCCCGAAAATAACGATAATCCATGTGCAAAGCGGCGTCGACCGCCGGGATATATTGATTCAGCCGGGTAGAGAAAGAAAATTGATTCCTTAGATTTGGACGAACTTCTCGGAATAAATCGATACCGACAATTTCCAGATTTGTAATGCCACTCCAGTTTACGGTTTCCGGCGAATTAAACATCTCATAATATTCTTCGGCAGTAACTTCGCCACGTACGTACACATATTTATAAGGGTTGCTAAGGTATCCGCTTTGCCGGGTGTAGTTGGCCGAAAGTTGCAATAATGCATTCTTATTAAGCACTTGGGACAGACCAAGATTGAACCCATTGGACTCACTAGACTCATCAAGCTCAGGATAAATCGCCGGATTGTGACCCGGATCTTGTGAATGATGATCGCTGTGCCCACCACCGCTTCGCGTAACATCATTATGGGTGTAACTATAACCAGCCGAAACAGTGGTAAGTTTGTTATTAAACTCCTGCGAGAAATTAACCGAACCGAAGTTTGAGTTGAAATCGGGCTCGTTCGATTGACCGCCGGAAACCCCCAAAGTAGCGTCATCGAAATAATATTTGGCGCCGAATACGGGTTGCGTGCGGGTTTCTTGCGGCTGAGTCTGGAACGTTTGCTTGACCCGAGTGTTGGGCGGGACAACTTGGTTCAGAAAATTGCGGTATATACTGATTAAGGCGCTCTTTTCGAATGCCGCCTTTTGTGCAGCCGCATTATCAATAATAGCTTGTCGCTGAGATGCAGACGCCGTTTCAAGACTGCTCTGATATGCACTATAGGCCTGCAGCCATGCAATTTGTTCCGGTGTTGCGTTGGCAAATTGCGCTGGCGCAAGATTGATGTCGTCAACCCTCAGCTCAAAATCAGCGCCTGAATTTGTCACATCTTGTATATAACCCTTGTAATGAATCCACAGCGCATTAATATTCGAGAACGATGAATCAAGAGCCAAAATGCCGGTATGGTTGGTGGCAACTTGTTGATAAGCCACTCGATTCGCGTAATTTGCGCCATCACCCGTGCTCAAGTTTTGATTCACTGCCGAATTAAAACCGAGGATTTCCCAGACATCATTAACGCCTGAGCCATTTGCTTGCAGACTGTTAAAAAACATATTTGCAGCGCGAAAAGCCTTACCATCCAATTCGCGGATATAAATGCCCGATGAGTCGGCATGGTATTGGATTTCACGATCTGCAATTGTGCCTTGTCGATGGAGATGCCCGTCGGGATTTAGAGGATCGGAAATTGTGCCGACTACAATGCCATTTTGTTGATAACACCCCGCTCCACCCGGGCAGAACCCGCCAGTATTGGTATCAGCCTTACCGTAAACAGCCGCGTTTACTCCCTGAAAATCGATAGTAACTGCGCTGGAAATAGTCTGCCCCCAACCCGCCGGAAAACCGGGTGCTGGATTAGCAGCTTGATACTGGGTAAGCAGTTGATCGGTATTCGCCGTTATAGCAGCGGTACCCTGCTGGATTAAATTCAATTCGAGCTGTTGGCTTTGGGATCCTATGGCAGTATAGGCTTCGAATGGTTCTTTAAATGACATTACACCTTGATATCCGGCCAACTTGGTCGGATCTACTCCGCCCGAGGCAGCCGAAATCACATCGGCACGATTCTGGTTTTGATCTATTTTCGTTTGGTTCGCCATCACCTCGGGCATACTGAACGACGGTGTCGCCCCACTGTATGTATCCCGATCCACGCTGAAGGTAAACTCCACGCGATCCGACATTGGAATCACAAAATCGCCGTGATATACCTCTACGCGCATTCGGTTATCGCTTTCCTGATAATAGCCGTACTGCGCGTTGGCCTCGGCCTGAGTCGTCGGCGTTGCCGCATGACTATCCAGCCCGGGCAATCCTAACGCTGCAGATGTCAGCGCAGCTAAAACCTTGTTTTTTTCGAGCTTAGTTGCAGCCACAGCCGCCTCCCGAACCGCCGTGTCCACCCTGCGAGGCTTCCTTGCTGGTAAAAATATGATCTCGAAAAGCTTCCCTGTTTGGATACGGCGTGATCGCCATTTCGTCTTTGGCAAGATTACCTCTTTCCCAAGGAGACACGGCGCTACAGCCAAAACATTGAGTCAATACAATCAGAGCCAGCCCTTTGCATATAAGCGAAACAATCCGATTGTTATCCAACAACATCTTATTCGCTCAATAACTGGGTAATCTGCTTGCGCAACCCTTCTTTGTCTTCGTCGCGAAATCCCAAATGAATCATCCGAATTCTGCCTTGTTTATCGACGATAAATGATGACGGCATGGCTGTTACTCCGAAAATGCGCGGACAGTCGCCTTCTGGATTAAACGACATCGGATAGTCGACTGCGGCGGACTTCAAGTATTCTTGCGCAGCCTCGATGTCTTCATCGACATTAATTCCTATCACTTCAAAGCCGTCCTTGAGTTGTTCATTACGTAATCCGTTCAAAAATGGCATCGCTTTTCGGCACGGGCCGCACCAGGTCGCCCAAAAATCTATCAATAACACTTTGCCCTTGTAAGCGGAAATATCTAGCCGATTAGTCCTATATGCGCTAGTTGCGGGGCAACTCGGCACCGAACTTCCTATCTCTGCGGATAACACCATACTGCAATGGGCTATGAGGCAAAACGCTGCTACAACTTTTAATTTCATGGTCTGGGTATGTCTATAATGTTGCTGTTATTGCAGTTTAGTTTTTTGAATCTGCAGTCACAACCTACGCCTCCCGGCCCAGGAAAAGACTACGGACTACTTTTGCAAGCAATACACAATCGACATCTTTCAAGATAAGCCAAGCTCATGCTTGCTGCTACACCCAATTTACAGCAAGTAATATGCCACAAATAATATTGCGCATTATAAAACTCTAAAAACCAGGCAACCGGTCCGGTTGCGGCACGTGAACATGTTACAAATACGCATATCGAAGTTCGTTAAAAACCGTAACAATCTGCCCAGTAAACCAGCAAAATCAAAGCGTTGCGGTGTTCCTATCGGAACCGCCTCCTAGATGCTGTACGGTTTTAATACGTTCGAATAGGCGCAATCAGCAATTCGAATAACGTTCATTTGCAGACATTGAGCTCTGCATTCAACCCAGATTGTCCATTAGAGGCTGAATCGCACTAATATCAACAAGTTACTCTAATGGCATCCATTAGAAATCGTCAGAATTCGGTGTATTTCTGGCGAATGGATTATTTGGGTTCTAGTTTAAACTTGCTTGGCATACTGGTTTATACGTTAGACGAAAAGCCTAAAATACCAGTAATCACCCGCAATTACGTCGATACGTAGCTATATAACATAGTTTAATTATTATCCTTTCAAACCTTTGCTGACTGAATCACCTCACGCCCTCAGCCGACCCCTGATTCAGCCCTTTATAAGATTGTGGCCGACGAAATGTCTAACGAACATGGTACGGATATTGCGGCAGCTTTTGACGTATTGCCTATCCTACGTTGCGACCTATGACCCACTGTTTGATTCCACTGAGCTCTAGCCTTAAAACACATCAAGGACAGGCATGTTCTTTGATTTACATGCCTCTAAAACTTTTCAAGGAAAAAATCACTATGAAGAAATCGATATTTCGCTGCCTGACTACCAGCAGCCTTATTCTGGCGAGTTCGCAGTCCTTGGCAGCAATTGCGCCGCCCACCTTACCAACCGTGATTGGATTCAGCGCCTTAGGTACTGCAACTGCCGGCAAACCCGATCTTCCGGCAAACCCTGCAACAGGCGGCTGCCCAGGCCCCTCGGCTATTTACGGCACATGCTACCAGGAGGACGGTTTTCTGGTGGGAGTGGTTTACGAGGGAGGCGGCGAACATATTCATAGCGCGACAGTTAGCGGGAACAAACGCGCTCAATATCATGCCGATTCCACCGGCATATATATCAGGGCTAAAGACAGTTCCGCCTTTAGCCTAGATAGCATGGACTTCTTTGCCCCGATTAATGCCGGCAACCCTATTTACGGCGATAATCCAACTTATACCGCCTACGATAACGGCAATGGCGGGCAGTACTTGGTACCCGAGCCAATTTCTTCTAGCCCCGACGACACAGCCTTGCTAGGCGACAACGAATATTGGGAAATTCTGGGTTTTAATAGCGCTGCGAATCCAGGCCTTGCCGGCGCGACCAGCGACGGCACCAATTACTCGACGCGCGTGGCGTATCAAACTGTCGCTAATGGCTTCCAAGGCAATTTGCTGCTCAACGAAGACTTTCGAAATATCAATGCCTTCTGGATCCATTACCACGACTTTCCCCGCGTTCCGGACATCGGAATCAGCTTCGGCATGCAATTAGACAACGTCAATATTTCCACGGCAGTGCCGATTCCAAGCGCAGCTTGGCTACTTATCACCGGCCTCGCAGGCATATGGACTGCTGCCGGAAAACTCCGTGACCGAGGTGAGGCTTAATTTGGCTATCGGCATTTGTGAAATCTTTTACAACTCCCTCTTCCCCCAACCTGGAGATATTTATGAATAAAGCAAAACCGGCTTTAGCGGTAATTTGGTTAGCAATGCTTGCAGCAAGTAGTCATGCCGGCGCGGCGATTACCGCCCCAACCTTCGTCGACTTCGGCGTAAAACCCAATAGAGCTTCGCCGAACCCGGTACTACCGGTTGGCGCCTATTACGGCCACGCCAACACCGCCCCCGGCGCCGATGGCACTTGCAATACCACGGCATGCATTTACCAGAATGGTCTTGTCGTCGGCACATTGTCGGAAGCAATCAATACCGGGGGGCATCTACATGCACTGAATTCCGTGACGGATTCCGAGGTGTCTTATCATGCTGATGCACCGGGTATCTATATAAGAGCCCTAGACTCGACCGCGTTTAGTCTACACAGCATACAATTCAAAGCACCTTACGCCGCCGAAGGAAATCCTTATGCCGGCGGAACGCCAATACCGGAAAATTTTGATCCGGCAATTCATTTTTACGAAATCATAGGGTTTAGCAGCGCCTTGAACCCGGATTTGACCAATGGCGACGGCACCCACTATAGCAACCGAGTAGCCTATCAGACAGTTGAAAATGGCTTTTCCGGAACGCTGGCACTGAATCAAGACTTTGCGAATGTCTCGGCGGTCTGGATACATTTCCATGGCGCGCAAAGCGTTGAGGATATAATCGAAATCGGCGCGGAATTCAAAGTGCAAATTGACGATATTGCCGTAGATGCACCAACAGCAGTACCCCTTCCCGCCGCGAGTTGGATACTCGGTAGCGGACTGTTAGGCTTGATTTCGATTGCCAGAAAAAACCGGCAGCCGACATCAGGCTAAGTATGCTCACAACCACCTGATATTAGCTGGCGCGGCTAAGATATAATCAGCGTCAATAACCTATTGAAACCCCAGCGGCAGGAGGCCAAGACAAATTACAGCAAACCGCAATCCCCTAAAGCACCTCACGTAATTGATTTAAGCGAGTTTTGCAACTTCGCTTAACAATAAAACAGCCCCCAGCAGACAACTGTCATTCGATTTTATAGCGATAAACACCATGACCCCATTCATGCAACTCGGCCAGGCCGCCGTCCAACAAAAAAATTTCAGCGAAGCGGTGGCATGGTTTACCAAGGCAGCGGCGGAAAGCCCTAAAGATCCGCAAATCAAGGCCTGCCTGGGACAATCGCTATGCTGGCTGGGGCAGCGCGAGGAAGGCTTGGCGCACCTTCATCAGTCCGGGCAGCTGCTTTTAAAAAAATCCCGTAAAAGCCGCGACATTGGCCTGGCTCTGGATATGGTCGACCAATTGCAGTATTGGAACGATTTTCCCGGTGCACTGGCGCTATGCAAACAAGCCGTGCAAATCAATCCGGGGCAATTGCGCGGCTATCAATTGCTGGCATTGACCTATTCTCGTTTAAATCAGAAAAAACTCGCCCTCGCAGCCGGTAGACAAGCATTGAAATTGGCGCCGAACAGCGCAGTACTGGCGATTTTACTCGCCACTCTGGAAGCTGCTGATGGCCTACACCAAGAAGCCAAACAACGTTTGGAAAAGGTATTGCAAAATGCCTTATTGACCACCGAAGAAAGGTTCCGGGCCCATAAAGAGTTGGCCCGCATCCTGGACAAGCTTGGAGAATATGAACGGGTTTTCCCGCATTTGCATGCGGCTGCCGAACAGGCACCGCGTCTGGCGGAAGTAAAACGCCAAGACGCCGGTTTAGTGCCAAAAATGCTGGCAACGCATAAGACGGAATTTGATAGCGAACTACTCGGTCGCTGGGCCAATACCGAATTCCCCACCGACCAACCCGCACCGGTTTTTCTGTTGGGTTTTATGCGCACCGGCACTACGCTGACCCAGGAAGTGCTGGCCGCCCATCCGGAAATTTTTGTCGCTGACGAAACCGACTTGATTATCTCGACGGCGAAGGAACTTAAGCGAATATCGAATGGACAAGGTAGCGTTGCCGAGCAACTACGCAAGCTCGATTTAGCAGCCGTGCTGCACTTACGTGCGTTTTACTGGCAGCGGGCCCGCGCCTTGTATGGCGATAAGATCGGCACCCAATTATTGCTGGATAAAACCACGATGAACACCATCGATCTGGGCTTGATCAACTGCATTTTTCCGGACGCCAAACTGGTATTTTTGCTGCGCGATCCGCGTGACGTTTGCTTGAGTTGCTTCATGCAAACCATGTTGCCGACGCCATCAACGGTGCAATTGCTAAGCTGGGAAAGCACTGTGCGGTTTTATGCGCAAGTCATGGACTGGTGGCTGACTATCAAGCCCAAACTAACGATGGGTTTTATCGAGTTCCGCTACGAAGACGCGGTATTTGATTTCGAACCGGCATTCCGAAAGGTATTTGATTTTATTGGTTTGGAGTGGGATCCTGGGGTTACTGAATTCCATAAAAAAGCAGCCGGCAAGTACATCGCCAGCCCTAGTTTTAGCCAGGTCGCGCAACCTTTATATTCATCATCAGTTGGCCGATGGCAGCGTTATCGGACGGAATACACTTCCATCCTGCCTGAACTGCAACCCTTTATAAACGAGTTTGGCTACGAAAATCAGTTTTAATTGAGGACTGGGGACGGGATTCATATCCAGGAGCCCGGCCTACTCAAAGCGATTGGTTTTGCCAGCCATTAACCGAGAACAGCCGATCCACATCAACTGAACACAGTTACATCGCAAGCCACTCAGCCCGACCGCGAGGCCTCGATAGTCTGCAATTTAAGGTAAATAACCCAATTTCTGACAAACTAAATAGCCAAAATTCGCCCACAGTAGGGACCCACAGCCAAAAACCAGAGAAACAATGCCGGAATTTGCAAAACAAAAAAATATTTCCCAGCAAAAGCCTCTAAAACATTCCGTTTAGCGAAAACTTACAGCACTTTTAGCGCCGGCAATCTAAATGACTGTGTCATATAACGCATAGATAGGGCATATGACACACTTATCCAAAAGCTAGAAATTTGACATATCGAAAAAATCATCTAGCGACCCGAAGAAGCTTGTTCTCAGCTGAAAAAAATCAGCATCAAATAAATTCTTATCATTGATTTATATAAGTTTTTTCAACAAGATTACGATAAAACACATTCGGGCATGGCTATTGCTTTGGCCTGGGGGATGCCGCGCTGGAACACAATTTAATTGGTTACCATGATCAGAAACATCCGGAACCGTGCTTTCTATCAAATCCCGTCGTTGTGCGCCGCATCAGCCTTATTTAGCTCAACCCAGGATTATAAGCATGAAAAAACAATTAAAAATTCCCTTGGCTTTTGTCGCCGCCATCGCCTTGGGCTATGCTCTTACCCCCAAACCGGAAGCCCCCTTCACCGGCCACGGCAATGTCGATGCCTTAAGTAAAGTCTACGAACGCTGGAAAACCGCACACGAACAACAAGGAAACCTGGAGGTTTTGCGTGTCGGCCTGGGCTTTTCGCGAGCACAATCTCGGCAATTTACCGCTGCCAATGGTGAAGCGGCATTGAATCTGCTGAATGGCCAATTAAGCGTGGCGGTCAGCGGCTTATCCAATCAAGAACAATACGATGTTTGGCTGCTGGATAATCACAACTCCGGCAATAACCTAAACGACAAAGCGGTCAAAATTGGCCCACTGTCAGCCCATGAAGATAAACATTTACTGACAACCCAATTGGACCGCGACCGCTTCACCGGCTTTACGATGGATGCCGTCGCGATTGCCAAAGCCGGAGAGACACCGCAAACCGGCGGCCTGTTATTCGGCTCGCCAAGCTTGCTGCAACGGTTATATTACACCGAGCGCTATTGGCCGGCGGCAACCATAGGCGCCGTAAGGGCAGAACAGAACGCTCGTCCCGCACAAGCGGCGTTCGAATTTTTATTGCCCAAAACCGCGCAAGCCGCAGTAACTTCGTCGGCGGCCACCTCGCCCGAACAACTGACGCAACTGATCGCCACCGGGCAACAGCTGTTTACCGAACAAACCTTTAACGGTAACGGCCGTACTTGCGCCACTTGCCACAGGCCGGACAACAACCACACCATCGATCCCAGCTACATTGCCAAGCTGCCGAAAACCGATCCGCTGTTTGTAGCCGAAACCAATCCGGTATTGGCCGATCTGGAAAAACCTGCGCTGCTCAGACAATTTGGTTTGTTCGTGGCCAATGTCGATGGCTTCGATAGACCGCCAGTCATGCGTAGCTCCTCGCATCTGCTAGGTATTGCCAACACCCTGACCTTCGAAAAAACCATCAACCCAGGTTACGGTAACGGCGAATTCACTCAGGATACGGATTATTTCAACGCTCACGACCCCGAAGCGCAGCAATCCGGTACGCATACGCATGCTATCGGTTGGTCTGGAGACGGCGCACCCGACGGCGGGTCGCTGCGAGATTTCGCCAAGGGGGCCATTAAACAGCATTTGCCCAAAACCCTGATTCGCGCTGAAAACATCGACTTTAGATTGCCTACCGAAGCCGAGCTGGATGCGTTGGAAGCTTATATGCTGTCTCTGGGCCGCAGTGAAGAAATCAATCTTGCCAATATGTATTTCAAGTCGCCGCTGGTGCAAAACGGCTTGCTGTTGTTCAACACCAAAAACAATCCCAAACTTGCGGATGGTACGGTGCTATTCGGCACTACCGGCAACTGCAACGGCTGCCATTCCAACGCCGGTGGCATCAGTTCCACCACCAACGCCAATCCTACCCGCGACACCGGCGTCGAGCGCATGCGCGACCAGTTGCATCATCTAGCCGATCCAAATCTGGCCTACGATGGCGGTTTCGGACAAACCCTACAAACCGATTGCGGCCCAAACTTTAACGAAACCTGTTACAGCGACGGCAGCGTGGCGCCGGCTGGCACCACGACGCGCCCAGCGGGACATCAGGGATTGAATCGTTTTAACACGCCATCGCTGATCGAAGCCGCCGATACCGCGCCGTTCTTTCACAACAACAGCGTGACCACGCTGGAAGAGACCGTAGCGTTTTACAGCTCGGATGCATTTAACAGTTCACCGGGCGCATTTACCTCAAGCAAAGCCAACCGCCAAGGCAAACTGGATTCGTCGCAAGTGATTGCCGTTGCCTTGTTCCTGCGCTCCATCAACGTGCTGGAGAACATCCGCAGCTCCAATCTTTTGGATCAAAAAGCGATTACGTTGAACGGTGACCAAAGCGTCAAAACCTTAAAACTGGCAATTGCCGATACTCAGGACGCTATCGACGTGCTCAAGGAAGCTGTCATTAATCCCTATCCGGATGCGTTAGACAAACTGCAGCAAGCGCTCTATTACGAAACACAGGCAACGAACAAGCTTTATCCAAACCGCACAACGCTCATGCAAAACGCGATAAACCTAAAGAATCAGGCACGAAGCATGATAGTCAGCGGCGGTTAGCATCTGCGGGCCGGGACGGACATGTTCCAGTCCCGGCATTTCGGCAAGCTGTTCGCCTAAGCTTTAAACAAAGCCTCTCCTGCGCTAGCCCACGCGCAGGAGAGGAAACGGATTCCCGTTTTTACGGGCGTAGCAACGCCAGGGAATTTAAAGGCTTGATTAGCAAAACCCACTCGCCCGGCAACGCCCTACCCGCCAGGCCAGCGTAGTCTCCTTTTCAATATGAACCAGAACAACGATGAATAAGCAACTCAACAAACTTTTAAAAACCGGCCTGACCGTACTTATCCCATTATGTGCGGCCGGCAACGCCGACGCCGCAATAGTTACATTTAGTCTCGATTACAGCGGCTTAGCATTCGGAAACGCCGCCACTGCGCAAGGCCTTATCAGCCTGGATGAGCAACTCATTCCCAATCCAGGCTCGGCTTTTCTCGATTTCAGCAACAATGACGCAATCAAGGCTTTCACATTAACCGTGTCCAACGCCACGGGAGGCTTGGGAAACGGCACATTTCAGATGACGGATTTCGATTTTGCCACCTGGGATAGCGCAGGCGAAACACTGGACTTTAGCCAACAATTGATAGGCCAGTGGACGCAAGGTGGCGGTTGGGGAAAAAGCGCTAGATGGGACGGCGGCGCGGGTGAGTTTAACCTTTACGCCAAAGCCGGCTCCTCCGCGCCGACCAGCTCCGGCTACTTTACCTTGGCGGCGAACAACGATTTTCTGAATGGCGATTTGTTGAAATTAGTGTCGTTCAAACCCGTGTCAGGCTCTGTTCAGCCAGTTCCGCTGCCCGCACCCATTTGGTTATTCGGTAGCGCTGTTGGCGTGTTCTTAAGTAGAAAAGCAGTGAAGAAAGACCATTAATTGCTCACTTGTTTATCAATCGTCGCTCCCGGGAAAGCGGTAGCCCAACGGCCACAATGATCCACTAAGCGATTTAAAAGCTCCCGCCATGCGGGAATTTAAAGGTACTCGGAGATTTTCAACAGACATAAAAAAACCGGATGGAGAACGACTCCATCCGGTTTAAAAAGCTCAAAAATTTTAAGCTTGAACGGCCGCTTTACGACGACCGGTATACAGGAAGCCCATCAAAGCACTTGTCATAAACCATACCGATGCGGGGAGAGGTACACTAGTGACAGGGTTTTGATTCGCAGCAGCTTTCAGATCGAATCCAAACAGAAAGCTCAAGTTGCTGGTGACTACGCCTGGTTTTACAAAGGTCAACAAGAACGTATTAGGGGCACCCAATTCATAGTTACCAGCTTCGCTAACCCAACCGCTCGCTGTCAACAGACCCAATTTGAAAGGGCTAGCAGAAGCAAATGTGCCTACACCGTTAAAAGTGTAAACAGGTGCATCAATAGCCAGATCAGCGGTAGCAGAAAAGATACCGAAGGTGTCACTTGAAGTAAATGGGAATGAACTAGAACCGAAGGAGATAAAATTGCTATCGCCGTCAGTAGATTCCCAAATGATGCCTGCCGAACTTACAGTCGAAACCGCAAATAGGCAAACAGCAAGCCAAAGTTTTAAAGATAAAAGCGTTTTCATGGATATTCCCCATTTAAATTAACGTTAACAATTGGTCATCCTTTTGACCACCTTACTCCTTAGTCAAAATTGTTCCTCAATCCCAACTAAGAAGGGGGGTGGATATATACCAACACCCACCCATACAGAATAAAGCAAATATAATGCCACAATTAATTCTGTTTTTTTTCAATAAGTTATAAGAGCAAAAATTGCAAAGTGTAAATATTACCGACACGTTACGAGTGATTTTTGCCTTTTGCCTAAAAAAGTCACCAAATCGGTGCATTACACGTTTTGAACTGCGTCAAAGTAATTTTTCGAACATAAAAAAGCCGGATGAAACTAAATTAGCCTCATCCGGCTCAACGACCGCCATAGCATCGAACAAACGCGACCAGCGTCGGGTACTTATTTCAACGCATTGCCACAGTCTATATCGGCCACTCGTGTATAGCCAACATTCTTGAAAATAGCGCTCTGCCCCCCGACGAAGCGAATAAACAATTCATCCCGGAGTTTATTGCGCTGCCTAATTTCCGCTTTGACGCCTTGCTCGGCCAACTGGTTTTTAAATAGCATGGCGCGCTGCCGATCATTGAACACGCCGAGCGATATTGCCCCTTTGATATCACCATCCGAGATTGGCCAGACATCGTTTAATCCTTTGGCTTTTAACATCATCTTATTGATACGGGTTTGTTCGGCATCTTTTCCAGCCGGGTAATAAACCTGAAAGTCCGAAGAAACCATAGTTGATTTGTTTGCGGCTTTAAACACAGTTAAATGCTCAGCGCTGGCCCATCGCCGCAACGCCTCCTGATCGCTGAACGGCCCGGCCTCATAGCAATGATGGATAGCGGTTTTCTGCCTGTCTGAACCAGTTGATTTAGGCGTATGAGGGCTTGCTTTGAAGATTAAAGCAACTTGGGGCGGGTTTAAGCGCTGCAGAATATCCGTTACTTGCTTGACTTGCAATTCAGTGGCAGCATTGTCCAGATAAGCAGAAATTTGTGCTCCACGCCGTGCCAATTGTCTCTCGCTGACCGTTAGCAAGGCCGGAATATTAGTGACCGGCTCGACTGATGGCGTCAGCGCACCAAAATGTAGCTTCCAGAAAAAAAACAACACATTCAGCAGACATAACAAAAAAAACAGCACCTTCATAAGGCTTTGTCGTTTTGGCAATAATTGAGCAAGCCTTTAAAGACCAAATCGCCGTCTACAATGCTTGGAACGGCCAGATGCGGCGCTAACATCTCCCCATCGCCGCCACTCAACACTAACTGATAGGCTTTGGGCTGACGCACCAAGGCCGCCTCTACCAGACCAGCCGCGGCTAACAAGGTACCGTTATTGATAGCCGCTGCCGTGACAACCGCCAAACTTGTTTCTGCCTGGTCTTCGCTAAAGGGCAGCGCAGCGGTATTGTTTGCCAAGGATTTTTTCATCAGCAACAACCCCGGACTGATTAAGCCGCCCAGATGCCTGCCATCGCTCTCGATGAAATCTATTGTGATGGCGGTGCCACAATCGACAACACAGGTATCCCCAGGATAATAACGATGTGCCGCTTGCAATGCCAACCAGCGGTCCACACCCAACTTCTCCGGCTCAGCGTATGCATTTTTGACGTTAAAAGCTGTTTGCGAAGACTGCGGCATGATCAGCTCTACACCGGGCCATAGTCCCCGCGCCATGTCGCCCAATAAAACGGTCAGAGCATTTTCCGATACCGACGCCATAGCCATTTGCTTGGGTGCGGGGATACCCAGCCAAAACTCACGCAAACGTTCCGGAAAATCCGCTTGGCGATAATCCATAAACATCGTCGGTTTCAGCACACCGGCCTCTGCCTGGGTCCATTTCAGACGTGAGTTGCCAATATCGACCAGTAAAATCATAAGCGCCGAAAACTGACTTCGCCGGACGCAAACACACGGGTTTCGCCATCGGCGAGTTCCAGCAACAACAGGCCTTGATCGTCGATGCCCGCCACCACGCCGCTAAAGCTCTGCTCGTGCATAAAAATATCGACCTGTTTGCCTTGCATGCAATCGTAGCTACGCCATTCGTCGAGATAATGCCCCAGTGCACGGGTCTCGTAATCCGCCAGCACCGGTAGCAACTGATTCAATAACTCGCCCACCAGCCGATTGCGCTGACCATGAACCGACTCCGTCAAAATACCGTGCAAATCGACCCAATCCTGTTCGATGGCCTGACCTTCATGTACCGGCAAATACACATTTAAACCCAACCCTATCACCGCATGGCAAGGCCCGCTACTTTCCCCGGACACCTCAATCAAAATCCCCGCCAATTTACGTTGTCGCCAATAAATATCGTTCGGCCATTTCAAACCCACATCAACAATCCCGAAACCTCGCAACGCCCGGATTACCGCCACCCCAACCGCCAGACTCAATCCGCTGATCGCAGCCGGCCCACCCTGGAAACGCCACAAAATTGATAAATAAATATTGTGACCAAACGGCGAAACCCAATATCTGCCGCGCCGCCCTTTCCCCGCGGTTTGCCGTTCGGCCAGGCAGACAGAGCCGATACCAACGCCCTGCCGCGCCCTATCCAATAAATAAGTATTGGTAGAGTGAATCTCGTCGTGAATTTCCAGTTCACCCAGCAAGGATCGAGCATGCCCCTCCAAATGCTGATCGATCTGTTGCTCGTCCAACAACTGTAAAGGGCTTTGCAAACGGTAACCTTTGCCCGACACCGCTAGTAACTCGATACCGAATTCGGACAACACACTTAAGTGTTTCCATACCGCCGAACGACTCACGCTCAGCAAACCCGCCAATTCGGTCCCCGAGTGAAATTGGCCGTCCGCCAGGACATGTAAAAGTTGTTTAAGTTTAGGAGAGATCAATCGCCAACCTGTCGAACGCGCAGTAAAGCCGGACTATGCAGCTAAAACTCGTTTTTATCACGCAATTGTTGCAATTGTTTCTTGACGACATGCTTGATTAACAGCTCTCTATCGTCTTCTTTGAGATTGACGTACTCAACACAGATAAAGAACGGCCGCTCCGGGCTTTCACCGGAAATATCCTTGCACTGGACAACATTCGCGTAGGCCACGATCACCGCCATACAGGAGGTCAGCAGCATCCGCAGTTCCAGAAGTTCGCCAACCGCTATAGGTGTTTCATTGCTAAAAGCTAACCCAGTGGCGCTGAGACTGACGTCGCGGGTATCGTGTTCGGAAAACTCTTCGCTCTGTGCGCTGATCGCCTGGGCGATCAGGTTGATTTTGGTGTCGATGATCTTCAGATATTCAAACATTTCCGGATCGCGCCTTTCCAGGCGCGGCGACAACATGCGAGCTTCCTGCGCCAACACGTCCAAGGCGGAGGTCAATGAACAATTGCCCAATACATCATTAGAGACATGACTCAAGGCGTCGACATTTTTTTTGTCGATGACTTTGTGCAGCAGATTTATCGTGTCGTTGACTCGAAAATAACGCCTTTTTTCTTCAATTTCATCCGCCATGGTGTGCTCGTCCTCGGTCTACTTAAGTGGGGTAAATATTACGAATAAAGAATTTTAGCTTAAGCGGCTTCAACTGTTTAATTCCACAGCATCAATCAGAAATAATAAGATCGTAACGATGCATCAAGCGGCTAACTTCGACACGCGGCAGACTGACGACAGGCAAGATTAGATCGGTGGATGTGAGTCCGGCCTCCTGCAAAGATTCTTCTTCTACGTACAAATCGTTAACGTCGTAAATTTGCAAGGCCTGAAAAATTGCCGAGGTATCCTTTAAATCTAATCCGCCAGGTTGCTGCTGATTTTTTAATTGCCACACGGCATCGTCGACAAAAAGCAAGGCGACGTGCTGATCAAAGGCCGCGGCAGTCAAAATCGCATCCAGCGTTTCTTGCAGATGCCCCCCGCTGTAAGGCAAGCGGTGCATGATAAATAGATAACGTTTCATGGCACATTTAACCGAAGACAATACTGCGGTCAGCCAGCAGAGTCGCCTCCAGCCACTGTCCTAAACCGGCTATCCGAAACCCCGGCGCCGTGTCGTCATCCTGCTTACCCTGACGTGCAGCCTCATCAAGGCACAATAAACCCCGGCGCTGCGCCGCCGAGATGCACACCACTAAATCCACACCATATTGCTCAGCCAAAGCCGACCAATGTCGAGTAATCGAAAATTCATCCTCAGGCGGCTGGGCATAACGGAAAGCATGATAAATACCCTCCTTGTAAAAAAATACTCGCAGAATTTGGTGCTCGGCCGCCAACGCCGCCTCAATAAAACGATAGGCGTTCAGGCCGGCATTGCTGGCGTAAGGACTGGCATTAACTTGTACGGCATATTTCATCGCGCTGTAAAATAATCGTTAAATTCAATATTCGGCCTATTTTAATACGAGCACGTTCAAGCTGCCCGTTTTTGCCGCGCATTGTTTCGCCATTGAACCAAACTTACTGCTTCCAGTCCGAGCTTCCATGACAATTAAGCCTCTTATTTTCAGCCTTGGCCTGATCCTGTTCTGTCCGTCGCCGCGAGCCTTGGACATCGAAAAAATCCAACTGCCGGACATGGGCGATTCAGCAGGCGCGATCATTTCACCCGCTCAGGAAAAGGAGTTCGGCGAGGCTTTTTTTCGTAATTTGCATCAACAAGCCGAAATTAATCAGGATGTGGAAATCCAACAATACATCCAGAACATAGGTCGGCAATTAGCGTCCCACAGCGACACGCCTTCGAATCCCTTCCACTTTTTTGTCGTGATGGACCCCAATATCAACGCCTTTGCCGGCCCAGGAGGATATATCGGCGTCAATTCCGGCTTGATCCTTTTGACCGAAGCGGAGAGCGAACTGGCATCGGTAATGGCTCACGAGATTGCTCACGTTACCCAACGCCACTTATACAGGTCCATTGAAAAAGCCAGCAAGTTGTCGATCCCGACCGTCGCCGCCACGTTGGCGGCGATTTTGATCGGCACCCAGTCCCCCAATATGGGCCAAGCGGCTTTAATGGCCATCCAAGCCGGCAATATTCAGTTTCAAATCGATTTTACCCGCGACCACGAAAAAGAAGCAGACCGGGTGGGTATGCAAACCCTAGCCGGTGCCAATTACGACCCGCGCAGCATGCCGACTTTTTTCGAACGCTTACAGCAATCGACGCGGTATTACGGCAAAGGCGTACCTGAATTTTTAAGAACCCACCCGGTATCCGAAAATCGGGTGGCCGACACCCGCGGCCGAGCGGAAATCTATCCCTACCGGCAATATCCGGATTCATTAGCGTATTTGTTGACCAAGGCCAAGCTTACCGTGCTGACTGCGCAGGACAAACGCACTCCGCTACAGCATTTCACCACGCTCGAAATGCAAGGCACGCCGGAACAAAGAGCTGTCGCCCGCTATGGCATGGGCTTGGTATATTTGGAAAATCAACAATACCCCGCAGCCAGCGAAATTTTTCAAAAACTCACCGAGCAATATCCGTCGCAACCACAATATATATCGGCGCTGGCCCGCACAGCGATGGATGCGCACGAATACGAAAAAGCCGGCAAATTATTTGAGAAAGCGATTAACACCTTCCCCAGCAATGACGCCCTAAAAATTCAATATACCCGCAGCCTGGTCAAGAACGCTCAACCGCAACGCGCAAAACAAGTGTTACAAAGCTTGTCGGATAGCGAGAAAGACCAGCCGTATTATTACGAACTACTCGCACAGATTTTCGCCGACCTCAAACAGCCCGGAGAATCGCATCGCTACATGGCCGAATACTATTACGCCAGCGGCGAAACCGAAGCGGCGATCATGCAAATCAGATTGGCAAAACAACAGACTGATCTCAGCTTTCAGCTACAAGCCATCCTCAACGAACGGCTAAATTTCTTTCTCAGCGAGGAAGAATCGCGCCGAATGGAACGCTAATTTCAAACATTAGATAAACCTGATGCTAGCTAAGTTTTTGTTTAAGAAAATTAATTTCGGGGCAAAACCATTTCCCGAAATAAAACTGATTTTTTTGTTGGACACCCGGTTTTTTTTAAAATACACTGCGCCCACCTTGAATACGGAGTGCATTCAACCTTAACGGGTTGCATCTTTGAGGGGGGAGGGAAACAGCCGGTAAAACGGCTGATAATAATAACTATAAAATAGTAATTGCTTGACTAAACTGCCCTAAGGCAGGCGTCCAACACAATAACAATAATAATTACAACAAACAGGACGGGCCCGCGTATAGCGGGCTTTTTATTGCCTGTCGTTTTACTTTCTCCACCTAGCCGCTTGCAGCCTCGATTGGCCTAAGTGCGCCGTTTATCTTATAATTCAACCCTGTCCGCTCAGTACTGTTAAAGTCTATCGGGCGAAGATCCCCCGCAAACTCAGATAAGGTTTAATAATGGCACGCGTTACCGTTGAAGATTGTTTGGAAAATGTTGAAAACCGTTTCAAATTGGTGTTACTCGCCAGCAAAAGAGCACGGCAGTTGGAAAAAGGCGCCGATGAATTCGTTCCACGCGGCAAAGATAAAGACACTGTGCTGGCACTTCGTGAAATAGCCGCAGGCTTTGTCAACGAAGAAAATATCGACCGTTTGCATCGCGCAGGTTACGTTTCGGAAACCCATCTGGAAATCTAACACCCATGCCCGAGATAGCTGTCAAACCCGCACCAGCGCTACCTGCTATCGAGCATCCTGAAGAAAAACTTCTTCACCAGCTCTGCGAGATCCTGCGCAGCTATCTCGACCAAGAACAAATCAACGATGTGATCCGCGCCTACCATTTCGGTGCGGCCGCGCATTCCGGGCAATTCCGCAGAAGCGGTGAAGCCTATATCTGCCATCCGG
The DNA here is from genome assembly GCF_016925515.1 of Methylomonas sp. EFPC1. NCBI lineage: Bacteria > Pseudomonadati > Pseudomonadota > Gammaproteobacteria > Methylococcales > Methylococcaceae > Methylomonas > Methylomonas sp. EFPC1. The sequence goes on from NZ_CP070494.1 coordinate 2,917,658, forward strand.
TATCCGTAGCGATCACACTGGCCAGCATGCACATGGATCACCATGGCATCATGGCGGCCATTCTGCACGATGTCATCGAAGACACCCCTATCAGCAAGGAACAACTGGGGGAACAGTTTGGCGTCGAAGTGGCCGAACTGGTTGATGGCGTGACCAAACTCTCCAAAATCGACAGCCGTTCCCGCGCCGAAGCGCAAGCGGAAAACGTCAGAAAAATGTTTCTGGCCATGGCGCAAGACCTACGGGTAATCGTGGTTAAACTCGCCGACCGTTTGCACAATATGCAAACCATGGGCAATATGCCGGTCGATAAAAAACGCCGCATTGCCAAGGAAACGCTGGAAATTTACGCCCCCATCGCCAATCGGCTGGGCATGAACGACGTGCGGCATCAGTTGGAATCGTTGGGCTTTAAAGCGCTCTATCCCAACCGCTATACGGCTATCAATAATGCCGTGAAAAAATCGCGCGGTAACCGCAAGGAAATCATCGACACCATCCAGAATGCCATCCAAAATCGTCTAAACGAATCCAACTTGGACGGCGCAGTAGCGGGCCGAGAAAAAAACATCGCCAGCATTTATCAAAAAATGCTCAGTAAACGGATTTCCTTTACCGACGTTTTTGATGTCTACGCTTTCCGCATTTATTGCCATCAGGTCGACGACTGTTACCGGGCTTTAGGCTGCGTACACAACTTATATAAACCAGTTCCCGGCCGCTTCAAGGACTACATAGCCTTGCCCAAAGCCAACGGCTATCAGTCGCTGCACACCATATTGATTGGCCCTTACGGTGTACCTATCGAAATTCAGATTCGCACCCACGAGATGCATCGTCTTTCGGAATCGGGAATTGCTGCACATTGGCTATACAAATCCGACAACGATAAAAGTGAAACCATCCAGGCTCGCGCCAACGAATGGCTGCGCGATTTATTGGAGATTCAAAAATCCGCCGGCGATTCGCTGGAATTCATCGATAACCTAAAAGTCGATCTGTTCCCGCAAGAAGTTTTCGTGTTTACCCCCAAAGGCAAAATCATCAAGCTGCCGCGCGGCGCGACTATTGTCGATTTTGCTTATCTGGTACATACCGATGTCGGCAACGCCTGTATTTCCGCGCGCATCGACAAGAAACTGGTGCCGCTGCAAACCAAGCTGGAAAACGGTATGACGGTGGAAGTCATTACCGCCACTTGGGCCAGACCGAATCCCCTTTGGCTGAACTACGTCACCACCGCCAAGGCCCGCAGCTGCATCCGCGCCTATTTGAAAAACTTCAATCAGCAGGAAGCGATCAATCTGGGCCGCCGCCTGCTGGAAAAAGAATTGCAAAGCCTGGGCATTCAACTGGAAAATGTCGATAACACCCGTATCATCCAGGTATTGCAGGTGTTGAAAAAACACTCGATGAACGAGTTGCTGGAAGACATAGGCCTGGGCAATCGCATGCCTTTTCTGGTGGCCAAACGCATCAGCCAAACCGACGTGAACGCGGCCGTCAAACTCGACGACAACGAATCGACGCATAAAACGCCTTTAATCATCAAAGGCACCGAAGGCATCGTCGTGAGCCTAGCCAAATGCTGCCGGCCAATTCCCGGCGACTCGATTATCGGCTTCTTCAATCCCGGCAAGGGCATCGTCGTCCATCATCACGAATGCCGCAACAGCAATGAAGTCAGAAAAAAACAGACTACTTGGCTGGATGTGGAATGGAGCCCGGAAGCCAGCGGCGAATTCCCCGCAGAAATTCGCATCGAATTGTTAAACCAACGCGGTTCGCTGGCCACCATCGCCTCGACCATCTCCAGCATGGATTCCAATATCGAAAATATTACGGTGGTCAGCCAGGATGATCGCGTATCGGTGGATTTGCTGACCTTAGCCGTAAAGGATCGCGTGCATCTGGCCAATATCATCCGCAAGCTGAAAAAACTCTCCATCGTTTTAAAAATTACCCGCATCAAGGCATAGCATGAACAAGGAAATCATCTCGACGCCATTGGCCCCGCAAGCCATCGGCACCTATTCGCAAGCCGTCAAAGTCGGCGAGACGGTTTATTTATCCGGGCAAATCCCGCTTGACCCGGAAACCATGCAAGTCGTCGACGGCGACATCGCCGTGCATATCCGCAGGGTATTCGATAACCTGAAAGCGGTAGCCGAAGCCGCCGGTGGCGATTTCAACGACATCGTCAAACTCAATGTGTTTCTGACCGATTTAAGCAATTTTCCTATCGTCAACGAAATCATGGCCGAGTACTTCAGCCAACCCTACCCCGCTCGCGCCGCGATTGGCGTTGCGGCATTACCCAAAGGCGTCGGCGTGGAAATGGACGGCGTGATGGTATTGCGCAACGAATACTACTGATAAAGCCAACGGGGCGCTTTAACTGGCCTCATTTGTGTATTCATGAACCATCCGGAACCGCATAAACAGCCTGTCACCTCGCTGACAGGCATCGGTTCACAATCCGCCGCCCGCCTGGAAAAACTGGGCATCCATACCCTGCAAGACCTATTATTCCACCTACCCTTGCGTTATCAGGACCGCAGCCGTATCGTTCCCATCGCTCAATTATTGCCGGGCATGACCACGTTGGTCTGCGGTACGGTCGAATTTACCGACAGCATCCAGCGTGGCCGGCCCAGCGTGATTTGCCGCATTGCCGACGACAGCGGCAATTTGTCGATCCGGTTTTTTCACTTCACCGTCCAACAAAGCCAACAACTTAAACCCGGCACCCTGCTCGGCTGTTTCGGTGAAATCCGTTACGGTTACAACGGCCTAGAAATGGTGCATCCGGAATATAAAATCGTTTCTGCTGCCGAGCAACTCCTGGAAACCACGTTAACACCGGTTTACCCGCTGACCGAAGGTATTTCCCAATCCGCATTGCGTAAAGCCATCAAACAGGCATTAGCACTATGTTTGGCAAGCGACAACGCGATCACGGACTGGCTACCGGCCAATTTGTTGGCCGAGTATGGCTACCCTACGCTGAACGACGCGCTGCAAACTCTACACAATCCGCCACCGCAGTTATCGGCGGAGATCATCAGCGGCGGCTCCCTGCCCGCCTTAAAACGCCTGGTTTTTGAGGAATTTTTAGCCCACCATCTGGCGCTATTGCAAGGCAAATTGGCTTATAAAAGCTGGCAGTCGCCGGTTTTCGAAATAAACCAGGCTGCGAATCAGGCATTCCTGCAAGGCTTGCCGTTTCAACTGACCGCAGCACAACAGCGGGTTTGCACCGAAATCGAAAGCGATTGCCGCCAAGCACAACCGATGCTGCGCCTCGTGCAAGGCGATGTCGGTTCCGGCAAAACCGTAGTGGCGGCTCTGGCAAGTTTGCTGGCGCTGAACTCGGGTTATCAAGTCGCGATCATGGCACCTACCGAATTGTTGGCCGAACAACACTTTCGTAACTTCAGCCTATGGTTCGCCGAGACCGGCTATCAAGTGCTGTTTCTGACCGGCCAATTAAAAGGCAAATCCCGGCAAGCCACTTTGGAAGCGCTAACCGACGGTTCGGCGAACATCGTGATTGGCACACATGCGCTATTTCAAGACAGCGTGCATTTTCACAAGCTGGGTTTGATCGTCATCGACGAACAACACCGCTTCGGGGTTCATCAGCGCCTGGCCTTGCGCGAGAAAGGCCAGCACGGCGGCTTAAGGCCCCATCAATTGATCATGACCGCCACGCCCATTCCGCGCACCCTGGCGATGTTGCAATATTCCGACCTGGACATTTCCATCATCGACGAGCTGCCGCCCGGCCGTAAACCCATCGCCACCAGCGTAATTTCCTCGGAACGCCGCGAAGAAGTCATCGGCCGTATCGAACATTGGGTGGCGCAGCAACGCCAAGCGTATTGGGTCTGCACCTTGATCGAGGAATCCGAGGCTCTACAATGCGAGGCTGCCGAGAAAACCGCAGCCTATCTATGCCAAGCCTTGCCGAACGTGCGTGTCGGCCTGGTGCATGGCCGGATGAAAGCCGCGGAAAAAGACGCGGTGATGCAAGCCTTTAAAAATCGCGATTGCGATTTATTGGTCGCCACCACGGTGATAGAAGTGGGTGTGGACGTACCCAACGCCGGCCTGATGATCATCGAAAATCCGGAGCGTTTGGGCTTGTCGCAGCTCCACCAATTGCGCGGCCGCGTCGGCCGCGGCGACCAGGACAGCTATTGCCTGCTGCTGTATCAATCACCGCTCTCGCAAGCCGGCAAGCAACGCCTGGCTATCCTGAAAGAAAGCAACGACGGCTTCGTCATAGCCGAGAAAGACTTGGAATTGCGCGGCCCCGGCGAAGTGATGGGCACCCGCCAAACCGGGCAGATACAGTTCAAAATCGCCGACCTAGAGCGCGACAGAGACCTGCTGGAACTGATCCCAGCCGCCGCGCAATTGATCCACAGCCAACACCCCAATGTCATTCAACCGCTGATCCAACGCTGGATCGGCCATAGCCGCCATTACGCCGAGGTTTAACGCTTGCCCGACAAAAGTTTTCTATTCAGCCGCCCGCCCATCTGGAAAAGCCACGAACCAAGCAGCCAACGGCAACTGCCGAACGATCTGCAATCCTGGCTCAATGAAACCGGCTCGCTGACCAAACGTCTGCGCGGCATCCACGGCAGCCGCTTCGGCGTAAAAGTGTTATTCCACCGCTGGAAGCCGGCTTTCATAGACGAATGCCGACTATTGGGCTTGCCGCCCTGCCGCTACCAATTGATCCGGGAAGTGTTACTGCATGCCGATGGCGAGCCCTTGGTACTGGCCCGCACCATCCTACCGGAGCCGACCATCGAAATCGCCCACCGTAATTTATCCCATCTCGGCACCAGGCCCTTGGGTGAAGTGATTTTCGCCTATCCGGATTTGGAGCGCCGCCAGAGACAGTTCAGTCGGGCTGATACAGGCATTTGGTCGCCAGGTTTGCAAACGGCGGTTGGTGTAGACGATGCTATTTGGGGGCGGCGAACGGTTTATGCGATCCATCGGCAACCGTTGTTGGTCGCGGAGTTTTTTCTGCCGGGGGTGCTGAATGTGTAATCGAGAACCGGCTCAAGCCGCCTTTTCTACCATGCGTCATAGTGGCGCTTTTTCGGGAAAATTGACACGCTTGACCGCTTCCCGATCCAATCGTATCGGCGTGTCGCGCAGATACAAATAGGTTCGGCCATCGTGCCGGTAGTGCTGATAAGTTTGCGCTAATCGAAACGGCGAATTCGGCTGTTTCAATGCCGAAAGCAACAAATCAGAGTGGGCAAAATGCGGTTCGATTAACGGGCCTTCAGCAACTACCACAGCACTTGCCGAAACCTGATCCAGCAAATCCAACACGGCTTGCGGCGACTCCGTTCTTAGGGCGTAGCGTTTACCCATGAAGTCCGATTTTGCCAACAACTGCGAACTTCGCACCACGTAGCACTGCAAAAACTTGTCGCGTAACGCCAATTCGGCAGCGAACGCACCCTCCGTACCCGCATGCCCGTCGACAATCGTCACCGTACCCGGCGCCTGGCTGATAATTTGTTCGGCTACCAAATCCATGCGCAAATCAAACCTTGGCGCGCGGTCGACAAGAAAAAACCAGCCGGGAGCGCAAAACACAAAGATCAAGACTGTTGCCACCAGCCAAGGCCTAGCAAATGCCCACTGCCAACGCCGTACTGCGGCTGCGGCACCCATGCTGATAAAAATCGCCATATAAGGCATGGCGGACGACATATACCGCTGATCCAAATCCACCGGCACGATGGCATGAAAGATAATAGTGGCAAGCACCATGGCCAGGCCGGTAAGCCCCGCCTCCCTTATAGCAGGATCCGCCCTGCCGCTCACACTGACGACTACCCCGACTAGCGCCGCGATTGTCCCTATCGGCCCGATATTGGCGTATATGGCTGGAAGGAACGCCGATAAAGCCAAAACAAAGTAATCCATACCCCAAGCGTAATTGAAACCATCGCTGGATATTTTGTAGGTGACTACCGTCCAGGCCCCCACGACAGCCAACGCCGCGAAACCCGATACGTATGTACGCCAATTCAGCAGTATCTGCCAACGTCCCGTCAGAGCAATATGGAAAAATGGGAATACGCCCATTAACCAGCCGTTGCCTTTTACCAGGATAGCGGCTGACGTTAAAGCCGCGTAGGTCAAACCTCTGCGTAAGGTGGGCTGTTGGGTGTAACCACTCCACTGCATGGCCGCCAACACGCACAAGCCAACCAAAGCCTGATCCAACATTAATCGCAAGGTGTTATTAATGGTGACGGGCATGCAGACATAAGCAATCGCCGCCAAAAGCGCCCAAGGCATACCCAGAACTTGCCTGGTAATACGTGCCACCAATAAAGCTGGTAGCGCCCCTATCAGCAAATTGACCAGCATGAACGGAAAGGTAGCATGCGGCAGGATGAAGAAGAATAATGACAGAAACGCATAGTACAGCGGCGGCCAATGCCCAATCGAAATCTTGGGGTAATGCACGTAAAAATCGGTGGCGTACTGCATGGGATTCTGCCCGAATGCTGTGGTGACATACGACCAGATCAGATACGCATTCAAAAAATGAGACCCCTCGTCGCTGCCGGTCAAGCCACTGTCCAAGCCGCGCAAAACTATCATTGCCGCCGCGAGAATCGCGGTGGCAATACCAAATACAGCCAAATCCGGATACCAAGAGCTTGCCCTAACAAAGCCCTCCAAACTTGTTCCGCTAGATAATTTCTGCCGCAAATCGCTGTTTGTATTACCGGCGGCGGCATCACTGAATACGAAATAACGATAGGCGTGAAAACTGAGAATGGTCTGACAAGCGGTTGCCAAGGTCACCGCCAACATCGGCAACAAGCCATAACTAACCAAAACCAAGTAAATCAGGTAATTGATTAAAGCCATGCTCAATGCCACCAGCATATAGCGCCCGCCTTCGCGGATAGAACGGGAATGTTCGACTTGGTAGGTAAAACACCGATTGGCCAACCACGTAAATAGCATTGCGGAAAAAATAGCCGGAATACGCGCCAACCAAGGCGCCAAGCTAAGCTGTATCAGCAAAAAAGTCAGACCGGCATCGATACAAAAGCCGGCTCCGCCGACGAGCAGGAAGCGAATAAACATCCGGATTACAACCTATGCCTGACTTCTGCTGTTTGTCATATACCACATGCGCTTTTGTTCGAGGCGGCCGCGGGCGACGCTATCCAGAATCAAACCGCAAACCGTGAATATGCCAGCCAATAGCACTATGCCTGTTGCCAGAATAGCGGTGGGAAATCTCGGTACCAAGCCAGTATCTAAATATGTCAGCAATAGCGGCAGAGCCAGAACCAGCGCAATCAGAATCAGGCCCATCGCAAGCACGCCAAAAAAACGCGCCGGACGAATTTCTTTGAACAATATCAGAAAGGTAAACAGTATTCTGAACGCATCCCGAACCGTACGCAGTTTGCTGGCGGAGCCCTCTAGGCGCGCGCCGTAATCGGTGGGCATTTCCGCGATGGGCATGCGCAATTGACTGGCATGAACGGACATTTCGGTTTCTATCTCGAAACCGCTGGATATCGCCGGAAAACTTTTTACGAAGCGCCGCGAAAAAACTCGATAGCCGGAAAAAATGTCCGTAAACAGCGGCCCGAATAGACTGCGGTACATCGCATTAAACAGCCGATTACCAAAACCATGGCCGGCCCTATGGGCATTTTCGAATACGTTACGCCGGGTACCTACAACCATATCCAAATGTTCGTCCACCAAACGCTGTATCATTTGCCCGGCAACTTTAGAATCGTAAGTGCCGTCGCCGTCGGCCATGATGTAGATATCGGCATCGACATCCGAAAACATGCGCCTGACGACGTTGCCTTTCCCCGGCCACGGTTCTGATCTCACCACCGCGCCCGCTAGAGTGGCCTCTGCAATTGTGTTATCGGAAGAACGATTGTCGTAAACGTAGACGGTAGCATCCGGAAGCTCTTTACGAAAATCGTCAACCACTTTTCTGATCGACAGCCCCTCGTTATAACAAGGCAAAAGTACGGCAATTTTGCCGATTTTGGAACCGTCCTGAGCATAACTATTCATCAACCATCCTTACTCGCTAAATATTGTTCTTGGGCATTTTCCGAGCTGTCAGAGCCGGACATTTTTGTTATTGCAACACCGCGGATGGGTGTCTTTTGGTTTTTTAACGCGAATTCGAAACCCAACCTCAATCGAGGCATTTTAGGGCCCGACTTATCGAATAAGAATATGGCGGCACGGCGATTTTAGCAAGGCAAAGCACTCACACAGAAATCCCGATTGAAAATAGCGCAAAACCGACCTGCTTCGGCGTTATTCAAAAAAATCACAGCCCAAGTACAACCGGCGACACTAAAGTTACTCAAAAATCTTGAATATCACTTCGGCGACCGACGCCACTAAATCGCCGTCGATGCTTTGTTCGCCATAGCTTTGTTGCGGGCGGGAATAGTCTTTCCGAAAGGCCTTTTTGAATTGCTCGGAGCTGGCTTTTTCTTGTTTGGCAGTGATTTTTTGCTGATTCAAAATCTGGCCGCCGGCTTTTTTCCATTCCAGCAGATGACTGATTTGTCCACCATCCAACCAGATGCCATGGCTTCTGCATTGGTCGATAATCACTCCGCTGCGATAGCCGTAGATCACCCGATTCATTAACACCTGGCACACCGGGCATTTAAGGTATTTTACGGTGGCATTTTTCGGGTAGCGGTCCTTATTAATATTGCTCAGTAGTTCCAGGTTGACGGTAACCACAGGCGCCACCGCGCTATCCAGCAAGGTTTCTATTTCACCGGGATCGAAAAATAAGCCATAGCAATTGGCGCACCGCTCGATATGTAGGGAACCGGCGGCATCCAGACTAATGGTTTGCAGGCTTTGCGCGCATTCCGGGCAAACTCGCTCGCTGGTGGCATCGATGACTTGATAGTCGTGCTTGCCTAGCAAATCGATGTCGTTGCGGACGCCGCAATAACTGCAATACTGTGTGTTGGCAGGCAAGGGTGCGGAACAACTCGTGCAGTTGGCCATGCTAAAACTTATCCAATATTTGTTGTTTCTTGGCGGCGTATTCGGTCTCGGTTATTAGCTGCGCTTCGAATAGCTGCTTCAATTCGGTCAACTTGGCGACGGTTTGATTGCTATCGGCAGCAACCTGATTAGTCGTCGCGCCCAGCGACTGGGCCATACCTTGCCCCAAGCCGATGCCCGCGCCCATCCCCATCCCAAGCCCGGCGCCGCCGCCTTCGTTGCGAGCCGCATCGCGTAAGGCGTCCAACTGCTGCACCTTGGCATAATCCAAACCCACCGCTTGCGCGGCTTGCGCTTCAGCGGTCAGGTCGGCAATACGGTTAATGCGGCGCAAAGTGTCTTCATCAAAATCAGTACCTTCGATACGAAAATCACTAATGCTAAAACCCAGCTTGCGAAACACGATGGCCAGCTTAATGGCTATGCCGCGAGCTATTTCGTCGCGGTTGGCGTCGATGTCGGCAAAGCTATACTGACATTCCGCCAGATAGTCGGAAATGGGATTAATGATCCGCGCCGAAAGAATGTTGCGGAAATCGTCAATGCGCATCTGGTTATGGCTGCCGACGATATTGACGAAAAAATCGTTGGCATCGGCTATTTGGTAGCTGTAGTTGCCGTAAGCTTTTAAAGCGACCGGGAAATGATATTTCGGGTCCTGATATTTAATTGGCGAAGTGGTGCCCCATTTCTGATCGAGAATCTTGGTTTTGCGGAAGAAATAAATCCCCACCTTATGTTCGCTCTCGAAAAACTGCATGAATTTCTTGATCGTAGTCCAAAACGGCACGTTATCGGTTTCTAAATTGATCATGCATTGTTCTTCGATCACCGCTTTGACCTGGCCCTGATACACGAAAATACAGCCCTGCCCCGGACCGACGATTAATTTGGAGGCATTTTTGATTTCGTCGCCGTTTTCAGTCCATTGTGCCAACAACAGATCTGGATCGGGGTTTTCCCATTCGATAACCGAACGTAGTTGCCGTCTGATACCGTCTATAAATGCCATTACTACCCTCGCTGGACTGGAGAAGAATCGATTAATTGCGTAACATCGCGGTTTAATTATGGCAAAGAACCGGAGTTGCGGTGGCAATCAGAGCATATAAAGGCAAACAACCCAAGGTCGGCAAAAACGTGCACATCGACGAAGCGGCGGTCGTGATCGGCGATGTGAGAATAGGCGACGATGTATCGGTATGGCCGACCACGGTGATACGCGGAGACGTCGAAGCTATTACCATCGGCGAAGGCACCAACGTTCAGGATGGCTCGGTGTTGCATGTTTCCCACGCCGGCGACTATTCGCCGCAAGGCCATCCGTTGACAATCGGTAAAGGCGTCACTATCGGTCATCGCGCCGTAGTGCATGCCTGTACGATAGGCGATTATTGTCTCATCGGCATAGGTGCAATTGTGATGGATGATGCCGAACTGGGAGATTATGTGATGCTGGGTGCCGGTGCTTTAGTGCCGCCCGGCAAGAAGCTGGAAGGCGGTTATTTATATGTCGGTACACCCGCCAAACAAATCCGGGCTTTGACCGATGACGAAAAAGCTTTTCTGGAATATTCGGCCAAACATTATGTGAAGTTGAAAAACGACTATTTAGCTGAATTAGAGTAAATTTCATACTCTCTAGGCTGTATCGGCGCTTTGCATCCGACAGCCTATCATGTAACTAGCCGGCGTCATCTAAAACCGGCTAGACCCTTCAGGGAAGAGCTTAATGAATATGCACTTCCCGCGATTTGGATTTATCGCTTCTTGCCAGCGTGTAATCGTCCTGGTCGCCGAGCATGGGCGTACCGTCGCTATTCAGGTGTATCAACGTTCCTTCGTCTTTGATGCTGAATTTGCGATTCAGATCGCCTTTATTGGAGGTTAACGACAGTATGTGAGTTTTGTCATCCCAGTCGTACTTGCCTTTCTCGTAAAACTCTCTGGAAGAGGCTTTTGCGTATTGAGTGACCAATAAGTAATTGTTCTTTTGTTTCAAAGACAAGGTCATTTTGAAACCATCACAATCTTTTTCCTTGCAGGGCAAATAACCGTAAAACACGCCGCGAAATCCCTCGGTTTTGTCCGCGAGTTCCGCATGGGCGGAATGATCCATGTCTTTCTGATGAATCAATTCCCGCGCTTTAAGCGTTTTTTCCTGGAGTTGCTTATCGGATTCCGCCCAAGCCGGGTTTAGCGCCGGAAGCAATGCACCTAAAAAAATCACCGTCACATATTTTTTAATTTTTCTAGTCAATGTTTGCATATGAGATTTTTCTATTTCTGTGAGTAAAGTAATTAGACAAGAACAGCATCGAAGACTACCAGGATAATCGCCAATTTCAACTTCGCGAATATTTTATCGCCGGTAGATGCTGCTTTTTCCAGACTTTTCAAATAAAGCGCCGTCGGCTTTTTACGCCAAATCGCGCCTGATCAGATTGGGGAGAGCAGATAATAGTGCAAAATCCAAACACCACTTGCAGACAGTCTTTGCGAAAACAACGGCAAACGTATAATATTGATACGATATTTGTTTGACAAGCCCGCGCATTTCTTTTATTGTTTCGATTCGCTACCATGAAGCAGCTCAGAAATGCCTAAATCAGGTGTTTTCAATCCGTAGCTGCTTACATGGAGGTGTAACGCAATTCCTGGCTGATGCATTCAATGCTTTCAGCGAAATATTCGATCTGGCTCGACGGCGCGAGCATGCTATAGGTATCGGAGAAATCGCTAAGATTGACGTCAAATCAGTGCCGGCCCCGTTAAAGGGCGAACAGGTTTTTCAATACAAATTCGGTTCGGCACTGGCCGATTTATTATTATAAGAGGTAAAACCATGACAGAAGTAAAACAAGAAAAAGATAACTTCGTGTTGTATTTGGTGCTGGCTACCGCAGTTGTTGTTGGCGCCATCCTGGCGGTAAAAATGAGCGAAAACGAAAAATTTGCCCCCATCAAGGATCAAATTGCCGAAGAGAATCGCTTAATGAACATCCGAGTCATCGGCAACCGCGAGGATTAATATGATGAAAACCACTTTTATCGGCACCTTGTTAGCCTCTTTATTGTTAGCTAGCCCCGTCCAGGCTACCGAATATATTTATCGAGACATAATGGCGAACACTCTGGCCCCCGAGCACTGCCAAGTTGAGAGCAAAGCCAAGGAAAATGCTGCCAAAAACTACAATATCGACAGATTCAGCAAAAAATTCTGCCAGTCCCAAGGTTACGGCTGGCATGTCGACGAGGTAAAAAGCACTGGTAACACAGTTTGCGACACCTGTAGCAACCCACAGGAAGCAAAATGCCGTCAGGAAGATGTCGTAGTGAGTTGCAAACGAATTAAACCGGGTACGGTAGGTATGTTGCCCGGCAAAGGATAAGCTAAAGTCCACCCAAGGGATCGGTAATCCCGGCTTTTCCACACCTGAAGCCGCCGGAAAACGAAGTTGACCGGCGGCCCAGCCAGCCTGAATCAGGGCTGCAACCATTCGATAATATGATCTTCCAGATCGGTAACCTGCGACTCTTTAACCGCATAACTGCTGATAGACACCCCCGCCTCTTTCACCGACTCGCGAGTCCCGGTGATCAAGGGATGCCAGCTAGGCAACGATTCACCGTCGGTTAACAAGCGGTATGCACAGGTTGACGGCAACCAGTTGTATTCGGCAAAGTCATGTTGCTTCAAGTCGATGCATTCCGGCACCAGCGTGCAACGCTCGCTATAACGAGTGCAACGACAGGTTTCTAAATCGATCAAATCGCACGCCACGCTGGTAAAAGCAATTTCTCCGGTGTCTTCGTCTTCCAGCTTGTTCAAACAACACTTGCCGCAGTTATCGCACAGCGACTCCCACTCTTCCGTGCTCATTTGCGCCAGGGTCTTGGTTTCCCAAAAATTCATAGGCTTATTGCGGTTTTAGTTGCCGCAACTGATAGTGCAACACCGCCCAGGAACCAAGTACCGCCAGCATGGACGAAATCATCAATAGCAAAATAAACTCCGAGAAACTCAAAAACAGTAAGTCGAATGAACTGTTATACAAGGTCGATAGTTTCTCCACCGGCGTTTCCAGGATCAACAGCATGATAGTCATGATCAACCAACCGAGAAAACCCGAGATAAAACCCAGCCAGAAACCGGTGTACAAAAACGGCCGTTGAATAAAAGCATGGGTAGCGCCGACCAGTTTAGAAATAAACACTTCGTCCTGGCGATTCTGCAACTCCAGACGAATGGTATTGCCGGTAATGAACGTTACCGCAAACCCCAGTAACAGACTGACCAACATCACACCGCGGCTGGCAATCAGCATGATGGTTTGCAAGCGTGCTACCCATTGCATATCCACCTGCACGAAATCGACTTGCGGGAATTGTTTAAAATCGGACATCAATTTTTCGATGTCTTCGTTGCTTTCCAGCGCATTTTTGGGCACTACTTGAATCACGCTCGGCAAGGGATTTCGTTCCAGCGCATTCAACGCATCGCTGAAGCCGCTATTGGCTTTGAACTCTTCCAGCGCCTGTTTCTTGCTGATGAATTTGACTTCCATGACACTACCGTTTTGCTGGATTTGCTCGGCGAGTTTCTGCCCGGCCGCATCGGTAATGTTGTCGTGCAAAAACAAGGACATCTGATTGCTGGACTCCAGATTGCCGGTTAATTGCTGGATGTTGGCGACCACGATATAAAAACTGCTGGCCAAGGAAATGGCGATGGCCAATACCAGAATGGTCATGGTGGAAGTAAAAGGCGTGCGGCTCAGCCGGCCTAGACTGGAGAACAGTCCATGGGCATGGTTGAGCATATAGGCATGGAATAATTCCAGCAGCCTGCTACCGGTTTGTCTGCGGTGATTGCGTTTCATCGTCAACTCGCTATCAAATGACCTTTATCGAGCGTCAATACTCGATGGCCGAGATGATTAATCAACTCTATATCGTGGCTGGCTATCAACACCGTCACCCCGACCTGTTTGAATTGCTCGAACATGAACATCACTTCGGCGGACAGATCCGGGTCCAAGTTGCCCGTCGGCTCGTCGGCCAGAATTAATTTAGGTTTATTGACAATGGCTCGGGCGATACCTACGCGCTGTTGTTCCCCACCGGACAGGGCCAAGGGATGTTTCCTTTCCTTGCCTAACAGACCCACTTTATCCAGGGATGCCCGCACCCGCCGCGCCACTTCCTGGTGGTTATAACCCGAGACTACCAACGGCAGGGCCACATTATCGAATACCGTTCTATCGTTCAGCAGTTTGTAATCCTGAAAAATCAGGCCCAGATTACGACGCATGTAGGGAATCTTCCGTTCGCCGATGCGCGTAATATCCTGGCCATCCAGCAACACGCTGCCGCGCGTGCATTGCTCCATCATCGCGATCAACTTCAGCAACGTACTTTTGCCGGCACCGGAACGGCCGGTTAAAAATGCCATTTCGCCGCGATGCAAATGAAAGCTGACATCGGTCAAGGCTTCGCCGGCATCGGGATAGCGTTTGCTTACGTGTTCGAATCTCAACATGGTATCTGACTACTGCGCATCACTCTTGAACAAACAGGGCATCGACGAAGGTTTGCGCATTGAAATCCTGCAAATCGTCAATCTGCTCGCCCACACCGATAAAACGAATCGGAATATGCAGTTGATTAGCCAGCGCGAATATAATGCCACCCTTGGCGGTGCCGTCCAGCTTGGTCAAGGCAATGCCGGTCAGTTCTACCGCTTCGTTGAATAGTTTAGCTTGCGACAAAGCATTTTGCCCGGTGCCCGCATCCAGTATCAGCAATACCTCGTGCGGGGCTGACTCGTCCAGTTTGCCCATGATCCGTTTGATTTTTTTCAATTCGTCCATCAAGTTGGACTTGGTATGCAAACGTCCGGCGGTATCGGCGATCAATACATCCACCCCTTTGGCTTTGGCTGACTGTAAGGCATCGAAAATCACCGATGCGGAATCGGCGCCGGTATGCTGTGCCACGACTTGAATATCGTTGCGCTCGCCCCAGGTTTGCAATTGCTCGACTGCGGCGGCCCTGAAAGTATCGCCCGCCGCCAACATGACGCTATGGCCTTGTTGCTGCAAGCGTTTAGCCAGTTTACCGATCGAAGTTGTCTTGCCGGCACCGTTAACACCCACCACCAAAATTACGAACGGCCCATCTTGTTTGGGAATTTGCAACGGCAGGCTGCAAGGTTCCAGCATCGCTAATAAATTTTGCTTCAAGGTTTGGCTCAATAATTGGCCGTCGCTGAGTTGATCGCGCTCCAAACTATCGGTCAGCTGTTTAATCAATTGCGTGGTGGTTTCGATGCCCAAGTCGGCCATCAATAATTGGGCTTCAATGTCGGCCAATAACTCCTTGGTCAGCGCCTTTTGCCCGAATGCCAAGCTGCTCAGTACCCCGCCCAGGCCGGTTCTGGTTTTTTTCAGCTGAGTGGTTAAACGCAAATATAAAGAATCTTCGCTGCTAACCTGAGTTACTTCCGCGGGCACCTGTTCGGTTGCAACAGTCTCAGAGGCTTCGAAGGCTACACTTTCGTCCTCGGTTCCCGTGCGATAACGGCTGTAAAATAGAATCCCCAGCAACGGCAACATCAGCAACGCAGCGACCGCATTATGCGCAACGGCCAACGCCAGAGGCAGCTGGTACTTGACGCTAAAAATCCCTAGTGCGATCTGCAGTAATAACAGCATACTGAGGATATTTCCCGCCAACCGCACCGGTTTTGGATGGCGTTCCGAAGTTGCGGACAACATCAAAGCGCTGAGCACCAGGAAAGTGAAAGCAGCCAAAACGCGATGCAATGCCTGTATCGCCATTTTCGCATCGGCGGAAAGACCGCTGTCCCTAAACAGATCCAAAATACTCAGATAATTGCCGCCCGGTAACCATTCGCCGTTACAACGCGGAAAATCGCTACACGCTAGGCCGGCATAGTTGCTACTGACCCACCCGCCCAGCACAATCTGCGCAAGCAAGACCAGTATCGCCAAACCGGTAAATAGGATGGGGCCGGAACGAACCGGCCTTGCTTCGGCAGCCGGATTAAGCCGCAAATAGCTCCAACCTAAAGTCCAAAACGTAAAAAAACCCAACAACAGATGCGCTGTTACGACGCCGGGTCGCGTGCCGGATGTCACCGTCCACATGCCCAAACCGGCTTGCCCGGCTATCAACAGCAATACCAGAGTGGTCAGCATGACTGCAGGCGAACGCGGTTTTTCCCTCCACGCCAATCCAAACCAAACCAACACCAATAGCGCCAAGCCGCCAGCCAAATAGCGGTGGGCCATTTCTTTCCAAGCTTTTGCGGTATCCAAGGCATACTGCGGAAAGACAGCAGCCGCATCGGCTTTAAATTCCACGCTGTCACTGACGAAAGCCTTGCCGTAACAGCCAGGCCAGTCCGGGCAACCCAAGCCGGCGTGGGTTAAGCGCACATACGCGCCGACGATGATGACTAGCAGCGCCAACAACGCGCAGCACAGAGTTAGTTTTCTGAACATATTTCTAACCGATTTGTGAAATTCTGAGTAACTTGCTTAAGTCGCTTTTGACTTGGTAAGGATCGTAGCCCGGAGCGTATTGCATCATCAGATTTCCTAGTGGGTCCATGATGATCAGCATGCCTTCCGGCAAGGGCTGCGCGTTTAATTGTGTTAACTTTTCCTTTAAGGAGACGGCTGGCAAGGCTTTTAATAAGCGACCGTCATCGCGCCATTCCGCCGGCAGCTGATAAGTTTTTTCAAACAACACCGCCAAGCGGCGAATCCGGGCAATATCCTTACCCATCATCAATGTCAGTTGATGGGTTTTATACAAGGCATCGCGACAGGTTTCCCCGCAGTCCCTCGGCACAGGATTGACCAACACCCAATGGCCTTTCAACTCCTGCATATTTTGCGCAGAAAATGTGTCGTAACCGGAAAATTCATCAGCCGAGGTTACTTGCGGTGGAGTGATCAGCACGCCATTGTTGGTGCCTAGCCTAACGATGTCCGGATTTTTCGCCAAAAACCACGCAAACCCAAAGGGCACGATGGACATGGCGAATATCACTACGATGGTGATGCGGTTTTTTTTATATTGATTATCCACGGTGTATTTTTCGACTGCTAATCCAAATAAATAGGGCTGTTAAGGTCAGCGCTAAGCCGAACCATTGTACTGCATAGGCCCTATGTTTTTCAGGTGGGATTGCCACAGCAATCTTCCATTGCCGTTGATAGCCATCGGGCTGCGCCGAGTCGAGTTCGATCTGATAATCGGCCAACGCATATCCCAACCTATCCGCCAAGAGTTGGCCATCTATTACTTGTACTCTGACCGGCCAAGTTTCCCCCGGAATTTCCGCACCTTTTAATTTCAGACCTGGCTCAGGAAAACGGTTAATTCTGCCACGTACTTGCTGCGTCACAGTGCTGATACCAATGTCCGGCAAAACTTCGCGGGAAGCGCCTAACGGAATCCAACCACGGTTCACTAATATGCCAGGCTGACCGCTATCGGGCAAAAACGGCGTTAAAACCAGGTAGCCGGGTTTGCCGTTTAGCGTTTGGTTATCGATCAAAACCTGATGGTTAATATCGTAGTGCCCAGTCACTAAAACCGGCCGATAGCGCAAAACATCCTTATCTATTCCGGTTTGAGGCGTTAAATCCAAGGCTTCCGCATTGACAGCATCTTGCTGTTGCGCCAGTAAAACCGACTTCTGTTCGCCGCGTCCCAATTGCCAAACCCCCAAACCGCACAACAAACCGAATAACAGCAGGTATCCGCTTAAGGCGAGTAATGAACAACGGAATTCGATACCCCGCATACTAAATTTGATCATCGGTGACTGCTCCTGGGTGGATATGTGCTATTGGCAAGCGTACCTGAATCGCCGAGAATGCAGGTTTTTATTTATTATTGCCGCCATGCTCATCAAAACGCTCACTATCGTCGCATTCCTGGCCATCGTCATCAGCCTCGGGTCCGCGCTGTTTCATATTGTCAAACACAAGGAAGACAGCGATTCGGCCAAGACCGCCAAGGCTTTAACCATGCGTATCGGTCTCTCGCTGGCCTTATTCGTCCTACTGTTCATCGCGTACGCCACAGGCATGGTTCAACCCCACGGCATCGGTGCCCGCATGCATGCCAACCAAAATCCAGCAACTGCAACGTCAAACCCTTAAAAATCGACAAAAAAAAAGCGCGATCCGTAAAGACCGCGCTTTTTCCGGTTTGATTAACAGCTGTTACATCATGTAAACAAACACGAACAGACCCAACCAGACCACGTCGACAAAATGCCAGTACCAAGCGGCTGCTTCAAAGGCAAAGTGGTTTTCCGGGGTGAAATGACCTTTCCAGCTTCTGAACAACACGACCGATAAAATAATTGCACCGACACAGACATGGAAACCGTGAAAACCGGTCAACATAAAAAAGGTTGAACCGTAGATGCCCGAACCCAGAGTCAAACCCATTTCATGGTAGGCTTCGTAATACTCGGTCGCTTGGAATGCTACGAACAAAAAGCCCAAACCAACAGTAGCGATCAAACCTTTGATCAGTTGATCGCGATTTTTTGCTAACAAACCGTGATGCGCCCAAGTACAAGTTACACCGCTGGACAACAGCAACAAGGTATTCAGAAACGGTAAACCAAACGCACCCATCGGTTCGAAATCACCACCTACTTTACCGGGACCGTTGGTAGGCCAAACTGATTGAAAAGCCGGCCACAAAGTATCGTGTGTCGAACGGCCCGGCCCGCTTGGAAAGCCGGTTTCACCCAGCCAAGACACGGACAAATTACGTGTGTACCAAAGTGCACCGAAGAAAACGGCGAAGAACATGACTTCGGAAAAAATGAACCACATCATGCCCATACGATAAGAAATACCGACACCGTGGTTGTACATACCGGATTCGCTCTCCGTAGACTGCAACGCAAACCACAAACCAAGCATCACCAAAAATATCACAAAACCCGTCAGCATCATGCCGGAACCGATCGACGAACCGTTCAGATGATTAGCAAACCCCGCCAGCGTCATCATCAAACCGCCGGTAGCCAAAACCGGCCATACGGCTTTATGCGGTATGTAATAACTATCGTGTGTAGACATATCCTTCCCCTCTATTTTTTACTGATGTTAGTGTTATCAAAAAAAGTGTATGCAAGCGTGACGGTCTTATAGCGTTCGGGTAACGCCGGCTCTACAACGAAACGGACCGGCATGGTTTTTTCTTCGTTTGCTGCAAAAGTTTGTTCAGAAAAGCAAAAACACTGAGTCTTTTTAAAAAACTCTGCCGCCAAGCCGGGAGTAATACTAGGTATCGCTTGGGCAATCATCGGCTTGTTAGTGGTATTTTTGGCATAAAAATTAACGGTGTAGTATTCACCGGGATGCACTTTCATGCTTTTCACTTCTGAACGGAACAACATCGGAGTGGACTCGTTTAAGGACGTGAGAAACTCGACAGTCACCTCCCTATTTTTATCCACCTGATACGCCGCCTCCTGAACCGCTTGACCTTCAACTTTACCGTTCAAACCGGTTAAATCGCAAAGCACATCGTAAAGTGGCACCAGAGCATAACCAAAACCAAACATGGCAATTGCGACAAGCGCCAGCTTACGGACCAACTTGATATTTTTTTGCCCAATATCGTCGCTCATTGCGAGATAGCCTTAATAACCGCAAATACGTATATCGTAAAGGCCACCGCAAACAACACCAAAGCGGTCAAAATGTTTTTCTTTTTTGTATCCATTTCATTACCCAATAAGCCATGTCAAATGACATGGCTTATTTCAGTCACTCATTTCAAGCCTTAAAAATGCTCGGTAGGGATTCTCGCCGGCGGTGTGCTGAAGGTGTGATAAGGCGCAGGCGAAGGCACGGTCCATTCCAGACTGTGTTTGCTGGCATCTTCCCAAACCTCGTCACTCACTTTTTCGCCGGTTCCACCGCGGATGGTGTCGATGACGATGTAAACAAACAACAGCTGGCTAAAACCGTAGATGAAAGCACCAATACTGGACACCATATTCCAATCGGCGAATTGAATCGCATAATCGGGGATACGACGCGGCATACCAGCCAAACCCAGGAAATGTTGCGGGAAGAACAAGATGTTCACCGATACCGCTGACAACCAAAAATGCAGCTTGCCGATCTTCTCGTTGTACATATTGCCGGTCCATTTAGGTAACCAGAAATAACCGGCAGCCATCAGAATGAAAATAGACGCAGGCACCAAGGTGTAGTGGAAGTGGGCAACGATGAAATAGGTATCGTGGTATTGAAAATCCACCGGCGCTACCGACATCATCAAGCCAGTGAAACCACCCATCGTGAACAGCACCACAAACGCAATCGAAAACAGCATCGGCGTTTCGAAGGTCATAGAGCCCTTCCACATCGTAGCGGTCCAGTTGAACACTTTTACGCCGGTCGGAATCGCAATCAGCATGGTGGCGTACATAAAGTACAACTCACCGGCGACTGGCATACCCACGGTAAACATGTGGTGAGCCCAAACGATGAAAGACAAGAAGGCAATCGCACCGGTCGCATACACCATAGAGGCATATCCAAACAGCGGCTTACGGGCAAATACCGGAATGATGGTCGACGCCACACCGAAGGTCGGCAGAATCATGACATACACTTCAGGGTGTCCGAAGAACCAGAAGATGTGTTGGTACAACACTGGGTCACCACCGCCGGCTGCATCGAAGAAGCTGGTGTCGAAGAATTTGTCGGTCAACAACATGGTTACCGCACCGGCAAATACCGGCATGATAGCGATCAACAAGAAGGCAGTAATCAACCAAGTCCACACGAACAATGGCATTTTCATCAAGGTCATGCCAGGCGCGCGCATATTAAAAATGGTGGCGATCACATTGA
This sequence comes from Methylomonas sp. EFPC1, assembly GCF_016925515.1. Classification (NCBI taxonomy): domain Bacteria; kingdom Pseudomonadati; phylum Pseudomonadota; class Gammaproteobacteria; order Methylococcales; family Methylococcaceae; genus Methylomonas; species Methylomonas sp. EFPC1. The sequence goes on from NZ_CP070494.1 coordinate 2,938,669, forward strand.
TAGCACCCATGATGGATGAGATACCCAACAAATGCACAGAGAAAATAGCGAACGGGAAGGATTTACCGTTTTGGAAAACCAAGGGCGGATAAAAAGTCCAACCACCCGATGGCGCGCCACCTTCCATGAACAAAGTGCTGGCCAACAATAATACGCCTGCCACCAACATCCAGAAGCTCATGTTGTTCATCCGTGGCAAGGCCATATCCGGCGCACCGATCATCATCGGAATCATCCAGTTTGCCAAGCCAACGAACGCCGGCATGACGGCGCCGAACACCATCACCAAAGCATGCATGGTGGTCATGGAGTTAAAGAAGTTTGGATCGACAAATTGCAGGCCTGGCTCGAATAATTCAGAGCGTATAACCAATGCCATGGCACCACCGACAAAAAACATTGCCAGGCCGAATACCAGATACAAGGTGCCTATATCTTTGTGGTTGGTGGTAAATATCCACCGTAAAACGCCCTTCTCAGGGCCGTGATCGTGGTGATCGTGATGATCATCATGTTCAGCTACGACAGCAGTCATACTTTATACCTCAGCAAAAATTAGAAAATGAGTTCATTGCGAAAATCAGTGAATTACTCATCATCGTCCCATTTAGGTGTGATTTTATTAGGCTGAATCTCATCACCCACGTTGTTACCCAATGCCGGCGCGTTTCTGATGTAAGTGATCAGTTCGGCCAATTCGTCATCCGGCAATTTTTTGAAGGCCGGCATTTTGCTCGTACCTGCCTGAATAAAACCAATCAGCTGATCCATATTGCCGGTGACTTTCGCGCTGCCTCGCAAAGCGGGGAACCAACCGGAGATGCCGTTACCATCGATCTGGTGGCAAGCCACGCAGTTTTTCAGATAAACAGATTCACCTTTTGCCATCAGCGTGTTGCGGGTTTGGTCGCTCAAATCAGGTGCTTGGTTCTGTTTCTCCAGAGTCGCTTTCACCCAGGCGTCGTATTGATCCTGTTCCATCGCCACCACTACCACAGGCATAAAGCCATGGTCTCGACCGCATAGCTCGGTACATTGGCCGCGGTAAGTGCCTGGTTTATCAACTGAAGTCCAAGCTTCGTTGATAAAACCGGGGTTGGCGTCTTTTTTCCAGCCCAGATCAGGCACCCACCAGGAGTGAATCACGTCGCCAGCAGTAAACAGAAAGCGGATTTTCTTACCGACCGGCACCACCAGCGGCTTGTCCACGTTCAACAAGTAATTGGGCACGTTACGCGGGTCCATGGAACTGACCCTATGAGTTTTTTCGCTGGCCTCGTCTAAATGGCTTTCGAAATGCACGCCGCTATCCAGGTATTCATACTCCCAATACCATTGTTTACCGGTGACTTTAATGCTCATCTCTGAGTCCTGCACCTTGTCCAAATCGATTACGGCTTTGGTGGCAGGAATCGCCATACCCACCAGAATCAGGGTAGGAATGATGGTCCAGATGATCTCAACAGTCGTATTCTCATGAAACTGCTCGGCTTTATGGCCCTTTGATTTACGATGATGATAAATCGAGTAAAACATAGTGCCGAACACCGCGATCCCAATAAACACGCAGATCCACAGAATCAGCATGTGCAAATCGTAGAGCTCGTTACTGAGTTGCGTCACGCCCTTCATCAGGTTGAGTGTATAGTCCGCATGCGCAGTCCCCAAGCCTAAAGCCATCAGGACTAAACAAGCGAGCAGTTGCTTTGTTTTCTTCACGGAGCAGCCTCCCCATTGGTAGTTATAAACTTGTATGCGTTATATCTTCGTAATATCGTCGCAAGACCCTTTAACCGGCGAACAATTCCATTTACTGATAATTATCATAAATTAACTGGGCAATTTTAACCCATGACTCACCCACAAACCAGAAGAGGTTTTCCCGTTTGTAAAAAATACACATAAAAAAGGCTTGGGAGCATCGCTGCTCGCAAGCCTTTTGTTGCGTAATAGAGACAGATTTATGCTGTCATTACTTCAATGCTTCAGAATACGCCATGTCGAATTTAGGAATATGGCTATCCAACCAGCTTTTGACCAATTGCCCCACGTCTTCGGTGACTTCGGCTTCGCCAGCATGAAATTTTTTCTGTAAATCCGCGCAGATACCGATCAACGCTTCGTGCTCGGCTTTGTGCCTATCATAACCAGCAAAGCCCTTTGCCACCATTTCCTTTTCTTCGTGAGCAAAGTGATCAACCACATAGGCAATCAGTGCATCCAGCGAAGCGCCAACGGTTGCGCGCGCGGCGCCGCCCGTGGCTTCATCGTACAGTTTATTCAGCAAACCGAACAAGGTTTGGTGCTCTTGGTCGGCAAATCCGACATTAGTGCCATATTGAGCCGCAGTCCAAGTAATTAAAGCCATATAACGTCTCCTGGTTGTTTTTGTAATGGAGTCGTCATTTTGAACATCTGCTCTTCATTTTTTTTGATTTACATCAACTTTTTGCCAGTTTGGCAAACTCAATTTAGCCGCCAACAACTCAAAATCGCCGGCAGCCGAAAACGGCAAAATCCCCAATAGAGGCGCATCCAGACGCTCACGTAAATACGTTAAATTACCGTCAAAACCCGGCATAGCCTGATCAATTTGCACCGCCACCCAACCGGCACAAGACAAGCCGGCCTGGCGTATGGCCGACATAGTCAAGCGCGCATGATTGATACAACCCAGCCTCACACCCACCACCAGAATCACCGGCAAACGCAAGGCTTGCGCCAGACCGGCGTTGTCCAAAACCCCGCTCATTGGCGAATACCAACCGCCTGCACCCTCGACCAGTACCACATCAGCCCGTTGTTGTAAGCGGGTAAATCCATCTGAAACAACATCCACTGAAACATCTACACCACCGCAAGCCAAATGCGGGGATATTGCCGCTTCAAAAGCGTACGGATTGATTTGCGAGTATTCTAGTGACACCGAAGCGTATTGCTGCATCAGTAGCGCATCGGAATTTTTCAGCATCCCGTCATGCCATTCACAGCCGGCGGCCACCGGCTTCATCCCCACCGTACTCAAGCCTTGCATTTGCAGGTTGCGCATCAAGGCAATCGTCGTCCAGGTTTTGCCGACGTTCGTATCCGTACCGGTAATGAAAAACGCGGATTTCATAAGCTGGCCCGCACGACAATAATTTCATAGCTGGCCACTATTTCACCGCCTACCATACTGTTTTCGTAGCGCCGTATCATGCGCTGCAATTGCGAACGGGTGGTGGGTCGCCGATTTCTGGCATCGCTAACATTATGCGCCCCCAGATCTTTTAGCTCATGCATCAAAGCCAGCACCGTGGGGTAAGATAAACGATACATCACAGTATCCACATCAACCCGCCCAAAATCAGCAGCCCTTAAAAAACCACCAATCTGCCCTGCACTATAAAAATCGTTAACATGAACAAAGTCGTCGACACCGGTCCAAGCGGCTTTCAATTCTTTTAAGGTTTCCGGACCGAAGGTTGAAAATACCAGCTGCCCATCCTGACGCAATAATCGCCGTACATCAGCAAATACCGCCGGCAAGTCCTGACACCACTGCACGGCCAGATTCGAATAAACTTGTTGCAGACTGTTATCCGCAAAAGGTAGTTTTTCGGCATCGGCACAAACATATTCTACCGATACAGCACCGTTGTTCCGTCGCGACGCTTGCAGCATGGGCAATGCAATATCCAATGCCAAACAAGACTGATTCAGACCATCTAACGGCAAACTTCGCGTCAAAAAACCGGTGCCGCACCCAATATCCAGCACCCAGCCCGTTGCGGATTGCAACGGATATTTTTGCAGCAGGGCTAATCCCACCTGACGTTGCAACATCGCCGCCGAATCATAACTCCCAGCCGCCGCCGCAAACGAATGCCTAATTTTGGCCTTATCCAACACGGCAAAACTCATTCAGCCGCAGCAACGATGTCGCATAACTGCTGGGCGTGCGATAAAAAAGGCACATGTCCGGCATTTGCGAGGAGATGTAGTTTGACGCGCGTGTTTAAAGTCTTTACAGCTTGCCCGGTTTGCACCGGAATCAAAGTATCTCTATCGCCTTGCATGACCGTGGTCGGACAGTGCAAGCCCACGACGGACTTGCGCAAATCGCTATTTTTCAGAATTTGCAAACCACCCTGCAACGCATCGCGCGCCGGCGCATCGCACTCATGTACTGCCAAGCGCAATTGCTGTAACAACTGCCGGCTTTCCGGCAAGCCCTGCACTTGCAAACCCAAAAAGCGCTGCAAGGTCAATTTCGTGTCGTCGCTAAGTTGGGCGACAAAACCATCCAACACTTCCGGCCTCACTCCCGGCCAATCGGCAGTTTTGACAAATTTAGGATTGCCGGACAGCAAAAACAACGACTGCACTCGTTCCGGACGGCGCGCCGCCATATCCAAAGCCACCGTAGCGCCCAGCGACCAACCTAACAAGCTAAAACGATTGACCGGAATCGCATCGAATAAAGCGGACGTAATAGCCGAAAGGTCATATGCATCCAAACCGGCACTGCGGCCGTGACCGGGCAAATCCAGGCAAATCACCTGGCGATGCCGAGCCAGTTGCCTGGCAAACTCGCGCCAAATGCCGCTATGCATCGCCCAACCGTGCAGCATGACCAACGGTAATCCCCGGCCGTATATTTCTCTATGAATGCCGGTCATGGCAAAGCCTTGGCCAATGCATCCAGCAACGCATCGACCTGCTGTTCGGTGTGATTGGCGGAAAAAGTGATCCGCAAGCGCGCACTGCCGGCCGGCACGGTCGGCGGCCGAATCGCGCTTACCCAAAACCCTTGTTCCAGCAAGCGCTGACTAGCCGCCAAGGCTTGGCCGCTTTCGCCAATCAGAACGGGTTGGATCGCGGTAAAAGAATCCACCAGTTGCAAACCTTGCTGTTGCGCACCTTGCCGGAAACGGCGGATTAGATTTTGCAATTGTTCGCGGCGCCAGGACTCGGCTTGCAACAAGCGCAGACTGGCGCGTGTCGCCTCGGCCACAGCCGCCGGCAAGGCGGTGGTGAAGACATAACTCCGGGCTTTTTGAATCAGCATCTCGATCAAATCCTCGGAACCGGCCACGAAGGCGCCGAAGGTCCCAAATGCCTTGCCCAAAGTCCCGATTAGAATGGGTACGTCATCCTGACTCAAACCAAAATGCTCGACAACGCCGCCGCCGTTTTTACCGAGTACGCCAAAACCATGGGCATCGTCGATCAGTAAACCGGCATGATGTTGTTCGGCCAACTCGACCATCGCCGGCAGCGGCGCCAAATCGCCGTCCATACTGAATACACCGTCGCTGACCACCAAAACCTTGCCGGCGGCAGTAGACAACTTGGCTCGTAAGTCCTCGACCTCCACGTGTCGATAGCGCTGAAAACGCGCCCGTGACAACAGACCGCCGTCCAACAGAGAAGCGTGATTCAAACGGTCCTCCAGCACTGTATCGCCGCGACCCAACAATGCCGAAATCACGCCGAGATTGGCCATATAACCGGTCGAAAACAGCAAGGCTCGCTCCCGACCGGTAAAGGCCGCCAATTCTTCTTCCAAAGCATGATGCGCGCTACTGTGACCGCAAATCAGATGCGCAGAACCGCTGCCAACTCCGAAGCGATCGACACCAGCTTTAAACGCTGCAGCAACCTCAGGATGATTAGCCAGCCCCAGATAGTCGTTACTGCAAAAATTGATCAGCTGCCGGCCATCGACATTCAGCGTAATGCCTTGCGGACCATCGACTACCCGGCGGCGCCGATATAGGTTATCGCGCTCCAGCTGCCGCAGCTGGCCGGCAAAGTCGTAGAAATTATTGGCCATTAGGCGTAGCTGGAACCGCCCATTTTAACGCCCAAGCGCTCAAACAACTGCTGGTCGTGGTTGGTCATTGGATTATCGGTGGTCAGCAACTTATCGCCGTAGAAAATCGAATTGGCGCCGGCCAGGAAACACAAAGCCTGCATCTCGTCGCTCATCGCTTTCCGTCCTGCCGACAAGCGTACCCGCGACTGCGGCATCAGAATTCTGGCGACGGCGATGGTACGCACAAACACGATAGGATCCAGCGCTTCGGTGCCGTGCAATGGCGTACCTTCCACCTGCACCAACATATTGATAGGCACACTTTCCGGATGCTTGGGCATATTCGCCAGTTGCAACAACAATTTGGCGCGGTCGGTTTCCGATTCACCCATTCCAACAATCCCGCCGCAACACACATTGATGCCGGCGTCGCGTACCCGTTCCAGCGTATCCAAACGGTCCTGATAAGTACGGGTCGTGATGATTTCGGAATAGTAATCTTCGGAGGTGTCCAGATTGTGGTTGTAATAATCCAGGCCGCCGTCCCTCAAGGCTTGGGTCTGCTTATCGCTAAGCATACCTAGCGTTACGCAAGTTTCCATACCCAGCGCTTTCACGCCCTGCACCATTTCCACGACTCTTTCGATGTCTCTGTCCTTCGGACTACGCCAAGCCGCACCCATGCAAAACCGCGACGCGCCCTGCTCCTTGGCTTGCTGCGCGGCTTTTAAGACGGCGTCAACCGGCATCAAAGCTTCCGGATTTAAATCGGAGTCGTAGCGCGCACTTTGCGGGCAATAGCCGCAATCCTCGGAGCAGGAACCGGTCTTGATGCTTAACAAACTGCTCACCTGGATCTCGTTGGGATCGAAATACACCCTGTGCACGCTTTGCGCCTGAAAAATCAAATCGTTAAACGGTAGCGCCAGCAAAGCTTCGACTTCGTGTAATTGCCAATCGTGACGGATGGTGGCCGTTGATTCCAAGGGTTTCTGGCTTGCAGACATTCTGATAATCTCCGAAAAGTGAGGACAAAACCGGCGTCGGACACCGACTCATCAACCTGTATTTAAAATTATGGTAAACAACTGGCTGAACATTATACAGAAGAAATTGCTGCCGCCACGTTGCGTGTTATGCGCAAGCCCGGGATACGGCGATTTGGATTTGTGCCTGGGCTGCTTGACCGACCTGCCGCGTAATCTTTCATGCTGCTACCGTTGCGGAGAACATTTCGAGACCGCGATTGATATACCGCAACTCTGCGGCCGTTGTCTGAAGAAATCGCCGGCCTTCGACGAGACCTACGCGCCGTTTTTATACCAAAGCCAGATGCGCTATTTGATCGGCCAATTAAAGTTTGCCAACGATTATAAAAACGCCCGCTTAATCGCGGCCCTGCTGGCCGAGCATATTGCCGATAGCGCGGAACTGCCGGATTGTCTGTTACCCGTACCGTTGCATCCCAAGCGCTACCGCGAACGTGGCTTTAATCAGTCGATAGAAATTGCCCGGCATTTATCCCGGCAGCTCCGCATTCCGCTGGATTTGCATAGCTGCGTTCGCCAGCGCGATACCGGCCACCAAACCGGCTTACCTGCCAAGCAACGCCGGAAAAACATGCGCCTGGCTTTCAAGATTGTTAAGCCACTGAGGTTTCAACATATTGCAATCATTGACGATGTCATGACCACCGGCGCCACTGCCTCGGCGCTGGCCGCTACGCTAAAACAAGCCGGAGTTGGCAAGGTCGATGTCTGGGTTTGCGCGCGAGCCTAAAATACCGTCTCAATTATCCCGGATGGCCGAGTCTGCCAGCGGTAAACCAGAATTTTGCAAGGCATTAAGAGTAGTCAGCAATTTTTCCCGCCGCGAACCCAACAGCTGAAAACCGTGCATCAGCATCGTGATCTCGTCCTGCAAATTGTGTTGATCGACGCCCATGACATTTAAAGCCTCGACCGCCGACGCCAGCGCCAACTCGTGCCGACTTTGGTAAGGCCGTTTAAAGCGGGTCTGAAAGCCATCCCGCAATTTTTGCAGCAATTCTTCGAAATGCTGTTCGGTGAAATCCTCGGCCTGCATGCGTTCCAGCAACACCTGTTCGGCGTCGAATACCTCGGCGTGAAAAGCCTGCCGATAAGCCGTGCATAATTGTTCCACCAAGTTTTTATGCTGTTCTTGCTGTCCTTGTAGCTGCGCCACCAATCGCGCCGCATTTTCTTCCAGGCTGAACATTGGCCGTTGATAACGCATCGCATGCAAAGCCTCCAGCGTCGCTACCAATTCAATCAATCTGGGCTCGGCATAATTTTCGGTTTCCAGCCAACGATAAAACAGCGGCTTGAAGGCATTCGGAAAACGGCCGAATTGCTCGCAGTAGGTTTCTACAAATTCGCCGATAAAGCGTTCCAGCGCCGGTTGGTCGAGCAGTTGCTGCTTCATCGCCAACAACAACCTCCGACTCAACTCACTGATACTCATTTCCGCTCTATCAGCAGGACTTAGCGAGTTAACCGGCTCAGCATCGGCATCATCACCCACAATTTGCCTGGTCGGCGTAGCGCTTAACAGCCTTTGCCAGTACTCCACCAACCCGGTACCTGCGGTTTCGCACCCGATGTGCTTGATAATATTATCCGCCAAGGCCAACAAACAGCGACTGGCCGGGGAATTGACGGCCAAATCCACTACCGACATCTGCAAAGCAACGGCTTTGGGCAGATTCTCGTCGCGAATCACAAAGCCGCCGTACTCCACTTTCAATTTCAAGCATTTTTCCGCCACGGCGGCAAACCGCCGATAGGTATCGGTCGCAGCCGGGTAATCCAGGGCCTGATTGACCACGACGCGCAGGCTGCCCGTATACTGGCGGGTATTCAAAGACTTCAGCAGCGCAAAGGCATCGGTTAGCGCCGCAGGATCACCGCTGACCACTAAAAAAGTTGATTGCGCCAATTCGATAAAGCGCAACAGCGTTTCGGTATGCATCGCAGCCGTGTCGATCAAAAAATAATCAAATTGCGTTTCCAGATCCGCCAATGCAGCCGTCAGCCTATGTATCTGCTCGGCGGAGACAGGCGCACTGCCCATTAGTTGCGCAGCTGACACGACGCCAACATCGTCGCCGGTTTTCAGCAAAATCTCAGTGATAGTTTTTTCACCGCGTAACACCTGCTCCAAACGATATGCCGGCCGCAGCCCGAGCAAAGTGTTGATATTGGACAAGCCGGTATCGACATCGACTACGCAGACCCGCTTGCCGCGCAATGCCATTGCCGCCGCTACATTAGCCACCACACTGGTTTTACCGACGCCGCTCTTGGCACCGGCAAACACGATAAGGTGCGGTTTTGATGGGCCCTGTTCTGAGATATATAAACTGTCCATGATGGCAATGAAATAGGCTGTTTAGGTCGCGTATAGATCGGCAAACCAAACCAGCCGAATTCGGGCAATATTGTAAGCCCAATCTTATAAATTCATGAATTCATACAACAAACCAAATTGTAAATGTCGGCACATAAGCGACAGCCCGGATCGTATCGCCGGCGAATGGTCGATTAGCCACCTTCTTCACGTATAATGCTCTGTCCACAAAACGACTACACATGCCATGACCACACCGCGTCTCGCCTGGGCTATTACCGGCTCCGGACACTATATAGAAGAATGTCTTGAATACATGCTGACGCTGGATAATGTTGATTTGTATTTGAGTCAGGCCGGCGAGGAAGTCTTGAAAATGTACGGTATTCGCCTGGACGACATCCGCGCCAAGATGGCGGTATATCGGGATAAAGCCGCCTCGGCGCCACCGGTTGGTTTGTTCTATAAAGGTTATTACCACACCTTTGTCATGGCCCCCACTACCTCCAATACCATCGCCAAATGCGTGTTGGGCATCGCCGATTCGTTGGTCACTAACCTGTATTCCCAAGCCGGCAAATGCCGCGTGCCCAGCATCGTTTACCCTTGCGACACCCTGCCGGAAATAGAAACCACGGCACCCGGCAAGAAAAAGTTCATGGTCTATCCGCGCCCCATTGATTTGGAAGCCACCGACAAAATCCGCAGCTTTCCTTACACCCAAGTGGTCGATGATGTCGAGCAGCTAATCGTCGCCGTCAACACGCGATTAGCCAGTCTATGACCGAACGCATCCTGTTCATCACCGGCCGACTGGCGGAGAAACAAGTCCGGCAAGTATTGGAAAAAATGCAGCCGGACTTTCAATACAAGGTGTATGTGATGGGCGTAACGGTGGCGGCGTTGATTACCAGCGACATGATCATCCGCCGTCTGCCGGACGCGCAAGGCGCTGACCGGGTGATTTTACCGGGCCGCTGCCGAGGCGATTTGGATGCTCTAGCCCGACATTTCGGCGTGCCCTTCGAGCGCGGCCCGGAAGAAATTAAAGACCTACCCCAGCATTTTGGCATGGCCGCTCAGCATTACGACCTTAGCCAATACCAAACCAAAATTTTCGCGGAAATTACCGACGCGCCTAGCATCAGTGTCGAGGCGGTGATTGAGCGCGCTTATTATTACCAAGCCAACGGCGCGGATGTGATCGACATTGGCTGCCTGCCCGGCACGCCGTTTCCGCATCTGGCCGATTGCATCCGCACCTTGAAGCAAGAAGGTTTCACCGTCAGCATCGATTCGCTGGAAGACGCCGATTTGTTGGCCGGCGGTAAAGCCGGCGCCGATTACATGCTGAGCTTGACCGCCAAGAGTCTATGGATTGCCGACGAGGTAGCGACCACGCCGATTCTGATTCCGGAAACCCACGGCGACTTGAGCACGCTGGATAAAGCCATCGAAATCTTGAGTGCGAAAAACCGCGCCTTCATCGTCGATCCTATCCTCGATCCAATCCACTTCGGCTTCACCGACTCCATCGTCCGCAATTACGAATTCCGCCGCCGCTATCCGGACGTGGAAATGATGATGGGCGTCGGCAATCTCACCGAACTGACCCACGCCGACACCTCCGGCGTCAACGCGATTTTGTTGGGGATTTGTTCGGAGTTGAATATTAACCATATTCTGGCAACGGAAGTGAGTAAACACGCGCGCCGCGCGATCAAGGAAGCCGACAGCGCCCGGCGCATCATGTACACCGCCAAGCAGCACAATACCCTGCCCAAGCATATCGCGCCGGATTTGCTGACCGTGCATGACAGCTCGCCGTTTTTGAACAGCCGCGAGGAAATCGAAAGTTTGGCCGCGGAAATTAAAGACCCCAGCTACCGCATTCAGGTCAGCAGCGACGGCATTCATGTATTTAACCGCGATGGCCTGCACACCGCACAAGACCCATTTGATTTATACCCCAAACTGCACGTCGAAACCGACGGCGGCCACGCCTTTTATTTGGGTGTGGAACTGGCCCGAGCCGAGATAGCCTGGCAGTTGGGCAAGCGCTTCACCCAGGATCAGCAATTGAGTTGGGGCTGTGCCGCGCAAGGCACCGAGCCAACCGTGGATTTACATACCTTCAAACCCGCCGGCAGCACCTTAAAAAAGCACGATGACTAAGCCGTTTGTCGGCTGCACTTGTCGTAAACTCGACAAAGCTTCAATCCATTTCTGCATTAGTCTCGCCAAAACCCCACCATTCCAGGCTCAGTTCATTTGGTATTGGTCTTGCTTGTTTCTTGGCTAAATCCCATTCACCCGAACGAGCCCTCGCACATGCCCGAGTTTCCGTTAAAACTGGCCGTCGCCACCAAGGACAATATTTCCATCAACGAACATTTCGGCCATGCCACAAAATTTTCGGTGTATAGCGTCTCCGAAGCCAGTTGCGAATTATTAGAAACCCGCGAAGTGGCCAATTACTGCCTGGGCCAGCATGCCGACGAGTCCGCAATGCCCGGCATTTTGGCAACCATTAAAGACTGTTACGCAGTGTTCGTGGCGCGTATCGGCGACGGTCCCACCGCCAAAGTCCATGCCATCGGTGTGCGCGCGGTTTCTGAATACGCCTATGCGGCGGTTGAAGAATCCTTGCTGGACTATGCCAAGCGCACCGCAGCCGGCGAGGAGATCGGATGACGCCTGAGCATGTTCAGCAATGGGTGAAAGATCACCCCCTCAGTCCGATTCACGTCGATTGCGCGGTGACGGTGATGCTGAAAATCATCGACGGCAAATGCAAGATGCGGCCGACCGAAAAAGTGTTGATGGCACTGCTTTACGACTGCGTCAAACACTTGCCCGGGCAACTGCTGCAAGCCGATCTACATCCCTTGATTGCAACCGCCCGCACTCGCGAAGACGACGAAGCCCTGAAAAATCTGATTTACGAAAAACGTCTGATGGCGGAAACCGCGATTTCCCGGCCGGTGATGAAAGGTTTTAAAGCGATGATCCGTGAGCAAGGCTTGCTGGAGCGCCGGGATGTAGAAGAAACGGAAGCCTAAGTCGCGTTCAATCGAAAAAATCGAAACTCAGCTGTCCGCCTAAGTTTGGTGGACGAAACAAATCGCTGCGCAATGCCGGTAGAGAACCCGTTAGTTCCAGCTTTCTGGTAATCAGCTTGAAACGCTGCGCCAGCAAATCGGCGTAACTACCGCCGCCCGTTTGGCGTTGATGAAACGCCGCGTCATAGGCTTTGCCGCCGCGGCTGTCCCTGACTCGATTCATCACATGCTCAGCTTTTAGCGGGTAGTTTTGTTGCAGCCATTCTGCAAATAAATCCGCCGTTTCCAAGGGCAGGCGTAGCAGGATGTATTGCACACTTTGCGCACCGGCCTTATGAGCTGCGCTGACGATGCTTTCCAGCTCGTAGTCGGTCAACACCGGAATTAAAGGTGCCACCATCACCCCAATGGGAATCCCCGCCTCCCGCAAGCGGGCAACCGCCTCCAAGCGACGTTGCGGCGCGGCGGCGCGCGGCTCCAAGGTGCGCGCCAGCGTTCTGTCCAGCGTGGTAATCGAAAGATAAACCGAGACCAAACCCTGCCCGGCCATCGGCGCCAAAAGATCGATGTCGCGTTCGATCAAGGCCGATTTGGTGACGATACTGACTGGATGCCGGGTCTCTGATAGCACTTCCAAAATCTGCCGCATGATGCGCTGCTGCCGTTCCAGCGGTTGGTAAGGATCGGTGTTGGTTCCCAAGGCCAGCGGCGCGCAGCGATAATTGCGTTTGGCCAGCTCTTCGCGCAACAACCGGGCCGCGTCGGGTTTAACCAGAATTTTGCTCTCGAAATCCAGACCGGCGGAATAACCCAAATAGGCATGGGTCGGCCTGGCAAAACAATAAATACAAGCATGCTCGCAACCGCGATACGGGTTTATCGACCGATCAAACGGAATATCCGGTGAATCGTTATAGGTAATCACCGATTTGCTGCTATCGATAATGACTTCGGTGGGCAACGGCGGCAACGCTGCATCCAAACAGCCCCAGCCGTCGTCTTCAGCCTGCCTGTTCAATTTTTCAAACCGACCGACTGTATTACTGATACTGGCGCGACCTTTGTAAATTAATGGCTTAGGCATAGCATCATCTTCAAGCAATTGATAACTGGGCAAAGGGATTATACCCAGCACGCGCCAATCTCCAGATAGTCGCACAGATTTTGCCACCCGACATTGGCTTTACCGGTTCAGCGTCTAATCTTACATCCGCTCTTGAACGCTCATCAGACGAAGACCAGACAAACGATGAAAAAGCCGCTGATTAAATATACCACCGGGTTAAACTAAATTTATCTGCTGCCAAATCGACGGTAACGGCGGTTGCTATCAAAACGGCCTCACTGGCACACTCATTCTGGCAGGGAGCTACCTATTGAAATGGGAGCGCCGACCGCGAGAAAAATCCAAGCCTCATAACCGTCAAGAACATAAAGGCGAACGGTATTTAAACAACGGGAAAATCACAGCGCAAAAAAAAAGCTCGCATCGCTGCAAGCCTTAGTTTTGTTTGGGACAATAATGACCGCGGCGTCTAGTTAATTAAAAACTCCGAGAAAAACACATCGCGAAAACCGTCGCTATTTTGAATTTTGCTCAACAGATCAGTTATCACTTGTTTGGTTTTCAAGCGTAAGGCTTCGCGCTGTTCCATACTTTGCAGGTCGGCACTTTTCATGCCGCTGAGCATCATTATCATTTCATGGCGCAGAACCGGCATATGCTTTTTAATGACTTCCAAATGATCGGCACCTTCCACCAGTAACTGCACGTTCAACATCAGGTATTTTTTGGGCTCGGCCAGATTGACGGTAAACTTGGGTTTCATCTCCAGATACTCTATGACCGGCCCGGCGCTTTCGTCGGCTTTCTTCTCGCCGGAGTTCGCCCAGGTCATCGCCGGCAACAGCATCAAACTGATCAACAAAATAAATGTTCGCACGGATTCCTCATATAATGTAGTGACTACACCAAAAGTATATTCCAATTTCGCCATTTGACACCATGAAACCACAAGCTATCGGCCCGGTCATGATCGACATCGAGGCCCACAGCCTCAGTGCGCTGGACAAAGAAAAAATCGCTCATCCCAATACCGGCGCCTTAATCCTATTTTCCCGAAACTACGACAATCCTCGACAAGTCGCTGACTTAATCAAACAGATCCGCGCTGCACGCAACGGTGACATCCTGATCGCAGTCGATCAGGAAGGCGGCCGCGTGCAACGCTTTCAAAATGGCTTTACCCGCCTGCCGGCGGCGGCTTTTTACGCCGAGCAACCTGAGTTGGCAGAAGCTGCCGGCTGGCTGATGGCCAGCGAACTGCTGGCCGTGGATGTGGATTTCAGCTTCGCGCCGGTATTGGATGTGGATTGCGGGGTTAGCGAGATCATCGGTAACCGCTCGTTTTCCCAAGACGCAAAATTAGCCGCAGAACTGGCCGGCGCATTTCGGCAAGGCATGCGTAACGCCGGTATGGCGGCTACCGGCAAACACTTCCCTGGTCACGGCGCGGTGGCGCTGGATTCGCATTTGACGCTACCCGTCGACGAGCGCGACCTGGAAACCATCCGCCGACAAGATTTACTGCCGTTCAAACAATTGATAGTGCAAGGTCTGGAAGCCATCATGCCGGCTCATGTGGCCTATCCGCAAGTCGACCGTTACCCGGCCGGCTTTTCCAGCTTCTGGTTACAGACGATTTTACGCGGCGAACTGGGTTTCGATGGCGCCATATTCAGCGACGATCTGAGTATGGAAGGCGCGGCCAGCATAGGCGATTTCACCGAACGCGCCGGCTTGGCCCAACAGGCCGGCTGCGATATGCTGCTGGTTTGCAATAATTCCACAGCGGCGGAGCAAGTGCTGGATAAACTGCCTATCAGCCAAAACAGCAAACGCGAGCAACGCCTGCAAGCGATGCGCGGCAAATGCCAGCTCGATAAAGACGCCCTGGCAAAAAGCGACAAATGGCAAACCATTTCCAAACAAATCACGGAGTTTTATGAATCCCATGCTTGAAGAAATCGGCATTGTTAAACAGCAAGCACTTTTGCTGCACAGCGCCGACGAAGTCGAAGCGGCGTTGGATAGCATGGCGGCGGCGATCACCGACAAACTGCAAGACAGTAATCCCTTGGTGTTATGCGTCATCAACGGCGGCATCATCGCCACCGGCAAGTTACTGCCGCGTCTGGACTTTCCGTTGAATCTGGATAGCGTCCACGCCAGCCGTTACCGCAACGCCACCTCGGGCAGCGATATACATTGGCTGTTCAAACCTACTACGCAGCTGGCTGGACGTACCGTGTTGGTAGTCGATGATATTCTCGACGAAGGCCATACCTTACAAGCGATAGTCGAATATTGCCGGGAAGAAGGCGCCAGCACCGTTTATACCGCCGCGCTGTTCGACAAAGACCTGCAAATCACCAAACCTATCAAGCCTGACTTTATCGGCCTCACTGTCGCCAATCATTACTTGTTCGGTTACGGTATGGATTACAAGGGTTATCTTAGAAATGCACCAGGCGTATTTGCCTGCAAGGAAGTACTATGACATTGGCTATCATCGGCGGCACCGGCCTCACCCAAATCGACGCACTCACCATCACTGGTGAAGAACGCCTGACCACGCCTTTCGGCGAACCTTCTGCGCCTTATTTGCTGGGTGAGCTAAATGGGAAGAAATTGGTGTTCCTAGCCAGACACGGTAATCCGCATCGAATCCCGCCGCACAAGATCAACTACCGGGCCAATATCTGGGGTTTAAAACAGCTAGGCGTTACTGAGATTATTGGCGTCGCGGCGGTCGGCGGTATCGGCACTAAGATGGCACCGGCCGTTATTGCCATTCCGGATCAATTAATCGACTACAGCTACGGGCGGGAGCATACGTTTTTTGCCGAAGATCTGGAGCATGTCACGCATATCGATTTCACCGAGCCCTATACGCCTTCATTACGCGCAAGAATTATTCAAGCCGCGCAACAGGCAAACATTTCCCTCACCCCATCAGGCACTTACGGCTGCACCCAAGGGCCAAGGCTGGAAACGGTTGCCGAAATTAAACGCATGGCTAACGACGGTTGCGATTTGGTGGGCATGACCGGCATGCCGGAAGCCTCACTGGCGCGGGAACTGGGTTTGGCTTATGCAAATATCTCGGTGGTAGCCAATTGGGCGGCTGGCGTGGTGGAGGGTGAAATCACCATGGCCGAGATCGAGAAAAACTTGGAAGTTGGCATGGCCAATGCCATCGCCTTGTTGAAAGCAACGGTATTGTTCAACGACTAGCAGAAACAGAAACGGATTTTGACGGGGCCCGGATGCCCCACCAAAATCCGCGAATTTGGGAAACGTAGATTACATTTCCCGAACCTTTGCAAAGCGCTTATCTTTTCGTGCCACCGCTGTGAAGTACATCATTGCGGTAAGCTGAGTTGGCGGAGTCTTCGGCGATATTTTTTGCCGCAGTAGCATATTTATCATGCTCGGCATTTTTTACCATCAGTACGGCGCCAGCCGCCAGTACGACAGCAATGACGATATAGAGCCAGAAATTATCTTTTTCTTGTACTTCACTCATTTTGTACCTTCCTTTTGTTGTTTGTGATGGTGGTGCTGAAAAAATTTCAACGGAGCAAAAGATAACAAACGGAAGCTTATATTTTTTGATATACATCAAACTTTTTATGGTTGTTGAATTTTATGCCTAGTCGCCGCCTATTTCTAAAGCACTCCGGTATTTTGCTGACCGCGGCTTTATTGACCGGCAAATTCGCAAACGTCCTTGCCGAGAGGTTGGCAACGCATTTTGCCGCCGACGACTTCATCACCCTTTACACGCAACTTATCGATCAGCGAACGGTGACAAACAGCAACCAACTCAATTTGATCCTGCCCGAGATTGCTGAAGATGGTGCGGTGGTACCGGTCAGCATTACCAGCGAGCTGGAAGGCATCGAGAAACTGTATCTATTCGCCGATAAAAATCCCACGCCGCTGCTGGCGGAATTCGAACTCACACCGCTCATCGCACCCCAGCTCACGGCGCGGATTAAATTAGCGGAATCTTGCAACGTGATTTTGCTTGCGGAACACAACGGAGCGCTACTGCGCACCGGCCGCTGGGTTAATGTGATGCGCGGTGGCTGCGGAACAGGTTGATATGGCCAACAGTATAAAAATCAGAAGCCAACGGCGCGACGGCTATACGGAAGTTAAATTGCTGATCACGCACCCGATGGAAAACGGCCGCAATCGCGACGCCAACGGCGAATTGATTCCGGCGCATTTTATCGAGCGGTTACTGGTTAAATTAAACGATCAACTAATCCTAACCACCAATATGGCCGGCAGCCTATCCAAAAATCCGTTTTTTACGTTTAGATTAATAGCAAATAGCGGCGATAGACTCAGTGCCGAATGGACTGACAATAGACAAAACCAAGATCACGCCGAGCACGTGCTCGACTGAAGCATAGACTAGTTAAGAATAATTTCGGCGGTCTGATTTCGGGCGCTGGCTACCAGAAAACTCAACGGCGATGCAGCAAATTGCCGTTCCAACTGCGCCAACAAATCTGCCGCGCGTTGCGGATCGGCAACCGCGCAAAATCCGGTCGGCCCCCACGAAGTTTGACCTATCGCCACCGCGCCGTGCTCAGCCAGACTAGCCATCGCTGCCGCAACATCCGGACTGGTAAACACCCCCCCCTGCACCGGCGCGAAGTGTTCGCCCACCGCCTGCTGCAACGCAGTAATCACTTCGCCGAATTTATTAAGATTGCCTTCAGCCAACGCCGGCAAACCCTGCATCAATAGCAAGTAACATAAGCGCTCGGCCTGGGTTTGCGGAAACGACGGCAATTGCTGAAAAGCGCTGACCTCCTGTTCGCCATGCAAACCTTGGCCGCGTTGATCAAACACCAAAATAAACCGCCAGTCTCCCGGCACCGCCATTTGCGCAATCATGGGCGGAGTTTTGGTGTCGGGTCCGCGACCGCCGTCCACCACCAAGCCGCCTGTTTCGAAGATACCGATACCAATACCGGAACGCGCACCGCGATCAGAGAGTTGGGCTATTTCCCGCACCGACAGATCCAAACCGTAAAAAGCATTCAACGCTGCACCAACAGCCAGAGCCATTTGCGTACCCGATCCTAAGCCAATATGTTCAGGAATGGCATGGTCGATAGTGATATTGAGTGCATCGGAAACGCCCAGCAGCTGACAAAATTGCCGGGTACATTTCAGCGCGCGCTCGGCGGACGGACCGCTGACTTGCAAATTATCCGCGGCAGTTATGGTGAGCTGGGTATTGATTTCGTTCAGCGCCAAACCGATGCTACCGAAATGCCGGCCCAAAGCCCCGCTCAAATCGATAAAGCCCATATGCAAGCGAGCCGGTGCTATGACCGTCACTGATTGGTACCGCGCTTTCACCACCTGGATTCCGTCAAATACTAAGGAGCCGGCATTATAGCGGATGATGTTGGCGGGCCGAGATAAAATCAGCCACTTGCTGCAGATCGACCATCAGAAAATCGGCGTGTTCGGCAGACCAAGTATCCGCCGGCTGTATTGACGGCACGAAGACGCAAGACGCTCCAGAGGCCAGAGCGGCGCGGACGCCTGTCGGCGAATCTTCCAGTACCAAACAATCCTCAACCGGTTGTGCCAGTTCTGCGGCAGCGCGCAAAAAAACATCCGGTGCCGGCTTTGCCGCGGCGACCATATCGCCGGCAACGATATAAGAAAAAACATCCGTCAATCCGGCCCAGGCCAGGCATTGTTGCGCTGCCGCCAGTGCGCTATTCGTTGCCAGACAGAACGGCAAACGATACAGAGACAATACCTCCAACACGGCGAAAAAACCCGGTTTTACGGCGATACCGTGTTGCTGCACATGCGCGAACCAATAATCGCTACTTAATTGCTGAAACTTTTCCAGATTGAGGCCAACGCCACATTGCTCCTGCAAACGGTGCGCAACCGTCTTTCCTGAGCAACCGGACAAGCTATCCCAAAATTCAGCCGGCATCGCAAAACCAAGCTCATCAGCAGCGGCACGCCAGGCTTGAACATAAGTCGGTTCGCTATCCAAAACCAGACCGTCCATATCGAAAATAACCGCCCGCCAGCGTCGTTCCGTCACCGGATGACCTTAATAAACTCGCCTATGGCTTCCCGATTCGAACCGACTACTATGCGCTGGAGACCGTCTTGCTCGACTTCCAACTGCCCGGCCACTCGAATCCGTTCGCCGATTTGTGCCTGGCCGTTGTAAGTGGCGGTAAAACACACCACGCTATCAACTTGGGGATGCTTGATGGCAAACCGAGCGGGATAATCGAAACTGAATTGGTCTTCACACACTTCGGCGTCGATAGTGATGAAGCCCAGTTTACGATAACTTTTATCCTGTGCTTCCGGATCGGCGACCGCCAGCGACAAATCGAATTTGCGCCCATTGATCATGCCCTTGTTGTACTTGCGCTGCTCGTGCCAGACATATTCGTCAAAGGCAAAATCGCAGGCTCGCCGCTGGTAAGCCTCCAACCAGTCTTCATCGTTTAATGCCTGGCAACGATCTTCGGCAATCAAGGCTTGGACGATATTGCGCGCACGATGAAACTCGCCACGCTCGTAGCACACCAGATCAATATCGGAACTGTGTTTTTGCATACCCACCAGCAGCGAGCCGGTCACGCCGAATCGGCTAAGGTCCAAGCCATTGGACCGCAACAAGCCACACAATTTGTGCAAATCGGCCAATACCGGATCGCCGGGCTCCTCAGCCAACAATCTTTGCAATAATTTTTGAGGCTGATAATGCCGAACAATAGCGGCACTGGGCACGGCGTGTAAATGCGCGTCAAGCAGCGTCGAATAATGCAGATACTGCGGGCAATATTGCTCAAGATGTTGGTTCGCCAGTGCGGTGTCGACCTTGCGCCAAACGCCCTCCAGACAGAGGTAACGCAGAAAACATAAGACCTTCCCATTTTCCTGGCCCTGCACAACGACCGCGAAAATCAGTCCTTCCGCGGTTTTAATAAAATCTTTGGCTCGATACACGGTTTTAATTGAACTCCACCCGGTTACGGCCGCTTTGCTTGGCCTTGTACAAAGCGGCATCTGCCGCCTCCAGCATCTCCAGCGCGGTTCTATATTGGCCGACATAGGTTGCCACGCCCAAACTCAGGCTAACGCACTGAGTCTCGGTATCGCCGTAAACGATGTTTTTTTCAAAAACTTGCCGGCGAATATTTTCAGCAAGCTTAAGGGCATCTTGCAAAGCCGTATCGGGCAGGATCGCCACGAACTCCTCGCCACCGTAGCGACAAATGAGATCACTGCTACGCTCCAATTGCTCCGTGAGAACTTTCGCCACCGCAATCAAACACCCATCGCCTTGCGGGTGCCCCAAGGTGTCGTTATATTTCTTAAAGTGATCGATATCGCAAATAATCAAAGACAACGGCGCTTTATTGCGGCGAGACAGCGCAAACTGCATGGCAAGATTGCTATCGAAATGGCGGCGATTGCCCAAGCCGGTTAATTGATCGCGCAGTGATAAACGCTCCAATTCCCGATTGGCGGCCTGCAATTCCCGCTGAGTGGTTTGCAGCTTTTGCCGCATCACATAAATCCGCTCCATCGCGATCACTGTCAATCGCAAACGGGTAGGATTCAGCGGCTTAGGCAGATAGGCGTCGCCGCCGGCCAAAATACCGTTAACGAACGACTCATCATCGTCGTGCATCGTAAAAAAAATGATGGGAAACCAATCGGCCTTTTTTAGCTCGCGGATGGCTTTCGTGGCCTCGAAACCGCTCAGCAAGGGCATTTCCACATCCATCAAAATTAAATCCACGTCTTGGTCGGCGACATATTGCAAGGCTTCGGAACCGTTTTCCGCATAGGACACCGCATGCCCCATTTCTTTCAGGCATTCCGCAACCAGCTGCCTGATCACTTTACTATCATCGACCACCAATATTTTCATTGTTCTTTTAGTTGGCTTAAGCAGACTCTAGGATTCTAGCGTAATTAATTGAACTCACAGAAAACAATTGATAAAACCGAGTCAATCCCCTATCCTCGCCCGCTGGCTTTTCAGCCTACCAACAATCCGTTATTCCCCTCCAAACCTTAGGAGAAACCATGAAGATCGGTGTTCCAAAAGAAGTTCACGACGGCGAAAAGCGCGTCGCTACCACGCCCGAGGCCGCTGAAAAAATCATCAAACTAGGTTTTGAAGTACTGGTGGAAAGCGGCGCCGGCGACAATGCCAATATTTCCGATGACGCTTATCGTGCGGCCGGCGTGCAAGTGGTCGCCACAGCGCAGGAATTATGGCAACACAGCGATATTGTCATGAAAGTCCGCGCTCCCGAATTTCATCCGCAACTGGCTATCGACGAAGCCGACTTGCTGCGCGAAGGCCAGCAATTGATCAGCTTTATCTGGCCGGCGCAAAACGAAGCACTAATGCAAAAATTGGCCGCCAAAAAAGTCTCTGTGTTGGCCATGGACAGCGTGCCGCGTATGTCCCGCGCCCAAAAAATGGACGCCCTGAGTTCCATGGCCAATATCGCCGGTTATCGGGCCATCGTAGAAGCCGCGCAACATTTTGGCCGCTTCTTCACCGGTCAAATCACCGCTGCCGGAAAAATCCCGCCCGCCAAAGTGTTAGTGATCGGTGCCGGCGTCGCAGGTCTGGCCGCGATTGGCGCTGCGAAAGGCATGGGTGCCATTGTCCGCGCCTTCGACACCCGGCCGGAAGTGAAAGAACAAATCGAGAGTATGGACGCCGAGTTCCTGATGCTGGACTTTCAGGAAGACGGCTCCGGCACCGGCGGTTACGCCAAAACCATGTCCAAGGAATTTATTGAAGCCGAGATGGCTTTGTTTGCCCAACAAGCCAAGGAAGTGGACATCATCGTCACCACCGCCTTGATCCCCGGCAAACCGGCCCCCGAGCTGATTACTGCCGAAATGGTGGCGTCAATGAAGCCCGGCAGTGTGATCGTGGATTTGGCTGCCGAACAAGGCGGTAACTGCGCGCTCACCGAGAAAAACCAGGTGGTGGTAAAGCACGATGTGACCATTATCGGTTACACCAATTTGCCCAGTCGCTTGGCTAATCAATCCAGCCAGCTTTACGCCACTAATCTGCGGCATCTGCTCACCGACCTTACCCCTGGCAAAGACGGCAACACTGTCATCAACATGGAAGACGAGGTGATACGCGGCGCGACCGTGATTAAGGAAGGCAATATCACTTGGCCGCCGCCACCGCCCAAACTGTCCGCTGCCCCCAAACAAGCGGCAGCCGCCGAAGCAGCCGCCGCAGTGGAAACCAAATCTTTGATACCGGAACCGATAAAGCAATGGTTGCCGATTGCCTTGGCTGCTCTGGTGTTCTTTGCGGTCGGAGCGACGGCACCTACGTCGTTTTTGTCGCACTTCACGGTGTTTGTATTGGCTTGCTTTGTAGGCTACCAGGTGATTTGGAACGTCTCACCGTCGCTACACACACCGTTAATGAGTGTGACCAACGCCATCAGTGGCATCATCGTGATCGGTGCTCTGGTGCAGGTGTCCTCGCCTGACTCCATAATCGGAATTTTGTCGGCGGTGGCCATTCTGATCGCATCCATCAATATTGCCGGCGGCTTTCTCGTGACACGCCGCATGCTTGAAATGTTTAGAAAATAAGGAGAGCTACATGTCAAACGGTCTAGTTACGATGGCATACATCGCAGCCTCGATTCTATTCATTCTCAGCCTCAGCGGCTTGAGCAAGCAGGACACAGCGCGGCGCGGCAATTATTACGGCATGACCGGGATGGCGATTGCGATTGCAGCCACGGTATTCGGCGGCAGTGTGACCGCCTACGTCATACTCACGATTGCCTTGCTGATCGGTGGCTTCATCGGCACCAAAGCCGCCGCCAAAGTGGAAATGACGCAAATGCCGGAGCTGGTGGCACTGATGCACAGCTTGGTTGGGATGGCGGCGGTATTGGTCGGCTACGCCAACGCCATGGATCACTCCAACAGTTTGGTCGGCGCCGAAAAAACCATCCACGAAGTGGAAACCTACATCGGTATATTTATTGGTGCGGTGACCTTTTCCGGTTCGGTGATCGCCTTCGGCAAGCTCTGCGGTCGCATCAGCGGCAAGCCGGTGTTGTTGCCAGCACGGCATTGGCTAAACCTGGCCATGCTGGTCGTTACCGTGATTTTGGGCGGCAGCTTTCTGAGCGCGGCAGAAAGCGGTGGCGGTATGCTGCCGCTGGCGATTATGACGGTGATTGCTTTGGTATTTGGGGTACACATGGTGATGGCCATCGGCGGCGCCGACATGCCGGTGGTGGTATCGATGCTGAACAGCTATTCCGGTTGGGCGGCAGCGGCTACCGGCTTCATGCTCAGCAATGACTTACTGATCGTCACCGGCGCCTTGGTCGGCTCCAGCGGTGCGATTTTGAGTTACATCATGTGCCGGGCGATGAATCGACACTTTCTCAGCGTGATTGCCGGCGGGTTCGGTAGCGCGGGTGGTGAAGCGGCAGAAGTGGTCGGTGAGGTACAACCCATTGAAGTGGAAGAAACAGCCCAATTATTGCTGGATGCCAAAGACATCGTGATCATTCCCGGCTATGGCATGGCCGTAGCGCAAGCACAGCACACGGTCAACGAAATCACCAAATTGCTGACCGGTCGCGGCAAAAAAGTTCGTTTTGCCATCCATCCAGTCGCAGGAAGGATGCCTGGGCATATGAACGTCTTGTTGGCAGAAGCGAAAGTGCCGTATGACATCGTGTTTGAAATGGATGAAATCAACGAAGACTTTCCACATGTGGATGTCTCCATCGTCATCGGCGCCAACGACATCGTCAACCCCTCTGCTTTGGACGACCCCAACAGCCCGATAGCCGGCATGCCGGTGCTGGAGTGCTGGAAAGGCGCTGCCACTATCGTCCTGAAACGTTCGATGGCTTCAGGTTACGCCGGCGTCGGCAATCCCCTGTTCGTGCATGACAACACCCGTATGTTGTTCGGCGACGCTAATGATAAATTGCAGGGCTTGTTGAAGGCTTTGCAGGGGTAACATAGTAATATGCCCTGATCGGTGACCGCCAACGAAGTTAATTGGCGGCCACCTCAAACGGGGCAGCCGCAAAGGACGAAGAATATCAAGCCTGTTTACGTTTCAGGCCCAGGAAACCCAGTAATCCGGTACCCATAAACCAGATCGCACCAGGCACTGGTACAGCGGCTGGCGTAATTGAAGTGACCAAATAAACGGTACTATTATCACTGCCCCATGCTCCTGCGCCATTGGTATTGATACTGTTATAGTACCAGACCCATTGCGCGCTGGAATCGATACCGGAGTGGAAGCCCCAGGGCGATATTCCATTGGCACCCTCTGCGACAATCGGGGATGCCGGATTCACCAGCGAATCTACATACATACTCCAACCGGTACCGCCAGTTGAAATAGTATTTGCGCCATTGCCGAATAAATAGTCGTTATTCGACAGCGTAAAAGTACCCAATGCTGCACCCGGGCCACCTTGATTGGTGACTTTTAAAATCAGATAGGAAACAGACGTGGTGGTTAGGTTGTCGACCGAAGAATACGTGCTGCCCCAATCGTTGCCGCTTAGGATAGCAGGGCTACTAATCGAGGTTGCGCTGGAGCTGACGTACGCTTCAAAGGTATTATCGGCAGTAAAAACGCTGGTCAGTAAAGTCGATGCTTGCGCGCCTGATATTGAACCAGCCAGGATAAGAGCCGAAGTCAGTTTTTTCATTTTTCAGATACCTTTAAGTTATGTGAGTAGCGTAAGGTTATCACTTGGTCGTTATCGATCATATTGCCCAAAAGCATTATGACCAAGCCTCCGGTAGTAATAAGCGCTAGTAGCCTAAACCGTGACTAAATAGAGCAGAGGCTGGTTTTGCTACAAGTTAAAAAGTTGGAGTTAATTTGTTTACCTTACCATCAATCTGGAACCTGATCATTACCACCCTCGTATTCATCTGGGTAGCCAAACGTGCCCAAACTTTGCTGGATAAGCAAGGTTTGTCCCATGGCACGACACGCAGCTTGCTGGTGTTTACCTTGGCCTCGCTGCTATCCTGGGGATCAGGCGAAGCCGTCGACTGGACCGAAGCGAAAATCCGGGGCAAGCCACAAATCGCCTCTCGGTCAACGGAAGAAGAGATTGCTCAGCTGTTAGAGGTGTTCAACCAAGTTCAAACGGCAACCCAAACTAAATCATCAAGCTATTAACGAGACATTATGAAAAGACTGCTGGGATCAACGCTGGCCTTTTGTGCCCCCACCTATGCTGACAACTATTTATCGTTTAAAGCACCGAATAAAGCCGATGCGGAAACTTGGCTGAATGCCTTTACCAATGCTCAAGATATGACCCGAGACGGCATGGTGTTAAAAAGTAATTTAAAGCGAGAAGAACTCTCGGAATTGCTGAAATCGCTGCGGGCAAAAGCCGAAACCTTATTCGGTGATGTGGTATCGCCGTTCGGCGATTGCACCAAATCGGTCGAGTCGGTCAATTGGTACTGGCAAACACAACAATCGCTCATTACCGATCCAACGAATGATACCGATAGCAAGGCGGTTAGCTTGGTTACCCTGGCCTGGGAAGGCGGCGAATATTATGCGATATGCTCACGCATGATCAGGGCTTTGCCGTAACGCTGACCCGAATTCTTCTAGCTTTAGTTAGGACTAGTTGAGACGAAAGCGATAAAGACCTGCCTTCCACGACCTTTAGCACCAAGGTCTGTTATTGCTCTGAAAGCGGCCTTGCTTCTGATCTATCACTTAAATCAGTCTGGTAGCATGGGCACCGCTATTTATCGGGGGGAATTGGCAAAAATTCTTACACCCTCATAACGGCAAAATGGTGAATCGCCTGTCAGCCAGCCCGCGGCAAACATACGCGAAAGCACGTACCCTTCCCCAGTTCGCTCTTCACCTCTATCCGCCCATTGTGCTTTTTAACGATCCCATAGGATAAAGACAGGCCCAGGCCTGTGCCCATGCCGACCGATTTGGTGGTAAAAAACGGATCGAAGATTTTTCCAAGCTGTTCGGGCTTGATGCCCTTGCCGGTGTCCTCCACCTCAACCCAAACATTTTGCTCGTCATACGCGGTGCGAATCGTAATTCGGCCGTGATCCTCAATGGCTTGCACGGCGTTGATCAAAAGGTTCATAAACACTTGGTTGAGCTGGGACGCGATGCAATTAATCTCAGGGATTCCGCCGTATTCCTTGACGACGTCGGCCTTGTACTTGATCTCGTTCCACACCACGTTAAGCGTACTGTCGAGGCCCGCCTCAAGATTCGCCGATTGCTGTTCCAGTTCGCCGACGTGAGAGAAATCCTTCAGATCCTTAACGATGCGCCGCACTCGCTGCAGGCCGTCGAGGGATTCCGCTAGAAGATCGCCAATATCTTCGCGTAGATAGCCGATATTGATTTCCTGCTTCAGATGCGTGATATTTTGCAAGGCCTCATTTACCAACGACCCTTCAATCCGTTCGTAAGCCGCCAGCAGTGCCAGCATGCCATCGACATACTCTTGCAAGGTGCTCAAATTGGAGTTGACGAAGCCAATGGGATTATTGATTTCGTGAGCCACACCGGCCGCGAGCTGACCAATCGAAGCCATTTTTTCGGATTGCAGCAGTTGCATCTGAGTTTCTTCAAGCTGCCTGATCAGTTCCTCTTGACGCGCCTTCTCGGCCAGCAATTGCGTATTCGCCATTTGCAGGGATTCAGTGCGCTTTCGCACCTGTTCTTCGAGTTCGTCTCGGGAATCGCGCAACGCTTCCTCGGCCCGTTTGCGTTCGGTAATATCGTTAAAGCCGAAGACGCGGCCGATGATGTGCTCGCCTAGATATTGCGGCCGGGATCTGCATTCGAAAATCCGGCCATCATTGAGGCTCAGAATATCTTCGGTTTCGCTGTTGCCGACGAGCTCCTGTAGGCGCATACGAAATATTTCCGGCTCGGCAACCAACCCGGCAATAAACTCGAGAATATCCGCTTCCTCCCCCTCCAGCAGCAACTCGTCGGAAATGCCCCACATGCTGCTGAACTGGCGGTTCATGTTGGCAATCTTGCCATGCCAATCGATGACTAGAATGCCATTGCCTGTCGATTCCAACGTCGCCCGCAATTGAGACAATATTTGGGCCAGAGCATCCTCGGCCTTGTGCTCGTTCTGTACATCCCTGGCCTGCACCAGAATCAAAGGGCTTCCTGCGTGATCAATGACTTTGACGGATTTGGTCACCGTCAGCATCGAACCGTCGGCGCATTGGTAAAGTCCGTCCTGGGTCTCGATATCCTGGTATTGGCCGTTACGGACGTCCTCCCAATAAAACACGTCTTGCAATGAACTTTCGATGTTGGTGATCGGCATGGCCAGCAATTCGGCTTCCGAATAGCCCAGCATTTTCTCGACAATCTTGTTGGCAACGATGATCCGCAACTCACCGGGTTCAACCAACAACATCATATACCGGCTGTAATCAAGCATCAGATGTTCGAGGCTTATCATCCGGCTCGCTCCTGCCCAGGCGTATTCGGATCGAAATAGTAATTGACCCGTTTGCGCGGACTGAGATAGTTGTATATCTCCCGCGGGACCTGCGCCGGCCTGATCGCCTTTGCGATATTCGCATCCGCTTCGCACGCCGTGTCCACCAGAATCGCCTCATCCCTGGGAATATCCGCGTCGTAAATCAGCACCAGCGGTTTCATCGGCTTGGCGGTATTGACGGTGACGACCATGCCGATCACGCCATTGGAAAACTGCACGATGGTGCCGGGCGGATAAACGCCAAGACAACGGATGAAGACCTGGAGCAGTTTCTGATCGAATTTGTTGCGCAACTTGGCGAACATGGTCGACAGCGCCTCGTGGGGCGTCAGCGCATCGTTAATATTCACCGGATTGCATAATTCATCGTAGTGGTTGGCAATGACAACAATCCGGGAAAGCAAACCGATAGCCTCACCCTTTAGTTTATTAGGGTAGCCAGTCCCATCGAACCATTCGTGGTGTTCGCGGATGATGGTCACCACGGCCGGCGCCAATCCCAGCCGCTGGCCAATATCCGCGCCGTACTGGCAATGCATTTCAAACAAATGCCGCTCAGCCTCATTAAGCGGCTCCTTTTTCATCAGAATTTTTGTCGGAATTTCCTTATGGCCAATATCGTGAAACAGCGCGCCTATACCCAGGCTGCCGACCAGTTCTTGCGGAAGCTGGATGTCGCGAGCCATCATCAGGGACAGCATGGTGACGTTCAAAGAGTGGTAATACATTTCCTCGGCACCCGCTTTGCCGATCATGACATGTATAGCAAGTTCCGGTGCGCAAAGCAGCGAGTCGACAATTTGGTCCACCAATTGCCCAGCCTTGCGCACGGTTTCCGCCGGCATGGTAAACAGGCTTTTCTCAATGCCGTGTATCGTTTTAGCGGTATCGATAAAGGCATTTTCAATCCGCGCCGCCACCTCGCGCTGCTGCTGGATCCGCTCGACCAGCGCCAGTTTGGCTGCCAACGCCGGCGAAATATCCGGCTTGGCGGCAACCTGTGGTTGCTCTACCTGCTGTGTTTTTTTAGGCAGCGGATGGACATCGCTGAGGGCCGGATCGTAACGAATCGATTTCAGCCCAAGACCCTGCAGGGTCTTGATCTGCGCCTCGTTTTTAATCTTGAAATGGCTGAACGAGAATGGGTGATCAAACCACTTGAGATTGAGGTGGATATACAACCCGACCCGCAGCTGATCCATGGTGATGTTGAGGTCATCTTGCATAGGGATTGGCAGTTCGATCAACTTTTGTCAGATGGAAAAATGTCGAATTCATACCGTCTCTACTCATACGCCGCCCCAGACCACTCCCGGTTTTGCGATCATCTTCATACGGAAGACGCCGCTTCAGTGAAGTTTGACCGGAAGCGTAGGGGAAATAAGGAAAATAAGCAAACCAGTGGTCAAATCCAGTTGGACCCTATGCCAATCAAAAGCTTGGGAACTGAATAGCAACTCATTCTCCTCATACCCCCTTAGCAATTGAGCCATGTGTTTCCCTCCTTCTGCATCCGGACGATGATCCATTAGAAGTTAGCTAAGAGTGCCGGTGCTTGCGTTGGCAATTACCTGAAGGTGTTTAGCTTAGCGAGATCTTTTATCCCGTTCCAGTTCCAAATATTTATGCCGCAAATCGACATAATTGCCGCCTATCCATTGCCAAAATGTCGCCGCCGCTTCCGGGTCAGTGCTGATTAACTTCACGGCTATCGCGCCGTTGCTGCTGATGTCGGTAATCTGTGCGTCAATATCAATGCTGGCTTTGGTTTTGACGACGCGCCTGTCGGTATCGACCCGAAAAGTCACCGGTTCGCCCACTTGAAACAAGATGTCGCGTTTTAAGCCGCCCAAAAACTTCAGGCTATACTCCGAAACCGATTGAAACGGCAACACGAACTCTGCATGCCAACGAAACGGCGGACACTGGATAGGTCCGGCGTTCTTGGGAAAATGCACGGTATAGCCGTCATCGACTTTGGCTTTAACCACCCCCCGGGTATAAATTTCGTGGCAATTGGTCAGTACCGCATCGCCCGGCTCCAGACCGTATTTTGCAGCGTGTGCAGTCAGGCTGTTGAAAGCCAAGACAAGTCCCAAAACGATTGTTTTCATGCTGCTCTCCTGATTATTATTGTTTACTTTCATCCCTAAACTTACGGCTCGGCCAACCGGATACTGGAGATCAAATTCCTCCCCCAGCTTGGCGGGTGTACCCTCAGTCTGTATCCGCCACCAAGCGTTGTCAATATGTTGCCTACAATGCAGCTCAGCAGCAGGCGGACAACCCAATCCCTTCTTTATCGCGGTTGCGGTGTGCTGGGTTGATATGGACCCAGCAGACTACGTACCAAGGTATTGGTTTCGTCTATATCCACAGTGATCATATGCCCGGTGTTAGTGCCTAGATAGGGCTGCATTGCTGCTGCCATATACGGGAACACCAGACGTAAGTCGTTACTGGAACCGTTACTTTGTACGCTGGTTTTCCATAACTGTTTGCGTTGCTGCTGTTGCAAATAGGCTTCTTTATCGCAGGCTTCCAACACCAGATAGCGCCGGAACGTCGTGTAGGATTCGGTGCGTTGCGAATAGCCGCCGTAACCCCAACCAAAACCGGGATAATAGCCATTGTAAAATCGGGACATGCGGTACGGATAGTAATAACCCATGTCGTTCCACAATGGTACTTCGTAGCTATACTGGTGGACTTCCGGCGCACCGACCCCGTAACTCAAGAACATCACCAAGTTGCTGTCCTGCAGACTGTTGGCCTTGCTGTAGCCGCGGTTAGCCAGGACTTTTTCGATATAGGTTTTAAACTCGATAAACTGCAAATCCTGTTCGTTTGCACCGGCATTGCCTGGCAATACCACGAATCGCATATCGCTTTGCGGAGCGCTAACGGCGACTAGCGAATCGATTTCCGTGCGGAATTGCAGAGGACGCGGTGTAGTGCTACAAGCCGCCAATAATGCAATCATTAATAAAACCAACAACCGATAACTTACACCTATGAATTTATTGCTGTGCATGGTCACTCCCTGTTTCGTTCGTTGAAGCATTCTCTTGCCATAAGCTTTGCGTGCGTTGCTGCAAGCGAATATCGGCAAGTACCTTTTTATCGTGCAATTCCGCCTGATGGGACAATTGTTCCGAGAGCTGCTGACTTTCCGCAAGCCTTTGCCTAGCCTGCTGGGTTTCCTGGGCCAGCAACTCCGCTTCCAGACGCATGGCCTTTAATTCGTTTTCGTGGCGTAGCTGTTCGGCATACAAACGCTTCTCAAGTTCCAACTGCTGAGTAAGCTGATCTTGTTTGTCTTCCAACAAGCGCCGCTGTTTTTCGGCTTCCTGAGCCTGCATCAGTAATTCCAGCTCGGATATGCGGCGCAAATGTTCCAGTTGCAGGCGTTTTTCGTGTATTTCTTCTTCCTCAAGCAACCGCTGCTGCCGGGATAGCTCGCGGGTGCGTTCTTCATTCAACTCAAAAGTCTTTTTCAACACATTCAGATAAACGCTATCTCGCCCCAACTGCACGTTCGGAAATTCGTTAAAGCTGGCAGTGAGACTACACAGTGCTTGCGATTGAATATGCTGTTGCATTAATACTTGGTTAATAGCCAGCGCAATGCGTTTCTCGGTGTCAATTAGACCGGTTTGAATCCAGTTGCCATCAGCCAGCGTTTGCAACTCAAGATTGATCACATCATCGATAATATCGGCATACAACTGCTTGATGTGTTGGTTAATCGTGGGCAGCATTTCGCTGTTTTTCAGCACATAAGCCAGGGTGGCCTGAAAGCGTAAATCCAGCGCCAAATCCACGGTGCAAAAATCGTCGAACATACTCAGCTGCCGCCGGTATTGCCAGCTTTCTATCGTCAGTGGGTGTATATGATGATAGAAGCGTTTGACGAATTTCTTCGGCCGTAAAAAGAGTTTTTTATACGGCCCGAGTTTTAGCTGCACCACTTGCCGGTCGGCGTCGAAACCAGCGATCCATTGCTCCGCCGCATCGGCAAGCGACTCTTCGAATAAATCGCCGCCAGCCAGCCAGACCTCCAATTCGGTGCCGGGGCTATTCATGGCTAACCACACCGGCGGCGGCAGCGGCTTTTTGTTTAAGCGCGGCGATTTTGTCGGACATTTTTTCGGCAATCAGCGGGTAAAGATTCGGCGCAAACTCCACGGTTCTATCGTCTACTTTACGCAAGAAACCGCGGCTGAGCAGCAAGCCGACCACGAACATTCGCGACCAATCCGAGTAACGACGGGCTTTTTCCAAGTCGGATTTTTCGATGACCATTTCCAGTTCGTCGTTCTCGTTGATCCGAAACTCGGTGAATTGTCGCAGGCATTCAAACACCAGTTCTTCTTCCTGGATCGTCAACGGTCCCGGTGCTGTAAATTCCAAGCGATAAGACAGTAACACGGTGAAAAAATCCACCATCGCCGCGCAAGCAAATGCAAACCAGGAAAACCCGCGCCACATCGCAAACGAGGGTTTAACTTCCTCAACAAACTGTTTATAGGTCATCAGCAAGGGCGCGTCGGGTAAAGACAAGCCCATGCTGCTGGCCAGTTGGTTCACGCCGAGTTGAATATCCTGATAATTTTTCAAAAATTGCGAGTAAGTGGCTTCCTTGTCGTTGGTCACATCCAGCTGATTCAGATTGCTTTGCAACAGTCGGATATTACTGTCCAAGGCCTGAAAAGCTTGTTCCTGCTGTTGTAAGGCCTGCTTTTTTTCCTGATATATCTGATTGTAATGGCGCCAGAACGGCCCCTCGCCCACCTGATTTTTATAGCCAGGGCCAATTTGATTATGCGTACCGAAATAGGCTTGGCTGGCATCCAGCGAAGCTTTTTCCAGATCCTGTTTTTGTTGGTGCAGCATCTGGCTTTTAACCTGCAAAATACTGTCCAGATAATTTTTGGTTTGCTGTCTTAACTCGTTCAGCCTATTGATATGTAGCGTTTCCTGCTCGGATATTTCGTAAAACTTGAAATAGGAAAAAGTCACTGAAGCAGCAATCGCCACCGCCAAAGACGCCACCACGGTAAAGTAGCGCATCCTGTTGGCCTTCCAATGAATGCCGGCCATTTCCAAAGAACAGATAACGATGATGGATTGAATGGCGACGGTGATCACCAACGCAATCCAGGGCGTGATGAAATGCGATAAACCGTAATAGGTCGTAAACCCGGACGACAGGCTGAGCATCAGAACGATGGGTATCGTCCAGATACGCAACATGCTGACGAACAGGGTTTGAATGCGGTTAATAAAATAACCGAGTCCGGTAGAACGGATTTTGATGCTGGGATTTGTCATTATTATTTTTTGCTCCAGCAGAATGCGGGATAAAACGGCGTCAGCTCATACTTAAAAGCGCTCGCCGGTGTCATGGACAATGGCCACCACGGTTTTCTCCACGCCCATCAATGCGGTGCGCGCGCCGCCCGAGATGACCGGAGTTTCGACTAGCTCCACCGCCAAATCAAAATCCGAAGCTTACGGTTTTTGATCATATCGGCAACCCTGGACATAGCGCCCAGGACTGCCTGACGATTTGCTGGATCTTGACAAAAGCGCCCTATTTAGCGAGCGCCCCGCTTGCTCCGCGACTTGAATCATAGCCACACCGATTCAGTCCATAACCGAGCCGCTGGGGTTTTGCGATGCCAACTTGCCAGCACAGTCGCGGAGTTTTCCAACACGACTTTATGTAATTTCACTACCGGGGTATTGCCGATCAAGTGCATTACATCGCTGGCAACAGGCATTGAGTTACCCCTATTATTTCTCGATTTTAAACGCTAAAAACACCGGGCTGCCATTACGTTGTACCAAAAGTGCTATCGATTTTTCAACCGGTAATTTCGCGACGATAGCGTTAAACTCGGCGGCATCGCGAACCACATTATTTTGAATGCGCAAAATAATATCTCCTGGCTGAATTCCGGCGTCCATTGCTATGCCTTTGTTAACTTTTTGTACTATTACGCCGTTTTTCTCAACTTGCGATTGCTGGCGTTGCTCGGTGGTTAAATCGGCAACAGCCAATCCCAGACGGTTCACGGCCACTTCAGGGGCAGCCGCAGGCCCGTTAGCCAAAGAGGAGGGTTGCGCAGGCAGCAAACCGATTTTCACACTAAGATCCTGCTTATCGCCTTGGCGAATGATTTTTACCTTGGCTTTTTCATCGATGGGCGTCATGCCCACTCTAGGCGGCAATTCACCGGACGTTTCGATGACTTGGCCGTTAAACTCAACAATGATGTCGCCAATTTGAATCCCGGCTTTTTCGGCCGGTCCGCCTGGTATCACTTTAGAAACCAAGGCGCCGTGCGGCCGGTCCATACCAAACGACTCAGCCAACTGCCGCGTCACATCCTGAATTTGTACACCCAACCAGCCCCGCGAGACTTTACCTTTACTTTTAATTTGGTCGACTACGTTCATCGCCACATCGATAGGTATGGCAAACGATAAGCCCATATAGCCGCCGGAACGGCTGTAGATTTGCGAGTTAATTCCGACCACCTTGCCTTGCATATTGAATAAGGGGCCGCCTGAATTGCCCGGATTGATGGCCACGTCGGTTTGGATGAACGGCACATAGTTACCGTCCGGCAGACTGCGCCCTTTAGCACTGACGATACCGGCGGTGACCGATTGATCGAAACCGAACGGCGTACCGATAGCCAGCACCCACTCGCCCACTTGCAATTGCTCCGGCGAACCGACTTCCACTACCGGCAGGTCCTTAGCTTCTACTTTTAATAGGGCCACATCGGTGCTTTCGTCGGAGCCGATCAATTTGGCAATCAACTCCCGGCGATCTTTCAATTTAACGACAATCTCGGAGGCATTGTTGACCACATGGTGGTTGGTCAAGACGTATCCGTCCTTGGAAATCACAAACCCTGAGCCCAAGGAGTTGGTTTCTCGTGGTGAATTACCTCCACGCCCAGGGCCCTGGAAAAACCGCCGAAAAAACTCTTCCATTTCCGGCGGCATATCCTCAGGCATTTGCTGTTGATCGACGCCCGCTTGCGGATCTGCAGCCTTTTGGGTCGTGCTGATATTGACCACCGCATCCCCATTGGTTTTAACCATTTCGGTAAAATCGGGCAATTGCGCATAGCTTGCATCAATCGCCAATAAAAATATCAAAACTCCATAAAACAGCTTATTAAGCATGTAATCTCCACTCATACATTTGATTTGTTACAAAAATGACACGCTAACGTAGCGCTATGCCGTCAGCAATTAGCTCGACTGTTTTGGCGGGTACTTCACCCAATACGGTGAACTGGGTATCGCCAATCACCTTACTGAACGAATTGACAGAACCCAGACTATGCAAACCATTCATACCTTGCGATTCTTTGGCTTCCAGATACACCGACACGGTAGAGAAACCGTCGCTAATCAATAGATGATCTACGGCTTTCTGAGATTGCTGGATGGAATTGCGAATAAAAAATACCGGCTCAAACCCAGACGGCCAATTCTTCAATACGAATGTGGCATTTTCAAACGGTTCGGCTTGAGCGGAGTGGATATGTTTGACATGAAAGCTGTTGTCGTCGACATTGCCGGCGTGGGGCTCGGCTAATGAGTCAGTCATTAAATCGGTGAAAACTACTTGCTCCAGGATACTACCGTCCAAATTGTAAACCTCGACTTTCAGCGGCAAAAAATGCTGGGTATCCACCCAGATTTTTCTCGGGTAGCGCAGCGCATCGGTAGGCTCGACACTGACGATTTGCGTCGGCAACATCGCGATGGATTCCTGACCCGACAAAACTAATTGATAATTTTTTTCCAGGTTAGCGGTGTTCTGCGGCAAATTGACGATAAACGAACTATCCAACGGATGATGATTCACCACTTTTTGACTGGTTTCCTTAAATGTACAAGTCACTTCGTTGGATTTACGTGTCACTTCCCGCATCGGCGAATTCAAAGACGCCAAGCGCTCCTGTTCGACGCCGTTTTCAACACTATGCTGATATTTCATCGTATCGAGCTGACCGTTTTTCATGAAGATCACGGTACCCCGGTAGTTGAGGGTTTTCATCGCCCGGTTCATATAATCCAGCCATTGTCGGGCCGTAACTTGATCCTTATCGGCAAAAGCGCTTTGACAAACAACGCACAGCAAAAAAGCTTTTAAAACTCTCACGCGCTTATTCCTGCCGATAGCCCACCACCCGTGCGTAGGGTTGTCCCGCTTGCACGCTATTGACATACATCGCGTTGTCATGAGCTTCCAGATAATCCTTGAATCGAGCATGCATTTCCTCTGCTGATACGTCTTTACCCTGAGCCACCATATCGACCGAACCGAGCGGGTTATGCATTTGTTTATCCACTTTACTGCTGACCCACACCACGGCCAACGCCACCGACGCAGCAATCGCCAACGCCGCTTTTTGCCAATTTACCGCCGACTTTTTTTGGGGTAAAAAGTAGGTAGGTTCCTGCCTAATCTGTTCGTGAATCTTGTCCAAAAAATCGCTGGTAACGTGAGAATATTCGCCAGTCTTCATGACTTGACTGGCAATTTGATAGCGGCGCAACTTGTCTTTCAGCAAGCCGTCGTTCTGCAAAGTCTGCAATAGCGACAGCGCCTGTTGGCTATCCAGTTCGTCGTCTATCAGTTGAGAAAGTTTTTCGTTAAGTTGTTCTTGCATCGATACACCTTTAGTCGAGCAATGGGTTTAATTTTTGGTCTATGGCTTCGCGAGCCCTAAAAATCCGCGAGCGTACCGTCCCGATGGGGCAATCCATTGCTTCCGCAATTTCTTCGTAACTCATCCCTTCAAACTCCCTGAGCGTAATTGCAATCCGCATCTCTTCTGGTAACCTCTCGATAGCTGATTTAATGACCGCCACAATTTGTTCGTTCATCAACAAATTTTCCGGCGTTTCTATATCTTTCAGTTGTGGCGCATTTTCTACTTGTTCGGCATCTTGAACATCGATTTCGTAATCAAAATGACGGCGCGAACGCGACAACAAATAGTTTTTGGCGGTGTTAATCGCTATACGATACAACCAAGTGTAAAAGGCGCTGTCACCGCGAAAATCTCCCAAAGCCCGGTAAGCCTTGATAAAGCTATCCTGCGCCACATCTTGAGCTTCGCTCGGATCCTTGACGTACCGGTTCACCAAGTGGACGATCTTGTGCTGGTATTTGATCACCAAAAGATCGAAGGCGGATTTATCGCCTTGCTGCACGCGGCGCACCAGCTCTTGATCCAGATCTTCGGTATTCGTTTCTTGTTCGTTCACTGCGCTATTTTGGTATTGAAGTGGACAGAATTAAACCTCATTAGTTCTGGCAACACAAAAAAAATTACCGCAGGATTAAAACCAGATATTATTCGAAAACGCTAAAACTATTCATCCGGCCGCAAAGTTGACCACACTGACAGCAAACCAACCCAACAATACCGCTGATTCCCATTACGACATCCTTATCGCCGGCAGTGGCGGTGCCGGGCTGAGTCTTGCGTTGCATCTTGCCGACACCTATAAGGTGGCAGTGCTCGCCAAATTTGCATTGACCGAATGCAGCACTTATTACGCCCAAGGCGGTATCTCTGCGGTATTTGACGAAGAATACGATTCGATAGAATCGCATATCGAAGACACCTTGATCGCCGGCGCCGGCTTATGCGATCCAGAGATAGTCAGACTCACCGTCGCACAGGGCCGGCAAAGCATCGAATGGCTGCGTCAACAAGGCGTGAACTTTACCGAAGAGCGTAACGCCGACGGCGCCAAACAATTGCATTTAAACCGCGAAGGCGGCCATTCGCATCGCCGAATCGTGCATACTGACGACGCCACCGGCAAAGCCGTCTCGCTGTCGTTGATCGAGCGAGCCCAGGCGCACCCGAACATCACCCTACTGGAATACCACAATGTCGTCGAACTGATCACCGCCACCAAGTTGGGGGCAAGCGAACAACGCATATGCGGCGCCTATGTTTTGGACAGCAAATCAGGCAGCATCAAATCGATAGCCGCGAAAGTAGTCGTGCTGGCGACCGGCGGCGCCAACAAGGTTTATCTATACTCAACGAATCCGCACATTTCCAGCGGCGACGGCATTGCGTTGGCCTGGCGGGCCGGCTGCCGAATCAGCAATATGGAATTCATGCAGTTCCATCCGACCTGCCTTTATCATCCGACCGCGCGTTCGTTTTTAATCAGCGAAGCGGTGCGCGGCGAAGGCGCGCATTTAATCCTACCCGACGGCGAGCGTTTCATGCGCCGTTACGACGAGCGCATGGAACTGGCGCCGCGCGACATCGTCGCCCGCGCCATCGATAGCGAAATCAAGAAACACGGTATCGAATGCGTGTATTTGGACATCAGCCACAAATCGCGAGAGTTCATCCAAAAGCACTTCCCCACTATCTATATGCAATGCCTGGAACTGGATATCGACATCAGCCAGCAACCGATTCCCGTGGTGCCGGCGGCGCATTATACCTGCGGTGGCGTATTAACCGACGCCAACGCCCGCACCGACATCCCCGGCTTGTATGCCATCGGCGAAGTCGCCTGCACCGGGCTGCACGGCGCCAACCGCATGGCCAGCAACTCACTTTTGGAATGTTTGGTGTTTGCCGAACAAGCCAACCAAGACATCCGGCGCCTATTTGCTGAATTGCCGGAACCGTTGCCGCTGCCGGATTGGGACGAATCCAAAGTCGGGGACTCGGATGAGGAAGTGGTCATCGCCCACAACTGGGATGAATTACGCCGTTTCATGTGGGATTACGTCGGCATCGTTCGCACCAATAAACGCCTGGAACGCGCCATGAACCGCCTGGTGTTGCTGAAAGACGAAATCGCCGAATACTACGGCCAATTCCGCATCACCAGCGATTTGTTGGAACTGCGCAATTTGGTCATCGTCGCCGAGTTGATTATCCGTTGCGCGCAACAGCGCAAGGAAAGCCGGGGCTTGCATTACACAAAAGATTATCCGGATCTGGACCACAGTCAGCCGCCGCAAAACACCGTATTGACACCGGAAAAACCCGCTCAAAAAGTTCATTGATTGTCGCCATCGAACCCACCATGCCCCCCCTCTAGACCGGGAGAGGGGTTTTTGGTGACTGCCAAGAGTACTTCATCACGCATAATCCACCATTGCCTGCCATTCTTATTCAACCTGCGGACTGACATATTTCTGACATATTCGCTCACTAGAATCCCCCGCCATACTCCTTTTTCCAGGACACTGAGCGATGATCGATGCTGAACGCATTCTGCAAGAAACCTATCCCGACTTTAAATTTGGCAAAGACAATAAGCTGGTCGTACAAGCTTTAAAAAAACTGATCCACGAAGACGATTTCAACGACGTCATCCGTAAAAACCAACATCTACGCGGCTTCGCCTTTCTCGACAAACTACTGAATTATTTCAAATTCAATTATCAAGTCAGCAACGATTGTTACAACAATATCCCCTCCGAAGGTCGCTTGCTGATCGTCGCCAATCACCCGATCGGCACATTGGATGGCTTAGCCCTGGTGAAATTGATTCGATCAGTACGACCCGACGTGCGTATCGTCGCCAACCGGGTTTTATCGCACATGGAACCCTTGCAATCGATCTTCTTACCGGTCGATGTGTTATCCGACAAGAAAAAACTGAAAGACGTTTATAAAGTCATGCTGGATGCACTGGAGCATGAAGAAGCGATCATTTTCTTTCCGGCCGGCGAAGTGTCGCGTATCACCCCTAAAGGCATTCGCGACGGTGCCTGGCAATCCGGTTTTATCAAGCTGGCCCGCAGGGCGCAATGTCCAATCTTGCCGATCTTTATCAAAGCCAAGAACTCCGCCTTGTTTTATAGCGCCTCGACGCTATACAAACCACTGGGCACAATGTTGTTGGTCAAAGAAATGTTCAACAAGAAGGGCCAGGAAATTAAATTCATGGTCGGCGCGCCGGTACCTTACCAAGTTATTGCCGATAGCGAGGAAAGCAATAAACAGCTCAGTCAGCGCTTTCGCAAGCACGTCCAAAACCTGGGCAAGAAAAACAAACCGGCACTATTCGAAACCGTCGCCACCGTAGTGCATCCTTCTGACACCAAAGCGGTGAAGAAGGCCTTGTACCAATCGCGTCTGCTTGGCGAAACTCGCGACGGCAAAAAGATCTTTTTATACCAGTTTCAAGACGATTGCCCGGTGATGCGGGAGATCGCCCGCTTGCGCGAGCTGACCTTCAGAACGGTCGAGGAAGGCACCGGTCTGGCATTGGATCTGGATAAATTTGATATTTACTACAGCCATATCGTGCTGTGGGACGACAACGATCTGGAAATCGTCGGCGCCTACCGAGTCGGCGAAGGCTCGGCTATTATGGCCAGCCACGGCGTGGACGGCTTTTATACGCAAACGCTGTTCGATTTGCGTAGCGAATTTGAAACTTATCTGCCCTACAGCATTGAATTGGGCCGCAGCTTTGTCCAACCGCGTTATTGGGGACAGCACAGCCTGGATTATCTTTGGTACGGTATAGGCGCGTATTTGCGCGAACGCCCGGACATCAAATACCTATTCGGCCCGGTTAGTATCAGCAACGCCTATCCACAGGCCGCCAAAGAACTGATTATCGGTTTTTATCAACAACAATTCGCCTCCGATTTACAGCACACCAAAGCCAGAACACCGTTCGTAATTTCGCAACAAGGCAAGGCATTTGCCGCCACCGAATTCAGTGCCGACTACTCCACCAGTTTCAAAATATTGAATAGCGAACTAAAAAAACTGGGCGTCAAAGTCCCTACGCTTTATAAACAATACGTGGAATTATGTGTCGATAAAGGCTGCCATTTCGTCGCCTTCAATATCGACCCGGACTTTAACAATTGTATCGACGGCCTGATCATGGTGGAGGTCGATAAAATCGCACCCAAGAAAAGACAGCGCTACATTGAAAAATCACTGGCCGGGTAGATTGGCGCGAATTCATGGAAAATCGTTCATTCCCGGAGTTGGATCAGCTGGAAGCACTGATCCGGCAATTCGGCGACCGCGCCCATTGCGAGATCGTCGAGCAAATAAGCTACAAAGACACACAATTTCCCATCCATTGCCTCAGCCTGGGTTCAAACAGCCCGGACGTCCCGGTATTGGCTTTTTTCGGCGGCGTGCATGGCCTGGAGAAAATCGGCTCGGAAGTCATATTGGCCTACTTGCAAACCATCCTGCAATTATTGGATTGGGATCAAGAATTTAACGCTCGTTTGCAGCATTCGCGACTGGTATTTGTGCCCATCGTCAACCCGGTAGGCGTCTATCGGGGAACCCGTTGCAACGGCCATGGCGTGGATTTGATGCGCAATTCGCCTATCGAAAGTATCGGCAATACCCGACTATACAGCGGCCAGCGTTTCAGCGCCAAACTGCCCTGGTATCGCGGCGATGAATCGAAAATGGAAAAGGAAGCCCAAGCCCTATGCCGAGTGGTGCATAAACATCTATTCGACGCGCCCTTGTCGATTGCTATCGATCTGCATTCGGGGTTTGGGATACACGATAGGTTATGGTTTCCCTATGCGTCCTGCCAGACGCCGTTTCCAGGCGTCGCCGAAGCATACGGCTTAAAACAACTGTTTGATCGCTGCTACCCGCATCATTTTTATAAAATAGAGCCCATGAGCCAGGAATACGTCATCAGCGGCGATTTATGGGATTATCTATATGACGACTTTATCGACCGGCACGGTAGACAGCGCGTGTTTCTGCCGTTGACGCTGGAGATGGGCTCTTGGCTGTGGCTGCGTAAAAGCCCGACGCATTTGTTTCAACGTCACGGCTTGTTTCACCCCTTGTTGCCGCATCGCCAACAGCGCATCATGCGTCGGCATCTGACCTTATTCGATTTCTTGTATCGCAGCCTGCTCTATCCGCAAAAATGGGCGACATTGACCAGCCAACAGCAAGACCATAATCGGCAACAAGCGATGGATTTCTGGTATGCCTGAAGCAGCAGCCGGGCAACATTGGTTGTTACTGCGTGGTCTATGCCGAGAGGCTGCACATTGGGGAAATTTTCCGGATATGTTGCAACAGGCTTTTCCCCGATCAACCGTCAGTACTATCGATTTGCCGGGCACCGGCCGGTATTACCAAGAACCTAGCCCGGACAGCATCGAAGCAATAACGGCACAAGTCCGCTGCCAGGCTTTAGACTATGGCTTGCTGGCAAAGCCGGTAACGTTACTCGCACTGTCGCTCGGCGGCATGGTAGCCTGGGAGTGGTTACAGCGCTATCCGCACGACATCGCCGCTGCCGCCCTGGTCAACACCAGCTTTGCAGGCTTAAGCCCGTTTTATCGGCGCATGCGTTGGCAGAGTTATCCGCAGTTTTTTCAGTTATTACTGGAAAGGGATTTGTATCACAGAGAACTGGCAATCCTTCAGCTGGTTAGTAACCGGCAAAATCTCTACGCGGAAACGGCCAAGGCCTGGACCGCCATACAGCAAGTTCGGCCTATCAGCCTTGCTAATGGAATCAGACAGCTAAAAGCAGCGGCACGCTATCGGCCTAGTCAGAAAAAACCCGAGACACCGTTGCTGATATTGAACGGCCGGGGCGACCGATTAGTCGCACCGGCTTGTTCCGACGCCATTCATAATAAATGGCAAATCGACATCTTCAAGCACCCGTGGGCGGGCCATGATCTATGTTTGGACGATGGAGCCTGGGTAGCAAACCGTTTAAAAGACTGGATAAACCAGACTACGGTTTGAATCCGAAGATTATTTAATTTCGAACTCGGCTTTATTGCGACCTGAGGCCAGTAGTTCCTGCATCCATTTCGGCGCCAATCCACGGCCAGACCAAGTTAAGGACGCATCGTTAGGACTACGGTATCTAGCCGCAACTTTGCCGGTTTTTCTTTCGGATTTTTTTTCGCCGTCTTGAATATCGACCGTTACACCGATAGAAGCCGCTAATTCCTTAATTTGCGCAATAACTTCCTTACGTTTACTGGATTGTCTTTCTTTTAATGCTTTTTCGGCATTATCAATAACAGCCTGTAATTCGGCTTCGGATAGTTTATTAAAGTCAGTCATATTTTCCTCGTTAATCAAAAAACGCAAGCAATTCTATCACCCGGCGTTTATAAATAAAACTATTATTCAGGGTTAACTGAAAAATTGACCTCGGAATATACCTTACCTTTCTTATCCGTCAACTGTACTTGCCATTCGCCTTTATCTTTGGCAGACAAGATTTTACTAGACCATACCTTGGTTATTTTATCTTTCATATCCAATTGTTTTTGATGCACGATTTGACCGTTACGCGACCATCGATGAAACAAAGATCTACCCTTCATGTTTTTTATCTCACTAAAATAAAAAACTTCCCGTGATTGGTTAGGAATAACTCTCAGCGGCGACTTAATCGGTTCGCCGGGCTCATCATCCTTCGGCTCGGTATTTAAAGAGGCTCTGATAACCTTGCGGTCCAATATAATCGCCGCCGGCTTTTTAACACTGTCTATTTTTTTAACACTTTCTGAGTTAGCTGATGCCTGCCGCACTATCGCCGGCACTGGCTTTTCCAATAGCGCAGGCTCCTGCCGTTCAACCATTTCAACATCCGGTGTATTTAATTTTTGAACTTTTTCCGTGGTATCGATCTGAGTATCGGTATCTTCATCGCCGCCACCAAACCATGAAAATAATACTATTAGCATCAAAACTAACACCAGAACCGCAACCAGTATCCTGCGAATATGCCAAACCGTTACCGTTTGCGGCTCCGCGTTTATGCTTGGGTGTTTCCTATCATAATTAATTTTGATAACTACTTTATTATCAGCCATGTTTTTTCCCGATATTGAATCAACCAAATGAAACTGGAATCACTTGATGCACTAGCCCGTTACAACACATTGTCCTTGGTAATATAACATTTTAGTTCTAACATAATCGGCTGAACTTGCCGAAAACCTGGATGTTTGCATGAGTAGCCTGCTTAAACAATTTGAAGAGTCCTCCTCATTATACGGAGGCAACGCCCATTTCATCGAGTACTTGTACGAACAGTACTTGAGCAATCCGGAATCCATCAGCCCGAGCTGGCGACAGCGCTTCGACCACATTCGCAGTGGTGCCACCGAGGATACGCCGCACAGTGTAATTGTGGAACGCTTTGAAAAGTTGGCGATTGCGGAACCAGGCAGACTGGCCAGAATGCAGGGTTTTACCGAGCAAAGCGTCAAGAAGCAATCGGCGGTAGCCCGTTTGATCAATCATTACCGGGTCAAAGGCCATCAGATAGCCTCTAACAACCCGCTTGGCCAATCGCAAAGCATTCCAGCCGACTTAGAACCCATATATTATGGTTTGACGGATGCGGACATGAGCACACTGTTCGACACCGGCGGTTTGTGCGGCGTTGATCGCTTGCCCTTAAAAGCCATTATTCAAACGCTTAACGAGATTTACTGCGGCAGCATCGGCAGCGAATACATGCACATCGTCGATGACGAGAAGAAGCGTTGGATCAAGGATAAACTGGAAGGCGCAAAACCGGATTTCAGCAGCCACCCGGAAAAACGCCAATGGCTTTTAAAGTTGCTGATCGCGGCCGAAGGCTTGGAGCGCTTCCTGCACCGCAAATATGTCGGCCAAAAACGCTTTTCGCTGGAAGGTGGTGAGTCTTTGATTCCGATACTGGACGAATTAATCCAACGCGCCGGCGAACACAAAGGCAAGGAAATCGTCATCGGCATGGCCCACCGCGGCCGGTTGAACGTACTCATTAATATATTGGGTAAAAGCCCGGCGGTATTGTTCGGCGAATTCGAGGGCACTCACACGTCCTCGCCCGGCGTATTGACCGGCGACGTCAAATACCACCAAGGCTTTTCGTCCAATATCGCCACACCGGGTGGCCCGATTCATTTGA
Organism: Methylomonas sp. EFPC1; assembly: GCF_016925515.1. NCBI lineage: Bacteria > Pseudomonadati > Pseudomonadota > Gammaproteobacteria > Methylococcales > Methylococcaceae > Methylomonas > Methylomonas sp. EFPC1. Next base: position 2,983,540 of record NZ_CP070494.1, read on the forward strand.
CGCTGGCCTTCAACCCCTCGCATTTGGAAATCATCAATCCGGTGGTGGAAGGTTCAGTAAAAGCCCGCCAAGATCGCCATGGCCCGGATGGTTTTGACGCAATTTTGCCGATATTAATTCACGGCGACGCCGCGTTTGCCGGCCAGGGTATTGTGATGGAAACCTTGAATATGTCGGAAACGCGGGCGTTTTCAACGGGCGGAACGGTACATATCGTCATTAATAACCAAATCGGCTTTACCACCAGCAACCCGTTCGACGCGCGCTCCACCCTGTATTGCACCGACGTTGCCAACATGATTCAGGCGCCGGTATTTCACGTCAACGGCGACGATCCGGAAGCGGTGATTTTCATCACGCAATTGGCATTGGATTACCGCAATACCTTTCATAAAGATGTGGTTATCGACTTGATTTGCTATCGCCGCCACGGCCACAACGAAGCCGACGAACCGGCGGCTACCCAGCCGATGATGTACAAATCCATCCGCGACCACCAAACGCCGCCGCAAATCTATGCTCAAAAATTAATGGCGGAAGGTGTCGTCACCGAAGACATGGTGCAGAAAATGGAGCAGGATTACCAACAACTGCTCAACGAGGGGCAACCGGTATCACGGCCGATTATCGAAAACAATGTTTACTCATACTCAGCGCGCTGGGTGCCCTATCAAAACAAACATTGGGACACGCCGGCCGACACCTCGATAAGCTTGGAGTATCTCCAATTCTGCAACCAACGCTTGCAAAGCTTGCCGGAGGGTTTTGAGTTGCACCCCAGAGTCGCCAAAGTCATGGATGACCGCAATAAAATGGCGGCCGGCGAAATCCCGATGGATTGGGGTTTCGCGGAAAATTTGGCTTATGCGTCGCTGCTACTGGAAAAATATGACATGCGATTGACCGGCCAGGACATAGGCCGCGGTACTTTCTCGCATCGCCATGCCATTTTGCTGAATCAGGCCAACGGTGAAAACTACATCCCGCTCAAACATTTGAGCGAAAACCAGGGCCGCGCCCAAATCTTTAACTCCCTGCTCTCGGAAGCCGGCGTCTTGGGTTTCGAATACGGCTACAGTTCCACCGAACCGAATAAATTGGTGATCTGGGAAGCGCAATTCGGCGATTTCGCCAACGGCGCGCAAGTGGTCATCGACCAATTCATTTCCTCCGGTGAAACCAAATGGGGCAAGCTCAGCGGTTTGGTCATGCTGCTGCCGCACGGTTTTGAAGGCCAAGGCCCGGAACATTCCTCGGCTCGCCTGGAGCGCTATTTACAGTTGTGTGCCGACCACAATATCCAAGTCTGCGTCCCCACCACCCCGGCGCAAATTTTTCATTTGCTGCGCCGGCAAATGTTACGCCAATATCGTAAGCCGCTGATCGTCATGAGCCCGAAAAGCCTGCTACGACACAAGCTGGCGGTATCGACACTCAGCGATTTAACCGACGGCGAATTTTTGAACGTGATAGGCGAACAAGACGATATCGATCCCTACCATGTCACACGCATAGTATTGTGCGCCGGCAAAGTCTATTTCGATTTGTTGGAGGCCCGCCGCCTGGATCAGGAGCAACTGCGCCATGTCGCGATTATTCGTATCGAGCAGCTCTACCCGTTTCCGAACGAACAATTCAAACGCGAAATCGACAAATATCCCAATGTCGAACATATTGTCTGGTGTCAGGAAGAGCCTAAAAACCAAGGCGCCTGGTACCAAAGCAAGCACCATTTTTTCGATTTGCTAGACAAGAATATCCCGATCAGTTATGCCGGCCGGGTCGCGTCGGCTTCTCCGGCGGTCGGCAATTACAAAACCCATCTCAATGAACAACGCGCCGTGGTAAACGCCGCGCTCTATGGCAGCAACGAAGGAAATACACATGAGCTTTGAAATACTGGTCCCCAGCCTTCCCGAATCCGTATCCGATGCCACCTTAGTCGCATGGCACAAACAGGCGGGCGAATGGGTAAACGAAGGCGACAATCTGGCTGATCTCGAAACCGACAAAGTCATCCTGGAAGTACCGGCCCCCAAATCCGGAACTCTTCTGGAACTGGTGGTACAAGACGGCGAAACCGTGGTTGGCGGCCAACTACTCGCCAAACTGGACGCCCAGCAAACCAAACCAGCCCAGGCAGCCGAAAAAACCGAAGAAGCCGTGCTTAGCCCTTCCGTTCGCAAACTGGTTGCCGAAAAGGATCTTGATCCACAAGCCATCGCCGGCTCCGGCAAACATGGCAGGATTCTGAAAACCGACGTCTTGGATTTCTTGAACACGCAAACGAAAGATGCGCCACCTGCGCCTACTCCCGCGCCCGCGCCGGCTACGGAAACCCACTCGCCGTTGTCCGCCACAGCCGTCGCCAGCCTGAGGCCGGAACAGCGAGTGCCGATGACTCGCTTACGTGCCAAAGTAGCCGAACGCTTGCTGCAAGCCCAGCAAAATGCGGCGATGCTGACTACCTTTAACGAAGTCAATCTAAGCGCCGTCATCGATCTGCGCAATCACTACAAAGATCGTTTCGAAACCAAGCACAGCATCAAGCTGGGTTTCATGTCCTTCTTCGTCAAGGCATCCATCGAAGGCTTAAAACGCTTCCCGGCCATTAACGCATCCATCGACGGCAGCGATATTATCTACCACGGTTATTACGACATCGGTATCGCCGTGACTACACCGCGCGGCCTAATCGTGCCGATTTTGCGCGACGCCGACCAACTGGATTTCGCCGGCATCGAAAAAGGCATACACGATTTCGGCAATAAAGCCCGCAACGGCTCAATCAGCGTCGAAGACCTCAGCGGCGGTACCTTTACCATCACCAACGGCGGCATCTTCGGTTCCATGTTGTCCACGCCTATCCTGAATCCGCCGCAATGCGCGATTTTAGGCATGCACGCCATCAAGGACCGGCCAGTGGTGGAAAACGGCGAAATCGTGATTCGGCCCATCATGTACTTGGCCTTGTCATACGACCATCGCTTGATAGACGGCAAGGAAGCGGTGCAATTTTTGGGTATCATCAAAGAGTGTCTGGAAGCGCCGGCACATTTATTACTAAATATCTAACTTACTGATCTATCACTCCCGCGCGAGCGGGAGTCCAACCTCCAGCCAACATCAATTTCATGCGCTACACCATTATTCCCGTCACCGCCTACCAACAAAATTGCACCTTGCTGGTCTGCGGACAAACCAATAAAGCCGCGCTGGTCGATCCGGGCGGCGATCTGGATGTATTGTTAAAGGAAGTCAAAAAGCAAGGCGTGGAGCTGGAATCGATTCTGGTCACCCACGGCCATCTCGATCATGTTGGCGGCGTGGCGGAGTTGGCGGAAATACTCTCGTTGCCGATCATCGGCCCGCAAATTGAAGATAACTTCTGGATCGAGGCCTTGTCACAGCAATGCCGGATGTTCGGTTTTCCGGAATCGGTGAGTTTTACCCCACAGCGTTGGCTGAACGACGGCGATACGGTTAAGGTGGGTAATGAAGTGTTACTGGTGATCCATTGCCCCGGACACACACCTGGCCATGTGGTGTTTTTCAGCGAGGCACAGCGTCTGGCTCTGGTTGGCGATGTGTTGTTCAAAGGCTCGATAGGTCGTACCGATTTCCCAAAAGGCGACCATCAAACCCTCATCGATTCCATTGAGCAAAAACTTTGGCCCTTGGGTGAGGATGTTAAATTCATCCCCGGTCACGGGCCGATGTCGACGTTTGGTGCGGAAATGCGCAGCAATCCTTATGTCGGAGCCTACCGTTAACGGCCTCCTCAACAATCAAAAGGCATACGGAGCGTTCATCGTCACTACTAGCGCTCCAATTTGGTCAGGCTGACGAATTGTTGTGCCGAAGGCTGACTCACCAAATCGCTCAAAACCGCCTTGTCCAAAGTCTGTAAAAACTGCTCGACAGCGCCGCCTAACAATCCTATCAGCCCGCACCCTTTCTCCAGCGCACAACTACCCTGCTTTTTGGGATTAAAACATTCGGCCATCTGGAAGTGCCCCTCCACTTCCCTTACCACATTGCCGACACTGATCTCCCGCGCCGGCCGCGACAAACAAATGCCGCCCCCTTTGCCGCGTACCGTCAGCACAAAACCTTTTACGCCCAGTTTGTGTACCACCTTGACCAAGTGGTTTCTGGAGATGCCGAAAAAATCGGCTAATTCAGTAATTGTTACCCGTTTTTCAGTGTTGATAGCCAGATAAATCAGTACGCGCAGCGCGTAATCGGTATGTGCAGTCAATTGCATGTCGGTGAATTTGGTAAAAGCCGTATTTGAAATAAATGTTAATGACGCTTACACTTGCCGGAAAGTTGCATTTTAAACGCATGTTATAAAACTGTCCGGCGGTAAAATTTAATGTTGATCGAACCCGTTGCCCTATCCGATTTTTTCCTGAGCTTTTTCAGTGCGGCGTTGATCATCTTGCTGGCTACCGTGTATGCGGCGTTGTATGCCTGGTCCAAGATCAGCGGCCGCCGCAAATTCGAGCTCGCCGCCTGGTTAATCTACGTCGCATTGCTGATTTGCGTCGGGGTGTTCAGCTACGTCAATCATTTTAACGATTATTGGCTGCTGCTGTCCTTGTTAATGGTACTCGGCTACGGCTGGATGCCGCGTTTTATCTGGAAGCTGTGCGCCGCGACGCACGATGCAGATACACATCACTCTCATCAATCTGGAGATCATCATGACTGAGCAAAGTCCGCCCCGCTGGGCGTCGGAAACATTCTGGAAAAAAACCGCGATCTGGGTGACCGGCGGATCTTTTGTACTGCTGGTTATTTTAAGCTTCGATTCGATGAAACAAATCAGTGCCGGCGGTCCGCGCGTGCCGGCTTATAGCGTGATAAACAAAGACATAAGTTATCGCTTCGACAAAGCCAAGCAGCGCTACCAACCCACCATAGGCGAGGACGCACCGTTGTTCGGCAAAACCCTCAGCGAAGAAGACGCCGAAAAACTGATCGATCACGGCAAAAAAACCGTACAAGCCAAGAACTGCATGAACTGCCACACCCTGCTCGGCAACGGCGCCTACTATGCGCCGGACTTGACCAAAGCCTGGCTGGATCAAGGTTGGGGAGCCAAGGAATCGCGCGAACAAATGATGGTGAATTTCCTGCTGGACCCGGAAAAAAATGCCCGCACCTACGGCTCCAACCGCAAGATGCCCAATCTGGACATCACGCCACCCGAAGCGGAAGCCATCGTTGCTTTCCTGAAATGGATGTCGTCTATCGACACCAATGGCTTCCCGCATAATTTCATCGCGCTGGGCGAAGAGGAACAATAAATGACCTTACAAGCTTATCAAGAAAAAGCGGCGAACTGCTGGGCCGGTTGCAAGCAACGCCATACCAAACTCATGGCCAATCCCCATCTGAGCGGCGGCCAAAAACTGGCGGTACATTATTTTACCGTGGCGATGGTGTTGTTTATGGCGCAATTGCTGTTCGGCCTGTTGGCCGGTCTGCAATTCATCTTCCCCAGCTTTCTCTACGAAATCCTGGATTTCAACGTCAACCGCATGGTGCACATCAACGCCATGGTGGTATGGATGCTTTACGGTTTCCTCGGCTCGGTGTACTGGTTTCTGGAAGATGAAAGCGGCGTCGAAATCGTCGGCCTGAAATGGGGACAATTGGCGTTCTGGGTATTGACCGGCGCCGTCACCGTCGTGGTCTTGGTGTACTTGCTGATTCAAATCGGCAGCGGTACCGATACCTCACTCTGGTTGATCAACGAAGGCCGCGAATACATCGAAGCGCCGCGCTGGGCCGACATCGGCATCGTCGTGGTGGTATTGACCTTTTTCTACAACGTCGCCGCCACCTTTGCCAAGGGCAAATGGTCGGGCATCGCCGGCGTGTTGACTTTGGACCTGGTCGCGCTGGCCGGTTTGTATCTGGCCGGCATGTTTTACGTCACCAATATTTCCGTCGACCAATACTGGTGGTGGTGGGTGATCCATTTGTGGGTGGAAGCCACCTGGGAAGTATTGGTCGGCTGCATCATGGCCTGGAGCTTGATGAAATTGCTGGGCGTGCGTCGCAAAGTCGTGCAAACCTGGCTGTATATCGAAGTGGCCTTAATGTTCGGTTCCGGTATCTTGGGCTTGGGCCATCACTACTTCTGGATCGGCACACCTGAATACTGGTTCACCATCGGCGGCTTCTTTTCGGCGCTAGAACCCATCCCCTTGGTGGCGATGGTAGTACATTCCATCTACGACGCCGGCGCGCACCGCTTCAAAAACAGCAACCACCCTGCTTTGGCCTGGATCATAGCCCATGCTTTCGGTAACTTTCTCGGTGCGGGCGTTTGGGGCTTCATGCACACTCTGCCACAAATCAATCTGTATACTCATGGTACCCAATGGTCGGCTTCGCACGGCCATTTAGCTTTCTTCGGCGCTTATGCCACCATCAACATCGCCTTCTTCTATCTGGCGGCACAGCAAGCGCGCGGTAAGGTCTGGATGGGCGGCGAGCTTGCCAATGGCTGGCGCTGGAAAACCGCAGCGGTACTATTAAACCTGGGCGTGATGGGCATGACGGTGGCTTTATTGATCGCCGGCTACGAACAATCGTTTATCGAACGCGCGGTGGAAGGCTCAACTTGGGCCGGCTATTTTGCCGCACAAAATCATCCCTGGTTCATGCAAGCAATGGTCTGGCGCATGGTATTTGGTTTGATGACGGCGGCGGGCGGCGGTTTGTTGTTTTGGGATTTATTGGAAATCGGCAAGGGCGAGCAACGGCCCGCGGCAGTGATTGACAGCGAAGCAGTAGCCGAATAAACCAACGGTGTGCTTACCGCTTGGGCATCCACCGATTTTTCAAACGCTTAAGGCGAATACGCTGCCGTATTCGCCTTATAAAGGCTCTACCTCAAACCGGAGAACATTGCGAACAAGCGGTTGGCTTGGCAAATCTCTCACTAGCCTTCTTCGCCGCACTGACCACGTTGCTGATTGAACCCAGATAATAAATCGCCTCTTTAGCCGGCAGCAAAGAGCAGCTGGATTTATGAATCAGGTGGTCACCATTTTCCTGCGCGCTTATCTCAATAAAAAACTCTGCCATTGTCTATTCCTCTTGATATAGGTTTTATAAATACAGGTCGAACCGCGTGAATGATCGAACCTCTGTAGGCCATCGAACATTCGGCCTGAGCGATGTTATGAAAACGACATGAATAACAGTTAATTCAGGCCATTTTGCGGCTCAGCTAACTTACAGCAAGAAATAAACCAGAACCACCGGTAGATTAGCCCTGCTCATTCCGCGTTAAGCAACACCTTGTTTGGGCATTTGTTAAACAACACAAACCCGACAAATAATAAGCTCGCTTACCGTCAACGCCACTCAATCCTAGGTAATCCAAGCATCTGTCGATATTCGCTCACTCGCAGACTGACCCACCGCCTTTGCTATATTTCAGCTCTATCTAAGTGACTGATTGTTGCATTGAAAATTTCTTCTACAATTTCTACTCAGCTTTCACGTTATTAATATAGGGGGAATGCGTATGCTGAATCGTTTTTCGATAGCCGCCAAACTTCAACTGATGTCTTGGTTTGCGTCGCTACTGCTGGCCGGCCTGGCTTTACTTGGCTATCACGCCTTAGATTATGTCGGCGATGCAGCTCACCGCATGGGGAAAAGTAAAGACATCCTCGCCGACATTCTACCGCCCCCCTTATTTCTGGTTGAAGCTCAGTTGATGGCCGAGCAGCTATACCACGACAAAGATAAAGACCCTAAGTATGCGCGGTTAAAAGAATTGAAAATCGAGTACGACACCCGCAATCGCTATTGGGAGTCCGCACAGGAGATTCCAGCCCAACTAAAACAAGCCATATTGGGCACGCAACGCGAACAAGCCGATCAGTGGTGGAAAGAATTGGAGGGACGCTATATTCCAGCAATCAAGGAAGGTGACGTAAAAACAATGGACCTGGCTATGGAACGCCTGGATGAACAGTACGAACGGCATCGCGAAGCATTGGCAGAAACCGTCAAAATTTCCAACGGATATTCCAATGAGACCTTGGCAAACCTTAACCAAACCGTCGGTAGCACAACCTGGTATCTGGTTGGAGTGGCCTTGCTGGGGGCAATCGCATTCGTGATAATGGCCTACGTGATTATCCAACAAATCCGCTACAGCCTTGATCAAGCGGAAAAAGTCACGGGGGCTATCGCCGCCGGCGACCTGACGGTAGTGATCCCCGATGCAGGCGACGATGAAATCGGACAACTTCTCAGAAAGTTAGCGCAGATGCGCAAGAACTTACACAATCTAATCTCCGATATGCACAACGGCGTATTCCAGCTTAATCGATATTCGGCGGACCTGTTGGAGGCCGCCGCGCAAGAATCGATTATCGCCAATAACGGTTACGACGCAGCTTGCAGTATGGCGGCCACTATCGAACAACTATCGGTATCGCTCGAACAAGTCAACGGTAATGCGCTGGACGCCAAGCAGGTTGCATTCGAATCAGGACAGCGCGCGGAGTTATCCACCAAGGTAATTAGCTCCACCGCCATAGAGATGCAAAAAATTTCAGCCATTGTCGTGAATGCGGCTGACTACATTCGCAATCTGGAATCAATCAGCTCGGAAATAACCAGTATTGTCGACGTAATTCACGGTGTCGCCGAACAAACCAATCTGCTTGCTCTAAACGCCGCGATTGAGGCCGCCCGCGCCGGCGAGTACGGCCGAGGTTTTGCGGTGGTTGCAGACGAAGTCAGAACGCTTGCCGAACGCACCAGCACGTCCAGCGGTGAAATTAAATTGATGGTGGAAAAAATTCGTCAAGCCTCCAAAGCCGCTGTGCAGGCTATGGAAAGCGGGGTAACCGGCGTTGAATCCGGCGTAGCGCTGTCCAGCCAGGCTGGCCAATCGGTCAACGAAATTCTCGACGCCCAATACCGCGTGACTCTGTCGGTAGACGGGATTAGCGGCGCACTGGGCCAGCAATCGGCTGCTACACGCGATATGGCTAATCGGGTGGAACAGATCTCGCAAAATGCCAACTCGCTGGCTAAAACCGTAGAGAAAACCAAGCAGAGCGCAGAACAATTGGCACAACAGGCCGCTAGCCTCGATAAGTTGGCTGCACGCTTCAAATTATAAGCATTCAGCGCAGAATGCGGCTGCGTTACTTAGGCACAAACTTAACGATTTCCAGGCTTGGATCACCTGAGTTTACGGTAATGTCAGCACTCAAACCTTAAGCTGAATAATCTCACTTAGCCAATAATACCCGACCCAGAAGGCTGCCATTTTCGACAACCATCGCTGATTCAGCACCGCAACGCTCGATCAACCGCGTCAACTGCTGACCCAGCATTTCGTTCCGTTGCTGCTCGCTCAACAACACCTGCTTGATCTCCGCCATCACCGCCGCCAAGGCCTGCTGCAAACCTTTCTGTAAACCTTTCAATGCTGCTTTCTGCAAAGACGGCTGAATTTTTTTGTGCAGGAAAAACGGAATCAGCCAGCTCAAACCGATCAATAACACACTGTGAATTGCAAAATCGGCACCCAAGTAAGCAGTAGCATCGGCGGCGCTGTGGTAATAGCCGGAGAATACCTGATAACCGACGGCGCCCATCGCCGCCAGCGGTAAGACCGTTTCGCAAATCGCCGTCAATGTCAGCAGAAAACGCTGAGCACCGTTGCCGGGCTGCAATAAAGCCTGTCGACCGGCCAATTCGGTTTGAGCAGTCAGGTTTTTCTCGGTGTTATCGCGGATCCCTTGCAACGCAACTTTCAAGGGTTTGCTGGGGATGTTGGCTTGTGCGGCTTGCAGAACCAGTTCGTCCAGCAAATCGTTCAGACGGTTCTGCGCCCAGTCGTCCCACAGCTTGATGTCGGCTGGTTGGCCCAGGTTCTCCGCCCAGAATTGCGCGAGCTGTTTAATCGGCCAGGCCAAACCTTGCTGTAAGCCGGCTTCGGTATGCAGCCAAAGCGTCTCAAAATTTTGCTGACATTGCACATAATCTTGGCCAGATAAATCGTCAGCCAGTTGCTGCAAGGTCTGCTTTAAATGTTGGCGGCGCAATTGCTGGCTGCGCTGTTCCAGTTGCGCAACGCTATGCTGTCCGGACAGTTGCCGCAACTGCTCCAGCAACCCGGCAAACTCATCGCCGTCCGGTTCGCTGCAACTGGTGCGAAAAATCAAAGGATCGGTAAAACCGGCCTTACCCAGCTGCTGTTTAAAATCGTCGTATTGCACCGGCTGACCACGATCCCACTGATTCATCACAAACAGCCAGGCGTGTTTCGCGCCTTCCGCCAGCAGCAATTGCCAGGCTTTGTTGTCGCGGTAGCGTTCCGGACTGACTACATACAGTAAAACGTCAATATGCGGCAGCCACTCCAATACCAAACGCTTGTTGCCGAGTTCGACGCTGTCGAAATCCGGCATATCAATCCAGACGATATGGCTATTGGCCGCATCGTTGTGCTGGCTGATCTTGATGCTGTCCAGCGGCAAACCTGCCGGCAGTTTGTTAATCGCCAGGCTTTGGTGGTGATACAGAGTCACTTCCCGAGAGGTGGGCCGCTCGATGCCGGCCCGGGCAATCGCCTGCCCCGCCAAACGATTCAATAAGCTGCTTTTGCCGACGCCGGTACCACCCATGAACGCCACAATCAAAGGTCTGGTCTGCGGGTCGGTTTGACTCGCCGCAAATAGAGCTTCCGTACTGCGCGCATCTATTGTGGTCAATAATTGCGCCCGCTCCGCGCTCAATCGGCCTTCGGCTTGCGCGGCTGCAGCCCATTGCTGGGCTTGGGTCAGCAATTCAGAGTAATCGTAAGCCATGTTTCTTCTCTTTCAGCGCCTGCTCCGCGGCGTGGCATTGTTGTTCGGAGATATTAAAACGGGTGGGCGACAGCACGCCTTGCGGCAACAAATACAGCCGCTGTTTCAGGCAGGTCTCAAACAATGCCGTCTTCACGGTATTGAGCTGATGCTGCTTTAATTCGGCTTCGACCTTATGCATATAGCTACCGATGGCGCTTTCCGCCAACAAGGAAGTCATGGTCAGCATCAAGGGCGTGAGCACCAAATCGTGGACGCCGATGCCACCGGCCTGAATAGCCAGCAATAAGGCACCGGCATCGGTGGTAACCCGGGTGGCGCGCAGGCTATTCAGAATCATCGGCTGTTCTTGCAGCTTTACGTATAAACGTTGCGCCGAGGCTTCCACATCTTGTTGAAAATCGCTGTGATAGTCCATCACTGCTTGTCTGTAAATCTGTAATAAATCGCCGCGTTTTTGTCTCAGCGCCATCGCGGTTTCTTTCCACCAGCGACTATCGGCCGGCTCGGTTTCGGTCTTTTCCAGCAAGCGGTCGGCGATCTGGATCAAGAGATGTTCGCCCAACTGATTCAACACCCCGAGTTCCTGATTGGGATTGATGGGCGTGCCGCCGCCCCACGCGAATAATTTACGAAACGGCCAGGTCATGGCCCGCCGGGTCTTGCCTAGCGCTTTGGCGATGCCGGGGATTTCCAGCAAGGTGAGCAAATTTAATAAAGCGTTTTGGAAGGTTTCGTAATGATGCGGATGGTTGAGATAATCCCGCTGGTACTCCTTAACCGCTTGCGCCAACGCTTGATCGACCAGGGTTTGCCAATGATGCTGGGCATGGTGTTCGGCAAACACCGGTTCTAGCCAGTCCAGCCAATAGCGGCTGATTAATTGCTGCTGGCGAGCAACATGTTTGTGACGGGTGACTTTTTTCGCCAGTTCGTTAAAGGCATGCGAGGCCGATTGCGGCCAGTTCGGCACCGCCGGGGCTTTTTGGAATAACAAGGGCACCAGAGTAGGTAAAGGATCGTGACGGGTCTGTAGCCACTTTTGCCGCAACGAATCCAAAATCACCTGCTCGCTGCCCTCATTGAGTTTATTGATGCAAATCAGGGTTGGCTGCTGGAAAACCTCGATGGCTTTCATCATTTCCCACACCGATTGATCGGCGTATTTTTCTTTACTCACCACCAGAACCACGATGTCGGCCAGGGCAATCGTGCGGATCACGCCTTCCCGATAGTCCGCGGCGTCTATCGAATCGAAATCCGGCGTATCCCAGCAGACACAGGCAGGCAACAAAGCTGAAGCACCGGGGCTAGGACTAAGCGAATAGCAGTCGTATCGTCCAGGACGCAATTCAGTTTGCTCCAAACGCTGAAAGCGGCCGAAATAATGCTGCATCCCGTCGCAATCCTCAGGCGTCAGACTGTGGCAAAAACCCTGGGCCTGCACCGTGTAACCGGCCAGCGGGCTCACACCGGCGGCGCTGGCATTTAACAGCAGATTGACCACAGAACTTTTACCAGCCTGCGTCGGCCCGATGACGGCGATTTGCAGCGGAAAACCGGGATTGTTGTCAAGGAGCTCGCCTTTGCGAATAAAGGCTTCGCCGTGTAACAATTGTTCGATACGTTGCTGATAATCCAGGTACTGGGGATTTTTTTTATCCAGCTGCTGTAGCACAGTTTGGTAACGCTGTTTGAGAAGTTGGATAAATTCCAGCATGTGGTAAGCTTGTATTTTTAATTACCGAGTAATTTGGTTTGTTTGGTAACCCGCGTTGCAACCATTATAAATACAAAATTCGGGTTTGTTTATTTAGCCACTGGGGGGCTACATCATGAAAAAAGCGTCTACTGTTTTGGTTTTTTTAATCTGCGCATTTTTAGCCGGTTGCAATAAAAGCAACCAAATCAACGGCAGCAGTTTAAAAACGGTCAATCGATCAATCAGTCAAATCAAGGAAAAATTGCCGCTGGACCAACGCATTGAGTTTGAAGTGTCTTTCTGGACCTTACGCGATGAAATCCGCAATAACAAGGAGTTTTTGGACGCTATCGATGGCAAGACACCGGAACAATTGGTAGAAGCCGGTAAAGAACTGTTTGCCAAACGCAAAGCGGCCGGCAGCAAAGACTATGAGAAATACGACAACTGGGACCAAATGATTTCCCAATACTCGCAAGAACGTATCGACCAAAACCGCAAGAAAACCCCTGACCAACGTGACAAAAACCCACCGGCAAGAGTCGATTACAAAATGCACGCCATGTAAGTTACTTACGCACTGGGGCCGGCAGTTGTTTCTGTTCCACCAGAACCGCGACAAACTGACTGGCCTCGCTGATGGTTTTTTCCATCACCTCGATTAACCGCGAAATATCCACACCGATTTCCATAAACTCGTGCCGCAGTGCCGCGATGGCATGGGCATTCAAGTTGTGTTTTAAAAACAGCACCTGATCCTGAAACGCCGCCAATACCGGATGCATACGGGTTTCTGCGTTCTGCAAGGCTTTTAACAAGCGGGCATATTGCTGCCGGGATTTTTTAAGTTGCTGCTGACTGCGCGCCTTTAAAGCCCGGTTGCTGTATAGAGCCAGCTCGGCTTCCCATTCGTTGAACAACGCTTCGCTAATCTCTTCCACCGCTTGAATGCGCTGGCTGACTTGGTCGGCCTTGCCCTTGCACAGATCGTAGCGGCGTTTGAGTTGCTGATAGCGTTGTTCAAGCGAACTATCCTTCACATTAACGATGCTTTTGAATTTATCCAGTGCATCCACGAACTGATCGCGGCTGTCCTTCAAACTCTCGCAAGCCTGCCCGACCTGCATAACGACAATGTCGCGTTTTTGATGGCCCAGTAAGGATTCCCGGCTTTGATAATAAGCCTTGCGCAAACGCTTGTTCAGTATGGCTTTAATAAAATTAATCATGGTGGGACAGGAAGCGGTCTTTATTGATCACGGTTATTTTGTAGTGTGTCTGAGCGGTGAAGTGCGGGAAAGCAGCATCAAGGACGCCTTGTTGCTGTAAATCCTGCAAACTTGCTTGCCCAGAAACGTAGGCCGACTTAACGATGATTAGCTCATCGGCTTCGATAAAACCAGCCAACCAGGCCGCCAAACTATCCGAAGTAACGTCCCAACTGGCGGCGATATTGGCTTTATCCAATTGCTCGACTTGCGGCGACCAGATCACAACAGAATTGACTTGCGCTGCGCAACGTAATTTTGCCGCATCAGCGACGACAGCAAATTCGGGCATCAGGCTATTCATCAACCAGGCCATTTGCTGCATCGCCAGAATTGCCATCCGGTGCGCCGCCACATCATCAAAACCCCACTGACTTTGCGCGATGCGCACTTGCTCGGCAAACGGCCCGCCGCCGGGCACAATAACAATTGGGCCGGCGCGATTGGCGATTGCCGCCAGGCAAGCGGGCAAGGCGGCTGTTTCCAGCAAGCTGCCGCCCAGCTTGATTACACACGTCATACGCCAAACTGTTGGAGTAACTGCAATAAGGCGGCGGCCTTATCGAAGCATTCCTGGTATTCCTCGTCCAACTGTGAATCGTTGACGATGCCGCCGCCCGCCCAAAAACGTATCGTGCCGTGATTGTGCACCAAGGTGCGGATGGCGATATTGGTGTCCATATTGCCGTCGAAACCGATATACCCGATCGCCCCGCAATAAATGCCGCGCCGATGCGGTTCCAGTTCCTCGATGATTTCCATCGCCCGGATTTTCGGCGCGCCGGTAATCGAGCCGCCTGGAAAGCAACTGCGCAATAAATCGATGGCATGCTGGCCTTCCGCTAGCACCCCCGTCACGGTACTGACTAAGTGATGTACGGTGGTATAGCTTTCTACCGAGAATAAGCTCGGCACCCACACCGAACCTTTTTTGCAACTCTTGCCCAAATCATTGCGGAGTAGATCGACGATCATGACATTCTCGGCCCGGTCCTTGGTGCTGGACACCAAGTCTTCGATCTGTGCCTGATCGGCTTCCCAATCATTCCGGCGCGGTCGGGTACCTTTGATGGGTTTGGTTTCCACGGTGCCGTCGGTGACTTTTAAAAACCGCTCCGGCGACGAACTTAAGACCTGCACATCCGGAAAGTTCAGATAAGCGCTGAATGGCGCAGCGTTGATCTGCCGTAATATTTGATACGCTTGCCATGGCTGGCCTTGGCAAGGGCTTTCAAAGCGCTGGGTCAAATTGATTTGATAGCAATCACCCTCTTTCAAATAATGTTTGATGCGCTGAAAAGCCGCGGCGTAAGCCTGTTTGACCATATTGGCGCGCGGTGCTTGCAGCACTTTAAACGCTGTAGTCTCAGCCGGCGTAGAAATCACACTGAATTCGTTGATTAATCTTTGCTGCTCGCTTTCCGGCAAGTCGACACTGACCAACCAGCTTTGCCGATGCTGGTGATCGACAATCACCGCCCAGCGGTAAATGCCCACCGCCATCTCTGGCAGATTTTCCGAGTCGTCGGCCATCGCCGGTAAACGCTCGATGCGTCTGGCCAAATCATAAGCAAAATAACCAATGGCGCCGCCATTGAACGGCAAACCGTCAACGCTGGCTAAGGGCGCACCTAACTGTTGTTTCAACAACTCAAAAGGATCCTCGGTACTTTCGCTAATCACGCCATCGCGTTCGATAAACGTCATATCACCGCGTGTTTGCAGGGTTACGACTGGGGCATAGGCGATAATATCGAACCTATCCTGGTGGCTGTGCGGCTGCGCGCTATCCAGAAATACCGCCCAAGGCTGCTGCGCCCGCGGGGCAAATAATGCTGCACTGTCTTGAAAATAAGGCAGCGGTTGTTTGATGGGTTTGGCTAAAGGCATTAAGAAGTGCTGTTAAGCGGCCGGAATGTGCCGCAAGGACATGATTTGCAATATACCGATTTTACCCCAGCCGCAGGCTTTAACCAAACCCGCCGGCAAGATAAGCCACGGCGGCGGCCGGCGCACAGTCGCCAGCATTAATATCATTGGTTTTAGCGGTTAATGGTAGCAAATCGGTAAAGTCCAGATACTCCAAGCCCAAATCCGCAGCCATGTCCCGCGCCAGGAAGCGGCCAACACCGGCACCGACTAATTTAATCGCAGAGCCGGCTGCCGCCCTTTGCAATTGTCTGACACAAGACTGGCTGATTTTCTGTATTTGCTTGGTTTTGAGGTGCTCGGCAAATGCCAACCAGAGTGCGTGATCGCTCTCGCTGAATTCGTAACCGGTCAGCCGCGACAAGCGGCGGGCGCTAGCCAAAACCGACTTTTCCGCACCATCGGCGGTGTCGCTCTGATCGTGCGCTTCGTTCAAATCGCCGGTCAAACGATACACATCAGCCATCGTCGCGAAATACTCGGCCATCAAACCCATTGATTGGCCGTTGAATTCTGCATCCTGGGCAATCGCCATCACCGCCGTGCGGACAATGCCGGTATACACCAGCTCGCCGGAGACCAAGCGCTGATAATCCGTGAAGCCTTGCACCTTTAACCTGTGATTTTCGACCAACAAAATATCGGTCGTGGTGCTGCCTATATCCACAAATAAGACATTTGGCAAGCACTTGGCCACCCACATCAGACTAGCCAACCAGTTAGCGGAAGCGATGTCCATGCAATCGGAAGCTTGAATGTGCGCTGCGGGCAAAAAGCCGCGCAAGCCGGCAAATACCGATACCTGCTCGGCATTGAAATGCTCGCAAACTGCCTGAACAATGGCGTTGACACCTTGTTCGCGACTGGTAAAGCAATCCACCAGTTCACCTGTCATGGTCACGGCATGCCGGCAATCTTGTAAATCGAATTGGCCAGCCAAATCGGCCAAAGTGCCATGCAGATACTCTATCCCCTTCCATAATGGACAAGCCTGCTGAGCAAGGGCCTGGATATATCCGGACTGATCCAGCAACGCCAACTTGACGTGCGCACCCCCGATGTCCCAACCTGCAATCTGTTTGTTCATTTTGCCTTTTTAATTGATATGGATTTGAACTGTTTCATTTCTATACGGCTGTAACACCGGTTCGGCATGGCGCAGGCGCAAAACCTGTTCGGCCACGTTGATCCCGGTCGCTTGGCGGATGCCGACGTAAGAACTGGTCAGACGCGGATTAATTTCCAACACCAGCGGACCTAGTTTGGCGTTCTCGATAACATCGATACCTACGTAGCCCCACAATCCGGGCAGCGCGTCGGCTATTTCGATTACCAAATTTCGATAAAAGCTCAGCTTATCGGTTTGTAAATTCACTAAACAGCCTTGCAAACTAAATCGGCCTTGCTGCAAAGCAATTTGCTGGTGGTTATAGCAGATAAGCCAGGCTTGGCCATGCTTAAACAAACAAGACAAACTCGCAGCCTGTCCGTGAATATAAGGCTGTAACACATAGCGATACGGATCGGTTAATTCGGCAATAGCGGGCGGCACCTGCTCGGCATCGACTTGCAAACTATCAAGGCACCCGACGCCGTCCGCAATCTTGACGACAAGCTTATCCGCTAAACCGATACCCTCCTCCACTTCGCTAAGCAGATAAGTTGCCACCGCCGGAATATTCCGTTTCTTCAACGCTTGATAAGTTGAATACTTATTGGCGCATACGCTCAAGGCCGCCGGATTGGATAATAAGACTTCGACATTCGCGGCAAGAGCCAGCTCGGCCAAGCTCTGCAACATTCCGTCGCTTTCCGGTGCGATGGGCCAAAACAGATCAGCTTGTGTCAGTAAATCCCGCAACAATGCAAAGATGTCGCAAGCGGCGCTTACCGTCACAATTTCGCCTGGCAACAGCATATCCGGTCTGGCGCAGCGCTCATCCAAGGGCACACATAGCTGAAGATCGTCCAGACACTTCAGTTCGGCGATTAAAGCCTGTAACATCAAGCTGCCTTCCGTCGCCAGCGAAGCAGGCAATGCCTGCCCGACCAAACCGCCGCCGGTAATAAATTCAAATACCAGAACTCTCAATTCTAAAACTCGCTTGGCTTATGCAGATTATTCCCGTCATTGATTTGAAAGACGGCCTGGTGGTCCACGCTGCAGGCGGAGACCGCAGCCGTTATCAACCCGTGCATCTCACCTCGTCAATATGCGATAGCAGCCAAATAAACCAAGTCGTGTCGAGTTTATTAAAGCTGTATCCATTTCCAAAGTTTTATATCGCAGACTTAGACGCAATCACCGGCCAAGGTAACCACGACGAGGCTATCGACAACTTATTTAGCCAATATCCAAACAAGGAATTTTGGCTGGATAAGGGCAATAGCTACCAAGCACTTGCTGCAACGAATCGCGGAATAAACTGTAAGCCGGTCATCGGTACCGAGTCGCAACGACTACCCGTATCGTTAAAAAATACCGATCTCATCCTATCGCTGGATTTTAAATATAACCAAGTCTTGGGACATCCTGGGTGGCTGGAAAGTCCGGAACTGTGGCCGAAAACTAATGTGGTGATGACCTTGGATTTGGTCGGCAGCAATCAGGGTCCGGACTTTGCAAAACTCAGCCGACTTTGCCAGGATCATCCCGACAAACATTTTGTCGCGGCTGGCGGGGTTCGGGATGTGAACGATCTCATGCGCCTGAAAACTATCGGTATTGCTGCTGTGTTATTGGCTAGCGCCCTGCATAACGGCAGTATCGACGCCGCTACACTGGAAAAATTTTAGGCAAAAAAATACCCCGGCAAGCCGGGGTATCTTCGACAGCCTTTGAAACTAAAAACTTAAACGTTGTTAGTAGCAAATGGGTGTTTTGCACCAGATTTAGCAGCAACAACTTCTTTAGCAGTTGGAGTGCCGGCAACCGCGCGAGCGATAGCTTCTTTGGTGGCTTTGTAGTTGAATTCTTCAATTTTTGCATCGTCTTCAGCCAACCAGTGGATGAAAACACCAACAGAAATGAACAAATCGTCAGCTTCGTCAGCAGGGATAGTGCCGTCTTCAACGGAATCAGCAACAGCCATAGCAACAGCGCGTTGAGCTGGTCCAAACATTTGAACAGCTTGTTTTGCGCCTTTGATGGTTACTTTGTTGAACAGGATGGTTGCAGGTTTAACCAACAGGTTAGGAGCAACAACAGCCAACAGAGTAGAGAAACCGTCTTTGTTGTTTGTCAAAGCATTTGCGAAAGCAGTTTCAGCTGCTGAGCCGCGTGGGCCGATGATCAAATCGATGTGAGCAATTTCGTTGCCTTCACCAACCAAAGATTCGCCAACGCGCAAGTTATTGATTTTTGCCATTTTAAATTTATCCCCTAAAGATTAGATTGAACCAAAAAAATAGACACTTTCGTGTCTCAAGATTGTAGTTTCTGCTTAGTTCCCTCTATAACCCACCGGTTCCTTCACCGATAAGTTGTTCCAGAAGCACCACCAGTACTGTCGCTACAGTTATGTCAGCTGTTGTACCCGGATTGATCCTTTGTGCCTTAAAAGCTTTGTCCAGATCATACAATACTGGCAAAAGCTCTTCAGGCTCACCAGCTGTTTGCATCGCTCTCTCGAGTTTATGCATCTCAGCCTTGATCCACTCTGAATACCGCTCTCCATACTTCCGCTCAATATGACTATCGGGATATTGAGCCAGCATTGCGGTAAAAACCGCTAACGCCGCCCAAGCACAATCGCCAGACAAAACGAAAGCACGATTATATCTTAAAACGCCGAAATCAAAAACGTCTTTAAAAATTGTTGCGTATTGCAACGCAATTCGGTCCTTGTCAGCGGCAAAAACCATGGCCTCGGTCAGCGTCACATCCGCCGGTTTTTGTACGTCGTGCTGTGCAGATTCGCCCAAACCTGCCGGCGCAGCTAAGGTGACAGCCTTGAAAACCCAATCTGCATCCTCACGGGTCGTAATTTCCAGCAATAGCCGTAAACCATCGCGCAAGTTTTCGCCCTTTTTTAAACCGGCAACCACTTGCAACAATGGCGCGCAAAGCAAAATAATACCGAGATTGGTATTGCAAGCCACCGCCTCGCGGGTTGCCTTGACTGCGTAATAAATCTTTTCACCCAAACTATATTGCGGATTGGTAATCGGCTCGCTGCTAACCCGAGCGCTGACACGAAAATCGTCAACGGTCATATCGTCGGCAGCACTATAAACACTAACATTTCCAGGCTTGAACGCTTGCAACTCGATTTCGCAAGCTTGTAGGTAAGCGTCCATCAATTGCTGCCTGTTCAACATACTTTTTCTGGCAGGCAATATCGATCAAGTAAATCAGCAACCAAACATTCGGCGATGTTAATATCGCAAACACTTTGCAAGCCTTTCCAGGCCGGCACACTGTTCACTTCGATAATCCGGTAACCACCATCGGCGTCCTGAATTAGATCCACCCCGGCATAATCCATGTTTAGCACAACAACGGCGGCAATCGCCAATCCTGCTAAAGCCGGTTCCAGTTCGATACATTCACAAGACGCGCCTCTAGCCACATTATTCAGCCAGGAAATGCCGCGCCGCCGCATGGCTGCAACGGCCCTACCGTTAATCACAAACACCCGCACATCGGAATAGCCATCACCGGCGCATTCGACAAAGCGCTGCAAATAATAAATACCGTGACTACTGGTTAGCCAGAGCAAATCGGTAGATTTTTCGATACGCCGAATGCCCTCGCCTTGCGAACCGAACAATGGCTTGCTGATTAGGTAATAGCCGGCGCGCAACTGTTGCTCGGCAATCGCCAATGCGGCGTCGCGTTCCCGCAATACCCAAGTCATTGCGGTCGGCAAACCGCCATGTTGCAACAAAAAACTGGTCATGCCTTTATCGACGCTACGCTCGATAGCGCCGGCATCGTTATAAACCGGTATGCCCAGTATTTTTAAGCCGTGCAAAACATCCAGATAAAACACCACCTCTTCCAGCGAACCGCCGGGCACGCCGCGCACGAAAACCGCCGCCGGTAATTCTTGCTCAAAACCGGGAATAACAATCGGCAAATCCGAGACCGTTAACTGCAATTTGCAGGCAGTCAGCGAGACATATTCGGCGGCATAACCGCGCTCGGCAAAAGCCAAGCACAACTGCTTGCCGTGCCAACCCGGATCATCGGTAATTATTGCAATTCGGCGCAAGGGAATGTATGTCGAAAAAGTTAGCGACACAAGCTAACTGACCTTGCCCTGCAAGGCCTGTTAGCTGTCGAAGAGAGTTAGAGCGAATTAAGCGCCGAACGATAGATCGAGCAAGGCGTTGTCCAATTTACCGGCGCGGAAACTTTTGCCGGATTCGACGGCAGTGACAATCACGCTGGCCGGGCTGAACAACATCGCATCGACTTTGAAAAAGTCGTATTCGTAAGCTTTGAAAATATCGGCAAATGGTTTGCCGTAATCCTTGGACGTTGAACTTGGCAATTCCTTCGCCAGTTTCTCCGCCGCTTCGTCGCTGCCTTTGACGAACAAATGCACTTGGCCGGCGAACAAAATTGCATCATTGGTCCTACCCATCGCTTTGACGAAATTCGGATGCGGCGGGCAAATCGGCGCGCTACCGGAACCATCGACAATGTTTTCCAGCGGAAAGTGCAAAGCGTGTGCTTTATGCATTGCTACTTCCAATACCCGACCGACTACTTGCACACCGCCGGCCAAACTGCTGGTTGGCGTGACGATGATAGTCAAATTGGCCGGCGATACGCCGCAAGCCGCCGCGACTTTCTCGACGATTTCGATTGGCGGCAAGGCGTCGTTTTCTATGACCAGCGCGGTTTGCTCGGCACTATCACGATATTCCAGTTCTTTATAAAGCTCTTCCACCGGCTCTACTGCACCGTCTTTCAACTTAGTTGCCAGTGCCCGCGCGGGTCCGGAACCTAGGGCATAATATTTGCCGTGCGACAAACTCCAACCTGCATATTGGCTACCCAGGCAAGACAGCACCGGATTGCTGGCGTGTACATTAATGGTCAGCGGCCAATGGCTGGTGTATGGACTTTGCGAGATCGTCGCGGTACCCAAGCCGCCCATGCAGATTTCGGTGATAATTCGGCCAGCTTCCAGACCGCCCGGCACCTTAATACCCGCATCGATAATGGTGCAGCCGTTTTCCAGCTTTTCGATACCCAACCGTAATTTATCCGCGTTATCCAACAGTTGTTGAACCAAGGGCTGGGAAAATTTATTGACGCTTGCCTGGTATTGCATGATGTTTAAAGACCTGTTTCCAAAAGATTTGCAAGGATGCGTTGTTGGCGATGCAGATTATCCAGCACCTGCCCCGAATTTTTTCCGGTGGCAATAATACTGCATATCGGCTCGCCTGTGGCAACAATTGAGCCGGGATTCGGCCTATCCGCAGTCCATGACGGCCATATCAGCCGCTCGGGGATCATTACTGTTTTTTGCGCATAAACAATCTGATAAGCTCTCGGCTCCGCCGATAATTCGACACGATTATCCCGGCTGTTTTGACAAGCCTGTAGATGTTTCAAGAGCAGTGATTTACCGTAAAGCTGGGCACTAGCGGAAATCCGCGCATTGATTTCCAACAAGTAACATCTGCCGTCACACAGCATAAAATCCATGCTGTTTAAACCGCGCAATTCATAGGCATTGACAAGCTTATCCAACCAGTCGGCAATTTCAGTCTGAATCGACCTAGAAACCTTGGCATGACTTACAATCCCCGCAAACAGAAACGATTGCCCGCCCTCCGATTTTATCGTCCATTGCTCGTTAAAACCGATTAACTCAACCCCATCGTGACTCGCTGCAAACAACACAGACATCGAGCGGCCTTCGATATAACGCTGCCAATAGCCGTCAACAAACTCGTCATTATGACAGCGCCTAATCCCCAAGCCGCCCTCACCACGCCAAGGCTTTAACAACCAGTCAAAACCATACTCAGGCTTTGTAAACACCACCGGCGGATGCAGAATTGACAAGTAATCGAGTTGGGCAAAAAAATCACGCTTATCTTGGACCCGTTGAAAAATAGCCGCCGAGTTCCCGATAATGCGCCAATGCTTTTCCAGACAGCTCAAGGTTTCCGGGTAAGTTTCCAAACCACTGCCATATACCAATTCGGTCAAGCCATGAACCTCACGAACCGCAGCCAAAGTGACTTGAATATCATCCCAGGCCAATGACGGCACCTGATATGCCTGCTTTGCCATTTGCCGAGTATCGCTATCGGCGAAGCAATCGATAGCCACCACCTCGCATCCGGAATCGACACACATTTGCACCAACATCCTTGCCGATTTGGCAATCACTAACAAACACTTAGGCGTTAAGGGAGATGGCATTCAGCTGCGACAATGAACTGGATTAGCAAAAAACGCTGGATTTTAAAATATTTTCTGTAATAATACGCGGCTGTTGGAGAGCTGGCTGAGCGGTCGAAAGCGGCGGTCTTGAAAACCGTTGAAGGTTTATCCCTTCCTGGGGTTCGAATCCCTAGCTCTCCGCCATTTTTAGTGGTTAAGTTGTTGTTTTTAATTGGTTATTTATCATTTGATAATTTCCAGTCCACCACTTCAGCCCACCACATTTGTTTTTATTAAAACCCGCAGAATAGTCCATATTCTTCGGGTTTTTTTATGCCTACAATCTTCCAAGCCATGATTGACTACGGATGCAATAAACAAGTAATAGGTAGACAACAGTGAACACTTTAAACTTGATTGGATTGCCAACTTCCGTTAGGCCAAATAAATTGACGTCTTGTCCAGAACTTCCTTGAACTACCGCAATTCATGCACTTCATATTCCAGGACATATGCTAATCTCTCGCACATTATCGCAGATCAGATCTTCCCAATCACCACTGTACTTTTTTTAGCGTATTGTAACCAAGGGCACAGAGCCTTAGGCCGCAGGTTTGCATAAAGTCACATACGCTTCACTTCGCATACGAGTCCAACCAAGATCATTTTTAATAGAAGTAACCTACTGATTTTTTGCGAACCGCATAACAATGTGACTTAAGTTGCATTTTCAAAACATTTACCACCTAATCGCTGTATTAGCATGTCAATATCCTCAACACGCCATGCTGTAATCCGTGGCCCCAGCTTGATGGGTTTTGGATAACGACCATTTTTGACCCCAGCCCACCAAGCAGATTTGCTTACCGGTATAAGAGGTATGATTATCCAAGAACGCCGACCGTTTGGCCGCATACGACCAGCAAATTTCGATGAAGCCTGGATTATCGTCGAAGCCCTGAGAGACGGACTTGCTGAATTACCTTACTGTACGACCTGCCATACGCCCTATCTGATCATTCATGGTTGCAAATACCAGCAGGTCTGTCAGATGTGCGTGTTAAACCAAATCTCTAAAACCAGAATCAACACCTAGTAGTTGATCCTCGGAGTAAAGTTGTTGTGGCCGCATGGGTGTCGATTCATTGTCCAAGGAGACAATTTTATGCAGCAATTTTCATTTAGAGGATTATAATCCACCTATCCAATCTTCCTATGTAATCAGACTATGAAAACGGTCAATGTCAGCTGTCTAAAGAACAACCCCAGCGAAGCGTTGCGCATGGCTCACGAGGATATGGTCCTGGTTATGAATCGAAACGAACCGGACGCGGTGATGGTCGGCCTCAAAGCCGCCAAAATCATTGGAATGCCGGGCGTGCGTAAAGCCTTGGCAACGGCACTTTTCAAGGACGGTAACCTGTCCCTTGCCCGCTCCGCTAAACTGGCCGATATGCCGTTGGCAAACTTTATTGCGCACGTCTCGCGCCTGGGTATTTCCGTCATCGATCAAACGGCTGATGAAGTCAAGGATGATTTGGACACTCTGGACCAGTGGCTCAACCAAGCCTGATCGCGGATGACCAAAAAAGTAATTGTCGATGCCAGTCCATTGATCGGGCTGGCGTTGGTGGAGGGTTTAATCTGGCTGCCCCAGTTATTTGGCCAGGTTTTCGTGCCCGAATCGGTTAAACAAGAAGTGTTACCAGGCAAATCGGCACCGGGTAAACAAGCCCTAGCTCACGCATTCGATTCGGGTTGGCTAACGGTATGGCATGAATCCATCACACCTTGTTTAGACATTGATCTGGACGCTGGTGAAACGGATTGCATCAACATCGCGCTATCGTCACCCGAAAACTATTTGCTGATCATGGACGAACGTGCCGGCCGGGCTGTGGCCAAAGAATATCAACTACAGGTCGTCGGTACAGCCGCTGTCATTGGCCTAGCCAAAAAGCGAGGATTGATTTCGTCGGCTCGAGCAGCTTTTGAAGTCTTGCACCGTTCAGATTTTCGAATTTCGGCTACTGTGATCAACAAAATTCTGGCGAGTGTCGGCGAGTGATCCAGTCGTTATGCAGGCCATTTTTCTTTGCCCTAAAAAATGGCTTTGATTTAAAAACCGACTTGGAACGTTAGTTCATTCACGGTAGGATTGTCCAACCGCTTAAGCATGGAGAATACAATGTCTTCACTGTCATCACTCTCAGATCGGTTCAAACGGCCCAGCCAATCGATTCAAACTCGATCAAATCACTCAATGTTTAAGGGCCATCATACAACTGTCGATTGTCCCGAATGCCATCGAATCATGGTGCCGCGCGTCATTACCTATTACGGGCAACCAACAAAATCGATTTGTCCTTTTTGTGGCGAAACCTTCGCACGGTTTCCGAGCGGAGTTAGACAATTTTTACAGCGTTTTTCACAAAAGTCCGTTTCATTCGATGCTTTTAAACGAATAGCTTTGGTAACCGTTGGTTTTGGTTTGATATGGCTTCTTGCAACGATGGAAATATTGCCTAGCGAGATGGAAGCCCTTGGTATATTCGGTAGCATCATTTTCAGCGCTTTCGGCCTAGCTGAATTTTTTTATCAAACGATCGAATTCATTGCGAAACAGTTATCGCACAACAGTAGCTATTATTGGTTGGCTACAGCTTTGATCGCAAATCTGATTCTGTATGTTAGAGATGATCTCACCCGTTACGTTGTGATGGCTTCCTTTCTGATGATAGTTAGATGGATACTGGCCGGTTTTGCAGTCGCGAGAAGTCACTCTCATTGAAAGTTAATAATTTATGCGGCCTCGCGCCCGATTGTAATTCCCAATCTGGTCAATCAGATCCATGCGGCCTTGACCAGCTGCACTTTTAAGTAGCTTGGCGATATCATTACCTTCGACACTGCCTTCCTCTTCTATTAACTGGCTTCTTGCAATACCAAGGGTGCCGCCATATTCGCCAGCAACGGCAATTCCTGCAAACGCTTCAAACATGGCAGCTCGATAATAAGCCTGCTGACCTGGAGTCAACCTATCTGCAACTTCGTTTACTCTCTGATCTGCCCATACTTCCGAGGCGTCTTTAAAACCGGAATACGACTGGTTTGACGCATACTTTATCGAATCCCAAATACTCATCCCTTTTGCCTGACTCTGTTGTACAAACTCAGCAAACTCTCGGATATGTTGATTGCTAACGGAGCCCACAGCTTCCAGATTCTTCGCTGAGTTGTAAAGGCCACCACGGTGATCCTCAGCGAGGACACTTGGCTTGCACATCTTTATCCAGACGACATCAAGACTGTGGCGGACTATGTTCGATGTGCTTCGAATTTACGTGGAGCGATCGGGCCACATGTGACCGATTTACTTCGTATAGGTGTGTCCGTGGTATTGGATTTTCCAGCCAACACCGTCGCAAACCGAAAATGGATGAGATCTCTTATCGACAGAGTCGAATCGGAGCATGTGTTGCATTTTCTTGATGTATCGGACGACAAGTGCTTGACACGTTTACGTGCGAGAAACGCGTCTGGCTCTGGCGCTCACGCTTTTGTAGTGGCTGGTACCGGCAGCCGCCTGAATCCGCAGAAATACGGCGCAGCCTCCAGCGGCCGCCAAGACACCTTAACCCGTACTCAAGGTCGGATGACCGATTTGGATGTCCCCGCAGTCAAACGGCAGTCTGAACTGGAAGGCTGGGGCATGGGGCCGCAATAAGCAGCCTAAAACTACTGAACGGCGTCTTTCAGAGCTTTACCGGCTTTGAACGATGGCAGTTTGGCGGCGGCAATGGTAATGGCTTCGCCAGTTTGTGGATTGCGTCCAGCGCGTTCGGCACGTTCTTTCACTTCAAAGGTTCCAAAACCCACCAACGCTACTGAATCACTGGATTTCAGAGCAGCTTCAATGGATTTGATAATACCATCCAGTCCGCGGCCAGCATCGGCTTTGGTCAGGTTGGCGTGGCTGGCGATGGCGTCGATAAGGTCGGATTTATTCATGCACGTGCTTCCTATGGCGATAGCGTTGAAAAAATAGCTTGTTATTGTATTTACAGACAGAGTCGCGAATCATATCAAGTTCATGAGACATGTGCCGTGTAGGCTTTTATCTAGCTGTTTTACAACCAATGCAATAGTGAAAGTTAATCACAGTTAAAGCGCTTTTACACATGACAGGCAATGTGATATTTTCTATGATATGAGATACGTTTTAGATACCGATGTTATCGTTTCTGCTTTGCGTAGCCCAACAGGGGCATCTGCGGCACTTTTACTAGCAGCGTTGGATGGTTTGTTTGTTATGGTTGCCAATGTACCCTTAGTCGTTGAATACGAAGCCACCTGCAGTTTAGCGGAACATCAACTGGCTGCCGGCTTAAACAAACACGAGGTGGGCCAATATTTGGACGCTTTGGCCGCATTAGTCGATCCTGTTGAAACACATTTTCTGTGGCGTCCTAGGCTGCGCGATCCAGCTGATGAAATGGTATTGGAGGCCGCAGTAAATGGTAAAGCCGATGCTATCGTCACATTCAATCACCGCGACTATGGAACTATACCTAGAGATTTTGGAATCGAAATTCTAAAACCCTTTGAAGCCCTTAAGAGGTTACAACAATGAGCAATACTAGTACTTACCCGCTACGTTTACCGCGCTCTGTGAAAGCTGCCGTTGAAAAGCTAGCCAAAGAAGAAGGCATAAGCCTTAACCAATTTGTGGCGACAGCTGTAGCTGAAAAGTTGGCCGCAATGAATACCGCTGCGTTCTTTTCGGAAAGAAAAAATCGGGCTGATTTCGATGCATTTAAGAAAATTTTAACCCGTGAAGGCGGGCAACCGCCTCGAGCCGGCGATGAACTTCCAATAAGCTAACTTAGCTTTGGGCGTAGTAAAAAATCAGGTAATGTGAATGTTAAATTTTGTTTACAGTGGGCATCAGTCCTTCGCGCTAAGAATAAGCTGGTTACCCAAAGCTGTAGCAGCAATCGAGAATAACATTGATCCATTTGGTAATCCTAGAGAAGGAATGAAACATCTAGGATTAGGCAAAAACATGGTAGAAGCACTGGAGTTCTGGGTTAAAGCAAGCGGTGTTGCCCAAAAAACGAAGGCGCAATGGGAACTCAGTGATTTCGCAACTAAAGTGCTGTCGAGACAGGACGGCCTAGACCCTTTTCTTGAAAATCAGCAAACACTATGGCTATTGCATTGGTTTTTATGCCGTGGCTGGGATGATGGAGAAACAACGATACGCCCTTACGCGTGGCATTTTTTGACCAACGTATTCCCTGACGACGAAATGGTAGCTACTGAAGTTGTTGATCATTTCGCCGGAGCTGTTTCTACTCAAACTAAGCCGCTTTCTGCGGTCACGCTTCGTCAGCATTTCGATGTGTTTATTCGAACTTACGTTGCCGGTGAAAGCGACGTATCCAAGGGTACACCCGAAGATACTCTTGACAGTCCGTTAGCAACCCTTAACCTAATTAAGCGATATGGAGAAAAAAAATTTCCCAATGGTAAACGCGAAACAATTTTCCGCATTGACTGCGGACCAAAGCCTTCTTTTTCAATTGGAGCATTTCGCTTCTGTTTACAAAGCTGGTGGAATCGCTCACATCCAAATGAAAAGCAACTAACTCTAAGGGATATTTCCTTTTCAGAAGACAGTCCTGGTCGGGTTTTTCGTCTGCCGGAAACAGATATTTATGCGCGACTAGTTGCACTGACCCAGAATCACCCGCACGAATGGAGGCTAGTTGAATCCCAAAATCAACGTGGTATTGAAAGGCTTGAGAAAACCAATGCCGATCTGCTTTTGAAATCTATATACGAGCGAAAATAATGGGTCAAACTCAAGACCAACTCTTAAACGCAGATACTGTAATTAATCAATCTACAGTTGGTAGCTTGATAAGGCTTAACTCTCGTTTTAGGCGCTCAGTTCAGATCGAATTAGACCTGCATGACAAAACTTCAACTGATAGCTACGTTACTACAGATTTTATTAGGAATTGTTTTAAACGGATAAGCGCATCATTCAACCAGGATAGTGTCCAGAGAGCATGGCGTCTTACAGGCGACTACGGTAGTGGAAAATCGGCCTTCGCGCTTGCCGTCGCAAAAGCGGCAGCTGGCAGAGAAGCCGAATTACCGACAGAATTACAAGGCATTATTTCTGGACACAACTTGCTACCTGTTATTGTTACAGGTGATCGAGAACCTTTAACCAAAGGAATAGGACGCGCTTTAATCAGTCAGATTGAAGGCCTAAAAAAAGGCGTTCTACCTGAAACGACTGAAGATCTGTTAACGCTTCTTGAACAATCACGTCAAATTGCGGCACAGAATGAAAAAGCTGGTATTTTGCTGCTTTTAGATGAACTAGGAAAAAATCTCGAATATTCGACATTTGACCCGCGAAGCTCCGACGTCTATTGCTTACAACGCTTAGCAGAAACTGCTTCAAGAAGTGAAGACCGTCCTTTCATCTTACTAGGAATTCTCCACCAAGGTATTGCCTCCTACACTGCTTCTTTAGATGCAGCCACTCGACGCGAATGGGATAAAGTCGCAGGTCGGTTCGATGAAATCATCTTTGCCCACCCTATTGAGCAAACCGTTCTGCTGTGCGCAGAGGCATTAAATATTGATGTCGATGGTTTACCCTCGAAAATTGTTCAGGAATCAAGAGAGGCAATGCAATGGGCGGTTCGTTCCGGTATGTATGGAACCACTTCAGCCGAAACACTGGTCGAACTTGCTCCAAGACTGTTTCCTCTTCACCCAACAGTATTTCCCCCGTTACTTAATTTATTGAGGCGATTTGCTCAAAACGAACGATCGCTATTTGGATTCTTATCAGGCTACGAACCTCGAAGTCTCCAGGATTTCTCAAGTATTAGCGTTACTGAGCCTAAATTCTTTCGCTTGGCAAATCTCTATGACTATGTTAAGGAAAACCTAGCGCATACGATGACAAACGGTAGAGCTACGCATTGGCGAATTATCGAAACAGTCATCCGTCAGTCTCAAGACATGGTAGCAGAGCATACTGCGCTCTTAAAGAGCATCGGCATTCTCAATCTAATTGATGATGACTCGCTGCTTGCGACACAAGACATGCTGACCAAAGCGGTCGGTCAAGGACAGCCCAAAAAGCTGAAGAGCGCATTACAACACCTTGAAGCTAAACATGTTTTATACGAAAGAGGTTCCGTTCGAGGTTATTGCCTTTGGCCGCATACGAGTGTCCATCTAGCGGACTGCTTTGAAAATGCGCGACTCCAGTTAGGAGAACCGACTAATTCCATGCGAATGGTTGTGTCGCTTCTCACCCCCCAAACGATTGTTGCCAGACGCCACTATGTCGAGACGGGGAATCTTCGCCATTTTGAAGTGCAATTCCACCCGGCAAGTGAATATGAGCGACTTTGTACAACCGGAATAAAACCAACGACCGGTCTTGAACCTGATGGATATATTCTTGTTCTTCTCCCCGAAAATGATCGAGAGTCTATAGTAATCACTGAAAAGCTTAATAATTCTTCAACACCTCCTGGCTCGAAAATCGTGGTGGGATTAACAAGACCACCAGTTGAATTAATCAGTGCAGCAAATGATTTAAGATGCTGGAAATGGGTTAATGAAAACGTAATGGAATTGGCTGGAGACCAATTCGCACGCCAAGAACTTAATTCCCAAATCATTAATGCGAAGAACCTATTAGACAACCGACTGGAAAAATTAACAGGTTTAAATAGCGGCGACATGACATCAATTAATTGGTTTTGGCAGGGCAAGCCATTCCAGGTCGATGCGAATGGAATTGGGGCAAGTCTCTCAGCTCTATGCGATAACATTTATTCCGAATGCCCGATTGTCACCAATGAACTCATTAACCGCAGGATCACTAGCTCGGCGGCTTCACGGGCACGAACACTGCTAATAGAAGCTATTTCTACCTATCCGGATAAACCAATTCTGGGAATGGATACTACAAAAAATCCCCCGGAATTAGCTATCTATCTATCCGTGTTATTAGCCGGCAATGTACACACTCTTAATCAAGATAAATGGTCGATTGTTATTCCAACCGAGCAAGATGACATTGGAAGGCTCCGCCCGGCTCTGCTGACCATTGACAAATTATTAAAAGACAATGACGGCCAACGGATCGACATTCCTCGCATTTTTGTTGAACTCCGCAAAGAACCGATTGGTGCTCGCGATGGAATGCTCCCCTTACTCTTGGCAATTTATCTGGCTGCATGTTGGCATCAGACGGCTGCCTATGAAAATGGCACTTATCGGCATCGTCTGGGGGGCGAAGAATTTAAACGACTCATTAAGGAACCGGAGCATTTTGAGCTACAACACTGCTCGATTGCCGGTGTGCGCCTGGAGTTATTTCATAGTTTGAGTACTGTACTAGGGCTTACTCCGTCTGACAGCCCGGAAGTTCTCGATCTGGTTCGGCCATTAGTTAAATTTGTTGCAGAGGTTCCTGAATATTCACGGAACACGAAAAAACTAAGCACAGAAGCCTTAGCATTACGAAAATGTTTACTTGAAGCTCGAGAGCCAGGCAAACTGGTTTTTACGGATATTCCAATTGCCGCAGGTGTTTCAATAGATGATTACGATACGCTTGCCTCTAAGCTTCCTAAACTAATTGCTGAGATTCAAACTAGCTATGATATGTTGCTTAATAGAGTTGCCTCAGCCATTACCGACTCATTCGAAACTCATGTTTCTATTGAAGAGCTTCGTTCAGAATTAATCGCGCGATGTGCGGCCATTTCCAACAAACTTGCCGAAGAGGAACTCAAAAGTTTCGTACTTCGTCTTGGAGATGCTCATCTGAATCATCGGCAGTGGTTGGAATCACTTGCCAATCATTTAAGTCGAAAATCCGCGGCACGATGGAATGATAATGACGAAGATACTTTTCATCAGCGTCTTGGCGTTTTAGCTAAACGAATGTTACGCGCGGAAGCTGCCAACTCGGATTTTATTGGAGACATTGGAATCCAAGATGCCGAACGAGTTGTCCGTCTAGCGTTAACCAAGCCAAACGGTATTGAATCTACTCGCATGCTTCATTGGTCGGAGTCGGAAGAAGAACAAGTCACACAATTGGAAACGCAAATTACTAGCCTAATTCAGGAGCATGGTCGCGCGGGCTTAAGTGCTGCAGTCCGTGCCATCTGGAACCAATTTCAAAAAAGTTAAATTTATGCCCGAGTCAATAACCCAACCAGTCCGCCACATTCTTAGCCTCTCCGGCGGCAAGGATAGTGCCGCATTGGCGATTTATCTTAGAGACCGTATTCCAGACATGGAGTACATTTTTCATGATACTGACAAGGAGCTACCAGACACCTACGAATATATTGATCGTCTTGAGGATTACCTTGGAAAAAAGATTGTTCGCACAACATTCGGGACAACTTTCGATGATCTATTACGAATGTACGGAGGTATGTTGCCCTCAAATCACCGTCGGTGGTGTACCAGAGCAATGAAGTTAGAACCTTTTGAAAAATATATCGGGGACACTAATTGCATTAACTATGTTGGCATTCGTGCCGATGAAGATCGAGTTGGCTATATTAGTCACAAGCCCAATATCAAAGCAGTCTTTCCATTTCGCGAAGACGGTATCGATTATGAAGGCGTACAAAAAATTCTCCGTGAATCCGGCATTGGTATGCCCCCCTATACCGAGTGGGGCCGAACACGATCAGGCTGTTTTTTTTGTTTTTATCAGCAAAAGATTGAGTGGGTTCGTCTAAAACAACAATATCCTCACCTATATGAAGAAGCGAAAGCTTACGAAAAGCCAAACCGAGTCAACGGCAATATCTTTTATTGGTGTAAGGACGAACCTCTTTCAGAGCTTGAAAAGCCAGAGCGGATCGCGGAAATTATTAGTAAATGGGAGATGCAGCAAATCCGTCAAAAGCAGAATCAGAAAAACCTCCCGCTTGTAACGACTTTAGCTGGACTGACCGTTGATGAGCAGCCATCCTCTGGCTGCATGATTTGCCACCTGTGACGCCAATAAAACCTTCTTCGTTAAGGATACGAGTATATGTTCAGTTCAGGATCAGTCAGTTAGCAAAACTCATAACATGGAAAAACCAATAGTCTTTCTCGACAACAATTCGACTACCCGCGTCTTAGCAGAGGTTATCGAAGCCATGCAGCCTTATTGGGCTGAGGCTTATTTCAATCCAGCTTCTGTTGTCGGCGAATTGACTGGTTGCATGAACCCCATTTACGAAGCCAAACAAGCACTCTGCGAGGCTTTAAATGCTAGCGACCCTTCTGAGTTCACTTTAACTTCGGGAGCCACCGAAGCAAATAATTGGGTTTTACGTTCCATATTGGATTACGAAACGGAGCATAGAGGCAACACGCACTTCATCGTGTCGGCAATTGAACATCCCTCTATTCTTGAAACTGCTCTCGCTATCGCACGCCATCCTTTAATCGATCTCACATTAGGCGCTGTTAATTCGAACGGTGTGATTGATATAGAGAACATCGTGTCACTTATTCGGCCAGAAACACGTCTGGTATCAATTATGTTAGCCAATAACGAAACTGGCGTAATTCAGCCGGTGGGCGAGCTAGCTCAACAAATAAAAAAAGAATACCCGGAATGCCTAATCCACACAGATGCAACTCAAGCCATTGGCAAAATTCCTGTTGATCTATCTAGTGAACTGAGTGCGGTTGATTTTTTATCTCTATCGGCGCACAAATTTCATGGCCCCAAAGGCGTCGGCGCTTTATACATACGCCAAGGTCGTTCCTTAAAGCCACTTTTGCTTGGTGGCGGCCAACAGGAGGGACGTCGAGCCGGAACTGATAATCCTGCTCTTGCGGCGGGCATGGCCACTGCCTTACGAAAACTAACGTCTGTGCTAGGTAATCAGTTTTCTGCAATTGCTTCATTGCGCGATGATATGGAAACACAAATGGAAAAAATTATTCCAGGACTTCATATCCTGGGAAAAAGTGTTAAGCGCCTTCCCAATACCACACTTGCTATTTTTCCGAACATAGATGGAGAGCTATTGGTTCATCAACTGGCAGAGCATGGGATTGCCGTCTCAACTGGATCAGCTTGTGCTCAAGGAAGTGATCGTCCATCGCATGTTGTAAGTGCGATGGGCATCGACTACGAAAAGGCTAGGAATGCGATTAGAATAAGTCTTTCTCGATTTACAACCGAACGGGATATATTCTTTTTCATTAATAGTTTTTCGAAAATATGCCAATTGGCCTGCAATAGTAATTGAGATCGAAATAAAAAATCAAGGCATATATAAATTATTCAAAACTATTTTTAATATTTCTCAACCACTTAACGAGTTTTGAAGTTTTGAGTACCTAGACTATGCCTATTTTATATTTTTATTCACTTCACTTCTATATGAAACTTTGTGCATTAGAGTTCTTCTCTCATAGGCGCTACTCATGTCTTTTCTAATCTCTGCCCAAACAATTATTCATCTTGGATCAGATCTAATAACATCGGATGCCGTTGCCCTATATGAGTTAATAAAAAACGCAATTGATGCTAAATCGAAAAATGGCGTTGACGTAGAGTTCTTAATTACCATACTTAAAGCTGATTTTTCGGCATTTTTGGATGAGGCAAAACAATCGACAAGTGCATCTCTAAATATACTAAAAAAATCACTTTTAGACAGAATTGTTAAAGATGCGCCTGATGATTTAGTAAAAAATTTTAAGGCCAGTATTTCGAAGGCAACAACAATAGAGCAGTTAATTAGGTATTCTAAAGCTGCGTATCGTGATTGCAATCTAATCATTGTTAGTGATCGTGGTCATGGGATGAGTGAGGGGGATATTAAGGCTAATTTTCTCACTATAGGAGCCTCAAATAGAAAAAAAGCAGTAGAAGAAGCTGTACAAAACGGAAGCAGCCGTGCACCTTATCTTGGTGAAAAAGGTGTTGGTAGGCTTTCTGCTATGAGGTTAGGAAAAAAACTAAAGGTCCAGACGGCTACAGCGGATGATAAACGATTTAATATATTGGAAATTGATTGGGGTAAGTTTGAGCAAGCTTATGACAAACCAGCTGACAGCATCCATTTAGAACCGACCAAGGGCGATATTAAACAACAAGGCTTCGAGTCTGGAACAAAAATTATCATTTCGGATCTACAGTCATCTTGGACGCGTGAAACTCTCCAGAGTGTTGCAAGTGATCAGATAGCCAGAATGATGGATCCTTTTTCATGGTCTGAACGACGTAGATTCCAGATCCGTCTGACATATAACGAACAGAATGTCGACCATAATCGTGTTGTTGCTAAAGAACTTTTGGCTAATGCTCACGCATCTTGTATAGGTCGGTATGAACTGACGGATAATGGCCCAAAACTGACAATTACAATGGAATCTAAGTTGTACGACGGGCAAAATTTGCAACATTTGTTTGATCTAACCGACTTGATTTCAATGACGGGCCTTAAAGATTCTAAACAACCAAGTTCCATTCTTTCATCGCTTGGACCATTTCAATTTGAGTTTTATTGGTTTAATAGGCAACGGCTTCGTGGTTTTGAAGGTGTGGGTGATCGCGAAGAAGTTCGCAAGCTTGTCAAGAATTGGACCGGAGTATGTTTGTTTCGAGATGGTTACCGAGTGTTACCTTACGGTGATGAAGGAGATGACTGGCTTGGGCTTGATAGAAATGCCCTTGCTGCTGGTGGATATAAACTCAATACTAAGCAAATTATTGGGCGAGTATCGATTGGTCGAACAACAAATTCGAAGCTGCTTGATCAAACTAATCGGCAAGGTCTTATCGATTGCCCTGAAAAGTCTATATTAATCGAATTGCTTAATAATATTGTGTCAACACGATTGCACGATTATTTAAATGAAGCTAGCTTGGCAAAAAAGAGCAAAGAATCAAGTTTCGATGCTCAACAAGCCTCTGCAGTAATTAACGCACTCGAAAATCGTGCTAAAAATTCCATTCGAACAATTCGGACTCGTTATCGTGTTGATGAAGCACTGTTGCAGGAGGTAAAAGATGCTTTCAAAGAAATCAAGGATGCTCATGAAAAAGCGGTTGATAGAATCAATGCTGTTGAGGAAGAAAAAGAACGTCTGACACAATTAGCTGGAATTGGTCTAATGACCGAAGTTATTGCACATGAATTGACTAGGGCAACTGAGCGAACCTTATCAGAGTTAAAGTCTATCGGTAAAATAGTGACAGAACCAGGCTTAACTTCCAGTGTGCATGTTCTTCGCCAACAAATCCAAGTGATCCAAAAGCGCCTAAAAGTGCTCGATCCACTAACTATTCCTTCAAGACAGCGTCGTTCTAGTCATAACTTAGTGAAAATTGTTCAAACCATTATGGAATCACATCATGATCAGTTTTTACGGCATAAAATAACCCCAGAGTTAACATTTACTCATAAAGATATCATTGCTTTTATTATTGAAGGCCATGTGGTTCAAATAATTGAAAATTTGATTACAAACTCAATATATTGGCTTGATATTTATCGCCTTGAACATCCAATGTTTAATGCGAATATTTCAATATCCTTGTTAGATGATCCACCTAGAGTTCGTATATCAGATAATGGTCCCGGAATTCCTTCTGGTCGATCAGAATCTGTTTTTGAGCCTTTCTTTTCTACAAAACCCATGGCGGGATCTAGGCGAAGAGGATTAGGGCTTTTCATTGCAAGACAAAATTCAGATATGTTGGGTGGCTCTCTTGAATTAATCGAGTTAAGTCGTGTACATGCTGATCGATTCAATACATTCGAGTTAATATTAAAAAAGGAAGCTAAATGAATTTGGTTGCCCATTTGCAAGATGCAGGAATAAATTTTGTCCACATTATTGATGATGCTTTTGATAAATTTCCAATGAATGGATTATCAATAGATAAAGTGCAATCCTTCCTTGCTGAACTTGAAGAACCTCTTTTCGACGATCTCTGCAAAGTCCTAGATTTACCTCAGGCTATGGAAGATGACGTTATTGAAAAGCTTGTTCAGGTTGAAGGCTGTAAGTGCTTATATGAAAACCGAGAAAAATTTGGGGTTATAGCTGATACTCTTTTCGAAGACTTTACTTCAAATCAAGTAGGTGAAAAATCTCACATTCAGCCCCTTATTGATTTTCTGGTCAGAACTGGAATTCAGTATAAGGAATTTGGTAAGGACTATGATCCAACTGGCATAACTGAACCAGACATAGTATTTGTTGATCTAAAATTATATGAAAATAATATCAATATCGATGAATGTGCTAACGTAATAAAAAAACTCCGAAATGTCCATGCACTTGCTAGCCCGTTAGTGTTCTTAATGTCTAGTTTAGATACTCGTCTTCCTGATTATAGGGAAGATTTCAGAAAAAAATCCGGACTATTTCAAACAGAGTTCGAAGCCATTCCGAAGAAACTATTTGGCGATCAAGATGACTTTGCCTTATTTCTGCGTCAACACGTTAAAGTTCTTAAAATTGTAAGAGAGTTAAGAACTTCTGTTAATGGTTGGAAGGCAGCAATTGATACTGCAAGTGGCAAACTTAGGGATACTCTTATGGCCATGGATTTATCAGACTATTTTGTTCTTTATAGCAATACTACGTCAACTGAGAAAGTTGGACTTGGTACATATATGACAGAACTCCTGTTGGAATATATACAACATGAAATTGAAGAAACGGAAGAGGTTTGGAGGTTTGCGAAATTTCTTGACGAATGGGAGCCCAATAAGATAACCAAAACAAGATTTAGTTTAGAGCCAATTGTAGGGGAATTGTACTCCGCAAACATGTTGCATGCTAACAGGCGTATTAAGGCAGAAGATGAGCGAAGTCTTGGTCCAAAAAATGGCTTTCTAAATTTGGGAGATGTGTTTCTATGTAAAAAGGAAATTAGTCAGGAAAATATTACGAAAGCATGGGTAGTTATCTCACCAGTATGCGACCTAGCGCGTCCTGATGAAATGTTGAAGCGTAATGCTTCCGTATTGTTGTGTGAAGGTGATGTCAAGAAGTTATTGCCATCTATGGTTCCACAACAAGAAGATGGATTGCCACCAACTATAATTAAGTATCCAGCAATCGATGGAATCCAATATATTGTGAACTGGCGTAAGAAGAGGCCTCATACTTGGAGTATGAGAGATATTAAACGGTTAAGTGAACCAAAATTTGCTAAGTGGGTGCTAGCTTGTCGCCTACGCCCCCTTTATGCTCTTCAGATTCAACATGCAGTTACGGCAGATATTAGTCGAGTAGGCGTACAAAAAGCCCCCCACTCATATGTACCTCACGGTATTGAGGTGCTGATTGCAAATGGAAATAAGTGGAAAATGCTGATCGATAAGCATGTTTCCAATCCTCGTGCTGGTGCTATTTCAGAAAATAAAAAAGATCGTAAAGCGGCTTTTATTCTTTCTGACGATCTCATCCGCGAAACGTTATGCCAATTGCGTACCTTGTTAAGTGAACAACCTGAGAATGAATATGCAACCTTAATAAACGAATTAGTTTCTATTGATGAAATAGATACAAGCCTTGTAGCTTTTGAACACAATTGGTCTGATAGCTCTAAAGAACAAAATAAAAATGCAAAACCAGATGCACATGCTGTATATCCATTAAACCATTTAGTCAATCAGAAGCTAAATAAGCTAATAATTGTAGCCTTACAGAATCGCTCAGAGCATAATAAATATTGTGTTGGTTCTACTAGAGACGATAAAAGCCAAGCTTTGTTAGTTTTTAAATATCTAAAGCTTTAATGTTAACAAGGCTGCCGCTTTTCGCTAAGCTCCAGTTTATGTGGTGTTTGCGATAATTTTTCGATAAAAAACAGGTATATAAGCTGATTTTCTGCCATCAAATAATTATCCAAGATTGGACTGATCTTGCCAGGGAATGCAAAACGAATCAGTTCCTTCGTATTCTTGGAATAAGTCTTCCCATCTTACCTTCATTCATCTCAACAATTTGGCGAGAATTTTCATCGCCATAACTCAGATGTATGGGCTTATTTCGCCCATAAATGTAGATCCGATCAAAGGGTAAATTCTGACTAATCCACTGAACCACCTGTTCCATATCCTCATCTTCCACAATGAAATCCACCGCAGCACCTAGTCGCGAACAAATCGGCTGTCCATTTCTATTAAGTTCATGGGCGGCATGTTGATCCAACTTAGGGGCAATACGACCTTTGATCTGCCTAGCTAACTCATGAGAGCAGAAACCATACGTTAGCCTAATCATGCCAAAATAATCTATAACGGGATCAAGGATATTAATGGCAAGTTCATATAACGCATTGTAGCTTTCCGGTTCCTTGGGTAAATTGGGAAGGCCCGTGCGAGTCTGAGTTTCGCCGCATTCAATCAATTGTCGAAAAGTAAAATAGCGACCACAGGAAGTATCAATATCAGGAATGGATAGACTACGGATTAGACGAAACTCTTTGACTTCCCAACGTGCTTGAGAAAGCTGGGCATCAAATTCACTTGGTTTTGGACCATAGCCACTGAAGTTGAGCAAACCAGCTTTTTCTAATGATTCCTCAAAAGCTATCTGCTCAACATAGTGCGGAAATTCTTCGTTTATGTAACGTGATTTACAATAAAGATAGGGCGGTTCAAAACTATCTTCATAGTCGAAAACATCCAAATCTTGTTCACGTAGTTTGATTTTGATGCGTTGAAGCATTCGTGGCAGAGGTTTACCAGTGAAGTCATCGAAACTCACCAGAGTGAGCTTACCAGAATGTATGTGAATTTTGATTAAATCAGCACTAGTCGCGTCACCATATAAACGAAGACCGCAACCAACATAAGTTCTCAATACTGGTGGGAGTTGAACAATTAGCTCGGTTGGCAAGGTAAGAGATTCACTATCTTCCAGCCAGCCAACGCCATGCTCGGCAGCATCACGGCAAGCTGCATCGATATTGTCTGTTTTGCCGGCAGCAAATAAAAGTTTCCGGCCAAGTTCCATTGCGTCGCGATAGTCACCAAAAAAAACTTTTACGTCATTTTGTAAGCGGCTTTCCTGGTGGCGATAAGGCTTACGCCGTTCAAATTGTAGCTGGGCAAAATAAACGCTTAAATCGTTTATCCGCGACTGACGGGCGGTTTCGAGCATCTTCTCAGCGTCGTCTTTTCTGGATTTAATGAATCGAAGTGCTGCCGGTAGTGAACCAAAATTGGCGGATATGGCAGACATATTCAATATGAATTGGTTGGAATCTCCTACCGTTTGGCCATCATCCAAAGTTCGAGTAGGATCGACAGGAATTTCACCTCGATCTGGATCGCGCCCCAATGCGAGGCACATTTCCCATAGAGATTCTAATAGCGCATAGTGCTGCTGGTATTTTTCCTCAGCCTTGTCGTGCTGCTTCGGTTTTTCGGGTCGGGATAAGTGGGCTAGTCTAAGAATATTCCGTCGATTAACCTGACGTCCAGCCATAAAACGTTGTTCGGAAGCTTTATCCTTGAACACATAAAAAATGCCAGGACCCACAGGTATCGGTTCTTCATCCAATGCCTCTGATAGATAGCCGCGCAACTCTCCTTGAGTAAAGTACTTCTGAAATGTGTTGCGAGTGGTTAGCACTCCATCGCCATATGGCCTTCCGCGTACAGTGTCTGGATTGGCCAACATAGCCGATACGACCAATAGCCCATCGGTTAAAGAATAGGCTCCCTGCAAAGCATCTAAACGTTCGATCGGATTTTCGATAACATTGATGACGAAACCGAGATTGACGATATTTGCAGTTCGCTTCTTTTCATTTGGCGCGAAATACGGATCCCAACCCGTCGCGTCAATACCATTCTCTCGCAATCCACGCAAATCGTCTCCCCGACCACAGCCATAGTCAAAAAGAGATTTTGATCCATCAAGCAAACCGAAACGTGCCAGCGTTTGAACAGGTGCTGAAAATCCATAGCGGGTTAAGGCTGTAAGATGTCGATCAACACCTCTAAAACTTGCAACTTGAGGTTCGCCGCTAAAATTTGATTCTTCGTTACCAATGGGAACTAATTGATGATCAACAACACGATAGCCTTTTTGCATCAGCAATGCATTCCATGCTTGCAGAAAGCCTATTCGGGCTGTGTCATCGAACATGCCGATTTGTTCGGCTGCTGTAGTCAATGCTTCAAACTGGGCATAATTTGGATGATCAACTGAAAGTAATAATTCCTTCCGATGCAAAATTGGCGGATTTAGAGAATCTTGGTAAGTTCGAAATCGAAATGAGCCGTTTTCGATATCGACAGTCCAGTAACACCGAAGAATCGGAAAGCTCTCTTCAAAGAAACCTGGGTAATTCAATAAAGTAATACGAGACTCATTTTGGCTCAATTTTACGACATTGAAATCATAGCCAGACTTTAGTCCGGCTATAACCACTGCTGAGTCAATAGCTTTCTGTTTGGTCGAAACTAACGTTTGAATCGAATCAATGTGTAAATACAGATTGCCGGAAACTTGTTTGCCTAGCTCTTTTGTATGCACCCCAAATTTCCTTCCAACTTTTGATATTGGCTAATTTCGAGAGCTCCATCTGTAAGCTCTAAATTGGCAAGAAAGTATATTACAGGGGGGAACTCATAAAAATAGTTTCACATTGAAATCGTCTAAGACCAAACGGAGCGGTACTACTTATATCCGGCAGTACTTGCCATTGCACATCAATGGCCTACTACAAAACTTTGAAGTCGACGCGCTTCCCCAGCACTTGCAGTATGTCGCCCAGCTTACCCGAAATTCTGCATAACTGGCGTTCTGTAGAAACTCCGCCTGGTCCCAAGCTTCCTGCTCGGACAATTTCACCGACAAGCATGTTCTTTCGGTTTGGCCGTCATCTTGAACCGGCCTTATCGGCGTTTTGAGATGAATCGCTTTCATCCGCAACTGATTCGTCTTCGGGAATGACTTCCGGCTCATCCTGCAGTCCAGATTCTTGCCGTGCCAACCGCACCTCTTCACCATGCCCTTGCGCATAAGCCGCCCGGTGCGCCTGCCGTTCTATGGTGACAATTCGGTTCGCCAGGCGCTGCAAACGTTGCTGCCAATGGTAGCGAGCTTCCGCGCAATGCTTGTTGTCGATGACCTGGCAAAGCCAAAGCGTGTCCATGACGATCATGAGTTGGTCCAGTAAGCGAATCAACTCGACAAACTGCGCAATCTGTGGCGAGGCGATGCGGGCGACAAATTCGGTGGGATGGGTATAGGTTGGCGTTTCGGTTATACCGTTGTCGGCTTTGAGTTTTTCCAGGCGAGTTTTTTCCTGCTGAAGTTGCGTGGCACAATCGGCAATGCGTGGCCGTTGAACAGCTGCCGGAACCGGATCATTCGGTACGGCAATTGAAGAAAGAACAAGCGGCCATGCGGGTTTGCCGGGGATTGGTTGAAGCCTACCGTTGGCATCCAGGCGGTATTCGATGCGATTGCCGCCACTATCGCCAACCCGAATCAAGCGGTAGGCATCGTCGTAAGTCAAGGCCAGATAGCTGCCGTCGGCCTCGATGATTTTCACGACCTGCCCCATCGCATCACGTTGATATTGCGTCAATACACCGCCAACCTGTTTACTGATTACCCGGCCGCGCGCATCGTAAGTCCAGCGTGTTTCCAAGCCGTTGGCGTCTCGTATGCTTAACGGCCGCCCATTGGCATCGTAATCCAGAAATTCGCTACGCTGCCCCAAGGCATTGTCTAGCGTTTTTAGATTGCCCGACTCGTCGTAGCCGAAGACCGTAATGTCCTCGACATCCTTGCGTGGGCCGTCGATGGAGGCCAATAAGCCGTTCTCCGTATAACGGTATTGCCACTCTCGGCTTTGCTCGCCGTCACTCTCGCTGCGCCAGATCAGTCTACCGTCGTCGTAACCGAAGGTCGTGGTCTTGTCCGGCGCGGTTATCGATACCGGCAAACGCAAGGATTTGTGCCATTGTGTGGCAATGGTCCGTTCGCTCGGGGTTCCCGCCGCCTCGGTTCTGAACAATTCCAAGCCGCTCGTATCGCGCCGATAACGAGTGACGTTGCCGTTAAAATCACTGGCTTCGGCCACGAAACCGTTGGCGTCGTAGCTCAGCGTCTTATACCCCAGATTTTTGGCCGCAACTCCGCTAACCGAGCTGGGTTTGACCATGTCGAACTGATGGGCGAACTGGTAAACGTGGCTGTTGTTCATCGCGTCGGTGACCTGGCTGTCGCCGTTATCGAGATAAGCCACGGACGTCAACTCGGCGCCGCCCGCGTGCTGGGAGGAAACGGCGCGTCCTTTGGCGTCGTAACTCCAGCTGGCGTAGCGTTTGTTGTTTTCATCGACGATACCGGTCAACGCATGGGGAAAATTTGCGTCTTCGTAGACGTATTTGCGTCGGCTTAGATCGGGGTAAGTCACCGATGCCAAATTGCCGTTGGTGTCGTAAGCGTATTTGTAAGCCTTACCATCGGGAGCCGTGACCGTGGTCAAGCGCCCGCTGGCGTCATAACCTAGGCTTAACGCATG
This sequence comes from Methylomonas sp. EFPC1, assembly GCF_016925515.1. NCBI lineage: Bacteria > Pseudomonadati > Pseudomonadota > Gammaproteobacteria > Methylococcales > Methylococcaceae > Methylomonas > Methylomonas sp. EFPC1. The sequence continues at coordinate 3,027,251 of NZ_CP070494.1, forward strand.
ACCGAAGTAACCGCCGATTTTGACCATGCGACCCAGACCGTCGTAGCTCAAAACCGTCGGCTGGCCTCCGCGCAGCCTGACCGACAACAAGTGGCCATCCAGGTCGTAGGTTTCGCTTGCATCGTCGTTGGTTACCAGCAACCAACCGGTCTGCCGACCATTGTCCGCGACCGGATGCAAACGATCAACGACATCAGGATCGGCTTGCCAAGCGCCATCGCTTTGTCTACGAAAGGTCTCTCTACGCCCGTCAGCACGCGTCGCCACGACTTCACCTGCCGCCTCATCGTAATTGAGGGTTGCCGACCAATTGCTGCGCCAACCACCAAGAACCGGCGTGTGATTGGCCTGACTATTGTAAAACCGCGTGAATTCCAAACCGGTGTGGGCCGGGGCAGAGAAGTCAGTTTCCGTCTGAAATTTATTGCCGGTGGCGGTATCAATCGGATTGCCCTCGCAAGCCTTCGGGCAGTCGGCGGCTCGGCCGAGGTTTTTGGGGGCCGCGACTTTCTGAATTCGCAAACTATCGTCGATGTTGCACCCCTGAAGACCAGCTTGTTGCCAATGCAAGGCAAAGTTGTCCTGATCGGCTTGGGTATTGGTATCAGTCCACGTGTAGTAAGCGACGGCGACCGGTATGCGCTTGCCATTATAGATACCATTGGACAGACCGGTACCGAAACTCAACACACCATGCGCGGGCTGAGTAACAACACTGAAACTGCCCGTTCCAGCGGATTCTCCGGTCGAGGTGTAATAACAGCCCCAGCCCGCAACCTTGGTCGTGGTGTTTGCCGAGGCGAACAGGGTATCCGCTTGCGCTAAGTATGGTAAGTTCAATAGGCACAGCGCTAGCCCATATGCCGCCAGACTTTTTCCGCGTTTGAGCGCGAGGCGACTGTAATAGAATGTCAATAATCGATACATGGTAATGTCCTCTTAGGCTTTGCCTATTTAGCAAGGCGTGATCAAGATCGGTTGGAAATTGGCAATTAAACCGTTTTGCGCCGAACGCAAAACGGCAGGAGTGAGGTCCCGAACAGCCAAAAACTGGCTGGCAGTGGCACGCCGGCAATGCTGACCGTAGCTGATTGGCTTGTGGCACTCAAAAGCTCGCCATTTTGATCGGACAAGCTGTAGAGGTTGAGACGTAGTTGAGAGCTACCCATGGACAAGGCGGTGAACTGCAAACTAGCCAAATCGAAACGCTTGGCTTGGCGGGCTCGCAATGTTTCCACATCGTCCATGGAAAATGCGATCAACTCAACCAGACCGAATTCCGGCAGCGTGACTTGATTGAGGGCTGGCTCGTTCCAGAACAACTGGTCACCCAATAATGGGTCGCCGAAGGTCAAGCCCTCGAAACGCAGCTGGTAAGGATCATAGGAGAGTGCTAGATCATAGGCACTCAAAGCCTTATCCTCAGCTAGACCGCTGAAACCGACTGCGATATTGACTGTTTCGCCGGGAACGGCTCGCTGGACTAAAGGAGAGAGGCTAATCGCCACGTCGGCAAAGGCTTCCTGGCTAGATAACAAAAATAGACATGTCACAATAGAGCTGGTGATTCGCATGGGTTCGTCCTTTTTCTTTTAAAGCGTGCCGCATTAAGCTGTACGCAGGTGAATGACAATTGAGCGGCAAGCCCGCTCGTATGCTTATTCGGGATAGAAACCGGACGGTGGGTTGAAAAAATGGAGGAAAAAGCTCGGCGTGGTCAGAAAATCAGGCTATCGCTGGCTCAGAATGAACTTACAACAAAGAAGGAATTATTTAGTGCTTGTTCGGCATGCTTAGCTTGTGCTTGGCTTTATTGCATAGTTCCTGGGCCAAACTAACTTCCGCAACCAAAAGTCGTTGGGACGCCGATTTTGGTCGAGCGACCTCAGGGACAAACGGCCTCGCAATTGGATGACAGCTTTGCGGCCATGAATCTGAAGAGCCTACGGTCACCATTGTTAAGGGTTGTCGGATGCCTGCCCTTCACCGCATGACTGTGCTGCTGTGATAAACCGCCGTGGGCAGGCGTCGGACAAGCCCCGAGGGAGGAAACCGCGGGCTACGCAGCGGAGAGTCAGGATGGGTGACAATCTATGGGGATTTGAATAGTGGGGCTGCCTGCATACTGGTTAATTAACCCGTTTGCTCGGTCATGATAGAGCTTCTTGCGTTGGTGATGGAGACGGATCTGCCCTCTGTGGTCGCTTTTTCGTGACCTCATTGGCCCATCATCAGTGATTTTCCGGCATCTGGCCAAGCCTTTCCGTATCGGCTTTGACCGATGCCTAACGCGATGGGGGTTTGAGGTTGGGCTGGCGTGTTCGCTCATGGCACACCTCTCTGGGGAGATGGTGCCCGAATCAGCGGTTTGCGCGCCAAGATTTCAATGATGATCATCGCGGCTCCGCAGTCCGGGCAGACGAAGATAGGCTGAGCTGCTTTTTCCGGTGTCTTAGCCATAGCCTCCTGGGATTCGGCCTGAGCAGGTCCAACCTTTAGCAGTTCGCGCACCTGGGTTAGATAGTCTCGCCGCCTGGCATTGGCAAGCAGCCCATAATACCGGATACGGTGAAGGCCGCTGGGCAGCACATGCAACAAGAAGCGACGGATAAACTCGTCGGTGGTGAGCGTCATAGTTTTATGCCGCGTCTTGCCTTTGGCCCGGTAATCTTTCCAGCGGAAGGTAACACCCCGCTCGTCGAGAGCAATCAAGCGCGAGTTGGCAATGGCCACGCGATGGGTGTAGCGCGACAGATAGGCTAAGACGGCTTCGGGACCGGCAAACGGGCGTTTGGCGTAAACCACCCATTCGCATTTTCGTAGCGGTACGAGCCATACGGCGAAAGCCGTCGCATCGGAGAGATGGGCATACTCACCGAAGAACTGGAATTGTCCTGTCGCATGTGCTTTGCTCAGTTCTTCCAGAAACCGGCGTCGAAACAGCCGTGACAACACTCTTACCGATAAAAAGAAGCCGCGCTTGCAGTTAATCCAGCGCTCACCGTCCAGCGATAACCCGCCGCCCGGCACGATACCATGCACGTGTGGATGATGGGTTAAGGCCGAACCCCAGGTATGCAGCACCAGTGTGGCGCCGATTTGAGCCCCCAGATGTTTGGGGTCAGCGGCAATCGTCCGTAATGTCTCGGCGGCGATCTCAAGCAGCAAACCATAGATGATCGTTTTATTGTAATAGGCAATGGCGCTGATCGGCGCCGGCAAGGTAAACACCACGTGGTAATACTCGACAGGCAACAGATCGGCCTGGCGGGCTTCGAGCCAGCGTTTGGCCGCGCTGGCCTGGCACTTCGGGCAATGCCGGTTACGGCAGGAGTTGTAGGTGATATCTTGATGCTGGCAAGCGGGGCAGCACAACACATGTCCACCCAATGTCGCAGTGCGGCACTGTTCAATGGCGGACATGACTTTCAGCTGGCCCAGACTTAAGTGAGCCTGCTGAGCTTGTCGCCAAGCGGGACCGTGGATGCGGAAAATATCCGCGACCTCAAGCGCAAGCCGCCCCATGGGCGTACTCGACTACATTGACGGCAAAGTCTCGATCGGACTGACGACCTCCCGCAGAATATCGGTGGCCACCTGTGCATACAATGCCGTGGTCTCCAGTTTCTTGTGACCGAGCAATACCTGTATCACCCGGATATCGACCTTCTGCTCCAGCAAGTGAGTCGCAAAGCTATGCCGCAGCGTATGCATCGATACCCGCTTGTCTATCCCAGCGGCCTCGGCGGCGGCATGGACGGCGCGGGTGAGTTGTCGGGTGCTGAGCGGGTCAACAGGGTCCAAGCCTGGAAATAGCCAGCCGCCTGGCAGCATTTTGCCTTGGGCGTGAGCGAACTTCCACCAAGCACGCAAACGCTCCAGTAACACCGGTGACAACATCGCATAACGATCCTTGCTGCCTTTGCCCTGTTCGACGCGTAAGGTCATGCGTTGGCTATCGACGTCACTGATCTTCAGCGCCACCACCTCGCTGGCCCGCAAGCCCGCGCCGTAAGCGACCGATAAGGCCGTTTGATGTTTGAGATTGTCAGCTGCGGCTAGCAAGCGAGCCACCTCTTCGCGACTCAAGACCACCGGCAGTTTACGTGGCTCATGCACCGCGCGCATCTTGGCCATTAACTCGGGATGATCCAGCGTGGTCTCGAACAGAAACTTCAGGCCGGTGAATTTGGCATTCAGTGAAATCGCCGAAATACCAGAGTCGACCAAGTGCAACTGATAGCGGCGTAGATCTTCCGTGCTCGCCGTATCCGGTGAGCGACCCAGAAACTTCGCGAATCGCTTCACGACGCGGATATAACTGGCTTGGGTTTTGGGGGATAACTTACGCATCCGCATGTCGTCGATCATGCGTTGGCGTAACGGGCTGATGCGGTGTGTGGAAGCAGTCATGACACTTCTCCTATCTTGAAACAAGGCGGATTGCCTCGTCTCTTGGATAGGAAAAACAAGTGATATGCTGTCAATCACCTTCAGACTTTGCTACACAGACTCCATTGCGCGTAGCGGTTTAGTCCATCGACCCTTAACTGCCTGAAGCTTTCCACCAAGTAGAATGTCTCATGATTTTGCCAAAGCTGACATTCTGGGAATTTTGCAAATTGCTAATCAGTCCTGGCGGTATTGCCACCGCCAATAAAACTCAGAAGTATTGGCTACAAGCCCAGCTTGGCGTTAAGGCCGATTTAGCGAACGATCACGCCCATTAACGAGATCATCCTTCCTAATTTTATTACTTTACGCCTCGGGTTGAGTCCCGCACAGATCGGTTGATCTGTTGATTAGTTCAGCGCCAATTCTGCCCGCAGCCTTTCAGCCATCAAATCGACGAACGATCGGATTTTTGCCGACGAGTGACGACCTTCGCGGTGCAGAATATGCACGGGAACCGGTGGGCTTTCGAATTCGCCAAGCACGATTTTCAGCCGGCTGGTCCGTAACGGCTCGGCGATTTGATAACTCAACAGGCGGGTAATGCCCAATCCTGCCATGGCGGCGCTGGCCGCCGAGTCGTTGTCGCTGACACTTAATACCGGTTGCAATTTGATCGTCTGCGCCTGCCCATCGTACTGAAAGCGCATTTCATTGCTCGGATTCAAGCCGCGCGCCAGAATGATGCGATGTTTGGGCAACTCGTCCGGCGTTTGCGGGATGCCGTGTTCGATCAAATAATCCGGCGCGGCACATAATACCCGCCGCACCGAACCCACCCGTAGCGCCCGGTATGATGAATCGGGCAAATCGCCGATGCGGATCGCCACATCCACGCCTTCCTCAAGCATATTGACCACGCGGTCGACGAACAGCGCATTCATTTCCACCGTGGGGTAGCGTCTCAAATACTCGACAATCCCCGGCATGATGAACAAACGTCCGAATAATACCGAGGCAGTCACCGTGAGTTGGCCGCGCGGTTCGGCATTAATACCCAGCGCCGCGTCGTCAGCTTCATCGGCCAAGGCAATGATGCGTTTGGCATCCTCATAATATTTCTGACCGGCCTCGGTCATCCTTACATAGCGGGTGGTGCGGTTTAGTAATTTAACGCCCAAGCGCTCTTCCAACGCAGCAACCGCACGCGTTACAGCCGGTGGCGACATGTGCAGCTTGCGCGCACCGCCGGCAAAGCCTTCAGCCTCGACTACTGCGACATACACGCTCATTAAATGCAGCCTAGCCATTGATAATGCCAATTATCGGAATAGTTAATTGATAATTTTAGCCATTCTTTATTTTTATGCAACAAGACACACTATACCCGCCTGCTGAGTTTCACACAGGCGTATGACAAACCCTTTCATTATTTGGAGAAGCATCATGAGCCGTATTACCACCGTTAGCAACGAAACCGCCAACACCGAACAACGCAGCCTATTGGATGCGATCCAAGGCCAGTTGGGCATGGTGCCTAACTTTTTGCGGGTGTTTGCCCATTCGCCGGATGCCTTGAAAGCTTTCCTCGGCTTGCATCACATCGCCAACCACGGCTCGCTGGACGCCGCCACCCGCGAACGCATCGCGCTGGCGCTAGCCCAGCAGAACCAATGCGAATACTGCTTGTCGGCACACACCGCCATCGGCAGCAAAGCCGGTTTGAGCGGGGCGGAAATCGAAGCCAACCGGGCCGGTTCCAGCCAGGACGCTAAGGCGGCGGTGGCGGTCAAATTCGCCCGCGCCCTGGTCGAGCACAAGGGCGAGGTCACCAATACCGAGTTGCAGTCCATGCGCGACGGCGGTTTCAGCGAGGCCGACATCGTCGAGGTGATTACTCACGTCGGCATGAATGTGCTGACCAATATCTTAGGTAAAGCCAGCCGGGTCAGCATCGACTTCCCGAAAGTGGCGTTAAAACAGGCCGCATAATCCTGAACCGGGCGAAGTACACGGATTGACTTCGCCCTATTTATTGCGTTGAGTGGAATAAGGTATTGCATATTATGGCTATTCAACGCGGGTGACGACTGTGTCACAGTAGCCGCCAATGTTTCAATCTTCATCAGGAGCAAGGTTATGGCCCGCGCTTTTGCCAAAATCAGTTTCACCCCCGACGTCCAAGCAGTACAAACGGAAATGGGCAGCCGCGCGGCCTACCGGACAGCCGAACTCGGCGAAGCCGAAACGGTGGCGCTGGGCGCCTTCGAACAAGCATTCATTGCCGAGCGCGACAGCTTTTACCAAGCTACGGTCAGTCAAAGCGGATGGCCCTACGTCCAGCATCGCGGCGGGCCGATGGGATTCTTGAAAGTATTGGATGAACAAACCATGGGTTACGCCGATTTCAGCGGCAACCGCCAATACATTTCGGTCGGCAATTTACGAGGCGACGACCGGGTGAGCTTGTTACTGATGGATTATCCGCAGCGACAGCGCCTGAAAATCTGGGGTCGGGCGCGAGTGGTGGACACACGCAGCGATCCGGAATTGTTGGCGAAACTGGAACCGACTGACTTTCGCGCCCCGGTGGAGCGCGGTATCGTGATCCGGGTCGAAGCTTTTGACTGGAACTGCCCCAAGTACATTACGCCGCGCTACAGCCAACGCGAAGTCGGAGCACTGTTGGAGCAAACTCGGCGGCACCAACAAACCATCCCGCTAGCACCACAAACACCCGCCGTTTTGGGAAATGGCGCATTGCCTTTGATCATCAGCGGGATTCGCCAATTGACGCCGCGCATTCGCGCCTATGAACTCTGCCATGCCGACGGCGAGCCGCTGCCGAGCTACCGGGCCGGGGCGCATCTGCGCATGCCGATCGCACTGCCGGACGGTAGCATGACCTATCGCGCTTATTCGCTGACTGATGCACCGCTCGAAGAAGATTGTTACCGCATCGCGGTATTGCGAGCAGAAGACGGTGACGGCGGGTCACGAGCCTTGCACGACGGCTGGCAACTGGCAACCCGCATCAACGTCGATATGCCGGACAACTATTTTCCATTGCACGACGACGAGCGCCCGGCAATGTTGATCGCCGGCGGCATCGGCATCACCCCCATCAAAGCCATGGCCGAAACCTTGGCCGCACGGGGTACGCAATTTCAACTGCATTACACCGGCCGAGGGCCGCAAGACATGGCCTTTGTTAAAGACTTGCAACGGCAGTTTCCCAATCGATGCCGGTTTTATTTCAGCCAAGCGCAAAACCCGACCCGATTGGACGTTCCAGGGTTACTGGGTAATGCAACGGCCGATACCGTCATTTATGTCTGTGGCCCAACCCGCCTGATCGACAGCGTACGCCAAACCGCCCGCCAGCTCGGCATTGCCGATGAACGGGTGCAATTTGAAAGTTTCATTTAACCGAAGGAGTCCAACATGATCACCCTGTACGACATGTCGCTATCCGGCAACTGCCACAAAGTCCGTTTATTGCTAAGTTTGCTGGCGTTGCCCTATCAAACTCAATCCGTGGATTTACGCGGCGGCGAGCAGCGCGGCCCGGAATATTTGCAACGCAACCCGTTCGGCCAGGTGCCGGTGCTGGATGACGATGGCCTGATCATTCGCGACAGCCAAGCTATTTTGGTGTATCTGGCCAAACGCTACGGCGGCGAACCATGGTGGCCCGACGATGCCTACCAACTGGCGCAAATTGCCGCGTGGCTATCGACCGCCGCCAACGAAGTTGCCAACGGTCCTGCCACACTGCGGAGACACCACAAATTCGGTAGTCCTATCGATACGGCAACAGCCAGGCAAACCGCCGACAAGGTGCTGGGCATTATCGACCGCCATCTGCAAAACCAAGACTGGCTGGTCGGCGACTCGGTTTCCATCGCCGATATTGCCGTCTACCCCTATTTGGCGCTGGCGCCGGAAGGCGGTTTGGACATAGGCGCCTTCCCCAGCATCATCGCCTGGTTCCATCGTCTGCGGGCTTTGCCCGGTTATGTGGCCATGCCCGGCATGTGGCAGGCTTAACTCAATCCCCCTTCATCACGGAGAAACACCATGACCCAAGAAATCAAAGCCCCTGTCCCACCCTTTACCGCTGAAACTGCGGCGCAAAAAGTGCGCATGGCCGAAGACGCCTGGAACTCGCGCGACCCGGACCGCGTCGCCTTGGTCTATACCGAAGACACGCTCTGGCGCAATCGCGCCGAGTTCCCTATGGGCCGCGATCAAGTCCGAGAATTTTTGCAACGCAAGTGGGCCAAGGAACTGGATTACCGCTTGATCAAGGAATTGTGGGCGTTTACCAACCACCGAATTGCCGTGCGCTTTGCCTACGAATGGCACGACGATTCCGGCCAGTGGTTCCGAAGTTACGGCAACGAGAACTGGGAATTCAACCCGCAAGGTTTCATGCTGCGCCGTTTTGCCAGCATCAACGATTTGCCGATCAAGGCAGAACAGCGTTTGTTTCACTGGCCGCTGGGCCGGCGTCCCGATGACCATGCCGGATTAAGTGATTTGGGGTTGTAAACTATCTTGGTATCCCTATAGAAATCCCAATGAGGTTGCTCGGTACATGTGTCGCCATCATGATGTTTTAAATAGCCGATTATTTTTTGTAAGGTATGACACTCTCCAAACGACTCAGCCTGTAGTCGGTCCGACTAAGGAGATTAACGCATGTTGCTGAGCGCAGAGATGAACCCACCCGATCAATTGAACGAAGTCCTGCTGGCCGAACATCGTCCGGTGTTGTTTCGTTACGCCTTGCTGCAATTGAAGGATAACGAGCTGGCCGACGATGCGGTGCAGGAAACCTTGCTGGCCGCTTGGCAATCGTCTGCGAATTTCCAAGGCAAGGCCGGTTTGCGTACTTGGTTGATCGGTATTTTGAAACATAAGATTGCCGATCATTGGCGGCGAAGTGCACGAGAGATCACCGCCTCGGATTTCGATCAGCACGATGAACTCAGCGGTGAAAACTACGAGGATGACTGTTTCACTGAAAACGGCCGCTGGATTAGCAAGCCTGCTGCTTGGAACGATCCTGAAGCAGCACTCAAGCAACAGGAATTCTGGATGATTTACGAAACATGTCAGAACAACCTGCCGCCGAAAATGGCCCAGGTGTTCATGTTGCGCGAACTGGTTGGATTGGAAGCAGAGGAAGTCTGCTATGAGACAGGCATCAGCGACGCCAATTACTGGGTCACCATGCATCGTGCCCGCTTGCGGTTGCGCGAATGCCTGGAAATTCGCTGGTTTAATCGATCAATCAATTAAAAGGAATGCCTGATGCGTCATTGTAAAGAAATTACCGAATTGGTATCCATCGACTTGGATAAGCCGCTTCGGCTAAGCGAGAAAATTGCAGTCAATGTTCATCTGTTGATGTGTTCTCATTGCCGGAACTTCCGCAACCAAACCGAGTTTATTCGTAAAGCGGCTAGAAGCTATTGGGACCATCGTTCCAAATAGCGCCTAACCGCCAATATCTGCCGTTTAAGATGAGCTTCGCCGGCCGAGCTTTTCCGCCGCCATGCGGGTACCCAATACGCGAGCCTCGATTTTGGCAAATGCGGTATCGCGGCCGGTCGAGGTATCGTCTTCGAATGGCGAATAACCGCAATCGTCGGTCGTTCCTAATTGACCGAGCGGGATAAACTCGGCGGCTTGTAATACTCGGTCGCGAACCGTTTCGGGCGATTCCACATTCGAATCGAGCACGTCGATTACGCCGACGAAGACGCGTTGCTCTGGGCGGAGATACTGTTTGATGACCGCCAGTGCGCGTTCGGGATAGGTTTCGCTGGCCATTTGCACGTAAAAGTTGCTCGCTTTCAAATTGAACAGCTCCGGCAACAATTCGGCATAATCGACATCGGCGCTGTGCGTGCTGTCGCAATCGCCGCCCGGACAAGTATGTACCCCGATACGGCGCCTCAAATCCGGCTGGAAACGTTCCAACACTCGATTGTTCAACTCGATGAAGCGCCTCAAAAGCTGTTTGGACGGGTCCAACTTGACGGCGAGTCGGCCTTCGGTAAAGTCTATCTGTACGCAATGGGCGCCTGATTCCAGGCAGCTGCGTATATCCCTTTCGGCTTGGTCGACCAAATCGGCCAAAAACTTGGCCTCGTCATAATCGGCAAAGCCTTCGCTCGGATACAGCAAACTGAGCGCGGAAGCGGAAATGACGGCTTGCTTCACCGGTACCGTGGCATAACGCATAGCCGCCTGCAAATAATGGTCGGCATAAACCCCGTAACGAAACGGACCCGCCGTCAATCGCGGCAGTTGCCGGCTATGGCCGTCGGAAAAAGGTATCGTCAGACCGTCGGCGGCAATATTATCCAAATTCGCCAAGGGGTAGGTGGCAAAACTGGGTTTGCTTTGCTCGCCATCACTGATCACCGGAGAGCCCGTGGCTTCGAACCGTTGCCCGGTATCGCGCAATGCGGCGTCGTATTCGGCTTGCAACGTTTCGGCGGCCACTTGTCCTTGATGGAATTCGCGCAGACAAGCCAATAAATTCGGCGGGCGTGGGATGCTGCCGATCGGTTCGGTTGGGATGAACATGTGCGCTCCTTAATTTGGGTGATTGGTTGATGTTCGCGGTATTGTTATAGTGAATCGAATACGAACTGTCAACATTATCTAACCTCAATGTAATATATTGTCATGCGATTACCGCCTCGCGAGCAACGCGATGTTTTGAAAATCGGCGAACTCGCCGAACAACTTGCCACGACGCCACGCACGATTCGTCTTTACGAAGAATTGGGCGTGATCGTGCCGGCTCGCACCGAGGCCGGCACTCGTCTCTATGCCCGAAAAGACATGAAGCGTATGGAGATTGCCTTGACGCTCAGTCGCTGCGGAGTGGACCTGGAGACGATAGGCCGCTTAGCGACGCTACGCGACCAGTACGAAACCGGATCGAAGGCGAGTAAAAACGTGCTACCGGAGCTAACCGCTCTGAAAACCGCACTTAGCGATCAAATCGAACGCCTTACCCAACTGGAACACGATATTGCGAAGGCTAGCGATTTGATCGGCCACTGCCGAGATTGTCCCAACCGGCCTAACCGGCAGGATTGCCCTCATTGCGAGGTTGATAAGCAGGTTGAGTCGTCGGATATCGCCCGCTTGATTTGGGACCCCGATACCCCTTAAAAATTTTGTAAGGAATTTCGAACGGCTCCGACTGATAGAGCAGGAAGGCATTGTTGCTTGTCCTGATCATTAATTTATCTATCGGAGAGAACACCATGAACAAAAAAACCTTGTCTTTGACATTAAGCAGCGCGTTGGCTTCAACCTTACTCAGCGCGGCGCCCGCCATTCAAGCGGGTGAAAATCCCTTTGCAATGTCCAGCATCAATCCCGCTCAGCAATTGGCGGCGGCGGACGGTAAATCGGCCGAAGCGGGTTGCAGCGCCAAAATGAAGGAAGGTAAATGCGGTGAAGGCAAATGCGGTGCCAACAAAATGAAGGACATGAAAGGCGCCGAGGGCGGTTGCAGTGCCAAAATGCCGGAAGGCGGCTGTAGCGCCAAGATGCCGGAAGCCGGTTGCAGCGTTAAAACCGCAAAATAAGCCGGAGTCGCGCCGATGTCTATCACCCATCCTTTCCATTTGAACGGTGCCGGTTTGGGCTTGCGCCGCAGCATGCTGCCGGCCTTGCAGGTTGAAGTGCCCGACTGCATCGATTTTTTCGAAGTATCACCGGAAAACTGGGTGGGCGTCGGTGGTTATCTCGGCAAGCAGTTCCGTAGTCTGACCGAGCGCCACCGCTTCGTGGCGCACGGTTTGGCCCTATCTTTGGGCGGCCCCGCGCCGCTCGATACTGCATTTTTAGGCGAACTGAAACAGTTTCTCGATCACCATGATTTTGCCCTGTACACCGAGCACTTGAGTTTTTGCAGCGACGAGGGGCATTTTTATGATTTATACCCGATCCCTTTTACGGAGCGGGCAGTCAAGCATGTCGCCGGCCGGATTCGCCAAACTCAGGATATTCTGCAACGGCCCATCGCCCTGGAAAACGCTTCTTACTATGTCCAGCCGCCACAGGCGGAGATGGACGAACTGACATTCATCAATGCCGTACTCAGCGAAGCCGATTGCTTTCTGCATCTGGATGTCAACAACATCTATGTCAATAGCGTCAATCACGGCAACGACCCAATTGCATTCTTACGCGGCTTGCCCGGCGAGCGCATCGTCTATGGGCATGTGGCCGGTCACGATCTGGAACCTTCTGGCTTGATCATCGACACCCACGGTCAGAATACGATCGAGCCGGTTTGGGACTTGCTGGCCGAGGCCTATCGAAGTTTTGGCGTTTTTCCGACCTTGGTGGAACGCGACAGTAATATCCCGTCATTGGCTGACTTATTGATCGAAGTGGAACGAATTCGTGACTTACAAAATAGTCATCGGCTTTGCCTCAACGCAGATGACATCAGCGAGGTGGCGGCATGAACACGACACCTACATTTCAACACCAGCAACGGCAGTTTCTGAATTACTTGCGTCAACCCCAAGCGCCCCTGTTACCTAATGGATTCGCCCCTGAGCGACTGGCAGTATACGTTGATCTGCTCTACAACAAATTCGACGAGAGTCTGACGGCTTGCTTTCCGGTCATTTGCAGCGTATTAGCCAAAGACGATTGGCGGGCATTGCTGCTGGATTTCATCGCCAAGCATCGCTGCCTGACGCCGTATTACCGGCAGATTCCCGATGAGTTTGTGCAGTATCTGCAACAGGAACGTCAGCATCCCGACGATTGGCCGTTTCTGGCCGAACTGGCGCATTTCGAATGGATCGAATTGCAGTTGTCGATTGCCGAGGCCGAACCAGTAACTCGAAAGCAGCTGTCCGATGCTGAATTACTGAACAATGTGCCTGTATTTGCACCGGCCATACAGTTGCTGCATTACCACTGGCCGGTGCAGGACATTGCTCCAAATTTCCTGCCTAGCGAACCACTCTCAACGGCTAGTCATATCCTTGGTTTTCGCGATAGTGACGATCAGGTGCAGTTCATAGCCCTGAACCCGGCCACGGCGAAGCTGATCCTGTTGTTAAATAACGGCCTGACCGGGCGACAGGCCTTACAGGCGATGAGAGGCGAACTCTTGGACGCGCAATTTTTGGAATTAACCCTATTCGGTCAGCGCATTCTGGCCGACTTGCATAGCCGGGGCGCGATCATCGACGTTCTCGCCCCCGATTACTTGGAACATCAACCATGAACGACGCAACTACAGCTCAAAATAGCGCCTGCATCTCTTGTCTGATTCCATCCTGTATCGATCGGCTATGCAGCACGCCCAGCCAGATTTCTCGATGGTTCGATAGCAACATACATGGTTTGGCGCCGATATTTCCGCGCCTTTTGCTGGCTTACGAATTCGGCGAAGCCGGTCTGGAAAAACTCCAAGGCGATAACTGGTTTGCCGATTTGATCTTTCCATTTCCGTTCAACTTGTTGCCCGCCGACTTTAGCTGGACCTTGGCTACCGGCCTGGAAATCATCGCCCCGATTGCGCTGATATTGGGATTCATGACCCGCTTTTTCAGTGCGGCGTTGATGGTGTTGACCGTGGTGGCCATCGCCGCAGTGCATTGGCCCGCCGAATGGCAGACGCTGGCAGAGTTATGGAAAGGCTATGCGGTTATCGACAAAGGCTACGGCAACTTCAAACTGCCGCTGAGTTATTTGTTTATGCTCAGTTCGTTAGTTTTGAGCGGTAGCGGACGACTGGGAATCGATAACTGGCTAAAAAATCGTGCATCCTCAAATCAGGGATACGGCCGATAATAACTTCCGGGGATTGACCGCATCGGTTTTAGCCACGACGAAAGCCTTAATCGTGGCTAAAGCCGACCCTATAGGATCTTTGACGGAAACACTTTACCCATGTGGTTCAGTTTTTTGTGAAGGTTGAAGGCTTTCAGGCCACAGTGGGAACGACCCGATGACGGCGCAGTACGTCCAGGTAGATGTCAGGCTCGGGGCGAATACGATAGTTATCGGTCTCATGCGTCCAGATCACCTTGCCGTTTTTGTCGGTAATGATAACGGTCGGCAGTACGGTTTCGCGGTCGTAACCCAGCATTTGCATACCCATCGGCAGACCATGAGCCTGTGCTATGCCCAGTGCACGGGCGGCGGCGTTTCCTTCGTCGGTTATAAAATCAAAATCCACGCCGAACTTTTTCGCCAAAGCCTCGGTATTGCCGTGCGGTTGCGGAGAAATCAGCGCAACCCGCACGCCCAGTGAGCTTATGTCCTTATACCGGCTCACCAGTTCCTTGATTTGGGCCATGCACAAAGGGCACCAGTTACCGCGAAAGAAAATCAGGATGGCCGGCTTGTCGGTTAACTGTGCCGAGCTTAGGGTTGTACCATCGACGTTCCTGACGGAAAAGTTGGGCAAGGTCGAGCCAATTTTGAGCAGGGTGCTGGGTTGGCGTCCGCCATAGCTTGAAAACCAGTAGGCATACAGCAAAAATCCGCCCCATGCCGCTAGCGCCAATACCGGGGCGAGAACGCTGGGCGGATAAAATTGACTTGCCCCGGCCTGATAACAAGCCCAAACAGTAAGGCCTGTGCCGGTCGCGCCTAATACGTTAATCAGTGGCAAACGTGCGCTGGTACGCGCGATATTTTTGAATATCATCACCACACTAATAAACATCATCAATGGCGCGGAAGTTAGCACGACGCCACCCCAGCTGACCATGTCCGCGCCGTGATAAAGCATCCAAACGGCATAACCGGTGATGCCCATGATAGCCATCATATAGTTGCCGATAAATATCGATTTAAGTAGGTTCATGATAGATGTCCTGTCTGTTTCAACGGTTAGCCACATTGTTTGCTAGCGCATTGCACCGGTTCTTCCCAGGTTTCGGCCTGGAATGCGGTATCCAGCGGGGTTTCGATGATATGGTTGCTATAGTTGCTAAGCGTTTTAAGCGTCACGCCCAACACCACTTCCAATACCTGCGCTCGGCTATAACCGGCCGTGATAAATTCATCGAAGACTTGAGCACAAACTACACCGCGATTTTTCACCACGTGGCGAGTAAAGTTTGCCAAGACATCCAACTTAGCATCTGGCAACGGTTGCAAGTTTCTGATTGCATCAACGATGGCAGGATCGGCCTTGATCATCTTTTTGGCGATCATTGAATGCGCCGCCACGCAGTAACTGCAATGGTTCTCGGCGCTGACAGCCAGCAGTATGACTTGCCTTTCGGTTGGGCTCAACGATGTTTGATCGAACAGCGCCGTCAACTCGATATAAGCTTGCAGCGCCGCCGGCGCTTCGGCCAGGCCGCCTTGCAGGTTGGGCACGAAGCCGTATTTTTTTAACGACCCTGCCAGCAGCGCTTGAGCATCGGAGGGGGCGGACTGGATAGAATGAATTTTGAATTTTGACATGGTATCTCTTTGAAAATATTGAAAAATAACAAGCTGTTTGCCGCCGAAACCGGTTGCGCCGGTTCTCGTTGCGACGAAGACAGATTAAGCAAACTGGGTCGGCTATCCCATGCCCGACATTCCGGCATTGTTGTTCGATCTTTCGGGAGTGGGTCATGGGTGCCTTAACCCCGCTGGTCAATACGCTTAACCTGCACGCCAGACTGGTGTATTCCGGCGGCGTGTGCGGGCGCTGGTTGATGGATCACAACTCAGAAACGTCAGTGTGGTTTCATTTGGTCAGTAAGGGACAGGGCTTCGTACATTCGCCACGCTGGCCAACGCCGTTGGCGCTGGGTGGCGGCGATTTGATTCTATTTTTGCCGCACGCCGCTAGGCACTTCTTGTCGTATAGCGCCGAGCATGTGCCGGACACGGCCGAAGATACCCGATTGACGCCCTGGCTGGATGGCGAAACAGGCTTCGTCTGTGGCGAAATCGAGCTGGCCGCTCCAAAATCTCTTTTATGGCAAGCATTGCCCGCCGAAATCGTGATCAGGCAAAATCAAGCCGGTAACGTCCTGGCCCGGTTGATTGAGTTGGTGATCGGCGAAGCTTCGGCGCAGCGTTTCGGCAGCGATTCGGTGATCGAACGCTTATGCGACAGCTTGTTTGTGCTGGTTATCCGTTACTGTATCGAGGAAGGTTTGGTGCGCGAGGGCATCTTTGCGGCCATGCAAGACAAGCGACTGGCCGCCGCGTTGGGTTTGATGCATCAACAGCCCTGGCGTGCTTGGACGCTGGCCGAATTATGCACGAGGGCCGGTGTTTCCAAGACGGTGCTGTCGGAGAAATTTACGGCGTTGATCGGCCACTCGCCGATTGAATATTTGACGATCTGGCGCCTGCAAATTGCCGCTCACTGGTTGATGGAACCGACTATGAGCGTCGAACGGGTCGCCGAGCGTTGCGGTTACGAATCGGTGCCGGCTTTCAGCAAAGCGTTTAAACGGCATTTCGGCATCACTCCAGGAGCATTTCGGCGCGGATAGGCTGGTTTTTTACCTTGACCTCCCATGTTTCACATTTTTGCAAGTCTGGTTATTACCGACAATCAGTCGTTCAGAAATTGGAATTGCGGGTTGTTGATTGACTGGAGTTGGCCGATTGGATGAGGTCGCTAAGGGCCGCTATGTAGGCCACCAGTTACAAGAATCTGGATTTGGCTGAGTGGCCGGTTTGGAGTAACGCGACGACTGGGAGGGGGGTACTAACACACCGTCAAAGCCAAGCCATCGAGGTCATTGACTAAAACTTGATCAATCTGACTCAAGACGTTGAACTGCAACGAAAAGCCTAGTTTGGTCACGGTTTTGACACAATGTTATCCACAGAAGCTGTGAATAACTAACCAACCGAAAAATCGACTAGCCCGTCGCGCTATTCGACGCTTGTCGGCTTTTCATAGCTACCATGGCTTGCATCGCTGACCCGGTGATGATTTCATAGGTCGTTTTTAGCTAGCCATCATCATGCAAGAACTCTCTGACCAGCAACTCTTTGCAGCCCTTCAATACGCCAGAAGCCAAGACGAGCAGGCAGGACGAGCGATTTTAGAACGATTCCAATCCCGTCAACCAGTCTTTGCCCAAACCATCTTGCGAGTGTTTCCATCGGTGATGGTCGATTTGGATCAAGCAATGGCCCATTTGTTTATGGACCTGTGTTTTGATGTGATTGCTGTGTACGAACACACCTTCGGCAAAGTCCCCGATCATCGTCTCGTCGGCAATCGCTGGTTTGAAGAACGTGCCGAACGGCTGGATCGAGAGATGAAAATGGCAATGAAGCAGGCAAATCCAAGCCATCCAGACAAGGCGTTTGATCAGGAACGTCAAACGGAACTGGTGGGTTTTCTGCATGCCGCCATCGATCAGCAACCGTGTAGTTCGACAGATACGGTTCGCTTAGCCAAAACGATGATCTTTACCACGGTGCAGATGTTCGACGCGCTTTATGACGCCGCGGGCTCCCGTCAGAATTCGTCCGTTCACTGAGCCATTGACATGTGGTCAGGTCGTACCCAAAACTGCCGCGATTCGACACATTTTAGAATTCAGTTCAATGAAACACCCCATTTCCGCAAAACCCGAACCCTGTAAAGCACAGCCTAACTGGTCCTACCAAGCGTATTTTTTATCGCAACGACAGCGCCTTAAGACGGTCGCAGACCTAACATCGGGCTTCGCACCGTCTCAGGAGCCAAACCATGATCAACCGGCGCGGCAATCCGAACAGCGCGATCAAGTCATCGCAAAAATGGAAGCATTGGCGGCGTCTATTGGTGTCCGGCTTACGATCAGCAATCACTCTTTGGCACCGTAACGGAACGAAAAAATCCCTTTTGCTTCTTTCCTAAGTGGCTTTATTGAACACTAGGGCAACACGGCCCACGGTGCTCGCGAATGATACCGATTATTCGAGCTGCAAGCAGCTGAATGGCTCGATTAAGAAAACTCATTGAAATTGTCTAAAATTGAATTAACCAATATAAAGTCTACAACTTTGTCCTAAGGTCCTCTTCACTGCGGGACATATCTTTTGTGCTAGTCTATTTCGGCTCAAATCGAGAGTTTTCGGCTACCGCCTTAAACTCGTAACCTTTATCCGGCTTACTGTGCCAATAATCAACCGTCATACGCTGCCGACATTTCAATTTCAGCAACATGCGCCAAAACGAAGGCAATAAAAACCACTAGGGACAACCACATGTTCAATAGTCAATCCGATGTTCAAGCGTGTTTTACGTTATTAGACGAACACGAAAAAGGGATTTCCAAATCCATTGCCCGTTATATTCTCTCCGGTGACGATACGGCTATCTTGACGCGTTTGGGACAATTCAGCCGCGAACAATTGCAGGCGGCTGCGGTATCCCCACCACGCAGTCCTTACAGGAATTACCAATTGAGTGAGGAACGTCAAAAGAAAGCCGCCAAGATATACGAAAACTTCGAAAATCTGTATCGCTCCGATCTCTTGGCCGATATCGAAATAGCCCGACGCATGGGCGTGGCCATGGCCGCTTGCGCCGATATGAATAATATCCAACGCCATTATCAAGCTGAAGTGCCGGATTGGTTGGCGGTCTTGATCGCCGAGTTGAATCTGTTAAGGACCTTCGGTGGCAATCGTAACGAACTGCCGAAACATTACGATCAACGCTGGTTTTTATCTTTGGTCCGACAAAACGATTTACGCGTAACGCTGTGGCTGCCGGTTTTGTTGGAGCGCAGGGAAAACCATTGGTATTGTAATTTCGTTAGACAGTTGGCGGAGCGTTTCGACTGGCCGGCATTGCTGCAAGATCCGGAAATTACCGCCGGCATGGCGGCTATGCACTTTTCGGGGCGGGG
The DNA here is from genome assembly GCF_016925515.1 of Methylomonas sp. EFPC1. Lineage (NCBI taxonomy): Bacteria > Pseudomonadati > Pseudomonadota > Gammaproteobacteria > Methylococcales > Methylococcaceae > Methylomonas > Methylomonas sp. EFPC1. Next base: position 3,046,522 of record NZ_CP070494.1, read on the forward strand.
CGTGTTGGCGGAATGTCTTCTGCCGCAGCAAAACTTGGATGCCGTGCTGGCGGTGGTAGTCGCCCTGCTCGGCGACAACAGCAAACAAGTGCGGCAAGCGGCGATGTTGTTGATTCCGAAATTGAGCTCGGAAAAGTTATTGGCTTATTTGGACGACCACTACCTTGCCTTCGACAATACCGCTCGTAAAACGTTGGTGCCGATGTTGCCGGTTCTGGCCGGCGACGGCGCTGTAGAGTTATTGGAAAAGTGGCAGAGTGCCGAGCCCAGCAAGGCCATTCGGGAAACCATCGGCCAGGCGTTGGCAAACAAGGCCGCTGCCCGGCACACGGCCCAGGCCGAGCTGGTGTTGCCGGAATGGGTTCCGCTGGCTACCGACGCCTCCATTCCCAATCACTGGTTGGAAAAGTTAACGGCTCAATATGCCAAATCGCTCACGGCCTACGAACGGGCCGCCGAAGAAGAGCGGACGCGAAACCTCGCGCAAAAAACCAAGTACGACTGGCAACAGAAAACCTATAAACGCTGGTTGGATTACAAGCCCGAACAGATTCGACGCGATTTGGACGCATTGCTGGGTAGCTCGACACAACCTGGGTTGGCGCAACGGATACAACAAGGGCTCGAACAATTGACGGGAAAACAAACCGACAGGGATTTTACCCGGCTCAAAGAATTGTGTCTTAAAGCTAACTTGTTGTCCGATGCCGATTTCACAGCCATCCATTTGGTGCGTTTTTTTCAGGGTGACGTCCAGATGGCCCGAGCCAGGCCCTGGTTTACCGCTCACCCCGGCGTCGTCACCGATTTACGCCAGTTGGCACAGTTGATTCACCAACAAGGTGGCGACGTCCGCAAACTGGCGCAATGGCTATTGATTCATAACTGGAACACCGATGCCGGCCTGCCGGATACTTACGGCATCACGATCTGGCCGTTTTTCGCCGAAAACGGGGACTATCTCAAGGAAGCTTTCGGCCTGATGGAAAGCAGGGAAAAAAACTATTATAAGTTCGAACTCGCCCACGGCATGGCTGTTATCGCGCAATTTCCGGTCATTCCCGAAACGTATTTGCAGGTGCTGTATCAACAAGCCTTGTCAACCGGCAAAACCTACGGCCCGTTGGCTCGGGAAATACTGGGCAAGTACGGCATCGCACCGCAACGCATCTTAGACGCCTTGGGTTCGGGAAAAGTCGACGAGCGCATTGTCGCAGCCGACTGGATTGCCGAACTAAAACTGAAACAAGCCGTTCCGGAACTGCAAAAAGCCTTGAAAAAGGAAACGCACCCGGCGGCCACGGCCATTTTACTCGCGGCGCTGCACGACTTGGATAGCGATATCAGCGCTTATCTGGCGCCTGCCGTATTGCTGAAAGAAGCCCAAAACAATTTAAAAAAAGCGCTGCCGAAAGGACTGGCCTGGTTTCCGTTCGACGCGCTGCCCGCACTCAAATGGCTTAGCGGCGAAGCGATAGACAGGGACGTTTTGCAATGGTGGCTGGCATTGGCCTGCAAACTCAAACAACCCGAGGGCAATCCCTTGTTGGATTTGTACGTCAGGCAACTGGAGGGCAACAGCCGAAAGTCCTTGGGTAACTTTATTCTGCATGCCTTCATCCACGAGGATACTTTAAATCCCGACGACGAAACGGCGCATGCCTTTGCCAAACAATACCACCAGCAGCATTTCGACAACTGGCAGAAGTGGGCGAAATCCGACTGGGGCAAGCAATATGCGGATAAAACTTTGGATGACGCTTACCGCGAGTTATTCAACCAAAAAAAGGCGGAGTATTTAGGTTCGGCAATCGGCGAAAAAGGCATCCTGGCGCTGGCGGCCTATGCCGAACCCGCCGAAGCGGTGCTGGTAGTGAAGCGTTATATGAAAGACCATTACACGCGGCGCGCACAGATCGAAGCCTTGCTGACCGCCTTGGCCAACAACAACGATCCGACCGTCATCCAATTGCTGCTCGCCGTGGCGCGGCGCCACCGTACCAAGTCCGTGCAAGAAACGGCCAGGGAACTGGTTGCCGCTATCGCCGACAGAAATGGCTGGAGCCACGACGAATTGGCCGACCGCACCATCCCTACCGCGGGCTTCGAAAGCAACGGCACGCAACGGCTGTCCTACGGTTCGCGCAGTCTAGTGTTGAAGCTGAACAACGACCTAACGGTCATTCTGGAAAACGAGGCCGGCAAGGTACTCAAAACCTTGCCGACTCCGCGCCAGGACGATGACGCCGAAGCGGTCAAACAGGCCAAGACAGATTTCTCCAACAGTAAAAAAGAACTCAAGCAAGTGCAGGAAATGCAAACCCAACGTTTGTACGAAGCTATGTGCGTCGGCCGTGTTTGGCAAGGTGCCGAATGGCGGACTTATCTGCTGGAACACCCGCTGATGCAGCGTTTGCTGCAACGCATGGTTTGGCAAGTCGAAACAAACGGGGAATCGCGCCGCTTACGGCCGACCGCCGAATTAGAACTGATCGACCTGGATGACGAAACCTACGATTTGGCCGACGACGCCCGGATCAGCGTGGCCCATGCCGGCCAATTGCCGCAAGAGGAAGCGAAAGCCTGGGCAAAGCACTTCAAGGACGAAAAATTGAAACCCTTGTTCGAGCAAATCAACTTGCCGCAACATGAACTGACCGATGCCGAGCTTGCCGGCAAGCAGTTGGATTACCATCAAGGCTGGATGACCGATACCTTTACGCTGCGCGGCGTATTGACCAAGCGCGGCTACCAGCGGGCGACGGCGGAAGACGGCGGCTTTTTTACCCACTACTACAAAGATTTCGCCTCCTTGAATTTGCGCGTGATGATCGAGTTCAGCGGCAATTGCCTACCGGAGGAAAACGTCGCGGCCGTCTTGTACCAACTAGCCTTCATCAGCCCGGACCAGCGCGGCTGGGTAGGCGAAGAAAGCTTTAAACCGCTGCACGGCATACCACGCAGTTTACTATTCGAAGCCATGTTGGATTATGAAGCCGTCGCCGCCAAAGGCAGCTTCGATGCCGACTGGCGGCAAAAATCGCCATGGTAAACGGGGAAAAGCAAATGTCCGAAGCAATCAAACAAGCCGCCGAATCGCTGTTTCAACAGGAATTGCAAATCCTGCGCGAACAGGATATAGGTCCCAAACCAGCCGGCTGGCAACTATCCGGGCAAGCGGTGCGGGACTTCGTGATCGGCAATCCGCAATTAGGCATTAGCCAGAAATTTTACGGCGACGATGCGCTGGTCGAGCGCGCCATCGTTACCTTGATGGGCCATCAAGCCTTGCTGTTGGTGGGCGAACCGGGCACCGCCAAATCGCTATTGTCGGAACTGCTGAGCGCGGCGATCAGCGGCGATTCGCAAAAAATCGTGCAAGGTACGGCCGGCACCACCGAAGAGCACATCAAATATTCCTGGAATTACGCCTTGTTGTTGTCGCACGGTCCGAGCGACGATGCATTGATACCCAGCACGATTTATCGTGCCATGCACAGCGGTACGCTGGCGCGCTTCGAAGAAGTTACGCGTTGTCCGCAGGAAATCCAGGACGCGCTGATTTCGCTATTGTCGGAAAAGCAAATCATGCTGCCCGAACTGAACCGCGTCACCGCCGCCAAGCCCGGATTCAATCTGATCGCCACCGCCAACCTGCATGATCGCGGCGTCAACGAAATGTCCAGCGCATTAAAGCGGCGCTTCAATTTCGAAACCGTCTATCCGATCCGCGACGTAGAACTGGAAAAACGCCTGATCCGCCAGCAAGTTGCCGAAAAACTGTCGCGCCAGTCGCTGGAACTGGCGATGGACAACGACGTGTTGGAGGTACTGGTTACCGCCTTCAACGAATTGCGCGGCGAGAAGCAGGCCGCCGTCAAAGCCTTGGATGCGGTACTGTCGACCGCCGAAGCGGTCAACATCGCCTATGCCTGCTGCCTGCAAAACCACTACATGGGCAGCCGGCCTTGCAGCTCGCAGGTCGCCGAACAAATGCAGGGCAGCATTCTGAAAGACAAACAGGACGACCGGAAAAAGCTGGCGCATTATCTGGACGTGGTGGTGCGCGACCGCGCCAAAAAAGACGGACGTTGGAAAGGCTTTTTCGAGGCGGGTAGAAAGTTGTGGCTGGGCGGTTAAGGTTTGGGCAAGAACGGATGACGTCCGTAATGCGCGCCCACTTGTCACGATGATCGAAGACAACCTGACTCCGCAACTCCAGGCCGCCCGCGCCAAATTTGCCGGCGACGACGGCATTCATTGGGCGCCGATTCGCCACCACAGCCCGGCATGCAGTATTTATTTGCGGCAATTGCTGGACCGCGTACAGCCGGACGCAATATTGATCGAAGGCGCGGTGGATTTCAATCGCCAACTCGAAACGCTGTTGCACGAGCAGACCTTGCCGCCGATCGCGTTGTACGGCCAAAACAGTTTTTACCCTTTGTACGATACCAGCCCGGAATGGGTTGCGCTGCGCTGGGGGCGGCAGCACAACAAGCGGCTGCATTTTATCGATTTGCCGATGGCCGATAAGGCCTGGCAGCGGGAAGAACGGGAACACAGCGGTATCAGCTTTCTGCGCGAAGCGTATTTGCTGCACAGCGAATTCATCCAAAAACTGGTCCGAACGACGCGCTGCCGGCACGGCGACGAATTATGGGAGCGTTGGTTCGAACTACAACGCTTCGACAGCCCGGCACAATTTTTCAGCCGGGTGTTCGAATATTGCACCGCCGCCCGTTTGACTTACAGCGAGCAAGCCATCGCCGACTCCGGCGATGCCGAGCGCGAGCAATTCATGCGCGGCGAAATTGCCCGCCATGCCAAGCCAGGTCAACGCTGCGTGGTGGTAACCGGCGGTTTCCATACCTATGCCCTGCTCGATTGGCAAGGTTCATCGTCCGCCAAATCGCAGTCGGAAAGCCCCAGTTGGCTGGTGCGCTACAGCGAAGACCGTCTCGACGCCTTAAGCGGTTATAACGCCGGCATGCCGGTACCCGGTTTTTACCGGCGCCTGTTGCAGCGGCGTTCGGACTTACCGGAAGACGAAGTTGCGGCCGAATTACTGCTGCAAGTCCTGGCCGATTTGCATCAATCGCCCTTGTTTCGGCAAAAGATGAATACCGCCGCGAAACAGGCGGTGTTTTACCAGGTGACGCAATTACAGCAGTTGCGCGGCCATGCCTGGCCGGGTTTGTACGATGTATTGGACGGCCTGCGTAGCGTGTTGATCAAACACGATTCGACCAGCGACGAACCTTTGCTGAAACAGGCCTGCCGCTTGCTCGCCGGCGACCGCTTGGGACGAGTCAGCAGCGATTTACCGCCGCTGCCGCTGGTAGACGAGGTTTACGGCCTGCTGAAACGCGCCCGCTTCAAGTTGGCGCAAACCACCAAGGTCACCACCACGTTCAATATCCGGCAACGCGACCATGAACGCTTGGCGCTGTTGTATCAATGCCGGTTTATTGGTTTGGACTTTGCCGAGAAAACCGCCGGCCCCGACTGGGAGCACGCCGTGCATCTGCATTTGCGCAGCGAAGAGTGGCAGTACGCCTGGACGCCGTGGGTGGAAGCCAGACTGGTCGATTTGAGCCTGTCGGCGCCGGATTGGCAAAGCTTGTTGAACCAGCGCATCCAAGAAAAATTGGCCGAATTGAAAGATCGAACCCTCGCCGAACACCAGGCGTTTTTCGTGCAACTGTTGCTGATGAAGCGTTTGGATTTAGCCGAGGGCCTGTGGCGGCAAATAGAGAAGAAGTTGAGCGATTGCAGCGATTGCGGGCAGCTGGCGGAATTTCTGCTGTTACTGCTGCGTCTGCGCCAACACCAGGGCGATTTGTTCGAACAATACGCCGAGCCTATCCGGCAAGTGGTCGAGCAAGCCTGGCAACAGCTGATGTTTATGCTGCCGACGCTCAACACGCTGCAAACCTCGGCAGGTTTACGCTTGTTGCTGCAAATCCAGGAAATCACCCGCGAATGCGCCGAAGCGCTGGCCGACGCCTGGCAAAATGTCTGGAGGGCTAGATTGCATTGGTTGGCAGAATACGGCGAACTGAGCGCAGCCTTGCGCTACGCCTGTCTCGCCTTGCTGGCGGAACTGGGCGACGGCAACCCTGTGGAATTGTGTACGGCACTGCGCAAGTTGTTCGACTACGACCCGGAAGCCGCTTACCAAGCGGTCAACGCGGTGATCACCGTGGCGCCGCATTATTTGCTGCATAACGATACACACGGTCTACCGGCCTTGTTGAACCGCCTGCTCGCCGGTTGGGACGAAGACCGCTTCTTATCGGCCTTGCCGGAACTGCGTTTGTTGTTCAGCCACCTCGATCCGGCTGCGATCGAAAAGCTCAGCGATACGCTGTGTGAGATGAATGGCTGGCAGGACGCGCCGGCTATGTTCGATGCGGATGTGGACGAACAATTGTTGATGCAGGCCCGGCGCTTGCAGCAACAACTCGCCGCGCAACTGCGAGCCGAAGGCTTAGATCATTGGCTGGAAACTTAGGCTTAGGGAGCAGACGTCATGGCAAGCAATCTCGAACAACGCTGGCGTCTGGTACTCGGTCGTTTCGCCAACAAGCATTTAGGCTCGGTGCCGTTAAACAAGCAGCAGAGCCAACAAGACCAAGTGTTGGAGCAACTGTATAAAAAACAATTGGAGCGCCGCGGCTTGCGTACTTCCGGCACCTTGGACGATTCCCGCCTACAGGTGGTCGATTGGCTGCACCAAGCCGACCGCCTGTTTCCGAAAACCGTGCGGGAAAAAATTCAGGGCCATGCGGTACACGAATTCGGCATCAAGGAATTGTTAAAAAACAAGGACTGCCTCAGCAACTTGACGCCCAACATGGCGTTGTTGAAGCAATTACTGGCGGTACGGGCCGAGTTAAGCCCCGAGTTGATGCAGGAAGTCAGGCGCATCATCCAAACCGTGGTCGACGAATTGCTGCAACAACTGCAACCGAAATTCAACCAAACCTTCAGCGGCCGATTGAACCGCCACCAAAATTCGCCGCAACCGGTGCTGGCCAATCTGGATTGGGCCAAAACCATTCGCCGCAATCTCAAGTATTACGATCGGCAACGGCAGTGCTTGCTGCCGCAAACCATCTATTTCAGCTCCCGTAGCCAAAAGCATTTGCCGTGGCGTGTCATTTTATGCCTCGACCAAAGCGGATCGATGATGGATTCGGTGATTTACAGCGCGGTAATTGCCGGGATATTGGCGCGATTGCCCTGCGTCGACCTCAAGCTGGTGTTGTTCGATACCAACGTCGTCGATTTGTCCGCCAAGGCGCACGATCCGGTGGAAGTATTGTTGTCCAGCCAAATGTGCGGCGGCACCCATATCGCCAAGGCGTGGAGCTACTGCCAGCAATTGGCCGAGCAACCAAGGCGCACCGTAATCGTCACGATCAGCGATTTCGAAGAAGGCGCATCGCCCAGTGCGCTGTTGCTACAAGCGGCGCAGATGCTGGAAAGCGGCATCAAAATGCTCGGCATTACCGCGATGGCGGCCGACGCCACACCGTTTTACGACCTTGCGACGACCTCCAAGCTGGGGCAATTGGGCATGGAGATCGCATCGTTGAGCCCGGACGTGTTCGCCGATTGGCTGGCCAAGGCGATGGAGCTGTAGCGTGTTCAGCATCGAGCAACTGGAAATTCTCAGCAGTCCCGGCGTGGTACGGCGCGCAGCGAAATCTCTGGAGAAAACCAAGGTCGAATGGACGGCCAAGGAAAGCGATGCCTGGCAATTCGATTTCGAAAGCCAGCAAGGCAAAATTTTGCCGGCCCGCATCGAACAGAGCGTTTGCAACTGTCCGGCAACCGGTCTGTGCAAGCATATCGTCGCGTCGGCCATCGATTATCTCAACCAACAAGACTTGCACAATTTTTCGCCGCCGGTTTTCGACCACGGCCAATTATTCAATAGCGCCGGTAAAGCCGCTTGCCGCCAGGTTTATCGGTTGTGGCAAAGCGGGGCTTGGCCGCAAGCCGAAATCCGCGTCGCCGAGCGTCATGTCGAAGTCAGTTGGCAAGGGCATAAAGCCGTCATTCGCCAAGGCGAAGGGCTAGATGCGGTGCTGTGCGAATCCGGCGCAACCACGGAGCGCTTGATCGCCACGCTGCTCTACCAGCCGCCGCCCGCTTGGCCCGACTGGTTGGAGCAGGAGCAGCAAGAGGCGCAAAGCGAACGCCAACTACAGCGCGAACAATTATGCGGACAAGTCAAAGCACAAGCCTGCATCCTGCTGCAAACCGGCATCAGAAACCTGCAGCCAGCCAACCTGAGCGAATTGGAGAGCCTGGTACCGCTACTGAAAAGCTGCGGCAAGCAGCGCTTGGGTAATGCCGTACTGGCATTGCAGGAATGGGTGGAGCGCCGTAGCCAAGCGCAGGGTTTGGACCCGAGTGCGGAGATCTTGCAGCAACTGGCGTTAATCTATGCACTGGCGGATACGACTTTGCCGTCGGCTGAGCGGGAGGAACAGCATGAAACGGAGCTGCATCTTTTGTGTCTAGGTGGCCATCAATGGCGCACGGTCAGCGGCGCCTTGGGACTGAATATGCTGTTTCTCGCCGCCGACGGGCGACTTTTCAGCGCCAGTCTGGCGCGTAGCGGTAAAGGCCAGGGGTTCAGCATTGCCGACGCCTGGGGAAACCGCAGTTTATGGTCAGGCGCACCGATCAACCAACACTTAGCGGGCCGCTATCTACGCTTGCAAGCGGCGGTCTACAATCCACGTAACGGCCTCAGTTTAAGCCAAAAGACCGAAGCCAAACCGACCGGGGACGCCTTCGAATGGGTCGATACCCTAGACTGGATGCAATTGACCGCGTTGCCCGAATACGGCTACGCCCTACTCAAAATCAAGCAATGCCTTTCGTGCGACTTCGACGAAACCCGGCAACAGTTGCTGCTGCAACTGGTCAACGATCGAAACCAGTGGTTGTTGCTCCGGCAACCATATACCGAAGGCATGTCCGAACGCCTAGTGAACTTACAAAGTCTGAAAAACGCCCGGGACTTTTATCTAGTCGTTCGCCATATCATCGCCAACAATTCCCATCAATTCGAAGCGCTGTGCGTTTACCGGGAACACTGGCAGTCGCTCGATTTTCAAATGCCGGAGAAACACCGTCTCGACCTGCTAACTCGCCTGCTAGGCGGCTTCAAAAGTCGGCCGTTCGAACAAGCCTCCGAGCCGCCGCTGGCGGAACTCTGCCGAAGCGCTTTGGTAACCTTACAGGATTACCCCCATTGTTCGGCAACCCGCCTCGATGCCTTGGACGCACAATTCGCCGCTTTGGGGTTAGAGGCATTGCAGCAGAAACTGACCTTAGGTCGGCGACAACCGGAAGCTGTATTACAACTAATCTACCTACTCACGCTAGCTTACCGCTTGGTAAACGGATGGCCGGTGGTCGAAACAAGCTAATTTGTCCGCGCCGCTTTCCAAACTGAAATTGAATTCGTAGCCAATGGGAATGAAGCCAGATCAAAACCACCCGCTGAACATGATTCGTACAAAATCGCAGTGGTTGGTGGCTATTAGTTCGGCAGAATACGGTAAGGCTCGAACCGTATCGTTCGGGATGACTAACAAAAATCACCGACTCAAACTAAAGGGAGGCAGCCGGGAGCGGTCGTCCAGGTTACCGAGGTCAGCGACAATGTTTTCGTAAAATCTTTGGCGTCGTTAACTTCTTCTAACGCCCCGCCAAGTATTCGCTCACTGTTCGAATTACCTATTCGGGAACCGCCGGCCGTAAGTACGGCGAATGCGTCGTAACCAATCCATCACATGTTCATTATCCAAGCGTTTAGGTAATGTCAGGTACAAGTCATCCATTTGTTCGGCAGTCATCGGTACGTGCCAGTCAAGGGTGTCAAAACGTTCTTGGACGACCCTGGCGCGTTGTTGTTTGGTCAATTTAGTTGTCATGTCCCATCTCCGACGTAGTGCTCGAGTATGTCGCTGAGTTCGCGTTGCAATCGTTTCAGCAATTTACTGTCCGATAGCGCGGCATACTCGGCGTTTTGTTTTTTCAGATCCTTAAAAACAGGATTCTTAAGCAAGGCTTGAAGTGTGATGCCATTGACCAGCAATTCGCTGAATGCATGGTTTGTCAGTGGATTGAACAACTGGGGATGTTGTTTTTGAAAGCTGAGCAAATCGGCATCGCTTTGCTGCGGAGAGATGTCCTCATAACCATCCGGCTCGAATTCATCGCTGTAATAATGAGCGGCGGTGGTTTCCATGGCGTAAAAACGATAAAACGCTTCAAAACTGGCGAAATTCAAAAAGTCGCGATCTTGGGCCTTGAATGACTCGAAGCACTCCCGGCAGGCGGTTTCTCGCTTGACGCCTTGCGCCACGCTAGCCTGTATGGCTTTTATCAGTTGCTTTAATTGCTTCAATTGCCCGATGGAAAACTCGTCCCGGTGATACCAATGCTCGGGCGGCAGACCACAGGATCTGAGCAGTGCGTAGCGCTCGTTCAGCGTTTCCACCACACGCAGAAAATATTTGGGAACTGCAGGCTGCGCTACCAGTGGCACCGGTAACGCCTCCAATAGGTCATTTAAGGCGAGTTCCTCTGCGACTTCAGCATGGTTATCGCCAACGGCCAACCAGAATGGCCCATATTGCAAGCGACGCCGTTTGGAAATTTCTCCGTACTGATGACCGAGCTTTCGGCAGTGCTGCATCAAGATGCCGGCCACCGGTTGAAAGAATTCGGCTAATGCGTTCGTTAAGGTTTTGAAGCCACGACTGAGGGTACTGGCTTGCCAACGGCGATCTTCGCTGGTTTGCAGGTAAAACAAAAACAAATCATGCATATTGGTGGGCTGCTCGACCATTTTGTTGGCTAATGACAAGCGGCGGCTCAGCACATCCGTCACGTAGAACCACGCTTCGGTGTTAAAACGTTTGCCGTTGATTTCAATGAATTCATAATCGCTGCATTCCGCATAATGGCGAAACAACAAGTTTTCGGTATAGAGCTTGTGACTCAAAAGCTCCAGCAAATCCAGCCAGATTTTTTCGCTTACGACAGCATCTTTGCTCAGATGCTGATTGAATATCTCTGTTGCCTGCTGGCAAAAGCGATAAATGATAGTGGCTGATTTGTTCATAGCTATCCTTGTTATTCCGTGTGATGCCAGAGAGAGGCAATGCTTCCTATCCGTGACGTCCGCCGACAGACAATTTTATGTTAGAATGCGACTGGTTTGCACTCAAAAATGCCTAAGCAACAGCCTGCCGCGCTCCATCAGTACCACAGATAATACCTTCTCGAAAAGTCAGAGGACCTATCAATCCGATTCGTCGGACCCGATATCGCTGCGCTTTGGGTAAGCTGCATTTGCTGGCTGCTCCATGTAGTCACCCATCCGGCTTTCTGTATGGGACTTCCGATGGCGGAGATGAAGTTTTCGCCACCCCTTTTTGTAGTGCTTACGCCAATGTTGATCCATGGTTTCCATAACCATGGGTAATGCATCACCAAACCAGGATTCCGCTGCGCACGGCCCCGTCGGTAGTGTCCATGCTTGCGCGGATTGGATAGCTTCGAGCCGTTCGCCTAGAGAGGGATGCGTGTCTGTCACCACAGAAGTCGCCTTCAATCCTTGCTGAATGGTCGCCATCAACTCTTCCTGCGAAAATCGGTACTGACGGCAATAATCATATAAATCTCGGTAGGGTGAGACATTGGGATTTGATAAGTGCCGGGTCATATCAGTCAGCGGTTTCCAGTAGTTTTCCCCAAACCAGGCGTTAAAAACCGCTGTACCCATCAGACTTTGGCCCGCCATGTGGCTTCCAACCAACTCAGCCGCAATCCTATCGGCGGCGTATTCATTGTTGTAGCGTAATGCGGAATCATAGGCCGCCAATTGGATAGTAAGCGTGGTCACTTTTTTCTGAAACGAATGAAAGCGCAATTTTGTCAGCACCCATTCGTAACAAGCCAACGTTATTAACGCATGCGTCAAACGCGTGGCTAGTCGTTGCAGCGGATTGGATAGATGCCCCCACTCGTGTGCCAGTAGTCCGCGTATTTGATCGGACGACATTACTAGTAGGCATTCCAGACCTATCATCAGGATAGGCGAGTGAATTCTCAGAAAATTGAAATGCGGAATAAATCCTGCCTTGCCATTCCCGGTATCGGTTAGAAACACTTTTGGCAATCGACCAATGTTTTGTTGGGCATTGAATGCCGCCAGCTCAGCAAACAAACCGGGGCAGTTATTTTCATTCAATCGAATTCGAACTTTATCTTGTCCTAATCGCTTGAGGGGGTTCGTGCTGAACAAGGCCGCCAAGATCGCAACGGGAATAAAATACGGCAAGAAACTTGAAAAATGCTCAAGCCCATTGAACAACAACAAACCGGTGAATACACCCGAAGTGATGTAAGTCAAACTGAGAATAAACTCCGCCAGAAAAATATAGCCGTAGCTAATTCGAATCAAGCGCGAGGCTTCGCGGACAAATTGCCGAGGATAATGGTTCAGTTGATTCAATGCGGCGTAGGCCAAAGTTTCGATCGTTTGTTCATCTGATTTTGTGTTCATGTAAATACCTATTCGCTTTGGATGTGGAATCCCACTATTCGGGATAGGGATTCGCCTGCTGATACATCATTCGATCAATTTTTCGGATACATGAATCACTTTTCAATCAACGATGCGCTTGCATGTCCACCGCGCCATGCCGGATGACTTCCAACTTGTCCATTCTCGCGTTTCAATCAACAGGGTGGTCCCATCTCCCAAAGACCTTACCTGGCAAGCGCTCTCGCGATTTGTGACCCCAAATGGGTCACTTTGCTCGCGGGACTTTCGAACGGGGCATGACTAGCATAGCCCTCAACCGTCGCTAAGCCGTCGAGGATGCTATGCCAACCTTGGAAGAAGATCTTGCCCGCTTGAATTTTGAATATCTAATACTGGTTCGTGAATGTGCTCGCAGCAATCCCGTCGAAACTGCATGGCGATTTAATCTGAATAAAACCCATGTCGCTGGCGTTGCCGATATGACGTTGGAGCAACTCCGAGAATATGCAGAAACAGGGCGAGCCGTGATTCAGTTAGTGCCATTTCGTATCCCGAATAATCTGTCGCTGGCTGCCTATTTGGGCTTGGTTCCTCCGATTGATCAAGGAGATAGCAAATGACGCGCACGACATTGGAAGCTTCGTTCCTGCTGGGACACAAACTGGTGACTGCCGAAAGGCTGATCCAATGGGGCGCGCGTCCGCCCGTGGTCAGTCGACTATGCCAGCTTACACCCAAGCAAAGTGTACGACTGTTCAAATGGGTATCTGGCTGTTCTCCCAAACAAGGCATGCTGCCCTACGATGATAATTGGATTGTCCGTTCAGCGACTAATAATATTCATGCTTCGCTATTTCTCGGCATTATCCAAGATCTGAAACACCTACTTTCAATAAGTGTCATCAGCGCTGATCAATTTTTGGTTGCATACGCGCTCTATGCGAGCCTCATGGCCAAAAACAAACCAGAACTAAGACAAGCTGCAGCATCCAGTGGTCACAGTCCGATTTTAGATATCAATCGCGCGTGGTATCTGATAGGCCAATTTGCAGCCGGAGAACTGATTTTCAAACACTGCGACACATGCCGCGCTCGCTACCTGGGTCTTCATCAGCGACATATTTCGTTCAGTCAATGCCCCATCTGCGAAGTCTGGACGGATCGATCGGGCCGAAGACGTTGGACCTCGCTCAAATCCAAACATAAACGCAACGCGTGATTTGAACGCTCGTTGGAAAAACAACTCGGTCGATAGTAAGGAGAAGGTCGATGCATATCGATGTCGTCACAGTAACCGATGCAAAAATCCCACAGCCGGAGCATGGCAAAAATTTAGCCCGTTTGGCCCGCGAATGTTTTGCCAATCGACAATCGCTCACGATTGATTTTCAGGGCGTCAAAACCATCACCCTAGGGTTTTTCCACGAATTGTTTTTACCGTTGGTCGCGGAATTTGGAGCGGATTTTTTGAAATCGGAATTAAAGGTCGAAAATATGGCCGCCGCCATTGACAGCGTGATGCGGTCGGCATATCAAAATCTCGAAGGATATTTGGACAAACGGTTGACACTCAATCATTTGGGCTGTGACGCAGAAATTTATTCAATCAATCATGCATGGTTGATTAAGGCCCGTGAAATAGCCAGAGAAAACCCGGTACTGACAGAATTGATTCTGGGCATTACCGATGAATCCATGCGTCAGGCACTGGGATCATTATCCTTAGAAGACATTGACTTCATCGCTCACTCCAATTGGCTGTGTTTTAGTCCCCGCTTCTCGAGCCAGTTTATTCAAAGCATCAACAAGGAAATGCCCCTCTTAGTTGAAGCGATGCTTGGTATAAGCTGTGCAGGCGACTAGGGAGAAGAAATCAATGCTTAAAAAATATCAACAACAAACCTTGGCAATAGAACTGCTCAATCGCCATGCCAAAGTTAAAATCGTGCATCAAGCGACGGGATTACCAATCAAACTTCTGAGGCAGACATACCGTCAATTACATGGCCGTTCGCCTAGCAGAGGATCGATCAAGTTTTCCACCAGAGGCTTGACAAGAAGTCGGCAAAACTACATGGATGCAACACTTTTTGCTGTTTGTTTTCAAACAGCAATTGCCAAGTCAACTGACGAAACTATCAAAATTCTTATTATTGCTTTTGATGCTTATAAAAAATCATACCCATTAGGTCGCATTAATTTCTCTGATGCATGGGTGATAGCCAGAGACATAATAGACAATAAAATCGCTCTTACACATTGTCCGCGCTGTCGCTCTTGGGTTCTTTTAAACTCACGCGAAGATAGCAGCATGGAGTATTGTAGTATTTGTAGGTCATATCTAAATTAAAAAATGAGCAAGCTTATTCTATTACCATCCAGTAAATCAAAAACCACCTGTTGCCATTGATAATAATTAATTTAACTCCACCATTAATTAGGTATAGAAGATTGATTCTTTACAAACTGTAGCAATAGTTTGCCCATTCTTGCATTAGAAATTGCCGCTTTTCAGTTAGATTTCCCCGTCTGTATGCTCTCTCAGTAGCATTTTTTATCGCATGAGCTAACGACATCTCGATAACGTCAGAGTCATGCTCAGTTTTTTCTGCAGCCCAATCCCTAAATGTGCTTCTAAAACCATGAGGCACTACTAGTTGACCAAATTCATCAAGCCAATTTTTTTCGTTTCTACGAATTACTGCACTAAGCGTCATATCACTTAATGGCCTTCCTTGACGTTGGCCAGGAAAAATATAGTCCGATGGGTTTAGATTTAGAGGTCGAATTACCTCCAGCAGATGTAATGCTTGGTGACTTAATGGAACGGTGTGGTTTTTTTTCATTTTCATCCTATCACCAGGTATAACCCATTTCTTTTCAATAAAATTTATCTCGCCCCAAGTAGCCAATCGAACCTCACCCGATCGCGATGCGCATAGAATTGCAAACTCAAGCGCTCTAGCGCCCATTCCTGGCTGATTATGCAAGTCAAACATAAACTCAGGTAAGAATGCATAGGGTAATGCAGGATGGTGAATCACTCTTTCGGATTTCTTAACAACAGGCAAACGGTGGTGAAGACGGCTAGACCATGTTTCCGCATCATCTTTAGCCCAGCCTTTGTCAGCGGCAAAGTTAATTACGCGCACAATTCTTGTTAAAACTCTGCTTGCGGTTTCATTTTTCGATAACCAAATCGGCCTTAAAGCAATTTCTACGTCATTGACCGTTACCATATCAACAGTTTTGTTATTGAAGGTTATACAGTATGTCGCCAAGGTATTTCGCCATTGATCTCGGTGTTTTGCATTCTTCCACCCATCTTCTTTACTCTCGATATATAGAATAGCTACCTCCGCAAACGTCGGATTAGTTTTACGGACTTCGCCAACTAAGGCCGATTTTTGAGTCTTTCTCTCTTCAATTGGATCGACACCTTGCCTCACCAACTTTGATAGCGCTAAGACTTCCGCTCTCACATCAACCACTGGTTTGTCTTCAAGAATTCCCAATCCCATTTCACGACGCTTACCATTGAGCTGAAATCGATAAATCCAACTCTTAGATCCAGATTTTTGAACCCTTAAATACAGACCATTGCCATCAGCATGCATACCAGGTTTTGCATGTTCGATTTCTTTTGCTTTCAGCATATTGCCACCTCACAGCCCACCACTTGGCCCACCACATTGGTTTAGACATCACAAGCTCTTGTTGGACAACAATATACCAGAAAAATTATAAACAATTGTTATTAAACGATTTAAAAACACACAAAAGACAATAAAGGACGCCAACGGACATCGCGACGGCGGACTAGCTCTCCGCCATATTACTAAAAGGCCTTGTTAATCAAGGCCTTTTTTATTTTAAAGACTCAGACAACCAACATTTTCTGCAAATGACTCCCGACTGGGCACAAAACCCAATCGACTAAGCAAGCGGAAATGTTTATTTCCCGTTTATCGTCGCCTGTTCAACAATATGCTTTGACGCTTCTTCCAGCAAAATCAGCGTCGATGTTTCCTCGCCGCCTAAATTTCGGAAAGCCTCGTATTGGGTGCCGGGCGCAAATTCCAATCCGGTAAAACGCTCGGCGCCGTCGTAGTCGACTAACAGCTTGCCGCTTTTTGTGTATTTTGCATTGTAGACCAACGATCCCCTGCCCGCGCCGAAACCTACCGTCAATCGTAATGCGGCATTGCCCGGATCAAATGCCGAAATCGCCACATCCAGCTGCGTAGCATTCTCGTCGGTGACAATATTAAATCCCGCCGTTAATAAAGAAGCCTGAATATAACGCCTGAGTTTATCGACAATCTCCAGGTTCTCGCCGCTTACATCAAGCTTAATGTCCTTGCCGTAACTCGAAACGTTTTCCGAAGATATTGTTTTCAGTTGGTGAGTCGAACACGCGCTTAAGATCAATAGCGATAGAATCAAAGACAGTACTTGCACATTTACCTCAGTTTTTGAAATCCATATCACATAAACCCGATTCAATCGAAGATTCGTTGAATATAGCCCCCTCGATTCCGTCAACGCTTCATTGAGGCTTATTATAAAAGGTGCCGCGATCGTGGCGGCTACCTACATAGCTGATTTGCCAATCACCGCCGGCAATTGCCTGGGCGCCTTGATGCGCAGTTGTTTATTGATGTTATAGCGCCCGATCACTACCTCGATATCGCCCGTTGCCACCCCAAACTCTTTGGCCAGAAAGCGCACCATATGATCGGTGGCCTTGCCGCCCACCGGCGCGGCGCTGACGCTAATCTTCAGTTGCTGACCCTTGGGTTTGCCAATTACATCCTGCTTGGCAGATGGCGTACCGAGCACATTCAGCACCAGCACATCGCCATCCCAGCCGCAAAACGAATCCATCACCAATCCCCTTGCCCGAATCCTTAGCCCCGCCCTTCGCTTTGATTTTTTTAGGTTTTGCCATGCTGTCGATTAATTTCGGAAAAATGCGTATTTTAAAAATGAATCATCAACGCGGTGTTTGCAAGACGACGCGGAGCGTCTGGGAACGCACACCTTATCGCGTTTCCAAAGGACGCGAAGGCAATCCCCATGAAGCCGAAGGCACATAAAAATGTCACGTAGGCACCCACCCAGCTTTCGAACATACCCTCGTGAATCTCGAATGCGCATTCAGCGACCTTGACCGAACCTCCAACACATTTGTCCATGCCCCCACAGCCGGCGAGCACACATTCCGGATATTTTTACATACGCCCGGGAAGTTTTTATACCTCTCCCAAGCCATTGAGAGTGCGTCCACGGGATTATTAGATACACACGGGACATCCGGATATACATTATTTAATACAACCGATGCGCTTCACGTTGTTCTGCACATCCTAAAAGGCGACGAGTTACCGCATGCCACGCCGAACATCGGAGATTTTAGCGGAGATAGCGCATAGGCACGATTAGGCCCGTAGCGCGGGCAAGTCCGTCGTTCCCACGTAGCGCATGGGAACGAGGAATTCTTTAAGGGGTTGGTTTACTCCCGTATGCCGCGCCGAGCACCGAAGGTTTTGCAGACAATGGCCCGCAGGGGAGCGGCAGGGATGCCGCTCGTTTTCGGAGGGGCAGGAAGCCCCTTCCGAAAACCCTCGGCAAAAGCGAGGAGCGCAGGAAACAAGCAGCATTCGGGTCGCCTTTTCTTTGGATACTTTCTTTTGGTCACGCACAAATTCGCCTGAAGCAAATTTGAACAGCCCATAGGCGGGCCCGAAGGGCGAAAACCAGGGATGGTTTTCGTAGCGAAAGTATCGCGGTTGCCGGTCTGTAAACCGGCGTTAAATCAAGTTTTACGTTAGCGAATCATCGTTGGTCCAAATTGGTAATCCCGCCTGAGCACAAAAACCGTGCCCGCCTTTACGAGACTAATTAATTGAATCCACGATGCATTACAAAAAAATGATTATTATGTTTTTCCAGAAGCAAAAGATCCGAAAAATTAAGCATCCATTCAAATTTCAATTTTTTCGGCGTTGCTAAGTTATTACTCGCGTACAAATCACGTACATATTCCATGCTATCCAGCTTTGAATCGATCTGATAAATAATCCTGGAATATTCACCTGCTGTTTCGACTACATGAACTGAGTGGCCTGACATTGCGATTTGCGTAGCAAGAACAACAGTACCGGACGGAGCTCCACGAGTAATGTAGGAGTCGAACATTGCCCAGAGCCGTTTTCGCTCATCGCTCATGGATTTATCAGTAAATTCAAAAACTGAATGATCGAATATGCCCATTAATGTGAACATTTCCCGGGATACATTTGCAAATACCAATTCGTTAGTTCGCTCAATATATCCGTTTCGCTCTGATTTCATACCAAGATGAAAATGATGAAACCCCATAGTGTTCAACAGAAAATCTTTATCCACCCATTGATCGACACCATGCTCCGTTTCTGAAGTTGATGGCGAATATCCACGAGTTTGTGGCAATGTAGAAAGATGTGGATTTAAATTATCGCCATCTCTGACTTTTTCAAGCAGCGCATAAACTTGATGTTTAAGGTCGCACCATCTCCGATCACTCATGACCGCCGGCTCTATTAAAACCTTGCGCGGCTTAATTGCAACGTATCTGATTACCCAATTGAGATAATGAATAAGCAAGTTCCCTAAAAACATTCCATCAAGCAAGTCTTTAGTTTCACGATTGTTGGGAAACGTTGGCAGCGCCGCGATAACTTCTCGTCGTAATTTCTTGACTCGTTTGGATTCTTCCATAAAGGATTACTTCAGTTCTGCATCTTCACATTATGCTTCAAGGCGAAACTGAACCGAACCAGTCAATATCTCTAAGCCGCCTGCAACTCCCTCAACGGCAAATGCAAAACCGCTAAATTTTGAATATCCGCTTTTTGACTTGCATGTTGAACATCGATCCCCACCAATGCACCGTTTTCGTCGAAATCCAATACCACACCATCACTGACTTCATCCGAATCGACCGAAGGCCTGTCGGCTAAATGAATGTAAAGAGAATCTGTCGCTTCGTCGTAGCTCAATTTCATGGTTTAAATCTCCGGTCGGGAAAGGCGTTGTGGATGGTTATGCCATCGGACAAGGTAACAACACGCAAATACTTATTTAATTCGGATACGAAAAACCAGTGACGAATTCTACCGTCTTCTTGAATTTCGCGGCGAAACGGTTCGGACAATGCAGATTGGCACCATTCGAGTCTGATGTAAGGCCTTTTTTGCAACACATCGTTACGAAAATACTCGGTCGTCGCTATCTCAATCATCGTCGGATTATAACGAACCGCACCAAATTAACCACACTTCGACTCCCCACAATTCAAACAAGTCATACACCCATCCATCAACACCATCGCCTTGGTGCTGCACTTGTTACATAAAACAGCCTTCTCAGGAAACGCCTGCCCTTCCGACGCGCCATGCTGGGCTTCAAACTCCCGGCGTTTTTCATCCAGTAATTGCTGGTGGTGATCGCTGAGTTTTTCAGGCTTGATCATGCCGATGTGTTTCATGTGCGATTCGATGGCGTGGCCGATCTCGGCGACCAGGGACGGCATGAAGACCCCGCCTTTTTTGAAATAGCCGCCCTGCGGGTCGAATACGGCCTTCATTTCTTCTACCAAAAAGGTGGCGTCGCCGCCTTTACGAAACACCGCCGAAATCAAGCGGGTCAGCGCCAGCACCCATTGAAAATGCTCCATGTTTTTGGAGTTGATGAAGATTTCGTAAGGTCTGCGTTCCTGATGCACCGTACCTTCGTTCAAGATGATGTCGTTGATGGTGATGTACAGGGCATGCTCGGACTGCGGGGTTTTAATCTTATAAGTGGAGCCGAGCAGCATCTCCGGGCGCGCCAGATTTTCGTGCATTTCCTCCAGGGAAGGTTTTGCCACTTCGGCTTCCGCCTGGGCGGCCGCTTCCAGGTTTTCTTTGGTCAGCACTTTGTAGCCGACGATTTTTTTGTTGATTTTGTGTAGGGTCATGGGGGTATCTCATATTCTGTGTAGGTTGGGTTACGCTAACGCTAACCCAACCTACATAATTTGATTATCAAAACTTGCCGTAATAGCCTTCTTTCAAAGCATCAAACAAGTTGGCAGCGGTGTGGGTTTCTCCATCGTATTCCACTTCTTCGTTGCCTTTAAATTCCACCACATGGCCGTCTTCCAGGGTGAACTGGTAGGTGGTGTTTTCCAGGTCGGATTCCTTGACCAACACGCCCTGAAACACTTCCGGGTTGAAACGGAAAGTGGTGCAGCCTTTCAGGCCTTGGTCATAGGCGTATTCGTAGATGGACTTGAAGTCTTCGTACGGATAATCGGTCGGCACGTTGGCGGTTTTCGAGATGGACGAGTCGATCCAGCGTTGCGCAGCAGCTTGAATATCGACATGCTGTTTGGGGCTGATGTCATCGGCAGCGATGAAATAATCCGGCAATTGCTGAGCCGGATCCTGGCTGTACGGCATGGCTTCCGGGTTGATCAGTTCGCGGTAGGCCAGCAATTCAAAGGAAAACACGTCGATTTTTTCCTTGGATTTTTTGCCTTCGCGAATCACGTTGCGCGAGTAATGATGGGCAAAACTGGGCTCAATACCGTTGCTGGCGTTGTTGGCCAGCGACAGTGAGATGGTGCCGGTCGGCGCGATCGAGCTGTGGTGGGTAAAACGGCAGCCCACTTCGGCCAGTTCATTAACCAGTTCCGGTAACTCTTGCGCGACTTTTTGCATGTAGCGGCTGTATTTGGCATGCAACACTTTACCGGGCACTTGGTCGCCCAGTTTGTAACCGTCCGCCGTCATTTCCGGGCGTTTGTGCAGCATTTCGCCGGTGACGGTGAACAGCTGGTCCATGATAGGTGCCGGGCCCTTTTCTTTCGCCAGTTCCAGACCAGCTTTCCAGCCTTCCAAAGCCAACTCTTTGGTGACTTGTTCGGTAAATGCCAGAGACTCTTCGTTGCCGTATTTCATGCCCAGCATAGTAATGGTGGAACCCAAGCCTAAATAGCCCATGCCGTGGCGGCGTTTGCCAATGATTTCTTCGCGCTGTTTTTCCAAAGGCAGGCCGTTGATCTCGACGACGTTATCCAACATGCGGGTAAAGATACGAATAGTTTTACGATAAGCTTCCCAATCAAAGCGGGCTTCTTTAGAGAAAGGTTTATCGATGAAGCGGGTCAGGTTGATCGAGCCCAGCAAGCAACTGCCGTAAGGCGGCAGCGGTTGTTCGCCGCAAGGGTTGGTGGCGCGGATGTGCTCACAAAACCAGTTGTTGTTCATCTCGTTGACTTTGTCGATCAAGATAAATCCCGGTTCGGCGTAATCGTAGGTGGAAGACATGATGATGTCCCACAAGCGGCGCGCCGGCATGACTTTGGTAATGCGGCAAGCCACCAAGCCGGCCTCGTTGACCACATAGCCTTTTTTATTGGGCAGATCGCGCCAAACGATTTTGTCGGTATCGGTTAAATCCAGTTTATCGGCATTGGCTTCGCGTTCGGTAACCGGAAAGGACAACGGCCACTGGCCGTTGCTTTTAACGGCTTCGACGAATTCGCTGGTAATCAGCAGCGACAAATTGAACTGGCGCAAGCGGCCGTCTTCACGCTTGGCGCGGATGAAATCCACCACATCCGGGTGGGCGACGTCGAAGGTGGCCATTTGCGCGCCACGGCGGCCGCCGGCCGACGATACGGTGAAACACATCTTGTCGTAAATATCCATGAACGATAACGGGCCGGAGGTGTAGGCGCCGGCGCCGGATACATAAGCGTCTCGCGGCCGTAATGTCGAAAATTCGTAACCGATGCCGCAACCGGCTTTCAGGGTCAGACCGGCTTCGTGAACCTTGTGCAGAATATCGTCCATCGAATCTTCGATAATGCCGGACACGGTGCAGTTGATGGTGGAGGTGGCCGGTTTATGATCCAAGGCACCGGCATTGGAGGTGATGCGACCGGCCGGGATCACGCCTTTCCGCAGCGCCCACAGAAACTCTTTATAGTGTTTTTCTTGCAGCGCCTTGGTTTTCTCCACGCTAGACAGGGCTTTGGCGACACGCTTGTAGGTGTCATCAATGGTTTCATCAATCGCTTTGCCATCCTTGGTTTTTAAGCGGTATTTGCTGTCCCAAATATCCAGGGAAGCACTTTGCAGCGGGATTTCGGTGGCGTCTTGTGTCACAACATGAAGTTTTGCGGTCATTCGTGGATTCCCTTTTCTAGTTGAATGGTTATAGGCCTATCTTGCCGCTCCGGCACGGCTAAGATGTTGATGTTTATTGGATTAAAACCGAAAACAATACAGTCCGGCGATATACTGCATATAGTGTCTATGTTGAAATTCTAGCACAACATATTGTGTTGTCAGCGGGAAATTTTTACTAAATAGCCGCACTTGCGTGCTTTGTTTTTTAACTCAAGGAGTTAGCGGCGGCATTTAATTTCAATTTCCTAATTAGATGGCCTAGCCATAAGATTTCGAATTGAGCGGATGGTTTACTCAGGCGCGGGAGGAGTCGAGGTTGCCGTATCAACCGATTATTCCCGGAATGCGGACGCGCCTAACAACAGCGGACCGCCACTGCATTTGGTGTTTATCGTGGGGATTGAAAATGGCGTCAATAAGACAGACAGTTCTGGTTTTGCGCTCGGCCTGGGCCAGTCAAAGGGCTGGAAGTAATGGAGAGTTCGCTAAACCGCAAAGCTAACAATGGCAAGGCAAAACTCAGCTTGCCATTTTGCCGAAAATAGGAATCCGTTGCGACGAATTGGCGTAGCGCTTGCCTTAGGGGTATTGATTGGGACGCTTGAGATTACCGAATAAGAATCGTGGGAGATTCTATGTTTAACCTCCGATAGTCTGGTGGGTGCTGAGGGGTTCGAACCCCCGACCCTCGCCTTGTAAGGGCGATGCTCTCCCAGCTGAGCTAAGCACCCGACTAAAGGACGCGCATTCTATCCAAAACTGGAGCTGCTGCAAAATGTTTTGTTAACTTTGCGATGCAAATACTCGTGCCACACGTGCGGTTGCCAAGAGTTTGCATTCTCCGGACAGCCATTAGAAAAACAGCCGGTACACGCAAACCATTTCTAGAAAAAAATTACACTGATAAACTCACCCCCTCAAAACCGGCCCCTACACACAAACCGCAAACACTGTGTGCGTCAGCTTATCGTATTGCCTCATAGAAAAAGGTAACCGAAGTATCAGAGTCGTTGCCTCACATTAGAGGTAACCTGGACTTGTGAAAAAATGAGTTTCAATTGTTGCTCAATGGCGGCCTTAAGAGCAAATGGATTGAGTTTGGCATGATGTTCCTGGAGAGTCTGTTTGGTGGTTTCCGGAATGTCAGGATGATTGATCACCCGTTGGTAAGGGGTTTGCGGGGCATGGTATTTTTTCACGACTTTGGCGCCGTCTCGGTGTTTTTTCCGCAGTTTCAGACTGGGACAGAAATGATTCTGCAAAGGGCACCAAAGCGTGCTGTAGACCGCGTTCATCAACGGCACCAGCGCGGCATTATCCAGCCGGTCGTAGCCGAATAATTGCCTGGCGTGAGTCCAGTTTTTCTGCTCGACGTGGGCATTGTCGTTTTTCTTGTAAGGCCTGGAGCGGGTAAACGCCGGCTTTTGCGGGTGGTCGGTGAAATAGCGAACCAGGTGATGATTGAGAAATTCAGAACCATTGTCGCAATCGAAGCCTTTCAAAGGGAATGGCAACAGGTTCTCGATGGCCTGAATCTGTTCCAGGATACCTTGCGAGCCTTTATTCCAGGTGGCCCGGCATTCGGTCCAGCCGGTGACAATGTCCGTCATCGTCAGGCTCCAGACGAAATCGCCGGCCAGCGAATTGCCACAGTGAGCGACAGTATCGGCTTCGACAAAACCGGGCTGGGTCTCGTCCCAGTGATGAGTGCGGATGGGAATCTGGGTTTTCAACAGAGACCCGGGTTTGGTGCCGGACAAGCCTTTGGGGTGCTGGACGCGCAAGGGTTTGAGCAAGCGATCCAAGGTCGCCGCCGACACCTTGAGCAAGTCGGCGCGCACGCCATCCGCCAAGGGGCCGTATTGATCTTCGTAATGAGGCAGCCAGATCGGTATCGCGGCTTTCAGGCGCTTGCCGCACAGTTGATCGCTAGCAAACCAGATGCGCTTCAATGGCTCCAGCAACACCTCGGCTTGATATTTCCGCTTGGGGCCGGGCCGTTTGCTAGGCGAAGCGGTTGGCTTGGCTTTTCGATTCAGCAAACGAATCGCGTACTTACGGGCGTAGCCGCAGACTTCGCAAAACTCGTTCAGGATCGTTTGTTTCGTGGCCCTATCACTTTGTCGATAACGTTTTTGGATAGCCTGTAAATAGGCTCGTCGTTCGTGTTTTCCCATGGTGGTAACCCGCTTGATTTCGGTTACACACAATGTGAAGCAACGACCCGTTTTTAATGACCCCTTGGGTTACTTTTAATTTGAGGCAATTCGTTATTTTCCGGATGTATTGAAAAATCCCGGTTTTAAGTTACTTTTATGTAGGCTTATGACTACGTAAAATGAAAGTCTGGAGGCTCAAAGTGTTTCAAGCCCAATTTAGCAAGGCACATCCCAGTTACCTTAAGGCACGTTCTACTAAGCGCTAAACCCGGCGCATTGATACGGAACAATCGAAAGCAGTGACAGGGTTAACAATCCCGGCGCGAGCAGTACTTAAACCGTTATACGTTTATCGACAACAATCTGATGAGTAAAGGCACCACTTACATACCGATTTACGATTTCTCGCCGAGCGTTAACGCCGGCCATCTAAAACAAATCCTGCCATTATTGATGCGTCATAACGTTGCTGCCAATCCCATCAACTACGCTATTTGGTACGACTATGTGGCCGGCGGCAACCCGAGCTTAAACAAAGCAGTCGACTCGTTGCTCGCCGAAAACAAAGCCTTCGATTACGACAACAGCGTCGAGCTTTACAAATCACACATTTGTAATGCCTCTTTGGAATCTTTCGAGCAAATCAACCGGCAACTGCACAAAGTCATCGAGCAAGCCACCAGCGCGATCAACGAAACCTACAACAAGGCCGAAGAGACCAACGACAGCTTTCAGAAAAAATCAGTCATCTTGGAGAACTTCTCCGCTTCAGACGGCTTGAAAACCATCTTGGAAGAAATCATTCAGGAAACCAAAGCGCTGGCGATGACCAGTCAGGCCATGCAAACCAAGCTGACCGAAGCCAACCAAGAAATGGAGCAATTGCGCACCGAGCTGGCTCAAGCCAGACAAATCGCCACCACCGACGGTTTAACCGGCTTGTTGAATCGGCGCGCATTCGACATGACCCTAGCCGAAATCATCGAACAATCCGCACCCGATACCGCGTGCCTGTCGATGCTGGACATAGACCATTTCAAACGCATTAATGACACTTACGGCCACACTATCGGCGATAATGTCATTAAATATGTAGCAAATTTAATGAAGAAACACGCCGAGGAACATCATCATGTGGCGCGTTACGGCGGCGAGGAACTGGCGATTATCATGCCCAACACCAGCCACGAAAAGGCGGTAGAAATCTCCGAAAATATTCGCACCGCGATGGCAGCCAGCCGCTTGCAACGCAAAAACGACAACCAGTCGCTAGGCAAAATCACCTTGTCGATAGGCGTTGCCAGATTGCAATCCGGCGATAATCCGGAAAGCTTTATTGTCCGCGCAGATAACGCCTTGTATAAAGCAAAGCAAAGCGGCCGCAATCGGGTAATCCATTCATAAACCGCAGAAAAAACTAGCGATCCGTCAAGCGCTGTACCACTAAGCAACCCACCATATCGCCCTCTACGTTGACCATGGTCCGCACCGTATCCAGTATGCGGTCTATGGGTAACAGTATCGCAATGGCTTCGGTCGGGAGACCAACCGATTGCAACACCATCATCATGGTCACCATGCCGGCACTGGGGATGCCCGGCGCGCCCATGGCGGCGATCATCGTGGTAAAACACACGATCAATTGTTGCGCCAAATCCAGCTCTATGCGCGCCAAATTCGCGACAAATAATGCGGCGGCAGCTTCGTAGAGCGCGGTGCCGTCCATATTGACCGTGGCACCCAGCGGCACCACGAAACCGGCAATACCGGGTTTGACGTGCAAATGCTGTTCAACGCAACGCAAGGTGACGGGCAATGTGGCAGAGCTGGAACTGGTGGCAAATGCGGTGATTAAGGCTTCCCTGGCGCCCAGAAAAAACTTCAGCGGCGAAACCTTGGCAACTATACCTAACAACAAAGGCAACACGACCAAGCCATGCAGCAAAGCGGTACCAATGACCACCGCGACAAACTCCGCCAAACTACTTAACAAGGCCAGATTTTGCGTCGCCAGCAACTGCGCCAGCAAAGCCATGATGCCCAAGGGCGCCAGCCGCATAATCCAGCCGACCAAGCGCAGCATCAACTCCAAGCCTTCCTTCAACAGCAGCAAGATATTGCGATAACGATCCCCTCCCACTACCAAAGCAATCCCCAACAACAGTGCAAACATCACGATGGGCAGGATATTGGCCTGCGCTAGTGCGGCAAACGGGTTAACGAATAAGCCATGCAGGAAGCTGGCTACGAATTGCGCAAAGCTCATTTGCTTGGCGGCGAAGTTGGGAAGAGCGTTATTGAACAAGTCCAGATTCAAACCTTTTCCGGGCTCGAATATATTTGCCGCCGCCACGCCCAGCAGGATAGCCAGAGCCATAGAGACCACAAAAAAAACCAAAGTAGACAGCCAGACTCGATGCAATTGGCCATGCATGCGCAAATTTGCCACCCCAACCGCAATAGAAGTAAACACCAAAGGCACCAAGACCATTTTCAACAAATCCATGAATAAAGTACTCAATAGACCGCAAACGTAGATACCTTGTTTGCTAAGCGCGGCGTCCGGCCCCAACTTGGCGAATCCCATGCCCAACGCTACGCCGATTACGGCACCCAGAAAAATTTGTGTGTTTAATGCGACTTTCAATCCGGCCTCCTGAAAATACGCTGATCGTAAAACCCCAAAGCTTAGAAATTTATCATAACAAGCCCGGCCCCCATCATCTAACAGCTCTGTCAGTGCGCGGATACGTTCCGCCGAGAGCGGCTAAGATTGGCTTTTGGCTTGTCTATTTCGGTAAAATCTGCGGCTATGACGACAATCACCGACCCACTAGAAACTTGTTTATGCGGCTCCGGCCTGGATTATGCCGATTGCTGCGGCCGCTATCACAGCGGCGAACACTACCCGCCAACTGCGGAAGCCTTGATGCGCTCGCGTTTTAGTGCCTATGCCCGGCGCGATGTGGGCTATTTATTGAATACTTGGGATACCAGCAAACGGCCGGCAGCCATCGACTTTTCCAAGGAAACCGCGCAATGGCAAAAACTGACGATAGTCAGCACCAAAAAAGGCAGCGGCCAAGACAGCAAGGGCATTGTCGAGTTTAAGGCTTTTTACCGACAAGACGGCGAAGACTATTTCATGCACGAAATCAGTCGCTTCGTTAAATCCAATTCCCGTTGGCTTTATCTGGACGGCGTCATCAAAGCCGCGGGCAAAGTCGCGGCAAGCACGGATACCGGCAAAAACGCGCCTTGTCCGTGCGGCAGCGGCAAGAAATTTAAACGTTGCTGCGGGCGATGATCTATCACTAAGTCAACGAGCCGCATCCACAAAATTCAATTGCTTCCAGGCTTCATAAAGCACTATCGCCACGGTATTGGAGAGATTAAGACTGCGGCTTTCCTTACGCATCGGCAAATACAGTTGCAGCGCGGTCGGATGTTGACTGAGAAATCCGGCCGGTAAGCCACGGGTTTCCGGACCGAATAACAAGGCATCTCCCGCTTTGTATCGCACCTCGCTGTAACCGGTGTGGCCTTTGGTGGTTAAAGCAAATAAACGTTGGGGCTTGGCTTTTTCGACGTAATCGTGCAGGGAACCGTACTGGCGGATGTTCACCCATTCATGATAATCCAGCCCGGCGCGACGCAGACGTTTGTCGTCCAGATCAAAGCCCAAGGGCTGGATTAAATGCAGATGCGCACCGGTATTAGCGCATAAACGGATGATATTGCCGGTATTGGCCGGTATTTCCGGCTCGAACAAGACAATATCCAGCATTGTTTCAGTATTTTTCCACGTCCACCGGCGACAGCTTCCAAATCTCGCGGTTGTATTCGCTAATCGTTCTATCGGTGGAAAACTTACCGCTGGCCGCGGTGTTGAGAATACTCATTTTGGTCCAGCGCTCTTGATCACGCCAAGTTTGCTCGACGCGCTTCTGTGCTTCCAGATAACTGCGAAAATCGGCGATAGTCATCCAAGGATCGTGCGGACTTTTAATCGAGGCAATGATGTCGTCGAAAATCCCCGGCTCAAACTGATTGAAATGCCCGCATTCCAGCAAGCGCATCACGCCTTGTAAATCGCTGTCCTGATTGATGAACCATTGCGGATCGTAATGCGGCCGCATCGCCTCCACTTCGGTTTCGGTCAAGCCGAACAGGAAGAAATTGTCGGCACCGACCTCTTCACGAATTTCGATGTTGGCACCGTCCAAGGTACCGATGGTCAGCGCGCCGTTCATCATGAACTTCATGTTACCGGTACCGGACGCTTCCTTGCCGGCAGTCGAAATTTGTTCGGACAAATCCGCGCCCGGACAGATTTTTTCCATCGCCGATACGCAGTAATTGGGCATAAACACCAATCTCAGCTTGTTGCCTACTTCCGGGTCTTCATTAATGACACTGCCGACATTGTTAATCAGCTTGATGATCTTTTTCGCCATGACATAGCCAGGGGCCGCCTTGCCGCCGATCAAGACGCAACGATCCACCCAGTTTTGCGTATCGCCGCGTTTAATCCGATCATAAAGATGAATCACATGCAGCACATTCAAAATTTGCCGCTTGTATTCGTGGATACGTTTAACCTGCACATCAAACAAAGCATCGACATTGATTTCAATGTCATGTTCTTCTTTTTTGTAGTCAACCAAACGTTGTTTACTGGCCCGATTCAAGTCGTACCATTTTTGCCTGAACGCCGCGTCCTCGGCATAAGGCGCTAATTTGGACAGCTGAGACAGGTCGGTAATCCAGCCGTCACCAATAGTTGCGGTGATAAACTCAGCCAATTCCGGATTACAGCCGGCCAGCCAGCGTCTAGGGGTCACACCGTTAGTTTTGTTATTAAATTTTTGCGGCCAGAGCTCATAAAAATCTTTAAACAAGCCTTCCTGCAACAGCTTGGAATGCAGCTCGGCGACACCGTTGACAGAAAAACTGCCGACGATAGCCAAAAATGCCATCCGCACCTGTTTTTGATAACCCTCTTCGATGATGGACATCCGCGCCATGCGTGGATTGTCGCCAGGCCAACGCGCCGACACTTCAGCCATGAAGTGTGCGTTGATTTCAAAAATAATTTCCATCAAGCGCGGCAGCAAATGCTGCATCAGATTGACCGACCATTTTTCCAAGGCCTCGGGCAGCAAGGTATGATTGGTGTAGGCCATCGTTTGCCGCGTGATGTTCCAGGCTTCTTTCCAAGGTAAACCGTGAATATCCATCAACAAGCGCATCAGCTCGGCCACCGCGATGCTGGGATGGGTGTCGTTGAGCTGAAAGCAGTTTTTCTCGGCAAATTTACTGAAATTATTACCGTGGCGCCCCACCCAGTTGGCGATGACGTCCTGCAAACTCGCGGAGGCCAGCAGATATTGCTGTTGCAGGCGCAAGGCTTTGCCGTTTTCGTTGGCATCGTTGGGATACAACACCATCGTAATGTTTTCGGCGGTGTTTTTCTCCGCCACGGCTTCGGCGTAATCACCGGCATTGAATTCCTGCAAATTGAATTCTTCCGTGGCGATGGCTTTCCACAAGCGCAGAGTATTGACCGTACCGTTTTTATAGCCAGGCACCGGCGTGTCGTAAGGCATGGCGATCACATCATGAGTATCCAGCCAGCTAGTGCGCTTGTTGCCTTTTTCGTCGATGTGGGTTTGGGTGTGGCCGCCGAATTTGATGCGGTGCATGTATTCGGGACGTTCTATTTCCCAGACATTGCCCATCCTCAGCCAGTGATCGGGTTTCTCGACCTGCTCGCCGTTGACGATTTGTTGCGAAAACATGCCGTATTCATAACGCAAACCATAGCCCGTGACCGGTAGTTGCAAGGTGGCACAACTATCGATGAAACACGCCGCCAAGCGTCCCAAGCCGCCATTACCTAGACCTGCGTCCGGCTCGCTCTCGATGAGTTCCTCGGCTTCCAAACCCAAGTCATACAAGGCTTGCGTGACAATATCGTCAACCCCGAGATTCAACATGGCGTTGCTCAAAGAACGCCCCATCAAAAACTCCATCGACAGATAGAAGGCCTTTTTACAATCGGAGTCGCGATAGACGTTGTAGGTTTTCTTCCAGCGTTCGACCAAACGGTCGCTGATCGCCAAAGACAAGGCTTCGTAGGCGTAATGCGGAGAACGGCAATTTTCATCGCGCCCGAGCCGATGACTGTAGTAGTGTTTGAAGTCGGCGATGAAATGCTTTTTTTCCATGCCCAACTTGGGGAGCTTGGTAATATCGGCGGCGGGATTACTCTTATTAAAGACTCTATGCGGCATAGTACTTACCCTTGAGGACAGTGAAAATTAAAAGCCGTGGGCCGCTGGTTTTGCAAGGCTGAAAGCGATGCCAAAGGCCCTCTAAATCGAATTGTCGGGCAGCCGCGACGCCCGGTTTGGGGCGCCGCGGTTAAACATTAGTTCAATTTGCCGTGGCATTGCTTGTACTTTTTACCGGAACCGCAGGGGCATGGGTCGTTACGGCCCACTTTGTTGCCGAGTCTGACAAAAGGCTGCTCCGCGCTCTCCGAGTCTGAGTCTGGCTGAGCTGCCTGTGCCGCCGCTGGCTCTTCTTCAAAAATGGAGTGGGCTTCCGCGTGTTCGTAGTGCATTTCCAGCGGTGCTTGGCGTTGTTCGTCGATCGCCTGCACGTCTTCTTCACGCGCCACTTGCACCTTGGCGAGTATACCCACCACTTCCTGCTTGATATGCGTCAACAGGCCGGTAAACATTTGGAACGACTCCCGCTTGTATTCCTGTTTGGGATCTTTTTGCGCATAGCCTCTGAAATGAATACCTTGGCGCAATTGGTCCATCGCCGCCAGATGTTCTTTCCAGCTATTATCCAGCACTTGCAACATCACGGATTTCTCGAAATGCCTTAGCACTTGCACACCTACGGCCTCTTCACGGGCGCGGCTTTCTTGCTCGGCTTTTTCGATAATCAGCCGGCGCAATTTCGCTTCATTCAGGGTACGGTCGTGCTCCAGCATTTCCACTAGCGGCATCTGCAGATTAAATTCTTGCTGCAAATGGGTTTCCAATCCACGCACATCCCATTGCTCTTCCATGGTTTTCGGCGGGATGTATTCGGTGATGACGTCGTTCAACACGTCAGCACGAATCGCGTTGATGATGTCGTTGATGTCTTCGGCAGCCATCAACTCATTGCGCTGCGCGTAAATAACCTTGCGCTGATCGTTGGCGACGTCGTCGTAAGCCAAAATTTCTTTGCGAATATCAAAGTTACGATTCTCGACTTTGCGTTGCGCGCTTTCGATGGAACGAGTCACCCAAGGATGCTCAATCGCTTCGCCTTCTTCCATACCCAGTTTTTGCATCAAGCTGGCGACGCGCTCGGACGCGAAAATCCGCATCAAATCGTCTTCCAGCGACAGATAAAAACGGGTCGAACCCGGATCGCCCTGCCGACCGGAACGGCCGCGCAACTGGTTGTCGATCCGCCGCGACTCGTGGCGTTCCGAACCGATCACATGCAGACCGCCGCTTGCCAAGACTTTTTCATGTCTTTCCTGCCAAGCAGCACGCACCCGCTCTTTATCGGCTTCGCTGGCATCCGGTCCCAAGGCAGCCAGTTCGGCATTCAGATTGCCACCCAACACGATGTCGGTACCGCGACCGGCCATATTCGTAGCAATCGTGACAGCTCCCGGCATACCGGCATTTTCGATAATGTGGGCTTCGCGCTCGTGCTGCTTGGCATTCAAGACTTCATGGCGGATGTTTTGCTGTTGCAGCATCCGGGAAATCAATTCGGAGTTTTCGATCGACGTCGTACCGACCAACACCGGCTGGCCGCGCTGCACGCAATCCTTAATATCTTCGATGACGGCGTTGTATTTTTCCCGCGCCGACAGATAAACCAAATCGCCCTTATCTTTACGGATCATAGGTCTGTGGGTAGGAATAACCACCACTTCCAGGCCGTAGATTTTGTTCAACTCAAACGCTTCGGTATCCGCAGTACCGGTCATACCGGATAATTTGTTGTAAAGACGGAAATAATTCTGGAAGGTAATCGAAGCCAGCGTTTGGTTTTCGTTTTGAATAGTCACGTTTTCCTTGGCTTCCATCGCTTGATGCAAACCTTCGGACCAGCGCCGACCGCTCATCATCCGGCCGGTGAATTCGTCGACGATGATGACCTGACCGTCCTTCACTACATAATCCACGTCTTTTTGGAACAGTACGTGAGCTCGCAGCGATGCGTTCAAATAGTGCATCAAGCGGATGTTGGCGGCTTCGTATAATGTGGAGCCGTCAGCTATCAAGCCGTGCTCCGCCAATAAGCGTTCAACATGCTCGTAACCGGCTTCGGTCAGATGAATCTGCCGCGATTTTTCGTCGACCGCATAGTCGCCAGGCATTTGATCCTGCTTTTCCGGATCGTCGGCTTTTTCCTGTTTGGTCAGGTAAGGAATGATTTGATTGGTCTTCAGGTAAATATCGGTACTGCCTTCCGCCTGGCCGGAGATGATCAAAGGCGTTCTGGCTTCGTCGATCAGAATCGAATCCACCTCGTCGACGATGGCAAAATTCAGATCACGCTGGACTTTTTGTTCCAGGCTGAAAGCCATGTTGTCACGCAGATAATCGAAACCAAATTCGTTGTTGGTGCCGTAAGTAATATCCGCCGCATAGGCAACCTGGCGTTGCTCATGGGTCAAATCGCTGACGATGACGCCGGTGGTCAAGCCCAGGAAACCGTATAGTTTGCCCATCCATTCCGCGTCGCGGCGGGCCAAGTAATCATTGACGGTCACCACATGCACGCCTTTACCCGGCAAGGCATTCAAATAGGCGGCCAAGGTCGCCATCAGGGTTTTACCCTCACCGGTTTTCATCTCGGCTATCTTGCCACTGTGCAAGACCATGCCGCCGATCAACTGCACGTCGAAATGACGCATGCCAAATACACGGGTCGAGGCTTCCCGCACGGCGGCAAAAGCTTCTGGGAGTAAATTGTCTAAGTTTTCGCCTTGGGCCAGGCGGTCGCGAAATTCCTGCGTCTTGGCTTGTAACGCCGCATCGGATAATTTTTCGTATTCGGCGGCCAGAGCATTGACTTTCTTGACTAGCTTGCGTTTCTTCTTGACCAGCCTGTCGTTGCGGCTGCCAACTACCAATTTAACCAGCTTACCCAGCATGATATTTCCAGAGTGAGAGTGAACCAAAGTTTGCGATTATAAACGGTATGGGGCGGCTGTGACCAGAAAACAAGCCCGGCAAGCTGAGACTATTCACCAGCCTGTTTTTGTAAATCGGCTATTTAAAACAGGATTTTTGCTTGGCAGCCGCAGCCCAACTGCATCATCCGGCGATTTCCATCGCCGCAAAGTTAGCACTCGCTGGATCATGGACAAGCCTATCGATCAGCGTATAATTCGCCGGCTTCGGCCCTTGTGGCGGCAAGCATTCGACATCATTACTGGCTTTAACAATTTATGAAAATAGTGATTCTCGGTGCCGGTGTGACCGGCTCTTCGGTTGCCGGCGCATTGGCCAGTGAAGAAAACGATATTGTCGTTATCGATAAAAATGCCCACTTGCTCACCGCATTAAAAGGCCGCCTGGATATAGCCACCGTCGAAGGTAACGCTGCCCATCCCAGCGTGCTGGAACAAGCCGGGATTCAGGACGCCGACATGGTGATTGCCGTTACCGACCGCGACGAGACCAATATGCTGGCCTGTCAGGTGATCAACACCCTGTATAGCAAACCCAAAACCATCGCCCGAGTGCGCGCCATCGATTTTCTCAACCATCCGGAATTATTTGCGCCGGGCGGTATTGATATTGTCATCAGCCCTGAGCAGGTTGTCACCGAATCCATCCACAACCTGATCAAATACCCCGGTGCGCTGCATGTGTCCGAGTTTGCCGACGGCTTGGTCAGGCTGTTTTCGATTCGCGTGGTACCGACCGGCTTTCTGACCGGCAAACGCATCCACGCCGTCAAAGAAAAACTGGCCGACAGCATGATCCGGGTCGCGGCGATTTTCCGCGACGGCAAAGCCATCGCGGTAAACGGCGAGGCGGTGATTGCCACCGGCGATGAAGTATTTTTTGTCTGCCCGCGCGATAAGGTCCGTAAAACCCTGGTGGATCTGCATAAACTGGAATCGCCGATCAAAACCATTATGCTGGCCGGCGGCGGCCACGTCGGCAAGCGGCTGGCCATTGCCTTGGAAAAAAACTACCACGTCAAAGTCATTGAGCAGGACATCGAGCGCGCGCGAGAAATCGCCAACGATTTGCGTAACACCCTGATTTTGCATGGGGACTGTACCGACGAATCGCTACTGCAAGAAGAAATGATCGAAGACATTGATTTGTTCTGCGCGATTACCAATAACGACGGAATCAACCTGATTGCCGCCGGTCTGGCGAAAAAACTCGGCGCCAAAAAGGCGATCTGCCTGATTAACAATAATTCCTACCTAAAATTATTGGACGGCACCGAAATCGATCTGGCGATTCAACCAAAACTGGAAACCTTGGGCGGCATCCTCAAACACGTGCGTAAAGGCGACGTGGTCGGCGTCAGCTCGGTGTGCGGCGGCAGTGCGGAAGCGATCGAAGCCATTGCTCACCGCAGCAAGAACTCCAGCTCAGTGGTTGGCTTGCGTGTAGATCAGGTCAATTTACCGGACGGCGTCATATTAGGCGCGCTAATTCGCGAAAAAGAAGTGATTCCGGTGCATCACGACACCGTATTCGCGGAAGGCGATCACGTGGTGATGTTTGCGTTGAACAAGAAAATGGTTAGAGACATCGAAGGCTATTTCCAGCCGATCTAGTCCGCCAAATCCGCATCGATAAAAGCCAGTGCCCGCTGCGGCAAACCTTCGATGCCCTCGCCTTGCAAAACGGCCTGACTGTCTTCGTGCACCGCTGTCATGAACTGCAACAACTGCATTTCAATTTTCATTTTTTCCTGCGGCTCTTGGGCATCCCACATCCGATTCAATAACTGCTTGGCGTGATGGTGGATGGTAAACGCCACCGCTTCCGGTAGATGTGCGTAACTACTGCGCAAAGACTCCTTCAGCTTATCCAGCGATTGCAGATATTGCTGATAGTCTTTTAAATCCTGCTGACATTGGGTTTTCACCATCGCCAACTCGTTGCTGTTGCGGGCTTTGCTGACGGCCAGCTCGTGAGCCAATTGCTGCGACTGTTTTTTCAGTTGCGCCACCAAGGCCTGTTCCGCCAGCGCCTTGGTTTGCCGCAGTTCGGCGACATCTTCGTGCCTGGATAAATGCCATTGCAGATTGTCGTCGCGACTGCGCCGCAAAAACGCCAGCGCTTCGCCCAGCCAACTGCTAATCGACGACATGCAGTTGGTGGCGTAAAGCCAGCATGGCCGCAGCATCGGCTTGTTTACGATAGGTACGCAAGGCTTTGCGCAGATTTTTATATCGAGTGGCTGGCAATTGCGCCCGCACCGCTTGCAATTCATCGCTAATTACCGCGAATAAGGCCCTGGCCTGTTTGCGGTTATCGGCTACCAGCAGGCGTTGCCGCTTGAATCTGCTCAGATAGCTCAACTGCCGGCATTCCGCAGCCTGGCGCCGCTCAATATTTTGCCGACGAATCTGTAAAGACAACAGCCGCCGTACCGCCGCCGATTCGCGACTGAAATACCCGCGCAGCTCACGGTAAATCGCTTTAAATAAGGTCAGCACGCTCAGCAAAGCCAGCAGACCCAAAGCCAACAACATCACTTTACTCGCTAACAGATAAAACAGCCCCATCAACAAGACCAAGCCAAACTGCAAACACACAAACCCCAGCACAAACAGCAGCATCGCCAGGCTGCATATCAGTAGTCCGCCGAAAAAAAGCCGTCCGAACATGACTCTCAAGGCCGCTCGATAAACTCCAGCGCATTGCCGTCTCTATCCCGGCAAAACAGCGCCTTGCGGCCGGAGATACTCAGCGTGTAAGCCGTACCGGCCCGCTCCAGATCTTCGCGTAGAGCATCAACGGAATCAATATGCATCGCCACATGCCGATCACGGCCGCCATGCGGCGGCCTGCCGGTGGTGGGATCGGGATTTTCCAATTCCAACAAATGAATTTGCTGCGCACCAATTTGCAGCCAGGCGCCTGGGAACGGTAGATTCGGCCGTTCGGTCTGCTCCATTCCCAACACATCGCGGTAAAAAAGCAGCGATTGCTCGGTATCGGAAACGATCAAACTGGCGTGATGTATCGTGAAATTATGTTTCGACATGACTAGCAATAGGTGATGAAGGCCCAGAGATTATACCGCCCGATTATTTCACCGCGTAGGTTTTCAACCAAGCCAAACTGGCAGCGGTCTCAACCGTCGGCCGGTACTCGGCACCGACCCAACCTTGGTAATCCGAGTTTGCGATAACATCGAACAAAATTTTGAAATCTACGGCGCCCGTACACGGCTGGCCGCGGCCTGGAGAGTCGGCAAATTGAATATGCCCGATTCTATCCATATGTTGGCGCAAAAATCCGGCGCAATCTTCGCCCATCCGACTCATGTGATAAATGTCGTATTGCATGAATAAGTTCGGATGGCCGATTTGCCTTAGCACATCCAGCATCTTGTCGCCGGTATCAACGATAAAGCCTGGCATGTCGTGGCTATTGACCGCCTCGAATACGGTTTTGATACCCAACTCGGCAAACGCTGCGGCGGCGTAAGCCAGATTTTCCAGCAAAGTAGCGTGATATTCAGCCAAGCGACGTGGATTAAAACAACGGCCGGGCAACACATTAATGACGCTTGGCTTCAAGCGTTCGGCGTAAGACAAGGTCTGCTCAACCGCAGCTTTAAAGTCATCGCGTCTTTCTGGAACCGCCGCCAAACCCTCGCCGCCCTGCAGCAAGGTATCGGCATCGACATTGAACAACACCAGCTTTAAGTCCTGTTGAGCTAATAGGTCACCGATTTGTTCGACTCGCAGCGAGTAGGGAAACTGGATTTCCACTGCGTCGAAACCGCACTGTTTAGCAGCCTGAAACCGTTCCGGCAACGGCCGTTCGGTAAACAATAAACTCAGATTGGCGGTAAAGCGCAGCATCAGTCTTGGCTATAAAGCTTGATAAGTGTGGAGGGATCTTGCTCCAAAAAGCCGCCGCTACCGTGCAATTGCATCAGTTGCGCCGCCAAGCCGGACATCGGTATCGCACTCCCCTGTTTGCCCGCTAAATCGACAGCCATATTTAAATCTTTCAATAAGGTTTTCACGCGCCACTTCACCGGTTCGAAACGCTGATCCGCCATTTCCGGGCCGACGATTTGCAGTGGCTTGGAATCGGCAAAGCCACCGGCCAGCGCTTCCGGAATTTTTGCAGCATCGACGCCGGCCGACTTTGCCAAGGCCATCATTTCCGCGATTACTAACACATTGCAACTGACAATCATCTGATTGCAGATTTTAGTGGTCTGACCACTGCCGACCGGCCCCATATGCGTTAAACGGCTATACAGCGGCCGCAATACGTCCCTGGCAATACCAATATCCGACTCCGCACCGCCGGCCATAATCGCCAAACTA
The DNA here is from genome assembly GCF_016925515.1 of Methylomonas sp. EFPC1. Classification (NCBI taxonomy): domain Bacteria; kingdom Pseudomonadati; phylum Pseudomonadota; class Gammaproteobacteria; order Methylococcales; family Methylococcaceae; genus Methylomonas; species Methylomonas sp. EFPC1. The sequence continues at coordinate 3,085,069 of NZ_CP070494.1, forward strand.
CCCTGCTCCGCACCGGCCGTGCCACCGGATACCGGCGCATCGACCCAGCGCATGCCGCAAGCAGACCGCAATTGAGTTGCCATGCGCCTGGTAGCTTCCGGATGAATGCTGGATAAATCAATCAACAGTTTGTCGGCAGCGCCGTTGGCGATAATGTGTTCCATCACCATCGCTTCAACCGCCATGGTGTCAGCCAGGCACAAAATCACCACATCGGAGGCTTTTACCAATTCACCGACACTGCCACAGACCTTAGCACCGGCACCCACCACCACAGCTAATTTTGCAGCGGTGCGATTCCAGACATTCACCTGAAAACCCGCCGCCAGAAGCCGCATGGTTAAAGGTTGCCCCATCAGGCCTATGCCGACGAAACCGAGCGTGTAGTGTTGTTGTGCCATAGTGACGCTCGCTGTTATTCGAATAGCGCCGGGCTTAAATCCAAACGCTCGGCATCGCCGCGCCCGCTCATCAGATGTTGGTAGACGATTTGAAAAGCCTCGTCGAAATCGGCATTGACAAAACGCTGGGACAAATGCACGCAAATTGCGTATAAGCCGGAATAATGCACGGTTTCGCCGGAAGTACAAAGGTTGATTTTCTCGGACAGCACTCGCACCACTGACAGCACGGAACCATCTTGCCGCCAGTTGGCGGACACACTGACCACCTCGTCGCCCCTGCACGCGATGGCGGCCAGCGCATTAAAGGCTAAATCCACCAGCCCAGCCAAAATTTTGATCAGGTCACCGCTGGCAATGGCTTTAAATGTCTCGCTACCGCAATCCAGCAATAAGGCTTGGCGCATCACAATATCCATGTCGGACAAATGCCCAATCTCGCCGTCATCAGGCTGCTTGATAGCGAATTTCCGGTGAAAATCTCTAACTTGTTGTAAATGTTTGTTCATGATTCTACTCCGGGCTTGGATTCAAAGAATTCGGGGAATAATGGCGCGGCGCGGGACAACATCTGCAGTCAACGACCTAGCCATTTTTGGACATCAGCGCAATCGGAGAATGCGCCAATGAACCAACTAGGGCAATAGGGAAATCGGTTTTAACGCAGTTGCCGGCGCGATTCAATCAACGACAAACTGACTATGACGATCAATAGGAACAAGGATGTTTCAAGTAATAAAAACGCGGCTATTTTGAAATAAGCAAAAGCCGGATCGACATAACGCACCAACCAACCCGCCGCTTCATCGGCAATTGCTGCGGCATAAACGATTGCGCTGATCCAGACTTTCATCAGAGTCGGCAACGAGGTCATCAGCATCAGATGCGTCAGCGTCAATACCAACATACCCATAGCAAACAAATGAAAATGACTGACTTCCAGTAGGCTTTGATAGCTTTTCGGCTCGTTAAACTCTTGCTCGTTACCCAAATAGTAAGAAACGACCGACTCTGGTGTGAGATTCATTTTATGGAAGTACATCAGACCATTGCTGATCCACAACAAGGCGACATAGGCCAAGAACATCAAGATCAAAGTATTGATCAGCAGCTGGCGATTCTGTTCGCCGGTTACAAAAAAACGCATTATTTGGGCTTGTTTTGGATGAGAACTTGATAAATCGCCAATACCTTGCGCGCGCTGTTAATTGCGGCGCGGGTGCTGAGCGTCGCCCCCGCCACACCCTGTATATCCTGATTCAGGCTCAACTCTTCGATGGAATGATTAGCCAGCAAGGCCATCCAGCGTTCCGGCGGTTGATATTCCGGCGGCTCATGAAACGCCAATGTATGGACGTTACGCAATTTGCCATCCGGCGTAAGCACCACCAACAAGGTTTCCGGTTTGGTTCTAACGGTGTGGGCCTCAATCGCGGCATAGCCGATCACTGCACCTTGCTTCTTACCCACATAAAAACTAAACAGATTGGATTCCAGCTTGACCTTCGCAAGCTGTTCGATCTGCGCTACTTCCTCCGGCGTCGGAAACAACGATTGCATTTCCACGGTCGCGTCGTCGCCGAAGGCCAGCTTCATCGCTTCGTCCTTACTGTAAAACACAGCGGCGGCAAGGTTTGCGCTCGTTAAACAAAAAACCAGCAGCGTCAGCATAAGCCGACGAGTTTTTGAAATCAGCATGAGTGGGAAAAATCCAGGGAGTGAACAATACGGCGGCTATGATAGAGACCGGCAAACAATTTGCCAAGCCGATACGCGCATAAGCAATTTATGCGGCTGTATTATATAACGATGTACCCCGCCGTATGAAACGGCGGGGCTTAACACGCAACTAGACAGCCGCTTTAGAAAATAAAGCCCACACCCAAGTTGAAATCGTCCGGAGACGTGCCCGACTTTTGGGTGAAATTACGGTAATCGGCTTTGATCACGACATTGGGAATCGGTTTGTAGTTGAGGCCGACTTGGTAGATTTCGACATCCCTGGTCAAATCGTCTCGACAAATGGCGTTTGCGCATGTCGAAGCAGTAGCAACAGTATCCATACGCTCGTAACGTACGAAAGGAGCCAAATATTGGGTTGTATCGTGCGCAAAGTGCGGCAATATGTCGTAACCAACTTCACTGTACCAACCATAGTTTTCTTCACCGATACTTTTAGCATTGGCAACACTCAGCAAGGCTGCATCGCCGATATGCCCCCAGGAACCCAAGGTACGAAATTCCAGGCCACGGTATTTCCATTGCAGATGGGCTTCGTAAAGTTGCGTTGCTACTTCGAGTTGCCGCCCGTTATACAGCTGATTCTGCCCGGAATTACCGACATACGCCGAGCCGCCCACCATGACGCCAGGCAACATCGGCGGCGCATAGTCCACGCGACCGACATAAGCCAAATCTTCCGCCAACGCCTGTCCTCCTGATTGCCGGCCGCTACGAATGCCGTCAGCGCCAAAATTCTTAGCGTTCATACCGTTAACCACATAGGTTGTGTAGGTCAGACCCGGCAACAATTCACCGAATAACCCCACACCGTTTTCACGCCAAGTGCTGGGAATAATGCGTCTTTCGACTTCCGGGCGATTGTTACCGAAGAAAAACGGCGGCTCATGTATCTGGTTGATAAAGCCCATCGGCATTAACACCATCCCGGCCCGGACGTTGACCAGCGGGTCGATGAAGAAATCCAAGGAGGCCATTTCAACGGAGACAGTGCCCGTGCTACCCGATCCGTTATTACCGGTCGAGGAATGTTCGAACTCTATTTCACTGTTGAATAGTATGCTGTCAGTGAACTTATAACCCGCGTAAATGACTAGTCGTTCGAAATCTGTATTGTCCGGATTATTGACGGTGCCGGTTGCCGCATTACGCCCACCCTGATCATCAACCCGCGCCTGATAATTGGCCTCACCGTAGCCACCTAAAGACAGGCCCTTACCAACTTGATAAACCTTGGAAGCAGCCGGCCCCAAACCGTAGGCACTTTTGTATTCGACTTTTTCCGGCACCACCAACTCGGTACGCAGCTTTTCCACTTCTTCCGTCAATACATTGGTTTTACGCTCCAAATTGCTGACTTCACCGGTGGGCGCCTTTTGCGCGACCGCTTCCAGCTTTTTGGTCATGCTGTCAATCTGCTGCTGCTGTGCCTGAATGATCTTCCACATTTCATCCATGGTCTGCGGCTTTTCGGCGGGAATTCCCGCAGCGTTTACCCCGGCACTGACAACAATCGCCGAAATTGCGGCGCTAAGTTTTGAGTTTAATGGCTTCATATCGGTCTCCAAGAATTTGAGACTCGAGTATAAAACCCCTACAACAACTAATGCAAATCATTCTCAAATCTATCCGCATTACGAAAAATAGCTATCCCCAAAATATTGACTCCCATCCAATTCGGCCGCTATAAGCAGCTACACATTGCGATAAGATGAAGTTTTTCAGTACGTTTCATTTTTTTGATGAACACTTCCCTTCTTGCGGCAGAAACACGATCATGTCCCGCTTCAACAAACACCAATTGCCGAGGTTGACGGCTTCTAAAGTATTTGGCTCCTTTTTGCATCAGATGCTGGCGGAAACGTCTTTCAACATCGGTACTGATTCCGGTATACAGACTACCGTCATCACACTGAATGATATACACCGACCAATTTGACACTGGCGCGCTATTCAGAGTCGGTGGATTTATTCAACCAACCATTCAACAAAACCGCTACCAATACGCCAAACCCGATATAGGCATAGCGAACGATGAAGATCAGCGCGGCACTTTGGCTGTGACTTGCAGCATCTTTGACACTTGGCGTGATAGCCAAAGTCCAGAGTAGCGCCGCCAAAAAATACACCACCACACCCGACACCGCCCATGAGATTGGCGGACGACTTGAGCGTGCCGCCGTGTTGTAAAACCAAATGCCGACTAACGCAGCAGCTATCGAACCTAACATGTATTTTCCTGATTTTAAGTGATTTATCGGCGAGACAAGCGTTCGATTCCCAGATTGGCCAACTGATCGGCACGCTCGTTACCGACATCCCCGGCATGTCCCTTCACCCATATCCAATCGATGTTGTGACGCTGGATAGCAGCATCCAAACGTCGCCATAAATCTTCGTTTTTCACCGGCTTATTTGCCGCGGTTTTCCATGCCCGCTTTTTCCAATTAGCCATCCATTCGGTAATACCTTGCAAAACATATTTAGAGTCAGTGTGCAATTTGACGCTACACGGTTTGGTCAGTGTTTCCAGAGCCTGTATTGCGGCCACTAATTCCATCCGGTTATTCGTCGTTTCAGGTTCACCGCCGCATAGCTCCTTTTCTTTATTTCGGTATTCCAAGCGCACGCCCCAACCTCCTGGCCCAGGGTTGCCCTTGCATGCACCATCCGTATAAATAATGACTTCAGTCATGGCCCACCTTTCTATGTAAGTTCGATTTCAATCCCAATCCAACCGCAGCCAAATTGCTGCGGCGTTGCTGTGCCGCTGTCAAAGGAATCAATGTGTATTGCCTTTTCACCGCCTTAATGCCGTAAGCCATAGCAAACAAAGACGCAAAGCTGAACTCGAATTTACCGTGAGCAATGGTGTAACTGTCTAATCCAAACTCGGCAGTGGTTAGCAATTCGAAATTCATCAGTTTCAACCAATCCAAAACCCGAGCTTTGGTAATCAAATGCGCCCGCCAGGATTCCGCAAGCTTCCAGTCCCATAAAAACTGAAAACGTACAGACATACTGAACGGATTGAAATTCAACATGACCAATTCGCCGCCCGGCTTTAATACGCGATTCACTTCACGCAGGGTTTGAAATCGCCGTGCGTCGAACTCCAAAATGTGCGGAAGTAGAACTAAATCCATCGATTCAGTTTGGATAGGCAAATTAAATGCCTTGGCGGTCACTTTCAATGCGCCAGCATCCCCCATGGCCTTGCGGTCCAGAATTAGATAATTCCGATACAAGGAAAAATCGACGAACTCGTTTTCCCAGCCCAAACCACCTATCTGGAGTTGTTGTTGCTTGCAACTCACCGTTATCGATCTGCGCAGATAGTTGGCTTCCATGGTTTGCAGTAGCTTACCTCTTGGGGTTTGGTACAACGCAAATAGAAATTGTCTCTTCATTTAACCGCCGCTAAGGGTATGTTTTTTTGGCTATTTTAGAAAGCCATGCTAGGATCTAATTTTTTTATTTTAGCGAGTTCAGACAATGCCCCGCTCAATTTCCAAAAAATCAGGCCGTCATCTGTCTTATCTACTGCCTATTTTGCTGGCAACCGGTTGTAGCCAACATGCGCAAAAAGACCATCTGAGCCAATCCTCAACTAGCAAGTTTTCCGTGTTTACCCGCAATGGCAATAGCGGAAAAATCCACAACAAACAGGTAGAAGCAAAAGAACACGCCACTATTTGGGATAGGATGCTGTCTCTTTACGCCTTACCGGAAATCGATAATGCCAGAATCGACCGCGAAGTAAACTGGTATCTCAGAAACCCTGAATATCTGACCAGAGTACAACAACGCGCCGAGCCTTATTTGTACTTCATCCTCAACGAAATCGAAGCGAAAAACATCCCCGGAGAATTGGCCCTGTTACCTGCGGTTGAGAGCGCTTTCAGACCTGACGCAATGTCGCCAGCTCAAGCATCCGGTCTTTGGCAGTTCATTCCGCCGACCGGGCGTCTTTACGGGTTGAAGCAGAATAGCTGGTATGACGCGCGACGCGATGTGGTGCAATCGACTCAGGCAGCCACTACCTTCCTGAAAGAACTGAGCGAGACTTTCAATAACGACTGGTTACTGGCGCTCGCTTCATACAACGCCGGCAAAGGCAATATCAAAAACGCCGTAGATAGAAACCTCGAACGCGGACAGCCTACCGACTTCTGGTCTCTGGATTTGAACAACGAGACCTCAGCTTACGTACCCAGGCTGCTGGCAATCGCCAAGATCTTTGCCAACCCGGAAAAATATAACGTCAATCTGCATCAATTCGCCAACCAACCTTACTTTGAATTGGTGGATGTAAAGTCGCAGCTCGACTTGGGTAAAGCCGCCGAAATGGCGCAAACCCCGCTGGACGACTTCTTAAAGCTCAATCCCGGCTATAACCGCTGGAGTACCGACCCGAACGGCGCGCAACATCTGTTGATTCCGGTAAGCAAAGCCGATTCCTTTAAAGAGAAACTCGCTGAACTGCCACACGAAGAAAGAATCAAGTGGGAACACCATACAGTTGGCAAGAAAGAGACGCTGAAAAGCATAGCCAGCAAACACAGTACCAGTGTAGAAGAGATTATTAATGTCAATCATCTTGACGACGATACGGTTGCCCAAGGCACAATCCTGCTAATTCCAGTGTCTTATCATTCACAGAAAGGCGAACCAACCACATCGGCTGTTGCCGCAGTGTCACAACAATCCACGCCAACCCCCGCCCAATCAAGCAAACAGCAATATACGGTTAAGAAAGGCGACACCTTATGGGATGTCTCGCAACGTTTTTCTGTTGATAAAGATGATATTGTGAGTTGGAATAAATTACCCAAGAAAGCGGCTCTGAAACCCGGTCAAAAACTGACTATCAAGAAAACCAGCAGCAGTATAACCGTGGCATCTACCGCGCCTTCCGTCAAGCAAATCAGCTACACAGTCAAACCCGGCGATACATTGGCGCAGATCTCCAAAAAATTTAACGTTAACGTCACCGAGCTCCGCAAATGGAATAACGTTCCCAAAAACAAGGCGGATATCAAACCGGGCTCTAAGCTAAAAGTGATGATTGAAGCCGGTCATCCGTCTACCTAAAGCTTCAGACAACAAATACGTAAGTTCAATATGGATCTACGACACTAGATCTTTCTCATCGCCGCAAGAGTAAACTTAAATAAGCGATTTAGGTTTACTCTTATGCTTCGCGAGATCAAACCGCCCCAGTAAAGCGATCAGCATAGAAGACACTAGTCGCCACATCACCACAGAAATAGTGATTGGACTTAAAATACTGAATTAAAACAGACGATATAGCAAACTTTGCACAGCATTATTTCCGCTGCGCAAGAGCTATAAATTTAAGAATTGATGGCGTCCCCACGGGGGTTCGAACCCCGGTTACCGCCGTGAAAGGGCGGTGTCCTAGGCCACTAGACGATGGGGACTAAGACTATTTTTTTAGAATGACTTCTTCAACAAGAAGTACCGGCTTAACCGACTTTAGCCAAGTTGGCGTCCCCACGGGGGTTCGAACCCCGGTTACCGCCGTGAAAGGGCGGTGTCCTAGGCCACTAGACGATGGGGACTCAGGACTAAATCAACTACTTTGGTGGAGCCAAGGAGGATCGAACTCCTGACCTCTTGCATGCCATGCAAGCGCTCTCCCAGCTGAGCTATGGCCCCGTAGTTGAGTTCTCGTATTATACGGATTTTCAGAGCTTTGTCTAGGAATTTTCTACATTCTTTATGTATCTGATCGCTCGCTCTATTCTGTGCAAGGTTTTCTCTCTGCCCAATAGCGCTAAAGTCAGGTCAATAGCCGGCGATACGCCGCTGCCGCAAACCGCTACACGCAAGGGCTGCGCAACCTTACCCAGATTAAGTTGCAACTGCTCCGCGCTCTCCAATACCACTTGATGAAGGCCTGACGCTTCCCATTCGCCGATAGCGCTAAATTGCACCAGTAAATGTTGCAATACATCGTCCACGCCCGCTTTGAAATTCTTCTTGGCGGCTTTTTCTTCGTAAGCGTCGAATTCCTTGTAAAAGTATTCGCTCTCGGCGGCCATATCCACCAGAGTTTTGCATCGCTCGCGCTGCGCTTTAACCACATCCGCCAGCGCCGGGCCGGTGGTCGGATCGATACCGCGCTCCCCCATATGCCAAGCCAAGTGCCGAGCAACATGTGCCGGATCGCTATTCATAATGTACTGGTGATTCAACCACACCAGCTTCTCGGTATTGAACGTGGACGCGGAAACGTTAACTTTTTCCAACTCGAACAAGGCCACCATTTCTTCCAAGGAAAACAATTCCTGATCACCGTGCGACCAACCCAACCGCACCAGATAGTTCAACAAAGCCTCGGGTAAATACCCGTCATTGCGATATTGCATCACGCTGACCGCGCCATGGCGTTTGGACAATCTTGCACCGTCGGAACCTAAAATCATTGGCACATGCGCATACACAGGCAATTGCGCGCCCAAGGCTTTCAGAATATTAATCTGCCTGGGCGTATTGTTAACATGATCGTCACCCCGTATTACATGAGTAACTCCCATATCCATATCGTCGACTACTACCGTCAGGTTATAGGTCGGGGTGCCGTCGGAACGGGCAATAATCAGATCATCCAGCTCCTTGTTGGCAACGACGATGCGACCTTTCACCAGATCGTCGATAACCACTTCGCCCTGCTCCGGATTCTTAAAGCGCACCACGCGCTCGCCTTGCGGATTTTCAACGCCATGCCGGCACTTGCCGTTGTAACGCGGCTTTTCCTTGTTGGCCATTTGCTGCTCGCGCAAAGATTCCAACTCTTCGCGACTGCAGTAGCAATAATAGGCATCGCCCTGCGCCAACAATTGCTGAATGACTTCTTTGTATCGATCAAAACGATGCGTCTGATAGAACGGCCCCTCGTCATATTCCAAGCCTAACCAAGTCATGCCTTCCAGAATGGCATTCACCGACTCCTGGCTGGAACGTTCAAGATCGGTGTCCTCGATTCGCAAAATAAATTTGCCACCGTGTTTGCGCGCATACAACCACGAAAACAGAGCGGTTCTGGCACCGCCAACATGTAAATAACCGGTGGGACTGGGGGCAAAGCGGGTTCTAATACTCATCGTCAATTATTTAGTTGTTAAAAATTTCTTGGCATATTCGCCGGGAATAGAGCGAGAGGCGTTTAAACGCATCGCCTGGTAATTAAATTGCACGCTGCCTTTGGCTGCATCGTTTCTGCCCAGAATCGCCAGCGAGGTGGCATGTCCTTGTTTAGCGGCTTTTTCGTACCAATCGGTAGCCTTATCTCTGTCGCTATTCACACCCATGCCTCGATCATACATCGCACCCATCACCACCTGAGCATCAAGCAAACCTTGATTCGCCGCCCTTTCCATCCACTCCGCGGCCTTGTGCTCGTCCTTCTCGAAACCTTCTCGGCCCAGTAAATACAGCGATGCCAACTTGGCTTGAGCCTGCGCATTCCCCTGCTCAGCCATTTCTTTCACGCTGTCAGCCTTTACCGCACTGGCAAGTAAAAACATCGCACAGAAAATTAAAATCTTGCCCATTACATTCTCCAAGGAATCCTAAGGATTAAAAACAAACCGGCATTATTTCACGGCGCCCGGCTAAGATGAACGCACTATTTAAAAATAAGGGATTGATGTTAGACTTAAGACACCAAGGCGGTACGCTAGGCCTTGTCGATGCAGAACAATAACCTGGAGAATCAATACATGAAAAGAAACCTTTTATTCACGGCCGCTCTGGCCGGAGCGCTGCTTTCGGGTTGCGCGACGCAGTCGAGCAATAATTTCCAGGCTTTCCAGCCTGAAGACCTTAACGCGCTGGTTAAATCCGGAAAACTGGTACAAAAAACCAACAGTTTTTTCGTGATTAATGATTCATCTTCATCCATGAGCCGTACCTATGTAAATTCTGCGGATTACAGCGGCACCAAGCTGGATGTCGAAAAAAATCTGCTCAATAAGTTTAACAAATCCATTCCGGTTATGCCGCTGACATCCGGTTTGCGCAGCTTCGGTTTTGGCCCATGCCTGTCTTGGGGCTCAACTTATCTCAACCAAGCCGTGCAAAATTACACTCAGGCAGGTTTCGAAACTGCAATTACCTCTCTACAATGCTCTAGCGGTGGCACCCCACTGGCCACGGCGCTAAGCGAGTCCGGCAAAGACATCACCTCTGCTCCCGGCAATATTGCCTTAATCGTTTTAAGCGACGGTATCGAGGAAGTCTCGCCCCTACCGACTGCCGAAGCACTTAAATCCCAATACGGAGACAAGCTATGCATTTACACAGTCTGGGTCGGTAATGACCAAGATGTGGCCGGACAAGCGGTGCTGCAAGACCTAGCCAATGCATCGGGTTGCGGATTCTCGACTACTGCCGAAGCGATCACCAGCGCCAAAGGCATGAGTGATTTCGTTAAAAACGTCTTCTTGAAAGCAGGCACACCCAAAGTGGCCGATTGCTCAACCCAAGACGACGACAAAGACGGCGTAAGCAACTGTGCCGATAAATGCCCTGACACCCCTAAAGGCGCTATCGTCGATAAAGACGGTTGCTGGGCGTTCCGCGGCCTACTGTTCGATTTCGACAAATCCGACGTCAAAGCCAAATACGGCCCGCTGATCCAAAACGCCGTGGAAGTCATGAAAATGAACCCAGGTTTGACCATAGAGATTCAGGGCCACACCGATAGTTACGGTAAAGATGCTTACAACCAAAAGCTTTCCGAGCGCAGAGCCAATGCGGTCAAAGCCGAGTTGATCAAACAAGGCGTGGAAGGCAAACGCCTGACAGCGGTTGGCTTCGGCGAGTCCAAACCCGTCGATACTAATGAAACCGACGAAGGCCGTGCCTACAACCGCCGTGTCGAATACAAACGTACCGACCGCTAAACGATAAGCTTCCAGCTTAACGAAACCAGGGAGGCCCAGGCCTCCCTTTTTTATGTCCAGATCAATCAAATGGGCTCAGCATCGTTCGCGCTTGTTGCGGTCCGTAAACTCAATACACACTCGATGTGTGCATTTAGCCGAACCCCGCCTATCCCCGCTCCCAGAAATACAATGCGTCAAACGCCAGGTCAGTACCTGACCAACACCGTTTCGTTGGACAGCAAGCGCCGTAGGCGGATCAGAAGCTCATCGCTCGGGCGCACGCGCCAGTCGTCGCCCAATTGCAGGGTCGCTTTGTCGGTGCCAGTGCGGTATTCGATTTGGATCGGGCATTGACCGCCGCTGAATGGCGTCAGTGTGGTCTGTAGATTTGCCAGCCAACCCGGCGGCAAGCCGCCATTGGCCAGGTCTATCGTCAACGTAATGCCGCGGGCATATAACTCGCGCGCTTCTTCCATACTGTAGAGCTTCTCGGCAGTCATCCTAAGACTGTTGGTAAAGTCATCCATTGCCAATGAACCTTCGGCAATCAGGATCGTGTCCTTGCTGAGCAGGTTGCGGTATTTGTCGTATATATTGCTGAAGGCCGCCACTTCCAGCCGGCCGGTACGGTCGTCCAGCGTTGCGAAGCCCATCATCTTGCCTTGCTTGGTTTGCCGGGTACGCATTTCCACGATCAGGCCGGCAACACGCGCTTCCATTTTACCCCTGGAGCGGCCGGCATCGACTTCCAGACTGGCTAACGAGCCGTGGGTGATATGTTTTAATTCCGGCAGATATTCGGCGATGGGATGGCCGGTCAGAAACAGACCCAAAGTCTGCTTTTCCGCTTCCAGCTTTTCTTTTTCGGTCCACGGCTCGACCACGGTGGAATAAGCTTCCGCTTCACCGTCGCTGACTTCCACTTGTACCGCCAAACCGAATAGATCGTTTTGACCGGCCAACGCCATTTTTCCGTGTTGTTCGGCCACTCGCAAGGCGGTAGTCAATTCAGCGAGATGCGCCGCACGATTAGGATCGATGGTATCCAGCGCTCCGGCTCTGATCAATGCTTCCAGAACCCGACGATTGACCTTGCGTAAATCGACACGCTTGCACAGATCGTACAAACCCGCAAACGCTCCGTTGGCGGCCCGCTCTTTTAACAGATCTTCAATTGCATTTTCGCCGACACCCTTGATCGCACCGATACCGTAAACAATCTGCCCCTGGTCGTTTACCGTAAAACGAAAGTCGGAAACATTAATGTCCGGCGGGCAGATCTCCAGCTTCATTTCCCGGCATTCGTCGATCAACACCACCACTTTGTCGGTGTTATCCATATCCGAGGACATTACCGCCGCCATGAACGCGGCCGGAAAATGTGCCTTCAACCAGGCGGTTTGATAAGCAACCAAAGCGTAGGCCGCCGAATGCGACTTGTTGAAACCGTAGCCGGCGAATTTCTCCATCAGGTCGAAAACGTAAGTCGCGATGGCTGCGTCTATCTGGTTTGCCACCGCGCCCGACATGAATTTTTCCCGCTCTTTTGCCATTTCCTCCGGCTTTTTCTTACCCATCGCCCGCCGCAACATATCGGCGCCGCCCAGGGTATAGCTAGCCAATTCTCGGGCAATCTGCATTACCTGCTCCTGGTACAGAATAACTCCGTTGGTGGGCTTTAAAATCGGTTCCAGTAATGGATGCGCGTATTCAGCCTTGGCGCCGTGCTTGACGTTGATGTAATCGTCAACCATGCCCGATTCCAACGGTCCGGGACGGAATAAAGCCACCAGCGCGATAATGTCGTCGAAGCAATCCGGCTTGAGTTTTTTGATCAACTCCTTCATGCCGCGCGACTCCAGCTGAAACACGGCCGTGGTCTGGGCATTTTTTAATAATTCATAGCTTGGCAGGTCATCGCGCGGAATCTGGCTTATATCCACCGGCTCTTCACCGCATTGCGCTCGCTGGCGATTGATGGTTTGCAGCGCCCAATCAATGATCGTCAAGGTTCGCAAACCCAGGAAGTCGAATTTGACCAAGCCAACCGCTTCGACATCGTCCTTATCGAACTGCGTCACCAGGTTGCCGCCGCCCTGTTCACAATACAAGGGGCTGAAATCGGTAAGTTTGGTGGGCGAAATCACCACGCCGCCGGCGTGTTTGCCGGCGTTACGGGAGATACCTTCAAGCGAACGCGCCATATCGATCAGCGACTTGACCTCTTCCTCGGTATCGTACAAGGCCTTCAATTCGGCACTGTCTTGCAGGGCTTTGTCCAGGGTCATGCCGATTTCAAATGGGATCAGTTTTGCCAACCTATCCACAAAGCCGTAGGCATGCCCCATCACCCGCCCTACGTCGCGAATTACCGCTTTAGCCGCCATCGAGCCGTAGGTAATGATCTGCGAGACGTGATCGCGTCCATAGTGACGCGCTACGTAATCGATGACCTCGTCGCGGCGTTCCATGCAAAAGTCGATATCAAAATCAGGCATCGATACCCGCTCCGGATTCAAAAACCGCTCAAACAGCAAATCGAATTCGATCGGATCCAGATCGGTAATCTTCAATGCGTACGCCACCAAGGAACCGGCACCGGAGCCCCGCCCCGGCCCCACCGGTATCGCATTGTTCTTGGCCCACTGAATAAAGTCGGCGACAATCATGAAATAGCCGGGAAAACCCATTTGGGTGATCACGTTCAGCTCGACTTCCAAGCGTTCGTCATAGACTTTTCGGTTTTCCGCGAAGCTGCCCTTGCCTATTGGCGGATACTGGATTAAACGCTCTTCAAGCCCTTGGCGTGAGGCCTGCTTGAAGTAGTCGTCCAGGGTCATGCCCTCTGGGACCGGAAAATCGGGCAAATAGTTTTCACCCAGCGTCAGCTCGACATTGCAGCGTTTGGCAATTTCCACGCTATTGGCCAAGGCCTCCGGAATGTCGGCGAACAGTTCGGCCATTTCCTCGGCAGTGCGCAAATATTGCTGAGCGGTATAGTTTTTTGGCCGGCGACTATCGTCCAGCACCCGGCCCTGATGAATACAGACGCGCACTTCATGCGCGTCGAAATCGTTTTTACTGATAAAACGCACGTCGTTGGTGGCAACCACCGGCAAATCCAGTTCGGCAGCCAAATCCGCTGCTAGTTTGATGTAACGCTCCTCGTCCGCTTTACCGAGCCGCTGCAATTCCAGGTAAAAACTGTCTTCGAACAAATCCCGCCAATATTCGGCACAACGTTTGGCTTGCTCGGCATTTTCCGCCAACAAGGCCTGACCGACATCGCCGTCCATCGCTCCCGATAACACGATCAAACCCTCATGATTCTCGGCAATCCAGTCTTTTTGCAACATCGGAATCCCTTGATGCTGCCCTTCCTGGTAGCCTCGGGAAATTAGCTCGGTCAGCGTGACGTAGCCTTTTTTATTACGCGCCAACATGGTCAAACGAAACGGGGAGGCCGGTTCGTCGGGGTTGAAAATCAGCACATCGGCGCCGATCAAGGGTTTGATGCCGGCACCTTGCGCGGCTTTATAGAATTTAACCAACGAGAACAAATTGCTCTGTTCGGTAATTGCAGCGGCTGGCATGACATACTCAGCCAGCTTCTTCACCAAAGGCTTGATCCTGACGATACCGTCAACCAGGGAAAACTCAGTATGAATACGAAGATGAACGAAACTCGGCGTCATGGCTGTTTAAACAAGATACTTTTTAACAGGGGCAAACGATTTTCGATGCTGCGGGGTGATCCCAAGCTGCGCTAATGCCGCTAAATGCTGCTGGGTCGGATAGCCTTTGTGGATAGCAAAAGAATAGCCGGGATACAGCCTATCCAGCGTCTGCATTTCCTCATCGCGGGCGACTTTGGCTAATATCGAAGCGGCGGAAATTTCCTCGACCAATAAATCGCCTTGCACGATAGCTTCGCCAGGTATATCCAATATTGGCAAACGATTGCCGTCCACCTTGACCCAATGCGGGCGATAGTTCAATTGCGACACACCTCTTTGCATCGCCACCATTGTTGCTTGCAGAATATTAATAGTGTCAATTTCGCTGGCTTCGGCGCGGGCAACGGCCCAGCACAAGGCGTTGGCCTTGATCTGTTCGGCCAGCAGCTTGCGTTTCTTTTCGGTGAGTTTTTTAGAGTCGGTCAATCCGGGAATCGGTTTGGCAGAATCGAGAATCACGGCAGCGGCAACCACCGGGCCGACTATGCAGCCGCGGCCAACTTCGTCGATACCGGCTATGCGTGGGGTGTTATCGGAGGATACCGCGCGTGACATTACGTAGAAAGCTGACCATATTGGAAAGTTCGTTGCTTTCGCCGGCCATATCTTCCATTTCTTCGATGGCGTCTTCCAGACGCAGATTGTTTTTATAGAGGATTTTATAGGCTTTACGAATCTGCCGAATCACTTCAGGCGGCACGCCGTTACGTTCCATACCGACCGAATTGATGCCGTGCGGCCGGGTCGGTCTGCCACCCACCATCACATACGGCGGAATATCCTGAGTAATTGCACTACCCATCGCCGAAAAACTGTATTCGCCGATTTGGGTAAACTGATGCACCAACGTAAAACCACCCAAAATAGCGTGATCGCCGAGATGCACATGACCAGCGATCGAGGCGCCATTCGCCATGATGACATGATCGCCGATTTCGCAATCGTGTGCCACGTGGGTATAAGCCATGAACAAATTATCGCTACCGATCAAAGTCAAACCCCGATCTTGCTGCGTACCACGGTGCATCGTGCAAAATTCGCGTATCACGTTGCGGTCGCCGATTTCCAGACGGGTGATTTCATCGGCGTACTTTTTATCTTGCGGGTCTTCGCCTATCGAGGTGAATTGGTAGATCGTATTGTCTTTACCAATGGCGGTAGGGCCTTTAATCACCACATGCGGTCCGATCTCGGTACCTGAATCTATCTGCACATCCGGGCCAATAACCGAGAATGGCCCCACTTTAACATCGTCGGCCAATTCGGCATTGATATGCACAACCGCTCTGGGATCTATCATTTACGCCTCTGCGGCCACAGCGGCACACATGATTTGCGCACTGGCGGCCAGTTCACCATCCACTTCCGCACGGCAATCGAACGACCATAGGTGACGCTTGTGTTTGATATAAGTCACTTCCAGACGCAATTGGTCGCCGGGAACGACTTGTTTTTTGAAACGGGCATTGTCGATGCCCGCCAAGTAATAAATCGTGCCTTTGCCCAATTGGTCGTTACTTTGCGAGGTCAGTAGCGCGGTGGCTTGCGCCAGGGCTTCCATGATCAACACACCAGGCATGATGGGCTGACTTGGAAAGTGGCCTTGAAAAAACGGCTCGTTAAATGTCACGTTTTTCACAGCCAGCAAACGCACGCCCGGCTCGCACTCAAGCACCCTGTCTACCAGCAAGAAAGGATAGCGATGTGGCAAGAGTTCCTGAATTTGTAAAATATCGAGTGTGCCGGCCATGAGTTATCTGTGCGAAATGAGGAGAAGCGGGAAGTTCGCTTAGACCAGGAACTCCCCCACTTAAGGTGCTGCATGCTTCCGCAATCAGGGAAGCATCGGGGAAAATCTTACTGCGACAAGTTTTCCAGTTTTTGCTGAACGCGGCTGGTAACGTCAATTTGATCGTTGGCGTAAATAACACCGTCGGTCAGCAACAAATCAAAAGACTCTTCTTTGGCTAACGCTCTTACTGCTTCTACGATGCGTTTTTGCAGGTTGCCCAACTCTTCGTTTCTACGCATGTTGAAATCTTCACTGAACTCTTGTTGTGCACGAGCCGCGTCGCGTTTTTTGTCCAGAATGTCTTTTTCGATTCTATGACGCTCTTCTTCGCCCATTACCGCAGTGTCACGGCCCAATTTTTCTTCCAGCGATTTAATCTCTTTTTGCTGAGAAACCAGCGCTTTGTCTCTTGGTGAAAATTCAGTTTCCAAGCGAGTTTTTGCTTTGGCGGCTTGTGGCGCTTTTTCCAAAACTTTGGCCACATTGACAAAACCGATTTTCAGCTCTGCGCGACTCACGCCAGCAAAAATCATCAGCATTAGAAACAAAGAAATTCTATTTTTCATGGTCAAAACCATCTCCGGTTAATTTTTTTGAGTTTAAGACAGAACGCAAACGCGATTATAGGGCAAAACAGGCTCAAACTAAACTAAAATCCCGAGCCGAAGGTGAACTGGAAGGCTTGAGTTCTATCGGTGCTCTCCGAATTCAGCGGTTGGGCGACGCTCACTGCCAAGGCACCAAACGGGGATAACCATTCGCCGGACAAGCCCACCGAATAACGGAAATACTTGCGCAAATCGCCAGTATTAAGTCCTGGGGCTAGCGTACCAGCGTCAACAAAAGAGCCAATCCGCACCGATTTCATATCACTTAAGAACGGCACAGGGAAAAACAGTTCGGCTTTGCCAATCATCTTTGTAGAACCACCGATAGGACGGTTGTAGGTGTTGGCAGTATTGATTTCGTTTGTATCGATTACACCCAGGGTGTTTTGCATAAAACCGCGAACGTCCCCAGTACCACCGGCAAAGTAGTTTTCAAAAAACGGCAAACCGGAACTACCACCGTAGCTGCCGCCATGCGCCACCTCACCTAACAAACGGAAGGTAAAGTCGTTGGATAAGGGGAAATAATGCTGATGTTTATATCCGACTTTGAAATATTCCAGATCACTACCGGGTACAGTAATCAATCCGGACAGCCTCTGCTGTCCACCGCTGTGGGCAAAAGTCGCTCTATCCAAAGTATCGTGAGTCCAACCGGCAGAAGTTGACAGGGTATCAAAGCTTCTGGATCTGATAGCCGAGATATTATCACCCTTCTGAAACCCTAAGAATTTTAGAATCGTGTCCGACGATAAGTTAGTATTTTCGATCTCGGTGCGCTTTAGATCGATATCGAAACCAATGCGGTCGAACTCATTCAACGGGATACCGAAGTTGATACCGGCGTTAGTGATCGTTGTGTTGTAAGCCGCCAAGTTAGCCGCATAAGCATTTCGAGATGTGTAACCGAGGTTGTAGCCCATCGCCACGCCATCCAACGTGTAGTAAGGATCGGAAAAACCCAGATTGTAGCGCGTCAAAATACTGCTGTTGTTAAAGGCAAAATCTACCCGCTTACCGGTACCGAAGATATTGTCTTGCGACACGTTGGCGTTAAAAATAATCCCTTGCACCTGCGAGTAACCGACACCAGCCTGCAAGTTACCGGAGGCTTTTTCCTTGATGGTGTAATTGACATCGATCTGATCGGCCGAACCCACTACAGGCGGGGTTTCTACACCTACTTCCTCAAAATAACCCAATCTATCCAGACGGGTCTTAGTTCGTTCAATCTTGCTGCTGGCCGCCCAACTGGACTCCATTTGCCGAGCTTCCCGGCGAATCACTTCATCACGGGTCTTGGTGTTGCCCTTGACGTTAATTCGTCGCACATACACACGTTTGCCCGGATCGACAAAGAAGGTCATCGCCACGGTTTTTTGCTGCTCGTTAATTTCCGGCACCATATTGACGTTGGCAAAGGTGTAGCCTTCGTCGCCCAATCGGTCAGAAATAGACTTAGACGTTTCGGTGGCGTTCTTCCGGGAGAAAATCTCGCCGGGCCCGACTTTAACCAATTTGATCAGCTCTTCCGGCGGCACGATCAACTCACCGGACAGTTTGACCTTTTCCAAGGTGTACACATCGCCTTCCTTGACGTTGATGGTGATGTAAATTTCCTTTTTATCAGCCGTAATATCGACCTGAGTGGATTCAATGGAAAAATTGATATAACCGCGATCCAGGTAATACGAACGCAGCTTTTCCAAATCGGCGGACAGCTTTTGTTTGGAATATTGGTCGTCTTTGGAATAAAAAGACAGGAAGTTGGTCGTGCTTAATTCGAATTCTTTCCGCAATACATCGTTGGCAAAGGATCTGCTGCCGACGATATTGATTTGCTTGATTTTGGCAACCCGGCCCTCCGAAATATCGATATGAATACCGACCCGGTTACGCGTCAATTCCGAGACTTCGGTTTTAATTTTCAGGCCGTATTTACCGTGGCTAAAATATTGCCGGCGCAGTTCTTGCTCAACCTTATCCAGGATTTGTTTGTTGTAAACCTTGCCTTCCGCCAAGCCGATTTTCTTCAAGGCTTCGGTCAAATCTTCTTTTTTGATGTCCTTGTTGCCTTCGATAACCACTTTCGCGACCGAAGGCCGCTCGACCACATTCACCACCAGCGTGCCGCCATCGCGTTCCAGCGATATATCCTTGAAAAATCCGGTGTTGAATAAGGCTCTGATGGCCGCGGCTTGCTTGTCTTCGGAAAAGGTTTCGCCGACATTAACCGGCAAATAGTTGTAGACAGTACCGGCGGAAATTCTTTGTAAGCCCTTGACCTGAATATCCTCAACTACAAAGCTGCTTGCATGAGCGGCCTTGCCGGACAGCATACTCAGCAACAGTATTTGGAATAGCGGTTTTTTCTTCACGCAGTCAACCATGGAAAAGGAACAGGCGCGATTGTAACACGCTGTTTTCGGATTCCCGCGCCTTCAATGGTAAATACTCGCAAATTCTGGCCGAAAAATTGCTTTCTTATTCAGTTTCAATTGCAAGGAAAAACAATTCAAAAAAAATTACAAAAAACTAACACAAACTATTGAAATAAAACATTTATGATCAAATTAACCAAATGTATCGGCAATCAAGCTCCGATAAACGGCACGCGTATAATCCGCTTCCATAGCGACCGCTTCGCCATCCGTTCGCGCACTGACGCCGCCAGCTCCTTTCACCGGCGCAATCGCGTTGGCCGAGTCCAGTTCGTAAACTCCGGCCACGGAAATACCGTGCTCAGGCGTGATCAGGCTATAGCAGGTATTGAGCCAATGCGCTTCAGCGATGGGCGACTGATTGATCAAGCTCGTCACCGCCAACGCACACGCTTTGGCCTCGGAATTCGCGGCAAAAGCGGATTTAGGGATGGGCGCGTAGTGCGCGGAATCGCCGATTACATGGATAAACTCGTCAAATAACGATTGCCCGGTCAACGGCCGAACCGGACACCAAGCGGTGCTATCGGTCAAACCATGTTGCAAGGCGATTTGTGCGGCGGTTTGCGGCGGAATGATATTCAAAACATCGCCCCGGAATCTGTCGCCGAATTCGCTAGTCAGCATCCTATTCTGCTTATCCAGTTCGAGCAAAGGATTATCCGCCAAACTATGCCAATCGATCAGGCTATTGGCGGTTCCATAGCCGTAATGTTTTGTCCAGCCGGCTTCGAACAGCGCCTGCTTGGAAAAGCTGCGTTTGGCATCGAGGATGAGAATTTTCGACCGTGGCTTATGTTGTTTCAGCCAATAAGCCATCATACTGGCTCGCTCGTAAGGGCCAGGCGGACATCGATAAGGATCGCCCGGCACCACTATTAACACCACCCCACCATCGGGCATCGCTTGCAGTTGCCTCGCCAGCATCAATGTCTGCGGGCCGGCCTGCCAGGCATGCGGAAATTGCTCCGCGGCGGCCTGATCGTAACCGGCCATCGCATCCCAGCGAAAATCTATGCCGGGCGACATGATTAACCTGTCATAGGTGACACTTTGTCCCCCGGCCAAGCGCAATTGCCTTTGTGCAGCGTCCAAACTACTAATGCGATCAACTAACAGCTTGACGCCATATCTGTCTTGTAAATCCTGGTAATCGACCGTCAATTGGTCGAGGTTCGCCAAACCGGCAAACAGCCAATTACTGCCGGGACAAGTGATATATTTGGCTTTGGGTTCGATCAGCGTGACTTGAATATTCGCGTCCAGCAAACGCAGATATTTCGCCGCCGTCGCGCCGCCGAAGCCGCCGCCGACCACAACGACATGCGCTTTACCGCCACTACGGAGCGGCACCCCGCCACAACCGCCAAGAACGCCCGCTCCCAAGCCAGCAACCCCTTGCAAAAAACGTCTGCGGGATAACCCAGCCATTAATTTCGACTCAAGAATTCCGCAACAGCCGCAAGTTCAGCATCGCTATAAGCTTTAGCCAGACGGGGCATCAATGTGGCTGGGTTTTTATCGTATTTAAAATCCAGCAAGGCTTGCCGGATCTGTTGTGCGGATAAATTTTTTAAAGAAGGGATTGAGCTTTTGGCATCCAAGCTCGACTCGGCGTGACAATTCCGGCAATTAAAGGCAATCGCTCGTGCATCAATTTCGGCATGAGCAATAGAATTTAACGCACTAGCAACTAGAGCCGCCGCCGCATAGAAAATTCGCTTCATGCCGTTTAAGCAAGCAGTTTCTGCCGAAACACTTCGTACAACAATACGCCAGCCGCCACCGATACGTTTAGGCTTTCCACCTGTCCAGCCATAGGAATCTTCACCAGAAAATCACAATGCTGACGGGTCAAATGGCGCATGCCGGTACCTTCCGTACCCATTACCACCGCCAGGGGCATATCCAGCTTCGTCTGAAACACGGTCTGCTCGGCTTCGCCGGCCGCGCCCATGATCCAAATGTTCTGCTCTTTCAACCAGCGCAGTACCCTGGCCAGATTGGTGACCTGATAAACCGGCACCGTTTCCGCCGCGCCACTGGCTACTTTGCAAACCGTCGGCGTAATCCCGGCGGCATTGTCTTTGGTGACGATCACGCCATGCGCACCTACTGCATCGGCGGTGCGTAGACAAGCGCCAAGATTATGCGGATCTTGCACTTGATCCAGCACCAGATAAAACGGCGTAGTGGTTAGCGCTTCGACATCCTGCTTAAGTTGGTCTTCGCTACGCATCGCCGGCAATTCCACAGCCACCACAATGCCTTGGTGATTTTTGCCGTCGGCCATCTTTTCGAGTTTTTTGCGCTCGGTTTTTTCCGGATTGATGCCAAGCTTGGCGAGATCGTCAATCACCTGCTTCAAACGAACATCTTGGCGTTGACTATCCACCCAAGCACGGCGAATTTTCTGTGGCGAATAATCCAACGCGGCCTGCACCGCATGAATGCCAAACAATTGGGTTAAATTCATGAGCGACGGCGTCTTTTGGCTTTTGGCTTACTTGGGGCTTTTTTATCGTTATCTGATTTAACAGTTTTGCTGTTAGCTGCAACTTTTTTACGGCTGGAAGATGACTTGGTTTTGGCGATTTTCTTACCCGACTGTATCAACTCGAAATCGATTTTCTTGTCGTCCAGATTAACCCGCACCACCCGGATTTTAACCATATCACCCAAGCGGTACCGCACACCGGTGCGTTCGCCGTACAGCTGATGCTTGCTGGCGTCGAAAGCAAAATAATCCTGTACCAGGGAGGCGATATGCACCAAGCCTTCCACGTAAATCGATTGCAATTCAACGAAAAAGCCAAAACCGGTCACGGCGGAAATCACGCCGTCGAACTCTTCGCCGATCTTGTCCATCATGTATTCGCATTTCAGCCAGCTCACCACATCGCGGGTGGCGTCGTCGGCGCGGCGCTCGTTCGCCGAACAATGCTCACCCAACAACACCATGTCAGGATGCGTGTAATAAAAACTATCAACCGACTTACCGGCCAGACAATGCCTGATCGCCCTATGCACCAGCAAATCAGGATAACGGCGAATCGGCGAAGTAAAGTGCGCGTAAGCATCCAGCGCCAAGCCAAAATGACCTTTGGTTTCCGGGCTGTAAACGGCTTGCGACATGGAGCGCAGCAAAATCGTCTGAATCAAATGCGCGTCGGGACGTTCCTTTACCGACTCCAGCAGATGCATGTAATCCAATGGCGTGGGTTGAGCCTTACCCCCCAGAAATAAACCCAGTTCGCCTAGAAAGGTTTTCAGTGCCAGTAATTTATCCGGGCCGGGGCCATCGTGGATCCGCAGCAGGCGCGGCATTTTTTTCTTGTTCAGAAACTTCGCCGCTGCCGTGTTGGCGGTAATCATAAATTCTTCGATCAGCTTATGGGCATCGTTGCGCTGCAAAGGCACGATTTCAGCGATTTTGCGCTCTGGCCCAAAGACGATTTTGGTCTCCTGGGTGTCGAAATCCATCGCCCCGCGCAACTCGCGCTGCTTACGCATCACCTTGTACAAGTCGTACAGAGTCTGTAAATGTGGCAGCAAAGCGGCGTGTTTTTTTGCCAGCTTCTGATCGCCATCCACCAGCATTTTTGCTACGTCGGTATAGGTCAAACGCGCATGGGAGCGCATCACAGCTTCAAAAAACCGCGAACGCAGGACATTACCTTCATCGTTGATCAGTAATTCGCAGACCATGCATAAACGATCCACTTCCGGGTTCAACGAACACAAACCGTTAGACAGTATCTCCGGCAGCATCGGAATGACTTTTTCCGGAAAATATACCGAGGTACTGCGATTTTTGGCTTCGGCATCCAAGGCCGTATCGACTTTTACATAATGTGAGACGTCGGCAATCGCCACCAATAACTTCCAGCCTTTCGGGGTTTTTTGCGCGTAGACAGCATCGTCGAAATCCCGGGCATCTTCGCCGTCTATGGTGACCAAGGGCAACTTGCGAATATCTTCCCTGCCCTGCTTGGCGGACTCCGGGACTTGCGGCGTGAGCTCCTTAATTTCTTCTAGTAACTGGTCCGGCCACTGATTGGGTAAATCGTGCGAGCGAATCGCCATTTCGATTTCCATGCCCGGCGCCATATGCGCGCCCAGTACTTCGATGATGCGGCCCAAGGGCTGGCAATGCTGGCTAGGTTGCTGAATTATCTCTGCGACCACGATCTGGCCTTGTTTGGCATGACCAACGTCTTCCTTGGCAATCAGTACTTCGTGGGCAATCTTTTTGTTATCCGGCACCACATAAGCCACGCGGCCCTCGGTAAAAAACCGACCGACCACTTGATGCGTATTGCGTTCGCTGATTTCAATCACTGCCGCTTCGCGACGGCCGCGTCTATCAATGCCGGCCACGCGCGCGATGACTCGGTCATTAGGCATCAGCGGCTTCATTTCCCGCGGCGACAAAAACAGGTCTTCGCTACCGTCATCGGGTTTCAAGAAACCGAAGCCTTCCGGATGGCCAAGCACCCGTCCGGCGATAGTGTTGCCGCCGGAGCCCAAGCAATATTTTTGCCGGCTGTTAAAACTTAACTGGCCGTCACGCTCCATGGCGCGCAGCCTGCGGCGCAGCGCCTCCAGGGCATCAGGTGTTTCCAGGGCAAATTGTTGGGCGATTTGTTGGCGGCGTAGCGGCTTGCCGGCTTCTTGAATAAGCTGGAGAATCAGCTCGCGACTGGGGATGGGATTCTCGTATTTTTCGGCCTCACGCTGGGCGTGCGGATCGACGAGGGCGTTAAAATCAGATGTCTGATCGGTATTTGCTGTCATTGAGTCTGTTTGCTGGGTTCTGCCGCCTATTCCCTGTCGGAACCGGTCGGCAATCGTCTTTGTTATATAAAATCATAGCCTTTCTTCTTGTTCTGCGTGGGAACAACGTCGTCCAGAATACGCCGGCATTCGAACTGCCAATAGCCCAAGCCGATATTTCTACGGCCGTTCAAAATAATGGGAAAATTCTCATGCCCCATGAACATTCGCAATAAATCGCCGTCTTTCAAGCGAAAAGAATCCATGATGATAAAGCTCTTTTCGCCTTCATTATCTCTTATGCCATAGATCAAGGCTTTCTTGCGCTCCGCATCGGTATCCGCCTCAAGCGCCTGATAGGCCACCGGGAAAGCTTGCGCGGCGATGACCATCACCTCGAATATCAGCTTGGAATCCTGCTTGGGGAGCAGTATTTTGCAAACCACGCCGAGCGAACGTTGTTGCGGCATCGCGTCTATCTTACGAAAACTCACCAAGCTGCCGATAGACAACACGCCTTCCTTGTGGAAATTACAGGACAAGGCGCGTTCGGAGTCAGTCTCGGCCCGTATTTCCAGACCGGTTTCCAGACCGGGTCTACCGGTTTCCAATAGATCATAGGTCGTTTCCAAACCAATAGCCACATATCTATCCAGCCTATCGGCAAAATAGACCGTCCCTTGCGGCTCCTTCCCTTGCCAGCGCTGCATCAGATAGTCGAACAGTTCCGCCGAGAGCTTTTGATGATTATTCTTATCGACTTCCAGCGAACTAAAGCGCGCTTCCTCCTTGCTGCACAACTTGTCCGCCTGCTTGATGACTTTACCCAACTTGGTCAGATTCAGGTAAAGCATGGCCGAATCCGACCGGCGATCTGTCTGTGTGCCGCCGAGCAAAAAAGCCGGCGGCAGGTCTTCGTCCATTAAAATCGCGCATTGCACGGCTTGTTCGGCTACCGGTTTGGTTTCGATTTGCAGAAAATCGCTGATTTTCTCGAGAAACTCATAAACCAGTTGAAACTCTTTCTGCATTAAGCCGGATGGATAGGCCAAACTTAACAGCAATATTTGTTTATAGCTGTCTTCGACTGACGACAGTTTGCTGAATATACCGCCCTGGTCGGCCACCTTGGAGCCCGCCTTATCCAGCTTCATGGCGAGTTTATACAACGAGTGCAAATCGATCCAGATCCAATCCGGCACCGGATAGCTCATCATGTAATGACTTATCACAATACGGCTCAAACCCCGGATAGTCCGCTGTATCGCCAAGGCCGTGGATTTACCCTGCAACCAACCGATTTCGCGGCGGGTCAAATCCTTGACCACGCTCCAATAGCCGATGGTAAATTGTCTTTCGATTGCGCAGGCCAAGCCGAAGATTTTTTTTTCGCTTTCGCCCTTTGGGAAACCGAACTTGATTAACCGCGAGCGCAAATAATCGTCGATCAAGTAGAAGCTGTCTTTGAGTAACTCCAATGCATGCAAGCGCTTTGCCGCCGGCATTTCCACCGAAATTAATTCACCTAACAACTCGTAAAACAAACGGGCAGCCAGAC
Source organism: Methylomonas sp. EFPC1 (assembly GCF_016925515.1). Taxonomy (NCBI): domain Bacteria; kingdom Pseudomonadati; phylum Pseudomonadota; class Gammaproteobacteria; order Methylococcales; family Methylococcaceae; genus Methylomonas; species Methylomonas sp. EFPC1. Next base: position 3,111,037 of record NZ_CP070494.1, read on the forward strand.
CGGGATTGGCTGTCGGCAGTTCCGCGATCCATTGCCGTAGCGCATCGTCGGTAAACGACGCCGATAATTGGGGATCATTTTTTTGCTGGGGTATGACCAGAAAAAAAGAGTTTTTCACAGAGCATCCATTATTGATGAACGTGCTGCGAATCGCTCACTATTCAGGATGACATCCCAATAGGCGACAAAACCAACAGCACGCTGTGTTGCTAAGCCATCAACCATTGCCTAGAACAACCCTTCGTCGTCTACCATCAAATTTTGCAAAGCATTCACATCCTTTCTGAGTTGCTTCCTTGCCAATAACTTGGTTTGCACGCGCTCAGGAAGCTCAGTAAAAATCAACACCTGATTGGCTACCAGTAAATCCACCAAGTCGTCTATGACCCTGACCATATCGTTATCGGTAGCTGACAAGGCTTCCCTTGCCTTATCACTTGGGACCTGCTGCAAGAATGCAACTACTTCCGGGTGGTCGACATCGAGCCACTCGTCGCCGCTGTCGCGCAGTTGCACAATTGCTCCCGTCTGATCTCGGACTACAAACGGCACGGGTCACCTACCATCGACATAATCAGCAAAATCCCAGACCTTATCGGTAAGCACCGGCAACGCAAAAACCGATCATCTAGGTGAGATAGTCAAAGCGCCCAAGGTCACGCCAATGTCTATACCGCGCCCCTTGCCGGACAGCGCCAAAGAAATTTCGCCTCGGGTTAACAATTGCCCGTCTATCGATTTAGTGGCACCGGCATGCCCTTCAAAAGCCGCAAAGCTGCCGTAGATTTCATTCAGATTTCTAACTTCGGAAAACACCCCGGTCCCCTCGATTTCCGATTTACCGATGGTAAAACCTATGCTCTTGGACGCCAGTGCAACTTGCGCCCGCTGTCCGTTACTGCAGCTGATATTACCCAGGCCATCGTATTGCTTATAAACGAGTGACCAACCGCTCAACTTGTAAGTCATCGTGCAGGATGTTAGCGATTGCGCAGCCGCCGGAGACACGAAAAACAGTCCGCCAACGCTTAGCGCCAACAGCGGAATAAATCGAAAGAACTGGGTTGCCATTTGAATCTCCATTTTTATAAAACCTTAAATACAAATCGATGCGCCACTATCGCTGCGTAAACGCCATTATATTACAAACAGTGTAAGCTTCCGTTTACTGTGAAACGCTCAACGATAGCACCGATTTAATCCCATCGGCTGTTTCAGCCTGATTCAACTCGGTCGCCATTAGATACAGCCTATCTTTGCTAATCCCGCCAGGTTCGGCCAGATACTGCGCGATATGATTGGCTCTGGCAATCGCCAGATCGTTAAGGCGCTGCGGATCGGGTGGAAAAATGCCTTCCAATTTCTGTTGCGCCAACGGGTAAAAATCAGAGTCCGGATTAGCCTTGATCCGCGGCTTGCCTAATAAGGATCTATCCATCTCCTGCGGGAAGACTTCGCCAAAAAACTTGGCCAGCAAGCGCTTGTAGTCATCGTCGGTCAATTCAATGTATTCGTGCCGAACTTTCTCACCTTTGTCGCGCAACTCGCCGGACTTCATTTTTTTCAATACATCCTTTACTGCTTCAAAGCGCATCGCCGGCCAATCCATGTTTTGGTAGGCAATACCTTTGATTTCCAGGGTCAACTCGGGTTTGCTGAGCAAGGCTTTATTAAGCTGATCCAGTTTGGCGGATTCTTCGACAGCCAATTCAGCACTGCCCGGTGCGAAAGCCACCGCGCTAAAATCCTTGTCATCATCGAGCAGCGAACCCAGCGCTTTGAACGGCGACATCGCCACTTTAGAGATCAGATTAACCAACACATCGGCCAGCAAGGAACCAATACTGAATTTCGGATCTTCCAGACTGCCGGTGATGGGAAAATCCAGATTAATTTTGCCGTCCGCATCTTTCAGCAAGGCAATCGCCAAATGCAAAGGCAAGGACACCGCATTCGGATTTTCCACATGCTCACCCAAGGTCAACTGATCAATGAGCAATTTATTCTGCACTGCCAACTGCGCCTGCTTGATGGTGTAGCGCAAATCCAACGCCATTTGGCCTTTCTCAATCCGGTAGCCGGCAAACTCAGCCATATAAGGCGTAATCAACGGCAAAGGCATGTTAGTAAAATTTAGGGCAATGTCCGAATCCCCCGTATCGAATTGATATTTGCCTTTGATACCGACCGAGGCCATCTCGTAAACCTTGCCTTTTAAAGCCAACTTGGCCTCGGCATCTTTGTCCGAGGAAAAACCGCTGACTTCGCCGTTGAGACTGTTCATGGCCGCTACGAACGGTAATATCAAGGAGTAGTCGGAGAAATCCGACTTACCCTCTTTCAGTTCGATTTTACCGATACTGACCCGCGGCTCGGTGGATTTGCCGGCCGCCGGTTTTGCAGGAGGTTTAGCTGCCGGCGCTGGTTTTGCGGGTGTTTGCGGCAGCATTAGATCGTCGATATTGGTTTTACCATCCTTTTTGATATTAAACCGCAGGTAAGGACGGTCAAACATTACCTTGGCGAATTTGAAATCCTGTTTCGCCAAATCGATGTCTATTCCCGACACCTCCAGATTGGACCATTTCAAGAAATCCACATTTTTGAGCTGATCCCGAGTCACCAAACCTTCTAAATTCGCGTCCCCTTGAAACGTGAGTTGCAGCTGTTCGGCCACCGCTAATTGCAAATTACCCTTCCCGCTGAAATCGCCATCCACCAATTCCAGTTTTAAAAAGGGGTCCAGATAAGATTGGAACACTTTCAGGTTAATATCGTGAATATACAGCGCCCAAGACCCCGCAAAAGGCTGCAAACTCATCTCGCCGTCCACTTTCAACCCGCCGGTATTATTGAACTTGCAGCTCAATTGCACCGGCAATTTACCACTGTCCTGCGTGCTAAATTTTTGCACCTTGCCACTCAACTCGCTCAGTTGCAGCTCCAGCGGCTTCGGCAAACTGTAATCGGTGAAATGAACGTTGTAGTTGTTGAATGCCAGCTCATCCACTTTAACCAGCCAGGGCTTGCTTTCCTCGGCAACCGCCGGCGGTGCAGTTGGTTGATTAACGTCTTGAGCCGCGGCATCTCCGGCAAACAAAGCCTGATAATTGACAACACCGTCCGCTTGCAACCATGCGCTAATCCCCGCATCGCTGCTGGATACCGCACCAATCTCAACTTGCTGCTGATTAACATCGACATTAATGCCGTTGACCGCCAAGGCCGGCAGACTAACTAAGGGCTTACCGTGATTGTTCTCGGTGATCTCCAGCTGTTTGATCTCGACATTGCCGTTGCTTAGTTTTGTGAGCATCCCATCCGCTGCTTGGGCAAGCGTGTAATCGACTTGCAAACCCAGCACGCCGTTGACGATTTCCACCGGCAGGATTTGTTGCAAAAATAATTGCCAGCTTCTGGCGAGACCTATTTTTTCCAACTGCAACTGCCCCTTAGAAGCCAGCGGTGCAATCGAGAAATCGCCATGCCATTGGATAGTACCGCCCGATTCCAAACCCACACTCAATTCGCCCGGCGCACTGCTTGCCGCCTGAGTGCTGAATTCGTTGAGTGATAGATTAAGCGGTAACAGGTTTTCCGATAGCACTTGACCGCTGGTAGCATCCTGCCAGCCTATGCGTCCTTCTGTGATCGCGATTTGATGAACCAACAGCGCCAAGCTTTCGCCGTCACTGTCTGTTGTGTCAGGCTGCGACTCTGATTGCTTGGTTTTTATATCCGCAAAATTGAATGCGCCGTCGGCGCGACGTTCGATATTGACTTGCGGATTATGCAAATCAATGACATCTAAAACCACACCGCCCAGCTTTGCCGACTCGACGGTGTCCAAATCGACAAATAAACGCTCGAAACCCGCCAGATCTTTGCCGTCTTTCGCCGCCAGGGCAAAGCCTTCCAAGGTCAGTGTGAATTTGAAGGGGTTAAAGCGAATTGCCGAAAGCCGGGCTTGCTGTCCGGTTTCTTCCAGAATTAAAGCCGGTAGTTTTTTTAAGGCCAGTGCCGGCACCAGGTAAAACCCCAATAAGGCGTAGATCGCCAAAAGCGCAATAAGCCCCAATCCTGCGATCAAGCCGTTTTTTCGATTCATTGTCACCACCACACGCTGGAAACTAGTGCAGCTTATTCAACAAATCGGCATCTATCCGGCATCCACCGAGATCCGGATAATCGGCCAGGTTTTGTTCGAAATCTCGAAAGGACGGATGTTGAAAAGCAAGGCGGGTAATCTTGCCTTGCACTAACTCAAATTCCAAAGCCCCGCCTTTTTCACGCGGGCTGCCGGGTTTGGTGACAAACAGCATGATGCCGATATTCGCCAAAGGCTGACCTTGATCTTGAGCCGGACGCGCACAAGTGTAGGTCTCGACATTGAGCCCACTAAACACACCCGCCAGCTGAGCGGCGTTGATGAGCACGCCTTCGTCAGCAACCGTCGGCACTTGCAGTAGCGCTTCCAAACCAAAGTTGCCCAAATGGTTTTGCAGTAGCACCGTGCCGTTCCCGCCTTTTTCGGTATTTAATAACGGGTATAGCTGCCGAGCGGCTTCGTCTTTGTTGGGATTTTGCAAAGCCGACAAAAATTGCCGCGCCGCCGATTGAATTGGGTTGATGACGCCTTCTTTTTTCTGCCGGGAGTTGGTCAGCGCCTCCCAATCCTGCTCGGTGTTAACCGCTAGCTTCATGCTCTTCATGACGGCGTAGTCTTCGCTCGCCAGACAGCCGGCGAAGTCCTTAGCCCGATATTGTTCCAGCAACTTGGGGCGGATTTCGTCGGTCATGGCCCGCTGCGCGGAGATATTAAAGTTTTTCCAATCCGGCGAGGTTTTGCTCAGGAAATAGTACAACACCGCATTGCGATCAAATTTATTGAAGCCCAAATCCTTCATCGCCAGCTTCAAGCGCCGGCATTGGCTTTCCACATCCGGGTAATTCTGCCAATCCGGTTGCAGATTGGGTTTCGCGGCCGGGTCGACTTGATCGATCAACTGCCGCAAACTGACTTCGCCATTGGCCGTTTGAATCGGTATCCGCCACAACTCATCAAGTGACAAATCATGCGCGTCGGGCGGCAGGTCGCCCGAGGTTTTCAACAGTAATGAGGAGACTATTTCCGGGTATACCCGCAATTCGCCCAGCAGTTTGCTTTCGGAAGACCAAGCACTCAAGCCACCTTCAACCACCTCATAAACACCCAGACGAATTTGATTGAAACTACTGCTGTCCCCCGCAAGTACCACACTGGCAGGCAAAGAATGCGTCTCGGAACTGTATTTACCGTTACCAGAAGTACCGGCTGCGGGAGTTTTGGCCACCACTTGCGGATTGCTCTCCACCCAGTTGCCGGCCAGCTTGCCCATCACCGCCATACCCGCGCCGACACCGGTGAATGCGAACAAACTGCTGGCGGCATTCACGTCGTTAATTAACTGGGAAAGATTGGCTTCGTGGCTGTTACTGGTCAGAAAGTTGTATTCGATCAGGGTGTCTTTGCTGGAATCGAGTCTTAACCAAGGGGTTAGATAAGATTTTTTGGTTTCCAGCTTGAAATTGCATTTGCCGGTCGTGGCTTGGTACAAAAAGCCGCTGGCTTCGCGCTTCAGTTTTAAGGCATCGTTATGCACACTGAATACCAGCGCCGCGGACAGGTCACCGTTTTCGTAATGACCACCGACATCGCTGCAACCGCCTTTCAGGGCGTTATCCCCTTTGAAATCAAAGTCGGAGACCAATTGTACATAGTAGTCGTCACCGCTCACCATGGATTGACCGCGTAGCGGCTTGATCGGTAAAGACTCGGTTTTGGGATAATCGACGGCAATTTGCCGGGTTGTGGCGCAACCGGCCAGCAAACCGCTGGTGAGCAATGCAGTAGTCAGGACTGAAAAACAACGTATCGACATTAAATATCCTATGGTGTCGCGAAACCCAGGCAGGCATGTGCCCGATGCAGTATCGTTTAAATGTAGAATCGAGTTCTTAGGCGCCGCTTAATCGTGACGCGATAAAATTTATCGTAAGGCATCTTGATGCCGCGGATAGACGCTATTCAAGCACTAATTCCATGCAAGTTAGCCGGGAATGATAAATTGAAGTGTGTTTTGTGGCTATTGTTTTGTTCGACGCACCAATAGTGCTTAGAGCGCGTCCTGTTTGAAGCGATGGATTTGCCGGCGTTGTTTTTTGTTGGGTTTATGCTCGCGCTCTGACGGATGCAGCAAGGCTTGCTGCTGCTTGTGTAGCTCGATTTGCTTAAGCCGCTTATCGATACTGGTTTGGTCTTCGCTGTAAAGCGCCACAGCCTCTTTAGCCGGACGGCGTTGATTATTCAGATCAGTCACCGTAAGCTCCCAAGTGTATTGGTCTTTGGTAACGCTAATCAAATCGCCGACTTTCACTTCCTTGCCCGGCTTGCAGCGCTGGCCGTTGACGTGCACCTTGCCGCCATTGACCGCATCGGAGGCCAGACCGCGCGTTTTGAAAAAACGCGCGGCCCACAGCCATTTATCGATGCGGACTTGATTTAACTCACTCAACGCTTAAACCGCTCTCCGTCCAGGCTTTAAACCCGCCCGCCATGCTAACCGCACCGCTATAACCCATTTGATTCAAGACCCGAGTAGCCAGTGCCGAACGTCCGCCGGTCTGGCAATAAACCACTATGTCCGCCTGTTGCCGACCTTGAAAATCCGGATGGCTATCGATCTTAAATTCCAACAAGCCACGAGGAATATTGACAGCCCCCGGCAAATGCCCGGCAGCGTATTCCGCGGGCTCGCGCACATCGAGCAATAAACTGCTCAAGCGCGTTTGCGCAGTCGCCACGTCGATTTCGGTAATCTGTTGTTTGGCGGCAGCCACCAGTTCTTGGGCAGTAAGGCTCATAAAAATTCTCCAGTCGGAAACGGAATCAAGCTTCCATATGTTTTTTCAATTCTTTCGGAATCGAGAATACCACTTTTTCTTCTATGCCTTTGTTTTCACGAACCTGGGTGGTTTCGCCGCCCCACTCTTTGAGTTGATTAATGACTTCCTGCACCAGCACTTCAGGCGCGGACGCACCGGCAGTCACGCCGACTACGTTGATGCCCTCCAGCCACTCTTGTTTCAAATCCTTGTAGGTATCGATCAAAAACGCCTGCTTACCCAGCTGTTCGGCGATTTCCCGCAAGCGGTTGGAGTTGGAGCTGTTCGGCGAACCCACCACCAAAATCAGATCCGAAATCTTTGCCAGATCGTGGACCGCGTCTTGGCGGTTTTGGGTGGCGTAGCAAATATCGTCTTTTTTCTGTTCCTTGATGGACGGAAATTGCTCTCGCAAGGCGTCGACCATTATTTTGGTGTCGGTCATAGACAATGTGGTCTGGGTGACATAAGCCAAATTATCCGGATTATTGACTCTCAGGTTTTTTACATCATCCGGGGTTTCAACCAGATAAATGTCGCCATGCTCGGTGCACTTATCGTACTGCCCCATAGTGCCTTCAACTTCGGGATGGCCGGCATGGCCAATCAGAATCACTTCCCTATCCTGTTTGGCATGTTTGGCTACTTGCATGTGCACTTTGGTAACCAACGGACAAGTCGCGTCGAAAACCGTTAACTTGCGCTCTTCCGCTTCTTTTTGGACCTGCTTGGACACACCGTGGGCACTAAAAATCAGGTAGGACCCCACCGGCACGTCACTGAGTTCTTCGATAAAAATCGCGCCTTTTTCCTTCAAGCCGTCAACTACCGTACGGTTATGCACCACTTCGTGCCGCACATAAATCGGTGCACCGAAGGTATCGATCGCTTGATCGACAATTTCAATAGCCCGGTCTACGCCGGCACAGAATCCACGAGGGTTTGCGAGTACGATTTGCATATTCTTGAGTATTTTACTTGGTTAAGACAAAACGATTTTAATCCAATTTTGTTTCCGAGACGATAATTCCGTCGCTATCGGCGTAAAGATAGTGATCTTTTTTGAAATTGACGCCGGCAAAAGTGATCATCGAATCCCGATGTCCATGTCCGTGCTTACTGCTGCAAAGCGGGTGAGTGTTCAGAGCCACCACACCAATCGGCATTTTGTTGATCGCTTCCGAACCGCGAATACTGCCGTAAACGACGATACCCTGCCAGCCATTTTCGACCGCCAAAGCAGTCAAAGTATCCCCCAACAAGGCGCAACGCTTTGAGCCGCCGCCGTCGATAACCAGCACCCGATCATTGACTTTTTCTTCCAGCACGGTCCGCACCAAAGTGTTGTCTTCGAACACTTTTAAAGTCGTGATTTGCCCACTGAACCGGCTTTTACCGCCGAAATACCGGAACAAAGGCTCGGCAATTTGAAAGTTTTCTTGGGCAGAAAAGCGGTCACATAAAGCGCCGGTAAGAAATGACATACAGCCTCCAAAGGCTAGTAATAACGCGCCAGCAGTCCGTACTGGCAATCAGCATCAGGCAGTGGAATTTTCACTTCATAACCGCCCCCAGAGGCTTCCTGCATGGGCTGACCGTATTTATCGACCATATTCTCCACGGTTATATCCCGATTGCCGTGCGGCAGGATTAACTCCAACTTGTCGCCCAGCGAAAATTTGTTCTTGACGCTAATATCCGCCCAACCCGTTTCGGTGTCGTAATGGGTAATTTCGCCGCAAAATTGCTGCTGATGACTTTTGGAATAACCGGATAGGTAGTTTTGATGTTCGTGGGTATGGTGGCGCTGATAAAAACCGTCTGTATAACCGCGATTCGCCAAGTTATCCAAAATCCCCAACAACTCGGGCTGAAACGGCCGGCCCGCCAATGCGTCGTCTATCGCTTGCCGATAAGTCTGCGCAGTGCGCGCTACGTAAAAATGCGATTTGGTACGGCCTTCGATCTTCAGGCTGTCGATACCGATTTCCACCAAGCGCTGCACGTGCTCTATCGCCCGCAAGTCTTTGGAATTCATGATGTACGTACCGTTTTCGTCTTCCATAACCGGCAACAATTCGCCTGGGCGGCCTTCTTCTTCAAGGAAATAGATATTGTCTGCCAAAGGATGCCGGTCGGCGCCACCGCAACTGGCGGTATTGAGCCCGGCATTCAAATCATTCATCGAAATGACCGCACTATCAGCCAGCAAATAATCGCCTTCCGCATTTTCCACAGCCGGTTTGGTGTCGTATTTCCAGCGGCAGGAATTGGTGCAGGTGCCCTGGTTCGGATCGCGATGATTGAAGTAACCTGACAACAGGCAACGGCCGGAATAAGCGATACACAACGCGCCATGCACAAATACTTCCAGCTCCATGTCCGGACATTGCTGACGAATCTCGGCGATCTCGTCCAGCGACAACTCGCGTGACAGAATCACCCGCTCCACGCCCATACTTTTCCAGAATCTGACGCTGGCGTAGTTGACCGTATTGGCTTGCACCGACAAATGAATCGGCATCTCCGGCCATTGTTCCCGCGTCATCATGATCAAGCCAGGATCGGCCATGATCAACGCATCCGGCTGCATCGCAATGATCGGCGCCATGTCTTTCAAGAACGTTTTAATCTTGGCATTATGCGGAATGACATTGGCGGCCAGAAAGAATTTCTTACCCAACTGATGCGCTTCGGCTATGCCTTTGGCTAGGTTGTCGGCCATAAAATCGTTGTTGCGCACACGCAGGCTATAACGCGGCTGCCCGGCATAAACCGCATCTGCGCCAAACGCAAAGGCGTACCGCATATTACGAATGGTGCCGGCGGGGGAGAGAAGTTCGATGTGTTTCATGTCTGTACTAAAAAATGAGCTAACAGGCATTCTAGCAAATTATCAACGGCTCCAGGGTATCGGAAGCATTGACCAAAGAACCCGTAAATCTTGGCCTGAACGAACGCGGAATTACTTAACGGGGACAGTCGGTCTATTAAAAAACTGCGGCATCCGGGAAAGAACCTTACGTAAAATAAACATCGGCATTCGCACGGGCAGGTTATTCTTTCGGCAAGCGTAATAAGCTTCTATGTTTCCTTTGATAATGCCGATCAGACTATTATTGGAAATACCGCCGATCCGCATTTTTATCCAGATTTTGGGAATATAAACAGCCTTAACCTTATTCACGGCTAGAAATCGCATAGTCAACTCAAAGTCTGCTTGTCTGGAAAACTGTAAATCGAATCCGCCCAACTGCTCATAGAGGCGGCGACGCACAAAAAAAGTGGGATGCGCCGGCATCCAACCTTTTTCGAATAAACCGCTACGATAGTTACAAGAAGTCCAATATCGAACAATTTTTGAAGCATCGTACCTATCGACATACAACAAATCTGCGTAGCAGACGTCTACAGTAGGGTCAGAAAAAATGTCGGCGACTTGGGATAATATCGTGTCATCCGCATACACATCGTCGGCGTTCAGTGTACCTATGACATCACCGGACGCCAGAAAAATACCTTTATTCATCGCATCGTAAATACCGTGATCAGGTTCGGAAATAAACTTGGCCAGATGCTGACCGTATTTACACACCATATCGACGGTGCCATCGGTTGAGCCACCATCAATGACGATATGCTCGATGTTATTAAAATTCTGCCTCGATACTGACTGCAAATTATCGTGAATAAACTCAGCCGCATTATAAGATACGGTGACAATTGATATTTTCATTGACTTGAGATAAATACTTAAGAATCTTGAAACAATTAATAGCCGTCTCCTCCTTTAGCAAAAAGAAATCATCGGTATGTTAATAAGGTGAACTTTATCAATCTTTAATAAAAACAATTGCTCATAAGCCAGAACACTAATGCCTAATAAATTTGCCTAACCGTACCCAAACAAAAGCGCAACCACGCCTGAAGTCGCCAGTCAACACTCTTCCGATAAAAACTGATATAGCACCGTAAATTATTGCCAATCCTTTTGGCAGCTTAAAAATTGGCGCGACAAAACAATGAAAAGTCCAATGCTGAGAAAATCTGGCATTAAATCGTGAATAGGCAATACTCAAATCTTCAGTTCCCTGCAACCGCAACCTTAACACGTAGTATGGATAATAGCCTATCAGCATATCCGATTCGAGTTTATATTTAGTATCGACGGATAATCCACTATCAATATATTTATCAACAATAGCGCCAAACTTATCAACGAACACGTCGGAAAAGGAGTACCCGCCGCTATTATTACGCTTATAAGCCACCAAATAGCTGTCTACATATAGATTAACAGGCGCCTTTAAAGCAGCACTGTAAATTAAATCAATGTGTACCAGATTGGTTCCGCAGTAATCGTTAGCATCGACACCTTGCAAATAATCCTTGGATATTATATTCACGGAAATCAACGTCGAAAACTTACCTAACTTGATAATAAACTCGTTTGAGTTTGCAAATTCGTACAACTTCTCGCTACCGCCAGGGTATTCATCCCTAAAGTCGAAGTCGTAACCATATGCTCGGACTGACACCACACCATAATTTTTACGCGCCAATAAACTTTCCAGATGTTTTAACGAGCCATCTATCAGTAAGTCATCATCGCCAAAAATTAAAACGTATTGCCCAGCCGCCTGATTAAAGCATTGTGCAATATTTAGATCAGGACCTATGTTCTCCGAGTTTCTTATATATCGTATCGGAAGTCCTTTGTTTAAAAACTCGTCGACGCAGTCTTTAGTATTATCGCTGGAACAGTTGTCGGATACTAAAATCTCTATTGGATAAGTTAATTCACCAAGCTGAGATACAATTTGTTCGATATTCTTAACTAAATAATTTGCCCTATTCCAAGTTGGAATGGCAATAGTTAGCAAGGGCCTATTCTCTTTATTCATATTTTTATTATATTATCGCGTGCCACTTTTTACGAAGCATTACCCACATCACCAGCGATGTCGGAAAACCGAACCCAACATTCACTAAAAACAACACCAGCACAATACCCGCCGAACCCCAACTCGGCGCCAACCAAACCGAGCCACCAACGGTCAACAACGCTCCTGACAAGGACAACCAAAGAAAGGGCTCCTTACGATGCGCCCTGAGATAGATAGCTAACAGTCCGGAAATATGGGCAAACAAAATTGCACCGATGAGAACAAAAGTTTCCCAAAACGGTAAAAATCTTACGCCATACGCCGTGTAATCGGCCGCATAGCGAATCAAAACAAAAAACACCGCCCCCAGGACAAATACCGCAAGTGAACGTTTAAAACCCTTTTTGAATTCCTTGTCCAGTAAATCCCAATCCTGTTGACCGGCAGCTTTCGCTAACACGGGGATTCGGCTCGTCATCCAAGCTAAACTTAACAAACCCAACATGTTGCAAACGGTCATGGTGACACCCATTTGCCCTGCAACCACAGCATTCTGAGTTTGAAACAATAGCGGAGTATGCATCTGCGTTAAAAAATATCCGCAGAGCCAACTGATTCCCAAACGCCATTGCATCGGCCAAAGCTCTCGCCACCAACCGAAGTCTCCAGAAATTCCAAACAACGCTGACACCCATAGTTTCGGATAGCGAAATAGTGCCCATACCAAAGCAATCAAGGCAGCCGATGCGGGCATCATAGCGACCGCATAAAGACCGCCCCCCTGCATTAGGGTAAACCAAATGGCGATAGCGCCAACAATACCTTGCACCAAGCGCAGCGAATAGACCTCCACAACTTTACCGCTGCCTTCCACTATAGCCAAAACCGGTAATAAGGCCAAACCTACTGCGGTACTGACAACTAGAACCAACCAAGGTTGCTGCCAGGCTAAATCCGACTCCTGGGGCCGATGACTAAAGAAATACAAACCGCCCGGATAAACCAACAAAAACAGCAGTCCTGAAACACCATACCAATACAACGCTTTTTTAGTCAGAGCCAGATAGCGGCCGACATTTTTACCAACGACCGCCCCATGCGGCAACCAAGTCAATTCGGCAAATTCATGCGCCGCCTGTTGCACCAGTATGGTGGATAGGCCCATATCCAATAACGCCTGCAAGCCGGCGAGACTGGCAAAGGTGTAGTAGTAGCCTTGTTCAGCGGGCGATAAATATCGTGCGATGCAAAACAGCGTAATCAGGCCAGCACCAGCCTGCCAGCCGCGTTGCGCTAAAACTGCTAACGTTTTCTTATCGACCTGCATATAGTTTTGCCTCGGGTTCCCTGTATCCAATGAATGGATTGGCTAGTTATAAATTCAATTCGGCAAAAAAATCAAAGCCTGGATCGATCAATAGATAAAGTTCTCTCGGGTAAATTAAAAAGCTTACGATAAAATCGCCGCAAGCCTCCTGCCAAACGGCCGGGAATTAAGCAATAGACCAGCAATACGATTAGGATGCGACCGCGCCAACCATCACCATATGCCAGCATAGACAACAAATAATTGAATTGATTTATACCTTGGGCCTTGTAATTTAAGGCTACTTTAACCAACCACAAACAGCCGTTCTTACTATTCCTGTCCCTTGTCATATACCGAGTGATTTCCGCAATAAATTTTATACGGAGTTTTTTGTCCTGCAAAAATCGACTGGTCCTAAACCACCCCGCATACCACTCCAAATCGCCAAAATAATATCCGGGAGCTGCATTTGGAGTATGTGTCATTAAATCATTTTTAGTACTGTAGACTGTAAGAGACTTCTCCTGCATTGAGAGCATCGTAGATACCAATTGCGGATATGCGTCACCTATATTCATATATGCAGAAGGCAAATGAGCAGCCGCAACGCTGCGACGAATAATGGTTGCAGAAATCATGCTGATACTGGCGAAAAACAATTGCTCATTATAAGCCAGATCCAGCGCAGGAATAGATTTACCTTTACTACAAACTTCAACAAGCCAGCCTAATCGAATAATATCGGCATTTTGAAAATTTAATACCTCAATTAATTCATCAGTAAATTGTAAATGCCAGTCGTCATCATCACCTATAATCCAACAATATTCAGAATCCGTTATCTCTATGGCGCGCAATATATTACCGTTACCACCGATATTGTATTTATTTTTATGGTACTTAAGGTTAGGCCAAACATTCTGAAACTTCATAACCACATCCTTGGTGTTATCAGTAGAAGCATTATCTAAGATATGTAGCTGCATTCCTATCAGACCAGCTTCGACAAATTTTTGCAGCGTTAAATCCAAGCAATTACCACGGTTATACGTAATAAGTACCGGCGCTAGTAGTTGGTTATTCCATTTAAAAGATGAATTCATTTTTTATTTTTACGGTTTTAGCAATTTAAAAACAGAAGCATTACGGTATTAAATAAAAATTCTTTAAATCGCTTTTAGAAATACAACACATATCCCCTGCCTTTTTAACAAGACCTGAGTAAGGAGATATAATTGAGCTGCAATTGGCTACCAAACCATCTGAATCAACTGTTGAAAAAAATTGACGTATAGACTTATCGTCATTTCCAATCCATACATAAGTAATTGCCATTGGCCATTTACTCTTCTGGAAGAAAAAATAGGAGTTATCATCCACTAAAATTTTTTTTCCTTGAACCGGGTCAATGTTACATACTTGCGAAGCTAGGATTAAGTCAGCACGTGCCTTCGCCGTATCATATTTTGCAATTGAGACGCCAGGACCGACGTATCCATCCATAAACTCAGACAAATATCTTGAGATAAACATTGCTTGCGAGAACAACGCCACCAAGCCCAAATATACAACGACCATGCTCATTCTAAACTTCAGAAAAATTCCAGAAAAATTCTCACCTAAAAAGAAAATTAGAATTATTAAAAGCAGCGAATAAACATACCCCGCATCGTACCAATTCTTTGGAAGATTAAATACCCCCCCCATAAGAACGCACCAAAATATAACCAACAACACAAAATTAACAGTAAGAAATCGCCGACTTGAAATGTCTTTCCAATATTGATACGGAATTAAAAAAAATAGCGTAAAAAAAACCAACGAAACATTTAACCATATAAAAATATTTATACCGTTCTCTGTGACTGTAAGAGGCAAACTAGGCAGATAGTCAACATCCGTCTTCTCTTGAAATCCAAGCTGATGTAAATACTTACTGAACATACTCAAACTTCTAAACGCCATATCAAAGAACTGGCCTGGGTCGTGGATTAAAAGCCCGGGATCAATAGAAAAGCTTTTAAGCATATTTTGAAATGCAGGAGTTTCATCGCATTGAAACGCATACTTAAATGCGATGAAGTTTTGTATAACATGCAATACCAACAGTAGCGCTGCAAAAAGAAAAATTAATCGAGACTCGAAGCGACGAAATAATTGCCATCCAACTACAAAAAAAAACGGAGCCAGGAACAATCCTTTTGGATGACCATACAGGATAAGGGAAACAGCAACAAAAAATAGAAAAACTAAACCCAGTAATTTTTTTAAAGCATATTTTTGACCAAGACTTTGATTCCAAATAAAAATAGATATAAGTAAAATAACCGAAGGAAAGATAAGCTGCTCACCTCGATTGATTACCAAAAAAACTGGAAAAACCCCAATGGAAAAAACAGATATGACAAAACCCAAAATACGCAAATCTTGAGAAAAGCTAAGTACATGGGATTCATTTTGTACAAGCTCTTGCTTTACCTTCAATTTTAGATAAAAAGCCAAGCATGAAACCCATAGAAACGCTACTAATAAACCGACTTTTCTTAACGCGGGAGGATCCGTGATCCAGCCATGGATAAGCCAATTTATCAAGCCGGGCAAATACATTGTTGCAGGTATAGATTGAAAAAATGTAGCAACGCACGTAGGGGCACCGCTGATTTTATAGGGATAATCGTAGGGAAGGCGTGAAAGCCAAAATCTAATCTGAACCTCGTCAGGATATATTGGAAAAAAATACGTAGTGATTAGCGTTATGCAAAATACGAAAGCTAAAGCAAGGTGTATATAAGAAGACCAATCAACATGTCTAAAATATTTTATGACCTTAAAGCTTACCGGAATAATTTGATCTTTAACTGTATAGAGTTGAGCCAAAAATACCAATAAACCGGCCAATGCGATAAAGTAAAATGCATATAGGATTTTAGCACCGGGAAAACTGCCTATCTTTATAGAAACGTTTTCTATTCGCCCCTGAAAATATCTAGAACTATCAAACCCTTGCCCTACCAATATCTGAGAGGTATACACAGACAAGCTGGAACTCCGATAATCAGCCACATCTAATCCATCCAAATTAGCTTTTACGAAAGAGCCATTAAGCGCCTCCACTTCAAGATCATACCACTGGTCTTTTCTAAGGTTCTCCGTAATTATCAACCCCTTTATAGCATTAGGAGCAGATGAATCGTTAACAACAATAGATGCCGTAGTACCAGAGATTTCTAGGCGTACTCCCTGATTGATAGGCGCGGTTTGAAACAAATTTGGGTAGCCATCTGTAGCATCTACGCGAAAACGTAGCTTTATGCTGAAATAAGCAATATCGGACGCTTTAAACTCACCAACCGAAGTCACTGAAGTTTCCCCGTAAATGTATGGCTTAGCATTTATAGCTTCTAAATGACTCGCGAAAATCGCTACAAACGGAGACTGAGCTCTAAGCCATGCATTGGAATCTATATGATTAATACCCAACGCCATAAGCGCTGAAAGCCATATTACCAACAATATTTTCATAGAAGTTTCGCTTGTCTTTACGCAAAATTTAACGCATTGACCAAAGCTTCGCTGTTGTGAAATTGAAAGCCACGATGAATGGAATTAGCGCCATCTGTACGAGGAAAGGATCAACATTAGTAGTTTCTACAATATAATCCAGTACCCACATATTCAACAATATGGACAAAACACTAGCCAATAGAAACTTGAAAAATCTAGCCCTAAATTGAATTTTCTGCTCTGGATTGAAAACCCACATAAAATTCAACGTGTAAGAAAAAATCATACCGACACCCCAAGCGGTAAGTAACGAAAGTAAATAATTCACTTCCAACAACTTCAGCATTGAAGTAAATATGAAAAATGTTAGAACAAAATTCGCACCTCCTACGAGCGTAAATCGTGTAGCCTCGACTCTAAGTTTGCGCATTTTTCAACAGCAGATATTAAATGAAAGACCGCTTGAGTTTTTGAAATATTTAGTCGTTCTTTTGCGCCACTATCACTAAGGTACCTCCAAAAGGAAGCGAGACACCAGCTTTAATAAGCGTTTCATCTATTCGCATAAAAAAATCAAAAATTATATTTAATAACAGGGGAAACTTAACCCTTTTCTCTAACTCTACTTTCTCTGATTTTAGTTGCTTAAATCCTTTATCAAATATTCGAGAAACCAACATCAACGGAAATAGAATAAAAACAAAAGAGGTAGCAAAAATAATGTCAAACCCATTATTTTTGAGTTTGGTCACCAGCTCTTTCCGAGAATATCTACGCTTGTGTTTGACTATTTCATCAAGCCTGCTCCACAAAAACATATGCTGGGGAACAGTAATAATCGCACGCCCTCCTGGACGGAGTAATCGGTTAATATTTGCCATCGCGGTAACATCGTCACCAATATGCTCAAGGACATCAAATGCAATAACTAAATCAAATTGTTGGTCAAGGTATCCGTTTACAATATCAAATTGAATGAAGTCCACATCAGGAAGTTTATTTTTTGCATACAACAACCCACTAATATAAACTTCAGAGCCGGTTATTTCTAGGTTTTCGTTCTCTACAATATGTCGAATAAACCCGCCTGTCCCACAACCAATTTCCAGTAATTTAGTCCGACCCACTTTAGCTTGATTATAAACAATAGCTTTAAAAAGCCTATTTCTGGAACGAACCCAAAAGCTGTTTTCCTCATTCTCATCGGTCAGCTGGAACCCGCTGTCCGGATAGTCGGCATAGGAACTCATCACTTCTGGATTAAAGCATTTGACTCCTTCAATTACTGTGTATTTTCCAGCATTGGTCATAGAAACTTATCCCTAACGACATAGTTTGGTCTTTTTCGTACCTCTTCATTGATCCGCCAAACATACTCCCCGATAACACCTAGCATTACCATGATTAATCCTCCCACCAAAAGGATTGCAATCATAATGGGAGCCCAACCTGAAAATGGCGTCTCTCCACGCCACCAACTGAAGACAATTGATAGACTATATAGCACCCCGAGTGCTGAGGTTATCACACCAACCAAGGATATAAATCTAATTGGCAGGTATGAAGCATCTAACACACCATCCAAAAAATTTTTAAGCTTCTTACCGAAGTTATATTGCGATTTACCAATAGTTCTCTTCAACCGGATATAAGGAATAAAACTAGTTCTATATCCAGTCCAAAGTAGATCGCCTTGAAAAAACCGATGCCGCACGTCGATTGCGTTAAATGCATCCATAACTTTTCTATCCATTAACACGAAATCAAAACCACCGGGAGGTATTTGCGGCAACGAAATGCGTAAAACGCCATAAGCCAAACGTGAAAACAATTTTGCAAGCAATGAGTCGGAACGGTCCGTACGGTAACAAATTACAATTTCAGAACCTTCATGCCATTTTTCAACCATTTGCGGAATAAGTTCGACAGGGTCTTGCAGATCGGCTGATATATTAATGACTGCATCGCCGGTAGCTTCCTTGAAACCCGCCAGCATAGCCGCCATTTGACCGAAATTTCTTGTAAACGTAATAACTTTAACTCGAGTGTCGTGCTTTCTTAAGCTCAATACCTCTTGTAAGGAACCGTCTTTAGACCCATCGTCCACAAAAACGATTTCGTATTCGTCGTCAACCAGTTGAGTTGAAAAAACAGAGCGAATCTTTTCATATGTTTTAACAAGAGCACCTTCATTATGATAGACAGCAACAACGAATGAAATTTTCACTATTTTTGGCCTCGTTCGCACAACAAAAAAATACTCGAACACAAATCTGGATACTGTTGACCTAATTTATAACATGCCTCCAAATACTCTTTGGTAATTATGTCAGTCTGCAAAAGGCGATCCCATTGAAAATTTGCCAGTGCTTTGAAGAAAATCCCAGACCGATAAACCACATTAAGGCCCGCTGTAACAGCATCTCGTTCCAGGGTATCCAGTGTATAAGTGCAACGATGACCGTGTTCGGCTTCTGATTTAGTGACGGCTGAATTATGCGAAATTAACCCCATTTTTACAGCAATCTGTCTCGAAGGTGCATTTGCATTAGGGCATACTAGAAAAAGCCGGCCATTCTCTTCCAACCACTCATAGTTGATACGTTTCAATAAAAATATAGGATCATCCAAATGTTCCAATACGTGAGTAAGTACAACGTTGTTATAGCGAGAAGGGAGGCTCGCATTCTCAAATAACGAATTAACGAACTTTACACCATTATCTAATTTGAGCTTTGCTTCAGATATAGCCAAATCAGAAGCTTCGACACAGGTTAAATCATCAAAATACTCATTTAGTCTTCGCGTAAAATCGCCCTTAAAACTACCAAGCTCAAGTACGTTCCCTGGATTAAAGAAAGGCTCAAACGACCGAATCATGAACGGATGCATAACATCGATATCGAAGCTATATGCATATTTAGAGTCGCCAATATCAATCAACTCTTTATTGTAATCTCTCTCGGAATTCATAATACATTTATTCCCAATAATTAGTTTTTTCCAAGAGCTCGCGGTAATCTTTCGAAGTGATACCAACCAATACCTGATCCCAATAACGTCCTTTTCGAAAGAAATAATTTCTCCTACGCCCTTCTTCTATCCAGCCCAATCTCTTCCCGCAATATGTAGCAATAGAAAGCTTATTGTATTCAATCATCGATCCATCCAATCGTTCTAAATTGAGCTCATCAAAAGAGTAACGCATTGTAGCCATAATGGCGTCGATAGCATAACCTTTACCACGATAGCTGGATTCTCCAATAACAAGGCCATGCCAGGCATGTCTATTACGCCAATCGATATTAACAATACTGGAAATTCCTATAATCCCAATTTCTGGGACATCAACAACGAAACGCTGATTCAGCCTATCACTTTTTAAATTATGGAACCATTCTTCATGGAAATCTAATGAACTTGGAAAGTGAATTTCGCCGATTCCATCTTGTGTAACAGGATCATTGGCCCATTTCTGAAGCAATTCCAGATCGCTCTCTTCTATGGCCCTTAAGGTCAAATGTTTTCCCTTTATGTTCAATTAATTCACCACAGAACAGTACGATTAACAATAGTAAAAAACAAATAACAATTATGCCAAATATCGATTACCCATTTACCCGGCATAAACTAATATAATATTAGCTCTCATACTTAGCTACACCAAACCCGAATCGACCGAAGTCGTTACCGTTATATAACATATAAATATTACCGTCCATTTCAAAAACATGGGGATAGCATAGCATATCTGAATCCCAAGCACCTTTTGTCACGTCAATTCCAACATTATCATCATCCCTAATCCAATTAACCAAATCAGTTGAATATGCATACCCTATTCTATATGACCTGCTTGTATTGGTTCTAAAATCAGAGGCGTATCGATAACAAAAAAACATGTGGTATTTATTGTCAAAATGAATAACAGATGGGAGAGCTTGACACTCGTCAAGTAATTTATCTTCTACTAACTGCCTACCCTCTTTACGCCACGAAACTCCATCTTTAGATGTAGCATGTGCAATTTTATATACACGATCAGGCCCCTTCGCAGACGTCCCTTTAACCCATTTTGTACCATGGATATACCACATATGATAAGTATCGCCATAAACAGTAACAAAAGCGTCACCAACTAAAAAAGGCTCATGTAAAGAAGAGGTTAGTACGGGACCTTCTCCAATTTTCCTAAAAGTCACACCGTCATCGGTACTTATTGCCAAGCCAATAGATGCATCGGTCGATACGGATACTTTTCTATTCCAGCCGGTCGTATATCCTAATATTTTATCCTTAACCCTAACAACATTCATCGGGAAAATCCCGTGCTCATCAAAGCAACCCAAGCCACCTAGTTCAATTACTGTCGAACTCGATACTGCTATAATTTTCTGAAAATATTTATCCATATCAACAAAAGAAATATGACTTAAATATTTACCGCGCCCATCAATTTCTCTTGTTGAAAAATAAATTCTAATATAATTATCAAAGACCAAGGCTTGAGGAGATTGAGCAAACTCGAAACAATTATTAGATAAAAAATGCTCCCTTGGATCGAATATTTTTCCTAATTTTTTCCATTTCATAAGTACTGTATAATAAAAATCAAGTCAATCTTCCTTCTAACTGCGCCAACCCAAAACCATACCTGCCAACCTGATTTCCAAGATATAACATGTATATCTCCCCATCAAGCTCAAACACGTGAGGATAAGCGATTGACTGATCATCCCAGCCCTCTTCAGAAATATCAATACCTGCTTTACTATCATCTCTGTGCCAATCTATCAGATCATTTGAAAATGCATAGCCAATACGATACCCCCTGTCATTTTTTCGAAAATCCAAACTATATTTATAGCAAAAAAACATATGATATTTATTATTGTGGAAAAACACATCGGGGCTAGCTTGGCATTCATTTTCCTCTAATTTGCTTTCAATAATATTTTTACTATCTCTTACCCATTCAAATCCGTCATCTGAATGTGCCATACGAATTTTATATACCGCTTCCGGGCTGCCATCATTCTTTAGCCAACTAGTTCCGGCCACGTACCATAAATACCATCTATTGTTAAACCTTCTAATTTTAGGGCCGCTTAAGACAAAAGGATCATTAACATTGCAAGATAGGACCGGTCCTTTGCCAGCCTTTGTGAAAGTCTCGCCGTCGTCGTAACTGATTGCTGCACCTATCGCAACCGTAAAAGGAATAGACTCGCACCTCGTCCAACCACCGTAATAAGCAAAAACACTATTATCGTGCCTAATCACTGATACGGGATAAGTACCGAATTCATCAAAACTACCTAAATCTCCCAACTCCAGAATCGGAGATTTAGATACACTTAAAATTTCAAATAAATTATGTCTATTCAAGTCTACATAAGCTGAATAACTAATATATTGGCCATGTTCATCAGGCAGCGGCCTACAGGAGAAATATACCCTTATAAACTTATCAAAAACTAATACGGAAGGCGCTTGAGCAAACTCCTTTAGCCAACTTCTACCTTCAATTTCTTGAGGTTTAAAAACTAGACCAAGCTTTTTCCATTTAAACAAAATAATCCACCTAAGGGTTAATTAAAACTAGAACGACCCTTCACGTATATAACAGAAATCTTCTAAAAACAAAAATGTATATATCCGAAGAGAGAAGATATGACAAGGCTGACGAAGTTGTTTAAATATTATCTTAAGCCTAGCCTACACGCATAAGGACAAACAGCTAATATTTATTGCAATTAAGGGAAAAACGTATTCATAGGCTCCTTATAGCTCTTATATATTGAAGTCTCTAAAAACTCTAATAATACTTCTTAGTTGCTACAGCTAAGAGACTAGCACAATACTCAGGAATATCTTCTCCCAAAGAATAAAATGCACGCACGGCATCGTCACCTAATTCAATCATCTGCTTTTCCGACAGCGGCTTAAGATACATTCCTTTAACAGATAGCACTTTTAAACCTGCTTTATCACAGTGATCTTTTAACATATCCACGGTGTATAAACGTCTATGCCCAACTTCATAATCTTTTGGTGCCATTTTTTCGTAATTTTCCAGAACACCCATTTTATATCCTGCACGTCTATTTAAAGACATACAATTTGGAGCTGAAATAAAAATCAGCCCTTCATGTCTAATTAAATCAGCAAGGATTTTGAGAGACTGAACAGGGTCTTCAACATGTTCAATGACATTTAAAAAAAATATAAAATCAAATCGACGGGAAGTAGAGAACTCCTCTAAAAGCAATTCATGGCATTTTACATTTGAAACCCTATTTTTTAACAACGCCACATTTTTTTTCGAAGGCTCAATTACCTCTATATCTCGAAATATCTTATATAATTTTTCAGTAGAAGAACCGCTACCGCAACCTACTTCTAAAGCACTTTTACCTTCGGCACTATATCGCTTTATGATTTCGATCTCGCGATCTATCATCAGCTCGTCCATATAGTCACCTTTTTCATAGAAAGCACTAATTGTCTCTAGGTGCTCTATTTCTTTGTTACTCATCAAATCCTCCAATAGGATTTCTAAAGGCTATACGATATTTTTAACACCATTTTAAGCAAATAAAGTTAAATATTTTTACGGTAAGAATAAAATCCAATTCCTGATTTTTTTCCAAGCTTACCTGCGCGCACATACCTCTTTAACAAAATAGCGGGCCTATATTTTACATCCCCAGTCTCTTCCATCAGTGTCTCCAATATACTCAAACAAATATCCAAACCTATCAAATCAGCAAGCTCCAACGGCCCCATCGGGTGATTAGCTCCGAGCCGCATGCAATTATCAATAGTTTTAGCATCAGAAATGCCTTCCGACAATAAAAGTACAGCCTCATTAATCATCGGAAAAAGTAATCGATTAACAATAAAGCCGGGGGTTTCGGGAATAACTACGGGATGTTTGTTAATTTCACCTAATACATTTAAAGCAAACTCCAAAGCCATATCAGTAGTCAATTCACCCTTTATTACCTCAATCAATTTCATCGACATCGGTGGATTAAAAAAATGAATCCCTAAAAACCTACTCGGGTTTTCGGTAAAAGATGCAAGCTCGGTGATACTTAACATCGAGGTATTCGAAGCCAGCACCTTCGCGTTCCTAGCAACAACATCTATTTGCCTTAAAACTATAGCCTTAACTTCCTTGTCTTCCTTTATAGCTTCAACAATAAAGTCGCAACCCTCCATAACCGAGATATCATTTGTATAACTTATGAGCTCTATAACTTTTTTTATATTTTCTTTATTAATTAATCCAAGTTTTGATTGAATTGTTGCCAATCTAAAAATATCTCTTTCGTAACTTGGTTGCTCCTTATGATTCCAGATTACCGTAGCAATATCATGAGACGCAAAAAGTAATGCAAGTTGCATCCCCATATTTCCAGCACCTGCAATGCCAACAACATGACTTTTCATTCACGATACCTCTATTAAATCGTATTTGACATTCAAGCATTCTTTTATTATGTCAGTCGAATTGAACATTAATACATCAATAATAGACAACCAAGGCACAAACACGGAACCGAATTGTTGATATTCGAATGGCTTCGACTGAATAAATTTCAAATCAACGCCTCTTAGACGGAACATATATTTTGAATATAATTCGATTCCACCTATAGCATTTATGTACGTCTTCGCTCCGACATAATCGCACAACGCGAGAACTTTTTCCTGACTCTTAAGTGAATGATCAATATCTATTTCGGATGAAATTATGATTTCAGTACTAATACCCAAATAGGCGCAGGTTTTGACTATAGAGTTGTGTAGGAAGCGAAATAAGTTTTCATCCTTAAACGACACTATCTGCTCTACCAATTGAAGCGTTTCGGTAAAATATGGCGCTCCCCGATAAGCTCCACTGAGTTGATTTAGAAATTTGACGCGATTAAAATCGGCCGCCACCTCTCGCTTGCAAATATCAAGAGTATCCGAATCGGATTTTAAGGGCAGTGTAAGCATAACATCTCTGCCATTCTGCAAAATGCGATTACGATTAATCCACCCCCTCTTTGTATATTTTATATTGTCGTAAACGATGAATATATCAACAGCGCTAATCAACTGAAAATACCCAATATACGGAAAGAAATAGGGTTGCATAATTGCGACCCTCATCTAATACCCACTATCTTTATGAAAGATTGCAACGTGCACATCTTTATTGTGCCAAGATTATGCTCGATATTTCATCGACAATAGCCATATCCAGATCTGGATAGATCGGCAGACACAGAACTTTTCTAGCTGCATCTGTAGCGATGGGCAGATTTTCTTTATGCGCAGAACTCAAGCCTCTATACATAGGAAACTCAGATATCAACGGATAAAAATAACGACGGGGATGTATGCCAGCATCTTTTAATTTCTGATAAAGTTCATCTCGAGTAATAGGATAATTTATATCAACAAGAATAGGAAAATAGGAATAATTAGCTACTTTCTCTCCGGAATCACCCAAACACGTTATTCCTTTTACTCCCACCAATCTTTCCCTATAAGCAATATCAATCTTCTTTCGCGCACCAAGCGCTTGATTTATATAGTTCAACTGTAGCAATCCGAGTGCAGCATTGAACTCGCTCATTTTTCCGTTAATACCAGGAGCGACTACTGTTACCTCTCCAACGTGACCAAAGTTTTTAAGCTGATCTATTCTCACTTTAGTCTTGGCATCCGGGCAAACTATAGCTCCACCTTCAAAAGTATTGAAAACCTTTGTGGCATGGAAACTTAATACTGACAAATCTCCGTGATTTAACACACTACCATTGGCATCTTCCACGCCAAAAGCATGAGCAGCGTCATAAATCACTCTAAGACCATAGTTGTCAGCTATTTTTTGAATAGCATCGACATCGCAGGGATGACCATAACAATGTACAGGCATGATCGCTGCTGTGTGAGGGTTAATTGCCGCTTCAATTTTTGATGGGTCGAGATTTAGCGTATTTGGATCAATATCTACAAATACGGGCTTAATATCATTCCATAACAGCGAGTGGGAAGTAGCAACGAAGGAAAGCGGGGTAGTTATAACCTCCCCTCTAATTCTCAAAGCTTGTAAAGCAGTCACTAAAGCAATGGTTCCATTAGCAAATAAACTAATATAATTTACACCCAGAAATTCACAGAGCGCGTCTTCTAATTTCTGATGAAAAGGCCCACCATTAGTCAATATCTTATTATCCCAAATCTGTTGCAGATAGGGAATAAATTCCTCTAATGGCGGCAAAGATGGTTGCGTTACATAAATGTTTTTTTTATTCATACCTAAAATTTTCTATGGCATCTTATTTAAACGCCTAACAGAAATTTAACGAGTCTTCAAAGGCAAAACCATCAAAACACTTCATCAATGCCTGCTCAAATCTATCAGCGTTAAATTATTTTAAAAGCCAACCAATAATATTTTAAGTCACTGTACTTTCAAAAAGTTCATATAAAAACCATACCTAGCAGAAATTAAAATCTGTTTGCCTTTAAACGCAGAAAATATATACAACTCACCTATTCTAATACTTACGATCTACGGTATTCAACGATTAGCAGGCTTGAAAACATCCACATGAATATCGCTACTAAATAAACTGTTCCATAATCGATAGATACAATATCAAATGACTTTGACGCGGGAGCCACGATTTCTGTTGGCCTCATGCTCAAAATAATCAATTTTAGCTGGGAAATTGTTTCAACGACCTGACTATTGCATTCTTTCTTGTCTAAAATTTTCTCCCAATAAAGTATTTCACTTTTGACACTATTGAGTTCTTTGTTTAATTTTTGCTGATGATGATCGACAATTTTCTGAGCTAAAGCAGAAACTAAGCGTTCAGCATCGTCAACAGAATCCCAATGGACTAGTATCTTTATTGCTTTATTATTATCGATAGGATGCGTCCTAATTCTCTTTGAAAGGCCCGTAGGAGATACGTTATTAGCAGTCGCCACCGAAATTAAGGTTTCTGAGTTACGTAAATATTCGATGGATTCCGCCGCGCCAGCAATGGGCGTATTGTTATCAAATTGACCTAATTTAATTATAACTTGCGCCTCATATTTAACAGGCATTACTTCCAGTAAAATAAAGGCCATCAAAACCCACAATAGGAGATTTAAACCTATATATCTTTTATTTTGTATAAGCGCATCAACTAGGCTTTTAAATGTCATGAAAATTTCCTTAAAGATACTAAAACCGGGTAACTCATGATTATCAACATGAAAAGCAGACAAAATGGACGAATATATGCACCAAATGTCAATCCGGTTGATACATCCACGTAATGCTGCGAAAGAAAACTAAATTGATTGAACTCAATTATCGGACCAACCACAAAATCCAGAGGAATCAACAGCACAAACATGATTATCCTTCTATATTTATTAGCATAACTTCCAATTAAAATTGCACTTAAATATGGCAGTAACAAAATAACTGCATACCCACCTGGGGAATCAGTAGCGACCATCATAGAAAGCAAAACAACTACGCTTAATTGCTCCCAAGTAAAAAAATGAGCTTTTCGCGCCGATAAAAATAAAATAGACGCCGCAACAAAAAGAACAAACCACCTTAAAAAGTGTGCAGTCAAATAGAGGATTACCGGAATCCTGTCCTGATAGTAAAAGACAGCTTTCGACCATGAACTCAGCGAAGTTGTGTACCAAACTTTCTGAAAGAAATCCGAATTAACAGCGCCGGAAAAAGAAAACATATTTTCGAAAATTTGCCTATAGTTTCCATCTTCCAAGACAATCATACTTATTTGATTAATCAATAATGATGCAAAAAAACTTATCAGAAAGTATGTATATTCTCTTTTAAAAAACGGCACGAACCAGAGCACTATTAAATACTGCTTAATATTTATAGCCAACGCAAGAAATACTGCGCCTTTCCAATTGGCGCCAATAGCCTGAGAAAAAGCCAACAACATAAAAGCAACTATAATATAGTTACCTCTTTCTAACGCATAAAGCCCGGGAAATTGCATCAGCAACGCAAGAAATATAACAATCTCAACCGAAATATATTTTATACCCACCTGCTTTACGATTAATTTTGTACATACAAAAATCGCACAAAAATAAAACAAAAATAGCCAAGCGATAGAATATGGCGAGCAATCTCGTAACTCTGCCGGTAAAACAACGGAAGCACAATAATCCGGCACTAACATTTGCGCCAATGCAAATACGCTTATCGGATAAATTGATTGCCATATGTCATAACGCCCATCATTTAGACTCCAATAATTTGTATTATAGAAGTCCATAAATGTATCTAAAGGCGCAAAGAAAAATGGCGGCATTGCATAACCGCTGGATTCAAAATACTTGACAAAAAAGATCAGAAAAACCAACTCTGAAAAGATTATCCAGACAAACCACCAATGAATATTTTTATTTTTTACACAAACACTATCAGCTGAAGTCATTCAATATGCCATCCATACTAGATAGTAAATTTAAGATAACTTACTTTGCGCACCATTCTTTTTAAAAGAAAATCGGCGATGCAAGATATAACTGCTTATCACAGTAATAGATACTATAATTGCTTGGGCAATCAATGTATGTAGATTAAGTCTCTCGACCAAAAGAGGTAATGCTATTAAATTAAAACCAAAAGCACCAAGGTAAACCATATTAAACCTAAAAAATTCTTTCAACCACCGCCCTTTCACGCGAAACACATAAATCCTATAACCCAAATATGCATTAATCACCGATACAAAATGACTTATGATTAAAAGCCACACATAATGTAAATCATGGTGTAGGAAAAACCAAATAACTGCAAAAAAACCATACCCAAAAGCGGTATTGTACAAACCTACAAATAAATAACGAATTTTTTCGTTACCCCAAAAACGTTTAGTTATTGAACCCAACTTGCTTTCTCACGATAAAATTAGGGCGATTCTTCACTTCCTCGTATATCAAACCAATATATTCTGCAACAATACCCAACATAGTAAATAATATTCCGAACATCAAAAACATAACGGTCATAATGGTCCCATATCCAGCAAACGGCACACCCCAGAATATTGCTTTTACTATTGTCCATACTAACAGGATAAAAGACGCCGCAGATATGGTTATTCCTAATATAGTAATAAGCTTTAAAGGCACATAAGAATGGGCCAATATGCCTTTTAACGCCAGTTCGATAACCTTGAAAGTGTGAGCTCCCGATACGCCGGCAAAGCGTTCAGCTCGCTCATGCTCAATACCTATGGATTTGTAACCAACCCAGGCAAATAGTCCACGAATAAAACGGTTACGTTCGTGTATGGAATTGATGGTTTCGTATACTTTTCTATCGATCAGCCTGAAGTCACTAACATTTCTGGGAACCATGCCGTTGGTCAAACCGTTGGCCACCCAATAAAACAATTGCGAGTTAAAACGGCGAATTAAGCCCGTGCCATTACGTTTGGTAACAATACCGTAAACGTTTTCATATCCCTCTTCCCATTTTTTGATGAACTGAGTTATTAAATGTGGTGGATCTTGCAAATCCGCAGTCATGATCACGGCAGCATCACCAGACGCATAATTTAGTCCAGCGGTAATGCCGCCATCCATTCTAAAATTACGCGCCAGTTGCACAATTTTAAACCGCGGGTCTTTCTCATGTACCGCGCAGAGCTTTTCGTAGGTATTATCTTGAGAACCGTTCTCTACGATAATAGCTTCAAAATCGTAAGCGCTATTTTCCGCAAATACTGCTGTTAATTGTTTAGCCAATTCATCAACATTGTCCTGCTCGTTATAGGCAGGAATTACCACTGAGATTAGTTTTCTATTCATACTGGATATGTTTATTGCAAATATTGCGCTACTACGGAATATAGATTCTCATCCAAGTCCGGAGTCATTTGGTGCAAGGGATTTGATTGCATCGAACCTGTTTCCGTTACCCTACTGGTAATTTTGGGAAAATAGGTTTGTTCCGGATCTATCGGTACAACAAACCCAGCCGGTTCATCGCTTGCGAATAGGCGTTGGAATTCCGGGTCTTGCTCGAAATTGGCATCGAGTTTGATACAAGGCAGATTAAAGGCTTTAAATAAGGTTAGCCAATCCGGTAAACCCAATCCCGAGGACTGGTCGCAACCAATATAGGCACCATTAAAATAATTTCTTTGCGTCATGCGAATGGATGCATAGCCATTATCGTTAAAAATGAAAATTTTCAGATTTAACTTATTGACAGCAACCGTGCCCAACTCCTGTAAATTTTGGGCAAATCCACCATCGCCTTCCACTAGAACTGTCCTGCGCTGCGGATAGGCGAAAGCCGCGCCTATTGCTCCGCTCAAACCGTACCCCATCGATGCCAAGCCCTTGTTGGTAACAATGTGTTGGCCGCGCTGTTGGGCGAAGGTTTGCATCATCACGGTAAAGGCTCCACCGCTACTGCAAGGAATGACATTGTCCGTATCTCGGCAGTGTACCGACAAACGGCTGACAAAATCGTACGGCGATAAATAATGCTCTGCCGTGTTATTAATTGGCTCGATCAACGGCAATTGGGCTTTCACTTTTTGGCAAAAAGCCACCCATTCGGCATGATCGCCAAGGCTAGCTGCCGCCAATGCTTGTAACACTTGATTGGCATCGCCTTGCAAACCGCTATCGACGCGGGGATGGCCTTTGTTAAGCTCGGTTGGGTCGCATTCCACTTGCACTACTCTGCCGTTAGGTACGAACTCCTGCCAGTTAAACCCGGTTTGTTGCAGACCCAAACGGGTTCCCAGTGCGATCAGCAAATCGGCTTGTTGCATCAATAAATTGCTGTAACGTTGCCCCCAGGTATTGGGGCGGCCAAAATACAAGGGGTGATCCGCTGCCACCCTATCCGCGCCATTCCATGTGGTTGCCAAAGGAATACCCATGGGCTCCAAAGCCTCGTATATCTTTTCTACCGTCTGTCTGGCAACACCGGCTCCAATCAATAAAAACGGCCGTTTTGCCGTGCGAACATCGTCGATTAGGCGTTGGATTTCGGCTGAATGTATAGGTGGAATTGCTTGTTTTGCGGCTGAGGAAAATTCGCATAGTGGATCGTTTACGTCGACCGGCGCACCTTGAATATCCAACGGAATTTCAAGAAACACCGGACCTTTGCGGCCTGTAACCCCGGCGTCGATAATCCGGTTAAATGCCTCACAGGAAATCAAACTATCCATCAGCACCGATTTTAAGGTGATCGGCTTGACGATATCGACACCATCAATCTCCTGAATGCCGCGCTGCCGTAGTTGTTGCCGACAAAGATCGGCAGTCTTTACTTGCCCGCCAATCACCAACAATTCCCGGCTCTCCAAATAGGCACCCGCCACTGCGGTGACAATATTGGTTAAGCCGGGACCGGCGGTTACCAAAGCAAAGGCTTTGCCATCGGTGCTTATTTCATTGAAATATTCCGCTGCAATACCGGCTGCCACCTCATGTACCACGCTAACGCATTTGAAATGACGATTCACGCTGGCGAGAATATGCATGATATTGCCGCCCGCCACGTAGAAACAGTGGGTATATCCTCTTTCTTTTAACCAATCGGCCAATAGATCGCTATATTTTATGGTCTTGTTTTGCATTGCTTGTTTGCCAGCTTATTGACGGATACCAAAAAAGATTTCTATTTTTTCGGCAACGAATTCCAGCATCTCTGTGGTCAAGGCTGGATAAATACCGATCCAAAAAGTTTGCCGCATAATTCTATCGGTTACATCCAATGAGCCAGAAATTCGATATTGTCTGCCTTTCATATAGGGCTGACGGGTCAAGTTTCCGGCAAACAGCAAGCGGGAGCCGATTTTGTATTTATCCAGATATTTCAACAATTCCACGCGCTCGTGACCTGAGTCTTCCTTCAGCGTGATAGGAAACCCAAACCATGAGGGATCCGATCCCGGTGTGGCTTCCGGCAGAATCAAATACTGCTCGCAAGTAGCCAAGCGTTGCTTCAGGAATTTAAAATTACGTTTTCTGATTTCAATCAATTCCGGCGCACGCTCTAACTGCGCTAAGCCACATGCCGCCTGCATATCGGTAATTTTTAAGTTATACCCCAAGTGCGAATAGGTGTATTTGTGGTCGTAGCCAGCCGGCAAATCGCCTAACTGCCAACCGAAGCGCTTTTTACAGGTATTATCAACACCGGGGGCGCAGTAACAATCCCTTCCCCAATCCCGAAACGACTCGATGATAGTTTTCAGGCGGCGACTGCTGGTAAATACCGCGCCACCCTCGCCCATGGTGATGTGGTGAGCAGGGTAAAAACTGAGTGTACCAATATCGCCGAAGGTACCGACATTACGGCCCTTGTAGGTTGTGCCTAAGGCATCACAGCAATCTTCTATCAACCAGAGATTGTATTTTTTTGCGATTTCGACGACTTTATCCAGGTCAAACGGATTGCCCAGCGTGTGGGCAATCATAATTGCTTTGGTTTTAGGCGTGATGGCAGCCTCGATTTTACTGGGATCGATGTTGTAGGTAGGAATTTCCACATCGACAAATACCGGAACAAGGTCGTAAAGCAGAATGGGATTAACCGTTGTGGGAAAACCGGCCGCTACGGAAATGACTTCATCGCCTTTCTGTAAGGCACGATCACCCAGTTTTTCGGATGTCAAACAGGCAAAAGCCAGCAAATTCGCAGAGGAACCGGAATTGACCGTCAACGCGCTGCTAACCCCGATAAACTCTGCCAATTGCTTTTCAAACTGGTCGTTAAATCGTCCGGTAGTCAACCAACCGTCCAGCGAGGCTTCGACCATATAACTAAGTTCTTTAGCGCCGAGAATTTTACCCGAAGGCGGCACTACGGACTGTTCCGGAACGAAAGCTTTTTCGGCATAACGTTCGGCGGCGTATTGTTCAACCAAATCCAAAATCTGCGCTTTTAATGTATTTTCTGTCACTGTCTTATCTTTGTGTTCAATAAAATTAATGTTGATCAGCCGTCAAAAACTGCTCTAACTGCTCCGCGCAGACTTGCCGCATATCCTTGCCTTGTTGATAGGCCAGGTTCCAGTCGACAATCATCGCCAACGCTTGGGCCAGAGTCCAACGCGGTACCCAACCCAGAAGGGTCTTGGCTTTGGAGCAATCAAGCTTCAAATAGTGCGCTTCATGCGGCTGCTCACTACCATCGATTTGCCAACTTGCGCCATTGCCCCATAAATCTGCCAGTTTTTCCAATATCCACGATACGGGTTGCGCATCTGCTTCGCCAGGCCCGAAATTCCAGCCCTCCGCATATCGGCCACCTTGTTTATACAGTTGTTCTGCCAGCAGGACATAGCCGGTCACCGGCTCCAGTACATGCTGCCAGGGCCTGATGGCCGTAGGGTTACGAATCGTCACTGCCTCCCCAGCCATGAACGCCCTCATAATATCGGGGATTAAACGATCTTGAGCCCAATCCCCGCCGCCGATCACATTACCGGCACGCACCGACGCCACCGCCACACCGTGTTCAGCGTAGCGTTCGCTGGGAAAAAAGGAATTGCGATAGCTGGCAGTCACCAACTCTGAGCAGCCTTTGCTGTTGCTGTAAGGATCGAAGCCGCCCATCGGCTCGTTTTCACGGTAGCCCCACAACCATTCCTTGTTTTCATAGCATTTGTCGCTGGTGACTATCACGACTGACTTTACCGACGCAGTGTGCCTGACCGCCTCTAGTAAATTAACCGTACCCATCACATTGGTGGCATAGGTTTCCACCGGCTGTTGATAGGAATAACGAACAAGCGGTTGCGCGGCCAAATGAAACACAATCTCAGGTTGAAAACTTTGCATTTCCGCCATCACGCTGACTAAATCGCGAATATCGCCTTCAACATGCTGCAGTACCGAAGCCACATCAGCCACTTGGAATAAACTGGGCGCAGTAGGCGCCGGTAACGCATACCCTTTGATCTCCGCACCTAACCGGTGCAGATATAACGCCAACCAACCGCCTTTAAATCCGGTGTGCCCGGTTATAAAAACCCTTTTGCCTCGCCAAAAATCGCTATGCTCTACCATATTTTCCACGGTGCTTTTTGCTGTTGCCAAAGCTGTTCCAAATGCTGTTTATCTCTTAATGTGTCCATGGGTTGCCAGAAGCCTTTGTGGAAATAAGCGTGCAGCTGATTGCTGTTCGCCAGGCGCTCCATCGGTTCTTTTTCCCATAGCGTTTCGTCGCTATCGATTAAATCGAACACTGCCGGTGACAACACAAAAAAACCGCCGTTGATCCAGGCACCGTCGCCCTGCGGTTTCTCCTGAAAACTTTTGATGCGGCTACCCACCAATTCCAAGGCACCAAACCGGCCGGGCGGTTGCACGGCGGTCACTGTTGCGGCGTCATTGTGAGAATGATGAAAATCGATCAACGCATGAATGTCGACATCGCCGACCCCATCCCCGTAAGTAAAACAGAATGTTTCATCGCCGACATAATCGCGAACTCTTTTTAAGCGACCGCCCGTCATGGTTAACTCACCGGTGTCAACCAAGGTCACCTTCCATGGCTCCGCATATTTTTGATGCACCTGCATCTCGTTATGCTCCATATCGAAGGTCACATCCGACATATGTAAAAAGTAATTCGCAAAATACTCCTTAATAATATAGCCTTTATAACCCAAACATATTATAAATTCGTTAATTCCATAATGAGAATATAACTTCATTATATGCCATAAAATAGGCCTGCCGCCTATTTCAATCATCGGCTTAGGCTTCACCGAGGTTTCTTCATTAATACGAGTACCCAATCCACCCGCAAGAATAACCAACTTCATTAATATTTCCTCTTGGTTATAGACATAATCATCTACCCACTACATGTATTCAAATTACGAATATACTCGGCAGTTTCTAAAATCTGTCGATCCAGACCTGTTACGGGAAATTCGAACCCCTTTATAATGTCTTTAATAGGCTGCTCGTTTCCCAAATAGCTATCGGGTTCCCCATTTATCATATTCGGACGTTCAACTGTTAAGTCAGCAGCATTAAGGAGCTTGCATACTTTTTCAGCTAACTCACCCACTTCCACCGTTTCATCACCCACGGTGTCGAAACAGACGATGTTTTCGAAACGTTCCGAAAACATCAGGCGAATACAGATCAGCAGTAAATCCAGTATGTAAATATAAGACCGAAACACGGGCTTATTTGCCCGAATTAACACATTTTCTCGGGCTACGACATTCGCAATAATCGAGGACAAGGCATAAGCGCTTAGCTTATTGATATATGGCCCGCTTAGATTAAATATTCTCGGGATAAGAAGTTTTATATCGGATTTACTGCATATCTCTTGAAAGAGCAACTCATCTTCATATTTTAATCTACCGTAGAGATTTGCAGATTCATCTCTGTTGCTATCGTTTAAATAATCGTAGACTGCTCCGGACGACGACAATAGCACAGCTTTTACCTGTGATTGTTCCAATACCTGTGTCACCAAGCCCTGAATAGCTCTATTCAAACGAATATACTCATCGTCTGTATATCCGCCAACCTTATCCTTGGTTAAAAACGCAAAGTGAAACAAATAGAGAGTATGTTGCGTATGCCTATGGGTGATTTCCACCAAAGGTCTAACGGATACTGTACGGGCATCAGCCAATACTATCTGCTGTTCGCGCGACCCATAGGCCGATACCCGCAGGTTAAATTCATCGCCGTACAAAGCGGAAAACAATTCCAGAGTTGCCCGGCCTAACCAGCCGCTGGCACCGGTCACAGCAATATGGCTTTGTTTACTAAATAGGTTATCCAATATAAATGGATAATCAGCGCCAAACGCTTTTTTGAAATCAAAAGCCATTATTTGTAGCTCTGATTAATGACTGAACTAATCGCAGACTTCAAATTGATTATATTTGCCTCGGTTTTATCGATAAATAACCGCTCTAACGCTCCGGAACCATTCACACTGATAATAATAAAATGACTGGTGGAATGCTTTTTATCGGATATAAAACACTCAAAGACTTTTTCCACATCAATTCGCTGGATAATTTCCTTCAGCATCGGAATTTCATCCAATAAGCCAATGACATAATCTTTCAACTGTTGAGTATCCGCCGGAATGTGCTCCAGGCCACCGCTCACTTGGGCATAGTTAATAGCAATCAGCATACCTAACCCAACCGCTATGCCATGGCTCACTTCAAAATTGGAAGCACCTTCCAAAGCGTGCCCGAAGGTATGACCAAAATTCAGTAATAAACGCTCGGCCTTATCAAATTCATCAATTTCGATAAACCATTTTTTTGCTTTTAAACTTAATTCAATGACGTCCGCATACCCTTCTACATTCATATCCATTTGCGGATTTAACCGCATATACTCAGAAAAACACGAACTTCCTTTGGCATAGCAAATCTTCACGGCCTCGCACAATCCGGCGATTTTCTGTTCTGAGTTGAGGGTTTTTACTAAATTCGGATCAATTATAATGGTTTCCGGGGGATGGAAGTTTCCAACCAGATTTTTATAACGTCCAACATTGATAGATGATTTACCCCCAATACAAGAATCCACCATACCCAATAGAGTGGTGGGAATATAATCCCATTTGATACCGCGCATATAAATCGATGCACAAAAGGTGGCTATATCCTGCAGGCTACCGCCACCGACAGCCGTCAATTTAGCTTGCCTTGTTAAGGCTAAATCTCGCATTTTTACGATTATCTCGGGTACGGATGTCAAACTCTTGGTTTCTTCATTCGCCGGCACCGCAATAACCTTGGCATTCCCGGAAAAAGCCGTTTCAAAAAAGTTATCGCATAACACGGCGCTATTCTCATCTTGCCGTTGTACTTCGGCAAAAGCACCGTTTTCTATTACCACGCGATAATTTGCAATACTGGATTGAATATCAAACGATACGGACATGACTAAACCCTAAGTCTGCACTAATAAATTGACCTGTTATACCGGTATTTTCCGGAGAACACAGAAAATAAACCATATTGGCCACATCCTCCAACGTGGCTAGTCGGTTAAACTTCGTCGCATCGATTATCTTTTTCAGCTGTTCCGGCGCAAGATTTTGATGAGTCATTGGCGTATCCAATGCCCCCGGCAAAACCGCATTAATTAAATAGCCGTCACGGGCAAGATCGGTTGCAGCGGAAAGCACTAATCCATGCAACGCGGATTTAGTCATGCAATACGATAACTTGTCCTGTCTGGCGATATTTTGCCATATTGAACTAATCACGGCTAAACGCGCATTTTCGGCTAATATATTTTCATTTAATAAAATATTTAATGCTTTGACAATAAACAAGCAATTAGCTTTATATAGTTCAATATTTTTATCTGTATCAACATTATAAACACTATCGTTACAATTCATCCCTTGCGCCCAACACACGGCATTGAATTGCCCTGCTGCTTTAAGCGCGGATAAATTCAAATTGTCATCGAATGGGTCAAATAAAATATGCTCAGGAAGCGCGCTTTGCTTTCTGGACGCTATAACGACCTGCCATCCCTTGGTATCGAATAATTGGCAAACATGTGCACCTATTGTACCGGTACCGCCGAAGACCAGAATTTTTTGCATTGCTTCGACCGAATTAATTGCTATCTCTTAATACGTTCCAACGTCCCTCAAGCATCGCTATTCGAGACAGATCTTCCTTGGCAATAATGTCGTAATAATCGCGTTTATTCTGTAACCAAAGTAACTCAAAATGCACAGCGTTTAACAAGCCCTTTTCAATATCCGGCTTGTCTAACGAATGACCGGAAAATATGACTTTTCTGGTTTCAAATCGGGTAAGGTGAACCTGATTAATTTCTTTTAATGCGGGTAATGCATCAATGGAAACACCGCCGCCCACTACAAAATCCAAACCTTTTTCTTTACACTCTTTGGCAGTGGCAATGCAACATTCCGTTACTTGCGGCTGATTAATGGCATCTCTCGAATAACCTCGTGACAAGGAAAAATCTACACGGCCAAACACCATGCCATCGACACCGTTATCTTGCCTAGCTTGATCGGCCAAGCTTTGCACCACTTGAAACGCTTGTTCGGTTTCAATATTGAATAAAAAATCAGTATCTTGCTGCTCGTCTTCCGTGAATACTTTGTTCTTCGCGTCTATATACTTAGACAGCGCGTAAGTGCTTTCAATCATCGGCGCGATGATATGATCCACACCAATTAACTTACTCTCTAATAAATCCCGCATTGCTTCGCAACCGCCAATCTTCAAACCCACTTTCAGGTCAGCTCTGCGCACTATCTCAATCAGCCTCAACAGCTCGTCCGTTCTAGTACCTTCCGCTTCAAACTCGGCTTTAATGCCTTCGTATCCATACTCCTGCTTTCCCTTCTTTAAAAGGTCGAGCATTGAGCGTTCTCTTTTATTCATATAACTTCCTCTTTTATTGAAATCAAACCAAGCGGCAGCGATAAACTGCATGCTGCAGTGCCAGCCCGGCGGATATAAACATGTTAAATGTTAGGCTAACAGGCATCCTTGAACGTTGCGCCCAGCAAATCCTTGCTCGAAAGTTGCGGCACGCCCTCAAATGGCCAGGCGATTTTCAAATCTGCATCATTCCAGGTAATGCAACGCTCATATTCGGGCGCATAATAATCAGTGGTTTTATATAAAAACTCGGCTGTTTCGGACAACGTTAAAAAGCCATGCGCAAATCCCTCCGGTATCCACATTTGCTGTCGATTTTCCACAGAAAGTATCTCGCCGACCCACTTTCCGAATGTAGGGGAATTCTTACGAATGTCCACCGCCACATCGAACACCTCTCCCTGGACCACCCTCACCAACTTGCCTTGCGCCTTAGGCGGCAATTGGTAATGTAATCCGCGCAACACTCCTTTTTGAGATTTGGAGTGGTTGTCCTGAACAAAATTGACACTTAATCCTGTCAGCTCCTGAAAAATTTTTTGGTTGAAGCTTTCAAAGAAAAAACCACGTTCGTCACCGAATACTTTTGGTGAAAATAAAACGACATCGGGTATAGCAAGTCTAGTTGCTTGCATTAAAACACCTGCTTATTCAATAGGCCCAGTAAATACTGGCCGTAGCCATTTTTCGCCAATGGCTTGGCCAATTTTTCGATTTGCTCATCGCCAACCCAGCCGCTACGCCAGGCGATTTCTTCCGGACAGGCGATTTTCAAACCCTGCCGGGTTTCGATGGTTTCGATGAAATTGCTGGCCTCGATCAAACTGGCATGAGTACCCGTATCCAACCAAGCATAGCCGCGACCCATGATTTCGACGCTAAGCTGATTTAGGTCCAGATACATTTTATTGACGTCGGTAATCTCCAGCTCGCCGCGCGGCGACGGCTGTAAATTGGCGGCTATATCGACGACTTGATTGTCGTAAAAGTACAAACCGGTGACTGCATAATTACTTTTTGGCTGCGTCGGTTTTTCCTCTAGCGAAGTTGCCCTACCCTGAGCATCAAAGCTGACGACACCGTAGCGCTCCGGGTCATTGACATGATAGGCAAAAACCGTTGCCCCTGAGGATTGATCGGTCGCGCGTTCCAATTGAACGTGTAAATCGTGGCCGTAAAAAATGTTGTCACCCAATACCAATGCACTGGGTTGCGAACCGACAAAATCCCTGCCGATGATAAAAGCTTGCGCCAACCCGTCGGGACTGGGTTGTACGGCATATTGCAGATTAATCCCCCAATCGCTGCCGTCACCCAATAAATGCTGAAACAAAGGGGTGTCTTGCGGCGTGGAAATGATCAAAATATCGCGAATTCCGGCCAGCATTAGCGTGCTGAGCGGGTAATAAATCATCGGCTTGTCGTAAATCGGCAGCAATTGTTTGGAAACCGCTTTGGTTACCGGATACAGCCGGGTGCCGGATCCTCCGGCCAGGATGATGCCTTTGCGCTGGTTCATAGTCACTTCCCGTAGAGTTCAGACAACATTCGCTCGACACCCTTTTGCCAAGCCGGCAGTTGTAAATCAAACACGCTTTGCAACTTTTCAGTATTCATACGTGAGTTTAATGGCCGCTGCGCCGGCGTTTGGTAAGCGCTGGTGGGAATTGCCGTAACCGATTGTTTGTCGGTTTTCAGCGCCAGCCCGGCTTGACGGGCATAATCAAGCACCAAATGTGCGTAATCGTACCAACTGGTTTCGCCGCTAGCGGTAAGATGATAAACACCAGCCACTTCAGGTGTTTTCAAGGCATGACGAATAGCGTGGGCACTCACATCCGCCAGCAATTCGGCGCCGGTTGGCGTACCGATTTGATCGTTAATCACCGACAGCTGTTGCCGTTCTTGCGCCAGGCGCAACATAGTTTTGGCAAAGTTATTACCTCTGGCTGCGTAAACCCAACTGGTCCGAAAAATCAAATGCCGGCAATCGCTGGCTTGAATGGCACGTTCCCCAGCCAATTTGCTTTGCCCATAGACATTCAACGGCCCAACCTGATCATCTTCCCGCCAGGGTTTATCACCGCTGCCGTCGAATACGTAATCCGTCGAATAGTGCAGCAACCAGGCATCGATACGTTTGGCTTCTGCCGCCAAAACTCCCGGCACCACCGCATTGATCGTATTCGCCAAGTCGCTTTCCGACTCGGCCTTATCCACTGCGGTATAGGCAGCAGCATTGACGATGACATCGGGACGCAGCGCGCGAACCGTTTCGGCAATCCCGTTGGGGTTGCTTAAATCGCCGCAATAATGTTGGTCGAATCTGTCAAGCGCAAGCAATTCGCCCAAAGGCGCCAAACTGCGTTGCAACTCCCAACCCAGCTGGCCATTTTTACCGAACAATAAAACTTTCATTCACTCAACCATGCAAAGCATTGATCACGCAGTGCGCCCTGCATAGTTTTTATCGAGCCAGGACTGGTAGTCACCGGACAACACATTGCTAACCCAGGCTTGGTTATCCAAATACCACTGCACGGTTTTGCGAATGCCGGTCTCAAAGGTTTCCGCCGGTTTCCAGCCTAGCTCCCGTTCCAACTTGCCGGCATCGATGGCATAACGTCTGTCGTGCCCAGGCCGGTCGGTGACATAGGTAATCTGTTCGGCATAGGATTTGCCGTCGCTACGCGGCTGCAGCTCATCCAGAATACTGCATAGCGTGTTGACTACATCCAGATTGGCTTTTTCGTTCCAACCGCCGACGTTATAAACCTCGCCAAGCTTGCCGGATTCCAACACACGGCGAATCGCACTGCAATGATCTTTCACATACAACCAATCGCGAATCTGTTGACCGTCGCCATAAATCGGCAAAGCTTTGCCGGACAAGGCATTTTGAATGCACAGTGGGATGAGTTTTTCCGGGAAATGATAAGGGCCGTAATTATTGGAGCAATTAGTGGTCAGTACCGGCAACCCGTAAGTGTGGTGATAAGCACGCACCAAATGGTCGCTAGCGGCTTTACTGGCGGAATAAGGACTATTGGGTTGATACTGATTGGTTTCGGCAAACGGCGCATCGGACTTTTCCAAAGAACCGTAAACCTCGTCGGTAGACACGTGCAGTAAACGGAAAACCTGCTTGGCCGGCTGTTCCAAGTTGTTCCAGTATTGCCGTACCGCTTCCAACAAACGGAAACTGCCGACGATATTGGTTTGAATAAAATCTTCCGGTCCGTGGATGGAACGATCAACATGTGATTCGGCAGCAAAATTGATCACGGCCCGAATCCGGTACTTTTGCAGTAAACTCAGCAGCAAATCGTAATCCGCAATGTCACCTTGAACAAATACATGCCTGTCATCGTCATGTAGCGAAGCCAAATTCTGTAAGTTACCCGCATAGGTCAATTTATCCAAATTGACGAGCAATTCGTCGCTTTGCGCCAACCAATCCAATACAAAATTGCTGCCGATAAACCCGGCCCCACCGGTGACTAAAATACTCATTTTTAAAGTTTTCTTATTTTTTCTAACCGTCTGCCCGACGAAAAACGCTATTATTATCGGGGCCATTGTACCTTAGTACCATCCTTCAGTGTCTAATGATTCTGCAATCCTTAAGGCAAAAAAAGTTTAAACCTCGCCCCACCCAAACGACTTTCGTTGTCGATCCGCACAAATCCGTTTTTCCCGGCATTTTTGTGCAGGCCGGCCATTACCGACACAAAATACAAACCCAGGCCGGTATTTCCCGACACCCAGTCCAATTCGGCCGTATCGTTTAAGTCCGCGGTTAAAAAATGAGGCGGATAACCCGCACCGTCGTCTTCGATGGCGATGGTTAGATAGCCGTCCTCCTCAGTCACGGCAATCAAAACGGTTTTGTGGGTATAGCGCAAAGCATTATTCAAGACAGCTGCCAGCGCATTGCTGATGATGGGATAGTCGCAATAGCAAATCACATCAGCACCGCAATCCACTTGCAGATCGATATTGTGCAATCCGCTCAAGCGCGCCTGCTGATGAATCGCTTCATAGATGATATCGATTACCGAGCATTCCTCGAGATCCAAACTAAATTTTTGCGAATCGACCTTATACATCACCAGCAATTGCATCAGACTGTGATTAATGCGAGCCGCCTCGAATTCCAACTGATTTAACTCAGCGGATGGGCCGTCTTGTTTGGCAGCAGTTTGCCTAACCAGCTCCAGCAAGGTACCCAATGAGTTTTTTATATCGTGAACGGTTGACGCGAGAATAGTCGGAAACAAATCGTTGTTTTTAGGATGGGTTTGCATGGTTTTAAGCCTTGACCGCTTGAGACTGCCGCAATTTCGCATACTCCATTTGTAATATCCCCAGCTTATGTGGATCAACGCCAATTTGCTTGGCTTTAATAAATAAAGCTCTGATGCGCTGATTTTTTTCTTCGCAAAACTCATTAACCTTCAAATCATGAATCATGATCTTCAACATATTCACGATGATGGTTTTATTATCCGGCATAGTCAGAATGGCCTGTTCGAACAAATCCAATGCTTCGGAAAACTTACCCTGTTTATAAAGCGCCACCCCTTTGTTGTTAGTCGCAATCAAAGCCTGCTTGGTTTTTTGAATCAGAATTTCCGAGTGATTATCCATGCCAATGCCGCTTTGCATGCGGCGCAAATCGTTCAAAAATTGTTCGTCGTCGATATGTGCATGAATCAGATCGTAAAGTATTTCTTCGGCTTTATCGTGTTCATCGCTGAGGAAGCAGGTTTTCACTACTTCCAACTGCAAGTCCCTGGGCGCTTTATTACCCAAGCGGCTGCATATATCCACCGCTTTTAGCAACGCTTTCTGCGACAACTCGTCGTTACCCAGCGTTTTATACACATCCGCCTCCACAGTCGAGGCGCGTAATTCCGCCTCGGGATGATTGGCATATTCTTTGCGCATTTCCTCCAGCGTTTTTAATGCCTCGTCCGCGGCATTGGTTTTGGCATAAAGCTTGGCCAATCCGGCAAAATCACTGCAGGAACGATGCACGGAATGCTTGCCCAGCTTCACCACCGACTTATAGGCCTTCTCGGCGGTTTCCAGATTGCCGTTCCGGTCCGCCGCTTCGGCCAGTTTTTTTTGCCTGAGTATCGATTGCGGCGACAATTGCAAAGCCTGCTGCAACACACTTTCGACGTCGCTGTACTGATCCAATGCTTCGTAGGCCTTGCCCAGCCAGTCGTAACACTCCATCAACATCGGATTATCAGCCACCAGGCTCTGAAAACCGGCAATCGCTTGTTCGATGTTATTGTTTTGAAAATCGATCACGCCCAAACCTAAGCGCGCCCAGGGCAGTTCTCTATGCTCCAGAACTTCATGATATATCTGCCTGGCCTTATCGAAATCACCCGCGGAAATCGCCAACTCGGCACGCATTTTCAGCAAATGCAAATGCATTTTCTTGTCCCCGGACAGCAATAGTGCATCGCATAACTGAATGGCTTTAGACAAAT
The DNA here is from genome assembly GCF_016925515.1 of Methylomonas sp. EFPC1. NCBI lineage: Bacteria > Pseudomonadati > Pseudomonadota > Gammaproteobacteria > Methylococcales > Methylococcaceae > Methylomonas > Methylomonas sp. EFPC1. Next base: position 3,154,634 of record NZ_CP070494.1, read on the forward strand.
CGCCAGCGGCTAACGCCTTGTCGACACTGGCCATAAATTCCTTGCGGGCAAAATTCCGTGTCAGCCGACTCATTAGTTGCTGCGCGTTGAAGGGCTTGGTCAGATACTCATCGGGCTTGCTGTCCATAACCCCCAACACCGCACTGGTAGTCTGCTCGGCGCTGATCAATACAAACACGCAGCGATAATCGATTAAATTCCGGTGTCTGGCTTCCTCCAGCACCTGCTGCCCGTTCTTACCCACACCCAGGTTGTAATCGCACAACACAATATCGAAACTGCTTTTGCTCATGGCATTGATCGCGGCTATGCCATTATCCGCTTCGACAACAGTGACGGCTTGCAAGCTATAAAGCATGTCGCGCATCGCTTTCCGAAACACGGGATTGTCCTCGACAATCAGGATACTTTTGCCTGCTAAACTAAAACTCATGGCAGAAAGGCTAATAAAACGCTCAAGAAATCGGCTCCATAAAATCCACGTAGCGGGCGGACTTGAAAAATAAAATTATCATCCCCAACTCGCCCGAGTCCACTTTACAACCAAATGAGTATAGACATGACTGTTGAAGCAAACAAACAAACCCTTGGTTTTCAAACCGAAGTAAAACATTTGCTGCACTTGATGATTCACTCCTTGTATAGCAACAAGGAAATCTTTTTGCGCGAGCTGATCTCCAACGGTTCCGACGCCGCCGACAAATTGCGCTTCGAAGCCTTGGCCAATGACAGCCTGTACGAAGGCGATAGCGAACTGAAAATCCGCGTCGATTTCGACGAAGCCAAAAAGACCATCACCATCACCGATAACGGCATCGGTATGACCCGCGAAGAAGTGCAGGACCACATCGGCACCATCGCCAAATCCGGCACCAAAGCCTTCTTCGAAAGGCTGACCGGGGACCAGGCTAAGGATAGCGAACTGATCGGCCAATTCGGCGTGGGCTTTTATTCATCGTTCATCGTCGCCGACAAAGTCACCTTGACCACCCGCAAAGCCGGCGCGCCGGCCAGCGACGGCGTGCGCTGGGAATCCGACGGTCTGGGAGAATACAGCATCGAATCGGTCGACAAAGCCGGCCGAGGCACCGAAATCGTCTTGCATTTAAAAGAAGGCGAAGACGAATTTTTAAGCGCCTGGAAACTGCGTTCGATCATCAAAAAATACTCCGACCACATCTCCCTGCCGATCATCATGAGCAAGGAAATCCCGGCAGAGAAAGACGACGAAGGCAACGAGACCGCGCCAGCCCGCGTCGAAGACGAAACCGTCAACAGCGCCTCGGCCTTGTGGACCAAGTCTAAAGACGACATCACTGAAGAACAGTACAACGAGTTCTACAAACACGTCGGCCACGACTTCCAAGATCCATTGGCTCACGTCCACAGCAAGGTGGAAGGCACCAACGAATACACCTTGTTGCTTTACGTACCGGGCCGCGCGCCGTTCGATTTGTGGGACCGCGACGCCAAACACGGCGTCAAGCTGTACATCAAGAAAGTCTTCATCACCGACGATGCAGAGCAATTGATGCCGCGCTACCTGCGCTTTGTTCGCGGCGTGATCGACACCGACAGCTTGCCGCTGAACGTCTCGCGCGAAATCCTGCAACAAAGCAAGCAGATCAGCACCATCAAAGGCGGTGCGGTTAAAAAGGTCTTGGGATTGTTGGAAGACCTGGCCGAAAACAACGCGGAGAAATACCAAAAATTCTGGGAGCAATTCGGTAACGTCATCAAAGAAGGCCCGATTGAAGACCACAAAAACAAGGACCGCGTTGCCGGCCTGTTGCGCTTCTCATCGACCCATACCGACGACAAAACCCAGAACGTGTCGCTGGCCGACTACGTCAGCCGGATGAAGGAAGGACAAGAGAAAATCTACTTCATCACCGCCGACAGCTTCGCCGCCGCCAAAAGCAGCCCGCATCTGGAAGTGTTCCGCAAAAAAGGCATCGAAGTATTATTGCTGACTGACCGTATCGACGAATGGCTGGTATCGAGCCTGACCGAGTTCGACGGCAAGCACATGCAATCCATCGCCAAAGGCGAGCTGGATCTGGACAAATTCGATACCGAAGAAGAGAAAAAACACCAGGAAGAAGTCAGCAAGGACTTCGAATCCGTGGTTAAACAACTCAAAGAGGTACTGGCCGACAAAGTCAGCGAAGTCAAAATCAGCCACCGTCTGACCGACTCCCCGGCCTGCTTAGTGACCGGCGCTTACGACATGAGCCTGCACATGGAGCGGATCATGAAGGAAGCAGGCCACGCCGGCGGCATGTTCGGCATGGGCGGTAACAGCAAACCCATCTTCGAAATCAACCCGGATCACGCCATCGTCCAAGCCCTGAAAAACGAGCAAGACGACACCCGGTTCGCCGACATCAGCCACATCTTGTTCGACCAGGCTATCCTCAGCGAAGGCGGCCAGTTGGACGATCCGGCAGCGTTTGTGCATAAGTTGAATGGGTTGTTGCAGGGGTTGTTGAAGTAAGTTGTTTGAATTGAGAAAGGCCGGGGAACCGGCCTTTTTTTGGTGTTTAGATAAATTCATCTGGTGTATCTGTTAGTTTTGGATGATATACAGATACATTTAGTTACTTGTTACTTGTTTTGAGGCAACCAATGCGTGATGGCGAACTAGAAGAGTCTCTGTTATCTGTCCTTGGAAACAAGGGCGGTAAGGATTTGATTCAAGAGGCTGCCGAATTTTCACTTGACGCTTTGCTTGATGATGGCGTTGTAAAAGACATTCCTATAGTTGGTTCAGTTGCAAAGCTCTATAGTGTTGCAGTTGGTGCGCAGGGTTATGTATTTGCTAAGAAAATCCGAAAGTTTCTTGCCGAGCTCTCTTCGATACCGCAACAACAACGAGAGGATTTTGCGCTCAAGCTAGAAGAGGACAAGAAATTACGTGAACGCACGGTTGAAACCGTTCTAGCGCTTTTGGACAAACTCGATGACCTTCAGAAAGCCAGCCTGTTGGCGCGCGCATTTACGGGGTACGTAAGGGATGAATTCGATTTTTCCACATTTCAGCGCTTAGCTACCGCGGTGGATCGCTGTCTTGTTGCCGATCTACCATTACTCGAAAAGATGGCAAACCCAATTAGTCTTGAGGGCTACATTGGAGATATGCTTGTGAGTGCTGGGCTTGCGACGATTGAGAGTATCCCGGCGATCCGCGCCAGCGGCGTCAACAAAACTTACGGAATATCTCATCTCGGTGAATTGTTTGTTCAAGTTGTCGTGAAAGGATTGCCCAGAGATGATTGAGCCGCGTAGGGTACGCACCGCGTACCTTCTGGCTTCCAACATTAGGACGCCCATCTTTCGGTACGCGGTGCGTACCCTACGTTGGATTGCCGATTGGTTTAAAACCGTCCACAATTCGCTACCTGGATTTCTGCAAACGGGGTTCGCGATGGCGAATTATCGGCGCTGTTATATACCGGGCGGTTCTTACTTCTTTACCGTGGTAACGGAGCGGCGGGCGCCGATTTTGGCAAACGATGCGGCACGGGATTTACTGCGATCGGCCATTCGCGGTTGCCAACAACAATGGCCGTTCCTCGTTCCCACGCGCCGCGTGGTAATGCAGGGCTTGGCCGCGCTGCGGCACAAATGCACCGCAGCGCGGTAAATCTGAGTTCCCACGTGACACGTGGGAACTAGAGCAATTTAGCCTACTTAACGATAAATTCCGGAGTGGAGTCTCTCCCGTATGCCGCGCCGAGCACCGGAGCTTTCGGCGGGATCAGCCCGAAGGGGTGCGGCAGGGATGCCGCACGTTGACGAAGGGGCAGGAAGCCCCTTTCGTCAACCCCCGGCGAAAGCTTCGGCGCGCAGGATCAAAGCGGCATCCGGGTGGCCTTTTCTTTGGACACTTTATTTTGGCCAAACAAAAGAAAGTGTCGCGGTTGTCGGTCCGCGAACCGACATTAAATCAATCCGTCGCGCCAGCGACATAAATCACACAAGGCTACCGAATAAAAACACAATCCCCTATAATCGAACTTACTCAAAATTAACCAACCCAATCATGCCAAGCCCCTTCCAGCGTATCGGTATCATCGGCAAATGCGGCGATCCCGGTATTGCCGTGACGCTGAACGAACTTTTCCGTTACCTAAAAACCCGTGGTCACGACATTGTCGTAGACAGCCAAAGCGCGGAGTTAATAGCCGGTGAAAATATAAATGGCGTGCATATCGAGCGCCTGCCGGAATTGTGCGACTTGATTATCGCCGTGGGCGGCGACGGCACTTTTCTGGCCGCGGCCCGCGCCGCTGCCGATTTCGAAACGCCGCTGCTGGGTGTTAACCTCGGCAGGCTGGGCTTTTTGGTGGATATTTCGCCGGAACAATTGTCCAGCCGCCTGGATAAGATTTTGGCGGGAGAGTTCAAGACAGAGCAGCGCCAGATGCTCAGCACCCATATCATCCGCGATCACGAAATCATCCACCAGCAAACGGCCGTCAATGAGGTGGTGGTACACCGCTGGGTGACGCCGAGCATGATCGAGATTGTCACCAGCATCGACGGCGTGTATCTGAATACCCAGCGCTCGGACGGCCTGATCGTCGCCACGCCGACCGGCTCTACCGCTTACTCGCTATCGGCGGGCGGCCCGATTCTGCATCCGGCTTTGAACGCGCTGGTATTGGTGCCGTTGAACCCGCATACCTTGTCCAATCGTCCCATCGTCATCGACGACAACGTGGTCATTGAAATCCGTTTCAGCCAGACCAAACAGATCAATGCGCTGGTGACTTGCGACCACATGGAGATTCCGGACGTGCGGATCAACGACAAAATCGTCATCAAAAAAGCCGCCAAACCGATTAAAATTTTGCATCCCGCGGATCACGATTTTTTCCATACCCTAAGAAGCAAACTCAACTGGAGCGGCTACCCCGCCTAAGGCTATGCTGTTAAACCTGAATATTATCGACCTAGCCGTCGTCGACGCGCTGGACCTTGATCTGGATCCCGGCATGTCGGTGCTGACCGGCGAAACCGGCGCCGGCAAATCGATTCTACTGACTGCTTTAGGATTAGCTTTGGGCGACCGCGCCGATTCCGGCTACGTGCGGCCGGGCAGCAAGCGCGCCGAAGTCAATATCGAATTTGATCTATCCAAGGCACCGCTGGTCAAACAATGGCTGATCGATAACGAACTGGACGATGACGGCCAGTGCATGATCCGCCGCACCATCAGCGACGACGGCCGTTCCAAGGCCTACATCAATAACCGGCCGGTCAACCTGCAAACCCTGCAAGGCCTGAGCCGGCAACTGGTGGAAATCCACGGCCAACACGCGCATTTGACCTTGCTGGACAGCGAAGAACAACGCCGGCTACTGGATGGCTTCGCCGGCAACCAAACCTTGCTGGACGATCTGAATAACTGTTACCAAAACTGGAAACAGGCGCATAAGCAACTGCAGCAATTGTTAAAAGCCGGCAGCGATCAGGCCGAGCGCGAGGAATTACTGCGTTATCAACTCGACGAGTTGCAGCAACTGGATTTGGAAAATTTCGATTACCTAGCCTTGGCGGACGAGCATCACAAGCTGGCCAACCTCGGCAAAATCCTCGTCGTCGGTCAACAGCAACTGGATATTTTGTACGACAACGATCAACAATCGGTGGCCGACATGCTGGGCCATGTGATTCATGCCATCAACGAACTGGCCCAATATGCCGGCGAGTTGAACGGTGTTGCCGAGTTATTGAGCGATGCGGAAATCCAGATCGGCGAAGCCACCCAACAATTGCGCCGCTTCCTAGACAACCAGGAAGCCGATCCGCAACAACTAACTTGGCTGGAAAACCAGATCGGCGTGATTCAATCGCTAAGCCGCAAGCATAAAATCCAGCCGGAAGAATTGCCGGAATTGGCCGCGCGCTTTGCCACAGAACTGGATAACCTCAGCCACAGCAGCGAACGCATCGAAAGCTTGAATGCCGATTGCGAGCGGCTGTTAAGCCAGTACCGCAAACTGGCCAGCGAATTGTCCACCAACCGCCGCCAAGCCGGCACGGAGTTACAGCAACGCATTTCCGACGCCATCAAGGAATTGGGCATGCCGCACGGCGAGTTCCTCGTCAATCTCCGCACGGCGGACGACACCGAACCGCAACGCAACGGAGTGGACAGCATTGAGTTTTTAGTGAGCACCAACCCCGGTCTGCCGGCCAAGCCGTTGGCAAAAGTGGCATCCGGCGGCGAGTTATCGCGGATTAGTTTGGCGATCCAGGTCACCACCAGCACCGATAAAACCACGCCAACGATGATTTTCGATGAAGTCGATTCCGGCATCGGCGGCGGCATCGCCGAGATCGTCGGCCAAAAACTCAGGCGTTTGAGCCTCAACCGCCAGGTATTGTGCGTCACTCACTTACCGCAAGTCGCGTCGCAAGCGCATCAGCATTTATTTGTCGCCAAGAATCAAAAAGCGGCGGTGACATCGTCCACGGTTCACCGCCTCAGCGACGACGAGCGCGTGCATGAAGTCGCGCGCATGCTGGGCGGCGTGACCATTACCGAAAACACCTTGGCGCATGCGCGGGAGATGTTAGTATCGGGCGGCTTGGCGCCCGATTAACGGCCCCTCACTTCCAAGACAAACTCAATACTCCAACCATCACCAACGCCGCCCCGCCTATCTGCGCGGGCGTCAATTCTTCGCCCAACACATAACTGGCCATAAACAAGGTTGCCACCGGCCCCAGCGAGCCGATCAACGAAGTGTGGCTGGAACCTATCATCTTGATCGCTGCCGACAGCATGAACACCGGCAGCACCGTCGAGAAAATCGCCATCAACAAGCTCAATTGATATACCCGCATCGGCAGCAGCAAAGCCTGCGGCGGATGGGTGAGTAAAAATTGCAGCAGCGTCGCCGCGCAAGCCACCAGCATCGCGTAAGCGGTAAAGCGTGAAGCACCGATGCGGGCAACCGTTTCGCCGGTGCCGATCAGATAAGCCGAGTAAGTCAAGGTGCTGGCAAACACGAAGCCGGCTCCCAGCAACAGATGTTCAGACTGAATATTTATTTCGTCGAAAAACACCACGCCGATGCCGGCGTAACTGAGCACCAGTGCCACGACTTCCTTGCGGCCAAACGGTTTGCCCAACAGCAACGCCGACAGCACGACGACCATGGTCGGATACAGAAACAGAATCAAGCGCTCCAGCCCGGCGGAGATGTATTGCAAGCCGATAAAATCAAACAAACTGGACAGGTAGTAACCCAGAAAGCCCAATATCAAGAGAGCCAGATAATCTCGCCGGTTTAATAGCCTCAGATCCTTTTGGCCGGCATGCCGCCACGCAACGATTAAAAAAAACGGCGCGGAAAACAGCATGCGTAAGGCCAATAGCGTCACCGCATCCACCGGCTGGTAATACGCCAGTTTGACCAAAATGGCTTTGCCGGAAAAACCGATAGCCGCCAGGGTTGCCAGGGCAAAGCCGAATAATCGGTTGCGGTTGAATGCTGTGGTGGATTTAGTCGTTGCCATTGGGCCTCCTGAGTGATGCGGGCCTTAGGCGAGTGTCGAAGCAACTGCGGCAAGACCCGCGGTTGCTTGATTGTTTAGAAAAACGCAAACACCACGGCGGTAGGCGATGCCCACAGCCATAGGTGTCTGTTTTTTGTATTGATAGGATTACTCATAGGTCGGACTATATAAGCACGCTGATACCGGTGTCAATCGCAGCTGAACAAGACTATCGCTTAAACTGACTCACCAACTCATTCAATTGCGCGGCCAATTTCACCAATTCGTTACTAGCGGCATTGGTTTGTGCGGCATCCTGCGCGGTGCGTTCGGTCAGTTGGCCGATATTGGCAATACTTTGCCCCACGTGCTGCGCCACGCGGCTTTGATTATCGGCCGCTTGCGACATCCGCGAGTTCAATTCGCGGATCTGCGTCACCCGTTCGGCAATCGCGCTTAGACCCTGGTCGGCGCTTTGCACTTGTTCACGGCGCTGCTCGGCGCTGTTTTTGGCATTGTTCATCACCGTCACCGCGTCTTTGGCTTCGCGTTGCAATTGATCGATGATGCTTTGAATTTCTTCGGTTGCTTTATGCGAACGTGTAGCCAAGGTGCGGACTTCATCGGCCACCACCGCAAACCCGCGCCCCTGCTCGCCGGCTCTGGCGGCTTCGATGGCGGCGTTCAAGGCCAACAGATTGGTTTGCTCGGCCAGGCCTTTGATCACATCCAACACCGCGCCGACACCGTTACTTTTTTGATCCAGGCGTTTGATCACTTCGGCGGCACGGTCGATTTCATTCACCAGCTCATTGATGCCGTTGATGGCATTTTTAGTGGTCGCCGCGCCTTGCGCGGCTTCCTGGTCCGCTTCCACGGAGGCTTGCGCCGCGCCGGTCGCCCCGCCGCGCACGTCCTGCACAGAATTTTCCAGTTCGTGTATCGCTTGAATCACCGTCTCGGTTTCGCTACGTTGTTGCGTGGCCGCTTGTGAGGTTTGCCGGGCCACACCGGATATTTGGTTGGTTGCGGACGCCAATTGCTGGCTGACCGAAGACACCTGTCCCAAGCTACCGGCAAAATTTGCCAACATGGTATTAAACGACTCGCTGACCTGGCCGATTTCGTCGCCGGAATCGATTTGCAACCTTTGGCGTAAATCCGACTGTCCGGCGATAGCGTTAACCGTGTCGCGCATGGTCACTAGTGGATTGACTACAATCTTGCGCATCAACATGTTGACCAGCAACAGGCCGCCGGCGAACATCACCAAGGAAATGGCCGAAGCAATCACCAAATCGCGATTGATCTGCGCATCGAGACTCGCCAACGAAAAACTCACCCGCACCGCCCCCAACACCGTCCCCTCGCTCACCGTATGACAAGTCAGACAATTCGTGCCGCGAAAATTGGCGCTAGCCTTGATCGGCTCCAACACGGTGATCAGGCGTCCGTTTTTGTCGTTACCCGGTTGAATGATGCTTTCCCCCGTCAGCGCGCGATCATCCAGATTATCAAGGGGTCTTTGCTCGGTTTTACCGGGACCGTAAAAATCGGTAATCTGCTTGCCGCGAATTAAGCGCACTTCCGTGACATTGCCATGCGACAGGGCTTTTTCGCGCAATACTTCACCCTGCGCCATCGCGCCGGTCAGCATTAGCGTATTCACGCCGTCGAAATAGCTGTTGGCAATATCCCGAGCTTTATCGGTCGCCAGCGTTTGTATCATGTCTTTTTGCCTTTCCGCCATGAACAGTGTGCTGACAAACATCAGCAACAAAAATACACTGGCGATACTTAGCAATATTTTGGATTGGATTGTGGAGTTCTTGTTCATGAGATGAGCCAATGTATTGGAGTGTGTGGTGATACACCTTGGGTTGTCGGCAGCTTCCGGAAAATCTATATGTAATCTTAAGCTGACCCTTGTAATCCATGCATCAAGCATAGAACAAATCCCTACCACACGCGCTGGATATAGCAATCCGCCCGACAAGCGGTTATTCTGAATAGTGACGCCGCTCACGAATACGACTACTTTTACCACTTGACGCTTAACCCAGCGCCTTGCCTGCGTCACGCAGAAGACCCGGCCGTAACCTGAAAAGCTTGCTTGATAACCCCAATAACCTGCCGTTTGCCCAGCCTTGGAGAGTTGCCGTGGACGATTTCTTCGGTTTTATCGCTTTTGTCCTGGTTTTGGTGCCCATCGTCATCATCGCGATGTTGACCGTTCTAATGGGCCGCCAAAAACGTAACCAGGATGACCTTAATCAGACCTTGCGTAAGATAGAAGCCGCGCTGCGCGAAGACCGCAAACTGCTGCGCGAGCTGGCAAAAGCGCGAGAAATGCCCACCAGCGAAACGCCGCCGCAACCCGCCTTATTTGAGGCGCAAACGCCGGCAATGGCACAGGTGATATTCGACATTACCGACAGCCAACTCCCTACCGAACCGGTGCCACCGCCCCCCCCAACGCCGCCGGAACCGATTGCAGAGCCAACCCAGGAAAATCCCTGGAGTCAAAACACCTGGCAACCCGCCGAACCCAGCCGTTTCGAATTGGCGGCGCAGAAAATCCTTAAAGAAATCTGGAACTGGATCATCGTCGGTGAAGGCCACCGCCCGGAAGGCGTGGCGATGGAATACGCGGTAGCCAGCAACTGGTTGCTGCGCATCGGCGTGTTGATTTTAGTCACCGGCATCGGCTTTTTCCTGAAATATTCCATCGACAACGGCCTGCTGGGCGAACAAGCGCGGGTAGCCTTATCGGTACTGGCCGGCGTCGGCATGATTGTCGGCGGCGTGCGCTTGGTCGGCGGTACCTACCATCTGTTCAGCCAGGGTTTGCTGGGCGGCGGCATTGCAGTGTTGTATTTCAGCGTATTTGCCGCGCACAGTTTTTACCATCTGCTGGACGTTTACCCGACGTTTGCGTTGATGATTTTAGTCACCGCTTGCGCGGCGTTTTTGGCGATCAAGCTGGATTCGATGTTGGTCGCCATCTTTGCCATCATCGGCGGCTATTGCACGCCGATCATGCTCTCCACCGGTCAGGTCAACTTCCCCGGCTTGTTTAGTTACATGCTGATGCTCGGCACCGGCATTTTGGCGATCAACTGGTACAAGCATTGGCACTTGTTAAATTTCCTGAGCTTTTTCTTTAATTACCTGCTGTTCTTCGGCTCGATGCAGAATTATCAGGTCGGCTATTTCTGGCAAGTTTTACCGTTCTTGACCGGCTTTTTTGTGCTGTATTCGACGACTGTATTTTTGTTCTGCTTGGTCAACCAAACCAAATCCACTTTGCTGGATTTAATTGGCATGATCGTCAATGCCGCAATCTTTTTCGGCACGGCCTACCATCTGATAGACGAAGCCTACGGCCAGATCTGGACCGCGCTGCTGACCGTGGCCCTGGCGGCATTCTATGTAGCACATGTTTATTACTGCCTGGCCAGGAAGGTCGTCGACAAAGAACTGCTGATCAGCTTCATCGGCCTGGCGGCATTCTTCGTGACCATCACCCTGCCCTTGCTGCTGTCCAATCAATGGATCACTGTCAGTTGGTCGCTGCAAGCCTTGGTGATGTTGTGGATGGCCGGCAAGTTGCGTAGCGCGTTTTTACAACAAGTGGCGTATCTGCTTTACGCACTGGTGCTGGTGCGTTTTTGTTTCATCGACTTGCCCGGCCAATACGGCATGCAAATGGATAGCCAGCAATCATTCGGCGCCTTCTTGCTGGGTTTGCTGGAACGGGTCATCAGTTTCGGTATCCCCATCTTGTCTTTGGCCTTGGCGTATACCCTGATCGAAAAACCGGCGCCCGCCTCGCCACTGGCTTGCGATGCCGGCAACGATGTGCCGCTATGGCTAAAAGACAATCTGCTGTTGCAAATCATTTTATTGGTCGGCGGCGGGCTGTTGTTTGTGGTGCTGCAACTGGAATTATTCCGCAGCTTTGCCTATCTGTATCCGCCCTTGCAATTGCCGGTGCTGACCCTGGTATGGCTAGCCATGTGCTGGCTATTGTTGAGCCGTTACGTAGCCGGTGCGGGCGATTGGCTGCTACAGGCATTAAGGCTATTCCTGATCGGCGTATTCCTGAAGATGCTGTTATTCGATCTGCCTTCCTGGGATTTGACGCTGGGCCATATTAGCGTCGGCGACAGCGTCTGGACCTTGCGTTACGGCGGCGGCTACTCGTTTGAATTGGCCTTGATGCGCTTGCTGGATTTCGCCGCGACCATAGCCTTTTTACTGTTTGCCTTACGCCGCCTGGCCGACCACGAAACCGACAGCGGCAATATCCGCCAATGGCTAGGCGGTGCGGCGCTGGTCTTGTTATTTACCTTTTTAAGTCTGGAAATTAACTCGCTGTTGTATCACTATGTGCCGGGTTTGCGTTCCGGTGGCGTGTCGATCTTGTGGTCGATATTTGCGTTGACCTTGGTGTTCAACGGCATCAAGCGGCAAATTGCCGTATTGCGCCTGGTCGGTCTAGCGTTATTTGCCCTGGTAGCTTGGAAGGTGTTTTTCATCGACCTGGCCCGGCTGGAACAAATTTACCGGATCGTCGCCTTTATCGTGCTGGGCATGCTGGCGCTGGGCGGCGCGTTTTTTTACATGCGTTATCAACAAACTTTTATCGGCAATACCGAAAACAAAACATGATCATGATCGCCAAATTTGCAGTGTTATGCGGGCTGTTTTTGACCCAGGCTTGGGCCGACGAAACACCGGCTTACCGGTTCAGCCGGCCGGTGCTGGCCCAGGATAACGGGCAACAAAGCCTGCTGGCCGTGCCGCTGGACAGTGCGGTGTATGCCAACACCGCCGCCGATTTTCGCGACTTGCGCCTGGTCGATCAAAACGGCGTCGAAACCCCGTATTTGCTGCAAAAAATCGCCAGCCAAAAAACGGTCAGTAAGCGCGTAGCCAGCACCAGTAAAACCGTCGATTTGCAAAAATTCGGCGACGAGGACGAAGGCTTCGTCGTGACCGTGCAACTGGACAAAAATGCCGCAAACGCCGATGGCCTGAGCCTGATCACCGACCAGCGCGACTTCGAATACGCCTTGCAAATTCACGGTTCCAACGACGGCGAGAATTGGCAACTGCTGGTCGAGCGCGCGCAGATTTACGACTATTCGCGTTACATGAGTGTCGGTAACCGCGACGTTGCTTTGCCGGCGAATAGCTTCCGCCAGTTCAAAATCGTCGTCGCCAAAGCCAGCCAAACCCGGGTTGCCGAACTGTTGGAACTGACCCGCACCGTGCGCGGCGGCGAGGAATTGCAACGCCAGGAAACCACGCAACAAATCAAGGAACCGCTGCATGTCGAGCGTATCGAGCTCTGGCACAACGCCAGCGAAACGGTTGCCGACACCGATCAACAATTTGATTACCCGGCCGGTTTTAAAATCAAACTCGACGCCGAGCAAAAAGCCACGGTCATCGATGTCGACACGCTACGGCAACCGCTGAACGGTTTGAAGCTGCAAATTATGACCCCAAACTTCAGCCGCCAGGCCGAAGTACAAATCCCGCTGACGCAAGGGCTGGAAACCCAAATGCGCACCATCGGCACCGGCACCCTGGAAGCCCTACATTATCAAGACATCAACCGCGAACAAACCACCATCGGCTTTCCGGAACAACGGCAAACGCGCTACCGCATTGTGATTCGTGACCAGGACAACCCGGAACTGCATATCAACACCGTCGCCGGCACCGGTCCCGGCTACCAATTGCTGTTCTTACCGCAAACCGGCCTGGGCTACCAAATTAAATACGGCGCCGAAGCAGCTGAGGCGCCGCACTATGACACCGCACCGATCCAGGAATTATTACGCCGCGGTTACCCAAGCAACCGAGCCGGATTGGGGCCGGAAACCGAGGCCACAATCGGCGAACAACACTTCAATGTCGCTAAACTGCTGAACAGCTCGTGGTTTCTGGGCCTGGTCATCACCTTGATGGTGGTCGTGCTGGCGTGGAGTTTGTTTCGGGTCGGCAAGCGCGTTGCCAATCTGTCTGATTCGACTGAGCGGGAATAATAGCTTCGCTGTTTGTTATAAAGCTGAAGTGTTATTTATCATAACCACATCAAATTCCGTTAGGTCCGTTAATACCGGATGAAACTCATTTTATTCGCCCTACGGACCAATGAGACTTAACTAAATTTATTTTTTCTGGCAAATAAATGGAAGATACTATTATAGAAAAATATATAAAAGCATTAGTCTCTTTAAAAGAAGATGAGTTTACAAAAAATATTCTAAAGCCCCTGTTTGAGGCTATGGGATATGAGAGAGTAGACTTTAATGGTGGCCCATATGAAAGGGGCAGAGACTTGATAGCACAACGAAGAATACCTCCAAGAACTGAAATGTATACGGTATATGTGCAATCAAAAAAAATAGGCGACATTCAGAACTGTTCCGAAGCCGCGAAATTAACTCAGCTAATTCATCAATTGAGGCAATGCTGCACAACAGGAGTGATAGATTTTGAAGGGCGAAAAATATATCCAAATGAAGTATTTTTAGCTTGCCCAGAAAAAATATCATCACGACTAAAAGAAGAAATAGATTCCCAGCTTTTCAATGAAAAAATCAAGGTAATCCCACTTGACGGCCCACTAATAATATCTTATATAAAAGAATTTAAACCCGACATTTTGAGCTTGCTAACTAATATAGAGGATAAACTTCGGGTTAATAATTTTGAGCCTGGCAACAAAGAACTATTAAACGCACTGAAAAGTACAAACAAAACAAAAATAGATAATTTTTACAGCGATTTAAGTTTTTTTGTTGGCTCTTTTGACAGCAATCTTCTATTACATCTTAAAACGACATTCAAAGAAAGCAATTTAATCATACCAATTGAAAAATGGACAACATTCAAGGAAGCAACTATAGAAATATTAAACACCCATGACATCAAATTAATAACAGAGAGCTTCTCGGAATTAGACGCTAATTTTAATAAGCACAAATCAAGTTTTGAATCAGAAGAAAACAACGCCAATATATTAAAGAAAAAAAAATATTGTCGACCAGATTAACGATTTAACAAACAAAGCTGAACTAGAGATAAAAGCCCTAGAAGCAATGCTCAAGCGTGAGGCGAATCCATTAAATAGAAAAATTTCGCATGAAGAAGAGTCAGACAGAGATGGCATACTAGCCTCTTTAAAAGCCTCTTTGGCAAATAAGACGAAGATTGAGATAAAAACAAAAAACTCCAAGACTTCCTTTCATAGCGGCGTTTACAATATAGCAACTGTTTTAAATAAGAGAGTTTCTCTAGAACAAGAGACAGTCTCCATAAACAAAAAGATCATTCAACCACCATTTTACCAAGCAACCATTGATACAACAGCTTTCACAGAGAAAGTTAATCAATATAAATTCAATTACCTTGAGGGCGTCAGACTAATTAATGCAAAAAAAATGACCGCTGCCAAACTCAAATTATTTTTGACTGAAACGCAAAAAACTCTTTCGTTGATGTCAAAATTAAAAGAACCAGAGTTCTTATTATCTAGTCTTATTGACTTTCAATACGAAGAAGATACTCAGGATAGGGTATCTATTTCACCACATGATGTTTTCTCTACCAGGCACGATATTGCTGTATATGGTGGCGCAGGTGTCGGAAAGACTACAACATTGGAAGTTTATTCTAATATAACCGCAAAACACAAACCCAACAATCTAATATACATTCCGCTCAATAGAATTGCAGATGAATTCAAAAAAATAATTAACACATCGCAAGGTCAAAAAATATTTGACAAAGACCTTGTAATTAAGTTAATACTGTTAAGCAAAGGCTTATCAATATCTAACGAACACGTTGAAGATACCAAGCGAATATTATCAGGAGATTTAACATCAATATTAGATGGCCTTGATGAAATATACAATACTATTCCCAAAATAATTCCGGCCATATCGGAGTTTAAAAAGAAAAATCCAACTTCTCAGCTTATTATTTCAAGCAGAGATTGCGTGAGTTATCTAAAAGAAATCGAATTTCTAGGTATCACACTTTTGCCATTCACAAGAGAACAGCTTAACAAGTTTATAGGAGGATGGTTTTCCGATAAAAACAAAGCCATGAGTCTTCTAGAAGCAATAGAGGCTAGAAATCTTTATGAGCACGTCAAAACGCCATTGTTAGCCACTATTTTATGCTCTCTTGTTGAAAAAGGTGTCAATGCACCATCAAGTGAAAATGAAATATATTCTGAACGGTTAAGACTATTAACAGGAGAGTATGATTTATACAAGAACATCGCGCGACAGAAGCAAAAGGCTGACTTACTCAAAAAATGTGCGGTAAAATTAGCGTTTTATATGCATAAAACTGGCGTTAGAAACTTAGCTAAAAAAGACATTATAAATGCTTTAGTGCCTACATTATCTGAACACTATAATCAAGACCTTCTTGAAAACTGCGTAGAAGAATTAATATCTCCCTGTAATATTCTTGCCCTAGACCCTATAACAAAGACATATTCCTTTGGACACTTTAGATTTCAAGAACACTTGGTTTCAGAAGAGCTGAAATACAATCGAAATATAGACCTATCGGAACTAGTCATATACGACTGGTGGAGAGGAGTATTATGTTTGTATGCACAAGAAAATGAGATTTCCGCTATTATTGAAGATACATATAAAAGGTATGGACACTTTAAAAACGCAAAAATAACTTTAGAGGCAATGATAGAAAACACGTCTCAGAAGCATCAAAAAAATTTAAAAAATTTATTGTCTGGATATTTAAAATCAGATCGCATGGATAGTATGTTTACAGAGTATAGCGACGAGATACGAGCGTGGGATTACTGTATTGATAGATATAGCGATGACGTTGACAATGATTTAACAAACTTATACTTTAATTTTTAGCCCAATAGATACTTAGCCCGTACCTTCCAGCTTTCGCCGCCATAATGCTCTTCTAATAGTACGTGACTACTGCCGGCTTTGCCAAGATGTGGCTCCCAAACTCCAGCTTGGGAACCAGAAAAAGAAGGATTTCATACTGCTATTAACCCGACCCTATTTATCACTGGTATTCCGTTCAGGCTGAGTTCATCGAAGCCTTGGCGGGCATGTCCTTCGACAAGCTCAGTACCCTCAAGGGCATAAAGGCGAACGGTATTTAAGGGCCGGTTTAATAAAAATCTTTTCCAACGCATCTTATTCAGCCATCAACCCGGCGATTTGGGCTTTGGCGTTACATTGGCCGATAGCCTCGGCTATCTGAGACGGCGTGAGTTTATGTTTAACGGCAACCGTTCCATGCCAATCGAATGCTTGATATTCCTTTTGTGCAAATGTGGCGATCTGGCATTTTTTAGCGGGCGAGTTGGCAAACGGCATTGAGCTATCGGCCGGCAAGGGCTCCATACCTTCCGAGCTAGGTGCGTAAATCAAAAAATCGCCGTTCATCGCCAGAACTGCGCGGTATTGCTGGGCGGTGGTGAAATACAAATCACCGACCGCAATATCAGCTTCTTTTAGCCACAGATTTTTGTTTTTCTTAGTCTTTTTCATGGGGTGATTCATTTAAACAGGTCTGGGGATTTTCAAGTATCGGGATTCGCGCGCAGTTTGGCCAGAATAAAATCGGTATGCGAGACACCAAGCAGGTCGGCAATCTTCCGCACCAGATATTCCTCTTGTGGATCGATAGTGCCGTCGGCATAAGCGATTTGCCAGAGAGATTTAACAATCTTTATCTTTTCTTCAGGACCAAGGCATTGGTTGATTGTTGAGGTAAATTCGTAATAGTCAACCGCCTGCTGACGCTTGTGTTCCGCCTTGGCCATCAAGGCCTCAGCCTGTTCGGTGGAGAGCGAAAAGCACTTTTGCACCAAGGACAGGATTTTGGTCCGTTCGACATCTTGACAGACATCGTCCATGGTCATCATTTCGGTCATTAAGGCAGTCAAAGCCTCTTGAAGCTTAGCTTCCGCAGCCTCCGGTGACGGTAAGGACAGGTGTTTTTCAAAAAACAGTTTAATTTGCTCGAGCATGTTGGGTTTGGCATACGTTGCAGATAATTAAATAACCCGTTAATCCTATTACACGGCCCCAATTTCCGAAGATTGTCATTCCGCCCAGGATCGCCGTAATCCAAATGCCATCGCGTGGTTAAGGCAGCAATAAGAAACCGGCAATAAAGTGAAATCTCCCAAGCTAACCAGCCTAAGCGTAATGAACACTCAAACCGCCAAAATCGACAATCACAAAGCCAAGTTGCCGAAAAAGCTTTATATCGCAACCGATGGCTCGTTGAAGTCATGCGTTACCGGGCCATTGCTGGAACTGCCTATCGATTTTCAGGGGTGGCCGCCAATGGACACCAGCAACATCGTTTTGTTTGTCAGCAAAGCCGCTTAGTCTCGCTACAAACCCGGGTATTTTAGCGGTTTGCCCTTGGTTAAGCTGAAAGCGGGCCTTCAGCAGCAAACACCTGGATTCGCTGCCCATCCAAGATCAGCAGCCCTTCACTGGCTTGATTGCTCACGGCGATTCAGCATCAGGTGGGCAAGACGATTGCCGGCTTCAATCAAGGGATGGATCACAAAATTGGCGCCCGCTTTTGATAATTGCTGCTCTTCCACACCGTGGTAACAAATACTGCTGATCTGCCCCGTGAAACCGCGCTTCCTAAGCTGAGCCACAGCAGTCAATCGCACCTCGAATGCCGGCACCGTCAGGATGATGCCTTTAACCTTATGCAAGGGTAAACCGCTCCATAACTCGGTGTCCTCGGCGTCGCCGTAGAGCACGCGGCGGCCGGCGGCAAGATGATATTCCAACACGGTAGGGTCGGCATCCAAGCCAACCACCCTTTGCTCTTGCTGGCACAGGGTTTTATAGACCACGCCACCGGTTCGGCCCATGCCTATCACCAGCCATTCGGCGGCGCCGAACGAATCCGGCAGGCGGTCCGGGTGGTCGGACTTTCTTTCAAACCTCACCAGCAGTGGCTCTACCCAGGAAAACAAGCGATGGGAATAACGGTTTAACGGTGCGGCAATGGCCAGCGAACCGGCCACCGCCAAACTGATGATAGCGTTCCATTCCGCTGGCAACAGTTGAGCTTTGACCACCGCGCTGGTGGTAATCAGCGAAAATTCGCTGTACGTCGTCAAGGCCAAGGACGATACGAAAGCAGTACGCGCCCGGAGTCCGGCGACCACAAATAGACCAAAGAACAGCGCACATTGCAAAGGCAACAACGCCAGCAATTGCAAGGCGTCCATAATCTGCGCCCGGTTCGGTAAGTCACTGACACCAATCTGCAAGAAAAACGCCACCAAAAACAGCTCTTTCAAACCCCAGAGTCTGTCGCTTAACTCCTTGATCCTGGGATGATTAGCCAACATCACGCCGGTCAACAAAGCGCCAATATCCGCGGCAATACCGACACTTTCCGCGGCGACGCCGCCGGCCAGCGCCAGGGTTACCCCCAACAGCAATTTCAGTTCCGAAGATCGGCTGACCGACAATACCCGATGCGCTATCGGCCGTAACAGCGGCACCAGTAACAAAGCCAATGCCCAAGGCGTAGGCTGCCTGCCTTCCGCCAGCGCCAACAAACCGATTGCCACGATGTCCTGCAAAATCAGGATACTCATGACATCCCGGCCATGCAGCGACGACAATTCGCCATTATCTTCCAGCACCTTGATCGCCAACACGGTGCTGGAAAACGCCAAACTGAGCCCCAGCACCAAGCCGCCGGTCACTCGCTGCTCTAGCCACAGAAATACCAGCGCGGAAATCAACGCCATCAACATTAAATGCAAGCCACCGACGCTAAGCACTTCGCGACGAATCAGCGAACTGGGCTTGAGTTTTAAACCGACCGAAAACAACAATAATTCAATACCGATCTCCGCCAAATGGTGAAGATCCGGCAATACCGCAATGCCCAGGGCATGCAATACGTAACCAGCGACCAAATAACCAACCAGCGGCGGAAAAGACAGGCGGCTGGCTACCAAACCAGCGATATATGCCGTACTAATCCAAGTTAATTCCATCATATCTATCAACCAAAATAAAAACGCCGTTTAATATATCGGGATCGTAACCTGTTTTAAAAGGTTACTGGCTAATTTTTAAACAGCTAGGCCACTTGCGCCTGGATTTTCCGGACGATCTAGGCCCAACTATTTTCGCGGAAATCCCAAATTTTAGCCGTCCGAGCAAGCCCATCATCTGTACAGAAGGTTGATAGGCAGAGTGTTTTACCGCATCATCCCTATCGATTCGCCCTCCCCCTTTTTACCGGTACGCACCATGAAACACCCCGAATTTCCGTTAACCGACGAGCTGATTTATCTCAACCACGCCGCCGTGGCCCCTTGGCCGAAGCGCACCAGTAAAGCGGTGATTCAATTTGCCGAACAAAACTGCCAGTTCGGCTCGCATTACTATCTGGATTGGTTGAAAAAAGAAAACGAAATCCGCCGCCAATTACAGGCCTTACTGAATGCGCCCTCGGCCAACGATATTGCCCTGGTGAAAAACACCTCGGAGGCCTTGTCCTTCGTGGCCTTTGGCTTACCCTGGCAAGCCGGCGACAACATCGTCTCCAGCAACGAAGAATTCCCGTCCAACCGCCTGCCCTGGCAAGCCTTGGCCGAGCGCGGCGTCGAGTTTAGAGAAGCCGATTTGCACAGTGCCGCAACCCCGGAAGATGCTCTGTTTGCGCGGGTGGATGGCAATACGCGCTTGCTGACCATCAGCTCCATTCAATTCGCCTCCGGCTTACGCATGGATCTGGAGCGCATCGGCGAGTTTTGCCGGCAACGCGGCATTTTGTTTTGCATCGACGCGATTCAAAGCCTGGGAGCGGTGCAGTTCGATGTGCAAGCCTATCACGCCGATTTCGTGATGGCCGACGGGCATAAATGGCTGTTCGGCCCGGAAGGCCTGGGGGTGTTTTATACCAACCCAGCCGCGCGCGACCGGCTCAAGCTCAACCAATACGGCTGGCACATGATGAAAGACACGCATAATTACGAAAACCTGCCATGGGAGATCCATCCCGGCGCCCGCCGTTTCGAATGTGGCAGCCCGAACATGTTAGGCATTCACGCCTTGTCCGCTAGTTTGTCTTTATTGCTGGAAACCGGCATGCCGACGGTCGAGGCGCTGGTTCTGGAACGCAGCGCCTACCTGCGCGAAGCCATCAGCGCCAACACCGAGCTGATTTTACTGTCGCAGCGGCACAGCCGTTTACAGTCCGGCATCGTCAACTTCAAACACCGATCCATAGACAATGAGGTGCTTTATAAGCATTTGCAAAAAAATGGTGTGGTTTGTGCCCTACGCGGCGGCGGAATCCGCTTTTCCGCGCATTTTTACAATACATTGGCGGAATTGGATCGGGCGTTGGAACTGGCTACAGCCGTTACCGAATAGGCGTTTGCAGCGACGATTTTATTGATAGCCATTGCTCCTCCTTAAGCAGGTTAGCATGCGTAAATTGCACTCTCTATGCTAAACGCACCTATGAAAACAGTTACGCTCAGTCGATTTTTGGAAGTGCCGTAAGAGGAATTAGCCAAAGCTCTCCAGTAACAGGTTTTCGTGTGCGCCTGTATTCTTCAATTGTCGGTTGCGGCCCGCATCTATCTGCAATTACAAGATGGGTTTTTGTAGTGTATATCGCCTCAGGTTGAAACCGAGCGCATTGCCCTCCCGTTTTGGGTTGTATCACCTGGACAAACCAGTCTAGCGTCCCATCATGCCGGTAACGGATTAACAATTTATTCCATTCTGTGGCTGTATTGACAACAAAAAAACCTTGACCCACTGCAGAGACTTTCCAGGCCCAGTGTTTGCCAGAACTAATTAGAGGATCAAGATTAATCAGCTTACGTTTCGACCAATCCACAATTCTTGATCCGTAAGCAGCAACCCCTTGGTTACGTGCAATGTCAACCGTCGCGCGCCACTCTTCCGGACGAATTTCCCTATTAAATAAGAACCAACTTTCAGCCTCGCTCCAAGCGCCATTTTCTGCAGTGACCTGAACCGGCGAAAGTGTCGTATTTAACGAGGAGATCGTTTCCGCAGCTATTTTCGCTTTTGCAGTCTCTGTATCAAAAGCATATTCAACCGCGTTGGAATCGAGCCGACTGTCAAAACGGAGCCGATCAACAAGGGTTGTAGCTGGCTTATTACAATCAGATAGGCGACGATCATTGTGAAAAGATAGGCTATCCAAGGGCACCGCTGGACGCGACTGGATGGTAGTCAACGAAGCCAAATCAGCACCCGAGGTTTTATCAATTAACTTCCACTTGCCATACACTCTTAATTCTTCATTTGCCGGCGGAGACAGAAGCAGAGCGACTCGGGCCGCGGGTGAGTCGATGTGGCGACGCGCAATACACGTCTCTGGTAAAAATGGGGCTTCATCGATTAGCACCGTTTTACCAGATGGCGATTTTGGGCATGCGGGATCCCCGTCGGTAGCGAGCTCCAGCCTAACCCAAGGTGAAGCAGTGGCTTCCATCAGTCGCTTGTTACTTTGTTCTTTTGTTATGCCTCCGTCAAATCCAATGAGTGCGGCTGAACTAGTTTCTACAAACAACAACTTTCGATCCCTAAAGAGCTGGATGAGTACATCCGGCTGCATAGCACCGCCTTCGTCGAGAAATCCATCGGTAACGATAACATCAGGTAGAGCCTGCAATTCACTTTTACACGTACCAATCCCTTCTGTTCTCCATCTGCCTGCCGCTTCCGGAACTATGTTCTGCAGGTAGTACGAATAAAACCATCCTCCAAATACCAAAACAATCGCAATGAGCCGAAACCTCCCTTTCAGAAATATGGCAGGTAGCAGAAATGAGCTTGCAAAAATAACAAAGAATATTGCGGCAAGCGTGTAAGCCAAGTCGTTTAAATTGAATGGCGGCATACTCTTTTCCAAATATTAGTTCGTAAGGTTTAAAGGGCCGAATAGACCCCAGGATTTACCTGAGCAAGTAGCCCAGGTGAAGCTTAGCGAAATCTGGAGTAATAGAAAGGACACGCCCTGATGATAACCCTGCCCCACAGTAACTTCAGTGCATACTGCGCAAACAACCATGTTTATCGACTCCAGATGAGCTTTACACTTTCTTAACATCCCACCCCGGAATTTTTACGACATTTTTACCCGCCAATCGGTAGATTGTGACTCAGGCGATCAGCGGCAAAACCGCCAAAATTTTGGACTGTTTGACGTATTCGCCCGTCTAAAAAATGCTTAAGCATCTTTGCAGGAGGTCTATATGAGCGGGATTTATCTATTAAGCGGCGGCTTGGCGCTGCTGGTGTTTATTTATCTAGTGGTCGCGCTGTTTTATCCGGAGAAATTCTGATGAACGAAACCGGCTTCCTACAAATTTTTATCTATCTGCTGGCCTTACTGCTGCTGAGCAAGCCGCTGGGTACGTACATGGCACGGGTGTATCAAGACGAATCCATCGTCGCCAACACTTGGTTTGCCAGGGTTGAGCACGGGCTGTATCGGCTGTGCGGCATCCAAACCCAGCAAGATATGCGCTGGCAGCAATACGCAGGTGCATTGCTGGTCTTTAACGTGCTGGGTTTACTGGTGGTTTATGGCTTGCAAACCTGCCAAGACCTGTTGCCGCTCAATCCGCAAGCCTTACCGGCCATCAACTCCGACTCGGCGTTGAATACCGCGATCAGTTTTGCCACCAACACCAACTGGCAAGGCTATGCTGGTGAGGCCAGCATGAGTTATCTCACGCAAATGCTGGGTTTAACCGTGCAGAACTTTTTATCGGCGGCCAGCGGTATGGCGTTGCTGGTGGCGCTGATACGCGGTTTCAGCCGGCGTAACACCAACAGCATTGGCAATTTCTGGGTGGATATGACCCGCTCGACCTTGTATATCCTACTGCCGCTTTCGTTGTTGCTGGCCGTCGTCCTGGTGGGGCAAGGCGTGGTGCAAACCTTTGATCGCTACGCCACCGTCAAGCTGCAAGAACCGCTGACTTACTCGGCCCAAGCGCTTGATGCGGATGGACACCCGGTTCTGGATGCGCAAGGCCAACCCGTCACTCAAACCCAACAAAGCCAGGAACAAACCCTGGCCTTGGGACCGGCAGCCTCGCAAATCGCCATCAAGCAGCTTGGTACCAACGGCGGCGGTTTTTTTAATGCCAACTCGGCGCATCCTTACGAAAACCCCACCCCGCTGAGCAACTTTTTGGAAATGCTCGCCATCTTGTTGATACCCGCCGCCCTCTGCCATACCTTTGGTTTTCTGGTCGGCGATAGCCGGCAAGGCTGGGCACTGTTGGCAGCGATGACTCTAGTGTTTGTAGCGCTGGTGTTCGTCACCGTACCCGCCGAACAGCACGGCAATCCGGCGCTGGCGAGTTTGGGCGTTGATCAAGCCGCGTCCAATCAACAAGCCGGCGGCAATATGGAAGGTAAGGAAGCCCGCTTCGGCATCGTCAATTCCGCACTGTGGGCAGTAGCGACCACCGCCGCCTCCAACGGCTCGGTGAACGCCATGCATGACTCGTTCACTCCCATCGGCGGCATGATCCCCATGTGGTTGATCCAACTGGGCGAAGTGATCTTCGGCGGTGTCGGCTCGGGTCTTTACGGCATGATCGTGTTCGCACTAGTAGCAGTGTTTATCGCCGGATTGATGATAGGCCGCACACCGGAATATCTGGGTAAAAAAATCGAAGCCTTTGAAATGCAGATGGCGGCGGTAATTATTTTAATTCCCCCGCTCTTAGTGCTGGGCGGCACGGCGATAGCCCTAATGACCGAAGCCGGCAAGGCATCCATCCTCAATCCAGGCGCCCACGGCTTTAGCGAAGTGCTGTATGCCTTGTCATCCGCCGGCAATAACAACGGCAGCGCCTTCGCCGGTTTATCGGCCAATGTGCCGTTTTATAACTACCTGCTGGGCTTGGCCATGCTGGTATCGCGTTACGGGTTGATGATTCCGGTATTAGCCATCGCCGGCTCGCTGGCCGCCAAAAAACACGTACCGGTCGGCCCCGGCACCTTACCCACCCATACGCCTTTATTCGCGGTGTTGCTGATTATCACGGTGTTAATGGTCGGCGCGCTGACTTTTGTCCCGGCGCTGGCCTTAGGCCCTATCGTCGAGCAGTTGCACATGCTCGCTCATTCTTGATTTCATAGCAGGTAAGCATATGACTCACAAAGCGCTCTCGTCTTCCTTATTCGACCCTGACCTGCTTAAGCAAGCGGTTTGGGAAGCCTTTAAAAAACTGACGCCGCAGCAACAATGGAAAAATCCGGTGATGTTTGTCGTGTATCTGGGCAGCCTGCTAACTACGCTGTTATGGCTGCAAGCTTTGGCCGGTGATAGCGAGGAATCCGCCGGTTTTATCTTAACCATCACGGTCTGGTTATGGTTTACGGTGCTGTTCGCCAACTTCGCCGAAGCGGCCGCGGAAGGCCGCAGCAAAGCGCAGGCGGCTTTCTTGCGCACCGCCAAGCGCGATATTGCCGCCAAGAAGCTGGATGAACCGCGTTACGGTAGTAACTACACCAAAATCGCCGGATCCAGCCTGGTGAAAGGCGATGTGGTGCTGATCGAAGCCGGGGATTTTGTGCCGGGCGATGGCGATGTCATCGAAGGCGTGGCCTCGGTGGACGAAAGCGCCATCACCGGCGAAAGCGCGCCGGTGATCCGTGAATCGGGCGGCGACTTCAGCTCGGTCACCGGCGGTACTCGGGTATTATCGGATTGGCTGGTGGTGCGGATTTCCGCTAACCCCGGCGAGACCTTTCTGGACCGGATGATTTCGATGGTGGAAGGCGCGAAACGGCAGAAAACTCCGAATGAGATTGCCTTGACCATCCTGCTGGTGGCGCTGACGCTGGTGTTTTTAATGGCCACGGTAACCTTACTGCCTTTCTCGTTGTATAGCGTGGAAATGGCCGGCGCGGGCCACCCAATTTCGATCACCGTGCTGGTGGCTCTGTTGGTGTGCTTGATTCCCACCACCATAGGCGGCTTGCTGTCGGCTATCGGTGTGGCCGGGATCGGCCGGATGATGCAGAAAAATGTCATTGCCACCTCCGGCCGCGCCGTGGAAGCGGCCGGCGATGTGGATGTACTGTTATTGGATAAAACCGGCACCATTACTTTAGGCAATCGGCAGGCTGCGGCTTTCATACCAGCCAAGGGTATCAGCGAGAAGCAGTTGGCCGATGCCGCGCAACTGGCCTCGTTGACCGACGAAACCCCGGAAGGCCGCAGCATCGTCGTGCTGGCCAAACAAAAGTTTGGTTTGCGCGAGCGCGACGTGCAATCCCTGGGCGCGACTTTTATCCACTTCAGCGCCCAAACCCGGATGAGCGGGGTCAATTTCCCCTCACCCCAGCCCTCTCCCGAAGGGCGAGGGAGCGAAAACATGCGGCAAATCCGCAAGGGTGCCGAGGATGCGATTAAACAGTATGTGACCGAACAAGGCGGCCGCTTTCCCGACGAAATCCAGAAAATGGTCGTCGACGTGGCGCGGCGCGGCAGCACGCCGCTGGTGGTAGCCGATGGCAAGCAGGCCCTGGGCGTCATCGAATTAAAAGACATCGTCAAAGGCGGCATCAAGGAACGCTTTATCGAACTGCGGCAGATGGGCATCAAAACCATCATGATCACCGGCGACAATCGCCTAACCGCTGCGGCGATTGCCGCCGAGGCCGGCGTGGATGACTTTCTGGCCGAAGCGACGCCGGAAGCCAAGCTGGCTTTGATTCGTCAGCATCAAGCAGATGGCCGCTTGGTAGCCATGACCGGCGACGGCACCAACGACGCACCGGCACTGGCGCAAGCCGACGTGGCGGTGGCGATGAACAGCGGCACCCAGGCCGCCAAGGAAGCCGGGAATATGGTCGATCTGGATTCCAACCCCACCAAACTGATCGAGATTGTCGAAACCGGCAAGCAAATGTTGATGACCCGCGGTGCCTTGACCACCTTCAGCGTAGCCAACGACGTGGCAAAATATTTCGCCATCATTCCGGCCGCGTTTGCCACCACCTATCCGGCTTTGAACGTTTTGAACGTCATGGGTTTGGCCACCCCGGCCAGCGCTATACTGTCGGCGGTGATATTCAATGCGCTGATCATCATCGCCTTGATCCCGCTGGCTTTGAAAGGCATCAAATATCAGCCGCTCGGCGCTGAAAAACTGTTGCAAAATAATTTGCTGGTCTACGGTGTTGGCGGTTTGATAGTGCCGTTTATCGGTATCAAGGCGATTGATTTAATTCTGGTAACGATGAATCTGGTGTAGGGAGAACAACATGACAAGCTATTTCAGACCTGCTGCCACCCTCCTGTTGCTCATGACCTTTCTCACCGGCGGCCTCTATCCGGCGCTGGTTACTTTGCTGGCGCAAAGCGTTTTTCCTGCCCAAGCCAACGGTAGCCTGATACAAGACAAACAAGGCCAAGCCATCGGCTCTGCTCTAATCGGTCAAAGCTTCAGCCAGGCCCGCTATTTTTGGGGCCGGCCGTCGGCGACCGCGCCCTACCCTTACAATGCCGCCGCCTCCGGTGGTTCCAACCTCGGCCCGACCAATCCGGCCTTGAGCGACGCGGTAAAACTGCGCATTCAAGCACTACAGCAACTCGACCCGGACAATCGTGCTCTGGTGCCTGTGGATTTGGTTACCGCATCCGCCAGCGGCTTGGACCCGCACATCAGTATTGCGGCGGCCCATTACCAAATCAAGCGCGTAGCCAAAGCGCGCAAATTGCCGGAAAGTGTCGTTCGG
This sequence comes from Methylomonas sp. EFPC1, assembly GCF_016925515.1. Lineage (NCBI taxonomy): Bacteria > Pseudomonadati > Pseudomonadota > Gammaproteobacteria > Methylococcales > Methylococcaceae > Methylomonas > Methylomonas sp. EFPC1. The sequence goes on from NZ_CP070494.1 coordinate 3,181,987, forward strand.
GATTTGGTCGAATCGCATAGCGAACCCAGGCAATGGCGAATATTCGGCGAACCTAGAGTCAATGTCTCGAGTTTAAATCTGGCTTTGGACGCCTACTCGCAAGCCGCCAGACCATGAACGAAGCACGCCTGGACCCCGATCAACTTCTGGCCCGCGTCGAACGCGACAAAGCCAAGGCCAAACGCGGCCGCCTGAAGATTTTTTTCGGCGCGGCCGCCGGGGTCGGGAAAAGCTATGCGATGCTGCTGGCGGCACGCGAACGCCGCGCGGAAAATCTCGATGTGATTGTCGGTCTGGTGGAAACCCATGGTCGCGCGGACACCGAAGCGCTGTTGGCGGGCTTGGAAATCCTCCCAACCCGCAAGATCGACTACAAAGGCGCCGTGTTGCAGGAGTTTGATATTGATGCGGCCTTAAAACGCCGGCCGGCCATCATCCTGGTTGACGAACTGGCGCACACCAACGCGCCCGGCTCGCGCCATCCGAAACGCTGGCAAGATATTCGCGAATTGCTGGAAGCCGGGATTGATGTGTATACCGCGCTGAACGTGCAACACCTGGAAAGCCTGAACGACGATGTCGGGCAGATTGCCGGCATTCGTATCTGGGAAACCGTACCGGACACAGTATTCGAGGACGCCGACGAAGTCGAGCTGGTGGATTTACCTCCAGACGAATTGTTGCTGCGCCTACGAGAAGGCAAAGTCTATTTGCCGCAGCAAGCCCAACACGCGATTCAGAATTTTTTCCGTAAAGGCAATCTGATTGCCCTGCGCGAACTGGCCTTGCGGCAAACCACCAATCGCGTCGACGCGCAAATGCTGGATTATCGTGAAGACAATGCGATTCGCGAAGTCTGGCAGGTCAACGAACGGCTGATGGTGTGCATCGGCCCAAATGTACTGGCTGAGCGTCTGGTCAGAGCCGGCAAGCGCTTGGCGACCAGCCTGCGTTCGGCCTGGATCGTGGTTTACGTGGAAACGCCCGAATTGGCGCGCTTGCCCGCCGAAAAGCGCGACGGTATTTTGCGGGTATTGCGGCTGGCCGAACAGCTTGGCGCCGAAACGGTGACGCTCAGCGCGCCGGAGATGAGCGAAGCGCTCATCCGCTTTGCCCGCGAACGCAATATCAACAAAATCGTGGTCGGCAAACCCAGCCGACGCGGCTGGCGGCGCTGGCTGTTGGGATCTGTGGTGGATGTGCTGATCAGCCACGCCCACAATATCAATATTTACTTGCTGGGCAGCCCGCAACTGGGCGAACGGGAGGAACTGGAAGCCGAGCTGTCTTTATTCAAGAAATCACCTCTACCCGGCCTCCGACAACGCATCCCCAGTAAAACTCGCCGACGCTATCGCGGCTATCTGTGGGCGATGGCGGTGACCTTGCTCTGCACGGCAGTGGGTAAAATGTTGTTCGGCAAGGTGGAACTGGCCAATGTGGTGATGGTGTATTTACTCGGTGTGGTGTTTGTCGCCACCCATTTCGGGCGCGGGCCTTCGGTATTGGCGTCCTTGCTCAGCGTCGGCGTATTCGACGTGCTGTTCGTGCAGCCTTTCTACAGTCTGTCGGTTGCCGATAGCCAATATCTGATCACGTTGTTGGCCATGCTGGTGGTAGCTTTTGTCATCAGCAATCTGATGGTCAACGTCCGCGCGCAGGCCAAGGTTGCCGCGCATCGCGAACGCCGCGCCGCGGCCTTATACGCTATGAGCAAGGAGCTGGCGGTGGCGCAAAGCGAACAGCAAATCGTCGCGACCGCCGTTAAACATCTATACGCCGAATTCAGCAGCCGCAATGTCATTTTATTTGCCAATCCGGGCGGGCGACTGGTCTATCCCAAACAACACAGCCTGCCTCAATCTTTGCGCGGCACGGATTTGAGCGTGGCGCAGTGGGTCTACGATCACAACGAAATGGCCGGGCACGGCACCCATACCTTACCCGGCAGCGCGGCGATTTATTTTCCGATTCAAGACGAAGACAAAGCCATCGGCGTATTGGCGCTGTTACCGGTCAATTTACGCCGGGTGTTTTTGCCGGAGCAGCAAAAATTACTGGAAACCTTTTTGCGGCAAATCGGCCAGGCCGTCGCCCGTTTACGCTTTGCCGAACAGGCCAAATCAACGCAATTACAAATCGAGGCCGAACGGCTGCGCAACTCCTTACTCAGCGCAATTTCTCACGACTTGCGGACCCCGTTGTCGACGATCATCGGCTCAGCCAGCGCCTTAGTCGAAGACGAAGGCCATTTACAGGCCCAGCACCGGCTGGAACTCGGCCGTGCCATCTATGACGAAGCCGAACGGATGGCCAATTTGGTGAATAATATTCTGGACATGGCCAGACTCGACGCCGGCGTGGTGGAATTAAACAAACAGTGGCATCCTGTCGAAGAAATTATCGGCACCGTCCTAACGCGCTTGCAAAAACACCTGGCCGGCCGAAAAGTCAGCGTCAGTCTGCCGCCGGGGATTCCATTGGTGTTTGTCGATGCGGTGATGATAGAGCAGGTGTTGATTAATCTATTGGAAAACGCCGTGCGCTATACCGCTGCGGGCTCCGAACTTGAAGTGTTTGCCCAATACGTCGGCAATACGATGGAAATTTCGGTCGCCGATCACGGCCCCGGTATTCCCAAAGGTCTGGAGGATAAATTGTTCGAGAAATTTTACCAAGCCCGTCATGAATCGGCGCAAAGCGGCGTCGGCTTGGGGCTGGCGATTTGCCGAGCCATTGTCGAAGTGCATGGCGGCCGGATTCGCGCTAACAACAAACCGGGGGGCGGTGCGATCTTTACCTTCGCGCTACCCAACGACGAATCCCCTCCGCTTATGGAGCCGGAGGAATGAACATAATCCCACTGGATTTTGGCCATGGCTAAAACGCATCCCGTTATTATCGTGATCGAAGACGATCCACCGATCCGGCGCTTTTTGCGTACCAGTCTGGCGACGCACGACTTTGCGGTATTCGAAGCCGAGACCGGCAAACAAGGCCTGATTGAAGCCGGCGTGCGTAAACCGGATTTGCTGATTCTGGATTTAGGCTTGCCGGATATGGATGGCGTCGAGGTGATCAAGAGTGTGCGCGGCTGGTCGGCCATGCCTATCATCGTGCTGTCGGCGCGCAGTAACGAACAGCAAAAAATCGACGCCTTGGACGCTGGCGCGGACGATTACCTAACCAAGCCGTTTGGATTTGGCGAGCTGTTGGCGCGCATACGGGTGGCTTTGCGGCATGCCAGCCGACCGGCGGAACATGCTCAGGACGAGGTGTTTGTCGTTGATGCACTGAAAGTGGATTTGCGCAATCGGGTAGTCAGCGTCGATGGCAACGACATTCATCTGACGCCGATTCAATACCGCTTGCTCTGCGTGCTGATCAAGCATGCCGGCAAAGTTTTGACGCATCAGCAAATTTTGAAGGAAGTGTGGGGGCCGTCGTATCAGGAAAATCCGCATTACTTGCGGATTTACATGAGCCAATTGCGGCAAAAGCTGGAAAGCGATCCGACTCAGCCGAAATATTTGCTGACCGAGTCGGGTGTGGGCTATCGCTTTAAAGTGGGTTAAGCGACTATCGCCGTCTGATGGCCGCAGTGCGAAAACCGAATCAATATCCCACTTCTACCCGGTTTCTACCGCGTTGTTTGGCTTGATACATCGCGGCGTCGGCCCGTTTGAGCAAGAATTCCGGGCTATCGCTACCTTTTAAGGCTGCAACTCCCAAACTGGCGGTCAGATTCAACACGTCCATGCCATAAGCCAAAGTGTGCGATTCAATATCTGCGCGGATGCGCTCGCCTATCACCATCGCACCGTCGATGTCGGTATCGCTCAGCAAAATCACAAACTCTTCGCCGCCGTAACGAAACACCGCGTCGCTGCCGCGCACACTGTCTTTCAACCAGCCGGCCAATGACGACAAAGCCAAATCGCCGCAAGCATGCCCGTAATCGTCGTTGATATGCTTGAAGTGATCGACATCCACAAAAATCACCGACAAATGCTGCGAATTACGATGCGCACGTTTGATTTCGCGCAGCAAACAGTCGTTAAACGCGGTGCGGTTATTGGTTTTGGTTAAAGGGTCGGTGAATGCCATTTTCAATGCTTGCTGAAACAAGGTGGCATTTCTTAGTGGGTAAATCAGGCAACACAACAGGCTTTCCAGCATTTTTAATTCGTCTTTGCTGAAGCGATTGCTACGGGTTAGTTTCAACTCGCCCAGCTGCTGCTCTTCGACTTTTAGGGCATAGCTGCAAGAGTGGCGGGCCATCACGCCGCGTTTGAATTCCAAATCGAAATCTTCGTTGATGTATTCAAAGCCGTTATGCGGAATGGTATTTTGAATTTTGTCGCAGAAAATGGCGATCAACTCGTTGAATTCCAATGAAGTCTGCAAAGCACTACTGATATCGTAGTGATGCAAATTGACAGCGGTTGACGCTTCAAAGGTTTTATTACTGACTATCGCTAAATCGGCTGCTTTATCTCTCATGACGGTTCCCCGAGTCTTGAATCAAACTTCAAGGAGAATAAAGCCAAGAGCGTGCCAATTATTTTATATTTATAAAATACAATGACTTAAACACAAACAACCGCAGTTTTCTTCAGCAAGCGGCAATTTTCCGCCGCTTAGCTGCCGCCGCCTCCCTTTGCCGACTTTTAAAACAAACCCAACTGTACTTGCGCGACTTCCGACATCATTTCCCGCGACCAGGGCGGATCTAACACCACTTCGACATCAACCGAACTGACGCCGGGCAAGGCGCGGATGCATTTTTCCACGTCGCTTTGGATGACCGGACCCATGCCGCATCCGGGCGCGGTCAAGGTCATCTGAATATGCACATCGTTGCCACCATCGGCGTTAGGCTTGGCGCTGCAATGGTAAACCAAACCCAAATCGACGATGTTGACAGGGATTTCCGGGTCGTAGACGGTTTTCATCACTTCCCAACAGTTCTTTTCCACCGCCTTGCTGTCGGTTTCCGACACTAGGGTATGCAAATGCTGGGTTTCCTTGCCCAAGGCATCGGCGTCAATCCCGGCGATCCGTACCATATGGCCGTAATCGGTGACCACGGTGTAGTTGCTGCCCAAAGCCTGATGGATGGTGACTTCCTGACCTTTACTCAAGGTGCCGTGGTTGCCGTCCGGGATGGTGACGATGTTGACGTCGCGGGTTAAAAATACAACTTCTCTGTCTGCCATAAGTTTCTTAAGGTTTAAAAGTTTGGGCGTCAATAATTTGACCGGTCTTGCCGATACTGGCGTCGCTGAATAAGTAAACATACAGCGGGTCCAGGCTGTTCATACTTGGCAGCCTGGTTTTATCTTCGGCCGGGAAAGCTTTCTTCCGCAAAGGTGAATCCACCGGTCCCGGTACCAAAGTATTAACACGGATTTTTCCTGCTGCTTCCAGTTCCGCGGCCAAAATCCCGGCAAGACCTTCCAGCGCAATTTTCGCTACGCCGTAAGCACCGGAATAAGCCTGGACTTTACGCGCCGAGGAATCGGAAATAAACACGATGGAAGCATGCTCACTACGTTGCAGCAAGGGCAACAACACCCTGCATAACAAAAAAGGCGCACTGAGATTGACGTTTAAGGCATGCCCCCAATCCTTGGTTTTATAATTGGCAATGGGGCTGTAGGCGCTAAACTCCACCGCAGCGTGCAATACGCCATGCAAAGCACCATAGCGTTGCGCTATTGCCTCTGCCATTTCTTCGTATTGCGCTTCGCTGGCACCGGCTAAATCGAAGGGATACATCACCGGTTCAGGGCCGCCGGCAGCGACAATGGCATCGTAGACTTTTTCCAGCTTGGGAATGCTTTTATCCAGCAGAATAACTTGCGCGCCCTGCCCGGCTAAAGCCAGGGCAGCCGTACCGCCCAGACCGCCGCCGGCACCGGTGATAAGTAGAACCTTATTGCTTAATGACATAAATTAGCGTGTATCCATTCCATCAATTGTGGCGGTTGTTCAATTAAGGCGTCTGCACCCCAGGTGTGAGGCTGATCATCGCTTTGCAAATAGCCATATATCGCCGCCAAAGTTTTCATATTTGCGCGCTTGCCGGCAGTGATGTCGTGCGCGGCATCGCCGATGTAGACGCAGTTCTCCGGCGATACCCCAGCTTGCCTACAGGCGGCCAGCATGGGTTCAGGATGCGGCTTGCTGTTGGCTGTAGTGTCGCCGCTGATGATGCAGGCGGCCCGCTCACTGAGTTGCATAGCATCCATCAAGGGCACAGTAAAACGGGATTTTTTATTGGTGACTACGCCCCACTTCAAACCCAGTTGTTCTATCGCTTCCAAACTATCGGCAATACCCTGAAAAAAGCGACTGTGTTCGGCAATATTCTGTTCGTAGCTGTCCAGCATGAACGCCAGCATGCGTTGCGCCAAGCTGTCGTCCACGCTCACGCAGTGCTTGATCATTGGCATGGCGCCATGGGAAATGAAGGGGCGCACGGACTCTGTCGGCGCTTCCGAAAAGCCATGGGCAAGCAGCGTCTTGTTCAAGCAGGCAATCAAATCCGGTGCGGTATCGACCAAGGTACCGTCGAGATCAAACAATACGCAATCCAGTTTAAATCCGGTCATGCTCGTTTTACTCAGGACGCTGAAACGCAGCGATGTAATTGACGCCGATGTCGTTACCCAAACTAAAACGCTTGCTGAATGGGCTGTATTCGATACCGACCATCCCTTGTAACTCAAGCCCTACGCGTCTGGCCATCTGTCCCAGTTCGGAAGGTTTGATAAAGGTTTTATAGTCGTGCGTACCTTTGGGCACCATTTTCAGCACATGCTCGGCCGCGACGATCGCCAACAACCAAGCTTTCGGCACCCTATTCAAGGTGGAAAAAAACACCATGCCGCCGGGCTTAACCAGCGTCGCACAGGCAGCAATGATGGAAGCGGGATCGGGTACGTGCTCCAGCATTTCCATACAGGTGACATGGTCGAAACCGGCCGGCTGTTCCTCGGCAAGCTGTTCGGCGCTGATTTTCCGGTAACTGGCGTTGACGCCGGTTTCCAGGCCATGTAAATCGGCAATATCCAGCAAGTCTTCGCTTAAATCGACACCCAAGGCATCCGCACCGGCTTTCGCTAAACCTTCGGTAAGAATCCCGCCGCCGCAACCGACATCCACTACCCGCTTGCCTTGCAAATCGGCGTATTGCTGAATGAACTGCAAGCGCAAAGGATTGACGTCGTGCAAGGTTTTAAACTCGCCGTTCGGGTCCCACCAACGCTCGGCCTGCGAACCGAATTTATGAATTTCATGGGGATGTACGTTTTCTTTCGCTGTCATAATGCCAACCTGTTCATGAGGCTATAGTTTACTGTATTACTAGGTTATTCGTCATGCGCCAACTTCCGGCCCTGTTTTTGAACTCAGTGCAACGGCTTAAATGGCCTATAGCACGGCTTCTGGGCGGCAAATAAAATAGCGGCTAATTCGATGGACGTTCTTGTAAGCGTTCTTGCCAAAGCGTGACTTTTTGTCGTAGCGCCGGGACATCAAACGAGGTCAATTCGCGCTTGCGCAGTAATTGTTTACCGTTAACCCAGACATCGGTGACTTGGTGCCGACCGGCGGCATAGACGATCTGCGCCAGCGGATTGAACAAGGGTTGAGTTTCCAGTTCGCTTAAATCTATGGCCACCACGTCGGCAGCTTTACCGATAACCAGTGAACCGATTTCAGCGTCCAAACCCAAGGCCTTGGCGCCGTTAATAGTCGCCATTTCCAACGCTGTCGTCGCCGACACCGCGCTGGCATCGCCTGCTACCCCCTTACCCAGCAAGGCTGCAGTACGCATTTCCGACAGCATATCCAGATCGTTATTGCTGGCGGCACCGTCGGTGCCCAAGGCCACATTGATACCCGCAGCCAGACACGCCGCCACCGGACAAAAGCCGCTGGCCAGTTTCAAATTGGATTCCGGGCAATGCACGATGTGGCCGCCGGTTTCCGCGTAAAGTTGGATGTCCTCGCTGGACAATTGCGTCATATGCACCGCGATAAACGATGGCGTCAGCAAACCCAGTTCATGTAAACGCTGTAGCGGCGTTTGGCCGTTTTTACTTTTTTGCTCGTCGACTTCGTGCGCGGTTTCGTGTAGGTGCATGTGCACGGTCAGATTCATCTCGTCGGCGTAGGTGATGACATTACGCAACGGTCCGTCCGACACGGTGTATGGCGCGTGCGGCGCAAACGAGGTGCTGATCAAAGTTTCGTGCCGGAGTTGCTCGTGCAGCGCCAAACCCTTGGTCAGATAGGCGTCCGCGTTTTCCGCCCAGACGGTCGGAAAATCGAACACGATCAAACCGATATTGGCGCGTATGCCGTGTTGCATGGCTTGCTGCGCGACGATTTCCGGAAAAAAATACATGTCATTAAAACAAGTCGTGCCGCAACGCAGCATCTCGGCAATCGCCAGATCGGTGCCATCTCTGACAAACGCTTCGCTGACCCATTTTTGTTCGGCCGGCCAGATATGGTTTTGCAGCCAATCCATTAAATGCAGATCGTCGGCAATTCCGCGCAGCAAGGACATCGCGGCGTGGGTATGGCAGTTAATCAAACCCGGAATCAGCGCATGCTGATCCAGCACTTCGAGCTGTCGGGCTTGGTACTTTGACATGGCCTGCTCGGTCGGTAACAAATCGACAATTCTGCCGTCATCTATCACAAGACTGGCATGCTCATGGATTGCGGAGGCCGGCTCTACCGGTATTATCCAACGGGCTTGAATGAGAAGGTCGACCAGCATGGGTTCTCCCGATATGCAAAGCGGCGATTATACCTCGTTAGCCGGCTTGCTCGCCTGCGGAGAACAGCGCAGGCCGCCACCCACTCCGACCCACACCCCAATTTAATTTTGCTGAACGTCATGATGCCGGAATGGGACGGGGGCACTGTACTGTCTCGCCTGCGCGAAAACCCAGCGCCCCGCCGTTGTATTTACACGGATCGCAGCCAACGGGAAGTCAATATCCCCCGGCAGTAAGTGCAAAAACACCTTAAAATAGCACTCGTACAACGGACTACCGCCGCATCTGATTTGCCTTTTCAACGCAAATTGGCCGCGCTTTTACCTCAAGCGCATAGGGAAAAGTAGCAGTTGCCGGGCATTTCATAACCTCCTCAAATATAGATTTAGACGAAATCATCATGACTACAACGCAAAAACTTTCCGTACAAGCCTTGCAATGGAGCGGACACAGCCTGAAAGTGCTGGACCAGCGCTTGCTGCCGGAAACCATCGCCTACGACGAATACAACGATGCCGCCGGCGTTACCGAGGCCATTGCCTCGATGCGGGTGCGCGGCGCCCCGGCCATAGGCATCGCCGCGGCTTACGGCGTGGTGTTATCGGCGATACAACATTATCCGAACGGCGATTGGCAATCTGCTGTAGAACAAGACATTCAGCAACTCGCCGCCTCCCGGCCGACGGCGGTAAACCTATTCTGGGCGCTGGATAAAATGCGCGGCCTGCTGGCGCAAAATCCGCCGGAACCTGTCGTCGCATTGACTCAATTGGCCGAGCAAATCCACGCCGAAGACATCGCTGCCAACCACGCGATGGGCGAACGCGGCGCGGATGTCATCGGCAATGCTAAGGCGGTGCTAACGCATTGCAATGCCGGCGCCTTAGCCACCGGCGGATACGGTACCGCACTGGGCGTGATTCGCAGTTTGCACAAGCGCGGTCAATTGCAAAACGTCTACGCCGACGAAACTCGGCCTTGGCTGCAAGGCGCGCGCTTGACGGTGTGGGAATTGGCGCAAGACGGCATCCCGGCTACGCTGATCGCCGATTCGGCGGCGGCCTGGCTGATGAAATCCGGCAAAATCGACTGGATCATCGTCGGCGCCGACCGCATCGCCGCCAACGGCGACGTCGCCAACAAGATTGGCACCTATTCGCTGGCGGTATTGGCCAAACAGCACGGGGTAAAAATGATGGTGGCCGCGCCCTCTTCCACTTTCGATTTCAGCATGGAAAACGGCGACAGCATTGAAATCGAACAACGCAATCCCAAAGAATTGCTTCCAGATTGTTACTTAGAAAAAGGCTCGTTGGTGAACGCCTGGAACCCGGTATTCGACGTCACCCCAGCCGCCCTGATTAGCGCCATCGTCACCGAACGCGGCGTGGTTATCGACCCCGGTCTGCACGGGGTAAGGAGTTTGGCACCATGTTAAATATACCGCGCGGCAATAACCCTGTCTTTGCGCTGAACTGCTTGTGGCAGGGCGTGAAAATGCTCACCCACCCCGAACTGCGCAAATACCTGTTGATACCCTTGTTCATCAATATGGTGTTGTACACCGGCGCTTTCGTGCTGGGCTACCATTCGGTATCGGCTTTGATTCATTCCTTTATCCCGGACTGGTTGTCCTGGCTGAATTGGATTTTATGGCCGCTGTTTTTTATCAGCTTTTTGGTAATCGGCTTCTTTACCTTCACGCTGTTTGCCAATCTGATCGCCGCGCCGTATTACAGCCAGCTAGCCGCTAAGACGCTGCAACTGATCAGCGGCGGCAGCGTGGTCAAAGCCGAACTGCCTTGGGATAAGGTGTTTTTCGGCGAACTGCGGCGGGTCGGCTATCTGTTGCTGCGCGTCTTGCCCTTGCTGCTGCTGTTTTTGATTCCGGTCGTCAATCTGATCGCACCCTTTATCTGGGCGGTATTTGCCGCCTGGGGCATCGCGATGGAATTTTTAGCCTACCCGCTGGAAGAACGCGGCCTGCCGTTTCCGGAACAGAAACAATTCATGCAGCAGACCCGTTGGGGCGTATTAAGCTTCGGCGGCCTGACCGGCCTGGGGCTGACCTTGCCTATCGTCAATTTGTTGATGGGCCAGGCGGCGGTGATAGGCGCGACGATTTATGTGTACCGTTTAGCCGAAGCGCAATCTTCCGAGCCGCAATCGGCCTAATCTCGGCCACCAACTACCCCGGCCTAAACCGGGATAGTATGTAGGGCGGATAAGCGTAGCGTCATCCGCCAAATCGGTTAAACTCTTTTCATGCCAAACTATCGGCGCAATCGCATTCCTGGTGGCACCTATTTTTTCACCGTCAACCTGCTCGAACGGAAATCGATGCTGTTGATCGACCATATTGTAGCGTTACGGGAAGCGGTACGAGTGGTACGGGAAAAGCAGCCATTTTACTTGTGCCCTATGGGTATATCGATGCCTGGGTGGTTTTGCCTGATCATATGCATGCGATTTGGACATTACCGGCCGGTGACGATCTATATTCCAACCGATGGCGGGCGATAAAAAGCCTTTTCGAAAGCAATCCCTAAAACCGAATATCGTTCAGCAACCAGAATAAAGCGCCACGAGCGTGGCATATGGCAACGCCGTTTTTGGGAGCATACCATTATCGATGACGCCGGCTATTCGGCACATATGGATTATATTCATCATAATCCGGTCAAGCATGGTTGGGCGACAGCGGTTAAAGATTGGCCGTATTCAAGTTTTCACCGCTTGGTCAAGATGGATGTTTATCCATTAAATTGGGCAGGGTTAGATTTGGCACCGTTCGAGGTGGGCGAACCGGATAATTGATGCATTAACGGCGGATGACGCTTTGCTTATCCGCCCTACGGTCCTGGCCTGCGCTTTCATTTGGTTACCTATGTAAAACGGCAACAGCCCCTAGTTAGCGCTAAATTAAATTCATATGCCAAATAATCGCAAAGATAGACTAAGTAAAAAGTTTGATGGTGAATGCCGAGCATGCGGAGCTACTGGCGTTCCTCTCGAGATCCACTACATTGTCCCTTTGTCTTCTGGTGGCACGGATGATGAAAGTAATCTCACTTTGTTATGTCCAAACTGCAATCGAACTATCGCAAACCGTCAATTTACTGAAATTGAGTTTAATCATTACCTTTCGAGAATACTGGACAACTCTAATGCGTTTCATGATATTCGCATGGAGGAGAGGCTATCGCGTGAAAAACCATTTCGGGCGGATATTACAGCAAAATCTCAAGATGGAAAAAGTTGGCTGATTGAGTGCAAAAATGCATCAGCATTTACCCCAGCTAGTGCTTAATTCCGTAAGTTAGCGATAGTATTTCGTAATTGCGCACCGCGGACCTCGCGTTTCCGCCATCGAAAAGGTGTAGCCGTTGGATTGTAAGCGGCAATAAAGTCTTCAATCGCTTGCCGCAGGGCTGCGATGTTTTGGAAACTGGCGCCGCGTAAAGCTTTGCGCGACAGGATGCCAAACCAGATTTCCACCTGATTCAGCCAACTGGCTGAGGTGGGCGTAAAGTGGAAATGGACATTCGGATGCTGAGCCAGCCAGGCGTCGCATTTTTTGTGGGTACAGTAATTGTCCAGAATCACATGCAACTCTTGGCCAGCCGGCGTCTCGGCAACAATCGTGTCCATGAACCCGAGAAAATCTTCACGCCGCTTCGTTTCGGTTATCTGGGCGATGATGTTACCGGTTGCGACCTGCAGAGCTGCAAACAAATTCAGTGTCCCATGACGCTTATAGGTGCTCTGGAATCCGCGCGCGATCTTGCCACTGTCGGTTTCAACGTACCCGGTCATTCGTTCCAGCGCTTGGATACTGGGTTTTTCGTCGACACTGATGACTAAGGCATTCTCGGGCGGACTCAAATACAAGCCAACAATGTCCGCCGCCTTTACCGCAAATTCTTTGTCGGTACTGACGCACCAGGATCGCTGTCGTTGCAGACAAATCCCTTCCTTACGGAGCACGCGCCAAACCGCGTAAACCGAACTATCCAGGGCCCTAGCTACAGCGGGACCATCCCAGACGGCTTGTCCCTTTGGCGGTGGCAGTTCAAGGATTGCCAAGACACGCTGTCGAAAATGCTCATCATACGTCTTCGGTGCGCCCGGCCGAGGTTCGTCTGACAGCCCCAAAAGCCCCTGAGCCATAAAGCGGTTTCGCCACTTGATGACTGTATTGGCTCGCGTTCGGCATTGCGCGGCAACCGCTTGGACTTGCGCGCCATCCAGACAGCCCAGAATCATTCGGGCTCGCTCGACCATTCGAGCTTCTTCCGTTCGGCTCGCTGCGCGCCGCTCTAACTCTGCCCGTACTTCCGCGGAACACTCAATTTTTGGGGCTACTCGTGACATCCCTACAAGATTACATTATTAGCGCTTAATAACGCAACTAAGCACTAGACTTCATCAGGCCATAAATCAAATCAAAGCCTATAAGGAGGTAACATCCTTCGACTACTACGTTCTTGCCTTTCCTGGCCTTTTGTCTGAAGAACAAAAGGCCGCACTTAGCTCCCATCGAATTGTTCATTGGGATGCACATGAATTGGCAATACGTTTCCAAAACGAAATCAGGAGTACTAGGCATCCCATATTTCAAATGCTCCTGTCCTCAATGACTCCGTCTCCCAAAAAGACTACGGAGGAAGAATTTATAGAAAAGTTAAAGACATGTCAGCCAGGTAAAGATTACTGGTCAGACTATCAAAAGCTTGTTGGTCAAATTTTAGAGCATTTATTTTGTCCGCCACTTGAAGCTCCCATTTCAGAATCTGCAGACCAAGATAAAATTAATCGTCGCGACTGGATACTTCCAAACTACTCTGATCAAGGATTTTGGAATTTTCTAAGAATTAAATATTCGGCTGATTATATTGTTGTAGATGCAAAGAACTACAAAGGGGCAATCTCTAAGAATCAAGTATTACAGATTGCAAATTACCTTAAAACTCATGGTGCCGGCATGTTCGCCATTATTGTTACAAGAGCAGGCGCAAATAAAAGTGCCGACCTAACCATAAGAGAACAATGGATGGCTAACAAAAAAATGATACTGGTTTTGAATGATGAAGATATCAAGGCAATGCTTTTGGCAAAGTCGGTCGGCGGTGAACCTGAGAAAGTAATCGGGCAGACTATTGAGCGATTTAGGCTATCGATGTGAGTACAAATGCGCTAACAATTGGCTCAAAGGGGCGCGCTCCGCGCCCCTTAGCCAGGTGTTAAACAAGCAATTTATGACACAAACCGGGCATTCAGAAGTCAACAGCGAAGGTCGAAAATTGGCCGAGACTTGCCCCACCCCAAACTCACAAAAGCACCATGCATGCCGCAAAGATGAATACCGATTAAGGCTAAAAGCCCGCGATTTTCCAATCATTGTGTCAAAACCCGCCTGGGTCGTGACACAACAATCAAATAGCTTCGTTCAATCAATTTTCACTGATTCTCACACCCGGTATCAGAACTTGATCGTCAAGCCCACAAACGCCGAGCGGCCCATGCCAGCGATGTTTCTGCCCCAGGGCACGGTGACGTTGGCCGGCGCGGTCGGATTCATGCCATAGCGGTCGCCCAAATAAGCACCAGCCAAGGGATGGTAATACTGCTTATCCAGCACGTTATCCAGACCCACATCAAAACGCACTTTACCCCACTCGTAGCCGGTTCTGGCGTTCAGCAGAATGTAGGAAGCGGTCTCGGTCTCGTTACGGATGGCCTGCACATCGTCTTTGCCATCGACAAACTGCATTTCTATCGCGCTTTGCCAGTCATGCAGGCGGTGGTCCAGGCTCAGTTTCATGTTGAACGGCATCATGTGATACAGATTGCCGCCGTCCATGCGCTCGCCGCGCACATAACTCATCGTGGTGTGGGTCGCAAATTCGCCGACGGTTGGATCTTTATAAATCCGCGCCCGACCGGACACATCCATCCCCCACAGCCGAGCATCGTGATTGGCGTATTGCAAATAGACGAAGCTGTTAGTAGCGGTTTGCGGCGTGGCTTTGCAACCGCTGGCCGCCGCCGTCGAGGCACTGACGCAGCGGTCGGCGTCGATGAAGTTATTGACGTAAGTGAAATACGGCGTCGCGTTGATCTCCCACAGATTGTTTTTCGGTTCGTGGAATGCGGCGGTCAAGCTGACGGTATGCGCAGTTTCCTCGGTCAAATCCATACTGCCGACATAGCCGTTGCCGTCGCCATGCCAGCCTATCATCGCCATATCCATATTGCGCGCACCCCAAACATAGCGCTCGTACAAATTAGGCGCGCGGTTTTTGCGTGCGTAACCCAATTCGTATTGGCTCATGTCGTTAGGGGTGAACTGCACCAGGGCCGTCACATCGAAGGTGTCGTTGCTGCGCTCGCGGTCGCGGGCGTTGAAAGCATTAGCCGCATTGAGCGCCGTAATCGCCCCGGCTCTATCCACCGTACGTGTCGGACCGGTGTTGATTAAATCGGGGTTATAGGGCTGGACAGCGCCAGTGTTGGTGGTGGTGTGGTCGTACCTTAGACCCAACAAGCTACGCCATTTGGAATCCCAATTGGCTTCCCACTCGCCGAAAAATCCCACCCGGTCGCGTTCGCCATTGTTGATATTCAAATACGCTTCCGGCGCCATCATCCAGTAAGCGCTACGGGCGTCGGTATTGTTGGCGGCAATGCTGGTATTGGTGTGTACCGCCGGCCAATAATCGTTGATCTTGTTGCTGTGATATTCGTTGCCGACGCGGAAGGTGTCGCGCTTGTTGAACGGAATTTCCGCTTGGATTTTATAACCCAGATTGCGGCCGCGGGTTTCCATCGGCATCTGATCGTTGGGCGGCGCGAACGAGCCGCCGCTGACGGTACCGTCGAGAAACTGGCTGTGCTTGTCCTCGCCAATATCCATGCTGTGCTGCGTGCTTTCGAAATAGAATTTGCTCTCCAGAGAACCCCAATCGAAACTGCCTTTGTGCATGATGTTGCCGAAGATGCTGTCGTTATTGGTCAAGTCCATCCGTTGATTCGGAAAACCCTGGAACGGTATATGCTGCTGACCGCCGCGGATCACGACCAAGTGCTTGTTGGTTTTGAAGGATAAGGCCGCCGAATGGTTTTGATTTTCGTACGCGGTGGATTTGACGATCTGGCCGTTGCCGTCGTTGTAATTCATGCTTTCGGTGTGCGAGCCGGTATAGTCCAGCCGCACGTTTTGTGTCGCCAAGCCGGCGGCGATACTGCCGCCGAAGGCATCGCCGTTGCTGCGATAAAACGACGACACGCTGCCGTCCAGCAAAATATCCTTGCCCGGCTCGGCAAACACCGGATCGGGCGTTTGCACGGAAATCGTGCCGCCGATACTGTCGCCGCCCAAGCTCACCGGCGTCACCCCGGTCAAAATGGTGATCTTGCCGATATTGCTGCGGTCAATATATGACAACGGCGGATTCATATGATTGGCGCACGCCGAGGTCAGCGTCATACCATTGATGTCGATTTTCACCCGATCATCGTTCAAACCGTGTATCACCGGCAAGCTGGAGACGCCGCCGGCGCCGTATAAACTCACCCCCGGCGTGTCTTCCAGCAATTTGGCGGTATCGCTGACCGCCGCGCGCTTGCTGGTGAGAATATCCGCTTCCATGTCTGAAGCATTTAACGCTTTTACCCCTGGAAACTTGTCGGTGACGATGACTTTTTCCAGTACCACTTCATCAGCCAGGGAGTTTTCGATTGTGTCATCAGCGCTAACCGCCGAGCTAAAGCCGAGAGGCAGCATGCCAGTCGCCAACAAACCCAATAAGCCGAGACCTGTTGTTACTGACGAGGGGACGTGCCGGACCGTTTGTTGATTGTCTGTGCAGATTTTTTTCATAATTCGCCTTTCGAAAGTCAAAAATAACGTCAATTTGCTATTGCTCCCTACCAAGATCATCAAGACTTTTCGGCCCTTGAAACCATCAAAAAAGCTGGAATTCTGTGAAATGTCGAAACAGTTTTTATGATTGACTACAGCCGGAAGCCTGAAGCGGTCAATTAGCTATAACAAATTAAAGCAAACTATATTGTAATATTAGAATTATTTAATTCAAGTTATTGAACTATGTTATTTAACTTAATATTTGATGAATTTCAATAACTTATGCTGCCATGACCACAGTAATCAAAACAACGTAAACAGCAATTTGCCAAACATCAGAATCGAAAGACCCAATGTTAGCGTTAAGTTTTGCGGTAACTCACTGCCGCCACTTACAATAATCTTCATTTAGCCATTAACCTTTGAGAACACTCTATGAAATACCAACCTTGTATCGACCAATGCACATCCGAAGGCACCCACTGCGGCGGTTGCGGCAGATCGCACCAGGAAATCACCGACACCAAAAAATTGGTGACATCGGTCGTGGAGTTTATCCGGGAGCATGACTACGAAAATCCCGAAGACTTTGTGGAACGGATCAGCAAAAGCATTTTGAAAAAGCTGCAAAAAACCGCCTGACCGTTGCGAATTGATTGCGCCCCACTTCAACAAGAAACGATCATTAAAAAAAACGCCCTTAACGGGCGTTTTTGCTAACCAAGCCTTGCAACCGGCTATCAAGCTTTGCGCTGCTTCATACCGATAAACCCGGCCAGCATCGATCCAAACAACCAAACTGCGCCAGGAACCGGCACGGCGGCTGGCGTTACCGACACCAATTCGTAGCTGTAAGATGTTGCATTGTTGGCTTTATCGAATACCGCGCCGCCGAAACCGCCAAAGCCCATGCCGCTGTAATAATCAAAGCCAGTGGTGCCAAAGTAATTGGTGGCAATCAGTTCTTGTTGCGCGCCGTTAATCTCGTCGCCGAGATACGGGCTGTTGAGGTTGTAGACCATCGCCGACAAATCAGCCAGGTTATGAGTAAACGCAGCGACGATAGAGTTACCCGAGAACGACAAAGAAAACGCCGAGATTTCATTGAAATTCATCCCGAAATTGGCGCTTCCCACGTTAATTTGCCCGGAGTGATTGGCGTCATTCACGGTAAAACTACCGGAAATGGTCGCCCCGTCGTCAAAACCGGTTTGCACAAAATTGTAAACCGCCGCGTTAGCGCCGGGCGCCAATAATGCGGCCGCAACCGCCAAGGCCAGCTTTATAGATTTAGTTGTCATAATCAGCAGGCCTTATTGCGCGGGTGTGGAGGGCAGGAACGGGGAAAAACGGGTGCCGGAGGAGGTGCCCAATAAGCCGAAATTATTGGTCCATTGCCCGATAAACGATTGTTTGTCCGGGGTAAATTGCAAATCAAAGAATGATTGCACGGTGACGTTCGGCGCCGGCGAAAAATCTAATTGTGCCACGGCCGAGCAATCGGTGTTCATGGTGGCGGTACCGCTGACCGGGCCGGCGAAACCAGGGGTAATCACTCCGCTTTGCGTGGTAGTGAATGCGCATGAACCGCCAACTACGCCGTTAAGAACCGTAATTTCACAACGTCCGGTATGCAGATTAGCCAGCGCTACGCTGTTTTGATACAGCACATAGCTGCCGTTCAAATTAGCGGCGCTACAACCTGGTGCGGCTTGAACTTGTGTAGATAGTCCCAGCGTTGCGGCTAACAGCAGGTATTTATAGTTTTTCATCGTGTCCTCTCGAAAATCTTGATAGTTATTTTGTGATTGGCGAATTACCCCTAATCATTCCTGCTGATTGCGGTTCCGCGCAATCTGAGGCTTAAGTAGGGAAGCAACCCAAAACTACCTATCAATCCCTATGCCACCGATTTAGTAAAACATATAAAACAACAAGATAAGAGAAAACACGCATCCAATTCGTCCGGTAAAGCAGACCGATTCAAACCGATTTATGCTAAAAATTAGTGTTATGTCACAAATTATTGTAAAAGTAAGTCGTATGCCCAAAAGAGGTGGGCAAATTTTCCAGGCCAAGGACATTTCACGACATGACCAACAGAAAAAAGGCAGGATACAAAAGGCTGCACAGTGACGAATTATCTATGCAACCCGGTCAGCAACAACATTGCTGGCGTCAATCCTTACCTTCGCAGCTTGGCGAGGGCAGATCGCTAATTTTTCAGCTCGATCCGTCCCTGAGTTACATAGAAACGACCTATCACCCCCTGCACGATCTGGCGATCACCAGCAAAATCGATTTCGGCGAACCACGCCTGGTAGTAACGCTTGGGATAACCGGTCACACCCGCTTCATCGGCAGCGACAAGCAGGAGCTGACATTCAGCGCAGGCCATACCACGATTACCAGTTTCGACAGCAGTCACGGCGAACGCCGGTACCAAGCAAATCAGCCTATAAAGCAACTGCGTTTTTCAATCGGCAAGCGCTGGATGGACCGTTATTTGGGCGAAAACGAATCGGCATTTTTCTTCCGGAACAATGCCTTGCAACTGTTAAGCAGCCGGCCAAGCCACACTCAAAGCATGATTTCTGCCCGGCAATTACTGGGATGCGACCTCAGCGCCCCTTTAGCACCGCTAACATTAAACGGCCATGTCATGACGATACTGGCTAGAGAACTTAACGGACTGTGCCGACCTGAAAAATACGCTTATTCCAGATTCGACCGAGCCAGCCGGCACATGGCTGACCAAGCTCGAGAGATCCTCGAACTACATTACCAAGATCCACCCTCACTGGAAAACCTGGCAAAAACCCTGGGCATCACTCCATTCAAGTTAAAAAATCTGTTCCAACATTATTTTAATAATTCTCCTTATGGCGTAGTGACCGAGATCAGAATGCAGCATGCTTATCGCGCATTGGCGTCGACTAGGCAACCCGTCAGCTTGGTGGCAGAGATGGTGGGTTACAGGCACACCAGCAACTTCAGCCTGGCTTTTAGTAAACATTTTGGCGTCTCACCCAAACAAATTTCCAAGAAACGCTGAAAACCCCTGGTTTTCCCATTTCCACCAGTAACATCCACCCTATTGTTAACCGGATTTGCCAAATCCAAGCAAATTTGCGGAAATGGCGGCTTTTCCAACAAAGCTTTCATTTTTGCAAACCATGAACAATACCGACTTGCAATCCCTCCCCCGCCAAAGTGTCCCAGCCTTCCCCGGTTGGTGGGCGGCGCTTGGGCCCGGCGTGGTGTGGATGGCGCTAGCGCAAGGCAGCGGCGAGTTGATCTGGTGGCCTTACATGATTGCCAAATATGGCCTGACCTTTTTATGGCTGCTGGTCCCGGCCTGTTTGCTGCAATATCCGTTGAACCTGGAAATTGGCCGTTACACCATGCTGACCGGCGAAAGCATTTTCCACGGATTTATTCGTTTGCATCGCGGCTTTGGGATTTTTTTATGGCTTTTGATGACCGTGTCGTTCTTGTGGTTCGGGGCGTTTGCGTCGGCCGGCGGCACGGCAATGGCGGAACTGACCCACTGGCCGGAAGGCTGGACGCAACGCGGGCAAAGCCTGTTTTGGGGCTACACCTCGATTGCGGTGTTCGTGACGGCCATTCTCGCCAGCGGCGTGGTGTACACCTTAATAGAACGCTTCATGAAACTGGTCGCGGTGGTCACCGTGGTCGGGCTGTTATCCGCATGCTTGCAAAGCGATGTGTTAAAGGCGTTGCCGGAATTCAGCATGGGCCTGCTCGGCCCGGTCGGCGACATGCCGCGCGCTTGGGATAGCGGCGATGCCAGCAAATTACTAACGGCTATCACCTTCGCCGGCTTGGGTGGCTTCTGGATTTTGTTTTATTCCTACTGGTTACGCGACAAAGGCGCGGGCATGGCCGGCCTGGTGGGCCGCATCACCGGCTTGGGAGGTGCAGAAGAAGCGGTATTGAGCGACGGCTTCCTGCCCGCCGACGAAGCGGAAAGCGCGAAAAACTGGTCGACCTGGCGGCGATTTTTAAGCGCGGACATATTGGTTGGGATTGTCGGCAATCTACTCACCACGCTGATGACCTGCCTGCTGGCTTATGCGCTGTTGTTTCCGAAAGGTTTGCTGCCGCAGGAATACGAACTGGCAGTGGTGCAAAGCCAGTTTTTTGCAGTGAGTTGGGGCGAGATCGGCCGCTTACTGTTTTTGGTGGTGGCGGCCGCGTTTTTAACCGACACCTGGCTGACCACCGCCGACGCGGTCAGCCGTATCCAGACCGATATTATTTTGACCCTGTTCCCGAAAAGCCGCCGTCTGCCGGCCCGGCGCTGGTATTACATTTTTTTGGGCTTGCTGACGCTCATCACCTCGCTGACCATGCAACTCGACGCCCCCGGCCCGCTAATTTTAACCAGCGCGATCATCGGCTTCGGCGGCACCATCATGTTCCCGGTGGCGTTGTATCTGATCAACCACAAAATGCTGCCGCCGCACTTACCGGCATGGGCCAGGCCTAAAGGTAAGCCGTGGCTGTTGGGTTTAAGCTTTGTGGTGTATTTGCTGTTGGCATTGTTGTATTTAAAAGCCAGCCTTAAACTTTGAGCCGGTTCGTCACGACAGCCAATCCTCTAATTTGAGACCCGGCACCCGCTGAAATTCCCGGGTATTATTCGTTATAACCGTTAAGTCATTGGCAACAGCGATAGCAGCAATCTGCAAATCATACGGGCCTATGGGTGTCCCTTGACTAGCCAAAAAGGCCCGAATCTCACCAAAGCGCTGTGTTGCCGGGCCTGCAAAGGGTAAGCTTGGTACCCATTCTAATAACGTAAGCAGGCGGGAGCGATTTTGTTCTTGCCGAACGCTTTTTGCCACACCGAACCACAACTCCGCTTCGACAGGCGCACACAGTTTTAATGATGTCCTACCTACGTGACGAACATGATTAAGCAAGTTTGGATTTTCCTTCAACAGTGCAATTGCAGCATTGGTATCCAATAAGTAAGCCATCAGTCCCAAGTCTCTCTGAGTGTGTCAGTTCCTAAATCGGCATCACTAATATCATCCGGAAAATCTTCGCTTAAACCACCAGCCAATGCAGCCAGAAAGGCCGCTGTATCGTTCTTCTGCTCTGTTTGCGGCTGATCCATTGAATAACGTTGCTCCAGAAACTCGATAAAATCCAAGGCTTCGCGAGCAGCCGATTCCGGGAGATTTAAACTGTGTTTATAAATAGTTTCGGCTAGGTTCATTGGTTATTTCCTGAGCTAAGTCGGTATCACGTCTAAGAATATCCTATCCGCCAGTACTGGCAGCTACAAGCCTAAACCTATAACGTAAATTCGTAAGAAGCACAAAGGGAATTTGCTAAAACGCGATCTATTGAGGGCTTGGTAGTATTCGCACCATCCAAACTTGCGAGGAATTAGCGTATGGATCTAGCCAACAGAGCTTAGGTTGCAGACCAAAACCCAAAGCCGGTAGATGCTCAAGAATCATTTGCAGATAGTGTGAAACATTACTACCATCATCGCTGGAGGTAATAAATATGGCCAACGTCGAAAAAATATCTATCGCTTTAACACCCGAAATGGCGACTATATTGCGGCAATGTGTTGAAAGCGGTGAATACGCCAGTTCCAGCGAACTCATTCGTGAAGCATTGCGTGACTGGAAAACTAAACGGTTGTTGCAACAAAGTGAACTTCAAGAACTGAAAAGTCTTTGGCAGACAGGTATTGATAGCGGCTCTGGAAAATTTACCGATATGGATGCCATTAAGATGGAGGCCAGAAAACGCCTTGCATCATCCACTAAATAGTACGGCAAACTATCCATGGGTAGCGTCCAGCGTACTGCTCAATCGGAAGAAGATTTAATTGAGATATGGCTCTACATTGCCCAAGACAATCCTCCTGCGGCTGATAGAGTATTGGATGATATGGAACAACGTTTCATCATGCTGGCAGACAATCCCCAGATGGGTCGTTACCGTCCGGATATTGCACCCGAGCTACGGTATTTTATATCGGGCAAATACCTTATCCTTTACAGAACCCTAACCGATGGCGTGTAGATAGTTCGCGTCATTCATGGCGCCAGGGATTTACCCAACGTGATCTAATCGCCAATGCACATTGGTGTAGCGTTATGGCTTTTAGCCTTGTGCGTAAGGTATTGAGACTCGCGCACAAAGCTTTACGCTATCCTCGCCAGACATTAAAGCTTGCGCGTGAACATAAATAGCCTTGCGAATTAAGCTCAAAGCCTAGCGCGCAAGGCAACTAAGCTTGCGCACGCGGTGTTTAGCTATCCTCGCGAGGCTTTTAGGCTTGCGAGCGGACCACCATAACCTTGCGAATCGAGCTAAAAGCCTTGCGTTCAAGGCAACTAAAGCTTGCGCACGCAGTCATTTGCTATCCTTGCCAGGCATTTAAGCTTGGGAACGAGCCACCATAGCCTTGCGAATCAAGCTAAAAGCCTTGCGGCCAAGGCATTTTGGTTTGCGCCCAAGCCGACGAAGCTTTTGCGAATGGCAAAACACCATTCACGCCAGGCTACAAGGCTTGAGGTCCACGTCTCCCGACACAATTCAGGCCCTACACAGCCTAACTGTCCCGAAATTGAACTCGATTGATTGCTATAAACAGAGCGCGGGCTGGGCGAATAAATAGACCTTTGCTCCTGCAATCTCTGCATTCCTCACATCTCTGTGAGTCATGATCAACATACGGCGGAACGCCTGCCGACTTACGCCTTACGCGGGTTTATATTGTTGAATCTATGGTAAATATTAATATTCAATTTTAATAGAACCAACGAATGTTCTTGGCGCGCCGTAAACTGCTGTTCCAAAGGTGTAGAGCCCACCCAGATAGGTTTTATCGAGCAGGTTATCGGCATTTATTTGGGCTGTGACACGAGTATCGCCGACTTTCCAAAGTTTACTAGCCATCAGATTCAGTGTTGCATAGCCAGGTGCTTTGATGGATTCAGTGAAACCAATCTCGCGACGGCTGACAGCTTGCAAGCCAGCTCCTAGTTTTAACCCATGCAGGCTAGCATCTTGAAATTCATAGGTAGTCCATAAATTACCGTTATGTTCAGGAGCATTATGTAGGCGTTTTCCGATGGTGCCGGCTGTCTCGGAGTCCTTCAATGTCTTGGCAAACGGCATATAGGAATAAGCGCCTATCACCCGCCACCCAGGCAGAATTTCTCCGCTAAAATCTAGCTCGATACCGCGACTTTCTGCTTCGCCGACAGCTCGAAAAGAGTTGCCTGCTTGTGTTACCTGCATGGGTAAATTTTGTTTCTTCAAATCATAGTACGCTAGAGTCCCTGTGAAACGGCCATCGAATAATTCAGTTTTTACCCCGGTCTCCCATTGTTGTGCCGTTTGAGGCGATAAGCGTTCTCCATTTTGAGTAACATAAGCGGCGTTAGAGGCGCCAAAGTTTTCGGTATAGCTGCCGTAGAGCGATAGCTCAGGTAATGCTTGCCAAAGTATGCCGCCTCGGGGCGAAACGCGATCATCGGTAATAGTCGGATTAATGATTTTGGTGTTGTCTCCAAAAGCACCGAAAGCCGAATCGCCACCGGTTTCGGCATTGTCATAGCGCAACCCGGCCAATAAATGTACATGATAGGGCAGTTCAATTTGGTCTTGGCCATATACTCCAAACCAAGGTTGTGTATAACCGAATGTATTAAACTGAGTGATAGCGGGTGCTTCTGTAAAATGAAAAGGGTTATTGATGTTGGTGCCTGAAGGCGAAAAGCCAAACACAGGCCCCATTGTTGCTCTGGAATCCGTACGCATGTAGTATCCGCCGATTAATAGCGTATGCTTGAAATCTCCAGTAGTAAATTTACCGCTTAACTCCAGCGAGTTATAAAAATTATTAAAATAATCATCACCATTGGCATTTTGCTGAAAGAAAAACCTACTGACATCACCATTTGCGGCGACCGGCCCTGTCGCATTGATCTGGCGCAATGTTTGCTCACTGAAACTGGCGTTAAAACGGTGATGCAACGTCCAGTTTTCGTTAAATCGATGATCGGTATTCATGGCGAACATGATGTATTCCTCTTCACTAAAATCCCATGGGTCGCTGAGATTTTGGCGACGATTGCCTCCTCCAATCTGTGATCCATCCGAATTTAGCAGTAATAGATTTCGTCCGAATGTTTTGATGTTGCTGTATTCCAATTTAAACGTTGAAACAGTTTTATCGGAAATATTCCATCGCAACATTGGCGAGACAAATGTTCTCTCACCACCCGCAAATTCGGTGATGGAGTCATTAGCCTGATAAGCAAAGTTTATCCGATAGGCCAAGTCCTTATTCTCAGTCAATGGCCCTGTAGCATCAATATCTGTCCGATAATGATTATAAGAGCCGAATTGCTGACGAAGGCTGTAGTACGGCGTATCCAATGGCTGTTTGGTAACAAAATTAATTATCCCGCCAGGCTCGGCTCGTCCATAAAGAATTGAGCCAGGCCCTTTTAAAACTTCAACTCGATCAATATTGGCAAGCTCTTCGGTGTGGTGCCAATTATTGATAAAAGGAAAACCGTCTCGGTAGTAATTGAAAGTCTCGAATCCCCGAATGAAGAACTGTTTATTGATTTCCGCACCGTTTGTAACACTGCTAACATTACGTAGTGCCTGATCGATAGAAACAACCTGTTGATCTTTTAACACCTGTTGGGGTATGACTTTTATTGACATAGGCGTTTCCATAATCGGCGTATCCGTCTTAGTCGCCGTCATTGCGTTCGGCAAACTGTAATCCGGATTATAAGGATCAGTCGAATCATAAGCCGCCTTGCCCACCACCTGCACCGCCGGCATGGTCTGCGGCCCCAGATTGTTGTGCAGTTCCGCTGCTCGGGGCTGCAAGGTGATAGCCCCTTCGCCGGTAGTCACGGCTTGCAGCGGCGCGTCGCCTAATAAAATCCTGATCGCTTCGTCAGCGGTGTAGTCGCCTTGCAAGTTACGGCTGCGCAGGTTGTCGGCGATGTCGGTGCCGTACACCAGTTGTTGCTGGCTTTGCCTGCCGAACATCAGTAAGGCCTGGTTCAGCGACTGGGCGGGGATGTCGAAATGGTGTTTGCTGCCGGCATCGCCGAGGGCGGTTTGCGAGATCAGCGCCGCGAGCAAGGCGGCTTTGGCAGCATGGCGCCGACCCTTGCCGGCTGAGGGATTGCAATACTTTGCGTTGGACATGGATTCTCCTGGTTTCGGTCTGGTTACACGGCAGCAATTGGGCTGGTGTTAGTTAAGACGGAAACTTTTTGAAAACCCACATCAGTCGGCCATTGAATTTTTTACATTGGGGGAAATAGGCAATGGAAAATTGAATTGGCGATGGCAAAGCGGGGCAGTGTTTACCTAAGTAGTTGAGACTAAATCCCCCTCGGTCCCCCTTTTTCAAAGGGGGAAGTAACAAGGTCTAGCGCAGCACGACCAAATACGGCGTGACGCTGACAATTTGCAGCGCCGGGATGGCGGCTTTTAAACTGGCGATGGCTTGATCCAGCGCGTCCAAGCGAAACAGGCCGCTGATGCGCTTGTCAGCCAGCGCGGTATTCAGCAACACGACGCGGCCGGGACGGTATTGGTTGATTTGGGCAATGGCATCGCTTAGCGGCAAGCCGTCGAATTGCAGATAGCCATCGCGCCACAGCGCCATGCTGTCCGGATGACCGGCGCTTTTTAGGGTGATGCTGTTGGCGCCTATCGACGCGGACTGCCCGGCCGTCAGGCGTTCTTGGTGTTGCTGCCCGTCTTGTATTTCAACAATCCCTTCGACCAGTTCCACCTCGGTTTGCTCGGATTGTCGCTTTACGGCGAAGGCGGTGCCCACCGCCCGCACTTCGCTGCCGGCGGCAGTGACCACGAACGGCCGTTGCGGATTTTTAGCCACGTCAAAAAAGGCTTCGCCGGCTAATAACTCCACCCGGCGCGTGCCGGCGTCGAAGTGGATGGCAAGGGCCGTGGCGGTGTTAAGCATCACCCGCGAACCGTCGGCCAAAGTCACGCTACGCTGCTCGCCCTTACCAGTCGAATAGTCCGCGCCCCAGAATGCCGGCGGATACAGCACAGTCAACGTGGTAGCCAGCAATGCGCAGCAAGCTACCGCCAAACCAAAGATCCGACCACGGTGTCGGCGGCGCGATCGATTGTCAACACCGCCTGAAAAATCCCTGAGACGGTTACTCGCGCGCGGGCTGGAATCCAGCATGGCAACCGGACTTGCAGCCAGCACATCCGCTGCCTGCGCTTGCCTGCCACCTTGCCCTGGAGACTGTCGTAAAAGCTCGCTTTCTTCTCGGGACGACTGCATCGATACAGAAGATAGGGTAATGTCGGGATCAATTACCGAGAGGGTGGTGGTCGGAATAAAATTAATTTGCATCCCCTCACCCTGCCCTCTCCCAGAGGGAGAGGGTTGTATTTTGGCTGTTAAGCTTCCCTCCCCGGGCAAGGGTTGCGCACCGGGAATAATGCGGCGGCCACGCAGTTGTCCCAAACCGGCCCACAGCGCTTGGGCGCGTTGCCACGCTTGTTCATGGGCGCTGTCAGCGGCACGCCAGGCATTCAGCTCTTGCCGCGCGGACAAGGGAAATTCACCCGAATGCAGTCTACTTAACCAAGCGCAAGCCTGTTCCAGCAAACGCTCGGCATTATCCGGCATCGATTCGGTGGACATGGTTAATTCCTGCTTAAACGGTGGGCGAGATATATCATAGACGAGGCCGGAGGCCCAAACCGCAAACGCTATTCGAATCCATCCAAGGTTTTAGCACATTGCAGCAATGCCCTTTTGATGTTCTCTTCGACGGTGCGGAGGGAGATGTTAAGCGTTTCGGCGATTTCGCACTGCTTCAAGCCTTCGAAGCGGTTCAGGTAAAAAATGCGTTGGCACAACGGGGACAGGCTGCTCATGCCCTCGATCAGGCGGTCCAAATCCTCCTCGCCCAGCGCCACAGTTTCCGCGCAGCGCAGGTCTTCCACTTCCGGCGGCGTATCGTCCGGCCATGACACCAGCGTAGCATGGCGCACGGTTTGACTGCGATAGTAATCAATCACCAGGTTTTGCGCGGTACGGAACAGATAGGCTTTTAGATTGCCGACGTTACCCAAGTCCTCGCTGCGGCATAAGCGCACGAACGCTTCCTGGCAAATGTCGGCGGCGGTTTCCCGGCAGCGTACACGCGAATACAGCACAGTCTCCAATTCGCCGTGGCAACTGACGTATAGCTCTTGGAGAGATTGATGGACTGGAAAAGACATTTGCCGGCTTAAGGGTTTCGGTATCAGGGCTTAAACCGAAAGTAACCAGCAAATTTAAAGCCGGACTAGAAATATTTTGCGCAATCAAACAGCTAGAAAATTGGCAAGACGCCAAATCCGATAGCTTTTTATTAAACTATGTTAAATAAAGCTGGTCTAGCACCCCTTTTCACACACATTTACTACACCCAGCCGACAGAGACGAGCTGCCCGCAGCCATGGTCCGGCAGCTTAACATTCGTCAAATCCCTCGCCTCTTTCCCTGCTTTTCCGCGCGGCTTCCGCCAGCAATTCATCGATAAAATATCGACAGTAATTGGGTACGTACAGTTGTTTCAGGTAAGCAATCTTAGTTGTGGAACTGGGTATCAAGCCCGACAGGTCTAGGGCAACCAAATCGGCATCCTTGCTGGCTTCGTAAGCCGTACCGGCAATTATCCCCACGCCCATTCCCAAACGCACATAGGTTTTTATCACGTCGGAATCGGCCGCCGCCAAGGTAATATCCAGTGGTAAATGGGCGTTATGAAAGGCTTTTTCTATCGTCGAGCGACCGGTAAAACCAGGGGTGTAAGTCAAAATCGGCTCAGCTGATAGCCGTTGCAGGCTTATTTCGCCTTCCGCCAGCCGGTGACCGAGTGGCACCACGGCAACGTGATGCCAGTGATAACAGGGCTTGACCACTAATTTGTCGTCTTCGTCCAGTTTTTCGGTGCAGATGGCGATGTCGGCTTGATGCCTATGTAACAAATTAATCAGATTATCCGGCGACGATTGCACCATATAGATTTTAATGCCCGGATATTTGCGCCTAAACCGGCCTATCGGTTCCGGCAGTAAATATTTAGCCTGCGTATGAGTAGTCGCTATCCGTAAGGTGCCGTTACTATTTTCCAGAAAGTCGTCGGCAATCAGTTGGATATTTTTTTTAGCCTGATTGATTAAATCCACTTCTTCCATGATCTTTTCGCCCAAGGGCGTCAGACCCGTCAGCTTTTTTCCCTGTCTGACGAACAGCGGCGAGCCCACTTCTATTTCAAACAACTGGAGTTGCCGACTGACCGCCGACTGCACCACGTGCATTTTTTCTGCGGCTTTGCTCAAGTTGCAATCGGTTTCCTGCAAAACTCGCAGCAATTCCAATTGATTAAGATTCATAGGCGTGCTCCTAAAAAAATTCCGGGATTCAAAGCAAAATTTTATTACTAACCTATACTGTAATTCGACGTTGCAATGACAATCTATTCTTTCGATATAAAAATCACATTATATCGTTTTAATTTAGAGGTTCCGTTCATTAACATGACAAATCGACCAGGTGATTTTGTCGGCTTTTGTTAGTGAGAGGCAAACCTCCTCCTAGCGACAGGGATGTTTTGATGGCGGGTTGCATAGACCCGCCATTTTTTTCGCCACCAGTCTGAGCACATCGGGGCAATCAAGCGATGATTATTAACCCCGCCACTAACTACCGTTCGCCTTAATGCCCTTGCGGGCACAGAACCTGCGGAATGCAAACCAGCCGGAGCTTCAACGAGCTCAGCCTTTATGCCCCTGAGGATACGAAAGGGATAACGGTGTGCAATATAGGACCGGGAAATTCTTACCTGTGATGATGACGAGCGGCCGCCCCTTAAATTTCGCCACTACCGCGGAAGCGGCCGCTCAGAGGCTGCGGACGAATTGGCTGATGGCAAAATAGTTTCGGAGTTACCCTAACCAGCGACAGTCCGTTTACGCTGCAACTCCGCCAGAGTCGTTTCCAGCGCATTGGCCAAACCTTCGGCCAGTACCATCGCTTCTTCGGCCTGATCCTTGGCGGCCACCTCGGCTTGCTGCGCCAAGTTCTGTATTTGCTGAATCTCGAAAATACCGGCAAAACCTTTCAAATTATGCGCGACAAATTTAATGGCGGCATAGTCGCGCTGCTCAGCGGCCAACCTTAGTTTATCGACGTTAGCCTGCTGCGCGCCGTCCAAGGCGTTGTCGATCAACTTGTGTATAAAGGCCTGACGACCGTCAAAACGCTGCTGTAAGGCCTCCCAATCGATCAAGCCTTCAGTCGCTACCGCCACCATAGCCTCATTTGCCGCTTCCGGAATTTCAATTACCTCGGCAGCACCACCCTTTCCGCTGGCGTGATCAGACACCTTGCTGATGGGCACATGCTGCCGCAACGCACCGACCAGGGCGTTGGCATCAATGGGTTTGGTAACGCGCTCCCGCATGCCCGTTTCCAGGCAGCGCTGCCGCTCTTCGGGCATGGCGTGTGCGGTCAAACCGATGATAGGTAAATCCGGCGCGATTTCCAGAATACGCCGCGCAGCCTGATAACCATCCATGACCGGCATCTGAATGTCCATCAGCACCGCATCGAAACAGGTATAGCCGGCTTCGTCCAGGCGATCCAGCGCCTGTTGACCGTTTTCCGCAAAAGTCACCTGCGCGCCTTCGTGGCTCAGCAAATCCTCCAACACCAAGCGATTTAAAGCCACGTCTTCCGCGGCCAATATTCTCAAACCGCGCAAGCGTCCGCCATTGTCCTGATGATAATTGGCCGAATGCTCGACACCGGCATCCGTCGCCGGTAGCGGCACAGTCAAAGTGAATTTGCTACCTGTCCCCAACGTACTTTTGACGACAATATCGCCTCCCATCAAGTTGGCCAGATCCCGGCTAATTGCCAAACCTAAGCCGCTGCCGCCGAATTTACGGGTGGTAGAGTTATCCGCTTGCTGAAAAGCGGTAAATAGACGGCCAATCTGCTCGGCGGTCATGCCGATACCGCTGTCTGTCACGCTGATGTCCGTCATATCTTTCTGCCGATAAATTTCCAGGCTGACATAGCCTTGATCGGTAAACTTCACGGCATTTGACAATAAATTGACCAAAATCTGCCTTAGTCGCAACGGGTCGCCGTTCACCCATTCCGGCAAATCTTGGGGACGATGCACTATTAGATCGAGTTGCTTTTCCTTGGCACGCATATCCACCAGGCTGATGGCATCTTGAATCAACGCATCCAGGCGAAACGGATGCTCGTCTAAGGTCATCTTGCCGGCCTCAATTTTGGAGAAATCCAAAATGTCGTTGACCACACTGAGCAAATGCATGCCGGCATCGTAAATACGAGCGCTGTTTTCCTGCATTTTTTGCCCGGAATTATCGCGCAGGCTCATTTTGGCCAAGCCGATAATCGCATTTAACGGTGTACGAATTTCATGGCTCATATTGGCCAGAAACTCGCTTTTCATATGCACCAGATGTTCGGCCTCCAAACGCGCGGCTTCGTGCGCCTGCTCTACCGCCTTGCGATGGCTGATGTCGCGCATCACGCCGATGTATGTACTACCAAAGTCGTCCATCAATTCGTTGACGCTCAACTCTATCGGCACCAGCAGCCCATCTTTACGTTTGCCTTCCACCTCGATCCGCCGGCCTATAATCACGCGTTCCTTGGTGTTGTCCAGATGCCGGCTTAAATAGCCGTCATGCTCGGAATAGTAAGGCTCCGGCATCAACATCTTCACATTCTGCCCCAATAACTCGTCTTCCTCGTAGCCGAACAAATCGCCGATGGCATCGTTAACCAGCAGCATGATGCCTTTGCTATCAATCAACACAACGGCATCGGACATAGTCCGCAGCACCGCTCTTGTTCTGGCTTCGCTGGTGACTAATGCCGCCTTGGCACGTTTGTTTTCGCTAATATCGCGCACCGTGGCCTGCACTACAATTTCACTGTCGATCTCCACCCTGCTGAGTTGCACTTCGGCGTAAAAAGTTTCGCCGTTTAAACGTTTGTGCAGCCATTCGAAGATAACCGAGCCATTGGCGATAGCCAGCTTAAGCTTTTCACTCGCCAACTCATTGGATGATCGGCCATCAGGCTGGTATTCCGGCGACAATGAAGCCGGAGTTTGCGCTAAAAACTCTTGTTCATCCCGGCAAGCAAACAGACTGAGTGCCGCCGGGTTAACCGAGATAAAGCCACGGCTGGCACTGAGGGTCATCAGCGCATCCCGCGAAGATTCGAACAGGGCCCGATGGCGCTGTTCGCTGGCTTGCAAAGTGTGTATCGCCTGTTTTTGCGCGGATATGTCTCTGATAAAGGCGCTAAATTCGATGGCATTTCCCAACTTATTAGGGGTGATAGCCAATTCAATCGGAAACTCATGCCCGTCGCGGTGCAGCGCCACCACTTCAATTCGCTGGTTCAAGACCGTTCCTCGCCCCGTGTCCAAATAGCGCCGCATACCTTGCTGATGAGCTTGTTGGTAACGCTCCGGAATAATCACATCATGCAACAAGCGGCCCAAAACTTCGGTGGCCGGCCAACCGAATATTTGTTCGGCCTGGCGATTCCAGCCATTGATAAAACCATCGGCGTCCATCTGCACCAAAGCATCCAATGCGGTGTCGACAATACTGCGGATGCGGATCTCGTCCTCGCGCCTCGCGGCCAATAGCGCCGCAAAACCATCGGCCATTTCGTTAAAACTCTCCGCAACCTGCCCGATTTCATCACGCAGGGTTAACGGCATTCTTTGCTGAAAGTCGCCGCCGGCAAACGCCTTTGCGGTTTTCGCCAGCCTCTCCACGTATCGGCTCACCGCAAGATGCGCGCCAATCGCAAAGTAAATGATCAGCATAAATATAAAGCCGGGGATGCCGATACTCAGCGCGAGCGTGGTTTTCGCCACGCCAATTCTGGCCTCGATCAGTTGTTCGGCTGCCGGGATAAAACTGTCGTAAATTTCCGCATACGCTGTATCCACCGCTAAGGTAACGGTGGAATGAAAGTATTCCGGATTGATGGCGAATTTTTCCTCCACAATATCGGCAATCACATGCTGAGTAATCAGCCTGGCTGCGTTGACAATATTTTCCCTGGTGGTGGCGAGTATCGGGTGCAATTCCGGTTTATAGCGTTTAAAGTCGTGAGTCGTTTCTTCAATGACCCTGATGCCGGATTCGATTCTGTCCTTAATCAGGTAAATTTCGATTTTTTCCTGAGCGCTAATCTGCTTTTTGGCCAGTATCCCAATGCCATACGCACGCAATTGCGCAACGCCTTCCAGGGCCTTTGGCATTTGCTCGGTTACCAGCATGATCAGATGGTAGGAATCCAGATTCGAGTCGGTGAACAACAAGGATTCCTCGCCAATCAGTTCTTCTAAATC
The DNA here is from genome assembly GCF_016925515.1 of Methylomonas sp. EFPC1. Taxonomy (NCBI): domain Bacteria; kingdom Pseudomonadati; phylum Pseudomonadota; class Gammaproteobacteria; order Methylococcales; family Methylococcaceae; genus Methylomonas; species Methylomonas sp. EFPC1. The sequence goes on from NZ_CP070494.1 coordinate 3,215,139, forward strand.
CAATAACTTCTCGACCAAACGGCTGTGTAAGCGGTAGCTTTCTTCAATGCTTTGGTTGGCGGCGTTTTGCCGGAGTTGCTCCCAATCGTTTTTTATATCCGCGTATGCCGAAGCGGTCAACGAATCCGCCGCCAGCGTTGGCCCCAAAGCCGATAAGGCCGCAGCAACTTTGGCTTCCGATACGTCAAGTTTATCGCGCAAACTCTCTATGCCGCCGAGCACCGCCACGGTAATGCCGCGATGCTGCTGCACAGATTGCATGGTCTGCGTAATATGCTTGATTTGTAACAGTCCCTGAAGCTCGCGCTCTGAATCCAATATCACCCGGTTCAGACTTTGATAAAGAGCGTAAAACACCACGGCAACCGCCAGCAACGACAGAAAACCTATCACCACAAACTTCTTGCTGAAACTCAATCGATTCATCAGCGCCACAGCGGGCGAAAACAAAGCTTGCATAGGCAATCCTCGGTGCGAATATTAGGTCGGTAGCGATTCGGACGGGTATTTAGCGGCTATCTTGGGCCGATAACAGCAAGGCTTTTTGTTTTTCGACAATTTGGTTCAGCCGCAAGGCCAGCTTGTTATCGTTCTCGAACAAGTTGTCCATTTGCGAAGTGAGTTCGTCCACGTAACCGTTCAGCAAAAATTCCTGGCTATCGGTCAACCCCAAATGAATAAAGGCGCTTTCCATGTTCATTTTGTGCTGTTCGGCTAAATTCACCATCTGCGAGTGATTACTTTGTTGATTGGCCTCGATCTCGATCAATAAATCGGTCAACTCTCTCACGCCTTCCAGGCGGGCATTCGCTTCCTGTAGACGTTGTTGTTCGCTGATCATCGCTTCGATACGGGCACCGGCACCTTCGGCAAGTATCGCCAGATGATCGCGCAAGCGGCCGATCGCATCCGGATCGTCGGTATCCAGGCCGGTCACCAAGAGCGTCACGTGCGGAAAATTAAACACCAAGCGATCACCGGCCTGATAAATCCGGCCCAACTTAGCCACGTAGGTAAGGATGGAGGCTTCGAGCGGCGTACAGATTGTTTCCGGACTAAAGTCGTATTCGTTCACGGTATCGGTCAATTTCACCAAACCGTTTAGATCGTATTGCTGCAAAGTCTCGATTAACAAACTACCCAATTGCTGAAACGTCACGCATTGAAACGATGAGCGTAAGAACTGCAATACCGTGCCGGTTTCGCCCAAACTGGACATAGCGGTAAATGCGGTTTTTTGTGCGTAAGACAGTTGCGATTGCAGTTGCCGTTTTTGCTGCTCGGCTTCGATGGCCAAATCGACCTTGCGCAGCAGCACGTCTTTTTTGGCGTTTTTCGGAATAAAATCGTTACCGCCGGCATCGAACGCGGTCAGCAAAATCTCCAGATCGTCGTGGGCAGACACAAACATGACCTGCACATCGTCATTGCCGTCAGCGCGAATCTGCCGACATACCTCGATACCGCTAAGGCCCGGCATTTCAATATCCAACAAAATCAGATTGGGGGCCAAATCCATGGCGGCCAAACATTCCTCGCCATTGGCAAACTCGTGGAGTTGATAGCCATGCCCCTGCAATTGGTCGGTTATGACCAAACGCAACAGAGCATCGTCATCCACTACAAAAATACAGAACGGTTTTTCGGGCATGATATTTCCTGGGTTGCTGGATTTGCGGGTGAGGCGATAGCGTGTGCCAAATAAGCATAGCGGTCCGAGCCAAAATTGCCCGACCGCTTAGTTAAACCATCTTAACAGCCGCAGCGAACATTCATGCCGGCGGCCGGGCAGAACTGTGACGGCCGCATCGGTTGTGAGAATAAGCTTGTGATAAGGCGCCAAAAATACCTGATCACCAGCGGGATTGGCGTATACAAGCGCGAATCAGGCGCCGTGCGCATTGGCAATAGCCAACGCCGCCCAATCGAAGGCTGGGCCTATATCCCATTTATCGCTGCGAAAATTCACATGACTGGCGATACCGGAATAGCTCTGAAAAAAATCCAGATCGCGTTCAAATTGCTTGGCTTTGGGAGGCAAGGTTTTCGGTATGGAAAATCGCCCGCATAAATCGTTCAGCAGCAAGCGAATCGCCTGCACCTGCTGCGCGGGAAAAGTAGCGAAATACTGCTCGCCCCGATAGCTGGTTTGCCTATATTTATCGGTTTGGGTTTTGTCGCAGTATCGAGTACCGAATAACTGGGTTTGGCCCCGACGCGGCGGCCACCAATTCAAGACTTCCGGATTATCCGGCGCCGGCCGCAATGGCCCCACATTGGCAATTTCTATCGCTATTGAGCGTTGATCCAGCCGGCCGTTAAATCCCTTCACCCCCAGATGATAAGCCCATTGCGTCGGATCGAACACTTCATAGACCGTGCCGTCGACATCCACCAGATAAGCTGCGGCAATATGTTGGGCATCGCCGATCCAGGTATCAAACGCCGACTTGGCAGACGAACCCGCCGTGAAGTGCAAAACAATGAGATCTTTTTTCGGCCGCTCGGGAAAAAACTGCCCAGCCGGCAAGCGGAATCGGGAGCGATTGATCTGCAAACCGGCAACCGCAGCGGCAGCTTGGTCACGGAGCAGCATAGTATCGGTACTCGCCTCGTCTTCGTTCGGCGTTAGCAATACCCGCGGATTGGGCCGATCTGTGGCCCCCGACCAGAAAAAACAATTGTCTTTATCCTGATACCAATAGCCGTTGCCGGACACCACATCACCCGCCGTAAAGCTGACAACCTCGACTTTACTGCCGGCATCCAAGACGCGCAGCACCGGTGCACTGACAGATGCGCGACTGCGGAGATTTACTTTACTCAGCAAACCGATTTGCTTGCCTGCCACCAAATTGGCTGCCGGATCCGGCACCGCAGTGGCAATCAGCTGGGCAATATCGACATTGGCAGCGGGACAGTTTACCGAGGCGCGAATCGCGCTATGCGACAACACATGATCCGCATCGACGGTGATATGCCAGCGGTCGGCAATTTCCCTGATTAATTTCGAGCATGCCGCTAATTGCATGGCCGTAGGCGGGCCAAGCACCGACACTTCTAAGGCAACACCAATCGAGAAAAAATTGGGATTGGTGTTGGGCCGCTGCTTGATAAATTCGGCAGCCGGATTGACCACCAAACCGGCATGAAATGCCGTGTCGGCTTCCTGGACGTATTGATGAATCTCTCCATTGTTGCCGATGGCGTAATGCACAGACTGCAACGTGCCCGGCTTGTTGTAGCACATAGCGGCATTCGTCAAGCTGCCATCAGTCGTATGCAAAACTATAATTTCCGGTTTGAAGCCTGCCGGGCGGCCGGTCCGAAAATTACCCGGCGCGCAGCCTATCCATTGCTTTTCCATACGGCCTCCTCAGCCCTGCGCCTTCAGATCGCCACGTTCGCCGTGTAACGGATTGGATGCCGGCAAAGTGCCGGGGGTTTGAGGTTCGCCGCCCGCAGTCTGCGTGGTTTGGCGGATTGCTTTCTGCTCATCATCCTTGCGGGCAAGGCCGGAGCGCAATTGCACCAGCTTACTCAATGCGTTATACCAAAACGGCCCGCCCAGACTCAGTAGAAAAATCGACAAAATCAAACCGGGAATACTCACCAGCTTCCAATGCTTACACCAAGCATCCCGGTCAACCGGCAAACTGATCAAGCCCTGTTGAGCTAGAAAATTCAGATAATACTTTTGCTTTTCCTGATCGATGCCTTCTTTGGCTGTAACAGTCTCGTCAGCCGAGGTCTCGGTATCCTGCTCTCCGCTAGCTTTGGCAGCGGCTGGTTCAACTGCATCCTTTAGTTGCGGATCTTCGGTTAGCGAAGGGGCCAATGCCACAAAAGTCGCGCGCATTTGCTCGTCCATAGACAGCCGATTGATCAAATACACGGTGTCCAACTGCAACGCAATCGCTACCAGGGCGGCGCTGATCACGCTGACTACGCGGGTGGTGGCGGTAAATCTGACGCTGACCCGGTCAAGCAAATGGTCGAAATTCAAACAAATTTTCGCCAGAAAATCGCTGGATGCTTCTTGTAGCAAGGCATTAGCCTCACGCACGTCGTGCGCCAGTTCCGGGTTGGATTTTTCAAATTCCAGCGCCAGCATCCGCGCATTTTTTAAGGTAGCGGCCGGATCTTCGATACCATTGTCGTGCAATACCGATTTCAACTTGTCCAGCAGATCGATTTGTCCGGCGACGATTTTCTCCAACTGCTGAAACTGTTGTTTTTTGGTTTCGGCCTTTTCTTTTTTGATCTTGGCAAGCAAAGCTTCAATATCCAGGCGCTTAAAAAACAGCGGATATTCCAGGAGTTTGCTTTCCAACGCTTCCGTGGCCTGGCCAACATTGATGGTTTTATTGGCTAGCCTGGCTTTGATCTGTTCAAATTCCGTTTTGATCGACACATCGTAGCCAGCCGCTAAATCCAGCAAAATCTTGATAAATTCTTCGCGATGGATCACTTCGCCGAACTGAAAAAATTGCAACCACGCTGGCAGTCGGCAGCGACAGCGGCCGCCGATAGTCCGTTGCGTCAGGGTTAAGGCGGCGATGGCCTCGGCCTCGGTTCGGGAAAAGCGGGCATCCAACAATTCCAGCAAGTCGGCCAAACCGGTGCGCAGATTGCGGCCGCGGCTGGCCAGTAAATTCAAAATGCCCTGACTGATTAAGGTCACCGCCATGCTGACGATCAACATCACCACCGATAAACCCAGTAACACGTCGAGTGACTTCAACATTATTCTTCTCCTTTGGAAGGCCGTTGCGGCCGAATGAATCTAACATTCCCGCAAAGGCGGCGTCCAGGATTTTGGCTCTGCCGATCCAGCAGCAGCACAAACTCAAATGCCAGTCTCCACAGCCAAACGCTCCATCAAATAACACAAACAGTCCTGGCGGATGACTCGTGCGTCCAGCGTTAGCATGGACGGCATTGTTTGCCGAGTGATTTGCACTTGGCCATCCGTAACAGTCAGGAATTGCTCCGTAACCGGCTTACCGTCGTTGTCTTTGGCAATCAAGGGCATCCTGGCGCAGTCGGTTGTGCCCAACACCGTACCGGCCGGAATCTCCGTGAAATTCAGACTTTCCAATTCCGGATCAAGAAGCAGATCGGCAGTGGCATCGCTAAAGCTATAACGGACATTTTCGGCAACAGTCACTTGCGCCACCGTGTGATAAATATCCACATCCTGCTTCGCGACTGGTTGGGCCGGAAATTCATGCAAGTGCAGGCAACTGTCCAGAAATTGAAAAGCATGTTCGGTACCGTGCGGCTGGCCGGGACGGCCGCATTCCAAGGTCACCGCCGGGCAAAACTCGGCAAAGGCGCTGGATTGGGTACCCTTGGGATGGGTGAAATACACCAGCAAACGGCCGAACAGCGCACCCAGATGCAGAAAATCCTTATCCAATTTGTTGATGCAGGCGTAATGCGGATTCAGGCCGGTATTGTTATGCACATCCACACTGGCAAACACCTTGCGTTCACGCATAATCTGGCAGATCTGCGCCGCCCAAACCGTCTCCGGCGACTCGGGTAGCGCTGTGCCGGGCCAGATGCGGTTGAAATCCGGCTGGCCATCCAGCCGTCTTAGGTTAAAACGCGCCGCCTGGGTATTACCGAAAAACAGCGTCAAGCCGCGCGGCAAGCTTTGGCCGTGATATTTTTGCAGCAGCTTTTGTACTGCCAGAAAGCCGGTGAATTCGTTGCCGTGCAGCAGCACCGAGACGAATAACGTTTCCGGGCGTTTGCCGGGGAGGTGGAATAGTGTTGGTTCGGCGATTAGGGTGTGTAGGTTATTAACCGAAATATCCAGCAAACCGTTTGGCAGGCTGTCGAATTGTTTGGGGATGCAATTGGCGCGTGAAATCTGTGGCATAACGAATTTAACTGATTTGCTTGGAGCGATTCTATCGTTATTTTCAGGCTGACATAAATGAAACCGGGAAAACCACCTATGCTTACCCGGCCACAGCCTTATTAACCCGGCCCTATTTATCTCTGGTGCCCCGTTAGGGCTGAGCTCGTCGAAGCCTGAGGTGGCTGGCCCTTCGTTAAACTCAGTATCCTCAGGGCAAAGGCGAATGGCATTTCCGATCTACGCACCCGCTACATTTCACTAAATTTACATCCCGAGGTCCTTATGGATAAAGACAATACAGACAAGACTACCTATGCGCCGTTCATTCTTCTGGACTCGGGAGAATACCGGTCTCTAATACTTTCCGACCAGGATATGGTTGAGAAATTGCATGTATTCGAAGAGCGGGCTGACGAAGGCTGGAATGGCAACGGTTACGACTGGAACTCAATTGCTCAAGTCATACTATTCGAACAACTGCCCGATTTACAAGATGAGCTCGATTTCGATCCGGAGGCGGGAATGTTTTCCGCACAAGGATCACGTTCCGCGCTGGAACGTCTCGGAAAAGCAATGTCATTGGCCTTTAACAACGAAGAGGTACTTCGAGATCTGCTGTCACGGGCTGAACTTGATTGATCGGTTGGCGTAGAACAGTTGTTTATCATTCCCACGCTCCAGCGTGGGAATGTAGCCCGCACCGCTCCAGCGGTGCACATCGGGACGCTGGAGCGTCGTGCAACCCCGTTCCCACGCCGGAGCGTGGGAACAATGATGTTGTGCTTATTCATATCCCCCACCCGGCAACCGCTTCCTCGCTCCGCTGCCGCTGCAAATAAACCCGCGTCAGCTCCGCAAATTCGCCCGGATTTTCCTTGATAAACCGCCGCTGCCAGTGGCTGCCGGTCTGTTGATTGGCTAGGCGCTGGCGAATCACATCCAGATAATTCTCACAATCAGCAGTGCAGATGCCCAAAGCCTGCAAGCCCTGAACGGCACGCGGCACTAGCTCCTGCTCGATCAGCGCCGCCAACCTTAGTTTACGTTCCCCAAACCAGACGACATGGCTGTCCAAACCATGCCGCGCCGCTTGATAAAAATTATCCTTGGCTTGGGCGAAGGATAACTCCGCCCCGCCCGCTTGCCGTTCGTCGGCCAGATTTTTCACCAGTCCATAATAAAAGGCGGCGTTGGCAATCATGTCCAATACGGTCGGCCCGGCGGCAGGCGTACGGTGTTCGATGCGGATATGCGGGGTGCCGTCGGCATCAAAACCCACCAGCGGCCGGTTCCAGCGCCAGATCGTGCCGTTATGCAGGCGTAAGTGTTGAAACGCTTCCGGCGCATCGTCGAAATACTCCGGCAGCAGAACCGGAAAATGCTGCTGGTTTTCTACAAAGCATTCCAGAATCGAATGCCGGGCAAAATCGGAGCCAAAACTGACCCTGTGCAACGGGCCGTCCGCCGCGCCGGCATAGCCGCCGGTGGCAATGGCTTGCTCGAACAAGGGAATACGGGTTTCCGCCCACAAATCCTTACCAAACAAAAACGGCGCGTTGGCAGCCAACGCCACTATCGCCGCCGAAGCAATGATAGCCGCGTTGTAAACGTGATGGGCAATGTTCAAAGGACATTGGATATGCAATTGAAACGAAGTGGTGGCGGCCTCCAGCATCACATCGTGATGCTCTATTTTCAGATGGTCATGCCCGCATATATCCAGCACAATCGGCCGGCCTCGGCAGCGCAAAATCTGTTGATTCAAGGCCCGGTAGCGATTCATGTCCGACATATTGCCCAGATGCAGATCGCTTTGCTGCAAGGTTGGCAAGGTGCCTATCGCCAATAAATGCAAATCCCGTTGCCGGGCATGCTGTTCGGCTTGCTGCCAGGCGTTTTGCAAATCCTGATGCATGCGGCTGAATATGTCGCCGGTCAGCGCCAGCGGTAGCGTGTTCAGTTCGATGTTAAATTTGGCCAGTTCCGGCCCGGCCATAGGGTGGGCAAAAGAGTGCAGATAGGCCTGATTCATCGGTGCCGGCCGCATGTTGTCGTCCAGCAGCCAAGCTTCGATTTCAAAACCAGCCACCGGCTCGGCTTCCGAACAAGCGCGATTTTTAATCAGCCGGCCGAGCAGTTCGGTTTCTGCGGCTAGGCACTGGCGGAAACGCCGAAAGTCGGCATCTTGGTAGATTGCGGCATGAATTTCTTGACCCATGACATTTGCGCTCGTAGTCCGGCGGAACAGCAGGGAATAGTAAGACCATTGCAGCTAAAGCACGAATTTAATCCATTTATGCGGATTACAGATCTGCGGTTATCTGGCTGACTAAATATCGGTAACAGCAATCCTTAACCACCGCTCCAACACCTTACAAACATAGGTTTGTTCGGCGTCACTCAACTCCCTGCCTTGCGGAATTTTATGCCATTTTTCCAGGCACCCCCGGCAGCAGCAAGCGGTGGCGTGTTGCGCCACAAACACCGGATGGCCGCGAAATGGGGTTTGTTTACCGTCATTGCGCGGCTCTGCAGCAGCCAAGCGTTTTTCAACAAAGTCTCGGGCATGGTTCAATACCGTTTCCAGGCCCTTGTTGCGCAAATAATCCCGGTCTTTGGCATTCAAGCGAAACTGGCTGCGGAACCTGGATTTAGCCAAGCCGGCGAATAGTTCATCCAAATCCCGCACGGCTTCAGGCTATCTCAACACGCCCGCAGAGGGCGTGTAACTATCCAATACATGGATGTAATTGGCACGCTCATAGGCACTGGGGTCAATGGCGTGTTGCTGGCTGACGCTGCCTTTTAACTGGCTGATGGAATCGTATTCGTGTTCGATCAGCCATTGTTCCAGTTCCGCGCGGATTTCGCTGAGTTTGCCCACACCTTGCGCCAGCAATACGCTGCACAGATGCACCACGTCCGCGCCGGCCAGCAAGGCTTTGATCACATCCGCGCTGTGGTGAAAACCGCCGGTGACCGCCAAGGACAATTTCACGCGACCATATAGCAAGGCGGTCCAGCGGATACGCAACAAGGCTTCGGCTTGCGTGGACAATTGAAGTTTCGGCACCACTTCCAGCGTTTCCAAATCAATATCCGGTTGATAGAACCGGTTGAATATCGCAATACCATCGGCGCCGGCCGCTTCCAGGCGTTGTGCGAAATGAATCGGCGAACTGAATTGCGGACCAAGTTTCAGGGTCAGCGGCACGCTCACCCGGCTTTTTAACTCGCGCAGAATATCCAGATAGCGGTTTTCCACCGTTTCGCTGCTTTCATCGGCATTGGCCGCCAGATGGTAGATATTCAGTTCCAGCGCATCGGCCCCGGCTTGTTGCAAGGCTTGGCCGTATTCGATCCAGCCGCCCTGGGAAATGCCGTTCAGGCTGGCGATCACCGGAATATGCAAACTACTTTTCAAGCGTTGCAGATGTTCCAGATATTGTTCCTGGTAAGTCAAAATATGGTCCGGCACAGGATGAAAGGAATCGGCCTCGCCGTAACCGATACCCTGGCCGTAAAAAAATCGTTCCATCTGTTGCTGTTCGGCTTCGATTTTTTCTTCGAATAATGAATACATCACTAAAGCCGCAGCCCCCGCATCTTCCAACCGACGGGCACTATCCAAATCCTTGCTCAGCGGTGACGCCGACGGTACCAGGGGATGCGCCAGTTTCAGGCCCAAATAATTTGTCGTTAAATCAACCATGTTGGCTCTCCTGGGCAAGATCGGCTTTCAGTGCGGCTTTGGCGGCCGCGACGCTGGTGGCATCGCTCCATTCCAGCGCGGCCAGTTGTTGATAATAGCGGTAACGGTTTTTGACGTCCTGCTGCGCCTGTTTCAAAAACGCTTCGGCGTGATCGGGATGACTTTGCCAGAGCATGCTGAAGCGGGTTTCACTCATCACAAACTCGCGTAGCAGCACCGACGGTTCCGCGGAATCCAGTTGCATCGGATTCTTGCCTTGCTGAATGCGGCCGGGATTGAATCTAAACAAAGGCCAATGCCCGCTTTTCACCGCCAGATTTTGCTGTCTATGATTATTGGACAAATCCACACCATGGGCAATGCAAGGCGCGTAAGCGATGATGATGGAAGGGCCATTGTGGGCTTCCGCTTCCAGGAAGGCATTCAAGGTTTGCGTGTCCTTGCCGGCGTAGGCCACATGGGCGACATAGACATTACCGTAATCCATGGCCAGCAAAGCCAGGTCTTTTTTCGCGGTGGCCTTACCACCGGCCGCAAATTTAGCCACCGCACCCAGCGGTGTAGATTTGGAGGTCTGACCGCCGGTGTTGGAATACACTTCCGTATCCAACACCAGGATATTGACGTTACGGCCGCTAGCCAATACGTGATCCAGACCGCCGTAACCAATATCGTAAGCCCAGCCGTCCCCGCCGATGATCCAGACGCTTTTCTTGCAGAGATAATCGGCTAACGGTAACAAGGCCTGGGCAGCGGGTTGCTTCAAAGAGGGTAAATGCTGCTTTAATTCAGCGACGCGTTGGCGTTGTTCGTAAAGACCGGCTTCATCGGATTGGTCGGCTTGTAAAATCGCATCGACCAATTCGCCGCCCAAGGTTTCCCGCAGCGACACCAGCAATTCGGCCGCATGCTCGGCTTGCTTATCGATCGCCACCCGCATGCCTAAACCGAACTCGGCATTGTCTTCGAATAAGGAATTATTCCAGGCCGGCCCCCTGCCCTCTGGGTTCTTGGTCCAGGGCGTAGTCGGCAGATTGCCGCCGTATATCGACGAGCAACCGGTGGCGTTGGCTACCACCATCCGATCTCCGAACAGCTGCGACGCCAGTTTCACATAAGGGGTTTCGCCGCAGCCCACACAGGCGCCGGAGAATTCAAACAAAGGCTGTAATACCATCGAACCTTTTATGGTGTTGTTTTTTAGCAAACGGCGGTCATATTCCGGCAAGGACAAGAAGTAATCCCAGTTTTGGCTTTCCGGTTCGCGCAGCGGCGCTTGCGGTTGCATATTCAAAGCCTTGCGACTAGCGTTGGATTTATCGCGGATCGGACAAATATCCACGCACAAACCGCAGCCGGTGCAGTCTTCCGGCGCCACCTGATAACTAATCGACAGGCCGGCAGGAAAATCCTTACCCAGCATCGCCGCATGCTTGAAGGTTTCGGGCGCATTGCTCAGGGCTTCGTTAGGCACGATTTTGCTGCGAATCGCCGCATGCGGGCACACCATCGGGCATTTGCCACATTGGGTACACAAATCGGTTTCCCAGACCGGAATCTCTAGCGCCAGATTGCGTTTTTCGTAGGCAGCGGTGCCGGTCGGGAAGGTCCCATCGACCGGCATCGCGCTCACCGGCAAGGCGTCGCCACGGCCAGCGATGATTTCACCGGTGACGCGACGAATAAATTCGGGTGCGCTATCGGCGATCAACGCGGCAATATCGAAACCGCTGTCGGCTTGTTTCGGTAGCGGCACATGCCGCAAGCCGGCCAGGGTTTCGTCGATGGCTTTGAAGTTTAAATCGACGATGCGCTGGCCTTTTTTGCCATAGGTTTTTTCGACAGCGTGCTTAATCGCGGCAATCGCCTGTTCCTGCGGTAACACCCCGGAAATCGCGAAAAAACAAGTCTGCATGATGGTGTTGATGCGTTTACCCATCCCGGATTTTTCCGCGACCGCATTACCGTCGATCAGATAAAACCTGATTTTCTTATCCAGCATTTGCTGCTGCATCTTGCGCGGCAAGGTTTCCCAAACTTCATCAGGTGACGCGGGGCTGTTTAATAGAAACACCGCTTTGTCGGCGGCGTTGACCAGCATGTCGTATCGTTCCAGAAATACGGTTTGATGACAGCCGATAAATTGCGCGTCGTTCTCGCCGATCAAATACGTGGAACGAATCGGCTTTGGTCCAAAGCGCAGATGCGAAACGGTAATCGCGCCGGATTTTTTCGAGTCGTAAACGAAATAACCCTGGGCAAATAAATCGGTTTCTTCGCCGATGATTTTGATGGTGTTTTTGTTCGCGCCAACGGTGCCGTCGCTACCCAAACCGTAAAACATGGCCTGAAAGGTTTGATCGTGGGTATCGGTGCGGTAAGCGGGGTTCCAATCTAAGCTAGTGTGGCTGACATCGTCGTTGATGCCGACCGTGAAGTGATTTTTCGGTTTATCGTTTTTCAGTTCGTCGTAAACCGCCTTGATCATACCCGGCGTGAACTCTTTGGATGACAAGCCGTAACGACCACCCACCACTTTGGGCAGGCTGGTGAATTTTTCGCCGTCGCTGAAGGCTTGCGCCACTGCCCCCAAGACGTCTTTGTACAAAGGCTCACCGTCGGCGCCCGGTTCCTTGGTGCGATCCAGTACTGCGATTTTTCGACAGCTGGCCGGCAAGGCTTCGATCAAACGCTCCGGCGCGAACGGCCGGAACAAGCGCACTTTCAACAAACCAACCGCTTCTCCCTGGCGATTCAGATAGTCCAGGGTTTCTTCGACTGCCTCGGCGCCGGACCCCATAATTACTATCACCCGCTCGGCTTGCGGCGAACCGACGTATTCGAACAAGCGATATTGGCGACCGGTCAAACCAGCGAGCCGGTCCATGGTTTGTTGCGCAATCTCCGGCAACGCAGCGTAGTAAGGGTTGACCGATTCCCGGCCCTGGAAATACACATCCGGATTTTGCGCAGTACCGCGCAGCACCGGATTATCCGGGGTCAAAGCTCGGCCGCGATGCTCGCTAACCCAGTTGTCGTCTATCATCGCCCGGATGACGCCGTCGTCAATCTCAACAATTTTGGCGACCTCGTGCGAGGTGCGGAAACCGTCGAAAAAATGCATGAACGGTATGCGGCTTTGTAAGGCCACGGCATGTGCCACCAAGGCCAAATCCTGCACTTCTTGCGGCGAATTGGAACACAACATGGCGTAGCCCGTCATCCGCGCCGACATCACATCGCTGTGATCGCCGAAGATAGACAGGCCCTGACAAGCCAGCGAGCGGGCGGCAATATGAAACACGGTCGGGCTCAGTTCGCCGGCGATTTTGTACATATTCGGCAGCATCAACAATAAGCCTTGCGAGGCAGTGAAGGTGGTGGCCAAGGTACCGGCTTGCAGCGCGCCATGAATGGTGCCAGCCGCGCCGGCCTCGCTTTGCAGTTCGACCACGCGGGGCACAGTACCCCAAAGATTGGGTTGATCGCGAGACGCCCATTCGTCAGCCCATTCACCCATCGCCGAGGACGGGGTGATGGGGTAAATCGCAATCACTTCATTGAGTTTGTAGGCAATACTGGCCGCAGCCTGATTGCCGTCGATGGTGAGGGTTTGCTTTTGCATGGAATAACCTTTTCAGGAAATAAAACGGGGGAGCCGCCGGGCAAGTGCCGGCGGCTGTTTTTCTAAGATGCTCTAAGCATAGTCAAAAAATGCCTGACTAATTTTTAGTCAATTTAAAGATGTCCCAAACAGGACGGGCGATTGGCTGGTTTGCTCACGATTTGATCACAAGTTTATCCACAACTTCTGTGTATAACTGTACTTTTGGACAATGGCTGCCTGCGAAAACAATAGCCCCTAACCCATAAATTCAAGCTTGTTAATCCTCCCCCGGCAGCTTATCGGCCACCTAAAACTCGCAGTTCCTTAGTTTATTCAGACCAGTCGTCGCGCAGTACGATAGGCATCACTTTATCTTCGACTTCAATCACTGCCTTATTTAACACCACCAATTGTTTGTCCTCGACGAACTGCACACCCAACATATAAAAAATCGGCCCCCAAAACGGGTTGATCATCAAGCCACCAAGTATGCTTTTCCCGGTGCGTTGCAAATTTTTTAATGGGTTAAAAGCGACAGCCAGCGTTTGCTGGGGATGCTCGGCAAATACGTCCGTTATCGGCTTAAACGTGTGTTTATCCCGGCTTTCCAGCTCCGCCAAGGAAACCGAAAGCTTACGAGCCATTTTGTAAAAATGCAGACGCGCCGCGGTGGCCGATACCGCAAAGGCAATAGCCATCAGCGGTAACAGAATACTGGGCGGCAACAAGGGGGCGAAAGCCGGCGCCAGCAACACCAAACCATAACCCAACATCACCGTATCTTCACCGCGTTCGACATCGCGGTCCAGATTTTTAACGATACCAACCACTTGATTGCCGGACTGATCCAAATAACCTTTGTCTTGAGCCATATTCGTCTCCTTCAGGTTGAATGTGCAGGGTCTTGATTAGATGCCTGCGGATAAAAAAAGTCAACTGCCAAACCGATGCCCGATTTAATACACTACGGCTCGCCAACACCCCACTTTGCTTGCAGATAATCGCGGCGCGTATCGAAAATACGCTGCAACTTGTAGCCGATAAACCCATGTAGCAATTGTCCCAGCCAACCTAAGGGCATCGTATAAAACACGATGTCTTCCAGAACGACGCCCTCTTCGCAATTGCTTAGGCAAACCTCATGGCTCCAGAATCCGAAAGGACCGACCGCCTGCTGATAGACAAACCGATTCGGCTTATCGCAGTGACTGACTTCCGATAACCAGGACATGGGCACACCAAACACAGCCTTCATCCGATATCGAATCAGCAAGCCCGGGTAAATATCCTCGGGCACCGGCGAAGTAATATCGACATGAAAAAACTCAGGCGTAATTTGATTTAGATAGTGCGGAGACGAGAAGAAATCCCACGCCTGCTGCTGACTAAGCGCCAAGCGTTGCTGCCGGTGGATGTGATAAATTTTCATATTAATTGCGGATAACGATGCCGAACTACTGCGATAGTCAGCAATCTACCGTAAATTTTTTTTTGCGGTAGTGCTGCTTATGCAGCGCAGTCACGCGGATGCACAAGTCCGGAAATCAACTCGCCCATAGGTGAAACAACAGATCGGATAAACCCAAATAAACCGATGACTATTTAGTCTTTCCGCTTTCTTCCTTAATTTCCGCGATTAGATCGCCGAGGTTTTCGCGCTGTCTCAACACGAAATTCCGGCTTTCCTCGGCGGTGCGACCACCCAGCACGATGATGTCTTTGCGATGTTTATGCGCCAGATACCCCGCCAGCAAACCACCTGAGAATAAAGCGAGCGGGTGGCGGATCAGCGCTCGCGTGATGCTTTTGCTGGCGTGCGTCAACCCGGAAATAACGATGCCCATCACCACACCTTTGACCAGAATCTCGCCATTGGTTGGCGGCGCCATTCTGCCTTTCTTGCCTTTGCGCGTTGGCGACTTCTTAACTTTCTCGGCCACAGCTTGGTTTACTATTTTTGCTTGCGTCATACCCCTGTCTCCTAAAAAACAACACGCCAACTAACAGCATAATCCAAAACAGGCAAAACTGAATCCTGTTAACCGCCGCCAGCACTATTCACAGTTTTACTGACTAACTGCTGCTTAGCGCTCGGATCGGCGGCCTTGCTCAAAGCAGTCTGCAACAATTCATCTTGACCATAAATGTCCGGGTAAAAGCGCGGTTTATCATCAAGACCCACAAAAACAGTGGTATAAAAAAATAACACCGGTATCGATTTTTTCAGAGTGACTCGCTGGGTTTTAGGCCCGGCCATGGCCTGCTGTATGGTTTGCTGATCCCACTCGCTTTGGTCGCCGAGCACAAATTCCGCCAGCTTTCCAGCTTCCGCCACTCTAACGCAGCCGTGGCTGAGATCGCGGCGATCCCGGTTAAACGCCGCTTTGCCCGGCGTATCATGCAAATACACATCGGCCTTGTTCGGGAAAATAAATTTCACCCGCCCCAAGGGATTGTTACTGCCGGGGCGTTGTCTGGCGCGCACCCGCCCGCTCTTGATTTCGTCGACGATGCTGTCCTGATTTTCCTCTTCATCGTCGTCGGCGTCACGTCCCACCAACTCTATATCCTGATTCGCCAGAAACTCTTCATCGCTCACTAGCTTGGGCAGCATTTCCTTGTCCATAATGCTTTTCGGGATATTCCAATACGGCATGAATTCCAGATATTTCATGTCCTCCCAGAGTACCGGCGTCTGATTTTGCTCGGCTTTGCCGACGATGACTTTCATCGTCAAAGGCTGTTGATCGTCGCGAGAATTGAAAGCCCATAACTGAAACGCCGGAATATTCACAAATATCCTCGGCCCTTCCGGCAACTCCGGCATCCAACGCAAACGCTCCATGGCTAATTCAAGCATCGCAATTTTTTCGGCCGGCGTTTGATTCAATAAGGCCAGGGTTTGCTTACCGATCACCCCATCGGCTTTTAAGCCTTGTTGCTGCTGTAAGCGTTGCACTGCTTCCGTCGCGGCCGCATCGTAAAGTGTTTCCGTGTTGCCGGCACCGACAACGTCTTCCGCTTTCAACACACCCAACTCCAACAGACGCCGGCGTAACTCGGGCAATTGCGCGTCTTGCTCGCCTGGGCGCAACGATTTCGCCAAAAGTAGTTTTGGCTTCTGCGCCCCAGTATTTTGCTGTCGATAAGCCGCCAACAAAGTCTTTAACTGCTGATATTGCTTGAGTTTTGGCGCCAGCGCCGCCGGCAGTTCGGCAAGGGATTGTTGTTGAATATGTTGGTTCAGCGATACCGCCACCTCGCTTGCCGATTTGGCGGCAAACTGTGGGGGATAATTGAAGTCGCGCGGATCAACCCGGCCAATATGCAGATCATGCGCGTAATGCACCAATGCTATCGACAAAGCCACGTCGTAAGAGACCAACTGCGTCGTTGCAGTGTGTGGCAGCGCAGCGGCTTGTTGTATGTAGCCGCGCAAACGCTCGACTTCGTAAACGTCCGGATTTAAACCATCGACTTTGGCATTGCTTAACAGACTCAAAGCGTCTTCGCGATTTTTCGCGGCCCGACCTTCGCCCAGCCAAATCAGCTGGTTGGCATTCATCTGATACAACTGCTTCAGAGCATCGCTATACTGCGAAAAATCCGCTTGCGCCAGTAAAGGCTGCTGTTTGCCGGCTAGTAACGATTGTATGGCTTGCCCTACGGAAGGCTCCGGGCTCTGGCTGCTGGCGGATTGCGAAAAAACATACAACAGCATCAGTACCGTCAGCAGATACGGTGGAAAATTGCGCCATGTTGTTTGATTACTGCTTGATACGGCTTGCTGGGTCATGATTTTTGCAAGTTCAAATTCGGACAAAGGTTGCCATATTGACAAAATACGGGCTCAAGTTCTAGTTTTGCCTTATGAAAAAGGCTTAATGCCATACAGTTCTCCGATCATTGCCGCACCCTAAAAAGTTTCGGCTAAAGTGATGTTGCTATCGGCAAAATACCGTGCAGGCTCAAGTTTCACAAGTTTGGATCAAGCTGTTCAGAACATGTCGATCAGCATGTACGCTAGCTAACAAAATAAGCTCAACCGCCTGTTTGTAAATGATTTTTGCCGATTTAGCAGATATCTGTATAAGAATTTACCGATTAACGGACAGGCGTATCGCGCTAGAATAGCCGCGTAAATTCTGTTTCAGCACCCATCCACGCCTATCGTTTTCATGCATCCCCATCCAGAACCTGAGCAAACCCCTAACGCCAGACAGCTGAATAGCGATTGCCGCTGCTCGTCGCTAAATCGCACAGCGCTACGTCGCGAACTGAACAAGCTGGACGGAAACGGCGATTTGTATCGGATGATTGCGGAGGAACGGCCGAATTTGTTTGCCGAGTCTGCGGTGTTTATCGATCAAGCTTGCCTGGATCAACAATTGGCAATCATCGCTGCACTGGAACGGGTGATTGCACTACCGGCGTATCAACAACAGGTACTTACATACGCACCGGACGCGGCGCGGTTTTTAGCCAAAGCCCATGGCGTATTTCTAGGCTACGACTTTCATTTGAGCGCTGACGGCCCAAAACTAATCGAAATCAATTCCAATGCCGGCGGCGCGATGATTAATGCATTATTGATTCGCGCGCAAAACAGCTGTTGCGAAATCGCCGGCAACCAGCAGCCTGGCTCACTTAAATTGCCTGGGCAGGATACTCGGCCAGCCGAAACCTTATTTATCGACATGTTTTACCGGGAGTGGCGCGCGGAGCGTGGCTTGGCGCCGCTGCGCAGCATTGCCATTGTCGATGAAGACCCAGAAAATCAATACTTGTGGCCGGAGTTTCTGTTGTTTAAACAGTTGTTCGAACAACATAAAATCAAAACCGTAGTCTGCGACCCCAGGGCCTTGCGCTATGACGACGGCGCACTTTGGCACGGTGATCTGCAAATCGATCTGGTTTATAACCGCTTGACCGACTTTGGCTTGGAATCGCTGGAATGCCGGACTTTACGGGAAGCCTATTTAGCTGGTGCGGCCGTGCTGACGCCGCACCCCAGAAATCATGCGCTGTATGCCGACAAAAGGAATCTGGTTTGGCTAAGCAACGACGAGTTTCTGCGTACAATCGGCGTCGATGAGCGCACCCGAATACTATTGCGAGAAGGTATTGCCAGCACGGTGCTGGTTGATGCGCAAAATGCCGATCAGTTCTGGGCCGAACGTAAGCAGCTGTTTTTCAAACCCGCCAGAGGCTATGGCAGTAAAGCGGCGTATCGCGGCGATAAATTGACCCGGCGCGTTTTCGAGGATATTTTGCAACACGATTATGTCGCGCAGACGCTGGTAAAACCCAGCGAACGGCATCTGGATGCCGGCGAGCTAAAACTGGATTTGCGCCACTATGTCTATCAAGGCCAAACCCAATTGCTCTGCGCCCGCCTCTACCAAGGCCAAACCACCAACTTTCGCACGCCGGGCGGCGGTTTCGCGCAGGTGGTGGTAGTGCCATAACGCACAGGAAAAGAGATGGAACCCGGCAAAGCACTAATCGTTATCGGCGCGGCCATCCTGGTGATCGGCTTGATTCTTAATTATGCCCCATGGTTGCTGAATTGGTTCGGCAAGCTGCCTGGGGACATTCGGATTCAGAATAAAAACAGCTTCGTGTTTATACCGATTACATCGATGATTGTGGCCAGCGTGCTGATCACGTTACTGGCCAATTTATTTTTCAGAAAATAAGCTTTCGCACAGCGAGAAAAAATCATGAGCAAACTGGTGATATACAACCACGGCAAGGACAGTATTCCCTGGGGCGAAAAACCCTTGGCATTGGCGGAGGTCGCCAAACGGCAAGGGTTTGAATTTATCAGCCCGGATTATCAAGCCAGCAACGATCCGGACTGGCGGGTACAACAGCTGTTAGCGCTGGATGTATCGGGACATGAAACGATAGTGCTGGTGGGCTCCAGCATGGGTGCTTATGTTTCGACCGTCGCGGCGGAAATCATCAAGCCGAAGGGCTTGTTTTTGATCGCGCCGGCATTCTATTTGCCGGGCTACGCGCGGACCGAGTTTAAACCAACAACAGCCAATATCGAGGTATTTCACGGCTGGGAAGATGATGTGGTACCACCGGAAAACGCCTGGCGCTTCTGCCGCGAACATCGCGCGCGTCTGCATATATTGGATGCCGACCACCGCTTATTAAGCATATTGCCGATAATGGCGACTGCTTTCTCGCGATTTCTCGGCGATTGCGCCGCTTAATATCCAGGGAAAATCCAATGAGCGATTACAAAAAATACCATTGCCAGGAATGCGAACACATTTACGACGAAGCCAAGGGCGATCCGGATAGCGGCATTGCGCCCGGCACCCGCTGGGAGGACATCCCCGACGACTGGGACTGTCCGATTTGCGGCGCGCCGAAAAGTTTTTTCAAGTTACTGGAATATTGAGCGCTCCGATCAGGCAATCTCAGTACATACCGTTACCGAGCAAAGCCCCGGCGGCGGCACCAATGCCGGCGGCTATCGGGTCGCCATTTCCGAGCTGATAGCCCATTGCACTACCGACCATCCCACCTAACAAGCCCTGCGGCGAACGCTGGTCGTAGCCGTAATAAGCCGGTGGCGGTGGTGGCGCGTAATACCGAGGAGCCGGCACATATTCAACGACCGGGGCGGGTTGATAATAAACCACTTCTTCCCGGTACATCGGCCGATAATGCCCGTGATGATGGTGGCCATGATGATGCCCCCAATGCTCATGGTCGGCCAACGCAGCAGACGAAACCAATAAACCCAAAACGATGACTGTTGTTGTTTTTAACATCGCAAACCTCCTGTTAAACAATTATTTGCTTGCGATAAAGTTTGCCGTCCGTAGCTTAATTTTTGCTTATTGGCGATACAAACAGCAGCGCTGTTTTGGCGGCTATCAACGATTCTTTTGCTCCACCCGCTTCAACAAGCCAAATAAATCGCTATTGGTAGACAATACTATGGTGGCGTCGCCGTCTATCACTTTGCGATAGGTTTCCATGCTCTTCAAGAACTTGTAAAACTCGGCGGACTCGGACTTTTGCCCGTATGCCTTAGCGTAAATTTCCGTGGCCTTGGCATCCGCTTCCCCTTGAATTTCTTGCACGCGCTTGTAAGCCGTCGATTCGATTTCGTTAAGATCCCGGTCCCGATTACCGTTAATTCTGGCCGCCTCGCCTTCGCCTTCCGAGCGGAAGCGCTGGGCAATTTGCAAGCGTTCGCTGATCATCCGTTGATGGATACGCTCCAACACTTGATGGTTGTAATTAATGCGTTTGAAACGTACATCCAGCAGCTCGATACCAAACTCCGCCAATTTCGGCGCGGCCGCATCGAATACGTCTTTTTCGATTGCCGCCCGGCCCACCCGAATCGGCCGCAGCACCCCTATGGTGCCTTCGCCGGTCAACGGCCCCAAACTTTCGTCTTGCAAGGGTTTGCGATCCTTATCCGAACGCACCACTTCGATCAATTCATGGCGGGCAATCGCCGTGCGGGTCTCGCTACCCAAAATATCTTCCAAACGCGATTGCGCGCTGCGTTCGTCGCGCAAGCGCAAGTAATATTGCATGGGCTGGGTGATGCGCCAGCGGGCGAAGGTATCGACCTGTACATAGGTCTTATCTTTGGTGGACATTTCCACCATCGGCCCATCCCAGGCCAGGTAACGCTTATCGAAGCTATTGATCTGCTGGGTAAACGGGATCTTGAAATGCAAACCAGGGCTGGTAATCGGCTCGCCGACCGGTTTGCCGAACTGGGTGATGATGACTTGCTCGGTTTGATCAACGGTAAACACCGATTGCCATAGCAAAAACCCCGAAACAACGATTAACAGCCAGTTTCTTATCGATAAATTCATTTCACTACTCCCGCTGCCTGACCGGGAAACGGCAACATCGGCAATATTTGCTGCACCGTGTCATCGACAATAATTTGCTGGCTGGCTTGCGGCAACACCTCGCCCATGGTTTCCAGATAAATCCGCGCGCGGGTCACGTCCGGCGCTTTTAGATATTGCTCCAACACCTGATTGAAAGCGGTGACATCCCCTTCCGCTTCGTTAATTCGTTTAAAACGATAACCTTCCGCCGCGCGAACTTTCTGATCCGCTTCACCACGTGCACGCGGCACGGCTTTGTTATATTCGCCATTAGCCAAATTGATGACATTCTCTCTATCTTGCTGAGCACGATTCACTTCATTGAATGAGGGCTGTACCGGCTCGGGTGGATTCACATTTTTGAGCTGTACCTGGTTAATTGACACCCCCAATTGATAGCGCTCGGCCAACAAGCGTGCTCGCGCCAACACGGTTTCTTCAATTTCCTGTCGACCGATGGTGATGATTTCATCGACAGTGCGATCACCAACCACTTCGCGCATCACGGCTTCGGAAATATCCCGCAAAGTCACACCGGGGTCGCGGACCACAAATAGATATTTTTCCGGATCGGTGATCCGGTATTGCACGATCCACTCGACCAGCGCCGAGTTCAGATCGCCGGTTACCATAGATTTTTCCAACGCGGGCTCGTCACTGATTTGATCCGGGTTGGTGAAACCTGCCGTGGCAAAGCCAAACTCCAGCTTCTGCTGACGCTGAGTCGGCACGGTGATGACGCTATCCACGCCAAATGGCAGTTTGGCATGCAAACCGGACGGGACTTTTTCGATGTATTCGCCAAAGCGCAACACAATCCCCTCTGACTCGGCGGGAATGGTATAAAACGACATGCTCGCGCCGACCAGCACCGTGATGAGAATCAGAACCGCCAAGGGCGAAATCGGCAGCGAATCGGGCAGATTTTTAAAAAGGGGATTGACGTCGTTCAAGGGCTGACTCCGTTAAGTCGGCGAAAAATCAAGATGCAAGGCAAGGCATTGCCAGTCACCAGCACCACCGAATTTAGTAAACAAGCATGGACCCGCTCCACCCTTTCGTCAATTTGTATGCTATTCAAATCGCTATGGTGGACTCGATAACACTTTGCCGCAAAAACAGCTCAAATTGGTCACTGGGCATCGGCTTAGCGAATAAATAGCCTTGAATTTCCTGACAGCCCTGTTCGCGCAAAAACTCCCGCTGTTCAACCGTTTCCACACCTTCGGCTATGGTCCGCAAACCCAGGCTGGCGGCCAAACTAATCACCGCATTGACAATGGCTTTATCTTCCGAATCAGTACTGATGTCGCGCACGAAAGATTGGTCAATCTTCAACTTGTATACTTTAAATTTTTTCAGATAACTCAACGACGAATAACCGGTACCAAAGTCATCGATAGACATGCGTACTCCGCGCTCATGCAGATTATTCATCACCGCTATAGCCGCTTCTGGATTCTGCATCGACACGCCTTCGGTCAATTCCAATTCTAAATATTCGGGCGGCAAGCCCTCCTCTTCCAAAATACGCGACACCATCTCCGGCAAGGCCGGATGGCTAAATTGAGCAGCCGAGAGATTGACCGCCATGATCAAAGGCCCCACCCCCTGATCAAGGCAGGTTTTCGCTTGCCGCACCGCCGTTTGCAATACCCACTCGCCGATAGGCAAAATCAGTCCGCTATCTTCCGCCACCGGGATGAATTCGGCCGGCGAAACCATGCCAAACTCGGGATGCCGCCAGCGCAACAAAGCTTCCGCACCGATCACGCGCCCGCTATGAATGTCAGCCTGCGGTTGATAATAAACATGCAATTGTTGACGGTCCAAGGCATGGCATAAGGCATTAACCAGTTGCAGATTACGCTGGGCGCGAGCTTGCATTTCCGGTGTAAAAAAGCGGTAACCGTGCCGGCCATCGGTTTTGACTCGGTACATGGCCACATCGGCGCTTTTAGACAGGCTTTCCAGGTCTTCGCCGTCGTTAGGATACAAGGCTATGCCAATCGATGCGCTCATCGTCAAATCGAATTCCTCAATCCGGTAAGGTTCGGCTATCGCATCAAGAAGCTTCTGTGCGACATTCGCCGCCCCGCCGGCATCGGTGCCCGGCAACAAGAAAATAAATTCGTCGCCACCCAAACGGGTCACGGTATCTTCTTCGCGTAACACGGCACAAAGCCGATTGGCTAACTCCACCAATAGCGCATCGCCGACGCTATGCCCCAAGGTATCGTTAATATTTTTGAAATGATCGAGATCAAGAAACATCAGAGCTAAGTGGCCGTTACTCCGTTTGGCCAAACTCAATGCATATTTCAAATGATCGTCCAATTGACTGCGATTCGGCAAGCCGGTGAGCGAATCGTAATTGGCCAAGAAATAAATGTGCTCCTCCGCCTGCTTACGTTCGATAGCCAAGGCGACGAAATGCGCTACCATTTCCAGCAAGCGCAATTCATGTTTGCTGGGAACGGCAGGGTGACGATGATAAATCGCAAAGGTACCCAGCACTTTTTTACCGGCGGAGAGTACCGGCTCCGACCAGCATGCCGCCAAACCGGCCCGTTCTGCCAGCGGCAAAAAAGGCTGCCAAAAGGGATGCTCGGCCAGATTTTCCGCAATCGTTCTTTGCCCGGTGTACGCGGTATTGCCGCACGACCCCACTCCGGCACCAATTTTTAGCCCATCGATCGCCTGATTGTAAAAATCCGGAAGACTAGGTGCCGCGCCTAGCCGCAGACGTTCGTCATCATCCACGAGCAAAATCGAACAAACGCTACCAGCCAACATAATTTCCAGTTCGGTAACCGCATCATGCAAAATATCCGTCAACTGCAGGTTACCGTTGAGCCGTTCCAGCATAAACACCCGCAAACTTTCCATCTGCTGTGCTTGCTGGCGCTCGGCCTCACGCTCGAAGCCACCGATGGCATGATCGATGTCCATGGCCATTTCCAACAGCAGATTGCGCGCGGCATCGTCAAACACATTAATTTGATCGCCGTACAGCATAAACGCCCCAGCCGGCTTGCCGTTTCGATGCAAGGGTAAGGCCGCGGAAGCCTGCCAATCGAATTTTGCCCCACGCGCATGCCAGGCAATGGTGGCGGGGTCGTGTTGAAAATCCTGACACCAATATGGCTTGTCCTCCCTGACTGCGGTACCGGTTGGTCCGCACCCGGTCGGCAGGTTCTCGTCTATTGATATTTCAATGCCATCCAGATACTCAATGCCGATGCCATAACAGGCAACCGGTTTGATAGTTTGGCTGTTTGGGTCAAGCATGCCGATCCAGGCCATTTTCATGCCGCCAAATATCACGGCGTCGCGGCAGATTTGCGGGAATAATTCGGCTTCGCTGGTACAGCGAACGATGGCTTGATTACATTGACTTAGCGCGGCGTACAATTGCGTCAATCGCAGATTTCTTGCCTCGGCAGTGCGGCGCGCGGCTTCAACGCTTGCCAAACTGGCCCGCGTTTCCGCCAGCCAGCCCAACACGCTGTTGCGCATGCCCTTGCTTACCGGAATATCGGCGGAAAAATCGCCTCTACCCAAACGCACGATCTGATCGTGCAATTCATCGACCGAAGCCCCCAATATTGCGTGTAAAGTCCGATACGCCCGCCAAAGCGTCAATAGCAACATTACCCCGAACACCACAAACACCACCCGCAACCAAAAGGCAATACGCGCTCTGGCAACCACACTCTGTTGCGTGCGCAGGTCTATCAATTCGAAGGCGTCGATGATCGATTGCATGACTTTCGCTTTTGCTCGATGGTAAGTCGCATCGTGCAGCATTAGATTGGCTTGATGCCATTTGCCGTCGGGCATTCCCTGATTCGAATCAACCATGTCCATCGCCGTGCGCTCTATTTGGATAAGTGCAGCGGAATCGGTCGTGGCTTCGGCCATTTTCGCCAGTTCCTGCTCGGAAAACCCGGCTTGCCGCATCAACTCCAGCAAGGCCACCGGCTGCGTGCTTGATTGCGGCGCCGGATGAGCATTGGCGATCACCAAGTCCCAATACATGTCGTGATAATTTTCGGGCCTGGGCAGTTTGCCGTCGCGAATGTCGATAATCTCTTGAAAATAGTGTTTATAAACCGGATCGCCGGTCGCGACATAACTGCGCGCCACATGCGAGAGATCGTTGGACGATTGCCTAAATTCATCGGCCAGCAAGTGTGACGCAAAGCGGATTTCGTTGGCGCGATCAATTTGCTTCTCGGCGCGCACGTAAACCGCGAATGCGATCACGAAAATCACAAACATGACCAGATTCAGCCACAAAATTCGAGAAAACCGGGAAAAGTAATACGGTCGCGTCATTTTGCTTATTCCGTTATTCAACTCCAAAATAGACACCAGCCGGCCAAAAACTTAAAAACAACCGGCCTAAAACCACGAGTAATATAAGTGAAATATAAGGTGAACCGTAACACTAAAGTTTTCCGGCTTTCGGTCCGGACGCCCGAACCATGGGGCTTATCTGTTGAAAATGGATGTCGGGCCTATCCAAACGAATCACTGCGATTACCTATTCACCATTGTGTAAGCGGCTTTTTGCGGCATACTGGCGATTATAATTAAACACAAAAACATTCGGTATTTCACCGTCGTAAGCCCCTTAAGGGAGATCATGCATGCAAAAATACACTCTTACATTCAGGCTCTTGGTCTTCATGCTGCTCGCCTTACCAACGTTTTCGATGACAGCAAACGCGGCTCCGCTGCAAGTTGGCCAATCGGCACCGATATTTCAACTGCAAGCGCACGCTGGCGACCCAGTAAGTTTAGCCGCTCGGCGCGGGAAAGGTTGGACAGTCTTGTATTTTTATCCTAAAGCCGGTACACCCGGATGCACTGCGCAAGCTTGCGCTTTCCGCGACGCCATCGAACTGATCCGCAAACAAAATGCCGAGGTATACGGGATCAGTACGGATGACGTCCAGGATCTGTTGGCATTTCATCAGCAACACAAACTGACCTTCACCTTATTGTCTGACGCGGACGCCAAAGTCAGCGAAACCTACGGCGTAAAAATGCCCATATTGAACATGGCCAAACGCTGGACCTTTATCGTCGATCCCGACTTAACCATACGCCGTATCGATGACGATGTAGACCCGGCCCTGGATGCCAAACGGGTCGCGGAAACGCTGAAGCAATTGCAGGCGAGCGGGAACTGATACAAAGCCAAGCGTATAAATAATCACCCAACCGGGCAACTCTTAGCGGGTTTGTAGCTCACAACCATCCTGCCCGCTTCAAACGCCAATACAAGGCCAAGCTGCACACCGCCACGCTGCCCACTACCAAGGGATAGCTATAGGGCCAATCCAGTTCCGGCATATGCCGGAAGTTCATGCCGTACCAACTGAATACCATAGTCGGTATCGCTAAAATCGCCCCCCAACCGGCCAAGCGTTTGACCACCTCGTTTTGCCGCACGGTCTCGAAAGTCAGATGCACCTGCATCGCCGCCAGCAGCATCTCGCGCATACCGTGGATAGCCTGATCAACGCGCTTGATGTGATCGGCGATGTCGCGGAAATATACTCTGACATCCTTATGTATCAGGCCAACATGAAAGCGCATCAACTCGTTGCAAATGTCGATAACCGGATTAATCGCCCCTTCCAAAAGCAATAATTCGCGCTTTAGCTCGTATAAGTCTTCCATGGTTTGCCGGCTGGGCCGGTATTGAAATATCGCGGATTCCAGTACATCGAAACGGTCTTGCAAGCCGGCTATCGCCACCATGTAATTATCGACGATGAAATCCATAATCGAATACAAGGCAAAGCCCGGCCCCTTGCTGAGTTGGTGCGGCATGGCCTGACAACGCTCGCGCACCTTGCTCAAACTTTGCGACGCGCCATGGCGCACGGTGACCACAAAGCGCGGCCCCATAAAAATGTGCGTCTCGCCGAATTCCACTTTTTTCTCGATCAATTCCGCCGTATGCAGGACGATAAACAAGGAATCGCCGTATTCCTCGATCTTCGGCCGCTGGTGCGCGGCACAAGCGTCTTCAATCGCCAGATCGTGCAAACCAAACTCCTGCTGAATTTTTCTCAATATCTCGGCATTCGCCTCGCGTAGACCCAACCAGATAAAGGTATCGTCTTTCAGCAACACTTCGCTGATGTCTTCGATGGTGACATCGCCGATACCCAGGCCTTTTTGATAGGCCACGCAGCGCATCACCATGTTTTTATCGATAGTTTCGCTCAAAATGTCTCCTGTTTATTTGGAAATGGTGATTTCCGGCGCACCTTTGCGCGCCAAATCGGTCATGGTCATTTGAAAAATCTGGCATAACAATCTAAAACCTTCCCGATTCCATTGATAGCCGGTTTCCGGCTCTAAGGCATAATAATTGTCGCCGAAACGCACGCTAATATCGGTTGACGACGGCTCGTCTTCGCTAACCAGCAAGGCCATGGTTTGCGCAGGATTCTCTCTAACCGAAGGCGTTTGCGGATGTTTATCGACAGGATACTCCGGATCGTCGCTTATCGTTTGACCGATAAAATTCAATACATTGTGAAAACTGCGCAAACGAAACACGCCATGCAGCGGCCACTCGCCGCCAGGATAGCCTGCTCGAATATCGACGCTGACATCGTTCTCGGCGCCTTGATCGGCTTCTTCATGCAAACGCAAACGCTCTTCGTTGCTCAATGTTACGGGATCGTAATTGGTCAATAGGATTCGTCCGGTCACCCGCTTAGTTAAGGTCAGTTGCTTTTGGTCTGCGCTAAACTCCACTTTATAGTCTTTTTGCAAAGCAGCCAATTGCTCGGCGTTTAGCGATTCGGCAGGCAGACTCCAGCTGCGATTGAATATCAACGGTTCCACAAACAACTTATGGCTATCCTGAATGGACGACAAATGCAGCACGGCTTGGCGGAACAGCCTATAACCGTCACCATCCATGGGTTTGTTCAAGTACACGCCAGCCTGCTCGCCGCCGTTTAGACGCAGCTCGCCAGCAAGCAGACGCAGCACCAAATCCACGTCCACGCCTTGCCGCAACAACATGGTCAGCTTGCTTTCCTGAAACGGTGTCAACAAGCGCCGGGTAAACTCTTCGCCTTCAATAGGCACAATGCTGATAGTCGGATTTTCCGACATCGTCCCGCCAAATACCGGTGTCATCACCGAACCGACTTCACCGGTAAAAGCCGGCGTGGCGCCGGCATTGAATTGAAAATTAAACGTAGCGGCGATGTTCGAAACACCGGTGAAATGCATGGGTTGGTGCTGATGGGCCCGGCCGATATTCAGCAACAACTGTTTCGACAAAATATCGGTGGCAACCTTGTCGTATTCGACAACTGCCCTGTCCAGCGCCAGCGGCGAAAAGCAGCCTTGCAAAGCACATAAAGCCAACACAGTCGTGTACCTGACGGCGAAAGGCGCGAGAGAATAGCAGCAATTCAAGCTCATCTTTTCTGTCCAAACCAAAAATGAGAGAGTGTGCCTGCTACGCCATCCAAAACGCAAGTAAGCTGATGGACACACCGCGACGCATACCGGAAATACTCCGAGTCGTTTTAAACTGCCGAACCTAATTCTGCTGATCGGATTACGAGCATGAAAATTCACCATCTAAGCCCCGAAGAAGCTCTGGACAGTTTAGGCTCCAGCATGAACGGCCTCACCGATGCCGCCATTGAAGGCCGTTTACATGAATTTGGTTTCAATCGTATCGAGGAATCGAAAAAGACCTCGGCGTTGCTACTGTTTGCCCAAGAGTTTCTGCACTTTTTTGCCTTAATTTTATGGTTGGCAGCCGGCTTGGCGTTTTTCGCGGAATCCCGGCAACCCGGTGAAGGCATGGCCACGTTGGGCTATGCGGTGCTGGGCGTCATCGCGATCAACGGCTGTTTCTCATTCTGGCAACGGCATCAAGCCGAGCAAGCAATCGCCGCCTTACAAAAGCTGCTACCGCATCAAGTTAAGGTGATCCGCGACGGCGAGCTGAGTTTGGTATTTGCCGACGAACTGGTGCCGGGCGACCTGCTGGTATTGCAGGAAGGCGATAACGTGCCGGCCGATTGCCGGCTGCTGGAAGCATTTAATTTGCGGGTAAACAACGCCACCATCACCGGCGAGTCACTCCCCAAGGGCCGCGATGCGCAAGTGTCGGATGTCGAGGACATCAGCCAAAGCCGCAACATTCTGCTCGCCGGTACCTCGGTGGTAGCCGGCGAAGGCAAGGCACTGGTGTTTGCCACCGGCATGCATACCGAGTTTGGCAAGATTGCCCACACCCTAAAAACCACGATCAAAGGCCAATCGCCGCTGCAATTGCAAATCCGCCGCCTCAGCCGTTTTGTGGCTTTGCTGGCCCTGCTGTTGGGCGTGGTGTTTTTCTTTATCGGGCAAATCATCGGCCTGACCTTTTGGGAAAATCTCATGTTCGCAATCGGCATCATCGTCGCCAACGTGCCGGAAGGTCTGCTCCCCACCGTGACGCTGTCGCTGGCGATGGCTACCCAGCGCATGGCCAAGCGTAATGCCTTGATCCGTAACCTGCCCTCGGTGGAAACCCTGGGCTCGACCACGGTAATCTGTACCGACAAAACCGGTACGCTGACTCAAAACCGCATGGCGGTTAAGCAGCTGTTTCTGGACAATCAATATTGGCAACCCGAGCAATTGGGCAGCGATAGCCTGCAACATCACACCGCCTTTTTAGCCAACGCGGCTTTGTGCCATAGCCTGAAACACGTGGAAGGCAAAGGTTTGCTGGGCGACCCGATGGAAGTGGCGTTGGTGTCCATGGCACATGAACAAGGCATGCGCATCGATTACCCGAAAATCGGCGAAGTGCCCTTCGATACCGACCGCAAACGCCTGTCGACTATTCACAATACACCACAAGGCAAAATGTTGTTTTGCAAAGGTGCGCTGGAAATGGTACTGCCGCTGTGCCGGCACATTGTGATACACGGTAACGTAGAACCTCTAGGTGACGCTGGTCGTCAACAGCTGGTAAACGCACTAAAAACCCTGGCCGACCAAGGATTGCGCGTGCTGGCGTTTGCCTATCGGCCCCTATCGGACCCTGTCGAAGCCGAGCCGGAACAAGCCTTGATTTTCAGCGGCCTGGTCGGTCTGGAAGATCCGCCGCGGCCGGAAGTCGCGGATGCCATCGCTCAATGCCATATCGCCGGCATTAAAGTCATCATGATTACCGGCGACCATCCGCATACCGCCGTGGCGATTGCCCGGCAAATCGATTTGGTCAAAACCGAAAATCCCAAGGTGATTACCGGCGACAGACTAAAAAAACTCACGGGCAGCCAGTTGCAAGTGGCCTTGGATGCCCCGGAAATCATTTTCGCCAGGGTCGGCGCCGACCAGAAAATGCTGATCGTGGATGCCTTGCAGCGCAAGAAACATGTGGTCGCGGTGACAGGTGACGGCGTCAACGACGCACCGGCCTTGAAGAAAGCCGACATCGGCATTGCGATGGGCAAGGCCGGTACCGATGTCGCCAAGGAAGCGGCCGATATGATTTTGCTGGACGACAACTTTGCCAGCATCGTGGCCGCCATTGAGGAAGGCCGCGCGGTGTTCGACAACATCCGCAAATTCCTCACTTATATCCTCAGCTCCAACATCCCGGAACTGATCCCTTATCTGGCCTTTGTGTTGTGCAAAATTCCGCTGCCATTGACCATCATCCAGATTTTGGCGGTTGACTTGGGTACCGACATGCTGCCGGCTTTGGGCTTGGGCGTGGAAAAACCGGATGCATCCGCCATGAACAAAGCGCCGCGCTCTTACAAGGAAACGCTGATCGACTGGCGCTTGCTGGCCAGGGCATACGGCTTCCTGGGTCTGCTAGAAGCCCTCGCGGCAATGGCTGCATTCTTTTTTGTGTTGCATCGCGGCGGCTGGGATTATGGCGAGATATTGTCCAACCATCACCCGCTCTACCTGCAAGCCACTACCGCCTGCCTGACCGCGATCATCATGATGCAGATCGCGAATGTGTTTATTTGCAAACAGCGGCAACGCGGCCTGTTGGCCACATCTATTCTGGACAATAAACTGATCCTGTCCGGCATTGCTCTAGAAATTGCGTTGATTCTGACGATTGTCTACACGCCCTGGGGCAACGCGCTGTTCGGCACCGCGCCGATAGACATCAAAGTTTGGCTGTTTACCTTGCCTTTTGTGCTCGGCATGCTGCTACTGGAAGAATTCAGAAAATGGTTGGTGCGGCGCTTCACGCTTTTTCCTGTCCTGGTAAAACCGCTGAAACTGCGTAAGCGCTTACTGAGTCGCCACTAAGCAATCACGCCCACTAGGCTACCCATCCTTCAGCCTAAGCAGCGGCAGCGCGCCGATAAAACAGCGGAAAAGCGATAGGCGATTGCGGACAATCAAAACCTGACGTGTAGATGCAGGTCACACGGCGTTCAGATTCCGGTTAACAACGCCGATGCGGCTTTTTGATTGTCTTGATATAGCTTGAGCGCGTAGCTAGCCACCTGGTTTTGCAACTTTCCCTTGTTCAAGTCAGCAGCCGTTTGCGCATAGTCAGTGTCTTGAATACGGCTGCGGGTTTCGGCCAGATTCTGATAGCTGCTGCTCAGATTCGCCAGATTTGAATTCAAGCCTGCAGCGGTACTTGCCAAGTTACTCTGCTGATTCCCGACATTTTTAATCGCACTGTCTATGCTATCCAGCGCATTGGACGCATTTGCAGCGCTCGATACATCCAATCCCGACACACCCAGGGCGGTGCTGGATACATTACTGAGGCTTAAGCCAAAGGTATCGCCGGGATTGGGGCCGATTTGCAATTGACCGGAAAAACTGCCGTCCAACAGTTTTTGATCGTTGAACTGGGTGTTGCCGGCGATACCATCAATGCTTTTACCCAAGCCGTTGATCTCGTCCTGAAGGCTTTGCCGATCAGCGGCCGACAGAGAGCCGTTTCCGGCTTGCACCGTCAGTTCACGAATGCGTTGTAGGTTGTCGGTTACCTGAGTTAATGCGCTAC
This sequence comes from Methylomonas sp. EFPC1, assembly GCF_016925515.1. Lineage (NCBI taxonomy): Bacteria > Pseudomonadati > Pseudomonadota > Gammaproteobacteria > Methylococcales > Methylococcaceae > Methylomonas > Methylomonas sp. EFPC1. The sequence goes on from NZ_CP070494.1 coordinate 3,247,257, forward strand.
CGGCTGTATCCGTGAGCGACAGACCCTTGCCGATATTGCCGATTGCTTGGTTTTGCCCTCCCAAGCGACTGCTTATGGCATCGGCAATTGCCAACCCGGCAGGGTTGTCGGCGGCCGAATTGATCCGCTTCGCGGAGCTAAGGCGCTGGATGCTGGTTTGGATCAGACTTTGGGATTTGTCCAGGTTGTTAGTATTGATTGACGACAACATGATGTCACCTCGCTTACTGTTTTTTGACGGCCTCTTGCTTATCTAACTGAACGGTAATCAGGCTAAGCAACGATGTCTATTGAACTCCCCACTGCTTTATTGTCATCAGCCGCAGAAGTTGTCGTTATACCCGCCACGGTTTGCGAATAGGTAGACGGTCTTACCTCAGCGTTCTGAATAGTCTTAGTTAACTGCGCGCCTGCATCTTGAAAAGCGTTGGACAGATTCAATCTTAAGTGTGCAGCGTCAGAGTTCACCTTGGCCTTACTGGCTTGGGAATCGAGCGCCTGAGCTTTGGCTGCGTATTGGTCGGCTTGAGCTTGAACGGCATCCGCCTGTTTTCTCAAGGCTTGCGCCATTTGCTCGGCTTGGTCGGCATTTCTTTTGGCCGTCAGCGCGCTCAACTGTTGAAAGCCGGATTGATTAACACTGGAAACAGTTAGGGAAGACATAGCGTTCTAAACTCCCTGAATACACCGCAGGCTGGCGGCAGGTTTCGGAATGAACATGCGGTTTCACTCCAATAGGACACCGTATTACTCCAGGTTCAGAGGAATGTCAAACACCAATTTCGGATATTGCCGGCACTCAGCGCAGCAAAGAAACCTCAGTCCGATAACACCAACGATTGCCGACAATCTTCGCCGGCATTCGCTGCCCACTCCCGCTGACAAGCAGCTCGAAACTGACTAAAATGCAGGCGATTTTTCTGCTGAGCCGCCGGGAAACCCGGTTGCGATTAGTCCACCAACTACGCCCGCAATCCACATGAACCACGAAGTTATTGCCACTAGGGTAGAACATATCGCCATGGCGACTGGCATCATTGCCGGGCTATCGGCTGTCGCGGCGACAATAGCCACGCCGACCGGCCTAAGCGCTTTTGGCGTCTGGTTGGGGCTGGTCGATGAACCTTTGATAGTAACCGTCGCGCCTATTCTGGATAAATTAGCCACGGTATGCGGCACCATTTCCGGCATGACCTACTTTTATGCTGTCAGGAAAAAGCGGCAAACCGCTAAGCAATCTGTATCCGATCATTCCGCACCATCCGATTAGATCAAATTCGCTCAAACAACAAACCTCTGGATTGCCCCTGCGGCGTTGCTTAGTACATTGTGGAAAAAAGGCCCTCTCCAATACGTTACTAAACAATCAAAACAGCTTGCCTGGATAAAGCCGCATAGTGGGCCTTATCCAGGTCTTTACTCACCTTCTACGCCTGTGCTTACTCAGTTTATCGAGCTTGTTTGAAGCTTCTTCAAACGATTGCAGCATGTTGTCGAAGGCATTGGTATCGGCAGTAGCGCCGACGGCAGGCTGAGTGGAGGGTGAACCACTCTGTTCAGTCTTGTTGGTGGTGTCTAGCGATGGCTTGAGAACTTCCGAGCTTTTAGACTTGGATTCAGCCGCAGCATCAACGGTCGGATCGATATCGAGATCATAGTTCGCGCTGTCGCTTTTTCCGTCGTTGACCAAATTGCGCCGATATTGCAGGAAGGATTCCCGAGTAAACACATAAGGGTCTAAAGCAGCCTCATTGATAAAGTTCAACGCCCCTTCGGCATTTGCCCGATCATTAATCCCCTCGAGAATACCGGTACCCGGCACGTAGGTACCTGGGTTGGCGGCTCTATCGAGGATGCCCGCGCCGCCATCGCGAATAGTGGTGGGCCCAAAAACCGGCAACACCAAATACGCACCTTGCCCGACTCCCCACACAGCCAAAGTTTGCCCAAAATCTTCAACGTTGTTTTTTAAACCGACCTCGCTGGCGACGTCTATTAATCCACCCACGCCAATAGTGGTATTGGTTAAAAAGCGTCCGGCGTCCGAAGCGCTCTGTTGGAATTTACCCTGAAGGACATCGTTGAGCACCACGTTAATACCCTTCAAGTTGGTGAAGAAATTATTGACGCCAGTTTCCATAAAATCAGGCGTAATAAATTTATAACCATCGGAAACCGGCTTAAAAAAATATTTGTCCAGTGTCATGTTAAACCCGTACATAGACCGGTTAAATCCCTCGTACGGATCAGCGTGGCCTGCCTCATAAACCGAAAGCTCGTCACGCTTTTCAGTACTCGCGCATCCGGGCAGCAGCAGTGCACTGGTCAATAAACACACTTCGATCAAAAGTGCACGGTTCTTGCCTGGATGCAATTGGGTAAACATCGCTTAAAAATCCTGAAAGTAGTTTGTTTCTGGAAGCTTTAATTGTAGGGTTAAGACTTAAACCACTCCATATTAAAGAATCGATTCGCTATTATAGCTCTTGTCGTCGTCTCACTTTGCCTTTTTGCAGTGTTCCATGCTCTGCCTGAAAATTCCACCGCCAAGCTTTAAATCTACACAGCGTCCTGCATATTTGGCTAGACTAAACCTTTATATCATAGCAAACCAGGCGTATGCGGGAAGAACACAAATCCGAAGACAGAAAGCTGGACATCAACCAGATCGTGAAGTGGCTGGAAGAAGACGGCATGTTATCCGCCAAGGATGTCGAAAAATGCCGGCAATACGCAGCCGCCAAAATCAATCTCAACAAGCACCCGTTAAAAGTCTTAGCCGAGTGCGAACTCACCGACCAAAGCCAGCTCGGCACGCCGTTGACGCAAGAAGACTTGACCCAATGGCTGGCGAAAAAGCTGGCTATGCCTTATTACTATTTCGACCCACTGAAAATCGACGTACCTACGGTCACTGCCTTGTTCAGCAAGGCTTACGCCGGCAATTATAATATTTTGCCGATCAAGATCGACGCCGATGAAATCGTGGTAGCCACCGCCGAACCCTTCATCCGTGCCTGGCAACTCGACCTGGCGAAGATGCACCACGGCAAGATTCGCTGCGTGTTTGCCAATCCGGACGAGATCAAACGCTATCTGGACGAGTTTTATAACTTTTCCAAATCGCTAAAAGGCGCGCAAACCCACAATGATGGCCGCACTGCGGAAGGCCAGAACTTCGAACAGTTGGTCGAGCTGAGTAAAAGCGCCGATTTGGACGTGAACAATCAGCATGTGGTGAATTTGGTCAACTGGTTGCTGCAATATGCCTTCGACCAGCGCGCCAGCGATATTCACATCGAGCCGCGCCGTCAGCAAGGCAATGTGCGATTCAGGATCGACGGCATTCTGCACAAGGTTTATCAACTACCGATGCCGATTATGAATGCGGTCTTAAGCCGCTTGAAGATTCTAGGCCGGATGAATATCGCCGAGAAACGCCTGCCGCAAGACGGCCGGATCAAGACCCAAAATAGCAACGGCAAAGAGATAGAACTAAGACTTTCCACCATGCCGACTGCGTTTGGCGAGAAGCTGGTGATGCGAATTTTCGACCCGGAAGTGCTGCTGCGCGATTACGAGCAGCTCGGTTTTAATAAACAGGAGCTGGGGATTTGGAACCGGATGACCAGCCAGACCCACGGCATTATTCTGGTAACAGGCCCGACTGGCTCCGGCAAAACCACTACCTTATATTCCACGCTGAAGCGCTTGGCCACCTCGGAAATCAATCTATGCACCGTGGAAGACCCCATCGAGCAAATAGAGCCGGCTTTCAATCAAATGCAGACTCAGGCCAATATCGGCTTGGATTTCGCCAGTGGGATTCGCACCCTACTTCGGCAAGATCCAGACATTATTATGGTCGGGGAGATTCGCGATTTGGAGACGGCGGAAATGGCCGTGCAAGCTTCGCTGACCGGACATTTAGTGATTTCCACCCTCCATACCAATAGTGCGCCGGCTGCGGTGACACGTTTGTTAAATCTTGGCTTGCCAGGCTATCTGATTCAGCAAACCATTTTGGGGGTAATGGCGCAACGCTTGATAAGGGTGCTATGTGGGCAATGCAAAACCGCGACAACCGTAGACCAAGCACAGTGGCAGGCATTGGTGGCGCCGTTTAAAGTCGCTACCCCTAAACACATTTATAAAGCTGTTGGTTGCAAGACCTGCCGCAATACCGGCTTTGCCGGCCGTATCGGCATCTACGAAATTTTCGAAAACCAGCCGACCCTGCAAAAATTGATCGTGGAAGGCTGCGACACACTGTTGCTGCAACGCCAAGCGATCAGAGAAGGTATGCGCCCGTTGCGGCTAAGTGGCGCGGAAAAAGTTGCCGCCGGCATTACCACCATTGAGGAAGTGTTGCGGGTGGCGCCGGAGCGGATAGATTTTTAAATCTGTCGACCAAATGCAAATTTATTGATCGCCTAGATTAGGATAAAACCGAGAAGAGACAGCAGACTCCAGAAAAACCCGGCCTAAGCCGATGCCTTATTTCCCTGCTAAAACGATATAGGCCAATAAAACCGCCCTATAATAAGCCAGCTTAATCCTGGCGCTTTTTCCGATTTGCGTTGATGTTGCTCGCAACAGTCGTTGAAGCAAATAGTGCCGATGAAAGAATAAATTCACCTGACATAAAACCGATCACGCCGGTGATAAAAGCCAAACCGTTCAAAATATCTTTTTGTAAGTCATTCATTTTTGTTACTCCGTAATAAACACGCTTACACTATAAGATAGATATAATTTATCAACAATACCCTCGAATACATACTGTTTGTTTTACAAAAAGAAACAATAGCCGCGTTATCACGGTAAAACAAGCAATGGCAATGCACTTTAGTGGATCAGGAACGCTGAGGTTCCTGAATGCAATATCTCAAATTACTGAACGGTTTTGCCTTTAATACTCGGCATCATGGAAAACGTTTTGCACGTCATCCAGGTCGTTCAACATATCCAAAAACTTTTCGAACATCACCACATCGTCGCCGCTGATAGGGGACACGCTTCTTGGTATAAACTGAATTTCATCCACTTCAAAATCGATCTCGCCCAACAAATCCGTTAAGGCCTGCTTGGCTTTCGCGTAGTCGGCATGAGGGGTAAACACGGTCAACTTGCCGTCCTCGTTTTCGATGTCGGACACATCCACATCCGCACTGAGTAGGGCTTCCAACACGGCATCTTCGTCGTTGTGTTTAAACGCCAGAATTGCCGAATGATCGAACATATGGCTGACAGCACCTTGCGTACCGATCTTGCACTTGGTTTTGGTAAAACACAGCCGCACATCGCCAAACGTGCGATTCGGATTGTCGGTCAAGCAATCGACGATCACCATGCAGCCACCAGGTCCAAAGCCTTCATAGCGGGCAGGCGCAAAATCTTCCCCGCCGCCGCCCTTGGCTTTATCGATGGCTTTTTCGATGACATGCGTAGGCACTTGGTCTTTTTTGGCTCTATCGATCAACCCCCGCAAAGTCAAGTTGCCGGATGGATCGATACCACCGGATTTGGCGGCCATATAGATTTCCCGACCATATTTGCTGTAAACCTTGGCCTTGGCGTCAGCCGTCTTGGCCATGGAAACTTTACGGTTTTGATACGCTCTACCCATTCGACTTTTGCTCCCCGGATCGCTTGGCAAAAAAACCGCGATTCTACAGATAAGTATTTGCCGTGGGAATTTTTTGACCTGTATATGCCAGGTCGGGCTCTGCGAATGATGCTTGGACTCGCTCCAAAACTAATCGAGCAAGCTCTAAGGAGGCTCTTATCAAATCCGTCCTCAACTAGTTAATAACCCCCTAGGGTAACAAGCGTTCAAAGCTATCTAACGGTAAGGGTTTACTGTAGAGATAGCCTTGAAATGTATGGCAGCCATGGTTTTCCAGAAAACTACGTTGCTCTTCGGTTTCCACCCCTTCGGCTATCACGTCCAACCCCAAATTATTGGCCATGGCAATAATCGTTTGGACGATCACGGTATCGTCCGGATCGACAGAAATATCTCTTACAAAGCTTTGATCAATCTTCAATTGATCGATAGGCAGTTTTCTAAGATTAGATAACGAGGAATTCCCGGTGCCGAAATCATCCATTGAAAAACGCACGCCAATTTCCCTTAACGCATGCATTTTGCGGATGGTCTCATCAATATCGTCGAGCACCAGACTTTCAGTTAACTCCAACTTCAAGCGATTGGGATTGATATCGCTCTCTCGAATGATTTGCCGCACCACGTCGACGAAATCAGTTTGCCTAAACTGCCGCGCACTGACATTTGCAGCCAGTTGCAAATGTTGAGTATGTGTGCTGCTTTCCCAAATCTTCAGTTGTCGGCAAACGGTTTCCAGTACCCAACGCCCTATCGGCACAATCAAACCAATATCCTCGGCCAAAGGTATAAACTCAGCCGGTGAAATCAAGCCGCGTTCGGGATGTTGAAAACGGATTAAGACTTCAGCACCGATAATATCCAAACCCTGCGAGACTTGCGGCTGATAATACAGTTGGAATTGCTTATCCGCTAAAGCACCGTGTAAATCCGCCTCCAATTTGACCCGAGCATTGATACTGGCCTGCATCGCAGGGTCGAAGAAACGTATGGTATTCCGCCCGGCTTTTTTGGCCTGGTACATGGCAATATCGGCTTGTTTCAGCAAGCTTTCTATGTCCGAATCATGGTCGTTGAATAACACCGCGCCGATACTGGGCGAATTGCGATATTCGTGGTCGGCAAGCCGGTAGGTTTGCGTCAAGGCAGTAAGGATTTTATTCGCTATCACTTCGGTCTGCGCGCCGGCATCCAGCATTTCATCGCTCAGATCGGTCAACATCACCACAAATTCGTCCCCGCCCAGGCGCGAAACCGTGTCGCCTTCGCGCACGCAAGCCACCAAACGTTGTGCCACCAATTGCAACAATAAATCACCCATGTCGTGACCGAGGGTGTCGTTTAAGGTCTTGAAATTGTCCAAATCGATAAACAGGATGGCCCCCTCCCGCCCGCTACGCGCACTGGCAATCAGCGCTCGTTTCAAACGATCTTGCAGTAATCGGCGATTCGGCAAACCGGTCAACGGGTCATAAAACGCCAAGCGCTCAATTTCCTCGGCAGCGGCTTTAATCGAGGTAATATCTACAAACGTGGCCACATAATTTTTGATGCAACCCGTCGGGTCTTTCACCGTACTGACGGCCAAATGCATGGGAAACACCGCACCGTCCTTGCGTTTACTAGAAATCTCACCTTCCCAGACCCCTGAGTTATTGACCCTTTCCCACATCTCCTCGTAATAGACCAGACCCTGCAAATCCAATTCCAATACCCGCGGATTCTTGCCTACTACTTCCTCGCTGAGGTAACCGGTAATACGGGTAAACGCCTGGTTTACCCGCAGTATCAAGCGATTCTCGTCCAAAACCACGATGCCTTCCTGCGACTCGAAAGCGGTAGCGGCAATCCGCAGCTCCGCGTCCAATAACTGTTGCTGTCTCAGCGCGTGCTCCAACCGGCTTTTTTGTGCCAAGCCCTCGGGTAAGGTCATCGCCAACATCCGGGCAATATCAATTTGTACAGGCGACCAAGGTTCGCTGCGACCCCGCCATAATTCCGTCCACATTTCAAATGACTTACGCGGTGTCAGTTGGTAGTTTCCGCTTTTGTCCATCACCAAGCCTTTCTCGGCCTTGCCCGCCCAGCTTACGGTGCGCGGCTTTTCCTGTCTGAACCAAACTATGACATTGCGCATATCGCCGGGCAGCGGTGTGGTCAATATCCCTGAGGCTATTTCCTGGTATTTTTCTGCCGGTAAAAAATCATTGGCAAGATGATCAGAACTAAATATCTGGCCGCTGGCTTGTTTGCCCAGCCAGAGCAATAATGCCCCTAGATCTGCAGGTTTCAACACCTCGCCGTAAACATGCCGCTTACCTTCCACCACAGCTAATATCCCGGTTGCATCCAGCAACGCCATCAATGGCGGTAGTAACCTTTGCAAGACCCGTTGCTCGTGATCGGTAAAAATATAATTCAGCAACTCACCGATCACATGGTTAGCGCTGGCAACGCAGTTGTACTGCTCCAAGGCCTCAATCGAGGATAATTTCGACGACACCATCCGGCTTATAAACGTCACCGCTTCGCGTTGAGCAATCGACACACGTTTTGCCGTGAAGTGATGACAAGCTATCAATCCCCACAATCGGCCGTTTTGCAGCAAAGAAATCACCATTGAGCCCTGCACACCGATATTGCGCAAATACTGGATATGTATCGGCGACAGGCAACGCAACGCCGAGTAACTCATATCCAAGGGCCTTTCGGTTACGGGATTGAGGCCAGGTAAAATGGGCACCGGCTCGGCATCAATATCGGCAACCAAGCGTACCAGATTACTCGTGTAAAGGCGCCGCGCTTGTGGCGGAATGTCACTGGCCGGAAAGTGCAACCCAAGGTAGGATGGCGCATGATCCACGCTATTTTGGCTGATCACTTGACCGTTCCAATTAGAGTCAAACCGATAGATCATCACGCTATCGTAGCCGCTCATCCGCCGCACCAACAGCGCGACATCATCGAAATAGCGCGAGAAATCGCTATTCGCGTCGTATCTCAGCAATGATTCCTGCATTTCCATTAGCAATTCGGACAATCGCCCTTCCTGGTCGGCGTCGTGATCAGGCACGAGTTCCAGCACAAATAGCCCGTCACTCAAATAAGCATGGGCCTGTAGATCAAAAGGGCCCTGGCGCTGGGGAATGCTGAGTTTCCCGGCGGCAGTGTTTTTACTCTGCGCCGATTGAAACATTTGCTCGATTTGCCCGGCAATTTTTTCGCCGACCAACTCCTGAAGCGGTTTACCGTAAACATCGCCGGTCAATTCGCTGAAAAATTCGCTAATATTGGCGCTCGCCTGCAATACCGTGTAAGGACGATCAGCGCTTAAAACCAACAAGGCGCCATGCGGCTGAATCTGCCCGATTTGTTGAATGGGCTCTGCCGCGCACTTTTCCAGGGCTTGTTGCAACGCCTGTTGATCAATATCATCCATTAGACCGGGCGGAGAACGTGTAACTTACGAATAGGCATAATCATCCAGTACTTGAATAAAAAATTGAAAAGTTTGGCAGGCCGCGTGCTCGGCAGCCGAACGCTGGTCATCGTCACCGGCTAGGTTTTCCGCAAACCGCAGAAAATCTTGCCACATAGGCCCGGTGTTCTGACCATAACCGCGGAAAAAGCAAGCGCCGGCTTCGCCATTTAAACCGTGGTAGGCCTCAAGGCTACGCGAAATAAGCTGTCCACCCAACATCGATCCCTCTATCACGTATAAAACCCCGGTATATTCACCCATGCTGGCTACCTGCGGTGCCGGCAGGTTTTGCGCCATGTTGTATTCCCTAAGCGGGTCTATCCCCAAAAACGCCAGATCGCGGCAAATCCAAGGCAACTTAAGGCGTTGAGAATAGTCGAATTGACAGTCTTGAGAGGACTGAAAGGCAATTAACCGCTGTTCCAAAGCCTGATAGAGATGGTAGTAAGCGGACAGCAGCTTTCGGTATTTAGCCAGCGAATAGTCTGGTTGGGTGATTCCGACCAGCAAACTATGCTGATTTAACCGGTTGTGATAGTCATTGCTTGCTGCCTTCAAAGCCTCGCGGACTGCCAGCCGGGAATTGTGCGGATGTGTATCGGACGATTTCATTCGGAGCCCCGGCAAACCCAATTTAGTAAAAACGGCAGTAAACAGGAATATACCAACAATTCCGCTGAAGGCCAGGTGCATACCTGATAGCCGGAGCGGCTACATTGACAGGCTGGGTTAACACTTGGGCAAACGCCGGCTCCAGGCCATAAACTCGTCTATCGGCACCGGCTTGCTGAACAAAAATCCCTGACAGGCGTGGCAGCCGTGCTGTTCCAGAAACAAACGTTGCGCATCGGTTTCGACCCCTTCGGCAATCACCTCTATCCCCAAGTTATGGGCCATGCCGATGATGGTTTGCACGATCACCGCATCGCTGGTCTTGACACCGATGTTATGCACAAAGGAGCGGTCAATTTTTAACTGGTCGAACGGCAACTGAGTCAGATAGGAAAACGACGAGTATCCGGTACCGAAGTCGTCCAACGAAAAGCGCACCCCTATCTCTCTGAGTGCATGCATTTTCAAGATCGTGTCGTTGATATTCTCCAGTACCAGACTTTCAGTCAGTTCTAGTTCCAGCAAGTCCGGGTTAACGCCATTGTTATCCAGCGCCCGCCGCACCTGTTCGACAAAATCCGCCGATCGAAACTGGCGCGCACTGACATTGACGGCTAACCGAAACTGCTGCGAATAGGCATGTTCCTCCCACTGCTTCAGTTGCGTGCAGGCGGCTTCCAGCACGCACTGGCCAATCGGCAGAATCAAACTGGTTTTTTCTGCCAAGGAAATAAACTCCAACGGCGATACCAATCCGCGTTCCGGATGCTGCCAACGCAACAGCGCCTCGGCGCCCACCACTTGATGGTTTCGATACATCTGCGGTTGAAAATACAGCTTGAACTGATTATGAGCCAGAGCAAGGCGCAAATCTTTTTCCAAATCGGCGCGAGCCGTGGCCAACGCCTGCATGCTCGGATCGAAGAAGCGCACGGTATTGCGCCCGGCAATTTTGGCTTGATACATGGCAAGATCGGCGTGCCGGAGTAATTCTTCCGCACCCTCATGATCGCGGTACAAGCGAATGCCGATACTGGCCGAACAATGGAACTCATAGCCATTTAAATCGTAAGGATGAGCCAACGCGTCCAACAATTTTTCGCCGACTTGCTTGGTTTGCATCGCGGCAAGCTCGACATCGGCGCTCAAATCCGCCAGCAACACCAAAAACTCATCGCCACCCAGGCGTCCGACGATGTCGCATTCGCGCACGCTAGTGCGTAAACGCCGCGCCACTTCGACCAATAACTGGTCACCGGCATCATGCCCGCGCGTGTCGTTAAGCGTCTTGAAATTATCCAGATCCAAGAACAGAATCGCACCATATAGGCCGTTGCGAGCGCCGGCAACCAACTCCTGGCCCAAACGATCTTGCAGTAAACGCCGGTTAGGCAAATGGGTTAAAGGATCGTAATAAGCCAAACGGTGGATTTCCGCCACCGCCTCCTTGTTCTCGGTAATATCCGAAAATGTACCGACATAATGGGTAATGCGGCCATCGGGTGCGACTACGGCTGCTATCGTCAGCCATTCGGCGACGATCAAGCCGTTTTTGCGGCGATTCCAGATTTCGCCTTGCCAATGGCCGGTCTCCTGCAATATAGTCCACATAGCCGCAAAGAAGCCCTTGTCGTGGCGCCCGGAGTTGAGCATTTGCGGCGTTTGGCCCAGCACTTCTTCCGAGCTGTAGCCGGTCAGCGCGATAAAGGCCCGATTCACCCGCAGGATCACTCCGTCCGGGGAGGTGACGATCATCGCCGCCTGCGATTCGAAGGCGATGGCGCTGATACGCAGCATTTCTTCCGCCTGCTTACGCTCGCTGATGTCCCGAATAATCGCAATACCGCCAACAATTTTGCCGGCACCGTCGCGCGACGGCGCGCAGATCATGTCTATCACTATGCCGGCGGCATCCAGCGCCGGCCGGAATTCGCCTTCATAACTCACCTTTTCACCGTTCAATGCCTGATGCAAGGCGGCGAGTATTGAACCGCCTTTAAACCCCTTAATATCCAATCCGACAATGTTATCGACGGTATTCTGCAAAATAGCAGCGAACGGTTCGTTACAGTAAGTAACGATCAGATCGGTGTCGTAATGAAAAATACCGATGGGCGAGTGTTTCAGCAACAAGCGATAGCGCTGCTCACTGATACGCATGGCCTCCTCTCTTTCCGCGGCATCCAGATGCAGCACAATATTCTCGGTGATACTTAGATTGATACGACGCAAGCTGATCACCATGAAGCACAGGTATAAAGACCCTGCCACGCTCATCGCCACAAACAATCCATTGCCTGACATGAACAAGCGAACAATGATGGGCAGCAGCGAGCTCAAAGAAAATAGCACCGCGCTGAGCAGATCGGCGGAAAATGCCACCACGCCGCCGGCCGACAAACCCGCCAGCATAAAAACCAGGAATAGTTGATGTTGCGAGTTGTTGGCCGGAAACATCAGAAAACCGGCCGCTCCCCACACCAAGCCCACGGCCAGCACCCCAATCCGAAATCTTTTCATCCAGAACCGAGTGCTTTCCCCGACTTCTGGCGCGGCGGATCGATAAGCCTTGACCAGCAAAGTGCGGGAAACCGCCACCAACACAATCAGCGTCAACCAACTGAGCACCACGGGGGCCGCAATCATGTCGCGCTGCATATAGGCCAGAATCGCCGCCAGTAGCGTACTGCTGATCAATGACACATTGCTTGCCGCAAACAGTTGCCGCAGCTGTGCCGCTTGAATTGCTGCTTGTTTGTTCGGGTTACTGCTCACGTATGATTTAGCGGCCGGCTGCTGACTAACGATTGAAGTGGGTTTGAAACGACTATCGATAAGCACTCTGGATTGTACGCTAACCGGATTAACAGGCAATGCTGTTTTTCGCATACGTTTTTCCGAGAACGTAAGCGGATTGCTTCTTACCCTAATCCGGCCAGATATAAGAATTTTTTTATTTCGACCGCCGCGCGCCGGGATATACGATGCCGATCTTTTAGCCAATAGCCAAGGCTAGAAAGCGCCAAATCAATGAAACTTTTCACATCCTCGGAGTTTACTAGCTCACTGATTCTGCTGACCGACCCTCCTACAGTAGGAACGTGACAATGCTTGAAACATGGCTTAGTCGCCCGGGCCTTGAAAATCGTTATATCCAGTTAGGAACGGGTGAAATAAATCCCTTAAACATTAATCGGGAGTCGATCATGACCACAACAACTAAATCTAAGATTTTGCAACACTGTGCGAAATTGGGCTTTTTAGCTTGTCTCGTTAGCCCGCTCAGTCAGGCTGGCCCGTTGGGGCTGGGTTCCAAAGTGCCGCCACGCTCGCAAGTGATTGCGTGCGGCATACACTTTTCATCTGGAGAGCATCCCGTCTCAGTGCGCTGCCCACTGACGACGGCTTGCAAAGGCACCCCTGAACCGGACGTATCCTTAGCGGTTAGCTGGGATGTATTGCGTTGGGATAACAATCAAGTAGTAGCAGGCCCGGACCAAGGCTGTGCGGTTAATCTGAATCTTCCTGCGATTCCGATGCAACCCGACGCTTGCGCGGCGGAAGTCGCCGCGACATTTACGGATAACCCGGATTGTGAAAACGCTGGGCTGAGAGCTATTGTAAAGCCGGCAATTACCGGACCTTACGTTGACATTTATTACGACCCGCAAAACCCGGGCGAGATGTCTATCCCCGGACCGGCGAGCACCGGCACCCTGGTAAAATAATCGATCCGGCCATACGGTAGCCTGTTGGCTTGGTTAATTTCCCCCTAAGCCAAGCCAATCGGCGACCATTACAGCGGGAAACCCTCGGGTAATTTTGACTGACAATTGCGAGTAACCCCAAGAATACCGAAAGAGCAGTAAACCCAATAAATTACCTGATTAGCAAGCTGCTTCTACTGAGTACCTCGTATATCCTCAAAATCGTCAGGTCGGCATACCTTCTTTGGCACATGAGGAATGCCGAAATCCACACCGCATAGACAGCTCGAAGCTGAATCACGGGTAATTATTTCGATCCGGCTATTGAAACTTCTGTAGCTTCACCCAACTGTGAAGGAAACTTTGCAGCCATTTTGAAGTCTTTGCCCATGCCGGCAGTTAGCCGGGTTATATCTTCACGATAGGAGTTATTGAATGAATTCACAGGAACGCAACCAGCTCAGCCAGTTTCTGAATCAACTGAACGAAGTTAAGCTCACGCAAAAAGATGCCGAGGCCGAAGCGTTGATTAGAGATGCGGTGGCCAAACAACCCGATGCCGCGTATCTGCTGGTCCAACGCGCCTTGTTGCAGGATCAAGCTTTGACTGCGGCTAAAGCACAAATCGCCGAGTTGCAAAATCAATTGCAAGCCGGTGCAAGCTCACAACGTAGCGGGTTTCTGGGCAACGATCCTTGGGCTCAACCCACTAACAATAGCGGTGCGGTGCCCGGTGTCGGCAATTATCAAGTGCCGAGAGCTGCTGCTCCCGCGCAATCGCCAGGCTTTTTCGGTGGTGGTGGCGCTGGCGGCAGTTTTCTGGGCAATGTCGCGACCACAGCAGCCGGTGTCGTAGCCGGTTCGTTTTTATTCCAGGGCATCGAAAGTCTGATGGGGCATCACGGTTCCAACGCCTTGGGCCAGCAAGCACTGGGCGAGCACAGCGGCGTTCAGGAACAAACCGTGGTCAATAACTATTACGGCGACGACGCCATCCAGCAAACCAACTTGGATAATAGTGACGATTTTTCGCTTAGCGACGCAGACTACAGCGTGCCGGACGAAAGCGACGACTCCGACTGGATTTGATTCACCTTGAGTTCTCCCTCACAGGGCAATCTTTGGATTGCCCTTTTTTACTTTTGCTCTATGACGGACGATGGTGACACTTGGCACAAGCGACAGGGGTTGACGCTAGTCTGTTAAGTTGACGATGAAAGGTCTTTTTGCGCAAGGCACCCGACTTGACCCAATCTCGGCCAAATTTGGTGCCTTGCAAGCCAAGCTCAGCGTTTATCAAATCGATCCAATTCCATCACTTTAGCCCAGGCATTCGCAAAATCCTGCACGAACTTTTCCTTGCCATCTGCCGAGGCATAGACTTCCGCCACCGCCCGTAACTCGGAGTGGGAACCGAAAATCAAATCCACGGGTGTGGCGGTCCATTTAACTTGATCGTTGGTCCGGTCCCGTCCTTCATAAATGCCTTCGGTAGCTGACTTGCTCCATTTCGTGGACATATCGAGCAAATTAACGAAGAAGTCATTGCTGAGTGTACCCGGACGACTGGTGAACACCCCGTGTTTAACACGGCCGGCGTTAGCATCCAAGGCCCGCATGCCGCCCACTAGCACCGTCATCTCCGGCACGCTCAAGGTCAGAAAATTAGCGCGTTCGACCAGCATTTCGGCAGGCGAATGCGCATTGTCTTTGCCAAAGTAATTTCGGAAACCGTCGGCTTTAGGCTCCAGCACCGCAACGGAATTGACATCGGTTTGCTCTTGCGCCGCATCCATCCGCCCGGGTTTAAACGGCACTTGCACCTTGTAACCGGCTTTTTTGGCCGCCTCTTCCACCGCTGCCGAACCACCCAGCACGATCACATCGGCCAGAGACACTTTTTTCCCGCCTTTCAGGGAGCGGTTGAATTCGGTTTGGACGGCTTCCAGTTTTGCCAGCACTTTGGCCATTTCGGCGGGATCATTGACCTCCCAATCTTTCTGCGGTGCTAACCGAATCCGCGCGCCGTTGGCCCCGCCGCGCATGTCGGTTCCGCGGAAGGTCACTGCGGACGCCCAGGCCGTTTTCACCAACTCGGGAATCGTCAAATCCGAGGCCAGGATAGTAGACTTCAATTTGGCAACATCCTTGCTGTCGATCAGCTTATGATCAGCTTTCGGAATCGGATCCTGCCAAATGAAATCCTCGGCCGGCACTTCGGCACCAACATAGCGAGCTTTGGGCCCCATGTCGCGGTGGGTCAGCTTGAACCAGGCCTTGGCGAAGGCCGCCTCGAATTCTTTGGGATTATCCAAAAAGCGCTTGGAAATTTTTTGGTAATCCGGGTCCATTTTCAAAGCAATATCGGTGGTAAACATGATCGGCGGGTGGCGTTTGGTCTGGTCATGCGCATCCGGTACAAAGTTGTCGCCTTTGCCGTCTTTAGGTATCCATTGCGTCGCACCGGCCGGACTTTTGGTTTGTTGCCAATCAAAGGTGTATAGCCAGGTCAGATAGTCGTGGGTCCAGCGAGTGGGGTTGGTCGACCAAGCACCTTCCAGACCGCTACTGACGGTATCGACGCCGTTGCCGGCACCGCATTTATTCGCCCAGCCTAAGCCTTGCTCTTCAACGCCGGCAGCGGCCGGCTCTTTGCCGACGCAATCGTCAGGTTTATGGGCACCGTGCGCCTTGCCGAAGGTATGGCCGCCGGCGATCAGCGCCACGGTTTCCTCGTCGTTCATCGCCATCCGGCCGAACGCTTCGCGGATATGCTTGGCCGCGGCCAAGGGATCGGGATTACCTCCCGGCCCTTCCGGGTTGACGTAAATCAAGCCCATTTGCACAGCAGCCAGCGGTTTAGCCAACTCGCCTTTGCCGTCGTGGCGTTCGTCGGCCAGAAATTTCTTTTCCGTGCCCCAATTGACCACTTCGGCCTCCCAATCATCGGCGCGGCCACCGGCAAAACCCAGCGTTTTGAAGCCCATATCTTCCAGGGCAACATTACCCGCCAGCACCATCAAGTCAGCCCAGGATAGTTTGGCGCCGTACTTTTGTTTGACCGGCCACAACAGGCGGCGGGCTTTGTCCAAATTGACGTTGTCCGGCCAGCTGTTTAGCGGCTCAAAACGTTGCTGACCGCCGGACGCACCGCCGCGACCGTCGAAGATGCGATAGACCCCGGCACTGTGCCAAGCCATGCGAATGAAAAACGGCCCGTAGTTACCGTAATCAGCCGGCCACCACGGTTGGGAGGTATGCAGCGCGCTGGCGATGTCTGCTTTCACGGCTTTCAAGTCCAGGGTTTTGAATTGCTCGGCATAATTAAAGGCTTTGCCCAAGGGGTTGGATTCGGCGGCGTTCTGCCGCAGCGGTTGCAGATTCAGTTGCTCCGGCCACCAGAAGCTGTTCATGGTCGGTTCCGGCTCGGCCTGCACCGGTGTGGCGGTCAACGCTGCTGATATGGCTAGCGCCAATGTGGAAGCCAGGAAAATTTGTTTGCTTGTCATGGTGCACCTCTGTTCCTTGTTGTGATTTAAGATAAAAACCAGCCGTTGTTTTTTTCGTTTTAAAGACCGCACGGGATTAACTGTAGCGGCATTTAGTTGCAACGGCACCCTATCCCTTCAGAAAACGGGTTCGGTGGACATATTCAACGGGAGATTGGCCGCAAACTGAAATTGATTTCTTCGATGGACCGATAGGCCAAGTCAATAATAGGCGCTTCCGAGCTGGTATGATTCCGGTCCGGGTGCGCTTTCGGAATACTTAACTCAACAGCGGATAACAGTCGATGAACTTGCGGGATTTAAGCTACCTAGTGGCCGTAGCGGAATTGAAAAACTTCAGCCAAGCGGCTGAGCATTGTTCGATTAGCCAGCCGACGTTGAGCACGCAGATTAAGAAACTTGAGGATTATTTAGGCGTGGATTTATTCCTGCGCGAAAAAAATGCGGTAGAAACCACCGACACTTGCCGGGAAATTTTACCGCTCGCCCGCCGTATACTTGACGATGCCCGCTCCATTCGCCAAATCGCCGCCCACGCCAGTGATCGGCACCGCAACATGTTGTCGTTGGGGGCTTTTCCTTCGCTGGCAAGTTACGTGTTGCCGGAATACGTCTTTCGCATCAAGCAGCATTACCCCGAGCTGAAACTCCAACTGGTCGAGGAAAAAACCAACGCACTCGTCGCCTTACTGCTCGACAAAAAGCTGGATGCTGCCTTGCTGGCCTTACCTGTCGAACAGGCGAGTTTGGAATCGCGAACCTTGTTCGAAGACCCTTTCACCCTGGCGGTGTGCGCCGATCATCCTCTTGCCGAGCAGGCAGAAATTGACCTGAACACGGTGGCCAAAGAAAATCTGCTGTTGCTGGACGAGGGCCATTGTTTGCGGGATCAGGCACTAAAATTATGCCATCCGTCGCGCTTTGTGGAGCACGACTTCCGGGCATCCAGCCTGGAAACCTTGCGTTTCATGGTCAAAAACGGCGTCGGCGTGACGTTGATGCCTTCGGTCGCTGTGCAGCCGGACGATCATGACATTCGTTATATCAGCATCCGCCAGCGGCCCAGCCGGCAAATCGCGCTGGTCTGGATCAAAAATCATCCCCGTAGCGAACTCCTGGAAACGCTGGCCGGACTGCTGGCTTATAAACCGCTGCCCTAAAACTAAAAAAAGCCGAAGCCGCGCTATAAGCCTGACCAAGGGTGGCGACTTCCGCTGCGATTTGCAGCCATATTCTCAAATCATTTACCACAAACAAAACACCTCTATCGTCTTCCCCACCCCGTTGGCCCTGCCAATTGCTTCCCGACAAATTCCCAAACCACCCACAGCAAAATACTTTTTCTTGACATATAGATGATAATCATTATCATTTGTATCCGACAGTCATCTCTCGTGCTGTCATTGCCGCACCTGCACAGCCTCCTAAGTTATCCAGTGTGCGGCAATTTAACTTATAACTTATGCAACCCGAGGTCATCATGTTTGAAGACAAATCTATCGGCGCGCCGAGAAGCCGCGATGTGGCGCAAATTCATGCCGCGACCTGCGTGTTAATGACCCAATTCATCAACGGCCATCACAACCCCAAGTTGGCACATCTCATCGTGCAGCAATTGGGGCGCCTGCTAAGCCACCCGGAACTGGCACATAGCGCCTCCAGCCGCGATATGTACCTGCAATTGCTGGAACACTGGCAAACCGTTACCAACCTGTTATTAGAGCGAAAAGCGGCTCGCCAGCAACCGGCAACAGCGCATTGAGCGGGTTTGGCATTTATTCGTCACCATTTTTAGTCCCATGAAAAATCCGTCTAACCCAGTGCGACTTAGCCCGTCAACCGCCGACACGCCGCCGGAAATACCGCAAGCCAGGCAGCGGGTGAATAGCCGTTTATTGTTCGGCACCCAAAACGAAATTGTCATCGAACATCAAGGCGACGAGTACCGCCTGCGTATTACCAGCAACGGTAAATTAATTTTGACCAAGTAAACCGTAACACCCGACAACACCAGCCAGCCAACCCCAGGGTAGCCAGCCAATCGTTTTCAGCTCAGTTAATCGAGAGGCCTGTATGTTACCGACCGCCAGTTTCCGCCAGCTTGCCTGTCTGGCCCCCATGCGCCTCGTAGCCAGCGAAGAGCCGTATAAATCGATAGCCACAATCCAAAAAGCCGAATATAACGAACGTGGCCTGGGCTTGCTCATCGCGCTCGGCTTGCATTTGGCCTGGTTCGGCCTGATGCCGAACAGCGAGAAACCGCAGCCCGTCACGCCGCCGCAACCTATCATGGTGCAGTGGATCGGCGACGCGCAAACTCAGCAGGCACCCGCCAAACCGCCGGTGCAGCAAGCCCAGCAACCGGTTGAAAAAGCCGTCAGCAAACCCAAAACGCCGCCCAAACCGGTTAAAAAACCGAATCTCGTATCGACCGCCAGCCAAGCGCCGGCGGCAATGGCGGCGCCCGAACCGACGCCGGAACCACCGCGCGCCGAACCTACACCAACGGCCGCTGCGGCGGCGCCTGCTCCGGCACCCAGTTCAGCCAGCACCAGCGAGGCCGCCTCGGCGCCGATGACCTTGCCCAACCTGAACGCCGATTATTTGAACAACCCGGCCCCGGCCTATCCCAGCGCATCGCGGCAACTCGGCGAACAAGGCAAGGTATTGCTGCGGGTACTGGTCAATACCGACGGTGCGGTCGAACAAGTCACGCTACGTAAATCCAGCGGCTACGAACGCCTCGACCAAGCCGCCCAGGAAACCGTCCAAAAATGGCGTTTCGTCCCCGCCCGCCGCGGCGAACAGGTGGTTTCCGCCTGGGTCGTGGTTCCCGTTTCATTCTCTCTCGAAGGATAAATCATGGCACTCAATCAAAGTCTCGACCATTTCCTGGCGCAAACCGACAGTGTCGGCGCCTTCCTGTTTAGCTTACTGCTGATTATGTCGGTAGCCAGCTGGTATTTCATCGTCGTCAAAGCTTGGCACGCCATCCAGGTCCGCCGTCGCGCCGAGCTGTTTTTACAAAAATTTTGGGCCAGCGATACGCTGAGCGAGGTAGCCGGACACCTACCCGATGGCTCCCAAACCGACCCTTTCTCGAATCTGACCCGCCACGCCTTAGCCGCCTCGCAACATCATGCCCGCCACGGTAGCCATGGTCTGCAACAGGCCGGCTCGACTGCCGAGTTTCTGACCCGCTCGATGCGCAGGGTCATCGACGAGGAAACCGCGCAACTGGAGTGGGGTTTGACCGCGCTGGCTTCCATCGCCAGCACCGCGCCATTTATCGGCTTGTTCGGCACGGTCTGGGGGGTTTACCACGCCCTGGTCAATATTGGTCAAGGCGGATTGGGCGGTTTGGATCAAATCGCCGGCCCGGTCGGCGAAGCGTTGATCATGACCGGCTTAGGTCTCGCTGTCGCAATTCCGGCGGTACTAGCCTATAACGATTGCGTGCGCAGCAACCGCTTATTACTGGCCAGGCTGGACGGCTTCGCCCACGATCTATTCGCCTTTTTAACCACCGGCGCCACCATCGCCAGCGCGCCAGCCGTTACCGGCGTCGAACTGGCCTACGCCAACGGAGAACACTAATGGCATTCGGCGGTTTCGATCAAAACAAGGGCGGCGGCCACACCGTCGCCGAAATCAACATGATTCCGTTAATCGACGTCATGCTGGTGCTGTTGGTCATTTTTATGATCACCGCCCCGTTGATGACTCATGCGGTGAAAATCGATCTACCCAAGGCCAGCAGCGTGCCGCAACCACCCAGCGACGATCCGGTGGCGCTGTCGGTAGATGGCGAGGGGAAATTGTTCTGGAACCAAGAGCAAATCGACCGTACCGTCTTGAATCAGCGCCTGGCGGACATCGCCCAATCGCCGCAGCAGCCGGAACTGCATATCCGCGCCGATCAAAACGTGCCCTACCACTTCGTCGCCGAAACGCTGGCGGATGCGGCCAAAGCCGGGGTCAGTAAAATCGGTTTCGTTTCCGAACCTGAAAAAAAATGATGTAAGCAAGTCTTGGCTTTCCCGCCGACAGCGGCAAGCCAAAACCAAACGCGGGAAAAATAACGGCCGGTTTCGGGGTGTCTGACGTAGGCAAGGCAAGGATTGCCGATTTGTAATGGCGAACAAAGCGCGGGAGGCCTAGCCGTCAGACACCCCGAAACCGGCCGCACATAGCCCGTTAAATTTAAGAACCCTATCCGTAAAAGCGGCTTCAGCCGCGATTACAAAACCAAACAAAACAGCCACCTAGCCATTCGTGCCAGGCAGCCAGCATTTGAGACTGCACTGCCTGTTGGAATCGCTATGCCTTTAACTTTAAGCGCTCGACCTTGGCCGGCCACCCCCCGTGCGGACTACTGTCCTTGCGTGTTGTGTGGCTCGACCGATAGTCGCTCCGTTTGTATCACATCGAAAATCAGCCGTTTCCGTCCGCTCGCCGGACCGATTGTTTACGCCCTGCTGTTACTGATGAGCGCGATGCCCGCCAGCGCCGCCGACGATGCCACGCTAGGTAATATCGAGGAAACCGAGGACGTGGAACTGGCAATCGTTACGGTAAAAGCCAAAAACGGCAATCCTCCGGCAAAAGCCGTTCCCGGTACCGAGTCGGAAATTGATGCAGCAACCATCGAACAACGCATGGTGCGCAACATCAAGGACCTGATCCGTTATGAACCCGGCGTCATCGTCGGCAACGACCCGCAGCGCTTCGGCGCCAGCGGCTTTACCATACGCGGTCTGGGCGGCAACCGGGTGTTGATGCAGATCGACGGCGTACGCCTGCCGGAAGCCTTTCGCATCGGCTCGTTTGCCAGCGCCAACCGCAACGCCGTAGACATGGACGCCTTAAAAGCCGTGGAAATCGTCCGCGGCTCCGGCTCGGCCTATTACGGCGGCGACGCAATGGGCGGCACCGTCAACTTCGTCACCAAGGACCCGCGCGATTACTTGAACGTATTCGGCAAGGATTACTACACCGGCCTGAAACTGAACTACAACACTACCGACAACGGCTTCGTGCAAACCGCAACCTTGGCGGGTGCCTGGGGCGGCTGGGAAAGCATGGCGCTATTCACTCACAACCAAAGCAACGAAACCGACAATAAAGGCACGGCGGATTTCGCCGACGGCCGCCGCACCACGCCCAGTCCGCAAGAAAACGGCAGCTACAATCTGCTGGCCAAACTGCTGTACCGTTTTAACGACGACAACGTGTTGCGCCTGACCGGCGAATGGCTGGACAGTCGAGCCGATATTGATGCCCTATACCTGCGGGGTGCCGACATCAGCCTGCGCAACGTCAACAGCATGCTCACCACCGATACCCAATCGCGCTGGCGGCTGACGCTGGACCACACCCTAAAGCATCTGGATACGCCGCTGTTCGACGCTGTGCTCTGGAAGTTTTACACGCAAAAATCCGCTACCGGGCAAGTCACGTTGCAAGATCGCACCGCCAACGTGGACGGCAACACACTCACCGAGCGGATTTTCGATTTTGCCAACGACGACTTCGGCGGCGAACTGCAACTGGGAAAGGACTTTGTTTTAGGCGAGACCGCGCATGCGTTGCAATACGGTGGCCAGATCAGTAAAAACAGCATAGCCCAACAACGCGACGGCAGCTACACCTGCGTCAGCGGCTCGGTTAACCCGCGCACCGGACGGCCCAATAACATTTGTCCCAAAGGCCGGATCAGCAAGACCGTGACGCCGGACGAGTTTCCGGTCCGCGACTTTCCGCTCTCCACCGTCACCAAGGCAGGCGCTTATCTTGAGGATAGTATTGGCCTGTTTGATAAACGCATCGAGCTGATCCCCGGCGGTCGTTGGGAATATTTCCGCTTATTGCCCAAGCCTGATTATTTGTTCGATAAAGCCTCCGCGGCAGCGGTTGCCGAAGGCGCCGATCCGGTTATACCCATCATCATCGACGCCAACGCCTTTTTACCCAGATTTGGCGCCTTACTGCACCTCAACGAGATATTCACGGTGCACGGCGAGTATGCGCACGGCTTTCGCGGCCCCAACTTCAGCGAGAGCAATCTCGGCTTTACCAATATCACCGGCGGATACACCAATCTGCCCAATTACAACATTCAGCCGGAAACCAGCGTCGGCGCGGAAATGGGTTTGCGCGGCCAGGGCGCTGCCGGGAGTTTCGACATAAGCCTGTTTCGTAACGATTACGACCACTTCATCTATAACGCGGTGATTTGCAACCCGGCGACCGCCGCCTGTCCGCCGTTGGGTTTTACCACCTATCAAAACATCAATAGCCCTGACCCGATCCGTATTCAGGGCATCGAAATGAAAAGCCAGTTTTACCTGGACTGGCTGGCGCCGTCGTTGTCGGGTGCCAGCCTGCTATTCAGCGGCTCCTTCACCGAAGGTTTGAATCTCAAGAGCCAACGCAGCGACGACGACGCCTTAAGGCAAATCAGCCCGATGAAAGCCGTCGTCGGCCTGCGCTACGACCAACCCAGCGGCGACTGGGGCACGGAATTAAACCTGACCTTGGTCGGCGCCAAACAAGCCAATACCGCCCCGGCTGACGCCCTATTTCTGCCCAGCGGTTACGGCGTCATCGATTTCAATGCCTACTACAACGCCAGCAAGCATCTCTCGTTCAATGTCGGGGTATTTAACCTGCTGGATAAGAAATATATCGACTGGGAAGACATCAACACCCGCGCCGGCGATCCGCATACCACGCTGGGCAATTTCGCCGGTGCGGAGCACTGGGCCGACCGCTATTCGCGTCCCGGTCGCAATCTCGGCGTCACGGTAAAACTGGCCTTTTGATGGAGAAAAATCTTATGACCAAGGGATACAGGGCAAAGAAAGAGGCCCAAAAAAAATTGGAAACACTGTTCGAAGAATTGCTGGAGCACGAAGGCTTTGGCGAATTGCGGATAGAGATGCGCTTGTTAAAACGCGGGCAAAAGGAAGTGATCATCTATTGCGGCAAACAGTACCGCTATGTCCTGGACTTTCAGGTGCAAGACGCGCCGAACGGCAATCGCGACACCAACCCGCTTCTCGCATGCCGAGAGCCGCACTGAGTTTTAAATTTCCGCCACCGCAAAGGCCATTGGCCAGCGCGGATAGCCGGCACGGGGCCGAAGCGGCGGAAGCTATTTTTGACGACAGCAACGGATCGTCTTCGCGGTGAAGAGATGCGTCAATTTACTCACAAAGGAAACCAACCATGAAAACTGCACAAAAACTGACTTTAATCGCCGGCCTGTTGGCTGTTTCCGGTAGCGCTTCGGCTGACTTGACCAATGGTCCCGACCCTTACGCCGCCGGCTACGGCTTCGACACCCCAAGCGAAGCCAGCTGGGGCAACTGGAACCGTGGCGATGCCGGCACGCTGTATGCGGAATGGGACAGCTTCGTGGATAACTCTTATCCCGGCATCCGCACCGCAGCGGCGGACGTGGGCAGCGCCGGCACCACCGACGCCAATATCGGCTGGAACGCCGGCACATTCGCGGCCGGATCGGGCAATTTGTACAGCTTCAGCGTCACCGAGAATTTCACGGCTTCGCTAAGCGGCTCTACCAACAACGAGCCCTTAAGAGCGGCATTGCAATTCGAAACCTGGGGCATACAGATGGACTACAACAGCCTGTTACTGAATGGTGTGGCGCCGACCTTTACGACGCAAACTTTCTACGATGACGACTATGAAAGTTCGTTCGGCCCTGTCGAACTGGTGCAATACCTGGCCTATTGGGATTTATCCGGACCGGCAAGCAATTATTTGTTCTCGTTCAACAGCGCCGGACATAGCTTGAGTTTGGGCCAAGTCGCTATCGACATCGGTCCCAGCACCGATCCCGTAACCAGTGTGCCGCTGCCTGCGGCAGTATGGCTGTTCGGCGCCGGCTTCATGGGCTTGCTGGGTTTAAATCGTAAAAAAGGCCTGGCGGCATAAACGTCGACCTGTAAACGCTTTGCATCCTGGCCGCGCGGCCCGGCTGCAAAGTCCCTAACCTGCGCTGACTTGGAAACATACAGCGCATTCGCTTAACGGAGCTCAGCGTAATGGCAAAATCCATGACTAAACATCCCGAATCCAGCGCGGACACTTTGAAGCAAGCTTGGCAAGACCTGCGCGCCGATCACCCGCATATGCGAATTCGCGATGCCGCGGCGACTTTGGGCGTCAGCGAAGCCGAACTGCTGGCAACCGACTGCGGCAACCGGGTCACCCGTTTGCGGGAATACTGGCCCGCGCTGCTGGGCGCGGTAGGCACGCTGGGTCCGGTGATGGCTTTGACCCGCAACGCTTTTGCGGTGCACGAAAAAACCGGGCTCTACGAGGATATATGTCCATGCGGCGACTTTATTCTGATTACCGGACACCATATCGAACTGTGCCTATCGACCGGCGTTTGGCATTCGGGTTTCGCAGTGATGGAAGAAACGCATCTCGGCCCGCGCCACAGCCTGCAATTTTTCGACTCAGGCGGCGAAGCCGTGCACAAGATTTATCTCACCGAGCATTCCGATGCCGGCCTTTACCGGCGCTTGATCGACATCTTTCGTGCCGACGATCAGTCGCCCCATCTGGCACTACCCACCGATGGCCCCAAGCCGGCGCTTGGCGCCATCGCCCCATCCAAGGATTTGTCGGAACACTGGCGGCGCTTGCTGCTAGCCGACACGACCGAGGCTGCCGTCACAGGCCGGATTGCCGTACCGGCACTACGCGAGCTCATGCAGCAACTGGCGGAACTGATGTTGCCGATACAAGTTCTAGTCGGCAATCCCGGCGCGATGCAATTGCACGACGGCCCGATTCAAAACCTGAAAATTACCGGACCCTGGTTCAATGTTCTGGACCGGGATTTCAATCTGCATCTTAACGAAATGGCCGTGGCCGGCGCGGACATCGTCCAACTCACTTGCAAGCAACAGGCTTTGACCGGTCTGCTGATTCGCGGCCAAAACCAGCAGACCATCGCCTCCGTCTTCGGCGGCTACGACGAAACCGACGGCGAAAGCGTTTTCTGGCGCGACTTGCTACTGGCCTCGGCGGTTACAGGAGGTTCCTAGCATTTTGCATCGCTACCTAAACCCGTTAACCGATACGTTTTATCGATACCCCCACACCAGGAAACCCGCATGAACCACAAAACCATCGATCTCGAACAAGTCAGAGCAGCCTATACCGCTCTGCCGCAAACATTTTCCTCCGCGCTAATGGCCACGGTCAGCGCCTCCGGCGAACCCGAAGCCAGTTACGCCGCCTATATAAGGCATGACGGCCAATATTACGTGTATGTCAGCGAACTATCGGCGCACACCCAAAACCTGTTGCACAACGGCCGGGTTTGTCTGTTGTTCGTCGAGGACGAGGACAAAGCCGCGCATTTGTTCGCCCGGCAGCGGGTTACCTATCACTGCTCGGCCGGCGAGATCGACCGCGATACCGACGCTTTCGCCTACATCATGGGCTTATTCGAGGAAAAATTCGGCGCGTTCATGAAACAGTTACAAAACATGCAGGACTTTCATCTGTTCCGCATCCGTCCGCAGCGCGGCAGTTTTGTGCAGGGTTTTGCCAAGGCCTTTTCGATAGAAGGCGACGATCTGGCGCAAATCCGCCACGTCAACGATGTCGGCCATAAACAGCGGAAAGCCGAAGCGGAAGCCGATGCCCCGGCTTAATTGCAAAACCAGGTAGTGCGCCGAGGCTAGGCATTCGGTAGGAAGGACTTGGTCGCGACTCCCGCCGACTTTTGATTTGTAGAGAGTATCTAAAACCCCAACATGAAACAGACCACATCCCTAAGCCATAAACTCGCGCAAGCGGCATGCGCGGCCGTCCTCTGGCTATCGGCCGTCGTGCCGGCCGCCGCCGGGCCGGGCCGCATCGTCTCGGTCGGCGGCGCGTTGACCGAAATCGTCTACGCCCTGGTCGGCGCCGAGCACCTGGTCGGCGTCGATAGCACCAGCCTGATGCCGGCCGCCGCCCAGGCGCTGCCGCAAGTCGGCTACATGCGCACGCTGTCGGCCGAAGGCGTGCTGTCGCTGCGTCCCGACCTGCTGCTGGCCAGCGCCCACGCCGGGCCGCCGGCGGTGCTGGAACAATTACGCGCGGCCGGTGTGCGTATCGAAACGCTGGCCGAGGATTACTCCACCGCCGGCATTGCCGCCAAAATCGGCACGATTGCCGGCTTGCTGGATAAACCGGAGCAAGGCCGGGAACTGGCCGGCCAAGTGCAAGCCGACTTCGACAGCTTAGCGCAGTGGCGCGCGCAAAGCCGTGAACAACCCAAGGTGCTGTTTTTGATGGCGGTGGCTCACGGCGCACCGCTGGCATCCGGCCGCGGCACCGCCGCCGACGCGGTGTTGGCGCTGGCCGGCGCCCGCAATGCCGCCGGCGAACTGCAAGGCAACAAACCCATCGGCACGGAAGCGATGATCGCCGCCGCGCCGGACGTGATTTTGTTAACCGACGTCGCCGCCAACGCCATCGGCGGTCTGGAGGCGTTCTACCGGCAACCCGGCATCGCCCAAACCCCGGCCGGCCGGCAGCGTAACATCTTCGTGGTCGATACCCTGGCCTTGCTCGGTTTTGGCTTGCGCAGCGGTCAGGCGGTGCTGGAACTGGCCAAACGACTACACGTCGAGCCGGCGGTCGCCATCGACGCGAATGCCGGCCGATGACGGTCCATGCCGCAGCCGCAGTAGCCGGACCGCGTTTTCGGCTGAAACCGGCCATGAGCCGCGCCGGCCTGTGCTGGCTGCTGGCATTGCTGCTGGTTATCGCCGCCTTAGCCGCGCTGGGCAGCGGCGCGGTCGCCATCTCGGCCGGCCAGGCCGTCGCCATCGTCGCCGACCGGTTCGGTATCGCCCTGCCCTGGCCGTTCGGCGCCGACCAGCAAGCGGTGCTGTTGGCGATTCGCGCGCCGCGCCTGGTGTTGGGATTGCTGGTCGGGGGAGCCTTGGCCGCGTCCGGCGCGGCGATGCAGGGTTTATTCCGCAATCCGCTGGCCGATCCGGCCTTGATCGGCGTTTCCAGCGGCGCGGCGCTGGCCGCGGCGGCGGTCATCGTCTTGCGCGACAGCCTGTTCGGTGCAGTGGCCGGCGTATTCGGTGCCTATCTATTGCCGATCGCGGCCATAGTTGGCGGCTTTGCGGTCAGTTGGCTGGTGTACCGGCTGGCCGACAGCGGCGAGCGGCTGGACGTAGCCTCGCTGTTACTGTCCGGCATTGCTATCAACGCGCTGGCCGGCTCGGCCACCGGCTTACTGGTCTATCTGGCCGACGACGACCAGTTGCGCAGCTTGACCTTCTGGAGCCTGGGCAGCCTGAACGGCGCCGGCTGGGACGGCGTCGCCATCGGCGCGCCGTTTTTACTGGCCAATTTGCTGCTGTTGCCGTGGCTGGCCGATGCCTTGAACGCCTTGCTGCTCGGCGAGGCCGAAGCCGGCCATTTGGGATTTTCGGTCGAACGCATCAAAACCGGCGTGGTGGCCTTGGTCGCGCTTGGCGTCGGCGCGGCGGTGGCATTATCCGGCGTGATCGGCTTCGTCGGCCTGGTGGTGCCGCATCTATTGCGGCTCGCACTGGGGCCGGATCATCGGTGGCTGTTGCCCGCGTCGGCGCTGCTCGGCGCCTTGCTGCTGATCTGCGCCGATTATCTGGCCCGCAGCTTGGCGGCGCCGGCCGAAATCCCGATCGGCATCGTCACCGGCCTGCTCGGCAGTCCGTTTTTTCTGTGGCTGCTGTTTCGGCAAAAATTGATGGGCCATTGACATGCTGCAAGCCATCGACCTGACCCTGCGCGCCGGCGCGAAAACCTTGCTGGACGGCGTGACGCTGGAACTGCGCCCCGGCGAAGTGCTGGCCGTGGCCGGCCCGAACGGCGCCGGCAAATCCAGCCTGCTGCGGGCCATCAGCGGCGAGCTGGCGCCGTTCGCCGGCCAGGTGACGATGAACGGCCGGCCGCTGGCGGAATGGCCGCCGCAACAGGCGGCCTTGCTGCGCGGCGTATTGCCGCAAAGTTCCGGGCTGGCGTTCCGGTTTACGGTGCGCGACGTGGCCCTGATGGGCCGCAGCCCGCAACGCAAAAGCCACAGTGCCGCACAAAACCGGGTCATCGCCGAACAGGCGCTGGCGATAACCGATACCGGCCATCTGGCCGAACGCATCTACACCACGCTGTCCGGCGGCGAACGCCAACGGGTGCAGCTGGCGCGGGTCCTGGCGCAAATCTGGGAACCGCAAAACCCGCTGCACCGCTATTTGTTGCTGGACGAACCCACCTCGGCGCTGGACCTGGCCCACCAGCACGCGGTGTTGGCCATCGCCCGCCGCTTCGCGGATGAACAACAGGCTGGCGTGCTAGCGGTCTTACACGACCTGAATCTGGCCGCGCTGTATGCCGACCGCATAGCCCTGCTGCACCAAGGCCGGCTGGCCGCCATCGGCACGCCCGCACAAACCCTGAGCAGCGAGTTGATCCGGCAAGTGTTCGCTTACCCGGTCAGCATCAGTAGTCATCCGCAAATCCCGGACGCGCCGTTGGTGATTCCGCAACGGCAAACCGCGCCGGGTATTCCGGCGCAATGAGAAAGTCGGCGATACGGCTGTAGCTCGATTAAGCCGGAATATCCGTTTTAGCGTGTTCGGAGGAATGCGTTAACAACAGCCGCCAGGGATGGCGGCACCTTACGATTCGATGCCACAGATTTTCCGGCAGGGCGATGGTGTTGTTGGGAGAAAAATCGAATAAACTGGCAGCGAACACAAGCCCTGTTGCAGTCGGTCGATCCAGTGATTCAATGACGCAAATTGCTCCGTTAACGGTCATTGGTTTTGGTTGCCCAGTGGTATACAGACAGGAAAATTGCATGCTAACCAATCAGTTATTGAAAAAGTGCGTATTTGCTTGGTGATATACGGAAACCGCTTAGCAATTAGTTAGACCTTATGACTAAACATCATCGCGAGTTTGCGACCGAAGAGCTCATACATAGCGCCGAGGCAGAGCTTGGCGTTGTGTTTCCTGCGGAGCTAAAAGCCATTTGGAGCATCAATAACTGCAATGAATTGCCCGGTGGATGGAGATTCTTTCCCGTGTTCGATCCCTCCAACCCGAGGAAGACGGCCGGTGCGATTACGTATGAGAATTTGCGTGGCGCTTGAGGAAAGCGCATTCGCGAGCTTGGGATGATTGCCCTCGCCTCAAACGGAACGGGAAATCACTTAGTAGCGCGTGTTGTGGATGGGAGTGTTGAGCCACACGTGTTTCACTGGCACCACGAGACTGAACGATTGACGCATTGGAAGCCTGGCTTAGAATCCGTATTGAGAGCTGCCACGAAGTCTGCTGACGCGATTGAGCGGCTCAGGACGCGGTTTGCGCGTGATAAGGCTTAACTCCAGTGTTGGGCGTCACCACAAAGAGGCCATAAATGCACGTAAATATTGTCACGTTCCCAGAAACAACCGCGCAAGGCCGGTTACCTTGAACACTAGGCCTCATGGCATCTTCTTTCATCTGCCCGAACTACGCACAACATCATGCCAAGATCACCGTCAGTCATAGACCAAGCACGACTACCACGGAAGTGGCCCACGGACCTTTTCCCGGCGGAGTTTTGGGAGCAACTTGGGCGCACGATCGCGGCGTTCGGGCTCCTTGAGGAAGTGCTCGGCAAAGCCATCTTCGCATTCACCGCCACAACAATATTCGACGAAAAAGATGCAATCGAGCATTTGGCGAAGTGGGACAAGCAGTTGCACCAAGCTCTAACAGACACTCTTTGGCCGCTCGCAGAGGTCTATGGCAAGGTCATGCGAGATCATCAGGAATCAGACTTCAAGAACCTCGAAGGACTCGTTGAAGACATCAAGAAGGCCTCCAAGATTCGCAATGCGCTGTGCCATGGATCATGGCACGCTCCCGATTCATCAGGAGCTACGGACCTGTACTACTTCGACAAGAAGGATGGCAAGTTCGATACTCGAATCGACATCGAATGGCTAAGGCGGGTCCATGATCACGTCGTTGTTCTCATCTGCACCGTCATTGATTCCGTGACCGTGATGGGATGGGAGTTCCCTGGCGGTGCCGGTCCAGGCGAGCCGATCTGGCAGAAGTGAATGTCAAAGTCCTGTAAGGTGGGCACGGGGTTTTGTGCCCACGCGGATTTGAATGGTGGGCAATTTTGCCCAGTCTACCTCTGCTCGCAACAGGCGCTGGCGTAGGCTACCGGTGAGATTGCGAACCGCACCGTTCGCGAAACGGTATAATTTATTCCTTGCGGTTCGTTACCTCACCGGTTGCCGCGAACCTCCTATTTTTTCACAGCCGGCCCGGCGCATACGCCGCCGAAACCGACAGCGACACGACGCTGCCAACCGTCGAAGTTAAAGCGCAAGCCGCAGGCGATCAGCGTGATCGACCATGACTAATTCACGGCCCGCCAGCGCAGAACGTTAATCGGGTGGCCGCGTAATCCCAGGCTTGCTAGCCGACATTGTCGATTAAGTGCCTGGGACGAATGTTTAAATCTGCTCGGCTTCGATAGACAGTTCAAGACGGGCAAATACAAGATTGGTTATTCAGTCGATGCCTTGGCTGCTGCAAAACTAAGCAAACAATATCTACCGCACAATATGAGTTGACAGAGAGCCAGAACTTCCTTAAAGTCCACTCAGCCTTCGTGCAGAAGGCGTATCGCCAGCCATGTCTCCTGACTAGCCAGCCCTCACGGTGCTAATCAATTCATCCAGGGGACCTTATGACCATATCATTTTTCGCTAGCCGCCATGTCGTTTCTAGCTTTCTCACTAAAGCCGCAAACTCCATCGGACAGCTGATTTTTAGCTCTACGTTATTAACCCAGCCCTTAAACACCGTTAGCCTCCATGCCCTTGAGGGTACTGAAGGGCCAACCCGCTCAGGCCTCGACGCGCTCAGCCCGGACGGGGCACATAGGATTAATAAGGCCGGATTTATCGCTTAAGCGGCCCAACGAAACGCTTCGCTGTCAAACATCGAAATTCGATAGGCAAGACGCATGTTCTCGACGAATCTTTATCGCGCGGAAGCCATGGCTGCGCAGACCGGACGCTTGGAAGGCGACATCCTGCTGGCAAGGTCCTGGTCGTCGTGGCTGGTATTCGCGATTGTGTTGACGCTGGTCGCCGCAACCATTTTATTTATCAGCTTTGCGTCTTATACCAAACGAACCAACGCTGCCGGTATGTTGGTCCCGAATGGCGGTGCGATTATTATTGCCACGCCGGCGCCTGGGCTTATTTCGGCCGTTCAT
Organism: Methylomonas sp. EFPC1; assembly: GCF_016925515.1. Classification (NCBI taxonomy): domain Bacteria; kingdom Pseudomonadati; phylum Pseudomonadota; class Gammaproteobacteria; order Methylococcales; family Methylococcaceae; genus Methylomonas; species Methylomonas sp. EFPC1. The sequence continues at coordinate 3,279,517 of NZ_CP070494.1, forward strand.
GTTGAGGAAGGTCAAACGGTTCATGCCGGAGACACCTTGTTTACGTTAAGAGACGAACGCCATCTTTCTTCATTCACAAACCGGTCGGACGCCAGCGGAGCCCGATTCGCCGATCAGCTTGAAGCGGCACTCCGCGCCGAAGAAGAAGCCAATCTCCGGGAAAAGCGCCAATTAAGCACCCTGCAAGACAAAAATAATTCGGCACTATCCAGACAATTGGCGGCAATACAAGTATCGATTGCCGACGCCAAACAACAGATAAATCAGCATCAGGAAAGATTGCTCCTGGCGGAGCAGCGCCTGAATAAGCATCGCGGTCTGGCGACATCCGGCTTTATTGCAAAAGACAAATTGGATGAGGAGCTGGATAACCTGGCGCTATTGCGTGCCCAGGCAGCGGATCTAAAACGGGATTACGACGAATTAGCGCGGAAAAAACTCGAGCTGGAAGACGAAAAACGCATCGCACCGGAAAAAACCCAAATCAGCATCGCCAATATCGACCAAGACTTAAGCATACTCCGCCAAAAAATCCAGGAAACCCATATTCAAAGCCAATTGGCTATCGTCGCCCCGATTGACGGCATGGTCACCGGTATTAGCGTGCACCCCGGCCAAATTTCGGATAAGGATACCTTGGCAACCTTGCTTGGCGATGGCGCGGAACTGACCGCGCAATTGTACGTGACCACGCGCGGCATCGGCTTTGTCGAATCCGGCCAGAAAGTACGTTTGCGTTACCAAGCCTACCCCTATCAAAAGTTCGGCCAGTATTCCGGAACGGTCGCAACCGTCTCGAAAAATCCGGTTTCATCGAAGACCTTACCGAATTTATTCGCCAATTCCCCACCGGACGATTATTACCGCGTCACCGTAAAACTCGATTCCCAGTTTGCCTCGGTGTACGGCGAACCGAAACGACTGGTATCCGGCATGATCGTGGAGGCAGACATCGAACAAGATACGCGGCGCTTAATCGAGTGGATGATCGAACCGCTTTACGGATTAACCAAATATAACTAGGGAACGCTATGTCATTGATTCATTTTGATTTCGATAGAACACAGTTTTTCGACACTCACTATCAAAGCCGGTGGTGGCTGAAGCGCCAAGTGCTGTCCGAGAACAATTTAAACTGGAAGCATATCGACCAGGCGCTTTACGCCATGGAAAACGCCAATACGCAAATTAAGTTATTTAAAGACGGACCGGTCGAGCCAGGCCGCTATACCGAGCCCTATTGGGAACTGGGCGAACAACGCACACGTATCGTCAAAGACCTTTTTTACCGCTATTTAACGGACGGTGCGACCTTGGTGTTAAACAAACTACAGCTCTACCTCCCGGAAATTAACGACTATTGCATGGACGTGGCGCAATTCGTCGGCGAAAAGACCAACGCCAATGCTTATGCGGCATTCGGCGGCGATGGTTCGTTTGGCAAACATTGGGATACCCACGATGTGTTCGCCTTGCAACTGATCGGACGCAAAAGATGGCGCCTCTATCAACCCACATTCGAATTACCTTTAAACCATCAAACCAGCCTAAACCATAAAGCGGAATGCCCGGCGGAACCGGTGCTGGATACGGTATTGGCGGCCGGGGATTTGCTGTATATCCCAAGAGGCTGGTGGCACGAGGCCCTGCCTATCGCCGGCGACGAGACGTTTCATATCGCCATAGGCACCTTCCCGCCTAAATTATTGGATTATCTACTTTGGCTATGCGGCAATCGACTGCCGGACCGCATTGAAAGCCGGGGGTCTATCAACCCTTATCTCAATACGACGGACCTTATTGAAAGTTTTACTCCGCTATTACAAAGCACGCTAGCCGAACCGGAAAATCTCCATAATTTCTACATCGCTTTTACGGAACAGCAAAGAGTTAAATCGCGATTTAATATTGGCAGTTTGTCTCCGACCGGCATATCGGATAACCCCACCCTTCTGCGCAATAACATTCGAATAAACTCGTTCCTACCCATATCCAACGATCAGAAAACTTTATTAGCCAACGGCTTCAAGATAAATCTCGACACCGAAAGCGCCAACTTCCTTGCCGGCATCAGTTCAGCCGATAACTTGCAAGCCAATAAAAATGCTAAGCAATTATCCGACAAGGAGAATCAACTGTTGAAACAATTATCGATACTCGACCTTATTGAGCGGTTTTAGGTAATTCGATAAAAAATAATTTTATAATCTTTATTCAAGGAGATAAATATATGCGTGAATTAACTATTACGGAAATGGAGATTGTCAGCGGAGGGGTTGACTGGGATGAAGTTAGCGGTGGTTTAGCATTTGTAGGAACCGGCATCGCACTAGTTGCGGCCGCACCTGAAGTGGGCGCTGTAGTCGTTGCAACCGGGGCGGCGGCCGTAATCTTAGGTGGGTTTGCCATAGGAGATGGCTTGGTTGAAGGCGGTGCTTTGAGTAGCGGTGGCGGGGAAGATGGCGATGGAAGCTAAACATCATTCACTCCCATATTTATCAACTTAACATGGCGTTATTGCGATATGAACGAGACACAGACTTATTTATTGGTTTTCGGCATTATCCTTGTGATGATTACAACCATTATAGGAAAATCAAGATTTATTAAACCCAGCTCAGAAACAATAAGAAAGAGAGTGCTTTGGATTAGTTTATCAATTATTTATATCAACGCCTTGACTCATTTTACCATTAAACTTTTATCGTGAATAAATTACCTAACCCCATAAAATACGCCACACCGAAATGTTCGGCATTGCTTATATGGCTGGGCCTATTGATTATTTAAACTATCAGAACTACGAACCATTATCGCAATCCACCTTGAATCAACAACAAAAGCATTGAGAATCGGTGGCCGGTAAAAACAAATATACCTATTAATTAAGGATAAGGAGATAGAAATGCGTGAATTGACAATTACTGAAATGGTACTCGTTGGTGGCGGCTTATCGGAAGCAGATACTCTAGCAATTGCCGGCGCTTTAGGTGCCGGTGTGGGTATGGGCATGGCGCAATGGGCCGGGTTGACAACAGCACAGCAAATCGCCGCCGCCGGATATTTTGGCGTGGCCGCTTCCGCAGTAACCGCTGCCGGAATAGCGGGCTGGTCTATTGGTGAATATCTTAACCAACACACGCCGATTCAAAGTGTATTGAGTAATTTGCTAGGCGGAGAGGATGGGGACGGTAGTTAATGTATTCGACAAAGGGATACCAAAAGAAAGACTCTCTCACCATTTTGAGTCTTTCTTACCGGTGCAGTATTAAATTAATCTATCGGTACTACTCATGAGATATAACCCGTTTCTGATTATCATCGCGTCGGTTTTCGCCCTATTATCGACGCTTGCGGTATTAATATTCGTGTTTCCAAAGGCAACTTCGGATATCGCCTCTCATCTCGACGGTGAGCAATCGATTGTATTGTACATCGCTTTATGTTTAATATTTCTGGCAGGTTCTTTTTATTTTAAAAAAAACCAAAATCATATCGAAAGACTATTCTCGGGAAGACAAACCGCCGAATTTGTGTATAGACGCGATATAACCACTTACTTAGTGACGGGATTTATTTGTGCCGGCGCGGCTTCAGAGTTAATGACACAAGATAAAGCACTGCATGACAATATTGTTCTGATCTCGGGGATATTGTTATTACTGAGCATTATCTCTGTTATTTATCGGCGATTTTGGCCATCAAATAAACCGTTTCGACGAAATATCAATTGAACATCTCGGAAAAAACCGTAGATCGGATTAGTAAAACTTAATCGGACGAAATTGAGATCTACATTCCTCGGAATCGCTTCTCCATTCGAAACGACCAGGAATATACGATTTATCGTTTTAGGGTTAATAAAATGATTTACCTAATTGTTAGCTTATATTTTGCTGTGATGGCACTCTGTATTTCTTTAGAGATGTTAGTTAAAAATACCTTGGGCAAGTCCGAAGACAAAATTAACAGAATGCAGTTTTTGCTTCATGCGCTTAATTCCACGGCAATTCTCTTAGTTGCATGGTCTTATTTCAAAAATTGAGTTTTTAGTTCCGTCCGATTATAGAAACAAAATCTGACGAATTTTTAGTTCTCATGCCAGCGCACTTTCCAAAACTGATGAGCGCTTAATCCATTTATCCAACCCTAGAAAGGAATCTTACCCATGAACCCTACCCGCTCGACCTTAATAGCATGTTTAATACTAACTCTCGTCAACGTTGGTAGCGGGCACGCCACGGAAAATAATACAAATAGCGCCGCCGAGAAATACGGCGCGATCGAACGGCGATTCGAGAACGGTTTCCGGGCCTTGTTGGTTCCCGATACCAAGGCCGAGAAGACGGCGGTGACGCTGGTGTATTTCAGCGGTTCGCTCGCCGATCCCGAGGGAAAGTCGGGCCTTGCGCATTTGCTGGAGCATTTGCTGTTTAACGCGCCGACGACGCCGGACAATCATTCGCTGGTGAGCGAGCTGGCGCGCCGCAACATTGCCTATAACGGCAATACCCATTTCGACCGCACTATCTACCACACGGCCTTTTCCAGCGACCAGCCCACTCTGAACTGGCTGCTGGAGCAAGAAGCCTTGCGCATGCATAAACTGACGATTACGGAAACGGATATTGCCAGGGAATTACCCGTGGTATTGCGGGAAAAGGAGCTTGGCGATAGCAATCATCGGCAAAAATTGGCGCAACAAATACTGCCGGTTGTTACTCGCTTTGCCCCCTATGTACGCCCGCCGATAGGTAACGAAGCCGAATTACGCGGTATCGCCATCGAAGACGTCCGGGCTTTTTATCGGACACACTATCGTCCCGACAATGCGCTGTTGATCATTACCGGTCGATTTGACGTTGCCGAAACCTGGAAGCAATTGGCAACTCATTTTGGTGAGATTAAATCGCCCAAAGTCGGGCCACCACTCGCATTCCAGGCGGCGTCCGGACAGGAGAGTAGCGACTTGCAACGGAGTTTTCGCGGCGAAGGCGATGTTGCTTCCGTGTCGTTATTTTATCCGTTACGCCATTCGTTCGATGCCAAGCATGTAGCGGCGATGGGCCTACTGAGCGGCTTGCTGGCCGGTTCGCCCGCCAGTCGCTTACATGAATCACTGGTTAGTACCGGACAGGCAGCCTCTGTCTCGGCTATGCCCTTGCTATTACGCAATGCGGGTGCATTCGAAGTAACCGCGCTGCCGCTGTCAGCCGATAACGAAGCGTTGGAACAACTCCAACACACCTTAGCACAACAAGTGCATTCGCTGGGCGATACCGTGTTCACGGAAACAGAACTGGAACGCGCCAAAAACTTGATACGCAACGAGGCTTTACACGTGCAATCTCAAGCCGCCGCCTTTGGCTACCGTTTGGCTGAATTTGCCTCCCTCGGCAACTGGCGGCTGTGGTTCGAGAGCATCGACGCGGCCCAAGAAATGTCTTTGCCGGAGATTCAGCAAACCGCCAAAACGCTTTTCCAGCAAGGTCTCCCGGTTGCCCAGTTGATGAGCAGTCGCCATCCGGCAAGTGTCACGCCGCGGAAAGAAGCCCTCGTACCGCAAGCGACAAGCGCCGAACCATCCGCGTCCGCGCCTGCGCACCTGCCGGAAACCGTGACCCCGGCGGCTAACGATGCGACGGCGGCGGCTATTAATGCGCAAATCGAGCGCTTTAGCATTAACGAGTCGCTGGCGGTTGCGCTCTGGCCCAAGCCCATAACGACCGGCCGGGTGCAGGGACAGTGGAATCTGCGCATGGGCACGGCGAACAGTATGCTGGGCAAACGTATGTTGGCGGACCTAACCGGCAGCCTGTTGGCGCACGGTTCGGCCAGTTTAGATCGGCAACAACTCTTTGATCGCTTGGTGGGTTTGGATGCCCACTTGTCTATGACGCCGATGGAGGACCGCTTGGCGATTCGCTTCGATCTGCCCGCGAAGTCGTTGCTGGAATTTCTGGACGTTCTAATCGATGTTCTTCGTCATCCGGCACTGCCGGAGCAGGGATTCAAGGAAATCGGCAATCAGTTGCGCGTCGCCTACCAAAGCCTGGGCGCAAAACCACAAGTCGTCGCAGAACAAGCCTTGACCGCACTCACCAGCCCATACCCTGTCGGCGACATCCGCCGCGAGCCAGGCACGGCGGAAGCGCTCGCTGCGTTGGAGCGCATCGAATTGAACGATGTAAAAGCCTTCCATGCCGATTATTACGGCGCGAATGGAGAGTTGCTGCTGTCTGGGGAGTTTGATGCCAACGCAACACGCCGGCAATTGGAAAGCCTGTTAGGTCCCTGGCGCAGCAAGCAGACCTACCAGCGGCCGCCGCTACCTTACACCGCTTTGGCACCCGGCCGGCATGTCATGACCGTGGCCGATGGCGCGCACGGCATTTACACAGCACAGCTTAGACAGCCCTTGCAAGCGGACGAGACGGATGCCCTGGCCTTAATGCTGGCGAATGTCGCGTTGGGCGAGGATGCGATTCAATCCCGCCTCGGTCGCCGCCTGCGTCAACAAGAGGGTATTTCCTACGGTGTGGCCAGCAAGATGAGCGCTTCCGCCTTCGAACCGCGCGCCACCCTGACCATCAGCGCCACCTATGCGCCGGCCCTGCGGCAACAGCTCGCGAAAGCCGTGCACGAGGAACTGGCGCTGCTGGTTAAAGACGGCCTCAGCGCTGCGGAATTCGACAGTGCAAAAGAGAACTGGCGCCATCGCAACGATCTGAGCAAGCTGGATCATGACAAGCTGTTCGGCAAGCTGAATCTGCTATTACGCTTACGGCGCGACATGCGCTACTACGCCGACATCAATGCCCGCGTTGAAGCCTTGACGCTGGCCCAGGTGAATGCGGCGATTGCCCGCCACATCAATCCCGATCAGTTGCTGGAAGTGTTTGTCGATACCAACAATGAAGCACCTTAAGCACTCGCACCATTCGTCGTACTTGCAAACCACCGCGGCCGAATGCGGCTTGGCCTGCGTAGGCTATGTCGCCGCCTGCCACGGTGCCGCACACAGCATGAGCGACTTACGCGCCAAGTATGCTGTGTCGCTACGCGGCTCCACGCTGATGGATTTGGTCGGTATCGGCGCGGCGCTCGGGTTCTCGTGCAGACCGCTACGCCTGGAATTGGTGGAACTCGACCAACTCAGTCTCCCCTGTATTTTGCATTGGCAAATGAGCCATTTTGTCGTGCTAAAAAAAGTGGGGCGCGGCCGGGTGCTGGTCCACGACCCGGCCAAGGGCGAAAGGGAGCTGGCTATAGCCGAAGTCAACACCCTGTTTACCGGCGTGGCCTTGGAACTGACGCCTGCGCCGGCGTTCGAACGTATTACGCCGAGGTCGCGTATTCCCCTAGCTAAACTGGTCGGCAAGGTGGACGGCCTGATCCGGAGCTTGACGCAAATCACGGTATTGGCCGTTGCCATGCAATTATTCGCCTTGCTGACACCGATAGTTGCCCAATGGATAGTAGACGGTGCGATTGTGTCCGGCGACCGGGATTTCCTGTTGGTATTAGCCTTGGCCTATGCCTTGATTGCCGTGATTAAAATCGTGTTGGAAGCCGTTAGAAGCTGGCTGGCCATCGTGCTGGCGACACAATTCAATCTGCAATGGGCCGGCCGCATTATCGGCCATTTGTTAAGGCTGCCCGTGCATTGGTTCGAACTACGGCACACCGGCGACATCGTATCCCGGTTTCAATCGATGCAAGCCATTCAACAGACGCTGACCGGCAAATTAGTCGAAGTAGTCTTGGACGGCGGATTCGGATTAATCGTCCTGGCGGTGATGTTGCTGTACAGCCCCACGTTGAGCGCTTTCGCCGTCGCCGCCGTCTTGGCCTATCTGCTAATCCGCGTTTTGCCCCATGGAATTTATCATCGATTAACCGATGAAGCGTTGGCACAAGAAGCCAAGGCGCAAAGCCATTTTCTGGAAAGCATTCGGGCCGTTCACACCACAAAGTTGGCGGGTTTGGAAGAGCAGCGCCGGGCGCGCTGGCTGAATTTGTTCGTCGCCGGCGTGAATAAACGCATCGGCGCGCAAAAAATGTCGCTGGGATTTTCGCTGGGTTATAGCGCGGTGTTTGCCGCCGAAGCCATCGCCGTGCTGGCGGTCGGCGCGACCATGGTCATGGACAACGCTTTGACCGTCGGCATGCTGATGGCGTTTATTTCTTACAAGGACGACTTTACATCGCGGATGCAACGGCTGATCGACAACCTGATGTCGATGCGCATGGTCAGCCTGCACGTCGAGCGTTTGTCCGATATTGTCTTGGCGGAAAAAGAACAGATTGACGGTTGTGCCGCGGACAAAGTCATCAACCGAAAGGATTTCAGCCCCACCATCGAGTTTAAAAACCTGGGCTTTCGCTACGGCGCAAATATGCCTTGGGTATTTCGCAATTTGCATCTAGCCATCCAACCCGGCGAACACATCGCCATTGTCGGCGCATCCGGTTGCGGAAAAAGCACCTTGGTCAAGCTCTGCTTGGGCCTGCTGGAACCGACCGAGGGTGTCATCGAAATCGACGGCATGCCTTTAAGCCAATTCGGATTGGCCAATTGGCGCCGGCTGGTGGGTGCCGTATTGCAGGAAGACCAGCTATTCTCCGGGAGCCTTCAGGAAAATATTTCCGGATTTGACTTACAAACCAATTTCGAACTGCTGAAACAAAGCGCTCAACTCGCCGGCATCGACGATGAAATCGAGGCTCTGCCCATGCGTTATCTATCCCAGGTTGGCGACATGGGCAGCAGCTTTTCCGGCGGACAAAAGCAACGGCTCATCATTGCGCGGGCGCTCTACAAAGTGCCGTCGGTACTGGTCCTGGACGAAGCGACCAGCCACTTGGATGTCGAAAAAGAGCGAAGCGTGAATTTGGCAATCAATTCGTTAAACATCACCCGCTTAACCATCGCCCATAGACCGGAAACCATAGGCATGGCGGACAGAGTCGTCTCTCTGGATAAGAGCATATACAGCGAAAGCAGAATGGGTAGTTTCTGAAGGCTATTCCGCCATCCGACTATTAAGTCGCCCCTGAATAAATTCTAACCAATTGATTTATTCAAGGGCGACTATTTTAGGAAAACCTCCGGGGATTTTCCGGCAAGTGGCGTTTCGCTAGTTGAGTCTGGAGCTGGATTTAACAACAGTAAATCCGGCGCGTTTGCTTTTGTCTTTTTGACCGGCTCTAGCCTGGTGCGCGGCTTCGGACATGGTGTCGGCAAAGCTCAGGAAGTCGGCAACTTCCAGGCGCAAGGACATGTTCTGCAAATGCAGGTGGACGACGCCGCATTCGCGGCAAATCAATACCTTACTTAACTCCGTCGCCGCCAAACATTCGTGGGTACAGGGTTTCTTGCTCATACGTTTACTCCTTCAAAAATCGTCTGGGATTGGGTAAAAACTTTTAAGCGCATTAAAAATTATTGCCGCTCCGGATTCGCTAAACCACGACTGAGCTTGGCTTTTGCCTGAGACAAGAACATTTTCCAAACGATTTGTTTCGACCCTAGATCAAGACATCGGAAATCCGTGGCATGGATTTCGCCTTTTTCGACCAACGCCGCCAAAACTTCCGGAGCGATTGCCAAGCGCACAGCCTCGGGTTCTCTAAATAAGGGGAATAATCTTTTCACGTCACGGCAGCTGATTTTTAATCTGACTCAAATGATAATTATTCTCATTTGAAAAGTAAAGTATTTCTTCGCCCTTGAAAATTTCAGCCGTTAATTCGCCATTTTTTTGCAGGCGTAAGGCTGCTTTCCGCAAACCTTTAGGCTACCGAGTTCCCGAAACGGCTCGAATGCTTTCAAAGATGTAAGCCTACCCAAACTTTGATTTCGAATGGGGAAACGGTCTGCACACAAATTCCGGAGTTGACATTAGCTTCAAAAAAAATAAAATGAGAATCGTTATTATTTGAGAATGATCTTATTTCTTGGCTTTTTGGAGCCGCATAGCTCGAATAGCGATCAATAACCGATGGACAATAACTGTCGGTTCGTAAAATCTTAGCCACCCAGCATTCCCAGCCAGGCAGCCAGCAACATTTATTTAGTCACGGGAATACTATGTCTGCAAACCATTCGACCACTAAAAAAAACACCCCTGCCAAGTGGCGCTTAGGGGCGCTCGTGCCGCTGGGCGCGGCTCTGAGCGGGGCGGCATTCGCCGCCGACCCGACCGCCGAAGTAGCGGCCAACAATGATCAAGAAGTGGTTTTGGAAGACGTCAAAGTCAAAGCCAACCGCGAAAAGCAAGCCATTCGTTTCAAAGCTGAAACCTCGACCACCGGCAGTAAAACCGAGATGGCGCTGCGCGACATTCCGCAGTCTGTCAGCGTGGTAAAAAAAGAACTGATCGAGTCGCAAAACGCCTTCAACCTGCGCGATGCTTTACGCAACGTCAGCGGCCTGACCATTGCCGCCGGCGAAGGCGGCCGGACCGGCGATTCGATTACCTTGCGCGGTTTCGCCGCTAGCTCGGATCAATACCTGGACGGCGTCAAGGACAACGGCCAGTACAATCGCGACACCTTTTTCATTGAAAAAGCCGAAGTGCTGAAAGGCGCTTCCTCGATTTTATTCGGCCGCGGTGCCACGGGCGGCGTGATTAACCAGGTTGCGAAAAAGCCCACCGGCAAAACCGGTATTAACGGCAGCTTTACTTATGGCTTGTACGATTTCAAACGCACCGCCATCGACGCCGAAACCAAATATCAAGATTTATCGGCCCGGCTGAATGTCATGTACCAGGATGCCGATTCCTACCGCGACTACAACTACAGCAACCGTTGGGGAATAGCGCCTTCGTTCAAATGGGACATTAACGCCGATACCGATTTGACCCTAAACCTGCTGCATCAACAGGAAGAAGGCGTATTCGATTACGGCGTGCCTATGTATCGAGGCCGGCCGGCCGGCGTGCCTATCAACACCTTTTATGGCTTTACCGATAACCGGATGATGGACACCGATGTCAATGTGGCCACGGTGGCATTAACCCACCGTTTCAACCAGGATTTTTCGGTGAAAAACTCGATCCGCTACGGCGACTACGAACGCAAATACCTGACGCATCTGTATTCCGGCGCAGCGGCCTATAGCGGCGCCGATGCCGGTACTATCGCCCGCTCGCAAGCCTTGCGCCTGAACACCCAGGAAAACATCTACAACCAGACCGATTTTGTCTATAAAAAACCCTTGTTCGGCTTTAACAATACTTTGATGTTCGGTAGCGAATTCGGCTGGGAAGACTACGATTTCAAATCGAAAAACTCGACCGGCGTCAGCCGGGTGTCGATATTCAATCCGCGCCTCACCGCCAGCGTGACCGGCTTGGCGTACGACTTCAGCGGCACGCTGGCCACTGATCGACTGACGCAAGCCCAAACCTACGCCGGCTATGTGTTGGATCAATTCGAGATCAGTCCGGAATGGAAACTGTTAGCCGGCACCCGTTACGACGTGTTCGACGCGCAACAGACAGACAGGATAGGTACCGCCGACTTCAATAGTAGTGTCGATCAATGGAGCCCGCGCGGCGGCATCGTCTGGCAACCCAGCAAAGCGCAGTCCTATTACTTCAGTTACGGCAAATCCTTCAATCCGTCCGCCGAGAGTCTCAGTCTCTCGGCCAATAATGCCAACTTGCCGCCCGAGCAAAACCACAACTACGAAATCGGCGGTAAATGGGAGTTGTTCGACGGCAAACTGTCCGCTACCGCAGCTTTGTTCCGCCTGGAAAAAACCAATGCCCGCACTACCTCACCGCTGGATGCCAATCTGCAAATCCTCGCAGGAGAGCAAAGCACGGATGGCTTCGAAGCGGGTCTGGCCGGCGAAGTGTTGCCGAAATGGGATGTATCGCTGACCTATGCTTATCTTGATTCGAAAATCAGCAAATCTACATCAACAGCAACCGGCTCGGTCAGCGGCTTAGTGAAATCGTTTGAGGGGATGACGGCCGTCAACGTGCCGGAACACAGCGGCGTAGCCTGGAGCACCTACCACTTGACCGACAACTGGGAAGTCGGCGGCGGTGTGTACTACGCCAGCCACCGCTATGCCGACAGTGTCAACGAAGCGGTATTGCCGGGTTACGCCCGCCTGGATGCTGTGGTGGCCTATCACCAAAAACATTACGACGTGCAGCTCAACGTGTTTAACCTGACCGATACCGTCTATTACGAATCCGGACAAACCAACTCGGCCTTGCCGGGCATGCCGGTGTCCGGGCAATTGACGGTGAGCTTTAAATACTAAACGCTGCGTGTTTGAACGGTTAAGCAACATCCGCCAGTAGCGAGATTGTTTAACCGTTCCACCGATCCGCAAAACCCTTATTTGCAATTGCCATAGTCAGATTTTGGAACCCGACCCATGAACACCGCAACCGATTCATTATTGACGCCAGCCGCCCGCCCGCCCAAGAAAACCAACGGCGGCTATCTGTTTTTACCGAAAAACCTGTCGCGCGGCGCCTTCCTGAAATGGTTGCGCCGCACCCATGCCTGGTTCGGGCTATGGGGCGCGGCGCTGGGCTTATTATTCGGTTTTACCGGCATTTTAATGAACCACCGCGACGTACTGAAAATCCCCATCGGCCGCATGGAACAAAAAGAAATTCAACTGGCATTGCCGGAACCTCATCCCACGGACCCGAAAGCGCTGGCCGCCTGGCTAGGCCAAACTTTAAGTGTAGATACATCTCACGCCAAAATCCGCAAGGAACCCGGTAAAACCGTGACCTGGAACAATCAAGCCGTTCAGCAACCGGCATCCTGGCAAATCAACATCCGCAATCCGCAAAAAATGTTGTCCGCCGACTACTGGGAAGGCAACGCCTTTGTCACCGTCAAGCAAGGCGAGGCAAACTTGTTGACCACTCTGAATAATCTGCATAAGGGCACCGGCATGGGCGTCGGCTGGGTCCTGTTGGTGGATACCTTGGCGGGGGGCCTGATCCTGCTGGCCTTGACTGGCACTTTGTTGTGGACCAGGCTGCACGGCAACCGCTTAGCCGCCGCCGGCTTAGGGCTGGGCTCCATGAGTTTGGCGGTGTTTTTTGCCATGCAAGCCATCTCGGGCTAGACGATGTTGATCCAAATTCCGGAAGTTCTTTCCTCTACCGAACTGCAACAGCTTGGCGACATTCTGGCCGACGCTCCTTGGGCGGATGGCCGCATCACTGCCGGCAGTCAGTCGGCACAGGTTAAAAACAACTGGCAACTGCCGGAGCAAACCGAGCAAAGTCACGCCGCCCGCGCCATCTTGCTGGGCGCCTTGAATCGCAACCCACTGTTTCTGTCGGCGGCACTGCCGAAAAAGATTTTCCCGCCTTTGTTCAATCGCTATGCCGGTGAACACAACACCTTCGGCAACCACATCGATAACGCCATCCGCCACTGCCCGATCAGCGGCGAACGGGTGCGCACCGATTTGTCGGCGACGATTTTCCTCGCCGACCCGGACAGTTACGATGGCGGCGAACTGGTCATCGAAGACACCTACGGCGAGCATGCCGTGAAGCTGGCGGCTGGGGATATGGCGCTGTACCCCGGCTCCAGCCTGCACCGGGTGGCGCCGGTGACGCGCGGCGCGCGGCTGGCCTCGTTCTTCTGGCTGGAAAGCATGGTACGGGAAACCGAGCGTCGCCGCCTTTTATTTGAAATGGATATGGCTATCCTCGAATTGCGCAACACGCAGGGCGACAGCGCCCCGACCGTCAACCTGACAGGTTGTTACCACAACCTGCTAAGGATGTGGGCGGAGGTGTGAAACACGCCTGATGGTTATCCCGGCTCTTATAGGCCCAGTATCTTCATTCCCGCGAAAACGGGAGCGACAATATGTAGGGGCCGGGTAACAACAAGCCGCGTCAACTTCAGTCCTCTTGCCACTTCAGTTGGCATGCCGCTGAAAACTTTAACTTCATCCCTCCAACGGCCAACGGGATTCGCCCTCCGCCATTTGCTTAGCCCTCAGCGCCCCACGCTTCACCAAATCTTTACAATCAGCAACACTGTCAGCCATTAGATTGACCCATTTACCCAGCGTTTAATACCTTGCATTCGTCATTTCCGCTAAGGCGGGAACCACGATAGTTAACGGCGCAAGAGCGGACATCCAATGCCATGGATGGCAAGCTTCGTCCCAGCCATGGGGCCTGGATTCCGCCAATCGCTGCCGGAATGGCCAGCAACTTTTCGCATCTAACAAAGTAGAATGAATAAATGTTACAAAAACTTTGTGATACACCGATGCTGCGCTACATTTGCAACTGAAGAATTAACCCGAGAGACACTCTGTCTCTCGCCATGCCCCGTTTGCTACAGAATGAAAAATACCTTTTACACCGTTTGGATAGGTGCGCTATGTTTGGCTGTCCATGCGGAAATTGCTTCGGCCGATACCGATTTAACCGAGTTGAATATAGAAGAACTGCTATCGGTAAAAATCACATCCGTTTCAAAAAAAGCCCAAGCGCTGGGCGATGCGGCGGCTGCGGTATTCGTCATCAGCAACGACGACATCAAACGCGCCGGCGCCACTAACATTCCCGACGCACTGCGTCTGGCGCCCGGTATTGACGTCGGCCGCATAGACGCCAACAAATGGGCAGTCAGCTCGCGCGGTTTTAATGGCCGGTTTTCCAATAAATTACTGGTGCTGATCGACGGTAGAAATATCTACACGCCGGCTTTCTCGGGTGTTTATTGGGAAATGCAAGATGTGATGCTGGAAGACGTGGAGCGCATCGAGGTAATTCGCGGCTCCGGGGCAGCGCTATGGGGAGCCAACGCCGTGAATGGCGTGATCAACATTATCACCAAACATGCCGCAGATACCCAAGGCGGCTTACTCAGTGCCGGCGGCGGCAGCGAGGAACGCGGCTTCGGCTCATTCCGTTACGGCGGCAAACTCAACGAAACCACCAGCGGCCGGGCGTATATCAAAGGTTTTGAGCGCGACGCCCTCAGCAGACCTGCCGGCCAGCCCGCCGGCGACGCCTGGAGCAAAATGCAAGGCGGCTTTCGCATAGACTCAGACTGGTCCGCCGCCGACTCCGCCACCGTGCAAGGCGATGTTTATCATAGCGATTTAAACCAACAAATCGGTTTAGCCGCGCTCACGACTCCCTATCGAGAAACCATTTCCGACCAGGTCCAAGCCACTGGCGGCAACTTGCTTAGTCGTCTGCAACATCGCATTTCCGACACCTCCAATTACGCCCTGCAACTGTACTTTGACAGTTACGACCGCAGAGAAAGTTATATTGAAGAGGAACGCTATACCGGCGATGTGGATTTTCAACACCGCTTTGCTTTAAACGACTGGAACGACATAGTCTGGGGGGCTGGCTATCGGTATACCTACACCAAAGAAAACCAAGTTAAGCAGAGTATTGTTAATTTCACGCCACCTCAACGCGGCGAGAGTTATTTCAGTACCTTCCTGCAGGACCAATTAACCTTGGTGGACGAACAGCTGTGGCTCACGCTGGGTTCCAAACTGGAGCATAACGACTACACCGGCATAGAAGTGCAACCTACAGCCCGCCTACTCTGGGGACCGGACCCCAATCACCGCCTGTGGGCGGCGGTCTCCCGCGGCGTGCGCATTCCGTCGCGAGTGGATGCCCACATGGAACTGATCGGCCAAGTCGTGCCGCCGCTGACCAACCCCAATAGCACGCCTTTACCGCTCGCCCTCGCGGTAACCGGTTCCAACGCTTTCCAAGCCGAAGAGGTGCTGGCCTATGAAACCGGCTATCGATACACGCCCAGCAATAGTTTTTCCATAGATTTATCGCTGTTTTATAACGATTATGAAAATCTGCGCTCTTACCATCCAGGGGCGACAGACCCGGCAAATGTGCCGTTTTTTATCAAACAGCCTTTGATCATCGACAACACCGGCAAAGGCAAAACCTATGGCGTGGAAACCGCAGTGGTTTGGAAGATGCTGGATTGGTGGCGCTGGGACCTGAGTTATAGCGTGCTTAAAACCGAGCTTTTCAGCAATCCGTATTACCAGGAAGCGGTATCGCCGCAGCACAAAACCTCGTTGCGCGCGATGCTCAATCCCACCGAGGACATTACCCTGGATGCCTGGCTGCGGTATGTGGACAATGCCAGCGCCTTTACCCTAAGCGGGCCAGCCTATATTAGAGCCTACACCACCCTGGATTTGCGCCTGGCCTGGAAGCTGAATCAAGCTGTCGAGCTATCGCTGGTCGGCCAAAATCTATTGGATAACCAGCATTTGGAATATGTCCAGGAAACCTTCACCCAAGCCACCGAAGTGCAACGCGGTGTTTACGGCAAAGTGGTTTGGGAGTTTTGAGTTTGTAGTAAAACGACAGCACCGACCTAGTTATTGACACGGCCACTTAAATTCCTTGGAGCCCAAGGGCCGCGTAGCGAACCAAGTCCGGTAACTGGGCTCCTGCCTGTGCGGGAGCGACGCTATTTAAGTTCGAATCACTGATCGCTAGTTTTTAGGCAATGTGCTTCCTCATGCGGCAGGCCATCGACAAGTTCGCCGGCCAGATAGGCGGCCACCGCTTTCAATGGCGATGTATCGCTGGTGGTATGCAGTTCGGTATTTCTCTCCAGCAGGTTACGCTTTACCCCGTCTCCCGCCGACCCGGCAATCGCTACATCCACATAATGCAGCGGGTGCCGATTGCCGTCGCCGCGCACATGCCATTCATGCAGGCTGCCAATCTCGGTTAGATCAAGCGTCCAAGCCAGACTCGCTTCCGCTGCATTTCCAGCAACATAGACCAGCCAGCGCGACGCCCTGCCGGCATGTGGCGCAATATTCCCATCCTTTTCAACAGCTACGGCAATCAGTGTTTCGTTCATCGATTCGGCACCTTTATAACCAAGAAAATTTCCTGTGGAGTAAACGCCCTCATGTCGAAATAGTCAACGTTAGCGTCAGCCGTTAGCTAATTCAAAGGTACGTCCCGTAAGTCGTCATTTCGGCAGGGATTGCCGAAATCCAGACTGCATGGGTAGCTAGAAGCTTGCCGTCCATGGCGCTGGATGCCCGCTCTTGTGCCCTGTGGCTTTTTTTGGGCTAGCTGAGCTATTGCACCGCACCAAGCGCCGCGCCAGGCTTTATAAACCGCAAGGTCATTCGATCACTTTCCCCGATCGCGGCGTATTTATCCCTATCCTTGCTGCCTTGGCTGAATGCCGGCGGCAAGCGCCACACGCCGCCCTCGCGGTCTTTGCTGTCCAACGGGTTGGCATTGATCTCGCTGGCAGCCTGCAATACAAAGCCGGCCGCACCGGCCCAGGCAATCAGCTGATTTTGGCCGATATACCCCGAAAAATCGTCGTCCGCCACATCGCCGTTTGCCCGATGTTCGACCAGCCCCAGCGTACCGCCAGGTTTAAGCACGTCGAAAAAACCTTTGAACATCAATGCCACGCTATCCGCTTCCCGCCAGTTATGGACATTGCGGAACGTTAGCACCACATCCGCTGAAGCGGGTGCGCCAAATGTCGGCTTGGCTTCGTCATAAAGCCGAATCTCCGGACTACCGTATAGGCTCGGTGAGGCACGCAATTTGCGCTCAAGCGCGTTGAGTTGCTTTGCATAATAATGTTTGGCGCTGTTCTTGACGGCACTCTCAGGGTTTATCACCGCGGCAATGTAATGGCCGTTTTCCCGAAGCAAAGGTGCCAGAATCTCCGCGTACCAGCCATAACCCGGCGTAATTTCGATCACAGTCTGCTGAGGATTCACGCCGAAGAACGTCAGCGTTTGCAACGGATGCCGCCAGTTGTCGCGGGCGACATTGGCAGGGTCGCGCCACTTGCCGGCAACCGCTGCTTCCAGTGTCAGCACCGGCCCCGCCCCCGTCGATGTGGAATGTGCGTCCTCCGACGCAGGACAGGCAACCAGCGCGGCGATAACAACCATGGCAAGCAGTATTCGAATCACAGTCGCTTCAGCCCTCTTTGCATTCGGCTTATATTCAAGGCAATCCAAAAGACTCCGGCTTTTTAATGCACAGCGCTTCAAAATCAGCCAACGGTATCGGCTTACTGAACAAGTAGCCCTGATATAACTGACAGCCTTGCCGTTCCAAGAATGTCAACTGCTCTTCGGTTTCAACGCCTTCGGCGATACTTTCGATACCCAAGTTATCGGCCATGCCGATGATGGTTTGCACAATCACCGCATCACTTTGGGATACCGTGATATTGCGCACGAAGGACTGGTCGATCTTCAATTGGTCTATCGGTAACTTGGTCAGATAGTTCAGCGACGAATAGCCGGTGCCAAAATCGTCCATCGAAAAACGCACGCCAAAATCACGCAGTTGCTGCATCTTCACAATCGCGTCGTCAATGTCATCCAGCACCAAACTCTCGGTGAGCTCAAGTTTCAGCCGATTAGGGCTCAAGTCGCAGCGCGCCAGGGCAAGCCGGACTTGCTCAACGAAATCATCCTGATGAAACTGCAGGGCGCTGACATTCACAGCAAGCTGTAACTCAGACTTAAGCGGATCGTTTTCCCAAGCCTTGAGCTGCGCACAAGCCGAGTCCATGACCCATTTACCAATCGGCAAGATCAAGCCAGTGTCCTCGGCCAATGGAATAAATTCCGCAGGCGAAACCAAGCCGCGCTCGGGATGGAGCCAACGTATCAAGACTTCTGCGCCAAGAATCTGACCGGCGCGGTTGACCTGCATCTGGTAATACAGCACCAATTGCTGCTCGCTTAGCGCCACACGCAAATTGCTTTCCAATACCGCGCGGGTTTCCAAAGCGGCCTGCATCACCGGATCGTAAAACAGCAGCTTGTTACGGCCGCCGCGTTTGGCTTGGTAAAGCGCGGTATCGGTGTATTTCAGCAATTCCTCTGCCGTAATATGTTGGTTGCGAAACATGCAGATACCCATGCTGGCCGAGCAATGGTGATCGTATCCCTGCAACGAATAAGGCTGATTAATGGCAGAAAGAATTTTACCCGCCAGCATTTTGGTATGGGCAGACGCACGGGTTTCGTCCGCACTTAGGCTGTTCAATATCATCACAAATTCGTCACCGCCCAACCTGGCGACGGTATCGCCTTCACGCACGCATTCTCGGAGACGTTGGGCAACCTCGATCAGCAGCAAGTCGCCAATCGTATGGCCTTTGGTGTCGTTGAGCGCTTTGAAGTTATCCAGGTCAATAAACAAGGCCGCGCCATGCTTATCATGCCGGGCATTGGTGACTATGGCTTGTTGCAGGCGGTCGTAAAGCAGACGGCGATTCGGCAGATTGGTTAACGGATCGTAAAACGCTAGGCGCTCGATCTCGGCTTCCGCCTGTTTTTGAGCCAACGCGCGGCTGAAATTTTCCAAGGCGAAGTTAATATCCATGGACATTTCGACCAACAGGTCGCGCGCCGCATCGTCGAAGGCGTTCGCCTCGTCGGCGTACAGTACGAATGCGCCGACCGCCTGGTCGTTTTTGAGTAAAGGCAACGCAGCCGACGCCGCCCAGCCGGCGCGCAAACCTTGTTCGCGCCACGGCACGGTCATCGGATCGTTAATAAAATCCTGACACCAACAAGGGCGTTGTTCGCGGATTGCCACGCTGGCCGGACCGCGGCCGAAAGCACTGGCGGTATCCATGCACATATCGATAGTAGCCAACTCTTCCGCGCCTTCCCCAAAACTGGCAACCGGGCGTATCGAGCACTGATCGGCCGCAAACAAGCCAACCCAAGCCATTTTCATACCGCCAAACTCCACGGCAGCACGGCAAATTTCCAGAAACAGTTCGGTTTCATCGGCACTGTGGACGATGGCTTTATTGCAATGACTCAAGGCCGCATACAGCTGCATATGGCGTTGGACTTTCGCTTCTGCCGCTTTACGCTCGGTCACGTCGCGGGCGATGCCGAGCACGCCTATCGGTTTGCCGTCCTGATTCAATACCGGTGTCTTCAGCGTTTCGAACAAGCCGTAGTAACCGTTATCAGCGAAAGTCAGCCATTCTTCGTTGGCGCAAACCTTGCCGGCGGCCAGCGCTTTGCGATCATGGTCCCGGAAAAAATCGGCCAGCTCCCTGGAAGTAAATTCGTAATCGGTCTTGCCGACGATGTCGGCTTCCTTGGCGCCGTATAAGCGTTCGAATTGCAGATTGCAGCTGATATACACACCCTGCAGATCCTTTAACCAGACCAGATCGGGAATAGTCCGCAGCAAGGTGTGCATGAGGCTATGGGCCGCAACCAGATCGTTCAGACTGGCTCTGAGCTTTTTCTCGCTCTCCAGGAGTTGGTGGCTACGCTCTTCCACCAACTCTTCCAGATGATTGCGCAGCCGGTCGATTTCCAAATGTGTGCGCACGCGCGCCAGCAGTTCCTCACGTTGATACGGCTTGGTGACAAAGTCCACCGCGCCTAGCTCAAAGCCTTGGACTTTTTCTTCCGGGTCCGACAGCGCACTGATGAAAATAATCGGCACATGGCGGGTATCCGGATGCGCTTTGAGCAGACGGCAAACCTCAAAGCCTCCCATACCCGGCATCAGAATATCCAGCAACACCAAATCAGGCGGATTGGCAGTAGCAAAATTAACAGCCAGCTCACCGTTTATCGCCGAGCGTACCTCATACCCTTCAGCCTTAAGCAGGTCCGACAGCAACTTCAAAGACGCCGAAGTGTCGTCAACGACCAGAATTTTGCCTGCATTTACCATGATGTTTTAGTTAGTTCCCAATAGATTAAGAATAGTCGGATACTCATAAGCTTCGGCGAGCCGAGTCAATGCAGCGGCCACCCGCAGATCGTACGCTGCAATCTGTTGAATAATCCCGCCTATACGCTCGCTATCCAGATTATTCACTGCCAACTGCAAATCCTCGCGTAAATTCGCCGGCACGACCGACAGCATCTCCGGCGTCAAAATCACATCTTCGGACACCATTGCCGGCGGGTCGGCATAAACATAGCGCACGCCCAAGAGCCTGCTCAGACAATCATAGATTTCGTTGGCCCGGTAAGGCTTACAGATTAAGTCGTCCATGCCGGCCGCCATAATATCCGCCCGTTGCTCGGTGAAAGCCGACGCCGTGACCGCCACTATCTTCACCTGTTTACCGCCCGGCAAGCTTCGAATGATTCTGGTCGCCTCCAAACCATCCATGACCGGCATCTGTCTGTCCATCCAGATTAAGTGTGGCTGCCAACTTTGGAAACATGCCACGCCCAACTCGCCGTTCTCGGCTACCCTAACCTGAAAGCCCACGGCCTCCATCAGATTCACCAGCAATAATCGATTCTCCAGCTGATCTTCGATTATCAGAACCCGATAATTATCCTGCCCCGGCATCAGCCCCAGCACCGTGCGTTCTTCCGATCGGTACAAACCGTTAATATCGGCTGCCTGCGCCTGCTTTAGCGGCACATCAATGCGAAACAGCGAACCCTGCCCCGGTGCACTCTCCAGACTGATTGAGCCCTTCATTAATTGCACAAATTGGCGGGTGATGCTTAAGCCCAGCCCGGTACCTTTGTTGTCGGCCAGCTGTCCTATCTGCACAAACGGTTCGAAAATATGCTTTTGGTCTTCAGCGGCAATCCCAGGACCGGAGTCCTCCACTTCAATCAACAGATGGGCGATGGCGTTGTTCTTGGTGGACAAGCGTATGACCACCCCGCCTTGCTGGGTAAATTTCAACGCATTGCCCACCAGATTGATCAATATCTGGCGCAAGCGGGCCTGGTCACCGATGATATAGCGCGGAAATGAGGAAGACTGATCGACGACTATTTGCAGATTTTTCTCGGCCGCGCGTACCTGCATCATCTTCATCACATCCAGCACCATTTCCCCCAAATCGAATGGCGCATCTTCCAACTGGACCCGGCCCGCTTCTATCTTGGCCATTTCCAGCACGTCATTAATCAAGTTCAACAAGTGCTCGCCGCTACGATTGATAATTTCGACGTTGGCGCGATCACCGTCTTGTAGCCGGGCATTTTTCAGCAGAATGGCGGAAAAACCGAGAATCGCGTTCATCGGCGTGCGCAATTCGTGGCTCATGTTAGCCAGGAATACGCTCTTGGCTTTATTAGCCGCTTCGGCGGCGTCGCGAGCCAACAGCAATTCCGCCGTCCGTTGCTGCACAGTGTTTTCCAACTCGTTTCGGTAGCGCATCAGTTCGTTTTCTGCGCGTTTGCGATCAGTGATGTCGCGCGCAATTTTGGAAGCCCCGACAATTTCGCCTTTTGAATTTCGTAGCGGCGACACCGTTACCGAAACGTCAATCAATTGCCCATCCTTACGGCGGCGGATCGTCTCGTAATGCCTAATCGATTCTCCCCGCCTGACTCTATCCTGAATTTCCCGCTCCTCATTTTGGCATTCTCCGGGTATCAAAATAGCAATCGAATGACCGACGATCTCGTCGGCCCTATAGCCAAACATGCGTTCCGCCCCCTTGTTCCAGCTGGTAATGACGCTATCGAGAGTTTTACCGATGATGGCATCTTCAGTGGATTCAATGATCGCGGCGTATTCCGACAACAATTTCTCGGCGTTTTTGCGTTCGCTGATATCCCGGCAAATCGCCAGGTTGTATGTCTTGCCATCAAACTCAAAACAGTTACCGGTCACTTCCACCGGGAAAACCCGCCCATCACGTGTCCGGTGACTGGTTTCGAATTGCATTTGGCGACTCACGGACAGCACCGGCCAAAATTTCTCCCACACGTCCGGCGACCAGCTGGGATCAATATCGAACACCCCCATACCGCGGGTAAGCTCATCTCGACTGTAGCCTAATCGGTTGGCGGCCCCCTGATTCGCATAAAGAAATTTCGGATCGTTCCCCGGCATCAGGAATATGGATTCCTTCACTTGATCCAGGGCATAAGTCAGCAATTGCAGCTGGTGCTGCGCCTGTTTCCGCTCGGTCAGATCATAAACCAAGCCAACGAACCCGCTAACGGCGCCGCCCTCCCCCTGTAAAGCCGTTATAGACAGATTGACCGGCACGCGCGTCCCGTCCTTGCAGATAAAAGTCCACTCGTTTTCTTCGCGTAGACCCCGTTGAGAATGCGCGGTAAACACTTCGAATCCCGGATTAATCAAGACACCCAGTTCTGCAGACAATGTCTGAGCACGCTGTTGAATCTCGGCTGCATCGTGCCAAAGTGCCGGGGTGTGTTGGCCTATCAACTCGTCGGCCGTATACCCCAACAAGCGCTCCGCGGCTAAATTGAAGCTGGTAACCGTGCCGTCAGAGGATGTAGAGACGATGGCATAGGCCGCGTTGTCCAAAATCGTACGATGAAAGGCGTTAAGCCGGGACAATGCCATTTCACGTTCTTCAACCGCTTCCAACATGGCGTTGAAGCTTTCCCCCAAGCGCGCCAATTCATCGGCGCCGACGACTGGAACCCGATGCCGGTAGTCGGCGGACAGCCGAACCCGCTCCGCAGCGACGGTTAAGGAAGCAATCGGCTGAATGATAGTCCGCCGCAGCACCGCCAGTTGCCCTAAGGTAGCGGCCAACAGCACCAGCATACCGGCACCGAATAACCAGAGCAGCTGGTGAGTTTGCTGACTCAATTGCTCCAGACCCATCACGATGCGCAACCGCCCGCCTTTGCCTAAACCCTGCAACAACTCCGCGGCATCGTGGTTTAGATAAATGCCATCGGCTAAGGTTGGCGTACTCCGCGGCGGCTCGGAGGCAGTGTGGTTGAGGCTGGCCAGCATCCGCCCATCATCTAAAAAAATATCCGCCTCTTGAATTTGCGGATTGGCGCGCAAGGTATCCAGCACTTCCTGAGCCCGCGAGGGATCTTCGAAAGCCACCGCCGCCTCAGTGCCCACAGCGACCAACTGCGCGTAAGGTTCCATGATCTGCCGCACGCGCTGTTCCAGGGTCATACTGTGAAACAGTGCCAGCCCCGCCACAGCCAACACGAACGCCAACAGCGCCGCCCCCCAGAGCACTGCCGCAAGTCTGTTGTAAATAGTGGCTTGGATGGACATGACTTATCTCATTCGGCGCAGCTCGCCGTTTTCCAAAATCTCACTGGACACTTCCAACATTTTGGTCTGAATCGTCAAGGAAACCGCTCGGGCTTGATCGAGGTTGACGCTCATCCGCACCCTATCCGTCACTTCAAATCCTATGACTCCACCATCCGGCAAGAATTCCGGCTCGTCACTGACCGTCAGAACCGGTTGCTGTTTCAACACCGCCAGCGCCGTGCGCCGCTTTGCGGCATCCGCATAAGCCATGAAAACAATCTGACACGGCGGCAATTCTGCCACCGTGGCGGCGCGAACAATGACAAAGCCACGGCCCTGCTCCGTTCGTCCGCGCAAGGTGGTTTCTAAAATATCGCCAAACGGATCAGGCCCCAGCACACCGATACACCAAGGCGCATTTCCGGCGGGAAGCGCCTGTTTCGGCCAGACCACGTAATGGGCGAAATTACGCAGAAAGGCCGCTTTTACTTTGTAGGGGTTATCGACTATCACCTCCTGGCCGACTGCCAAACCCGGCAGCAGCAACAGGGCAGCAAGCCAAAGGGCCGCCCTGGCATGGCGCCTCGGACATAGCTTATTGCCTGCACATTGATCGCAAGCCCCTGATGAATTAGCACTCAAAACCGCACTCCTTGCGTAACACATCCGGCATAGCGCCCAACATTGGCAATGCCCAATGCTAACCGGCTTGCCGCTGCGAAACAGTACCGATAGTCGGCTAGTGTCATAGTCTTAGCCCCGGTATCAAAACTTCACCGAAAAGTTGATCATCAACTCGCGGGGCCTGCTACGGCTGCTTTGCGAAGGCCGGTATTGTTCGTCCAGCAGGTTTTTGCCCATCAGATCCACGCTCATACTATGCCCTCCCACTTCCCAGGTATAACCGATGAGGGCGTTCAACAAAGCATAAGTCTGCCGCGAATTAGCCGGGCTATCGGGTAACAAAGTCTGATCGAAGACCAGATTGACACCGCCGCCCAAATGCAGGCCGCGCAACGCCTCAATGCTAAAGTCGTAACGTGTCCAAAGGTTGGCCAGATGCGGCGCGCTCATTTGCAGCGGGGCGTTGTGGAAGCGATTGACGTTCTTGTAGTTAGCCAGCCCCGCTGCATCGAGCGTGCCGGGGTCTTGGGCGAGGATGGCATGGTCCTGACCGCTGAATTCGGTGATCCTGGCATCCATGTAGCTGTAGGACAGATACAGTTGCCAGTCGTCTGTCAGTTTAGCGGTGGCGTCCCATTCAATACCCCGGGAACGCTGTTCACCGCTTTGCAGACCGTAAATGGTGATGCCGCCGGCGGAATTGGTCAACGCCATATCGTTGACGATGTTTTTATTTAAGATCTCGAAGTAAGTCAGCGTGCTGGACAAACGACCGTCAAACCAGTCCGCTTTAATGCCGACATCATAACCCCAGCCCTCAGTCGGCTTGGGAATCGACGTGCTACCGTCCAGATTGTTGGCCGGAAAAGTACCCGGCACGAACGATTCCGCGTAGCTGGCGAACAACGACCATTCGGGTGCCAGCTTGAAGAGCAGCCCGTATTGGGGCGTGACCGCACTTGCGGTGGCGCCCTGTGCTTGGCCGGTCAGGCGGTTTGTGTATTGGCTTTCTGTTGATGTCCAGCGCCAACCGGCCAACAGCAGCAAACGGTCATCGAAAAAACCGAAGGTAGAGCTGCCGTAGACCGATTTGTCGACAGCGTTCACGTTCTCGTCGGTGAGGCTGGTCGTCAGCCGGGATAAGGGTATCGCCGTATGGCGGTTCCAGGTGTTGGGATTGCCGAGATCCCACAAAGGCAAGGGCGAAGCGGTAGGATTGCTGCCCAAGGCCGGATCGTTGGGTGCCTGGCCGGCGGTGCGATGGAAGTTGCGGTCAATGTATTGACCGCCCAGCAGCAAGCGCAGACTGGCGAAGCCCAGGTCATACTTACCCACGCCTTGCAGTTCTATCGTGTCGTCACGGTTGCTGTAGGCTTGCTGCCTGACTCGACGACCCTGCATCAACGTCGTGTTATTACTCATGCCCAAGTTACCGGTAAACAGGGCATCGACATCGTATTCCAGATGCGAATAGCCGGTGCGCAGATTCCAATGTTCGTCGGCCTTAAAGTCTATCCAGGTACTGAGATTGTGGGTGTGGCTACGCCGATAGTCGCTGTAAGCCATGCTGTTCCAATTGTCGGGCAAACCCGGTACATCGACGCCGGAAAGGTTGGGGTCCGCGGCAGTGGGCAACACGCCGGCATGCGTGTTGTAGCCGGGCTTTTGCATGAGTTGGGGCTCTTCTATTTTTTCGAAGTTTTCGTATTTTACCGAGACACTCAGGCGGTCGCTGGGTTGCCAAAGCAAAGAAGGCGAGATGTTCCAGGAATGCGCATCATAAGGCTCCCAGTAATGCATATCCTGATCATAAGAAGCCGCCAGCCGGTAGAACAGGCTTTTTGTAGCCGGTCCCGTTACGTCAACATCAAAACGGTACTCACCGTAGGAACCGTAACGCGCATCCGCAGCAGCGGCAAACCGGCGCTGCGGGTTTTTGGTGATGACATTGACGATACCGCCGGGCGCGACCTGACCGTACAGAAACGATGCCGGCCCCTTGACCACTTCAAGCCGCGAGATATTGGTGAAATCCAAAATGGACGGACCGTGGACGCCGTCGCGCAACGTGTGAATATTGCCGCCGGCCAGAGAACCCACTGCAAAGCCGCGAATGGCCAAGTTGGCGTTGCCTTCGTTGAAGTCGTTGCTGCGGTAAGTGACTCCCGGCGAATAGCGGGCTATGTCGAAAATATCGCGGGGTTTTTGATCCTTGATGAACGACTCGGTAAAGGCTTGGAGCGCAAACGGCAAGTCGCTGATCGGTGCATCGAAACGGGAGCCGGACACCGAATTCGAAGCAAGGTATCCGCTATCAAGCTGGGAAGACACATCGAACGGCGACACCTTGACATTCACCAGCTCCAGCAGATCCATATCCGCCACATCCCTGCCGGCCTCATCGGCCTGTTCGGAAAGACGGGTGTCGATAACAGCATCGTCAGCCGCTTTCAAATCAGTCGAAAACGTCCGGCCAGCCTGGGAATCGGCTTCGAAGTCGCCGCCGGGTTCCGCCGCCAGCGTTAAGGGCTGGCGCAGCACACTAAACACAAAAACCAGTCCGATAGACCAGCCGACGCCAAATTGAGACCCACAGTCTTTCATTTTGCATCCCCCCAGTGAGATTTATTAACCCGGCCCTTAAACATCGCCCACACCAGCCTGGACTTCGACGAGCTCAGCCCGGACGGCATACCCGCGACCAATAGGGCCGGGTTAATAACGCGAAGATCTAGTTATTTTTATGAAACCGCGGGACAACACCCCGTTCACTAAACAGCTTAGTTCAGTTGGTAACGGAGGGCAATTTCTACGAACGTGGGGATGGGGTTTCTCGCCAGCACCCGGCGAGAAGGAAGAAACGACGGCTGGATAGACTTGCCGCCGTCTATTTAGCCTGACTTAACACAGAGGCCAGATTGACGCCCTTGGGACTGGAAATACACAAAATGATAGGCCCGACGCTGAGCATTGCCAGCTTGTTGACGGCACCGACAATGACGATCTGTTCGATCTCGCCCAAACCCAGCGAGGTTTCACCGTGCTGTGCAGCACGAATGGTTTCCTGAATAATCGCCCCGAACGCATCCATATTGGGCGCTTCCGCGGATTGGGCCAGAATCAGGCCGTCGTGGTAGGCTGCGCAAGCGCTTACGCCATTGATCTTGACCACTTTATCCACGACAGACTGCACGGCGTCAATGAATGCCGCACGCTTTAAGCGGGTGGCTTCGCTGACATTGACGATGTCGGCCGCAGGTTGCCGGCGCGCGGTGAGATAATCGTCGGCGAGCGTATCCAACTGCGCCAACTGCGATTCAAACCAATGCATAGTTAAGCTCTAGACGGCGGTTAATTGGCCAGATAACTGGTGAACAATTTTTTCAATACCGGAATGGTTTCTTTTAATTCAAACCGCACCCGTCCTAACAACGCTTCCCGCTGGGTGACCAGAGCCAGAATAAAGCCCGCGTCTATCGGCGTCGATAAAATGTAGCCGTCGTTGTTTTCGCAGATCACCATATTGGTTAAATGATGGCCGACATGTTGCGCCGCTTTGGCCGCCGCGCCGAACACCACCTGCACCGAAGCGCCGATGGCGTCGGTGTTGATTTCAAAATCGCGGTGAATATGCGTGACAAAGCCGTCGCTATCGACAATGGCCGCCGCCGACACGCCCTGGATGTTCATCAGATTGCGCAAGATGGAATCGATTTCGTTGTTCTGAGATTTGCGCGGATCGAGAAATTGGACATTACTACTCATGTTGCTCTCCTGATGCTTTTAATAATTATCAACCTACAGTAAATCGACGCGGATTAAACACGTCTTATCGCCCAGCGCGTTGCACTTGGTTTCGGTGGCCTTTACATTACGATTGAAAAAAGTTTTGACGATGCCGCCGACCATGCCGGCTTCGAAATGGCAAATAGGCGCCGACACATGATGAATACCGGCGCAGGACACGCATTCGTCCACCCTTAACTCCAGCACGCCCGCCGACAAGTCCACTTTATCCGGCACCACCAAGCCGATACTCAGCTGCCGGCACAGCAATTTGATTTTGCCGACATAGGTTTCCAGGTCTTTATCGATATTGGCGGCGGCAATTTGGCCCATCGCCAAACCCAAACTCTGGCCGGAATGATAAACCAGCGAAGGAGCACCCTGGCCTAATATGTCTTCTACGTTTGAACCCAAAGCCACCATGCGCAAGGCTTGAAACAAGCGAATGGGAATCAGCGGGCCCAGATCGTTGCGATTTTCGATATCGAACTCGCCGGAAATAATACCGTCGAGAATTTGCTGCTGGGCTATCTGATAGTCTGATTTACTGTTTTGTATCATAGCGTCTACCCTCTTCAATTCGGTTAATTATCCACACACTGCAATTCGACCCGACGATTTAAGGCCTGGCCCTCTTTGGTATCGTTCGGCGCCGCCGGATTTCTCATACCTTCCGATGCGGTGAAGATGGCTGTTGAGCCGATACCTTTGCCGACCAACAGTCTTTTAACGGCATTAGCCCGCGTCACGCCCAACTGCACGTTGGCGGCATCACTACCCAAATTGCAGGTATGCCCGGTCAGTTTGATTCGGTTTTGGCAGCTTCTGGCCGCGCTCAATAGTTCGTTGCTGCTGTTCGCAGATTCCGGCGTTAATTTGCTGGAATCGAATTTGAAATACACAGTAAAAGACCGCGTGCCAGAGATTTGCGCCGCAGTATCCGGCGAGACTTTGGGAATACCCGCCGCGGTCGGCTCTGTAGGTAACTCAGGCATCGGATCCGATGTTTGCGGATTGTCGTTGCCGGATGCCGACTGTTGCGCCTCTTGCTTCGCAGCAATCGCTTGATCCGGTTTAGCCTCGGCAAGCAAGGCTGGAGCGGCTTCTGTTGAGGGCTGCGGCGCTTGGGTATCGGGGGTTGCCGGCTCAGGACCGGTTGCTGGTGTTGCCGGTTTATTCAAGGCTGCGGTCTGGCTAATGGCTGGCGGCTTTTGCGCTAAATCAGGCACTAAAACCGCCACCACGGCCAGCAAACCAATCACACCAAGCAACCACGGCACATTGCGGCGCAAGGGTTTTTTAAAGGTTTTGTCTGATTTGCCCTGCGGATTGGCAGAATTCAGCCGCGCTTTGTCCGTAGACGGAATAATGCCATCCAGGCCGTCGTGATCGAGTGATCGAGGTTTTTTCATGGAATTCCCTTAAGTTCCGTTTGCCAGAAGCCTGCTGAATATTTGCAGGGACAGTATGAGCAGGCACCGACTTAAATTTGTTGGGCTATCATATGCAAGTTTCCCTGCAGAATCAAAATTGATGCTGGTTCAAATAATTAAATCTTAGAATTTGACACTGAACTAATTCAGTGAATCCTAAAACCAACTTGACCCAGTAATCGAAAACTTGCGAAGTTAATGATGATTCGCATCAACTTCGCTACACTTGATAATGACGATTACCAGGGAAGCAAGCCTGCTCAAGCAAGGATGATCAACATCCTGACATCGATTTCGAGAATCCGTTATGCCAGAAAATACCGCACCAAATTCGCCACAGACCAACACCAATACCGACCTGCCCAGCTGTAACCGTTGCCGAGACCTGGAAGAACTGGATTTCGATTTTAGTTTTGCCTATCAGCCCATCGTCAATTTTTTTGCCCGCACCGTTTTTGCCCACGAAGCGCTGGTGCGCGGTGTTAACGGCGAATCGGCCGCATCGATACTCGCCAAAGTCACCGATGCCAACCGCTATCGCTTCGACCAAAACTGCCGGATTAAAGCCGTGGAAGGCGCAGCGAGGTTGGGTATCCAGGAGTTTGTATCGATTAACTTCATGCCGAATGCGGTTTACCAACCCGAAGCCTGTATCCGCTCGACTTTTGAAGCCGCGCAACGCTACAACTTTTCCAAAGACCGCATCATTTTCGAAGTGATTGAAGGCGAGGATGTGTCCGACCGTCCGCATTTAATCAATATATTCACCGAATACCGGCGCTTTGGTTTTAAAACCGCTATCGACGACTTCGGCGCGGGCTACGCCGGCCTGAACCTACTCGCCGAATTCCAGCCGGATGTGCTGAAACTGGATATGGATTTGGTGCGCGACATCAATCTCAGCAAACCCAAACAGGCGATAGTGGGAGGGGTTGTGCAAATCTGCCGCGAACTCGGCATCGAAGTGCTGGCGGAAGGCATCGAAACCAAGGCCGAACGGGATTTTCTGCTGGGCTGCGGCGTCACGCTGTTTCAAGGCTATCTATTCTGCAAACCCACATTTCAGGCTATCGGCCAAATCAATCCGGATGCCTGGTCTTAAGAGCAGGCCCGCTACCTTAAAACTTGACTGCCTGGCGCTTGGCACCCCAATCGCCGGGTAAAGGATTAAACACCCCGGCACAAGAACATCCGCAAAACCGGCAGTTGCCGGCGGCATCCAAATTCCAATCCGACAGTTCGTACCAGTCGCGGCCAATCAAAATTTTCCCGCAGCCGTGGCAATAAGTGCTCTCCGCCGATTTGTCGTGAACATTGCCGACATAGGCGTAACGCACGCCGTTTTTCAAGGCAATGCTGCGCGCCAGCAATAATGTGGCACGCGGCGTGTGCGGGGTATCAGTCATTTTCCAATCCGGATGAAACGCGGTGAAATGCATGGGCACATCCGGACCAAGATGCTCGACCACCCATTGGGTCATGGCTTCCAATTCCGTCTCGGAATCGTTGGCGCCGGGAATCAGCAACGTGGTCAACTCCAACCAGACCGGGGTTTCGTGTTTTAAATATTGCAGCGTTTCCAGCACCGCTTGCAGATGGCCACCGGTGATCTTGTGGTAAAAATCCTCGGAGAAGGCTTTTAAATCGACATTGGCCGCGTCCATGTAGCGGTAAAACTCCGCGCGCGGCTCGGCGCAGACATAGCCGGCGGTCACAGCCACGGACTTCAAACCCAGCTCCCGGCAGG
This sequence comes from Methylomonas sp. EFPC1, assembly GCF_016925515.1. Lineage (NCBI taxonomy): Bacteria > Pseudomonadati > Pseudomonadota > Gammaproteobacteria > Methylococcales > Methylococcaceae > Methylomonas > Methylomonas sp. EFPC1. The sequence continues at coordinate 3,311,133 of NZ_CP070494.1, forward strand.
CTTGTGCCGTATCGATGGCGTATTCGTGGAAAATCACCGGATCGTTGTAGGTATAGGCGACGCTGCTGCAAGCGTGCTCCAGTGCGGCTCGGGCTATTGCTTCCGGCTCGGCCCGGCTCATCAGCGTATCCATCTCCCGCGACTTGCTGATGTCCCAATTCTGGCAAAACTTGCAGGCTAAATTGCAGCCGGCGGTGCCGAACGAAAAAATCGGCGTACCGGGTAAAAAGTGATTCAAGGGTTTTTTCTCGATAGGGTCTATCGCAAAACCGCTGGAACGCCCGTAACTGGTCATCACGATCTGCGTATCCAGATTCTGCCGCACAAAACACAAGCCGCGTTGGCCTTCGTGCAATTTGCAAAAGCGCGGACACAAGTCGCACTGCACTTTGCCGTCCGCCAACACATGCCAATAACGGGTGGCTGCGGTATCCGCGCTGAGTAAAGTAGTCATGGCGATGCTCCTTGAACCCCAAGCATAAAATCGGGTCGTTATCGGCGAGAGTTAGCAGTAGAATAAACCCAAGATGGGCGGGGTATTCAATTTTTTGACGCGCCGCTATCCGCCCGGCCTCTGATCGTATTAAAACTTTAAAAAAGGATCAGCGCATGAATAGAAAACCCGCCGTAGCAGGACGGTTTTATCCTGCCCACCCCCAACAGCTCCACGACGCGGTATCCGGCTATTTGCAGGACGTACGCCCCACCGGCAAAGCGCCCAAAGCCATGATCGTGCCGCATGCCGGCTACGTTTATTCCGGGCCGATAGCCGCTACCGCTTACGCCCGTTTAAAGCCGGCCGCAGCCAGCATTACCCGCGTGGTATTGATCGGCCCTTCGCATCACGTGGCGTTTCGCGGCTTGGCAGTCAGCAGAACCCTGGCTTACACCACCCCGCTCGGCGATGTCGAGGTAGACAAGGCCGCTATCGAAGCCTTATTGAGTTTGCCGTTTGTGGAATACATCGAACAAGCCCACACGCTGGAACACAGCCTGGAAGTGCATCTGCCGTTTCTGCAATCGGTTTTACAGCAATTCACGCTGATCCCCATCGTGGCCGGCGACGCCAGTCCCGAACAAGTCAGCCAAACTCTGGAGCTGTTGTGGGGCGGCGATGAAACCTTGCTGGTGATCAGCTCCGATCTCAGCCATTATCACGACTACGACACCGCCAAACGCCTGGACCAAGCGACTAGCCGAATGATAGAGCAGTTGCAATACAACGAAATTTGCGGTGAGGCCGCCTGCGGTAAGGTGCCGGTCAACGGCTTGTTGAAGCTACTGAAACAAAAAGGCCTGTCTATTAAAACCATAGATCTGCGTAATTCCGGCGACACGGCCGGTAACAAACAGCAAGTGGTGGGATACGGTGCCTATGTCGTTGACTGAAACCTCGCAAAATCGCTTGCTGGCACTAGCCCGGCAATCCATAGCCCACGGCCTGCAAACCGGTCGGCCGTTACCGGTTGATTTGGATGCTTATCCAGAGGAATTACGCGAAATCCGCGCGACTTTCGTCACCCTGGAAAGCCGTGGCCAATTGCGCGGCTGTATCGGCATGCTGGAAGCGGTAAGGCCTCTGGCGGAAGATGTAGCGGAAAATGCCTTTGCGGCAGCGTTCCGGGATCGGCGCTTTCCGCCATTAGCCGCTGGTGAAGTGGCCGATCTTGACTTACATATCTCCGTGCTTAGCCCCGCCGTAGCACTGACATTTTTGTCCGAAGCGGATCTGATCGCGCAACTGCGCCCCGGCATAGACGGCATCATTTTGCAGGAAAGCGCCCGGCGCGGCACCTTCCTGCCCTCGGTGTGGGAAGATTTACCCAACCCCACCGAGTTTTTACAACACTTAAAACAAAAGGCCGGCTTACCCGCCGCCTATTGGTCTGACAAGATACAAGCCTATCGTTATACCACCGAGATGTTCGGCTAGCAGTCAAGCGTTTTGTGCGCCGCCAACCCCTATAAATCCGGCCTTGGCGGCCTTTGATCTTGTTCCAAACCGACAACGAACATTATAATGGCGGCATTTTCGACTGATCCGGGCTCAGAGTTTCCTGCAACGTGCGTTTAGTTTGCGCGCGGAAATCGACATGCCAAAGCCGATCAACCCTCTTCTTCATTCCTAGTATCACTGATGAAAAATCAAAATTACAAACCTTGCGACCTGGTGATTTACGGCGCATTGGGTGACCTATCGAAACGAAAGTTACTAATTTCGTTGTATCGTCTGGAAAAATCCAATTTGCTGGAAGCCGATACCCGGATTATCGGCGTCGACCGTTTGGAGGAAACCAGTGAAGGCTTCGTCCAAATTGCCCATAACAGCCTGAAATCGTTCTTAAACAAAGAGATAAACCCGGAAATCTGGGAGCGGCTGTCGCAAAGATTATCGTACTTGAAAATCGACCTGACTCAACCGGAGCAATATCTGCAGTTGAATGCCGCAGTCGATCCGGAAAAGCGGGTGATGGTCAACTATTTTGCGGTAGCGCCGTTTCTATTCAAAAGTATCTGCCAGGGTTTGCAAAGCTGCGGCGTATTGACCGCCGAATCGCGGATGGTGATGGAAAAGCCCATCGGCCACGACTTGAAGTCTTCCAAGGAGATCAACGACGTCGTCGAAGAAGTCTTCCAGGAAGATCAGGTCTATCGTATCGACCACTACCTGGGCAAAGAGACGGTATTGAATCTGCTGGCCCTGCGTTTTGCCAACTCGATTTTCACTACCAATTGGAACCACAACACCATAGATCATATCCAGATTACGGTGGGTGAAGACATCGGCATCGAAGGCCGCTGGGAATACTTTGATAAAACCGGCCAGTTGCGCGACATGCTGCAAAATCACTTACTGCAGATTCTGACCTTTGTAGCGATGGAGCCGCCGGCCGATCTGGAAGCGGAAAGCATCCACATGGAAAAAATCAAGGTGTTGAAAGCCTTGCGGCCGATTACCGCACGCAATGTCGAGGAAAAAACCGTGCGCGGCCAATACACCGCCGGTTTTATCAAAGGTGCGGCGGTGCCGGGTTACCTGGAAGAGGACGGTGCCAACAAGGAAAGCACCACCGAAAGCTTTGTAGCGATTCGGGTGGACATCGACAATTGGCGTTGGGCCGGCGTACCTTTTTACATGCGCACCGGCAAGCGCATGCCCAATAAGCGTACGGAAATCGTCGTCAACTTCAAGCAATTGCCGCACAACATCTTCAAGGACAGCTTCCGCGACCTGCCGGCCAATAAACTGGTGATCCATTTGCAGCCCAATGAAGGCGTGGACGTAGTGATGTTGAACAAAGTGCCGGGCATAGACGGTAATATCAAATTGCAACAAACCAAGCTGGACTTGAGTTTTTCGGAAACCTTCAAGAAAAACAGTATTTTCGGCGGCTACGAAAAACTGATTCTGGAAGCCCTGCGCGGCAACACCACACTGTTTTTAAGCCGCGAGGAAATCGAACAAGCCTGGGCCTGGGTCGATTCGATCCAAGACGCCTGGGCGCAAAACCACAGCGCTCCAAAATCTTACCCGGCTGGCAGCTGGGGGCCGATTGCCTCCGTGGCATTATTGGCCCGCGACGGCCGCGCCTGGGAAGAGTAATCAATCTGTATCCATCACGAGAACAACGAACATGGTTAGAGAATTTTTTTTCGAACAACGTAACCACCTGTTTACCGCCTTGGTGGCCGAATGCCAGGATGTGTTATCCGAAGCCGTCAGCAAACACGGTCAAGCCACTTTATTGGTGTCGGGCGGCAGCACCCCTGCCCCGCTTTATGAAGCTTTGTCCAAATCCGATTTGAATTGGAAAAAAATCAAGGTGGCGCTGGTGGACGAACGCTGGGTGGACAATCAACACAGCGCCAGCAACGAAGCTTTAATTCGCCGCAGCCTGCTGATCAACAACGCCAAAAACGTTGAGTTTATCGGCATGAAAACCCCGGCTGCCAAGGCAAAACAAGGTCAGGCAGAGGCTGAAGGCCGTTACGCCAAACTGCCGCAGCCTTTCACGCTGAGCATCGTCGGCATGGGCCCGGACGGTCATACCGCTTCGCTGTTTCCGCACGCAGAAGGTCTGGCCAACGCATTGAGTGAGGACAATCAAAATCTGACCGCGGCCATCACCGCCATTCAGAGCGAAGTGACCGGCCCCAATACGGAACGCCTGACCCTGACCCGCAACGCTTTATTAAAGTCGGAACGCATCGTGATTTTGTTCACCGGCGAAGATAAGTTGGCGGTGTTCAACAGCGCCCAGAAACCGGGCCCGGTAGAGGACATGCCGATTCGGGCCTTATTGAATCAGGAAGACGTGCCGGTGGAATTGTACTGGGCACCTTAGCCGCTTAAATTTAGGGTGGGTTAGACGCGCATAACCCGATCACTCTCGATTCCAAAACGCCGTTCGGCGCGTCGACACCACCCCATCTGCTGCCCTGGAGAGCTTATGCATCCTGTTTTAGAAAAAGTGACCGCCGACGTGGTGGAACGTAGCCGGGAAAGCCGCGCTGCTTATCTGGCCCGCATCGACGCCGCCATTGCCAACGGCCCACAACGTACCAATCTGCCTTGCGCGAATCTGGCCCACGGTTTTGCCGTCTGTTCGGCGGCTGAAAAAGACGCGCTATCGCATGCCGTGAAAGCCAACGTCGGCATTATCTCCGCTTACAACGACATGCTGTCGGCACACGAACCGTATCAACACTACCCGGAACTGATCAAACAAGCAGTGCGCGAAGCCGGCGGCGTCGCCCAGTTCGCCGGCGGCGTGCCGGCCATGTGCGACGGCGTCACCCAAGGCATGCCGGGCATGGAATTGTCGCTGTTCAGCCGCGACGTGATTGCGTTATCCACGGCGATTGGCTTGAGCCATAACATGTTCGACGCCGCCTTGTATTTGGGCGTCTGCGACAAAATCGTGCCCGGCTTGCTGATCGGCGCCTTGAGTTTCGGCCACTTGCCTGCGGTTTTTGTGCCCGCCGGGCCGATGACTACCGGCATCTCCAACAAGGAAAAATCCCGCACCCGGCAAAAATTCGCCGAAGGCAAAGTCGGCGAAAAAGAACTGCTGGAATCGGAATCCAAGGCCTACCACAGCCCCGGCACCTGCACCTTTTACGGCACCGCCAACAGCAATCAGATGATGGTGGAAATCATGGGTCTGCACTTGCCGGGCAGTTCATTCGTCAACCCTTACACCCCGCTGCGCGACGAATTAACCAAAGCCGCTGCCAAACAAGTGTTGAAATTTACCGCGCTGGGTGACGACTTCCGGCCGATTGCTCACGTCGTCAACGAAAAAGCCATCATCAACGCGATTATCGGCTTACTGGCGACGGGCGGCTCGACCAATCACACCATCCATTTGATCGCCATCGCCCGTGCGGCCGGCATCATCATCAACTGGGACGATTTCGATAATCTATCCAAAGCGATTCCGTTATTGACCAAGATTTACCCGAACGGTCCGGCCGACGTCAACCAGTTCCAAGCTGCCGGCGGCATGGGCTTGCTGATTCAGGAATTGCTCGAGCATGGTTTACTGCACGGCGACATTCTGACCATCGGCGACCAGCGCGGCATGGCGCAATACAGCCAAGTGCCGACGCTGAACGACGGCAAGCTAAGCTGGGAAGCAGGGCCGGCTGTGTCGCTGGATCCGGACGTGATTAGCAGCGTAGAACAACCTTTCGCTGCGGGCGGCGGTCTGCACGTAATGCACGGCAACCTGGGCCGCGGCGTCTCAAAAATTTCCGCCGTTGCGGAAAAGCATCAGGTGGTTACCGCACCGGCAATGGTGTTCGACGACCAACTGGACGTGGTGGCTGCCTTCAAACGCGGCGAACTGGAAAAAGACGTGATCGTGGTGTTGCGCTTCCAGGGCCCAAAAGCCAACGGCATGCCGGAATTGCATAAATTGACGCCGGTATTGGGCGTATTGCAAGACCGCGGCTTTCATGTCGCATTGGTCACGGACGGCCGCATGTCCGGCGCATCCGGCAAGGTACCGTCGGCCATTCACATGTGGCCGGAATGCATAGACGGCGGCCCGCTGGCCAAGGTCCGCGACGGCGACATCATTGCCTTAAACACCCAAACCGGGGAAGTCAACGTGCTGGTGGATCAAGCCGAATTCGATGCCCGCGTGCCTACTGCCAACAGCGCTACCGGCCATCATTTTGGTATGGGTCGCGAACTGTTTGGCGCAATGCGGGCAAACGCATCGACCTCGGAAACCGGAGCGACCAATCTGTTTTTCGTGGACTGAGATTCACACGTTTTAAGCAATGCCGTCTTAGTTTCACTTTGCCAAATCCGTCCTTCCACGGAAGGACGACTTTCTTGAAACCAGAATTAAGCAACATTGTGTCATCACCCCACAACGACAACGTTTACAGTAGGCAAGCACATGAAAGCAAATATCGGTTTAATCGGCTTGGCGGTCATGGGACAGAATTTGGTTCTGAACATGAACGACCACGGTTTCAAAGTGGCGGTGTATAACCGCACCACCAGCAAAGTCGATGAGTTTCTCGACGGCCCGGCTAAAAACACCCAAGTCATCGGTACGCATTCTCTGGAACAGCTGGTCAACAGCCTGGAGTCGCCGCGCAAGGTGATGTTAATGGTCAAGGCCGGTACTGTCGTCGATCAATATGTCGACGACTTGCTGCCCTTGCTGTCAGCCGGCGACATCATCATCGACGGCGGCAATTCGCTGTTTACCGACACCAACCGCCGCACTCAATATTTGCAGGAAAAAGGCCTGCTCTACGTCGGCACCGGCGTATCCGGCGGCGAAGAAGGCGCCCGGCACGGCCCTTCCATCATGCCCGGCGGCAATAAGGCGGCCTGGCCAGCGGTTAAGCCGATTTTTCAAGCCATCAGCGCCCATGTCGACGGCGACCCTTGCTGCGAATGGGTAGGCGATAACGGCGCCGGTCACTATGTAAAAATGGTGCATAACGGCATCGAGTACGGCGACATGCAGCTCATTTGCGAAGCGTATCAATTGTTGGCCGAAGGGCTGAACTTAAGCACCGATGAAATGCAGGCAATTTTCGCCGAGTGGAATCAAGGCGAATTAAGCTCTTATTTGATCGAAATCACCGCCAACATCCTGGCTTACAAAGAAGACAACGGCCAACCCTTGCTGAACAGCATTCTGGATACCGCCGGCCAAAAAGGCACCGGCAAATGGACCGGCATTAATGCGCTGGACCTAGGTATCCCGCTCACCTTGATCGGCGAGTCGGTTTTTGCCCGTTGCCTGTCCGCACAAAAAGACGAGCGCATCCGCGCAGCCAAAGCCTTACCTAAAACCAGCACCAGCTTTAGCGGCGACAAAGCCGCGATGATTCAGGCGATTCGCCAAGCCTTGTACGCCTCGAAAATCATTTCCTACGCGCAAGGCTTTAGATTGATGCGCGAAGCCGCCAAGGAATACCAGCTGGCACTGAATTACGGCGAGATTGCCTTGATGTGGCGCGGCGGCTGTATTATTCGCAGCCAGTTCCTGAACGACATCAAACAGGCTTACCAGCAAAATCCCGATCTGGAAAACTTGCTGCTGGCCGACTTCTTCGTCGATGCCATGAAGCAAGCCGAAGCGGGCTGGCGTCAAGCCGTGATACTGGGCATACAATTGGGCATCCCAACGCCGGCCTTCTCGTCAGCCTTGGCTTATTTCGACGGCTACCGCACCGAACGGCTGCCCGCCAATCTGCTGCAAGCGCAAAGAGACTATTTCGGCGCGCATTCGTATGAACGCACCGACCGGCCCCGAGGCGAGTTTTTTCATACCGACTGGACCGGACACGGCGGCAAAACCGCATCGACAACCTATACGGTTTAGGGTTTACCCCGAGACCGTTGTCGTTTTGTCAAACACGCACGCTTCACGGCGTGGGTTTTCCAAGCACCCTCACATTAGGAAAATAACAAATGACCGTATCAATAAAAGAAGTCATGACCACCTCCCCGGTAATGCCGGTGATGGTAATCAATCAACTGGAACAAGCCGTGCCGCTGGCGCGCGCGTTGGTGGAAGGCGGATTGAAAGTATTGGAAATCACCTTACGGACGCCCGTAGCACTGGACGCTATCCGCCGCATCAAAGCCGAAGTACCGGGCGCGATTGTCGGTGCCGGCACCATCATTAATACCCAAACCCTGAAAAACGCGATTGACGCCGGCGCGGAATTTATCGTCAGTCCAGGCGTCACCGACAGCTTGCTGGATGCGGCTCTGGCTTCCGGCGTGCCGATTTTGCCCGGCGTCATCACTCCCAGCGAAGTAATGCGCTTGATGGACAAGGGCATTACCGCGATGAAGTTTTTCCCGGCCGAAGCGGCGGGCGGCATCCCGATGCTGAAATCCATCGGCGGCCCGCTGCCGCAAGTGACCTTCTGCCCGACCGGCGGCGTCAATCCGAAAAACGCGGTGGAATATCTGGCACTAAGCAATGTGGCCTGTGTCGGCGGCTCCTGGATGGCACCGTCCGAGCTGGTCGATGCCGGCGATTGGGCGGAAATCACCCGCCGCGCCGCGGAAGCCTCCGCTTTGAAAAAATAAACCCATCGCTAGGGTTTTAAATCACCCAATCGCGGGCATCGTTTGGCAAATCGGCTCATTGCAAATTCGGCGTATTATGATTTTCTTGGCAAAAAGGCGTAATTAACGATGCAAAACCATGCCAACGAACGCTATGGCACGATGACGATTGCCTTGCACTGGCTGACGTTCATCGTGATAGCAGCCGGATATGCCTGTATCGAGCTACGCGAGTTGTTCCCCAAAGGCAGCGACCCGCGTGAAACCATGAAAGCCCTGCATTTTATGCTGGGTTTATTGGTGTTAATGCTGCTGTTACCGAGACTGGGTTTCCGTCTGGCCGGCCCCACACCGGCCACATTGCCGGAACCGCCGGCCTGGCAACGGCAGGCGGCACGTCTGGTGCATCTATTGCTTTATGGATTGATGTTGGGAATGCCGATAGCCGGCTGGCTGGCATTAAGCGCGGCCGGTAAAACAATTCCATTCTTTGGTCTGGAGTTGCCGGCGCTGATCGCCGAAAACAAGGAACTGGCCAAGACGATCAAAGAAATACACGAAACCGGCGGTGTGATCGGCTATTACCTGATTGGCTTACACGTATCGGCGGTACTATTTCATCATTACGTGCAGCGCGACAACACCTTAAGCCACATGCTGCCGGCGCTGAAGAAGCCAGACTGATACTGTCCAGCCATTCCTGTCTACAGATCCGGGAAACGGCTGGTCACAACGTCATTACTCGATAAAATCGTAAATCTTATATTTATCCACCAAAGGCCGCAGCACCTGTTGCGCCACACGCAGATATTCCGGATTCTGTAAAAACGCCTCGTAAGCCTGCTGGCTTTCGTAAATGCCGGATACGGCCACATCATAGCTTTCATCTAAGGCAGCATTCGCGCGTCCACGCTTAATCGCCGCCGGTGTACCGACATCGTAAGCCAGCACGCCCGGCAATTTCGCCAAGCCTGCACTCTGTTGAATATAGTGTTGGCGCAGCTGTTCGTCTCCAGCCTGTTTCAACCAAACGATAACCACGTGATGCACTTTGCGATTTTGCGCCTGCTGGTCTGGTTTGGCAGTATAGGCACAACCGGTTCCGCCGGCTGCCAGCAGCCCCGCCAGCGCGAGGACATAAAGACATTTCATGGTGTTTTGTTCTCCTGATACCTATAAATTGATAGCCAAAATACTCCGGCTGCCGAGCATTTTACAGCCCGCGCAAGCGTTTGATCCGTTCTTCGGTATTGGGATGGCTGGATAAATAATCCAGCGCTTCAACCGATTCTACAGGTTGTTTGGGTACTGTGGTTTGATGGGCGGCCTCCAGTTTTTCCAATATATCGGCCAGCCGACTGACCGGAATAGCGTTGGCGCGCAACAGTTCTGCGGCAAAAGCGTCGGCACGGCGTTCGAAATCGCGCGAATAGCGGGTTTGTAATAATACGGTCGGCGCGACGGCCAGCAGACTGCTGACATCGCCGATGTACCAAGCCATCGCCAAACCCACCACAGAAGCCTGAAGCATCTGCCGCAAGGAATGTTTTTCGTGGACATGGCCCATTTCGTGGGCCAGCACCGCCAAAATTTCTTGGTCGTTACTCGCCAAACTCACTAAGTCGTCGAGCAGCAGCACGTTGCCGCCCGGTAACGCGAAAGCGTTGGCACCCAATGTCGGGCTAGCGCGAAATTCAATATGCGCCGGTCTATCCTCACCCGGCGGCAAAGCCAAGCGCTGCCAGCCATCCTGAATAGTTTGCCGACGTTCGTCGGATAGTGTGCTGGGCTTCAATAAGGTTTGATCAAGGCTGGCGAAAAACTGCGTATCCATCCGTTCCAGCAAATAAACCGGCACTTGGTCCGCCGCCGCCCGCGCCGCATAAGGTAATCCAAACAAATACGCAACAACGAGCAGGCTCAAAGTTAACAGCAGCGCCGCCAACGCATACCACCAACTATTTTCCATACCCGCTACCGCGCTACTACCTGCATCCTGCAACATCTCGGCAAAGCCTTGCCGGTCGGCGACTTCGCAACGGCCGCCGTCGGCGAACAGAATCAGGCGCGGCGTGCTGCCGAGCGGTGGCGGAATTTTCAGACTGGCTAAATCTTCGCGGCGGACAATGTCCCTGCCCTGCAACAATAATTTGTCACCCTCTAAGCAGAGGGTAACAGGGTGCGGCCGGGCTTGCCGCCCGTCGTAGTAAACGGCCGTAAGCAACATTTACAAGGCAATATCGAAATCAAACATCTCGGCCATTTCCTCGCCGGCGGCAGACGTATTAGTCTGCAAACCGGCCACAAACTCGTCGATGCTGCCGCGTGGCAATAATGCGACGCGCTCGATGCGATACAGCACCAAGCGAATAGCGGCAAACTGCTTGTACAAGCCCAAAGTCCACAGTACATTACCAAACATAATACCCACCATCTCCCGCGCCACAAACCGGGCCTAAAAACCAAGCGGTCCAAATTGCGTGTTATTTCTGACTAAGTTCTGCGAACGCGCCGCGACGCAGGGATAGGCCAGTAAAAACAAGGCCAAATAAGTACCCCAAAAACACTCATCGCATCCACATGATGTGCAGAGTCAGATGCTGCAGAGCAAACAAATACAACGCGACAAGCAGACTCAAAGTTAACAACAACACTGCCAACGCATACCACCAGCTATTTTCCATACCGGCCAGTGCTCTATCCGGCAACATCTCGGCAAAACCTTGTCGATCTGCCACTTCACAACGGCCGCCATCGGCGAACAAAATCAGGCGCGGCGTGCTGCCGAGCGGCGGCGGAATTTTCAGACTGGCTAAATTTTCGCGCCGCACAATCTCCCGGCCCTGCAACAACAGCTTGTCGCCCTCAACACAGAGGGTAACGGGATGCGGCCGGGCTTGCCGCCCGTCGTAGTAAACGGCCGTAAGCAACATTTACAAGGCAATATCGAAATCAAACATCTCGGCCATTTCCTCGCCGGCGACAGACCTATTAGTCTGCAAACCGGCCACAAACTCGTCGATGCTGCCGCGTGGCAATAATGCGACGCGCTCGATGCGATAGCGCGCCAAACGAATATCAGCAAACGGCTTGTACAGCCCAAAGGTCAGCAAAGTCAACAGGACGTTGCTAAACATAATACCCAGCATCTCCCTCGCTTGAAGCTGGGCCTGAAACCCGTGCGGACCCAATTGCGTGCTATTCCAGACTAAGTTCTGCAGACGCGCCGCGACATAGGGATAAGCCAGTAAAAACAAGGCCAAATAGGTGCCTATCGCGGCGACCAATACACTCATCGCGACTAATTGCTCAGCCTCGACCGGAATCAGCTCCTTGCTACCCAGCAACATAACGCTGACCATCAGGCCGGCAAACACCAGCACACCTATGAATATCGTCATCAGATAGATGCGGTAGTAGGCGCCAATGCCGGCAAAGAATTTAAAAAACTCATTACCGTACGTGCTGTTTTCCCGTGCGTAACGGGCCATGCGCTGTTGCGCCAGCGGCCAGAGCAACCCCAGAGTCAACGCCGATAATACCGGCAATAGCAGAAAATTGAAGTACGCCGCGCCGGTGCTGCCATGAAACGCAAAACGTAAGCCTCGGTAACTGGTGTTATGCATTCTAAAGCGGAGCGAACGCATCAACAGCCAGGGCATCACAGATACGATCACCAGCAAAATTGCCACGCCTGCAAGCTGATCGAATTCACCGACCAGGGTATAACCAGCAAACAATAGAAAAGCGACGATGCGTCCTTTCAAGATCGCCTTGGGATCGCCGTGGTAGTCAAAACCCGCACCGGCTAAGGTAGTGTGGCGGTAAAAATATTGGTTACGTTTGACTTTGGCCCAGGCTGAGTAAACGCCCAAGGTGACGATACTCAAGCAGACATTGACGATCCAAATCCGGAAATACTCGCCACCGCTGCCGCTGAATTGCAACTGCCGTGATTGATATTCTGCCATTTCCATCCTCATTTTAGGTTTTTCCGTTGCAAGCATAGTGCATCGCCGCTATCTAACAATAAAAACGGCCTGCACATAACACACGCTAGTCAGGGGCCGGCTTTTGCAATCGCCGTAAAGCCTTTTATACTTCCTCGACAAAAGCGGTGCAGACCAGTCAGCCAGCGCTTGCGTGGGAACTTACCTTTCTATTTCTGCCGACCCGGTACAAAAATGAGAAAAAACCTACCCGTTACCCAACGTGAATTGATTTACTCAGCTTCGGCTACCATCACCTCCGGGACAGACCCCGCCGGCAAGATCAATTATGTTAACCAAGATTTTTTAAACACTAGCGGCTTTAGCGAGGCAGAGCTGTTAAACCAGAGCCATAACATCGTTCGCCATCCCGACATGCCGTCCGCCGCATTCGCCGATTTGTGGCAAACCGTGAAGAGCGGCCGGCCATGGATGGGAATTGTCAAAAATCGCTGTAAAAACGGCGACCATTACTGGGTGGATGCTTTTGTCACCCCGCGCTTCGAAAATAGCAAGATTGTCGGTTACGAATCGGTGCGGGTTAAACCGGACGTGACCTGCGTGACCCGCGCCAATACTGTCTACGAAAAGCTGAACCACGGCAAAAATATCGATTCGCCTTTGAGCCGCATCGGTTTGTCCGGCAAACTGACCGGCGGTTTTGCAGTGATTCAATTAATCACCGCCATCAACCTTTATCTGAGCGAAACGTGCAGTTTTGGCGTAGCGACAGCAATCTTCGCCGGCCCCTTAGCGGTCGGTTATGCCTGGGTTTGGCTTGTATTACAACCTTTAAAAGACGCAGCGGCGGAAGCGCGCCGGGTGATCGACAATCCGGTGATGCAGCAGATTTACACCGCCGATGGCGGCGAAGTTGGACAATTACTGTTGGCGGTGAAGCTGTTAAAAGCCAAATCCCGAACCATCATACGCCGTCTAACTCAAGCCACAGAACCCTTGGCAGGTAAAGCCGATACGAGCTACCAGGCAGTCAGCCAAGTTAGCGCAGCGATGGATAGACAGCTGGCGGAAATTGAACAGATTGCCTCGGCGATACACCAAATGAGCGCCACCGTCAGCGAGGTCGCCCGCAGCGCCGCCAACGCCGCTCAAGCCGCCAATGATGTCAATCGGCAATCGCAAGAAACGCTTTCGCGGGTCAACAATACCATCCAAATGATAGACCGCTTAGTGGTCGCGGTCGGCCAAGCCGAAACAGTCATTAAAATTGTGGCCGATCACAGCAAGAAAATCGGCGGCGTCCTTGATGTGATTCAAGGGATTGCCGAGCAAACTAACCTGTTGGCGCTGAATGCCGCCATCGAAGCAGCGCGCGCCGGCGAACAAGGCCGGGGATTTGCCGTCGTGGCCGACGAAGTCAGAACCTTGGCCGGACGCACGCAAAAATCCACGGAGGAAATCCATAAAATGATCGACGGCCTGCGCTCCGGCGTCAATAACGCCGTACAGGAAATGGCTAAAGTCAGGGAAATGGCGGCAACCGGCGCGGAACACGGAAAAAACTCCACCGAATCGCTGCAACAAACCACACTGTCGGTCAATATCATTAACGACATGATCGTGCAGATCGCCAGCGCCGCTGAACAGCAACATATTGTTTCCGAAGAAATTTCCAGAACGGTAGAAGCCGTCGGCAGCTTATCGCGACAAACCACAGAGCATGCGGTTCATGCCAGTACGGCCAGCGGCGGTGTCTCGGCACTCAGCAAAGAGCTGGATATGTTGGTTGAGCAATTCGACGACGTACCACGCTAAAAACGCACCGTGCCGAAGACTGGGGGCAATGATTTGTCAGCCTGAATACACCCCTGCGCAAGCCGCCGCCAGAAAAGTTCAAAAACCTGAGCGGCGGTTTTTACCGAAGTGACAACGGATTGCGGATTACCGGCATTTACTCCGCAAGTTTCCATTTGATGTTACAGCCGATGCTGGGAATTTGTATCGTATCGACAGGCTTTCCCGCCAGTAAGTTATCCAGGGCATTGCGCAAATCTTCGCCGGTAACCGGCACATCGTTCTTCGGCGTGGCGCCATCCAGGCGGCCCCGATAAACGCACACCAAATCGGCATCGAACAGATAAATATCCGGGGTGCAGGCTGCCTGGTAGGCTTTGGCCACCGCCTGCGATTCGTCGTACAAATACGCGGCAAAAGGATGTCCCCAGTCTGCCATCATCTGCTGCATTTTATCCGGCGCATCCTGCGGATAGTTTTCGATGTCATTGGCACTGATCGCCACCGTCGAAATGCCTGAGGCCGCGTATTGCCGGGCAATGGCGATCAATTGCTCTTTGACGTGCAACACATACGGGCAGTGGTTGCAGATAAACAAAATCAAAGTGCCGCGTTCGCCTTTCAAGTCCTGCAAAGCATACTCGCGGCCGGTCACGGTGTCCGGCAAACAAAAGTCCGGGGCGATACTGCCCAGAGGCAGCATAGTGGAGGCTGTCGCGGCCATGGCTAATCCTGTTGAGTCAAAACAAGACTAGAATTATAAAACAGCCCGCCCCCGGAACTGCCGCGAAAATCGCCTTAACTTTCCCACTCGCCAGCGCATGATCGATATAAGCACCCGAACCGTTCCGCTTCAAAACGCTCCGCAACTGGACAGCTATGTGCTGACCGACAAACTCGGCGAAAGCCTGCAAGCCACGGTTTATAAGGGCTATCACAAACATGTGCCGGAATACCCTCTGGTGGTTAAATGCCTGAAATTGTTGTCCAGTTGGGACGACCAATCCCGGCATCTGCGGCAAAAAATCGAACGCCTGAAAGTATTGCACGACCCGCGCGTCTGCACGCCCTTGGCTTTGGAATCCAACGACGGCGATCAATTCATCGTCCAGCCTTGGTTCAACGGCCAACCGTTGAATGTATGGATCGCTCAACAACAGGCGGTGAATCTGAGCGATTTTTTTACATTGGCCTGCTCCTTGGCCGACACCCTGCAATCGGTGCACGATGCCGGCATTACCCATGGCGGCATCAAACCGCACAATATTCTGGTGCAATCCGGCAGCTTGAATTTGCGCCTGACCGACTTCATCACGCCGCTGGACATCCGCGATGTCAGTCATTTCATTTACGATCCGGAATTCGTCCGCAACACCCTAGCCTATACCTCGCCGGAGCAAACCGGGCGCATCAACTACCGGGTCGATTTCTCCACCGATTTATATTCGCTGGGTATCGTGTTTTACGAACTGCTGACCGGCCGACTGCCGTTTTTTTCCGACGATCCACTGGAACTGATTCACTCGCATCTGGCCGAGGAAGCCATCAAAATCCACGACATTAGTCCGGGCATCCCCAACACCCTGAGCGAAATCATCGCCAAACTGATTTTGAAGCAACCGGAAAAACGTTATCAAAGTGCTTCAGGTTTGTTGGCCGATTTGCTGCGCTGCCAAAAAGAACACGAAACCACCGGCAGCGTATCGAATTTTGGCATAGGCCAACACGACCGCAGCCGCCGGGTGGTTTTCATTTCGAAAATGGTCGGCCGCCAAAGCGAAGCCGAGCTCATTCGCCAGGATTACAGCGAGGTGACCCAAGGCCGGTTTCGTTCGGTGCTAATTTCCGGCCTATCCGGCATCGGCAAAACCCGGCTGATTCAGGAACTCCAAAAACCACTGGTGAAAAATCGCGGTTATTTCAGCTCCGGCAAGTTCGATCAGTACCAAAAAAATATTCCCTACAGTTCGCTGATTCAGGCCTTGCGCAACCTGATACGCACCTTTCTGACCGAAAGCGATGCCCAAGTGCATGATTGGTCCGCAAAAATTCTCGACGCGCTGGACAATGCCGGCGGAGCGATCATTGATGTGGTGCCGGAGCTGGAATTCATCATCGGCCCGCAAGCCGAAGTACAGCCCTTGCCGCCGGTGGAAGCGCGTAACCGTTTCAACAATTTGTTCGGCCGCTTCCTGGCTTGCCTGGCCAGCGAGGACAATCCCTTGGTGTTATTCATCGACGATCTGCAATGGTGCGACAGCGCCACCTTCGATTTTTTGCAAAACCTGTTCGCCAATCACCGTGAACACCCCTATCTATTTTTGCTGGGCGCGTATCGGCATAACGAAGTCGATAGTGGTCATCCTTTGACCAAACTCATCCGTAGCGTGCGAGAAAACGCCGGCCCACTGGCCGAGATCCATTTGACCGAACTCAGCGACGCCGATTGCCACGAAATGGTTGCCTACATTCTGGATTCGTCGCTGAATGCCACCGCCAATTTGGCCGACTTTATCGCCCATCTGACCGAAGGCAACCCCTTATTCGTCAGTGAAAGTCTGGCCTGGTTGTACAACGAAGGTTTACTCAGCATCGACGCCAATCAACACTGGCAATGGGATATGAACCGCATCCGCGACACGCAAATGCCGGCCAGCGTGGTGGAACTGTTCAGCGCCAAAGTGCGTAAATTGCCCAACCAGACTTTGGATATTCTTTATCATTGCGCCTGTATGGGTAATCGCTTCACAGCGGAGGATGTCGGGCTGGTGCTGGACAAGCCCATTGAGCGACTGTTCGAGGACTTAAAACCGGTATTAAGCATGGGCCTGATACTGGAAAATAAAGCCGACCTGCAATTTGTCCATGACCGGGTACAGGAAGCGGTATTGCAGCAAGTTGCCGCCGCGGCGCGCCCCGGCATCCATTGGCGGATCGGCAATCGCTTGCTGTCGGTGGTGCCGCCGGGAGCCGAGCTGGTCAGCCTCGACAATTTATTCACCATCGCCGCTCATCTCAATCAAGGTTGCCCGAATGATCTGGACGAAGAAACCGCCTACTGGCTGGTGAATATCAACTTCAATGCCGGCAATAAAGCCCTGGATGCGCTGGCCGGGGATGCCGCCAACGAATTTTTCCTGAAGGCCCACCATTATTTGCCGCCGGATTGTTGGGAAACGGCTTACGCGCTGACGTTTCGGATTTATCAACGCTTGGCGAAAACCGATTTGATGTGCGGTCGCTACGACAGCTCGGAAGCCTTGCTGAACCGGCTGATCGAGCATGCGGTCAGCGACCTGGATAAGGCCGAGGCGTTGGCCGATCAGACTACATCCCTGTCCTCATTCGGCAACTTTAAGCAAGCTATCGCCACGGCCAACCGTGGCTTGGCGTATTTCAACAAATCCATTCCCGACGACCCCGAACAAGCCCGGCAACGCATGGAAAGTCTGATGCTGATCATTGACCAGCAAGACGATGTCTGGCAAAAAATCCTGAACATGCCGTTTACCCAGCAGCGGCAAAGCAAAATCGAACTGGCTTTTTATAGCGAGTTGATTCCGGATTTGTACATGTGCGGTCTGGTGCCGCAGCTGTATTTATCCGCCGCCCAATCCACCCTGCACTGCCTGGAAGGCGGCATGGACGAATCGGTGATTTATTCGTTTTCCATCATGGGCCTCAATCTGGGCGAACAGGGCAAATTCGACCAGGCGTTTCGATACCAGGATTTGGCTCACGATTTGTGCGCCAAATACCCCAACACCTTTGGCGCTACCCGAGGCATGAACGGCATCGTTTGGTGCAATATGCACTCGCGCAGCCACCCGGCCGATATTGTCGATTACGCGCACAAGGCCATTCAGTCCGGCAAGAACTGCGGCGATCTCTACAACGCCGGCCTGTCCTACGGCCCGCTGATGTGGAATCTAATGGCCCAGGGTAAAAACCTGCGCTGGGTCGAGGAAGCCGCCGATGAATGTCTGCAATTTTCCCGCAAAAACCAGTTGTCGTTTTCAATAGGTCTGGCCCAGGCGGTGCTGGCCGGCTGGGTATTGCCGATGAAGCCCGATTACCGCCCGCTCGATATGCAAACCACGCTGGCGGACTGGCAGGCCAATAACTATGTGGCCGCTACCGGCAGTTACTTCGCATTACTGGGTTTTGCCCAATATTACCTGGGCGACTATGGTGCGGCGGCAATATCGCTGAAAGCCGTGGAAAACTATTTGCACGGCTTAACCGACAATGTTTTGAAACGTCTTTGGTACGCCTTTCGGATCTTGAACTTGCTGCGCTCGGAAATGGATGCGGCGCGAATCGATGCCGAAATTGCGCCCTTGCTTGCGCAACTGGAAGTGTGGGGGCAACTTGGTCCCTTGCTGAAACCCTACCTAATGTTTGTCCATGCCGAGCTTGCCAGACAGCAGGGCCAATACCGCGAAGCGCGCAATCTGTACATGGATGCCATTGCCTTGTCACTGGCGCAGAACTATGGCCTGCTGACCGGCCATATATACGAAACGCTGGCAGATCTGTTGCTGAAGCACCGCTTGGGCGACGCGGAACTGTATTACGGCGAAGCGCGCCGCCACTACCGCTTATGCCGTGCCGATGCGAAAAGCAACCAGCTGCAGGAACGTCATCAATACGTCAGTCCGGAGACCGGCGCCAGAATAGCCAAACCTCAGCCCGCTCCCACCACCTTACCTAGTCTGGACATCAGCTATCTGATGAAATCGGCGCTGGCGTTATCGGCAGAAATCGATCTGACACAATTGATGCAAAAAATCATGGCCGTGGTCTTGGAAAGCTCCGCAGCCCAGCACGGTTATCTGTTGATCAAACAACAAGACGAATTATTGGTGGCCGCCGAGCAGCACGTCGGCAAAAAACGCACGATACACAAACACTATTACAGCTTGAACAAGGTGCGCGGCATCTGCCACGCCATCGTCAATTACGTGCAACGTACCCACGAAAAAGTCGTGCTGAGCGACGCCTGCAGCGAAGGCGAGTTTCAAAATGCGCCCGAGGTTGTGGCGTTTGGCTTACGCTCGGTATTGTGTTTGCCGGTGATCAAGCAAAGCGAATTAATCGGCTTGCTTTACCTGGAAAACCGGCTATCCGAAGGCGTATTCACCCCGGAAAAAATCAGCATGACCGAGCTGTTGACCGCCCAAGCGGCCATTTCGTTGGAAAACGCCCGCTTGCTGGAACAAACCCGCCAAGCTTACAAACAATTACAAGAAAACCAGGATCATATGCTGCAAATGGAAAAGCTGTCGGCACTGGGCACGCTGGTCGGCGGCGTGGCCCATGAGATCAACAATCCGCTGATGGGCGTGATGAACTTCGTCGAATTTGTCTCGGACCGCACGGAAGATGCCAAATCCAAGCAAATACTGGCGCAAGCCTTACAGCAAATTCAACGCATCAAAAACATTGTGTCGAATATGCTGGTGTTTATGCATCAAAAAACCACGCCAACCGGCAGTTGCTCGCTAGAGGAAGTTTTAGGCCAAACCTTGTTGTTGCTGGAAGGCGAATTGCGCAAAACCGCAATCCAAGTCCGTACCGAGATACCGGAAAACTTGCCCAAACTCGCCTGCACGGCGGAAAGCATGCAACAGATTCTGATCAATCTATTGATCAATGCCCGCGATGCGCTAAGCGGTATTGCGCAACCCGAAATTGAAATCAGCGTTCGTTGTGCCGAAAAAATGCTAGAGTTGAATATAAAAGACAATGGTCCCGGCATCCCCGACGAAGTACAAGGCCGCATGTTCGACCCTTTCTTTACCACCAAACCGCCCGGCCAAGGCACCGGCCTGGGTTTATCCGTCACCCGCCGCTTGATTCAAGATGCCGATGGCTCGATAGCCGTGGAAAGCCGCATTGGCGAAGGTTGCCGCATCCGGTTAAAATTCCCCCACATTTAGTATTTGTTAACGAATAGAGACACAGGCGATGGTAAACAACATTCTGGTAATTGACGACGATCCGGCGGTACGCGGCGCCTTCAAGCTGATTCTGGAAGAAGAAGGCTATCGTGTGCGCGAAGCCGAGAACGGTCTGCAAGGTATCGCCATGGTGGAAGCCGATCGTCCCGACTTGATATTTCTGGACTTACGCATGCCCGGCATAGACGGCGTGGAGACCTTACGCCGCCTGAAGGCCTTGGACACCAGCTTGAATGTCTATATCGTCACGGCCTTTGCCGCCGAATTCATGGATCAACTGAAAGACGCCCATGAAGAAGGCTTGCAATTCGAACTGGCCAGCAAACCCTTGTCGGCATCGCAAATCCGCAATATCGCCCAAGTGGTACATATCGCCAAAGTTCACGAAGAACGCCGGGCCAACCACCATAAGCTGGTTTTGACCTTATACGTGGTGTCGCTGAATCCGGAAACCCGCAGGTTGGTCGAGCAAATCAGCGCGGTGCTGGCCGGCATATACGAGCCGGGCCATTGGGTATTCGACGTGGTCGAAGTGTTGGGCATGCCGGAAAAAGCGCTGGAAAAAGAAATCTTTGCTACGCCGATGCTGGTGCGCGACCTGCCGGAACCGGTGTTGAAACTGCTAGGCGATCTTTCGCGAATGTCGTCGGTGATGGCGGCCATCACTACCCAAAATGTTGGTACAGGTGTGCAGACAGTGATTGTTTGATGCCCGGTCGTAACCCGTAAATGCCACAAACACTCAAACAACTCAATCTGATCCTGGACACCATTACCGACGGCGTAATGGTGGTCGACCCGCAAGGCGTCGTTATTTATGCCAATCAAGCCGCAGAACAATTGCTGGAACGCGGCAGCCTGATCGGCCATTCCCTAGCAATTCCGATTTCCGCCGACAAAATTCAATTTCAAGACATTAACCTGATTCGCCCCAGCGGCATAGCCTGGGCGGAACTGCGCTCCACGCCGCTGGAATGGGAAGGCGCGCAAGCCTATGTCATCGGGCTGCGCGACATCACGGCCCGTAAGCAAGCGGAAATCGCGTTGCAGGAAAGCGAACTACTCTTCCATACGCTATCGAAGATTGCCCCAGTCGGCATTTTTCGCACCAACGAAAAAGGCGAATGCGACTACGTCAACCATCGCTGGTGCGAAATCACCGACTTGCATTTTATTGATTCGCACGGTGACGGCTGGATAGCCGGTTTGCTTGCCGAAGACCGCGATTCGGTGATTGCCGAATGGCAGCGTTGCGTATCCGCCTTGCAGCCCTTCAATATGCAATACCGTTTTCAACTGGCGAACGGCAGCGTGCGCTGGGTGGTGGGGCGCGCCGAACCGGAACTGGACGAAACGGGCGGATTGTGCGGTTACGTCGGCACCATTACCGATATTTCCGACATCAAAGCCAACGAGGAGCGCTTGGGACAAGCCGCCGCCGTATTCGAAAGCACCCGAGAGGGCGTGATGATTACCGACGCCCAACGCCGAATCACGATGGTCAACAAGGCCTTTAGCAACATCACCGGTTACGATAATCGGGATGTAATCGGTCATAGCCCCAGCATCTTAAGTTCCGGCCGCCACAACGCCGATTTTTACCGGGAAATGTGGGCCAATATTGCCACTACGGATCATTGGCAAGGCGAAATCTGGAATCGCCGCAAGTCCGGCGAGGTGTATCCGGAATTGTTGAGCATCAGCACCGTGCGCGACGGCAAAGGCGAGATCAGCCACTACGTGGGTGTGTTTGCCGACATTTCCAAGCTGAAGGCGTCGGAAATGGAACTGGAATTCCTGGCCCACCACGACCCGCTGACGAAATTGCCCAACCGCATGCTGTTCCTGTCGCGCCTGCAACACAACATCGAAAAAGCCCGCCGTCAGGCCAACAAGATGGCAGTGTTGATGCTGGATTTGGACCGCTTCAAGGACGTTAACGATAGCTTCGGCCATTTGGCCGGCGACGATTTGCTGCAAATGGTCGCCGAACGCCTGACTACCCGGCTGCGTACCAGCGACACCATTTGCCGGCTCGGCGGTGACGAATTCGTGGTATTGCTGGAGGAAGTCAACCAACCTGAAACCGTCGCTCATGTGGCCACGCAAATCATCAATGCCTTGAACCAAACTTGGCAACTACCCAGCGGCCATGAAGTACGCATCGGTGTCAGCGTCGGCATCGCGATGTTTCCCGAACACGGCGCTTCGCCGGACGAGTTGATCCAACAAGCCGATACGGCCTTGTATCAAGCCAAAAATGAGGGCAGGAACCGCTTCAAATATTTCTCGGAAGATTTGACCCGCGCCGCGCGGGAACGTATCGATATAGAAATCCGCCTGCGCCAAGCTATCGAGCAAGGCGAATTGCGGGTGTTTTTCCAACCGCAAATTTGCATCGAGAATGGCGCGATTATCGGTGCCGAAGCCCTGGTCCGCTGGCAGACTGCCAGCGGCGAACTGATACCGCCGCTGCGCTTCATCCCGATTGCCGAGGAAACGGGTCTGATTACCAGTATCGGCAATTGGGTGTTGAGAGAAACCTGTCACCACGGCCAGCGCTGGCGGAAAGCCGGTTTTCCAGCCTTGCGTCTGGCGGTTAACCTATCGCCGCAACAGTTTTTGCATAGTGATATTAGCGACGTGGTCGCCAGGATTTTGGCAGAGACCGGTTTTCCGGCCGAGTGCCTGGAACTGGAACTCACTGAAAGCGCGTTGATGAAACGGGAAAAAGAAGCTATCGAAATTTTACACAAGCTGCACGGGTTGGGTGTGCATCTGGCCATTGATGATTTCGGCACCGGTTATTCGTCGCTGGCTTATTTGAAACTCTTTCCGCTGGATGTCTTAAAGATCGATAAAAGTTTTATTGAAGACATCCCCAAACACACTGACGATATGGAAATCACCGCGACGATTATCGCCATGGCTAAGACGCTACGCATGCGCGTGGTAGCGGAAGGCGTGGAAACCGCCGAGCAACTGGCTTTTCTGAAAAGCCGGCAATGCGATCTTTACCAAGGTTATCTGGTCAGCAAACCGCTACCGATAGCGGAATTCGAAAAGTTTCTGACCGACTACGCTCTTAACAAAAATCTTGAGCCCGTAGTGTCGGCTTGAAACAAGCGCCGGCAGCCCTAAAGTGTGCAATCAATCCACTGTTTTAGCCAAACGCCGGAAAAAAGTTATAATGCCGGTTTTTTAACCTCACCAAAAGGATCAAAAGATGGCTGACAATCTGATTGCACCTTCCATACTTTCCGCAGACTTCGCACGCTTGGGCGAAGAAGTTGTTAATGTCTTAAATGCGGGCGCAGACATTGTGCATTTCGATGTGATGGACAACCATTTTGTGCCCAATCTGACTATCGGTCCCTTGGTTTGCGAAGCGCTACGCAAGCATGGCGTTACCGCCCCAATTGACGTGCATTTGATGGTGGAACCGGTCGACCGTATCATTCCGGATTTCGCTAAAGCCGGCGCCAGCTACATTACTTTCCACCCCGAAGCCTCCAGACACATTGACCGTTCACTGCAAATGATCAGAGACTTGGGTTGCAAATCCGGCCTGGTATTCAACCCAGGCACGCCGTTGCATTACCTGGAGCACGTACTCGACAAAGTCGATATGATTTTGCTGATGTCGGTCAACCCCGGATTCGGTGGTCAATCTTTCATTCCATCCGCGTTGGATAAATTGCGCCAAGCCAGAAAAATTATCGACGACAGCGGTTTGGATATCCGCCTGGAAATCGACGGTGGCGTAAATGTTGGCAATATTCGTGAGATTAAGGAAGCCGGCGCGGACACCTTCGTTGCGGGCTCCGCTATTTTCGGTAAACCGGATTATAAAAAAGTCATCGACGACATGCGCGCGGAATTAGCCGCAGCCAAATAAGTCTGAAATAAAGACAGCCGCTGCGGGATGTCCCGGAGCGGCCGCCTCCCCAAAGCATTCGCTAAATTCCTTAAAACGGAATTCTCGCCCCCAACTCGATAGTGTGATCGGTAATATAGGCCTGCCCTAAGCGGTATTCGTATCGCAAAAAGCCCGCCCGACCTTCCGGCAAACTCAACGCCAACGACGTACCGATATTGAAATAGTCGCGATCCGGCGTATCGGTTTTTACGCTGAATCTGCCGGCACCGGCAGCCGCCTGACTAAAGCGCGCCTGAATCAAACGGCTTTCGTCCAGATACTGATGCACCCATTCGAAACGCACGCCGGGTGACAACACACCCCAAGAGGTACTGATCGCGTTACTGGCTTGACCGCCGATAGTCGATGTCGCCGAATCGATAGATTGGCCGGCAAACTCCATGGCTAAACCACCACCGCCGCTTTCCTGATAGCTATCCACTTCGGTTTTGCTGTAATCCAGCCTCACATAGGGATTAATCACAAAACTTTGCAGCGCAAAATCTTTACCAAACCCCAAACTAAAGCCGTACTGGTCGCCATTAGCGCTACTGGTAGCCGTATTATCGAATCCCGTATATTGGATGCGCCGATTGATATCGAAGGAATGCAGCGCATAACTCATAATCCAGTCGATATAAAATGACTGCGGCAGGAAATAACTGCCATACGACGAAAATTCGTACGCATCGGTCGACATACTGCCGCTGTTTAAATTGTAATTGGTATCGGTAGAGCCGTAACCGAAGGCCGCACCCAACACCAATTCATCCATAAAACTGTAATCCAGACCGAAGGTAACCGCCTTTCTGTCGGCTTTGAAGCCCCGCTCGCTGCCGGTATTGGCTTTTTCGCCGACGTTGAATTGACCTTTCAGAAAGAAACCTAACGGGCTATCGCGAAACGGCTGTTCGTTTGGATCATCCCCAGCCGCCCCGCCCCGAGCCGGGCCTAATGCTGTCATCAACGCCTTGCCGACCGGTATGGTTTCGCCGTTGACATTAATGGTGGAATAACCCAGTAACGAGGCGCTTTGCTGTTGGGAGTTGCGCAGATTAACGATGCGGCCATGCACCACGGAAAATTGCTTGTAACCAAAATCTACAGCCGCCGCACCTTGCGCGGCCACCGCATCCGGAATCACCGCATTCAGGTCGGCGTTGTTTATTTCATTGCAGCGGGCCAATAAATCACCACTCGCTCCAGAGCAAGCACTGGTTAAACCTTCGTAAATTGCTTGCTGATTAGGGGTAAAGGTCGGATCGGCGGTTAAGTTGGGCGTCGAGGTTATTGGCGTAGTGGGCGTCGTTGGCGTGGTGGGGGGCGGAGCGACGTCGTTGTCCGCAATGCTGGCGACTGCTGACGCGCCCGCCGACACCGAATCACCGGTACAGCTTGGCGTTACATTCTGAAGAGATAAGGTCACAGTTTCAGTGCTTTCTACCAATGCATCGTCGATAATATTGATGGATACCGGCGCACTATCGGCATGAGACCCGCCAAACAAAAAGGGAACGCTGAAAGAAAAGGTGCCGCTCGAAATATTGTAGTCACTGCCTGCGGTTGCACTGCCGCCGGCAGCGACGACATCGCCGCTTATGGTGCAGCCGCCATAATCGCCGGAGCTGCTAGCCAGACTAACATTAGCCTGGACAACACCATCCGCTTCGTTAAAGTTATAGGACCTGGAAGAAAAATCCAGAGTCCAGGCTTGTACTGAAAATGGCGCGAAAGATAAAGCGGCCGCCGCTGCCAGCAATACTTCCTTGGAACTGAATGCAAGGGGTCGAATTGCCCGGTTTAAGCACTGGCGCGAAGACATTGGCGGCATTGCCGTTAGTCCGCATAAACCTGATAATTTTTCTGAATGTAATATAGGTAGGATCATGAGAATTTAGCAGGTTAGATACAGCGTAATTAAAGAATAAAAACCTTGTATGCTAATTATGGCACTGAATACTATCGATGATTCCAAATCATTAGCAAACGGTCTGAATTCTATTATTGACTGCCATCATGAGCATAGATAAATGCTAGCGCATAAATTCTCAAACCAGTTGTTTCAACAAAAGTTATTGCTAAACGCTGTAGACAAACTCCAACTTCAACCTTTTGTGAAGCAAATCCACTGCCATGGCTAGAGTCCTGTATTGCTGGGAATTAGGGGGCGGCTACGGCCACACCGCCGCATTTCTGCCCATAGCCCGACAACTTAAAAGTCTCGGGCACGAGGTCATATTCGCGCTTAAAGATTTGGAATACGCCGACACTTGGTTAGCTGCCGATCACTTTTGTTACCTACAAGCCCCGATACGCTGGCCTGACAGTCGTCCGCAAGCGCCAGCCTCCAGTTATCCGGGAATTCTACAAAACGCCGGCTATACCGATAAAACCGGTCTGTTAACCCGAGTAAAAGCCTGGGAATGCCTTTATCGCCATGTAAGTCCTGACTTGATCGTATGCGACCATTCACCGACCGCGTTACTGGCTGCCCGCAAATTTGACACGCCTCGAGCGGGGTTCGGCACCGGCTTTTTTTCGCCACCGCGCATCAGTCCGATGCCCAATATTCGCCCCTGGTTGCGCGTTAGCGATAAGGCCTTAAACATTATCGAAAGCCAAGTGTTAAACACGACTAACTCGGTTTTAGAGCGTTTGAATACACCACCATTAAGGATTTTGGCGGACTTGTTAGAGTTTACGGAAGATTTTATCTGCACGTTTCCGGAGCTGGACCATTATCGGCAATACCGTAACGCAAATTATTGGGGGCCGACCATTTTGCAGACGGACGGCATGGAGCCGATCTGGCCGAGCGTCGGAGCCGAAAAAATATTCGTCTATTTGCACCCGGAATATCCCGGCCTGGAAGTGTTGCTAAAACAGTTGCGCGCGTCACCTTGGTCGATATTGGCGCACATACCCGGCACAACACCTGTATTTATAGAAAAAAACAGCAGCGCCAATCTACACATTACTCCGCAGCCGGTAATAATCTCGGCTGCTGCCAAACAATGCGATTTGGCTATTTGCCATGGCGGTATGGCGACATTGTCGGCATTTTTGCTGTCTGGCAAACCCTTGCTGGCATTGCCTTTTCAGCTGGAACAACTGATCAGCGCTCAAAACCTCGCTACTCTCGGCGCGGGCACTTACATCGCCGCGGAAAGCAAAAATCCCAACTACAAAACAGCCGTAACTGAGCTATTGCGCCATTCGAAACACAAACAGACCGCCCAACAGTTTGCGGATAAATACGCCGGCTTCTCGTCCGCACAACAAGCTAGCGATATTGCCAAACGCTGCGAGATGTTGATGAAAAACGCTTACATCAACGGCAGCAACTGATCGAGAATCTTGCCGTTTGTTACAAAAACCTGCTTGGGAAACACGCCGGGATTACCTTTAAAATCGGTGATGGTTGCGCCGGCTTCTTTGGCTATCAACACGCCCGCGGCAATGTCATAAAGGTTGAGTTCCTGCTCCCAAAAAGCATCGACCTGGCCATCCGCAACCGTGCATAAATCCAATGCAGCCGAACCCAAGCGCCGTTGGCCGGTGGTAGCCTGGGCGATACGGTTGAAACGCGGCAGGTTGTTATCTTCCAAATACTGACGCAGGCACGCGAAACCGGTGGATACCATGCTGCTGGCCAAACTGGTTTCATCCGAAACCCTGATAGGTTTGCCGTTTTTCCAAGCGCCCTTACCTTTTTCCGCGCAGTAATAATCGTCCAAGGCCGGGCCGTAAACCGCGCCCATTCTCAATTCGCCGTCAATTTCCAAGGCTACACTAATGCCCCAAAAATACTGGCCTTTCGAGAATGAATGGGTACCGTCAATCGGATCAACGATCCAGCGGCTGGTTTGATTGGCGGTTTGACCGCTTTCCTCGCCCCAAAAACCGTACTCGGGACACTGCTCGCCGAGAGCTTGTTTCAGATAATTTTCCACCGCAACATCGGCATCGGTGACCAAGTCGCGCGCACTTTTTTTGTTGATCGCCAGAGAATCTAAGTCGTTGAAATATTGCATCGCCACATCGCCGGCGGCGCGAACGATGGTTTCTAAAGCTTCGAGAGTAATGGGCATGATTTTCCTGATTTTATAGGGATGCGGGCAACACGGCCATCCGCCCTGCCCGCAAAGAGAAGCCTGTAGTTTAAGCGCTAATGTTTACAGATTGTGGTAGCCGGTTTCTTCGTGCAACACAATATCCAGACCTTGCTGCTCTTCGTCTTCGCTGACGCGCAAACCGATGAACACGCCGATGAGTTTCAATAAAACGTAGCTGAACAAAGCGCTCCAGGCCGCCGTCACTAAAACCGCAAGCGTTTGCACGCCGACTTGCTGGGCAATAGTCACGCCGTTCAATCCCAAGCCGCCGAAACTTTCAGCAGCAAACACGCCGGTTAAAATCGAACCGACGCAGCCGCCGACGCCATGTACCGGAAACACGTCCAAGGAATCGTCGATTTTCAAACGGCGTTTGACGAATTGCGTGGCGTAAAAACACACGGCGCCAGCCACAATACCAATAACCAAACCACCCATGGGCCCGACAAATCCAGAGGCCGGCGTAATGGTGCCCAAGCCGGCGACCATCCCGGTGACGATACCTAAAACACTGGGCTTACTAAAACGCAGCCATTCAATGGTCATCCAGGTTAAAGCACCGGCGGCCGCGGCGATATGCGTCACGGCAATCGCCATCCCTGCACTGCCGTCGGCTTTTAACGCGCTACCACCGTTGAAGCCGAACCAGCCGAACCAGAGCATCCCGGCACCCGTAACCACCATGGTCATATTATGCGGCGGCATCGCCACCGTGGGAAAGCCTTTACGGCGCCCCAACACTAATGCCGCCACCAGAGATGCCACTCCGGCGTTGACGTGAATCACAATCCCGCCGGCGAAGTCCTTCGCACCCATCGCCGCCAGCCAGCCGTTGCCCCATATCCAATGGCAAATCGGCATATACACCACAATCAGCCAAAGTCCGCTAAACCACAGCATGGCTGAAAACTTCATCCGTTCGGCAAACGCGCCAACGATCAAGGCCGGGGTAATAATCGCAAAAGTCATTTGAAACATGAAAAACACGGTTTCCGGAATATCGCCGATCAAAGTTTGCGTGTTCATGTCCGGCAGAAAGATCTTGCTGCCGCTCCCCAAAAACGGCTGCCAGCTGCCGCCATCGGCAAATACGAAGCTGTATACACCGGCCAGCCACAGTAGCGATACCAGACAGGTAATCGCAAAACATTGCATCAATACCGACAGCACGTTCTTGCTTCTGACCAAACCGCCATAAAACAGCGACAAGCCAGGAATGGTCATGAATAAAACCAGCGCGGTGGAGGTTAAAACCCAAGCGGTGTTGGCTTGGTTAATGCCTTCGGCCCAAGCCTGCTGCGGCAACATCAAGCTGTATGCCATTAGCATCAGCGTTCTTTTTATTGTTGTCATTGTCTTTCACTAGATGATGGTGTGTTGTTATTTTTAAGCTGTCTATAAACAACAAAATCGCCCTGGTCTGCGAATTTCGCGCAGACCAGGGCGATTTTTGATGTTCTACTGCTTTTTATTTTTTGTTGAAGACTTAGATAGCGTCTTCTCCGGTCTCGCCGGTTCTGATACGGATAATCTGTTCCAGGTTGGTCACAAAAATCTTACCGTCGCCAATTTTGCCGGTGTTTGCGGCTTTGACGATGGTTTCCACGGCTTGGTCGACAACGTGTTCCGCCACTGCAATTTCCAGCTTGACCTTAGGCAGAAAATCCACCACGTACTCAGCGCCGCGATATAACTCGGTATGGCCTTTTTGCCTGCCAAAGCCTTTTACTTCGGTTGCCGTTACACCCGCCACCCCGATCTCGGACAAGGCTTCCCTGACGTCGTCCAGCTTGAATGGTTTGATAATCGCTGTAATTAATTTCATGCTATCCCCAAATTCGAATGATTAAAAAGCTGTTTCGTCACTGTTGCCACCATAATAAATAATTCCGGTAGAACCTACAATTTACCCGAGCAAAAGCACCAAAGTAGTGCTTCATGATAACAAAAACGGGCAGCCATCGCCGACCACCCGTTTCTTTTCGCGTTAACCGCAGCTTTCAACCCTAAACGTGATAAGCGGTTTCGCCATGCTCGGTGACATCCAGACCTTCGCGCTCAGTCGCTTCGCTAACCCGCAGACCAAGAGCCACATCGGCAATTTTGAAGGCAATGAAGGACACCACGCCGGACCAAACGATGGCGATGCCTACACCCCAAGCTTGGCTGGCAAGCTGGGTAAGCACACTGTAGTCAGGCAAGGTTGCGTTGGTGACGTAGTCCCAGACGCCGGTACCACCCAAATCAGGGCTGGCAACCACAGCAGTACCCAAGGCGCCGATAATACCGCCCACCCCGTGCACACCAAACGCATCCAGCGAATCGTCGTAACTCATCGCGTGTTTCAAAAAGGTTACCGACCAGAAGCATACTGCACCGACTACTAAGCCCAAACCGATAGCTCCCATCGGCCCTGACCAGCCGCAAGCAGGCGTAATCGCAACTAAACCGGCCACCGCACCTGACGTAGCACCCAACATGCTGGGTTTACCACGCACAGCCCATTCCGCGCCCATCCAGGCCAGAGTTGCCGCCGCGGCCGCCAACAATGTGTTGACAAAAACCAATGCCGCCAGACCGTTGGCTTCCAGGTTGGAGCCAGCGTTGAAGCCAAACCAGCCTATCCATAACAAGGATGCGCCTATCATGTTCATCGTCACGCTGTGCGGCGCGATAAATTCTTTACCATAACCAATACGCTTGCCTATCATTAAGCAACCGACCAAGCCGGCGATACCTGCGTTGATATGTACCACCGTGCCGCCGGCAAAATCCAAGGCGCCTTTTTGGAATAAAAAGCCCGCAGTCGCACCGGCAGTTTCCGCAGCGGCCGCATCGGTATAGGCATCAGGGCCTGCCCAGTACCAAACCATATGCGCCATCGGTAAGTAGCAGAAACTAAACCAGATCACGGTAAACAACAGCACCGCTGAAAATTTAACCCGCTCGGCAAATGCGCCGATGATCAACGCGGGCGTGATGGCCGAGAAAGTCAGCTGGAACGCTACATAAATAAATTCAGGTACATAAGCCCCTTTGCTGAAAGTGGCCGCCATCGAATCCGGGGTAATACCCTTCAAAAATGCCTTGCTGAAACCGCCGAAGAAAGCGTTACCCTCGGTAAACGCGACGCTGTAGCCGAACGTCGCCCACATAATCGCCGTCAACGAAAAGATAACAAAGACTTGCATCAAGATAGACAGCATGTTTTTAGCACGCACCATACCACCGTAGAACAAGGCCAAGCCAGGTATTACCATTAACGCAACCAGTACGGTTGCAACTATCATCCAGGCGGTATCGCCTTTGTTAACGGTGGCTTGCACGGCCGGTGCCGCCACCTCTTCCGCAAACGCCATGCCCGAGAGTCCAAACAGCGCGAATAGCGCCATGCCTGTTAAATATTTCATTGTTGGTTTCCCCATCTTCATATTAAAGAGCTTCTTCGCCGGATTCGCCGGTTCTAATCCGAACCACCTGCTCCAGATCGGTTACAAAAATTTTGCCATCGCCGATCTTTCCGGTATTGGCTACTTTCACAATCGCTTCGACGGCTTGCTCAAGCAAAGCATCCGCAACCGCTACCTCGATTTTTGCTTTGGGTAAAAAATCCACCACATATTCGGCACCACGATACAGTTCCGTATGGCCCTTTTGCCGACCAAAGCCTTTTACTTCAGTAACCGTCACGCCAGATACACCGATATCCGACAACGCCTCACGCACGTCGTCTAGCTTAAACGGCTTAACCACCGCTGTTATCAGTTTCATAGTTCAACACCTCTTTGCTTGAGTTAATAAATTCCCGAAACAAGCAAAGCATGATGCATGCCACTATTTATTCCCCTGATTTTTAAAGCTTTATTAAACACATCCAATAAAAGCACAACAGAAACGCACCAAAGCAGTGCAACGCTTTTTGGATTGCACCATTGCAACTCAATACCACCCTACAGGCCTTGATCTGCCAGTTTCAGTGGTTTGCTTTAAGAATAAATAGGGTTTTGTCGCAACATAGCAACACTGCATTACTTTGGTGCAACAAAAAGAATTTGCACCATTGCGAATCATGAACTAGTCTACATATGCCGCCTATCTTATTGATTTTTAATAAATCGAATATGGCCTAAAAACTGCTATAGAATCTTCAGTAGTCACTGAACCAAGGGGATAACCACCATGAGAAACAACACAACGTTAACAAAATCACACAGCCGCGCTTGCTTAGCCGGATTAATGGTGATTTGCAGTGCCTCCGCTAGCGCGGACAGCTGGACAGAAGCATCCGGACTACTGGGTGCAGCTGGCATTGATCCGAACACATCTAAATTTATGACCGATCACAATCTGAAGGTTGGCGGCTGGCTGAACAGTAGTGTCGGCGCCAACATGAATAGCAACGGTGACGGTTTTAACGGCCCAGTGACATTCAACGACCGTAGCGGTGAATTGCAACTCAACCAGTTGTATCTGTATTTGCAAAAAGCCATCAATGTGAACGGCGACTCTTTCGACATCGGCGGTCGCGTCGATGTGATGTACGGTACCGATGCCGCGTTTACACAAGCTTACGGTTCATTCGGATTCGACCCCGGCACCCTAGCGGACAGTGACCGTGGCAACTGGGATCTGAATTTGAGCGGACACGGGGAGCGCTTCTACGGCTTGGCATTACCACAAGCATACGCCGAGTTTAACCTCCCATTCGGTAATGGTATCGCAGTCAAAGCCGGACACTTTTATACTCCAATCGGTTACGAAGTAGTTACCGCTCCCGATAACTTCTTCATCACCAAACCCTACACTATGCAATATGGCGAACCATTTACCCATACCGGCATACTAGCAACCTACGCATTCAATCCGAATTGGACAGTAATGGGCGGTGCAGTTACCGGAAGCAACTCGGGCGGCTGGGACGGCAACTGGGACAGAGACCTGGGCAACTGGGCTTGGTTGGGCGGGGTAACCTGGACAAGCGACGACGCCGGCACATCTCTGGCTATTACTTCAACGGCTGGCGAACGCTCCGAAAACAGCAAAGACACATGGGCCATGTACAGCATCGTCGGCAAGCACAATTTCACCGACAAGTTGCATTACATCATTCAACACGATCACGGTTTTGCCAATAATATCTGGACCGGGAACGCAAGCCTTGCAGGGCTTCCAGACGGCAGGGAAGACGCCGAATGGTATGGCGTCAACCAATATTTGATTTATGACGTCAACGACAAAGTCTCAGCCGGTCTGCGCGCAGAATGGTTCCGTGATCATAACGGCATCCGAGTTCTCGGCCCTGGCCGTTGCTATGCAGCAGCAGGCACAGTCGGCGACAACTTCGCTTGTGGCAGCAACTACGGCGCTAACTATGTTCCGTTTCAAGAAGCCAGCGGATATTACGCCGTTACAGCCGGCTTGAGCTACAAACCGGCAAAATGGTTGAACTTGCGTCCAAACCTGCGTTACGACTTTACCGATAATGCTAAAGCGTTCGACAACGGTACACGCCACAACCAATTCTTGGTTACTGCGGACGTAGTCATCACTTTCTAAGTTGGTAGCCTAAGTAAATCATCGTTATAAAGCTCTACGCCTCCATTGCGTTGAAAGCCCTTTGGAGGCTCTGTTTGTTATAGCTCTTTACTACGTTTGATGATATTGTTAAATCGTTTAAGCTTCTCAACCAAAACAACTACAACCTACGGAGACCCTCACTAATGTCTGTTGATCACGTTCTGAAATTAATCCAAGAAAACGACGTCAAATTTGTCGACTTCCGCTTCTGCGACACTCGCGGTAAAGAACAACACGTTACTTTCCCAGCGCACACCATCGACGAAGACACCTTTGAAGAAGGTAACATGTTTGACGGTTCGTCCATCGCCGGCTGGAAACACATCAACGAATCGGACATGATTCTGATGCCGGACCCCAGCACCGCGGTTATCGACCCTTTCTTCGACGACAAAACCCTGATCTTGCGTTGCGATATTATCGAACCGAAAGATATGCAAGGTTACGCTCGTGACCCACGCTCTATCGCCAAACGCGCTGAAGCCTATTTGCAATCTACCGGTATCGCCGACACCGCGTTCTTCGGTCCTGAAAACGAATTCTTCATTTTCGACGACGTCCGCTGGAACACCAGCATGGGCGGCTGCTCCTACCAAATCGACTCAGAAGAAGCCGGCTGGAACTCAGAAAAAGTTTACGAAAACGGCAACATCGGTCACCGTCCAGGCGTTAAAGGTGGTTACTTCCCCGTACCGCCCGTCGATTCATTCCAAGACATGCGCTCTGCAATGTGCCTGGTTCTGGAAGAAATCGGCCAAACCGTTGAAGTACACCACCACGAAGTGGCAACTGCCGGTCAATGCGAAATCGGTGTTAAATTCAATACTTTGGTTAAAAAAGCCGACGAAGTACTGGGCTTGAAATACGTGATTGCCAACATCGCGCACGCTTACGGCAAAACCGCAACCTTCATGCCTAAACCACTGGTTGGCGACAACGGCAGCGGCATGCACGTTCACCAATCTTTGGCTAAAGGCGGCGTCAACCTGTTCACCGGCAACCTGTATGGCGGTTTGTCAGAAACCGCGCTGTACTACATTGGCGGCATCATCAAACACGCTAAAGCGTTAAACGCCATCACCAACCCATCAACCAACAGCTACAAACGCCTGGTTCCTGGTTTTGAAGCACCTGTGATGCTGGCTTACTCAGCACGTAACCGCTCTGCGTCTATCCGTATTCCTTACGTCACCAACCCTAAAGGCCGCCGTATCGAAGTACGTTTCCCAGACTCCACTGCTAACCCATACTTGGCGTTTTCTGCCATGTTAATGGCCGGTCTTGACGGTATCCAAAACAAAATTCACCCAGGTGAAGCGATGGATAAAGACTTGTACGACTTGCCGCCAGAAGAAGAAAAAGCGATTCCACAAGTGGCGTTCTCTCTGGACGAAGCCTTGGCGGCTCTGGATGCAGACCGCGAATTCTTGACTCGTGGCGGCGTATTCACCGACGACGTAATCGATGGCTACATCGCATTGAAACAAGAAGATGTGACTCGTCTGCGCATGAGCACTCACCCTGTTGAGCTGGATATGTACTACAGCCTATAAATAGCTAAGCCTGTTCTTAACGGGCCTGTACTATCCCAAAGCCCCGCAAGCTTTCGGCTTCGCGGGGTTTTTTATGCACTGGCGCGCACCTTACACACCTGCGCCGCTTTTTCGGTGCGTCGAAGAACAAGCTATTTGTCATCGTTAGGCAACTCAGGCGCCTTCCATGATCCGCGCTTATGGGCTTCCATCACGGTTTGCCACCCATTCTCCAGCTCCTTTTCCGTGATACCAAATTGCTGAAGAATGCCATTAAGGCCGGACGGCACGTCAAAAGCTGGCTTGGCAATATTATTGGCACGCGGCACGCTCGTTGGAGAAGATGAAATTATTACGCTGCCATTAATAGGTTTGATGTCTCCTTTAGCACATCGCGCCTGATCGTCGGTACACAAGGTTTTTCCATCGACGACACATTTCATTGGCTCGCCCAACGCCTGACAAACCGGTAAAAATGCGGATATGCTAACGCCCATTAAAAATAGTATTTTCACGGCCTGGTCCGATTAGTTCAAAAGAAAAACATTCGCAGCTCGAACGCAATGTGCGCCGGAAAAACCGACAGCCAATTCGTTTTCGCAAACCACCTTTACCGATAAGTCTAGTTTGGAATCCTCCGTCGACATGGTGTTTATAATCTGGCGACGGGGCATGTTAATTGCTTTACTATCGCGAGGGGATACTCCCACTTTATTCCCGACACCCTTTCCTCAGCACTATTTAGGCGACAATTATGGCTATCAGCGTCTTCGATATTTTTAAAATCGGTATCGGACCTTCCAGTTCTCATACTGTGGGACCCATGCGGGCAGCAATGACGTTTGTCAATAATCTGGAACAGCGAGGCTTTATTAGCGAGGTACAGCGCTTGCGCATCGAATTATTCGGTTCGCTTGGTGCGACAGGTAAAGGCCATGGCACCGACAAAGCGGTATTGCTTGGCTTGGAAGGCGAAGCACCCGATTTGATTGACCCCGCCATCATTCCACAACGCCTGGCCACAATCCGCGAATCCGGAGCAGTTAGGCTATTGCAACGATACCCGGTACCGTTCAACGAGAAAGCCGATTTGCTGTTTCAACGTAAAGTACTCCCCTATCACTCCAACGGCATGCGCTTTAGCGTATTCGGCGCAAACGGCGCCGAACTGCTGCAAAGCGATTACTATTCGGTAGGCGGCGGATTTGTCGTGACCGACGCTGCGGCTGCTGCGGACAGGCTGAGCAATGACGACACCTGCCTACCCTATCCTTTCAAAACGGGTGCAGCGATACTAAAACTGTGCGCGACACATAACAAATCAATCAGCGACTTGATGCTGAGCAATGAAAAAGCCTGGCTGGGTGAAGAGGAAATCCGCCAGAAATTATTGAACATTTGGCAGGTGATGCAAGCCTGCGTCGAACGAGGCCTGCATGAAGAAGGGGTTATGCCGGGCGGCATGAAAGTCAGGCGCAGAGCGGCCAATCTCTACCGGCAGTTGAGCGGCGAAATTCCTCGGCAAACTCCAAGCATGCCGGTGGGAACCATGGAATGGGTAAACTTATTTGCACTTGCCGTCAGCGAGGAAAATGCTTCCGGCGGACGGGTCGTAACTGCACCCACCAACGGCGCTGCCGGCATCATCCCTGCGGTATTACATTATTACTGGCGCTTTTGCGATGGTGCGAATGAAGAAGGGGTGATTCGCTTCTTGTTGACAGCCGCCGCAATAGCGATTCTGTATAAAGAAAACGCCTCGCTATCCGGCGCCGAAGTCGGCTGTCAGGGCGAAGTCGGCGTTGCTTGCTCTATGGCTGCCGGCGCACTGGCTGAAGTATTGGGAGGCACGCCCGAGCAGGTGGAAAATGCCGCCGAAATTGGCATGGAGCATAACTTGGGCTTAACCTGCGATCCTGTTGGCGGTTTGGTGCAGGTGCCCTGCATCGAGCGTAACGCGATGGGTTCGGTTAAGGCTATCAACGCGGCGCGCATTGCCCTGCGCGGCGACGGCAAACATTTTGTATCGCTGGACAAGGTAATCAAAACCATGCGCGAAACCGGCGCCGACATGAAAACCAAATACAAGGAAACCTCACGCGGCGGTTTGGCGGTGAATCTGATTGAATGCTGACAACGGCTTAAACGCAATCTCAAGCTGTTTTATATACCCTCTTTCGCAAGAATCTCCAGCGCAGCGTCGCCCCTGCATGGAAACGGGTAGCCAATCACATAAATGGTACGCTGCGAATAAGATTTTCTGCGCTGATCGGCTTTGAGAACCTTCTGCATGAGGGAATGACGAGCTTTTAGGCGCCGGTTTTAAACGCTATTCACGCTATCCTTACAAATTACCTTTCGCCTTAATGCCTTTAGTCTATTGAAGGCCACACAAGCCCGGGCCTCGACGAGCACAGCCTGAACGGCATAAGCGTAATAAACAGGACCGGGTAAACAATAAAACTAGCCATGCGTCCGGAAGTCGGTCGTTTTTTCACCATCATCATAAATAGCTTGGCCCCTGCCCAGAATACCGTCCCGGCCGGAAGCCGCGAATGCCATGATCTGCTCAGTCGTTTCCTGCGGAACTTGCAATTGATTGAGGCTGCTTTGCAACAGTTCCAACACCACATCGTAGTTATCGTCAATGGGCTGTAATCTTAAAAAATGGGAATGTCCGGGACATAGCAGGGTCAGATGGGGTTTCTCGTCGCTACCGACTAGATCGCCCGTAACGAACATCTCCAAAAACGCAAAGTCTCGATTATTGACCAAACTGGGCTTGGCGTTCCCTCTGGCAAAAGCCGCCGCAAAATAATCATCAGCCAATTCGGCAAGTTTTTTAGGCTCGACCGGCTCTGCGCTGAGCAAAGCATTAACAAGTTGCTTCAGCGGTTTGGTTTGTTCTTCTATGGGCCTGGAGTAAAAATACCGGTTGATACGATAGTCATCGAGCATGCCGGCATAGAAAATGTCCACGATTTTGGACACCAGGTTCTCGTCAATTTTTGGCAATAGTTTATTGTTCATCGTTTTATCCCCCGTTTTTGTAGTTAACCAGCTTATTTGCTTAAGTCAAATACCGCATGAGTAGGCGAATTGCCTCAAATTAAAAGTAACCCA
Organism: Methylomonas sp. EFPC1; assembly: GCF_016925515.1. NCBI lineage: Bacteria > Pseudomonadati > Pseudomonadota > Gammaproteobacteria > Methylococcales > Methylococcaceae > Methylomonas > Methylomonas sp. EFPC1. The sequence goes on from NZ_CP070494.1 coordinate 3,349,663, forward strand.
AGGGGTCATTAAAAACGGGTCGTTGCCTCACATTGTGTGTAACCGAAATCAAGCGGGTTACCACCATGGGAAAACACGAACGACGAGCCTATTTACAGGCTATCCAAAAACGTTATCGACAAAGTGATAGGGCCACGAAACAAACGATCCTGAACGAGTTTTGCGAAGTCTGCGGCTACGCCCGTAAGTACGCGATTCGTTTGCTGAATCGAAAAGCCAAGCCAACCGCTTCGCCTAGCAAACGGCCCGGCCCCAAGCGGAAATATCAAGCCGAGGTGTTGCTGGAGCCATTGAAGCGCATCTGGTTTGCTAGCGATCAACTGTGCGGCAAGCGCCTGAAAGCCGCGATACCGATCTGGCTGCCTCATTACGAAGATCAATACGGCCCCTTGGCGGATGGCGTGCGCGCCGACTTGCTCAAGGTGTCGGCGGCGACCTTGGATCGCTTGCTCAAACCCTTGCGCGTCCAGCACCCCAAAGGCTTGTCCGGCACCAAACCCGGGTCTCTGTTGAAAACCCAGATTCCCATCCGCACTCATCACTGGGACGAGACCCAGCCCGGTTTTGTCGAAGCCGATACTGTCGCTCACTGTGGCAATTCGCTGGCCGGCGATTTCGTCTGGAGCCTGACGATGACGGACATTGTCACCGGCTGGACCGAATGCCGGGCCACCTGGAATAAAGGCTCGCAAGGTATCCTGGAACAGATTCAGGCCATCGAGAACCTGTTGCCATTCCCTTTGAAAGGCTTCGATTGCGACAATGGTTCTGAATTTCTCAATCATCACCTGGTTCGCTATTTCACCGACCACCCGCAAAAGCCGGCGTTTACCCGCTCCAGGCCTTACAAGAAAAACGACAATGCCCACGTCGAGCAGAAAAACTGGACTCACGCCAGGCAATTATTCGGCTACGACCGGCTGGATAATGCCGCGCTGGTGCCGTTGATGAACGCGGTCTACAGCACGCTTTGGTGCCCTTTGCAGAATCATTTCTGTCCCAGTCTGAAACTGCGGAAAAAACACCGAGACGGCGCCAAAGTCGTGAAAAAATACCATGCCCCGCAAACCCCTTACCAACGGGTGATCAATCATCCTGACATTCCGGAAACCACCAAACAGACTCTCCAGGAACATCATGCCAAACTCAATCCATTTGCTCTTAAGGCCGCCATTGAGCAACAATTGAAACTCATTTTTTCACAAGTCCAGGTTACCTCTAATGTGAGGCAACGACTCTGATACTTCGGTTACCTTTTTCTATGAGGCAATACGGTAGGTCCCTTTTGCGTCTATTAACCGCTGCACAAGAGTATAAGTCCGATCCGATAATATCCGCTTAAACGTTTTTCAAAAATCAGCGTCCGCCAGCTAGAGTCATAGCCTCTGAAAAAAAAAATTTTAGCAAACAACATTAAGGTCCAATGTTAAGTCTCTGAAGATACGTAACATTGAAAAATCGCGCCACAGATGTCGTTTAAAAACCACTTGAAATCCTTATTTAACATAGGAAAATCGCGCCCGAAGCGAGGTTTTTTTAGACGCTGTTCACACTTTATTCGATCAAATGAGGAGGCATTATGAAAATTGCACTTGTCGCTATGGCCGGAGTCACTATCGGGGCGCTGATAGCTATTTCAGCTTTTCAATTACTGAAAGTCATTTTTCAAGAAATGTACAAAATGGCAGCTGAAGCTTGGTATAGCCCCGAACAACATTAAAGCGGCCCGTATACATCCTTGCGGACGGGTTAAGTACCAGGCGAAAACCAGCCCTTCGCTCGCCCCCCAGCTTTAATGCCTATACTCAAAAAAAATGCCCCGCCGGTTTCCCGACGGGGCATTTTCTTTATCAACGTTGCTCTAACAGTCCGCTTTGTCTAGCACGCACAGTGATAAGGTATTTGACCGAATTATCAGTCGTTACCACCGAATACGCCCAACAGTTGCAGTAAGCTGGTGAACAGGTTGTAGATGGACACGTACAATGACACGGTAGCTAAAATGTAGTTGGTTTCGCCGCCGTGGATGATTTCACTGGTTTGATACAAAATCATACCGGACATCAACAATACGAACATCGCGGAAACCGCCAACGACAGCGCGGGCACCGAGAACAGTAACGCAGCCAAACCCACGAAGAACGCTACCAACACACCCACCATCAGGAAGCCGGCCATAAAACTAAAATCCTTGCGGGTGGTCAAGGCATAGCCTGACAAACCAAGGAAAATCACGCCGGTACCGCCCAGTGCGGTTAAAATCAGTTCATGACCGTTGCTGAACGCATGTATATACATGTTTAAAATCGGCCCCAAGGTCATCCCCATGAAACCGGTCAATGCAAACACAAACACCAAGCCCAAAGCACTGTTACTGAAACGGGTGGTTAAAAACAGCAGGCCGAAATAGCCTACCATGGTGATAATCAAGCCCGGATGCGGCAAATCCAGCGTCATGGCTACCGCAGCCATAGCAGAGCTGAACAGCAAAGTCATCGATAGCAATAAATAAGTATTCTTTAAAACCTTATTGGTCGCCAGTATGCCGGCTTCCGAACGAGCAGTTGCAGTATTTAAACGCATGATCAGTTATCCTCTCAAAGTTACAAGTAATGCTATGACCGCGCAACGGCCCTGGAGTTTCAAGGCATTGTCGGTACCGTCTGCTAGTATACCTAAAGAAATTGCACATACGAGGTTAAATAGGACATGAGCCCCACCCCCTACGAGTTAATCGGCGGCGAGAATGCGTTGCGCAGCCTGGTCGACAGATTCTACTTTTACATGGATATTCTGCCGGAAGCCCAGGGCATCCGGGCCATGCATGCCCCCAGCTTGGCAAGCGCCAAAGACAAATTATTTAAGTTCTTCTCCGGCTGGCTGGGCGGCCCCAATTTGTTTATCGAAGAATTTGGCCATCCCATGCTGCGCGCCAGACACTTTCCGTTTCAAATTGGCGAATCGGAGCGCGATCAATGGATGCTATGCATGAACAAAGCCTTGGATGAAATTGAGACAGACCCACGCCTGCGCGAAAACATCCGTACCGCCTTACAACAACTCGCGACGCATATGATCAATCAAGAAGCCACGGGAAGCTGAGCCAAATGTCATTATCCAAACAATTGTTAATCCTGATATCCGCGCTGTTTTTGATGATCTTCAGCGTCAATTTCGCATTGAGCGTCAACAACATCAAGGACTATCTGGAAGGCGAATCAAAAAACCATGCCCAAGATACGGCCACTTCGCTGGGTCTTTCGCTTAGCCCTTACATGGTTGATAACCGCGATCCGGTGATTAAAACCATGATGAGCGCCATTTTTGATATGGGTTATTACAAGGAGATCAGACTGGTCGACGCCGACAACAAAGAGCTGGTAGCCCTGAGCAGCGACAAACGCATAGAAGGCGTGCCGGACTGGTTTACCGAACTGCTGCCCATGACATCGGCCACCGCCGAAAGCGAAATCAGCTCGGGCTGGAACATGAGCGGCGTGATCTACGTGACAGTCAACTCCAGCTATGCCTATTTAAAACTGTATGAACAAGCCAAATCCGGATTTTATTATTCCCTGGCGGCATTTTTACTATCCATTGCCTTGTTAGCCTTGTTATTGCGCGTCACGCTGGCATCGCTAAGTAGAATCGATTTACTGGCTCAGCAGATCAGCGACGGCCATTTCGAAAGCATCGAAGCCTTGCCCTGGACCCGCGAAGTGCGCAACGTGGCGGCATCAATGAACACCATGTCGCATAAGATCAAAACTACGATAGCAGCGTTGCATGGCAAGCTGGATCAAATGGGCGCCAGCCTGTTACGCGATGACTTGACCGGGCTGTATAAAAAGTCCGTGTTCGAAACCGACATGAAAAATTTGGCATTGGAAGACGCCGATGCCTTTGTGGTTTTGATCAAAATCGATAGCCTGGTTGATCTAGTCAAAGAGCGCGACAGCGACGTGATCGATCAATTCTTACAAGCGTTTGCCGCCATCCTGGGAAAAATCGCCGATCTGGCTGGAGCACAAACCGGCAGAGCTTATCGATTCTACGGCGCCGAATTTGCACTCGTGCTGAAGCTTGGGAATTCGGAACAATTGGAAGGGTTGATGAAAACCTTGAGCAACGAAGTAACCGAATTAGGCGAACGTTACCAAAAAACCGATTTGGCCCACATTGGCGTGGTTGCTTTCAATCCGCTGCTGACCACCGAAATTTTATTGGAAGCCGCCCACGAAGCTTATGAACAGGCGCATCTGATCGGCACTAACAGTTATTTCATCCGCACCGGCGATAATTTTGCGCGTGATATTGCCACCTGGAAGGACTTGGTCTTCGATTGCGTCGATAACGACGGTTACTCGGTTTGGTATATTGGCCAGATCGCCGCATTCAGTAGCGGCGAACTGCTGATGGAAGAGGCTTTCATTCAGGTACACGATAAACAGGGCGGCCTGGTGGCCATCGGTCCATTCATCTCGATTGCCGAAAAATTCGCCAAAATCGTCGATCTGGATAAAGGTGTGATACGCATCGCGCTAGATCATATTCAACACAATCACATCGAGCACGCCATCGCCGTCAACGTATCGACTCGCACTATCAAAAACAGCGATTTCCGGCTCTGGTTGGAAAAACTAATCAAACAAAATCCGGCGGAAGCCAAAAAGCTGGTATTCAGTTTGTCGGCTTATGCCGTCGTCAAGGATATAGACGCCTATCAGGCCTTCATCGAAACCGTGCATCACTGGGGCGCGCGGGTGATGATCAAACGCTTCGAAACCCAATCCATGTCGGCGGAATTGGTCAAACGCCTGAAACCAGACTTTATCCGCCTGGCCCGCGACATCGGCAACGGCATCGACAGTTCCTCGCAAAAACACGCTTTTGTGCAAACCATGCAAGAAATTTCCACATTGCTGGATATTTCCATCTTGGCAGAAAACGTGCAATCGGATCAGGATTATCGCCGCTTAAAGGCGATAGGAATCGTCGGTGCCAGCCGTTAACAAGGGCGCACTCAACGCTGCCAAAATCGCTATTATCGCCTTCAGCCTGTGTTTCGGCATTGCGCTGGCAGCCGGCCTGTTAATCGATCAGAGTCTGCTGGATAGAGTCGAAAAAAAATACGGTGCGGCCGCCAAGCAACGTTTTGTGGACTGGCAAAGTTTGATCGAGAACGGCAAGAGCTGGCCTGACGCAGAGAAATTGGAGCGGGTGAATAATTTTTTCAACGGTAACGTCGAGTTTGTTGACGATATTATCCTGTGGCAAAAAACCGATTACTGGGCGGCGCCAACCGAATTTCTGGCTAAAGGCGCCGGCGATTGCGAAGATTACTCCATCGCCAAATATTTTACTTTGGTGGAAATGGGCGTCGATGAAAGTAAATTGCGAATTACCTACGTCAAGGCTTTGGCACTGAATCAGGCGCACATGGTATTAACCTACTTCGACTCGCCGCGCGCAGTGCCCTTGGTGCTGGATAATCTGAAGCCGAGCATAGTCCCGGCTACGCAGCGCAGCGACTTGCAGCCCGTATACAGCTTTAACGGTACCGGCTTATGGCTTGCCAAAAGCAAAGGCTCCGGGCAACATGTCGGCGGTTCGGACCGCTTAAGCATGTGGACCGAGCTTAAATTAAGAATGCTGGAATCACCTTTTTGAACAAGCAAACCGCCCCCTTACCTTACAAGCTGCGCCGCAGCAGCCGGGCCAAAAACACCCGCATCGTGGTCACCGCCGACAAAATAGAAGTGGTGGCTCCCATGAAAGTGTCCGAACGGCGCATTCAGGATTTTGTGCAAGCCCAAAAAGACTGGATAGAAGCCGCACTAAAGCGCGTCGCCGGCAGAGTTCAAGCCGCCGCCCCCAAGCTAGCACCAAGCGAGTATAGGGATGGCGCGCACATACCCTACCAAGGCCGCCGCTTACCACTAAAAATCACCACCGGCAAAGCCAAAACGGTCCGCATCGAGTTGCTTAACGACGAGATGTTTTGGGTGAAATTACCGGTTGGGATTGCCGATGAACAACACTCCGCACTGATCCAGCAAGCATTGATCCGCTGGATGAAAAACCAGGCCAAACAGAATGTCCAGCAATGGGTCGATCTGCACGCGCCGCGCTTTGCCCTGTTTCCGCGCAGCATCCGCATCAAAACCCAAAAAAGCCGCTGGGGCAGCTGCGGTCCACAAAACGACATCAATATGAATTGGCTACTAATGCTGGCTCCGGCCGCCGTTTTGGAATACGTGGTAGTCCACGAACTTTGCCACATCAAACACAAAAATCACTCTCCGGCTTTTTGGCAATTGGTTGTCGAACACCTACCCGACTTTAAACAACGCCGGCTCTGGCTAAAACAGCACGGCGCCAGCGTGATGCAAGGCTTGTAATGCTGAAAAAGTTGGGATTTTATATATTTGCGGCACTGTTTATCTTTGCGGGGCAATTTTTAGTCCATCAGGATTTGGTCAGCGGCACCCCGCCGCCCATAGTGCAAACCACGCTGACCGGCGAAAACCCTATGCCACGCATACATAAAGGACCGGCTGTGTTGTATTTCTGGGCTGAATGGTGCGGGATATGCCGAAGCATGCAGAGCAGCATCAGCAACATCATGCGGGATTATCCGGGCTTGACGGTAGCGGTGCGCTCCGGTGACGACGGCACATTACAGAACTATCTGAACGAGAAACAACTGAACTGGCCGGTTGTGAACGACAACAACGGCAATCTCGGTCAACGCTATGGGATTAGAGGCGTGCCGGCTGTATTTTTTATTAACGCCGCCGGCGAGATTGTCTTTACGACAGTAGGCTATACGTCGGAATGGGGTATGCGTATTAGACTTTGGCTGGCAGGATTGAGTTAACTATATCGAGGAAACAATCCGGATTAATGATCGGCTTGTTCAGCCAAATCACCCAGGGCCGCCAATTCCCGCTCCAGCAACTCGCTATCGCCCAGGTTGAGTTCCACCAATCGGCGTAAGTTAGAAATGCTATCTATATCGATATGTACGCATTTAAAACCCACCCTGTTGGCATCGGCATGGGTGGCGGCCACTTCCATGCTGATACTGATTTCTTCGGATAAATCGAATTTCAAGTTATATAAGGTATCGGCCTGACCGGCTAAGGGCTGCTCACAATCCAACAGGCAACCGCGCAGGGACAGATCAATAATTTTGCAAGGATAGGTTTGCCCCGAACCGGTTAACACAGCCCCTGTATGGTAAAAAATCCTATGAAAACGGCGTTTATCATCGCTTTTTTCAAATGTCATACGCTTAATCCAAGAAAAATTGCATTGAGGTACTGTCAACGACAATCACATCGTTGCGTTGCAACTGTACGGTGCGGTCGCCTAAGGGCTCATCGTTAATCGCCAGACCCTCATGTCCTTGCAAGGCGGAAAGGAAATAGCCGTCCTTGCGTCTGGCTATCACAATAACCCCTGCGCCTTCGTGGCCCAGGCGGGTCATGGCTTTCTTCAAGCGCAGAATTCGACCGATATGCATGCCGTTCAATACTTGCAAATTGGCTTCGGGGGATTTGACGGCATCTTCCAGCTTTTCATTTAAGGCCCGCACGTCTGCATCGCCAAAGTCGGCTGGCGTCGATACCAGGACTTTTTCCGAAAATTCATCGGTCGTGTTGTAGACGATATAGTGCTTGCCGATATTGATGATGTCGTTGTTTTGCAGACTCCATTCTTTGGTGTGCTGATCGTTGACCAACAGCGGAAATTTTTCGTTCAATTGCTTGAGAACGCAAGTGCCGTCTTTAATCACGGCAACGGCATGCGCGGGCGCGACGGCAAGACTATCAACCACTAGGTCATTGGTTTCATCACGACCAATATGCACTACACCAGAATCAAAAACACCTGTATGGATTGCATTGTCTTTAAAATAAACGGTAAATTTCGCCATCTCTGTTGTTCAAGTAATCCCTGCGCCCGGCTAGTAGTATAGCCATTAAAGCCAAGCTTGCAGATTAATCAATAATTATTTTGATATTACATTATTTTTTAAATCCAAACCTATGATAGCCAAAGACTATTTGCATGCTTCTAACACGTCCGCGGTGTCCGAATAAATAAAAATATACAGTCGCCAAGCGGCGCGCCATGTGGCAACATCCACGGTTAGACTTTCCCATCAATACATTAAGTCATCGATCATGAATCCAACTCAGCCCCATGCACCAAGCGAGCCCTTGATTTCGCAAGACATCTATATTGCCGGTGTCGACGAGGGTAACGGTAAATCCTTGATCATGTTGGCCATCATCGAAATGTTATCCGGCTACGCCGACAATATCGGTTTTTTTCGGCCCATTATTCAAAGCGATACCGACAAAGACGACTTGATTCAATTCATTAGCCACCGCTATCAGCTCTCCATGCCGTACGATGCCATGTATGGCTGTACCAGCGCGGAAGCCAGGCAGCTCTTGGCAAACGAACAGTACGACGAACTGCTGAAAACCATTCTGGCTAAATACCGAGCCTTAAAGGCCCGTTGCGATCATGTGCTCTGTGTCGGCAGCGACTATCGACACGGCAACGCCATTTCCGAATTCGATTTCAACGCCGATGTCGCCAACAATTTGGGCTGCCTGATGATGCCGGTTATGCAGGGCGAAAATCGTAGCGACGAACAAATTTTAAACGGTTTGGCCAGCCTGAAACATTCCATGCACGAGCACGATTGCGAATCGCTGGCCACAGTCATCATCGGTGTCGCGCAAAATCAAATTGCCAGCCTACGCCACAGCTTGAATCATTCCAACGAATTTCCAGTGTACGTGGTGCCTGCCGAATCGTCCCTGGAAAAACCCACCATCGGCAATATTGCCAAGGTCATCGGCGCGAAAGTATTTTCCGGCGAAAACGCCACCATGAGCCGCGAGGTGTACCACTACAAAGTGGCGGCCATGTTGGTGCCGGACTTTCTGGACTATGTGGAAACCGGTGACTTGATCATCACGCCTGGCGATAGATCGGACATCATCATGGCCAGCCTGATGGCCTACAACTCTAGTAACTATCCGCAGATCGCCGGCTTGATATTAACCGGCCACCAACAGCCTGCCCCGCAAGTGCAAAAATTGATCGACGGCCTGGGCGGCACACCGTTTGCGGTACTCGGCGTCGATTCCGACACCTTCACCACGGCTATGCAGGTCAGCCAGGTCACCGCCCGCCTGCATTCGCAAGATGACCGCAAGATCGCCACCGCGCTGGGATTAATCGAAAGTAACATGAATATGGTGGAACTGCGGCTGCGGCTGTGCAGCAAGGTTTCGCATAAAACCACGCCACTGATGTTCGAGTACGATTTGCTGCAGCGCGCCAAGGCCAAGAAGCAACATATCGTGCTACCGGAAGGTAATGAAGAACGGATTCTGCGGGCGGCGGAGATTTTGCTGCTACGCGATGTCGTGAAAATCACCCTGCTGGGTAACGAAGCCGAGATCCGCCAGAAAATTCAAGCCATGGCCTTGAAGATGGACAATGTCAACATCATCGACCCGATTAAATCGGATCTGCGGCCCTTGTTCGCGGAAACCTATTACCAGGCCCGCAAACATCGGTGCATCGTTTACGACACCGCCTTCGATTTAATGGCCGATCCCAGCTATTTCGGCACTTTGATGATTCATCTTTCTTATGCCGACGGCATGGTCTCCGGCGCGGTGCATTCGACGCAACATACCATTCGTCCGGCCTTCGAAATCATCAAAACCAAACCGGGCGCGTCCATTGTTTCCAGCGTGTTTTTCATGTGCCTGGAAGATCGCGTATTGGTCTATGGCGATTGTGCGGTGATTCCCAACCCCAACGCTGCGCAATTGGCCGACATCGCGATCAACGCCGCCGAAACGGCACGCATGTTCAACATCGAGCCGCGCGTTGCCATGCTGTCCTACTCCACCGGTGAATCCGGCAAGGGCGAAGCGGTGGACAAAGTCAGAGACGCCGTCAAAATCGCTCAAAGTCTGCGTCCGGACCTACAGCTGGAAGGCCCGATGCAATACGATGCCGCCGTGGACGCCAGCGTTGCTAAAACCAAACTACCCGACAGCCAAGTTGCCGGCCGGGCCACAGTATTGATTTTTCCGGACCTGAATACCGGCAACAACACTTATAAAGCGGTACAGCGTTCCTCCGGCGCAATCGCTGTCGGCCCCATCCTGCAAGGCTTGAACAAACCGGTCAATGATTTGAGCCGCGGCTGCACCGTGACAGACATCGTCAACACCGTCGTCATCACCGCGATTCAAGCCCAAGAAGCCGACAAAACATGATATATAAAACGCTATCAAGCAGTTTGCTGTTTTGCCTTCTAAGCTTTAATTTACAGGCACAGACCCGCATCGCCATCCTGGATTTTGAATTGAAAGACCTGACACTGGCTCCCGGCGTCCCCGCCGAATTGCAAAGAACCGCGTCGATCAAACCGCTGCTGGAACAAGAATTAGCCCGCGCCGGCTATCTAATCGTAGCCATACCGCACCAGGCACAGCAAGCCGCCAATAGCGGCGTTGGCTATTTGTTCGACCATGCCGACGCCGCCGCGCAACTTGGCAAGCTATACCACGCCGACTACATTTTGGTGGGGCGGCTACACAAACCCAGCTTTTTATTCGCATATCTAATGGGGCGTTTGGTCAAGGTAGACAATGGTAGATTGGTCGGCGATTACATTGCCGAATCCAAAGGCCCCAACGCCAGCCTGACCATCAAAGCCGTGGAAAGCCTGACCACGAAAATCGACCATGATCTGGAGCGCCGCTACAGCCCACCGCCACCGGCGAAGCTTGTACATTAATCACCCCACCCTTTTACGATATTCATGAAAATCCTGGTGCTCAACGCCGGCAGTTCATCGGTTAAATACAGCTTATTCGAGATGTCTGATCGCTCGGTGCTGATCGCCGGTATCATCGAACGTATCGGCGAAGATGCCGCTAGCCATAGTTATGCGCTGGCGAATAATGACCGGACACGTGACGAAATCAATTGCCGCAACCATCAACAAGCCTTGCAATTGTTGTTCGAAACACTGGCTGCCTGCCGCGTTTTGACCGACCGCCGCGAACTGGCCGGCATTGGTCATCGGGTGGTGCATGGCGGCGAACATTTTCGTGAACCGGCCTTAATCGATGCGCAAGTGATGCAGCGCATTGCCGAAGTGATCCCATTGGCGCCGCTGCATAACCCTGCCAATCTTTTGGGCATTGAGGAAGCCATCCGGCAAATGGACGATACGCCGCAAGTGGCGGTATTCGACACGGCGTTTCATCAAACCCTGCCCGATTATGCCTATCGCTATGCCGTGCCCAACCATCTTTATACCGATCATGGCGTCAGACGTTACGGCTTCCACGGTACCTCGCACCGCTATGTTGCCGAGCAAGCCGCGCAGTATCTTAGCAAACCGTTGTCTGACACCAATCTGATCACTTTGCACCTTGGCAACGGTGCCAGCGTCACCGCCATCCAAAACGGTCGGAGTATCGATACCTCGATGGGTATGACGCCGCTGGAAGGTTTGATGATGGGCAGCCGCTGCGGCGACATCGATCCGGCCATCCATTTTTATCTAAGTCGCACGCTGAATTTGTCCAATGAGGCCATAGAAACCTTGTTAAACAAAGAAAGCGGCTGCAAAGGCGTTTGCGGCGAAAACGATATGCGGGCGATACACCGGATGGCGGAAGCCGGCGACGATCATGCCCGGCTGGCATTAGCGATGTACGCCTATCGCATCAAAAAATACATCGGCGCTTATTTTGCGGTGCTGGGCCGGGTCGATGCCTTGGTATTTACCGGCGGCATCGGCGAGAACGACGCTTGGCTGCGCGAACACGTCTGTCTGGAAATGCAAATCTTCGGTATTGCCTTGGACCCGGAAAGAAACCAAAAACCGGTGAAACCATGCGACAACATCAGCCCAGCCAACGCCGGCGTGGCGATATTGGTGATTGCCACGAACGAGGAACTGGAAATTGCCATCCAGGCCCAGCAATGCCTGGAACAAAAGCACGCCCTAAATTAGCCGGCCGTAGGCACAAACTACTAGGCGTTACCAACTCAGCCGGGAATAAGTATTTCATCCCGTAGCTCAAAGAAACATTTCCGTAACATTTCAACCCTATGATCTCGAAAGCGGTCCGCGCCGCCCTTCGGGATTGTTACTGTCAGCTTGTTGTTTTCACCACGCTTCGAACGCAAATCTTCAAATAGGCCGCAAAAAAACCAATGTGATAATATTGCATTCATGTGCGTTACAATATAACATCTTTGCACATCTTTACTGACAGCTTGTCTTACTCATGAAAAAAACCGCTGCCCTAATTTTAATGTTGCCATCGCCGGTTTTGCTGGCCGAAGAACTTGCGATTCAAGCACTAGACGAAATCATCGTCACGGCACCGCTGCAAGATAAAAAATCGGACAGTCCGGTACCGGTCACCGTGTTGAGCGACGACGATTTACGTATGAAGACCGGCCACAGCATCGGCGATACCTTAAAAAACGAATTGGGTATCAGCAGCCAATCTTTCGGCCCCGGCGTCGGCACCCCGGTGATACGCGGCCAGGCCGGCCCGAGGGTGAGAGTCTTGAGCAACGGTATCGGCAGCAATGATGTCTCGGCGATCAGCCCTGACCACGCCACCAGCGTCGAACCGCTGCTGGCGGAGCGCATCGAAGTCCTGCGCGGCCCGGCCACCCTACTCTACGGTAGCGGCGCGATGGGCGGCGTGGTTAACGTCATCGACAACCGTATCCCCGGTCGCCAGTTCGACAAGCTGGTAGGTGCGGCGCTCGAACAACGCTTCGATTCCACTTCCGATGAAACCAGCACCACGATGAAAGTCGAGGGCGGCAAGGACAACATTGCCTACCACCTGGACGGTTTTTACCGCCACCGCAACAATCTGGACATTGGCGGCAGCGGCATAGACACCGCTAAAGTGGCCATCACCGATCCCAGCTTGGCGATTGTCGACAACCCCAAAGGCTATCTAAACAACACCGGCGCCGAAGCCATCAGTGGCTCGGCCGGTTTATCTTGGATCGGCGCGCCCGGCTTTGCCGGCGTATCCATCAATAATATAAATAACAACTACGCCATCGCTCCGGACGGCACCGGCGACGAAACCGTCAGCATCGCGATGCGGCAAACCAAATACGACTTTAAGAGCGAATTGAACAACCCGTTCCGCTTCGCGAAAAGTCTACGCACCCGGCTGGGTTACACCGATTACCAACACACCGAAATTGCCAACGGCGAGCCCGGCGCCTATTACACCAACCAGTCTTACGAAGGCCGCATGGAAATGGCTCACCAGGACCTGGGACCGTTGCGCGGCGTGGTGGGTTTTCAAGCCCAAGCCAGCGACTTTAATGCGATCGAAAAACTCACCGGCGCCAGCATCGTCCCGCGTTCGGACATCAGCAGTTACGGTGTATTCGCCGTGGAATCGTTCGATATTGGCGCGGTGACCTATCAACTAGGCACCCGCGTCGAACAAACCGATATTCGCCCGGACGGTTTCGCCAATCTCAGCTACACCCCGGTCAGTGCTTCGGCATCCGCGGTATGGAAACTGGATAATCGCAACAGCCTGAATCTGGCAGTCACGCGCTCCTCGCGCGCCCCGCAAGTCCAGGAACTACTATCCGACGGCTACCATGATGCCACTCGCAGTTACGACAGAGGCGATCTGGGTTTAAGAGAAGAAACCTCCTACAACCTGGATCTGGGTTACCGCTTCAAAACCGACTGGTTGCGTGCCGAATTTGACTTATTCCACAACTGGGCCAGCGATTATATTTTTCAGCAACGCAGCGGCGAATTCGTCGATCAAGACGGCAATCCCTGCGTGGCGGATTGCGTGCCTTTGGTTACCAGCGGACAACACGACGCCATCTTCAAAGGCTATGAAGCCAAACTGATTATGCCCATGATGGAAAACCAGGTCGGCTTATTAGAGATGACCTTATTCAGCGACTACACCCGCGGCGAATTTCTAAACGGCAGCGACGTACCGCGCATGCCGCCTTTGCGCTACGGCCTACAACTGGATTTCAACCGGGACAAATTATCCACCTATTTGCGCTTTACCCGAGCCGAATCTCAGCCCCATGCCGGCGATTTCGAAACTTCCACCGCGGGCTATTTCTTGCTGAATGTCGGCGCCAACTATCAGGTCCGGGCCTATAAAGACGCCAAACTGATGGTGTTCGCCAAAGGTAACAACTTGCTGGATCAAAACATCCGCAACTCGACATCTTACTTGCGAAACTTTGCGCCGGAAGCCGGACGCGGCGCGGAAGTCGGCTTTAGAGTCAGTTATTAAAACGCTGAAACCGGCGCTGTTTTTTTCGACAGCGCCTTTTTTTGGCCAAGCAAAAGCTACAATATACCATCCAAAACACCATGACCCTCGCATCCGCACCAGCCAAACAACTCCCTGTCACCGTACTGTCCGGCTTCCTGGGTGCGGGTAAAACCACCTTGTTGAACCACATCCTCAACAATCGGGAGAATTTAAGAGTGGCCGTAATTGTCAACGACATGAGCGAGGTGAATATCGATGCGGCAACGGTCAAAAACCAAGTACAACTGAATCATGGCCAGGAAAAACTGGTCGAAATGAGCAACGGGTGCATTTGCTGCACGCTACGCGAGGACTTGCTGATCGAGGTCGGCAACTTGGCCAAGGATGGCCGCTTTGATTACTTGGTAATCGAATCCACCGGCATTGCCGAGCCTTTGCCGATTGCGGAAACCTTCACGTTTCGCGACGAACAGGGATTGAGTTTATCGGACATTGCCCGCCTGGATACGTTGGTGACCGTGGTGGACGCGGTCAACTTTATGCGCAATTACCTGGAAGCCTTGAGTTTAAAAGAAACCGGCGAATCACTCGGCGAAGACGACGCACGTAACGTCGCCGATTTGCTGGTCGATCAAATTGAATTTGCCAACGTCATTCTGATTTCCAAAATTGATCTGATCGCCAGCGACGAGCTTATCAACCTAAAAGCGGTGTTACACAGCCTCAACCCCGATGCGGAAATCCTCCCTATCGTGATGGGTCAGGTCGATTTAAGCAAAGTACTCGACACCGGCTTGTTCGATTTCGAAAAAGCCGAGCAAGCCCCAGGCTGGTTAAAAGAATTGCGTGGCGAACATAAACCGGAGACCGAGGAATACGGCATAAGCAGCTTCGTTTACAGCGCCCGGCGCCCGTTTCATCCGCAGCGTTTCTATGATCATCTGCACCACGGCGATTGGGATAACGGCACCTTGTTGCGTTCCAAAGGTTTTTTTTGGTTGGCATCGCGCCCGGATCACGCCGGCAGCTGGTCACAAGCGGGCGGCGTGATGCACCATGGTTTGGCGGGTCGCTGGTGGGCGACAGTACCGCGCCAGGAATGGCCGCAAGACTATCTGCTGGACATCCAGTCACAATGGGCCGAACCCTACGGCGACTGCCGCCAAGAACTGGTGTTTATCGGTCAAAACCTCAATGCCGACCAAGTGCGCCGCGAATTGGACGAGTGCCTGTTAACCGACGCCGAACTGGCAGCCGGCCCGGCAGTTTGGCGACACTATCAAGATGAATTTCCGCAGTGGTTTGCCGATGGCTAGCATCGACAGCTATCTGCATATCATCGGCATTGCATTGTTGCTTATTCTGGCCATTGTCTTGCCCTTGATTGACAGACCGCCCACCAAACGTGTGCTGTCAAAACTGTTTTTGACTGTGTTGGGGTTCATGCTGGCGCATTTTGCTACCCATGCCTTGCCGAACAAATTAGCCGGATTTATTTACAGTTCTCAGCACGAATACCACTCGCTCAAAGCCAAAACACCCCATCGCACATGACTATCGCTATCAGCACTATGGCCGGCGTCATTGCGGCCTGTCTCGCCGTCAGCCTTTGCTCGTTGTCCAGCTTATTTGCATTGTGGTTGAAACCCGACACCTTGCATCGGGTAGTACCGTATCTAGTCGCGCTGGCAGTCGGCGTACTCCTGGGCGATGCTTTTATTCATTTGATCCCCGATGCCATAGACCGCCACGGCAGTGTCAGCGATGTCTGCCTGACGGTATTAGTGGGTGTATTCGGTTTCTTTGTATTGGAAAAATTGGTGCGCTGGCGGCACGACCATAATGTCGACAGCACGCCAACCGGTGGTGAGGTCATGCCATTGGCTAAAATGAATCTGATCGGCGATGCCATGCACAACTTCGTCGACGGCATCTTGATTGCCGGCAGCTTTCTGGCCGATCCGGCACTGGGACTGACCACCACCTTGGCCATTATCGCCCACGAAGTCCCGCAGGAACTCGGGGATGTTGGCGCCCTGCTGCGCGGCGGCTATACACCCAAGCAAGCCGTACTCTACAACTTTTATTGCTCGCTGACCGTTTTGCCGGGCGCGATTTTTACCCTGTTACTCAGCCAGTTAGCCGAATCTTCCTTGTCGCTGCTGTTACCCATCGCTGCCGGCGGCTTTATTTATATCGCCGCCTCCGATCTGATTCCGGTATTACACGAACCATGCAGTTTTTCCAGCCTGAGCGGACAAACCGCCGCGTTTGGTTTCGGCATAGTCTTTATGCAATTCATCGTATTTTTCGAACAGTTCCTGATCGCTAGTTAAGGAGTTTTTGTGTTTGCTCGCATACCCTTTCGTCAATCATCCCTGTCGCCGTTAACCGGCCCCACATCCTTCCAGCCCGTTTCGTATCGGCCATCGACCCGCTCCGTCGTCTCCACAAACTTCGTGGATTTGACGCGCATCTACGAGGATGGCGTGAACTTTTGCTTAATAGAACGACCATTGCCCGCCACAATTGAAGGCTTTATCTATCAAGCCTTGAAGCTATTCGGCCCCTTGGAACTCAGTCAGCCCGTCAATCCATCCGAATTCAACTATACAAACCTGTGGCCCCAAACCCGGCAACTCGATGGCTATGACACATGGCTGGCAGACATCGAACTATTGACGACGGCGTTCTGCGAGCTATTCGAACTCAAGCAAGCCGGCTTGCGCCTAAGGACCTTGAAAACCGCCATGTGTCCGCGCTTTCATGTGGATAGAGTACCCGCACGGATGATTTGTAGCTACGGCGGCATCGGCACCGAATGGCTACCGGAATATGCGCTGGATCGACGAAAGCTGGGGATGGGCAGTGGCGGCCTGGATGATGCGCAGTCCGGTTTGATCGTCGACCAAACGGCGATTCGGCGGATGCCCGCCTATGCCGTGGGCCTGATGAAAGGCGAAGCCTGGGAAGGTAACGAAGGCCAGGGGTTTGTGCATCGATCACCTACGCCAACGGCGGTGCAGCCGCGGCGCTTGGTACTGACGCTGGATATGCTGTGAGGGCCGGCCATTGCTGATCAAATTAGCAGGCGGACACCTCTACGATCCCGCACAAAACCGGCAAGGTGAATCGCACGATCTATTTATCCGTGATGGCGTAATCACAGCCGACCCGGGCCCCGACGCCAAGTTCGATCAGGTATACGACGTATCCGGCCAGATTGTCATGGCCGGCGCGGTGGATATTCACAGCCATATTGCCGGCGGCAACGTCAACACCGCACGCCTATTGTTGCCTGAACAACACCGTAATCACATGGAACGGCGCTTGCGTCATCCCTTCAGCACGGCGAAATGGTCGACCACCGACACCGGCTACCGCTACGCGCGCATGGGCTACACCACGGTGGTCGAACCGGCCATGTTACCGGTCAATGCCTTGGACGTGCATTTGCAGATGGCCGATATTCCCATTATGGATACGGCCGCCCTGGCTATTCTGGGTAACGACGACTTGTTGTTGCGACTGATACGAGCCAAAGCCAGCCAAAACCAAATCAACGACTACGTAGCCTGGACTTTACACGCTACCCGCGCGCTGGGCTTGAAAGTCATCAACGCCGGTGGTGCCAACGCCTTTAAAAGCAATGCCCGCCAATTCGCTTTGGATGACATTGTCCCCGACTACGGCGTCAGCTCCCGGCAAATTCTGCAAACCTTGCAAACTGCCGTATGCCAACTAGGCGTGCCACACCCGGTACATGTGCATTGCAACAACTTGGGTATTCCAGGAAATATCGAAACCATCATAGACACCATGGCAGCCGCGCAAGGACTGCCTATGCATCTAGCCCACGTCCAGTTCTACGCCTATGGCAAGGACGGCAGCAAGGGCTTTTCCTCTGCAGCCGCGCAACTTCTGGAAGCGTTCAACCGCCATCCGAATATCACCATGGATGTCGGCCAGGTGCTGTTCGGCCAGACCGTGACCATTTCCGGCGATGTCATCGCTCAATACAGCCGCCACGCGGATGCCAGCCCCAATAAATGGGCAATGTGGGACGCCGAGTGTGAAGGTTCCGGCGGCGTGGTGCCTTACCGATACCGGGAAGCCAGTTTCGTCAACACCTTACAATGGGCCATCGGCTTGGAGCTTTTTTTGCTTGCAGAAGCCCCGGAGCGTTTATTCTTTACCACCGACCATCCGAACGGCGCACCGTTTACCGCCTACCCCGAATTGATCCGACTGTTGATGGACGCCGATTACCGCCAGGCCTATATGGCAGGCTTAAATCAAGAAGCGCTGGCGATGACCTTGTTGCCCAACCTCAAGCGCGAATTTACCTTAAACGAAATTGCCAGCATGACCCGCAGTGCTGCCGCAAAGTTATTGGGCTTGCATGATCGCGGTCATCTGGCGCCGGGGGCAATAGCCGACATTGCCGTCTACGACCCGGCGGGTATTGGCAGATGCGATCCGATCACCGGTGCATTTACCACCCATCCCCAAGCAAATATCGCTGCCATGTTCGCCAATGCCGCTCTAATGTTTAAACACGGTGAACTAGTGGTGCAAAACGGCGTGGTCGTGGCGCGGCCAAGCGGCCGAGCTCAAATGCTGCAACCCAATTACGATGCCCGCATCACGCGGACGGTGCAAGATCATTTCAACCGGTTCTACAGTTTGAAACTTAACAATTTCGCCATCAACGATGCCGACTTCGCAGAACGCCCCCGGTTTAGGGTGCACCGCTGATAAGCGGACGAACACAAAAATCCTGAATAATTCAGTTAAACTCATGCTCCCTATCGAAGACATTCAAGGCCGCCCTGACACACGGCGCATTGCCATCGACAAAGTCGGCATCAAAGACATTCTGCACCCGATCCGGGTCAAAGAGAAAAGTGGCGGCGAACAACGCACCGTTGCGCACTTTGCGATGTACGTCAATTTGCCGCACGACTTCAAAGGCACCCATATGTCCCGTTTTGTGGAAATCTTGAACGATCACGACCGGGAAATCAGCATTGCCTCATTTCCGGCGATGCTGCAGGACATGCTCGCCAAATTGGAGGCCGAATCCGGGTATATCGAGATGCGTTTTCCCTACTTCATCGATAAAGCAGCGCCGGTCAGTGGCGTCCGCAGCTTAATGGACTATCAAGTCAGTTTTATTGGCGAAATCGATAACGCCGGCTGTCGCATCAAAGTGAAGGTGATAGTGCCGGTCACCAGTCTGTGCCCTTGCTCCAAGGAAATTTCCGAACGCGGTGCCCATAATCAACGCTCACACGTCAGCGTGACTGTAGAGGCCAAGTCGTTTATCTGGCTTGAAGAACTGATCACGCTGGTAGAAGCCGAAGCCTCCTCGCAAATTTACGGCCTGTTAAAGCGCCCGGACGAAAAATACGTCACCGAATACGCCTACGACCACCCCAAATTTGTCGAAGACATGGTGCGCGATGTAGCCGCCCGCTTGAACGCAGAGCCACGGATCATCAGTTACAGCGTCGAATCGGAAAACTTCGAGTCTATCCATAATCACTCAGCTTATGCACTGATACAGCGTGTCAATTCCCCATCCTGACGGAGGCCCTATGAACGCCAACCCCAAACGTAACTACCCCGTACCGGTGACCATTCTCACCGGCTTTCTCGGTGCCGGCAAAACCACTTTGCTTAACCGAATTCTTAGCGAAGACCACGGCAAACGGATTGCGGTGATAGAAAACGAATTCGGCGAAGCCGGTATCGACAACGAGCTTTTGATGCAGGCCGACGAACAAATCGTGACCATGAATAACGGCTGTATTTGTTGTACCGTGCGCGGCGACTTGGTGCGTATCCTCGGCGAACTCAGCGATGGCCGCGAATCCGGAGAACTCCAATTTGAGCGGGTCATCATTGAAACCACCGGTTTGGCCGACCCGGCTCCGGTTGCCCAAACCTTTTTCATCGAGGAAAACATTGCCGAAAACTACCATCTGGACGCCATCATCACCGTCGTCGATGCCGTGCACGCCCACCACCAGCTAGCCGAACACCACGAAGCGCAAGAGCAAGTCGGCTTTGCTGATCGCATCCTACTATCCAAAACCGACCTCCAAGAACCGGAAATTGTTTTAGACCTGGAAACCCGCCTCCGGGCTATGAACCCCAGAGCGCCAATCAAACACGTGCATTTCGGCCAAACCGAACTGCAAGATATTCTGGATATTGACGGTTTTAACCTGGATGACATTTTGAAAATCGAACCGGATTTTCTGGAAGACGTCAGCCACGAGCACGAGGACGACATCCGTGCCTTGGTCTACCAAACCGACCGGCCTCTGGATGCCGCGCGGATTCTGGCATTCCTGAACATCATGATCCGCGACTACGGCAACGAGTTGCTCCGCTACAAAGGCATTCTCAACATCGCCGGCAGCGAACAAAAAGTGATTTATCAAGGTGTGCATATGCTGATGACCGAGACTTTCGGCAACCCTTGGCAAGCCGATGAAGCACGGGAATCGAGTATGGTGTTTATCGGTCGCGACTTACCCAAGGAGGATATTCTGGAGGCCTTGGCTTCTTGCCGGGTAGGCGTTTAGACAAAATCGCTGAATGGGTTTTTGGGCACTGGGCAGATGGCCAGTCACCAGTTGTCTTTGACGTTCCGGTTCAAAAAACAGGCATAATTCGCCTTTACAGATAACCGGTCCGAATAGGTAAATTAAATTTGTATTCGCTTGGACCTCGTAATCACAGCTTTTCATGAAGAAAGCGGCGACCACTTGAAAATGCCCGATCCAGACAAAATCCCTGTTTTTGTGCTCACCGGCTTCCTCGGCAGCGGCAAAACCACCTTGTTGAATCGATTTTTGGCTGACGGGGTAAAGACCGCTGTGGTGATAAACGAGTTCGGCGAAATACCGGTCGATCAGGATTTGTTGGCAAACCAAAATCTGCCGCTGACCGTGCTGTCCGGCGGGTGTCTATGCTGCAAGGTCAAAGGCGCGTTGGCGCCCACGTTAAAAAACCTGTGGATGACCTGGGAGCAAGCGGCAAGCAAGCCTTTCGCACGCATGATTATCGAAGCCAGCGGCATCGCCAGCCCGGAACCGATTCTGGATACTCTGTTGCGCGAGCGCTGGCTGGCCAGCCGTTATCATTTACAAAACGTCATCGCCACCCTGGCTATACCCTCGGCTGCAGCACAGCTGGACAGTTTTGCCGAAGCGCGGGCGCAGGTGGCTTGGGCCGATACTTTATTGCTGACCCATGCCGACGTAAGCAATGCCGACCAGCAAACCGCATTGGCAACCCGCTTGCAAGTTCTAGCGCCGGCCACGCCCAGACTGACGGCAGAAGACTTTCATGCACTTAGCCTGCTGACTAAAGCAGGCCCAAGCTTGCGCCGCTTGCCTCCTGCCGGCCCGTTACCGGTACATAACTTTCGCAGTATCTCGCTGCATCTGGAACAAATTCTGCCCTGGCAACACCTGCAAACCCTCCTCCAAGAGCTGCTTAACCGCCACCCACAAAACTTATTGCGCATCAAAGGCGTGGTTTATCTTGCCGAACAAACCGAACCGATGGTGATTCAGGCAGCCGGCACTCGACTGTACCCACCTACCCCATTAACCGCCAGAACAAGCGACGACGGCCGCAGCCGGCTGGTATTCATCATTCATGGCGAGCCAACGGCACTTGCTACCGATCTAAACAAGACTTTTGTTCCGCTGCTTAGCAGGAACGCTATCAAGCTGCATTAATTTATTAAGCCGAATGGTATTTTTAAGGGCCGGGGTGACAATGGCCCAGCGGGAATCCACGCAAACCCAGTATCCGGCGGCATTTTGTATTACCATAGCCCAGGGCATTAGCAAATTTATCCGGGAGGCGGCATATGCAAGGCGACAAACAAGTCATAGCTCACTTAAACGAATTGCTGGCAGGCGAACTGACCGCAATAGACCAGTATTTTATTCATTCCAGGATGTATGAAAACTGGGGCTTCAGCAAATTATACGAACGCATCAATCACGAGGTTCAAGACGAAACCAACCACGCCGATGCCTTGATCAAGCGAATTTTGTTTCTGGAAGGCACGCCGGATTTATCCAAACGCGAACCGCTGGCGGTCGGCACCAACGTGCCGGAGATGCTGAAAAACGATCTGGCGGTCGAATATAAAGTGGTTGCGGATTTGCGTAAAGTCATCGCCTATTGCGAAACCGTGCGCGATTACCAAACCCGAGAAATTCTGGAAGTGATGCTGGACGACACCGAGGAAGATCATGCACACTGGCTGGAAAAACAATTGGGATTGATCGACATGATTGGTTTGCCAAATTATCTGCAATCGCAAATGTCCTGACTCGGCACTTTGCACAGCAATAGCCGCGGTCGCTTTTAGTGACTGCGGCTTTTTTATGCCAGCCGCTACCGATTGACAGCCATAGTTTTAAAACCTCACTCAGCTTACAGCCTTACAAATCCGCAGCTTGTAAAAGCAATAAAGCAGCTTGATAGTCGAACGCTTCGATTTGCCTGGCAAAATCCGGATATGTAGCCCCCAATTTTGACCGCAGCAACACGGCGTATTCCCGCGCCAAACGGCTGGCTTGCGCATCGCCAATTGCCAAAAGACTTGCCAGTGCAGCTACGACTTGGCGCATATTTTCCGCGTCGATAATTTCCTCATCCGCGTCGCTGCTTGCCGGTTGAGAAGGTAAATCCAGAATAGCGCGAACCAAATGCGTCAATTCGCTATCGCACAACGCCGCCAACTCCATGCAGACCGCCAAATCGCTGCTTTCGGCTATCGCCCGGTCCAATTTAGCCGCCAAATCGGCAACCTGTTTGGCACCCAGCGTGCCGGCAACGCCTTTTAAGCAGTGACTGATGCGTTTTGCTTCGGCGGATTTGCCATCAACCAAGTAGGCCTGAACTTGTTTCAAGTCTTCATTGTGGGCATCGGCAAACATACTCAACAATCGTTGATATTTATCCACGTCGCCCTTCACTACAGCCAGGCCTTGCTTGGTGTCCAAGCCGCTGATGGCCAGCAAAGCCGGCGGCAGCGTATCGTCCGATGCCCCTGTTTTTGCCGAAAAGCGCCCTGCCTCCGCTTTATCGGGCCTCAGGGGACGCGGATCAGAACGCGGTGCCAACCAGCGCAACAAGGCCGCGTAAAGATCTTCCGGAATCACCGGTTTAGCGACAAAATCGTTCATACCCGCAGCGAGCGAAACATGCCGGTCTTCCTCGAACGCAGCGGCGGTCATGGCCAAAATCGGCAAGCCGGCAAAACTCGGCTGCGCACGTATCGCCCGCGTCGCCTCCAGACCGTCCATTTCCGGCATCTGTACATCCATCAACACCAGATCGTAGGCGTTCTCGCCGATTTTTTCGAGGGCGATTCGCCCGTTCTCGGCGGTATCCACTGCCAAACCCACGCCATGCAACAACTCCAGCGCCACTTCCCGATTGATCGGATTATCTTCCACTAAAAGCAAACGTGCGCCGGCGTAATCTCGGCGTAACGCCATTTCCGCGTCGACGGGCTTTTCACTGGGGTGTAAAGGCATGACGCCGTGCCCGCGTTGAACCAGTGCGGTAAACCAAAAGCAACTGCCTTCGCCCAATACGCTATCGACGCCGGCATCGCCGCCCATCATATTCGCCAGACGGCGGGTAATCGCCAAGCCCAAGCCTGTCCCGCCATATTTGCGGGTGGTCGACACATCGGCCTGGGTGAAAGCCTGAAATAAACCGGCTTGTTGCTCCGCTTCGATACCGATTCCGGAATCGTTCACCTCGAAGCGCAGCAGCAAGCCCGCGGCGGTTTCCTCCTGCACCATCGCCCGCAACCGGATCGAACCGCGTTCGGTAAACTTCACGGCATTGGTGGCGTAGTTGAGCATCGCTTGGCGCAGACGCATCGGATCCCCGCGCAGCCATTGCGGAACGCCCTGCCCATCCACCTCTATGCTCAAGGCCTTGGCCCGCGCCTGATCGGCGATAATGGAACGAATGTGGTCCAATACCGCCGCCAGGGAAAAATCGGTTTGCTCCAGCTCAAGCCGGCCGGCTTCGATCTTCGATAAATCCAGCACGTCGTTAATAATCGACAATAGATGTTGGGCGGCGCCATCAATTTTGTCCAAACGCTCGCTTTGTTCCGGATTGGGACTGCTTTGCCGCAGCAAATAAGTCAAGCCGATGATGGCATTCATGGGGGTACGAATCTCGTGACTCATATTGGCCAAAAAGGCGCTCTTGGCTTGATTGGCGGCATCGGCCAACAGTTTCGCCGCTTCCAGTTCAGCCGTGCGGCTGGCCACTAAATCTTCCAGGTGGTGCCGATACTGATCCAGCTCCAGCGCCACACGTTTCTTCTCGGTGATGTCTTCCTGTACCGCAACAAAATGGGTTACGCTGCCGTCGGCCTGACGGATTGGCACGATAATGGCAAATTCCACATACTCGCTACCGTCCTTGCGTTTATTGATAAATTCGCCTTTCCAGGTCTGACCACAGCCCAGTGCGGTCCACAACGCCCGATAATTTTCCGGCGGGGTTTTTTTCGATTGCAATATGCGCGGATTACGGCCGATGACCTCGTCGCGCCGGTAGCCGCTCACCTGCAAAAACGCCTCGTTAACGTATTCGATATCGCCGTTCAGGTTGGTGATGATAATACTGGCCGGGCTTTGTTCCACCGCCTGCGCCAACTTACGCAGTTGCTGTTCGGTTTGTTTGCGCTCACTAATATCCAGATTGACCCCAAACAGCATGATCGGTTTACCCGCGGCATCGTATTGCGCACGGCCCTTGCTGCTCAGCCATCGCGTTTCGCCGGTTGGCAAAATATAGCGAAACTCCACCTCGAACGCCTCGCCACGCAAAATGCGGCTTTCCCACTGTGCATCAATCAAATGCTGATCGTCCGGATGCACTCTTGCGCGCCAGTCGGCGTTAAACCGCACACTGCCGGGTTCCAAGCCATATAGCCGCTCGCATTCCGGCGACCAATAACCGCGATCATTGACAATATCCCAATCCCAAATCCCGACATGCGCCCCCTCCTGCGCCAGCATTAAACGCCGTTCGCTCGCGCGCAAGGCTTCCGCGGCATCTTCCGCGCGCTGGCGGGCCGCGATGGCATCTTCCATCAAATTTAAGGCCGCCAGTTGCGCCTGATGCTGCTCTAACAGCGCTTGCTCCTGGCTTTGCCGCAAGGCCTGCTCCGCGTCACGTCTTATCCTGCGTTGATCGCGTTCCTCGACAGCCCGGCGTATGGAGGGCACCAAGCGGACCGGATTGTCCTTGTACACGAAATCGACCATCCCCAGCCGTAACAACTCCATCGCGACTTCTTCGCCGACGCTGGCGGAGACCAGAATAACCGGCAAATCTTTACTGTGCGTTTGAATGAATTGCAAGGTATCGCGAATATCCATTCCCGGTACCGCGTAATCCGACAGCACCAAATCCCAATCGTCTTGCAAAGCCAGCGCCAGCGCCGCACGGCTATCTATCCGCCGGCATGCCACGCTTAGGCCGTTCTGCTGCAGGTGGTGCACCAGGGCCAGATAATCAGCCTGTAATTCTTCGATAATCAGTAATTTCAATTCAGGATTCATAGACCCATCACGATCATCATGGCGGCTAAGTAATACGCAAACCGAGCGCGTTTCATCCCGGAACATTCCCAACCGGGTTTGTGCCGGCTTGCTCTATAAACGCCAGCGGATAGGGTCGTTCCTGTCCCAGTTGCCCGGACAGCTCGTTGATGGTTTGTTTCAATGCGATCATGTCCATTTCCCTGCCGACCATGGCTCGGTTGAAACGCTGCAGGGCCTCAGTTTGCTCGCGCAGAGCAACCTCGGCGGCTTTGCGCTCGCTAATATCTAAGGCATAGGCCACACGCCTGATGGATTTGCCGTCGCCGGATTTGATAATAGTCACGTCTATCATCACCGGAAAACGACTGCCGTCCTTGCGTTGATGTTCCGCCTCAAATACCCCATGACAGGTCGAATCCAGAATACTGATCTGCTGTTTGATCTGTTCGACCCAATCGACCGGATAAACCGTCATGACCGGTTTGCCGATCAGTTCTTCTCGGGCGTAACCACGCTCCTTAGCAAATACCGGATTCACAGCCAAGAACAAATTGCTCTGCGCGTCGGCAATCGCCAGTCCGAACTCGGCGTTTTCGAACGCTTGCGCCCAGAGCTTGAGTTCGTTTTCAGTATTTTTACGTTCGGTAATATCGATACAAACCCCAAATACCCTTTGCGCCCGGCCCATATCATCGTAACTGGCTCCGCCCTTGCAATTTAGCCATCTGAAACGCCCCGGCTCCGCTTGCACCCGAAAATCAAAATCAAAAGTCCGATGCGCGGCAACCGCTGAATCTCGAAAATGCTCCAACTCGGCCAAATCGTCGGGATGCACGCGCTGGGAAAAAGCCGAGTAGTCCCCGGAAAAAGTGCCTGGCGCATAACCGAACATCGTCTCAAGTTCCGGAGTCCATTGCACTTTGTCGTTATCAATATGCCAATCCCAGATGCCGATATTGGCAGTACTTTGGGCCAGACGTAAGCGCTCCTCGCTTTCGACCAAGGCCATTTCCGCCAATTTGCGCTCGGTGATATTGGCGTGAGAAACCACCGCGCCGCCTTCCGCGAATCCCAAAGGCGTGACGACCATGGCAAACCAGCGCTGCTTCTGCGCGGAATGGCAGGCATATTCATACCTGAAGCGGGGAAGCCGGCCTTCCAGCACCGCCGACAATCCGTTGAATACGGCCTGCGACCCCTGCCGATAAGGACCCGATGCCTGCCGGCAAATCTGCAAATAATTGGTGCCTATGCTGCAAATATCAGCGGATTGCCCGCATGCCAGAGCATCATCCTCGGCAAACTGCTGCCAGGGTCGATTGACGGAGACAATCACACCATCGCGGTTCAGCACGGCAATGTTGGCGCTCACCGAATCCAAAATAGCCCGCTTAAATTCTTCGCTTTCGCGCAGCGACGCATTCGCCGCTTCAACCGCTTTGCGGGCCGCCAGCGCATCTTCCATCAAATTGAGTGCGGCTAGCCTGGCCTCGCGTTGCTTTTCCAGGGCCACCCGCTGCGCATCGTGCAGGGCAAGCTCGGCCTGTTTACGCGGGGTAATATCCTGCACGGTGCCATGCAAAGCCACGATGTTAGCCTGCTCATCGCGGACCGGCTCGCCGCGGGCCACTACCCAGCGATGCAACTCGCCATCGTTCTGCAATTCCGCTTCGCATTCGTAAGGTACACCGTCGCTACAGGCCTGAGCTACGGCAGCTTGCACGCGCAGCCAGCTGTCGGGCTTAAAGTATCGGGCAACCTCGTCATAATCGGCGGGCGGTAAACGAGGGTCGCGACCGAACACACTATAAATTTGTTCCGACCACTTCAATTCGCCGGTGCGCAAGTCCCAGGCCCAACTGCCCAAGGCGGCTAAACGCTGGGCAATTTTCAAGGCCGTCTCGCTTTCGTGTAACGCTAGTAACGCTTGTTCACGCTGCTCAATGTCTTCCATGATCAAGATATAACACTCAAGACTACCATCCGGTTTGCGCGTAGCGGAAGCGTTTAATCTTATCCAGACAACACTGCCATTCTTACGAATAAAACGCTTGTCTCCGGAAAAACTATCAATTTCGCCTGTCGGCATCTGCGACAAATCGCCAAAATCCTCCCCATAGGTAATCTCCGAAAAATTGCTGGTTAGCAACTCCTCCTGGCTATAACCGACTATCTCGCAAAACTGGCGGTTAACCTTCAGCCAGCGCCCGTCCGGCGCCAATAGACAAATACCTATCGCCGCCTGTTCGAATGTGGTCTGGAATAAGGTTTCGGTATACCGCAGCTGGTCCCGCGTTTCCAGTAATTGGCGCCAGTGCGCGTTTTCGCGTTGCCTAGTCCGAAGCAAAAACTCGCTAAGCAGGCTGATTAAAATCCCATTTGCGATCAATAACGTCCATTGCACAACATCGTAAAGGCCGGCAATTGCCAAGCTGCGATAGGGTGGCAGCAGCTGGAAATTACTAACAATGGCCGACATGAATGTAGCCAATAATCCAGGCCACAAACCGCCTAATAAGGCGCTCACGATCACCGGGAATAAAAACAACAGCAACATCGGGCGCTGGCCAAAGGATGCCGGCAAATACAGGCGAATTACCAGCGCAACCAATACCAGAACCACCGCCGACACATAGGCGAGTCTATGGCGGCTCCGGTAACGGGAGCGCACCAACGCGGAAAAATCGCCGAAAGGCGGCTCGGGGATACTCATAAATAGTCTTCTTCCGCAGCCGATGTATCGCCGCCAATCAACCCGGCGCCATTGTTTACTGATATTACGTTCGGTTTGAGAGGGTCCAAGCCAGATTCGGCGTGAGCTTCAGCAGAATCATAGCCTTCAGGTTGGGCTGATAGAAACGTCAATGCATAAGGGGGCTGGCGGCCCAGCTCCGCAGTCAGATCATTGACCTGCTGCTTTAAATTAACCATATCCAGCTCGCGCCCGACCATGGCCCGATTAAACCGCTCCAATTCGTCATTACGCGCCTTTAATTCCGCGGACTGGAGATTGAGCTGGTCTTCGGCGGCTTTACGCGCGCTGACATCAAGAATAAAACCAATCACCGCCGGCCGGTTTTTGTAATCGAAACTGCGGCCATGTACTTCAACGTCAATGCAGTGGCCGTTGCGATGTAAGCCTTCGAAGCGGTAGTTAATGTCTTCAATCTCGCCATCAATGCGTCGGCGCAAATTTTCCAACACCATCTGCCTGTCCTGCGGGCAGACCAGATCAGCTACTGTTTTGCCGTCGATAATATCCTCAGTCCGCTGATAGCCGAAGATCGCCGCAAAACCCGGATTGACGTAAACGAAACGCCCGTCTTGAATAATATAAATGCCCGCCAACGACTGTTCCACCAAACCGCGAAAGCGCGCCTCGCTCTCGCGTAATTCAAGCTCGGCCTGCTTACGTTCGGTAATGTCCCGTGAGATACCAAACAGCCCTATTACTTTACCGTGTTCATCGCACAGTGGCCCTTTGGTAGCCAGAAAAATCCGCTGTCCGAATTGCGTATCCAGCGCTTCTTCTTCCGTCAGCGTTATATTTTCCGCCATCACCCGGCGGCCAAACTCTTTTAAGTGCTCGGCTTGTTGCTGCGGAAAAAGAGCACTATCGTCTTGACCAAGCACGTCCTCTACCGGCTTGCCGACAAAATTGGCGGCGGCGGTATTAAACAGGATGTAACGGCCCTGAAGATCCTTGGCGTATATCGCGTCCACGGACAAGTCGGATATGGCGGCTAATAAATCGAGGGCTCGCAAACGCTCCGCTTGCGCCTTCTGCACCGCCGTGGCCAAAGCCAGGCTCTGACTCTGCCGCAACACATAAAAACCGGCGCAGACTATAAAAATGGTCAAACTGCCTACGCACACGATCCACACTACTTCGCTACTGGCCTTGGTATAGATTTCGGCCTTATCCAGCTTGGTCAGTAACAACCAGTCCGTGCCGCTTATGGCCTGCACCAGGCCTATGACGGAGACATTGCGGTAGTCCTTGGCTTCCAGGATGTTATCGAGGCTAGCCTGACTCTGCAGCGCCTTGCTGGCCAATAAATTTGCAGTGTTGATTGGCAGACGAAAGGATGCCGCCGCATCCGGACGAAAGCGCAGCGGATTCAGATAGAGAATTTCATCGCCCTCACGCCGAAACAACAAGGTTTCGCCGGTACCGCTAGCGACCGGCCAACTCTCCAGAACCGGAAATAGCCACTCGCTAAGATCAAGATGTAAAACAATCAGCGGCGGCGCTACCTGATGATGGGCTGTCAGCGGCACAACCAAATCCAGCAGGACACGTCCGCCGTCATCTTTGTAAGGATTAACTAATTGGATTTGCTGAGTTTTAGTCGACAGCTCTGCAACCTTTAGCTGCCCAGGCAAGAGCGTGGAGGGGGCATTAGCGGAACGCCATAAACGCTCGCCTTCAGGTTTAAGCAGGCTGATGGCCGAGATCCGCCAGCTTTTGCGAAATTGTTCCAAACGGCTTTGCAGGCGTTCCGCGCTTTGCATATCGCCGTCAATCTGCCAGCGTTGATACAGGTCGATGATAAATTCGCTGGTTTGGATAAAATCCGCGTCGCCTCGCCGTTCATTCAGCCAGTCGCTGATTTGCCTGGACTTGAGGCCGGCAACCGCCTGAAGCCTCCCGAATTCTTCTTGGGTGTGTTGCTCGATAGTCAGCGCCGCGCTGGCGATCATCAAAGCCAGGATGACGACTATCAATAAGCCCAGCGACAACAAATGAGTTCGCGGAGCGGGGGAAACGGTTTGCGGTTCGCTGTTTCGGCCAAACCAGCGCCGCATCAAACCGTAGAGCAATAAAGAAGTCACCAGTACATAAACCCAGCCTTTCAGCATGCTGGCTAGCGTCAACTGGTCCGGATCTTTGAAAAAGTGGTGTACCAATTGATCCGATGCCAATATCCAGCTGGCGGCGAAGATGGCGTATGCCAGCACGACGGCTAAGATACTTTTGCGGCTGACCTGCGCTGAGTTTGGTTGATCGTTATTCGACAGCATGGGCTTAGTCGAATTAATTGTCGAAGCCGTACAAAGAAGACACGCCGTTAACCACAGCTGTTACCGTATTGCCGTTACCTTGATATTCCAAACGATCAAAGCTCATCAATCTGGCCATCGCGATGCCGCGGCCATGCAAATCGAACACCCGTTCCGGGGAAAAGTCCAGGAAGTCCTGCCAATCAAAACCATCACCCTGGTCTTGAATAGTAAACACCAGCTTATCCGGCAGACGCTGGAAATGCACAGTAACAAAACGCCGGTTAAATTCCGGGAGTGTCAAACGTCTCTGAATTTCCTCCAGCCAGACTCCCGCCAACATCAGTTCGCCTTTTTCCGCGTAGGAAACGCCCAAGTTGCCATGCTCAACCGCATTAATCATCAGTTCCTGCAAACCCTGTATGACACGCTCTGGCTCCGGGCAGGATTGGGCCAAACAATGACACAACATCTTCGCTTCATCGAGATCGCGAAAACGAAACACGGCGGAATGGACTAGCGTCAACGGACGCCCGGCGCGATTGACTGATTCGGACATCTCCTGCAACTCACGACGTTGTTGCAGTGCGGCATTGATCACGGCGATCAATATTTCCGGTTGAATCGGTTTGGTCAGATAGTAATAAGCCCCCTGGCTAAGCCCTTCCTGGATACTTTTTTTGTCGCTGCGGGCGGTCTGCATAATCACCGGAATGGCGGCCAAGACTCGATCACCCTTGATCAATCGCAGCAGTTCCATGCCGTTAATCCCCGGCAAGCCCCTATCCAACAGCACCAAATCGTAGCCGGTCTGGTCGCGTTGTAAGGTTTCCCAGGCAATGCGGCCGTTTGCACAGACCGTCACCAGAAAACCTTCGGCGACCAATAAATCCCGAATTATGATGGCGATAATTTCCTCGTCTTCAACCAACAATATGCGAGCGTTTTGGGTCATAACTCATTTACTCCGCGATGGAATCGAGATGGCGTTGGGCAATATTACAGAAGGCATCGAAATCGGCTAAAAAGGCATCAGCCATATCCGGATCAAAGTGGCGACCACGTCCCTCAGCAATAATAGTCTTGACTTCAGCGAAAGCCATGGGCTCTTTGTAAACACGTCGGGAAATCAAGGCATCGAATACATCGGCGAGCGCCATAATCCTCGCTGAAACCGGAATGGCATCGCCGGCCAACGCATCCGGATAGCCGTTGCCATCCCACTTTTCATGGTGCCAATGTGCAATTTCCTTGGCCAAAATCAAAAACTCTACCGAGCGCGTGGCATCACGTTCGGCCATTTCTATCGCGTCGCTACCCAATTTGGCGTGGGTCTTCATCACCGCCCATTCCTCCCGGGTTAATTTGCCAGGTTTTTGCAGGATTGCGTCCGGTATGCCAACTTTGCCAATATCATGTAAGGGCGCGGAGCGCGTCAGCAATTCGATGTAATGATCGGTCAATGTCGCAAAAAAGCGCGGATGGCTCTGCAAGGCCAGAGCCAAATGCTGAACATAACCTTGGGTGCGCAGGATGTGGTTGCCGGTTTCCGGATCGCGAATTTCCGCCAGATGCGCCAAAGCGCGGATGCTGACTTTTTGAATCAGCTCGTTTTCACTCATCCGTTTAGCTATTTCCATTTCCAGGTAGGTGTTTTCGTCGCGCAACCAATCTCTGGCCTGCTTTAACTCCAACTGGGTGCGGATCCGCGCTAAAACGATGGGCGGCAGAATGGGTTTGGTAATGTAATCGACCGCGCCGACATCCAATCCATGCAGTTCGGACTCCATGCTGTCCATCGCCGTGACGAATATCACCGGAATCGTGCGCGTAATAGGATCGGCGCGCAGATGCTCAAAGACTTGGTAACCGTCCATGCCCGGCATCATCACGTCAAGCAAAATCAAGTCCGGATAAGGCTGATTGGCGGCCATCTGCAAGGCTCTTTGCCCGGAGGTAGCGACGCGCACGCGGTATTGCGGTTGCAGTAATTCGCTGATGACGGTGAGATTTTCCGGAGAATCATCGACTACCAAAATGGTTTTGCTTTTAGTATCCAACATACTTCTCCCGATAACGGCCGATTATTGTTGTTATGGCCTGAAGAAAATTCATCAATTTTGCTAGTTTACATAGTGAAATGAACAATATCCCGATAATAAACGGAATTACCAAACCTGAGGTATTTCGATAGAAAAGCTGCGGCAAGTGCCTCAAATTTATAACACAATCCGACACCAACAAGTTTTCTCAGGGGACAAAAGCCGCCACGCTCGCCTCTTGAACTCAAAACGACAACTCCACTGGCTTGTGGAACGAAAAGGACCGATAATTCCGCCTTTTTTCATTTGCCGGATTTGCATGGAATTCAAACTCAAAGCCACCGATGGTCACGCCCGCCGCGGTCAACTGACTTTTGCCCGCGGCGTGGTGGAAACCCCCATCTTCATGCCGGTCGGCACCTACGGCGCGGTAAAATCGCTAACCCCGGAAGATTTAAACGCACTAGGTGCACAAATCATTCTCGGCAATACCTTTCATTTGCTGCTGCGACCCGGTATGGAGGTGATGAAAGCCCACGGCGACCTGCACGACTTCATGCGCTGGCAAAAGCCTATTCTGACCGACTCGGGCGGCTTTCAGGTATTCAGCCTGGGCGCGTTGCGAAAAATCAGCGAACAAGGCGTGACATTCAAATCGCCGGTCAACGGCAGCAAAATCTTCATGGGCCCGGAAGAATCGATGCAGGTGCAGCGCGATCTAGGGTCGGATATCGTGATGATTTTTGATGAATGTACCCCATACCCGGCCACCTATCAAGAAGCCGCTGACTCCATGCGCTTGTCCTTGCGTTGGGCTGAACGCAGCAAGCGCGCGCACCAAGGCAACTCCGCCGCCTTATTTGGCATCGTGCAAGGCGGTATGTATCCGCAATTGCGCGAAGAATCCATCGCCGGCTTGACCGACATCGGCTTTGACGGCTATGCCATCGGCGGCCTGTCGGTCGGCGAGCCCAAGCACGAAATGCTGGCGACACTGGATGCAATTCACCAGAAAATGCCGGTGGATAAACCCCGTTACTTGATGGGCGTCGGCACCCCGGAAGATCTGGTGGAAGGTGTCAGGCGCGGTATCGATATGTTCGATTGCGTGATGCCGACCCGCAACGCCCGCAACGGCCATTTATTTACCCGCCACGGCGTGATCAAAATCAGAAACCAGCAATACCAATTTGATACCCGACCCTTGGACGAAGATTGCAGTTGCTACACCTGCCGAAACTACTCGCGCTCTTATCTAAAACACTTGGACAAGTGCAAGGAAATGCTGGGCTCCAGGCTCAACACCATCCACAATCTGCACTATTACCTTGAGTTGATGCAAGGTTTGCGGGACGCGATTGACGGGCAGACTTTCGATGAATTTGTTGCGGCGTTTTACGACCAACGCGGCAGCCGCGGACCGGTTTAAAAGCCGCCGTTATGTTTCAAAATACGGTGGTTTGCCGGCAAGCCGCCGGATGCTTTACCCGTGTTGAGCGGCTAAGCACCGCCCAACATCTCTAAGGCCAGTTGCGCCATATTTTTTGAGCCGCCGCCATCGCCAAGCTGATGTTTGACGGCCTGCAACTCTGAAATACAGCGCTGCCGATAATTGCCGTCGCCCAACAGTTGCAGAATCTCGGCCGCCAAATTTTCCGGTGTTAGTTGTTCCTGAATCAATTCCTTGACGATGGCTTTGCCGGCAATGATATTCGGCAGCCCGATAAATGGAATTTTTACCAAGCGCTTACCCAGCCAATAGCTAAACGCAGCCAGCCGATACACAATCACCATCGGCACCCCGAGTAAGGCAATTTCCAGCGAGGCGGTGCCGGAAGTGGTCATCACCGCGTCGCAGCATTGGATGACATCATAGGGCTGCTGTTTGATTACCTTAACGGCTAGCGAAGTGTTTACGAAATGCGCAGCCAATGCCGCATCGCTGATCGAATCGGCTTGCGGTAAGACAAACTGCAATTCCGGCCGCTGCGCGGCCAAACTAGCCGCGGCAGCCAGCATCACCGGCAGGATGCGTTTGATCTCGTTGCCTCGGCTGCCGGGGAGTATGCCGACGACAGGCCGATGGGGGTCCAGGCCGAACAACTCGAAATCCTCAGACCGACTGCGCTGCGGATGGACTTTATCGACGGAAGGATGGCCCACATAACGGACCGGTACGTTTTCGGCTTCGTAATATTGAGTTTCGAATGGAAAAATCACCGCCATCATGTCGATGGCCTTGCCGTAGGTCACTACCCTGCCCGGCCGCCAAGCCCAAACTTGTGGACTGACGTAAAACAACACCTTCACGCCTTGGCTTTTTGCAAAGCGCGCCAGCTTGAGGTTGAACTCTTTGTAATCGACGCAAACCAGCAAATCCGGTTTTTCATCGCGAATGATCTGTTTCAGTAAATTCAATGCGCGGCGGATCTCGCCGTAGTGCTTCAGAATTTCCACCAAACCGATCACGCCGATGCCGGCCGAGTCGTAGCGCACGTCGATACCGGCCTGGCGCATTTTGCTGCCGCCCATGCCGATGCCGCGCACCGCAGGACAGCGCTGTTTCAATTCCAGAAACATATTGGCGGCGTGTTGGTCGCCGGAGGATTCGCCGGCGCTAAACAGCACCGTGTAGGCAGATTGATTGGTCATTTGGGAACAGTTGGTGGGCTGCGCGGTGCTTAGCCCACCCTACATTAATGCGTTTTGGAATTTACGCTTGGAAAACGCCGCGAATGACGCCGACAATTTGCTTGACGGTATCGTCGCTCAGATTAGAACAAATCGGTAAAGAGAAGCAACGCGCCGCGACTGACTCAGTAACCGGCAGGGAAAGGCCGGCGCACTCTTCTTTAAACACATTTTGTTGATGCAGCGGTACCGGATAGTAGACGGCACAACCAATCTTCTGCTCTTGCAAGGCTTTCATGACCTCGTCGCGGCGGTCGGACAACAAGGTGTATTGATGATAGACATGCACACCAATGCCGTCTTCATAAGGCGTAGTCAAGGGCAAATCGGCCATCAGATCAGAATACAAATGCGCGGCATGGCGACGAGCGGCATTGTATTGATCGATGCGTTTTAACTTAGCGCGCAACACCACGGCCTGTAGCTCGTCCAGCCGGCTGTTGTAGCCTATCACGTCGTGGTAGTAGCGCACGTCCGACCCGTGATTGCGGTATTGCTTGATCTTGGCCGCCGTCGCGTCGGAATCGGTCGTCACCAAGCCGCCGTCGCCGAAGCAGCCCAGGTTCTTGCTGGGAAAGAAACTAAAACCGGCTGCATTGCCGAAACTACCGGTTTGCTTGTTGTAGACGGTCGCGCCGAAGGATTGCGCGCAATCCTCGATCAGTTTCAAATCATGTTTTTCGCAAATGGCTTTGATGGCCGGCAAATCGGCAGGTTGGCCGAACAGATGCACCGGCATCACCGCCTTAGTTTTGGCTGTGATGGCTTTTTCGATATTTTCCGGGGTGATATTGAACGTGCCCGGATCGATGTCGACAAACACCGGCTTGGCGCCGACGTATTTGATTGCTTCTGCGGTGGCGATAAAAGTAAATGCGCTGGTAATGACTTCGTCGCCCGCGCCTATGCCTTCCGCCAATAAGGCTAAATGCAATGCATCGGTACCGGACGCGCAACCGATGGCATGTTTAACGCCCAGGTAGGCAGCGGCTTCTTTTTCAAAAGCCTGCACATTCGGCCCCAGGATAAACGCGCAATTGTTAAGGGTTTCGGTGAAACCGCCGACGATTTCATCTTGAATTTCCGCATACTGCGCTTGCAGATTGACCATGGGGATCATAGTGTCAGCCCTTTATCGATGGGTTAAAAATTTGGTGATTTCTATTGCGGTAGCCAGGGCTTTGCGGCCCGCTTCGCCGGGAACCAGCGGATTTTCGCCGGTCTTGATGCAATTGACAAAATGTTTAATCTCATCAAGCAAGGCATCGCCGCTTTCGAATACCGATTCCTCGGTGACGATTTCCGGAATACCGGGGAACATTTCTTTATCGCCGGTTCTATGTTTAATCAAAACCCGATTCTGAAAATCCACGGAAATATAGGAACAAGGACGGAACATGCGCATCTTGCGTTCCATTTTCAT
Source organism: Methylomonas sp. EFPC1 (assembly GCF_016925515.1). Taxonomy (NCBI): domain Bacteria; kingdom Pseudomonadati; phylum Pseudomonadota; class Gammaproteobacteria; order Methylococcales; family Methylococcaceae; genus Methylomonas; species Methylomonas sp. EFPC1. Next base: position 3,386,807 of record NZ_CP070494.1, read on the forward strand.
GCTGATGCGGCTGGCGGTGACGTTCGCCACGCAACCGTTTTTAAAGGTGATGCGGGCATTGGCGATGTCGGTACCTTGGGTTAATACGGCGGTGCCGCTGGCATCGATTTTTTCCACTTCCGAATCGACCAGCGCCATGATGATGTCGATGTCGTGAATCATTAAATCCAGCACCACGCTCACGTCATTAGCGCGCGGATTGAACGGCGACAAGCGGTGCGACTCGATAAACAGCGGTTTGTCTTCCATTTTCTCCAAACCGCGTACGGCCGGGTTGAAGCGTTCCAAATGCCCGACCTGCAGAATGACGTTCTTTTCCTTGGCAATCGCGATCAGCTCATCGGCTTCTTCCACGGTAACGGTGATCGGCTTTTCCACCAGTACATGCGCACCGGCATTCAGAAAGTCTTTGGACACGCTGTGATGGTAGCTGGTGGGCACCACAACACTCACCGCATCGACTTTGCCGAGTAAATCATGGTAATTCGTCAACGCTTGAGCGCCGTTTTTTTCGGCAACTTGTTGCGCCGCCTCGGCATTGATGTCAACCACCGCCACCAACTCGCAATCCTTTAACGATGCGTATTTTTCCGCATGAAATTTTCCTAAATATCCGGCACCTATCACGGCACATTTCAGTTTATTCATAAACGACCTAAGCTTGATTCGCGGTTTCCCAGCCTTTGACAGACGCGCGCCGGGCATAAAACCGTTCATTGTAACATCAGATTCTGTGTTGAATAAGCCGCACCAGCATTCGCAAACGGATCGGCGAATGGTTAACCCGGCCCTTAGATACCATTCGCCTTTATGCCCTTGAGAGTACTGAGTCTATCGAAGGACAAACCACTCCAGGCTTTGACGACCTCAGCTCAAACGAGGCGCCAGGGATAAGTTGAGCCCGTTGAATAAGGCCAGCCCCATGCATCAACTTGAAATGCCTACAAAAGCAACTAACCTTGCCTCGATACGAAGATTCTGAAAAAAATGTAGTCCTAAGCTTACACACAGAGACAGTTATGCATCCAAGAAACCAGCGAATAGCTATCGCCCTGCTCAGCCTGGCAGCCCACGCCAACGCGCATGCCACCGCTGCGGAAGACGAACATATCCGCCAGATTGTGCAAGGCGTGCTGAAGGAAAAGGACCAGAAAATCGAACAACTGGAAGCCCGTATCAAACAACTGGAACAAGAAAGAAGCGGCGCTGTAGCGGCAGCGCCGAGCCCGGCAGTCGCTAAGGCCGGCGAACCCGCCCCGGCACCGGTGAAAACGGCTGCGAACGGCAAACCTGAGCCAACCGTGGACACCAAACTCCAGGCTCTGGACAAAAAAATTGCCGCATTAAAAGAAGCGGCCGAAGCCAACGGCCTGCAAATGAGCGGTTTTTTCGACATCAACGCCAAAACCGGCAACTCTACTGACCAGACCTTTAGCGTCGGCTCGGTGGAGTTGGACCTGGACTATGTACACGACGACCATTTCGGCGCCAGCTCGGCTTTAGTGTTATGCGGCAACTCATCCAACGCCGACTATGGTGCGCCCGGTGCGGTATTTTGCGGTAACAGCGGCCCCGGCGCGCTGAGTGGCGGCAGCACAATGGCCGGTATCGCCGTCGCGCTGGTCGACTACCATATGTTTAATGATCGTATTCCGCCGCGCGGCCGGATTTTCAATAACAAAGGTCTGCACATCCAGGCCGGCCGTTTCGACTTACCGTTCGGCAACGATTACCAAAACTTCGCTAACAAAGACCGCATCACTGTTACCGCACCGTTGACCACCTCCCGCATGCAGCTGGGCGGTTACAATGCCGATGGCATTCGTTCCTACGGTGCTTGGGATATATTCAACTACTCGGTATTCTGGACCGACGCACTGTACGCCAATGACGGCCATACCGTCGGCGGCCGGGTGGGCCTGGCTATGGGGCAAAATACCTACAAAATCCACAACGCCAATCCGGAAGGTATCGAAATCGGTGTCTCCCATCTGAGCGAGTTCGATGGCGAAAACCGCATCCGCAATACCGTTTACGGCGCTGACTTGAGTATCGGCTACGGCATGTGGCGTTTACAAAACGAATTCATGCTGCTGAACGCACATCAACAGGTGTTTTTGGAACAAGACGCGGATGGCAACCCACTGCCTGTCATCATCCCCGATCCAAACACCAGCCCGTTCGGCAAGGGCCACCAATTGGGCTACCACTCCACGCTGACCGTGGATTTGGAAAGCCTGAGCAAACAGCCCATTGTGGTGTTCGCCCGCTACAGCCGCTGGCAGCCTTCGCAAGACCTTGGCTTGGACTTTGATGGCAGCACCGTGGCGATCAACGATCTCTCCATGCTTAGCCTCGGGTTTAACTACAAATTCAGCGATCATTTACGGGTCAAATTTGAATACAACGATTCGCTGGGCACCGAAACCGCCGAGCGTTATTTCGACAGAAAACTGGGCATAGCCCAAATCGTTATGTCTTTCTAATCATGAACAAGCTCCTATACAAATGCTTATTGGCCGGCGGCACCGGCGCACTTTTGCTGTTGTTCGTCAGTGGCGCGCATACCGCCGACGACAATCCGCACCTCATTTCCAAGCAATCGCCGCAAGCCGGGTGTAGTAATTGCCATACGACGACGCCGGAAATCAAAGAGGACGGCATTTTACACAGCAAAAATATATCAGCCGATCAAACCACCTTTAGCAAGGACGGCGTGGCCATGTGCTCCTCGTGCCATAATCCGAACCAAGGCCACAAAGTGGGTTTGAATATCGACTTTCCGGTACCCGCCGACTTGCCGCTTAACGAGGAAAACGACATTACCTGTCTGACCTGCCACTACACGCACGGCAAGCTGGATAGCGACCGGCCGCAAGCCAGCCACAGCTTCATGGATAAACTGATGAACGCCGAAAGGCTGAAAAAAAGCTTTTTACTCCGCCGTAACAACAGCGACGGCGAGCTCTGTTTAACTTGTCACAACGTCAACTAAGGTTCCTGAAAATGAACAATACCGTTACCAAACGTCGCCAAATTTTTATCAAAAGGGATTTTCAAGGCCGTTTCATCCTCGGCGCTTTTGCACTGATATTGCTGGCCGGATTATGTTCGGCCCTACTGATTTATTGGATGACCGGCGGCGATCTGCAAGCGCAATCCCAGTCGGCGCACGCCAATATCGTTAATGCGGCGGAACGCCTGGGCGTATCGATTTTAATCGGCAACTTGGTGGCTATTTTGGTTGCCGGCGGCATTGCGGTGAGCACCGTTCTTTACGCCTCGCATAAAATCGCCGGGCCCTTATATCGCTTCGAAACACTCTGCCAAGAGGTCGGCGACGGCAAGCTTGATACCGTCACGCACTTGCGAGAAAACGATCAGCTACAGGATTTGGCGCTGTCGTTTTCGAATATGGTTGCCAAACTACGCAACCGCCGCGAGCATCGCGCACGCTTAATTGCCGAACTCAACCGGCAGATCGGTTTGTACGCCTTAAACAACGGCGACGCCCTGTCAGAAGCCCAACACCATGCCGTTGCGGCAATGGCGGCGTTGGTGACTGATTTAGAAAAACTTGAAAAATAATTACCCAAAAACCTCATGTTTAAAAATATCTCAATCAAATCTTCGCTGATCTTAATTGCTTCCGCTTTGGCATTTGCCAATCTGCTGTTTGTGTTGTCGCTGTGGCATGCATTTCAGTCCATAGACGACAACTTGCAAGCAGCAGCGCAAAAACAAAACACCTCGGACTATTTGTCTCATGTGCGTTTTCATGTCGTGCAGATTCAACAATTTCTGACCGACGTCGGCGCGACGCATGATGATGGCGGCTTTGCCGAAGCCAAAGAAAACCTGGACGCCGCATTGTTAAATCTGGACAAAGCCGAACAATCTCACCCGGCATTGCACGCGCAAGTCGAAACATTGAAGCGGGAAATTCAAGTAATGCACGATGCCGGCGTAAAGATGGCTTGGGATTACATTAAGTTGGGCACCGAAGCAGGCACCGTAACCATGAAGGCGCCGGGCTCAGGTCTTGACGACACAGCTGCCACGCTGACCGAAGAATTAATCAGAATTACCGAGCAACTTGATCGGGAGCTTGTCCTCGCCAAACAACAATTAAGTTCGTCTTTGCACGATTACAGCCTATCGCGTATTGCTTTTTCCATCGTGTTGCTACTGTTTGTGACGGTCTGTTTGAGCATGCTTTATTTCAAAATAGAGCCGCCATTGACCGAGCTGCAAAAATCGCTGTATCTGCTTAGACAGGGCGGCGGCGATTTGACCCGGCGCATTCCGCACGAAGGCAGTGACGAAGTCGGCATTATCGTCACCCAGTTCAACGAATTTTTAAGCGTGTTACATAGCCTGATGCGGCAAGTGGCGACGGAATCCAACCAGTTGAACACTGCCTCAAACCGCTTGAGCCAAATGTCCGAGCGGGTACAAGAGGATATTTTGAAACAGCAGATGGGCACGGATCAGGTCGCGGCAACGGTAACGGAACTATCCGCGACAGTGACGGAAGTGTCCAACAACACGGCTAACGCCGCGCAAACGGCGCAGAAAAGCAGCGTGGCCGCCAACCACGGCAAGGCGGTGGTGACCAATACGGTGCAATCGATTCATGCGCTGTCTAACAATATCGACAGGGCCAGCACCGTAATCGGTAATGTCGAGCAAAACTGCGTGAATGTCAGCTCGGTGCTGGATGTGATTCAGAGCATCGCCGATCAGACTAATTTATTGGCGCTCAATGCGGCGATTGAGGCCGCCAGAGCCGGCGAACAAGGCCGTGGTTTTGCGGTAGTGGCGGACGAGGTGCGGACACTGGCCAGCCGAACCCAGGATTCCACGCATGAAATTCAAGCGATGATAGAGCGCTTGCAGCAAGGCTCGCGGGAAGCGGTGAAAGCCATGTCGGAAAGCCGAAATCAGGCTAAGGAGACCGTTGAAGTCATCGAAAGTACCGGCGAGTTGCTGGATAATATCTCAAGCATGGTGGCGCAAATTTCCACGATGAATACGCATATTTCCGACGCGGTGAAAGAACAAAAAATCGTCGTCGAGCACATTAATCAAAACATCAATTCGATTAATGACGTCACCATCAACAACTCGAAGGACGCCGAGCAAACCGCGCAAGAAGCCCATCATTTGCAAAAAATCGCCGGTAATTTACACACCACGATTTCCCAATTCAAACTATAAGCCACCCAGCGCGCTATTCGGTTTGCCTGCAAGCCAATAGCGCCTTACAACTCAAAAACCTCCGCCAAGGGCAAAATCAACTCCGACAAACTCAACAGGGGCAAATCTTCCTCAACCCCAAAAACGTCGGCATTGGCATAGCGACCGTCTGCGCCCAGAAAAAAACGCTGAACATAATTTTCCAACGGGTCGATGACCACATATTCCCTCACGCCGGCACGCTCGTAGAGCGCTTTTTTTTCTCGCATATCCTTCAGCGCCGTGCTGGGGGATAAAACCTCTACCACCAAATCCGGCGCCCCGTGTATGGCTTTTTCGCCGATCTTTTCCGGGTTGCAGACCACTAACAAATCCGGTTGCACCACGTCATGCTCGGAGAGAATGACGTCCACAGGGGCGATGAAAGGCTTGCAGGGCTTACCTTTTAAAAATTGTTCCATCCGGCTAAAAACACGTCCAGCAACCGTCTGATGTTTGATGCTGGGTGCGGGACTCATATTGTAAGGAACGCCGTCGATTAACTCCCAGCGCTCGTCGTCCGGCCATCCCGTATAGTCGGCGATACTGAAGGTTTGTACCGACGCTTTAGGCACGCTATTCATTCTTCGCCCCTACTGAACATCCAGCTTAATCCAGCGCAAACGATTGGCGTTACTGACGACCGTGACCGATGACATGGCCATGGCCGCGCCGGCAATCATTGGGTTGAGTAACAAGCCAAATAACGGATACAGCAAACCGGCCGCGACCGGAATGCCGATAGTGTTGTAGAAAAATGCACCCAACAGGTTTTGCTTGATATTGGCAACCGTCAATGTCGACAGCGCCATTGCCTCGGACACCTTCAATAAGGAGCCTTGCAGCAACACAATGTCGGCGCTTTCGATAGCCACGTCGGTGCCGGTGCCAATCGCAAAACCGACATCCGCTTGCGCCAGGGCCGGCGCGTCGTTGATACCGTCACCGACCATGCCGACAATTTCGCCTTGCTGTTGCAAGGCTTTTACCACGGCGGCTTTGTCTTGTGGCAAGACTTGCGCTCGGACTTCGCTGATTCCGGCTTGCGCCGCTATCGCTTGCGCGGTGATCTCGTTGTCGCCCGTCACCATCAGCACGCGGATACCCTGCTTCCGTAATTGCCGTACCGCTGCGGCGGAATCGGGTTTAATCGGGTCTGCGACCGACACGATGCCAACCACCGAATTTTCGACGGCCAAAAACATTGGTGTCTGGCCTTTTGCCGCCAACTCGGCCATTTTATCGCGATGCTTGCTATCGTCGATGCCATGTTCCGCTAGCAACGCGGCATTGCCGAACAAACATTGCCGATCCGCGATGCGGCCGGCGATACCGTGCCCGGCCACGGCCTGAAATTTTCTGACCTTCTCCAACTTAAGCTGTTTTTGTTCGGCAGCCGCCAGTATCGCTGCGGCCAAGGGATGTTCGGACCCCGATTCCAGACTGGCGGCATACTGCAACACCTGGGCTTCGTCGACATCGCCAAAAGCGATCACTTCAGCCAGACTGGGCTTACCGGCAGTGACGGTGCCGGTCTTATCCAGAATCAGGCAAGTCAACTTGCCGGCGCTTTGCAAGGCTTCGCCTTTGCGGATCAATATACCGATTTGCGCGGCACGACCGACCGCGACCATCACCGAAATCGGCGTAGCCAAACCCAATGCGCACGGGCAAGCAATTACCAACACCGTCATCGATGTGACAAACGCATAACCCAGAGCCGGGTCTGGGCCAATACTCAACCAGATTAAAAAAGTCAGTACCGATATGCCCACCACGGTGGGGACAAATACCGCGGAAATCTTGTCCGCCAGTTTGGCAATCGCCGGTTTGCTGTTCTGCGCTTGCCGCACGCTTTGAATAATCTGCGCCAAAGCCGTATCACGGCCGATGCGGGTCGCGCTGAATAAAAAACTGCCTTGCTGATTAATCGTGCCGGCGGCGACACTGGCACCTTCGACTTTCTCAACCGGCATCGATTCGCCGGTGAGCATGGATTCGTCGATAGTCGAGTGGCCTTCCAGCACCACCCCGTCCACGGCGACTTTTTCGCCGGGTCTAACCCGTAAGGTTTCGCCCAGACCAACTTGCTCAATAGGAATATCGATCTCCTGCCCTTCGCGCACCACGCGAGCGGTACGGGGTTGCAAGCCAATCAATGCGCGTATCGCCGCCGAGGTTTTGCCCCGTGCGCGCGTTTCCAGCGCACTACCCAGATTGATGAAGGCCAAAATCACCGCAGAGGCTTCGAAATAAGCGTGCGCGGACAACGAAGGCAGCTGACTGGAATAATCGATAACGATACAGGAATACAACCACGCCGAACCGGTACCCAGCGCGATCAGGGTGTCCATATTGGCTTGCTTAACGAGCAGCAATTTCAGCGCGCTGTGAAAAAAATGTCCGCCGGAATAAAACATCACCGCCAACGTCAACAGGGCCACCTCGGACCAAAACACCGTGCCGGCGGCACTGCCCATGGCCGGAAACCAGTCCAGATGTGCGCCCAGCATCAAAGGCAGACCCAATGCGCCGGCCACGCCAGCTTTTCGCAGCAGGTCGCGATAACGCTCTTCTTCCTGCTTTTCCTCTTCACTCGGGTCTTCCAAGCCTTCCATCACCGCCGCATCGTAGCCGGCGGATTTTAAGGCCTGCTTCATGGCTTGATGATCGGGATCGCCGCCGACGGTAGCAGAGTGGTCGGCAAAATTGACGGTGACGGACGCAACCCCCGGCACCGATTGCAAGGCGGTTTCCACTGCGCTGACACAACCGGCGCAACGCATGCCGAGTATGGAAAGGCGTATTTCCTGCTGCTGATTAGTCGATTGATCTAAAGTCATGACGATTCCCAAGCAATATCGTGTTGATCCGTAGGCAAACGGCGATGCGGTTTTATTCGACCTTGAAACCGGCGTCGACAATAACGTCTTCGATTTCGTCCAAGTCGGTTTGCGCCGGATCAAATTCAACTTCGACCCGTTTGTCTTTATGCGAAGCCTGCACCGTTACCACACCGGCAATCGCCGATACTTTACTGACGATGCTGCTCTCGCAACCGCCGCATTTCATACCGCTTACTGTTAACGTTGCTGATTCGGACATGTTGATCTCCTTATGATTGAAATTAAGACTGGCCGGCCATTCTCGACTTAAACTGTTTGAACATGGTATAAGGCGCGACCTATTCGCATGATAGTGCAATGATCGGGAGCCCGTAAATAAATGACAGATTTTCTGATTGGCAGACAGCAAATTCTGGACCGCCATCTGGACACTTTCGCCTACGAGATTTTATTCAGGGGCAAAGACTTCGATCTCAGTTTGAAAGATGGTGCCGCCAACGCCACAAATCAAGTTATTACCGATACGCTGCTGGAAATCGGCCTGAACGAACTGGTCGGCCCCCACAAAGCCTTCATTAATTTCACCACGCAAAACATCCTAGACAAAACGCCGCTGCATCTGCCCAAAGAGCGTATCGTCATCGAAGTATTGGAAAGCGTGACTATCGATGACAACATTGTCGCCAACCTGAAAGAATTATCGCAGCTGGGCTATACCATCGCGCTGGACGACTTCGTCTTGTCCCCGGAGTGGCTGCCCTTGCTGGAGTTTGCCGATATTATCAAGCTGGATGTGATGGCCGACGGCCTGGACGGCACCCGGCAACTGATTGAACAGCTAAAACCCTATAAACTCAAATTGCTCGCGGAAAAAGTCGAAACGCATCAGGAGTTTGAAACCCTACGCGAATGGGGCTGCGAGCTGTTTCAAGGCTTTTTCTTCAGTAAACCCAATATTGTGGAAGGTAAACGGCTGGGTGTCAGTGAAACCGCGGCCCTCCAGTTACTGTCGGCCGTGAACAAGGCGGACGCCAGTTTTGCGGAAATCGGCAAGATTATCTCGCAAGACGTCGGGATGAGTTTTAAATTGCTGCATTATTTAAATTCCGCGTTTTTCGGCTTGCCGCAAAAAATCGAATCCATTCAGCATGCCATAGCGTGCCTGGGACTGGTCGAGATCAAACGCTGGGTGAATATTCTGGCCTTATCTTCCATGTCCGGCAAACCGTCCTCGGTGCTGCAAAACGTGCTGATCCGCGCCAAAATGTGTGAATTAATAGCGCGAGAACTTAAAGACGATCAGGAACACTATTTTCTAATCGGCATGCTGTCGGGTTTGGACAGCCTGTTGGACATGCCGGCGAACAAAGTATTGGAACAATTGCCGCTGGCGGAAGATGTTGACGATGCCATTTTGAAATATCGCGGCAACGCTGGCGAAGCGTTACAATTCTGCATCGCCTACGAGCGCTGGGAACCTGGCCTTGGCACCTTCCGCGGCATAAATCCCGAGTGTATCGCCAATATCTATCTGGAGAGCATAGACTGGTGGGCGACGCGCATTTTACCTTTCTTGGCCGCTTGAGCCATTTATCCTACCTACCGACATCATCATGAAACTGAGACTGACTTTATTCTGGCTAGGCTGTCTGTTCGCGGCCCATCTTTGCGCCACCGAATTAGGCGTGGTGACGGCAGAACAACTCATAAACATGCAGCAAAATCAGAATGCGCTGGTCGTGGATGTGCGTACCGCGCCGGAATGGCAAGCCACCGGCGTCATCGCCAACAGCCAAAAATTGGAATCCTTTGACGGCAACGGCCACTTCGACCAGGAAAAATGGCTGGCCAACTTGGAAAAACTGAAATCGTCGCCCGACCAACCGATCATTTTGGTTTGCCGTTCCGGGAATCGGAGCGGCAAGATCGGCCAAATCCTCACCGAACAGCTGGGTATGAAAAATGTCTATCATTTGTCTAACGGTATCCAGTCATGGATCAAAGACGGCCGCCCCGTTAAAGCCGATTGTTTGACTACCGCCTGTAAGTAACATGTCCCTGAACACGCTCAGTAACCAAACCATCGCGCTGGCCGGCATTGCCCAGGCCTGCTCCTTGGTGCATCAGCTTGCCGGCACCGGCACTTGTCCAAACGCCGCATTGGAAGCTAGCATCAGCAGTTTGCTGAAAATAGACGCGGACAGCGTGATTGATGTCTACGGCGGCTTGATCGGTATCGAACACGGCTTACAACAGCTCACGACCCAGCTCGGCAGCCGAGTGTTGGCCAGTCCGGAACAGGCCCGATACGCGGCACAGATTGTCTATTTGCAAAAACAGTTGAACAAACAGCCGGACATGCAAAAAACCATACAGGCCGGCGTCAGCAAGGCTCAAGCTCAAACCGAACATTTCGGCGTGCTGCATGAAAATGTGCTGGCCAATCTGGCCGATGTGTATCACAGCACCATCAGTACCCTGCAACCGCGGATCATGGTGCAAGGCGATCAGCAATATCTGGGCAACCAAAGTACTGTGAATAAAATACGCGCCTTACTGTTGGCTGGCATACGCGCCACTTTATTGTGGCGGCAATGCGGCGGCAGCCGTTGGAAGTTATTGTTCTTCCGCAAAAAAATCCAGGACGAAGCCCAGTTTTTGCTCACCCAAATCTGACGCCAACATGCCGGAACTACCCGAGGTCGAAACCAGTCGGCGCGGCATTGCGCCGCATATTACCGGGAAAACCTTTAAAACCGTGATTGTGCGTCACCCGCAGTTGCGTTGGCCGGTTCCCGAGTCCCTGACCATCGATTTGCCGGGCCAGCGTCTGGACGCTGTCGAGCGGCGCGGCAAATATTTATTACTCGGTACGGGGCGCGGCACGCTGATCCTGCATCTGGGCATGTCGGGGAATCTGCGCATCACCACACCCGAGCAAACGCTGCGCAAGCACGACCACATCGACTTCATTTTTGCCGACGATACGGTACTGCGCTTTAACGATCAGCGCCGCTTCGGCGCGGCCTTGTGGACTGCCGAAGATCCGATGTTGCATCCCTTGCTGGCCACGCTGGGGCCTGAACCGCTCTCCGCGGCATTCGACGCTAACTATTTGCGGCAGCGGGCGGCAAACCGCGCGGTGCCGATCAAATCATTGATTATGGACAACCATGTCGTGGTGGGCGTGGGGAATATTTATGCCAGCGAAGCCTTGTTCTTAGCAGGCGTACAGCCGATGCGCTGCGCCGGAGAACTGGATACGCCGGCGTGCGAAGCGTTGGTGGCGGCGATCAAAACCGTATTGCAACAAGCCATCGATAAAGGCGGCACCACGTTGCGCGACTTTAGCAATGCCGAGGGCAAGCCAGGGTATTTTAAGCAATCCCTGAATGTGTACGGTCGCGGCGGACAAGCCTGCCTGCGCTGCGAGGAACCAATTCAGCAACTCAAAATCGGCCAACGCGCCAGCTACTATTGCGGCAATTGCCAACACTAAGCCCGTTAATGCCGCCAATCGAAAACGGCGGTTACGCGATTGCCGCAACCGTGGTAGCTCAGGCTGCTGCATAAAGTCTCCAGCATGATAATGCCGCGGCCGCAATAGGCCTCATCACTCTTCCGCAAACCGATGCGCCGTCGCCAATCGAAGCCGTTGCCGCTATCGACGACTTTAACGATCAAGCGGCCACCGTATTCGGTCGCATGATGGATAAACGATAAGCGGATTTTGCCGCGCTGGAGCTGTTGCAAGCGTTCGTCCTTCATCGCATAAAAGCGCATAAAGCCCTCCGGACTGCTCTTCAGAGCCGAATCCAAGCCCAGCACGCCATGGTCCAGCGCATTCGCGAACAATTCACTGACTATCATAAAAATATCCTGGCGATAATTCTGTAAACCCTGGATTTCCATGACGGTGTTGACCATGACCGGCACCGGATTGATCAGGCGCAAACTATCGATGTCAAATTCCAGTACCTGCTTCCAGGTCGTCGCGGCGGTCCGCTGCCGGGGAAGCCGGACTTCTCGCCGCCCCCAGGGCACGCTATCGACCGCACAGCTCAAAATAACCAGGGTATTGTCATCTTTCTGAATCGCACCGCCGGTGTGCGCTTCAAGGCTGGCCTGCAAATTTTTGATGGCGTCGGATTTACTTTGCCGGATAGCATTAAGAATGCGTTCCCCGCCGAAAAGCTCACCTTCAGCATTTTCCGCCTCAAAAATGCCATCCGTGAGCAGATATAAACGCTGATTCTCGCTTACCCGATGCAGTTGCTCTTCGATGTCAATCGAAGGCTGAATACCCAGCGGAATATTCAAAGAGCGTATCACCAAAAAACTGTTGTCGGCATGATTAACTAAAAAATGCTCGGGTAGCCCGCAGGTAATGCTTTTCATCGACGACGACTCGGGATACAGCGCCACCACCGTCGCCGCCAAAAAGCGGTTGGCCGGCAACACTCGATACAGTTTGGCGTTAATTTCGGTAACGATTTCGTTAATATCGAAACCTTTCCGCGTCATGCCATAGAAAATGTCCGCCAGCGGCGTAGCGGCTATCGATGCCGACAAACCGTGGCCGGTAAAATCGCCCAACAGCACATGCAAATGATTTTCCGGGGTTTTGGCAATCAACACCAAATCGCCGTTAAACAAGGCCATCGGCGACATCACCACTTCCACGGCTTCAGTTTCCAGAAAGTCGGCTTTTAACACGTCGTTGAACAGTTTGGCCGCGACTTCATGTTCCAGGTCGGAAGTCTGCCAATAATCGAGCAACAGCGTTTTTTGCGCGTGCTCGTGCTGATATAACATGCGCAGTTTTAACGACGACCGTATTTTTAACAGCAATAAATGCTGATTGACCGGTCGACAAATGACGGCGTCGATCTCAACAGCGGCGCAATGGTCCAGCAGCGTGTCGGTTAAATCATCGGCAATCAATATGATAGGCAGGTAGGAGTCGGCTGCATCGCGCATATCGGCTACCTGCCGCCAAGGCCAATCTCGACAGGCAATAATCAGTAAATCCACCGGCGCATTTGTCAGCAGCTCCATCACCTCTTCCGCACTCGACGCCACCGCACAGCGAAAATCCTGCGCGCGCAGCACGCCTTGCAAACTATCTGCACTTGGGTTTGCTCCAGCATCCTCCAGCAAAACAACAGAGGTCTGAGCAGGCAGTGGAAATGGGCTGGGATGATTCATTCTGAAGAGTTTGCCCGGCGCTCGATGCACGCTTATTGATTTATAATTTGCGCTTCTTACACCATGCGGCTGGCTATGACGATTTTATTTTTCTCGCTAAGAGGCGTACCCACGGACGAAGCAGACGATGTTCGGCAGTTACTGGCCAACAACGATATTGAATTTTACGAAACGTCAGCAGGCAACTGGGGCATTTCCATGCCGGCTATCTGGCTTTATCAACGCGATGACGTCGATAAAGCCAGACAATTATTCAACGAATACCAACAAGAACGCGCCCTAAACCAACGCGCACTGTACCGGCAATTGAAGGCGCAAGGCGAATACCAAGGCTTTTTCCGCCACAATCTGAACAAGCCCATCCGATTTCTCGGCTATAGCGTGCTCATAGTCCTGATTTTTTACGTCTCTTTGAAATGGTTGTTCGAGCTGGGCCTAGGCCTTTGAATTGTCGTTAGTTAGACTGCAATATCGTCAACATCCGTTGGGCGTGTTCAGCCACTTCTATACCCAGGTCGGTCAGATACCCGCCGTCATGCTGGGTAACCAAACCTTTGTCGAACAGACGTTGCGCCGCCGCAATCAATACCGGCTCGGCATTGCCATGCACCTTGACACCTTCTTGTACGGACTCCAGATTGAACAAGGATAAAAATTTGATTTCCGCGACCAATTCTTCGGTTAAAAGCATGTGTTACACCCTTTGTAATAATTATTAATCTTCGCTGACCGTCGTAGTCAGCCAACTGTATACGCGCTTTACAAGCAAATCGTAATCTTGTTGATAGCCGTGATCCTCGCCATCCATTTTTATCTGCCGATACACCGGATTATCTTTACCGGCCATACGCCGTTGCCGGGCGCTATCGAGCACTGCCGGTAAATCAAACTCGGCATACACATCCAAACAAGGCAATTGCACTTTTTTAATCAAATCGAGGCTTTGCGCCTGTGTTGCAGTGGTTTGCGGCACGGGCAAACTAATCGATACCAGCGCCGTCACGTCATTGGGTTTATCGGCAAGCCTGGACGTGGCCATCAAAGCGCCCATGCCGTAGCCGACAATTGCGATATGTTTCGCACCGTTTTTCAGCAGATGCTCCACAGCCGCATCAATGCGTCCACGTGCTTCTTCGAACAGCGGGTAATAGTCTTCAGCCTGCGCGCCGCTTTCCCTGATAGGCATTTGTAAGGCAAGCGTCGCCCAATTATGCATCGGTAACGTGGTTCGCAAGCGATGAATCAAGGGCTTGGCATCGGGATGTTCGCCCATATCGTGCAGTACGATTGCCACCTGGCTGTTGTCGGTCTTTTCGGCTTCCGAGAAGAGCGCCAGAAAGGTTTTGTCGGCGGATTTCAACCAAGTCGCCTGCCCCATGGACAATTGTTGCTGAATAGCCGCAGCAAAGTCCTGCTCTCTGCGGCTATCGGTCGCAAACACCGATGTCGAAACTAGCAATAATGCCGCAAATAACGACGCATTGCGCATAGTGAACACTAACCTTTGCTGTAAAAACCGCTAAAGGTATAACGCTCATGGATATGCCGCAACAGCACCATAATCACCGACGCCACCGGCAAGGCCAACAAGACGCCTAAAAACCCGAACAGCTGACCACCCGCCAGTACAGCAAACATCACTGCTACCGGATGTAAACCGATTTTGTTTCCGACCAACCACGGCGTCAACAGCATGCCTTCCATACTCTGACCCACCGCAAAAACGATCAACACCGGCAATAAATGCATCGCATCCTGAAATTGCAGCAAGGCCGCGATGCAGGCAAAGACGATACCGGTAATAGCGCCCATATAAGGCACGAAACTGACCAAACCAGCCAGCATACCGATCACCAGGGCCAGTTCCAGATCCACCAACCACAAGCCGACGCTGTAAATCACGCCAAGCGCCAGCATCACATAAAACTGGCCGCGCATGAACGCACCCAACACCACGTCGGCCTCGCCGGCTAGTTTGGCGACAGTGCCGGCAACGCGGCGTGGAAACAAATCGTGGATTCGCGCCACTAAGTCGTCCCAATCGCGCAGTAAATAGAAGGTAATCACCGGAATCAACACCAGATTCATCACCCAACCAACGATCACCGCACCGGAATGGGAGACCGATTGAATCAGGTTCTCGGCAACGCCGTCGCCGTCTTGCCAATGGCTCTTGATCAGATTAATCAATTGATCTTCGCGCAACGGTCTAATCGTGCGTCCCAGATATTTTTGCAAAACCGGCACGACCGATTTGTTTATCCAGTTTAAATAAGACGGCAGTTTGTCGATGAATTCGCTGATTTGATATTCCAGGGCAGGAATGATGACGATCAGCAGCGCCGCTATCGAAAAAATGATGCCGGAAAACACCACCATGACTGCCAGCGTCCGATTTAAACGCCAACCGCGGAATTGCAAAGTTTCCAGCCTATCCACAACAGGATCGCCGAGGTAAGCGAGAATGGCCGCAAACGCAAAAGGCATCAGCACCGGCGCCAACACATACAATAGGCCGCCGAAAGCCAGTATAAAGGCCAGTACAAACCATTTTTGCGAATCGTTCATCTCTACCATCATGCGACCTTATTGCTTGGCTTGTTTACGGGCTTTCCAAACTTCCAGGACTATCGGCAAGACCGAAATCAGCACGATGCCTAACACCACTAACTCAAAGTTTTTCTTCACCAGCGGAATATTGCCGAAGAAATAGCCGGCAAACACGCAAATCAACACCCACGCCACTCCGCCGATAATGTTATACAAAATGAAAGTGCTGTAAGGCATTTTCCCTATCCCGGCCACGAACGGCGCAAAGGTTCGCACGATAGGCACAAAGCGCGCCAGTACGATAGTTTTACCGCCGTAGGTATCGTAGAACGCCTGGGCGCGGTCAAGATGTTCGCGGTTTACCCAACTGAGCGAATAGGCGCGTTGACCAATGCTGCGACCTATCCAATAGTTGACGGTATCGCCCAGCACCGCCGCAGCTCCCAAGACGCCGAGCAATATCGGCAGATTGAAAGCATCCATCGCCACGAAGGCACCGGCGGCAAACAACAGGGAGTCACCGGGCAAAAACGGCATCACTACAAAACCGGTCTCGACAAAAATCACTAAAAACAAAATGGCATAGGTCAGCGTACCGTAGTCGCTGATGATATTGGCCAAATGTTTATCGATGTGTAGCAGAATGTCGGTCAAATAGTTTAGCCAGTCCATGTTTTACTCGTTTGGTTGAAAAATCTCGGTCAATAATATCTGCTACCGATCACAGCTTTTCGGCGCGCTAGAAGAAATAAGCCGCTACTGCCCCGCTTATCAGAGCAAGTGCCGCCGCCAGCAACCATACCCACAGTTTAGGCTTACCGGATTTTTGCTCGTAAGGCACGCCTTCGATGCGCGCATTCACTGCTTTCAATTTACCGCCCGTATCACGGGCGACTTCATAAAACAACACATCGCCGCGCACCGGACGGCGAGCCATGCCTTTTAAAGAGGAAATATGTACAAAAATATCTTTGTCGCCGTTATCCGGCTGAATAAAGCCAAAACCTCTATCGTCTTTCCAGGTTTTTAAAACACCTTTCAGGATGGTCGTATCCGCCATCTTTTCACCTCTAGTTAATTATTATTTTTGTGTATTTTGTCTGAAAAATCCCGAAAACATAAAACCCGGCCTGGGCGCTTTTGATCGATTACGCCGCCTGACTTTGCGATTCCCGGTAAACCTGGCATCCGCTACTACGATGCGTTAGCTGTTTTACCAGCCAACGTGCCTGGCAAACGGCAGACGGTATTGCCGGTTCTGTTTGGATGGTTAATTTGCGAAGAAGACGACGACCACACCCGGCGTCGATATTCATAAAAGCACTGACAAATCGGCTAACGAAATCTTTCACCGCTAACCGATCAATGGGAGACAAGGCGACGTTTCCAGCTATCGCGCAAAACGCCGCCTTTGATTAAAATTTCTTGTCAATCAAAACCTTATCATCGATAACCAGCTTCGACACGCCTCCCAATGCCAAATGCAGGGTGCAGGATGCGGTTTTGAAGTTAGAGTCTTTCTCGCCTACCCATTCCATCGTGACATAGGTCGTTTTATCGGTATCGGTTTTGGACGGGAAATACACTTGGGTACCGGTTTTGTTTTCGATCAATTTCGGACATTTTTGGTTAGCCATTTCCTGCATGGCTACCAACGTGCGGATTTGCGCAGCGGCCTCTTTTTCCTCGTTGGATTGATCCTTGCTGACACCCACCAAGATAAAACCGGCTACAAACACCCCCACCACAGCGATCATCAATTTCTGTGTTTCACCCATTGTTGCTCTCCTCTGTTTTGTAGTTATTTTTTCGGCGAATCCGAATTGTTACCCTTCGGATTCTATGCCAATCGACCGGTATCGGCAATGCGCCTGACAAAAGCCTTACTGCGGATCCACCTGCGCAATCCAATCGCCTAAATTATAGTAGTTGGTGATGCGCGCGACTTTACCGTCGCGAATATCGAAAAACGCGCCGGCCGGCAAACGATAAGTTTGGCCGTTGGCTTCCGGCAGACCTTCGTCGGTATTCAGATATTCGCCCAATACCACAAACTCCGCTGCGCCGCGGGTGCCGTCTTCGTTAGCCATGATCACCATATCCACCAACTGTTCTTTGTAGTGGTGATTCATTTTTTTCATGAACTCGCCGAAAGCGGCCTTGCCTTGCTCGCGGTCGCCCTGGTTGATGTCATGTACCACATCGTCGGTCAACAAGCTCAGAAAGGTATCCATGTCGCCGCTGTTGAATGCTTGATAGTACTGTTCGATAAGTTTTTTTGCTTGTTGCATAGTGGTATTGGTGCCTGGATTAAAAACCGGCAATTCTGCCAGAAGCCCGGTTTTTTTTCAGCTTAAAATTCCACGCCCTGCTCGGCTTTGATGCCTGCGGCAAAAGCGTGTTTGATTCGGGTCATCTCGGTGACCGTGTCGGCTGCTTCGATGACTTCCGGTGCCGCATTGCGGCCGGTCATCACCAAGTGTAGCCAGGTGGGTTTATCGTTTTTGATGAAATCGGCGATTTCCTGGCCGCTGATCCAACCATAGCCGCAGCAGTAATTGATTTCGTCGAGGATTACCAAATCAAACTCTTCGGAGAGAATTTTTTGTTTGGCAAACTCCCAAATTTCCCGGCTGGTTTTAATATCTTGTTCCGGATTCTTGGTATCCCAGGTAAAACCATCGCCCAAGGCATGCCACTCGATTTCTTCGAATCGCGTCGCCGCCCGTTGCTCGCCGGTTTGCCACTGGCCTTTGATGAATTGAATCACGCAGACCTTCATGCCCCACCCGGCGGCGCGGAATACCATGCCAAACGCACTTGAGGACTTCCCCTTACCTTCGCCGGTGTGTACCAGTACGACACCGTGCCTTCTATCTCTGGTTTTCATTAATTATGCTTCTCTGGCCGATTTAGCAGCCGCTCGTTCAAATTGGCCGGGCATTGTAACAACTTCGTAGCTGCTAAGAGACAGAAGCAGGAATGCCGTACCGCAACCGGTCAGGCGAAGGGCAAAGCCGCAGTGAAGAATACTTTTGCCGCGCCTGCTTAAAGGCAATGGCGTGTCGATCTAGCCCAGGCACGACTTGCGCCGTACGGAATAGCCCAACGTATGCAATCCGGCAACAAAAGTCCAAAACGCGGCAGGTAACGGCACGGGGGCGTAGCTAAAACCGCTGCCGCTCAGCAGCTGATAACGGCTATCGGCAATACCGAGATACACCAAACCGGTGTTCCCGAAATTAGCGGACGACTGGGTCAGAGTAGGTTTGAAATAGCTACTGGCGCCCGCGCCGACTTCCAGAAAAGCATCCAGTGAAATCAAGGTATTGACCGGCAGCGAAAATGTCGCCACACCGGTACACGACGCCAGCCATGAACAACTGAAGCTGCGCGGTGTATAACCATTTTCCGTGAAAGAAATACTGTCACCCGTACTTAGTTGCACAGCACCGCTGGCGGCCGCGGTGCCGGACAATGCTCCCGACACCAAATAAGTCAAAGTCAGATCGATATTTCGACCGCTGGGGCCCACCAACTTGAAGTTATCGGCAAATGACACCCTGCTGCTGGCGCTGGCGACATTCGCGGCATAGGCTGTCGCACTGGCACTGGCACTGGCTTTCATTACGCCGGGAGTGACAAAACCGCCGGCGGCGGAGCGGTACGTCTCAACGTAACTACCCGGCCCGCCCGCATTGGGTACTTGATACAACGCATCGACCGTAGACGATGAAGGGCTATTGATGTTGTTTAACACCTTGGAATCCGCATCGTAGGACTGACTGCCATAAGCGGCGTTCGCACTGGCGATCACGGTCAACGATGTGGTGTACGCAGCTGCTGTTGGTGCATAAGCCAACACTGCACAAAGCGCCAGCAAAGACGGGAAGCGATTCATAAAAGCCCTCTAATTGATTAACGTTGTTAAAAATGGTGGATGTCACAACTACCGGCCAAGCTCAAAACGAGTGCCGGTGCGCTTAAACGCTACTTGGGAAATCAGAAAAGTTTCAGATACCGGCCGCAGCGGCTCATTGCCGACGCACCGCTCCGATTAGCGCCAATAATGCCGATCCGAAAAGCCAAGCCGAGGCTGGCAACGGCACTTGAGAAATCCCTGAAACGTTTGCGTAAGCATGAGTGGTAACCTTGAAGGATACCCGCCCTGTACTCGTGGTAGGCAGCGTGACCGATAAAGTGCCAGCGGCCTGGTTCGGCAAACTACCGACGAAACTGGCATTAAGGAACAGATCCTTACGGCTGGACAAAGATCGGTTGGGATCACCGAAATCGTTTACCACCAGCAACACCCAGGCCGCCGCCACATCATTGGTCCCGCTGCCAGGCACCAAACCGATATTCATGCTGTAGTCGACCGAGAAGGTTGTCGCACCGCTTCCGGAACCGGTGAAGCTGCCGGTGCGATAACTTTCGGTGGTCACCGCGTCGCCGAATGCTGGATCTATATCCTGGGAATAGCTGTGCAAAATATTTGAATCGACATCGGCTTTCGAGGTAAGCGAGCGTATCCCACTCCCCGTTTGTAAGCTGGCCAACGGCGTCACCCAATCCGATGAATAGGTGCCTTCGCCGTAAGGCGTGTCCATGCGCGTATCCACGCGCGAAGATTTATCGTACCAAGCAATTCCCGCATTGGTGCTGGTTCCCGAAGTCACTCTCAAGGTATTCCAGTCAACGGTAACCTCGGCAGTTGCATTCGCACTCGCGACGGCATTTGTATTGAAGGCCATCAGATTGAGGATGGACAGGGTTAGTAAAGCAGTTTTGACTTTCATAATATTTCCTTTGGAAATGCGAAGCGTGGCTTTACCGGTCAGTTCGAATTTCTAAACGAACTGAAATCGGTAGCATAAATAAAGGGCTACTCACTTGGACCAATGGCCAGATAACTGCAAAATACATCGACATCGGTTTCCAAACCGGTTTCGGTATTGGCTGCCGAAATGGCTATCAGGTCTCGGCCACCAGCCGCACCACCCGGAACGTACTCGATAGACCACGGAACAAACGTGGTACCGGCGTTTGGCATACCTTCGGCGGAATAGATACTAACGGTTACATCAGGTCTGACCGAAAAAGGTGGCACACTGGCCCAGAGCAATCGGGTATGCGCGCCGCCCTCGCCTGGTGTCATGTTTTCCGTACCGCTGACGATTTGGGTGTTATTGATATTCAGAACTTGCTGGGTCATGGCTAATACTCCATCTTTTTGGTATTTAATTAAGTAACCATATAGATACCATTTAGATTTTTTTGCGTCAATCGTAAATTATTGGTTTTATTTCGGTACTATTTCACAGACTTTTTTCCTAAAACGGAGATTTCGTGTCCATCCTAGTATTAGCCAGCTATGTCCATGCTCATTGCCTGAACGTTGAGCGCTTGCCTTGTTCGGGCGAATCCTTGCAAGCAACCGGCATGATTGAGGAACACGGCGGCAAAGGCTTGAATGTTGGCATAGCCGCGCATAGGCTTGGCGCTGAGGTGGCAATGCTATTGCCGCTGGGAATGGACTCGGCGGCGGATGAAGTAATCGAGCTCATCAAGAACGCGGGCATGAACAGCCGCTGGCTGCTGAAAACAGGACCGCAATCCGGTTTTGGCGTGGGCTTCATTAGCCCGACCGGCGAGAACTTCCTGGCAGTCTATCCGGGCGCCAACACGCTGCTGAAAGAGGAACACGTCGAACAAGCCCTGGTCTCCCTGCCCCATCTAAAACTGATTTACGCCCAATTCGAAATCCCGGAAGCACCGATCCACAGAGCCTTCCAGATCGCTGGTCAGCGTGGTATCCGCACTATGCTGAACCCCTCGCCCTGGCGGCAACCTGATCCCGGCTTGTTAAAGCTGACCGATATTTTGGTGGTAAACGAAACCGAAGCCGCTGCATTATTCGGCCTAAGCAACAATGTGATCAGCCTGGCGCAGTGGCTGAGTAACTTATCCAAGTGGGCGCAACAAATTGCCTGGTCCGGGGAACTACTGGTGGTCACACTGGGTGAGGCGGGATGCGTGGCGTTAACGAAAGACGTGGTTCTTCACCAACCGGCTTGGCCAATAGCCGCACTGGACGCCACCGGCGCCGGCGACGCATTCAGCGCCGGTCTGGCAACTGCCTTGCTGAATAACCTGAGTTTAACCGAGGCTTTGAGACTAGCTAGTGCCAGCGGTGCCTGGGTTGCCAAGCATCATGGCGTATTGGGGTGCTTGCCGACACCAGCCGAGATTAATCATTTTATAAAAACCAATCCAATACCAAAATTAGTCTAGTTCGGCCGGATCTTCAGATTGACCCGGTAGGTATAGGCGTCGCCGCGAAACGTGCCTTCGACATACTCCACAATCTGCCCGTTGTCGGCGTAGGTCTTGCGCTTCAACAACAAGCAGGGACCCGGCTGGTCAAACCCGAATACGGCCGCTTCCACGTCATCGCTGAGTACCGCTTCGATGGATTGTTCAGCGTGCACCAAGCCCAAGCCACATTGGAGCTCAAGGTATTGATAAGCGGAGCCTTCGCCGTTCCAATCAGCCAAAGCCGGCGCTACCGTTAGATCGTACCAAGCCACTTCGCGCGATAGCGGCATACCGTCTCCCAAGCGCACCCTTACCAAACGTAGAAATCGCGTAGACGCCGGACGATTAAAAATAGACGCGATAGTTCTATCGACGACAATCTGGTGATCGAGAATTTGCGTGGATGGCGTGATACCCAGCTCGCGCATTTCTTCGGTAAAGCCTTTCAGCTTACCCATCTCCGGATTGATCCGCGACGGCGGCGCCTTAACGGTAACGCCGGCCCGGCCATGGGTGGCAATACAATCCTGAGCTCGCAATTCTTCGTAACAACGCCGCACCGTGGTGCGGCTCAGATCCAACGCTTCCGCTAATGCCCGTTCGGATGGCAGGCTAATACCGTCACCAAGCTCGCCGGACTGAATCATATCGGTAATACGTCTTTGCAGTTGCTTGTAGACAGGCTCGGAAATCGCGGTATTCGGGCGAATCTTCTCAATGAAAGCACTGCTGTCATTGGCGGCGGAAGTATCGGATTTTATTTCGATATGGCTGGAAGCACTGGAAGACATTGTGATTGACCCGGCATATTCATTTACGCAGCAGATTGTGAATCTTAAAGCCCAAGATAGCCGCTGCCAGCAAAAAGGTAATAGCGTTGGCTACTATGATAGCTATATTCACCAAATAGATACCATAAATCAACCACAGCAACACCCCCAACGTAAACATGCTGTACATGCCTAGCGACAGGGATTCGGTGTCGCGGGTTTTGAAGGTCTTAATTGCTTGAGGCAGAAAAGAAGCGGTCGTCAAGGTCGCCGCCAGATAACCGATTAGCTCGGGAATTAGGTTCATGTCGGAAGAATCAAACCAAGAAATGTTGCCAGCCAAAGTAGCCCAAGGCGATCAGCAGGAATTGCACAAAAGCCAGCAGCCAGAAATAACCAACAAACATCATGATTCTGACCGGGGTTTCCTGGCTTTGTTTGGAACTAAGCAACCAGCCGCCGATGCCGGAAATAGCTGCGACGGCCAGTAAGCCAATGATAACGATATTCATCGCAATCAGCGCGGCGGCGGCGCCAACACCTCGCGGGAGCCGTTGGTTTCCGGCATGCTGACCACGCCGGCGTTTTCCATGTCTTCGATGATGCGCGCCGCCCGGTTGTAACCGATTTTGAAACGGCGTTGCACGCTGGAAATGGAGGCCTTGCGCGACTCGGTGACGAAAGCCACCGCTTCGTCGTAAAGCGCGTCGGATTCGCTGTCTTCGCTATCCAAGCCGGCGACTTCACCGCTATCGGTACGTTCCTGGGTGATTTCGTCCAGATAATTGGTCGGACCGGTTTTTTTCAAGAACTCCACCACGCGATGCACTTCATGGTCATCCACAAAAGCGCCATGGGCGCGCAACGGAATGCTGGTACCGGACGGCAGGAACAACATGTCGCCGTTGCCCAGCAGGGCTTCCGCACCGCCTTGGTCGATGATGGTCCGGGAGTCGATACGTGACGATACCTGGAAGGAAATCCGGGTGGGCACGTTGGCTTTAATCAAACCGGTCAACACGTCCACGGACGGCCGTTGCGTCGCTAACACCAGGTGGATGCCGGCCGCGCGGGCTTTTTGCGCCAAACGGGCGATCAGTTCCTCGACCTTTTTACCGACCACCATCATCATGTCGGCCAACTCGTCGATGACGATGACGATGCTGGGCAGCGTATCCAACAGCGGATAATCCTCCAAGGCTACCGGCGTTTCCGACCGGAACAAAGGATCGCGAATCGGCTGACCGGCCGCTTCCGCTTCTCTGACCGCCTGGTTATAGCCGGCCAGATTCCGCACCCCGACTTTGGACATCAATTTGTAACGACGCTCCATTTCCGCCACCGCCCAACGCAAGGCGTTTTGCGCGTCCTTCATATCGGTAACAACAGGCGTCAGCAAATGCGGAATGCCTTCGTACACCGACAATTCCAGCATCTTCGGGTCTATCATGATCATTCGCACATCTTCCGGCTTGGCTTTGTACAGCAAACTCAGAATCATGGTGTTGATCGCTACCGATTTACCGGAACCCGTGGTACCGGCCACCAGCGCATGCGGCATTTTGCCCAAATCGGCGACGACCGGCGTACCGGAAATATCCTTGCCCATCGCGATGCTGAGCTTGGATTTAGCCCGCTCAAACTCATCCGATACCAGCAAGTCGCGCAGCGAAACCATTTCCCGCTCTTGGTTGGGAATCTCCAGGCCAATCACGGATTTACCTTCGATAATCTCGACGATACGCACGCTGGTGACCGACAAACCGCGCGCCAAGTCTTTGGCCAGGCTACTAATGCGGCTGACTTTCACACCGGCCGCCAAGCGTAATTCGAATCGGGTAATCACCGGTCCAGGCAATACCGCTTCCACTTCGGCGGCGATACCGTAATCCTGCAATACATCCTCGACTTGGCGGGAAATTTCTTCCAGCTCGACTTTGGAATAGCGCTTCACTTTGATTTCGCGCTTATCCAGCAAAGACAAGGTTGGCAAGGCGTTGATATAGGCGCCGGGCTCCATGTCGTCGACCGGCTTGCTGTCTTTTCTACGTAGAGGTCTAACCGCAGCGGCGGCAGAAGGTTGCGCGGTTTCCAGCACCTGAATCTGCGACTTTTTGGCGCGCTCTTCGGTTTTAACTTCGGATTGCTGATTACGCGGTTTTTTGGTTTCTTTTACAGGTTCGGGTCGCGCCGGTCTATCCGCACGGTAACGCTCGGGCACCTCGACTGCCTGCCGGCCCACAACCGAACAGGCCGTCATCGCGCATTTGCCGATAAAGGCCATCATCGTCAACCAGGACAAGCCGGTAAACAAGGTCACGCCGGTCATAAAGATGGCCAACAACAGCAAGGTAGAACCGGAGTTGCCTAATAGATGTACCAAGGCATCGCCGATTTCCCGCCCAAGAATGCCGCCCGGACTCTCAGGCAAATCCATCTTGGTACGCAGAAAATGCAGATGCAAAAACAGAATGGCCGAACCGGACACTGTTGTAGCCAGAAAACCGGCCGAGCGCGATGCCAGCGCCCATTGCCCACCAGTCTGGCGGGAACCTTGAAATAAGATGTAGCCGTACCAGAAAATCATCACCGGAATCAGATAGGCCATCAAGCCCAGAAAACTCAGTACAAAATCCGCCAGCCAGGCACCAAACAAACCGCAGGCGTTACTGATGGATTGATACGATGTGCTATGACTCCAACCCGGATCGTTGGAATTAAAAGTGACTAGGGCAATTAAAAAAAACAACGCACAACTCGAAAATCCCAGTAATGCGATTTCGCGATAGCCTCGCGCGGCTCTTTCTTCCACAACAGCAACCATAGTTGTCGGCTCACAATAAAAGCGTCACAAAACATGATTATAGATGATGTAAATCGATTTCACATTAGCTTTACCGGCCACGCCATTAAAAACCAGTCGGTAAATCGGTTTTATCGCGGGGGGAATGCCCTTATAATTTTGCTACCCTAACCCGCATGGAGACTCGAAATAATGGCTGCCGCAAAACATTGCAAACTCTTAATCCTAGGTTCCGGCCCGGCCGGTTACACCGCAGCCGTTTACGCCGCGCGCGCTAACTTGAATCCGGTGATGATCACCGGCATGCAACAAGGCGGCCAATTGACCACCACCACCGAGGTGGACAACTGGCCCGGCGACGTGGAAGGCTTGCAAGGTCCGGATTTGATGGAACGGATGCGCCTGCATGCCGAACGCTTCAATACCGAAATCATATTCGACCACATCCATACCGCCGATCTGTCGCAAAAGCCGTTTACCTTGACCGGCGATGCCGGCGTTTATACTTGCGATGCGTTAATTATCGCCACCGGCGCTTCGGCTAAATATCTGGGCCTGCCGTCCGAGGAAGCCTTTAAAGGCAAAGGTGTTTCCGCCTGCGCCACTTGCGACGGCTTCTTTTACCGCAACAAACCGGTCGCGGTGATCGGCGGTGGTAATACTGCTGTGGAGGAAGCACTGTATTTGTCTAACATCGCCTCCGAGGTGATCGTCGTGCACCGGCGCGATAAATTCCGTTCCGAAAAAATCTTGTCGGATAAACTGATCGAAAAATCAAAATCCGGCAACGTGCGTATCGAATGGAATCACGAGCTAGACGAAGTACTGGGTGACGACATGGGCGTTACCGGTCTGCGTATCAAGAGCACGCAGGACGGTAGCACCAGAGATTTGGACGTGCACGGCGTATTTATCGCCATCGGCCACACTCCGAACACCGACATTTTTACCGGCCAGTTGGAGATGGACCACGGCTACATCGTCGTTAAAAGCGGCATCCACGGCAATGCCACGGCCACCAGCGTACCGGGCGTATTCGCGGCTGGCGACGTGATGGATTCGCATTACAAACAAGCCATCACATCAGCCGGCGCCGGCTGCATGGCCGCTTTGGATGTGGAAAAATATCTGGACGAATTGACCGGCTAGGTCTATCCGCTATTGGGGCGGTTAAAACCGCCCCAATACGCTTTCAATATATCCAAGGCAACAACCGCCAGGTCGATAAGCAAAAATCGGCATAAACCGCACCGAACTCAGCCAGCAACATCCGCTCTTCTATCTCAATGCGCCGGGTAAACGCCCAAACCGTCGGCCCTAGCAACATCGCCAACGCCAGAACATCACCCATCGCCACTCCGGCGGCAAACAAGGCTATCAACAAGCCGGTGTAGGCCGGATGCCGTAGCCAACGGTAAGGCCCTTCTTTGATTAATCTGTGTTCTTGCTGTATCAGCACGTTAGTTGTGAAAAATCGGCCCAATTTCATCACCGCCACGTAACGCAAATAAAGCCCCGAAGCAAACAACAGCATGGCCAACATTTGCCTAGGCAGATAATCAATCCTTATAGGCGCCAACGCCAGATTTTTAAACCACAATGCCAGCGCCAGACTTGCCAAAATACTGATCCACAAAATGCGCTGCGAACGCCGCTCCGTATTCACGACCGGCCCGGCTTGCAGCACAGTACGGCGGGCCAAAGCAATTTCCGCCGCTATCCAAACCAGGCAAAGCACTAGCCACAAAATCCGTACCGATGTCATTAATCGCCCTCCGGCGCAGTGTGCGTGAAATGACGGGTATGCCAGGATCCCCGCGCCTCGTGTAACATACCGCAATTTGCCGGCTGTTATGAAAAAGATCATCGAACTGAAACAGGTTTATAAGGACTATCCGCAAGCTGGCACGCTGCAAACTGTCTTGCACGACATCAATCTGGATATTTACCCCGGCGAATTTGTTGCTATCGTCGGCCCGTCCGGCAACGGCAAATCCACCCTTTTAAACTTACTCACCGGCATCGACCACCCCAGCCAAGGCCAAGTCAGCGTCAACGGCACCGAGCTGCAAACACTCAGTAACGAAAAACTCAGCATCTGGCGCGGCGCCAATGTCGGCATCGTGTTTCAGTTCTTCCAGTTATTGCCTACCTTAAATCTGCTGCAAAACATCGTACTGCCCATGGATTTTCTCGGCCGATTAAGCAAAAGCCAGCGCCGTGAGCGGGCCATGTATTTACTGGAACTGGTCGGATTGGCCGATGCTGCGGAGCGCTTGCCCAGCCAGGTTTCCGGCGGCCAACAACAACGGGCGGCGATTGCCCGCGCGCTGGCCAACGATCCCCCGCTGATCGTCGCCGACGAACCCACCGGCAATCTGGATGCGGCCACCGCCGATTCGGTGTTCGATTTGTTTGCGCATCTGCGCGACCAAGGCAAAACCTTGGTAATGGTCACCCATAACGAAACCCTGGCCGACGCCGCCAGCCGCAAACTGGAAATTCGTTCCGGACGAATCCACGCCGACAGCCAACCGGTAGGCAGCAGGTGAATACGCTGTGGCATAAAGTCTGGGCCGACTTATGGCTGACCAAAAGCCGCACTACCTTGGCGATTATCAGCATCGCCGTCGGCGTCTGTTGTGTCGGGACTTTATTCGGCATGATCGATTTACTGCTGAACAAAATGGATGCCGCGCATCGGCAATCGCAACCCTCGCATATCAATCTGATCTTGCGCAATGATGCCGATATTAGTTTGTTGGCGCAAATCAAAGCCATACCCGGCGTAGCCGGCGTCGATACCATGACGCCGCTGAGCGTACACTTCCGCAGACCGGGCGAGACCGACTGGCATCTGGGCACGCTGATTATTCGCCCCGATTATGAACACCAGCATTTCGATAAAACCGCGCTGCAATCCGGCGATTGGCCGAGTGCTGACCGGATTGTGATAGAAAACCTGTCCGCCCTGTCCAGCGGCATGCAAAGCGGCGACATAGAATTCGAAACCGCCCAAGGCCCGCAGACCTTGCCGATTGGCGGTATCGTCCGCCATCCCTTCGTTAAACCGCCCAAATTCGGCGGCCAAATACATTTTTTTGCCGGCACCGCGCAAGCTACCCAATTCGGGATTCCGGCACACAGTTTCCGGCAGTTGCTGGTGCAAATCGCCGAACCTTACAGCAGCGAATCCGCCCGCAACGTTGCCGGGCAAATTCGCAGCCTGCTGAGCGCGCAGCATATCGGCGTCAATGTCACCTTATTGCAAGACCCGGAACAACATTGGGGCCGGCCGTTTCTAGCCGGGATCAACGGTGTACTGCAAATCATGGCCTTGGTCTCGTTAGCCCTGGCTAGCGTATTAATTTTAAACACAGTATCGGCCCATATTACCCAGCAAACCGATCAGATCGGCGTGATGAAAGCGCTGGGCGCCAAGACCATCACGATTGCCAAACTGTATCTGCTGGAAATCCTATTTTTATCGTTGATGGCGATAGTTTTCGCCGTACCACCCGCCCTGGCTGCCGCTTATTTCAGTGCCTGCCGACTGCTGGCTTTATTCAATATCGACTGCGGCGCATTCGCCATTTCAGTGCCCGCCGTTAATTACATGCTACTCGGCGGCCTGCTGGCGCCCTTGCTGGCGGGTTTACCGCCGATTCTGCGCGGTGCGGGAATGACGGTACGTGCAGCAATCGCCAGTTACGGCGTGGGCGCCGATTTTGGCTACAACCGTTTCGATCTACTAATAGAAAAGTTCGGCGCGCGCTTTCTACCGACTTTATCCGCCGCAGCTTTAGGGAATTTGTTCCGCCGTAAAGCCAGGCTGGTCTTGACGCAAAGCGTATTGGTCTGCGCCGGCGTGATGTTTTTGGTGTTGACCAGCTTGATCGCCTCGCTGAATTTAACACTGGACCGGGAAATGGCCCGCAGCCGTTATACCGTGCGGCTGGGTTTTACCCAAGACCAATCCGAACAAACAATTCGCGATATTGCCGCAGCAGTAGCCGGCACGGCACAAATTGAATTCTGGCAACGATCCAGCATACAAATTGCCAAGGACGGCCTAGCGTTGCCGCAAAAAGGCAGCCTTGGCCTGCAGATGCTGGCCTTGCCAGAAAACTCAAGCATGTATCAACCGCTGATCGAATCCGGGCGCTGGTTGCAAGCCAGCGATGCCGGCCAGCGCGTACTGGTGCTGAGTGCGGATACGGCCGCGCTGAACGCTGTCCGAGCCGGCGACATGCTGGACGTCGCACTGGGCGCCGATCACCAGAAATGGCAAGTGATAGGTATCTATCGTTGGTTGGCCGGGAATAGCTATGCGGTGGAACCGGTCTATGCGCCGTTGGAAACTCTACGGCAGATTACTCAAAACCGGAAAATGGCGTCGTTTGCACTGCTGGATGCGCCGGTCGCCGACCTACATCAGGAGGCCGACTACCTACGCAACTTGCAACAACAGTTTCAGGACCATGATGTACAACTGGATGTTTACACCACGCTTGCCAAACTGGAACAACGCCAGTTTACCCGCAACCAGTTCAAATCAGTGCTCAACACCCTGCTGGGCCTGGCCTGCATGATTGCAGCGGTCGGCGGTATCGGTTTATCAGGCACATTAGCCATTAGCGTATTGCAGCGCATTCGCGAAATTGGCGTGTTGCGCGCCATCGGCGCCCCGTCCAAAAAAATATTCCGCATGTTTTTACTGGAAGGCCTGCTGCATGGCGGCATGGCTTGGTTACTGAGTATTCCTTTGGCTTATTTGGCCGCCGAGCCGCTAGCCAAACAACTCGGACAGACTATGCTTGGCATACGGCTGGATTTCCGTTTCGACTGGTGGGCTGTTCTGTACTGGCTGATGATCATGTTAATCGTGGCCTGGATAGCCGCCTTCTGGCCGGCGCGCAAGGCAACCCGCCTGAACATTAGAGAATGTTTGGGACATTGAACAGCTGAGTATTAGGTTTTACCTAAATGAGCCGTGGCCATTTATTAATGATTACAAACGCTTTGCTTAACCGGATGAAATTTCTGTTACTGGGCTGTTGCGTGCTGGTCAGCTTTTCAGCGCTGGCCGACGCACCAGTGCGGATCGGTGTATTAGCCTATCGGCCCAAGCCGCAAACCCTGGAACAATGGCAAGCACTGAGTAAAGTCTTGCACCAGGCTATACCGGAGCGCGAATTCATCGTCGAAGCTTTGAACTACGACGAACTGGAGGCCGGTGTGGACAGTAGCCAATTGGACTTTGTGCTGACCAATCCCGGCCACTATGTCCATATCAGCTATCAACACGGCTTTTCAGCACCGCTGGCCACATTGCTCAGACACGAGGACGGCGGCTCTCAGGATAAGTTCGGCGGCGTCATCTTTGCGAAAGCCGAGCGTTTGGATCTCAACGCACTCGGCGACCTGCGCGGCAAAAAAATCGCCGCTACCAGTCAAGACTCCCTGGGCGGCTTTCAAATGCAAGCCTACGAAGCCGCCCAAGCCGGCATAGACATAGTCAAGGCATCCCAATTGGTCATCACAGGTATGCCGCACGATGCGGTAACGGAAGCGGTATTGTCCGGGCACGCCGATATAGGCTTTGTCCGCACCGGAGTTCTGGAGGATTTGGCCAAAAATGGCAAGCTCGATCTGCGGCAAATCAAAATCCTCAACGTCCAACCCTCTACTGAATTCAAGCTGCTATCGACTGCGCTTTATCCCGAGTGGCCGTTTTTAGCCATGCCCAACGTAGACCGCGCGCTGGCCAAAAAAGTCGCCGGCTGTTTGCTGCTGATGAGCCCCGACCTTATTCCGGGGATTGAAGGCTTTACCATCCCGGCCGATTACAATTCGGTGGAACAATTACTGCGGAACGTGCGCGCCAAGCCGTTCGACGCCGTTCCGTCATTCACGTTGACGGATATTTGGCAACGCTACCCGACACCGATACTGGCACTCAGCGCCGGTGTCATGCTGGTAGTGTTGCTCAGCTTGAGTTTGTTCTGGGTAAACCGTTATCTCGCTGCGGAACGGCGCCGAGTCCGGGAACAGAATATTCGACTGGCGGATAGCGAATATCGCTGGAAATTTGCTCTGGAAGGCGCCGACGAAGGGGTATGGGATTGGGACATTGTCAGCGGCGAGGTGTTTTTCTCGCCGCGCTGGAAATCAATGGTGGGTTATCAACCGGAAGAATTCGCCAATAACTTCGATGCCTGGCGCGACAGCCTGCATCCGGACGACACCGACCGGGTACTGCAAACCCTGTCCGACTACTTCGACGGCAAGAATAAATTGTATTGGGTGGAGTTTCGCATGCGCTGCAAGGACGGACGCTATAAGTGGATACTCGCCAAGGGCATGGTGGTGGCGCACACGCCGGAAGGCAAACCGCAACGGATGTTGGGTACGCATGTCGATATCGACAAGCATAAACAGATAGAACAAGAATTAAGGCAAAGCCACGACGCCTTGTTGCGTTCCAATGTTGATCTGGAACAGTTCGCTTACAGCGTCTCCCACGATATGCGCCAGCCTTTGCGCATGGTCTCCGGCCATTTGCAATTTTTGGAACGCAATCTCAGGGAATCACTGGATGAAGACGCGCGGCAAAATCTGAATTTTGCCTTGGAAGGCGCCAAACGGATGGATGCGATGATCGTCTCGCTGCTAGAGTATTCGCGCGTCGGCCGCAAGACTCAACAAAAATCCTGGACTGCCAGCGACGCGGTCCGCGACGAAGTGTTGCAATTCGTCGAACCCCTGGCAACACAATGCCAAGCCAACATCCGTTGCCAAGGCGACTGGCCTATCCTGTATGCCAGCCGCGACGAGCTCAGCCGCCTGCTGCAAAACCTGTTGGTTAACGCCCTGCACTATCAGCAAGAATACCAAGCTCCCATTATCGATGTTAACTCCGAGGTCATTGACGGCTGTTGGCGGCTCAGCGTGCGCGACAACGGCATCGGTATAGACCCCGGACAATTTGATAGGCTGTTTCAGTTCTTTAGCCGCCTGCAAGCCCGCACGCGCTTCGAAGGCACCGGTATGGGCCTGGCTTTGTGCCGGCGCATAATAGAACATCACAACGGCAAAATATGGGTGGATTCCGCCGGCGAAGGCCTGGGCTCCTGTTTTACGTTTGAAATTCCCTTGGGCTATACCCCCGCAACCGACAGCCAGCCGACATGAATAAGCACCCTGAAACTTCGGTCGGCGCCCAGCCACGCTCAAGCCTGAGAAAACCGCGGTATTACAGCCACTGGCTGACGGTGGCAGTCCTGCTGATTACATTGCTCACCAGCTATCAGGCTTGGCGGATTGCGGTTGAAGACTTGGCACACGAACGCCAGCTCTATTTCGATTTCCGCGTCCGGCAATTGGTGCAAAGTATTGAGCAACGATTACAAACTTACGAGCAAATGTTATATGGCGCCCGGGGTTTGTTTGCCGCATCAGGATTGGTAGAACGCAGCGAATATAGGGAATACGTCTCCGCACTGAACCTCGACCAACGCTTTCCAGGCATCCAGGGCGTGGGCTTTTCGCTGTGGATACCGAAAACCGAGAAAGACCGGCATGTTGCCGAGATGCGCAAACAAGGCTTTGCCGATTACGACATCCATCCCGTCGGCGAGCGGGATTTTTACACATCGATAATTTATCTGGAACCATTTTTAGGTCGCAATCTACGCGCATTCAGTTTCGACATGTTCTCTGAGCCAACACGAAACCGCGCGATGAGCTATGCCCGCGACAACAATAGCCTGGGCATCAGCGGCAAAGTAATCTTATTGCAGGAAACCGAACAAGACGTGCAAGCCGGCTTTTTAATGTACCTGCCAGTGTATAAAAAGGACGTGCCGCACGACACGCTGGAGCAACGCCGCGCCGATCTGCTGGGTTGGGTTTACGCACCATTCCGCACCAAGGACTTAATGGCCGGAATTGGCGGCGAACTAGAAAGCGATTTGGGATTGGAAATATTCGACGGAGAAACATTAAACGAAGAAAGCCGCATGTACGGCTCCGCACCGCCGGCAAACATTCAACCACTATTGACTTCCAAACAACAGATTGTGTTGGCTTGCCACCCGTGGACCCTATTGATTCATGCCGAACCGAATTTCCAAGCGCGTGTCGATCAAGACAAGCCATTCATTATCGCCGGCAACAGCGTAAGCCTGAGCCTGCTATTAAGTCTGTTGACTTGGCAATTGGTGAATAGCCGCAGCCGAGCAATGGTCCTGGCAGAAAACATGACCGCCGAATTGCGCGAGAGCGAAAGCCGGTTCCGGGCCATGGCGGACTCGGCGCCAGTGATGATTTGGCTCTCGGACTCAGCCAAGCGCTGTTACTGGTTCAACAAAGTCTGGTTAGACTTTACCGGGCGCAGTATTGAACAAGAACTAGATAATGGCTGGACAGAAACAGTGCATCCGGATGATCTGGAGTATTGTCTAAACTACTACACCGGACACTTTGAAAAACGCCTGCCTTTCAGCATGGAATATCGTATGAGACGCCACGATGGTGAATATCGCTGGTTGTTCGACACCGGTATTCCCCGTTACGACGACCACGGCGAATTCGTCGGTTATATCGGCTCTTGCATCGATATTACCGAGCGTAGACGAATCAGCATGGCTCTGGAATCCAGCAACGCCGACCTGAGCCGTTTCGCAGAAATTTCCGCCCATCATTTGATGGAGCCGACTCGCCGCTTCAGCAGTTTTACTCAACGCTTACGCAACTCATTAAAGGCGTATCCGGAGGCCTTGGGCGACGAAGACATTAATAGTAGCCTGGATTATCTGGAACACGACGCACTGCGTTTAATCGGTCTGGTACGTGACATTCAACTTTACGTGACCGCCAATCAAGCCCGCGACAAAATGACTCATGTGGACGCCAAAACCGCTGCCCAAGCGGCTATCCACGCTTTAGCGGACGCGATAGCGATTGCAGGCGCAAGTGTCAGCGTCGGCGAACTACCGCATGCCTATATCGATCTCCCCCGCATGGCCGAGCTATTTAGATTGCTTTTGGACAATGCACTCAAACACGGCCGGCCAGCCAATTCTGAACAACCCTTACGGATCGAAATTGGCGGCGTATCCGATCTGGACGTAAATCGTTATTATGTGCGCGATAACGGCGATGGGATAGATGCGGAATACCGGCAACGGGTCTTCGAAATTTTTGAGCGCCTGCATTATCGCGACAACGAGGCCGGCACCGGCATTGGTCTGTCGATAGCCCGCCGCATCGTCAGCAGTTGTCGCGGCAAAATTTGGATTGAAAGTACAGCGCAGAACGGTACGGCAGTGGTGTTCGAGCTACCCAATATAGAAGGAAATAAGCATGACGGATAAATCAACGCCGCTGTTCGATGTGTTGCTGGTGGAAGACGAACCCGCCGACGCCCATCTGGTGAAAATGAGTTTCAAGGAAAACCGGGTGCGTTGCAATCTGCATCATGTCTGGGACGGTGTCGAAGCGCTGGCGTTTTTACGGCGGCAAGGCGCCGACTATGCCGACGTGCCGCGCCCGGATTTGATCTTACTGGATCTGAATATGCCGCGCATGAACGGCCGCGAGTTTCTGGCTAAAATCAAGTCGGAACCGGACTTTTCCAGCATTCCGGCTATTGTCCTGACCACTTCCGATATTGAGCGCGACGTGGTCGCAACCTATCAACTAGGCGCCAATAGCTACATTACCAAACCGGTGGATGTCGAACAATTTATCGCGGCGGTTCGGCAAATCGAAGGCTATTGGTTCAATGTAGTGCGCTTACCCAGCAAGCAATAATTATGACCGAAGCGACAAATTGCTGCGTTTTATTAATCGAAGACGAACCGGGCGATGCCAGCCTGGTTCGTCAATATTTGCGCGCCTCGCCTACTCTGCGTTTCGAATTGATCTGGCGCGAGAATTTGGCGGATGGCGAACAAATTATTGCCCAACAAAAAATCGACGTGGTGCTGGTGGATTTAAGCCTACCGGATTCGCGAGGCTTGGATACCGTCAGACGCATTCGCAAAGCGACCCGACTACTGCCGATTATCGTGCTGACCGGGCACGACGATACCGAGTTTTCTCTGAAGGCTCTGGACTGCGGCGCGCAGGATTATCTGATCAAATCCAGCATAGACACCGACAGCCTGGTCAGGGCCATACGCTACGCGTTGACGCGGATAAGCTTGGAAAAACGGCTTCACGAGTCCGAGCAACGGATGGGTATGGCCTTACAGAGCGCAAGCTTAGGCTTATGGGATTGGCATATTCCCAGCGGGAAAGTGATTTTCAACGACCTATGGGCCTCTATGCTGGGCTACACGCTTGACGAGGTGGGATCCGATATCGACATTTGGAAACGCTTGGTGCATCCGGATGATTGGCATTTAATCACAGCCTCTCTGGAGCCGCATTTGCGCGGCGAAACCGAGCTTTACTCTGCTGAACATCGCTTACTGCACAAGCAAGGCCATTGGGTTTGGGTACACGATACCGGCCGCGTGCTGGAGTGGGATTTTCAGGGCCAACCGATTCGCGCGGTCGGTATCCATCAGGATATCAGCTTGCGCAAGGCGTCGGAGTTGCGCGACCACTTGTTAATATCGGCCCTGGAAACGGTGGAACATGGTGTAGTGATTACCGACATAAATGCCAATATCGAATGGGCCAATAAAGCCTTTGAAACGCTGACCGGCTTTAGTCGCCAAGAAGCCACCGGCATGCGGCCCAACGAGCTGGTTAAATCCGGCAAGCAAGACCAGGCGTTTTATCAGGCTTTATGGGAGACCATACTAGCTGGAAATACCTGGCGCGGCGAAATCGTCAACCGGCGCAAAAATGGCGAACTGTATGACGAAGAACTGGTGATTTCCCCCGTCAAGGATCAGCAAGGCTGCATACGCCATTTCGTGGGCGTTAAACAGGATGTTAGCGAACGCAAAAGGATGCAAACCGAGCTGTGGGAATTGGCAACAACCGACGGTTTGACCGGTTTTTTAAATCGCCGGCACTTTATGGCCCGTCTGGAAAACGAATTTGCCAGAGTAAAGCGCAATAATCACCGGGTAGCGATATTAATGCTGGACCTGGATCATTTCAAGCAGATTAACGACGGTTACGGACACCCCACCGGCGACGCGATGTTGCAGCACTTTGCCGGCATTATGCGCGCGGAATTACGTCAGATTGATGTGGTGGGCCGGATTGGCGGCGAGGAGTTCGCGATATTCATGCCTGAGACCGATGCCGAACCCGCCATGATCATTGCCGAACGCTTACGTAAGGAGCTAGCCGATACACCGCTGATGATAGATAAGCATGTGATTCCAATAACCGTCAGCATCGGGATTGCCTTAATGCATGCCGATAGCGGTACGGCGGATTGCGTCTTGACCAAGGCCGATAAAGCTTTATACACCTCTAAGGAAAATGGCCGGAACTGCGTGCGCGTCTGGCTTTAGCAGCAGTCTAATAGCCAAACGGCATGGCGCCTTTAAAGCGTGATGGGATAGAACACATTGGAAAAATCGACATAAATTTCCACGCTAGCGCCGCGGCGCCGATCCTGAATGCGTTTCTCGATAATCTCTCTCGGCACCGGCACCCCATTGCGGCGCCGGTCATTTTTGACGTCGCGCTGTTTGTAAACTCGCACCAAAACCTCGCAACCGTTAAACAACAGGCCGTTCAGATTCTTAATAGCGCGAATACCGGCTTCATCGGAATTCACCGACACCAGGCCGTGATGCTCCAGCTGATTGCTGCGCTTGTCCCGAATCACCATCACATCGACGGTTATCACGTGCTTGGCCTGTTCTATTAAATCTTCACTGACCGCCATCGCCACGTAAGAATACAACTCGTTGGGCCGGGTCGATGCCGGGATATTCCGAAAAAAAAGCAGCATAAAATCTAGCTAACAGTAGGCATACGAAATAAGCCAAAGGCGCGTGAACACTGCACTCCGGCGCGAATGGGTTTATGCCGGGCTAACCCCAAGCCATACAAACGCCGCTTAAGTTTAGGCTTAAATTTAACCGGCTTATGCAAATCCGAATTTTTTGTCTGCCTGGGGCTAAGCCTGCCCCAAATCCGCCAAAATCTTATCCCGCACCAACTGTCCGGACAAGGTCACCATCGGCATACCGCCGCCCGGATTGACGCTGCCGCCGACGAAATACAGATTGCTTAATTGCTTGCTGCGTTGCGGGGCCTTGAAGCCGAGATTTTTCCAACGGTCCGCCACCACGCCGTAAATCGAACCCAGGTTGGAATAGTATTTGGCCTGAATATCCAGCGGTGTCCAGTATTCCTCGGTAACGATATGCTGGCGTAAATCGGTGAGCCCCATGCGCTCCAGTTTGGCCAATACCCGCTCGCGCAACGCCCAATAATCGTCGGCCGTCAGCGGTTTGTCCGGATTGATATGCGGGATGTGCGGCAGGATTTTGATGATTTCGTAACCGTCCGGCGCCTGGCTCGGATCGGTTTTGCACGGCGCCACCAAATAAATCGTCGGGTCGTCGGACAATTTGCCGCTATGAAACACCGCATCGAAATGCTCGCGCGGATGATCGGAATAAAAGAAATTGTGATGCGCCAATTGCGGATACAACCGGCTCACACCCAAATGCAACACCAGACCGGAACAGGTCGGCTCGAAGCGCTGCATTTTTTTCAGTTCCGCCGGTGAGTTATGCAGCAATTTGTCCATCGCCGGAATCACTTCCATATTCGACACTACGATGTCGGCCGCCAATACTTCGCCGCCTTGCAGTTTGATGCCGGTGGCTTTGCCGGCTTGGTATTGAATTTCCTCAACTTCGCTGTTCAAGCGAATGGATACGCCCAATTCGATCGCCAGCTTTTCCATGGCCTGCGCCAAGCCGTACATACCGCCCTTCACATACCACAAGCCGTATTCATATTGAATGTAAGGCATCAGATTCATCAAAGCCGGCGAATCGTAGGGCGACGAGCCGACGTATTTGATGAAGTAATTGAGGATGTCGATCAATTTGGGATGGGAAATAAAGCGTTTGACGCCCTGATCCATCGACCGAAATACGTCGAAATTCAAGGCGCGGATGGGGCCGTAAAACTTCAGCAATTCCCAGAAGGTATCCAAGCCCTTGGCAAAGTAACCGGCTTCGGTTTCCGTACCCAGCTTTCTGGAATAGGCCATAAAGTTGGCGAATTCGGCGGCAGTATTCGGGCCCAGTTTGTCCAGCTCGCGGCGCTGATTTTCCGGGTCTTCACACAAATCAATGGTCGTGCCGTCTTCAAAGAAATTGCGCCAATGCGGCTCGACTTTTTCGATGCCGACATAATCGGCCATGTTTTTACCGACTTTGGTAAACAGTGCTTCGAAGATGTGCGGCATGGTCAGGATCGACGGTCCCAAATCAAAGGTAAAACCGTCTTTAGTCATAATGTTCAGCTTGCCGCCGACCTTATCGTTCTTTTCGACCAACTCCACCGCGAAACCTTCACTAGCCAGCGAAATGGCCGCCGACAAACCGCCCAGACCGGCGCCGATCACGACGACACGTTTATTGTTATTGTTTTGCTTCATCAGTAGTCCCGTTTCCATGACAACAGTAATTTAAGATTTTGCCAGCGCTGGGTTAAATCGAACGCTGAATATTCCCGAAAAGCTTGTAGCGCCGGCCAGTTGCGTTTGATGCGTTGTATCAACGAACCTTCGCCGTAGACAAAGTCCATATAGCCTTTAAAGTCCTGGTAGCGCTGTTCCGAATACGGAAACCAGTTCGGTTCCTTGGGTAAATGGCTGCGGCTGGTCATGCCGGCCACGGGGTAGGTAAAACTGCGTAAACCTTCCGCGCCGTGATAACGACCGAAACCGCTTTTTTTCACGCCGCCAAACGGCAGGCCTGGATGACCGATATTTTTGATCACATCATTGATCGCCCAATTGCCGACCTGCAGCTGGTCGGCAACTCGCTCGGCTTTAGCAATATCCTGGCTCCACACGCTGGCATTCAAGCCAAATTCGCATTCGTTGGCCAAACGGATTGCTTCGGCTTCATCGCTAAAGACCATCACCGGCAGCAGTGGCCCGAAGCTTTCCTCACGCATCACCCGCATGCCGTGATGGACATTCCATAGCATGACGGGTTTAAGGTAATTACCCTGCCGTTCCAGCGGCCCGGAGGCTTGCGCGCCTTGGGCAATGGCGTCCTGGTAATGCGCCTCGACAACTGCAATTTGCCTTTCGCTGGTCATTGCACCCAAGTCGCCGTGCGGGCCGTGCCCGACCTGCAATTGCGAAACGCCCTGTTGCAACAAGCTTAAAAACTCATCGTGGCAGTCCTGCTGGACATATAAACGCTCGACCGACACGCACACCTGGCCGCTATTGCAAAACGCGCCGTACAAAGCCGCATCGGCCGCGCGTTGCAATGCCGCATCGTTGAATACCAGCATCGGGTCTTTGCCGCCCAGCTCCAGCAACACCGGAATCGGATACT
This sequence comes from Methylomonas sp. EFPC1, assembly GCF_016925515.1. NCBI lineage: Bacteria > Pseudomonadati > Pseudomonadota > Gammaproteobacteria > Methylococcales > Methylococcaceae > Methylomonas > Methylomonas sp. EFPC1. The sequence goes on from NZ_CP070494.1 coordinate 3,427,053, forward strand.
GCGCGGCGCGTTGCATAACGGCTTTACCGCTATTCAGGCCACCGGTGAAAAACACCAAATCCGGGCCGGCATCGATCAGCTGCGCCCCGGTCACACCATCGCCGACCAGCCATTGCACCAGGCCTTCCGGCAAGTCCAGCTGCTTGAACAAATCGACAATCAGCTGTCCGACCGGCAAACTTAGTTCTGATGGTTTCAGAATCACCCCGTTGCCGGCAAACAAAGCGGTCAGCATCGGCCCGACCGACAGTTGAAACGGATAATTCCACGGCGAAATCACCGCAACCACACCGTAGGGCCGCCGCTCGATGCCGGCAGTGGCGCCGGGAAAAGCGAAGGGTGAAGTGGAAATGCCTTGATAGCTCAGGATATTGGCGGCGTACTTTTGGTAATAGCGAGCCAAATCCAAAACCGGGTAAATCTCGCCCAGCAGGGCTTCGGTGCGGACTTTGCCGGTAGTCAGGCTGATTTGCTCGCAAATCGCGTCCAATTCGGCCATCAATAAAGGCACCAGCTTGGCTAGAATTTTCGCCCTTTCGGCTACCGGCCGCTTGCCCCAGATTTGCGCCGCTGCACGCGCAGCCAGCATCTGCTGCTGAATCGCCTCTAAATCGCTAACCGGAAAGTCGCCCAACACCCGGCCATCGACCGGTGAAACGGCCTGCATCGTCGCCACCGCTTAGGCCTTGGCTTTTTTCAGCCAGGTACTTTGTTGAATTTCCTTGAAATGCACCCGGTGTTTGCGGGAAATCAGATTCGAGGAAATCCGCGCCGACTCGTATATGGTCGGCAAACCGCTACCCGGATGGGTGCCGCCGCCGACCAGATAGCAGTTATCCAGCTCTTCAAAGCGATTATGCGGCCGCCAGTACAGCATCTGGCTGAACTTGTGCGACAAGCTGAAGGTAGCGCCTTTGTATACGTGTTCGTCGCTTTCCCAGGTGCCGGGGGTGATGATCTTTTCGCATTCGATATGCTCTCGTAAATCGCTCAAACCCAGACGCGCACCCAGCGTATCCAGCACTTGCTCGCGCACATCGGCGCAATGGGTTTGCCAATCGACGCCGCTGTCGTTATTCGGCATCGGCACCAGCACGTATAGCGCCGACTTGCCGGCCGGCGCCAGGCTGGCATCGCTGACCGAAGCGTTTTGCACGTAAAACGAAAAGTCCTCGGTCAAAGTTTTATTGCTGAAGATATTGCGGATATTGGTACGGTAATCCTTGGCAAACACAATGGTGTGATGCGGCAGATCGTATTGTTTATCCAGGCCCAGATAGAGCATGAAGGTCGAGCAGGAATACTCGCGCTTTTGCAATTGCTGATGATCGTATTTGCGCAAGGTACCGGGCTCCAGCAAATGCGTCATAGCGTGGGCAAAATCGGCATTGACGATCACTTCGTCGCCGCGCACTTCCTCGCCGTTTTGCAGTCTCACACCCTTGGTCGCGCCGTCTTCAACGATCAGCGAGGCCACTTCGGCATTCAGATGAATATCGCCGCCGGACTCGGTCACCACTTGCGCCATCGCCGTCGCAATCTTATTTAAACCGCCGGCCACATGGTAAATTCCGTATTCATGCTCAAGGTACGGCAACATGGTAAACAGTGCCGGACACTCCCATGGCGACATGCCCAGATACTTGGATTGGAAACAAAACGCCAGGCGCATTTTTTCCTTATCAAAATACTGGCCCAGGTTGTTGAATACGCTTTTCGGAAAGGCCAGCCAGGGCAAGGCCTTGATCAAATCCAGCGAGAAGAACGAAGACCAATTGGAGTAATCGCGGGTAATGCACGGGTACAAACGATTGAAGCGGCTGCGCTCGTTATCCATGAAACGCTCGTAGCCGGCGCTGCCTTCATCGAAAACTCGCTCCAGTTCGGCGCGCATGTTTTCCCTGTCGGAAAACACATTGATCTCGCGGTCGTCATACAACAGCCGGTACATCGGACTGAGCGGCATGAACTGCATATAGTCCTCGCTGCGCCGGCCGCATAATTCAAACATTTCATCCAAAACACCCTTCATCAATAAAAAGGTCGGACCGGTATCGAAGGTAAACCCGTCCATCGTAATGGCCCGATTGCGGCCACCAACATGGGGATGTTTATCGAATATGGACACTTTAAAGCCGCGATGGCTGAGTAACATGCCGGCGCACAAGCCGCCAGGGCCGGCGCCAACGATGATGATATGTTTTGAATCTGCCATGATATGAGATGAGCGGTGCTTGCCGAGTCGTTTTATAAAAGCGCTAATGTAACAGCAAAATGTCAAAAAGCGACCTATTCACCAACACCAAAGTAAAACCAAGCGCACTAGCAGAGGCTACGCGAACCCGGCAAACCCGATTTTATCTAAGGTTGCGCCACCGAGAAATCAACGGCGATTCAGTGTATCGGCTTTACGCGCCGATTATTGATTTGAGCCTGCGCGAACCCTAAGGATTGTTCTCGCGGCTAAAAGTGCATCGATTGGCAGAAGTTTTGCGCGATATTCCTGCGAGCGCGGCATAATAGGCAGCATGAAAACACCGAAAAGACTTGAACCCCTAATCGATAGCGGCTTGATCGACGAGGTCATAGGCTCGCTGAAGAGCGGCAAGGAAGCCGCCGTGTATGTGGTGCGTTGCGGCGCGGAAATCTGCTGCGCCAAAGTTTACAAGGAGGCCGACCAGCGCAGCTTTAAAAAAAGTGTGCTTTACCAGGAAGGCCGCAAAGTGCGCAATAGCCGCCGCGCCCGCGCGATGGAAAAAGGCAGTAGCTATGGCCGTAAAGAACAGGAATCGGCTTGGCAAAACGCCGAGGTGACGGCTTTATACCGCTTGGCGGATGCCGGCGTGCGAGTACCGAAACCCTACAACTTCATCGACGGCGTGCTACTGATGGAATTGGTCGCAGATGCCGACGGCCACCCGGCGCCTAGACTCAACGACCTGGAAATGCCGGCCGAGCTGGCCCGCGAATACCATGCGTTTCTGATTGACCAGATCGTGCGCATGCTCTGCGATGGCTTGGTACATGGCGATTTGTCCGAATACAATGTGCTGGTCGGCAGCGACGGGCCAGTGATTATCGATTTACCGCAAGCGGTGGACGCTGCCGGCAATAACAACGCCCGCGCGATGTTGGAGCGCGACGTTGCTAATATGGCCGCCTACTTCGGCCAGTTCGCCCCGGAATTGTTGACGACACGCTTTGGTAAGGAAATGTGGAAGCTATACCAAAGCGGCGATTTGCACCCGGAAACTCAGCTGACCGGGCATTTCGCAGACAGTAATAAACCAGCCGATCTACGCAGTGTGATCCGCGAAATAGACGCCGCACGCGAAGACAACGAAGCCAAGCAGCGTTTTCTCCAAACTCCATAGCCCTGAGCCCTAAAAAAGAAAAAGCCGGTGTTACCCGGCTTTTTCTTACTGCTTGGCACCGCTGGCCTATCAGGCATAGGTGTCGATTTTGCTGCCTATTCTTGCATCATTATCGCCATCTGTGTCTTTCACAACCGCTTGCACGGGCGGCGTTGCTGCTTGCTGATTGGCTGCGGGCTGTTTCGCTTGGTTGGTGATAGGGAAATACGGTGTTGAACCTACTCCCGATACGGATGACATGATTTATCTCCTCTGGATTGAATAGTACCCGCCATGTTTCGGCTGGCATCCATTTATCGACCGGTTTTACCAAAGCTTTAAACGGGTGCGGCAAGCTAATTCAGCTCACCGCCATGCCCATAAATTCTCAGTCTTTCAGCAGCTGATCGCCTATCGGTAACTGCCGGATCCGCTGCCCGGTGGCGGCAAAAATCGCATTACACAGTGCCGGCGCAATCGGAGGCACGCCCGGTTCGCCAACCCCGCCCAGGGGCGTATCGAATTCGGCGGGCGGCAGCAGATGCACTTTGATTTCGCGTGGCGCGTCATCGATGCGCGTGAGTTGATAAGCATGAAAATTGTCTTGCTGCACGGCGCCGTTTTTAAAACTGATTTCACCGAGCGTCGCCAAGCTGACACCCATGACACAAGCCCCCTCGATCTGCGCACGAATCCGCTCCGGATTGACTTGCGGTCCGCAATCCACCGCCACATCGACTCTAGGGATGCTTAATTTGCCGGCCTCATCCACCGCCACTTCCACGACGACAGCCACATAAGTCACAAAGCTGTAATGCGCGGCCAACCCCAAGCCATGGCCTTTGGGCAACTGCCGGCCCCAGCCGGCTTCGCGAGTGGCCGTCTCGATCACGCGGCGCAGACGGCCGGTATCGACCGGGTAAAGCGCCGGCGATTCGCCGTGGTTCCAGGTGTCATTTAAACTGGTCGGATCGATCCGCCGGGCCGGACCGATTAAATCCAGCAGAAAATCCCGATGATCGCGGCCGGCCGCGGTCGCCATTTCCGCCACAAAGGACTGCACGGCAAACGCATGCGGAATATTGGATACCGAGCGAAACCAGCCGATACGGGTATGCGCGGCGGCCGGCGGATTTTCGATGCGCAGATTGTCGATGGCAAACGGCACGTTAATCACGCCCATCCCCAATTCCACCGGCATCTGTTGCTTGCTGTCCGGTCCGAAAGTAGATGAAATGCTCGGTGCCGCAGTTCTGTGTAGCCAGGCTATCGGTTTGCCTTGCGCATCCAAACCCGCTTCCAAGCGTTCCAAGGACACGGTATGGAAATAGGCATGATGCAGATCGTCCTCGCGGGTCCAGGTCACTTTCACCGGTTTGCCTTGCATCGCTTGCGATAACAAGGCCGCTTCGATGACGTAATCGGGCTTGGATTTACGGCCGAATCCACCACCCAGCAGCGTAACATTCACTGTCACCTTGTCTTCCGGCAGTTTTAGCCATTTCGCGACCTTATCCCGGGTTAACTGCGGCGCCTGGGTACAAGTCCAGATTTCGCAATGGCCCTTGACGATACGTGCCGTCGCTGCCGGCGGTTCCATCGGCGCTTGCGCCAGATGCGGTAAATAATATTCCGCTTCCAGGCGTTTGGCCGCGCCTTGCAAGGCAGCATCGACATCACCTTGTTGGCGCACCACTTTGCCTGGTTGACGGACTGCGGCTTCCAGTTCGGCTTTGTAAGCTAGAGAATCGTAGCTGGCGTGTTCGCCATTGTCCCACTCGATTTTTAAGGCGTTGCGGCCCTGAATAGCCGCCCAGGTGTTGCTGGCAATCACCGCGACGCCACCAAGCGGATTAAATTCGGCCGGTAGCGGACTGCTAGGTAGTTCCACGACCTTTACCACACCCGGCACCTTCAGTGCGGCGCTGGCATCAAATTTTAAAACTGTGCCGCCCAATACCGATGGCCGCGCCACGACGGCGTACAGCAGACCTTTCAGCTGGGTGTCTATGCCGTAAATGGCGCGTCCGGACACAATATCGCGGCCATCGTAAATGCCTTTCCGACCTTTACCGATGTAACGAAAATCCGCCGAATTCTTCAAACGCAAGCTGTCGCGGTCTGGCACCGGCAATTTTGCCGCCGCTTTGGCTAATTCACCGTAGCCCAAGGTTTTGCCGCTGGGGACGTGCAATATCCGGTGTTGCTCGGCGCGGACTTCTGTTACCGGCACGCGCCAACGCGCTGCCGCCGCAGCTTCCAGCATTTGTCTGGCAGCCGCGCCGACTCGGCGCATCGGCATGAAAAAGTGGCGCATGCTGCGTGAGCCGTCGGTGTCTTGATTACCAAAGCGCTTTTCGTCGCCGGGCGCCTGCACGACATGCACCCTGGACCAGTCGGCTTCCAGCTCGTCAGCCACCACCATCGGCAAGCTGGTGCGTATGCCCTGCCCCATCTCGGAACGGTGGCAGATGATATTGACCGCACCGTCGGCGGCAATGGCCACAAACACCAAAGGATTATCGACCCAACCGTGCGGCATCGCATCGGCGCCAAACTTGCCGGCGGCTGCGGGCGCTGCGGCTTCGTCCGCCTTAAGCAAAGTAGGCAGGCCAACGGCCAACACAAAGCCGCTCAGAGCAAACTGCTTGATAAAGGTCCGGCGGCTGACGTTGTCAATCAAATAACCGTCGTCGGTATCGCTTTGCTCGGCATTGGCTTGCAGAAATTCGGCTGAGTTTTTCATGATTGCACCTCTGGTAAACCGGCGGCCTGCTTGATCGCGGCGCGAATCCGCGGATAAGTGCCGCAACGGCATAGATTGCCGCTCATGGCTTTATCGATGTCGGCATCGCTGGGTTGCGGATGATTTTTGAGCAAAGCCGTAGCCGCCATCACTTGCCCGGCCTGGCAGTATCCGCATTGCGGCACGCCCAAATTCAACCAAGCGTCCTGGACTTTTTTACCGGTCTGATCCTGTTCTATCGCTTCGATAGTGACAATTTTTTTGCCCACCGCAGCCGAAATAGGCGTGACACAAGCGCGCGTTGGCTCACCGTCGATATGCACCGTACAGGCGCCGCAGACTGCCATGCCGCAACCGTACTTGGTGCCGGTCAACCCTAATTGGTCGCGCAGCGCCCAAAGCAGTGGTGTGTCAGCGGGCAGATTTATCTTGCGGCTTTTACCGTTGATATTGAGCGTTGTCATGAGTTTTCTCGCTTCGGTCGGCGGTTGATAACGGCGCCGGCACATCCATCAGCAATATCGGCGCGATAGTTCGCAGCATGGTACACGGGCGGGATTGGGCAGTAAAGGCACTTGGCGTTGGAACAAACTAAAACGCTGGTACATGGCGTTTTAGTCATTTGGGGATAAAGAAACTACCAGGAATGATACTGATGACGGGCCTCTAGCTATCTCCCGACCTAGAGGCTTGCGTCACCAGCACCACCCATGATTTGCACCAATCTCCGACAAGCTTGCGATACAAGAAGTCAGAAAATTAGCTTTTACTACATATGGAAAATATGAGGCTGCCGACTATCTTGTCTGATTGCTCTCACGGAAAAAATAAATTTTTCACTGCCCGCAACCTCATGAACTTAGGTTACCGCGGGTAATTTCATAGTCAAGGTGACTTGGAAACAGAATTTATCGAAGGTAAAAAATATTAGCGCTACTTGAAAAAACTCTTGTTTTACCGTCTTCAATAACAAGGTTTTCTGTCCTGAAGCGCCATCGCTCAAGTAACTTTCGATTTAGCAAATAAAGCCGCGCCGACAATACCGGCCTGGTTTAGAAATGCCGCCGGCTTCACCGGCGTTTTTATGCCTATCTGCTCTTTGAATTTATCGAATTTTTTACTCGCGCCGCCGCCCAAAATAATCAAATCGGGCCAGAACAGTTTTTCCATCGTGTTTAGATAAATGTTGAAACGGTTGCCCCAAGATTTCCAACCTAGGTCTTGCAGCTTTCGGGCAGCATCGGATGCGTAACGCTCGGCCTCCAGCCCATTTTCCAGATACACGTGACCCAGTTCCGTATTGGGTAGCAGATGGCCATCGGTAAACAGCGCGGTTCCCAAACCGGTGCCGATAGTGATCAACAAAACCACGCCTTTTTGGTCGGCACCCTCGCCGAAATGCATTTCCGCAATCCCTGCCGCGTCCGCATCGTTTAAGTTGTGACACTCGCAGTTAGTGGCTGCTGAAAACAATTTATCGATATTAGTGCCGATAAAGGCCTTGGAGATGTTGGCGGCCGTGCGCACCACGCCCTGTTGAATCGCGGCCGGAAAACCGCAGCCTATGGGTCCAGTCCAGCCAAAGTGCAATACCAATTGCGCCAGCACTGCGGCTACCGCCTCCGGGGTTGCCGGCTGCGGCGTATCGATCCGGTGCCGTTCGGAGACCAGTTCGCCCGTTAAGGTATCGACAATCGCACCTTTGATACCCGAACCGCCAATATCCACACCAAGAATTTGCATAAAATATCCTGAAAGTTTGCCATGCAGATTAGACATTCTAGGCGAAGAGCAGCTAAGAGCTTAGAAAATTTTCCGTCAAAATGATCGGCAAACAAAGGTTGCAGCTATCGATTTCCGGTGTTGAGTAATTGATGAATCAGGTAACCGTGGTCAATTATTAGCCAATTTACGAGCGCCTGCTTAAATACAGCAACTTGCGCTAACTTTTACCAGCCTACCAACAAGCTTATCCACAGTTTTTGTGGAAAACCCCGATCAGCGCCGACAACACTAACACGCAAAAGCTGTTGCCAAAGCAATTACCGGATTATGTACCCGGATTTCTGTTATAAATGCCGCACAACAATAAAGATAACCAGGAGTACAAAATGATTACAGTGACAATTTACCTCTTAACCATGTTTTTTGCCGGCTACGCGATTTACCACGTACGGAGCAAATAGCCCGTCATGTAGATAAAAAAAAGCCTCTACCGAATACCACGATAGAGGCTATAGAGTGTGCAGTGCCGGAGTCACTGCTTACGAGGGAGGTCACACATAAAACATAAAGCACTAGCGGGTCCAACAAAAATCAAAGTTCTGAAAATTCGCAGCAGCGAACGACAGCGTAGATATAACCAACTCATCCATCGAAAAGTTCCAAATACCCACAGTAAACTGAGGATAGGTAATACTGTTTTTCCTAAGCTTACCTGAAGCGTTTATCTACTCTGCATCAAGCGTTTGCAGTGGCTCTAAACTACGGCTTCACTATAATCCCCTGTCGAAAATTTACAATTAGCCATTTAAGTTATTCATAATTCCCTTTTCATAAACAATAAAACGGGAACTATCGCTGGAATAACCTATCAAGATCGTTTTTGTCCCTGCCGCCCAGAAAGCGGGAATGTGGCGAGATCACCCTACCTTTTTTAGCATTCGCCCCCTTGCTTCCGCCACATCCGCTGGTAGATTGCGGAGTGCTAAATTTGTTGATTCCTGAAACACGTTCCGTCCTCAGAGGGGTGCTTGATAGCCCGTAATCCCCTTCGATGCGAGTTTCTCGCCAACTGCGCGAGTCCCGCATCGCGAGGGGACTTTTTTGCGTAAGCGAATGTAAACTGCGCAAACATTGTGAAAATAAAAAACAAATCAATACAGACCTGCAGGGCTATTGAGTCGCCAGCCTGGATAAAACAAACTCGCTAACACCACTTCCCGGAACAGCCTCATGAATAGCCAACACGAATTCACGCTACTTTACGACGGTCGCTGCCCCATTTGCCGGAAGGAAGTGAACTGGTTACAGTCGCGAAACAAGCATAACAAGCTGGGTTTGCAAGATATTCATGCCGAGGGGTTTAATCCGGCGGACTATGGTAAATCGCTGGACGAATTGATGGCGGAAATCCATGGGGTGAACCCCGATGGCCGCGTAATTAAGGGCATGCCGGTGTTTTACTCTGCTTACAGCGCTGTCGGCCTGGGATGGCTGATTGCACCCACCCGCTGGCCTCTGCTAAAACCGCTGTTTGACCGTCTGTATGCAGGGTTTGCCCGGCACCGTTTACGTTTAGGTACTTTGTTTGGCGCCAAACCCTGCCAAGATGCCAGTTGCAGCATTCGCTCCGGTCATGGAAAAACATGACCCTATTTGACAAGACTCGTTTACATGAAAAACCCCTTAGCACTACTCGGCAGCCTGATTTTGACTGGATGTACGGTGATGGGCATTAGAAGCAGCGCGGAACCGCAATACCAATTGCTCTCGGAACAGGGAGACGTGCAAATCAGGCAATATCCTCCCTTATTGATTGCCGAAACCGTGATCGACGCCGATTACGCGCAAGCCGGCAATATCGGTTTCAATCGCTTGGCCGGCTATATTTTTGGTGGGAATCAGCAAAAGCAACAGATGGCCATGACCGCCCCGGTGTTTCGGGAAAATGCCGGCGAACACATCGCGATGACCGCGCCAGTGTTACAGCAGGCAGTCGATAATAAATGGACGATGGCTTTTGTGATGCCGGACGGTTACAGTCTCGAAACCTTACCAACGCCAATCGATCCCCAAGTGACTATCAAAGCTTTACCCGCGAAAAAAGTCGCGGTGTTGCGCTATTCCGGCAGTCTGACTTTGGAAAAAATTAACGAAAAAAGCCGCCTCTTGATGGCCTGGATCGAACAACAACAGCTCACTGCCTTATCTGCCGCGCGTTCGGCGGCCTATGATCCGCCTTGGACTTTACCTGCCTTACGCCGCAATGAAATTCATATCGACATCGAATAAGGCATTCCGGTGACACATTTGTTAGTGGTGGCACACGGCAGCCGTCGGGAGGATTCCAACCTTGAGATTCGCGAGCTGATAGAAAAACTGCGGCTGATGACTACTCGCTTCGCGGCAATAGACTGTGCTTTTCTGGAAATCGCCGAACTGACTGTCGCGCAAGGCTTACGCCAACAAATAGCCCAGGGCGCGCGGCAGATTGTCGTGATGCCTTATTTCCTGTCAGCGGGACGCCACGTCAGCATCGATATTCCCGAACAAGTGCAAAGGATACGCGACACACATCCGCAAATCGACATACGTATTGCCAACCATTTGGGCGCCACGGAAAAAATCGGCGGCATAGTACTCGATCTGGCCAGTTTGGCTATTTGAACACGGCATTTGCGCATCAATTTCACTGCCGCGAGCAGCCGTTCAATCAGGCTAGCGCCGGTTTCCTAACCTTAAACCAGTAACCGTGATAGACTGCCCGCTGAAAGTTCATCTTCAATATGTAATTCCCTTAGTCCCCGGGCGGACATCGCGACAGCAGTACTGCCGAACCCAGATTTCTCCCCTTATTTTCCCCATTGAGACCTTAATGCCATTTTCCAATCTCGGTTTATCCGAGGCTTTAATAAAAGCTATTGCCGATTCCGGCTACACCACCCCTACACCTATTCAAAGTAAAGCCATACCCGCCGTGTTAACAGGCCGAGACTTACTGGCCGCCGCGCAAACCGGCACCGGCAAGACCGCCGGCTTTACCTTACCGATCTTGCACCGTTTGGCGCAAACCGACTATGGCCGCAATCGGCCCGTGCGCGCCCTGATCTTGACGCCCACACGAGAGTTGGCCGCGCAAGTTGCCGAATCCGTTGCCAAATACGGAGCGCATCAACAACCGCGCTTAAAATCCGAAGTCGTATTCGGCGGCGTGAAGATCAATCCACAAATGATGCGCTTGCGCGGCGGCGTGGACATTCTGACCGCAACGCCGGGTCGTCTGCTGGATTTGGTCAGTCAAAACGCCGTAAAACTGGATAAAGTGGAAATGTTGGTGCTGGACGAAGCTGACCGCATGTTGGACATGGGCTTTATCAAAGACATTCGCAAAATCCTGGCCATGCTGCCGAAAAAACGCCAAAACCTGTTGTTTTCCGCGACTTTTTCCGCCGATATTCGCAAGTTAACCGGCGATTTGCTGGTTAATCCGGTCAAAATTGAAGTGGCCGTCGAAAACGCTGCTGCCGACCTGATCGATCAACGGGTTTATACCGTCAGTAAAACCGCGAAAACCGCCTTGTTGACCCATCTGGTGAAAACCAAAGACTGGCAGCAAGTATTAGTGTTCACCAGTACCAAGCACGGCGCGAATAAACTCACCGAAAAGCTCAACATCGCCAATATCAAAGCCGCGGCGATTCACGGTAATAAAAGCCAGGGCGCCAGAACCAGCGCTTTGGCCGGTTTCAAAGCCGGTGACATTCGCGTGTTGGTCGCGACCGACGTGGCAGCACGCGGCATCGATATTGCCCAATTGCCGCATGTGGTGAATTTTGAATTACCGCGCTCGTCCGCCGATTATGTACACCGCATCGGCAGAACCGGCCGCGCCGGACAAAACGGCCAGGCGGTTTCGCTGGTATCGCAAGACGAATATCAGGCCTTGCGTCTGGTGGAAAAACTGATAGGTCTGCAAATCCCCCGAGAGCAGGTAGACGGCTTCGCGGCCGCTTAACTTATGTCAATCCCCGCTCGCCCCCAGATCACGTTGGTGAGCGTGCAAAAACCTAGGATGCATCGCTGTTCCGTCAAGTGTTTTATCGACAGAACGGCGCGACATATTGGACTGCAATTCACCGCAGTAAAATCTTACCCGCACTTGCCTGTCGGCTTTTCGCTGGTAGATTCTTGCTCGCAGTGGATTAGTTTCAATATTTCCTAGTTAATGCTCCCGCCAGCTCGATCAAAGCAATACAGCGCATCGTTGCTGAGCCGGCGGGAGCACTTTTATCCCTAATCAATGCACCAACAGAGGTTTATCATGCCGTTCGCTCACCAACCACCTCCTCCTCGTCCCGGCTGGAATTATCAAAGCTATTTTTTAAATCAGTTGAACAAGCAAAAGCAGGCTAAGGAAGCTACGTCGGCTTAATAGCGATTTAAAATTTTACCGCGTGCCGGGTCAAAGGCATTTGGCCCCTGGCAAACTTGAGGCGAAAACTCAATGGAAAATTGCCGCCGGTCATGGTCAGCCTTCTTCTAGTGAAAACACGCCATGCAGGTTACAGGTATTTGAGCCAAGGCCAATCAGGCTTGCGGGCTTTTAAGGCTTCAAAACTTCGGCAAACCGGATACAGCGTTAGCACCACTAACACCCAAATGCCATAAACCACCGGCAAACCATAGCCGTAGCCTTGCGGCAGCTCCGGCACCCAAATACCGCCACCGATTATTGCTGACACAGGTCCGTCTGTGACCGCCGCCACCAATACTGCCAGACCATGAATCAGGTACAAGTGCAGTAGATAAAATAACAACGGATTCCTGCCGAATACTTGCAAAACACCGAAGCGTTCCGCGGACTTGCCCTCAGCCAGCCCCAAAATCAGCAGCGCCGGTCCCAAAGTCATTAACAGATACAATAAGGACGGCGGGTATTTATGACAGTTGATAAACGACAATACGCTAAATACCGGGTCTGGATAGCTTTGCCATGGTTTGGGGTCACCGTAAACATTGCTGAAACGCAAAACCAAAAACACCCATAGCAGGGTTAGACCTAAAGTAAACAGCCGGCGCCGTGTGCGCCAGGCATTGTCAATCAATAAATTGCCAAAACCGAAGCCAACCGCCATCACCCCTATCCACGGAATCAATGGATAGTAAGGATTCAATAGCCAGCCGTCACCGAACGGCACATCGTCACCGGTATGCAGCACGGCCCATAAGGGACCAAAACCACCCAAATCAGCTGGCTTGACTGCATCGAAGGCATTATGCCCGACGATCATGGCTGCACCGAAGGCTACACACCAAGCCAGCGGCAACTTCACCAGCCCGGCCAAGGCGATCATCGACCAAGCAATTGCCCATAACACACCGCCGTCAATATGCCGCAGATCGGCGCGAAAATTCCACGACCAGGCTTCCACGGTACAGGTTAAAACCAACAGCAATAGGCCACGTTCCAGCAAAAACCGGCTCAACGGTGCATCCGCTCCCCGGCGACTCTGCCATAGATACGCGCTGGTACCGGCCAAAAACACGAACACCGGCGCGCAGAAATGCGTGATCCAACGGGTCAGAAACAAGGCCACTGAGGTCTTATCCAGATCGGTGGGACTAAAACGGCTGTCGCTGAAAAAATCGCGAGTGTGATCCAACGTCATCAATACCACGACCAGGCCGCGCAAGATGTCGATAGACGCCAAGCGTGTTGAAGATGAATTGCTATCCAAAATAATTTGCCCCAGATGATTGGCTGTCGAAGACGTCGAGGGTAAGATCGATGAACAAAAAACTCAAGGGGAGATGCCATGAGCGAATCACGAATCGCTTGCGATTTACACGACTATATCGAAATTGCCTGTCTATACGGCTATCGGGTCAGATTGACATTAAAGGATCAAAGAATCGTCGAGGGCCGGGCACTGAATGTAGTGACTGAAGAAAGACACGAATTTCTATTGTTAGAAGATAGCCCTGCCGGAAAAATCGCGCTGGATCAACTGGCAAAACTGCAAGTACTGACATCGAACGCACGATTTACCGAGGTAATTTTCTAAAGATAAGCAACAGCACTGGTTATACTGGCCGCTTTTATCCGTAAAACCACACGCCGTTCCATGTTAGAAATTTATTTAGACAGCGCCGATGTCGCCGGCATCAAAAACCTTTGCCCAGCTTTGCCCTTGGCGGGCGTTACTACCAATCCGTCGATTATGGCCGCCAGCGGTATGGGCCTACAGGAACTACTACCTGCGCTGACAGACATCATCGGCCCACAGGCGCGGTTTCATGTGCAAGTACTTAGTAGCTCGGTTGACGGTATCATTGCGGAAGCACATAAACTTCATGAATTGCCGTTCGACATTATCGTCAAAATACCCGCGCATACCGCTGGTTTGAGTGCTATCAAACAGCTGAAAAAAGCTAATATCCCGCTGTTAGCCACTGCGATTTACAACGTGCAGCAAGGGATGCTTGCTGCGCTGCATGGCGCGGATTACCTGGCGCCTTATCTCAACCGGATCGACAATCAAGGCTTTGACGGCATTGCCGTCGTCAGCGATTTGCAGACCTTCATCGACCGCTACCAATTGCCCAGCAAACTTTTGGTTGCCAGCTTCAAGAATGTCAATCAGGTGTTGCAGGTGTTAAAACTTGGCGTTGGCGCAGTCACGTTGCCGCTGGACATTGCCCAGCAAATCTTGACCACTCCCGCTACCGACACCGCCGTTGAGAAATTCAGCCACGACTGGCAATCGGCATTTGCCGATAAACTGTCTTTTGAAAGCTAAAGTGGCTTGAGAAGATTTGGAGAACTCTGTAAACAACTGCGCCCTTCTCCGAATACCGCCACTACAAAGCTTTGGCAAGCTTTTCGCGTCAATTGTTGTCATAACAGGGTACAATTAGACCAACATTATATTGATTTGCTTTGCGGCTAAACTTAAGCGCAAAGCGCACAATAAACACCCAATTCGAACCCTATTCGTGTAACCATGACAACTCAATCGCACGCCCTGAAAAATTCGCGCCATAGGTATGCCAGGTTAGCGTTGGCGGCCTGTATTTATTATGCGGGAACGGAGCAGGCATGGAGCGCAGATATGCCGGCTACAGTGCCGGAAACCAGTCTGCCTTCGATAAACAGCGTTCCTGAAGTCGTTAATCCTATCCCTGCCGACAACCCGATTGGCGCCATTCTGCTTAGCAAACGACATCCGCTGTTGTTACGCGCCGACTTTAGCCGCGTTAGCGAACTTGTTAGCCAAATCTACCTGAGCACTCAATTTCAACCGATCTGGTTTACAGCAAATCGCTCGGAAAAAAACCTTAACGATTTATTGAGCATATTAAACAATGCATCCAATGATGCGTTGAATCCTGCCAATTATGATGTTGACCGCCTGAAACAGCTGATCAATGAACCAAATCCGGATAGTGCGGCCGTTGCGGGATACGATGTGGCTTTGACCGTATCTATGGCGCGTTATCTACACGATTTGCGGCACGGCCAAGTGGATCCACGCGATGTTGAGTATCCGGTACACATCGCCCCCAAACCCGCTTTGGACTTGGCTGGCTTGTTGAAACAACACTTGGCAGCGCAAACATTGACCGAGGTAGTCGGTCAGTTTGAGCCTAAAACCAAACAATACCAACAACTCAAACAAATTTTCACCCGCTTGCAGCAGTTGGGAAATCAAACGGGGGCTCAGGAATTCAAGCCCGGCAAAATGCTACGTCCCGGCGATAAACATCCGCATATCGTGCATTTGCGCCAACGGCTACGGGACATGGCCTTACTGGACAATAATAATGCCGCCGACAGTAAAACTTACGACAACGATTTGGTTGCCGCCGTCAAAAAGGTTCAGCAACAACAAGGTTTAACGGCCGATGGCGTGATTGGCTCGGCCACTGCGGCATTATTCAATCAATCTTCGAGCGAAAAAATCGCCCAGATCGCGCTAGCCATGGAGCGCGCGCGCTGGATTCCGGACACCACCGACGGGCCGATGATTGTGGTTAATATCCCGGCATTTGAGTTATGGGCGTTCAATTCAGTTGACGATCCCAACCCGCTGAACATGAAAGTGGTAGTAGGGAAATCCCCGAGCAACCAAACGCCGGTACTTTGGGAAGAAATGAAGTATTTGGAATTTATGCCTTACTGGAACATTCCAAAAACTATTTATGAAAAAGAAATTCTGCCAAAAGCAGCCAATAACCAAGGCTATTTAGCCAGCCAGGAAATAGAACTGGTAAGACACCAAAACAGTGAAGAGAAAGGCGGTGGCAGTTATTTACGCGCGCGCCAGCGGCCTGGCAAGAAAAATCCGTTAGGACGGGTTAAGTTCGTATTTCCCAATACCGCCGATGTGTATTTACACGACACCCCAGGCCATGCCGCATTTAACCGCCCTCGTCGGGATTTAAGCCATGGTTGCGTGCGGGTATCGGCGCCGGAACAATTAGCCGAATTTGTTTTGGGTGATCAGGCCGGCTGGGACAAAGAATCTATCAAGCAAGCAATGTCGGCCCCTAAAACCCGCCACGTGACGCTAAAACGTGCCGTACCGGTACTGTTTTATTACGGCACGACATTTGTCGACCATCAAAACCAGTTACGTTTCTACCCGGACGTTTACGGCCAGGACGAACAACTGAAAAAGGCCTTGGACAAAATCCATGCGCCGACAACGGCTAGTTCGACAGCGAATAATCAAATAGTGATGAGCAAAAGCACGGACGTCGGCACTAATCCATAAACAGGAAAATCGAGCAGACATAAAAAAAGCGCCGCAAATGGCGCTTTTTTTATGAGCGAACGACTCTATAACTTCCAGGTTCTGAAGGTTCCCGTGTCCAGATGGATAAAGTTTGACTCAGGGTAATATCCAACGCCGCCACGGTGCATAGCCAGTGCCGCGCCATGAATACGCCGAAGGTCAAAGCGCTCGATACGAATATCCACTGCCCGCCCCTGCATGTGGAAGCTATTGTTCGCAACACCGGAATTCTCGGCATGCAGTTTAGCGTTGGTCAATGGCGAACGATAACCGCAAATAACATCAAAAGGTTGATTTAAACCCAAAATTTGTTTCAAATCGTGTAACTGATCCAGTAACTCCGGATCAATAGGATGCACATCGTCGGTACGATAATCGCGCAACAAAAAGCTGATTTCATCCAGGGCATCGCTAAGGTAACGACCTCTTTCAAAATACGTCAGGCTCAATTTGTCCCCAGTATGCGGATTTTGAAAAGCCAAGGCCCGGTGAGTTGCAAAACGCCCGTGATCCGCTAAAAACAACGAATCTTGGCTAGGCTCCATGAATGATTCTCTTGGTGCCGGCTGAATAATAGAATGCACTCTACCGCCCTGATTACCATGTCGATTGGCATGGTAGGAAGCCGTGTTTACGTGTTGTTTTTTGCCTGTATAAATATCTCGTACACGAGACTCATGTAGGGAGTGGCGTTCTGCATGGGCTGTATGCAGCTGTCCATGCTGGCCGGCTACAGGCCTAAGGTTATTGCCGCCAGCGCTTTTGCTTAGTTTGGCAGGTTGACGAACAGCCTTAGTCGCTTGAATGGCTCCATGTTTAGGCAAGCGCACTGCACTCCTTGCCGACTTCTCCAGTCGATGGTTTTTATCCGCTTTTACCGCTACGCTTTTCGCAGCATGAACGACGCCGGGCATCGCAATAGATAAAACCGCACCAACAGCCAGACGCCCAAAGAAGCTGCGTCGAGACAGCTCTACGTCGTCTTGCTTATTGTCTTGATTTTCTAAATTATGTCTCAGCATCCATAATCTCCTGATTCAACATCATTCGGATAGTGATGATTCCGAAGGCTAATGCCTAACGGGCTTTTGCAATTATAGCACTCTGTCACATTTCAAATTCGCTTTTGCCGACATTTTGCCGCAAGGATTGCTTACAAAGGAGACACGTGCAAACGTTCAATCAGCATCAAATTGCCACTCAATACCGCTTGAAACCTCGCTTTCTCTGCTTACTATTCGCGCTGATAGCATTTTACCGACCGCTGTAAAAGCAACAGCAACAGCCTGACAAACGCGAACAATTTAACCCCTTTGATATGCCAATACAGTCAAGCCGCATCATATTGAAATACTCAATTCCTGCCAGTAAGGTAGCGTAAAAGCTGACTTGAAAATTAAGCCACCAAAACTTGCGGGGGACAAACTACCCCGTAAAACGAAAGCGCCAGCGTTGTGAATAGGCCTGTTTTCTTGCCATTTTTTTGATAAAAACACAAAATAATTTTAACTACGAACCGCTTATCACAGAAGCTTTTTGCTAGAAAGCGTATGGTATCTCGACTGCAAACCATTGGAGAACGACATGGAAAAACTAATTAAACCCCAAAATCAACTGACACTGTCTCAACAGCTCTGTCATTCCTTTTTTTCCCAAAAAGGCTACGATCCTTTTATAAACTTTCATTCGCACGATGGCAGCGCAATGTACGACTCTTACTTACATCATCAAAGGAGTTTTGCATCCGGGATAACAGGGCAAAATTGCCAAATCAGTTTTGTAAGCAAATTCACCAAATTGGAGTAATACACAACGGCGAACATAAAAGCCGCAACCGATTACTCAAACTAGTGAAGCGTCACGGATAAATAATCGGCCTGTGCCAACAGCAGTAGACTTAGCAATCTCGACACCTAACCCATATCAGTCATTAGCTTGGCACAAGCCGCTTTATCAACACATTAGGATATGAGCATCAACAGTTCTGATGCAGTTTTTTTATAGCCCATTGCCCGCATTCACTTAGGCAGTAGCAACCTAGCCCTCTCTACGTTATATTCATCGGTAAAAGCGATAGACGCTAACCTTTGATGCTACCCAATTTACTTGTGACTACTCTATTTCAAATCCCGGAAAATCATCCGCAACGGTTTATATTACATAACGAGGTTCATGCCAGAGCCTCGTCTATTCTCAGCTTGCCGGTCAGGGCCAGTTACCTGGCGCTGGCGTTATCAAGCGATGAAAAAATGCAGGAACGTCGGCATTTGAAAGCACTTTGCGAACGGTTTGGAACTGTACCACCCGACCTAGATGCAGACCACTTTAGCGCGAGCTTCGATGCGTTCCAGATGAGTTGGGAGCAACACGGCGAATTCAGTACCTACAGTTTTTATGCCTACGACATAGACACAGAGCCGTTTGCAGCTCCTGCTTTAAAAAAAGTCCCGGTCGATTGGTTATCGCAGATCAGCGGAAAAGTGATTGTTGCCGCACACGCCAGCATCGTTTCCGCCGAGGAGGTTAATTATCAGGATGAAATGGATTTATCCCCGTTAACCGCCTACTTTGCCGGCAACCCAATCGTTGGTTCAAAAGTAACCGGCGGCGCGGCAGCCGTATTTACCGATTTCCGGATTCATGTTGATGGCTTTAGCCGTTTCTTAGTGGTTAATCAAAACTTGAGAACCGCGCAGGCCGGACGCTTATTGCATCGTTTGTTCGATATTGAAGTTTACCGAGTGATGGCGCTGTTGGCGTTTCCTATCGCGCGCAAACTGTATCCGGAATTAAAAAAGGCTGATCGGCAGCTGTATACCATTACTAATTCGATGACCCAGCCGGATAACGACGACGCTAAACTATTGGATGAATTAACGGCATTAGCGGCTGAAGTTGAGAATCACATTTCCACTCATCAATTTCGTTTTGCCGCAGCCAGCGCATATTACCAATTGGTCGGCCAACGCCTGGAAGACTTGCGCGAAGTGCGGATTCAGGGCATTCAAACCTTGGGCGAATTCATGAAACGGCGTATGGAACCGGCGATGCATACCTGCAATTCCGTATCCCACCGCTTCACCCTGGTTTCCGAGCGCGTCAGCAATGCCAGCCAGTTGTTACGCACCAAAGTCGACATTATTATCGAGCGGCAAAACCAGGGCCTGTTATCCTCCATGGCCCTGCGTGCAAAAATGCAGTTGCGCATGCAACAAATGGTGGAAGGCATTTCGATGGTAGCTATCACCTATTATGCAGCGAGCCTAATCGGCAAAATCGCCGAAGCATTGCACAGTTTAGGATGGCACGTAGACGCCGAGTTGGTGGAAGGCGCATCGATTCCGTTTATTTTGGTCATCATCGGCATAAGTACTAAGCGAATTCACAAGATCATCGCCAGTACGACGGAATGAATACCATCCCATCATGGTGCGCGCCGTAAACCAGCCAAATATTGAACAGGACGAAGATGACATTTATTTATAAAAATCATGCCATTAGATGGTTTTAAGGATAGACTGATTAAGCCCGGCCGGACGACTTTCAGGCAGTCCGAACAATCCCCTCCAAATCTTCGTGGTTTTTTGTGCGCAGAGCTTCGGCTACAATCGCCGGGCTTTCTTTAAACCGTGATTACAATTCGAGGAATCTATCAATGGCAGAGTATAGAAAATACAAATGCAAAACCTGCGGCCACGTTTACGACGAGCAGTTGGGCGATCCCCGCAACGGCGTGGCCCCCGGCACTCGTTGGGAAGATGTTCCAGAAGATTGGGGCTGCCCTAAATGCGGGGCGGTAAAATCTATGTTTACGCTGGTACGTTAACAAGCGTCTAACGCAGTCAATAAAAAGGGCGCAATTTGCGCCCTTTTTCGTTTGATTAATCCGACGAAAGTTATGCGAGTTTGTTCTTAATAAAGTCGACGAGTTTATCAAATTCAACATTCTGGCTTTCTTTGTCCGTGCGGCCTTGATATTCGACGGTACCGCTATCCAGGCCACGGTCGCCGATGACGATCCGGTGCGGAATGCCGATCAGTTCCATATCCGAGAACATGAATCCGGCTCGAACCTTTCTGTCGTCCAACAACACTTCGATACCGGCATCCGTTAAATCTTTATAGATTTTCTCGACCGTATCAATCAAACGATCAGACTTATGCATATTCATTGGGCAAATCGCCACTTGAAATGGCGCCAGCTCATTGGGCCAGATAATGCCGCGCTCATCGTGGCCTTGTTCGATGGCCGCCGCAACCACCCGCGAGATACCAATCCCATAGCAGCCCATGATCATGATCTGGTTTTTACCGGCTTCGTTAATGATAGAGGCGTTCATCGCTTCACTGTATTTTGTACCCAGCTGGAAAATATGCCCCACCTCGATACCTCTAGCAATGGTAATTTGCCCTTTGCCGTCGGGACTCGGATCACCTTCGACCACCATGCGCAAATCCGCAATCTGCTCTGGCAATGCTAAATCGCGCTGCCAATTGACACCTTGATAATGTTTGCCGTCTTGGTTGGCTCCGCAAATAAAGTCGGACATCAGGATTACGCTGCGGTCAGCGATGATCTTTATGCTCAGGCCGATAGGACCTATCGAGCCGGGTTTGCAGTGACAGGCGCCGAGAATTTCTTCATCACTGGCAAATTGTAATGGCGACAGTACACCGTCGATTTTTTCGACTTTAATCGGGTTTAATTCGTGATCACCCCGCAGCAGCAAGGCAACCAAGCTGGCGTCCTCACCTCTGACAATCAAGGTTTTCAGGCACTGTTTGGCATCGATCTTAAAAAATCGGCTGACGTCTTCGATGCTATGCTGATTTGGTGTATCAACCAAAACCATAGTTTGAGTCGGCTCGGCGCGTATCCCTTCAGGCATTAGAGCTTCGGCTTTTTCGACATTCGCGGCATAATCGCTGGCGGTGGAAAAAGCTATCGCATCTTCGCCGGATTCGGCAAGTACGTGGAATTCGTGGGAAACCGCGCCGCCAATTGAGCCGGAATCGGCTATCACGGCCCGGAATTTCAAACCAAAGCGGTTAAAAATATTGGTGTAGGCTTGATACATTACGTCGTAAGTCGCCTGTAACGATTCCTGATCGAGATGGAAGGAGTAAGCGTCTTTCATGATAAATTCGCGTGAACGCATCACACCAAAACGAGGACGAATTTCATCGCGGAATTTACTCTGAATTTGATAATAAGTGATAGGCAGCTGTTTGTAGCTTTTCAACTCATGACGAGCGAGGTCAGTAATAATTTCTTCGTGCGTCGGACCCAGACAAAATTCGCGGTCGTGGCGATCTTTCAGCCGTGCTAATTCCGGCCCGTATTTTTCCCAACGCCCGGTTTCCTGCCATAGCTCTGCAGGTTGTAAGGCCGGCATCAGTACTTCCAGACCGCCCGCTTTATTCATTTCCGCACGTACAATGTGTTCAACTTTACGCAATACCCGCAAACCCAGTGGCAGCCAGGTGTAGACGCCCGCGGCAAGTTTACGGATCAAGCCGGCGCGTATCATGAGTTTGTGGCTGGCTATTTCGGCGTCGGCCGGTATTTCTTTGACGGTACTAAGAGGAAATTGGGAAGTGCGCATATTGGCCCTGAAGTTGTTTTATCAAAACCGCTATTTTAACGGCTAAACGCCAAAACCACGAATCAACGACACTATTTGAGTCTATCCTACTAACTTTTAGCATTGCTGTTGTTGATGAAATTTGGGAAACTTGACCTGATAGAAGCCCCAGAAAAAGGAAGTTATGATTAAAGTATTGCTGGTTGATGATCATGAGCTTGTCAGAAGCGGTATAGAAGCTTTGTTGGCAGCTGAAAAGGATATTGTGGTGGTCGCCGTCTGTAATTGTGGCGAGGAGGCTTTGCGGATTGTCGAACAAGAGCCGCCCGATGTCATTTTGATGGACATTAATATGCCCGGCATAGGCGGGTTTGAAGCGTGCCGGCGCATACTGCAATCGCAGCCATCGATTAAAATCATCGCCTTGTCGGTGCATAACGACGGCCCCATACCGCAACAACTGCTGAAATTGGGTGTGGTCGGCTTTGTATCCAAGGCTTCGCCGGTCAGCGAAATGGTGGCGGCAATTAAATCGGTAATTTCCGGTAAGCGCTATTTGTGCCAGGATGTGGCCAGTAATTTGGCTTTTCAGTTTTTGCCAGGCGCGGATGTCTCGCCTTTTTTACAGCTTTCCCAGCGTGAGGCTGAAGTAGTACGTCTGATTTTGCGCGGCAGGAGCATTCAGGAAATGTCGGAGGCTTTGCAACTGAGCGACAAGACTATCAATACCTATCGCTATCGCTTGTATCGCAAGTTGAATATAAAAAACGATGTGGAATTAACCAGGCTGGCGGTCAAATTTAATTATTTGGATGCCCTTTAAATAGCAGGGATGCGTGTTCGGCTAACGCACATCCCTGAAATACTTAGACCAAGGTGCGGGCTTTGGTAAAAGCTTCCCGAAAATCCAGAAATACCGGTTTCTCAGCTTCCAGCATCATTTTCAACAATTCGTGTTGTAACTGGTATTTAACATTCCCTATCGCCAGCGCGCCGACACCGACGGCATTAGTCGATTGATTTGCCAAGGTTAATGGTGCCGATAAATCGTTTAACTCTATGCCTTCTATACCTGATGGCGGTACGGCATTAACATCACCGGCTACTTTCAACTGCTTGGCTTGCGCCAGAACGGCCGCATTGATAACTCGAATACCGGCCTTTGCCGTGCAGAATACTAAGTCTGCATCGGCTATTAACGCGGCTTTTTCTTCGTCATTGCGGGCAACTCCGCCACTCATGGTGGCACCAAAACGCCGGTTGTATTGTTTGGCCGCGTCTTTTGCGGAATCTATTGATAGATGATCCACCAAGATTGTTTCCGCGCCTTGCAACGAGGCTATCACGCCGGTGGCGATGCCGACCGGACCGGTGCCGCCGAACACTACCGCTTTACTGCCCTTCAATTCCTTACCATGATGTTGTTTAAGCGCCTTTTCCACGCACGCCACCAAAGCTGCTGCGGTGGTGCAAGCGCCGCTCGGATCGGCAAATACTGAAACCTCAAACGGCGGCACCATGGCCGGCTTGGTGGCTTGCAACATATCGATCGCCATGCCCATATCCCTGCCGCCGATAAAGATTGCGGTTTTCTTACTGGCCGACGGACTACGCGAAAAAATCGCATCTTGGGTCAAATTGTGAATAGTCTCCAATTTAACGTTGGAATACGGCATCAGCACATCAAAGCCTGCGTCGAGTGCCATGTTAATGTCAAACGGACTGTTGTTTGGCATGGGGTCGAACATGTGAAGTATGCTGCGTTTTGCCATTTTTTACCTTACCCTCTGTGATAGGCAGACTTTGGGGAGCTTAGCTAATTACTTAGAAGATTTGATGAATTCGCGAGCGACTTCAAAAGCGTGTTCGAAATGTAAGAATAGCGGTTGATCGCTTTCCAGCATTCTTTTCAGCAAACGACTTTGCGCTTGGTATTTGATGTTGCCTATCGCTAGCGCGCCTATGCCTACCGCACCGCTGGTGGATCCGGCCAACGGTTTGCCGTTATCGAACGCATCCACACCGGCAATACCGGCCGGCGGCACCGCGTTGACATCAGCGGCTACTTTCAATTGCGCAGCTTGGGAGATTAATTCTGTGCTGAGCAATTCAATGCCGGCCGCACCCGTTGCAAAAACCACATCGGCGGTTTTCATGTATTCGGTCTTATCGGCGTCGGCGCCTGCCAGCACTGTAATTTTGCCATCGCCAAATTCTTCGCTGCATAGCTCTGCGGTGCGCTCGGCTTTATCGAGTTGCCTACCGATGATTCGGACTTTAGCGCCCGCTTGAGCGGCAATCACCGCAGCCGCTTGACCGACCGGACCAGTACCGCCCAAGGCGATCACGTTTTTACCTTCCAGCGTGGTGTCGAATTTTTCAGCCAGTTCTTTTTCAACTGCTGCGACCATGCCGGCTGCCGTGGTGAATGCGCCGCTAGGATCGGCGAATACCGATACTTCGAAAGGCGGGACCATGGAATTCTTGGCCATTTTCAACATATCCATTGCTTGCTTGGTCTCCCGGCCACCGATAAAGATGGCGGTGCGCAACAGACCTTTCGGGCTGCGCGAAAAAATAGCATCTTGGACCAAGCCCCTGACTTCGCTGGGTTCAACATTGATGTAGGGGATTGCTGAAATCCAGCCGGCGTCCATCGCCATATTGACGTCGAACGGGCTTAAGTTCTTGGCTGTAGTCAGCATGTGCAGGATAAAGGGTTTTTCCATGATGGCCTCTTATAATTTGATTAGCCGGTAAGTATAAAAGAAAAGGCAAGACGATAACAATTTTAGGCTAAATGCCGAATTGCGCATTATTTTAAGCGCGCCGGCACATGCGGCTCGATAGCGTGGTACATCAATTGATGCATCTTGGGGTTACCAACAATGATATTGCCGGATTGTAAGTATTTGTCGTTAAAGGAAAAATCTGTGGCGACACCACCAGCTTCCTGCACCAGCAACACGCCGGCAGCAATATCCCATTCCTTCACGCCGATTTCCCAGTACGCATCCAGACGACCGCAGGCCACGTAAGCCATGTCCAGTGCGGCGGCTCCGGCGCGGCGGATACCTGCTGAGTCGGCACAAACGGCTTTAAACATGCCCAAGTAGGGTTCGATATTTTCCATGGTTTTAAATGGAAAACCCGTGCCAATCAGGGCGCCGCGCATACTGCTTTGTTTGGTGACCCGGATTTTGCGATTGTTCAACATAGCGCCGCCGCCGCGTTCGGCAGTGAAAAGTTCGTCGCGGCTAGGGTCGTAAATCACACCCAACTCTAGTTTATTTTTGTTTTTTAGCGCTATAGACACGGCATATTGTGGAAAGCCGTGTAAAAAATTAGTGGTGCCATCCAAAGGGTCAATTATCCAGGTGTAGTCGTTACCTTTGTGTTCGCCGCTTTCTTCGGCCAGAATGCCATGGTCGGGAAATGCTGCGCGAATGACTTTGATAATTTCCTGCTCGGCGGCCCGATCAACCTCGGAGGCGTAGTCATTACGGCTTTTTTGATCGATAGTGAGTTTCTCGATATTTTGTGAAGAGCGTTGGATTAGGTCGCCGGCGTTCCGCGCTGCGCGGACGGCAATATTAAGCATCGGGTGCATAGATCGAATTGATAATGAGCAGTTAGAAAACTCGGATAGGATAGCAAATTTTGCTAGAATCGCTGCTTTTTTAGCCGCAGAGGCCGCGCATTGCTATCCCATTTTAAAGTGGTTTTAGTGGAGACTTCCCATCCCGGCAACATCGGTGCGGTGGCTAGAGCCATGAAAAATATGCAGATGGACCAACTGCGCTTGGTGTCTCCAAAAAGCTTTCCGCATGCCGATGCCACGGCCAGAGCGTCCGGGGCCGACGATGTACTTAGATCGGCAACTGTCTTCGATTCTTTACAAGATGCCATCGCCGATTGCCAGGTAGTATTGGGCTCCAGCGCACGCGATAGAACCATCAGCTGGCCAAGCTTGACTGCCAGGCAAACCGCCGAAAAATGGGTGGGTGCATTGCCGAAACAAAATATCGCCTTGGTGTTCGGCCGGGAAAATTCCGGTTTAAAAAACCATGAATTGGACTTATCTCATTATTTGTTGCGGATTCCGTGCAACACAGAATATAGCTCGCTGAACTTGGCGGCGGCAGTGCAAGTTGTGTGCTACGAGCTATTCGTCGCATCCGGCCAGGAAATGGTCAGCAATGTGGGCGATATGGGTGAAGAACCTCTGGCGACAGCCGAACAGATGGAAGCCTTTTATGTGCATCTCCATCAGACCATGGCGGATATTGGTTTTCTGCACCCGGAGCGTTCTAAATCAATCATGCGTCGCTTGCGGCGCATCTTTAATCGGACCCAGCTTGATACCAAGGAGCTGGATATCCTGAGGGGCATACTGCGCTTCTCGCAAAATCACAACGGCAAATAACCCCATGCTGGCCAGACTCAAAGAAGATATTAACTGCGTATTTGCCCGAGACCCGGCCGCGCAGTCGGCTTTTGAAGTGATAACCACCTACCCTGGCTTTCACGCCGTACTGATTCACCGTTGCAGCCACTGGTTATGGTTGCGTGGCTTTAGGTGGGCCGGTCGTTATGTATCGTTCTTGGGCCGGTGGTTAACCGGTATCGAAATTCATCCCGGCGCCCAAATCGGCCGGCGGTTCTTTATCGACCACGGCATGGGTGTAGTGATAGGTGAAACTGCCGTGATTGGGGACGATTGCACGCTATATCATGGCGTGACCTTGGGCGGCACCAGCTGGAACAAGGGCAAGCGTCATCCGACCCTGGGCAATGGCGTAGTAATAGGGGCTGGGGCCAAGGTGCTGGGACCGATTGAGGTCGGCGATGGCGCGAGAGTCGGTTCGAATTCAGTAGTAGTAAAATCGGTACCCATGGGAGTAACGGTAGTTGGGATTCCCGCACATATCGTCGACCCAAAAGCCAAACAAGAAAAAGCCCGGCGCGATGCAATGGCACAGAAAATGGGTTTCGACGCATACGGCGCCACGGGTGATATGCCGGATCCCATCGCCAATGCCATCAATCTGATGCTTGACCATATCCATCAGCTCGATAAACAAATAGCCGATATGCAACAGGTATTGAACGATGCCGGCATTAATTGCCATCGCCAGGCCATGTCGGCTTTGGATGATTGTGAAATTAAGGATAAGCAATAACGCTGTCAGGTATTTTCTGATACTGAATGCTCGAACGCTGGTCATCGGCGTGATTCAAACTGAGTAGCGTATGCTTTAAGCTTCTTGCAGAGCCGCGAGAGTTCAACCCCGCAAATTCCCAACGAGTTCAAGCTGTAAAACGCTTGATCTGTCCTCAGAATTGAAAAATATGTGTTACAGCTTGTCTGTGTTTAATACCTCAAGAACCACTTACGATTGAATACTTGACCAAATTACTGGGTTTATTTATAGTCAGCATTATTTTCATTAGTTTGTAAGGGGTTTGAAATGCGGCTTACCACAAAAGGGCGTTACGCGGTCACCGCGATGCTGGATTTGGCTTTTCACAGTCAAGCCAACCCGGTTACTTTGACTGACATTGCGACTCGACAAACCATCTCCTTGTCTTATCTTGAACAATTGTTTGCTCGTTTACGCAAGGCCGGCATGGTCAAAGGCGTACGAGGACCCGGTGGCGGTTATACGCTCAGCCGTAGCGCCCGGGATATTAACATCGCTGACATTATCGAAGCAGTCGACGAACCTGTCGATTCGACCAAATGCGGTGGCAAGGCCAATTGCCACAACGACGAACCTTGCCTGACACACGATTTGTGGATGGGTTTAAGCGAGCAAATTCGCGCGTACTTAAAAGAAATTAGTCTTGGACAATTGCTTGAACGCGATTTTGTCAGCGACGTGGCAAAAAGACAGAGCAAGCACGTGGAGCATGTCATTGAAATGCAACCCCGCCAGGAAAAGCGCATTGCTTAATGATCTACCTGGATCATAACGCCACTACCCGCTGCGATGAGCGGGTGGTGGAAGCGATGTTGCCGTACTTGCAGGGTATGTATGGCAATCCATCCAGTCTTTACAAGCTTGGTCGCATAGCCCGCAGTGCGATAGATACAGCCCGGGAACAAATCTCTGCACTTATCGATGCGCCAGCAGCAGGAATAGTTTTTACCAGCGGCGGTACGGAAGCCAACGCACAGGCACTGGCAAATGCTCGCGGAGTGGGACTGGCTATTTCAACTATTGAGCACCCTTCCATTTTCGAAAACGCCGAATATCACCAGCAATGTTTCCGGCAATTGCAAACACTTGCGGTAGACGTTACGGGATCTGTGTCGCTAGCCTCGTTGCATCAAGCAAATTGGCATGCCGGTGATCTGGCATCGGTGATGTTGGCGAACAATGAAACTGGGGTTATTCAGGACGTTGCTGTCATCGCCGAACGTTTGGCTGCGCAAGGTGTCAACCTGCATACCGACGCAGTCCAGGCCCTGGGTAAAATACCATTTTCGTTCAGAAAACTGGGTGTTAAATTGATGAGTTTATCCAGTCACAAAATATACGGACCAAAAGGCTGCGGTGCGTTGGTGGTTGCGGAAGATTTTGTTTTAAAGCCCTGGCTGCGCGGGGGCGATCAGGAGCATGGCTCGCGGGCCGGCACGGAAAATGTGGCGGCGATAGTGGGTTTTGGCAAAGCAGCGGAATTGGCTAAGGCGGAAATGAACGCAAGGGAAGCTCGCATGCTGGCGCTGAGAATGCGTTTGGAGCAAGCTCTACGCACCATTCCGGGCTTGGCGATATTTGCCGAACACAGCAAAAGATTGCCGAATACCGTGCAGTTTGGTATCCCCGGCATTAGCGGCGAAATGTTGTTAATGCAGTTGGATCAGCGCAATGTCGCCGTTTCCAGCGGCTCCGCCTGCTCAGCGTCGTCCGGCGAGATCAGCCCGGTGTTGACGGCTATGGGAGTGGAAGCCTCCTTGGCTAAATCGGCTATCCGCGTCAGTTTGGGTAAAGACAACCAAGAAACCGAAATCGATCAATTCGTCGATGTGTTAAAAACATTGATAGCAAATTAATTAGGAGAATGAGCAATGGCTATTACCGTGACCGAAAGTGCCGCCCGGCAAATCCAAAAACAGTTACAAAAGCGCGGCACAGGCTTAGGCTTGAGATTGGGCGTAAAAACTTCCGGATGCTCCGGCTATGCCTATGTGTTGGATTATGCCGATCAGGCCGAAGCCGATGAGGTGGTATTCGATCAACACGACGTAAAAGTGCTAGTAAAACAGGCTGATTTGGATAAATTGAGCGGCATTGAGCTGGATTATGCCAAGGAAGGTTTTAACGAGGCCTTTAAATTCAACAACCCCAATGTAAAAGGGACTTGCGGTTGCGGGGAGAGTTTTTCGGTTTAGCTTATAAAAACGCCGGCTTTGCAATCTCAATAAAGCCGGCGTCATCGGCATTTATTTCATATTAGCGCCGCAGTTTCCTTCCATTTTTTTACCGTCAGCGGCTTTGTCGGCGGCTGGAGCAGCCGGTTTGTTACCAGCACACTTGCCTTCGGTAACGGCTTTGCTATCAGTGCTTTTTTTCATCATAGCCGCGCCGCATTTGCCTTCACCGCAAGAACCGTCTTTCATTTTATCGGCACCCGCTTCAGGTTTCGCTTCGGCAGTCAGCATATAGCCTGAGCTCAACTCCGACAACGCAAACGGGTTGCTGTCAGCTTGAGCAAAATTGCCCGCCAGCGTTGGCAGCAGAGATGCGCCGATTGCAATGGCGAACGGGGTTTTGTTGATTTTCTTCATACTATCTCCTGTGGAAAAAACGAATTGTTCTAATAATCGGTTTGCAACCGGAGCCCTGCATTTCCGGCAACTGGCCTGTTGTTAATATCACAAAAAAGCCTTGTAAAGTAAAGGCAGGAAGATTACGCCAATCGGCAGTATACTCTCGCCCGAAACGACTTATTTCCGCAACCTGCCTATACGCTATCCGGCACAACCATGACTTCGAAAACACCGATTGCCCAACTGGGAGCCGAGGTATTGCGGCAGCAGGCGCAGCCTGTTGACGACTTTGCCTGCCCGGAGTTCCATAAACTGATTGAAACCCTGCATGAGACTATGCTGGAGGCTAATGGTGTTGGCATAGCCGCCCCGCAATTGGGTGCTTCCCGGCAAATTTTGATCATCGCTTCCCGGCCGACAGCCCGTTATCCCCATGCTCCGGAAATGCCACCGATTCTGATGGTCAATCCAAGTTTTAAGATTGTCGATAACTCATTGCATAAAGACTGGGAAGGCTGTTTAAGCGTGCCGGGTATCCGGGCGCTGGTGCCGCGTTACCGGGCTATCGAAGTGCAATATCAAGATCAGCAAGGTGAACCCCACCGTTTGGCCTTGCAGGATTTTCCAGCCCGCGTCTTCCAACACGAGTTCGATCATCTATTGGGATTGGTCTATCTGGATAGGGTGGAAAATAACCAAGATATTATCGCCGAAACCGAATTTTTCAAACGCATTGCCGCATAGGAGCCAACTGAATGAAGTTTGTGTTGTTGTTAATGGGCCTATTGACCAGTTACAGCAGTGTGGCTGCGCCGCCGTTGTCTTTCAGCCAAGTGGCGCCGGGCATCTATCTGCATACCTCAGCACATCATTGGCCTGATCGAGATAATCACGGCGAGATTGCCAATATCGGCTTTATTGTTGGTGAGCGCTGCGTAGCGGTGATCGATAGCGGCGGCAGTCCACAACAGGGGGCCGCGTTGCGAAATACCATCAAGCAAGTGACCACCAAACCGGTTTGCTATGTGATCAACACCCATGTGCATCCCGACCATATCTACGGCAATATCGCTTTCAAGGGACCGGGCGTGCAGTTTGTCGGCCATCATAAGCTGGCGCGGGCCATGGCCACGCGCGGCGACCATTATCTCGGTCGCGCAGCGGAATTGCTGGATATTCAAGTTAATCACGACAACATTATTCCGCCCGATATAGAGGTGAATGACAGCATGACCCTGAACATCGGTAATCGTGAACTGCTGCTGACCGCCCATCCCAGTGCGCATACCGATAACGATTTGAGCGTTTACGACAAAACCACCGAGACTATGTGGCTGGCCGATCTGTTGTTTTTGGAGCATATTCCGGTGATAGACGGCAGCATCAAAGGCTGGTTGTCGGAGATGGCTCGCTTGGAGAAAAATCACTATAAATTAGTGGTGCCCGGCCACGGGCATTTGGTGAAAGATTGGCCGGCTAGTCTACAGCCGCAAAAAGCCTATTTGAATAGTCTGGCTACCGAAGTACGGACTATGATCAAACTGGGCAAAACCCTCGAGCAGGCTGTGAATACCGTCGGCCTGCCTGCTAAAAAAAATTGGCAGCTATTTGAACAATTCCACCGCAAAAACGTGACCATCGCGTTTGCCGAGCTGGAATGGGAAGATTAAACAAAGGAGATTAAAAGCATGCACAAACCTTATAACGCTATTTTTCTGCTGGCTTTAATGATATTGCCGGCCATCGCGGTTGCCGAAGGTGACGACATTACCTGGAACACGGTTTTGAAAAGCCAGTTTTTCGCCGGTAAAAATATCGACGAATCCAATGAGGTTATCGAATTGGATGCCCCTTATCGGGCAGAAGATCCGGCGATTGTACCGGTTAAAGTCACCAGCAAATTTGCGCAAAGCAAAGATAAATACATCAAAAAAATCTGGCTGTTCGTCGATAAGAACCCGTTTCCATTTGTTGGTGAATTCGAGTTCTTTCCAGAGAGCGGCAAAGCCGATTTGGCTCTGCGTGTACGGGTCAATACCTACAGCGATATTCGCGCGGTTGCCGAAACCAATGACGGCAAGTTCAGCATGACCAAAAAATTTGTCAAAGCCAGCGGCGGCTGCTCGGCACCGATTGGTGCGGATCTGGATGAAGCCATGAAGCGGCTGGGCAAAGTTAAGTTTCGGCTCGACGACGGCATTCAAAGCGGCCAACCGGCTTTGACGCAATTAATGATCAGCCACCCCAACCTGACGGGTATGCAGATGGATCAAATGACCCGATTCATCCGAAAATCGCACTTTATCGATCAACTAAAAGTGACTTTTAACGACAAGCCCGTGCTTAACGCCAAAATCGATATTGCGATCAGCGCCGACCCTAATTTCCGCTTCTACTTTGTGCCGGATAAGGCCGGCGAGTTAAAAGCCGAATTTACCGATGTCTCCTGTGAATCGCCCACCAGCCGAAACGTCTGCAATAAAGGCGGCAGCTACTCGCAAAGTTATACGGTAAGCCCTTAATGACCCGTTCGCCAATCAGAGGCATTTTGTTGGGATTGGGCATGCTGGTATTTGCCGGCGATGCGCTTGCGCTGCGCTGCGGACATAAATTGGTCCAGGTGGGTGATTATAAAGCCGAAGTCTTGGACAAATGCGGGGAACCGGATTCGGTCGAACAGCGCCGCGCAATCCGCGGCAGCCGCTTACGGCATCCCTACGGCGCGTTGGAGGTAGATCAATTTGAAGAGGTGCTGATCGAAGAATGGATTTACAACTTCGGGCCACGCAAGTTTCAGCAGTTGCTGGAGTTTGAAGATGGGGAGTTGAAAAAAATCAGCAATTTGAGTTACGGATACTAAAGCGCAAGGTTTTCAGCCCTGACCCAACCTCAAAAAAGCCCCCGCCGAGAAGGCGGGGTTAGCAGGATTGCCACAGGAGAGCACATCTCACCGAGTTTTCGGTAAACCATCAAACTATCTTGCAGTCGTTACACACTACATACCGTGCTGAGCCGGGACGCTGAAACTGCCGAAATGCATCGGCGCACCGGGCATTAACAGATTCTCTTGCACCGCCAGCCTGGGTTTTTGCCAATACCCAGCCGCCGCCGGCCTTCCCAGGAAATAACCTTGCAGTAATTTGCCGCCGGCATCCAAGGCAATATCCAGCTGTACTTCGTTTTCGATGCCCTCAATGATCGCTTGCGCGCCCAGGGCCTGGATGATTTCGATTAATTTGGGCAACACCCGGCGGATCTTGGCATCGGTTTGCGCTTGATGGATGATGCTTAAATCCAGTTTCACAAAGCTGGGCGATAAGCGCCACAAGCGATCCAGATTGGAATGCCGGCTACCGAAGTTATCAATAGCCACCTGGAAGCCGCGGTCGCGGTAATTGTCCACCGCTTCCAGCAACTGTTGATCGGCTTCCACCGCGTTTTCCATGATCTCCAACACCACCCTTGTAGTCGGCACCGAATGCAGATGCAGAATGTGTTCGAACACCTTGCCGTGCGTATTCACGCTGACCAGCAATTTGGGATGTACGTTTAAAAACAGCAAGCCCTTATCCGCCGGCAGATTCAGATAATTCAGCATGTGCAGGGTTCTAGCCACCCTATCCAGCTTCACCAATTTGCCCTGGTTGTCCGCCCAACTGAACGCAAAATCCGGACTCACGGCTTCCAAGCCGGTGGAAGTGCGCAGCAAGGCTTCGTAGCCGAGCAATCCCTGGGATTTACCGGCATCGAATATCGGTTGAAACTCGCTGCGCAATTTCAGGCCTATGAATCGGCTCAGTACTTCCTGTTGCTCGATTTCCAGTTTGAATTCGTCCAAATCCAGATACAAGGCCCGTTCCAAATCGTCACGGAGCAATTCGATGGTATTTTCCACCATGGCTACACCCTCCTCTGCCTAAACCTTCTTAGCGCCCGTAAATTTTGTCAAACACGCCGTTATCGTCGAAGTGTTCTTTTTGAATCAAGCCCCAGCCACCCAATTGGCCTACGCTAACCAATTCCAAAGTCGGGAATTGTTTGGCGTATTTGGCTGCGATGTCTTTGTCGGTGGGCCGGTAGAAATTTTTGGCGATAATCCCTTGGGCTTCTTTGGTGTAGAGATATTTCAGGTATTCGATCGCCAGATCCTGGTTACCATTCTTTTTCGCCACTGCTTCGATCACCGCGACCGGCGGTTCGGCCAGGATACTGAACGGCGGGGTGACGACTTCGAATTTATCGGCGCCGAATTCTTTGAGCACCAAATATGCTTCGTTTTCCCAGGTAATTAAAACATCGCCGATTTCGCGTTCGGCAAAAGTAGTGGTGGAGCCGCGCGCACCGGAGTCGAGGACCGGCACGTTTTTAAACAGCTTCTCCACAAAAGCCTTGGCGGCGTCCTTGCTGCCGTTTTTCTTTTCCGCGAACGCCCAGGCCGCCAGGTAGTTGTAGCGGGCACCGCCGGAGGTTTTCGGGTTGGGGGTGACGACGGAGACGCCGTCCTTAATTAAATCGTCCCAGTTTTTGATAGCTTTGGGATTGCCCTTGCGCACCAGGAACACGATAGTCGAGGTGTACGGCAGGCTGTTGTTGGGCAGTTTGCTTTGCCAATCTTTGGGTAACAGATTGGCTTTCTCGTGAATTTGATCGATGTCGCCGGACAGAGCCAAGGTCACCACGTCGGCTTCCAGGCCGTCGATCACGGCGCGGGTTTGCTTGCCGCCGCCGCCGTGTGATTGCTGGATACTAACGTCTTCGCCGGTTTTGGTTTTCCAGTATTGGGTAAACAGTTGGTTATATTCTTTATACAACTCGCGGGTCGGGTCGTAAGACACGTTCAGCAGGGTGCGTTCGGCCAGCGCATTGCCGCTGAGGGCCAGGGCGATGCCGAAGAGTAAGGGCTTGAAGGTATGGGTGAATCTCATGGGTACTCCTGAAAAAAAGTTATCGATCTGCTTGCGGCAAGCTGAATGTTGGTTGACCACGGGGCTTATGCTACGCAAAGCCGATAACCAACAAAAACGATATAATTAGAATTAAATATCTTATATTGCGATATTTAATTCCGGATACAGGCAACCCTGACGCATGGCCAGGTTCGCCGTAAACCAAGGTTTTCAGGAAAATTCCGGCAAAGCGGCGAGTAAGGCGTTCGCCGGCTGGTGCCATACCAGAACAAAAAGCAGCGGGAAGCCCAAGCCTCCCGCCGATGAGCAAGGTCAAACCCCAGCTATCTTACGCCGCCCTACCGTCGCCAATCCGGCCAGCGCGCTGCCGAATAGCCATACAGCGCCGGGAATAGGCACTTGCGAGACCGTGATGGTATTGCCCACCAAGGAAAAATTTAGCGTATCGGAACTTAAGGTCAGCCGATAATCGCCATGATCGCGGGCGGGAAGCCCGGTCGGTAAGGTCAAGTTGTCGTTAGTATTGATACCGGCGACGGCTTCACTGGTCGATAAGGTGTAATCGGCCACCAGGTATAAATAATTACCGGCTTGCAAGGTGACGTTAAACGCCGGATCACGTAAGAAAAGCGAACCATCCGCCGAACCGTCGGTATTTGTCAAAATCGGCTGATTGCTGCTATCGGGGCAGTGATTGCCATCGGAATCGTCGCAACGCGCCAACATGTCGCCGGCATCCAGCAAGCCGTCATCCCGGTAGATATAAGTATCCGGGTCCAGAAAAGTAATTTCACCGTCGTTGTTCAGGTCGACTTCCTGATAACCGGCGGTGGATGTTTGCTTTTGCGTGGCCTCATAAGCCAACACATCAACTTTGAATGTACCGCCGCTAAGCATATTGATTTTCCAAGTATCGTAAGTAGTGCCGCCACTTACTTTATAAATGGTGCCTGACACTTGCAGTGTATTTGCTTGGGCCTCGGCAAAGAGCGCACACCCTGCCAATCCGGCGACACCGATTGATTTTATTAGTTTATTCACGATTACAACCTTTATGTTGATTGAAGTTAAAGCGCGTAGGGATCTTGATTTTAGGAGCCTCTAAAAATTCGCCGTTCCCTCGTCTTTGAAAGCAGGTAGGCCGCGGCGTACTTAGTTTGCTAAGTTGCCTATAGAAACGAGTATGAATTATCGGAAGTCCTGCATCGTGTTAGCCGTTTCCACGCCTATGGCTAAGCACGGCGATCCCTATACAATATTCAGACCACAAAACATTTTTGTTTAAATACAGAAAGATACGTAGATGACCAGTATTAATGCGCGGTGAATTTTCCGTGAAATAACTTACGCACAACGTTATTTGCCACAATTTATGCCCTTTGGGTATCTGCATAGGCATGACGGATTTTTGGGTTTAGCTGAAGCCGCTTATTAACCCGGCCCACAAATATCGTCGCTCCGGCCAACGCGGGAATAGCGGAACCCGGTATTTTAAGGGTCTACTGAATAAGTCAAAGAGAGGGTGCGCAGCCGCTGATGAAAACTGCTTGGGCAGAGGTTCCTTCAATCAGAAAACTTCGGTATTTCTCCGTTTCCCGCGCACCAGCCAGCCAAACCCGCCGAGTACGGAAAGAAACAGGGAAAACGCCCCCGGCAAAGGCACCGGTGCCGATTGCAGCGGGCTCATATGCCAGGCCAACGCATAATCCCAGCTGAACGGACTGGCTTCGCCGGATTTGACCCGCAATTCGTAGTCATGACCGGTGACCAATCTAAGCCACAGGTTCTCGCTGTTGTCGGCGCTGCTCGCCGAGAAAGCGGCGATGTTTTGCGCCGTGGCGTCGAATAACTCCAGATTCAGATCGTATAAAGTGGTTGTTAGATTCAGATCGTTCGATACCCCAAGGTTCCAAACCAAAGACGCCTGCAAATTCAAAGCCGTCGCGGCGGCGAATTTGTATGTCGCCAAACTATTACTAGCCAAGCCGCCGAACGCCGTATCGACATCGAATCCAGCCAAGCCGATGCCGTTTGCCGCACCGCCATCTTCCAGGCTATCTTGTTCGCCACCGGCGATGATTTGGTAACTATGCAAAATATTCAGTTGGCCGGCACCGAATCTATCATCCAGGCCGTTCAGTGTTTGATGCCCGCTGCGGCGATAGTCGACGATGTTGTCCGTGGTTGAAGTATTCTGCGTCGCTCTGTCGGCACCAGCCAGCAACGCAGCTTTAACGGTTTCGGCGCGTTCAGCGTTGTAAACGGTTCCCACGCCCTCAATATTAATCGATCCCTGCGATAAATTAGCCCCACCCTTGTGGCCGGTCTCAACTAATAACGCGGCAGCAGCGGCTACTATGGGTGTGGCTCCGCTAGTGGTGGTTTGCGGCGCCACTAAATCGGGGCGCGTCCGCCCCGATATATATAACGAGTCGACCGCATCGGATCCTCTATCCTGCCTACCGTCCGTGCGCCCCACTGCAATTGCATTGTAAGCGCTGCCCAACAGCGGCGAGTCGCTGAGGCCATTGTGCATACCAACCACCTGGATGAATTGGTTGCGCTGCACCTGTCGATCAACTAGGCGCAGAATCATCGCCGTTTCCGGCACGGTGTCGCCTTTGCCGACCCAGCTATGGTTAGCAATTCGACTGGCGTTGAAGGGAGTCAAGGCCGTCGGACTAATCAGACTATCGATCCAGGCGTTGGCATCATAACTGGCGATGTTGCCGATGCCGTTGGCAATGGAATCCTTACCGTAAAATCTGGCACCGACGCTGTCAGCATGTCCCGATGGTGCGGTACTGGCTTTTTTTCCCGGAAAACTGAACGTCTTACCGGCGAATTGGGTGTTACGAATATTCGGCGCATAGATGGGGTAATCCGAGTGATCCCGCGATTCGACTAATGACGCTTCGGCGTGAACCACATTGACACCAGCGCCGGTCGGCGTGTTTGCACCTAATTGTGTGAGCAAGGCTTGATAGCCGATGTCGGCTTTGTAATCAGCGGCGACAGCGGATGCGAAAAACAACATCGGAAACAGATAAAACCCAGGCTTTTTAGTCATTGTTATCACCCTTTTAATCGCTTGAACTGCGGTCAACGCTATCCGGTCGTTCCGAAAATTACCGCGCAGCAAGCGGGATAAAACTGGCCGTCCGACTCGTGGCGGCACCGGAATGTGGCGCGCACTGAGCGCATCTAACGTCCCAGCACTGGATATGCCGGTCAACCGCAACTATAGACCAGATACCAAGTCTTGCCGGATGCGCGTTGTCCGTTGATTTTGGTGATTACAGCATTCCGGAAGGGAAGGCTCTGAATGTCCGGTGTAGATTGTTCCTAACCTTGGAAATTGCGGCGGCCGCATGAAGAATGGGACTCCCGCCTGCGCGGGAGTGACGATGTTTGACGGCCGAATTAATTAGCGATTAATGAATGCGAATCAGATAGCCGTCGGTTTTTTCACAACCGGGTTTGCTGTGGGCGGTAATACTCAAGCGCGCAAATCCACCTTCTATAGGTCTATCCACTTTGCCCTTTATCTCCAAGCGGCCACTAGGTTGTTGGGTGATTTGCAGTTGCTTTGAGGTGAAATGGTATTTGGTTTCGCCGGCACTCACGTTAACCACCACCGATGTCAGTGTGGTGTTCGCGGAAGCCATAAACGAAAACTCGCTGAACGATTGCAAATATTTATTGGTTGCCGGCTGAAACTCCGAAAACACCGGTTTATCGCAGTGCTGAGAACTCTGGCTGCTGCCGTAGGCATGTGCCGCAGTGCCGCTCAAACTCAACAAAGTGGCAGCAGCAATTTTTAATACCATGATCATTATTTTCTCCGAGGCGTGGTTATAAGAATAGTTATGCCCTTAGCTTACCAATAAAACCGCACATTGCTGGCGTTCAATTCAATCAAGCAAACGCCAGCGCCCCCACTATGGCTGGCACGCTATGCATACTCAATTATAAACCCGGCCCTATTTAACACGGGTACACCGTTCGGACTGAGCGCGTCGAAGCCTTATGCCGCGCGTCCTTCGACACACTCAGCCCGAACAATATTTAAGATTCGGGGCAATAAAAAGTGTGACGAAAAGCACACATATAGTTC
Organism: Methylomonas sp. EFPC1; assembly: GCF_016925515.1. Lineage (NCBI taxonomy): Bacteria > Pseudomonadati > Pseudomonadota > Gammaproteobacteria > Methylococcales > Methylococcaceae > Methylomonas > Methylomonas sp. EFPC1. Next base: position 3,466,058 of record NZ_CP070494.1, read on the forward strand.
TTATGAAAACAAATTAAGTTCTAATCAGAACCATAGTCTGGTAGACTTTACCCACACTATCAATTGAAACGAAGCTCTCGAAACATAAGTTCGTTTTGATCCTGAAGTGCCGAGGCGCAAGCCGCTATCGATTTATTTTTTCTGGTTTACCGAGGCTAACATCATGATGTCATGCAAAAAATTCATAACTTTCTCTATCGCAATCTCCCTTATCAGCGCGCTGAGTTTTCCGGTCTCCGCGGCGACTTTTAGCCACGAAGAAGTAAGAGCCGCTCTGGAAAGTACCATTTCCAAAGTCAAAGCGTCCATCTCCGCAGTAGAAAACGGCGCAGACAAGGAAACGGTAGCCGAGCTGGTCAGCCATGCCAAACAACAGCAAAAAGACATCGAGAACAACGATCTCGAAGTCAAACGCCAGCATGCCGGTAAACGCCTGAATACCGCCTGGAAAGCAGCCCGCGGCGGCGATTTGCAATTGGCCGGCGAATCCTTGAAAGACGCTTTAAGTCGCTACGAGGAAATGCACACGCTTTATATTTCCAGCCATTAAGCCGCGTAAAACCGCCGGTTGAGCCACGCCTCAAAGGGCCGAGCGGCGCACAAAATCGGGGCGTTTTGTGTACAAATTGGACACAGGCTAGAGCATTGTAGGGCTCAAGCTGTATGTAAAGACTGCCATTTACGACCCGCATTGCGGATAACGCCGGCGCATTTGATGCGCGTGCGTCGGCCTTGGACCTATGTTCCAAGCGTTTTCTTACCTCCGAAAAGAAAAACGTGACAGTTAACTTGTTCGCCAACTGGCGAAGCGGTGATGCGGGTCTTTTTTATATCGAATTAATGGCGCAAAAGTTGCTGATTTTTTATGTCGAACCAGGGCTCTCTATTCTCGCCTGATTCGATGCGGCAAACGTCCGTGCATCAATCCAAGTCTTGCCGAAGCGTATCACTTGAACCTTGCATCCTAAACAGGAGATCGCAATCATGAAAAAGCTCTTCATCGCTCTATCCGTAACCGTTGGCATTGCTATCTTGATGTTCGCGGTATTCAATCCCAGGCTGTCTTCCTACAATTCGCAAAACGACATTTCCTATTCCGATTTCATCAAGGATGTGCGCAGCAAATCTGTTGCCGAAGTAGTGATCGACGGCAGATCCATCGACGGCCGCCGCCATAACGGCACCCGCTTTGCCACTTACAACCCTGGTGATGCGCGGATCATAGACGATCTTTTGGAATATGACGTCAAGATCAAAGTCGAGCGGCCTGAGACGCAATCCACCCTGACGCAACTGTTATTCTCTTGGGCCCCCACTTTGCTGCTGATCGGGGTATTGATCTATTTCATGCGTAAGCAGCAACAGGGTGCCGGCGCGCAAAACGGCTTTGGTAAAAGTCGGGCCAAATTGATGACTGAAGATCAAGTTAAGATACGATTCAATGATGTGGCCGGCGCCGAGGAAGCCAAACAGGACGTGGCTGAAATGGTCGATTTCCTGAAAGATCCGGGCAAATACGAAGCTTTGGGGGGCAAAATTCCGCGCGGCGTGTTGATGGTGGGCCCTCCCGGTACCGGTAAAACCCTACTGGCTCGAGCGATTGCCGGCGAGGCTGGCGTACCGTTCTTTTCCATCTCGGGTTCCGACTTCGTGGAAATGTTCGTCGGTGTCGGCGCCTCCCGGGTAAGAGATATGTTTGAGCAAGCTAAAAAGCGCGCGCCCTGCATTATCTTTATCGATGAAATCGACGCCGTCGGTCGCCAGCGCAGTAGCGGCGGTAATATCGGCGGCGGCGAAGAACGCGAACAAACTCTTAACCAGTTATTAGTGGAAATGGACGGCTTCAGCGGCAACGAAGGGATTATCGTCATCGCCGCGACCAACCGGGTCGATGTGCTGGACAAAGCTTTGCTGAGGCCGGGCCGTTTTGATCGCCAAGTGCAAATCGGCTTGCCCGACATCAAAGGCCGCGAACAAATTCTCAAAGTCCACGCCACCCGCGTTCCCTTGGCGGACGATGTGAATATCACCGACCTGGCGCGCGGCACACCGGGTTTTTCTGGCGCCGAACTGGCCAATCTGATTAACGAAGGCGCCTTGTTCGCTGCCCGTAACAACCAACGGGAAGTGACGATGCACAACCTGGACAGCGCCCGCGACAAAGCCATCATGGGTGCCGAGAAACGCACCATGATCATGAGTCGCGAGGATTTGCTGATGACGGCCTACCATGAAGCCGGCCACGCCATCGTCGGCCGTTTGATGCCTGAGCACGACCCGGTTTACAAAGTCAGTATCATGCCGCGCGGCGGCGCGCTGGGCATTACCATGTTTCTGCCGGAACACGACCAATACAGTGCCTGCAAAGATAAACTGGAGGGCCAAATTTCCAGCCTGTTCGGCGGTCGGATTGCCGAGGCCTTAATTTACGGCAAAAACAAAGTCACCACCGGCGCCTCAAACGACATTCAGCGTGCTACTCAATTGGCCCGGAATATGGTGACCAAGTGGGGCTTATCTGATCGCCTGGGTCCCATGGATTGCGGCGACAACGACAGCGGATTTATGGGTTCAACCAAACCGATGTCCGAGCAAATGGCCCGCCTGATCGATCATGAAATCAGACAAACCCTGGCGAATAACTACAGACGCGCCGAAGCCATCCTGAAAACGCATATGGATATTCTGCACAATATGGCGCAAGCCTTGCTGGATTGGGAGACGCTGGACAAATATCAGATCGACGAGCTGATGCAGGGCCGCAAGATCGCACCACCCAAGGCAGCCCAGCCGGCAAAACGGCACTCCGACAACGGCAAATTGCCCAGGCCGACCACTGAAACGGTCGCTCCTATCGGCAAAATACCGGCTTTGTCGTGATCTCAAGACCTGACAGCCCCTTCGCACAGCAAATTTCGGCAGATCCTCTCTCTCCCCGCCGGCAGGGCTTGGGCGAGGGATCAAAAAACCGAAATTTGACGTGCGACGACTTTATAAAACTTAACTGCATCAATGAACTGTTTCTCGCCGGCCCCAAATAAATGATAGAGTCGGGTTTAAACAATACAGCAATGACCAGAGGATTTTTTCCAAATTAGAGTGATTCGACAACCCAATAAACGCTTGAAAAAATTCGTTTCCAATTCGGCACTATCGGCTTACTTAGCGCCAAGCTATCGCAGCGCGGCGACTGCAACATTGACAGTGTTGACAGCCTGCAGCGTGCCGACGCCGCTACCGCATGCAGAAAACACTCCGCCAGTCCCCGCCCAGTCGGCTGTGTCTTGGCGCGCTTATCAAGCCCAAAACCGGCCGCCAGCACCTGATACATCCAGTCCCAGCGCTGTGGACGCCGGAATCGATATCCAACAAACCTACGATTTACCGGCCTTGGTGGATTTGGCTTTACGCACCCATCCGGAAACCCGGATTAGCTGGGAGGAAGCAAAAGCCGCTGCCGCGCGCCTGGAAAGAAATCGCAGTACCTGGTATCCAACGCTAACGGCAATGGCATTCGGCCAACATTTTACCAGCAGCTTTCCCATCCCCGGCAGCGCGCTGGTCAGCAACGGTTACGCGGCGTTCGCCAGTTTGGATTTGGCATGGACCTTATTCGATTTCGGGCGCCGGGAGGCACTGGTCGATGCCGGTACGGAGCGTCTGACCGCGGCTAATTTTGCCTTCGACCGTAAACACCAGGAAATTGCCTATCGGGTGGCCAGCAGTTTTTTTGCCTATCAGGCCGCCTTGGCCAAGGTGACGGCGGCGCAGCAAACGTTCGAGTCGGCCAAGACCAACGCCGACTCGGTGCAAGCTAAACTCAAACAAGGCCTAGCCACCAAGCCCGACTTGTTGCTGGCCTTGCAAGAGCAGGCAAAATCCAGTTATGACTTGCAAGATGCGCGTGGCTCGGTGACTCAGGCACGCGCCGATTTGACCAATAATTTGGGTATTTCGCCGGCATATAGCCTGCATCTGGTTGACCTGAGCCAGCTGCCCTTACCCGCCGAACTGGCGCAATCGGTGGAAAAAATCGTCGATCAGGCCTTGGAACAACGACCCGATTTGCTGGCGCGCCTCGCCGAATTGCGCGCCCGCGAAGCGGAGGTTAAAAAAGCCAGAGCGGAATTCTGGCCGAAAATATCGCTACGCGGCATGGTCGGCAATCAATACTGGGGTGACGTGCAGACCAAACCGAGCGGCGGAGAGAATTATTCCGCCAACGCCATGGTCGATACGGCCATGTTGAATGTGGAATGGACATTGTTCGACGGTTTTGAACGCAGCAATGCGGTGCGGGAAGCCGAGGCCAAAAGGTCGGCATCCCAAGCCCAGTTGGAGGCCTTGCGTCTGGAAATCATGCGCGACATCTGGAAAGCTTACGCCGACACCAAAACCGCGCTGGAAAAACGCGAGTTTGCCTTGGCGCTGTTGAAAGCCGCCGAAGAGTCCTACGCCGCCACCCAGGAATCCTATACACACGGCTTTTCGACGGTAATCGAACTGTTATCGGCGCAAAAAGATCTGGCGCGGGCCCGCTTTACCGAAATCGACAGTCGTGCGGGCTTATTGCGGTCCGCCGCGACACTGGTTTATGTGTCAGGCAAGCAAAACCAGGACGTGTCAAATGAGCCTTAAACGGCCGTCTTTCATGACCACACAGCCAGTAACCCCAAACCCATGCGCCGGGATGGTCTTGAGCATGAATGAGCTTACGGTTATCATCGAATCCTAATTAGAACAATTATTTTCACATTATGTCCTCCGACTCTACCTTTCCAACCGTTTTGCGCCAGTTACTCCGCACCCACCAGGCCTTTTTGTCTTATGCGGCCCGCCACGTTCACCGGCTCGAATTAACCTTGCCGCAATACGATGTCATCATCACGCTAGGCAAAACCGCCGGCATGCAGCCCAAGAAACTTGGCGAAGAAACCTTGATTACCAAAGGCACGCTCACCGGCGTAGTCAGCCGTTTGGAGGACAAGGGCCTAGTGGAAAGGTTGGCCTCAAAAAAAGACGGCCGCAGCCAGATCATCCGCCTGACCGATGCGGGCCGCGCCGTATACGAACAAACTTTTCCCGAGCATTTGGCCCATATCGGCCGCCTATTCGACGATTATGCGCCCGAGGACATCGAAAGACTGGAGGCGGATTTACAGCGGCTGCATGAAGCGGTCATCGCCGCTCGCGGCAATCATATCGAACAAGTCGATGATGAATTCTAACGAGTACCGAAATCTTTATACGTTTGAAGTGAAGCGCACAATGATCTCCGGGCCATTACTTAAGTGGGCCTCTAAAAATAAAAACACCTCCTTCTCCTCACGTAAGAAGGTTGGGATGAGGGAATTAAAATCAATTACTTACCCCCCTAGCCCTCTCCCTAAGGGCGAGGGAATGTTTAGAGGTTCCCTTAAAACGTTTTTCCCGGCGAGTCTCCCGATTTTCCTGACCGCGTGCGATCCGCTGCTCAGCGTGCAAGGTTCGTTCTGGCCAGCCTGGATCATCTGCATCCTCGGCGGGCTGGCGGCCAGCATGCTGCTGATGTGGCAATTGGTACACTATCGCCTGGCACCGCATTTGGGGCCACCGCTGCTGATCGCCCCCAGCCTGTGGGCTTTGTGCACCTTTAGCATCTGGCTGGTGTTTTATGCAGCATGAAAACGGCGGTGCCTGATGGAAAACAGTCAAAACGATAGTCAAGGGTTAAGCCTGAAAAATCGGATGTTGCTGGGTCGCCTCATTGGCATAGCCATCGTGCTGGGTGCGGTGGCGACCGGCTCGCTGGTTTGGCATATCAACTATCAAAATCCGCGCACCAACGATGCGATGGTGCGGGCCAACATCGTCGGCATCGCGCCGGAAGTCAGCGGCCGCATCGTGGAACTGCATGTACAAGACAATCAGTACGTCAAACAAGGCGACTTGCTGTATGTGATTAACCCGCAGCCTTATCAGGCCAGATTGGACAAAGCCAAGGCCGAATTGCTGCTGGCGGAAAAAGACGTGGATTCCCGGCGCGCCTCCAGCGGTTCCGCGGAAATGGCTATCGAACGCCTGGAACACCAGCGCGCTGCCGCCAGTGCCGAAGTGAAAAAAATCGAGGCGGAAGACGAATATCTGCATAACTATCTGGAACGGCTGGAACCGTTGGCGGATAAGCAATACGTCACCGCCGACCAGCTCAAACAGGCGCGCTCGCGTTATGCGGCTTCGCGCGCCGAACTGGCGGATGCGAAAGCTAAAGAACTGTCGGCTCGCAGTGCCATCGAGGAAGCCAAGAGCGATAGCCGGCGAGCGGTATCGTTAGTCGCCCAGGTCGGCGACGTCAATGCCCGTATCGAAGCCGCCAGAGCCCTGGTCACCGCCGCCGAGCTCGATCTGGAATACTGTTACGTGCGAGCGCCTTTCAATGCCTACGTCACCAATTTGAATACCCGCGATGGCGAATACGCCAAGGCCGGTACGCAAATGTTCGCTTTGGTCGATGACCGCCAGTGGTATGTGATCGCCGACTTCAAGGAAACTTATTTGCAGTCGATCAAACCCGGCCAGGAAGCCGAGGTGTTTCTGGTTGCTTATCCGGGCAAGCGCTTTCGCGGCGTGGTGACCGGGATCGGCTGGGCCAATTCGCCCGACAATATCAAACAGCATGGCGTGTTGCCGGAGATAGATCGCACGCTGAACTGGGTCATTCTGGCTTCGCGTTTTCCGGTAAGAATCGAGATTAAACAGCATGACCCCGCGCATCCGCTCCGTATGGGCATGACCGCGTTTGTGACGGTACGGAAAGTCACTGCCGACGCAACCGGTACAGCTCTGCCGCCGTCATGACCCGAGGCGACAGCCGGACTGGTTCAAGCACACAGTCAAAACCCAACCGGCTTTGGTTTGGCACCAGCCTGGGGCAATTCCTAACCGCCGAACTCAAAGATACACCGGCACGGCGCGTCGCCGCCCTGCGTTTATTCGTCGTCACCCTGACAATCGCACTCGTCAGCCAAACCTTGCATATCCCACCGCTGGGGGCAATTTCCATCTTGATTTGCCTAAGCTACGACGCTTACGCCAACGCCGGCCAATCCCTGGCATTTGGTATACGCCAGCTCGGTTACCTGATAGTCACGACCTTGGTATCGGTATTGACCCTGATGCTGGCCGGCAACGACCCTTGGTTATTGTTGCCGCTGTCGTTCGTCATCTTGGCCTTGTCGCTGTTCCACGCCCGGCTGATCGCTTGGCCCACGGGCATCGCGTTATGGTATTCGGTGGCGGTGCTGTACAGCCCCAGCACGCCCGATGAAAATATTTACCATGCCTTATGGAACATCCCGATCATCGGCGTATTGGCGCTGGGAACCTGGACGGTCGTGCACCTGACCATCAAACCGCAAGACCCGCTGAAACTGTTAAAAGCCGAGATTGCCACGCAGTTGGCAGCGGTGGAATACATCCTCAGCGTCCGTCTGGCCGATGCCGGCGCGTATAGCCCCAGACCTGATGCCTCTATGCATGCCGCTGCCGGCAGCCTCGGCAAACTGCTGGGTTTGTTAGCCAACGCCGAATTGATCCATCCCGGTTTGCACGAACGCCACCAGATTTACCGGGCACTGCTGTTGGAAATTGACGGTCTGCGGCAGTTGGCGGATTGGCTGAATCAAGTGTTGGCCGCGGAATATCGAGCCCAGCCGCTGACGCCGGAAAAATTAAATGTTTATCGGGCCTTACAAACCGCCTGCGCCCATTTGCGACAAGGCCTGGCGGAATCACGCGATGTATCCGCAGACGTCACGGGCTTGTTAAACGAGGAAGTGTTGCAAGCTTATGCCCGAGAATCGAATCCTTCGCTATTAACCGCCTTGTGGCGGGCCTTGCAACGCATTGCCGGTTTGATGCAGGCTTTACATCAACCTTTGGATGCTGCGGACAGTAAGGACATCGACCAGGAATCCGACGATAAGCCTGAACATGGCTGGCTGCCGGCCTGGTTGGGTTACGAGTTTTGGGCCAGCCATGCCGACAGCGTGCAATTTGGTATCAAATTCTCACTGGGCGCGATCCTGTGCATGCTGATCGTGGAAAGCCTGGACTGGCCCGACATCAACACCGCGATTCCCACCTGTCTGGTCGCGGCGCAAACCAGTCTCGGCGCCGACTACCGGCTCTCGCTGTTGCGGGTGACGGGCGCTGCTGTCGGCGGCATTTGCGCTTATTTTTACGTATTGGTCTTTCAATCTCAGCTCGATACCGTGGTCGGCTTTGCTTTCGCCACAGCGCCGTTCTGGGCCTTGGCGGCCTGGATTACCGCCGGCAGCGAACGCATCGCCTACCTGGGCCGGCAGCTGGGGTTTTCGTTTGCGTTGTTTGTGCTGCACGATTTCGGTCAAGTCACCGATCTGTATCTGCCGCGCGACCGGGTCATCGGCATTTTGCTCGGACTGATCGTGATGGGCGTTATCGATTACGCGCTATGGCCGCGGCGCTCGACAGTGCTGGCGCGCCATCACAGCATTGCGGCGTTACGCACCCTTGCCAATTTCACCAGCCGCCTACCCGATGTCAGCCAGCTTTTTACTTACACCTTACCCTTACGGCTATCGGCGGAAAAACAGCTGGCCGCCGCGCAAGACTTATTGGCGCACGCGGTATTGGAACCGGATGCGCGCTTAGCCGAAAAAGTGCATGAACGAGCGGCGCTGCGGACTATTGTCAGGGACGCCGGCCATTTATCCGGTTTGTTACAAGTCCGCAAACGCTACCGTTTACTCAGCGGCCAGCGCTTCAGTCATTTTCCCGACGAATTGCAACAACTCAGCCGGGCCTTCGATGCCGCGCTGACAACCGCCCTGGAATATGCCGCCAGCCTCCTGCAAGGCGAACCAGTCGGCAAACCCGTCGAGCTTGCCGAGCACCAAGCACGTCTAAAGCAAAGTTATACCGAACATCATGGTATCGACAATCTGGCAGACGATTTGGCGGTGGAATGGCAGCTACGCTTTATGCTGGACGAGCAAATTGTGGCGCTGATAGCTCGCATCGAAACAGCAGTGCTGGCCGCCAACTCATATACGCAAAAGTCCGCGCCGTACCTTGATTTTCAATAAGACTACCCTACGAATCCACTATAGCCGCTGGTCTCCCGCCCTGGCTGGCGCGACGATAAGTAAGCCGCAGCGATATACGCCAAGTTGCTCAAAATATGTTCATCTGAAAATCCAGACTCCGTTCCGCTAGCCAGACCAAAGCCACGGTGACGATGGAAGCGGAACCGGTTTTCATGACCAGCAGCGGATAATAGCGATAGCGGCTAAAGCCCACTATCAGAGGCAAAACCGCGCCGACAATCGCCAACTGCCCTGCTTCCACGCCCAAATTAAAACCCAATAGCGGTAACAACCGCTGCGTGTCCGGCAAGCCCATATCTAGCAACACGCTGGCAATGCCCATGCCGTGGATCAAGCCGAAAGCAAAGGCAAACCAGGTGCGGCGTTTTACCAACAGCGGATAAATATTATTCAGCGCCGCCAACGCCACCGACGCAGCAATCGCCGACTCTACCCAGCGGGATGGCAGGGTAATGTAGTGCAGCACGGTCAGACTCAGGGTCAGAGAATGCGCCAACGTAAAAGCGGTGACCACACCCAGCACGTCGAAAAATACCGGTCTAAAGCTTGGTTTTGGCTGCCAAGCGCCCTGCTCCCACGCCAAAGCCGCCGGCAGCAACAGACTTAACAAAAATAGAATATGGTCAAAGCCGATCCAGATATGCCATAGCCCGGCGTAGCCGAATCGCGCCACGGTCCGCCACCCGGCATAATTTGCGTCCCGCACAAATTCGCTACGTTGCAGGTCAGGACTAAAGATCGCAGTGTCGGTTTTAGCGGCATGCTTGACGCTTATCAGCCCGCGATGCTGCGGGTCGAGATCGAAAAGCAAGCGATAGTCTATGGACAACGGCGCGGACGCAGACGGACAAATCGCCCGGAAATTTAATACGGCGTAATGACCATCGCTGTGGTCGTCCACCCGTAAATCCCCTGCTTGCAGCGAACAGACTTGCTTAGCCGTCGTCATTTGCAAACGACTTAGCGCATAGGCATACACAACATCCCGACTATTTCGCAACTCCGCCCAGGTAATATTACCGTCGTCGTTGGCATCCAAACCCAGGGCATAATCCAGGTCGCGCAAGGCAATATCCCATTGCCCGGAGATTTGCTGCCCGTCAACCTGCACCATCATGTAACTATCGCTGGCCTTATGGGCAAAAGCGCTAAAACTTGCTGTCAGCAGCAAGACCATGATCAATCCGGCCCAAATCATCACGTTCGAGCTTAATCTTTCAAAGCTTGGCGGGGCCGAACCTTCGACAAGCCTGCCTTGAGTGCAGCCTGGAGATTCAGGGCAAAAGGTATCTAAAAGGGCGATGAATTTCGCTGATCCGTTCATATTCTGCCCCCGCCAATTTGCGCGAGCAGCGTTTGCAGTCGCGCATCTTGCAATTTGGACTCGGTTAAAAAAGCCAGCAGCGGCTGCGGATTTTTGCCGGCCGCCAGCGCCGCTTCCAAGAAAATGCGCGCATCCCGCGGCTCGCGCTGCACGTCCCAATTTTTTTGCGCCAGCGCCAGCGCCGATTCAGGCTGATTCAGCACATGCAATAAAAAGCGCGCCTCATCGCCTTGATGACTGGTATCGCCGCGCATGCGGCTGGCGGCAAAGCGAGCGGTCAGCGCATCTATATGCACAGCGGCGGTTGGCAGCCGCAGTGCTATTTCGGCAAAAGTCAGGCGCAGTAATAAGCCGTCGGCGCGCGTATCGTTGGCTAATAATTCCACCACGTCTTGGAAACGATTCCGGTCCAATAAATAATCGGCATAGGTAGCCAACAGATAACCATTGCAGCGCGGCATTTGCAGCGCCTGCCGGTAATAACCGTCGGCCGCATCGTTATTACCCATGCGCTCGGCCATTTCCGCCAGCGTGGTCAATGCCCATTGTTGGTCTGCCGGTGCGGCACTGTGCGCAGCGCTTACTGCTCGTGCCAACTGGCGATAAGCGGTGTCGAGCTGGCCGGAAACACTCAGAATGGAATTCAGACAAACTTGGCCGATCAGCGGCTCTGCCAATTTCAACAAAGGTAAACAGCTGTTCAGAGCATCGGCGTGTTGGCCTTGCACTTCCAAAATCGCCGCCCGCGTCAACCAGGCTTGCGCCAAGCGCGGCTGACGCGCCAAAGCCCAATGCAAATATTCCAGAGCCGCCGGAAATTCGTGGCGATTTTGAAACAAGGTGGCTCGCAACGTCAGGACTTCGGCACTCGGTTGCGCGACTGTCAGCCAAGGCGCCAACGCCGCTTCCGCGTAACCGAAATAGCGCGGATCCGATTCAGCGCGGCCCAGTTCGATATAGCGCCGGACTAAAGCTAAAGCCGGTTCCAAGTCATTGGGCTTAGCCGCGACTTGTTTGCGCAAGTAACGAATTTCCAGCCAGCTTTCGCCCCTGGCCGGCAAGACTTCGACGATTTCGTCATCGGTCTTGGGTAAATAAGCTTGCGCCCCCGCATCACTGAGTACAGCAACAGACATTATTAAACCTAATGTAAGCCAGTGCTTCATTGGCTCCTCCTTCGGATGTTTATCGAACAGGGGGCGAGCACCGCCGCCCCCTTCCCTCTTTTCTAATTGTTTGGACAACTCCCCACAGCCAGGGAGACGGCATCGAAACAACCGGCCTCACCAGGATCGACATGGCGGCTTTGCCGGCCGCTATTGGCAAAAGCTACATAAGGAAACACTTCCTGATAGCTTCTATCGTTGGTGTTAACGCCGTCGGCAACCCGGTTATTCGGAAAGCTGTTAAAGGCCGGATTCAAAACCCCAACCACAGCCTGCGCGGCAATATCGGTGACGTCGTCGGACACCCGCCGACCATTGGGAAAGCCGGCAGTATCGCCCGCCAGAAATGCCATGCGTTTACGGGCGCTGACAGGTGCGGGGCCGATGCCGGTGTTCAAACGCAGCAAATCCGCGACCGGTCCGCGTTGCGAGGGAGAACAACCTGGGCAAATCGGCGCGGCATAAAACACCAAGGGACCGAGATCGAAACTGGGGTTGGCCGGATTAACTCGCGGTGGCGTCGGAATGGGTACCGCACCGCCGTACGCGGCATTGACAACTCTAGCTAACAGCGGGTCCAGCACATAACCGGCAAAACTGGCGTCGTCCTTGGGTTCGCTCATGCTGAATTTGTCTTTATCGCCGGTGCCGATCAACACCTCATTAATCAAGGGATTACCCATCCGTTGAATCTGCACATAGGCATTGGCGAGTTTGGGTTTGCCGCCCGGTTTATCCGCATAGGCTTTGGTACGTGGCCGGGAGGTGGTGGCGTAAGTACCGACTACCGCCAAGGCTTCGCCGGCGCTATGTTGCTTGCCGTCTTGGGTAAGCATGGCGATAGGCAACTCGATAGCAATGGAATTGACGTTGTACCCGGCCACATCGTCGGACGCGAAGTTTTGATTTTCTGCATCATTTTGGTTCTCGGCAAACACTCCCGGCACACCGACGCCGGACGCGCCAGCCCTAAAATTAAACGTATCGAAAGTCGCACCCAAATCAATGTAAAACGGATCGTCGACGGTGCCGGCAAACACGCTAACCCCGCCGCCAAGATCGTAAATGCCTTGGCTGGCCAGATTTTGATAGTTAGGCATCGTGCGCGGCCCGACGTTGGAAGGCACCGCATAGAGCTTTTGCTGATTGGTCAGATCGATAACTTGCCGGTTGGCACCCTTCCCTTTGATCAGCGTCACCGTATAACTTTGCCGCAAACCCAAACCTTCCGAGCCAGGGCCATCCAGTGCGGTAATGGCCGGCGGCACAATCAAGGTACCGGCTGCGATCGGGTTGGGTGAATTAGCCGGCGCTACAATGCCGGTGCCGGCACCGACAAATCCGGTAAACACGCCGGGCAAGCGGTTTTCGGTTTTAAATCTGAACTGGAGGGTAATGTCTTCGTCGGCGTCGAAATTGTTATCCACTTTCATTTCATACAAAATTTCCGGATCGAACGGAAAATAATTCGGGCCGTTGCTGGGTTCCAGCAACGGATCGACATTTAGAATCATGGTCACTTTACTGGGATCGTTGTAACTGACAAAGGCGTACCAATCGGTGATGTCGGCCTTGGTATCCAACGCTGTTAACGGCGCTTCGCGATGATTGGCGGCCTCAACGGACGGTATGCCGCCCATCAATAATAAAGCGCTGGCGAACATGGTCAGCGGCCAACGGCTGTAGTGATGTAAGTCTTTCATAGTCTAATTCCTCATTAATTAAAGCCGCAGCTTCAAGCAGCTGCGTTAGGGAATACGTGGAAAATCGGCAAACGGATGCCGGAAAATGGAATTTATGCCAAACGCACTGGACTGGCCGCTTCCGCGTCGGTTCGCGGTGCGGATCTAGCCTTTCCCAGCCGGCCACCGAGCAAAAACAAGCCGGACAAACTCAGCAGCATCAGGGTGGGCGGTTCCGGCACACTGACGATCTGGGCGTTGGCGACGTTGAGAATGTGTAGATCCCAAGCCGCCGTGCGATTCGGTTCCACCGGATCGCCATTGCTATCGGTTAAAGATCCCTCGCAAAACCGGCCGTTCGAACAACCGAAGGCGGCGGTAAATTGCGGATCGGCATCCCGTAAAAATCCGTCGGCCAGCGCGGCGCTTACCGAAAAGTTGTCGTATTGAGTCAAGGTTGCCAGGTAATTCCCGGCGACAAGATTGATGGCTAAATAGCTGTCGAATTCGCCGTAATTGAAATTAACCCCGTTCGACAATTGGCTGCCGCCCAAGCCGCCGTCGTCTTGCTCGGCCAATTGGTTGCCTAAGCCGTCCCACAACGTCAAAATCGGATCGAAACCGCCGCCCAGCCAGGACGAGGTAAACAAGGTCACCGTGCCGGGCGAGCCGAGCGAAAAGGCAAAGCTCAGCTTATCGTTATCGTTGGCAAAGTTGCCGTTAAATTCAAAGTCCGCGGCCTCAACCGCTGTCGCTGCGGTCAGGCAGGCGCCCAACAACGCAACCGGAAATAGCTTTTTCATCGTGGTTTCCTCTCAGTCTGTGGTTAGAAATGGCAAGCCGGCGGCGGATTCCAGATGCGGATGGCGATACTCGGCATTCGCGCCGGCTTGCGATGACTGATACGCGGCCAATTCGGCAATGGATGCAAAACAGGTAAAAATATTTGCGGCCGGGTTTGTACAACGAACTGGGTCGGTGCTTGGCACATAAGCATCTTTCGATAGGAAACGACGAGTGTTATTAACCCAGAGCACAAGCCATAATCGCTTCGGTAGTTTGACTATTTGCCACGCGCAAACGGCTGTTTTATAGTGGTCCAACCTCAAACTCCTACTCTCTGCCTTCTTAAATGCGCCCACCAATCTTGGCAAACCAAGAAAAATCCACAGCCTTTATGTCGGTTGGTTCACACTTTGAGCGCTATCCCAACATCGCCTCGCATCCAAACCAACCGATGCCGCGTATAGCTTTTAAAGGGATGCGAGGACGATGACGGATAGCGATTCGGACGACGACCAGAACCGACAGCTCGCAACGACCGCCGACGAAGCCTTACTTAGGGAATGGATCGCCGACATCGTGGATCAGGATCAAGCCGCGCTGGGGCGCTTATACGATAGCCTGGTCGATCAGGTCTACGGTTTGGCACTACGCATCACCCGGCGGTCGCAGTGTGCCGAAGAAGTGGTGCAAGACACGTTCTGGCAGATCTGGCGGCAGGCGCCGCGCTTCGATGCCGAACGCGGTTCGGTAAAAGCCTGGGTGATGACGATGGCTCGCAGCCGGGCACTGGACGCCTTGCGGCAACTGGACGGCAATCTAAGCGAGCTGGAACCGGACGCTCTGGTGCTGATCGAAGCCCCAGCCGAACAAATGCCGCCGGATTTACTATCAGCGGTGCAGCAAGGCCATCGCTTGCAAACGGCCCTGGCGGCTTTGGAGCCCTTGCCCCGGCAATTGCTGTCGTTGGCATTTTTCCGGGGTTTGAGTCACGACGAAATCGCTGTTTGCAGCGGTTTGCCATTGGGTACTGTGAAATCGCATATCCGCCGGGCCCTACAGACTATGCAGCAATTATTGACAGCCGATGCCGGCGAGGTTAACTAAACAACATGACAGACAAATTCCCGCCTTTGGATAGCGCAGATGCCAACGATTTGCGGCAACTCGAAACGCTGCTGGCCGACGGTTTGGCGCCGATTCCGGTTGCCGGCGAACGCCGCAATTCGTTACGCCAAGGCCTGATGATGCAAGTCTCTGCCAGCCTTGCCAAACAAGCCGGCTTACTCACCGTGCGCGCCAGACACGGCGCCTGGCAAGCCCTGAAAACCGGCATCCGCGTCAAACCACTCTGGGACGGCGGCCTGCAAGGCCACTCGGTATTGATCGAATTCGCCCCCGGCGCCAGCCTGATAGCGCATCGGCACAACTGCCTGGAAGAAGGCATCGTGCTGCGCGGTGATTTGCAAATGGGCGACTTGCGGCTAGGCCCCTTGGATTACCACGCCTCGCCGGCCGGCAGCCGGCACGGCGGGATAAGGTCTGCTAACGGCGCACTGGCCTATTTACGCGGCACTTCACTGGGCGATAGTCGCGAGGTGTTGCGGGAAGTACTGGCGGGGCTGCTGCCGTTTGGCAAGGCTGAGTCTTTTAGCGTGTTTACCAAGCAAATAGACGACTGGCAGGAAATTGCCCCCGGCGTCTGGAAAAAACCGCTGTGGCAGGACGGGGAACGCGAATCCGGTTTTTATCGCCTGGAAGCCGGCGCCAAATGCCCGGCACACGGCCATCGGCTGGAAGAGGAATGCATGATGCTGGACGGCGACTTGTTTATCGACGACGTGTTGCTGCGCGTCGGCGATTACCAACTGGCGCCGGCCGGCAGCGCGCACCGAGAGGTGTATACCGACGTTGGTGCGACGCTGTTCGTGCGCGGTGCCAGAGATTACTAACCGATTTATCCGCGCCTGGCGGCTTAGCCTTAGTTGATGTCTTGACTGTTTAAATAGTCTTCGTAATTACCGCTGAAATCGACGATGCCGTTCGGGGTCAACTCAATGATCCGGGTCGCCAGTGACGACACAAACTCGCGGTCATGGCTGACGAAAATCAGCGTGCCGGGATAGTTTTCCAAGGCCGCGTTCAGTGATTCGATCGATTCCATGTCCAAATGGTTGGTGGGTTCATCAAGCACCATGACGTTGTTTTTTTGCAGAATCAATTTGCCGAACAACATCCGCCCTTGCTCACCACCGGAAATGACTTTTACGGATTTGTTGATTTCGTCATTGGAAAACAACAAACGCCCCAGCGTGCCGCGTATGGTCTGATCGTCGTCCGATTCCTTGCGCCATTGGCCCATCCATTCAATCAGCGGCATGTCTTCGGCAAAATCCTCGGCATGATCCTGCGCAAAATAACCGACGTCTGCGTTTTCCGCCCACTTCACTTCGCCGCTGTCCGGGCTCAAATCGCCGACCAGGGTTTTCAGCAAGGTAGATTTACCGATACCGTTGGGACCAATCACCGCCACCCGCTCGCCGACCGCAATCATCATGTTCAAGTTCTTGAACAAGGGTTCAGCGCCGTAGCCTTTGGCCAAATCTTTAGCTTCCACCGCCAAACGGTACAGTTTTTTAGCTTGGTCGAAACGAATGAACGGATTAACCCGGCTGGACGGCTTGACTTCGTCGAGCTTGATTTTCTCTAACTGCCGCGCCCGAGAAGTGGCTTGCTTGGCCTTGGAAGCATTCGCCGAAAAGCGCGCCACGAAGGTTTGCAACTCGGCGATTTGGGCTTTTTTCTTGGCGTTGCCGGCCAGCAATTGTTCGCGCACTTGGGTCACGGCGGTCATGTAATCGTCGTAATTGCCCGGATACACCCGCAACTCGCCATAGTCCAAATCGGCCATATGTGTGCAAACACTGTTCAGAAAATGCCGGTCATGCGAGATGATGACCATGGTCGAGTTACGCTCGTTCAGCACGTTTTCCAGCCAGCGAATGGTGTTGATATCCAGGTTGTTGGTCGGCTCGTCGAGCAGCATGATGTCGGGATTGGAAAACAAGGCTTGCGCCAGCAATACCCGCAGTTTCCAGCCTGGCGCCACCGCGCTCATCGGGCCGTTGTGTTGTTCCAGCGGGATGTCCAAACCCAACAATAATTCGCCGGCCCGGGCTTCGGCGGTATAGCCGCCGAATTCGGCAAACACCGTTTCCAGATCGGCGGCGCGCATGTAGTCGTCTTCGCTGGCTTCCATATTGGCGTAGATCGCGTCACGTTCCGACATGGCCGCCCACATCTCGGCATGACCCATCATCACTACATCCAGCACTCGCTGCTCTTCGTACGCGAATTGATTCTGGCGCAAGATACCCAAACGCTCGTTGGCATCGACGCTGACGTTGCCGGATGTAGGTTCCAGGTCGCCGCTGAGGATTTTCATAAAGGTCGACTTGCCGCAGCCGTTGGCGCCGATCAGGCCGTAGCGGTTGCCGTTGCCGAATTTCACGGAAACGTTTTCAAACAGGGGCTTGGCCCCAAATTGCATGGTGATATTAGCGGTAGAAATCAAGAGAGTGTCCGAGGATTAAGAGTAAAAAGAGCGTTGTCGCCGTTTCAGGCGTGTGACGAAATAAATGGGTTGACGCGAAAATGGGTTATTTTACCAGACTTTAATCAACGATCATTTACAGTAATGTGTCACTGACAAGCCCGATATGATTGCACCGTCCCCCACCGCAGAACCGATTTATCCGATCTTTTACAGCTTCCGCCGCTGTCCGTATGCGATGCGGGCACGCTTAGCCATTGCCGTATCGGGGCTAAGCGTCGCACTCCGAGAAATCGAGCTCAGCAATAAACCGGAGGCGATGCTAAGCGTTTCGCCAAAAGGCACCGTACCGGTATTAGTGTTGCCCGACGGCCAAGTGATCGAACAAAGCCTGGATATTATGCGGTGGGCCTTGGCGCAACACGACCCGCAAGACTGGCTGGACCAAATGCCGGAAGATGCGAAGCGATTAATCGACTGGAACGACGGCGATTTCAAATACTATTTGGACCGCTACAAATATGCGGACCGCTATCCGGAACAAACCCAAACTGTTTATCGTCAACAAGGCGAGGTGTTTTTAGCCGAGCTGGAAACCCGCTTGCAGCGGACTCGCTTTTTGTGCGGCTTAACTTTCGGCTTGGCCGACGCCGCCATTGCGCCGTTTATCCGGCAGTTTGCCGCAGTGGATAACGCTTGGTTTGCCAGCTCGCCCTACCCGGCCTTGCAACAATGGTTGGACGACTTTTTAACATCCAATCTGTTTGCGGCGGTTATGCGAAAATACCCGCCCTGGAAAGCTAACGATCCGTTAGTCCTTTTCGGGAACGAGGCCGGCCTCGTACCATTTTAAAAGGTGCCCGACATGTTAAAAATCTACAAGAAAACCATACTCATCGACAGCTCCGGTGCGCATCCCCGCCTTGAGTCACCTCCACAAAGCAAGCTGTCCAATCTGCTGACCATTCCGGCGATGATTGCCGGCGCGGTCTTGGGTACCGTGGTGTTTTCGGCGTTTTTTGCCTTACTGCTAATTCCGCTGACAATAATCGGTATCAGAGGCTGGTGGTTGCTGCGAAAGCTGAAAAATGCGCAGGTTGACGGGCAAAGCCTGGAAGCTGAATATACTGTGGTTTCAGACCCGGCAAAAACCTCCAAGTCCGACTGAGAAATCGCCTGCTTGACTACAAAAAAAGCCCCCACCTTGAGCAGGGTGGAGGCTGTGGAATGTGTAGCTTTACAACGAGGAGGTACTACGAAAAAACTTAAAATCGGACCGGTTTAGCCACTTCGATATTGCTAAACAGGGAAGCAGCGCCAAAAAACAGTGTGGAAAGAACAAACTGACCGGACAGGAAGCTGAACATACCGGTAGCAAAAAACAATCCGGTGACGATGTCTTTATACAGATTGCTTGACTTGTTCATTTTTCCACCTTGACTGGGTTTCAGCCGATTCATTGAAGACGGTTTAACTATAAACCTTTGCCATTTATTTACAATAAGGCATTTATTACATGATTTGTTTCTTATTTTGAAACAAATTTAGTTAAACACCACCTTTCACCAGCCAAATTGAACCCCAACTCGGTTCAAACTTAAGCTACCAATTTTGATGCAGGAGGATGCAGCCATGAGCCACCATTTAAATCTGCTACGCGCGATATTCCAGGATCCGGTTAGCGGCAACATCCATTGGCGGGAAATAGAATCGCTGTTGCACCACCTGGGCGCCAACCTGCAACCTAGCCACGGCGCGCGCTTTCACGTGAGTTTGAATAACGTCGAAGGCGTGTTACATCATCCTCACCACAGCGGCATATGCACTAAACAAGAAATCAAACATCTGCGCGAATATCTGGCAAGCGCCGGCATCAGTCCGTCCACATATGAAGAACAGCGCAATAAACCGCATTAGCTCAAGGCCGGCGATAAGGTATTAAGCACTTAGCATGGTCATTGCCCACAGCAAGGATTGAACAGAACGACCCATGAAATGGATTGCAAAAAGCTTGCTGCTGGCAGTATTGCTATTACCTGTATTGTTTGGACTGACACTGTGGCTGGCGATTGACAATACGCCGAAATTACAAACCCGAGCCGACCTGACCCCGGAGCAAATTGCCCGAGGCAAACTGATTTTTCGGCAAAACGATCCGCGCCGTTTAAAGTCAGGTGCTATCGCCCGAGTCGTACTGGATCAACAAGAACTGGACCTGGCGATCAATTATCTTGCCAACCAATACGCTAACGGCGTGGCGGGCTTACGGATCGACAAAGGCGGGGCCCACATTGACGCCACCCTGCGTTTGCCCCGCAATCCCATAGGCCAATATCTGAATTTGACGCTGGAGTTCAAGCAAACCGCCAACTTACCGGAAGTCGATCAACTGTCTGCTGGCAAACTCCGGCTACCCGGCATGCTGGCCAAACCCTTGCTGAGTTTGGCGCTCAACACCTTACACCCGGCGGCGGATCGTCAAGCCTTCGCCAACATTGTCAAACATGTGCTGTTTCAACCGCAGCGCCTGACGATCACGTATCGTTGGCAAGCAGACTTACCCGGCAAATTGCGCGGCGCATTACTAACGCCGGCGGACCTGCAACAACTGGAAGCTTATCAGCGACGTTTAGCCGAACTAAGCCAGACAGATAATAAAAGCGTCAGTCTCACTGATCTCAGCAAACCACTTTTTATACTGGCATTACAAAGAAGCGCCAGCGGCGACCCGATTGCGGAAAACCGGGCATTGATTTTGGTATTGACGCTTTATGTCAATCAACAGCGCCTGACGAAAATCATCCCCGAATCGCGGCTCTGGCCGCGCCCGCTTTGGCGCCAGGTAACGTTGAACGATAGAGACGACCTGACCAAACATTATATGGTTTCGGCGATGCTGGCCGCCTATTCGGGCACCCCCTTGGCTGATGCGGTGGGATTGTTTAAAGAAATCGAAGATTCCCGCGGCGGCAGCGGCTTTTCGTTTAACGACCTCGCCGCCGACCGGGCCGGGACGCGCATGGGCGAACAAGCTGTCGCCAGTCCGGCGCTGGCACGGAAAATCCAATCAATATTAGCCAACGCCGATGAAAATCAAATGATGCCGGCTACCGCCGATTTACCGGAATCGCTAAGCGAAGCCGAGTTTATCCGCCGCTTTGGCGGTACCGACGGCGAAGCGTACAAACAACTGATGCAAGACATAGAACGGCGTATCGCGGCCTTGCCGGTGAATCGGGAATGATGGATGAGCGAAAACCTGGCTAGCCGGCGAAGCCACCGCAAACGGTTGGTGACTAACCCACGGCCACTTTTGCTCGCGCCAACAAGGCCGTAAACTCGTCGGCGGCCATCGGCTTGCCAAACAGATAACCCTGCGCCTCATCGCAGTCGTTTCGTAACAAGTATTGCGCCTGCTGCTCGGTCTCCACGCCTTCCGCTATCACCTTGAATTTCAGAATCTTGGCGATGGAAATAATCACCATCACAATCGCGGCGGCGTCTGCGTCGTCGGGTATGTTCGCCACAAATGAGCGGTCGATTTTCAGCTTGTCGAAGGCAAACTGCTTGAGTTGGTTCAAACTGGAATAACCGGTGCCGAAATCGTCTATCGAAATTTGCAAGCCGGCTTCCCTGAGCTTGGCCAATATAGCCCGCTTCCGTCCCGGATTGCGGATGAACAAACTTTCCGTCAACTCCAATTCCAGGTATTCGGCGGGCAAGCCGGTTTCATTGACGATGTCGATAACTTGCGCGACAAAGTCTTCCTGATCCAATTGCCGCGCCGACACGTTGACCGCCATCGTGAACGCCGGATAGCCGCTTTGCCGCCAAATTTGGCTCTGCCGGCACGCCTCGCCCAACACCCACGCACCTATCGCCTCGATCAGGCCGATTTCTTCGGCGACCGGAATGAATTGATCGGGGGGAATCAAGCCCAGCTCGGGATGTCGCCAGCGGATCAGCGCCTCGGCGCCGACGATCCGCCCGGAATCCAGATCGATTTGCGGCTGGTAGTGAAGAAAAAATTCGTCGCGTTGCAGCGCCCGGCGTAAGTCGCTTTCCAGACGCAGCTTGGTCGACACGACAAATTCCATATTATCTTCATAAAAACAATAGGTATTGCCCTGCTCCTTGGCGCGGTACATCGCGGTATCGGCGTGTTTGATCAGCAAACCGCTGTCGGCGCCGTCGGCGGGATACAACGAAATGCCGATACTGGAGCTGACGTAAAACTCTTGCTCCATCAACGCGAATGGCTGGGCGATGGCGATACGGATCTTGTCGGCGACGGCAGCGGCGACTTGCGGATTGCTGATATTTTCCAACAGCAGCGTAAATTCGTCGCCGCCGAACCGGGACACCATGTCTTCCCGCCGCACACAGCCTTGAATCCGCTCTGCCGCAGCTTTCAACAACTGGTCGCCGACATCGTGCCCCAAGGTGTCGTTAGTCAGTTTGAATCTATCCAGATCCAGAAACAGCACGGCATGCAGCTGATTTTGATCCGCGCTGACGGCGATCACTGAGTTCAGCCGGTCGATGAATTGCGTGCGATTGGCCAGATTGGTCAAGGGATCGTGGTAAGCCAGGCGATTCAAGGTCCGCTGGGTCAGGCTGGCTTCCAATAAATGCGCGATACGCTTGCGCAACACCGCGAAATGAATCGGTTTGGGTATGTAATCGTTAGCCCCTATCGAAAAAGCCAATTCCACCAAATGGTCGTTTTCCAAAGCGGTAATCATCAGTATCGGCACGTCGGCGCCATGGGGCAGCGCGCGAATTTTGCGGCAGGCCTCGAAACCGTCCATTTCCGGCATCATCGCGTCCATCAAAATCAAATCCGCCATTTGCCGCTGGCACAACGCCAGCGCCTGCCGGCCGGTGCCGGCCAAATCCACCCGGTAGCCGTCCTTCTCCAAAACATCTTGCAAGGCAAACCGCATGGCTCTGTCGTCGTCCGCCACCAGAATTCTGGGGCCGGCCTGCGGGAGCGGATCAGCAGCCGTTTCCGTGCCTATTTCCAAACTCAATAGTTGCTCGATGAACCGGTATTCGTCGCGCAATTGCTGCAGCAAGGCCTCGCCGTTTTCAATCTGCGCTTCAGCCGCCTGCTCTTCCAGTTGCCGGGCAATCAGCGCCAGCTTTTCTGCGCCCAGGTTGCGGCTGGCACCTTTCAGGCCATGGGCCGATTCACGCAATTGCGCGTGATTGTCCGTCGCCAGCGCCTGGGCGATTTGCTCGATTTGCGCCGGCGCGTCTTCCAAATAATAGCCCACCATCTTCACAAAACCCTGGCCGATTTCCTCGCGCAATTGGCGTAAAACCGCGTGATCCAGCGCCTCCAGCGACGGCTCCGGCGAGAGCGGCTCGGCGGTCAGGCACGGCCTGCCCTCGAACCAACTCAGCAGTTTTTCCCGCAACGGCTTCAGCTTGATCGGTTTGGCCAGATAATCGTCCATCCCCGCCGCCAGACACAAATCGCTATCGCCTTGCTGAGCGTTGGCGGTCATCGCCACGATGGGCAGCCGGCCCACGGGTTCAGGCAGCAGCCTGATGCGTCGAGTCGCCTCAAAGCCGTCCATAGTCGGCATGTGGCAGTCCATTAGGATCAAATCGAAAGCCTGATGCTCCAGCCAGGACAAGGCCTCGACGCCGGAGCCGGCGATTTCGTAGCGGCAACCCAGCCGCTCCAGCATGCCCGCGGCCACCATTTGACTGGCACGGTTGTCTTCGACGATCAATATGCGCCGCCCGAGCACGACGCTTTGCTCGACCTCGGGCGCCAAGTCGGCCGCGGGTTCCTGATAATCCTGACCGGCGGTTAATATGAAATCGTACAGTTTGGAAACCTGTACCGGTTTCGCCAACTGCGCGGCCACGTTTGGCAAGCGCGGCAGATTGACGGCATTAACGGGGTCGGACAGCAACACGATTTTGACATCGGCCAGCGCCGGATCGTCAACGATCATATCCACCCAACTGGCATCGCCGGCATCTCTCAGATCGATGATGACAAAATGATACGCCTGGTCCTGATCATTGGCGGAACGCAACATATCCACGGCTTTGATGCCGTAGCCGCTATGCCGGTAGTGAATTTTCCAACGCGCCAGACTTTGCGCCAAAAACTGGCGCATTTTGTCGTTCTCGGTCACGACCAATATCCGCAGATTGGCGAAATAGGCTTGCCGAGCCTCAGAGATGCCCTCGGTACCGCGCGGCGGATTGAAGGGTACGGTAAACCAGAACGAACTACCTTGCCCTTCCCGACTTTGGACGCCGATTTGCCCCCCCATCAGTTGCACCAATTGCCGGCAAATCGCCAATCCCAGGCCGGCGCCTTCGTGATGACGGGTCCTGGAGCCGTCGGCCTGCACAAAAGCATCAAAAATACTGGTTTGCGCCGCCTCGGGTATGCCCATTCCGGTATCGGTCACACAAAACCGCAACGGGATGGTATCGCTCTCCGCCGCTTCGGTTTGCACATCAATGGTGATGCCGCCTTGTTCGGTAAACTTCAGCGCGTTGCCGACCAAATTAATCAGCACCTGCCGCACCCTGGACGCTTCGCCGTTCAACACTAGCGGTATATCGTCGGCTAGCGAGTAGGTGAGCTGCAGATTTTTTCGGTGCGCCTGCGCAGACATCAATTCCACGACTTCGTCCAAGGTTTCGTAAAGCACGAAGTCAACCGGCTGCCGCTTCATCATGCCGGATTCAATGCGCGAGAAATCCAGAATATCTTCGATTAACTTCAACAGTGCTTCGCCGGCGTTGCGGGCTACCATCGAGTATTCCAGTTGCTTCGGCGTCAACCCCATGTCCTGCAGCAACTCCAGCATACCCAGTACCGCATTCAGCGGCGTGCGCAGTTCGTGGCTGACATTGGCGGCAAACTCGCCCTTCAGGCGCGCCGATTCCAAAGCCGTGTCACGAGCCCGCTCCAACTGCTTTTCCCGGGTTTCCAACACCGCCATCATGGTGTTGAAGGCTTCACCCATTTCGATGATGTCGCGCGACCCGCTCAAGCGGGCCCGCACGTTTTTCGCGCCGGCTGAGGCCTTGCGCATCCTCAGCGCCAGTTGTTGAATCGGCAAAGTCAAACGCCGCGACATCGCCAATAGAAACAGCAGAAACACCGTGGCCGAGCCGCTGGACGCCATCAAAGTGGTCCAGCGAATTTTTTCTTTCATGACATTCAGCGATTGCTTGCCCATCACCAAGCGCACATAGCCGACCAATTCCGGCGTCGGCGTTTGCGCCTCGAACGGTGACGCCTCTTGCTCCGCGGTGTTACGCGCGTATACCGGCGCGGCAAAATACCAGGCTTGTTCGTTCTCATGCACCAAGGCCAGGGATTCCGGCCAGCGCGCCGCGTCGGCGTCGGCAGCGGGCATGGCCGGTTCGCCGCGTTCGAATAAGGGCTGCAGGGCGTTGTTGTAAATGGCTACGCCGTGCACATCGGGAAACGCCAGGAAGCGTCGGGCCGGCTCCTCGGCGTTCTCCCGGCTGGCATACAGCAAAGCCAGCGTGCTCTGTGCCGCAAACGCTTCCGTGGATTGGAGGCCTTGGGCGACCCATTTATCGCGGACGATGTAGTAAGACAGCGTGGAAATGCCGAATGCCGACAGTATCGAGATCACTACCAGACCGAAACAAAAGGTCACGGCCAGCTGTTGCAGAAAGCTCGCCCGCTTGAACCTGGGCCATCGCAAACGCTTCATTGCGTTTAAGGGACCGGGAAAACCATCGCGAATTCGCGGCGTGTCTGACTGGAAAAACGCAAACCCAGATGTTCCGCGGTGCGTAAATTAACGGCCACCAGCAAATCCCGCAGCAATTCGACCGATTCGAACTTACCGCCCGCCTGTACTTGCTGGACGGCCAGACCGGCCAAACTGCGGCCCATACTGAAATTGTCGGGGTATAAGGAAAATAATGCCCCTTTGCGCACATGGTCGAGATTGCTGGAAAACACCACGAAATTTTTCTCCCAGGCTTCGCGCAGTACTTCCGGTAACAAGGATTGCTCGTCCATGGCGGCGTTTTCGCGCGGCAGCCAGAGGGCAATGGAGTTGTCTTTAATCTCCAGCAAAATCTGCCGGAACTGATCCGAGGAATCGTGTAAGTTGCCGGTCGGTTGCGCCACCAGCGTCAAGCCGCGTTCCAGAGCCGCCCGTCCGGCACGCTCGATCTCCCAGGCGGTTTGCCGAGGATCGTAGATCACGGTAATTTTTTTCACCTCCGGCACCAATTTTTTCAAATGGTCGAACATGGCTTCCGGGGCCGGCGTCAGACTAATACCGGCCAAGCCCTGCACCTCATCCGGGCGGATCATGGTCGCCCCTATCACCACCGGAAATTGGGAAGATACCGATTTGGCGACCGCCAAACCGGCGCGGCCCAAAGTCACGACCACATCGATCCTGTCGCTTTTCAGGTCCTGAATCAATTTTTCGACGGACTTGTCGCGCTCGCTCAACAGGTAATGCCCAACCGGCTTACCCAGCTCCTGTTCCATGCCGCGCGCAATCTCCATGAACACCGAGCGGTAGGGCTCGCGCACATCGGGATAAACGATGGCAACGGTCGGCGCTTGCGCCCAGGCGCCGCCGCAAAAAGGCCACAGCAGACATAAGGCCAACCCCAGCTGAAAAAATAGTCTATAGAACAAAATGACTCCCGAACTACGGTGTAAATAAGACCCAAGCAACGGCGCCTCGGCTAAAAATGAAGACTGATTTCGCCGTAAAAACTGCGCGGCGCCAATGGTAAATCGTTAGGAATGGCGGCCGGATTGCCGGCCAGACTGGGTTCCCGTGCACTGACATCAAACAGATTGCGCACGGAAAACGCCACTTCCAGATGCTTGGCCATATTCTGCCGGCGTAGCGTCACGTCCACCCAAGTATAATCCGCGACCGGCTTGCGGGTATCGCCGAAACTACGGTCGCGGCCCACTATCCATTTGGCTTGCGGACTGAGCTGCCAGTCGGGCAAAAACTCCCAATTCAGACGCAGATAGACCTGATGGTGCGGCGCATACCCGCTATCACGATCCAGAGCCTGGTCGCGGCTACGTTGATAGGCGTAGTTGCCGATAATTTTTAAAGTGTCGGCGGCCTGCCATTCCGCTTCCAGTTCGGTGCCGTAGCCTTGCTGGACACCGGTATTTTGCGCGGTCGAGGTGGTGGCATTGACATCCGGTACAAAACGGATGATGTCCTTCCACCAGAAGTTAAAGAAATTCAAACCCAGGCGCAGACTATCCGTCGGCCGATAGTCGAAACCCAGTTCGACGTTTTCCATGGTTTCCGGGCGTAAGGAGGCATTACCGAGTTGGGCCGGGTTGTTGATGATATACATTTCTTGAAACGACGGCGCCCGAAACGCCGAGCCATACATCAGCTTTGCCGTTAAATCGTAGCGGGCTTCCCAGATCAAGGCCGCGCGCGGATTGAAGGTATTGCCGAAGTCCGAATAGCGGTCGTAGCGGGCACCGGCGGTCAAACTCCAATCGTTGGCAAAATTCCATTGGTCTTGTAAAAACAGGTATGCCACTTTCCGGTCCACTTCCGGAATGAAGGTCGCGGAGGTGCCGGAAACGTCGGTCAGCGGAATCCCCGGCAGCGACGGTATTGGCGCGCCGGTGGCGGGATCGATACCAAAATTCTGACTGACCCGCGCCTTGAACAGGCTGTCGTAATTAAAACCGATGCCGCTACGTAATTGATGTCCCTGAAAACCGCCGTAAGCAAAGGTCTGGCTGATACGGACATGGCGTTCCCACACCTCAGGGTTGCCGATGTAACCGTTGGGAAAGGTGACCGGCGCGCCGGCGCCGATCTGGCCGTTGGCGCCGATAGGCAAGGTAGTGCCGGCCGGAAATAGCGTCAGATTGCGCTCGATTTCCTGACTGGTTTCGAAATAGCTGGCTTGTGTCGTCAAATCCCAGTTTTCGATGTCGGCGTTATGGTAAGTAACGTCGGCGTTCCAACGGTCGCTGGCATAACGGTTGACCGGGTCCAGGGCTTGCGCGATACCCGAGGCGTTACCCAAATCGCTGCGGTGTTGCAGCCCGCCGCGAAACCGCCAATGGCCGCGCGACAAATCCAATCGGGCGTCGAGATTGTCTCGCGACATGTTCAACGGCCCCGGCGCCAGCGAAGCGCGGGTCCCCAACAAGCTATCAAACTGGCTTTGTAGGTCGGCATCGACGTTGGCGTCCTGCCCGGCAGTCTTGTGATATTCAAAAGCCAAGGCAACGTCAAAGCCGGCCCATTCGCCGCCATGCAAGGCCCAGCCGTCATAGGTATCGAAGCTACCGACCCGGCCACCGACCTCAGTACCTTCAATGTCCTGTTTGGTTTTGGTGATGACGTTGATTACCCCGGCGAAGGCATCGGCACCGTATACCGCCGATCCCGGCCCGCGCACAATTTCGATACGGGCGATGTCGCGGATCGGCATGCCGCCCCACACCTCGCTGCGGCTGCCGGTATAGGAATTGGTGATCGGGATGCCGTTAATCATCATCAGCACTTGCTGATTGAACTGCGAATAAATGCCGCGAAACGTGTAAATCGGGTTATAGCCTATCGTGTTGCGTTCGACGTGCAGGCCGGGCACGCTTTCCAACGCTTCGTCTATGTCGGTGGCGCCTATTTGTTTGATGTCGTCGGCCGTGATAACGGTGGCAATCGACGGGGCTTTGGAAATCGGTTGCTTGTAACCGCTGGCGATACTGACCATATCCTCGGTGCCGTAGATTTGCGACAAAGCTCTTTCTTCCTCTTCCGTGGAAACCGGTTGCGCATGCGCGGACGCACTGATCAGGCAAGCGCAACAAGTGACAAACAGCGGGCGGACCAACATGGCTAACTCCAGTTTGGAATTCTAGTTATTTCGGAAGTTATGCATTAACACTGGGGCTAATTTTGCCGAAGGATACCAAGGAGCGGGCGATGTTTGTTAATTTTCAGCCTATCGATTAACTCAGATCAATTCTTCCAGGTGTTCCGGCACAGCCGAAAGGATAGCAGAGACAATCAAATTCGGGCCGGCGATACCGATGGGCAGGCTAGCGAGTGTGGGGTGACCCGGCCCTGTTTGCCGCAGGCGCGGGGGACCGGCCACCCTGTTCCACCCGGCTGTTCCGGGCGCAGCTAACAGACTCGGCTTGATCGGTATTTGCGGATTGCCCGATTAACAAGGCCGCGATACACCCCGCCAATATGCAGGACACGCCCTTCCAGAACGCCGCCGGATTGCGTTCCAGCAATGCCGGACCGGTTTTGGTCAAAAACGCCGGATTGGGATGGCGTAAGTCAAAAATGAATTCGGATAAATCTTCGTAGCGCTTATACGGATCGGAATGCGCGGCCTTGCGGATCGCATCATCCACCCAGCTCGGAATATCCCGGTTGCGATACAAGCTGGCGTCGTAACTGAGTTTGTTTTGGGCGGCCCTTGATTTACATTTCGCCACTTCCGCCCCGTAAGGCAGTTTGCCGGTCAGCATTTGATAGGTAATCACCGCCAGGGAAAACTGCTCCGAGCGCACCGTGCCCGGCTCGCCCAGAAAATACTCCGGCGCGGTGTATTGCGCGGTACCGAGCATATGCTGATGGCCTATAGGCGTACCCATTTCCAGCACACCTGCCACTCTTGTCGAACCAAAATCGATGATTTTCACGGTGCCGGTGCTGTCGATCATGATGTTGTCCGGCCGCAAATCCTGATGCAGCATTTCCAGGCGGTGAAAGCCGCGCAAGCCTTTGGCGATTTGTTCGACGATGCCACGCACGGTTTCCAGGTCCGGTTGTGGGTGATCGATCATCCATTGCTTCAGGGTCTGGCCGTCGATAAATTCCGTCGCCACATAAAGAAAATTGCGCTTGCGCGTCTGCGCGCACGGCTGCAACACATGAGCATTATTGATGCGCCGGGCAATCCAGTCTTCCATCAGAAAGCGTTCCAAATACGCCGGGTCGCCGCGCAAGTCTATGGATGGGGTTTTAAGCACCACTTGGGCCTGGGTGTCGTTGTCCACCGCCAAGTAGATATGGCTACGGCTGCTGGCATGCAATTGCCGGACGATGGTATAGCCATCAAACTCCATTCTGGCGTCCAACGGCGGCGGAAACGGCAAATCGGTCAAGGACTGATACAACTCGTTGGCGCTGGGTAGCGGCAGTTGGTCGATACGCACAATCTGCACGGTCAGATTATCGCTGCTGCCATTTGCGTAGGCCGCCTCGACGATGTTTTTTGCGGCAGCGTCCAGATCGTCACCGGCTTGGCGAAGGGTTTGGGTAACGAAGCGCGGGCTGACGTATTCGTAGACGCCGTCAGTCGCCAGCAAGAACAGATCGCCCAAACTGACGGTCAGCGTTTGATAGTCGATTTCCAGATGCGAGTCCATGCCCATGGCCCGGCTCAGATAGCTTTTTTCCTGAGACAGCCACAAACGGTGGTCGTGAGTCAGCTGTTCCAGTTCGTCGCCGCTTACCCGATAAATCCGCGTGTCGCCCACAGAAAACAGATGTGCGGTGGCGGATTTAATCACCAGCGCACTCAAGGTGCAGACATAACCGCGATCCATATCGTAGCAATCGCGGCTTTGCCGGGTTTGCGCATACAGCCAGGAATTGGTGGCCGTGAGCACCCGTTGCACCGACTTCTTCACCGACCAAGCTTCCGAGGTGCAAAAATAATCCGCCAAAAACCCGGTCACCGCCGCCTGACTGGCGATGTGGCTAACCTCGCTGCTGCTGATGCCGTCAGCCAAGGCTATAGCAATGCCTTTGGCGCTTAACTGCGGTTCCTTGGCGATATACATGCCATGAAAATCCTGATTCAGCGGCTTGCGGCCCTTGTCGGAATATTGGCCGACGGTGATGCTTAATTTCCCGGACATGGCTTACAGCAAAACAGCCTCAGTAACTCTTGTAAGGCAGAAATTTCCCGCTCATGACGATCTTAACCCGGTCGCCTTTCGGATCGGGTTCACGCTGCAAATCCATACTAAAGTCGATGGCGCTCATGATGCCGTCGCCGAATTCTTCATGGATCAAAGCCTTAAACGTAGTGCCGTAGACATTCACCAGCTCGTAGAAACGGTAAATCAATGGATCGGTCGGCACAGCGCTGGGCAACGAACCTTTGTAAGGCACCACTTGCAGTTGGGCGATAGCCGCGGGCGGCAGCTCCAGCAACGCACCAATGATCGCGGCTTGTTCGGCATTCAGGGTCATCTGCCCCAGCAATGCGGCGGTGGTCCACTCCTTACTCAAACCAATCGCTTCGGCCAGTTGTGCCCAGCTCAATTGCTTGGCCAGTTTTTGCGTAACGACCAATTCGGTCACTTCGTTGCGTGTCATCTTTAACTCCTTAGCTTGGTTAACAGCGAGAAAAAACCCCGTGCTCAGCGGCATCGGGGCCGGATCGCTTGGCGCTTAGTTGAAAGAGCGCTTCGGCGCGGTTTTGACATGCGTGGAATACAGCGTCAAACCGGTAAACGCCAAACCGCCGACCAGATTACCCAACACGGTGGGGATCTCGTTCCAGACAAAATAATCCATGATCGAAAAATTGCCGCCCATGATCAAACCTGAGGGAAACAAAAACATGTTCACCACCGAGTGTTCGAAGGTCATGCCGAAGAACAGCATGATCGGCATCCACATCGCGATCACTTTACCGCTGACCGAGGTGGAAATCATCGCGCCCACCACACCCGTAGACACCATCCAGTTACACAGCATGCCGCGGATAAAAATGGTCATCCAGCCGGCTATGCCGTATTTGGCATAGCCCAGGGTTCGCGCTTCGCCGATGCCGGCCAGTTTTTTGCCGACGGCGTCCGGTTCCACGGAGAAGCCGTAAGTAAAGACCACCGACATCATCACCGCCACCGTCAACGCGCCGAGAAAATTGCCTAAAAACACCAAGCCCCAATTTCTGAGCACGCCGCTCAACGTCACCCCGGCGCGCTTGTCCAACCAGGCCAGCGGCGTTAATACGAACACGCCGGTCAGCAAATCGAAACCCAACAAATACAACATGCAAAAACCAACCGGGAACAAAATCGCCCCAAAGATCGGCGAGTTGGTTTGCACGGTAATCGACACCGCAAATACCGCCGCCAGCGCCAGGATCGCGCCGGCCATGTAAGCGCGGATTAAGGTGTCGCGGGTAGACATGAAAATTTTGGATTCACCGGCATCGACCATCTTTGTGACGAATTCCGAAGGGATCAGATAGGACATAACTCACCTTTAAATTGTGGGAAGGACTTGAATGTCGGTGGTTATCAAGCACCGACATTCGTTTAAATAAGCCTGTATGCGCAAGCTAAAGCTCCCTTGGAAACGGCGTGTTTGTGGTCAGCGAAAGTCCTGAAGGGATAAAAGCAGGACAACGGCCGAGCAAACAGTATTGCGGGTTATAAAACCAGCAACGTTTCAACGCCGTTGTTGAAGGGAACCGAGGGTGCGCCATTGCACCGGGTAAATTCCAGCACGGATTGTGCCAGCGCTTTGAATGCAGGCTGACCTAGCTTTTTGTTGCCAACCTCAGCAACCCAAACCCGCATCGCGCACCAAAACGGACTGCCACCGCACCAAAACAGGAAAACACCAATCTGAGACAAGCCCGGAGACAGATACGAAGCCAGTATCAGCAATCCGCTTCCCGCAACCGGCCACTCGCGGCTATTTTCAGCAAAAACATCGAGTAGCGGCTATGCTTCGCCGACGATTATCCAGCATCTAATTCCATCGCCCTATTTAGCCGAGCCTATGCCATCGTCGTCGCTTAATAAAAAACTGGTTCTTACTTACAGCGCTTGGAGACAACTGCTTGCTCTACTGGGATTTGCGCTGGCCTGCCTAATGGCTTGGGCGGGATTTCTAAGTAATTTTTTCATCGTCGAAGTTAGTTTTATTTTATTCGGCGCTTATGCCGCTTGGGCGCTGCTTGGCATCGTATCGACTCAATCGATTACGCTGTATCCCGACAAAATCGTCAAACGCAGCTGGATCGGCGAAACCACCATTCCAACCCATGCCTTGCTGGTGACTGATAGCCAGGATCAAGGAAATGCGAAATCCTGGCGCTTTTTTCACGGCTCTAACAAAAACCAACGCGAGTCCATTCAAATAGCAGGCAATTTTTTGTCTCCAGAGCTGCGACTATGGGTGGATTCGTATCGACGTAACATCTATCGGCTTGGCAGTTTCTCCAGCAGCCCGTTGAGCAGCAATAGCGCCGTCTGCGTGGAGTTCGATAAAGCGGTGTCATCCTTTCGTTTCATGGCCGTGCTGACCGGCGTCTATCTGCTGGTGTACGTGATTTATGCAACGATGCTGCACTGGCAATATCCGCTATTTGCCGGTTACGCGCCCCAATTGCCGGCCTGGCCGGTGCGCTTGTTGTTTGTTGCCATCGCCTTGGCGGCCTATCCGCTATTGCAAACGCTAGCCAAGCCGCCCATCGGCGTTTCGAACTATACGGTGCGCGTCGCACAGGCCCATCAGCGAGC
Organism: Methylomonas sp. EFPC1; assembly: GCF_016925515.1. Taxonomy (NCBI): domain Bacteria; kingdom Pseudomonadati; phylum Pseudomonadota; class Gammaproteobacteria; order Methylococcales; family Methylococcaceae; genus Methylomonas; species Methylomonas sp. EFPC1. Next base: position 3,499,241 of record NZ_CP070494.1, read on the forward strand.
CTTCCGTTCCGCATTGATAGCCAATGGCGTGGCCTGGTTGGGCTTACCGCTGTTTCTGCTGTGCGGTAACCGGCTGGATTTTTATCTGCTGTTGTCGATAGGCGCTCTTTATCACTACGACTTTTATCCTCGGCTATCCACCTGGGAAAGCGTGTTGCAAGCCGCACCGGAAACCCGGCCGGTGCAAGCGGCAGTCCCTCGGCGTTCCATGCAGGTATCCTTGGCGTTATTGGGCGGCTTATCGCTAGCCAATTATCACGGGAACCCGGACGATTTTCGGATCCGCCAACAAGATTGCGTCGACGACCAGGGCAATCCTATTGAATGCCGAAGCAGCGGTGGCCACGGCGGCGGCTCGAGCTCCCGTTATAGCGGCAACGGCAGCCCGGACAGCCATAGTTCGGTCAGGCGCGGCGGCTTTGGCTTCTTCGGCGGTTCGCACAGTTCTTTCGGCGGCTAAGCATGCAACGGATCGAACTAAGGCCCCGCGCCGATTGGCAGCAGCGGGTGGAAGCCGTGGGGATGAATTATCACACCCTGGACGGCGATGTTTATTGGGACGAATCGGCCTGTTACCGGTTCACGGCCAGCCAGATCGATATGCTCGACGACGTCACCGCCGAATTACATGCACTGTGTCTACAAGCCGTGCAGGCCATCATCGACCGCAAGTTATTCAAGCGATTGTTGATTCCGGATTGGGCCGTGCCTTATATCGTCGACTCCTGGGAACGCCGCGAACCCAGCGTTTACGGCCGCTTCGATCTGGCCTGGGACGGCAGCGGCCAACCCAAATTGCTGGAATACAACGCCGACACGCCCACCGCACTGCTGGAAGCCGGCGTGGTGCAATGGTTCTGGTTGCGGGATTGCTATCCGGACGCCGATCAATTTAATTCGATACACGAAAAACTGCTCGGCTTTTGGCAAGATTACCGGCAGCGCCAGCCCAGCCTGCATTTTGCCGGCGTCGATAGCAGCGACGAGGACAGCGGCAACTTGGAATATCTGCGCGATACCGCCGTGCAAGCCGGCCTGCAAACCCAACGTCTGGCTATCGAACAAATCGGCTGGGACGCCAGCGGGCACCGCTTTGTTGATCTGAACCAAGCCACGATTCGCGCATTGTTCAAGCTTTATCCCTGGGAATGGCTGTTGCAAGAAGAGTTTGGCCCTTACCTGCCGCAAGCCCAACCGGCGATGCTGGAACCGCCCTGGAAACTACTGCTCAGCAACAAAGGCCTGTTGCCTATTTTGTGGGAGCTGTTTCCCGGCCACCCCAATCTGCTGGAGGCCAGTTTCGCCGACCGACCGCTACTGGGCGATTATGTACGCAAGCCGCTGTATTCCCGGGAAGGCGCCAATATCCAGATTCGCCGGGGCGCCAGCCTCGTCGAAACCGGCGGCAGTTACGGGGGCGAGTCCTGCATTTATCAACGCTATACCCCGCTGCCCGAGTTTGGCGGCAATTTCCCGGTGATCGGCTCCTGGATCATCGCCGATCAACCCGCCGGCATCGGCATCCGTGAAGACAAAACCGAAATCACCGGCAACAATAGCCGCTTCATCCCGCATTATTTCGTCGAGAATTGACTATGGAATCGCTAGACCTCTCTCACATCCTGGCCGGCGCCAACGGCTTTTTTCTGCATTTCATCGCGGCCGCCGCGCTAACCGGCGCGTTTGCTTTTTGTTATCTGTGGATTACGCCGTACGCGGAATTTAAACTAATCCGCGAGGGTAAAACCGCGCCGGCCGTGGCGTTTAGCGCCGCGCTGCTGGGCTTTGTGTTGGCGCTGTCCGGCGCCGTCGCCAACAGCGTGTCGTTTATCGATATGTTGATTTGGGCCGGTATTGCTTTATTTTTGCAAGTGCTGGTATTTGTTGGACTGCGGCTGGCTTTCGCGGACCTGTGCAAACGCATTGCCGACGACGAACTGGGACCCGCCATCGTCCTGGCCGGCTTCGCGCTCGCGGCGGGCTTATTAAGCGCGGCCTGCATGACTTATTAACGCCGTGACTGCCAGCAAACGCATCTTAATCGTCGAAGACGAACCGGCGATTGCCGACACCTTGATTTATGTGCTGAACAGCAGCGGTTACCGAACCGAGCACGTCGGATTACTGCAAACCGCCTTGGTCAGATTGCAATCCACCGAGTTCTCTTTGGTGATTCTCGATGTCGGCCTGCCGGACGGTAACGGCTTTGACTTGTGCCGGCAGTTGCGTCGATTTTCGGATATTCCGGTGATTTTTCTGACCGCGCACGGCGACGAAATCGACCGTATCGTCGGCTTGGAAATCGGCGCCGACGACTATATCACCAAGCCGTTCAGCCCGCGCGAAGTCGCGACCAGAGTGGGCGTAATCCTGCGCAGACTGGGAGCTCCCAATCCAACACCGGCACCAAACTCGCCTTTTGACCTGGATAGCCAAGCCGGTCGCATCCGCTATTGCGGGCAGTTACTGGATTTAACCCGTTACGAATTTTTGTTGTTGAAACTATTCATCGAACACCCCGAGCGGATTTTCTCCCGCGAACAACTGCTGGAAAGAATCTGGCAAGACCCCGGCGACGTGTTCGACCGCACCGTCGACACCCATATCAAAACCTTGCGCGCCAAACTACGCTTGGCCGCCGCCGACCAAGATCCGATACGCACGCATCGCGGCTTGGGTTATAGCTTGCAAAGCCGATGAAGTTATCGGTACGGCTGTTTTTAGGCTATTTCCTGCTGGTGGCCGTGACCGGGCAACTGGTGTTAATGCTGGTGGTGAAGCAGATCGGCCCCGGCGTGCGTACCGCGCTGGAAGCCAGCCTGGTCGATACCGCCAACCTGCTGGCCGAACTGGCCGCGCCGGATTTACGGCAAGGCAGCATCGCCGACGGCCATTTCGCTCAAGCGGTCAAGCGCTATAGCACACGGCCGGTATCCGCGACCATCTTCGGCTTTCCGAAACAAACGCTGGATTACCGGGTTTACGTCACCGACGCGGCCGGCATCGTCCAATTTGATTCGGCCGGAACGGCAATCGGCGAAAACTACTCGCGCTGGAACGATGTGTATCTAACCCTGCAAGGCCAATACGGCGCGCGTTCCTCGCAAGCCCATCCCGGCGACAAGACCAGTTCGACCATGCATGTCGCGGCACCAGTGCGCGACGGCGATAAATTGATCGGCGTGGTCACCGTCGCCTACCCCACCGCCCTACTGCAACCCATCGTCGACGCCAGCAAGAATGCTATACAACGCGGTGCCTTCTGGCTGTTCGGCGGCGCTTTGCTATTCGGCGCGATATTCAACTGGCGCTTGACCCGCGCCATCGATTTACTGGTCGGCTACGCCCGCAGCGTGGCGTCCGGCGGCAAAGCCAGCCCGCCCAAATTGCGCAGCGTCGAATTGTCCACGCTGGCACACGCGCTGGAAACCATGCGCCAAGAATTGGAAGGCAAACAATACGTTGAGCGCTACGTACAAACCCTGACTCACGAAATGAAAAGCCCGCTGGCGGCTATCCGCGGCGCGGCGGAATTGCTGGAAGAACCGCTGTCGGACGCCGACCGCCGCCGCTTCGCCGGCAACGCCCGCGAACAAGCCGAGCGCCTGGACCAGTTAATCGAACGCCTATTGGGGCTGGCGGAGTTAGAGCAGCGCCAGCAATTATCCGATCCACAGCTATTGGATTTAGGCGAATTGCTTAATAGCGTCCTGGCCGAAAAAATCCCACAACTGCTGCAACTGCGTCTGCAAACCGCCGTATCGCTGCACGAGGCGCTACCGGTACTGGGAGAGGAATTTTTATTGCGGCAGGCCATCTCCAATTTACTGGATAACGCATTGGCCTTCGCGCCCGCCGCTTCGACGATCGAAATCGACAGCCGCCGCGACGGCAAGCAAATCATCTTGCGCATCCGCGACCACGGCCCCGGTATCCCCGAATACGCGCTGGAACGTGTGTTCGAACGCTTCTATTCCCTGCCGCGCCCCAACAATGGCCGAAAGAGCACCGGGTTAGGCTTGGCCTTCGTTAAGGAAGTGGCTTTGTTGCATGGCGGCGAGATCAAAGTCGGCAATGTCGCGGGCGGCGGGGCTGAGGCGGTGTTGAATTTGTCGGCAAGTGATTGAGAAACAGCGCAATCGACGACCAATTTACCTTTGTCTGACCATTATTCCAAACTCCTGAATTCTGGCTAATCATAAGGAAGAAAAATGAAAACATCGATAATTGCAGTCGTCAATTTCAATGTCCGTCTGCTAAAAGCCACAATAGCAATAAAGAATATTCGTATCCTAAGATCAGACAAGCATGGCAAGCCAGCAAATGTGATCCTTGTGGCATGGGTTTTGGGTTTGGCGACAATACCAACTCAGGCACTCGCTTGTAGCTGTTGGCATCCAACACCGGAAGAATATCTCCAATCCAGCACAATGATTTTCAAAGGCACGGTGGTATCGGTTGAAAAGGTCGTGCCGAAAGCCTTAGCTGGCGAATACGATATCACCACACTACCTGAACGGGGTTTCGGAAGACGCGCCAAATTTAAGTTGACGACTTCTTATAAAGGACCTGAAGTCGATGAGGTCAATATAGAATACATGCCAAGTGATGGTGTGAGTTGCGGCACGAACTTTACGGTTGGTCAGGAAATCACAGTGTTTGCTGGTGGCAATCTTAGGGACGGATTCGGAACCAACAGGTGTACGATGATTCCTTATGCATCGGCCGATAGTCAGGGGGATAAGCGCTTTCAGACAGCGATTGAAGCTTATCGTAATAAAAGACATTCCTTGGCCGCAGCTTTACGGAAGCAACCCAATAATCTGCAGCTATTACGAAAACAAAGCGCATTCTTTGTGCATTACCAGGATTACGACGCTGCGGAAACAGCGTTTAGCCGTTTACTCCAGCTTAGGCCCAAAGACCTGAAAGCTTTGGAGGGCCGTGCCGATGCTCGGTATAAACAAGCGCTATATGAGCTTGCTTTGTCAGACTATCAGTCTATCCAAAAGCTGGATAAACAGAATAATGCTGCTAGACATGGAAAAACTCTGGCATTGTTAAAACTTGGTAGAACCCAAGAACTGGGCAAGGACAGAGACTTTAGCGGGTACAAAAATGAGTCGATGCATCCTTCTTTTGCCAGTTTGAATTTGGTGGGCGCGAATTTTCGTGGAGCGAAGCTCAACGGAATCGATTTTTCAAACGCCGACTTAACAAACTCGGATTTTTCTGAAGCCGATATGCGCGCTTGTAACTTCTCGCGAGCGAAACTCAATCATGCGAAATTCCGTAACCTGAAAAGCGCATATGAAACACAGTTTAATCACGCCGATCTTGAGCATATCGACTTTAGCGAAGCCGACTTGGTTTTAGCCAACTTCGACAACGCCATCCTTGATAATGCCAATTTTTCAGAAGCCAATATGGAACACGCCTCCTTTGAAGGTGCTTCAATCAAAAACGCGAAACTAAACGGTAAGAGTTTAATACAAGCCAAGCTTCGAAACCTACGATTCTTGAATCAAGATCTATCGGGCATGGACTTGAGAGGCGCTGATTTGCGTGGCTCGACATTCCGCAGCACTAATATCGACGGCACGGCTTTCGGAGTTGCGGCATCAAATATTAACAGCATCATGTCAGGGGAAATGACTAATCTACAAGGCGTAGACTTATCGGAGGCGAACCTTAGTCATGTTGATTGGGGTGTGGCTGTTATTGCTGATTGTCGCACCAAACTGCCTAGCAATTTAGATTTGACCAGTTTGCCGGTTTTTCCGGTTTGGACCAATTGCGAAGGAATGCCTCCGAAAACGAAATCACTTGGCGGCTATCCCTTTCGGAGAGGGCCGATAGTGCAAAATCTGAATGCACAGAACTCCTTCTTTGCAAATCAAGAGTTTTCGGGGTTCTGGTTCTGGCAATCCAATTTCGACAACAGCGATTTTTCGCATGCCACGCTGATCGGTTTGGATATTCAAGGCGGAAGCTATCAAAAAGCTAACTTCGAATACATCAATCTCACCAATGCCCATTTTACGGCAGTGAATTTTACCGAAGCTTCATTTGCCCATGCCGATTTATCCAACGCAAAGCTGAGAGAGGTGGATTTTTCCTCGGCGAATCTGGAAGAAGCGAAGCTTACAGGCCTGTGTTTCGACGTTAAGAGTAAATGGCCGGAAGGATTCGATCCGCTTGCCGCTGGCGCTAAGTTGTGCGAATAAGCTGCCGTGACCCACAACTGAGCAAAAGCCATCCGCAGTTAACGCCCCCAACGAATCCAATTCATCAAACAAACGCTCGATGCTCGCTTAGGTCCCCTCACAGCCTTTTAGGCTAGAGTGCGCGAAGTGTTCCCTAACAATTTAGCTTCCATTTGTCACGCAACCACTATCGCCAACCCGCCCTAAACATCACTTGTTTCCAGTCAGCAACAATCAAGTTTTTAACGTATATTTTCCGCATATTTGCAAAACCGGCGATCACTATCAATGGAAGACAATTCCGCGATTTCCAGCCCAAAACACATTATCAATTACCTAACGGGAATCCCGCGGCGTCATTGCATTTTGTCCGCTCGCTATGCGGTTAATGATCAAGCGGTTTTAACCGCAATGCTACAAATTGACCTTAAGCACAATGCTTTGGCGATAGACGCTCGAAAAATTAATAACATTATGGTTTGCGAGCCAATTCTCATAAACCGCAAATAAGCAACGCAGAAAAATACCCAAAAAAAAACCTGGTATATGCTTTCCTCGCTGAGTCTAACTAGCAAGACCATGCGGCCGCAGTAAAAACACCCCTATAAAGTCGGCTGCATTTTTTTTAGTTCACGAGGAGAGTGTTTAATGTCACTGGATTTCGAAAAGCTGACCGTATACGGCAAATCGTTTAGCGGGTTTACCCCCGATAAGGAAGCTTTGTTGCTAGAGGTTGGGTCGCAAATTAAGCCGTATCTGGCGGCGGTAACCGACGAATTTTATCAACAGTTGGCCACCATACCGGAAACGGCTTCGTTTCTGGAAGGACGAGTCGAGGGTTTGAAAAAAACCCACCGCCTATGGATGGAAGGGCTATTCACAGGCCCCTATGATAAAGACTTTACCGCACAGATGTTCAAGGTCGGTGATGTGCATGTCAAGGTTAAATTGCCTGTCGAATTCATGGCCGGAGCGATGACTTTGATCAATAACCGTCTTTTCACGCTGATAGTTGAAACCTTTGGTGACGATAAGCAATATTGCGCTCGGACGATTGCCGCAGTTAACTCGGTAACCGGCTTTTCATTGCTGGTGATGCAGCAATCCTATCAAGCCTCGAGCCTGGCGGAAGAACTGGAAAAGTTTTTGAAAATTTCCGGCATGAGTCGCACGTTATTCACCAATCTGGCCTTGGCCTACAGAGACAAATAAGGAGATCACTATGCGCGCGGATTTATTAATATCTGTTTTGACGGAATTGAATGGTTCATCGGCCGACATCGAAGCCAGTGGCGTGATATCGACTGATGGTTTAATGATGGCCTCGGTATTACCGGCTTCCATGGACGAAGACCGGGTAGGCGCGATGAGCGCCGCCATGTTGTCATTAGGTGACCGGACTGCGCAAGAGCTGGCGAGAGGCGAGTTGGAGCAAGTGCTGATCAAAGGTAAGGCCGGCTATGTGTTAATGACCTATGCCGGTTCTGAGGGTGTTCTCACCGTTTTAACCAAGTCATCGGCCAAATTGGGCTTGATATTTCTTGATGTTAAGCGAGCGGCGGTTCAGATCGCGGAGATGCTGTAAAGATTGAATTGGAGTGACGGGATTACGCCCGTCACCTCGTCTTACCACCGGTCAGACTGTTTTCCGCATCAGGCAGTCGATCCCCGCCTTCAAATACCTTTACCGCTCTCAGGGGATGTCAATACCAAAGCTAGATAGATCAAGGTGCGCGCTATGCTTCCCTGACAACTTAGCCTGGTTTTGTCACATAGTCACTCACTCATTGCTCCAGCGTTGCACCCACTAGACCTAAACGTCCCCGCCCTAAAAAGCTTAAGCCCCTCCTTATTTCCAACAAGGCAACAATCCGGTTTTTAACGTATATTTTCCGCATATTTGCAAAACCGATGATCACTAGCAATGGAAAACGACTACGCGATTTTTAGCCCGAAACAGATTGTCAATTGTTTAACGGAGATCCAGCAGCGTAATTGCATTTTGTCGGCTCGCTATGGCGCGGATAATCAGGCGTTTTTAACTGCGATTGTGCAAATCGACCCTAAACACAATACCTTGGCGATAGACATTGCGCCCACCCAGGAATTGACGGACCGTTTGTTACTGAGCAAGCGCGCGCATTTCTTTACGCAGGTGGATGGGATTGATGCGGCTTTTCAGGGGGTGAACATCAAACTGGCGCAAAGCACGCATGGTGCGGTACTAATCATGCCCTTGCCCGATAGACTGTACTGGCGGCAACGGCGCAATTATTACCGGGTGAAAGTGCCGCAGTCGCATGCCGGCACGTATTGTCAATTCGGTTTTAAGCTAAGCGGTGCGGATGGCGAACAAACATCTGTCGTTAAAACCTTCAAACTGATCGATATTGGCTTGTGCGGACTGGCTTTATTGAATCCGGACCATGATTTGCAACAGGAATTGCTTAGTGTTGAAGTCGTCAGTTGCACCTTATTTCTGCAAGACCACGAACACCACCACGCCGACGTTGGGATGCACGCCAAATACAGTATCGACGTCAAAACCAATACGATAAGCACTGCGCATCGCATAGGTTTTCAATTTACCGCCATTTCGCCGACTTTTGAGAGTAGTGTGCAGATCTACATGCAATCTATCGAACGGATGCTGAAAAACATCGAGAGTCATTGAATCGGCGCTAAACCGCCCGGTTTCCGTTAATCTCCAAGTTTAGCTAGGCTCAAACCAAAAACGGCAATACCTTATTTACCAAAAGGTCCTAGGTTTGCCATTCCACCCGTTTAGACAATAGGCTATATATCGTGTCAGTCATCAGGTTATTGCTACCCGCGCAAGGGTTTGCAGAAATTAGCCTTAATCCTAAAGAATTGGAAAACCAAGGCATTGCCGTCATCACAATCGAGCCAAACACCACGGAAACATTGAACTTGTTGGCTTTAGACGTCGTCCTGATCGACGGTGACACGGCGTTGCCAGACAATCTGGATCTGATCGATCAAGTAAAAAGCATTGCCCCCAACAGTAAGTTTGTAGCCTTGCTTAGCCATTCCAGCGCCCATGCCCTGACCTATTTGCAGGTCGGAGTGACCGGGTTGTTGAGATGGTTTCCCGACGCGGCCAAGTTAGCAGGGATCATCCGCACGATTGTGCAGGGTGAATATTACCTGGACCAAGAGATTGCCCAATTGCTGGCCATGCGGCAAATCAAACAACAGTTAGAACCCTTTGTTTCTCTGAGCTCCCGCGAGTTTGATGTGTTTTGCCTGTTAGCCGAAGGTTGCTCATTGCAAACGATAGCCGCGCAACTGGGTATCAGCAGTAAAACGGTCTCCAATTGCCAAACTCAAATCAAGCTGAAACTGGCTATCGACAATCGGGACACACTGACAAAATTTGCCAATAGCCATGGCTTGATTATGCACAAAGGCGTATGATTCCCGATATTCGGGAATTTTTCCTATTTTTGCGAGGTGGTTTATGAAAAAGTCAGTGTTAGCATTATCTGTATTAGCCGGTTTGGGCGTGTTATCCGCTAGTGCCTTAGCAGCCGATCAAGGCTTGGAAAATTGCATCCAGGCCGTCAAAAAAGAAAAGGCAGGCGAGCTGGTCAAACTGGAAAAGCTCAACGTAGCCGGTAAAGGCGCCTATGAACTGGAGCTGCGCGACAACAACCGCCAGGAATGGGAATATATGTGCGATGCCGACAGCGGCAAGCTGACTGAAAAAGAAGCTGAAGTAGCCGATCCAAATAGCCAGGCATTCAAAAAGAATGTCAAAATCACCGAGGAAGATGCCGCGGCAATTGCGTTAAAAGCCAACCCCGGCAAGATTGAGGAAGTCGAATACGAAGTGGAGGAAAACGGCGGCTCGTCTTACGAATTCGACATCGTGAATGACAAAGGCTTAGAAACCAAAATCGAAGTGGATGCCGCCAGCGGCAAAATCATCGAAACCGCCACCGAGGAATGGGAAATCGGCGAAGAGGTTGACGAAAAACGTTAATCAGGGCTTAACTGACTAACGACTAACCCTTGGGACTCTCCCATGTAGAGTCCCAAGAATAACCAAGCAGTCCGCCGCACACCGCGATGCGGCCAGTTACCCATCCGATGTTCCGTCAATCTGCCAATGCTGCTCAGGTATTGACGTCCAAACCAATAGCCTGCCGGTGTTTTTCCCAAGCATTATCCAATAGCACATCTACCCGGGCCGATATACGGAACACCAAATGAAGACGTTTATCTTCACAAAACTTAAGAATTAATCTTGCCAGGGTATTACCTTAGCAACAGCGATAAACCAAATGCTGCTCCATCCGCAGCATATTGACCCGCGCCAAACCAGAGGATTCGCCGTATTTTAGTTGGCATGGAATTTGAGGTGACTACATTGAGGCTCAGAAAACCTCGATTCTCAGGACACTTTAATTGCCATGTCACATTAAAAGATTTTTTACGGAGCAAAATCCTATGCCAACCAAATCCTTTTCCGCACAAAATTCTGTATCCAACTTATCCGCATCGGACGACGGTCAAAGCGCCGCGGACACCGCGGATGCGGGTGCAAGCAACATCAGCCGACGCTCATTTATCGGCCGGGCCGCCGTAATTTCCGCTGCAGGCGTGTTGGCGCCAAGCTTACCCGTATCGGTTCAAGCGGCTGTCGGCCGGGGTCATTTTGACGATGACGACTCAATCCCCGAATCGCTTGGCCAAGACTTCTCAAGAAAATATCAGCGCAATGTTTTCGATACGCTGCATAGCAAGGATTTGCGGAAAAAAGCCTTTAAAGCGCGGCTAAAATCCGCCGAAGCCGAATACCGGATCGATATTCCCCCGCAACCCAATAATGGCGACGAACTGCGCTATCCGAACAAAATCGCGATTTCTACAAAAGGCTTGCAACACGATGCCAACGGCCATGTGCTGCCCGACTCCTACGAATCGTTTTTAAAAGCGTTAAAAACCGGCAAACACGAGGATTTTGAAAAAATCAAACTGGGCGGCACCACTAAATTGGCCGGTATTCAGGAGCCTTTGACGGCCAGTCTGGAAGGCATCGCCAATAGCCAGTTGGCCATTCCGGAAGCCGCCCCGCTCGACAGCGCCGAACTGGCCGCGCACCACATCGAGGTATATTGGCAGGCATTGCTGCGCGATGTGCCGTTTAACGAATATCGCAACGACACCAATAACGAGTTGGTGTTGGCCGCGGTCGCCGAGTTGAACAGTTTAAAAGCCTTCAATGGACCTAAAATCGATGGCAAAGTCACCCCGGAAACCTTGTTCCGCAGCACCGCATCCTATGTCGATTACCAGGCCGATCCGTCCGGTAAAAAAGGTAAATATGTTGTGCCTGACGGCAGCTTGGATGGTCCTTACATTTCGCAGTTTTTATTGCGTCCTATTCCAGCCTGGGGCACCATCGCCAGCCAGGCACAAACCCGCCCTATTCAAAAAGCCGGCGAGACATTTGGCGCCACCTATGAAGAATGGCTGGCGCTGCGTAACGGCCAAAGCATAGGCAGAAATATTACCCTGGAAGCGAGTCGCCGGCATATCATCAATGGCCGCGATTTGGCGACCTTGGCACGCGGCAGCGGCCCTACGTATTTGCACGTGCTGCAAATACTGACCTCCGCACCCAATGCCAACAACCCGTTGCTGGGCGGAGTGGGCGCACCATTGAATCCGGCGAATCCTTACAAAAACTCAACTACTCAGGATGCTACCGCCTCGTCCTTCAGCACCGCGTTCATCCAAGGCTTGCTGGCACTGGCCGGCGCTTATACCAACCGGGTGTCTTACTATCAAAACTGGTACGTCAATCGCCGCTTGAGACCGGAAGACTACGGCGGTCTGGTCCACAAAATTCTGGCCAATGGCGCCAATTACCCTATCCATCCCGATATTCTAAATTCGGAGGCCGTGGCACGTATTTACAAGCAATACGGTAGTTATTTGCTGAACAGCGCCAGCAATGTCGGCGCCCCCACCCATCCTGGTTATCCAAGCGGCGCGACCATCAGCGCGGCGACGCCTATTACCCTGTTGAAAGCATTCTTCGACGAAAACTATGTGATACCGAATCCGGTCGAGGTCGACCCCAACGATCCAAGCAAACTCAGACCTTACACCGGCTCGGAAAAACTGACCGTGGGCGGCGAGTTGAACAAACTGGTCAACAACGTCGGTTTCGGCCGCAACTTTAACAATTTCCATATTCGCGCGGATATTTCCGCTTCGCATAGCCTGGGCGAAGCGCTGGCAATCAGCCTGCTTAGAGATCAGCGTTACACCTACAACGAGCCTTTTGCCGGCTACACATTTACCAAATTCGATGGCAGCAAGGTAACGGTTTAGGTTTTCGGAAACGATGGGGCGTGCGGGTGCTACGGATATTAATGCACCTCTCGCCTCAAGCCTATTAATTCAACCCAGTCTTCGCGGAGTTCCTTTAACGTCGGGTATAGCGATGTTTTACCCCGGCGGGAAAATATTCGGCATCCGCAAAGCTATGTAAGCTAATTATCGGCAGTTGTTTTTCGGCTGGGGTGTAATGGGCAAACTCGCTGTTCAGGCGCAGTAGTTGTGCGCGGATGGAGGCAGCTATCGTCGGCGCAATTGCCGGTTCGGGCGCCACACCCGGCAATAATTCCACGGCAATCTGCAGATATTTATCGCCCTCCGCATTCTCCTGGGTTTGCAGAACAAATTTGCCGGTCACCCAAGCCAAGATCTCCGGCTGCTCCAGGCCCACCGTGACGTTTTCCGGATAAATATTGGCGCCGTAGTAGGACACGGTAAAATCGGCGCGGCCGAACACATACACAAAAGGTAAGTCGCGAGCTTGAAATCCGCTAGCCAAACCTAAATCCTCGACCGACTGCACGCCGTGCTGTCGCAGAAAATCCCAGATTTGCGCGTAGCTCAGCACCCCGCCCTTGTCGGCGATGTGATAGCGCAGCAAAGGTACGCTGTTCTCGCCGGAGACCACCAAAGTCCCCTCGTGTTCTTCGAAGAAACGGCTATGTGGATCGTATTGCACCAGGGTCGGCAAGCGCGACTCGCCGAACAAACTTCGCGCCGCTTCCGGCCGTTGCGCCAGCCAACGGCGAATGGCGATGCTAAGCGGCGTTTCATTACCCAGCACGCCGCCGTCGGCGGTACCGTATAACGATGCGGAATCGAAACAAACCGACTGCGAGCCGATACGCTCGGACAGCAAGCTGCGCCATTCCTCGCTAAACACCTCGCCGGCAAACACCAGTTTGGGTTTGAATTGCGCCCAGTCTATGCCTTCGGCGGCACCGGCATCGATCACGTCTTTGACAAACGGCGGATACCCCAACAATACGGTCTGTTCGAAATGCGGCGCCAGTTCGCGCACCACTCGAAAAATTTCGGCTTTGTTATTACCCGGCGTCGCCACCAGCAAGGGATAGCCCTTCTGCGCCAGATGCCAGCAGCAGGATGTGGTAAACAAGCCGCCCACCCAATTACCCAAGGCAAAACACACCACCGCCAGCGTACTGCGTTTATCGGCCTGAAAACTGTCCCTGAACACTTGCTCGAAGCGCACCGCCACATCCAACTCATATGCCGCCGAACGCGGCCAGAAAGTCGGCACGCCGGTGGAGCCGGACGACACCGCAACCCTATCCGCACCGATTAAACTACCGCCGAAGCAACGCGCCGGCAACGGGTAGGCTTGCATATAGTTAGCTTTGCTGATTAACGGTAGCTTTTGAAAATCCGCGTAATTATTAATCTGCACGGGATCGATTTGCTGGGCTTGCAAAAACTGCCGATAAGCGGGAACCTCTGCCGCGCAGCGCTGAAATAACGCCAGCATTTTTTGCTGCGGATTAAGCGCTTGATGCTTGTTAAGCAAGGTATCCAATGGCGTGGCCAGAAAATGTTGAAATGCTGCCGCAGAAGACGTCGTTGGTAAATAGCTCATCGCAAACCACCTGAAAAATGCTGGGAAAACACTAAAGGTATATTCTTGGATTGAATGTCTGGTAAAAAGTTAATTCTGCACAACACCATGCCCATACCGATGCAAGCATTGAGATTAGACAAGTCATTATCCTACCGCAACGATATGCCGATACCCGAATTAGCTGCCGACGAAGCTTTGATTGAACTGCGCCTGGCCGGCATCTGCGCCACCGACCTGGAACTGGTGAAGGGTTATGCCGGTTTTTCAGGCATCCTCGGCCATGAATTTGTCGGCACGGTCATCGCCGTTGCCGATGACAAACACAGAGATTGGCTGAACCGGCGCGCGGTGGGTGCCATCAATATCGGCTGCAACGTCTGCGAGGTTTGCCGACGCGACGGCCCCGAGCATTGCTTGAATCGCAAAGTGTTGGGAATACGCGGCAAAGACGGGGTATTCGCCGATTATTTCAGCCTGCCGGTTGCCAACTTGTACACCGTCCCCGACGCAGTGACTGACCAAGCCGCCGTGTTTACCGAGCCGCTGGCCGCAGCTTTGCGCGTAGTAAAACAAATAGCCGCACAGCCCATCACCGACATCGCGGTGGTCGGCCCCGGCCGCTTGGGCTTGTTGATCGCCAAGGTATTGAGTCTGGCCGGCTACCAAGTCACGGTGTTGGGCCGGTCGGCGGCATCCTTGGCATTACCTAAACAGTGGCAACTGGCGACCGGCTTGACTAACGAGATTCCAGACAACAGCTTCGGCTGCGTTGTCGACGCCAGCGGCCAAGCCTCAGGCTTTGCGCAGGCCTTGCGTATCGTCAAACCGCGCGGCACCTTGGTGTTGAAAAGCACCTTTGCAGCCAACGCGGCACTGGATTTAAGCAAAGTGGTGGTTTACGAAATCAACATCATCGGCTCCCGCTGCGGCCCCTTCGCAGAGGCACTAACACTGTTGGCGGAAGGCAAACTGCCGGTGGCAACGATGATAGACGGCCAATACCCACTGAGCGATGGACTTGCCGCATTCGATCACGCCGCCCAAGCCGGCGTCAGAAAAATTCTGTTACAGCCCGCACTGCATTCAGATGATTAACCCGCTTGAACTCGCCAGCACCGCCAGCGAGCGCAAGTGTAGAAGGCGTCAAGACGCCAGCAGCATATTATCCAAAGTCTTTTTCGCCAGCGCCGCCTGCTCGGCAGGCACGGAGACTTGGTTGACTACATGCCCGGCCGCCAGATTTTCCAGCACCCAACACAAATGCTGCGGGTCGGTGCGGAACATCGTCGAGCACATACTTAAAGTAGGCGCCATGAAATGCACGCTTTTGCCTTGTGCCTTGCATTCCTGATTCAGGCGATTAACCAGATTCAGCTCGGTCGCCACCAACCAACGGGTATTGGCTTCGGCTTCGCGGACGATTCTCAAAATCATTTCAGTGGAACCGATGTAATCGGATTTTTCGCAGACTTCAAAACAGGCTTCCGGGTGAGATATGACGATGGTTTCCGGGTATTTTTCCTTAAAATTGTCGATTTGCTCCGGCTGGAAGGCCTGATGCACGGAACAATGACCCTTCCAAAGAATAACCTTGGCATCGCGGATTTGCTGCTCGGTCAAACCGCCCTGCGGTTTGTTGAAATCCCAGGTCACCATGTGTTCCAGCGGGATGCCCATCCGGTAGCCGGTATTGCGGCCCAAATGCTGATCGGGGAAGAACAATACTTTTTCGCGTTTGGCAAAGCTCCATTTCAGGATTTTTTCGGCATTGGAAGAGGTACAGACAATACCGTCATGCTGGCCGCAAAACGCTTTTAAGTCGGCGGCGGAATTGATGTAAGTCACCGGGGTGACGGTGTTTTCCACGTCAATCACTTTCGCCAACTCGTCCCAGCATTGTTGGACTTTGACCTTATTGGCCATGTCGGCCATGGAACAACCAGCCGCCAAATCCGGCAAAATCGCGATTTGCTCCGGCCGCGACAAAATATCCGCCACTTCCGCCATGAAATGCACACCGCAAAAGACGATATATTCGGCTTCGGATTGTGCCGCTTCCCGCGATAATTTCAATGAGTCGCCGAATATATCCGCATGTTTGAATACTTCGTCGCGTTGGTAATGATGGCCCAGAATAATGCAGCGTTTGCCGAGTTTGGCTTTGGCGGATTCTATGCGCGCGGCACATTCGGCATCATCGAGCAGGGCGTAATCATGTATGGGTAAGGCAGCAGTCATTTTTTAACCTGAAAACAAAAAGCGAGAATTTCGAAAACTTAGGCCCGACTTTTTACAGCCGGTTCCATGGGTCATGCCGACAAAGCATGATTCAGTAAAGTGAGGCCAATCCAGCCAAAACCAAGGGTGGTGACGACAAAACTCAAAGCCGAATAAATCCGCCATATCGGCTTGGACCAAAAATCCGGATCGAATGCCGCCGCCACAAACACGCCGGGATTGGTCAGACCGCCGATCACAACCAACCAACAAGCGGTGACCGGCAACGGCACTTTTGTGCCGTAAAAGCCCAGGCAAAACAGCGCCATCAACGCAAAGTCCACATGCGCCCTGATCAGGGTTTTGTAGTCTTTTAAAAACTCGCCGTCTATGCCTTTTATCGGAAACCATTTGGCAAAAGTCATCAGCCATGCGGATAACAAAATGGCGAAGATCATCAAAACGGCGCCTATCAATAATATTTCCATGATTTTTTAGTCTGTGATTGTAAAAATTAGATTGAGGTCCACGCCATTTCATTCACCAGGCCCTTATATCTTCTGATGTCGTCATTCCCGCCTGAGCGCAAACGACGATATTCGCGGGCGGAGAAGCGGAGCCCAAACCGGAAAGTGGGCGCGCTGTTCAATATAAAGCGTGCTGAAGCAAACTCATAGCCCCAGCACCGCTTTGGTTTTGTACATATTGTAAAACCACCGGCACAAACTGGCTGACCATGGACGGATTCATACCCAAAGATTGAAACGATCCGGCTAAATTCGCCAGACTGCCAAGTTGCCCGCCCATTAAGCCGCCCGCAGCGCCCAGCAAAGATTGCGAGCCGGAAGCAGAAACCTGTTGCGGTACCGAGGACAAATAGCGGTCCATATCCGGTACGGCATTGCTCAATTGCGAAAAATCACCGGGATTCATGCGTTGCTGCGCCACTGAAAAAATTGACCCCACGCCACCCAGCGCTTGCTGCGGGCTGATGCCCAATTGCCCAACCAGAATATCGATTAACCCTAGTTGGTTGGCCTGCCCCACCGCACCGGCGATAGAACCTGCTGCACCATAGACGGCTGGCGACCCGCCCAAGGCAAAAGTCTGATCTGAAACCTGCTGTTGAACCGGTGCGCAAGCGCTGATGACCGCGAGAACACCGACCGCTGTAAAACCTTGCAAAACCTTCATTCTGTCGAACTCCTGAAAAACGCCGAAATACCGGACCAAGCCACATCATGGCCGCCCAAACCGGCACTGTAAATCGAAACCTGCCCAGGATACAACCTGGGCTCTTTTATCGCCGCAGGCGGACAGCCGCGGCGTCCTGTGCAATACGGCGTGTTATCTGCCGATAACCGAGAAACTCCCCGCAAACATTGTGGGTAAAAATCGGCAATTCGCATGAATTCAGTATAATCCTGGCTTTAGCCACAAGAACAATAAAGGTAAAAATATGCTGAATATTCAAAAGACGCTCGAAGACTATTATCTTCGCTTGCAAGCCCATCCCCAATACTTGCATGTGATGACCTTGCCGCTATTGCAGCGTTGGGGGGTATTTATCGGCTTGTTTTTGCTCTCGCAAATCCTGGTATTCGGCAGCCTGTACCTTATTTTTGACAAAGTCGTGGTGATCGGCTTTCTGGCCAGCGTCCTGGCGGGATTGGCTACCGGCATCGGCGCCTTGCCGGCCTTGTTCTTTAAAAATATTTCCGACCGGCTATTCAACGGCTTGCTGGGCGCCGCAGCGGGCGTAATGCTGGCGGCCACCGCGTTTTCGCTACTGGTGCCCGGATTGGATTACGGAGAGCAAATCTGGCCCGGCAAAGGCTTATGGATCGTATCGGCCGGCATGCTGATCGGCGCGCTGTTTTTACATTTTGCCGACAGCCGATTGCCGCATCTGCATTTTGATTCAGTCAGCGATCATTCCCTGGATTCGCTGCAAAAAATCTCTTTATTCATCATCGCCATCACCATCCATAATTTTCCGGAAGGCATGTCGGTCGGCGTCAGCTTTGGCTCCGGCGATATGAACAATGGCTTGGTGTTGTCTATTGCCATTGCCTTGCAAAATTTGCCGGAAGGCCTGGCAGTCGCCCTGCCCCTAGTCGGCCTGGGTTACAACAAATGGAAAGCCGTCGCTATCGCCACGTTGACAGGCTTGGTGGAGCCGGTGGGCGGCCTATTGGGCATTACCATGGTCACGGTGTTTTCGTCGATATTGCCGATTGCAATGGGGTTTGCAGCCGGTGCGATGTTGTTCGTCATCAGCGAAGAAATCATCCCGGAGACGCACGCCAAAGGCCGCTCGCGCATCGCTACATTTTCATTAATGGCCGGTTTCATCATCATGATGATCCTGGACAAAATACTGACATAAACACCGCCTAAACCAAGCGCGCCACCCAAAAAGCAGCAGCTTTTTGGGTGTTTTATCTTCCGATCAAACCCCTCAGTGCCGAATGGAATACCTAACCGCATTCATCACCCAAATAAGCACCTTAAACTTTGCGGAATTGCTCGCGACCGGCGGCACCAGCTTTGCACTGATAGCCGCCGCAGAAATTGGCGATAAAAGCCAACTGGTATGCATGACCCTGGCCTCCAAGCACAGACCGACTCCGGTGTTATTAGGAGCGATTGCCGCGTTCGCGCTGCTGAACACTTTGGCGGTGGTTTTTGGTGCGGCGATTGCAACATGGTTACCGGAATATCTGGTCGCGGCCACCGTCGCCCTGCTGTTTGCCGCATTCGGTCTGCATGCTTTGCTCAACCACGACGAAGACGATGACAACGAAGAAATCGTCGAGAAAAGTGGCCACGGCATTTTCTTTACGACCTTTTTATTAATCACCGTCGCCGAATTTGGCGATAAAACTCAATTGGCTGTCGTTGCATTCAGCAGTACCGCGCAACCGATTGCAGTGTGGCTGGGCTCAACGTTGGCGCTGGCGTTTACGTCCGCGCTGGGCGTGCTGGCTGGCCGCACCGTGTTGCAGAAAATCCCCTTGTCCTTGCTGCATAAAGCCAGCGGCGTGTTTTTCCTGATTTTATCGGCAGTCGCGGCTTATAAAGCTTACGAAAGCTTGCTGGCTGCGGGTTTGCTCTCCCAGCTTTAGCCAAATTCCAGACTTGCAGCGATTCATGGCATTTCCCAATTACCGCTGGCTAGACGTTGCGGCAATACTCGGCTTGGCGGGGCTGTATTGCCTATTAGCCAAAATTGTACTGTCTTATTTCTCGGAGACCGGTAACATCACCTTGGTGTGGTTTTCCGGCGGATTGGGATTGGCCGCCTTGTTGCTGAAAGGCCTTCGCTATTGGCCAGGCATATTTCTGGGCGCGTTCGCCGCCGGCTTGATGGTAGACGACTCGCTCCCACTGTCTTTTGCCATTGCAACGGGCAACACACTGGAATCGGTGACAGCCGCCTACCTGCTAAAACACCAACAGCGTTTTTCTTTAGACTTAACCGAGCCAGGCCACTTTATCTGGCTAACCCTGACCGGCGCCGCTTGCTCGTTGATCAGTGCAGGCATTGGCCCTTTGGCTTTACATCAGGCCGGCTTCATACCGCTAGCGGCTATGCCGCAAGCGATTTTACATTGGTGGATGGCGGATGCTTTCGGTATTGTCACGACCACCCCGATATTATTGGTTTGGCGAAATTGGCCAAAGCAATGGTTTGCTGAAAAGCGCGGCCTGGAAGCGTTGCTGCTGATCATTGTTGCTTTGTTCGCCGGCCAAGTAGTATTTCTCGATGCTTTCCAGCCTGTGTTTGGCAAAATCGCCCGCGGTTACTGGATGTTTCTGTTTGCCATTTGGGCCGCCCTCCGTTTCAATCGTCATGGCGTGACCCTGATTGCCGGCTTGATTACCATCCAAGCGCTATTCGGTGCCGCACATCATCTAGGCTTTTTCGGCGACGACTTCGAGAAAAGCGAATTGCTGAATCTTTGGTTTTATATATTGGTACTGTCCTGGACCGGCACCACTTTGGCACTTACTCTGCACAAGCAGCAGCTGATTACCTCAGGACTGAGCGATAGCGAAAAACGTTTGAAGGCTATCATCGACTACTCGCCAGTACCCCAGGCCATTTACAACGCCGAAGGCAAGTTCACATTGCTAAATCCGGCTTTCAGCAAAGCTTTCGGTTACACCTTGGAAGACATTGAAACGCTTGACGAATGGTGGCCCAAAGCCTATCCGGACCCTGCCTACCGCCAGAATATTATGGAAACCTGGCTGGAGTTGACTGATAAATCCCGTCGCGTGCAAAGTTTCGAAACCCTCCAAGCGGAAATTCATTGCAAACACGGCGAACGGCGCACTGTACTCGCCGGCTCGGTATCCCTGGGCGAATCTTATGTCGGAGACAATCTGGCCATTTTGTTCGATATTACCGAGCAACTAAAATCCGAAAAAGCGCTGACCGAATCCCATTTACTGTTGCAGACCATCCTGGAAACCTTGCCAATCCGTGTATTCTGGAAAGACCTGAATTCTCGCTATTTGGGCTGTAACGCGCTATTTGCCGGCGATACCGGACAATCCAGCTCCAGCGATTTAATCGGCAAGGACGACAGTCAACTGAATTGGCGAGATCAAGCCGCAAGTTACCAAGCAGATGATCGCCAGGTGATAACATCGGGGGTAGGCAAACTGGCGTATGAAGAACCCCAAACCACACCTGCCGGCAATACCATTTGGCTACGCACCTCGAAAATACCCTTGCGCAATTCCGATCATGCAATGATCGGCATTTTGGGGATCTACGAAGACATTACCGAAAACAAAGTCCGCGAAGACGCTTTAGCCCAATCGGTTTCCTTGCTAAAGGCTACGCTGGAAGCCACGGCCGACGGCATTTTGGTGGTCAGCCTGCAAGGTCAGATCGTTACTTACAATCAGCGTTTTTTTGAACTGTGGCAGTTGCCCAGCACGGCTGTTGGAGAAGATAAAGACGATATAAAACTTTTGCATTTAGCCGTTAAGCAGCTAAAAAATCCCGATGCGTTTTTCGACAAAGTTCAGGCTCTTTACAATCACCCCGCGGCAGAAAGTTACGATCTGATCGAGTTTACCGATGGCCGGATTTTTGAACGCTATTCCAAGCCACAAAGTATCGCCGACAAAATTGTCGGCCGCGTCTGGAGTTTTCGCGACATCAGTAATCAACATCGTACGGAGCAAGCGCTGCAAAAGAAAGAATATTATCAACGCGCATTGCTGGATAACATTCCGCATGCGATTTGGCTAAAAGACACCGATAGCCGCCTGCTGGCCGTCAACCAGGAGTTCGCCAACGTATTTTCCGCCGTCAACCCGGAGGCGCTGGCGGGCAAAAACGATTTCGACATTGCCCCGCCGCAACTGGCCGAAAGCTACGTCGCCGATGACCGGCGCGTGATGGCTTTGAGAGACAAATTGATTGTCGAAGAGGAAATTGTCGATCGCGGCGTGCGCAAATGGTTCGAGACCTATAAAGCGCCTGTAATGGATGAGCAAGGTCAGTTACTGGGTACGGTTGGTTTTGCCCGCGACATCAGCGAGTTGCGCAAAACCGAAGAGAACCTGCGGCTGGCGGCCCTGGTTTATCACAACAGCAGTGAAGCGATGATAGTGGTGGACAGCGACAATACCATCCTCAGCGTCAACCCCGCATTTACCAAGATGACTGGGTATACGGAGGCCGAGGTTGTCGGTAAAAGTCCGCATGTTCTCAGTTCCGGCGAACATGATGCGGCGTTTTACCGAGAACTGTGGGCCAAGTTGCAAGCTACCGGTGCGTGGCGCGGAGAAATAAAAAATCGCTGTAAGGATGGCCGCCTGTTCGTCGAAGAGCTGACCATCAACACCATTTATGATACGGAAGGCAAGCCGCTACGCCGGGTCGCCCTGTTTTCCGACATCACTCAGCGTAAACGGTCCGAGGAACAAATTTGGCGACAAGCCAACTTCGATCCGCTCACCGGCCTACCTAATCGGAGGATGTTCCGCGACCGCCTGGAACTGGAAATCAAAAAAGCCCACCGCATGGGCCAATTGTTTGCCCTGTTGTTTATCGACCTGGACCGCTTCAAGGAAATCAACGATACGCTGGGCCACGATATGGGCGACAACTTACTGAAGGAAACCGCGCGGCGTTTACAGACCTGCGTGCGGGAGTCCGATACCGTAGCGCGCTTGGGGGGCGACGAATTCACAATTATCTTGAGCGAGTTGGACTGCATCGAAGTGTCCGAACCGATAGCTAAAAACCTGCTGCAAAAACTCAGTGCACCGTTTAGCTTGGACGGCGAACTGGCTTATGTCTCTGCGAGTATCGGCATCACGTTTTATCCAAACGACAGCACCGATTTAAGCCAATTACAAAAGAATGCCGATCAGGCCATGTACGCTGCTAAAAACCAGGGCCGTAACAACTACCATTTCTTTACCCAAGCCTTACAGGACGCGCTGGAAGCCCGCGCCGCAATGCTCGGCGACTTACGTACGGCGCTGGCCAATACGCAATTTTTGCTGTGCTATCAACCCATCGTCGATTTGCTGAGCGGCGAAGTGCATAAAGCTGAAGCCCTGCTACGCTGGCATCACCCAAAACGTGGCTTGATTAACCCGGCAGAATTTATACCGCTGGCGGAAGAAACCGGTCTAATCAGAGAAATCGGCGATTGGGTATTCGAAACCGCGGCACGGCAAGTACAAACGTGGCGAACCACTATCCATCCCGAATTTCAAATCAGCGTCAACAAATCGCCGGTACAATTTCAAAGCCCCGAGCATGCCCCTCAAGACTGGTTCAACTATTTGAATCGACTGGGATTGTCTGGCCAAAGTATTGTGGTGGAAATCACCGAAGGCTTGCTGTTGGACGCCAATCTGTCTGTACACAATCATTTGATGGCGTTCCGCGACGCCGGCATGCAAGTCGCTATAGATGACTTCGGCACCGGGTATTCCGCATTGTCTTATCTGAAAAAATTCGACATTGATTATTTGAAAATAGACCAGTCGTTCGTGCGCAATTTAACGGAGGATTCGAACGACTTCGTACTTTGCGAAGCCATCATCGTTATGGCGCATAAATTGGGCTTGAGAGTCATAGCAGAAGGCGTGGAAACCGAGCAGCAACGCGATTTGCTGACCGCTATCGGCTGCGATTACGGTCAGGGTTATCTGTTTGCCAAACCGCTGCCGGCGGCAACATTTGAACAACAATTCGGTAAATCAGCATAGCGGATTCTCAGCCGTTCCCCGCCGCCGATGCAGTTATCTTTGTTATCACACTCGCTAACGGGCAGGCGGCAGCCCAGTCAATAAAAACGCTGCTATTCGATGATAGACCGGCTTATACGGAAATGCCGGCCACCGATACATTGGGGGGATTAATAATTCAGCATTATGGCTATTGCAGGCCGCCGCATGCTAAACCGCACTAATCACCACGCCATCCGGCTTCAAGCTCAAGGTTAAGTCACCGCGCAATAAGCCCTGCAACTCCCGACCGGCCATGTTGTAACGCCAGCCGTGCAACAACAAGCAATCCTCATCGCCGGACAGTAATTGCTCCAGATCCTTGCGGGTAGCCAAGATGATGGGATTCAGCGAGTTTTCCTCAGCACGGATTCTGACCACCGCGCTGAGTACATCCAGTATCGCTTCGTGCTGTTGGGTTTTCTTGCCGGCTTGATCCTTTTCGGCCAAGGGTTTGGGCGGACGTTGTTTGGCACTGTCGATCAATTCGCAAATCGTTTTGCCGTAACGATTGACGGTACGGTCGTTGATGTTGCGGATCTTGGCTAGATCGGCCAAGGTCACGGGTTGTAATTTGCCCAGTTCCAGCAGCAAATCGTCCTGCAACAACCAACTGCGCGGTTTGTTTTCTTGCTGGGCGGTACGTTCGCGCCATTCGGTGAGACTTTGCATGATGGACAATTGCTTGCCGGTCAGTTTGTTTTTGCCGCGAATCTTCAACCAGGCATTTTCCGGCGAGAGTTGGTAAAGCTCCGGATCGTTCAACAAGGCAAAATCACTTTCCAGCCAATTTGCACGCCCTAACTTATCCAATTGCTCGCACATGATTTTGTAGATCTTGCACAGGTAAATTACATCGTCGGCGGCATACTGGATTTGATCCTGGCTCAAGGGCCGCTCCGACCAATCGGTACGGGTATGCGCTTTGCTGAGATTGACGTTTAAAAAGCTGGATACCAGCATCGCATAACCCGGATTTTCCTGAAAACCCAGCAGCGGTGCGGCAATCTGCGTATCGAAAATCGGGCCCGGAATTTTGCCGGTAATCTGGTAAAAAATTTCCAGATCCTGCCGGCAGGAATGCAGCACTTTGACAATATTGGGATTGTAAATCGCCTCTAACAGTGGCGTTAAATCGGCAATCGCTAACGGATCGACACAAGCCACCCACCCCGGCGCGGCTATTTGCAGTAAACAAAACTTGGGGTAATAGGTTTTCTCGCGAAGAAATTCGGTATCCAGGGCGATCCAGGGCTCCTGGCTTATCAGTTGGCAAAGGCTATCGAGTTGATCCGGGCGGTTGATATATTGAATAGTCATAGTCGCTATGGCAATTAACGGGGCTTGCCGAAAAACGGCGTGACTGCGTATTTTACCCCGTCGGGGCGTGATTGACTGAAATATTCCGGCATTGGCCGACGCGATGCAAATCAGGAATTTTTCCTTTTTATTGCCGACACTGGAACCCCCGGCCCTGCTTGTTTACCATGCCGCTTTTGTTTTGTACTCAGGTAAATTTATGAAAAAAGTTGCGCTCGGCGTGCTGCCATTGTTCAGCATGCTGCCCTTAGCCGAAGCCATAGCCGCGGAAGTTGCGACCAATCTGGAGGAAGTGGAAGTTGTGGCGGTAACGCCTTTACAATTCGGCGGCGTCGATATCAATAAAATTCCGGCGAATGTGCAAACAGTGTCAGCCGAGAAATTGCAGGAAGCCCAAGCCCTGTCTCTGGCGGACTACATGAACCGCTATCTCGGCAGCGTCAACATCAACGATGCGCAAAACAACCCCCTGCAACCCGATGTGCAATACCGCGGCTTCAGCGCGTCCCCGCTGATGGGCTTGCCGCAAGGCCTGGCAACGTATGTCAACGGTATTCGTTTCAATGAACCGTTCGGCGATATGATCAACTGGGACTTAATCCCTAACGGCGCTATACAGAATATGAGCCTGCAACCGGCATCGAACCCGGCGTTTGGTTTGAATGCGCTGGGTGGTTCGATCAACATCAACACTAAGACCGGTTTCTCGGCACCCGGCCACAGTTTCGAAGCCCAAGGCGGCTCCTGGGACCGCCATTCCGAAGAACTCACCAGCGGTTGGAACAACGGCACCTGGGGCTATTTCCTGGATGCCAAATATTTCAACGAAAAAGGCTGGCGCGCCCACTCCCCGAGCGAAGCCAAACAAGGCTTCGGCACCCTGAGTTGGCGCGGCGTTAAATCCGGCCTGGACTTAAGCATCGCCGGCAGCGACAACACCTTGCGCGGCAACGGCGCCCTTCCCCAGGAAATGCTGGCATTCGGCCGCGATCAGGTATTTACGCATCCCGACATTACCCGCAACCGGATGATGCTGGTGTCGCTGGCCGGCGATACCTGGCTGAACGACCACAATCAATTATCCGGTACGATGTACTACCGTCGAAACAAGATCGGCACCTATAACGGCGACGGGAGCGAATTTGGCGAATGTATTGATGAAGGCGCTGGCGAGGACAACTTTTTGTGCGCCGAATCCGGCGGCGAGTTGGACGATGAGGGCTTGTTCGATCTAGGCGGCAGTAATATAGATGCCTCACCAGCGGTCGAGGGCGGCACCATCAACACCTCCAGCACACTACAGCAATCGTTCGGCTTCGCCTTGCAAAATGCTTTCGACCACAAAATATTCGGCCGCAACAACCATCTGGTAGGCGGGGCCAGTTTCGACCACGGCAACGCCCGCTATCATGCCGACACCCAGCTGGGTTCGTTAACCGCTGACCGCGGAGTGTCAGGGGGCGGGGTATTGCTGCAAGACGCCCATGTCCGCCTGACTACCGAGACCGATCATTACGGCGTATTTTTAACCGACACCTATTCCTTGACGGACAAACTGGATCTGACCGTCTCCGGCCGTTACAACCAATCCCATATTAAACTGCGCGACCATGTCGGCGACGACCTGAACGGCTCGCACTCATTCGACCGCTTCAATCCGGCGGCGGGTCTGACCTACGCCTTCATGCCGGAATTGACCTTTTTCGGTAACTACAGCGAATCGTCGCGGGTACCAACACCGATGGAGTTAAGCTGCGCTAACCCGGACGATCCGTGCCGCTTGCCCAACGCCTTCGTATCCGATCCGCCTCTCAAGCAAGTAGTCGCCAATACCTTCGAAACAGGGGTGCGCGGCCGGTTGAAAAACTTGCTGCCGGGCTACATGGACTGGAATTTGGCTTTATTCCGCACCATCAACAATAACGACATCATCTTCAAGAGCACCGGCGGTGTCGGCAGCAATGTCGGTTATTTCGACAATGTCGGTTCTACCTTACGCCAAGGTGTAGAAGTGGGATTAGCGGGTAATTTTTACGAGCGCTGGCGCTGGTCTAGCCATTACACCTATATCGATGCCAGCTTCGAAACGCCGTTTCTGGGCAGCAGCCCCAACAATCCGCTGGCGGATGGCGACGGCAATATCCAGGTACAGGCCGGCGACAAGCTACCCGGCATCCCAGCCCATCAGTTCAAGTTCAGCGCCGACTTCGACATCGTCTCCGCCTGGACTCTGGGAATGGATATGAATTACAACAGCTCGCAATATCTGCGCGGCGACGAAGCCAATTTGACGGCCAAGCTGCCGGGATTCGTTGTATTTAATTTGCGTAGCGAATACCGCTTCAACAAAAACGTCGCGCTGTTCGGTAAAGTGAGCAATTTGTTCGACCGCCAATATGCCAATTTCGGCACCTGGGGCAACACCGGCGATGTACTTGACGGCGTGGGATTGCCAGGCGACCAACAAAGCCGCTTCATTGGCGTGGGCGCGCCTCGCGCCGCTTGGATAGGCATTCGCCTGACGATGTAGTCCAAACCTGGACGAGGAAAACGGCTGAAATTAGCCGTTTTCCTCGTCCAGCTGATTGTTGTTACGGGTTTGCCTGAATTTATTCGGCTTGATGCGTTTGATGTTGAGGCGATGCGGTCCTATGGACGCTTCGGTCAATAACTGAAAAATATCCGCCGGCATGCCGTCCGGTAACTCCACCAACGTATACGTGTCGCGAATGTCGATCCTGCCAATGCGCTTTTTATCTACGCCGGACTCTTCGACCAATACCGCTTGAATATCGTCGCGACTGATTTGGTGCTGGCTGCCGACGGCCAGTCGATAACGCACCATTTTGCCATTTGCATGCGGACCGCGACTGTGAGGTTGCGGTAGAGGAACCAACAACCTGGGCTGCTGAGTATGAGTATGCGCGGGATACAGGTTGGGTTGGCTTAGGTAAACCAAGGCCGCGGCGCAAGTCAATAGGTCTATATCCAATTCCGCCGCGGTACGCTGAATCAGCTCCCGTTGCTGGGCCAGATCTTCTTCGCTGACTATGCGTTGCAAGCGCCTTTTAAACTTATCTTCCTTACGACTTTCGGCAGAGAAAGCATTCATAGTGCCTTACAATCTATCCAGATCGATTTCCACAAAAGCCTCGTCGCGCAAGCGCCGCAACCATAATTCGGTTTCTTCCTCGATTTTACGCTTACGGATTTCCTCGCGAATCTTGTCTTTTTTGAATTGCTCGCTGTTGTCCTGATTTTCGCGCCCCAAGACCTGGATCATGTGCCAACCGAACTGGGTTTGCACCGGCTGACTAATCTCGTTAATCGCCAACTTGTTCATCGCTTCCTCAAAAGGCGGCACTAATGCCCCCGGACCCACCCAATCCAGCGAACCACCGTTAATCGCCGAGCCTTTGTCGTCGGAATGCGCGCGCGCCAAATTGGCAAAATCGTCACCGTCATTGATCCGTTCTCTCAGCGCTATCAAACGCTTCTGCGCTTCGGCGTCGTCCACCAATTCATTGGTCTTTATCAAAATGTGCCTGACCTTGGTTTTGGTAACGATATGCTGTCCGGCACCCTCAGTTTCCAGCATTTTAATGATATGAAAACCGCTGGGACTGCGGATCGCTTCAGAGACATCGCCTTGATTCATCGTCGTCACGACTTCCGTAAACAGGGATGGAATCTGGCCGATGCTGCGCCAACCCAGATCGCCGCCCTTCAAGGCGTTATCGTCGTCGGAGACACTAACCGCAACTTGTTTGAAATCCTTGCCGCCGCGTAAATCGGCGATGACTTGATCGGCCTTGTCCTTAGCTTTTTGAATCGCGGAGGCCGAAGCCGCCTCCGATACCGCAATCAGAATATGCCCTAAATGATACTGGGAATTGCTCTGGCCGGCTTTGCTCTGCGTTTCCATGTAATGCAACACTTCGGCATCGGTAACTTTGACCCGCGAACCGATTTCCCGACCGCGCAGCTGGTTGATGATAATTTCGTTGCGCAGATTATCTTCGAACGCTTTGTAGTCCATGCCTTGCTTGACCAACTCGTTACGAAAACTTTCAACAGACAGGCCGTTCCGGCTGGCTATATCAGCAACTGAAGTGCTGAGCATTTCGTCGCTGACCTGTACGCCCGATTTAGCCGCCAGTTGCCGTTGCAACTTGTCGACCACCATGCGTTCCAACACCTGTTTGCGCAGCACATATTCGGGTGGCATCGTTACGTTGTTACTACGCAATTTGCTGACGATGGCCCCAACTTCGTTATTCAGTTCGCGTTCCAGAATCACATCTTCTTCCACCACCGCCACTATTCGGTCCAACACCTGGGCTTGGCCCGGAGCGATGTAAGCGCTTAGCAGCAAACAGAAAATCACTACCCATTTTTTTATCATGCGTTGCTTACTCAAAATAGCTGGCTTTGCGATAGCCTTTCAGGTTGGTTTGCAGGAACGTATCGACATTGTCACCGAAGCTGGACAGACCTTTCAGTTCCAACTGTACGAAAAACGCGGTTTCCGGCTTGGTGCTAGGATCGATAAAGGCGATGGTATTGGCACCGTTGATAAAGCGCCTGCCCAGAATACGGAAGCGCCAGCAACAGTTTTCCCGCTCCACGCCAATGAAACTTTCCGTGGTTTTATCGAAATTCAAAGAGTACTGCCAGCGACCGAAGCCGTACCATTCGCCAAACAAAGGTAAGCGGAACGATACGTCGGTTTGCGAGATGGTTTGTAAGCTGTCCAAGGGGTTACGACGGTACCGATAGCCAAGGTTCACAATCTGGTTCGGTTGCATATTGTATTTTAACGCCACCTGGCCACGCGCGAAGCCGTTGGCTTCCGGATCCCATTGGGTACCGGTCATATACGACCAATGTTTGCTGAATTGGCCGCTCAGTTCTCCGACGAAATTGGAGGTATTACTGGTCTCAATCGGCTGCCCAGGCATCGTCACGGTTCTGTCCTGGAAATACATAATCTGCCCCAGACTGACTTTTAAAGGCTCCAAACCGGTATTGGAATCGATAAACCGCGAAACGGTGGCCAGCGTGATCTGATTGGCGTCCTGTATCCTGTCCCCACCGGCGAAACGGTTTTCCCGGAACAAGCTGTAAAAATTGGTATCGTACAGAGCGGTATCGAAGACCGGAATATTGCTTTGATCCTTGCGCGGGATATACAAGTAAAAAGCCTGCGGCTCCAAGGTGTGCAGATACTGCGAACCACCGAAATTAAGGTCTTTTTCGAAATTCATGCCGCTGCTAACCGAGAAGATCGGCAAGGTCCGGCTAATAGTACTGGGCTGCCCGGCTAAGGTTTGGTTGCTCAATTGATACTGCGTGTATTGGCCGGTGATTTTCGGGATGAAATACCCGGCGCTACTTTCCAATGGCAAGCTGAGTGACGGGGCAATATTAATCCGCTGACCGTTAACCAGATCAGTGTGATAGAAATGGGTAAACTCGTTATTCATCGCCAGCGTAACCGGCAAACCTTCAAACGCATGCGCCACATTGAAATTGACGCGAGGCAGCATATCGTAGGGCATCGCGGCATCGGGAATGGTTTTATCCACAGATTGATAATGATATGCCCCTACCGACAAACCTAGAGCGGTGCCGGCAACAGCCCCGCCGTAACTCAGTAATGCGGTACTGGGCAAATAACTGGTATTTTGGAAACCCAAGGCATTATTCAAGTCGTTGAAATAGGTTTTGTCGGACACGTAGTTCAAATCCAACAAGGAATTTAAACCCGGCAACAAGGTAGATTGATCCTTCCAGCTTGCCGAGTAACGGGCCTTGTTGACCAATTGATCGTTGGGCATATATTCCGCAGAAAACGTACCTCTGGATATATCGGTCAGATAGCGGAATTTATTGCGTAACTGCTCACCACGCTTACTCATGTAACGCGGCGTGACAATATCGTCGAAGTTGGGGGCGATATTCCAATAAAACGGCACGGAAACGTCAAAACCGTTCCGTTGCGTACTACCCCAAGTTGGCGCCAACAGGCCCGACAGGCGGCGATTGTCGGTAGGGAAGGAAATATAAGGCGTGTACAACACCGGTACGCCTTTAAATTCCAGCCAGGCGTTTTTCGCTGAACCTTGTCCGCTGTCCCGGTTAATTTTCATCCGCGAAGCATGCACAATCCAGTCCTGATTGCCCGGCGCACAACTGGTAAACGCGGCATCGTTATAACGCGACAAGCCTTTACTCTCGCGATAAACCACCCCGGCGTTGCCGCGAAACGGCGCCTCCGCGACGATAAATTGCGCCTTGCGCAAGCGTGCTTCGTCTTTACCCAGGCTCAACGAGGCGGTCTCGCTGGAAAAAGCCAGCTGGTCTTCGCTGTATAACACGCTACCTTGTGCGTCCAAGGTTTCGGCAACCGTATCGTAACTGGCCTTGTCGGCAACCAAATGCTGATCCGCGCGCACCATATCCACATTACCGGCAAAATTAAGCACTTCGCCGTCGAAGACTTCCGAAAAATCGGCATTAATATCGGTAGTTGCTGCGTCGCGGACTTCGGCGGAGGTGGCTCTGATTTTGCGTTTTTTAGCACCCCACACTTCGCAGCTTTGCCAAGGATCTTTATCAAACTCGGCCCGTAAGGTTTGAAAATCCCGCTCTTGTTTGCGATCAAAGGTAGGCGTAAACCAAGACGAACCGGACTCTTCACTGCTGCCGCCTTCGGCTACGACATGGGCCTCGCCTTTCGGATCGGCACCCACCAGATTACAGTTCCAACCGCTCTTATCATCACCGGTTTTGCAAGTCCAACCGGGCACTTTGCCGGTATTGGCATTGGCTGTTTCGGTTTTGGGCTCGACTTTTTCCAGCACCGGTTTTTGATTTTCAGTCACTTTAACCCGTAACTTTTGCGGCTCGGCAACGGCTTTTTCCACCGCCTTTTCAACCACCTTAACTTTTTCCGGCTCGGGTTCCGGTTTGATCGCTTGCTGAACCGGCGCGGGCACGACGGGAACAGGCGGCTGCGCGACTGTTTCCGGCTGGGCAGGCTTGGTTTGGGCGGGCGGGGTGGGTTTAATCACTTGCGGCTGAGCAGTTGGCTCGTTGCCAGCAGGTGTTTGATTTAGACAAGTCCATTCGCCATTTTTGGTTTGCTCACAATTCCACGCCGCATTATTGGCAGCAGAGGCGACGCCCGTAAAAAACAATAATGCTGAAGAAATAGTATAAAACCGATAATTCATGTCTTGGCGAATGCGGCTAAATTGACTTAGCGGAATGGAAATCGAATAAAATGCTTGTCATCATTTTACCTTAGGTTGACCCGCAATTAATAAAAATGTACGTTTCCAGCTCAGACCGCCGCTTGGCGGAGCTTGTCGATTGGCTCAATAACGACGTCGCTCTTGATATACAACAAATCACCCCTGCTTCCAGTGACGCCAGCTTTAGGCGATATTTCCGAGTTGAGCACCGGGACGGCTGCCACATTGCCATGGATGCACCACCGGACAAGGAAAATACCGAACCGTTTGTACGCATCGCCGGATTGCTGAAACCGAGCGATATTCATATCCCGAATATCTATCAACAGAATAGCCGACAAGGTTTTCTGTTGCTGGAAGACTTAGGCTCCACAAGCTTTCTTGACCGCTTACAAACAGGCGATGCAGAACTGTTGTATCGACAAGCCATGGACAGCTTGTTCAAACTACAAACCGGCGTAAATCCGCTCGATTGCGGCTTGCCGGTTTACGACAGCGCTCTGCTACTGCGGGAACTCGGTATTTTTTACGAATGGTTTTTGGAAAATCTACTGGGCATTACGATTCCCCATACGCTCGCGACATCTCTCAACGCTATCTTGATTGATTCGGCACTTGAACAGCCGCAAGTCTGCGTGCACCGCGACTTCCACTCGCGCAACCTGATGGTGCTGGAACACAACTCACCGGGTGTTATCGACTTTCAAGACGCCGTCGTCGGCCCTATCAGCTACGATTTAGTGTCGCTGCTGCGCGACTGTTACATCGCTTGGCCCGAACAGCAAGTCATCAGCTGGGCCCAGCAATATCATCAACGCCTGTTGTCAGCCGGACTGCTGAAAGCCGATTTCAATCAATTCAAGCGCTGGTTCGATCTGATGGGCATGCAACGCCACCTGAAAGCCGTCGGCATTTTCGCCAGACTGCATCTGCGCGACGGAAAATCCGATTATTTGGCCGACATTCCGCGCACCCTGGCTTATATTTCTAGGGTTTGCGAGCTCTATCCCGAGCTCACCGAGATGCAGCAGTTTCTGCAAGAACAGGTGCTGCCGCGTGTCGAGGCATCTGCATGAAGGCAATGATTTTAGCGGCCGGGCGCGGAGAAAGAATGCGGCCCTTGACCGACCACACCCCCAAACCCTTATTGAAAGCCGCCGGCAAGGCGCTGATTGAATACACCCTGGAAAACCTGGCACACGCCGGCTTTACCGAAATCGTCATCAACATCGCCCATCTAGGCGCGCAGATTAAAGACTATTGTGGAGATGGTAAGCGCTGGAATGTTTCGATTGGGTATTCAGATGAAGGCGAAACCGCGCTGGAAACCGCCGGAGGCATTGCCAAGGCCCTGCCTTTGCTGGGCAATGAGCCGTTTCTGGTGCTTAACGCCGACATTATTTGCGATTATCCCTTGGCCAACTTGCGAACCCAAGCCATTGATCTGGCTCATTTGGTGATGATCAATAATCCGCCGCATCACCCGGAAGGTGACTTTTCGCTGAATGCCGACGGTGTATTGTCGGAACAAGGCTTGAACAAACTCACCTTCAGCGGTATCGGCGTTTATCACCCCAAGCTGTTTGCCAACATCCCGGTCGCGCCGTTAAAACTGAGACCGGTGTTAAACCAAGCCATGCAGCAACAGCGGATTAGCGGGGAGAAGTTTTCCGGCCTGTGGATGGACATAGGCACACCGGAACGCTTGGCTGCACTGAGTGAGCATCACTCCCGCCTCAGGGGCCTACATGCCGAGGATGGCATGTATTAGAAAGGTTTGACGACGGCCAGCAAGACTATGGCGGCTAAAAACAATACCGGAATCTCGTTGATCCAGCGGAAATACACATGCGAATGCCGGTTGCGATCATGCTTGAAATCCAGCAGCCATTTGCCGCAAAACACATGGTAAAACACCAGCAAGCCCAACAAACCCAACTTTAGATGTAGCCAACCGCTGCCGGAATACAGCATCCAGGCGTAATCGCCCAACATCCACACACCAAAGATAAAGGTACAAATCATGCCGGGCGTCATGATGCCATAGTACAGTTTGCGTTCCATGACTTTAAAGCGCTCGTTGCTGATACTGTCGTCGCTCATTGCGTGATAAACAAATAACCTGGGCAAATAAAACAAGCCGGCAAACCAGGTCACCATAAAAATCAAATGTAAGGCTTTTAACCAGAGCATGAGGTTCCCGAGACTGACTAACGTAAAATTTCGGTGGTCACCGGTGCGGGCATGCCCGGTAACGCGGTGGGAGGCGCGACAATCAACACCCTATTACTGTTTTGTTGCGCTTGTCTTTCCAAGGCTGCTGCTTGGCGTTGTTCCGCTTCAACTTGCTGCTGTTGCGCAATCGCACTTTGCTTTAGGGCATTTGTCGATTCGGTTTGGTTTTTCAGTATCGCATCGCGTCTTTCAGCTTCCAGTTTGGCGGCTTTGGCAGCTTCCTGTTCGTTTTGCAGGGCTTCCAGCTTGGCTTTGGCCGCTGCCTCTTGTGCTTCATTGGCTTGAATATCCAACTGCACGGTCTTATCGCTGGTTTGGCAAGGTTTGGCCTGATAAATGGTTTTGCCGTCCTTGCCGATACATTTAAATACCTCCGCGCTTGCCGAGTGATAACTCAGAACCATCGCCAGCAAAATTAACACCCTCATCGCACACCTCGTCAAAACGCCATTTGCTCGGGCCATAGTTTAGGGTAAAAATTCAGTCTGTTTTCAATAGTTAGGAAAAATCCTTGCGCCAAAATAGCTTATGTCGTTATCCGGCTAGTCAAATCGATTAGGTCCCCAGATCTTGCTCGGTCATCTCCGCCAACGCATCGCGATGTTCGCGGCGAATTAATATTAGGTTCCTGGCATACACAAAAGTACCGGGCAATTGACCCAGGATAATCACGGGATCCACTCGGTGAATACCGTAAGCCAATACGATGACCCCGCCCGACAAACTGAAATACCAAAAACTTACCGGAATCATGCTCTTCTGGTGCCGCTCGCTGTGTATCCATTGCACGATAAAACGCATCATGAACAAGGTCTGGCCCACCAAACCGATGCTGAGCCAAATTATGTCATTCGAGTCCATGATAGATAAATGGTGCTGCCATTTATCCGCCAAATGCGTAAAAAAATAAACGATTCCATTTTCCATGTTAAAGACTCCTAAAATACGCCGGAACAAACGGGTTGAACCAGCAACTAGCCACGCTGAATCTCGCTGACAATTGGCAGGCTATGGCGTTTTTTCAACCAAACCACGCCCAGCAAGTCGACGATGCCAACCAGCGCCCGGTCCAAGGTTCCGTACTTCGACGTGCCGAAATTTCTCGGCCTATGATTCACTTTTACGGAAATGACATTTCCGCCCGCCATCCGGATTAACGCCGGCAGGAAACGGTGGATATGATCAAAATACGGTAAGGCCAAAAACTTATCGCGCAGGAATAACTTCAAGCCGCAACCGGTATCCGGCGTGGCGTCATGCAAAATTGACTGCCGCACCGCGTTGGCAAACTTGGAGGAAAACTTGCGCCAACCGGTATCGTTGCGCTTATGCCGAAAGCCGGCCAGCATCCACAATTGGCTGTCGTTTTGCTCGCGCCAAGCCGCGACCAGATGGGGTATATCGGCCGGATCGTTCTGGCCGTCGCCGTCCAAGGTGGCGATCCATGGGTAGCGCGCTGCCGAAACGCCGGTATGCACGGCACGGCTTTGTCCGCAACTGCGTTGATGTGTCAGCACGCGCAGAGTCGGATATTGTTGCATTGCACCTTGCAGTTTTAGGCCAGTGTCATCGGTACTACCGTCGTCCACAAAAATCATTTCATAGGTTTCCCCATCGCCCAGCGCACGATGGATTTCCTCGATCAGCAATTCGACATTGTCCGTTTCATTGTGAACGGGGACTACTACAGAAATCTTCATATCTTGGTAAAAGTTGAAAAAGTTGTGAATTGTATCAAACGCTTATACACGG
Source organism: Methylomonas sp. EFPC1 (assembly GCF_016925515.1). Taxonomy (NCBI): domain Bacteria; kingdom Pseudomonadati; phylum Pseudomonadota; class Gammaproteobacteria; order Methylococcales; family Methylococcaceae; genus Methylomonas; species Methylomonas sp. EFPC1. The sequence continues at coordinate 3,535,447 of NZ_CP070494.1, forward strand.
ATAAGAATTTTGTACAGGTTTGAGTTATAGGGGCTTGACATCAGCAGCCTGCCCCGCGCGCCGAAATACCAGCCAATATTCCCGATGCGGCTGTAGATATACGACGTCGCTAGGCTGGTTTTTTTCCAGGGAAATCAGGTAACCGTCCGCATGCTGTGCCGCCCAATCGGCAAGCCGTTCAGCAGGTAAAACCGGCAGTGGCTGGGTTAATCGCCCCAAGAAATTGAATTGCCCTTGGTAATTGCCAACATAGACATAAGGAATATGCCGATCGTTAAAGCTTTTCACTTTTAACGCAGCGGGTTGCAGGTCGTATGCCGGGCCGGCATAACTAAAGAAAAATATAAATCCGACAAAAATTGCCGCCACCAACGCAGTCGAGATTGCCGCAACCGACAACGTGCGCTTAATCCAAACCAATAGCGCCAACATGACGGCAATAGCCAACACACTCAAACCCCATGCCGGCTGCACAGTCTGGACCCAGTTCAATTTCGACAAACCCGGTACCTTGGGCAGATAAACTAAAAACACCCCGATTGCGCCGAACAACACCGGCAGCAACCACTCGCCACCCAATCTCGGCTTTTGGGTATGCACCACCACCTTGGCTACCAACAACGCAAACGCCGGTAACATCGGAATCAAATAATGAATTTGCTTGCTGGGCAATAACGAAAACGCCACAAAGGTTGATACCAGCCAAACCAGACAAAAGCGCAGACCGTTATCATTAAAAAATCGGCTGCCGCGCAAACTGCCCCAGAAATGCGGCCAGAACAACCAGGGGAACAAAAACATCGGTAAAAAAGGCAGATACCAAAACAGCGAACGGGTATGGATTTTGGTGCTGACTGCGCGATCAGCGGTCTGATGCCACAATATCGCGTTGGCGTATTGCTCGCCACCGGCAATGGCAGCCGGAATCGCCCAGACTAGCGCTATCGCTGCTCCGATCAAAGCTGCGAGCAACAAGCCGCTTAACCAGCGACTGAATACAATAGGACGCGGCGCCCAGACAATCACCAAAACCACGGTGGGGATTAGATGCAAAAAAATCACAGGTCCTTTGCTTAGAATACCTAAACCCAACGCTGCCGCAACCAGTATCCAACCCTTGCGCTCCGCACCTTGCACAACTTCCAGAACACCTAGCATGCCTAACAGCACCCAGCTAGTCAGCAGAATATCAAACATGATAGACGTGGCGAATAAGGTCCACAGCAACGTCGCAATCAATATCCACGGCGCCGATAAAGCGACCGCAGCCTGCTCCGGCCAAAGTTTTTCCGCCAATTTTCGCGTCAATAAAAGATTTGCCAGAGCCAAAAACGGCCCAACCAAACTTGGCCACCACTCGTTAACGCCGAATACACTCCAACCGGCCTGAATCAGCCAGAATAATAAAGGCGGCTTATGACTATAGGTTTGACCATTCAAATACGGAACAAGAAAATCGCCACGTAGCCACATCTCCCAGGCCACGCTGAGATAGCGCGTTTCATCGATGGGTATGGGCGAGCGAAAATAAACGCTTGCAGACAACAATAGCCAAAGCGGTAGGATGCCCCAGCGGTAAATCAGTTTATCGGGTATGGTCATTTTTCGAGATAATATCGATCCGGGCAATGGACATTCAAGCAACCAGAATCGTGCCAGCGTTATGCCAAAAGATTAAGCCAGTTTCATGCCAACACTATTACAGCCGGCAATGCCCGATACATCTCAAGTCGACATCAAAAGACGCCAGGATCGGTTGAAACAAACCGTTAAGCGGGTTGAATTGCCCCACTCATTACAAGGGATCAGGCGGCCACTAAGCGCCACGCCAAACTCTCTCCAGCCCGTAATGGGGTAATAGTGTCATCGGTATTGGCATAGGCTTCCGGTACCATCCAGGCTTGCTTTTCTAAAGTAACGCTCGCGGAATTGTGCGGCAAACCGTAAAAATCCGCGCCATAAAAACTGCCGAAGCCTTCCAGCTTGTCCAGTGCGCCAACCTGCTCGAAGGCTTCGGCATACAATTCCAATGCCGCATGCGCGCTATAACAACCGGCACAACCACAGCTATTTTCTTTCAAGCCGGTCAAATGCGGCGCACTATCGGTACCAAGGAAAAATTTGGGATTAGCGCTGGTAGCCGCATTTATCAGGGCTTGGCGATGATGCTCGCGCTTTAAGATAGGCAAACAATAGAAATGCGGACGAATACCGCCCGCCAAAATGGCATTGCGGTTATAGAGCAAATGCTGCGGGGTAATAGTCGCGGCGATATTCTCGGATGCAGCTTCGACAAATTGCACCGCTTCCTGGGTCGTCAGATGCTCTAAAACGATGCGTAGTGCCGGAAATTGCCGGGTAAGCTTGCTTAGCTTGTTATCGATAAACAGTTTTTCGCGGTCAAAAATATCGTATTCCGCATCCGTCACTTCACCGTGGATTAACAGCGGTACGCCGTGTTGCTCCATCGCCGCAAATAAAGGATAAGCCGCTTCAATGTCGGCGACTCCGGCATCGGAATTGGTGGTTGCTCCGGCCGGATATAGCTTGAAGGCATGAACATGCTCGGCATCGGCCACCTTTTTGATTTCCTCAACGGAGGTACTTGCCGTTAGATACAAAGTCATCAAAGGCTGAAACGTGGAGTCTGGCGGCAAAGCGGCCAAAATTTCCTGCCTGTAAAGCAAAGCCTGCGCGACCGTGGTGACCGGGGGTTTTAAATTCGGCATGATAATGGCGCGACCGAACTGCCTGGCAGTATGCCCGATCACCGTTTTTAAAATACTGCCGGTTCTGACGTGCAAATGCCAATCATCAGGTTGGCGAATGGTCAATTTATCCATAATCTCCGGGCGTTTTCATTTAAAATAGCTAGTTATTCTAACATTAAGGGCCTTGAAAATTTAAAACCCCGCCCTTAGTAAGCCGATTTAAACACTTTCAACTGGAGAAGCAGATGCCTATTTACGAATACCAATGCAATGCTTGCGGACACGAACACGAAGCGCTGCAAAAATTGGGTGCCGAGCCCCTGGTCGTGTGCCCTGCCTGCAATGAAGCGGAATTAAAAAAGAAAATTTCCGCAGCGGGATTTCGTTTGAAAGGCGGCGGCTGGTACGAAACCGATTTTAAAAGCGGCAACAAGAAAAACGTCGCCGGCGAAAGCAAAGCCCCGGAAAAAGCCAGCAGTTGCAGCGGCTGCCCGAACCATAACCATTAGGAATCTCATGGTAACTGCCAGTTTTCCGAAACGACTGGCACTTCCTAATTTTTACCTATCCCCGTATTTTGATTAACCCGAGAACAACTATGCGTAGCCACAAGTGTGGAGAATTGAACACCCAACATCTAGGTCAAACCGTTGCCCTGTGCGGCTGGGTTCATCGTCGCCGTGACCACGGCGGCGTTATTTTTATCGACTTGAGAGACCGCGCCGGCTTGGTGCAAGTGGTGTTCGATCCCGATATGGCCGAAAGCTTTGCGATTGCCGAACACGTGCGCAGTGAATATGTGCTGCGTATCGAAGGTATCGTCCGCGACCGGCCTGAAGGCACGCATAATCCCAATATGTCCACCGGCCAAATTGAAATATTAGGCAAGCACATAGAGGTACTCAACGAAGCGGAAACTCCGCCATTCCCGCTGGAAAGCGACATCGAAGTCAACGAAGAAACCCGCCTGCGTTTCCGTTACATCGACTTGCGCCGCACCGCGATGCAGCAAAAAATGAAAGTACGCCGCGATGTGACCCGCAACCTGCGTCAATATCTGGACGACCACGAATTTTTCGAAATCGAAACACCGTATCTGACCAAGGCTACGCCGGAAGGCGCGCGCGATTACATCGTACCCAGCCGGACCCATCAAAATTCGTTCTTTGCTTTACCGCAATCGCCGCAGCTCTACAAACAGTTGCTGATGATTGCCGGCATGGACCGCTATTACCAAGTCGTGCGTTGCTTCCGCGACGAGGATTTGCGGGCTGATCGCCAACCGGAATTTACCCAGCTGGATATCGAAACCTCGTTCATGAATGAACAAGAGATCATGGCGGTAATGGAAGAAATGATCCGCCGCTTGTTCAAGGAGATTATCGACGTGGATTTGGGCGACCAATTCCCGGTCATGAGTTATGCCGAAGCCATGAATCGTTACGGTTCGGACCGTCCGGATCTGCGTATCCCGCTGGAACTGGTAGACATTGCCGAGGAAATGAAAGGCGTGGATTTCAAAGTCTTCTCCGGCCCCGCCAACGATCCAAACGGCCGCGTCGTGGCCATGAAATTGCCGGAAGGCGGCGACTTGAGCCGCAGCGTGATCGACGAACTCACCAAATTTGTCGGCATTTACGGCGCAAAAGGCTTGGCTTATATCAAAGTCAACGATTTAGCTGCTGGTGTCGAAGGCTTGCAGTCGCCTATCGTCAAATTCGCTCCGGCTGATGTCTGGGCCAAAGTCATGGCGAAAGTGGGCGCTCAAAACGGCGACCTGATTTTCTTTGGTGCCGACAAAGCCGGCATCGTCAACGAAGCCATGGGCGCTCTGCGCGTTAAGCTCGGCCTGGATCGCAACTTGTTGACCGGCCCCTGGAAACCGCTTTGGGTCGTGGACTTCCCGATGTTCGCCTGGGACGAAAAAGCCCAACGCTACACCGCAATTCACCATCCGTTTACCGCACCGAGCTGCTCGGTGGAAGAATTGGTCGCCAACCCCGGCACCGCGCTGTCTCGCGCTTATGACTTGGTGTTGAACGGCACCGAAGTCGGCGGCGGCTCGATTCGGATCAACCGCACTGCGATGCAACAAACCGTATTCGACATTCTCGGCATAGGCCACGAAGAAGCCCGCGAAAAATTCGGCTTCCTGCTGGATGCCTTGAAATACGGCGCGCCTCCGCATGGCGGTATCGCCTTTGGTTTGGACCGCTTGGTGATGTTAATGACCGGCGCCAGCTCGATCCGCGACGTCATAGCGTTCCCGAAAACTCAGACTGCCGCTTGCCCATTATTCAATGCGCCGGCATTGGTCAGCGAAGAACAATTGAAAGAATTGGGTATAAGACTGCGTACCCCTGCCGGCAAAACAGAAAAGCAGGATTAAGGTAAATCTGAGGGCGGACTGTCTTGTCCGCCCTTTGTTCTTGTTAAGCTTACCACCGGATACCTTGGGAAGCAGTCATCCAAGGTATTGATATACGTCAAAAAACCCCACCAAATACTCGTTGACTTTTTTTGCCAAATTGATAAGTTAATCACGTTATTTTTATTAAATAACAGATCCCGGTCGCGGATCTTCGCATGGCATAAGGATTACCGCCCAACACTCCGAATGAGGAGGGGGATGCTATGAATAAAATAACTCCACATCTACTTCGCGATTTGAACTCTACTCTTCCTGAGGGCACGGAGTGCTATCTGTGCGGCGCAGTCAGAAGAGCGCTACACCATTACCGCAAGGGTCGCGAACCCGTGGCCTACCTAGACAAAGATCAAGCTCTACCGGTGCTAGCCCATCGCCTTGGCCGCGGCCTTAGACGCTTTTTCGTAGACGACATACAAACAGCGCTAGATGCTGCAGACCATCCGGACCAGCAAAAAAGCTCGCTCAGCTGGCCCTACTAAATAAATCGATTAATCGTTTTTAGGTACACCTACCTACTACATCCCCCTTCGGCGAAGGGGGAGTTTTTTCAAGCCTTTCAACATTGAGCTTCAAACGCGGACCGGAAAAGCCAGCACATCACTGATAGACTCACTGCCCAGAGCAATCATCAGCAGCCGATCCAAACCAATTGCTACCCCGCTGCAATCCGGCAAACCGAATTTCAATGCCTGCAAAAATGCTTCATCTTTGCTAACTACCGGCAAGTCATGGCTTAGCCGATAGGCAATTTCCTTATCAAAACGTGCCTCCTGTTCAACAGGATCGGCCAGCTCATAAAAGCCGTTGCCCAACTCCACACCGTTGATGAACACTTCAAAACGCTCACTGAGCCGAGAGTCATCGGCATTTAGGCGCGCCAGCGAAGACTGTATCGCCGGATAGCTATGCAGCAAATAAATCGTATCTTTATCCATCGTCCGCTGGACGCAATGGCTAAAAATAAAATCCAGCCACAAGGCATGATCGTCGCCGCATAGGTCGACAGCTTCCGGAAGCGCATTCGCAGCCGCATAAGCCTCATAATCGCTGCTGCAAAATGCCAAGGGATCCAAGCCGGTGGCATCCAAAAATAGCTGTTGGTAGCTGATTTGTTTGGCTGGCAATGCGGCATGAAAAGGTTGCAACAACTGCAACAATAATTCGGCGACTTCCGCCATCAATTGCCGCAAATCGTAGCCGACCCGGTACCATTCCAAAATCGTGAATTCCGGATTGTGATAGCGCCCGGCTTCGCCGTTCCTAAAGGCCTTGCAGATCTGATAAATACTGCTGCTACCAGCGGCCAACAACCGTTTCATCGCGAACTCAGGCGAAGTTTGCAGAAACAGAGTGGGTCGGGTGGGGGGGAAGTTAAACTGACTGCTGAAAAAATCCAGCTGCGGATCGGTACCGGTGGCTGGGCACAATAGCGGCGTCTCGACTTCCAGCACACCCCGTACCTCGAAAAAACGCCGTATCGCCGCCAGCATTTGCGCGCGAGTGCGCAAATGCGCCAGTGGGCAGCTCGGCTGCCAGCTTACCGTCACTCTTTGACGCGGGAAACGTATTCGCCGGTACGGGTATCGACTTTAATCACTTCGCCGATCTGTACAAACAAGGGTACGCGCACCACGGCACCGGATTCCAGCGTAGCCGGTTTACCGCCGCCGCCGGACGTATCGCCCTTCAGACCGGGATCGGTTTCGGTTATGGCCAATTCTACGAAATTGGGCGGGGTAACCGACAGCGGTGAGTCGTTCCACAAGGTCATCGTGCAAATATCTTGCTCTTTCAACCATTTGATCGCATCGGACACCGCATTTTTATCGGCTTGATACTGCTCAAATGTATCCGGCACCATGAAATGCCAGAATTCGCCATCGCTATACAGATACTGCATTTCCTTATCAACGACATCCGCACCTTCGACGGTATCGCCGGATTTGAAGGTACGTTCGATGACGCGGCCGGTTTTCAGATTTCTGATCCTGACCCGATTGAACGCCTGCCCCTTGCCCGGCTTAACAAACTCGTTTTCGATAATCGAACAAGGGTCGTTGTCCAGCATGATTTTCAAACCGCCCTTGAACTCGTTGGTGCTAAAAGTCGCCATTTTTTCCTCGTGAAACAAATAATAGTCGGACGATTATAATGGATAAGATTTTTAATCGGAAACCGGAGCAGCATTGAACACCCAAACCGCCGGCTGGCAACAGGCGCTGGCCGACGCATTTACCAGCGTCGAGGCCCTTTGTGACTATTTGAATATTTCAACAGACAGCATGGCATTGCTGCCGGATTTCAAAGCCTTTCCGCTCCGTGTGCCGCGCGGCTTTGCTGATTGCATGCGCCGCGGCGATCCAAATGACCCCTTGCTGAGACAAGTGCTGCCGACTCAGAACGAACTGATCGACTATCCGGGCTACAGCCATGATCCGGTAGGCGACCTAGGCGCGGTCGCCGAAGCAGGCATCATTCATAAGTATCACGGCCGGGTATTGTTGATCAGCACCGGCGCTTGCGCAGTGCACTGCCGGTATTGTTTTCGGCGCAATTTCCCTTATGCGGAGTTGCAGTTGTCAACGCAAAAAATTCAACAAGCGCTTAGCTACATCATTAGCCATCCGGAAATCAGCGAAGTCATCCTCAGTGGCGGCGACCCCTTGCTGCTAAATGACGAAAAACTCGGCCAGCTGTTGGCACGGTTAGGTGAGATTGAACATATCAAACGTATTCGCATTCATAGCCGAGTGCCCATCGTGCTACCAATGCGCATCACCCAACCACTGCTCAACTCTTTCTCCAGCCTGTCGCAACAAGTTGTGATGGTATTTCACGCCAATCATGCGAATGAGCTGAGTGCTGCCGTTGGAGCTATTTGCGGCGATTTACGCCGCCACGGCATCACTTTATTGAACCAAAGCGTTCTGCTAAAGGGAGTTAACGATGCCGGCCGCACTCTCTGCGAACTGAGCGAAAAGCTATTTGATCTGGGGATTTTGCCTTACTACCTGCATTTGCTGGACCACGCCAGCGGCACCGGTCATTTTGAAGTCTCCGAAACCACCGCCCGGCAATTGCTCGAAGATATGCAAAGCCATCTACCCGGTTATCTGGTTCCCAAGCTGGTTAAAGAACAGGCCGGAGCAGCCTATAAAATCCCAATTTGCTGAGCACCGGACAGTTTTCCGGCGACATGGATTCACATTTACCGATACCCGGTCTAAGATTTTTCCCGTCCCTCCCGGCCAGATCCCCGACATCAGCAAACTATGACAGATAAACTTGCCAATACTGCCAATCAGATACGCCGGTTCGTGCTGGTCGCAGTGTGTTTACTGTTGATAGGTGAGATTACCGTTGTGCTCTATCAAAACATAAACGGCACGAGTGAGCTGACCAAAATATTGATAGTTTTGCTGCCCGGACTGGCTGTCTTGTTGATTTTTAGCGAACTGCTGTCAAATCGGCAAATTTCATCCTCCGGACTGACACCCATCGGCGACTTTTACGACCATCTCGCCCAATCCGCCATCGTGGTCGATAATCAGGGGATTATTCGCCATGCCAACCAGGCAGCCGCTTTGTCGGTTGGCAAGTCCCCGGCGGAATTAGTCGGACAAGCCATACACGCCTGGTTTCACCCGACCAACCATGCCGAAACAGAATGTCCCTTATGCCAACACATCAAAGCCGGCAAGGCTATGCCTGCTAGCGACTATGCCTTTCCAAATCAAACATGGCAGCAAATCTCGCTTACCCGTCTGTCCACGCAGAACAACAGCGAATTAATTCAGTTCCATATCGACATCACGCCGCGAAAACAAGTTGAAGAACAATTGGCCCTGGTCATAGACGGCGCCCAGCTAGGCTACTGGGATTGGAATTATCTAAGCGGCGAACATTCCGTGAATCAACGTTGGCTGGACATGTTGGGCCTCAGCCATGACGAGCTGGATAACTATGTCAGCGACTGGGACAAACGCCTGCATCCGGACGACAGACAACGAGTGAAACAGTTCGTTGCCAAACATATAGCCTCCGACCGCCCCTATGTCGTGGAATTTCGCATGCGCCATAAACTCGGCCATTGGGTATGGATACAAGGTTCCGGCGCCGTTGTCGCGTACGATCCGGTCAGCGGCGCTCCAAGCCGGCTATGCGGCACGCACCAAGACATCAGCGTGCGTAAGCAGTCGGAGCATAATCTGCAACGCGCCTATCAAATTATCAGCCAGAGCGCGGCGGTGGTATTGAAATGGAATAATTCCGAAGGATTACCGATAGAGTTCGCCACTGAGAACGCCCGCCAGCTGTTCGGCTACAGTGTCGAACAATTGATTACCGGCAATCTGTTTTATCTCAACCTGATCCATCCCGACGATGTCGGGGTTTTCCTTCGCGAGATCGCCACCTGCCGCAACGATCCGGACTGTTCCGAAATAGCGCATCAACCCTATCGCATCGTCGCCCAAAACGGCGGCATAAAATGGGTGCAAGACCGCAAGATGGTGGTGCGCAACGAGCAAGGCAAGATTATTGACTATCAGGGTCTGGTGAGTGACATCACTCAGCAGCGTCAGCAATCCAGTGTGATTAGGAATATCGTCTCCAGCAACCTGCCGCAAAGTGCCGCGTCGCTGCTGGATAATCTGACGCTATTGACCGTGGAGACCCTGGGAGCCGATTTTGCATTAATTGCCGAAACAACGGGCAATGGGCGTGCCCGTAGCCTATCGCTTTGCACAAAAGGCAAAATTGTCGGTAACCGCGAATTCAGCCTGGATAATTCGCCTTGCCGCGAGGTGGCCGCGGGCTCTATTTGTTGTGTCGAACATAATGTAGCGGAACGATTCCCCGACGCCGACTGGCTGCGACGCCAACAAATTCAAGGCTATCTGGGCATTCCGTTACACGACAAACAACAAAATAGTTTCGGATTTATCTCGGTATCATACTGTCGGCCCATTCCCGATACTACCTTTGCCACAGACACCCTGAAATTATTCGCGTTGCAAATTACCGCCGAACTGGAACGCAGCCGTGCCATCAATGCACTGCAAGACCAAAAACAGCGCTTACTGGATGCACAAAGTATTTCCCATATCGGTGATTGGCATTGGCATTTGCCGGACAATCACTTTAGCTGGTCGGACGAAATGTATCGGATCACCGCAACCAGTAAAGCTGTTTTTACTCCCACCTTTTCCAGCCTTTTAAGCACGCTGGTTCACCCGGACGACCAAAGCTTTTTCAAAACATCGATGCAAAACGCGATCAGTAGCGGCAGTCTCGATTTCAGACATCGGATAGTGCTCGGTAACGACCAAATTCGTCATGTCCACCAACGCGGACAAGTTATTCGCGACGTTAATGACAAACCCACTGGCGTTCAAGGCACCATGCAAGACATCACCGACCGGCTGCAAACCGAGCAACGGCTGTTGGAAGCCAAGCAGCAGGCAGAACAGGCAACACGGGTAAAATCGGAATTTCTCGCCAATATGAGCCACGAAATACGCACGCCGATGAATGCCATTATCGGCTTGGTTGAATTATGTCTAAACAGCAGCATCTCCGCCAAACAGCGCGACTACCTGGAAAGAGTGGAAACCGCCTCGCGCTCGTTGATGACCATCATTGACGACATTCTGGACTTTTCCAAAATGGAAGCCGGAAAAATGCAACTGGAATCCGTACCTTTTCTATTGGAAGAAATGCTGGACAAGGTGTTTTCCACGATGTCGGAACTCTGCGCCAGCAAAGGCATAGCCTTGATTCGCCCACCTAAGACGCTAACTTTTCTCCCGGTGATCGGCGACCCGCAACGGCTAAGGCAAATTTTTATCAATCTGATCGGGAATGCGATCAAATTTACCGAACATGGCGAGGTAAGAGTCACGCTCACCGAACTTAAGCGCTCTGCGCAACAGACTTGTTTGCAGTTTAGTATCAGCGATACCGGCATCGGCATGAATGCAGAAAAACAAGCCAAACTATTCCAGGCGTTCAGCCAAGGGGACAGTAGCGTCACACGTCATTACGGCGGCACGGGCTTGGGCCTGATCATTTCCAAACAATTGGTTGAACAAATGGGCGGAACGATAAGCGTCACCAGCCAAGAAAACCTGGGCTCTACATTTACCTTTAGCGTCAAACTGGGCATTACCAGCCTTGCTTCGATACGCAATGCGCAATACCAACAAAAGCTCCCCCTCGATACGGGGAAATTGCAACATATCAGCGGCGCCCGAGTATTGCTGGTTGAAGACAACGAAGTGAATCGAATTGTGGCCATCGAGTTGCTGGAACAAGCACATTTGCAAGTCGACGTGGCCGAAAACGGCGAAATCGCCTTGGGCAAACTGCAACAAACCACTTACGACTGCGTGCTAATGGATGTGCAAATGCCGGTGATGGATGGCTATCAAACCACCAAACAACTACGAACACTCCCCGGCTGTCAAACCTTGCCGGTCATAGCGATGACCGCTAACGCGATGAGTAATGATCGCAACAAATGCTTTCAAGCCGATATGGACGATTTCATCAGCAAACCGATATTACCGGAAACGCTTTACGCCACGCTGGCAAAATGGATTAAACCGCGAGCCGACGGGATACCCCAGACCGATCCCAACAGCGAACAGTTGGAAAGCAATCCGCTTCCTTATCTGTATGGCATAGACACCTCGGCCGGCTTACAACATACGGCAGGGAATCTTGCCGTCTATCGAAAAGTGTTACTAAAATTTGCTGAAAACCATGCGGATACCATGAACGAAATCGGCCAAGCCTTCATACATAACCAGCACGACAAGGCCTATCAATTAGTCCATACTTTGAAAGGCTTAGTCGGCTCCCTCGGAGCGTTACAATTGCAAAGCCACTTAGTACGGCTGGAAGAGTCGCTAATCGATTTCCGCGCCAATATTGCCGACGTCCCGTATATCGATAGTAATATTGCCGCCACCACACTGGAGATGAGCAAGGTTATCAGCAGTATCAACAGTAATTTGGCCAACAGCGAAAGCCACAGCGACGGTGAACTGCGCTACTCGACACTGGAAACTCGGCAACAGCTGGCCATATTGATTGATAAACTGCAAACCTTCGATTCCGACTCGGACCAGCAACTTGAGCGGATTATGCGCCATATCGATGATAAAGCTCTGCTGCAAATCTTATTGCCCATCAAAAAACAAATTGCCAATTACCAGTTTGTAGATGCCGCGCAAGCTCTCAACCACATACTGGAACATCGGATATAGGAAAATGGAAAGTAGAAACACGCATACCATTCTGGCCGTGGATGATAGCCCGGAAAATCTGGATCTTATCAAGAATATTCTCGAACCCCATTACACGGTAAAAGTAGCCGTGCATAGCGAACTGGCGTTACATATCGCCACCAGCCAGCTTCCCGATCTGATCCTACTGGACATCATGCTGGACGACATGGATGGTTATGAAATATGCCACCAGCTCAAGTCGTCAGATAAAACCCGCAATATTCCGATTATTTTTCTGACCGCTAAACACTCGGAAGAAGATGAGGTACACGGTTTTCGAATCGGCGGTAGCGACTACATCACCAAACCGTTTTCGCCATCGATTGTTTTAGCAAGAGTACGCACTCAAATACAGCTAAAAACTAAATCCGATTTATTGGAAAAACTGGCATCGCTGGATGGACTGACCGAGATACCCAACCGCAGAGCGTTTGACGCCGCCCTGGAACGCCAATGGAACCAGTCCAAACGCACCGGCATGCCGCTCTCGTTGTTAATTGCCGATATTGACAATTTCAAACAATTTAACGACTACTTTGGCCACCCTATGGGCGACGAGTGCCTGAAACGGGTGGCGCGTGCCTTGCAAACCATTACCCACAGACCCGAAGACTTGGTAGCAAGATTGGGCGGTGAAGAGTTCGCCATCCTGCTTCCCAACACCGACAGCATAGGCGCCCTGATGCGTGCCGAGCAGTACCGCGAAACCATAGAGAACCTGAAAATACGGCATACGCAGAACAATCCCAACAATTTCGTGACCATATCCCTCGGGGTTGCGACGCTACAGGCCCACACGTTCGACGACGTTGCCAGTTTATTGAAAGCAGCGGACGATGCGTTATATCAGGCCAAGCATCAAGGGCGGAATCGTATCTGCGCGAATAACTTGTCCAACGGCAGGTAGTTTAGAGATCTGCGCGTCGTTCCAGTTTCGGAAAGCGTCTATAATCCCCGCTAATCCACTCGATACCTTATTACCTCGGCTTTTTGTTTATGCATCTTTACCTCGACTTTAATGCTTCCTATCTTGCCGCGTTTGTAATGGGTTTATTCAGCAGCCTGCATTGCATAGGCATGTGCGGCTCCATTATCGGTACCCTGACTTACAGCCTGAAACCCGAACTTCGTAACGACAAGCGCCGTCTGTTCGGCATCGTGCTGAATTACAACATCGGTCGGGTTCTCAGCTACGCGATGGCCGGTGCCTTGGTTGGCGTGCTGGAGGCCTTCTTAACTTTACCTTTTGCTCAAGGCCAAGCGCACAGATTTTTGCAACTCCTCTCCGCCGTGGTGATGGCGGGTGCAGGGCTTTACCTTGGCGGCTGGTTTCCGTATTTTGCCTATATAGAAAAAATGGGCGCACGCTTCTGGAAACTGATCGAACCATTCGGCCGCCGATTGATTCCGGTACAAAACCGCACCCAAGCTTTGTTGTTTGGTATGGTGTGGGGCTGGCTACCCTGTGGCCTGATTTATACGGCATTGGCACTAGCAGTTACCACGGGGAGCATTACCCACAGCGCGCTCACGATGTTAGCATTTGGATTGGGCACTTTACCTGCCGTAATGGGTGTCGGTATAATGACCTCATTACTGGCGAGGCTTTCGAAAATCCGGCACTTTAAACACGCGGTGGCAGCCTTGTTTATTATCTTTGCGCTATTAGCAGCCTTCCCATGGCTCTATCCGATGCGCGTTGAACACATCATGACGTTTTGAGAGGTTTTACAGTGGATAACTTCGATCCTATTATTGGACAATCTCCCGCAATCGAAGCATTGATTCGCAGCGCTCGTATCGTTGCGGCGACCGACGTTACCGTGCTGATCAAAGGCGAAACCGGCACGGGAAAAGAAGTACTGGCAACGGCCATTCAAAAGGATAGCCCGCGCGCAAATAAACCTTTCATCGCCTTAAATTGCGCAGCACTCCCTGAGGGTCTGGTTGAATCAGAAATATTCGGCCATAAGAAAGGCGCTTTTACGGGCGCGGTATCGGACAAGCAAGGTTTGTTTCAGGCAGCCGATGGCGGCACTTTGTTTCTGGACGAAATCAATTCCTTACCCTTGGGAATCCAGGCAAAACTTTTGCGCTTTCTGGAGTCGGGAGAATGTTTACCCGTTGGCGGCACCAAACCCTACATGGTGAATGTGCGCGTGATTGCTGCCTCCAATGCCGACCTCACCAAACTGATAGAAAACGGTCAATTTCGTCAGGACTTGTATTTTCGCTTAAATGTAGTGCCGCTGGAATTGCCGGCATTACATCAGCGCACCGAAGATATAGAAATACTGGCGAAACACTTTTTCACACACTTCTCGGCCGCACATTCCCTGGAACCACCTACTTTCAGCAGACAAGCCATAAAAACGCTGCGCAGCTACAAATGGCCGGGCAATGTACGTGAATTGCGCAATCTTTGCGAAAGACTAAGCATTCTGCTGGCGGGCAAAGTAATCGAGCCGGAAAATCTGCCCCACGAATTCAACCGCAGCGCAATAACAGTCAGCTCGGACTTTACTTTGCCGGAGTTGGGTCTACAACTAGATGCACTGGAAGCAGATATGATTCTGCAAGCTTTGAACAGAACCAAAGGCAATCGCAGCAAATCGGCGCGCTTATTGGGCATTTCCAGAGACACCTTGCTTTACCGGATTCAAAAGCACGGCTTGGCAACACACTAAGCCATACGGTTTACCGGGGGCTGCATGGTTCAGCCCCAGCCTCCACTTAAACAGCTAACGCCGCCGCCTGACCCACTGCACAGTAACATTATCGCTTTTACCTTGGGCTCGTAACACTGCCATTTTTGCCATCTTCTGCAACTCCGGCTTTCCGCTACCCTCTTGCGATAACGCCAACAATTCCTGTTCCTTTACAAACTCCCAAAAACCGTCGCTACAGAGCAGAAAGGTTTCGCCGCATTTCATCGGTGGGAAACAGGCAATATCCACCGCAGGCGCAGTCAACACATTGATACTTCGGGTCAGCTTATGCTGATCGGGATGAACACCCATCTCCCATTCGCTGATTTTTCCCTCGTTAAACAGTTGTTGGGGCACAGAATGATCTTTTGTACGCCATAGAACTTGCTCGGAATTGATCCGATAAACTCGCGAATCTCCGCAATGCGCCACTATCGCTCGTTCCTGGTCCAGATACAGGATTGCACAGGTGGTGTGGGCATCGCTTGCAAACGGATCGTCGGCAAATAGTTCACTCATATTCCTAACAGCTTCCGCAATCCAAGCAGCCATGACCGTTTCTGCCTTCACTGAGGCTATATGACCATGATATTTTTCCGCCAGAGCAATCAAGCTACGGCAAAAAAATTGTGAAGCTTTTTCGCCGGAGTAATGTCCGCCTAATCCGTCAGCGACCACAAATAATGCGTAATCAGAGCACACCCGGTGCGCCATGCAATCCTGATTGACCTCGCGATTGCCTATCGAGGTTAATTGATAAAACTCGAGTTCGTTCTGCATTACATCAACCGAGTAAACGCGACTCCCGCATGACGCGCTTCATATCCCTGACCGCGCTATCCAAGCCGGAAAACAACGCTTGCGCAATCAAGGAATGACCAATATTTAGCTCGACAATCTGCTCAATCCGGCAAATAGCTTCCACATTGGCGATATTCAAGCCGTGGCCGGCATTCACTTGCAATCCTGCTTGGTGCGCATAAGCCGCAGCCGTGCGGATTCGTTGCAATTCTTGCTCCCGCTCTAGTTTACTTGCAGCATCGGCATAGCGACCAGTATGTAACTCCACCACCGGCGCCCCCGCCTGGACCGCCGCGTCGATTTGCCGATAATCCGGATCGATAAACAAAGAGACTTCTATATTCGCATCCGCCAATTGTTGGCAAGCAGAACGCATCTTTTCCGCGGCGCCTGCCACATCCAGACCGCCTTCGGTCGTCAATTCCTCTCGGCGCTCGGGCACCAAACAACAAGCTTGTGGCTCGACCTTAACCGCAAACGCCAACATGGCTTCTGTCACGGCCATCTCCAGATTCAACCGGGTGTGCAACATATCCTTTAACAAATAAATATCTCTGTCCTGAATATGCCGCCTGTCTTCGCGCAAATGCGCGGTAATACCGTCAGCACCGGCTTGCTCGGCGATCAGCGCAGCCTGCACCGGCTCGGGATAACGAGTACCTCTCGCCTGACGCAAGGTCGCAACATGGTCGATGTTGACACCTAATAAAATGATTTGTTTTTCCATTGAATATTGGTCCGCAAGCGGATGAGAAAGAGGGATGAAAGACGGTCAACCTATCCTGACTTTTATCTTTCGCCTATAAATACTTAATAATTTTTGCCAGGACATCCCTACTTTTCAACTGTCTGCCTTGCAAATGTCCATCCAGCATTTTTCTGAAGAGCAGTTTGGCTTCGAGCAGCGCGCGGCCTTCCAACGAAGCCCTTTCGGCCAATATTGACAAGGTTTCACCAGCGACCAAACCTTCGTTATCCGCGACCATGCCGAAATCAGCTAAAAAATTGTAGCGCTGACCTATCTTGATGGGATTACCGTTAGCTTCCGAATCCATCGCAACGGCGTAGCCAGCTTCTTGCAATAAATCCAGTTCAAAATAACGCAGAGTCTGCTCGATACATTCACCAAGCAATAAACCACTCAAGCAGCGCTCGTAGCAGCTAAATATCTCGGGCTGGGGATCGTCTTTGTGCACGAATAGTTGCACCAACTCGTTCACATAAAATCCGCAGTAAAGCGCCAAGCGCTCTAAAGGGTAGCTGTCGACGTATTCCACCTGAGACAGAATTTTTAGTTCGTTTTTATCGACAAACGACAGCCGCAAGGCGCTGAAAGGCAATAACAACCCGGCTATTTTCGACTTTTCCTTACGTACGCCCTTGGCGAGCATGGAAACCACGCCAAAATCCCGGGTAAAAACATCTAACAATACGCTGGTTTCCCGGTATGGCCGATGCTGCAGAACAAACGCCGGCTGTAAATAAACGGCCAAGCCGCTCATTAATGGCCAAAATCGCTAAAACCTAAACTCTGTAAGGCGCGCTCGTTATCCGACCAACCCTTTTTCACTTTAACCCACAATTCCAGATAGACTTTTTGGCCGATCAATTTTTCAATATCAACCCGCGCCTCGCTACCGACTTTTTTCAGCATTTCGCCCTGTTTACCGATGACGATGCTTTTCTGGCTGTCCCGCTCTACTAAAATCGCCGCGTATATTTTGCAAAGCTCCGGAAACTCCTCGTAGCGTTCGATTTCGACAGTCAGCGCATAAGGTAATTCATCGCCTAAACGCCGAGTCAATTTTTCGCGAATAATTTCAGCGGCAAAAAAGCGCTCCGGCCTGTCGGTGATTTGATCTTCCGGATAAATGAGCTCGGCCTCGGGCAGCAACGCCATAATGTGCTGTTCCAGCACCTCAAGATTGGTATTTTTCAAGGCCGAAACCGGCACGATATGCTGAAACGGATATTTTTGCTGCGCCTCGGCGAAGAACTTCAGCACCGCATCCTTATCCTTGATTTTATCGACCTTGTTGATTGCCAAGATAACCGGCAGTCCGGCTTGCTCGAGTTTCTTGAAAATCTTCTCGTCGTAGTCGTGCCAATACAAGCCATCCAGCAACCAAATCACGACATCGACTCCCAGCAAGGTGCTGTCCGCAGTCTTATTCAGATAACGATTCAATACCTTTTTTTCGTCGCTGTGCATGCCCGGTGTGTCCATGAAGATGGCTTGACCAGCGGCTGTCGTCTTGATACCCAGAATTCGGTGCCGGGTAGTTTGCGGTTTTCTTGAGGTGATACTGAGTTTCTGACCCAGCAAATGATTCATCAGCGTCGATTTGCCGACATTGGGCCTACCGATTAAAGCAACATATCCGCAGTTCATTTATCCCTGGATTGTAAAAAATTTAACATATTTTCGGCAGCAGCCTGCTCGGCCTTCTTTCTGGAAATACCGACGCCATTGCGCGTTTCCGGTGTTAATGCGATGGTGCATTTCACTTCAAAGGTTTGGGCATGATCCGCGCCGGACATGCTGACCAATTCGTAAATCGGCAAGGGTTTACGGCTGGCTTGCATCAACTCCTGCAAACGGGTTTTCGGATCTTTGGTCCAATCGTCTACTTTCAGCGCGGCCAGCTTGTCATCGAATAATCGCAATATCCACTGCTGACAAACCTCAACGCCTTGGTCTTTCAGCAAGGCCCCCATGATGGCTTCCAACGCATCCGACAAAATCGAATCTCTACGGAAACCGCCGCTTTTCAGTTCGCCGGAACCGAGAATTAGATAATCACCGATATTGTGCTGTCTGGCCACTTCCGCCAGCGAATTCTGGTTGACCAAACTGGCACGTAGCCGGCTTAAGGCGCCCTCTCCCGCCTCGGGGAACAGTTCGTATAGTTTTTGGGCGATCACGAAGCCCAACACGGAATCGCCCAGATATTCCAGGCGCTCGTTATTTCTGGCACCCATGCTACGATGAGTCAAAGCCATCGTAAATAAGCTGGGATCGTTAAAGGTTAAACCCAACTTACCGGCTAGAGTTTCAGGCTTTTTAATCACTTATTGCCAGCTTCGAATCCCTCGTGGAATTCAACCAACACACTCAAATTACCCATAATGGGCTCCACTCGCTCGTAGTCGATGTCAACCCGTACATAGCCGGGTTGCGCGACAATTTTGATATTGTCATTGGTGACGTGCTCTACATAATTCATATCAAAGCGTTTTTCCAAGCTACCCTTTATATCAGACTTAGTTTTAGTCACTATATCGGTAGTGTTTTCCACCGCTTTCAAGGCGTTTACCACCCGGCTATGATTGATATAAATCGGCGCAATTTTTAGAATCAATAAGGTAAAAAAACCAATTAACGCCAAAATAAAGGCAATGGACAGAAAGGTTAAACCGCGTTGTTTTTTTAATGATGACGGCATAACACTACCCCCAAGAAAAATTAGAAATAAACCGACGACTGTTGAGAGTCCACCGCATTAAGCATTGTTTTTTCGGATTATCTAACAGCAAACCGCTCAACGCAGCACTGTGCCTAGCCGGTCGAAAGCAATACCGTTATTTTGCCAGTCCCAATTCATCCAGATAAAAAAGGCTCTACCCACCAGATTAGCTTCCGGTACCGTACCCCAATAACGACTGTCATTACTGTTATCGCGGTTATCGCCCATGACGAAATACTGACCCTGCGGCACAACGAACACATCCTCTACGGACGAAGCCCCGTGACTTACCAGGATGGAATGCTCAACCCCCAACAAATCCTCTTCCAGCCGCTCGGCACCGCTCATATTGCTGCCCTGCCCGACGCCTTGATAACGTCCCAAAGACACTTGCTTGGCGGGTACGCCGTTGACGTAAAGCTTTTTATCAAAGTAAGCGACGCGGTCGCCCGGCAAACCTATCACTCGTTTGATGTAATCGACTTCCGGCTGTTTCGGAAACCTGAACACCACGATATCGCCGCGCTTGGGCTCACCCATTTCGATAACCTTGGTGTTCAGCACCGGTAAGCGCACCCCATAACTGAATTTATTCACCAAAATAAAATCACCGACCAACAATGTCGGCATCATCGATCCCGAGGGAATCCGAAAGGGTTCGAACAGAAACGAGCGCAGCAACAATACGATCAACACCACCGGAAAAAACGAACGGGCATATTCGACCAATAACGGCTCGTTCTCAGTAGGATAAGGTAGATTGGCCCGCTTCAGATATAAGCTATAGCCACCCCAGACAACGCCGGTGACAAAACTGGCTACCACCAGAAAAAATGAAAAATCGTAATCCATAATTGATCGTTATTACTCTTTATTGACCTGCAACACCGCCAGGAAGGCTTCCTGTGGAATCTCGATACTACCCACCTGCTTCATGCGTTTCTTACCGGCTTTCTGTTTTTCCAGCAGCTTTTTCTTACGGGTAATGTCGCCACCATAACATTTGGCTGTGACATTTTTGCGCATGGCTTTTACGGTAGAGCGGGCGATGACCTTGGCACCAATAGCCGCCTGAATCGCCACTTCGTACATCTGCCGCGGAATCAGATCTTTCATCTTATCGACTAAATCTCGACCACGGTTCTGACTCAAATCCCGATGCACAATAATAGACAAGGCATCGACTTTATCGCCATTGATCAAGACGTCCAGCTTAACCAGCGGCGCAGGCTCGAAGCGCAAAAATTCGTAATCGAAAGACGCATAGCCGCGGCTACAGGATTTCAAACGATCAAAGAAATCCAGCACTACTTCACTCATCGGTAGTTCGTAACTAAGCGATACTTGGCTACCGGCATATTGCATGTTTTTCTGGATGCCGCGTTTTTCGATACACAGATTGATCACATTACCCAAGTAGGCCTGCGGCACCAGAATATTGGCCTGAATAATCGGTTCGCGAATCTCGACAATGGTGCCGACGTCCGGCAGCTTAGCCGGATTGTCGACCATAACGACCTCGCCGCCATGGGTTTCCACTTCGTAAATAACAGTCGGCGCGGTGGTAATCAGATCGATGTTGTATTCGCGCTCCAGCCGTTCCTGGACGATCTCCATATGTAGCATGCCGAGGAAGCCGCAACGAAAGCCAAAACCCAGCGCTTGCGAGGTTTCCGGTTCGTAATTGAGTGCCGAGTCATTCAGACGCAATTTATCCAACGCTTCGCGCATGGCGCCGAAATCGTCGGAACTGACCGGATACAAACCAGCAAACACCCGCGGCTGGACTTTTTCAAACCCCGGCAGTACTTCACTGGCTGGATTGTCGGTAGCCGTAATGGTGTCGCCAACCGGTGCGCCGAAAATATCCTTGATGCCGGCGACGATAAAACCTACTTCGCCGGTGTTGAGTTGCTGTTTCTCCAGTTGTTTGGGGGTATAAACGCCCAATTTATCAACCAGAAATGACTTTCCGGTCGACATGACGGTAATTTTTTGCTTTTTACGTAGACTTCCGTTGACGATGCGCACCAAGGACACCACGCCCAGATAGTTGTCGAACCAGGAATCGATGATTAAAGCCTGTAACGGCGCATTTTCATCACCCGCTGGCGGCGGAATCTTTTGAATCAGTTGATCCAGCACCGCTTCCACGCCGATGCCGGTCTTCGCGCTGATCTTCAAAGCTTCATCGGCCGGAATGCCGATCACATTCTCAATTTCTTCCATCACCCGCTCGGGTTCAGCTGACGGCAAATCGATCTTATTCAAGACCGGCACGACTTCCAAACCTTGTTCGATGGCGGTGTAGCAGTTAGCGACGCTTTGCGCTTCGACGCCTTGAGCCGCATCGACGACCAGCAAGGCACCCTCGCAAGCCGCCAGCGAACGCGAAACTTCATAGGAAAAGTCCACGTGGCCCGGCGTGTCGATAAAGTTCAGCTGATAGGTGACGCCGTCACTGGCCTTGTAATCCAGGGTGACGCTTTGCGCCTTGATGGTAATGCCGCGTTCCCGTTCCAGATCCATGGAATCGAGTACCTGCGCCTCCATTTCCCGGTCGCTTAAGCCGCCACAAATTTGAATAAATCGGTCTGCCAATGTCGATTTCCCGTGATCGATATGGGCAATGATGGAGAAATTTCTGATATTTTTTTGATCCACTTAGCTTCTAGTTAATTCGTTAGGTTTACAGAATAAATGCGGTAGCTGCCCTGCCCCCGCGAGGTACTGCTTTAGGCGGCCTTGGCCAGTATTTGTCTGAATTGCGCGACGGTTTCGGCAGTCAGCGGCTGCCGCTGGTTGTCCCAGACCACGCCGTCAAGTTCGTCGGCCAACGTATCGATGGTTTCCATGAAATCATCGAATACCGCCAACGGTGCATCGACTTCGCGCGGTTGCATAAAAAACACGATGCCGGGGCAATAAAAATCTTGTAGCCCGGTGTCCGGGAAAGTACCGGGGTCAACCATGCTGGCGACCGCGAAATCGACCATGCGATTGGCATCCACCCGCTCGAATACCCGCACACTGCCATAGCGCAAGCCCACACGTTCGAAAGCCTCGAACAGATCTTCGCCATTAAAGCCTTGGTCGGCACGGGCAACGATGCTGAACTCGATCAAAGCCGGCAATTCCAAACGCCGCGAATTAGCCAAGGTCGCGGCTTGTTTTTTCTCGACATCCTTGCGCAAAGCATCGGCAGACGGTTTTGGGCTGGGCTTGATGGCTTGATCGTCTAACAGAGCATCTCCATCAACCAACTCGTTGCCTAACGCAAATACATCCATTTCATCGTCGTCTTCCTCGACCGAAAACTCGTCAACCACTCGGTCGTCGTAAGAGTCCTCGTCGTAATAATCGTCAGGGGTGCGTCTTTCTCGCAACGACTTGACGAAATGCCACAACACCATGCCGATCATCACCAGCACGCCGATCAAAATAATCACGACTCTTAATAATTCTTTATCCATTAGCTTTCTGCCATGCTCACTGCTTCATCAATATCAACCGCCACCATTCTGGATACTCCAGGCTCCTTCATGGTAACACCTGCCAGATGTTTTGCAATTTCCATTGTGACTTTGTTGTGCGAAATATACAAAAACTGTACGGTTGCCGACATGTCTTCCACCATCTGCGAAAAGCGCACGACGTTAGCATCGTCGAGCGGCGCGTCCACTTCATCCAGCAAACAGAATGGCGCCGGATTCAGTTCAAAAATAGAAAAAACCAAGGCCACCGCCGTCAAGGCCTTTTCGCCACCGGACAACAAATGAATCGAGCTGTTGCGCTTGCCGGGCGGCCGGGCAATGATGTTGACGCCGGCTTCCAGCAAATCGTCTTCGGTGAGCTCCAGATAAGCCTGACCGCCACCGAACAAACGCGGAAATTTTTCTTTCAAGCCACTATTGATCTTGTCGAAAGTCTCTTTAAAGCGTTGGCGGCTTTCCTTGTCGATCTTACTGATGGCCTGATCCAAAGTATTTAAGGCATCGACCAAATCGTCATGCTGCTCGTTTAAAAATTTCATCCGTTCGGATTGGGTTTTGAACTCTTCGATGGCAGTCAGATTGATGGATCCCAACTTTTCTATCTGATCGGTCAATTCGTCGACGGCATTTTTCCATTTCGTTTCGCTCGCGCCTTCGGTTAGATTAGTTAGAATCACCTCCGGATCGGCATCAACCTCGGTCAATTGCTCCGCAATCGTTTGCTGACGCACCCGGCTATCCTGTTGCTCGAAACGCACCTGATCCAAGGCTTCTTTTTGTTTTTCCAAGGAGCGTTGCGTTTGCGAATATTGCTCGGCTAACTGACTGACCGTCTGCTCGCTAGCCTGCTGAGCCTGGCGCTCGGACTGCAGGTTGTCCTCGAATTCGGCTTTGCGCTCCAACAACTCTTCCAATTGCATTTTCTCATCGTCGAGCGGCGCCAATGAAAAGTGCAACTTGTTTTCCAGTTCGGCGATACGATCAGCCGATTGCTGATGCTGCAATTGCAAACGCTCAATCTGTTTGGCGCTCAGCACTTCCGAAGACTTCAGCGATTCGATCTGCGCATGCAAGCGGTGCAAGTGCCGGCGCGCTTCATCGACCGAGGCATCGGTGTTTTGCTGTTGCGCTTGAATCTGTTGATTCAATTGCTCCAATTCGGTTTTCTTGTCGCCCAAATCGCCCAAGGCCTGCTCGGCGTCCTGCTTGATCATTTCCGCTTCGGAAATGCTTTCGGCGTTTTCCGCCAGATGCTGGCTAATTTCCTCGATCTCGTGATCGAGCTGCTCCAGGCGCCGCTTTTGCTGTTCGAAACGCGCCGATTGCGCACTGTACTCGGCGCTCTTAGCGGAAAACTCGGCACTGAGCAGTTTTTCCTTTTGTTGATAGTGCTCGCGATTGCTTTCGGCGGCCTTCAACTCCTGTTCGGAGTTGGCCAATTGCTCTTCGTCTTCAGCAATCATCATTTGCAATTCGCTTTGCCGCTGCTTCAGTTCGCGTAATTCCTTTTCCCTATGTAGTACCCCGGCCTTGCTGTCGCTACCACGGCTGATTTTGATCCAGTCCTTGCCCAACCAAGTGCCGTCGGCTAATACCACCGACTCATGCGCCTGCAAATTCATTTGCCGGGCTTGCTGCATGGTCTCCGCACAATAGATTCCGCTTAGCAGACCGGATAAATCCCAGCGACTACGCAACTTACTAGCCAAGGCCGCTGAATCGGCACTGGCGCCACTCGAACTGGCATGCGTCTCAAATACCACCAAGGACTGTTTGGTCAAATCCTGCAGCTCACCCAAAATTGAGTCCGCGCTATCCACACAGATCGCCTCTAGATAACTACCCAGTACGGTTTCCACGGCGGTTTCCCAGCCTTCTTCCGCATCGAGAAATTCGGCCAAGCGCGGTTGTTGCTCCAAGCCCACCTGCTCCAGCCAGACTCCCAACTCCTTTTTGTCCTTACCCATCGCATGCTGCTGCAACAATTCCAAGGAACTGATCTTACCGTTGACCTTCTGCAACTCGGCGCGATTGGCGTGCAGGCTGTCGTGAAGTTGTTTGATGGCCGGCCTTAGTTCGGCGATGCGTAGCAGCACGACTTCCAGTTGCTGCTGCAACTGTTCGCGTTCGGCTTCAATCAATTCGATACTGCTATCCAGGGTTTCTAATTCCAGTTGCAACTGTGTATCGGCCAAACCACCGCGCTCACCCTGTAATTTATCCAGTCGGGTCTGCAACTGCCGATTCTGGTTTTCCAGCTGCACCAGCTTGGTCCGCTGTACTTCGGCTTGTTCGCGGTAGCCGGCGTTTTCCGCCAAAAAAGCTTCCCACTGCTGCTGCCATTGCTGCTTTTGCAGATGCGCGTCTTGCTGAATGCCCAGCAAGTCTTCCTCACGCTCGCGGGCAACGATCATGGTTTCTTCAGCTTCCAGCAAGGTCTGACGGATTTCCTCCAATTGCTGCCGGTCCTGCTCGCATTCGGATTGCGCCTGCTCAGCTTGCAGTTTCAAGCGATTGATTTCGACCAGGGTTTCCTCGTGGCTTTTTTGGTTGTGCTTGATGGCCTGCTCCAGCCGACTGACTTCGGCGACCACCGCATAATATTCGGCTTGGGTACTATCCAAATGCTGCTGCTGGGCTTTTTGTTCACCGCGTTTAAGTTCCATGGCTTTTTCGGTATCGCGCAGCAACACGAACAAACGATTGTGCTCGGCGGCGATACTTTGCAGTTTTTCCTCCAGCTTCTGTGCGGAACGCTGAAAATTTTGCCAGCGCATCGCCAGCAACTCTTGTTTGTACTGGCGTTCCTGCTTTTTCAGTTCCGTGTATTTCTCGGCTTTCTCGGCCTGCTTGGCCAAATTCTTGATTTGCTTTTCGACTTCGTCGCGCAAATCGTTCAAGCGCTCGAGATTCTCGCGGGTATGGCGCATGCGGATTTCAGTTTCCGAACGCCGTTCCTTATACTTCGATACACCGGCCGCCTCCTCGATATGCACCCGCAAATCTTCGGGCTTGGCTTCGACCATTCGGGAAATCGTGCCCTGTTCGATGATCGCATAGCTGCGCGAACCAAGACCGGTGCCCAAGAACAGATCGGTAATATCTTTACGCCGACATTTGGAGCCGTTGAGCATGAACAGCGATTGGCCGTCGCGGCTGACTTGGCGCTTGATGGAAATGGTGGCGTACTGCGAATACTCACCGCCGGCCTTGCCCTCGCTGTTGTCGAATACCAGTTCGACTGACGCCATACTGACCGGCTTGCGGCCCGACGAGCCATTGAAAATCACATCGGCCATATTACCGCCGCGCAAATGCTTAGCCGAGCTCTCGCCCATCACCCAACGTACCGCGTCGATGATATTGGATTTGCCGCAACCGTTCGGACCGACGATCGCAGTCAAATTGCCGTTGATCGGTATCGTGGTGGGATCGACAAAGGATTTGAAACCCGAAAGTTTGATTTTTTCCAGCTTCATGCCTGATTTATGACGCTCAAGACCGTTTACAAAGCCCGCTATTATCGTCGAAATGCCGTTTCGATTCGAATGGAATTTAAATCGGCTTAACACAGGGCCTCAAACCAAAAGCAGGATTTCGTCTCGAAAATCAATACTTAATCAGATTGCGGGTATCGCTTGACCAAGCCGACCTAAAAGTCAGACTGCCAAATCCAGCAACCGAAAACCGCCCGATATTGCAGTCGACGCCAGCTTTGCGCATACATTGGCATTGCCCACAAACATCCGCTCTTTACGCCTTTTTTACACGGCTAAAAATAAAATCCGCAGATAGCCAAAAGTTGCCGAAAACCAAGCAATTTTGCGGCATTTAATTAATCTCGTTAGCCGGAGAACGCATGCTGCGGATCATTTATCTGTTTGGATTGGTATCACTGATTTTTCCGGAACTCGTATCTGCCGAATCGGCGCCAGCAGCGCCACAGACCTTTCACCTTGACCTTACCCAACATTGGGTTGGCTACTTTTCACTGGTCGTGATGATCGTTGCCTATATCTCGGCAATGCTCGAAGACTTAACCAATCTGCGTAAATCCAAACCCATGCTGCTGGCGGCAGCTTTAATCTGGTTTGTCATCGTCCTGGCGTATCAACAACACGGCAATAGCTTACCGGCAACCACAGCATTTAAAGGTAACTTGCAGGCTTATATAGAATTGCTGCTGTTCATCATGGTTTCGATGACCTACTTGAATGCGATGGAAGACATGGGTATTTTTAATGCGCTGAAGATTTGGCTGGTCAGTAAAGACCTCAGCTATCGCCGACTATTTTGGATAACAGGATTTTTAGTTTTTCTCATTTCCTGTATCGTCAACGGCTTGACCGCTGGCTTGTTGATGGGCGCTGTCGTGGTAGCCGTTGGCAAAAACAGCCCGCGTTTTGTCTCGCTGGGCTGCTTGAACATCGTGATTGCCACGAATGCCGGCGGCACATTTAGCCCACTGGGCGGCATATCGACACTGTTTGTTTGGCAGCATGGCATCCTGGGCTTTACCGAGTTTTTTAAATTGTTCGTACCTTGCCTGGTCAATTTTCTAGTCCCGGCGGCAGCCATGCATTTTGCCTTGCCCAAAGACAAACCCATCGTCGACGCCGAGCAAATTTCGTTACCGCGCGGCGCCAAGCGCATCCTGTTCTTGTTCGGCGCCACCATCAGCTTGGCAGTTGGTTTTGACATGGCCTTGGGATTACCGGCGGCGGCCGGCATGATGGCAGGCCTATCCTTGTTGCAATTCTTTTATTTCTATCTCCAAAAATCCGATAAACCGAGCAGTCCGCAACAGTCGGAGTTTTCCCTATTTTTCGGCGGCGGCGACGTGAACTTGATGACTAACGAAGCCAAGCGCCTGGATATTTTCGATAAAGTGGGCCGACTGGAATGGGATACCTTACTGTTTTTCTACGGCGCGATGATGGGAATTGGCGGCTTGGGCTTTATCGGCTATCTTGATGCCATTTCTCAGGTGTTATACGGACAATTCAGCCCGACTCTGGCGAATGTGATGATCGGTTTATCGTCGGCATTCGTCGACAACGGTACGCTTATGTTTGCCGTGCTAACCATGCACCCGGATATTCCGCAAGGCCAATGGTTGTTGCTGACCTTGACCCTCGGTGTCGGCGGCAGCCTGCTGGCCATCGGCTCGGCCCCGGGCATCGGTTTGATGGGGCAAGCCAAGGGGCAATACACCTTTGCTAGCCACATGAAATGGTGCCCGGTCATCCTGTTGGCTTACTTCGCCAGTATCGGTACGCATATGCTGTTCAATGCCGGGTCTTTCTGACCGGTCGAATGGCTAACAACCGCAACCCACGCGCTAATATCGACGCCCCAATGACACTATCCGAAGCTTGGCTATCCCCGCAAAAGCGCGAGCGCTTCCTCGGCCATGCCTGGGGCGTCGCCGCCCCCTTCATTTGCACGTTGATCGATTGGCCTTTGCGCGATCTGTTGGGACCGGCCAGCATCCTGATAACTTATTTACTGGGCGTATTTCTGGTCGCCAGCCGCTACGGCCGTAGCGCATCCATCGTCGCATCGCTACTCAGCGCACCAACTTTTGCCTTTTATTTTGCCCGCCCCATATTCTCCTTTGCGATTAGCGACTTGGAAAATATCGTCGGCTTGGCGGTGATGATCATCGTCGCGAATGTCACCGGCAGTCTGCTTGAAAAATCGCGCATGCAAGCCGAGTTAGCCAAACAGCGTGAATCGCATACCAATGCGCTCTATCGATTGAGTCGCGACCTGGCGGCGGCACAGGATCATAACGCCGTAGCACGTATCGCGGCCGAACATATCGACAATGAATTTGGTACCGATTCGGTTCTGCTGATTGCCAATACCGAAAACGGCCTGCAAATTCAAACGAATCAAGCATTGCCCATTTCATTGCAAAGCCTCGACCATACCCTGGCACAGCAAGCCTTCGAGACAGGTGAAGCCAGACTTCAGCCCCTATTAAGCTATTACCCACTGCAAGGATCTAGCGCTGCGCAAGGAGTTCTAGCCGTCCTACAAACCGAAGCATTGGCTAGACAAACGCCAGAAGTAAACACCTTCTGCCATTTAATCGCGCAAACCTTGGAACGATTTCAACTCGCCGCGCAGGCCCGAGAGGCCAATCTGCAAGCCGAAACCGAAGCCTTGCGCAACGCCCTGTTAAGCTCCATATCCCATGATTTGCGCACGCCTTTGACCCGCATCATCGGCGCGGTCGGCACCGCTATCGAGAATGATGCCGGATTATCAGCCCCGGAACGCCAGGACCTGAATCAATCGGTATTGGAAGAAGCGCAACGCATGTCGGAGTTGACCGGCAAAATTCTGGACATGGCTCGCTTAAGTAGCGGTCAAATCATTTTGCACAGAAGCTGGAACACCATTGAGGAGATAGTCGGCAGTGCTCTGAACCGTTTGGATAGACAGTTACAGGACAGACCGGTCCGCACCCTGCTGCCTGATAGCTTACCGCTAGTTTGGATAGATGCCGTGCTGATCGAACAGGTGCTGGTGAATCTAATCGAAAACGCGGTTAAGTACACGTCGCCAGGCAGCCCGATTGACATCGAGGCCGTGTCGCTGCGCGATCAATTCCGCTTAACCGTAGCGGATTACGGTCCGGGCATCGCCAAGAACCAACAAATTCGGATTTTCGAAAAGTTTTATCGCGGCACTACCGAAACCGGACAAAACGGGGTTGGCCTGGGACTCGCATTGTGCAAGGCGATCATCGAGGCACATGGCGGGATGATTTATGTGAAAAACCGCATCGGTAAGGGCGCGGAGTTTCTTATCGAACTGCCTTTGCACGAACCGCCGCAGTTGGCCGAATCGGAAGCGATTGGAGGCCTAGCATGACTAATGCGCCTTTAATTTTATTAATAGAGGACGACGCGCAAACCCGACGTTTTCTAAAAACCAGCCTCAGTCTTCGCGGCTGGTCCATGATCGAAACCGACTGCGGCAAATCCGGCCTGGCGATGCTCAGCAATGCCAATCCCGACTTGGTGATCTTGGATCTGGGCTTACCTGACATGGACGGAATCGCGGTGACGCGACGCTTGCGGCAATTGTCTGACCTGCCCATTCTGATACTGTCGGCGCGCAGCCAGGAACAAAACAAGATCATGGCACTGGATGCCGGGGCCGACGATTACTTGACCAAACCCTTTGGCAGCGGCGAATTGCATGCTCGGCTACAAGCTTTGATGCGCAGGGTTACACGCAGCCTGAGCAATCAAGAGACTTTTGAAAGCGGTCAGTTAAAAGTCGATCTGACGCGGCGCAAAGTATTTGTTGTCGACCACGAAGTGCGCATCACCCCTATCGAATTTAGGCTACTCGGCATTCTAATCCGTCATGCCGGGGTGGTCGTCACCCATCGCCAGTTACTGCAAGAGGTCTGGGGTGTGGAGCACATACACGATCAACATTATCTACGTATTTACATGGGCCAGTTGCGCCACAAACTGGAAGTCAATCCGGCGCGGCCGCGTTATTTGCTGACTGAAGTGGGGGTGGGGTATCGCATGGCGGTTAACGATGACGATTAGAGTTTGACCCAGCCTGTAACAGCGGCTCTTTCTAAACTGTTGACTGCACCCGGTGCTGGCCTGTCGAGGTGGGAGTCCAAGATTCTAGGAATCTAAAAACTAATCGAGAAGCCTGTTACGGTGAATTCCTTTCGAAATGGCCGTGTCAGGTATTTGGTTCCGGAAAACCGCGTGGTTTTAACGGATTAGGAAGAAGCGAGCCAATCCATCAAGACTGGCTCTAGTCGTCTATGCCCAGGCCTAAAAAGGCCCGCAGCTAATTCAACAATGCGCCTAAGTTGTTAGGCCGCCGATTGGCAACAGCGGATTGCGCTTGACCGGGATTGTTTTGGATATCCGAGATTAACCTTCCAAGCACCTGTTGCGCCTGTTCCGGGCTACTAATTCGGGCCTGACTGTCACTATTTTGTCCGCTGGCAGCCTGCGCCAATTTCAAAGACTCCTGCGACAAACTAACCGTGTCGCTTGGGCTGGGCTCTGGTCTCTCGGCCTGATTTTGCGAATTGGCCGCCTTCCTGCGTTCGGCCAACGCTTCAATCGCGCCGGCTTTTTGATCTTTGGGTAAGCCTTGGCTAGCCAAGGAATTTGGGTTTGGGTATGTAGTGTTGATTTCCATCGTCGACTCCCCTGCAAGTTAGACTCACATCTTAGCGGTTTTTGCGATTCGCCTTAACAATAATTTTACATCATTCGCCGCAAGTTGTTGACAATTCTGCCCATCAAATGTTTCGACTGATTCAGGAGAAACAAACCCGGGACCCTACGCAAGCGCCAGCTCAAAATTACACGATAACTCATTGAGTTTAAATGCTTAATACGTTATCGCATCTTAGCTGGTAAAATATTGCCGGACTTAACTGGCGGACATCCCATTCGCTACTCCGGAATCCATAACAACCCAAATCAAGCAATGACTACAAAACCCAGCGCAGACCTCACCACTTTCGAAAACCCCAGGCCGGCGCGCGACTTTACGATTCGCATCGACATCCCGGAATTTACCTGTTTGTGCCCGATGACCGGCCAGCCCGACTTCGCCAAACTGGTTCTGGAATATGTACCCAGTAAATTATGCGTGGAACTCAAGTCTTTGAAGCTGTATATGTGGACTTTCCGCGAGCGTGGCGCCTTTCATGAGGCTGTTACCAACGAAATTTTGGATCATATCGTCGCGGCAATTTCGCCCAATTTCATGCGACTGCGTGCAGAGTTCAATGTGCGCGGTGGTATTTACACCACCGTAATCGCCGAACATCGCGACCCAAGCTGGCAAGCGCCTGAACTGGTCAATCTGCCGTAAAGCAACGTGAGCGGCCGAACCTTCTACAACAGCGATATTGCCGTCGCCCTGCAGTATGATGGCAAAAATGCGCCGAAAGTAACGGCAAAAGGCGAAGGCTTGACCGCTCAGCAAATTCTGGCCATCGCCGAAAAACACGGTGTACCGCTGCAAAACGAACCGGAGCTGGCGCGAATTTTGGCGCAAGTCCCACTCGGCGAGGAAATCCCCCAACAACTCTATATTGCCGTCGCCGAAGTCATCGCTTTTGCGTATTTCATCAGCGGCAAAACCCCTGATCCCGAATCATGAATTTAAAAGAAACTCTTACCGTGCTGCCGCAATACGCATTGCCGCATCACGCACTCTCCGGCGTGATGTCCAATCTAACCCACTGCCAAAACAAAATCTGGAAAAACCTGTTTATCAAATCCATCGTGCAGTTGTACGGGGTAAATATGCAGGAAGCCAAGTTTCAAGACCTGGATCACTACGCCAGCTTCAATGATTTTTTTACCCGCGAATTAAAAGACGGCGCCAGACAGATCGCCTCGGCCGCCGACGCCATAGCCTGTCCGGCGGACGGCGCGGTCAGCCAAGCCGGAACGATCAACAACGGTCGAATTTTCCAAGCCAAGGGCCACGACTACAGCGCCATGGAATTGCTGGGCGGCGACGCCGAACGGGCGCAGGCCTTTGAAGATGGCTCCTTCGCCACTATTTACTTGTCGCCCAAGGATTACCACCGTCTGCATATGCCGCTAACCGGCACTTTGAAAGAAATGGTGCACATTCCCGGCCGGCTGTTTAGCGTGAATAACACTACCGTCGGCGCCGTGCCGAATCTGTTCTCCCGCAACGAACGCGTGGCCTGTATTTTTGACACAGCCGCCGGGCCGATGGCATTAATTTTGGTGGGTGCGATTTTCGTGTCCAGCATCGAAACTGTCTGGCACGGCGTTGTCACTCCACCGAGCATCAGCACGCCCAGAACTTGGCGTTACGACGACAATCCGCCGGTTATTGAAAAAGGCATGGAAATGGGCAGATTCAATATGGGCTCGACGATTATCGTCTTGTTCGGTAAAGAAAAAATAGCCTGGAACGGCGACTTCTCCAGCGGCAAAGCGGTACAACTGGGCCAAGCAATCGGCCGGACGCTAGCATAAACCGGGCAAATCGACAGCGTAATGTGATAAGCACTGCTAGTGTGGCATAATGCGCGCCTGTCCGCCCGGCCGGACCTTTAAAACGACGATAACAATAAGAGGATTACCATGAGTTTCTTGATTTCCGATGCGCTGGCCCAAACAGCGCCCACTGCCGTTCAACCCGGTTTTGAAGGCATGCTGTTCCCTTTGGGCATTCTGATATTTTTCTATTTCCTGTTCATCCGCCCGCAATCCAAGCGTAACAAGGAACAGAAACAAATGCTGGCTGCATTGGGCAAAGGCGCCGAAGTGGTCACCACCGGCGGTATTTTGGGTAAAGTGGCCGAACTGGATGACAACTTCGTCAAGCTGGAAGTATCCGATAACAGTTTTATTCAAGTACAGCGCCATGCCATCGCCAACATGATGCCTAAAGGCACTTACAAAACCTTGAACAGCAAAAAAACCAAAGACTAAGCTTGCATTAACCCTGCGATATACCCCGCTTTAATTCGCAACAGCCTGGCTGTCACTGCTTTTAATGGAATAACCATGCAAAATCATTTCCCTGTCTGGAAAAACATCCTAGTAATTTTCGTGCTGTTAGTCGGTACGATTTACGCGTTGCCTAATCTGTACGGCAACGACCCGGCAGTGCAATTGGCTTCGTCCAGCCCGACGCCATTGCAGCAGTCTCAGGCTGACGCAGTCGCCACCAGCATCAAAAACGCTGGTTTCACGCTGAAAAGCTTTGAATTTGCCGACGGCAAAATCCTGGCGCGGTTCAACAATACCGACGAACAGATGAAAGCGGCGGACATATTGCGCGAACAAATGTCCGGCAAAGCGACGGTTGCCTTGAATTTAGCGCCCGCCACCCCCGCTTGGCTGCGCGCTTTCGGCGCAAACCCCATGCATCTTGGCCTAGACTTGCGCGGCGGGGTGCACTTCCTGTTGGAAGTTGACATGGACTCCGCGCTGAAACAAGCCGAAGAACGCTACACCAACGACATTCGCTCGGCCTTCCGTGATGCAAAAGTTCGGTATCAATCCGTTTCGAAGGAAGCTGGCGGTATCAAAGTCGTGTTGCCTAACGAAGAATCCAGAGTTGCCGCCACGGAAGTACTCAATAAAGACTTCCGCGGCCTGGATTTAGTGGAAAGCGGTCCGAATGAATTTACGTTAAACATCCCCGAACGTAACCTGCGCGAAATCAAGAAGGCGGCGCTGGGCCAAAACATTACCACGCTGCGTAACCGGGTCAACGAACTGGGTGTCGCCGAGCCTATCATTCAGCAACAAGGCGACAGCCGCATCGTCGTGCAACTGCCCGGCGTGCAAGACACTACCCGCGCCAAAGAATTGTTGGGCACTACCGCCACACTGGAATACCGTTTGGTTGACGTAGAGCATGATGTGCAATCGGCCCTGGGCGGCCACGAACCTATCGGCAGCCGCTTATATAAAGATAAAAACGGCGCGCCGGTGCTATTGAAACGCGCGGTTATCGTCACCGGCGACCAAATCACCGATGCGTCATCAGGCTTGGATCAAGACGGCTCACCTGCCGTATTCATCACATTGGATGGCGTCGGTGCCAAGAAAATGGGCAAGATGACTCAGGAAAATATCGGCAAGCCGATGGCGGTGGTGTTCATCGAATACAAATCCGAAACCCGGGTCGTTAACGGCGAGAAAGTTCAACATAAAGAAAAAGTCGAAAAAGTCATCAGTGTCGCCACCATCCGCGACAGTTTCAGCAAACGCTTCCAAACCACCGGCCTGGACAGCCCTGAAGAAGCCCGCACTTTGGCCTTATTACTTAGAGCCGGCGCCTTGGCGGCTCCAGTTGAAATTGTCGAAGAACGCACCGTCGGCCCTAGCTTGGGCCAGGAAAATATCGATCAAGGCATGATGTCGATTACCGCCGGCTTCCTGCTGGTCGTGTTTTTCATGGTAGCTTATTACCGAGCTTTCGGCTTGATCGCCAACTTTGCCTTGTTATTCAACGTCGTGCTGCTGATCTCCATTATGTCCGTGTTGCAAGCCACTCTGACCCTGCCAGGCATGGCCGGCATCGTCTTGACTGTGGGTATGGCGGTGGACGCCAACGTACTGATCAACGAACGGATCCGCGAGGAGCTGCGTAATGGCTTGAGCCGGCAGGCCAGCATATACGTCGGTTACGAAAAAGCGTTTGCGACCATTCTCGACTCCAACGTGACTCACTTCATCGTTGCGGTATTGTTGTTCGGTTTTGGCACAGGCCCGGTCAAAGGTTTCGCGCTGGTCTTGATGATTGGTATCGCCACCTCGGTATTTACCGCCGTCACCGGCACCCGGATGTTGGTCAACTGGTTCTACGGCAACGACCATCGCGCAGACAAAATTTCCATCTAGCCAAAAATTTAGGCTCGGCGCAGCACAAACCGGGCCTATTCAGCAGTTTCGGAAAAGCACTATTCGGCAGGGCGTTTCTCAACACCCTGTCCGACAAGCTATAATGCGCAATTAATTTTTCAATCACTATCCTCACTGGAGTTACACAATGGCAATCGAACGTACTTTCTCAATCATCAAGCCTGATGCAGTCGCTAAAAATGTGATTGGGGAAATTGTCAGCCGCTTCGAAAAAAACGGCCTGCGCATCGTCGCAGCAAAAATGCTGCAATTAAGCCAAGAACAAGCCGAAGGCTTTTATGCCGAGCATAAAGAACGCGGTTTTTTCAAAGACTTGGTCAGCTTCATGACGTCCGGTCCGGTCGTTGTGCAAGTATTGGAAGGCGAAAATGCGGTTCTGAAAAACCGTGAATTGATGGGCGCCACTAATCCTAAAGAAGCCGCTCCCGGCACCATTCGCGCCGACTTCGCGGTCAGCATCGACGAAAACGCCGTACACGGTTCCGATGCACCGGAATCTGCTGCGAGAGAAATCGCTTACTTCTTCTCTGCTGATGAACTCTGCGACCGTATCCGCTAAGCCAGCATTGATTAATCTGCTGGATTTCGACAGAAAAGGCCTGCAAGCCTTTTTTGTCGAGCTCGGCGAAAAGCCGTTTCGTGCCACTCAGGTGCTGAAATGGATTTATCAGGAAGGCATCTCCGATTTCGACGAGATGACCAACCTGAGCAAATCGTTGCGCAGTCATTTAAAAGAACACTGCCAGATCAAAGTCCCGGAAATCGTCGCCGAACAATTGGCGTCCGACGGCACTTGCAAATGGGCGGTGCAGATGCACTGCGGCAATCGGGTTGAGACCGTTTACATCCCGGAAGAACGCCGCGCCACGCTATGCGTGTCGTCACAAGTGGGCTGCGCCCTAGCCTGCACCTTTTGCTCGACCGCCAAACAAGGCTTCAACCGCAACCTGTCCACCGCCGAAATCATCGGCCAGCTCTATCTTGCCCAACAACGCTTGGGACCGGAGCGCCGCATCACCAATGTGGTGATGATGGGCATGGGCGAACCGCTGCTGAACTTCGATAACGTCGTGGCAGCCATGAATTTAATGATGGATGACTTTTGTTACGGCCTGTCCAAGCGCCGCGTCACCATCAGCACCTCGGGCATTGTCCCGGCAATGAAACGCCTGAATGAAGTTTGCGACGTCAGTGTCGCCGTATCCTTGCACGCCCCGCATGACGCCTTGCGCGACCAAATTGTACCGATCAACGTCAAATACCCGTTAAAGGAGTTGATGGAAGCCTGTCGTGAGTATGCCAAAACCGGCCCGCGCAAGCACATCACCTTTGAATACGTGATGCTGGATGGCATCAACGACAGCCCGGAAGACGCGCGCACCTTGGTCAAACTGTTAAAAACCGTGCCGTCGAAACTGAATTTGATTCCGTTCAATCCGTTTCCGCAATCGCATTACCGCTGCTCCAGTAATGCCGCGATTCTGAAGTTTCGCGATATTCTGCATAATGCCGGTATTGTCACCACTGTCCGCAAGACGCGCGGCGAAGACATCGATGCAGCCTGCGGACAATTGGTCGGCCAGGTGCAAGACAAAAGCCGCAGGCATTTAAAACTGCAAGCACAAGGACTCTCACATGCCCAATAGGCAAATGGCTCGCGGCTTAGTTCTGATGAGTTTATTGTTAGGAGCATGCGGCTTGCTACCTGACACCCGCGATACGATGAGCAATGCCGAAAAAGCCAAGCTCAATTTGCAGATGGGCGCCCGTTACCTGGATATGGGCATGCTCGACGTTGCCAAGGAAAAGCTGGAAACTGCGGTGCGGCTGGATTCCAGCAACCCGGAAACTCATAACGCCCTGGCGGTCTTCTACGAGCGCATCAAACAAACCGAAGCAGCCAGCGACAGCTATCAAACTGCGCTAAATAAAGACTCGGATAACTTCAGCATCAAGAATAACTACGGCCGATTCTTGTGCGAGCAAGGCAAATTCGACAAGGGTATAGCTCTGTTGCAAGATTCGATGGCATCGCCAATGAACAACCGGCCCTGGTTTGCATTAACCAATCTGGGCGTTTGTTACGTTAAGCAGAACGACATGCAGCGCGCCGAAGAGTATTTTCGCCAAGCTTTGCAATCACAGCCCGATTACTCGCCGGCCTTGCAGGAGATGCAGCGCATCAGCTATCAGAATGGTCAGTTCATGTCGGCCAGGGCGTTTCTGGAGCGCTACCTGGGCGTTGCCAAACATACCCCGGAAACGCTGTGGATCGCGTTTCAAACCGAACGGGCGCTGGGTAACAGCAAAATA
This sequence comes from Methylomonas sp. EFPC1, assembly GCF_016925515.1. Taxonomy (NCBI): domain Bacteria; kingdom Pseudomonadati; phylum Pseudomonadota; class Gammaproteobacteria; order Methylococcales; family Methylococcaceae; genus Methylomonas; species Methylomonas sp. EFPC1. The sequence continues at coordinate 3,573,095 of NZ_CP070494.1, forward strand.
TCGGAAGAATACCGCGAGCAATTGATTAGCTCTTTTCCGGCTTCCAAAGAAGCACAACAAGTCAAAACCGCGATCAGCAAATAATCCGGCAACAAACAAGATCATGGCAAAACAACAACAGGCTATCCAAGCCATCCGCGGCATGCACGACATCCTTCCCGAGCAATCGCCTTATTGGCAATGGCTGGAAGGCCAGGCCAGACAAGTACTGAGCGCCTACGGCTATCAGGAAATCAGGCTGCCCATCGTCGAAAAAACCGAGCTGTTCAAACGCTCTATTGGCGAAGTCACCGACATCGTCGAAAAAGAAATGTACACCTTCGACGACCGCAACGGCGACTCCCTGACCTTGCGTCCGGAAGGCACCGCCGGTTGTTTGCGCGCCTGCCTGGAGCACGGTTTACTGCACAACCAAAGCCATCGCTTGTGGTATTACGGCCCCATGTTCCGCCACGAACGCCCACAGAAAGGCCGTTACCGGCAGTTCTACCAACTGGGTGTGGAAACCTACGGCATGCCCGGCCCGGACATCGACGCGGAGATCATCGCCCTAACCGACCGGCTCTGGAAGCAACTGGGCATCCGCGATAAAGTCGAGCTGCAAATCAATTCCCTGGGTACCAGCGAAGAACGTCTGGCTTATCGCGGCAAACTGGTCGAATATTTCCAACAACATCTGGCAGTTTTAGACGAAGACAGCTTGCGCCGCCTGGAAACCAATCCGCTACGCATCCTGGATAGTAAAAATCCGGATATGCAGGCTATGTTGCAACAGGCCCCGGTACTACTTGAGCATCTTGGAGAAGAAAGTCTGGCACATTTCAATAGCCTGAAAGCCACGCTGGACGATCTGGGTATTACCTACCAACTGAATACTCGCTTGGTGCGCGGCCTGGATTATTACGGCAAAACCGTATTCGAATGGGTCACCGAGCACTTAGGCTCGCAAGGCACCATCTGCGCTGGCGGCCGCTATGACGGATTGATCGAACAACTGGGCGGCAAGGCGAATCACGCCATCGGCTTTGCGATGGGCATGGAGCGCATCCTGGCCTTGCTTGAATTACTGGATAATGTCCCAGTCGCAGCTAGCACCGATGTCTACATGATTCGCGTCGGCACCAACGCCGAAGCAGCCGGCATGCGCTTGGCAGAACGCATCCGCGATGCGCTTCCCGGCCTGAAATTGCAGGTCAATTGCGGCGGCGGCAGCTTCAAGAGCCAGTTTAAAAAAGCCGATAAATCCGGCGCCGAGTACGCCATCATCATCGGCGACGACGAAGCCCAACGCGGCGAAGTGGCTTTAAAACCCTTGCGCATCGACGCTGAGCAAAGCACACACAATCACGACCAACTCCTGCAAACCCTGCAAGACTGGCACGGCCAATAATCCCTTATAACCTGATAATAGAAGAGAACTAGCGTGGCAATTTACGATACCGAAGAAGAACAGCTGGAACAGTTGAAAAAATGGTGGGAAGCCAATCAGACTTCATTGATCGCCGGTGTTGTCACCGCAATAGTATTGGTGAGCGGCTGGAATCTCTGGCAAAACCACCAACTGGAAAAACGCGCCCAAGCCTCGCAGATGTACCAACAATTGTTGGATAGCGCGGCCAAGGACAACAGCGAATCCACCGAAAAACTGGCGGAACGCTTGCCTATCGAATTTCCGGGCACCGCTTACGCCCACTATGCCGGCCTGCAATTGGCCAAAAGCAAAGTGCAAAAAGGCGATCTGGAAGGCGCTAAAGCGATTCTGGAAAAATCCATCAAAGAAGCCGACAGCGATGAATTAAGACATGTTGCCCGTCTACGCCTGATTCAACTGATGCTGGCTACCGGCCAATACGAACAAGGTTTGCAACTGATCGCCGCGGTCGATCCGGCTAAATCCGAAGGCTTTTCCGCCAGTTACGACGAATTGCAGGGCGACCTGTACGTCGCACTGGACCGCTTGGACGAAGCCCGTAGCGCGTACCAAAGCGCGATCAGAACCGGTCAAGCCACCCCGCTGACGCAGTTCAAGCTGGACGACGTCGCAACGCCTGGCAACGCTGCCACGGCGACTGCCAATTAAGCCCACGCCAACGGATACACGCTTTAGCATGTTAATCAGGAACATCAGATACCGCTCACTTCTCCCGCTGCTTGCCTGCCTGCCGATGCTAGCCGGCTGCGCGGGCTTGGATGCCGGACGCGACTTTATCTCGGGCTTAACGGAATATATCACCGGCGACGACGACAATGCCGATCCACCGGCCGCCTTGCAGGAATATACCCCGGAAGTACAGCTTGAGGTGCTGTGGAAGGAATCAATCGGTAATGGCGCGGATGAAAAATATCTGAAACTGATACCGGCAGTCGCCGAAGGCACTGTATACGTCGGCGACAACAAAGGCCATTTGCAGGCGCGTGGCGCCGGCAACGGTAGTCTGAGCTGGGAAAACAACACCGATTACAGCTTCTCAGCCGGTCCCGGATTGGGTGTCCACACTGTGGTGATGGGTACCAGTACCGGCGAAGTCATAGGTTTTGACAAAGCCAACGGCGAACAGCGCTGGAAAATCGATGTACCCAGCGAAGTATTGGCGGCTCCGGTGGTAAGTCACGGTATTGTCATCGTCCGTACCACCGACGGCAAAATCATCGGCCTCAAAGAAGATAATGGCGCGCAACTCTGGACCTTCGAACACAGCGTACCGGCCCTGAGCATCCGCGGCACCGGTGCGCCCATCATTGTCGACGACAACGTGATCGCCGGCTCGGCCAATGGCAAGCTGGAAGCCCTGCAATTGAAAGACGGCAAATCCATCTGGGAAGCCACTATCGCGATACCCAGCGGTCGGTCCGAAGTCGAACGCTTGGTCGATCTCGATGTCGATCCGGTCGCGGCACGCGGCGCCATTTATATTGCCGGCTTCACCGGCGGCGCATCTTCGGTATCCGAAGTGGACGGCGATGTGCTGTGGCGCAACGAAGCGGTGTCTTCCTACACCGGCCTGAGTCTGGATTACCGTTACCTTTATGTCAGCGATACCCAAAGCCATGTCTGGCAACTCGATCAACGTAGCGGCGCCTCGCTGTGGAAACAAAAAGACTTACACAACCGCCAATTGACGGCGGCGGTGGTTTATCAAAATTATGTCGTAGTCGGCGATTTCGAAGGTTATGTACATTGGCTGTCCAATAGCGACGGCCGCCAATTGGGCCGGATTCAGGTCAGTAAAGCGGCAATAGAAGCCAAGCCGGTAGTCGTGGACGATACGGTTTTCATTTACGCCAAAGACGGCACCCTGGCCGCTTTGAGAGCAAAATAAATTCATGTTACCTGTTATCGCCCTGGTGGGCCGCCCCAATGTGGGCAAATCTACGCTATTTAATTACTTGACGCGCAGTCGCGAAGCATTAGTTGCCGATTATCCCGGCCTGACCCGCGACCGCCAGTACGGTCGGGTCAAACGCGGCGAGCGCGACTGTCTGGTAGTCGATACCGGCGGTATCACTGACGAACAGGAAGGCATAGACGTCTTCGCCAAAAAGCAGGTGGAAATTGCGCTGCAGGAAGCCGACGTGGTGTTCTTCCTGGTCGACGCCCGCGACGGTTTGAACGCCACCGACGAAGCGATTGCCGATATGCTGCGCAAGCTGGGCAAACCGGTAGTGCTAGTGGTGAATAAAGTCGACGGCATCGACAGCAATACCGTGACCAACGATTTTTATAGCCTGGCACTCGGCGAACCCATCGGGATTGCCGCTACCCACGGCCGCAATGTCCACGACTTACTGGATCGTATTGACGAGTTATTGCCGGTAGTCGAGGACGAATTCGAAGAGCAGGATCCGGGTATCGCCATTGCCATCGTCGGCCGTCCTAACGTCGGCAAATCGACTTTAGTGAATCGGCTGCTCGGCGAAGAGCGCGTGGTGGTGTTCGACGAAGCCGGCACGACCCGCGACAGTATCTATATTCCGTTCGAACGCAACGGCCAGAAATTTACCTTAATCGATACCGCCGGCATGCGCCGCCGCTCCCGCGTATCGCTGACCGTGGAAAAATTCAGCATCATCAAATCGCTGCAAGCTATCGAGAAAGCCCATGTGGTGATTTATTTGATCGACGCCCGCGAGGGTGTCACCGATCAGGATGCGCACATTTTGGGCTTGGTGTTGGAAGCCGGCCGGGCTTTGATTATTGGTTTGAACAAATGGGACGGCCTGCACGCCGAACACCGCGATTTCGTGAAAAAGCAAATCGAGATCAAATTGTCGTTTTTGGATTTTGCCGAAAAGCATCCGATCTCCGCGCTGCACGGCAGCGGCGTCGGCAAGTTGTTCGACGTGGTGCATACCTTGTACGATTCGGCTATGACCGACATGTCAACGCCCTTGCTGACCCGGATTTTGACCGACGCGCTGGCCGCGCATCAGCCGCCGCTGGTCGGTGGTCGCCGCATCAAATTGAAGTACGCGCACCAGGGCGGCCGCAATCCACCGGTTGTCGTGATCCACGGCACCCAGACCGATGCCCTGCCCGGTGCGTACAAACGCTATTTGATGAATTATTTCCGCGATCAGTTGCGACTGACGGGTACACCGATACGCCTGGTATTCAAGTCGCCGGAAAACCCGTTTCAAGGCCAGAAAAATCCACTAAGCGATCGCCAAGTGAAAAAACGCAAGCGCTTGATCGATTTCAGTAAACGAAAAAAATAATAACTCAAGATACCTGGAGCATTCCTATGGCAACCATTACTTTCCAAGGCAAACCTATCAACACTGTCGGCGATTTACCGGCGCTTGGTACGCCAGCGCCGGATTTCCAGCTAACCAATCGTAAAATGCAGGATGTGGGTTTGGCCGAGTTCGCCGGCAAGCGCAAAGTGCTGAATATTGTCCCCAGCCTGGATACGCCCACCTGCGCCACCTCGACCCGTAAATTCAACGAAAAAGCCGCGCATCTGGATAATACCGTGGTGCTGGTGGTGTCAGCCGACCTGCCTTTCGCGCAAGTACGGTTTTGCGAAGTCGAAGGCATCAAACACGTCGTGCCGCTCTCCAGTTTCCGTTCCAAATTTGCCCACGACTATGGCGTCGAACTATTGGACAGCATTTTGGCCGGCCTGACCGCCCGCGCCATCGTCATCATCGACGAAAACGACAAAGTGATCTATACCCAGTTGGTCAGTGAAATTGCCGACGAGCCCGATTATGTCAGCGCGTTGGCCGCGCTGCATCAACCGTAAACCAGAGCGCCGAGTCAGATTTTCAACTCGGCGCAAAGAACAGGCTAAATACCCCGGCGTCTCCAAACCGCAGATTTACTAAGCTTTGCTCTGGCGTTCCGCCTGATCGTACATCGCGCAAAATAGCTGAATAACGACAAAAATCATGGTCCGGGTGGTGCGCAGCGCATCCGGATCAGTCGGGCTTTCGGCGACATATTCGCTGATCGCTTCGTCCATGAATTTAACCAAGTCAGGTTGCGAATTGCTCTCGATCAGGCGCTCGGTAAATCGATTCTGAAATTTATCGCGAAACTTCGTATCCATCTGGTTACCCGGCATGAATGCCTGCAACTCGGCATCGAGTAAGGCGGCGGTGTTCTGTAACCATTCCATGCTCAAGACCCGCTGATCCGGCAAATCGCCGAAAGCATGCTTGAATACGCAAATCACATCAAAACAAAGATCCATGAATAGATTCGCCAGGTTCCGATCCTTGTCGGCAATCAACGCCGAAAACACGCCAAAGATGGTTTGCGCCAAGGCAGGCTGCTCGGTTTGGAATTGCTGAAGTATGGCGCGGCCAGCATTTTCATCCTGGCTTTTGGCGTATTGCAGGGCCTGATACAACTCTCGGTCGGTTAATTCACGCATCGTCATTTCTAAATAAGTTCAACAAATTTCCAGGCGATATAGTATCAAGCCACTGCCTGATAACGGATATTTATAATGTGTAGAACTATTCACTCGGTCCTTAAATAGCGGCTCTCCCGCGTACACAGCAATCAGGTATTTTCAGAGGTTTTGTTTAGTTAACCAGCGTATGACCGCGTTGACGCATACAGGTTTTAAATGCCCGTTTAAAGCCCTCGTTGGCTTTGTACCCTTCCCACAATCCTGCAGGAATAGCCAATATAGCGCCACCGGCGGCACCGGTTGCGGCACTACCGGCTATCGCACCGACTGCCGCGCCGCCCGCGGCACCGGTAACCGCACCGACACCCGCACCCATACCGATTTCTTTGGTGATATCCGACGCTTGTTCCGCAAGCGACTTGCACTCGACCATGTCGCGTTGCGCGGTTTCCGGCTGTTGGTCCAAGCGCGGATCGATGATCGGATGCCAACCACTCATGGATGCGCAGCCGCTGGTTAATGTGACAAGTACCAACATAGTGGGTAAATATTTTTGTGTCATTTTTTCTCCAAAACAGACATGTTTAAATCGTTAGATAACATTTCAGCATTTATGCTTAAGACATAGAGCGATGCCGCTGCGGGATGGACACCGCGGCACGCATTAGAAGTGATAAAGTTGCGGGATATTACTGCCGGCTGGTTTGTACCATTCCTTAAAATCTATCGGCAGTTCAAGTAAGGGCGCTGTTATGCAATATTTTAAATGGCCGTCAATGGCAACATACGTGCCGCCGCCAATGCGTTTTTCGCCAAGCTGTTGATTCAATAAAGCATTCGAGTCGCACATAATCACTCCACAAGTTATTCACTTGCGGAAAATTCTAAGTTTGGCGACTTAAAATCTACTTAAGCTTTGATTAGGATCCGGTTAAAAGCAGCCGGCTATTTAGACCGCGCCGAACCGGCATCATGCTCGGAAAGGCTTTGCAAAACCTGGTTAAACAGGCAGTATATTCAAATGAATACCCTTACCCAACTCCAGACAGATATAGACGCGCGCGTAAAAACCATCCGCGACGGCCAACCCGATTGGCTATGCCGCCAAGGTTGCGACGGCTGTTGTCGACGGCTTGCCGCCGTACCCAAAATCACCGCAGAAGAATGGCATTGTCTGCAAAAGGGCCTAATGGCCTTACCCCAAGAACAACTTAAGGAAATCAGCAAAGAGATAGCCGTGCTGGCCGGCCAAGTATCACGCCCGGTCATCTGCCCTCTGCTGGACCAAGCGAAAGGCGCCTGCCTGGTCTATGCCCACCGCCCTATCGCTTGCCGGACTTACGGTTTCTATGTCCAGCGCGACCAGGGGCTTTACTGCAAGGATATCGAATCGCGCGTAAGCGATGGCGCGCTGAACGAAGTAGTGTGGGGCAATCATGACGGCATCGATCATCGACTACTCGCTCTAGGCGAGTCGCGCGAATTGCCGGAGTGGTTTGCGGATTGGTCTCTAGCAGACTTGAAATAAGGCTCCTGCCTCGCAGTGAGCTAATTGAGGGCAATGCGAACAAATGCTTGCCACTTCCGACAATAGATCATTCTGCCTTTCCTCCTGAATTTGCCGCAACAAATACGCATTAAATTTATTGTCGGGTGGCTTGATATATAGCGGATAGCCGAGCCCGAGTAACAAAGTGCTGGCGAACTGGGCTTTGCGTCCGCCATTGTCTATCATCGATTCCTCTTCCAAAAATCGCGCAAGCGGGCAATTTCGCCCGAAGTCTATTTTGCTCATTACCGTATGCTTTTTACATAAATTCATGTAAAAAGCATACGGTAATGAGCAAAAAAAATAACCACCTGTATATGGTAATTATTTAGCACATATATGCCAATCACATAAAATCGAAGAGCTTGGATGCGCTACTTGGTAGTAATCAGACCGTGATCGATGGCAAAGCGCGTGACTTCGGCCGTGCTGTGCAGGCCTAGATTTGCCATCAGGTTCCTGCGGTGCGAGATGACCGTTGGCGTGGCTAGGTGTAGCTGTCTTCCGATTTCGGCAGAGGTCATTCCCGTAGCAATCATCCCGAGAATCTGCCGCTGCCGCTTGGTCAGACTTTCGGCTGCTTTAACGTTTTCTGCCTTAGAGGTTAAAGGCGATGAACTTTCGCGTATGAGCGATTCAATCCGCTTCAGCAAGTCCACACCTTCTTCATTCAGGCGCTTGCGTTGGCTAATATCCAATATCGTGCCGACCATGCGTAGCGGGTTATTTTGCCTGTCCCGAAGGGTAACCCTGCCTCTTGCTTCGACCGATACCCAATGGCCATCCTTGTGCCTCAACCGGTGTTCGCTTTCGAAGCTGACGGTTTCACCCAGCAAATGCGCTGAGATTTTCTGTTTGAAGTGTTCAAGGTCCTTGGGATTGACCAAATCCATCCAGTCGTCTTCGTTGTCGCCCAACTCCTCCTTGTTGTAGCCGAGTAATTCGAACCAGCGATTGCCTGTTGTGACTTTACGTTCAGGAATATGCCAATCCCATAAAACCAATCCTGATGCCGCCAGCGCCATTTCGAGTTGTTCCTCGCTTTCTGCCAGCGCCATTTCGGCCTGCTTTTGCTCGGTAACATCCTGGCCCATGCCCATCCATTCGAGAATGCGGCCTTGTCTATCGCGAACCGGCACCGCACGCACGTTCATCCAGCGCCATACGCCATCATGACGGCGAATGCGGTGTACGTTCAAGAACGGTTCTCCGCGCTCGACGGCGGCTTTCCAGAGGGCTGCGGCCGCTTCGACATCGTCGGGATGCACAACCTTGGCCCACCCCGCGCCGAGCATTTCTTCCGCTGTCTGGCCGGTGAATGCCATCCATGCCGGTTGGGGGGTAACATGAAGACCATTGGCAGGGCAGAACCACGTCACGACACTGGTTGCCTCCACCAGCGTTCGGTAACGTTCCTCGCTTGCCTGCAACTTGGTCAAAGCTTCGTGCTGGGCTGCAATGTCGCGACCAACCGACTGAATTTCCTTGAGTATGCCGCCAATATCGTAAAATCCTCGATTGACGAATTGCATCCAGCGCAGTTCGCCCCCAGCGACATACACCCTGTTTTCGATGGTGACGACGGGGTGGTCCGGCGACATCTCGCGCAGCTTGGCCTCGATCATGGGAATATCGTCGGGATGGGCTGCCGGATGCCAGCGATGGCCAATCAATTCATCGGCGGATTTGCCGAAAACCCTACAATACACATCATTCACAAACTCGAAGGTTCCATCCGGCAAAAACCGACTTATTACCTCTGTTTGATCCTCCACGACCGAGCGATAACGTCGCTCGCTCATTTCAAGTTGTTGAACACTTTGATAGCTTGCGGTTCTATCGACGATTGCGCCCACGGCCGCATCAGCGCTATCTCCAAAACTAGAAATATTGAATTCATACCAACCCGTCGAACCATCCTTGCGTTTCTGCGGGAGAATGCCGGTATAGGTTCTGCCTTCCGCAATAGCTGCATAAGCCTCACGGCCGAATGCCTCATAGCTGTCCTGGTCAAGAAACAGAGTTCGGGTAGCTTGGCCAATTAGTTCATCCGGCTCGTAAGCAAAAATACGATGCATGGCCGCGTTGGCCCAAACGATGTGCCAGTCCTTGATTATCGCGATGGCGATAAAATCACTATTCAGGATTGCGGCTGATTGACCAATTGATTTTTCGAGCATGACGCAGACCCGGCTTGTAGATAGCCAGGTATTTTGCCAGAAGGAACGCTTTAAGCGTCGAGTAATTGCCCCACTTACATGTTCAAAGCATGAGCCGGGCGTCTGGCTGGAGAAATGAGGGAACCCACGGCTTGAGTTCCAATGCCTATTTGTTAACCCCGCCGGCAATAAACCAAATTAATAGTGGCCAGCATCTAAGACCTTTAAGCGGTTACGTTATTGACCCGGCCCGTAAATATCGTCGCTCCCGCGAAGGCGGGAGCCCAGCGGTTATACTGGATTCCCGCCTTCGCGAGAATGACAGCTCCAGGGAATTAAGGGCCGAGTCAACAATATCATTCAGCAGCAGGTGAATGATGGCTATTGTGACCAGGTATGTCCGGATTGCCGTGGTCCTCGGCTTGGGCATCGAACCACTCGTGCAGGGCCTGAACAAATTGGGGATATTCGGTGGAAAAATGAATCTGTCCGCCGTTATCCAAAGCTTGATATTGAACTTTAATATCATCGACTTTTGCCTTTTTTAACTGCGCCAGCCCCGACATTTCCGCACCATGCAGACGTTCGGTCAGCGCATAATTGCCCGCTTTATATTGTTCCGCCCTTTTTTGCAAATGCGCCTGGATTAATTTGATTTGCGAAGCGTTGTCCGCCGATTTGATCACCACATGCTGGACGCCGCCGTGAACCGTTTTGGTAAAGGTTTGTACCGTCCCCTTCACCGCGTAAGGCACTATTGCCTGCAATTGTTCTTGATTGATGGGTTTAGCGGGCACATGTTCAATGGCTTGCACAACGATAAGGCATTGCAAAAGGCCCAGTAATATTAATAGGTAATGTTTCATGGCGATTCTCCGAGTAAGTTAACATTCATCCTGAACACTGAGTCTTTTATCCGGCCGTTCAATACCGTTCTCTCCGGACCTACCGAAGGACATAGCCCACTTGGCTTCGATAAACTTAGCCGGAGCGGGATACCGGTAATAAACAGGGCCGGATTAGCAACTTAGTGATTCGCTGGTTCCGTTCTTCGTACACAAAATGCGTTTTGGAAAAATCTTTAAGCTTTCCATTGGCCGAATTGATCGAGTCGCTCGACATTGTCGGGTAAAAACACATGTACCTGGTTACGGCCTTTTTCCTTGGCTCGGTAGCACGCGCTGTCGGCGTTATTTAAAAACTCATCGACATCTCGAACAGTACACGTCACCGCAGCTACTCCGATACTGGCGCTAACGGTAAATTCGGTATCCCCCCAGTTAAATTTGAAATTGCGCAGGCTGTCGCAGAGTTCATGGGCGATATTTCGCGCCTGATCAAGCGTGGTGTGTTCCAGCAATAAGGCGAACTCGTCACCGCCCAGCCTGGCCAAGGTGTCGCGTTGCCGCAGCTTGGAGGATAAAACGGTACTTATTCTGCGCAGTAATTCGTCTCCGGCCGCGTGTCCGCAGGTATCGTTAACCTGCTTGAAATGATCCAGGTCGAGATAACAGAGCGCATGTTGAAAATAGCCGGGGCGGGCACTGGCCAATACTCTGGTCAAGCGTTGTTCGAAGGCTGTCCGATTTACCAGCCCGGTCAAGGGGTCGTGACTGGCCTGATAGGCCAAACTCTGGATTTTGGCGTCAGATGCCGACATGTCCCAAAATACCAGCACCACGCTGTCTACAAATCCATCCAGCCCTACCGGATAAAACGAATACTCGACCGGAAATGAACGGCCATCCTTGCGTTTAAACTTAGCGATACTACGCTGAGCTACTATGTCGCGGGCGAGTTCAGGCGACCCGAGAGCTTCCAGCGCTAGCGTTAAATCATCCGCCATCATGGAAACGATGTCGTGTCCCAGGGCATCTTTCTCAGCGTAACCCAACATCTGCAACGCGGCCCGGTTAACGAAGCTGCAACGACCATTAGCATCAAGACCTACAATACCTTCGCCGGCCGAGTCGAGCAGTAAGCGAAAGCGCCTCTCGCTGTCGCGCGCCTCGGTATTGGCGTGTTTGAGCTTCACCAAGGTTGCGTCAAGGCTGGCATTGGCGGACTTGAGGATGACGCATTGTTTTTCCAGTTGCTCAGTGCGCTTAAACACCAGTTCCTCCAGGCGCTGCCGGTAATAGCTCAGCTCCTGCTCGGTTTCCTTGTCTTTGGTAATATCAACCAGAACGCCCTGCAGAAACAAACTTTCGCCAGCTTCATTCCGCACCACATTAGCTTCGTCCAAAAACCAGCGATGGTGTCCGTCATGTTTGCGTAATCGGTATTCGCATCGCAAAGGCGCACGATGTTCATAGGTATAGGCGTAGGCTTCCGCGGTCACGGCCAGATCATCCGGATGCACCCGCTTAAGCAAACCTTGCGGATCATCAAGCCAATCTTGCTCGGGAAAACCCAATTGAGAAATTTGCGGGCTGACATATAACAGCTTTACCGGCGTTTCCAGCGATGCGATATAGGTGATAACCGGCATTTGATCTACCAAGGTCCGGTACTTAGCCTCCGCCTCACGCAATTGCTCCAGGGCTTCGGTCTTCTCCACAAACATTTGCTGTTCGCGCTGTTCTCGGCAAATTTCAGTGGGGGATTCGGCGTCCGCGACGTTAGTGCAGTCGTGAGATTCGCCCGCTAAAGATGCCTCATCATCCGATTCTACCTGCATCAGGGTGGACACATTAGGCTGCTTGAGCGTTTCCGATTGATTGGCGAGATACGCGGCGTCCTGCATATCCCGCAGTTGCCGGTCCCAGCGCACTCGTTCGGGCTGACGGTCTTCGGCGAGTTTAAGACCATGATGACTGGGTTCTCCCTCGCACAACGCCGAATCGTGATCCTGAAACCCCGCTAAGGAATGTTTGTTAGCCATCCGGTTGGCAGGGTCGTGGTCCATAACTAGTAAGCAGCTATTGGCTTTGGCGGATGCAGTGTTCATAAAATCGCCCCCTATCGGTGACTGGGTTTCAATAGCCGGAGTGACCAGACAAAACCACTGGGCGATTTCTCACCGCCGGTAGGTTTTATCAGCCAAACGCGTAGCGCCTGCTGAGATCTTTGGCATGTCCATAAGTCGTTATTGCGGTAATAGGTTTGGACAACGGCGACGGATTGACGCTAATAGCGAGTAGCCGAGCAAACTCGTTTTTGATGACCTGATAGCACTCGCAACTTTGCGCTTCCAGGCCGGCGCGCTCCAGCACGCTGATGTGACCACGGCAATACCGAATTACCCCGGCTTGCTGTAATTTCCCGGCAGCCTCGGTGATGCCTTCGCGGCGCACGCCCAATAGGGTAGCGATGGATTGTTGCGTTATCGCTATCTCGCTACCGCTCTGCCGGTCCAGGATCATCAGCAGCCAGCGGGAGAATTGCTGTTCGATTGAATGGTGCCGGTTGCAGGCCGCTATCTGCGTCATATGCGTAATCAGTGCCTGGGTATAGCGGAGTAACATGCCATGTAACGCGCCGCTACGCTGTCCGCCTATCCGTTCAATTTCCTCCTCAAATAGACTCCTGCACAAACGATAGGCATAGCCCGGCATCACGACTACGGCTTGATGCGGCATGGATTCGCCGCCCATGAACAGCGATATGCCCAGCATGCCTTCGTTGCCAATCAAAGCCAGTTCGCGGGAGGCGCCATTCTCAGTAAAGTAAAGCTCCGCTATCACGCCGGTGACGGGAAAGTAGACATAACGCAAAGACTCATCCGGTTCACAAAGCGCGTCGCCACACTCCATTTCAACCCGTTCCAGTAAACTTGAAACACGGGCATACTCGGGTTCAGGCAGCATAGCGAGAAGCTGGTTTTGTCTTGGATGGTCCAATTCACTCATCAGTTATTTCCGGATTGTTTGGCGAGGGGTAAATCAAGTATTCATATTGCTGAAACGGTAAAGCCATACCAACATAGCGCGTTTTAACACAGCCGCTATCCGCTAAAAATACGTACTGCTACTTAGATTGAAGATAAGATTGACAGGGCTAATTTTTCGCCAGCATACTTCCGCGCGAACTGGGGCAAGAAGCCAACTCTAGGCATAGATTTTCACAAACTAAGGCCGGCTATTTTGGCTTATGCCCGGGTTAAGACCCGGTTGCCGCCTCCCGCTGTTGCCGAAACAGGGCTTCTCGGCTAGCCACATCCGTATAATAGGGCTTGTGTTACAACCATCGAAAGAATGCCTGAAGCGGTCTAAATTCTGTCCAAAATAGAAGATGTCTCATGACTGACGAGCGCTGTAAGTCTGCACACCCTGACAATACTGTTCGACAAGGAGCTCAGAACAGCCCCCCAAACTCAAGCAAAACCAACTGTTCCCTGGATGCTCCAGAAAAAATTTTGCATGAGCTGCAAGTACGACTGCTTGAATTAGAAACCCAAAATCAATCGCTGATTCAGGCGCGAGACCGCTTCCAGCATCTTTACGATTTCGCCCCGCACGCCTGCCTCACACTCAGCCCGGACCAGCGAATATCTACCATCAACTTTGCGGCCGCCGCCTTATTGGGTGGTGAGCGTCAACACTTAATTGGCCGTCATTTTTCAAGCTTGATTGCCGATCAAAGCCGCGACTTTTGGCAACGGCATTTATCGCAGATTCAGCAACGTAGCGAAATTCAGCCTTGCGAATTGCCAATGCTGCGTGACGATAACGCTGCATTTCCTGCCAGACTCGACTGCCTGATGCTCACCGGTCTCGCCGACCAGCCGGAACTGCACATTACCCTCACCGATCTCAGTCGACAATCACAAACAGAATCACCTGTGCAGGCGCAAAGCCCGGCACTGTGCGCGGCACTTATACAAGCCGCGCGGGATGCCATTGTCTGCATCGACGCAAAACACCGTGTCGTATTATGCAATCCCGCAGCCGGCAAGTTGTTCGGCTGCCGCGCGGATCAAGCCATTGGCGACGCTATCGAACGCTTTATTCCGGCTGGTTTTCCGGCCATTTATTTAGCACCAACAGGCGATAGCGATCATCAGTCTAAAGAACTTCGCACAGTAACCGGTTTGCGCGCTAACGGCGAAGAGTTTCTTATAGAAGCCGTGATTTCCGAGATAGACACTGGCCAGCAAACCTTGTATTGCCTTGTCCTGCGCGATGCAGACGGACGCAGCCCACTACCAGCCGAACATCATTTACAGGATCAGCTGTCCAAAGTGGCGGCTTCCGTACCCGGCGTTATTTGTTCTTTTCGTTTGGCTGCGGATGGCTCAGCCAGCATGCCTTATGCCAGTCAGGCGCTTGAATCTTTGTACGGACTGCCGCCCGAAGCGGTGGCCGAGGACTTTAGTCCGGTATTCGCCAGGGTGCATCCCGACGACATCAAACTGATCAACGAAACCATCAGCGAATCGGCGCGCAGCCTGACGCCTTGGCGCGACACCTTTCGCTACCAACACCCTAGTAAAGGCGAAATCTGGATTGAAGGTCATTCCATGCCGATGCGGGAACAGGGCGGCAGTATTTTGTGGCATGGCTATCTCCAAGATATTACCGCGCGAAAACAGGCTGAATCGGTCTATCGCGACCAGGATAGGGAACTGCAACTGATCATGGATGCCACGCCGGCGCTGATCGCCTATTTGGATGTTGATTTTCGCTATGTACGGGTCAATGCAACATATGAACACTGGTTCGGCATCTCTCCGGAACAGGTTATCGGCCGCACCGTGCCGGAAATTCTGGGTGGCGCGGCCTGGGACATAGTCCGCCCGTATCTGGAGCGGGCATTGGCGGGCGAGCCGGTTAGTTTTGACCAGCAAATTCCTTATGGCAACGGCAAACCCCGCTGGGTGCATGCGACCTATATTCCCAATGCCGATGAAGCCAGCAGGTTGAAAGGTATTGTGGTGCATGTGATCGACATCGAAGAGCGCAAACTGTCCGAGCAGAAAATTGCCCTATTGAACCAACGCTTGGAACGCCGTCTGGAGGAAATGCAGGTTATTTACAACACGGTACCCATTGGACTCGCCATCGCCAATGACAATAGCGGACAACATATCCGCGGAAATCGGGCGAATGAGCAGATGCTGGGCCTGCCCCCCACCTCGGAACTTTCACTATCGAGCCCAACCCCGCCGGCCATCACAGTATTGCAAAACGGCTATCCGCTGGCCGCTGAAGATCTGCCGATTCAGCGTGCTTGCCGGGGAGAAGTGGTGAGCGACGAGACGCTGGATATAGTCCGCCCGGACGGGAAAGTGATTACCGTGGTGTCCAATGCATCGCCCTTGCTGGACAATAAAGGGCAGCCGCGCGGGGCCGTTGGCGCATTTTTGGACATTACACCACTGAAAGTCGCTGATGACGCCCTGCGCCGTAACGAGGCTTTCGTACGCTGCGTTCTGAATTCGCTGCCCGCGCATGTGGCAGTACTGGATGATAGCGGCTTGGTGACGACGGTCAACGCGCCCTGGGATTGCTTTGCTATCGAGAACGGCGGTTCGTCCAGTCAATTGTCGGAAGGCGCCAATTACCTTGAAGTTTGCCGCCGCTCGTCGGCAGCAGGCGACCGGGACGCACAGAAGGCTTTGACCGGCCTTGAGAGCCTGATAGCGGGCCATCAACAGGAATTTATGATGGAATATCCCTGTCGAACCGCGCTGGGTGAGCTTTGGTTTATGATGCATGCCAAACGCATTACCCAAGGTTTCCAGGGCATGATTATTACCCATGTAGAC
Organism: Methylomonas sp. EFPC1; assembly: GCF_016925515.1. NCBI lineage: Bacteria > Pseudomonadati > Pseudomonadota > Gammaproteobacteria > Methylococcales > Methylococcaceae > Methylomonas > Methylomonas sp. EFPC1. Next base: position 3,589,373 of record NZ_CP070494.1, read on the forward strand.
ATTACCGAACTGAAACGCACCCACGCGGAATTGCGGCATACCGAGACCCGCCTGGCACTGATCATCGACGAAGTGAATGCCGGTTATTGGGACTGGGATTTGGTCTCGCAAACCTTATTTCTCTCGCCGGAATGGAAACGGCAAATCGGTTTTGACGACCATGAGATGCAAAACCGCTGGGAGGAATGGGAATCTCGCTTGCATCCGGATGATCGGGTATGGGTCCTGGCAGCCACCAAAGACTACCTGTCCGGGCATGTATCCGCTTACGAACTGGAATTCCGCTTACGCCACAAGAATGGCTCCTACCGCTGGATACATTCGCGCGGCAGCTTATTGCACGACAAAAATAATCGGCCTTATCGCTTGCTGGGCATCAATTTCGACATCACCGACTATAAACTGACCCGGGAATTGAGCGAACGCCGAAATCGGATGGAACAGTCATTTCGAGTATCGTTGGCGACGCAGACGATAGCGGCGATTGCCCACGAATTAAACCAACCCCTGGCCGCTATTTCCTCTTATGCCGACGTGGCGTTGCGCCTCTACCAATCGGAAAAACCGGATTCCCAAAAACTCAACCACGTACTGGAAGCCTGTGTGCAACAAGCTCAGCGTGCCGGCGAAGTCATCAGACAATTATTTAGCCATTTGAATAAAACCGAGGCCGTCGGTGAACGGGTCGATATTAACTTTCTCGTGACAGAAGCCTGCGCGTTTATAAAAAACGACAAAACCCTAGACACTTTAAACATAGAACTGGACCTTGCCGCCGACTTACCGCAGACCACGGTCAATGCGCTGCAAATTCAAAAGGTGCTGGTCAATCTGATCATTAATGGTCTGGAAGCGATGCAAGAACACGGTAAGCTATCCGAGGTATTGCGCATTACCACCGGCCGATACGCCGACGATCCTGATATGGCGGTAGTCTGTGTTTGTGACAGCGGTAAAGGCCTGGCGGACGCCACTGCCCTGAAAATGCTGTTTCAACCCTTTTACTCGACTAAACCCGCGGGACTGGGAATGGGCTTGGCCATCAGCCGTGCCTTGATTCAAGCCCATGGCGGCCAACTGTGGGCGGAGCGGAATGTCGGCGACGGCCTTAGCCTGTTCTTTACCTTACCGTTTGCGAAATGAATACTCAGCCCTGCTTATTCGTGGTGGACGACGATGATGCAGTCCGCGACAGCTTGGGTTTGGTATTTGAAACCGCGGGCCTTGCGTATCAAACATTTGCCAGTGCCGAGTGCTTTCTGGAAAGCTATTCTCCGGAGCAGCCAGGCTGTCTGGTGCTGGATGTCAACATGCCGGGTCTGGATGGTCACGAACTGCAAGCCGAACTTATCCGCCGCCACATCCACCTTCCCATTATTTTCCTGACCGCCTATGGCGACATACCGATGACAGTGCGCGCGATGAAGGCGGGAGCTGTTGATTTTCTGACCAAACCGGTCAGCACCGAACTATTGCTCGACAGAGTACAGGCCGCGCTACAGCTTGAAGTCAACACTCACGCACAGGCCAATAAAGGACAAGCGCTGTGTAATCGGCTAAGCGGGCTGACGTCACGCGAACTTGAGATTATGGGGATGGTGGTGGCTGGTCTAACCAACAAAGAAATAGCCAGGCGTTTGGGGATTAGTCACCGCACCGTTGAAATCCATCGCGCCAAAGTGATGGAGAAAACCGGCGCGCCGAATCTGCTGGAACTCGCCCGCATCTATGCGGCCTGCCGGCTTTGAATTTATCTATCCCGTTACCCCGCCCTTCACTACCCTTGTTTCTATGCCGGCGGAAGGCCGATAGCCCCAAATGCACGTTATTAATAGAGCTGATGAATATTACTAATTTAACAAATCCTGTTTTTTGACTTACCGTATGCCGGCGTCAAGTAAAACCCCATATACAAGACCCGTTAGCAATACCAAATCCGAAAATAGGTGTAACGATGGCTAGAGAAAAACTGACTACTGCTCAAATAAATCTGCTGAATAAATGCCCTAAGGAATGGGCTGTCGTACCGGTTGGATCCACTAATAAAACATTGATTGCGCTCATGAAAAAAGGCCTGGTCGATTCGCGGCTATTAATCAATACATTGTTCCCTGAGCTGTCCAGGTGCGAATGGCGCATAGCGCCATAGCCGCCAAAACAATAAAAAGCGCTTGCAGGCCTGCGTTGTTCGGCGGAATAAGACATAGCCAATAATGTCTCCCGGATTTTTGGATCGCCATCCAAATTACAGGTAATGATTGATCAACTGCCGCGGTTACCGGGAACTTTGTCCAGTAAAATGACATCCGAAAGCTAAGTTTGATTGAGCATTTGGGCCGGTACATTTAAAATCCCTACCTAGATACTCAGATTTTCTTGAGAAGCTTATTATTTTGGTCGAATGTTATTTAGGTCGTATTTTTTTTACATCAATTCGCCGGTTGTCCTCTACAGCATGCGTGTATGCGGCGGCATAGGTCAGTGGTAGCCACTATGATGACTAGCGATGATTCGGCACGCCGCCGAGGGGCGCGCCGTCAGCAAGAACGCCGGACTAATCCGTTCGCCTTCAACTCAGCGGAGTGGATCGCTTTCGTTCAGCAACAATATGTGCTGTGGCCAAAACAAGACCGGCGGGTTTTGGATCGCCGGCGGGCCGAGCGCCGCGAGATTGATCGTCGCGCCGGACTGCGCGACGCGGAGCGGGAAATCCCGTTTCAACGCACTCGCTGGTTTTCCGCAGAGCACATCCTCGACGACGAGGAAAAGCAAATGATCCAAGCGTTATTCGCCGAAGAAGAGTAAGCGGCCCGGCGGCCGGCATCAACGCAACACGATGTCCGCCGGATGCCGCACCTGCACGGCAAAACGCTGTTTCGAGCGCCTCACCCACCCCCGCACTTCCACATCCTTACCCACATAGGTTTCCAGCGGCGGAAACAAGCCGGCCGATATTGGCTCGACACTGATGGATACCGCATCGGAGAATTGCAGGTAGCTGTGTTTCGCTGTGTTTTTGAGCGCGCGGATGCGTCCTGTTAAGCGTTTCCAACCCTGGTAATTACCCTCATCGAGCAGTTCCGCCGCCAGCGGCGCGTAGGCTTGGTCCCCCCAAATCCCTAATTTGGCTTGCTCGGCACTGCGCTGAGCCGACAGCAAGCTGTCGAGATATTTGAAATTCGGCGGAAAAATGTTAACCGTGGCCAATCCGCGTTTCACCAATTCCAGGTTGATATGCTCCTTGTCCTCGGTAAACACGTAGGCCAAAGTGCGCTGATATTTGTCCTGTTTTTCCACATCGCCTTGCAGGAATACCTTCTGATGCTCCAACTTTTGCTTCAACCAGGCCTTGGCCTGCTCGCCGCCGGCTTCTGCTGACTTGTTACGGCCGGCAACCTCCGGGGTATTGATCCCTAAAAAACGGACTTTCTGGCCGTCGCTTAGTAAGATAGTATCGCCATCGAACACCTTTTCTACCCGATAAAAGGCGACGCCGGGATCGATGCTTAAGACTTTGGCGTTTTCATTGCCATGGTCGGCATAGTGGCGGCGACCTTGCGGATCGGTCCATTGATAGACTTCGGCAGATAGCAAAGCCGGCAATATCGCCAACAGCCAGAGACAGTGTTTAGTGCTTTTCTTCATTTTTTTCGATCACCATGACTAACCAACAGATTATCGCCGCTACGCAGGCCTGGCTAAAAACTTTTGTTATTGAATACAATATTTGCCCGTTTGCCCGCCGCGAGCAGGAGAAAGGCAGTATTCGCTATCAGGTCGTGTCGAGCAACAGCATTGAGGATAGCCTGGAAGCGGTCATTGCCGAGTGCGAGCATCTCGATTCCGAGCCCGACACCGAAACCACCTTGCTGATATTTAATGAGGCGTTTGCCGACTTCGAAGATTTCCTGGATTTGCTGGCTATCGCGGAGCAATTGCTGATTGATCAAGGCTACGAAGGCATCTACCAATTGGCTAGTTTTCACCCGGACTATTGCTTTGCGCAAACACCGACAAACGACCCCAGCAATTACACCAACCGTTCCCCCTACCCCATGCTGCATCTGATTCGCGAAGACAGCATCGAAAAAGCCGTCGCCAGTCATCCCGACCCGGAGGGTATTCCAGACCGAAATATTGCGCTGACCCGTGAATTGGGCCTAGAAAAATTGCGGGCGATTGTCAATGCCTGCTACCAACAGTAGCGAAAACCTTTACCCGTATGCGTTCGGTTTTCTCGTTTCAAGATTAGCCGAGTTCTGATATGGCAAAGCGGCGGCGCAAAATAAGTCTTTCGAATTGTTGTTACGTCAGGATTGCATAGAGCCGTTCACGAGGGAGCTTGACTCGCGCCGGTTTATGCGCGGCCATCTCAGCGGCTCACTTTGAGTCCTCGGCTTTTTAGCAATTGCCGAATTTAGGTGATAATTTATAGCCGGGAGTGGGCACATGAAACAACGTTTTCCAAGAATATCGGCATTTGGGTTGGCAATCGCCGCTGGCTTGGTCGGTATCTTGGGATTTGTGGCGCTGATGGGCTTGAGCCTGCAGCAAGAGCGCGATAACCACAGAGAACACGCGCGTATCGAAACAGCAAATATCGCTCTGGTTCTGGAGGGGCATGCGCTGGCCACCCTACAAAAAATCGATCTGATTCTGAAAGATATTCAGGGGCATATTCGACCCGAGGACATGCGCAGCAGCCAATTCGATAACGCCGTTGAAAACCATGCTATGCAAGCCTTGCTGCAGGAAAAGGCCAACGATATTCAGCAAGCGGCGGTGATCGAGATCGGCGGAATCCAGATATTCAATACCAACGGCGATTGTATCTACAGTTCTATCGATGCTCAGCCAGCCATCAATGTCGCCGACAAAGAAAGCTTTCAATTTCATAGGGATCATCGCCAGACTGGCTTACACATTTCCCCGCCGGAAATATCACGTACTCTGGGCATCTGGCATATCTCCCTGACCCGGCGTATCGATTTTCCCGACGGCGGCTTTGCCGGATACGTTAACGTCATCGTGCAATTGAGTTCATTCGAAAGTTTTTACGCGACGTTGAACCTTGGCGAGCACGGCGCGGTGTTACTCCGCGACGAACAGATGAGGCTTTGGGCACGCCATCCGCATCTGGAAGCCAATCTAGGCAAAACCATGCCTAACCACCCCCTGCACCAATACATCGCCCAGGGCATGACCCACGGCTCCTATCTACAGCCCGGCCCGGGCGATGGCGTCAAACGCCTCTATAGTTTTCGACGGGTCGGCGATTATCCTTTGTACGTGCTGGCCGCCATCGCCGAACAGGACTATCTCGCCGAATGGCGGAAACATTTGGCCTGGTACGGCACGGCCGGACTCGTCATTTTGATCGCTTCGTTAGTATTAGCCTTGGTTGCGCGGCACAGCCGTTTGAAATGGCAGAACGACGAAAGAAATTACCGCTACATTATCGAGAATGCACCGGTCGGCATTTTTCAGAGAAATTTTGCAGGTCAGTTTAGCTTTCTGAATCTCACTTTGGCACGCCAATTGGATTGCGACTCCGTCGATACCTTTCTGCAACGGTATGTGCCGGCCGAGAAGCTGTGGGCCGATCTCGATCAATTGAAGTTGTTTTATCAGTTGTTGCAGACAAATAAAGAGGTACGCGGCTTTGAAGCGCAAGCGGTGCTCGTAACCGGGCAAACTAAATGGTTCTCGATGTCCGCTTATCTGGATGAAGAAAACGGACAGATCAACGGTTTTACGCTTGACATTACCGAACGTAAGCAAGTCGAAGAGCAGCTCAAAACATCGGAAGAGCGTCTGCGCTTGACGATGGATGTGGCACAAATCGGCATTTTCGATTGGGACGTCAAAAAGGACAGTTTCGAGATGTCACCGATTTATTTCACCATGCTGGGCTATCAAGCAAAACCCGGCCCCGGTGATCGTAACGAATGGCTGGAGCGCCTCCATCCCGACGACAGGGCCGGCATCGCCGAAAAAATTGCGGCCGTATTGTCGAAACGCGCCAATGCCTACAGTTACGAAGCCAGGATGCGCCATGCCAACGGCAGCTATCGCTGGATCAGTGTTAAAGCATTCTGCGTGCAGCGCGACGACGACGGCATGGTTAGCCGTATCCTGGGCATACGTATGGACATCACCGACCGCAAACGCTACGAAGTCGAATTGGAGCACTACAAAAATCATCTCGAACACCTGGTAAACGAGCGCACGACGGAGTTGTTGGACGCCAGGAAACAAGCCGAAAGTGCCAATCTGGCCAAATCCGATTTCTTAGCGAACATGAGCCACGAGATACGTACCCCGATGAACGCCATCATCGGCCTGACGCAACTGGCACTGGATACCGAGCTAAACCGGAAGCAACACGATTACCTCAGCAAGGTATTGAATTCATCGCGAGCCTTGCTGGGTATTCTGAATGACATTCTCGATTACTCAAAAATCGAAGCCGGGCGCATAGACATTGAGGCCATCGAATTCAGCTTGGAAGACATACTGCGGGCAACGGCAGACTTGTTCTCCATCCGTGCCGATGAAAAAGGCCTAGAGCTGTTCATCGATATAGCACAGGATGTGCCCGATCAGTTGCAGGGCGATCCGCTCCGCCTCAGCCAAATCATTAACAACCTGGTCGGCAACGCCATTAAATTCACCCATCAAGGCGAAGTCCACCTTCGCGTCGAGACTCAGGAAAGAACGGACAATGCCATACGCCTGCGTTTTGCGGTGAGAGATACCGGCATCGGCATCACGGCCGAACAAGCCGGCCAACTGTTTCAGCCTTTCGCGCAGGCCGATGCCGGCATCACCCGCAAATTCGGCGGCACCGGCTTGGGGCTGACAATCTCGAAACGCCTGGTGGAATTGATGGCGGGAGAAATCACCCTGGAGAGCGAACCCGAATCCGGCAGTACCTTTGCCTTTACGGTTAGACTAGGCCTGCCGGTCGGCGTTTCGTCCAGCGAGCAGACACAGGGCTGGCGTTTGCAGGGTTTATGCCCCATGCGCACCCTGGTGGTTGACGACCAGGAAACTTCACTGACGATACTGCGCTCGATTTTGGAAAGTTGGCAATTCGAAGTGGCGACGGCCGATTCGGGCGAAACAGGTTTACGCTTGTTCGCCGAAGCGGCGCGATGCGGCAAACCCTTTGAGCTGTTGTTATTGGATTGGAAAATGCCCGGCATGAACGGTCTGGAACTAGCCGAGACCATAGCCCATGACGAGCATAACAGCCGGCCGCCAATATCCATCATGATCACAGCTTATGAGCGCGAGGCGCTGGCCAAGTCGGCGGGCAACATTCCAGTGGACGCGATCATCGCCAAGCCGGTCACACCCTCCAGCCTGCTCAACACCCTGATCCAACTGCAACGAAACGAAACCAGCCAGCCTGTTCCCGCCGCCGAAGTATTCAACGCCACCCGAACCACGCTGGCAGCTATCCGCGGCGCGCGGATTTTGCTGGTCGAGGATAATCAACTCAATCAACAGGTGGCACAGGAATTTCTGATTAAAGGCGGCTTGGCGGTCACGACTGCCAACAATGGCCTGGAGGCCTTGGCATGCCTGGAGAAATCCCATTTCGATGCGGTGTTGATGGACCTGCATATGCCGGTGCTGGACGGCCTGGAGGCCACCCGCAAGATTCGCCAATTGCCGGCGTTAAAGGAATTGCCCATCATTGCCATGACTGCTGCGGCGATGAATCAAGATAAAGAGGCCTGCGTAGCGGCCGGCATGAATGACCACATCGCCAAGCCGGTCGAACCGGAAGAACTCGCCAATGCGCTGGCGAGGTGGATCAAGCCCAAACCCGCTACGGCGCAGCAGGAAAAAGCTGCCGACATTCGCCCGGATACCAAGGCGATTGCCCAACTCGAGAGCAATCTGCCAGGCGTGGCGGTGCAAGCGGCTTTGGCCCGGCTGGGAGGCAACATCGCCCTTTACCGGCGCCTCTTGCTGGCGTTTGCCGAGCAGCATCGGAACGCTGCAACACTATTGCGCCAACGACTTGCCAATGGCGATTCGGAGCAACTGTTTTTACTCGCTCACAGCCTGAAAGGCGAGGCCGGCAATTTAGGCCTCGGCGCACTTCAAGCCTCGGCCGACCGACTGTGCCGGATGCTCAAAGGCGGAGAGGAGAGGAATTTGACGGCGCAAACGGAAATACTTGCACAGGAATGCGAGGCGGTACTCCTGTTATTGAGTCAGTCATTAGAAGATGCTGACGATAGGCGGCTTGCCTTATCGGTTAATTCAGAAAAACTGTTTAAACATGCCAATCTGCTGCCCGACCTACAGAAATTGCTTCGCCAATTGAAAACTAAGAATCTGGATGCCCGGTATTCGGTCACCGATCTCGTCCACAAGATAGGCGATCATGAACTCGCCTTGGAATTTGCGGAAATTGCGCAAGCGACACAAGAATTGCGCTACGATGCAGCATTGATTGCATTAGAGAAACTCTTAGAGCGCAATAGCTGGACAGACCATGAATAGCCAAGATAAACGACCGAAAATACTGATCGTAGACGACTCCTTAAATAACATCGAGGTGTTGAGCAACATCTTGGGCAAGGGATACAGCACCCGCTTTGCCAGCGATGGCTCCGAGGCTTTGGCGCTGATTGGCCTCGACGCGCCGGACCTGATATTACTGGATGTCGTCATGCCGGGCATCGACGGCTTCGAGGTTTGTAAGCAACTTAAAGCCAACCTCGCGACTCGCGATATTCCGGTGATTTTTCTGACCAGCTTGGATAGCGCCGTGGACGAGGAGTGCGGTCTGTCGCTGGGCGCCGAGGATTTTATTCACAAACCGGCATCCGCGCCGGTGGTGTTGGCCCGGGTCCGTAATCATCTGGCCCTGGCCACCACCAGGCGCGAGCTGAAACAGCATAACGACAATCTTGAGCAATTGGTGGCCGAGCGCACGGCAGAGTTATTTCGCAAAGACAGGCAGCTAATCGCCGCGCAAAGCTCCATCATCGCGGCTTTTTGTGCCTTGGCGGAGGTCAGGGACAACGAGACCGGCAACCATATACGCCGTACCCAACGATACGTGCAGCTGTTGGCCGAACGGTTGCGCACCAATGCTCGCTATAGTCTCACCGATGGCGCCATCGAACTATTGTTTAAATCCGCGCCTCTGCACGACATCGGCAAGGTTGCCATTCCCGATGCGATACTGCTTAAGCCGGGAAAACTATCGCCGGATGAATGGACAATTATGAAAACGCACTGCGCCGAGGGAAGGTCTGCCATCTTGTCGGCGGCGCGGGATTTTGGCGACAGCGACTGGTCGTTTTTAAATTACGCGGTGGAGATCGCTTATTGCCACCATGAAAGATGGGATGGCGCCGGTTATCCGCAAGGGCTTTCGGGAGAGCAAATCCCGCTGAGCGCCCGTTTGATGGCAGTCGCCGACGTTTACGACGCTCTGATCAGCAAACGGGTTTATAAAGAAGCGTATCCCCACGAAGAAGCGGTGCGGCTGATCGCTAAAGGCCGGGGAACGCACTTCGATCCGGATGTCACCGATGCCTTTTTGGCTATCGCCGAGGCATTCGATGAAACCGCTCAGCGCTACAAGGATGTCGGCGACGCCAAGCCTGCCATGGAAACCAAAGCGCATTCGCTATCAGCTAAATCCTGAAAGACATAGCAAGGTTCATCTTGCCGGTACAACAAACAACCTGGACGGAAAAACCCGATTAATGCCAACGTGCATCAAATAGCTTGCTTTCATCCCCTATCCGCGGACAAAAACGGATTGGCTATATGGAAAACCGCGCAGATGGTCAATCTGGCTCATTCAGACCTAAAACCCCGCTAAGCCTTGGCCCGCAAGGGTATTCAAGTTTGAATGGCCTAATAACTTATGAGTAGTAATCAAAATCCTCTTTTTTCTCTATCTTGAAGCCCGGCTCGACATTGATTTCAATATCCTTGAGTTTGGTTTTTTCCGGGGCCGGCGTAGCGCGTACCTCCTCCATAAACGCCTTGAACCAAGGGGCATTAATCACGCCGGCCATATCGTCGTCTTGCAATATATTTTGTTCGTCGGGCAAACTACCAAATTCCCTGGCGGTTTGCAGTGCGGCCAAGCAGGCGTCGTTATCGCCGCGCAACGCATAAACGCAGGCCAGATTGTAAGCCGCGCTGCCTTTTTGAATGGCGCAGGCCTTCTCGAAAAAATCTTCCGCCAAATCGTAAAGGTCGGGCTTCGCCGCCTCGGCACTGATGCGGGCCAATTCCATAAATGCTACGCCGCCGTCTATCGCCGCCCCCAAATAGTTAGGCGAAATCAATAAGCAAAATGAAAACTTGGAAATGGCATCTTCGTAAATTTCAATAGCGGCTTTCGGTTCTTGAGTCCGGGCTTCGTGTAATAGCCCAAATCCCCAGTGATACAGCGCTTCGGAGACGATCAAATGGTCGGCAATGACATTAGCAAAGCCTTGATACGCACCCTTGTATAGTTGCTCGGCTTTGCTGCCTTCGCTTTTACGGGCCTGGGCAACTTGCTTGATCGCCGCGTCCAGGGTGGAACGCTTTTTAAATGAACTCAATAGCGACATCGATGAATCCTCACTTCTGTTTTATAAACCGGGTTACGATAAAATAGCTGGGCATACTACAACATCCCAACCGGAAAATGTTAATGAACGACTCTCTCCCCGATCTGGAAAAAGCCAAGGTGAATTTGGAAACCTCGTCCATTCCCTGGGCCGAGTTGCAACGATTTTTCGCGGCCGGCCTGGCAATCTCGGTTGCAAAGGAACTGGATCTGGTAGAAGTGGCTTATCAGTTCTCGCGCGACAACAAGGCGCAAGTTGAGCAATGGCTGGAAGCCGGCCTAATCGGTCATGTTTCGGATCGACAGGCCGGCGAATGGATCAGTGCCAACAGTTCGGTGTGGGCTGTGGTGGTCAGGCCCTGGGTGTTAGTTCAGGCAAATACTTGCGCGCCAGCCAATAATCCACACTGACAAACCGGCCGCCGCCCAGGAAAAACAAAGCCAGCAACATGACGAAATAGGTGGCGGCAAACTCAACCCCGTTATTCAGTATCACCAAGGCGCCGTTCTCGGTCAGCCATTGATAGTCGCCCTGCACCTGTAAAATTTCCTTGGCCCGCTCCAGTCGCTCTATCGCACCTATCGTACGTTCGCTAGCAAAAATGCCGCTACCGGCCGCAATGGCCAACCAGCCGTTTTGGAGATGCGCGCTGACCGCTGCGACCACCATGATGATCATCAATGGCAAAGTGATAGGCCGGGTGGCAAAACCTAACAGTAAAAACAAGGCGCCGACAATTTCAAATAGCGCGACCAGAAACACCAACACATAGGGCGCCGGCAAACCCAAGCCCCATTCAGCATTACCAAACCACTCGGCCGTGTCGGAAAAATTGGCAAATTTTTTGGTACCCGCCATCCAAAATACCGGTGCCAAATACAGCCGCAGCAACAGCGGCGCCAAAAAATCCACGCATTTAGCAGTATCGCAACTGCGTTGCGACAGTTGCATAATCCCCGGTAGTTTATCGATAACCACCGCCATTAACGCAGTAAAAGACGTATTATTCATATTCATTCCCCTCCCCCAATTTTTTATTATGTACCCGCTTTTATGAACATCAGCAGTTCGTGCATTTTTACAGACATTCCAGCTCAGTTGCCAATAGAATTATGCCAAACCTTGTTTAGCAAGCCTACTATTCGCATTGAACGCATCGTTTCCAAGGGCCATTGCAGCGCGGAAAACGAGTGGTACAATCAAAATCAGGACGAGTGGGTAATATTGTTACAAGGCGCAGCACGGCTGACATTTGCCCAATCTGCGCCTGTGGACTTGAAGCCGGGCGACTATCTGCTGATTCCAGCGCATTGCCGGCATAGGGTGGATTGGACCCATCCGGATATTGAATCTATATGGCTGGCAGTCCATATGTACGCAGAGCCGGTTGCGGAATAAACCGGCATTCGGCGGGAGACGAATGCCGTGCCCATGACCGGGCACGACACGTCAAACGGATTAACGGGGCTTGGCAGTTTGCGGACGCGGTTTGCGCGAATTCGGCGCTCGTTTAGTCGACTCCCCAGGCCGGCCATTTTGCGGCCGCCTGGTTGCTGGCTTGTTCGGCTGAGCCGGTTTCGGCTGTGGCTTGCTATTGGTCACGGCCAATGACACGCTGGGATAGCCGGTATCGTCGACTCGCGGAATCTGCCTTTTCAACAGTTTCTCGACGGCGGCGAGCAAATAAGCCTCTTCCGGATCGACTAGCGAAATTGCCTGACCCTCGGCGCCGGCACGGCCAGTACGGCCGATGCGGTGTACGTAATCTTCAGCTACTTGCGGCAAATCGAAATTCACCACATGCGGTAATTGATCAATGTCCAGGCCGCGCGCGGCAATGTCGGTGGCAATCAATGCGGTAATCGAACCGTTTTTAAAATCTTCAAGCGCCCTCACCCTGGCCCCCTGGCTTTTATCACCGTGCAAGGCCGCGCAACGGATACCATCCTTGATCAACTGCTTGGCCAAACGATCCGCGCCGTGCTTGGTGCGAACGAACACCAATACCTGCTGCCAATGGCCGTTGCCTATCAGGTAGGACAGCAATTCGCGCTTGTATTCGCGGCTAATGCCATAAACCAATTGCGAGACGGTATCGGCGGCGGCATTGCGTTTGGCGACAGCGATTTCAACCGGATCGGTGAGAATTTGTTCCGCCAGCGCGCTGATTTCCGGAGCATAGGTCGCCGAAAACAGCAGGTTCTGGCGTTTACTCGGCAACAACGCGATGATTCGACGAATGTCGCGGATAAAACCCATATCCAGCATTCGGTCGGCTTCGTCGAGTACAAAATGCTCGACCTTCGACAAATCCAGATGTTGTTGCTGAATCAAATCCAGCAAACGGCCGGGCGTAGCAACGACAATATCGGTGCCGCGCTGGATCTTCTGAATCTGCGGATTAATACTAACGCCGCCAAATATCGCCTCGGCAAAAAAAGGTAAATGCTTGCCGTAGGTTCTGACGCTTTCATAGACTTGCATCGCCAATTCGCGGGTTGGCGTTAAAATCAATACCCGAACCGGACGCGGCTTTTGCGGAACCGGTTGTCCTTGCAGCAACTGTAGCAAAGGCAAGGTGAACCCGGCGGTTTTGCCGGTGCCGGTTTGCGCGCCGGCCAACACATCGCGGCCTTGCAAAATGACCGGAATGGCCTGCGCCTGAATCGGCGTCGGGGTTTCATAGCCTTGTTCGGCAACCGCCTTAAGTAGTTGCTCGGACAAACCCAATTCTGAAAATAACATGCAAAAACCTTATTTTATGCCCGTAATTAACGGGTGTATGAATAGAAAAGATATGGCATGATGAGCACGCCACAGTAGCAAAAACTGACTTTGCACCTACACTAAATCCTCAATAGCATTACCGCAATTCTTCAGCAGAGGCCACAACACATGAGTTTCGAAAAACGAATTCACCGTAGAGTAAAACCTAGAGGCCTGCAGGCCGGCATTATTTTCAATAGCAGAACACCCCGGGAAATTTCGCTGAATGCGGAAATTCTGGACATCAGCTATAGCGGCATCCGGGTTAAGCTTCAAGACCCCATCAGTCCCGATGTTGCCGGCAAAGTTAAAATCACCATGGTATTGCCTGAATCCGGAACGCCGTTCAGTGTACACGGCATTCTGAAACATCAACATGTCGATTCGGAATGCGGCTTACACTACGTAGACCACGTCGAAGGTTCTATCGACGATCTGATGTTTGAATGCGTGGAACTGGACGACACCACCGTGCTGATCAAAACCGCTTAATCGTCATCCCGGCACAAAACGGCACCTGCTCGCCGTAAATCGCTGTCGGCAAGTTAGCTGGTAATCACAAACCGCACCGCATCCAGCCGCAACTGAGTTTCCTGTATGCTTTCGTGCGAGAGCATGGTCATCTCCTTGAGTTGCTCTATTTCCTGCTCCTTGATGCCGGGATTGATCTTTTTCAGCCGCACCAGACGTTTGATTTCCCCGGTTAGCGTGGCTATCATCAGATTACTGCTTTCCGCTATCAACTTCTGCATTTGCGCACCCGCCAACTGCTCCGCGACTTTGATCATATCCTGAATATGCTGGCGTTGGCTGTTCAAAAACTGGCTGATCTGCGCCTTATCAAAGCTATCGCCGGTCTCGACCAAGCTGTCGTGGCTAATAACAGCCGTTAGATCCTTTTTATTTTGATCGACCAAAACGCGCAGCGGCGTGTGCGGTAAAAATCGGCCGATTTGCAATTCAGCGGGCGCGCTGCATTCGGCAACAAACAACAGCTCCAGCAGGAATTGGCCGGCTTTCAGTTTTGGATGTTTGACCACGCTGACCGCGGCATTGCCGGTCTCGCTGGATAGCACCAAATCCATGGCCGACAACACCATAGGATGTTCGGCGGTCAAAAATTGCATGTCTTCCCTGGCCAACGCGATGTCTCGGTTGATGGTTACCGTCAATCCGTCGTCCTGCAGCATCGGAAAATGGGCGATGCGCAGATTTTCGCTGGGCCAGAGGATATGACAATCGCGCGAATGGTCTTCAACATCGACCCCATAACAATCGAACATCGCTTCCATAAACGGCCACAAACTACCGTCGCGTTCGCCGGCGCTGATCTCTTCCACCAGGCGCGCGGCTTCTTGCGGGCGGCAAGAATTCAGTTCCAACAGCAAATCGCGGCCTTTATGCAATTCCTCTTCAACTTGGCTGTTCAGAGCCTTCGTATTGGCGATCAAGGCTTCTACTGCCGCCGCATCGCGGCTAAGCAATGCGCTGTCACGAGCATCACCGAGCAACTTCAAGACTTGTGCGGCACCTGAACAGTTATGCCGGAATGCGTCCAGGCCCTCGTCGTACCAGCGGAACAGCACATGCTGCGCACTATCGAGCAGATAAGGAATATGAATTTGAATCACATGCTTTTGGCCGATTCGATCCAAACGACCGATACGCTGCTGCAACAAATCCGGATTTTCCGGCAAATCAAACAAAAACAGATGCCGCACGAATTGAAAATTGCGCCCTTCACTACCGATCTCGGAACAAATCAACACTTGCGCGCGGCTCTCTTCGTCGGCGAAAAATGCCGCCGCCCTATCCCGCTCGACGATACTCATGCCTTCATGAAACACCGCTGCCGTATGGCCGACGTGCTGCCGTAATAATTGCTCCAGCTGGATCGCGGTTTCCGCGCGTTTGCAAATCAACAAGGCCTTTTCGTCGCCCAAGGCCTTCAACTGCGCAACCAGCCAATGCAGATAAGGACTGTTGGCTAAGTCCGCCGTGTCCTCACCTTGCAGCGGATAAGCATGGCGTTGCCGATCCGGAAAGCCCTGCACGGTTTGCCGAGAGTTTCTGAACAAAATCCGGCCGGTGCCATGATGATCGAGCAACAATTTGATCAACTCTTCGCGGGCATTGGCTTGGCTGTCGTTAACCTGCTGCAGCAGTTTGTCGACGTTGTCCTGTTTTAATAAACTTTTCAATTGCTCCTGCTGTAAAGCATCCAGCACTTCGCCGGAAATCAGCAAATTAGCCAGTCGGGCCACCGGCTCAAACTGGCTTTCTTCAATTAAAAATTGTTCGAAGCGATAAAAACGGTCGGGATCGAGCAAGCGCAAACGCGCAAAATGGCTTTCCTTACCCAATTGCTCGGGCGTAGCGGTCAACAGAATCAGGCCGGGAGATGCCAAGGCTAATTGCTCGACAAATAGATAGTCGGCGCTAGGTGCGTCTTCGCTCCACTCCAGATGATGCGCCTCATCGACCACCACCAGATCCCAACCTGCATCCAAAGCTTGTTGCTGGCGATGCGGAGAATCTGCAAAGAAGCGCTGGCTGCACAGCACTAATTGTTCGCTGAGAAACGGGTTCTCGTCGGGACTGGCAAAGCAACGGCTTTCGTCGAAAATGCTGAAACGCAGATTGAAGCGGCGCAGCATCTCCACCAACCATTGATGCAGCAGGCTTTCCGGCACCAAAATCAACACCCGCTTGCTTAAACCGTTAATCAAGCGATGCTGGATGATTAAACCGGCTTCGATGGTTTTACCCAAACCCACTTCGTCGGCCAGCATAATCCGAGGCAAGGCGCGGCTGGCGGCTTGATGGGCGATATACAGCTGATGCGGAATCAGCGAAGCCCGTGCGCCCTGCAAACCTTTGGTCGCGGCTTGCTGGTGCTGTTGCTGGCGCCGCCAGGTTTCGTAGCGCAATAAAAACCAGGCTGTCGGATCGAATTGACCGGTGAACAAACGGTCTTGCGGTTTGTTAAATTGAATATGATGGTTAAGCTCCATCTCATCAATTTGTTGCAGCTGACCGTCTTCATCGATACCGATGTAAGTCAACAAGCCATTGTGTTGTTGCACCTGTTGCACGCTAATCTTGGCGTAATCCGCCGATTCGATCACGTCGCCTTCGTTGAACTGCACCCGGGTCAACGGCGCGTTATCTCTGGCGTAAACCCGCCGGTCGCCAGTCGCTAAAAATAGCACGGTGACGCGGTTAAACTCGGTGTCTATGACCATACCCAAACCGAGTTCCGATTCGGTATTACTAATCCAGCGTTGGCCGGGAATAAACTCATTCATGTTTTGATTCTTGGAAATTTGATTCGACTTTAAAAGCGCTGTGTAAAGCGGCTGGGATGATATGAAAAGCCGATTAATTCATGATTAATTGGTCGAGGAAAAAGCATCGAGAATTTCAGCAACGCTTGAAAACATGGTTAAATTTAGCAGAACACGCCTATTTTCAATGCACTAAAACTCATCATTTTCAGGAATGCCATGGCAAAGCCCGTCACCCCCTTGTTAGCCGCCGATATTTTGATCGAACTGATCGACCACCCCCAGCGTCCCTTCGTGTTGATAGAGCGGAAATATCCACCCTATGGCTGGGCAGTTCCCGGCGGGTTTGTCGATGTCGGCGAAACGATTGAGCACGCGGCCATCCGCGAAGCCAAGGAAGAAACCTGTCTGGATGTACAACTAACCGTACTGCTGGGCCTTTACTCCAATCCGCAACGCGACCCACGCAACCACACCGTCACCGCTGTCTACCTGGCGCAAGCGCATGGCACACCGATGGCGGCCGACGACGCTAAAAACTTTGGTTTATTCAACTTCGACAATCTGCCCAGCCTGTTGGCTTTCGATCACGCTCAGGTTATTGCGGATTTCCGGCATTATAAACTGACTGGTGAGGTAACGCCTCTACGAATATAAGTCTTAGCTGATTCAGCGGCGTGCAGACAATATTTAAGACCTGATCAGCCTTTCAGACCCAACACGTCTTGCATATCGAACAGGCCGCTTTGTTTGTCCGCCAACCAAGCCGCGGCTCTTACCGCACCGTTGGCGAAAGTCATACGACTGCTGGCTTTATGAGTGATTTCCACCCGCTCACCCTCGTCGGCAAACATTACCGTATGCTCGCCGACTATATCGCCGGCCCGGATAGTGGAAAAGCCGATGGTTTTGCGGTCGCGCGCGCCGGTATCGCCTTCGCGGCCATAGATGGCGCAGTCTTTCAAATCGCGCCCCAACGCAGCAGCAACCACTTCGCCCATCCGCAACGCGGTACCCGAGGGTGCATCCACTTTGTGACGGTGATGCGCTTCAACCACTTCGATGTCGGTGTAATCACCCATCACCTTGGCGGTCATTTCCAGCAACTTTAAGGACAGATTGACGCCGACGCTGAAATTGGGCGCGATGACTATTGCCACATCCTGGGCAGCCTCAGCAATCGCGGCTTTTTGCGCCTCGCTGTAACCGGTGGTGCCGATCACTATTTTTTTGCCCGCCTGCCGACAGATTTCGATGTAATCCATCGACGCATCGGGCCGGGTGAAATCGATCAATACGTCAAATTTATTAGTCAGAGCAGCCAAGTCGTCGCAGACCTGAATACCTGCCGCCGACACACCGGCCAGTTCACCGGCATCCTTGCCCAGCGCCAAGCTATCGGGGCGGGATACCGCTACCGTCAACTCAGCATTTTCCGCCGCCAGCGCGGCTTTCAGCAAGCACAGACCCATGCGCCCGGAAGCGCCCACTATCGCAATCCGCACCATGGTTTATCCCGTCAATTTATCGAAGAAGTTTTTAACGCCATCCATCCAGCCATGCTCTTGCGGGCTGTGATGTTTGCCGCCGCCGGATAAGGATTCGCCCAACTTCTCGATCATGGCTTTTTGATCTTTGGTTAGATGTACCGGGGTTTCCAATTGCACCTTGCACAACAGATCGCCGACAGCACCGCCCCGGACCGGTTTCACACCTTTGCCGCGCAAACGGAACATGCGTCCGGTTTGGGTTTCCGGCGGGATTTTCAACATGACCTTGCCGTCGAGCGTAGGTACTTCCAGTTCGCCGCCCAAGCAGGCCATGGGGAAACTGATCGGCACTTCGCAATACAAATTGGCACCATCACGGGTAAAGATCGGATGATCCTTGACCTGAACTTGTACGTATAAGTCCCCAGCCGGACCACCGTTCGCACCGGCCTCGCCTTCCCCGGCCAAACGAATCCGGTCACCGGTATCGACACCCGCGGGCACTTTGACGTTGAGGGTTTTGGTTTCCTGTACGCGGCCTTGACCATAACATTTTGGACAGGGATCTTTGATCTGCTTGCCAGTGCCGCGGCAGGTCGGGCAGGTTTGTTGCACCGAGAAAAAACCTTGTTGCATCCTGACTTGGCCGTGACCATGACAGGTGTTACAGGTGACCGGGCTGCTACCTTTTTTAGCGCCGCTGCCGTTACACTCGGTGCAAGCCACCAATACCGGTACCTTGACTGTCGCTTCGGTGCCACCAACGGCTTCTTCCAGGGTTAATTCCAGGTTGTAGCGTAAATCAGCACCGCGTTGCACGCTGCTGCGTTGCTGCCGACCGCCACCGAAAATATCGCCGAACACATCACCGAAAATATCGCTAAAATTCTCCGCCCCGCTAAAGCCGCCACGACCGCCGCCCATAGACGAATCGACGCCGGCATGACCGAATTGATCGTAAGCCGCGCGTTTTTTTGGGTCGGATAAAATCTCGTATGCTTCCTTGACCAGCTTGAATTTCTTCTCCGCTTCTTCCGGATTATCCTTGTTTCTGTCGGGATGAAATTTCATCGCCATCTTGCGATAGCTCTTCTTGATTTCGGCTTCGCTCGCGTTGCGATCCAGTTCCAGCAGTTTGTAAAAGTCTTCTTTTGCGGCCATTTAAATGTCTTGAGTCACTTGATTAATTTATCTATTTATTTTTACTTTCTATATTCGGCCTTTATTGGCTCGCTAAACTTTGGCGGCAATAATGCCTGTTGATCTCGCTGAAAACTCAACAACTCACTTGCTTTGAGCGACATTATTTCGGAAGGTATCAATTCAACGATGCCGGCATCGATCTCTTCTGCTCTGGTTTCCGCCAAGTCTAACCAATTATTCATAAATCTACGCTGCCGATTCAATATAAGTACCGTGTTCCAAACGATTCATATACAAATCGATCATCGGAAAACATAATTCATAATCGCCCCACACCAATTCCCCGTACTCGATACGATAATCGGAAAATTTCGCCGAATCGAGGTAAGCTCGAATATCAGGATGCCGGGAACGCATCAAAAATCCCTTGAAGTCGATAATCTGCTCCTTGCCATCATCAAACTTTAAGCGCAAAAGATACGAATCGATCTGCTCGGCGCTACAAATATTAACAACTTGATTCATTTCAACCTCGTACATCAACCTCGTACAAATGCGTTCTGGTCGAATCGATTTATGCCAAACAAAATAATCGATCCATTTTTGCACAATGTCATTAACACGAGCCGTGACAATCTCGCGGAAATATTGCATCTCACGCTCGGATAACATTTCACGGCCGGAGACTGTAATATAACGAACACTATCAACTCGCCCATCTACCAGAATAATTTCGGCCTTCGCTTCCCGCCCCTGGCATTTGCCGTGAACATGAACGGGTTCGTGTTCATTGGCATAAAACATCACAATTAAACCGAAATATTCGTATAGTTTTGGCATTGCCGGTTCTTGCCTGTATTTCTGCCGAATTCGGTTTATTCAATGTAGGATGGGCTGACGCCAGGAAGCCCATCGTTTGCAAAAGGTCCGCGGTGTGAGTACCCTACATGACTAATCTGACCTTCGAGGGCTTAATACGGCGCAATGCCCGTTGGTTATTGCGCCCTACCGGACTTTGACTTCCGAAGCAGTGATTCGCATACTCCACCTTCACACAAACAAAAAGGTACGCGATGCGTACCCTACAAAACTATTCGAAGAGTCAAATTGTAAATGGTGAAGGCAGGGAACCATCATCTAACTCAAGAGTATCTTGATGATAGCTTTCACGAAAAGGCCTCTCTTTCTCGTGCCATACACAAACAACAAAATCTCGTTTTTTTTCATCAAAACCTTCGACAGTCATAAGAGTGCCGCCTGACTTTAAGCGTACAGTATTACCTATGTTCAACATATTGAATCCTTATTGCCAATATTTAAGCGCGCAGGGCGAAAGCCGCTAGGCGTTCCTCCATATCAAAAGCAAAGGCGGATAGGCTTACGCCATCCGCCTTACACCTTACTTCTTATCATCCTTAACTTCTTCAAATTCGGCATCGACCACATTGTGGTCATGCTCTGCGGCAGCTTCCGCCGCACCGGCTGCGTGACCAGCCTCAGCACCGCCTTCCGCACCTTTCTGTGCGTAAACGCGCTCCGCCAATTTGCCGGACAATTCAGTTAAAGCGTGGGTTTTCGCTTCAATCGCGTCTTTATCGTCGGATTTGAGCACTGCTTGCAGGTCTTTGATCGCCGATTCGATGGCCGATTTTTCGTCGCTAGCTACTTGGTCGCCCAGTTCTTTCAGCGACTTTTCAGTGGCGTGGATCATGCCTTCCGCTGAGTTACGCGCCGAAACCAATTCTTTCAGTTTGCGGTCTTCGTCGGCATGCGCTTCGGCGTCCTTGATCATACGTTCGACTTCGTCATCCGACAAACCGCTGGAGGCTTTGATCACGATGGATTGTTTCTTGCCGGTGGCTTTGTCTTTCGCCGATACGTTCAAGATACCGTTGGCATCGATGTCGAACGACACTTCGATTTGCGGAATGCCGCGCGGTGCCGGCGGGATGTCTTGTAAATCAAAACGACCCAGTGATTTATTACCCGCCGCGACTTCGCGCTCACCTTGCAACACGTGTACGGTTACCGCGGTTTGGTTATCGTCCGCAGTCGAGAAGGTTTGCGAGGCGTTGGTCGGAATCGTGGTGTTTTTCTCGATCAATTTGGTCATCACGCCGCCCAGGGTTTCGATACCCAAAGACAGTGGTGTTACGTCCAACAACAGTACGTCTTTAACGTCGCCGCCCAATACGCCGGCTTGAATCGCCGCACCTAAAGCCACCGCTTCGTCAGGGTTAACGTCTTTACGCGGCTCTTTACCAAACAATTCTTTAACGAACGCTTGCACTTTCGGCATGCGGGTTTGACCGCCCACCAAAATCACGTCGTTGATTTTAGAGGTCGAAATACCGGCGTCTTTAATCGCTTGCAAGCAAGGGCCTTTAGTCCGTTCGATCAACTCGTCAACCAGCGACTCCAATTTGGCGCGAGTCAGTTTCACGTTCAAATGTTTCGGGCCCGAGGCATCAGCAGTGATGTACGGCAGATTGATGTCGGTTTGTTCGGCCGAAGACAATTCGATTTTGGCTTTTTCTGCCGCTTCTTTCAGACGTTGCAGCGCCAATGGATCGTTGTGCAGATCGATGCCACTGTCGCGTTTAAATTCGCCGGCCAAAAAGTCGATGATGCGCAAATCAAAGTCTTCACCGCCCAGGAAGGTATCGCCGTTGGTGGCCAATACTTCGAACTGGTGCTCGCCTTCGATTTCAGCGATTTCGATGATGGAAATATCGAAAGTACCGCCACCCAGGTCGTAGACCGCGATGGTGGTGTCGCCTTTGGGTTTGTCCATACCAAACGCCAACGCCGCCGCGGTCGGCTCGTTGATGATGCGTTTGACGTCCAGACCGGCGATACGGCCGGCGTCTTTGGTCGCTTGACGTTGCGAGTCGTTAAAGTAAGCCGGCACGGTGATGACCGCTTCGGTGACTTCTTCGCCCAGGAACGCTTCAGCGTCTTTTTTCAGTTTCATCAACACCCGTGATGATACTTCGGGCGGCGCCATTTTTTTACCGTGGCATTCCACCCAAGCGTCGCCATTGTTGGCTTCCATAATTTTGTAAGGCACCATTTTGATATCTTTTTGTACCGCATCTTCTTTAAAACGGCGGCCGATCAAGCGTTTGATCGCGAACAACGTGTTTTCAGGGTTGGTCACCGCCTGCCGTTTGGCGGACTGGCCGACCAATACTTCGTTGTCGCCGGTAAAAGCGATGATGGAAGGCGTGGTGCGCGCGCCTTCGCTGTTTTCGATAACCCGCGCGGTGCCGTTTTCCAGGACTGCGACGCAGGAGTTGGTGGTTCCTAAATCGATGCCGATCATTTTGCCCATTGATATTCTCCAGACTTGAATTGGTAATAAATTAAAAAGTTGTTAGCGATATGCGGTTGATCGTCTTAATTTCAAGCCTGCTCATCGATTTTTGCGCTATCGGCAGGTTTGTCCTCGGCTTTCGCCACCACCACCATGGCAGGGCGCAATAAACGGCCGTTCAACACATAGCCTTTTTGGAAGACGTTTAACACGGTATTGGGTTGGGCGGTGGCACTTGGCTGCATGACCATCGCCTGGTGCAATTCCGGATTGAATGCTTGACCGATGGGGTCGACAGTTTCGATATTAAACTTGGCAAATACCGACTCGAATTGCTTGATGGTCAATTCACTGCCTTCGCGTAGTTTCACTATCTCCGGGCTATCGCCGGTTGCCGCTTGCAGGCCTAATTCCAAACTATCCAGAACACTCAGCAATTCTTTCGCAAATTTGGCCAGACCGTATTTGCGTTCGTCGTCCAAGTCTTTTTGCACGCGCTTTTTTAAATTTTCCATCTCGGCCATCGTGCGAATGGCTTTATCTAGATTCGCAGCAGCTTGTTGCTGGGCCTGCTCCAATTGTTCCTGCAAGGCTTCCACAGTGACTGCGGCGGCGCCAGATGCTTCGGTTGGCTGTTCGTCGGCGTCGATTGGCTTGGTCTGTTCCAAAACTTCGGCGATCAAATCGCTATCCGATTGGGGTTCGTGGCTAGATTGCTGATGACTCATTACTTACTCCATGGTTCTAAATTTTTTGGTTGGCCTAACGATAGGGCCATTTATTTGGGATTCAAGGCCGCGCCCAATAATTTTGCCGTCACATCCACGAACGGAATCACTTTTTCATATGCCATTCGGGTGGGGCCGATCACGCCCAACACCCCCACCACTTCGTCATTCACTGAATAAGGCGCCGTCACCAGGCTGCAATGATCGAATGCGCTATAGCCGGACTCTTCACCGATAAAAATCTGCACGCCTTCGGCCTGTAGACACTGATCCAATAAATGAATGACGCCGCGCTTTTGGCTGAACGCTTCGAACAGCTGCTTCAAGCGCTCCATATCCGACAACTCGGAAAAGCCCATTAGATTGGTTTCGCCGCTCAACACATAATCATCGTTGGGTTGTTCGCTGAAGGTCAGCTGTGCCATGTTCACCGCGTCCATCATGCCTTGATTGACCTGCCGCTGATCGAGCTCCATCTCCCGCACCACCAAATCGCGAATTTTCGCCAAGCTGCGGCCGGAATAAACCGAATTCAAATAGTTGGCAGCCTGTTGTAATTCCGCAGGACTGAATTGCTTGTGGGTGTGAATAATTTTGTTGTGCACTTCCTGGTCGTCGGTGACGAAAATCACCAACACCCGAGTATTGGACATAGGCAGAAATTCGATGTGCCGCAAGGTGACGCTTTCTCTGCGCGGCAAAGTCACCACGCCGGCCATCCGCGTTACGTCCGACAATAATTTGGAAGCCTTGTTCAACACGTCACTCGCTTTATCCGCCTCCCCTTTCAGGCCATGTTGCAGTTGGTCCAATTCGCTGGATGCCAAAGGCTTGACGGTTAACAAACTGTCGACAAATAAACGATAGCCGCTCACGGTCGGGACTCGGCCGGCGGATGTGTGCGGGGAATGGATCAAACCCATCTCTTCCAGATCCGCCATCACATTGCGAATGCTGGCGGGGCTCAGCTTTAACTGCGGATCTTTAGATAACAAACGCGAACCAACAGGCTGGCCGTCCTGGATATAACGCTCAACCAAGGTTTTTAATAAATACAGCGATCTTTCGTTTAAATCTTGTCCGCCAGCCACGTCATCCCCCAAATTCCGTTAGCACTCGATATTGGTGAGTGCCAGACAGCAAAGCTATCAGCTGGGTCCGGCCTTGTCAACGGCTTGAACAGGTTATGAATAAACTAAGCGCTGCCAGCACAATCAAGGGCTGGGATTGAATATCCGAAGCCCCCGTGTCGTGGAGAACGGATCAATGGACAGTTTGTTCCGGAATTACGATTTTTAGATGTATCTTCGATATTGCCCAACAACCGGCAATAAAAAAACCCTGCAAGTCTTACGACTTGGCAGGGTTCTGATTCGATCTAGCGTTTGCTTATCTGGACTGTATGGCAGGAACGCAAACGGCCAATAAACCGCAACCGTCAGTGGTCTCAAGCCCCCATTTGGGAGAAAGACAACACATAGTAGCTATAGTAGGCAACGACAAAAAACAACAATACATTCAAAAACTTTTCTACTCTACTGTACTGTTCTTGTTGATATTTTTTACCATTTTTTATTCTCATTTTGTCCTCCTGTCGCATGAGTCATCCAAAAATTCAAAACCGGTTAATTGATTGGCGGTAGCTGATTAACGGCTCATGCTGTTGCCGAGCCAGGCGCCGGCGGCGGCACCGATGCCGGCTCCCAACGGATCGCCTCTACTCATCTCGTAACCCGCCGCACTGCCTAACGCGCCACCTACCAAGCCCTGAGTGGAGCGTTGGTCGTATCGGTCGTAGCGCGGCGCGGGCGGCGGTGCCGGGACGTACTGCGTAACCCTCCCCGGTACATACACCCGCTCGACCTCGACGTACCGGTCATGGTGGTGATGTTTGTGATGACCTCGCCCATGCCCGTCAGCGATGGCTATTGGCGAAACCAACAAACTGATTACAACGACACTTGCCACTCTAAACATAAATCCCCTTGATCGAGAATAATTCATCTATGAGTTGATTCTAGAGAGCAATGTTTAAGTCTTGATTAGGAAAAGATTAAGAACAGATGAAGACAGCAAAGCCGGCGCTTACATTGCCAATTTTTGTGAACTGTGCACGCTAAGCGAGGACTATAAACTACCAATAGCCATTACTCCGGATACTCGCAAACCGAATATCCGGAGCAGATTGCGCCGGAGGCGACAGTCACGCACATTAAAAGCTGTAAGACACTTCCCCGTAAACGGTGCGGCCGGCTTGTTGGTAAAAAGAGGAATATTCCCGATCCAACAGATTATTCACCGAAAACGACAGATCGATATTTTTCGTCGCTTGATAAGCAATACGGGTATCGACCAGAAAATAAGGGTCGTAACTCCCTGGGACGCCGGCCCTTTGATCCAGATTTTGGTCGTTCGTATACTGCTGGCTGACATAGCGCCCAATAATGCCACCGCTCCACTGCTCATATTTGACATCCAAGCCGCCACTGAACATGGTCTCCGGCAACAACACCATCTGTTTGCCAACCGACAGCGGATTCGCCTCGTTCTTGGTAATTATCGAGTCGTTTAAGGTGTAGGTCCCGGTAAAATGCAGCCAGTCCCAATACAATTTCTGCCTTAATTTGGCCTCCACGCCTTCAACCTCCGCTTCACCCGCATTTTGCCGCTCCTGAAGCCGATTGGTTGCGCTTAATGTCGTATCTTTACGGTAAATCAAATCAGAAATGTAATGGTGAAAATACGAGGCGGCAATCGTTGTACCTTCAATGGGGGTGGCCTCTCCGCCTACTTCCCATGAATACATGGTTTCCGGTTTCAGATTCGGCCCGGCTTGCGTCAAGGTAAAAACACTGCCGCTAGCCGTTTGTGATGTCGAATACAAATCCGAGTTGGTGGGTGGACGAAATGCCCAACCGGTTGAAGCAAACAGCTTGTAGCCATCCGCCGGCAACCAGGTCAAACTGAATTTGGGATTAAACTGCGACACGGAACGTTCGCTGTATGTTTGCGTCAAATTGGTCGTGGTACCCGTGGAAGTGACAGTAGCCTTTTGTACGATGGAACCGGAAGTTGACCAGTCGTCATAACGCACGCCAAGATGAGCAATCAAGTTTTTACGCAACCAAATTTCGTCCTGAATAAAGGCGGAGTAAATACTCGACTCGCCCTTGCCATCGTAAACAGTATTCGTCACTGAGGACCAATCTTGCCAATTACTCAAGGCCAAACGTTTTTGACCTTCCAAATTGTTATGGTTTGCGCCAAAACCGACCGTGACAAAGTTGCGTTGATCCCACAAAAACGGGAAGCGCAATGCCACGTTACCGTCAATCCGTTGGCTAGGCGTAACCGTTAGCTGGCCTCTGCCGCCGCTTAAGGTATCGTCGAACGCCGCGCTGTTTGGACTGGGCGAATAAGTCTCGTGATCCATGTATTGAAAATCGACATTCAATTTCACGTCATGCCCGAAATCATGTTTCAGGTGGGCAAAATAGCGGCGAATGTCTTCTACTGACGGCAAAAAATGCAGAAATTGCTGCTCGTAGACATTCAGTCGCTGCCCATTTAGATTAAGGTTGTTGCTTTGCGCCAGGCCAGCCACGCTGGCGACTGAATTGACAGTGGGGTTTCCGTTAGCGATTGCAATTGGCGAGCCTCCGGCGTTGGTCAAATAACTGTTAAACGTCCCTGCGCTGGTTTCGCTGCGGCTCCAGCTCATACCGCCATCAATCTCGGTGCTATCAGTCAAATCGTAATAGAGATGCAAGGATGCGGTGTTCTGCTCCCAAGGGCGCTCCCCTTTATCACCTATGATGTAGGTCGAGCCACCTTGGGTGGTTGCGGTCGGAATGGCGCCGAATACCGGTGTCGCGGCGTTTCTTAACGCGGTAGCCGTGTTCGCTCTGACTACCGCATTCGGTATAGACCGAATAAGCGGCCAACAAGGTGACGATCAGCAATACCGGCAGGTAAAGCGATGATGAGATCATGTATAGAATTTGTTCTAGCGCGTGGGTAAGTGCCACTGTTCCTCTCCTGGTTAATGCTTTTTTATAGTTATGTAGTTATGTGTTTATTAAAATTTTATCGGGACCGCTTCGCTCTCTCCGGTTCAAGCGATTTATGACGCAGATCGACATAGTTACCGCCCACCGATTGCCAAAAGGTGGCGGCCGCTTCCGGGCTGGTGCTCAGCAATTTAACGGCGATGGCGCCATTGCTGCTGATGTCGGTGATTTGCGCGTCTATATCAATCGTGGCTTGGTTGTTCACAACGCGCCTGTCGGTATCGAAACGAAAACTAACCGACTCGCCGACTTTGAATAGCAAATCGTTCTTCAAGCCGCCCAAAAATTTCAGCCTATATTCCGCTACCGATTGATAAGGCAGAACGAACTCGGCATGCCATCGAAACGGCGGACACTGGATGGGACCGCTACCTTTAGGAAAATGCACGGTATAACCGTCATCGACTTTGGCCTTGACCACGCCTTTGGTGTAAATTTCACGGCAGTTGGTTAAAACCGCGTCACCCGGTTCAAAGTGATATTTGCCTGCGGCCAATGCTGGCGACTGGATCAGAACCAGCAGCCATCCCAGATAAAAAAACCTTGTCCTTTTCATGTCGTATTCCTTTTGTTATTGGAGAACGGTGCGTTCCAGTAACCAAAAAACCCCCATCAAACTGACCGCAATCGAACCGGCTTTCAAAAACTTCTCGGCTGTCGCTATCTTATTATTCAGCCACCAGATCATCGGCAACACGATAGCCGCGACGGCGATTTGCCCGGTTTCTATGCCCAAGTTGAACGACAACAAAGGCAACAAAATCCCGGTATCGCCGGAAGAAATATCCATTTCCTGCAAAACCCCGGCAAACCCAAAACCATGGATCAAACCGAAGCCAAAGGTTAGCCAATGCCGGCCCTTGGGATGGTCGCCGCGGATGATGTTTTCCACACCCACGTAGACAATCGTCGCGGCAATAAACGGCTCGACGAAACTGCTCGGCAGCTCAATCAGATTAAGCCCGGCGCAAGCCAGCGTGATGGAATGGGCGACGGTAAAAAACGTGATGATTTTCAAGGCCGGCCAAAAGCTGTGAGTGACCGCCAACAGTGCGAATAAAAACAGTAAATGATCGTAACCGGTTAGGATGTGCTCGATACCCAGCTTAAAAAAATCGCCAAACGCCGCAAACGGAGCTTGGGGGGACTCCGCATCCGCGGCGTTGGCGATTGGTAAACTGATCTGATCGTCGTGTTTGCCCAGCATTTTTTCGCTGAGCGCTTTGCCGTTGACGTCTCTGACCGTCAAATACTGCTGATGGCCGTCGGGCAGCAAAGCCAAAAACTTCGACTGCACCAGCAAAGTGGTTTGCATAGCTCCCGCATAGTGCAGTTCCACCCGCGCATTATTTTGATCGTCGAAACTGACCTGTCCTGGTTCGCTGGGCAGAACATCCCGGCTATCGATATTCATGCGCAGCTGCTCGGCCAATAGCTTGGCAATCGCCGGCTTGGCCGCTTCCCGTTCGGCATCGGTCACCTCCGCGTCCAAATCGGCATCCATCGGCGTAAAGGCTTCGATGTCTTGTAAGGCGAAGGTCACCTTGGCGTCGAGTTGCGCGGGTTTGATCGTTACATCCAGCGAACTTAGACCGGGTGGATGCGCATAAACCCCAGCGGATTGCAGCGTTAACAACACTGCAATCAAGCTGATAGCCCAGTGGGTTGAAGCAAATTTCATCAGGCTATCCTTAAAAATTGACCGTGATGGTGCCGCGCACCATACGTGGCTCGACCGGATGTTTCATCAGGCCTGCGCCAGAAACACCGTTTGGATAGTTATATTCGTAGTTGTAGGCAATGTCGTTGCTTTGCGAACCGAGAATATTGAAGATGTCGACCTCGAATTTGTATTGCTTTTGCTTATAACCCGCACCCAAGTTGACGATGTTGGTATCGCCGGCCCAAACCGCGCCGGATTCATCCAGCGGCACGCTGCCGAAATGTCGAAAACGCAAGGTGCCGAACAAGCCATTGGGGGCTTCGATCAGGGCACCGGCACTAATGACCCGGCCCACGGAATTGGGGATGTACTTATTGGTGGCGCCGTCCGGGGCTTTGTTGAATTGTGCCGTGGTCAACGCATAGTCGGCATCCAGCGTCAGCCATTCGGTGGGTTTGTAGTAGTTGGTAAACTCGATACCGTAGCGTTGCGATTTACCATTCACTTCGGTCGTACCGGCATCACCGACGAACACCAGCTCCTCACTGGATTGCAACCACCACAACGCAAAGGTGCTGTTCAAGCCGGGGATGATATTGGTACGCGCGCCCACTTCGCCGCCGCGCGACCAGGCCGCCGGACGGATACGCGGACTAACCGCATTGCCATCGGGGTCAAACTCGGTGCCGGTGACCGGATGCACTTGCAGCGTGGTGCCGCGCGCATCGTTGGAGTGATAGCCGTAACCGATATTCGCGAAGTATTCGGTGTTGTACCAGGGGCCGACCACCAGACTCAATTTCGGACTGATCATGGCTTTGCCGCGACTGCCGGAGTTAGCGGCGTTGGTCTCGGCCGTGCCGCTGCCGCTGGCCAGCACTTCGACGTCATTATTAATGAAATCGCCGCGCAAACCGGCGATGGTGCGGACTTTATCGTGCCAGTGGGTAGTATTTTTGAAATAAGTACCCACGGTGGTCACACCAACATTGCTCTTGCTGACGGTATTGACGACCTGCCGGGCTGTAGTTTCGTATAGACCCAAATCCATGATCTGGTCATTACGAAATTGCAGGCCAATGCTGTTGTCCATTTCAAAGCCGAACAGCTTGTTATAGCGGGTGTGTTCGAAATGACCGCCGGTTTGCACGCGGCGCTCGGTTTGCAGAATCTGGTCGCCGCCGTCGCCGCGGGTAAAGCCGCTGAAATTGGAGAACAAATTCAAATCGGTGTAGACCGCGTAGATATTCGCGTCGTTTTTCCAGTTGCCGCCCTGGTTCCAGAAGCTGGCCGAAGCGCTATAACGATTGCTCTCGCCGCCGTCAGTCGGGTCCATGCTGCCGTACAGACCGATGGCACCGCTATCAATGGCCGCCTGCGGAATCTGGTTGGTGGCGGTCCAGCTATTGGTGTAAGCCTTGCCGTTAATCGCCATGCCCCAATCGCCGCGATCCAGCGTGTAGCGCAATTGGCCGTTAAATTTCTTCGAATCTTCCGGCACTTCCCAAACGCCGTCGTACAGATTGAATTCACCGGCATAGAGCAAATCGCCGTCGCCAATTTTATGGGAATTGGCCACCAGCGTTCGGTAGTAATCAAACGAACCGGCGGTAAATTTGGCGATACCTTGATCCAGCCTGTCCATACTGAACATTTTGGCGTAACCGGCCGCCGAGAAGTCCCCCACTTCCGCGTAATACGGGCCCTTGCCGTATTCGACTTTTTTCACCAGCTCCGGAATGATGCTGTTGATGTCCATATAACCTTGGCCGTGGGCGTGGGTAGTCATGTTCATCGGAATACCGTCGACGTAAGTCGTGAAATCGGTACCGTGATCCAGGTTAAAGCCGCGCAGGAAGTATTGGTTGGCCTTGCCGGAACCGCTATGCTGGGTGGCGATGGCGCCGGGCACCACTTCGACCAGTTCGCCGTTCCGCGAGAACGGCCGGTATTCGAATTGCTTCTGGCTGACTTCGCCTTGCGAGGCCGACGGCGCAATACCGATCAGATTCTTGCCGCGGCCGTCTTCTTCCACTTGCACCGCTTCCAGTTCTTCTGACTTAGCGGTTTTGACTTTCTTTGTGCTCTGTTGCGAGGTCTCTTGCGCCGTTTGTTCGACAGATTCCGCGTCGGCATTTGGTGCGGCGTTCAGATCCGCACAGGCCAGACCTAAAATAATTTCCAGGCCGATGACCAGGTGCTTCTTTTTGAAATAGGTATTGCAGGATTTCATCTCAGCTCCGGGAGGTATTTAGTAAAGGCGATGGGTGACGCGAAGCGCCGGCAGGGTGTTGCATAAGGTCTTCCTCGATGTGCGTTATTGTTTTAGTTGTTATTGTTTTTGGGGTATTGCCTGGACCGAAATCGGTCGAATTTTCTAAACCGCGCGCTATGAGCCGTTGAACGCCGACAGCGCGAGAATGAACCGGGAGGAATAAACGTGCCGAGCAAAGCGCTGGCTCGGGGAGCGAAAACTGCTTGCTGGAAACCGCAGCCGCTAAAGCGTCCGGCTGTAACTCGTTAAATGATTGGGTATTAAAATCGCCGAGGAGAGTGCTGGCGAAAGTCGGTTGAAGACGGGGCGCTTCAACAGTGGAAACCGGGGACTTGCGAAGAGTAAAAGAGGTGCTTACAACAAAGAAATTCGAATAGGCAGGCGGCGATGTGCGACCGACGCCACTGCTGGACAAATGCGTACCCGGCGTATGATTGATGTCCGGAAACAGCTGCCTGAAGTTTAAGTTGCCCAGTGCTGCCAGACCATCGAAATCGACGATAGCCTTGAACAGCACCGACAGATTCTGCAAATAAGCGCTCAATGAAGCACTGAGCCCAAGGGTTTGACCGTCCGTAGCGCAAGCCTTTGTCGCCGAATATCCGGCCGGACTACCCAATGCTTGACCGCCCGAAACCGCATCATCCAGCCCCATCGCAGCTACTTGCCGCTCAAAATCAGGCCGCTCGGCCAACGCTCCGGTATTGAATAAGTCCGTCCAGTTGCTCAACGCTGTTGAACTGGTGTTCTGGCTTAGCGTTGTAATGTTGTCGGTGTCGCTGACCATGGCGTCAGCGGCTTTGGCCAACGCCGCTTGCGAGAATAACAAAGTCAGCAAGCAGGTAGCGGTCAATACCACCAATTTAGCCACCAGTATCCCGGCGCCGTGCAGCAACAACGTTGCCAGCATAAAGCCCAGTGTATAAGACAATAAACTAGCCGACGTGGAAATTTCCTGGCCGTGGGCGAAGCCGTGGAAAAACGCGAAAAAGGCGACGATAAAGACGTTGACCTTAGCGCTGAAACGAATTTTGCGGGTAATCAGTACGGCAAACACCGCGCAAGACAATAGGATGATGCCTTCGACGCTCGGAATCGTCAGCCCGGCCGCGCCGGCCAATCCGCCCAAGCTCATCACGCCGACAAAGGCCAACGGCAACATCCAGATCGCTTGACCGCGTAATTGCGCGGCCCAGATCCCCACCGCCAACATGGTCAGCAGGTGATCCCAGCCCCCCAAGGGATGACTGAAGCCATTATTCCAACCGATATTATCCAAACCGCCAGAAATATTGAGCAACGGAAACATCAACCCAAACGCCAAAGCCAGGCACGACGCGAGCCATAAACGGCTGCGGGCTGACTCTGTTAGCTTGGTTTGAAACTGAAATTGCATGAGATTTATCTGGGTTTATCGGTCTTAAAGCTCGATCTATGCGCCACGTAGGACAAAACGGAAAACCATCATACGATAGAAGTCACATTTTTTAAAATTATGAAGATTTAACAAAATATCTTATTATCTTCGCCAATAAACTGCTCGTGCCGCTAACTCGGGCCTTCAAGTACGCGGATGAAAGTGGCTGTGAGTATGATCGTGGTGACCATGCTGGTGATGCGACATTGCCATTTTCACCGGCACCAAGTTTAGCGATGCGTGGCGCACCCCGGTTTCGGCGGACATTTTGTCTGCCAGCGACCGAATTCGTTGAGTCATGCCGCGCAGGAACAAGGTTTCCATGCAGTCGTCGTGATCGAGATGAACATGCATGGACGACACGACCAGGTCATGGGCGTCGTGTTGCAGGCTGGTTAGGCGTTCGGCTAAATTGCGTTCGTGATGATTGTAGACATAGGACAGCGTGGCGATGCTGTAGATGGCTTCATCCTTGCTTAGGCGCTTGGTTTCGATTTCCTTGCGCAATAAATCGCGTACGGCTTCGGAACGGTTGGAGTAGCCGCGCGCTGCAATCCATTGATCGAATTCGGCGGCCAAATCGTCGTTGAGAGAGATGGTAAAACGTTCCAAAGTCGGCTCCTGTCGTTATTGTTATGGGATCGCCGATTATAACGCAAAGCCCTGATTCGCTGGCGTTTACGCCGATATAGATACCCGCCGCACTGCCGGCGCGATTAAAACAACAAGAGGCATTTTTCATGTCCACCGGACATTACATACACGACAACTTCAGCAAACTCGTCATTCGCAGCCAAGTCGGTATTGCCTTAACACTGCTGTTGATATTAACGGCGTCAGACTTTTGGTATCCGAGCGAGTATAGCCTGAAGGCCGGCGTGCATGGCGTGAGCGCTATCCTCGCTGTCGTGGTCGGCACCTATCTTACCCATCGCGCCATTCCGTTGATAAAAGGCATGCACGTCAGACTTGAATCGTTGCGCCACTGGCTGCTGGCCGCCACCCTGCTAAATCTGGCCGGCGCGATTAGCGGGAACTGGATCTATATGCGCTACCGCGGTCAAGACGGTCCGCGCGACTGGATATTGGCTCATGTGCCGGCAATTCATAACGTGCTGATGGAATTCAAGGAATTCGTCTCGCTGTTCCCGTTTCCGCTGATGCTTTTGGCTACCGCGACACTGTACTACTACGGCCTATCGATCCAAATGCGCCGCGACCTGACCCGCTTCGTCGGCATCACAATCCTGGTGTCATGGAGTTTTCTGATGATCGGCTTCGTGGTTGGCTTGGTACTGGCCAAACTACGCTTTGTTTGAAGGTGACCCGCGTGATACATAATCAAAACCAAATCGATTCCAATAACGAGCCCCTGTACTCCGGGCCGGTGGTAGCGGCCAGCCTGGCGCTATTATTGGCATTTTTGACCTTGATGGTCAGCCACCATATTTCGCGATTGTCGCCCGGCCTGGATAAATTAGTGCATAGCTTCGGCTACTGGATTCCGGGTTCGCAAGGCAAGGGCCCGGACGGCAGCATAGGCTCGTATACGGGCAAGGAAACCCTGGCTATCGGCGTCTGGTTATCAAGTTGGCTGGCATTTCATTTGCTCTGGCGCAAACAGGATTTGGATCTGACGACCTGGACCCGGGTTTTCGTTATTAGTCTGGCGGCGATAACCTTGGGCTTCTTTCACCCCTTATCCGATCCGCTGGTACTGTTCATCGCCGGCTTCTTCGGCCTGCCCTAAGGAAACTCCATGCGTAAGCTTTTAAATCCATTCATCCCGGTGTTGCTGGCATTGGCCAGCCCAATTAGCCTTGCCGAAGGCGTGCTGCTAAAATCCGACCCCAAAAACAACGCCGAAGTGACCGGTTTCGACGGCACGGTGAAGTTCTGGTTCAGTGGTAACGTCGGCGAGCGTTCACCTTCGGTCGTGGTTGTCGATGCCCAAGGCAAGCGGGTGGACAACGGCGATGCCCGCCTAGTCCTCGGCGAACGCCATCGGCTAACCGCCACCACCCAAACATTGCCGCCCGGCGCTTACGCCACCCGCTACCGGGTGATTACCGAAGACGGGCTAATCGTCAGCGGGGTTTCCAAATTTTCCATCGTCGCCGAATCGGCGCCCGGGGAGGCCAAACCATGATCCGTATCAGCCGACTTTCCGCTGTTTTATTGTTGTTCGCGACCGGCTTGCAACTGGCTATGGCATCGGTGCCGCTGGGCGGTAACCGCAAAGGCGCCAACGGCAGCTACGATCTGTACGGTTGCATGCTGACCAATGACTATTACGTCGTCAATTTTGCCGCCTACCAGATCGATCCTAATCGTGCCAAGGACGACAAATCCGTACCTCAGGCCGAATGCGTCGATCTGCCGCACGTCGGCAAAACTCAGATTGCGATCGATTTGCTGGATCTGGATGTACGCAAGAAGCCGGTGGCATTGAAAATATTACGCGAAGACGGTCAATCCATCGCCGAATTACCGATGGCCGTGGTTAAGCAAGGCGTATTGACGACGACAGTGGATTTTAAAACGCCGGGTAAATACCAAGCAGTGTTGTTCGTAGAGGACAACGACTTGCATACGCCACCGGAGATCAGCGCGCTACACATGCCGCTGACCGTTGGCTTGCTTGTGGAACCAACGGCCACTAGCGGCAATAGCCTATGGATTGTGGTGGGGTTGCTGGGCGGATTGATAGCACTGGCGGCCTATTTCGTGCCGCGCTGGCTAAAGCCCAATCCAGCTCATACACCGCATTAATTCCGATTTCATCGCTCCGGCCACAACCGTCCTGCCGTAACCCCATGCTACGGGCCGAACGAAAAGATACCGGCGCGCCGCGTATGTCGCGACCGTCGGTAGTCAATAGCCTGCTTTCACTCTGTCTTGCAAAGGAACCCCCTATGACACCAATCCGATTTAAATCGACCATACTGGCCGCTTGCGTGTTATCGCTAACCGCCTGTGCCTCCCATCACCACCACGATGAACAGCACGCCGACGCCGGTTTCGTACCAGGCCTGGGTGAAATCATGGCGCAAACCGCCACTCGCCACGCCAAATTATGGTTTGCCGGTCAGGCCGAAAACTGGGCACTGGCGGCCTATGAAATCGACGAACTGCACGAAGGGATGGAAGATGCCGGTAAGTACCACCCCACGCATAAGCAGATCAAACAAGCGATTCCGGAATTGATCGCCCAATATGTCGACCAGCCACTCACAGCGCTGGAACAAGCGATAAACGCCAAAAACAAAGCTGAGTTTATTGCAAATTACGATAAGCTCACCGCTGGTTGCAACGCCTGCCACCAAGCCACCGAATTTGGCTTTAACGTGGTTCAACGCCCCAGTTTCAACCCCCTTTGCCAACCAGGCTTTCTAACCAACAGTAAAAGCCAACTTCTGCCGTCGCCGGAGTTGGCACACTCGAATAACAGCGAGAGGTATTGGCGTTTTTGACGTTTATTTTCTTGCCTATCCCTGTGAAAAACGACCCGTTAGTTCTTCATCGCGCTATTTTTCCGGCCACTTAAATTGTCCACGCCGGCCCAGTCGGCGGCGACTTCCGGTATTTTTCTTCCGCGCAAAAAAAAGGGCAGCCTAAGCTGCCCAAACTGCATACATGAAGTATTTGTGTTATCAAAATGCCATTACTGGAATTTTGTCAGACCGGCAAAGCCTTCTCTGGCTTCTTTAAGTTCTTGTTCTGCCGCAGCAAAATCCGACTTTTTAGCCAATTCTCTGGCTTTTTTCAATTTCAAAACTACTTTGTCGCGTTCGAATTCGAATTTATAGTTGGCGCTAAGTTCGCTGGCGCTTTGTGACGCTTCCTTGATCAACGTGGCTATTTTTGTCGAATCAGCGGACGGAATCGCATCCAAAGCGGCTTGCATATGCGCATCCACTTCTTTCAACACCTCTGGCACGGTTTTATGGGCTTCTTTTGCATACGTTGCACCGGAAAAGCCCAGAATCGAAACCAGCAGAGTTGATGCGATAAAAATTTTCTTAAATGTCATGTGTTTCCTCTTAGTTAAAATGAAATGTAACGGGTAAAGCAAATTGTCCTGATCTGAGATTAAACGCTACTGAGCGGGCGACTCCTGTGGTTGAAATTATTTTCGAGTGCTTGGCGTGGCTATTTATTGGGGCATCCGGCCGGCCAGCTTAGCCAGTGACATCAAGATACCCAGGTTTACGGCAACGCCGATTGCCAATAGACTTGAAGTCGCCAAAGCGAAGCCGGCCGTATAGCCCAGCGCTTCAACATCCAGCCAAATAGCCAAAGCGTGCACATAACCGTGAAACACCGCGACGGCAGCAATCAGCAGCAACGAAAAAACCCAGTGCAATTTGCGTCCCGACGCCAACAGCAAACCCAAAACCAGCACGCTCGCATACATCAGCGTTTCAGCGTGGGCAATCTCCAACGGGATCAGGGTCAAACCGCCGCCCAGCAACAACATGCACAAGAACAATAACACCTGCCAAACAAACGATTTGCCGCTACCTGTCCGGCAAATCCACATGCCTACCGCGAGCATCGTCAAGATGTGATCGGAACTGGAAAAAGGATGGAGCAAACCGCTGCCAAAACCGACCGATTCTTCGGCCCAATGCAACGGGTGCGCCTGCACAGCTGACACAGACGCCAGCATTACAACTAAAAACCGTCGTAATAATTGTTGCGTCATGCTTCTGTCTCCGATAGCGGCAAGGTTGAGGAATTTTTATAGAAACGCCGCCATCGTAGCAGAAATAAGACGAATTAAAAATATTTCATAACCAAATTAAAATAAAAAACCCTGCCTCTCAAAACTCGTACTTAAACCCTGCCTGCACCAGACGCGACATGCCCGACTGAATACCGCGCACCCGGTCGGTGATGTAGGTGTTGTCCAGCATGTTTTTCAGCGACACGAACAGGGTCAAGTCCTTGCGCACCTTGTAGGAGCTGGCGAAGTTGACCACCACATAGTCGTTGATCTTGCCGTAGCTGCCACCCAAAGCCGCGCTGCTGGTCGGGCCGTTGGGATGGTCGACGCCGCTGTCCAGATTCAGAAAATCGGCGTATTGCTCGCTGACGAAGGCTGCTTCCAAGTGGGCATCGAAACCGGTCGGATGCGAATAGCCCAAGGTCGCGGTCAACAGGCTTTCCGGCGCGTAGGGCGCGCGCTTGCCGGGCGCGGAACCGAACACATTGCCGCCGGGGCAACTCGCCGGATAGGCGCCGCTGGACAGCGGCACGCAGCGGAAGGCTTCGGTGGTCTCGGCGGTCGGCAGCCACATATAGGCAATCTGCACATAAGGATTGTGAGTCCAGTTGAACACATCGCCGAAGTCGGCCCGCGCCATCAGTTCAATGCCTTCATACAAGGCCTTGCCTTGCGCGACCGGTACGGTGCCGCCGCCGACCGTGCCCAATACCGTTAAGGAATCGAAGTCGTTGTGGAAATAGGTCAGCTCGGTTTTGACGCCGCGCACCGGCCGAGCTCGGACGCCGAACTCGGTGTTCCAGCTGATCTCGGCGCCGACTTCCGCCGAGCCGCCGGTATCGTTGTAAACCGCGTCCTCCACTCGGGGTGGTGCGAAGCCACGGTGAATGCCGAAAAACAGCTCGGCGCTATCGATGGGCGCATACGTCATCGCGAACGACGGCAGGATTTCGGTCAGGCTGCTTTGGCCTTGCGCCCCGTTCAGCAAATTCTTGCGCTCGTAGCTGACCGATTCCAATCGTACGCCCGGCGTGAAGGTCCAATCGTTCCAGATGAATTTGTTCTGCACAAAGCCGGAATAGGCGTCGGCAAAGCGCTGGTTATTCTCAGTCAGTTGACCGTAATTGCCGCCGTTCGGGTTGCTCGCGTCGCGTGCGTCCGCGGTACTGCCGCGAATCATGCGCCGATACTGATTCTCGAAATGCGCCCGAAAACCCGCATCCAATTGGCTTTCGATGCCGAACAGGTCGTGCTTGGCGTGCAAGGTCGGTGCCACGCCCCAGGTTTCGTAGTTGCGCAAGCGGCCGGAGTTGTAATTACACAAATCCATATCGACCGGAATGCCGTTCTCCCGATCCTGCACATAAGTGGGGATGCCTCGGCTTACGCACTGGTTCTCGGTCGGAAATTCGTTTTGCTGCCGCCACCAGTTTCGCTCGTACGCCGACCAGTAAAAACTGGTTTCCAGCGTTACGTCGTTAGTAAAGCTGTGCTCGTAGGTGGCCGAGGTGGACCAGCGGTCGTTGGTAAAATTGGCGTTTTTGTCCGGATTGTAACGTGCGCCCAGTTTGCGGTATTCGGCATCGGTCAAACCGAAGGCCGCGCCTTGTTCGTCCTGATGGTAAAAGTCGCCGCGCAGGGTTAGACGGTTGCGAGCGTCGAAATCGATGATGCTTTTTAAGTTGGCGTCGTCGACCACGGCAAAGGTATTGTCGCGGTTTGCCATGCCTTCCTTGTGGATATAATCGACTACGCCGCCGACCGCGTCCAGGCCTTGCACGTTCTTGACCATGCCGCCGTAACGGGCATGGCCGTTCAGGTAATCGCGGTTACCTCCGGTAAAGCTGACGAAACCGCCCG
The DNA here is from genome assembly GCF_016925515.1 of Methylomonas sp. EFPC1. NCBI lineage: Bacteria > Pseudomonadati > Pseudomonadota > Gammaproteobacteria > Methylococcales > Methylococcaceae > Methylomonas > Methylomonas sp. EFPC1. The sequence goes on from NZ_CP070494.1 coordinate 3,628,721, forward strand.
GCGTGGTTGGTACCTTGGGTGTCAAGTAATTGATTGCGCCGTTGATGGTTTGCGGGCCGAATTGAGTCAAATCGGCGCCCTTGTAAATCTCGATGCCGTCGTAGCGCTCGATGGGCGGATGGTAGTAGATGTCGTTGTCGCCGTAGGGCGCGAAGTTGAACGGGATGCCGTCCTCCAGAAACAACACCTTGGTGGAACGGAACGGGTTCTGGCCGCGAAAGGCGATATTCGGCCGCAGACCAAAGCCTTCCTCGTCGCGCACGTAAACGCCGGGCGCCTTGCGCAAGGCTTCGTTGACGGTAAACACCTGGTCGCGTTCCAAAGTGTCTTTACTGATCACCGCGGTGGAACCGGAGAAGGTCGCAGCTTTCTCGACGCTTTCTTCGACTTCGACGCTAGTCAGCGTGTCGACGGCATTCTCGGCTGAAGGCGAATGGGTCTCGGGTTCGGCCGCCGCCACGCTCCCGGCCATCAGACCCGCTAGCAAAGCCGGCAATAATCCATGTTGTTTGGGCATATGATTCACTTCGGATTGAATATTGATTAACAACGCATCCAAGCCCCGGCAGGCCGAAACTGAATACCGGGGCGCAATGTAACCAAGCCAACTGAATCGAAACTGAAAATCCCGGCGCTTTAAATCCGGTTTTAGCGATGCAACGGCAAACTCACCGTTACCAAAAAGCCGCCCAGCGACTTACTGCGGCTAAAACCTATTGCGCCTTGGTAGGTGTTTACGATGTCCGACACGATACCAAGACCCAGGCCATGGCCCTGCACCGACTCATCCAGGCGCCGGCCGCGTTGAGTCAGGTAGTCCAGATCTTCGTTTTGGCAACCGGGGCCGTCGTCGGCAACCCGAATCACCACCCCACCTTCCAGCGCCAATTCGACATCAATCCGCTGCTTCGCCCATTTGCAGGCGTTATCCAGCAGGTTGCCTAGGACTTCCATCAAGTCTTCCCGGTCGAAATGCAGCAGTTGTTTGGGTGCGGTGACTTGAATATCCAGCGGCTTGTCGGCGTAAATGGCGCGCAGGGTCTTTTTCAGAGCGATGATTTCGCTATGCGGGTTGAAAGCCGGCGCCGCCTGCTGGTCGCCGGCGATCCGCGCCCGTTTTAATTCGCGTTCGATGCAATGGCGTATAGCTTGGCTTTGCTCATCCAGGCGCGACCGCAAGTCAGGCCGGCCATCGAAATGCGGGTCTTCGCCGATTCTTAGCAATAGCGCCATCGGCGACTTCAGCGCATGCGCCAGATTGCCCATCGCGGTGCGCGACTGTTGCAAGCGGCGGACGACCAATTCCAGCAAATGGTTAATTTCCTCGACCAGCGGCTGGACTTCGGCCGGCACCTCGCTGCCGATATGTTGCCTGCCGCCGCCGGCGACCTGCTCCAGTTCGGCGCGCACCGTGGCCAGCGGACGTAGCGCGCGCTGGATGTCCCAGCGCAGCAGGCCGATGGCGCTGAACAATATCAGCAAAGTCAAACTCAAATAGGCAACGCGAATGGCGGTGATGTCGTGGTCGACCGCCGACAGGTCTTCGGCCACGCTGATGTTGATGCGATGGCCGAAACGGACCGCGCCCAAGGTCAATACCAACAGAGGCGTTTTCTCGGGCCCGGCCGCATGGTACAGCATCGATTGCTCCGGCCCGACGGCCTCGACCGCCAACGGAAAATCCAGCAAAGACGGCGACGGGTAGCCCTGAGCGTCGACCTTGACTAAGTAATAGTGGCCGGATAACCGGCGGTTGTAGACCGAACTGATATGGAAACTATTGAAAGCGACTTGGTCGGCGTCGCTATAGGCCAGAGACTCCAGCAGCGAATAGCCGTCGTCGGTCAAGCGGTTGGCCATTTGCTTTTCGGCGGCGCTACGGATGATCCAGTCGGCAGCGATCCAGTGCAGAATGAATATCGCGCCCAGCACCGCGATCAGGCCGCGGCCCAAGCGCTTGCGTAAGGACATCACGGCTTGAGACCGAACAGATAGCCCTGGCCGCGCCGAGTATGAATCAAATCGGTGCCGACAATCTTACGCAGGCGTTTGACGTAGACTTCCAGCACGTTGCTGTCGGGTTCTGTGGATTCGCTGTAGACGTGTTCTCCCAGTTGCGCCTTGCTTAACACCTTGCCGGCATTCAGCATGAAATAGCGTAACAGCCTGAATTCGATGGCTGTCAGCGGTTGAGCTTCGCCGCCGTCAACCAGGGCGGTTTGTTCGTCTTCGTCCAGTTCGACGCCGAACAGTCTTAGTTTGGCTTGGTTGAAATGGTGCACTCGCTTCAACACCGCCTGCAAGCGGGCCAGCAATTCTTGGGGGTGGAAGGGCTTGCAGACATAGTCGTCGGCGCCGGCTTTAAAGCCGTCGACTTTTTCGTGCCAGGCATCGCGAGCGGTCAAGACAATCACCGGCATGTGGTTGCCGGCGTCGCGCCAGCATTTCAGTACTTCCAGGCCGGCGAGCTTGGGCAAGCCCAAGTCGAGAATCGCAGCATCGTAGGGCTCAGTCGCCCCCAGGAACTCGCCCTGCGCACCGTCGGTTGCGGTATCGACGACGTAGCCGGCGCCGCGCAAATCGTCAGCCAACGGCAAAGCAAAGGCCGGATCGTCCTCGACCAGTAGTAGACGCATAAATGCGCGAGTTACATCGCGTGCATCTTGTAGTCGACGCGGGGGTAATCCTTTTTGTCGCGCGGATCGGCGCTGTCGGCGGTTTCTTGAGCGTTGCGTTGTTGCGCAGACTTGGCAATCATCTGCTCCCAATTCTCGTAACGGGCATATTCCTTATCGCCGGCCGCTTTACGCTTCGTGAAATTGTCTTTCCCCAAGTCGATCAACTCTTTCGAAGTCTTACCGTCGATGAGTTGCAAGAACTCATCGTTATTCTTGATTTGCTCGCGCAATAACCAATAGGAAACCTCAAACGGCATACGTTCGGCTTCCGGTAAATGTTCTTTGATGTAAAAAACCGACTTCTGCGCAGTCTGTAAACTCCGGGCATTGATCTGATTCGCCTTGCTGCAAGCACCCATCACGCATACCAGCGATGCAATTAACACAATAGCCAAAACTCTCACATTTCCTCCTAATGACTACGCTGTAGCCCGTTCCCGTTCTCACGGATAAAAAATAAAGGACTCACTTTCGGACAAACCTAATCGGCCGCGAATTGTAGCATTATTAAGATAATTATTTTTTTAGTCTTACATCGAATGGAAATAGCGGGGGTTAAGGCGGGATTTCTGTCGGAACTGCCCAGTCGGGCTTTACGGGATTGCCAACGACAAGCCCGCAGGATAGGCAAGCAGGGCATTCGATGCTCAGAACATCATAGGCAACTTTGCGAAAAATCCGCTCGGCGTTTGCCTATCTCAACAATAGCTTTTCACCATCCGGCTTAATGGCACCACTTTAATCTTGCCGGCATGTCCAGCCGAACCAAATGCTTCGTAACGCGCCTGGCAAAGCGTCTGCATCGCATCCCTGGCAGCCTGGTAAATCTTGCGGGCATCCAATTCCGCGGCATGTTCCGGTTGGGCGATAAAGCGGCGAATCGCGCCGGTGGAGGCCATGCGCAAGTCGGTATCGATATTGACTTTTCGTACCCCGTATTTAATGCCTTCCACAATTTCCGCCACCGGCACGCCATAGGTTTCCGGAATATCGCCGCCGTATTCGTTGATGACTTGCAGCCAGTCTTGCGGCACCGAACTGGAGCCGTGCATCACAAAATGCATATTCGGCAGACGCTGTTGCAAGGTTTTTAAGCGACTGATCACCAACACTTCACCAGTCGGCGGTTTACTGAATTTATACGCGCCATGACTGGTGCCGATGGCCACTGCCAACGCATCGATTTGGGTGTGTTTGACAAATTCCACCGCCTCGTCGGGATCGGTCAGCAAGCGGCTGTGATCCGCATCTTGCTGATTTTCCAACGAACCCAGGCAACCGATTTCGCCTTCCACCGACACGCCGCAGGCATGCGCCATGTTCACTACGCGGTGGGTCACCTCGACGTTATAGGCAAAAGACGCCGGGGTTTTCATGTCCTCCAGTAAAGAGCCATCCATCATCACCGAGCTAAATCCCGATTGAATAGCCTGGGCGCAAATGTCCGGCGACGGTGCGTGATCGCGGTGCATCACCACCGGAATATGCGGATATTGCTCGACGGCGGCCAAGATCAAATGCCGCAGAAATACCTCGCCGGCATAGCGATTAGCGCCAGCCGAACCTTGCATGATCACCGGACTATCGCAGGCATCGGCCGCCTGCATGATGGCCTGCACTTGCTCCATGTTACTGATATTGAAAGCGGGCACGGCAAAGCTGTGTTCGGCCGCGTAATCCAAAAGTTGTCGTAAAGATATTAAAGCCACGCTTGGCTCTCCTTGGCGTTGTTATATTTAATTAGATGGCGTCTGACGGCATCTACACCGTCGGAACAAATAGGTTATCGGCTCACAAGCTTTCCGCGTCGCGGCGAATCAGCCGCTTGTTTAAAGCCTGCCGGCTGATGCCCAGCAAACCGGCGGCGACCCCTTGATTGCCTTGGGCGCGTTGTAAAGCTTCGGCAATCAGTGACTCTTCGGATTCCTTCAGCGTCGGCAAGCGCTCCGGAAAACTGCCGGACGAGGCCGACATCCCGTCCATGACACTAGCATCGCCGGGCATCGGCATTTGCTCGGCAATGGCCTCCTTGAAACTCTGCAAGGACAGTACCCCACCCTGGCTACGGGCGACCGCATCGAAGGCCATGCCTTCCAGCTCGCGGATATTGCCGGGGAACGGGTAATTATGCAACCACTGAAACAACGCCGGCGGCACGCTGGGCGCGGGCTTGCTCAGGCTGTCGGCGGCTTTTTCCACAAAATGCAGCGTCAGTTGCGGCAAGTCTTCCCGGCGTTCACGGAGCGGCGGCAGTTGGATATGATGGGTCCGCAAGCGAAAATATAAATCCTTGCGAAAACTGCCGAGTTCGACTTGCCGTCTGACATCGCAATGGGTCGCCACAATGATGCGCGCCCTGCTCTGCCGGGGCCGATCCGCGCCTATCGGGTAGAAGGAGCCGTCCTGCAACAAACGCAACAATTTGACCTGCGAAGCGATACTGAGGTCGCCGATTTCATCCAGAAACAACGTGCCATCGCCGGTGCTGGCCAGCAATCCGTCACGGGCCCGTTCCGCGCCGGTAAACGAGCCCTTGGCATGGCCGAACAACGTATCGGAAAACAAGGTATCGTCCAGGCCGGCGACATTGACCGCCACCAAATCACCCGCGCGCCCGGACAAGCGGTGCAAGGCACGGGCAATCAACTCTTTGCCGGCCCCGGTTTCGCCGGTGATCAACACCGGTTGCGGGGAGGCGGCAATAGCTTCGATGTAGCGGAAGATAGCAAACATGGCCGGGCTTTGCGTGACGATGTCGGCAAATGCGCTGGGTTCGTGTGGGCTGTTGGTGAGCATTCGCTCTTTCAGCGACAAAAATTCCGCGCGCAGCACCCGGCTTTCCACCGCCCGCCGCACCGCGGCCACCAGACAGCTATGCTCCACCGGCTTGAGTAAATAATCGCTGGCGCCGCTGCGCATGCACTCCACCGCAATCTGCAAATCGTTGGTGGCGGTCATCATGATCACCGGGATTTCCGGATACTCGGCGGCTATCTGCTCCAATAACGCCTTGCCGGACAGATGCGGCATGGTTAGATCCAGCACTATTACGCCGACCGTTCGACTAGCCAACAACGGCAGCACCGTCCGGCTGTCGTCCAGCGTCAGCACCTCGGCAAAGCCGGCGCTACGCAATACCAGACTGGCGCTGTGCAGCAATTGCGCTTCGTCGTCCACCAACAAGATAGGCAGGTTGCCCAGGTCTTTACATTGCATGATTCGCGTCCATCGCCAGCCCCGGATTAACCTGAAAAATAACCCGTGCACAGGTGCCTTGCCCCGGCTCGGATGAAAAACTTAAGCTACCGCCTTGAGCGCGCAGCAATGAAGCACTGATCGCCAAACCCAAGCCGGTGCCGCCATTAGCCTGCTTCGTGGTAAAGAACGGGTCGCAGAGTTGTTGGATATGTTCGGCGGCGATACCTACGCCTTCGTCGCGGACTTCCACGCAGAGCTGGCGGCCGTCATTCATTAGCTTGGTGGTAACGCTGACGGATTTTTCCTGGTCCGGGAGTGCTTCCAAGGCGTTGATCAACAGATTGACCAACACCTGTTCCACCTGCTGCGGATTGCCGCGCAGCTCAGGCAAGCCCTCGGCCAAATCGGTTTTGAAATGCCGAGTTTTTTGTTCGATCAAATGCTTCAGTAAAGCCAGCGCCCGCTCCACCACGTCATTAATTGCGAAAGATACCGGAGCCTCGTTGCTGGGCGGGCGGGCATAGTTTTTCAGTTCGGCGACAATACGTTCGATGCGTTTAGCGCCATCCCTGACATCGCGGATCAACACCGCCGCACTATTGCGCATTTCGCTGTAGGGCAAGCCGCCCAAGGAAAACTCGCCGGCCGCTTGATAATGCTCTTCCAACACCTCCAGCGCGTCACTCCAAATATCGGCAAGTAAGCCGGAATTAAACAGAATCAGTTGATTGGGGTTATTGATTTCATGCGCGACGCCGGACACCAAAGTACCCAAGGCAGTCATTTTGTTGGCTTGAATCAGTTGCAACTCTTGCTGGCGAGCCACCTGTTCCAGTTGCTTGCGCACGCTAATGTCGCGGATGATCGCGGTCAAATAGCGCTCGGCGCCGCGCGTCCAACTGGATAGCGACAACTCAACCGGAAACACGCTGTTGTTCCGCCTTAACGCTTTCAATTCCCGCATTGGGCTACTAAGTCGATTTGCGCCTTGTACTTCCTGGATTTGTGCAAAAAAATCCGGCGCCGGGTTTGCCAGCAACTGCTGAAACGGCTGACCCAGCACCTGGTCTGCCGGAAAGCCAAACATCATCTGCGCGCCCTGGTTCCAGGACACGATATTGCCCTGCATGTCCACAGAAACAATCGCCTCATGCGCCGAATCGGTAATGGCGCGCAGCCGGGCTTCGCTTTCCCGCAACCAGGATTCGGCTTGCAAGCGTTCGTTGGTTTCTTGTTGCAAATTGGCGTGGGCCTTTCGTAACGCCAGCGTGTTCGCCCTGAGCAGGACAAATTGATACAGCAAATACGCCAACAGGATGACGGCGACCAAATACAACGCCAAACGATAGGCTTCGGCTTGTTGCTCCACGCTGCCGCTGTATTGGCGCAGGGCTTGTTGCAAATCATCGACCCGGCTAACGATGGGCTGGGCGATGATCTGCCGCAGCAGCGTATCCACCTTCGGCGACACCTCGATAATAAGCCGGCCGTGGGCGATCAGCACCCGATAGTCATCCGACTGCGCGGCCAATCCGGCCAGCCGATCAAGCTCCTGCTGAATTTCCACGGCCAGTTCCGGCTGCGGGCTGTCCATGAAACTAAACATCAAGCGCCATAAATTGCCCAGCTTGACGGCATCACCCGGCTTCGCGGCAGCGCGCAAGGTTTTACCGATTTCGTCGAAGGACATCACCGAATTACGCAGCAAGGCATTATCGGATTTCAGGTATTCGATCTGCCCCAAGCGTTCCTGCACCGTTGCGGTTAGCTGGTCCGCTAAATTGCCAAGCAATTGCTCCGCCGCCTCCACCGCTTGCAATTCGGTTTGCAAACTCTGCGACAAGCGCAGCAGCTCCTGGCCGGCTTTGGTGAGGGCATCGTAGTTGGCCAGCAGGCCGGCGCGGGCCAGCAAAATATCGCGCATCAGTTCCGCATCGCGCAATTCGATGATGCGCAGCGTGGTTTGCAGGCGGTTACGCCGTTCCAGTTCCGGGCTGGCGCTTTGTAACCAGAGATAGGTCAAGGCCAGCAACAGACCGGCGACGATCAATCTGGGCCGCCAGGAAATCACGGTCATGGCTTGGCTGATTGGCTGGCGACCAAAGCCTTGCCGGCGTATTCCCCGGTCAATGTCTTTAGAAATTTAACGATAGCATCGCGCTGCTTCGCCGCCAGCCGCTTGCCCAATTGATGCTCGGCCATCGTATCCACCGCCGCTTCCAGGGTAGCGGCGCGGCCGTCGTGAAAAAACGGCGCGGTGACGGCCACATTGCGCAGGCTAGGCACCCGAAACACACCGCGGTCTCTGTCGTTGCCGGTGACGCTGTAACGGCCCTCGTCCACCGGCTCTTGCGGCCCTTGCGGTGCGCCGAATACGCCGAACTTCTGGAATAGATTGCCGCCGATATTGACGCCCTGATGGCAGGCCACGCAGCCCAAGGCCTTGAACAAATGAAAGCCTTCCTGTTCGTCAGCGTCAAGCGACGTGGTTTCACCGCGCAGAAAGCGGTCGAAGCGGGCATTGGGCGTGATCAAACTACGTTCGAAATGGCTCAAGGCATCGACGACGTTGGCTTTGGTCAATCCGTCCGGGTAGATTCGGCTAAACGCATCGACATAATCCGGCACCGCGCGCAAACGCTCGATCAGCTCCGGCCATTTGGCGTTCATGATTTTTGGATTGAGCATGACTTTTTCGGTGTGGGCTTCCAGCGTGGTAACTACCCCATCCCAATTAAAAAAGTAATTGAACGAGACATTGAACAAACTGGGGGTATTGCGCAGCCGCGACACCCCGTCCGCCGCTTCGGCGCGGACCTTGCCGTCCATGCCGCCGCTGTCTAGCGGATGACAACTGGCGCAAGAGCGCTGGCCTTGGTCGGAGAGTTTGGGATCGTGAAATAAGCGTTGGCCCAACACCACGCGCGGGGCATCTAAAGCCACTGTGAGCGGTAAGGGCGCCAGCGGTTCCGGGGTTTGCGCCCGCGCGGCCATCGTTAAGGCCATCCCCATGCCAACCGCTAAAAAAAGCCCAGGCATACTTTTTTGCGTCATGTTTACGTGTGTCAAAGCGTGGTTTAAGAGTCCGGTCTTCATTCTATCCTCGATTGAAATCGCGGTAAGCCTAAATTTCACGCTGGATCAACGGCCTTTTGCTGCGGCCATCAGGTTACATTTAAGCCTTCCGTTAACCCACCCTGAGACAAAAGTTGCTGAATAAGCCACTCTGTCAACCGCCCTCCGCCGCTTAATGACCGGCATCGCAGCGCTTTCCAGCACCTTTGCTGCAACTTTCGTCGCACCCACTCGCCGGCACAAACACGGAAAAACAAAATCTTAAACAAATGATTTTAAACGATTATTTATAAAAAACTTTCTTGGCACGCTACTCGCATTGTTAGAGACAGAAGCTGCCAGCAGTTTCTTTATCCGAGACCAATTCTCAGCAATTTAACCCTTTTAGGAGTACCGACATGCAAAGCAAATTAATCCCCCTTTTGGCCGTTTCCACCTTGTTCGCCGCCAACGCCGACGCCTCAGCCTTCTCGTTCAGCACCGGCGGCCCGGATTACCGAATCGCCACCGGCGCGCAAGCCGGCGGCACCAGTCGGGAAATAGAATCAGCGGACGACTTTGTATTAACGCAACACACCCAATTAAATCAGGCCACGTTCACCGGTTTGCTCGCCAACGGCGCCACCCTGAGTGACATCGCCAATGTGAATGTGGAAATTTACCGGGTATTTGGTAAGGATTCCGTGAACCCGCCCTCCGGCCGCGTGCCTACCCGCGTCAACTCGCCTTCGGATGTGGCGTTTTTGGGCCGCGAATCGGCTGACAACTCCTTGAGCTACAGCGTCACATTACTAAACAGCAACGCCTTGGCCGGCAACTCGGTAATCAACGGCATTCATCCGCTGCCCAACCAAACCACCGGCGGCGAAGGCGCTGTTTCCGGGCAGGAAGTAAGATTTGACATTAATTTTAACGACGCCATCTCCTTGGCAGCCGACCATTACTTTTTCGTGCCGCAGGTGGAATTGAAAAACGGCAATTTCCTCTGGTTGTCGGCTGCTAAACCAATAGTCGGCGGCAGCGGCCCGTTCACGCCGGATTTGCAATCCTGGATACGCGACGGCAACCTGGACCCGGACTGGCTGAGAATCGGCACCGACATCGTCGGCGGCACCACGTTTAACCAAGCCTTCTCGGTATCCGGCGTTGCCGCCGTACCGCTGCCCGCTGCCACCTGGCTGTTTCTAAGCGGCATCCTGGGCGTTATGGGCTTGGGTAAACGCAAAACAGCCGGCGCGTAACTCTTCCAGCACTCCCCTCCTACCTGCCATGCCGTTAGCAAACAAGTTGTTGGCGGCATGGTTTTTTTCTAGGCCGGTAACTCAGCCTTTATTTACTTGCCGCCACGTAAAAAAGCCGGCACGGGGCCGGCTCTTCTAAGCTTAAGCGCTTACTGCGCGAAAAAGCCGATTTCAGCGGGTGGCAACGGTTGCGGGTTCAAACTGACCATGGATAGCTTGCTGACCGCGCCACTAAACAAGTCGGGCAGCGGACCGGGTTTTGGCCCTTTCCAGAAACCGGGGTAAGTCGTACCGCACCAACCGCCGGCTACCTGTTGCAGTTCTTCCGTATTCAGAACCCTAAAATTTTGATTTACTTGCGTGTTCATTTGACTGGCTCCTTTGAAATATCAATAAATTCCCACCGCTAAAAGGTGGTTCCAAACCGCGACTTGAACCGATCCGTGTTTAAACAAAGCGTTCATCCGCATGCCGTTTTGGGCACACCTATTCAAATCGCAGATGCTCTTGGCCAGCGCCTCCGTTTGCTGGCCGGAGCCAAAAAGCAATGCCTATTGCAATCTGACCGACGGCGACCATTGATAGGTCGGGTCGCAAACCCTTGCTGTTTGCCGGCATAAGCACTTTACAAGCCGCCAGCCCTTACATCTGTGGCAAATTACCGACAGCCGGACGCAATAATCCACAGCATCAGCAATCACGCGCCTTTAGGTTTTGTTGGGGAATACGGCATGGTTCATGAGCAGCGCGCCGGGTGTCTTGTACACCGGCCACATCGGCTGCACCCAGCACAGGCCGGCTCAGCGGACGATATAGCTACGGCCCATAGATATAAACGCTCGGAAAAATGATTAAAGGCGGCTTTCTATTCAGGCGTTGAGCAATACATCACGACATGATGGCCCGCTCAACCATCCCATCCGCCAGCTTTTGCTGCAACTGATTAGCGGCGGCGAGGCGGGCTTTTAGTTGGTCGCAGAGGGCCATTAGTTCTTCGACTTTGGCGACTATGCGGTGTTGTTCGGCGAGAGGTGGGATAGGAACAATCATATTCTTCAGCATTGTACCGTTTACATTAGCCTGTCCGCACTGCTGTGTTATACATGGACTTATCTGTGTATCGCGGAAAAATGGTGCGTTCATCGCCAAATTAAAATACTCAGGATTCGACGATATTTTGGAAAATCGTATCCGAATAAGGTAGGAAGCAAAGGTATATTCAAAATCATTACCAAGATAAATGCCCGTCTTGCCAACCAGGTCTGCACTATTAGTGCGGTTATATAGAAGGTCGTACTTATCTAGGTAGAGTGCAGGGAGCTCATCAATTAGCTCCGGTACCTTCTTCTGACCACCCAGGAGTACTTGTCCATTCTGAATGTCTCCCATCTTTAATACCGGAACACCGTTTTCGGTATCAAATGTTTGCAGTGATATTCCGTATTCTGTAAAGAGAGCTGTATCTCCGATTTTCTTCCATCGCCAATCATCTGGAATCTGAAATGGAATATTGTCGAGAGAGACTTGTGTAAGCGGTTTCTCCTTCCTAATACGACCAGTTTTTATTAAGAAAGCGCGCTCAGATTGAATTAGTGCGAGCGACTCATCCACAGATTCGTCGTTTGGGTTTTGCGGTTCCAGTTTGCCCATTACCGCCAGTTGCAACAGGGTTTGCTTGAGGGCATCAATGCTGGCTTGGGTGGTGAACAAGGTGTCGAAATGCGCGGCGATGCGCTGCCAGTCTAAATCCCCCCCAGCCCCCCTTTTACAAAGGGGGGAAACTGTTTTTTGCGATTGCGTGAGCGTGCCGAGCAAGTGGCTAACCAGTTTTTCGTGGGCTTCTGCGGCGTTGTTATGCTGGGTTTCCAGTTGGTCACACAGCGCCATTAGCTCATCGACTTTGGCGACGATGCGGTGTTGTTCGGCGAGGGGTGGCAATGGAAATGGATGTGAAATAACTGTAGAGGTATTTAATTCAATTTGATTGGTCGTTCCCGAGGCGGCACTTTCTATCTTGGACTGGACGGAAGGACTTTGAATCCATCGCCATAAAAAAACACTCAAAAAGGCGATCGGTCTGATTACCGTCACATGAGAGTCTGCAACGAGAATTGGCTTATGTTCCAACTCAGGGATAACACATGCGCGCCCGATAGTGCCTGTTCCGGTGGAATTCCATAAAACATCTCCCTCGCAAAGCATCCTTATGGCTTCGTATTTATGTATCGAGTCTGAATCGATAAATCGTGCTTGGGAAAGATCAAGCCCAGTCCACCTAACGCATTTTTGGGATATAACCGAGTAGTCAGATTTATCGGTATAAACAGGGCCTTTGCCGCGCTGAATGTAAGAACAAACTTCGCCAAGCCTCACCCACTCCCACCCCTGCGGCAATTCAAACGGCTGCTGTTCATCAGAAATCCCCCCCGGCCCCCCTTTTGCAAAGGGGGGAGGATTTGAAGTTGACGTTGATGTCGTTGCTGTGACTGCCGTTGAATTTGATCCCCCCCTTTGCAAAAGGGGGGTTAGGGGGGATTTGCTGTTCTTGATCTTGCCTTCCGCAATCAACTTGGCCTTTTCCGCCTGTATCCGTTTCAGCAATTCACTGGCCGGCTCGTCGTTAGCATCTTGCGGCACCAGTTTGCCGCGCACGGCCAGCTCCAAAATCAGCTCGCGCAATTTCTTAATGCCATAAACACCGGCCGCCGTCCCGGCACCACGGCCCCGGCCTGACTTTTTCGCGGTGTCGGCAGCGGTCCAGAGGTCCAGGTGTTCGGTCAGTAATTCGTGAATGGCGCTCATGTTGAAGTACCCTTTTTTGAAAATCCCCCCTGCCCCCCCTTTTTCAAAGGGGGTGTTGTCCGTGGTGTCATCTGTGCCTGTGCTGCTTCGGCATCCAGCTGCTCTTTGTCAAAAACAGACGTTGATGATGACGCAATAACTCCCCCCTTTGCAAAAGGGGGGCTGGGGGGGATTTGCTTTTGAACGGTACTAAAAACAACGCTCATCACAGCATCCAATTCCGTCAATACCTGGCGGTTATCAAACCGCAACACGACGATACCCATTGATTCCAACACCCGATCCCTTTCTGCATCCTTAACTTGGTGCTCCGCTTGGAAATGCTGCGAACCATCCAATTCAATGACGAGATTAGCGGCTGCACAATAAAAATCGACGATGTAATTTGCCAAAGGTTTTTGGCGATAAAACGGCAAGCCCAATATTTGCTTGCGCCGTAATTTTGACCACAGCAACTGTTCAGCATCGGTCATGTTGCTGCGCAAGTTGCGGGAAAATGGTTTTAAGGTTGGATTGTATGATTTCATAATCCCCTAGCTCTCATTTTTCAAAGCAGCGGACTTTGGGTTCTCTCCTTCGTTCAAAGCTGGGAACTTTTGGTTTTCCACCATTTTGTTAGAAGTTGAGTTCTTGCTCACCCCTTTGAAAAAGGGGGGCTGGGGGGGATTTAAAGCTGCATCCAAAATACCTTTCAATTGCCCGCGCAAGGCGGCAATGTCGGCTTGCATGGTTTGGTATTGGGCCAGCAGCAGTTCGGGGTCGTGGATTTCCTGCTCGCCGACGTGCGGGTTTTTGCAATCCAGGTTGTAGTTGCGGGCTTGGATGTCTGCCAGGCTGACTTGCCAGGCTTGCGGGTTTTCCACGCGCTGACTGAAACCATCCGCTTCGCTGCCCCACCAGGCGGCCTCCGCCGCAAACTCTTCGATCTTCATCGGCTTGGTTTTGTTGTAGCTTTTGACGCCGGGCGGATAGGGGTGTTCGTAAAACCAGATGTTTTGGGTGGGCGTGCCTTTGCTGAAAAACAGCAAATTGGTTTTGATGCCGGTGTACGGGGCAAATACGCCGTTGGGTAGGCGGACGATGGTGTGCAGGTTGCATTCTGCCAGCAGTTTTTCCTTGATGCGGGTTTTGATGCCTTCGCCAAACAGAAAACCGTCCGGCAATACCAGCGCGGCGCGGCCACCGGGCTTAAGCAGTTGCATGATCAGCACTAAAAACAGGTCGGCGGTTTCGCGAGTCCGAAAGCTGGCTGGAAAATTGGTTTCGATACCGTCTTCTTCCATGCCGCCAAACGGCGGGTTGGTGACGATGACATCGACGCGGTCTTTGGGCGTCCAGCTGATGAGCGGCCTGGCCAGGGTGTTGTCGTGGCGGATATTGCTGGGGACATCCATGCCGTGCAGGATCATGTTGGTGGTGCAGAGCAAATGCGGCAGCGGCTTTTTCTCGATACCGAAGATGCTGGCTTGCAGTTGGGCTTCGTCATCGACGGTTTTCACGTCCTGTTTGCGGATGTGTTCGATGGCGCAGGACAGAAACCCGCCGGTGCCGCAGGCCGGGTCCATGACTTTTTCACCCAGGCGCGGGTTGACCATGCGCACCATGAATTCGGTGACTGCGCGCGGGGTGTAAAATTCGCCGGCATTGCCCGCGGACTGTAAATCGCGCAGCAATTGCTCGTACATATCGCCGAACAAATGCCGTTCCTGGGCTTTGTTGAAATCGACGCCTTCCTGAATTTTGTTGATGACTTGCCGGATCAACTGGCCGGATTTCATGTAGTTGTAGGCGTCCTCAAACACTGAACGGATGACGTAGGCGCGCTGGTCGCCGCCCTTGGCCGGCAGTTGCTGCAAGGAGGGGAACAGCTCGTTATCCAGGAACGATTTCAGCGCATCGCCGGTCATGCCTTCGGCATTGGCCGCCCAGTTACGCCAGCGATAAGGCTCCGGCAACGGCGATTGATAGTTGTCTTGCAATATCTCCCATTCGGTTTCGCGGTCGTCAAAGATTTTTAAAAACAACATCCACACCAATTGACTGAGGCGCTGGGCGTCGCCATCGACACCCACATCTTTGCGCATGATGTCTTGGATGGATTTAATGGTGGCGGAAATGCTCATAAATGGGGGCTTATCATGTCTGTTAAGAGGGATATTCAAAGGGTGGGTGGACAAGTTTTTCTGCCCACGCGAATCGACTACAGAAATTATAAAAACCGGAGTTTACGCATACAGATGGGCTTCTAATTCTTGCAATGCGGCCAGGTAGGCCGGCTTGCCGCCAAAGGCCGAGACCAGTTCACTGGCGGAACCCATGTTTTTGAACGGGTCCAGGGTGAGGATTTTGATGTCTTCAATGTTTTCTATGCCGGTATCGGCGTATTTTTCCAGCAGGGTTTCCAGCACCTGGCGAGCCTGCTCGCCGTATTTGGCAAAGTAGTTGCGCTTTTTAACCTGCTCGGCGCGCTCGCGACGAGTGAGCGGCGGTTGGTCAAAGGCGACGTGGCAGATGAGATCGAAGGCGTCGAAATCCTTGCCCACTTCATCAGCCAATGGTTCCAGCAACAGGCCGTGTTGTTCCAGTTCTTGCAGGATGGCGGCTTTGCGTTCGGCTTTAGTCCAGCGGCGCAGGAAGTCATCGAGCGAGGCATAATCCTTGCGCACGGTGGAGCGCGTGTAGTCCTTGAGCGATTCTGTGATCAGTTTGCCTTCCGGGCCGTAATACTGCACACGTTCGGCAATCACATAGACGCTGACATCGCCGAGCACGTATTTTACTCGACCGCGTGGCTCATCGTCGCCCTCGTCTGCAGTGGCATCGCCGGTATTTCCGGTAGTTTCTGAATCGGGATGATCGGTTTCAGCGCCGGGATTGTCGTCAGGCGGCACGGGGGATGCTTCGCCTTCGGGCGCGTAAATCATCACCGGCTCGCCATCGAAATCCTGGTCGGCAAACAGCTCGGTGGCTTTTTTGAAGTCCATGATGGTGAACCAGTATTTGTCGTAATCCTCATTGATACGGGTGCCGCGACCGATGATCTGCTTGAACTCGGTCATCGATTTAATATGCTGATCCAGCACCACCAGTTTGCAGGTTTGCGCATCCACGCCGGTCGTCATCAGTTTCGAGGTGGTGGCAATGACCGGGTAACGCTCTTCGGGATTGATGAAGTTATCCAATTCGGCTTTGCCTTCGAGTTCATCGCCGGTAATGCGCATGACGTATTTGCGGCTTTCCTTGATTCGCTCCGGGTTCAGGTTAACCAAGGCTTGGCGCATGCGCTCGGCGTGGTCGATGTCATCGCAAAACACGATGGTTTTGGCGTAAGGATCAGTGGCAGTCAGAAACTCGGTGATTTTCTTAGCGACCAGTTCGGTGCGTTTTTCCAGTACCAGGATGCGATCCATATCAATCTGGTTGTAAACCCGGTCTTCTATCAGTTGGCCATTTTTGTCGGTTTGACCTTTGCTGGGTCGCCAACCTTGCAGATCTTTGTCGATGTCGATGCGCACCACTTTGTAGGGCGCCAAAAAGCCATCTTCGATACCTTGTTTGAGGCTGTAGGTATAAACCGGTTCGCCGAAGTAAAAAATACTGGATACGTCTTTGGTTTCTTTGGGCGTGGCGGTTAAGCCGATATGGGTAGCCGAGGAAAAATAGGCCAGAATGTCGCGCCAGGCCGAGTCTTCTGCGGCGCTGCCACGATGGCATTCGTCGATGACAATCAAATCAAAAAAGTCGGGAGAGAATTGTTTGTAGATATTTTGCGCTTCTTCGCTGCCGGTGACGGCTTGATATAGAGACAGGTAAATCTCGTAACTTTTATCGACCTGCCTCTTGCTGATTTTGGTCATCGCCGCGGCAAACGGTTTGAAGTCGTTGTTTTTGGTTTGATCCACCAAGATATTACGGTCGGCTAAAAACAGGATGCGCTTTTTCGCGCCGGATTTCCATAGGCGCCAGATGATCTGGAATGCGGTGTAGGTTTTACCGGTGCCGGTCGCCATCACCAGCAAGATGCGCTGCTGTTGTTTTGCTACCGCTTCAACCGTGCGGTTGATGGCATTGGCTTGATAATAACGCGGCGAGCGACCGGTGCCGTCATCGTAGTACGGCATTTCCACAGTGTGACGAGCGGCGTCTGTCTCCAAACCTTTCCATCGGCAATAACGCTGCCACAGTTCGGCCGGCGACGGGAATGCGTCCAGCGCCAGCCATTGCTCAGTCTTGTCGGACAAGCCGGTGCGGTCATGCATCAGAAAGCCGTCGCCATTGGAACTGAATACGAACGGCACGCTGAGAGTTTCGGCGTAGTGCAGCGCTTGCTGCATACCTGCACCCACGCTGAGGCTGTTGACCTTGGCCTCGATGACGGCCAGCGGCATATTCGCTTGATGGTAGAGGATGTAATCCGCGCGTTTTTGTTCACCGCGCGTATGCAGTTTGCCGCGCACGATAATGCGGCCTTTGGTGAAACCGACTTCTTCCCGAATCTGGCTGAGCAAATCCCAGCCGGCGGCCGTTAGGGCCGGCGTGATAAATTTGCTGCAGATGTCACGTTCGCTGAGGTTTTTTTTGTTATTCATTTCCGGGAAAAATCCTTGTAAACCTTTGAATAAGTCCTGACTCGCCGCTGATGAAAACATCCCTGTAACTAAAACTACAACCTCAAGTTTGGCTTAGTCTGAAGCGCTGAATATTATCTTAAAATCCCTACGACGTGCTGTGTGTGGCTGCGCGCTAGAGGCAGTGGCAAAGCATAGGCTATTCACATGGAAACAATCAACGGTTTTGCCAAGCCACGCAATTGCCTTCATCGCTCGCTTGGACGACTCTAACTTCGGCATTCTAAATTCACGCTTTCACGAATTATGGGCTTTAGAGCAACTGCGAGGTGCGATTAGCGCATTATCCACTGCTAAAAAGCTCGCTGTGTAGTATGGCCTTTGTGAAAACCCGGCAGAAAGTCTTGGTGGCCGCAAATTGGAAGATGATTTCAATGTGCTGCACGATATCGATACGTTTGATCCGTTTCTTGAGTCAATATGCGATGACTTACAGCCCGCCATGTAATCCGGCGGCCCTTTGAAATCGAGTGACTTAGAAATCGATGATTAGTGATTCATTACATCCCAAGAAGATTCCAATACCAAAGGGAGCGCCGACTTGTCAGCCACCCCATGGTGGTTATAATACACACCATGAATAGCAGGCAACTAATCAAGCTACTTGAAGATGATGGGTGGACGCTGCGTAGCGTTAAAGGCAGTCATCACATCTTTGTTCACCCGGTTAAGCCGGGGCATTTGACGGTGCCGCATCCAAAGAGCGATTTAGGCAAAGGGTTGGTAAACAAGCTGTTAAAACAAGCGGAGTTGAAGGTATGAGATTTTTTGTTGCGATAGAACCAGGTGATGAGGATCATGCTTTTGGCGTAGTGGTGCCCGATTTGCCGGGTTGCTTTTCGGCAGGCGACACCCTGGACGAGGCATTCGAAAACGCGAAAGAAGCCATTGATCTATGGTGCGAAACAGTTATCGAAGATGGTGCAATGATTCCACCCGGCAAAACGCTAGCGGAACACCAAGCAAACCCAGAATTTGCCGGATGGGTGTGGTCTATCGTAGAAGTGCCGGTAGAACGGTATTTAGGCCCCGCCGAGAAGATCAATATTACATTGCCTAAGCTGTTGCTGACTCGTATTGACGAATACGCCAAAGCTCATGGCGCGACCCGTTCCGGGTTCTTGGCTCAAGCCGCGCGGCAGGCGATGCGTTAAGCCTTATCCTTGTTTTCGAAACGGTATCACTTGAGCCCCGGCCGTCAAGCTATCAAGGTAATCAACCCAGCTCTACATCCGCCGCCGCTCTTCTAGGTATTACCATCGATTATAGGCAGCCCTTACCTGGTCAAATGGAGTCTGAGCCAATTGTCGTTCAATAGCATCGGGTGACCAACCTTGTTCATTTAGCAGGGTTGATGCCGTGGTTCTGAAGCCGTGTGCTGTCATTACGTCTGAATCACAACCTAACGATTTATGTGCCGTTCTGATAGTGTTATCCGACATTCGCCGTCCATCGCCCCGACTTGACGGAAAGACATACTGGCCGCCACCCGTGAGCGGTTGGACGGCTTCCAGTATGTCAATAGCTTGGTTTGATAGCGGCACGATATGATGAAAGTCTGTTTTAGACACATAGGGCCGCCATTCCCGCACCATTAGGTCAACATCAGCCCAAAGCATTTGTCGGATTTCGCCGGGCCGTTGAAACATTAGAGGCGAAAGCCTGAACGCCGATTGCACAACAAAGGTTCCCTGATAGTTTCTTATATCCCTGAGCAATTGCGCCACAAGTTTTGGGTCGATGATTGCAACTCGGTGTTTAACCTTTTGCGCAGGTATCTGTTTGGCGACGGATTGCGCCGGGTCGTAGTCGGTAAAGTTGTGGACAATCGCATAAGCAAAGATCGAACTGATTTCAGCGTGGAGGCGGTGGGCCGTTTCAAGCTGCCGTTTATCAACATCGGCTTTAGCACTGCCAATATTTCAGATGATTTGACTTCCTTGATTGGCTTATTCCTTAACCGTCATTTTGTTACCTTTTTTCAGGCACTATAGGCTCGGTAGCAAAAAAGTAATATTTTTAGTTGTATATGTCGCTGGACAATAAAAAACCCGCGAGCCCAGAAGATTCGCGGGTTTTTGCACTTCTTTGCACTTCCGTGCATTCTCAAATGGTACCGACGGGCGGACTTGAACCGCCACGACTTGCGTCACCACCCCCTCAAGATGGCGTGTCTACCAATTTCACCACGTCGGCTTTATTTGTTGCTAACTTATTTTGCCGCTGGCTTTTCGACTTCTTTGATAGCCGGCGCTGCAGGCAAAGTCGCATCCTGGATCGGCAAGCTGCCGTCTGCCGGCATGCCTTGCGTTAACGGTACATCAGACTTAACGGGTTCAGCAGCAGGTGTCGAATCCAATATGACGTCGGTTTTTTTACCTTG
Organism: Methylomonas sp. EFPC1; assembly: GCF_016925515.1. NCBI lineage: Bacteria > Pseudomonadati > Pseudomonadota > Gammaproteobacteria > Methylococcales > Methylococcaceae > Methylomonas > Methylomonas sp. EFPC1. The sequence goes on from NZ_CP070494.1 coordinate 3,648,726, forward strand.
ATAGCCGCTTAAGACGGCCAAGCCTAAGCTGGTAATAAAAAACAATGTGGCGAAAATAGCCGTGGTTCTGGACAAAAATGAAGCAGAACCTTGAGCGCCGAATACTGAACCGGATGCGCCACCGCCAAAAGTCGCGCCGGCATCCGCGCCTTTTCCTTGTTGCATCAGGACCAAGCCAACGATGCCTATACCCAGGAAGATGTGAATAATTATTATAATTTGGTACAACATAAAGACCTTAATCGGATGAGACTAAACCGAATGGCAAATCTGCAGGAAGCCTTTTGCATCCAGCGATGCGCCCCCAACCAAACCACCATCAATGTCCGGCATCGCAAACAAGCCTTTTGCGTTATCTGGCTTGACGCTACCGCCGTATAAAATTTGTACTTTTTCCGCGATTACCGGATTTCTATCGGCAATCCGTTGGCGAATGTACTTGTGTACTTCTTGCGCTTGCTCGTCGGTCGCCACTTTGCCGGTGCCGATAGCCCAAACAGGTTCGTAGGCAATCACAGCTGTTTCGAACGCTTCGATGCCCGCGGCGGCAATCACTGCGTCCAATTGCTCGTCAACGACTTGGAAGGTTCTGTCTTGTTCACGCTCTTCCAGTGTTTCGCCAACGCACAGCACGGGCACCACACCTTTGCTCAAGGCTTGGCAAAAACGTTTGGCAACCGACTCGTTGGTATCGCCGTAGTAGCTGCGACGCTCGGAATGGCCGACTAAGGCATATTTGCAACCGACTTCGCTCAGCATTGCCGCAGACACTTCCCCGGTATAAGCACCGGAAGCTTGGTCGGCAACATTTTGTGCGCCCAATGCGATGGGGGATGCCGCCAATACGCTACGAATATCTGACAAATAGACGAATGGAACGCAAACCGCGACTTCCTGCTGAACGTCACCTAGACCATCAGCCAAAGCTTGAGCAAGTTTTTGCCCATCTTCCCGAGAGCCGTTCATTTTCCAGTTACCCATAATCAAAGACCGACGCATTACATCCTCCGAGCTAAATAAGACCGCATATAATATCGAGTTAAGCCTTTTAGTTCAAGCCGGAATAGCTTTCTTGACATCGGCCGCCAGTTGGTTGGCAAACTTGACCACCTCGTCTTGATCTACACCTTCCACCATCACTCGGATCAATGGCTCGGTGCCGGAGGATCGCAGCAACACTCTACCTCGTTCACCCAGTTTTTTCTCTACTGCGTCCACGGCTTTTTTGATGCTGTCGATCTCTTCGATTTTGACTTTTTTATCGGTTTTGACGTTAATCAGCACTTGCGGGTATTTGCTCATACCGGATTTAAGCTCGTTCAGGCTTTTGCCAGTACGTTGCATTTCCGCCAACACTTGTAAGGCGGAAACAATACCATCGCCCGTGGTGGTTTTATCCAGACAGATAATATGTCCGGAGCCTTCGCCACCGAGCATACCTTTGTGCTCAGATAACATTTCCATCACATAGCGGTCGCCTACTTTGGCGCGCAGCAGAGGCACGCCGACGGCTTTCAGCGCATGCTCCATGCCAAGATTAGACATCAGCGTGCCAATCACGGGCCCGAACAGCTTGCCTTCTTCCAGGCGAGATTTAGCAATGATGTAAATCAACTCGTCGCCATCGACAATTTCACCTTTGTGATCGACCATGATAATCCGGTCGCCGTCGCCATCCAGCGCTATTCCCAGATCGGCGCGGAATTCCAGCACTTTGGCAGCCAGATTTTCCGGCTTGGTAGCACCGCATTCGTCGTTAATGTTCAAACCGTCCGGGTCGGCACCGATGGTGACAACTTCGGCGCCCACTTCACTAAATACATGCGGTGCGATGTGGTACGTCGCACCGTTGGCACAATCGATAACAATCCGCATGCCTTTAAAATCCAAATGCGGCGGCACGGTTGCTTTGCAAAATTCGATGTAGCGGCCGGCGGCATCGCTGACCCGTTTGGCTTTACCCAATTTTGCCGATTCCACCGTAGTCATCGGCGCATCCAAATATTGTTCGATCTGATGCTCTACGTCATCCGGCAATTTGGCGCCGTCCACCGAGAAAAACTTGATACCGTTGTCATAGTAAGGATTGTGAGAAGCACTGATGACAATGCCGGCTTTCGCTCTTAAAGTCCGAGTCAAATAGGCAATACCAGGCGTGGGCATAGGCCCCAATAAACGGGTATCCACACCCGCCGCCGACAACCCCGCTTCCAACGCTGATTCGAACATATAGCCGGAAATGCGCGTGTCCTTGCCCACCAACACGAAACCACTGCCTTCCTTGGCAAAGACTCTGCCTGTCGCCCAGCCCAGTTTTAGCATGAAGTCGGCAGTAATGGGGTACTCACCGACTTTGCCGCGGATACCGTCAGTGCCAAAATATTTTTTTGCCATACTCAAATTCTCTTAACTAAATCCCAAAAAAAAGAGAGGCCGGAGCCTCTCTCGCTTTTGCCGTTACAGCATCAGCCTTGCTCGGCTGCGCCTCCGATTGATGGGTCGGTATCTTTTTGATCCCAATGATCATTTTTGATGCCACCACTGGAAGACGGCGTATCGTCCTCCCAACCTTTTGGCTCTCTTACCGGTTTTCTTTCCATCAAATCATCGATCTGATATTTATCGATGGTTTCGTATTTCATCAAAGCGTCTGCCATTGCATGCAGAATATCTTCATTTTCCTTCAGAATCGTTTCCGCTCTTTCGTAATTTCTGTCAATGATAGACCGGATTTCTTCGTCGATAGTGTGAGAAGTTTCTTCGGCGACAGATTTATGCTGAGTTACAGAGCGGCCCAAGAAAATTTCGCCTTCTTCTTCGCTGTACGCCAAAGGACCAAGACGTTGCGACAAACCCCATTTGGTCACCATGTTTCTGGCCAACTCGGTAGCACGTTCGATGTCGTTGGAAGCACCGGTGGACACTTGTTCCCAGCCAAAAATCAATTCCTCGGCAATCCGGCCGCCGTACAAGCTGGAAATCATGCTATCGAGTTTACGTTTGCTAGCGCTATATTGATCGCGCTCAGGCAAGAACATGGTTACACCCAACGCACGGCCACGCGGCATGATGCTGACTTTGTAGACAGGATCGTGTTCAGGCACCAAGCGACCGACTATAGCGTGACCGGCTTCGTGATACGCGGTCATTTTCTTTTCTTTCTCGTCCATCACCATGGAACGTCTTTCCGCCCCCATGATCAGTTTGTCCTTGGCTTTTTCCAAGTCCACCATGCTGACTAAACGCTTGTTGTAGCGCGCGGCGAACAAGGCCGCTTCGTTAACCAAGTTAGCTAAGTCAGCACCGGAAAATCCTGGCGTACCTTGGGCGATATATTTGATTTTGACGTCATCCGCCGCAGGGACTTTTTTCAAATGCACATTAAGAATTTGTTCCCGGCCCCTCACGTCAGGCAAGCCAACCACCACTTGACGGTCGAAACGACCTGGACGCAACAACGCTTTATCCAACACGTCGGAACGGTTGGTTGCGGCGATAACGATAATACCTTCGTGACCTTCGAAGCCGTCCATTTCAACCAGCAATTGGTTCAAGGTTTGTTCGCGCTCGTCGTTACCACCACCTAAGCCGGCACCGCGTGAACGGCCAACCGCATCGATCTCATCAATGAAGATAATGCAAGGCGCGTGCTTTTTAGCTTGTTCAAACATATCACGCACCCGTGAGGCGCCGACACCGACGAACATTTCCACAAAATCCGAACCGGAAATAGTGAAGAACGGCACTTTGGCTTCGCCGGCTATCGCTCTGGCCAACAAAGTTTTACCGGTACCCGGAGGCCCCACCATCAAGGCACCGCGCGGTACTTTACCACCCAGTTTTTGGTATTTTGACGGGTCTTTAAGGAAGTCGACCATTTCTTCGACCTCTTCTTTAGCCTCGTCGCAACCTGCCACGTCGGCAAACGTCACCTTGTTTTGATCCTGATCCAGCATCCGCGCCTTACTTTTACCAAAGCCCATCGCACCGCCGCGACCACCGACGCCGCCGCCTTGCATTTGGCGCATGAAGAATACCCAAACCGCGATCAGCAACAAAATCGGACCGAATGACACGAAGATTTGCATCAGCATGGACGGCTCTTCGGGAGGCTGAACGGATATTTCCACACCATTAGCCAACAGATCGTCGATCAAATGCGGATCGTTAGGCATATAAGTCTTAAACTTATCGCCGGAGACCATTTTGCCTTTGACAGTATTATCGGAGATCGCAACCTGCTGAACTTGTCCAGCTTTGACAGCGTCGATCAATTGCGAGTACGAAAAAGTCGCGTCGCTACGAATCGCCCGCGACCCGAAACTGTTGAATACAGCCATCAACACTACGGCGATGACCACCCACAAAATTAAATTTTTAATCATATCGCTCAAGTTACGCGCTCCGGCCTGGAATGGCCTCAAAATTTAAAAACCGAGTAATTGTATCAGGACTACTCGCATCCCACCGCCATCATAGCCCTATGAACGGCGACTTTCGCAGTTTTATTTAAAACCTTTCGCCAAAATATACACTTCGTTACTTCTGGGCCGCGAAGCTTTCGGCTTTCTAATCACCACACTGCTGAACTGCTGACGCACTTGATTATAGTATTCATCAAATCCGGCGCCCTGAAACATCTTGATCAAAAACGTCCCACCCTTAGCCAATATATGTTGCGCGGCATCCAGAGCCAATTCGCCCAAGTAAATCGCCCGCGGCTGATCCATTTCCCGGCTACCACTCATATTGGGGGCCATATCCGACAATAACAAGTGAACCGGTTCGCCATCAAGCACTTTATATAGCTGCTCCAGCACGTCGTCTTCCCGGAAATCGCCTTGAATAAAATCCACGCCGTCAATAGGATCGATAGCCAACAAATCCAACGCAATCACCTTATTTTTTTTACCGACGATTTTGCTGACATATTCGGACCATCCGCCCGGTGCAGCGCCTAGGTCAACTATATTAATACCAGGTTTTATGATTTTGTCTTTTTCTTGGATTTCTATCAGCTTGAACACGGCACGAGAGCGGTAGCCCATGGCCTGCGCTTTCTTGACATACTCGTCTTGGAAATGTTCCTGCATCCACTGCTGGCTACTTTTGCTGCGTGCCATATTTTCTATTCGTGTAAAATTGCTGGGTTTTTAAAGTTTAAGGAAACAGAGTGAATCCTATTCAAAAGAAAAAGCTGAAAGCTGAAGCTCACCCGCTCAATCCGGTGGTGATTATCGGCCAGGCAGGCTTGACCGAAGCAGTTATCAAAGAAATTAATGTAGCGTTGGACGCTCACGAGCTGATCAAAGTCAAAATTCGCGCAGAAAGAGACGAGCGCGCGGCTATTAGAGAACAAATCTGCGCGCAAACCAAGGCGGAACTGGTGCAATCTATTGGTCAAATAGCCGTTATTTATCGTTTGAACCCCAAGAAATAAACTCAATGGGGAGGCATGCCTCCTCCCCATTACCAATCAACTTAAATATATTGGACCGAGAGAATCTCGTATTCGATATTGCCGCCCGGCGCTTTTACCGTCACCACGTCTTCAACTTCCTTGCCTATTAATGCTCTGGCAATCGGCGAACCCACCGAAATGCGGCCTTCCTTGATGTTGGCTTCGTCTTCGCCGACGATCTGATAGGTCACTGTCTTGCCGGAATCGAGATCTTCGATTTCCACTGTCGCCCCGAACACGACCTTGCCGTTGGCTTCGGTTTTTGTCACATCAATGATATTGGCGTTGGATAACTTGCCTTCGATTTCAGCGATGCGGCCTTCGGCAAAGCTTTGCTGTTCGCGCGCCGCGTGGTACTCGGCATTTTCTTTTAAATCGCCGTGGGCGCGCGCCTCAGAGATGGCCTGAATGATGCGCGGTCTAACCACAGTTTTAAGTTCTTCCAATTCGGCGCGCAATTTATTGGCACCCACCACTGTCAGTGGAAATTTTTGCATTTACTGCTCCCCTTTTGAATTCAAATTCATCCGTTAAAATGTTTTATGCAAGTCTTGCAGGCAATTCACGTCGCCGGCATCGAGTTCGCCCAAGGCATAACACGCGGCACGCGCACCCGCCATCGTCGTGTAATAGGTCACTTTGCGCTGCAAGGCTTCACGGCGCATGGTAAACGAATCGGCCACGGCTTTAACGCCTTCGGTCGTGTTAACGATCAACTGCACCTCGCCGTTTTTAATCATATCCACGGTATTGGGCCGACCTTCGTTGACCTTGAAGATTTCCTTGCAAGGAATACCGGCTTCTTTCAATACCTTGGCAGTACCGCGAGTGGCCACAATCTCGTAATTTTTGTCGATCAGCATTTTGGCCAGTTCCGGCAGCTTAGGTTTGTCGGCATCACGGATACTGATCAACACCTTGCCGCTGTGACTCAAATCCACACCACACGCGCGTTGCGATTTGGCAAACGCTTCGCCGAAGGTCTTACCGACGCCCATGACTTCACCGGTCGATTTCATTTCTGGTCCCAACAGCGGATCAACGCCGGGGAACTTAATGAACGGGAACACCGCCTCTTTCACCGAGAAATATTCGGGAATACGCTCTTCGGTAATGCCCTGCTCTTGCAAGGATTTACCGACCATCACCCGCGCGGCGATTTTCGCCAGCGGATAACCGGTGGCTTTGGAGACAAACGGCGCGGTTCGCGAGGCCCGCGGATTGACTTCCAGTACATAGATGGTTTCGCCTTGAATCGCAAACTGAGTATTCATCAGACCGCGTACACCCAGCGCTTCGGCCATTTTCGCGACTTGTGCACGCAGCTGATCCTGCATATGTGCCGGCAAGTCATAAGGCGGCAACGAACACGCAGAGTCACCGGAATGCACACCGGCTTGCTCGATATGTTCCATCAAGCCACCAATCAGCACTGTCTCGCCGTCGTAAATCGCATCAACGTCCATTTCCACCGCATCGTCCAGAAATCTATCCAGCAATACGGGCGAATCGTTGGAAACGCTGACCGCTTCTTTCATGTAGCGGCGCAGCCCTTCTTCGTTGAACACGATCTCCATCGCCCGACCACCCAACACATAGGATGGGCGCACGACCAAGGGATAACCGAGTTCGCGAGCCGAATTAACGGCTTGCTCGACCGAACGTGCAGTGGCATTGGGTGGTTGCAACAGATTCAAACGCTCCAGCAATTTCTGAAAACGCTCGCGATCTTCAGCCAAGTCGATAGAGTCCGGCGAAGTGCCGATAATCGGCGCACCAGCAGCTTCCAAGGCCCTAGCCAGTTTCAACGGTGTTTGCCCGCCGTACTGGACGATGACGCCTTTGGGTTTTTCCAATTCGATAATTTCCAACACATCTTCCAGCGTCAAAGGCTCGAAGTACAAACGGTCGGACGTATCGAAGTCGGTAGAAACGGTTTCCGGGTTACAGTTGACCATGATGGTTTCGTAACCATCTTCGCGCAACGCCAAGGCCGCATGTACGCAGCAGTAATCGAACTCTATACCCTGACCGATCCGGTTCGGGCCACCGCCAAGGATGATGATTTTTTCCTTGTCGGACGGATTAGCCTCGCATTCCTGTTCGTAAGTCGAATACAGATAAGCCGTATCGGAAGCAAACTCCGCCGCGCAAGAATCGATGCGCTTGTATACCGGGCGCACGCCTTTTTTGTGGCGGACGCTACGCACTTCCGATTCCTTGGTTTCCAACAGTTTCGCGAGGCGTCTATCAGAGAAGCCTTTACGCTTCAGCCGCAACAACTCGCCCGGCTCCAGGGTCGCCAGGGTTTTGGTGGACAAGGTTTTTTCGGTATTAATCAGATCCTCGACTTGCGCCAGAAACCACGGATCAATTTTCGACGCCTGATGAATATCCGCAAAACTCAAACCACTACGGAATGCATCCGCCAAATACCAGAGGCGTTGCGGGCCGGGATAGCGTAGTTCTTTGAGAATGGTGTCTTCGCTATTAGCATCGTTCAAATCGGCAATTTCATCCAGACCATCGACACCCACTTCCAAGCCACGCAAAGCTTTTTGCAAAGATTCCTGGAAGGTGCGGCCAATCGCCATCACCTCGCCGACCGACTTCATTTGCGTGGTCAGCCTGTCATTAGCTTGCGGGAATTTTTCGAAGGCAAAGCGCGGCACCTTGGTAACCACGTAATCGATGGACGGCTCGAACGACGCAGGCGTAGCGCCGCCGGTAATTTCGTTACGCAATTCATCCAGCGTATAGCCCACAGCCAATTTGGCCGCGACTTTGGCAATTGGAAAACCAGTGGCTTTAGAGGCCAGCGCCGATGAACGCGACACCCTGGGGTTCATTTCGATGACAATCAAGCGGCCGGTGTCGGGATTGATGGCAAACTGTACGTTGGAACCGCCGGTATCCACGCCGATTTCCCGCAATACCGCCAAGGAAGCGTTACGCAGAATTTGATATTCCTTGTCGGTCAGAGTTTGCGCCGGGGCTACGGTGATCGAATCGCCGGTGTGCACGCCCATAGGATCGAAATTTTCGATCGAGCAGATAATGATGCAATTGTCTTTGGAATCCCGCACCACTTCCATTTCAAACTCTTTCCAGCCCAAAATGGATTCTTCGATCAATAGCTCGCTGGTCGGCGACAAATACAGGCCGCGCTCGCAAATCTCGATGAACTCTTCGCGGTTATAGGCAATACCGCCGCCGCTGCCGCCCATCGTGAACGAGGGGCGAATCACGGTGGGGTATCCCACTTCTTCCTGTGCGGCAAACGCTTCTTCCATGCTGTGTGCGACTTTGGCTCTGGACACTTCCAAACCAATGCGCGCCATCGCTTCATTGAACAGTGCACGATCCTCGGCCATATTAATCGCTTCTTTGGTCGCGCCTATCATTTCCACGCCGTATTTCGCCAATACGCCGTGTTTGTCCAACGCCAACGCGCAGTTCAGCGCGGTCTGGCCGCCCATCGTCGGCAGGATGGCGTCGGGACGTTCTTTTTCGATGATTTTCTCAACGGTCTGCCAGTCGATAGGCTCGATGTAAATTGCATCGGCCATATCCGGGTCGGTCATGATCGTCGCCGGATTGGAGTTGACCAGAATCACCCGGTATCCCTCTTCCCGTAGCGCTTTGCAAGCCTGGGTGCCGGAATAGTCGAACTCGCAAGCCTGACCGATGACAATCGGTCCTGCGCCCAGTAATAAAATCGATTTTATGTCGGTTCTTTTTGGCATATCACTCTGTATAAAACTTAAGCGGAACGAGGCTGGTTCATCAAATCGATGAAATCGTCGAACAAGGACTCGACATCTTGCGGGCCGGGACTGGCTTCCGGATGCCCCTGAAAGCTGAAGGCCGGCACGTCGGTGCGGGCGATACCTTGCAGACTACCGTCGAACAGCGACACATAGGTCGCTTTCAGATTGGCGGGCAAAGAGTCGGCGCTGGCGGCAAAACCGTGGTTTTGGCTGCTGATCATCACCCGGCCGGTTGCCAGTTCTTGCACCGGATGGTTGGCACCGTGATGGCCGAATTTCATTTTCTCGGTTTTCGCGCCGCTGGCTAAAGCCAATAACTGATGGCCCAAACAAATACCGAACACCGGCACTTTTTTATCCAGGATGGTTTTGATCGCTTCGATGGCATAGGTGCAAGGCTCCGGATCGCCGGGGCCATTGGATAGGAAAACACCGTCAGGATTCATTGATAACACTTCGGCGGCGGGCGTTTTGGCCGGAACGACCGTGACCTTGCAGCCGCGGTTGGCCAACAAACGCAGGATATTGCGCTTGATACCGAAATCGTAAGCCACTACATGCTTGGTCAAATCAGGCGCTTGTTGATGACCTTCGCCCAGCTTCCAGACGTTTTCGGTCCAGACATAGGCTTGCGCGGTAGTCACTTCCTTCGCCAGATCCATGCCTTTCAGGCCTGGGAAGCCTTCGATGGCCTGTTTCGCAGCGTCTAAATCAACGGATTCGCCGGCCATGATGCAACCGCGTTGCGCGCCTTTGTCGCGTAACAAGCGGGTTAATTTGCGGGTGTCGATGTCGGCAATCGCCACCACGTTGTGCTCGCGCAAATATTCGGGCAGGGTTTTCGCGTTACGCCAGCTGCTGGCCAGCAAAGGCAAATCCCGTATCACCAGGCCGCTGGCAAACACTTTGACAGATTCGTCGTCTTCAGGATTAGTACCGACATTGCCGATGTGCGGATAAGTCAATGTGACGATTTGCCGTGCGTACGACGGATCGCTGAGAATTTCCTGATAGCCGGTCAGTGCCGTGTTAAAAACCACTTCTCCCACGGAACAGCCGTCGGCACCTATCGAAATGCCGTGAAACACCGTCCCGTCTTCTAGTACCAGTAATGCAGGTTTGTTCAAGATTGGCCACCTTAGATGTAGAAAACGGGATAAATCTTGCGATTCATCCCGTTCCTGATAGATAAAAACTTAGGTGATTTTACGAAATTATGGCTGTTTGGTCATTAACAATTTTCTAACTTGGTGCGTCACCGAGATTCCGCTGTTTCACAAAGGCGCTGTATTTATTGCCAATTCCGCCTTATCCGGATTGGCCGGGCGCCAGCAGCCACTGCACCGGGCTGTGTAAGGACAACAGGTTCAGTCAATGTTCGAATTTGCCGATTTCGGCTTGCAGTTTTTCTTGCTGCGCCGCCGTTAACAACATAAACACCTCATGATCGAGCTTGGATTTTTCCAAGGCCATCTGCTGATGCATCGCTGCGGATTTCTCAAGCAACGCTTTGGCCTGTTCCTCATTGTAATCCGCGGAAAAGCTCAAAGCGTGCAATTCGGCTCGTAGCGCATGCTCGTCTTTAAATCGGGCCTGGCCGTCACCAATTCGGGTTTTCATTAAATTCTTGATATCCGCTTCCTGCTTTTCGCTGAGATCAAGATTTTTTAAAAATCTCGGCAAATGTTGCTCGCCGTCCGCTTCGCCAAACCTATGCATCGGCGGTTTGCCGCCGCCATGGTGCCCGCCGTGCGGCGGCTCAGCCATTGCAGTTAGGGGTAACAAGCCAAGCACTAACACTAATTTTTTCATAACACTCTCCACAAAACGATGATAAATCCAAGGACAAAACCTGTTCAATTTCGTCGTAGCCAGTATTTCAAATCAGAGGTTAAGTGCTGTTAGTGCCGTGTAAAATCAGGTAAACCCCGCTGGTTGTCTAAAGAAGCCGCGGCTATGATGATGAACACACAGCCAACGAGCGAGAACCATGCATAAAGTGTTAATTATCGATGACGACGTCGAACTGGCGGGATTATTCCGAGAGTATCTAACGCAGGAAGGTTTTAATGTGGACGTCAGCCATACCGGCGCATCCGGACTGCAACATGCCCTATCCGGCGAATATCAATTAGTCATTTTGGACATCATGCTGCCGGATATCAAAGGCACCGAGATATTGACGCGCATCCGCCTGGAAAGCAGGGTTCCGATACTGATGTTTACCGCCAAGGGCGATGACGTGGACCGCATCATTGGCATGGAATCCGGCGCCGACGATTACGTCCCCAAGCCCTGCACGCCCAGAGAACTGGTTGCCAGAATTCGGGCGATTTTGCGCCGAACCCAGCCCGCCGCCAGTTTGTCATCAGGACCGATTGTGGCCGGGCCGTTGAAACTGTGGCCGGAAAAACGCAAAGCCACCTGGTTTGAGCAAGACCTGGACCTAACCAGCACCGAGTTCAATTTACTGGAAACTTTGGCCAGTCAGGTGGGCCGGGTCGTCAGCAAAAACGAGCTCTCCGAAAAAGCCCTGGGCAGGCCTCTGGCGCGTTTCGACCGTAGCATTGACGTCCATATGAGCAGCATCCGCCAGAAACTCGGCAACCAACCGGACGGCCATTCTTACATTCAAACCGTGCGCGGCCAAGGCTACCAGATGATCAAGGTATAAGATGGGCAGATTGTTTTGGAAGTTTTTCTTTGCTTTCTGGCTGGCTCTATTGACCGCAGGCATCGGTGTCGGTACCGCCGTCTGGCTAAGACACTCCGCGCAGCAAAACCTGTCGGCCAAACCAGCCGATGTCGTCGATGTCAGACGCGCTTCGCTAGTCAAGCTGGCCGCCAGCACCATGCCGCATGGCGGCGTCAAGGGCTTGCACGATTTTATTCAGACCTTGCAAAACACCCGTTTTCCACCGATATACGCAGTAGACGATACGGATCGGGAATTACTGGGCAGACCCTTAGCGACAGAGGTATTGCAGCAGGCCAGAGCCTTACAGCGAAAAAACGCCTACCCGGATGCCATACAAATGATTGCGGCCGACGACGGCCATCGTTATCTACTTTTCGTACCCTTGCCGGAACACGGTTTTGGCAGCCTGTTCAGGCCGTCATTTCCGGGCAACCCCGAACTGCCTGCATTTGGCTTCGACGGCCCCCTTTTTGGAGACCGGCCACCCCCGTCGAGCGCTAACCTGGAAGAGCACGGCCCTCGCCCGCACCGCGAGCCGCCCACGCCGATTTTACCGATAATCTCCGGCAGCTTGGCTAGCCTGCTGTTCAGCGGACTGTTGGCCTGGTATTTCGCCAAACCCATTCGCAGCCTGCGCGACGCTTTAAGCGCTGTAGCTCAAGGCCGGCTAAATACCCGCATCGGCAATGCAATGGGGAGACGAAGCGACGAATTGGCGGACCTGGGTCGTGACTTTGACCATATGGCGCAACAAATCTGCTCGCTAATCAACGCCCAGCAACATCTGCTGCACGATGTGTCTCACGAACTGCGCTCGCCGTTGGCGCGTATCCAGGCCGCTATCGGCCTGGCCCAGCAACAACCGGAAAAATTGCCGGCCACGCTGGAACGCATCGAACGGGAATCGCAACGCATCAGCGATTTGGTCGGCGAACTATTGATGCTATCTAAGCTGGAAGCGGGCGTTGCGCCAGGAAAACTGGATGCAATCAATCTCGACGACCTACTGGCCGACATTGTCGCCGATGTGCGTTTCGAAGCAGAACCGAAACATATCGAACTAAGGTATCTCGGCGATGTTGACGTGGAGGTCGAATGCCAAGGCGAACTATTACATCGCGCTATCGAAAACGTGCTGCGTAACGCAGTGCAACACTGTCAAGCCGAAGGCACGGTATTCATTGCCGCCGATTTTGATAGCGCTAATCGTCACTTAAGAATTCGGGTGGACGATGACGGCCCTGGGGTACCCGATCAGGATTTGACGGCCATTTTTCAGCCGTTTTTCCGCAGTGGTCAAGCGCAAAAACCGCACAGCACCGGCCTGGGACTCACCATCGCCCATAGAGCCGTCGAGGCGCATGGCGGCAACATCAGCGCCGGCAACCGACCGGAAGGTGGTTTAAGTGTTCTGATTGAAATCCCGTTTCCAATACGGCACGCAAACGAGAGGTAAGTATGTTTAAACTCAAAAAGTGGCTGTCAGCCACGCTGATAGCTTTACTGTCGGCATGGACGCTAAGCGCGAGCGCCGACCCGTTTCATCATCACGGCGGCCGGCATTTTGGCGGACACTTCCGTCCGGGTTTTGGCTTCTACTTTGGTGCGCCACTGTATCCCAGACCCTTTTACCCGGCTTATCCCTACTACCCGGCGTATCCCTATTACCCGCGGGAAATTATCACCGTACCGGTGGAACCGCCGGTCTATATCGAACGCGAGCGCAGCCAGCCTCAGAACGCCCCTTTAGCGGAAGGCTATTGGTATTACTGTAACGATCCGGCTGGCTACTATCCTTACGTAAAGGACTGTGCGAATGGCTGGCAACAAGTTGAGCCGACGCCACAAAATTAGCAGGAGACCGCAAACATGAAGAGTAAAACCCCAATAGCAGGAATCTGCGTGGCACTGGCCTTGAGCGGCTGCGCCCATATGCCTTCAGGCCCGAGTGTGATGGCGCTACCCGGCACTGGCCTGTCGTTCGAACAATTTCGCCAGGATGATTATCAATGCCAGCAATACGCAGCCGGACAAGTGGGGGCCACACCGAATCAAGCCAGCACCGATAGCCAAATCGGCAGTGCCGCAGTCGGCACGGCAGTGGGAGCGGCCGCCGGCGCCGCTATTGGTGGCGGCGGCGGAGCGGCAATCGGCGCGGGCACGGGATTAGTGGCCGGGACTATCGTCGGCAGTGGCGAATCAAGACGCTCCGGCTATGCCACCCAACAAGGTTACGACAATGCCTATGTGCAATGTATGTATGCCAAGGGGCACAGAGTACCGGTATCCGGGCAGTTTTCTTACCAATCGCCGGCGCCCAAAGCCTCACAACCCAGCATTCCGCCACCACCACCCGGCTTGCCACCACCACCTCCTTACCAATAACCAGCAGGAAGGGCTTGCGTAACTAGAAAGTCATCCGCAAGCCCGCTTCGAGAATGTGGTCGGAAATATTGGTTTGGCCCAAGCGGGTCTCATAACGCACGAACCCTGAGCCGCCATTGGGCAATGTAGCGCTGAGCGAACCGCCGAGGTTGACATAATCGTGGTCGGGCTCGCCGGTTTGAATCGTAAAATTACCCTGCCCCGGCTCGGCCTGAGCCAAGCGCATGTGAATCAGCCGGTTGTCGTTAAGGTATTGATGCTCCCATTCCACGCGCACGGCCGGCGTGAATACGCCCCATGACGTGCTGAGCGCATAACTGATTTGGGTACCGAAATTGCTGACGAAAGAATGATTGATTTGCTCGCCGGTGATGATGTCGAAACCGTTGCCGCTGTGCTCTTGGTATTGGGCGATAGTCATGCCCAGATACTCTAAACGCAGATAAGGGCCGATGGCCCACTCGTCCCAATTGAAGTCTTTGCCGCTGCTTAATGCAAAACCGTATTGATTGCCGGTGGTTGTCGATGCGGATTGGCCGGCGAATCCGGAAAAGGCGTATTGGCGGTTAAAGGCATAGTCATTACCGCCGTAGTTTCCCACCCAATCCAGATAAATATCCTCGGGCAGATAATAGCTGCCGTATAGTGCACCCAGATAAGTATCGCTGCTCATATTGCCGGCCGAATCGGCATATTGGGTGGAAGAATGCGTGTAGTTAAACGCCGCACCAACCACCAATTTGTCGCTTAGCCGATAATCCGCGCCGCCCGTCACGGTGCGCGCTTGCGAATCAAAGCCGCGATCCCAGGCATCACCGCGCAGATTGGCAAAATTAAACCGGGTTTGTAAAAACACACCCAGCGGCGAATCACGGAACAGCTCATCATCGCCCGCCGCGCCGCCTAGCCCCTGAGAGCCCACGGGGTTGGCGGATAATTGGATCCCGTTAAAATTCACCGACAAGGGCGCACCGGCGCCAGCGCGTAAACTCGCCAATCGGGTCAACGGGCCATCCATGCGCGTTGCGCCCAATTTCACCGGCCCGGCCATCTGGCTCGGCACCTGATCCGGCGTTAATGCGGCAACAGCGGTGGTTTGCTGTTCCGGACTGAGCGCTTGCAGTTGCAGACACCGGGTCGCCAAAATCCCGCTTGGGGTCGCGCAAGCCTCATTCAAGGCGGGCGCGAAAGTCTGCTGGTTAAAGGTTAATTCCGGTGAGGTGCTAGTCTCTGTTGTAAAAGGTTGCAGGCTCCAGGGGGCCAATTGGCCTCGACCGCCACCGAAACTGCGTATCGCTCCCAATAAGTATTGGTTTTCCGGCAGATTGGGATCGATGTAAATGTCGTAGTCGCTGCTAATGCTGCTTAATTGGTTCACACCATCCGCCAATACCAGTCGACTGGCATACAATGCGGCGCCCGGCGTGCTATTGCCATCGACCAAGCTCAAACCGTTGCCGCTCGCTACCGTTACAGAACCCCAGGCAAAATTATTGACCGCACCGGCAGTGGTCTGCCCCTGATCGCTACCCACCAAGCTCATCGCATGCTGCGTCGCGCTCGGGCCGCTGAAAACCAGATCGGCATTTGCGGTATTCCACAGGGTATTTTGCGTACTGGTATTAATAAAGTCGCCGGTTACGATGAAAACATCGCCGGCACCGCCCACCAAATAACCGCTGGCACCTATGGACAGATTGTTGAATTGATTGATCGACGGGTCGCTCTCATAGCGGCCGTTATTCGTGAAGTTACCGGTAAACGCCACCGAGGTATTTACCGTTCTGAAAACACCGTCGTTACTGACATTGCCATCAAACCGATGCGTGTTGTTACCGGAAATATCGACGCGCCCTTGCCCGCTGTTATAGAAATCGCCGGTCCCGGTAATTAGGCCGGTTTGCGCCAGATTGAATTGGCCGGTATTGCTTATAGTGCCGGTATTGTTCAGCACGCCGTGATTGCTGAAAGTACCTTGGTTACTCAGTTGCCCGGCGTTGCCGAAATTTCCCTGATTGACCAGTGCGCCGGCGTTTGTCAGCGTATTGCCTGCTACATTGTCGATGCTGCCGCTATTGACCATCTGTCCGGCATTCTCGATTACACCTTGGTTGTTGATGGCGCCGAAATTGGCGAAAACGCCTGAGCCATGACTGAACGTGGCGCTGTTATTGACTAATGTGCCATAGTTGTTGAAATCGCCGCCGGTGTTGTAATAGTAACCGGGCAGAGTGCTGAAACTGTCATTCGCACTAATAGAACTAACGGCTATAGGTATGACAGTTACCTGAAAAGGCGCGAAACCGGATATGCCATTCTGGTCTTTCCCAAACCCGCCGGCAGTATTCGGTTGGTAAACATAGTCCAGCGTTGCGCCAAGACCGATAAAGTAAGTCCCCGGTGTTTTAGGAGCCGTGAGTTGGCCAGAAAACGATCCGCTCAGGCTACCGAAACCGGGACCGATCCCGCCGGAGTAAAACCCGGCCGAGCCAGCCTGTGCCGGGGCAATCCAAGCGGTATAAAGCTGGATAATGCAGCCTGGGCAGTAACTGGTGTCGCCTTCCTGAATACTGTAACCACCCGCCAAATTAACGGTGGCCCCCGAACCTACCGTTGCCGAATTTCCGGCAAAACTCCCCCTGTCTGCGCCGGCAAAGAACGGCTGAGTAATCGTGACATTACGCCCAATCACCGACCAGGACACATCGGATGACAACGCATCGGCTAGCGCAGACCCGGAGGCGCAAGCCAACAAGCCAATCCGTATCGGACCCTTTAATTTCATCACACTGTTAATTTGCTATGCGCTTGGATTGCGGGATTTTGAGAACTATGCACATAAGGTTAGCCGAATCATTCAACAAAACAACCGCATCGTCAGGTACTCTCAACGATGCGGAATATCAAATAATTTATAAGGACCCCAAATAAGCGGCCACCGCCTTGATGTCGTCTTCGCTAAGCGATTGTGCCAGAGCATTCATTTGCGGGGCCTTGCGCGCGCCTTTTTTGAAATCGGTTAGCTGTTTGGCTAAATATTGCGGATGCTGTCCGGCCAGTTTCGGCACCATACCCATACCTTGCGCATTGTTGCCGTGGCAACCCAGACACATAGCAGCTTTGTCTTTACCCTGCTTAACCAAATTGGCGTCGCTGCTACCGGCCGATTTGCCGTGCAAGCTGGCGTAATACGCAGAAATATTTTGAATGTCGGTGTCGCTCAAGCCTGAAGCCAATGGCTTCATCACCTCGTTATCACGCTGACCGTTGCGAAATTTATTCAGCTGACTCTCGATATACACCGCGCTCTGCCCCGCCAGACTGGGCCATAACGGGCTGCTACTGACGCCGGCCGCACCGTGGCAACCTTGGCATGCAGCCGCTTTCGCCTTGCCTGCTTCGATATCCGCTGCATTGACGCCTGCGGCAAACAGCCCCAGCATGACGATATATTTCATTTTATGATATTTATTATTCATCGGAATCACCCTTGGTTGGCTTGTTGTACAATCCTGACCACATAATGCGCTATCAGGCTTCTGCATCATAGTCAGGCGACATTGACTAAGCAAACCTAAATCCCTTCAACCCACTCGAACCAAAGGAATAGGCCATGTCGTGGTTGCTATCGCTTTTTAATCAAGATTCCGTGCCGCACACACTACTAATTATTAGCTTGGTAGTGGCAAGCGGCCTGGTGTTGGGCAGAGTAGCGCTGGCCGGCATTCAACTGGGCATCGCCGGCGTGCTGTTTTCCGGACTGCTATTCGGGCATTTCCAACTGAGTATCAATCCGGAAGTGATGCATTTCTTGCGAGAATTCGGCTTGGTACTCTTCGTTTACGCGATTGGTTTGCAAGTCGGCCCCAGCTTTGTCAGCTCGTTTTTTCGTTACGGCTTGCGGCTGAACGGCATGGCCGCCGCTATTGTGCTATTGGGCGCATTAATTACGGTATTAATCAGCATTGTCGGCGAGATTCCGATGCCCGTGGCGGTGGGCCTGTTTTCCGGCGCCACCACCAATACCCCCTCCCTGGCCGCCGCCCAGCAAGTACTGGGCGGGATTGCCGGCATCGACAGCGAAACCTTGAAAATGCCGGGCTTGGGCTATGCGGTGGCCTACCCATTCGGTATCGCCGGCATCATTCTGGCCATGCTACTAAA
Source organism: Methylomonas sp. EFPC1 (assembly GCF_016925515.1). Classification (NCBI taxonomy): domain Bacteria; kingdom Pseudomonadati; phylum Pseudomonadota; class Gammaproteobacteria; order Methylococcales; family Methylococcaceae; genus Methylomonas; species Methylomonas sp. EFPC1. The sequence continues at coordinate 3,667,204 of NZ_CP070494.1, forward strand.
CAAACGCTTGTTTAAAGTCGATATAGCCGACGAAGCCAAAAGCTTTGCCGACCAACAACAGCAAGACACCCATGTACCGATCTGGAAGGATTTGCGGGTGGAAAACCCTAATCTGAACGGTTTAACGCTGAGCCAAATTCCGTTTTTCGAAGGCATGAACGTGGTGATGACCCGGATTCTGCACAATGGTGCAGTCGATGTCGCCGGCCAGGAAAGCCGCCTGGCAATTGGCGACACCATCCGACTGGTCGGCGAACGTGAACCTTTGGAACAACTGAAAATTCTGATCGGCCCTGAGTCGGATATCGATCTGAAACAAATTGCCACCAATTTGCAAAGCCGGCGACTGGTAGTCACCAACAAATCCGCGATCAATCAAACTGTCGGCAATCTGTGCATGCTTTACGGCGTGACTATTTCCCGGATTCATCGGCCTGATGTCGAGTTCTCGCCCACCAGCAATGTGCATGTCCACTTCGGTGACGAGCTGAATGTGGTGGGTCATCAGGAAGCGTTAAACAGTATCGAAAAAGCCCTGGGTAACTCGCTGGAAGAACTCAACCATCCGCAGATCATGCCGATTTTTATCGGCATCTCGCTGGGAGTGTTGCTGGGCAGTCTGCCCATGTATTTACCCGGCATTCCCTCCGCGGTCAAACTGGGCATGGCCGGCGGGCCTTTGCTGGTGGCCATTATGCTCAGCCGGGTGGGTAACTGGGGCACGATGACCTGGCATTTACCGAAAAGCTCCAACATCATTTTAAAAGACATCGGCATTGTGTTGTTCCTGGCCTGCGTCGGTTTGCACTCCGGCGATCAATTCGTCGAAACGCTGGTCAAAGGCGATGGTTTTTACTGGATGGCCTGCGCGGCATTAATCACTTTGCTGCCTCTGCTGATCGTCGCGGCCGTAGGCCGGATAGTCTACAAACTCAACTTCCTGACGCTTTGCGGCTTGCTGGCCGGCAGCATGACCGATCCGCCCGCGTTGGCGTTCGCTAATAACCTCAGCCCGGCGGCAGCGGTGTCCATGGCCTATGCGACCGTGTATCCCCTGGTCATGATTCTGCGGATCATCGCCGCGCAGCTGATTATCTTGTTGGTGCATTAAAACTGATTCATTCATCGGATTGTCTGGTTCGGCGGCTAAAATCCCCGAGCCAACTGAGGCGCGTACTGCGATGACATCGACCTTAATCATCAACTACCAGAATTTGGCTCCCTGCGATGGCGAGTTGTATCTACTGCCAGCTTTCTACCCACCCACCATTGCAGATGGTTATTTGCGCAGCTTGCTGCAAAACCTGGCCTGGCAAACCGAACAAATCCATATCTTCGGGCGTTGGGTGCCGGTACCGCGCTTGATGGCCTGGTACGGCGACCCGGGCGCCGACTACCGCTATTCCGGGGTAGATCACCAACCCTTGCCCTGGACCAGCGAGCTACAATCCATACGAAGCGACGTCGAAACCGTTTGCCAGCAGCCTTTCAATAGCGTTTTGGCGAATCTGTATCGCGACGGCAAGGACTCGATGGGCTGCCATACCGATAATGAAAAAGAGCTGGGGGCGAATCCGCTGATTGCTTCATTAAGTTTCGGCGAGACGCGATTGCTGCGCTTTCGACACGCCCGCAGCTGCACGGTGCTGGATATCGAGCTAAGGCACGGCGATTTGCTGATCATGGCCGGCGAGTTGCAGCACCATTGGCGCCACGAACTTCCCAAAACTCGCCAAGCCAAGCAAGCCCGGATCAATCTGACTTTTCGGCGGATTGTGTCAACGCCCACTTCGCCCGCGCTATCCGCAGCGCGTTAACCTTATCGACCAACAGCTGCCGGACAGTCTGCTCAGCCGGTAGCTTGCTATTTACGCGAGTATTATCGCCATCCAGTTTCACCAGATATTCTTCGTTTTCGGCAAATATACTAACCATATCCCGATTATCGCCGCGCCGATGAATGATGTATTTGGGTGAGGCTTTAGCTGCGCCGAACAATACCCCGTTCCAATCCGAATAACATTGTTTGCCGGCAACCAAACCTCGCAAGCTGTTAAAAACATCAATTTGTTGATATTGATTATTTTCCACGCTTGCAGGCTGATAACCATCGGCAATTACTAAGGGCACTTTGGCCGACGCTTTATACTGACCATATAACTCGACTTCGGCTTTTTTTAAGGGCGTCATCGAATGATGGTCGCCGACAATAATCAAGAGACCATTCTTGAAAAAACCGTTATTTTGTAGCTCTCGATAAAACCGGCCTATTTGCTTATCGGTATAGGTAATGGCTGCCGATTCGGATTTTTCCTTAGTCTCCGGATTAATATAAGGATGATGACTGCTAACCGTTTTGATAAACAGCAAAAAATTATTTTTTTTATTTTTATCGATCCTGTCCAAGGCTCTTAAATACAAGGCCTCGTCCGGCGCCGCCTCAAAATGAAACCGTTCCCATTTGTCGTACTCCGGCTGGTCGTGGCCTTCGATATAATCAAAACCTACACTTTTTGCCCAGACTCCAGTATTACCAAACTCCAAATCGGCAGTCGTTAAAAATTCGGTTTTATAACCGTGCTTTTTAAGAATATTGGGTAGGGAATCTTTTATATTATAAAAACTATAAAACGACGTACCGCCGTCGTCGGTATAACTGGAGGGCGGATAGAGCGGCTGCAAGCCCGTCAGCAGCGCGACTTCGCCATCTTCGGTGATAAAACCGTTGGCGTAAAAATTCTTGAACGCTTGATGTTGGCTGGCAATGGCATCCAGATTGGGCGTCCAATCGTGGATGCCGGAGAAATATCGGCTTTGATAAGCGGAAAGCGACTCCACCATCAAAATAATAATATTCTTAGTGTCTACCGGCTGAGTTTGGCAGTCTATATGCTCTTGAAAACTGAAGTTATCGACATAGGCGGCACTATACGGCGCAGCCTCGGATAATATGGTTAAGTTATAGTCAATGACGTTTTTATAAATCCAGGCATGGGCGTATTTTTCATTATCGGCAAACGCAGCGGCCAACGGTAAACCAAGAATTAAGCAGATGGGCCACTTTTTGATATAAGGATTTATGGATTTAAACCTTACCCACGAAAAATATAACGGCACAGCCAAGACTAATGCGCTAAGCCCAAGCATACCAAAATCGCTTAATCCATAAATTTGCTGAATATATTTATACGAATAATCCGCATATTTTATTGCGTCACCCAAAGCCAAATGGGTATTAAAATTAACGATAATGGCGTAATCGATAATATAAAGCGCAAACAACAACAAAGCCGCCAAACGTAATATTGCTGCCAGCCCACGCATGATAGTCGGCAGAAACGAAAAATACAGCAATATAAAAATACCGCCATAAATCAGCGCGTCATTACATAAAACCTGAGTAAATCCCAGCAAACGGGTGCCGGTATAGTGATAAATAAAATTATCGACATACCACCCTTTCAGCAGCAAGGGCACAACCAAAATAAGCCATAAAACCGTTTTGCCCATGCCGAGGAAGCAGTTGAAAATGCGGTTAATCGCGAGTTAACTTCAGGAAGTGAAAGATATCAACTTCAATCACACCGAATGCAGTGATCCACAGCAACGCATCGTAAGCATCCAGCCATTCTGACTGCATCAGCCAAGCCACGACCATACCGATCAAGCCAATAAATACCAGCACGGTGACCAACCAAAACGCCTGCCGGTGCCGCTCCACCAAAGCCGGCCAGCGCACTTCCAACTCGAGCAACACGATCAATCCAAACCAAAGCAAGGAGTTGACCACATCCAGCCATTCGTTATCGCGGACGTAGCTGCCGAACACCAGCGCAATCACCACAATCAATACATTACGCACTGCGTGCAAGGTACGCTCGTTGAATGGCGCGGCCTTGACGGTTTCCAGCTCGAACATCACCAACAATATCACCCAGGTCAGCGCATCAACCGCCGTGGTCAGCGTATCGACCGCTGCGTATATGCCGATATTCAACGTCAACAAGGCCAGTATCGCCAGTTTGTATTTGGGGTAGGTAAGAAAAAACTCGGCGTTGGGCATAACGGTAAGATGAATTGAGTCGAACGCCAAACTACTCATGGCAAAGGTTCGACGGAAAAGACATGAACCAAGACGACACCTGGCTGGCGCCGTCATGACCAACAGGGATTATTTAACGAAACAGGCTTTTTCCGCCTCGGCGTCCGCGTCTTTCAGCTTAGTGCGCAAATCCTTGGATTGTTTAGGATCGCGAAACGCCGCGCCGGCTTCGCCTGGAGTTTTTTGCATCTGGGTAAAGGTTTTAGCCGATTCGTATTCCTCGAAGCTGAGTTTTTCGGCGATTTTGTCGATTTTGCAACCGCAAGCGTATTGGCTGATATAGGTTAGGCCGCCATGTTTGGCCACACATTCCAGCACGTATTCGACGCGGTCGCGGGTGGGATAATCATTGACCAGTACCGCAGGCTCGCCGGCAGCGGCGTCCGGTTTTGAATTTTCCTGGGTAGCGGCGCAACCGCTTAACAGCGTTACAACAGCGAGAGTAGCGAAGAATGATTTTGTCATGGTGCTCGTTTTTTCGTTATAGGGATATTAAATTATTGCTCGGCCGCGAAGTCGACAATCTGTCGTAATTGCGGGTTCATTTCCTTGGCAAATTTGTTCAAGGCCGGGTTGCCAGTATCTTCCGGTAACAAATGCGTCCTGACGATGGTTTTACCTTCGAATTGATAGGTCACCACATTGCAGGGCATATAGCCTATCGCGTGCGGGGTGATTTCCAGCACTACTTTTGCCAACGTCAGATTGCAAAACTGTACCGTATCGTATTCCGGAAAGTTCGTGGCCCCTCTGTCGCGTATGACCTTCCCCACCCGACTGTGGCCGGTAATGCGAAAGTTGTGTTCGGCAATCGCTACTTCCAGTTCGGTCAATACTTCGTCGTAGGGTTTGCTGGTTTCCACCTGATAATACGTCACTTCTTCGGTATGCACAGACTGCGCGGCACAACTTGCAATCAACGGCAGGCTTGCGAAAATGACGACTCTTTTAAACATCGGCAAAGCTTACCATCATGAACGGGCAAAACAAAGTGAGCGGCGTAGTGCTGGCGGGCGGTATGGCTCGGCGCATGCAGGGCCAGGACAAGGGCTTGTTGATATGCCATAACCGGCCCTTGGTGAGTTATGCGCTGGCCGCCATGAACCCATTGGTCAACGAGTTATTCGTCAGCGCTAATCGCCATCAAGACCAATACCGGCAATTCAATTATCCGGTCATCAGCGATGCCGAACTCAGCTTTGACGGACCGCTGGCCGGCATTCTGGCGGCGATGCAGACCGCTCAGCATCCGATATTACTGGTAGCGCCGTGCGATTCACCGTTGGTTGCAAGCATGCATTTGCAACGCTTGCTCGACGCATTAATTAGCCAGGATGCTGACATCGCCGTGGCTTTTGACGGCGAACGCTTACACCCGGTTTTCGCCGCGCTGAAAACGCGCTTGCAAACGGATTTACAGAACTACCTGCATAGTGGTGAGCGCAAGTTACAAGCTTGGTTTCACCGGCATTCACTGGTCGAGGTGGATTTCAGCGACTCGCAGCACCTCTTCGTCAATATTAATACGCTGGCGGAATTGTCGGCTGTGGAGCAATCGTTAGCCGAAATCTTGCCTCAATAGCGAGTTGATATAGCCGCTCAGTGCACCGCTTTTTCACTGCTGACGATTAACAGCGCTTCTCCCGAGCGATTACCCAAAACCGTTGCATGCATACGCACCGGGATAATTTTCTGATCCTTGGTGATACGTTTGGTCTTAATACTTTTCACGCCGCCAGCAAGGATCAATTCCTGAATCAGTTGTTGGGTAATGCCCCTTTCATCGTCAGAGACGATCTCGGCAAACGTCATACTGGCGGCGTCCAAGCTATCCCAGCCGTATAAGATTTCGGCACCTTTATTCCAAGCGGTAATCTTCCCTGACACTTCAAACAGAATAATTGCTTCGTCGGTATCCATCACTATCGTGGCCAGCTTTTGCAAACAATTTAAACACTCCTGTTTTTCGACTTGATGCTGGTGAACGTAATCGCGCTCGGTTAACGCGATTAACTCCCTGGCCGAGTTCTCGGCCTGGAACATACAAGCCGACGCCGAAACGTGCACCACCTTACCGGATTTGCTCAGCCGCTTGGCCTGAAACGACGGCAAGGTGTTACCCACTTTCAGGTTGCTTAAACCTTGCTTGGCAAAATGCTTTTCGTCGTCCGGAATCAGATTGTAAAAATTCATCCCCAGCGCTTCATGCGCCGACCAGCCATACAGTTTCTCGGCGGCATGATTCCACGTCACGATGGTACCGTCCGGTTCGAGCAAGGTAATCGCATCGTTGGAAAACTGCACAAACTTGGCCAATCTCAGTGTTTCCTGCTCTTCACGCTTATGCAACTCCAATTGCGCGCTTTTCAGCTGATTGATGTCCACAAAAGTCAAAATAACGCCGGCATTGACTTTCGCAGAAACCACGTAGGGAATTACCCGCAATAGATACCAGGTGCCGTTTTCAAGTTGAATTTCCTGATCGAAACAGTTGTGTTGATCGTTGACACCTTTAACGACAGCGATAACATCCAGGTCTTTGATCGTATGCGTCAAGTGATAAAACGGTCGACCTAGATCGGTTTCCAAAATATGGAATATCGACTGTAGTTTCGGAGTAAATCGCCTAATATCCAGATTCTCGTCTAAAAACAGCGTAGCGATATTGGTACTATTGAATAAGTTATCCAAATCGTTATTCAGTAAGGTCAACTCGACTATCTTGCCCTGGTGTTCGGCATTGACGGTATAAAGCTCTTCGTTGACCGATTGCAATTCCTCATTCGTACTCTGCAATTCCTCATTACTTGCCAATAATTCTTCGTTGGTGGCTTGCAATTCCTCGTTGGAGGTTTCTAACTCTTCCACCGTAGCTTGCAGGTTTTCGCGGGTAAACTGTAATTCTTGCTCTAAATCGATAATGCGTTGTTTGGCGTCTAAATTGACATCGTAGATCAGGGTTTCCGTCTCGCTAAAACAAGAAGGATCCACTGTCTCAGTAATCATCGCCGCCACTAAGATTTCTTGGCCCTTCTTGCCCGGCAGGGGTTTAAATTGCAATCTAAACGTCCGCAAACTGTCCTGTTCTCTGACCCGAATATTGGACAACACAATTTCGTTATTCGCTTTTAAGGCTTTTTGGATACCTGTGGAAATGGGTATGGATAAATCTTTTTTAACAATTTTACTGACATTACTCACCAGTTTGCCGCTGGGATAACTCAAATAATCCTTAGAGTCGCCGAAAATATGGGATATTTCCATATTTTCATTAATTATCATCGTAAACGGCAAGACATCATTGGATATTGCCCTGATGAATCGGTCCAATACTCTTTCTTCCTGACCACTAGGCGCATTCGAGGAGCGCACCGAACTCGGATACGGCGCGTAAGTCATTAAAGCACTGGGGGACGCAGTAAAACCCAAAGATTTATATTTGCCTTTGGAGCGATATAGTTTTGATTTAGCACTTGCCACATCAAAATACTCACCCATATCACCTATCGTTTCACTGGTACCCAGCACCAACAAGCCTTCCTTTACCAGAGAAAAGTTGAATAACTCCAATATTTTCTTCTGTAAAACAGGTTGCAAGTAAATCAACACGTTTCGACAGCTGAGAATATGAATATTGGTAAACGGCGGATCTTTAATCAGGTTATGCTGAGCAAACACCACCATTTCCCGAACTTTTTGACTGACCTGAAAATAATCTTCCCGGCGAATAAAATATTTCGACAGGAGCTTGGGCGGAATATCCGCAATAATACTTTCCGGATATTTGCCGTTACTGGCTTTCTCAATGGCTGTTAGATCGACATCGGTCGCAAAAATCTTCACGCGAAAATAATGTCCTGAATACTCTCGATATTCCGATAACAACATCGCCAAGGAATAAGCTTCCTCCCCGGTGGAACATGCAGTCACCCAAACTCGCAACTCATCTTCTTGCAATAACTTGACAACTTTTTTTAACCAATGCTCACGAATATCGTCAAATACGTGCTCGTCGCGAAAAAAACTGGTAACCCCTATCAACAACTCCTGAAATAACACTAAAACTTCATGAGGATTTGTTTGCAACAAGTTTAAATACTCGGATATATCTTTTAAGTGATTGATCGATATACGCCGTTCAATGCGTCTAACTACCGTATTGGGTTTATAAAAGGTAAAATCGATTTTGCACTTTTCTCTAAGGATTGAAAAAATCCGCGTGATGTCACTGTCGTCAGACGAGACGATGTTTTTTTCCTGTAAGGTGGCATAGGGATGCTTAACAAAAGCCAACAACTGACCCGGCATCTTCTCCGGCGGCAAGCTAAAATCCGCTAAACCCGTGGCAAAAGCATTCTTGGGCATACCGTCGAATTTGGCGGAATTTTCGTCTTGCACCATCACCATGCCGCCGAATTCTTTGATGGCCCGAATACCACGTGTGCCATCACTGCCGGTGCCGGACAAAATAATACCTACCGCCAGCTCTCTGGCGTCTTCGCTCAAGGAGCGCAAAAATATATCGATCGGCAGATTAATCCCTTTGCTGGGATCTTGCTCGGCCAGCAATAGCTGGCTGTGAAACACCGTGACGTTTTTCCGGGGCGGAATCAAGTAGACGGTGTTGCGCTCGATTTTCATACCGTCCTCGATGCGCTTTACCGGCATGGCGGTATGTTTGGACAATAGTTCAGCCATCAAACTTTTATACTGTGGTGACAAATGCTGAATCACCACAAACGACAAACCGCTATTCGCAGGCATATTCTTGAAAAATGCCTCAATAGCTTCCAAGCCTCCGGCCGAAGCACCTATCCCGACAATATACTGCGGCGGCACTTTTACAGTGTTTTCATTATCCATAAAACCATGTTATTTAATATCAATCGTTTAAATTAATAAAGCCTCTGGACAACATTACCGTTCACGCGGCGATAAAAAAATCAAGCCTTATTTGCGTCGGCGATCACGTCGCTAATATTTGTGATAGTCACGACTAATTTACGCGCTTTCAAATCAAACGATTCGCCTGCTGTATCGCTACCGTCATCCGCATTACCTTTAATCAAAGCAGGAAAAGCCAAGTTCTTATCGCCTTGCAAACGCAACTGCAAACTTTTATGGGCTGGCGCTTTGAAAAAAGCATCAAAACGGTGAATAAATATATTTTTATCTTCTTCGAAGATTAGCTTGGAAAAATGGGTTTTCTGCAATTTACTGGCTTTATAACCCAACATATCTGCAAACGTATGATTTGCTTGCTCTATAAAACCTTGATAATCTAGGGTGATAATACCCACCGGAACGCAATGGTAAGTAAAATTTAACTTATTATTTAGGCGGGATAACTCAAATTGCGCTTTTTGCAGCTCTTCATTCTGCATTTGCAATTCAATTTGGTAAACTTGTAAATCATAAAATAAACGCTGAATTTCTTCCGGCGTAATACTACTGATTTCTTGCGGCGTGAAATCTATAATTTTCTCCGCCATTTCTTTTAATTTAGCAGCATGAGAATCTAATGTCATAACAGTATTTCCTTATTAATTTATATTTATTTTTTGAAAAACTTAGTGGAAAACTCTAGTTCCCACTATTTCTACTCCCTATCGATTCGTCCACTTGTATCCTCTTCGGATTTTACCGATACCTTACCTGCAACTTATTGAATTAAAACCTGACGCAGCGCCCAGCACTGGGATTGTAATACAGAACAGATACTCGAGCGTTTGCTGCGTAGTGTTTGCCTGCCTTAATATCCCTAGTTTTTACTTGAACATTTATTTCAAGCGGTGAATTTTTTTGTTCCCGAATAAACAGATATCCGCGCAAATAAACCACCGCCTTTTCTGGTCAAACACAAGCAAGCTCAGCCTAGTTTTCCGCAAAATATCAGCACTGGCAAACACTACAATTAGTGGCGTTAATATCCGTCCGATCAAAGGTTGTGTCATTTACGCCGCATTATGCTAACGTAAATTTTTTTTTGCTTGGAACCACGATGAAACGATCCACTCTTGCCATCATTCTGACATGCTGTTCGTCGGGTATTTTTGTCCCATCAGCCTTTGCAATCACTACGCCGGCAGATCAGGATAAATTGCGCATTCATACCAGCATGCCTCGAAGAACCAGCGATTCGCTGTTTTCATACACGGCGGAATGGCGTATCGACGATGGGGAGCTATATCGTTCTACCGGCTTGAGCTTTCTGAATGCACACAAGTTTGATGACCCGACACAGGCTCACGCGGTCACCAAAAAACTACTTACATCAATGAAAGACGGCATGATTCAGCTCGATCCGAATTGGCGCGGCATCACGATTACCCAACCGCCGGAACAAGCAGAATTAATCATCGCCAACAAAACCGGCTATTCGTTGACCACGGTAACGGTTAGAGATTACAGCAACCAAGGCTTGCGTTTCGATCTTGCTGATAAACACTTCAACGCCGACGGCGTGCAAGTGGCTTTTGATTTGGTGTTCAGCGCGGATGTGGAATATCTGGACGGCTTTTCCTCGAAAAAAGCCCTCACCGCCTCACAAGGCGAAATCGAGATTAAGATAGACGACCAAAAACCGATTCATATCAAAACCGACGGTAAAACCACTCGCGAACTCGAGCAAGAAATCGCCAAACAGTTGAGTGTCTCTCACCTTGCTGAAACACCGCTTTATCCTGGCATGGTCAGCAACGATACCCGCAACAACAAACCGTTCGATGGCAGCGAAGTGCAATTTTTAAATCTTGCCGCCAAGTCGATTGCCATTGATATTACCGACCCCGCCTTGGGCGTACTCGCCAAGTTCAAGTTCAAAGACGACAATCATTCGGTGAAGGTCGTGGAACCGCGCTTCATGCTTGGCGCGTTGGCCTTGACGGTACTTTTAGCCATTGTCTATTTTCGGCGCAAAAACCAACAGAAATAGATATAGCAGTTGTAATCTCCGGGTGGCCGCCAGGGCGCGCGGCCACCCGGCCTAACGTTTAAATCAATGCCCGGAATGTTCAGGCTGCTTATCGGTGACGCTGGTTCGACGCAAAATGTAGCGATCAGCAAGTTTGCCGGTGAACCGGTTGCCGCTAGTATCCAACTGAATCAACGCATCTTTTTCAACCAGATATTGCTGGGAAGTTGCGCCATTCTTTGGCGTCAAAACCAGAGTGTTGGCTTTTTCGCCAGGGGCAAACTTACCCTTTTCAGTAAACTCCCGTTCCGATTTCCCCAAAAATTGGGTCATCAGCAGATAACTGCCATTTTTGTTCAAAGCCAGCGTGGTTTTCACGCCGATGCAGTCGGCACAAGGGGTTAAGCCAGTATAAATCCCTGGCCAATCCATACTCTTGTGTTCGTGATGAGCATCCTTATCGTCAGTCCCCGCCGTTTCGGCAAGCACTGGATTAAAAGCAGAAAAAGCAGCCATCACCAGAAAAATGACCAGATTTTTTTTTAATTTTGATCTAACTGTTCGCATATTTGCTCCTGAGCAAACCGTCGCTAATAATAATTTTTTGAGTACGTACCACGCTGGAAATCCTTTGTACACCGGGGTTCATTCACGAAAAGCCTGGCTAAGGAAAAATCTGCAGTAGACACCCCATGCCCACCTTTTGATTTCTATTCATTGACCTAAGCGCATACAGTTGCTCTATTAAAGCCCCGCTTACAAAACCTCAGGATTCCAACTGCCTATTGTGGCATAGCTGCAAAGGATTGACTGATTTCAATCAACAAACATATTTAACGGAAGCAACAAAGCTTTAAAACGGAAATACCGATAGATTCAAACCGATCATCGCGACATTCATTACAAATCCGTAGTTAGCCATGGTTTTGCGGAGTTTCGACTTAAACATCGCCACGGCAGCCAACGCTAAGCCAACCAGATCCATCAAGATAAAAGCCACCACTAAGAAGCGTAAGCCATCGCTGTTGGAGACGCCATCCGTAGCGGCATAGATCGGAAATAAAATAAATAACCAGATAACAAAGTTACAAGCCGCCAGCAACAACGCCGCATTGGAAAACCCGAGTAATCGATATTTCACTTGGCGGGGCTGCGTTTCTTGAAATTCGTTGATCGGTTGATTCATTGTGGCTACCACGGGTTAGTGATTCAACACGGACGCTTGCAAGCAGTGTTTCGGTGTTTCATGCCAGCGGGTCCCGTTAACTTTTTGGGGCAAACTATCGATTTGCACCAAATAGTGACACGACGACTTCGCCATTACCAGTTTTTTGGCTTTTTGGCTCACATCAGAGATTTCCAACCGCACAGGGTTTCTAAATTTCCCGTTCTCCATGTCTTCCCCGCTCCGGTAAATACCGAGGCCGTTCTCGGCGCGCTTTCAGCCCACCCTCCTCAAACAATTAGTACCGCTGATTTATTGCTTTCGGTTAGCCCGGCGCTAAAGGTATGATTACCCTAGCAATCAGATGGTAAAGTCATCAGTAAGAATGACAAAGCCCCTGCTGTTCATGCCGTTGGTTGCCAACCTAATTCCTATCAAAACGCATACAAGAAGGAAGGATATGAACAATCTCTCAGAAGAAGAACGTCAAAAAATTTTGCAAAGCTCACCGGTCGGCACCTGGGCATTGATGTTGATAGTCGGCGGCGGCATGGTCGTAGCTTGGCTGTTAATGTACTACGGCATCTTTTTGCCTCGCGGCCATATTGGTTAAGGGGGAGACATGCATATCGATAAACTGGAAAAAAACTGGGCCGGTATCTCGTTAGGGATAGCCGGCCTGTTTGTGACCGTCATTTTAGGGTCAGCGTTTTTTCACGGCATTCACGCGCCGAGTAACGTCGAAACCATAGACTCCGCCAAATTGCATCTTTCTGCGGAATTTGCCGAGGATAAACTCGGCGTACAACATAACGCTAACGGTAGCGTCACCGTGCGCATGGTAGCCGGCCGCTACGGCTTTTATCCGAAAGAACTCACCCTGCCCGCAGAAACCGAAATCACCTTTCGCTGGGTCAGTCTGGACGTGATCCACGGCGTGCATATGCCGATGACCAATATGAGCACGATGATTGTGCCCGGCTACGTTGCGCAGGTAAGCACCGCCTTTCATCACGCCGGTGAGTATCCAGTGCTGTGCAACGAATATTGCGGCATGGGCCACGCCCATATGTGGAGCAACATCAAAGTGGTGAGCAAGGCGCAATGGGAAGCGCTCAATAAACAAGGGGGAGCAAATCATGGATAACTCAGCGGAAAAAAAATTGGCGCTGACCCATTTCTGGGTAGCGTTTGGCTCGTTCGGGCTGGCGGCAGTGATGGGCCTGTATCAGGTCATCGAACGTAGCGGCTTCTTCGGCTTTCTGGAGTCGAGGGAAGTGTATTACGCATCGGTCAGTACCCACGGGGTGTTAATGGGCTTTGTGCTGACCACATTTTTCATCATGGGCTTTGGCTATTATGTGGCCAACACCACCTTGAAATTGCCGGTTTGGAACAAAACCTTCGCCTGGACCGGCTTCGGCGTGGCCCTGACTGGCGTAGTCTTGGCGGCATTACCGTTGCTGCTGGGCCAAGCTTCGGTGCTGTTCACCTTTTATCCGCCATTGATGGCGCATCCGCTGTTTTACATCGGCGCAACCTTATTGGTCGTCGGCTCCTGGTTCTGGTGCGTGTCGATGATTGTCATGTACATGCAATGGAAAAAGATCAATCCGGAGCAACCCGTACCATTGGCGATGTTCGCCACCACCGCGAACGCCATTTTATGGCTGTGGACCAGCGCCGGCGTAGCCGCCGAAGTGTTGTTCCAACTGATACCCTGGGCTTTGGGCTGGATCGATACCATCGATGCCGGCTTGGCGCGCACGCTGTTCGCCTGGACCCTGCATCCTATCGTTTATTTCTGGCTGATTCCCACCTACACGGCGTTTTATACTTTGGTGCCCAAGCAAGCTGGCGGTTTTTTGTTCAGCGATGAGATGGCCCGGGCCGCATTCATCTTATTGGTGGTATTCAGCTTGCCGATCGGTTTTCATCATTTATACATGGACCCGGAACAAGGCCACGGCTGGAAAATCCTGCATGCGGTCGGTACCTTTGTCGTCACCCTGCCAACCTTCATCACCGGTTTTACCGTGATTGCCTCTCTGGAAATCGCCGGCCGCTTGAACGGCGGCAAAGGGCTGTTCGGCTGGATTGCTGCCCTGCCCTGGAATAATCCCATGGTATTGGCCATCATTCTGGGCTTGTTGATGCTGATCTTCGGCGGCTTCGGCGGCTTGGTTAATGCCAGCTACGCGATGAACGCGATGGTGCACAACACCGCCTGGATTTCCGGACACTTCCATCTGATCTTCGGCGGCACCACTATCATCATGTACTTTGGCATTGCCTATTACTTCTGGCCGATTTTGACTGGCAAACCGCTGTTCTGCCCGTCCATGGCCATCGCCCAGCTGTGGAGCTGGTTCATCGGGATGATCATCATGACCACCCCTTGGCATATTCTGGGCTTGCTAGGCCAGCCACGCCGCATCGATAGCGTCAATTACAACAATCTGTTGACGATTTCCTGGGAACCCTACGAGGTCACGATGATTTTCGGCGGATTGATCCTGGTCGTTTCGGCCGGCATGCTGGTTTACAACCTGTATAAAACCCATCTTGGCAGCGAAAGTTATCAGGGTGAAGTGGAATACGCCGAGCCGATTCACGCGGTCAGTAATCTGCCCGGCTATCTAAACAACTTCACCTTATGGAATATCGTGATCGGCGTGTTCATGCTGATCGCGTTCGGCTATCCGATCCTGCAATTCTTCTTGATGGAAACCTTTGGTTCAGGCAGATGGGGGGTCTGATCATGAAAAAACTCATTCTAAGCGCAGCATTATTGTTGCCCAGCGCGGCTTTTGCCCAGCCTTCCTCACAAGTCGCCTGGACTGCCGAACAGTTAAATTTCGTGAAAGCCGGCAACCCGCAAAAAGGCGAAGAACTGGCCAAGGCTTGCAGCGCCTGTCACGGCGAAAAAGGCATCAGTATCTCGGCGGCGTTCCCGTCGCTAGCCGGGCAATTGCCGACCTATTTGTACAAGCAATTGCAGGATTATGCCGACGGTAGCCGGGATAACACGATGATGTCGGGCTTGGCCAAAACCCTGAGTAAACAGGACGCCGCCGATTTGGCAGCATGGTTCGGCTCGCAACCGCCTGCCTTCCAATCGAAAACGGTAATGGTCTATGAAAAAGCCGAAGCCTTGGTTAAAAACGGCAGCCGTGAGCGGGTGTTACCACCTTGCGAAGTCTGCCATGGTGGCGACGGCAAGGGCCAAGCCGTCGATATTCCGGCCATCTCCGGCCAAAATGCCGATTACATCTCGGCTACACTGCATGCGTTTAAGGAAGGCTCTCGTCACAACGACATCTACAGCCGGATGCGCATCATCGCGCAAACCCTGACTGATGAAGAAATCAGCGAACTGGGTTATTACTACCAAAATATCAAAAACTAGTAATATGCTTGGCACGGGAGGCAAGGCTTCGGCCTCCCGTTTTAAATCTTGCGCTAAGCGATACCCTGCTCAATAACCCGGAAAACATCTATGTCTGATCGCAACCAAACACCTGTTAAATATGCGTACAAAGGCGCCAATCTGATCAGCTTCGGCCTCTCGATCAAATTGCTGTTCACCGGTTATCTAACGACGATAGCCGCCGGTTATTTGATGGCCTTAATCCAGATTTTGTTTACCCACGGCATGGCCGACGGCAAATTCGGTTTGTCGATGGACGATATTGTTTACAGCTACTATGGCGACCGCTCCGGTTCGGTGTTGGAATCCAAATTAAATGGATCGATGAAATATAACGCACCGGAACAGGAGCGTTTCAAAATCATTCAATGGGTCAGGGATGGCGGTGAGGAAGCGGTTTATAACAAGGACATAAAACCCATCGTCGAGCAATTTTGCATAGGCTGTCATAGCGCCAATGCCGGTTCGTTGCCGGATTTCACTAAGTTCGAAAACTTAAAAAAGCTGACCGAATCAAACGAAGGCGCTACCTTTCAATCACTGACCCGCTTGTCGCATATCCATTTGTTTGGGATCAGTTTTATTTTTATGTTTGTCGGCATCATTTTCAGCTTCAGTACCGGTGTGCCTTGCAAATACAAATACCCCGCCATCGTGATGCCTTATTTGTTTCTACTGATAGACATCGCCTCGTGGTGGCTGACTAAACTCAATCCCCACTTCGCCTTATTGGTGATTGTCGCCGGGGCCGGCTTGGGCGTTTCCTTTGCGTTTATGTGGACCGTGTCCATGTATCAAATGTGGGTACTGGGCGGCATTCTGAAGCAATCCGACCGCCGCAACGCGATATTGCGCGATTAACTGCTGAGTTGATTGGTGGGGCGCCGGCAAATTTTTAGGCGCCCACTTTGCGATGACAGGCGGCGAATTTAATCGGTAAGTTGTTCCGCAGTGGCTAGAATTTTCGCTAAATCGTCATTCTGGCTGTCGAGTATTTCCAGACAAACCGCCTCATCCAACCCCAGCAAGTCCGGCACTTCCTCCGGACACACCTGGTTCGATGCGTCGCCTATGCCTAAACGTCCCAACAGGCAATCGCTGTAAAACGTCAGCAGATTCAGTTGGTGGTTTTCGCCGCGATAGAAGGGGTTGTGATGGTGATAGACAATATCGGTAATCATGCGCGGCATCGACCACACATTCATCAGCCAGGCCCCAATTTCGGCATGATTCAGCCCGAAGGCAAAAGTTTCCAGATTGAAAATCGCCAGACTGGGATTGGCGGTGATCAAGCCACTCAAATAACTGAATTCGTCAGGAAAACGATGCCCCAGTAACGGGAAACCGATATTGTGCATCAAGCCTGATAAAAACAAGGCTTGCGGCTCAGGTCGCGTAGCGGCCGGCATAACGGCGGCCAACTGCGCCATCAAGCGGGTGCTGGCCAAGGCATGGGTCCAGAACATCCGCGTACCTATCTGCCCCTCCTTCGGCGATTTCAACGGTGCCAGCACCGCCAAACCCAAAGCCAAATCCAATACAAAATCAAACCCCAACACACGAGTAATCGCATCATGCACGGTCGTGATCTGGCCGCGATAACCGTAGAGCGCAGAGCTGGCCCAACGGGTAATTTGCGCTGTCAATAAAGGGTCGAGTTCGATGATGTCGGCTAATTTGCGCGCATCCGCGCTGGGATCGGCGATCAGGTTCAATATGCGCAGCGCGCTGCCGGGCAAAGGCGGCAGCGCTTTAATCTGGGCGATAGTCTCGCGCATGTCGCGCGGCGGGGTCAAACCGTTGCGTTGCCGGCTGCCAACGTTATCAAGCGTCCAGTTTATCAGGTTGGATTCCATCATAGCCCCGCCACTTAATTTAGATTGAGTCGGTTAAGTTTACGGTACAGCGTTCGTTCACTGATATTCATTTCCGCCGCTATCAACTTGCGATTCCCCTGATACTTGCTGATCAAACTATTGATAAACTCCGCCTCGAATTGCGCCATGCTGTTAATTGGCGGGGAATATGCATCGCTACTTGCCTCACTGGCGGCGGCCGGCTCCCCTACTGCTTGGCGCTGCATAAAATGTATGTCGGCTTCTTGAATGCTTTTATCCTGACACAAGCCGGCCGCCAATTGCAGACAGTTTCGCAGCTCGCGAATATTGCCGGGCCAAGCGTATTGGATAAGCTTGATTAAGGCCGATTGCGTCATTGTATAGCCGCTATCGGCCTCGGTGTTTAACTGCGCTAAAAAATGATCGATCAATAAGGGCAAGTCCTGTCTACGCTGCCTCAGTGGCGGCACTTCGACCGGAAACACCGATAAACGGTAGAACAAATCTTCGCGAAACCGACCGGCTTTGACCATGTCCGCTAAATTTCTATGCGTAGCACATACCACTCTGACATTGGCTTTTTGCATCGCCGTGCCGCCTACCCGCCGAAATTGGCCGCTTTCCAGGGCGCGCAGCAGTTTGGGCTGTTGCGACAGCGGCAAATCGCCAATCTCGTCGAAGAACAGGGTGCCATTGTTAGCTAATTCGAATAAACCTTTTTTTGCAGATGTCGCGCCGGTAAACGCACCCTTTTCATGCCCGAACAATTCGCTTTCAAATAACTCTTCGCCCAGAATCGTACAATCGACAATCACAAAATTGCCATCCGCCTGCCGGGAATGGCTATGCACAAATTCCGCCGCCAATTCCTTACCGGTGCCGGTCTCACCCAGCAATAATACCGGTGCTTGCGTATCCGCCGCCTGTTGCAGCCGAGTTTTATATTGTGCAAACGCCGTCGACTTACCGATCATGGCCGGTGCCTCGTTGCCTTTTGCCGCGGATCTTTTCAACACGGTTAGCGTTTCGCCTAAATACAATGTGGCATCGGCATCCAGCAACGGAAAACCGCGCGCACTAAAAGAACGCTGTGAACTGGCATCGTTGGTGTCGGCAAAAATACCGGCGTAGGCTTCCAGAGTTTGAAATAAGCGCTGATGGCGACAATTGCGGTTTTCGACGCAGCAGGGTTGGCCGACCAAATTCTGCCGCATGACGCCAAAACTCTGTTCCCAAGCGCGATTCACTGCCACGATGCGTAAATCGGCGCCGATTATGATCAGCGGCAGATCATGAGTTTCCAGCAACGATTCCAGCGTAAAGGCACTGTGCGGCATAAATTCCTATCAATGTTTTCGGTGTTGTTAGCGCGTTAAAGGCCATTTAAACCCTTCAGCCCTTGGCATCAATGTTGCGCAATACCGCTAAGGATAACTCATTCATCACCAGGGAACATCTATCAAAGTTGGTCAACTGCCGTTATGAATACGCCTATTTTTTAACCCTAGGGCAAGCGAAGCAGCATAACTATAGACTCAGATGCGCCTACTGGGTGGGCCATCAAAACCGCAATGGCGAGAATGGGCGCCTCATTCATCCCACAACGATCAGGTGTGCCGGTATGCGAGCCACAGCTAAAGACCGCAATCCAATGAAAAAAGGGAGGTTAAGAATTTCAGGAAAATGCAAAAGATGATGGGCAACAACGATATGACAATCGTTGGCATACTGCAGCGTCGGGGCTTACTAACCAAACGGGGCCGGCAATCGGCCCCGTAAAGTTTTTTTGACTGGAGCGCCTATTTACATCTGCGATTGCAGATAGTTTTGAATGCCGACTTTTTCGATCAGGTCCATCTGGGTTTCCAACCAATCGACATGCTCTTCTTCGCTTTCCAGAATGTGTTCGAACAATTCCCTGGTGACGTAGTCGTTGATGCTTTCACAATAAGCTATCGCCTCTTTCAACAAAGGCAAGGCCAGATGTTCCAATTTAAGGTCGCATTCCAGCATTTCCTTGGGGTTCTCGCCTATCATCAATCTACCCAGGCTTTGCAGATTGGGCAATCCTTCCAGAAACAAAATCCTTTCGATCAACTTATCGGCGTGTTTCATTTCGTCGATCGATTCGTGATATTCCTTTTCATTCAGCTTTTGAAAGCCCCAATTTTTGAACATCCGGGCATGCAAAAAATATTGATTGATGGCAGTTAATTCGTTTTCCAGTGCCTTATTTAAAAATTCGATTACTTTTTTATCGCCTTGCATGTCAAATCTCCTGGGTTTTTATGATTAGTTGGGCGTCATTCGCAGCCTGCAATAGCCGACATGCATTTTTTCTATCCAAAATTTGCGCAATGTCCTTGTTACATTTACCGCAATCGCCCCCGACGCCGAAACATTGCACCAACTGTTTCCGCGAACATAAGCCGCTGTCTATGGCAGCATCGAGCTGACTGTCGGTGACGGCTTTGCAAAGACACACGTACATGGGCTACGCCACCCGCCTGCGCTGAACTTGCGCCGGATCGGCGGTGATTTTACGATAAATCTCCACGCGGTCCCCTTCCTTAACCGATGCATCCAATTTGGCCAGTTTACCGAAAATCCCGACCTTTTGGCTCTCCAGATCGATCTCGGGATATTGCGTCAACACGCCGGACAATTCAATCACTTCGGCGATGGTACTGCCCTCCGGCACTTCCAGCCGCAACCAGAGTTGCCTGTCCGCCTGCGCATAACATACACCCACATTCATAGTTTACGCCCCTTCTTCCAAGACAACCGAATCAATAATGGTCGGTTCTGTAATTTTGGCCGCCGCTTTCCGGTCCAACAAGCGTTTCAATGCCACCATGAAACCCAGCATGATGAAGCCACCAGGCGGTAATGCCATCAACAAAAAACCTTTGTATTCCGGAATCAAAGTGGTTTCCAAAAACCGGAAACTTTCGCCCAACAGCACAGAGGCGTTGGCGAATAAAGTGCCGGCGGAACTAATCTCCCGCATCGCCCCCAGCACCACCATCGCCGCGGTAAAGCCCACCCCCATCATCAAACCATCCCACATCGACGGCATCACCGGTTGCTTAGAAGCAAACGCTTCGGCTCGACCGAGAATGACGCAGTTGGTGACAATCAACGGGATAAACAGGCCCAGTACCTTATGCAACTCATGCATCCAGGCGTTTAGAAAAATATCCACCAAGGTCACCAACGCAGCAATCAGCAACACGAAAATCGGGATGCGAATTTCAGACGGAATCAGATGCCGGCTCACCGATACGGCGGCATTCGATGCCACCATTACCACCATGGTCGCTAGGCCCATACCCAAGCCGTTGGTCGCGGTACCGGTGACAGCCAGCAACGGACAAAGTGCCAGATTTTGCGTCAACACGACGTTATTGTCCCAAAGGCCGTCACGGGCAATTTTTCTATATTGTTCTGAAAACAGAATCGAAAGATTCATAGCAAGGTCTCCTTGCAGCGATATTAGTTTTGATTTGGTGTCGCTCACGCGACGACTAGTTGAAATCGTTCTTGGACTGTCCAGCGACAAGTGCAGTTTGACATCGGATAGGCTCTATTTCTCAGCCAACAGCTCCGCTTGATGCGCTTTATAAAACTCCAACCCCCGCTTGATGGCCTGTACGACCTTGCGCGGCGTAATCGTCGCCCCGCTGAACTGATCGAACACGCCGCCGTCTTTTTTTACCGCCCATTGTTCGACGGTCAAGTTATTCAAGGATTTGCCGTTGAAGGACAGAACCCATTTAGATTTGGTCACTTCGATTTTATCGCCCAAGCCCGGCGTCTCGACATGAGCGATAACCCGCACTCCTAGGATTTCGCCTTTGCTGTCGATACCCATCACCAAACTGATCGGTCCGGCATAACCGTCAGGGGCAACGAATTTAAAACAGACTGCGTTAACCAAACCCGCCTTTTTAGCCAGATACACTTCGGTTTGCTCCGCGCCCAGATTAGCATCGGCGGAAGACAGCAGCACACTGTCTTTCAGCAAGTTGTTATCGTAAAGCTCTGCCGGAACCACTTGCTCCAGGTTGGCCTGCAGATCTTCCTGCAAGCGCAGCTCTATCACGCCGCGCGTCGCCAGATCGGCAACACCCAATAAAATCGCCGCCAGCAATGCAAATCCCCCCAACACGCCAGCCTGATACTGTAATAGCGGCCGCAGTTGTTCCAAATTTCCTGGCTCCAGCCACACGGCCAGTTTTTGCCTAAAGTTACTCAAGATACGCAAGGCGTACTCTAAATATTGGTTGGCTTTAGGAGGTAATTTAACGGGTTCGGAATTCATGGCCTGTCTCAGGAATTGGAAATATCGAGCGGCTTGCCGTTTCGGTAGCGGCCATAAATTCTCGGACGAATGTAATGATCGATCAGCGGCGTAACCGAGTTCATCAATAAAATCGCAAAACCGGTGCCTTCCGGATAGCCGCCCCAAGAGCGGATCACGAAAATCAATAAACCACAGCCGGCCCCAAAAATCACTTGGCCTAAAGGTGTGTTAGGCGACGTGACATAATCGGTGGCGATAAAGAACGCTACCAACATCACCGCGCCGGAATTCAAATGCACCCAGGGTCCAAGGTAATGTTGACTATCCCAAGCATGAAAAATCGTCGACAACAGAAGGATACTGAACAGCAACGAGACAGGGATGTGCCATTTGATGACCCCTTGGCGCATCAGCCAAATGCCGCCGGCTAGTAATAATAAAGACGAGGTTTCCCCCAAACTGCCGCGCTCCCAACCAAGAAACGCTAAAAATCCCGAATATTCGATCAAACTGCCGGGCAACAGCCGGTTTTGCGAAAACTCAGTCTTGACCCAACCCAACGTCGTGGCGCCGGTCACCGCATCCGGGTTTTCCAAACCGCTAAAGGTGATCGCTAAGCTATCGATCACGCCGGGCCCGGTGAACAGAGGCGATACGTTGGCCCAGGTAGTCATCTCGATAGGAAAGGAAATCAGCAAAGCCACCCTGGCCAGCATGGCTGGATTGAACAGGTTTTGCCCCAAGCCGCCGTAGACATGCTTGCCCAACACAATGGCCAGCGCCGAGCCAACCACGCCTATCCACCAAGGCGCCCAAGGCGGCAGAGTCATAGCCACCAGTAGACCGGTGACGATCGCCGAACCGTCGCGCAAATAAGGCATTGCCGCCACACCTTTCATCTTCAGGCACAAGCCTTCGAAAGCCATTGCAGACAGCACGGTAACCGCCAGCAAATACAAAGCCGGCCAGCCGAACAAAAACACGCCGCAAGCAGTGGCCGGTGCCAAGGCGAGAATCACCAAACGCATGATTTGATCGACGCGGCGGGTGGCCGCCACGTGAGGCCCGCTAATCGGTTTATTACTCATACGGTTTCCTCTGCTGGCGCTGCTTGCGCCTGTTGTGCGGCAGCCAAACGGGCAGCTCTGGCTTCCTGAGCACGCAAAGCTTCCGCTTCGGCTTCCAATCTGGCTCGCTCCATCCGATTATTTCTATCTTCGACTAAACGCTTGGTTTGTTCAGCCTTGTGCTCGGCTTGTTGGCGTTTAACTAACTCGCCGGAAGCGAATTTAAAGTAGTGCACCAAGGGTATATTCGACGGGCAGACATAAGAACAACTGCCACAGCTAATGCAATCTTTTAGGCCCAAATCAACCGCAGAGTCTAATTGATTGGCTTTGATCCGGCTGGCCATTTCCAAGGGCAACAAACCTACCGGGCAAGCGGTCACGCAACTGGAACAACGAATGCAAGGCTGTATAGCCGGCTCGTCGATGTCGGCATGCGACAAGGCCAGGATGCCGTTGCAGGCTTTCACCACCGGCACTTCGGCAATTGGCAAAGCGTCACCCATCATCGGTCCGCCCATCACTAAGCGGGCCATTTTCGACTTTTCCAATCCGCAAAACGCTAATACTTCCGACATCAAGGTGCCGATGGGCACTTCCACATTTCTGGGTTTGGCAACGGCCGCGCCGGAGACCGTAACCACCCGGCTAATCAAGGGTTGTCCCAAGCAAATGGCTTGATAGACGGCAAACGCCGTGGCGACGTTGTGCACCACCACCCCAATGTCCGTGGCTCGCCCGTCGGCAGGAATTTCCTGGCCGGTTAAATAACGCAACATTTGCCTATCCCAACCCATCGGATAGCGGGTCGGCACTTGCGCCACCACGATATTGGAAAAATCCCGGGCGGCCGTTTGCATGGCCGCGAAAGCTTCGGGTTTATTATCTTCGATACCCACCATAGCCTTCGGGGCATCCATGCCGCGCAACATTAACCGGATGCCGGCAACGATTTGCTCCGCGCGCTCTTGCATCAAACGGTCATCGCAAGTCAGATAAGGCTCGCATTCGCCGGCATTAATCAGCAAGGTATGAATCTTGTTTTTGCGGCCTAAACTGAGTTTGACCGCCGACGGGAATACCGCACCGCCTAAACCCACCACGCCAGCAGCACCAACTCGTTGACAAATTTCTTCCGGCTCTAGTTGAAATGGGTCTTCCGGAACGATTAACTCGGCCCATTGTTCCTTACCGTCGCTTTCAATCACCACGGTGCGAATCGGCAGGGCTGACGGATGCGGTGCCGGAAAATCTTTGACGTCGGCGATGATGCCCGATGTTGGTGCATGCACAGGCGCCGAAATGGTGCCTTGGCTATAGGCCAGCAATTGGCCCTTCAGTACTTTCTCGCCGACCTTCACCACCGGCTCGGCAGGCTTGCCGACATGCTGTTGCACCGGAATGTACAATTTCTTAGGTATTGGAAAATCGGTAACAATGCTAAGCGGAGAGGTTTCGGATTTGTGCTCTTCGGCATGGATACCGCCGCGCAAACGGGGATTTTCGAACAAGGCGAACATAGGTGTCTCCGTCTCAAGCGGCCAGCGGTTTGGGCCAGCGCCAGTTGCGCAAGGTCACTTCCACAGGGTGCATTTGCAGACATTCGGTAGGACAGACTTCCACACATTTCTTGCAACCGATACAGGCATCCGCCACCACCGCGTGGATTTGTTTGGGTGCGCCGACGATGGCGTCTGTAGGACAAACCTTGAAGCAGCGGGTGCAACCGGTGCAGGTTTCTTCACTGACTCTGGCCACCATCGCTTCCTGGTCTTGGGTTTGGCTCAAATCGACATCAACACCCAGTAATTTGGCCAGTTGTTCCACCAGCGACGTACCGCCCGGCGGGCATAATGTCACCGGCGCGGCGCCGGACACCACAGCCTCGGCAGCCGGCCGGCAACCGGGAAAGCCGCATTGGCCGCATTGCGAACCGGGCATTAAGGCTTCAACTTTCTCGATCAACGGATCGGACTCCACCTTCAAGTATTTAGCGGCAATCCCCAAAGCCACGCCCAGCAACAATCCCAGCGATGTCAAAATAACGATGGCAGATAAAACGTACATGATGTGCCTCTTATTTGCTGTAAAGCCCCGCGAATCCCATGAATGCCAGCGACAGGATGCCGGCGGTGATAAATGCGATGGGGGTGCCGGAAAAAAGCGCCGGTACTGCCATGAGCGCTAAGCGTTCACGTAGACCGGCGAAGAGCACCATCACCAGGGTAAAACCCATTGCCGAACCAAAGCCGAACAGCAGGCTTTGCACGAAATTGTATTTCTCTTGGATGTTAAGCAGCGCCACACCCAAAACCGCGCAATTAGTCGTAATCAGCGGCAAAAAAATCCCCAAAACCTGGTACATGACCGGACTGGTTTTGTGTATCACCATCTCGGTAAACTGCACCACTGCGGCGATCACCAAGATAAAACCCAGCACGCGCAGAAAACCGATATCGAACGGTATCAATAAACGATGCTCCAGCACCCAGCTGGCCGCGGACGCCAGTGTCAATACAAACGTTGTCGCCAAACCCATGCCCAATGCGGTGTCCAGCTTGTTGGAAACGCCCATGAATGGGCATAACCCCAAGAACTTGACCAACACGACATTGTTGACCAAGGCTGTACCCAATATCAGAAGTAAGTATTCGCTCATCGTTTTCGACCCGGTGTTTTGCAACAAGACAGCATCATTTATGCCAACGCCTTAAAAACGCCGTAACTCCCCATTTCAGTGCAAAGCCGCAAGATTTGCCGCGAACATCTCTGTCCTAAAAAACACAGAGCCGGAACAAGTACAGTTAAATTTGTCGTAAACCATACAAATCGCCGGGATTTTCCAATAGCAGCTAAGCGAAAACGCATTTGGCTCTCTAATTGCATGTATTTTTCCAACTTAAGCCCAGAAAAAACACGCGAGAACCATTTGCCATGACCAAATCCACCCCTGACTACCTGCAAGGCCAGATTGAGATTGAAACGGCCGATATACTATCGCCAGCCATCGGCCCTAGCGGGCAATCGCCAAGAAGCGGCAAAACCTCTAAAACACTGCCTTTCTCTTTGTTTGTTAAGGCGGTGGAGCAAGCGCCGGTGGCCATTTCGATCACAGATAAAAAAGCCAATATCCTTTACATCAACCAGGCTTTCACCGATGTAACCGGCTACAACGCCGCTGAAATTTTGGGCCAAAACGAATCAGCGCTGTCCGACAAGTCCACACCCAGACAGATTTATTATGATTTGTGGCACACCATTTCCCGTAAGCAGGTTTGGCACGGCCAATTGGTCAATCGGCAAAAAATGGGGCAACGCTATCTGGCTGATCTGACCATCGCGCCGATGCTGGACGACCGCGGCGCCATCAGTCATTACATTGGTATGCACCGCGATGTCACCCAGGCACACTACGCGGAACAACAAGTTAATAACCAAAAACAATTGATCGAATCGGTACTGAACGCTTCGCCGGTGGCAATGGTGGTGCTCGATTCGGACAAACGGGTCGTGCTCGATAATCAGATGTACAAAATGCTGATCAGCGAACTCGATAAAAAAGAGCCCGCGCTGTTCTTTCTGGAAGCGCTGGAGCAAGACATGGGCGACTTGTGGGGCGACAACATCGATCGGCAACAAGGTTTTGCCAATCGCGAGGTACGGATTGAAAGCGCGGGGCTTAAAGGCACGCGCTGGTTTTCCTGCTCCGGCAACTGGTTTATTGAAAACGATGTCTGTGCAGACAGCTTCTTTGCCAGACAATCCAAGGATTACTTGTTGCTGACCATTAACGACATCAGTCCCTTGCGCCGGCAGCAGGAAAAGCTACAGATACAGACTTTGCGCACCATGTTGGCGGAAGAAGAACACATCCGCAGCATCCGCGAAACCTTGCTGGGCGCAATGCATCAGATTCGCCAGCCCTTGAACCAGATTCACGCGGCGATTCAAATCATGACGCAACGCAATGACGCCAACAATAGTCCGATCCGCGACCTATTGGGCCAAGTGCAAAAAATGGGGGAAGAAACGCTTGCCACCTTGCAGCGCTGTGTGCCGGAAATACCGGAGTCCGCGGTGGTGCCGGTGAACTTGAATCAGCTGCTGCACGAAGTGATGCTGCTGTATAGCACCAAGTTTTTGGCAAACGGCATCGTAGTGGATTGGCTGCCCAACCCGGTGTTACCCAATATCCTCGGCTCCGAAAA
Organism: Methylomonas sp. EFPC1; assembly: GCF_016925515.1. Taxonomy (NCBI): domain Bacteria; kingdom Pseudomonadati; phylum Pseudomonadota; class Gammaproteobacteria; order Methylococcales; family Methylococcaceae; genus Methylomonas; species Methylomonas sp. EFPC1. The sequence continues at coordinate 3,694,233 of NZ_CP070494.1, forward strand.
CAAGTTACGCATGTTGTTCAAGCAATTGATCGACAATGCGGTCAATGCCATGAATCGTGCGGGCAGCCAGGAACGCATCATCAAAATCAGCACGGCTATCGAGCATGATTGGGTTTGCGTGTCGATAGCCGATTCCGGCCCCGGCATACCTGCCAACCAACGGAGCAAAGTATTCGAACCGTTTTTTACCACCAATCAAAGCACCGCCGGCGTCCAGGCCGGCATGGGACTGGTCATGAGCAAGGAAATCGTCAATCAGCATAACGGCATGATAGAAATCGACCCGCAATACAAAAACGGCTGTAGTTTTAAAATTAGCTTTCCCTGCCAAAAAAACCTAGCGATGGTGAACATCCATGAGTGATCGTTTATTGCTGGTTGAATCCGAACTGGATACGCTATTTCTGGTCAGTCAATTGCTGAATAGCACGCATGACTTGCGCACCAAGCTGAAAGGCATCCTGGAGATTTTGCACAAGCGTAACGGCCTGCATTTCGGCATGATTACCCTACGCGATGTCGATGACGACAGCATGAGCATTTGCGAGATCTACGGCGACGGCATAGACCGCTCGGTGCGTTACCAACCGGGCGAGGGACTGGTAGGCGCTATCCTCGACGAAGGCAGCACGATTGTGGTGGAACGCATCGCCGACGAGCCGCGTTTTTTAAGCCGCTTGGGCGTGTATAACCCGGATTTACCGTTTATCGGCTCCCCACTAGCCATCGAACAAGGCGAAGTGGTCGGCATTTTGGCTGCGCAGCCTTGTACTTCGACGTTTTTGGGCGAGCGCGCCCGCTTCATGGAAATGGTCGCCAACCTGATCGCCCAAAGCGTGAACATGCTGCGTGTAATGGAACGCAAGCAAAACGAACTAGCTAGCGAACGCGACTATTTAAAACAAACACTGGTCAAAAACTACCGCTTCGAAAACATCATCGGCCATTCCGAGCCGATGCTGAAAGTGTTCGACATCATCCGGCAGGTGGCGAAATGGCATACCACTGTGTTGATTCGCGGCGAATCCGGCACCGGTAAGGAAGTGGTGGCCAGCTCGATACACTTTAACTCAGCCTGCGCCAACGGCCCGTTTCTAAAATTGAACTGTGCAGCCTTGCCCGACACCTTGCTCGAATCGGAATTATTCGGCCATGAGAAAGGTGCATTCAGCGGCGCAATCGGCCAACGCAAGGGCCGCTTCGAACTGGCAGACAACGGCACGCTGTTTCTCGACGAAATCGGCGAGATCTCCGCGTCGTTTCAGGCCAAATTATTGCGCGTGCTGCAAGAAGGCGAATTCGAGCGAGTGGGCGGCGTTCGCACCCTGAAAGTCAATGTCCGCATCATTGCCGCCACTAACCGCAATCTGGAGCAGGAAGTCGCCGAAGGCAATTTCCGCGAGGATTTGTATTACCGCTTGAATGTGATGCCCATCAATATGCCGCCGCTGCGCGAACGTATCGAGGACATTCCGGAACTGGCCAGCTTTCTGTTAAACCGTATCTCCCGTCAACAAGGCGGCCGGCCATTGGAAATCAAGGAAAGCGCGATCCGAATTTTGATGAAACACGATTGGCCAGGAAACGTCCGCGAACTGGAAAACCGCCTGGAACGCGCAGCCATCATGAGCCAAGAAGGCATTATCGACCGCGACGTGATTGCCAGCACCGGCCTGGAAAACGAAATAGGCATCAGCCGCACCCCGCAATCGATCAAACACATTGATCTGCACGACGAAAACATGGACGAACGGGAGCGGGTGATTGCCGCGTTGGAGCAAAGCGGTTGGGTACAAGCCAAAGCCGCGCGCTTGCTGGATATGACGCCTAGGCAGATTGCTTATCGGATTCAGACCTTGAACATCAATGTTAAGCAGATTTAGAAAACCTGCCGCTCAAGTTAAGCTGAGAGGGGGCGATTGAAATTGCCCCGTCCTAAGGAAAGATTTAAAGCTTTTCCCTGACGATACGGTAAATCTGCTCGGCGGCCTGTTCGCCGGTTTGCAACAAAATATCCAATTCGGCAAGTTGGGCTTCGGCAAACGGCCTGTCTTTCAAACTCGCGGCATTGATCTGCACATTCAGTGCCGCGCTTTTCAAGCCGGCGTAGCCTGCCATTACCGCCACGCCGGCATCGCTAATCACACCAAGATTACCGTGTTCGGCAGCCACCCGGCTCAACTCGATAGCCTTGGCGCAAGCTTTCGCGCATTCCAGCGGCACTAGCGTAGCCTCTCTGAGCACCGTTTGAATCTGTTCGGTGCGTACGGCTTTCTCATCGTCAGTGCTTTTAGGTAAGCCGTAACAGGCCATCAGTTTGTCGAATACATCGACATCGGCTTTGATCATGCCGATCAAGGTGCTACGCAAGGCTTCCGACTCGGTCAGCAAGGCCTTCATCTGTTCTTCCACCGCCGCGTATTTGGGTTTGCCGATGGTCAAATTACAGACCATGCTAGTCAACGCCGCCGCTTGCGCACCCATCACTGCCGCCGCGCTACCGCCGCCGGGCGTGGCTTGCTTGCCGGCTAGTTCGTCCAGGAATGTTTCTACCGATTTATCTTTGATTTCGTTCATTGACAGTCCTTAACTTTCGCGGCGCCAAATGGTGTTGCCGCCGGCCACATCCTCTAAAACTATGCCTTGTGCTTTCAATTGATCGCGGATTTGGTCGGCGCGCGCCCAGTCTTTGCCCGTTTTGGCAACTTTTCTGGCGTCGATCAATTGCTCGATTTCCGTTTCACTCATGCCATCCGGCGCTGCCCCACCCTTCAAAAAACTGTCCGGATCGTCCTGCAATATGCCCAAAATGGCCGCCAGTCGCTTTAATGTTGCCGCTAGCACGCTTTTTTCCTCGGCTTTGTTTAATTCGCGCGCTAAATCAAATAGAACAGCCAAAGCCACTGGTGTATTAAAGTCGTCATCCATCGCCTGTTCGAAACGCTGGCAGTAATCTGCATCGATAGCCGCATCGATAATTTCGACACCTCTCAAGGCTGTATACAAACGAGTCAAAGCCACACCCGCCTCGTCGAGCTGTTCGTCGGAATAATTCAGCGGGCTGCGATAATGGCTGGAGAGGATGAAGAAGCGGATCACTTCCGGGCGATATTGTTTCAACACCTCGCGCACGGTGAAAAAATTGCCCAGCGATTTGGACATTTTTTCTTCGTTGACCCGCACGAACCCGTTATGCATCCAGTAATTCACAAAGGGTTCGCCGGTGGCGCCTTCCGACTGGGCAATCTCGTTTTCGTGATGCGGAAATTGCAGATCCATGCCGCCGCCATGAATATCAAAATGATTACCCAGGCAACAAGTCGACATGGCAGAGCATTCGATATGCCAGCCCGGTCTGCCCTGCCCCCACGGTGAATCCCAATAAGGTTCGCCGGGCTTGGCCATTTTCCACAGTACAAAATCCAGCGGATCGCGTTTGGCGGTATCGACATTCACCCGCTCACCGGCTTGTAAGTCTTCGATATTTTTACCGGACAGCTTGCCGTAGCCGTCAAAGCGGTTTACCGCATAAAACACGTCACCATTGCTACCGACGTAGGCAAACTCACGCTCGATTAATGTCGAAATCATCTTCACGATGTCGGCAATCGATTGCGTGGCTTTTGGTTCAATATCCGGCGGCAACACCGACAAAGCGCGCTCGTCTTCGTGCATCGCATCGATAAAGCGTTCGGTCAATGCGGTAAACGCCTCGCCATTCTCATTGGCGCGCTGAATAATCTTGTCGTCGATGTCGGTAATATTTCTGACGTAGGTAAGCTGATACCCGGCATGCCGCAAATAACGGGCGACCGTATCGAACACCACCATGACCCGCGCGTGGCCGATATGACAGTAGTCGTAAACCGTCATGCCACAGACATACATACCGACTTTGCCAAGCTGTTTGGGAATGAACTCTTGCTTACTTCGAGTTAAGGTGTTGTAGATTTTCAACATGTTGACCATAGGTGGATGTAGCGAAACATCTGGCAATCTATCAAGATTCCAGCTTCTCTTTCAAGATAAAAACACATAGAATTCGCGGCTTGCAGCGCGATTATGGAGCTATCAATGCGTACCACCCTGGTTTACCTGATGCTGTTTTTATTCTCAACCCTTTCATTTGCAACAGAAAATAAAATGTCCAATACACATAGCAAAGTCAAATTAACCACTTCCCTGGGCGACGTCGTCATTCAATTGGAAGACGAAAAAGCACCGGTTTCCGCCGCCAACTTTTTGGCCTATGTGAAACAGGGCTTTTATGCGGGTACCATTTTCCACCGGGTAATCCCAGGTTTTATGGCCCAAGGCGGCGGTTTCGATACCTCATTCAAACAAAAAGAAACTAATGCACCGATCAAGAACGAAGCCGACAATGGCCTGAAAAACAAACGCGGCACCTTGGCAATGGCCCGTACTAACGATCCGCATTCGGCAACCGCGCAATTTTTTATCAATTATAAAGACAATTCTTTTCTGGATCACACCAGCCCAAGCCCTAGCGGTTGGGGTTATGCAGTATTCGGAGAAGTGATCGAAGGCATGGATGTCGTCGATGCCATGGCCAAACAAGCCACCGGCAATCGCGGTCCGCATCAGGATGTACCGAAAACCGACATCGTTATCGAAAAAGCCGAAGTTATCGAATAATAATTAGCGGTTTCCGCCGGTAAGTGGGCGGAAACCGCTGTTGCTTAACGTGAAACAAGACGTACTCTTCATCTCCGACCTGCATCTGGCTTTGGAAAAACCGGAGATCACCCGGCGTTTCTTGGGCTTTTTGCAGCAGCGCGCCATTGAGGCAAAATCGCTGTATATCCTTGGCGATTTGTTCGACGCCTGGATCGGCGACGACGACAATACCCGGCCTATCCCGTCCATCAAAAACGCTCTCAAACAACTTAGCGACGCCGGCACCGATATTTTTCTGTTGCAGGGCAACCGCGATTTTTTGCTGGGTCAAGATTTCTGCCGGGAAACCGGTATCCGTTTGTTGGATGAATATGCGACTATCGAATTGAATGGTCAGAGGATCTTGCTGACCCACGGCGATTTACTCTGCAGCGACGACCTAGCTTATCAAGCCTTTCGCATTAAATCGCACAGCTCGACATGGCAGCAGAATGTACTGTCAAAACCCTTGTGGCTGCGCCTGATAGCGGCACGTTGGTATCGGTTGCGCAGCTATTACCATAAACGCGGCAAAACCCTGGATATTATGGATGTCAACCAGGATACGGTGGTCGAAAGCCTGCGCAAGTATGGTTGCTGCACATTGATTCATGGACACACGCATCGACCGAAATTACACGAATTTATGCTGGATGGCCGGCCGGCCAAACGCTACGTGCTGGCGGATTGGAAACCGGATGGCGCGGAGGTGTTGTGTTGGAAGAACAACGATTTTCAAACAGAATCGGTCTGATATAAGCATAAAAAAACCGGTAGCGATTTAACAGAAGGCCAGCGACCTGCGTTTTTTAATCTCAAACGTGCTGATACACCACTGCCAGACACTACCGGGAATTGTCTTACTATCTCCGAAAAATAAGACTCAAAAGAAACCAACTAGTTCACTCGGTATATACTTTTACTGGGTCAATGCCCACGCGCGTTGTTCCAGGTGGACATTAAGCGCAATCTAAGCCGGTGCCTGCCTGTTACCAAAGTGTAAACAACTGTTAATTCACGACGACGCCCGCATTCATGCTAAGTTAGACTAAACTTTCCAAGCTCTACCAATTAAGGCCCCTTAACTCCTCCAGCCATGAAAAACCAAATACTTTATCTCTTGGCGCTATTTACCGGACTATCCACCATCGCCACCAGCCATGCCGATGAAGTTAACCTCCCCGACATTCTTGCCCGAGTCAAACCCGGAATAGTAGCCATAGGCACTTATATGCCAACACGAAACCCGCGTGCGGTATTCCTGGGCACCGGCTTCGCCGTTGCCGACGGCAGAAAAGTGGTTACCAACGCTCACGTAACCGCAAAAAAACTAGACGAAGAGCACCTCGAACGTTATGCGGTTTTTTATCGCCACGAGCAAAAAGAACAAATGCAAATTGCAGAACTGACCGTGACCGATGAAGATCACGATCTGGCATTGCTAAAGGTAGACGGCGGAGTTTTACCCGCACTGGAAATCGGTGACTCACTAATAGTGCGGGAGGGCGAGCAATATGCATTCACCGGTTACCCAATAGGCATGGTGCTGGGTTTGTATCCGGTCACGCACCGAAGCATTATTTCGGCTATTTCACCCAACGCCATACCGGCAATCGCCACTCGGCAGTTAAACGTCAACATGCTGAAACGACTACAGACGCCTTTCAATGTATTCCAATTAGACGCCACCGCCTACCCCGGAAACAGCGGCAGCCCCTTGTACGACATCAATTCCGGAAAAGTTGTTGGTATCATTAACAAAGTCTTCGTACAGGGCAGCAAAGAAAATGCCATATCCAATCCCAGCGGCATCACCTATGCTATTCCCGCTGAACATATCAAGACGCTTCTAAAACAGAATATCGTCAAATAGTTATTATCCAGGAGTTAGCGGTAGCCTTCACATGATAAGAATTTTTCGACATTACATTTCCACCGCCTACCTTTGGTTGCTTATAGTGGAATCTTTGGTGTTTTATCTGGCTATGTATTGCGGTGCTGGCCTCAGATTTTTATATATAGCATCCTGGTATTCCCAATCCGAACTCGCTGCTTCAGCAGCGGTTTACGCAGCGGTGTTTATCGCCAGCTGTTCCGGTTTGGGCTTGTACCGCAAAACACTGGATAAAGAAGAATACAATATTCTCCAGCGCATCAGCTTCAGCTTTGCCGTTGCGGTTTTTATACTGGCGTTCATCTACTACATCATTCCCGATTTGATGCTGGCACGCAGCGTCCTGATTTCCGCAATTATTTTTTCTTTTGTGGGCTTGCTGTTAACACGTTATTTATTTTATCGCTTCGTCAATCTGGATAATTTAAAACGCAGGGTGTTAGTGGTGGGTTGTGGGCAAAGAGCGGGCGAACTCAGCGTCGTTAATTCCAGCTATATTTATAGAGGATTTGAAATAGTCGGTTACATCACGCTGGAGGACGAACCCATAAGCGTACCCCATGCGATTGCGCTCAACGAAAAAATCAGGCTAACCGATATTGTCGAAGCCGCTAACGTCGATGAAATAGTCATCGCTGTCGATGATCGTAGAAAAAAACTACCCGTGGAGGAACTGCTGGACATCAAAATGTCCGGCGTGCAAATCATGGACTTGCAAACTTTCTATGAGAGAGAGCAACGGCTGGTTTTTCTGGAGGCGCTGAGTCCAAGCTGGCTGATGTTTTCCGATGGTTTTGTGAGTGGCGGTTTGCGCCCCATCGTCAAACGCAGCTTCGATATTTTAGCCAGTCTGCTGTTACTATCTGTCAGTTGGTGGCTAATGATCCTCACCATGTTGGCGATCTATATCGAAAGCGGCTTTGGTGCACCGGTTTTCTATCGGCAAAAACGTGTCGGCTATCGGGACATTCCGTTCGATGTCATTAAATTCCGCAGTATGCGTATCGACGCTGAAAAAAATGGCGCGCAATGGGCTAGCCAAACCGATGACCGCGTAACTCGCGTCGGCAAAGTGATTCGTAAATATCGGATAGACGAGCTGCCGCAACTGCTAAACGTACTAAAAGGCGATATGAGCTTTGTCGGCCCGCGCCCGGAGAGACCGGAGTTCGTAAAAGGCTTCGAAGAGAATATTCCTTATTATAAAGAACGGCATAGGGTTAAACCCGGCATCACCGGATGGGCGCAACTATGTTACCCCTATGGCGCCAGCGAATACGATACCCGACAAAAACTGCAATTTGATTTGTATTACGTCAAAAACTACAGCCTATTTCTGGACTTGACGATAATGCTGAGCACGGTGGAGGTTATTTTGTGGGGTAAGGGAGCGAGATAAAAATATTTATAAAAATTTTAGTGATCAATAACTTACCATTAATCCTGCCACCCTATTAGGGAGAAGAAAAAATGAAAACTTCAATGCTACGATTTATTTTATTTACCTTAATATCGTTGCAACTCAGCAACTCAGCCTTGGCGGAGAACAACCGGAATCTTTATGTTTTCGGTGATAGCTTATCGGACACCGGCAACGTTTATATACAGACATCCGCCTCAGGACTTCCCATACCCGTCCCTCCCCAAAAGCGATATTTCAACGGTAGATTTTCGAACGGTCCAAATGCCGCTGAACAATTCTGGAAGTCACTCGGCAACTCGTCTAAAGTAAAGCCTATATTGGCGCTCTCTCCAGAAAAACTTACGCTGAAACCAAATAAAAACCTAGCCATAAGCTTTGCTTATGGTGGCTCTGAAACTAGTTTCGGCAATTCGGTACTAGGACAATTTAATGTGACCGGCCTACTAGGGCAAGTAGGCATGTTCAAGGTCATAAAAAATGACAGCTTTGTTGAAAACTCTTTGGCTTTTGTTTGGAGTGGAGCAAACGATTATCTCAATCAATTTGGCAAGGGAATCGTGATTCCTACAGAACAAGTTGTCGACAATATCAGCAAATCGATTCGTAACTTGTATGCTTCAGGGATTCGCCGTTTTCTAGTGCCCAATCTCCCTGACCTAAGTGAAGTACCGATTGCTAATTTCATAGCTTACCAAGACCCCGCAAATCCTCATCCGGAAATTCTCGACCTCCTTTCATTCCAAACTATCGATCACAACAACAGGCTAAGGATAGAATTGAGAGAACTTGCAAAGCTACCTAAAATCAAAATTTATAAAGTCGACATTTACTCCATAACCAAATCCTTGATCGTTAGAGATGATCAGGTTGTAGCAGGACCTGCGGCAGGATGTCTCTATAGTCCAGTATTGACTCAAGACAATTGTTCAATAGTGCCTTTCGATGCAGGAAACGGTTTGATATTTTGGGATGAAATCCATCCAACCACAGAGGTTCACAAAGTTTTCGCCGAAGCCATGCTAGATTCGATTAAAAACTAGCAGCCACCTAGATGCTGGGTTGGCTTTATTAGCCAAACCCAGCGCCCCCCAGTTTGTCTATAAGCCATAACGACCCGGGGCAATAATATTGTTTGGGTCGACAGCCTGCTTTAGAGAACGCAAAACATCAGGAACGGCATGTTCCTTAGCCGGCAAATCCATAGACTGGATACCGAGACGATAAGGCACAAAACCATGTTTTCGCCCCGTCTCTAACAATTCATGATAACAAGCTTGCGCCCTGGCAACCTCTTCCGGGTTTTGCCTGTCAAACAAAATTGGAATGGTGCTGTCCCAGCAGCGATCCGAAATACTAGTTAAAGTGATCAGTGGCTCGATTCGATGTTTGATACAGATGGTTTTTACCATCTCGACATATTGGCGAGTTAACTCCGGTTTCATCGGTAGAAGCGGGGAATACCAAATAAGTCCACAACCGTCTTTATCTGGATTCATCGGAGTGCCGTCAGTCGGCACAATGCCAGAGCGCCAGTAGGCCAGAGGCAAGGCAATCTCGCTTGGCTCTCCCGCAAACAATTGCATGGTTTTGTTCAACGTCCCCAACACATTAACTAAATGTAAGTCGCGGATAACTGGCAAAGCCTGCGCGGCACCATGCATGAATTTCACTAAACGCGGGGTAAAAAAAACAAGCCGTTTGGCGACAGGCTTTAATATTCTTCGAATCTCCCCTCTCGCCGCAGCAACAACTTTCTTATTGCCATAAATAGCACCCACACCGGTCCATTCCATGACCTGATTGCGCTTCATAAGCTGCTGCAGCACATCTTCCGGAATCAACCCATCCGAGCCCAAGCGGTCTTTTGGGTAAGGCTCCGACATCGACAATACCCGGTGTTTGTTCATCAGGTTGATAGAACCCGTCACCGTTCCCACCTCACGCAACACCTGCCGGACTTTTTCAACCGCCAACCCTAGATCGTCAGCTTTTTTTACACTGAAAAAAAACGCCTCAACTCGCTCCGGTTTTGGCGCCAAAGCAATCGTCATCTTGGTGACAATCCCAAAATTACTTTGCGAGAAAAGACCGTCCATGTAAGGCCCCATCCCCCATTTAAAAGCCTTATCAACCGCCTCGCCTCCCAAACCAGAGAGCATGGAAAGATAAATTTCTCCGTTGGGTAGCACGGCCTCAAGTCCCATTACCGCCCCAAAGTGATCAGCATACGGAGTGATGCCGTAGCCTCGCTCTAAGGCGTTTCCAACCAGACTACAATCAGGTCCAGCCCCGGTAACCGGAATCAGATACGGATGGTCATGCTGCTTTAAATAAGCATCAAGCTGGCGTTGGGTAACTCCGGGCTCGATAGTGAGCAAACCTGTTTCCTTATCAAAGTCCAGGATTTTATTCATCCGTGATAAATCAACCAACACGCAATGGTCCTGAGCTGGGTTTTTTGAGCCATAGCCCCAATTTCGCCCAGTGCTGTAGGGATAAAGAGATATTTGATGTTTATTAGCAATCCTGACAATCTGACAAACAGCTGATACATCCTCAGGTACGACAATTGCCGGAATGCTGCGACTAATTCCGACACAATTTGCAGCTATGAGACCCAATACATCTGGATTATTGACTACTCCATCAATACCGATTGCTTGCTGAAATTCGGTTAAAGCGGCAATTAAAGTGCGTGAATCCATTTTTATTCCCCTAACAACTGGTCAAGTAGAAATGAGTATAACAGCTTGCATAAGCACCTTGGGAGCTACTAGCACCATAACAAACGTCAGGTTTTTTTACAGCATACTGACTTGGAAGTTAATCGCACAAACACACCAAAACAAAACCACATAACAAACAATAGCTTATATAAAATATAACAAATGGCACAATACATGCTAAGTAGTGCTTGACTGAACACTAGGTCTTTTAAATTTTTCTGATACTTAAGGTGACTACTATGAAAACATCTACCAAACTGAAACTAATCGGCGCAGCAAGCTTGCTAGCCCTTAGCAGTGCAGCAAGCGCGTTGAGCGTTGACCATGTAAACTGGGATCCTGACTATCTAGATGCAGCAGACCACGACTTTTTGAGCGAATTTAAATTTACTCAGTGGTATTCAGCAACTGATACCGACCCAGTTCTTTACTCAAATGCTGTTGGGATTAATGATGTAACAGCTACGGTCACTGGCGTCGGCACTAGTGCCACAGGTTACTTCTTGCAAGGGGTTGGCGAAATCGACCGCGTTAACGGCGGATTTTCTTCCGGCCCTGCGTTTATGGATGCTGGTTACGAGCTAACATTTGCGTTCGGCGGTATTTCACTGCTTACAAACGGCACTTATGATCTTAGCGGTGCTTTCGCACGGATTTTTGTAAACGATACCGTTACTAACTATCAAACCCCAGCAGGCGGCGATGCCGAGGTTTTAGACGCTCAATCAGGCAGTGTATGGCTCGATTTAGCAATTGATTCACTTGTCTTCACTGGAAGCGGTAACGTTGAAGGCGGTAGTGTATCAGCACAACTTCGCGCTATTGGCGGCTCAGCCTATGCTTACTTTGACCCTAAAACTCTGGAATATAATTCCAGTGCCTTTTTTGACACAACGAACAATGCTAAAACTTCCAATGGCGGCAACGGTCAATTCAATGGCAACACAGTCTCAGTTCCTGAACCAACATCTTTGGCACTGTTAGGAATTGGTCTGTTAGGCTTAGCAGGACAACGTAGAAAATCAGCCTAACATTTGGCATTCTAGGCGAATTTGAAATTCGCCACTGTCGGAAAACCCCGGTTGAAAACTCATTCCACCGGGGTTTTTGTTTTTAATTCCGGTAGTCTTTTAAGCGAATCGCCCCCCGTTTTCTCGAAGACTCCAACCTTTGCGATAATGGAGTTCGAGGAGCCGCTATTTTGCCGAAAGATTTTTTCGAGCTTCCCTGCAGGAAAAAATCGGCAAAAACTACGCGACCGCATGCCCGCGGCGCCCCGATTCGTCCACGCCACCTCGTTCCGACCCAACAAGGAGTCGAAACATAGGCTCTCGCATGACTTAACGCCGTGTCGCGATGCCTTGCAGGTTTCGGAGTGCGATTTGGACATCATGAAGCGCCTGGATCAACTGCACCTGAAACACCCGTTCATGGGCCCTCGCCAGTTACGGGATCAGCTCAATCTGCAAGACATATCCTGATCGGCCGCAAGCGGGTGAAAACCTTGACCACGAAAATGGGCATCGAGGCGGTTTACTGCAAGCCTAATACCAGCAAGAAGACACCCGACCAAGAAGTCTATCCCTACTTGCTGCGCGACACAACCGTCGACCGTGCCAACGAATTGCCTCAAATTAAAAGTAACCCAAGGGGTCAATAAAAACGGGTCGTTGCCTCACATTGTGTGTAACCGAAATCAAGCGGGTTACCACCATGGGAAAACACGAACGACGAGCCTATTTACAGGCTATCCAAAAGCGCTATCGACAAAGCGATAGGGCCACGAAACAAACGATCCTGAACGAGTTTTGCGAAGTCTGCGGCTACGCCCGTAAGTACGCGATTCGTTTGCTGAATCGAAAAGCCAAGCCAACCGCTTCGCCTAGCAAACGGCCCGGCCCCAAGCGGAAATATCAAGCCGAGGTGTTGCTGGAGCCATTGAAGCGCATCTGGTTCGCTAGCGATCAACTGTGCGGCAAGCGCCTGAAAGCCGCGATACCGATCTGGCTACCGCACTACGAAGCGCAGTACGGCTCACTCTCCGATCAGGTTCGTGCCGACTTGCTAAAGGTTTCGGCGGCGACCTTGGATCGCTTGCTCAAACCCTTGCGCGTCCAGCACCCCAAAGGCTTGTCCGGCACCAAACCCGGCTCGCTGTTGAAAACCCAGATTCCCATTCGAACTCATCACTGGGACGAGACCCAGCCCGGTTTTGTCGAAGCCGATACTGTCGCTCACTGTGGCAATTCGCTGGCCGGCGATTTCGTCTGGAGCCTGACGATGACGGACATTGTCACCGGCTGGACCGAATGCCGGGCCACCTGGAATAAAGGCTCGCAAGGTATCCTGGAACAGATTCAGGCCATCGAGAACCTGTTGCCATTCCCTTTGAAAGGCTTCGATTGCGACAATGGTTCTGAATTTCTCAATCATCACCTGGTTCGCTATTTCACCGACCACCCGCAAAAGCCGGCGTTTACCCGCTCCAGGCCTTACAAGAAAAACGACAATGCCCACGTCGAGCAGAAAAACTGGACTCACGCCAGGCAATTATTCGGCTACGACCGGCTGGATAATGCCGCGCTGGTGCCGTTGATGAACGAGGTCTACAGCACGCTTTGGTGCCCTTTGCAGAATCATTTCTACCCCAGTCTGAAACTTCAGAAAAAACACCGAGACGGCGCCAAAGTCGTGAAAAAATACCATGCCCCGCAAACCCCTTACCAACGGGTGATCAATCATCCTGACATTCCGGAAACCACCAAACAGACCCTCCAGGAACATCATGCCAAACTCAATCCATTTGCTCTTAAGGCCGCCATTGAGCAACAATTGAAACTCATTTTTTCACAAGTCCAGGTTACCTCTAATGTGAGGCAACGACTCTGATACTTCGGTTACCTTTTTCTATGAGGCAATACGCCAATCAGACCTGGGCGCTGGATACGCCCAACATCCCAATGACCAAAGGATTCGCGTATTTAACGACAGTCGTCGACTGAGCCAGCCGCGAAGTCCTGGCTGCCAAGGCGTCGATAACTCTGGAAGCCTGCCATGCCGTGGAAGTTTTGGAAAAAGCTTTCAAACACTATGGCAGACTGAACATTCGTCAACACCAACCAAGGCAGCCAGTTAACCGCCAAGGCATTTATCGACGTGGTGAAAAGCCAAGGCTGCCAGCTTAGTATGGACGGCCGCAGGCCTGGCGAGATAATGTTTTGTCGAGCGACTATGGCGATCCGTCAAGTACGAGCGGATTTACCTACATGCTTACGATTCCGTCAGCCAAGCCCGTGCTTCATTCCTGGATTATTCCGAGTGGTATAACCACGGGCGACCACATTCCAGTTTGAAACAAAAAACGCCGCATTAGGCTTATAACGATGGGTTACCAACCCTCGCTGAAAATCTTGGAAACGGAGCATTAGCGAAGTGAAGATTTTTTAGTCCCCGATAGCCGTAGCGCCTTGCAGGTTTTCGCACAGAAGCGGAGAAAACCTGCAAGGCATCACGACATGGCGTTAAGTCATGCGAGAGTCTGTGTTTCGCCCCCCCTTGCTGGATCGGAACAAGGTGACGCGGACGAATCGGGGGGCAGCAGGCATAAGAAGTCGCGTAGCTTTTGCCGACTTTTTCCTGCTGGGAAGTTCGAAAAAATCTTTCGGCAAAAATAGCGACTCCCCGACAAGTTGGCCACCTAAACCATGACAGGGATTTCACTTCAAATCATCGATTTCCTGTTCAAAACCAAGGGATCACTTCTGGTAATACGTCGAAGGGGCAATCGGCAATATCTTACAGATCGGCTCGCCCCCCATAAACGACGTGATGGTCGTCAATGAACGCTTTCATCGTTTGGACGAGCGGTCGAGCTCCGCATGTGCAAAATACGCCGACACCTCACCCAGAATCTCGTTGGCCAGGCGTAACTAGCGGACTTCGCACTCCAGAGCCTTGGTCTGCTCCGACTGGCTGTCGACCGGCCCTTTAGGTTTTACGCCAGCCGTTTGCGACAGCCGCAGCCAGCGACGTAAGGTCTCGGCTGCACAACCAGACTCGGCAGAAATCGATTGAATCGCTGCCCATTCGGACGGGTATTCGTCCTGATGATCTAGCAGCATGCAAACCGCTTGTTCTCGAATTTCCGATGAATAATGTTTGGTAGTTTTCTCTTTCAGTGCCCAATTCTCTCAGAGGTTAGAGCCTCCGAGACAACCGGGGCGGTTCACAACAACCCATCCAAACTTTTTCCATCAAAAGATATATCAAGATTTCTCAATGTTTTTTTAGGAGCAGTTATCTTAAATCTTGTTTAACAAAAAACCTAAACATCCGCCAAACCGAACCAAACCCCATTAATGCCAATAAGCTGTATACAAAATTCTTTATCGTCAAGTATTTTAAAATATATTGAAGTCGCCCAGTATCAACCTCTTCTTTTCTGGCGAAATTACGTTGAGAGAAGTCAAGTATAACCTTAGAGTTTCTGCCAGAATCTTGATTTTTCCTATCACCAGCACCCTCAGGTTTAGCAGTTATCCCAATACTGCTCTTGAAAACTATCATAGCATTCAGATTCTCATCCACCCCAATGAATTGTTGTAATTTTCCCAACAAATTACTGCCACTTAAATCATACCCGACCATGCTCGCATATATTCTGCTGTCAAGGTCTTTAAGATCGTAATAGGTCCAAACTAATTTGCTATATATTCCTTCCCCAAGACTATCCCGTAGTTCGTCCAGGAGTTTTTTAGAGGAAAATACATCATCGGAGTAATTATAGCCAACCCTCCCCCTAACCAAATCGGCATCAGAAAAATCTGGAACAAAGAAGGAGAACTGCGCCGATTTATTAATGTTTTCCTGCTGTCGAAATATAGGTCGTGAGATCGAAGAATCGTCAACAGCCAATTCGTCTGGAGAAACCTTGGCCCTGATATTTTGGACCGCTATTTCATGACTATGAATTTTAGCAATATCTTTTTTAAGATCAACCGAACTTAGTATATCTTTAACTCCATCTGAAGCTGTTTGAGTCTTCTCTTTGTCATCTTTCACGTTAACGCCATCTACGACAAGCTCAGCCTGAATACCCATCGCAACTACATTCGTAAAGAATATACTCAATAATGCCATCAGAATAAGTGCGAATGGAAAACTTCTAAATATCATGCAAGACTACCCAAGCACATAAATACGTATCAATTTAAAAAAAAATAATAAAAACTAAAATAGCCATCTGAAAAACTAAAACACCACTAAGCACTTCGTTACATGGGCTTCGTTGAATATTTCGACGTAACCACATTACGAAAAATCATACACAGCGGGGCTTGAGCCGTAAAAACCAATAAAACCAGTCCAAAGTGCGCCACAAAAAAACGCGCCATTAATATATCGCCTGAAACTAAATGACTTCTATCAGCACTTAACAAAAATTGCATAGCCGAAAAAACAGCATCATACTTTAGAATAAACTGCTCCGTTCCCCAACTTAACAACTGATAGCCTAATGGAAAAGAAATTATAAATAAAAATCCGATAACAATAATGTGCCGATTATTATTAAAAACTGTTAAAAATAAAATTGACGAACCTAGCCAGCCGACCAGAAAAAAATAAATAGCAATACAGATGACCGCGAAAGAATAGCCACTATTGATCATTAACTCTGTTAGATTGTCCGTCGCAGCTTCAATAACCACGATCCAATACCCAAACGGTAGTAACGATAATATCCAAAAGAAGCCTAAAACGAAAAGCCGCACCAACTGCCGAGTTGAAACCACCCAAAAAAGCGCCGCATGAGTGGCTGTCAATGCAATTAATGAATATACACCAAACAAACCTAAAAACCGAAACGCTAGCTCTAGCTCTGCGGGGATACTCAAAATTGGAGAGCCCAACACATCATGTATACTTTCAAGGGGAACAATAACCCTTACCAACATCCACGCTATCAGAGTATGTACCGCTAAAAAACGAGCATAAAAAAAAACTTCTCCCCTACCGTTTTTCAAAATATTCATCAAAGAGAATAGCGGATATGCAAAGCACCAATAAATCAATACAGCTATGCCTAAAGCACTGATGATTCGGTATTCTTTCGAAAATAACTCCCTCACATTATAAGGCATAGCCTCAGAGCCACTGACAAATATCAGCACACCCAAAGTCACAAATACAGACCCCACTGCCAGCAAAAATAGGGGAATCCCACTTGTATAGCTCGCAATATTTCTTGGACGACTCACGGAAGCCGAGCCTTCAGCAAAATTAGCCTGCCCCCTTGAAATCGCAAACAAAACCTCATTTTCCAGCTTGTTTTTAGGCTCCGGCAAAGAAGGTTTATTCAATTGCAGCAGTTTGAGCACTGAATAACCGAGATACCCTCCAAAAGATTCTAAAATAACATCTGTTACATCAACATTTTTATTTGGCAAAAACAATTGTGCAAATTCAATACTCAGAGCCGTCATCACTATTACAGCCAAAATAATGATACTTGCTTGATTACGGCTATTAAAATACTGAAAATAATACCCTATCAAACCAAAAGGCATAAAAAATAAAATTTTATGAAAAACCTCTGTAATAGCCCTATATTCGGTACCATAATAATATGCATAAAAAGGCACTCTAAGAAACTTATCACTCCAAGTTGAAAGTCTTATATAACTCCACTCAAAATCATAAGGGTACAAAAATACAAATCCTACAACTAATACCCATAAAAAATACGCTAAACACGCATACAAAACAGTGAACCTATGATAACTTTTCAAATCACTAGCGCTTCCGACCAAAGCAAGCCTATTTGAACCTAACGTTATCAATTGCACGCCAACAAAACCACCCACCAACGCAAGCAAAATATCCGTAACATCGGTAACCCTGCTATATACAAACAGCTGAAAAAACTCAATTATAGTTGCCGAGAAAAAAACTCTTTTTAATAGATCAACTTTGCTCAAAGATTTCAGCTTATACCATAGCCAAGGAATTGGCATCCATAATATGACATCAGATAAGCAGTCATATATATCTCGAAAAGCTTCTCCCTTTAACCCATAAAATGGCAGTAGAATAACGCGCCCTTCATGCCATTTATGATAAAACTCAACAGGACTTAGGGTTAAATCCAGCGGCATGACGCTGTAAAAAAACATACACCCCAAATAGATTTGCAAATAGGGAACTGAATTGGTTTTATTTATTTGCCAATTTTCAAACCAATTGGCAAATCTTCCACCAAAAACCCACCAAGCAAAAACACCAATGGCGGCTCCCAAAGTTTCGGCTATTATGTCGTTTAACGACACCGTTCTGGGAGGAAAAAATAACTGAGTAAATTCGATAGTCGAACAAAGCAAAAAACTGACTATCAATACAAAAACTGACGACACACACCTACCAACAAATTGTTGCTTTAGGGAAAGCGTACCCAGCCAAAGAAAGGCAAGCGGTATAAATAGCAGAATATTGGCAACCCAATCTGCTCTTGACGCAATACCCAGGGTCAAATATTCAATATTCTGAAAACGAAACCAAGCATCGCTTAACGAAATACTATTAAATTGCCATGGCACCAAACTGCCGTAAACGACAAAAATCGTATAAACAACACAAGTAGTTAATAAGCTATTTTTCACAAAAAACTTGGCTCACTGATATTGGCTTTGAAAAGCCGCTACAAAATTGGTCAACTGCTGGTATGGAATATGATTAATACCTGCCGCAGCCTTACGGCCGCCACCAGAAAATAAGGCACATAACACATCGGCACCAACTTTATTATTTATCGGGGCTCTAACGCTAATTTGATAGCCTCCTCTTTGATTGTTGCTAACGATTGCATGAGCCCTATCCGGATATTGATTAGCCAGTTGATTTCCCCATACACCAGATACCCGCCTTGCCCACTTTTCATCAGGCAAAATAACTACCGAGATACTGTCGGTCTGATATTCAGCATCAACTTGCGCCGCTAGACTCATATCCTCGTTATAACCATTAAATAATTGCTGACAAATTTCCGCCTTATCCCGGATAAAATCAAACGGCGATATAAAACCTTCCAGCTGCCTATAGAGCTCATCCGGAGCAAAATATAGATCATCGATACTCGTACCGTAAGCGTTGTAATTGATAGCGATTCCCAGTTGCTGTAGCTTAAGCAATTCTTGGGCCGTTAAATTAAGTAACTTAGCGGCTTCTCTTGCCGAAGCATCCAAATTATCGCCAAAAGCCCCTGTCACAGCCCATTCGGCAAAGCGTTGCTTCAAATAAATATTCATCAATAAACTTGTGCAAACGTTGGCATCAGTGCTTATTAAAGAGGTCAGACCTTGGTGAACTGGAATTTCACCTGAATAATGGTGATCCATGTAAAAAATACTGACACCTTTATTAAGGAGCTCGCATAGCGCTAAGCGATTCTTATCCAGAGAGATGTCGAGCACAACTATCTGATCGCCTGCCTCAGCGCAAACTCGACTTAATAAACCAATGTCGCGCTTGACCCCAGTAACAAGCACAGACTCCTTGGGAAAAGCCAATCGCAACTGTAGCAACGCACAAATACCATCTGCATCGCCATTAAATACGTCGATATTCACTTTACATTTCGCCTTTAGTAGAGGCGATAACACCGCGCTGCTCGAGCATGCTCATGACTTGGTCGACACAGGCTTCCAACTCATACGTTCCGGTACCTACTACCATCTCGGGGTTTTCCGGCACTTCATAAGGAGAAGATATGCCGGTGAATAGCTTAATATCGCCTTGCCGCGCTTTTTTATATAGACCTTTTACATCCCGCTGTTCACACACGGACAAATCACAGTTGCAGTAAATTTCAATAAAATCGCCGTGCGGTACCAAATTTCGCGCATATTGCCGTTCAGCCCGGAAGGGCGAAATAAAGGCAGTTAACGCTATCGTACCGGCTTCCAGCATTAATTTGGCGACTTCGGCAATTCTACGGATATTCTCCTGCCGGTCTTGATGACTAAACCCCAGATCGCCACATAAGCCTTGGCGAACGTTATCGCCATCCAACACAAACGTTCGACACTTTAATTGGTACAACCGCTCCTCGACGGCATGAGCCAAAGTTGACTTGCCTGCCCCGGATAAACCGGTAAACCACAGAATGGCCGATTTGTGCCCGTTTAAAATCTCTCGGCGGCTACGTGTTACGGTGGCATGATGCCAAACAGTATTTGAGCTTTGTTTATCCATTGAATCTAACTCCATAATTGTTCTGCCAAGACTACTTCATCGCAGGCAAGCGATGCAATCCTCTTCAACGAATCTGGAAATCTCGCCGATTGTCTACGCTTCTACTTCATCCGTGGATTTCGCGGCGATAATGGTCACAGGAGATTTAAACGCCAAACTAATACTCAGGACTTACTCCCAAATCAACGCTAACAACGATTTTCAAGAACTTTCTTTCAGCCATCGTTAATCCGCGCGTTTTCGGGTATCATTTGCCGCCTTTTTCGACTAGCTTGGCTTTTCATGCGAATTGGCCCTTACGAACTTCCCAACCCAGTATTACTAGCGCCTATGGCGGGCATTACTGACGCGCCATTTCGGCAAATCTGCAGCGAATTTGGTGCAGGCCTTACGGTGTCGGAAATGGTAATTTCTAATCGCAGCCTGCAACATCACCCTCGCACTCTAAAAAAGCTCGATTTCAACGATGACGTTAGCCTGCGCTCGGTACAAATTTTGGGTACCGACCCTTGGCAAATGGCTGAAGCGGCCAAATTGAATCAGGACCGAGGCGCCCAGATAATCGACATTAACATGGGCTGCCCGGCAAAAAAAGTTTGCTCGGTGGCTGCGGGCTCCGCGCTACTGAAAAACGAGTCCTTGGTGGCTAAAATTTTAGACGCTGTAATCAATGCCGTGGAAATTCCGGTAACCCTAAAAATTCGCACAGGCTGGGACTCAACTAATAGAAACGCGCCAAGCATCGCCAAGATTGCTGAGAGTTGCGGCATTCAAGCGCTTACCATCCACGGACGCAGCCGAGCCTGTAAATTTACCGGACATGCTGAGTACGACACCATCAAACAGGTCAAACAAAGTGTCAGTATTCCGATTATCGCAAACGGGGACATCGATAGCGCCGCCAAAGCCAGGCAAGTTTTGGCATATACAGGTGCCGACGCGGTGATGATAGGGCGAGCGGCGCAAGGCAAACCCTGGATATTTAATGACCTAGTCGCCCATCTCAGCAACACGACATATTCACCACTTAGCTTGACCGACATCAAAGCCGTCATCAACCGGCACCTGGAAAATTTATACAGTTTTTATGGCGATGACAGTGGTGTTAGAATCGCCCGCAAGCACATCGGCTGGTATTTCGATCATCTCGGCACTCTGTCTGCCGACCAAAAGACTGCGATTAACCAAGCCCAACACGCTGCGCGGCA
Source organism: Methylomonas sp. EFPC1 (assembly GCF_016925515.1). Classification (NCBI taxonomy): domain Bacteria; kingdom Pseudomonadati; phylum Pseudomonadota; class Gammaproteobacteria; order Methylococcales; family Methylococcaceae; genus Methylomonas; species Methylomonas sp. EFPC1. The sequence goes on from NZ_CP070494.1 coordinate 3,715,407, forward strand.
ACTCGCGCTCGTCAATGCCTCTTTCAATTTGCTGACACCACGAGCCGCCTAGATGGGAAAATATCTTACACATAAAGTCACCGGCAGCGAGCAAACGCTGTCTGACCATGTCCGTCATTGCGTCGAAGACTATTTCGCCCACCTAAACGGGCACGATTCCAGCGGCTTATACCATTTGGTGTTAGCAGAAGTGGAAAGACCCTTATTGGAAACCACGCTGAAACACTGCGATTACAATCAAAGCAAAGCCGCGATTATCCTCGGTCTCAGCCGCAGCACCTTGCGCAAAAAGCTTGAACATTACGGCATAGGTTAATCTCCAACCCTTCTCTTTACCCTTTCTTGAGGTTTGCATGAATCCCACTTTGGGCATAAATAAAAAAGTGACCCGCGCATTGGTCAGCGTTTCCGACAAAGCCGGTATTCTGGAATTTTGCCGAGAACTCAGCCACCTGGGCATCGAGCTACTATCTACCGGCGGCACGGCCAAACTGCTGGCCGACAATAATATTGCCGTTACCGAAGTCTCCGACTACACCGGCTTCCCGGAAATGATGGACGGCCGCGTTAAAACCTTGCATCCCAAAGTTCACGGCGGCATTCTAGGTCGGCGCGGCATTGATGATGCTGTTATGGTCGAAAACGGCATCAAAGCTATCGACATGGTGGTGGTCAACTTGTATCCCTTCGAACAAACCGTCGCAAAACCCGATTGCGATCTGGAAACCGCGATTGAAAATATCGACATTGGTGGCCCCAGCATGATCCGGGGCGCAGCCAAGAACCATAACGACGTGGCTATCGTTGTCGATCCGGTCGATTACCCGAAAATTTTGGCCGAGTTACAAGCTAATGCCGGCGCCCTAAGCCACGACACCCGTTTTAAATTGGCGCTAAAAAGCTTCGAGCATACTGCGCGTTACGACACGATGATTGCCGCTTACCTGAGCAAAGTCGTCGATAGCGGCGATTTCCCGGAAACCCTAAATCTGCAATTCCACCGCCTGCAGAGCATGCGTTACGGCGAAAACCCCCATCAAAACGCGGCTTTTTATGGTGAAAAAAATCCACCCGCCGGCAGCATAGCCGCTGCCAAACAGTTACAAGGCAAGGCATTGTCTTACAACAATATTGCCGACGCCGATGCGGCATTGGAATGTGTCAAAGCGTTTAACGACCAACCAACCTGCGTGATCGTCAAACACGCCAATCCTTGCGGCGTTGCGGTAAGCGGTGACATTTTCGACGCCTACAATCTGGCGTACGCGACCGACCCGACTTCCGCTTTTGGCGGTATCATCGCTTTCAACCGCGAATTGGACGAAAAGACTGCTGCAGAAATCGCAGGACGCCAGTTCGTCGAAGTGATCATCGCGCCGGCCATATCAGCGGGTGCGCAAGCGGCGTTGGCTAAAAAACAGAACGTCCGGGTGCTGGAAACCGGCTATTGGACAAATACCCATGAATCAGCTTTAGATTTTAAACGCATCACAGGCGGCTTATTAGTTCAGGACAAGGATACCGGCAAAATCAGCGCTGCCGATTTGAAAGTAGTCAGCAAACGCGCACCAACTGAACAAGAATTGGCGGACCTATTATTCGTCTGGAAAGTCGCTAAATTTGTTAAATCCAATGCCATCGTTTACGGCAAAAACGGCCAGACCATCGGCATTGGCGCCGGACAAATGAGTCGAGTTTATTCGGCAAAAATCGCCGGCATCAAGGCCGCCGACGAAGGATTAACCGTGCCCGGCTCGGTCATGGCATCCGACGCCTTTTTTCCGTTCCGCGACGGCATCGACGCGGCCGCGGCGGCCGGCATAACCGCAGTTATTCATCCAGGCGGCTCGATGCGCGATGCAGAAGTGATTGACGCCGCCGACGAACACAATATCGCAATGGTATTGACCGGCATGCGGCATTTCAGACATTAATACGGGACAACCTTATATGAACATTTTGATCGTAGGTAGTGGCGGCCGAGAACACGCCTTGGCCTGGAAAGTCAGGCAATCCGCAAAAGCCGGCAACGTCTACGTTGCGCCTGGTAACGCTGGCACTGCCCTGGAACACGGCATAAACAATGTAGATATTCAGGCCGACGATATCGAAGGTTTATTGAGTTTCGCTCAAGCCCGAGACATAGAGCTCACCATAATTGGACCGGAGGTACCCTTAGTCAGAGGCATAGTCGACCGATTTTCCGCCGCTGGTTTGAAGTGCTTCGGGCCGACTGCTCAAGCCGCGCAGCTGGAAGGCTCCAAATCCTTCTGTAAGGATTTTATGATCCGCCACGGCATCCCCACAGCCGCGTACAACAGTTTTACAGAAGTTGAACCGGCAATCGCGTATATCCGCGAAAATGGCGCACCCATCGTTGTCAAAGCCGATGGTTTGGCAGCCGGTAAAGGTGTAGTCGTCGCCCAATCCGAACAAGAGGCAATTGCCGCGGTTCAAGACATGTTAGCCGGCAATACGTTTGGCACAGCCGGACACCGGGTGGTGATTGAAGAATTTTTGGATGGCGAAGAAGCCAGTTTTATCGTTATCGCCGACGGCTTGCATGCCTTGGCCATGGCTACCTCTCAAGATCACAAGGCCCGCGACAACGGCGATTTAGGTCCCAACACCGGCGGCATGGGGGCCTATTCTCCCGCACCTGTGGTGACGCCGGAGATTCACCAACGTGTCATGAATGAGGTAATTTTGCCCACGCTGCAAGGCATGCGTGAAGACGGTAACGAATATACCGGCTTTCTCTATGCCGGCCTAATGATAGGCAAGAACGGTAGTATCAAAGTGTTGGAATACAACTGCCGCTTTGGCGACCCGGAAACCCAACCGATCATGATGCGTTTAAAAAGCGATTTGGTTGAACTTTGTCTGGCGGCCATAGATAAACAACTTGATCATACGACTACGGAGTGGGACGAACGCCCTTCATTGGGTGTCGTACTCGCAGCCGGCGGCTATCCCGACGACTACGCCAAAGGCCATCCAATCAGCGGATTACCGGGCAATATTGGTGACGATTTTAAAGTGTTTCATGCCGGCACCAAACAAGTTGCAGGCCAAGTAGTCACCGCTGGAGGCCGAGTATTATGCGCGTGTGCATTGGGCGACAGCATCGCTCAAGCCCAGGAAAAAGCCTACGAGCTATGCAGACAAATCAACTGGCAGGATGTGTATTTCCGAACAGACATCGGTTTTAAAGCGATTAAAGAAACCGCTTAACAAGTAAGTTTGAGAGATTTCAGAATAAGCGAGGACGATGTAATCCGGTCCGTAGACCGAATTACATCACTACAGGCAACTTAGGCGTCGCCTACACGCAGAACTTCAAGTTTGACTTTCGCCAAGCCTGCTTGGATGAAACCAAGCTCGCTGGCCGCCCTTTTGGACACATCAAGCAGCCGCTTATTGGCTTTATGAGCGCGGCTATTTATCCGCAACTCGACACTACGATTATTACTAAGATTAACGACACGCACCAAAGAACCAAACGGCAAGCTCGCGTGAGCCGCAGTTAATGCGTTTTTATCATAAAATTCACCGTTTGCTGTCCGCTGACCATGCAATTTGTCGCTGTAATACGATGCGACGCCGCTTTGTTCAAGGGAAAGAAAACCGTTCCTTTCTGTTTTCGCTAAACCTACAGAGCTAAAAGACGCTAGACTCGCTGAAAGCAATAATATTGCCGTCAATTTCGTTTTTCGCATCCTACCCTCCTTACGTTGAGTATTGACAGGAGGTTTGAGGTTATCCGAATAAAAACGCTTTGACAAGCTTTTTTCGTTAGCCTACAAATTTCACCATCTGTCAATAACTATTTTTCGCAAGCCAAATTTATCTACTCTCTACGAAACACAAGGCCTCGCGGGCAAACTCCAACGCATAGAACAACACTTAAAGAAAGAAAAAAACCTGCTTAGTCACAGCAACCTTGGAGATGTAATACAAACAAATCAATGCGCCACCAAAAGCCAACCACCGCGAACGTCCCGATTGGCGAATCGCCACAATCCCCAGGCCAATGTAAACTATCAACATCAATAGCTTGGCTACAATCCAAGCAAATTCTGCTGATAACCAACCTCCTTGGAAAACCAAGGCAAATCCGGTCAACAAGACCAAACTCGCAATAACATGCGGACCAATTTTTAGCCATTTCTGCTCCAACAGAGCTGGCTTTAGCTCGGCAAGCACCACGCGCCCAATAAAGCTGACGACCAAAACTACCACGAAAAGAAGATGTATGTGTTTAAGCATGAGTACCCCAAATTTAGCTAAAGATTATTTTCGAGCCGCCTCCATTCGAACAACACAACGCCGTAAGAACAAACAGACTGCCAGATTCAAATTCCAATCCTATCATGCAACCTGCACGATGGCCGAAGTTAACTATATCTCCTTTCTCTTCATCGCCTCGCAGAACACTCGACAAACGACAGGGATTTCCCGCAATATTTCTCGACTTGCCGCAGTAATGCAGGCTTCAGGCTTCAGGCATATGGCATAAATGCATAGCAAGCCACGCCGAAACAGATACGCAGCAACAGCATCACATCGAAACCGGATACTTTTCAGCCAAAAGAAAAGCCCATAATAAGTTGATTTTATTAGAAAAATAAAACACCTATCAATCAAAACGAATAATCGCAAAAATATTGTTTTGACACAAAACAGTTTTGAGTGTAAAAAATGCACCGTCGACCAACAATAATACTAATTTCGACATACAACTCGAGTTGCCCCGTTTAGGGCTAATTATTACAACAACAAGATGAGGATTATAAAAATGGCTGAACAAGAAAAAGACAATACCTTTACTGTAGTTGCTGTTGTTACTGCAATTGCTATTGCTGGCGTCGTTTTGCTGAAAGCGGATGAAACCAAACATCTCAAATACAGCGGCGAAACTTCTGCCCAAGCTGAAGCCCAAGTTTTGGCAAAGCATAAAGATTTTAATAACGACGTTTTAAGCCAAGCAAAATAATTTTTGCTTAGCAATTTAGGCGCCAGCTGAGAATTCAGCTGGCGCCTTTTTTGTGCCTGCAAGTTTCTCACTCCATTTCTGATAGTTCGCTTTTTCAAGAACCCACGCTAATGTAGAATTGAGCCTTTATACCAATTTTATTTTAGCTACAGATGGACGTTATCCAACGCATTGCCGAAGAACTTTCAGTTAAGCCGCAACAAGTCGCCGCCGCAGCCGCCCTATTGGACGATGGCGCCACGGTGCCCTTCATAGCCCGCTATCGCAAAGAAGTAACCGGTGGCCTGGACGATACGCAATTGCGAAATCTTGAGGAAAGATTGATTTATTTGCGGGAACTTAACAGCCGCCGCGACTCAATTCTCGACACCATTCGCTCGCAAGGAAAGCTCACCCCGGAACTGGAACTAGCAATACTCGACGCCGACACCAAAACGCTTCTGGAAGACCTATACCTACCCTACAAGCCTAAACGCCGCACCAAAGCACAAATTGCTCGCGAAGCCGGTCTTGAACCATTAGCCGACGCCATCCTGGATAATCGCGACCTAATCCCCGAACAAATCGCAGCTAGCTATATCGACGCTGAAAAAGGTATCGCGGATGTCGCGGCAGCCCTGGAGGGCGCCCGTCAGATCATCATGGAGCGTATTTCCGAAGATGCCGAACTACTTGCTGAATTGCGCGAACGTGTTTGGAATAAGGGGATCCTGCACGCTAGCGTCGTGGCCGGCAAGGAGGCAGAGGCAGCAAAATTCAAGGATTATTTCGACTACCGTGAAGCGATCAATAAGATTCCGTCGCACCGTGCCTTGGCTTTGTTCCGCGGTCGTAACGAGGATTTACTGTCCTTAACCCTGAAACCGGCGGAACTGGATCAAGAAGAACATCAGCTATGTTCACAATTCGTTAGTCAACGCCTGCAAGTTAAAGACACAGAAAAACCCGCCGATACCTGGTTGGCCGAAACCGCCCGCTTTGCCTGGAAAATCAAACTATTTACCCGTATCGATATGGATCTAAAGCTGAGACTGCGCGAAGCCGCCGAGCAAGAAGCCATTAGAGTGTTTGCCAGCAATTTGCGCGACTTGATGCTGGCGGCGCCAGCCGGTCCCAAAGCGACCATGGGCCTGGACCCCGGCATTCGCACAGGTGTCAAAGTTGCTGTGGTTGACGCAACCGGCAAGCTGTTGACCACAGAAACCATTTACCCGCATCAACCTAAGAACCTGTGGGATCAATCGATAGCAGTTCTGGCTAAATTGATCAAGCAGCACCAAGTACAACTGGTGAGTATCGGTAACGGCACCGCTTCTCGGGAAACTGATCAATTGGTTGCAGACTTGATGAAGCAACATAAAGACCTTAATTTTCAAAAAATCACAGTTTCCGAAGCCGGCGCGTCGGTATATTCGGCATCGGAACTGGCTGCTAAGGAGTTTCCAGACCTCGACGTCTCATTACGCGGCGCAGTATCGATAGCCCGCCGGCTACAAGACCCACTGGCGGAACTGGTGAAAATCGATCCAAAATCGATAGGCGTTGGTCAATATCAACATGATGTTAACCAAGTGCAATTGGCTCGAATGCTCGATACCGTGGTAGAGGATTGCGTGAACGCGGTCGGCGTAGACGTAAACACAGCTTCGGTAGCTTTGCTGAAACAAGTATCTGGACTTAGCAGCAGCATCAGCGAAAACATCGTTGCGTTTCGCGATGCCAATGGCCCGTTTGCGAACCGCAATCAGCTGAAAAAAGTGCCGCGCCTAGGCGATAAAGCGTTCGAACAAGCAGCCGGCTTTCTCAGAGTCATGAACGGCGACAACCCGCTAGACGCATCTGCCGTACATCCGGAAGCCTACCCCGTGGTCAATGCAATCCTAGATGATACGGGCAAATCAATCCGCGACTTGATCGGCCAAAGCCAGTTTTTACGCGGCCTGAATCCGGCAAACTATGCCAACGCCAATTTTGGCGTTCCCACCGTTTCGGATATTTTACAGGAACTGGAAAAACCAGGCCGCGACCCGCGTCCGGAGTTTAAAAGCGTGCAATTCAAGGATGGCGTGGAGAAAATTACCGATCTTGAACCGGGCATGACGTTAGACGGCGTCGTGACCAACGTCGCCAATTTCGGTGCTTTTGTTGATATTGGCGTACATCAAGACGGTTTGGTGCATATTTCACACTTGGCGGATGACTTTGTTAAAGATCCCCGTAGCATCGTAAAAACCGGTGACATGGTAAAAGTGCGGGTACTGGAAGTGGATGTGGCACGCCAACGTATCTCTCTAAGCATGCGAAAAAACGTGGATGCCGGTGAGATTATTCCAAAAGAAAAACCGCAAAGAACCGTTCACAAACCTAAACAGCAGCCCGCGCTACAGAACAGCATGAGCAACGCATTTGCCAAGGCGTTGAAAAAGTAAACAGTTCAGGGCTCTGCTATACTTTCGAGCGATTGTCGGTCGAAGCGGTAAATCCGACTCGACCAACAGATTCTCAAATCCATTCTCATATACAGGATCAGTTATGAATCGAAATACTCGCGCCCTGACCACTGTTTTATTCGCAGCTTTTCTAATGACCAGCTTGCCAAGCCTAGCGGAAGAGGCCGAAACCTATGGCGAAACCTTCGGGCGAAAACTGACTACCGGCCTTGCCAACATCACCACATCCTCCCTGGAAATACCGAAAAACATTATTTTAATCAATAATCAAAGCAATGTTATTTACGGCTTTATCGGCGGTACTTTTAAAGGGTTATTGAACATGGGAGGAAGAATCGGTGTCGGCGTGCTGGATTTGGTTTCCTCGCCAATCCCCACGCAGCCCATCGTCTATCCTTTATATGTTTGGGACAATTTCAACGCGGAAACCACCTACGGCAAAGCCTTCCGCCCCAGCAATTAATTTTGTGGTGGAGCGTTCACCTACTCCACCGTCAGATCAAGCAACCATCTTCAACTCGCTCATACCGTTGGCTTTTTTTACCAATTCAATCTGCGTTTTGATGCGCTTTTTTACCCCTTCGACGTGTGAAATTACACCGACCGTTTTCCCTTGAGTCTTCAAGCCTTCTAAGGCACTCATTGCCAGATACAGGGCTTCCGCATCTAAATTACCAAAGCCCTCATCCAGAAACAGTGAATCGATCGCCTTACCGTTGTTGGCAATCTCAGCTAGCGCCAAGGCCAAAGCCAAACTGACCACAAAGCTCTCCCCGCCAGACAAGGTTTTCGGCAATCGCCGTAGATTTTTTTGTTTGGTATCTTCAACCTCTAGCGCCAAACCATTATCACTGGCCAAACTGCGAATATAGTAACGTCCGCTTAGTTTTTCCAAAATCCGGTTGGCTTGCGACAACAAATTATCCACCAACAACTGTTGAATACGCCGCCGGAAACCACCCTGCTCGTCATTAATCAACTTCATTTCCGCTTCGGCTTGCGCGTGTATGACCCTTTGCTCAGCCAAAAGCGCCTGAAGGCTCTGATATTTTTCTTGATAAGCTGACTGTTTATCCAGCTTAGTTTCCAACGTAGCTACTTCTTGTTCGGCTATATCGATTTTCTGGGATAGCTGACGTTGCATTCCCAAAAGATCGGCTTCGTTTAAATTGGCCGGCATAAGCGCCAATTCATTTTGTAAATCGGCTGACAGTTTAGCCAGTTCTTCGCCGATTGCTGCCAATTGCGTATTTTGCTGTTCCAGCTTTTGCTCAATTTCCGCCCGCCTATCGATCAGCTCTAAAGCCGACCGTAAATTATCGACATCAGCAAAAACGCCACCCGCAATTTTATTAGCTAGAACTCGCCGCATTGCATCTAGTTCGAGTTGCTGGGTGGCTATTTGCCGCTCCAATTCGACGATGAGTTTTTGCTTCTCCAGGATAACTAGATGCAAACCCAGCGATTCTTCCGTTTGCAAACTAGTCAAAGCGCCTGCCATCTGCTCCTGATAACTGGCTATTTTTGCTTGGCTGACTTGCAATCTATCTTGCAAGCTAGCAATCTCCTCCAGCAAGCCCTTCTGACGTAACTCGCGGATTTGATAATCCTGGCGCCGGGTATTGAGCTTATCGAAGACTATATTTTCTTTGCCTTTTCCTGGTAACTTCTCACCCAATAAAGCCAACTGCTTTTCCAGTTTATCAACAAGCGCCTTTTGTTCCGCCGTACGACTAGCGAAAAGCTGTTCGGATTCGATGTATTCCTGAGGCCGATTACGCCAAGTGGCATCAAGTTGCTCCACCGACGCCGTTAATTTTTCTACCAAAGCGTGCTTGGCTTCTAGCTCGGCCGTCCACTTAGCCACATTACGCTGTAACTGCGCGTGCTCATTGACCAGGTTTTTGATTTTCTCCAACTCCTGGGCTTCTGCGTCCCACAAGCGTTTTTGCAAAGACAAATTATTGATGTCCAACTCCGCACTGACGACATTTAAACGGTTGCTCAAAACCAACCATTGCGAGCGCATTTGCTGCAATCTTTGCTGCCGAGCAGACAATTGAGTACCTTGCTTTTTTGCCACTGCCAACTGCCCGGAGACACTATCGATAGCCGCTTTTAAGGCCTGCATCTTGCCGCGCTGATCGACTAAGGCTTTTTTTGAGTTGGTTTGGATTGGCGGTTTAGAAACATAGGGATGATCTAAGGAGCCACATAAAAAACACGGTTTACCATCAACCAACTTGCCGCGATCACCGCTAAATTTTTTCAGCAATGCCTCATTCAGCACGGCTTGCTCCAAGGCTTTGCCGATATTCTCTTCACGGTCCATCTCGTCTCGCAGGGCATCCAGCCTGGCTTGCAAGCGAGTCTCATCGGGCAGTTCCGGCGCTTTATTACGAGAGAACCAACTAAAAAAACTTTTTTTGGTAAATTTGGCATTAACCGCAGCCAGCGAGTGCAGTTCCTGAAAATCATTGACCCGTGTTTGCTGCTCTACCAGTAACTCCTTCAACTCCTCGAAACTTTTACCTTGCGCCAACTCCAGTAGGGTTTTACGTGCAGCTTCAATACGCTCATTCAAATCGGCAACCGCCGTTTTAGTATCGCGCAAAGCAGTCTGGTTTTTTTTCAGCGCCGCAGTCGTGTTTTTAGTCCAATTGGCTTGTGTCTTCTGCTTACCGGCCAGCTCCGCCAATTCTGTCCGGAGATTACGTAACTGCACCACGTCGGGAAAGTCAGACTGCAAACTAGCGTCCACCTGATGATCTTGCAACCAGCCGTCTATTTCCGCAAGACTGGCCTTTCTTTCGTCCAATTGTTGTTGCAGCGTCTGCACCAGTTCGGCTTCACGCGGCAACGCCAGCTTGAGATCACCCACTTTCAATTTCAGCGCGTCAATAGCCTGTTTTTGCTCCTCTACGCTTTTACCATTCAGGCTTGGGACGATTGCGTTACTGACGTCTTCGCCAAGTTGGCGCTGTAGTGCATTCAGCTCCTGACGATAAGCATCCAAGGTAGCCTGACTCTGGACAATCTGTCCCTGCTTACCATCCAATAAAATTACTTCTTCGCGAAACTGCGTCGCTTGCTGAAAGTCGGCAATTTTCTGTAAATCGTCTTGTAATAGCTTAATTTGCGCATCAACTTTCTTTGACTGTTCGAGAAGTTGTCTTTGGCGTCCTTCTAGTGAGTGAATGTTTTCGATTGTAAATAGTTGCTGTTGCAACTGTTTTTGGTGGTTTTTTAACTCAGCAACTTGATCCTTGAAATCCTGTAAGTCTTGCTCACCGGCTTGCAAGGCTTCCGGACTGAGCAAAGGAATCAGATCAATATCCTGTTGTAGTTGCGTTAAACGATTGAGCGATGCATGAAAGTTACCTTCAGTCCGCTGCCGATACTCAACATAGATCTGGGTACCGCTGATTTTTTCCAGAATGTCCATGCGCTCGCTATCCAGCGCATTTAGAAAAGCCGCAAAGTCGCCCTGCGGCAAGACCATCGATTTGCTGAATTTATGAAAGTCCATGCCCGTCAACTCGGCAATTTTGGTCCGTACTGTATTTGGTGTCCTGGCGAGTAACTCCGAATTATCGTTTAACTTAGTCAAGCTCATTTCCGGCTGTAAAACCTGATCTTGATTTGCGTCAGCAGGCCGTTTTACCTGCCATGAGGAACGAAACCTCTCGCCATCTAAAGCAAATTCAACCTGTGCGAAGCTATCGTTTGCCTGCTTGGTGATTACATGCTCGGCAGGCTTGTCGAAACGAAAAGTCTCACCGTATAGGCCTAGCGTAATCACATCAAGGATACTGGTCTTACCGGAGCCGTTGGGGCCAGTGATAGCAAACACACCACTGTCGGCAATAGGTCCCTGGTCGAAATCGACTCGGCCTTCGCCTTCCAGTGAATTGATATTTTTGAAGACTATATTGAGTATCCGCATAATCCCAGGCTTTGAGGGCTGTTGGTGGCAATTTGCTCAAACTCGAATAGCATTAAGCTAATCCAAGCAAATCAGATTGAAAATCTATGCGGGTATTTTAGTGAATTTGACCTAGGGATGCTGAATAATATCGGAGGGCGAAATTATGGCTTTTGGAGTCTGAGCGATAGCTTTTTTATAAACAATCGCATCTCTGAGTTTTTGAAATTCCTTCGCATCAAAACCATTTGCCACACCCAGCAATTCAGCTTCACGGATTACATCCTCCGCCTTGTCGTATTCCTTTAACTCGATAAACAAGTAGGCTTTTTCGGCACGGAAATACATTCTATTTGGATCCAGCGCAATAGCTCTATCCATTTCCTCAAATGTGCTTTCTGTTTGCCCCTGAGTGAAATAGACCTTTGCTTTGATAAGATGCATCATCGGTTTATCGGTGAAGTTTGGCTGCATCAACGCAGCGTCTGACCATTCCAAAACATTTGCTGCAATCGTTTTGCATTCATAATCGCCATTGATCAAACAAGTAGCAGCGGTCCGTATCGAATCCATGGTACGCAACGGATGAGACTTATCCGATATTCTGCGCAGAACTTCCTTATGCACCAAATCTCTCAGCGCTTCCATATACTTAACATCAAGCACCAAGGGTTCATCGTATCGCGTAGGTAACGCAGCGTATTTTTGATCTTTAGCTACACCTTGAAAATTTATCAATCTGTTGAGTTCCATAAACATCTCAATCAAGGTTGACACTTCAAAAATGTTTAGTTTGGAGGCTGTCAGATAATACTGATAGGTTTCTGCGTTGGGACCGCGTTTGAGTTCGAGATTGTTGGCATAAGCGCTATTGGCCCGCACGGAGCCGGGATGATTACGCACCTCAAAGTAACTAAAACTGTCGAGATTTGACCAGATTGCGGCACGGGTATGCGTAGCCAAAGCCAGACTGCCAATGATACAGGCATACAATCCATTGAGTAGCCTACTGCTGATTTGCTTCGTTAGTAGCTCGTACAACAAAGCCACTAGCGCTAAAACAATCCCGATACTGGGCAGATAATTGCGATGCTCGTATATCAATTCCAAAGGAAATATAGTGGACTCCATAGCGTGTCCGACAAAAAACCAAAGAACCGCAAAATTCAAAAAACGAGTTTTGTTTTGACAAGTGTTATAGATTGCTACCACTATCAACACTACAATACCGGTAATCGACAGCACTGTACCAAAAGGCTGAAACGGGCCCTTGCTCAAAACAAAATCATCGTGCGCCAGACTGAGCTGGGTATTATCCGGATAGAACAGCAATCCCAGATAGTAAAACAGTATTCTGGCTTCGGACATTAAACGCTCTGCCAGCGTAAATTCGCGCGTCAAATAACCGCCCAGCACATATTCCGGATGAGTCAGCAAGTACGCCAAGCCAAACAATACCGGCAATATGACGGTGACAAGGTAATAGCTGTACACTTTAAAGCGGGACGCTATTGGGATCGGCGGTAACAAGGTTACTTCACTGACAAAAATCAATAGCGGCAAAAGCAACGCATTTTCCTTGGATAAAACCCCTAAGCCTGTACCAAGCACACAGCCCAGCACCATAAACAGCAGGCCAGCAGGCTTTTCTAGCTGTAACCTACCTTTTAAAAACACTAAAAATCCACTCAACATAAACATGCAGGCCATGCTGTTCATACGCTGGACGACATACAGCACAGAAGTCAGTTGTAACGGGTGTACCGCCCAAATTAGCGCGGAAAGAAAAGCTAGTTTTCGAACAGGAGAATTAGGTGAGGCAATCTTCAACAGTTGGCAACTTAGCAAGAAAACCAGAAAGCTATTGATGACGTGGATGCCAATGTTGGTCAACTTGAATGGAACTGGATCAAATTGCTGTCCAGCGTAAAAATAATTTAACGCAAAACTTAGACTGGCTAAAGGGCGCTTGAAAGGTCCACTGGTATTCCCGCTCCATGCAGCAGCCAATTCTTTTGCGTTCAATCTCTGTAAAACAACGCCTTGGTTATCAATGATATTCGGATAGTCGTCAGCCAGAAAAGGACCTGACTTTCCGGCAAGGTATACACCTACTATCACTACTATTAACTGTAGTAACAGCACACCAGAATTTACAGCTTTCGATCCGATGAATCTATTAACCTTAGCCATATTTTTTCCAATTTGAGCAATGCCATAAAAAAAGGGGCTTCGCAGCCCCTTTCATTAAGTTCAAAACGAATCAGTTAGGTTTTAGGGTGGTATTTAGGTTGCACGGAGTTTGCCACACCAGTATTTATAGTCCATCTCATGCCCGCACCACTTGTACATGCTCCATCGTACTCAAGAATATTGTCAGTCCCGGGGGTAACCGCTTGACCAATAGTTCTATAAGTAATTGTTACTGTTGCACTACTAGTAGAGCCTGATGTAAGGGCGACTGATTGAACATATTTCCCCCAAATGAGAGCAGCTGCCGGCAAATTAAAGTTACTACTCGTATTAGTACCTGAACCTAGGGTTTGCTCACTACAAGACACACCGGCAGCAGTAAATGCTGGCGAAGCTAAGCTTGGTCCTTCCGAGATTTTAGATTTAACGGTGTAATCCTGGTAAGCCGGGATCGCAATGGCTGCCAAGATACCGATGATCGCAACTACGATCATTAACTCGATCAAGGTAAAACCTTGTTGTACTTTTTGCATTTGCTTATTCATAACCACCTTCTTTTTTATGATGAACGGAACTTAAAACTCTCAGACTTATCAACAAATAGCATGCCAATTATCTTCCGAACAGAATAAAACAATAAAATTAAGCCTATTCCACATACATTTCAAAGCCTTACACAACGCCCTTACAAATAAACAAAGGCAATATTCCCGTAGCCACAACCTTATCAAAAAAGTAGTTTTTGTTCATAACTGACGTTTTTTGTCACCCCCCTATAAATCGCTAAATAATTTGGGGATTGGTTGACTACAAACCCTTACCTGCAAACCAAAGCTCCAGCATCATCAACATCCACACTAAATCGCCGTAATAGGCAGCATGGACGCTTTGATGCATCTCGATAGCATGATCCAAAAAGTCCGGTTTAAAAAACTCGCGCCGCTTCAAATCATTTATTGCGCCATAAGCCAGCTGCTTAAGCGGCTGATGGTCCTTCAGCCAAACGCCGAAAGGCAACCCAAAGCCGTGCTTGGGCTTGTTGATAATTCGTTCCGGTAAAAAATCCGCCATCGCTTGCTTGTAAAACCAGCGCAGTTTTTGCCCTCGCAACTTGTCATTCGAGGGAATTCGGCAAGACAAGTCGAGAATGCGTCTATCCAACAAGGGGTAGCAAACTTCAACACCAGCCATTTCGCACATTCTATTGACTTTGACCAAATCGTTGTCGTGCAACGTGTTTTTCCAATCCAGATACAACATACGATTCAAGGTACTAGCAGACTCCGGCCGCCAATAGTCTTCCCTAAACTGGCGTAAGGGCGCAGAAGTATCAATTTCCGCTAAAAAATCAGCTTGAAAAATGTCTGCCGCAGCATGCCGATGCAAAAAATTGTAATCCTGGAGGCGGTCTGGCATCGCTGCGTTCGCTTGATCGATATAGCGTTTTGCCTTAAACGGTAGTTTCTGTTTGGCTATTACATCCGGCAAGTTATTTAATGTTGCTTCGAGGCCAGCGCTTAGGAATTTTGGCAGGCGATGATAACTCTCGAATAACATTTGCTTGGCATAGCGCTCGTTACCCGCAAAAATCTCGTCCCCCCCATCTCCCGCGAGCAAACGGTCAACACCATGATCCTTAGCCAACTTGGCGCAATAATACGCTGCCAAGGCCGACGCATTCCCAAACGGCTCATCGTAGTAAGCCGCTATTGCCGGCACGGCATTAACAGTATCCTCGGGAGTGACGTAATACTGGTGTTGCCGCGTATTGAAACGTTGCACTGCAATATTGGCGTACTCGATTTCATCATAGCCGTCAGCGTCAAAACCCATCGAAAAGGTTTTCGCCTTACCTGGAAATACCCTAGCTAAGGCTCCCGCCACACTGGAACTATCCAGCCCACCGCTCAGAAACGCGCCGGTATTATCTTCGGTATCGGCCATACTTCTGACCGCTTCGATCAACTGTTGCTGCAATTCCAAGCCGGCTTGCTGCAGATCGCAGGATTGCTCACGAAATACCGGTAGCCAATAGCGTTTTAAGCTGATTCGTCCGTTGTGATAAACCAAGCACTGCCCACCTTCCAGCTTTTTAACTTGCCGATAAATCGTTGTAGGGCTGGGACAATGGTTGAGATAGATGTAATCAAATACCGCTTGCGGCGCAATGCCGTTACTGACCTGAGGATGGCGCACTATAAAATCGGCACTTGAACCGAATATTAGGCCACCGGCAACTTCTGCGTAATAGATGTTACTGAGACCAATCGGATCGGTAGCCAACATCAGCAGCTGCTGATTGGTATCGATAAGCAGCAAGGTATCAGCTTCCGGCAAACCGACTAAAAAATCGACACCGCGACTTAAATAGGCATCCCACAAACTCTGTGAGCGACCTGATCGCGAACCGGACTGCGGGACGAGCAACAACACCCCATTACTGTCCGTCATATCGGTCGCAGCGGTTGAAAAAGCGAAGTTCTGACCATGCCGAACATTAAATATTGAATCTGCCGCCGTCATTTGCCCCAGCAAAGCGATAGATTCATCTTTCTGGAGACCGCTCCCCATCCATCCTGCAAATTTTGTCATAGTGATCGATATAGTTATGCCTTGACGTGACTGATCACATAACGGAACTTTCCTGAACGCTCCTTGGGAATGTAATCGGTGTATTCGATATTGATAGTAACGGCTTGTCCTAAACGTTTTTTAAATTCGTCGACGATTTTTTGTTCGTAAGCCGCTTGATATTTTAGGGTTTTAACAATTTGCACAGTGGTTTTATCCAAACTGTCTTGGGTAATTTTAAAGGAATCAACGCCTTCTAAATCTCGCAAGACATAAATCAATGCCAAGCCATGCAATACTGTTCCATCCTGAGCAACTACAAAATCGGTGGTTCGACCTTGAATCTCCTCCAGCACGGGTAATCCTCGCCCGCAGGCACAGACTTTATCCGACAATATTCCCATATCGCCGGTACGATACCGAATAAACGGAAAATCTCTGGTTGCCATATGCGTAACCACAATTTCACCGAGCTCTCCGTTAGGTAAAGGCTGGCCTTGTTTGTCTACAATCTCGACGACAATGTCCTCAGCGGTAATATGCATACTGCCTTCGGGACACTGATGCGCGATAAAACCGGCATCACGCCCGCCGTAACCATTCGCAACCGGACAAGCAAACACGTTTTCTATTTTTGTCCGCTGGTGATCGTAAAGCCGTTCCGATGTCACGAAAGCCACTTTAATCCCCAAATTATGCAATGCTACGCCCCGCTTCTCAGCATGACTGGCAATGTGGGCCAACGCAGAAGGATAACCAAATAACATTTTCGGGCGAATCTGCTGGATTTGTCGAACAAAGCCATCCAACTTTTCCGACGACATTTCGAACGCCGGAATCAAATGTGTACGCAACAATTTATCGCGCAACAGCCGAATTTTATCCTGCGCCCCTAGTTCGATTGGAGACCCCCAGATTACTGCTTCTGGATCGCCTATATCCACACCCCACCAACGGGTAGCCCGCCACTTTGCCGCGACATCATGGCTAACTCGGCGGCTACCGATGTAAAAAATCAATGGTTCTCCACTGGAACCGCCAGTGTTGAAACGTGCGAGTCTTTTAGCATCGTCCGCTTTCATTTCATCAAGATGCTGCCTGATTTCCGGCTTACTTAACAACGGTAGCTCGGCTAATTTTTTCACACTATCAAGGTCCGCCGGCTCAAATCCCAAAGTAGCGAACAACTGCCTGTAGTAAGGCACATGAATTTGTACGTCTTGCAGAAACGCGCGTAAATGTTGCAATTGCAACTGCCTAATCTCGTCGGGTTTTAGCCACTGACTGCGCTCCATGCCGCGTCTAACTTTGACGGTACTATGCTTTTTTAAGGCTTCGTGAAGCGGAAAGATTACCGTTGAACAAAAAGACGTATAAAAGCTCATGACTCCACCAGTTTTTTAAATTCCGCCAACAAAATATCCACCCGCTTATCCCAAGAGTTATCAGCTGCATAATTTACAAGCGCTTGCCGGTCCCACTGCCGTTGCAAAGCATGATCAAGCGCCATTAACAATGCGTCAGCATCCCCAAACGGCACGATAGTACCCAATGTTTCATCAGCAACCACCTCGCGATTGCCGCCAACATCGGTGCTAATCACCGGCAAGCCGCAAGCCATAGCCTCCAAAAACACGTTAGCCCAGCCCTCGTTGGCAGTAGCCAGCACAAACAAATCGGCTGCCGATAATGGGCCGTGCAATTGTTCTGCAGGCAAAGCCCCAAGAAAACGCACATGTTGGCCAATATTCAGCGTTTCAACTTGTTGCTCCAAGCGACTGCGAATATTGCCTTCCGGACTAGCGCCTCCGACGATCAAGTATAGCAATCGCGGGTATTTTTCGATTAATGCCGGCAAAACTTCGATCACCCGGTGAAAGCCTTTTCTATCGACCAATCCGCCGACCGAAATCAGTACTTGGGCGTCTTCAGGAATTTGCCGATGTTGCCTTGCCTGTTTTTTATCAATAGGAAAAAATTTCGCGGTATCGATGCCGTTGCCCACCACCTGGATTTTCTGAGGGTCGGCGCCTAAATCCACTACGTGCCGCCTTAAAGAATCCGATACCGAAAATACTCGGGAGGCATCATTAAGAGCCTTTAATAATCGTTGGCGGCGACTGGGAGTTTTAGACAACGGCACTTCTGTGCCGCGTAAAGTGATGGTGACCGGCACCTTAAACCATTTCCCGAGTAACGTGGCCGCATAACCGTCAGGGTATGCGAAGTGCGCATCGATCACATTAAAAACGAAGCTCTTTTTTAATTGACGACAAATCAAAAAACTACAGATTGCCATAAAAAAGCCGTCCCAAGAACGTCCGATTCCGGGTATCGATAAAAAGCGCGGGAAATAGACAGAAATACCGTCTTGATTTTCGTATTTATCCGGTTGCGGCCGGTAATTCGGTTTAAACCATTGAATTAGGCTTTGCAGTGGGAACCAAGGCACCGGGGAAATGACAACTAAAGAACAATGACCGGCCACTTTGGACATACGCTCGCGAATAAAAACGCCAGCGTTAGGTCTGACACGACTGGGATACAAAGAACTGAAAACAATCAGCCTTGGCGAGTTATCGGCCATCATTACCCGCCATTATCCTGCCGTAAACAGCCTGATAATGACTGACACTGCGCTGCCAATTACGCTCTTCTTCGACATAGCGCCTACCGGCTCGCCGCACTTGCTCCCATTGATCTTGCTGATCGAGGACCGCCAACACCGTTTGCGCCAACGCTGTCTTATCCCCAGCTTTGAAGATATAGCCAGTTTCCCTGTCTCGAATTAACTCATGATGCCCACCGACATCCGAAGCCACCAACAAGCGGCCTTGCGCCATGGCTTCCAGCGGTTTTAAAGGTGTCACCAAATCGGTTAAGCGCATCGCCAAGCGCGGATAAACAAAGATATCGACCAGATTGTAATAGCGCTGCACTTGATCGTGAGCGACACGTCCGGGCAGAATGACGCAATCCTGTAAGCTCAGCGCCTCAATTTTCTGCAGGATTTGTTGCTGTTGCGGCCCACCGCCCACTAACAACAAACGCACATCAGGCTGCTGCTGGATAATCGCCGGCAATGCATCCAGCAATAGCAATAACCCCTCATAAGCATAAAAAGACCCGATAAAACCGAGCACAATTTTGCCGCTCAATCCCAGCTCTGCTTGCAAGTTTGGCTCGGCGGCCTCGCCGTAGGTAAATTTATCGATATCGACGGCGTTGGGAATCACGGTAATTTTTTCCGCCGCGACTCCGCGGCCTATGATATCCCGGCGCAGACCTTCGCAAATAGTCGTCACCGCATCGGCACGCTTAAAAACATGTGTTTCCAATGCCTTAGTCAATCGGTAACGTAAACTACCTTCATGGGTGGTGCCGTGATCGACGGCCGCATCTTCCCAAAATGCCCGGCATTCGTAGACCAACGGCAATCCGTATTTTTTTGCTACTTTTAAGGCCGCAAGCCCGTTCAACGCGGGCGAATGGGCGTGCAGAATGTCCGGTTTGATCTGCGGAATAATTTCATCCAGCCGTTCCGCCAACGACTGTACGATGGCCCATTGATTTAAAACCGGCAATTTCGCCGCCAAACCTCGCGGAATAACAGATCGATAAAAGGTCAGCCCGTCAACGGTTTCAATGGGAGCTTCCGCGACTTGATGTTTGGCGGATGTGACATGAAACGTCTCCCAACCCAGTTTGCGTTGTTGCTCGAGAATCGCACGAGTACGAAAGGTGTATCCGCTGTGCAACGGAATGGAGTGATCCAATATGTGTAATATCTTCATGTCAAGAACGGGTTAAGGAATATTCCTATTGGCAACTTGCCGGGTTCGACATGATTGCCATGATTTATGTGGTTTTAGTATTGTCAGTCAGCCGAAACCAGGCCTTTCTGATTAAATGCGGCACTAGTATATGCAAGGGCATTTTTAACCAATGCGAGCGAAGAAACAACAGCCAACGAGCAAAGCCGGTCAGGCTATCCATGCAGCTAGAATGGTGTGGTTTTAGGGCTTGCGAGAAAAGATAGTCCATAACTCGGTTTTTTCCGCCTCCCGCGTAGACGGTAGAAGCCTCAATGACACTATCAGGAACCGGTGTTGCCAATATTTTGGTGGTATAACGGAGAGCGTAAAACAAGGGCTTACCCAATCCCAACATTTCCGCTCGATGATGCAGGTTTTCCCAAAAACTTGGATCGTTACCACTAAATTCGCGTAGGAGCAAATCGATGTCGCTCAAATCGCGCAAACCATTTTCAAACTCTCCACCCCAGAACAAATGGCTGGCACTATGGAGAACCATATCCTCGGGGGCCAAAACCCAATAATCGGTATCTGTTATCTTGACAGCGGCTTTTAGCAACAACTCGGCATCAGGGTATAAATTGCAGGTTTGCGGAAGTATATTGTGGTGAATATCCAGCGAAGTCCCACGCTTGATATGCCTAAGCGGCGGCAATTCATGCATCCACTGCTCATAATAGCGCTGATCGTAATTATCCATCGGTTCAGGAAGCCATCCATGCCATTTCAACGCATCTTTGACCTGCTTCAACTGAGTCTTCGGCACCAGTATATCAATATCGCTGAATACGCGCCCCAAACCAGCATTCAATCCGGATGCCGAATAAGCGGTGCCTTTCAACAAAATCAACCGAATATTCAAAAGCTCAAAGACCTGCAACAGGTTATGCAGCTCCCACTTGACGATGCGCTTTTGAGACAACCAATAAGTCTCGGCTGAATCGAGGTGATATGCAAAATGCTGTGGCGGGTTGAATAGTAGAAATTTTTTCTGGAAAAATGTCAGTCTGGCCAATACTCCGGCGCTCCTTGCTTGCCTTAACAACAGCTCCCAATCGGAATTCGAGTCAGTACTATCTTTCGCCTTGACCATCAAGTATTCATTCAACAAATCAGGCATCATGCGACTCTCTAGCGTACATCATCCAATAATTGCACAAATAAATCAGACGCATGGTTAAAATCGCCATCGTAAATGAAATCATACGCCTGACAGCTGTTTACCAGACCCAACATGGTCTCAAAACCCTGCGCACCTAGTACACTGTAATTGAATGAAAGGTCCGCCAGCCGCATGAACGCCTCAGCCTTTGGCACCGCAGATAAACTCAAGGATGATTCCGCTCGATACTTCGGAAATACAACCAAGCATGGCACGGCGGTTTGGTCAGCTTTTGACACCGATTCGGAGGGCGGCTTCATCAGACAAACCGATCCTTTCAAAGTATCGTGAACAACAGGACTGAATTGGCAAAATGGAAAAGTATCCCCTATCACCAATATAGATTCGTTTTTCAAACTAACTGGACGCGGTACCGGAACAACATGCCCGGTTGCTCGATCCATCAAAGTTAATTCATCAGATAATAGTCGCCAACCGTTGTTGATTAATGCTGCGCACAATGTGCTCTTACCTGACCCCGGCGCACCAGGTAAAATTAAAGCTTTACCGTTTCGTTCCACCACGGCGGCGTGAATAATTAGAAACCGGTGTGAGTAGCCGGATATACACCAGTTCAACCCCCACTCAAAGAATGGAAATGCCTGCACATAAGGCAAAGGCTTGAAAGGAATAAATTGATCAAAGGCAAATAGCACCTGTTTGCGAAAGAAACGTCTTACGCCCGCAGGCTGAATTAAGCGGATATAAAAGTCGCAAAAAGTATCTGGGGGTAATATCGGATAGGCAGAGTAAAGCTCAATGATACCCTGCTGAACTGACGGTATAGCAGAATGAATTCTAATTGAAAAAGGGCCAATCCTGATAACAAACTGCCCAGACGCTATCAAAGATGAAGTGGAATTAGGTCCGCTCAAAATAACTATATACTTTCAATAATGTTAAGCTTGCACAACTGGTCAAGTACGCTATTCAACGATTGCTTATCCAAATTACCCTCAGAATCGATAACAATACTCAGTAATTCCGGCTCACTAATTGCGAATTCGGAACCGCTGATTATCGATAAAACCAAACTTGTATCTTTATCCAAATAATGAGTTTCACCGCTACCATGATGAAAAGCAACAGATTCATAACCAAAAGATACGAACTGAATAGGGAAGCTTCGATAAATTTTCCACTTCACAACATTAATGGCTATTGATGAAGATTAGCTAATAATTCAGCAGCACCGACTTCATTCGTTACCGCTAAGCTACCGTCATAGAAGGGCTCATGAAAAGCGCATAACCGATAAAGCTTTATCACTTCTGCGGGACTAACATCCTGAATGGACCCAGCACTGGCATTCAAATAGGCTACGCATGCATCCCGCTTGACTCCAGTTCCGGATAGGGCATCCCAAAAGGTAGTCGTATCTGATAGGCTAGTTGGATCAAATATCGACGCAAAAGTAGTTGCATTCTTGTAAGTATAGCTGCCGGAGATTCCACATTGGCTACCCGTGCTTGATGTCCCACCTGAAAAACTACTTTCAGCTAAAATGGCAGTACACATCGAAGCGGCCGGACTAGGTGGGACGGGATTTATGGGCGTATTTGTACCTTTTTTATAATATAGCGCCCCGTTGGATTTTCTCTCCACCCTGAAAGGACAGACGCGCGCCGCAATCCACTTCAAGTAATTTGGGTCCGTAGCAGTATCTACATTGCTTAGCCAGACGCTAGGAGACGTTCCTGCCCTACAAACCGACATATCCTCGGAATGACTCGACACATTGCCT
Source organism: Methylomonas sp. EFPC1 (assembly GCF_016925515.1). Classification (NCBI taxonomy): domain Bacteria; kingdom Pseudomonadati; phylum Pseudomonadota; class Gammaproteobacteria; order Methylococcales; family Methylococcaceae; genus Methylomonas; species Methylomonas sp. EFPC1. The sequence continues at coordinate 3,738,263 of NZ_CP070494.1, forward strand.
GATTGCACTCCTGAGATGGTACATTGATAAACACTGCCTAAAGCGGTCTTACTGGTGAGTGTCATTAAAACCGGCGCGATCACACCTGCTTTCGCGAAAGACCTTCTGGATTTATCAAGTGACCTACCAACGTTCTGGGATTCTTCTGCAGTACGTTTGTGTTCATCTATTCTGTTCATCTGGAACCCTCTTAAATTAAACTTTGAATTGGTTCGCACTCTAGCAAAATACCTTGTATCTGTCTATTGCACACAGGTACAGATCCAGAATTTGAAAGTCGATCATTTAACTATTTCGAAGAAACGCTTCAAACATCAGCAATGACCAAATCGACGCGCTGTAATCGCGCAGCCCGGACTGATGCTGAGTAACCAAATGATGCAAATAAGCGTCATCGAACCACCCTGTGCTTTTCAGAGTTTCCCCCAGCAAGGCCTGCTGCACTCGCCCCTTTAATGGCCCTCTAAACCAGTTACTTAATGGCACCGCAAAACCCATTTTGGGACGATAAAGAATATCATTAGGCAGATAAGGTTCCAATGCCTTCTTGAATAGATATTTACCTTCTCGCCCATGCAATTTTAAATCAGGTGGCAAGGTTGCCATCCATTCCACTAACTTGTGATCCAGCAACGGTACCCGGACTTCCAAGGCATGGGCCATACTAGCCCGATCAACCTTAGTCAGAATATCTCCAGCCAGGTAAGTTTTCAAATCCAAATATTGCACCATTGACAATGGATGATCAGGGGCTTGCTGACTATACCGACGGAATACTTCAATAGCTTGATAACCCTGCAACTCGCTCTTTAGACTATCGCTAAATAATTGGCTGCGCATGCCGTTGGAGAGCACCGAGACACTGTGAAAATAACCTGCCATCGAATCTCTACCAATAGACTCAAATGTTGTTTTTGCCCTTAATACCTTGGGCGCCCAATCCAGCTTCGGATATACCTTGCCTAAGGCAGAGAACAAAGGCATCCGCAACGCATCAGGCAATAATGCCCTCATCCTCTCTTCATAGGTGTGCCAGCGATAGCGCCTGTAACCAGCCAGATTCTCGTCGCCGCCGTCGCCAGATAACACCACGGTCACCTGCTTCTTGGCCAACTCGCAAACCCGGTAAGTAGGTAACGCAGAACTGTCGGCATAGGGCTCGTCATATAAACCGGACAACTGATCAATCAAACTAAAGTCTTCGGGATCGACTTGTTCGACTCTATGTGCAGTGTGATAGCGGTCCGCAACCTGAGCGGCGAATTGCGCTTCGTTAAATTTAGGATCGCCAAAGGAAATCGAACAAGTATTGACCGGATCTTTGGATAGTCCTGCCATCAATGCCACGACACCACTGGAATCGACGCCGCCAGACAGAAATGCCCCCAATGGCACATCAGCGACCATTCTAATTTTCACTGCCTCGCGCAAGCGCTCGATTAACTCTTCACCGGCCTCTGCTGCGTTGCCCGCAGAGGCCGTCTGAAATTTAACATCCCAATATTGTTTAGGTCGAAAACCGTTCTGTCCTCGTTTAATCGTTAAACAATATCCAGGCTCAAGCTTGTAAACACCTTTATATATGGTTTTTGGATCGGGAATATAGCCAAAGCCGAAATAGTCCTCTACCGCAGTAGGGTCAACATTTTTAGGCAGTAAAGGGTGTTGTTTTAATGCTTTCAGTTCGGAACCGAAAATGAACTGACCGTTACTTAATTCAGCATAAAACAGCGGTTTTACGCCGAGACGATCTCTAGCCAAAAATAAGGTCTGCCGCGGCCTATCCCAAATCCCAAATGCAAACATGCCGCGCAAGCGTTCCACGCAAGACTCACCCCACGCTTGCCAAGCATAGAGAATGACTTCTGTATCGCAATGCGTCCTGAAACTAAAGCCCAATGCCTCCAATTCTTCTCGCAATTCCGGAAAATTGTAGACCTCGCCGTTATAAGTCAACACCACATTGCCATCCTGACTATGCATGGGTTGTTGACCGCTGGACAAGTCAATAATGGACAGTCTGCGGTGTCCAAAACCCAAACCGGGCTCGGTATGCAAACCGCCTTCGTCTGGTCCCCGGTGGAACTGCGATTCGTTCATCCGCGACAACAAGTTGCGGTCTATTTCACTAGCACCTGTAATATCGAAAATACCGACTATGCCGCACATATGAGTTCTCTCTGGATCATTTACTGTTTGTCATAAACCTGCCGATAGCGATTCACCATGCTATCGATTGAAAATTCCGCCTGAACCCGCCTCAGCGAAGCTGCGCCCCGTTGCTGCCGTTTGCTATCATCCAGCGCCAAATCACGCATCGCGAATGACAATCCCGCTACATCCTCTTTTTCTACCAGACATCCAGTCTTTCCATCCAACACCAACTCGGGGTTACCGCCTACACGAGTCGCTATAACCGGCAAACCGCTAGCCATCGCTTCCAATATGGTATTGGAAATACCTTCGGCTTTTGACGGCAATACAAAAATATCCAGACTACGCAGGATTTCGGCGATGTCGTTACGTTCGCCGGGCAACCAGGCTTTATCTGTAAGGCTGGCGGCACTCAATAACTCAAGCGCTTCGGCTCGCAAAGGCCCGTCACCAATCAAAAACAATCGGGTTATTTGGGCAAATTCTGGGGATTTTTGACAAGCATCGATAAACCCCCTAACCAGCGTCAATTGATCTTTCACGCCGTGCATGCGCCCGACCGTACCGATCACCAGCTTTTCATGCAAATTCAGTGAGCAACCGTCCGGTATTTGTCTACTTCCGGCACGAGGATAAAACGTTTTGGTATCGACACCGTTACAGATTCGCGTGATTTTATCTGAAGAAATGCCCACTCGATTCAGCAGATAATCCTGTAAATGCTGCGACAAAGGAATGAAGCGATGAATGATTAAACCTAAACCCCGCCTTAGCCATTGATATTTGACATTACTGCCATCCGGATCGAAGACATCCCAGCCATGCTCGCCATGTACGCGATAAGACACACCAGCTAACAACGCGCAAACCTGATATTCGATTGCCGCTAAATTACGGGTATGCACGATAGCGGGCTGCAATTGTTTCAACAAGCGATAGACTGTATAAAACGACGCCCAATCCTGCCCTGGGCGCTTATGCAACTGATGAACAACCACATCTTGCCGCTTGATACGTTGGCTGAATTCGGTACTATCCGCCAAACAGATAATGGCATGCCGGTAACTGTCTTCAGGTAGATTGTTGATGATATTGACCAGACCGTTCTCCAGACCGCCGATACCTAGCCGATAAATGATGTGCACGATTAAGGGCGGTAACGGCTTGGACATTTATGCAGACTCGCCCGCTATCAATCGGCACAAGCGTTGGCCGTTCTGCTCCCAACTGAAATCGCTTTCCACATAGCGGCGATTGATGTTAGCTGATTCGACCGGCTGACTCAAAAACCGTAAAACTTGGCAGGCAAAGTCTTCGGGAGCGTCGGTTATCGCCACCTGCAGATCCGCTCCACCTGGTATACCTTCCATAGCCGCCGTAGTAGCCACTATCGGCTTCGCCATCGCCATCGCTTCCAACACCTTGTTTTGAATCCCTCTGGCAATTCGCAGGGGTGCGACGACAACGTCAGCATAAACTACATAGGGCCTGACATCGTCAACCCGACCGGTCACAATGACGCCTGAGTCTTTATCCGCCAGTTGCGACACTTCTTTGGCAGGCTTGGAACCCACTATGTAAAAATGTATGTCGGGGACGCGGCTTTTAATAATTGGAAAAACCTGCTCGGCAAACCATTTGACCGCATCGACATTGGCCCAATAATCCATCGCTCCCGTGAAAACTATAGCGTGCTGCTTGGCCGGAAAGGGCGTTTGCCAAGACAAATCCGGATCGAAACTATCCGTATCCACACCGTTGTTCACAAAACCAATTTTGCTTGCCCATTCAGGCGCCAAAGCTTTGAACAAACCTGCTTCTTGTTCGGATACGAATATTGTCGCATCAGCCCATGCTGCGATACGTCGCTCATAGGCCAAAAGCTTTTCGGCTTCACGCCGGTAAACCCAATTGGCTGGCCAGCGCTTGCTGAAGGCATATTGCTGCCATTTATCGGAATCGACATCGACAAAATCGGCCACACAATACAAGTGGGTATATTTCTCCACGTATTGCGCCATCGGCGATGAAAAAATCATCGCCCGCTCAATACCCTGTTCGTGAATAGTCTTATCCACCCACTCTTGCAACCCACGGTTTCGATAATACGGCAAACTCAAGGCTTCGCCACTCAACAAGCCCGCCAAGCTTTTAATTTTACCGATCTTGGGATTTAATTCGATACAGCAAGTATCCGCACAGAAAGACTTTAAGGCGTCGATATGCCGCCTGTCATCAGGATCATCGATAAAGGTACCGAGGAATATCCGGTATTCGGCGGCTAACGCCTGCAAAAAATGAAATGAACGAATCTTATCGCCCTTGTTGGGCGGATAAGGAATACGATGGATCAAGTAAAGTAATTTAGGCTTTTCCATTAGCCTAAGTCCTTGGCAAGCCAAGGGCCAATTAGCTGACTAAGCGGCAAAGGCAAACGCTTCCAAGCCGCAATAAACAAGCGGTATTTAGGATTTAGCGGATTGATTTCGGGTATTTGTTTGGCTTTAACCAGATCAACCTCGTAATAGAGCGGTTCCGGTTCAAAACCCCAGTGCTTCTTAAAGCGATAAGAGCCCGTGCCAACTTTACTGCGACCATAATCGAAAATCTTGCAGCCCTTTTCCACCGCACGCCTCATCACTTCCCAATACATGAAATCGTTGCCTTTCAAATCACGGGCTGCATCGGTGCCGCCGCCGTAATACGGCAAAACCTCGTCCTTGAAATAAAAACTCATTACGCTGGCCACTAATTGACCTTCGTGCTCTATCGTGAGCACCTCGCAACTCTCACCAAATACATCTTGCAAAATTTGAAAATATCTTTTCGGAAAAACCGGGGTGCCTAAATTCCGGACACTTTCGGAATAGGCGCGATACAAACGTTCGACATTATCGTCTATGAAACTGGTAAGACCGGCTTTAATGCCGGCCCGCACCATTGCCCGCTGTTTACGCGGAATCGCATTCAGATTTTTTTCGACATCTGGATCGAGTTCTTTTCTAAACGTGACATAGAGTTCTTTGTGCGGCCAATCCGGGTGATGCTGTTGTCGACTTCTCATCTCCAGACTATCCACGCCCAATTCCCTGGCAAGTTGTTGTGCTTTGCTTTGTAAGCCTGCGAAGGCTTCATCATTGCTTGCGACAATTCCACCATAAACACAAAATGCGTTTGAAACCAAAGAATTACCAAACAACAAGCTATTGACATGAGTCAAGGGCAAAATACCGGTAATTTCACCATCTTGCTCTGTGTAGTAATAATAGGTGTTATGTCCGAAAGCCTGCTTTATCACTTGCTGCCAAGCCGATAAATGAAAAAAGCTGCCATCGGCCGAAGCCATGACATAGTGGTCCCAACGCTCTCTTTGGGCAGGTTCAAGTAATTTGATCATGACTGACTAGGATGATTTGTCTGTTTGCTTGGTTAGAAACACATTCCGCATGGTATCCCAAGCAAAATCAGCAAGTAAGCTGTTAAGGCGATTTTCCATTCGACCCAGATTCAGATAATGTCTAAAGCGGGTTTTAAATGACAGGTCATGCTGCCGCGGTTGCTCTGGATCTATTTCCCAAGGGTGAAAATAAAAAATACCTGACTGGTTTTCGCATTTGTTGAGGTGGCGATAAGCCCATTTCGAAAATTGGTACGGATACAATCTAAAAAATCCGCCGCCGCCACAGGGAACATTACGATTCAGAATTTTTAATGTAGTAATCGGAATTTCCAACAGTTTCGGCGCGTTGTCGGGCCGATAGGCGAAGCGAGGAGCTCCAGGCATACCGTATAAATCATGCTTGACCGGATAAATACTGGAACTGTAGTGAAAGCCTTCATCTTCAAGGACTTCTAAGGCCCAAAGATTTTTGGCGCCAATTGAATAACTAGCCGCCCGATAACCCACAATTGGCTTACCACCAATATCCTCAAGAATCTGCCGGCTAATTTTAAGGTCTTGGCGGAATTGCTCCGGTGTTTGTTCGGTTACCCGGGTATGCTGATAACCATGCGACGCGAGTTCATGCCCTTCATCGACAATCCGTTTAACCAACTGCGGGTAACGCTCAGCCACCCAGCCCAAGGTAAAAAACGTTGCTTTTACTTGATGCTGAGCAAACAAATCCAAAATTCTCTGGGTGTTTTGCTCTACCCGGTGAGGTAAAGCATCCCACTGATTACGCTGAATATTCGCCTCAAAAGCCGAGACCTGAAAATAATCCTCGACATCGACCGTCATGGCATTAACCCGCACAGGCAAATTCATATTGCTTTACCCTGCCAACTCATAACGACGCAGAATTTCGTCGACGATGCGATCAGCCGCTTTACCGTCCCAATATTCCGGGACTCGACCACTCTTACCGCCAGTGTGCAAAATATCATCAACACATTGCATGATTTTGGCCGGATCGGTTCCCACAATAGTATTCGTGCCCTCGGTGATCGTAATCGGCCTTTCGGTATTTTCCCGCAAAGTCACACAAGGCACACCCAATGCGGTGGTTTCTTCCTGCAAGCCGCCGGAATCAGTCAAAACCAATTGGGCTGCTTGCATCAAACCAAGCATTTCCAGATATGCCACCGGCGGCAACATAATCACTCGCTGTTGCGGCAATAATTGCAGCAAACCCGCTTCCGCAATTTTTTGCTGTGTGCGTGGGTGAACCGGGAATATCACAGGGAGTTTTTCACTAATATCACCCACTACCCGAACCAAGCGCTCCAGTGTTTCGGGGTCGTCAACATTAGAAGGTCGGTGTAATGTTAATAAGGCGTAAGCTTTTTCCGAAACAACCTGCTTAGAACCGTATCGCTGCAATGTTTCCGCCAAAGAAGAGGCTTGCTGGCAGTTAGCCAAAAGCGTGTCGATCATCACGTTCCCAGTAAAGCATATCCGCAGTTCTGCAATCCCCTCCCTTGTCAAATTATCCGCCGCCGCACGTTCCGTAGTGAATAGCAAGTCAGATAGCTGGTCAGTCAAAATCCGGTTAATCTCTTCCGGCATTTGCCGATCATAACTTCTTAAACCGGCTTCAACATGAATCAGTGGAATGTTCTTTTTCACTGCGACCAACCCACAGGCGATGGTGGAATTGACGTCACCGACAACCAATACCGCAAAAGGCTTAACCTCATCCAAAACCGGCTCAAAGCGCAACATGACATTTGCAGTCTGCACGGCGTGACTGCCAGATCCGACCCCCAAATCTTTGTCCGGCTCCGGAATACCGAGCTGTTGGAAAAAAGTATCTTTCATGGCCTGGTCGTAATGCTGACCGGTATGCACCAAATAAGGAGTGATCAAATGGCTAACAGCTTGCAACTGTCTAATAATGGGCGCCATTTTCATGAAATTAGGTCGCGCGCCAACCACGCAAACCAAGACTTTAGGGAACATTTTTTAATCCAGGGAGGTTGTTGTATCGCTGTATACGGCATCCATATCCAATTGCAGCAGAATAGCTTTTCTAAGCAACGCTTTTTCTTTATTCAGACTGTTTCGAAGATTAGTGACAACGTCTTCTAGCCTGGCAATCCGATGCTCAAGAGATTCTGAGTCAACACCACTGAAACGATGTAAAGGCGGCATGGAATTCTCATACTCCTCGTCAGCGGCTTCGAGTAGCATTTCTTCCTTAACCTCGACAATCACTTTGGTGACCGCCTGCTCATCCAGCAGCTTCAACTCCTCCAAATAACCGAACAATAGCAGACGATCACACAAGGAATTAATGCGCCTAGGAATACCGCCGCTAAACTCATGAATTACCTCGAAAACACTGGGCGTAAACTCGGGAGTTCCCGTCCAGCCGGCAGTTTGCAACCTAAAAAGTATATATTCTTTAGTCTCTTCCAAATCCAACGGATCAAGTTGAAATGTGGATACAATCCGTTGTTTCAGCTGCTCCATATCCGCGGAGTATATAGTACGTTTCAATTCGGTTTGCCCAACCAGAAACACCTGAAAAACGGGATTGCCGTTAACATCCAAATTGGTAAGCATGCGCAACTCTTCCAAGGACTGTTTAGGCAAATTTTGTGCTTCATCTACGATTAACAATAATCGCCTTCCCTCTCTGGCTTTTTCAGCGATAAATTTTTCGAATCCCGATAATAAACTAGCTTTATCCGTTAGGGAAAATGAAAAACCAAATGTCGATGCAGCCATCCGCAAGGTGTCTTCGGGACCCACTTGAGAAGTCATCATCACACCAATTAACAATTTCTCCTTATTCAAATTTTTTATCAAACTCTTTACCAGCATAGTTTTACCTGTTCCTGGTGAGCCAATAACGAGCACAAAGCCTTCACCTTGCGTCAAGCCGTAATGCATATAAGCTAAAGCACGCTTATGCACGGAGCTCTGGAAAAAGAAATCTGGGTCGGCGCTTAACTGAAAAGGCTTTTGGGTGAGATTATAAAATCCGTCGTACATGTAGTTTCTATTTAGAATCGTACGTTAAAATTGGCTGTCGCCCTGTTTTCAACATAACCGTTAAATTGAGACGAATCAGATATTTGATTGATATGTCGAAACTCGAGCCTAGTATCCATTAATAAGGGCCTCCCAAGATTAATCGGAATCCCCCTACTAACCCCCAAAGCAACATCATATCGAGAATTGCTGGTCAACTCTCCGTCGGTGTGCTGCCAAGACGGCCGCAAATAAAGATCCATTCTAGAAGCAAATTGCCATTGCCAACTACCCGTAACACCATATGACATGTCTTCTCCAGAACGAACCTCATATGTTCTACGTTCGTTAAATACCGAAGCGGTATAACTGCTCTTGCCCGTTTGGTACGAGAAAGAAAGATTTCCACGTTTTCTAATAATCACGTCGTTGACCAAATCAAACGGATTGAAAACTAATTGAGTATTGTTAAAATTGGGGCCTCGAATTAAAGATGATCTTCCCGTCACAGGATCAGTAGGGCCCGGCGTGAGAAATCCCTGAGCAATTAAATCTTGAGTATTAACCACCTGAGTCAAACTACCCGATGCATCCCGAAGAAAAAACCCCTGCTCAGCAAACAATTGCTGCTGTGTAGTTGTCTCCTGGGAATAATTGAATGCAATAGTGGCCTGCTTAGCTCGATAATTAAAGTTTGCATCCCAGGAATCGCCAGTGTTTAACCCAACATCTTTATTACGATACGTAATAGTCGAACTGAGATTTTCCGATGGATTAAATTGCAACGTAGCATGCTTGTTATTACCAATACCTACCTCAAGCGAATACCACTTGCTTGGCGTCCATTGACCACCTACAGTATAAAAAAAACCATTACTTATGCTGTTGGCCGAGGTCTGAAAATCGTTATTTTCAAACCCCGCTTGCCCGAAAAGGTTGAATTTGTTATTGATATAATACCGGGCATTACCTTGATATTGTTCAAATCGAACATCTTGCCCGACAACCCTACCCTGTTCTTGCGACGAATAATTTAATCCCCAATTAATTCTATTAAAATAACTGCCGCTGGACAATCTAGCCTGGCGCGTAATAGTATCTGAATCAGACACTAAACTCGACAACTGCGGAGTGACCGCAGATCCATTTAAATTCTCAAAGGAAGACTTACTATAACCGACTTTAGCTAAACCCGTTGCAAACTGGCCAAAACGAGGCGTCCAATAGGGTGAAATACTAAATGTCTTTACTTCAGTCCGCCCTCCGTTCCCAGAAATATTATCAGTCGTAACAAAGGAATTACTAATATTTTGCTGACTAATTGAGCTTGCAGTTTCCAGAAAAAGAGTATTACGAACAGCTTGATACAAAGAATTCATATTAAGCTGATGATTTACATCTATAGCATCTCTACCACCCGCATTATAGAGACCTTGCATACGATAATTTAAATTGAAATTACTCCACGGAGAATTCCCATACAACGAAATTCCAGGACTAATCTCGGTGACAAAACCGCTCTTTTTGTTATTTTCAGAAAGCGCCAAATTATCAGAAAATATTTCACTCGCCGACAAACTCGGACTAAATCTCCAATCTAGCGCCATTGCGACGCTAGAATGTAAAACCATGCCAACACTTAAACCAGAAAGCAAGGTAGCTAGAGATAAACCGGAAAGACGATTACTGTCACAAATGTCCATATTTCCCATAACTATAATTGTGACCGTATATATCTATCTCTTTTCTTGTTTTGTTCAGAAGAGTCATAACAACATCGCAATTACTAAGCTTCGCAACCGACTCATTAACCACGCTCTGAGGGGTTACTTCCGCCGCAATCACGAGCACTACTTGCCCTACAAGTTCCGCAAGTATTTGGGCTTGAGTAGCAACTAACAACGGAGGTGAATCAAAAATCACAATTCGATCTTTGTATCGCCGACTCACTTCTTCCGCGAACAAATACATCCGTTGACTTGATAACAACTCTGTTGAGTATTTATGTCTTTTACCCGCTGTAATTAAACTAAGATTTGGAAGATCTGTTTTTAACAAAATATCTGAAAAAGTTACTTTATCATCTTCTAAATACTCTATTAAGCCTCGAGGGCTATTAATGCCTAATTGTTTTGATATACTTGGCTTTTCCACATCAGCATCTATAAGCAAAACTTTTTTATCTCTTTCGTTAGCAATACTCAAAGCCAAATTAATTGAAACAAATGTCTTACCTTCCCCAGGCAAACTACTGCAAATAAGAATTAAATTAGAACGATTAATTCCATTATTTTCTGCGCCCTGTATATTGTTTACCAAAGGCCTCTTAATAACTCTAAATTCTTCAGCTAGCTGAGATTTTGCGTTATTATTATCTATAAAACCGTTTTCCGCCAAACTAGCCCAATCAACAACAACCTGTTGTTCGGGCGAAAATGCCCCGGAAGATTCTCGCAACCCAGTCGATTCTAAATTGGTTTCACTGAAACCCCTATCAGGTTTAGCTGTGGTAGCCGACTCTTGACTATTATTTTCCACAACTAACCCTTGGCTCCCTGCCTTTTTCAGCGCATTCTCTATAATGCTCATATGTTTACCTGTTTAATACGACTTTACTTGAGTATCTCAAATATCATGATACCGATATAACCACTTAGCAATATTGCAAAAGTCGAAATAAGTAACCAGTCAATATTATTAGTTTGACTTATGCCTTGTGAGGTAAGAGACACACTACCTAAGGATGGTAGGCCGGTCACAATCCTTACTTGTCTCGTTGACATGAACACTGGACGTATAAAATAAACCAAAAACGCGACACCAAATCCTAAAATAACCCCAACCAAAAGCGCGAAAGAATAAAATAATTTTCTATTAGGTGAGCTAGGCTTGTTGGGCTTACTAGGGGGATCAGCAATTTTAAATTTCAAACGAGATGTCTGGTCATCAACGCGTTCGGTAATATGAGCCTGTTCACGCCGATCCAGCAACTCGGCGTACTTGCCGCTTATCGTTTCATAGTCCCGGTTAAGATTTTTCATTTCCGTTTCTATGGTCAATCTTTCATTCAAACCTTCTTCAAGTTTTGCTATCCTGTTTCGAATTGACTCAACCAAAGTTTGACTAGAAGCAACTTCAGCCTGAGCATTGTCAAACCCCATTTTTAACGCCTGAACATAGGGATTCGCCATTTTCTCTGCACCAATACTTTCGGAAAGCCCTGCCTGTATATCTCCATTTGCTTGCGTCTGACTAGTCTTAGTTTGATTTTCTTGAGTTTTCAGCGTGTCAATCAACTTATCGATTTCAATTATTTCCGGATGGCGTTCGGTATATTTAAGCAACAATTCAGTGCGCTTATCTTTCAGAGATTCTATCCTTGCATTATCCGCAGATACTTCCTGAGTGGATGTCGGTAGACCCCAGTCTTCCTCAGACTCTTGGATTTCAGCAACCTGCTCCGCTAAAACATTTCGTCGAGAAATAGCTTGCTCTAGAGCCGTGTTGGCATCTAGATACTGCTCCTTCATTTTCTGCAAACTCTGAAATTGATCTGAGCCGTTAAGTAAATCAATGTTTGCGCGTTTAAATTCTTCTTTCGCTTTTTCAGCATCTTGCAGCCTAATCTCGTATTCTCGTATCTGCTGTTCGATGAAACGCTGCGCATCACTCGCGTCAGCCAATGCTTTGCCCTCTGTTTGTTCAGAAAACACTGTAAGAACAGCCTGGACCACACTCTTCGCAACTTCAGGATCTTGTGAGGTATAAGCAATATCGAATATATCTCCTCTGCCTCCTGCAATCGTTATGTCCTTCTTAAGTTTCTCAATCAATTCCGTAGCAGATCCTGAGCTATCCTGCGATCTACTTAGCTGAGATAGCGAAATAATTTTTTCAAGATTAGGTCTCGTAAACATTAGCTGCTGGATTATTCTGATCAGCGCAGATATATCAGGCTCTATAACCATACCTCTCATGAGAGGCCTAATCACTGTAGCTGAATCAATATGAACTTTGGCTTTCGATTCAAATTTATCAGGCATCATAAAAATGTACGCCCAAGCAGCTGAACAAACAACCAAAGCGAAAACGATGGCGAGGCGCTTGTACTTTAAAGTACCTTTCAAATAAAAATAAACTTCGGAAAGATCTTGCTGCATATTAACTAGCCGTTGTTTTCAATCTAAAATTAATGGACATACTACCTACAGAAAAAGTCTACCGTCTTACAAACACTTAAAAATACGCATCAGGAATAATTAAAATATCCCCAGGCATCATCAAGACATTAGCTGACAAATCTGTATCATCAATAAGGTCGTCAATCCTTACGCCAAACGGCTTCAATTCTCCATTCACATCCCTGATAACACTGGCTCTATTACCATCAGCATATTGGTTCAGACCAATTTGAATAATAACATCCAATAGCGTCATTCCCCTCTCGTATGGAATGGATTTACCCTGGTAACGTCCTACGCCACCACCACCAGTTCCACCACTGGCTCCACCACCGCCACCGCCTATTCTCCCAATGACCCTGATTTGCTGAGTGCTAATCCCTTTGAATCCGCTAACCATAACAACTACCTGTGGACTTTTTATATAAGTCGAAAGCACCTTCTCAATGTCCCGAGCAAGTTCAAATGGCGTTTTACCACTGGCCAACAATTCTTCTACTAGAGGAACAGTTATCTTTCCATCCGGACGCACTGGCGCTGATGTAGATAACTCTGGGTTGCCCCAAACAAAAATATTGACACTATCGCCAGGCCCTATCTGATAAGTATAGTCAGCAGTCTGTTGCATATCCTCAAGTAAAGGCTGGGAACACCCAACAATACTAGAAACAAGGGCAGAAGCTATCAAACAATACAACAACTTTTTTTTAAATATCGGCATAATCATAATCAAAGTAGTTACCCAATTACCTGCTCAATTCTCTATTTCTTCAAGGATCTTTTTTGCGTTATCTTTACCGGAAAAATTTCGCTTCTGTTTTTCAGACAAACTAATAGATTGTTTAAGCTCACTTATCGCAGTCGCTTTATTACCAGCATTCATGTGCGCAACTCCTAAGTGATATCTAAACTCAGGCAGTTTAGGCTCTTTTAGAATCAAGGACTGTAATAACTTAAGCCCCTCCTCATTACTACCAGCTTTAATTAATGCCCAAGCGTATGTGTCTTGAAAATAAGAATTCTCGGAATCTTTAAATACTTTTGCCAACTCCATTCCTTGACTAATCTCATCGTGACTGTTTGACTCTATCAATAACGAGGCCAAATTGTTAATAGCTAAGTTATTATCGGGATTCTTATCGAGTACTGCTTTATACACCCTGATTGCATTTTCCTTTTCGTTTAATTGTTCATACAAAGCAGCTAGAGCCATAGCTAACTGAGGATCATTTGGATTGACTTCCAATCCTCGCAAGTACACATCTTTGGCTGAAGAAATATTTTTATTCATCATTGCCTCAACCCTTGCTAGAGCGAGATAAATCGATGCTGCTTTTGGAGTATGTTTAAGCTGATCCGTCAGCAGCTTTTTGGTTTTTACAAAATCATTATTTGCAATGTATATATCACTCAGTACGCCAACAGTATTTAATTGATCAGGATACTTTACATGGTGCTTTTCCAAATACGCAACAGCATTCTGTCTTTGCCCAAGAGCCTCGTAAGATCTGACTAAATTAATCAAAGAATTTAAATGATTAGGATACTGTTGTATCAACTTGTCATACAAGCTAATTGCCTCAGCATACTTACCTTTACCCTGTAAAACATTGGCTTGAAGATATATAGGCATCACCTTATCTTTAGAAAAAAGTGCTAGCCGTTGAATAGAATCTTGGGCGCCATCCCACTTTTTCTCTAAAATATCCAACTCAGCCTTACTAGTAAGTAATAAAATGTCGTTTTGTTTTAGCGATAACGCCTTTTCAAGATATTGCCTAGCATTTTCATTTTGCCCGGCCTGTACGTAGTTACTATATACACGAGAAAAGGCAGCCAAATTTGCTGGATTAACTTCTAACGCCTGTTTAAAACTTTTCTCAGCCTGTTTCCGATCTTGTTTTATTAAATAAGCATCACCTAACAAAGAATAAACGTCGTCTACATTAGTTTTGTTCCATACAAGTTTATTAAGGAACTCAATAGCTTCATCCGTTTTATTTTGAGCCAGCAAAAAACGACCTTTAAGCAAATTTGCCTGAATCAATTCCGAATTAATACTAAGAATATCTTTTAAAGAGCTTTCTACAGCACTAAACTGCTTTTCCGTTAGCGCAATTTCCGCAAGAATGACTTGGGCTGACAAGCCTGCTTCGTTGTTCTTTTCTAGCTGAACAACTTGTTCTAACCCTTCCTTACCAGTTTCAGCATATCCTGACGCAACCATCCATTTCGAGAGCTCTAACAACACCTTAGGTTGCCCTTGATGGCGGTTAAGCATAGCCTTGTACTCAGGAATCACTCGATCTTTAGCACGAGCATTTAAAAATTCGAACAAAACTATTTCAGGCTCGACTTTATCATTTGATTTTTCGACCATTTCCCTCAATAGTCTCTCCGCCTCCTCAAGCTTATCAGTCATCGAGTAAATGGAAGCCAAGCTCAGCTTAAAGTTACCGGCATCTGGGTATAACTGAATAAGCTCCTGATAACCTTTTATTACGCTATCTATGTTATTCAGCCCTGCATCCAGTTTTATCTTAAATAAGCGCAAAGGAAGGTTTGCGGGCTGTACTCCCAATGCCTTATTTACTGTCCCCAAAGCTTGATCTATTTCATTTTTTTCAGCAAATAGAGCAGCTTGCAATGACAAAGCCTCAACATTATCCGGGCTATCTTTTAAAACAAAATCAACTATTTCTGCTGCTTGATCTTTTTTCAACTGCTTAATATAAACCGATGCCTTGATCATTTTTGCATCAATATTGCTTGAGTCACTTGTCAAAACTGACTCCGCTTGCTCCAATGCTTTCTCCAGATCTCCAAAAACAATATCGAGCTTACCTAGTTTTATTTTTGCGGAAGTCAAACTTGGTTCTAATTCTAAGGCCCTAATCAGGTTTTGCCGCATCGACTTGAAATTATTATTTTTTTCGTCCAATAGGGCCATATACAAATAGGTCTCACCAAACTTATCGCTGCTTTGACTGGCTGTCTTCAACTCAAGCAAGGCCTTATCAAATTCCCCTTTTTCAAAAAGCTCCTTACCTTTTTGTAAATGACTCCGAGCAGATTCCTCCGGCGAGGAACATGCCGCTGTTTGCAATAAAAACGTACATGCAAGAACTACGGAACTGATTATTTTTCTTTTCATCCTATTACCAAAACCCCAATATTTTATTTGACTACTTACTAATCGCCTAGAAATATATAATTACATTCGATCCCGCCATATTAATTAACAATATTTTCTTTTATCCAGGAATATAACTCTAGCAAATCGGGATGCATATTTTCTAAAACAGCCTGAGTAGTAATGAAATAAGGTGCTCGTATACCATGATAGTCAATATCCTTACCAACTCGTTGAAAATCTATACCTGACCGATGCATCAGCCGCGGCAAGAACGGCTCCATCATCGCAAACACATTTGTACGTCCATCAACCTCTGTTAGGACTGTTGCGGCAAAAAAACAAGCAACTGCTATTGACGAAAAAGTCCTCTGCTCTTGAGGCGAAAACTGTAAGCCGTTAATTTCACCGAAGCGGGTTAGAGTCTCGCCGGTACGTCTACGAAACGCCCCATCCACAGCTAATCTTGATATTTCGCATACTGTATTTCTTTGTAGCTTTAAATTATCTATAAGCTTGCTGTCTAAACTAGCTCCACAGTATTTTTCTAACGGCAATGGCTTATTCTGTCGTTCCCCGATAGCAGGAACCATTCTTACACAACCAGCAGGGATACCAGTTTGCAAATGCGTAATCAAACAGTGGCGGGAATATTGATCGTATTCGTCTACTTCAAGGCGATTAGCAAAACGTTCAACAGGTTCATATTTAAACTCTTCACAATAAACACGGTACCTTACTTGAAAAACAAATTCCTTCTGAGCATCGCTTTCAGCGAGCCCCACCTTGAAGTAACGGCTAAAACTTTCTGCCAGTGATAACTTAGGCCCCACATCCATCTTGCCCTCTCATTTTCACGAGCATCATCCAACTACAAATATTTATCGATATCATGCGCTTTAATTCCCCACGCCAGTAAATGCTCTATTCGATCATTTGCCAATCCCAAACGATTGGACATAGCTTGAAACAAGCCTTTCAAAAATAAATAACCCTGCACCGGATGATCGTCCAAATAAACACTCAACATATCACTACGAACTTCAAGTAAACACACATCAGTCAATGAAACAACAGAAGCCGTTCTCTCCCTAGGCTCGTACAAACAGACATCCCCAAATACCGCCCCAGCATCTAAATCACAGAGACCTGGGCTTATTCGCCGATTCCCATCCAGCTCTGCACCGCCCAACACTCTAACAACACCTTCTTCTATGAGAAATAATGTATTTCCTTGCTGGCCTTTTTTCACGATGGTTTCACCCGCATTTAGGCGATATCGTTTCCAGCCGGAACCGTCAGAGAATTGCGCATTGGCTAGTACGTCACTAAATAATTCTTTCATGTCAGCCTGAATCTGCAAAGTAATGATCCTGCCTACTGCTTATAAGGTCGTATAATGATTATACGTATTGAAAAAACACTTAAACATCGACGCTAAATGCAAAGCTACATTTATTACAGCTACTTAAGCGCAGCCATCGCTTATGGTTTTTTACTTTTATACGCTTGCTTTAGGAAAAACTGGCATCTGCCTTTCATAATAGCAGTTTTGTGCTCGTTAGCATGGTGCACAAGCGTGATAATCGCCACAAAAAATAGCCATTTCTTCTTCGCTGACACGCTACCGTACGAAACTCTCCGGAATGCATCTTGGTTTCTTCAACTTGGAACGCTGCTGTCCAAACAAATATACAACGATCACAAGCAAATATTTAAGTCGAACGTTAGCGTAGTCGTTACCCTGATTTTAATGCTGGTTTTAGGTATCGAGATCTTCCCTGGCAGCCTAACCCTAATCCGAGAACATCTAAACGTCGATCCTCGTTTCGCATCGCACGTTGTATCCGCTGTATTTGGCCTCATCCTAGTTGAGCAGCTTTATCGCAGCACCCCCCTGAAGCAAAGGTGGAATCTCAAATTTCTGTGTATAAGCCTTGGCTCGCTATTCGCATTCGATTTGCTCGTTTACAGCAAATCACTGCTATTCAGCAGCCTGGACTTCGAGCTCTGGCAGTCACGAGGTGTAATTAACGCACTCATGACACCACTTTTAGCAGTCACATTGACCCGACTAAAGCTTAACAGCCAAAGTACGGAACTGACAACACCTCGCAAAACTATTTTTTACTCAACGATTCTCCTCGGTTGCGGCATCTATTTAATCCTTATGTCGTTTGCCGGTTTTTATATCAAACGCGCAAATACCGAATGGGGTGAGGCTGCACAAACTCTGTTTATTTTTCTCGCCATTCTCCTGCTGATTATCCCGTTTACATCTGGAAAAATACGAGCGATCTCCAAGGTGTATTTTAGTAAGCACTTTTTCCACTATAGCTACGATTACCGCGAAGAGTGGCTCAAAATCAGCAAATCATTGGCAAAACTTGAGTCGCTTGAGGAACTGAAAGGATTCATCATAACTACGTTGACGGACCTAGTAGAGAGCGCAGGAGGCGGTTTGTGGTTAAAAAACGATCAAGGCCACTTTTTTCTAGCTGCAGAACAAAACCTCAAACTCACTCCGCAAGAAATTGAATATCTCCACAACATAGGCGACCTGCCTCAATATTTAGCGAACAAGCAATGGGTCATCGATTTTTTCGAACTGGCTCATGCTCCGGAAGTATACGACGACATAGATCTATCGCCGTGGTGCTACGAAGATAGCCAAGTATGGCTGATAGTGCCGCTATTTCACCTAAACAAACTTGAAGCTTTTGTCGTGTTAACGCAGGCGCGCGCGCCACGAAAGCTTGACTGGGAAGACCACGATCTTTTAAAAACTGTGGGAATGCAACTTGCCAACGCCCTCGCTCTCAACCGGACAAGTGAAGAACTCGCCAATAATCGTCAATTTGAAACTTATCACCGCCTTTCAGCATATTTGGTACATGACCTCAAAAATCTGGTGGCCCAGATCTCCCTGATCGTAAAAAACGCGGAAAAGCATAAACATAACCCGGACTTCTTCGACGATACCATAGACACACTAAATAATGTGGTCAAAAAAATGCACCATATTGTCGAACAGTTAAAACAAGGCGAGACCAACACAACCACAGCCAATACCTTCATCAATTTGGTGGAATTGGTTAAAAACATCGCGCAACAACATCTCGGCACTCCGCCGTTGCAGATGGACACAACACTCAGCGAGTGCTTCGTGACGGCCGACAAAATCAAACTGACCAATATCTTGACGAATTTAGTTCAAAACGCCCAAGACGCCATAGCGACAAGCGATGGATGGGTTAAGCTTGAATTAACAAAAAACCAAGACTATGCTGTCATCAAAATTATCGATAACGGCATAGGTATGGACCAACAGTTCATTGCAGAACGCCTATTCAAGCCGTTCGATACGACAAAAGGCAACGCCGGAATGGGCATCGGCGCCTACGAAGCCCGAGATTACATTCTAAAGCAGTCCGGAAATATCCGGGTCGATAGCAATCCAGGCCGCGGCACTGCTTTCACCATCCAATTACCATTAGCTCAGCGAGTTTCCGCAAATCAAGGAAATAATGATCACTTCTAAAGTACTGTTAGTTATCGAGGACGACCTAGGCTTACAAAAACAACTGAAATGGGCCTTCGAGCAATACGAAGTAGTAATAGCAAGTAATAGAGACGAAGCAATAGCTGCACTTAGACGATATACGCCAAGCGTCGTTACCTTGGATCTTGGTTTACCGCCCGACCCCACCAACGCCACTGAAGGACTCGCCACTCTCAAGGAAATTCTCGCATTAGCACCGGCCACCAAGATAATCGTGGTAACCGGCAATGATGATCGCGCAAATGCGATTCATGCAGTAGCCTTAGGTGCTTATGACTTTTATCAAAAGCCGGTAGACCCGGACGTCTTGGGCCTGATTATAGAAAGAGCGTTTCAACTCGACGCATTGGAGCGCGACTACCAAATATTGCAGCAACAAAAGCCCCTGACCGGCGTGATCGCCACCAGCCCGCAAATGCAGGCGGTCATGCGGATGATTGAAAAAATTGCACCGACTCAAGCAACCGTTTTACTAATCGGCGAAAGCGGCACCGGTAAAGAGCTATTGGCAAAAGCCTTACATCGCCTGAGCACACGCGCCTCACAACCGTTTGTAGCGGTAAACTGCGCGGCCATACCAGAAACATTGTTAGAGAGTGAATTATTTGGCTACGAGAAAGGTGCATTCACCGGCGCAGTCGCGCAAACCAAAGGCAAAATCGAATATGCGCAGGGCGGCACATTCTTTTTAGACGAAATCGGCGACCTCCCTTTTGCCTTGCAAGCAAAATTGCTGCGATTTATCCAGGAACGGGTCATAGAACGGTTAGGGGGTAGAAAGGAAATTGCCGTGGATGTGCGCATTATATGTGCAACACATCGCCATTTACCCGACCTCATTGCGCAAGGTAATTTCCGGGGCGACTTATATTACAGGCTCAGTGAGATCGTCGTTGACATTCCCCCGCTACGCGAACGCGAAGGCGACATTATTACGATAGCTAATGCTCTGCTACAGCGCTATTGCCGCGAAAACAACTCCAAAGAAAAACATTTTTCCCACGACGCCGCTCGTGCTCTTGAAGCTTATAACTGGCCTGGCAACATTCGGGAGATGGAGAACAAAATCAAACGTGCGGTCATTTTATCCGACAACAATTTCGTCACCGCCGAAGAGCTGGAAATTGGTACCGATAGCGACAAGTCTATGCCGCTGAATCTCAAATCGGTACGAGAAGCGGCAGAAACGATCGCCATCAAACGCGCACTGACCTACGCAGACAATAACATATCCGAAGCAGCTAAATTATTGGGTGTTACCAGGCCAACCTTGTACGGTTTATTTGAAAAATACGGACTGCAAGCTTTGCTGCGTAATCATACTGATGAACACCAGGATTGACATAGAAGGCCTACCAGCGAGAACAGTTGATAATTGCAGGCTAGGGCTTTAGGCGGCGGATTTAAACGGATAAATCAGATTCTCGACACATAAGAAATAACGCCGATTTGCTTTACCTGGCGCCCCCTCATATCGACAGGAACGTCAGTTGCAATATCCGAATATAAGCGAAAATCGTGTCGGTAACCCTCAAACCATAAAGAGTTTTCCAGCACTTGCTTTGTATTCAAATAATACAGCAGACGTGCACTTTGACGACTAGCATCGCCCAGTTGCTGTATATCTAAGCCTTGTTTCTTAATACTGTACGCCAGTGCCGGATTGGCTAGCATATACCAATGTTTAATGCCCTGCTGGACAGAATAAACCGCCGCAGCTCGATACAGCCCCAACATTATGTCTCTATTGATATTGCGGTAATCGTGCAGAAAACTAATTTTGCGATTTTCTTCAGCTACCTCTATAGCCGGGTTTCTGAAGGCAAAGCGCCTTGCTTCCTTAGTAACGCATAGCCTGGAAATTTCAACGGAATTTTTGTATCTGCCGTTTGGTAGCCGTTGATGTGAACTACTGCTTTCTTGAAACGGAAAAACGTGACCTTTGGGCATGACCATCCTCAACCCGCCCAACCATTGCTGCGTATATTTATGCCTTACTAAAAAATGAACTGCGCTTTTATCCCATTCGTCGATTTCTTGCTGCGCCGGAAACCGCTCCATATCGTCGAAGCCCATTTCATCGCAATAAATCCGGTATCTGAGTTGATAATGAATTTTTTTACTTTCCGGCGTATCAGCTAAAAATACCTCGAAACAATGATCGAAAGACTGCTTCTGTCGATTCAAGATACACCCCACCCTATAAACAAATATTCATAACAAGTTCAAATAGCTATAGCCACTTTGTCTCGTTCCTCAGGTAAGGATGGTATAGCAAATCGAGTCAATTTCAAGCTAAATTGTAAAAAAAACCGACACTCGCTGATTAGATTTTTTTAATTTCCCCACTCTGATTAGCGCGCATTCCAACGTAAATCCAGCGTAAACGGATAGTCTTTATTCAGCTCTTCACTCGGTAATTCCAACACGGTTTCGGTCGGCGTATGCCCGTGCTGCCAAAAACGACTAACCCTGCGTCCTTCAGCCTCGTAAGCATTGACTGGCAGCGTGTCGTAGTTGCGGCCGCCGGGGTGAGAGACATGATACGTACAACCGCCGATAGACCGACCGTTCCAGGTATCAACCAAATCGAATACCAGCGGCGCCTGCACGCCGATAGAGGGATGCAAGGCCGACGGCGGGTTCCAAGCCCGATAACGGATACCCGCCACCAGCTCGCCTTGCTTGCCGGTGGCCTTTAATGGCACCCTGCGACCATTGCAGGTTAAGGCATAGCGTTCACCCATCGCCCCACTCAGCGACACCTGCAAGCGTTCCACCGAGGAATCGACATAACGGGCGGTGCCGCTGCTGGTGATTTCTTCGCCTAACACGTGCCACGGCTCAATAGCCTGATACAGATCCAATTGCAGATCGTTAACCCGCAGACTACCGATTCTAGGAAAGCGGAATTCCAAAAACGGCGCGAACCATTCCGTCTTGAATTCATAACCCGCAGCTTGCAGATCGCGCGCCACATCGTAAATATCGCTGGCAATGAAATGCGGCAACATAAACCGGTCATGCAATTGCGTCCCCCAGCGCACCAAAGGCTTCTTGTAGGGCTCGCGCCAAAACCAAGCTACCAGGGTTCGCAGCAACAGCATTTGCATCAAACTCATTCGTCCGTGCGGCGGCATTTCGAACGCACGCAACTCCAGCAGGCCAAGCCGTCCGGCATCGGTACCCGGCGCATACAGTTTGTCGATACAAAACTCGCTGCGATGCGTATTGCCGGTCATATCCACCAACAAATTGCGGAACAGCCTATCGACCAGCCACGGCGCGGCCACTTCGCCCTCCGGCATTTGTTGAAAAGCAATCTCCAGCTCGTACAAACTGTCATTGCGCGCTTCGTCGACGCGCGGCGCCTGACTGGTTGGACCAATAAACAAGCCGGAAAACAAATAGGACAAGGCTGGGTGATGCTGCCAATACGTGACCAAGCTGCGCAACAAATCCGGTCGCCGCAAAATCGGACTATCGGCGGGCGTAATGCCGCCCAAGGTCACATGATTACCGCCACCGGTCCCGGTATGCCGGCCATCCAGCATGAATTTCTCGGTGCCGAGCCGGGTCAACCGGGCCAGCTCGTACAAAGTGGTGGTGTTGTGCACCAGCTCTTTCCAACTGGCGGCAGGATGAATATTCACCTCTATCACGCCAGGATCGGGCGTCACCGGCAAACGGGTCAGACGCAAATCGTGCGGCGGCTGATACCCCTCTATTACCACAGGCATTTTCAAAGCCGCTGCCGTAGCTTCCACCGACGCGATAATGTCCAGGTAGTGTTCCAACTCGGTCGTGGGCGGCACAAATACAAATAAACGGCCTTCACGGGCCTGAACCGACAAAGCCGTATGCGGCACCCATTCCGGATCGTGCGGCCTCTCATCGTCGGCGGCGTCCATTTCGGTCGGATGTAGTCCCTGCTTGGCCATTTGACTGTAACGACGGCTAACTTCCGAATCAATATCGCCCAAGGGTTCCACCGGTTCGTACAGGCTACGTTCATGGGGGTGATCGCGCTTTTCAAACGGCACCCAAGGCAAACTGTTTAAAGGTAAACGCAAACCCATCGCCGAATCGCCCGGCACCAGGAACATCGCCCCACGCCGAAATTCCCAAGCACTGCTGTTCCAAGAGCCGGCCTGATAGCTCCAATGCAGCGGCAACACATAGCCGACCGGCGCGCCGAGATCCGCGCTGAGCAATTTGGCCAAGCGCTGACGCTCTAAGTCGTCTTTCAAATCGACTTGCAAAGGATCCAGGTTTTTCGGTACCAATCCCTCCTGTAACAGGTAGTAAAGAGGATCTTCGAAACCCGGCAGAATGAACTCGCCGGCCACGCCCAGCCGTTTCACCAAATCACGGATAAATGCATCCGCATGCTTGAGATCGAATCCATAATCACGGGTCTCATCCGCCAATAAAGCCGGATTTTTCCAGATCGGTTTGCCGTCCTTGCGCCAGAAGCACGCCAATTGCCAACGCGGCAACGGCTCGCCGGGATACCATTTGCCCTGGCCGAAATACAATAGCCCGCCCGGCGCAAAGCTGTCGCGCAAACGTCTGACCAATTTTCCGGCCAACTTGCGCTTTTCCTCGCCGTCAGCATCGGTATTCCATTCCGGCGCATCCATGTTATCGATGGACACAAAAGTCGGTTCGCCGCCCATGGTTAAGCGCACATCACCCGCTTTCAGCTCGGCATCAACCTTTTCGCCCAGACGCTCAATGTCTGACCATTGCCTATCGGTATAAGGTTTGGTAACCCTGGGATCTTCATGGATGCGGCTGACACGATTGGAAAAATCGAAGGTAGTCTCGGCCTTGCCGATAAAGCCGCCGCTAACCGGCGCCGCGCTGACATAATCGGCGGTACAGGCTAAGGGAATATGGCCCTCTCCGGCAAACAGTCCGGACGTCGGATCCATACCTATCCAGCCGGCGCCGGGAATATATACCTCGGCCCAGGCGTGCAGATCGGTGAAATCGTGATCGGTACCCGACGGCCCGTCCAGCGATTTCACATCCGCCACCAGCTGCACCAAATACCCCGATACAAAGCGGGCGGCCAAACCCATGTGCCGCAATACCTGCACCAGTAACCAACCGGAATCTCGACAGGAACCCAACTTTTTTTCCAGGGTTTCCTCGCAACTTTGCACGCCCGGCTCCATGCGGATTGCATAGTTGACGACCTGATTCACGGCTTGATTGATACTCACCAGAAAATCGACGATGCCTTGCTTATCCCGCTTCAAGCCGGCCAGAAAACCTTTGAGCAAAGGCCCTTGTTCGCGAATTTCCAGGTAGGGCGCCAGCTCCTTGGCCAATTGCTCCGGATAGGAAAACGGATAATGTTCGGCGTACTCTTCCAGAAAAAAATCGAAGGGGTTGATCACCGTCATATCGGCAATCAGATCCACTTCTATCGAAAATTCGGTGGTTTTTTCCGGAAACACCAAGCGCGCCAGATAATTGCCAAACGGGTCCTGCTGCCAGTTAATGAAGTGCTTATCCGGCTTAATGGTCAATGAATAGGCACTGACCGCCGTCCGCGAGTGCGAAGCCGGCCTTAGCCGCAATACGTGCGGACCCAATTGGACCGGATGATCGTAGTGGTAACTGGTTTTGTGATTAATCGCTACTCTGATACTCATGCTGACACCGGACTGGCTGCTTCACTCTCTGCCTGTAACAAACGTAGATTTTCCTCTACCCCAGCGGCATGCGTTAATTCAGCAACATTCTGCTTTGTAAAGAAACCATCAAAATTACCAAAACGCTGCACGTACTCCACAATCAACGACGAATGCTCGGAAGCGCTGGAAAATATTTGCTTCAAGCCTTCTTCGCGTGAACCGATGACATCCAGCAGAAAGTCCTTACCTCTGGCCCGGATAGCCTGCACTACATAATCGATATTGGCCTGGCCGTTGATCTCACCGTCCGCTACTTCCAAAGCCACATGATGCAAGCGCGGTCCATAGTTGCGCACGAAACTCTCGGTCGGTGACGGCAAGCCCACCAGATGATTGACAAAATACGGATGATTGGCAGCGGTAAACACTTTGGCCGGACTAATGCGTTCCTCGGGATAATGAATGCTTTTGGTGACGTTGGTCGAAGAATTCTGATTGGCAATATCGTAGGACCCCCAATAGTAATAACTGGAGAGCGTCAAATATTCCAAAATCGCCACTTCCCGATTCTGGCTGTAAACCCGGGTAGCTAAATGATCGATGGGGCGGATCAGTTTATCCAGCCCTAATTCTTCCTGAATCTCCTTGGCTTGCAGGTAGCCGCGATTCACTTCGTCAAGGATAATGCTATTTCCCAAGGCATATACTCTGATGTCCTCCGGCGGCCTTTCCCAGTAAGCCACGATGTTGTGAGTATACGGCGACGGTTTGACGATGGCCATATTGCCGGGCAATTCCAGTTTGCGAATTTGATCCTGGTTAAAAAAGCGGATTTCCCTGGCTTTTTGCTGCTCGACCACTTCGTGCAAATTGCTGACCCGGAAAATTTCGCCCATATAGCGCGAGTTAGGCTTGTGGGCACCAATCGGATACACCTCGTTCAGACTGCGGAAAATGTCAGCCCGACCGGGTGCACGCACTTCCCGCACCAACAAGTCCGGCGAATTCATATCAATCCGCAGCACGTGAGTCCAATGGCTCTCGGACTGTAAAGTGACCAGATAGTGGTAAGGCGTCATCAAGGCCAATTCGCTGACATAGGCCGCCGAACAGCCTGGCTCCACCGTCAACATTAACGCATCGATTTCGCGGATCATTTCGGTCAGGCCGGTTCGATCCCGGTTTTCCAGCAACTTGACCAGAAACTCGTCAAACCAGGGCGAATTGGCCTTGTCGCCCTGCTTGGGGTGGATCAGTGAATTTATCATCCGTTTTCCTCTAACTCTATTTGTCCGCTAGGCTGAATCGCCAAAATTTTGCTTAAACAGTCGGTGCAGCAATACACTGTTTACACAAGGACTTATTCCGGTCCATTAAGAAAGGCCCGCTGAATTTCAACGCCGAGCGCGTTGTTACGCAAAATGAAATCCTGCAAAAACTGATGCAAGCCCGTCTTAAAAATGTCGGCCATCCGCCCGTAATGCAGCCGCGCATGATTTTCGCCGGCCAAGCGCAGACACTCCCGGCCCCGCTGCCGACACAGTTGCTCCAGGATAGGCGCTAGTTCGTCGTAGCAGGCATGCAAAGAGCGCGGCATGTCGTCGCGTAACACCAATAGCTCGGCCACTTTCCAGGGCTCGATGGTATCTCGAAATACTTTTTGATAGGCCTCGAATGCCGATACCGAACGCAGCAAGGAACTCCATTCGTAATAATCGACCTGACCCTCGGGAGCTTCCACGGCCGGCAACAGCAATTGATACTTGGCATCCAGCAGCCGGGCGGTATTGTCGGCCCGTTCGACAAAGCTGCCCAAACGCACAAACTTGTAACTGTCATCGCGCAACATGGTGCCGAAGGTAACACCGCGAAACAGGTGCGAACGCGATTTCACCCAATCGCAAAATTCGCTGATCTCTGCTTCTCGTAAACCTTGTCGAATCCGTTGCCTAAGTTCCAACCATAAGGCATTGACGGTCTCCCACATTTCCGAAGACATCGCCACTCGGACGGCACGCGCGTTTTCGCGCGCCGAGTTAAGAGCACTGACGATGCTGGAAGGGTTACGCTCATCCAAAGCCATGAACTGAATCACATTGACAGCAGTGTAGCCGGAGTAGTTTTTCTCGAAAGCCTCGATATCGTCGGCAATCTGCACCGGGGGTTTCCAGCGTGCGGCTTCGTCGTAGGCGCTATTGGCGACCAGTGACATCCGATAAGTCACGTCCAGCACCCGCGCCATATTCTCGGCGCGCTCGATATAACGGGCCATCCAGTAAAGATGGTCGGCGGTGCGGCTTAGCATGTTGAGTCTCCGTGCAATACCCAAGTGTCCTTAGTGCCGCCGCCCTGCGAGGAGTTCACCACCAGTGAACCTTCCCGCATCGCTACTCGGCATAAGCCTCCCGGCACCAGCGTGGTGGTTTTGCCGGACAACACAAACGGTCGCAAGTCCACATGGCGCGGCGCCACCCCTTGTTCAACCAAAGTCGGACAAGTCGACAAAGCCAGAGTCGGTTGGGCGATGTAATTGTCAGGTTCGGCCAAAATCCGCGCCCGAAAATCCTCGATCTGCTGTTTGGAGGACGTTGGTCCCACCAACATGCCATAACCGCCGGAACCCTGCACTTCCTTGACCACCAGTTCCTCCAGATGCGCCAACACATATTTCAAATCGTCGGGATTTTCCAGTTTATACGTGGGCACATTGGACAAAATAGGCTCCTCGCCCAGATAAAAACGCACCATCTCCGGTACATAGGTGTAGGTAGCTTTGTCGTCTGCCACTCCCGTGCCAATCGCGTTAGCCAGCGTGACGCCCCCATTGCGATACACCGAGACCAAGCCCGGCACACCGAGCATCGAATCTTCGCGAAACGCCAGCGGATCGAGAAAATCGTCGTCGATGCGCCGATAAATCACGTCAATGCGCTTTGGGCCTTCCGTGGTGCG
The DNA here is from genome assembly GCF_016925515.1 of Methylomonas sp. EFPC1. Classification (NCBI taxonomy): domain Bacteria; kingdom Pseudomonadati; phylum Pseudomonadota; class Gammaproteobacteria; order Methylococcales; family Methylococcaceae; genus Methylomonas; species Methylomonas sp. EFPC1. Next base: position 3,766,311 of record NZ_CP070494.1, read on the forward strand.
CATGAACACTCCATTGTCCTTGCAAAACAAGTCCTGGCCCTCTACCAGCTCTATACCCATTTGCTGCGCCAGAAACGCATGTTCGAAATACGCACTGTTATAGGCGCCAGGAGTCAACAACACCACAGTCGGATCGTAAACACCGGGCTGCGCCACCGCCCGCAAATTGTTCAATAGCACCTGCGGATAATGCTCGACCGGCGCTACCGCATAACGGCGAAACAGTTCCGGGAACAGACGCATCATCATCTTGCGGTCTTCCAGCATGTAGGAAACCCCGGACGGTGTGCGCAGATTGTCTTCCAGCACATAAAATTCGTTCTCGGCGGTACGTACGATGTCGACGCCGGCGATATGTGCATAAATCCCACCGGGCACGTCCACGCCCTGCATTTCCGGCCGATACATCTCGTTTTCCAGAATGCTGGCGGGGACGATACCGGCTTTGATGATTTCCTGATCGTGATACAGATCGTTCAAAAACGCATTCAGCGCCGTGACTCGCTGAATCACGCCCGCCGACAACACCCGCCATTCCGTCGCGGCCAGAATCCGCGGCACCACATCAAATGGAATTAAGCGCTCAGCGCCGGCCTCGTCGCCGTAGACATTAAAAGTAATACCCACCCGCCGAAACAGCATTTCCGCTTCGCGGGACTTTTGCATCAACTGGGCATGATCGGTACTGCTCAACCACTCCGCGAAGGGTTGATACAGCCGCCGGACGCTACCGGTTGAGGTACGCATTTCATCGAAAAAAGTATTTATATTCATGACCATCTTTCAGCAATCCACATGCCAATCTTATTAATGTCTATTTATCAAAAAGTTAAATCGCCACCACATCACCCAAACCGCTTTACGCACCACATCAGTGCAGCACACATCGGTAAGCGCCCTGAAAACGACCATAGCCGTTCACACGCCATTGTCATTTCCGCAGGCGTTGATTATTGTGATCGCTCTAAACCAGCAATTGCGGCGAGGCCAGACAGATGCAAACAGCTTTTTTCACGATATTCGGTGAAGTACTATTCGACAATTTTCCGGACGGCAGCCGAATCCTCGGTGGCGCACCGTTTAATGTCGCCTGGCATTTGCAAGCTTTGGGCCGGCCAGCCCAGTTTGTCAGCCGTGTAGGTGAAGATGACGCCGGCCGCGAGATCCTCGCGGCCATGCAAAGTACCGGTATGACGCGATCTGCCATGCAGATCGACGCTACGCATCCAACCGGCAGCGTAGCGGTCAGCATAACAGACGGGCAACCCAGCTACCGGATTCTGGACCAGCAAGCTTACGACTACATTGATGCCGAGGCGTTCCATCATGCCCACAAACAGGGCTTGCTCTATCATGGCAGCCTGGCTTTACGAAACCCGGTTTCCAGACAAACATTGCTTGATATGCAACAGAACTGGAGTGGCCCGGTGTTTCTGGATGTCAATCTGCGCGCGCCCTGGTGGCAAGCGGATGAGGTCTTGGGATGGATAGCCGGCGCGGATTGGTTAAAACTGAACGATGAAGAATTGGAATTATTGCTGCCTGACCAGCAGAGCATAGACACCAAGTTGCGCCTATTGCAGCAGACATATCATTTAAAAGGCGTGGTGCTTACGCGCGGCAGCCAAGGTGCGCTGGCGCTGAATTCATCTGGGGAGTTGTTCAGTATCGCCCCCGAAAGCCATATTAAAATAGTTGATACGGTCGGTGCCGGCGATGCGTTTGCAGCAGTTTTGTTATTGGGGATTGCCGAAAACTGGCCTATGCCCGTGATGCTAAAACGGGCGCAGGAGTTTGCGTCGGCGTTGGTAGGTCAGCGCGGCGCTACCGTCGCCGACCCAGCGTTTTATCAAGGATTTATTGAAGCCTGGCAATAGCAGAGGCGTAATGTCTTGTGCCTCTGCGGCACTAATCAAGACTGTTGTCTGGCAGGCACACCGTCTGACCAATCGTCAGACTGGGCGGAGAAAAACTTTTTAAATGTCGGCATGAAGCTGGCGGTGATCGGGATCGAATAAAAACAATACATGGCTGCCGCCTCGCCGGTACTGACGCCAAACAGCCATTGCGGCATGAACAAGGTCATCAACGCGCCAAAACAATGGTAGATGCCGATTCGCCAATTGTTTTTCCAGACAAACGCGCTGAAGGCCAGGGCAAACAGGGAGCCATGGGTTACCAGCAAACCAAAGGCGCTGGAGATCGCATAACCGATATGGTAAATGCCCATGAACAGACAGGAGTTCATCCGGCCGATGAAATTAGGGTCAATATCAAACAGCTGCCAGTCGTTCGGCAAGCGGGTCAAAATCAAAAACAAACCGCTCAAAGAGCTGCCGACAATAAAAGCTTTCTTCAAGGCCTTAGGGTCCGACGAATACGTCGCCAAAGCCGGCATGATCGCAAAGGCTTGCAGGCTGATATGCACCGACGACAATTCGCTTAGAAAAAGATTGCTGCCGTAGCCGCACTGATCGGCTACCGGATACGCAAAATACTGAATAAATTCCATCAACGAGAAGTGAAAAATGGCGTAAGCCCTCGCCAGTTTCACCCAAAAGGTTTCGTCCTTATCCAGGAAGGTTACCGTGGAGGCAACGAGCCCCGCCACTCCCAGGCCCAAAGACATATTGGCACTAAAACACATGGTTAATCCGTCATTTAAATTTTTAGAAGCGGCGCGTACCTTGTCGCAGTCGCCGGTTTGATTTATGAGTGCCGGCCATTTTTGCCGGAAGGCAAAGATACACGTAGCGGCGTTTTATTGCAGCAATTTTGTGGGAATTAATCGCTAGCCGCCTGAATACGGCCGAACTAGTGCGGCCGATTGGCCAACTCAATCTGTTCTATCAACTGTTCGGCACCCTCCAACTCTCGATCATAAACATCGGTGCGATAAGCCTCGCCATTCAGCGTAACCGCGGATGCCGATACCAAACCGTCGGCTTTTTCTATGTTGATACGGGTTAATGTAGACAAGCCTGGCTGCAAGGGATTGGCCTTGAGTTCCGCGGCATCCAGCGCGATACGCACCTGCAAACGCTCGGCGATATGAATGAAATTACCGGTAGCATTATCGGTCGGCAACACTGCAAAGATGCTGCCGGTACCTGGATTGATGCCTTGCACCCGGCCGTGATACATCCGTTCGTCGCCATACGCCGCCACGCGAATTTCCGCCGCTTGCCCCGGCCTGACCCCGGCGATCTGACTTTCCAGAAAGTTGGCTTCTATCCATAGATCGTCGAGCGGCACGATAGCCAGTAAGGGCGCACCAGCCTTCAGCGTATCGCCGACTTGCACCTTGCGTTTGGCCACGCAACCGGACACCGGCGCCACCAGATTTCGGCGCTGAAAATCCAGAAACGCTTGGCGCAAGCGGCTCTTAGCTTTTTCCACCGCAGGATGATTATCGATACCCGAATCCAGCAATTGCGCCTCAATACTGCTTTGTTCGGCGCGAATTTCTTTAATCGCCGCCTGCAGTTCGTGGCTTTTATCTTGGGCATTTTGTAGCTGTTGATCGGAAACCGCCCCATCCTTAGCCGCTGCGTTAAAGCGCGCCAAGTCATGATCAACCTGTGCCAGCAAAGCTTGTTTCACCAAGGCCCGCTGCTTCAGCGTCTCGGCTTTGGCCTGCAAACTGACGATATTCCGCACCGCTTCCGCCAATTCGGCTTGCGTCTGCTGCAAGGCAATGCCGGCATGCACACCATCCAGCCGAACCAAGACCTGGCCTTTTTCCACGCACTGGGTGTTTTCCGCCAATACTTCGATCACGGTACCGTCAGTCTGGGTTTTCAACGTAATTAAATGCCCGGCCACGAAGGCGTCGTCGGTGGCGATCCAGTCGCGATGCTCCAGCCACCAATAAGCCAGATAAGCCAAACCGGCCAGCAGCAAAGCCAAGGTGACGCCTTGCAAGCGGCGCCGGCGTTGGCGCAGAATTTCTCGAGGACGAATTTTTTTTGGCATGTTTGCGGTCATGGCTTTGCGGGTTTAGTGTCGCTGTAGCCGCCGCCCAGCGCTTTGATGATATTAATCTCGGCTTTGTGTCGCTCGCCCACCAGAGCCGCCAAGCGAAACTGTTGTTGATAGACCTCCAATTTAGCCAAACTCGGCGCGGCGCGATCAGACAAGCCATGAATGCGTAAACTGTCGGCCAGCTTGTCAGCGGCTAATGCGTCGGCCAAGCTTTGCCTCTGTGCCGCCAGGCGCTCATCCAGCTCGCGCCAACGGCTCAGCGCATCGGCCACTTCCTGCACCGCATGCACCAAGCTGCGGTTATAGCGCTCGACAGCGGCTTCGTAAGCAGACTCTTGATACGCCAAATTGGCGCGCAGGCGGCCGCCTTCGAAGATCGGAAACTCGATGGACGGCCCGACCGCGTAAGCCAGACTGGAACCTTGCAACAACACGTCGCTCAAGCTGACGCTGTGCAAGCCGGTGAAGGCCACCAGATTGACGTCCGGATAAAACGCCGTCTCGGCCACCTTGATTTCCTCGGCCGCCGCCTCGGCATGCAGCCGCGCCGCGCTAATATCGGGACGATGCGCCAGTAAATGCAGCGGCAAATCCACCGGCAGGGTTAACGCTTGCTCAAACTGATCGGGTTCGATGACGATGCCAGCCCCCCAATCAGGCCCCTTCCCAGCCAGCGCCGCTAACAAATTTTTACTTAACGCCACGTCGGCGCGCGCCGCAGCCAAACCTTGTTCGGCGTTAGCAAGGGCTATTCTGGCCTGCAATAGCGGTGCGTCGGGGGCCAAACCGGTCGCCAAACGTGTCTGTTCAAATTGCAACAAGGCCCGCCGCTCGGCGACGATGTTCTCGGCGATGCCTTGCTTTTCGCTGACAGCCAGCAGCTCGAAATATGCCTTGGCCACGGCAGACGCCAGTAACAGCCGCGCATCGGCCAACTCCGCCGCGGCCGCCAGCGAGCGGCCAACCGCGCCTTGCAGGGCCGCCGCGTCGCGTCCCCAAAAGTCCAGGTGATAACGCAAGATCAAAGGATTAATCAGCATCTGCCGAAAGTTCTCGCCGGCCAGTTTGGCTTGCACGCTGTTCGCCGAGAAGCGCTGCGCCGAGAAGCTAACATTGGCATCAACCGTCGGATACAGTTCGGCCGCCTGCGCATCGACCATCGCCTGTGACTGCCGCAACCGGGCCGCTGTGGCCTTCAAATCCGGATTATCGGCCAGCACCGCGCTTATCAAGCGCTGCAATTCCGGGCTGGCGAAACCAGTCCACCAATCCGGCGCCGGCCAGGCATCGCTGCTTGCGAAACTGCCGCGCGCATCAGCAACGGTGTTGGTCATGTCAGGCATGGGTAACAGACTGGCGCGCGTAGTTTCTTCTCCACCGAACCGGGCGCAACTTGACGAAATACCCAACATTAACGCCAGTGCAATGAATCGGCGTACAGACATTAGGCCTCCTCCGCGAGTAATTCCTGAGTTTCCCGGCGCAGTTCCTGCTCGACACTGACTTTCACCGGGGTGCGAGTCGGGTGCGCAAACCAGACCAACGCCGCCATGCCGACAAACACGCAACCGGCCATCCAGAACGCATCGTTCATGGCGTGTAACACCGCATCACGTCCGGCCAGCTTGGCATATTTGGTCAACGCCGCCGGCTCTGCAAATCCCAAGGCATTTAGCGTTGCCAAGGCAGGATGATCTGACAATTCAAACGCGCCGTGATTTTCGGCAAAGCGGGTCAGATGCTGCGGCGCCCGCCGGTACAGCACGATGCCTTGCACGGCAATGCCGATTGCCCCGGCCGCTATCCGCAACAGATTAGCCAATTCCAGCGCCCGCCATTGCCGTTCGGCTGGCAAGCCGTGCAGCAGCAAAGCGGTCATCGGCACGAAAAAGCTGCCCAGGCAGGCGCCCTCCAGCAACTTCGGCCAGAACAATTGGGCAAACGAGTCCGGATCGTCGAAGCGACTCAGCCAAAAATAGGTGGCGGCGAATCCGAGCAAATTCGCACTCGCCAACAGCCGGGCATCACAGCGTTTGACGATCTCGTGCAAGACGCTGGCCATCGGCTTGGCGCAGATAGCCATCGGCAGAAATACCAAACCGGCTTCCCACGACGAATAGCCGAACGCCAGTTGTAACTGTACGATGAGCAAGGACAGCAAGCCTTGAAAATACAGAAAGCCGGTGAATAAAATGAATACGCCAATGCTGAAATTGCGGTGGGCAAACAGGCGAATATCCAAAAATGGCCGGCGCACGTGCAATTCCCACACCACCCAATACATCAGCAAAGCGCCTATCAACGCGATTAAGCCTTTGATGTAAGCCGAATTGGTCCAGTCCCAATCGTTGCCCTGGTTCAACAAAGTCTGCAAAGCAAACACCAGCATTACCGATAAGATAAAACCCACGCTATCGAAGCGCTGCCAGGATCGCCGGTGACCGCGCCGATACAACAGCGCGCCGACGATACCGGCAATCGCCAATGCCGCCGGGATGTTGAGCCAAAACAGCCAGCGCCAACCCAAGTTATCGGCTATCCAACCACCCAAAGGCGGGCCAAAAGTGAACGGCGTCAACGTGAATAGGCTCCAGATACCGATACCTAGCGATTTGCGTCTATCGGGATATTCCTTCAACAACAAGGCCTGACCCAAGGGCAGCGTCAAGCCGCCGGCAAATCCCAGCACAATGCGGCCAGCCAGATAGCCGTAAAAGGCAGTGCAATAGGCGCAGAGGAAAGAGGCCAAGGCAAACGCCAGGAAAGCCGCAACGAAGGGCCGGTATTCACCGAAGCGCCGCGCCAACCAGCCGCCCACCGGAAACGCCAGCGCCAGCGCTATCATATAATCGGTTTGGGTCCAGGTCGCAAAACTGGGCGGCACGCCCAAGCCGCCGGCTACTCTGGGCAGCATGGCGATATAAGCGCCGGCATTGAAGATCACCAGCGCATGCCCGAAACCCAGACACAGATTAAACAGCGTAAAACGCCAGCCGCGCAGGCGTTTTTGATAGACAACGCTCATCGGGTTATTGGCCGTGTCATCGCTCTAAGTTTCATCGGCTTGAGACGGCATGCGCAGACCGATGTCGCCCAAACTTTGCCGCAACAGCGGGACCGCCATATCGCCAATCAATTGCTTAAACGCTGCGCCATCGTTATCCAGGGAGGCGAGCGCCTGTTCGTCAACCTTAAAACTCTCCGAAAGCGTGCGGGCGATAACGTTGCGCGACACCGGATCGATGAGCTTGATCATTAGCTGCAAAGACGTTTGTCCCTCGAAGATTCGATACCGGCCGATACCCACCTCTATCACCGCATCGTAGCGGCCCATCGCCACATAATCGACTGGCGTGGTGTTCTGACCGTACCAGGCCTGAATCGCCTGATGCCAATGTTGCAAACTGGCGTCGCCCACCGTTGGCAACGGGTAATACTCGCGGCTCAATTCCCCTTTACGATTTTCCGCAGACAGTAATCCGCGCAATTTCTGCGCAGCGGCCTTGGCCGGTGTCCAAAGCAAATCGGCACTCGCCGAACCGTCCGCGGCTGTTGGCGCTGCCTTGGTCATCGAATCCACATCCGCCGTATGAGTGTCGCTGACCATGCCCGCAACCACGATGCCGCCAGCGGTCTGATACAGTCCGGTGGGCAGTGCATAACCCAAGGCCATGTTTTCGAAATGTCGATAAGCCGGATCGCGCCGCTCGATCAAATCCGGTATTACTTCCAGCGGCGGCGCTTGCACCGGCACAATCAAGAAACTGTGCAATTGATCGATTTGTGACGCGACCGGCTTAATACTCGGCGCCGTACATGCCACCAACAGCCATGGCAAAGCCAATCCCAACAGGACTTTTTTGTGGCCGGCAAATAGCCAGGTAAACGAACATTTTGAAGTTTTCATGATTTCCTCCGCGCCAGCGAATGCCATCGAATCGATACATTAATAAGATGGCACTATAAAAACCGCTTTGATATAAGACAAGCGATATTTATTGGACTTTAATATCGACAAATGCAATATTAAAACCATGGACATTGATCAAATCAGAACCTTTTTAAGCGTCGCGGCCAACGGCAGCTTTTTGGAAGCCGCCAATCGCCTGTACGTGACGCAATCCACCGTCAGCACCCGAATCCAGCGCCTGGAAGCCTATTTGGGCGTCACGTTGTTTGTCCGTAATCGCTCCGGCGCTACCTTGACCTTGCCGGGCCGGCGTTTTTTGCGGCATGCCAAATCCTTGCTATTAACACTGGAACAAGCCCGGCACGACATTGGCCTACCCAGCCGGTTTCGCGGCAGCATCAGCATTGGGGCGCGGATTGCCTTGTGCGAAACCTTGTTGCCGGAATGGATATGCGCGATAAGACAGGCTATGCCGGATATTTCCATCCGTAGCGATATCGGTTTTGAAGAAGACTTGATGCGCAGTTTGGTGGAAGGCGCATTGGACATCGGCTTGATGTACACCCCCCAGCACAGCCCTGGCCTGCAAATCGAACATTTGTTCGACGAAACATTGGTGCTGTTGACCACCGATCCCAAACAGCCCTGGCCAAACGACGATTACATTTATGTCGATTGGGCACCCGGGTTTTATGCTCAGCACAGTAATAGCTACCCCAACCTGGAACGGCCGGCGCAGGTGGTCAATATCGGCTGGATGGCGGTACAACTGATTCTGGCGCAAGGCCGCGGCTCCAGCTTCCTGCCGGTACGCCTGGCCGAACCATTGCTACAAGCCGGCAAACTATTTCCGGTCGCCGACAGCCCGCAATTCAAATTACCGGCCTACATGGTGTCGCAGCGCGATAACGATTCGGCGGTTTTACAGCAGGTGCTGGCGCAGATCCGCATCTTGGCGGCGCTGGAGCGGCAAAAGGTTTATGTGCTGCCCGATCAATCCAAGGTGGCCGACGCGACATGAAATGCATCGGCATGGATGTCCTGCAAGGCCGCGCCATGCAAAAACGCTTGGCGTTTGGTCTGATGCACCATGTCCGGATGGCCGCATAAATACAGCCGCCAACCTTTCAGACTAGGCAAACTCGCCATCGCCACGTCGTTGGCCCGGCCCCTGGCCACGCCATCAGGCGCATCGCCGCGTGAGATACAGGCGGTGTAATGGAAATTTGAGTATTGGTCGGCAAGCGCCTGCATTTCCTCGATCCAATACAAACCATCCATCTCGCGGCTGCCATGGAACAGATGAATATCGCCGCTGTGGCCGTGGTGCAAAGCCTCGCTGACTATGCCCGCCAATGGCGCCAAACCGCTGCCGGTGCCGATCAGCAATAGATTTTTCTCCGGAGCGGTCGGCAGGTAATAACACAGGCCCTGCGGATCAGATACCTCGAGTTTGTCGCCTACCTGAAGTTCCCGGTGCGCCCATTCGCTGAAGCGGCCTCCGGCCAAGCGGCGGATATGAAAACTTAATTTGTTGGCTTGCAAGCGATTGTTGGCAATCGAATAACTACGGGTCAATCCGTCGGCGCGTTTCAGATTCACGAACTGGCCGGCGTAATAATCCATGGTTTCCCGGCACCGCAAGGTGAGTTGCAGCGTCTCCGCATTCAACAAACTTTTTTCAATTACCGTCGCTTCGGTGAAAAAATCGGCGGGCGGGCTAATGCTGATAGACATATCCTGCTGCGGATAACACAGACAGGCTAGGAAATGATTCTGATGGCGCAACACTTCTTTTAAACCGTCTTGCGCCGCCAGCGGTGGCGGGCCCTGCAAGCTGCGCACCATACAGCTCTGACAGGCGCCCTGCCGACAACCATAGGGGATGTCGATGTTTTCGCGCAGACACGCGTCCAGCACGGTTTCACCAGACTCGCAAATAATATCGCGGTCGTTCACGCTGAGTTTATACAAGCTCATCCCCTACTCCAGCGCCTAGCGGTCCAAGACGTCGTTACGCGTGCTTTCGGCAATAGCCGCGACTTGATTGATCAGCTCTTGCGGCACGTTCAGCTCTTGTAAGGTAGCCGCCAGATCCTCGACCACCGCGTCAAAATGCGAATCGTCCAAACCCAGTTTTTTTACCAGATGCGCATGGGCCTGACGCATATCGGCGCCGGAATAGTTATTAGGACCGCCGAAGGCCATGGTTAAAAATGACTTTTGTTTGGCTGCTTGCTTGTCCATATCGGTGTTATCGAAAAAGCGGTTGATGCGGTGATCGCTCAAGACTTTGCGATAAAAAATATCGACGGCTGCATTAACGGCCGCTTCGCCGCCTAGTTGTTCGTAAAGAGTTGCCGTGGTTTCGCTCATGATGGTCTGCCTTTCGTTGCAAATAAAAAAATGCGGCTGTTCAAAGCCGAGCGCAGAGTAAGCGAAAAAAAACACTTTTGCAATATTTTTATTATAAAAGTTATTTATATGGCAAAAATAGGCTTGTAGTGCTTTGCCTGCCAGTTGATCCGGCGTAGAATGCCGCATCCCTTATTTCCGACCGCCCCACATTCACATGGTCAAACTCACCGGCTCACGCCAGGAACAAATCTTAAAATTACTGCTGTCCAGCGCGGCCGGTATGAGTATCGACGAGCTGGCCGCGCAATTGGAAATCTCCAGAAACGCGGTCAAACAACATCTCACCGGTTTGGAAAAAGACCAATTGGTTGCAGAAGCGGCCCTGAACAGCACCGGCGGCCGGCCTTCGCGCAATTACACGCTGACCGAACAAGGCCGTAACCGCCTGCCCAAGCAATATCCCTGGTTCTGCAACTTGTTGCTGGGCGAGTTGAAAGCTGAACTCGGTGAAACGGCTTTGCGGCAAATGCTGTGGCGTATGGGCGTTAATCTGGCACAGTCGCTGGCTCCGCAATTCAGCGGCAAAGACCCGGCACAAAAGCAAAGCGCGCTGGTGGAATTAATGCAATCGCTGGGTTATCACGCCGAAATGGACACCGAACAAGCGCAGCCGACCATTAAAGCCGTTAATTGCGTTTATCACGATCTGGCCCAGCAACATCCGGAACTGTGCGAATTCGACCGTGCGCTGATGTCCACCCTGTTGGACAAACCCATCGAGCAAACCGCCTGCATGGCCTTGCAGGATTGCGCCTGCAAATTCAAAATCTGCAATGCGGGTGCGTGAGCCAACTTGCCAACTAATCCAAACAGTTGCAACAATCTCCGGCTTTTGGCTCAAGCTGCTTAGCACAATACGAGGGTTTTTCTAAGCGGCGGCTCTCAGTGGTACAATGTCCGCTTCCAGAATGACTTTTTTGAATTGCGACCATGAGCCAACCTTTCCGTACGACAATCAGCCTGTTTAGCGGGCTGCTGTTATTGTTAACCGCCTTCTCGCTGCAAGCCGCCAGCCCGATTTTCACCCCCGCCGCTCCCAGCGTCGCGGCCTCCAGTTACTTTTTGATGGACTTCGACAGCGGCCGGGTATTGGCCGAAAAAGACGCCGACAAGCGCGTATCGCCCGCCAGCTTGACTAAAATCATGACCGCCTACGTGGTGTTCCGCGAGCTGAAAGCCGGGCATTTGACGCTGGACGAAAAAGTCACGATCAGCCAGAACGCCTGGGAAACCGGCGGCTCAAAAATGTTCGTTGAGGTAAACAAACAAGTGGCAGTCGAAGACTTGTTGCAAGGCATGATCATTCAATCGGGCAACGATGCCAGCGTCGCCTTGGCTGAACACGTCGCCGGTAGCGAACAAACCTTCGCGACGATGATGAACGAACAAGCCAGCCGCTTGGGCATGGCCAACAGCAATTTCGAAAACGCCACCGGCCTGCCCAGCCCTAACCATTACAGTTCGGCGCATGACTTGGCGACCTTAGCCCGCGCGGTGATCAAAGAGTTCCCGGAGTACTACCGCTGGGACAAACAAAAAGAATTTACTTACAACGGCATCACGCAGCAAAACCGCAACCTGCTGTTATGGCGCGACCCTTCCGTTGACGGCTTGAAAACCGGTTTTACCGACGATGCCGGCTATTGCATGGTGGCCTCCGCCAAACGCGAAGATATGCGTTTGATTTCGGTGGTCATGGGTACAGCCAGCGCCGGCGCACGCTCCAACGAGAGCCAATCGCTGCTGAATTACGGTTTCCGCTTCTTCGAAACCCACCGTCTGTACGAAGGCAATAAGCCTTTGGGCGAAGCGCGGGTCAGAAAAGGCGTGACCTCCAAAGTCCCGGTCGGTTTACCGGAAGACCTGTATGTCACCGCTCCGCGCAAACACTTTAACGAACTGAAAGCCGAAACGCAGATCGACAAAGGCGTATTCGCGCCGTTGAACAAGGGCGACACGGTCGGCAACCTGAACATTTCGTTGGCTGGCGAATCCATCCTCAGCAAACCGCTGGTGGCTTTGGATGCTGTCGCCGAGGGCGGCATTTTCCGCCGTCTCTACGACGCAGCCATTGGCTTACTGGAAAAAGAATGACCGAGCAAGTCTATCTGAACGGCGCTTATCTGCCATTAGCCGACGCCAAAGTGTCGGTGCTGGATCGCGGTTTTTTATTCGGCGATGGCGTCTACGAAGTGATTCCGGCTTATAACGGCCGGCTGTTCAGACTGGAAGACCATATCGCCCGGCTCAACAACAGCCTGAACGGCATCCGTTTACCGTTGCCTCACAGCGTCGCGGACTGGGAAGCGATTTTCCGGCCGCTGCTGGCAGATGACCGCGATCAATACATTTACCTGCAAGTCACCCGCGGCTATGCGCCGAAACGCGATCACGGTTTCCCCGAACAAATCGTACCGACCATATTTGCAATGTCTGCGGACATCAAGCCGTTCGCCGGCCGAGTCGACGGCATCAAGGCGATTACGCTGGACGACATCCGTTGGCAGCTCTGCAACATCAAAGCCATTACATTGCTGGGCAACATTCTGCTTAGGCAGGAGGCGCTGGATCAAGGCTGCGCGGAAGCGATACTGGTGCGCAACGGTTATGTCGTCGAAGGCGCGGCCAGTAATCTGTTTGCGTTGCTGGACGGCGAATTGATTACGCCGCCGAAAAGCCACGAAATCCTGCCCGGCATTACCCGCGACGTGATTCTTGAATTGGCGGCCGCGCATAACATCCCTTATCAAGAAGACATCATCGCACTGGAAGCCCTGCACAACGCCAGCGAAATCTGGGTCACCAGTTCCACCCGCGAGATCGTGCCGGTCATCGAACTGGATAGCCAGCAAGTTGGCGACGGCAAACCCGGCCCCGCCTGGCAACGCATGCACGACTTACTGCAAGCCTATAAAAAATCACTGTCATGAGCGAAACCGAAAGCTTACTGGAATTTCCCTGCCAATTCCCTATCAAGGTGATGGGCAAACATAGCGACAATTTCGACGCCATCGTCGTGGAAATCGTCCGCCGCCATGTCCCGGACATTCTAGAAGGCGCGGTCACCACACGACCCAGCAAAGGCGGCAATTATCTGGCGGTGACGATCATGATCGAAGCCCATAGCCGCGAACAACTGGACGCCATCTACCTGGGCTTGACGGCCTGCCCTGATGTATTGATGGCGCTGTAAGCCGAACTGATGTCCAGTAAGGCGACGACTGTCCTTCGCGATCTGGGGACGCAAGACTATCTCGACGTCTGGCAAGCCATGCAGCAATTCACTGCCGAACGCGACGACAACACTGCCGATCAAATCTGGATCGTCGAGCATCCGCCGGTTTATACGCTAGGTTTAAACGGCAAGCGCGAACATTTTCTTAAAGCCAACGACATCGAAATCGTCGAAAGCGACCGCGGCGGCCAAGTGACTTATCACGGTCCCGGCCAGTTGGTGATTTACCTGTTGGCCGATTTGCGCCGTTTAAACAAAGGTCCCAGACAAATGGTGAATATTCTGGAAAACGCGGTGATAAACACCTTGCGGCAATACGGCATCGCCGCCCAAGCCGAGCCCAAGGCACCGGGCGTCTATGTCAATCAGCAAAAAATTGCTTCGCTGGGCCTGCGTATCAAGCGCGGTTGCTGTTACCATGGCCTGAGCATCAACAACGATATGAATTTGGCGCCGTTTGCAGACATCAATCCCTGCGGCTATGCCGGCTTGCAAGTCACGCAACTGGCCGATTTGGGGGTTAAGATCACTAATCAGGAACTAGCCGTGCCGGTCGTGCATCAGTTACTGCAAGCGATAGAAATCTGAAATAAGCAAATTCGACGAGCCTCGCTGGAAACAGCCAAGCTCGCGAAGACTCTAAAACCAACCCCAGTGCCCGGTGGCTATATGACCCTCAACGCCCCTTCCCGCTTCACCCCGGAAACTCATCAACGTAATGCCGACAAGCTGTCGCGGATTCCGGTAAAAGTGGAAAAGCCCGAACAAATCTTGCGCAAGCCGGACTGGATACGCATCAAATTGCCCAGCGGCGACCAAGTCAATCGCATCAAGCAATCATTGCGCGAACACCGCTTGCACACTGTCTGCGAAGAAGCCGCCTGCCCCAACTTGAGCGAATGCTTCAGCCACGGCACCGCCACCTTTATGATCATGGGCGATTTGTGCACGCGCCGCTGCCCGTTCTGCGACGTTGCCCACGGCAAACCGCAGCCTTTGGATGCGGAAGAACCGGCCAATCTGGCCGCGACCATCGCCGCAATGGCTTTGAAATACGTGGTGATCACATCCGTGAACCGCGACGACTTACGCGACGGCGGTGCCAGCCATTTTGCCGCTTGTATCGCGGCAGTGCGTAGCCAGTCGCCTAATACCACCATCGAAGTATTGGTGCCGGATTTTCGCGGCAGGATGGATACGGCGCTGGACATTCTGCAACAACAGCCGTGCGATGTGTTCAACCACAACTTGGAAACCGTGCCGCGCCTGTATCTGCAAGCCCGCCCCGGCGCCGATTACCATATTTCGCTCCAATTGCTGCAACAACACCGACAACGCTTACCCAATGTACCAACCAAATCCGGCTTGATGTTGGGCATAGGCGAGACCGAAGCGGAAGTGATTGACGTGATGAAAGACTTGCTGGCCCACGGCGTCAGCATGCTGACGTTGGGCCAGTATTTACAACCCAGCAAGGACCATTTGGCGGTACAGGAATACATTCATCCCGACCAATTTCAGCGCTATGCTGACATCGCCCGCGAATTGGGATTCAAACAGGTCGCCAGCGCGCCCTTGGTACGGTCTTCCTATCACGCCGATTTGCAGGCAGCGGGTGTTGGCAAATAGCAACACATCCCAAGCTATACAAACATCCCGATAGCGTTTGAGCTTTGTCGCATCATAGCCGTCAATCGCGCATGGATAAAGAATACGCAAGCAAGTAAATCCGGCCCGTAACTGATTCGCGGAGTGGTCTCAATTGCCAACCCGCAAGGGGCGACGTCGAACATTATATTTACTTCGGTACTCAGTGAAATCGGCTGAGCAGGTTCTTGATTTCCTCTAGCGCGTAAGCCGGCTGATTTAAGGTCATCGGTTTGTGGCTGAATAGCCGGCATCGGGCACATGGATATTAAGAGCCTAACTGCTTTTGCGTGAATAGAATACTATTTATAGGACTCTTCCCAGCCGATTATTAAAGACCGGATTAATAACAGTTGCTGCCGGACGCTGGTTTGTGCTGAACTACCGACGCGATTCGTGTGGATAAATTGCTTGGGGGGTGGATGATCGACAAACCGGTGCGCGCGCAACTTCCCGCTAAATTGGTCGCGCCGACCTTACCCGCTGTGGTTTGCCGCCGACGCCTGTTCGAACAAATAGACCGCAGCTATTCCGACTACGGTTCGGCAGTCTGGCTGTTCGGGCCGGCCGGTTACGGTAAAACCACGTTAGCGGCTGATTATGCCGCCGCAAACACTCAACCCGTACTTTGGTACCGTTTCGACAGCGATGACCTGGACCCGGCCGTTTTTTTGGGGCATTTCCGCACTGCGGCAACCCGTTTGGGCCTGGTCTCCGCGACACCGGCGTTCGGCCCGGAATATTTGCCCGGCCTTGAAGCCTATGTCGGCGAGTTATTGCGCACGCTGTTGCCGCCCGAAGCCGCGCCAATGCTGCTGGTATTCGACGATTGCCACCAGGTGGTCGCTTCGCCGTTACTGGTGCGGATATTGGCCGCATTGGGCCGCATCGTCGGCGTGCAGCACCGAATACTGTGTCTGAGCCGCCACGAACCACCGCCCGGACTGGCTATTGCATTGCAGCCGCTCGGCATGCTCACGCCGGCGCAATTGGCGTTTGACCGCGACGAAGCCGGCCGACTGGCCGATCTAGCCGGATTCGACGGCGGCAACGACAGGCTCGACAAGCTGTTCGGCCAAAGCCGCGGCTGGCCAGCCGCTTTAGCCGTGGAATTACGGCAACGGCCACCCGAACATCCGACTCCGGCCAACGAGCAAGCAGATTTAGCGCAACGGGTGCAGGACGGTTTGGATGCCACCGTCTTGCAACAGTTGCTGGCCGTTGCCTGCGCAGAAACCGCAACCGAGCCGCTGGCGCACGATTTAGCAGACGACCCGGCCGTGTTGGCGACGTTGGCCCGACTGGCGGCCAACCATTATTTGGTCAACCGCATCGACACTGCCATCCCCAGTTACCAACTTCACCCTTTGCTGCGGGAATTTCTGCTGGCCCGCCACCGGGCCAACCTCGGACAGGACGATTACGCGGCATTTTTAAAACGCAGTGCCGGAGTGCTGGAACGCCACGGCGAGATTGGCCAGGCCTTCGAACTGTACCGCCAAGCCGGCGCCGGACTGGACCTGCAACGCCTGATTCTGGTCCATGCCAAAACCGAGTTGGGCGCCGGCAGAAGCCTGCAACTGCAGTCTTGGTTGCAGAGTTTACCGGACGACTTACCGGCTAACCCGTGGCTGGAGTTCTGGCGGGCCGCGGCCCAGTTGGCGTTAAATCCGCCGTTGGCCCAAACCTTGTTCGAACGGGCTCACGCCAGTTTCGGCGACGACCCCTTGGGCAAAGCGCTGAGCGCCGCCGGGGTACTGAGCGCGATGTTTTTCGTGATGGACGACTTTCGCGACGCGGCACGCTGGCTGAACGAACTGGCTGTGCTGGATTCAGTAATCGAAGCAGCCGACGATCCGGAGTTGGACGCCTGGATCCTGGGCTGCGGCAATATTCTGGTCCACTTCCCCGATTACCTAGAATTGGCCCGACGCTGGGCGCAGCGAGCATTAGCGCGCCTGCCGCACTGTCCACCGGGGCGCCAGGTGTTTTTGACCTCCTTCCTGTTGCAATACCACGTCTGGCGCGGCGATACGGAAGGTTCGCGCGCCTTTTTTGCCTTACTGGATCAGCAGATAGCCAACGACGAACCGCTGTACCGGATCAATCTATTGAATTGGCAAGCAGTGAACGCTTACCTATGCGCCGAGCACGCCGCCGCTTACGCAGCCACCGAGGCGGCCGCGCAATTGGCTACCGCTTACGGCTTGGCTTTTTATTTGCCGAACATTTACGGACAAGAAGCCTACACCGCGCTGTCGGCCAGGGACTGGGAGCGCTTTCGCTCGGCGTTGGCGCGCATGGAAGCCTGTATGCCGGAGAATCGGCGGGTGGATCAATCGTTCATGTTGCATTTGCGCTCCGGCCTGTCGCTGGCGGAACAGCGTTTTAGCCAAGCGCGCCAGGAAGCGGAACTGGCATTGTCGATTTGCCGCGAAATCAATTTACCGTCGGTGGCGGCCCTGGTTCAGCACGGTCTGGCGCAAATTTTGGCGGCGGCTGGCGATCTGGCCGAAGCCGCCCGGCATTTACAGCAATTGCAAAGCCATGCCGTTCGCGCGGACAAGCCCTTCATTCTGTTCATGGCCTTGCTGACCGAAGCCCAAGTCCTACTGGCCGGCGACGACGAAGCCGGCGGCCTGGCAGCGTTGGCCCGAGCGATGGCATTGGGCAAGCGCCAGCGCTATCTGAACGTGCACCCGTTCTGGCAGCCGGCAGTGATCGGCAGGTTATGTACCGTGGCGCTGGAGCGCGGTATCGAAGCCGACTATGTGCGTTGGTGGATAGTGCAACGCCAACTGCAACCGGACGGTAACGCCTGCGAAGAATGGCCGTGGCCGGTGAAAATCCGGACGCTGGGCCAGTTCAGGATCGACGGCCTCGAACCGGCGGCCCGCCGCAGGCAAAAAGACAACAAGCCATTGCAGTTGCTGCAGTGGTTGCTGGCGACCAATCCGGACGGCGTGCCTCAACAAACCCTGGCCGATGCGCTGTGGCCGGACTCGGACGCCGATGCCGCCCAGCACGCGCTGGAAGTGGCCTTGCAGCGCCTGCGCAAACTGCTGGGACGGAATGAGGCGGTGTTGTTGCAGGGCGGCACCCTGTCTTTGAATCGGGAATTGTGCTGGCTGGACATTTGGGTCGTCGACGAAGTCGCCAGACGATTTGCCGCCGACCCGAATCAGGCCGCAACCTTGGCGGATCGCCTGTTAAAAGTCTGGCGCGGCCCGTTTTTGCCCGGCCTGGAAGCGCCATTAGCGGCATCGAAACGGGAAAATCTCGCTGCCAAATTCATCCAAACTTTGGAAAAGCTTGGTTCCGAGCTGGAAGCCGCAGGCCGGAGAGCCGTGGCCATCGCCTGCTATACGCAAGCCGTCTCAATTGAACCGTTGGCGGAAAATCTGCAATACCGGCTGATCGATTGCCTGCTCGCCGAAGATAGGCGCGCCGAGGCCTTGCTAGCTTACCGCCGCTGTCGGCGCCACTATGCCGGCCACTATGGCATCGAACCCTCTCCCCGCTTAAAGTCCCTGGCCGTACTGATCACGGCACCAAACGTCGGTAAAGGCTAAACAATGTTCATAGCCTTAATGGACGGCATCGAGCTAATACTAAATAACTTCCGGTCACGCATTCGCCGATCATCCGCAAACAAATTCGGTCAATGTTGTGAGTTTTTTGTGAGGCCTGTTGCTTTAGGGTATCGACACGACCGTCGATAGGAGACCTAAACATGAACTTTCCCGCTAAGCCGATCACCTTGTTTTTATGCGTCAATCCGTTTTCGACGTTTGCCGCAGTAGTTTCGCCGCCGCCTGTGCTGTCGTTGATCGCTTCCGACGTTTATGTCCAGTACGGCGGCCCCGGGGTCGCGAATACCTTGCAGCATCATCCCAGCGTATTGTCGATTGCAGTCGGAGGCTCTACGGCTTCCGCCGATTTCGGCAGCGGCATCTTTAAGGCCAGTTCTGCAGCTGCGGATACAGGCTCACAAACCACTTATGCCTACACCGGCATGACTGCAACATTCAAAAATACCGGCGCCGTCAATATCAGTTTTGCCGCCGGGGCGATTGATGCCGACATCGACGCGGTGTTCAGCCGCACAATCGGCAGCGAAGCGAGCGGCCAAGCCGCCACTGTACTGAGTTCCGCGTTGGCAGGAACTTACCCGGGCAATAATGTTCCCGGCGTTAGCGTGCTGTATCAATATGGTGCTTCCAATAGCCCTTCATCGCCGTTTTTCGACTTTCATTTCAACCCCAATGCCGGTTTCACCGGCAGCGGTACGGCAGATGCGGACAAGTTGTCGGCCAATCTGGCCTTCCCGGCTTTCACGCTGAAACCGAACGACATTCTAACCGTGAATTATTCGCTGAATACCTGGGTCGTGGCCGGCGTCGGCTTGGGCACTCCCGGCAGTGGCTGGAGCGCTACCAGCGATGCAACGCACACCGCGTCGATCAGCCTGCAATTGCCGGCGGGAACTTTACTGAACTCGCCGATTGCGCTCGATTGGGTGAAAACAGCGCCTGTCCCGCTCCCGCCAGCCATCGGCTTGATGCTTACCGGGTTGGCGGGCATATTCGGCTTCACCCGCCAACGTTCGCACCAAGCCATGATTTTCCCGCTGGTCGAATCCATTAACCCAGGAATCCAATCATGAATCTAAACAAAGGTTATGCGCTATTCGGCATCGCGTTATTCGGCCTTACCACCGCTGTTCGCGCGGACCAGGCCATTTTGCAATATGGCGGCAACGATTACGGCAATCAGCGTCTTTTCGATCCCAATCCAGCTGCTTTCGACGACGCCAACATTTAGGATGGCGTCATGTCGCCACGGCGGAATTCAGGGTTTCCGGTTATTCCGATTCGGTAACCAACTCGAACAACCGTTTCAGCCAAGGCTCCTTGCAATATCACTATCTAAGTTACTTAAGACCATTCAGATTAAACACCAGTCAGAGATACTTTAAAGCACGTCATAACATTTGGAGGATTATTATGTTGAAATTAGCACGATATATTGGCATATGCGCGCTTGCGACCAGCCAACTTTCAACAGCGGCGACAGTGTTCGTTCAATACCCTGACCCCAGCGGTTCTGGGATCACGTCTGATCCTGCATTTGCCACGCAGACCGGCGCCGGCTTCTTTGCAGAGGCGGATCTGCTGAGTGCCGTATTCAAGGCAAGATCGGAATCCCCGGACGCTTCCTTTGCTTATGCTGGACTACAAGGTTTGACCTTTACCAATCCGCTGGGCAACGCGCCAATACTGCTGCCGGCCGGAGCGCTTGGTGTCAACATTACCGGCCAGTATACACTTGGCCCGCTGGTACCAAACTCTGGCGCCAGCGCGGGCATAACCGGTGTCCTTAGCATCAATGACGGCAGCTTGGCAAGAGTAGCCAGAGGCGATCATTTCGTCAATATTGGTCAGGCTAGTAATGGTTTCTCCTACCCTCCCACCAATACAACAACCCCAATTACGCAAAACGGGGGGACCGTCTTGTTTAATACGGCAACCTTGACCAACCTTGACATGACATTATTAATGCCAGCCATGACAATAGACCCTGGCGAAACCCTGGAAATCACGTTTTTGCTGCAAACGATACAAGGGGCCAATGGTGCCGGCGTCAAATCACTAGCCGATGCGTCGAACAGCGCAAAGTTGTTTTTCAATTTACCGGCTGGCGTCAGTTTGGTCGACAATGCTGGTGGTACTTTGACCTGGGTTAAGCCTGTGCCGTTACCGGGAGCTTTTTCGCTGTTCGGCATTGCACTGGCATCTGCGGCAGTGCGCCTGCGGCGTGCCGCCCCCCATTCGCACTAGCAGATTTTTCGCTCGTTCCCACGCTAGCGCGTGGGACGGCACTTGTGTATAACGCTAAGCACCCGAGCTTGGAACTACCCATTAAAAACGTATAAACACGGGATGTAAGCCTCTTCATCCCTGACCTTCTTCTCCCTTTTTATCATGCGGCTTCGGAGGCCGCGAGCGTTGACAATTCGCCATCCTACCTCCCCCAAAACACTGTAGAGGCGTAAAACCTTGCGTCTACGCGCATAAGCGGTAACACTACTTGTTTTTTAAAGCCATCCAAGCATATGAACCGATTCAGAACCTTTACTTTGGCATTCACTGTCTTTCTGGGAACAGCGCTAATCAGCGGCTGCTCGTTTTCCACCAGCTCCGAGAGTTCGTCCGACAGCATAGGCAGCTTGTCTGACAGTTCTGGCGGCATCTTCAAAAGCGCGTCCAGCCCCTTTACCTCCAGTTCCGACTCGTCGCGTAACAAACACGAAAAATACGAAACCGATGTAGCCGACTATACCGCTACCTTCGTAGTGTCCAGTAGCGGCACGCTGGACAGTTTTCGCGGCCATCTTAGCGAATTAGCCGAAAGCCATGAGATCACCAACTGGGAAACCGACCGGAATACTTACGTAGGCATCGGTCGCGGACTTGCCAAAGCCAAGCTCGGCAAACCGCAAATTTCGGCGTTTACCGAAAGTTTGAGCGATAACGAGCCCTGGAAGAAACAGGTCATTGAAGAAGGTTTAAAAAAATAATCCCGCAGGCAGTCGCCCACTTGGTCATGCCAGTTGCCGGCTTGAAATTCGCAAAGTGGGCGCTGACGCTGGGCTGTTTACTTTGGGTAGCCGTTGCCGAAGCAGACCAAAGTCATCATTTCGAGTTCCTGTACATAGACGCCAACGAAGGCAGCGCCAGCGGCGGCCATGCCGCCATTAAATTCGACCGACAAGTCTTTCATTTTCAACACATCGAACCCGGTTTGCTGCGCCTATATCGCAACGATGCGGCGGCTTTTGAGTTTGCCTACGGTTTTCAGGAGAACCGTAACATTTACGGTCACCGCATCGAAGTGTCTGAGGATTTTTTTCAAGCACTACGGGACACCTTCAGTCGCCGCCTGTTCATTCAAAACCAGCAATTGTCGCTGTTACAAGCCCTGCACGACGACCAGACGCTGGTTTCAGGCTTGCAAAATCTTGGCTCTGCGCCGCCTCTGCCTATAAAAGGATTGGGTTATTTTTTGACGAAATATCGGGCGGCAGAAGCGTTCCCTGTCGAGGCAGACAAACCCAGCAATAACAGCCAAGCGCTACAACAATTGCACGAAGCCATCGTTAACAAGTATGGCGAAGATTTTTTGCCGGCCAAGCGCCAGCAAGCTTGGCAAACCCTGCAAACCCTGAAACCTGAGTTAGCAGTTAACCCCGCTGAACCCACGGATACACGGTTTACCGCCACGAACAGCTCATTTGCCGAACGCTACCGCAATCAGTTGCTGAATCTGGCAGCGCTGGATGTGCTACACGCCAGGCTATCCCCGCTTAGCGAAAGTTTGTTAGAAATTCCCGAGGCGACATACAAACTCAACACCGCGCAACGAGCCAAGCTACAAGATTTTCGGCGGCGTTTGTTTGCCGATTTAATGACCCTGATGCACAGCCAGCGCAGCGACTGGGGTTATCCGCTGTTGGTGGGAATGGCCCGTTTGCATGCGCTGGACCATGCCGTCGCCTCGGGCTATCTGAGCGTGCTGGACCGCAGCCGCCCCGACAGTGACGACCCACAAGCCACTATTATCGACAACGACAACTTGCCGGCAGCCCTGCAATACAGTCAAGAACTGTTTACCGCGGCGTCCAAACAACTCGACAACCCCATAGCGCTGGATGAACTCGCTTACTCGGAACTGGAGCTAAGCGCGACGGCGCTTATGCGATTGCATAAGCCGCGCCATGATCAGCAGTCTTTGCAGCTGTTGCCATTGACAGCCACTCCATCACGACCGGCAGCGGCCAAATTGCTTGGTTTACCGCTACCTAGCAGCGAACTGGCAGATTTCCAAAACAGCGTCACGCAGCAAATCGAAACATATCAAAGCCAATTGCAATCTCTGTATGGCTATAACTTGCTTAGCCGCAATTGCGGCACCGAAATCTTTCGGCTCCTTAACCAGACGGTTGCGGAAATCTCGTCTACAGCCGAGGAAAGTAGAAGCCAGGCTTCGCAGCGACTGCTGGGCGGTTACGTTGATGAAGGCGGCTTGAACATGATTCCGTTTATCGCCTACGACCAGATAGGAAACACATATCGACTAAGCACCAGCTTCCAGCGCCAGCCCTACAGAGAACGGCAGCGTCAACGACGTTACCGGCAGACGCCGCAATGGCTGGTGGATTTACAGGAATCTAATACCCTGAGTTCGAGTATTTATCAATGGAACGAGGATGACGCGGCGTTTTTATTCTTCACTCAAGATCAGCTATGGCCTCGGCCATTGCAGGGCGGCTTCAATCTAGCGATAGCTGGCGGCCAGGGCCTTTATGGTATGTTCAGTTGGCCTTGGGATGGTGGGGACAATCTACGCAAAGGATTGAAAGGTTTTGTGGTCAGCCTGCCTGAACTGTTGTTCTTTAACATCCGTAAAGGCTCGTTTCCAGGATTGCTGCCGGAAGCAGGTCTATATTGGCCTGAGGCTTTTTAACTAGGCTAGCTTGCGGGTATAGCGACGGTGAGAGGAGGGAAGAAAATTCGTTGCCTCTTTACCGGACTGCCCTCAGACCCTAGGCAGTTTGCGGTGAAATTCTCGGGCATCAGGCTCGAACATCAATAAATCTGCCTTTACCACCTTCGTTATTTTGATCGGAGGCGTCTTTAGCAACCGGTTGGACTTGCTGAAACGCTTGTATGGGGCTGTTTGGCTGGGCTTTTTTGACTGTCGGAACATTGGTTCCGGCAGCACTATAAATTTGCGACGCGCCTGAATTAATTGACATGTATGACATTGGCTACCTCTTGTTCACGGATTTAATGGCTACAACTCTACTTGAGAGCAGCCAATTTTATTCCAAGCCCTTTGTATGAGTTGCCTGTTGCCTCGCAGTTTTCGAGATAATTGCTACACCAGCTTCGAAGCATATACCTGAATTGCGCTAATTTACCCGATATGCCGCATCAATCCGTTCTCGCGAGGCTTCAGACAGGAAAAACACCGGTAGGCGTTCGCTTGTCAATCCACCCTATTTGTTAGTATCAATGCGGCGGGTAAGCGCTGTTGCTTGGCTCAACGCTTGATGACCGGACTCACCGGCGCCACGTTCTGCGGTACAAAAGGCGGGGGAGTCGGCGTCGTGGTTGGAGCTGGCGTGGCAAAATCAAAGGTGGCGATACAGTTGACGCCGCCGATCAGCACGTCGCTGGGGTTGGGTAAGGTCATGCGCACCGTAAAGCTGCCACTGGCCGGATCGATCAATTGGTCCACTTTGGTGACAGTCGCTCTCACGACTTTTTTGGCCGGCAGCTCAGGGCGTACTTCCACTTCCATGCCAGGCTGAATCAGACCAAAATATTCAGTCGGCGCGATCAGCTCAACGCGCAACGGATTGACTTGCGCCAGCTTCATAATCGCGCGATCACTGACGGACTCGCCGGGCATGGCATAGCGATCTATCACAATACCGTCTATCGGACTTTTGATGGTTTTAACTTCCAGTTGTGCCTTGGCCATATCCAATGCCAACATCGCCGACTTTTTACGTTCCTCTGCCTTTTTCAACTCGATTCCAGCCAACACCACTTCGGTTTCGACTTTATCTTTCTCGATTTGTGAAATGACATTGGTGGTGGCTAAACTCCGATAACGGGTGCGGTTGCGCGTGGCGTATTCCAGTTTCACTTTCTGATTGCGTACCTCGCTGCTACTCTCGGCATCGGCCTTGGCCTGGTTAAACTTGGCCAATTCCACCGACGCTTCCAATTGGGCCAGCGGCTGGCCTTTGGTAACGTGATCGCCCTTATCGACCAACAGCGCTGCGACGGTACCCGACACCGGGCTACTCAACTCGACGTACATTTCCGGCTTGACCATGCAATCCAGATTGGCGGCGAGCACGGTGCCACTGAACAGGCCAGGGCCGATTAATGCGCAAAAAAAATGGTAGCGTATGGGCATGTAAAAATCACTAATCGATTAGTTTGATTTGAAACGCTCTGATTTTTAACAAAATAGTAAATTTAAGGCCACAGCGTTTATTCAAACTTGCCTGAAAACGCCAAAATACGCGACAAATGCTTATCCTGTTTGCTGAGTTGCCTTCTGACGTTGCGCTGTTGCCGCTCTTTGTAAGTTTGCGGCAAGCGTAATATCAGTTTTCCCAACAGCGCCGGCAAAGCTTGCTGATCTTTAGCCAGGCCGGCCAGAGTCTTGAGAATAGCAGACGAATAAAACTCCCGTAGCGCCGCATCCTCCAGCGACAGTATCGCTTCGCAGCTACCCGGATCGCCTTGCCGGGCAGAGCGCCCGTATAGTTGCCGATCTATGCGCCGAGATTCATTGCAGTTCAATGCGATCACGTGCAAACCGCCCAGGTCCGCCACGCCCAATCCCAGGGCTATATCGGTGCCACGGCCGGCCATATTGGTCGCCACCGTAATCGCATTTAGCTGGCCGGCATGAGCAATGATTTCCGCTTCGTGTTGATCTTGCTCGGCATTCAACACCCGGTGAACCAAACCCGCCGCTTCCAGACAGACACTGACCTCCAGCGACTCGGCAACCGAACCGGTGCCTATCAATACCGGCCTGCCTAGTGCGTGCAACTCGCGGACCCGTTGCAGAAACACGCCTTGCTTGGCTGCCTGCGTGGCATAAATCCGTTCGCTGAACAAAATCCGTTTCGATACTCTGTGCGTAGGCACTTTTACGCTATGCAAACCATAAACACGCTGCATTTCCGCGGCCACTTCCCGCACCGTGCCCGAAGTACCGGCCAGTTTGAGATAGCGGCCGAAAAAGCGCTGGTAACTGATCCGGGCCAGCGGCTCGCGTTGTTCGGAAATCAAGCAACCTTCCTTAGCTTCTATCATTTGTTGCAAGCCCTGCTCCCAAGACCGATCCTCCATCACCCGGCCGGTAAACTCGTCGATGATTTGCACCTTGTTATCTTTCAGGATGTATTGCTTGTTGCGCTTGAAGCAATACTCGGCGATTAGCGCCTGTTTGACCATGGCTTCCCGCCAGCGCTTGTTTTTCCAACTCGGCCCCAAGCCGATAATCAAATCCGCAATGGTATTTTCGCCTTGCGGCGTCAGTTCGACGTCGCGAGTTTTGGGGTCCATGACAAAGTCGTCGTTGATGAACAACGATGAGGCCAGATACAAGGCGTCACCGTAGGTTTCCGGAGACTCATCATTCGGCCGGGCCTGGGTGATGATCAGCGGCGTTTTGGCTTCATCGATCAATACGCTATCGGCTTCGTCGATAATGGCAAAACATAAGCCGCGCATGATCAGAGGGTTGCTTTTCGGCTGTTTGATTTGCTGTTGAATCTGCTTGAATTGAAATTTTAACAAGCCCACATCCTCGCCCATCTCGATGCGGTCACGCAGATAATCAAAGGCAATTTGTTTATTCGTCGTATGGACGATGGGTTGTTGATACAGTTTTCGGCGCAGTTCAAGGTCCATACCGTCAACCACCGCACCGGACTTCAAGCCCAGGCGCAGATAAAGCGGTTTCAGTATCTCCGCATCGCGAGCCGCCAAGTAATCGTTGGCAGTAATCACATGCACCGGGATGCCTGCCAAGGCGGCGGTGCAGGCCGGCAAGGTCGCGGTCAGTGTTTTGCCTTCACCGGTTTCCATTTCCGCCAGCATGCCGTTGATCATTAACCAGCCGCCAAACAATTGCACATCAAAATGCCGTTTATGCAGCGTCCGACCGGCGGCTTCGCGAATCAGCGCGAAGGCTCTTATCATCAGCTCTTCGGTCAGACCATGCCGGTATAGATTTTCCCGCAGCTCGAGAATGGCAATGGTCAACTGTTGCTCGTTGTAGTTACTTAACGGAGCGGCAACTTTTTCAACTCGACTGACGATATAAGCCTGGCTGAAACGCTCGCGGTTCAGGCGTTTGTGGAGTTTGTCGAAAAATGCCGCGGCGCCTTGTTCGAAATCGCTTAGCCGACTTTCCTGCTTTTGCGGGTAGCTGCCAAAATGCACACCTGGACGCAACACCAACTCAGACATTGAACTGCCTCAAAAATACCTGGCGTACCCGGCGGTACAGCTGAGTCATAATCGATTCGCCGCCGTGGTTGATCCGCACATAAGCGCGCATACCTATCGGCAGATTTTTCGGCGGCGAGAAGTCCAGATCAACCAAAAAGATTTTTTGCAGGGTTTGCATGTCTTGTTCGTTTTCCGTATTCACCCGGATCTTACCGCCGCCGGTGGTCGCCAGGGCCGGGCTGGGCAGCGTATTGGTCGCTTCCGGCGCCAGGCGGATGATGTTGGCCGGGTATTCGCGATACGGGTCGCTAACCAGACGCACGCTGATTTCCGGACTGCCTTGCCGTAGCAAGCCAATATTGTCTTGCGTTACCACCATGCGGATGGTCGGTGGCTGTTCATCCAGAATGTAACCAATCAACTCACCCTGGCGCAAATAGCTACCGGTCAGATCGTCAGCATCCGGCAACAGAATATAACCGGATTTAGCAGCGCTTATAATCATCGCGCTGGATTTATGATTCAAATGATCCAGTTCGGATTCCGCAACGCGCAACGATTCTTTCAAAATTTCCGCCTTCACCAAATCGTTTTCTTTCTCGGCCCGATATTGGCTTTGCAACTCGGCCACTTTGGCGCGGGCGATCTTGGCTTTGGCTTCCAATGCGTCGTCATGCATAGTCAGCAACACATCACCCTGATTCACAAACTGATTGGATTTCACCAGAAATTCGCCGATGAAACCCTCTTGCTCCACCTTGATCAACGCCTCATCGGGCAGCCACACCACACCTTCAGCCAGCGTGTAATTGGGAATCGGCAAAGCACCAAAAACCAGAACCACAAACAAGGCCACGCCTGCCGTGGTCAGCAGCGCCTTATCTCTCTTCCGACTCAGACTGGGGCTGGTAAACACAAAACGTATGGCTTTATACAGCGGAAACACCACCTGTAATGACACCATCAACAGCGCAACGGCGATACCCAGTGAGAAAAATTTTTCGGTCAGATAAATACAGACAAACCACAACATCATCAGGCGGTAAGTCAGCGATGCCAAACTATAAATGACAAACCAAGCCGTTTCGCCCGGTGCGGAAGCCGGCGACACCGCCTGTTTCAAGTCAAACAAATAGCGCTGGGCCAAATAGGCCCAGATTTGGCTTGAACGCTGATACAAATTGGGAATGCTCAAGGCATCGGCCAGAATGTAATAGCCGTCGTACTTCAATAATGGGTTCCCGTTAAAAAACAACGATGAGACGCCGCCGGTCAGCAAGATGTCGAAGCCCACATCCTGGACAAATCCGGTCTCGGTGCTCAAAAACAAGAATAGGCCCAACGCGGCCAGAAATCCTTCCACCAAAATACCCGCGGCGCTGATTAACATCCGGTCGTACTTGTTACGCAGATGGTTGGCGGCGGAGACATTGACGTAAGGCACCGGCATGAACAATAAAAAATTGACGCCCATTTCATGCACTTCGCCGCCTTTCAACTTCATCGCAAAGCCATGCCCCAATTCATGCAGGATTTTGATCAAGGGGTACAGCAAGAACATGATCAAAAAATTGTAGGGTGCCAAAGCGTTCAATTCAAAATGATGGCTGATTTCCGACCAATTAGCCCCTGCTTGCAGTAAAGAAATTGCAATGACTAGCAGCCAGACCACGCCGAACTTGACGCTGAACAGACCCGCCACTTTAGACGCATGTTTGCTGAGAAACTCGTCCGGATCCCACAACGGTAATCTCAAAGACAGCGGATTCAACAATCGCTGATTGCTTTTCGCGCTGCTTAGCCGCGCCTGACGCTCGAACAATTCTTCGGTGTTGACCAAGGCTTCGGTTTGAATCAAATCGGCCTGATGTAATTGCCCCAGTAGTTGAATAAGGTCCTGTTGGCTGGGTGCGTAGTCGCCCAGCTGCCGATTCAGGATGTCGGCAATCTCTTGTACGCTCAACTTGCCGTCCAATAGCCCGATGAACTGATAGGCCAGGCTATTAAAGCGCTGATGGCGGGCGGTATTGGGGTCTTCCAGGATGTACCAGATCAGGCCGCGGTACTCGTGGCGATGAATCTCGATATGGCTATGCAATTTGGGTTTGAGCTTGGCGACCCGGTACCAGTGCGGGCTGAACAGTTCGTTAGCCATGAGCAAGCCTCGGCATCCGGTTCACCAGGACCAAATCCACAAACGCAGCCAAGCCAGCATGTCGTGGCTCCAGATCCACAATAAACTAGCGCGCCCGGCCGCGATTTTGCCAACACCCTCCATACCCGGCCGCAATAGTTCGGGCGCATTTTCCAGGCTGGCTTCGACACGGAAGATGTTTTTGCCGCTATCGGTCTTGGCCACTGCGGTAATCTTTTGCACCTGTAGCGGAAAGGTCCGGCTGGGCATACTGGCCAACACCAAAGAGCCTTTTTGACCTGCCTGCACATAGGAAATCAGGCTTTCATCCACCTTCAGGATTATGCGGTAACCTTCCAACGGGGCAATTTTGAACAGAATTTCACCGCGTTCGACCGGTGAACCGAGCTTCTGACTCAAATCGCCTTCAATCACCACCCCATCAAACGGCGCGGCCAGATTGATTTTCTGCAACTGCTGGCGGGTCAGCTCCATCTCCGCGTCGGCCTGGTCGATTTGCGCGCTAATGACCCTGACTTTCACCAGATCACCACCGGACAAGGCTTCGCGATATTCGCGGCGGAATTTTTGCAGCTGTCCGTCCAGCTTGCTCAATTCCAGCTGTAATTCCGCATCGTCCAGGCTAGCCATTAGTTCGCCTCGCCGCACCGTATCACCGGCCCGTACCGCCGCCGATTGCAAAAATCCGGATATGGGCGCAGCGACTACCCGCTGAATTTTGCCTTCCAACACCGCGTTGGCGGTCACCCGAAAATCAGCGCGCCACACGGAGGTGACCAACAAGAACAACACCAAGCCCAGGGCGGTCAATTTCACTTTGAAGTGTTTGACGCCCATCAGTTCGGCCAGCCGCTGTTTAAGCTTGATGCCGATTTTTACCGACAACGCTTGTTCGTCGAGTTTTTTTAAAGTCAGATACGGGGAGATCAGTGCCAGGGCTTGTTGGCAAAGTAGTACGGTTTCCTTGGCAAAGGATTGTTCTTCGCTGCGTAACAGGGTAACCGCGCCGATAAACTCACCGCCATGCAACATCGGCACGGTCAGCAATGAACCATAGCCATACTTGCGGACGATTTCCTGATGGGCGCGCTGGATGCTGACCGATTTGACGTCAGGAACTACCACCACGCTATCCTGTTCGATGGCTTCGTCCATCGCATCGGCGATTTTTTGCAAAAGATTGGCTTGCTGGTCAAATTGCGCGTTGTTGGAAATCGCCACTACCGTGCTGTAATTGTCTTTAAATTCGCCGATGGCAACCCGATCGCAACTCAGCATGCGCGTCAATTCCGTGCCCAGGCTAATCAAAACCTCGCGGTAACTATTTTGCTCGAAACAAGCAGCCAGCAAACCGACTACCGAACTGTAAAAATCGTCGTTTTGCTGCAAACGGCCTTGCGCCAAACGCCACCACTCCACGCTCTGCTCCAGCGTGGCAAAAACAGCCGCGCGCCGATCAGCAACAGCATGCTCCAGTTTGAGCGCAATCACGCCTAATAGTACCGAACCGTCAAATACCGGCAGACCGAAGAAGTCATATTGCCGTTGATCCGGTTTTGCCACATTAGGCATGTAACTGGGTTGATTTTTATCCAGTGTGAGTTTGCAAATAGCCGATAACTCGGCGGTATCGGCGAGGTTCTCCGGCCATTTCGCCAACAGCCGCAGCGTTTTGCCATCCGCATCAGTTACCATCAATGCCGCAGCCTCAGTTTGCGGCACAATGCGGCAGACTATCTCCAACCACTGTTGGGCAAATCTAACGCTCATAGCGGAAAACCTCCGGAAAAAGCATTACTCTGAACCACACTCTGCGGGCACAACATCAGAAATATGTCATCGAGATGGTTGGCTATTTCCTGACTGACCAAGTCTTTCAAATTACTGGGGATGGCGGCAAATTGTTGCTGGCTATCCTTTAAGCCACTCAGCGCTTGGTTAAATTGTTCCGGCTCCGCAAACACTTGCTGCGCCAGATAAACCAGATAGGTTTCGTTGCGATAATGCGGATCGGTAAGTTCAGGATGCAGTTGGTGACCAATGATGTGCGAATATACCTCGGGTAAATGCCATAAACGCATCAACTCCGAGCCCAACTGACAATAATCAAAGCCAAACAACAGCCGTTCCTGCTCGTCAATCGGCAAGCCCTGCTCCCGGCTGGCCAGCAATGCGTCCAGCGCCTGTTCCGGGGCTTTGACAAACATCGCCGCGTGACCGATTTCCAATAACAGACCCAGCGCAAAAAAACGATGTCCGGCGGGTAGGCCGGCCAGTTTAGCCAGCGTACGGCAGGCGATTCCGCATTCGATGCCATGCAACCAGAACTCCTTTAAGTCCATCACCGCGTCGGGAATATTGCAAAACGTGCGCATGCACAGGCTACTCAACAGCAAATCATGCAACTGAATGGTACCAATCAAGCTGATTGCATCGTAGAGATCGTAGGCTTTGCGGTTAAAACCAAAGAAGCGGCTGTTGGCCATGCGGATGATGCGGACGGTCAGCATGGCATCGGTTTGCAGCACCGCGACATAATCGCGGATTCTGGCATCCGGCTTTTCTAATAACAGCCTGATTTTCAGATACACCTCAGGCATCGAAATTTTTTCGGCCAAATCGCAAAGGAATTTTTGTTCAGCTCTCATAGCGGCTTAATTGAACATGAGCTTTTCCATCTCAGTCGCGGCTTTTAAAGCTTGTTCGACAGTCTCTGCCAACTGTTCGGCATTGAGTTGCAAAATTTCCCAAATGTCCGCGGATACGCTTTCCTCGATTGCGCGCATATGCCCTGATATGTATTTTTCGGCGCAGGCCCGCACCAGATGCAGTAGTGCGGTTTCCCTGCGCTGATCCGGGGCAAGGTCAGGGGTGGGCTGATAATGCACAATGTCTTGAAAATGCGCCGGCAAACACCATTGCGCCATCAGTTTGGCACCGATCTCGCCGTAATGCATACCCAGCAGTTTTTGTTCAGCGATGTGCAGTAATTCCTGGTTATTCCGGGACAGTTCCATCGCGCGTTTCGCCAACTCAGGGTGCTTTGCGTAAAGCACCAGATGCCCTATTTCATACAACAAACCAATCACAAACAGGCGTTCGCTCTTGGGGAATTTTAGCTGGCTTGCCAACAACCGGGTCAACACCGCCGAGAACAAGCTGAACCGCCAAAAGGTTTTCAGCGGCATGATCTCATTGGGCAATTTTAACGAGGCAATCGCCGAGGTAGCGAGCACCAAGTCATGTAACTGCCCGATGCCCAACATATTGACGGCGCGACTCAAGCTGTCGATCTTTCCCGGAAAACCAAAGAAAGCGCTGTTGGCAACTCTTAACACGGCGACGGTTAAGTTGGGATCGCTGGCCACAACTTCGACAAAGTGCTCGATATCCGAATGGGGATCGTCGATCAAATTTCTAACTTTCTGATATACCTCGGGCAAAGAAACCAAACCTTTGATTTCTTGCAAGGTGTGTTCGATCAAATCTGCTTGCGAATCGATCTCGGCAGGATCAAGCAAGGGCGTCCCTCCAAATTAGACAGTGTTTAAATCAAGCGGAAGTATAGAACGGAAACCTGAGCTGTAGTAGGGAAACTACCGGTATTCCGTTCGGGCTGAGGTCGTCGAAACCCAAGCGGGTATGCTCTTCGAGGGGTGGTGGTATTTAAGAGCGGGGTTAATAAAAGCCACAAGCGCTCCATTTTTTCCATATACCCTCCGACACTTAACCACTGCACATTTTGAGCAGGCTAATCTGTGTTCTATTACGGATTATTTGCTGCAATCACAGAATAATTAAAGCGAAGTCGCTAAACTCTAGCAACATCTAAGGCATCCGATGCCAACGGCGTTCCATGCTCATCGGTCAAACTGCAACTTTCAACGCCCATGAATTCAACGTCACATCTCAAGCACTACCACTCGAAACCGATTCTGGAAGAGTTGGAATCTCGACAGCTGTTCTCCGGCGGCATCGAGGGGCTTTTGACCGAACAGCTCATGGATCCCAACGCAACCTACACCAATGCCACGCCGCCCGCCGACACCCAACAGCCCCCCGCGCAAACCAGCGCCAGCGAGACCAGCCGCAATGAAATCGTGTTTGTCGATACCCGCGTCCAGGGCTACGAATCGCTATTAAACGACATCAAAAGCAGCGACGTTTCCAACCGTAATCTGGAAATCATTACGCTGGACAGTAGCACCGACGGCATTCAACAAATCACGCAGATTCTGGCCGAGCGCGACAATCTGGACGCGGTGCATATCATCTCGCACGGCAGCGACGGCAGCCTGGATTTAGGCAACAGTCAACTCAATTTCGATACCTTGATTCAAAACCAGACCGACATCAGCGCCTGGGGAGATGCCTTCAATACCGACGGCGATATTCTGATTTACGGCTGTAATGTTGCAGAAACCCAGTTCGGGCAGAGTTTTGTCGAGTATCTGTCCGGGATCACCAATATCGACGTCGCGGCGTCGGAAGATACCACCGGCAGTGCAGATTTGGGAGGGGACTGGCTACTTGAATACCAAACCGGCGACGTCGAAACCGACGTTGTAGTCAGCGCGGCGGGTCAAAGCGAATGGACTGGCTTGATGGCGGTGACTGCCAATGGCACAGTGACATCCACCAGCAGCACCAGCACCAACCAACTGACGTGGTCGCATACGGTCAGTGCCGGCTTCGACCGGGTACTATTTGTCGAGATTGCCATTGATGACGGCAGCGCTGGGGTCAACAGCGTTAAATACGGTACCGCCGATCTCACCCGCGTAGGGCGCACAGCAGCCAATCACGCTGTCGAAATTTGGGCGTTGGTCAACCCCACAGAGGGAACCGATAACGTCGTTATATCATTTACCGGAAATACAGAAGCTGCTGCGGGTGCATCGACCTTTAACGGTGTTAACCAATCGACGCCCTACGGTACTTACGCTGGCAACACCGGCACCACCGGTTTGTTGGGAGGATCAGGCACGGTGAATGTCGCCAGTGCGACTGGCGATTTGGTTATCGACGTGCAGTATTGGAAAGCTATTTCAGCTGATACTACGGGTACCGGGCAAACTTCGCAATGGAGCAGCTCTCCCCTATTGTCTACGGCAAAGGCAGGCTCTTCCGTGGCGGAAGGCGCGAGCTCAGTAACGATGAGCGGTTCAGCGTTACTTGCTGCCGATTGGTCGATAGGTGCGGTATCTATCAAAGCAAGTATAAACACCGCGCCTGTGAATACAGTACCCGCAGCACAAACGACGAATGAGGACACGGCCAAAGTGTTCTCATCGGCCAATGGCAATGCGATTACGATAACCGACGCTGATGCCGGCGGCGCAAACAACGAAATCACTCTGACGGCCACCAACGGCACGCTGACCTTGGGCGGCACCACCGGCTTGACCTTTATAGCCGGTGACGGCACCGCCGACAACACGATGAGGTTTCGTGGCACTGCCAGCGCCATCAACACGGCGCTGAATGGCTTGAGTTTCACGCCCACTGCCGAATACAGCGGCGGCGCGACGCTGACATTAGCCACCAAAGACTCGGTACTCCTGAGTTTGGATATCGATACCGGCCTCTTGGGCCGTTACGCTTTCGATAACACTAGCGCACTGGAGACCGATAGCAGTCCGGCGGCCGGTTCCACGGCCTCGGTCGTCAATGGCACGTCCGTCAATGACACTACCCGCGGCAATGTGCTGAGCTTGGCTGGCGACGGTTATGTGCAAACTACGGGGCTTTATGGCCAGCCATCCAGTGTCACCCTGGCGGCCTGGGTAAACTTGGCGTCCGCCGACACGGGGGGTGCAGAAGTCATTTCGCTGGGCGACAACGTGATATTACGCCTGGATGCCGGCGGCAAAATCAAAGGTAGTTATGTCGATAGCGGCACGTTCAGATTTACCGAAACGGCTACGACATTGGCCGGTACCGGCTGGCACCACGTTGCATACACCATCGACAGCGTCGCCCATACCCAAGCGGTTTATATAGACGGCGTTGCCGTGGCCTCTACCGCTTACACCACATCCATCGCTTACAATCAGGGAACCAATAGTTTTATCGGCAAGCACGGAAACGGTGGTACTACCTACGATTTCAATGGCAAGATCGACGAAGCACGGATTTATAACCGCGCTTTAACTGGGGCGGAAATTGCCGCACTCGCCGGAGACCTGACCTTAACAGACACCGATACGGTGGTTATCACAGTAACGGCAGTCAACGATGCGCCGCTCATTTCCGCCATCGAAGCCACGACCCTGGCTTACACCGAAAACGGCGTTGCGACAGCGATTTCCTCAGGCCTGGTACTTACTGACGTCGATAACGCTAATCTGAGCAGCGCCACGGCGCAGATCAGCGGCAACTACGCCAGCGGGCAGGACGTACTGGCGTTTACCGATCAAAACGGCATCACCGGCGTTTGGAATGCGAGCACCGGCACGCTGACCTTAACCGGCACGGCCACCGTCGCCCAGTATCAAACCGCGCTGCGTTCTGTTACTTATCAAAACACCAGCGATGCTCCGTCCACCGCCAGCCGCACCGTGAGTTTTAGTGTGACCGACGGCACGACTGCAAGTAACGTCGGGACTCGGAGCATCACAGTCGCGGCAGTCAATGACGCCCCGGTCAATACGCTACCCGCCAACAGTTACACCGCCGTCAATACCAGCAAAACCTTCTCCAGCGGCAATGGCAATGCTCTGCAAATTACCGATGCCGATGCAGCCTCCAGCAGTGTGCGAGTGACACTAAGCATCAGCCACGGTACATTGACGCTGGCCAGTACTACGGGGCTAACCTTGGCCAGCGGTGCCAATGGCAGCGGCAGCATGACCTATTCCGGCACGGTGGCGGCGCTTAACACCGCATTGAATAATGGCCTGACCTTTACGCCCGATAGCAATTACCGTGGCTTGGCGCAACTGACCATGACCACCAGCGATCAAGGCAATACCGGTTCGGGTGGCACTTTAATCGATACCGATATTCTGGATGTGCACGTCGGCGCCATCGTTGTCACCAACACCTCGGACATCATCAGCGCCTCGGCTAATACCAGTTCGATCAGCGCATTGATCGCCAGCGATGGCGGCGATGGCATCTCGCTGCGGGAGGCGATTGCCGCCGCCAACAATACCGCCGGCACGGATTACATTTACTTCGGCATCAGCAGTTCGTCGGTGCATACCATCAATCTGACGGCACCCTTGACGATTACGAGTCAAGTCGTGCTGGATGCGACCAGCGACGACAGCTTCAGCGCCAACAAACCCGCAATTGTTTTGAACGGCGCCGGTAGTATTCAAGATGGCATACAACTCCACGGCGGCAGCGATGGCAGCACCATCCGCGGCCTGGTGATTCAAAACTTTACCGGCAGCGGCATCACTATCGCCGGCAGTAACGGCAACACCATTGCCGGTAACTGGATAGGCCTTAACGCTACAGGCACCGGCGCCGCCGCCAACGCTGTGGGTGTCAGCATCTGGAATTCCGCCAATAACATCATCGGCGGCAGCTCGGCGGCGGATCGCAACGTGATCTCCGGCAATACCATTCTTGGTATCGGCTTGAATACCGACAACGGCTCGACCACAGGCAACGTAATCAAGGGTAACTACATCGGCACCGATGCCTCCGGTGCGAATGCAGTCGGCAATGCCAATCAGGGTGTTTGGGTTAGTGCCGCCGGTAACAGCATAGGCGGAACGGTCGCCGGCGAAGGCAACGTCATCAGCGGTACCACCAACTGGGTGGGGATTCAGTTGGAAGCACCTGCCAGCAACACCCTTGTCGCTGGCAACCTGATCGGTCTCAACGCCACCGGCACCGCCGCGCTGGCCAATGCCGGCGGCGGTATTTATGTGCAGTCGGCTAACAACACCATCGGCGGCACAACAGTCGCAGCACGTAACGTCATTTCCGGCAACAACGCCTCTGGAATTACGCTGACCGGTAGCTCGGCAACCGGCAACGTCATTGCCGGTAACTATATTGGTACCGATATTTCCGGCATGATCGACTTGGGCAATGCCAATTCCGGTATTACTATCGAATCGTCCGGAAACACCATTGGCGGCACGGCAAGCGGCGCCGGCAACCTGATCTCGGGTAACAGTTACTCCGGCGTTTTTATCAATGGCGAAAGCGCCGACAACAATATTGTCCAAGGCAACATCATCGGTACCGATGTGTCCGGCAATGCCAGTTTGGCAAACAGTTGGGACGGGATTTCCGTGATCGGCGGCGCTGACAACACCATAATCGGCGGCACCACGGCAGCTGCCCGCAACATCATTGCCGGCAACACTGAAGCAGGCATCTATATCAGCGATAGCGGCACCACCGGTACTACCGTCCAAGGCAACTACATTGGGGTTGGCGCGGATGGCGTTACGGCGTTGGGCAACGGTATGCAAGGGGTTGCTATTGAAAATTCCGCCACCAGCAGTTTGATCGGCGGCACGGCGGCCGGCGCCGGCAACATCATTGCCAACAACGATGTAGGCATAACGGTTGTGGGCACTAGCTCCAGCAACGTGTTTCTAGAGAACAGTATTTACGGCAACACCCGGCTTGGCATCGATCTGGCCGACGATGGCGCCACCGCCAACGACGCCGGCGATGTCGATAGCGGCCCGAATAGCCTATTGAACACGATGGTGTTAACCCGGGCGGTCGTGAATGGCACGAATCTGACCTTTAGCGGCACCTACAACGGCGCGGCTAACAGCTATTACCGCATCGAAGTTTTTTCGGATACCACGGCCAGCGGCGAGGGACGAACCTTTCTGAATGCGTTGAACATAGCGGTCGGCAGTTCAGGCAGCACCAGCATGTCATTTAACTTTTCCGATGCCCGCTTGGCGACTGGCCAGTACATCACCGTCACGGCGACCCGCACCGATTCCAGTTACTCGACCTTTTACGAAACCTCGGAATTTTCCAATACGATTGTCACGGCAACGCCGGACAGCGCGCCGGTCGGTCAAGACCACGCCATCACGGTTACCGAGGATACGGCTTACACCTTTAGCACCGCCGATTTTCCATTCACCGACGCCGATAGCAACAATCTCAGCCAGGTCTGGATCGAATCCCTGCCCGGCGCAGGCACCCTGTATTTAAACGGCGTTGCCGTACAGGAACTGGACGCGATTAGTGCTGCCAACATTCAATCCGGAAAATTAACCTACACACCGGCTGCCAATGGCACGGACGCAACCAGCTTTTTATTCAGTATCGTCGATAGCGGCAGTATCTATGGCGGCGGCCAAACCCTGGATAGTACGGCCAATACACTGACCATCAATATCAGCGCCGTTAATGATGCGCCGGTCCTGTCGGCCACAGAAGGCGCGACGCTGGCTTACACCGAAAATGGCAGCGCCAGGGCGATAACCGCGACGCTGGCATTGAGTGATGCCGACAACACCAACCTAAGCGGGGCAACAGTACAAATCACCGGCAACTACGCCAGCGGGCAGGACGTACTGGCATTCACCAACCAAAACGGTATCACCGGCAGTTGGGATAGTAGCACCGGCACACTGACCTTATCCGGCACTGCCACCGTTTCTCAATATCAAACCGCGCTGCGTTCTGTTACCTATCAAAACACCAGCGATGCGCCGTCCACCGCCAGCCGCACCGTGAGCTTCAGCGTGACCGACGGCACCACGGCAAGTAACACCGGAACGCGCAGTATCTCGGTCGCGGCGGTCAATGACGCGCCGGTGTTGAGTTTTGCCACCGGTAGCGTCAGTTATCCGGAAAATGCCGGCGCCGTGATATTGGCACCCACTGCGACCGTGACCGATGTTGACTCGACAGATTTTAACGGCGGCCAGTTGGTAGTTTCGTTTAGCGCCAACGGCCAAGCAGTAGATCGTCTGGCGATCCGTAACCAAGGTACGGCCAGTGGACAAATCGGCGTGTCGGGTAGCAATGTCAGCTACGGTGGGGTCGTAATGGGTACTTTCACCGGCGGTACCGACGGCACGACACCTTTGGTCATCAGCTTTAACAGCAACGCCAGCGTGGCCGCAGCACAGGCCTTGGGGCGTAACATTACTTATCAGAATGTCTCGGACGCCCCGTCAAATTTGGTGCGTACCTTGCAAGGGTATCTGACTGATGGCGATGGCGGCACCAGCAATGTGGTGTCCGGCACACTCAGTATTATTGCCAGCAACGACGCGCCGGTTGTGACCAGTGCCAGTCTGACCTTGAGCGAGGGCCAAACCGTCACCCTTTCGGCGGCGAACTTCGGCGTAACCGATCCGGATAACAACAGTTTCACCTACACGGTCAGCAATGTGTCCGGCGGTATTTTCCAGCTTACGACCAACCCCGGCTTCAACATCAACAGTTTTACCAGCACGCAACTGTCTAACAATCAAGTGCAATTTGTTGACGATGGCAATGAAGTCGCGCCTAGTTTTAGCGTTACCGTAAGTGATGGCTCGGCGAATTCGAATACTCTGGCAGCAACAATCAACTATACCGCCGCCAACGAAGCGCCAACGGACATTGCCGCGACCCGCTATCTCTCTGAGCAGAGCTATTTGACAAAATCGATGTATGACTTAACCCTCGATACCGGACATAGTGGCTACGGCATTGTCCTGGACGGGGTCAGCTACGCCCGTGGCTTGGGAACTCATCCCGCCGCTAGCGGCAATGGCTACGGTTATGTCGACTATGCG
Organism: Methylomonas sp. EFPC1; assembly: GCF_016925515.1. Lineage (NCBI taxonomy): Bacteria > Pseudomonadati > Pseudomonadota > Gammaproteobacteria > Methylococcales > Methylococcaceae > Methylomonas > Methylomonas sp. EFPC1. Next base: position 3,806,437 of record NZ_CP070494.1, read on the forward strand.
GTCAATGGCGCCACCTCATTCAAGGCCACAATCGGCATCAACGATTACCAAACCGGCTCGTATGGCAAGGTGCAGTTTTATGTATATGTCGATGGTGTACAGACTTATAGCAGCCCTATTCTAAACTCCACCAGCACACCTATCGACCTGAACATCGACGTGACCGGAGCCAGTACGTTAAGGCTTGCTATCGACAACGCCAATAACGGCAACGCTTTTGATCATGGTGTTTGGGCCAATGCGCGCCTGGAAGGCGGCACTGTTGCCTTGGCAAGTATCGCCGAGAATACCGCCATTGGCACGGTCGTAGGCTCGGTTGTGGGGATTGATAACGATCTGCGGGAAAATTGGAGTTATGCGCTGATCAATGATGCAGGCGGACGCTTTGCGATAAACGCCAACACCGGCCAAATCACCGTCGCTAACGACAGTCTACTTAATTATGAAGCCGCGACCAGCCACGACATCATCATTCGTGCGACCGACACAGGCGGGCTCAGCGTCGATAAAACATTTACCATCTCGCTGGCTGATGTTAACGAGGTGCCGGTCATCAGCAGTGCGTCGCTGACCTTGAATGAAGGCGATACCGTTACTTTGTCATCGGCCAACTTTGGCGTCAGCGATCCCGACAATACCAGCTTCACCTACACGGTCAGTAGCGTCAGCGGCGGTTACTTCCAATTGAGCAGCGCGGCGGGTAACTCGATCACGCAATTCACCAGTGCCGATTTGAGTGGCGGTCTGGTGCAGTTCGTCGATGATGGCAACGAAGTGGCACCGAGTTTTAGTGTGACCGTTAATGACGGTGCGTTGAATTCCAACACGTTGGCCGCAACGATCCATTATACGGCCGTAAACGACAACACCCCGGCGATCAGCTCCGGCAGCAGCGCCAGCGTCAATGAGAACAGTCCGATCAACACCGTGGTCTACACCGCCACCGGCAGCGATGCCGACGGCAACCCGCTGACCTGGAGTCTGAGCGGCGCCGATGCCGCCTTATTGAACATCGACGCCAATAGCGGCGCAGTCACCCTCAACGCCTTCGCCGATTACGAAAGCAAGTCCAGCTACAGTTTCGATGTCGTCGCCAGCGACGGCACCTTGAGCAGTAGTCAGGCCGTGACCTTGGCGGTCGTCAATCTCAACGACAATCCGCTCTCGGCGGTCAGTGACAACAATGCCACCGCCAACAGTGTCGCCGAGAACACCGCCAACGGCACGGTGGTGGGCATCACGGCGTTAGCGAGCGATGCCGACACGGGGGCGACGATCAGCTACAGCCTGACGGACAACGCCGGCGGCCGTTTTGCCATCGACAGCAGCACCGGCGTGGTCACGGTTGCCGATGGCGGTCTGCTCGATTACGAGTCTGCCACCAACCACAGCATCACCCTGCTGGCGACCAGTTCCGACGGCTCGACTAACAGCCAAAGCTTTACAATCAATATAACCAACCTCAACGACAATGCCCCTGTGCTTAGTGCAACCAATTTGACCCAGAGCGAAGGTCAGACGGTGACTCTGAGCGCCGCAGATTTTGTCGTCAGCGATGCGGACAGTAGTGATTTCACTTTTACCATCAGCGCGCTGACCGGGGGTTACTTTCAACTAACAACGGCCCCCGGCATTGCTATCACCAGCTTCACCGGCGCGCAACTCGCCGCCAATCAAGTGCAATTTGTCGACGACGCTAACGAGGCTCCGCCAAACTTCAACGCTACAGCCAGCGATGGCACGCTTCATTCCAATACGCTGGCCGCGACCATCAACTACAGCTCGCTCAACGATGTGCCAGTCCTGACCAGTGCCAGCCTAACGTTGGATGAAGGCGAGACCGTCACCCTTTCGGCCGCCAACTTCGGCGTCACGGACCCCGACAACGCCAGCGTCACCTATGCGCTCAGCAGCGTGAGTGGCGGGTATTTCCAACTCACCACCAATCCCGGTGTCAGCGTCACCAGTTTCAACAGCACCCAGCTGGCCGCCGGCCAGGTGCAGTTTGTCGATGACGGCAATGAAGTGGCGCCGCGTTTTGATGTCACGGTCAGCGACGGTAGCCTCAGTTCCAATACCTTATCCGCGACGATCTACTACACCGGTATCAATGATGCACCGATCATCAATAATCCGGGCTTGACGGTAAGCGAGGGGGAAACGGTCACGCTCAGCACGGCCCATTTTGGGATAACCGATCCGGATAGTGACAGTTTTACTTACACGGTCGGCGATGTAACGGGGGGGTATTTCCAATTGGCATCCCGTGCAGGATTACCGATCACCGGCTTTACCAGCGCCCAGCTGACCGCCAACCAAGTGCAATTCATCGACGACGGCAACAATGAATCGGCGCCGAGTTTTAGCCTCTCCGTCAACGACGGATTAGCGGGCTCCACTACAGTGGCCGCCACCATTAACTATGTTACATCTACCGATAGTACGGATACTTTTAGTGACATCATCACTTATAACCAAAAAAATGGTTTGAATGATAAAAATCAGGGAGACGACGCTCAAACGAATATCTCACCAAGTCAACACGCTCCGGCCCAGCAATTTGCCACTGTTGTCGATTTAAAAGCCTATACAGATCAATCAGTCCAGGAATTAAGCCAAGATAAGCAGGCAACAGACAATCGATTTATCTTAGAATCCAACGCATGGATTGATAATGGAAATAGCCCACGCTTATCCGGACTGATGGACACTAATAAAAACGAAGAACCACGCAGGAACGAAACTAGCCGAAAATACCACTTTGAATCCAGAATTCCATCGGTCGATGAATACAGAATTGATAGCCAGACGACTTTAAGCGAGCAAGAAGAAGTGGAGTTTTGGAACAGATTGGAAAACATTCACAAGCAAATGAGCGACCCTACGGTCGTAGAGGACGCCAATCCGGTAAACATTAAAATCATCCTGGGGACCAGCGCCGGTCTGACTGCCGGATTTGTCAGCTGGATCTTGCGAGCTGGGTCGTTAATGGCCAGCTTTATGTCCACGGTGCCCTTACTGAAACGCTTTGATCCATTGCCCATAATGAGGTCAGTCAAAAAATCAAGGCTGGCAAAAGACCATGAAGCCAAACAGCTTGACTCAGTATCCTCCGGCTCTGAAGACACCCCGTGATGATCAGAAACTGTTTGCTTGAGTTTCGGTTTAATATTCCGGCATCGCATCATTTAAGATCATGGACGCCCTAAAAAAAGCGGTTGGAGTTTTATTGCCGGCAATGCGCATCAGCGTGGCTTTAGTAATGCTGAGTATCTGCTTACTGTTTGCAGCGGAAATGTTGGGTTTCATGCCGGATAGATCCAAGTTTATGCTGGAGTCGCGCAAACAAATCAGCGAAGCGCTAGCCATTCAATTTTCCACCATCGCCTCCGATCAAGACCCACACCGCATTGAGCGAATGCTCAATGCCTTAATCAAGAGAAACCCGGACATTCTCTCCGCCGGCATCCGCTTGCAAAACAATCAATTAATTTTTCAAGTCAACGATCACGTTAAAGAATGGGCCGATTACGATAGCCAAAAATCCACGTCCACGCATTTGGTGGTGCCTATTTTTCGCGACTCGGAAAAATGGGGGGATATTGAATTTAAATTCGCGCCAATAGCTGGAGAATCGGCCTCAGATTTTCTTGAACACCCCAGTTTTAAAATGGCGATATTCTTTTTGGTTGTCGGCTTTTTTATTTACTTGGCGTTCATGCTCAGAACCTTGAAAGTACTCGACCCCAGCGCCGTGATTCCCGCCCGGGTCAACGCGGCTTTCGATACGCTGGCCGAGGGTGTCATCATCATTGATGAGCATGAGCAAATTGTCTTGGCCAATAATGCCTTTCTGAAAAAGATCACCAGCCCTATGGCCGCTTTACTAGGAAAAAAGGCCTCGCAACTAAAATGGAAAAGCGCGGACGATTCAACCACCGACGTCTACCTGCCCTGGCAAACTGTTTTAAAAACCGGCAAAAGTTCGATTGGCGCGCATCTGAAACTGACTAGTCCTGACAATGACACATTTAAATTTGTGATCAACGCATCGCCCATTCTTGCTGGCAACGACGCCCCTCAAGGCGTGTTGATCACGCTGGATGACATCACCGAAATAGAAGAACGCAATACCAAGTTGCAAACCATGGTCAGCAAGTTGGAGGAAAGTCAGGCGCAAGTTAAAGAACAAAACAAGGAATTGCACTTTCTGGCCACCAGGGACTCTCTGACCGGCTGTTTGAATCGGCGGGCATTTAACGAACTGTTTGAAAAAGCGTTTGCCGATGCCGTGCAAAACAATTTGGAGCTATGCTGCATTATGGTCGACATCGACCATTTCAAACGGGTTAACGATAATTACGGTCATGCCACCGGTGACGTCATCATCAAATTGCTCGCCGAAATCTTAACCACCAACACCCGCAAAATTGATTTGGTTGGCCGCTACGGTGGCGAAGAATTTTGCCTCGTGCTACCGGGTTTAAGCGTAGACGAAGCCATTACGGTGGCGGAGCGTATTCGCTTGCGCATCAAATCCGAATCGGTCTCCCGTTACGAAACCGGCCCCTGGGTCACCGCCAGTTTGGGTGTCGCCAGCATCCTAGACCAACCGGAAGACCCGAGCGAACTGAATAAATTTGCCGATGAAGCGTTATATGTTGCCAAGGAATCGGGCCGAAACCGCGTCGTGCGCTGGCAACTGCAAAACGAATTTGCGGAAAAAACTAAACCCGACCCACAGCCCGCCGAAAAAAATCTACCTGTACCTCAACCAGAGGCCGCTAAGGCCGCCGATGATTGTTATCATCAATGACGAGGGTGTAAGAATTTTTGTGTAAACGGCCATTAGGCAGGAAACTGCCGTTCCCTAGAGGAGAAAAAATGACCGTATCAAAATCCATCCCTACCGAGTTGCTCGATTCCTTGTTGTCGGGTTATCAGAAACCCGAAGACCTGATTGGCGAAAATGGCCTGCTGAAGCAATTGACCAAGGCTTTGGTTGAGCGTGCTTTAGAGGCAGAAATGACTGAACATCTGGGCCACGCCAAGCATGAAGCCGTCACTAATCCCAGCGGCAATGCACGTAATGGCAAGAGCCGAAAAAATCTCAAAGGTGACTTCGGCGAATTGCCGATTGAGATTCCGCGAGACCGGCACGGCAGTTTCGAGCCGCAAATCGTCGCTAAACATCAGACGCGCTGGACAGGTTTCGACGACAAGATCATTTCACTGTATGCCCGAGGTATGACGGTGCGGGAAATCCAGAGTCATCTGGAAGAGTTGTATGGCGCCGACGTGTCGCCTTCGTTGATTTCCTCGGTCACCGATGCGGTAGCCGATGAAGTCAAAGCCTGGCAATCACGTCCGCTGGAACCGATTTATCCGATTGTCTATCTCGACTGTATCCATGTCAAAGTCCGCGACACCGGCGCCGTGCGGGTCAAAGCCGTCTATCTGGCGATTGGTATTAATCTGAACGGCGAGAAGGAAGTCCTAGGGCTGTGGATCGCACAAACCGAAGGTGCCAAGTTCTGGTTACAGGTGGTCACGGAACTGAAAAATCGCGGCTTACAGGACATTTTCATCGCCTGTGTCGATGGTTTGAAAGGCTTTCCCGAAGCCATCGAAGCCGTTTATCCGCAAGCCGCCGTTCAGTTATGCATCGTCCACCTGGTGCGTAACAGTCTGAACTATGTCGGTTGGAAAATGCGCAAACGGATTGCTGATGACCTCAAGCGGATTTATCAATCGGCCACCTTTGGCATGCGATTACGCGCTGCCGGTGTAAGTCTTGAAGACCGTCAAGACTTGTTGGGGCATCATGCAGGGCATATTACGACCCAGTACAGTAAGGTGGAAATCACTCACCTTATTACGTGTGTTGGGTTGCTTTGCGACGATAATCATCAGCCCGAGCTGACATTGATTCGGGCGGCTTAATCGTCAAAAAATCGGAAATGAAAAAATGACAGGCACAAAAAAACCAGCTCTGATTTCTCAGTAACTGGTTGATTTGCTTATCATATCGAGTGGTGGGTCGTGTGCGATTCGAACGCACGACCATCGCATTAAAAGAGCTGCATTTAACAAATAACCAATTGATAATTAAAGATATTTAACAAATAACTCTCACGTTGCAATGCATATTTGTACCTATTGTTGATTATTGGTTTTACCCAAGTTTTACCCAGCAATGCCCGCTAAAAGAGCAAAATTCAAACTGAGTACAGCCACAAAGGAATCAAAATCACTTGATTCTTTCGATACATAAAACTCTACTTTAGTTGAAATAAATGCTCGTTTCATCAATATTTACCATTAATTCTGTTTAGATAGAATTAAAGTTACGACCTATAACATATCTTCTAAAAATCTATAATAGGAGAGTTTTATGAAGGGGGTCGTCCCAATCTCATTTTCAAGTGATCCCTTCCTCGATAATCCTGTTAGCCTGGGATATGCTATTCGATCGGCACGTGCCTGCCGCCCAATGACTTTGAAATGAAAATGGCAGCACAACAACCTATCTCGGTGTCCGAAAAAAGTTGACCACTACACCAAGATCCTTCGGCAAAAAAAGGTCATTGAACAACCTATGGTAGAAACATTTTTAATGTCCTTTTCCCGAGGACCCTGGAAAATTTTGCACGCCGGTTAACACGAGTACCTCCTGCAGAGTCAGTAACTCAAACTGGTCTACGTTAAAATCAGTGAACCGAACCCTGCCCAATGAAAGGGCGCTTGTCAAGCAGCGACAAGACACCGTCATCTTTGAGGCCCTTACTGTCCAGTGCCAATAACGTTCCAGTTAGGCCTGGCGGTAAGGCCCCCGCTATGATCCATTGCCGAACAGTCTCAACGTCCTCGGTGGCAAATACTCCCTCCATGGGACCACCGTTTTCCATGATACGAGTCAAAAAGATACTCCGTTCGGGCTCCCCGGGAACCACCCAACCGCCACGAACAAGGCTCCGCATCATTTCGGCAGAGTCGTCAAGAACATCAACTAAAGCGATCGGGCGACCTTGATCATCAGGCAAGATAAGCTTGTCATGGGCGCGTTTAGCCACGCGCGCATAGTTCGCAATTAGCTGTGCCATTTTCTCAGGCCATGGTTGATCAACTGGGTTTTCTGGAATCGGCTCTAAGCACTGCTGTGGCTTCGCCGAAAGTGACTCAAGCCAGTCTAGGATTATATTCTTCTCTTCATCAGTGAAGACCCGGTGCATCGGCCCCTCAAATGACATCAGATCGAAGAGCTTGCTACTCCGCGGATTTTCGATGTTCACAGTCTTCGTGGCAATCAGCTTATCAAGCAATTCCTCCGGCTTCGCGAATAAATCGTTCAGCAAAACCCCACCTAGCATTCTTCGGCCGTGAACTTGGGCTGCGATCGGGGCTTTTCTTTGGATCAGCCTAATCATTCGATCGCGATAATATGTACTCCACTTCGGGAAGCAGTCGGGAGCCTCGGGGCTCCCGATATTGATCGACTTCTTGTCAATAATAAGCCGTCGCTCAGCTAGACCCTCGCCGTTGAAGCCGGCAGTTGCCCATGTAACGTACCCGTTCCAGATGCGCCGCCAGTTCTCTTGCACGGCCTGATCCCCCCCCTCCTCAAGCTTGTCTGCCAAGAAAAGCTTAACCGCTTCTTTGGCGATAGCGCCATGACCTGCACTAATGTTGTCAATTGCGACATGTAACGAATAGAATAATGGGTTGATTCCGCGATTTCGCAACATGCGTACTTTGGGTTGAAGCGTTGGGGTCGCCTCCCACTCTAGAAACAGAGTCATCCCAATTAACTCTGGAAAGAACATTTGGGGGAACAGTCCAATAACGGCCTGGAAAACAGGAGTTCGCCATGCACCCGGCGCTAAATCAAGATCCAGGAAGGCACGTGAGGTTACTGGCGGAAGATATATTCCCTGGCTGCGTAGCAAGTCTTGGTAGACATTCGAGTGATTATGACTTGTTTGACCGTCGCCAACCTCATCGGCCCAAATACTGAATAACCGCGACCGGACTTCATCTGATGGCCCAGCCTGCAGTATACCTTGAAGCCAAATGCCATCCATGAGATTGAAAGGTGCTAGCTGAAGGAGCTGATCTCGTACAACCGCATCAGAAGCACGTCCAATTCTGTAACGCTTACCATTGCTCCAAGTTATGACATCTCGGTCGTAAGTGTATGGCTGGTCCATGCCAGGCAGAAGAGCCTCGTAGATGGCACGCATTCGATCATCGAACGTCTCCGGTGTATATTCGAACGGCCTATACAATTCATCCGCATCGTAATCAGCGTTAGCGAGGTAAGCCTTAGCTAGCTTCAAAGCTGTCGGACGAAATTCGGGATAATCTTCAATGTTTGCAACTCGGTAGAACGCCTCCTTTTCCTCTTCAAAGGTCGGAAGGGGGAGCTTTGTCTGGTTTCCAGCGGGTTGCGCCATGAGACGGAACTCAAGCGACGACAGAACGTCATGTGCGCTAGTACCCACGGATACCCTTGACTGACACCGACTGGGCCAGCGAAACAAGACACGACTTTCGATTAGATCGTCAGCATTAACTCTGTAAATAAAATGTCCTATCGCTTCGGACTGGCCTGGCTGCAACTGAAAGTCCCAAGAGACATGCCTTGGACCAACGACCGGTCCAGCTTCATCTACGAGCGTGACCAGGTGCGAGCCAAATCGGTCCCACAAGTTGACGGTTAGATGCTGTGTGCCTTCTGGTACATCAAGTAGGATACATAGTTCCTTTGTTACTACTTCGGCATGCTTGTTCAGGATCAGCCGCGGCGTATCTTTGGGCGAAAAAGGCTGGCGGAGGACAGTCCTCGCGGATTCGGCGTATTTATAGACGGTATCGCCCGAGGCGTAGCCCACGCGCAACGGACTGCCGATGAAGCGAAATCTATTTATAAACTTGCCAACATGGTTCGCATTGCGCCAATTGTCACCGCCGTTGGATGTCTCGCTAGTGTAACCGCCTTGGAACTGGTGATCCCCCCATCCGCCAACCCAACCATGATTTGCATCGATGAATCCAATGCCTTCGAGATTCGCGTTGCGCTGAGCATCGTTCACCGAAAGGCGGATCCAAGTTTGACCGTCATCGATCGACTTTAGGATTGCGCCCTCATCGAAATTCTCAAGAGAGATAAAACCTGTGCCATCCTGAAGGAATTGGATCTTCCAGCCCCATTCGCCAAAGGGAAATTCGGAGCTTTGACTCGCTAGTTGATTTACCCATGTGTTTCCACCATCTTGTGTATAAAGTACTACAGGCTTGACCTTTGGGCGAGTTTTTCCACCAGCGCCCCCTACAACCCAACCGTGAAGTTCATCGCGGAAATAAACATCGACCAGTAGCGATGCGTAATCTTTCATTTCGATGTGTGTCCAAGTCGCACCGCCATCGATCGACTTGATCAGCGCCGGAGGGCGATCTGGATAGTTAGTACCAGATGCGTAAAGGATAGTGTCGCTCACGGCCCAAATTCCGCAAATCGCATTTGGTGTCGGAGGCAAGTTCGTGATTGGCGCCCAAGTAGTTCCTCCGTCTGTTGTTCGATAGAGTCGATATGGCCCCGAGAGCGCCCCAATCCAGCCATAATTTGGGGAAGTAAATGTGACGCAACGGAGGTAGGTCTTTGAGGAGAAGACATGCTTGATCGTCCAAGTGCTACCACCATCCGAGGTATATAGCGCTTGACCGTTGCTATTAACAGCCCATCCATGATCCTCATCCAGAAACCAAATATCGTCGGTGCGGCTAGACGCAATGGGAGCATTGGTGGGGTTCCAAGTAAACGGCATACATCCTCCTTCTGTTGATTTAGCTAGTTAGTTTCGACCAAATGTTTACACTCGTTCATCGGTCTGCGCGCCTTTTCGCCTTGGTCCAGTGCGATGATGGGTTAGATAATTAGTGAGGGGTACCTCTGCGACCCTTTTCAGCAAAGTACTTATAGAAGCCAAGGCATTCTTCCAACACTCCTTTGTTACTTAACCGGGATTCGCTTCCGTTTATTAGTTTTGCCTTCCAGTCCGGAAACTTAAGTCCGCTGTTAGCCAAATCATAAAACTCATTTTCTGCTTCAAGGAAAACAAGAAATGCTGCCTCGGTGCATAGGAACGACGTAATACTTGAGTTGCCAGTGGCATTTTTATATTCGCCAAACTTTTCTGAAAGCACTGAATAATAATTAAACCCGAATGTATTGGCAGGTATCGGACGCGGAGCTAGTGATTTTCTGTGTGGGTCGTTTGACTCTGTAAGCCTAAACATAATGTTTCCGATTTTGTATTGACCTGGATCTTCTTGTAGATAGATCACTTCCTTTGCGTTTCCTAGAGTCATTATTCCAGAGCACTGAGCACACGACTCAAGTGAGGTGTAGATAGTTACTCCTTGAAGTAACTGGCCATAGCTACTTGATGTATCTTTAGGCGGGGGGCCTACGTTCCAAGAATCGTAAATTTGATTAAGTGAAAATACTCGGTTTAACAAACGTGCCTCAGCATGTTGTGTAGAGCTGTTGAATATTTCGTTGTGATTAAAATCAAAATCGATGACTGAACCGTCTCTATCAACGGCAAAAGCAGCGATGTTATGGCCTAGATAATCGCCTTTGAGGAACTTGCCTCGTGGCACGGGCTTTTCAGATGTGGATAGTAATAAGTTGCTTCCATAGTCTTTGCTATGGGATGGTTTTTGGGAATCATCGACACTCCGTTTGTTTGAATTCCAGTTGAATGCGACCATGCTCATTAACAGAAGGGAATAAATATTATGACGCTCTTTTTCCTCCTGAGAAACTAATCGTGGTGAGTCAGCCACTAATTCAGAGACGGGGCGTTTTAGATATTCGTCGAGCTTGGTCACTTGAAGTTCTCCTTTTTCTCGAATTGCAATGTATGCTGAAGAAGGTTGGGTAATAATTACCCAGTTTACTCGGAAATTGATATCTAGTTGATTTATCCAGTTATTTTTTAAGGCATAAGTATATGATTTATTAGAAATATCTTCTAGAAGTAGCGTTTTCCCTTTGCCTAGATTTACATTTACCAGAGGCAGTTCGTAATAATTCTGCGTCAGAATTTATTTAAATAAATAACGTATACTGAAACAGATAGGCTTCATTGTTCATTAGGCCTTTCTGAGCAGTCCCTACTTATTACATAACCCACTCTTTTCTATCACGAAAAATGAGTTGCAACAATTAATTTCTTGTCTACAAGGATATTTAGTTTTCATTTGTTGCGATCGGCTTATCCTAAATGAGTATTTGATTTTCCAGATGCTTTGTTAGTCTTTAGAAAGCTACAAAAGCATATTTCTACAATCAACAAAAGAAACTGCTCCACAATTTGGATGAACCTAATTAGCCCATCGTAACGAACATGAGCATAAAAGTCTCAAACCAAAAGGTTATCTCGCATTGCTAGCAACTCCTCGCGACTCTCCCATGATGCCTTGAGATAAGCTGGAGGCAGCAAATGACGGTGTAAATCTTCTTGCTCCTCGATCTTGTCCAAGATCGACAGCATGTAATCATATTGTTCGCATTCGTTGATTCCAATATAAAATTTCATCGTAGAACGGTCAAATGGGGGCAATATTTCAAACTTTTCCGGAAGAAACCAGCAAAGCTGAAGTAAAGGCCCTGCCATATGTCGTCTTGCAAGAACATGATAATTACCTGCATGTCGGTAGCTCATTTCTAGAAGGCACATTGCCAGCCAGTAGTGAAGGTTGGAGAGCTTCGCAATCCCAAGGCCATCACCCTCTGGCAGGCTATTGGAAAAACCTTGCCACATAGTTTTATGTGTTATTTGCCAAGACGGGTATGTCTCGTCATTTAAATCAGACCAAATATCCCGCTCTCCCTCGAATGCGAAATAAGTCCCTCGGTATAGACTGAGAAAGAATTCGTAATGGTCTACTTCACCCTCCTTCTGAATGTACTCCAACTGATTGTCCCAATGTCTCCAATGATCCCATCCGGTATTTTCACCAAATTCTCTGAGTTCGGCCCGTATGTTTTTATAGATACTACCAACATTACTGATTGGTCTAATGCTGCCAGATACCAGATTGAGCTCTTTAAACAACTGGGGGTCTGCTATTGCCAAGTCAGAGGGCGCCTCTGCTAGTATGTATTTAGCAAGACTTTTACGGCTTAATGGCTCAAAGCATAATTCGAAGGGATAGATTCTTGGTTCATACGGCAGTGGTTGGTGTTCCAAATTTGGTATTGCGCCGAGCTCTACCAATAAGCGGTTGACAGAATCAAGATGACTCATTTCTTCAATTGCTACTGCGAGAATACACCTTGGTTGGCCTGGAGTTTGGTGCCCATGTCCAGCAAGCGCTTTGTAGCGCGGTCGCTTTACTGAGAAGGCGGCATAAAGATACTGAAGCATAAGTACGTTCTCAACTTCCGCCGCCTCACTCAGCCATCTGATCAGTTTCCACTTGCTATATTTTCGAACAGCCTCAGAAGACGGTGTTTCTTCAAGCACAACCCGTTTCACCGTATCCAAGTAGCGCAAATAACCAGTACATCGGCATAAATGCGCCTCCAAAACTCTTTCGACTGCTTTCTCAGGCGATGAGTTAAGCCCAAGACCACTCTTCCGGTTCTCCAATAAGCAATAAGCTTCCATCAAAAAGCCAGGAGTACAGTACCCGCACTGAAAAACTCCGTCATCCACAAACGCTTTTTGCAATGGGTGCAATGTATCACCATTAGCCAAGCCTTCGACAGTCACTATTTTCCATTCGTTGCAGTTTTTCAATGGAGTCGAGCAAGCGGGAATTGCATGAAATACACCGTTTTCATCTATCATCGCAACCGTACACGCTTTACACATGCCCGCGCCGCACCCTAGTTTGGTACCAGTCATTCCCTCAGTTTCATGTAAAAAGTCAATCAGTCGCCAATGAGATGGCAAAAAACGCGACTCCGTTTTACGGCCATTCAAAGTGATGGAGAAACTTATGCTTTTAGCGATCATTTGCAATCTCCATGCGTTCTCGGACATCGGAAGTCGTTATTGGCCAACGTGTAAATCGATGATCATGAGCTTCAACTGGATCATTAAAAACTGCGTTTATGATTGCGTTAGCGATAGCAGGAGCTATCGGCGAAATTGATACCTCAGCTATGCCTTTGTAAAGACGATGGGGAGGATCGATCTTTGGCTTTATGCCAAGGTTATTCGAAACTGGGTTAAGTACATACTCATCATCTTCGATGTCAACAAAGACTGTTTCGATACCTTGTTCTGGCATATGTCGAACACGTGGCAAGGGATAGTGATCGAAGTTGATATTAAGTTGGCCTCCTAGCGGTCCACTGGGGTAGCTTTCCAACAGGGTGTGGCCAATACCTTGAGCGATGCCACCTTCGATCTGCTGACGAATGCGGTGATCGTTCAACCGATGCCCGGCATCCAATACCACTGTAACCTTTTTCAATTCAACGTGTCCTTGAACATCGACAACGACATCAACCATGCAGGCTGCACTGGCATACAGAGAGCGAGTAGGACTATCCTGCGTGCTGAGAACATTTTTTGAAGTAGGGTCAATAACATTCGTTGCTAAAATAGGTTTGATGTCGTTCAAATTTTGCGAGTTGGGTCCGAAGGCAAGTCTATCAAGCCATCGAGGCTCAGGTGCTTGGTTTGAATTTATATAAAACTCGCCATAAGCCCAGGTATTTCTGAATGTTGCAGATCCATAGATGCTTGCGCGATCCGATTCGGCAATAGACTTGGCGACAGAGTCGAAAGAAATCGGCGCTTGCCCCTCGTAAGTGATTGTCCCATCGTCGAGAAACTGTATTTTTTTGGGGTCGATCTCACCTGCATTTTTCCAATAATTCGCAAGTTCAGGTGCCCAAACATGGCGAATCCAGATTTCCACCAAATTATCAATAACATGTATGGAACCAAAGGTTCCCTTCGCGGCCGCATTAGTATCTATATTTCTAAGTATCTCATCGCCTTTAGCCCTTAGGGCTTTACCAAGGAATACGCCTTTGCCAGAATTAACTTTAATGATGACTCCAGAAAAAATACTCTGGAGATATTTTTCGATTCCATTGATGGTTCCCTGTCCCATTCTAACCGGGAAACAGTCTACCTCGATAACTAAGTCCTTGGTCAGATGAATCGCTGCTGCCGGGCTGTCAGTGGACGTGCCATAAGCCTCCATGACGAAGGCAAGGCCTGTGCCGAAACTTCGATCCTTGTTGCAAGGATCAGATAGAAAACTCAGGCGGCGTAATTGTCGCTCTTGCCAATGCTTGGTGACGCGAGCACTAGCTAGCACTGCTTTGTTTTTGAGAGGATGACTTAATATTTTTCCATCGATATCAGTATCTCCAGATACTAATACTATTTCTTCTCGATATTTCAGAGGGTCTCTTCGTAACTGAGCTGCAATCCTGTCTATCTGCTGCTCTATATTGAATAAAGCCTGGGGGATACCGAAACCACGCATGCTTCCCGATATAACGCCAGAGTTCTTTAGTGGTACGCCACGGTATGCTCGTTGCTTGTAACGATAGGCTCCAGAGGAGGAATGGGTGGAAAGCCCCAAGACTGAAGCAGACAAATTGATGACTGAGCCTCCATCCAAAATCAAACGCGCATCCACTGCATCCAACGTACCATCATTGCTAACAACGATGCTCGTCTCCATGCGACTTGGATGCCGCTTTATACCCGAGACAAACTGCTCAATGCGGTCATATTCAAGTCTAACGGGTATACCGTTACCTGCAACAGCAGCAAGCGCCGCATAAACTGGAAACGGGCTTGACGAACGACCACCAAAACCGCCTCCCAAGCTACAAGGAAGCAACTCGAATTCATAACCATAAATCGTGTTACGGGTTGTCAACGAGATATAATCTTGATAATGGGACTGCGTGGGAACTATAAGTTCGACTACTTTCTGGCCATCCCCCCGATGCACTACACGACCCAAAGACGAATCTGGTTCTAAGTAAGCAACATCAATAGCTGGAGTAGTAGTAACAAGATTTATAAGTTGATCATGATGCTGCTCCAGACACTTAGCCATTTCTGGGTCGTAGCGTCCCTTTTTCAGAATATTTCCTTTATTGTCTTTAAAAGTGATTGTAGACCACTTATCCGTTGGCGTATCCTCCGGAGGCCAATTGTCCTGATCGAACATGCGAGCGGCATATTCCATTAAGGAGATAGATTCAAAGCCGTCAGCTCTATTTGTCGATTGTTTACTTAGGCGTAATATTGTTGAGAGAGCTTCTTTCTCACGCTGGGCATCTAAAAAACTAGCTACGTCATCAAACACTAAAAGACACACCGGTTGACCAACATAGCGAGCAGTTTCACCGATGGTCACTAAGTAGTCATCATCAGGGTCTTTGAAATCGATCTTCTCCCCAGAGCCGAGAATATCCTCAAAAGACTCCCTATCATTAGCTACATTCGATAATTTCACGAAGCACTTGATTGCACCAACTTTCCGAGTCGCATCGATGTCAATACCTTCAACTACGCGCCCCAGTCTTTGAGCTCTTACAAACATAGCCCGCCACGTCTTCTCTCCCCAATTCGCGCCCTTGTAGTCCTTAATGTTCTTGATATCATGCGCGCGCAGATCCCTTGCAAATATTTTTGCCCCAGTGACTATTTGTCTATCCATCTTTTTTCCCTCCTGAAGACGAATTTTCATATGGTAAGTTAGCGCATATAAAATAATTTCGTCAATTGCAAATTCCTTGGATCTAATCCAATCGCATCTCATCGTAACCGATCAAAATTTATCCAGTTAACCTCAAGATTCTTGTTAGTCTAATATTGCCGTAAAAGATTTGTGAGTCGATAGGATTTTGCAACCACAAATATCATTCTCAGAATAGTCATCAATGGATTGCAATGACAGGAAAATAAGTATTAGGATTTTCGATGAGTAACGAACAACACACTGAAAACACGGGATCTCTTCCAGATGATCCCGTCCTATCCTGGATGGAAAGCCAGTCTGAGCAATTACATGCACATGCCCGCATGTTGGTCGATGATTATTGGCGACAACTCAACCAGAAACACAAACAGGTCATCATCACCGATCTTGATAAGGCGTTGCCAAATCGCATCGCCGATCCTGAACGTATTCAACAATTGTTCCAAACATTCGGACTGATCAATGATGAACACGCTATCGCTATCCATGACGAACTATTCGCAGCCGAAGAGATTAACTGGTTACCCAGCCAAATTCGACACATCAACCGTCAGTTAACGCAACAAGCTCTGTCCTGAATTTCATCCTCGGAATCGGACCATTCGTTCAGAACGCATCTCACGCCGAGTCCGGAGGGGCGCATCGTTTTGCGGTTTTTGGTTGGGGTGGTGGTTTGGGATGATCCGACACGTCAATTGTTTTGTTCAGACATGGATCAGACCTTGAATCAAGCCAGGCTTGAACAATGGGCGGAAACCTTCAAAGAAGATATGAACAGCCAAACCGGGCACGTGATCTGGGATATTGTAATGCCCAGTGCGCTCAGTATGGCTGTTTCACCGGGCATCTATTTGCTGCATGCCGTTGGCTTTTTCTTCACGGCATCGTCGGAAACCCAAGATCATCAAATATCAAAAGCACTGATCAGTACACACGGCGTCGATGGCATACCCAGTGAAATTCGGGTGGCATTTTTCGATAATGCTGAAGCGCTATCAACCGTACGCAAGGAAAGTTACTGCTGCTACAACTCGCCGCTAGCACGCATCCTCAATGAACAGATCAAACCGCAGCTGGACATGGATTTCGGTACGCCGGAAACTCCGAGTTGTACCGGGATTAAAGTCGCCGATCTGGACCGCGTGGACTGGACCAAAGTCAATTTGGACGAATGGTTGGCTATTCTGGCACAGACAGGACATTTGCCGAGTGCCGCTAATGCCGCATCCATGCTGAATCTCGATCAACTCACCGGCACAGGCAGCCGACTCAATCCTCAGAAATACGGTGCTGCCTCCAGCGGCCGACAAGACAGACTACCTAACTTTTCGCCTTGCTTGATCAATAAATCCTTGGCTTTATTCAGTTCCTTGTCGTCGAGAACAGCATTATGGTCAAATATATCAAACGAATTTCCAGATTCGACTTGTTCCGATGTGGAAATCAATGTCCGAATCGCATTGACAATGACCTCTTCCTCGCGGGGCTCGATTTTAAAAACTTTAAGGTCGGATAACTGACGACGATTTATTTTGTTATTGAAATCGGACATGCGCACCGGAACTTAACACTTTAAACAAGGCTTGCAGTTGCGATAGCTGTTTCAGATCGATGCTCACGCCGACTCCATGACATGGCTATGTAATTCAATAGCAATTTGCTTGAGCCTAACCCGAGCCAGCTCTTGATTGGGGGTGGCGCTCACATCCGGTAGGCGGATCAGTTTGTGATAAGCTACATCTGTTTGGCCAACTCAAACGCATCACCAAGCAATGGCTAGATACCTGCTTGGTTTGCAAAGGCGGCACGTATCCTGCCCAGTTGATGTATCAAGAACTGGCGGACATGGCTTGCGAACGCATTACCGCAGCCATCACTCGTTCTTTGGTCGGTACGCGTCCTATCAAAGCCGTGCTCGATCCTTATAACCCCACCGGTTCAACCAATCACGTCAGTTTTAACACCTCCAAAACCGATCGCTGGGAAACCGCTGTCGACCGCTGCCACATCAATTGGGTGGTTCTCGATAGTGATTGGGAGGCGGAGTTTTGCCGCGTCGCTGAAAATCATCCCAAGGTCAAAGCCTATGTCAAAAACCACGGCCTGGGTTTGGAAGTGCCGTATCGCTATGGCTCGGAAACCCGCAAATACCTCCCAGATTTTATTGTCCGTGTAGACGACGGGCGGGGCGACGACGATCTATTAAACCTGATAGTCGAAATCAAAGGCTATCGCCGCGAAGATGCCAAAGACAAAAAAGCCACCATGGATACGTACTGGATACCCGGCGTGAATAACCTAAAAACCTATGGTCGCTGGGCATTTGCCGAGTTTACCGAGGTTTACCAAATCGAAACCGACTTCGAAGCCAAGGTCGAAGCCGAATTTGCCAAGCTGTTGGACGCAGTTAGCCAGGTCCAAAAGTGATATGTATAGATTTTGCCACTTTGCTATACATGTTCCGGTCGATATGCATAGAAAACAGTGGTTTTCTATCAACGATCCTTCCACAGGTGCATGATGACGTCCATTAAATCCCTGCAAACCTTAGCACCGGAACGCTTCGAAGCCACCGAAATTTTGAAGAAACTTGCGCTTGCCAGCCGAAAGCTTGCGGAACTTAAAGGCGTGGCCGCCTCGATTCCCAACCAAGGTATTTTGATCAATACCTTGGGCATGCAAGAAGCTAAAGACAGTTCCGCCATTGAAAACATCGTCACCACCCATGACGAACTCTTCAAAGACGACGCCTTCCCCGACAGTTTCGCCAATCCCGCCGCCAAAGAGGTTTTACGCTACCGGCAAGCGTTACGGATCGGTTTTGAACAAGTGACTGCCACCGGGCTATTAACCAACAACCACATCCTGCAAATCCAGGCAGAGCTGGAACAAAACAATGCCGGATTCCGCAAATTGCCGGGCACCGCGCTAAAAGATGGTTTTGGTCAAACCGTGTACACCCCACCGCAATCGCCGGAGGCCATCACAGAACTGATGCGGAATTTGGAGCAATTCATCAATATCAACGAATCCTTTGCTGCTGATCCGCTGATTAAAATGGCCTTGTTGCATCATCAGTTTGAAAGCATCCATCCCTTTTACGACGGCAATGGCAGAACTGGGCGCATCATCAATGTGCTGTATTTGGTGAAAGAAGGCTTGCTGGATATTCCCGTACTGTATCTCAGCCGGCAGATCGTCAGAACCAAAGCCGATTATTACCGCTTGCTGCAATCGGTTCGCGAACACGACACCTGGGAAGAATGGGTGCTGTACATGCTTTCCGCAGTCGAAGTCACCGCCGGCGAAACGATCCAGACCATACATGCCATCAAATCGGCACTGATGCATGCCAAACATAATATCCGTGAACAGTATCGTTTTTACAGCCAGGACTTGATCAATAACCTGTTCACTCATCCCTACACCAAAATCGAATTCATCGAGCGCGATTTAAACGTCTCCCGGCTAACGGCCACCAAATATCTGGACGCTCTGGCCCAAGGCGGATTTTTGCTGAAACAAAAAGTCGGTCGATCCAACTATTACATCAACATCGCGCTCAACCAGATTCTCAGCGGCTCGACCTTACAAGGAGAATAAGTAAACCTTATGGCCAAAGACACCAGCAAACTCAGCGTCGAAACCCTGACCCACGACGACGCCACCCGCAAAAACATCCCCACCGCCGAATACCAATCGGTGATGGCCAAAGACGAGCAAAGTCCGATTCGTTTGGCGTATGAACGGCGCAACCGCGACCTCGATCCGCAACTGGTTTGGCGCGGCAAAGACGAACAGGATTGGTCGGATTTGGTAGTGCATGCGCCGCCGTTGTATATCCAGGAAAAAGTCCATCCCAAGGTATTGATCGACGACTTGCTGCGCCGCACCGAAAGCCAGCAACCGGCGGAACCTGATCAAATCGACCTGTTTTCCGACTTCAACGGCCTGCCCAACGACAACGCCAAAACCGAATTTTATCGCCACGATGCCCACTGGACCAACCGCATGATCCTGGGCGACAGCCTGCAAGTAATGGCCAGTTTGGCCGAGCGCGAAGGCTTGCGCGGCAAGGTGCAATGCATTTATTTCGATCCGCCCTACGGCATCAAATTCAATTCCAACTTCCAGTGGTCTACCACTAGTCGCGATGTCAAAGATGGCAACACCGACCACATCACCCGCGAGCCGGAACAGGTTAAAGCTTTTCGCGACACCTGGCGCGACGGTATCGACGGGATCGGAAGAGTTCGCCACCGCTTTACAGCGAGCTCGCAATCAGAAGCAGAAGCGGAATATCACCGGGCAATAGCCCAGGCGAAGGTTGTTGCATCAACGCCCGAGCGAAAGCTATTCCGTGAAGCGGCAACTAAATATTTATCGGAGGAAACAAAATCGAGCATTGATCGAGATGCACAATGTTTGGCGAATCTGGATCCTTGGATTGGTCATTTGCGCGTAGATCAGATCCATCAAGGGTCGATACAACCCTACATTGAACATCGTAAAAATCAAGGCATTAAGAGCAATACCATTGCACGAGAACTTGCAGTTGTCAGACGCATTTTGACACTGGCATCTAGGGTATGGCGTGATTTGGACAATCAGCCTTGGCTGCCAACAGCGCCTTTATTTCGAATGCCCGACTGGAAAGATGCTGCAAAGCCATATCCGCTTTCGATGGATGAGCAGCAACGTTTTTTTGGAGAATTGCCAGAGCATCTGGTGGAAATGGCTTTATTTGCAATTCATACCGGTGCCAGAGAGCATGTCGTGACCGAATTACGTTGGGAGTGGGAGGTTCGGATACCAGAAATCAAGTCATCGATTTTCCTGGTTCCTGGTGCAT
The DNA here is from genome assembly GCF_016925515.1 of Methylomonas sp. EFPC1. NCBI lineage: Bacteria > Pseudomonadati > Pseudomonadota > Gammaproteobacteria > Methylococcales > Methylococcaceae > Methylomonas > Methylomonas sp. EFPC1. The sequence goes on from NZ_CP070494.1 coordinate 3,827,042, forward strand.
TCACCAAAAATGAGACGACCTGCATGCTTGTACTCAATAGTGTCGCCAGAAATGTCATTGAGACCAGACGAGGGAAATTGGATACCCACGTATTTGGATTTAGAAACAAGCCAGTTGGGCGGATGCATAATACGGCTTGGAAAAAGGCATGGCTCAGGTCGGGACTTCCTGTCGGTGACGATGTTTTATCGGGTCCGCATAACCTTAGACATACATTTGCAAGACGCTTGCGTTTGGCGGGTGTGCCATTGGAAACGCGTAAAGCACTGATGCATCACATTGATGGTGATATCACCATTCACTATTCGCCGGCGGAAGTGGGTGAGTTGGTAAGTGCAGTAGAAAAGCTAATTTCTGTGGAAGGGGTGACCATGTTGCGTTTAGCATCATGATTTACCCACTGGGTAATTTGGAAGATTGCAGGCATAAAAAAACCAGTCGCCCGTTCAAAGCTAACTGGTTGATTTTTATATCGAATTGATGGTGGGTCGTGTGCGATTCGAACGCACGACCATCGCATTAAAAGTGCGGTGCTCTACCGGCTGAGCTAACGACCCCCTGAATGAGCCGCCCATTATACTCAGAAATATTAGCTTTGCAACGATTAATTGTAATAAATACAAAAATAATATCTTCCTTTCCTAAATGGTGCTGGTCACCTACTCTTTTACCGGCCGTTTTTCCAGCTTTCTTTGCAAGGTTCTTCTGTGCATATTCAATGCTCTGGCGGCGGCAGAGATGTTACCGTCGTGCTGCATCAGCACCTTTTGCAAGTGTTCCCACTCCAAGCGCTTCACCGATAGCGGATTGTCGCTGATCGCTACCGAGGCATCGCCTTCGTTTTTATATAAGGCACTAACAATCTCATCGGCATTCGCCGGCTTGGTCAGATAATGAATCGCGCCCAATTTGATAGCCTCCACCGCAGTGGCGATACTGGCGAAACCGGTCAGCATGACGATTTGGGTATTGTCATCTAAAGAAATCAATTTCTTGACCATTTCCAAACCGGAGTCAAAACCGATCCGCAAGTCGATTACCGCGTATTCAGGCTCGGTTTGTTCCGCCAGTTTCATCGCCGTATCAACATCATTGGCGACAGTCACTTGAAAATTGCGCTTTTCCAACGCCGGCTTCAACACCGAACAAAAGGTGACGTCATCATCGACAAGCAATAAATTGGGCTTATCCATAGGTAATTGGTTCATGCATACTCTCCTTAGCTAAAAGCGGCAAACTGATTTCAACGCAAGCACCGCCCGACTCTAAATTACTGAACTGTATTTTACCGCCGAGTCGCTTGATAGTGGTATAAGTCAAAAACAAGCCAACTCCCATACCTTGCTTATTGCTCTTGACCGGTTGGTGCCCGGCAAACTCGATAAATTCAGCCGGCAAGCCTGGACCGAAATCCCGGATTTTCAAGTTTAGCGTTGATTCATCCCATTCCACATGAAACTCGATGCCCGCATCGACCGGCGATGCCTCGGCAGCGTTATTTAGGATATTAATGATGGAGTGAGTCACCGTACGTTCCGCAATCACGCGCGCTTCCATATCCACATTCGGCGAAATAAATAGCTTGAGCCTGGTAGCGGCTTTATGCGTGCGCCACTGGCCTAATACTTCATCGATATATTCGCTCACCAGCATCACCTTGCCGGATTCCGCCCGCATCTCGCCGGCGGAGGCCGACATCACCGACAAAGCTTGTTTGCAGCGATCAATCTGCTGTTGAACAATCATCAGTTTCTGATGCAGATCCGGATAGCGATGCGCCGACAGCTCTTCCGCCATCTCATGCGTCAAAATGGCGATCGTCCCCAGCGGCGTACCCATATCATGCGCGGCGCTGGCCGCCAAGGTGCCTAGGGACACCACGCGCTCGTCGCGTAGCGCACTCTCGCGGGCATCCGCTAAATTACGCTCCCGCTCTTTCAAGGTCTTGGACAGTTCGACCACAAAAAAGGCGACTAAGCCGGCGCTAAACACAAAACCAAACCACATGCCGAATACATGCAGATTGAAATAACGCCTGTCGTTCATCAAATGCATTTGCAGGCTCATTTCCGGCGTCATCTCCGTCATCGCCGGATGGGCCATGTGCGGCTCGACAGCCGGCAAGGGTACGTTGTAGGCAATCAGCACCGTATACACGCAGGAGGTAATGATCACCATATTCCAGGCATAAGCCTGCGGCAGCATGATCGCAGTTACAATCAAAGGCAGCAGAAACACCCAAATGATCGGGTTTGATGCCCCACCGGTCAAATAAAGTAAATAGGCCAACGCCAGTACATCCATGCATATTTGCGAAAAAATCTCGTGCTCGGTAACTTCTTCCGGGGTTCTCAGCCGCAGCCAGGTGTACAGATTGAGTATGGAAATCGCAAAAATCGCCAGCCACAGCTGGTTTTGCGGCAAATTAATACCTAGACCGTTCACCGCAATAAACACCGCCACCGTAACGGCAAACAGCATCAAATTTCTAAGAATGTATAACCAACGCAGGTTTTCGCGAATGGATATTTCGGCTTTGGGCAGAATGTGTGAAAGCATAGAAACAACACTAAATTGAAGAAAGCATCGCCGCTAGATATTACCGGCGCTTGCTTACCAAGGTGGAAAGCCGATCAAACCTGGATGGCGGCCACCTAAGTATTCAATCGATTTTTGATAGCAAGCTTCACTCCAACCGCTAAGCGCAAGAGCAAATACGGAATTAAGCTAGCCGCTTACAAGATCGAAAGATAATCTACGAGCTAATCCTTTCGGAGCAAGCGTCACGATCTGACGAATCATGTCCCAAAAAATAGTGCGGCATATCACGCACCAGCCAAACGCCAGCCGCCGTTTTTATCCACCCACCTCATGCTCAGCCAGTACCAAAACGTCATAGGCAGCATCATCGCAAACCATTCCCAATCGTCGATCAAAAATAATTTGGCAACCCAACCGTTGCCATCGAAATAGAGCGGCCAAGGCACACAGTAAAGAGTAAAAACAATACTACTCCAGATCAACAGTAACGCGCCTTTGCGGGTTTCTATACTCGACAGGGCCAGGAACACCCACAGCGGGGTTTTATCGGTTTTTTGCATACATCTCTCCACAGAAAAATCTCGTGCCAACCCAATTAGCGGCGCAACAACCTAACAATAAACGACTAGAAAATAAAGAAATTCCTGATCAAATCCACCAAAACAAACTTCACCACCAAGCGGGGATTATCTCCCAACAATTGAACTGTGTTATTTAAAATAAGCGCATGCGCTATTTCGCTGAATTTCGCCGGCAGCTCATTCATGCCATCCCAGGCAAAATAAGCAGCAATACAATGATATTTATATATTTTATTAAGTTGGCCCACTATTCGCTGTAACTAGTGTACTTGCTTCGTGGTTTGCTTTCCGAAAAAGCGGTTAGTAGGTCTCTACCCCTGCCATGTCTGCCGCCGGCGGAATGAGCAAATCTCTGAAAGCAAGCTTTGCCACACCCGTCGTGAGGCGGGGCCGGAAAATCACGGTTCTTAAAAAACGATTTAAAGAAGGCCGGATTGCCCCCATGCGCGCCATGGGCGAGGGCAAAGTTTGGCTCGCTGCTGTTGGTCAAGTTTTGTCAGTTTCGCTGTTACCTTTAATTCCAATAACAAAAGAGGACGATCATGATCTTTCATAAAACGGCTATAGCAGCTATTTTGACAACTGGCCTAGCGGCTGTTTCCAGCCAAGCGTTCGCGCACTCTTACTACAACCTGACCGGAGCGGGCTCAGTAACCTCCGGTAACTCCGCTATCGGCTTCGGCATCGCCAACAGCATCAACGGTACAGACGGTGTATCTGCAAACTCCAACGGCACCAATAGAGTCGCCAACGGTACCAACGTTTATACAGTCGGCGACTTAAACGCGAACACCTTAATTCCGGGCACAGGTACCGCGGCTGAGACAGCCACAGAAGTAGCAGGCAACCTGCCCTATATGTGGTATTCAGGTCAGCATACAACCGCTGCCGGCTTCACCAAACGCGAGTTGCATACCGGCTCCAGCGCTACAGACAACGATGGCGCACTGACAGCAAACCTTATTAGCTCAAACCCTAGCTTCGGCACTAACACTATCGGTAGCTTGTGGAAAGCTTACTCGGACAAAAACGGCGGCACTAACGCCGCCACCTGGGGCACCATCATGGCCGACCTACCGGCTGATGGCGACCATCCTTACTTGGCGGTAGCAGGCAATTCAGCTTCAACCGGCTTGGGACTGGACTACGGCTTGATTCATATTAGCTGCGGCGCAAACACAGCAAGCGCTAACTGCGCCAGCGCGGGCAATATCAAAACCACCATTACCGTGAAAAACGACGCCGATTACAGCCAATTTAACGGCTTATTGGACGTGGCCCTGTATCGCAATGTGGACAGCAGTTCCACATCTGACCGTAACGCGGCTGCCACAATCGGCGAAACGGGCCTGCAAGGCTCAAGCTTGGGCGAAGCTATCTGGACAGCCAGCATGAGCAGCACTTCCGACACCTTGTTCTACTCGTTTGTGTTCGATCAAGCAGAGTGGAATGCCACAGGCACACCAGGACTACACACCAATGGCTTTTATACCTTGGTGGTCGGCGCGCACGGTGGCAGCGCGCTCGATGGCGTAACCTACGACGTACTGGTTACCACTTCGGCAGTGCCTGTTCCAGGCGCAGTCTGGCTGTTCGGCAGCGCCATGGCCGGCTTGATCGGTTTCGGCCGCCGCAAACAAGCACTAGCGGCTTAATTACCCAGCGGGATTGCCGCCAAATAGCGGCAATCCCATCACCAAGCGCTGTTTAACGACAGGCTTACACTCATATATTTGATTCGATAGATATCCAAAATGACTGCAAACTTAACCTTTAAAAAACTAGCACTAGCCGGCGCCATGGGCACGTTAATGTCGATCAGCGGCATGGCTAGCGCTCACGTAACCTACAATCTGGCCTCCGGCGATACCTTGCCACCGGACGGTTCCGCTATAGGCCCATGGTCGGCCGGCGATCCAGGCTACATTGGCAATTTGCCCGCCACCTGGGTCGCGATGATCCATAACGACGGAGGCATAGCTACCTCGCAAACCGCCAGCGGCCACGGCATAGGCATGGGCGCCAAAGCTTATAAAGACGGCGCGACAAACTGGGGGCATACCGCCGATTACGGTTTGTTTGAATTGCATGCCGATGCGGAAGTGACCATCACCGTATCGTCGGACGGCTCCAATCTGCGCCCGGCTTTTGGCTTGTGGAGCGGCTGGGATACCGCGGGTAGCAGCAGTCGCCATCAGAGCTACCTGGACAACGGTGCGCTGAATCCCATGGCTGCCAGCCCACTTGGCACAACGCTGGCTTTGGTTGACGCAAACGCCTGGGCCTTCGCAGCCACTCAAGGCACCACCGCCACAGCGACGCTGACCCGTTTCCTGACTGCCGGTACTTACACGCTGATTTTGGGTGGTTACGACGGCACGGTAGGCGGCGCCAATCTGGCCTATACCGCTACCATCTCCGCCGCGGCATCACCGGTACCCTTACCGGGTGCGGTTTGGCTGTTCGGTAGCGCGATGGCCGGCTTAGTCGGTTTCGGCAAACGCAAATCACCGGATAGCATCTAATTCGATTCGACTTACCTGACTGCGACAGAACTAGGTTAGATCGGTTTCGGTCAAGGATGACCGGGAGCACGGAAGCTCCATTTTTACATCCGTTTGATCGTAGTCTACTTGATCAAAAAGCTTGAACAACCCTGCCCATTCGCTTCATTCGTAACCGAACGCATCGATATACGGCGCTAAAATCGGTAATACGGGTTCGTAAAACTTTTCATAGTGCTGCCAACGCGCCACCGAGCGCGAATAAATCGGCTGAGCGACAGCGGCAAAACTCGGCGTGGCAATGTAACGGCCCTTAGCCTTCTCATGAAACGCGCTAACTTCGGCCACCCATTCCAAATCCAATAACGCAAACACCCGGCGAAAACTGTTTTCAAAATCGTTCACGGTGTCCTCGTAACGCAATTCCATATAACGCGGCTGCATCATCGGCTTTATGTAAAACCAAAGGTCCATCACGGCCGCATATTGCTTGGCCACGCCTTCCCAGCTCAGCAAATTGATTGTCACGCTAGACGGCTTAAACGCCTGTTGAAAACAACTCAAACACACATCGCGCGGATCGCGCAGCGCAAAGATAATCCTGGCCTCCGGAAATAGGCAGCTAATCAAACCTATATCGATACTATTCAGTGCCACTTTATCGATAAAGCATTTATTCAAGGCGTCCGCGCCGTATTCCTCACCAACCCGCCGCCAATAGTAAGCGCGCAACTTTCGGACATCATCCAGACCAAGCTGGCGGAGGGCGGCCGGAATGTCTTCTCGCACACCGCTCAACCTTTGCAGCTCTTGAATCAAACCATGAATCAGATCATTTTCATCGGAGGTAAACACCTCGGGATGCGCCGCCAACACTTGCTCGGTCAACGTCGTGCCCGAACGCAAAAAGCCCAGCAGAAACGTCGGGGCCGGCAAGTTATCGGCAAAGTCGCTTAGCGCCCATCGATGCAATAACGCCTGATCAAAGCCCTGCTTGTTGCGTTGAAGCGCGCGAAACACCTGTCCGGCGTCAAGCGAGCTGAGTTCAGGTAATTGCTTATACAAAGCCTTTGCTTGTTGGCAAGCCGCAAACGATGCATCGTATTCTTCCAATTTATCCAGCACCCCAACCAACTCCTGCCAGGCGCGTGCGGTCTGCTGCATATTGCGATTGGCGGCTATCACAGCCTGAAAGCGCTGCTTGGCTGCCGGCAAACGGTTTAAATGCGCTTCCAGCACCGCCAGCATATTATTGCAGGCCGGATCATCCGGACGTAACTCGCAAACCTTGCTGGCAAAAGGCAAAGCCTCTTCGAATCGATTAACCCGCGTCAAATACAGGGCGCGATTATTCAGCGCGGCAGGGTTCTCAGGTTCCAGTTTGACCGCCAACTCGGTCAGTTTCAGCGCCGTATCCAGATCGCCCCAGTGATGCAATTGCTCGGCCAGCTCCAAAATAAAACGGATATTGCGGGTTTGCTGAGCGTCGATTTCCAGTTGAAGAGCGGCCTGCTGCAGATAGGCTAAGCCTTCCCGGCGCTGCTGCTGCCAACACAAAGCCTGTCCCAATCCGGCCAGTGCTTCCGCATGATTGGGTTGGATCGCTAACACTTGCCGAAACCCATGCAACGTACCCGCCATATCGCGCCGGGCAACGGCTTGCCAGGCTTGCTTTAAGGCGTCGTCCACACTGGGTTTAACCGGCCTCGCCGCCGCTTCGGCTTGCTTTAAACAACAGGCTTTGTATTTCTTGCCGCTGCCGCATGGGCACGGATCGTTACGGCCAAATTTAGCGTTGACGGCTGCTGTATTTTTCATATCGTTCCCTGACGAAGTTTGGCATTGATTATGGGCAGCAATTATAAATCCGCCAGCACGGCCAGCGCTTCTTGAATGTTACTGACTGCATGGATTTGCAAGTTCTTCACCGGGTCCTTGGGTTTGTTGCTCTTAGGAATAATCGCCTTTTTGAAACCGTGCTTGGCGGCCTCGTTGAGCCGAGCGTGACCGTTGGCGACTGGGCGAATTTCACCGTTTAAACCCACCTCGCCGAAGAACACCGTGTCGTAAGGAATAATCCGGTCGCGCAGGCTGGAGACCACACCGACCATGATTGCCAGGTCGGTACTAGTTTCGGACACCTTGATGCCGCCGACTACGTTGGCGTAAATCTCGTCATTGCCGGTAAAAATCCCGCCGTGGCGCGACAACACCGCCAGCAACATGGCTAGCCGGTTTTGATCCAAACCCACCGCCAGCCGGCGCGGATTACCGTACTGGCTTTCGGTGACCAAGGCCTGAATTTCCACCAGCAAGGGCCGGGTGCCTTCCCACAGCACCGTCACCACGCTGCCCGGCGAGGGCTTTTCCGCGCGGGATAAAAACATCGCCGAGGGATTTTTCACTTCCTTCAAGCCGCTGCTTTCCATTGCAAAGAAACCCAGCTCACCGACACTGCCGAAGCGATTCTTGTCAGCGCGCAACACTCTGAAACGCGAATCGTCGGTGGACGACAACACTACTTGAGCATCGACGATGTGGCTTAAGGTCATCGGCCCAGCCAATGATTGGTCCTTGGTCACGTGGCCGACCATGAAAAACGACACGCCGCTACGCTTGGCATACTGGGTCAGATAGCTCGCGGACTCGCGCACCTGCGACACCGAACCCGGCGCCGAATCGGAATCGGCGGTATACATCACCTGAATCGAATCGATGATGACTACCTTGGGCTGTTCCTCATCCAAGACTTGGCAAATCTGCTGCACCGAAGTTTCCGCTAGCATCTTGATGCCGGTAGTATTGAGCTGTAAACGGTACGCACGCTCGGCAATCTGTTGCAGCGACTCCTCACCGGACACATACAGCACCGGCAATTGCTGGGCGATATGGGCGATGGCTTGCAGCAGAATGGTACTCTTGCCGGCACCCGGCGCGCCGCCGATCAACACCACGCTGCCGGTGACGATGCCGCCGCCCAGCACCCGGTCGAACTCGGCCAGGCCGGTGGAAATCCGCTCCGCTTGCGCGAGATTGACGTCAGACAACAAGCGCACTTCGCTGCGGCTACCGGCATAACCGGAATTATCGCGCGCGGTTTTACCGCTACCCAACTTCACTTCCTTGATGCTGTTCCAGGCTCCACATTGATTGCATTGCCCGGACCAGCCGGGAAAATCGGCGCCGCATTCGGTGCAAACGTAGGCGGATTTGGTTTTTTTAGCCATAGCGAGTTCGATTCGTGGTTGATGACATTGGTGTTAGGCTCAGTTAGACCACCTGCAATATACCTAAAGCCCCATCGCGCCAACCCAGCCGACAGGCGATTTTGCCGAAACCTGCTTCACCCCAGAAAATCGTCAATCGTCCGGGCAATGGTCGGAAAGGCTTGCAGCACTTTTCGGTCGGCGGTAATCAACGGGACGTTCAACAGTTTGGCCAGCGCGACGAATTCGCAGTCGTAAGCCGAGCAATCGCTGCCGGCCACCAATTGTAAAACCTGGACGGAGGAGATTTCGTATTCGTTTTGTAGCAGCAAAGTCTCCGCTTGGCGCGCGATCCGCAAGGCGTCGTCCAAGGTCAACAGGTTTTTGCGTAGATACAAAGTCAAAACATTGCGAAATTCACTTTTCCACAGATAGGGTGCAATCCATTGCGGCTCCTGTCTTAACAGTTGTTCGGCTTGTGCGGATTTTTCGCTATTGAGGTAAAGATAAGCAATCGTGTTGGTGTCGGCAACAATCATGGCCGGCCGGCGGATTTGGCTTGGTCGATGTCCTGGTCGGTTAACAGGCAATGCGCGGTTTTCTCGCGCAGTTGCCGAGCCTGAGCTAGATGCTGATCGACACTGATTCGGTGCGGATCGATGATCCTTTCCACGCAGTAAATGACTTCGCTGTTAATGCTACGGTGGTGTAGCTTCGCTGCGGCTTTTAGCTGTTCGTATAAATCATCGGGGATGTTTTTTAGGGTCAAGGTTGCCATGACGCTCACCTGAAAAATTAAGCGGAATCCATTATGGAACCAAATCAATACCTGTCAAGCGTCTGATCAGTAAAACACCCTAAACAAACGCTGAATCTGCCCAAACTCGTACAAATACGGCTGCGCCACGTCGCGGTTGGCGGCGACGACGATCAAGTCGTGGGAGAATACCGAGGTGTTGTACCAGTTGAAACTACCATCAATGACGATGTAATCGTCTATCACGCAATATTTGCTGTGAATAGGCGAGTAAGGCACCGGCAGATCGTCCTGACCATAAACCAGACCCACCCGAATCCCGGCATCGCGCAAACGTTGCACGGCCGGCAACAGCGGTCGGGCCAGTTCGTCGGTCATGCTGCGCTCGACGCCGATTTTGCCTTGACGAGCCAAGTGGCCGTTAAACAGCAATTGCACATCGACACCACGGTCGCGGGCCTGGATCAAGGCGTTGACGACGCTGTCGTGATGATCGCCTAGCAAGTCGCCGATCAAAAACAAACACAGCTTCAAGGAACGGCGCGCTCTATGAATTTCCGCCAATATAGCGTGATGCGGCCGGTAAACCCTGCCATTAGCCATGGTGTGGCGGCCAAAGGTATATAACAAGTTGAATGGACTGAGCGGATCGACGCCATACTTTTGAATCACGCCGCCGCGCTGGCTCTGGAAGATGTTATCCAGCAAGCGGCACACGCCCTTGGAATGAAAACTCATCCCCGATTCCCAGTTGGCCCACCAACGATCAAAAGTGATGTTGAACGAGCCGATGATGCAATCCTCGTCGTTGAAGATCACGAACTTGGTGTGCATGTCCGGCTCGACTTCGATCAAGTGGTGTTTGGGCGTGCAAAACACCCCCACGAGTTCGATGCCGGAGCGTTTCAGGCGCGCATAATTCTGGCTATTGGTCAGCGTCATCTTCCGCCAATCGACGATGCATTGCACCCACACGCCCTGCTGGCTGGCGTGAATCAAGTGGTTGATAAAATCGCCGTCGTCTATGCAATCCACACTCACTTTAATCGTGCATAAGCGGTCGGGCTGGCTGTGTTTGGCCGCGATGACTTTATCGATATGATCGTGAATAAAACGCTTGGGGTGGTAAGGATGAAATTGCTGACCCTTGGTGAATTTAGGCGTCAGTTGCAGGGAATCGAAATGATGGTTGTACCAATCCACATCACTTTGCAGTTGGCCCGGATCCAACTCGTAACTGCGAAAATGGTTAGGCGTGGCCCAATGCTCGTTAATATGGCGCTGCTGCGGGTGGTTATCCCTTAACTGGTCGCCGTCCATGAAAATATAATCATGGCGCGAGGCAATGGAATGCTCGCCCAAATGCACGATAAACGAAAACTTGATGCAGCTGATCTTGCCAAATTGCCCGGAGTACGGCATCACGTAAAAATCCCGCGTCGAGCGTTTGTGCTTGTCCCATTCCACATCGTAAGCATCGGTGTCGACGATATAGGTCTCGCAAATCGAATCCCGATAGACCTTCAGCACCACCTTCAAATTCGCGGCTATGCCGTGCGACATATGAAAGTCTATCTTGCCCCAGCGCACGTCGAAGGTTTCCCGGAAATCGTTACCGCGTTGGAAACAACCGCCCAATTTGCCAAATACCGGTTTGGCGTAATGTTCTGCTACTTGCATATGGTGCTGCCTAATTAAACAAGCTTTATCTTAATTGTAAAATCGCCTGCGGGGACCTCAAAACATTAAAAACCTCCTTCTCCCTCAGGGAGAGGGGATTTTTAGAGGTTTCCCCTTTGCAATTCAGTTTATAACGGCTCAAAGGTTAACAGATAGCCGCAATGATCCGATACCGGCCCGTAATCCTGCTCGGTAAACACGGTTCGCGCCGAGCTGGCCCGCAAGCCGCTATTCCTGTCCATGAAAATGTAATCGATCCGATAATCGTCGGCCAGATAATCCCGCCAATGCGCATCGTTAACCCGAAAAATCTGTTCAAACAACGCCGGGGCGTTGGCGGCGAGATATTGATCTTCGTATTGATGGCCGTCGACCACCAATTGATAACCCGTCGAACCGGCGGCGATATTGAAATCACCGCATAGCAAGGTGGCATCCACCTCGGCGCTGCGCTTGTCGTTCGCCCAAGCCGATAGCCGTTGAAATTGTTGCTGGAAGCCGTCTTCCCACCAACTTAAATGCGCGGAAAACACATCCAGGGTGCCGATATAAGGCACCTTGATACGGGCAGACACCACTTTACGGGAATGAATGCTATAGGCATCGTGGCTATCCGATACGTAGCGGGCTTCTTGCTCTATAAAGGGATAGCGGCTAAGAATGGCCACGCCCTCGCGGAATTTATCGAACCCCAGGTGCGACCAATCCGTGTACAGATGAAACGGTTGCGGCAAGCGCTGGTTGATGATATTCGCGGAATTGGACGGCCAGTCGCCGCGCCCGTCATTCCAATACTCGGCCACTTCCTGCAGGCAAACCAAATCCGCGCCCAACTCGTCGATAGCGTTAGCAATTTGCCAAAATTTCCGGTCTTGGTCTTCCTCTTGGTAACAATGCAGATTCAAAATCAACAGCCGTAGCGGCGTGCGGCTTAGAGCGTAATTTTGCCCGGCGTTGTTATCCCACAGCCGTTGCTGCTTGCTTTCACAGCAGATGCTGTATTGCAAACGAAAAGCGTCCCCTACCCTGATCCGCCCGTTCCATACTTGCGCAAGATGCAAGCCGGCGTAGATGGCTTTATGGGCGGACTTTCTTTGCGCCTGGCGGCGGCAGCTGGTGGTATGACTGTGTTGCCAATCGTCGATAGTCCAATGGATCGTGACATGGTCTATTTCCAGCGCAACGTCCACCGCCAGTTTGACCGGCACGGAATGTTGCCCGTCCTGAAGTTGTTCGGCGTGGCTTAATTGCAGCATGGCCGCGGCGTTGGTCAATCTAGCACCACTACCCGCGCCGCTGAAATAATCGCCACCTTCGTTGTTGTCCCAATATTCGCTGCCGGCCGCTTGCAGACGCAAGGCAAAACGAATGTCGCCGGGTATGTCGGCATGCGGCTGCGGCGGAAATGCGATGTCGGCCTGCCAATACTCCTGCCCGTCTTCCGCCTTGCGGTTGAATAAGGCCGGCAAAACATGCCAGACCCCATCTTCGCCGGCCCAGAGCACGTCAACTTGCTTGTGATAATCCAGGTCGGCCACCCGCATCAAAAACTGCAAGGATTGCTGACAGGCGGCGGCTTTGCCGGTGACGTTATTGGCTACATACAACAATTGGATGTTATCCATAGCTCCCCCTGGAGGTTGGGTTAAGCAGTGCCCAAAACGGGCCTTTGTCTAGGCGGCATAATGGCGAAAATCGATGTCAGGAAAAATATCGTCCATGATTTCCAGCGCGGTCAGATAGCGTTCATCGATACGGTTTTTACGAATCGCATCGTGCAGATAATTAAAACGGGCCAAATGATCGGTGATGCGTTTACGCGCATAATCGATAGTAGTGCCGGCCTTCATAATAAACGGCCAATCCGAAGACTGCGCCAGCAACAATGATCGGGCGGCCTGATTTAAAGCCCGTTGCTGTAAATCACTCACAGTAAAACTGCGTAAATCATTGGCCAGCTTTTCCATTTCGGCGGCGGCCTTGTGCAACAGGGGATAAATCCAGTCATTGCTTTCGTTCAGCCAGTAACTGGAATACCCATGTTCGCCCCAACTGGAAGCAGCCGGCTTGGCCTGCACGTGTTGCAACGGCAATTGCAAATAATCGCCGCAACTGACGGTCTGCACACCGTTTTCGCTGCTCGCTGCCAAGCGTAACACTTGTTCAAGCCATAAAGGCCCTTCGAACCACCAGTGGCCGAATAGTTCAGCATCGTAAGGCGCGACGATAAGCGGCGCTTGCGGCATTTCCGCAGTCAGCGCGTCAATTTGCTGCTGACGGCGCACGATAAAATCCTCGGCATGTTGGCGCGCCTTCAGCTTGGCCCGCTCCGGTTGGTACACCTGCTTGGTTTGCTTGGCTCCGGTAATCCGGTAGTACTTGATGCCGGTGTTGATCCGGGTTTCGCCGTCCAGAATGTAGGGCGCGATATATTCCAAGGGCAAGTCAAAGCCGATGTCGCGATAATACTCGCGATAATCGCCATCCCCCGGATAGCCTTCCTCGGCGCTCCACACCTGCCGCGAGGATGCCGGATCGCGGCCGAACGCCGCCACGCCATTGCCGCAATCCAACGGCGCATACACACCATGGCGCGGCGGCTGGTCGGCATCCATGACTGCATGGCTATCGACGAAAAAATAAGTTATGCCTTCGGCTTTCAGCACCTGTTCCAGGCCCGGATAGTAACCGCATTCCGGCAACCAAAATCCGCTGGGCGCAAAGCCGAATTGGCTCTTAAAACTGGCGATACCCACGCCGATTTGATTACGCACCGACACCGGACTGACATTTAACAAGGGTAAAAAACCGTGGGTGGCGGCCGTGGTAATCAACTCCAAGCAGCCCGCGCTGTGATGCCGTTGAAACGCCGTCAGCAAATCGCATTCATAGCGGTGCTGGTAGCGATGCAAGGCATCCTGAAACCACTGCATATACATCTGCGCCAGCGGCTCAAACTGCGGTAGCCTGCGGGTGCGTTCCAACTCCCGCTCCGCCAGCTCCAGCCGGCCTTGCAGATAATGCAGATAGCGATTTTGCAGCAAGGGATCGCGCAGCATCGTCATCAGTGTCGGCGACAGGGATAAGGTCAGCCGGTACGGCACTTGATCGACATGCAAACGTTCCAGCATCGCCAACAAGGGCAAATAGCATTCGGTAATGGCTTCGAACAACCAGTTTTCTTCAAAAAAACTGTCGTGTTCGGGATGATGCACATAGGGCAAATGGGCATGCAAAACGATGCTGAGATAGCCTTTGTTCATCGCGGAATTAGTTTTGTTGGCCGGACGCGGTTACGGCAAGCGCCGAAGACGCCTGGGAAGGCAGCATTATAAACTGCGCCATCGCCGGCGACAGCCTTTCCGTCATCGGCGGCACTTGCGGCGCGACTGCGGCAGCCTGCGAATACGCCAAGGGATTGAACTCCTGCTGAGCATTGAGCCGACCAATCGCCACCTGGTAAATCCCGGCGATGCAGGTGTCGCCGCTGGGCAGCGTAATCTGCTGTTGGCTGCGTTCGGCGGCAACCGGCACATCGAACCAGGTTTTGGCCGATTCGGCCGGCAACGGGACCGCTTCGGGCGGCGCAGGATGACTGTATACGCGCAAGGTCAAAGGCTGGACATCTGCCGGTGGCTCGGTAAGCGGCACAGACGCCTGAGCCGCTTCATCCAGCTGCCAATAGACATGGATATGTTCCGGATCGACCGGCAACGCCACCAGCTTGGCGCTTTCAACTTTGGCGGCAGCGCGTTGCAGGGGTGGGGCAAATTCGCGATTAATCTGCTGACTAATGCTTAACAACTCTTGCGGCGAGAAGCCGGTACTCGTCAACCGCGCCGCGCCGGCTCTAAACCGGCGCGGGGCAAAACCCCGGCTAATCTCCAGACTGATAGCCCGCATTTCCTCCGCAGAAAGCGGCATGCGGACTTGAAACGGTGAGGAGGAAAAGGCCATCGGCAATGTTAACGGGTCGGGTGACTAGGTTTTATCCTGTGGGTAGCGGACACTCCGCGACGTATCGCCGCAGCGACCAGGCTTTGTAGACTCTAACCGTTGTCGATTATTTACGCAAGGCGTAGGCCCGCAGCCCTTATATGCAGTAAAATCAGGACTAATTCACAGTTTCTCGGTAAAGGGCATGCACAAACCATACAGTTTAAAGTCAGGGAGTCCCTATCCTCACGGCGCCCGGGTCAGCGAGGGCGGCGTCAACTTCTCCATCTCCAGCCGCCATGCGACGGACGTGGAACTGCTGTTATTTGCCGAATCCGACAGCATAAAACCTTTACAAGTCATACCCTTACAAAAAGATAAAAACCATACGTTTTTCTCCTGGCACGTGTTTGTCGAAGAACTGCCGGTCGGCACCTGGTATGCGTGGCGCATCGACGGCCCCGCCAACACGCGCGAATCGGGCTTGCGGTTTGATCGCGAAAAATTATTGCTTGACCCTTGGGCGCGCGCAATCAGCGACAAATTATGGAACCGCGCCGCCGCCTGCAAGCCCGGTGATAATAGCCAACATGCCATGCGCGCGGTGGTGGTAGATGACCGTTACGACTGGGAAGGCGACACACCGCTGGCCATTCGCAGCGAAAAAGCCATTATTTACGAATTGCATGTCGGCGGCTTTACCCGTCACACCTCCGCCAAGGTTAAACACCCCGGCACCTTTATCGGCCTGATCGAAAAAATCCCTTACCTGAAAAAGCTGGGCATCACCCATGTCGAACTGCTGCCTATCATGGCCTTCGACGAGCAAGACGTGCCGCCGCATACCGCCGATCTGGGCTTGAAAAACTATTGGGGCTACAGCACGCACAGCTTCTTTAGCCCGCATCCCGGATACTGCGTCACGCCGGAACAAGGCACGCATATCCGCGAGTTCCGCGATCTGGTGAAAGCGTTGCACAAGGCCGGCATCGGCGTGATCATGGACGTGGTGTTCAATCACACCTCCGAAGCCGGCGCCGACGGTCCGGTGATCAATTTCAAAGGCATTACCGGCAACAGCTTTTATTTGACCGACAAGCACGACAAACGCATCTTTCACGACTATACCGGCTGTGGCAACACCGTGAACGCCAACCACCCGCTGGTCACCAACTTCATCATCAGCTGCCTGGAATACTGGGTGCGGGAAATGCATGTGGACGGCTTTAGATTCGACCTCGCCAGCGCATTGGCGCGCGGCGAAGACGGCAGCGTATTGCAAGACCCGCCGTTGGTCTGGGGCATAGAACTATCCGAACAACTGGCCAAAACCAAGCTGATCGCGGAGGCCTGGGATGCCTCGGGGCTATATCAAGTCGGCAACTTTCCCGGCTACCGCTGGGGCGAATGGAACGGCCGCTACCGCGACGTGATTCGCCGTTTTCTGCGCGGCGACACCGGCATCATCGCCGAAGTGGCCACGCGGATTTGCGGCAGTAGCGATCTCTATCAACATCAGCACCGCCTGCCGATCAGCGGCATTAACTTTGTCACCTGCCACGACGGTTTTACGTTAAAAGACCTGTTCAGCTACAACGAAAAACACAATACCGCCAACGGCGAAAACAATCGAGACGGTTGCAGCAATAATCTCAGCAGCAACTGCGGCGTGGAAGGCCCCACCCCCGACCCGGCCATAAGCAGACTGCGGCGGCAACAGGTGAAAAACGCCTTTACGGTTTTGCTGCTTAGCCATGGCGTACCGATGTTGCTGGCTGGCGACGAATTTCTGCACACCCAGCAAGGCAACAACAACTGCTATTGTCAGGATAACGAATTAAGCTGGCTGAATTGGGATAAAGCCAAGGACAATGCCGACGTGCTGCATTTTGTGCAGCAGATGATCCGCTTGCGCAAACGCCATCCGGCCTTGATGCGCCGAAACTTCCTCACCGGCCGAAAAATGGAAGACAAAGATATGGCCGACATCAGCTGGCATGGCCTGGAAGTAGATCAACCGCCGCGTTGGGACGACCCGAACACGCGGATTCTGGCCTTTACGCTGGCGGCATTAGGCAAAGATGAACCCGACCTGCACGCAATAATGAACATGTCCGACAGCAAACACAACCTGCAGCTACCGGAGGTTGAGGGCAAGAGCTGGTGTCTGGCCGTGGATACCGCGCAAACATCGCCCAAAGACATTATCGAGCCGGCCGAACAAAAAGCACTGAGCAGACCTTGGTATACCGTGGAGCCGCACTCCATTGTGGTGTTTGAAAACACCCATCAAACCGGTATCGATGGCGGCGATAGCGTGGCGAAACGGTCCGCCAGTTTTTTCAGCAAATTGACCGGCATCAAGTTGCTCGACCAGCCGGCGACGGAAATACCGACAAGTTAATGAAACAGCCTGTTGTCAGGGTATGCTATGGTGCGCCCTGACAACAAGCTGCCAAAATCATCAATCAAACACATCACCCCAATCCGGTGGTGGTGGAGCCTCTTCGGGCGGGGGTTCATCAGAGCTCTGCGATTTTGGCTGCTCGGAATCGGTGTCGGCAAATTGTTCGTCAGTCTCCGCAGCCGGCTCGTCGGCAACCGCTTTTTCAGCCACTTTGGGTAAGCCGTCCAGATAACTATCCAGCAAAAGGCACAGGTTTTCGTAAAAACCGGCCACGCTCTGCTGCTGCATTTGCTGCTCGATAAACCCATACAAAAACTGCTTTTCCGCCGCAATCAGGGTGTCGCTGACAGCTTGCGCGGCTTGTTCGTCTAAGTGATGCTTACCGGCCAAGGCCAAGGCCAACCTGTCGCCGCGCCGCTCCTGCCGGTCCTTAATGTCTTCCAGCAACTCTTCGATGCCGGCCAGCCGCCGACGTTTATGCCGCCGATTAACGACTAACACCGCGATCAAGCCGGTCAACAACACCAGCGATAACTCTCCTAAGCCGATAAGCAGCAGAGATTGCATCATTTCCCCAGCTCCGTAATGCTTTCACGCACACCGCGTTCGGCATCATGAAAAATTTGCAGCATCTTTTTACTGCTGTTTTCCAACTCTAAGGCGGTCTGATTGCCGCTAAACACTCGGGTATATTCGGCGGACATTTCGTCTATGGTTTTCATCGCGTTATCCAGTTGCCGCACCAGTTGTTGGTTAATCCGCTCCAAGCCGGCCAATTGGTTCGCTTGCGGAGAATCCTGCGCCGCAGCAACCGGCGCAAGCGTGCCCCGATTCGCCAGCAAATTCTGATATGGCTCGGTTAGCCGACCGATACGTTGCTCGATCTCACTCAACAACACCAATTCGCGTTTTAAAAACAAGCGAATAACCCCTTCAAACACAGCGCGTTCTGATGCATTGACTTCTTGCAACAATGGCTCAATCTCCGCTGTAGCCAACCCGCAGTTTTCTTCCAGAAATTGCTCCAACCAGCGAGTCTTCACGATGGACTGCTCTTCAAGCTCGGTAATGAAATGTTCAATTTCGGCCATCTCCTTCCCTCGCCGGTTTCTCGAGATAAAAAACAGCACGATAACCAACAGCGTCAAAACCCCCAACGCCTCCGCCGCTAATATCACTACCACGGAATCGAATGGATTCATGACAATCTCTCCAGTAACTGCTGATGTTTATCTGCTTGGCTTTTTTTAAGGTATCGATAGGTAAAAAATCCACCCACACCCAATATCAGATTGATAGCCAACATGATGCCGCCAACCAACAACCAATTGGTTTCCGGGGCGTCCGGCGGCGGATGTGGCTCATGCTCAGCCTGCTCATGTTGCTCGGCATCGGTTTCGTGATCGGTTTTTTCAGGATCGGCTGATTCGTGATGCGCATCGGCCTCTGCCGCCGGTGCGCCAGCCTCGACTTTCTCGGCAGGAACAAACCAACTGTCATCGATACTCAGCGGTTTGATCGCCGGCGCCAGCGGCTTGCCGGCATGATCTTTAGCCATCACATTAAAATTGACATGCGTGGTGGTCTGCGGCGGCAAACCGGCCAAATCCAGCAGCCAAACCCCGTCTTTATTTGTCAATGCGCGGGTTTCCGGCTCATGCCCGGTTTGGTTAATCACCGCATTGACCACCAAGCCGGCGGGATCGATCAGCTTGGTATCCGGCAACAGTTTTAGGGTAACTTGGCGTTGTGCTACATCGACGTGCTTCTCGACCGTAATCGGCGTGGCAACCACTTCGATCTCATGAATAATTTCCCGCTTGAAGGTCTTGCCGTCCGCAACGATTTTCAGCAAATGCTTGCCCAAACTTAAATGCTCAGTCTTGTGCTGGTAAAAACCGGGTTCTGCAAGCACGGCCTGCATTTTTGCCGGTGCTTGCTGATCCTGGATCACGTCCAGCGTCAGCATGCCCAGGAAATCGGCGCGGGTTATCAGCTTATCCTTGTCGGTGAAATGCGCTTTAATTGGCAAGGTTTCGTTCTCGCCCAGAAAATTCGGAATGTCGCTGAGTTGCAATTTCAGGTCGGTGACGATCATGACTTGGTTATCGGGATCGACTTCCGCCACCAGACGCCATTCGCCGATCAAGGGTTGCTTGACGGTGATCAGGTCGTAAGCCTGGCTTTCCAGCCAGGACACGTTGGCGACCATGCTTTGTTTACTGATACTTTTGCCGTCCGGCGCAACCAACTGCGTCGGCGCGGCATGCGGTTTTTTGAACACCAACACCGAAAACTCGTGGATGCCGCTATCGACCTGAAATTTATTATCGGTCAACGGCAAAGTCTCTTTCGGCGCGGCTTTTTGGGCCATTTTCAGAAACACCCGTTGCAATTGCTCCGCCGATTGCGCGGTTTCCGCCCAGCCGCCGGTCTCGAATGCCAGTTTTTCCAACAATTCCTTATCGGCTTGCTCGGACAATGCCACGGTTTGTACGTTGATGTTTTGCTGCTGGAGCTTGGGGATCCACTCGCTGAGGATGCGCTCGCGGGAATCCGCGCTTTGCATGATGTCCTTGGAAATGTCCACAAAACCGTCGGTCAATAAAATCAGATGTTTCTTGCCGCCGCCCTTAAAGCCCTGGCTCAGAACCGTCTGAATCGCGTCCTCGATGTGGGTATACAAACCGCGAGAATGAATATTGCCGATGGCTTTGCCGGCTTGCTGTTTCCAGCTTACATTGACAGCATCGGTAGCGGACAGCGGCGCAGTTTTTTCGGCGAATAACCAGAATGCCGCCTTGGCGCCGTCCGGCAACAAGTTGACTAACAAACGGCTGGCCTCAATGCGCAGATTGTCCGGATCGTTCTGTTTCATGCTGCCGGATACGTCTATCAACACCTGAATCTCGTCGGCGCCGGCAGCGGCAGGCACGGGTTGGCAGCGCGCAGAATCAACAGTAACCACCAACACACAGAACACCGTAAAAATAAACGCCTTGAACATAAGTCCGCCGGTAAAAGTTTAGGCAACGGATAGCAAATATAGTCCAAGCGCCTGACTATTCTGTTATTTTTTAATTCAGGCTGCGGCCGGCGTTACACTTTATAATGTTTTCACTATTTCAACCAAAGGAGAACTTATGTCTATCAAACGAATGGTCGACCTGGATTTGGCCGGCAAGCGCGTGTTAATCCGCCAAGATTTGAATGTGCCGGTTAAAGACGGCAAAGTCACCAGCGACTTACGCATCCAAGCCAGCGTCCCTACCGTGGAAGCCGCATTGGCCGGCGGCGCGGCGGTAATTTTGATGTCGCACTTGGGCCGCCCTACCGAGGGCGAATACGACGAAGCCTCCAGCCTTAAACCCGTCGCCGAGCGTTTTTCACAGTTACTAGGTCAACCGGTACGTTTGGTGAAAGATTGGCTCGACGGCGTGGAAGTCAAACGCGGC
Organism: Methylomonas sp. EFPC1; assembly: GCF_016925515.1. NCBI lineage: Bacteria > Pseudomonadati > Pseudomonadota > Gammaproteobacteria > Methylococcales > Methylococcaceae > Methylomonas > Methylomonas sp. EFPC1. The sequence continues at coordinate 3,848,109 of NZ_CP070494.1, forward strand.
GAAGCCGTATTGTGCGAGAACGTGCGTTTCAATAAAGGCGAGAAGAAAAACAACGCTGAACTAGGCCAAAAAATGGCCGCGCTGTGCGACATATTCGTAATGGATGCCTTTGGCACCGCGCACCGCGCCGAAGCCTCGACTCATGCCGTAGCCGAACACGCCGCCATCGCTTGCGCCGGCCCACTATTGGCTGCGGAGTTGGACGCACTCGGCAAAGCCCTGGAAACTCCTGCCCGTCCCTTGGTAGCTATCGTCGGTGGTTCCAAAGTTTCCACCAAATTAACCGTGCTGGAGTCCTTGTCGTCTAAAGTCGATCAACTGATCGTCGGCGGCGGCATCGCCAACACCTTTATCGCCGCAGCTGGTTACTCTGTGGGTAAATCCCTGTACGAAGCGGATTTAATTCCAGAAGCCAAACGCTTGATCGCATCGGCAAAAGAACGCGGCGCGGATATTCCGGTACCGGTCGATGTGGTCTGCGCTAAAGAGTTTTCCGAAAGCGCTGCGGCTACCGTGAAAAACGTAGCCGACGTGGAAGCCGACGACTTGATCCTGGACATTGGACCGGAAACCAGCAAGCAATACGCGGAAATCCTGAAAACCGCCGGCACCATCGTCTGGAACGGCCCGGTCGGCGTATTCGAAATCGACCAATTCGGCGAAGGCACCAAATCTCTGTCGTTAGCAATTGCCGAAAGCCCTGCCTTCTCAATCGCAGGCGGCGGCGACACATTAGCGGCGATAGACAAATACGGCATCGCCGATAAAGTGTCTTACACCTCTACCGGTGGCGGCGCGTTCCTGGAGTTCCTGGAAGGCAAGGAATTGCCTGCGGTAGCTATTCTGCAAACTCGCGGCTAAGCGCTGGCTTGATAGGGCTATTCGGCCCTGCCAAATATCATTATTTATGAAACTGTATACCGGTCGATCAGCATGGGGGAGTTGTTGATCGGCTGGTTGCGACACGTTGCTGCCATCGCCTAACATGATTAAATGGCAGCAATTGGATCATTGCCAGACATAACAGGCTGCCACCGATGACATACGGAAGCAACAATTCTCTTTCAATCAATAAATTAGCATGCCAATGCCCGTTTTCAGATGGATATACTGTTAACAGCTTTAATATCTTGTTAGGCGTACCACCACTCTCACGACAACTAGGTAAGCTATGAAATACAGAGGCCTTGAAACAAGTTACTCCTTGCTCGTCTCCTATGAGATTCTTGCGCTTCAGTACAAGCGGAAAAACGAACCTCGCGCGGCATTCTCAGAAGAATACAAATCTGGATATCTAGTAGAGGTTCCTTCAAAGCACTACAACAACTACGCCTTTACTTTTGCGCTGTTGAATATCAACGCGGCAATCGTCGAAGGCATTATGCGGAGCATTCTTTCTGAGATAGTTTCTGCAGAGGTGGAACATCAAATAAAGGAGGGGACAAAAGCTGGTCGAACAGAGCGTAGCTCTCCCGAGAACCTACTCAAAAAGTTCTTTATCGAAATTGACGCACAAGGCGGCTGGGAGCGGCTGAAGGAACAATATGTAAGCTACCTTGGGCTTGCCATTGACAAAGTAATTCAACCTCAAACTAAGGACGCGATCAGTTCACTCTTTCTTCTACGAAACATTTTGGCCCACGGAACAGCACTAATACACCCCTCCGAACAGCTTCCAGATGATATGAAGGACGAACCTGTATTTAAGTGGCAAAGCCGGCTGCAAAGTGCTCGGGTGTACCTAGAAAAGCAATTTGGCCACGAGGACATTTTCGACAATCTCGCTGAGTACGCTGTGCCGGAGCATTTCCTAACTAAAACGAAGGATTTCCTTAGCGAAATTCTTCCGGCCATTAACCACAAGCCCCAGAGAGCTGAAAAAACAATTACCGCAGTTAATGGTTTCTCTTTTGGGTATTTGAATATCTCAGCCTAGTAGGGTACGCACCGCGTACCTGTTAGCTTTAACCACCATGATGACCTTCTAAAGGTACGCGATGCGTACCCTACAATTATTTCAGTAACCGATTAACAGCCGGCGGGCTCGTTGGGATAGACCCTGAAGCCCTACCCCAACAACCAATTCATCTTCCTGACCACCGCCTTATTGGCCCTGCCTTGCTTCAATCCTCACGATTCGACAGCGACAGCTTTGGGCCCCGTAAAGCGTTTCCAAACTGCCAAACCCAGATTTTTGAAATCGTCCAGATAGGTGTAAGCCACCGGAATCACCAATAAACTCAGCAAGGTGGACGTCACCAAACCGCCGATTACGGCGACGGCCATCGGGCTGCGGAAGGAGGAATCGGCGTTGCCCATGCCTATCGCAATCGGCAACATACCGGCACCCATCGCAATCGTGGTCATCACAATCGGCCTGGCCCGTTTGTGGCACGCATCCAATAACGCATCCACGCGGCTCAAGCCCTGCTCGCGCCGAGCAATGATGGCGTAATCAACCAACAGGATGGAGTTTTTGGTGGCTATCCCCATCAACATCACCAAGCCGATCAACGACGGCATCGAAAACGCCTTGCCGGTCAACAGCAGTGCGACGAAACCACCGCCAAACGACAGCGGCAATGCCGCCAAAATGGTGATGGGTTGCAGGAAGTCTTTAAACAGCAACACCAGCACGATGAAGATGCATAACACGCCGGTCAGCATGGCCAAGCCAAAGCTGGCGAACAGCTCCCCCATCATTTCCGCATCGCCGATGTTGATGCGTTTGACGCCGGCCGGCAGGTTTTTAATGCTATCCAGATTTTCCACCGCAGCGGCAACGTCACCCAGCGGCTGGCCGGACAATTCGATTTCGAAATTGATATTCCGCGAGCGGTCATAACGGTCAATCACCGCTGGACCGCTGGACAGTTCCAGTTTCGCCACCTGGCCGACCATCACCGCGCCGATGCCGGGCTTGGCGGACGGCACGGCCAAGCGTTCCAATACGCTCAAATCTTGCCGGCCCTCCTCGGCCAGTTTGACGACCATCGGCACCTGGCGTTGCGCCAGATTGAGCTTGGATAAAGACCAATCGTAATCGCCCAAAGTGGCGATGCGCAGGGTTTCCGCGAGTGCGGTGGTGGTCACGCCCAGATCGGCGGCGCGGGCAAAATCCGGCCTTACCGCTATTTCCGGCCGCACCAGCGCGGCGCTGGAGGCGATGCTACCCAGGCCGGGAATGGTTCTGAGGTCGCGTTCCAGATTGCGGGCGGCGGCGCTCAAAGCCTGTGGATCGTCGCCGCTCAATACCAACACGTATTTTTCGCCGGAAGCGCCCAATCCCACCTTGGTGCGCACGCCGGGGAGTTTTTGCAGGGCCAGGCGGATATTTTGTTCAATGGCCTGTTTACGCACCGGCCGGTCCTGGCGATTGGCCAAGGTAATCGTCAGCGTGGCCTTGCGTACCTCGCCGGCGCCCTGGTTGCCGGCCATCGGGTCGCTGCCCGCCGAGCCGCTGCCGATGGTGGTATAAATCGTTTTTACGTAGTCGATACCGGCAATCAATTGTCTAGCCGCTTCGGCGGAAGCGCGGGTTTGCGCCAAACTCGAACCGGGCGGCAGTTCCACGAACACCTGGGTCTGTGGGTTGTCGTCCGCCGGGATGAAGCCGGTTGGCAATAACGGAATCAAAAACAGCGAGCCTATAAAGAACGCTGCCGCGCCGCCCATCGTAGCCAGACGATGATGCAGACACCAGCCCGCCAATTTCATATAAGTGCGCATCACCGCACCTTCCTTGGGCTCAGAATGGTCGAGGTCTTTCAGCATATACGCCGCCATCATCGGCGTCAGCATCCTGGCGACCACCAAGGACGCCATTATCGCCAATGCCGCCGTCCAGCCGAATTGCTTGAAAAATCGCCCGGCCACCCCGCTCATGAAGGCGGTCGGCAGAAATACCGCGACCAGGGCAAACGTGGTCGCCACCACGGCCAAGCCGATTTCATCGGCAGCCTGCATCGCGGCTTGGTAAGGCGTTTTGCCCATCCGCAGGTGGCGGACGATGTTTTCCACTTCGACGATGGCGTCGTCAACCAGGATGCCGATTACCAACGACAAGGCCAACAAGGTGATCACATTCAGCGAAAAGCCCAAATAATCCATGCCCAGGAAGGCCGGAATCACCGACAGCGGTAATGCGACAGCCGAAATAAAAGTGGCCCGCCAATCGCGCAAAAACAGCCAGACCACCAAAACCGCCAGCAACGCACCTTCGTAAAGCATGGTCATCGAGCCTTGAAATTCCTCCTCGACCGGCGTGACAAAGTTAAACGCTTCGGTAAATTCGATATCCGGATTGGCGACACGCAATTCGGCCAAGGCTTTTTGTACGCCGGCGCCGACTTCGACTTCGCTGGCGCCCCGGCTGCGAGTCACTTCAAAGCCCACTACCGGTTTGCCGTTCAGCAGCGCCAACGCGCGCGGTTCCGCTACGGAGTCGTCCACCTTGGCGACTTGATCGAGCCGAATATGGCGGCCATCGGCCAGTGAAAGCTGCAAGGGCCGTATTTCCTCGACCGAGGCCACGTTGGCCAAGGTGCGCACCGGTTGCTCGCCGCTACCCAAATCGATCCGACCGCCGGCGCTCTCACGCTGGATTTGCCGCAATTGCCGGGAAATGTCCGACGCCGTGGCGCCCAAGGCTTGCAGCTTGACCGGGTCCAACGCTATCGTCACCTCCCGGCTAACGCCGCCCACCCGATTGACCGCACCGACGCCGCGTACCGCCAACAGGCGTTTGGCTACCGTGTCTTCCACAAACCAGGACAGCGCTTCTTCATCGCGCTGCGCGGAGCTGACGGTTAAGGCCAAAATCGGCGAACCGGCCAAATCCAGTTTGGTGACAACCGGATCGCGCAGGTCACCCGGCAAATCGGCACGGACTTTGGACACCGCGGAACGCACATCGTCCAAGGCTTCTTGCACCGGTTTTTCCAGACGAAATTCGGCGGTAATCGTGGCGCTGCCATCCTGCACTTTGGAGGTGATGTGTTTCAAACCCTGCAAGGTGGCGATGGCGTTTTCGATTTTCCGTGCCACCTCAGTTTCCAGTTGCGACGGCGAAGCGCCGGGCAGCGAGGTCGAGACCGTGATGGTGGGCAAATCCAGATCGGGGAAGTTCTGGATTTTCATTGATTTAAAGCTGAGCAAACCGGCGAAGCTGAGCAGCACGAACAACATCATGGCCGGAATGGGGTTGCGGATACACCAGGCTGAAACGTTCATTGTGTCACCACCCGCACGCTGTCACCGTCGGCCAAAAACGAGGCACCGCCAGCCACCAACCGATCTTCGGCGGCCACGCCGGCTAAAATTTCCACCTGGTCGCCGTTTCTGCGGCCCAATTGCACTTTGACCTGCTTGACGCGCGCCCGGTCTTCGGTTTGCTCGGTCAACAAAAATACATAACTAAAGCCATCCCGCAGCGACAGCGCCTCTTGCGGCACCGTTAGCGCCGCGGAACTGCCCAATTCAAATTCGCCGCGGGCGAACATACCGGCACGCAAACCGGTCTGCGCGGCACGAGGTAAGTCAACATAAACCAGGCCATTGCGGTTTTGCACATCCAGGGTAGGCGCCAGGAAACGCACTTCACCGTCGATACTGCCAACATTCGGGACCTCTACCCTCACCTTATTGCCTGGTTTCAGTTGCGTCATTTCCGCGGCGGTAAGCTCGCCGCGCCACTCCAAGCGGTTTTGCCGAATCAAACGAAACAATTCCTGGCCTTTGGTGGCGACGGCGCCCAAAGTGGCGCTACGCGCGGAAATCACGCCGTCGTCGCTGGCCAATACTTTGGTGTATTTCAGCCGTAACAATTGCGCATCCAACTGCGCTTTGGCGGATTGCAGTTTGGCCTCTGCGGTTTTCGCGCCGGTCAGGTACTGGTCCACTTGTTGCGCGCTCAATGCGCCGGATACCGAGACCTTGCGCGCCCGCTCGGCGTTAAGCCGGGCTTCGGCCAGATTGGCTTCGGCTTCGGCCACTACACCTCGGGCTTGCGCGACATCGGCCAATACGCTTTCGTCGGAAAAGGTGGCCAACACCTGGCCTTTCTTAACGGCTTCGCCGATTTGCACGTTAACCGCGCTCAGACGCAGATCGCCGATTTCGGCGCCGATCACGGCTTCCTGCCAAGCCGCAATCGAACCGTTAGCCGTGAGACTGAGCGGAATATCATGCGTCTGCGGACGGATCGCGGACACGCTGAGCGCCGGATTGGCAGCCGGTGCTTCGCTAGATGGCGCGGGCTGGCTGACGCGGCCGATCGCTACGCCAATGCCGATTAATAACAGTAAGGCGGCGAATAGCACGCCTATTTTTCCCTTGGTCATGAGTTTCCTCCGTTGAGCATGTCGTTTTGATTCGGATATAAATGCGTGTTGCCGATGGCTCTGAGTTTGGCTGGGCCTGCCGCCGCCGTGTCCGGATTCGGCGACTCGCCAGCATCGGTCCAGCCTCCGCCCGCCGCGCGATACAGCGCGATCCAAGCCCCGACCTGTTCCTGCTCCAGCTCTTCGAGCGCCAGTTCAGAGGCCAGCACGTTGCGGCGGGCAGTTTCCACATCCAGCAAATTACCCAGTCCGCTTTGGTAGAGCGTTTGCAGCGCCTGAAAGTTTGCCCGGTAACCGCTGACCGCCTCGCGGCCTTGCGGCAAGCGTTGGCGGGTGCTGTCCAGACGCACCAGGGCGTCTTCGACTTCCTTGACCGCCGTGCGCACCTTGGCGCGGAAGCGGCTTTCCGCCGCTTGGTATTGCACCTTGGCGACTTCCACGTCGGCTGCGCGCTTGCCGGCGTCGAACAGCGGCAAGCTCAGCGTCGGCCCTATCGCCCAAGTCTGCGCCAGCATCAGCGCCGCGCCGTTGATGTTTTGCAGGGTCGGGGTGATGTTGCCCGACAGGCTCAATTTCGGAAATTGTTTGGCCCGTTGCACGCCGATATTGGCGCTGGCCTCGGCGAGATCGCGTTCGGCGGCCGCCACGTCGGGCCGTTGCAATAACACCTTGGCCGGTAAGGAAGCGATTTCGAACGCCGGTGGAGTGGGCAGTTTCGCCGCCTGATCGGCCGAGCCGTTCAGTAACGACCGCAAGTCAGCTTCCGCGAGGCCGGTCATAGCCACCAGGCTTTTGATCGAACGTTCGCACTGGGCTTGTTGTTGCAGCAGGGTTCTGTTGCCTTCGGCGGCGCTGGCGGTAGCCAAGGCTACATCGCCCGGTGAGCGGAACCCGCTCTGGCCGGCAACCGCCGCCACCCGCGCCGATTCGCGGCGCGAATCGCTGTCGGTACGCAATAGTTGCACTTGCGCTTCGCAATAGCGGTAAGCCAGGTAGGCATCGGCCACTTCCACCGCCACCGCGACTCTGGCGTCGTGCCAGGAGGCGTTGCGCGATTCCAGTTGGCTTTGGGCCGCTTCCTGCTGCCGGGCCAAACCGCCGAACAAGTCTATTTCCCAGCTGGATTGCAGTCCGGCCGAGAATTGGTTCCAGATGAACGGCTTGCCGCCAAACGAAGAAGAGGAGCGTTTGGAAACAAGCTCGGAGTCCAATTTCGGCAGGATGGCCGCATCGGCGCCCACGAGATTTGCCCTAGCTTCTTCGATGCGCGCTCTGGCGTCGGCGACCGAGGCGCTCACCTGTTCGGCGGCGCTTAACAGGCGAGTCAGGGCCGGGTCTTGAAAGCGCTCCCACCAGCGCATCAGCTCGGCGGGGTCGCCTTGATGCGCCTGTTGGCGCTTGGCCGCATCGGCCTGCGGCGCTTGCCAGCTCGCAGGCGCCGACAACGGTTCTGTTTGATAATCAGGGCCGACGGTCGTCAATAAACCGCCGGCGCCGCAGGCTGAAAGCAGCAGGGGGATTAGACTTAAGCCAAGTGGCCGCGAGATATTATTGTTCATGGTCGCCATCCCGAGCACGCCGCGCGGCTTCACTGTTTATCATGGCCAGTGCGTAGCCAGCCAGGCGTTCGGCCAGCACGTCGATGTTTTGTGGAGAATTTAAAATTTGCGGGGAAATCATCGAGATGACGTCTTGTCCCACATAGAAATGCACCGCCATGCCTATCATCGAGAAAACCAGCCGATGTAAGTCGTCGTCGATGCCGCTCAATCCCAAATGTTCCTTGAGCAGCAACACCAAAGATTCATGCTGCGGTTTGATTTCCGCATCGATTTCCTGCTGCCAGGCGCCGGTCGGCTCGATCATCTCCCGGAAGTGCAGCTTCATCACAAGCCCAAAGTCCTCGCCTTCTTTCAGCGGCTCCAGGAATTCGCCGAAAAACCGGGTCAACACTTCGGGCAACGGTAAGTCGGCATAGGCCGCGACATCGGAACCGCAACGTGCGTCGCCCATCGGTTCGAAGAATGCGGCGCGATATAGACCGGCCTTATCGCCGAAGTAGTAGCGGATGGCAGAAATATTGGCGCCAGCCGCCTCGCAGATTTCCCGCGTGGAAGCGGCCTTGTAGCCTTTTTCGGCAAACAGCCGCAATGCCGCCATGACCAGCCGGCTGCGGGCGTCGTGAGTTTCGGTTTCGGAGTTTTCAGGTGCGACCATGCTGCCTCTGCGGAAGTGCTTGTTAGAAAAAATCAATCGATTGATTTAAACAATATCAATCAATCGATTGATTGTCAATTTTTGGATTGTGTTTAAAGGACAACTTTTCCTCGATTCCTACCGAAGAATGACTTCCATTGCAGCTGATTTGCACAGAAAAATCAGGTCATATGCCACAGGTAATTGCGTTAAATGACATAGTTTTAAACGTAAGTCTCCCCCTACACCTCCCCTCAACAACCTTACAGCCGAGCACTATTGGAATTGGACGGCTTTATGCGTTTATTGGCACACAGCTTGCGGCAGTTTCCGTCTTTCGTTCACAAAAATCCGGAGCTAGTCGCTTGTCCGTCATCGCCATTAAGCACGATCAGATAGCCGAATTATTTCTGACTCATAAAGAAGCCATCGTCGATTTTTTGCTGCGCAAGGTAAAGTGCCCCGATGCGGCACAAGATCTGAGTCAGGAAACTTATTTGCGTTTGCTGGGCAAGGACAGTCTGACACACACCGACAATCTACCCGGTTATCTGTTTCGTACCGCCGAACGCCTGTCGATAGACTTTATTCGCCACCATCAGCGCAGCGGTGCAAAAACCCAAGAATTGAACGACGAGCTGACTTGCCCGCTGATGCAACCGGAAGACTTTGCCATTCTTAGCCAACAATGCGAACGCCTGTTGCAGGCTATCGCCAGCCTGCCGCGGCAATGCCGGCATATTTTACTGCTGCGCAAGATCGACGAACTCACTTATGCCCAAATCGCCGGAAAACTGGGTATTTCCGAGAAAACGGTGCAACGCCAGTTGGTCAAGGCCATGTTGCACTGCCATCACATGCTAATCGGCACGCAGCACTAAACCGGCCAATCGATGACGGCGCCCAAGCTTTCGCAATCGCCAAAAATTCTTCAGCAAGCTGCGACGTGGTTCGTGGAGTTACAGTCTGAATCCTGTGATGAGCAGCGGCGTCAAGCATTCGCGCAATGGCTTCTGCAAAATCCAGCGCATCAGACCGCTTACGACGACATCGCCAGCCTTTGGGGCAATCTGGACGAGCTAAAAACCGCTGAGGTCGCCGGCTTGAATACCGCGCGCTCCGCAAGGCCCCGCGTCTGGCGAAACGGCAAAATGTTAACCGTTAGCCTGCTGCTTGCCACCGTGTTGACCGGCGCATGGCTGGACTTCAAGGCGCCTAGTAGAGTTTACCAAACAGGCATAGGCGAACGGCAAACCGTGCAACTGGCCGACGGTTCCCAACTGCAATTGAATACCGATACACAACTGCGCGTACGTCTGTCCTGGTGGCGCCGCGAGATCGAGTTGCAGCAAGGCGAAGCCATGTTCAACGTCGCTCATCAGGCCTGGCACCCGTTTACCGTTCATACCGGCAATCTACAAATTAAAGACATCGGCACCGTGTTTAACGTGCGGCATGATAATCACGGCACCGCCGTATCGGTCTTGGAAGGCGAAGTTGCCCTACATGCCGGCCGCAGCTGGTTTGGCGAAAATTTACCCGCCGGCTTCAGCCGCAAAATAGATGCGGGCGGCCACTGGCAAAAACCCGAAAAAACCAATACCAAGCAAGTGGCGGCATGGCTCAACGGCCAACTGTTGTTCGACCACACGCCGCTGACCGAAGTCGTCGCGGAATTGGAGCGTTATCACGCCGTGCGTTTTGCGTTTGCCGATCCTGCCTTGGCCAAGCAAACCCTGAGCGGCAGTTTCAATAGCGCCGATCTCAAGCCGTTTCTGCAGGCCCTGGAAAAAATCCTGCCTATCCGCGTGCAGCGCCAAAAACAAACCGTCGTGCTTTACAGCCGCTAACAAACAGGTGTTCGTGTTTGGGTTAAAAAAATATTCCCCAAACCTGTCCAGTTTGACCAGTCTGCTTCGTTAATGGGGTATGGCGAGTCAAAAAATATTGCCACCCACGACTAACAGGAGACGATCATGGATTGCAAACTTAACACCACACCCGCGAAAAAACCGCGCCGACAGGCGCCCCTGCTGGCGTTGGCCCTAGCCGCTTCAATCGACGCAAGCGCGGCAGGCAGCACCAGCGCAAGCATAGACCTTCCCGCGCAACCGCTGGCAGCGACGCTGGAAAACTTGGCAAAGTCCACCAATACCAAATTGATCTATGCCGACTCGATGGTGCAAGGCTTGCAAGCCCAGCCGTTGAAGGGCCAATACACCGTACAACAGGCGCTAGAAAAAGTGTTAAGTCAGAATGGCTTACAGTACGAGCAAGTAGGCGAAGGCGTCATTGCGGTTAAAAAAGTCCCCGCGCCAAAACCACCAGCCGTTAAGGACGATTCGACTTTCGAACTGGGTGCGGTCACAGTGAGTGATCAAACCGAGAGCATGAAATTAACCAGCAAGGACATTGCCACTTCGGTGGACATCATGTACGCCGATAAAATTGCCGACCAAAACGTATTAACGGCCTACGATTTGTTCCACCGCATGCCCGGCGTTCAAGTGACCCAATTCGGCCAAGGCATCACCACCGGCAAAATGTCGTTTCGCGGTTTCAATGGCGAAGGCCGGGTCAACGCGGTGAAATTGCTGATCGACGGCGTGCCTAGCAACACCAACAGCGGCGACACCTATTTTATCGACTCGCTGTTTCCGCTCGACATCGAGTCCATCGAAGTGGTGCGGGGTACCAACGACGCCCGCTACGGCCTGCACTCCTTCGCCGGCAACATCAGCATGAACACCACCACCGGCGGCAACTACGCTAAGGCCCGGGCCAGTTTTGGCAGTTTCAATACCCACGACATCCAATCCGGTCTGGGCTATGAAAAAGACGGTTTCTCGCAGAACTATCAAATTTCCTACCGCGCCAGCGACGGCTACCGCGACCATAGCGACACCGACAAAAACAGCTTTTCCGGCAAGTGGTTTTACACCCCGGACAACCAAAAATACAAAATAGGTTTGATCGCCCGCTGGAGCGAAGCCGGCGCCCAAGAACCCGGCTATATGACATACCAGGAACAGTTACTCAATCAAACCCAAACCTTCACCCGAAATGCCACTGACGGCGGCAAACGCACGGTTGGTCAGGTCAGCACCCACTTGGACGTCAACCTCAGCCCGACCTTATTCTGGTCGTCCAAGGTCTACGGCACTTTATTCGACGACCAGCGTTATGTCACCTATGGCCCTGGCGCAGCACAGCAAGAACGCGACCGCGACGAAATTCAGTACGGCGCGATGACCTCGCTGACCTACCATCCGGTGGTCAGTTGGCTGGACGACTTTTCGCTGGAAACCGGCTTCGACTTCCAGCAACAGGAAAACAAATATCTGCGTTATCTAACCGATAGCAGGGTTCGCCGAAGCAGCGGTTTGCGTAACGACGAGAAGTGGGACTTCCTGAACTACGGCGGCTACATCCAGGCGATCATCAAGCCTTTCAAATGGTTGAAACTGACACCGGGTTACCGCGCCGACATCGTCGACGGCAGCTTCTTCAGCTATCGCCCCGGCTCAGCGTTCGGCTCCTACCCCCTTAACGACTACGGCACGATTTCGCAACCCAAAATAGGCGCGGTGATTACGCCGATCGAAGGCTACAGCCTTTATGGCAACTGGGGCCGCACCTTCCAGGTCGGCCTGGGCCAAGCCACCTTCATCGGCCGCAACCAAGCGAATATCGGCCCCTCGTTGAACGATGGCTGGGAAGTGGGTGTCAAGCTGAAACCGGTCAATTGGGCCGAGGGCCGGGTCGCCTATTGGTCGCAAAAAGCCAGCAACGAAATTAGCCGCGACCTGGCCAGCGTGGAGTCGAGCCAAATAGGCCCCACACTGCGTCAAGGCGTGGACATTGAAGTCAAAGTTTATCCAACCGATAAAGTCGGGGTTTGGGCGGCGTACTCGTTGCAGGAAGCTAAAGTCACCAATCCGCCGGCGGTTTCGGCTGGCACTATGGAATACGTCTCGGGTAATCAGGTCGTCAATACCCCGAATTATTTGTTCTCGGCCGGCATCGACTACCAAATCCTGCCGCAATTGCGTTCTTCACTGTGGACCAGCGGCCAAGGCGACTACTTTGTCGATCAAGCCAATCAGCGCGGCCAATACGGCGAATACGCCCTGCTCAACCTGGATTTAGGCTACCAGGTGACCAAGGAAGTGGAATTGCAATTTCAAGCTAAAAACCTGACCGACGTTCGCCGGGAATACGTTTGGTACTCCGAATCATTCGGCGCCACCGCCCAACCTTTCTTCTCGCCGGGCGACGGCGTTGCCTTCTACGGCGCCGTCAACGTCAAGTTCGACTACTAAGCTCGTATCACCATGAAATCGACGGCCAACAAGAAGCAGGCTAGACGCCAATTCTGGCTGGCCGTACATTTATACCTCGGGCTGTCGTTGGGCTTGATCATCGCCCTGGTCGGCCTGACCGGCAGCCTTTTGGTGTTTTATATCGATCTGGACGAGTGGCTGAATCCACAGTTGATCATTTCCGAATCCAGCGCCCAGCGGCAAAGCTACGAGGATATTTTTCAAGCCCTACGTCGCGCGGAGCCTACGCGGCAACGCGGCTGGCGGCTGGAAATTCCCGACGATCCGCGGCGCGCCATCACCGCCCGCTACTATAAGCCGCAAGAAACCGAGCACCACGGCTTTGCGCCGCTGATGCTGTCGGTCGATCCGTATACTGGCAAGGTCCTCGCCAATCGTTTCTGGGGCGACTTTGCAATGACTTGGATTTACGACTTGCATTACAAGCTGTTGCTGGACGAACCAGGTAAGATTTTGATGGCCATCGTCGGCGGTTTGCTGCTGATTTCCTTGATCAGCGGGGTTTACCTGTGGTGGCCGCCGCTGCACAAATTAAAGAGCGCCTTGAGCCTAAAGCGCCACGCCAGCCGCGAACGCCTAAATTACGATTTACATAAACTGGCGGGCGTCTACAGCTTGATCGTGATGCTGGTATTGGCGGTAACCGGGGTAGCCTTGGAGATTCCGCAATACGTCAATCCGATAATGGGCTATTTCTCGCCTTTGCAAGCATCGCCCGCGCCAAAGTCGGCCATCAGCGAAAACAAGCCGGCGCGCATCAGCCTGGATCAAGCCGTCGCGGTTGGCCAAGCCCGATTTCCGCAGGCGCGCCTGTGTTGGATAGAGACACCGCACGATGCTAATGGCAGCTACCGCATCAATCTGCGCCAGGCCGGCGAGCCCAGTCAGCGCTTTCCCAAAACCAATGTCTGGGTTGATCAATATTCCGGCCAGGTGTTGGCGGTCAGCAATCCCGACGAACTGGGCGGCTCGGACACCGTCATCAACTGGCTGCATCCTTTGCATACCGGAGAAGCATTCGGCTTGACCGGCCAATTGCTGGTCTTGGTTTCCGGCTTGCTCTGCCCGCTGCTGTTCCTCACCGGCGTCATACGCTGGCTGCAAAAACGCCGCAGCCTGCAACAGCATCCTCGGCGCCAGCGATCGCCAAAAAACCCACCTCTACCACCCGCCTTACAGAATCGATAAGCTCTTTATTGCCTAGTTGACAGTCAACGACTCAAGCTGTCTGTCAACGGCTAAGTATTTGCAGCAAATCCGCTCGACTCATCTAAAATCTGCATAAATACTTGATCTGTTTCAGTGCTGTTTGCCACAAACAATCGCCGCCTAATTCTTAATTTTATTTGGCCCATAACCCATGTCTCACAGTAATTCCGCCTCAGCCATCATCTATGCGTTCGCCGCTAATCTGGGCATCGCTTTGATTAAAACCGGCGCAGCAATCTGGACCGGTTCCGGATCGCTGCTGGCGGAAGCCATTCACTCCTTTGCCGATTGCGGTAATCAAGTCTTGCTGTTTATCGGCATGAAACGCTCGGCGCGGGCGGCAACCCAAAACCACCCGATGGGCTATGGCCGGGAAGCGTATATCTGGTCGATGATGGTAGCGATTACGCTATTCTCGGTTGGCGGCTTGTTCTCGATCCACGAAGGTTGGTTGCGTTTTCACGAATCGCACACCGTGGAAAACGCTGGTATGGCTTTGGCGATACTGGCTATCGCCGTGGTTTTGGAAGGCTTTTCATTGCGCGCGGCCTTGGGGGCCATGGCAAGCGAACGCGGCGAACGAGGCGTGTGGCAATGGTTTAAAGAAACGCAATCCAGTGAATTGATGGTGGTCATCGGCGAGGACTTGGCCGCGCTGATTGGTCTGGTGATAGCCGCGGCGATGCTGGGCTTGACTATGCTTACCGGTAATTCAATGTACGACGCAGTGGGCTCGATGTTGATTGGCGCCTTATTGGTCGTCGTGGCGGTGTTAGTTGGCCGGGAAGTGCATTCTTTGCTGCTCGGTGAGGCCGATGCGGGGATTCGCGATGCCGTTCGCGGCTATCTGGAAAAGCAAGGCTGCGTCAATCGCGTGCTGAATATTTGGGCTATTAGCCACGGCAGCCAAGTGATGCTGGCCATTAAAGCCGAATTGCCGGCGGATTTAAGCGTGGGGGAAGCTGTTGAATTAATTAACGGAATGGAAAAACAGATCAAAACCGACCATCCCCGCATTAATTGGGTCTTTTTCGAAATCGATAATTCTGATTAAATAATATAGTCAAATGTTTAGGCCACATATCTGGAGCAAAGTAATAACTTGAGCACCCTACCCAAAACCCGTTTAGCGTTACTTTCTCTAGCTTGCCTAATGCTGCAAAGCGCTCCTGCGTCCGCCAGATATGCGGCGATTGTGATCGACGCCGACACCGGCCGCGTGGTTCACGAAACCGAATCCACTCAACGCTGGTATCCCGCGTCATTGACCAAAGTCATGACTATCTATTTAACCCTGTCGGCATTGGAAAATGGCCGTCTGCGACTGACCGACACCGTGTTTGCATCAAAACACGCCGCCTCGCAACCGCCTTCCAAGCTGGGTTTGCGCACCGGCCAAAGTTTGACGGTGGAACAAGCCATCATGGCGGTCACCACCCGTTCCGCCAACGACGCAGCGGTCGTGCTGGCGGAAAAACTGGGCGGAACGGAAAGCAATTTTGCGGCGATGATGACCCAGCAAGCGCGTACGCTGGGCATGTACAACAGCTCGTTCGAAAACGCCAGCGGCTTGCCCAACGACGGGCAAATCAGCAGCGCCCGCGACCTGGCCTTGTTATCTGCTGCGTTGATTCGCGATTTCCCGCAACATTATCATTATTTTTCGGCAACGGAATTTAACTACAAAGGCCGGGTAATGCCCAATACCAACCGCATCCTGAAAAGCTATCCGGATGCCGACGGCCTGAAAACCGGTTTTACCTGCGGCTCCGGCTACAACCTGATCGCCTCGGCCAAACGCAACGGCCACCGCTTGATCGGCGTGTTATTGGGCGCACACAGTAGTGGGGAACGCTTCGAACAAATGGGTAATTTATTGGACATGGGCTTTGCCAATAGCGAAAAAGGCCTATTTGGCGAGCACATTTCGCAATTGAAGGATTACAGCGCCCTGCCGCCACCGTTTCAATTGTCGTCCAACCGTTGTGCCGGCAGTGCGGAACAAATGGGTGCCGACTCCGGCAGTAGCCGTTATGAACCGATTCATATCAACGCGCCGTATAACAGTCGCCGCGAAAAGCTCACGCAATTAGCGCAAGCCAAACCGCAAAGCCGCGGCAATGTTTGGACCGTCAGCATGGGAAGTTTCCCCAGAAAAATCGATGCCGATGTCAATCTGCAGCGAGCGCGTAATGCGCTCGGCCCGTTAGCTAAAACCGGACGGGCCGGCATTGTCAAAACCAAAGTCAAAAACGCCACATCTTGGCGGGCGCAATGGACCGGCTTACAGCAAGACGACAGTCAGGATTTTTGTCGGCGCTTGCGCGCCAAACATATGGATTGCAGCGCCTCGCCGCAACCTCGAACCAGCTTGACAACAGCATCCAACCCAACGAAGCAGCTTCGCCGCGTCAGCCATCGCAAGTCGTAATTGATAAGTCAGTAATGGGGCGGACGCTCATCGACCGCCCCCGCTTGTCGCTCATCCAGCGCCAGGCTTTTGATCTTGTCGTGCAGCAACTTACAGGTTTCTTCCAGTTTGCCGATTTGCTTTTGCTGGTCTGCCACCACTTGGTTCAACGCCTGAATCAAATCTTCCTGATACGCTTGTTTGATCTCCAATTCGATGAATCTTTCTTCGCTCATGGCTCCCGCCGCTGACTGTGTAAATTTGCCATTCTAATCGAAAATCCCGACAGTTTTGCCGCATGCACTCGCACAGCTTCTATAAACTCGCTATCATTGATAAGTCATCAACATAGCGAGGATGCAACTATGGCAACTATTACAGATCCGGTCATTGGCCGTTGGTATAAAGACCTGGAAAGTAATCTCACCTTCAAGGTCGTAGCGATTGAAGGTAACGACGAATCGGTGGAAGTTCAGTTCGCCAACGGCGATTTGGGCGAGTACGACAACGAGTCCTGGTACGGCTCCACTATCGATTACATCGAAGACCCGGAAGATTGGAGCGCGCCGTTCGACGAGTTGGAAGCCGACGATCTGGGCTACACAGACCCCGATAGACACGCCCGCCCGGATGCGGAAGATTTGGACATTAGCGATTTGTTGGATTGAGATAATTTATGAGAATGACCCCGCAACAATTTCTGGACTGGGAATCCAAGAGTATCACCCTGCTGGCCATGTCCGGCGCCGGCAAAACCACCCTCTCGGCCAAGTTACCCAGGGATAAATGGTTTCATTATTCCGGCGACTACCGCATCGGTACCAAATACCTGGAAGAGCCGATTCTGGACAACATCAAGCAGCAAGCCATGGGCGTACCGTTTTTGCGCGATTTGCTGAAATCCGACTCGATCTACATCTGCAGCAATATCACCGTGGAAAACCTGGCACCGGTGTCCAGCTTTCTCGGCAAAATCGGCGATCCGGCTAAAGGCGGCTTGTCGCAAGCCGAATTCAAACGTCGCCAGGCGCTGCATCATCAAGCCGAAATCGCGGCAATGAACGACGTGCCGGACTTTATCCATAAGGCCGAAGACATCTACGGCTACAAACATTTCATCAACGACGCCGGCGGTAGCGTTTGCGAACTGGATTGTCCGGAAGTCCTGGAAAATCTGGCTAAACACACGCTGATCGTCTACATCAAAATTCCGCCGGCTTTGGAACAGACCATCATCGACCGCGCCAAAAAAGATCCCAAACCCCTGTATTACCGCCCTGAATTCGTCGATGAAAAATTGGACCAATTCATGAGTGAGCGCGGTTACAGTTCGACCGACCAAATTCCACCGGACGAATTCGTCAGCTGGGTATTTCCGGAGCTGTTCAAAGCCAGGGTACCGCGCTACGAAGCGATTGCCGCCCAGTACGGCTACACCATCAGTGCCGACGAAACCGCTAAAGTCAATAACGAAGACGACTTTATCCGTCTGATTGCCGAGGCGATTGCCCGGCAACAATCTTGAGACCGTTCTTGTAATGCCGCTAGTTGCCCATACTGCTTTACCCACTTTTCAGCGTCTGCACGAAGAAGGCGAAGAAATTCTCAGCCCGGATCGCGCCAGCCACCAATCGATTAGAGAATTGCACATCGGCTTGTTGAATATCATGCCGGACGCGGCGCTGGAAGCCACGGAACGCCAGTTTTTCCGCTTGGTCGGCGCTTGCAATCAGATTGCACAGTTTCATGTGCATCCGTTTACGATTGCGGGCCTGGAAAGAAGCCCGCAAGCCCTGGCGCATATCCAGCAATATTACGAATCCTTCGAGCAAATCAGACAAGACGGCCTGGATGCCTTGATTATCAGCGGTGCCAATGTCACCCACGACCATTTGCAGGAGGAAGATTTTTGGCGGCCGTTAACCGAAGTGTTCGAATGGGCCACGCAAAACGTCACCTCGGTGCTTTGCTCCTGCCTGGCCACCCATGCCTTCATTCAGCATAGTTACGGTGTGGAGCGCACCCGTCTGCCGGCCAAGCGTTGGGGTGTTTTCTCGCACAAAGTGGTCGATAGGCAGCATCCCCTGGTAGCGGAAATCAACACCCGCTTCGATGTGCCGCATTCTCGCTTCAACGAAGTGTTTCAGCGCGACATGGAAACACACGGACTGAAAGTCCTGGTAGCCAGCGAATCCGCCGGCGTACATCTGGCCGTCAGTCCGGACGGTTTTCGCATCGTCTTCTTCCAGGGTCATCCGGAGTACGACGATATTAGCCTGCTCAAAGAATACAAGCGCGAAGTACTGCGTTATTACAACGGCGAGCGCGACGACTACCCACCCTACCCCGAGCATTATTTCGATAACGAAGTGCAACAGCTACTGGCCGAGTACACAGAACACGTGAAAGAAGCCAAGCTTGGTAACTGCCCACTGCAAGCCATGCCAGAGCAACAAATCATCGAGCACTTGGACATCACCTGGCGGGATTCCGCTAAAGCCGTGTTTAATAACTGGCTGGGGAAGGTTTATCAGATCACCAACGAAGACCGCCGATTGCCGTTCATGGACGGTATTAATCCTGATAATCCGCTGGATTTGTAATGCACGAAGGCTTTCTAAACCAAGCCATCGCACTAGCCTGCGATAACATCGACCAAGGTGGCGGGCCGTTCGGCGCGATTGTCGTTAGAGACGGCGAAATTATTGCCGCCAGCGGGAATCGGGTGACGCCGGATCTGGACCCGACCGCTCACGCCGAAATCGTCGCCATTCGGCTGGCTTGTCAAAAACTAGGCGATTTTCAATTAAGCGGTTGCACGCTCTACACGAGTTGCGAGCCTTGCCCGATGTGCTTGGGCGCCATCTATTGGGCAAGACTGCAAGCCGTTTACTTTGCTTGCGACCGTTTCGACGCCGCTAAAGCCGGGTTCGACGACGGTTTTATTTACACCGAAATCGACAAACCCGCCCTGCAACGCCGGATCGTCATGCAGCAACTCTCGCTCGACTCGGCCAATCGCCCCTTCCAAATGTGGCGGATCAAAACAGATAAAATTCGCTACTGAGCCGCCGCCGGCTGTTCCGCCGGTTTAGCGGTTGCCTCACCTTTAATTTTAAGCAACCAGCCATCCTGACCCAAACAGCCGCTCTCCAATTTGCTTTCTGCGGATTTAGCGGTGACATGCACACGGGCAAATCCCGGCGTCAATGGCGGCAATTTCGCGGTCACAAAGTAAAAGTTCTTTTTATCCACTACATTGACTTTCATTTTTTCGCCACGCGCTTCGGCGGTCACGGTCAATGGATCGGCATTGTGGGAGATATGAAAAGAGATTTCCGTACCCGCATCGACCTCGGCTTTTTGTTCAGGCACAAAATCCCGGAATTTGGGCCTTTTACACTCTTTCAAGCGCTCTTCTTCTTCCGGCGATAAAGCCAGGGCCGCCGTTGAAAACACCATAGCACCCAGCAAGCACGCACCTCTCCAGCGATTTGACAATTTCATGACTAGCTACCCTCTTGTTGTTATTGTAATGTTGGAAACGCCGGTCAATGCGGCGCATCCTTTAAAATACCAGCACTTTGAACTTTAATCAGTTTTCTTGCTTTGTTCAATCTTTGCGCCTTTTACCCACCCGACTTGCGGTTTTAAACTTCTACCCCATCGCCGTCGAGAACATGTAAAATCGCCGCCTTTCCCTTTCTCATTCACAGACATGACGAACTTCAGAGGCACCACCATTCTTTCCGTCAGACGCGGCGATAAAGTCGTGATCGGCGGCGATGGCCAAGTCACCCTGGGCAACACCGTGATGAAGGGCAATGCCCGTAAAGTCAGACGCCTGTACCACGACAAAGTGATTGCCGGTTTCGCCGGCGCGACGGCCGATGCGTTTACCTTATTCGAACATTTCGAAGGCAAGCTGGAAAAACATCGCGGCAATCTGACCCGTGCCGCCGTGGAAATGGCCAAAGACTGGCGCACCGACCGCGCCCTGCGCAAACTGGAAGCGTTATTGATCATTGCCGACAGTAAAACCTCGCTGGTCATTTCCGGCACCGGCGACGTCATCGAACCGGAATACGACTTTATCGCCATCGGCTCCGGCGGCGCGTTTGCGCAAAGTGCTGCGCGCGCCTTACTGGAAAACACCGAACTCAGCGCCCGCGAAATCGTCGAGAAATCGCTAGGCATTGCCGCCGATATTTGCATTTACACCAACCACAATCTGCGCATCGAAGAATTAGACGCCGAACCCCAACCGGCACAAGAGTAAAACCATGAGTCAAATGACCCCGAGAGAAATCGTCAGCGAACTGGACAAACACATCGTCGGCCAAGCCGCCGCCAAACGCTCCGTCGCAATAGCCCTGCGTAACCGCTGGCGCCGCAGCCAGGTTACCGCCGAGCTGCGCGATGAAATCACCCCGAAAAACATTCTAATGATAGGCCCCACCGGCGTCGGTAAAACCGAAATCGCCCGCCGTCTGGCTCGCTTGGCTAACGCGCCTTTCATCAAAATCGAAGCCACCAAATTTACCGAAGTGGGTTATGTCGGCCGCGACGTGGAATCGATTATTCGCGACTTGATCGATAGCGCCGTGAAAACCACCCGCATCTCGGCGATGGAACGTGTGCAAAACCGCGCCGCCGATGCCGCCGAAGAAAAAGTGCTGGATATATTACTGCCACGCGCCGAAGGCGGCATGCTCTCGGAAACCGAGGAATCCACCCGGCAGAAAATGCGCAAAAAACTGCGCGAAGGCGATTTGAACGATAAGGAAATTCAAATCGACGTCGCCGCACCGGCAGTGGGTGTGGAAATCATGGCGCCACCGGGCATGGAAGAAATGACCAGCCAGTTGCAAGGCATGTTTCAAAACCTAGGCAATGGCCGCACCAAAACCCGCAAATTAAAAATTAAAGATGCCTTGAAACAGTTGCAGGAAGAAGAAGCCGGCAAACTGGTCAACGAAGAAGAAATCAAGCAAGCCGCGCTGGAAGCGGTTGAGCAACATGGCATCGTGTTTCTCGACGAAATCGACAAGATCTGCAAACGCGCGGAAATGGGCGGCGGCGAAGTGTCCCGCGAAGGCGTGCAGCGTGATTTATTGCCGCTGGTGGAAGGCAGCACCGTCACCACCAAATACGGCATGATCAAGACCGATCATATTCTGTTTATCGCCTCCGGCGCGTTTCATTTGACCAAGCCGTCGGACCTGATTCCGGAATTGCAAGGCCGCTTTCCAATCAGGGTCGAGCTGAACGCCTTGAGCGCCGACGATTTCGTGCGGATTTTGACCGAGCCGGACGCCTCGCTGACCGAGCAATATCAGGCACTCTTGAAAACCGAAGGCGTAGACGTACAATTTACCGCCGACGGTATTCAGCGCATTGCCGAACTGGGCTGGCAAGTCAACGAAAAAACCGAAAACATTGGCGCGCGCAGATTACATACGATTCTGGAAAAATTGCTGGAAGACATTTCCTTCAACGCGCCGGACCTGGCCGAAAAATCCATTACCATCGATGCCGCTTACGTGGACTCACACCTGATGGAACTGGCCGACGACGAAGACCTCAGCCGCTACATTTTGTAATTATGCGCGTCAAAATCACCCCCACTCAGCGTTTCCCGACCGAAATCAAGCTGCATAAGGTTTCGGCCATCCTGGAAATTCATTTCGACGACGAGAGTATTTACGAGCTGCCCAGCGAATACCTGCGGGTGTTTACCCAATCGGCAGAAGCGGTCGGCCACGGCCCCGGCCAGGAAACTCTGCAAATCGGCAAGGAAGACGTGACGATTACCGACATCCAGCCGGTGGGCAATTACGCCATCAAACTGGTGTTCAGCGACGGCCACGACACCGGCATTTACAGCTGGGATTTACTGTATAAATTGGGTTCGGAATTTCCGCTGCTTTGGTCGCAGTATCTTGAAACCCTGAAAGCCGCCGGCCTCAGCCGCCGCTCGCCCATCCATAATTAAACGACATCATGACAAACGACAATACCACCCATTTTGGTTTCAAACAGGTTCCTAAACAGGAAAAAGTGGCGCTGGTGCGCGGCGTGTTCGACTCGGTCGCCAGCCAGTACGACGTCATGAACGATCTCATGTCGATGGGTATCCACCGCATCTGGAAACGAGTGGCCGTGCAACTGGCGAATGTTCGCGAAGGCGACAGCGTGCTGGACCTGGCAGGTGGTACTGGCGATTTGACCAAACTCTACGAAAAGCGCGTCGGCAAATCCGGCCAGGTGATACTGGCGGACATCAACGCCGCCATGCTGCGCACCGGCCGCGACCGGCTGATCGACCATGGTTTGAGCGGCAATATCCGCTACGCCCAAGTCAACGCCGAATGCCTACCGTTTGCCGACAACACTTTTGATTGCGTGACCATCGGTTTTGGCTTGCGCAACGTCACCGACAAAGACGCCGCCTTGCGCTCCATGTACCGCGTATTAAAACCCGGTGGCCGCGTCATCGTCCTGGAATTTTCCCACCCTATCGACCCGATTACCGAGAAAGTCTATGACTTTTACTCCTTCAAACTACTGCCAAAAATCGGCGCCGTGGTGGCGAAGGACGAAGACAGCTACCGTTATCTGGCCGAATCGATCCGCATGCATCCCAAGCAGGACGAACTCAAGCAAATGATGGAAAACGCCGGCCTGGAGCGTTGCGAGTATTTCAACATGACGCAAGGTATCGTTGCCGTACACCGGGGCTATAAATTTTAAGCTCCCGTTCGCCGGTCGTGAAATCGGAGAATTGCCAATGGCACTAAAACCAGCTCAGCATTACATCAGTGAAGCCGAATACTTGGCCGGCGAAATGATCAGCGACATCAAGCATGAATTGATCGACGGCGAAGTTTACGCAATGGCTGGCGCCAGCCGTAACCATCAAAGATTAGCCGGGAATGTTTTCACGACTTTCGCCCAACATCTACGAGGCACGCCGTGCGAGACGTTCATGGCTGACATAAAAGTCAAAGCCGAAAACAACTTTTTCTATCCCGATGTGATGGTAGTCTGCGCCGACGAAAACGGCGACGAGTACTACACCGAAAAGCCAACCATTATCGTCGAAGTGCTATCCAAAGCCACCCGACGCATGGACAAATCCACCAAACTGGCGGCCTATAAGGCCTTGCCGAGCTTGCAAGAATATGTACTGATCGAACAGGATTTTGTCGACGTCGAAATCTTACGCCGCTCGACCCACTGGCTATCGGAACATTACTTCCTTGGCGACAGCCTCACCCTGGAATCAATAGACTTAACCGTGACAGTCAGCGATTTATACCAACGAGTCAATAACGAAGACATGCAAGAGTTTCTGCAACAACAGCAAGCACAGGCGAGTGATGTCGAGCAGCGTTAAGTCCTTATTAATCTCCGCGCTCGAAACCGCACTGAATCGTTATTTAGCGCTGGACGATCACATCGAACAGTATCTAACGCCCATGGCCGGCAAAGTCATCGCCCTGCATGTGACGTCTTTCGACAGCAGCCTGTATCTTTGCCCTACCACGCAAGGCATGCAAATTCTAGAAAGTTATCCGGGAACCGTCGATGCCACGTTGAGTGGCTCTCTATCAGCCTTGGGTTTGATGGGTTTGAGTGCCACACCGATGCGCTCACTGTTTAAAGGCGAAGTTCGCATCGACGGCGACGCCCAAGTCGCCCGCCGTCTGCAACGCCTCTTCGAAAAACTGGACATCAATCTGGAAAGCAAAATCGCCCGTTATACCGGCGACGCCTTTGCTCAACGCTTGGGCCAGTTGTTCCGCGGCAGCCGCGACTGGACGCAGCACACCCTGACCACCTTTCGCTTAAACCTGGAAGAATTCCTGCAAGAAGAAACTCGTGAGCTGCCGGCCAAATCGGAAGCCGAGTTATTTTTCCGCGACATCGACACTTGCCGCAGCGACTGCGACCGCCTTGATGCCCGCCTCGCCCGCCTGGAAGCCGCAATCCAAACTACATCCGCGCCTCGATAACAAGGACCTGCCCCGTGATTCGCCCGAAAATTCTGATGCGCCTCATCCATATCAACTGGGTGATGATGTTCCATGGCTTGGATGAAATTGTTTTAAAAACCCATTTATTTCGCCCCATCCGTTATATCGCGTTTTTATCGCCAAATTATTGGACCAGCAACTCCCGCGAACCTCGCGGCGCGCGCATCCGCAAAACGCTGGAAGACCTGGGGCCGATCTACGTTAAATTCGGCCAAACCCTGTCCACCCGCAAGGATTTACTGCCGGAAGACATCGCCGAAGAGCTGGTGAAGCTGCAAGATAAGGTACCGCCGTTTTCCGCCGACACGGCCCGCAACATCATCGAACAACAACTGGGGCAATCTATAGAAGAAGCCTTCGCTGAGTTCGATCCGCAACCGCTAGCCTCGGCGTCGGTTGCGCAGGTACACACCGCCACGCTGCACACCGGCGAAAAAGTCATCGTTAAAGTCTTGCGGCCGGACATCGAAGACAAAATTCATTCCGACGTCGGCTTGCTTTACGAACTGGCGCGTTTGTCTGAACGCTTCTGGAGTGATGCGCGCCGGTTGCGGGCGATGGAAATCGTCGCCGAATTCGAAAAGACCATACTCGACGAACTGGATCTGGTACGAGAGGCCTCCAACGCCAGTGCGATCCGCGCCAATTTCAAGAACTCCGAGATGCTCTACATCCCGGAAATTCATTGGCCGCTGACCCGCCGCAAAGTCTTGGTGATGGAACGCATCTACGGCATTCCGGTCGGCGACATCGACGCCCTGCGCAAAGGCAATGCCGACTTCAAAAAACTGGCCGAGCGCGGCGTGGAAATCTTTTTCACGCAAGTCTTTCGGGATAATTTCTTCCACGCCGACATGCATCCGGGCAATATTTTCGTGCAATTGCCGGACAAATATCTGGCGGTGGACTTTGGCATCGTCGGCAGCCTGTCCAGCTCCGACCAGCGTTATCTGGCCGAAAACTTCCTGGCCTTCTTCAACCACGACTACCGGAAAGTGGCGCAAATGCACATCGAATCCGGCTGGGTGCCGGCGACGACGCGGATCGAAGAGTTCGAAGCGGCAATCCGCAGCGTCTGCGAACCGATTTTTGAAAAACCGCTGAAAGACATTTCCTTCGGCTTGTTACTGCTAAGACTGTTCCAAACCGCCCGCCGCTTCGACATGGTCGTGCAACCACAATTGGTCTTGCTGCAAAAAACCCTATTGAACATCGAAGGCCTGGGCCGCCAGCTTTACCCGGACCTGGACTTGTGGCAAACCGCCAAACCCTTTCTGGAAAACTGGTTCAAAGAGCGCGTCGGTCCGGGTAAAAAGATCAAAGAGCTATTTGCCAAATTCCCGGAAATCACCGAGCAAATCCCGGAAGTCCCCGGCCTGGTATTCCAAGCCCTGCAAAGCGCCGCGCACATGCAGCAGCAACTTCAGCAGCAGCAAAAGGACATGCTGGAGCTACGCAAGCAACTGAAGCGTAACAATACCCGCACGTTGCGGGCTATTCTCAGTGCGGCGGTGTTGATTGCGGCGGCGATAGTGTTGCAGTCTCCATTTTTGCGGGGTTGAGTGGCGGGATCCAACCGGCACCTTACATGGCCTGGGGTGATAGACAGAAGGCAATACACCACATCGAACAAAGACTTATCGGAGAAATATATGATTTTTAGTAGATATACAGTTAACTATCTAATTACTTGTTAGCCGGCATAGGCAAGCTCAGTGGACCGCCAGCGCTACAAGGAAATACTCTCGGAGTTTGATGCCGCGGGTGACCATGCTGCCAGCGTATCTGCTGCGCTCGTCGGGCTTGCGCCGGCTGAGCCGCACCGGATGTACGCCGAGCAGATATTCGTCAAGCTGTTGGCGCACTGCGTGACGCTTCGACGTATCTCTCCCGCGCCAGAGTCTTCATCGCAACCTGAGCTCTGGGACCTGTCATCGAACTCAGTGCTTGCCCGCGCAGCGATCGAAGCATTCGATGCTCTCGCATATTTGGCGCTCACTCCACAGGAGCCAGCCCTACGGGAGTTCCGGCTCTTGCTTTGGGAACTGCACGACGCCAACAGGCGCGCAAAGATGCTTGGACACATTGGATCCGTGGACCCTCGGCTTGCCGACATTCAGGCATCATCGAAGGAGCTCTATGAACGAGCCGTAAAACACAAACACTTTGGAAGTCTTTCCAAGTCACTGCAGAAGCGAGTTCACGAGCAAGACCCTCCGTCATTCATGAACTCTCAGCGCGAACGTTGCCAAGCGAATGGGATCGATCACGACTACTTTAATGCCGTGACGATGCAGCTTTCGCAGTACGCGCACACGTCGCCGTTCTCTGTACACCAGCTCTTCGAATTCCGCGCCGGCAGTCCAGATGCGCTTCGCATGATGTCGCTCCCCGTCCAGTTCGTCCTGCCGTTTATGCTTCGAGCAACTGCGGGAATGCGCTCTCTCTTTCCTGGCATTACTCCGGAACCTTCGGAGGGAGTCAGCGTATCTCTGGCGCTCTGGACAGAAATCTCTTCACGAGGCGTCAAGAATGCCGGCTAACCCGGTGCTCAAGCGGAGAGCCAACGGCATGCCTTCGCTGGCCCTCATTTCATTCTGGGCCAACGCCGTCCTGTAGCCAAGGGTGGGCACGGTTTTTGTGCCCACGCGGTTAATTGGCTTTCGTATTTTGTGTCGCTAACGCGACGACTGATTTTAATGTCGGTTTCACGAAAAACGTCCTTGTTTTTCGCCCTTCGGGTGCTAACGCATGCAAATCGGCTATCCTGCCGATTTGTCGGCCCGACAGCCGAGTAACTTTTCTTTGTTTGGCCAAAGAAAAGTCACCAAAAGAAAGGCCACCCGGATGCCGCTTAGCTCACTCGGCACATCCCTGTGCCTCGCCCTTCGGGTGCGATGCATGCAAATCGGCTATCCTGCCGATTTGTCCTGCGCTCCTCGCTTTTGAACGGGGTTGCCGAAAGGGGCTTCCTGCCCCTTCGGCAACGCGATGCATCCATGCATCGCCCCTAACGGGCTGATCCGTTCAAAAGCTCCGGTGCTCGGCGCAGCATACGGGAGAAAACCATCCCGGTTTTCGGTGGGCTTTCGAGAGACCGTAGGGCGCATTAGCTTTAGCGTAATGCGCCGAATGAATCGACACACAGCGCAATGCCCGTTGGTTATTGCGCCCTACGAGCTGTTCGAACACATGTTGGCAATCCCTTAATCACTCTGGGCGTGTGCTATCTCGCAAATGGTCCAAACGATGTTTCGCATACCCCTCGTTCCTCCAAATACGCTTCGCTATTCGCAGCTACGCCACTGATTTTTCACCGCGAGGAGAAACCCGGCTAGCCATTTTCGATGGCTTGGAAGACAGTCATAAGGAAATACATTATATAAAACATAGGCTTATTGCAGCCAGATCGGATTCGTGCTAGATGTGCAGTTAACTATCTAATTCTTTGTTGGGCATCAAAATGGAAAATGTTTCAATGCACTCACAAGTCACAGCAATCGGATTTGTCGAAGCCGTTCGGCTTCATGCGGAAGATGACTTTTGGGGAGGAGAGGAAGCGTGTATTGCGCTGACATCGGAATTTACTTTTGAGGCATTGCAAGGGATTTCTGATTTTTCCCATGTCGAAGTACTGTTTCTTTTCCATGAAGTCGAGCCATCAAAAATTGTCAAGGGCGCGCGCCACCCTCGGAACAATAGCGCGTGGCCAGCCGTAGGCATCTTCGCGCAACGTGGTAAGAATCGGCCAAACCGCATCGGCAGCACGATCTGCCGTGTGATTCGTGTGGAAGGGGCCAAGCTTTTCGTCGCTGAATTGGATGCCATCAATGGCACGCCAGTGCTCGACATCAAACCCGTCATGGCTGAGTTCCTGCCACGCCAGGAAGTTCATCAGCCCGTCTGGTCACATGAACTCATGCGTGACTATTGGCTGCACAAGTAGCCCGTAGGGCGCATTAGCTTTAGCGTAATGCGCCGAATGAATCGACACACGGCGCAATGCCCGTTGGTTATTGCGCCCTACGAGCTACGAGCAAAATCCAAAAGAACCGTCAAAGCCCTTGAAGCTCGCGACGGTTTTTCCCCGTATGCCGCGCCGAGCACCGGGGCTTTTGGTGGGAATAGCCCGAAGGGGTGCGGCAGGGATGCCGCACGTTGGCGAAGGGGCAGGAAGCCCCTTTCGCCAACCCCCGCCAAAAGCTCTGGAGCGCAGGAAACAAGCGGCATCCGGGTGGCTTTTCTTTTGGTGACTTTTCTTTGGCCAAACAAAGAAAAGTTACTCGGCTGTCGGGCCGAGACCCGACATTAAAACAACCGTCGCGCTAGCGACACCTAAAGTGCGATTGGCGTCTAGTGTTATCGCCTGCCCGCTCGCCTCGATACAGACTTTTAAGTGCAATTTCCCCCAGTATGAATTAGCATCGTGCGACCATTTCCTTGAAGCGCCAGAACCTTGTATCAGCAATACTTCAATTTCAGCGAACTGCCTTTCTCGATCTCGCCTGATCCGCATTTCATGTTCATGAGCGAGCGGCATCAGGAAGGCTTGGCGCATTTGCTGTATGGCATTAATCAAGGGGGTGGGTTTGTCGCTTTGACTGGCGAGGTAGGCACCGGCAAGACCACGTTATGCCACTGCTTGCTGCAGCAATTGCCGGATAATGTGGATATTGCCTTAATTTTGAACCCTAAATTAACGGCACAGGAATTACTGGCGACGATCTGCGACGAATTGGACATCAGCCATGCAGGTTTCGCGGCCAAACAGCTGATCGACTCCATCAATCAATACCTGCTGGCCGCTTATTCAAAAGGCCGGCGCACGGTATTGTTGATCGACGAAGCGCAGAACCTTAGCCTGGACGTATTGGAGCAAATTCGCTTGCTGACCAATCTGGAAACCAGTAAAGCCAAGCTGTTACAGATCATCTTGGTCGGGCAGCCGGAACTGAATGCGCTGCTGGCCCGCCAAGACTTGCGCCAGCTCAATCAACGCATCACCGCCCGCTATCATTTACTCCCTTTGTCATTGGACGAAACCCGGGCGTATATCCGGCATCGCTTGCGGGTTTGTCAGGGCAACCATCGCCTGTTCAATCCAGCGGCCATCCGCAAGATTTACCAGTATTCGCAAGGCGTGCCGCGCCTGATCAATATTCTGTGCGACCGAGCCTTGTTGGGCGCTTACGCCACCAATGCGCGGGAAATCAACCCCGCGATCATTCGCCGGGCGGCGCAGGAAGTGTTGGGGTCGGCAAACACCAAACGCCGCTGGTATGGCGCAACCGCCGCGATTTTAGCGGTCGGCACTTGGGCGGGATTGCAGTTTTGGCATCCGCCGATGCCCGTTGTTGAACCGGCCAAACCGGCTGTTACCCAACCAGCCATACTGCCGGCAGCGCCCATCCCCGCCGCCAAGCCGGTCAGCTTTATCGATCAGCTCGATCAGACCGGCCTCAGCTTTGCCGAAGCCGTGACCGAGTCGCTAAAGACTTGGCATCTATCCGCCCCCGCCGGCCGCGCAGCGGATTGCACCGCGGTGGCAGCCCTGGGTTTGAATTGCTTATTCGGTAAGGGCAACTGGCAAGAACTGCTGACCTTAAACCGGCCGGCGATTCTGGCTTTTTCCGACCCTACCGGCGCCAAACGCTATGTATTGTTGACCGGCGTTGACCATGATTCGGCGATTATCCGTTTGAAGGACACCGTCAGCATCCCGCTAGCGGAGCTTTTAACCCTCTGGGACGGCAATTATTTGTTGCTGTGGCAGCCGCCGCATCCAGGAGTCACGGAAATCGCCCCCCCGCAGCAATCCGCAGCCGTGCTCTGGCTGCGCGAACGGTTAAGTAAAATCACCGGCAAACCTGCCGGCGACACGGCCTCCAAAGTGTTCGATGAAACGCTAAAAGCCGAGTTGATTGCTTTCCAACACCGACAACATCTGACGCCCGACGGCATAGCCGGCGCCCGCACCCTGATACACCTGGATAACCAAAGCGCTGCCTCTGCTGCGCCTCATTTGGCAATCACCACTCGCTAGGCTTGTTGATATGTCTTACATCTTGAATGCATTGCGCAAATCCGAACGAGAACGCCAAGCCATGCAGCCCGACTCGGTGACTAGCCGCATCGCTATCGAGCAAACGCCGGAACGACACGGCCTGACCAAGATCATCGTGGCGCTGGTCCTGTTGAACTTGGCGATTCTGATTTATTTTTTGGGTATTGCACCGCAGAAACCTGCAGACAAAGCGCAGCCCCTGGTCAATATCGAAGAAGCGGCGCCGTTGATCGCGAAAGCAAATCCACAATTGCCGGCCGATAGTCCACCGAAACCGGCAAAGCTTGCCCCCACGCCCAAAACTGAGCCGCCTCGCAATCCGACGTCGGCAGCCGAGAAACTCGCCGCTAACACAAAACAAGCGGTTGAGCCGGTCGAGAGGGTTAAACCGACCGTTGCGCCAGCGCAGCCGGTTAAGCCCTTACCGACGGTAACCACCGCAGCAACGCCGGCTAGCAAGCCGACAGCCGAGATAGAACGACAATCTAAACTTGTTCCGCAACGCATCGAGGAACCCAGTGAACAAGCCGTAGCAAAAAAACCGGAGCCAGTCGCGCTAGCAAGACTACAAAACGATTTACCCACGTTACAAGACTTGCCCCCAGACGTGCGCCAGTCGCTGCCGGCACTACCGATTAATGTATTTAGCTATTCACCCACACCGGCGGAGCGTTTCGTGATGATAGACATGGTCAAATACGTACCCGGCCAGACGATCAAAGACCAGTTGGAACTTAAGGAAATAGTGGAGGACGGGATCATCGTCCGTTATCAGGGCCGAGTGTTCAAGATCAAACGCTAATAACCGTTGGCGGCACACCTAACGGCTTCCGCCCGGCCCATTGAACTGGGTTGCAGCCAAATTCAAAAACTATATTTGGCTGAAAACTGCACCCGCTGTAACACACCATCCCGACCATCGATCAACTCGCGCGTCGCATAAGTATATTCCACGCCGAACATGGCCTGACTGACCGGGCTCCACAGCAAATTGGCATGCACGGACTGCACCTGGCGGCTCAGCACCGTATTTGCGTAACTGGGGTAATCCGCCTGCGCAAAACCATAGGTAACATTAGATCGCCATTGCTTATCCCACCAATGCTGATAAGACAACATGCCGCCGTAGGCATTGACCAGCTCGATAGCGCCATGTTGATCCAGCGCCGCGTCGGCGAAAGTGTTATTGGTGGACACGTAGCGCCCGTCGCCTTTGCCGTAATGCGCCATAAAGCGCATATTATCCAAACCGAAGGTACTTATCCGTCCGGCCAAGTTAACCCCGCCGCCCCACTCGGCTTGCCGATAACCCGTCGTGCCATGGGTATAGCGCAACTGCCTGCCGACCGCCGCCAAAGACACATTACCCCAATCCGGATTCAGGTTGAGCCTAGCCATCAAATCCGGATAACGATCAGCGTTGGGCGTCGTGTAATACCCTGCATCCAAATTGGGATTAGTGCTTTTACTGGAAGAAGGCTCCAGCGCACTATCGACCCACAAACGGCTACGCGGCGCCTCCAACGCCACTTGCCACTCCATCGGCGTATCCAGCCAATTAAACGGCTCGCTCCAGCGCACTAAAGGATCGCGCAGGCTCGCGACAGCGCCAGCCGAGCCGCCAACATCCAACGTATCCGGCAATGCGGATACATTGAGAAAAGTGGTCCAGGTTTGTCCAGCCAGAAAATGACCGATGGAGCCGTAGGCGTGGCGCAAGCGCGGCGTGTATGTGTACGTTGCCGGATCACCGTAAAAGTCAAACTCGATATAGGTGTTGATGTCGCCCCAGTCAGTCGTCGGGGTAAACGATTTGAACCACAAGCGGCTTTCTTTGCCGTGAAAGGTAATTTGCCCACGTTCACCGGCCGCACCCACCGGAATTTGCGCCATCGCCAGTTGCTGGTCACCCAGCCTGTCCCGACCGGCGCTGACGCTGTTAAACAAGGTGTCCATTTTCACGAACCCGCCCAAACCCACCGAAGTGTCGGTGCCGGGAATTTTAAACGTGCCTTTCACATCGCCAACCGTCACCGCCGGCTTCTCTTTGGCCTTTTCGCGCACTAAAGCGGAACCGGTGCTCCCCGTCGCTACCGCTGTCGGTGACGCCGCCGCAGCTTGCACCGTGCCGACCGGTGCCTTGCCGGCGGCAACTTGCTCGGCGCGGACATGCTGTAACTCCTGCTCCAGCTGTTCGATTCTGGAATTGGAACGCTCAACCTGGCTCTGTAATTGAGTGACTTGCTGACTCAAGGCTTTCAGCAAAGCCTTGATGTCTTCGTCAGCCGCATGCGCGGGATTGACTATCCAACAGCACAGCCACATGAAACATAGTTGTAGGAATTTGCTCATCCTCTAGCTCCCCAGTTTTCTGAATAAGGCATGACAAGAGGTACAGGTGGTGTTGATTTCATGCAAGCTATCCGGAATGGCGTCTATATGATTTTGCTCGGCCAGCTGCTGCAATTGGCGCATCTCTTCGCGCAGCTTGCCGGCCAGGGCCAGAAACGTGGTTTGTTCGGCTGCGTTTAACTGCAAACCGGGCATACGGGCAATCATGATCTCGACAGTAGCCGCCAAATCCCGCGCTGCTTCGCCGATTTGCCGTGAATATTTACGGCGCTCCACGTCTAATTGCTGTTCGGTCATAAACCGCTCCTGCATCAGGCTGTTCATCCGGTCCATCAATTCATGCAAGCGCTGGTCCCGCACCGCATGCAAGGCCGGCTGGCCGGTTTGGCTGCGCCCACCCTGCAAATACGCATACTGATTATTTTGGCTACAAGCGCTCAACATCAATAGTAGTGCGGCTAGATACAGGGTTTTCATGCGTTGCGCTCCGGTTCGATCAATCTGCAAGATGCGGCGCTCAGCCGCATCCTGGCCTGGTTTAAGTTTACCCGATTCCTGTGTGGATATTTTTTCAGCTGCCATCTAGGGTAGCGTCTGCAGTTTAGGTATCATGCTGCTTCCGTTCTTCCGACAGGATCCCGCCTATGTCACTTTTCGATTCGCTGTCCCAGCACACGGTACTGTTGCCGGATGAACTGCGGACTTTGGCCTCCGACTTTTGCACCAAGCTCGACGAAAAGCTTAGCCAAGAGCAACGCCAGGTTTTCGACAACGCCGTATTTTGCGCTTCGGTACTAAAAGTTTGTGTTTGCAGCCAATTTATCAGCGAAAGCTGGCTGCGCCATCCCGATTTGATTCCGGATCTTGTGACATCCACCGATCTATTCGCCCCGCTGCGCCGCGCCGATTATGCCGCCGCATTGCAAAAGAGCGGCAACGCCGACGGCGAACCCGCCTTGGCCAGACAATTACGCCTGTTCCGCCGCCGGGAGATGGTCAGAATCGCCTGGCGCGATCTGGCCGGCTGGTCCGATCTGGACGAAACGCTGTCGGATTTAACCGCCTTGGCCGAGGTCTGCATTCAAACCGCGCTGGATTTTTTATATCGGCAGGCTTGCGCGCGCTGGGGCACACCCACGCTGGCCGACGGCACGCCGTTTAACATCGTGGTGCTGGGGATGGGCAAACTCGGGGCCTGGGAATTGAATTATTCCTCCGACATCGACCTGATTTTTGCTTACGCCGAAGACGGCGTCCTCACCGAGAAAAAGGAAATCAGCTACGGCGAATTCTTCACCCGTATCTGCCGCTCACTGGTGAAAATGCTCGACGAAATTACCGTGGACGGTTTTGTGTTCCGCACCGACGTGCGTTTGCGCCCGTTTGGCGACAGCGGCCCGTTGATCATGAATTTCGACGGCATGGAGCATTACTACCTGACCCAAGCCCGTGAATGGGAACGCTATGCCATGATCAAGGCCCGGCAAGTGGCCGGCGACTTCAATACCGGCAAACACCTGGCCGCATTAATCAAACCGTTTGTCTATCGCCGCTATCTGGATTACGGCGCGTTCGAGGAATTACGCTCGTTAAAATTCCAAATCGCCCAGGAGCTAAAACGCCGCGACCGTGCCGATAACGTCAAACTCGGCCCCGGCGGCATCCGCGAGGTAGAGTTCATCGGCCAAGCCTTTCAGTTGATTCGCGGCGGCCAGGACGTCGCCTTGCAGCAACGTGAAATCCAAACCATCCTCAGCGTTCTGGAAGAGCTGGGGTTGATGATGGTCGAGGATGTAGCCACCTTAAAATTTGCCTACCGGTTTTTACGGCGCGTGGAAAACCACATCCAGCAATACCAGGACAGACAAACCCACGACCTACCCGCTAACCCGCTGGTACAACAAATTCTGGCCTATTCACTGGACTTTGAGGATTGGAGCGCGTTCAAAGCCGAACTGGACCAGGTCCGCGAGTCGGTGCAGGATATTTTCGAGCAAGTGTTTTCGCTCAGCGAACAGGACAATAAACAGCAAAGCGCGCGCTTGATCTGGGCCAGCCCCGCGGACAACGAACTGGCGCTGGAAGCACTGGCCGACTATGGCTTTGCCGATCCGCTGAACATCCAAAAAGCGCTCGTCAATTTTAAAGAATCGCATGCGATTAAACGCATGACCAGCAAAGGCGCCGGTGTCCTGGACCGGTTGATGCCGCAATTGATAGAACAAGTGGCAAACAGCGAAAAAAGCGATGCGAGCTTGCTGCGGATTCTGGATTTATTCGAAGCCGTAGCCGGCCGCAACGTCTATCTAGCCTTGCTGGCCGAAAATCCGGACGCGCTGAATCAGCTGATCAAGCTGGCCGCAGCCAGTCCGTGGATTTGCGAATATCTGTCGCTGTATCCGATTCTGTTCGACGAACTGCTGGATACCCGTTCGCTGTACGACCCGCTGCAAAAGCAGGCCTTGCGCGAGGACTTGCAGCGCGAACTGGCGCGCGTCGATACCCAGGACAGCGAACAACTGATGATTGCGCTGCGCCAGTTCAAGCATCTGAATGTGTTGCGGGTGGCCGCCGCCGACATCATGGGCGTGATACCGGTGATGATCGTCAGCGACTATTTAACCTGGACCGCCGAAGCCATTCTGGAGCAGGTATTGCAATGCGCCTGGCAAATGCTGGTCAGCAAGCATGGCCACCCGCCCGGCACCGGCCCCGATCCGCAAAACTTTGCGATCATTGCCTTCGGTAAATTCGGCGGTATCGAACTGGGCTATGGCTCGGATCTGGATTTGGTATTTTTATATGCCTGCGCCGACGGCGACGCGCAAACCAACGGCGAAAAACCGATCAATTCCGGCCAGTTTTATTTACGCCTGGGCCAAAAAATCCGCCACATTCTGGATACCAAAATGCTGTCCGGCATCCTCTACGAAGCGGACTTACGCTTGCGGCCCAACGGTGACTCCGGCTTGCTGGTCACGCATATTGACCATTACGAAGCGTATTTAAAAAACGAGGCCTGGACCTGGGAACACCAAGCCTTGGTGCGCGGCCGTTTCGTGGCCGGCGACGAAAGTTTGAAACACAGCTACGAAGCCATCCGCGGCCGGATTTTAGCCTTACCGCGGGATCGCGAAGAACTGAAAACCCAGGTGCGGGAGATGCGTGAAAAAATGCGCGACAACCTGGCCCCCAAAGACCCGGCAATATTCGATCTAAAGCAAAGCCAGGGCGGCATCGCCGACATTGAGTTTATCGTCCAGTTCGGCGTCCTCGCAGAAACCGCGCAGCAGCCGAGTCTAGCGACTTACACGGACAACGTCCGCCTGTTGGAAGGTTTACAGCAGCACGGTTTTATCTCGCCAACCGATGCCGCCTTGCTAAAACAAGCCTATTGCGCCTACCGCGATTACGGCCATCATCAGGTACTGCAAGGCCTCAGCGCCACCGCGCACGGCGACGAATTTCAAGAACTGCGCAAGGAAGTGGAGCGGATTTGGCAGCAGTTTATGCTCTGATACTGAGCTAAAAAATATAGACGGCGAATTCCTCGCCCTAAACTCTAAGACTTGGAGAAATTTATGAAAGCTTGGTTACTGCTGTGTTTGGCAGCGTTCTCGACCGCCCTGGCCGCCAACGGCAAGCCCGGCAAGTTTGATGGGTATGTGCTGGCCTTATCCTGGTCACCCACCTATTGCGAGGA
This sequence comes from Methylomonas sp. EFPC1, assembly GCF_016925515.1. Lineage (NCBI taxonomy): Bacteria > Pseudomonadati > Pseudomonadota > Gammaproteobacteria > Methylococcales > Methylococcaceae > Methylomonas > Methylomonas sp. EFPC1. The sequence continues at coordinate 3,884,766 of NZ_CP070494.1, forward strand.
ACAGCCCAAAGACCGCGAACAATGCGGCAAAAAACTGGGTTTGGTACTGCATGGCCTTTGGCCGCAATACAACGTTGGTTATCCAAGCTTTTGCACCAAGGAAGCCTACGCACCTAGTCAAGCTCAAGCGTTTCCAGAGCTTTATCCGTCCGAATTTCTGTTCGAACACGAATGGGAAAAGCACGGCACCTGCTCCGGATTAACCCAAGCCGGTTATTTTCAATTATCGCAAGCACTGAAAAGCAAAGTCGCCATCCCGGAGGCCTACCAGCGGCCGCAAAAACCTTTCCGAACCACAGCCGAAGTTTTGAAAAACGCCTTTGCCGACGTCAACCCCTGGCTGAAAGAGCAAGCCATCGCCCCATTCTGCAGCGGCGGCGGACGGTTTTTCAAGGAAATGTTCGTGTGTTTGGATAAGAGCGGCGCGACAGCTAGTTGCAGCGCCGACGTGGTGAAAAGTGCGGCGAAATCTTGCGGGCAAAAGGATTTTTTGGTGCGGAATATTAAATAGCTGCGGGGGCTTTACAGCGATTTCTTGACGCTTGCCAGCCTCGCAACCGAGGGTTAACAGACCTAAACTTGTCATCCACTCTATCTAAACGGAGACGGCCATGCGTAGCGAAATTAATATCAGCCCCAAGGGCTTGCAAGTCAGAGCGATCGCCGGCACCTACGTGGTGCTGCTGGCATTTACCTGCCCGAAAGCCTATTGCAGCGGCTTGCTCGGCTTCGGCATCCAACGCACAGACCATGAAAACGGCGAAATCACTTGGCTGCGCGGCTTAAAGCGCTTCGAGCTACCCGGCGACGACGGCTCCAGCGTTAGCAGCCGTCATCACCCGATCCAGAAATTTCATTGGGGTGACTACACTACCAAGCCTGGGCGCAGTTATACCTACACCGTCCATGCGCTGACCGGCAAACCAGGCGCGTTAAAGACTTTCGATTCGGTAGCCGTGCAAGTCAATTGCGAACAACCCGCCGCCATCGGCAGCCAAGGTCATGCGGTGCATTTCAACCGCAGTGCGGCTGCCAGCCAAGCTTTTGCATCGCGCTTTCCACATTTGCCGGCCGGCGAGATTGTCGATGAAAACGCCCGTCGCTGGCTGTCGCGTGGCCTGGAGGAGGCCCTGATCGCCTATATCGACGCGGCCCAAGCCAAACAAGGCTTACATTTATTTTTATACGAATTTGCCAAAGACGCATTTTTCGAGGCACTTAAACGCGCGAAGCAACGCAAGGTCAGGCTGGAGATTTTGTACGACGGCTTGCTGGACGCCAAAGGCGACGGCCCTTCACTCGACGCCGCGCCGCAGATCAAAAAATACGGCCTGAAAAGCGTCTGCAAAGCCCGCACCGGTGCCGGCTTGAATATCTCGCATAACAAATTTATGGTGTTGAGCAACGGCAAAGGCAAACCGCTATCGGTGTGGACCGGCTCGACCAATTTCACCGATAGCGCGATTTACGGACAATCCAACGTCGGCCACGTGATCAGCGATGCCGCAGCCGCCAAACAATATTTCGAGTGGCATCAAACCGTCTGGAAAAACCCCAGCCTGCCCGGCGCCGACTCGCGGAAAGTGGCGATGGGTTTAACCCAAACGCCGGCCACGACCGCAGCGGGTTCGCATCTGGTACTAAGCCCACGCAAATCTACCGAAGCCATCGGCGAATGCGCGGAATGGGTAACGGCAAGCAAACGCCTGATTTGTTTTACCGCGCCGTTTGCCATGCACGACGACCTGGAAGCGGCCCTGGCCGCAGCGCCTGCTCACGTCTTGGGCTTGTTGAACACCCGCAGTGTAGTCGGTCAAGCCTTGCACGACGCGCCCAACACCCAATTGGCGGCCAGTGCCGCTATAGATGAAAAATCTATTTTGGAGCAATGGCAAGGCCGGCTGCTGGCCGAATCCAAACATCATTCCGGTGCACATGTGCATACCAAAATCCTGCTGGTAGATCCGCTTTCCGACAAGCCCTTGGTCGTCACCGGCTCGGCCAACTTCAGCACCAACTCCTGCCGCTTTAACGACGAAAACCAGTTATTCATCATCGGCGATACCGCGGTCGCCGACGTGTATTTGGGCGAGTTCATGCGCATGTTCGATCATTACTACTTCCGCGACTATGTCAGCTGGACGGCCAAACAAAAGAAAACCGATCCCAAAGCCGGCTTTCTGGACGCTACCGACCAATGGGCTTTGCGCTTTTTCGACGGCGGCGAGCGCGAAGCGGCGAGGTTGGCGTTTTTTTAGTTGAATTGGGTTAGTCCTTAGCCAACCAATTGGTTGGAAGTGTTGGTCTCGGTTCGGCCAAAAGTTGTCTATCGGGGTAAATTTTTGAATGGCCGGTTAATGCTAGAAGTTGCTCGTTTAACGTTCGAGCTAACCAGGCCAGACGGCGTCTGCCCTAGCGGGTCCAGTCGATGAGAGAGGGGTTAGGCTTCACTCGCTTAGCGCTGGCTTGACTTTGCTAAGCTGAGCAATGGCGTCGTTGATGTATGGATCTACTAACCATTGCAGCGATAGCGAACTCACCTTCCCGGCTCGTACAGCAATTTCCTCTCGAAGCAAACTGGCAACTTCAGTGAGCCAACCTAGCTCTGGTAGCAGGTTAGAATTGAACTGTTCAAAGCTGTAGCGCTCCTTGAAAGCGTAAGCTACCGTTCTCCTGTTCTCAGGCGTTGTGCTCAACAACTTTCTTATGAAGTCTGCTGGTGCAATTAGGTGGAGAATAGCCGTGTTGTAGTAGAGGTTTTCAGCATCGTTGTTGAGAACGAGGCGACGATAGAAGAGGTTTGTGTCGGTGTCAATCAGAGAGAGCAGTGCCGTGGCTTGCGCAGGAAAACTTGCCTCCAAAGCGATGCCCTGACGCTCCTCGATATATTCAAAGAAGTCTTGGAACGCTTGTTCCTCCTTACTGGTAAACCCAAGGCCAGCGTAAGATTCCCGCTCAAAGTGCCATCGTGTATTGGGTTTCATCATCGGTACGTCACCGCTCGCCAAGAGATCGTTGACGTACTCCTTTGCCGATGCTACGACGTCTTCAACGGATCGGCTGTATATGCCGTGCTTGGCGTAGCGGATTAATAGACCAGTGACATGGACGACTTCTCCCAGGTTCCGGTAGAGACGGGACGACCATTCTTCGTCAACTGTGGCCAGAACGCTTGCAAAGTCACTATCACTTAGGTTCGTGCCATACCACAACTTGACCCAGTTTGGCTGGTCGTTGTCCTGAAAGTACTTACTTTTCTGAAGCGATTCATTGAGTTCCACCCGGGGCACTGAGCCGGTAGAGAAGATTGCCACCCAGACTGACTGTTGAACAAGCGATGTATATAAATTCAATCCAGAGTATTTTGCTCCGATTTCGCGGAAGCGTTGGACGGGATCGGGCTTGTCTTTGTTTTGCCTCAGATGACTCCATGGGTCTTGCAACTTTTCGAGTTCAGAAGGTTTGACCGCCCCGCTGTGAACCTCAAACGAATAGGCTAGGAACAATGCGAGCAGGTCCTTTAGAAGTTCATCGGATTCCAGAACTGACGTTTCGAGAGATTGAAGAAGCCTATCAAAGTCCCATAGTGCATTGCGCACCAATCGTAGGTTTTTATATTTGGAGCACTCATAGACTTGCGTGATCAGCGGAAAGTTAGATCGAACAACCTGCTGCGCTCGCATGCTTGGTAGGTCTGCGGCGAAGTGCTCGAGCGCTGAACCGACTTCAGGGATGACTTCGAATGTTCTTCCAATTAGTTTTTCTTTGATCCGAGCGTAGCCTGCACCTGCGCCTGAAGCGGCATTGAGGATCTCCATCTCGTTTGCAATGAGTACTGCCTTTATTCCGCCGTGCTCAATGAACTGATTTACATAACCTAGAAGGTCTGAGACTGGGATTGAGCAACGCTCCAAATCGTCGAGCACCAGTATCTTGGTTGAGTCTAGAGAGATGCGTTCAAGCACTTTCTCTGTGGGTAGCCCACCTGATATACTCCCGTCTGACTTTCCATCTCCATCAATATCGAAGTTGAGGGATGTCTTAAGAACTCCGCGGGCAAGTCGATGCAGTACTCTGGCTGGCTTTGATCCAAGTACGGGGTGCAGCAGTCTGAAAAACTCTGACTCAATATCGTCAAAAGACTGTACACCATACAGACTTAAGTATAGTACCCGATCCGATTGAGTTAAGTGATTTGCGACAAAGTCCTTTATGAACCACGTCTTACCGCTTCCCCATAAGCCAACGAGCAAGACAGCATATTGAGGCGCCTTCGGGAGTGTGCAGTAGTAGTTGAGGAACTCGCGAATGTGTTGGTTCTCTGTCATTTGGTTTTGGTATTCATCGCAAAGCTTAAGCCTTAGGGCTATAGGGTGGATAAGCGAAGCGCCATCCACCATAGGAACGCAAATAGGTGGATGGCGCTTCGCTTATCCACCCTACAATTTTTATTATTTGAATGGCTGGTTTAAATTTTAAACCGACATTCAAGATAAATACACGAACTTCCACTTTGGATCGACTACGTCTACTTCCCTGCTTGATTGACGCTAACCAAAATCCGATACCTCATCTTTACCAAGCTTTACCTTCCCAGTATTGCCAAGCCCGATACCAAAGCATAAACTCCCTGCAGACTTGGCGGGCGGCTTGAGCTAGCGTTCCGGCATCCCGCCAAGCCATATCCTGCTATCCGCTGTCGAAGCCATCGCCACTACTGCCGGTCGGGAAACTATCCGTCATCCTCAAGTAGACATACATTATTGCCATGCAGCAATCGCTCGTTTCCTCCCCAAACCGCCGGCGTCTGCGCTGGCTTGCTCTGTTTTTATTGGCTATCGCGGTCGCAGTTGGCGGCTGGTATTTTGCCAAGCAACCCAAACACGCAAACCAGGACAAAGCCGACAGAGTGGAAGTAACTTTGGGCGATCTGGAAGAAAACGTCACCGCCCAAGGCAAGCTGGAGCCCAAGGAATACGTGGATGTCGGCGCCCAAGTCACCGGCCAGCTGCAAAAGATTTACGTCAAGATCGGCGATAACGTCGAAGCCGGCCAATTGCTGGCGCAGATCGACCCGCGCATTTACGCCGCTCGCGTTGCTGCCGACGAGGCCAATATCAAAAACTTGCAGGCGCAACTGGCCGGCCAGCAAGCGCAAGTGGTGTTTGCCCAGCAACAATACGACCGCAACCGCGAACTGCTGAAAAGCCAGGGCGTCAGCGTCCAGGACTTCCAGAACAGCGAATTCACGCTAAAAAACGCCAAAGCCACTGCCGAGTCGCTGCAAGCCCAAATCGAACAGGTGCAATCGACCTTGAACGGCGACAAAACCAATCTGGGTTTCACCAAAATCTTCGCCTCGATGGACGGCACCATGGTCGATCAAAAGGCTCGCGAAGGCCAGACCTTGAACGCCAACCAAACCACCCCAACCATCCTGCAACTAGCCAAACTGGACACAATGACGGTGCGCGCTCAAGTGGCCGAGGCCGACGTGATGCGCCTGCGCTCCGACATGCCGGTATATTTCACCACGCTGGGCTCCGGTGAACGCCGCTGGCAAGGCACTGTGCGGCAGATTTTGCCGACGCCGGAAGTGATTAATAACGTGGTGCTTTACAACGTGCTGGTCGACGTGGATAACCGAGACCGGCAACTGATGACCGGCATGAGCACCCAGATGTTTTTCGTGTTGGGCAAGGCCGAGCAAGTGCCGCTGATTCCTGTGAATGCATTGGGCCCACGTCAGCGTAAGGAAGATCAAGGCAACGGCCATGCTTACCAAGTGAAAGTGCTGACCGAGCAAGGCCCGCAAGACAAAGTCGTGCAAATTGGTTTAAGAACCCGGCGCTTTGCCCAAGTGCTGGATGGCCTGGCCGTCGGCGACAAACTACAAATCAACGCCGGCATGGACGATAAGGCCAAAAACCGCAAAAACAATCAAGGCTACCCCGGCGCCGGAGTACCCAGACTATGAGCGCCCTGCCCCTGCTGCAACTTGAACAAATTCAACGCTTTTACCCCAACGGCGATGCCATCGTCCGCGCGCTGGACGACGTGTCGCTGAGCATCTGGCCCGGCGAATTTGTGGCGATCATCGGCCAGTCCGGCTCGGGCAAATCGACATTAATGAACCTGATCGGCTGTCTGGATAAAGCCGATGTCGGCAACTACCAAGTGCTGGGACAAAATGTCGCGGATTTAGACCCTGACCAGCTGGCAGAGCTGCGGCGGGAAAGCTTTGGCTTTGTCTTCCAACGCTACAACCTGTTGAATACCGCAACCGCCGCCGAAAATGTGGAGATTCCAGCCTTGTACGCTGGCCTGCCCAAACCCGAGCGCCAGCAACGCGCCTTGCAATTGCTAGGCAAACTCGGTTTGGCCGAGCGTAGCGGTCACAAACCGATGCAACTGTCCGGTGGCCAACAGCAACGGGTTGCTATCGCCCGCGCCTTGATGAACGATCCGCCGGTCATCCTGGCCGACGAACCTACCGGCGCGCTGGACAGCCAAAGCGGTACGGAAGTGATGGCCTTATTGAAAGCCTTGCATCAGGAAGGCCGCACCATATTATTGATCACTCACGACGACAAAGTCGCCGCCCACGCCCAGCGCGTCATTCATATCGCCGACGGCAAAATCGTCAGCGACGGCACCGCCAATCAAAGCGGACAGCGATTGGCCCCGCCCCAGCACCGCGGCATCGGCGCGGCTGGTTTACTGGCCGAACTGGGCGAAGCCGCCAAAACCGCGTTGCGATCTTTGCGCGCCAACTTGTTTCGTACCGCCCTGACCTTGCTGGGCATTGTGATCGGCGTCGCCGCAGTGGTGACGATGCTGGCGGTCGGCCAGGGCAGCCAGGAAAAAGTGCTGGATCAGATGCGGGCGATGGGCACCAACACCTTGTCGATTCGCCCCGGCCTGACCGGTTTTCGCGGCGGCGGCGACGTGGCGACACTCACTTTGGCCGACGCCGAGGCGATAGCCGAACTGGACAATGTCGAATGGGCGTCGCCCGAGCGCAGCAGTCGCTTGACGGTGCGTTACGGCGCCGTCGATTACGCCACCAGCGTGCAAGGCGTCGCGCCGAGCATGCCGATGGTGCGCGACTGGCCGGTCGGCAGCGGCGACTTCTTCGACGAACGCGACCAGCGCCGCTATGCGCCGGTGATGGTGCTGGGCGAAACGGTGCGCAAACTGCTTTTTGTGGAAGGCGAAGCCCCTATCGGCCGCTTTGTGATGATAGGCAATATTCCGTTTGAAGTGATCGGCGTGATGTCGCCCAAAGGCGCCGACGCGATGGGCAGCGACCGCGACGATGGAGTGTTTGTGCCGATCAGTACCGGTTTGATCAGGCTGTTTGGTCAAAAATATCTGGGCGGCATCACCGTCAAGGTTCGCGACTTGAACAAAATTGACGACACCCAACAAGCCATCAGCGACTTGTTGATCGCCCGCCACCAAACCGAAGATTTTCGGATACGTAATATGGCCTCCATCATCGAATCGGCCACCGAAACCCAGAACACCTTTACGTTGATGCTGGGCATCGTCGCGGCGATTTCCCTGCTGGTGGGCGGCATCGGCGTGATGAACATCATGCTGGTCAGCGTCACCGAGCGCACCCGGGAGATTGGTATCCGCATCGCCACCGGCGCCCGCCGCCGCGACATTTTGCTGCAATTCAATACCGAAGCCGCCGTGGTCTGCACTCTGGGCGGTCTGATGGGCGTGTTGCTGGGCTTTGCCTCCGGTTATGTGCTGAAGTATTTTGACATGGCGGTATTGTTCTCGCCGCTGCCGGCGATCCTGGCTTTTTCCTGCGCCTTTGGCACCGGCTTGTTGTTTGGTTATTTACCGGCCCGCAAGGCCGCGCATCTGGACCCGGTCGTGGCCTTGGCGGCGGAATGAATAAAGTGGTTAACCTTGACTTCAGGGACTTTCTAACAGCTCAAAAAGACTCCTTCTCCCTCAGGGAGAAGGCTGGGATGAGGGAATCCAATCAACAGCTTACATCACCATGGCTTCCCGGTTTCGTGGGAATGAAGACCCATGGCGATTCGAGAATACGTTTGATCAAGCCTGTGCGTTTGCTATTGGCCGGCACGGTGCTATTGGCGACCGGCTGCAATCTATTGACCGACTACCAGCGCCCCGTCGTGGAAACTCCTACGCAATGGCGGGAGGCCGCACAGTCCAACACCGCCAACATCAATCCGCAATGGTGGCAGGCGTTTGCCAGCGAGCAGTTGAACCGGTTGATGGCCGACGCGCTGGCCTATAACAACGACTTGAACGCCGCCCGCCAGCGGATCGAACAAGCCCGCGCCCAGGCCCGCATCGCCGGTGCCGGGCTATGGCCGGCAGCGACCCTGAACGGCGATTTTACCGATACCCGCAACAACGCCAGCGACACCCAAAAAACCAGCGGCCAGTTGGACATTGCTTACGAAGTGGATTTGTGGGGCGCCAACCGGGCCCGGCGCGATGCCGGCAGCGCACGGCTGCTCAGCCAGGTATTTGCCCGCGATGCCTTGCAATTGGTGGTGATGGCCGATGTCGGCCAGGCCTACTTCAATTTGCTGGCTATCCAGGAGCGGAGGCAAATCGCCAGCGACTTTTTGGACACGGTTACTGCAATTCTGACCATCATCGAAGCCCGGCAACGGGCCGGCGCCGCTTACGAACTGGAAGTGGCGCAGCAGCGCACCGCTCAGGCCAACGCCCGCGCCAACCTCGATTTACTGATGCAACAGCAAACCCTGGCGGAAAACACACTGGCCATCTTGTTGGGCCATCCGCCGCAACATCTGGTCCTGGCGCCGGCCCAATTCGCCGCACTGAGCGTGCCGGCAATCGCCGCCGAGCAGCCAGCGACGCTGTTGCAGCGTCGGCCCGACATCGGTCGATTGGAGATGGAATTGATCGCCGCCAATGCCGACATAGCCGTGGCCCGCGCGGCGTTTTATCCCAGATTGCAGCTCAGCCTGAGCAGCGCGCTATCCAATCCGCAACCGGCCGGCGTCGCGGCCAGCCTGGCGGCCGGCCTGACCCAGCCCTTGTTTCAGGGCGGCCGCCTGGAGGGCGCCCTGGGCAACGCCCTGGCAACGAATGCCGAATTGGTGGAAAACTACCGGAAAACCGTGTTGACCGCCTTCAAGGAAGTCGAAGACGCGGCCACCACCTACGCCAACTCCAGCCGCCGCCTGCAAGCCCTGCAACACGCCGCCGCCCAAGCCAAACTGGCCTACGACATCTCGCAAAACCGCTACCGGCTCGGCGCAGTCGATTACCAGGCCCTGCTGAACGCGCAAAGCAGCTACCTGACCACCGAAAACAGCCGGGTACAGGCCAGACTGGACGTGCTGGTCGCCCAGGTGCAGATGTATAAGGCGCTCGGTGGTGGTTGGGCATTGAGCGAGCAGAATACCGATTTGTCAGCTGTGGGGCCTGGGCCATGACGACGGAATTCGGCATCATGGCCGTTGATTATTGTGTCCAGGGTTTACAACTTAAAAAGCTTGACGGAATGACTTTGCCGTTAGGCTCCTGCATAATATGGTTGCCGAAAAGACCGCCCCCTGAGTTTGACGCATTTGTTCGGGAGCTTAGGATGGGCTGAATTTTATGTGTTTTTATCAAAGTTCAGTGGCTTCGTTTGACTTTAGTATATGGCTCACCCCTTACCTTAACGTAGAGCGACCAGCCGATTTCTTTGCGAACAACGGACTACTACCTATGCCAGAATTAACAGACGCGGAACTCAGAGAAATGGAACTCAGGCTTCAAGAACAGCAATTGGAGCTTGAACAAAAGAAGTTATACGTCGAATTTGCCAAATATGGTTTTGCGGGGACTCTGACTGCTTCCATTACCGGCTTGCTGTCAGTAGTTGGGCTCGCAGCGCTGAATGCATTCGCAGACGCTAAAATCGAAACTTGGGGCATAGTTGCCGTTGCAGTAGTCGTCTTGCTCGGAGCAGTAGCATTCGGCTACTTTTCGTTGTGGGAGTTACCTAAGCTAGCCGGACAGTTCAGCAAGACGAAAAGTGCAATTTCCCTGGAACCGGGTAAAAAGGGCGGCGTATAGCTCGATCAGATCGGGGTGACGGGATTGCGCCCGCCCCCTCTCCCACACCACCGGACATGCGGTTTTCCGCATCCGGCGGTTGAACCAGGCGACTTTTTATACCGTCTCAAAATCTGATGGCATCCACAAACCCCAGCGTCTGAGCTCGTAGGGCGCAATACGGCTGCGCCTATTGACGCCCTACAATTGGACTTGTAACACGAAAACCGTAAGGCACCCTATCCAACGGGCATTGCACCGCATTTTAAAACTACTCTAAGTCATTTAAATCTCCGCCAACTCCCGCCCAATCTAACGGATAGACGCCCTTTTCAACCCATCGGTGAAAAGTCGAGTATGGCCAGTCTTTTACTTGTTTTACCCAACCATGTTTCACCGGGTTGTAATGTATATAATCCAAGTGAACTTGAAAATCAGCTTCATCGCGTATCAGGTGCTCCCAATAACGCCGTTGCCATATTCCGCGTTCTCCCCGCTTTATTCTTACGGTCGATCTCCGTTCGGTTTTGGGTATTACCTTGGAAAATCCAATTTTTATAAGCCTTATTCGCGTAGCGTAGTCGATGTCGTTTTCCGGCAATTCGATCAAACAATGCATGTGCTCCGGCAATACCACCCAACCGTGAATATTGAACGGGTGATGAGTTTTTACCGTTTTGATCGCATCTTTTAACGGTTGAATATGTTGTATCAACAGATCGTTACCATTCCTTTGTAACAAATTGATGGTAAAAAAATAGGTACCGCCGGGGTGCCAAATTCTTCGGTAATCCATTTTTTTATTTTCAATAGCAAGTTGATTAAATGCGGCGCAATGCCCGTTGGTTATTGCGCCCTACGTTGGACGCCCCAACACTTGCCGCCAGGCCGCATGCGCCTGAATAGTTGCCAACGCCGCTTGCAGCAAACCGGCACCCGGCTCGGTGCGATGCCAGGTGGAGGCGCCGGAGGGGTGCGGCAGTGGGATGACGTCGGTGTCGTGGCCGTGAAAATTCAAGTGGTGCAAACCGCCGATGACATCGCTGAGTTTATCGACCGGTAGCATTTGTTGAATTGCCAGCTTGCCGACCGGGATGATTAACTTGGGCTGCAACAGCTCGACTTCCGCTTGCAGCCAGGACGCGCATTGCTGGATTTCCTGCGGATTGGGTACGCGGTCGCCGCCTTTGGGATTTTTACCGGGAAAGCAGCGGCAGACCGCCGCCATATAGACCCGCTCCCGAAAACTGGCTTCGTCCAGGCCGATCTGGGCAAACCATTTGAACATCGTCTTACCCGCCGTCCAGGCAAACGGCCTGCCCAACACCCCTTCTTTATCGCCGGGTGCCTGACCGATTAGCAACACCGGCGACAGCACCGGCTTGCCGCTGACCACCGGGCGGATCATGGCCGGGCAGCGAGTACAGGCCAGCAGCGCTTGACGGTGTTGTAGCAAATGCTGTTGGTCGCTCATGATTGTCGGAATAAAAAAATTAAAAACATCCCTCACCCTAACCCTCTCCTTTATGCCCTGCGGGTACGGAGGGAGAGGGGACTTTTCGATCATTTCGCTCAAAGCGCCAGCTCGATGCCGACCGGGCAATGATCTGAGCCGAATACGTCCGGCAGAATGAACGCATCGCTGATTTGCCCGAGCAGCGCCTGGCTGGTCAGCACGTAATCGATCCGCCAACCGATGTTCTTTTCACGGGCATTGGCGCGGTAGCTCCACCAGCTGTAAGCCACGGTATCCGGATGCAGGTGCCGAAAACTGTCGATCAAACCGGCCTCCACAAAATTGCTGAAACCATCGATCTCGACTTGGGTATAGCCGGCCGATTTGTTGTAATTGGCTTTGGGGCGGGCAATATCGATGGCTTGATGGGCGACGTTGAAATCGCCGCAGGCAATCAGCGGTTTTTGGCTTTGCAGCTTTTGCATGTAGGCTAAAAACTCTTTATCCCAAGTCTGCCGATAATCCAGTCTCGCCAAACCGTCGCCAGAGTTAGGCACGTAGACATTCAACAAATAAAATTTCTCGAATTCGGCGACGATGATCCGGCCTTCCTGGTCGTGTTCAGCGATGCCCATATCGTGCATCACTTGCAGCGGCTCCTGCCTACTTAATATCGCCACGCCGGAATAACCCTTGCGTTCCGCGGAGTTGGAGTACAGGTGATAGCCGTGTATATTTTCCAAAGCCTTGCTGACTTGCTCGTCTTGAGCCTTGGTTTCTTGCAGCAACACGCAGTCGGCATCGAGTTGGCTGAGCGTATCGGCAAAACCTTTATCTTGCACGGCGCGAATGCCGTTGACGTTCCAGGAGATGATTTTCATGTGGGGTTCCATTGGGATAGACCGAATTGACTGGGTATTTTACCGGCTTGCGCGCCGCAACGGGGACGCGATATGAACAATTGGCGCCAGCGTAAACCCTGGCCGGCTGCTGACAATGTGCCGACAGAACATAGATTAACCGCCACGTTAAGGTGGCCGCACCTGATGGCGCTGGGCGTGGGGGCGATTGTCGGCACTGGCATCTTAACCTTGATCGGGGTTGGCGCGGCCAAGGCCGGGCCGGGGGTGATATTGGCGTTTGTGATTGCCGGAGCGATTTGCGCCTGCGCGGCCTTGGCTTATGCGGAAATGGCCACGCTGATGCCGGCCGCCGGCGGCGCTTACACCTATGCCTATATCGTGATCGGCGAATGGGCCGCCTGGTTTGTGGGCTGGAGTTTGATTTTGGAATATTCGCTGGTGGTCAGTGCGGTGGCGGTGGGTTGGTCCGGTTATGCAGCGCCGCTGTTGCACGAAGGCTTGGGCGTACCGATGCAATGGATGCAAGGCCCGGAACTGGGTGGCTTGATTAACCTGCCGGCGATTTTCATCATCCTGGTAGTCACCGGCCTATTGCTGATCGGCACTAAAGAGAGCGCCAGCGTCAATGCCTTGTTAGTGGTGGTCAAGCTGACCGCATTGCTGGTATTTATCGCGGTGGTGTTGCCGCTGTTCCAAGCCGAACATTTCCAACCTTTTATGCCGTTTGGTTTCATTAAAACCTTCGGCGCGGACGGCGTCGAGCGTGGCGTAATGGCTGCGGCGGCGATCATCTTTTTTGCCTTCTACGGCTTCGATGCGATTGCCACCGCGGCTGAGGAAACCCGTAACCCCGACCGCGATTTGGCGCTAGGCATCGTCGGCTCGATGCTAATCTGCGTGGCCATTTACGTCGTGGTGGCAGTGGCGGCACTGGGCGCTTTGGATTATCGGCGCTTCGCCGACAGCCCCGAGCCCCTGGCGCTGATTTTGCGCGAGTTGGGCAAACCTAACGCGGCGCGCTGGCTGGCGGCATCGGCCGTCATCGCCCTGCCGACGGTAGTGCTGGCGTTTTTTTACGGACAGAGCCGGATTTTCTTTGCGATGGCCCGCGACGGCTTGCTGCCGCGCGGCTTGGCCAAGGTGTCGCCACGCGGTACGCCGGTTCGCACCAGTGTGTTTACCGCCGTGATCGTCAGTATCATCGCCGGCGTGTTTCCGCTGGCGGACATCGCTGCGCTGGCCAATGCCGGCACGCTGCTGGCATTCTGTGTCGTGGCGGTTTGCATGTTGTTGCTCAGGCATCAACAGCCGGAAATGCCGCGGAAATTCTCGGCACCGTTTGTCTGGATCACCGGACCGGTGGCGATACTGGGCTGCCTGTATCTGTTTATCAGCCTGCCGAGCACTACGCAGCTGTATTTTCTGATCTGGAACCTGATCGGCTTTGCGGTTTATGGCCTGTACCGTTTGCGGCAGCCCGCGCCCCACGGCTGACGGGCCGGATTTGGCTGCATTACATTTTCAGCTTACCGAGTTGCGCCTCAAATTCTTCCAACGACATCGCCCCGCTCTTACCCACCCGCTGATGGCCAGCGTCGAAGAAATAGGTTCTGGGTAATTCGCCATACCAGGCCGGGTCGATCTCGTAACGCAGTTTTTCCGGATTATCGGAGGCGAAAGCCCAATTCTCCAGCCCGCCGAGTTTATGGCTGTCGATGATACGTTTGATCTCCGGCAAGGCTTCCGCGTCGTCGGTGGCTAGCATGACGATTTTCAAAGCCGGATGTTTCTCGTGCAGCTTACCCAGTATGTCCATGTCCTTCAGGCAGGATGGGCAATCCACCGACCAGATTGCCAGCATTAGCGGCTTGTTGGCATTTACCGCCAAAATCTGTTGGTAGCTGCCGGGAGTGAAGGGTTTTATTTCGGGCTGTTCCGCCAAAACCACGCTACAGCCAATGAGATTTAAAGCTAGACCAACCAGAATGGTTCTTGTGTTCATAGTATCCTTATTAAATTAGCTGCCAGGGCCGAATTTGCCATCAAAAAACGGAACACCTTAGCGCCAGTCCAGACGACATTCAAGCCCAAACGGCAGAGGTAACGATAAAGTTGCTGTGGTCCATGTTCAACTCAGGCGATGTAGTCATTTAACATAGTTTATTACTTTGCTTTTACCTACCGGCTGCTTTAACGAATGGTTTAATCTTTTTAAGCCACGCAATCTTGTGCAAACCAATACGCCTATCAAATTATTGAACTATCCGACATTTTTTTAAAACTCTCGCTTGTTTAAAAGTTTATGTCTCAGACATAGCACCATGGAATAGCAAGGCGTATCGCCCAAAAAAACTTAAAAAATCAGTTAAATAACACAGTTTATTAAAAATAAAACACGACCATTAATTATTTATCAATAAAATCAAAGACATTTAATCTTGGCCCCAATCTTGCCGGAAATTCGGAATATTTTTTATCCGGAAAACCTGTTAGCTATCAGCATGATCCAGCTCGGAAAATCGCTCAAATTGAGTAGATCAAAAGGCTAAAACAAACTTCGCAATAATCCAGAAATAATAATTACAACCGAGATCAAACGTGAAAAATCAATCCGAAACACTTGATAAATCAGCGTCTTATAGATTGCCGATGCGTTCTTTATTGTCTACTGCTGTTCTGCTGGCTATTACCAGCAATGTCGCCATCGCTGAAACACAGAAGAAAAGTACAGGCGACGCCACGAAACATACGGCAAAAAATGCAGAAGCTTCCAAGCCATCGGACCAGCCCACTGCTGACAATAGTCAAACAGCATCAAAACAAGTGTCGTCGGAAACGCCTGCTGCGGGCGGCAGCACCAAAGACGAAGTAATGGAAGAAATGGTGATCACCGGTGAAGTGGCGAAAGACTCGCATTTCACCTCGCCATCAACCCGCCTATCACGCGCCGAAATTGAACGGCAAAACGCCCAAACCACGGAAGAAGCGGTCAAGTATCAACCAAGCTTGCAGATACGTCAGCGTTATATCGGCGACCCGAACGGCGTGTTAGGCATCCGCGGGGCCGATATGTTCTCGACGGCCAGAAACATGGTGTATGCCGATGGCTTACCGCTACACAATCAATTGCAGGCTTCTTTTAACGGTGCGCCGCGCTGGTCGATGGTGGGCCCAAACGAAATCGACGCGGTTGACGTGGTTTACGGTCCATTTTCTGCGGAATACAGCGGCAACTCCATCGGCGGGGTAGTGAACCTTAAAACCCACATGCCAATGAAAGAAGAGTACTACGCGGAAACCAGCTACTTTGTGCAGCCTTGGGAGAATATTGGCGCGGATGGCGGCACCTTTGACGGCAACCGGCAATATTTTTCGTATGGCAATCGTTTGGATAAATGGTCTGCGCTGCTTTCCTACAACCGCTTGGAAGCGGAAAGCCAGCCTATGAGTTACTTCATCGATAATACAGGTTTGCGCAATCCTACCGGCGTAACGACCGCAGTCAATGGCGCGGTGCCAATTCTGGACACCCGCGGCACGCCTAGTTACATTTACGGCGACACCGGCCCCGAGTTGGTCAATACCGATCTGGTTAAACTCAAAGTGGGATACGACATCACGCCGGATTTGCAGGCGATATTTACCGGTGCATTCGAGGAGCGCACTCGTAAATCCGAAAAACCGCGTAATTACCTGACCACTGCAAACGGCAATGCCTATTACGGCGATAACAATACCAATTCTCGCGATGCCGTTTACGCGGGAAGAGCATTCAACGTTTTGAACAGCGGCTTCGGGCCGTCCGATGACGAACGACAAACCATGCAAATCGGCATGCAGGTAAAAGGGGCGATTACCGACACCTGGGATATAGACACCACGTTCAGCTACTTGGATGTAATCAAAGACGAGCGCAGAACCGCTTTTTTTAATCCTGACGACCTTCGAAACCAAAATACCGGCCAACTGCAAGTATTTGACGATTTCAATTGGAAAAACTACGACTTGAAGCTCAGCACGCGGGAATTTTTAGGCTGGAAACCCTTGGAATTTTTAGGCGGTTACCACTTCGACAACTACAACATGAACTTCAAACAGTTCTCCTATAACAGCTATTCGGCCGATCAGATAGGCTCAGAAACCATAGGACGGCGTAACCAAGGTGAAGTCACTACCAATGCGATGTTCGGTCAGTTCGCCTATCACTTTGCGCCGGACTGGGATTTGACATTGGGCGCACGTTACGAGTGGTGGCTGGCGTCCAGTGGCGTGGGCTCTAACCGTGCATTGTCAGATCGTAGCGACGACGCCATCTCCCCGAAAGCATCGTTGGGATTTGAGCCGTCCAATTGGAAATTCCGTTATTCGTTTGGTCGCGCCTACCGCTTTCCGGTCATCGCAGAGCTGTATCAAAATCTCCAGTCGCCGACGAGCATAACCACGGCAAACGAGAATTTAAAGGCCGAGGACGGCTGGCATCATAACTTTATGATCGAATACGGACTGGACAACGGTTACGTGCGGGTCAATGTGTTCCGCGACGACATCCGCAACACTATCCAGCAGGTTAGACGCGCCACCGGCATCTTGACTGAAAATGCCTTCCAAAACATTCCCGCCACCAGCACTACCGGCGTGGAACTGGTGTATGACCAAGCTCGCGTGCTCGACTCTGACTTTGATCTGAATTTCAACGCCACCTGGATGAACGCTATTGTGGAAGACGGCGGGCCGGACATTAACTTTCAAGAAGCGAACGGATCACTTACCCGCTTTAACCTGACCGGCAAAGAACGTATCCGCTTGCCGGAATGGCGTTTTAATGCGCTGGCGACCTATCATGTGAACGAAGCACTGGATGTCTCGATGGCGGGCCGGTATACCAGCGACTCTTACAACGATATTGATAACAAAGACCACGTCAACAATGTGTTCGGCTCGCAGGACGGTTTTTTCTTCCTGGACTTTAAAACCAGCTACCGCTTTAAGTACGATTTGCTGGGTAAACCTGCGAAAAGCCGCATCTCATTCGGTATCAACAACCTAACGGACAAAACGGCTTATGTGTTTCATCCTTATCCACAAAGAACGTTCTTCCTTGAGGGCGCAATAAGTTTCTAAGTTCTAAGAATTTTTTAACCCGGCCTCTACACATCGTTGCTCCCGCAAAAGCGGGAGCGCAGCAGCTGCACGAAACTCCTGAGCCGTCTAACGGCTTCCACCTTCCAGGAAATTTAAGAGCCGGGTTAATAATCACCCAATCTGCAAGGCCATGGCGCTAGCACCAAGCCAAGCAAAATCCGCCCCAACCTCTTTACAACCCATTTGATTTTGCGGATCCTATCCCCACAGTATCCGACCTAGAAAACACCCCATGACATCAAACCATCGCGTGCCCGCTACCAGTCGCGCCCGCCGCCGCTTTTTAAAACTGGCGGCTACCGGCTTGGCCACCGCCAGCATGCCGGCGTCTGCACTGTTTCGCTTAACTAATCCCTGTCTCGATCCGGCTGGGACGCCTGCTTCGGCCTTGGAAACCGCCGCTTGGCAAGGCATCGATCCGGCAGACTGGTGGGATTGTCACACGCACATCATCGGCTCCGGCGACGGCGGTAGCGGCATTACGCAAACGCCGGATATGCATGCCCCGCTCAAGCACCCGGTGCAAACCCTGCAACATTGGGCTTACGCCAACGCGGCTTGCATCCCTGACACCAACCAAGACACCGCCTTTGTCAAACGCTTACAAGCCTTGCTGGACAACATGCCCAAGGGCGCTAAGGCCATGTTGTATGCGTTTGACCGCGCACATGGGGCCAGCGGCGACCCGGATCATGCGAATACCGCATTTTTTGTCCCCAACGAGTACGCTCAGCGTTTGGCGCAAGGCTATCCGCAGCGCTTCGAATGGGTAGCCAGCATTCATCCCTATCGCCCCGATTGCGCATCTGTACTGGAACAGGCCGCCGCCAACGGTGCCCGCGCCGTGAAATGGCTGCCGCCGGCAATGGGCATAGACCCGGCTTCGCCGCAATGCGACCGGTTTTATAAAGCGGCGGCACAATTGAACATCCCGATCATTACCCACGGCGGCGAAGAAAACGCCTTGCACGGTGCAGACCAACCTTTGTTCGGGAATCCGCTGCGTTTGCGGCGAGCTCTCGATGCCGGCGTCCGGGTGGTGATTGCCCATTGTGCGACATTGGGCCAGGATGTGGATGAAGACGGCCGGGAAGTGCGAAGTTTTGATTTGTTTGCCAAGTTGATGGCGGATAAACAGTGGCAGGACCGGCTATACGGTGACATTTCGGCGATTGTGTTACGCAACCGCGATATGGGCGTAATCAAAACCCTGCTGACGGAAACCAGCTGGCATAGCCGCTTGCTTTACGGCTCGGATTACCCGTTGACCGGCATTTTGCCGTTGATCTCGCCGTCGGCTTTTGCCGAGGCCGGCCTGCTGGCGGGCGATGCCGTCGAACCGTTGCTGGCTCTGCAGGAATATCATCCGTTTCGCTTCGATTTTGTGTTGAAACGCAGTTTGTCGTGGCAGGGCAAGCGTTTTGCCGACGGTGTATTTGCGACTCGGCCGTTTTTTACGGGCCAACAACGGTAGAGTTAAAAGACTACCGCTACGCCAAAGCGCATGCTAGCATTGATAGCACCACCCCTTGGAGTTAGCTATGCCCAGCCTTGTTGTTAGAAATCTTGATGAATCGCTGGTTAAGGCTTTGAAAGCCAGAGCTGCCGCCCACCATCGTTCCACAGAAGCAGAACATCGCGCCATCCTGGCGGAGGTTTTGACCGGGCCGCAACGGAAATCTTTTACGGAAGTGCTAGCCGCCATGCCCAATGTCGGTTCGGATACTGACTTTCTGCGTGTGGATACCGAGAGCGATTTGGCTGATGTATTTGATTGACACGAATGTGATTAGCGAAATCCGCAAAGGCAGCAAGACAAATCCGGGCGTTAACCAGTTCTTTGCCGGCGTCGCCCAAAATGATCACAAGCTGTATATTTCTGTCGTCACCGTCGGTGAATTGCGGCGCGGCGTGGATCTGATTTATCACCGCGGCGATTTTAGCCAAGGCAAGTTACTCGAGAACTGGCTAAACCAGCTTATGCAGGAATATCGCCATCATGTCTTGCCTATCGACAACGAGATTGCCCTGGTTTGGGGGAAAATGCGCGTACCAAATCCTCAACACCCCTTGGATAAATTGATCGCTGCTACGGCGTTAATTTACGATCTTACCGTTGTCACGCGGAATGTTGGTGACTTTGCCGGCACAGGAATTCGGGTCCTCAATCCATTCGCGGATTAAGCCATGGCCCGCAGCAAATTTCCATAAAACAAAGCTTTGCCGGTTTGGCTCTGCATCCACAGTTGTTTGATTTCGAGTTGGCGTTTAGCAAAACAAGGGGCGGCAGCGCGGGCTAAATCCTGCAAGTCCACTTTGGGAGAATAGGTGTTCAGGACTAAAAACGCCCCCGGATTCATCAAGCCGCGCGCCGTTTCGATCAAGTCGGCCAGCTGATTTTCCAGTTTCCATTTTTCGCCCTTGGCGCCCAAACCCCAGGCCGGCGGGTCCATGATGATACCGTCGTAATGATTGCCGCGCTTGAGTTCGCGCTTGGCAAATTTCAAGGCATCTTCCAACACCCATTGGATGTCGGTCAGCCCGCTACACACCATGTTGTCGTGGGTCCAATCCAGCATTTGCTTGACTGAATCGACATGCACTACTTCCGCGCCATTCATCCTGGCCACCAGCGAGGCCGCGCCGGTGTAAGCAAACAGGTTTAATAGTTTGTCGCCCGGTTTGACCCGCTCGGCGATGAACCGCCAGTTGGCTTGTTGTTCCGGAAACAAGCCCAGATGTTTGAATTTGGTCAGCTTCAAACCAAACTGCAATTGTTGATAAGCAATTTGCCAGTGTTCGCTAGCCTGCGGCTTCAATTTTTTCCAGGTGCCTTGCGTGGATGACAGCTCTACAAACTCCCAATCCGCCCTCGCCTGCCAATCCGGCCACGACCAACCCGGCTGGAAATGCGCTTGAATCTCCGGGCGTATCGTCACCACGTCGCCCCAGCGTTCCAGTTTCTTACCGTCACCGGCATCCAATAATTCATAGTCCGCCCAGCCAGCGGCGTATTCGCGCTGCGTATTTCCAGGAACGGCAACACTATTGCTGGCTTTGTGTTCGGGTGACTTGCGGCGAATTGGATCGTTGGGCATATTGCTGGCGGCGCACAGAATGGTTAATCGGCGGATTTTATGCCCGAATGCGCAAACAGACCACCACAAACGGCGAATATTCAATGATCGGCGGGAAGTAAGCCAAACTACATGACGGACGTTAACCTACTTGCACAGACAACATGGCAATAGCACCCAGCGTGGTTTTGTCCGTGAAAAAACCGACCTGTTCGCCGTCACCTTGCAAGCCCAAGATGTACAGGAGGGGCAGAAAATGTTCGTCTGTCGGGATGGCCAACGCCGCATCGCTTAACTCGCGGTATTTGACGACGGCGCTGTGATCGCCTGCGGCAATCAAGCGTTTAACCCGCTCGGCAAACGCGACGGCCCAGTCATGGGCAGTATCCCGCCAAATCGCCACTTGCAAGTTGTGCACGATATTACCGCTGCCGACGATCAACACCCCCTCGTCTCGCAAGCAGCGTATAGCTTTACCCAGTTGGTAATGCTGTTCCGGCGACTTTTTTGTATCCAGACTGAGTTGTAAAACCGGAATGTCCGCATCGGGAAACAGATGGCACAAAACCGACCAACTGCCATGATCCAAACCCCAGTCCTGATCCAGCTCAATCCCGGGCATCCGCGCCTTGATCCTCGCCGCCAATGCAGGGCTGCCCGGCGCAGGATAGACAAAATCGAATAAGGCTTGCGGAAAGCCGTAAAAGTCGTGGATGGTCGGTGGCTGCGACATCGCGGTGATAAACGTGCCCTTGGTTTGCCAATGCGCGGAGACAGCTAGAATGGCTTTTGGCCTAGGTAGACTTTGTCCCAGCGATCCCCAGGCCCGGCTAAATTCGTTGTCTTCAATCGCATTCATGGGGCTGCCGTGACCGATGAATATGGCTGGCATCCTCGGCAATTTGGCGTTGTCAGGCTTGGCCCAATTCATCGTCTCTACTCCCAAGAAAAGGTTTTGTTTGCTTCTAAGCCGCTACGTTAAAACGACCGGCCTGGTAATCGTCGATGGCTTGTTCGATTTGCTCGCGGGTGTTCATCACAAACGGCCCGTGCTGAGCAATAGGCTCACGCAAGGGTTTGCCGGCCACCAAGATCAAACGACTGCCTTGCTTGGCTTGCAAGATCACCCCATCCGCCACCGTATCGTTGTTCAAAACGCCCATGCGTTGCGCGGAAACCGCCCGCTCGGCCGCCGCCACTTCGCCGCGATAAACATAGAAAAAGGCGTTATGGCCGACGGGTAGCGACTGACTGAAACTGGCGCCAGCCGGTACATGCACGTCCAGAAACAGCGGTTCGGTATCAGGCCGTTGAATCGCGCCCGCTACGCCATGGCTGCTGCCGGCAATTACCCGCACCTTGACGCCGTCCGTGGTGAGCAATTCCGGAATCTGCTCGCTTTGCACGTCTTTATAACCGGCCGGCTGCATCTTCTCGGCCGCCGGCAGATTGATCCATAATTGAAAGCCTTCCAGCAAACCGTCTTTTTGTTCCGGCATTTCCGAGTGAATAATCCCGCGCCCGGCGGTCATCCATTGAATGCCGCCGGTTTCCAGCAAGCCTTGATGACCGGCGTTATCGCTATGCCGCATCCGCCCGGTAACCAAATAAGTCAGGGTTTCGAAGCCGCGATGCGGATGATTGGGAAAGCCGGCGATGTAATCGTTAGGTTTATCGCTGCCGAAAGCATCCAGCATTAAAAACGGGTCGAGACGTTGCTGCAAGGCTTGGCCCAGCACGCGAGTCAATTTCACGCCGGCACCGTCCGACGTCGCATGCCCAACCACGAGTTGTTCGATACCGCGCGACTGCTGTACTACATCGATTTTTACTATTTCTGTGTTCATCGCTAATCTCCCAAATAAGCTTAAAGATCAGGCCGCCAACGCGGCGATTTGCGTAGCGGCGGCTTGCAAGGCCAGCTGCTCGGCATCGCCGCCCATAGCCAAACCTTCCGCATAAATAAAGGTGACATCGGTCATACCCAAAAATCCCAATATCGTCCGCAAATAAGTACTTTGGCTATCGGCCTCGGTGCCGCTGTGTTTGCCGCCGGCGGTCTGGATCACATACACCTGCTTATTTTTCAGCAAGCCTTCCACGCCGTTTTCGGTGTACTGAAACGTCACCCTGGCGCGGGCGATAGCGTCTATCCAGGCTTTCAGTTGCGCCGGGATGCCGAAGTTATACATCGGCGCGGTCAATACCACGACGTCAGCTTGTTGAATCTCGGCGATCAAAGCATCGTCCAGCGCCACCCGTTGCGTTTGTGCCGGGCTGCGCTGCTCGGCGGGCGTGCTCAAGGCGATCAAAGCCGCTTCATCAAGCAACCGATGCGGGGTTTTCGCCAAGTCGCGCACGGTCAATTTTGCGGCCGGCGCCTGCTGCCGTAAGCCGGCAACCAAACTATCGGCCAGGCGACTGGAATAGGCATTTTCGGCGCGGATGCTGGAGTTAATTTGCAGAATGTTCATTTAAGTCTCCCAAAGGTGTTGAAGTTGGGTTGACTATACGCCTGGATAATATTGGGCAGAAGACCGGAAAATGGATAACATTGTTCCACTGGAGGAACAATAATGCAGATAGAACCTAACGACCTGTGGCTATTCGCCAAAATTGCCGATGCCGGCAGTTTTTCCAAAGCCGGCGAATTGCTGGGTTTGCCTAAGTCAACCTTGTCACGGCGCATCAGCAATCTGGAAAAACAACTGGGCGAGCGCTTGCTGCAACGCACCACCCGGCAACTGAATTTGACCGAATTTGGACTGCGCTTGTTACAACACGGCCGGCAGGTCAGCGAGGAAATCGAAGCGGCGATGGCCTTGGCTCAGCATAGGCAAATCCAGCCCAGCGGCGTATTGCGTATCTCGATGCCCAACGACTTCGCCAATCTGTTTTTGGCGCCGCTGCTGGCAGAATTCAGCAACAGCTACCCGGCCATAACCCTGGAAATTGATCTATCCGCGCGACGAGTGGATTTACTCAGCGAGAGTTTCGATCTGGCGATTCGGATGGGTGATTTGCCGGATGATGCGACGTTGACGGCCAAGCGTCTGAATCTGCAAACCTGGGGCTTATATGCTTCCCACGCTTATTTACATAAGCGCGGCACACCTGAGCACCCGGAAGAATTGTTGGAACACGATGCCCTCAGCCTGTTGGCCGGCAATCGGGAAGCGCCGGTCTGGCGCTTGAGCAGAGGCGAACAAGAATGGCTGGGCATGCCGCCGATACGCATCCAAGCCAACTCGCCGGAATTATTGGTCAAACTGGCAATGCAGGATCAAGGCATCGTCGCCGCGCCGGATTCTTACGCCAGCACTTACATGCCTAATCAGGAACTGGTGCGCGTGCTGCCGGAATGGTGTTTGCCGCAAACCACGGCTTGGTTGGTGTTCCCAGGTCGGCGTTTGATGCCGACCAAGACCCGGGTGTTTATCGATTTCTTGGAAACGCATTTAAAAGACTTTGCATGAGACATAATCGGCAACTGGGGAAACGGCAAAACCGCCTAGCCGCATAGCTTATTTGTTTGACTGAAATTACCTGTGCCTATAGAATCGCCGCCGCCTAACGCATGGTTAGGAAGCCTGTCATTTCAACAATTTAAGGAAAATTCATGTTTAGATCTTTGGCTATTTCACGCGGTATCGTTCTGTTAGGCGGCGTGCTGGCGATCAGTTCGGCGCAAGCAACCGTGGTTGCCGGCTCGGATTTTATCAAGACCGCAACGACTCACTACGTCATTGACAGCACCGCAAGTTCGGCAACTTACCAGCCGTCTTTCATAGTGATCGGTACTAATGGTGACGAACCTGCCGAGAATTTCGGACCGTTCAGCGTCTCCGGTTCATTTGACGTCGAACACTATCAAAGTACGGCAAACAGCGAAACCACCAACAGGATTTTGTTTACCAACGCCCATGTCACGCTAAACGGCGCCACCCATAACTTCGATTTTCCCAGCTTTTTTAGCGCGATGACCAGTGATACCGCATTTCAAACCTTGATCGTCCCTGATGTTTGCTCAAGCATTCCTGGCGGCACTTGCGTAACCAATCCCAACCCAAACCCATCGTCTTGGTCCGGAACACTGAATGGTCAATCGATAAGCATTGATGGCTTCGCGGCGGTAGATAACATAAAAGCAGGCTACACCTATCACATAACTGCTGCCGTAGTACCGTTGCCGGGAGCCGTCTGGCTGTTTGCTTCAGCCCTGGGACTGGCCGGCATCACGCAAAGAAAACAGCAAGCGGTTTAATAGTTCGTAAGGCATCGGATCCGCCGAGCGCAAGGCTTTGCATCTTGCTGGATTGATGCAAAGCCCGCGTGTCAAAGATCCTATGAACGTGTCCCGCTAATGCCCCGCCGCAGCCAAGCGGGGCATGAAAACGGCTTCCTGCTCAAGCAATCTAGACTCCAAGGCCAAACCTTGTAATTCCACTTGGATATTGCGATCCGGTGCCGCTTGCAGGAAATCGCTCAGCGTTTCCAGAATATCGTGATCGATAAACAGGGCTTTGCCGCCGTCAATGATCAATTCGCTATCGTCGGCGATACCGGCAAGATAGTTACGAAGCAAGGCTTTGTTTAAAAAAGACACGTCCTTGTGCAGCCTCAGCAAATAGTTGGGCCCATGCTGGGTTAAGGTGATAGCCGCGTGGAAGTTGGCCCGCAACACGAAAAAAATACCGCACACCATGCCAATCGCGATACCTTCCAACAAGTCGGTAAATAAAATCGCGAACACAGTAATCGCAAACGGCACAAATTGATTCAGACCTTTTTGGTAAAACTCCACAAACATGGCCGGCTTCGCCAGCTTGTAACCGGTTTGCAACAAGATTGCCGCCAGACAGGCTAATGGGATCATGTTCAGAAAATGCGCGAAAAACAATACGCTGATCAATAACAGCACGCCGTGGAAAAAGCTGGATACCCGGGTTTGGCCGCCAGCATTGATGTTAGCCGAGCTGCGCACAATCACGGCTGTGATCGGCA
The DNA here is from genome assembly GCF_016925515.1 of Methylomonas sp. EFPC1. Taxonomy (NCBI): domain Bacteria; kingdom Pseudomonadati; phylum Pseudomonadota; class Gammaproteobacteria; order Methylococcales; family Methylococcaceae; genus Methylomonas; species Methylomonas sp. EFPC1. The sequence continues at coordinate 3,910,376 of NZ_CP070494.1, forward strand.
AGCCGCCTATCAAACCGCTGAGCAGGTTGCCCAGGCCCTGAGCTTTCAATTCGCGATTGGTCGGCGAAACCCGTTTATGCGGATCGAGCTTATCCACCGCTTCGACGCTTAGCAGGGTCTCCAGGCTAGCGATGATGGCCAGGGTGAGCGCGATGCTGTATATCTTGGGATTGCCGAGATAGCTGAAATCCGGCAAGCGCAACTGGTTAACAAAATTGCTGGTGGAGCCAAGTTCCGGTAAAGACACCAGATACTTGACGCCGATGGACCATTCAGGTGCCGCAGCCAAGGCCCAGGCATTGAAAGACACGCCCCAAATCACCGCCAACAACGGCCCGGGAATCATCCGCAAGGCATTAAATTGTTTGATGAACGCGCTTTCCCAAAAAATCAGGATCAATAAAGCCACGCCAGCCACCAGAGTCGCGCCGGGCGAAATGCCGTGCAGTGAGTGGGTAAACTCGATGAAGCTGGAACCGGCGGTATCCGGCATATAACTCTCGTCCGCCGCGTAGCCCTCATCGTAACCGGTGGCGTGCGGGGTTTGCTTGATGATCAGGATCATACCGATAGCCGCCAACATACCTTTGATCACCGCGGTAGGGAAAAACGCGGCAATCGCCCCGGCCCGAAGGAAACCAAACAGCATTTGGAAAATCCCGGCAAACATCAGGCTCAACAAAAAAGCCTTGTAATTGCCCAAGGTTTCGATGGCGTTGAAAACGATGACCGTCAGGCCAGCCGCGGGGCCGGAGACACTGAGCTGCGAACCGCTGCACAAGGACACAACGATACCGCCGATCATGCCGGCGATAACCCCGGCGAATAAGGGTGCGCCGGACGCCAACGCCACCCCCAAACACAAGGGTAAGGCCACCAGAAATACCACAATGCTGGCCGAAAAATCCTGACGAAAATATTTCAGGTAATCATTAAACTGCATTTTCATAGACGGTCTCCGTGCGGATAACTGGGAGCCTTAATGGGCATATTGGTAGATGTTGTGAATCGGCGACGTGGCGTCGATGTGTATCAATTCATTCAGCAAACCGTCGTGCAAACCGTATACCCAGCCGCGCAAACTGACTTTTTGGCCGGACTTCCAGGCCGATTGCACGATAGAGGTGTGGGCCAGACGTTGCACTTGTTCGATGACATTCCACTCGATCAATTTGTTGAGTTTGCGTTCGGGCTGTAAATTGTCCAGTTCGTCTTGGTGCAAGCGATACACTTCCTTAATGTGCGTCAACCACTTGTTGGCAATCGCCAAATCACCGCGTTGCTGGCGCAAAGCGGCTTCCACGCCACCGCAGCCATAATGGCCGCAGACGATCACATGCTTGACCTTTAAGGCGTTAATCGCGTACTGCAGCACGCTTAAACCGTTAAAATCGGTGGTGATGACTTGATTGGCGATATTGCGGTGCACGAATATTTCGCCGGGTTGGGCATGAACGATGGTATCGACCGGCACGCGGCTGTCGGAACAACCTATCCATAAAAATTCCGGATGTTGCTCCTTGGCCATATTGATGAAGTAATCGGGCTGTTTACCGGTCATGGCTTCTGACCAGGCTTTGTTTTCCAGCAGCAATTTGTTGGGAGTCTGCATAAACCCCTCCTCTTGTGTCGTTGCGATGTAAACGATGCGATTCTTAGGCGTCGCACTTAAGCAACCGATGTATTGGAAGATCGTATCGGCAGCCGAACAAATAATATCGAATCGAAATTTTTATGCAAGCAATAACGTTTCGATTCGATATTTTTATCGCTAATGAGCATTAGCTTGAGGGGGTATACGCACCGCTTATGCAGACCTAAGCAGTGGTTCTGATACTGACTTATTTAAGACGCGAAAACTTAGAAGCCAAAAAGCTTACCAAGGCAATGCCGAGCCATCGTACTTAACAAAGCTGCCGCTATCGGCCAAGCTGAAATTGGCTATCACCTTACGCATGCCAGATACGCTTTCTTCAACGTCAATCAGGCCGTTCGGTCCGCCCATATCGGTTCTGACCCAACCCGGATGCAGAATCAATACGCCGATGGACGAAGGCCGCAAATCGATGGACAGGCTCTTCAATGCCGCATTCAAAGCGGCCTTGCTGGAGCGGTACAGGATGCTGCCGCCGCTGGTATTGTCGGTCATGCTCCCCATCAAGCTGCTCAAGGCCACGATCAAGCGTTTGTCGCCACGCTGCACCTGCGGCAGGAAGGCTTCGGCCAATTTAAGTGGCGCCATCACGTTGACCGCCAGCACGTTTTCCCAGGTTTGATAATCCAGTTGCCCCAAACCGCGACCGGCTTGATCGCCATAAACACCGGCATTATTCAGCAGCACGTCGATTTTGCAGTCGGCTAGTTTGCTTGCCAATGCATCGATTTGATTGAAATCCGCTACATCCAGTGTCTCGATTTGAATGTGCGAGTATTGTTTGGCAAGCGCCGCCAAATGTTCGGCCTGGTCCGGCTTGCGGCAGGCCGCGATGACCTGGTAATCGGCTGCGGCATATTGCCGGCAAAACTCCAGACCCAAGCCGCGATTGGCGCCGGTGATTAAAACAGTTTGCATCGTTATGTCTCCAAACGAGTGATTGAAAAATTAGGGAAGCTATAGTTTTACGCAGTCTTGATAAGTAATTGCCGATTGAACTATTCGTATTTAGCCATGCCTCACCGACACAGTTTTAGCATGAAATTCCCGGAGGCTACTATGCAAATGCAATCAGTTAAATCCAGCACCATCGACGTGATCGGCTACGACGAACAAACCCATAAACTGCGGGTGTCGTTCAAAGACCGGCAAGCTCAGGATTTTTGCCACGTGCCCGAACACCTGTTTGCCGCATTTTTGAAAGCCCGCTCCAAAAACCGATTTTATAAGCGCCACTTCCAGGATTTGTTTCCCTGCTGAAAAAGACCGAACCCACCATCAATACCCGATAGATTCAAAACCTTGCGTCTATCGGGCCTCATTCACTAGCAAGCCATAATACGGGCAACTTGTTCGCTTATCCCTGCCGTAACTGCTGGTAAAGCCCAATTATGCGTTCGACGACAGCCTGATCGGAACCATACAACACGCCGCAATGATTCATAAACGTCGAGCCGTTCGGATTTAATACCAGCACATTACCGCGTATATCGCTGACCGGCGCGCCGGCTTCCTGGAACAAACAGGCGGTGGCCGCGTAATCCCACACGCTACCGCCGCCGTTATCCGGCTTAGGAAATTTGAAATAACACGCCGGCGCCTCAGTCAGCGCTTGGCAGGCATTTAAGGCCGCGCCGCCTTGCAAACGCAGCTTGGCCCCGGCATAGCCCAACTCAACAGCTATGTGCTGCAATGCGGCCTGCGTAGCGTGATACAGCGGATCTTGGGCAAAGCTTTTATCGGTAATGAATGTCACGACTTGCGCAGGCGGTGCCGGCTTAAAAGCGTGTTGGTTTTGCCAAGCGCCTTGGCCTTTGATCGCCCGATAGAGCGTATGAGTTAAGGGATCGTAAACGACGCCAATCAGCGCCTCTCCGGCGCGCGATACCAAGGCGATGGACACCGAATAACCCGGCACGCCTTCGATAAACGGCAAGGTGCCGTCTAAAGGATCGATACACCAGAAATAGTCGTGTTGCAGACGCGCGCCGTCATCTGGACTTTCTTCCGACAATAAGGCCAAATCGTATCTGGCGCAGATCGGCCGCAAGGTTTGCAGAATAATCTCCTGACTCAAATGATCGATTTCCGTCACTACCCGAGCAGCCAGACTGGCGCCGCCGTCTTTGCTGTTTACAACAACCGCAGTATGCGCAGACTTGGCAATCAATTGTCCGGCCTGCATCGCCGCGGAGATGGCACACTGGCCGAGTAAATACAGATCGTCCGTTGACAAGCGCATCGGTTCTCCTGGTAATTTTATAATTGGGCGATGACTTGCCGCGCCAGCCGTTCACTATAGCTGTTGGGGGACCAATAGCCGGGACTCCAGCCTTTTAAAAAGCGGTGAAAATCGGTCCAAGCTACTGGATAAAGTGCCCGCCAATCACGTTCGACCGCATCGGCATCGACGGGTTTTTGTTGACGCCGCAACGCCTGTTGCAAAGCCTGAAAATAAATATCCAGCAATTCGCTCTCTCGGCGTTGACATTCTTCCTGGCCCAAACAGCTATCGATAAAATACGCGACATCCTTGATTCCGCAACCGCCGCCGACATATTGAAAATCCACTGCCGCGACCCGACTGCCGTCCGCCGAAAAACAAAAATTGGCCAATTTGGCATCGCCGTGCACAAAGGTTTGATAAGGCGTATCGCGCAGTTTTTGATCAATCATCGGCGCGGCATTTTTCAAGACAATATCCTGCAAGGCCTCCCATTCGTTGGGCCGGGTTTGCAGATGCCAATAAGTGCCGGTGGGCCACAAACCACTGGGTTTTTCACCGATAAACGTGGCATGGAAATTGGCCAGCCAATTTAAACATGTGCGTATCTCCCGTTCCCCGGCCCGCGAGCGGCGTTGCGGAAACCCCACCGGATGCAGATCTTCCAAGACCATGACTATATCCTCACCGAACATTTCGAAAGCTAAACACGCCGGGACTCGGCAATCCGCATCGCAACGTTTGGCCCAGCTTTGGTACCAGGCCGCCTCTATCTGATAAGAGCGGACTTTGCGCCGATGCGACAGGTCTTCATTGGAACCGGGCGTTTGCAGACTTTGTGCCGACAGTTTTACGTGTTTGACGATCACGCTAGCGCTGTCGCAGCCGCTTAAGCCATAGCGCAAGATATAGCCGTAGCCGCTCCACAGACTTTGAATGGTTTCAAGTTGAAATGCATCATCGGCACCGGTCGCCTGAAGCACGAGATCGCGAATGGTATTTTGCATGGGTGGAGAGTGCCTTAAAAGATTGCTATTTTCCGGGAATACGCCGAACGAAAGCCAGGCTCGCGTGTCGGGTTGCGGTATCGTTGGTATAGTTCATACCGTCGTATAGCCCATACATTAAACATCACCGCCATGATAGCAACCATGAATTTTGCATCCGATAACTGGGCCGGCGCTCATCCGGCCATTTCCCAACGTTTGTTGGCAGCCTCCGCAGGCTTTTCGGCCCCCTATGGCGCCAGCGCGCTGGATCGCAAAATCGAGCAACAGTTTAACGAGCTATTCGAACGGGAAGTCGCCGTCTATTTCGTCAGTACCGGCACAGCCGCCAATTCGCTGGCGCTGGCGGCCGTCAACCGTCCGGGCGGCGTCTCGTTTTGCCATCGAGAAGCACACATGCTGGAAGACGAATGCGGCGCACCGGAGTTTTTCACGCATGGCGCACGCTTAGCACCGGTGGACGGCGACAACGGCAAAATCGATCCGGAAAATCTGAAAGCGGAAATCGAGCGTTTCCCGCCTAATTTTGTGCATGCCGGGCAACCGATGGCCATTTCCATCACTCAGGCCACCGAGATCGGCACGCTTTATCAACCGGAGGAAATTGCCGCGATTGCCGACATTGCCCAAACTTACGGCTTACCCTTGCACATGGACGGCGCGCGCTTTGCCAATGCGCTAGTCTCGCTGGGGTTAACGCCTGCGGAAATGAGCTGGAAGCTAGGAATAGATATTGTGTCTTTCGGCGCCACCAAAAATGGCTGCTGGTGCGCTGAAGCCTTGGTGTTTATGAATCCGGCACAGGCCAAAGATTTACCGTTTATCCGCAAGCGCGCCGCGCAGTTGGTATCTAAAAGCCGATTTATCGCCTGTCAGTTTGAAGCGTATTTAGACGACGGACTTTGGCTGAATCTCGCCTGCCACGCCAACGCGATGGCGTGGCGTTTGCAAAACGGCATTGCCCACTCAAAAAACGCCCGCCTGGCCTGGCATGCAGAAGCCAATGAGGTGTTTGCCGTGCTAGACCAAGCGCACGCGGACCGCTTGCAACAACAAGGGGCGGCGTTTTACCCCTGGAATCCGCCGCGCGCAAACCCTGGCCTGGTAGCCGACCAGGAAGTATTGGTGCGTTTGGTCACCAGTTTTGCGACGCAGGCGGAGCAAGTCGATGCCTTTATCGAGCGTTTGGGCTGAGGGCAGCCGATTTTGCGTGTCTATCGTCCCAAACTCCCAGCTGCCGTGTACTGGTTAGTCACCCAACAGACCGGCTACGGCAGGCTATGAACTTGCCTGCCACCACAAATGCTTTACAGCAGCGCGGCTCATGGCGGCGCAAGATGGCTATTACGCTGCTGATGCTTGGGTTATTTTGCCTGGCCCTATGGTGGCAGCGTTCAGTTCTGCTGGAGTTACTACTGCAACAGGCGCTGAAACAAACCTCGCTAAGCTCACCCTCGCTGTCGGGGCTGTCGTTTGATGCCAAGCAAGCCAAGCTGGCTGAAATCAGCTTCGGCCTCGCCACACCGGCTGGCAACTTATCGGTTGCGATGCAGGATGTTTCAACCGATTACGATCTGGACAAACGAACTATGAACAATGTCAGCATCGGCCACGCCGCGCTGAATTTTAACTACCGCCCTACCGACCAAGCCTCGACACAGACATCGGAAAACACCCCCATCAGTTTACCGCTGGATCGATTGAGCATAGCGAAACTGGAAATAGACATCGACACACCTTGGGGCTTGAGCAGCTTCACCGGTCAAGCGGAGCTTATGCGTAGTGGGGCCGATTCCTTCGAGGCAACGTTTCAGGATGCCCAACAATCCATTCACCTAAAAATAGATCCCGGTTTTAGCGCAGCCAAACTCAAGGTCCAACGGCTACCGAGTGGCAGTATATTCGAACTGAATGCCAAACAACTGGATAGCCCCGCCAAGCAAATCAACCTAAATGCCGGCGCGCTGTCGCTGATCGAGTGGCTTAACAACAGCTTACTGATACCGCAGACTTTGCGAGCAAAAACCCAGTCATACGACTTAGCCAAATTAAGCCCGCTACTAAGCGCCACGCAGCTCAGTGCAAGCGCCAGTACGCCGGACAACTTTGCCACGCTGCAAGCTGAAGCCTTTCTGACAAAAGATAAACAGTCTCTGCTGGCTATGGATTTGTCGATGACGAACAAGCAAACAATCGATATGAACGGCCGCCTGGACATGGCCGCCAGCGAGGCATTCGATTTAATCAAGCCCTGGTTACCGGCCATGGCGGCCAGTTGGACGGTTGCCGGCGGCAAGGCACACGGAAATCTAAAACTGCATCGGCCAAGCAAACAAGATGTTTCCGGAACGGCACAATTGATTATCGCCGATTTGGCCTTGACGGCCGGCGCGGCGAAAATCGAGAACGGCAAGGTGGAACTGAACATTCCGGAGCTGGCGGATCGCGCCTTGGACTTGTCTGCCGAGATACCTACGCTGGGATTAGGTAAAGACTTAATAGCGCAAAATCTTAGTATCAAGGCCCGCTATCTCGATCAGGAACTGACACTAAGCCAAGCCAATCTGGCAATATTCGGCGGCATCATGGAATTGAAACCGGACAAAATACCGCTGGAGCAAACGCCGATACTGCTGACTTTACGACTGCATGACATCGATCTGTCGCAACTTTTAATAAGCCTGCATTATCCGAATATTTCCGGAACCGGCTCAATAGACGGCGAACTACCGTTGCAGTTGTCGGCGGGGGCCATAGATGTGCAAGACGGCAGCCTCAGCGGCACACAGCCGGGTGTGTTACGCTATATGGGACCGGCCGATAGTCAGAATATCGCCTTTAAGGCTCTCAAAAACCTGGTTTACCGGAATCTGCAAGCCAAGGTAAATTATCGCCCAAACGGCGACTATCACCTGGGCTTACGCCTGGAAGGCAATAACCCGGAAGTATTGTCCGGCCATCCGCTGGCGTTTAACCTAAATATCAGCGGCCAGCTACCCGAGTTGCTACAAAAAGGTATTTTAGCCGGCGATTTGGAACGGACCATTCTGGAACAGGCTATCGCCAAACCGGCCGATGCAGGAGCATCGCCCAAGCCCCCAAGCGGGGATCAACCACCCAAACCGCCGCCGGCGGACCGGAGGAATCAATGAACTGGAAAGCTGCAAGCAGCGCGGCCATCTTTTGCGGCAGTATCTACCTGACGGGGTGTTCGCCCTCCGTCAGGTTGGAAGCGCCGGACAAACCGATTGAGATCAATATGAACGTCAAAATCGAACACGAAATCCGTCTGAAAGTGGAAAAAGACGTAGACGAATTGCTTTCCAGCCAAAAAGGCTTGTTTTAAAGGAGCGAGTGATGAATAACAAAAATTTGCTATCAATTTTGGCGCCTTTGTTTCTGGGCTTATATCTGACCGCCCTGCCGGTCAACGCCACCGATCTAGCCCAGGCAAAATCGGCAGGGCTGGTGGGCGAACAAATGAACGGTTTCTTGGGCCTAGTCAAACCCGATGCATCGGCCGAGATAAAAGCCCTGGTTGAAAGCATTAACGCCCAACGCCTGGCGGAATATCAACGCATAGCCGCTAAAAACGGCGTTGCTGTGGAGGAAGTGGGTCGACTGACCGCTCAGAAAGTGATAGGCCAAGCGGCACCGGGACAATTTGTAGAAACGGCTTCCGGCTGGACCCAGCGCTGACAGGCAAGAGCCTATAAGGCAATACTGCACGGTATTCAAACGGCTCGAGATTTAGCCGGCAGCAAAGTAAAAATACCGTCATTTGTTCGCAGTGGCACTAATAAGTCAAATTTAGCTATCTCCCGACCTAAACCTGAACATCACCAGCACCACTCGGGAGAAGTTACCTTGCGATCCCACTTAGTCAAGGCGAGCACAACTCGTTAAAACCGCTGGCTGGACAAGCAATTAGCTCTCTAAAGCGTCAATAATCAGACGATTCGGTCATTCGCTCACGCCGAGGAGAAACCAGGCACAATGCCCACAAAATCAATATGCGACAAATTGTCACACTTTTTTGTGGACAGCAGTATTTTAATCCAATAGAATGCGCCCACTTTCAGCGAAACGCAGATGATTCGAAAGGATCATGACCGTTAAATGAGGGGGGGATAGGCGACCGTTAATCCGGTATAAGAACAACAATAAACGCAAGAAATTAACCTGCCGTACAACGGTAGGCGTCCAATCAATATAAAAAATAACACCGGACGAAGCCCACTTTATGTGGGCTTTTTTATGCCTGCCGTTCTAGCTCACATACCCGCCACTTTTTTATCGTCTTCTTCCTGAAAATTCCTGTAATTGATCGATATTTTTAAGCCGGCAAAGCGGCCGGACATCTTGATCAATTCGGAGGTGGTTTTATCGAACATCAACCTGACTTCGCTCAAAGCTCTGTCCTCGTAACCTTCTTCGATATCCTTGGCATCCAGCCGAAAATGGTAAAGATACACTTCCTGTTTTTCTTCATCGGTGATTTCCAGCGGCTCGCCCAATTGTTTGATCACCGTGGCTTTTTTTGGCAGCAGCGCGGCGATTTTCTCCATTTGATCAGCCTTCGCTCTTAACTGTTTTTTCTCTTCGTTGATTTCCGCACCGCCCAGCGAACGAAATGAAGCCTCCAAAAACTCCGGCGGAGCGATTTGTAAGAATAGGTTGGAGAAAGTCCAGTCAGTGATTTTATCTTCCTTGTTAAAGGCCAGATCCAGATAAAAACTGATTTCCGGCGCAATCAGCTTGCTGTCTTTGTCGATCTTACGAAACCAATAGCGCCAGCGTTTGCCGTCCCCGGTATGCTCTTCGCTACTGGCATGCAACTTAGCCAGCGACACAAAATCTTCGCTGAGCAGTTTGGGTTGCTTAAAATGCACGGTGAAATCTTCTTTAGATGTCACCGCAAAATAACGATCAAACTCGTCCATTTGCAAATAAGTCTGGTAGGCGTGCAACCAGTGCAAACAACCTGTCATGCTGCTGAGTAATACAAAAGCCAGAGACAGGCGAAAAAAGCGGTTAATTTTAGTCATAGCCCCCTCAGTGCCGGGTAGGCGAGTGATTATCAGTTTCGGCTGCCGGATTGGTCAGCAGGTTCTCCACATCAACCTTGTCAAAGTGGTATTGCGCTCCGCAAAATTGGCAATCGACTTCGATGTCGTCGCGTTCCTGCAAAATCGCCTCCAACTCTGACCGCCCCAATGCGACTAAAGTGCCGCCGATTTTTTGCCGGGAGCAATTGCATTTAAATTCCACCGGTTCCGGGTCGTAAATCCTGACCTTTTCTTGATGAAATAAACGGTGCAATAAGTCCTCGCAATCCAGACTCAACAGTTCGTCGGCGGTAACGGTATTCGCCAATATTTCGATGCGTTCCCAGTCGGCTTTGTTCTGATTGCTACTCGGTAACTCCTGGATGAACAGGCCGGCCGCATGGGTTTGATTAGCAAACAGCCACAAACGGGTATCGAGTTGCTCGGACTGGGTGAAATAGGTTCTCAACACATCCGCCAGCGTTTCCGCCTCCACACCGACGATGCCTTGATACGGTTCGGCATTCTCCGATTCCACGGTCAATACCAGCCGGCCGCCCTCACCTAGCATGTCCAGCAAATTTGCGCCGGCAACAGTGGCCTCACTGCGCACCAAGCCTCTGATTTGCCGTTCGTTGCTGGATTGCGCTACCAGGGCTTTCAGATCGCCGCCGCCCTGAATCTGCATGATCATCGCGCCTTTAAACTTGATGGTTGCCGACAACAACACCACCGCCGCCAAGGCTTGTCCCATTTGCGCATCGACGGCATCATTGACTAAATGTTGATATTGTTTGGCTTGCTGCCAACTTTGTTCCAGCCGCACCCATTCGCCACGAACTCCGTGTTCCTCGAAAATAAAGCGGCGTAAGCAATCTTGTTGTTTCATGATTTAGTGGAATCCTCTTGAATAAGCGGAGATTATAATCCGCACACCCTCATCATTCGACCTCGGGATGCACTCATGTCTTTTCTATTCAAAAAAACCGCCATGCCCAGCGCCGACCAAGCCTTACCGGGACGTCAGCAAGCCATAGACAGCGGCCTATTTCACGCCGTCAACGGCCATCCTATCCATCCGCCGTTTCCGGCGCATCTGCGACAAGCCGTGTTCGGCATGGGTTGTTTCTGGGGCGCCGAGCGTAAATTCTGGCAACAAGCCGGCGTATTCACAACCGCAGTGGGCTATGCTGGCGGCTTTACGCCCAACCCGACTTATCAGGAAATTTGCACCGGCATGACCGGCCACGCCGAAGTGGTGTTGGTGGTGTTCGATCCAGCCGTCATTACTTATGAAGATTTACTGGCAATATTTTGGGAATCGCACAATCCAACGCAAGGCATGCGCCAAGGCAACGATGTCGGCACCCAATACCGGTCAGTTATTTACTGCCAGGACGACCAATATCAAGCAGCCTTGGCAAGCCAACAACAATACCAAGCGAAATTAACAGCCGCCGGCTTTCCAGCAATCACCACCGAAATCCGCAATGCTCCGACTTTTTATTATGCCGAGGAAGATCATCAACAGTATCTGGCTAAAAACCCGTCCGGTTACTGTGGCTTGGGCGGCCTGGGTGTCTGTTTTTCCATATAGCCGAATCGCCGAGAAATCCTAAGGCATTATAAGACTTGAGATTATTGTTTCCCCGCCATCCCGGGAGAGTTTTTCCGGTTGACTTTTAGGAAAAAATCCTTCAATTTACGCGCTTGGTGTGGCTCTCCCTCTGCGCTCGGTTATAGCCGAACAAGCCCTAAAGGGCAGTCATCCAAATAGAGCTTTAAAACTAATATTAGTCTTAACAACACAAAACCGTACTCTGTCTCATCAACAGATTACCAGGAGGAAACATATGAAGAAGCCTGTAAAAAACTGGCTGCTTGCTTCGACTGTAGCGACTTTACTTGCTGCACCAACTGTCTCTACCGCTAACAGCGATGTTGAAAAACTGACACAAGACCCAGCCAACTGGGCTACATGGGGCGGAGATTACGCCGGCACACGTTACAGCAAGCTGTCGCAAATCAACGCTCAAAACGTTAAAAACCTGCAACCAGCCTGGTCTTTTTCTACAGGTGTTTTGCGTGGTCATGAAGGCGGCCCTTTGGTTGTTAACGGCGTCATGTTCATCCACACCCCGTTCCCAAACACCGTTTACGCGATCGACCAAAAAACTAAAGCAGTCATCTGGGAATTTACCCCAACCATGGACGCTGACGTCACCATCCCAGTAATGTGCTGCGATACCGTTAACCGCGGTTTGGCTTACGGCGACGGCAAAATCTTCCTGCAACAATCAGACACCGTACTGACTGCACTGGATGCCAAAACCGGTAAGCGCGTATGGAGTGTTCAAAACGGCGACCCAAAATTGGGTATGACCAACACCAACGCACCATTGGTTGTTAAAGACAAAGTCATTACCGGTATTTCCGGCGGTGAGTTTGGTGTTCGCGGCTTTTTGGCTGCTTACAACATCCGTACCGGTCAACTGGAATGGAAAGGCTACAGCATGGGTCCTGATAAAGACACCCTGTTGAAACCAGGTAAATCCACTACTTGGGAAAACGGCAAAGTCACACCTGTTGGCGCTGACTCAGGCACCAGCACCTGGAAAGGCGACCAATGGAAAATCGGCGGCGGCACCACTTGGGGTTGGTATTCTTACGATCCTAAACTGAACTTGGTTTACTACGGCTCAGGCAACCCATCGACCTGGAACCCTGTACAACGTCCAGGCGACAACAAATGGTCTATGTCTTTGTGGGCACGTGACGCCGACACCGGTGAAGTTAAATGGGTTTACCAAATGACTCCACATGACGAGTGGGACTATGACGGTATCAACGAAACCGTTCTGGTTGACCAAGAAGTGAAAGGCAAAATGCATAAAACCATCGTGCATTTCGACCGTAACGGCTTCGGTTACACTCTGGACCGCGAAACCGGTGAACTGTTGGTTGCTGAAAAATTCGACAAATCCGTCAACTGGGCATCTCATGTCGACCTGAAATCAGGCCGTCCTGAAGTTGTGCCTGAGTTTTCTACAGAGCACAACGGTGAAGACGTTAACACTGTAGGCACCTGCCCTGCGGCGTTGGGTTCTAAAAACCAACAACCAGTTTCTTACTCTCCACAAACCGGCCTGTTCTATATTTCAGGCAACCACTTGTGCATGGAGTACGAACCGTTTGAAGTTTCATACACTGCTGGCCAACCTTATGTAGGTGCCACGCTGTCTATGATGCCTGCCGGCGCCGATGTGCTGACAGGTAAAAAAGACGGCACCACCAACTTGGGTCAATTCACTGCGTATGACGCCAAAACCGGCAAAATCGCTTGGTCTAACAAAGAACAATTCTCTGTATGGTCAGGTTCGGTTGCTACAGCTGGCGGCGTCGTATTCTACGGCACCCTGGAAGGCTACCTGAAAGCAGTTGATGCTAAAACCGGTAAAGAATTGTACAAATTCAAAACCCCATCAGGCATCATCGGTAACGTCAATACCTGGGAATTTGAAGGCAAACAATACGTAGGCGTTCTGTCTGGTATTGGTGGCTGGGCTGGTATCGGTATCGCTGCCGGTATCGACGACGGTACATCTGCATCTAGCTCAGAAGGTTTGGGCGCGGTAGGTGCTTACAGAAGCTTGAGCTCTTACACCAAATTGGGTGGTACACTGACTGTGTTCGCTCTGCCTAACTAAGATCTAAGTCATTAGATTTCAGTAAAGCAAGCCTTGGCCGAGTAATCGGCCAAGGCTTTTTTACGTATAGACCCCAGCTAAAAGGAAACTGCGATGAAAATGTTCTCAACCGCCTCAAGATTGTTAATGACGGCGACCTTGGCGGTAGCCACTATTTCCGTGAATGCCCAAGATAAATTCCGGGTTTGCGCCGACCCGTTAAACCCGCCTTATTCCACCAAAGAACAAACCGGCTACGAAAACAAAATCGCCGCCCTATTTGCCGAACAGTTAGGACAGGAACTGGAATACACCTGGCTACCGGAAAGAATCGGCTTCATCCGCAACACACTGAAAGCCGAGAACGATAACGGCGAAGGCTTTAAATGCGATGTAGTGATGGGCGTGCCAGCGGGCTACGATCTTACCGATACCAGCAAACCCTACTTCCACTCGACTTATGTGCTGCTGATTGCCAAAGGCCGTGGCTGGGACGATATTAAAAACAGCACACAACTAGCCAATCTCCCATTGGACAGGCAGGAAAAGCTGAAAATAGCAATGTTCGACCGCGGTCCAGGTACCGAATGGCTGCAAAAAAACGGCTTGCTGGAGCAGGGAATTCCCTACCAAAGCATGACCGGAGACAGCGAACACAACACCGCTATGCAAATCGAAAAAGACTTACGTGCCAAAAAAATAGACATGGTGATACTTTGGGGACCTATGGCTGGATATGTGCAATCGCAAGCCGCAAAAGGCAGTTATATTGCTATACCTATGCAATCTTCACCGGGCTTAAAGTTTGATTTTTCAATAGCCATGGGCATGCGCCAAGGCGACAACAAACGTAAGCAACAACTGAATGATTTGATCGACAAAAACCTGGATAAAATCCAGGCCATCATCGCAAGTTACGACATCGCTGTATTGCCGATCCCGGCAGACACCGGCAAAAAAGACGACGATTGAAACGTTATTAAAGCCTAGCGCCCGAACAATCTCACCAGATGCGCAAAATGTCCGGCTTTATCATCGGTCAATTGCGACCAATCGAACCGCCAGCGCCAATTTCCTTCGGTTGTGCCTGGCGTGTTCATTCTATCGGGTGATCCCAACTTCAGAATATCCTGCATCGGAATCACCGCCAGATTGGCAACCGAGCCTAACGCGGCATGAATCAAGGCGCTGGGCATAGGTAGGCTAGACCAGCCAAGATAATCGTATATACGCTGTTTCTCGCCGTCATTAAGCCCTTCGAACCAGCCCAGCGTGGTATCGTTATCGTGGGTACCGGTGTAAACCACGCTATTTTTCTGGTAATTGCAGGGCAAATAAGGATTGCGACTATCGTCGCCGAAAGCAAACTGCAAAATCTTCATCCCCGGCAAATCGAAATCGTCGCGCAAAGCTTCTACTTCTTCAGTAATAATCCCAAGATCTTCTGCCACCAAGGATAGCGAGGCAAATTGCTCCTGAATAGCCGCCAGCAATTCCGCACCCGGCGCTTTAACCCAACGCCCGTTGATGGCGGTGTGCTCGCTGGCCGGAATCTCCCATGCCGCCTCTAAGCCGCGAAAATGATCGATTCGCAAAATATCGAACATTTCGTACTGGGATTTGATTCTATCCAACCACCATTTAAAACCGGTTTTCTGCAAATATTTCCAGTCATAGTGCGGGTTCCCCCAACGCTGACCGTTCTCAGAAAAATAATCGGGCGGCACGCCGGCCACGACATCCATTTCGCCCAAATCGTTAAGCTTGAAGACCGCCCGGTTCGCCCAAACATCGGCACTGTCGTACGATACAAAGATCGGAATATCGCCAAACATCAGTACGCCATGCTTGGCGGCGTAATCTTTCAACTCGTGCCATTGCCGGAAAAACACATACTGCTCGAATTTGATCGTTTCGATCACAGCCTTCAATAACTGCTTTGATTCATTCAATGCGCCCGGCTCGCGTTGCTTCAGCGCGTCCGGCCATTGATTCCAACTTTTATGTCCAAACACATTACGCAAAGCGATAAACAAGGCAAAGTCATCCAGCCAATCGGCCTTTTCCACGCAAAACTGTTTAAAATCGTGCTGCTGCTCGGCATCAGCCAAGCTTTGAAAACCGTAAAAGGCTTTAGTTACCAAACAACTTTTGGTGTATTCGGCGTTGGTATGGCAATCGCCGCAACGGTCGGTAGTTTGCAGCCAACCCTTATCGGCTAGCCATTGAATGTTAATCAGGGCAGGATTGCCGGCATGTGCCGACAAGCACTGGTAAGGTGAACCGTCGCCATGCGTCATGCCCAGCGGCAAGGTCTGCCAGACGGTAGCACCTATATCGTGCAGAAAATTAACAAAATTGAAGGCTTCCTTACCCAAATCACCACACTCTCCACGGCCCGGGAGCGATGTTATATGTAACAAAACACCTGCGCGGCGTTTATCCAAGAGAGCACCCATGTTGTTTATTCCGTTTTATTATATTTGAATACCGCGTCGCATTGCGCCACCCATCGCCGGGCTACCGCTGCCTTGCGTAAACGACAAAGCCAGATACGGCGGCGGCTCTTCGCCCAGCAAACGATAGAGATTGCTCAAATTAAGCCGATACTGTTTTTCAAAATCGCTGACCGCTTCGCCGGGATTATAATCACCGAACCACCAAAACCAATCCGACCCCTCGCAGACACCCAATTGCAGTTGAGCGGCAGCCAGTTGTTGCTCGGAGAGTTTGCCGTTGGCGACCGCTTTGTCGAAAGCGTTTTTGACATCAGCCAACATCTCCCAGCCGCAGTTCTTATCGGCATCGCCGATCCAGGTCGAAAACGTACCATACACCCAACTACCGGCCACCAATTTCGGCAAGGACCCAGACTGGGGAGCGGCACTATCCAGATAGTCAGAAAAAGTGGTTAATTCGATACGAGGGTGTTCGCTAAGCCGCTTATACAGCGCACTAAGAAAATGATACCCGTTATCCGGAAAATATTCCCAGGCATTTTCGCCATCCATGATTATCGAAACCAGGGGCGTCTGTGGCTCATAATCGGCGATATTTTCCAAGTGCTGAATCAGATCGGCCACCGCATCATCAGCATGCCATTTTGAATATTCAAATCCGATTAAATCCGACAAGCCGTCGTCGCGAAAAAAACAGGCGATCTCCGCAGAACCCAGCTTAAAGGGGCGATGCACAGCAACCGCATCGCCAAGCGCGCTGGCGCGTATGCTGTTATGCAAGACATTACCGCCACTGGCGGCCCATTTGAAACCAAAATCAGCTAACACTTCCAGGGTCCGCTGACTGATACTGCCCTCGGACGGCCAGCACCCTTGCGGTTCGAAACCGAAAAAATGCCGAAAGGTCGCTAAGCCTTTTTGCAAATGCCAACGCACGCGCTCTTCACCACCGGGGTAATGACTAATACCCGGCAAGGTTACGCCAGGCATTGCCTCGCGGGCACTGTCTATCTCGAGCATCAACGGCATGATGGGGTGCGCATAAGGCGTCACCGACAGTTCGATGCGGCCTTTTCTAGCCAAAGCCTTATAGCGGTAGATAACTTTCGACAACAGATCGCGAATAATTTCAACAATCTCGATCCTGTCATGCAGACTAAACCCGCTGCCTTTTTCGATTAAGCGTTTGACGCGGTTATCGTTGAGTTTGACCGTCTCGCCCATCCAGACCAAGTGATACCAGACCAAAATGTCGGAAATAAATTGCGCATTCAGGTAATTGACCGAGTCCTGGTGAGCTTCAATCCAGTCTGCCATATTGGTTAGCTTACGAAAAGCCGGATAGCGTTCGATCTGCCGCTCCCGGTTGGCTTTTCGGCAATCGCGTAACAACTTTAAGCGCTTTTCCGGATCGGCGGAAACCGAAGGTTCGACCAAAGCAGCCAACAGAGGGTCCTTGATGGCAATTCTATCGTGCAAATAGCCGTTGACTTGGTTGGAATAATCTTCGATCTGCTCCAATAGGATAGGAGCAAAATTCACCACCGCTTTAGCCCCCGGCACGGCTTCCAGATGCGCGACCATATCCACATAATCCTTGATCACATGCAGATAGGTCCACGGCAGCTTGAATTCCCCGCTCTGCATGTCGCGGTACTCAGGCTGGTGCATGTGCCAGCAGAGCACCAGCTTAAGCTTTTTATCGGACATAATTCCGTCTTTGTCCCAGCATATCGGATGTCACCAACACCACACCGCCCTCGCTGACGTGAAAACGTTTTTCGTCTTCCGCCCGGTCCTCGCCGATCACGGTACCTTCCGGTATTTGACAACCCTTTTCGATGATGGCTTTGGTAATCCGGCAATGTCTACCGACATTCACTTCGGGCAAAATCACTGAATCCTGCACCGAGCTGTAGGAGTTAACACGCACCATAGAGAACAGT
This sequence comes from Methylomonas sp. EFPC1, assembly GCF_016925515.1. NCBI lineage: Bacteria > Pseudomonadati > Pseudomonadota > Gammaproteobacteria > Methylococcales > Methylococcaceae > Methylomonas > Methylomonas sp. EFPC1. Next base: position 3,928,400 of record NZ_CP070494.1, read on the forward strand.
AAGGAGTGGCGCACTGTGGCGCCGGAAATCACGCAACCGCCGGAGACCATGGAGTCGATAGCCTGGCCGCGTCTATCGTCATCGTCAAACACAAATTTAGCCGGTGGCGTTTGCGCTTGATAGGTCCAGATCGGCCAAGTATTGTCGTACAAATTCATATCTGGTTTTACACCGACCAATTCCATATTGGCCGCCCAATAGGCATCAATGGTTCCCACATCGCGCCAGTAGCTTTGCTGGCCGCTTTGCAAATCGAGGAACGGATAGGCGTTGACCCGGTATTTTTCGATCACCGACGGAATGATGTCCTTGCCAAAATCACGGCTGGAGCCTTTGGTGTCGGCATCTTTGATCAGTTGTTCGAACAAGAAACCGGCATTGAAAATATAAATACCCATGGAAGCCAGCGCAGTGTTTTCGCGGCCGGGCATGACGGGTGGATTTTCGGGCTTTTCGACAAACGCCTTCACCCGGCGATTTTCATCCACGTGCATCACACCGAACGCTTTGGCGTCTTCCAGCGAGACTTCGATACAACCTATAGTCAGATCGGCCTTATTGGCAACGTGATCGGCCAGCATCACCGAATAGTCCATCTTGTAAATGTGATCGCCGGCCAATACCAATACAAACTCAGGATTACGGGCCCGCAGGATGTCGATGTTTTGGTAAATCGCGTCAGCGGTGCCTTGGTACCAGGAATGTTCGTCATGCCGTTGTTGCGCGGGCATCAAGTCGACATATTCACCAAACTCGCCGCGCAAAAAACCCCAACCCTGCTGGATGTGGCGAATTAGCGAATCCGCTTTATACTGGGTAAGGATACCGATCTTGCGAATGTCGGAGTTGATACAGTTGGATAGAGGAAAGTCGATGATACGGAATTTACCGCCAAACGGCACCGCCGGCTTGGCCCGCCAGTCGGTCATATCCTTCAGCCGCGATCCGCGTCCGCCAGCCAGAATTAACGCAATGGTGTTGCGGGTTAAATCATTGACCCGTCTCTCCGTTTGATGTGTATCGACGACTGACATGTGTATCCTCTTTCAATTAAATAAGCTTTACCGCCCAAAACCGGCTGCAACCGACATTTCACAGATTTCTCTACCTGCCACTTGCCGCGTAGAGCCATTATCGTTACTCTTCACGGAAAAGTAAAAACTCAAGCGATTTGATGCTGAAAAGTCGGTCATTACCAAAATTGCTATTCCTGCCAACCGATAACTAACTATAACTGAGGCATTGCAAAATGAACAAGCCAAGCAAAACCAACACGCTTGATTCAGAACTAATCAAACTCACCGAAGCAAAGCATCACGATCCTTTCGCCCTGCTAGGCCGTCATGGTCAAGGCCGCGATAATGTCATCAGAGTGTATTTGCCCTATGCGGAAACCGTAAGAATCAGCAGTCCCAAAGGCCCAGAATTCTCTCGCATTCCCGACACCGATTTTTTCGAATACCATCCGGGCAACGAAGCCATCCCCGAGCATTACCCATTATTTTGGACGGACAAGGACGGCTACGACCATCAACACTACGACCCATATTGCTTCGGCCCGGTGCTGCCGGAGTTCGACCAACATTTGTTTGCCGAGGGTCGGCATTGGCATATTTACAAAAAGCTTGGTTCGCACCTGCACAGCGTGGCCGATATTCCCGGCGTACATTTTGCGGTTTGGGCGCCGAACGCACAGCGGGTCAGCGTGATCGGCGATTTCAATCGCTGGGACGGCCGCTGCCATCCGATGCGCAGCTTGGGTAGTAGCGGTATCTGGGAAATTTTCATTCCCGGCCTGTCTGCCGGCTGCTTGTACAAGTTTGAAATTCTGAATCGCCATACCGGCCAACTGCTAGTCAAAACCGACCCTTACGGCCAGCAATTCGAATTCCGTCCGCAAACCGCCGCGATAGTCACAGTAGAAGACAGCTATACCTGGCAAGACGGTAGCTGGATGGACCACCGTCCGCAGCACGACTGGCTGCATCAGCCAATGTCGATTTACGAGGTACACCTGGGCTCCTGGCGACGCGACCATCGCGGCAATTTCCTGAATTATCGCGAGCTTGCCGAGCAATTGGTGGACTACGTGAAGGAGCTGGGGTTTACTCATATCGAGTTATTGCCGGTTACCGAACATCCACTGGACATTTCCTGGGGTTATCAAACCACCGGTTATTTTGCGCCGACCAGCCGCCACGGCACGCCGGACGATTTCCGTTATTTTGTCGACCATTGTCATCAAAACGGCATCGGCGTGATTTTGGATTGGGTGCCCGCCCACTTTCCAAAAGACAACTTCGCTCTGGGCCGCTTCGACGGCACGCCGCTTTACGAACACGAAGACCCGCGTAAGGGTGAGCACCGCGACTGGGGCACCTTGATTTACAACTACAGCCGCAACGAAGTGAAAAACTTCCTGCTGTCCAGCGCCTTCTTCTGGCTGGAGGAATTCCACCTCGACGGCCTGCGGGTCGATGCTGTGGCGTCGATGCTGTATCTGGACTACTCGCGAGACGCCAACGACTGGATCCCGAACATGTACGGCGGTAACGAAAACCTGGAAGCCATCGACTTCCTGCGTCAGATGAATACCGTCACCCACGAGCAGCATCCCGGCACGGTGATCATGGCCGAGGAATCTACTTCCTGGCCGCAAGTCACTCGCCCCACCTGGACCGGTGGCTTGGGCTTCTCGATGAAGTGGAACATGGGCTGGATGCACGACATTCTGCATTACATGCAGGAACAACCGATCCACCGCTCATACCATCATGATTCGCTGACTTTCGGCCTGCTTTACGCATTCACAGAAAACTTTGTGCTGCCGTTCTCGCACGACGAAGTGGTACACGGCAAAGGCTCGATGTTGAATAAGATGCCGGGCGATGAATGGCAACGCTTTGCCAATTTGCGCCTGCTGTACACGATGATGTTTACTTATCCGGGCAAAAAATTGTTGTTCATGGGCTGCGAATTCGGTCAAGGCACCGAGTGGAGCTGTAACCGCACGTTGGATTGGTATGTTTTAGATTACCCGCATCACAAAGGCTTGCAAACCCTGGTGAAAGACTTGAATAAACTCTATTCCAGCCATACCGCCCTGCACCGTTACGACTTTGATCATCACGGGTTCGAATGGATCGATTGCCATGACTATCAACAATCCATCATTAGTTATCGCCGCAAATCGGCGCATGAAGATTTGATCGTGATCCTGAACTTTACCCCGGTGCCGCGCGAAAGTTACCGAATCGGCGTACCCAATCCCGGCACCTATTACGAGATTTTCAATTCCGATTCTCAATATTACGACGGCAGCAACCTTGGCAACGGCTCCGTGTTGTCAGAACCGCAACCCTGGATGAACCAAGACCACTCCATTTCCGTCACCTTGCCGCCCCTGGCCGGTATTATTTTGAAAATGTAGTTTTATCAACATGAAAAAAATTCTGTTCGCGAGCAGCGAAACCCACCCCTTGATCAAGACCGGCGGCCTGGCGGATGTCGCCGGCAGCCTGCCTCTGGCCCTGGCCGCGTTGGGCCAGGACGTGCGCATCATCATGCCCAATTACCAGGGCATCAAGAACTGCGAACCCGGCCGTTACCTATGCACGGTGCGAGTCAACAATTGCGACGTTAACCTACTGGAAACCCGCTTGCCGGACAGTGATGTCATCGTCTGGCTGGTGGATTATCCGCCGTTCTTTAATTTTCCGGGTAACCCATACCTTGATGAAGCCGGACGCCCCTGGCCGAACATTGGTGAGCGCTTTGCGCTGTTTTGCCGCATCATCGTCGAAGTGGCCACCAACCGGGCTTATTTAGACTGGCACGCCGACATTGTGCATTGCAACGATTGGCAAACCGGCTTGGTACCTGCACTGCTGTCATTGGAACCCAACCCGCCGGCGACGATTTTTACCATTCACAACATGGCCTACCAAGGACTGTTTCCCGGCAGCACCTACGCCCAGTTAAATCTGCCGGGGCAATTACTCCACCCGGACGGTCTGGAATTCCACGGCATGCTGTCCTTTATCAAGGGCGGGTTGAGCTATTCCGACCGTATTACCACGGTGAGCCCCACTTATGCCCAGGAAATCCAGACCCCTGAATTCGGTTACGGCTTGGAAGGCTTGTTGGCGCATAAACAAAGCCAGTTACGCGGCATTCTGAACGGCATTGATGTGTCGGTCTGGAATCCGGCGAACGACGCCTATATCGCGAAGCCTTTCAACGTCGACACGCTAAAAGACAAGCAAATCAATAAAGCAGCACTCCAACAACAACTGGGCTTGCCGGTGGAATCGGAAACTCCTTTGTTTGGTTTGATTGGCCGCTTGGTCGAGCAAAAAGGTATCGATCTGGTGCTGAGCTGTTTGCAAGAGATGACCACCCTACCCTTGCAATTTGCCTTACTGGGCAGCGGCGATAAAAGCATCGAATACCGCCTGCAGGAATTTGCCCGCTTATATCCGGAAAAAGTATCCATCACCATAGGCTACGACGAACGCTTGGCGCATCAAATCGAAGCCGGCGCCGACATCTTCCTGATGCCTTCGCGCTTCGAACCTTGCGGCTTAAACCAAATGTATAGCCAATGCTATGGCACGATACCTATCGTCAGAAAGACCGGCGGCTTGGCAGATACGGTAGTCGACGCACTGCCGGAAAGTATTGCCAACGGCACCGCCAGCGGCATCTCTTTTAACGATGCGTCGGCGGCCGCGCTGATAGAAGCCATCAAACGCAGCCTGGTGTTATTCCACAACCGACCGGTCTGGAAGAAAATTCAACGTAACGCGATGCTCAAGGATTTCTCCTGGCAAAACAGTGCGAATCAATATCTCGCGCTTTACAATGAGATCTAAAACCTGCTTGGCCGGCTTGATGTTGATAGCCGGCCTCGCGCTTGCCGACGAATCGGTGATAGAAGTCATCCCCCTGATGAACCGTCCGGCCTCCGACGTACGCACTTTACTGGCACCGCTGCTGGATGCCGATGATCGCGTCATCGAGAACGGCGCCAGTCTGATCGTTAAAACCAATCCCGCCAAACTCGGCGAAATCCGGGCCGTCATTCAAAAACTCGACGCCCGGCTCAGCAATTTAGTCATCAGCGTCTTGCAAACCAGTAGCAAAACCGCAGCCGAATTGAACGCAGAAGCGGCCATTGCCGCAACGCCGAATAGGATTCAGATGCGCGGCATGATGGGCAACAGCGAAGACTTGCGAAACCGGCAACAACACCAACAATTACGCACCCTGGAAGGCCAGGCGGCCCATATCAAAACCGGACAGGTCCGGCCGGTGCAAAATTACAGCGTATACGACTCGGGTTATGGTTACGGCTCCGCGGTAAGCAGCAATACCCAGATGATTGAAGCCAGTACCGGCTTCGCTGTTACGCCGCGCTTGGCCGGCAACCAGGTCACTCTCGATATAGAACCGTGGTCGGATAGCTTTCAGCGCAACGGCCACATCGAAACCCAATCCGCTCACACCACTTTACGCGCCAATCTCGGCGAATGGGTGGAAATTGCCGGCAACACCGACACTGAACAATCCGACAATCACGGCTTCAACAGTTTCAACCACAGCACCCGGCAAAATGCTTTACGCATTCTGATCAAAGTCGATCAAGCCGATTAATCCGGACCCACCCTAAACGACAATCCGACCAGATAGCCTCATGGCATTATTTTCGGAATCTGTGCGCGGAAACATAATATCAATATCGACATTGGCGGAAAGCGCATACTTATTGGTTATGATGGCCCGACAAATTCATGCCGATAGCCTTATGAGCATTACTGCCAAATGTTCCGCCACCGTTCTGACATATTTTCTTACGATTATATGTCTGGCAACATCCGGATGGGTATCCGCCCAGGAAACACTGCGGGTGCTTAGTTGGGACGGTTACGCCGATAGTGGAGTGGTTTCGGCATTCCAGCAGCGGTTCGACGTCGCGATAGAGTTAACCCTGGTAACGTCCGACGACGACCTTTGGCAGAAAATCAATGGTGGCAACTATGACGTATTTGCTGTCAATACTGCGGAATTGCAGCGTTATATCGATCAAGGCCTGAGCAGGCCGATCAGCATGACAAATATTCCCAACCATGCCCGGCAGTTGCCGCGTTTCCAAAACTTGCAAGCCATCCCCGGCCTGGTTCGCGGGAACGACACGTATGCTGTCCCTTACACCTACTCGGAAATGGGGCTGATCTATAACCGCAAACTCATTAACACTCCCCCCCAATCCATGTCGGCTATGTGGGACCCAGCCTATCGGGGCCGAGTATTGGCTTTTAACGCCAGTAATCACAATTTCTCCATAGTCGGCTTATTAAGGGGCGTATCCAATCCCTTCCGGATGACAGATCCCGAGCTAAAACAGGCTGCTCACGAATTGGCCAAGTTACGCCGTAATGTGCTGACCTTTTACGCGACCGCCGAAGAAGCGACCAGGCTGTTTGTCAAATATGATATAGCCTTGATTTTCGGTAATTACGGCACCCAGCAACTGAAAGCTCTGCGCGAAGCAGGTGCAGACATTGGTTATGTGATTCCCCGCGAAGGTGCGCTGGCCTGGCTGGATTGCTGGGCCATCACCCAAAATAGCCGGAACCCCGAGTTAGCAGAAAAATGGATCAATTACACCTTGGAAAAAGCAGTCAGCGAAACGCTAACCCAGCAACACGGCTTGGCAAACACCATTACAGCGCCGGAGAACGACAGCACCCAAAACCAACCCATCATTTGGCTGGAACCGATACTCAATCCGCTAGCGCGCAAAACGCTATGGGATAGAATCATTTCCGGCGAAGCGCCCGAGGCATTCTGAGTGCGCTCCAGCATAGGCATAAAATTGGGTTTCTGGCTGGCACTGCTAGGCACGTTATCGACAGGCCTGACCGGTTATTATGTTTACGACCGCAGCCGAGCCATGCTGGTGGGAACCGCCAAGGATAAGCTGCTCAACGACACCCAAGCCGTGGGAAACCGATTTGCCGATGCGTTGGCAGCTACCGCCAGCAACGTCAAGTTTCTAAGCAATTTGCCGGTCAGCGCCGACATGGTCTCGGCAACACCTGACGCAAAGTTGGGCATACGTAAAAATCAATTGGCGGAGATTTTTGTCAGCTTGCTAAATGCCCATCCCGAATACAGTCAAATCCGTTTGATCGACACGCAGCATTACGGCAAGGAATTAGTCAGAGTCGATAGAGATCAAGACAACCTCAAAGTGATTGCCGACGCGCAGTTACAAGAGAAAAACCATTTTCCTTACGTATTCGAAACCGTGCCGCTGGCTGCGGAGCAATATTACGTTTCGGAAATCAATTTAAATCAGGAATTAGGCACGCACCTGGGATTCGGCAAACCCACACTGCGGATAGCGATGCCGATCAAGTCGGCCAACGCCACCATCGCAGTGATCGTCATCAATGTCGATTTACAAGGGCTATTCGAGCAAGTACGCGGCAATATTCCCGACGATATTGAATTGCTGCTCAGCAACGACAGAGGGGACTATTTAATTCACCCCGACGCGGCAAAAACCTTTGGATTTGAGAGCGGCCGCAGTTTCCTGATTCAGGAAGACATCCCGAACGTAAAAGCGATTCTGGCTGGCAAACAAGCGCATTCGGTATTCGCGACCAGCGATACGCAAAGTTTGGCCGCTTCTTCACTCGCCGCTTTCGTAAAACTGCCGTTGGGCTCGGAAAGCAGCGGACGCTTCGCCATGCTGGGTTTATATACGCCGCTGAAAAACGTTTTGCAGGAAAGTAAAGCTCTGGGAGTGAGCGTTATCGAAATAACCTTGTTGTTCAGCCTGCTGGCAAGTGCAATTTCGCTAATGTTGGCGCGCGTCCTGGCAAAACCGCTCAATTCGATGACCACCGCCATCGGTCAATTCAAGCTGGGCACGCCGCTGACCGGGTTACCGACACATCGTAACGACGAAATCGGCTATCTGGCGAATAGTTTCATGTCGATGACCGAACAATTAAACTCGCAAATAGCCGAGTTACATGCCTCCGAAGCTAAGTTGCATGCCATTCTCGACAACGCCCCCGTCGGCATTTGGTTGGCCGACCTTGATACGCGCTTTTTGTTTGTGAACCATACTTTTTGCGATGCCCTTGGCCTGCCGGAAACCCGTTTAATTGCCAACGAACCATTGGCCGAGTTGTTCGGCGCGGAGATCGCAGCCCGTTTTTTAAGTGCCGATCAAGCGTGTTTAGCGCAAGCAAATCAAGCACATCAGTCCCTCGAGCAAATAAAATTTGCCGATGGCAAACGGCACACCATACAAATAACCCGCACGCCATTGCAAGACATCAACAAAGAAACGGTCGGTATCATCGGCATAGCCATGGATATTACTGACCGCCAACAAGCGGCCAATCGTGAGCGCGCCCATAACCATGTGCTGGAATTAGTATCCAAAGGCGCGGCACTGCCGGAGATCCTGCAAGCGGTGGTATTGGGTGTAGAGGCCCAAAATCCTGACTTAATTTGTTCGATATTGCTATTAAATAACGAAGGTAATCGCTTGTTCATAGGCTCTGCACCGCATCTACCCGACTTCTACAATTCTGCTGTAGACGGCCTTTACGTAGGCCCCGGTGTCGGCTCATGCGGTACGGCTGCGTATTTCGGCCAGCGAGTGATTGTCGAAGATATTCAAAACCATACTTATTGGGCGCCGTTTACCGAGCTTGCGGCTAGGGCTGGTTTAGGGTCGTGCTGGTCTGAGCCGATACGTGGCGCGTCCGGCCAATTGTTGGGTACTTTTGGTATTTACCAGCGCCATCCCGCAGAGCCAGGAGCAGACGATATTCAGATGATTGAACAGGCCTCGCATTTGGCCGGCATTGCAATCGACCGCAGCCGCAGCAATGAAGAACTGCAATTGGCGTCCTTAGTCTATCAGAACAGCAGCGAAGCGATGGCCGTGACCGACGCACAAGGCATGATTATCAATGTCAATCCGGCTTTCACCGCTTTGACCGGCTACACATTGGACGAAGTCATCGGTAAAAACCATAACATTCTGAACTCGGCGCGGCAGGGCGAACAGTTTTATCAAGCCATGTGGCAAGCCATCAACAGTAGCGGTCACTGGAAAGGCGAAATTTGGAATCGTCGGAAGAACGGCGAGATATTTGCTGAGCAACTGACCATCAATACCATATTTAGCGCGGATGGCCTGCCGCAGCGGCGAGTTGCGTTATTTTCCGACATCACCCAAAAGAAGCAGTCCGAAGAACTGATCTGGACCCAAGCCAATTTCGATCCGCTCACCGGCCTGCCCAACCGCCGCATGTTTCATGACAGGCTGGATCAAGAAATCAAAAAGGCACATCGCAGCGGCTTGCAGGTCGCTTTGATATTGCTTGATCTGGACCGTTTCAAGGAAGTTAACGATACGCTGGGTCACGATATGGGCGATTTATTGTTAAAAGATGCCTCACAACGGCTGCTGCATTGCGTACGCGATTCCGATACTGTCGCCCGATTGGGCGGCGACGAATTCACAGTCATCCTCGGCGAACTTGATGATGCTGAGGATGCCGAACGGGTGGTCAAAAACATCCTGCAAAGACTCGCCGAACCTTTTCAGCTGAAAAGCAAAGTGGCCTACATCTCGGCCAGTATCGGCATCACCCTGTACCCGAAGGACGCCGAGAGAATCGATACCTTAATAAAAAACGCCGATCAGGCAATGTACGCAGCGAAACACCAGGGCCGTAATCGCTATTGTTATTTCACTCCGTCAATGCAGGAAGCCGCTCTAGCGCGCATGCTGATTGCCGACGATTTGCGCCATGCTTTGGAGGCCAACCAATTTGAAGTATATTACCAGCCGGTCGTGGATCTGGGATCCGGCGCCATCCATAAAGCCGAAGCGCTGATCCGCTGGCAACACCCGACACGGGGCATGGTCAGCCCCAGCGAATTTGTGCATATTGCCGAAGATATAGGCCTGATTGCCGAAATCGGTACTTGGGTATTTAAACAAGCGGCAGGACAGGTCAAACAATGGCGTGCCCGATACCATCCGGACTTTCAGATCAGCGTCAACAAGTCGCCGATGCAGTTTTACGACGACCAGTCCCACGGCACTTGGCTGGAATACTTGCAAACACTTGAGCTGCCGGGACAAAGCATCGTCGCGGAAATTACCGAGGGCTTGCTGCTGGACGCCAGTAATGTGGTGAAAGATCAATTACTGGCTTTTCGAGACGCAGGGATACAAGTATCGCTGGACGATTTCGGCACCGGCTATTCGTCGCTGGCTTATCTGAAGAAATTCGATATCGATTATCTGAAAATCGATCAGTCTTTCGTCGGCAATTTGTCGCCGAATTCCAGCGACAAAATTCTCTGCGAAGCGATTATCGTCATGGCGCACAAGCTGGGGATGAAAGTCATCGCGGAAGGCATAGAAACCGAACAACAACGCCAGCTACTGCTGGAAGCGGAGTGCGACTATGGGCAGGGCTATTTATTCTCCAAAGCCCTGCCGGCCGATGCGTTCGAGGAACTACTAATGCTTAATGCCTCAGGCACCAGCGCGCAGAACACAGTTATTTGATCTTCAATTTCAGTAAATGCACTCGCCGATTGTCGGCCCGCAATACCTCGAAACAGAAATCGTCCAGCTCCACCTTCTCGCCTTTCTTCGGAAAATGTTCTAGACGCTGCACGATTAAACCGCCTAGCGTGTCGTATTCGTCGTCTTCCAATGCGGCGGAAAAATAATCGTTGAATTCTTCGATGGGTGTCAGCGCGCTGACGATAAATTCTTTCTCGCTACGCTGAGAAATAAATTCTTGTACTTCGTCGTCATCGTGTTCGTCTTCAATCTTGCCGACGATTTGCTCCAGGACGTCTTCAATCGTCACCAAGCCGGCGGCATTGCCGTATTCGTCGACGACGATGGCCATGTGGTTGCGCTCGGTGCGAAATTCTTTTAGTAACACATTTAAACGTTTGCTTTCCGGCACCACGTTGACCGGGCGCATGACATCCTCGACTTTCAGGGTTTTATCCTTTAAAGCATGAGCCAGTAAATCCTTGGCCAGCAAAACACCAACCACCTTGCTGCGATCTTCTTCGATGACGGGAAAACGGGAATGAGCAAATTCGACCACTAAAGGAAAGATGGTTTCCAGTTCCGCTTCCCTAGGAACGACGACCATTTGTGAACGCGGAATCATGATGTCTCTGACCCGCATCTCCGCCACGTGCATCACGCCTTCCATCATGGCCAGTGCGTCGGAGTCTAACAGATGTTTTTCTTGCGATTCTCTCAATATTTCCAGCAAGTCTTCCTGATCTTGCGGCTCCCCACTCAGAAAATGACCGATGCGCTCGATCAAACTCTTATGGGGTTGACTACTCGGGGGGTTACCATCGCTCATTGCTTTCCATCCTCCATATAAGGGTTTGCTATACCTAATTTGCTCAAAATCTCAATCTCTAATGCTTCCATTTGTTCGGCATCCTGATCCTCTATGTGGTCATACCCTAGCAAATGCAATACGCCGTGTATAGTGATATGCGCCCAATGGTGCTCGGGCAATTTATTTTGCTGCGCAGCTTCCAGCCCTATCAGCGGTGCACAAATCACCAAATCGCCCAGCAAGTCCATGTCCATGCCCGCCGGGGCTTCAAAGGGAAAGCTCAGGATGTTAGTCGGTCCGTTTTTATGCCGATACTGCTGATTCAGCTCTGCGCTTTCCACATCGTCGACCAAACGAATCACCAACTCGCAGTCCGCATCATCCTCAAAGCTTGCTAGCCCGGCGTCCACCCATTGCTGAAACTGCTCGAGTTCGGGATGAGGTGCCGAAGTAGCAATTTGCATGTCGATATAATTCATAGACTACGCCGACGGCATGTGCTCTTTTTCGTAATGCTCGTAGGCGGCGACGATGCGCTGCACCAACGGATGCCGAACCACGTCGCGCACGCCGAAAAAGGTAAAACTGATACCGTCCACATCCTTCAACACTTTCAACACATGTTTCAGACCGGACATTTTTTCGTTGGGCAAATCGATTTGCGTAACATCGCCGGTAATGACGGCAGTGGAACCGAAACCGATCCGGGTCAAAAACATCTTGATTTGTTCCACCGTCGTGTTTTGCGCCTCATCCAGAATAATAAACGAGTCGTTCAAGGTTCTACCGCGCATGAAGGCTAAGGGCGCCACTTCGATGACATTTTTTTCCAGCAATTTTTCGACGCGCTCGAAACCCAACATGTCGTATAGCGCATCGTACAAGGGCCGCAAATAGGGGTCGACTTTCTGCGCCATATCGCCTGGGAGGAAACCTAACTTCTCGCCCGCTTCCACCGCCGGCCGTACCAAAATAATCCGCCGCACGGTCTCATTTTGCAACGCATCAACCGCACACGCGACCGCCAGATAGGTTTTACCGGTACCCGCGGGACCGACACCGAAATTAATGTCATGCGAAATGATCTTGCGCAAATAGTCCTGCTGATTAAAACCGCGACCCTTGATTACACCGCGCTTGGTTTTAATCGCCACCGGCTCCGATTTCACGCTCGGCGCAGCCTGTAGTAACTGGTCGATACTGGCATCCTGCAAACTCAAATGCACTTGCTCCGGAGTGATTTCTTCCCGCTCGGTCAATTCGAACAATTTCTGAATCACCGCACAAGCCGCTTTGACCGCAGCATCGACACCCGTGACCTTGAAATGATTGCTGCGATTGGCGATCTCCACCTGTAAGCGTTGCTCGATTTGGCGGATATGCGCATCCAACTGTCCGCAAAAATTGGACAGGCGTTGCGCATCGGCGGGTAACAGGGTAATTTCTTGCGAAAAAAGGCTGGCGTTCAACACTAGGCGGTCTGCTGGATTTTTTCGATGGACGATTCCACCAGGCGACCCCGTAACGAATTGGGCAAGGCTTCGGCAATATACACGTCGACGAACTGCCCGATCAAGCGCGGATGCCCGGCAAAATTGACGGCGCGGTTATTTTCGGTCCGCCCGGTTAGATGCAACGGGTTTTTCTTGGAGATGCCCTCCACCAACACACTTTGCACGCTACCGATCATCGACTCCGAAATAGCCATGAACATTTCGTTCAGGCGGTCTTTCAAGCGTTTCAAGCGTTGCTCCTTAACAGCCATGCTGACATCGTCGGCAAAGTTGGCCGCCGGCGTGCCCGGTCTGGCACTGAAGATAAAACTGTAAGACAGGTCGTAACCGACTTCCTCGATCAAGGCCATGGTATCTTCAAAATCTTCTTCGGTTTCACCGGGAAAGCCGACGATAAAATCCGACGACAAACTGATGCCTGGCCGCACCGCTTTCATCTTGCGCATGATTTCCAGATAATCTTCGCGCCTATGACCACGCTTCATTTCCGCCAAAATGCGGTTGCTGCCGCTCTGCACGGGCAAATGCAAGTGATTGACCAGCTGCGGAATCTCGGCAAACGCTTCGATAATATCGTCAGTGAATTCTAAAGGATGCGATGTAGTGAAACGAATACGGTCTATACCATCGACAGCGGCAACGCAATGCAACAACAGCGCAAAACTAGCCACATCGCCGTCTTCCATCGCGCCGCGATAAGCATTAACGTTTTGGCCGAGCAGATTGATCTCGCGCACACCTTGTCTAGCCAGCGTTTCGATTTCAGCAATCACATCGTTCAGCGGCCGGCTGACTTCTTCACCGCGAGTGTACGGCACGACACAATAGGTACAGTACTTACTGCACCCTTCCATCACCGATACATAGGCCTTGGGGCCTTCCGCACGCGGTTCCGGTAAATTATCGAATTTTTCGATTTCGGGAAAAGAAATGTCGACTACATGCTTACCGCCACTACGTGCTTGGTTTAACAACTCAGGCAAGCGGTGCAGGGTTTGCGGACCAAACACAATGTCTACATACGGCGCGCGCTTTTGCAGGGCCGCACCTTCCTGGCTGGCTACGCAGCCACCAACACCAATAATCACACCGGGACGTTTATCTTTGATTTTTTTCCAGCGCCCCACGGCGGAAAATACCTTTTCCTGAGCTTTTTCGCGGATCGAACAAGTGTTTAGCAGCAGCACATCGGCTTGTTCCGGAATGTCGGTCAATTCCATGCCGTGCGATGCGATCAATACGTCCCGCATCTTATCGGAATCGTATTCGTTCATTTGACAGCCGTTAGTCTGTATATAAAGTTTTTGCGCCATGCTTGATGAGATACCTCAACTACTCTCACTAACAAAAAACCCCCGTCTCGCGACGGGGGCTCGTAATGGCCGGATTATAAACCCAATTTTCGGCAAATGCTTGTTTTATACGGCAATCCCGACTTGTAGGGCCTCGAACCAATCTAAGAAACGCTTCACATCATCGCCTTTGAACATCCGACCATGTTGCGGGGCCAGTATGTCGATATCCAACTTCCTGACCCGATCAATCCAGGCGCGCTTAGCTTGATTAGAGGGCATCCAACGCTGATGGAAAAAACGCATTTTATCGACGTGCATATCGAAGTTGTCCACAAATACTGGCGTTCCAGGCGGTTCCAAGGCTGCACCGACATCGCCGGACATCAGGATTTTGGCGTGTGGATCATAAATATGGAAATTAGCGGAGGCATGCAAATAGTGAGCGGGAACAATCTGCAATTCGGTAGTACCGAGATTGATGACTCCGCCATGGTCGGGAATCGGGACATATTCGATAGTTTCGCAGCCGAAGTGCCTTAAAAAACCTTCCCATAATGCTGAGGCATGCAGCTTGGCATTGGGCAGCGCTTGATCCCATAAACCCAAAGATGAAATGATGTCCGGATCTTGATGCGAGGCGAACAAATCAGTAATTTCCTCGACCGGCGCATGGTGTAATACCGCCGCCAGCATTGGCGCAAACAGCTCTATGCCGCCGGGATCGATCAAAAGGCAGCGATTGGCCGTCCTTACCATATATTGGTTGGTATCAATGATTTTCTCGGGCTTATGTGCATCGCGGCCAAACATTATCCATTGATAGGCGCCCTCATAAATTTTGGTCATTCTCATGCTAACTTTACCTCTTGGCCATACTGGGTTTGATGGGTGCGCTATTCGGCGACATTTATAATCGTCAATGCACTCCGGCATTTATGTACTTTGTCGTTGATTATTTGCGCGGCGTTATCGACGCTTTCAGCGACCGCTTGCAGACTTTGCAGATACTCTCCCGCTTGCGAAGCTTCTATCCGGGAGTTGGCAGCAATCACCCGAGCCGCCCTAGCCGGATGCATCACATCCGCCAACTTAATCAGTAATTCCGAAACCTGGATAATAAACTCTCGATGACAAATCTGCGTTCTTAGCCTGACTTCCTGCAATGGGGTGGCTAAGGAATCGGCATATCTGGCTCCGACAGCCAACTGCCCCACTTTCTCGAAGCGTCTGCATGCTTCGGTCATGCGCTGTTCATTGACTGTCAGACGATAAAGATGGAATGCGTATTCGTTGATGTTATTGACCAATTCGATCGTATCCTTGGCCAATTCGTTTATGAAGTCCGTGATGGGTTGGAAGCCCTTGGCCTTTTCACCGGCCCTGAAAGCAATCGCTTTGGCATTGGCTGCCGCGAGAGAAATTTCCTTGGCCACTTCCATCACCGCGCTCAATTCGGCGGCTATGGAAGCCACGGCGACAAATTGGGACTTGGTTTGATTGACTTGCATACTGAAAGACCCTCAGATCGACGATAAATTTATTTATAGCTTAGCCGACAAATAAATCCCCGTGCTATTTGAGTTTCCAATAAATGCGCGTCAACCCCGGTTATTTAGGTCGATAATGAGTTGGATCGGTCACACCCAGATTTTGGAAACCGGCCGCCCGCAATCTGCAGGCATCGCACACACCGCAGGCTCTGCCTTTGATATCCGCTGAATAACAGGAAACGGTATCGGCATAATCGACGCCAAGCGCCAGACCTTGTCGAATAATTTCGGCTTTACTAAGTGCTATCAGCGGCGTGTGAATTTGAATTTTATGGCCCTCCACCCCGGCTTTGGTGCCCAGGTTGGCCATATCTTGAAAAGCTTTGATAAATTCTGGCCGACAATCGGGGTAACCGGAATAATCGACGGCGTTCACGCCGATGAATACGTCGTGAGCGTTCACCACTTCCGCCCAACCCAGGGCAAATGCCAGGAATATAGTATTTCTGGCAGGCACATACGTTACTGGAATACCGGCTTGCGGTGAAGTCGGCACATCGATCCGAGCGTCTGTCAACGCGGAACCACCTATTGCGCTCAAGCCGAGATTGATAATCTTATGGTCGGCGACCTGGTAATGCTTGGCAATCCTCCTCGACGCTTCCAATTCGGCATTATGGCGCTGGCCATAATCGAAACTCAGAGCGTAGCAAGTAAACCCTTGTTGTTTGGCAAGTGCCAGGACTGTTATTGAATCCAGACCGCCGGACAGTAAAATGATGGCCGGCCTGGAACTGCTGCTATTTTCCACGCGCGTCGTTCCAAAGAAATTTATGTAATTGAATTTGAAACCGAACCTGCAGTTGGTCGGCCAAAATACGCTCAGCCAGCTCGGTCGGCGACATCACATCCATCACCGGCGAGAACAATACTTGGCAATGTTCAACTAAGCGATACAACTCAAGTTGTTGCTTGGCCCATTGGTAATCGGCAGCATCGGCAATCACGAACTTGACTTGATCGTGGGACGTTAAATACTGGATATTGTCATAGCGATTGCGCTCAAGCTCTCCGGAGCTCGGCGTTTTCAAATCCATGACTTTACTGACCCGGCTGTCAACCATCGACACATCCAATGCACCGCTGGTTTCCAACGAAACCTGGTAACCAGTATCGAGCAGTCTGACCATTAAAGGATTGCAGCCCGGTTGCACTAGAGGTTCGCCGCCGGTTACCGTGACATAGCGGGTGTCGTAACGGCCAACTTGCAGGAGAATGTCGTCGATGCTGAGTTTCTCGCCGCCAGCAAAGGCATAAGCGGTATCGCAATAGGAACAGCGCAAGGGACAGCCGGTCAAGCGAATAAATACGGTGGGTAACCCCACCGTATTCGCTTCACCCTGTAGTGAATAGAATATTTCGGTAATACGTAGCGTTTGCTCCATCCCAACGCCAATTTATTGCGGCATTTGCGCCAGCTTTTTTTCCGCCAAATGCGCGGCAGTGGTGCCTGGATAACTGGTCGTCACTCGCGTCAGATAATCGCGAGCTTTTGCGGTGTTTTGCAGATCGAATTCGATATAGCCTAGTTTCAGCAAGGCATCAGGGACTTTCGAGCTATTGGGATATTGACTAACCACTTTATTGAATGCGGCGCGCGCCGCGTCGAACTCGCGGTTGATCTTATACGCTTCCGCCAACCAGTACTGAGAATTGTCGGCAAACTCGCCGGCCGGAAAATCCTTCAGCAGCTCCTGAAACATTTTGATGGCTTGGGCATTATGGCCATTGCGTAAAGTGTCGTAAGCCGATTGATACCTTTCCTTTTCGTTGCCTTGTGCCGCTGTCGTGGTCGGCTTATTGTCCACAACGGGCGCAGCCGGAGCAGGGGTCGCAGTTGCAACGGGTGCCGGAGTTGGTGTAGCCGGGGCCGTCGCCGCAGCGGGTTGAGCAGCAATAACCGGCACTTGTCCAGTGGCAGCCGTATCGGCAGGAGCTGGAGCTGGCGTTTGACTTGGCGGCGTTTGCCCACCTGCGGTAAGCGCCTGCACCCGATCATCCAGATCGGAGTACATATTGCTTTGTTTTCTTTGCAAGTCGGCGATGGTCTGGGATTGCTCCTCGACCATGCCGCGCAATTGTTGCACTTCCGACTGTAACTGCTCCAATCTGCCCAATACCTCAAAAATAGCATTGTCAGTGGCGGCCGGCTGCGCATAAGCATTCACAGCCGGGTAACCCGCACCGTTAGGCGCAGCAACAGCTCCGGCGCTTAGACCGGAGCCAAGCGTCAGTATCAGAAGTGCACGCTTACTCATTGATAGCCAACTTCCACGCGGCGATTTTGTTGCCACGCTGACTCGTCATGACCAGAAACAGCGGGCTTTTCTTCACCGTAGCTCACCACTTCCAATTGGCTTGCGGTAACGCCTTGCGAACGCATCATTCTTTCCACGGATTTTGCCCGTTGCTCACCGAGTGCGATGTTGTACTCACTAGAACCGCGCTCGTCGGCATGGCCGGATAGAATCACGTGTTGGTTAGGGTGAGAAGCCAAATAACGGGCATGCGCTGCTACCACCGGCACGTAATCTTGTTTGACTTGGCTGCTATCCAATTCAAAATAAATCACTTGTTTGGACAATGGATTGTTAGGGTCGCTAAACTCAGGCCCCAGATTCGCGCCGGAACCGGAACCAAAGCTGCTGCCATTGCCTGAACCAAATTGGCTGCCGGACATGGAACCGTCATTGTAACCGCTGGTAGACGCATCAGTTCCTTGGGTAGAATCGGCCAAACCTTCTTCTTCGGTTGAGCTACAGCCTGTTGTTACCAAAATCGCAGTCATGGCCAAAGCCAAATAGGTTTTGTTAAATCTCATCAATTTTCTCCAAATATTAATTAAAACTCAGGTAGCGATAGTGTGAGGGCTATCGCGCTTGCAATCAAGGTGCCCAGGCCGGTTCACGGACCTCGCCACTCTCGAATGCCAATTTCTGTTGCATCGCGCCATCGGTGGATACCACCGATAAGGCCGACCGGCCGCCGCGATTCGCGGCAAACAAGACCATGCTGCCATTAGGCGCAAAACTGGGCGATTCGTCAAGATTACCCTCGGTTAGCACGTTCACAGTGCGCGAGGCCATGTCCATAACCGCAATCTTATAGCCACCGCCACTACCCGTTACCATCGCCAGGCTTCTGCCATCGGCGGAAAAACGGCCTCTGGCGTTATAGTCGCCTTGGAATGTAACCCGGCTAGCTTTGCCCCCCGAAGCTGGCATCAAATAAAGCTGCGGTTTGCCGCCTTGATCAGACGTAAACAAGATAGAGCTGCCATCCGGCGACCAGGTCGGTTCGGTATCGATAGATAAACTGTTGGTCAAGCGCGTCAAAGAGCGGCTACCCAAGTTCAAAACGTAAATATCGGGACTGCCGTCCTTAGAAAGCGTAACCGCCAGACGACTACCGTCCGGTGAAAAAGCCGGCGCACCGTTGATGCCCGGATAAGAGGAAACGCTTTCACGTTGTCCCGTCGCCAAAGTCTGCACCCAGATTTCCGAACGTTTGGTGTGGAAGGATACATAAGCGATTTTGCTGCCGTCAGGCGACCAAGCCGGCGCCATAATAGGTTCCGGAGATTCGGCAATAGTCCGGGGGTTATAACCATCGGCATCGGCCACTTGCAGCATGAACTGCTTGCCATTGCCGCGGCGCACGCTGGTGACATAAGCAATCCGGGTATTGAATGCGCCTTTGCGGCCGGTCAGTTTTTCGTAAATCAGATCACTGATGTGATGCGCGGCACGACGCAATTCGTTAGCGCCGGCCGTCAAACGGTAACCCATCAATAACTGGCCGTTATGCACATTAAACAAATGAAACTGGATGTTGTAGCTGCCACCATTACCGACCACTTGGCCTATCGCCATATAGTCTTGGCCTAGTACCTGCCAATCCTTGAAATTAACCCGCTCGGGTTCGCTGGGCTTGGTCAGCATATCGTCTTCGGACAAGGTTTTGAAAAACCCGCTGCCACCCAAATCAGAACTGATCACATCGGACAATTTAACATTGCCGATAGAACCTTGTTGAGCAAACGGCACGATGGCGATAGGCACCGCAGTTTGCGAACCTTTGGTAATTTCTATGGTTAAACCGGCCGCCTGCGCCACTGTAAACATCCCAGCCAAAATGCCGCCGACTAACATTCTTGTGATTAACATCATTCTCTCGTTTCCGTTTTACTGATTATTCCGGTTTAAACACAAAGGTGAAAACTCTAAATTCCTGATTAAATAAATTTCTATCTTGTGGTACCGGCAAAGGCGAGGCTTTTCTCACTGCATTCTCCGCCGAACGATCAAAAATCGGATCACCACTACTACCAATTACCACAGCGTCCATCACATCACCACTAGCCAACAATTTTACCTGAATTGTGCATCTCAAGCCTTGCGTTGCGTTGATCGGCCGCGTCCAGGCGCCTTCGACTTTGCGCGCAATCATCTGTTTGGCAGAATCAACAGCCTGTTTATCCGATGCCGCTTTTGCCGCAGCCGCCGCGGCTGCTTCCGCAGCCTGCCGTTCTTTTTCCGCTTTTTCAGCCGCCGCTATCGCAGCTTGGCGCTCTTGTTCTGCTTTGGCTTTTGCCGCCGCTTCTGCAGCAAGTCTTTCTTTCTCAGCCTTCTCTGCCTTTTCCGCAGCCAGTTTGGCCTGACGTTCTTTTTCAGCCTTGGCTTTGGCTTCCGCTTCGGCAGCCATGCGTTCTTTTTCGGCTTTTTCCGCCGCTATTTTGGCTTGGCGTTCTTTCTCCGCTTTCTCGGCAGCGAGTTGTTTATCTTTTTCCGCTTTGGCCCTGGCCTCAGCCTCGGCGGCTTGCTTGGCTTTTTCCGCATTAAGCGCAGCCTGTTTTTCTTTTTCGGCTTTAGCTTTTTCGTCAGCTAACTGCTTTTCCTTTTCCGCTTTGGCCTTGGCTTCCGCTTGTTTTGCTTGTTCTTGGCGCTTGGCCTCCTCGATCTTTTGCTCCTGCAGCTTTTTTTGCTGCTCCAGAGCTTTTTGTTCCTGCAACTTCTTTTCCTGCTCCAGCTTTTTGATTTCGGCTTCCTGCTGTTTCTCGCGCGCTTCCTCCGCCAGTTTTTGTTCCTTCAACTTGGCTTCGCGTTCCATTTCCTGTTGTTTTTGCTTTTCCAGCAATTTCTGTTTCTCTACTTCCCTTTGTTTTTCCGCCAACTCCTTCTGTTTTTCCAGTTCGGCTTGCTTCTGCTTTTCCGCTGCTTCCTTTTGTTTGTCCAGTTCGGCCTGTTTCTGCTTTTCCGCGGCTTCCTTGGCTTTTTTCTGTTCCAGAGCTTGCCGTTCCTTGGCCTCCTCTAACTTTTTTTCCTCATCCTTACGCTTCGCAGCGAGCTGTTCCTGCATCTTCTTTTCTTCTAATGCTTCCTGCTTGCGCTTTTCAGCGGCTTCCTGAATTTTTTGCTCTTCAAGCACACGTTGCTTTTTAGCTTGCTGCAACAACTGCTCTTCGGCTTTTCTGGCGTTTTCCAGTTGCTCTTGATGCTGTTTCTCGGCTTGCTGCTTGTTTGTTTCGTTCTGCTTTAAGCGCTCGGCTTCCGCATCGATTTCCGCACCGTCCAATACAGTCGCTTCAATAATGTCCGCGGGCGGCGACATTTGCGCGTCGTCAGTCTCGGTGAGAAAACTGAAACTGAACAACAACACAATCAGAATATGTAGCGCTATCGCCTGCGCGAGCGAAGGTTTAAAACTTTTCATGGTGGTGTTTATTTGCTGTCTGGCGGCGGCGCGGTCATCAAGCCCACTTTGGGGGCGCCGGTTTTCTTCAACTCAACCATCACTTTGACGATACTGCCGTAATCCACTTCATGGTCGCCACGCACGTAGAGCTGGGCTTTGGGATTATTTCTGAATACCGCCGCTACTCTGGTTTTAACGGTATCGACATCGACAGGCGTATCGGCTTCTTCATCGCCATTGCCAATATCGACGTATAAACTGCCGTCCTTTTTGATCGAAACGATCACCGGCACCTGATCTTGTAAATCCACAGACTCGGCCTCGGCTTGCGGCAACTCGACATCGACACCGGTTTGCACCAGCGGCGCGGTAATCATGAATATCATCAACAGCACGAAGGTAACGTCGATATAGGGTACGACGTTGATTTCGGCCATTACCCCGCGTTTTTTTCGCGATCTACGATTGCTGCCGCCCACATTCATTTGCTGTGCGCCTGTCTTTGTAGTAATACCACGAACTCGTCGACGAATAACTCGTAACGGCCGGCCAAGCGATCCAAACGGGTAGAGAAGCGGTTATAGGCAATTACCGCTGGAATCGCCGCGAACAAACCGATCGCGGTAGCAATTAACGCTTCGGAAATACCTGGAGCGACATTCGCCAAGGTAGCATTTTTAATTTCGCCCAAAGCGCGGAACGAGTTCATGATGCCCCAGACAGTGCCAAACAAACCGATATACGGACTGGTAGAACCGACTGTCGCCAAAAACGGCAAAGTCTCGTCCAACCTATCCAACTCGCGGGACAATTCGATACGCATGGCCCGTTGCGCACTTTCGACCTGGACAGAGGGTTCGACATCGCCTTTCTGGCGCATCCGTGCGAACTCGCGGTAGCCGGCCAGAAAGATTTTTTCGATACCTTCCGGCTCGAACCGGTCGCTGGACATCTTTTTATACAACTCGGCCAAACCGACGCCAGACCAAAACTCCTCTTCGAAATCGTCGGTAATGGCTATGGCCTGTTTCAATTCTTTCCGTTTGGAGAAGATGAAGGTCCAGGACGCAACCGATGCCGATAACAGAATGAACATAACAAACTGCACGACGATACTGGCTTCTTTGACCAGCGTCAGGATGGATAAATCGGTATTCATTAGCTTAAATGTTCCAAAATAGCAGAGGGAATAAGTTTGGGCTTCATGCTTTGCGCATCAAGGCAGGCAATCCGGATTTCACCCGTGCATAAAATATCTTGTTGCCGGGTGATCGCTTGTTCAAAGGTAAAATTAGTTTTTTTGTACTCTATAACTTTTGCACTAACGTCCAACAGTTCGTTGAAGCGGGCAGGTTTTAAATAGTCTACTTTCACGGAACGGACTACAAAAATCAGATTTTGTTCGGCTAGAAGATTATCCTGCTCAAAACCCACACTACGCAGCATTTCGGTTCTGGCCCGTTCAAAAAACTTCAAATAATTCGCATAAAACACTACGCCGCCCGCATCGGTATCTTCGTAATATACTCGTACCGGCCAGTTAAATTCTTTCATTCGTCTCTTAACGAATTATTAAATGTCAAAGATGTCATCGCTGCCGATTTGCTGCCTGGGCGCGGGCAGGCCAAAATGACTGTATGCTTTATGCGTGACCACTCGCCCCCTGGGGGTGCGCATTATAAAACCCTGCTGCAGTAAATAAGGTTCCAACACGTCTTCAACCGTGCCACGTTCCTCGCTGATTACCGCAGCCAGCGTATCCAGGCCAACCGGACCGCCTTGAAAATGTTCTATCATGGCTGTCAGTAATTTCCGATCCAGCATATCAAAGCCTTGCTGGTCTATTTTCAGCATATCCAAGGCTTGTTTGGCAATCTCACGAGTCACCGTGCCGTTGCCTTTGACTTCGGCAAAATCGCGCACTCTACGTAAGAGTCGGTTGGCGATGCGCGGCGTGCCTCGCGAACGGCAGGCGATCTCGTCGGCACCGCCGCCGTCCATGCCGATATTCAATAGTTTTGCGGAGCGACTGACGATACTGGCCAGTTCCTCAACGGTGTAAAACTCAAGGCGTTGGACGATACCGAAACGGTCGCGTAAAGGCGATGTCAACAAACCGGCTCGGGTCGTCGCGCCTATCAGCGTAAATGGCGGCAAATCCAGCTTAATCGAGCGGGCTGCCGGGCCTTCGCCTATTATAATATCAATTTGGTAGTCTTCCATAGCCGGATACAGCACCTCTTCCACCGCGGGACTGAGCCTATGGATTTCGTCGATGAATAACACATCATGGGCTTGCAAATTGGTCAGCAAAGCCGCCAAATCGCCGGCTTTATCCAGCACCGGACCCGAGGTTTGACGAATGTTGACATTCATCTCCGCAGCCACGATGTTGGCCAGCGTGGTTTTCCCCAAACCCGGCGGGCCGAAAATCAACACATGATCCAACGCTTCAGAGCGCGTTACCGCCGCCTGGATAAAGATTTCCATCTGCTCGCGGAGTTCTTTTTGCCCGACATAGTCTTTCAAGCGCTTGGGGCGAATGGCTCGGTCCACTCGCTCTTCGTCATTATTACCGTGCGCAGTAACCAATCTGTCGCTTTCAATCATTTAACCGCACCGCGCAGCGCCAGACGAATAATGTCCTCGCAGCTTTTATCTTCCGCAGCAACCGCTTGCACCATCCGCGCCGCGTCCGCTGGCTTATAACCCAAAGCACACAACGCGCTAATCGCTTCTTGCTTGGGACTTGCTGCCGAACCGGGAAGTGAACTTGGGCTATCACTAGCTGCTGTTAGTTTGTTTAGTTCCGGTAAACGACCACGCATTTCGATAATCAAGCGTTCGGCGGTTTTTTGGCCGACGCCCGGCAATCGCACCAAACCTTTTACATCGTTATCATGGACGCAACGATAGAATTCTTCGGTACTTTGCCCGGACAGAACAGTCAACGCCAGCTTGGGGCCGACGCCATTGACTTTGATCAGGGTTCTGAACAGCATGCGTTCGCTTTCCGTGGCAAAACCGAACAGGATATGCGCGTCCTCGCGAACCACGAGATGGGTATGCAGCTTAACTACTTCACCCAATGCCGGCAGGTCGTAAAAGGTATTCATCGGCGCTTCGATTTCGTAACCGACACCGTGTACGTCCAACAACAGTTGCGGAGGAGCTTTGTAAATCAATTTACCGCATAAAAAACCGATCATGAAATCGCCTTCTGCAAACGCATCGCGGTCTCCTGATAGTGGCTATGACACAGGCCAATCGCCAATGCATCGCTAGCATCGATCTGCATGTCACCTTGAATGCTCAACAAAATTTTCACCATATGCTGCACTTGCTGCTTATCGGCATTGCCCTTGCCTACCAAGGCCTGTTTAACTTGCCTAGCCGCATATTCGAAAACCGGCAGATCTCGATTTAAGGTGGCGCAAATCGCAGCGCCGCGCGCTTGCCCTAGCTTCAGGGCAGAATCGGCATTCTTGTGCATAAACACTTGCTCTATGGCCATTTGCTCAGGACGGTACAACTCAATCACCTGGCTAACACCATCAAAAATCTGCTTCAAGCGCTCGGGAAATTCGTCGGATTTGATACGAATGCAGCCGCTCGCTACGTAGCGAATACCGCGCGATGTCGACTCCACCACACCGTATCCGGTGATGCGCGAGCCGGGATCTATACCTAAAATTCTGGTCAACAGTGTATTGGTGCGAGTAATTTTGCGGTGTGATTAGGCATCGAGCGCAGTCATGATGTCATCGCTGATGTCGGCATTCGAGTAAACGTCTTGCACATCGTCCAGATCTTCCAAACGGTCGATCAGCTTCAGCATTTTTTCGGCGGATTCGCTATCCAATTCAGTCTTAACGTCGGCATGCATCGTCACTTCGGCGTTTTCCGGCTCGAAGCCCGCAGCAAGCATAGCTTCCTTGACGGTCATATAGTCTTCGGGGGTGGTAAACACATCGATAGAACCATCGTCGTTGGTGACCACATCCTCGGCCCCGGCTTCCATCGCGGCTTCCATCACTGCGTCTTCATCAACACCATTGGCGAAGCTGATAATACCGACCTTGCGAAACATATAAGCCACCGAACCGTCCGTGCCCAAGTTGCCGCCAGCCTTAGAGAAGGCGTGCCTGACATCGGCGACGGTACGATTGCGATTATCGGTCAAGCAATTCACCATCACCGCCGTGCCGCCAGGACCATAACCTTCGTAACGCACCTCTTCGTAAACCACGCCATCGACCGCGCCGATGGCCTTTTTGATGGTGTTGTCGATGGTATCGCGCTTCATGTTAGCACCAAGCGCTTTATCAATAGCGGTACGCAAACTCGGATTATTGGCGGGATCACCGCCACCCGATCCTTTTGCGGCCACGGTAATCTCGCGAATCAGTTTGGTAAAAATCTTGCCGCGTTTTGCGTCCTGCGCGCCTTTGCGATGCTTGATGTTAGCCCACTTACTATGCCCAGCCATTCTATCTCTCTGAATCTGCTAAAAATTTGGAAATTTTACCATCGTCCCGCCGGCTTATCGACCCTTGCTTACAATACTAGCGGCAATATAGCCGCTAACGAAGCATCCGAGACGTAGCTATCCGCTTGCTCTTCCACCAACGACCTGCGGACTACACCGCCGAAACCGATCATATAGGCACCGGCCAATTTAGCTTCCAGATCGGTCTTGCCATCGCCTATCATGACCAAGGACGAATGATGCATCCTCAGTCGGCGACAAATCCGGGCTTTGCCGCCACTGACGGCCAACGGCGAGTGTCGGGCAAAATCCTGGTAATTACCGTCTTCGTCAAACAGCACATCAACCGCATGCACATGCGCTTCCGGTATGCCCAGTTGCTCCGCCAAAGGTAGTATCGCCTGCCGCAAGCCGCCGCTTATGATGTGGATCAGCTTATTATTGGCTTGCAGGGTTTTAATTGTGTCGCTGACACCGTCAACCATTTCGGCAATATACAACTCGGCGAGCCAGTTTATCGCGGCTTGGTCGGGCTTGATCAAATCCAGTCGGTTCGCGTAGACATCCTCAAGAGGCAATTCGCCGTTCATGGCTGCATCGGTTAACGCCGCAACCTGTTCGAATAAACCGTTACGCCTAGCCAATTCATCGATACCTTCGACCCGGCTCAGCGTACTGTCGCAATCGAAACAAACAACTTCAAAACTCATAACGCGATCTGCCTTGCTGTGTGCACCGCAGGCACCTCACAAACCGATTTCAATACTTGTTCATTTAAGGGATCAGAGATGCTGATGACCATCATCGCCAATTGATGTTCGTCGGCGATACTGACTTGCATGCGGGTAATATTGATATTGGCAACGCCCAAGATCGAGCTAATCGCCGCAATCACGCCCGGCTTATCATCGTGGCGAGTGATCAGTAACGCGCCTTCCGGCACCACTTCAATTTCGAAATGATTGATACTGACCAAGCGTGGATGTTGATTTCCTAACAACGTTCCCGCCAGAGATACCGACTTATCGGCGCAGTGCCCGGTAATTTTGATTAGAGACTGATAGCCTTCCGATTCCTCGGTCTGCGACTCAATCAACGCAATCCCCTGGCGTTTAGCAATATTCTCGACATTAACCCGGTTGACCGGCGTGGAAAGTTGCCCACCCAGCAAACCGACCATCGCTTCCGCGGAAATCGGCCGAATTTTCACTTCTGCGGCCTTACCGAATACCGCCACTTCCAGCCTTTGAATAGGCTGATCGATCAGGCCAACCAGAACTTTGCCAAGAATGTTGGCTAAGTTCATAAATGGCTGAGCCTTAGTCAATTCTTCTGCGGACAACCTAGGCAGATTCAGCGCATTTACGGCTTCACCGGTTTGCAAGTATTTAACGGCCTGACGGGCGATCTCGACACTGACAGCGACTTGCGCTTCTTTGGTCGAAGCGCCCAAATGCGGCGTAAATACCACATTATCCAGTGTAAGCAGTGGCGAATCCTTGGGGGGCTCTTGCTCATAAACGTCCAGCGCGGCGCCAGCGATCCGGCCGTCTTTCAAAGCATCATATAATGCCGATTCGTCAACCAAGCCGCCGCGCGCGCAATTGATCAACCGTGCAGATTTTTTCATCATCGCCAATTGTTCCCGGCCGATAATGTTTTTGGTTTTTTCCAGCAAAGGGCAATGCAGAGTCAAATAGTCGGCTTGTTTAACCAGGGTCTCCAAGTCGACCATTTCCGCGCCATGTATGGCAAAAACATCCGGCGCCACAAACGGATCATAAGCGATCACCCGCATTCCCAAACCGTTGCCGCGTTGCGCGACTATCCGGCCGATAGTACCAAAACCCAGCACTGCCAGAGTTTTATGAGCAATTTCGGCGCCCATCAACTTAGAGCGCTCCCATTTGCCGTCTCTGACCGATTGATTGGCAAACGGTAGATTGCGACTCAAGGAAAACATATGCGCGATAGCGAGTTCCGCGGTCGTGGTGGCATTGGCATCAGGCGTATTCATTACGATAACGCCTTGTTCAGTAGCGGCATTTAAGTCAACATTATCGACCCCTATGCCGGCACGCCCAACCACCTTCAGGCGAGTCGCAGCTTTTAAAACTTTAGCTGTCACCTGAGTATCGCTGCGAATCAATAAGGCGTCGAACTCCGGAATAATCTCGCACAACTCGTCTTCATTTAAGCCGGTTTGGATATGTATCTGTATACCGTCCTGGACATTCAAGAAATTAATGCCGTCTTCCGCAAGCTTGTCTGAAATCAGTATCTTTTTCATAGCCATGACTGGATTATTGGATAAGGCCGGCATTTTAGCAGCTTTGCTATAATCGCCGTAATGCGCGTTCCCGACAAACAACCAAAGTCTATTACTTATGAGAATAAAATCGGCGCTTGGCGTCCTATCGGTGATCTGTTTACTTGGCGCAATCGCCTGGTGGCTGACTTACACTAAAAGTTTCGCCCCCAACGCCGTTTTTACAACATTGACAGGCGAACGACTGGCAATTGCCGAGCTAAAAGGCAAGCCCGTATTGATAACATTTTGGGCAACCGACTGCCCTAGCTGTCTTGAGGAAATTCCGGATTTGATCGCATTACATCAACAAGGCCTGAAAATCATTGCTGTGGCGATGCCATACGACCCGCCTAGCCGCGTGCAAACATTAGCCAAAGAACGTCAGCTTCCCTATCCAGTTGCTCTTGATATAGATGGTAGTCTTGTACACGCTTTTGGTGATGTGCAATTGACCCCAACGATGTTTTTAATAGACAAACAGGGCGTGATCATCATGCACAAAATCGGCGCTTTCGATTTAGCATCTTTAAAAACACTTCTGACGCAATTATAGAAAACTACTTTGTAATTTAGCTATAGAGTTGTTGTCTGGTAACAGTAAATCCGCAAAATAGAAGAGAGCGGCAGTAGGGGTGATTTGGGGGTAAAAAAAAGCCCTGCTATGGGTAAGCAGGGCTTTTGGTTTAAGAGCTTGGCGATGACCTACTTTCACATGGCAACCTGCCACACTATCATCGGCGCTAAGCGGTTTCACTTCCGAGTTCGGGATGGGATCGGGTGGTTCACGCTTGCTATGTTCACCAAGCAAACTGGTTTGGCTGTTTTGCAGCCGTCATGCACAGGTTTGAAGCGTATTCGCTTCCCGGCATTTGCCGTTTACCTGTTTTCATGGAAATCTGTATCGAGCTTATCGTTCTCAGTTGGTTATCAGCTTGTCATCTGACCTGACCCAAACGCATTGGGTGTTATATGGTCAAGCCTCACGGGCAATTAGTACACGTTAGCTACGCCCATTACTGGACTTCCACACCGTGCCTATCAACGTCGTAGTCTCCGACGGCCCTTCAGGGGACTTAAAGTCCCAGTGAGATCTCATCTTGGGAGGGGCTTCCCGCTTAGATGCTTTCAGCGGTTATCCTGTCCGAACGTGGCTACCCGGCAATGCCATTGGCATGACAACCGGAACACCAGAGGTTCGTCCACTTCGGTCCTCTCGTACTAGAAGCAGCTTCCCTCAAATCTCAAACGCCCACGGCAGATAGGGACCGAACTGTCTCACGACGTTCTGAACCCAGCTCGCGTACCACTTTAAATGGCGAACAGCCATACCCTTGGGACCTGCTTCAGCCCCAGGATGTGATGAGCCGACATCGAGGTGCCAAACACCGCCGTCGATATGAACTCTTGGGCGGTATCAGCCTGTTATCCCCGGCGTACCTTTTATCCGTTGAGCGATGGCCCTTCCATACAGAACCACCGGATCACTAAGACCTACTTTCGTACCTGCTCGACTTGTCCGTCTCGCAGTCAAGCACCCTTATGCCTTTGCACTCATTGCCTGATTTCCGACCAGGCTGAGGGTACCTTCGTGCTCCTCCGTTACTCTTTAGGAGGAGACCGCCCCAGTCAAACTACCCACCAGACACTGTCCCTAATCCAGATAATGGATCGAGGTTAGAACTCCAAACATACCAGGGTGGTATTTCAAGGTTGGCTCCACGAGAACTGGCGTTCCCGCTTCAAAGCCTCCCACCTATCCTACACAAGTAGGTTCAAAGTCCAGTGTCAAGCTATAGTAAAGGTGCACGGGGTCTTTCCGTCTAGCCGCGGGTACACTGCATCTTCACAGCGATTTCAATTTCACTGAGTCCCAGGTGGAGACAGTGTGGCCATCGTTACGCCATTCGTGCAGGTCGGAACTTACCCGACAAGGAATTTCGCTACCTTAGGACCGTTATAGTTACGGCCGCCGTTTACTGGGGCTTCGATCAAGAGCTTCTCCGAAGATAACCCCATCAATTAACCTTCCAGCACCGGGCAGGCGTCACACCCTATACGTCCACTTTCGTGTTTGCAGAGTGCTATGTTTTTGCTAAACAGTCGCAGCCACCGATTTTTTGCAACCCCCTTCCGCTCCAGTCGCGAGGACCTTCACGTAATGAGGGCATACCTTCTCCCGAAGTTACGGTATCATTTTGCCTAGTTCCTTCACCTGGGTTCTCTCAAGCGCCTTAGAATTTTCATCCCACCCACCTGTGTCGGTTTAGGGTACGGCCACTAGTAACCTGAAGCTTAGAGGTTTTTCCTGGAAGCAGGGCATCTATCACTTCGCTGTTCTTTCGAACCGCTCGTCATCACGTCTCGGCATAGAGCACCCCGGATTTGCCTAAGATGCATGCCTACCTGCTTAAACGGCCACTTCCAACCGACCGCTGATATAGCCTTCTCCGTCACCCCATCGCAGTTACTACTGGTACAGGAATATTAACCTGTTTTCCATCGACTACGCTTTTCAGCCTCGCCTTAGGTGCCGACTAACCCTGCGTCGATTAACGTTGCGCAGGAAACCTTGGGTTTTCGGCGAGGGGGTTTTTCACCCCCTTTATCGTTACTTATGTCAGCATTCGCACTTCCGATACCTCCAGCCGACTTCTCAATCGACCTTCGCAGG
Source organism: Methylomonas sp. EFPC1 (assembly GCF_016925515.1). Taxonomy (NCBI): domain Bacteria; kingdom Pseudomonadati; phylum Pseudomonadota; class Gammaproteobacteria; order Methylococcales; family Methylococcaceae; genus Methylomonas; species Methylomonas sp. EFPC1. Next base: position 3,959,350 of record NZ_CP070494.1, read on the forward strand.
CGTACGGAACGCTCCTCTACCACTCACACTTACGTGTAAATCCGTAGCTTCGGTACTATGCTTAGCCCCGGTAAATCTTCCGCGCAGACCGACTCGACCAGTGAGCTATTACGCTTTCTTTAAAGGATGGCTGCTTCTAAGCCAACCTCCTGGCTGTCTGTGCCTTTCCACATCGTTTCCCACTGAGCATAGATTTGGGGACCTTAGCTGACGGTCTGGGCTGTTTCCCTTTTCACGACGGACCTTATCACCCGCCGTGTGTCTCCCGTGCTGGCACTTGCTGGTATTCGGAGTTTGCATCGGGTTGGTAAGTCGGGATGACCCCCTAGCCGAAACAGTGCTCTACCCCCAGCAGTGATACACGAGGCGCTACCTAAATAGCTTTCGAGGAGAACCAGCTATCTCCGAGCTTGATTAGCCTTTCACTCCGATCCACAGCTCATCCCCGTCTTTTTCAACAGACGTGGGTTCGGCCCTCCAGTTAGTATTACCCAACCTTCAGCCTGGCCATGGATAGATCGCCCGGTTTCGGGTCTACACCTTGCGACTAAACGCCCTATTAAGACTCGCTTTCGCTACGCCTCCCCTATTCGGTTAAGCTTGCCACAAAATGTAAGTCGCTGACCCATTATACAAAAGGTACGCAGTCACCCCACGAAGGGGCTCCCACTGCTTGTACGCATACGGTTTCAGGTTCTATTTCACTCCGCTCTCCGCGGTTCTTTTCGCCTTTCCCTCACGGTACTAGTTCACTATCGGTCAGTAAGGAGTATTTAGCCTTGGAGGATGGTCCCCCCATATTCAGTCAAAGTTTCACGTGCTCCGACCTACTCGATTTCACTAGAAAAAGGTTTTCGTGTACGGGGCTATCACCCTGTATCGCCGGACTTTCCAGACCGTTCCACTAACCTTATCCTAGCTTAAGGGCTAGTCCCCGTTCGCTCGCCACTACTTAGGGAATCTCGGTTGATTTCTTTTCCTCCGGGTACTTAGATGTTTCAGTTCTCCGGGTTCGCTTCAGTGAGCTATGTATTCACTCAAAGATGACGCGCTTATGCGCGCCGGGTTTCCCCATTCGGACATCTCTGGATCACAGCCGGTTTGCAGGCTCCCCAAAGCTTTTCGCATGCTACAACGTCCTTCATCGCCTCTTACTGCCTAGGCATTCACCGTATGCGCTTATTCACTTGACCATATAACCCGAATACGTCTGCTTTTACTTAGCCTTGGAAGTTAATCCTGAGCTTTGCTAGGCTTTCTATTTAAGTTATTTGTCAGCTGACATTTTCGCTGATTTTTTCTGCTTGAGAACGACATGCTGTTTGTTTTCTGCCTTTCCCTTTCGAGAACGACGTCATTCAAACCGCAACTCGTTTTAGTGTTGATCATTGCTGATCATTACTATAGTTACAGATTTCCATATTGTTAAAGAGCTATCGGTACGAATACCAATGCTATAAAGTCTTTATCTGTTGCCGCCGATAAAACTGTATAGCGTTGATGTTCACCCACTATTTTTCTTACGTTTGACGAACTGGTTGACCCTCAGCGTTCAGCATGATGGTGGAGCCAGGGAGGATCGAACTCCCGACCTCCTGCGTGCAAGGCAGGCGCTCTCCCAGCTGAGCTATGGCCCCTAAAGCAGACTAAAGACCAAGACTCAAGCCGAAACGTGACTAGACACAGCGCCAGTTATTCTAACCAGGCGTGTGGTCTGATTGTGTTTCGCCTTATTGCTTTCGCCTTTTATGCGTTGGTGGGTCTGGGAGGAGTTGAACCTCCGACCTCACCCTTATCAGGGGTGCGCTCTAACCAACTGAGCTACAGACCCAGGTGCGTCTTTCAATCGAAATAATTTGTTGTGAGTACGTGTAACGGTGTGCCGTCTTTGTAAGGAGGTGATCCAGCCCCAGGTTCCCCTAGGGCTACCTTGTTACGACTTCACCCCAGTCATGAATCACAAAGTGGTAAGCGCCCTCCCGAAGGTTAAACTACCTACTTCTTTTGCAACCCACTCCCATGGTGTGACGGGCGGTGTGTACAAGGCCCGGGAACGTATTCACCGCGGCATTCTGATCCGCGATTACTAGCGATTCCGACTTCACGCAGTCGAGTTGCAGACTGCGATCCGGACTGGGACCGGCTTTTTGGGATTAGCTTACTCTCGCGAGTTCGCAGCCCTCTGTACCGGCCATTGTAGCACGTGTGTAGCCCTACCCATAAGGGCCATGATGACTTGACGTCGTCCCCACCTTCCTCCGGTTTATCACCGGCAGTCTCCCTAGAGTTCCCGGCATGACCCGCTGGCAACTAAGGATAAGGGTTGCGCTCGTTACGGGACTTAACCCAACATTTCACAACACGAGCTGACGACAGCCATGCAGCACCTGTCTCAGAGTTCCCGAAGGCACTCCGCTATCTCTAACAGATTCTCTGGATGTCAAGGGTAGGTAAGGTTCTTCGCGTTGCATCGAATTAAACCACATGCTCCACCGCTTGTGCGGGCCCCCGTCAATTCATTTGAGTTTTAGCCTTGCGGCCGTACTCCCCAGGCGGTCAACTTAATACGTTAGCTCCACTACTAAGTTCTTTAAGAACCCAACAGTTAGTTGACATCGTTTACGGCGTGGACTACCAGGGTATCTAATCCTGTTTGCTACCCACGCTTTCGTACCTCAGCGTCAGTTTTAGTCCAGGGAGCCGCCTTCGCCACTGGTGTTCCTTCAGATCTCTACGCATTTCACCGCTACACCTGAAATTCCACTCCCCTCTACTAAACTCTAGTTGCCCAGTATCAAATGCAGTTCCCAGGTTAAGCCCAGGGCTTTCACATCTGACTTAAACAACCGCCTACGCACGCTTTACGCCCAGTAATTCCGATTAACGCTTGCACCCTCCGTATTACCGCGGCTGCTGGCACGGAGTTAGCCGGTGCTTCTTGTATAGGTAATGTCAGTCTACCGGGTATTAACCGATAGGTATTCCTTCCTATTGAAAGTGCTTTACAACCCTCAGGCCTTCTTCACACACGCGGTATTGCTGGATCAGGCTTTCGCCCATTGTCCAATATTCCCCACTGCTGCCTCCCGTAGGAGTCTGGGCCGTGTCTCAGTCCCAGTGTGGCTGATCATCCTCTCAGACCAGCTACGGATCGTCGCCTTGGTAGGCCTTTACCCCACCAACTAGCTAATCCGACATAGGCTCATCTATTAGCGCCAGGCCCGAAGGTCCCCAGCTTTCCCCCGCAGGGCGTATGCGGTATTAGCGTGAGTTTCCCCACGTTGTCCCCCACTAATAGGCAGATTCCTATGCATTACTCACCCGTCCGCCACTCGTCAGCGCCCGAAGGCCTGCTACCGTTCGACTTGCATGTGTTAAGCATACCGCCAGCGTTCAATCTGAGCCATGATCAAACTCTTCAGTTTAATTTTAACGTGTCACTAAATAAGATTAGTGACCAATCTTGGCTCGACTACAGAACATCTTTTCTTGCGAATTGACGTGGTTTCTGTGTCGACTATTTCTAACAGCACATAGTCGCTACACATACCCACACAAATTATTTCGATTTCGTTTGTTAAAGAGCCAGAGCATTTCGCCCTGTTGAGCCGGCATATTCTACAGCGTTTTCAGTGTTTGTCAAATTTATTTTTAAGTCACTTCAAAAACCGAAACACTTAAAACAAATCATCCTGACTTACAACCCAAAGCCGCCAAATCCAGCCGACCTCTTCACCGCTCAATCCAACAAACCAGAGCAGTGAAGAGCCGCTCATTCTAATCACCCAAAACCCTCCCGTCAAGAAATTATTTCTATTCGCGCAAACTTTCTTTTCCCTACTTGATAAACATGCCTCGCAGGCGCCGAAATTAAAGCTTTGGGATCCTCAAGTTTTTCACCATCAATCTTTACTGCACCTTGTTTGATCAAACGTAGTGCTTCAGAAGTACTTTCCACTAACCCAGCATTTTTCAACACATTAGCAATCGGCATTCCCTGTTCATCGACTTTAATTTGAACCTCCTCGATAAAATCCGGCAACGCCCCACGCTGAAACCGGGCCTCAAAACTTTCCAGAGCCGTTTTTGCAGCCTGCAACCCATGAAATCTACCAACAATCTCCTGCGCAAGCGCAACTTTGTAATTTCTTGGGTTCTCGCCACTCTCGCACGCAGTCCGCCAATTTTCTATTTCAGTCATTGGCTTAAAGCTCAACAATTTGAAATAACGCCACATGAGTTCGTCGGAAATCGACATGATTTTACCAAACATATCGTCAGGCGCATCCGCAATGCCTATGTAGTTATTAAGTGACTTAGACATTTTCTGCACGCCATCAAGCCCTTCCAAAATCGGCATAGTCAACACGACCTGAGGTTTTTGCCCATAACCTTCCTGCAATTGCCTACCCATCAACAAGTTAAATTTCTGATCCGTACCACCCAGCTCAACATCCGCTTTCATGACCACCGAGTCATAGCCTTGTATTAAGGGGTACAAGAATTCGTGAATTGCAATCGGTTGACCACCCTTATATCGCTTACTGAAATCATCACGCTCCAGCATTCTCGCCACGGTATTTCTTGCCGCCAACTGGATTAGCTCAGCACTGGTCATCGCCCCCATCCATGCCGAATTGAACTTAACCTCAGTTTTATCGGGATCAAGAATTTTGAACACCTGCGCCTGATAGGTTTTCGCGTTTTCCGCCACTTCTTCACGACTCAACGGCTTACGAGTGACGTTTTTGCCAGTCGGATCACCTATCATCGCGGTAAAATCGCCGATCAAAAATTGCACGTTATGCCCGGCATCCTGAAATTGCTTCAGCTTATTAATCAGCACCGTGTGCCCCAGATGCAAATCAGGCGCGGTCGGGTCAAATCCGGCCTTGATTGTTAGCGGCCGATTTTCCTCCAATTTTTTGACCAAATCAGATTCCAGCAAAATTTCTTCAGCGCCGTAACGCAACTGAGCCAAGGTTTCTTGCAACAATTTATTCTCCAATTAGCCTTAAGTTTTGGCCGCGCATTATAAGTGATGGAATTGTAGGGAAGGATAAAAAATGGCCTTTTGTTGGCCTTATGCACCAAAATTCCCTACAATGAAACGCTCGACAAACAATGAAGTGTGATTACTGTGAAGAACAGAATACTCAAGTCGGTGCTTTTAGGCACCTGCACCGTTGTTGCCGCCAGCGCAAGTTACGGATTGATACCGCATAAAGGTTTTGAAGACGCAAAAACCTTGGAGCAAGACAGACTGATCTCGTCCAAGATCAACCAATACACCAAATACGTAGAACCTCCCGAAGCGCAACACCTCAACATCACCGAGGAACTTGAACACACCGTCAAATCCGGCGAGAACCTCTCCAGCATTTTTTCCGCACTCAATTTAAGCCGGGAAGACTTGCATAAAATCATCCACGCCAACCCTACGGGCAAACAATTCGCGGACGTCGAACCAGGTCAAGACGTCGTCGCTACGTTGAACGCTTCAGGTGAACTGGAACAGTTGACTTACAGCAAAAATCCGTTCGAAACATTGATTGCCACGCGGCATGACGACAATTTCGACGTGGAACTACTCAGTAAAAAAGTTGATTACCAAATTGCCAGCGCCAAAGGCTCTATCGATTCCTCACTGTTCGAAGACGGCATGGAAGCAGGCCTGCCGGAAAAACTAATCCTGAAACTGGCTGACATCTTTGCCTGGGACATCGACTTCGCACTTAATTTAAGAGACGGCGACCAATTTACCGTCGTCTATGAAAAGCTGTTTGTAGACGGTAAAGAATTCGATACCGGCGAGATCCTGTCAGTTGAATTCGTCAACCAAGGCAAAACCTATACCGCCGTGCGCTTCGAAGACAACCAAGGCAACACCGGTTATTACACCCCGGACGGCAACGGCCTGCGCAAAGCCTTTCTGCAAACGCCGATGGATTTTGCCAAAATCAGCTCGCACTTTGATTTGCACCGCAAGCATCCCATCCTGAACACCATCCGCGCTCACAAAGGCGTCGATTATTCCGCAGCCATCGGCACACCAGTTAAAACCACCGGTGACGGCAAAATCGTCTTCCGCGGCGTGAAAAACGGCTACGGCAATGTAGTGGAAATCGAACACGGCCAAAAATACTCAACTTTGTACGCCCACCTGTCCGGTTTCAAATCCGGTCAAAAACTCGGTAGCGCCATCAAACAAGGCGACGTGATCGGTTATGTCGGCAAAACCGGCTTAGCTACCGGCCCGCATTTGCATTATGAATTCCGTATCGGTGGCATGCATGTCAACCCGGTTACCGCCAAAATACCGCACTCCATGCCTATGGACAAAGCCTTATTGGCCAAATTCAAAGCACAAACCCAGCCATTTTTGGCGCAACTGAAACAAGCCAAAGGCGACGCACTGGTTGCTCAAAACTAATACAGTGTCCGAGCTTTATATAGGCTTAATGTCAGGGACCAGCGTCGATGGTATCGATGCTGGTCTTGTGGATTTTAGCAACGGCAAAATACAACTTGTCGCATTCCATTACCAACCATTCCCCCCCGAACTCCGGCAAAAAATTCACAAGCTTAGTCAAGCGAATCAACCTGTTTTATTAACAGATTACGGCTCGCTGGATAGCCAGATCGGTCGTTTATTCGGCGAAACCGTGCTGACTTTATTAAGTAACGCTCAGATCCCAGCGAGCGCAATCAAAGCTGTCGGTAGTCACGGTCAAACCGTTTATCACGCCCCGGAGACTGCCAATGGCTTTTCTCTGCAAATCGGCGATCCGAATCGCATCGCCGAAATCACCGGCATCACCACCGTCGCCGATTTTCGCCGCCGCGACATTGCCGTCGGCGGCCAAGGCGCGCCGCTGGTTCCAGCCTTTCATCAAGCGGTTTTTAGCGACGCAGCACAAGCCAGAGTCATCGTCAATATTGGCGGCATCGCCAACATCACGGTGTTAAACGATAAACCGGTCATCGGCTTCGATACCGGCCCCGGCAATGGTTTAATGGACTGGTGGTGTCAAAAACATTGCAACCAGCCTTATGACCGTAACGGCGATTGGGCAGCCAAGGGCAAAGCGCACCTTGCCTTGCTCGCAGCTTTAAGTGACGACGATTACTTCCGGCTAGCGCCACCGAAAAGCACTGGCAAGGAATATTTTTCGCCTGCATGGTTACAGCAAAAGCTCAGCTTATTTCCAGACCTTGAGCCCGAAGATATTCAAGCCACACTCTGTCAATTCAGCGCCGATACTATCGCCGACGCCATTAATCAATATGCGCCGCGTACCTTGCAAACCTTGATTTGCGGCGGCGGAGCGCATAACGGCCAATTGATGAAGCTGTTACGGAAAAGTCTGGATATGTCTGTAACGTCGACAGCGGAACGGGGAATCGACCCGGACCATGTCGAAGCGATTGCTTTTGCCTGGCTGGCACGGCAAACCCTGAACAATTTGCCGGGAAATCTATGCAGCGTCACGGGCGCAGCTACGCCCGTGGTATTAGGTGGGATTTATCCGGGTAAAAACGGCTTAAGCTGAGAAAGACGAGCCGCAACCGCAGGTAGTGGTCGCATTTGGATTGCGAATCACGAATTGCGCGCCAGACAAGTCCTCCTTGTAATCGATTTCGGCACCGCTAAGATACTGAATACTCATCGAATCGATCAGCACTGTCACACCGTCTTTGAGGATTTGCGTATCGTCGTCATTCACCTCTTCGTCAAAGGTAAAACCATACTGAAATCCGGAACAGCCGCCACCGCTGATATAAACTCTGAGCTTAAGATTATCGTTACCCTCTTCCTGAATTAAACCCGCTACTTTTTGCGCTGCACTGTCGGTAAAAACAATAGGATCGGACATATAAAACTCTATAAGCAATTGAAAGATTGAGCGATTATGACTATACCCAGTAATTCAGTCAAGAATTATCCATTATATTTCCCAGGCTAGCGGTTAAAGCCCTAAAGGCGTAACAACCAGGCAACTATTTGCGCTAAATTTAGCTGGAACTTAAACACACTCCGTTGCTTCGCCGAAAGCCCAAACGTGTCGATAGCCGAAGATTCCAGTTAAAACTGTCCGACAAGGAGACCAACCATGCTTATCACCTTCCTCAGACACGCTACCGCAGAAGTTGGCGGCTTATCGCTGCCCGACTCGGACAGAGCCTTAATCGATAAAGGCGAAAAGCAGGTAAAACGCATTGCTGCATTTTGTTTGGCCAACGGCTTAATTCCGGGATCAATTTATTGCAGCCCGCTGTTACGCGCCCAACAGACCGCAAGGATCCTCAACCAAAGCCTGCCTGGCAGCCCAGCCCCGCAAACCGTTAGTTGGTTGGCAATCGAAACAGCTACACCCACTATACTCATCGAACTTAGCAAACTCGCCCAGCGTGGCATAAGCGACGCATGGCTAGTCGGGCACGAACCGGACTTTTCGATTACCATTTCCCGGCTTCTGGGCACGACTCCCGACAACATTGTTATCAAAAAAGCCTCTCTGACTCGATTGGATGCCAATTTTTCGGATCAAGCTTCGGCTAAATTGCTGTGGAGCATCCCATGTGCATTGATGCACCAAGGTCAAACCTAACCAAACTCAAGCCCATCTAAGCAAAAATTTCTTCGTCCAACAGATAACAGCCCGGGTCCTCGGCCCAAAAATCGCCCGTCATTTGCTGCGCGCGAACCCGCGTATTACCGTTGCAGATGCGTTGATAATGACATTCACCACAGCGTCCCTTCAGCGGCCGCGGCGACGCTTTCAATCCGGCCATCAACGGATCATTGACGTCCACCCAGATTTCGGAGAAAGGTCGTTTACGCACATTGCCCAAGCCGTAATCCCACCAAAACGTATCTGGATGGACATTACCGAGATTGTCAATATTGGCGACATTGACGCCGGAGGCATTGCCTCCCCATTGTTCCAGTTTGGTTCGAATATGCTCTGCGCGCTCAGGAAAGCGGCGCTTGACCCAATGTAGAAAATACACGGCGTCAGCGTCGTTGTTACCGGTCACTACCTCGCGGTGCAAACCTTGCTGCTCCCAACTTAAAGACTTTTCGAACAAACTGTCCATGACTTTGCGGGTCAACTGAAACTCGGCGTCGTCCTTACGGTTTTTGTTACCGCGGCCACCGTAATTCAAATGCGACAGGTAGAATTTATCTATGTCTTCGTCGTCCATCAATTGCAACAAACCCTCGAAATCGTGGGCGTTGTCTTGGGTCAGCGTAAATCTGACACCGGCTTTAATGTCGTGTTCACGGCATAAACGAATACCGGCTAGCGACGCCTCGAACGAACCTTGCTTCTGGCGGAACGTATCATGGGTCTGGCCAATGCCATCCAGGCTAACACCGATATATTGGTAGTCGATGGCGGCAATTTGCTGGATGTTAGATGGATTAATCAAGGTGCCGTTACTGGACAAAGCCACATAAAATCCCATGTCACGAGCACGCTGCGAGATAGCAAAAATATCCGGATGCAGCAACGGCTCACCGCCGGACAGAATCAATACTGGGACTTTAAACGCCTTCAAGTCGTCCATCACCGTGTAAATTTCCGGCGTGCTCAATTCGCCGGGGAAATTAATGTCGGCGGAGGTGGTATAGCAATGTTTACAGGTTAAATTACAGCGGCGGATCAAGTTCCAAATCACTACCGGCCCGGCGGGTTTGCGCGGCGCCGTCAGCGGGGTTGGATGCAGCAGTTCGCGCATGTATTGGCTGAGTCTGAACATGCGTTATCCTCCGATGCGCAAACCGGTTTTTTTTAGAATTTTAGTGCTGTACAACACCTCGTGGTTGCGTGCTTGCGCACCCAATAGTTCGGCAATGATAGCCACTTGCTTGCCGGCATCCTGTTCGGTCTTGCCGTGCACCATGGCGAACAGGTTGTAGGGCCACTCCGGCAAATGCCGGGGACGTTGATAGCAATGACTGACAAACGGTAGCATGGCCACTTTTTGTCCAAGGTCGTCGACGTACCCATCTTCGACATCCCAAACTGTCATACCGTTAAAGCGGTAACCCAGTTTGTAATGATTGGGCACCGCAGCAATGCGGCGAACCACCCCGGTCTGTTGCATTTCGGCCAGATGTAACATCACGGTTTGGGCGGACAAGCCCAATTGCTCGGCAACGGCTTGGTAGGGCTCGCTGACCAAAGGCAAACCGGCCTGGGTAGCTTGGATAATTTTCCGGTCTATTTCGTCGATTGGCATCAGGCTTCCAATTGCAAGCCAACGTAGTATTCGCTGATCTTCGGCATGTTGTAGACGGTCAGGCCGGTTTGGCGTTCGATTTCCGCGATGACGGTTGCCACCTGTTCGGGTTGCTCGGTCGCCAGCACAAACCACATATTTAATAAATGATTGCGGGCATAGTTATGCGCCACTTCCGGGAAGCTGTTGACGATTTCGGTTACTTCGTCGAAGCGCGCCTCCGGTACTTTCAGGGCCGCCAAAGTCAAGGCGCCGCCCATTTGTTCGGCATGATACATAGGCCCAAAGCGCGACAAGACGCCTTCGGCCACCATGTTTTGCAATCTTGAGAGTAACTCGGCTTCCACAAGCCCCAATTCCTCGGCAACTCGTTGATAGGGTGCTGCGCAAACCGGGAAGCCTTGTTGCAGGCGGTTGATAATGGCTTTGTCTATGGCGTCCATGTTTAGGCGAAGTGCATACCAAAAGACTGCTTGTTTTTAATCTCCTCAGTCCTGCTCTCTCCGGCAATAGAGGGAACGGCCCCATTGCCATTGGGGTGAGCATACAGAGCACCACGCTGTTTAAAACAACGCCGGCTAAACAATACTTCGAATGGATATTCGCATAGATTACAGGCATGCCGCAGTTCGGCCCATTGTTCCAACACCACGTCCCGGGTCTTGCCATGAATCATGCAATACAGGTTATACGGCCAGATTTCGCCTTGGCGCGGGCGTTGATAACACAAATTCACACAAGCCTGCTGGCTGATCAAAGCGCCCACCCGAGCCACCCGGTCGTCTGGCACATCCATCACAATCATCGCATTAGCCCGGTAGCCGAGTTGGCGATGCTTGACCACCACGCCCCACCGCTTGATCAAACCTTGGGTCTTTAAGCGCGCCAAACGCTCGATCACGTCTTGTTCGGTAATCGCCAATTGCCCTGCTATCGCCGCATACGGCCTCGCTGCAATCGGCAATCCGGCTTGCACGGCGGCAATCAATTGATAGTCAATAGCGTCAATCATGCAGATTTAGCTCAAATCCCAGGTTGATGAAATAGTCGGCCAGCATTGGCAGCAACATGGCGGGATAGCCGGCTTGGGACTCGATATCCGCAATAACGGCTTTAAGATGGCTTTCGCTATCGGCAATCAACACAAACCACAGATTGAAGCGATTTTCGCGCTCATAGTTGTGATTGACTTCCGGATAAGCGCTGACCAATTCGGCGACCCTTGGCAAATCAAATTCCGGCACCGCCATCGCCACCAGCGCGCTATTACCGATGCTATTGGGCGCGATAACCGGACCGATGCGGCTGATCATCTGCTGTTCGGATAAGGTTTGAAACGCATTCAGCACCTCATCCTCGCTAACCCCAAGCTGCTCAGCGATGTCGCGGTAAGGAGTCGGGCTCAACGGAAAATCCTGTTGATAGTCGTTGAGCAAGCGTTTGTGCAAGGGTGCCAGCATGTTACCAACCTATGCGATTGGCGCGATCAGTGAAGAAAATCCCACTGGGTTTTTGCGCAGACAGACGGGCCGTCTCTTGAAAAGTTTCGGTGTCGTAAACCATCATCCGATCCTCATCGCGGACCGCCAGCCATACCGATTCGCCGCGCGGACTGAATTCCATATGCAACACGGCCTTGCCGGGTTGCAGCGTTTTAACGATGTTAAAATCTTTCAAATCGATCACTTGCACGGTCTGATTGTCCGGGAAGGCGAAATTCACCCAGACTTGCCGCCCATCCGGCCGCGAGGTAACAAACACCGGCTGCCCGGCCACCGGGATGCGTTTAACAAGCTCCCACTCGCGGGTGTCGATCACCAATACTTCGTGCAAGCCCACCGCCGGCACCAACAACCAAACTCCGGCTACGGTCCAGCCTTCCAGGTGCGGCATTTTATAAACCGGCATTTGTTCGTCATCTTTGCCGTAGTCTTGCAGGATATGCTCGACGCCTTTTTCCGGCTGCCACAAATCCAGCAAAGCCAAACCTTTTTCACCAAACAATCCAGCGCCATAGTAATGGCCATCCGGCGTCAATAAGGCGTCGTAAGGTTGTTTGCCGATGTCTTTAAATTTTTTCACGACGGGCTGACGCGGATTTTTAGCATCAATCAGCCAAATTTCGTTGCCTTCGAACAGACTGCAAACGAAGCGTTGACCCGGCGCGTCAACCAAACCGACCACTTTGGATAATTTATTGTCTTCGCCGTAAATCGCGGGGATTTCGGCCAGTTGTTCCAGCGTCACCGCGTCAAACAGCTTAACGCCGCCGGGTGTGTAATTAGAAACCGCAATCACTTTGCCGTCCTGAGAAATCGCACCGCCGATGCTGTTGCCGGCCTGGATGATGCGTTTATCGATTTTATCCTGGAGCAAATCGATCTTGGTCAAACCGCCGTCACGGCCGAATGCATAGGCGTAGCGCTGATCGCGGGAAAACACGACGGAAGCATGCGACAAATCGCCCAAGCCTTCGATGCGACTCAGCGACGCCGGTTTCGTGGTGTTGATGATCTGTATGCTGCCAGTTTCGCGTTCGATCACTACGCCAATATCGCCGGTGGCTCTGAGCTCCGCATGACCGGGTAGCGCAGACGACAACAGGAAAATCAGGAGACTCCGGGAATAAGAAAGTTTCATAGGGCGCGTGTTATTTAGCGTCGATCATTCAAGAAGTAAATCTGCCCATTAGGCGATTAGGCCTAGCTACTGCGAAAACAGCCTTCAGCGCGTTCTTAGTTGTTGAATCAGCCAAGCAGTTTCATCGATAGTCAAAAAACTCTTCCACGGCGGCATAGCCGTGCCTGCTCGACCGTTTTGAATCGCATCCGCCAACAGAGCGTCGCTTTTGCCAGCCAGCGCTTCCGGCATCAACGACGGTCCCAAGCCGCCTTTCGGCGGCAGGCCATGGCAAGAGCCGCAATCATGCTTGAGCATATTCAACAGCTCCTGCTGCCGCACCGAGGTCAGTTCATTGGCGGAAATTGCAGTGCTAATGGTCATAACGAACACTAGCAATAAATTCCTCATGTCATAAACTCTAAACAAAATACATTTGAATGACACAAAATTACCAAATTAACTTAGATTTAAATTTTGTCCCCATAAATTTGAATAAATTCGTTTAGCCGGTTTTCAGTAATTCTTGCCTTGCATCTCATCAACGAAATTGAATATGCCCCACCAATTGCTTGGTCTTCAAAATCGCACACTTTATCCCGGTAACGAATCCAAGCGCGCTGCGCCTCTACTAGCAATTCATTTTCTTTTGGAAACCTATCTTTCGGATGAGAATCGAGAATTCTCCGGTATTCGACATTAAGTTCCGCATCTAATTCGCTAATTGTCTTGTAAAGGACACAAGCTTGATACAGAGTACTACCTATATCACCTTCACAATCCGTCTCAGCTTCTGCATGAGCAACTACCGTGAGCGCCACCAACAGAGTAATTAATACGACTCTCATCCGGCAACCATCAGGCTAAGGCTTAACGCTGCCGTAATACGCGGCGATGTCGTTGATTTCCGCGTCGGTCAACGAGCCGGCAATCGCATTCATGATGTCGGATTTCCGCGTCTTGTCGCGATATTGTTTGATCGCGGTTTTCAAATACTCGGGATCTCGGCCGCCCAACGGTGGAAACGGCGCGTCGGCGCTGGGCATCCGGATACCATGACATTGCGCGCACACCGCACCGGCCTTGGCTTGACCGACATACAAACTGGTAGCCTGTGCGCTACCGGCGGCAAGCAGCCCCGCCAGTAACGACACGATAAAATGAGTCATCTTCATTTTGATTGCTCCATTTCGTCAGGTGACAAGCCACGAGTCATGTATTTAACCCGGCCGCGAGAGAAGATACCCGCTGGGCTTTCCATCGGTACGCTGGCGACTTTTTGCAAAGTATTGGAATCGTAAACCACCACTTCGTCACCGTTGTAACCGGCACTGATATACAGGAATTTACCATCGGCGCTATATTCCGGGAAGTAAGCGTGGCCGCCGACATCCAGGGTTCTGGCAACTTCCAGGGTTTTCTTGTCGATCAACTGTACGGTGCGGGCGCGCCTGTCCTTGCTGATGATGTCAACCGCGACATAAGGGGCGTTGGCATGTGCGGCCGGCGATTCGGTGCCGCCGGAAACCGGTACTTGCTTGACGACTTCCATTTTGTCCAGATCCCAAACGCTGACCACGGTTTTGTCGCAGTCGCCAAAGTTGGTGCCGAAGCCCAAAGTACGGCCATCCACTTTAACCGCAGAACCGCCACCGACATGCGGCACACAACCGGCCTCCAGTTTTTTGATGATTTCGCGTTTTTCCAGATCGATGGCGGCGACGATGCTGTCGTCGTAAGACGCGATCATCAGTTTTTTGCCGCCGTGAGTCAGGAAGGCGTCATGCAGATGCCGGCCGACATTCTCGATACGAGTGACAGGGAAACCTTCTTTATTCAAATCGATAACCCAAACCTGGCCGGCATTTTCCAATGCAATCGCAAAAATGTCCGCGTATGGAGTACCGATGATCATGCCTGAGTCGGACGAAACGTGTTTACCATCCGGATCGGTGCCTTCCAGTTCGAAGGTTTTCAATGGTTCCAGGGTATCGGCATTCAGAATCACGGCGTTATGCGGTACGAACGAACCGGCCATAATATATTTACCATCGCGCGATACCCCCATGCCCGGGCCGTTCCAGCCGGTTTTGATGCTTCGCACCGCTTGCATGGAGTACAAATCGACTTTAAAAATCTCGGCAGTATCGGTTTTTACATAAGCCCAGCGCGGGTTGGCCGGGTTGAAATCGATAATATGTGCGGCAGTACCGGTAGGTACTTCGCCGACTTTTTGATGGGTGGAGCTATTAATAAAGATGGCTTTGGAGCCTTCGCCACGACCGTATTTGCCGCGCGCCGCGACACCTATCAAGTTTTCAAATTTATCGTCGATTTGAAAAGTCGGATTGGCCGGTAATGTACTTTCGTCTTTGACATAGACTTTCAACGACTTTTTCATATCGTCTATCGTCCAAGCCGGATTGGGTTGTTTTGGCGTTTCTTGCAGATGTTTGATCACGCCGCGAATTTCGTCGTCGCTCAGTTTGCCGTAGAAAGGAGGCATCAAGGTGTCGAAGCTGCCGGCCATGACGATGGTGCGCAAGGCGGTGGGACTGCGGCCTTTCAAGGTCGCCGAGTTCAGCGCCGGCGCCAGATAACCGCCGTGATCGGAACCGTGGCAGCTGGCACAATTGTCTTGGTAGAGCTTATGAAAATCGTCGGATTTTGCCATCGCCACTCCGGATGACAACAGCATGGCGATAGAACTCGCCAGTAGGGATTTATTCAGCATTTTTATAGTATTGTTCATTTAAAATTCCTGCCACCCGCAAGTTAAAAAAAAGAGCCAACTTGGTGCATTAAACCATAAAAGATCAGGACGAACAGACACCCGATTTAGCATGGTAAAATAACAGCTTGTTGACTCCAGGCCGATGTTATAAAGTAAAGTTTCGATTCGCTATCAATTTACTCCCTAAACTATCGCCTTGTCAACCTAGTGGGTCACGATGAGAATGCAATTTATGCAACAAACTGATATTTACGAACTTATTGAGTGCATGACTACATTGATCCGCTCCGAAGAGCGGAAAAAATGTACGGAACTGGGCTTGCAGCCGGTACACTTCCAAGTGCTCAATTACCTCTCGCGCTGCAATAAATATAGCAACACCCCAGCGGCTGTCGCCAATTATCTGGGCATGACTCGCGGCACCGTTTCGCAATCGCTGATTATTCTGGAAAAGAAGGGCTATATCGGTAAAACGCCGGATGCCAACGACAAGCGCGTGGTGCATTTGCAGTTGCTGGCGGACGGCGCAGCCATACTCAAACAAGCGCGACCGTCTGATTTATTCCACGGCGCCACGGCCATCCTGCAAAGCAGCGATTCACCGCCTTCAGACGCTAATGTGTTTCAGCAAGCCCTTACCGCGCTGCAAAAAGCAAATCAGTCGCAATCGTTCGGCGTTTGCAAAACCTGCCGCAATTTCAGCGAAAAAGACGACGGCTTTTTCTGCCAGCTAACCCAGGAAAAGCTCAGCACAGCCGATAGCGAGCAAATTTGCCAGGAACACAACCCTGTTTAACTGTCCGGCCAGTGCACAGATAGACAATAAACAAGTCTTGGCTCGGTTTACGCTGCATCATTCACCGGTTCGATTTGGGAGTTAATATGTCTATACCTCGCATCGCTTTGACGCCAGGCGAACCGGCCGGCGTCGGCCCGGACTTATGCATACAACTGGCGCAGCAGGAACAGGTTTGTCAACTCGTTGCCATTGCCGATCCGGAACTATTGCAGCAAAGGGCGGAGCAGCTTGGTCTGCCACTGGCCATTCAACTTTTCGACATCGATCAAGCTGTTAACAAACAGCAAGCCGGCACCCTAACCGTGCTACCCATCAGCCTAAGCGAACCAGCCGTTTGCGGACGCCTGAATCCAAACAATAGCCCTTATGTTCTGGAAACCATCCGCCAAGCCACCTTGGGCTGCATGAGCGGTGCATTTGCCGCAATGGTGACCGGCCCGGTCCACAAAGGCGTGATCAACGACGCAAACATTCCCTTCAGCGGCCACACCGAATTTATCGCCGAACTGACCGGCGGCACCCCAGTCATGATGCTGGCGACACCCGGCCTGCGCGTCGCTTTGGCGACCACGCATCTGCCGCTGTCAGAAGTAAGCGCCGCCATCACCTCGGATGCATTGGCGACCGTTATCCGGTTACTGGACCTCGACCTGCGCCAACGCTTCAACATTACCGACCCGAAAATCTTGGTCTGCGGCCTTAACCCGCACGCGGGCGAAAGCGGCCATCTCGGCCGGGAAGAAATCGAGATTATCGAGCCGACGTTGGAGCGCCTGCGTTGCGAAGGCATTCACCTATACGGCCCGCTACCCGCCGACACCCTGTTTACGCCCAAATACATGGAAACCGCCGACGCCGTGTTAGCGATGTATCACGACCAAGGTCTACCGGTATTGAAATACAAAGGCTTCGGACAGGCCGTCAACATTACCCTCGGCCTGCCGATTATCCGCACTTCGGTCGACCACGGCACCGCGCTGGAACTGGCCGGCATCGGCAAAGCCAATCTCGGCAGTTTGCGATTTGCACTGCAGACTGCACTGGATATGATTCCCCACCTATAAAACTAAAAATGACCCACACCGCCCGCAAACGTTTCGGCCAGAATTTTCTGCACGATCACAGTATCATTTACAACATTCTAGCCAGTGCCCATCCGCAGGCTGGCCAACATTGGGTGGAAATCGGTCCCGGCCTGGGCGCACTAACGCTGCCTTTGCTGGAATCGGGCGCTAAACTCGATGTGGTCGAGCTGGACCGGGATTTAGTGAGCCGCCTGCAAAAACAGTTTGCCGACCACAGCAATTTGACCGTGCATAGTGCGGATGCCTTGAATTTCGATTTTGCCGCGCTGGCAAAAGCCGGCGAGAAACTGCGCATCATCGGCAACCTGCCCTACAACATCTCCACACCGCTGATGTTTCATCTGCTGGAATCCACCGATTGCGTGGAAGATATGCTGTTCATGCTGCAAAAAGAAGTGGTGGACCGCATTTGCGCCGAGCCCGGCAGCAAGACATACGGCCGGTTGAGCGTGATGATGCAGTATTACTGTGAAACCGAATTGCTGTTCGACGTGCCACCGGAAAGTTTCGATCCGATTCCGCAAGTGATGTCGGCCATCGTCCGCCTGACCCCACACAGCCAACCGCCGGTCGACATTCCAGACCTAAAAAGCTTTAGCCAATTGGTGACCCAGGCTTTTTCGCAGCGCCGAAAAACCATCCGCAATTCGCTGAAAAACTTCATCTCCGAGCAGCAGATTATCGAGCTTGGCATCGACGCCAATTTACGTGCGGAGTCGATTAGCCTGGCCGAGTTCGCCCTGCTCAGCACTCACAGCCAAGCAAGCACCGCCAGTTAAGCTCGCAACTCCTCGCGCCGCCAGTTCAACAAGATTTGACGGCATTTACAGGACAAGTGCGATAAAATGCAGGATTTTTCCGCCAGGCTCACGAACTGATGCGCTTGAGCCGGCTCTCTTTATATAAGGCAACCAACCTGATTCATACACTGGAGTGATTGATATGCGCATTATCCTGTTAGGCAGCCCCGGCTCGGGCAAAGGCACCCAAGCCCAGTTCATCACGGAGAAGTTCGCGATTCCGCAAATTTCCACCGGCGACATGCTGCGCGCCGCCGTCCGCGAAGGCACCCCGCTGGGTATTGAAGCCAAAAAAATCATGGATGCAGGCGGCCTGGTTTCCGATGACATCATCTTGGGTTTGATTAAAGACCGCATCACTCAGGACGATTGCAAAAATGGCTTTTTGCTCGATGGATTTCCGCGCACGATTGCACAAGCGGAAGGTCTGGCAAAAATGGGCGTAGAACTGGATTACGTCGTGGAAATTGCCGTCGATGACGAAGAGATCATCAAACGCATGAGCGGCAGGCGCGTGCATATGGCCTCGGGCCGTACCTATCACGTGGTGTTCAATCCACCGAAACAGGAGGGCTTGGACGATGTTACAAACGAGCCTTTGATCCAACGCGACGACGATAAAGAAGAAACCGTTCGCAAGCGCTTAAGCGTGTATCACGAGCAAACCAAACCGCTGGTCGGCTTTTATTCCGCCCCCGATCAAAGCGCCAAATTCGCGTCGATTGCTGGTGTCGGTTCGGTGAGCGAAATCACCGACAAAGTGTTAGCGGTGTTGGCATAAAAACTTCGTAGGGTACGCAACACGTACCTTTTAGCTTTCGGTACGCGATACCCCAAAGGGCATCAATGCGTACACCACCTAAAAAGAGAAATCCAAATGGCAGGTAAAACCTTATACGACAAACTCTGGGACGACCACGTCGTCCATACCGAAGACGACGGCTCGTGCCTGATCTATATCGACCGGCAGTTGCTGCACGAAGTGACTTCACCGCAAGCTTTCGACGGCATGCGCATGTCCGGCCGCCAACCGTGGCGGGTCGCCCGCAATCTGGCCGTCGCCGACCATAACGTGCCGACCTCCGGCCGCGCGCAAGGCATCGCCGACCCGGTTTCCCGTCTGCAAGTACAAACCCTGGAAAACAACTGCGCCGAGTTCGGCATCACCGAATTCGATATGGCCGACATCCGCCAAGGCATCGTCCACGTGGTCGGCCCGGAACAAGGCGCCACCCTGCCCGGCATGACCGTGGTCTGCGGCGACTCGCACACGTCAACCCACGGTGCCTCTGCCGCACTGGCCTTCGGTATCGGCACCTCGGAAGTGGAACACGCCCTGGCCACCCAAACGCTGGTGCAGAAAAAAGCTAAAAACATGCTGATTAAAGTCAACGGCAAAACCGGTCCGGGCGTCACCGCCAAAGACATCGTGTTGGCGATCATCGGCCAGATCGGTACTGCCGGCGGCACCGGTTACACCATCGAATTCGGTGGTGACGCGATTCGCGCGCTGAGCATGGAAGGCCGCATGACGGTCTGCAATATGGCTATCGAAGCCGGTGCCCGTGCCGGTTTGATTGGTTGCGACGAGAAAACCATCGAGTTTTACCAAGGCCGGCCTTATTCGCCCAAAGGCGAGGACTGGAATATGGCGGTCCGTTACTGGGAAAAACTGCATTCCGACGCCGACGCCAAATTCGACAAAGTCATCGAATTCGACGCGGCCGCGATCAAACCGCAAGTCAGCTGGGGCACGTCGCCGGAAATGGTATTACCGGTGGATGCATCCATCCCCGATCCTGTTCAGGAAGCCGATCCGGTCAAGAAGCAAAGCATCGAACGCGCCCTGCAATACATGGGCTTAACAGCCGGCCAAAAAATCACCGACATCAAGCTGGATAAGGTGTTTATCGGTTCCTGCACCAACTCGCGCATCGAAGATTTGCGCGCCGCGGCTGCGGCGATCAAAGGCCGCAAAAAAGCTGCGTCGGTCAAACAAGTGTTGGTAGTGCCCGGCTCGGGTTTGATCAAACAACAAGCCGAAGCGGAAGGCCTGGACAAAATCTTCACCGCCGCCGACTTTGAGTGGCGCGAACCGGGTTGCTCGATGTGCCTGGCGATGAACGCCGACCGTCTGGATGCCGGCGAACATTGCGCTTCGACCTCGAATCGTAACTTTGAAGGCCGTCAGGGCTACGGCGGCCGTACTCACTTGGTGAGTCCCGCCATGGCTGCCGCTGCTGCGATTGCCGGCCACTTTGTCAACGTCGCCGAGGAGGCTTAAATCATGCAGGCTTTTACCACTTTAACCGCCCTGGTGGTGCCGATGGACCGCGCCAATATCGACACCGACGCGATCATCCCCAAACAGTTTTTGAAATCGATCCGCCGCGCCGGCTTCGGTCCATATTTGTTCGACGAATGGCGTTATTTGGATCATGGCGAACCGGAAATGGATTGCACCAACCGTCCGTTGAACAAGGATTTTGTTTTGAACCAACCGCAATACAAAGGGGCGCAGATTCTGCTGACCCGGGAAAACTTCGGTTGCGGTTCATCGCGCGAACACGCACCGTGGGCACTGGAAGACTATGGGTTCCGGGTGATCATCGCCCCAAGCTTTGCCGACATTTTCTTCAACAACTGTTTTAAAAACGGCATTCTGCCGATTGTGTTGCCGGCGGAAACCGTGGACCTGTTGTTCAAGGAAGTTGTCGACGGTTACCAATTGACGGTCGATCTGCAAAGCCAAACCATTACCACGCCGAGCGGACAAAACATTGCCTTTACTGTCGATGAAAACCGCCGCTACCGCTTGCTGAACGGCCTGGACGACATCGCACTTACCCTGCAACATGCCGACAAAATCAAGAGTTACGAAGCCGAGCGCGCCAATCGCGCACCGTGGTTGTTCAAAGACGCATAAGCGCCACTGAAAGGTAAAAAAATGCCCAAAAAAATAGCAGTCCTGGCCGGCGACGGCATCGGACCGGAAATTGTCGCCGAAGCGATCAAGGTCTTGAGCTTTCTAAATACCGACATGAATCTGGGGTTGGTTTTCGAGAACGCCTTGATTGGTGGCGCGGCGTATGACGCTTTCGGCACTCCCCTGCCGCAAACCACGCTGAATCTGTGCAAAAACGCTGATGCGGTGCTGCTGGGTGCGGTCGGCGGCCCTAAGTGGGAGCCGCTGGCCCATGCGGTACGTCCGGAACGCGGCTTATTGGGCATTCGCTCCGAGTTGAATCTGTTCTCTAACCTGCGTCCGGCGATTTTGTATCCGCAATTGGTCGACGCATCGACCTTGAAACCGGAAGTGGTGTCGGGCCTGGACCTCATGATCGTCCGCGAATTGACCGGCGGCATTTATTTCGGCCAGCCGCGCGGTGTGCATGTCGCCGAAAACGGCGAGAAAGTCGGCATCAATACCAAGATTTACAGCGAATCGGAAATCCGCCGCATCGCCCATTCCGCATTCAAGATTGCGCAAAAACGTCACAAAAAACTGTGCTCGGTCGATAAAGCCAATGTGCTGGAAGTGACCGAACTATGGCGTAGCGTGATGACCGAAGTGGGTAAGGAGTATCCGGACGTACAGTTGAGCCATATGTATGTCGATAACGCCGCGATGCAACTGGTACGGGCACCGAAGCAGTTCGATGTGATTGTGACCAGCAATATGTTCGGCGACATTTTGTCCGACATCGCCGCAATGTTGACCGGCTCCATCGGCATGCTGCCGTCGGCTTCCCTGGATGCCAATGCCAAGGGCATGTATGAACCGATTCACGGTTCCGCGCCGGACATTGCCGGCCAAGGTATCGCCAATCCATTGGCGACCATTTTGTCGGTGGCGATGATGCTGCGTTATACATTTAACCAGCCGGAAGCCGCCGAGCGTATCGAACGCGCAGTGAACAGCGCATTGGATAGTAAAGTCAGAACCGCTGATATTTATTCGGAAGGCATGGCCAAAGTCAGCACTTCCGGCATGGGCGATGCTGTTCTTAACGCCTTAAAAGGATAAGCAATATGTCTAAAACTTATGATGTAGCAGTCGTCGGCGCCACTGGCGCGGTCGGCGAAACCATGATTTCCATTTTGGAAGAACGCAATTTTCCGGTGGGCAAAGTCTATGCATTAGCCAGCGAGCGCTCGGCCGGCAAACGTATCCCGTTTAAAGACGGGTCGCTGGTGGTGGAAGATTTGGCGACCTTCGATTTCTCGAAAGTGCAGATCGGCTTATTTTCTCCCGGCGCGTCAGTGTCTGCGGAGTATGCGCCCAAAGCCGCCGCGGCCGGCTGTGTGGTGATCGACAACACCTCGCAATTTCGCTACGACGACGACATTCCGTTGGTGGTGCCGGAAGTCAATCCGGAAAAAGTTGCCGACTACAAAAATCGCGGCATTATCGCCAACCCCAATTGCTCGACCATCCAGATGTTGGTGGCCTTGAAACCGATCTACGATGCGGCAGGTATCAGCCGTATCAACGTTGCCACCTATCAAGCAGTGTCCGGCACCGGCAAGGAAGCGATTGAAGAATTGGCCACGCAAACCGCGAATTTGTTGAATGCCAAGCCGGTCGAGCCTAGCGTGTATCCAAAGCAAATTGCTTTCAACGTGTTGCCGCAAATCGATGTCTTCATGGACAACGGCTACACCAAGGAAGAGATGAAAATGGTCTGGGAAACTCGAAAAATCCTCGGTGATGCCGATATTCTGGTCAACCCCACAGCGGTGCGGGTGCCGGTGTTTTTTGGACATTCGGAAGCCGTGCATATTGAGACTAAAACCAAGATTTCCGCTGAGCAGGTTCGCGAGCTGTTGGCGTCTGCTCCTGGGGTAACGTTGTTGGACGAACGTGAGAACGGCGGTTATCCAACGGCGGTGACGGAATCATCCGGCAACGACGATGTATTTGTCGGCAGAATCCGCGAGGATATTTCCCATCCGACTGGCATAGATCTATGGGTAGTGAGTGATAACGTCAGAAAAGGTGCTGCGCTTAACAGTGTGCAAATAGCCGAAGTGCTGGTAAAAAGCTACATCTAGTCTACGCTTAGCTCTGTGTTTTATAGTGGGTCAGTAAGTACCGAGGTATTACAAGTGAAGGAAAGCAATGTGAGCAATTTAACTAAAGCCTTAGCGGTTGTATCGTTACTGGCACCAGTCAGTGCCCAACCCTTAGGTATCGGCGAAATTGAATTACATTCTGCCCTAAACCAAAAACTCAATGCCGAAATCAGACTCAGCGTCGCACCGGGCGAAAATCCGGCCGATGTCTCGGTAAAATTGGCCCCGCCGGAAAAATTTGACCAAGCCGGCGTAGTTTGGAATTATTTTCTGTCCAAGATCAAGTTGGAGCCGGTTGTGCAAGCAAACGGCTCCATCATCGTAAAAGTCTCCTCAAGGGAAGCGTTGACGGAGCCGTTTCTGGATTTCCTGTTGGAAGTCACTTGGCCGCAAGGCAGCATGATGCGCGAGTTCACATTGCTCATCGACCCACCGGCCGCTTATAACCAACCGGTCACGCCTGTCGTGGAAACCAGCGGTTACAGTGCCGAACCCATTGAGCCACTAGAGCGCCCGATCAAGAGAACTAGAACCGCACCAAAGCGAGCAGTGCGAGCCGCCCCTGCCGACAACATTACGCCAGAAACACCCACCAACGGCGAATTCGGCCCTATCCAAAAATCGGATACTTTATGGAGTATCGCCGCCCAAGTGGGCCAGGAAAAGAACATTCCGACCCAGAAAATGTTGACCGCTTTGTACAGAGCCAATCCGGACGCATTTAACAACGGCAATATCAATTCGCTGAAAGAAGGCGCCACCTTAAAGATTCCTGAGCCGGACGCAATTATGAATCCGGCACAAAGACAAGCGCAAAATGAGCGAAAAGCCGCCAATAAGCAGGTCAAACCCGAGACCGCACAAGCAGAAACCACCAAGAAAGCGCTTGAATTGGTAGCCCCTACCGAAGCGAAGGCCGCCGGCACGGGTTCAACAAAAACCGAACAAAATTCGGCTGCGACAGCTAATCCTGCTTTAAATAGTGCTGCCGATCAAGCCAGCGAAGGGAAAGACCTGGAGTTACAAGCTCGCATCGAAAAGCTCGAGCAACAACTAGGCATGATGCAGCAATTGCTGGCCTTAAAAGATCAGCAACTAGCCACTTTACAAAACAATAAACCAGCAACGGCCGAGCCTAGCCCTCAGCCCGCGCAACCGGCGCCTCAGCCGCCCGTTGCCAGCCCCGAGGTCCCAGCTCCGGCGGTAACGCCGACTCCGACTCCGCAACCATCGGCTTCCGAACCTGCCGTCGTGACCGCACCGGCCCCCAAACCCGTTGTTCCCCCCGCACCCAAGGTTACTCCGCCGCCACCTCCACCGGTTGTTGCAGAAGACGAAGGCTTATTTAGCTCGGATGCTTACTACTGGGTTGCCGGCACCTTAGGTACTGGTATTTTGGGCTTGCTGGGCTGGTTGTTATGGCGCAAACGTAAAATCGACGAACGCACCAACACCGAAAGCATGTTCGCATCGGCCAGTCAAATTCGGCTGCCCGATTCTGAGAGCAGCCTTTCCGTACCGATTATGGACATTAGCAGTACCGATGAATACGACGTCGGTACTGTAGGCGAAAGTTCGTTTATCAGCGACTTTACTCCTAGCGATTTCGATGCCTTCGACACCGATCAAAATGAAGTTGATCCGATCTCGGAAGCCGACGTGTACTTGGCGTATGGCCGCTATCAACAAGCGGAAGAACTGATCCGCCATGCAATAAGCGAACAGCCTAATCGCGACGAATGCAAACTGAAATTACTGGAAATCTATTACGCCAGTGAAAACAAAGACGGCTTTGCCGGTTATGCGCAAGAACTGGCCGACGCCGGCAAACAAGCCGATAAGCCATTCTGGAAAAAAGTCACGGATATGGCTAAAGAAATCGTCCCAGATTTAGCCTTGTTTGGCGGCAGTTTTGCCGCTACCACAGCGCCCATCAGCAAAGGCGATACTACTGTTAGCGCAGCGAGTTCCACCGCGGCCGATACGGAAATTATCGATTTGGATAAAGGCTTTGCGCAGCTCGACGACGATTTGTCGGATCTGAATATCGATAAAGATTTGGCGCTCGAAGACAACGGACTGGATTTTGATTTGGGAAGTTTCGGCGGCAGCGCCAGGTCACCGCTTGAAAACAAGCAAGCCGATGCAAATATCGAAAGTATTGATTTCGATCAGCCACCGGTTTCTAAATCCGCGGCGAAGACTATCGAAACCACGGAAAGTAGTGCAGTTTCCAGCAACGATGACATAGAATCGTTCGACTTCGACTTTGCGCTAGATTCTGACTCGGAAAAAACTGAAGCGGATTCGGCTGCCTTGGCGCTAGAATCTTTGGATTTTGCCAGTTTTGCCGAAATTGCTGCGGATACTGAATCCGAAACGACTGACAACAAAGAGGAGATGAAAACAAAATCTCCTAACTCGATGGATGCTTTGGAGAGTTTCGATTTTAACTTCGATGTCGACAATGCAACTCCGGAAGCAACTGCGGATAAATCTAACGAGGATGCCGCAAAAGCCGAGATATCAACAGATATAGAATCATTCGACTTTAGTGATTTCGATGGCATAAAAAAGACTGCTTCAGACCTTACGGACGGCAGCAAAGAAGCGTTAGCGGATGCAGACAGTTTCGATTTCGACTTCGACAGCATCACCTCCAAAGCACAAACTGACGATAGCCTAAGCATCGAACCTGAACTGAATTTAGAATCGCAGTTGAAACTGGAAACATTCGATTTTTCCGATTTTGACAATATCACCCCGAAATCAGCCCAATCTTCAGACCAGGTTTTGGAAACATCTGGGCAACCGAGCGGCGAGTTCGATTTTAACTTCGACTTTGACACGCCAATCATCAGCACCACAGACACCGACGAGTTTGAGTTGGGGGTTTCCGATTTGACCGATATGGACGAATTCGAAACCAAAATCGATTTGGCGAAAGCCTATATCGATATGGGCGACACCGAGGCGGCAAAATTGATAGCCGAGGATGTCTTGTCCAAAGGCTCAAAACAACAACAACAAGCCGCACAGGCTTTACTTGACGAACTTAAATAAGCATCGATTGCAGCAGCCGATTTGTCTAAATTGTTAGATCCCGCTTTTTGGAAAAATCGGTAGCTGCTCAGTTATTTCATAGGCCGTTTAGCAAAAGCGTTTTATTCCCAAACTATCGCCGGCCTAATCAGAACTCGGCAACATCATTCACCCAACCAAGCTGCTACAGCCGGGCATTTTCAGCACAATGCCAGTTTCCACAATAGTTTGCACTAGCGCGTAGCCTGCATTTGCAGACCAGCCGAGAGCAGCTTCCAACACCAAATTGATGCTATGCTGGCGCATTACCGCAATTTAGACGCCATCCGCCACATCAGACATGCCCCGCATCGTTATCTCTACCCTCAACGCCCGATACATTCACACTGCTTTTGGCTTACGCTATCTCTACGCCAACATGGGTACGTTACAAACGGACACGGTCTTATTAGAATTCGGCATCCAGCAGCGCCCAATCGAAATTGTCGAAAAACTACTGCAACAACAAGCGCGGATTATCGGCCTTGGCGTTTATATCTGGAATGTGGCGGAAATCAGCGCCGTGGTAGCCATCCTGAAACAAGTCGCACCAGAAATTATCATCGTACTTGGCGGGCCGGAAGTCAGTCATCCGCCCGATTTACCAAGCATTGCCGAATCGGCGGACTATGTCGTCACCGGTAACGGCGAAATAAGTTTTCCGCAATTATGCCGGCAGTTGCTGTCAGGATTTGAACCAACCGAAAAAATCGTGGCCGGCGAGATGGCCGCATTAGACACCCTGGCGTCGCCATATCCACACTATACGGACGCCGACATCCGTCAACGGATTATCTACGTGGAAGCATCGCGCGGCTGTCCGTTCAAATGCGAATTTTGCCTGTCGTCGCTGGACACTACGGCCAAACCGTTCAACTTAAACGGCTTTTTGCGCGAAATGGAACTTCTATACCGGCGCGGTGCACGACACTTTAAGTTCATCGACCGCACCTTCAATCTAAAAGTAGACAACAGCGTTGCTATCCTTGAGTTTTTTTTGACTCGCGTGAGCGAAGATCTATATTTGCACTTTGAAGTGATTCCGGACAATTTGCCTGAACGTCTGAAGCAGGCCATCAGCCAATTTCCGCCCGGTGTACTGCAATTTGAAGTGGGTGTGCAAACCTTTGATCCTGCCATCCAACATCTGATCAGCCGCAAACAGGATAACCAGAAAACCGAAGCCAATTTAAGCTGGCTCCGGCAACATTCCAACGCCCATATTCATGCCGATCTAATCGCCGGCCTGCCTGGCGACACTCTTGCAGGCTTCGGTGCCAGTTTCGATAAATTGTTTGCGCTGAATCCCCAAGAAATTCAGGTCGGGATTTTAAAACGTCTGCGCGGCGCACCAATCAACCGACACAATGAAGCGTACCAGCTACGTTATGACCCGCAGCCACCCTACGCCATTCTCAGCACGCGAGATATAAGTTTTACTGACTTGCAACGTATTACGCGATTCGCCCGCTTTTGGGATTTGATCGGCAACTCCGGCCGGTTTGCCGCAAGTTTGCCGCTCATTGTCGCCGAACAACCGTTTACCCGCTTTTTACAATTTAGCGATGCGCTATACGCCTTAACGGACAGTACCTGGCAAATTGCTTTGAAACGCTTATTCGAATTAACCTACTCGGTCATGACTGACACACTATTTGTACCGCCAGCCGAAGCGATGGCAGCGTTAGACGAGGACTATCTAAGGAGCGGCGAAAAAAGTCGGCCGGCGTTCTTACAACAAGCCGCAACAGTGTTCGCGACGAAGCGCGGTGTGGCGAATAAACGGCAAACTCAACACCTATAAACTTGCTTGAGCTTGAATAACATAAAGAGGGCATCAAAAGTCATTGAGCTCAGTCATCCGCGCCCGGCAATGATCGCACGGTTGCATAACCATCCCGATAACTAGGGTACAAAAAGCGGTAACCCAAGGCCTTGAGCCTGGTGTTGCGGCAGCGTTTGTTTTGCGGGGCATCCGGAGCTACTGACAACGGTGAAGGCTGAGGACAAGCAAATTGTTCAGACAACCAATTCATCACCTCCCAAAGCGGGGCCGGCTCGTCGTCGGTCGCCAGATAGCAAGGCTCCAAGGCTACACCGGCGAGTTGTTTTTCCAGTAAAAATAACAACACCGCCACACAATCCTCCGAGTGGATGCGGTTGGTATAACTGGGCGGTTGCTGTTGGATGCTCTCCCCTCGCTCCGCTCGGCGTAATAACCAATCACGACCCGGCCCATAAATTCCGGAAAAACGCACGACGCAACTGCGGTCACTCGCAATCCACAAGCGTTTCTCCGCCGCAGCCAGCCAGCGGCGCGTGGCGCTAGCCGGTTCAGTGACACTGGTTTCATCAACCCATTCGCCACGATTCTGTTCGTAAACACTGGTAGAAGACACCATCAACCAACTTGGTGATGTTTCAGCTCCCGCAAAATGCGCCAACAAATTGCGCAAACCAACATCGTACAGCGCCTGATATTCCTCAGCCTGTCGGCTATCGGGAGCTACGATAAATATCACCGCATCAAAGCTGCTTGGTAAAGCAACCAATGACGAGGCCAATCTTATATCGGCAATAAAAATGGGAAACGGGGTCGAGGTAGCCGGCGCGCTGCGCTTCAACCCGGTTACCTGATGCCTCTGCTGGTGCAAGCGCAAAGCCACAGGATAGCCAATATCTCCACAACCGATCACTAGTATTTTCGCCATAGTATTTACCCAAGATAATCTGCACACCGCCTATTATGGCCTGCCGCAACAAGATAAACGCTATAAAAACCGTGTCTCGAACGCATTCGAAAATGAGCGCGCTGATTTTAGTGCGTTGCCGGATTTGCTCACAACTTTGTGTAAGCACTTATGAACAACCCGGCCTCTGTTCAATAGGCATAAAAAAACCGGGTGGAGTACTGGACTCCAACCGGCCTAAAAGCCCAATGATAGCTTGGGATTAAACGACCTGTTTACGACGACCTATATACAGAAAGCCCATCAACGCACTTGTCATAAACCATACAGAAGCAGGGAGAGGCACGCTAGTGACAGGGTTTTGATTAGCGGCTGCTTTCAGATCAAATCCAAACAGAAAGCTTAAGTTGTTGGTGATCACACCGGGTTTTACAAAGGTCAACAAGAAGGTATTAGGAGCGCTCAGCTCGTAATTACCGGCTTCGCTAACCCAACCGCTTGCTGTCAACAGACCCAATTTAAAAGGGCTAGCAGAGGCAAAGCTACCTACACCGTTAAAAGTGTACACCGGTGCATCAGCAGCCAGATCAGCGGTAGCAGCGAAGATACCGAAGGTGTCACTTGAAGTAAATGGGAATGCACTAGAACCGAAGGAGATAAAATTACTATCGCCGTCAGTAGCTTCCCAAATGATGCCTGCTGAGCTTGCAGTCGAAACTGCAAACAGGCAAACAGCAAGCCAAAGTTTTAAAGATAAAAGCATTTTCATGGATTGTTCCCCATTTTCACTTACGTTAACAAACGGCTATCCTTTAGCCACCTTATACTCCGAAGCCGATATTGCATAACAACATCAGCTTTAGCAGAGTTCTGTCTGCTTACTACGAGTCTTCAACTCTCGTAAGCCGCTACTGCCGAACATTCGTTGATCACAAGGCAATAGCTCAAAATGGTTAATCCCTGAAACAGAGATCAAGTTCAATAGATGAATTGATATATTCAAACGACTTTACTTAAACGGCGCTTTTTTACAACGGCATAAACCACTGAATGCAAGCCCCGCTACCCACCACCAATCGCTCCCAACTCTACCGTGCAATATAATGCGCCACAATCCATTGCTAAGACAGAAACGCCTTCCACCTTTATGAATAGTCGTGCATCTGTCGGACAAATCGGTTGTTCAAGACTAAAAACCGCAATTAGAAATTGGGTATGCCGAGATTCTACAGCCGGCAACTTAATCCTTTATTAACAAAATATTAAGTTTTGATTAAAGCCTTTAACGAACGATGCTTTGCTGGCTGGGCTACCCCCTGTAAGACCGACTATTGAAGTTCATCAGCGAGCCAAACTGGCATGAATCATGAACGCTACAAGACTCATAATGAAGATAGCGCAAGAGCGCCAGCATTTTTCGGTAAAGCTGAAATGGGTCCCCTCCGATTTCAGCGCGAAAAATTTGCTGGCAGTTTATGCCTTCGGCGGCCCCGATTCGTCCGCGTCACCTCGTTCCGACCCAACAAGGGGTCGAAACGCAGGTTCTCGCATGACTTAACGCCGTTTCGCGATGCCTTGCAGGTTTTCTCATCGGGTCAGAGGGAGCTGCAGCTCCCGTCTGCCCACAGAACCGTGCGTACGGGTCCGTACACGGCTCCTCACGCAAGACGAATCCACTGAGAAACATCAAACCAATGCGCTAACTGCCGGTCGGATCGTATTTCCTGTCCCATCAGGTTGATAAACCAACTGTTCGGATAGGCTCTTGTCACAGCACGAGTTGCCGAGAGCGCCCATCGTTTCTGGTTGGAAAATACCGTCAGAGCGGCTTGTTTGCGCGGTACGCCCCGCTTGACCAAATGTCGATACAGATGCTGCTTTCTTTTCTGTTGGCTCACCAATCTCGCTCGTAGCCGTCGCCGGATATGCGCTTCGATTTTCCTCAGTTGAGACGGATACTGAGTCAGGCTGTAGTAGTTGGCCCAGCCCACGTACCAGCGATTGAGGTCGTTTAGGGTGTGTTCCAGCGGCTGATGAGTACCTCGCGGCGTTAGGACTTTGACTTTACTCATGGCCGTTTGCAGGGCTTTGTGCGCTATCGCTATCGCCCCATCGACCACGGTAAAGCCCAAGAACTTTACCGCATCGGATTTAGCCACTTGGCTTTTCTCCCGGTTCACCTTTAGTTTCAGCTTGTTTTCGATGAATTGGCTGACTTTGTCCATCACCCGTTCCGCTGCTTTTTGCGACCCGGTGAAAATGTTACAGTCATCGGCAAACCGGCAAAACGCCAGTCCGCGCTTTTCCAATTCCCGGTCCAATTCGTCCAGAACAATGTTGCTTAACAAGGGGCTTAAGGGCCCACCTTGCATAGCGCCTTCCTTGTTGGGGTTGACGACACCGTTGATCATCACACCGCTGCGCAACATCAGCCCCACCAAACGCAGGATACGTTTGTCGGCTATTCGCTGTCCCATTCGGGCAATTAATCGGTCATGGTGGATACGGTCAAAGAATTTCGACACGTCGATGTCCACCACGTACGGTTTGCCACTTTCCACGATCCGTTGTGCCGCTTGTACCGCTTGGTGTTGACTGCAGCCAGAAAGAACGCACCATTGAAGCGGCTGTGTCGTTGTTGCAAGACTTCGACCGGGTACGCCTGCCGCTGTCGCTTGTCGATGCTGACCCGTTCCGTTTGGGCTTAGACTGTGGGCGCGCGGTGTTGGACTTGAAAGCAGGCGCGACCCGACCGGCGCAGCAAAGCGACTTTATCACCAAGGCGGTAAATGTCGAGCGCCTGGGCGATTCAACCAAGGCGGTGCGCTGGCGCGACTTCTTGTCGCAAATCTTTGGTGATGACGTCGAGCTAATTGACTGGCTTAAACGCTGGTGTGGTTATCTGCTGACCGGCTCCACATCCGAGCAAATCTTTGTTTTCTGTTTCGGACTGGGCGCGAACGGTAAAAGTGTTCTGGCCGACACCATCCGCTTTATTCTAGGTGACTATGCCCGCGCAATTGCCGCCGAAACCTTGACCGAATCGAAACGGCAAGCAGGTAGTGCAACGCCCGACCTAGCCGAGTTGATAGGCGCACGGCTGGCGATGAGTTCTGAGACTGAGGACGGCGCAGCGCTGGCCGAATCACTGATTAAAAGCCTAGTAGCGGGCGACACCATGACCGTGCGGAAACTTTACACCGCGCCGGTACAGTTCACGCCTCAGTTTAAATTAATGATGCTTGGCAACCATAAGCCGGTAATCAAGGGCAATGATTACGGTATATGGCGTCGAGTGCGGTTAATTCCATTCAAGCGGACATTCAAGCCAGAGGAACGCGACCCGGCGCTACTGGACAAGCTAAGAGCCGAAGCCCCGCATATCTTGGCATGGATGGTCGAAGGTTGCATCGACTGGCAAAGGCGCGGCTTAGCCGATATTCCGGCCACCATCAAACAGGCGACCGGCGACTATCAGGAAGAACAGGATTTAATTGGGCGCTGGTTGGCTGAATGCTGCCGACTTTCACCAAGTGCGGAAACATCATCGACAGCGATTTACAGCAATTATAAGCAATGGTGCATCGATAACGGCTTGAGGCCTGCAAGCAATGTGGCACTAGGCCGCCGACTTGGAGAGCGTGGTTTTTCAAGTAGATCATCAAATGGAAAAACGCTTTGGGCAGGGCTTGGTTTGATTGATTCAGATTATGCCGACAGCTACAGGAAGGCAAGCGGATGGTAATCAGTGGAGATAGTGAAGATAACGGGAATTTTCGGAAAGTTTTCTTGTATTTTTTTTCCGTGAGACTTTTATGAAAACGGTGTTTATCTCCACTATCTCCACTTTTCACCTGCAAGGCTTCCAGAGCCACCACCAACACGGCGGCGGCGCTGGTGCGTGTGGTGCTGGTGTTCAACCCTCCTTCGACGCTTGCTGGTGGGCGGATACTGCAAAATACTGCAACACCGGAATCTGACGCTTGATGACGAAGGGTGGACAGCTCACTTTTCGCCATAGCAATCAATAACATGCATTACTAAACTTTACTAACTCCAAAGGCTGAATTATGGGCGCATCCAGTTTTAAAACATCCGCCGAATACCAACGAGAGCGGCGAGAATCAAACAGGCGGCGCGGTGTTCGTCGGCTTGATATTGAAATCGAGCCTAAGCTAATGGAGAGGTTACAGCGAGAACTTGCCGACTATGGCGCGGGTACGCATCCAGGCGCGGCGCTGGTGGATTGGTTGGGCGACGTATTACCGGAATAAACTGCAATGAAGTAGAAACGGAAGTCTTCCTTCCGATTTGACCATGCCAAACCCGCCATTCATGGCGCTTTTATCGATGTGATAATGTAACAATCAGGCCGGGTAACACCGGCTTTTTATTGCCTGTTATTGTGGGCTTTTATTTTGAAGTGGGACAAAAATGGGACAAAAATGGGACAAAAAACTTTTTTCTTTCTTTTTGTTTTGTCTAACTTATTGATTTAATGGCGTCCCGGAGACGATTCGAACGTCCGACCTGTCCCTTAGGAGGGGACCGCTCTATCCTGCTGAGCTACCGGGACCTTAGAGGGTGATTTTACCACAGGCCAGAAGACTAGGCTTTCTGTTTTCTAATCTCCACCCGCTCAAGTGAAGTGATGAAATAGGACAGCTTGGATTGGCTTTTTGCAGACAGGTTTTCGAATAAGCCACCGATTTGCACTTTGGCTGATGCCGCCGACACCGGCTTTACAAAGCGTACGGACAGATCAAAATCCATGACATAATCTTCAAAGGTGATTTGGCAGTTTTTGACGATATCGCCGCGCTGAACCCGCGCCCTATTAACGGGAACGGTAATCCCCGCTCCGCCTCTGGATAAATCGAACAGACTACCTCCAACCGAAATACCCGTGCGCTGCACAACGCCGGAAAACGGAATATCGATACTGCTAATTTCCAGACGCGGGGTGCGCCGCCGCTGGGGATAAAACACGCGATCAGGGAATGGGGCTTTGTAGTAATTGATTCCCCTTGAATGACCGACTTCGATTCCCGCCAGATTAAACGATAAATGGATACCCTTATGAAAGGTAGAGAGTTTCAGCGAGCGATTAAGCAACAGAAAATCGTTACCGTGTTTAGGCATCAGCTCGTCGAGGATAATGACCTTCTTATCCAGTTTGACTGCCAATATTGAAGAACTAAAGTCCTCGCCCTCAACCTGAACGGTACATAGCGGCGAACTATTTTCAATTTCCCCCAGTAATTTGGCAATCTTGTCGGAATCGGTAATAAAGTTGGGGTTCTCAAAACTCAATAGCTCGTCATCGTCATCGTGAGCGGGCTCCGTCGGCAACGGTTTTGAAAATAAATGCTTGAGTTTTCGCAGCATATGAGCGACCTATCTGGTTATTCGTCGCTCAGTCTACACCGAAATTAATGTATGCGAAAACAGCTCGTTGCGGGTGACGCCATCAGGCCCATAGGTAGCGGCTAACGGCGACTTGCCTCTTAAGATTTGCAGTGATCTTTGCGTATGTCGACTCAATAACGCAATGCTGGCACCGTTTTGTTCGTTTATTGTGCGACAGGTTTGGGAGAGCCTAACGATGTGATTCCAATAACTCCAGGACTCGGAAATATTGATACCGGCGGATTTAGCTTTGACCAGATAGGCTTTCATGCCATCGTTACTCACCACCAGTTGCTCGGTGGCGAGTACCTGCCCAAGTTGCTTGGTGAATTGCTCAAGCTGGGCAACCAGATCTTTTTTGTGGGTAGCGATTGCCGATATGGCATCCGCATCGGTTTTTTGTTTCAGGTTTGCGGCTTCGGCGTTCAGCAGCTCGTGCAAACTTTGCGTTGCTTTTAAACCGTTATTTAATAGTTTTTCGGTGATTTGATAAGTTTTCTCTATCATGATGTCATGTGCTATTGGTTAGTTGACCTTCAAATTGCAACATTTTCTCGGCAACGCGCTCGGCGTTTACTTGATAGCTGCCGTCCTGCACAGCGGCTTTTATGGCCGCCACACGGTCTTCGTTCACCACGGGGGCGGTA
Organism: Methylomonas sp. EFPC1; assembly: GCF_016925515.1. NCBI lineage: Bacteria > Pseudomonadati > Pseudomonadota > Gammaproteobacteria > Methylococcales > Methylococcaceae > Methylomonas > Methylomonas sp. EFPC1. The sequence continues at coordinate 3,994,541 of NZ_CP070494.1, forward strand.
GCGCTTGCAGCAGTTGCCGATTTAATGTCCAGAGCGGTCGCTGTGATGTTGACTGTGTCCGTGGAGGCGCCGCTGACGGGCTTCTCTTTAAATTCGGCCGAGTCCTTAACCGCTGATTTTGCCGGTAGCGGTGTGCTAACAGATTTGCTGGTGATAGGGTCGATAGCCATGACGGAATTCCTAAATTAGTTTTATCTGTAGCATTTAGCGGCATCATCATAAATTCCTTTAATGCTTTATCAAAAATAAACCGACACCTGACCGGAATCGACCACGGTAGCCTGGATTACGCGTTGCGAAGACAGGTTTTTCACATTGATTTTCTGACCTTTGGCTCCATCCGCCATCGCCGTGCCAACCGCGCTAATCAGCACTCCGGCCTTGCCTGATTGAATATTTACCCGCTCGCCGCGCTTCACCAATGTCAACTCGGTAATGTGCAGCTTGCTTAACACACTGCCGGCGGGAATGTTGCGTACCGCCTGCTTATCGACGACGTCATCCAGCTCGGTCAGATAGCCCTGCTGCAACAAGCCGATATCGCGGGTTTCCGCAGTCAAATATTCGGCACGAATCACATCGCTGCGCTGTAATGATCGATTCAGGACCAATACGTCTTTAAACGACCTTACCGACACCATGCTGTAAATCGTCCAACCTCTTTCGCCCTGGCAACGCACTCCCACCGTATTCCTGCCCGGTTTTATCTCGCCGGATTGGACAAATACTTGCAATGGTTGTTCGCACTGCGGCAATTGCAAACGCGGGTCGATTTGCGCGCCGCCTATTTCGTACTTGCCACCAGGAGCAAGGCTGTTACTGATGTATTGGTTAACCGCATCCTGGATTAACGGCACCGATTGCATCGGCCCCGCCAACGCTGTTTCGCAGACCAACAGCCAAATCACTCTCAAGTTTTTGCTCTTCATTGCAGTCGCCACTTTTTTGACTTTTGCAAGGATAAAGCACGAAACATACCAGTAATTTTATAAAGTAAAAAAAAGCAAAGTGTCTATAATTGCAAGCAGTATATTTCAGGGGGTTTTATGGCCGGAGTCTTAGACGGAGTCGATCAGCGCACCAAACTGGCGGGGCACAACAGATTCGAACTTTTGTTGTTTAAACTTGTTAGTAAACAACGATTTGGGATTAATGTTTTCAAAGTTCAGGAAGTGATTCAATGCCCGCCCTTAACGCAAATTCCCAATTCACATTCGGTGATTTGCGGCGTTGCTCACCTGCGCGGTAAAACCATTCCCGTACTCGATTTGTCGATGGCTATCGGCATGAGACCCTTGGTCCGCGACGCCGGCTGCTACGTCATCGTCACCGAATACAACCGTTCCATTCAAGGCTTTCTGGTCGGCTCGGTAGACCGGATCATTAATATCGGTTGGGAACAAGTAAAAGCCCCACCTACCGGCACCGGCAAAGAAAGCTATCTAACTGCAGTGACTGAAATCGACGGTGAGCTGATAGAGGTGATTGACGTCGAAAAAGTGATGAAAGAAGTCATCGGCGGCCGCGAAGAAGCTTCTGCAGAAATCATTGACATGGAAGTAACCAGCAAAAACGATCATATCTTGGTAGTGGACGATTCATCGGTGGCCAGGAACCAAGTTAAACGGGTCTGCCAGCAAATCGGCATCGAATGTACGCTGCTAAAAGACGGCCAAGAAGCCTGGGATCATTTAAACGCGCTGGTGGCCGACGGCATCGATATTCAGGACAAATACTCGATGATCATTTCCGATGTAGAAATGCCGCGCATGGACGGCTATACCCTAGCTACCAAAATCAAGGCCGACCCCAACATGAAAAAAATCTATTTGATTTTGCATACTTCATTAAGCGGCGTGTTTAACACATCAATGGTCCAAAAAGTCGGCGCTAACGAATTTCTGGCCAAATTTGACCCAGACTCGTTGATGAATTCCATTCAGCATCAGCTCAAACTTTATCATGCAGCCCATTCCTGACCGATACTCGAGACGCCGTCCAGCCGCAAAGCTTAGACATGTTGAACCAGGCTGAACCGGGTAGTCCGGCGGGTAAAATTATCGACATTTCCGCCGCGGAGTACCAAACCATACAACAATTCCTCAGCCAGAGCTGCGGCATCGAGTTGGGTGACAGCAAACAATACCTGGTAAAAAGCCGATTATTGCCCTTGATGGGCAAATTTGAATTCACAAGTTTCGCTGAATTAGCCAATAGCCTGCAATCCGCGTCATTTTCCGCGCAAAAAATCAAAAGCGCCGTCATCGACGCGATGACCACCAATGAAACGTTCTGGTTTCGCGACGAACGGCAATTCGTCGAACTCAAAGACAAGGTCTTACCCGGCTTGTTAAACAGCAAAAACGGCAACGTAAGAGTTTGGTCCGCCGCGTGCTCATCCGGCCAGGAACCCTACTCGATAGGCATCTGCGCCCTGGAAGCCATCAGAGCCTCCAGCAAATCCCGCTCCGTGCAAATTATCGGCACGGACATCTCGGAAGCTATCCTCGAAGAAGCCAAGCGAGCGGTTTATTCGGAAGCCGCACTATCTCGCGGCCTGGATAGCGCGGCAAAAGCCCGGTATTTCCACAAAAATTACGACGGCTACTTACTTAGCCCGGAAGTCAGCCAACTCGTGCGTTTTCAACAATTCAACCTGCTCAAATCGTTCACTGCCTTGGGCCGTTTTGACCTGATCTTCTGTCGCAACGTCCTGATCTATTTCTCCGATCAAGTTAAACGCGACATCCTCTCCCGCATGGCTGACAGCCTGGAACCCGGCGGCTATCTGTTCCTCAGCAGTACCGAAGCGATGCCGACAGGCTTAAACAGCTTTGAATTGGTTCGTTCCGGCTTAACCAGCTACTTCAAAAAAATCGGTTAAGTCGCTCGTCAGTTTATTGACGACTTAACACAGCGGCAGCATTTTGCCGCCCCGCCCGAAGCACTGTTTTTTGACACTCTCGCCATCCCTCAAATCCGCTACACAAATGAAATAACAGCACATTTATTTTATGGCACATATACTGCTTTAAGGTTTAAAAAACCCAAAGGTGGCAATTATGGCTATTAATTTCGACAGTGCCTTAGGCATTCATCCGCAAGCATTAGCGTTGCGCGAAAAGCGCAGCGAAATTCTGGCGTCAAACCTGGCCAACGCCGACACGCCCGATTACAAAGCCCGCGACCTGGACTTCAAGTCGGTGTTTCAACAAACCCTGGCCGGGGCAGGATCAGAGCTTAAACGCAGCCAGCAAGGCCATCTGTCTAGCCAGAATAATGTACTCGGCGCAGACCTGCTGTACCGCAATCCGCAACAAGCCTCGCTGGACGGCAATACCGTCGAATCGCACATCGAACAAGCCAAATACGCAGAAAACGCCGTGCAGTACGAAGCCAGCTTACGGTTTATCAACAACAAGTTTTCCGGCCTGATGTCGGCCATTAAAGGAGAATAACCATGTCTGCATTTCGCATCTTCGATGTCGCCGGCAGCGGTATGAACGCGCAAAACCTCAGACTCAATCTGGTCGCCAGCAATATTTCCAACGCCAACAGCGTCAGCAGCAGCATTGACCAAGTCTACAAATCCCGTCAACCGGTGTTTGCCGCCGAACTGAAAAATGCAATGGACAAGAACAGCACCGCCAGCGGCGTCAACGTGCTGGGCGTCGTCGAAAACCAAGCGCCGCCAGTGATGGAATATGCCCCCAATCATCCGTTGGCGGACGCGACCGGCTACATCTATAAATCCAACGTCAACACCGTGGAAGAAATGGCCAATATGATGTCCGCTTCCCGCTCCTACGAAAACAATGTAGAGGTGTTGAATACGGCTAAAAACCTGATTTTGCAAACCCTGAAAATGGGACAGTGAGGCATTTATGACCAGCGCAATAGACACCTTTAAAAGTCTCGGCTTGGCCACTACCAGCTCCGACACATCAAGCGGCGTAAAAAAACAAAGCTTGGGGCAAGACCAGTTTCTGAAACTGCTGACCACGCAAATGACGCATCAAGACCCGATGAAGCCCATGGATAACGGCGAATTTCTTGGCCAGATGGCGCAATTCAGCACCGTATCGGGTATTCAAGATCTACAGGCTTCGTTCAAAGAGTTTGCCAGCTCGCTCAGCTCAGACCAAGCCCTGCAAGCAGCCGGCTTGGTTGGCCGCCATGTTTCGGCACCCTCCAAGGAAGCATTGCTGGGTGCCGGCGGCAGCGTCTCGGGCGATTTCGAAATGCCCAGCAGTTCGCCGAATGTCAGCGTGAAAATCATAGACCCGCAAACCGGCGCCACCGTCAGAGAAATCGATATGGGCGCACAGTCGGCGGGCACTACCACCTTCGAATGGGACGGCAAAGACAGCAATAAACAATTTGCCGACCCCGGCGTCTACAAAATTCAAGCGGAAGCCAAAATTGACGGCGTCAATACGGTATTAGCCACCAATATTAAATCGCTAGTGAAAAGCGTGACGATGGGTAGCGGCAGCAACGGCCTGCAAGTCAATCTGGACGGCGTCGGCACCGTAAAATTCAGTCAAATTAAACAAATCTTGTGAAGGAGAAGGCATCATGGCTTTTACAACAGCATTAAGCGGCTTAAACGCCGCATCCAACAATCTGGCGGTGACCGGCAATAACATTGCCAACGCCAACACCGTAGGCTTTAAAAAGTCGCGCTCGGAATTTGCCGACGTTTACGCCTCTAGTCTTGGCGGAGTCAGCAACACCACGGCCGGCGCCGGCGTCAGAGTTGCCAACGTCGCCCAACAATTCAACCAAGGCAGCTTGTCGTTCACCGACAACAATCTGGATTTGGCGATCAGCGGCGAAGGCTTCTTTACCATGGCCAAAAGCCCAACAGAAACCAATGACATCACTTATACCCGGTCCGGCGAATTCAAACTGGACAAGGACGGCTATCTGGTTAACAACCAAGGCAAATCACTGATGGTTTATAAACCCAACGGCACTGCAGTCTCCGACGGCTTCAGCACCGGGGTGACGCAACCGGTGCAGATCAATACCCTCACCGGCTTACCCAGCGCCACCGACACTGTCTCTCTGGCGGTAAATCTCAACGCCAACGAAACAGTTCCCAGCGTAACTCCGTTCGACCCAACCAACAATAACTCCTACAACTCGCAAACCTCGGTGACTGTTTACGATTCGCTGGGTTCGCCGCATATTCTCTCCACCTATTATGTAAAAGGCGCCTCGACAGCCTCCACTACGAATTGGAGTGTGTATCATTTTATGGCCGAGCCAGCCACCCCAAACGCCCGAACCTCCATCAATGCCGGCACCTATGGCACGGCGGTCGCCGCCCCGGCCACGACCACCACTTTGCCGACACCGGCCGTGATGACTTTTGATTCCTCCGGCAAATTACAATCCCCGGTGTCCGGACGCTTCGCCTTGAGTGATTACACCATACTACCGGCGACCGGCGCGGCCCCTGTGAAAGTAGGCACCATGGACTTCTTCGGTTCCACCCAGGTTCAGGAAAAGTTCAGCGTGAATACGATGACGCAAAACGGCTTACCGGCCGGACGCTTGACGGGCATTGATATTGACGACGAAGGGGTGATATTTGCCCGCTTCAGTAACGGCGGCTCGCAAACCATGGGTAAAGTGGCGTTGACCCGCTTCGCCAATACCAACGGCTTGGCCAAAATCGGCGACACCGCTTGGGGACAAAGCGCCAACTCCGGGGAACCGATTCCCGGTGAGGCCGGTGCGAATAACTTCGGCCTGATTCAGGCCGGCGCGTTGGAAAGCTCGAATGTCGAGCTATCCGCGCAACTGGTCAACCTGATCGTCGCCCAACAGCATTACCAGGCCAATGCGCAAACCATCACCACTGAAAACAGCATTATGCAAACCATACTGCAGATTCGGTAATTAATGGGGAATAACCATGGACCGTAGCCTATACATTGCGATGAACGGCGCCAAGCAGACCTTGCTGGCGCAAGGCGCCAACGCCAATAATCTGGCCAACGCCCAAACCACCGGCTTCAAGGCCGATTTCGAGCAATTTCGCGCGATGCCGGCTTTCGGTCCCGGTTATCCATCAAGGGTCTATTCGATGACCGAACGCCCCGGCACCAACATGGCCAGCGGCAGCATCCATACCACCGGCCGCGACCTGGATGTCGCCATCAACGGCCAAGGCTGGATCGCGGTGCGTAATGCAGAGGGCCAGGAGGCCTATACCCGCGCCGGCGATTTGCGCCTCACCCCGGAAGGCTTACTGCAAAACGGCGCAGGACTCTCGGTGCTTGGCGAAGGCGGCGAAGCGATCACCGTTCCGCCCGCCCAAAAACTGGAAATCGGTACCGACGGCACCATCTCCATCGTCCCGCAAGGCGTCAATGCCACCAATAGCGTGATTGTTGAACGGATCAAGCTGGTCAACCCCGATCCGGCCAATCTGGAAAAACGCGAAGATGGCTTGATGCACGCCAAGCAAGCCGGCGCCATACCGGCCGACGCCACTGTCACGCTGATTCAAGGCTCGCTGGAATCCAGTAACGTCAATGCTTTGGCGGCGATGGTGGAAATGATAGAGCTGTCTCGAAACTTCGAATTGCAATCCAAAGTCATGAAAAACATTGATGACACATCAGGCGCCAGCGCCAAGTTGATGCAAGTGGCATAGTTTCTGCTTCACTCCTGATAAGACAAAAAATTGTCAGATTAGGAGATTGTCATGACAGAACGAGCATTATGGGTCGCAAAATCCGGTTTGGATGCCCAACAAACCCGCATGGCGGTTATTTCCAATAACCTGGCCAACGTCAACACCACCGGCTTCAAGAAAGCCAGACCGATTTTCGCCGACTTGATGTATCAAAACGTCCGTCAAGCCGGCGCACAGTCCACCCAGAACACCCAATTACCCACCGGCTTACAGCTAGGCACCGGGGTGCGCACGGTGGCGACCGAAAAACTGCACACCCAAGGCAATATTCTGCAAACCGGCAACTCGCTGGATATAGCGGTCAGCGGACGCGGGTTCATGCAGATTTTAATGCCCAACGGCGACATCAACTACACCCGGGACGGCTCGTTCAAAATGGATTCCACCGGCCAAGTGGTCACCTCCAACGGCATGCCGCTGGAACCGGCCATCACCATTCCGCAAGACGCGCTAAGCGTCACCATCGGCCAGGACGGCACGGTATCGGTAACCCAACCCGGCGCGGCGGCGGCGAATCAAGTAGGCCAAATTCAAATTGCCGACTTCATCAATACTGCCGGCTTGGAGCCGATTGGCGACAACCTGTTCCGGGAAACTGTCGCCAGCGGTGCGCCGATTATCGGTGCGCCTGGCGAGAACGAACTCGGCACCATGATTCAAGGTTCCTTGGAAACCTCAAACGTCAACGTCGTGGAAGAGCTGGTCAACATGATAGAAACCCAGCGTGCTTATGAGATGAACTCCAAAGCCATTTCCACCACCGACCAGATGTTGTCCTTTGTCACGCAACAACTTTAATTCAGGACAAAGCTCATGAACAAATTCATCACACGGCAATCAAGCGGCAAAATTTTGCTGGTAGCGGCAATCGCCTTACTGGCAGGCTGCGATACCTTGCCAAAACGCGACCCCGACTTCGCTCCAGTGCAACCCGCCGATCTGCGTCCGCCCCAACAAAGCAACGGCGCGATTTACCAGGCCGGCTACGACATGCGTTTATTCGAAGATCATGCCGCGCGCCGGGTCGGCGATATTTTGACGGTAACTTTCGACGAGAACACCAACGCCACCAAGCAAGCCAATTCCAAGGCCAGCAAAAACTCTGACATCAATATCAAAGGCTCCGCCCCAACTCTATTCGGCGTAGCCAGCGAGGCTTTGCTTGGACATGACCTGGCCTCATCACTCGAATACAGTACCGACCGCAGCAGCGAAGGCAAAGGCGACTCCCGACAAAGTAACCGGTTGACCGGCAGCATGAGCGTGACCGTGGTCGACGTGTTGCCCAACGGCAATCTGCGCGTGCGCGGCGAAAAACGTGTGACGCTGAACGACGGCAGCGAATATATCCGCCTGTCCGGCATCGTAAGGCCTATCGACATCAACGTCGCCAACACCCTGGCCTCCAGCAAAGTGGCCGACGCCACAATTATGTACACCGGCGACGGCGCCTTGGCCGACAGCAGCAAGCCCGGCTGGATCTCGCGAATTCTTTCCAGCCCCTTGTTTCCTTTCTAGCCGAGGCTGACGGAGAAATCTGATGAACAAAATACTCTTTTCAATCGCCTTGCTGCTCTTGGCAAATACCGCGCAAGCGGAACGCATCAAAGACATCGCCGCCATCGCCGGCGTGCGCACCAACCAATTGGTGGGCTACGGTCTGGTGACGGGTCTGGATAAAACCGGCGACAAAACCAAATTTACCGGCCAAAGCCTGCGTAGCATGATGGGCAAACTGGGCCTGACCTTGCCGCCGGATACCGATCCCAAAGCCAAAAACGTCGCATTGGTCAGCATTCACGCCGACCTACCCGCTTTCGCCAAACCCGGTCAAAAAATTGACGTCACGGTGTCCTCGATAGGCGATGCCAAAAGTTTGCGCGGCGGCTCGCTGTTGATGAGCCCCTTACGCGGTGCCGACGGCAATGTGTATGCGGTGGCACAAGGGAATTTAGTGGTAGGCGGCCTTAGCGCCGGCGGTCAGGACGGCTCGAAAGTGACCGTCAACAACCCCTTGGTGGGCCGGGTGCCTAACGGCGCCACGGTGGAACGGGCCGTACCTAGTTCATTCGATCAAAGCGCTGACCTGGTGTTTAATTTGAACTCGTCGGATTTCACCACCGCGCAGCGCATGGCGGACTCGATCAACAAGGCTTTAGGCGCCGAAACCGCACAAGCTGTCGACGCCACTTCGGTCAGCGTCAGAGCGCCGGTTAACCCCAACCAACGGGTCGGCTTTGCCTCGGTTATCGAAAACCTGGAACTGGCCCCCGACGATGCGCCGGCCAAAGTGATCGTAAACTCCCGCACCGGCACCGTGATTATCAACAGCAAGGTCAGAGTACAACCCGCCGCGGTGTCTCATGGCAGCCTGACGGTGACGATCAGCGAAAACCAACAAGTCAGCCAGCCCAACCCCTTATCCGGCGGCAGTACCGTAGTCACACCGCAATCCAATGTCTCGGTTAAAGAAGATAAAAACCACATGTTTGTCTTCAACCCCGGCGTATCGCTGGACGAGATCGTCCAAGCGGTAAATGGCGTCGGCGCCGGCCCCAGCGACTTGGTGGCGATTTTGGAAGCATTGAAATCCGCCGGCGCGCTGAGAGCCGAGCTGATCGTGATTTAAACAACGTAATACAGCCGCCAATTGCATGATTTTTTGGAGATTCCCATGTTAAACGTAGACAGCGCTTCGGTTTATACCGACTTCAACGGCCTGGCGAAACTTAAACAAGGCGCCCGCGAGCAATCGCCCGAGGCGATCAAGGAAGTCGCCAAACAATTCGAGTCGGTGTTTTTAGGCATGATCATGAAAAACATGCGTCAGGCTAAATTGTCCGAAGGCATTTTGGATAGCCAACAAACCCAGTTTTATCAAGACATGTACGACCAACAAATGTCCGTACATCTGGCCGGCAAACCCGGTATTGGTTTTGCGGATTTGATTGCCCAACAACTGTCGCCCAAACAAAACAAAGACGAAGAACAAGACAAACAACTGTCCACTGGCGATTTCTTGAATCGCGCAGCCGGCACCGGCGCCAGCAATAAGCCCGACCATCATCAGTCGTTGCGAGCCGGCGAGGAAAGCGAAGAATCCCTGCCGCTGGATGCCTCCGGCTTAAGCAGCCTGGAACGCAGTTTGGCCCGTTTGGAACGTAGTCAAAATGCGCTAGCCGACCAATGGCAAACCCTGGACGACAAAGTCAGCAGCGAAAATGATCGGCCGCTAACCTCCAGAGACGAGTTCGTTAACCAATTGCGTCCGCATGCCGAACAAGCCGCGCGCAGCCTGGGAGTAGATCCCAATGTCTTGCTGGCTCAAGCGGCATTAGAAACCGGCTGGGGCCAAGGCATGGTGAAAAATCCCCAGGGCGATAACAGCTTTAACTTGTTCAATATCAAGGCCGACAGGTCCTGGCAAGGCAAACAAGCCAAAACCATGACGCTGGAATATGCCGGGGGTGTCGCCAAAAAAGAAATGGCCGGCTTCCGGGCTTACGATTCCTATAAAGAGAGCTTCGACGATTACGTGAACTTTATCAAAACCAATCCGCGTTACAGCGAAGCTTTGAAAAAAGCCGGCAACGCCGGACACTATTTACACGAGCTGCAACAAGCCGGTTATGCCACCGATCCGCGGTATGCCGAAAAAGTCATGACGATCTACCACAGCCAAACCGCGGCCCAGGTAGCAGCTCTAAAAAGCGCGGGATAGGAGGCGACCATGGCCATTGGCATTCTCGGAAACGCATTGTCGGGGCTGACGGCGTTCCAGCGCTCGCTGGAAACCACCAGCAACAACATCAGCAACGCCAACACCGAAGGCTACAGCCGGCAGCGCGTCGAACTGGCCACCCGCCCCGAGCAATTCACCGGCAACGGCTATATGGGCAACGGCGTCGAGGTTGCTAATATCACCCGCAGCTACGACCAGTTCATCAGCAATCAGGTCCGCTCCAGCACCGCGACGTTTCACGATATAGACAGTTTTTACACCTTGTCCTCGCAAATCGACAATATCACCGCCGACGAAACCACTGGTCTGGCACCGGCCATGAAAAGCTTTTTCGATGCGATCGACAGCGTTGCCAACGATCCCAGCTCGGTGGCCGCCCGCCAGGTGATGTTGACCGAAGCCGAATCGCTGACCCAGCAATTCAACACCATGAGCGCCCGCTTCGGCGATTTGCGTAAGCGCGTCAACGATAACATCACCAGCTCGGTGCAAGAGCTAAACGGCTTTGCCAAAACCCTGGCCGAATTGAATGTGAAAATCGTGTCGGACATCGGCCGCTCGTCCGGCAAGCAAATGCCCAACGAGTTGATGGATCAGCGCGATCTATTGCTGACTAAAATTGCCGAAAAAGCCGATGTTTCCTATGTCGCCCAAGCCGACGGCTCTTACAACGTGTTTATCGGCAAGGGCCAACCACTGGTGTTGGGCAGTGCGGCTTCGACGCTGTCCGTGGTCGGCGACAGTAACGACGTCAATCAAAAGCTGATCATGCTGAATGGCCAGGATATTTCAAAACAGTTATCCGGCGGCGAAATCTCCGGCAATTTGCGCTTTAGAGATCAAGTACTGGACCCTGCGCAACAACAGCTGGGTTTGCTGGCAACCGGTTTGGCTACGGAATTTAACAATATTCATAAAGCCGGCTACGACATCAACGGCAACACCAATGTGGCGTTTTTTGATTTGAATTCGCCTACTCCACAAGTGAAAGCCACCGTCAGCGACAGCACCTTGGTGGTTTCTAGCGCATTTGTTGCCCCAACATCAGCATCCGGCTTGGGCGCCGCTTACCGGCTTGATGTGACCGCAACGGTGCCGGCGGCCACTTTCAGCCTGACCAATTTAAGCGACAATACCACTACCACAGGCTTAAGCGCCGCTACTCTGGCGACCACCGCCGCCACTAACGGTTTTAGTATTAGTTTTAGCGGCGGCTCGTTGACCAGCGGCGATTCCTTCCAGATCAGCCCCAACTTTAATGCCGCCGCCAAAATCAAAGTGAACGCGGCCATCACCAATCCCAGACAAATTGCTGCCGCCAGCGCCACCGGCCTGCCCGGCGACAACAGCAATGCGCTGAAATTGGCTAACCTGGAAACCCAAGCAAAAATGTTCGGCGGTAAAGCCAGCTTTACCCAAGTGTATGGGCAAATGATCTCGGATGTGGGTTCGCAAACGCATGCCGCCTCGGTGGGTCGCACCGCGCAGGAAACCCTGCTAAAGCAAGCCACCAGCGCCAAGGAAAACGTATCCGGCGTCAACTTGGATGAAGAAGCGGCCAATCTCATCAATTTTCAAAATTCGTATCAGGCAGCAGCCAAAGCCGTGTCGGTGGCTAACTCACTGTTCGACACGCTGATCGGGGCATTTCGCTAGGAGATTATTATGCGCATTTCAACTTCATGGAATCATCAGCTCGGCCTTAACGCGATGTTGGATCAACAATCCAAACTCAGCGAGACTCAGCTAAAACTATCGTCCGGCAAGAAATACCTCAGCCCCGCGGAAAATGCGGTCGCCGCCACCAGTATGATCGACCTGAATCACAACATTAAGGAAAATGAGCAATACCAAGTCAACATCGGCGCGGCGCGGCAAAGGCTCGACCTGGAAGAATCCGGCCTGGATAATGCCGGCAGCGTGTTGCATAGAATCAGGGAATTGACCGTACAAGGTTTGAACGACAGTAACACCGCCACCAACCGCAAACAAATCGCGATGGAAATCGATGAGTTGAACAAGCAATTACTAAGCATCGCCAACACCAAAAATGCCAACGGCGAGTATATTTATTCCGGATACAAAACCGATCAGGCCGCATTTACCGACACCCCGGCTTACGCCTATCAGGGTGACGCCAACCAACGTAGTATCGCGATAGGCCCCACCCGGCAAGTGACCGACGGCGACCCCGGCGAGTCGGTGTTCGGCAGTATTCAAGTCGCGCCGCTGACAGCAGGCAGCATCAGCAACGTGTTTCAAGCAGTCGCGCAAATATCCGCCGATTTAAAAGCCAACACGCCCAATAAGAACTCGCTGAACGACATCGATACCGCTCTGGTGCGCTTCGATACGATACGCGCCTCGGCCGGCGCCCGTTTAAACGCCTTGGACGATCAGGAAAATTTAAACGCCGACTACATTCTGGACAACAAATCCACCGCCTCGGACATCGGCGACCTGGATTACGCCGAAGCTTTGAGCAAATTCAATCTGCAACAAATATCACTGCAAGCCGCGCAGCAAGCCTTTACCAAGGTACAAAATCTGTCGTTGTTTAATTACATTTCGTAATTTTTCTAGCACCGGGATTATCCATCCCGGTGGGCACCTGTATGGTCTGCATTGCCTTCCGATGTTAAGATTCTTGGGGCTGAGCAAAATCAAGCAGCAAGACGATTTAGGTCAATTAAGTTGATTTAGTGACGGAAGGCATGAAATGGCAAAAACCATGAGTTGGCACCGCATCACCCTCTCCCGCCAGGAATACGAATCCGGTGAAATCTACGTGCTGTTAGGCGCTTTCCGAGCCGCCTACGTGGCGCGAAACGGCCCCGAGGGCATGGCGATGTTCGGCGGCTGGTCCGACGACGAAACGGCCTTCCTGGTTTACACCACGCCCAGATCGGTACGCCACATCACCCCAATCCTGGACGCCTACTCGGCCAAACAAAGCAAAATACCCGATCCGTCCGGCCTGTCGTTGATATACGGCGACGAGTCCGGCTTCTCTTCCTTCGAGATGGGTTTTGAAGCCTGATGTAGCTTCGGATATTTGTGAATTGTCTTTAAACCTATCGCAAACCCGATTTTCCGGTAGGTGTTCTGGAGTGGGTTGATGGGCAAATTTCGTCTAATTTCAGACCTTTGAGGTTGATCTCTGAATGGCCGGTTTAAATCAAGTGATTTGGGTGTTAGCACTTTTTGTCAAACATAGTAACAACGGAATAATCGGCATCGTATCTTTCTTCTACAATTTCTATTTCAGATAATAAGTCTTCGTTTTTGATAGAATTATCTCTTCTTGAAATCAACCGTTTTTCAATTGAAGCATTATTTGTTAACAGCTCGTAGCGTTCATTGTCCAAAACTTTCACCGTACCTGTTAAAACGATAATTAAACCAAAGGTATGACTTCCTATTGGAGTTGTCATTAGAAAAATATTTGCAACATTTTTGTTGGGATCAAAGCCCTCACCGTCTACATTAAATTCAACCCTAAAAAGGTTAGGTGAAGCATTTATCAAACTTGCCATTTGACATATTTCTTTTTCATATTGATATATTTCAGAAAATGATATATCCACAACTTCTGATACCTCAAAATCCGAAAGCAATTTTACAGCACATTCAATGGTTTTTAGCTCTTTTGAAAAATCGAACCGTGCATCTGTACAGCCTACTTTGAATTCTATACTTCCCCCTCCTTCAAAAACTAATTCAGCAAAAATATTTTTTCCTGAGGAGTTCAATAAATTAAGGAGTTTTAACGCATCTCTAAATTTTTTTACTTCTAGTCTAACTCCTTCTCCTAGGGAAAATGAATAATTTGCAGAACCAGTATATGGGTTTAAGGCCAAATCAAAAAAGTCACCTTCAATTCTAATTTTTTTTAGTTCATCAGGAACCAAAATATTAAATGGCGAGCTAAAATATTTCGATTTAAATGATACTCCAGGAGATAGCTTACTTTCTTTAAAACTAACTAAAACTTCCCCGTTTGGTTCAAGATTCGGCATTTCTAGTCGACCACCAGTGTTCGCTATAAATGGCTTTTTAGAAACGATACCAAATCGAGTATGAGTTCCTTTAAATGTAGATAATCCCACATCATTTTCAATGCCCAAGGAAACATCTATAAGTTGCTTCAAATTATCTTCACCTTCTACTGTAAAGTGTATTTGTGCAAAACCATCTTCAAAGCCAGTAGACTTAAGATGTGTCATTTTATTTGATACATACTTTGATAAATTTGTACCAATATAATTGTTTAAAATACCCTTAAGACAGCTTCCATTAAGCACAGACATCTCATGCTCTTTACCATAGTGAATGGTCATTGTTCTTTTATTAAAATTATTTTCAACATCACTTTGTTCAATTTTGTGCAGATTTCTAAGTACTTTAGAAATTAATTCATTATCAACATGAACAATAAAAGCTCTTTTTGCGGAATCAGCACCATCAAACTCAATGAAAACAAAGAATGCAGGCATTTGAGCTGTGATTAATCGCCTTAAGTTTGATAATTTTATAGGAAGCTTTCTTTCTTGCTTATCAGTTGCTTTGACTTGAACTTTGCATTCAAACGCAGCTTTATGAAGCTCAATAGGATTTCTTTCAAGTTCCGAGTTGAAGGGAAATTCAACAAAAAAATCCCATCCTGTTTTATCTATTTTTGAACCATTTGAAATAAGTCCAGCATCAGCACACCAAAGAGTGAAAGTACTTTCTCCCATTAACAGGCTGGTGAAAAACTCGAAAAGCCAAGTAAGCTAAGGCATAGATGAGCCGCCAACTGTTAAAATAGGCTACCTAAATTTGGAGCCTTTCAATGCGCGGACACGATGCCATCCAAAACAACTGGTTCAGCTACATCAACCTGGAAGACCGCATTCCCAAGCAGCATCCGTTGCGCCGTTTACGGCTGTTGGTCGATGGCGTACTGGCCTCGATGGATGCCGTCTTTGCCGCGCGTTACTCGCACACTGGCCGTCCCTCGATTGCCCCCGAAAAACTGCTGCGCGCCTTGCTGTTACAAGTCCTGTATACGGTCCGTAGCGAGCGTCAGTTGATGGAACAACTGGACTACAACCTGTTGTTTCGCTGGTTTGTTGGTTTGGGTATCGACGATGCTGTCTGGGAGCGCAGCGTGTTCAGCGCCAACCGCGAACGCCTGCTGTCCGAAGCCCTGAGTCGCGAATTTTTTGAGCGGGTACTGGCCATAGCCGAATGGCAAAATCTGGTGTCCGACGAACACTTCAGCGTCGACGGTAGCCTCATTGAAGCCTGGGCCTCGCATAAAAGCTTCGTTAAAAAAGACGGCAGCGGCCCGGACAAACCCGCCGGCCGCAATCCCGAGGTCGACTTCAGCGGCGAAAAGCGCAGCAACGCCACCCACCACAGTACGACCGATCCCGAAGCCCGGCTTTACAAGAAAGGCGAATACACCGAGGCCAAACTGCGTTACATCACCCATGCCTTGTCCGAGAATCGCAACGGCCTGATTGTCGATGTCGAAACCACTCAAGCCACCGGCACCGCCGAAATCGAAGCCGCGCAAAAAATGATCAAACGCCGCGTGCCCAAAGGCGGCAGCGTCGGTGCCGACAAAGGCTACGACCAAGCGGCGTTCGTCAACGGACTCGAGTCCCGTGACATCAAAGCCCATGTGGCCCGCAAAAAGACCGGCAGTGCCGTCGATGGCCGCACCGCGCGCGGCAAAGGTTACGCCCAAAGTCTCAAGCGCCGCAAAATCGTCGAAGAAGCCTTTGGCTGGGTCAAAACGGTCGGCGGCCTGCGCAAAACTCGTCACATCGGCTTAGCCAAAGTCGCGGGTCAGGCCTTGTTTTGCTTTGCCGCCTACAACCTGACGCGCATGCTCAACCTATTGGTGTTCACGCCGAAACCGGCGTGGAGTGCGCCCGCCTAGGGTGAAGTTCGCCTGAAAACCGTCCACAGACGGCTTCAGGCGAATAAAAAGCCCTTGAAACCGGGGCAAAACGCTTGAAACTCGATGTCATGACCGATTTCAACTCGAAAAAATCACTTACATCGTGGGTAAGGGGAAATATCGGCGGGTTTTTCACCAGCCTGTTAAGCCTACGTCTCTCATATTTTCCCTATTGTGCTAACTAGTGATTAGATAGTTCTGTATATCATCGGAACTTAGTAGGTATGACTGGTAAAACATCAAATTACGGCCATTGAATCAGATCAACCGATAGTCCGCAACCGATCGGTTTTACCCGCTTAATTCTGACCGAGCAACTTCCGCCATTTACACCTGCTATAGCGCTAACATTTCAAGTCGGATTGCGGTAGTTGATTAAGCGCAACTGCTGCCATTCAAACATCTGCGGTTCAAAAGGGTTTTGTTTGTTACAAACACAACAGATACCCACAGCATTTTTCATTTATTAATCAATCTCTTAGGAATTGGCGCGAAATATGAATTAAGCAAGCCGTGCACAAATCAATGCTATGTCCGGTTGCTCATCATTTTACGGTGCCTATGTCTGAAATCATCCCGTTTCCCGTTCCCAACCAACAACAAAAATCGGATCTTGATGCGGTTATCGATGCAGCGCTAAAGGCTATCCCGAGGCAAGACCGAGAAAAGCTCAGGTTTGAGTTGATCAAAACGATAGACAGCTACGATGCCTTTTTTTCTGAATGGGCTTTGAGCCTACCCGAGGATAGTAACGAAACTCTCAGAAAACAAATTTACGATATTGCCCATCAGGAACATGACCGAAAAATAGAAATGCTGAAAGACATTATGCGACTGAAGATTAAAGAGCTGGTTGCGGAATACCGGCAACGAAAGTAGCGCGGTTTGTACCGAGCTCGCAAAAACCCACGGCTGGTGCGCCCTTCTACAGGCTCTGGTCGAACGGTATTTAAGCGCCGGATTTAAGTAAGGCACGGATTAACAACACCCAAGACCATCAGTTTTAAAACCTAGCCTTAGTCGTCCTTTGGCCCAAATATTTATTGAGGAGTGTCATATGAATCAACTTGCCGATGTAAACAGTGTCGCGGAACTTGAAGTCGATGCGGATAAGCTGATCGTGGCTTTTGCAAGTTCCGATGGAGAGATGGTTAATCAGCATTTCGGGTCATCCTTGGGATTTCATGTCTACGCTATAGACGGCAGTTCCGCGACGCCTTTGGCGGCTAAGTCGTTTGGTAAGGAACAGCGTGACGGGAATGAAGAGAAATTAAAGCCTAAGCTGGCCTGGTTAACCGGCTGCGATATGGTTTATTGCGGCTCGGTTGGTGGCACAGCCACCAATGAATTAATCAAATTGGGCGCTCATCCGGTCATCGTTAAAGGCGGTCCCGACATTGAAGAAATAATTGCCGAGTTACAGCAAGACCTTACCGGGGCCATGTCACCGTTGCTGGAACGTATTTTTAAACAAAAATCCGGTAAAGATCAGAGCCGTTTTGCAGAGATGGCTGACGAAGAATGGGCTGAATAATCTGCCGGGCAATTTTGCCTTAATACCCTCCAACTCTACTACCCCTGTCCTTACATTTCCGGGTAGCGTCATCCCCGCAGCAGCGATGGTATGTGAAGGCCGGGCGAAAATAATCGCACGCTTGGGCCGGCGACCGACATTTGCGCCACCATCGCCAACGCTAAACAACCTTTTTCTAAACTCAGGGCATCCGGCCTGCGCCTCACGGTATTTGCCGCCGCCAGCCTTATGGCCGCTGGGCAATGCCGTTTGTGAAGGATTTAGGGCCAATTTTTAGGATACCGTTTCAACTATACTATGGAGTGATTTATTGCTTCTCGCACAAGGATGAAATTTAAAAATTTTTTATCGTTAAAGTCCCTGATCATTCTGGGCTTTGTCATTGCGGTGATTCCGCTGTTTCTGGCCGTTATGTACGCCGCTTTCGGCATGCGCGAGACCTCGGCGCTGGGCCGCACCGTCAACACGCATGTCTTCGAACAAACCAAAACCATCCGCCTGGTTTTACAAAAAGCCTCCGATATAGAGCGCAAGGCCAAACTGTTTGTGTTGCTGTCCGACCCAACGCTGCGCCAACCCTACGAACGGCAATCCTACGAAACCGTGCGGGCCTCGTTTAAACAGGCTTTGGGTGATTTGCTGAAACTGCACGTCGATAACAAAATCGCACTGCTGGTCAATGAATTGTCTGAAAAAGAAAACCTGATTTACCAGCAAATCATCGGCTCGGATGACGAGAATAATCTGGAATTACCGATAGACGAGGCTTTCCAGGGCTTGCGCGAATCCGCCGCCACCCTGTCGCGCGAGTTTGAAAACCACGTCGATCACGAATTCAACGAACTGCACCAATTGTCGGAATCGCTGGAGCATGGCCTGTTGGTCAAAGGCGCAGTATTACTGGCGATTTCGTTCGGTGTGATTGCCGTTCTGTTGATCGTATTGTCGCGCTCGATGCGGCAACTTGATCTTTCGATCCGCCGTTTGGGCGCGGGCGAGCTGGCCGAACCGATTCTGGTGAACGGCCCGTCGGATTTACGTTACCTGGGCAACCGTTTGGAGTGGCTGCGCACTCGCTTACTGGAACTGGAAGTGTCCAAGCAACAATTTATGCAAAACGTCGCCCGCGAGATAGAACTGCCCTTGGCAAGCCTGCGTCAGGATGCCGAATTGCTGGCCGGCGAAACCGACTACGACCCCAACAGCAAGCGGCAAGCCACTGTTTTGCATTTATGCGCCAATATCGAAAAGTTAAGCGCCGTATCCGAGGAATTACTGCGCTACAGTCGGATCAATTCCCTGCCCGACATCAATCGCAAGGAAAGCGTAAACGTCAAAGATTTGCTGGAAACCGTCGTTGACGATTTTCAACCGGTTTTAAGCAGTAAAGCCATCGCTATCCGCACGCTGGCAAGGCCGGTGGAAATTGCCGGCATTCCCGAACAATTGCGGGCAATCATCGAACAATTGCTGACCAATGCCGTGAAATTTTCGCCGGAAGGCGGTGAAATTCGCGTCATATTACGCGACGCCGGTACTTTGATGGAACTGGAAGTGGAAGACGAAGGCCCCGGTATCGCCATCGACGAACGCGATCATATCTTCGAGCCGTTTTATCGCGGCAAGGCCGGCGATACCGGCGACGGCCCCGGCCTGGGCTTGGCCATCGTCAAGGAATACGTCGCCAATCATCAAGGCAAAGTGGAAGTCATCGATGCCCGTCAAGACCAACAAGGAGCCCGCATCAGGGTTCAAATTCCGTTAACCGGGGAGAATTAAGCAACATGCAGGCACTATTCATGCGCGTATTGGCACTGGTCGCATCATTGTTGGCAATCAGCGGCTGCGCCGAGATGGATTCCAGCGTCAAGGAACATTTTCCAACCGTTTACAGCGCGCCGGTGGTGCATTCGGACATAGACGAGTTGCTGGATTTTGGCAACAATCTGGCCAACATGACCACGGCGAGCCGCACCGAGACATGCCGGTCTTTAATGAAACGCCAAAAAGACGAACCCGAGATTGGCGTGTTACTGCATTTGATGGTAGGCCGCCTATTGTCAGATGCCTGTGGCGACATTCCCAAAATTCTCGATGAAATTGCCGGCATTACGCCGGCAGGCCTGAGCGACGAACGGATGCGCCATCTGGTTGCCATTCACACCGAAGCATTAAAACGCATCAACAGCGCATCAAGAAAACTCGGCTCATTGGAACGCAAACACAAAACCGTGCAAAACGTGCTGGAAACGAAAGACGCCGCCGGTTCCAAGAAAGAAGAATCAAGACTGCTGCGCGAGAAACTGGAAGCCATCCGGTCGATGGAAAAGCAACTGGACGAGACTAGCGAAGGCAAATAAGGCCAATGTTTCGGTTTCGCTTGGCGATAGTCATTGTTGTTTCGTTCTGCTTTGTATTGAGTTTGGGCATTGCCTTGTATTGGGGCGCCGACGAAGTAGCGCGCTATTTTCAACACAGCCAAACCGCCTACGAAACCTTCGACGATTACGAACAGCTGTCGCAGGAAGCTTATCGCCATTTCAAGCAACGCATGGACCGGCTGATCACCGCCAACCCCAATTCGGAAACCGGCGTGGAATCTTCCAAACGCCGTCTTTACGAGGCCATGCAAACGCTGCGCGACACCGCCGTCAAAGCGCCGGACACTGACAGCGCCAGCGAAGAATGGACCAATAAGCCCGCGGAATTGGAGAAAGTCGCCCATCTCACCGCTTTCCTGGAAGCCAGCGAATATCGCTTCGAAGAAGTGGAACGGCTGCGCTTGCAAGGTAAGCTGACTACCGCCGTGCAGGCTTTAGCCAAGTTCACTGAAGAGGAAATCGACGGTAAATTCCAACCCCTGATCGACGCCGCCATCAACGCCGAACGGGAAAAAGCCCAAAAAGCCAAGCGCGAGTTGGAAATGTTGGTGGAAAAGTCGCGCTGGACGGCGATTTTGGCCTCATTAACCGCGGCGTTATTCAGTCTGGTAGCCGGCATCATGTTGCTGCGCGCGTTTAAAAAACCTATCGAAGCGCTAATGAAAGGCACTGACGAAATCGCCTCCGGCAACCTGGATTACCGCATCGCTTTGGACAGCCGCGACGAATTTGCCTATCTGGCCAGCCACTTCAATCAAATGGCCAAGGAGTTGGAAGTCCAACAAGATAAATTACGCGAAGGCCGCGCCGTATTGGAAGAGCGAGTGACCGAGCGGACCTTTGAACTTAATCTGTTGAACGAAGAATTGAAGCGCATGGATAATGCCCGCCGTGAGTTTTTGGCGGACATCAGCCACGAACTGCGCACGCCGATCACGGTGATTCGCGGCGAAGCGGAAGTGACGTTGCGCGGCCAGGACCGCGATGCCGAAGAATACAAAGACGCATTGCAACGCATCGTCGAGCTATCGATGCAGTTGGGCAAATACGTGAACGATTTACTGTTTCTGGCCCGCGCCGACACGGCCAATCTGCAATTCGAATGGAATAAAGTGGATTTGGCGGATTTGGTAGCCAGCAGCGTCGAGGATTTTCAAGTGATGGCGCAAGAGTATTCTATTTCCGTCAGCCTGGACGCGCCTTCCGGGCCATTACTGGTGCGCGGCGACAAGCAACGGCTACGGCAAGTGCTGTTCATTCTGGGCGAGAATGCCTGCCGCTATTCCAAACCGCTCGGGCATATCGCTGTGGCGTTATGGCGCGACGGTAAACAGGCCTGTTTCAGCCTGACCGATCAGGGCATAGGCATACCCTCCGAGGATCTGGATCGAATTTTCGAACGCCACTTCCGCAGCAGCAATGCCCAGCATTCCCGAGACGACGGCTCCGGCCTGGGTTTGCCGATGGCTAAATCCATCCTGCAAGCCCACGGCGGGCAAATCGCGGTACGTAGCGTCGAAAACGCCGGATCGACATTTACGGTTACACTACCCCTGCTTACGGTAGCATAGGACGGATTTTCATATGAATGATAAATACATGACAACCAATACTCTGACGGGAATAGGCTATATGCGGGTACTGATGGTTGAAGACGACGAGCGTATCATCGATTTCGTGCAACGCGGCTTAAAAGCCGAGGGCTATGCCGTGGAGGTGGCCCGTAGCGGGCAAGAGGCCATTGCCTTGGGTACCGAAGGCAGCTTTCAGGTGATCATTCTGGACTTGGGCCTGCCGGACATGAACGGCAGGCAGATTTGCGAACGCTTGCGCAGCAACGGCATCGACACCCCGATTTTGATGCTAACCGCGCGCGATACCGTGCAAGACAAAGTAGCCGGCCTGCGCTCCGGTGCCGACGACTATATGACCAAGCCGTTCGCCTTTGAAGAATTGCTGGCCCGTATCGAAGTTTTACTCAGGCGGCGCGGCGGCGAAGTAAAGCAGGACGACAAAGAATTGCGTATCGAAGACCTGGTACTTAATGGCGAAACTCACGAGGTAAGACGCGGCGATAACGTCATCGAGTTAACCCCCAAGGAGTTTGCCTTGCTGGAATGCTTTATGCGCATGCCGGGTAAAGTATTGAGCCGCACGCGCATTCTGGAACAAGTCTGGGGCTATAGCGCCGATCCGCTGACCAATGTGGTGGATGTTTATATTCGTCAACTACGGCGGAAGATAGACGACGATTACGAGCTGAAATTGCTGAAAACCGTGCGCGGCTTTGGATACAAAATGGATGCATCTTGAGTTGGACGTGCGAGATTTTGTCTCCAGGCACTGCTAACAGCAGCCCAGCCGACCGCTGCCCACAAACCTTGGTAAGCTAAGTCATTCACAAACCAGCGCCAACCCGGACCCAAGCGCCGCCTATGCAACTCACCCTGCTCGACCCGGATCATCCGCACCAAGCCTTTCCGCCACTGCATAAGGCCTTGAAACAACCCAACGGCTTGCTGGCCTTTGGCGGTTGCCTGTCGCCGCAGCGCATCGTCAACGCCTACCGGCACGGGGTATTTCCCTGGTTCAATCCCGGCGAGCCTATTCTGTGGTGGTCGCCTGACCCGCGTTTGGTCTTGTTTCCGGAACAACTGAATATTTCTCGCAGCCTGGCGAAAACCCTGCGCAAACAATTGTTTGAAATTCGTTACGACAGCGCCTTTCGTCAAGTAATCGATGCGTGTGCGGCGCCGCGTCGCGACGAAGGTGGCACCTGGATTACCGACGACATCCGCCAAGCCTATACCACACTACACCACCTGGGTATCGCACACAGCTGCGAAGCCTGGCAGGACGGCCAGTTGGTAGGCGGCCTGTACGGCATTGGCATCGGCCAGGTCTTTTTCGGCGAATCGATGTTTCATCGTAAAACCGATGCCTCCAAAGTGGTGTTTGTGCAGATGGTGCAGCAGCTCAGCGCTTGGGGCTATCAACTCATCGACTGTCAAGTCAGCAGCGAACACTTACTCAGCCTTGGCGCGGCGGAAATCCCTCGCAGCCGCTTTGTAGAACTGCTGGATAAGCTCTGCGATCAAACACCGACGCCCGACGCTTGGCAAGCATGAGCTCCATCCCGCTCTGGCTGGACAGCGGCCACGCCTGCGGCTATCTGGATAACCGTCTGGCCCGTTCCGGCTTCGTGCATCCTTCGCTGACTATCGACACCACGCTCTACTCGCAACTGATTGCTCAGGGCTTTCGGCGCAGCGGCGATTACGTTTACAAACCCTATTGCGAAGCCTGCCAGGCTTGCGTGCCGACGCGACTGCCGGTGGCCTTATTTCAAGCTGACCGTAAACAAAAACGCTGCATCAAGCGCAACGCGCAAACCCGGGTAGTCGTCAAAAACGCCGAGTTCGACCCGCGGCATTTCCGGCTTTATCAGCGTTATCTAAGTGCCCGTCACGACAAACCTGGTGAAGACACCGAAACCACGCCGGATGACTACATCAAATTCCTCGGCAGCAGCTGGTGCGACACGATGTTTGTGGAGTTTTTAATCGGCGGCCAATTGGCGGCGGTCGCGGTGGTCGATGTGGTAGCCGACGGGCTATCGGCGGTGTATACCTTTTTCGACCCGGATTTTGCCGACCATAGCCCCGGTGTGTACGCCGTGCTCTGGCAGATTGAAACGGCCAAGCAAATGGGCCTGCCCTACGTTTATCTGGGCTACTGGATCAAAGACTGTCGTAAAATGCGCTACAAAATCGATTATCAACCGCTGACAGGCCTGATCAACGGCCAGTGGCAATTTATTTCAAATCAAATATTTAACGAGGATTAAGCCGTGCCGAAAGCCAACGAATTGAAACAGGGAACCGCCATCGAAATCAACGGCGAGCCGTATGTGGTGAAACACATCGACGTGCGCAACCCTACCTCGCGCGGCGCGACCA
This sequence comes from Methylomonas sp. EFPC1, assembly GCF_016925515.1. Classification (NCBI taxonomy): domain Bacteria; kingdom Pseudomonadati; phylum Pseudomonadota; class Gammaproteobacteria; order Methylococcales; family Methylococcaceae; genus Methylomonas; species Methylomonas sp. EFPC1. The sequence goes on from NZ_CP070494.1 coordinate 4,018,822, forward strand.
CGCTTTACAAAGTCCGTTTCACTCACATGAAAACCCGGCAGAAGCTGGACGAAACCTTCAAAAGTGACGACATGCTGAAAGCCGCCGATTGTTCACGTTGCAACGTGCAGTTTTCCTACCAGGACGGCGACACCTACTATTTCATGAACAGCGAAACTTACGATCAATACGCGCTGGCGGCTGACGACCTGGAAGGCCAAACGCTATATCTGACGGACGGCCTGGAAGGCATCATCATGCTGTTGATGGACGACGCCGCGCTAGGTATCCAGTTACCAACCACCATTACGCTGCAAATCGTCGAAACCCCGCCATCCATGAAAGGCTCCAGCGCCACCAAACGTACCAAAACTGCCAAGCTCAGTACCGGCCTGGAAGTACAAGTCCCCGAATATATAGAATCCGGCGAGATGATCAAGGTCAACACCGAAACCGGCGAATTCTCGTCGCGGGCTTAACGCCGTCCTCTCCGCCAGCCGCCGACCGATTCAGCCATCGGCGGCAACAGCTTCACTACCCCGCCCTTTACCCAGTCAGCCCCCAAATCTCGATTGGAAGTATGTCCGAGTTCGTGTCTGAGCCACAATTTATGACTCATGCTCGATTGATATTGAAGCGATTTTTGATTCTTTGTGGCACACACCGCAATCCCTTTGGCAGCATTGCTGAAAAAATTCTGATTGCAACAGCTCTATTGGAATATTTTGCAGACATTCAGTGCTGACTGAGCGAGTTCGGCCAAAAACGACGTTCGAAGCTTTGCGCTCAATGTCGGATGAGACTCAATAAGTCGCCATTAACGTGGAGTTATGCAACTCAGCGCGGGAGCGAAAGCAAGAATTCATCCGCGACATCGAACAGTAGGTCAGTAGGGTCGTCGCCTTTGTCCTTCATGTGAAGCATCTTACAAACTTGATCATCGTCGATGACTAACATGAGCTTCCCATGCTCACGCATAGCACCCTGAATCATTGCATAGGCTCCTTTGTCGGCGCCGGTCCGAGTGATGATCACAGCGACGCGACGTAGCCCTTTTTCGAGCAAGTACTTTTCGGTGGTTAGAACCTGTCCTTGCTTGATCTGGCCCTTGTAGTTCTTGAACTCGAATATTATGTACCGTGAGTTCAAGTGGTCGATTAGGAATTGCCAGAATTCGGTTGCTGGCCTGATACGACATACGTAATCGAATCGGCTGAAGCCATCTTCCGTCCGGGCTTGTTTATGCCACCCGTAAAGGTCATTAGGGAACAGGTAGTGAAGAATGCGATCACAGAGCTTTTCATAGGCAGACCAAGTGCCTCGCCCAGGTTTCAACGCTCTTAGCTCCCTACACAAGTCGGCTCCTGCAGTGACAATTGGAGGAGCCGACGGCGGCAGCCGACCTGCCGCAGAGGCCGTTGCTATCAATTCGCGTCCATGTGCGATTGACTCTGTCGTCGGATCACCATCCAAGAGCGCGGCCAGTTCATCCAATAACTCTGGAACCTTCGAGGCCCAAATTACGAGATCGGCTCGATCAACAAATAACAAGCTATAGCAGCGCTCGAGTTCCTCTCTGGCTCCAGGCGGGATAGAGCAAGAAACAACCAACATTCCTTTCCAAGCCCCGGCAGTTATGCCGCGCTCGATCAATTGAGCAGCGGCCGCCTCAATCAGTGAGATCTGTGCTCGTGCAGTCCTGTAGTACTTAACTTCAACAGCCCATATCTCATTGCTGAGAGTGGCAAGGAAGTCAAATGCTCGTGAAGTGGCCGATTGAACAGAGAAGCCGTTCGCAACCAAAATGTGTTGAACGAGAGTTTCGAAACGCTGTCCTGGAAATTGGGAGTTGGTCATAGCTTTGGAGGGGCAGCCGAAGCGCGTAGCGCGAAGGGAACCAACAAGCGCAGCTTGTGTTGGCTATCCCTCTCGACTGTAGTGTTAGGCAACGGCAATTTGCAATTCACGCTGCTTCATAAAACCAAGTGTCCGAAGCACTTCATCATCATAATTCGCGGTGCCGATTGTATTTTCTAGCTCGGGCAAGACGAAGTCACGAAGGCTAAGAATTTCAATGGGGAATTCGCTGTTCTGGTACCGCGAGTGAAAATTAATTGATATTGGTTTGGTGTTGTCTTGATCTTTGACTATCCAACAGACCCAAATTCTTTTGACGCTTTCTGGGTAAAACCCAACTTCTTTATACGTATCTTGAATTTGCGGAAAGTACGATTTGCCTTTCTCGAAATCTGTTGTGCCGTCTGCTTTGTCTTTTCGCTTAGGTGATGCGCCAAAAAATTTCTTTTCAAATCCTTCAGAAAGGCTCTCCAAGGTTGGGCACCAATTTTCCCGATGAGTTACACCGACCTCAATGTGAAATTGAGTTTTTTGAACAAGGTGGTATGCAAGAATATCGAACTGCCTGTTGTTGCCCTTGGTGACTTTCTTGTCTGTCAATGTGAAACATCCGCGGCAAAGACGGAAGTATGCGTCGACAATATGTTCAGCAGCGTTCATGGAGATAGCCTAACGTAATGTATACGACATCAGATGTCCAATAACCCAATGCATTTGTCGTATAACTCCAGTTATTTATGTTTAAGTGGTTGATTTGTCCTCTTTCTCTGAAATTAACAACCCACGTCGTATTGAAAAATAAGACATTCAGCACAGACGTAACTCAATATTCAGGGATAACCGACTTCTTCGGCAATAAATTCTAGTAGTTCTCTCGGTTTGGGTCAGGCTTTCTTGCGATGGTCTGCAATCTGATACTAAGTTGCCAGTGAAAAAACTGCCTGATCGAGCAGCTTAACGCGATAAGGCGCGCCAAATCCCAGAACAAATAGGATGCGGCCGTTAGGCGCATCGATCACGACCGTTGCGCCTCGCCCCTGGCTCTGCACAACCTATCCGGGTGCGCACCTTATCGCGTTAATCATTGGTCGAAATATGCTTCGAAATCCATCGCTTGGTGTGGTATCCCGATAATATCGATACCAAATGGATTGAGCATATAGAAAATCAAATGAGAACCGAGAGGAAAGCAGTAATAGCCTTCGGCAATATCCGTTCGATGTTTGCCTAGATGTGGATGCTTGGCTAACCAATTAAACCGTTTATCAAGGTCTGCTAAATAGCGGTTCCGTTGCGGCTTACCCCATTTCTTCGTTGTGTAGCGGCCAATGCTCTTTAAGTCACTAAACGCCCTAGGGGTAATCCTATAAGTTGCCATTATGCCTCGCTATCCAACTCCTGAATAATGGCCGCAACAGTATAATCCTGTACAAATTCGCCTCTACTGGCTTGCGCAGCGCCCTCGGCAAGATGCGCCCGTAACGCTGCTAGTTTATGCTTTCGTTCCTCAAGTTCCCGCAAAGCATCCCGCACAACCTCGCTAGCGGAGCCGTAGCGACCACTTGCAATTTCACTTCTAATGAAGACTTCCCAATGTTCTCCAAGACTCAAGCTGGTAGTAGCCATAGTAAAAATCCCGATATTCATAAATAACAACACTGAACATACTACATCCCATAGTCTATTTCAATGAAGAGACCTTTCCAGAAAACCATGTCATTATCTGACTGTCGGCAATACATTCAAATACGGTCATTGGCTTGACAAACAGGCCTCCGACTCGGGCTCTCAGACGCCGAGTACCAATCGGCTTTTTCGTTCTCTGAGAACGAGCTATTACCGCTGGAATTTCCGTTACTAATTCACCAATGCCTATCGCTTTCCGCCTTATTCACCAGAACAAAACACTGCGTCAGCGGCTATCAACAATAGCCTGGATCACTATATCCAGGAAAATATCCCATTGGCCTAACTCACCTATTGCGCCAGTCTATCGTTAAAATACTGAACATGCCGGGCGCGGCGGCAGGCCATCCGGCTGACCGTCGCAGATCATTCACCTTAAACCCAATATCTTTTATGAACGCTGAGTCCCCCGTATTGGCCGCCCGCAACCTGGTTGTCGAGTACCGACAACACCGTGCGGTCGATAATTTAAATTTACACATCCACAAGGGCTGCGTTTACGCGCTGCTGGGTGGCAATGGCGCCGGCAAGTCCACGACCATCAGCACGTTTTTGACCTTCAACCAGCCCAGTAGCGGACAGGTGCTGATCGAAGGCGAATCGCCGCACGCCAATCCCGATCTGGTACGAACGAAACTGGCCTATTTACCGGAAAACGTCGCGCTGTACGAGGTGATGAGCGGCTTGGAAAACCTGACTTATTTCTGCGCGCTGGCGAATATTCGTTTGCATGACGAGCAAGCCCGCCTTTTGTTATTGGACAGCGGCCTGCAAGCCGATGCCCACGGCAAACGGGTGGCGGCGTATTCCAAAGGCATGCGGCAAAAAGTGGGCTTGGCCATCGCCTCGGCGAAACAGGCCAAGGCCATGTTGCTGGACGAGCCGACCTCCGGCCTGGACCCGAGCGCGGCCAACGACTTTGCCCAACGCATCCGCGCTGCCGCCGATCAAGGCATGGCGGTGTTGATGGCCACCCATGATTTGTTCAACGCCAAGCAAGTCGCCGACCGCATCGGCATCATGAAAAGCGGCCGGCTGGTAGAAGAATTTGACGCCCACACCGTGCAACACGACGAACTGGAGCAAAAATATCTGGCGCATGCCCGGGGGCTGGCATGATCAAGACCATCATCCGCAAGGAATTTCTCGCCACACTGCGCGACGGCCGCTTGCTGACTCTGGGAGTTGCCCTATTGCTATTATTTGTTGGTTTTTTCCTGGCGTCAGCCTACGAATTACAGCAATTGCGCGCGGAAAAGCACCGCGTCGGCACCACCGCCAAGGAACAATGGAATACTCAGAGTGTGAAAAACCCACACTCTGCCGCGCATTACGGCATCTATGTGTTTAAGCCGGACACGCCGGTGGCGGCGTTGGATCCAGGTTTGCGGCCGTATATTGGCCAGTCTTTATGGCTGGAACCGCATAAGCGCAACCTCACCCGCTTCAGCCCGGCGGCGGATCAAGTGCTAGCCGGCCGTTTCGGTCAAGCCACGACCAGTTTTGTGCTGACTGCGCTGTTACCGCTGTTGATCGTGGCCTTGACCTTTAACGCCGTCAGCCAGGAGCGTGAATCCGGCACCTTGCGGATGCTGCACAGTTTGGGGGTGAATGCCGGCGAGTTGTTGTTCGGCAAATTGCTGGGCTTGTTAAGCGGGTTTTCCCTGGTCTTGGCACCGGCGCTGTTGGTAGCCGCCGTGATACTGCTGGGCAACTTCGCGTTTACCCTGGACGACGTGCTGCGCCTGCTGGTGTTGCTGCTGCTATTAAATCTCTACTACGGCATCTTCGCCGCAGTCGCTATCGCTGCGTCCGCGTCTTTCCGCACCAGCCGCACCACCTTGTTTTGCCTGCTGGGCTTTTGGTTAGCCAGCGTGTTTATAGCCCCGCGCCTCGGCGCGGTGACAGCGGAAATGCTAGCGCCCAACCCCAGCGCCAGCAAGTTCTGGCGTGAGATCAAGGACGACATCGACCACGGCCTGGAGCACGACGGCGACCATGAACAACGCGCCAAAGCCTTTGAAGCAAAAGTTTTGGCGCAGTACGGGGTTTCCCGCAAGGAAGATTTGCCGGTCGGGTTCGTGTCCTTAAATCGTCAGCATGACGACGCCTATTCCGTTAAGGTGCACGCCCTGCATTTCGACGCCTTGCGCGACAATTTTATTAAGCAACAACACTTGAGCCATCTGGGGTCCTGGCTGGGCCCGAGCCTAGCGCTACGGTCTTTATCCATGACCTTAGCCGGTATGGATTTGAGCCATCAACGGCATTTTGAAGACGCCGCAGAAAAATATCGGCACTATTTTATCAATCTGACCGAAGACTGGGACCGCGAGCGTAGCCGCGGCACGGAGCGCAAGGCCACCGGCGCTGAGGCCGATTGGCGTAGCGTGGCGGATTTTAGCTATCAAGCCCCGGACATCGGTTTTGCCCTGCAGGCCGCCGAACTGGATCTTTTGGTGTTGTTACTGTGGTTGGGTTTATCGGTGGGCTTGTTGAGCCTTTCCGCTCGGAGGCTGGTGCCATGATGCAATTAATCGCCATCGAATGGCTGCGCTTTAAACGCAACCGCTTAAACCTGTGGGTGACGGGTTTATTTCTGCTGGTGATGCTGGCTAGCGCCGTTTGGTCGGGTTTGGCTGCGCGCGAATTCCGCCAGCACAGCCCGGCAGCGCCGCAGACCGTGAACGCCATGTCCAATCAAGCGGAGATGCATGACGCCCCGAAAGCGGCGGACCACACCCCCAAAGCCAATGCCTTTTCCGCGAGCGCCGCCGCGCCGCCTTTGCGGCTGCCGGCCCTGAGCGGTTTGGCCTTGAGCGTGCGGCAACTGGATTTTTTAAGTACCGGCATCAAAATCTCCACTCGCAGCCGCCACACCGACGGCCGTAACAGCGATCAGTTGTTCAACCCGATGCTGCATGAATTGGGCATGCTGGATTTTGCCACCGTGTTCGCGCTGCTGACGCCGCTGATGGTGATTGCCCTGAGCTACGGACTGGTGCAGGAAGACCGGGAGAGCGGGGTCTGGCGTTTGGTCTGCACGCAAATGTCGGCACCCTGGCGCTTGGTGTGTGCGGCGCTGGCCGTGCGGTATAGCGTGGTGGTACTGACGGTTTTCAGCAGCTCGCTGTTGGCGCTATGCCTCGATCCGGCATTTAGCCTGGAAACGCTGGCTTATTGGCTGGCGTTCGCCGGCCTGTACACACTGGTGTGGTTTGGCATCGCCGGCTTGTTTCTGCTGCTACCCTTCTCCTCTGGGGCGGCGGCCATCGGCATGCTGGGCGTCTGGTTGATATTGACCTTCGCCGGCCCGGCCTTGCTGGGTTGGGCGGCCGACCGGCACGCGCCGATGCCATCAAGGTTGGATAGCATCATCGCCATCCGCCAGTTTCAGGAACAAAACAATCAACAACGTCAAGCGCTAATGGCACAGTGGTATAGCAATCATCCGGACCTGCAACTGCCAGCCGGCAAGGAGTTACCGCGCGAAATCGCCGGTTTGCCGGCCGGTTTGGTTCTGGATCAACAGATCAGACCGGTGATGTACCGCTTCGACAGCGCCCGCCAGGCGCAATTCGAGTTTTTGGAAGCCTGGTCCTGGCTGTCGCCGGCGCTGGCAGCCGTGCAAATGGCTGATAGGCTAGCCGGCATCGACGCGCCGCGCTATGCCGAATATATTCAGGCAGTCAATCACTTTGAAGATCAATGGCGCGACTATTTCGTACCGAAAATCATGAGTGATAGCGCTTGGAGCGATGAACTGAGTCACGACCAACCGCGCTTTGCCTTTGCGTATCCGGCAAATCCGGCAGCCTGTCTAAGCTTGATTGCCGGACAAGCGGCGCTGGCCTTGCTGTTGTTGGCGGTGCTCTTCTTCTCACGCCGGCGCTTTGCCAAAGCCTAACGACGCTATTTGGCTAAAAGACGTCCTGGACGACGCTAGTCGTCCGGGTCGGCTACGCAACATTAAGCCACTATATTTCTGACGCATTGCCTGGCAAACACATTGATAGGCACGCTGCTGCTTAAATAGCGGTTGAACAATTCGTTAATCGTCAGCGGATTGAGGTATACATAAATGCCGCAACCGGTAATGGCGATAAACTGCCTGCTTAACGTTTCGATAAACACGATACGCAGGGTGCTAATTTCGTTGACTTCATTGCTTGTTTCCATGACGCTCTCCCGAATCTGCCGATTTGACTACTAAATGACCAGCATAAGTGACGCCAACTAACAAAAGCCTTTAAAAATCATAGCTGTAAGATTTTTCCAAATTTAGGCAACTTCTAAAAATTGACGCTGAGTTTAAGTTATCGCAAACAGCGCTTGCCGTCGGTAACCTATGCCACGTGGAATCAGTGAATTAATTCACCGGTGCCCACAATCCATCTTGGGCCTGCCAAACGCAGTCTCACGCCAAAATCAGGACTTCTGCGCAGCCGGTATTGCCGGAGAGCGCTTTATAGTACAATTTCCGTCACTTTTAAGCCGACGCGGCGCAGCAATAATCACTAAACAAAACAGGTTCAGATAATGGCAACGATGGATGATAGAGACGGGTTGATTTGGCTAGACGGCAAATGGGTTGACTGGCGCGATGCGAAAGTCCATGTCTTGACTCATACCCTGCATTACGGCTGCGGCGTATTCGAAGGTTTGCGCGCTTACAAAACCGATGCCGGCACCGCGATTTTCAAACTGGCCGAGCATACCGACCGTCTGTTCCGCTCTGCGCATATCATGAACATGAAAATGCCGTTCTCTAAAGAAGAGATTAATCAGGCGCACCGCGACGCCGTCGCCAAAAACAATCTGGACAGCGCTTATATCCGCAGCATGGTGTTCTTCGGCTCCGAAGGCATGGGCTTGCGCGCCGATAACCTGAAAGTCCACGTCATGGTCGCGGCCTGGACTTGGGGCGCCTATCTGGGCGCGGAAAACATGGAAAAAGGCATCCGCATCCGGACCTCGTCGTACACCCGCAACCACGTCAACAGCACCATGTGCAAAGCCAAGGCCAACGGCAACTACATCAATTCCATCTTGGCCCTGCAAGAAGCCTTGTCCACCGGTTACGACGAAGCCTTGCTGCTGGACCACGAAGGTTTTTGCGCGGAAGGCAGCGGCGAAAACTTGTTCATCGTCCGTAATGGCAAAATTTACACGCCGGAAACTACCTCAGCCTTAGAAGGCATCACCCGCGATACCCTGATCACCATCGCCCGCGAACAAGGTTACGAAGTGATCGAAAAACGCATCACCCGCGACGAAGTGTATGTGGCAGACGAAGCCTTCTTCACCGGTTCCGCCGCCGAAGTCACGCCAATCCGCCAATACGACAACCGCGACATCGGTTCCGGCAGCCGCGGCCCCATCACCGAAAAGCTGCAAGCCTTGTATTTCGACCACGTCCAAGGCCGTCGTGCCGACCATAAGGAATGGCTGACGCTCGTTTCCTAAGTGGCGGAGCAAGCTTATAAAATCCTGGTCGTCGGCCCGTCCTGGGTCGGCGACATGGTGATGGCACAAAGCCTGTTCATCACCCTTAAGCAACAACATCCCGACTGCCTGATCGACGTGCTGGCCCCGGCGTGGTCCTTACCTCTATTGGAGCGTATGCCGGAAGTGCACAAAGGCCTGACGATGCCGTTGGGCCACGGGCAGTTTGATTTGCGGGGGCGGATCCGCATAGGCCGGGAACTACAAAACCAGCATTACGATCAGGCGATTGTGCTGCCCAACTCGTGGAAATCGGCCGTTATCCCGTTCTTTGCGCATATCCCCAAACGCACCGGTTTTCTCGGCGAACTGCGCCGCGGCCTATTGAACGATGTGCGCACGTTGGATAAGACTGTACTGACCATGACCGTGCAACGTTTCGTGGCGCTGGGTTTACCGAAAGAGGCGCCGCAGCCACCAACTTACCCGGTTCCGAAGCTGGCGATCACAATCGAGCAACAATTAAGCGTCTGCAAAAAATTCGAGATCACCGGTGCGGATTTAATCGAAATCCCCCACCCCAGCGCTCTGCTTGAGGGTTCGGCTGAATTGCGCCCTGTTGTCAGCAAGATCCTGGCTCTGTGTCCCGGCGCGGAATACGGCCCGGCCAAGCGCTGGCCGAGTGAACATTACGCCGCCGTGGCTAGGCAAATGGAAGAACAAGGCTGGCAAGTCTGGTTATTCGGTTCCGACAAAGACAAAGCCGTTGCGGAACAAATCAATGACCTATCGGGCGGCATTTGCCGTAACTTCGCCGGCATTACCTCGCTGGCGGATGCGGTGGACTTGTTGTCCTTGGCTGACGCGGTCGTCAGCAACGATTCCGGCCTGATGCACGTCGCTGCGGCACTGGATAAAAAACTGATCGCAGTTTATGGCTCTTCCGACCCCGGCTTTACCCCGCCGCTACATCCCGAGGCGAAGATTCTGGATTTAAACCTGGATTGTTCGCCGTGCTTCAAGCGTGAGTGTCCGTTGGGCCATACTCGCTGCTTAACGGAAATTCGGCCGGAGCAGGTAATGGCGGCGTTGGAAGCCTGAGCGATGAAAATTGCCATCGTCAAATTGTCGGCTTTGGGCGACATCGTTCATGCGATGGCGGCCTTGCAATTCATCAAAGCCGCCTTACCGCTGGCGCAAATCGACTGGATAGTTGAAGAACGCTTCGTCGGCGTACTGGCCGACAATCCACATCTGGATAATATTTTGGGTGTGAATTTAAAAGCCCTGAAAACCGACAAATGGCGCGTTTTTGCCGAGATAAACAAAATACGTACTTATGCCGAGCAGGGTTACGACTTAGTGCTGGATGCCCAAGGTTTGATTAAGTCCGCAGTGGTCGCGCGCTTGCTGTCGGCCAATTGTGTGGGTTTCGATCAAGACTCGATCCGGGAAAAATGGGCGGCTTTGTTCTATAGCCGGCATGTCGCCTACCCTTACGACGCCAATACCATTGATCGCAATGTCGCCTTACTGACCCAGCCGCTGGGTCTGCATGTAACAACTGAGCAAATTCAGGCAAAGCAGCCGTTTTTGTTTTTTCAGCCGCCGCAAACGGCCTTGGATGAATATTTTCTAGCCGATCAACCCAACATCATTCTGGTCATCGGCTCGACTTGGCTCAGCCGTAACTACCCTTTAGAAAAATTTCTACAGGTCATCTTCGGCCTAGAAGCTAATTTTCTGATCAGTTGGGGCAACGAGAAAGAACACTGGATGGCGCAATGGCTGGCAGAACGCAGCCTGGCGCGGGTATTACCGCAATTAAGCCTGAATGATTTGAAAGCGGCGCTGGCCAGAGCCGATTTAGTGATCGGTAACGATACCGGACCGACGCATATGGCCTGGGGTTTAAACCGGCCGTCGATTACCTTGTTCGGGCCAACGCCGGTCAGTCGAATTTATCAAACGACCATCAATAAAGCCTTGAAGTCGCCTTCACCGGTCAATCCGTTCAAGCTGGATAAAAACGATTTTTCGATTGCCGAAATCGACCCGCGTGCTGTCATAGCCCTGAGTAACGAGCTATTCGGCAAAACCCAACAACGCGCCTGAGTAAATGGCCGGCTAAGTTTTTTCCAGTTCGACAAACATTTTCAGTAACTCGACAATCGGTTCGTCACTAGCCAACACCCTGATTATCTTGGTCTGATTTTGCCGCTCATCGGCCAGATCAAGCAGGCGCTCATGAAACAGCAGTTGTTTCTGCGGATTGGTGATCACCTTCACTAACGGTTGCAAGGGCGATTGTGAGTTTTCCTGGACCACCACCGCCAATTCATCGGTCTGCAATTCGACGATGCAATTCACTGGGTAAGCAGAATCGCTTTCCTCGGCGCAGCTGCGCATCTCCGCAGCCGCAGGGCTGGCGAAATCGATTATGTCGGTTTCAGCGGGCTTATCCACGTCGATACCTTTGCCGGTATCGATAGAAACGGTTTGGCAATACTCTTTTAAAGTATTAATTTGTTTATCGGATGAAATCAGAAATTTAGTTCGAAAGAAAGGTGTATCTATCCATTTCCGATCAGTGCCGCAAACAAACATGCCTTTTCTGAGCTGGTTAATATTAATTTTTTTAACCATGTTGAAAAAATAATATCCAAGGCATGTTATTTACAGAACTAAAACCTTAGCCAACTACCGCATATTCTTTCGTAAACTTGCCGTCTTGATAATACTTGGCTAAATCGACACCACAATCCTGCGGCCGTATCACCTGTTTGACACCATAGCGTTTACCGCTTGCATCGGCGATATTCAAGGACAAATCGAGTATCTTCTCTTCAATAGGGTTTTTATTGCCATCTTGAATCAACAATATTTTTGGCTTAAGCCTATCGGCCTTATTTTGCTCGACTATTAAGCCGATTTCACCACTACTTAATTCCACTAAATTGCCCTGCGGATAAAATCCGATGCAATTGATAAATTGCGTCACATAATTAGCTTCAAATTGCTGTCCCATCCCTTTTACCAAAATTCCCAACGCCATAAGATGCGGCTTACCACGCTGATACACCCGGTCGCTAGTGATGGCATCGTAGGTATCGACCACCGCTACCAGCTTGGTAAATATCGATAGCGTGGTTTTGTTCAAACCTCTGGGATAACCGGTACCGGCCAAATGTTCGTGATGATCGTAGGCAACGTCAACAGCGCCGGGATAGACATTACGGGCCGACATTAACACGTTGCGTCCGTAGAGCGTGTGCTTACGCATGATGTCCATTTCATAGTCTTCTAAAGAGCCGGGTTTATTAAGGATTTCCAGCGGCACTTTCATTTTACCGACATCGTGCATCAAGCCGCAAAAACCCACTTTATTCAGGTCTTCCATCGAAAAATTCAACTCCCGACCCAACAGAATAGACAATATGCAAACATTCATACTATGTTGCGCAGTATATTGATCCTGATCTTTAATTTGGGTCAGCAACAGCATCGTATCGGGGTTTTCCAATACCTTATCGACGCACTCGGAAACAGCTTGTTTAACCTCACTGACACTAAATTGATTCCCAAAACGAATATCGTCCATCACCGTTTTAATTAAATTACCGGTGCGTTGAAAGGTATTGGCGGTTTGGTTAAAAGATCGCGCAAAGCTCAGATGTTTACGCGCTTCGGTATTTCTGGTGGGAATCGCCCCGGAGAAGGATTTTTGGTATTTGACATCGATATAGACATAATCACAAATCGCCTGGATGGCTTGAATATCCGCATGACTTTCAATCACAATTCTATCCAATAAAAAAGGTGAATCCGCCGTTGGCGCTTCCAGACGGCTTACGCACATACCCACTCTCAGCTCATATACATGAATTCTGAGTATTCCATCCTCTTTATCTGCCATACCAATCCAATCGGGGATTTGTAGAAATCCAAAAATTTGAAAAATAGCCGCCAAAACGGCATCAAGGAAAATTGTGTCCGACAGGCCTCGGACGCCAGTTAGCCAGCATACCTAGTTCACCCGATCTTGTCCGAACAAAAAGCCCGCAAACCGGCGGCGGATCACAAATCCAATAGGCTTTTTAGTATAGGCGAAGCAGATTTTATCGTGGCCTAATATCTTGGATTTGAGTGACACGCCTACAACCGATTTGCTAATCGCTTTCGGTTCAAGTCACCGCCTTTGGCGCCTTCGATTATTGACCCGACATAACCTCAGACTGAAGCCCAGCCTTTATAGCCGTTGGCAAATTAAGAATTGCTTGATTTTTGTATTGGTTTAAACTGGCAGCTCGCCGATATTGACTGTTTAGGCACCAGAGCAGACCAGCCAGCGCGGATCTTGAGCTCTAAAGCCTGAAAATGGGCTATCAATTAAGTCTTGAGCAATCAAAATTCCCACTGAAGTTAGCAGTCAGTAGCGACAACAACAAAACCAGACAGTCGTTTAATCGCCCTTGACGGAAGCAGACTTGCACAGACTCGGTCCGGGCGTTAAAAATTTTCTCGGCAGGGATCGCTGAGAAAATTTTCCGCAAAGCGGATTACAACAAAAACTATAACCTGCGGACTTAGCGCCAGGGAGAGAATCGTGATGTTTCCTTATCGCCATGATTTCCAGATCGTCGGAGACGACTTTTACCGTTCCCATCCAACGCCTTGGCCACGCCGTTTACGGCGCCGGACCTTATTTTTGCTGGTACTTCTGCCCTTGCTGCTGATTACCGAAACCTATGTTTTTCTCCAGCCGGCGGTTTTTGAAAGCCAAGCCTTAGTATTGACGACCGCTGCAACCGACATTGATCAAACTCATGCAGAGGCGGATCTGGAGCATGTCAACATTCAAAAGCAGGTCTTGCTCGGACAACCGGTATTGGAAAAAACCACCGAGACGCTAAAACAGCAGGCTGGTATCGAGCATCCCAATATCAACCAGCTAAAAGAGCTGTTCCAGGTAAAACCGGTTGCGGACACCAATCTAGTGCAATTGGCGGCTGAAGGCAGTCATCCGCAATTCCTGCAAATGGCCTTAAATACCTGGATCAAAACCTACCAGCAAATTCGCGCGGAGTACATTGCCGAAATCACCGATAAAGCCAGTACCTCGATCAAATCGGAATTGACTCGCCTCGAACAACAAGTGCGCGACAAACGCCAGGACATTGAATCCTTCCGCTTGCAGCATGACATCCTCTCCCTGGAGAGCACCGATAACGAGGCCCACGCCCGCTTACAAGGTTTAAATAATTCCTTGAATGCCGCCTTGGAAGAAGAAGCGAAAGCCAAGGCCAAGCTGGACGCCATTCATGCCGCCGTCGCGGAAGGCAAAGCCGTGGTGCCGGAAGCCGATTCGCAAAGTCTGGCGGCGTTAACCCAGCAAGCCGAACGCCTGCGCGAACGCCTGGAAGCGCAAAGAAGCCAATACACCGACGAATACATCGAATTTCACCCCAGCTTACGCAATTTAAAAACCCAATTGGCCGAGCTGGATGAAAAAATTGCCAGTAAAGAACAAGCCGGCTCGAGCTATGCCACGCAAGAGGCCGAAAACGCCTACGGTGCAGCGCACCGCACCGTATTGACCATTCAAAAGCAAATGGCCGAGCATAAACAAAAAGCCGCCGAATACACCAATCAATTCGCCAAACACAAAGCCATGCAGGAAGAACTGGTTAAGTTGGAAGAATTATTGCAACAAACCAAACAACGTCTAGTGGAAATCGACGTCAAACAACGGCAAAGCAATCCGCAACTGGACGTCGTGGATTGGGCCTCGCTGCCCGATAAGCCGGTGAAACCCGATTACGGCCGGGACGCCGGCATCGCCGGCGCGGCCAGCCTGGCAATCGCGTTACTGGTTGTCTGGCTTAACGATTATTTGAACAAGGAGCCGACGCTGACCACGATAAATTCCGTCACCGAATTTCAAATCTACCAGCAAAGCGAACCCAAGTTGGAGAACAATGCCGACAACCTCACGGTCGGGACGGAACGGCGTAACAGGCTGCGCCGCGCGGACGATCTGAAGCAATTACCGGACGAAACCACCGATTCATAGCTGCGGCTCGGCAACAATGCTAAAATCCGCCGCTCGATCAACTTCATTCAAACAGGAAACCCATGAGCCAAATTACCGTTGAACATAACCCCAGCGAAGAACGTTTAAAAGAGCTGGGCGTATCGAGCTGGCCGATCTGGGAAAAAGAAATTTCCAAATTCACCATCGATTTCGACGAAACCGAAACCGCTTATGTGTTGGAAGGCGAAATCATCGTCACTCCAGTGGGCGGCGAGCCGGTGCGGATTTTACCGGGCGACCTGGTGATATTTCATGAAGGCCTGGACAGCCATTGGGAAGTGGTCAAGCCTTTGCGCAAACACTACCATTACGATTGATCGTCACGACAGCGGCAGACAATCCGAAAAAGGCATCTTCAAGATGCCTTTTTTAGTTGTGCCGCTAGACTCGGCTAGCCGGCATGACGCCGGCACCCACTTATTGTTATTCGCATGGCTATGAACCAGGATCAGGATTTTTCCGCATTAAAGCCGAGGTCGCGCTGGCACTGGGCGACCATTCTCCTATTAACTGTCGCGGCGGGCGGCTATTATTTGCACCATGCCGGCCAGCATCCGCGGGAAAACCAGGATGCGCACGCCAATCCCAACGAAAACATTCCCATCAGCGTCGCAGTCGCCTCAAGCTGGCAAGGCGATTTGCCGATTTACCTAAACGGCTTGGGCACCGTCACCCCACTGCACACCGTGACAGTGCGCTCGCGCGTCGATGGCGAACTGATCCGGGTAGCGTTTACCGAGGGCCAAGCGGTTAAACAAGGCGAACTGCTCGCCGAAATCGATCCCCGACCTTATCAAGTGGCCGTGCAACAAGCCGAAGGCCAATTGCTGCGCGACGAAGCGCTGCTAAAAAACGCCGAAATCGACCAAGCCCGCTATCAAACCTTGCTGGAGCAAGACTCCATCGCCGCCCAGCAAACCGCCACCCAAGCCGCGCTGGTCAAGCAATATCGCGGCAGCGTCGAAATCGACCGCGCCCAACTCGACAATGCCAAACTGCAACTCAGTTATTCCCGCATCACCGCGCCGGTATCCGGCCGCATCGGTTTGCGGCTGGTGGATCAAGGCAACATGGTCCGCGCCAGCGACGTCAGTGGACTGGCGGTCATCACCCAAATTCAGCCGATCTCGGTGGTGTTCACGCTGCCGGAAGATGTGATACCCGAGGTGATGCGGCGCTGGCGTTCCGGCGAGACGCTGGTCATTGACGCCTACGACCGGGCCGGCCGGCAAAAACTGGCCAGCGGCAAGCTGCTGGCGGTGGACAACCAGATCGACGCCAGCACCGGCACGCTGAAATTAAAAGCCCAATTTGCTAACGAGGACCGCACCCTGTTCGCCAACCAGTTCGTCAATATCAAAATGCGTCTGGACACCTTGCGTGCCGCCACCTTAGTCCCTAGCTCCGCCATTCAGCACGGGGCCAATGGCGCATTCGTGTACGTGGTGAAGGACGACAACACCATCAGCGTAAAGCGGATAAAAGCCGGACCGGCTGACGGCGAAACGGTCGCGATTCCGGAAGGTCTGGGCGTGAACGAAAAGCTGGTGATCGATGGCGCCGACAAACTGCGCGAAGGCAGCCAAGTCAAGGTAATCGATAAAACCCAACCCACCGCCTCCGGCAAAACCGCCAACTAAACATGGCCGCCGCGCAAAACCCGCTTCCCGGCTTTAACCCGTCGCGACACTTTATCCTGCGTCCGGTCGCCACCTCCTTGCTGATGCTGGCCCTGCTGCTGGCCGGGGTTTTGACTTACCGCTTATTGCCGATCTCGGCGCTGCCGCAAGTCGATTACCCGACCATTCAAGTCACCACGCTCTATCCCGGCGCCAGCCCGGAAGTCACAACCTCGGCGATTACCGCGCCGCTGGAACGCCAGTTCGGGCAGATGCCCGGCCTGCGGCAAATGTCCTCGACCAGTTCCGGCGGCGCGTCCGTGGTGACGCTGCAATTCGATCTGGCATTGGATCTGGACATTGCCGAACAAACCGTGCAAGCCGCCATCAACGCCGCCAACAATTTCCTGCCCAAAGACCTGCCGCTGCCGCCGATTTACAACAAGGTCAACCCGGCTGACACACCGATTTTGACCTTAGCGATCACCTCATCCAGCCTGGCCTTGCCTAAAGTCCAGGATTTGGTCGACACCCGCTTGGCGCAGAAAATCGCCCAATTGCCCGGCGTCGGCTTGGTCAGCATCAGCGGCGGCCAACGGCCGGCAGTCAGAATCCAGGCCAACCACCAAGCGCTGGCCGCCTATGGCCTGAGCCTGGAAGACCTGCGCAACGCCATCGCAGCCGCCAATGTCAACCAACCCAAAGGCATGTTCGACGGCCCGCAGCGCTCGGCCATCATCGACAACAACGACCAACTGCGCTCGGCGGCTGAGTACCGCGACTTGGTGGTGGCCTATCGCAACGGCGCGCCGGTGCGGCTATCCGCGGTCGCCGACGCGGTCGACGCCGCCGAAAACGTCAAACTGGCGGCCTGGGCCAACGACAAAGCCGCCGTCATCGTCAATATCCAACGCCAACCCGGCGCCAATGTCATTGAAGTGGTGGATCGCATCAATAAGTTGCTGCCGCAACTGCGGGCGACCTTGCCGGCCGCGGTCGAAGTGCTGCCCTTGACCGACCGCACCGTCACTATCCGCGCCTCGGTACACGATGTGCAATTCGAGTTGCTGCTGGCCGTGGCACTGGTGGTGATGGTGATTTTTCTGTTTCTGCGCAATCTACCGGCCACCTTGATCCCGGCGGTCGCGGTGCCGCTGTCCTTGGTCGGCACCTTTGGGGTGATGCACCTGGCCGGCTTTAGTATCAATAATCTGACCTTGATGGCGCTGACCATCGCCAGCGGCTTTGTGGTGGACGACGCCATCGTCGTCATCGAAAACATCTCCCGCTACCGCGAACGCGGCGAGTCGCCCTTGCAAGCAGCCTTGAAAGGCTCGGAACAAATCGGCTTTACCATCATCTCCTTGACCATCTCGCTGGTGGCAGTGCTGATTCCGCTGCTGTTCATGGGCGACGTGGTGGGCCGACTGTTTCGCGAATTTGCCATCACCTTGGCGGTGGCGATTCTGATCTCGGCGGTGGTGTCGCTGACCTTGACACCTATGATGTGCGCTAGGCTGCTAAGGGCCAGCACAGCCGGCCATGACTCACACGCCGGCTTGCTCGACAAAGTCATCGCCGCTTACGGCCGCAGCCTGGAATGGGTGCTTAAGCGCCAAGGCCTGACGCTACTGGTGGCTATCGCCACGCTGGCGTTGACCGTGTTGTTATACGCAGCCATGCCCAAAGGCCTGTTCCCAATCCAGGACACCGGCCTGATTCAAGGCATTACCGAGGCGCCGCCCAGCATTTCCTTCGCGGCGATGGCCGAACGCCAGCAAGCCATGGCCAGACAGATCCTGGCCGATCCGGCCGTGGCCAGCCTGTCGTCGTTTATAGGCGTGGACGGCAGTAATCCGACCTTGAACAGCGGCCGCTTTTTAATCAACCTGAAGCCGCAAGCCCAACGCGACAAGGCCAGCACAGTGATCGAACGCTTGCGGCCACGCCTAGCCGACGTGCCTGGCATCTCTGTCTATCTGCAACCGGTGCAGGACATGACCTTGGAAAACCGGGTCAGCCGCACCCAGTTTCAATTCAGCTTGCAGACCGTGGATTTATCCGAATTGAACCGCTGGAGCCAACGCCTGGTTGAGCGCATGCGCGCCCTGCCCGCTATCGCCGATGCCGCCAGCGACGTGCAGGACCAAGGCCTGCAAGCCTATATCGAAATCGATCGAGCCAGCGCCAGCCGGCTAGGCGTCAGCACCGCCGACATCGATAACGCTTTATACAATGCCTACGGCCAGCGCCTGGTCTCGACCATTTTCACCCAGTCCAATCAGTACCGGGTAGTGTTGGAAGTAGACCCCAAGCAGCAGAGCGGCCCGGAAGGCTTGCAGCAACTGCGGATTCCTTCCAGCAATGGCAGCCAAGTGCCGCTGTCGGCCCTGGCTAGTATTTCCGAACGGCAAACCGCGCTGGCTATCAACCATCTGGATCAGTTTCCCTCCGCGACCATTTCCTTCAACCTGCCCGCCGGCGCCGCCTTGGGCGACGCCATTCAAGCCATCGAGCAGGCCAAGCAGGACATCGGTTTACCTTTAGCGGTGCAAAGCGATTATCAGGGCGCGGCCTTGGCGTTTAACGCCTCGCTCGGCGGCACGCTGTGGCTGATCCTGGCCGCCATCGTCACGGTGTATATCGTGCTCGGCGTGCTCTACGAGAGTTATATTCATCCCATCACCATCCTGTCCACGCTGCCCTCGGCCGGGGTCGGCGCGCTGCTGGCCTTGCAGTTGTCCGGCCACGATTTGGGCATCATCGCGGTGATCGGCATCGTGCTGCTGATCGGCATCGTCAAAAAGAACGCGATCATGATGATAGACTTTGCACTTGAAGCCGAGCGCAAGCAAGGCCTGCCGCCGCGCGAGGCGATTTTCCAAGCCTGCCTGCTACGCTTTAGGC
Source organism: Methylomonas sp. EFPC1 (assembly GCF_016925515.1). Lineage (NCBI taxonomy): Bacteria > Pseudomonadati > Pseudomonadota > Gammaproteobacteria > Methylococcales > Methylococcaceae > Methylomonas > Methylomonas sp. EFPC1. The sequence goes on from NZ_CP070494.1 coordinate 4,038,409, forward strand.
CGATTCTGATGACCACGCTGGCGGCATTGTTGGGCGCCCTGCCGTTGATGTTGGGCAGCGGCGTTGGCTCGGAATTACGCCATCCCTTAGGCATCAGTATGGTCGGCGGTTTATTGCTCAGCCAATTGCTGACCTTGTACACCACACCGGTGATTTACTTGAGCCTGGACCGGCTGGCCCGAAGCTTGCGCGGCGCGGCCGAATCGCCTTTAGCCGACAGCGGCGACCGCCAGCCGTGAACATATCGGCGCTGTTCATCTACCGCCCGGTTGCTACCACGCTGCTGACGCTCGGTGTGGCATTGGCCGGCATCATAGCCTTCCTGCAACTGCCGGTCGCCCCCTTGCCGCAAGTGGACTTCCCGACTATTTCCGTGTCCGCCAACCTGCCCGGCGCCAGTCCGGAGACCATGGCCGCCACGGTCGCCACGCCGCTGGAACGGGCGTTGGGCCGTATCGCCGGCATCAGCGAAATGACCTCGGCCAGTTCGCTGGGTTCGACTCGGATCACCTTGCAGTTTGATTTAAATCGCGACATCGACGGCGCGGCCCGCGACGTGCAAGCCGCGATCAACGCCGCCAGCAGTTTGCTGCCCAGTAATCTGCCCAATCGGCCCAACTACCGCAAAGTCAATCCGGCCGATTCACCGATTCTGATTCTGGCGCTCACCTCCACCAGCCTCAGCCGCGGTCAAATGTACGACGCCGCGTCAACGATATTGGCACAGAAAATCAGCCAGTTGCCCGGCATCGGCCAGGTCAATGTCGGCGGCAGTTCCCTGCCGGCTGTCCGGGTGGAACTGAATCCCGGCGCGTTAGCACAATACGGCATCGGCCTGGATCAGGTCGCCCAAGCCATCAACGCCAGTAACGCCAATCGCCCCAAAGGCGCGCTGGAACACGGCGAGAGGCATTGGCAAATTCACGCCAACGATCAAGCCGAACACGCCGCCGATTACCTGCCCTTGATCGTCGCTTACCGCAACGGTGCGCCGGTGCGCATCGCCGATCTGGGGACCGCGGTGGATTCGGTGGAAGACTTGCGCAGTACCGGCCTGAAGAACGGCCAGCCAGCAGTGTTATTGATCATCAATAAACAACCCGGCGCCAATATTATCGACACCGTCGAACACGTCAAAGCCATGCTGCCGCAATTGCGCGCGCTGACGCCGGCGGCGATGGAATTATCGATAGTCTCGGACCGTTCGCAAACCATCCGCGCCTCGGTTGATGAAGTCGAGCGCAGCCTGTTGATCGCGGTGGTGCTGGTAATCCTGGTGGTGTTGCTGTTTCTGCGCCGGCTACGCTCCACGCTGATTCCGGTCGTCGCGGTGCCGGTATCGCTGATCGGCGCCTGCGCGGTGATGTATTTGTGCGATTACAGCCTGGACAATCTGTCGCTGATGGCTTTGACCATCGCCACCGGCTTTGTCGTGGATGACGCCATCGTGGTCTTGGAAAACACCAGCCGGCATATCGAAAACGGCGTGCCGCCGTTCCAGGCCGCGCTGCGCGGAGCCGGCGAGGTTGGCTTCACCGTGTTAGCGATGAGTTTGTCGCTGATCGCCGTCTTCACGCCGATATTATTGATGGGCGGCATTGTCGGCCGGCTGTTTCGGGAATTTGCCGTGACGCTGTCGGCGGCGGTGCTGGTGTCGCTGGTAGTGTCCTTGACCGTGACGCCGATGCTCTGCGCGCGCTGGCTGGAACCGGCGGAAAATCATACCCCCGGCAAGCTGTCAGCTTGGCTGGAGGCCCAATTCCAGCGCCTGCAAAACGGCTACCGCCGCAGTTTGAGTTGGGCGCTGCACCATCCCAAATTGATGCTGGCGGTATTGCTGGCTTGTATCGGCTTGAACGTGTACTTGTACATCATCGTGCCGAAAGGGTTTTTCCCGGTGCAGGACAACGGCCGGCTCAGCGGTACCATCCAGGCCGATCAAAGCATTTCCTTCCAGGCCATGCAAAGCAAACTACATGATTTTGTCGACATCCTGCGGCAAGATCCGGCAGTCACCAATGTGGTGGGCTTTGCCGGCGGCATGCAAAACACCAACTCTGGCCTGATGTTTGCAGTGCTCAAACCGCCCGAACAGCGTGACGCGCCGATGGCTGAAATCAGCCGGCGCATGCGGGAAAAACTGGCCGACGAACCCGGCGCCAACCTGTTTTTGCAGCCGGTGCAGGATTTACGCATCGGCGGCCGCGGCTCGGCGGCGCTGTACGAGTTTGCCTTGCAATCCGAAGACTTGAACCTGTTGCGCGAATGGACCCCAAAAATCGTCGCGGCGTTGCGCAAGCGGCCGGAACTGACCGATGTCAACACCAACCAGCAAGACAAGGGCCGGCAAATATCGCTGGTGGTGGATAGAGACAAAGCCGCCAGTTTGGGCGTCAGTCAGGCGGCTATCGATACCGCCTTGAACAATGCGTTTGGGCAACGCCAAGTGTCGGTGATCTATAAACCGTTGAACCAATACCGGGTGGTGCTGGAACTGGCACCGGAATACTGGCAAAACCCGCGCACCTTGCAACAGCTTTACGTCAGTTCCAGCAGCGGCACCCAAATTCCGCTGGCCACGCTGGCCAACTTCCAGACCAGCAATGCGCCGCTGACCGTCAACCATCAAGGCCAGTTTGCCGCCGCCACCATATCCTTTAACTTGCTGCCCGGCACCTCGCTGTCGACAGCCACCCAATTCATCGAACAAACCCTGCGCGACCTGGGTACACCGGCGGCGGTGCGCGGCAGTTTCCAGGGCTCGGCCAAGGCTTTTCAGGAGTCGCTGCGCAACCAACCCTGGCTGATCGCCGCGGCACTGCTGAGTATTTACATCGTGCTGGGCATGCTCTACGAAAGCTATATTCACCCGTTGACGATACTGTCCACCCTGCCCTCGGCCGGGGTCGGCGCTTTGCTGGCCTTGCTGGCTTGCGATACCGAGTTCAGCATCATCGCCTTGATCGGCGTGATTTTGCTGATCGGCATTGTGAAGAAGAACGCGATCATGATGATCGATTTTGCCTTGGACGCCGAACGCCACAAAGGGCTGAGCGCCGAGGAAGCCATCTTTCAAGCCTGTTTATTGCGCTTTAGGCCGATCATGATGACCACGCTGGCGGCAATGCTGGGTGCGCTGCCGCTGGCTTTGGGTTCGGGTTACGGCGCGGAACTGCGCCAGCCCTTGGGGATTTCCATTGTCGGCGGTTTGATTTTCAGTCAATTGCTGACCTTGTATACCACGCCGGTGGTGTATCTGTATCTGGAGGGCGTCAGTGCCTGGGGCCGCCGCTGGTTTAACTGGAACTAATCGCCGGCAGTTCTGCGCCACGCTTGGCAGCGTCGGCCTGCAACAAACTTAAAAATTCGTCGCTAGGCACCGGCCGGCTGAATAAATAGCCTTGAAATAAGCCACAGTGATGTTGTTTCAATAGTTCTAGTTGCGCTGCGGTTTCGACGCCCTCGGCGATAGTTTCCATACCCAAGCCGTCGGCAAGTGCCAGAATGGCGCGGACGATAGCCGCGCTACTGTCGTCGCTTTCCAGCTGCCGGACAAACGATTGATCGATTTTCAGCACATCCAGCGGCAATTCTTTTAGATAGGACAGCGAGGAAAAACCGGTCCCGAAGTCGTCCATGGATAGGGTCAGTCCCAACGCTTTTAAATGATGCATGCGTTCGATGCAGGTCTTGATGTTGCCGATAGCCACCGATTCGGTGAGTTCCAATTCGATAAATTTGGGATCGGTGCCGGTTTTGCTCAACACCGCCGCGATTTTCTCGACTAAATCCGGATGTTTAAAATCGACTGCAGAAAGATTGACAGAAATCCGCAAGGGCCCCAGGCCTTGGGCATGGCAAGCGTTTACCCATAAACAGGTTTGCTCCAACACCCAATCGCTGATCTCCACGATTAAACTGGTCTGTTCGGCCAAGGGAATGAATTTGGCCGGCGAAATCATGCCCAGCTCGGTGTGCCGCCAGCGGATCAAGGCTTCGGCGCCGACAATACGGCCATCCCAATCCACCTTGGGCTGGTAGAACACCAATAGCTCGTTTCTGCCGATCGCGCCGCGCAGTTCTTGCTCCAGCTTGATATTTTCCAATGCCGCCGCATTCAGCTCCGGCGAGTAAAACCGGAAATTGGCGCGCCCCTCGCTCTTGGCGTGGTACATGGCGGCATCGGCGTTCTTCAGTAAATCCGGCACGTTGTCGGCATCGTCGGGAAACAATGCAATCCCGATACTGGTCGTCACGGTCATGGGCAATCCGGCCACCGTCACGGGTTGCTTCAGCGCAGCCAGAACTTTCTCGGCAACCGCGCTGACGAAGGCCGCCGGGTTATGCTGAGTATGCAATTCACCGATCACGATGACGAACTCGTCACCGCCCAGTCTGACAACCAGATCGGTCGCTCTGACGCAATTCAGAAAAATCCGCGCCGCTTGCCGCAGCAATTCGTCGCCGGCCGCGTGTCCCAGGGAGTCGTTGACGTTTTTGAAGCGATCCAAGTCCATAAAAAACACGGCCAGCTGCGCGTCATCGCGCCGGGCCCGCGCGATTTCCTGCCCCAGCCTGTCATGCAGTACCAAGCGATTGGGCAAGCCGGTCAGGGAATCGTAATGGGCGTGCTGGTATAGCTTCTCTTCCCAGGCGGCATTGGACAACGCGACGGCGATACGGTCGCCAAAGTTGATGGCCGCGTTGCGCGATTCCGGCGGAATCTGTTTCGGCGCTTGATAACCCAAGCAAATCAGCGAAGCCAGTGCGCCGTTAACATGAACGGGAACCAGCAAATAGCGCCATACGCCGGCCACGCCGAGCACCTGCAAATACTCGGACATCCGCTCGTCATTGTTAGCAATCTCCAGGGCGCCATTGTGCATGGTGCGCAAATCCGCTACATCCTGTTGGCTCAGAATCACCGGTTCGGCTAATATTTCGGCATCGCGCCCGCTACGCCGAACCCGAATCTCGTCGGCGATACCGGTATCGGGATTGACCGCGGCGATGGAAATCAAATCGCAAAACAATATGCTGGGCAAGCGATTCAACGCCGTGTCGATAATGTCTTCGGCATTTAAGGCGGAGAGAATATGACGGTCGATTTCCGCCATGGTGGCGAGAATATCGAACTGGCTGCGCAGGCGGCGCGTCATTTCGTTGAACGAATCCGCCAACTCTTCAAATTCGTCATGGCTATCAATATCTACTCGACATTCCAGATTGCCGTCGGCAACCCGTTGAGTGCCTATTTTTAAGCGTTCGAGCGGCGTAAGATATTTAGCAATCAACCTACTGCTTAAATACACGACAATCAGCGCGGCCAGCAGAATCACCGGTGGGTAAATCGCGCTAAATTGCCGAATTGCCGCAAACGCCAACGATTCAGGCAGGCTTTGCACGACAATCAGGTCCGGACCGAAAAATAGCGTGGCGACCGGCAGCTTCCAATACGCGCCGAGGTAGGCTTCGCCGTCCCTTTGCCACGAGAAGCGGCCGCTATTGGCTTGCGCGACTTGCGCCCTGAGCTCCGGAGACGGATCGAAATCTTGCTCCAGCGCGAACAATATCTGTAGCGAATCGGCAGCCATCACCCACAGCAGATTGTTGGGATCGATAGTTTCGGAATTCCATAACAAGTCCGGTTTCAATTCGGCCATCAGGATGCCGGCTTTCGGTGAGTTTTCGACCAGATTGATGGCCATCCACAAACGATTGTCTTCAAGCCGCTGGCCACTCACCGGTTTAATCAACGTTTTCCCTATCACAATCTGCGCTAGCTCTTCCGCCGCCAGCGTCGGTATTGCCGTGTTGTCTCGGGATAATGTGGATGGTTGACCATCGGTACTCAGTACTGCCAACCCGGTGAACTGGCCTTGCAGCCATTGTTCGCTGGCCAGCGCCACAGGTTTATCGTCCTTGTTGGATTTATGAATTTTCAAGGCCGCCAGCCGCAGAGAATTTTCGGCAAACAACAAACGGCTGACCAGTCCGTAGGCGTAATCCTTACAGCCTCTCTGCAATGCCTTGGCAGTCTGTGCTTGCAACTGCTGCTTCACTTGCTGGAATGACAGGACGCCCAATATAGCGATTGGGATCAACGCGGCCAACACGAAAGAAAACAGAATGCGGCGGGCAACCTTGCTATGGCTAAAAGACAGCTTGCGCTCCATTGCTAAGGGGTTCTCTCAGAAATCCGCCGCCAAACCGACGAAACCGCCATCTCGGGCCAGGATAATATCGTCCAGACTGTCCTTCTGGCTGATCTGTTTCTTGGTGACGCCATTCTTACCCAGGCTATACAAATCGTATTTGGTGTTGATGGGGTTAAGCGCATGATCTTTTCGGACTGAGCCCATGGTCCCTGGCCCCCCCTCTATGATATTGAGATAGACATAGTCTCTACCCCAGGGGTCCTTGCCGTTGTTGGGCAGAGCCGAGGTAATGTCGCTAAGCGCATTCGGGTAATGAAATTCGCGGGTGTAATACCGTTCTAATTCAGTTTGTATGGCTAACAGGTAGCTAATGGCAAGGTCGTTCTTACTTTTATCTATGTACCCGTTGTAGGCAGGTATGGCAATGGCGGTCAACACTGCCATGATGGCGACCGCCAACATCATTTCTATCAGCGTAAATCCGTTTCCGATCAGGTTTTTTCTGTACATTGAATTCCAAGACGCCAGAAGAAGATTTGTAGCCATGGCTTGGCAAGCCGCGACAATCAAGACGATTTAGCCCACCAACAAACTGTGACGAGCCCATCATCAGGTTCCTCATTCTAGCAGAATTGCTCTAAACGTCCGGTTTTGTAACGTACCCTAGCGTTTGTCATTAGCAAATCCCTTTTGCAACACGCCCTGTTGATAATATTTTTTGATGTCGATGTTGTAATCCTGAGCTTTGACTATGCCTTTGATAGTTAGCACCTTGCCGTGTTCGTCCAGCAGCATATCCGCAAGATTGACGATTCTTTCCGGAATCCGCTGTTTCTGGGCATCAAGCAACATGATGACTTTGGGTCGCAGCTTCTGCAATTCGTTGACTTCCACCACAATTGCGATGTACCCGTTGGTCATCATGACAATGCTGCCGGGCGGATAAACGCCGAGACATTCGATAAATTTGATCACCAAACGCTCGTCCAGTTGAGATCCGGCCATATTGGCCAGGATATTGGTCGCTTCCAGATGAGTCCGCCCCTTCTGATACACCCTGTCGCTGGTGATGGCATCGTACATGTCAACGATGGTCACCATTCTAGTAAATAGCGAAATACCTCTTTCGCCGATACGCCGGGGATAACCTTTGCCGTCCAAGGTTTCATGGTGAGAATAGGCCGTGTCTATCGCCCCTGGATACATTTGATCGCTGGATTTGAGCAGTTCGTAGCCCAGAGCGGCATGCGAGCGCATAATCGCCAGCTCCTCAGGTTCCAACTTACCGGGCTTATTCAGAATATCCAAAGGCACCAACATTTTACCCATGTCGTGCATCATCCCGCACAAGCCGACATTGTTGAGGTTGGCTACGGAAAAGTTCAGGTAGCGGCCCAACACAATGGCTAAGGCGCAAACGTTCAAGCTATGTTGTGCGGTGTATTTGTCTTTGTTCTTGAGCTGGTTCAGCCACAAAAAAGCATCCGGCGAATGCAAAATACTGTTCACGCATTGCGCGACCGCTTCTTTGGCGGCTTGAGTGTCTATGCCTTCGCCATTGGCGATGCGCTCCATAAAGTTGGATACCAACTGACCCACTTCTTTATGAACATGTTCGGCACGTGCAAACTCTTTTTCGAAAACGCTTAGCTTTGGCGGCGGCGGCGCACCAAAATCAATATTGCTCTCGCTGAGCAAACTGTCTTGAGTGGTTTTAGCTTGAACCGGGCGTTTTCTTTTGCGGGTGGCGTCGATATAGACGTACTGGCAAACATCTTTTACCGCGCGAATATCGGCTTCCGTTTCCAGTTCAAACCCTTGAAATAAGAACGGGCTCTCCAACCAAGGCCGGTCCAGTTCGATGACATACATGCCGACGGTCAACTGGCTAACCGGCGTGTAGATGCGCTGATTGACATCGAAGGAATCATCCTTCTTCGCCTGATTTTTCAGCTTGCGGCGAAAAGGCCACCAATTCTTAAAGAACATACAAAGACAATATCATTATTAAATTCGAGAAATACCGCATGAGTAACTAAAAAATGTGGCTGCAAACCGCCACCTACAGGTCCCGTGATAAAACCGGATATACGCCTGCTTATGCCCGCGGCCCAAGATTGGCATCAATTATAGAGTGTGTAGGCGATTATTCACCGAAGTCGTCCGGGCAAAGCAGCAAACTCCCGTTATCGGCAAGCCAAATCAAGACACAGCGTGATCGCTAAAGGACCGGGGCCAAAATCCGCGGCGAATACGCACCTAGCCCCGCCGTCAAATAAAAACCCCGCGATTTATGTTGGTTAGATAACAGGCCTTACAAAGAATGTTGCTAATCCGACCATCGAAAAAGCTAGAAATATTATTTTTAATCCTTTATTTTCAATGACTTAAAACGCATCAAAACTTTGGCACGGCCATTGCAATTATCAGGTTGTTATTAACAACACCTACTCAAGAGGAGAAGATCATGGCGAAATTACGTCAATGTGCTATTTACGGTAAAGGTGGTATCGGTAAATCTACCACCACGCAAAACCTGGTTGCTGGCTTGGCAGAGCTTGGCAAAAAAGTAATGATCGTCGGTTGCGACCCTAAAGCCGATTCTACTCGTTTGATCCTGCATGCGAAAGCGCAAAACTCTATCATGCAAATGGCAGCTGATGCCGGTAGCGTAGAAGATTTGGAACTGGAAGACGTATTGAAAGTGGGTTACCGCGACGTTAAATGCGTTGAATCAGGCGGTCCAGAGCCAGGTGTAGGTTGCGCCGGCCGTGGTGTTATCACCGCGATCAACTTTTTGGAAGAAGAAGGTGCTTATACCGACGACCTCGACTTCGTATTCTACGATGTATTGGGTGACGTTGTTTGCGGTGGTTTCGCGATGCCAATTCGTGAAAACAAAGCCCAAGAAATTTACATCGTATGCTCAGGCGAGATGATGGCTATGTATGCTGCCAACAACATCGCTAAAGGTATCGTGAAATATGCTAACTCAGGCGGCGTGCGTTTGGCCGGTTTGATCTGCAACAGCCGTAACACCGCTCGCGAAGACGAACTGATCATGCAATTGGCTGCCAGAATGGGCACTCACATGATTCACTTCGTACCACGCGACAACGTTGTCCAACGTGCCGAAATCCGTCGTATGACAGTAATCGAGTACGAACCAACCGCGAAACAAGCACAAGAGTATCGCGACTTGGCGCAAAAAATCATCAACAACACCAACTTGGTGATCCCAACTCCAATCACTATGGACGAGTTGGAAGACTTGTTGATGGAATTCGGCGTCATGGAAGAAGTTGACGAAAGCGTTGTCGGTGTAACCGCCGCAGCCGAAGCTTAATCAGTATGTAGGTTGGGCCGGCTGTTAGCCTGTCCAACCTGCTTTCGCATAGTTCCTAACAAGTCTGTGGGGGATTACCCAGGACTACCAGGAGGATTTCATCATGGCAGCCATGACAAGAGAAGAGACCGAAGCGCTTATTCAAGAAGTGCTGGAAGTCTATCCCGAAAAAGCCAAAGCCGATCGCGCCAAACATTTGGCCATCAACGATCAAAGCTTGGAAAAATCAAACAAATGTATCACTTCCAACCGTAAATCCCTACCCGGCGTGATGACCATTCGTGGTTGCGCCTATGCGGGTTCCAAAGGGGTGGTTTGGGGTCCTATTAAGGACATGATCCATATTTCACACGGCCCGGTTGGCTGTGGTCAATATTCCCGTGCTGGTCGCCGTAACTACTATGTAGGTACTACAGGCGTCAACACCTTCGGTACCATGAACTTTACCTCGGACTTTACCGAGAAAGACATCGTATTCGGCGGTGACAAAAAACTGGCTAAATGTATCGACGAAATCGAAACCTTGTTCCCGCTCAATAAAGGCATCTCCATCCAATCTGAGTGCCCAATCGGTTTGATCGGCGACGACATCGAAGCGGTTTCTAAAGTTAAAAACAAAGAGTACAACAAAACCATCGTGCCAGTACGTTGCGAAGGCTTCCGTGGTGTCTCTCAATCTTTGGGTCACCATATCGCTAACGACGCGATTCGCGACTGGGTATTGGAAAACCGCGACGGCGATGAAAGCTTCCCAACCACCCCTTACGACGTAGCCGTGATCGGCGACTACAACATTGGTGGTGATGCTTGGGCTTCACGTACCTTGTTGGAAGAAATGGGTCTGCGCGTGGTCGCTCAATGGTCTGGCGACGGTACCATTGCCGAGATCGAAAAAACCCCAAAAGTGAAACTGAACCTGATTCACTGCTACCGTTCGATGAACTACATCGCGCGCCACATGGAAGAAAAGTACAACATCCCTTGGATCGAGTACAACTTCTTTGGCCCGACCAAAATCGCCGAGTCTTTGCGCAGAATCGCCGCTCACTTCGATGACACTATCAAAGAAGGTGCTGAGCGCGTCATCGAACGCTACAAAGCCGAATACGATGCCGTTATCGCTAAATACAAACCTCGCCTGGAAGGCAAACGGGTAATGTTGTACATCGGCGGTCTGCGTCCTCGCCACGTGATCGGTGCCTATGAAGATTTGGGCATGGAAGTGGTCGGTACCGGTTACGAGTTCGGTCACAACGACGACTACGACCGCACCATTAAAGAAATGGGCAACGCGACCTTGTTGTATGACGACGTCACCGGCTACGAATTCGAAGAGTTCGTGAAAAAAGTTCAACCTGACTTGGTCGGCTCCGGTATCAAGGAAAAATACATTTTCCAAAAAATGGGCGTGCCGTTCCGCCAAATGCACTCCTGGGATTACTCAGGCCCTTATCACGGCTACGACGGTTTCGCCATCTTCGCCCGCGATATGGACATGACCATCAACAATCCTTGCTGGAAAAGCTTCAAAGCGCCTTGGAAAACCGAAGCGACCGAGAGCGAACCCGTCAAAGCGGTTGCGTAATCCGTAGGGTGGGCATTGCCCATCTTAACTCCCGGAAAGGTGGGCAAACTGCCCACCCTATTAGGAGCCAAAATGTCGGTCGGGATTTCATTCCCGGCAAAATCCAATCAACGCCGGACCACAGATTAGTGGCGCGTTAGGAGATTATCATGAGCCAAAATGTCGATAAAATAGAACCCAGTTATCCTTTATTCAGAAATGACGAGTACAAGGAAAGCTTGGCCAACAAACGCGAACAGTACGAAGAACGTCATCCACAAGACACGATAGACGAAGTGTTCCAATGGACGACTACCAAGGAATACCAAGAACTGAACTTCCAACGTGAAGCGATCACGGTTAACCCTGCTAAAGCTTGCCAGCCTTTGGGCGCGGTACTTTGCGCACTGGGTTTTGAAAAAACCATGCCTTATGTGCACGGTTCACAAGGCTGCGTGGCTTATTTCCGTACTTACTTCAACCGTCATTTCAAAGAGCCAATCTCTTGCGTATCTGACTCGATGACAGAAGACGCGGCGGTATTCGGCGGTCAGAAAAACATGTTTGCTGGTTTGGAAAACGCGAAAGCCTTGTACAAACCGACCATGATCGCGGTATCGACCACCTGTATGGCGGAAGTTATCGGCGACGACTTGAATGCGTTCATCAACAACGCCAAAAAAGAAGGCCACGTCGATCAAGACTACCCTGTACCATTTGCGCATACGCCTAGCTTCGTCGGTAGCCATACCACGGGTTGGGACAACATGTTCGAAGGTATTGCCCGCTACTTCACCCTTGAAAAAGGTATGTTGCCTGAAGGTAAATACGAAGTTGGCAGTAACAACAAAATCAACTTAGTCCCCGGCTTTGAAACCTATTTGGGCAACTTCCGCGTCATTCACCGGATGTTGAACGAGATGGGCGTCGACCACACTCTGTTGAGCGATCCTACCGAAGTGTTGGATACCCCAGCTGATGGCCACTTCAACATGTATGCCGGCGGCACCACGATCGCCGAAGTTGCAGATGCGCCTAACGCGATCACTACCGTGTTGCTGCAACCTTGGCAGTTGGAAAAAACCAAAAAATTCGTTGAAACTAGCTGGAAACACGACGCGCCCAAACTGAACATCCCAATGGGCTTGGAATGGACCGACCAGTTCCTGATGAAAATTTCCGAACTGACCGGCAAACCGATTCCAAAATCGCTGGAAGTGGAACGCGGCCGTTATGTGGACATGATGACCGACTCGCACGCTTGGTTACACGGCAAAAAATTTGCCTTGTACGGCGACGCCGACTTTGCTCTGGGTATGACCAAATTCCTGCTGGAAATGGGCGCCGAGGTAACCGACGTGTTAGTCAACCACGCCAACAAACGCTACAAAAAAGCGGTTGAAGAAGTGTTGAAAGCCTCGCCTTACGGCCAAGAAGCGACGGTACATATCGGCAAAGATTTGTGGCACTTCCGTTCATTGATGTTCACCAACAAACCGGACTTCATGATCGGTAACTCCTACGGCAAATTTATCCAACGTGACACCTTCTACAAAGGCGAAGAGTTCGAAGTACCGTTGATCCGTATCGGCTTCCCCATCTTCGATCGTCACCACTTGCACCGTATGACCACATTGGGCTACGAAGGCGGCATGTACATGTTGACCACCATCGTTAATGCCTTGTTGGAGCAGTTGGATAAAGAAACCAAAGGTATGGGAACCACTGACTACAACTACGACTTGATTCGTTAAGCGTAGGGTGGGCACCGCCACGGTGCCCACCAGTCAATCATATCGTGTCGGGTTACAGCGCAGGCTTAACCCGACCTACACTTGTCTGGAGAATCCCAATGCCTAGCGTCATGCTCAGGAAACGCGAGGACGGCAAATTGCTGTTCTACATCGCTAAAAAAGACCTTGAAGAAACCATCGAATCCTTAGAATTTGACAGCGCCGATAAATGGGGCGGTGAAGTGGTTTTGGGTGACGGATCCAAATATTACTTTGATCCGCTGTCACCTCCGCCTAAAATCCCTACAACTTTGCAAGCTAAACGGTTATCGGAGGAATAAAGCCATGTCTCTGTATATTGTTGCCGAAGAATGCATTTCCTGCGGCGATTGCCTGCCGGTGTGCCCTACCGACTCCATCAAGGAAGGGGCAATCGTTTTTGAAATCAACAAAAAAACTTGCACGGAATGCAATGGCGATTACGACGAACCGCAATGCGTCAAGGTTTGCCCAATCGACAACTGCATTCTGCCTTTAGTGGCTTGACGCCATGAGCCAGTCTACCTTAACCCGGGAACTGGCACTGCGCATCGGGCTGGCGGCTCGCGCCCTGCCCGATACCCCTCCCAAACTGTTTATCTCCGTGCTGCGTGCCTGTATAGGCACAGCATTAAACGACAAAAACCTGGCCGAACTCGGCAAAGCCCAGTTCCAACAAGCCTTAAACAATTTCGGCATTGTGGCCAACGCCGACAGTATCCGTGAATCGTTGCGCATTCTGCAAAACAGCGAGGAACCCGCGCCGATAGCCGATCCCTGCCAGACAATTGCATCCGCCAGCTCGATCCGAATTGCCATCGGCAGCGACGATCCGCAGTTAATTAGCGGTCATTTTGGCTCGTGCCGGCAGTTTTTGATTTATCAGATTGCCGCGGACGACGCCCGGCTCGTCGATGTGCGCAGCATCGATAGCGACGCGCAACGGCAGCATGACGACAAGAATGTGTATCGCGCAGAACTGATCGCCGATTGCCGAGTGTTGTATATTGCTTCTATCGGCGGCCCGGCGGCGGCAAAACTTATCAAATACGGCATTCATCCGGTTAAAGCCGACCAGGGCGAAGCCATCACTCAAATTATCAAACAACTGCAAATCGTTTTAGCGCATGCCCCGCCGCCGTGGCTGGCTAAATCGATGGGCATCCAGCCCGTGCAGCGCGTTTGTTTCGAACAGGAATCCTAGCGATGATTAGTCCAGAGCAACTGCAAACCATAGCCGAGAAAATTAACGGCCAAGCCTTGAACGAAACCGTCGTCAGTGGACTGCGCGGCGAATACCCCGGCGTCCATTTCACCTATTGCATGGACGACGACCTGCCCAACAATGAACCGTTATTGGAAGGTGCGGGATTCAATCTGTACTTGGTCGATGGCCGCGAACATTGCTTACGCATTACCGATAATTACGAAAATGCCTCGGGCATTGTGATCGCCGAAGTTATTCCCGAATAAGACGATAATATGGCGGAACAAGACAGCCCTGTTACTCTGCCCGTCGCCGATTGCAGCCTCTGCCCGTTCCGGGGGAAAACCCTGCTGATGGGCCGGTGCATGCCCGGCGATACTTGCGTGTTCATCAATAGCGGCCGGCAAATCGACCGTTTCTTTCGGGTCAATCCGGCCTACGCCACGCTTTATTTGCAAGACCCGTTCTGGGAACGCCGGGCCATCGCCGTGCGCTACGCACCGCTAAAAGCCTTGTCGGCGCTGATCACCGACGAAGACGAAGTGGTGCGCCGCGCTGTCGCGTTTCGTCTGCCGGCCCAGCAGCTACAAGCCTTGATCGACGACCCGGACCGCGAAGTACGCATGACGGTCGCGGACCGTATCGATCCGGAACACCTGGAGTTGCTGGCTGACGACCCCGACTATATCGTGCGCTTGATGGTCGCCAAACGCCTACCGCCGGGCCGCTTGTTTCGTTTCATCAAAGACGAAGACTTACAAGTACGCAAGCGCGTTGCCGAACGGCTGCCGGAAGTCAGCCTGGGGCTGATGGCTAACGACCGTTCGCCGGATGTGCGGCGCATCGTCGCGGAACGCATGGCGCCGGAAGACGCAACCATGCTGTTAAACGACGAAGATTGGGTTGTGCGCTACACAGCGGCACTAAAGGTCGATCCCGCGCAACTCGCCGCTCTCGCCGAGGATCCGGAACCGGATGTCCGCGAACTGGTAAGGCAACGCTTACATTCAAACTCCACACCTGAAGCCGATCATGACTGAATCAAGACTCAATCTTGCCGGACAAGACATTACCGATTGCTGTAAAAAAATCATCCCCGGCCAAACCGACGATTTGCTGCTCAGCAAACTACAGGCGCTGATTCCCGACCACCCCATCCGCCTGGCTTTGACCGGTGATGAATGGTACCGGCTGGGCGGCGTGGTGGATATGGACGGCAAACGCATCGCCAACGATTTAATCGAATGGGTGGAACGCACCTATCTGGAATGCGGGCAAAACCTGCAAACCCTGATCGATTACACGCTGGAACAAAAACTGATCGCCACCAAACAGACCGGCAAAACCCTGTATTTTGTGGTACAGACCGGCACCAAAGCCGAAGATTTTACGCTGATCGAAATTGACAAGACTCACGAAGTCTCTGATCGAATGCTTGTCGACGAAAACAATCCACCCGACGATCTGGAAGAATTCATCGACCCGCTGCAACCCTTTTGCATCGAGAGCTTCGGCTTTGGGCATTCTCGGTACACCTACCGGCGCAAGACCGATGTCAAGCTGTTCATGGAAGTGATTAACGAGCGACACCCCGGCGAACATCCGGTACAACGCTTCATGGAAGACTGGAACCGCAGCAGCGCCGGCCAGAAGCACAGCATGTCCGAAGACTGGATCATCCGCCCCTACCGGCACACCGGCCGCTTCGGCGAACAAATCGTCAACGTGGAAATCGTCAACACCCACAAAAACAACCTGCCGCATCTGGAAGACTTTGCCGGCAAGAAAGGCAGTGCGTTAAGTAATGTATTGAATCGCTTTGACCGGCAGGCAGGTTATCCGTTTGCCTGGTTTTTTTACATGGTCAAAGGCAAGCTGGTGTCTACTCACAGCGCTGACGCAGTCTACAAGGATATTTCCGGGGATTTTGCTTATTTGCCGGAGCGGGATGAGGCGGTGTTGAGGGATTGGATTTCTACGCCGTATAACGTTTGAGGTGTTGAATTGGCCGTCGTCCTTGCTGGGCGTAGGGTGGGCACGGCTTTTTGTGCCCACGCGGTGATGGGTTTAATGTGTCGCTAACGCGAAGGTTGTTTTGTATGTCGGGTCTCGGCCCGACAGCCGAGATACTTTCTTTTGTGTGGCCAAAAGAAAGTATCCAAAGAAAAGGCCACCCGAATGCCGCTTATTCCCTGCGCTCCGAAGCTTTTGAACGGGGTTGCCGAAAGGGGCTTCCTGCCCCTTCGGCAACGTGCGGCATCCCTGCCGCACCCCTTCGGGCTATTCCGTCCAAAAGCTCCGGTGCTCGGCCCGGCATACGGGAGTAAAGCCCTCTCGGGATCAGAATATCAATGCATGATTTGCGTGAGAGCCATAAGTTTTTACAATGGAATACGTTTGCGATCCCTTAGCCTACTTCCAATCCGGAAAGAACGGATCAATTTAGCAACTTCGTCCATTTCGGTAGTGCTCTCAATTTTTGCAGCAAACCCCATTCGCCCTACTACAGCAGGCAAGGAAAAAGTCCAATACAAACTCATCAGCGGATTTATAAATAATTCGCTACCGCTGGTTCGAGATGTCACTTGATGATCCCCAAATTCACCTTTTATCGCGCTAGCAACCGAATTTGTAACAATAGAATGCCTAACGCGCATATTTTTATTAAGGTAATCAACCAATTCCAGGTACCCTCTGCCCTCATACATATCCTTGGTTAAAGAAAAAGCGCCCAAATAGCCATCGTCCTTGATTAGTGTCGCAATATTTTCAAGACAGGCGTGGTGATTAACATCGTGGAAATGATCTATTCCAAAACCTACCATCGCCATTAAGCTTTGTTTTACGGCTACGCCGCTGGCAGCAATCATAGAACATGCATCTTCAACAACCGTGCCTATCCCCGGCTCATCCCCAAAAATCAGACTATCGGTGCCACCATCAACCAATACCAGCGTATCGATTTGATGACGCTCGACTATTTCGGCGTAAGCACTTCTCAACGGTAAGACGCCAATTTCATTCGAAAACGCATACATTGCCGACTCTTCTCCCCGAGACGACAACCACTCCAAAATGCACCTCTCTGGAAAATACGGCAAGTCGGCAGATTGTTTATTGACAAGAAAAGCGCCAGGGCAAATTTCTTCGCAATTCGTTAAGCCAAGCTCTGTAAAAGAGAGATTAGCCATCGTGACTTGCTTACCAAGGCGACGCAAATATAGGTAGATGGGGACACCACTGACAATATCAAATCCTCCGCCAACCCCAGCAATTAAAAAGCGTTGTCCATTTGCCAACGCATCGAAAAATGGAATGTTCACATAAAACCTTTGGCTTAGTGATGTAGGACCGTCCGATTAAGGCCGTAAGTTGCAATGGGTAGGGCGTCAATAGGCGTAGCCGTATTGCGCCGTATGTTGGCTTTAAATCATTCGGCGCATTACGCTGTCGCTAATGCGCCCTACAAAATTTCATACAAAATAATCTGTCGAGTTCGGCGCGGGGTTTCTCCCGTATGCCGCGCCGAGCACCGGAGCTTTTATCGAGATCAGCCCGAAGGGGTGCGGCAGGGAGAGCCTGCCCCGCTTTTTCGGGCATGCCGCACGTCGGCGGAGGGGCTGGGAAGCCCCTTCTGCCGACCCTCGATAAAAGCTTCGGCGCGCAGGGAATAAGCGGCATCCGGGTGTCGTTTCTTTTGGGTACTTTTCTTTGGACAAGCAAAGAAAAGTACCTCGGCTGTCGGGCCGAGACCCGACGTTAAAACCAGCCGTCGCGCCAGCGACACAAAAAACAAACCTCAATCACCAGCTGTCTTAAACCGCGCCGCCGCCCCCAGCAATCCGGTAACAAAAAACGCCGTCCCCACCAAGGTAAAACGCAAATTCAGCTTCTCAATCGCCAAATCGTCCGTCGCGTACAGCATGAAAATCACCGCAATCCCGCCCCAGGCCAGAAAGCCCAATACGGCGGAGAGGATGGTTTTACTCAGGGCTTCGGCTTCGCTGGCCGGCGCGTCCATCCGGTAGGCGACGAAACCGCAAATCAGCGCCGGCATAATCCCCCAGCGGGCGTGATCGAGGAAACTATCCAGGAAATTGAAATCATCCCGGCGATAAAAGGTTAACTCCAGGATAAAGGTCGAGATGGTGGTACTGACCAGGAAGCAGACGAACATGATCGCCATGTAAAAGCCGTAATTCTGCTCAGCAGGTTCCTGTTGATGGCGGAATGCGATGCTCCGCAAAGCAAAAACCAGTGTAATGGGCACCACGTAAATGGCGATTGAATAGGCTATCCAGCGCAGGGTGGTATAGCTAAAGTGCGGTAACGGTTTGTCCGGAAACAGAAACACGTTGTGCAACGCCACCGACACTTCCCGCCCCAAAATCACGCCAAACGCGGTCGCCGCGGCGAATATCAGTAAGTATTTATAGGTGTGCTTCAAGCGAGCTTCATGCACATTGCCGCCGAGCTTTCTGACCGTCTCCCACATGTCGTTTTCGCTGGGGCTGCCGAATACCACCGCCGCCGCTAGCAATCGGCACAGCAGACTGGTCAGTCGGTCCAAGTCTTTTAGCAAGTTGACGGTCTTGGTGTAATGCGGTTCGGCTTCTTTCCAAATATTCACTTTTTCCGACATTGCATTATAGGAAATGCAGATTTCGCCCCATTTCAGCGAAGGCTCGCTAAACAGGCGCCGATACGAAGATTGATCGGCATAGTGTTGGATTTGGTCGAACAGCAGGCTGTTATGCGCCCATTTGTATTCGACCGTGGCGCCGGATTTATCGAAATCGCCGGCGTCGATGCTTTGCACCAACAGGCGATCAGCGATTTGGGCTTTTATCTTGTCGTCCGCCGCCGACAGCCGGGATTTGATCAGCGCGTTATACACTTCGACGGCTTTGGTCGGAATCGCAAAGGCGTCGTGAATGCTGTCCCGTAAAATCAACAACGGATTAAATGGGCTTTCCCATCCGACGAAAAACAGCATGATGCCGGCAGCAATTAGCGGGAACAGTTTGTTACCATCCAGACCGTAGAGCAGATTCACCAGCTCACCGGCGCGTAAATGACTAACGATCAGCGTTACCAACGGCTCCAGCGGCAGCCATTGCCAAGTCAGCAATAAAAACAATCCTGCCATCAACGAGCAGTAAAGGACAATCCCGCTCCAGTATGTGCTGCGCCGGATAAAGTACTGCGGCAAAGTCGGTTCCGCACCGAGCTGGATCCGGCGCTTTTGAAACGAGCGGTAAGCCAAAAACCCGGCGGCCAGAGTGCCGAGCAACAGAATCAGAAAATTGATCAGAAATTCGATGGTCATTGTTCCAACGTGATTGTGCAAAGTTTGGGAAAGCGGCCATGCCGGCTAACAGCCATTCTAAAGCAAAGCCTTGCGTTTTAGCGACGGCAATTGGTCGACCCGGTATTGGAAGCGGTACCAGCAGGGTTGCCCCCGCATCGCAGGTGTATGAGGGGTTGGCGCGTCAGACAGACAAGGCCAGCGAATCTTCCAGCGCAATTTCCAATTCGGCCAGCATAATCTCCGATAGGCCGAGCCGACTGGCTTCCTCGCTGCTGGAGATCACCAGATCGGGCTGCGGCCGCGGCGCAATACCCAGCTTGTAGGCCACCATGTCGGCTACTCGCACCAACAATTCCACCGTGCCGGTATGTTCGGTGGCCGGCTGATGATGGTTGGCGGCAACCGTACGATAGGTTTCCGGTAAATTCCATTCTTGCAGCAACCATGCGCCTTTGCTCTCGTGCTGGCGAATTATCAGTTCTCGTTGCAAATTGGCGGGTAAATTTAGATTGGGGTCCTTGGCCGCCAGATCTTCGAGGCAGCGCAGCAGCAACAGTTCGCCAATATCGTGAAACAGGCCGGCCATAAAGGCTTCTTCCGCTATCGTGTGGAGCGACAAACGCTTGGCCAGCCATTCGGCGCCTAAGGCTACCGCGACGCTATGCTGCCAAAGTTTGACCATGTATTGCTGAGTTGCGGCATCTTTTGCCGCAAACAAGCCTTTCTGCATGACTAAGGTGGCAATCTGGACGATGCGCGGCAAACCCAAGCGGACGAGAGCATCCTTGACCGTGTTGATCGATCCCAAGCCTGCATAGAATGACGAGTTGGCAACGCGCAAAATCTGGCTGGCCAAACTGGCGTCCATCGCCAATTGTTTAGCAATCGCGTCCAGCGATCTATTTTCGTCTTGCAAGGCCAAACGCAGCTCGGTTACTGCCCGCGGAAACACCGGCAAGGCGCTGGCTCCCGAGGTAATGGCCTCGTCTATCAATTCGGAAAGCGTTTTTTCACTCATAGGATTGTTTTATTCGTCATCGACTGCCCAACAAGCGGCGCAGCTCGTAAAGAGGGCGGGGTTTTCCAAAACGGGGCAGATTGCGGATCACTTCCTGTAGCGAAGTAGCGCCGGCGGCTGCCTTTACCAAACCATCCTCGACCAGGGTAACCAAGCCCGCCGTCTCCAGGCTAACCCGACGGATTTCGTAGGAGGTTTTACGCTGCAATATCGCATCTTTGACCAATTCGTTCATCGACAATAGTTCGAACACGCATACCCGGCCGGAGTATCCGGTAAAACGGCACTTTTCGCAGCCCTTGCCCAACACAAATTGGGCGCCGGCAATGTCATCCGGCGTCACATTCAGCCGACGCAGCAAAGCCGGATCGGGCTTGAACGGTTCGGAACAATGCCGGCACACCCGGCGCAACAGGCGCTGGGCAACTACCGAAACCACGGTCGAAGAAATCAGAAAGGCCTCGATTTCCATGTTCAGCAGCCGCAGTAGGCCGCCTATGCTGTCCTCGGTGTGAAATGTGGTCAACACTTTGTGGCCGGTCAGGGCCGCCTGGATCGCGGTGTCAGCGGAAAACTTATCGCGAATTTCGCCGAGCACGATGATGTCCGGGTCCTGACGCACGATGTGGCGCAGGGTTTCTTCGTAAGTCAGATTGATCTTCGGGTTGATCGAACATTGCGCCACGCCGTCAATCACGTATTCGACAGGGTCTTCGGCGGTAACGATGCTGACTTCCGGGGCGTTCAGATAATCCACTGCGCTATACAGCGTCGTGGTTTTACCCGAACCGGTC
The DNA here is from genome assembly GCF_016925515.1 of Methylomonas sp. EFPC1. Classification (NCBI taxonomy): domain Bacteria; kingdom Pseudomonadati; phylum Pseudomonadota; class Gammaproteobacteria; order Methylococcales; family Methylococcaceae; genus Methylomonas; species Methylomonas sp. EFPC1. Next base: position 4,059,579 of record NZ_CP070494.1, read on the forward strand.
GGTCCGGTGATGATGATAACGCCGGTCGGCACGTCCAGCGAATCTTGAATAAAGCGTTCCAGCATCAAAGGCGCCATGCCCACTTCGTGTATGTCCAGCAATTCTGTCTTGCGGTTCAATAGCCGCAACACGATTTTTTCGCCGTTAATGGTACTGAAAAACGAAGCGCGCATGTCGATCACGCGATTGCTGCTGGCCTGTTCATACATGACCCGACCGTCCTGATGCCGGCGCTTTTCGGCAATATCGGCGCCGGCCATTACTTTGATCCGGCTAATCAAAGCCTGGGCGATTTCGATCGGAAAATCCCGGTAGTGCACCATTACGCCATCGATCCGTTGCCGAACCCTGACCTTATGCTCCAGCGGTTCGATATGGATGTCGCTGGCTCCCTGGCGTATCGCGTCTTCAAAGATCCGGTTGGCAACCGCGACGGCCGACTGCTCGCCCACTGCTGCTTTTTCGGTGCCGGTGTTGCGCTCGTAATTGAGGAGAAAACGCATGATTTGCGAATAACGCCCCACCGCCGGAATGATCTCGGCACCCAAGACGTGCCGGGCCATTTCGATGGCGTTTTGATCCAGCGGATCACCAAAAGCCACCAATACGCCGTCCACTTGCTTTTCGATAGGCAAAAAACAATGCTTGTTGGCGGACTTCAACATCGGCTTTGTCATCAGCGTCTGATCGATGACGGCAGTACTCAAATCGATAACCGAAATGCCCATCAGATCGGCCAAAACCTCGAGCATTTTCATTTCTGATATCAGATTGCGTTCCACCAGAATTTCGCCCAGGCGTTTGCGCCCTGCTTTCTGCTGTTGCTCTGCCAGCGCCAGTTCCAAGTCGGTGTTGGTGATGTACCCGAACTCCACCAAGAACAGGCCTAATTTGACTTTGACCGGATGGTTACGAAACAACTCGACCAGCTGGTTGTGAGTGACATAACCCAGATCGCAAAGCACCAACAAAATCGGCTTTGGCGACTCCAGTTTGCTTTGCACCCGCAAGGCGTATTTCAGTTTTTCCGCATCGATCAGGCCCTGACCAACCAATAGGCCCAAGAAGTTTTCTGTAAAGCTTTTACCGGAATCGCCAGTGTTCGTGTCGCTTATGTTCATTATCGCGTAATCGTTGTTGTCCAGCGGAGCGAAAAGGAAAGGGGCATGTTATCAAGAGATACTGGGGGACGGACTTAGTCAATACAGCGCTAGCTAACCGAATTTTAAGCCGCGATTAAAGCGCCGTGCCATACACCACCCAGCGCGCCAGTTACCAGCAGACTAACAGCAAACACGTGGGGGGAGGATGTCGAACGAGCAAGGGAAACCGAGACAAAAATTCAAGAGATCTCCCGCCTGCGCCGTCTGATACTTTCGTCCTTGAACCGAAGGTTCAAGTGGAAACCAAATCCAGTCAATCAGGCTTCCTGAATAAACAGGCATGCGCACCATGAATGGCAAAAAGTTTCCGGGGTAAAAACAGGTTCAGGAAACACCCAGTACTGCTCGAACGCCGCAGGAGATTGGACTTATAGTCTACCGGGGATTTACGGGTTTTCCAAAACGTTTTCTATTTTGTTGCGCAAATCGGCCAAGCGCTGGCAAATATCCAAACTGCCGCTGGCTTCGGTCTTGTTGGATGCCACCAAGTCGTGGGCCAAGTTCAAAGCGGCCAGCACCGCGATGCGATCGGTACTGCTCACCTTCCCGGTGTCGCGAATTTTACGCATTTGCCTATCCAGCTCACGCGCCGAGCTAATCAAAGTCTCTTTTTCGTCGGCGGCACAGGCGATTTTGTATTCCTTATCCAGGATATTCAGCGAAACAGGCTGGACGGCTTTACTCACGAATCGTGCTCCATGGCTTTCAAACGGGCAATCATCGCTTCCACTCGGGTTTTAGCCAACGTAGTTTTTTCCAGCAATTTGGCTTTTTCTTTAACCAAGGCATCCTGCTTAACTTTCAAGGACTTATTCTCGCTTTTGACTTGATTGAACTGGGCAATGAGCGTATCCAGTTTCGCTTCCAATGCTTCGAGTTCGGTTGACGGATCTTTTTCTGTTTCAGACATAGCAAGAGTATGGGCCGATATGACGTTATAATCATCGTAGATGGCTAAGAATGTTAGCATAAGCCATGTTATTAAACAGCTTTAATAGGAAACACAGCCCAGATGACCTACCGTTCGGTTGAAGCAATTTTAGAGCAACAAGACGCCGATATCGGCGCTGCCGAGGCCCACGGTATCGCCACCGGCATGCTCTGCGTCGAAATCCGCGCCGATGCGGAAAACTGGCTACGCGAGCTGATCGACGACGAGCAACAATTGATTGACGAAGACAAAGCGCTACTGCATGGCGTATTCGAAAAAACCCGGGTATTACTGGAAAACCAGAATGAGGATTTTGCCTTCGACTTGCTGATGCCTGAAGACGACGATCCACTGGACGAACAAGTGGAAGCGCTGCGCTGTTGGTGCCAGGGCTTTTTGTTTGGCGTGGGTTACGCACAAACCGGCGCCGACTGGCCGGGCGATACCGCCGAAGTGATGCGCGACATGATAGAGCTCACCAAAATCGACACCGATGTCGGCGACGAGGACGACGAAAATGCCTTGGTAGAACTGCGCGAATATGTGCGCGCCGCCGTGTTTACCGTCCGCGATCAATTTGCCGAACTCGGCCATTCGCAAACGCATTAATCAGGTAGATCGACCATGAAACAAAGCGAATTCAAAAAACGCCGCGCGAGCCTGATGAAGCAAATCGGCAAAGGCAATATCGCCATCATTGCCAGCGCGCCGCAGCGCACCCGCAATCGCGACGTGCACTACCCGTTCCGCCAAGACAGCGACTTTTATTACTTAACCGGCTTTAACGAAGCCGAATCCATGGCCGTATTCATCCCCGGTCGCGAACAAGGCGAATACATTCTGTTCTGCCGCGAGTTCGACGAGAAAAAAGCGCAGTGGGAAGGCGCCCACGCCGGCCTGGAAGGTGCCACCAAACACTACGAAGCCGACGATTCGTTCCCGATCGCCGATCTGGACGACATCCTGCCCGGCATGCTGGAAAACAAAAGCAAGGTGTTCTACCCGATGGGTAAGGACAGTGATTTGGACCACAAACTGCTGGAGTGGATCAACCACATCCGCAAGCAGTCGCGTACCGGCGTCACCGCGCCGGGCGAATTGGTGTCGCTGGAACACATCGTCCACGAGATGCGCTTGTTCAAAAGCACGGAAGAACTGAAATTGATGCGCCGCGCCGGCGAAGTGTCCGCCAAGGCGCATATTCGCGCCATGCAGGCCTGCAAACCCGGCTTGTACGAGTATCAAATCGAAGCCGAATTGATCCACGAATTTATCCAAGACGGCCTGCGTGCAGTGGCCTACCCATCCATCGTCGCCGGCGGCAAAAACGCCTGCACGCTGCATTATGTCGAAAACAAAGACAAACTCAACAAAGGCGATTTGTTGCTGATTGACGCCGGCGTGGAGTGCGACCATTACGCCGCCGACATCACCCGCACCTTTCCTGTATCGGGCAAGTTTAGCGAACCACAAAGGCTGCTGTACCAATTAGTACTGGACGCTCAGGCCGCCGCATTGGCCGAGATCAAACCCGGCAATCCCTGGAACAAAGCCCACGACGCCTCAGTAGAAACGCTGACCAAAGGCCTGATCGAACTGGGCCTGTTAAAAGGCAAACCCAAAAAACTGATCAAGGACGAAAAATATAAACAGTTTTACATGCACCGCATCGGCCACTGGCTGGGCATGGATGTGCATGACGTCGGCGATTACAAGATCAAAGACGAATGGCGCTTGCTGGAACCGGGCATGGTGTTAACCGTGGAACCAGGCCTCTACGTGCCAGCCGACTGCGAAACCGTGGACAAACAATGGCGCGGCATCGGCATTCGCATCGAAGACGATGTCTTGGTGACTAAATACGGCCACGAAATTCTCACTCATGGCGTGCCCAAAACCGTTGCCGACATCGAAGCCATTATGGCGGGCTAAGCAATGCAAACCGATTTCGACCTGATCATCGTCGGTGCCGGCCTAGCCGGTAACTGTCTGGCCCTGGCGCTGAAAAACAGCGGCTTAAAGATTGCCCTGGTCGAAGCCAATAGCCGCGAGCAACTACGCCATTCGCCAGCCGGCGACCGCGCGCTGGCGTTGGCGGCCGGTACCGTGGAACTACTCAACGACTTGGGCGCTTGGCGCGGCGTGGCCGATAAAGCCACTGCCATCAAACATATTCACGTCTCGGATCGCGGCCATTTTGGGAAAACCCGGCTAGCCGCTGAAGATCAGGGCGTGGAAGCCTTAGGTTATGTGATCGTCGCCCGCGACATCGAACAGCACATGGCCGACCTGATCGAGAAAACCGACACGGTTTGCTTGTATCAAACCCGAGTCGCCGGCTTGATGTCTGGCCGCGACGCCGTGAACGTCAGTTTGAAACAGCACGACGGCAGCTCCTTAAACGTCAGCGCGCAGTTGCTGGTCGGCGCCGACGGCGGCAATTCCACGGTCCGCAAGCTGTTGGAAATACCGCAGCAAGTCACCGAATACGGCCAGACCGCGCTGGTCACCACCGTGCAATCGGCGCTGCCGCATCGCAACATCGCCTTCGAACGTTTCACCGAATTCGGTCCGTTGGCTTTGCTGCCGGTGGCCGGCAAACAATCGGCCGTGGTATGGACCCGCACGCACGAGCAAGCCGAAACCCTGATTAACGTCAGCGACCGCGAGTTTCTTGCAGAGCTACAAAACTGCTTCGGTTATCGCTTGGGCGAGCTAAAACTGGCCGCACCGCGCCGGGCGTTTCCGTTAAGTCTGATCCGCGCCGAGAGCATGGTCTCCGGCCGCACCGTCATTATCGGCAACGCCGTACATCAATTGCATCCAGTCGCCGGCCAAGGTTTTAACCTGGGGATACGCGATGTGGCCTTACTAGCGGAAATGTTGATCGATCAACAAGAGCAGCATGGCGATTTAGGCGACACCCGCCTGCTAAAAAACTACAGCCGGCAACGTCAGCAAGATCACGGTAAAACCATCGGCTTTACCAACAGCGTGGTCAAGCTGTTCTCCAACGACAACCTACCACTAGCCGCCGTCCGCAACGCCGGGCTGACCTTGCTGGACCACCTGCCGTTTGCCAAGCAACTGCTGACGCGGCATGCGATGGGTTTGGCGGGGCGGCAGCCTAAGATCGGCGAACGCAAATAAACCCAAATCGCGCCGCCTCACTCAAAGAAACTTAGCCAAATCGCCGCCATCAGACTAGCTAAAGTCAAAGCAGCGGCGATAACTCGGGCAACTGGCCTGGGACGCACAGCCGTCCATACCAACAGTGTCGAATACGCAGCGGCCGGCAGCAAAAAGCTCAGTAAAATCATCATTAACGCCCGCCCCGGCGCACACGCTTCGTTGCAGATTAATGTCCACTGCCTCCACAAGCCGACGCCCAAAGCGACTGCGAGAATCACACCTGCCAGGTGCAATAGCCATCTGAAACCGATTTGACCCTCCCCGAACAAAATGTCGCGCTTGATACCGACATGGAATGCGGCTTTCGCCTTCCGTGCGAATCGTAGCTGTAGGTCATATTGCCGCGGAAGCGGTTATGTGACATTCAATACTCGCTTCGGTGTATGTCAAGGAACGCTAACGCGCACCCTGACCCACGAGGCCCCATTTAACCCGGAGCCGCGTTTTCGCGGTGATCGGCTCGAACGGCTCGTTGGGCCGGTCTACCGACGATAAATTTGGATACTGTTGTGATTAGACTTTGCTGCAAGTCTGACCAACTATCTGGATCCGCAGACATATGGTGAAAATAGTAGGAGAACTCGCCATCTGTGAACAAATGCGTGCATTGAAACTCGCTTCCCTCAAAGCAATGCACGAGCGTGTTCACTCTTCCGTCCGGGCCTAGACGGTAGTACTGAATTCGCGGCGAGTGCGATGATCGAGACAAGATCCGCTCTTTGATTAACCCCTTGTGTTGTCCGAGGGCTTCGATTTGGTTCACCCTCGACGCCTTGTCGAGCCAGCCTTCCAGCTTACCGTCGAAGCCAATGGTTATACCAACATAGTTGCACGGCGCCTCCCCGCATTGATATGACTTTTGCGGGGCAAACGTTGGCGAAAGCGCCGCGATAGCGATGTGCGCAGGAGATGTGAAACTAACCAGTGGCGCATACTCGCTTGGAATCGAAAACTGATACCCACGAAATCGAAAATTCGATCCTGCCGCTCCCGGCGCTCCATACAGGCCCACTTTGCGCAGAAAGTGTCTAGCTGGCTCACAGTAAATCGGCGGCTCGCCGAAAGCGCCTTCTATAAATTGGTTCTCCATATACGACCAATGATAAAGAACGGGCTGATCTGGGTTACCGATGACCAGCACGGCGTGGTTTATAGTTCCGTTGCTTCTCATGTAGAGACCGGCCAGTTCGATCAAGCCTCTGATACTTTTGTACTCTGAGCCGCCAGTAGCGATCTGAATGCAGTAAGGAAATGTTGATGCCGTCTCCTCGGCGCTCGATTTCGCCGATTGCATCACATACAGGGAATAAGCGGCTAGTGCAGTAGCTGCCGCGGCAGCGATGATCAAAACGTTTCTGAACATCACTCTAGAATCCAATCTTCGAGCTAAGCCGCCCGCGGGGGCAGGGCTTAGGTATCACCGCAAGTCACCGGGTACGAGCGAGTAGACCAAGGCATTGTGCGGCTTGCCTTGAAAGTAGAGACGGTTCCTCGCTTCGCATTCCAGTTTGGCACCAAGCGACTCAGCCACCCGTTGGCTTGCTTTGTTGTGAGTAAGCACGACAATTTCAAGGCGGGTCAGGCCCAGTTGATTGAATCCAAGTAGTGCCGAATGGTGGGCTGCGAACCTAGCGACTCCCTGACCAGTATGCCGCGAGCTCACCCAGTAACCGATATTGCCAATCCGGTAGGCTCGGTTGATGTGGTTGACGCCTGTCCCGCCAATCACTGCGCCTGAGACAGCATCGAAGATGCCCAAAGGATACTCGGCATCTGCTGCCCAGAGTTGCATGGTGGTCTTGATCCAGTTTTCCGCATCCAGCGGTGTATAGTCCTTAGAACACCATGGCATCCAGTAAACGAGTTCATCAATAGACTCGCGGACGGCTGAATAGAAGGCCCCGGCATCTGAGAGCTCGAGCCTGCGAACGATGTATTTGGGAGCGTCGGACATTGTGATGCTTAACAAGTAATTCAAAGTTCCGTATATCACCCAAATACTTGCTTAGCAATAAGTCAGAATGAAGTGCAACGAAAACTGGATTATTTCCAAAGAGCGCCTGGACTACGCTCCGCTTCATCCAGGCTACTTTGACTAAACCTTACGCCGCCTAAGCACCACCCAAACCCCACCAACCATCGGCCAAACCATCCCCGGTAACGGCACGGCGGCCACTGTGTTGATATTAAGCGGCGCTGCGTTTGCCGATAAGGCGTTACCCCCGGCATCCGCCAGACCGTTAATCAGTAAATCAAGCTGACTGCTACCGCTGCTCAGCACATTGAAACGGATGATCGCCAACGTAAAGCTGTCGGCTTGCAGGGCTTGTAAATCCGCCGCGTCGTCCAAGGACGACTCGAATAAGTTCAGCACTCCCGGCCCCAGCACATCGGCGGCGGTACTGTTGCCACCCAAGTCAAACACATCCAGTTCGTCACCCAACACCGGATCGCCGAAAACTACGCCGGCAAAGGCCAAACGTGTTGGGTCAAACTGAATATTAAAGTCATACGTTGCTAACGCAGCGCCGCCCAAACCGGAAATGTTCAAACCGATTTCAATGGCTTCGACGGTTTGGCTACGGGGCGTGAAATGTAAATCAATGGCCGCATCGGCCACACCGCTGGCGGCGAATAATGCTATACCGACCAGGCCGGCTTTTAGTTGTTTCATCATCGTTGTTAGTCCTATATTCGGCACCCTGGATTCCCGCGTGCGCGGGAATGACGGAGTAATTTCGGTGCGTGCGTCAGATTGGAGAAATCTGACTACCAGCCGCTTGAATCAAGCTCGTTTAAATCGCACAGCGCGAGCGCGTACACAGCAAAGTCAGCTTGCGCACATCCAACACATTGATCACACCGTTTTTATCCAGATCACGGGGATCGGCTATACCGGTAGCCGGTTGGTTGCGTGCCGCAATGACCACGTTCAAATCCAGTTGATCGACATCGCGGTCGCCGTCCAGATCGCCTTTTACCGCGATGTTCTCGCAACTATCCGGTAGATGATTCAAATTGGTATCGCCGCTGACCCGGTTTTGAATATCCAGCACGTCCGATTTGCCATTGTTATTGCAATCCGGAAATACATTTAAGTAATACACATCCTGCTCGCCGTGGTAGGTGGCGGTGTAAGCAATGTGCGCGCCGTTGGCGTCGGAAACCATCTGGGTGTAATCGCCCATTTTGTCGCCTTGCCGTTCTTCGCCGTTCACGATGTTATACGGCAGATGCGTATTGAACACCGGTGTGACCGCCTGATTTTTGCTCCAGGTTGCGCCGCCGTCCCAGGAGTAGGAGTAGTAAAGCTGGGAATAGCGATACGGTGCGCTGCCGCTACCGTTACGGGTGTCGTACCACACCGCGTCGAGGCGGGAGTTGGCCGCCACGGCCAACATCGGGAACCATTGATAAGCGTTGGCGGCGGGTGGATCGTCATTCACCCGCACCGGCGCCGACCAGGTAGCGCCGCCGTCACTGCTGCGCACGAAATGAATATCCTGCGGATCGTCGCCAGTTTGCCAGGCATAGGGGGAGACATGCGCCAGCAAATAAATATTGCCGCGCAACGGCCCGGCCGATTGATCGGCGGCAATTTGCACATCGCCGTCGCCGCCCAGCGGGTTGGGCAACTGCAAACTCGGCGACAGGAACATCATGCTGTTGCCGCCCATATCGACCTTTTGCGCGGTAAAGGTGGGTGAAGCGGCGGGATCTTTGGCATCAACCGATTTCAGGAAATAGTGCCCGCTACGCACTATGCCCAAGGCACTGACGGACAAAATCGTTTCATCGACGCCGAATAGATAAACCTCGCCTTCCGCGCCGATGGTCAGCCGACCAAAGCCAAAGTTTGCCACCGGCAATGCCGCATCCGGTTCTTGATAACTGACACCGCCGTCCGTGGATCGGATGAAATATTTGGGGACATAATTTGGATCGGGGTTACTGTCGGCCGGCCGCCGCCAGGTGCTGTAAATATGCCCGTCGCTGGGACCGCCGGTTTTATCGATGGCCAGCCAGTTCTTGTCGCCTTTAAACTGATACACGGGTTCCGACCAAGTCACGCCGCCGTCGCCGGATTTAAACACCGAAGTGCTATCCGATACCGCCAAAGACTGGTAATAGAAATTGCCCAAGGCATCGACCTCCAACACCGGATCGGTGCGAGTTTGCAGTGGTAAGGCCGGCAGCATGCCGGTAGTCCAACTCGCGCCGCCGTCAAAGCTATAGGCATAGCCGCCGTGTTTGACGGCAGTGGGCGGTGAATCGAACTTACGCCAGCCCACGACAATATTGGCGGGATTTAGCGGATTCAAGGCCAGCGTCGGTTCGTTGCCTTTGTCGCCGGCGATGTTTTGCCCCTCCGCATCGACATTGACTTGATGGCTACGGTACTGTCCAAAGCTTATTACCGGGGAAGGCCCTGCCTGCGCGGCTGTCGTCAATGTCAAACCGATGCCTAAGCCTGCCGCGATTTTTACCCAGCCGCCGCGGCGAAAATATGCAGGGTGGTGTTCGTCAGGCGCTGGGTAAACGGCAGTCCATGGCCGAATCAATTCTGGATCTTCGGCTGGCTTCATCACGCCATCCTTTTGTCGGAACGGTTATTCAGAAACAGTCCGGCCAAACCGCCGGCAAACAACCAGACAGCAGCCGGCAAAGGCACCGCCGCCGGCGTTTCTCCCGACACCACGGTGGTTTGGAAGCTGAAAGTACCGATGCGCGTATCGCGCAAGCGGGCGTCGCGAGCGCCCAGATGATCGAAGCCCCACCCTAACCCAAGATTGCCGTTAAGGCTTAACGTATTCCCGACTATTGCGGTTGTGACATCAAACAACTCAAAACCGCCCGCATCGAAACCGATGTGATTGGTAATCACCCAACCGGTACGCCCCGGCGTCGCCGCTTCAAGAGCCGGATCGTATTCCAAGGTCATATCGCCCAACAACACTCTATTGGTCGGCGGATCGACGTCCACTCTAAAACGCATGACACCGCCTAACCCGATGCTACCGCTGGCAGTGCCGAACAAATTGCCGGGCTCGAACGCGAAAGTGGTATTTCTGTTCTGCCGCCCGCCCGGATTGACTATCGGACTCACCCCGTTGACACTAAATTGCAACCCGGTTGCCGGAATTTCATCGGCCACCGTATCGTACAAATCCGGCGTATTGCCGTCCCGCAGCTCAACAAAGGTTTTTGATGCCGCCGAAGCGTCGTAAAACTCTTCCAGATAAATAGAAGGCCGGCAGCAAATCGGAAAGTCCGCAGTGGGCGTGTCTGGATAATCGTTCACATCAAGGCTGGCGATTAGCACATCGCGGTTTAGGTTAAGGACCAGCGCACCGCCGCTGACTGTCGCGGCGTGGGCTTGGCTGATCGACAATACACCGAAAACGGCTAATAGCCAGGCGGATGATCGATGATTATTGATTTTCATAATGTCACACTCCTTGAAAGATATGGCCTACGGCCTATGCCGATAAAGCCCAAAAAGCCGCTAGCGAATAACCAGACCGCAGCGGGTAGCGGCACCGCCGATACCTGTCCGCAACCGGCATAGGCACCCGTGCCCAAACAGAAACTGCCGACATCGACCAGTTGCGCGCCTTGCAACATGCCGGCGTTTTCCGGCGACATCAGTAAATCGCCGCTCAACTGCCAGTTTCCGGCGTTGCTAAAGCTCAGGCTCAGGTTGTTTAAGTCGTACACCGCCATCGTGAAATAAATGTTATTGGCTAGGTACCAACCGGTGCGGCCCAAAGTTTGCCGGTTGGCATCGTAAAGCAGCGAAAAATCGCCGTTGACCAAGCCGGCTCCAGTCGGCGGCCAGTTCGGCGCATAAAAACCCTGCACGCCGGTCATGCCCACTTGTGCCCCGGCCACGCCGGCCAGCGTGATGGTATCGATGGCAAAATCGGCTGATGTGGCTTTGACGTAACGCTGGCTGGCTTGCGGACTGGGATCGCTACCGATAGCCGTCAACTCGAACACCTGATTGAGTCCGGAAATCTCGGTGGTATTGAGTTGGCTAAGCAAATGGTCGCCGGTATTGGCCGGATTATCAGCATTGGACGTTGCCGTACTCCAAAACGTCGACAAGTAATAGCCCCCGGCATAAGGTGCCAGCGCATTCCGGTCCAGGTTCATCGTAAACGTACCGCCGGATGGCGCATTCAATGTCGCGGCGTCGGCGCTTGCCGAGGCCATTCCCATACCGATGGCTAGCATCGCCCGCACCACCAAAGTGGGATAGCCACAGTTTTTGTTGATCTTCATAAAATCCCTATCAGCGGATGGTCAGAATAAGCCCTCTCCCTGCCTGAATACACAAGCGGCCGTAGTCGACGGCATGCGGGCACGAAGAGGGATTTATTGCCGAAAGTCCGGGCCCGAAGCGAATCTTGGCGACCGCCCCAAGCCCACTTTGTGAGTTAAGCTGCGACCAAGGCTTTTCTGCGACTTGCACCCAGCAAGCCCAGCAGCCCGCTGCCGAACATCCAGACCGCCGCCGGTACCGGTACCGCCGATGGCGCCGTGCTAGGCGCCAGGCTAAAAGTACCGACCACGGCATTGGTATTGGCGCCAACCAAACCGGCCCACAAACCGGTCCATTGCAAGTCGCCGCTCAGTAGTAATTCGCCATTGCTGCTTAGCGACTCGGAGACGTTGGTCAGCTTCAAGAAATTTTGGTAGCCAAAACCGGTATCGTAGGTTTTGATATTCCAGGTGCTTCCGGTTTTTACCAGGCTAAAGTCGTAGGGCGTCAAAATGCCGCTGCCGCCTTGGCTGGTCAATAACCAGGCGCCGCTCAGACCGATTTGACCGACCGAGGTATTGCCGGCGTCCATCGTCGTGGCTTGTTCGGTACGGCCATAGGGACCGGCAGCCGGATAGCTGTTGGTCGTGGTGTTGGCGTTAACCGCAAACGACATCGCGGTGCTGGCAGTTGCCGATAGCGTCGTTCCGCCGGTGGTTGCACCGGTGATGCCCAGTAAATTATCGCTGGCGCCCCAATGTTTCGCGACAATCCAGCCATTCGGATAGCCACTGCCGACATTGACCGATGCCGCCGCAAAAGCGGCATTGTTGATGGTAATGGTGGCATCGCCGCTGACTTGCGCGGCGCTGGCTGTAGCAGGCGCCAAAACGGCGGTCAATGCGCTTAAGGCGAGCAGGCCGGCGCTTACCCATTGAGTGCGGTTGTAGTGCAAGATTGTCATTTTTTATTCCTTAATAAATTACGGTTAAAGTTAATCTGCAAATCGCCAACCCGAATTTCGGGTCTTAAACTGGCAGGTAACCCGGCTGTCTTAATCTCCAAGACCCGTGGCTTTCCGGCTCCGTCTCGCGGCGGATGTGGCATGTTTGTCGCGGTCCTTACGACATCACTCTAAATCCCTGAGTGAGGTGCTCCTGAAAAACTCCTGTGGCAAATAGTTAACGACGGCATCAGTACTTGATTGAAAAACTTAGAAACCCGGCGCGGCCGGCTGCCCGCGCTACCCGGCCCTCGAAATAGCCGTAGGGCTGAAAATAATCCTCATCACTGAGATTTTTGACCGTGGCCGCCCATTGGAAACGCCCGGTTTCGTAAGCCAACGCCGCGTCGAAGCTGTGGTAGCCGGCGGTTTTAAAGCGATTGTTATTGGATAAATAAGCGCCGGCGCGGGCGTACACGCCGAAACCCAAGCTAAAACCTTGCAACTCATTCTGCTGAAAACGGTAATGCGCCCAGAGCCGCCCGGCATCTTCCGGGACTTGAGCCAAGCGATTGCCGGCAGCCACCCCGGCTTTGTCGTCCATGAAGCGGGCGTCGGTATGCGCATAGTTTGCCAGCACACTGAAGCCCTCGACCGGTTGCCAGAGCAAATCCATTTCGATACCGCGCGAGCGTTGCTGCCCTGCGGCGACCGAACGCCGCAGGAAATCGCTGCTGTCGGTGACCGCGACCTGGCTGCGCTCGATTTGGTACAACGCCAGTTGGCCGCTGAATTGATTCGCAAAATTGAATTTCAGACCGGTTTCCAGATGATTCGACAATTCCGGGGCCGGCGTATCGACGAAATTGACAAACGGTTGGCCGCGCATGCCCTCGCTATAAGAAATAAACCAGGAAACCTCGTCGTTTAGGTCGATCACGCCGCCTAGGCGCGGCAACCATTTCAGCGTATCCGTGGTGACATTTACCCCAGTTTGCGCGTTATTAAAATCGATACCCACCTTGCCCAGCCTAAGACCGGACAGCCAATGCAAACGCCGGTACAGCGTGCTTTGCCACTGTAGGTAAGCGCCGTAAGTGAGGTTTTCGATGAACTGATTGTCCCGGCCCGGACCGGGTACGGCATAAGGGGAGTCAAATAGCGGTGCGCGCAGATCGACCGTACCGACGCCGAATCCTAAGGCGCCGAAATCGCCCTCGATAAAGCCGGCATCTTGCAAACGGCTGTAATCAGCGCCCAACAACAGATTGTTTTCGCTGGGACCCAGCTTAAATTTGCCCTGCAAATTGCCCAATACGCTGCGTTCATGCTGTTGTTGAAACAATTCGGCGTTCACTAATGCCCAGTGCGATGCCGGCAGCAAGGGCCGATCCGCGACCAGGCCATCGCTACCGAACAGGGTCTGAATTTTCTCGTCGAATTCAGCCTGCGCATAGCGCGCCTTCAGGTTTAAGCGCCAGCTCCCGGTGAGCTGCCGGTCCAGCGTAGCCCATACCGCATCGGCATCCGAATGGCTATCGGGCAGATTGGCCGGCCCCGGGAACAGATCGGGCCGGGTAACAAAATCGCCGGCGATGCTGCCGGTGGCGGGCAAGCCCTGGTACTCCGGTTGCTGCCAACGCGACAGTTTGGCTTGGATCGTCAAACGGGTTTGGTCGTTATCGGTCAGCGTCAGGGCCGGGTTAAGGTTAAAACGCTGCGTTTCGATTATGTCGATGTTATGTCTGGCGTTGGTATATTCGCCCGTCATGCGCAACAAAATATTGGCGTTTAGGGGTTGATTGACATCGAAATACGGCTGATAAAAGCTGTGGCTGCCGATTCTAAAACCCGCTTCGCCGAAGGCTTTGGCCTGCGGCAATTTAGCAAGCAGATTCACCACCCCGCCCACCGGGGAGCCCGAGCCGCCGCTGTAGAGCAAGGCGTTGGAACCCTTCAGCACTTCGATTCTTTCGATATTAATAGTGCTTTCCCGGTCACCGGGGTTGTAGTACTGGGTAAAGCCATCCAGCAGTTGTTCGGAACGAAAACCGCGAATTAAGGTGCCTTCGATAACCGGACTATAGAGCGTATTGCGCGCCACTATGCCGCTAACATTGACTAAGGATTCGCTGAGGTTGATCGTTTGCTGGTCGTCTAACAAGGGGCGGTTAAGCGCGTGCACCGACTGCGGGATTTGCTTGATTGGCGTGTCGGTCCCGGTGGCGCTGGCAATATGCCTGACGGCATAGGTCCGCGCCTCGTCAAGCATCGGCTCGGTGGCGATTTCCGCACCGGCCTCCGCTGTTTTCGAGCCCACGACAGTCATGGCATCCAAAGTAACGGCGGGCGGCAGGCTAGACAGATCTGTTGCCGCCGGACTGCGTTCCAAAGTCACCGTGTCGGTATCGATAAAACGGTAGGTAAAACCGCTACCATGCAGCAAGTGTGTCAACGCCTGCTCTGCCGACATGTCCCCGAGCAGCTCTGGGCTGGCAAGCTCACGCAACATGTCCGCTGAAAAAATCAATTCCAACTCGGCTTGCGCGGCAAATTGAATCAGCGCGTTATTCAAGGACTGGCCGCCGATATTGAAGTGGCGAACCACTTCCGCTGCGACCGCCTGGCTACTGCTCCATTGTCCGCCGGCCGCCACCAGCCCGATCAACACCCAGGTATCGACACCGACACGGTTGCCTTTCAGCGCATAGCACAGATATACGGCTGGCCGATGCCATACGCCCACTGCCAGCGGGTAGCGAAAATCGTTAATCCGTGCTTTCAAGATCCGTCCTGTCCGAAAAATAATGTTTCTCAACATAGAAGTCGTTTCAGTACAAAAATCGATCACAAAAATTTCCTGATTGGCAAAAAATCGTCTCCATTCCGGCAAAACTGCGTTGAAAAAATCGCAGCGCTGCGCGACTGAGGAAGTTTCCGGCGGAAGGACGACTTTTGCTTGAATGCGGGTAAATAGGGAACCGCCGTTGAAGGCTTGAGCCGGTGGGCTGGAATTTTCGACTAATATGCGCCAAACCGTTTTGGACATGCGCGCGCTGCCCGGAGTGGCTTACAGCACCCAAAAAATCAGCGATGCAGCAACACCCACCAGGGACCGATACGGGTTTCTTGCAACGCCAGCGCTTTACGCACCGAGGACAGTGCCTCATCGGGCGTATCCAGAGAAAACACCCCGGTTACCCGCAGATTTTTAAGTGCGGCATCCGCCAGAAATATCCGTCCCAATCG
This sequence comes from Methylomonas sp. EFPC1, assembly GCF_016925515.1. Lineage (NCBI taxonomy): Bacteria > Pseudomonadati > Pseudomonadota > Gammaproteobacteria > Methylococcales > Methylococcaceae > Methylomonas > Methylomonas sp. EFPC1. Next base: position 4,075,322 of record NZ_CP070494.1, read on the forward strand.
ATAGCGCTCCAACTCGCTGATCAAGTCAGCTAAAGGTCTATCGTTGATCACTAGGCGATGCTGCCGCCAAGCGGACTGTTCCGCGCCCACGGCCCACGGATGCGGCAGCGGCAGTCCGGGTTGATAGACCAAGCCCTGCCCCTGGGCGACGGTAACGTCACTGTCCCGACCCGCCATACTGACCGCTACGGCATGCTCCTGGACGCTCACCTCGGTAGGCCCGGTCGCGGTTTTATACACCTCAAACACCGTGCCCAAGGCGCGGACCGTCAAATCGTCGGCCACTACGTCGAAAGGCCGCCGGCTATCCTTTGCCACCGTAAATTGCACCTGGCCGTGGTGCAAGACGATACGTCTGGCCGCGGCGGTGAACGCTACCGAAACCGCGCTATTGGTGTTCAGCAGCAAACGGCTGCCGTCGCTGAGTTGAATCTCGCGGATTTCACCGGTTTGCGTGCGGTAGTCGCTAAAATAATCGCTAAATAAGCGCGCTTGTTGCGGCATGATCAGACTAATCGCCAACAGCCACATCGCCGCGACGGCCAGCCCGGCCGCAAACCAGGGCCGGCGCGGCCTGGCCAACGGCCGGCGGCTGACTGGTTTATCGGCCTGGCTCTTGAATAACGTTCGCCCTGAGCCTGTCGGAGGGGTCACCAGCCTGGGCTTCGACGAGCTCGGCTGACACGGAATACTTCTGATAGAAAGGGCCGGGTCAATAATCTGGTCAGCGGCAGCATTTTTTTCCGCAGCGTGTCGAGACGCAGGTTGCAGCGATTCGCTCGCACTGGACAAACTGCCTGCCAGCACCATATCGCTAAACAAAGCCTCAGCCTCGGTAAATGCCTCGGCATGCAATGGGTCGCGGCTCAACCAATCGGCGAAGGCTTCTAGTTCCGCATCGCTCAATCTGTCGTCGCGCAGACAAACCAACCAGGCGATGGCCTGATCTTGCAGACTGGTGTGAGCGGATTTGTCGGACGGCGCTGGCATGCAATCTCCCATTATGCAAGGCTGTTATTGATAAAGACGTGCGAGGCGCGAAAGCGATCATACCAAGCAGGGCAAGCGGTGGCAGTCAACGGCATCGGGATGAAGTGGGTTGTGGAAAAATAATGCGGGCTTTTTGCTTAATCGGCCAGTTGCCGGGCGCAATGCGCCATGGCTTGGGCCAGCAGCTTATTGACTTGGGACTTAGAAACCCCTAAACGTTCGGCGATTTGGGTATAGGTCAGGCCATCGACCCCATGCAGTAAAAACACAGTGCGGCAGGCTTGCGGCAACTCGCCCAGCGCATGCTGCAACGCGGCCAGACGTTGTTGACCGATCAACACCTGTTCCGGCGGCGCGGCGTTACCGGGAAGAGTGTCAACCAGCGCATCAATATCTTCGTCGGCACCGTAACGGTCCCTGACCATGGTTTTGCGCTGATGATCGATGGTCAGATTAATCGCAATCCGAAACGCCATGGCCCGCGCATTATCCGGCGGCGTTTTCTCGGCTATTTGCCGCAGTCCCAGGTAGGTGTCATGGGTTAATTCGGCGGCAATGTCCGGGCATTTCAAGCGCCCGGTTAAAAAGCGCAATAACTCATCGGCCAAGGACTCGGTCCAGAACGCGGAAATATCGGTCATTGGCTGTGCACTCATGCGTATCGGAAATATCCAAAGCTTCAATCAAAAACAGCCGCCGGCCGGCACCCCGCCAAAGCCTTACCGCATAGCTGCGTCAGAGCGTTTGCAATTATCGAACCAAAGGCGAATATTGCCGGCAAGCCCCGCCCGGCGTCCTGCCCTGCTTTGCTCCTTAGTGGCGGGCCGCCCGCGAATGCGGCAAATAACCTGCGGCATAACCGGCAGATAACATAGTTTTATCGAGAATCGCCGCCAGACTCACCGACTTTGATTTTTAGCGCGCGCCAAGACTGTATAATCCCGGCAATCCCACATATTTATTCACTCAGCTTAACCATCCGCCTGTCATGCGCACCACCCATCTGTTTTTCTGCCTCATGTTCATCCTTGCCGTTCACGGCGCTATCGCCTGGAGCCTGAATCGCCCCCAGGACGCCGGTGTCGATGTGCCTTCGGGTAAATTGCGCAGTTTGTCGTTTGCGCCTTATCGCGAGGGGTTTAGCCCAATTGAAGAAAAGTTTCCGTTGCCCGAGCATATCGACGCCGACCTGGGTTTGATTGCCGATAAAACCCATACCATCCGTACTTACTCCATCCTCGGCGGTATGCAGCCGACGCCCGAATTTGCGCGCAAACACGGGGTGGAAATGATCCAAGGCGGCTGGCTGGGAGATGGGCATGCCAGCAATAAAAAGGAAATCACCGCGCTGATCGAAGCGGTCAACGCCCATCCGGACGTGATCAAACGAGTGCTGGTCGGTAACGAAGTGCTGCTACGGAAAGACATGGATGTAGACACGCTGATCGGCTATATCCGCCAGGTTAAACAGGCGGTGAAACAGCCGGTGTCGTATGCCGATGTCTGGTCTATCTACTTGAAATATCCACAACTGATGCAGGAAGTGGACTTTATTACGGTGCACATTCTGCCCTATTGGGAAGACGAGCCGGTGGCGATTGAGGAGGCGGCCGGACATGTGGAGAAAATCGTCCAACAAATCGAAGCCAAAGCCCACAGCATGGGTCTGAGCAAGCGGATTCTAATCGGCGAATCCGGCTGGCCGGCCGCCGGCCGGCAACGCGGCCGGGCAGTGCCCAGCGTGGTCAACGAAACCCGCTTCATCCGCAGCCTGATTGACGTAGTAAACCGGCACGGTTTGGATTACAACATCGTCGAAGCGTTTAACCAACCCTGGAAAAGCCATAACGAAGGCGTGGTCGGCGCCAACTGGGGCTTGCTGACTATCGACCGCGAACCGGTATTTCCGCTGACCGGCCCGGTTTACGAAAACCCGGACTGGCTAGGGCATTTTGCCTGGGCGACGGGTTTGTGGCTGGTGCTGGTTGCGGTCTATTTTAAAAAATTGGCCCCGCTGTCTTGGCCGCGCCAGTTGGTCTTTTTGACATTGGCCCAAGCGTGTGGAGTCTGCCTGGTCACGCTGGCGAGTTTTGCGTGGTTTACCAGCTACAGCCTCTGGCAACAGGCTTACACCCTCTTGATTATCGCCGCCAACGGCGTGTTGAGCGCTTTGCTGCTGCAACGCAGCTATGCGATTTTAGCCGAGCAATCCGCAGCACCGGCACTGGCCCATCGCTTGAGAAGCGCCTATCTATTTTTCGGGATTCTGGCGCTGTATAAAACTTACAATCTGGCGTTGAATGGCCGGTATCTAAGCTTTCCAGTCGAACAATTCGCGATTCCGGCCATCGGCGTCTGCGGGTTGATCGTGTGCCTATGCCTGGCCCAGCGGCGCTTTTACCGGCAGATGCTGCGCTTTGACAGCCTGTCCGGCGGGGATTTGCAAACGCCACGCGACCGCTTGCTGGCCTATTTTTTAAGCGCCGGCACCTTGGCGGTAGTGATCGGCGAGACCCACGAGTTTATGGCGGCCTACGATTTCATCCAAGCGCATCCCGGCTTTAGTGAAGGTTTGCCGGTCGCGCTGGGCTATACGTTTTACAATCAGCAACTCGTCGCGTGGTTGCTGTGTATACTGGTGCTGTCGATCCCGTTCTGGCCTCGCCGCTCAGGCAAATCCAAGATTTAACCCGCAAGGCCAAGTGGCTCAAGCGGTTGGTATCGGCATCTAACGGGCTGCGCTTGCCATCAACGCTGATTTTTCGATAATCAACACCAGGACCCTCATATGTGGCTGCGCACGAGTTGCGAAATAACCTTCGATGTCAGCATCGACACCCCTTTTATTTTGATGCTGCGGCCGCGTAGCGGCGCAAATCAATGGGTGGCGCGGGAGTCGTATACGTTGACACCGACGGTGCCGGTCTTCGAGTTTACCGACTACTACGGTAATCTCTGCCAGCGCCTGATTGCCCCACCCGGCGAGTTTGCCGTGCGCACCAGCGCCGATATTCACACCCATGAGCATATCGACGTCTGCCCCGGCGCACCGTTCACCGAAGTGCAACATTTGCCGGATAGTGTGCTGACCTATTTGACACCCACCCGCTATTGCGAATCCGACCGGTTTATCGACCTGGCCCAGGACATCGTCGCCGACGCCATCCCGGGCTATGACCAAGTCGCCACCGTGCACCGCTGGCTGCGCGAGAATATCCGCTTCAATCCGGATTCACCGCATTTCCAGCTCTCGGCGGTTGAAACCAATCTGGCCGGCGAAGGCGTGTGCCGCGAACTGGCGCATCTGGGCATCGCCCTGTGCCGGGCGTTATGCATTCCGGCGCGAATGGTGGTCGGTTATTTATACGGTTTGCAGCCCATGGATTTTCACGCCTGGTTCGAGGCTTATGTGGATGGGCGCTGGTACACCTTCGATCCCACTCAAGCCGAGCCTTGCGGCGGCCGGGTCATCGTCGCTTACGGCCACGATGCGGCGGATGTGGCCATTTTTACCCAATTCGGCCCGGCGCTGTATCCGAGCCATATGGCCGCCAATGTCGAACGCCTGCCCGGCCCGCCCGATTAAGCGCGATCTGAGCTGAGCAGCATCACGTAACAAGCAAAGACCCGGATTACCGGTATAATGCTGTTTCCGCTGTAATCAATGCTTTATCTATGAGTAATCTTGTCCTGGTCGCCTGCGCCTTGCTGCTGGTATGTCTCAACGGCTTCTTTGTCGCAGTCGAGTTCAGTTTGGTTAAATTGCGACAAACCCGGATTAAAGCCATTGAACAAACCGAAGGTTGGCGAGGCAGAATACTCGCCAAAGTACACAAACAACTCGATGCCTACTTATCCGCTTGCCAGCTCGGCATTACCCTCGCCTCCCTGGGTTTGGGCTGGATCGGCGAACCGGCTTTTGCCGACCTGTTAGTTCCGCTGTTTGCCAAAGCCGAAATCACCTCTCCCGAAATCATCCACAACATCTCGTTTGGCTTTGCGTTTTGCACCATCTCCTTTCTGCATATCGTGGTGGGCGAACAAGCGCCCAAATCGCTGGCAATCCGTAATCCGGAAGGCATAGGTTTATGGAGCGCCGGACCGTTGTATGCGATGTATTGGTTGATGTATCCGGCGATTTGGTTGTTAAACGGCAGCGCCAATCTGGTGCTACGCATAGCCGGCTTGAGCAACAGCCACAATCAAGACAGCCACTATTCCAACGAGGAATTGAAACTGATTTTGCGCTCCAGCCGGGCCGGTGAAAACCTGACCAGCGACGAATGCAATGTACTGGCCAAGGCCCTGGATTTCGGCAAGTTGGAAGTATCCGATTTAATGCGGCCTATCCACGAAATCACCGCGCTGTATCAAGGCCAATCTCAGCAAGAAATGTTGGATACGGTGTATAAAAGCTGCTTCAGCCGCTACCCGTATTTCGATGGCAACGGCATCGACGTCTTGGGTGTGATCCACTTGAAGGACTTATTCCTGGCGCAACAAAACGGCCAGCAAATCGACGATTTGGAACCCTATTTACGGCCGATTCAACATATCTCCGCGCATATGCCGGCGCTGGAATTATTCCGCCGCTTTACCCAAGGCTCGCCGCACTTTGCGGTCATCGGTCAGAAAGGCCACAAGCCGCACGGATTTATCACCCTGGACAATTTGCTGTCGGCCATGGTCGGCGAAATCCGCGACGAATTTCGGAAAACCGAAAGCGACTGGACCCGCCAGGACGACGGCAGTTTGCTGGGCAAAGGCAGCTTGCCGATTTTCTCGCTGGAACGGATTCTGGGCATCGACGTGGAAAACGAAGAATTGGATCTGGATGATGTCGATTCGGTAGGCGGCATGATCCTGGCGCAATTGCGCGACATCCCCGAAGCCGGCGAGCGCATCGCCTTTAACGACTTTGAAATCGTCGTCAAGGAAATGAACGGCCCACGCATCGAGTGGGTACAGGTATATCCGAAGCAATAATGTAAAAAGATCACAGTGTAGCTAGCGACTCAGCCACCCCTTGTAGCCGCGATTAGCGAAGCGTAATCGCGGGAATGATCAGTTGTAGTTGTATTGCTACCTCTCAATTTGATTCTAATAGGAGCTTAGCCGTTGCTATCACAGCCCATCCACCACGATAGCCCGTTCCCATTTTTTTACGACAATTCCGCATTTTCTCAGGAGCAGTGCGCGGCACTTGAGCGTTTATTTTTGCTGGATGCCGAGTGGCAGCATCGGGATGGGGCGTTTTACCGGTGCTCGCTTAGAGACGTAACCGAGCACATTCCAGCGGCATTTCAAACCGAAGTGCTGGCTAGAATGCGCGAGATTACCGGATTGCCGCTGACGAATCGTCTGTTAGTCACGGCGCAACGCATGCTGCCTGGACAAATGATTGGCAGACACAGCGACCGGCCGCTGGTGGGTTATGAGATTGCCCGGCTGGTTGTGCAACTGAATAAGCAATGGCAGCCCAAGCATGGCGGGGTGCTGGAACTATTCGCCTCGCAGGAGAGTGACGCGGTTTTTCGGGTCAATCCGGAATACAACAAAGCCTTCGGCTTTTTGCTGCATGCCGATTCATACCATGGCGTCACGGAGGCTATTCAGCCACGGCAAAGCGTGGTCTTCAATTTCTGGCATGCGGCAAATACCCCCGAGCTTGCCGCGCACGTGCAAACCTTGTTTGCCGACATGCATTTTTCCGAGCTGCCGGCGACACTCAATGCGGTGGCCTCGGCGGCGGAATCGCATCTGCCCGAGGAGACGACCTTTCATGCCGGCCTGGCGGCGCTGGCGTTGCATCGCTGGGGCTACGACGCGGCTAGCGTTATCACCGGCTACCAACACAGCGCCAGTCTTTCTACCTGCGACACCTACGATGCCGAGACCTATGCCGCCGTGCGACTGGCGGATTGGGTTGCGTGTTTGTATCGGGATTCGTTTGATCTGGCCCGTTGGCAAATCTTGCAACACGAGCTCAAAGGAATGGAAATGTTTACACGCCTGAAACCGACATGGCAGCTTTGTCTGCCGGCGTAGCGCAAGCAAACGGAAGCGGACTGACTTTACACAACCAGTGCGTCAACCAGCGAAAAATCAATCGCTACCCAGTTTCTTGACGATTTGCGGCTTAAAACAAAGATGGAGCAGTAGCAGATTTTGACAGCGGTTTATCAACCAAAAGCCGGTCAGCAATGTGCTTAACGCCACTTCGGGCAAGTAATCCGTGTTATACGGAGCGGGTAGCCAGGCTTCGGCCAAGCCCACCCCGATCAGCATAAAAATCAACGGCACCAGATAGAGTAACAGCGACGTGAGCAGCAGTTGACCATCGTCTATCGCCACCATCACGTGGTCGCCGGCTTGCAGGTTTATGTCGCAATCGACTGGAAATTCGCGCTTGGGGAGGACTTTCGCCAGTGTCGCCGTGCCGCAGGATTGTTGTTGCAAACAGCCGCTGCAGGCATTGCTTTGCAGACTTTTGATCCAGGTACGGCCATCGCTAACGCGGGTAACGATGGCCGCTTCTTCGATCATGGTTCGCCTATCAAGCCCAGGCGGAGGAAATTGAATCCAGCCAAGCACTGAGCCGGCCTTCGCTGAGTTCTTTCTGGTTGTCTTCGTCTAACGCCAAACCGACAAATTGGTCGCCCAGCAAGGCTTTGGATTTTTTAAAAGTGTAACCTTCGCTGCTGGTCATACCGACGATGGTGGCACCGGCGTCGGCAAAGGCGTCATATAAAAAGCCTAAGGCATCGACGAAATTGCCGGGATAACCTTCCTGGTCGCCCAAACCGTAGATCGCCACGGTTTTGCCGGAGAAATCGGCGCCCGCCAACGTGGGCAGAAATTCTTCCCAGCTCTCGTTATCGTGTCCGGCACTCATGCCCGGCAGTTCGCCCTCGCCGTAAGTCGGCGAACCGACGATCAAGACATCGTAGGCCAACAAATCGTCCACGGAGGCTTTATTGATATTGACCGGCTTGTCGGCCGCATCGCCCAATTTCGTCGCAATGGTCTTGGCTACTTTGCGTGTGTTGCCGGTATCGGTACCGAAAAAAATGCCTACTTTTGCCATAGTGTTGTCTCCTTGTTAACTAGATCAGATTTGAATTTGCAGTAAGCCCGGATTTGCCGCCGGTTGCTGAGCGGCCCAAGCTTCAGGCGTATGTGTCTTTAGCGTGACGGCATGCAAACGGCCGGAAGCCAGCGGCGCACTCAATGTAGCCATGACGCCTTGATGTTGTTTGATCATGGGTTGATCGGCGAACAATTCGCTGACCACGGTGATGTTCAAATCGCAACCGGCGCCTTCGATGCCGATGGTCGCCCCCGGATAGGCCGCCAGAATCAAGGCTTCCACTTCGGAATGGGTAATGGTTTGACTGGCATCCGCACTCTCGACGGGCTGAACGGTCGCTTGCAACAGCGGCAACAAAGTCCCCTCCTTGTACATGGCCTCGACAATGTCGGCGCCACCGATCAGTTCACCTTTGATGAACACTTGCGGGAAAGTGGGCCATTTGGAAATGGACGGCAGCTTTTCGCGGATGAACGGCGATTGCAAGACGTTGACATAAGCGTAAGGGATCTTGGTTTCGTTCAAGATGCCGACAGTCTTCGCGGAAAAACCGCATTCCGGAGCGCTAGGCACGCCTTTCATGTAAATAATCACCGGATTTTCGGCAAGTTGTTGCAAGATTTTTTCTTTGACGCTCATAGTAGATTTCTCGATTAACTAAAACTTTTCAATGCTAGGGCTGGGCTTCGGCTTTTACAGCCCGGCCGCTAAACTCACTCCCCGCCCGACAACCGCTTCAAATCGTCACCGTCAGTGGGTTTGTCGCGCGGCACGACTTCAATTTCCGCTTCGCCGCGTATCACCTCCGCATTCACAATGCAGCGCTCGACGTCCGGCCGGGAAGGTAAATCGAACATGGTGCGGCGCAGTACGTGCTCCATGATACCGCGCAAACCGCGGGCGCCGGTGTTGCGGGCGATGGCTTTTTCGGCGATTTCCACCAAGGCATCCTGGGTGAATTCCAGCTCCACATCATCGAAGGCAAACAGATGTTGGTATTGTTTAACCAAAGCGTTCTTCGGTTCGGTCAAGACTTGGATCAAGGCATCCACATCCAAGGGCTCTAACGGCGCCAACACGGGGAAGCGGCCGATAAATTCCGGGATCAAGCCGAAGCGTTTCAAATCGTCCGGCTGTGTGGCATTCAACATCGCTTCCAGCGTCGGTTTGTCGTCAGGGTTGCTGACTTCGGCATGAAAACCGATAGCGGTTTTCGGCGGCAGCAAGCGTTTTTCCACGTGTTTTTCCAGGCCCGGAAACGCGCCGCCGGCTATGAACAGAATATTGCTGGTATCCACCATGACCGAATCATTACCGCTGTGATCCTTGCGCCGGCCCTTGGAAGGAACCTTGACATGCGAGCCCTCGACCAGCCGCAACAAGGCTTGCTGCACGCCTTCGCCGGACACATCGCGGGTACCGAAAGCCTGTTCCGGGCTGCGGGCAATTTTGTCCACTTCGTCGATATACACCATACCCCATTCGGCTTTGCTGATCTGGCCGTCGGCCACATCCAGCAAGCGCACCAGAATATTTTCGACGTCGTCACCAACGTAACCGGCCTGAGTCAACGTGGTGGCATCAGCGACCGCGAACGGCACACCGACGATTTTTGCCAGCGTGCTAGCCAGCAAGGTTTTGCCGGTACCGGAAGGGCCTATCATCAGAATATTGGATTTACCGATTTCCACGCTGTCATCGGACTCGCCCAAACCGCCGACTTTACGGCTGACGTTTTTCAAGCGCTTGTAGTGGTTGTATACCGCGACCGACAGAATTTCCTTGGCCAAATCCTGGCCGATCACATACTGATCGAGCATGGCTTTCATCTCGGCGGGCTTGGGCAAAGGGCCTTGCATATCGGCTAATTCTTTCTTCTTGCCCCAGCTGGATACCACCTGGCTGGCCAACATCACGCAGGCTTCGCAGATGTAGCCTTCCGTGCCGGCAATCATCGGCACGGCCGCCGACGCTTCGATACCGCAAAACGAACAATGTTTGGGTTCTTTTAACATGTTAGGCACTCCTGTTGACTGCGGGCAGACTGGCCAGCCACGTGCGCTGGCAATTTCTGCGGTAACGATCCTGCATGATCTGCTGAATCTTCGGTGTCGCTTTTTTCAGCGACATGGTTTCGGCCGGGATGATTTTCAGGCATTGAATCACATGAAAACCCATCTCGGTTTCCACCACATCGCTAATGGCGTCTTCTTTCAAATTAAACAATACCGCATCCAGTTCCGGAAACAAGGTGCCTTTGGCCACTGTCCCCACTTCGCCGCCCTGCACTGCCGTCGGGCATTCCGAATGCTTCAGCGCCAAATCGGCAAATTTATGCGGCTTACGTTTCAAGGTGCCGAGAATCTCGTTAATCCGCCGCCACGCCGCCTCGCGGGTATTGTCTGGGTAATCCGGATTGATACTGATCAAGATATGTCTGGCCTGGCGCGTCTCGGGTTTATGGAATTTTTCCGGGTGCGAGTGGTAGAAAATGCCGATTTCCACCTCGTTAACCTTGGGTGCGCGGGCGGCCACTCTATCCATCACCGCATCGACTTTGCACTGCCGATACAGAGCCGCTTTCAGCATATCGACATCCAGGCTGTTGGCGTTCAATGCCGCTAAAAAGGCGTCTTCATCTTCAAAGCGGCCGCGCACTTCCTTGTAAGCGCGGTCCAGCTCTGTATCGGAAATCACCACGCCGGTGGCTTCGGCGGAGTTCAGGACTCGGCCTTCGATTTCGTATTCGTTTTTGGCTTGCACTTCCACCTGGCGCAGTTGCAGTTGCTCCAATTCGGCCGGCGCTTTCTGGAACAGGCTCAAGGCGGCGCGCAACAGGGTGTAAGGCTCTATCGACGTCTGGCTCATCATTATGCCTCCGGTTCTTTGAAGGTGGCCGGATCCGCCGGCTCCAATACACTTTCCGGCACCTGCATGGTTTTACCCGGAAAACGCACGTGGTAGAGCAAAGGATCGCTGTCGCGCAACACTTTCAGGATTTCGCCTTGGGTGCCGGCCGGGTAATTACCGTCCTGGGTGGGGATGTCTATCGTACACACCACCTGGTCGCGAAACTCGAAACGGCTTGGATTCCAGGGTGCATCGGCCGGGATCAATTCTTCGGCGCGGCAGCCTACCATGCGTCCCGCATCCAAAAAATGCACGGTGTAAATCACTTGGTCTTGCAGAAAGGTGCCGACTTCGATGACATTGCCGACACTGCCCCGGCGCAGCAAAAAGTCGCCGACATCCATTCCCGGATAGGTGCCATCGTTGCGAACGTTTCGCGTCAGCCTGACCCGTTCGCCGAATTCGAAGCGCTCTTCGTCGTAACGTTCGTCTATCATGTTTTAATATCCGCTAGGGAAACAAACACGGTTTGCGGTTCCATCATCTTAAAGACCTTAAATACTTTTTCGGTCTGTGCGTCGGAGTCCACGAAGTCGCTATAAGCACGCTGCAACAGCTTTTTGTAAACTTCCCGTTGCGCATCTTCGTCTTCCGGCATGTTATCGCCGGCTTGGCTCAGATAATTGTGGAAGCGCTGCAGGATATGCAGCCGGTTGACGTGGACGACGGTGGTATCGTATTCCAGCTCGAAATAGCGCAGAAAGTCTTCCGCAGCTTCCAGCTCTTCCATATCTTCTTCTAAACTCATCGTCATTACCTCATCATCAGGTGATCGAGATTGGCAGGTTGTTCTCCCAATGCGTACACCACTAATAAAACCACCAGCATCACAGCTGTTTGGGCCAAAAATGGATCGGATTTTTGTTTTTTCATCATGGCGATCACCTTTAGGTTAATAGCGCGGAACAACAAACATCACTTATCGTGGGCATCCAATTGTTGGGCGATGCCTACCCGAAAGCTTGCGGCATGCGAAAAATCCCTTCCGCCGCCTCTTGCCGACGCACAACCAGCTCCAAAAGCCCCTGCGCGCCTATCCTGTCTTTGTCATCCAAGGACACCAACTTTTCGAAAATCGCCTTGCTCAGTTCCAGATTTTCCAAGCGCATATTCAAGAAGCCGATGGATTTCAACGTAAACAGATATAGCCTGATCCGAGTCAGCAAGTCCTTTGGCGCCTCGCTGATATGCGTTCTTTCCAGCTGCCGCCAATCTTCCGGAAAATCGATGCCGGGCCGGATCAAGTTCAAGGCCCGCTCGGAGATCAATAAGGCCTCCGGTAAACGATGCTGGTAGTAATAAAACCGATTCAAAGACACCAGCACATTCAAGGATTCCGGTGCCCGCAAATACGCCTGTAATAACGGCAGCTCCGCTTCACCGGTGGCGTACAGTTCGGAAGCGTATTGGATCAAGTCCTCCACTTCCTGGCTGTCGGCTTTCTCGTAGTACAAGTCCTTGGCGTCGAATTGCAACAGATCCATTTCCATCACTTGCCACCTGCTGCTTGCTTCAGTACCACCACGTCTTCGCCGTGGCAGACACCTTCCGCTTCGCAGCTGCCGCAGGTTTCTTCCGCGACCACAAAGCGTTTTTGATTGTTTTCCAATTCGTCCAAACGGTCCACCAAGCAACTCAGCGCTTTGCCCACCGGATCCGGCACTAAATGGTGATCCAGGTCGATACCGCGCGGGTCCTGAATTTTTATACCTTTCTGCTGGATAATTCGGCCGGGAATACCGATGACGGTGCAGCAAGGTGGCACGTCTTTGATTACCACCGAGTTGGCACCGACGCGCACGTTATCGCCCAGATTGATCGCGCCGAGGATCTTGGCACCCGCACCGATCAACACGTTATTGCCTAGCGTCGGATGGCGTTTTTCCTTGTTCCAGGTAGTGCCACCCAACGTCACACCGTGATACATCGTCACGTCGTTGCCGATCTCAGCGGTTTCGCCGATCACCACGCCCGCTCCATGATCGATGAAAAAGCGTTTGCCTATCGTCGCGCCCGGATGAATATCGACGTTGGTCAACCAGCGGGCAAAGGCCGCCAATAACCGCGCCGTCAATTTCCAATCGGCGTGCCACAAGCGATGGGTGACTCGGTGCAGCAACACCGCATGCACGCCGGGGTAAGCCAACAATACTTCCGGTAAGCCGCGTGCTGCCGGATCCCGGGCAAACACGCAAGCCACATCGTCGCGCCAGTCTTGCCAGAGTCCTGATGCAACGCTGGGACGCGACGGCGACAAAAACATCATTTTGCCAAGCTCCAGGTGGTTTTGCCGGGCATCGGCACGCCAGGCACCCGGAAGAACGAACCGGGGTAACGGTCATCAGGCAGATCGTGCTGCGCCGCAGTTTGCTGTGGTACGTCGACTTTGGCGGTGCTGGGCACGGCTGGTTTTTGACGATTGCTACTCATCTGACACCTCGCTATAGGCTGTGTAAAAATTGATTCAAATCGGTCGATTGCGGTGCGCGTTTGTGCAAACTGACAAACTCGCGAATCAGCGGCAGCAGGCGGCCGGCCTGCCAGCGGTTAATTTGGATACCCAATTGTTTGTAGGCATGCATCACGCCTTGACTACCGGAATGTTTGCCCAATACCAGTTGGTGACTGCGGCCGACCAAGGCAGGGTCGACGCCTTGATAATTGTTGGGATCTTTCAGCAGACCGTCGACGTGGATGCCGGCTTCATGGCTGAACACATCGCGGCCGATCAAACTTTTACGGCTGCCTATCGTGTCGCCGGACGCAGTCGCCACCTGATGGGACAGAGCAGGAAAATTGCGCAAATCCACACCGGTTTCAAAACCGTACAACTGCTTCAACCCCACCACCACTTCTTCCAAAGCGGCATTGCCGGCCCGTTCGCCCAAACCGTTGACGGTGGTATTGACGTGGGTAGCGCCGGCATATGCGGCGGCCAGAGTATTGGCGGTGGCCAAGCCCAGATCGTCGTGGGCGTGCATTTCTATTTCCATATCGGTGACGGCGCGCAGCTTGCGTATCGCTTCGAATACGCCGAACGGCTCCATGATGCCGACCGTATCGGCAAAGCGAATTCTTATCGCGCCGGCGCTTTGCGCAGCCTCGGCCATTTGCGCCAGAAAGTCGCTGTCGGCGCGAGACGCATCCTCGGCTCCGACGCAAACCCGCATACCGGCATCGACCGCGGTTTTCACACAGCGCTCAATGGTAGCCAACACCCAAGCCCGGCTTTGTTTCAGTTTATGTTGAATATGTTGATCGGAGGCGGAAATCGATAAATCCACGGTACCGACGCCCAAGCCCAGACAGTGTTGCAAATCTTCTTCACGCATCCTGGACCATACCAATAAATTGCTGGGCAATTTCAATTGAGCAATGGCTTTGATTTCGTCGCGTTCCTGTACACCCATGGCCGGGATACCAATCTCCAATTCCGGCACACCCAGCGCGGACAACTGCTTGGCAATCGCCAACTTTTCCTCCAACGAGAACACCACGCCGGCCGACTGCTCGCCATCGCGGAGCGTGGTATCGTCGATAATGATGGTGCGGGGATCAGAAGTCATCGCCAAGCCTCATACTGCCGGTGTCTAAAACTGAGCAACCAGATTGGCTACTCCTTTGCTAGTGATTAAGCAATTCGCTTGCCAACTGCTAAATCTGCGGAATCCTTGGGCTTTACTGTGTGATTGGCAGACTATCGACAAGACAACCTCGCAACCGCAAAGGCAAATTGTCGCAAACCCGACAATGGTCTGTTCGCAGCCTGCGCCAGTGGTACGCAAATTCCACAACGCCCACCGCACTGGTAGTTAAAGTAAGCCGACATACATTTCTTATATTCAAAAAACCGGCCTCGAAAATATTTTGACTGATTATTTTTACTAGCTTACATTCTTGACTTGGAGGCCCGGCAGGTAGTGCCGGCGCCGCCTGTTCAGCATGTTTCCGGATAAATCACTTAGGAGGAACACGTATGACTTCACGTAAAAATGGCTGGGCTTGCATGTTTGGCCTGTTGGGTATTGTCACATTGGCACAACCGGCAGCAGCCGGCGCCATCTTGTCACCGGTGGCGGTTATCAACAACACCATAGGCAACTATTCAGGTATTGCGGGATTTCCGGCCAAAACCGACGAAAAGCCGATGTTTAACCAATCCGGTCTATCCGCCGGTTTTAGCAGCGGCGCCACCGCGTTTGCCGATTATATGAACTTAAACCCAACACATATTGGTGCCGGCCCGGAAATCGGTAACGGCTGGATCAGCCCGGCGTATTGCCCGTGCACCGGTATTCTGGATTTCGATTTGGGGGCCATTTACAAGATACAGAAAATGGCTTTATGGAATATGGCCTCTAACAGCGGCGCCAACGTCGCGTCGATCAGTTTGTTCACATCGTTGGAAGCCGATTTTTCCACGTCCAATAAAGCCGGCGACTTCACCAACCCCGAAATGCCCAGCGATTTGGACCCCACACCACCCTACCCGGCAACGGTGTTCGACTTGATTGACAGCGAAGCGCGCTATGTGCGCTTACAAATCAACTCTTATTACGAAGCCTATCTGGTTTCGGAAATTGGCGAGATCGCCTTTGACGTAGCCGCACCGGCGGCCGTACCGATTCCGGCAGGTATTTGGTTGTTTGTTTCCGGATTTGCCGGCTGGGTTGGCAGCAGTAAAAAGGCTGGCCTGGCTGCTGCGGTTGCGCGAAACATCCTCTACAGACTAAGGTATATCGAATTTGATGTCTGCGCTTGCGCACTACCGATGTCGGCATTTTTTACATCACTCAACGTTTTAAATGGCATTATCCTAATACCGCTCAATACCTGCTAACTCAACCTATTGAAGTTATTGGCAAAAACAAGCAACATACAAAATGGAACGTATTTTGCCTTTAATCTCGGAATCAGGAACAGCGCCTACTGTTCTTGAGTTTCTGTCAATTGATAGGCGTATTTTTACGCCGTTTGAAGGGGTCGCCGATGTTATCCAAAAAGCTTTATCCGTTAATACTGATTACCGCCGCATTCAACGCACAAGCCGCGACGATTAACTTCGATGCGCTACAGCCGTTTGACAATTACGCCCCGGTTCCAGCAGGTTACGGTTCTACCGCGGACGTGGCGGTATCGTATTCCAGTCTAAACCTCAATGGCACAACGGCTTATAACGATGCCCTATTGTGGAATGCCGGTTATGCCACTTTAAACTCAGCGGCGTTTGCTCATACATCAGGTCTGCTTTTGAGCATTACGCTGACGGCAATCAATCCAAATCAGGGCGTCACCTTGGAAAGCTTCGACGTTGCTGCGTATCCAGGGCCGGGAAATTTCACTCGCAATGCGAGCGACTTGAGAGTGGTTGATGGTACCAACCCCACCAACATCTTTGTCGATTATGCACCTTATCCAGTACCCGGCGACGCACCTCATACTTTCACTCCTGGCGTTACTGCTCATTCGATCAGAATTATCCTGGGCACCGATTGGAACAACGGTATTAACAATATCAACTTCAATGTCGCCGCTGTGCCTGTACCCGGTGCGGTATGGCTTTTCGGCAGTGCGTTGGTTGGTTTGGGCCTTAACCGAAAAACCAGAAAGGTTTGAGCGAACTGCTCTGCCAAAATACAGAAAAGGCGGTTGAACAACCGCCTTTTTTGGTTCTGTGATAGAGACTTAAGCCGACATTGGTGCCCTCCAATGCAATAAACGGCTCAGAACTATCTCAATTTGCTGGGGGTTAAACAGGTCTTCGCTACCGATTTAATCCATGTTGCTGGCTTACAGCGTTCAGCCTTCCGCCTCACAAACTGCTTTAAACTCTGCTATGCCGGCAGTCAAACGCGAGCGCAGAAAATTCAGTTGTCTTTGCAGTTCATCCTCAGCATCGCCAACATTCTTGAAAACCTGGACGACTTTTTGATCGTTCAGCAAACTCGAATAGTGGACATCAACGAACTCTAGCACCTCGGCGTTAAATTCGGTGATGGAACTCAATGCGGCTTCCATCTTGGACAATACCGCGCGTAAATCAGCAAGCGTTTCAGCCATAACAATCCTCAGTGAAAATTTTTGGTGTCAACACCGGCTTAAACCGCGCTGACTCAAAATTCAAAACCAAACTGGCCGGATTGCGCTTGGCATGATTGATCACCAGAGCAAACCCGACCAATTGACGCGCTCAATCAAGCATAAGTGGGTTGGAAAGCCTGTTCCGGATCGGCAACCGGTTCGTTGTTGATGCTGTCCCAATACGGGGACAGTTTCCGCAAAGTGGCGACGATGCTGGGCATCACTTTCAACACTTCATCGACTTCGCTCATGGTGTTGTAGCGCGAGAACGAAAAGCGGATGGTGCCGTGCGCGGCAGTGTACGGAATGTCCATGGCCCGCATCACGTGCGACGGCTCCAGAGAACCCGATGTACAAGCCGAACCACTGGAAGCCGCGATACCGGCTTTATTCAACAGCATCAAAATCGCTTCGCCCTCGATATACTCGAACGCAATGTCTGTGGTATTGGGCAAGCGGTTGTTTAAATCACCGGTGATAAAGCAGTGCGGCACGGCGGCAACGATGCCTTGCTCCAGACGGTCGCGCATCGCTTTGACCTGCACGTTTTCGTATTCCATGTGCTCCATCGCCAGTTCGCAGGCTTTACCCAAGCCGACAATTGACGCGGTGTTTTCAGTACCGGCTCGGCGGCCGCGCTCTTGATGTCCACCGCGCAGAAGCGGGCGAAAGCGTGTGCCACGCTTTAAATACAACACCCCAATACCTTTCGGTGCGTGCAATTTGTGCCCGGAAATCGACAACATATCGATCTTGGTGTCTTGCAGCATCATCGGAATCTTGCCGACCGCCTGCACGGCGTCGGTATGAAACATCACGCCGGCCGCATTGGCCATTTCGGCCATTTCCACCACCGGAAAGATGGTGCCGGTTTCGTTGTTAGCCCACATCACCGAGACAATTGCTACTTCATCGGATAGCAGATTTTTGTAAGCTTCCAGATTCAAGCGACCGCATTTGTCCACCGGCATACGGTGGATGGTGTAGCCCTCTTTCTCCAGGTTTTCGCACAAAGCCAAAATCGCCGGGTGTTCCACCGAGGTGGTGATGATTTCCTTACGATTGGGCTGAGCCTTGATCGCCGACAAGATCGCCGTGGAATCGGATTCCGTGCCACAGGAGGTGAAAATAATCTCGGAATCGTGCTCGGCACCGATCAACTCTTGCACCTGCGAGCGCGCTTTCTTGATAGCCTTGGCCACGCCGTCGGCGAAGCGATGGATAGACGATGGATTACCAAAGTACTCGGTAAAATACGGGATCATCACATCGACCACCGCGCTGTCCACCTTGGTGGTCGCGTTGTTATCCAGATAAATATCAGGCATGACTGGCCTCCTCTATCGTGACCAGTTTCGGCATTTGCGAGGCCGGCACGACTTTAATGAACTCGCCCATCACTTCCATCAGCCGTTGCTGAATACCGGCAATGGTCATGGCGGACATTTGGCAACCGTTGCAAGCGCCGGTCATGTTGACGTAAGCGGTTTTATCCACCACTTCCACCAATTCCACATCGCCGCCGTCGGCCATCAATTGCGGACGGAAGGACATGATCACCTCTTCAATTTTCTTGATGCGTTGCAGATTGGTCAGCGGGCCTTTAGCAACCACAGGCTCGGGTTTGGCGACCGGCGCCGCATTCGGATCGAAGGTTTCGCCACGCTCTTTCAGGACTTTTTCCAAGATGGCTTCGATGTCTTCGTGGCAGGCCGCGCAACCGCCGCCAGCCTTGGTGTAGTTGGTCACGTCTTCAACGGTGCGTAGTTTGTTTGCCCAGACCATTTCTTCGATCATCACCGCATCAATAGCAAAGCATTTGCAGACCAACGCGCCTTCTTCGTGATCGTCTTTCCATTCTTCGCCACGATAATTAGCCACCGCCGCTTGCAAGGCTTCCCTGCCCATCACAGAGCAGTGCATTTTTTCAGGTGGCAAGCCGTCCAATTCGGCGGCGATGTCCTGGTTAGTGACTTTCAACGCTTCGTCTAAAGTCAAGCCTTTAATGATTTCGGTCAGCACTGAAGAAGATGCAATCGCCGAGCCGCAACCGAAGGTTTGAAAGCCTGCATCTTCGATCACTTCAGTGTCGTCGTTGACTTTTAAAGTCAGCCGCAAAGCGTCGCCGCAACTGATGGAACCCACTTCGCCAATCGCATTGGCACCCGCCACCGCGCCGGCATTTTTAGGGTTGAAGAAGTGATCTTTTACTTTATCTGAATAATCCCACATAGCTATTTCCTCGAATGCTTAAGAACAGGTTTTTGGTGTGCCGCCGCTTTCGCCGGTGGTAAATGATGATCCGCAGGCACAGCTTTTCACCGCGTTGGGATTAGTAAATTTGAATCCGGAACCTTCCAGGCTGTCGACGAAATCGATGGACATGCCATTCAGGCTGGGCAAGCTCAGCGGGTCCACAAATACTTTGACCGCGCCGCAGTCGATGACGGTATCGTCCGCATTTTCTTTTGCTTCCAGTTTCATGCCATAAGACAAACCGGAACAACCGCCATCGGTCACTTCGATGCGCAGCCCACCGGTCGGCTTGTCGGAACTGCTGATAAAACGACCCACGGCTTGGATGGCGCTTTCGGTTAATGTAATCATCTTTAAGTCTCCTGAACGGTTTGGCATTGATCTTGTAAACAGTTAAAGCAACCTGCATGCCATACGCGAAAATTTCAGCTAAGACGCTGAAATTACTCAGCCAAAGGCAGCAGGCCAACCTTAATCGGCACGCCGTTTCACAACAAACCCGAGGTTTTTGTCGGCTTTACTACAAAACTCTCACAGGAGCACAGCATGAACGTAGAAGATTTGGATTTGGGCGACGTGGTATATGCCGCGCATACGATTATTGACGATGGCAGTATGCCGGACAGCGAAGAAGGCGAAGTGCTGGCACAAGAAGGCGCCCGCGGCGTGATCGTGATGAAAGGCCATGTCGAGGAGGATCCTGGGCTTACGGTCTTTTTAGTCCGCTTCGAAGACCAGGATCTAAATTTGGGCCGGCCAATTGGATGCTGGACCGAGGACTT
Organism: Methylomonas sp. EFPC1; assembly: GCF_016925515.1. Lineage (NCBI taxonomy): Bacteria > Pseudomonadati > Pseudomonadota > Gammaproteobacteria > Methylococcales > Methylococcaceae > Methylomonas > Methylomonas sp. EFPC1. The sequence continues at coordinate 4,095,431 of NZ_CP070494.1, forward strand.
GGTCGTTCCGGAAAAAGAGTTGCTTATCCATTAACCGCATTTCGCCCTTATAAGATCGCCCGACAACCTATTCGCGCCGGTTCAATTTTAAAACTTGGCGCTGATACCGCCGGTAATGGTGGCGCCCGGCGCGATATACCCGATACCTTCATACTTATCGTTACCGATATTCATGAAGGTCATCCGGGCGGTAACATCCTTGACTAAGGTCTTGGCCACCCCTAAATCGTAGGTTGCGTAGCTTTTATACACGGCAGAGCCGCCCGGTGCGGTAGGTAAATTGGTCTCGGTAAAGTATCGGTCGCCAACGTAATTAAAAGCACCGAAAACCGAAAAGCCGTAAGGCAGGCTAACATCAGCCCGCAAACTACCTTGATCTTGCGGCACATTGGTAAGTTGCTTGCCGATCAAATTAGGATTCCTATCGTGCTTGGTGACAATCGAATCGTTCTTGGTATAACTCGCGTACAAAGTCAGGAAATCGCCTAGCTTCCACATCCCTTCGACCTCAACACCCTCGGCCCGAATGGCGCCGATATTAATTTTGTCGGTTGTCCCGACCGTCGCGCCGCTTCGTTGCACTGTGGCGATAAAATCCTCCGCGGTGGTGTTATAGATCGTGGTTTTGATATACCCCTGCCGGCCAAAGTAGTAATCCAAGCCAATATCGCCGGAAACGGCTTTTTCGGGAGTCAAATACGGGTTACCGTAAGCCACGGTCGTCCCACCCCGCCTGCTATTACCGTAGAGCTGAGAAACATCCGGGGTGTTAAACGACTGACCTATCGAGCCGCGCAGCACTAAATCATCGGTGAGCTTGTACGAAAACCCACCCTTAGGCGAAAACGAGTCCTCCGCATGCTTACCCCATTGGCCTTGCCCAGGGAAACTGGTTTTGGTATCTCTGAATTGGCCGTCTGTCTGCCACAGATCCCAACGCCCGGCCAAGCTTACGTTCAACGGTCCATAATTGATTTCGTCTTGCAAAAATATGCCGCTCAATTGAATGCCGCCCTCGACAAGCTGCTCTCTGCCACGTTCCGCGGGAAACTGGTTAGTCATGGTCATTTGACTGTCTGCATGTTGTCCGCCCACCGTCAATTTGTGATGGCTGCCTATGTAATGGCTATATTGCGCGCGAATACCGGCTTCCATATCGTCAAAATCGCCGCGATAGGAAATCAGACTGGCAGCCATCGTGCCGGGGCGGGCCACATCCGGACTGGTTGCATTGGCAGCGTTTGCACTGTCGGCATCCATTCGGCCAATCCGGCTGTATAAGACTACCGTGGCTTCAGAACGCTCCCCCAAATAGCGATAACGTGCCGAACCCAGGTATTGCTCTCTATCTTGGGCTATATAATCAGGAATTCGATATAAGCCTGTTGCAACGTCGCTCAAATAGGAAAAACTCAGATCCAGCAGATTAGAGGCATCAAATTCGTGCGTAAATTTGGCGCCTACATTGGTTTTACGTGTGCCGGTTTTATCGCGTTGCGATAAGGGAATGGCAGCCACACTCGTATCCGGACGCCACATGTTATAGCCGTCGCTTTCCAAATAACTGGTTGATACCGAACCGCCGCTGTGCTCGCCGCCGTAAGAGACGATACCTGCTTCACGGATCGTTTCCATGCTGCCGTATTCGCTATCCACTTTGCCTTTCACGCCGGGCGTAATCGCTTTAGAAATAACGTTTATTACACCGCCCATCGCATGGTTGCCGTAAAGGGCCGAACCGGCACCTCTGACAACTTCCACTCGATCCACGTCAATAGTGCCCAGTTGCGACCAATCCACCTGACTGTCGTAGGACACATTCATAGGCACATCGTCGATCAATACCAGGGTGCGACCATTGCCCGGCAGGCCTCGGGTATAGGTCTGGGCAATCCGATTGGGAGACGAGGCATCCATGCGGCTGGCAGACACACCCGGCACGCCCTTGAGTAGTTGATCGACGGTTGTCGCGTTGGATTTTTCGATACGCTCCCTATCGATCACTGTCACCGTAGCCGATACATCGCGAATACTGCGTTCGGTTTTGGTTGCGGTAATCACCATTTCATCCAGCTCATCAGGCGCTTTTTCCACAGCGGCCAAATTCAACGGCATGATCAAAGGTAATACCACAGCAATGTTTTTGGTGGTGGCACGAGTAGGTAACATCGATAACCTCAAAGTCCTTTAAAGTTTACGGAAGGGTCGGGATTGAGCACAAAAGCTCCTCAACGGCGCGCAGGCACGCGCCGGAGTTTGTTAGTTCGTCATCGTGGGAAAAACGTTAGCTAGCGGCGGCTTTCAAACCGGTTCGACGGGCACGATTAGCTTTACGCTTTTTCAACCAATGGATCAGGCCGGTGACCATCATCACTAACGGCGCAAACCCCGCCACTAGTACCGCGATGCGCCCTGGAGTACCGAGAATCTCGCCGTTATGCAAAGGCAGTTGCAAATTGATAAAAGCGTTACCGGCGTTGAATTTTTTCGGGTCGCGCACCGCCAAAATCGCGCCGTCGTATTGATCGACCCAAAAGCTGGTAGAGCCTTTGCTGCGCAGTTCGTCGGACTGCCGAGCAGAGATCATGTAACTGCCGTTTTCACCGACCGGCAGGAAAATCCTTTGAATCTGAATCCCTGGATACGCGGCTTGAATATTGGCCTTGACTATCTCCGGTTGAATTACCTTGCCGCCATTTGCTGTTGATTTGATGCCGCGCGGCATGTCTTCGAGAGGTGAGAAAAAATTAACCGCCGGTTTAACAGGCTGGTGAAAAACTCGAAAAGCCAAGTAAGCTAAGGCATAGATGAGCCGCCAACTGTTAAAATAGGCTACCTAAATTTGGAGCCTTTCAATGCGCGGACACGATGCCATCCAAAACAACTGGTTCAGCTACATCAACCTGGAAGACCGCATTCCCAAGCAGCATCCGTTGCGCCGTTTACGGCTGTTGGTCGATGGCGTACTGGCCTCGATGGATGCCGTCTTTGCCGCGCGTTACTCGCACACTGGCCGTCCCTCGATTGCCCCCGAAAAACTGCTGCGCGCCTTGCTGTTACAAGTCCTGTATACGGTCCGTAGCGAGCGTCAGTTGATGGAACAACTGGACTACAACCTGTTGTTTCGCTGGTTTGTTGGTTTGGGTATCGACGATGCTGTCTGGGAGCGCAGCGTGTTCAGCGCCAACCGCGAACGCCTGCTGTCCGAAGCCCTGAGTCGCGAATTTTTTGAGCGGGTACTGGCCATAGCCGAATGGCAAAATCTGGTGTCCGACGAACACTTCAGCGTCGACGGTAGCCTCATTGAAGCCTGGGCCTCGCATAAAAGCTTCGTTAAAAAAGACGGCAGCGGCCCGGACAAACCCGCCGGCCGCAATCCCGAGGTCGACTTCAGCGGCGAAAAGCGCAGCAACGCCACCCACCACAGTACGACCGATCCCGAAGCCCGGCTTTACAAGAAAGGCGAATACACCGAGGCCAAACTGCGTTACATCACCCATGCCTTGTCCGAGAATCGCAACGGCCTGATTGTCGATGTCGAAACCACTCAAGCCACCGGCACCGCCGAAATCGAAGCCGCGCAAAACATGATCAAACGCCGCGTGCCCCAAGGCGGCAGCGTCGGTGCCGACAAAGGCTACGACCAAGCGGCGTTCGTCAACGGACTCGAGTCCCGTGACATCAAAGCCCATGTGGCCCGCAAAAAGACCGGCAGTGTCGTCGATGGCCGGACCGCTCGCGGCAAAGGTTACGCCCAAAGTCTCAAGCGCCGCAAAATCGTCGAAGAAGCCTTTGGCTGGGTCAAAACGGTCGGCGGCCTGCGCAAAACCCGTCACATCGGCTTAGCCAAAGTCGCGGGTCAGGCCTTGTTTTGCTTTGCCGCCTACAACCTGACGCGCATGCTCAACCTATTGGTGTTCACGCCGAAACCGGCGTGGAGTGCACCCGCCTAGGGTGAAGTTCGCCTGAAAACCGTCCACAGACGGCTTCAGGCGAATAAAAAGCCCTTGAAACCGGGGCAAAACGCTTGAAACTCGATGTCATGACCGATTTCAACTCGAAAAAATCACTTACATCGTGGGTAAGGGGAAATATCGGCGGGTTTTTCACCAGCCTGTTAAACAACTGCGGCAGATTGAAATACACCCCGGAGAGGGCCACTGCCAACATGACTATAGCTGTATAGATGCCGGTGGTTTTATGCAGATCGAAATTAAAGCGCGTGGAGCTGGCGTTACGTTTAATCAGAAAAGCCTGCTTGATTTTGCCAAGTTTCGGCCACCACAAATAGATGCCGGTAACCGTCAATACCAAGGTCAGCAAAGAGGTAATCCCCATGACCAGCTTACCGAAATCACCCGCCAAAAGGCTGAAATGCAGGCGCAAAATAAATGTCATCAAGGCGTCGTTTCTATCCCGGTCGCCAAGCACCTGACCGGTGTACGGATTCACCATAACTTCGTGAAAGTGATGATTGTGGCCCTTGTGGCCCGGCATCGCCGCCGCTTGATAACGCACGATGAGCGCTTCGCTCGGGTCCTCCGGCATCTGTAGATGGGAGGGTGGCTCTGGAATGGGCGAGACGCGGTTCGCGATTGCCACTAAATCCGCAATGGGTAACCAGCGTTCGCCAACGGCCACGCTCATCATGTCGGGATTGAGCCACTTATCCAAAGTATGCTCGTAAACCAAGAGGCTGCCGGTAACCCCGGCAATCACCAATAGCGTACCCAACCACAAGGAAATATACAGATGCAATTTCAACAGACACTTGCGCAGAGTGATTTTCTTGAAAGCGGTTTTGAAATTGCCTAAAAAGGACCCCGAAACTAATTTGTCGGACAATTTTTGTTCCGACACAAAATGATAACTTGTGGACATTGCGACGCTCCCGAACCTTTTAACTGCGCTGAATAAATTAGTGCTGTCTACCCAGCACCCCATCCGGACCAATGCGCAAGCTGGATGCTTGCTAAACTATCGAACCCAACGAAAGCAAAAACAAGACCATCCAAAAAATACCTATAAAAAGCATGGATTTATAAAATTTTCCAGCGCCAACAGCCATCCATTTCTATCGAAACTATGTTAATTAGCCGAGCGTCAGACGGGTATATAGTGGAAATCCACCAACACTTGCTTACCTTGAAGAACGCGAATATTTCTGTTGCGAGCCTGAGACTTTAAACCACCGGAAGGCAGCCCATTTAATCGCGGGAGATCAGGCACGAAACATGCTGAACATTGCTAATTTTCAGAAAATACCCCGCTCCATCCACACAGCATTGAATGTATAGAGAGAACCCAATGAACAACCTTGCAGACGCTGTCATTAGCTACCACAACCGTACCAAACACCAATTAAACGCCTACGCCAAAGGCCCGGAGTCTTTGGATTGGGACGACCAGCCCAATCCGTTTCGGCGTTTTAGCAGTTGTGAAGCGGTAAAACTGCCGCCACCAGGCACCGAACTAAGTTGTTTGTTCGCGGACTTGGATAAACCGGACCGGATAGCGCCGCAGCCGTTAAACCGGACCAATCTGGGCCTGTTATTGGAATTATCGTTCGGCTTGTCGGCCTGGAAGCAGTTTGGTCCGGACCGCTGGGCTTTGCGCTGCAATCCGTCCAGCGGCAATTTGCATCCCACGGAAGCGTATGTGCTTTGTACCGATCCGGAGCTATTGCCACCTGGCGTCTATCACTACGTCAGTCACGATCATCATCTGGAGCGGCGCAGCCGGTTTACTGCGGAAACGGCAGCTAAAGAGGTTTATATTGGCCTTTCCTCAATTCATTGGCGGGAAGCCTGGAAATACGGCGAGCGCGCCTTTCGCTACTGCCAACACGACATCGGTCATGCATTGGCCGCGCTGAGTTATGCCGCTGCCTGCTTGGGTTGGTCGATAGAATTGCTGAGCGAGACTGCCGATGCCGACATCGCCGCCTGGCTGGGGCTGGATCGTAGCGAGGATTTTGTCGCGACCGAACACGAAACGCCGGATTTATTCTGCCGGCTGCATGCCAGTCAAACGGCGGGCGGTGAGTTTTCCACCGCATATTTAGCAGCCCTTAGCCAAAGCGCCGAATGGTTCGGGAAGGCCGAGCGCTTGAGCGGCAGGCATTTTTACCGTTGGCCGATTATAGATGAAGTCTCCACCCAAGCCGTCAAGCTGACGACAGTTGCCGAACGCTTAACCCTGCCGAACCTGGATCTACCCGCGCCCAGCCACAATCTGCCCGCCAGCGCGTTGATTCGCCAACGCCGCAGCGCGCAGCACTTTAACGGCAAATCCCCGGAGCTGCCCTTGGCGGATTTTCACAGAATACTGGCCGCGCTGCTGCCCAACGCCAAACCGCCGTTTACTGCCTGGAATTGGTCGGCGCAAGTCAATATCGTCTTATTTGTGCATCGGGTGGCCGGCCTGGAACCGGGCTTATATGTGCTGCCGCGCACAGCGGATGCGGCGACGGAATTAAAACCGCTTTGTTCCGCGGATTACGAATGGCGAACAGTCGAGGCACCGTTCGAATTTTATCGGCTGACGGCCGGCAGCGTCAGGCAAGCCGCAAAAACCCTGTCCTGCCACCAACCCATCGCCAGCGATAGCGCGTTCAGCTTAGGGATGTTGGCGCGTTTTGCCGACAATGTGGACACCGAAGCCTGGCGCTATCGGCGGCTGTTCTGGGAAAGCGGCCTACTGGGGCAGATTTTATACCTGGAAGCGGAAGCCGCCGGCGTGCGCGGCACCGGCATCGGCTGTTTTTTTGACGATGCGGTACACGGTGTGTTGGGTTTAAAAGATAACGACTGGCAAAGCCTATATCACTTTACCATCGGCGAACCGCTGGACGACAGCCGGCTGCAAACCTTTCCGGCCTATGCGCATTTGAGCGAGTCGGCCGCCAGCACCTGATTCGCTTGAGGTTTGGCACCTGAGTGACAATCGTTGAAATATTTACGCAACAATCCCGCCGACAATGTTTAGAATCATGGTTTTACCCAGCCAACCACTAAAGGCCCGCCATGAGTTTTAAATCCAGCTTAATCCGTTTCGTCATCAAATTAACCCCCAACGCGCTGATCATTTGGGGGGCGAACATCATCATGAAAGGCATCGCCGAGTTGACCCAGTTCAACTTCGATCTCGATGCCAGGAAAGTGTATGTGCAGACCCGGCTATATGGCGAGGAACACACCATAGAAGTGACCCTGGAAGATTTTGCGGTATTCAACGACGGCGAGTCCTACCGTTTCATCATTCACCACGCCAGCTCCGACCGGCCTTGGCTGAACAACATCCTGGCCAAATTCACCGGCAAAGCCTGGAAAATTCCGACCCTGCCGCTGTTTGCCGCGCAATTGGAATTGGTTGCCGAAGTCTTTAGCGCCAAACCGGTGGTATTGGAGCAAATCGATTAATTTGCGCTGGGCCAAACCGAGCTATTAACCCGGCTGTTAACTTAAGAAACTAACCGTTCGTCCTGAGCACGGTCGAAGGGCGAACCATGCGCATTTTGCCGACAATGCTCAGCCCACCGCCTGCCGATACAAAAACTTCTGAAAACCGCTGAACACCTGGCCTATCTGCTCGGGCTTACCCAAACCCGCTACCGCATCGGCGATGGAATTTTGATATTTAAGCTTCAACAATTGCTTTAAATTGGCCTGGTCCAATTCATCGCCCCCACGCTGACATAGTGGCCCAACACAAAATCCAGAAAAGCCTGTTGCCGGTAATTAAAATGTCGGCCGATTTCGACTTTGGCCGTACCGGCGCGTTGTTCTCGGCTGATCGGCGTTAACGCATACGCCACGAAAGCCAGCACATCGAACAAATCGCTGTTTTCGGCGGCTATGATTTTTTGCATTTCCGTCAATTGATCTTTACCGAAACCTTGGTCCGCCAAGCCATCCAGTAATTTCTTGCGGGTGTCCGGCTCGCTCCACAGCCCGCGTAATTCGTCTTCGTCTTTGAAAAACTCCGGCAGTTTGCCGAACAGGGCTTCCAGGAACTGAGCTGCCGACATCGGCGTACCGTCCGGATGCCAGAAGCTGGTGACCAGCATGTGCTGAATGGCCCGCCCTTTGCCATCGGCTAACTTCACTTTGGTTTTGTTTTTCTGACGGCAAACACAAGGCGTTTCGCCACACGTCGCACAGGACGGTTGCGGGCACTGGCAAGGTTGCTGACCACAGGTTTTACAGGGCTGGGGAATGGGCTTTTCGCATTGGCAAGGATAACTGCCGCATTTTGCGCAGGCTTCCGGTTCAAGCGGCTCACCCTCCCATTCCGGATCGCTAAAATGGTGGTGGGCGCGCACGAAGTCGTAGATCGTAAAATAATCCTTGCCGTCGTACAGCCGGGTACCGCGACCGATGATCTGCTTGAATTCGATCATGGAATTGACCGGGCGCAGCAACACGATGTTGCGCACATTGCGGGCATCGACGCCGGTCGACAGTTTTTGCGAGGTGGAGAGAATGGTAGGAATGGATTTTTCGTTGTCCTGAAAATCGCGCAGCCATTGCTCGCCCAAGGCGCCGTCGTTGGCGGTGACCCGATGGCAATAATTCGGATCGTTGACTGTCTTTAATTCGTTAATCAAATCCCGGATCAGCAAGGCATGCACTTGGTTGGCGCAAAACACCAAGGTCTTTTCGCGCGGATTGATTTGCGCCAGAAAGATTTCCACCCGCTTTTTCTCGCGCTCGCGGATTTCGATGATTTTCTTGAAATCCTTCTCTTCGTAACGCTTGCCCATCTCAATTTCACCTTCGACCACGGTGTCGTCGCTGGTGAAGACATAATCGTCCAAGCTAATGGCGATCTGTTTGACGCGAAACGGCGTCAGGTAGCCATCGTTGATACCGTCTTTCAGCGAGTAGATAAACACCGATTCGCCGAAGTAGGCGTAGGTATCGACGTTATCTTTGCGCTTGGGCGTCGCGGTCAAACCCAACTGCACGGCGGGCGCAAACTAATCCAGAATCCCGCGCCAGTTGCTCTCGTCGTTTGCGCCGCCGCGATGGCATTCGTCGATGACTATGAAGTCGAAAAAGTCGGGTGGGTATTCGCCAAAGTACGGGATACCTGAGACTTCATTCTCGCGAATGCGGGAATCCAGTGCGGATACCGTTTGATTGGGCTCCCGCCTGCGCGGGAGCGACGATTCACCATTCGACATAAAAGTTTGAAAAATGGTAAAGAAGATATTGCCGTTCTTCGGCACCTTGCCCTTTTTACGAATCTCGTCGGGGGCAATCCGCACCAGGGCATCTTCCGGAAACGCGGAAAAGGCGTTATAACCCTGGTCGGCGAGAATGTTGCGGTCGGCCAGAAACAGGATGCGCGGCCGGCGACTGGGCTGACCGTTGGCACTGAGTTGGTCGAAGCGCCAATCGTTGAGGTTCCAGCGACTGTGGAATAGCTTCCACGCCAATTGGAACGCAATAAAGGTTTTGCCGGTACCAGTGGCCAGCGTCAGCAACACCCGGTCTTTGCCTTCCGCTATCGCCGCCAACACCTTGTCGATGGCAATGTCCTGATAATAGCGGCCTTGAAAGTAACCGCCCCGATCTTCGAACGGCACCGCCGCGAAACGGTCGCGCCAAGCGTTTTGCAAAGCAAAAGTCGCGTTCCACAACTCGTCTGGCGACGGAAACCCGCTCCGTTCGCCTTCCACCCCGGTGTGCATGTCGATGGCGTACACGCCTTGGCCGTTGCTGGCATAACTGAAACGAATCGCCAGCTTCTGCGCGTAATCCTTGGCCTGACCAACGCCCTCGGTCAGCGGTTTGTCCCAGGCTTTGGCTTCCACCACCGCCAGATTGGTGTTGCGGTATTCCAGAACATAATCGGCGGCCAGTGCTTTGCCGCGCTTGCCGTGACCTTCCAGCCGACCCAACGTGATGGAATACTTGCGACGAATCCAGCTACCTTCCACCACGCCCCAACCGGCCGCCGCCAAAGCAGGATCGATGTATTCGGCGCGGGTTTCGGCTTCGTTCATAGCTATCCTTTAGTTCTACTTTGTCAGATTACTAATTAAGCATCGTCATTCCGGCATGGATTGCCGGAATCCAGACTCCATGAACGGATTTAAGCATACCATCCATGGCACTGGATACCCGCGCTTCCCGGCGGGCATGACAGTCTTGAACAAATCTGACAAAGTAGAATTAGGCAAAGCCAAGAAACACCGCCAGCGCCCGATTGACCGACAACAAGGTTTCATCATCGATGCGGCCGATCACCCCGCCAATTTTATTTCGCGCTACCGATTGCGGTTTGTCCACCATGATTTGTGAGGCCAGGCTCAAGCCGGTGCGCTCGTTTGCGGCCACGGCAATCCGAAACAATGGCGCATCGCGCAGTTCGCTGGTGATCGGCAAAATCGTTACCGACGGATGTGCGTCGAACAGATCGGATTGAATCAACAGCGCCGGGCGCGGTTTTCCCAGGTCACCCTGTAAGGCCACCGTCACCAAATCGCCGCGCCTCACTGCCAGCCGTCATGGTCGGCGACTGTCTCCAGCCAATTCAAGGCATCTTGTTCGGCAGCATCATTTTGTATCGATAAGGACTGCCGCCGGCACTCCTCGGCAAAGCCCTCGCGGCGGGTGTCCGGCACCCAAATTTGCAGCGGCCGCAAACCCGCCTCGCGTAAAGCGATGCGATGTTTCTGAACCCGTGCAGAGGTGACTGTGCGCATAACGAACTCCTGGATTAACGTTACATGAAACATCATAGTCGCCCAGCCTTGTTACACGCAACCTGTATTTGCGCTTACAGATTACCGCTGAAGGCTTGGTGCAGCAGGGATTTTTTCAATTCGTCGAGGGCGGCGATTTTTTGTTGGTAGAGGGATTCTAGGCGCTGGGTGTAGGATTCAATTTCTCGGATTTTCTCTACAACAGCATTTTGCTCAACAAACCCCGGCATTCTCAAAACAAGTTCTTTTGCCTTTTCGATTGGTAGATGCTTAACAGTCGCCCCATTTAGCTCTCCAAGCTGATCGGCAATTGCATTCGATCTAAAAGCGTACAAAATGAAGTGCGGATTGGTAGGTGTTTTCTCCCTCATCGAGATAATGTTGCCGTCTTTGTAATAGAACTTGTCGCCTTCTTTTACGACATATCCCACGCTGATCGTTCCCCTTGCTGTAATCAGTATGTCTCCCTGTTGTGGCATGTCGTACTTTGATGCGTAGTCCTGATATTTCTTTTCAGAGATATATGCATTACTAATCACAGTCCCAGACTTTGCAAGTTTGACAATCTCTTTACCGCCATAGAACGGAACTCCGGCAGCAGTCCATTCCGTTTCCAGAATGCGTTTGCTTGATCCGATGTCAAAAACTTCGCCGAGGCGACGCGCCCCCCCTCACCCCGCTGACTAAACACCGCTTGTAAATGACTCTCAAACAAAGCCCGCGCATTTTGTATGTTTCGTTCGGCGTTGGTATTGGCGGTGGCGATGCCGTCAAGCGCTTCGTCGAGGATGGCGAGGATACGATGCTGTTCGGGGAGTGGTGGGACTGGAAGCAAAACACGACTCGCAAGCTCAATGTTCAGATTCCGGACTGTTGAACCCGCCGCTAACCTATCAAACTGATCAAAAACAACCGGAGAACTCAATAGGTGATAAAGGAAGCTTTGATCAAAGTATTGCTCATAGTCAGACAAGACAAACCAACCGTCGTGGATGCAACCTGTCGATTGCATGATGTATGGTCTACCAAAGCTCATCGAGTTTGAAAGCAAGAAGTCGCCGGGTTTTACAAGTCTTGATCGGGACACACCAGTCGGCTTGATCTTTTCCTTGGTCTCAAAAATGAATTTTCCTCTAGCAGTGGCGTCGCTGATTTTTACCCAATTCACTCCATCAGGGGCATCTGTCAGGAGTTCCTGAATTGGTCTTGGAGAACCTCCTCTCGCAATTTGGCATTTATCTCCTAGAGTTTTGGTCTTCCAGTCCTCCTTCACAACAGCCCCCGAATTCGTTCCAACACCTCCGCACTCCCCAATGCGTCATTCCCGCTAATGCGGGAACGACGGGGTGTAGGGTGTTTGGATGGAATACTGAGGTTGTTAAAGCCTTAATAAAGCCAATGGGCCGGCACGCAAACCACAAATGCATCAACTTAGAATTTTTGTTCATGCGTCATCGTTAACTGATTCGTCATTCCCGCGACTGCGGGAATCCAGGTGATTGCCCAGCCCTCGCTTGGTTCCCGCATGCGCGGGAACGACGGGAAGCGGTGCTTGGCCGTTGATTTGCGACCATAGATCGAGCCAATTGGGATTGAAGGCTTCGATGGTTTTTAGTTTCCACTCGCGTCGCCATTTTTTCAGGGCCTTTTCCCTACTAATCGCAGACTCCATCGTATCGTGTTGTTCATACCAGACTAGCATTTTGACGTTGTACTGTTTGGTAAAGCCCTCAGCCAAGCCTTCACGATGCTCCCAAATACGTTTGATTAAATCTGACGTGACACCAATGTATAAGGTGCCGTTACGTTGACTGGCGAGTATATAGACACAGGGATTTTTCATAGTAACGTTCTGATCCTTTCCAACACCCAGGCACTCTCCGCATCCAGTGCCGCAATCTCGTTCATGATGTCCTCCGGACTGCGGTGGACAACTTCCTCTCCGCCATTGGGATTTTTCACCGACAGGTCGTAGGTTGTCGAGTCGATGGCCGACACGTCCAGCGTCCAGCTTTTCGGCGAGTCGGCCTTGGTTTGTTGCAATTCGATGAACTCAGCCAAGTCGGCATCATTCAGCGGGTTGGTTTTGCCCATATTGCGGCCAGGGTCGAGCTGGTAGTACCAGACTTTCCGTGTGGGCGCGCCTTTCTCGAAGAACAGCACCACGGTTTTGACTCCGGCACCCTGAAACGTGCCGCCGGGGCAATCCAGCACGGTGTGCAGGTTACAGCTTTCCAGCAGCAGTTTGCGTAAAGATACCGAAGCGTTGTCGGTGTTGGACAAAAAGGTGTTTTTGATCACCACGCCGGCCCGGCCACCGGCTTTGAGCATTTTGATGAAGTGTTGCAAGAACAAAAAGGCGGTTTCGCCGGTGCGGATGGCAAAGTTTTGCTGGACTTCCTTGCGGTCCTTGCCGCCGAACGGCGGATTAGCCAGGATGACGTCGACGCGATCCTTGTCCTGAATGTCGGACAGGTTTTCCGCCGGGGTGTTGGTGTGGACAATGTTGCGTGCTTCGATGCCGTGCAGGATCATGTTCATGATTGCAATGACATAGGCCAGCGATTTCTTTTCCTTGCCCTAAAAGCTGCGGGTTTGCAGCGTTTGCAAATCGGCGGTCGTGAGGTTGCCTTGGCTGGTCAGGTAATCGTAAGCTTCGCATAAAAAAACGGCCGAACCGACCGCGCCGTCGTAGATGCGTTCGCCGATTTTGGGCTGGGTGACTTTGACGATGGCCCGAATCAAAGGCCTGGGTGTGTAATATTCGCCGCCGTTGCGCCCGGCGTTGCCCATGTTTTTGATTTTGGCTTCGTAGAGGTGCGACAGCTCGTGTTTTTCGGTTTGCGAGCGGAAACACAGCTCGTCGATGTGGTCGATGATTTCGCGCAAATTGTAGCCGCTGTGAATCTTGTTCTTAATCTCGCCGAAGATTTCGCCGATCTTGTATTCCAGCGTGTTGGGACCGCTGGCGCGTTGCTTGAAGGCGTGCAGATAAGGGAATAGTTTGTGGTCGACAAAGTCGCGCAAGTCGTCACCGGTCAGCGCGGTATTGTGGTCGAGCTTGCCGTCGGCGGTTTTCGGCGCCGCCCAGCTTTCCCAGCGATAAGGTTGGTTGAGAATATAGCGGTAGCCAAGGCCTTCCAGTTCCGCTTCCATGGCTCTGTCTTGTTCCAAGCCGTCCAGGTATTTTAAAAACAGCAGCCAGGAGGTTTGTTCGGTGTAATCCAGTTCGCTGGCACAACCGGCTTCCTTGCGGAGAATGTCGTCGATATTTTTGAAGGCTTGTTCGAACATGGAGTCCTTGTTTCGCTTGGCGGGCAGGCCGCGCTTTGTTGCGTGCTAGCGGCGGCTATTTACCAATGCAAAAACTGGAGAAAATCTCGCCTAGTAGATCGTCGGAGGTAAATTCGCCGGTGATGGCGGATAAGCTGGTTTGCGCCTGGCGCAATTCTTCCGCGACCAGTTCGTGCGCTTGATGCAGCAATTGCTCGGCGGCACGGTCCACGGCTTGCGCGGCAAGTTGCAAGGCCTGGATGTGGCGGGTTCTGGCGACAAATACGTTATCCACGCTTTCCGTAAAACCCATGCTTTGTTTCAGGTGTTGGCGCAGCAAATCCAGACCAAGTTTATGTTTGATGGACAAATGGATTTCGGTGCTTTGCTGAGTTTCTATGACCCTGGGTTGACCGCCGATCAGATCGATTTTATTGAAAACTTTGGTGACCGCAATATTGGCCGGCAGGCTGGCATCCAAGCTGGCACTGTCCGGGTCGGTGCTGTCTATCAACAATAAAATCCGGTCGGCCTTGGCAATTTCCTGGCGGGCACGGCGGATACCTTCCTGCTCGACCGGGTTATCGCTGTCGTGCAAGCCCGCGGTGTCGATGACATGCAAGGGCATGCCATCCAGTTGGATGCGTTCGCGTAATACGTCGCGGGTGGTGCCGGCGATGTCGGTGACAATCGCCGCGTCGTGACCGGCCAAGGCGTTTAGCAAACTGGATTTCCCGGCATTGGGCTTGCCGGCCAATACCACGGTCATACCGTCGTGTAACAGTCGGCCTTGCTGGGCGGTTTTGCCAATGTCGGTAAGCTTGCCTTGCAAGCGTGCTATGCGCCCCGCCACCACACCGTCGCCCAGGAAGTCGATTTCTTCATCGACAAAATCGATGGCCGCTTCGATAAACACCCGCAGCTCGATCAGTTCGTCGATCAGTTCGTTGATTTGTTCGGAAAACACGCCCTGCATGGATTGCTGCGCAGAGCGCACGGCTTGTTCGGTGCCGCTACTGATCAGGTCGGCTATCGCTTCGGCTTGCGCCAGATCAATTTTGTTGTTTAGGAAAGCTCTTTGACTAAATTCACCGGGGTTAGCCAAGCGCGCGCCCAATTCCAACACCCGCCGCAACAGCATATCCAGCACCACGCTGCCGCCGTGGCCTTGCAGTTCGATAACCTGTTCGCCGGTAAATGAAGCCGGTGCGGCAAAATACAGCAGCAAGCCGCTGTCGATTACTCGGCCATCGGTATCAAGGAAGCTAGCAAATTGGGCGTAGCGGGGTTTGGGTAGGGTTTTGCCGGTGAGGCTTTGGGCGATGCCGGGCGCGGATGGCCCGGAGATGCGAATGACGCCGACGCCGCCGTTACCGGGCGGCGTGGCAATGGCGGCTATGGTGTCGCCGCCCAGCATTAAGGTACTACGCTATGCTTGTGCGCATCCTCTTCAAGCACGTGTTTAGTGATATACCACTGCTGGATGATCGACAAGCTGTTGTTGCAGATCCAGTACAGTACCAAACCGGACGGGAAGAACAGGAAGAACACGGTGAACACGATAGGGAACATTTTCATCACCTGGGCTTGCAGCGGATCGATAGGCGCCGGATTCAAGCTTTGCTGAATCTTCATGGTGATGCCGTACAAAATCGGCAGCAGATAGAACGGGTCTTGCGCCGACAAGTCCTGAATCCACAAGGCGAAATCGGCCTGACGCACTTCGACGGTCTCAATCAATACCCAGTACAAAGAGATGAATACCGGAATCTGCACCATAATCGGCAAGCAACCGCCCAAAGGATTGACCTTTTCTTTTTTGTACATCGCCATCATTTCGGTGTTGAATTTCTGGCGGTCTTCACCATAACGCTCTTGCAGTTCTTTCAGGCGCGGCTGAATCTTGCGCATTTTGGCCATCGACTGAAAGCTGGCTTTCGACAGTTTAAAGAACAAGGCCTTGATGACAAAGGTGACGCCCAGAATCGCCACGCCCCAATTTTCGACATAACCGTAGATTTGGTTAAGTAGCCAATAAATACCTTTGGCGATTGGCGTCAACCAGCTGTAATCGACGGCGAGTTCCAGACCTGGCGCCAAAGCTTCCATGATTGGCTGAATTTTCGGACCTGCAAACAACTGACTGCTAAACACGGCTTCGCCATTGGCTGGAACCGTCAAATCGGGGGATAAGGAACCGACCTGGAAACGGGCATCCTTCAGATCGTTGGTGTAAAACTGGGCGTCCTGATCGGCTGGTGGAATCCAGGCCGCGGCAAAATAATGTTGGATCATGCCACTCCAACCGCCTTTGCTGTGCACATTTTCCTTGGCTTTGACGTCGTACTTGTCATCCGCCATATCTTCAAATTTGATTTTTTGGAATTTGTCTTTTTCGGTGTAAACCACGCCGCCGGAGAATGTCCGAATAAAGCTGTTGTTGCTTTTGTCGCTGTACTGGGTTCTCACCAGTTGGTTGTACTGCTTGCCGGACCAGTCCTGTGCGGAATGGTTGCTGACCTTTTGCTCCAGACCCACGGCATAATTGCCGCGTTTGAAGGTGTATGTTTTGGTAACCGTCAATCCCTGCGGATTAGTCCAGGTCAGGGGGATTCTCAGCTCGTCCTGCCCATCAAGCAACTGATATTCGGTTTTTTCGGCGGTGAACAGACTTTTATGATCGGGGGCAGCCAAGGAATTGGCATTGGCAATCAGGCCGCTTTGGGCAAGGTACAGGCTGTCGGGATTGCTGTCGAACAACCGAATCGGATTTAGGTTTTTCTCCGGAGGCGTCATGCCGATCAGGGCATAAGCTTTGTCGACTACGGTGTTGATTTTCTCGTGCGGGTATTTCAACAAATCCAGATTGCGTAATGTGCCGCCCTGAGGATCAATTTCCAGCTCGAACACATCGGTTTTGACTTTGATAACATTTTCAGCAGCTACTTGGGCGACAGTCGGCACCGCAGCAGCTCGGGCATCTCCAGCCGTTTGTCCGGGGGACACTGTTGCTGCATCACCAGCCAATACGGGTTTATCAGAAACCAGGGCCTGCGGCTTGGGGCCGTAATCGATCTGCCACGATTCCCACAGCATGTAGGAGATCATCAACATCGCCATGACCAGTACAAATCTTATGTTATCCATTGTTATTTACTCAATTTTTCCGGAACAGGATCAATGCCACCCTCATGAAACGGGTGGCATTTTAATAAGCGTCGAAGCGTGAGGTAAGAGCCTTTGAAAGCACCATGAATCTGGATTGCCTCTAAGCCATAACTTGAACAGCTGGGATAAAAACGACATCTGGGTCCCAGCAAAGGACTTATGAAGTATTTGTAAACCTTGATCAGGGTTATGAGCAGGAATCGCATCGATCTACCAGTTTATGCCAATGCCTTTCCAATGACTTCCTCAATATCGGCGAGGCTGCATTTGCTGCATCACCTCTTGCCAAAACAACAATATCAATGCCGACGATATGTTGACGCTGTAATCTAAAACTTTCCCTGACAGCCCTTTTTATGCGGTTCCTTGCGACTGCTTTTTTTATAGTTTTTTTTGCGATCGCCAAACCCAGCCGCGGATGCGGCAGGATATTGTTCGTCGCCAACACCGTAAAATATTTATCTGTGGACTTTACGGGATTGGTAAATACTTTTTTATACTCAGCGGGCGTCCCTAGCCGATACTGATCGGGAAAGCCGAAATCTTCCGCCGACAATTAAACCGTCAGCGATGCGCGGCCTTTAGCTCTGCGCGCATTGATCACTTTGCGACCGCCCACAGTAGCCATTCTGGCACGAAAGCCGTGAGTTCTAGCGCGTTTGATTTTGCTGGGTTGATAAGTTCTTTTCATGTGCTACTGCCTTTGGTGATAAAAACGGATAAAAAAGGCTGCGAATCATACGTGACAGGCTTGCCAGTGTCAATTTGACTTGTAAATTTCCAAAACAGTGCAAAATGGACTACTCTCTGGAACACTAACAATGCATTCAGCATTAATGAAGGAGACTTGTCATGCATAAATTACCGCTTAAATCGATTTTAGCAACCAGCCTGTTAGTCGCAGGTTGCGCCACCACCACCGGCTGGACTCCCACGGTGGACACCTATAACGATCCCAATGCGTTCCGTTTGAATCAAGACATGCAGGAATGCGAACAACTGGCTTCGCAGTCGTCCAGCACCGTTAAAGACACTGCCACCGGCGCAGCAGTTGGCGGCTTGATAGGCGCTGCGGGCGGCGCGGCCATTGGCGCGGTAGTCGGCAACCCCGGCACCGGTGCAGCCATTGGTGCAGCGGCCGGCGGTATCGGCGGCGGCGCTCAGCAAGGCATACAAGCCAACGACCGCTACAAAAATGCCTACCGCAACTGCCTGAGACAGCGCGGCCATAACGTCGTCAATTAATCTGCATTAAGCCGTCACTATTTTGGAGGCATTGGTTTCGTTTATCGGTGTTGCGATCATCATTGTGCTGGTATTCGATTACACCAACGGTTTTCATGATGCCTCCAATATCATTGCCAGCGTCATCGCCTCCCGCGCGATGACGCCGGT
Source organism: Methylomonas sp. EFPC1 (assembly GCF_016925515.1). Lineage (NCBI taxonomy): Bacteria > Pseudomonadati > Pseudomonadota > Gammaproteobacteria > Methylococcales > Methylococcaceae > Methylomonas > Methylomonas sp. EFPC1. The sequence goes on from NZ_CP070494.1 coordinate 4,113,981, forward strand.
GCAGGCGGTTTTGGTGGTGGCAATCTTCGAATTCCTGGGGCCGCTGCTAGGCGGAACCGCCGTCGCCAATACAGTCGGCACCCTGCTGGATCTATCCTCCATTCCCAAAGCGGATGCGTTATTAATTGTAGTCTCCGGACTTTTCGCCGCAGTATTCTGGAATTTGTTTACTTGGTGGCGCGGCTTACCATCGTCGTCCTCTCACGCGCTGATGGGCGGTTTGATCGGCGCCACGCTAATCGGCATAGGCAACAAACCCATAGATTGGGGATTCAACGCTTTAAGTGAAGGCCGAATACATGGCTTCAGCAAAATTCTACTAGCTTTATTACTCTCGCCCGTCCTGGGCTTTCTGGTGGGCTTTATCATTCAGCGGCTGACGATGTTCTTATTGCGGTCCGCATCGCCAAGCATTAATCGCCAGCTTCGTAACGCCCAGTGGCTGACCACCGCCGCACTGGCCTTTTCGCACGGCGCCAACGACGCGCAAAAAAGTATGGGCGTATTGACCTTGATTTTGTTACTCAGCGGCGAAATCGACAGCTTTAAAGTGCCCGGCTGGGTCATGCTGTTTTGCGCCAGCGCAATGACAGCAGGCGTGCTGACCGGCGGCTGGCGTATCGTGCGGACCTTAGGTTTTGCCATTTACAAAATCCGCCCAATCCACGCGCTAAACGCACAGATGAGCGCATGCCTAACTATTTTCGGCAGCTCACTACTTGGCGCCCCGGTGTCCACGACGCATGTTGTAGCATCGGCCATCATGGGTATTGGTGCATCTGATCGCCCCAGAGCGGTACGCTGGGGAAAAGCCTTGGAAATTTTGCGAACCTGGCTGATCACCATCCCCGGCGCGGCCATGATCGCCTGCGTCAGTTTTCTGATATTCGACTACTTTCTCAAATACCCGCTGTAATCTTCATGTCATCTCCCAAGCTTTCACTGGCCTCCCGGCTGTTTCAGAGAATATTCCCGAAAACCGCCGACTTCTATCTATTGCTGCACCAACAGTGCCAGCAGGTGTGCGTCACCGTCGATAATCTGGTCCGTTTCATGGCCAGCGAATCAGTCGAAGCCGGCAAGATGTTGAAAGAAGACGAGCACGAAGCCGACCGAATCCGCATGCACAATCTGCACGAACTTAACAGCTCGTTTGCCACACCGATTGATCGCGAAGACATTTATCGCGCCATTGCATCTATGGACAGCATCGTTACCTATTGCAAAAGCACGTATAACGAGATGGAAGCCCTGGAACTGAACCCCGACAGCCATTCGCAAGCGATGGTCATTGAGTTGCAAGTGGGGATCAAAGCACTGGAGCGCGGCTTCGCCGTATTAGGCAAAGCCCCTGCCGAGGCCGAGCAACACGCCTTTGCCGCCCGCCACTCGGAGCGCCGCATCGAGAAGATGTACCGCAAGGCCATCGCCGATTTATTCCAAGGCGATGACTACTTGAATATGTTTAAACAACGCGAACTTTACCGGCATTTGTCCAATGCCGCCGACAAGGTTCATGCCACCGCGAATGTACTGGAAGACATCATCGTCAAACTGGGCTGAATAGTGCGGCAAGCCGTTTAAAATAGCCGGGTGCAGCCCGTTATTTTCAAGGGCAGAATGCGTCCGGCATCGCCCCCAAAAGCCCCAACATCCATGCTACAATCTGCCCCGGTTTAAATCCTGTTACTCAAAGAGGTTCACTTCGTGGCAAACATCACCAGCCGAAAATCCGCAATGACTCTTTTTTCATCACCAGCCTGCATAATGAGCCACTGCGCCAGGCTAGTTGTATACGAAAAAGGCGTGCCAGCGGAAGTTGAGTTTTTCGACCCGAATGACCCGCCGGAAGATCTGCTGGAACTGAACCCCAACGGTAATGCCCCGACTTTCGTGGAACGCGACTTAGTGCTGTACGACGCCCGCATCATCATGGAATATCTGGATGAACGCTTCCCGCACCCCGCCTTGCATCAAATGGACCCGGTCTCCCGCGCCAACGCCCGGATGCTGATCAAACGCATCGATCAGGAGTGGTATCCGCTGCTGGATGACGTGCTGGTCAACGGTGACAAAAAAGCCGCCAAGGCTAAAAAACAACTCCGGGAAAGCTTACTGGCTGCCGCACCGGTATTTGAAGCGACACCGTATTTTATGAGCGACGAGTATTCTTTGATCGATTGTGCGATGGCGCCATTCTTGTGGCGACTTCCCAGCATCGGCATTGATATTGCCGGCCTAGGCAAAGGCATCACCGCCTACGCCAACCGACTTTTCTCCAGACGGGCTTTTCAAGAAAGCCTGAGCCGCGAAGAAAAAGACATGATGCAAGCCCCAAGCAAATGACCCCACTTAAACCCTATCTGATTCGCTCCATCTACGAATGGATCGTCGACAACAGCCTGACCCCCCATCTTTTGGTCAACGCCGACTACCCTGGCGTGACGCTGCCGGGCGACTTCGTGGAAGATGGCCGAATCGTACTGAATATGCGCCCGGAAGCCATTCAAGGTTTGGTGCTCGGCAATGAAGAAATCCAATTCAACGCCCGGTTTGCCGGCAAACCCATGCGCATTATCGCGCCGTGCAAAGCGGTGTTGGCCATCTATGCCAAGGAAAATGGCAAAGGTATGATTTTCGACCCGGAAGAGAATGAGGACGATACCCCGCCGACACCGACAGAACCCAAACCTCCGCAAAAACCGCAACTAAGAGTGGTCAAATAACAAACGCATGCCGAAAAGAATGCCTCTGCGCCGAGGCATTCCCTCAACCCGCCTAAGCAAGCCAGTTAAAAAAAGCCCCCTCCAGTCGCCGACAATTGGCACTGAAATCCAGCCAAACACCTGTACACCTTAAAGACACCGACTAAACTGTGCGATAGAATGCCGAGTCACTTCAATCCCGGGGATAAACGATGTCGCACGATACTGCCAAGGTCTATAGCGAGACCGAAATCGCCGAACGTTTAGCACAGGAACTGCCGCACTGGTATTACGAAAACGGCTGGATCCGCCGCAAAATCAAGACCAGCGGCTGGAAAGCGACTTTAATGGTGGTCAACACCGTCGGCCACTTGGCGGAAAAAGCCTGGCACCACCCGGATTTAACTGTTTCCTACGCATTCGTGATCGTCAAGTTGGTCACGCATTCGGCAAAAGGCATCACCGATAAAGATTTTCTGTTAGCCCAAAAAATTGAGGACGTGTTGATGTGGGATGCGGCAGAAACTTCCGCCGGCATCCTGGAAGGCACGCCCGACGATCCACGATTCAAATATATTAAAAAAGATTGAGGACTTTCCATGACTGAAATAACCGAGGTACCCAGCCCTTTTTGCGGCATGGGTACCGACGACCTGAGCATACAAGTGGACGGCACAACCTTGAAAGTGACCGCAAACGGTTGCTCGGTTAATACACCGGCATTCGAACAAGCCATAGCGGACACCGTGCCGCGCATTGCCGGGCAGGCAGCGAGTTTGGAAGCGGCGACCACTAAAGCTGCGGAATTGCTACGAAACACCCATCAACCTGTGATCGGCGGCTGCGCCACCGACGTCAACGGCATGCGCGCATTGCTGGCTTTAGCCGACAAAAGCGGCGCGGTGGTCGATAACCTCAATTTTAATAACGCACGCCGCAATTTACTGGCTTTGCAAGACTCCGGCTGGATGAATACCACATTAGCCGAACTGAAAAACCGCTGCGATTTATTGCTGATAGTCGGCACCGATCTGGAAGCTTTTGCCCCGCGTTTTTTCGAGAAGTATGTGTGGAATGAGGAAGCCATGTTCCTCGACAACACGGCAAACCGGGAAATTATTTATCTGGGCAAAGCCCCCTCCGGAAACGCCTCGACATCGCCGTCCGGCCAAAAAGCCACCGTTCTAACTTGCGCGGACGCCGATTTACCAGAAGTAACAGCCGCATTGTCGGCCCTGGTTAAAGGCCACTTGTTACACGCACAAAGTGTCGCCGGCATCGCCATTAGCGAGCTACAGCTTATCGCCGACAAACTGAAGGCCGCACAGTATGGTGTCATTCTATGGGGTGCGGCGGCATTGGCATTCGATCAAGCTGAGCTAACCGTGCAAACGCTGTGCAATATCGTTAAAGACCTTAACCAAGCCGGCACCCGCTGCTCCGGTTTTCCGTTGGGCGGCAAGGAAGGCGACCAAACCGCCAACCAAGTCTGCGGCTGGACTACCGGCTACCCCGCGCGCGTCAATTTTGCCCGTGGCTACCCCGAGTACGATCCTTATCTTTACGACAGCCAAACACTGCTAAGTAACGGCGAAGCCGATGCCTTGCTGTGGGTTCAGGCGTTTAACAGCAGTGCACTGCCCCCAAAAACCCACTTACCGACTATCGTCATCGCCCGCTCCGGCATGAAGTTTGAGAAAGAACCGGATGTGTTTATTCCCGTGGGCACGCCCGGCATCGACCACTCCGGCCACGCTTACCGCCTGGACAATGTGGTGGCGATCCGCCTGAAAAAATTGCGCGACTCCGGCCTGCCCAGTACCGCCGAAGTCCTGTCCGCTATCGAACAAGCCCTTTAGGACCAAACACATGTTGATAAAACTTACAGGTGGAACCGTTTACGATCCGGCCAGCGGCATCGACGGACAACAGCAAGACATTTACGTGCAGGACGGCCGCATTATCGATGCGCCTAAAGACGGCAGACCGGTTGACAAAGAATACGATTTGCGCGGCAAAGTAGTGATGTCGGGCGCCATCGACATGCACACCCACATCGGTGGCGGCAAAGGCAACATCGCCCGCACTCTATTGCCGGAAGACCATCGCCAGGACCCGGTGCACCGCACGCCGATTACCCGCTCCGGTAACGGTCACGCGATGCCCAGCACTTACGTGGCCGGCTACCGCTACGCGGAAATGGGTTACACCGCCTGTTTCGAACCTGCGGTATTACCAATCAACGCCCGCCAGGCGCATATGGAAATGGGCGATACGCCGATTGTGGATAAAGGCGGCTATGTCATGTTGGGTAGCGACGACTTCCTATTACGCATGCTGACCGCCAACAAAGATCAAAAAGCCATCAATGATTATGTCGCCTGGACGCTGAACGCCGCCAAAGGCATCGGCATTAAGGTGGTCAACGCCGGCGGCATCAATGCGTTTAAATTCAACCAGCGCAAACTGGATTTGGACGAGAAGAACAGCCATTACGACGTCACGCCCCGACAAATCTTGCAAACCTTAGCTAAAGCGGTGCAAGAACTCGGCATCACTCATCCTTTACATGTGCATGGCTGCAATTTAGGCGTACCGGGCAATCTGGAAACCACCTTAAATACCATCGAAGGCATCGACGGCTTGCCGATGCACTTGACCCATATCCAGTTCCACAGCTACGGTAAAGAAGGCGATTTCAAATTCTCCTCCGGTGCCGCGCAGATCGCCGAGGCAATCAATAGCAATCCGAACATCACCGCCGATGTCGGCCAAATCCTGTTCGGCCAGACCGTCACCGCCTCCGGCGACAACATGCGCCAACACGCCAACCATCGCTTCGCCAGCCCCAATAAATGGGTATGCATGGACATCGAATGCGATGCCGGCTGCGGCGTGGTGCCGTTTAAATACAAGGACCAAAACTTCGTCAACGCCTTGCAATGGGCCATCGGTTTGGAAATCTTCCTGTTGGTCGAAGACCCTTGGCGAATCTTCCTGACCACCGACCACCCGAACGGCGCGCCGTTCACCAGCTATCCGCATTTGATCCGCCTGCTGATGGACCGCAGCTTCCGGAACGACATGCTGGCGACCATCCATCCGGAAGCGCAAAAAATGACCACGCTAGCCTCGATCGAGCGCGAATACACGTTAAACGAAATCGCCATCATGACCCGCGCCGGCGCGGCCCGCATCATCGGCCTAAAAGATCGTGGCGCCTTGAGTGCAGGCAACTGGGCCGACATCACCGTTTACACTGAAAACTCGGACCGCCAGACCATGTTCACCAAACCCGATTACGTGTTCAAGGACGGCGAACTGGTCGTTAAAGACGGCGAGGTGGTGAAAGTCACCTGGGGCACGACCCATATCGTCAAACCGGACTACGATCTATCCATCGAAAAAGACCTCAAACCTTATTTCGACAAATACCTGACCATGAAACTCGGCAACTTTAAAATCAGCGACGACGAAATTAGCGAAGACGGACGCGGCAGCTTGACGGCACATCCGTTGAGAGGTGCAGCATGATCATAAATGGCGTAACCATAGACAAAACCTTCGCCGAAGCCTTCCCGATGAAGGCGACGCGGGCCATCATCACCGCGCAAAACGAAAAATGGGCGATGATTTCCGCGCAAGCGATGACCGGCTTTGCCACTTCGGTAATTGCCTGCGGTTGCGAGGCGGGCATCGAACGAGTGTTGAGTCCGAACGAAACGCCCGACGGACGGCCCGGCGTCGCCATCATGATTTACGCGATGGGCGGCAAAGGTCTGGCCAAACAATTAGAAACCCGCGCCGGCCAATGCGTATTGACCTCGCCAACCTCGGCACTATTTGCCGGCATCGAAGGCGGCAAGCCAATTCCCTTGGGTAAAAACCTGCGTTACTTCGGCGATGGCTTTCAAATTGCAAAAAAGATCGGCGGCAAGCGCTACTGGCGAGTGCCGGTAATGGACGGTGAGTTTCTTACAGAAGCTACCACAGGCATGGTAGATGCGGTCGGCGGCGGCAACTTTCTGGTGTTGGCAGAATCGCAACCACAAGCTTTGGCGGCCTGCGAGGCGGCGATCGAGGAAATGCGCAAAATTCCGAATGTGATTATGCCCTTCCCCGGCGGCGTGGTGCGCTCGGGCTCCAAGGTTGGCTCAAAATACGCCTCATTGGGCGCATCAACAAACGATGCTTTTTGCCCGACTTTAAAAGGTGTGACCAAAACCGATTTGTCGCCGGAAATCGAATCGGTGATGGAGATCGTCATCGACGGCTTGAGCAAAGAAGACATCGACAAGGCTATGCGCGTGGGTATTCAAGCGGTTTGCGATCTGGGCGCGGCTAACGGCATCAAGCGTATCAGCGCCGGCAACTACGGCGGCAAATTGGGACCGTTCCACTTTCATTTGCAGGAGATCATGGCATGAGCGCGTTAACCTTTACCCTGAAACAGCCAACTGACCAGCGTATCGACATGTCGCCGCTGGTTTGTCAAAAGCTGCAAGGTTTGGACGTCGATGCGATTGCCGCCATCGAACTACAGAACGGCAAACGCCGGTTACGGGTTGATGAACTGTTCTACATCACCGGCATGAACACCCAAGAAATCATTATCGCCTATAGCAATAACAAGCTGGACTTCATTGGGAAGGAATTGGACGGCGGCAGCATCAGCGTACAAGGTGATGCCGGTGCATATCTGGGCATGCAAATGAAATCAGGCACTATCAACGTCAGCGGTGACGCGGGTTTGTATGCTGCATGTGAAATGAAAAACGGCTTAATTCAAATCGAAGGCGATGCCGGCGATTTTCTGGGTGGAGCCCTACCAGGTAACAAACAAGGTATGAAAGGCGGCACGGTGCTGGTGAAAGGCAATGTCGGCCAGCGCGCCGGCGACCATATGCGCCGAGGCCAGATTTTGATCGAAGGCAATGCCGGCGATTATTGCGGCTCTCGGATGCTGGCAGGCACTATCGCGGTGATGGGTAACACCGGCCGCTATCTGGGCTATGCGATGCGGCGCGGCACTTTGTTGCTATGGAATCAGCCGCAATTATCAGCGACCTTTAACGACTGCGGCTCCCACACACTGGCCTTCCTGCCCATACTGTTCGCATCGTTCAAATCCTTCAACTCCCGTTTTGCCGACAGTAGTGCGGCGTTTAACCGCGTACAGCGTTACGGCGGCGATATGGCGGAAACCGGACGCGGCGAAGTGCTGGTCCGAATCTAACTCATGGCCGCGTAAACCAGTTACGGTTTGCGCGGCGCATTTCAAGTGAAACCGATACTCACCACCACCAATCACAACCGTAATGTCGCTGGCCTGAAATATGTTTACCCGGTCATCTCCCGCCGTGCGGGTGGTTTATCGATAGGTGTCAATTTCAATCCGAACAATGCCTGCAACTGGCGCTGTATTTACTGCCAAGTACCGCAGTTACAGCGCGGTAATGCGCCGAAAATGGATTTTGCCTTACTGGAGCAGGAACTGCGCTTCTTTTTAAATTACGTGCAACGCGGCGATTTTTTTGAGCAATTTAACGTCGAAATCGATCACCGCGTTATCAAGGATATCGCCATTTCCGGCAACGGCGAACCGACCAGCTTGATAGATTTTGATAAAGCCGTGCATCTGATCGGCAAGATCGCCACGGAATCCGGCGTATTTCCAGCCAGCAAATTTGTATTGATCAGCAATGGCAGCTTGATACACCAATCGACAGTACAAGCGGGCTTGGCGGAATTGAGCAGACACAACGGCGAATTATGGTTCAAGCTGGATAGTGCGACCGAACAGGGCCGCAAGTTGATCAACAGCACGGGCCAAAGTCAGCAAAAGTTATTGGAACGTCTAGAAATTGCCACCAGACTTTGTCCAACCAAACTACAAACCTGCATGTTGCATTATCGGCAAGCGTGGTCTGACAGCGAAAAACAGGCCTATTTAGGGCTTTTGCAGGAATTACGGTTTGGCCAGATTAAACTGCAAGAAATTATGCTTTACAGCGTGGCCAGGCAATCGTTTCAAATGGAAGCGGACGAACTGGAAAGAATGAGTGTTGAAGAAATGAATGCGTTTGCCGCTGACATCAAAGCGCTGGGCTATGATGTCAGCGTTAGCCATTAGGCTGTCACGTCGAGAAGAGAGCCGAGCGTTTTTTCATGAACCTTGATCATTTTTGCGCCAGCCGAGGTTTCCAACTCAGCCTCTTTCAAGCTCAGCACCGGCTTGAATAAGTCAGCCGAACCGACATCTTTTGAACCGCCGACTTCCTGAGCTTGCACCGGCAAATTTGCAATCGTTTGCGCGGCGGTACTGGCTTTTTGCTGAGCATTACTGATCAGACTGGTTGCGCTATTCATTACATTGCTAATCATGGTACACCTCCTGCAAATCGAGATTGCATCATACCGCTCCGGTTATCGGCTTGCCAAGCACGGAACTTTAACTTCCCGACAGTGTTTTGCATACCTAGTCACACTTACGTAACTATTTGTCTTTCTTGACTATTTTTACGTAGATATCTTTCAGAAATGGCAGGCCTTGGCTCTGAAATTTCGACCAGCCGTAAACACCGACTTGCTTCAGTAACTCAGCTAATTTTTTCGCCGCAGCCTCTCCGCCAACCTGCTTAAACTTGGCTTCTACTATTGCGCTCCACTGCACTCTGGGCTGACCGTCAGCGTCCAGAAACACCCTATCAAACAACCACATTTCCGCAACGGACACCGTCCACATAAACGCAAACGACACCGCCATACCGCCGCCCGCCACAATCACCAGCCAGGCGAACATCGGGTTCAGCTTCGTCAACCACCACGACAAAATATCCACCAGCAAAAACATATAGGGCATACCGATCGCAATACATTTGTACTTGATGGTACTGGTTTCCGAAAAACTGAAAATCAAGCCGACAAACATGAAAATAAAACTGATGCCGAACAAGTGAATATGTGACACCCGCGTCAGCGAACTGAAGGTCGCGCCTTCGTCTTCCTTGGTCAATTCCTTCAACACTTTAAAATCGCTCAAATCCGGGACCGGTGCGTCTTTGTTGTGACACATCACACACCGTTCCTGAATGATTTTTTCGATACCATCGTCGATAAAATCGTCCTTGTCGGCACCATCGCGTACCCATTGGATAATGGCGAACCGTTCATGTTCGGATGCATTCTCCTTCATGGACCCGTTCAGCTTGGTTTCCAGCACGGTTCCCGAACGATTGCCGTAATAACTGTAAACAATGTCGTCTATCGACAGGCCAAACTTGCCGTCAGCCATACCATGAGTAAACAGAATTTGGATCAAAGCCATCAGATAGCCAACCGCCACGGTAGTCAAATAGCCGGTAAACAGCACTTTGACCGGGGTATCCATTTGTTTTAAAGAAGAAAATTCGCGTGCCATAGTCAGTTACGCCGGTTTGGAAGGGATGGCTGCATTATAGCTTGGTTATATTGTCCTCGACCGAAAAATCCATTTTGTAACAGGCATAAAAAAGGCCCTTGCAAGCAAGAGCCTTTTTACCCGTAACCGTTAACGCTTATCTGGGCAGGACGTTCGCGGCAGTCAAACCTTTAGGACCGGATTCGATATCGAACTGAACCGACTGGCCTGGAGACAAGGTTTTAAAACCTTCGCCCTTAATTACGGAATGATGCACAAACACATCTTCCTTGCCTTCGGAAGGCTCGATAAATCCAAACCCTTTGGTGTTGTTGAACCACTTTACAGTGCCTGTTGCCATTTCTAAAACTCCTACAAAATAAAACTAATGGTTACGCAGACCGACAATATTGACAACCGGACCTGCTGACTAGCAAAGGCCATAATCCCTCAACATCTGTTATCTGAGCGCGAGCATTGTACTTTGAATCATTTATCAAGGCTACCAACGATGTCCATCTCAAGCCACCAATCAGTAGTAATAATTTCACCCGAAAAATAGTGGAATTATCCACCAGCCCTCGCTTGAAAAGCGTTACGTAGCGCCCCATCTCTGCGGCAACACAATTTATATCCCAAATGAGGTACGCAGCATGCGAATGGATAAATTAACCAGTAAATTTCAACAGGCGCTCAGCGACGCGCAAAGCATGGCCTTGGGCAAGGACCACCAGTTCATCGAGCCGGTGCACGTGATGTTGGCGCTGATCGATCAGGAAGGCGGCAGTATCAAACCTTTACTGATGCAAGTTGGCATTCAGGTCAACGCCTTGCGCAATGAGTTAAGCAAGGAGATTGATCGTCTGGCCAGCGTCTCCGGCGCCGGCGGCGATGTGCAGATTTCCAACGAATTGTCGCGGATGTTGAATCTGACCGACAAACTGGCGCAAAAACGTAAAGATGCGTTCATCTCCAGCGAATTATTTTTGCTGGCAGCCCTGGAGGCCAGCGGCTCCTTACAAAAAATCCTCAAGCAAGCAGGCGTCACTGCTTCAGCCGTGGAAAAAGCCATCGAAAACATGCGCGGCGGCCAGAACGTCAACGATGCCAACGCCGAAGATCAACGCCAGGCCTTGAAAAAATACACCATCAACCTGACCGAACGTGCCGAACAAGGCAAACTCGACCCGGTGATCGGTCGTGACGACGAAATCCGCCGCACCATCCAGGTCTTGCAACGCCGCACCAAAAACAACCCGGTATTGATCGGTGAGCCCGGCGTCGGCAAAACCGCGATTGTGGAGGGTCTGGCGCAGCGCATCGTTAACGGCGAAGTGCCGGAAGGTATCAAAGGCAAGCAACTATTGTCGCTGGACATGGCGGCATTAATCGCCGGCGCCAAGTTTCGCGGCGAGTTTGAGGAGCGTCTGAAAGCCGTACTTAATGACGTTGCCAAACAGGAAGGCCAGATCATCCTGTTCATCGACGAGCTGCACACCATGGTCGGCGCCGGCAAGGCCGAAGGCGCGATGGACGCCGGCAATATGCTGAAACCCGCTCTAGCTCGCGGCGAACTGCATTGCGTCGGCGCCACGACGCTGGACGAATATAGGCAATACATCGAAAAAGACGCCGCGTTGGAACGCCGCTTTCAAAAAGTACTTGTCGACGAGCCCAGCGTTGAAGACACCATCGCTATCTTGCGCGGTTTGAAAGAACGTTACGAAATCCACCACAGCGTCGACATCACCGACCCGGCCATCGTTGCCGCCGCCATGCTGTCGCACCGCTATATTTCTGATCGGCAATTGCCGGACAAAGCCATCGACTTGATCGACGAAGCCGCCAGCCGGATCCGGATGGAAATGGACTCCAAACCGGAATCGATGGATAAACTTGACAGGCGTTTGATTCAATTGAAAATCGAACGCGAGGCCATGAAAAACGAAAGCGACGCGGCCTCAAAAAAACGCCTGGAAATCCTGCAAGTGGAAATCGCCGACTTGGAAAAAGAATATTCCGATTTGGAAGAAATCTGGAAAGCCGAGAAAGCGGCATTGCAAGGCACTGCAACGATCAAGGAACGCCTGGAACATGCCCGCCTGGAACTGGAAGCGGCCCGCCGCAGCCAGGATTACGCGCGGATGTCCGAGCTGCAATACGGCGACATACCCAAACTGGAGAAAGAACTGGACTTGGCTTCGCAAGCAGAAATGCAGGAAACCACCCTGCTGCGCAGCAAGGTCACGGAAGAAGAAATCGCCGAAGTGGTTTCGAAATGGACCGGCATTCCGGTCTCGAAAATGATGGAAGGTGAGCGCGAAAAATTGCTGCGCATGGAAGAAGAGCTGGGCAAACGGGTAATCGGCCAAACCGAAGCCCTGAAAGCCGTCAGCAACGCGATCCGCCGCTCCCGCGCCGGCCTGTCGGACCCGAACCGCCCCAACGGGTCGTTCCTATTCTTGGGGCCAACAGGAGTCGGTAAGACCGAGCTGTGCAAGGCTTTGGCCGAATTCATGTTCGATACCGAGGAAGCAATGGTGCGCATCGACATGTCGGAGTTCATGGAGAAACATTCCGTGGCCCGTTTGATCGGCGCACCTCCCGGCTATGTCGGTTATGAAGAAGGCGGCTATCTAACTGAGGCCGTGCGCCGGAAACCCTACTCGGTCATCCTGCTTGACGAAATCGAGAAAGCCCATAACGACGTGTTTAATGTATTGCTGCAAGTGCTTGACGACGGCCGTTTGACGGATGGACAGGGTCGCACCGTCGACTTTAAAAACACGGTGGTGGTAATGACGTCGAACCTGGGCTCCAGCGTGATCCAGGAACTCGCGGGCGAAGACAACTATGTCGAAATGAAAGATGCGGTGATGGAGATTGTAGCTCAGCATTTCCGGCCGGAATTCATCAATCGGGTCGATGAAGCAGTGGTCTTCCATCCGCTCGGCCAGGGCCAAATCCGCGCCATCTGTAAAATTCAGATCGAATTGTTGCGCCGTCGTCTCCAGGAAAAAGACATTGGTCTGGAAGTCAGCGAAACCGCACTGGATTTACTCGGCGAAGCCGGTTTCGATCCGGTTTACGGCGCGCGGCCTTTGAAACGGGCGATACAACGGCAATTGGAAAATCCGCTGGCTAATGAGATTTTGTCAGGACGCTTCATCCCTGGGGACTCGATCAAAATCGATGTCGCAATTGACGGATTGACATTTAGCCAATAAAAACGGCTTCGAATAAGCTGCCGGGTTAGCAGTTTGCTAACCCGGCAGTCACCTGTACCAACGGCCGTATCGCCCGAAATTCAAATCAGATAGAATGGACGCCGGAAGCGCATGGTTTATCGCCGCAATCCGGGATAACCGACTATTAACGGCTCGTCACTTAATATAGGTCTCGAATCGGCAAAAGCCAACTTCCCCGGTCGATCAACGGCGTGGTCAGGTATTTATCGCCACGCTCTTATTTGAACCGTCGGTTTTGCTTACGACATTTCCGCATGGGAACGGATATTGTCGACACATTATCAATTTAAGGCATCCCGCCATCATACTTATTCAAGGTTAAAGGAAAATGCGTTTGTCACACACTATAGCAACTACCAGTTTATTATTGGCTGCCGCCATCTCTCCAGCCCATGCAGCCTTGGTAGGGCCGGCCAGCGACTACAATGTTTTCGTATTCGGCAACTTCATCAGCTCAAATTCCGATACCGAGGGCAACTTGGCTGCCGGCGGCAATATTACATTGACCAACTATTCGGTGGCCTCGCAAATCAGTGGCAACGCAGCCCGTTTGGTCGTAAACGGCACGCTAACCGCCAACAACGGTGGCGTAGGCAATGGTCAGAACGGCAGCATCTATGCAGGCGGCACCCTGCTAAGCAGCTTTACCGCCAATGGCGGCGTCTTCGCGCAAACATTGGTGGATTTTTCCGGTGCGCAAACCCAATATCAAAACATCTCGAACGCCTGGAACGCTTTGACCGCCAACGGCAGTGTCGGCAACAATTACGGCACGCTGAATTTGACCGGCAACAATAGCGAACTCAACGTGTTTGACATAGACGGCGCCGAACTGACCGCCAGCAATACGATCAACATCAGCGCTCCCAGCAACTCCACCGTGTTGATCAATGTCAGCGGCACCGGCCAGATATTTCAAAACGGCCAAGTCAATCTTAACGGTATCGACGCCACACACGTCATCTACAATTTCTATGACGCAATGTCGTTAACGTTAGCGGGCAGCAAGAACCCTCAGGGCTCGATTCTAGCGCCCTGGGCCAACGTATTTGGCGGTTACGGACAATTGAACGGCCAATTGGTTGCTCAGTCGTTTAACGGCAATATCGAATTCCACAACCAGCTGTTCGCCAGCAATATTGCCGCAGTGCCCGTACCAGCGGCGATTTGGTTGTTCGGCTCAGCCTTAGGTATTTTGGGAATCAACGGCCAAAAAAACTCGCGCGTTAAGTCTCATCGTGACTCCCTCTAGCTATTTCGAGGGAGTCGCACCTTTCCGTTCTTGTCGAAAAATCGTGGCATGCCCATCAATCGCTCAAATCTGAGCGTACATGGCCGCTATTCCTTCGCCCCGGCTCGAAGCAGCATATTCGCAATTTCCCGATGACCTCGGGTTCTCGCAAACTGTAGCGCATTGGCTGTCGGCTTGGCGCCGTTCGCCAATAGCAGTTCCACCATTTCCGTCCGCCCTCTACCGGCCGCCAACCCCAAAGCGGCACTATCGCCAGCGTTGATATCCATTCCCGCATCCAGAAATAATCGCACCGCCGCCATATCGCCCGCTCCAGCGGAGGTCGCGAATTGCTGTTCCGTGTATTCAACACCCATTTGCTGCAAATCTTTCCGGGCTTGTACCACGTCAGCAGCGCATGCAGAACCCACCTGAAGAATACTCAATGTCGCTAACATCGCAACGATGCGCAAGGCATCGCTCCGAACAATTTTGGATAATATTTTCTCGTTCATCGACAAGCTCCTGAGGCCGCAAACTCATATGAATTAAACGCGAACGAGGCTCAAAGACATGGCCTTTTTGCAGAGTTTGACAGCACTCGCTCAGACGTCCTCGCGTTGTTGCCATTAAATTTCGACGACCCGACCTTCCGCCGCCGATTGCAATGCGGCCACTATCGTTCTGCAATTGTCGCGGGCGTCGGCTAGGGACAACTGCGCCCCCTGACCACTCAACACGCAATTGCTGAAATGTTCAATCTCCAGACGGAAGTGATTGGAAGCCGGCAAACGCTCTTCGGACTGGCGACCGTCCTCGGTCCACCAAGAAATCACCGGCACATCGCCAGGCAATTGCCAAACCACATGACATTTTATACCCCCTTGGGTACCGATGATTTCGTATTCGCAGCGCCGAGCCCGTTCAAAGCTGAAATCGAAATGTGCGAATTTGCCTTCGCCGAAATCCAGCACGCCGCTAGTGGCGATGTCGGCGCCGCTTTCCACGTATTTGGACAACGCCATTACCCGGCAAGGGGATTGCTGAAAAAACATTCGCAGCGAATGAATTGCATAGCAGCCAATATCCCACATCGCACCACCACCATGCGAAACATCGTCGGCTAAACGATACATCCGGGCCGGACGCATCATGAACGAATAGCTGGCACGTACCGATCGAATTTCGCCTATCAGTCCGGAGCCGATCAACTCCAATACACGGGCATGTTGCGGATGGAAACGATACATAAAGCCTTCCATCACGGTCACCCCGTAACGGCGAGCCGCTGTTTCTATCGCATCAATATCGGCAACCGTCAGCGCCATCGGTTTTTCGCATAACACATGCTTGCGATGCTCGATGGCACGTAAAGTCCATTCAGCGTGTTCATGATTCGCCATTGGCAAATAAATGGCTTGTACGTCATCGTCGTTGAGCAGAGAATCCAAATTGTCGTAACTCTGTATCTCAGGATGGCAGGGGGCATATTTAGCCAACGTTTGCGCCGCAGCCCCGGGACGGCGGCTGGCGATACCAATCAGTTCGGCATTAGATGCTTCGACTATTGCCGGCAATAAGCGTTCGTTGATGCGGGCCGCGCCGAGAATGCCCCAACGCAGTTTGGCTTGGTCTTGGTTATTCATGACAGTACCTTAGACTGATGAGCTGAAAGCTATCAGATTAGCAGCATGTCCACGCGCCGCAAGCAACTTATTCCAAATAAGTTGCTTGAAAGCTAACAACCTTTGATTATCGGAAAGATTAGGAGCCAGAGCATCTGGTATCTGCGCGAGATAAAACCGCCGCGCATAAAAAAGGCCCAAGCAACATCTGTTGCATAGGCCTTGTTGATCTATCGACTTTGCGTCGAGATCAAGCCATTGCGCGCAGTCTGTCGTTTAGTCTGCTTTTGCTGCGAGCCGCTTTATTTTTGTGGATAAGGCCTTTGTTAACAGCCGAATCGATTACAGGAACAGCGGTTTTAAACGCGGCTTGAGCTTGCTCTTTATCGCCTGCTCTAACAGCGGCGATCACTTTTTTAACGAAAGTGCGTAAGTTGCTGCGCTGTCCGGCATTGCGAATACGGCTTTTCTCAGCCTGACGCGCTCTTTTTCTAGCTTGTGGTGAATTAGCCATAGTCTATCAGTTCTTTTGAGTTAATCTGGAACCGCGTATTATCATTTTGGATGCTATGATTGTCAAATTTTTAGTGTTCCCAAACTCAATCTGAGGCCTGCAGTGAGTAAGCAGCTGTTTAAATCCACCGCAATCGTTAGCAGTATGACCATGATTTCGCGGATCATGGGTTTTGTAAGAGACATGCTATTTGCCAACATTTTTGGCGTTAACGCGGCAACCGATGCGTTTTTCGTGGCCTTCAGGATTCCGAACTTCCTGCGCCGCTTGTTCATGGAAGGCGCGTTCGCCCAAGCTTTTGTACCAGCTCTGTCCGATTATAACGAAAAAGACAGCGAGGAAGGTTTGCGACTGTTTATCGACCGCACCGCCGGCACCTTGGCAGTCTTGTTGGTGTTATTCACAGTGGCGGGCGTCATTGCAGCGCCGTTGCTGATCCTGCTTTTTGCGCCCGGTTTTCTGTGGGAAGGCGACCAGTACGAACTGGCTGTGCAAATGCTGCGCATCACCTTCCCATATTTGTTCTTCGTTACGCTGGTTGCATTCTCCGGCGCGATTTTGAACGCACGCGGCAAATTCGCCATTCCGGCACTGACTCCGGTATTTCTGAATATTTGCATGATAGGCGCTGCAATCTGGATTTCGCCGTTAATGGCCAAACCCATTATGGCTTTAGCGTGGGGCGTATTTGGCGCCGGCGTAGTGCAACTGTTATTTCAAATCCCTGCACTGATAAGGCTCGGCTTGCTGCCCAGGCCGCGCTGGGGCTACCAAGACCCAGCGGTGCAACGCATGCTCAAGCAGATGCTCCCCGCCATTTTTGGAGTCTCCGTGGTGCAAGTCAATTTACTGTTCGGCACTTTGGTAGCTTCATTTTTAACGTCGGGCAGCGTTTCTTGGCTTTACTACTCCGATAGGCTGGTGGAGTTTCCGCTCGGAATTTTGGGTGTAGCGCTGGCGACAGTCATTTTGCCGAGATTGTCCGAGAACCATGCCGCTGAAGATGCCCTGGCCTTTTCCAAAGCGTTGGACTGGGGCTTGAAACTGGTGTTACTGATCGGCCTGCCTGCTACCCTGGGTTTAACACTGCTGGCTGAGCCCTTGTTATCAACGCTGTTTCAATATAATGAATTCGGCAGCGACGATGTGCGGATGGCAGGCAAGAGCCTGATGGCTTATGCGCTAGGCTTACTGGCCTTTATGTTGATCAAGATATTGGTTCCAGGCTTCACTTCCCGCCAGGATACACAAACGCCAATGCGTTTTGGTATGCATTCCATCGTCGCGAATATCATATTGAGTGTGCTGCTGGCATTTCCCTTCGCTCATCTTGGCATCGCCCTGGCAACTACCTTGTCTGCATACCTAAACGCGCTCCTTCTTTTGTTGACGTTGTTAAAAACCCGAATTTACCAGCCTTGCGAGCAATGGCTAATATTCATAATGCGGGTTGTGGTGGCCAACGCAGTGATGTCGGCGTTTTTATATTATTTTGTCGACGTGACGCTTTGGCTCGATTGGAGCGCGTCGCAACGAGGCCTGCACCTGGGGATAACAATCGGCTCGGCAATCTTGATTTATAGTTCGGCGCTGATACTGTTAGGTATCCGCCCCCGGCATATCGGCTTGCAAAAATCCGTAACGACTTGAGATTCTCTGCGACGCCACCATTGTCATGTAGAATGCATCGCGAAAAGCGGTTTCCGTAACAATTCAACAGACTAATCAGTAAGCTATGAAAACAAAAACAATCGGTTTTATTGGTGGCGGTAATATGGCGACCAGTCTAATCAGCGGCTTGATTGCCAGCGGCCATTCACCGCAGCAGATCTGGGTGTCGGATACCGCGCCCGCCACGTTGCAGGCTCACACCGATCAACTTCATGTCAATACTACCGCCAACAACGAGACAGTCATTAACGAAGTCGAAGTCGTGGTGCTGGCAGTTAAACCGCAAATATTGCGCGATGTTGCTTTGCAAATCGCTCCCAGCCTGAAACAAAAGAATGTGCTGGTCGTATCGATTGCCGCCGGCATTTCCCAACAAAGCCTGTCTAAGTGGCTAGGTAGCGAGGCCGCTATCGTGCGCTGCATGCCAAACACACCGGCACTGGTGCAAACCGGTGCAACCGCATTGCACGCCAACGCCAATGTTGATGACGAACAAAAAGATCTGGCCGAAAATATTTTACGCGCTGTCGGTTTGGCCCTGTGGGTCAACGACGAAAACCAACTTGACGCGGTAACCGCCGTCTCCGGCAGCGGACCAGCCTATTTCTTCCTGCTGATGGAAGCGATGGAAAAAGCCGCCCTGGAATTGGGCCTGGACGAACGTTCCGCCAGACTGCTGATACAACAAACCGCGCTGGGCGCCGCCAAAATTGCTTTGGAATCGGCCGAATCGCCCGCACAATTGCGCGCCAGAGTTACCTCGCCGGGCGGCACCACTCAGCAAGCCATAGAGACATTTATGCAAAACGGTTTTGTCGAACTGGTTGCCAAAGCCTTGCATGCCGCCAATGACCGTTCCATTGAAATGTCAAAACAACTAGGAGCCGACTAATGGGCAGCAATTACATGACCGACCCGATAGTGTTCCTGATAGACACCCTGTTTTCTTTATACATTTTAGCGGTGGCATTGCGCTTCTTATTGCAGTGGACCCAGGCCGATTTTTACAACCCGGTATCGCAATTTCTGGTGAAAATCACCCATCCGCCGCTAAGGATCATGCGCCGTTTCATCCCGTCTATCGGCCGCATCGATAGCTCTTCTCTGGTATTGGCCTTGTTGCTGCAAATAGTAGCCAACTTCTCGATACTGGCTATTAAAGGCTTGTCCGTGAGTTTTGTGGCATTGACGTTATTGTCGTTTACCGACTTGCTGAAAATGCTGATCGATATTTTCGTTTACGCCATTTTTGCCGGCGCCATCCTCAGTTGGTTCGCCCCCGGCAGCTACGGCTCCGCCTCATCGATTTTGTACAGTTTGACTGATCCGCTGCTGAACGTGTGTCGCAAGGTTTTACCCGACCTGGGCGGGATAGATTTATCGCCGCTGGTGGCGCTGGTATTGTTGCAACTGGCAAAAATGATGATTTTGCCGCCCTTGCATCAATTGGTCAGCCTACTGGGCTAGGCCTCTAGCCAGTATTGCCATGCGACATGCCCCCTTCAAACGAACCTCATTTGTCGCTCTAGCTTTGCTATGTGCATTGGGTCAGCCGGCATATGCCAAAAAAATGTATCGTTGGGTGGATGAAAACGGTAACGTCTATTTCTCCGACCAAGTACCGCCGGATCAGGTAAAGCACAAACGGGAAACATTAAGCGAGAAAGCCCGCGTGCTCGATGTGCTTGAAAAAGCCAAAACCGCCGAACAAATAGCCCAGCAAAAGCGGCTGGATGCGCTACGCAAGGAACAGGAAAAGATCATTGCCAGGCAAAACGCCAACGACAAAGTCCTGCTGAGCACTTTTCGTAACATTGATGATATGAATAAAGCCTTGAGCAATAAAATGGCATCCTTCGATGCCGGGCAAAAAGTGATTGAAGGCAATATCGAACGCATTCAACTGCAATTGCAGCAGCAACAGCAACAAGCCGCCAATCTTGAGCGCGGCGGCAGCAAGATACCGCCGAAATTACTGGCGGATATTGCCGCCAGCAAACAACAGATAGAAGCGGGCAAACAAGAGCTTTTGCGTCACCAACAAGACAGACAAAACAGCGAAAAAGAATTCAAAGCCGACATAGCCCGCTTTCAATTCCTCACCCAAGCCAACAACAACGACGGAAAACCGGTCAACGGCGATAGTTTAGCGGCCAGTAACGCTAGCAACGAGTTAGGCCTGTTTGTTTGCCAGGACGCCGGGCAATGCGAAAAAGCCTGGAAAGTCGCCGGCGAGTTTGTCGCGACTCACTCCACCACCGGCCAAGACGTGGAAAGCGAGAAACTGATCATGCGCGCAGCCCCGCAGAAAGACGACGATTTAAGCTTGTCGGTATCACTGCTGGAGCGCAACAATACTTTGCAGATATTTCTGGACATCCGCTGCCGCCAATCCAGTATCGGCAACGAATTATGCTCAGGCGCCAAGGCTCAGAGCATTCGCCAAGCCTTTGCGCCTTTTATTCAATCCAGCTTAGCGGCGCAACAATAAGGTACCGACACCCTGATCGGTGAACAGCTCCAGCAACACCGCGTGCTCGACCCGCCCGTCGATGATATGCACACTGGTCACACCGCCCTTCAACGCATCAGTGCCGCAGCGGGTTTTCGGAATCATCCCCCCGGAAATCGTGCCATCGGCAATCAGATTATCAATATCAGTCAAGGTCAGGCCGGTCAGCAAATTGCCCTGTCTGTCCATAATGCCGGGGATGTTGGTCAATAGCATCAGCTTTTCGGCTTTTAACACTTCGGCTACTTTGCCAGCCACCAAATCCGCATTGATATTATAGGAATGTCCGTCCTTACCCACGCCAATCGGCGCGATCACCGGAATAAAATCGCTGTTACCCAACATTTCCACCACCGCCGGATCGATACTGCTGACTTCGCCGACATGGCCCAGATCAATGATCTCCGGTGCGTCGTCCAGCGTCGCGCCGGCCTTGGTCATGTTGATTTTGCGGGCGTGGATGAAATTGCCGTCCTTACCGGTCAGACCTACCGCCTTGCCGCCCTGCATATTGATCATATTCACGATCTCTTTATTCACCAAGCCGCCCAGCACCATTTCCACCACATCCATGGTTTCGCTGTCGGTCACGCGCATACCGTCGATAAACTCGGAGGTTTTACCCAGGCGTTTTAACAAGTCGCCGATTTGCGGCCCGCCGCCATGCACGACGATAGGATTAATACCTACCAGCTTCATCAACACGATGTCGCGGGCGAAGCTGTGTTTCAACGCATCATCGACCATCGCGTTGCCGCCGAATTTAATGACAACGGTTTTGCCCTTGAATTTTTGAATATACGGCAAGGCTTCGATAAGAACGTGGGCAATCTGGTGCGCGGTTTTTTCTTTCATAATCACTAACAATTAAAAAGGTAGTTTGATATCGGGTTTGATTTGCAGCATCAGCTGCCTGAATTGAGCTTGAATACGTTGCATCGCGTCCTGGCTATCCGCTTCAAAACGCAGAGTTAGAACCGGTGTGGTATTAGAGGCTCTGACCAGGCCCCAGCCGTCAGCAAATTCGACGCGCATGCCGTCGATATTGATGATCTTGCCGTCTTTAAACTTGGCCTGGCTGAATAGCTGTTCCACGAAGCGGACGCCTTCGCCTTCAGCCAGAGGCACATGCAGCTCCGGTGTATTGATACTATCCGGCAGTTCGGCAAATACGTCGCTACTGCTACGCATATCAGCAGACAGAATTTCAATCAGCCGCGCCGCCGCATATAAGGCGTCGTCGAAACCAAACCAACGGTCGTTAAAGAAAATATGTCCACTCATCTCACCGGCCAGCGCCGCCGTGGTTTCCTTGAGTTTGGCTTTCATCAGCGAATGGCCACTTTTCCACATCAACGGCCGACCGCCGCGTTTGACGATTTGATCGTGCAAATGCCGGGAGCATTTCACGTCGTAAATAATTTCCGCACCCGGTTTATTGGCCAAGACATCGCGGGCATACAGCATCATTTGCCGATCCGGCCAAATAATTTTGCCGCCGGAATCGACCACGCCAATTCGGTCGCCGTCGCCGTCGAACGCTACGCCTATATCGGCCTCGTAATGCTTCACAGCCTTAATCAGATCGCCCAGATTTTCCGGCTTGCTGGGATCGGGATGATGATTGGGAAAATTGCCGTCAATCTCGCAATACAACTCGATCACTTCGCAACCCATCGTGCGCAACAGAATCGGTGCCAGTTGTCCGGCCGCACCGTTGCCGCAATCGACAGCCACTTTCATCGGTCTAACCAAATGCACATCGTCAGAAATCATGCCGATATATTCGTTGCTGAATAGACTATTCAGCTCGATGGAACCCGGCGTGCCTTCGCTGAAATCACCGGCCTCAATGCGTTTTTTTAATTGTTGAATCTTGTCGCCGGATAAAGTTTCACCGTTCAAAACCAGTTTCAGGCCGTTATAGTCAGCCGGATTGTGGCTACCGGTGATCATCACACCGCTACGGCCTTCGCTGTGCTGGGTGACAAAATACAGCAGCGGCGTCGGTACCAAGCCAATGTTTAATACATCGCAACCTGCTTCGGTAATGCCTTTTGCCAACGCATCCGCCAAGCCGGGGCTGGATAGCCGGCCGTCCCTGCCCATCACAATAGTCTTGATATTTAGCTGCCTGGCTTCGCTGCCCAAAGCCCGGCCGATCTTGTGCACCGTTTCCGGCGTCAAGCCGCGCCCGACAATGCCGCGAATATCATAAGTACGGAAAATATCGGCAAAAGACTCGCCTGCCGTCGGCGCAACGTTTGGCATCGCCACGGGTGCCGATTTCTCGGCGGGAGCAACCGCACTCAGCGGCGCCTGCTCGGCCACGCTGATAGGCGCCGTGCCCAAGCTGACCGGCACACTGGCATAGTGTTCGGCGGTTTTAGGCGACTCTTCGATAAAATCAATATCGAACGACTCGTCGAAAAAATCGTACTCGCCCAATTCGTCAGGGACTTTACTCGGGCTTTTTTCTTGCTCCAGGATGCGTTTAAACTGCGCCAAAGTCGAAATAATCGGCCGCATTTCATCGAGTTGCACCGGATAGTGGCCAACTTGCTTGCCGGTCATCATGTCCTTGGCGGCCTTTAAAATACTGCTTTGGTCATGATGCAGATAATCGGCCAATTTACGATAACCGATAAAAAACGCCAAACAACCCAACAAAGCGGGGATCAAGATAATGCAGGAAAATAAAATGATGTCGTCGGTACTGGTGCCGCCACCTATGGAAAGCTCCAACGACCAGCGGCTGTTAGTCAGCGGCATCACTTGCGGCTCCTCCGCCTTCAATTCCTGCATGCCGACACTAGCCAATACCGCCTGCTCTTGCTTGATCTCCACATAACCGTTGCCGACAGTAGTCTTGCTAATCAGCTGTTGCAATAAATCCGGCTTTAAACTAACCAAAATCACGCCGATTACCTGCTGGTTTTGACTGACCGCAGCCGTCATTGCCAAATGCCGATGCTCGCCCTCGCCTTGCACGAAGGGCTTTTGCTTGGCGGTCAGCGTGGCGCGCACCATTTCCAAATCGGCAAAGCCCATATTCGGCACTTGGCTAAGATCCGGCTCGCTGACCGTCGCCGGCAACAAGCGCACACGCAGCGCTTGTGGAATCGTATTCTGTAGCCTGGCAGCGACATTATCCAAGGTCGCTGGATTATGGCTATCGCTGGCAAGTGCCGCCACCACATCCGGCGCCTGCGCCAGACCGTCGATGACCCGCTGCAAGGTCTCAATCTGGCTGACAATGCTGACTGTCATGCCGCTGGCGATTGCAGTGGTACTGGTTTGCTGGGTTTCCCTGACCTGGGCCGCGGAAAACCAATAGGCGCCGCCACCGGCCAATAACACCATCAGCGCCGCGATGCCCGCTACTATGCTAAATATGCGTCCCATCCGTCGCGACTCCGCTTAGTGCCGGCCGCTGTGTCCAAAACCGCCGCTGCCGCGATGGCTTTCGTCGAAATCGGCGACGCACTCAAACTCGGCCTGCACCACCGGCACAAACACCATTTGCGCGATGCGTTCACCTATCTCGACGGTAAATGCGCTATTGCCACGATTCCAGCAGGAGATAAACACCTGCCCCTGGTAATCAGAATCGATCAAACCCACCAAATTACCCAGCACGATGCCGTGCTTGTGCCCCAGGCCCGAGCGCGGCAGCAATACCGCCGCAAAATGCGGATCGTCGATATGAATGGCTAGGCCGGTAGGTATCAGGGCCGTTTCGCCCGGCTGCAAGGTCAAGGCCTGATCCAGACAGGCGCGCAAATCCAGCCCCGCAGAGCCTTGGGTAGCGTAGGCGGGCAAAGCAATCTCCCGGCCCAGACGCGGATCAAGAATTTTTAACTGGATTTTTTTCATGCAATTTCTCGGCTATCAGTTTAAGCAGCTGTGCGGCTAAGGTATGTTTATCGGTCATCGGCAGGATTTGTTGACCACCCGACCAAAATACATGCAAGGCGTTGCGATCACTCTCGAAACCGCCTTCAACCTGCCCGACCCAATTCGCGGCGATCAGGTCCAGGTGTTTGCTTTGCAGCTTGTGTTTGGCGTAATTTTCCAGATCGTCGGTTTCCGCGGCGAATCCCACAACCAAAGGTTTTGGTTGTAGTTCAGCCACCGCGGCAATGATGTCCGGATTTTTTACCAAGGCTATATTGCTGGTGTCGCCAGCCTTTTTTATCTTGCTGTCAGCCAGCTGTTGCGGCCGGTAATCCGCTACCGCCGCCGCACCAATGTAAATATCTGCAATCCGGCTATGCATCATCACTGCATCATACATTTGCAAGGCGGTTTCCACTGGAATAAGTTTGGCGCCGGCCGGCACGGCTAAGCTGACCGGGCCACTGACCAGTGTCACGTTGGCACCGGCTGAGAGGGCGGCGACGGCCAAGGCATAACCCATTTTGCCCGAACTGCGGTTAGTGATGTACCGCACCGGATCAAGCGGCTCTCGCGTCGGTCCGGCACTGATGACTATGTTAATGCCCGACAGAAAACCGGGCTGTTCAGGCGTCAGCAGTTGCCGACAAATATCGGCCGGCTCGACCATGCGTCCCAAACCTTGCTCGCCGCAAGCCTGCTCACCAGCCGCCGGGCCGATGCATTGCACACCATGGCTTTGCAGCCTGGCAACATTCTCTTGGGTTACCGATTTACGCCACATTGCCTGGTTCATCGCCGGCGCGACCCATACTGGGCACTCGGCCGCAAGATACAAGGTAGACAGCAAATCATCCGCCAAACCATGCGCCATTTTCGCCAAGGTATCGGCGGTCGCCGGCGCAATCAGCAATAGGTCTGCCCAGCGTGCCAAATGGATATGGCTCATGGCCTGTTCCTGCTCGACATCCAGCAAATCGCTATGTACGGCATGACCGCTCAAGGCCTGAAAGGTCAGCGGCGTAACAAACTGGCGGGCTGCTGCGGTCATCACTACGCGAACTTCATGGCCTTGCTTCCGCAACAAGCGCACCAGTTCTGCCGCTTTATAAGCCGCGATACCGCCGCAAACCCCCAACAAAATTCGCTTGTTAATGTCCATACCCCCAGAAGATCAGTTCTTGGAATTATGGCAAACTCGACCTTTGATGTATAGGAACAGCTCATTTTGCAATCAGTCCGCACCGCCACCGCTTAAACCTTAGATTTTACAGTTGCCTTGCTGAAAACCGGCCTACTGTATTGAACCTTTTTACCGCCACCTGGAATACACCGCGAAATAAGTTTCGCCGATTAACCAAGCAAACAGCACGGTCTAATGAGATTGGTGCGGCTTATTCATTAAAACCCTGAGCCTTATCCATAGACAGATTAAAAAGGTAAAACCATGAAAATTACGCGCACTCCCCTCATCGCCCTCAGTTTAAGCGGAGCGCTTGTGCTACCTACCGCGCAAGCTGCCAATATTTCCTTAAGCAATAACACCTGGACGGCAAGCGGCGCAGCTGGGCTGATTTACGGGGACAATACGGTCAATAACTCACCGACTGGAAACGCTCAGTTCGGTTACGTGTCGACATCTGGTGGCGTCTATGGTGTTTCGCCTTTGGTTCTGAGGGATGAAGGACGCGGCACCGAGAACCAAACCAATGGCTCGAAAATTCAATCGAATGCTTTCAGTGCCAATGCGAATGACACGCTGACTTTGCAATTCAATTACATTTCAACCGATGGCCGTGGTTATGACGACTACGCCTGGGCGCGCTTGGTCAATGCGGATACCCACAACACTGCCGCCTGGTTGTTTACAGCCCGCAGCACCAATTCTGCTAACGGTAATGTCGTGCCCGGTAACGTGTTGAATCGTCAGGTAGATAACAACTTACCGGATGAACTCGATGCGGTATTGAATGACGGTAACACCATTGGCTTTGCTGCGGCTGGCACAAGCTGGATACCGTTGGGTGGTTCAAGCGGCATTTGCTGGGATAACGCCAACACCTGTGGCCCGACCGGCTGGATTAAGTCCGCTTACTCGTTCACCGCAACCGGATCGTATTTTCTTGAGTTTGGGGTGATTAACTGGGGCGACGAAGCGTTTGATACTGCACTTGCTTTTGATTTTGGCGGGCTACAGCAAGTGAATTTCAGCGGTGTCACAATAGTGCCGCCACCCGCGACAGTGCCTCTGCCTGGCGGCTTCCTGTTGATGTCTTTGGGCATGGGCTTAGTCAGCGCAATTTCTCGTAGGAGCAAATTCGCCGGCCAATCCTGAAAATTCCGCGGCAAGTCATCTTGATAAGAAATCAGGGGATGATTTTGTCTGTTCTGTACTAATGAAAACCGCGAGCCAAACCAGGCCCCGCGCCGGCAGATCCGCCACAACCACATCAAAAACAACAGTTTAAATCGCCGTAAAATCAACCCTGTGATATATTCGCGCCAGACTCACCTGCCCATATGGGCAATATAGCCTCGGCAAAACAGGCGGTATAGTGCGGACAACCTTGAAGCAGTTCCGGTAAAGCTAACACCCTCAGCGGCCCCGGAACTATTTCAAGGTTTGCCAACATCCTGCGGGATGCAATGAAGCGCAATTGCACGGAAACTCGGCCATATGGGCGATCAAGCACTTGCAATGTATACGGTAGCTGGAAGCTTGGAGGATTGACGCTTCAATCCTTTTCCGGCCGGGTTTGGAAGAGCCTAGTCTCAGCAATACAGAACGAGAATTTTATGAACTTGAAACGCCAATCGCTAATTGCCGTATGTTTAGGTCTCGCCGCCCAAATCGGCAACGCCCAGGACGTAGCGCCGGTTAATCTGGAACAAATCCGCAAGACCGCTGCCGATTTCGAACACGGCCGCACTGTCAAACAAGATTACCATCAAGCTTTTGATATGTACTGCAAGGCCGCACTGCAAGGCGATGCCGAATCGGCTTACAGCATCGGCTTTATGTATTTCAACGGCCGCGGCGTGGCTCGTAGCATTCCGCTGGCCAGTCACTGGTTTAAACAAGCGGCAGAACACGGCGATAGCCATGCCAAGCAAATGCTGACCCGTTTCGGCGATGTCACACCCAGTGACGACCCAGCTTGCCAACCACCGACTCCGGAACCCGAAGTTAAACTGGTCGCTGAACCCAATCCTAACCGCGAACGGGTAGAAGCTTGGGTAAAAGAAATTGCCCCGATTTACAGCATCGATCCGCAACTGATCATGGCGGTGATTCAAGCCGAATCGGCTTTCAACCCCAGCGCGCTGTCCGGTAAAAATGCCCAAGGCCTGATGCAACTCATTCCGGAAACCGCCGAGCGTTTTGGGGTAAAAGACAGCTGGAATCCCATTCAAAACATCAAAGGCGGCACCGCTTATCTACACTGGCTGCTAAGACATTTCGAAGGTAAAGTCGATTTGGTGCTGGCCGCTTATAACGCCGGCGAAGGCGCAGTAGAGCGCTATCAAGGCATCCCGCCCTATCAAGAAACTCGCAATTACGTTAAGCAAATTCTGGCAGCGTATCGGAAGCCGACCCATCCGGTACCGCCACAAGAATTGCAAAAAAACTTGGTTATCGAGCAAAAAACCTAAGTTACCGCCCCCTCTCCAGCTATCCAAACCTGGGAATACGGTATTTCGTAATATTGACGAAATACCGTCTGCACTTAGACCCCATATCCAGCATTATCCAGCCCCTCTTCCATCTTTTCATTCCTTCTAAACTCTTTCAACAACAGGCAGTTAACCGACCACAACTTTAAAGACCGCACGTCTGGCACAAGAATTGATCCAGTTGAGCCAACAAACCTCGGTTAACGAGATTTCCGGCCACTCAATTCAAATGGGTTATTGTCATGAACGTTGATAATTCGATCTTCTCTAGCGCAGTGTTGACTGCCATCGATTCAGCCACTGACTTAATGGAGGCGCTGTGATGGATAACCGAATCAGACTCCAGCAACATAAATACACTGTTGTATCACCCATCGTCGCCCAGCGCTGGCTTAGCCAAACACCGGCATGCGAAACCGACAGCGAATGCTGTCAATTGAATCAATCCCGAGCCGAGCTTGCTGCATTGGAACGCGCCCTGGCGATTAGTCAGCAACAGCTGGCCGACGCCCGCCGACAAATCGAGTCGCTGAACGCCACTCGCAAAACCTTGGAACAGCAACTACTGGAAAGTAACGAGAATTACAGGCAAGCGCTGCATTGCGCACACCACGACGAATTAACCGGCTTACCCAATCGAGTTTTATTGCTGGATAGACTGCAACAGGCCATGGCCCAAGCGGATCGTCAGCAACGGCCGGTCGCACTGTTGTTTATCGATCTGGACGAATTCAAAAACATCAACGACGAACTCGGCCACGCGGCCGGCGACCAATTACTGAAAGAAGTGGCGGAACGCTTGTCGGCTTGTCTGCGCTGCGGCGACACCGCTTGCCGTTACGGCGGCGACGAGTTCTTGGTGTTGTTGGGTGAAGTCGATGCTGATCGCAGCGTGGCGGCGGTGATAGAAAAAATTCAGTCCCAGCTGGCCGAAACTTGCAGCATTAAGGGCAAGCCGGTTGCGATCAGTGCCAGCATAGGCGCGGCCATCTATCACCACGACGGCCAAAGTAGCCTTGACTTGCTGAACCGGGCCGATAGCGCGATGTACCGCGCGAAAAAACTGAAATTATCCCAAACGATCAACTAACCACAGAGCAACAGATTAGCGACGGCTGCTATGCGACGTTTTATAGCGGCCGACACTATCCAGAATTTCCTGCCGCGCATCTTCAAGGCCACCCCAACCTTCCACACAGACCCATTTGCCTTCCTCCAGATCTTTGTAATGTTGGAAAAAATGGGTGATCTTCGCCAACTTGTCTGGTTGCAAATCCTTGTAATCTGTGACGTGATTGTAAAACGGCGTCAAGCGCGGCACAGGTACCGCCAATAACTTAGGATCGGGGCCGGCTTCGTCTATCATTTTCAACACACCTACCGGCCGGCAATTGATCACGCAACCGCTTAACAAAGGTGCCGGCGTGATGATCATCACGTCCACCGGATCGCCGTCTTCGGACAAAGTTTGCGGGATGTAGCCGTAATTGCAGGGATATTGCATGGCGGTGCCCATGAAACGGTCCACTGTCAGGGCGCCGGTATGTTTATCCACCTCGTATTTGACCGGATCGCTGAATGCGGGAATCTCGACCACCACATTTATTTCAAACGGAATATTGCCACCCGCAGTAACTTGCATGAATGACATCGAATCCTCTTTGAGTACGCTGGAAACGCTGTCATTATAGCCGCCGTTATTCAGCTATCGGGATTAAATCAAGTGTTAGGCAGTCTGCAGAAAATGACCAGCGCGTTGGCCGCGCCAGTGCAATACCGCTTGCCGGTCGGCGAGCAGGCAATCGAATTGAACCCGCTGTTGGGCAAAAAACTCACGCTACGTTACACCGGCCAAATCTTTTGCGTGCATTGCGCAAAAAAAACCAATAAAAGCTTCAATCAAGGCTACTGCTACCCCTGTTTCATCAAGCTGGCGCAATGCGATATGTGCATCATGAAACCGGAAACCTGCCACTACGCCGCCGGCACCTGCCGCGAACCGAGCTGGGGCGAGGAGTTTTGCTTTCAACCGCATATTGTCTATCTAGCCAACTCTTCCGGCATCAAAGTGGGCATCACCCGCCAATCGCAAACCCCAACCCGCTGGATCGATCAAGGCGCGGTGCAAGCCTTACCCATTTTTAAGGTCGTTTCTCGCCATCTGTCGGGTTTGATCGAAGTCACCTTGGCGCAACACGTCAGCGACAAAACCAGCTGGCAGCAAATGTTGAAAAACAACACCGCTCCCTTGGATTTGCCGGCCATCCGCGACGGCTTGCTCACCGAATGCGCCGAACAATTACAAAACATCGCCGTGCAATTTCCCGACAGTCCGCCGCAGCTGCTCAGCGATGCCCAACCGCTAACGCTCGACTATCCGGTGTTGCAATACCCCAGCAAGGTAAAATCGTTTAATTTCGATAAAGAGCCATTAGTGTCCGGCGTTTTAGAAGGCATCAAAGGCCAGTATTTGATCTTCGACAACGGCGTGATCAATATCCGCAAATATTCGGGGTACGAAGTGGAGGTGCTGGTTTGATCGCAATAATCTGGCTGCTGCCAATCTCGCACATTCTTCTGATGGCACGATAATGCGTAGGATGGGTAGAGCAACGCGAAACCCATCAAAGAAGATCAAGATTAGTTTCATGCTTGTAATGGCATGACTTGAATTTGGATTGATTAATCTGATGGGTTTCGGCTATCGCCTCTACCCATCCTACGACCCTAATTGCACATCAGATGTAGGGTACGCACCGCGTACCATTAAAGCCTTCATGGTAGCAAAAGCCAGAAGGTACGCGGTGCGTACCCTACCGGGCTTACCGATCATCGGCCGTGCTCACCAGGAAGTACGATCGCTTTGGACCCGTGAAGCACAGATCGGTCACCGCCTTCATATCGAGAAGTGAACGGGCCGATCTTGCCTTCTAAATAGTGGAACCACTTTCTTCCGAGGGCATCAATGAACTCCACCAATTTATCGGAGGCCCGGTCGCTGTAGGACGGATTCCAAATCAAT
Organism: Methylomonas sp. EFPC1; assembly: GCF_016925515.1. Classification (NCBI taxonomy): domain Bacteria; kingdom Pseudomonadati; phylum Pseudomonadota; class Gammaproteobacteria; order Methylococcales; family Methylococcaceae; genus Methylomonas; species Methylomonas sp. EFPC1. The sequence continues at coordinate 4,145,480 of NZ_CP070494.1, forward strand.
TTGGGCTCGTCGGAGTTCGAAACCTCGACGTAACGGTTGATGGTGATGTACAGAAAACAATCGATGGAAGAGTAAGAATGAACCAATGCATCGCACGCCAGCGCGTGGACAATGTCGGGAGCCACACTCGTGAACCCATCGTTGACGAATATCAACACACCATGGGGCTCCGAAAGGCTCAGTTTTTCCTTTGTCTCTCGAATCTGGCGATTTGCCTTCTTTAGTATGCGCAAGATGGCTGGTCTAGCGAGGCGCACAAACTCTTTGTGAAACCAGGAGGGGTATTTGCCGTCGCCTCCGAAGATCAGGGGACGCCACGTTGGATCTTCACTGGAGAGACGAGCAAGAAGTCCTTCGAATCCACGCTGAGCGGACTCCGAACGAAGAAACTCAGTTTCTACTTCCTTTAGTTCAAGGACCGATCCGATGTTCTCAAATAAGTAGTCTGCGTTGTCGAAGTCGGGTGATTTCGAGAGGCTGTCGGCAATTCTCCTCCCTCCGACACTCGAGACGAACTCATCCCACGTATCCTCAACCGGTAAAGGTAAATGCGGACCGACGTCCCAGAATCTAGGTCTCTCTGCCATCGCTAAGCTCGCCCTCCCAAAGCCGCCGAACAAGTTATTAAGTTGTTAACAGTATATCTACCTAAAAATGCTATTTGATACGCTAATTTATTGATTCGTACAGAACTTTTCCTTATGTATATCATCGCTGTCAGTTTGTGATGGCTGGTAATGATCCAACTGCCGCCATTGATCACGCTAGGCGATAGACAGCTTAGCATCGATAGCGCGCTCCGGACAATGCTGTGCTCAACGCCCGCGAAATTCGGCAATCGACCAAACAACCTCCGATTTTCGCTTTGCAACTGAGCCTTACAGCCTAATCCAGCCTACGCTCGATCACCTGCACCCGCTGCGTAATTCCGCACAACAAAGTATACGGAATGGTTTCCGCGTAACGGGCGATTTCTTCCACCGGCAAGCCGTCGCCCCACAAGGTTACCGGATCGCCGGGTTGCGCATCCGGCAGTTGGTTGAGATCAACGGTGATCATGTCCATGGATACCCGGCCAATTAACGGCACCCGTTGGCCGTTTACCAACACCGGCGCGCCGCTCTTGGTGTGGCGGAGGTAGCCGTCGCCGTAACCGATGGAAATTACGCCCAGTCGAGTTGCGGTTTTGCATTGCCAAGTACCGCTGTAACCGACCGTTTCGCCGGCGGCGACATCCTTGACCGCGATCAGCCGTGAATGCAAACTCATCACCGGCTGCAAACCAAAGTCCGCGCCGGTTTTACCGGCAAACGGCGAACAGCCATAGAGCATCAATCCCGGTCTCACCCAATCGCTACTGCGGTCCTGAGCGGTGCCGAAGCGGACATTCGGCCAGCCGATAATCCCTGCGGAATTGGCGATGCTGCACGCGCCGGGATAGTCTTTGACCGCGTCGTTGAACAAATCGATTTGCCGACGGGTTTTATCGTCCAGCAAGTCGTCGGCATTGGCAAAATGGGTGATCAGATTGATCGGTTGCTCGACCCGTGCGCAGCCCAACAGTTGCTGGTAAGCGGCGTTGAAATCGGCGCCTTTAAAACCCAGGCGGTTCATGCCGGTATCCATTTTCAGCCAAACGGCAAGTTTGCCTTCGGCATCGGTTTGCTGTTGCAAAATGGCGATTTGCTGCGGGGTATGGATCACCGCCGCCAATTGGTACTTCAACAACTGCAACAACTCATCGACGCAGACAAAGCCCTGCAACACGGTGATGGCTTGTTTAAATCCGGCTTGCCGTAGCCTGACGCCCTCGTCCACCCGTGCAACGGCAAAGCCATCCGCCAAGTCCAAAGCAGTAGCTACCCGCGCCATGCCGTGCCCGTAGGCGTTGGCCTTGATCACCGCCATGATTTTTTTGTCCGGCGCGTAACGCTTCACTTGCGCCAAGTTGTGGAGCACGGCTTCCAAATCCAGATGCACAAAAGCCGCAGGCGTCATTCGTAATCCTCGGGGCCGTTATAAACGCCGGCAAAGTTTTCGAAGCGGGTGTATTGGCCCAGGAAAGTCAGACGCACCGTCCCCAAAGGTCCGTTCCGTTGCTTACCGATAATCACTTCGGCGATGCCTTTATCCGGGCTGTCCTCGTGATACACCTCGTCGCGGTAAACGAAGATGATCAAATCGGCGTCCTGTTCGATCGCCCCGGACTCACGCAGATCGGACATTACCGGCCGCTTGTTAGGGCGTTGCTCTAGGTTCCGGTTCAACTGCGACAACGCGATAACCGGCACATTCAGCTCTTTAGCCAAGGCTTTCAAGCCTCTGGAAATATCGGAAATCTGCTGCACTCGGTTATCGCCGCTGGCCGGTGATTGCATCAGCTGCAAATAGTCCAGCACGATCAAACCCAATTGGCCGTGTTCGCGGGTCAAACGCCGGGCGCGCGAACGCACTTCGGTCGGCGTCAAAGCTGGCGTGTCGTCGATAAACATCTTGGTTTCCGCGAGCAGGTTGATCGCCGAGGTCAAACGCGGCCAATCGTCGTCGTCCAGCTTACCGGTGCGTACCTTGTGCTGATCAATGCGGCCCAGCGAGGACATCATCCGCATCGCCAAGGATTCGCCCGGCATCTCCATACTAAACACCGCGACCGGCATGCCGCTTTTCAGCGCCACGTTTTCGGCCATATTCATCGCAATCGTGGTTTTACCCATCGACGGCCGGCCGGCGACGATAATTAAATCGGCGGGTTGCAAACCGGAGGTTTTTTCGTCCAGATCGGTGAAACCGGTGCTGGCGCCGGTGATGTCGCCATCGAGTTCGTAGAGGGTTTCGATTTTATCCACGGCTTTGGCCAGCAGGGATTTGATCGAGCTAAACCCACCCTGCCCACGTTGGCGCTGCTCAGCGATTTCGAAGACCTTGCGTTCGGCATTTTCGAGCAAATCGGCAGTTTCCCGGCCCTCGGTGGTAAACGCCGAATCGGAAATTTCGGTACCGACGTGGATGAGTTGCCGCAAAACCGAACGATCACGGACGATGTTGGCGTAGGCCACGATATTCGCGGCGCTGGGCGTATCCCGCGCCAGCATGCTCAGATAAGCCAAACCGCCCACATCCTGTAATTCGCCGGTGGTTTCCAAAACCTCGGACAAAGTCACCACATCGAACGGGTCCTGTTTTTCAGCCAACTGAGCGATGGCACGGAAAATCAATCGATGATCACGGCGATAAAAGTCGGTCTCGACCACCTTGTCTGCCACCGAATCCCAGGTTTGGTTATCCAGCATTAAACCGCCCAGCACCGACTGCTCGGCCTGAATGGAATGCGGCGGCACTTTTAGGGATTCGACGGCTTGATCGGGGGTGAAATAGTAGTCTTCGGACATGGCGGAGAAGGGTTGTCAACAATAGCCGCGGATTATACCCGGCTATGCCCATAGCGGCAGCGCCGAGCGCTTTGACGAATGCCGGTAAATCAAACAAATCAACCCTAAATGTCATCAAGCCACAGAATTAACTCACTAGTTATCGATTGCCTAATTACCTTATATTTCGTACCATAAATTTTGGCGCCTCTCCTGGCTTTTATCGGCTTGTTGCCGGCCATGGCGCTTCGCTCCATCCTCTTTTCTTACAATAATTCTAACTATTCGCCTGCCCTACCCAGCTAACCGACACCATAAACGGGTTGCGGCATATTGTATTTCTTGACTCCCTAAAGGAGGATTCTATGAACGGAATTAAACGCAAAACCCTATCTGCCACCGCATGCCTGTTGGCTTTGCTCGGCTTGTTCAGCCCTGCAGCCCAAGCTGAAACCGGGAATGTGGTGTTATGGAACAAATTGGGCAGTGATGCTGAGATTGCGAATAGCGAAGTGGGGCCTGGAGGCCAAAAAACAGCTGGGCATTTCGCGCCAGGCCCTTTTGCTAATTTTGGTCAGTCTTTTGTGAATGACGTTGGGAACTCAAACGTGTTTGCCTTAACTTTTCCTGCCACATCCGTTGTGTCAAAAAGTAAGGGAACAATAGAATTCTGGGCAAAACTCAGTAATTTCCCAAGTAATTTTTTTGATGCAGTGACTATGATTTTCTACGTGCCACCACCTAATTTTCCGATATTTCACTGGAGAATTGGTTTTGGGTCTAATAACGGTTGCGGCGGCTTCGGTTTTTACGGGACAGTGGGGGTTGCGACTGACGGCTATTGTAATGGGTTAGTGGACACTGCAACCCAATCCGGAACATTAGATAGCACTCTTGGTGACCGTTCAGCCTGGCACCATTATGCGATGGTATGGAATGAAACAGGTATTGCGCAATTTGGTGGACGTAAGCTTTATCTTTATCTTGATGGAAACCTTGTTACAACACAGCGCTACCATGATGCCTCACCATGGGGTGCCATACCTGATGGCTCACGCCTTGCTCTCGCCTACTTTTACAATATCTCAGGCGCTAGTGTTGCAATTGACAATTTAATTGTCTGGGACGATGTTAAAACGGACTTTTCTGACCGGTTTATAGAAAACCCAGTGGGTTGTGGAGTAGCTGAACTTCCTGAGTTGTTTGCATCTATCACCGCTAAATCGGGTACTCAAACTGAACGCCGATGGACTATCACCCTGTCAAACAAGAGCGGATGTATCGCCGAGAATACCCAGATCGATGACTTAACCCTTACACAAACCTCTGGAGCCGCTTGTAGTCCAGTTATTACAAGCCCCTTATCTTTTCCATTAGGCGTCGGCAACATCCGGGCAGGAGCTAAAGTGAGCGGCACCACCACAATCAATTTTAGCGGCTGCCCGAATAGCGCCAGATTTAAAGCTGTCATCCCGTTTAGCAGTAACAACGGTGAAGTAACCGGATCGAAAACGCTGACCAACCAATTTCGCTAGCCCTAACTAAGGAGATATTCTCATGATCAAGCAACTTATCCTGTTAGCCAGTTTACTGTTTATTCTTCCCAGCACCCAAGCCGCGACCTCACTACAATTAGAGCCAACAAACGGCTTAATCGAAGGCGATGCGGGCGATACCGTGGGCTGGGGCTTCCTGCTCACCAACACGCAAAACTACCTCGTGGTGACCGGTGCGGAATTTCAGTCCTCTACCTCCCCAGGTATATTCACGGACTTCATCAGCGCACCCGACAATTTCTTCGTTGTAGGCCCGGGCTTTGGCGCCAGCACCGTCTGGGGGCAAACGTTCGATGCCGCCAGCCAAACCGGCGTCGGTAGTTTTAAAATTGCTGACAACGCCGCGCAAGGCACCGTCTTCGGCCAAATTGTACTGACTTACGATTTATTCACCCGCAGCCCGTTTAATCCCTTGTTCGATCCTGACACCGACACGCTATCCAACGGCAATGTATTAACGGCAAATGCCTCGATCAAGATCACGACCGTGCCGTTACCTGCAGCCGCATGGCTGTTTGGCGCGGCACTGGCGGGATTGGGATTTATCGGGAAACGCCGCATCTGAGAGGACTCAAAATAAACACCGCCTGCAAAAATTGAGGCGGTGTTTTCGCAAAATATTCTCGGCCGCCTCTTTAAGCAAATGAGCGGGCAATTCGCGCTTTGTGATACCGCTTTCAGATCTGTGAGTTGTTATTATTGCCCAACAGTCGACTCGGATGGAAGGTAATCCATACCGCACCTGAGCGATCCCGCTATCCAAGCACTCCGCCCAAACCGTCCGCCATGACAAAATTGTCATGGCACGAACGGACAATTAAACGACGTTACATACCCGGATAAACTGCTCACCAGATGATTTGCCGCACACATCCTGTTCTGCGTCCAATCACCTCCGATAAATTTCCATTCATTACTCCGGGTACTTGCCATGAAAACGCTATTTACTGCTTCCATCCTATTATCTTCGGCCCTATTCACTTCCTCCGCCTTTGCGTCAAATTGGTTTGAACACGAACATGAACACGACAATCAGCCAGAACACGGTAGCTGCGGCAATCAAGCATCTTGCGATTTGGAAAAACTGAGCCTGACGTTATCAGGCGGCAGCAACGGCACGCTAATTTCGAAAGCCGACAACATTAGCAGTAACGATAGCTACACCCTTAACTTCAACTATCAGCTGGACACCACCTTTATCAACAGCGCTCTGCTGAAAATATGGTTGCGTGACGACTCAACATCGGCCGACGACTCCATCATCTTAAATGGCCTGTTAAAAGACAAAAACGAATACGCCCGTATAACATCGATTAACGGCTCCAACGTTTCCACAAGCTGGACCGAAGTCGATGGCTACAAACAATATATCAGCTTGGATGTTAGCGATTTTCTTTCCAAAACCGGCTTCGCTTCATTGACGGCCGTATTGGGCGTGAAGGATTATGGTAGCAAAGATTATTTTTTCAAAGCTGCCGAGCTCTATGTTGAATATTGCCTGGACAACAATGGCGGAAGTGGTCCGATTACCGCTGTCCCGGTGCCAGCAGCAGCATGGCTGATGGGTTCCGGCTTACTCGGTTTGATAAGCTTCAATACCAGAAAACAACGCCAAGCGTAATCAGCCATTTAGCTCGCTGTCGCTAAAAGCCGGAGGCGTAAAGATGTCTCCGGCTTTTGTGTTTTCGGCTTCGAGCGAATATTTTAAAAGGCCCAGGCCTGGATGTCGCGGACAAGCATAGCCCTTTGGCCGCCGGTTTAATCCATCGAGTAATTGCCTTGCGCCAATTCGTAATAAAAGTCCGCATTCTCGATCAACTTGGCAACCACCTCGCCATCCAAAACCCCTTCCGCCACGCGCTGCCTGAGGTGCTGGATAATGTCAGCCAGTAACATGCCCTCGCGATATGGACGGGACTGGGCCAAGGCCTGAAAAATATCGGCCACACTGATAACCCTGCACTCCAACTCCAAAGACTTGCCGATGGTCTTGAACGGATATCCTTCGCCACGCAGATTTTCATGGTGCAAACCCGCCCATTGCGGAATTTTTGAGTCGGTAAACACTCTTTGCAAAATTCGGTACGTGTCATAACTGTGGCGCTGCATGCAGGCCCGCTCTTCGGCAGTTAAGCTGCCTGGCTTGTCTATGATGTCCTCGGAAACCCGCAATTTGCCAATGTCGTGCAATAAACCGGCAATTTCCACCTGCTCCAGATCGCAGCCGGTCACACCCAAATCCAATGCCAATTGTCTGGAGATTTGGGCAACCCGTTCAGAATGCTGCTCGGTGTACGGGCTTTTCGCATCCACCACTCGCGAAAACAGCCGCGCCATTTCCCGAAGCGAGGGATAAGTCAAGTCTACCGTCGGCAAATCACGCCCCAATTCGCGTAAATCCTCATCCAGATAATCCGGGTCCATCGCCAGCCAAAACGCCTGACTTTTCGCCAGTTCCGCAAATGCAGCCAACAGCTCGGGCGCAAACAGCGATCCCGAATAACTCAGTAAGCGCTCCACTATTTTGGGCGCAGCCACCAGAATTTGCTCGCTGGCCAAATACGGGGCTTGCAACACGTCAATCCGATCAGCCAGAAACAACAGATTGGCACGCAACTTTATCCGGGGCACCAGCGGCAATTCAACCAATTGCTCCCAGCGCGTGTGATGATAGCGGATTTCCTCCGCCAGATAGGCCAGCGGCGGGCAGGCTTGCAAGTATTCCGCACCGCGTAAACAATGCGCCTCCGCACCGTCCCACTCCAGAGATTCGGTCAAATGCCTATGCTCGCGAACCTTTGCCACCCCGCAATCGTGCAACATGCCGGCGTATAGAATGCTCAATCTATCGACAGCCGACCAATCGAGTTTACCGGCAATGTGCCAAGCCATCATCGCGACCCGCTTACCGTGCTTGACTTCGTCGATACCAACTAAATCCAACGCACAACTTAGGGAGATAATGGAGCGGTGCAAATCGATATGTTGGCTATCCATGAGGCTGAACTCCAGATTGAAGGTGTTAGTACGATGCTATCGCACTTTGAAAGGATCGGCAAAGTATCGGAAACATTCCCACTCACTCACCAAGACCACAAGCAGCAACTGCGCTCATTATTAAATGCCACGCATGACAGCACCATGCCATCCTGCCAAATCTGTCGTAACCTCTGCCCCGGCTGTCAGCAGCTCAGCTGAAAAAGCGCTACCAAATCACATTTAAATAATTGATTGGATTAATCTAAATTAAGTTGGCATTACTAATGCTTAGTTAGAGTGACGCACTATGCAACCCAATGGCTTGCACGCGAATCACTTATCTCTCAGCCACTGACAAAAAGGAATCGACATGAATGCTGTAATGCCGAAAATGCCCTTATCCGGATTAATCCTGATTTTAGCCTTCTTCACTCAAGCCGCCGAGTCGGCAACAGTGATCGATAATTTTGCCACCCGTCAGTCCACTACAAACACAGTCAATGGCCCAGTTAATGTATCCGGATCTGATCTAAGCAATTTGCAACGAACCTTAAATTCCAGCCCCACCCCTAGCGGTACCACCAGAATTTTTGTAGAAGACGGCTTGTTAACGGTCGGTAACAGCAGCAATTCAGCCGGCACCGCTAGTATCTTTTACAACTTCGCTGCGGTCGATTTCACTACTTTCGCTAACGCGATATTGCTGACGACAGAATCTAGCGACGCCAGTTACCAAATTCAAATGATCGCCAACGGTACTTCGCTGCTAAGTTTTCAGAACTTGGCCAGCGTTGCAATCGGTTCACCCAGCACTATTAGATTTGATTTCTCACAATTTTCGAATCCTGCGGCTTTCAAGAACCTAAACAGTCTGGAGCTGAAATTACGAGGCACCCATGCCGCCTGGGACGCTGACTTCAGCCAGTTATCAACGGTCCCGGAACCTTCCGTCACCGCTTTATTGATCATAGGCGCTTTGGGCATTGTCGGCGGCAAACGCCAAAAAACTAGTAGCGGTTTAACGCCTGCCGTCAAAATCTTCTGATTTCCAAACTTCAATTCTGCTCACGGATAACTCATATGAATGCTAAACATTTTCACAAAAACCTCGCGCCTTTGCTGCTAAGCCTGGGCTTAGTGCTATCCGGCCAAAGCCAAGCAGGCATACTGACGATTGATAATTTCAGCCATGCTCAAACCGCATTCGACGACGGCAGTAGCGCAGGCTCTACCAGCGATACAGTGTCTGCTCTTACCGGCACGGACCTGAGTAATGCCTCGAGGACCTTTATCGCTCAAGCCTCGGGAACCGCCTCAGCCAACACCACGGAAATCGTTTCCGGCGGCAACCAGCTGATCATATCGAATGATGGCCGTTCGGCCGGTGGCGCTTCCATTCTGTGGAATTTCGATCCGCTCGATTTAACCGCTCACGGCAACGCCATCCTGCTGGAGGTGTTGGCAATCGATCTGGGTGTCAACGTGGAAATGGTAGCCAACGGCAGCTCAAGTTCCGGTATCAAAACGTTTACCAGCAACAATAATTACTTGGTAAGTTTCAGCGACTTTACTAATCCTGCGGTATTTGCCAGCCTGCATAGTTTTCGCTTGAACTTCACCGGCCCGACAAAATGGGATGGACAGTTCAGACTATTAACCACCACAACCCCAGTTCCTGTGCCGACAGCCTTTGGCTTAATGGGTTCGGCATTATTGGGCTTCATCGCCTTGTCCCGCAAAAAATCGCTTTCCTGATTTTAAAAAATCTACAACGCTCACCTCCGCCACTAGCGCGGAGGCGATTTTTTAAGCACCATTCCGCTCGAAAATCACCACACAGCTTAGCCTTCTTTCTATCCGCATAGCCAGGAAAGCAGCGTATCAACATGGACCAATCCTGACCGACAAGGCACAATAGCCCGCTATTTCACCCCTTTCGTCGCTCATGCTTGCACTTCTGGTCCGTTTTTCCATTCGTTATTCCGGCATCGTCGTGGCCCTGGCGCTACTGCTGTTCGTTTACGGCGGTTACCGTCTGGCTAACGCCGGTCTGGATATTTTTCCGGAATTTTCGCCCAAACAAGTCATCATCCAGACCGAAGCCCCCGGCCTGGCTGCCGAGCAAGTGGAAGTGCTGGTGACTCAGCAAATCGAAAAAAGCGTTGGCGGCTTAATTGGGCTGCAAACCTTACGCTCGCAATCGATTCAAGGCCTCTCCATCGTCACCGCCACCTTCAACGAAACTAGCGACGTATACCGCAACCGGCAATTGATCAGCGAACGGCTAGACGGCCTTAGTCAGCAACTGCCGCCTGGCGTGGGAATGCCGATTGCCGTACCCTTATCTTCTTCGTCGGCAACAGTATTGACGATAGGCATCAGTTCGGACAGCAAGACCTTGATGGAACTGCGCGGCTTGGTGGATTGGAGCTTGGTGCCGCGCCTACTGGCGGTGCCGGGCGTGGCGGATGTGAACGTATTCGGCGGCGATATTCAGCAACTACAGGTGCAGTTACAACCGGCGGCCCTGCAACGCTTTAATCTCTCAATAGACGACATTGTCAACGCAGCAGCCGGGGCGGCGGAAATGAACGGCGCCGGTTTCATTGAAAACGCCAACCAGCGCTTTACGTTACAAATCAGCGGCCAGCCGGTCAATCCCGAGCAATTCAAGCAACTGATCGTTAAACGCCAGGACGGCATGAACGTGACCTTGGGCGATGTCGCGCAGATCGGTTATGGCGCCGAGCCGCCCATAGGCGCGGCGCAAATCATGGGTAAACCTGGCATCGTGATGATGGTGATTGGCCAGTACGGCGCCAATACCTTATCGGTGTCGCGGCAGGTCGAGGCCGTATTGGAAGAGTTTCAACCGATTTTCAAGCAGCAGGCCGTGGATTTCTACTCGCATTTATTCCGGCCGGCGGATTACATCGAAACCTCGGTGCATAACCTGTCCGGGCATTTACTGATCGGCGGTCTGTTCGTACTGGTAGTGCTATATGTGTTCTTGTTCAATCTGCGTAGCGCCTTCATCGCCGCTACAGCCATTCCGTTGTCGCTGCTGACCGCCGCGCTGGTACTGCTGGAATCTGGCGTCAATCTGAATATCATGGTGTTGGGCGGGCTGGCGATTGCGCTGGGCGAGGTGGTGGACGACGCCATTATAGACACCGAAAACATCTTTAGGCGCCTGCGCGAAAACCGCGTAAAAATCTTTCCGGATAGCGCGGAAACTGTAATTTATCAGGCTTCGCTGGAAGTTCGCAGTTCGGTGGTTTATGCCAGCTTCATCGTGGCTTTGGTGTTTGTGCCTCTGCTGACGCTGGACGGCGTCAGCGGCCGCTTGTTCGCTCCTCTGGGCGTGTCGTATATCCTGGCGATTTTGATGTCATTGTTGGTGGCGCTAACGCTGACACCGGCTCTATGCCATTTAATGTTTCGCAACAAGCTGCCGGACGATAGCGATCCACCCGTGTTGCGCCGGCTTAAACCACTGTATGCCAAGCAATTGCTCTGGGCTATCAGGCATTTCAAAACCGTGGCGATGCTAGGCGCGCTTGCCTGCTTGATCGGCGTTGCCGCCTTTCTGCGATTGGATCATAAATTCCTGCCGGAATTGCGCGAGGGCCATTTCATCGTCCACACCGCCAGCGTACCGGGTACTTCGTTGCAAGAATCCATCCGCGTCGGCAGTTTGCTCACCGAGCAAATCATGGCTATCGACGGTGTGGAATCGGTCTCGCAATGGGCCGGCCGTGCCGAACGCGGCGCCGACACTTATGGCAGCCACTACAGCGAATACGAAGTAAGGCTAAAACCATTATCCGGCGAAGAACAACAGCAGGTGCTGGACCACTTGCGCGATGTTTTGGAACAATTCCCCGGCATCAATTACGAAGCCAACACCTTTTTGACCGAACGGGTCGATGAAACTATTTCCGGCTACACCGCGCCGGTGGTGGTGAATATCTACGGCAACGATCTGGCCGAACTGGACCACAAGGCACAGCAACTCGCCGCACTGATCAACACCATCCCCGGCGCGGAAGACGTGCAATTGCGCTCACCGCCAGCCACGGCCTTACTGCAAGTCGAGTTGAACCTGGAGCAGTTAAAGTTTCGCGGCATCAGCCCGGCGCAAGTGATGACCGCCCTACAAACCGCTTACGAAGGCCGCATCGTCGGCAAGCATCTGCAAGGCAACCGGATTTTCAATGTGGCGGTAGCATTAGCCCCGGAATGGCGCAGCCAGCCGGATTATCTGGCGCAGTTGCCCTTGAAAAACAGCGAAGGCAAGCGGGTGCTGCTCGGCGAAGTGGCCGAAATTCGCCACGGCGAAGGCCGCTACAATATCCTGCATCAAGGTGCGCAACGCATCCAGACCGTCACTTGCAAGGTGGAAGACCGGGATATGGACGCATTCATGGCTGAACTGAAACAGCGGGTACAAAACGAGCTCAGCTGGCGCGACGGCAGTTACCCGGAGTTCATCGGCGCGGCGCTGGAACAAGCAAAGGCCCGTGAAACGTTGATCATCCACGCCCTGCTGGCCGGCGCCGGCGTGCTGATTTTCGTGTTCATCGCCTTGGGTAGCCTGCGGCACATGTTACTGACCTTGCTAAACCTGCCCTTTGCCCTATTGGGCGGCGTGGCGGCGGTAGTCATCACCGACGCCACGCTGTCGGTGGGTTCCTTCGTCGGCTTCATCACCTTGTTCGGGATCACTGTGCGCAATTGCATCATGCTGATTTCGCATTACCGGCATTTGATTGAGCTGGAAGGTCAGATCTGGTCGACGGAGACCTTGATTCGCGGCGCCCAGGAACGCCTGCCGGCCATCCTGATGACCGCACTGGTCACCGCACTAGCCATGCTGCCGATTGCGATAGGCAGCGATAATCCGGGCCGGGAAATCATGGGGCCAATGGCGGCCATCATCATTGGCGGCTTGGCTTCATCGACCATGCTGAACTTACTGCTGTTGCCAGCGATTTTGCAGCGTTATGGCCGGTTTGAGGTGGCGTTTGAGAAACAGGTTTGACAACGGCAGACAGGGTGAGACATTGGTCCCGCCCTGCCCGATCAACTAGGGAACCCGCCTTGCCGTTTGAACGATGGTTAAACCTAAGTCCGTTAGCGGCGCTTGCTTGGTCGCCGAGCCAGCAATCCCAGCAAACCGCTGCCAAATAACCAGGCGGCAGCTGGTATCGGCACTTGGCCGACGTCGCTCGGTTTATCGGATGCCGCGATCACAAAGTTATCCAGCGCCGCATAGCCGCCTTGCAACTCATCGATTTGCAATATCACGTTGCCGTTGGTGTTCCCTGTCGCGTCAAGCGCTATGATGTGGTTAGTCCAATCGAAAGTATTCTTCAGCGCCGTTGCCGTCCCGGTTACATCCGCGAAACTTAACAATGTCCCTCCAGTTACTCCGTTACCGCCGCCGGGATTGTCAAAAAGCGAGAAACGAAACACTGGCGCAACGCCTCCCGAAGCGACAAAAGGGCCACCCCATCTATCCAAATCTATCGAGGACACATCCATCTGAAAATTCAGATATTTGTGTGTTCCAATATTAAAGGACAGACCTAAAAGATCGTTCTGAGCGCTCGAAAGCATACTGATCGCATAGTTTCCCGCCCGCGCTTGCGGGTCGAGAAACCCGGCCCCCCAAGCCTGTGTGCCGCCAATTCGCAATGTTTCCACGGTAAAGGTTTGAGCGAACTGGAAACCGGCCGGCTGCCCACCATAAAGGGCGTTGATAGGATTAAAAATATTGACATCACCGCTATCGTTCACAAATGCGCCGGCATTGGGATTTTCGAAGTCTTGGGTATAAAGCGTGGTTGCGGCATAACCCTCGGAATAAGGGATACAAGCGAAAAACAGGCCTGACATTAATAGTTTTTTCATTCGTCCTCTTGCTTTCATAATTGCCTCGTTGAGTAAGATTTACTGACAATGTGTTTCAAAGTGATGAGTATTGCTGCCATTTTATGGAACTACCTGACGCTTTTGCGTTGAAACGGAAACAGCAAAACATTCTAACGCAAATCATCAACCGACATCGATCGCCAATTGTCTCCCACACAGATTAACTGGTAGACGACATGGTCCGCAATTCCCCCCTATCAACACTGCATATCATCCATGAACCGTCGCCGCGATCACCACCTGGCCCAAAGCCAATCCACCGTCGTTCATCGGATAGCGTTGCGGCGATAACACGGTTTTGCCGTGTTGGCGCAATTGCTCGCAGACCGATTCCAGCAACAAGCGGTTTTGAAACACGCCGCCGCTCAAGACAATACAATCTGCGCCGGTTTGACGACTCAATCGATTCAGCACTTCGACCGTCCCGGCAGTCAGGGTGTGATGTATACGGGCGGCTATGCGAGCCTTGCCGGTGCCGCGTGTCAGGTCGTCCAATACCGCTCGCCAGAAGTCTCGCCAACTTAATACCAGAAGGTCACCGTTCAGTTTCATAGACCAGGTCGCCGGGTAAGCCTGCTCCTCATTAAATACCGGCGTCGCCAACACTTCCATGGCAATCGCCGCTTGGCCTTCGAAATGCACTTGCTCGGGATGTAAGTCCAAAGCAGCGGCAAAGGCGTCGAACCAGCGCCCGCAGGAACTGCTGAGCGGCGAGTTGAGATTTTTCGCCAGCATCGTATCCAGCGTTGCCAAAGGCTTGCCGACCAACAGCCCCATGAAGTCCAAATCCGCGTAGTCACGCTGTAAAATCGGCCAATCGAAATAATGCCGCAGTTGCGCATAAGTATTCCGCCAGGGTTCGCGCATCGCCTGGGCACCACCGAGTAAGGCAATAGGCTGGAAATATCCAAGCCGCGTGTAACTCCGGTAATCGCCCAATAAAAATTCGCCACCCCATAATTCACCATCCTCACCCATGCCCAAACCATCGAAGATCGCCGCCAATACCGGCGGTGCGTTCAGATCAACACCATGTTCGGCCAGACAAGCCGCCAGATGGGCATGGTGGTGCTGGACGCCGACTAATTCGATGGATTCAGTGGCAGCCAAGGCCTGACCGTATTGGGTCGATAGATAGCCGGTGTGCTTATCGACTGCAATCTTTACCGGCCGAAAGTCGTTAAGCTTTTTGTACAAATCGATGGTGTGCCGGTAATTCAGTTGCACGGCGGCGTTTTCCAGATCGCCGATGTGCTGGCTGACCAGCGCTTGGCCGTTTTTCAGCAAACAAACACTGTTTTTCAACTCGGCGCCCATCGCCAGAATATTGCCGAATTCCGCAAAACCCGGAGGCAATACCAAAACCTCCGGACTATAGCCGCGCGCCCGACGCAGCATGCGCATGTTGCCATCCATCAAACGCACTACCGAATCGTCCAGGCGATTAACGATGTCACGGTCGTGCAGCAGCCAATAATCCGCGATGCCCGCTAATTTTTCCCGCGCCTCGGCGTTAGCTATGCATTGCGGCTCGTCGGAAATATTGCCCGAAGTCAACACGATGGGCGCCTGCAATTCTTGCATCAGCAAGCTATGCAAGGGCGTGTACGGCAGCATGAACCCCAGCTTGTCGTCGCCCGGCGCAACGCCGCTCGCTAGATATTCGCCTTGCGCTGGTAACAGCACGATAGGCGCGGCGCGGTCCTCCAAGGCTGACAGTTCCCGAGAATTGATCAGCGCATAACGGCTTACCATCGCTGCATCCCGCGCCATCAACGCAAACGGCTTGGCGTAACGGCGCTTGCGTTGTCTGAGCTTGTCGACAGCCCCGGTATTACTCGCATCGCAAGCGAGGTGAAAACCACCCAGACCTTTGATGGCGAGGATGTAGCCTTGACGAATCAAGTCCGCGGCTTGGTGAATGACATCGTTCATCACGCCTGCGTTCATGATTCCCACGCTCCGCGTGGGAACCCCGTCTTGGACGCTCCGGCGTCCCGGACCGCGCGCCGGTTCCGGCTGCATTCCCACGCCGAGCGAGGGACCGATAGCCGCCTCCAACCAGAGCTGCGGCCCACAAACCGGACAGCAATTGGCCTGAGCATGGAAACGGCGATCGGCCGGGTCATCGTATTCGCGTTGGCATTCCGGGCACATCGCAAATACCGCCATACTGGTGTGGCAGCGGTCGTAAGGTACGCTGTGGACGATGGACAGGCGCGGCCCGCAGTGCGTGCAATTGGTGAACGGGTAGCGGTAGCGGCGGTTGCCGGGATCGGCTATGTCCGCCAAACAATCCGGGCAGGTGGCGGCGTCGGCGGCGATTGCTGTTTCGACGCGGCCGGATTGGCTGGCGACGATACGAAATTCGCTATCCGCCGCTTCCCCTGCTAAATCATTGATTTCCAAGGCATCCAAACGCGCCAGCGGCGGTAGCTGTTTGGGAATGGCTGCGGCGAAGCGTTCCAGGTCGGCCGCATTGCCATAGACATGAATCATCACGCCTTCGGCGTCGTTCCACACCGATCCCGCCAAACCAAACTCGCGCGCCAGATGCCAAATCGCCGGCCGAAAGCCGACTCCCTGCACCACGCCGCGCGCGCGGATGGCCTTGCCGGGCATCAGCAGATGCGCGGCAGTTGTTCGCCGACCGGCCAATCGACGATGCGTCGGCCGCCGAAAGCGGTAGTCATTTGCACGAAATGGTGCGGGTCGGCGATGACTTGGCCGATGATGGCCGCGTCGCGCCCCAAGGGATGCTTGCGCATCGCCGCCAGCAATATCTCTGCGGCGGCGGCGTCGCAAATGCATACCAGTTTGCCTTCGTTGGCGACATACAGCGGATCGAGACCGAGAATTTCGCAAGCCGCCTTGACTTCGGCTTTGACCGGAATCGCCGCCTCATCGATGACCATGCCAATGCCGGATTGACCGGCTAGTTCGTTCAAGGCCGTCGCCAAGCCGCCGCGGGTCGGATCGCGCAGACAGCGAAGCGCCGCCGGCGCCGCCGCGACCAGATCGGCGACCATGCCGTGCAGCGCCACCGAGTCGGAGATGATGCTGGTTTCGAATTGCAGGTTCT
Organism: Methylomonas sp. EFPC1; assembly: GCF_016925515.1. Taxonomy (NCBI): domain Bacteria; kingdom Pseudomonadati; phylum Pseudomonadota; class Gammaproteobacteria; order Methylococcales; family Methylococcaceae; genus Methylomonas; species Methylomonas sp. EFPC1. The sequence goes on from NZ_CP070494.1 coordinate 4,162,402, forward strand.
CGCGGCTAGCCATGATCGCCACGCCGTGGTCGCCGATGCTGCCGCTGAGCAAAATTGCGCAACCAGCTTCGGCGCGGTCGCTGGAAATATTCACCCCGTCCGGCACGATGCCGACGCCGGTGGTGGTAATGAACACCCCATCGCCCTTGCCGCGCTCCACCACCTTGGTGTCGCCGGTGACAATCGGCGTACCGGCGGCCTTGGCGGCAGCGGCCATGCTGATGACGATGCGTTCCAGGTCGGCCAACGGCAAGCCCTCTTCCAATATGAAGCCGGCGCTCAGATAAAGCGGTTTAGCGCCGGACATCGCCACGTCGTTGACCGTGCCGTGCACCGCCAGCGAACCGATGTCGCCGCCCGGAAAAAACAGCGGCGAAATCACGTGACCGTCGGTGCTGATCGCCAAGCGCCCGGCCGGCACATCGAACAAGGCCTGATCGTTTTGCCGACGTAGCAAGTCGTTGTCGAAATGCTTAATGAACAGTTCGGCAATCAATTGCGCCATCGCCCGGCCGCCACCACCGTGGGTGAGATCGACTTGGCCGGATTTGAGGTTGAGTGAATGGAAGTAGGACATGGGTTTGAGTTTTTGAAGAGCTGACGGATGGATTGGTTGGGGACAAGGGGCAAATTATGGTTCGCTAGTCGGAACTAGGAGTTCTAGATCGTTTATTCAGTAGGGTAATCATACACAGCGCCATTTTCATAAAGAAAGAGATCAGAAAAATCGAAAAATTCTTTCCCTTTCTCGTCATATAGCCGTACCGTTCCTTCTGCCCGGTACCTGCCATTCTCAAACTCTTTAGGCTCAGAGTTGACTTCTGTTAACGGCCCCATTTGCCCGTAACGCAATGGCCACGCTAGATCTTGCTCCTCACTCGCCAGCTTGCCTCGATCTGTGTAACTTTTCTGCGACATACTCCAATAAGGAATTGGATGCCCTAAATCTATCTTATAGATATAGATACCTACAAGCTCGGCACGCCTATATTTTTTACGGGCGGGAATATCGAAATATACCGCTTCATCGTTCCCCTTAAATACAACCATTTTTGTGACGCTTGGAAGAGCATCGCATGCTCCAAAGCACGCAAGACACCCTGAGAGCAGTCCGCTAAACGTAGTAAAGGCAACAATTAAGACTGTATGACGCAATAACCAACGGGCATTTCGTTGTAATTCCGTTTCTTTCGAATTATTCAAACTCATACCAAAACTCGCTGGGCCGTTGGATGTGCTGAGCGAAAGCGAAGCGCATCACGTTGTTCGGCACGTCGTACTATTTGGCTAATCCTTGCATCAAGCCATTCCCTGCCCAGGTTGCGGACGGGCAGCTCAAACCGGCTCGGCATGTAACTTTACGCCTAATGCCCGGATAACCTTCAACACCGTGTCGAAGCGCGGTTTGGCGCCTGGCGCCAACGCTTTGTACAAACTTTCTCGGCCCAGGCCGGATTCCTTGGCGATCATGGCCATGCCTTTGGCTTTGGCGATATAGCCCAAGGCTCTGATCAGTTCGTCGCTATCGCCTTCTTCCAAAACTTGGTTCAGGTATTCGCTGATGGCTTCGTCACTGTCCAGCAGCGTGGTCATATCGAAAGGCAGTAGTTGTTCACTCATGTTTCAAACCTCTTTAGCCAGTTTAATCGCACGTTGAATATCGGACTGTTGCGTGGACTTATCGCCGCCGGCCAACAAAATAATCATCATGCCGTTACGTATTGTGTAATAAACGCGGTAACCCGCACCGAGATCGATGCGCATCTCGCAAACGCCTTCGCCCACCGCTTTGGTGTCGCCAAGATTGCCGGCCTGCGCCCGGTCAATACGGCGGTAGATTGCAGTTTTGGCACGCAGGTCTTTTAAAGACGCCAGCCATTTTGCAAACGATTCCGTTTGCTGCACAACATAATTCATGGGCCAATTGTATCCATTTAGATACACGCATTCAACCGCAACTCAAGCACGTTTGAAACATACCCAAAAGGCCCTTCCATGACCAATGGTGTACAGGCAGTAGATGCTGAGCGACATATAGCCCTGATTTTTTGAGTATAAAAGATCGCTTGATAAATCACACGATTAAGCACACCATTAGCGCCTAACTTAACTGCCGGGAATGCCGATGTCGCACATTAGCGCCAACGATTTAAAAACCAAAGGTATCGCTGCTATCGAGGCGGCGCTGGCCGAGGCACCGGAAGCGGTGGTGTCGGTACGCGGCAAGGAGCGTTTTGTGGTGATGGACATCGCCCATTACCACTATTTGCGCGAATGCGAACTGGATGCAGCGTTGGCGCAAACCCGCGCGGATTTGGCGGCCGGCCGCTTCACGCAGGAGTCGCCGGAAGCGCATTTGGCGCGGCTGGACACGCTGTAATGGCGTATGCCTTGGTTTTTACCGAGCAATACAACCAAAAAGCCGCACGCTTTATCAAACGCCATCCGGCACTCCGGCAACCGTATTTAAAGGCCTTACAGTTACTGGAAGCCAATCCGTTTCACCCGTCGCTCCGTTTGCATCCACTGCAAGGCAAGTTGGCTGGACTGCATTCGGTTTCCATCAATTTGTCTTACCGCATTACATTGGAATTATTGATCGAAGACGGCCGGATCATTCCCATCAATATTGGCGATCACGACGCGGTTTACTGAGCGCAAGCGCGGACCAGCACTTCCTAAAATAGTTATTTAATCTCCGTCGGCTTGAGCATACTCGCCCCTCCCCTGCAACACTGCTTATCTCCTGTCCCAAATCCTCGGGCGATTGCTTGGAACTTCCGGCTATGGTAGAAAACCCATGCCGATGCCTAAAATCATCCGCACCAGCGGTTTGGACGCTTGTCCGGACCGTAGTCTAAAAATAATAATTAACACGAGGTAACGTTCATGAAAACAAATCTACTCGCTTTATTGACACTGGCAGCTGTTGCCATCACGCCTTCACTGGCCAGCGCCGATGCCGCGGCTACTTGCAAAGGTTGCCATAACGGCTCGGTCGCACCGGCCGTGGATGCCTTGAAAGCTAAATTCAAAACCGCCGACGAGTTGGTTGCCGGCGCTAAAGCGTCGACAAACCCCATGATGAAACCGATGCAAGGCGACGAAGCCAAACTGAAAGCGGCTGCAGCGGAAATCTATAAATAAGCCGCATCGCCTCGCCCGCTAAACAAGGGCCACCCAAGCGGGCGTTACACGGCGCCCGCTTTTTCTAACTTTGCCGCAGTCGCCCATAACTCCAGTAGGCCGCGCAAGCCCCTTCCGACGATACCATGCACGAGCCCATCGGGTTTTCCGGAGTGCAGACCGTACCCAGCAATTTGCAATCCTGCGGCTTTTTCGCGCCGCGCAGGATGGCTGGACATTCGCAGCCTTTGACATCGCCGGCTTGGATGGCTGGCATATCGAAGCGCTGTTCAGCGTCGAACTCGGCGTAATGAGCTTTTAATTTCAATGCACTGTGCGGGATCAACCCCAAACCGCGCCATTCGAAGTGCGTCCGTAACTCGAATATCTCGGCCATCAAAGCCTGGGCTTTGATGTTGCCGTCGCGGGTCACCGCACGGCTGTATTCGTTTTCCACTGTATGCTGACCGGCATTGATTTGGCGGATCAACATTAAGGCCGATTGCATCACGTCCAATGGTTCGAAACCGGCGATAACGATGGGCTTGGCGTAGTGTTCGGCAAAGGTTTCGTAGGGCTTGCTGCCGATCACGCTGCTGACGTGCGACGGGCCGAGAAAGGCGTCGATTTGTACCGGCTCCGGCGCATCCAAAATGGCTTGCATCGCGGCCGGCGTCAGCACATGGTTACAAAACACTGAGAAATTAGTCAGTCCTTCGGCCTGTGCCTGTTTAATGGCAACGGCAGTCGGCGGCGTAGTGGTCTCAAAACCAATCGCAAAAAACACCACTTGCCGGTCCGGGTTATCCCGGGCGATTTTCAAGGCGTCTTGGGTGGAATAAACCATGCGAATATCGCCGCCGGCCGCCTTGGCTTTGAGCAGACTTTGTCTGCCGCCGCCCGGCACCCGCATCAGATCGGCATAAGTGCAGAGGATTACGTTGTGCTGTTCGACCAATTGAATCGCGTTGTCGATGCGTCCCGTTGGCAACACACACACCGGACACCCGGGGCCGTGGATGAATTCGACATTGCCCGGCATTAAATCCTGCACGCCGTAACGGAAAATCGCGTGGGTATGGCCGCCGCAGAACTCCATTAACCGGTAATGGCGGTCCGGATTGACGGTTTGCGCAATGCTGTTAGCCAATTGTTTGGCCAAATCCTGCTGCCGAAATTCGTCTATGTATTTCATGACGCCGTCAAACCGGCTTCCGCAAACAAGGCCAGGGTTTTTAAGGCCTCGTCCTCGTCGATTTTATTCAGCGCATAACCGACGTGGACCAGCACATAGTCGCCGACTTTCACATCATCGACCAAGGCCAGCGACACTTCCACTTTGACACCATCCACCGAGGCCGTCGCCATCTGTGTTGAAAAATCAATGTCAGTAATTTGGGCAGGGAGGGCTAGGCACATAAGCTGATTGTTGATGTTGTAGATTAATTCGGCGCTTGCTTTCGCATCACTTTTTGCATGCGGGCTTCAGGTTGAGACCTTATCACCCAATTCTTTCCATCCAATAATCAGGTTTTCGATGCAAATGCGCTACGGCAATTACGATAACTTTGCCTTCATCAAGGCCGTACAAAACACCATACGGAAAACGTTTTATCAGGCAGCGTCTTATCTCATTGCCAATCAACGTATAGGATTTTGGATACGCGGTAATTCGCCTAATCGCAGCATCGAACTCGTGTAAAAACTGTAAACCTAGATTATTTTGCTGTATTTCATACCATTCAAAGGCCTGATCGAGCTCGGCTTGCGCGGCTTCGAGAAATTCAACCTTCATTTATATTTCTGCATAACCGCTTCATAACTGACTGATTTTAGCTTGCCATCTTTATAGCCTTGCCAACGTTTTTGCGCCTCGTCGCGCCAGACAGCATCGATTTCCGGATTCGGCGCATCCAGATCGGCAAGCAACATCTCTGCTAAACGCAATTTCTCCAATGGCATTAAGTGGCTGATTTGTTGGTAAATTTCTTGACTAGTCGGCATATCCTTTCCTCGAAAATGAAGGTAAACGGTCAGAAAAAATCTTACCGCATAGTGATTTAAGCATACGCTATGCGCTGCAAAGCCATCTCAGCCCGCAGCCAGGTCAGCCAGTTGTCCATGCCTTCGCCAGTCTTGGCCGATAGCGACAATACCTTGATGCGTGGGTTGACCTGTTTCGCGTATTGAATGCATTGCGCGCTGTCGAAATCCAGATATGGCAGCAGATCGGTTTTGTTGAGAATCATCAAATCGGCGGCATGGAACATGTCCGGATATTTGATCGGCTTATCTTCGCCTTCAGTGACCGACAGGATCACCACTTTATGCGCTTCACCCAAGTCAAAAGCCGACGGACACACCAAATTGCCGACGTTTTCGATAAACAACAAACTATGCTCGGGTAGATTCAAACTTTCCAAACCATGACCGACCCTGTGCGCGTCCAAATGACAGCCCTTGCCGGTATTGATTTGCAGCGCCGGCACGCCAGTAGCGCGGATGCGGTCGGCATCGCGGGCGGTTTGTTGGTCGCCTTCGATCACCGCGATGCTTAACTCCTCTTTCAACCGCAGAATGGTTTCGGTCAGCAGCGTGGTTTTGCCCGAGCCGGGACTGGACACCAGATTCAAAGCCAGCATGCCGCGTTCACTGAAATAGCGGCGGTTTTCCTCGGCATAACGATTGTTCTTGGCCAGAATATCCTGCTCGATCTGCACCATCCGCGCCTGAGTCAGACCCGGCGCATGAGAATGTTCTGCAGTATGTTCGTGATGATGGTGATGTCCATGCTCGTGACTGTGGTGGTGATCATGAGCATCGTCGTGATCGTGTGGTTCATCGTGCGAGTGGGTATGGCCCTCGCCGCAGCCGCATACGCCGCACATTACTCTACCTCCAGTTCTTTAATTCGCATTTGATCGCCATCGACGATCTGTAATTGATGACTGCCGCATTGCGGGCACTCGTCGTATAACTGTTGTACCAATACCTCGCAGCCGCAGGGCATGCACCACGCCACACCCGGCACGTCGATAATTTCCAAGCGGGCCTGGTCGGCCAGAGAACCTTGCATCACCACTTCAAAACTAAACCGCATCGCCTCCGGCTCCACGCCCGACAAAGCGCCTATCTCCAGCCACACGGCTTTGACTTTGGCAAATTGCTGGGCCTTGGCCTGCTGTTCGATAATCTGTAACACGCTCTCGCAGAGCGACATTTCGTGCATGATGATTGCTCTGTGTAGTTCAGTTTTCCGGCGTCAACACCAGTCGGTATTGCACACAAGGGTCCACCGCGTTAATCAGCCATTCCGCCTGCTGCCGCAAACCATCGACAGCGTCCGCTTGCAAAGACTTTAAACCTTGGGCCAACACACCATCGGGGTGAAAATTCCATTCGGTCGGCGCCACGATGCGGTAATCGTACACCCTGCCTTCACGCAACTCCAGGCGATGAATCAATAAGCCGCGCGCGGCTTGGACTTGCGCCAAGCCAAGGCCATCGCCGGCGTACGCCGACGTCATGCCAGCCATTGAGCTTATTCCCTGCGGAATTACTGCCACTTCCATCAACACGGCAACAAAGCGCAGCAACAAACCATTGCCGTAACGGCCATGCAAATCCGCGAGCAAGGGTGACGCTTGCTGACGACTCAAAGGCGTCGACTCAAAACAACAGCCCCGCCACTGCGGCGCCCGACAGAAGGCCAAAAGATCTGTGTTTTGCATCTGCCAGTTCAGTTCGGCCGGCTCCAATTCCGGCAAACCCACCACAGTACTGCTCCCCAGCGCCGGCCAATCGCGTTGATATACGGCATTCAATAGTCGCGCGGCCAATCCTGTATTTTCATCCAACCAGTCGCGCAAATGCGCTTCGTTGCTAGCAGCCAGAAATCCGCTACGGCCGCCAGCAAAAATCGCTTCATCAATTAAGCCGGTCAATTCATCAAGCAAAGTCTGCAAAAACGCTCCGTCGATCTGCAACTGGCTATCCAGCTTAAACGCCTCGCCATCCTTGAATAAAAACGATTTGAACTGCCTATCCAATTTTAACAGCGCGGCAAGCGCGATCTTATCCGCGGGCTGACCCAGCAAAACCGGCCAATCCAATAATATCCGCCAAACGTGTTCGCGCACGGTTTCCAGTTGCAGCAAACATTCCCGAGCGGCATCCGCTTCCGGCTCGGCGGTCATCTGCAAGGCAGCGCGGCAGGCCATTAAAGCCGCGTAAGCCTGGGCATTGCCGCATAAAGAAAACAGTAGTGGCACCATGCTCAACACTTGCTCCGGCGTTTTGCCGATCAACACCCGCGCCGCATCGGGACGCGTCGAGTCTATCTTCACCGCAGCGACCTGCCCGGCGCGATGCGTCAGTTCGAGAGTAATCTCGCCCGCCGGCGTCATTTAAGGTCTTACCAAATTGCCGCGCAACAAATCGCGGCGGCTGATCGCTCGTGGCGCGGGAACGGCTAGCAAAGCTTGCAAAGCACTTTCCGCCGCAGCCACGGCCGCCGCTTGGTCGGCAAATTGAAACATCGGCGAAAATAGCGAACATTGCGCATACCTTCCCAGTTGCACTTCGTCGGCGACGACAAACTCAAAACTGCCGTACGGAAAAGCCTGGTCAAACTTGGTTCCTGGCGCTTGCGCCGACCATCGACTTTCCGCGCTTGGCAGCAGTAACAGATTCATAAACCAGGGCGTAATCAACACCCCCACCCAATCGGCGTTGTAGCGGTTAAACCCCAGGGCTCGCACCGCCAATGCCGGATTCAGTACCGGCATGTCGCGCATCCGTTGAGCCAGGATGTCGTTAAACACGGCTTCCAGCGTTTGCCGAATCTGCTCACCATCCTGCCAGTACATACTTAGTCGTCCAGCACCAAAAAGCCCTGCTTCGGCGCGCCGCATTGCGGGCAACTCCAATGGTCGGGCAAATCGACAAACGCGGTGCCGGGCGGCACTTGCCAAACGGCATCGCCTTCGGCAGGGTCATAGACGTGCCAGCAAATCTTGCATTCCAGCTTGGCCTCGGGAGGCAAGCGCGAGGCATCGCCGCCATAAGCCCCGGCGAAGAAACCTTCAGTCACAAATACACCTGCAAAATTTCCTGCAAACGCTGATGGCTGTCGGCGATGTCTTCCGCCGACGCGCACGCCACATTCGGCACGTCGCTGACTTCCAGGGTATTGAGAATCAGCGTGTCTTGCGAATTAAAATATCGTACCCACCAAACGTTGCGGGTGGCGGTAGCGTCGATCCGGCAGTTACCGTAACCACGCGACAAAATCGTCACCGCGCCCCTGCCCAAACGTTGTTCCAGAAACGCCAAATCCTGCTCGGTTTGCGGCAGCAAGCTCAAGTTGATGATATGCGCTTCGGCACCGGGTTGATACTCGGCGATTTTGGCATTCAACTCGGCCAGCAGCGGCGGCGCGTTCATCACCCCGTCCGGCAGCGCGCTCATGTCAGTATCGATATTTTTAGCGGCATCGGCGAATGCAGTTTGCAGGATAGCTCGCGGGATGATGCCAACTTCCAATGTATCTGTAATTATTTGCTTTTGCGCATCCAGACGTTGCGAACGCCAGACACCGGCCAGCACCGATTCCTGAATCCGCAAGGTTTGCGTACCGTTACACAGCATGCTGACTTCGCCTTCGCCGAGCAGTTCGTCGACGAACTGGCGATTGGTTTGGTCCAGTTTGATCAAGTCTATGGCTTGGCTGGTTGCCGGGTACGTTGCCAAATCCTGCTCAAGCTGCTGCAACGCGGTTTTGGCCTGCGCCAGATCGGCAGCGTTCAAGTCCACCGAAATCGTCGGCATCCGATACGTCGTCATTTCTTCCGGCATCGCCAGATAGTCGAGTTCGACGCCGTCTTCCTCGGCGGGTTGGCTGCCTTGGCCGAAAATTGGGAGGGATATGCTGGTCATATTCAGTTGTTTGTTGGTTTTGGGATGTTTGTTTCATTGGTGTCGCTATCGCGAAGCTGGTTTTGCATGTCGGGTCTCGGCCCGACAGCCGAAATACTTTCTTTTGCGTGGCCAAAAGAAAGTATTCAAAGAAAAGGCCACCCGACATTCCGCCTTTATCCTGCGCTTCTCGCTTTTGGCGAGGGTTTTCGGAAGGGCCATCCCTGGCCCTCCGAAAACGAGCGGCATCCCTGCCGCTCCCCTATCGGGCTAATCTCGCCAAAAGCTGCGATGCTCGGGGCGGAATAACGGGAGCAAAAGCGTCCCAAAATTTAATAGAAATCTTGGAAATTTTGGTTGCCAAAAACTCCTGGTTTTCTCGGCCACAAAAATGTGTTACCAAACCGGAGTTTGTATCAAAAGCCAACAAGCTTAAGGGCATGGGAATGCACCTTTAAGTGCTGTTATAGCGAGAACAGCATCAGCTTCGTGTAGTTTTTCTGGGTGCTCTTCAAGGTATTTAAGAACAACTCGAATAGATGGATCAATGGATAAGAACTGTCCTTTGTCAGTAGGATGGCAAATACCAAATTTCCGAGCTTCATCAGACGGAGAATTACCATTAATTACCATTGTTGCCATCACACCATTGACCAAGCCAGCGCAATAGTTCAATCCTCGATGATCTCGTTCATTTCCAGTATCACCACTAAGTAGTTTCACTGCGCTTTTACAACTAATAATTAGAGAGCTACCATCTCCCGCATGAACAACCGAGTAGGGTACAAGCAAAAGAATCAGCACCAATACTGTTCGACACATTAGTTAATTCCGAATCAAAAGAGAGACAAAGCGCTTACCCGTTATTCCTTAAGTGGTTTTCGTTATCTATACCCAACCAGTGGACAAACTGCATCCAGTAACTTTCTGCAAACCGACTCCACAAGACCGAAAATCGGAAACACCTTTCCTCCTGTCACAATGTAATTCAGCTGTTTCGTTGAATACAGCTCATTTAATACTTCGAATGCGTCATACTCCATGTCTTCTAGATTAACGAGCGACCCTAAGCCAAGTTCATTAGCTTTTTTTAGGCACTTCACGATGTCATGTCCAAATTTCTTGGTTCTAAGATCACGCAAGGGAACACCGCAGAATACAAGATATGCCTTCAGACAAAGCTCAATCGAATGCCCCATAAGATACATGACTGGTATGGGGGCAATAGACTCAAAGCCAGGTCTATGTCCTATTTTGTCGTCAGCTGCTAACGCAAAATCGAAAAATTCTCTTGCATAACGAGCAAGGCCGATAGGCGTTGTTCTTTTTGGATCGTCGCTCATTAAATTCCTCATCTAAGTCAACTAGTAGGCTGGGCAGAGCAACGCGAAGCCCAGCGATATAGGCCAGAGCTCGGTTTACACTGTCGTTCCAACCCAGCCTACCAAAAAACCTTAGCTACACATTTTATCAGTTGGAGTGGACTATTCCCGTTATTCTGCCCCGAGCATCGCAGCTTTTGGCGAGAATAGCCCGCAGGGGAGCGGCAGGGATGCCGCTCGTTTTCGGAGGGGCAGGGAAGCCCCTTCCGAAAACCCTCGGCAAAAGCGAGAAGCGCAGGAGTAAGGCGGAATGTCGGGTGGCCTTTCTTTTGGTGACTTTTCTTTGGCCAAGCAAAGAAAAGTCACTCGGCTGTCGGGCCGAGACCCGACATCAAAATAAGCCGCGATAGCGACACAAAATCAATCAAAACCCCTGAAACAAAAAATCCAACGCTGCCCCTATCTCAAACCGCTGCGCTTCCAACGACATCATCGGTGATTTCAAAATCCGAGCCGGAACCGATGCCAATTTCGGCGTTTCCAACACACACTCAAGACCATCGACCACCACAATCGGGCTCAAATTAGTGGGTAATTTGACTGCCGGAAAGCGATCAAGCCGGCGCAGCGGTACGACGACTCGGCTGTCCAAAGAATTCAAGACATCGCTTTGCACATCCAGCAGATACGGCACGTCGTCGGACGTTGTACTGCTATTGCGGTAAACATCGAAGCGCGCCATGTCAGAAAGACCGCCATTCGTCTAGCGGCAAACCGTCTTGCTCAATCGTTTGATTGTAGGCTGCGATAAACTCGGCATGCTCTTGCTGCCAACGCCTTTCTCTTTCGCCGCGCACCAACTCGCGCAGGTGTCGGTCGCAGGCCTGCGAAATATTGATATTCAATGCCTTGGCCTCGGCCAGCACATCGGCAGACAAGGTGATATTGGTGGCTTTCTTTGTTGCGCTGTTCGTGACTGCCATGATGTTGTCTCCATGAATATGGCTTTAGTATGCGCATTGTACTCCAACATAAAGACTGTTGGAGTACTGCGCAATAGTGACACCAAATTGTTAAAGAGCCGGTGAGATTCCCTTCACCCTAGCGCTCTCCCAAGGGGAGAAGAAATCAGACCGCTGAATTACGCAACGCCTTAAAGCGCCGATAGCAAGCGACTTCAAAAACTAACTAAGCCTACCCAGCACCACAAACCTTACCCAGATCAAACCCCGGCGGCTGCCCCGGCTCGGAGGCCAAAATCCTGGCAAACTCCTGCCCGTATTCCGCCCAATCTTTGATCCCGGTAATCACGCCCAAATACTCGCCGCCGCGCAAAAACACCAAGGACGGCCAACTGGTAAATCTAAACCTAGCCTGTAACTCGCGTTCGATGGATTTATCGATCAGCGCACCGTGCAAGCGCCCGGCAAAGGCTTTTAACAGCTCCGGCAAAATCACGGCCAGATCGTGGCTTTCCGGGAACAGCAACGGATCGTTGGCAAAGAACAGCACCACGGTGTCGTGGCCGTAAATAAAGTTGTCGTAACTCTCGGCATCCAGCAGCGGCAGGCCGTGGCGGGTTTGCAATTGTTCCAGCAAGGGCGTGCTCATGTTCTTAAAAATTCCGGCAGTTCGGGTTCACGGTCGACTAGGTCGGCGAATAAATGATCGAAATTGGTTTCGCCTTGCATGGCTAAGCGCATGGCTTCTAAGGCATCGGCGATTTGTGCGGCGCGCTCTGCGGAGATGACTTCCCGGGCAGCATCTAGAAACACCAGCAACCAAGTGCCGGCGACTTGTTCGCCCACCAACATCATGTCAATCAGCGTGGTTTGGCCGCGATACTCGCAAAGTGCCGAATCGCCGCGCGGTTCTATGACTTGCATGGGGATGCCGATACACATCAGTATTTGCCCCGATAATCGACATCGACTTGCAGACTGGGCAGGTCAGAAGCCGGCGGCAGCTTCACCTCAAAAGCCGCGGATAACACGATACGTTCGTCACCCAACCGACAGGCTTGTTCGGGCGACGGCCGTTCTTGTTCGTAGCGTTGGATATTCAAGATCGGGTCGGCCAATGCTTGCGGTGTGTCCACGCACTCAGCAACGACGCCGAACCTTTGCAGATAAGACAGAGCCATCTCGATAGCCGGTTGAATTTGCGCTTTGACGGCGGGCCGCAGGCTGCCGCCGTAATCTTCTAGTTCTTCCGGCTGCACGCCAATCAGCAATAAATGCTGGGGATATTCACCCAGCATTTGCGCCAGCGCCAATACTTCCTGAAAACCGGTTTGATGCAGGCTCATTTTCTTGGCACCGAGGAAATTCGGCACCTCGTCATTTTCAACGCGCTTCATGGTGGCCGGTGGCAGACCATAATCGACCGCATCAAATACCACCAATACATCCGCCGCCTGGACATGCTCGATCAGATAGACGCCCTGCGTACCGCCGTCCACCACTTGCACGTTATCCGGAAAACGGTAGTGTTTTTGCAGATGTTCGATAACGCGCACGCCAAAGCCTTCGTCGGCCCAAAGCAGGTTGCCGATGCCGAGTAGCAGGATGTTGGCTGGAGTATTTGCCATAGCTCGCTCAGGCAAGCGTAGGGTGGGCACAATTAAGTGCCCACCGTTCTGTTCCGCGTGGGCACCAAAACAGTGCCCACCCTACGAATTTAATGCGCATCGTCCACCGGCTTGTCATCTTTAAAGGTCCGCCAGCCGGTCGCAATGGTGGACAGCATGCTCTGCCCGGATAATTTGTCCTCGCGCACCGCGACATAAATATGAATCAGCACGAAACAGACGATGAACCACATCACCAGATGGTGCCAGGTGTGCACGGTTTGACTGTCGCCGAACAGCGGCAGCAACCAACTACTGAACAGCGCATATTGCCAACTGCCCTGCCCCTCGCCTTCGCCATACAAGGCAAAGCCGGTGAAGATCATGAACAAGGAACCCCACACCAATACAAAATGCATCGCCAAGATTGCCAGCGGGTTGTGACCGATGTAGTGGCGCGGTGCTTTGGTCAAAAACGCATACCACAACAGTTCCTGCAAAACGCCGTCCCAAAAATGCGCTTGCAGCAAGGGCGGCAGAAAGATCTGCCGAGCATGCTCATTACCGGCAAACGCCCAGTAGATTCGTCCCAGAAAACCGATCACCAGCACATAGCCCGCCGCAAAATGCGCAAAGCGGATATAGCCCATCAGAAAATGCTCGCTGGCTTCGCCGACTGGGGACGGTAACGGCGAGGCAATCAGATAGCCGCTGACCGCCAGTACGGTAATCGCCAAGGCATTGACCGCGTGCCAAAGCCTGACCGGCAACTCGTACACATAAACCGGAGCCAGGGGCGCGCTCATAAGGGTCTCCGCCAGCGGCTCGCCCAGCAGACTGCCACCACGGCCAGCACCAGCAATATCAAGCTACCGCCCAAGGCATAAGGCATGGGCAGGCCTTGGATCAGAAACAGATGTTCCAATGCATGGGTAAAGCTATCGATACCCGGATGGCTGTGAGCATGGGCATTGCCGGCCAGCGCCAGCAGTAACAAAGTCCAAAACAAGTTTTTCATGGCTATTCCTTATCTGACTTGGACGCGGGTTAATTCAGTACCGTCGGGGCTGATCACATGCGTGGAGCAAGCCAAACACGGGTCGAAACTATGCAGTGTGCGCAAAATTTCCACCGGTTCGTCCGGCACCTCGACTTTGGTGTTCATCAACGAGGCCTCGAAAGCGCCGATATTGCCTTGCTCGTCGCGCGGCGAACCGTTCCAGGTGGTCGGCACCACGCATTGATAGTTGGCGATTTTGGTGTCTTCGATTTTCAACCAATGCCCCAAAGCACCACGTGGGGCTTCGGTAAATCCGACACCTTTGACGCTGCTCGGCCACGTTTCCGGGTCCCAGCGCTCGACATTAGCCGTGCTTAAATCGCCGGTTTTCAGATTGGTGATTAGTTTGTCCATAAAATAACGCATCTTGCCGGCGGCCCATTGCGCTTCCAGACCGCGTGCAGCGGTTCTGCCCAAGGTGGAGAACAAGGCGCTGACCGGCACGTCCAGGGTTTTCAGCACAAAATTAATCTGTTCGGTAATTTCCTTATTACCTTGTGCGTAACCGATCACATAGCGCGCCAGCGGTCCAACTTCCATGGCATGCCCGCGCCAACGCGGTGCTTTGATCCACGAGTATTTGGCACTTTCGTCCAGTTCCTGGATATTGGTGCGGTCGCCCTTGGTTTTCGCGCCGATTTTATAGTTCGGTTCGGTGATGCCATCATAAGGATGCAAACCCAGCGCTTCGTCCGGGTATTTGTACCAGGAGTGGGGCACGTATTCCTTGATTTGCTCTGGATCGGTCAAGTCCACTTCATGAACTTTAGTCAAATCGCCGTTAATGATCGCGCCGCGCGGCATCAGCAAGTTGGCGGCAGAATAGTCGTTGGCTTTGTCCGGAATGTCGCCGTAAGACAGCATACTGGCGCCGGCCAAACCACCGCCGTACATCCAGCCTTTGTAGAACTGCGCAATCGCCAGTAAATCCGGAATGTAGACCTGGTCGATAAAGGTTATCGTACGGTCAATAATCGACGAAATCAGGTTCAAGCGCTCCATGTTCACCGCACCGACCGCGCCGACGCCGTCCAGATTGATCGCGCACGGCACGCCGCCGACCAGCCAATTCGGATGCGGGTCCTTGCCGCCGAAGATGGTGCGGATTTTCATAATGTCCTTTTGAAAATCCAGCGCTTCCAGATAATGGGTCACCGCCAACAAATCGGCTTCCGGCGGCAGCAAATAGGCCGGATTGGTCCAGTAACCATTTTTGAACGGACCCAATTGGCCGGATTCGACAAACTTTTTCAGCCGATTTTGGGTGTCGCGGAAATAGCCCGGTGAAGACTTGGGATTGCTCGGCGAAATCTGTTGTTGCAAGGCCGAAGTTGCCACCGGATCAGCCTTCAAGGCGTTGACCGGATTCACCCAATCCAAGGCATGCAAATGATAGAAATGCACCAAGTGATCGTGCGCCTGCAAGCTGAGCTGCATGATGTTTCGGATCGAGTTGGCGTTTTCCGGAATCTTGATTTTCAGGGCATCTTCAACCGCCCGCACCGAGGTCAAGGCGTGAGTACCGGTACAGACGCCGCAGATGCGTTGCACGAAAGCCCAGGCGTCGCGCGGGTCGCGGCCTTTTAAAATCACTTCCAGCCCCCGCCACATGGTGCCGCTGGAGATGGCGTTACGGATGATGTTGTCGTCGTCGATATTGACTTCGCAGCGCATATGGCCTTCGATGCGGGTCACCGGATCGACCACCACGCGGCGGCCGGCATCGTTTAAATTAAAACCGTTGGGGGTGTTTCGGACTGTCATTATTGCTGCGCTCCTGGTTGTTTATCCCCGGCTTGTTTGGCATTGTTTAAAGCGGTCAAACCGGCATGCGCGGCAACGCCGGCACCCACAATCGCGGCGGCGGTGCCGCCGACCGCATCGGCGTTAGCTTCGATACCAAATTGGTTGATGCCGGTGAGGCGGTCGTAAAAGCTGCCTTTATCCCAGAAACCGTCCTCGGAACAGCCGATACAGCCGTGGCCGGATTGAATCGGAAACGAGGTGCCTTCGTTCCATTTCACTGTGGAGCAGGCGTTATACGTGGTTGGCCCTTTGCAACCCATTTTGTACAGGCAGTGGCCTTGGCGGGCGGCTTCGTCATCCCATTGCTCGACGAATTGGCCGGCGTCGAAATGCGGCCGTCTGTAGCATTTATCGTGGATGCGCTGGCTGTAGAACATTTGCGGCCGGCCTTGTTTATCCAGGGTCGGCAGTTTGTCGAACGTTAGTAGATAAGCCACCACGGCGGTCATCACTTCAGCAATCGGCGGGCAACCAGGCACCTTAATAATCGGCTTGTCGGCCAAGCCGGGGACTTTATGTACCGGCGTCGCTCGAGTGGGATTGGGCTTGGCGGCTTGCACGCAACCCCAGGAAGCGCAAGAGCCCCAGGAAATGATGGCCTTGCAGCTTTCTGCGGCGTATTTCAGCTGATCAACGAAGGGCTTGCCGCCGATGATGCAATACATGCCATCTTCGGCCAGCGGCGGATTGCCTTCCACGGCCAGGATGTAGTTGCCTTTGTATTTTTCGACGATCTCGGTGACGATGGCTTCGGCGTTATGGCCGGCGGCGGCCATGATGGTGTCGTCATAATCCAAGGACAGCATCGACAAGATCACGTCTTTCGCTAAGGGATGGCCGGAACGGATGAAGGATTCCGAGCAGCAGGTGCATTCCAGACCGTGCAGCCACAACACCGGGATGCGCGGCTTGGTTTCCATCGCATGGGCAATTTTCGGCGCAAATGCTGGAGACAAGCCCAGCGAGGCAGCTGTTAAACTGCAAAATTTCAGAAAACTGCGGCGGGTGATGCCTTGTCGGCGCATCACATCGTAAAAGGTTTCGATCATGGATACTCCAGTCGTCGTTATGGCTAATCGAAGTGACTGGCTTGACGACACCACGCGAGTCTGGGCGTTGATTGTTGTTATCCAGTAGCTTCAACAGCAAGTTTTCAAAGCCGCCCCCGCAGCTGTTCCGACCGAGCTACTCCCGGACGGTTGAAAACGTTTGGTTGTTATTATTCGAGTTGCAGCGCCAACAGCCTTCCGCTACCGGCATTGCCCCGCTTACCCGGTGCAACATCCATGCCGGCCACAGGACAACGTTAAAACCTTTGCATTCGTAAGACTATTAGGGTTTAACGCGGCTTAGCCTCTGTCTGCTAACCAACAAACTCAACAAAACCACACAACGATTGCCGGAAATACGACATATACATAGCTTAGAGAATGAAGCCTTCGCAAACCTATGCCGCATTTGGTTGACAGGCCAGAGCGTAGGCCACTAAAGTGAATAACCGTCCTCAAGACTGGATTAACCCAAAATAATTAAGCAGAGACGGCACCGAAGTCCGTTCCCCCGCATTGCCAGGAGATCTCTTATGAACAGCGTCATCTTGCTCATGTTACTGACGATTTTTAATCCCAATGCCCTGGCCGATTGGGACCCGGAACTGGAAGCACAAGAACAAGCACAGCGGGAGGCCACGCAGCGCGCCGAACAAACCAGAGAACGCGAGGCGCAAAAAATGGTCGACGAGGCCAACGCCAAAGGCAATCGGGAAATGATGGACAGCAAGCGCAAAAACCTCGGCGCAGCGGCCAAGGGTAAATCGGATGCGGAAGTGAATCGTTTGTACGACGCCAAGATCAAACAAACCACAGACGAGGCCAATCGCTTGGCTCAGGAAGCTCGCAGTGCGCTTAGCCAAGGCCAAGGCGCAGCGGCGGTAAAACAAGTAACCGGCAAAAGCCTGCAGGAATTGGAAAATATGTCCGATGAAGAAGCCGAGGCCCTGTCTCGGGAATTGGAAAAGAAATACGGGCAATGAGGAAAGTGCCTCGCGCCCGCCGTTCGGATAAATAACCCCCTAGCTTAGAGATTCATCCGCCCACATTCCCGGCAAAGGAACTGCCGGCCCTGGCTTATTCGCCGTCTATTTCTTGTTCCAGCAAGGTCCGCAGACCGGCCGGCATTTCCAGGGTTTCCGGATCCCAGCCTTCCAGCTCCAGCACATCTTTCAGGCATTCTTCCATGATCAAATGGGCTTGTTGCGTGGCATCGGCAATCCGTTGATGCACCCGGGTTTGCACCTCGCTACCGCTGCGCTCGGAGCAATTGGCCTGATAGTCGAACAGCTTGCGCAAGCTATCGATCTGTCCGCCCACTTGCGACGGGCAGGAACACATGTACAAAATCCCCTGGACGTTGATACGTTTGAGTTGTTGATTGCTAAATTGGGTTTCCAGTTTCATGATGCGAGCTCTCGATTTTCTCGTTTATTATAATTATCGGGTTGGCGCCAACCCTGGCTCTAAATCTTTTCCGCCAAATAGGCCGCTAAGCTTCGACCGGCGGCATAGGCTATCAAGGCCAAGGCCAGTTATCAACTTTAGGCAGATTCGTTACGCGCCAAGAGGCAAATTTTAACAATCAATCCAAGATCAAGCCGGCGCTAAGCCACCGCTGATCAATTGCCGGGTACGGGCATAGGTTTCCTGAATGATTAAGGCATCGGTGCTGGCTCGATGCCGCATCAAGGCCATATCCTGCATCACTTGCCGTTTGGTTTGGCTCCAGATGTCCATTTGCGCTTCTTTTAATATCATTTCCAACGCGCTGAGATAAAAACCCGGCTGTACGCCGCAGCGGAAGAACAAGCGAGATAACCATGGCTTATCGACCACCCAGCCATCGCTATACACCGTTTTACCGGCTAAAAAATCATTCAATTCGCTGGCCACCAGGGCGACGGGTTTTCCATAATTGATTAAGATCTCCCGACTGAGGCCATGCACGCACTCAGCCTGCGCATCCCAGTGAGTCCAATCGCTGGCAGGCTTGATCAGCGCGCAATATTTTTGCCCGTTTCCCAATACTACGCCTACTTCGATGGGATAACTATCGAAGCCAAACCCGGAGGCTTCAAAATCGATGACATTCGGTCTGATGGTTTGCAACTGAGCATCCCTTTGCAAATCGTAAAACGTGTAAGCCTAGCCTAAATCGACGAATAAGATCGACGTAAACGGGCCGATTTAATTTTATAAAACCAGCGCAAAGCCAGTAACAACGCCAGTATGCCGCCGAACAGCAAGGGCCGGCTCAGATCCTTTTTGACTAGCCAGGCAAAATGCACCACGCCGGCCGCGGCAATCGGGTAAACCAAACCGTGCAAGCGTTTCCAGTTTTTGCCGCCGAGTCGGCGCTGCATGGCGTTGGTAGAGGTTACCGCCAGCGGAATCAGTAGCACAAACGCCGCAAAGCCCACGGTAATGTATGGGCGCTTCAGGATGTCCTTGGCTATAGCCGACCAATCGAAAAACTGATCCAAAACCAAATACGTCGAAAAATGCAGGCAAGCATAAAAAAATGCAAACAAGCCCAGCATACGCCTGAGCCGGACCAGCCAATTTGCGCCGCTCAGCTGCCGGAGGGGCGTGACGCCGAGACTGATAAGCAAAAACGTCAAGGTCCAATAACCGGTATTGTGGGTGATTTTTTCGATGGGATTAGCACCCAATTGATCTTGCCAGGCCGCCGTCAGCAATAACCCCAGGGGCAGCAAAGCCGCCAAAAACACCAGCGGTTTTAGACGCCGCAGGTGAGTATCGTCAAGCGCTTTCCAATTCACAGTCAAAAGTTTTTAGTCAAATCCATCCCGGCATACAAACCGGCGACTTGCTCGGCATAGCCGTTAAACGGCAAGGTCGGCCGTTTTAGAAACTCGCCCAAGCGGCGCTCCTTGGCTTGGCTCCAGCGTGGGTGATCGACTGCCGGGTTGACGTTGGCGTAAAAGCCGTATTCGCTGGGGCCGGCTTGCATCCAACTGGTGGTCGGCTGCTGCTTGAGCAAGCGAATTTTGACGATGGATTTGGCGCTTTTGAAACCGTATTTCCACGGCACCACCATTCTGACTGGTGCGCCGTTTTGATTGGGCAAGACTTCGCCGTACAAACCAAAAGTCAGCAAAGCCAAGGGATGCATGGCTTCGTCGATGCGCAGGCCTTCCCGGTACGGCCACTCCAATACCGCCCGCCGTTGACCGGGCATTTGCTCGGGGTCGTGCAGGCTGACGAATTCCACATAACGCGCCTCGTTGGTCGGTTCCACTTGTTTCAGCAGCTCCGCTAAAGGATAACCCAACCAGGGAATCACCATCGACCAGGCCTCCACGCAACGCAGGCGATAAATGCGCTCCTGCATCGGTGCCAATTTCAGCAAATCTTCGATGGCAAATTGTTTGGGTTTGCGGACTTCGCCTTCTACACTCACCGTCCAGGGCCGGGTTTTAAGGCGGCCGGCCATTTTTGCCGGACCTTCCTTGCTGGTATCGAATTCGTAGAAATTATTGTATTGGCTGACGTCTTCCAGAGGTGTCAATTTATCGGTCAAGCCGTAAGCTTCGGAGAGGCTGCTTGCCAGCTTTTCGCCGCCGAAAGCCGCGCCGGCAATTAAGGCGGTAGAGCCGCCCAATGCCAACTGCATAAAATGCCGGCGCTGGTAAAACAGCTCGCGTGGCGTGATTTCGGAAGCGGGAATTTTGGGGATGCCGGGAAGTTTCATGGTGACGCCTCTTGAAAAGTTTAGAACCACTCGACCGTAAACCGGGCCGGCAGTTCCGCTTGCGGCAAAATCAGGCCATGGGCTTTGCTATAGCCATCCGCTCTATTTGTGCGGCTTTTTCTTGCTGTCCGACTTTTTGGCTGCCGCCTTTTTTGTGGCAGTCTTTTTTGCGGACTTACCGGGCTTGGCGACTTTTTTATGCGCGGATTTCTGCGGCTTTTCCTCCGCTGTCAGTTTCGCGGCCTCAGTTTGCGCAGACTGATCTGCCAGGTCCGCGCTATCCGGCGGCAAATCCGGCATCGGCAATGCGGCCGCGTCGTTGCCGTCATCAACGGCTGACCAGTCGCAGTCGGGTAAATCTTGGTCTTCAGGCGAGCAAATGACTCGATAGATAATTTTCCGATCGTCGTTTTTACCGGTTTTAGGTTCTAACGGCTTAACAACCGGCGCGGTGTCGTCCGAGATTGTGCCCAATAATTCTGCCGCGGCTGTTTCACTGTATGCCCAAACGCTAAAAAGCAAACTGAAATAGCACGCTAGGTATATCGGGCGACTAACATCGCTCCTACGCAAACTAGCCATGGGGCTGCAATTGCTTTAAATGACGCTTGGCTTCGTCCCATAAGCCGTCCAGTTCCGCCAATTCGCAATCGCGCAGCTCGCGGCCCGAGGCTTTCACTTGCTTTTCGATGTAATTGAAGCGGCGGGTGAATTTTTTAGTGGCTTCGCGCAAGGCGATTTCCGGGTTGACTTTCAGGTGCCGGGCCAGATTGACAACCACCAGCAGCAAATCGCCGATTTCTTCCTGGATATGCGCTTGATCGCCGGACTGCCAAGCTTCGTGGACTTCCTGCAACTCCTCGCGCACTTTGTCGAATACCGGTTCGGTTTCCGGCCAATCGAAACCGTGGCTGGCCGCGCGATTTTGAATTTTCTCGCACTGCACCAGCGCCGGCAGGCTTTGCGCAACGCCGGCTAACACACTTTCGGTCGTTTGTGCGGGCTGTTTCAGCCGGCGTTCCTGCGCTTTGGCTGCGTCCCAGGCTTGCTGGCGCTGTTCGTCAGTATCGAACTTCACGTCGGCAAATACATGCGGATGCCGGCTAATCAGTTTCTCGCTGATTGCCGCCGCCACCTGTTCAAAGTCGAATAAGCCGCGCTCTTCGGCAATCCGCGAGTGAAACACCACTTGTAACAACAGGTCGCCCAATTCGCCGCGCAAATCGTCGAAATCGTTACGTTCGATGGCGTCGGCCACCTCATAGGCTTCTTCGATGGTGTAAGGAATCAGGCTATGGAAATCCTGCTTGACGTCCCAGGCGCAACCCGTCTCCGGGTCGCGCAAGCGGGCCATCAACGCCAGCAATTCCTGGGTTTTAGGCAAACTCAAAATGTGGAACCGAAGGTATCCTGATAGCGTTTTTTGAACTCCGCCATCGTAAAGGTGTGGTTTTGGGTACCGTTGTGCTCGATTTTGATCGCGCCTAACAGCGAAGCGATCCGCCCGGTAACGTCCCAATCGTAATCATTGATCAAACCGTAAAGCAGACCGGCGCGGTAGGCGTCGCCGCAACCGGTGGGATCCAGCACTTGTTTAGGCTTGGCGGGCGGAATGTCGATCACTTCGCCGCGCGTGTATACCTTGGAACCGTTACCGCCCAGGGTGATAATCAGCGCGTCGACTTTTTCGGCAATTTGCTCCAACGTCAGGCCGGTGCGCTGCTGCATCAACTCCGACTCATAGTCGTTAAAGGTGGCGTAATTAGCCAGTTCCAGAAACGCCAACAACTCGTCGCCATCAAACATCGGCATGCCTTGGCCGGGATCGAAAATAAACGGAATGCCTTGCTCGGCGAATTGCTGGGCGTGCTCTTGCATGCCTTGCTTACCGTCCGGGGAGACGATACCAATGGTAATGCCCGAGTCAGACGGCACGGTATTTAAATGCGAAAAACTCATGGCACCGGGATGGAAAGCGGTGATTTGGTTATCGTCTACGTCGGTGGTGATATAGGCCTGGCCGGTGTAATGATCGTCCAGCACCTTGATATAACGGCTGGAAATGCCGCATTGGCTCAGCCATTGCGCGTAGGGTTCGAAATCGTGGCCGACGGTCGCCATGATGGACGGCTCTTCCTGCAACAGTTTCAAGTTATACGCAATGTTGCCGGCGCAGCCGCCGTATTCGCGGCGCAAGGCCGGCACCAGGAAAGACACGTTAAGCATGTGTACTTTCTCTGGCAGGATGTGATGTTTAAATTTGTCGTGAAACACCATGATGGTGTCGTAGGCCATGGAGCCACAGATCAATGCACTCATTATTATCCTTGTTTGACGATTTTAGCCGCCCTAAGGTAACGGATGTTTGAAACAGGCACAAGACGAAAGCGACAAAACGAATTGCCTCAAATTAAAAGTAACCCAAGGGGTCATTAAAAACGGGTCGTTGCCTCACATTGTGTGTAACCGAAATCAAGCGGGTTACCACCATGGGAAAACACGAACGACGAGCCTATTTACAGGCTATCCAAAAGCGCTATCGACAAAGCGATAGGGCCACGAAACAAACGATCCTAAACGAGTTTTGCGAAGTCTGCGGCTACGCCCGTAAGTACGCGATCCGTTTGCTGAATCGAAAAGCCAAGCCAACCGCTTCGCCTAGCAAACGGCCCGGCCCCAAGCGGAAATATCAAGCCGAGGTGTTGCTGGAGCCATTGAAGCGCATCTGGTTTGCTAGCGATCAACTGTGCGGCAAGCGCCTGAAAGCCGCGATACCGATCTGGCTGCCTCATTACGAAGATCAATACGGCCCCTTGGCGGATGGCGTGCGCGCCGACTTGCTCAAGGTGTCGGCGGCGACCTTGGATCGCTTGCTCAAACCCTTGCGCGTCCAGCACCCCAAAGGCTTGTCCGGCACCAAACCCGGGTCTCTGTTGAAAACCCAGATTCCCATCCGCACTCATCACTGGGACGAGACCCAGCCCGGTTTTGTCGAAGCCGATACTGTCGCTCACTGTGGCAATTCGCTGGCCGGCGATTTCGTCTGGAGCCTGACGATGACGGACATTGTCACCGGCTGGACCGAATGCCGGGCCACCTGGAATAAAGGCTCGCAAGGTATCCTGGAACAGATTCAGGCCATCGAGAACCTGTTGCCATTCCCTTTGAAAGGCTTCGATTGCGACAATGGTTCTGAATTTCTCAATCATCACCTGGTTCGCTATTTCACCGACCACCCGCAAAAGCCGGCGTTTACCCGCTCCAGGCCTTACAAGAAAAACGACAATGCCCACGTCGAGCAGAAAAACTGGACTCACGCCAGGCAATTATTCGGCTACGACCGGCTGGATAATGCCGCGCTGGTGCCGTTGATGAACGCGGTCTACAGCACGCTTTGGTGCCCTTTGCAGAATCATTTCTGTCCCAGTCTGAAACTGCGGAAAAAACACCGAGACGGCGCCAAAGTCGTGAAAAAATACCATGCCCCGCAAACCCCTTACCAACGGGTGATCAATCATCCTGACATTCCGGAAACCACCAAACAGACTCTCCAGGAACATCATGCCAAACTCAATCCATTTGCTCTTAAGGCCGCCATTGAGCAACAATTGAAACTCATTTTTTCACAAGTCCAGGTTACCTCTAATGTGAGGCAACGACTCTGATACTTCGGTTACCTTTTTCTATGAGGCAATACGCAAAATCAACCGCTCTCCTTGCCTTTATCCCTTACAAAAGAATCAACGCCCAGGTCACGCCGGCCCAAATCAAGGACAACATGACTGCCGCCGAGCCTATGTCCTTGGCGCGTCCGGATAACTCGTGATGCTCGAAACCGACCCTGTCCACGACCGCTTCTACCGCGGAATTCAGCAACTCCACCAGCAACACCAAAACCACGCTGCCGATTAACAAGACTTTTTCGATAGCGGTTTGCCCCAGCCAGATCGCCAGCGGCGTTGTGACCACGAACAAGGCCACTTCCTGACGAAACGCTTCCTCGTGCTGCCAGGTAGCCTTAAAGCCGGCGACCGAAAAAAAGCAGGCGTTAATCAGCCGCTTAAGTCCCTTTGCATTTTGATTTGCCATTACTTATTCCTACTCCTCGATCAGGGTCCGATAACCATCGGCATCCATTAATTGTTCCAGTTCCGCCGGGTTATCGGCTTTGATGCAAAACAGCCAGGTTTGATACGCGCCGTCGTTTACCAACTCCGGCTCGTCCGTCACCGCTTCGTTGACTTCAACCACGCTGCCGCTGACCGGGCTGAACAAATCGGAAGCTGTTTTGACCGATTCCACCACCGCCAGTTGTTCGCCCGCTTTTACGACCCGGCCGACATCCGGCAAGCCGATAAAAACGATGTCGCCCAATTCGGACTGCGCGAAGTCGGTGATACCGACGCGCACCAGATTGCCGTCTTCCAGCTTGGCCCATTCATGGGTTTGCGCATATTTCAAATTTTCAGGTGTTTCACTCATTTGCATTTCCCTCAAGCCGTCACAGTAATCCGAAAGGATAACCGGCTATTTTTTTAACACAACAAAAAATTACAGACGCCAGCCCAAACTTTATAATCCCGACTCTATGGGAAGCACTTACAACAAGTTCGGCCATTAAGACGTCAAACTACATTCAACAAAATTCATGCGCATAGCACTTTTCCTAGCAGGCTGGCTTGGCTTTGTTAGCCTGACTCCGACCGCCGCCAGGGCGGACGATGACGACGCCCCCGCAAGCACCGACCGAACTAAACCGGCCGACGGCAACGCCGCCGGCGACGTGTTACAGCTGAACAGCGCCGCGCAAAAGCGGGCCGGCATTCAAACCCAAACACTGGTAGTGGTTAAACAAACGCCCGAATTTGCCGCTTACGGCACGGTGGTCAATCCGGAACCACTGCTGAGCATCCGCCAGCAATTCCTGGCCGCCAGCGCCCAGCAAGACAGCGCCCAAGCCCGTTACAGCGAAGCGGCGCAAAACCTGAACCGCACCCGCGACCTGCATCAACAGGACATCGTTTCCACCCGCCGCTTGCAGGAACAGCAAGCTATCTGGCAGGCGGACAAAGCCAATCTGGCTGCCAACAGCTATCAGCAGCAACTCATAGCAGCCAACAGCCGCCTAGTGTGGGGCGACACCCTGAGCAACTGGTTTACCCATGCTCAGGATAAAAACGCCATGCAACTGCTGGAACATCGCGCCCAGTTACTGCAAATCACCCTGCCCGCGAATAGCCGGCTCGATCCCGGCGTCAAACTTATTCATATCCACGAACGCGGCCAGCGCCAAGCCGCCTTGCCCGCCGCGCTGATTTCCGCCTCGCCGCAAGTCGACCCTGTGTCGCAAGGCCCGCGTTATTTTTTCAAATGCGCGGACTGCCGCCTGCCCTTCGGCACCCATATTACCGCCTGGATTCCAGAGGGCGGCCAAGCCAGTAGCGGCGTCAATATCCCGCAACCGGCCTTGGTCTGGCATCTGGGTCAGGCTTTTGTGTTTATCAAAACCGATGCGGAGCATTTCAGCCGCCGAGCGCTCAAGCAATACAGCAGCACTAGCCAGGGCTATTTCGTGGCCGACGATGTGCGGCCCGGCGAAGAAATAGTGACCACCGGCGCGCAAACGCTGTTATCGCAACAATTGAAAGGCCTGATACCGGACGAGGACAAGGATTAGAGCCGGCTTAGTGTTTTATCTGCAACACCTGGACCGATTCCCAAACCCGCTCAGTAAACTCCGCATCCATCGCCGGCATGCCATCCTGGAGCCACTGCACGATCACTTTAGCGATATTGGGATAGGTGACATGCACCGCATGGGGATTGTGCAGCCAGTCCTCGATCACCGCGTCATCCAAATCAAACATCGTATGGCCGTAGCCCAGTTGCTTTAATGCTTCGGCGTTGGAAATCTGCTCCATTTGCGCGTGCAATGGCTTGACCAGGATCTTCTTGCCCAATTGCAAGGACTCGCTGGCCAATTCGAAGCCCGCATTGCTGATGATGCCGGCGCAATCGTACAAATCCCTCTGGAAACCTGCTCTGGACAGTTGCTTGCAAACGATGTGCGGATATTTCGACACCGCCGGTTCCGGCGAGTACACATGAAACTCAAAATTTTCGAATGGGCACAGCAGCTTAACCACTACTTGCGGATCTTCGAAAGGCAAATACACCAATATTTTATTGGCCTGGGTGTTTTGCGGAAACGCCGGGGTTTCGATAATCGGCGGCAAAATCGGTTGGCCGAAATGGTGCCAGTGCAGACCTATACCGATGTCCGCCGGGGCAAAATACTTCATCACCTGCTCGGCAATCGGATCGCCGCCGGCCCGGGGAATTTTGTGTCCAAAGGCGTATTGATGGCCGATACCCAAGACTTTTTTCTTTTGCCGCCTTGCCGCCCAGGCTGTGACCGGCTCGAAATCGCTGATCACCAAATCGTAAGCACTTAAGTCCAGGCTGCTGATGTCTCTGATAAAGCGGATCGGACTGGCCTCCAACGCGGTTTTTACGTAACTGACCTGGCCGTTATGGGTGTTAAAGGTCAAGCCGGTTTTGACTTGATAGCCGTTGAATACTTCCATATCGAAGTATTTGTCCGCCGGCCGGCCGGTAAATTGGAAGGTCACATCAAAACCCGCCGCATACAGTTCTTTCGCCATCACTCGTGCGCGGGTGATGTGACCATTGCCCGTGCCTTGCACACCATAAAAAATTTTCATCATAAAATGTAATTGAGACTAAAAATTGCCGCGCCAATCCCCAAGACCACGCCCATCAGCGTGTCGGTGGGAAAATGCACGCCCAAAACCACTCTGGAAAAACCGACCAGCGCGGCCCAAACATAAAGAACCGGCAGCAACGCAGGCGCGAAATAACCCACTAAGGTTGCCACCATGAATGCGGCCGAAGTATGTCCGGAGGGAAAACTGAATTGGTCCGATGGCGTAATCACGCTCTGGAAATCCTGCAGCGCTTGTTGCGGACGGTTGCGTTTAAAGCCTTTTTTTAGCAGCGTATAGACCGGTCTTTCGATTAGAAACGCTAATATCATGGCGCGTAACAACGCATCGTTGCTGCCTTGATCCCAATACAGCCAAGCCGCGAGAAGCACATACAGGAAACCGTCGGCGGTGCGGGAAATCATGCGGCAAAAGCGCACTAGGTAGGCATGGATGGCAACGCTGTTCAACCAGGTAAACATCGTCACGTCGTACTTATGAATGGAGTAAATCAGCTTCATGGTCTGGCCCTCGTTGTTTGCCGCGCGCGTCGACCGCGACCTTCACGCAGCAGTTGAAAATCTTCGATTTTCCGTTTCACGTTGATCCCTGATGACGAGGCCAGCTTAGAGATGCTTTGTGACAACAATATGAAGCTTTGTTTAAGCTTATGTGACAGGCCCATTTCGGCGATTGTTTGTTACAATTGCCGGCTGCGGCGCGCTCGGCTGTTTGGCGCGTTCGAGACCGGCGATCTATAACAACACGGCAAAACCTTTTCGGTTTTAATCAGGGCACTATGCAACGTTTTTGCACTATAGGTTTTGTACTCGGCCTGATCTTGATGGTCTTCGGCGTGACCTACGCGCTACCCATAGCCACTTCGCTGTATTTCGAGGATGGCATGGTCGATCACTTCTTGAACGGCATGTCGCTGAATATCGGGGTAGGCAGCCTACTATCCGGCTTAACCATGCGCTTTCGCGGCGATGTAAAAACACGGGACGGCTATTTGTTGGTAGCCTCGTTCTGGATATTAATGTCTTCAGCGGCCACACTGCCATTGATTTGGGGGATACCCGGCCTGACGTTCACGGACGCTTTTTTCGAATGTGTCTCCGGCTTTACTACCACCGGCGCCACGGTATTGGTCGGTCTGGACAATTTAGCACCGTCACTCAACCTCTGGCGACACGAACTGAACTGGATAGGCGGACTGGGTATCATCGTCCTGGCCGTGGCCATTCTGCCCTTGCTGGGTGTAGGGGGAATGCAGTTGTACAAAGCTGAAATCGCCGGCCCGGTTAAGGACAGCAAAATCACCCCGCGTATCGCCGAAACCGCCCGACTGCTCTGGCTGGTCTACGCCGGCGTTACTTTGGCTTGTATCCTGGCATTAAATTTGGCCGGTATGGGTTGGTTCGATGCCATTTGCCACGCCTTTGCCACGCTGGGCTTGGGTGGATTTTCGACGCACGACGCCAGCATCAGCTTTTACGATTCGCCAGCCATTGAGTTGGTACTGACTATTTTCATGTTGATCGCGGCGATGAATTTCGCCACGCACTACACGGTACTGCATCATCGCAGCCTGAAACCCTATCTATCGGACCCGGAAGCAATACCGATGTTGGGTGTCGTCGCCGGCAGCATTTTGCTTTGCAGCGGCTATCTGTGGCATTTCGATACCTACCCGGACTTCTTTACCAGCTTGCGCCATGTAACTTTTAACCTGGTATCGATAGCCACCGACTGCGGCTTCATGAGCGCGGATTTCAACAAATGGCCGCCGTTTGTACCGTGGTGGATGCTATATCTGAGCTGTATTACCGTCTGCACCGGCTCTACTGGCGGCGGCATCAAAATGTTCCGCACTTTATTGTTATGGAAACAAGCCGGCCGGGAAATGTTCAGCCTACTGCATCCGCGCGCGGTCAACCCGATTCGGATCGGCAACACCCCTATCGCCAACAAAATCATTTTCGCGGTCCTGGCTTTTATTTTCCTGTACTTCATTTCCATCGTGGTGCTGACCTTTTCCTTGATTTTCTCTGGCCTGGACCCGATCTCTGCGCTTAGCGCGGTTATCGCATGCATCAATAATGCCGGACCTGGCTTGAATCAAGTCGGACCTGCCGGCAATTACCAAAGTCTCAGCGATTTTCAAACCTGGATCTGCGCGGTTGCAATGCTACTCGGCCGACTCGAAGTATTCACGCTGATCGTGCTTTTTACACCCACTTTCTGGAGAAAATAGTACAATTCTCCGCCTTATCGTCCGCAAGCTTTCTACTTGACACCTTAGATTCAGCGCGACCGGATCGCAACACTTACCATTTATCAGGAACATTGGCATGACTTCCGCTACACACATTGATTTTCTTAGTAAAAGAAAACTGGCCTTTTATTTTTCCGGCACCCTGCTGCTAATTTCCATTGTTTCGTTTTTCGTCAAGGGTCTGGATCTGGGTATAGACTTTACCGGCGGCAGCGTTTACGAATTGCATTACAACCAAGCGGCGGATCTGGACAAGATGCGCAGCACACTGGAACAACAAGGCTTTGCCGATGCCAATCTACAACATTTCGGCAGCGCGGCCGACGTATTAATCCGCCTGAAACCGGTAGAAAACGTTAGTCAAAAAGAACTTAGCGAAAAAGTGCTAAGCGTCGCCAACAGCAGCCAAAGCCAACCTGGCGAGCTGCGTCGCGTCGAGTTCGTTGGCCCGCAAGTGGGGGATGATTTGGTCAACGATGGCGGTCTGGCCCTGTTCTTCGCTTTTGTCGGCATCATGGTCTACGTCAGCATTCGCTTCGAGTGGAAATTATCCTTGAGTGCGATCGCTGCCTTATTCCACGACAGTATCATCACGATGGGTTTTTTCTCGGTATTTGGCTGGGAATTCGACATGACCGTGTTATCGGCGATTTTGGCGTTGATCGGTTATTCCATCAACGACACCATCGTGGTCTACGACCGGATTCGTGAAACCGTCCGCACCAGTCGCATCAAGGAATCAATCAACGACATCGTTAACACCGCACTGAACGACACGCTGAGCCGGACCATTCTGACCTCGTTAACCGTCTTCTTAACACTGTTGGCCCTAGCTTTCCTCGGCGGCAAAACCATCCACGGCTTTGCGATTGCTATGCTGATCGGCGTCGTTAAAGGCACCTACTCGTCGATTTACATCGCCAGCTCGCTAGCTCTGAGCCTGGGCTTGAGCCGCGACGACCTGATGCCGCCCGCCAAAGACAGCGTCGTCGACGACATGCCTTAACCCGAATTTTCATTTATCACTTCAAGCGAACGCTCACGGAATAACTTGATGACACAAAAGCTTAATACTCGCGACCTTACCCAACTCACCCTCGGCATCCCCGGCTTTGCCTATAAAGACTTGTACGATGCCAAACGCCTGTCTGATTTGTTGACGGTATTCGATCAGTCGGTACAGCAACACGATGCCGCCTTGTTTGCGGAAATTACTGCTTACCGCGCCTGCGGCGGCGAAGGCATGAAGCCCGAGGAAGTTTCCGAATTGTTGGTAAGAATGGCACCGCTAGTCGGTACCTTCGTCGCGCGTTTATTCAATGTCAGCGATGTGCGCGACCAACAAATCGGCCATATTCGCGGCGAATTCGACGCAATATTTGTTTATCGCACCGAAATCGTTGGCAATTTGAGCAAGCTTTTCAAAGGGCAAACCATCGAAGGCTGGGATATTGCCGCACTGCGCGCCCAACTGAACGGCTTATTGACCGCCGCCGACAAACAGGATTTATTCCAGGCCGATCCGGAATTGGCAATCAGCCAACTCGGTGCCGATTTATGGCGCTTGTCGCAACAGGCCGAAATCACCGATGCCGAGGTTGCCGCGTTCAAAGACCAATTGACCGGCTACGACAACCCTGCTGCGTTGGTAGCCGGCCTGCTGGACATCGTCCGTCGCTGGAGTTTTGCCGCCCAGCACGACCCGGAATTAAAAACCTATGTCGCCAAATGGGTGAGTTTCAAGGTACCGGAAAAAACCAATCTGGACAATCTGGTTGACCACGAAACCGTTGCACAAAAAGGCTATGACGTCTGGGCCTGCGACGATAACCATCATCGCCGCCGCGACGGCTTTGCGTTGACCGACAAGCGCTTCAAACAACGCCAGGTGTTGTACGAAGTGGATCATTGCATTTACTGCCACGACCGCGATAACGATTCCTGCTCCAAAGGCATCAAGAACAAAAAAGACGGCACGTTCAAAACTAATCATTTGAGCGCACTGATGACCGGCTGCCCGCTGGAAGAAAAAATCTCCGAGATGCACGTGGTCAAACGCCAAGGCGACAATATCGGCGCACTGGCGATGATCATCATTGACAATCCGATGTGCCCCGGCACCGGCCACCGGATTTGCAACGACTGCATGCGCGGTTGTATCTACCAAAAAACCGAATCGGTGAATATTCCGCAAATCGAAACCAATGTGCTGACAGACGTATTGTTCATGCCTTGGGGCTTTGAAATTTACAGCCTGTTGACCCGCTGGAACCCCCTGAACATCAAGCGCTCCACCGCCCTACCGTATAACGGCAAAAATGTACTGGTGGCGGGTATGGGGCCTGCCGGTTATACCTTGTCGCACTATTTGCTGAACGAAGGCTTTGGCGTGGTGGGTATCGATGCCTTGAAAATCGAGCCGCTGCCTCTACATCTGACCGGCGATCGCGACAACGTGCCTATGCCTATCATGGACTTCCAAGACCTTTACGAAGATCTGGATAAACGTGTGTTGCTCGGCTTCGGCGGCGTGGCCGAATACGGTATCACCGTGCGTTGGGACAAAAACTTTTTGAAAGTCATTTACCTGACTTTGCTACGCCGCAACGCTTTCAAATGCTACGGTGGCGTGCGTTTCGGCGGCACCATCACCATCGACGAAGCCTGGGAAATGGGTTTCGACCACATCGCCATTGCCAGCGGCGCCGGCAAGCCGACGGTGATCGATCTGAAAAACAACATGACCCGCGGCATCCGCAAGGCCTCAGACTTTTTGATGGGCCTGCAATTGACCGGCGCGGCCAAAGAATCCTCGCTGGCTAATTTGCAGGTACGCCTACCCGCCGGCGTCATCGGCGGCGGCTTGACCGCCATCGATACCACCACCGAATTACTGGCTTACTATCCTGGTCAAGTCAGCAAAATTCTGCATCGCTACGAAAAACTGGTGGCCAAATACGGGGAAGCGGCGGTGCGCAGCCGTTACGATGGTGAAGAACTGGAAATTCTGGAAGAGTTCCTGGCGCATGGCCGCGTCATCGAACAGGAGCGTGAACGCGCCGCCGCCGCTGGTGAAACACCTAACTTCCTGCCTTTCCTGAAACAATGGGGCGGCGTGACGCTGTTCTACCGCAAAGGCATCAAAGACTCGCCTGCATATCGGCAAAACCACGAAGAGATCCATGAAGCGCTTTCGGAAGGCATTTACCTGGCCGAAGGCATGAGCCCATTGGAAGCGATCGAAGACCAATACGGCCATTTACAAGCCGTACGCTTTGAGAGACTGACCGAGCAAGACGGTAAATGGCGCAAAACCGATGAAGTGGAAGTGAAGCTGCGCGGCTTGTTCATCGCGGCAGGCACCGCGCCCAACACGATCTACCAGTCCGAACATCCGCGCACTTTCGCGATGGAAGGCAAATTCTACAAACGCCACGAACCCGACTGGTTGGACGGCAAGGCGCAACTGGCGCCGATGGCCGACGAAGCGCAAGTCAAAGTGGGCAAACCGGCACCGTTTACGTCTTATGTCAGCAACGGCCGCTACATCACCTTCTATGGCGACAACCATCCGGTTTATGCCGGCAACGTGGTAAAAGCCATGGCCAGCGCGAAAGACGGTTATCCATATATCGTTAAACTGTTCGCCAACGAAATTGCTGGATTGGATGCCTCCCAGCAACCACAACGCGATGCCCAATTACGCAACCTGCAGGACAGACTGGATGCAACCTTCCTGGCGCATGTCGTCGAAGTAAATCGTCTGACACCCACCATCATCGAAGTGGTCATCAAAGCGCCCGCGGCCGCCAAACATTTTGAGCCCGGCCAGTTTTACCGGGTGCAAAATTACGAATCACTGGCCCCTGTAGTCGAAGGCACCACACTGGCTGCCGAAGGCTTGGCTCTGACCGGTGCCTGGGTAGACAAGGAAAAAGGTCTGGTATCTTTAATTGCCCTGGAAATGGGCAGCTCCAGCCGCTTGTGCGCCACCTGGAAAGTCGGCGATCCGCTGGTATTGATGGGCGTGACCGGCGCCCCGACCGAAATTCCAACCGGTAAAACCGTTTTGCTGCTGGGCGGCGGTTTGGGTAACGCGGTATTGTTCTCAATCGGTAAAGCCATGCGCAATGCCGGCAACAAGGTGCTGTATTTCGCCGGTTACCGTAACAGTGAAGACTTGTTCAAAGTCCCGGAAATTGAAGAAGCGTCCGACGTGATTGTTTGGGCGGTAGACGACAGACCCGGCAACGAAGCGATCCCGGTCACTCGGCCACAGGATAAAACCTTCGTCGGCAATATCGTCGAAGCCATGGTGTCTTACGCCACCGGAAAATTAGGTGACACCAGCATTCGCCTGCAGGACGTCGATCACCTGATCGTCATCGGCTCGGATCGAATGATGGCAGCGGTAAAAGCCGCACGCTTTGCCGCTTTAAAACCGTACTTGAAGGAAGGCCACGAGGCAGTCGGTTCAATCAACTCGCCGATGCAATGCATGATGAAAGGCGTCTGCGCCCAATGCTTATGCAAACACGTAGATCCGGAAAGCGGCGAAGAGAGCTTTATGTATTCTTGTTACAACCAAGATCAGGCGCTGGATTATGTGGATTTCCCGAACCTGGCGGCCCGTCTGCGGCAAAACACGGTACAGGAAAAACTGTCCTCACTCTGGCTGACGTATTTACTCGAAGCCCAATGATAACAAGATAGGCAGACTTTAAGCCTATCCCCGGTAGACTACAGACCCGATCTATATCGTCGCTCCCGCAAAGGCCGGAGACAAAAGGCTTTAACGAATTCCCGCCCGCGCGGGAGTGACGAATATATTGGATTTAATGGCAGGGTTAAGCATATAAAACCGAAGCATTCCTTGCGGAATATCCGGGCTTTAGCGATGCTAAACTACACTCGCTGTAAAGTTACAAACTTTGTACTATCGTGATAGCCAAACCCGTAGTTAAGCGGGCACGGCAAAAGCAGTCACGGTCGAGGAACTCACTCCCTACCGTGGCTGTCCAGCACCCAGTTATTGAAAGGAGTTCACCCGTGTTTTCGCGCATCCTTCTACTCATTTTACTCACCTGCTCACCACTAACAGCTTGGGCAGACGCAGAACAAGCAGCACAAGCCCTTAATCTGACTAAGCATTGGGTGGGTTATTTGGCTATCGGCATATTTGCCGTTGCCTATCTGCTGGCAATGACCGAAGAGGTCACCGAATTAAACAAATCCAAACCCATGGTATTAGCCGCGAGCTTAATCTGGGCATTTATCGCCGGCATTTACGTGAATAACGGTATGAGCGAGCAGGCCGGACACGCATTCCGTGCTTGTCTGGAAGGCTATGCGGAACTGTTTTTGTTCATCATGGTGTCGATGGCTTATCTGAATGCGATGGAAGATCGCGGCGTTTTCGATAATCTGCGGGTTTGGTTGCTCAGTAAAGGTTTCAGCTACAGAAAACTATTCTGGATTACCGGCATCATGTCGTTTTTCATGTCCTCAGTTTGCAACAACCTGACCACAGCACTGCTGATGGGTGCAGTGATTGCAGCCATGGGCAAAGACAATCGCAAGTTCGTTACGTTGGCTTGCATCAACGTCGTGGTAGCCACGAATGCCGGCGGTTCGTTCAGCCCATTCGGCGACATCACCACACTATTGGTTTGGCAAAGCGGGGTTGTACCGTTCAAAGATTTCTACTCGCTTTTCATCCCGGCCATAGTCAATTTCGCACTGCCGGCGATAATCATGCATTTCTGGATACCCAAACAGCAACCTGCCGCAGTCGGTAAAGCCCCAAAAATGAAACGCGGCGCAATGACCATGATCGTGCTGTTTTTACTGACGATTATTACTGCGGTCTGCTTCGAAAACATGCTGAAACTACCACCCGCGGCCGGCATGCTGGCGGGCCTGACTTATCTAAAATTCCTGGGCTTTTATTTGCAAAAAACCGCTGATAAAGACAACGGCAAAATTAGCGATTTCGCCCACGTGTATAAATTATTTAACGTTGCGGTTCCCGACGCCAGGCCAAGCCAAAAATTCGACGTATTCAAAAGCGTCGCCACACTGGAATGGGACACCCTGCTGTTTTTTTACGGCGTCATGATCAGCGTCGGCGGCCTGAGTTTCATTGGTTATCTAACCATGGCCTCGGATGTGTTATACGTCGGCATGGATCCCACCATCGCCAACATTGTGGTCGGCATCCTGTCGGCTTTCATTGATAACGGTACCATCATGTTTGCGGTACTCACCATGCATCCCGACATCTCGCAAGGCCAATGGCTGTTAGTCACATTAACCGCAGGCGTGGGCGGCAGCTTATTGGCAATCGGCTCGGCAGCAGGCGTAGGCTTGATGGGACAAATGAAAGGCCTTTACACCTTTAGCGCACACTTGAAATGGATGCCGGTCATTTTGATCGGTTTTTTCGGTAGCATTGCCACGCATTTCCTGATTAACGGTAGCTATTTTTGACGCGACAAGCTCTATTGGGCAGTCTTTTTCATGGCCTGCCCAATAGGCCAATTGCAAAATTCAGTATTTTTTTTGTTTTTTTGCGGCAATCAAATTTGCATTTGCAAGCGGCCAAAAGCGGATTTCAGCCAAGCCGACTCTCCATAAAAGCCTGATAAAAAACCACTTCATTTCAATATCTTAGCCCACCAATAGCCACCCGCAACCTACGTTAGCCTGACATTTGCACCCACCAAAGACAACCGACAACCTATTGTCACAATCATTTAACAAGCAAAATCTAGCTAGTTTTTGTGGATACCCGCCGATTGCGATGTATAATGGAGGCGATTTAGCTCGGTATCGTTGTCGCTTTTCAAGTCTGCAATCGGATCAACAAACATTGTTTTCCACTACCTGCTTTATTCACCAACCCTAGTTACAAACCAGCGAATAGCACTTTATTAGCAAGAGAGATTTATGTCAGTTCAAGTAGAAGGCAAAGTAAAATGGTTCAATGACGAAAAAGGCTTCGGCTTCATTGAGCAAGAAGGCGGCAAAGATGTATTCGTACACTTCAGCGCCATCAACGGCAACGGCCGCAAAACCTTGAAAGAAGGCCAAAAAGTCACGATGGAAGTGACCAATGGTCAAAAAGGCCCACAAGCGGAAAACGTAACACCGCTGTAAATTGAACTGAAAAAGCCGCCTAACCAGCGGCTTTTTCGTTAGATCAGTTTACCCCACAAGTCATACTCGTCGGCTTCCTCGATTTCGACATCGACGAAATCGCCGACTTGTAAATGACTTGCGCCATCGATAAACACCTGACCGTCAATTTCGGGTGCATCGCTTTTGCTGCGCGCCACCGCCCCCTCCTCGACCACCTCATCGACCAACACCGTTTCGATCCGGCCAACTCGGCGTTGTAGACGTTCAGCACTGATAACCGATTGATGTTCCATAAAGCGCGCCAAGCGTTCCTGTTTAAGCGCTTCCGGCACTGCATCCGGCAAATCGTTAGCCACCGCTCCCTTCACCGGCGAATAGGCAAAACAGCCCACCCTATCCATTTGCGCTTCGCTCAGGAACTGCAACAACTCTTCAAAGTCTTGTTCGGTTTCGCCGGGAAACCCGACGATAAACGTGCTGCGGATGGTCAAATCGGGACAAATCTTCCGCCACGCACGGATGCGCTCCAAATTGTTTTCCGCCGCAGCCGGACGTTTCATCAGTTTTAAAATTCGGCTGTTGGCGTGCTGAAACGGAATATCCAAATACGGCAGAATCTTGCCTTCAGCCATCAGCGGCACGACGTCATCAACATGCGGATAGGGGTAGACATAATGCATCCGTGCCCAGATACCCAACTCACCCAAGGCTTCGGCCAAATCGTAAAACCGGGTTTGCATTTCCCGGCCGCGCCAGCGCCGACTTTGATATTTCAAATCCAAACCGTAAGCGCTGGTATCTTGCGAAACGATCAGCAGTTCCTTAACGCCGGCATCGACCAACTTCTCGGCCTCTTGCATCACATCATCGATAGGTCGGCTCACCAAATCCCCGCGCATGGATGGGATGATGCAAAACGTACACCTATGATTACAGCCTTCCGAAATTTTCAGATAAGCATAATGCTTAGGCGTCAGCTTGATGCCTTGCGGCGGGACTATGTCGGTAAATGGGTTGTGTGCGGGCGGCAGATACTCGTGCACCGCAGACACCACTTCATCAGTGGCGTGCGCACCGGTGATTTTTAAAACCTGCGGATGCCGAGCCAAAATCTCGTCTTGCCGCGCTCCCAGACACCCGGTGACGATGACCTTGCCGTTTTCCGCCAAAGCCTCGCCGATGCTGTCCAGCGATTCTTCGACCGCCGCATCGATAAAGCCGCAGGTATTGACGATCACCAGATCGGAATCTTTGTAATTCGGCGACACCTGATAGCCCTCGCTACGCAGCTTGGTCAAAATTTGCTCGCTATCGACCAGGGCTTTTGGGCAACCTAAACTGATAAATCCAACACGGGGGTTATTCATGAAACTCTCTTGAAAACATTTTTATAAACAGGTGGGCGGCTTGGGCAAGCCGGCGATTTTACAGGCGTATTTCAGCGGCCCTTGCGGAAAGAGTTTTTGCAGATAGCGGCTATTGCCCTTGTCTTCGCCAAATTGTTTGCGGATAGCCGCTACAAACATCCGTGCATTGGGCAAATGCTGGAATTTTTGATAGTAGTCGCGAATGTACAGCAGGATTTCCCAATGCGCATCGCTAATCGCGATACCTTCTAGCCGCGCCAACTCGTCGGCCACCGCTCGATTCCATTGCCCGGCATCGCGCAAAAAGCCATCGTCGCTGGTTGGCAACGCAACACCGCCGACCATCAATTCCACGAATGAATTACCGGATTCCGCACGGTCAGTTCGACCAAGCCCGCATAATCAACTGCTTCCAAGCCTGACAACAAAAATTGCGGCTGGACGCCGTGAACCGATAACATCTCTTGCAAGGCATAAACCCGACACGACCGACTCAACAATTGCCGCAACAACGCATTACCGCTATGCCCGATCCACGCGGCACACACCGCACCATCCATCAAGACAACATCGTCACCGCTGCCAATGCGCTCGATAAGCGCCGCTTGCAACGGCAATTGCGATAACAAATGCAGCATTATTCCACATGCGTCAGCTTCAAACCGACGATGCCGACGATGATTAACAGGATGGACGCTAAGCGGAACCAGTCCGCCGATTCCTTAAACAGAAAAATCCCGATTATCGCGACACCTACCGCCCCCATGCCGGTCCAAACCGCATAGGCCGTGCCCAGGGGCAAGGTTCTGATCGCCAGCATTAACAGGTAAAAACTGCCCGCCCCCGACACGCCGGTCACTACGCTTGGCCACAACTTAGTAAACCCGTCATTGTATTTAAGACTTATCGCAAACACGATTTCCGAGCAACCCGCGGCGAACAATAGCAACCAACCCATCAAAACTCCTTTCCTATGCACTATAATCTGCGGTATTTTACAGCAGTGCTCTTACCTATCCGCAATATTTAGTAATTTAATGGAAAAAGAATCCGACTATCTTGTTAGAAGCGCGAGGCTGATTTTTGGTCACTTGAGCGATCTAGTCAAAAAGAAATGCATTATCTCCGCGCATTTTGGCGAACATAACCAATCATTTTTGACCACCATTATCGATCTCGATCAAAAAGCCAATCTGATTACACTGGATGTTGCGCCTACGGAATTACTGAATAAGCAGCTGCTAGGCTCAGCCAAAGTGCTGTTCCGCACCGAATACGAAGGGATTAAAGTTTCATTCCGCGGCAAAGCAATCAAAAAGTCGCAAAGCGACGGTCACCCGGTGTTTGCGATGCCTATCCCGGACGCCATTTTTTGGATGCAACGCCGCCAGTATTATCGCGTTAAAGTGCCTCTTTCTCATAAAAACAGCACCTGCGAACTCAACCTTGCCACAAAAAATGAAGCGGGCGAAGTCGATACGCAAGCCAAAGTGTTCAGCGTGGCAGACATCAGTATTTCCGGATTTTCGTTTTTAAATCCCGACACAAAAATTGCCGACCTTTTAACGCCGGATACCGTCATAGACGAATGCGCCTTGTATTTGCACGATGGCAGCAGGGCCCACGTGGGTTTTGTCATTAAAAGCGTGAACAATGTTCGAGCCAGCGCCACAACCTATCAACATCGCATAGGCTGCAAATTCACCCACATCCCGCAGGTGTTCGAAAACAACCTCCAACGCTACATGCAGGAAATCGAATTACAGCAAAAGAATCTAAGCATTTAAATCCCAAACAGCTGAGCATAGGTTTTAGGCCGCGAAATTGCGGCAAAAGCACCCCAAGGCCGGCCACTGACAAAGCGCGGATGCTTAGTCCAAGTGTGACCTTACTGGTTATAATTGCGCGCTTCAAAAATCTGACTTAACGCCATGTCCTTACCAACAATCCCCGCAACTGCATTGCCACAACAAGGCACCACAATATACTGGAGTGGTCTGAGCGGCTGCGGCGACTCGCTGACGCTGGCGCAAACGATTGCTCAGGAAAAGCGCCTGCTAGTCATCGTCACCCCAGACACTCAAACTGCGCTGCGCCTGGAACACGAGCTGGCGTTCTTTTTGGACAACAGCCTGCCGATTCTGCATTTTCCGGATTGGGAAACCCTGCCTTACGACGTATTCTCGCCATTACCGGAGATTATCTCCGAACGCTTGCGCACTCTGGCCTTGCTACCAGACACCAAGCGCGGCGCGCTGATTTTGTCGGTGGCGACGCTGATGCATCGTCTGGCCCCACGCGAGCATATTTTGGCGCACAGCTTTGCGATCGAAGTCGGCGGCACTTTGAGCCTGGAAGTCACCCGCGCCAAACTGGAAGCGGTCGGCTATCAATGCGTCTCGCAAGTCTATCAACACGGTGAATTTGCGGTGCGCGGCTCGATTTTGGATTTGTTTCCGATGGGATCCAAGCAACCCTACCGCATCGAATTGTTCGACGACGACGTCGAATCGATCCGTAGTTTCGACCCCGACACGCAAATGTCGCAAGACAAAATGCAGAAAGTCGAGCTATTCCCGGCCCGCGAATTTCCATTTACCGACGAAGCCATCAAACGCTTCCGTCAGGCCTTCCGCGAGCAATTCCCGGACGCCTCGCCCAAGAATAATCTTTATCTCGACGTTTCCAAGCAAATCGCCCCGGCCGGCATCGAATATTACTTGCCGCTGTTCGTCGAGCGCACCGAATCGCTGTTCGCCTATTTGCCCAAGACAGCGCTGTTTGTGCTACCGGCCAATTTCGCCGAAAACGCCCAGCGCTTTTACAGCGAAGCCGACGAACGCTATCAGCAACGCAAATACGACACCGATCGCCCCTTATTGCCGCCGACTCGTTTGTTTCTGTCGGCCGAGGAAATCCAACAACACACCGACAGCTTCAGCCGCATCGTACTGGACAATCAATCTGAAACCGCCCACACGTTCGATTGCAAACAGCTGCCGGACGTAGCAATAGACAGTCGCTTAAAAGAACCCGCTCAGCGCCTGCGCCAATTCATCGAAGGCTTCGATGGCAAAATCCTGTTCGTCGCCGAAACCGCCGGCCACCGCGAAGGCCTGATCGACAAATTAAAAAGTGTCAAACTCGCCGCCAAACAGGTCCAAAGCTGGCCAGAGTTTTTACAAACCGATCACTCGCCGTGCATCGTTGTCGCGCCGATGGACCACGGGCTTTGGCTGGAAGACAACAAGCTGGCCATCATCACCGAAAGCCAGCTCAGCGGCGAAAAAGTCCAACAACGCCGGCGCCGGCAAAAATCGGCGGCGCGGGCGCTGGAAAACATTTTCAACAACCTTGATGAGCTGACGATAGGCTCGCCGGTGGTGCATCAGGAGCACGGCGTCGGCCGGTACTTGGGCTTGCAGATTCTCAACGTCGGCGGTATCGACGCCGAATTTTTGATGTTGGAATACGCCAATAACGACAGGATTTATGTGCCGGTGGCTTCCTTGCACATGATTGGCCGTTACAGCGGGGTCAGCGCCGAAAATGCGCCGCTGCATCGTTTAGGCACCGACCAATGGAGCAAGGCCAAGAAAAAAGCCATGGAGCGCGCCCGCGACGTGGCCGCCGAGTTGCTGGACATCCACGCCAAACGCGCCGCCCGCGAAGGCTTTGCCTTTAACATCGATAACAGCGACTACAACGCCTTCGCCGCCGCCTTCCCGTTCGAGGAAACCCCGGACCAGCTCAGCGCCATCGACGCCATCTTGCAAGACATGGCCGCCACCCAGCCGATGGATCGCGTGGTTTGCGGCGATGTCGGTTTCGGCAAAACCGAAGTGGCGATGCGCGCGGCCTTTGTGGCGGTGCAAAGCGGCAAACAAGTCGCGGTGCTGGTGCCCACCACCCTGCTCGCCCAGCAGCATTATCAAAACTTTCGCGACCGCTTCGCCGACTGGCCGGTGCGCATCGAAGTCACCTCGCGCTTCGTCACCCCCAAACAGCAAAAAGCCATCGCCGACGACTTGGCCGACGGCAAGGTCGACATCGTCATCGGCACCCACAAATTGCTGTCCAAGGAAATGAAATACAAGGCCTTGGGCCTGGTGATCATCGACGAAGAACACCGCTTTGGCGTGACGCAAAAAGAACATTTCAAAAAGCTGCGCCACGAGCTGGATTTGTTAACCCTGACCGCGACACCGATTCCGCGCACCTTGAACATGGCCATGG
The DNA here is from genome assembly GCF_016925515.1 of Methylomonas sp. EFPC1. Classification (NCBI taxonomy): domain Bacteria; kingdom Pseudomonadati; phylum Pseudomonadota; class Gammaproteobacteria; order Methylococcales; family Methylococcaceae; genus Methylomonas; species Methylomonas sp. EFPC1. The sequence continues at coordinate 4,204,714 of NZ_CP070494.1, forward strand.
CCGGCCTGCGCGATATTTCCATCATCGCCACGCCACCGCCGAACCGCCACGCCATCAAAACTTTCGTCACCGAATGGATAGATTCGCAAGTGCAGGAAGCTTGCCAACGGGAAATCAAGCGCGGCGGCCAGGTGTTTTTCCTGCACAACGACGTCAAGACCATGGACAAGATGATGCGCGAACTGGGCGAACTGGTGCCGGAAGCGCGCATCCAGATCGCCCACGGCCAGATGGCCGAGCGCGAGCTGGAGCAGATCATGCTGGATTTTTACCACCAGCGCTTCAACGTGTTGATCGCCACCACCATCATCGAAAGCGGCATCGACATCCCCAGCGCCAACACCATCGTCATCAACCGCGCCGACAAACTCGGTCTGGCGCAGTTACACCAGTTGCGCGGCCGGGTCGGCCGTTCGCACCACCGCGCCTATGCCTACTGCATCGTGCCGCCGAAAACATTGATGACCAAGGACGCGATCAAGCGCCTGGAAGCCTTCGAGACTTCCGGCGAACTGGGCGCCGGCTTCATGCTGTCCTCGCACGACATGGAAATCCGCGGTGCCGGTGAATTATTGGGTGACGAACAAAGCGGCCAGATCCAGGAAATCGGCTTTACCTTGTACACCGAGTTGCTGGAACGGGCGGTCAAAGCCTTGAAATCCGGCAAACAGCCGGAATTGGACGCGCCGCTGGACACCGGCCCGGAAGTGGATTTGCAAGTCGCCGCGCTGATCCCGGAAGACTACTTGCCCGACATTCACGCGCGCCTGGTGTTGTACAAACGCATCGCCAGCGCCGAAACCGAAGACGATTTGCGCAAACTAAAAATCGAAATGATCGACCGCTTTGGATTGCTACCGGACCAAGTCAAAGCCTTGTTCGCCATCACCGAACTGAAACAACACGCCGCGCACCTAGGCATCCGTAAAATCGAAGCTCACGCCACCGGCGGCCGCATCGTGTTTATCGCCAGCCCGCAAATCGACACCGGCGAGTTGATCCTGATGATACAGAGCCAGTCGCAGGTGTATAAATTCGATGGCGCGGACAAATTACGCTTTACCCAGACCTTTAAGGATATGGAGGATAAGGTGGCGTTTTTGGAGAAGTTGTTGGCGAGGTTGGGGGCGAAAGCTTAGCCTAAGGTGTGAAGCAAAGACGGCGAGGGCAACAAGCTATCGAAAGAAAATTATGTGCTATTAGCTTACGTAATCGCGCATTTTGAAGCCAAAGTTCCTCCAATTACGCCATTACTAGCCTAGGTTTCGCGGACTACCAAAAGGGAATGAATGAAGCTACTTGCAGCGAGAAGAATTGTGTGTTCATATGAAGATTAGGGCTACTCCACTGTTGCCAAAACTAACCAGTACCATTATATAATTTATTTTTTATATTATTGGCCATTAGAAAATATAAAAAAATAAATTACCAGGAAGGCCAGTTTAATGGAAAAAATAGCTACAAAGAAAAAACTATATTTGCGTGCTATTCAGGCTAAACGTTTAAAGCGAGAAATAAAACTCTCAAACTTAGCCAAATCCAAGGCGATAAGAAAAAAGCTAAAAAACAGAAAGAGGAAAGAATCCTCCAATACCAGAGAGATTTTTGCCCCAAAAGAATTTTGCCTTACAACAGAAGAAAGCCGAAAACTTTTGATCGAATTTTTAAACAAGGTTATTAGCCATTTAAAAACCGGACATGAAGTTGTAATTTCTTTCAAAAAAACCAGAAAGCTTATTACTTGCGGAACATTGTGGGCGACGACAAGAATTGAATGTTTAGTAAGAGAATACCCGGGAAAAATTAGCTGCACATATCCAGACGACAATATTGTTGAGCAATTATTTCAACATATTGGATTACTTAACAAACTTGGAAAGCCACCTAGAAAAAATATTGACGAAGACAGTGTTCGTTTTTGGCATTATGTATTAGGAAAATCTACAGACGATGTTTCTAAGTTTAAAGATCTACTTCAATCGACTTTTTTATCTGAAGAGACAAGATCAGGACTATTTGACAGCATGTCTGAAGCTGTAACCAACATAATTCATCATGCCTATAAGGAAGGGCAAGTGAAAGAATGGCGTATGTTTGCACAACATAAAGATTTAAAACTGACTGTTGCAATATGTGATCAGGGCATAGGAATACCTGGTTCACTTAGACAAAAGCCTGAACTTAAAGAATATTTAGCATCTCCAATGCACTTTGCTAGACGGCGTCGTGATACTGCTCTCATTGAGGTGGCTGTTCAAAGTACGCGAACTAAAACTCGATTACCTCATCGAGGGAAGGGCTTGAAAGATATGCTTGAACTGGTAAAAAGTGGTACCGTAGGAGGATTACGGATCTTTAGTAAGAAAGGGGCTTTTGATTACAGTGCATCCATGAAATTAGAGACTACAAAGGATTTTAAAACAAATATCAATGGAACAATTATTATTTGGGAAATATCATTGGAGCCAAACAATGACTAATAAAGTTCTATACATTGCAAAAGACTATTCGGAAACTCCAGCTGGCCGCTATTGCTCTGATGGAAACTTCTCAGGGGAAAGGTTTCGCGAAGAGTTTTTATATCCAGCATTATTGAACAATGAGCACGTTGAGGTCAATCTTAATGAAACATTGGGACTAGGCTCTTCTTTTTTAGAGGAAGCGTTCGGCGGACTTATTAGAGAAAAGGGAATGAGCCTTGATGAAATTAAACGAAAACTAGAAATTGTCAGCAAAAGGACTGTATATAAAAATCGAGTATGGGAATACTTAGAAGACGCCCAACTACAAAAAGAAAAATAATATGACAGCATGCGACATTGCCGCAATCGGCTGGATTATTGCACTTGCTGGCTTAGTGATCAATAATAGATTCTCTAATCAAAGAGAAACTAGGAAGGAGATTAGAGCAAAATTTGATCAACTTAGCAAATCTCTTGATAATCTTCTTGACGCATCTAGAAATTATTATTTAGATTCTAGCGCAACTCTCTCAAAAGAGTCGATGCGAATACACGAGTCCATCAACTCTTGTGATAGGCTCATAGAAGAGCTTTTTGAATTCAATAAAAATATTGCATTACAACCAGATTTTTATATTATTTTTGACGTTGTAACTGGTGGAAAATTTGAGTCGACCAAGCATACTCCCGGAGAACATAATATTCATATTTGTAGGAGACTATCTATCCTGAAAGAAACTTTATTGAAGAATGCAGAGCAGCAGTTTAGCCAGATATTCAAGCAGAAAGCCATTTCTTGACAAGAGAGTAAATTGAAACAAACCCGAAAGACACAATATTATTATCTGGTGTCCCACCAAATTGAAGCATGCGATTACCGGTAGGTAAACAACATGCGCAGCATCGCTCGCGAACCTTGTAGCCTGTAAACTCACCCCGAAACACTCCCATCCGGCAATACAAATTTAATATCCAAACTCCGTAAATAAGTCTGTAATCCGGCATCCTGCAACGGAAGCAAATGCGCCTCTTCGCCGGAATCGTTGTAATGCGCATGCCAATAGCCGGGCGGAGTGATGAAAGCGGAATAGGGTTGCCAATCGACGCGGGTGGGATTGACGATCCGACCGGTTGCCGAAATCTGAGGCCCGACTAAGGTATAACAACCCGGCGCACAATCCAGAATCAAATCCAAGGCCACCGATTGGTGGCGATGCGGCAATTGCACCGCACCCTTGGGCAACACGCCCAGCATCGCCCACAGTGTGTGGGTGACGGTCAAGGTTTGGTCCATGGCTTTGTTGGCCAGCAACACACTGATGCGGTTGCGATTCACCATCTCCGCCGCTTTTTGCGCCGCGGCCAACTCGCGCAGCGAATCTTCAGCGGTATAGAGCGTCGGCTTAAAGCATGGCCTATCGGCTGTCACCCCCAAATAAGTCAACAGCGGCTGGTCGTGCACCAGGTAAAAGGCCGAATCGCTGTCGGCAAAATGTCGAATATCCTTGCCCACCGGCAGCACCACAAAATCGCCGGTTTGCCAGGGGATGGTCAGGTCATCGAATTCGGTGCGGCCGCTGCCGTACATCACATAAAACAACAGCGAGGTGGCGTTGAAATCGGTCGCCAGCGACTCGCCGGCCAGAATTCTGACGAAATTCGCGCACAAGGCCGGACTGGTAGCCGGACCGGGACAACGTAATTGCTCGCTGACATCCAGCGGGATAATCCGGGTACCGCCGGTTCGATGCAACTCGCTGCCGAAATTGGCGAACGGCAATTTAGTGATAGCGCCGGAGCCAATTGGGTCAGCGGCTTGGGTATATTCAAAATACCGGCAATTTTCCAGCAAGGGTTCAAGCGGATTTTGCGGTTTGACAATGGTCATGACGACACCTTTTTGATGTATGCAATCCAGGTAAATAGCGTGATGGTTTGAATTTTACGCTGGCTGGTGCGACAAAGTAGATTTGTGTCAAACCCAAAATGCACAGACGTTTTTTCAATCCGTAGTTCGGACGAAATACTTAGCACAAGGGTTCCACATTGCATCAGCAACCGTTAGAATCGTTTTGTATATCCAAGGTAAATCCAAGATGGCTCTGGCAGAGAAATTAACATTAAGCGTGAAAGATTATTTGCAAGGCGAGGCGTCCACGCAGATAAATCACTAAATGACACGCCCTGCCGCGCTTACATTTCCGACATGAAAGTCAACGTCACCATTGCCAACGCCTTCTTTTATCCTGACCTGCTGCTGGACATCGCTGATCAGGTATGATGCTCGGCATTTTGACCGCGCTCGTAACACAACGCTGAATCGCCAAAACCTGTTTCTTTTAACTTCTGACGTACCACTCACTGACATAACACCATGAAATTAACAAAATCTTCCCGTTTTCCTGCCTGCCCCGGCCCCGTCGTCACTATCGTCCTGGATGGCGTAGGCATTTCGCCACGCGAAGACGGCGACGCGGTTAAAGCCGCGCGCACCCCGAATCTGGACCGTTACATGGCCAACTACCCGATGACCACACTGCTGGCGCACGGCACCGCAGTCGGCATGCCCAGCGACGAAGACATGGGCAATAGCGAAGTCGGCCACAATGCCTTCGGCGCCGGTCGGGTGTTTGCCCAAGGCGCGAAATTGGTCGCCGAATCGATCAGCAGCGGCCACCTTTGGCAAGGCCACGCCTGGCACGAGGTCGTCGCTACTGCCAAACAAGGCGGCACCTTGCATTTCCTGGGGCTGTTTTCCGACGGTAATGTCCATTCGCATATCGACCATTTGAAAGCGATGATCGAACGGGCCAAGCAAGAAGGTGTTGCGAAAGTTCGCCTGCATATCCTGCTGGACGGCCGCGATGTCGGCGAGACTTCTGCATTGGATTACGTCGATCCGTTCGAAGCTTATCTGGACGGCTTGCGCGGTGCGGATTTTGATGTGGCTATCGCCTCGGGCGGCGGCCGTATGCAAATCACGATGGACCGTTACGAAGCGGACTGGTCGATGGTCAAACGCGGCTGGGACATCCACGTGATGGGTTTGGGCCGGCAATTTACCAGCGCCCACGAAGCAATTGAAACCTTCCGCAACGAAGCCAACGTCATCGACCAAGACTTACCAGGTTTCGTGATTGCCAAAGACGGCAAGCCTCTCGGTACTATCGTCGACGGCGATGCGGTGGTGTTTTTCAACTTCCGCGGCGACCGGGCGATCGAAATTTCCCGCGCCTTTATCGAAGAACAATTCAGCCCCTTCGAGCGCGGCCCGCTGCCGAAAGTGACTTACGCCGGCATGATGCAATACGACGGCGACACTAAACTACCGCCGCGCTTTCTGGTCGAGCCGCCCACCATCGACCGCACCTTGGGCGAGTATCTGGCCAAGAACGGCGTGTCGCAATATGCGATCAGTGAAACTCAAAAATTCGGCCATGTGACCTATTTCTGGAACGGCAACCGTTCCGGCAAATTCGACGAGGCCTCGGAAACGTATGTGGAAATCCCCAGCGACGTGGTGCCTTTCGAACAACGGCCCTGGATGAAATGTGCCGAGATTACCGATACGTTGATAGACGCCGTGCGCAGCGGCCAATATAAGTACCTGCGGGTCAATTATGCCAACGGCGACATGGTCGGCCACACCGGCAATTTCGAGGCGGCGGTGACGGCGATGCAAGGCCTGGATCTGCAATTGGCGCGCCTGATTCCGGTGATTTTGGAGATGAACGGCACGGCAATTATCACTGCCGACCACGGCAACGCCGACGAAATGTACGAATTGGATAAAAAAGGCAATGTCACCCGCAATGCGGAGGGCCGCACCAAAGCCAAAACCTCGCACACCTTGAATCCGGTGCCATTTGTGTTGGTATCTGGGGAGAATCCTAGCTACACACTCCGCGACGATTTGCCGAAAGCCGGCTTGTCGAATGTGGCTGCGACTATTTTGAATCTGCTGGGTTTTGAAGCGCCGGAAGATTACGATCCTAGCTTGATCAAAGCCAGCTAAGCCGTAAAGCATTCTGAGCTGATGACACCGCCTTTCGGCTATACGCTGTTAGGCGGTTTTTAATGGCTGATGGAAATTGGTGTAAAGCCTCTGTTGACCTAATTTGGATGCCCCAATGGACTACCCCGAACGCATCGTTTGTTTAACCGACGAAACCACCGAGACCTTGTATTTGCTGGGCGAGCAAGCCCGGATCGTCGGCATTTCCGGCTATACGGTCAGGCCGGCGCAGGCTCGCCAGGAAAAACCCAAGGTCTCGGCGTTTACCAGCGCCAAAATCGACAAAATTCTGGCGCTCCAACCGGATTTGGTGCTGGGCTTTTCGAATTTGCAAGCTGAGATTGCGGCGGAGTTAATCCGTAACGGTATTGCTGTGCATGTGTTCAATCAACGCTCAGTCAACGGTATTTTGCAGATGATAGGCTTGCTGGGCGCGATGGTCGGCGTCCCGGAAAAAGCCGCTACGCTGGTGGCGCAGTACCGGCAGCAACTGGAAACCACCCGCCTGCACAGCCTGAGTTTTGCCAAACGTCCGAAAGTGTATTTTGAAGAATGGGACGAGCCGATGATTTCCGGTATTCGCTGGGTATCGGAGTTGATTGGCATCGCCGGTGGCGAGGATTGTTTTGCCGAACTGTCCACCAAACACTCCGCCAAACAGCGCATCATCGCCGATCCTAAGGAAGTGGTAAGGCGCGCGCCGGACATTATCATTGGCTCCTGGTGCGGTAAAAAATTCCGCCCGGATCATCTGGCTGCCCGCCCCGGTTGGGACAGCATTCCGGCCGTACAACAACAACGAGTCTACGAAATTAAATCTTGCGATATTTTACAGCCAGGACCGGCGGCACTTAGCGATGGTTTGGCCCAGATATGTCAGATCATCAATGATTGGCAGCAAGATTGTGCTTAGCCTAATAGGTGCTCAAATAAATCCAATAGCGCAGGCTATAGCTGTGAATTAATGCCGCCGGGCCGGATGGAATAGTTCATATCAAAACCCGCGCCTACATCTTAACCTCCTCTTCGAAAGGGATTCTTCATGCCACCCCAAATCCCAGGGAGCTTGATCAATGATCATCATCGAAGAGGTATCACATGAAAACGCCAAAATTATTTTTCCTAAGCACCGTTTTGTTCGGCGCCTGCACCATTGCCCATGCCCAGCCAACGGGTGGCGGCACCACACCTAAACCGGTGTGCAAAACCTTCGATATTCCCACGATTATTTGTCCCGATGGCTGGACCATAGCCGACGATCTGAGCAACGGCACCAATAAATGTACGACCGGCTTTATCAAAAGAACCTTCTGCAAAAATGTTGCTGCGCGCAGTGGTTTTCAAGGTAACGTCGAAGTGATCAATAACGGCTCCAAGTTGTTTGAATTTGTGCAGCCAGTCGATGAATCAGGCGCGCCTATCGCCATAGAAGCTGAATAGCTGATTGCCAGCCAAAACAAGCATAAACCTGTATTGGGCTGCGTGAGTGGCCCAATACAGCGTCATAAAATCAGACGGCAACTTCACTGTGGTTACAAATAGCGCTGAGGATCGACCCCGCACTTCGCGGGCACCTCAAATGAGGTAATCCGATCATTACAACCGGGTTTGGACAGATCAAAATCTGCGGGAGGTGTGTAGCAGCGCGTCCGGGCATTGAATACCACTCTCACCCGGGGATGCAGCAGGTTTTCATGATGTTGCTCAACTACGACGGCCAAATAACCGCTCTCCAGTCGTACTAAGGTGCCGACCGGATAAATGCCGATGCTGCGAATAAATTGATGCACCAGCGTCAGATTGAAATGATGGTCGCTCCATTCCAATAACTTTCTTAGCACTTCGGTGGGTTCGATGCCGGTGTGATAAACCCGCGTGGATGTCAGTGCATCGTATACGTCCACTACCGCAGCCATCTGCCCGTAAAGGCTGATTTCATCGCCCTTCAGGCCTAGTGGATAACCACTGCCGTTGTAGCATTCGTGGTGTTCGGCTGCGACATTGAGCGTGATGGGTGAAATACCCGGCGTTTTCTCCAGTAACTGACAGCCGTAGTGCACATGATTTTTCATGATCTCAAATTCGCTTTCCGTCAGTTTTCCAGGTTTGTTCAGAATGTTATTCGGCACCTGCATTTTGCCGATGTCGTGCAATAAACCACCAAGGCCGACCTGTTCGATAAGCTTGCGGTCTATATCCAAAGCTCTGCAAAAACTAATCAGCAGCGTGCCGACCGCCACGGAATGCTGAAAAGTATATTTATCAGCCTGCTTGATTCTGAGCAGGCTGACCATGGCGTCCGGGTTACGGAAAATCGAATCGATGATATTGGAAACTACCGGCTCTACCTGCTCCAATTCGACCTGCTTACCCAAGCGACAATCCTGGAGGACATTGTGTACGATTCGGTTGGCTTCGCGGCAGACTTGCTTGGCTTTTACCCGTTCTTTTTCGACGCTAACCGGCGGCGGCACGCGCTTGAGCGTGCGCCCCAAGTGCTGCATATGTTCGTCAAGCTGCCGGTTTATGTCATGAACGGATGGAGCTTCCGGCATATCCGGGCCGAGCGCGGTATCTATGTAGACCTGGCAAATGCCGTAGGCGGCGATTTTTTCGATGTCTTGAGCGGATTCGATCAAAAAGCTGTTGCGCAAGAACGGGTGGTTTATCCACGGGCAGTTGATGTCGTGGATAAACATCTTGGGCTTCAGGTCGGCTACATCGATTTTTTTTATCATTGCGCGTTTTGCCCAGCGGATTGCGACTGAATGGCAGCATACCCGTTATGAATTGGACCGGGTTCGCTGTAAGTGTATCAGCACTGGTGGTTGCCATAGCAGTAACCAATAAAGCCACTAAAACAATCCCTAATCCTAGTGCGGGGATCATCAAAAAACACACAAAAATTGGCAATCGCCAGCCGCTGAGCTAACCTAGGCGATCCGGTTAACTGCAAATTTAGGGAATAGATAGAACCATGCTGCGTTACGACCGTTCTCGATACATCGCTTTAGGCCTGCCTGCTTTGCTGAATGCTTTGGCGCTACCCCTGTATGCGCATCAGATAACGACCAGCGGGTCGTCCGACGAATATGCCGTGCCGTTCTATTTGATTATCGCCCTGGCATGCGGATTATTCGGGGTATCCGCGATGATAAAACGCTGCCGCGACATCGGCTCTTCGGCCTGGGGAATATTGCTGGGATTTTTGTTCGCGCCACCGCTGATGCTGTTTGTGGCTTTGGTATTAATATTCGCCCCCAGCAATCCGGCCGCCGACCAACTGGAAGCGCCAGCGTTGCGCCCTACCTTCGATATCTGGTTTACCGGCTTTCTGTTATTGGTGAGCCCGTGGATGCCTGTGCTATTAGTACGGGCTTTGTAAGCGCTTATTCCAATCAGCTGGTTTGAACCTGTTCAAGATTATCAACCTCGCCCTTAGACGCGCCTAAAACCTTGGTTTCCGGGAAGATAAAATTCTTTTAGCCCGGCCCTTAATTATCTTCGCTCAATGGAAATCTTGGATTCCCGCTTTCACGAGCATTACAGCGAAGTGACTATTTGGGCAATACTGGCGGACGCCCGAAGGCGTCCGCCGTGAGTTGAGCTCATTTGGTATTTCTGGGATAGCTGTAAATAGCTTGACCATGGGCTTTATCAACATAAATCATATCTTTTTCCGCTACCACAACCGGCGCAAGCGGATTGGGATAACTATGTATGCCGCGATTGTGCGCGGGATTGTCGTAAACCACTTCAGCAACCCAACTATTTAAAAAGCCGCCGGAGGCGATGCGATCACCCTGTGCTTGAACACTTGTCGAGACAAGAGCGGCAGTAAGGACGATAGCCAATTGGATGGTATTTAAGGTTTTCATGATAGGTCTCCTGGTAATAATGGTTATGAACCCGGCCCTATCTGTTTCTGCATCTCGTTCGAGAAGAACGGTATGTCGGCCTGGGTTAATAAATCACTGGAATTCTGATTGGAAATTCAACCGATCCAGCTTGGAGACCATTGTGAACAAACCCCTGCAACAAATAAAATTGATTGTTTTTATGGCTTCAATAGATTTTACATATAGTGAATTCCTTGCCGGCTTGTCGAATAAAGCGACAGTCTGAGTATCGCCAGCAGGAATAATGGGCTTAGTTAATCAGCGCGGCAAAGCGTGTCGATTACTTTACATTTCAGCGGCAAAACTGCGGATTTAGTGGGGAACGAACCAGGTTGACCAAGTTAAACCCATCGGCATATTGCTGATTTTTCATCTATTTCCAACGCATAATCAGTGAGTTGGCAGGATCATCTTCCGCTGAAATCCGGCGCCAAGATTAATGGCATCAAAATTGATAGGGTTCAGGCAATATGCCGGCTTTGCGCTGACCTTCTGGTCATGGCCGGAGATTTGTTCAGCCCTGGCTTTGGAATTTAAATACCTATGACTATCTATGCCATCGGCAGCGTAAACGGCGACTACCAGAGACTGATGCAACTGCTGGCGACTATCGGCTTCGATCCGTTGGAAGATCGACTGTGGTTTGCCGGCAATCTTGTCAATCACGGACCGGAATCTTTGCAGGTACTGCGTTACGTTAAAAGCCTGGGCAAGGCGGCAGTCGTGGTATTGGGCAAACAAGAACTCCATCTCTTGAGCGTTGCGCTGGGCTATACGCCAATGACCCCGGAAGATACCTTGCATGAAATTCTTAACGCGCCGGACCGGGACGAATTATTGAAATGGCTACGATTGCGTAGCCTGATTCATCACGATGCCAAGCTTAATTTTACGCTGGTGCATTCCGGGATTCCCGGCGAATGGAGCTTTAGCCAGGCGCTGACTTTTGCGTATGAAGTGGAATCGGTTTTATCGGGAAGCAATTACGCGGCGTTTCTGGAAAACCGCAAGCAAGACCAGTCGCGCTGGCATGCCAAACTGCGCGGCTGGAAACGGCTGAATTTTATTGCCAATGCCTATACGCAAATGGCCTATTGCAATGAACAAGGCAAGCTGGATTTCAACGCAACTGGCCCAGTCGATGCTCAACCGAGCGGTTTAATGCCTTGGTATCGTGTCCCCAACCGGCTGACATCGCAATTGAACCTAGTTTTTGCCGATGACGCGCATTTTGCCGATAGTGATTGCGCCGGCTTCTATCCGCTGCCCGCGTTGTCGGCTTTGCGATTATCGACATCCGGCGCAATGATTGCAGCAATGTCTTAATGCGCTGTTGCTTGAACTCAGCCTGGGCGGCCATACGCTCATTTTTTAAAGCCCAGGGCTGTATCGGCCCCTGTCACATTAGTCAAATTTGCATCATCAAACTTGGCACTTCTAAAATCCGCGCCGGAAATGGTCGCGCCGTCTAAATTGGCGCCGGACAAGTCCGCCCAGATAAACTGGCCGCCGCTCAAATTGGCATGGCGGAGCGATGCGTTGCTCATCAGCGCGTAATTAAAATTCGCGTCGCTCAAATCCGCATTGTTCAGTATCGCATTGTTCATTTCCAACTTATCGCGCAGTTGCCGCGGACTCGCCGAATTGGGACCTAAATTGGCCTGTTTTAATTTGGCGCCGGCGAAATTAACATTGTTCAGCGATCCGGTGACGCGGCTGCGGCTCAGGTCCGCGCCGGATAAGTCGGCATAATCCATCAATACGCCATATAGGCTGGCATAGGATAAATCGGCATTCTGCAAATTCGCATTACGCATCTGCGCAAGATTGAGATTGACACCTACCATTTTAGCTGCCGTTAGCTTTGCCCCGTCAAGATTGCTGGAAAACAGGTCGGCTTTATTGAAATCGATTCCGGATAAATCCAAACCCGACAGGTCTTTCTTGATCAAGTTCGGCTGCTGACTGCCGGCCTCGGCTATAATCGCGATAACGCCTTCTCGAGTGAGTTCCGCTGCAGCGCATGGCAATAGCCAAAACCCCAAACTGAAAGCTACCAAGGTTCGGCAAACACCGGAATCGTATTGCATAACTACTCCTCAAAGCGGGTTAGACGGTCAAAAAATAACCGCCATCTTGCGAGTTTCAGTGCATCATAATCCAATAAATCAGGCTTTAGGCAAATTTTCCCGCCCTATAGAAGTGCTACTTCAGGCCAGCCATGATCAAGGGTTTTCGACAAGTTATATACTTTTGGCAACACAACCACTAAAGGCTGTTTAGCGTGAACGCTTTCTATCATAAATTATTGATTTTGGGGCTGATACTAGCGCTGCCCGGTTTAGGCTGCTTCAGCTATTACACGCTTGAAGAAGCCGGCCCAAACACCGCGCTGCCGGCGTTGGCGATTATGATAGCGTATCCGGCCTTACTGATTTCCCTGACAACCCTCATCATGTTGCGAGTTTCGAAGAAGCCGTCCCGTCCAGGGGCTTGGCTGGCGGGAAGCTGTTTAATCGTTTCGGCGGCGATCCTGCTGATTGCCCGCCTATAGAACATAAAACTGCTTAACAAACACGCCGCCGATTAAATTTACTAGATACTTTCCAAAAAACATAAAGCAACTATAGTTGCCCAGACACGCGCCTCCACAACATCGCCAGGATCTTAACTATGGATTTTGTCATTTCGCCCGCAATCGCCTTGATGGATAGGCTGCGCTATCCCGCAAAATTTGCGCTGCTATTCAGCATCGTGCTGATCCCGATGCTGTTCATGGCCGGCACCTTGATCAGACAATTTCAACAGGAAATCGACTCCTTGGCGCAAGAACGCCATGGCCTAAGTTACATCGCCGCCCTCAGAAAACCAATCGAACACATTCAGCAGCATCGGGGCATGACCAGCGCATTTCGCAACGGCGCAACCCAATTTAAGGAACGCATCACGAGTAAACGCGAAGAAATCGATGGCTATTTTGCGGAACTGGAAAAAACCGACCGCGAACTGCATGAGGCCTTGCAAACCGACAAGATGCTTTCCAAGCTCCGCCAACAGTGGAACGACATCAAAACACACTCCCAGGATCAAGAGTTAAGTGCAGTGATAACCGCTCATAACATGTTGATTGCCGATGGTTTGAAGCTACTAAACCATATTTCGAATACATCCGGCATCATTCTCGACCCCAAGCTGGATAGCTTTCATATGGGCTTCGTACTGACGGCCGATTTGCCCGAATTAATCGAAGTGATGGGGCAAACGCGGGCGCTGGCGTCCGGCATCGCCGCCAAAGGTAGTCACACACCGCAATCCTTGACCAAGCTGTTGATCTTAATCGCTAATATAGAAACCTATGCCCGCAAGGTGGATGAAGGCTTGGCCGTGGCGTTTGCGGAAAACCCCGAGGTGTCGCGAAACTTGCGCGGCACCAATGAAAACTACCGAACAGCCTTGCAAACCATGCTCGGTTTATTACGCCAGCAATTGGTCGAAAGCGAAACCATTTCTGTTGGTAGCGATACAGTATTCGAAACCTCCACCCAAGCCATCACCCAGTCTTACCAGCTCTACACCGGACTGATAGCCGAACTCGACCTGCTTTTTCGCACCCGCAGCACGGCAGCCGAACAGTTTTTACAATTTACGCTGGCCGGGTTAATCGGGGTGTTGTTGGTGGTCATTGTGCTATTGCTGGGCTTAACCAAGTCGGTCAATCGCAACATAACCGCAATTAACCTCGCAACTAAGCGCGTTGCCCAAAACGACCTGAGCGCGAGAATACATATTGATGCCAACGATGAAATGCGGGAGATTGCCGAAAACTTTAACGCCATGATAGAGACCAGTTCGGCTTTGCTGAAAGAAATCATTCATACCAGTGCCGAATTGCATACGTCGGCGCAAAAAGTCTACACAGTTGCCAACCAAAGCGCGACTCATCTCGACCGGCAACGCGAAGAAATCACCTCGGTCGCGACAGCGGTGAACCAGATGAGCGCGACCATCCAAGACGTTGCCTCCACTACCAATACGGCGGCCCAAGCGGCCAGCACCGCTAACGAGCAAACAAAAAACGGTCAGAGCATAGTGGCCAGCGCCACACTATCGATCAGCCAATTGGCTAAAGACATCGAAGGTGCCGCCAACGTGATTCAAAGTCTGGAAAAAAGCAGTGAATCCATAGGTTCATTGGTGGACGTGATTAAAAGTATCGCCGAACAAACCAACTTATTGGCATTGAATGCCGCCATTGAAGCCGCCCGCGCCGGCGAACACGGCCGCGGTTTTGCGGTAGTGGCGGATGAAGTTCGCAGCCTAGCAAGCCGTACCCAAGAGTCAACTGCCGTAATCGAAAATATGATAGGCGAATTACAGGCCGGATCGCGCAAGGCGGTCGCCGTGATGCAGCGAAGCCGCACGCAAGCTAATGTAGGTGTGGAGAAATCTCGGGAGGCCATGCAATCCCTGGAAGCGATCAGCCAATCGGTGGAAACCATCGACGCGATGAACCTGCAAATTGCCAGCGCGGCCGAAGAGCAGACGGCTGTGACCGAGGAAATCAATCGGAATATCGTCCACATTACCAATTTATCGGAACACACCAGTAGCGGGGCTAATCAGACTACCGCCGAAGCCCGCCAGCTGAATCAGCTAGCGGAAAACTTACAAAAACTAACCACGCAATTCAAACTGAACATCTAGCAAGAGAAGCCGCTACCCGATTTGTGCAGGCACCCAGGTAGCGGAACCCATTCTATTTACCCAGCACTTCGCCTCTAACGCTTTCTACCAGTGCCGCGGCTTCCGCGATGAGTTCGGCAGGCACATTCAGCTCTTGCATAGTCGCGCCTAGATGCTCCATGACGGCGTCGAAATGGGAGTCGTTCAAACCCATTTTTACCAAGCGAGCGTGACCGTCGCGCAAGGAACGTCCGGTGTAGTTGTTGGGACCGCCGAAAGCCACCGTCATAAAGGTTTTTAAATGCTCGGCTTGTTTAGCCATGTCGGTTCTTTCAAAAAAGCGGTTGATCCGAAAATCCCCCATCACTTTGCCGTAAAACACATCTACTGCGGCATTCACCGCCGCTTCGCCGCCGATGCGTTCATACAAAGATGGTCCTTGCACTTCATTTGCTTCACTCATAATACCCCCTCGTTATAGTTTTTAATTTACGAGGCGTCTGTTAAATCGGCAAACTATTGATTTTTGACTGATTTAACGGCCTCGGCGGCGATAATACCCGATGATAGTTTCGTATCCAAACTATTTCACTGCCGCCAAAGACCTGACTGATTGTAAGTTATTGAATCTTTTCGATACCGCCCAAATAAGGCCGTAAAGCCTCCGGCACGGTGATGGAGCCGTCTTCGTTTTGATAATTTTCCATCACCGCTATTAAGGTGCGGCCGGCTGCCAAACCGGAACCGTTCAAGGTATGCACCAACTCCGGCTTGCCGGTTTCCGGATTGCGCCAGCGCGCTTGCAGACGCCGCGCCTGGAAATCCTTGAAGTTGCTGCAAGACGAAATCTCGCGGTATTTCTGCTGGCCCGGCAACCAGACTTCCAAATCGTAAGTTTTGGACGATGAAAAGCCAGTGTCGCCCGCGCACAGCAACACTTTGCGATACGGCAAATTCAACTTTTGCAAAATAGCTTCGGCGTGCGCAGTGAGTTCTTCATGAGCCTGCGCGGAGGTTTCAGGCGTGACGATTTGCACCAGCTCGACTTTTTCGAATTGATGCTGGCGTATCATGCCGCGCACGTCGCTACCGTAGGCACCGGCTTCGCTGCGAAAACACGGCGAATGGCAAACAAATTTCAGCGGCATTTGTTTGGCTTCGACGATCACATCGCGGACGATATTGGTAACCGGCACTTCGGCGGTCGGGATCAGGTAAAACGTCGGATCGTTTTGGACCGTAAACAGATCGGCTTCGAACTTGGGCAATTGGCCGGTGCCGCGCAAACTATCGGCGTTGGCCAGGAACGGCACATAGGTTTCCTGATAGCCGTGCTCGTTGATATGCGTATTCAACATCAACTGAATGATAGCGCGCTGCAAGGTCGCAAGCTTGCCGGCCAGTACCACGAAACGGGCGCTGGCGATTTTCGCGCCCAGTTCGAAATTCATGCCCAGCGGCTCACCCAAGTCGACGTGGTCTTTTGGCGTAAATGTAAATTGGCGCGGCTCGCCCCAGCGGCTCACTTCCTGGTTATCCGCATCGCTTTTACCGGCAGGTACTGCTTCATCGAGAATATTGGGGATGCCTTCCAATAGCACGCTCAATTGGTTTTGAATGTCGTTTAACTCGGATTCCGCTGCTTTCAGTTGATCGCCCAAATCCGCCACCTGATCCAGCAAGGGTTGCACATCTTCGCCCTTGGCTTTGGCTTGGCCGATGGCTTTGGAGCGGGTATTACGTTCGTTTTGCAACTCCTGGGTTTTGACCTGAACCTCTTTGCGCCGGTCCTCCAGAGCTTGATAAGCGGCGGCATCGAATTGAAAGCCGCGTCTTTGCAGCTGTTGCATAACCAGTTCCAGGTCGCTTCTAAATAAACGGGGGTCTAGCATGATGTTAAAGATCCTGAATTGAAAAAAGAGATAAAACGACGGCTATACCTGCTTGCCCAGCCACAAGCCGGTCCACAGTGCGGCGGCGCAAAACACGATGTTGCTTAGAAAAACGGTCAGCATCGCACCCATGTGCGATTCGAAGGAATGACCACTTTCCAGCAGGTAGAGAATCAAATATAAGCCGGACAGCGTGATGAATAAACCAATCAGAACGGTCACTAAAATGGCCCGGTATTCTATTGAAATGGACAGTTTGTGCATCAACACCGTGGCGACGATGCCGATCAAAAACGCGCCGATGCCATTAACCAGCGTCAATGCATAGGGAAACGGCCAGTCGAACACACGAATTGTGCCCTGCGAATAGAAAAACAAGCCTTTGCCTAGCGCCAAACCGGCCCATACCGCTAACAGGCAACCGAACACGCTGGCTACAATATTCAGACCGGCCTTGCTGAGTTGTCCCTGTTCCAGCAAATAAAAGGTTTCCAGAGAAAAGCTGGAAAAAGTGGTAAATCCACCCATCACGCCGACCAGAATCGCGGTGCGGTATTCCAAGGCAATCGTCAGACGTTGCAGAATCAACGCTTCGGTCATCAGCCCGATCAAAAATGAGCCGAGCAAATTGACCGTCAAGGTACCGTAAGGAAAGCCCCGGCCCAGCCACAGATATACGCCGCTGGAGGCCAGATAGCGCAACATGGAGCCTATGGCGCCGCCAAGAGCGACCGCGAACAATTGCAACATCAGAATTTAAAGAACGTTTCCCGGTAGTACCGTAATTCTTCGATGGACTCGATGATGTCGTCCAGCGCTTTGTGCGAGGCTTGTTTGTTAAAGCCATCCTTTAACTGCGGCGCCCAGCGCGCGGCTAGTTCCTTAACGGTGGAGACGTCCAGGTTGCGGTAATGGAAATAGGCTTCCAATTTGGGCATGTAGCGATAGAGAAAGCGCCTGTCCTGACAAATGCTGTTTCCACAGATCGGTGACGTTCTGGCCGGCACCCATTCTTGCAAAAACGCGATGGTTAGCGCTTCCGCTTCGGCCGCGTCGATTTTTGATTCCTTCACCCGCTGAATCAATCCGGACTGCCCATGGTGCTTCTGGTTCCAGTCGTCCATTGCCGCCAGCGCCGCGTCAGACTGATGCACCGCCATCACCGGCCCTTCGGCCAGGATTTGCAGATTTTTGTCGGTCACTACCGTGGCGATTTCGATGATCAGATCGTTATCAGGATCTAAGCCTGTCATTTCCAGATCGATCCAGATAAGATTGTCGGCATCTTGAGCCATTTTCATTCCATGGTATTAATAATGTTGCGGCAAATTGTAGCATTAGCTAATCTGTACCGCTAATTGTTAACCCCACCTACATAGGCTTGATGAACACGTTTACCGGCATTTTTTTAGCGGCTTTAGTCCTTTCCTACGGCATCCAATTTTGGCTGGCAATGCGCCAGAAATCCTACGTTTTACAGCATCGCGAGCAGGTGCCGACCGCCTTTCAAGACCGAGTGTCACTCAGCGCGCACCAAAAGGCTGCCGATTACACCATAGAGAAAAGCAAACTGGGCGACATCGACAGCGTGGTCGGCATGGTATTTCTGCTGGCGCTGACCTTGGGTGGCGGCATCAGCCTGGTGTTCGATTTCTGGTCAACCTTCGATTTGTCGCCACTGATGGCCAGCTTGTTGTCAATGGCCAGCATTTTTCTGCTGATGACTGTAATTGAAATCCCGTTTAGCCTTTACCAAACCTTTGTCATTGAGGAAAAATACGGCTTCAACAAAAGCAAACTGCCGCAGTTCGTGAAAGACCAACTAATGTCCATGGGCTTGACGCTGGCGATAGGTTTGCCGATTCTGGCGCTGATTTTGTGGGTGATGGACAGCATCGGTGGCCTATGGTGGCTGTATGCCTGGGCCATCATCATGAGTTTTTCGCTGTTGATGAGCTGGCTGTTTCCGACCGTGATCGCCCCGCTGTTCAACAAATTCGAGCCTATGCAGGAAGGGTCGTTGAAACAACGCATTCAGGGCTTGCTGGAACGTTGCGGCTTCAACAGTCAAGGCATTTTCATCATGGACGGCTCGCGCCGCTCCGGCCATGGCAATGCGTATTTCACCGGTCTAGGCAATAATAAGCGCATCGTGTTTTTCGATACCCTGGTCAATTCACTGGACGAGGAAGAGCTGGAAGCAGTGCTGGCTCACGAATTGGGCCATTTCAAATGCAAACACACCATTAAGATGCTGGTGGCTTCGTCAGTGATGACCTTGATCAGCTTTGCGGTGTTGGGCTGGTTGATCAGTCAGGACTGGTTTTTCGACGGTTTGGGCGTCAGCACCCATTCCAATGCCGCCGCACTGTTGCTGTTTATGCTGGTGTCGCCTGTGTTCACCACCTTCATGCAACCGATCAGCGCCTACTTTCAGCGTAAATTCGAATTCGAAGCCGACGACTTTGCGACCCGCAATGCCCAAGGCAGCAAAATGATCAGCGGTTTGGTGAAACTTTACGAAGAAAACGCCAGCACGCTGACGCCCGACCCACTTTACTCGGCGTTCCATTACAGCCATCCCCCCGCCGCGATCCGCATAGCGCATATCGAAGAAAAGATGCAGTCCGCCTGATGGCAGACCTGCACCAGGGCTTGGTCGTCGCCCATCTCGGCAAAGGTATCGCCGTCGAGGTGAGCGACGACGCTGACAAAGCTGCCGAGCAACTCGTGCTCTGCCAGACTTTACGTAAACTGGACACAGTGGTCGTCGGCGACCGAGTGTTGCTCTCCATGTCCTCCCCCGAGCAAGGCCGCATCGAGCAGATACTGCCCAGGCGCTCGGTGTTGCAGCGTCCCAGCCGCGGCAACGACACGCGGCCGGTAGCGGCTAATCTGGATACCATTTTCATCGTCTTCGCCGCCGAACCGGAATGCGATTTTCTGTTGCTGGATCAATATTTGGCGATCTGCGAAAACTGCAATATCGATGCGGCTTTGGTACTCAATAAAGTCGATCTGCCACTCTCCGCCATAGTTGAAGAAGGCTTAGCCTACTATCAAAGTTTGGGCTACAGCTTACATAGAGTCAGCGCCAAACACGCGCTTGGTGTTTCGGGTCTACAACAGGCTTTGGCACAACAGACCAGCATGTTCGCCGGCCAATCCGGGGTCGGCAAATCGTCTTTGACTAACGCGCTATTGCCGGACCGGAATCTAAGAACCAACACTGTATCGGAAATCACCCGCCACGGCCGCCATACCACCACGGCCGCGACGCTTTACCATTTACCGGGCGGAGGCGATCTGATTGACAGCCCCGGCGTGGCGATATTTGGCTTGGCCGGCTTGTCGGAAGGGCAACTGGCTTGGGGTTTTAGAGAATTTCAGCCGCACATCGGCAAATGTCGCTTCAACGACTGCCGGCATGTCAATGACAAGGATTGTGCGGTGCGGCTAGCGGTAGAAGCAGGCCAAATTGCCGCAGAGCGCTACCAGCGCTTCTTAAAACTCAGAGAAAAGATGCCGCCGGGCAATCGCAACTAGTCCCTTCCAACACATGATTCTGCATTCCGGACCAGCTCAATCCCATCTTGCGTGCTACAGTAGGTTCGCGTAAATTATATTCTTTTGACTAAAGCGCTAGCCAAGACCGCCGGAACCAATACATGGATACACACACAGTAGCTCGCCTTCCGGACGATAAAACTTGGCAAGTGCCGGGCTTCACGCGCGACCAGCACGGTAAACCGCAAATCGGTCTTGAGCCGGAAAGTCTTTATGCTTACGGTCACCTGATTCGCCTGACCGAAGAGCTGGTGCTTGATCAATTTTCCCGCGGCCTGGTCTCGGGTACCACCCACACCTGTATCGGCCAAGAACTCACCGCATTATCGGTAGTTCGCGCCTTGGATCATCCCGATGACGCCGTCCTCTCCAATCATCGCAATCATGGGCATTTCCTGTCTTACTCCGGCGACTTTGTAGGGCTGGTTGGCGAAATTATGGGCCGCGAGGCTGGCGCCTGCGGCGGTTGGGGCGGCAGTCAACATCTGGTTCACCGCAATTTTCACAGTAACGGCGTGCAGGGCGGCATGCTGGGCATTGGCGCGGGTCTGGCCTTGGCGCGCAAGCTGCATGGCAGTTCCGGAATCGTGGCCGCCATCATTGGCGACGGTACGCTCGGCCAGGGCCTGGTCTACGAGGCAATGAATCTGGCGTCGGTCTGGAACGCACCGTTGCTGGTCGTGGTCGAGAACAATGGCATTTCTCAAACTACCGTCAGTCGCGACAACCTGGGCGGCGATATCGAAGCCCGCGGCGCGGCATTCGGACTACCGACCTGGCGCCTTGCCGACAATGACCCGGAGTTCTGCAGCAAAGTGGCGGACGTAGTCAGCGCAGTCCGCGCGAGTCGCGGCCCCGGCTTCCTAGTGATCGACACCCGGCGGATGGGCCCTCACAGCAAAGGCGACGACCTCCGCGATCCAAACGAACTTGCAGAAATTCGCGCCCGCGACCCGTTGTCGGCGTTGGCCAGGCAGTTGCCAGCCGATACGCTGGCAATCATCGAGACCCGCAATCGCGAATTTGTGGAAACGGTACGCCAAACCGCCAATGCCTCGCCGGAAGCCACGCTCGCCGAGACACCAACACATATCTTCACAGCTCAACCAGAACACCCAGTGCCCAGTTATCCGCCCATCGGGGCGGGCAGCAACGTACGGCAGGTGTTGAACACTGCCTTGCAATTCCTGCTTAATTCCGATCGGCGCACACTGTTAATCGGCGAAGACCTGCACGACCCCTACGGCGGCGCCTTCAAAGTCACACAAGGTCTGTCCAGCGAATTTACCGGCCGCGTCATTTCCACACCGATCAGCGAGGCCGGCATCACCGGCTCGGCTATCGGTTTGTCGCTTGATGGCTACTTGCCCATCGTGGAAATCATGTTCGCCGATTTCCTGTCGTTATGCCTGGATCAACTACTCAACCATGCCGTGAAGTTCCCCGGCATGTTTGCCGATACCTCGGTGCCTATCGTCATCCGCACACCTTGCGGCGGCCGGCGCGGCTACGGCCCCACGCACAGCCAAAGCCCGGAGCACCTGTTTACCTCTGTGCCGGGCTTGACCGTGGTTTACGGCAGCCACAGACATAATGTTGCCGAACTTCTGATCGACGCCGTACTGCGCTGGCACTATCCGGTGCTGTTTCTTGAACACAAGCTGCTTTACGGCGAAAAAATGGATTCGGCGGATTATATCGCGTTGCCGGCAACGGACGATGTCGCTACCCACCTGTTCCCCACATTACGTCGCGGTGCAACCGAACCTGACCTGACCCTGGTTAGTTACGGCGGCATGCTGACAATGACAGAAGCGGTGGCAAGCAGACTGGAAAGCGAAGAGGAATTAGCTGTCGAAATTGTTGCACCATCCCTGCTTTCGCCTCTGCCGCGCGAATCTTTGATCAAGCATCTGGCAAAGCGGGAATGCGTGGTCGTGATCGAAGAATCTCACCACGACTTTGGCGTCAGCGCCGAAATCGCCGCCGCTTTGCTCGAATCCGGATTCAAGGGCCAGTTTCTGCGCATCGGCACGCCGCCCGTGCCCATCGCCTCCGCCCGCAGTCTGGAGCGCAGCATTATTCCCGACGAACAATCGATCATCGACCAAATTCTCGACCTTTTTTAAAGGACAGCCATGCCCAGTTTCCAAACCGTCCCCTGCGTGAACATCAACGACGAGTTCGTGGACGTCGTCAGCATCGACGTCAAGCAAGGCGAGTTCGTCAATAGCGGTGACGTAGTCGCCACCGTCGAAACCGACAAATCCATGATAGACGTGGTCGCGGAACAGGACGGCTACGTGCTGAGGGTCGACTGCGAACCGGGACAAAAAATTCGCGTCGGTGCAGTGATGTTCTGGCTGGGCGCGACGCGCGACGAAGCCATCCCGGAAGAAACCAAGGACACTTCGTCAACAGCAAGCGCTGTCCGCCAACCCACGGCAAAAGCCAGAGCCATGCTAAAGGAACTGGACATCGACCCGGCCCGCGTCCCCGCCAGCGGTGAACGCCTTTCGGTGGCCGACATCGAAACCTGGTTAAGCAAGGGCGGTAAGCCCGGCAAAGCCGCCGTATCTAGCCAATCGGCGATACGCCGGGAAGACGTTCCAACAGTTGCCGGCGACTTGCAAGAACTGTCGCCGGAAGCGGCGGGCATGCTGCATACAGTGGCTTGGCATCGGGATTTTGCGGCCTCGGCCTATCTGGAGGTCGAATACGACCCCAAGCCCTGGGAGGAACGGGCCGCCACCTATGCGGCGGAACATAAGCTGATGCTCTCTCCCTTGCTGCCGCTGATGGCCTTTCGTCTGGCCGAATTGGGCCGCGAACGTCCGCTGATCAACTCCACGATAGTCAACGGTCAGCGTTTCCAATATACGCCCGTGAATATCGGCTTTACCGTGCAGGCCGGCGCGATGCTTTATCTAACCGTGGTCCGCGACACTCAAGACATGGATGCGGCACAATTCATCAGCGCCCTCGGCGAGGTACAGCGCCACGCGATGGCTCATAAGCTGCCGCCGCAGGAAGCCTCCGGCGCCACCTTATCCTTTTCGAGTATGGCGCGCTGGAATGTCAGCCGCCACACCCCCATTTTACCGCCGCAGACATCGCTGATTATCGCCCACGCAGCCCCGAAAAATTCCGATAAGGCCGTACTGGGTGCCACTTACGATCATCGCGTTCTTACGGGTTTTGACGTCGCACAGGTGCTGCTGGCATTATCCCGCCCGGCATAATCAACTCACTTAAACCAGAGGCCACTGATAGATGAACCTAAATCCCGAAGAGATCAAAGCCGCGATTCGCGCTAAGGTAATAGAGCTTGCCAAAGCGCTGGACATGGACGCATCCGGCGTCACTGACGAAGACATCCTGCCCGCCACCGGCCTACTCGACTCCGGCGCCATTCTGGAATTGGTGGTCTGGTTCGAGGCCAGCTACGACTTTCGGATCAAACAGGAGGACATGAACATAGACAATCTCGGCTCGATTAACGCGATGACCAACTTTCTGCTTTCCAACAAACAAGCCTAACCAGAATAATCATCCCGTACGCCTATTTGACGCTATTGCGCTGAAGGAATAATCATGGCCATGCCGACGCTGGAACCGATTCAAGACGGCGACCTGCTCGCCTTCTGCCAATTTCTCACGGAACACCTCAGCGCCGAGCGCAGCGCCGAACAATGGGTGCAAGCTTTCCAGCAGAACTGGGGAGTAGCCAAACCCAACAACGGTTTTCTGATTCGGGACGAAGGCAAAATTGTCGGCGGCATCGGCGCCATCTACGCCGAGCGCATCATCCGCGGCCAAGCGGAACAGTTCTGTAATATTACCAGTTGGTGCGTGCTGGAGGCCTTCCGCTCCCAAAGCATGCGGCTGGCGATGGCGGTCGTCTCGCAGCCCGGCTTTCATTTCACCGACCTGACGCCAACGGAAGTAGTATCGAAGACCCTGCAATTCCTGAAGTTCAAGCCGATGAACGAGCGCCACGCACTCTGGCCCAATCTTCCCTGGCCATTTGCCCGACTCGGCGGTATAGGCATAATTATTGATCACGATGTCATCGAACAAGCGCTTGCGCCGGCCGATGCCAAGGTATTCCATGACCACCGCCACCTACCCTGGCTTAGACACTTGGCCGTTGGAAAACCTGGCTCGTATTGTCTCGTGACCTGGAAACCGAACAGATTAAAAGGCGTACCCGGCGCGCTGGTGTTGGGGTTCAGCGATCCCGAGCTGTTTCTGAATTACCGACAAACCATCGGCTGGCACCTGTTACAAAATGGCTGTTTTTATACGCGAGTGGAATCACGTCTGCTACCTAGGTTACCGCTGATTTCGCACGAACTGGCCGGCTATCGCAACAAAGTATTCCGCAGCGACACGCTGGCCGAATCAGACATCAGCAACTTTTATTCCGAGATCGTGGGGCTAAACCAGTGAGTGAGCGAAAACTGATTCGCGTAGACAGCGAAACCCGCCCCATCCTCACGGTAGTCATCCATACCGAAGAGGAGTTCGACTGGAACAAGCCGCACGACAGACACGCCACAGGCGTCAAGCATATGCGTCACATCGACCGGGCGCAGAGCGTTTTCGACAGTTTTGGTATTGTTCCAAACTATGTGGTCGACTATCCGATTGCTTCGCAAGAAGAAGCTTTCGGTCCGCTGAAAGCCTACGCCGATTCGGGACGAGCACTGATCGGAGCGCATTTGCATCCCTGGGTGTCGCCACCGCACGATGAAGAACTGAATGCCCGCAACTCCTATCCCGGCAATTTACCGCGCGCGTTGGAATATGAAAAACTCAGGATACTCACCGAACAAATCAAAAGCTCGTTCGGCACCTCGCCGTTAACTTATCTGGCAGGCCGTTACGGCTTCGGCCCCAACACCGGCGAGATTCTCGAAGAACTGGGCTACGAGGTAGACATCAGCGTGGCCGCGTCTATCGATTACAGCGCCGACGGTGGCCCGGACTACTCCAGCTATACCAGCGACCCGTTTTGGTTTGGCAACCAGCGCCGCCTGCTTAGCTTGCCCGGCTCGGGCGGTTACGTGGGAACATTGCGGGCGGGTGGCACGCCTCTTTACCGGCAGCTGATGCATCCCTGGCTGCGCAAAGCCAAGATTTCGGGAGCAGTCGCCAGGCTACGGCTACTGGAACGCATCAGGCTCTCGCCCGAAGATTACAGCGAACCGGAAATGCGCCGCTTAACCAAATCCTTGCTGGCTGACGGTGTGCGAATCTTTGTATTCAGCTTTCACTCGCCGTCGGTGATGCCCGGCGGTACGCCTTACGTGAACAGCGATGCGGACCTTGAACGGTTTCTGGAAAAGTGCCGGCGCTACTTCGACTTTTTTATGCGGGAATTGGGTGGCACGACCATGACCCCGCTGGAGATCAAGGACTGGCTGGAACAGCATTGATGCCCCGGCAAGCCGCACAAACACAAAAAAGCCGCGAATTACGCGGCTTTTTTGTGCTTTTTATGTCCGCGTTAACCCGGCGGCCAATGCATCTGCCTGCCGGCCAGCAGATGCAGATGTAAGTGATGTACGGTCTGCCCACCGTCGTCGTTGCAGTTGAACACCGTCCGGTAACCGCTTTCCGCATAACCCAACTGGCCGGCAATTTTAGCGGCAGTCTGTAACATCAATCCGCCCAGCAAGGCATCGTCCAGATCATTTAAATTAGCGACGTGGCGCTTAGGGATGATTAGCACGTGCAAGGGCGCTTGCGGATGTATATCCCTGAACGCCAGCAGTTGCTCATCCTCGTAAACCACATCTGGCTTGATGTCACCAGTGACCATTTTGCAAAACAGGCAATCGCTCATGTGTCCTCCTAAAATTCGCGGCGACCGTTGAAGGCGTGCGCCAGAGTGCCGCTGTCGATAAATTCCAGCTCGCCGCCCATCGGCACGCCGTGAGCAATGCGGGTGGCGCGGATATTGAATTTGCCGGCGACTTCGCCGATGAAATGCGCGGTGGCCTGACCTTCCACGGTGGAATTGGTCGCCAGAATGATTTCCTTGATTTGCCCACTCGCCATGTGTTGCTCGAGCAACTCGAAACCAAGCTGATCGGGACCGATACCGTCCAAGGGCGACAAGCGGCCGTGCAATACAAAGTATTTGCCCTTGAAGGTGGTGGCTTGATCGATCACCCAAACGTCAGCGGGGCTTTCGACGACACACAAGGTTTCCGTATCGCGTAACGGGTTGGCACAGACCTCGCACAACTCGGCTTCGGTCAAAGTCCGGCATTCGCGGCAATGGCCGATTTCGTTGACGGCCCTAGCCAGTATTTTGCTGAGCTGCATGCCGCCGTCGCGATTGCGCTGCAATAGATGAAAAGCCATGCGTTGCGCTGATTTTGGCCCGACGCCCGGCAGGCAGCAGAGGCTTTGAATCAACTCTTTCAGCAGGCCCTGGTTTTGCATGCTTAGAACGGCATCTGGAAACCGGGTGGGATTGGGATGCCGGCAGTGACATCGGCCATTTTTTCTTTTTTCATTTTGCCGACTTTATGCACAGCATCGTTGATCGCCGCCGCCACCAAGTCTTCCAGCATGTCTTTGTCGTCGCCGACCAAAGACGGATCGATGCTGACCTTACGCACCTCGCGTTTGCCGGTCATCACTATCGTCACCAAGCCGCCACCGGACTCGCCTTGCACTTCCATCGCACCCAATTCTTCCTGAGCTTTTTTTAAGTTGTCCTGCATTTTTTGGGCTTGTTGCATGATGCCCGCTAGCGCATTTTTCATCATCGTCTCTCCAATATTAATTCAGTGGCTCGATACTGCCAGGCATAATTCTGGCGCCAAAAGTATCTTTCAAAGCCTGCACATTTTCATCGTTATTAATACTATCGACCGCCGCTTGCTGCCGATCTTCGCGCGCTTTTTGCATTTCCAGCGCCGGTGTCATTTGCTGCTCTACTTGCTTGCTTATCACCAGTTTTAACGGTTTACCGTAATAATTTTGCAATGCTACCCTTAGGTTGTCCTCGGCTTTAGTCCCGACTTGCTGGAAGCTCGGATCGAGCAGCAAGCGGCAACTGCTGTCGTCGATCCCGTCCAACACGCAGTTATTCGCCAGTTCGCGGGTACGCCCGCTGATATTCAATGCGGCGATAATTTCGGTCCAGTTGCCGGGCTTGGCGGTTTGCGAGACTGATGACGGACGCGGCTCTTCGATGGATTTGGCACTGCTCTCCACAACCGCAGCTGACGCCGGTGTACTGACAACCGACTTAACGACCGGCGGTTTGGCCGGCTCAAGCGTTTGGGCTTCCGCAGTTTGGGGCCGGAAAGTCAGCATCCGCAGCATGGCCATTTCAAAACCGCTACGCGGATCGGGCGCCAGCGGCAAATCGCGTTGGCCAAGCAAGCCAATCTGATAATACAGTTGCACGTCTTCGGGCAATAAAGTCTTGGCTAGAGTGTCCAATAATTGCTTATCAAATTCCTGATCGACGAAATCCGGCATTTGCTGTAACAACGCGACCCGATGCAATACCCGCAGCATCTGCTGCAGAATATCGGCGAAATCCGGCGTCAACTCGGCGACATCGGCGATTTTTGCCAGCAAGGCCCGCGCATCGCCTGCCGCCAAAGCCTGCAACATGTCGTCGATAGGCTGCTGAGCCACGGTGCCGAGCATGCCGATCACCGCTTCCGCCGTGACGCTGCCGCTACCGTACACGATGGCTTGATCGAGCAAGCTCAAGCCATCGCGCAAGCTGCCGTCAGCGGCTCTGCCAAGCATTTTTAGCGCGGCTGGTTCGAAGGCGATTTGCTCCTGGCCCAAGATGAACTGCATTTGCGCGTCGATTTGCTCCGGCAGCAACCGTTTTAGATTAAATTGCAAACAGCGCGACAATACCGTGACCGGAATTTTATGCGGATCGGTGGTAGCCAGCAGAAATTTGACGTGCGGCGGCGGCTCTTCCAGGGTCTTTAACAAGGCGTTAAAGCTATGCCCGGACAGCATATGCACTTCGTCGATTAAATAGACTTTGTAGCGGCCTTGATTGGGGGCGTATTGGGCATTGTCGAGCAGATCGCGGGTATCTTCGACTTTGGTGCGGGAGGCGGCATCGACTTCGATCAAGTCCATGAACCGGCCTTGCTCGAAATCTCGGCAAACCCGGCATTCGCCGCAAGGGTTGAAATCTTTTAGATCTTCACAGTTGATGGCTTTGGCGAGAATCCGCGCCACCGTGGTTTTGCCGACGCCGCGGGTGCCGGTGAACAGATAGGCATGATGCAATCTATCATGCTGCAAGGCGTGCATTAACGATTGACTGACATGCTCCTGACCGACAAGCTGCTTGAAGTTGCTGGGACGCCATTTTCTGGCAAGAACCTGATAAGCCATTAGCAACGCGGAAAGGCAAGAGTTGGGCGGCTACTGCGCCAGCCACATCCCGGCACACGAGTCCGCTGCTACCGTTGCTTCCTTCCGGACCTGGCGGGGTTTACAGCGTATCGTTGCGAGAGGACCGACACAGTAACCATAAAACATCAGCAAGACGCTGAAGAGTGGCGCATTATCCATAAAAGTTCATCGTTAAGCAACTGTCTTGCCAAAAATTAAGTAAATAAATGGATAACACGCGCCGGACTACTGCATCGCCGGCACAGGCAAACGGCTGGCGATAGCATGACCGAACGAAGCGCCGAACTTGCCGGCCAAGCGGTCGATCAGACGCTCTTGAGGAGTAAAGTTTACTTTCTCTTCGGTGCCGAACTGGTCGCGGGCCACGCTATCGACGCTACCGAAATCATCCGCCAATCCCAGCCTGACGCCTTCCGTGCCGGTCCAAATCAGCCCGGAGAACATCTCGGGCGCTTCGGTTTCCTTCAAACGCTTGCCGCGTCCTTCCCGCACCGCACCTATAAATTGTTGGTGTACTTGGTCGAGCAATGACTGCATATGCTTGCTTTCTTGCTGATTGACCGGCGAGAACGGATCGAGCATGGCTTTGTGTGCGCCGGCGGTTAACAAACGCCGCTCCACGCCCAGCTTGTCCAATACATTAGTAAAGCCAAAGCCGTTCATGATGACGCCAATAGAGCCGATGATGCTGGCCTGATTCACGAATATTTTGTCGGTAGCCGAGGCGACATAATAACCGCCGGATGCGCACATATCGCCCACTACCGAATAAATCGGCAATTGCGGATGCTTGGCTTTCAAGCGCCTGA
The DNA here is from genome assembly GCF_016925515.1 of Methylomonas sp. EFPC1. Taxonomy (NCBI): domain Bacteria; kingdom Pseudomonadati; phylum Pseudomonadota; class Gammaproteobacteria; order Methylococcales; family Methylococcaceae; genus Methylomonas; species Methylomonas sp. EFPC1. Next base: position 4,234,459 of record NZ_CP070494.1, read on the forward strand.
TTTCATCGTAAATGTAAGCGGATTGCACCGGACTGCCGCCGGGTGAGTTGATATTGAGGATGATACCCTTGACATTTTTATCCTTGGCCGCATCACGTAAGCCCTCGATCACCACATCAGCACTGGCGGCCTCACCTTCGACAATCTGCCCGAGCACATCAACGATAGCCACATGCTCGGAGGTGTCGGACTCGATATCCTCCTTGAATTTCGGGTAAATCGCTATACCCAGCACAACGGCCAAATAAGCAAACGTCAGCAACTTGAAAAATATTCCCCAACGGCGCGCCGCTTTCTGTTCGTCGATTGCGGCAAACGCCAACTTCTCCAGCACCGACTTTTCCCAACCGGGGCTGTTTTCAGCAATATCTTCGGGAACATCTTGTTTATTCTCCACCATTTGTCTCCTATATGATTCCGATTAAATCGGTGGGATAGTTCACACACAACAAGGGATTGTATTTTTGCAAGGTTGCCGCGGAATGCGCCCCGCAAGTAACACCGATTGACGCGACTTGGGCATTTAAAGCCATTTGCAAATCATGCACCGAATCGCCGACCATCAAGGTGCGCTGTTTATCCACACCCAGTTCAGCCATGATTTCATCCAGCATCAGCGGATTGGGCTTGGAAGCCGTTTGGTCCGCACAGCGCGCAGTACAAAACAAATCCGCCGCACCGGTCGCATTCATTGCTGCATGCAAACCCGCGCTTTTCTTGCCGGTCGCCACAGCCAGACGATACCCTTGGTCACGAAACTGCTTCAACATTTCACGCACACCGGGAAACAAGTCGTCAGGACCGATTTGCTTGCTAAAAAAGGTTTCCGCGTAATCGGTAGCGATCTTTTGCCGGATCTCGGGCTCTTCAGTCGGAAACAGTTGCTTCATCGCATTTTCGATGCTCAAGCCGACGATGTCTCGGACCGCCTGCGCTTCCGGCACGGCACATTCACAACTCCTCGCCGCTTGTTGGATGCAATGCACGATCCAGTCCACCGAATCCATTAAAGTACCGTCCCAATCAAAAATGATTAAATCAAAGCGGTTTTTCATGATTCAGCAATTCTTGTAAATCCTCGGGTAATGGTGCGGTAAAGTGCAGCAAGTCGCCACTGACCGGATGCGCAAACTGCAATTGTTCGGCGTGTAAAAACAGACGCTTGTATCCACGCTTTTTAAAGGCTTTATTCTTATCGTCATCGCCATAACGATCATCGGCCACAATCGGATGCCCCAGCCAAGCAGCATGTACCCTAATCTGATGGGTACGGCCTGTTTTAGGCGCGGCATGTACCAAGGTGACATCCTGAAACTGCTTCAGCCGCGTGAAAAAGGTTTCGGCGGATTTGCCTGCCTGGCTGACCACTACCATCCGCTCGCCGCCCTGGGCGACGTTTTTCAATAAGGGCACCTCGACTAACTGCTTCTTGCGTTGGAACTGCCCAACCAGCAAGGCCAGATACGTCTTCTGAATACCATCGCCGCGAAAAAGTTCATGTAACAGCTTCAATACTGAACGCTTCTTGGCAATCAACAAGCAACCGGAGGTTTCCTTATCCAGCCTATGCACCAATTCCAAAAACTTCTGTTGCGGCCGAACCTGTCTTAGCCCCTCGATCACGCCGGAACTGACGCCGCTGCCGCCATGCACGGCAAAGCCGGCCGGCTTGTTCAACACGATAAAGCCCTCGTCTTCGTAAAGAATGTGGTTTTCCAGGCTGAACTTCAAGGTGGGTTGGACGATGATTTCGTCTTTTTTTTCCGCGACTCTAACCGGCGGAATTCGCACAATATCGCCCAACTGCAACTTGTAACTGACGTCGATACGGCCTTTATTGACCCGAACTTCGCCCTTTCTGACCATGCGATAGATGCGGGTTTTGGGAACGCCTTTGAGATAAGTGATCAGAAAATTATCGAGCCTTTGTTCGCTGTTTGCCTCGGTAATCTCCAGCCATTGGACTTGCGGATTGGTCTGATTTTCTGCGGTATTCATGCGGCAAATAATAACAACATATCCGCCAGCCATGTTTAAAATTGCTGCTGTCAATAAACATTGCTATATTAGGCTAGTTTATCTTTGGATAGACTTTAGCTATAAAAATTTAAAGACCGGGGTTTCAGCGTTGTGTCTTCGCGCTGACCTAAAAGAATTTTTTCGGGTTTTATCGCTCAACCCATGATGAGCGAGCTGCATCCTTAGAATAGAGTTCGGTATAACAGACCTCCCACTTTTCAAGCGCCACCCTCGGCAATGCCGATAACCCGCTGCGACAATTACTACAACTAATTGCAGTTTTCCGTCAGTCTGGCCGCTCACTTAAGTACATATTGGGAAACACGCCGCCTTTATCCGCGACAACCAAACCTGTTTAAGCTCTAAGTAGGATACAAATTACAATAAGGATAATTTAATGAAAAGAATGCTTATCAACGCCACGCAGCCCGAAGAGCTGCGAGTGGCATTGGTAGATGGTCAGAAACTCTATGATTTCGACATCGAAGTTCCGTCAAAAGAACAAAAAAAATCCAACATTTATAAAGGTATCATCACTCGGGTAGAACCCAGCCTAGAAGCCGCCTTCGTTAATTACGGCGCCGAGAAACACGGTTTTCTGCCGTTCAAGGAAATCGCCCCCGAATACCGGACCGGCGACAGCGAAGAGGGTAAATCCTCTAAATCCAATATTCGCGAAGGCCAAGAAATCGTCGTTCAGATTGAAAAAGAAGAACGCGGCAACAAAGGCGCGGCGCTAACGACTTACATCAGTTTGGCCGGCACCTATTTGGTACTGATGCCGAATAACCCCAAAGCGGGCGGCATTTCCCGCCGCATCGAAGGCGACAACCGCAGCGAACTGCGCGAAACCATGGCCGCGCTGGAAATTCCGGACAGCATGGGCTTGATCATTCGCACTGCCGGCTCCGACAAAAACGTCGAAGAGCTACAGTGGGATTTGAACTACCTACTGCAACTGTGGGAAGCCATCGACCGCTCCAGCACCGAGCAAACCGCGCCCTTCCTGATTTTCCAGGAAAGCAACGTCATCATCCGGGCCCTGCGCGATCACTTGCGCGGCGACATCGACGAAATCCTGATCGACCAGGAAGGCGCTTTCAAACTGGTGCATAACTTCTTGAAGCAGGTGATGCCGCATAATCTGCACAAGGCCAAACTGTATCAGGATAGCGTGCCGCTGTTCAGCCGCTATCAGATCGAAACCCAGATTGAAATGGCCTATCGCCGCGAAGTGTCGCTGCCTTCCGGCGGCTCGATAGTCATTGATCACACCGAAGCCTTAACTTCTGTGGACATCAACTCGGCGCGCGCCACCAAAGGTAGCGACATCGAAGAAACCGCGCTAAATACCAACCTGGAAGCTGCCGACGAAATCGCCCGCCAATTGCGCTTGCGCGACTTGGGCGGCTTGTTCGTCATCGACTTCATCGACATGATGTCGAACAAAAACCAGCGCGAAGTGGAAAACCGTCTGCGCGATGCCTTGAAAATCGACCGCGCCCGCATCCAGACCGGCCGCATCTCGCGCTTTGGTTTGATGGAAATGTCCAGGCAACGTCTGCGTCCCTCGCTGGGCGACTCGACACAACTAACCTGCCCGCGCTGCAAAGGCCAAGGCACCATCCGTAACGTCGAATCCGTCACGCTGGCCGTATTGCGTTTGATCGAAGAAGAAGCGATGAAAAAAGGCACCGAGCGTGTCATCGCGCATCTGCCTATCGATTGCGCCACCTTCCTGCTCAACGAAAAGCGCGCAGCAATTCAGGAAATCGAAACCAGATTGCAAGTCGGCATCATCGTGCTGCCGAGCAAACACCTGGAAACCCCGTCTTACGATATCGAACGCATCAAATCCGCAGGCGAAAGCAGCGAAGAAAAAGCCAGCCATTTGCATATCAAGGAAGAAGACATCACGGTACCGGAATTTGCCAAGCAGGCCGGCCCCAAAGCCGAAAAAGCCGCGATCAAGGAGTTTTTACCGGATTCCCCGGCCCCCGTACAAAACAAAAAGACCTCTACTGGTCTGATTCAACGTTTCTGGCAGCGTTTGATCGGAAATAGCAAAGCCGCCGAAAACGGCGAAGCCTCTGAAAAAAGCAGCGAAGACAAACCCAGATCCGGCAGAAACAATCGCCGGGACCGTGGTGATCGCGGCGACAGAGGAGAGAGAGGCGAGCGCTCAGCATCAGGCCGTAACAACCGCCGCAACAACAATCGTCGTCCGCCCAACAACCCGGCAAACACCGAAACTACGGGCAGCGCCCCAGTCGAGCCGAAGCAAGCTGTGGTTATTGACCAGGAAAATACCGACGACGCGACGACAACCGCAAAAAGAGAAAACGGCAACGGTGGCCAAGAACGCAGCCGCCGCAGCCGCAGCCGTAGACGCGGCCCGCGCAACGGTGGCGAGAGACGTCCCGAGCAAAGCGCCGGTGGCGAAGCTGGCGAAAATAGCTCAACAGGCAATCAAGGCGGCGAACGTCCAACCCCAGCCCCTAGCTATTCCGAAAGCAGCGAAGCCAGCAGCCAGCCGCGCTCTTACGATAGAGAGTTCGCCGAGCGCAGCAACAATCGCCACAACGAAACACCTCAAGAACCTGTCAGCCGTAGCGCCAGCGAAGACTGATAAAAAAAGCCGGGCAACAGTTTTAGCTGTTGCCCGGCTTTCTCAAAGCGCTGACATCATCAGCGTTTAGTCGATAAACCGCCTCTTCAAATCCGCATACTCATCTATCCGGCGATCACGCAGAAACGGCCAGATGCGTCTGACATCCTCGCTGCGTTGCGCATCCAGCTCGGCAAATAACAACACATCCTGATTATCGTCGGCACTGGTTAAAATCTCGCCTTGCGGGCCGGCGATAAAGCTATGTCCCCAAAACTGAATACCGGGCGCTTGATCCGGCGCCGCTTCAAAACCGATACGATTGCAGGAAATCACCGGAATGCCGTTCGCCACCGCATGCGCCCGCTGCACGGTAATCCAAGCATCGCATTGACGCTGCTTTTCGGCCGCATCGTCCTCGGGATTCCAACCTATAGCGGTGGGATAAATCAACAAATCGGCGCCAGCCAACGCCATGAGCCGCGCCGCTTCTGGATACCATTGATCCCAACAGATCAGCACGCCCAACTTGCCTATCGAGGTTTTGATCGGCGTAAAGCCCAGATCGCCCGGCGTGAAATAAAACTTCTCGTAAAATCCCGGATCGTCGGGAATATGCATTTTCCGGAAGGTGCCGGCGATGCTGCCATCCTTGTCAAATACCACCGCTGTGTTGTGGTACAAACCCGGCGCACGTTTCTCGAAAATGGTCGAAACGATCACCACCTTATTGGCCTTGGCCACTTCAGCCAGCGTGTCGCAAGTTGGGCCGGGAATCGGCTGCGCCAGATCAAAACAGGCGGTGTCTTCGCTTTGGCAAAAATAATGATCCAGATGCAGCTCCGGCAGCACCACCAGATCGGCATTCTGCCGAGCGGCTGTTTCGATTTGGCTGATCGAATAAGCCAGATTGGTTTCCCGACCGCGATTGCAAGGCTGTTGCACGGCGCAGGCGATAATCGTTTTTTTCATGAGTCGGACAGATGCTTAGAAATTCAATTTAACAAATGCCGGCACCTGCATGCTGGCGCAATGCAAACTACCGTATTGATGCACCAGCGGCCGGCATGGCGTGGCGATGATTTCGTGATTCGGGAAGCAGCCTTTCAAGCGCTCCAGCGCCACCGCATCCATCGCGTCGTCGTAAACCGGCACCAATACCGCGCCGTTGATAATCAGGAAATTCGAGTAATTAGCCGGCAACTGCTGGCCTTGTTCATCGAAAATCGGTTTTGGCAGGGGCAGCGCCACCAACCGATAGGCTTCACCGCCTGCCGTCTTAAAGGTTTTGAGTTGCGCTTCCATATTTTTCAGGCTTTCGAAATGCGGATCCGCGCTGTCTTCGCAACTGGTATAAGCAATAGTGTTGGCATCGCAAAACCGCGCCAGCGTATCGATGTGCGCATCGGTGTCGTCGCCGGCCAGATTACTTTGCTCGACCCACAAAATCCGCTTCGCGCCCAAATAATTTTGCAGTTGACCGGCTATCGCCGCTTCCGACAAATCCGGATTGCGGTTGGGATTGAGTAGACAATTTTTAGTGGTCATCACGGTACCTTGCCCGTCCGACTCCACGCTGCCGCCTTCCAGCACCAGATCCAGCGTGGCAGTGGGATGACCTTTAAAAATCGGATGCGCAAACAAGGCCAAATTCAAGGCGTCGTCGGCCGCATGCGGATATTTCTTACCCCAGCCATTGAATCGAAAGTTAAGCAACTGCACGCTGGCTTTGGGATGTTGCCATTCCATCGTCAAAAACACCGTATCCCGCAGCCAAATATCATTGTAATCGGCCTGCACCATATGAATTTTTTCGTTGTGACCCAGTTGCGTCTGAATATGCTGCTGATGCTCGCCGTCCTTGCAAATAATCACCAAGGGCTGAAACCGGCTGATGGTAGTGGCGACAAAATGATAGGTGTCTTCGACGGCGGACAGATTGGTAAAGTCGCCGCTGTGGTGCGGCCAAGCGATGATCACGGCTGATTGTGTTTCCCATTCTGCTGGAAAGCGAATCATGAGTACTCCCTGGATAATGTGGCTTTGAGAAATAATGCCTTATTGTATCAATGCTGACCGGTTAGGCCTATTCCACGGAATTTTAAATGTAATCGGTGCATGTTTGGATACGGAGGCAAGGTTCCAGAGGTTTGCCGCTAACGCCGAGAAACAGTTGGGATGCGATTCGAGAAGCAGGAAGAGAGAAATAACCGGAGTTGGATGATGATGAGCCCGCCGGCGGGGGATTCCACAGCCTAAACTGTAGTCTCCAACCCGCCAGCCTACCGCCGATGCCGTTGACGAGGTCAGACTCGAGGTCTGTAGTCAGTCAGAAATCCCGAAATTTACCGTGAGGCCGCACTAACCAAGACATCTGCCATCATTTCAGCCAATTATGAACAAAATACGAAACCACGATTGCTCGAGGGATTCGACGCCACTATGTACCAATTTGAATCTTTCCGTACCCGCTCTTTACGTGGTAATTGCCCCTAACGTTCAATCCTCAGACAGGACACGCGTTGCCGCTCATTTGTTCCACTCGTCATCGACCGCTTGCGCGGTGTTAACACCGCAGTAGCGCTCTGCGTTTCATTCTGGCCTTACGGCCGATTTTTTCAAGTGGGAATATTGATTTTGCGGGGGGTTATTGGCGCAGTTTCAACAATTAAGGCATCAAGCGGGACGCGAACCCAGGATTATTACTGGACTGCCGCCTGCGCGGGAGTGGCGATCAGTTAGACTTACTAGCTATGACGGATGCGAATATTTGGAGGTTTTGTGATTACTATTCCTTTCTAAATCCATACCTTCATCGCAGCTAAAACCGCTACCAGGCTGGTGAAAAACTCGAAAAGCCAAGTAAGCTAAGGCATAGATGAGCCGCCAACTGTTAAAATAGGCTACCTAAATTTGGAGCCTTTCAATGCGCGGACACGATGCCATCCAAAACAACTGGTTCAGCTACATCAACCTGGAAGACCTCATTCCCAAGCAGCATCCGTTGCGCCGTTTACGGCTGTTGGTCGATGGCGTACTGGCCTCGATGGATGCCGTCTTTGCCGCGCGTTACTCGCACACTGGCCGTCCCTCGATTGCCCCCGAAAAACTGCTGCGCGCCTTGCTGTTACAAGTCCTGTATACGGTCCGTAGCGAGCGTCAGTTGATGGAACAACTGGACTACAACCTGTTGTTTCGCTGGTTTGTTGGTTTGGGTATCGACGATGCTGTCTGGGAGCGCAGCGTGTTCAGCGCCAACCGCGAACGCCTGCTGTCCGAAGCCCTGAGTCGCGAATTTTTTGAGCGGGTACTGGCCATAGCCGAATGGCAAAATCTGGTGTCCGACGAACACTTCAGCGTCGACGGTAGCCTCATTGAAGCCTGGGCCTCGCATAAAAGCTTCGTTAAAAAAGACGGCAGCGGCCCGGACAAACCCGCCGGCCGCAATCCCGAGGTCGACTTCAGCGGCGAAAAGCGCAGCAACGCCACCCACCACAGTACGACCGATCCCGAAGCCCGGCTTTACAAGAAAGGCGAATACACCGAGGCCAAACTGCGTTACATCACCCATGCCTTGTCCGAGAATCGCAACGGCCTGATTGTCGATGTCGAAACCACTCAAGCCACCGGCACCGCCGAAATCGAAGCCGCGCAAAACATGATCAAACGCCGCGTGCCCCAAGGCGGCAGCGTCGGTGCCGACAAAGGCTACGACCAAGCGGCGTTCGTCAACGGACTCGAGTCCCGTGACATCAAAGCCCATGTGGCCCGCAAAAAGACCGGCAGTGCCGTCGATGGCCGCACCGCGCGCGGCAAAGGTTACGCCCAAAGTCTCAAGCGCCGCAAAATCGTCGAAGAAGCCTTTGGCTGGGTCAAAACGGTCGGCGGCCTGCGCAAAACTCGTCACATCGGCTTAGCCAAAGTCGCGGGTCAGGCCTTGTTTTGCTTTGCCGCCTACAACCTGACGCGCATGCTCAACCTATTGGTGTTCACGCCGAAACCGGCGTGGAGTGCGCCCGCCTAGGGTGAAGTTCGCCTGAAAACCGTCCACAGACGGCTTCAGGCGAATAAAAAGCCCTTGAAACCGGGGCAAAACGCTTGAAACTCGATGTCATGACCGATTTCAACTCGAAAAAATCACTTACATCGTGGGTAAGGGGAAATATCGGCGGGTTTTTCACCAGCCTGCTACTGGCCCAGATCTAAATCAGCCCCCCCGTACCGATAGCATTGCAGCCGTATTGAATAATGGCATTTGGAACTGGTGAACTGTAGCCATCGCCCCCAAGGCGACATTCGAAGCTTTGCACTCAATGTCGGGAGGGATTCAATTAGCTGACATTCAACGTAAAGCTAAGCCGACTGCTGGAGTGAAGCGGAAGCGGGTCGGCTTGAGCGCTATGTTAGCGCTGGCCGCTTGTCAGAAGCCGCTTGCATGTTCCTTCGTTATCTTTACCGAGAACGCTAATTGCAGTTGCGCAACTAACGCTTCAACCCTTCCAGCCATCCGAAACCATTCCTCGTGTGATTCGTCACATACGCCTTGGTAGGCCAATTCGCCAAGCTCTTCATGAACCAATTCAACTTGAGTGTCTTGGAACCGGCCAAATTTACGGTCCTCACGAACCTTGCTGATTAATTCAAAGATTGGCACAAGCGTTTGGACTCCCATACCGCTCCCGCCAGGATAGAAGTTGGAGCTCAAGCCCTGCAACATGGCTTCCAGTTCACTTAAGGTATTTGTGAATGCTTTTACAGCGAGTTGTTTATCGCGCTTACGCCACCAGATTCCCTTTGCTTCTTTTTCGATTGCCTGATGGCATGCGTACAGCCCGCGGATTGAATTCTCCAACTGAGGGCGAATATTATCCTCATGAAGGTAACGATCAAGTCGCGCCCAGAGAGCGTTTACCTGATCAAGTTCTCCGACGTCACATTTCCGCACATCTGTGAGAATGTGTTGGCGTTCGAGGCCTAAAGCGTTAACTGCTGCCCGCGCCGATTCCAAGTATAAAAGAACACGTTTCGTGACGTCTGGACTGTCCTGGGCTTTTTTAACAACCTCGGATATGTCTTGCCCCAATTCCAGCAGGGATTTGCTCACTGTTATGGCGGTACCAACATCCATCGCTAACCTCCTAGAGGATTTTTGTCCGGATCATGGGCGCTAACTAGTTATTAGATAGTTTCTGAATATCTACCATGAAACCTGCGCCGCTACAATAAGTTTGTGATCAGCAAGGATTTTCCTTTCTGTATATCATCCAAACTACACCGATAGTTGTTTTAGAGGTTGTTATGTTTCCGTGTCCAGTCGGACGATCAATGAAGCGAAACCATCGTCGGCAATGTGCCAATTTGCCGTCATTCCTCCAAGACTGCTCTGTGGCCGGTTCCCGCCTCTCAAATAATCCATTTCAACAAATCGCTTAAATACTTTCATGCTCGAAATCCTCCGAGTCGAATTCAAACCCTCCCACCTCAAAAAACTCAACTCACCAACAACATCTTCCGCGCCTTAACCCCGTAGGCATCGTCCGGCAAATCCGCCAGTTGCCGCAGCAATTGCGTGCCGGATTCCTGCTCGCCGTTTTGTTGCAAGGCCAGGCCTAAATAGAATTGATATTTGCTGGACGCGCGCGCGGTCTGGCTTATAGCCTCCAGCTGCTCCAGCGCCGCGAGCGTATGCTGACCGGACAACAAAACCACCGCCAAATCCAGGCGCGAGTCGTCATCGTCCGGATTATGTTCCAGTAGATGCTCGAACTGGGCGATGGCGACATCGCGCTTACCCAGACTCAGATTCACCAAGGCCAGATGCCGCAAGGCGTTACTATCGTCCGGATTCAGCGCCAGTGCGGTTTCCAGCGCTTCGCGGGCGCTGCCCAGATCGTTACGCAGGAAATAGGTTATACCCAGTTGCGCCCAAGCCTCCTGATAATTTCCATCCAAAACCAGCGCCTGACGATAATGCTGCACCGCTTCCGCCAGTCTTTGCTGCGCGGCTACGGCAATACCGAGGCGGGTATGTAATTGCGGTGCATTGGGTTGCAGATTCAAGGCCCGAATCGCTGCATATTCACCACCTTGAAAGTCGCCCAACAACACTTTTATCCGGGCCAGATTGTCCCAGGCCGTGACGTTATCCGGATCGCAAGCCGTCGCCTGCTCCAGGTGAGCCAGCCCCTCGCCGGCCTGCCCGGTATTCACCAGCACCTGACCGAGATTGCAATGCGCCATCGCCATATTCGGCTTCAAACGCAGCGCGGTACGCAAATGCACCAAGGCCTCCGGCCATTCTTCCCGCTGCGCCAGCACAAAACCCAGATTGTTATGCGCGCTGGCATTGTCAGCGTCCAACTCCAGCGCCGCCCGATACAAGCGCGCCGCCTCGGCCAGATTGCCGGCCTGATGGGCGATTACCCCTTCTCTGAGCAGATCGTTAAGCACATTCATCAGGCTATCCTGGCAATCAAACCACTCAAAATGTCACCCGGCGAAATGTCCGGCACCTCGAACTGCACGTCATCCAGCGATACATCGAAGGGTTGTCCTTCGTGATAATGCACCGGCAGGCTGATACCAAACTTGTAATCCGAACCAAATTGATACGAAGCCAGTTGCCAACGCTGATCGTACACGCTGAATCCCAATGCAGTCACGGCTACGTAACCGGAAATATCAAAGGTAAAGCTGGGTTGCGCGGACACCGCCAGCTTGGCAGTCAAATCCAGGCCTGTGGCCGGCGTCCAATCCACATGCACCCCCGCCTCCGCCGCACCCTCAATACCCAGTTTGCCGCCTATCTCCAGGCCGCCGGTGGCGCTGGCACCTGTGATACCCAAGCCGATACCGGCCCGCACCGCCAAGCGCAAGCCGGCATCGGCCGGCACTTTAAGATGCGCGTCGCCGGTAATTTTGGTGTTTTCTTCATGGTCCGGATTGTAGGTCAAGCCGATTTTCAATTGATCCAGGCTGCCGGGGCCAATGCCTGCCGTCGCGCTGAGGTTGCCACCCACTTCCGCGACGATGCCCGGCACAATCGGCACTTGCGTGGCGACGGCAAACAGCGATTTGTTGATCTCCTTGCGCGGAAAGATCTCCAACGAACTGGGTAAACCCAATTCGCCGGACACGGTAATCTCGCCTTTCTCGTCCAATGTCAATCCAACAGTCGCTTTCAACCACGGCGCGGCAGTGACATCGACCGTGCCGCTGCCCCACACCTTGATCGGTTCGGCCTCGCCGCCACCTTCACCGACCACGGCTTTGGCATTCAAATCGATATTACCGGCCAGCATGCTGCGTTTGTAATTGGCCGTGAGTTTGCCATTCAATAAGCCATCTTTATAATCCAGTTTGATTTTGGCGCTGGCGTCCAATCCGCTCAAATCGGGTTCCAGCTCGCCGCCGCCACCTAATGACCAGACGTCGCCCTTGCGCTCCGCTGAGACATTCAGCTTGCCGGCTTTGATACGCGGGATGGTGTCGGACAGCGTCGCCTCGCCGCCCAAGCTGATATTGCCGCTATCGTCGGCATGCGCAGACAGTTTGGCGCCTTTAAAGCCGGGCACGGAAACTTCGGCATCGCCGGCAAAATCGATGGCTTTTTTGGCATCGTCGTAAGCCAGGGTAAAACTGGCTTTTTTGATGCCTTTCAATGCGCCCGGCTTCAGGCCCAGCGTCCCGGAGGCTTTAATGCCTTTGGCGCTGTCATAGTCGATACGCCCCGCACCGGTGAAGAGCTGTTTATCAAATTCCAGCTGGCCGGCCATCGCAAAGCCCCCGGCGGTGGCACTGCCCTCCAAGGAACCTTTAGCCAGTTCGCCAATATGAAACTCGACCAAGCCGGCGGCGGCAATCGGCGTGGCTGCGCCGGCACTCAGCGTCAGCGAACTGCTATCCAATTGGATAGGCCCTTTCATATCGAATTCATCCGTAGAAAAGGTTTTCGAGAACACCAGATCGCCGCCAACCAACGCCACGTCGACAGTCGTGCCGGCCAACAGCGGAATACCGTCGATGGTTAAGACGCCGCCGCCGACGATATTGGCGCTGGCATCCATATCGGCGTTATTCAGCGCAATCGGGCTCAAAGTCTTGGCTTTAAAAGCGTTGCGATAAGCATCGGCTACCTGACCGGGCGGAATATGGCATAGGGTCGGCGCACCGCTGCTGACAAAATTTAGTGTAGTGTTTTGTGCATCGACTTTTTTGGTTTTGGGCATGGTCAGCGTCACCGTACCGCTGCCGGCGGTGCGGTTGAAGGTTCCGCCAACCACCGACATGCCGCCCCAACTGCCGGCGTCGAAAGTTTCGCTGCCGGGGTCGCCCTTCAAGGCGCTCACAAACATCACCCCGGCACCGGGACGCGGCAGCAGCCGCAATTTATCGTTGGCAAACAGATCGGGCGCATTAGATTTGGTGGCTTTTTCCAGAGGCTTCAGGTGTTCCATCTTGGTGACGCGGTCCGCCTGCCAACAGATGCCCGGATTGCCGCCGACGGCCCCCTCGAATTTCACTTCGTCGAAAAACAGTTTGTCCTGATAGCTGGTTTTAATCGCGTCCAGTGCAGCCGACGCCGGATCTTTGGCTGCGGTAGCCGGTGCTGCGCCGCCTCCCGCGGCAGGGGCCGGAGTAGGCGCCGCGGCATTCGCAGCCGGTGCCGGTGCAACTCCAGGGGCGGCTTTGCCCCGCCCCGGCAACGGTTTGGAGAGATTTTCCGGCAAGTCGCCACCACCTTCCACTTCGGGCGGAATGGCCGCGCGTATCGCCTTATCGATGGCATTTTTAATCTTGCTACCCGAACTGCGATTGGCGCTGGCATCCAGTAATTGGAAGTTTTCCAGCTTGTCGGCATCACCACCCAATTGCAGTTCCAGAATATGATCGACATCGAACAGGTGCGGCGCGCCCTGGCTATTCCACCACGGCAGAATGGCCTGCTCGCGAATCTCGCTTTCGCTGCCGATCAGATAGCCTTGCCCGCCGCCCCCGGCTTTCAGCTTCAACGCATATTGCGTGCTGGCACCGTTGGTATCCGGCAAGGTGTTATCGCTGCCGAGGTAGGGTTTTAAATCCCAGCCACCGGACGACGGTTTGATCTGCTTTTTCCAGTCGTCAATCTGGTTGGTACGCTCGTCGGCTTGCGGCAATTTCCAATTGGTCAGGCCGCCGTATTTGGCGCTGAACTTTTCCTGCATGCCCGGTTTTTGCGGCAAAGTCAGCAGGGGCACATGCAATTCCCCACCCTTCAGCGTACCTTTACCGGCACTTTTGGCTCCGCCCGCCGCGGGAGCGGCAGCAGGAGCCGCCGGCGGCGCGCGCATCACGCGCTGCACTCCGGCACCTTGTTGCACTACATGGCTTAGTTCATGCGCCAACAGTTCGCGCCCGGCATCGGCTTCCGGCGCAAACTCGCCGGGGGCGAAGTACACATCATTACCAACGGTAAAGGCCCGGGCATTGAGTTGCTTGCACAAATCCGCCGCTTCGGCATCGTTGTGAATGGTCACCCCGGCAAAATCCGCCCCGAGTTGTTGTTCCATCTCGCGACGGATATTTTCCGGCAACGGCGCCCCCTTACCCCGGCTCTCCTCAATCCGCGCTTCCACCGACTGCTCGACTGTGTTTGCCGACGCGACTGATTCGGTATCGTCAGGCTGCTCTGCTTGTTCGGCGGCAGCCCTGTGCAGGCGGGTTTGCGCGACCGTTTGCTCCTCATCCGCCGGTTTGGATTTACGTAACAAACGCGCGGCGGACGTTGGTTGTTCGTCTGTTTTTTCCGGTCCTGCGGCCTTACGAAATAGCCGAGCGGCCTTGGGCTTTTCTTCTTCCTTGGTTTTACGACTCAGACGTTTGAGCTGATCTTCTTTTTTATCATCGGTTTCCACAGAGCGCTGCGCGGCAGGGCTTTTCTTGTCCTCATCCGGCTGTTTCGCCCGGCGCACCGGCTTTTGCTCCTCTTCAGGTTTTGCGGCATTAGCCGCAGCCCGGTTCAGCCGCCGCAACAAGCGTTGAGCGCTGGGCACCGGCTTGCTGGAAATCATCTCCTTGTCTTCCTTCACCCCCGGCTGTTCGCCGGTTTTTTTGGCGCGGCTGACTTCCTGAGCCACTTGGTCGGCTTCCTTTTCTTCAGGGTCCTGCGGCTGGCTGACGGCCATCTTGCGTTGCAGATACGCCGGCTTGCGCTGCTTTTTCTCTTCATTGGGTTTGGGCGGCGCACTGGTTTTGCGCTGCGACTGTTTTTTACGGAGTTTGGACGCCAAGGTTGCCATAAGCTAACTCCTTAACTGTTTTAACTGCGCCGGCGGATTGCGGCCCAGTTTCTGATATTCGCGCTGCAAGGCCGACAATAAGGTCTCAATGCCGATAGGCTGATCCGCCGGACTGCAACCGGCAGCGGTCAACACCACATTCCGAATCTGGCCGCCGCTGATGTCGCAATAGCTAGCCAGCGTTTTGCATAAATCGTCGCTGGGGCTGCGTTGACCGAAATGGCTGCGCCATAAATCCAGGCGCTCCTGAAACCCCGGCATGGGAAAATCCACAATCGCATCCAACCGGCGAGTAAAAGCATTATCGATACGCTCGCGGCTGTTGGTGGTCAGAATCGTGATGCCGGGGTGGTTTTCGATGCGGGTTAATAAAAAGTTGGTGAGCATATTGGCGTAACGTTCGCCACTTTGCTGGGCCTCGGTGCGGCGGCCGAATAAGGAATCGGCTTCGTCGAACAGTAGGATGGCATCGGCGGCGGCGGCCAAATCCAGCAAACTCCCCAAGTTTTTTTCCGACTCGCCGACGTATTTGTTCATGATCGCCGCCAGATCGACCCGGTACAATGGCGCGCCGAGCGCAGTCGCGACATAACTGGCGGCCAGGGTTTTGCCGGTGCCGCTGTCGCCGACGAATAAGGCCCGCAGGCCGGCATTACGCGAGGCTTGCAAGGTCACGCCCAAGGCTTCCCACAACGATTCGCGGCTATGCGCGCGGGCGATAAAGTCGTGCAGGTATTGCTCCACCAGCGGCGGAAATACCACCGCTGCCCGTTCGACGCGCCGCCGCACCGGCTCGGCCAACAGCCGCAAGCGTTCCGCGCCCAAATCGCGGCGGGCTTGGGCAATGTGTTCGGCATTCAAGGCGCTGCGGCTTTGTTCCGCGCGCAGCACCGCATTCCGGGCTACTTTCTGAATCACCGGCCCGCTCAGCAAGGCGCTGGCGGCACGGCGAGCCAATTCCGCATCGGTGAGATAACGCGCCCAAAGCTGGCGGCGCTCGGCTTCGTCGGGCACACCCATTTCCAATTCCAGCAAATCCTGACCGGACACCGCATCGCTCATCCCCAGCACAATCACATGGGCAATATTGGGTTGTATCGCCGGCAACTGCCAGCTTTCACCGGCCGCAACTTGCACCTTGATGACCGGCAGCCAGCCGGCCAATTGGCAGGCCAGCGGTAAGGCCGGCTGCTGTTGCCACAAATCACTCGGCACTTCGATGGCCGTTAATCCCAACAAACCCGCCAGCTCGGCGGCCAAGGCCCGCCGGCCGCAACCGCTGTTGCCGCGTATCGCCAAGCCGCGCACTTCGCCTTTCGCCAATAAGGTCGCCAAATGCGGCAATTGTTTGCGGATACGTTGCGGCAGCAATTCCCGGTCAGTCAACGCAACCACTCGGCATCCCGGCCAAATCGTCGGCCGGCCGCACAATACCGACCACAAGGCCGGCTCGATGCGCAATGGCCTGAGCGACAGCGGCCCACTTCCCTCCAGCAATAACACTTGCTGCTGCACCAACAGGGTAGCGTGCAAATCCAGCGCATCCAGTGTGCCGGCACCGAATAATTCGTCCAGCATCGTTAGCGCCAGATGCACCGCCAAGCGATTGCCGGGATTGGGTGCTTGCAACTCGCTCAGCGTCAAGGTCACCAGATAATCGGTCTCGGCGCTGCCGACCACGGCCAGCAAAAAGGCTTGCGGCAGGTCGATATGTTGTTCCCGCAACCAATGCCCAAAGGGACCGGGCAAGTTAAAAAACTGCATCGCCGCTGCATCGCGCATTTGAGCCCAATTCGGCAGCACTTCCACGTTTAACTGTCGGGCGGCTTGTTGCCGCAATTGCTCGGACAGTTCGCTGTCGCCCGGCATCATCCGTTCCCAAAATTCAGCCAAACCGACGCGCACCAAGGCCGCCAGCGGTTGCTGCCGGTTAGGTGCTTGCAGATTTAGCGATTCGGCAAAGGGCTGCGGCGGCTTAGTCATAATGAAAACTCACGACTCGGCCCAGCCACGGCAGCCAGCCCGGATTGATGTCCAGCCCGGCCAGACGCACCGGCAATCGGATCGCCGACATCGGCGCGTACAAATCGATATGGCTGGGGCTGTAGTGAATTTGCCCGGCAAGCGCCAACAACTCCGGCTGCCAAACGCCGGTCTTGCCATACCAGCGCTCGGCCAGACTCAACACCTGTGCGCGGGCCGGCAATGGCGGCAATTGGACCAGTTCGGCGCTATGATCCAGACCCAATTGCAGCGCGATGAAATCGACCAGCGCGTCGTCCTCTTCCAACTGCAATTCTTGCCCCAACCGATACAACCAGGCCCAGCCGCTAGGCAATGTTTCGGCATGTTCCAGCATCAAGCCGCGCATTTCTGGCCGGTTGAGCATATTTAGTAAATACAGCAAGCCGCCTTGCTGGGTAAGGAATTCGGCAAATTCCGGGCGTTCCATGGCTAGCTTGGGTTTCAGACTTTGTTGAGGCTCCAAGGCGCGGATAGAAGAATCGGCAAATGACGCGTCTGCCGCAATGGGGGCTTGCGAAGGTTGTTGCCGGACATTTTTGTTGTTTTGCGCGATATAGCGCCGAACATCGGACGACAAAGGCGTTTGGTTTTCGACGCCGACATTGGACTTTAACTTTACATCTGCCTGCGCTTGCGTCTGGCCGGCTTGGCTAGCCGGCGGCGCTTGCGGAAGGGGTTTAGCTTGCTGGGGCTGAACCGCTCCCTGGATCGTATCAACCAAGACTGGCAACGATAACTCAGCAATCGCGTGCTTTGGCTTAACTTGTAGCGGAGACGCAAAACAGCTGGATAAAAACGCCAGCACCTTAGCCGGCTGTTGTTGCAACAGCAACGGCGCCGCTTCCTGACCGATCAGCAACAAGGCCAATTGATAACGGCCATCGCTGACTTTCAGCTCTTGCAACAGCGTTCGCCATTGCGCCAAGAATCCGGGCCGCCGATACAGTTGTTCAACCCAAGCCTGAGCTCCGGCAGCCAAGGGATGTGGCCTTTCTGCGCCATAGATTTCAGAGCCAAGCAGCTCGGCTATTTCCAGACTAGACGGCAACCGAAAACCGCTCAGTCCGGCCAGCTCAACCGCCAATTGTCGAGCATCGCTGTCGTTCAGACTCAAGCAGACGGCGGCTAATTTTTCTCGTTGCGCCAATCGGGCACAAACCGCCGGCAGTAAAGTCAGATGTTCGGACACTATCCCGGATATAGCCCGCGACACCGGCAATTCAAACCAATGCGCCCAACGCCGCCAATACCAGTTAAAGCCGGCGCGACCGCGCACCAAATCCGTCAGCAGGGCCGCCAACAGCTCGGCCAAACTAGTGAAACGCATCACCTGCTCGGGATTATTGCTTTGCGTTAAATATTGCCGGGTTTGGTCTAGCAATTGCCTTGGTAATTGCCGCGCCGCGCCGCTGACGTGCAGGCGGCGAATAAACACCCAGTTGTCCTGCCCTGCATCCGGCCAATCCGCGCTTTGCAAAAAATCGCGCAAGTTATCCGCCGCGCGCTGCTGTCCGGCCCTGACGGTCAGACGGTGTATCGCAACGCTATCGGCGGCCAGCTTTGTCATGACGGTGCTTTACAAGCGCTGCTGCGTCAGCTTGTTCGCCACCACGCTGAAACGGGTGTTGATCTTCACACCGCTTTGCAGCATGTCGACAATGGTTACCTGGGTACTTTGCGGACTGTGATCTTCCACCGCCAGCACAGCCACCACCCGCTGTTCGGTATCCAGCAATTGCAACCGGGTCCCCGGCAACGGCGGCCTGTTCAATTTGACCTGCAAGCGCTCGCCGATTGCCGCCAAGCGCGGCGGCACATGCACATTCCCGCGAATGATTTCTTGCGGATCTCCCAGCGAAGCATGAATCAGTACTGCCCGAATCATATTGCGCATGGCGCTGCGACTGGCAGCGGAGGCATCGCGGTCCAACTGCCGAAACCACCAGGCGATCAATTCCGACACGGTGCGGGCGGCATTGAAATCATCGGCTTCCGCCCTATCCATGCCCGGCCACCACGACACGTCTTCGACGCGAATCTGATCGTCCTCGGCCAGTTGCCCCCATTGCAAACGTAGCGACGGCGGCAATAGATTGAGTTTTTCCAGCAGACAAGACTGGCAATGCTCCAGTTGCTCGCGCAGTTCGTGGGCTGGTTTGCGCAACGGTCCGGCCGTGCCGGCCAGATCTTCCAAAGCCAACACCTTGGCGGCTGCGGCCTGGGTTTGCAAGCTGCTAGCGGTAAAAGCCGGCAAACTAAAACTCGCCCATTGCTGCATCACGATCTGGGTTTGCAGATGCACAGTTTGCAAGCGGGCCTGCAAGGTATCGGTATTGGCCGGCGTCAGCAGGCTGGCGGGTCTGGCTTTGAAGCGGGCCTGACGCAGTTGACCGAGATAATCGAATTGCTGAAATGGAGGCAGCTTGGGCCGCAAGGGTTTTAAGCCGACCCAGTCGTCCATCGGAATCTCGCAGATCGCCGCAAAAAACGGATCCAGCGCCGCCGGCAAATCCACTTCTTCTTCCCAGTCGCAGCCGGGGACGATGTCCTTGCTGCTGCCGTAACGCAAGGCCAAGGGGTCGGCCAAGGCCGCGCTGACCGGCGTGCCGCGCACTCTGACGTAATACAAACCGCGCAAAGCCTTGGTTAAAATTCGCGTGCGTTCGTTGTTCAGAGCCCATACTTGCCGCCAGTCTTCTTCCAGCAAGCGCTGCGCGACGCCGTAGTCGCCGAGCTGTTCGACGCGGAATCTGTCCATGCCTTCCAGAGTTTCCCGCGCCACCCGGATCAAACCGGCCAGTTTGTCGATCTGCGCCAGTTTATTGGCTTGTTCGCGTAATTTACCTTGCAGTTTGCGTTCGATATTGTTGTAACGCGCCTCGAAAATCGCGATCCATTGCGTCAAAATCCGTCCGGCTTTGAACAAGGCATGATAGCGATATTGGGTCTTTAACAGACTGGAGCGTTGCGGATTGTTAGGTGCATTTTTATCCGCCAGATTATCCAGCACGCTCGGCGATTCCAGCTTACCGCTGCGCTCGAACGGATTGGTGGCATTCGCACTATCTCGATCATCTTCCACCACACCGATTGTTTCCATCTGCCTGCGCAAGGTGGCTGCGTCGGTGGGGTCGAACAAATCGGTCAGCGTGGCCAGCAATTCCTTCATTCCATAATAGGCCTTGGCATATTCGTTGATTTCCGGACTGATATGATCGATCACCCCAAACCGGTATTCTTTGGCCTCGAAAGCCGGCTTGCTGACTGCTTCCTTGGTAATGCGCGACAACATATCCAGGCGGTTTTTATTGATGCCCAATTCAAACGCCGAATAAGTTTGCGGCTTACTGGTCAATAAAAATGCCGACTTGGACACCGACGACGTGGAGGCCAGCGCGTTGCTCAATAAATTGTTGCTCAAGGCACTGCTGGCGCTGATTTTCGGCGCCGCCATCTTACTAACCGCGTTGTTGAACAGGCCTGCAGAGGCGGTGGCAAAAACGGCTTTAGGCGCGTTGCTGACCACACTTTCCGTGCTGACAGCTCTTTCGACGTTGTTGGGAATGTCGGTAGCGTTGAGATTGGCGTACGGCAACCAACGCGCCACCTGCAAGCCGGTGCCGTCGCCGGCCACGCCTCCGGCCAGGGCGGCCAAGGCCACGGTTTGCGAATCCAGTTGCTGGCGTTGCAATAATAAAAAGTCGCGGGTTTTCTCGACCCGGCTGCGGATCGCCCGAATCTGGTTTTCGATGGCTTCCAGTTCCACCAAGGCCACCGCGTACTGCACCACCAAGCCATCGTCGCTGGGCACGGCTACCGGCGGCGGATTGCCGTCTTCACCTAACCAATTGCGGTAAAAATTCGGCAGCGCCGGCACACCGTTGCTATAAGGATATGGTGTGCCGGGATTTTGCGGATCTTGTTGTTCGTTGTTGGCGCGGGCTATAACTTTCTCGAAAATTGTCAAAGGCAAGGCCGGCGGCATTTCCGGTTTAGGCAAATCCAGATTTTTGAATTGCGCCGGATCGAGCACCGCATGTTCGATAACGCCTATGCCGCCAGCCAAAGGCGGGGTGTTGGACGGTTCGACGAAATACAGCGCATCGAATTGCTGCCGCCATTTGCGCCAAGCCTCGTAAGCACGCATGTAAAACCGGAAAATATCGCTTTCCAGTACGCTGTCGGTTTGCGGAATGTCCAATAAATTAGGCCGATAATCCGGCTCGTTCACCGCCAACAGCAAGCGAATCTTATCGCCGGCAGGCTGGCGCAAATCGATTACCCGCCGGGCGATATGGCCGTTTAACAACTCGATCACCGCTTCTTCCGGCACTGGCACCATGTCTATGCCCAGATGACTTGGCAGCCAAAGCAGATTCGGCGCGGGCTCTGCGGGGTTTTGTAACCAGTCCAGCGGCAACTGGCCGGCAGCCGGTAGAAAATCCAGATGTAGATTGTCTTGCAGGAACTGCGGCAACGGAATCCCGGCATTAGCCGGCAAACCAGCGGCCTGCATGACTCGCCGCATCGCCGCGCCGCTTTGATTCAGCAAAACCCGGTAACCACTATTTGCCACCGCTTCGTAGCGGCCAGCTTCTTGCGAGAGCCAGGCGACACGGTAGCTGGCATCTTCGTTAGTAACCACCGCCAGCAAGGCCAGCGGTACGGCATGGCCCAGCTTGGCCATGAAACCGGCATCGACCCGGTCGGCGGCTACCCAGTTTTCGATGCGGTCGCGCGGCCAAGTGTTGACAGCGTTGTCGCTTATGTTGATGCGCTGTAGAGCCAGGCTGCCGGCCAACACTCTTTGGGTGTCGCGGGTTGGATCCAATTCGGTACGTTGGCAGGCATCGACGCCCGGCCCGTCGATTTGCCGGTCGCCGCGGGTCAGCATTAAATAATAAACACCCACCGCGCTGACGACCTGGTTGCGATTTAGGTAGGCGTCGATCAAATCCTGCCACTCGGCGCGTAGCGGATAGTACAACCCTAGTGCCTGGCCATTGGCCGCCAATGCCAGACCGGAACTGACACTGAAGCCCGGCTCGGCTAAGCCATTAGGGCCCAGTTGTAAATCCAGGCCGTGCACGATGCCGGCAGCTTTGCCCTGTAACACCATAGCCAGCCGCGCATCGGCATACGCCTGTTCGCGGTCGAACTCTTCCTCGCCCAGATGCCGGCCGGGGAACATGTGCACCCGTTGCAAGCTGCGGGAGCTGGCGATGGGGTTATGCAGCAGGATCATGGACATGATGGCTACTCCTTACTCTTCTTTCCATATCTGTTGGGGAAATTTTGTTTGCATAAACCTTCCCCGACCTGGAACAGCTTTTATTGTGTCGCTATCGCGACGGATGTTGTTGATGTCGGTTCTCGGACCGACAGCCGAGATACTTTCTTTTGTTTGCCCAAAAGAAAGTATCCAAAGAAAAGGGCACCCGAATGCCGCTTTGATCCTGCGCGCCGAAGTTTTTATCGAGGGTCGGCAGAAGGGGCTTCCCAGCCCCTCCGCCGACGTGCGGCATCCATGCCGCACCCCTTCGGGCAATTCTCGATAAAAACTCCGGTGCTCGGCGCGGCATACGGGATAAAACTCGTCTCCAACTCGAAGCTATTGAGTACTCATAAAAAGTCGAAACAGTCCCCTCTCCCTCCGGGAGAGGGCTAGGGTGAGGTGATATAAAACCGCCAATTTCCCCATCCTCTGAAAGCATTGCAAAGCAGCTAAATCTTTCTTAATCCCCGTCACGGCACCAACGCAGCCCATTGCCCGATTAAACCATTCTCCAAACCCAATCCTGCACCGCTCTCGCCAACCCAGGCGCCGGTGGTTTGGTTGGCTGACTTGGCGCGCACTCCTGCCACAAATGCTTCGAGATTGTTAGCCGCGGCCAGTTGTTGCAGGGTTTGCCAAATCACGGCGTCGTATTGGCGTTCCACCAAAAGCAAGATTCGCTGGCTGGCGGCGACCGATGTTGATTCATTGAATGACGCCTCCAACGCCGCTAAGGCCGCACGGCCGGCGTCGTCGCTGGGGGGGCGCAGCTCGGCCAGCATCGGGTAATTCACCCGTTTCAAGAAGACACTGTCCTCGTCGTCGATCAAGCCGCCGTCGTCGGCGGGGCCGCCCACCACTTCGGGCGGTGCCGGTAAAGAAGTACCCAACGCCAACACGATACCGCTGATCGAGGTTTCCGCCGCGCGGCTGGGTCGGCGCACGTACAACGGCGCGTTGCTGCCGAAGCGGTCCCAGATGGCTTGCCAGGCGGCCTGGTCGGTGTCCAGCGCATGCACCGGCCTAACCGGATACAGTTTCAGGCGTAGTAGATCCAGTTGCGGCAGCAGACGTTTATTCGGATCGAAATTACGTTCCAGTTGCGCGGCGTAATGACCGTAATCCAGATTGGACAGCGGCACTAGCACCACGATGTCCACCGGCTCGCCGTTGCTTAAATCGATGGGCGGCAAAGCCAGAGATTCGGCGCGGATCTGTTCCACATCGGATTGCCGTAAAGGTGCGATAGCGACCTGATAGTTTTCCGGAAAATAACCTTGCCGACCGTTGACCGGATCGACTGCCTCCTTGGGCAGAGTGCCGACCGGCGGCAATAGGGAAAAATAATCGCTGGCATGAAAATCGCCGGTCAGCCCGCCGCTACGACGATTGCTTAATATGTCGGTTAATAAGGCCTCATACTGCCGGGACAAATCGCTTTGTAATGAATCTATGCCCGGCTCGGCACGCAGGGGATGGCGCAGCAATTGCGCATCCAGCCATTGCGGCGCGCCTTCTTGAATCGCCACTAAACCCAGTGCCACGGCATCTTCCGGCAATAAGCCGTGCAATTGATCATCGCCAAGCAACTCCCGCATCAAACGCGCCCGAATCTGCAACGGACTTTGTTGCGGCAGCGGAATCGGCAAAGGCACCAGGCCCATTTGCACCGACTCGGTAATCATCGCGTATTGAAAGCCGCGCTTGGCGCTCAAATCTTTCGGAAACACTTCGGCAATGTCGGTGCCCACATCGACATAGCGCAGCACGACCGCGTACAAACCCCGGTTCAGATTCGAGAAATTGCCCTCGTTCAAGCCGCTAATTAAGGCCCGGTCGCGCAAATTGACGATGAGCCGGCTACCCAGCTCCAGCACCCGGCCGGCCGGCGTCATCGCCATGCCCGGTTCCAGCGTCAGCAAACCGGTGAAGCGGTCGAAGCTCAAGGCCAAACCGGCGACGATGCCGCTGCCCAGCACCCGGCCCAGCTCGCGCAAGCGCTGATCCAGATAGATTTGATCGCGGGTCAAGTCTTCGGCGGTCAGCAAGCGGCCGTCGAAATAATGGCTGCGGGTCAAGCGCGGATCGATGTCGGCGACCTGATCCAGCGCCAGCCCGGCGGCAATCGGATTACCGAGAGGTTGAAATAAAATGTCGCTCATAGTCCCTCCATGATCAAGGCTGGCGCGCCAGCCAGGCCAATTGGCTGGCGGTGGCCAGGAACGGCCGCACCAAGTTGTTGATCGAGATTAATTGCGGGTTGACCAGAATGGCGTTGACGTCGGCGACGCTGATGCTAATCCTGGCCAGCAACAAGCGGGCGCCCTCCTCCAACTCGTCTTGCAGTTGTTGGGGATTAACGCCGTTGCCATCCAGCGCGTGCAGCAAACGGGCATGCAGCGCCAGTTGCGCACCGGCCTGAGAGTTATCGTTTTGCACTTGCTGCAACCAGGCTTGTTCGGCGGCCGACAGTGCCGGCATCGCCGCCGGCAGCCCCTGATGGCAAGCCCAAGGTTGATAATCATCGTCTGCCGCTGGCGGCGGCAATTCCGGAATCAATTCCAGGCGCACGCTGTCGGCAGTGCGGCTGGGTTGCACCGCGTCGGTACTGAGATTCAGCTTGCGCGCCAGCACCGGCTGCATCGCCACCGGGCAATCTTTTTGCCGCACGCAGATTTTCAGCCAAAGCAGGTTATCGGCGTCGCTGTAACCTTCACGCAGATGGCTCTCGGATTGCGCGGCCAGCCAGTCGCCGAGATTGATGCAATAAGGCTCGTGAATCAACACCTCGCGGCCCAGACCGTCGATGCCGATGCCGGGACTGACCAGCAATCGCACCGTCAGATTGTCGGTGTTATTGGGATGCGTGGCCGGTGTCATGCTGACCACCATCCCAGCCAGCGTGCCGTAACCTTGCAGCCAGTATTGATGGCGAGTCAGGCGACGGCGATGGTAAGCCTGCTCGTCGCGGGTGGCTTCCAGACCCAGCATCATCCCGGCCTCGTAAGCCACGCGGCGCAATGGTTCGGACATACTGGCGTCCTGTTCCAACGTGGTGAAATCGTCTAGGGTATCCATGCGGCCTCCGTGTGTGGTGCCCAATAGGAAATGCCAAAATCTCGGTATCCGGCAGCATAAATCCCCTCGCCCATCGGGAGAGGGCAGGGTGAGGGACTAAAAACAGTTGGATCACATTGATCGATCCCCCTCACCCCAACCCTCTCCCGCGAGGAGAGGGAGCTTCTCCCCCTGCCGCTGACAGGAACCGGAATCAGACAAGCCGGTTGCGCCGTGCCATTCGAAGGACTCAGCCCAAACGGAAGCACTGTGATAAACAGGGCCTGGTTGTTAACCAACCCAGGAAAACCGCTAAGCCTGCGCATTAATGTCCTCCGGTGAAAATGCCGCCGGATTTTTCAAGATCCCCTCGCGGCCCAGATAAGTGTCGTCCAGCGTCACGCGGCGGAACGGCGGCGCGGTTTCTATAAAGGTATCCATGCCCAGCAGCGGCGCAATACCTAGCACGAAGGGATGTTCGGTTTCGATGATCCGGTATTGCAAATGCGCCGGTAGCTGTTCCGTCAAAATGTCTTCCACAGCAGTTCGCAAACTCACCGCCCGCCCGTGTAACAGGATACTGACTTGATGCGCGTATTCCTCGAAAAACGCTTTGACCTGCGCCGCCTCGTCAACTGTCGCCAACTCCGGGGCGAACAAAGCCAGAAATTGCCGGGCATCGCTTTCCGACAGAATCAAGCTGTCGCCGACGATGCTGTTGCCGCTCATGCCGGTGCCTAAAGTTAAAGGATGATCGCCGTCATCCATGTCTATGCCCAGTATCGTCGCCATGGTCCGCCGCAAGCGGAAATTCTCTAACACCACGATTTCGCCGCGCTGCACACCGCCGTCGCTGACGATGTCCAAAGCCAAATTTAACCCCGCCAACGTGCCTTTGTATTGTTGAATCAAGGTCAAGTCCCGCAGCCAGCGCCGCTGCCGGGCTTCCGGCCAATGGCTTGGCAGGCGGCCACCGACGGCCTCGGCCAACCAAGGCAGGTTAGCGACAGGGGTCGCCTCCGGAGCAAGCAATTGCTCGCTGGCGGCAATCCGGCCTTCCAAGGGGGTCAACACGCCTTCGAAGGCTGCCAGCAAACGCTCTCGCACATCAGCGCCATTGGCCGGACCGACGGCTTGCGCGGGGTCGTAACTGAGCTCCTGCCGGTAAAATTCCGGAAAATAGGCTTCCTGATAGGAAAACCGCGGGTAATAGACTCTGATGGCATGCAATGCCGGACTTTGCCGGCCGTCGCCGCGCAAGGTCACTTGAATTTGTAGATAACGTCCGCGCAACTGCCGTACCGGCCCCGTCGGCTGTTGCAACAAAATTTCGAACAGACCGCTGGTGCCGAGTTGCTGGCCGGCCAGACTTGCCGCGAACGGCAATTCGGACGGCAACGGGTTCCATAACGGCGCGGGTTGCTCGATAGGCTTGGGCCGAACCGCCTGTCTGCTGGCAAATACCCGCACCGCAATCTGAATGTCGCAGCCGGGAGGGATGCAGGCATCCAGATACAGCCGGTGCCATTGGGTATCGACTTGGCCGGAATCCAGTTCGTGCAGCAAGGCCGTACCTTCCAGATGAAACTGCGGGCGGCGCAAGGCGTGCAGTTCTCTGGGGCGCGGCACAATCTGAGGAAAATCCGGATCTGCCTCGGCTTGATAACGCAACTGGCCGTCGGCGCTGCTGACGAAACGCGACACGGCTTGCGACAACATCGGGTAGCGTTCATACAGCAAGCGGGCCTGGCCGGTGTTGGTTTCGTTATCCCAATGGAGGGTCAACACCGGGCAATCGCGTTGCGCAAAATTCAGATCATCCGCAGCGCGCGGCACCAAAGCCGCCAGCCGGCCGCTGTCGGGTAAAGCCGAATCGGCAGCCAGCGCCAGATCGATAGCGAACGGCAATTCCGCAGGACAGGCGTAGGCTTTGAATGGCGCATCAGCTAATGCCGATAAAGGCCGCGTCACTATGGCCTGCGCCCCCATACCGTCGTGGCACAAGATAAAAATCTGCTGCAAATCGCAACATAGCGCCAGCGCCTGCATACCCTCCGGCAAGGCTTGCTGCCAAATTCGGTTTAAGGGATGCGGATTGGCCTGCTCGGGTTCGAAGCGCACCGGTTGCGGCGTGTACGGCAAGGGCAATGCTTCACCGCTGCACAACATCAAACCGGAATTGCTGATCAACCAGATTCGCTGCTCGGCGTCTACACATGCCCTTACCGGCATTTGCGACGCCGCGTCCTCACCTTCCGCATTGCCCCATGCACAGAAAGTTTGCCAACGCCGGGCCAGATGAAACAACAGCAAACCATGCTGATTATTGCCATCGCTGAACGGCAAGGCCAATCTGCCGTCGCCGGCTGGTTGCCCGAAGTCCGGCTTGCCGCTGCTCGCGACCGCCGCGAAAGCCATATCGGTAAAGAGGCCCTGAGGCGCGACGACATCCCGCAATTCATTGTCTTGCAAAGTCAGATAGCCTCGACCGCTATTGAATTCGACGCGAGTACCGTCGTCGCTCAAACGCCCAATCTGATTAAAACTGTCCAAGGCCAGCGGCGCACTGTTCTGCCACGCCAGCAAAGCCGCCGCCGGATCGGAGGCCGGCAAACGCAAAGCCTGATTTTGCGCCAGCGTCAGCGCCTGCAAACCGGCATTCCAGCTCAAATGGCTGGAGCCCTGTTCGAAATCGGCCTGGCCTTTCAGTAAAAAATACGAGGTGTTGTTGACGTCCATCGCTCACCCTCAACAAATGTCCGGTATTACCGGTACAGCCACGCCCAGACTGTCGTCCGGGGTTTGGCCTTCCAGCAAACCAATACCGTCCGGCAAAGCCGGCGTGCCGGAACCGCTGTCAGCGCGCACACCCACCAGTTCCGGCAACTGGTATTTAGTCAGGCTGATCGTTTCGTCGGCTGGCAAGCGGCGCCAGCCATTGCTGCCGCGTTGAAACAGACTCAAGCTATTCACGGCCTGCACCCCGGCCACCCGCGCGGCTTGAGTCAATAATTCGTTGGCGCGCACCGCACCGCCCAAGGGCCACCCAGCACCGCGCGCGCCGCCGGGCGCCAGGGGCCACAGATATTCCAGCAAAGTCTGCTGCACTTCGCGCAGGGTTTGTTGCTCGGTTTCAATGTCCCGCACCTGAACTTTTACACTGACGGCAATAGGCACGAACTCAGGGCTTAACACATACAGTTCGGTGCCGACCATGGTCCGCTGCAATAAGTAGGCAAACACGTCCTTCAACAAGCCCTGATTAGGTTTGGGCGTGTGACCCACAGCCGGCTCGGCCGGCGGCAGCACGAATACGCTGACCACGCCCGGCACGCCGTCGCGCGCCGCGCGGATGCTGGCGCCGGGCAGAAAACCGACTAATACTTCGGCGCGGGCTACCGGATTCAGCGGATTGGCCTCGGTGATGATTTTAAAATCCTGCTGGGTCACCGCCCGATTGCGATGGGTCAGAAATTGCGGGATGCGTTTTTCGGCTTGTTCGACCGTCTCCGCATCCAAACCACCTTGCAAGGACCATTCATGGCGAATTTTATAGCGCGAGCTGCCGTTAACCACCTCTTTGATGGTGCCGGCGGGGATATTGCCGGCGCTGCCGCCGCCAAACAGATAAGCCGCGATACGAATCCGGCTACCCGACGGCGGCCGGCGTCCGGTCGTACCGTCACCAAAGTAGACATAGCCGGACTGCGGATTGAGCCGATACACTCTGGCATCTGCGGCTTGACCGGCCAGAAAGGCCACCTGTTGCCAACGCACCCAGGCGCCGTTTTCCTCGACATCCAGTTGCAAGGTCGCCGCCTCGATATTCTGATCAGGCAATACCACCACCTGATCGGGCTGACCAGTACCCATGCCCACCAGTAAATCCTGCTGCAAACCTTGCGCAAGTACATCGACGGCGTTCAATCCCAGATAGCCCAGCTGTAATTTTGGATGCTCCGGACAACGCAAGCGTAACCAAAACGCCACCCGGCCGGCTTCGACCTGATCAGCCAATTCCGGCGGCCGGTCGCCAAAACCACTGAACATCGGATCGGTGGGCACAAAAGCCTGGAACAGCGCCGGATTTTTGGGTAAGCGCAAGCGCACCACGCCGGTTTGCCGACCGCCTTTGGAACTGTCGGCCAGCACATCCAAGGGTAGATAAATCGTTTCGCCGGCCTCGCCGGTGGAAACCAGCTCCCAGATCAGCTTGCGCGGATTCAGCTCGTTGATCGCTTCGCCGTCCAAATCGTCGGCGGGCGCGATGCCAATGTTAAAGGCGATACCAGCTAGATGGCTGCGCAGCAATACAATTTGGCCTTCCAGTTGCCGGGGGGCGATGCAGGCCAGATAAAAGCTACGATCCAGGCTCCCGGTTAAATCCAGCACTTCCTTAACCGGCTCGAAGCGGCGCGGCTGAAACGGCTCCGGGCGTTGGCCGTTGCGCAATCCATACTGCTCCTGCAAATCCTGCAAGGTCAAACCCAGCGCGGCCAGATCGGCAGCCTCCAGCTTTTGTTTGATCAACACTTGCAAGCTCAGGCAGGTGGGTTGCAATTCGCCAACCGCCGTCAAAATCTGTTTGCCGGCCCGCAGCTGGCTGCCATCCGCCAGCAATGCCGCCGGCAACACGCTGGTCGGCCCTGCGTCAACGCTGACGATGCCTTTGGCCGGCCGGGCGGCACGCACCGGAATTTGCAGCAAATTCAAAAATACCCGGCGCTGGCGCTCCGGAATTAAATTGGCGCGATACAAAATCGTTTCGGTCAGCCAGGCGAACAAATCGACAAAGCTGTTGAGCGGGTCGCCGGGGGCAATCTGCGTCAGTTCCGGCAAATGGTTAGCCAGCCGCGCCTTGGCCTCGGCAACCAGGTCGTCGAAGCGTCTGTCGTCTAAATTCGGTACCGGTAATGGCATAGCGGCCTCTCTTGCAGCCTCAAGCCGGCAGGCTCAGGTTTAGCGTGAATCCCAGTTCCGCCGGACGCTGGCTGTTACGCAGCCGGTAGCGGATATTGATATGCACATCGGCGACGCTGGCCGGACTGGCCTGCACTTGCACTTCGTCGATTTCCACTCTAGGCTCCCATGTCTCCAGCGATTTGCGCACCACACCGGCAATCAGATGGCGGGTGGTTTCGTTATTAGGTTGATGCACGAAGTTTAATAAACCGGCACCAAAAGTCGGGCGTTGCAAGCGTTCGCCGCGCCGAGTCAGCAGGATATTCAACATCACCTCGCGGATGCTCTGATCGTCGCGGGTCCAGCTCAAGCGCCCGTCGGCATCGATATTGCCCAGCGGCCAACTGATAATCTCGGGTACCGGCGTGCGCATACTTAATCTCCCTTGATTTTTGGAAACGGCAGGCAAATCCGTACCCACGGCAGCCAGAAAAACACGATATTCAGCAGCGAGATCATGATCATCAACAAGATCATCGCCACCAGCGTAATCACCGGCAAGCTAAACGAACAAATCCATTGAATCCCAAAGTCCGGGCCTGACGTGTCTTTGACCGTGTCTTCGCTGGCGCCTTTGTTTAATTTCAGTTTGTTCATTAAATCGAAGGTATCAGCGGGCGTGATCATCGCCGCGCCCTTGGCCAGACCACGGCGCAAATCAGCCAGCGACGGCATCTGGATCAGCGCCGGCCGACTGGCGTCCGGATCGAAGGGCGCGGCGACTCGAAACGGTATGCTGCGGGTGTCGGCATTGGCCCATTGAATCTGTTCCTGGCCGAGCTGGTTTTTGGCGCGCACAAAGGCCACTACTTGATAAACATCGCCGGCATTTTGCGCGAATTTTGGCAAGGGGATTTCCTTGACCTTACTCAGTGCTTGGTCGCTAAGGCGTTGCCCCAACAGCACGCGGATTTCCTGGGCATCGGCGGCCAGCAGCAACAGCGTCAGATTGAGATTGCCGACGCCATTGGCATTCGGCAAGGCCGGTAATGCCGCCAGTTTGTCCAAGCCGCCGACCGCGTCTATCGCTTGTTCTTGTTGAATCAACCAACGCACCAACGGGTTATCGCCGCCCATCGCAAAGCAGGCTTGCAGATAACTAAACAAGGTTTGTTGCCGATACGGCGCGAACAAGCCCTGGCTGGTTTCGGTATAGGCTTGGCTTAGCAAACCGACCGGCAGTTTGGCTTCGTCGTACAGCCACAACTGCTGGCATTGGTTTTCCAGCGCGGTGTTCTCGGCAATGCCGGCTTCGCCGAGGTGATAGCGGTTGACCAATATTCTCAGCAATTCGAAAAAAGCTTTACTGGGCAAGCCTTGCACCAACGGCTTGCTGTGTTCAGTCAGCCAGGTTTGATTCAGCGGTTGCCGATAACCGAACGGCCAGGGCAACATCGCCGCCGCGACGTTGGCGGTTTGCGCTTGGTCGGCACTATCAAAAGCCTGACCAACATCGCGCAAATAATAAAAACCGCCCAGCGGCAAATAGCCGAACAACAGCGTGTGGGTTTTACGCTTGGCATCGCTGGTTTTTAATACATGCAAGGGGTGCACTTCCTCGCCGCTATAGGCCGCCTGATCATCGCGTTTATGCAGCACGCCGTTGGCGCACAAGCGGCGATGCAAATCCGGGTCGCGCAATTCGCTGGGGGCGTCTTGCCAGCCCAAGGCCTCGCCGTCTTCCAGCATCCAGGCCTGTTCACGGCCGCCGCTGAGCCGGCGAATCACGAAACCGGCCGAGCTGATTTTTTGCGGATCCAGCGCCGGCTCGCCGAAGCGGTCGCAGACCACTTCGCAACTGACGATATGAAACGCCCGATGCAGCGGTAATCGCAGCACCGGCTGTTGGCCATGACGGCTGTGGCGCTCTTCCTGCTGCCAGGCGTTGAACTGCGGCAAATCGAACTGGCGGCGCTGCATGTCCTGCTTGAAGCGGTTGATGAACTCCGCATCCAGATAACGATGCAAGCCGCATTGTCCGCCCTCCTGATAAAACGGCGGTTTCAGTTTAATGGGATGCAGAACTTGTTCGGTTTTCATAATCCCTTACCAAATGTTGCCGGCGCCCGGCGTGTAGGAACTGCCCACCACTGAAGTGGCGATCACCGTGTCGGCTTGCACCACACCGCTGAACTTGGACATACTGGCATTCACCGTCACCATGCTGGCGTTAATGGTCACCGTACTGGCATTGACCGTGACGCTGCCGCTGCTGCGCACTGCAATGCCTGAGCTATTAAGGGTGACGCTTTGGTCGGCGCGCTCGATAACGATTTCCCCGCCACCTGCTTCGTCTATCGAAATCTTGTAACCGGAGCGGGTACGCAACTCCACTTTCGGGCCGCTACCGTCGTCGAAATCCAACACGGTTTCCTGCGGCGTACGGATCACGTAATGATCTTCCTGCGGGTCGGCCTCTGCCGGCACGCTACTGCTTCCAGCCCAGACGCTGCCCAGCACCAACGGCATTTCCGGGGTGATGAAAGCCAGCACCACAATTTCTTCCAGGCGCGGCACGAAACTCGCGCCGTAACCCTGACCGGCTGATGGTGCGACGACGCTGGCCCATAATTCCATCTGCGTCGCCAGCAAGCGCACCTTGATGCGGCCACGGCTGTCCGGGTCCGTGTTATCGGTGACTTGCCCAAGTTGCAAACTGTGCAGATTGCCTAAAGCATGGCTGTTCATGACTGCCACCCGCCTTTGTTGACTTTAAGATGCGTTTCGAAGCCGCTGTTGTTATCGAAGCGGTGCACGCAATGCACAATCTGGTAGCGGCCTTTCAGGCGCGGCGACACGCCATCCAACTCGATCTCGCGGCCAGGTTTTAAAGTCGCTTCGCCTTGGCAAACAATTTCACCTTGAATAAAGCGTTTGGCTTGGCGTTTGAATGCGGCCTTGGCATAGGCTTCGGCTTCGCTGCTGGTGCCGGGAAAGGGCTGCGGGACGATTTCCGGGCCGGGCCAGCTCAGATTGCCTAAAGCCGCCGCCGCGCTGGTGCCGGTGGGCGCCGGCGTCATTGCGTCGGCCGTAAAATCCACCGGGTCGGCGCTAGCTAGGTTATAGCCATTGACTTGGCTGCTGAGCGGTTGATGATTCAAATCGGCGATTAAGCGCACTTTCAGGGCGCTGTCCTGGGCGCTGAGCTCGACCGGGTTGGGATCGGCTTCTTCGGCCTTGGCCCGTAGGGTATTCCCCTCCAAGCGTACGGCTATGTCAAAGCGATTGCCGATGCGCAGCAGAAAGGCCAAATCACTTTCGTTGAGTTGATGCCAGGTGGCGGTGATACTAGACAACGACGCATCGGTTTGCAGGCCCGCCTCGCCGGCGATGGCTTGCACTAGTTCGTCCGGGCTTTGATCTTCAAAGCTACGGTTATGCCGGCTGCGCGCCAGTCTATGCAATTTGTCTTGCAACAGCAGCGCGATGTTGGGCGCGCCTTCGCCGTAGCTTTCTTCAATGGCGGTAATCTCGCCGCTAAACAGATGTTGCGGAGTGTCGCTGCCCATTTCGATTTCCACGCCGGCACCCAAGGCAATGTCGTTCAAAGTAAAGTCGGGGTCTTGCCCGCCTTCCGGCCTCCCCCAATTGGACAGCTGCAATTCGGCATGCGCGCAGCCGTGCAAGGGCAGATTAACCTGCATCGCCAGCAAGGCCTGTTGCAGATCTTCGCGTTTTTCGCCGTCGATCTTGATCGTCGGGCGGGAACTGGTGAAGGCGGAATCGGGCATAGTGTTGTTAGTTTGTTTTCTTATTGTTTTAGTTGGTGTCGCTAACGCGACGGTTTTTCTAATGTCGGTTCGCGGACCGACAACCGCGATACTTTCTTTTGCGTCGCCAAAAGAAAGTATCCAAAGAAAAGGCGACCCGGATGCCGCTTATTCCCTGCGCTCCGAAGCTTTTGAACGGGGTTGCCGAAAGGGGCTCCTGCCCCTTCGGCAACGCGCCGCATCCATGCGGGGCGCCCCTACGGGCGGATCCGTTCAAAAACTCCGGTGCTCGGCGCGGCATACGGGAAGGAAACCCTTCCGCCACTCAAAGCCTCCTAAAATCTTTGTACAAATCTCCTTACCCACATCTATTCAATCAATCCTCAACCTGTCTTGCCTCTGCCTGATCAACTCCAACATTTGCGCCAGCTCGATCTCAGCCGGCGCCAACGGTGTCTGCTGCGCGGTCGGTTGTTGTTCGGCCGTTTCGGTGACGCCGTCTTGCACGTCTAATATCACTTCGTCTATCAATACCGGCATGTCTGATTCCTGCTCAATCGAATCCAACGCCAGTGTCGGCGGAGGCTTTTAATAAACTGCTGACCGATACGCCGCTACTTTTGCGGCCCGCAGTTGCTGATCCTGCTTGGTTAGCTGCAGCGGTTGACAAAGGTCTCTCGCCAGTAAGCGCCGGGGCCAATGGCCCGCTTTGACTGCTACTGGCGGTTTGCATTGCTGCTGGTCTTAACAACGTACTGCCGGTCTGCATATGGGCGGCATTCAGAGTGCCCTTTTTCCCAGCCGGGTTAAACGCACCTTCGATGCCGGTGCCCAGGCTGGCGGAGTTGCCGAATTTGAACGCCGGACTTGGCGATGGCGCTGCTGGTGGTGCCGCTTTTGCCCCCCCTGCACTATTGACTGAACCAGCACCAACATTCACCGAGGCTGACAAGCTTGCCGAAACATTGGCGCTGATACCGCCGCTGATGTTGACACCGGCACTTACCCCAAATCCCACGCCGCCGCTAATCCCTACCGAAGCACTCAAGCTCAGGCTAGGCACCGCCACCACCGATAGCGACGGCATTCTGGGCGACTCTATGCCATTAAACAGCGAGGTATCGCGCCAATTGCCGGCATCTTCGCCGCTGCCGCCTGGCACCGGCGCGGCATTCTGTCCGGAACCGCCTTGCGGGCCGGCTCCGGTCGAACTCAGGCTGGGGGTATTGCGGGAGGCTTGTTCTACGGCCCGGTTACGGAATTGATAGCGGTCTTCGCTGAGCTTTAAGGACACGGTGGCGCGCAGCGGCCGGCCTTCCGGCGAGAAGAAATCCAGGGTTTCGTCGAAGCTTTGCACCAGCCCCAAAAACTCGAACGCGCCCCATTGAAATAAACAGCGCTTGGGTGCCTTCATTTTTTTGCCGTCTTCTACCGGCTTGATAAAAGTATCAGCGATTTTTTTGGTCTCCAAACGCACGTCCGAACCTTGCTCGATAGCTTTCTTGGCGCTGCTGTTGCTGCCGGCACTGCTGGCGGTTTGCCCGCTACCCTGGCCCGCGCCGCCGGGCGCTTCGATATACGTGGTATCAAAAATCAATTCTATGGTCAGATTGGACGAGCTTTTATCGACGAACTGCGCCGAGCGGCTGTTGCCGTTGCGGGCGTTTTCTTTCAAGGTGTTAGACAGGCTGACTTTCAGGCTGGACGGGTTGAATTGCACGTCAATGGCGTTATCCAAATCAGGACTATCGTTGTCACCGTTGACCGGAATCAGTTTGCCGCGTTCGATGGCTATCATGCCGCCCCCCTGCCTTGCGTGCTGGCCGGCGCCGGCCGCTGCAATTCCAGGCCTTGATGCACCAGCTGCAATTCTTCGATGGCTACCTGGCTGGCGGTGGCCGACAAATCCGGGCCTTTGAATTTGGTCGGCAACACCCCGTTAAGCTTCCAGACCAGCACCGCGTTATCGGTGACGTTGCCGCCGCTAACGCTGGGATTGCCGAACACGATAATCTCGCCGCTCAGGCGGTAGCCGTAATTGGCTTGGCTGGTAGTGATGTCGAACCAGGACCATAAATCGTTGATGTCGGTGACGCCGCGTTTCAAAATAATCGGCGCGAATTTGGTTGGCCCGCAGCGGTGATGTTCGCCCCAATTATGGCCGCCCTCGTTGATCACTTTGGGCTCCATCGTCGCTTCAAAACCGGTCACTTCGCTGAAATAGCCGCTGCACAACAAGCTGCTCTGGTCGCTGTTGTACAGATTAACCTTAAAGCGAAAGGCGACAAATTCGCTAACTTCAACCATCGACCACCTCCGAGCGCCATTCGCCATTCAGATTGGCAAAGGTCAGAAACAGCCTGTCTATCGGAAACGCCGGGGCCAGCATGATTTCGTAAAGCATCGCACCTTCTTGCGGCGTCGATTCACGAATCGAAAAAGCTTGCTCGGCGGACGCGCCGCGCAAGGCGCCCTGGCTGTACAAGCGGCGGAAAAACTGTTCCAGCAGTAAACGTGGTCGCGGGTCGCGATAATCCAGATTAAAGATCAATTGCTCGCCCAAGGCCTGCAATTGCCGGCGTAAAAAGCCCAGAAAACGCATCACTTCCGCCGAGCGAAAACCATCGTAGCGCTGGCGGTCGAACGGATAATCAGCGTTCGGCAAGGCCGGTACCACCAGACGCTCGTCATCAAGGCTGAGCTGCGCGCCACCGCTAACCGCGTTGCGGTAGTTGAGCACGCTGATGCCAGGGTTATCGCGCAAACCAATCGTTTGAGCGATGGACAAACGCGGGTAAGGCAAAGCGTCAGTGTTCAAGGGCTTGGCCGCCATTGAGCGCCAAGGACCGTCGCGACGGGCCACCGCCGCCTGCTGGCCGGCGATCAAGCCGACCGGGGTATGCAAAGCAAAGCGCGGACCGCGTAGATAGGGAAACAAAAACTGCACATAGCGCAACGCTTGCGCGGTATCCGGATTGCTTTGATAACTGGCCAGTGCGCTCAACGCCGCCGGGTCGAGCACCGGGCTGTCCAACTCGCCGGAATACGCCAGCGGCAAGGTAAACAGACATTGCAGATCGGGCCGATGGCTGCTAATAAATTGCAGCATGCCGCGCAACACCTGCGGCAATTGCCAAGGCGGCGGCATATCGCTTAACTCGCTGCTGTACCGGCGTTCGCGGTGATCGTCATCGGAATTTTGCGTGCAAGGCAGAAACTGCGGGTCGTTGTTTTCCAGGCGTACCCTGGGAATATCCGGCAGACGCGGCGGAATTTGCAGGCGTTCCAAATCGGGAAAACTCACCACGCCCAAAGCCGGAATGACCAGCACACAAGCCAAGCCCTGAAGAGTAGTAACATCGTGCAATTCCGTTTTGTCGGCAGGCAGGAAACCGGCTTGCCCCGAGCTTTCGGGTATCCGCACCACCCAGAGTTTTTCGCCGCCGTTGGCGAAAAAATCGTCAACCGCCAGGCCCAGCCAGGCTTTATTACCAGCCAGCAGGCTGACATATTGGGTGGTGGCGGTAAGCGCATCCGGGAAAATGTCGTGAAATTCGGCGCTGGACTGCAAGGGTATCGGTAGATGGTACAGTTCGCTGACCGCACCGGGCAGCAGCAAGTCATCGACTGTCTTACCGTATCCGACCGCGCGCATATCCTCCAGCGCTGCCGGCAATTGCAGCAGGCGCTCAAGCCTGACCCGGCCCGGGCAATGCCCAAGCATGGCCACTTCCAGCGCCGCGATCCGGCGTTCAACCGGCCGTGGCGTCAGGGCGATGCGCGCTCCGGCTAGCCATTCCATCCGCTGTCGCTCCGGCTAGCTTTGGATGATGGTTTCGACCGAGAGCACCAGCTCTTCCATCGCCACGTCGCTGCCGCCCTTGGCGGTTAAGGTCGGCCCGGTCCATTTGATAGGCATGGCCCTGACCAGTTTCCAGGTGACCACGGCGCTGGCGCTGGTGGGATCTTCGTTTTTAAGCTTGATCACCACATCGCGCTTGGCGGTCACATCGCCGCCGCGAATTTGCTCCAGCCAACTGTAAATGTTGTCCGCACCGATCACGCCACGCTTCAACGTCACGTCGCCGGCCTTGTTGATGGCCGGGATCTTGCGCACGTAATTGACCGCGTCGTTGCCGTTACGGTATTCCGCCACCGTCACTTCCGCATTCAAACCCGACACTTCCGAAAAGCCGCCCTGCACTTCGCCTTCGCTGCCGTCGCCCAGGTTGACCAGATAATTGAACACCCCATAGGGTGTTTCGCGATATGTAGCCATGATTTATCTCCAGTCCAGGGTTCAGGCGTCGGCGGTTTTTTGGCCGATACGGAAAATCACGAATTCGGCCGGCTTCAAGGCCGCCACGCCGATTTCGCAAACCAAGCGGCCGTTGTCCAGGTCGTTTTGGGTCATCGTGCTGCGGTCGCAACGCACGAAATAAGCGGTTTTGGCGCTACCCCCCAACAGTCGGCCGTTGACCCACTCGTTGTATAAAAAGCTTTCCACGGTCTGGCGAATGTTGTCCCACAAGCGCTCGCCGTTCGGTTCGAACACCGCCCATTGTGTGGATTTGTCGATGGAACGCTCCAGGTACAAAAAGTAACGGCGGACGTTGACGTATTTCCATTCCGGATCGCTGGATAGGGTCCGACCGCCCCATACCCGATGCCCGCGTCCTGGAAACGAGCGCAAACAGTTGATGCCGTTGGGATTCAGCAATTCCTGCTGGAAGCGGTTGATTTCCTGGGCAAAACGCAAAGCGCCGATCACCGGTTCGTTAGCCGGCGGCTTGTGCACGCCGCGCTGCACATCGGTATTGGCGTAGACGCCGGCAATAAAGCCGGACGGTGGCACGGTGATAGTGCTGAGCAGGCCGCGCGGATCGGCGATGACCACCCAGGGGTAATAAAGCGCCAGTCTGGAATCGTCGAAGTTGGAACGAAACTCGCGCACTTCCGACAGCGCCATGCCGTCGCGGCTATCGACGATGCCGACCCGGTAACGCATTTTTAGACAGTGTTTTTGCACCTCCGCGACGATGGCTTGATGATTAGTGGCGTCAGCCGCCGCTGCCGGAGTCATCACGATGGACACATCCTCGATATTTTCCAAGGCCACGAAACCGCTGCTGCCGTTGACCTCGTCTTCCACGCCGCCGTATTGCACGGCCCCCGGCACGTTGCCGTCGCTGCCGCCGGACAGATTAATCAAATAACGCGGACCTTGAACCGACATGGGGCCGGGATTTAAGCCATCCGACTCGAACAAGCTGTACAAGGCTGCCACCACGTCGGCGCCGCTGATACCGGGGCTGAGGGTGCAACTGACCGGACTGGTCAATTGGTCGTAACGCTTGTCCGGCGTCACGGGCATTACGGCGCTGAGGCTGTTTTTTGCATCGGGGGCGCTGGAAATATCGCCGTAACTGTAAATTACCGGGCCGTCACGGCCGCCGGCATGTACGGCAATATCGAAGTTGCGCTGCACCACCACCGCCCGCACCGTATTCGGTGCAGCAGCCAAAGCCGCCAACGGCAAGGTGATGTCGGCATTGACGCCCACATTCAAACCGCCGCCGTCCAGCACAAACTCGCTACCGGCCGCATTTAACGTGCCGCGCAGCGCGGTCAGGGTGCCCCAATGCGCCGCGCCGGTATACACCGACAAGTTGGTTTCCGCGCTCAGGGTTAACACCGCCGACGTGCCGTTAGCCAAGGACCCGCTGCTGGGATTTTTCGCAAACACCCGTGTGTAGCTGACTGCAACGCCCGGACCGTTTACCAAACCGGCCGTCATCAATACGCCCTGACTGCCGTCGGCCTGGCCGTTGGGACGTAAGGCGGTACCGCCCGCTGCGACATCGTCGGCGGTGTCCAGTTCGCAGCGGTTATTGACGATGACGAAATGATCGCCTTCGCGGCGCACCAGGGCGCGGACATTTAAAGGAAAGCGTTCGTCGGGGAATTGCGCGGCGATACCGGCCGAGCGCACCGCATTGGTCAGGCCGATGGCATTCAGAAACACCACTTCGCCTTCGGCTGGCGCCGAGGTAGCCTCGGTTTTTAACAGATTTTCGCTATCGCGCCACAGAAGTTCCAGCGTGAAATCGCCCATTACTCCCGGAAAGCGGCTGCTGAAACTCAACACATTCGGCACGGACCGCGTCGACACCCCTGGGGCGTTTTGCGGAAAATTGCCGACCCGCGACACATAGAGTTGTTTGCCGCCGCCGTCGAAAAAGGCTTTCGCGGCAATCGCAGTATGGTTAAGCACCGACGCGCCGGCCAGCGTCAGATTTTGGATGTCGCCGTAGATGCGGGTGAATTCGCCAAAGCTAGTCACTACCTCGGGATTGCCCCGCAACGGCCCGAAACGGGTAGGACCGACCACCGCCGTGACACTGGTCCCCACCCCTTCGATCGATTTGGCGCGAAAGCTAACTTCTTCTACAAACACACCCGGTGCAAGATATTCAGGCATGCTCCCCTCCTTAATTTTTATGTGGACCAGCGTTTAAAGGACAAACTCAACTCATGGATGACTCAATTGGGTTGAACGGCAAGATGATCCCGATTAAAGGACCGGATTAAACTCAAATCGCCCGGCACCAAGGTCAGGGCTAGTGCGGCGGCAAAACTGTTAGCGTTAATAGCGCCGAGCAGCATCGGCTGCAAGTCGGCCGGGTCGACCGGTTGCGCAGCGCTGGCCGCAGCCGAGGCCGCAATGCTCAGTGTCGCGTTGTATTCGGTTACGCCTTCCGGTAAGGGCGGCAGGCGGTGCATCGCGATAATGAAATCGCCATTGGCGTCGGCTTGGGCACGGCAGATCAAATTGCCGCCGACGCCCAGATTGACCGTCAGCGTCAGCAATGCCCAGATAGCCGGCGCATTACTGCCGGTAAACCTCAGAGTGCCGCGCAAACCGCCGCCGCGGCCGAGCTTGGTACCGAAAGGGGTCGGATAAAGCACCAAGCTGTGTCCGGCGGCATTGCCGGCTTGAACTGCAAAACGGCGCGGGATATAGCGGCTTTGACTATCCGCCACCGAACCGGCGATGGTGTATGCCGCTTCAGCAGGCCGCAATTTATCCGCCTCATTAGGCGCGCCTTGCACCGTTTTACCGGCCGAGCGCCGCCACAAGGCTGTTTTGCCTGGCGTGTGTAACCATTGCAGATCGGCGGGGCGGGTATCGAGTTGCAACACAACGGCTTCACTGAGCCGCCGCATATCGGCTTCCTGTGCGGCACTACTGCCGTCCAACCAATAAATCACGTCGCTGGCGTAGAGGATATTGGTTTCCAGAACCTTGACGGCTTTCATACCGTGCCTCCTGGAAATACCCGCGTACTAACCGGCGGACCTTCCGTACGCGGCCGACGCAGCCGCAGGCGCACGGTGCGCGCCACATAGGGTACGGTACTGGTGTAAGGCGATTTGAAGACATCCCAGATGCGCATCAAATCCTCGGTAGTCATCTCGTCCGGGGCGATATTCAGCACTTCCGCCTGGCCCCATTCGTCGTCGATGTCTTGAATATGCGAGATGTCGAGCTGACATTCGTTGGCGAGCTCGACCATGGCCCAACTCAAAAGATCGGCTTCGATGGTGGCGCTGGCAGCGTTGGCGATTAACAGGAAATGCAGATTGACCGGCAGTTCGGCTTGCGGGGCGTTTTGGTCGGAACCTCGCGACGCGAAGGTGCGCTGCCGACCGTGCGGATCGATGGTGATGCGATGCAGGTAAATACCCAGCAGATTGCCGGTGAGGATATTGGCAATGTCGGCGCTACCCAGCAGTTTTGCTTGGGCATTGGTGGGCTCGCTGCTCAGCTCGGCAGGTAATCTGCTGGTCAAGAACGATTCCAACGCCAACAGCGCGCCGGTCACTCCCCGGTACGAAGCCATTTCTCCTCCCCCACTTGAGCGGTAGCATAGCCTAGTACATAGGTCTACTGTACGCAAGTCGATTTTGTGAAGCTATCCGCCGATAAAAATCGAAAAAAGCGATCTACAGCAAACTGACCGGCTAAATTCCGTGCCTCAATCAAATAATGGTATTAATTTTTAGCAGAGCTTTTGGAAATTGCTGGTGCAGAAGTCATTAAAATCGGATTAAAAATGGAACACCATTTGGAAAAGGTAAGAGCCGGAACCAAAAGTACACAACCAAAGCAGCAGGAATAAAACAACTATGCCGAGCACGGCAAACCGGGTGAAGATAATCCCCACTACAAACCATTAGCCCCAGCCGAACCATGATCTCAGTGAGCCTACAATTTTTACTAGCCATTCTGTACGCCAATCTGGGCGAATGGCTGATGCACAAATTCATCTTGCATCGCTTAGGCAAGCAGCCGGGCAGCATCTGGGCCTACCATTGGTATGAACACCATGCGATCTGCGCTAAACACCAGATGCGGGATCCCGGCTATCGCCGTTTGGACTTATCAACCTGGAATGCGCAAACCAAGGAGTTGGCGGTATTGGCGGCGATTGTCATGGTGCATTTACCGCTAATTTGGTATTGGCCGATTTTCGTGATGGGTTTATACGGCTCGTTGACGCTTTATTACCTTCTGCACCGCAAAGCCCATCTCAACCCTGACTGGGCTAAACAGCATTTACCCTGGCATTACCAACACCACACCCAGCCAGGCTCCGGCAACTGGTGCGTCACTTGGCCGGGGTTTGATTATCTGCTGGGCAGTAGACACAAGTGATGCGCGCATACGCGAATAAAAAATTGCTTGGAGGTTTGAATGCTTGTGCTTGTGTTGGGTGACAAGCGGCCAATACCTGCCGGACGAGTTTGATTTTGGAACGGCAGCTTTATGTCATAACGAGCTTATTTTTGGGCAGAATTAACTAGGCGAGAAACACAAAACCGTTCTACAAACCGACTGCGGCGGCGTTAGGTCAAGAAAACATACCCAAACCCAAGTATGCGCACGAAACAAACAATCCATGTTGAAAAGACACAGTAGCAATTATTGATGTGATTCTGAAATGCCCTAACCCAACGTCATTTCCGCTTAACTTGGGTAATAGTATCTGCTTGGCTTACGGGTTAATTGACTTATCTCCATGCAATAGCCCTAGAAACCATCTTTTCAACGTTGGGCTCCATGTTGTCGGGCAGTAATGTTATTTCTGGATGAGCTTGCGCATAGACACGGAAAATTTCATCGGCAAAAGCTTGGCCGATAGCCAATACACCCTCAAAGTCAAAAATAACGTAATGAAAGCGTTCTACCCGTGCCAGTAATCGTTTCGCTTGAGACCTGGATACAAGTTTTTCATTACCGTATTGGGCTAAGCGCACAGGAATGATGGTTTTGTTGAATTGAAACCCGTCTGGTCCAGCATAGTCGTCGAACACCGCTTGAATCTGGCGGGTTGAATCCCGCTTAATAAGCATATAGACCACCGTACCGTCTTTATCAAAAGAAATAGACGACTCGAGAATAACATCGAAATCGAATGTGTCGTCGTGACTAAACCTGATTCCACACGATTCGATTTCAAACTCGTCGAATACTCTCGATGTAAAGAAAATACCTTCGCCGGTATGATTCTCGGGATCGGTGGTCAGCTTGCCTTTGGACAACTCGAATAGGGCTTGTCGTTCGTCACTTAAATCGCACAGCCGTTTAATTTTCCTAAAAATACCTTCGCCGTCGTCAACGACAGCGATGACTATTTTTTCTTTGTCCCGTACCACGGATATATAAACTTGTTCTCCGCCCGAGTGGTCGATGACGTTATTGACCATTTCGGTAAAACCGTAATGGCATATGTCGACGATGTTTTCAGGCAAACCGTCAAATACGAAAGCGTAATAATCTCGCCAGACGCTGTCCTCTGCGAAGCCTTCGGTCAGAGGAAATAGAGACTTATAGTGTCTTAAGTCGCCAAGAAAATATCTTTTTCCTTTACCAGTGCCACTCGAGTTTAACCAGCCTTCGGTTTCTAAGCGTTTAATGTGGTTGTTAACTGCTTGTACGCTTATCGAGAAGATAGTTGCAATATGTTTTGCAATATCAATGGGATGATGCCTGACGTCCCTAATAATTTGGCGTCGAACTTGCTCACCGCGTTCTTTGTTGCTCATACTTTATCCTTTAAGAAAAACTTCTTTCTTAAAGGATAAATCTATTGTTCTTAAAGGACAAGAGCCCGATATAGACGGATGTCACGTTTTCTTGTTACCCAGCGAACGCCTGCTGCTTGCCAACCACCAGTCAACCAAACAATTTCTGTCAAATACGGATTAAGGTCCAGACCGTGTAAAAACGTCAAAAACCGGGGAGTCGCTATTTTTGTCGAAAGATTTTTTCGAGCTTCCCAGCAGGAAAAAAGATGAAATACCGGACAGGTATCGACCAATTCTGTTGAGCTCACATCAACCCGTATCACAAGCTTGTCTCAAAGCGCAGGAGCAACAAGAACACCGAGCTTGCTGTAAAGCGCCACGTCACTCGTTACCATCGACTATTTTCTCGATGCTGTCGGCAGCATGTCGTTCAATCGTCATTTATTAAGTTTAATTTAAGGACCTGAGGAGATAGTAGCCGCCAACACAAACTGAAAGCCGGAGAAATAATAATGAGACAGGCCACATCATTCGATGCCAATAATGCCCTTGCTCAAGTTAAGTACGCCATAAAAGATTTGATACACTCGGATTATGACGATAACGAAGACGATGTGATTTACACCGCCAACAAATTGAATGCTGTATTGCGTATGGTGCATGACAACCATCAATCCTGGAACGATGAAGCGATTCGGGAATTTGTCATGCGCCAGCATGATCCATTGCGACACATCCCGGTTAAGTCGGAAAAGCTCCATCACAGGGTGCGCCATATCCAACAGGA
Source organism: Methylomonas sp. EFPC1 (assembly GCF_016925515.1). NCBI lineage: Bacteria > Pseudomonadati > Pseudomonadota > Gammaproteobacteria > Methylococcales > Methylococcaceae > Methylomonas > Methylomonas sp. EFPC1. The sequence goes on from NZ_CP070494.1 coordinate 4,279,271, forward strand.
TATTATCGTTAAATTTTCCTGACTGTTACGGCTACCCGACGGCTACCCGCTAGAGGCCAGAACCAGGCAGCGAATCTACAACCCCGGGATCCCCATCTGCTGAATCCGCATGGCATTATCGCCTTCTTCATAGGCCAGCAGTTTGCCGTCCTTGTGATATAGCTTGAAAGCCAAGGCATAAGACAATACCCGAATCGGATAGTCACGCGGCAGGGTTTGCAGGTAGGGTTGCATGGTCACAAAATCGGTAGCGCCGTATTGCTGCATGATAAAACGCAAGCCGCCGTTGCGCGGCCCAATGTTGTAAGCCAGCAGGCCTAAAAACAAATCGCCCTTCATTTCTTGCAGGTAATGTTTAAAGGTAGCGGCTGCGACAAAGGCGTTATGCCTGGGATCGTTGACTTGCAGTTCGTCCACATCCAGCTCGTCGGCTGCCTCGCGGGTAATGGCTTTGGGCACGGCGGTAATCTGAAACAAGCCTTTGCCGCCATCGAAACTGTCGCGCGGCATAAACGAGGACTCGGTCGCGGCGATGCCTTGCAGCAAATTGACATCGACATCAAAAGCCTTCGCCGCATCCTCGATTGCCGGATTGAAGGCATCGGCGCGCACCATCATTTTTTGCAACCCGCCTATGCCGTGGCGCCGATAAGCCGCGTACACTTGATGCGCCAGGGTGACTTTTTCGGCTTCCTGCTTGCCGCCGACCAAGGTGCGAAAATGCGTAAAAACTTGGGTGTAGCCACCGTGCATCACAAACCAACCGGTCGAAGCGGCCAGCACCACGGCCAACGCGGCGGGTAAATAATCCAATCGGCCATGCAGCCAGCCGCGCAAGCGCGACCAGGCCAGCAACAGCGCCGCCGCCGCCAACATCAAGATCACCACGCCAATGGCGAACGGCAGCAAACTGGTAAAAAAACCGGGGCCGGATAGCCAACTGGCCGAGTAACCGAGTACAAACATCGTCGCCAGTACGGCGGCAATCATCAACGCCAAGCCTTCCACAACCATCAGCCACCACTTTGGTTTGCGCAGAGATTTGGCTTTGCGGCGCGGTTTGCCCGGCTTACGCCCCGCACCGGCTTTTGCCCGGCTAGGCGGGACAGTTTTAACCGGTGTTTTGGCAATAGGAATGGGCCGACTCATCAAGAACAGTGAAACAGGGTTGGAAATGATTTGGAAAATCTCAGGCGGATAAGAGCAATACATCCGCTGCAAAGGCGCGCTGGCGTTTGGCGGTACAAAAGGTATATTCCTCTTCCAAACCATCGCCCAACCACTACTATAAAGCAGGTCCACAATCATGCACAACGCCTTCCGCCCGGCCTGGTGGCTGAACAGCCCGCATTTGCAGACGATCTATCCGGCGTTTTTGCGGCGCATCTCGCCACCGGCCGGCATCCGCCGCGAGCGGCTGGACACGTCGGACGGCGACTTTCTGGACATCGATTGGGTCGATAACGGCGGCCGGCCGCTGGTGATTCTGTTGCACGGCCTGGCCGGCAGCAGCCGTTCCGGTTACATCAAGGGTTTACAACACAGTTTGCTGGCCGCCGGCTTTGCCAGCGTGGCGCTGAATTTTCGTGGGTGCAGCGGCGAGATGAACCGGATGGCGCGCTGCTATCACTCCGGCGAAACCGAGGATATCGATTTTTTATATAAGACCTTGCGCCAGCGTTTTCCGGACCGGGCGATGGCGGCGATAGGTTTTTCCCTGGGCGGCAACGTCTTATTAAAATGGCTGGGCGAACAAGGCGATAAGATTGGGTTATCGGCGGCAGTGGCGGTATCCGTGCCGTTGTTGTTAAACGAATGCGCCGACAAGCTTGATCGTGGTTTCTCAAAACTCTATCGCGACTATTTACTGCGCGAGTTGAAACAGTACATGCGCGTCAAGCTCAAGCATTTGCAAGGCATCGGCCAGCACGAACAAGCCGAACGGATCGCAGAATTAGGCGATCTTTCCGGCATCAAATCGTTCTGGCAATACGACGACAAAGTCGTGGCCGGCCTGCACGGTTTTAAAGACGCCCACGATTACTACCACCGCAGCAGTTCCCGGCAATTTCTGAAGCATATCCGTATCCCAACTTTGATTTTGCAAGCTAAGGACGATCCGTTCATGACCGAACGAGTATTGCCGACCGCCGCGGAATTATCCGATCAGGTGCAACTGGAAGTGTGCGCCGGCGGCGGGCATGTGGGATTTGTGAGTGGAGGATTGTTCAGGCCGGCGTATTGGCTGGAGGCGCGGATTGGTGGATTTCTAAGGCAACACCTACCTTCGCTAACGGCAAGGTGAAATACTCTTGGCGAAGAAACCTGAAGCCGGCTCCGTACCTAAGGTTGCTTTCGTCGCTTGTTCCGATGATAGGTCAAGGCCATAGCGATACAAATTGACAGGCTATCCATGTCGACGTCTTCGGTTTCTTGAAAGACAATCGCCCGATTGCCTTCGTATTTAAACTGATGCGGAAAAAGCGTCCGAAAGGTTTCAACCAAATTCGTCGTACAGATGAAATACATGGCATATGGGTTAGGTTTCTCTTTCTTCCATGCCATTCTGATCGTACTGCCACATCCGGTTTCGGCGGTCATGTAAGCAGGCTCGCCCCACTTTAAAGTTTCCTCAAGCTGTCCGACACCCTCGCTAGCCGCCACAGCAAAGATCGCTTCGCGAAGCACCAGCATTTTCCGGCGAATTTCCGGAGGATAGCCGTCGAAGACTGCCTTGACGGTCGTATTTAGAAATTGCTTCATAAAGGGCAAAGACTCTCGGAATTGTTGGGTTAAATCAGCCCCAGCTCGTAGTATTTTCTACAGAAACAGCTATATCTGCCTATGCTGCCCGCCAACGCTAAAACTCATCCCCAGCCAAAGGCTCACGTTTTGGCACCTTCGCCAAAACAGCCTGAAAAGCGGCTTTGTCGGCTCGTTCGGCACGGGCCTGCAGGTAGTCTTCGGTGGCGATAGCCGAGACTTTTTCGGCAACGGCGCTGGCAATGAATTGATTGATCGATACGCCTTCCTTACTCGCCAGCTCCTTGATATGGCGGTGTATGGAGTCCGGCAATCTCAGACTTAGTGCACTCATGGTAAACGCTCCAGCAAGGTTTTTGGCGTGATGGCTTCGACGCCGAATTTTTCGATACGGGCAAAATCTTTTAAATTATGGGTAACAATGGTGTTTACTCGGGCAGCAACGGCCAACTCCAAGACTAAATCGTCTTTCGGGTCCGGCAAATAAGGTCGCCATAAAAAACACACCTTTTGATGACGACTAAATCCACACAGGTTATCCAGCACTATGTCTATTTCAGCATCGGTCAGTTGCAGCATGGAACGGTTGCGTTTCAAAACATCCTCATACTCGAACAAAAGCGGTGTCGATATGGCTGTTTGCAACTGCCCACCGGCTAAAAGCTCCAGCAATTTAAAGGATGCGCCGTTAGCGGAATACAATCCGGCGAACAGAACATTGGTATCCAGTATAATTTCATGCATACCACATACGGTATCATCATTATAATAGCTCAAACAAATTCTTTACTGCCTGTTCTCGTGTAAGCAACCTAGCCGAAAGGAGTTTTATGACAAACACCCATTCTCAAGTCCTATTCCTCTGCACCGGTAACTACTACCGCAGCCGGTTTGCCGAGTATTTGTTTAATCATCACGCGCCGGATTACGCGCTGCCGTGGCGGGCGTTTTCGCGTGGGCTGGCTATCGAGTTACTTAAGGACGATGCCGGGCCGCTTTCGCCGCATACCCGGCATGGCTTGGCATTGCGGGAGATTCCCATCGAGCCCGTCCGCGCGCCCATTGCCCTGACCGAGCAGGACTTGGCCACAGCCCGCCACATCATCGCCTTGAAGCAAACAGAGCATCAACCCTTGCTGCATAGCCGCTTCCCAAACTGGGTGGATCGCGTGGAATACTGGCAGGTAGACGATATAGAAGACGTCCATCCGAGCGAGGCCTTGCCGCAGATAGAAGCGGCGGTATTGGCTTTGCTGCGGCGCTTGGGCAAGCAATAGTCAGGCAAAAAACCGTCAGAGGAACTTACCCGCTCAACGCCGATCTTTTAGCAAGCGGTAATAACACAGCGCGGTGCTGTGTTACTATTTTCTTCCTTTATTTTTTCTGTTCGAATGTAATGGCGCCTAGCAAACCGTTGCAACTGATAGACCACTTTGGCAGAGTGGTCAACTACCTGCGGGTATCAATCACCGACCGCTGCGATTTTCGCTGCGTTTACTGTATGGCCGAGGACATGACGTTTCTGCCGCGCAGCCATATTCTTAGCCTAGAGGAAATCCGCTTTATCTGCGAAACCTTCGTCGAACTAGGTGTCGGCAAAATCAGGATTACCGGCGGCGAACCGCTAGTGCGTAAAGGTGCGTTAGGCTTAATGCAAGACTTGGGGCGGGTGCCGGGTTTGAATGAACTGGTATTGACCAGCAACGGCTCGCATCTGGCCGAAATGGCCGATGACTTGAAAGCCGCCGGCGTGAAGCGCATCAACATCAGCCTGGATACTTTGGACCCGGTCAAATTCAGGGAGCTAACCCGAACCGGCGATTTGCAGCAAGTGCTGAAAGGCATAGAAAAAGCCCGAACAGCCGGCTTTCAGCGCATCAAACTCAACGCGGTGATACTAAAAAACCGCAACCACCAGGAAGTCTGCGATCTGGTGCAATTTGCCGTCGAGCGTGGCATAGACATCAGTTTTATCGAGGAAATGCCGCTGGGTGCGGTGGACAACCATCACCGCGGCGCCGCGTTTTATCCCAGCGATTTGATCCGGCAAGATTTGCAACAACGCTTTACCCTGGAAGCTGTAACCGACTCGACCGGCGGACCTTCGGCTTATTACCGGATAGCCGGCAGTAAAAGCAAAGTGGGTTTTATCTCGCCGCACAGCGCCAATTTCTGCGGTAGTTGCAACAGGGTGCGCCTGACCGCCGAGGGCCGTTTATTGCTCTGCTTGGGCAACGAACATTCGGTGGATCTGAAACAGGTTGTGAGAGACCACCCCGGCGACAAAGCGATGTTGAAACAAGCCATCGTCGAGGCCATGCAAATCAAACCGGAAAAACACGAATTCAATATTCACGAACAGCCGGTTATTTTGCGGCACATGAACGCCACCGGCGGCTGACAAACGGAGGACCTCATGTCGGATAACAAAGCCTATCACATCGTCGCCGAAGCCCGGCGCTACAAGGAAGAGCGGGAAAAAGGCTACCGCGAGCAAGCCTTAAAACTCTATCCCTGGATTTGCGGACGCTGCTCAAGGGAATTCGATCATAAAAACCTGCGCGAATTGACGGTCCACCACATCAATCACGATCACGACCACAATCCGCCCGACGGCAGCAATTGGGAGTTGCTGTGCCTGTATTGCCACGACAACGAACATCAACGTTTTGAAGAGCACGTGCGTTACGGCGGCAAAGCCACCTCGGAAGGCAAAGCGCCTGCCGCCACCTTCAATCCTTTCGCCGATTTGAAAAACCTGATGAAAAAAGACTGATGTCAGGCAAATGCGTGTGGGCGCTGAATAGCACCAACGAAGAACATTATCACGATCACGAATGGGGCGTACCGCTGCACGACGAGCAAAAGCTGTTCGAGTTTCTGGTGCTGGAAGGCGCACAAGCCGGCCTCAGTTGGCGAACCATTCTCGATAAACGCGAGGCTTACCGCTCTGCTTTCGATCATTTTGATCCGCTTAAGGTCGCCGCTTACGATCACAAAAAACTGGCGTCGTTACTGCAAAATCCCGGCATCGTCAAGAACCGCCTGAAAATTGAATCCGCGGTAAGCAACGCCCAGGCTTTTTTAAGGGTACAACAGGAATTCGGCGGTTTTGATCAGTACATTTGGCGCTTTGTGGATGGCGAAACCCGGCAAAATAGTTGGCTGAGCCATAGTCAAATACCGGCCTATTCCCCGGAATCGGCCAGCATGTGCAAAGACCTGCAAAAACGCGGCTTTAAATTCGTCGGCAAAACCATCTGCTATGCTTATATGCAGGCGGTGGGCATGGTCAACGACCACACCGTCGATTGCTTCCGCCACGCGCAACTGACTGCTATCACGACACCATGAGTTCCGAACCGCTAGCCGCCGATTACCGGACTTTAATTGCCAACAGCCAAAGCCTGATAATCGCCAGCAGTTCCGAGCTCGGGACAGCCGAAGTCAGCTATGCGCCGTTTCTGGATTACCAAAATACTTATTACATCTACGTCAGCCAATTGGCCCGGCATACCGGCAATATGCTGCGCCAACGTCAAGCATCCATCATGTTTATCGAACCCGAGGCCGAAGCGGTCAACCCGTTTGCCAGACGCCGTTTGGTAATCGAATGTGAGGTTGGTGAAATCGCCAAAACCCACGCAGCATATACCCAGTTGTTAGATAAGCTGCAACAGCGGTTCGGCGAAACAGTCGCGGTTTTACGCTCCCTAGCGGATTTTCATTTACTGGCACTGACGCCTTTGCGCGGCCAATATGTCGCCGGCTTTGGCAAAGCATTTAGCATGGATGTCGAGAATGGCGTTCTGTTGCCCGCAACTCACTAAAGCGACTGCTTCGCCCAGCCTCGGTGAGAATCAGAGTCCGCCTGTTTAATCATGCCGACAGCTTTTAGATTTTTTCTGCTGAACAGCGCCTTGGCCCTGGCCTATTTTATCGGCGGCTATCTTGGGCATATGCTGGCGATGCAGCCCAGCCATGCCAGCCCAATCTGGCCGTCAGCGGGTATCGCTCTGGCCGCGCTGCTTGGTTATGGCCCCAAATTATTGCCGGGTCTGATCATCGGCAGCTTGGGCACGCAAATTTACGCTTTTGGCGATCTGGCCACCCCGGAAGATTGGTTTACACCGATTTGGGTAGGCGCCGCCGCCAGCGTCGGCGCCATCGCCCAGCCCTTACTCGGAGCGTCCCTGATCAACCGCTGGATTGGCAGACACAATCCGTTGATGGAAGATCGGCATGTCGTCTGGTTTTTCTTGCTGGCAATTGCCAGTTGCTTAATATCGGCTAGCGTCGGCACCAGTTTTCTGTACATTTTCGACACCATCGATGCGGAAGAAATCGGCCTGAACTGGTGTACCTGGTGGATAGGCGATGCAATAGGTACGGTGATCTTCGCGCCCCTGCTGCTGTTGTTTATCGGTACCCCGCGGCATATCTGGCGGCAACGGCAAAAATTCGTGGCCTATCCGTTATCGATTTCGCTATTGTTGGTGGTCATCGCCTTCGTCTACAGCCGCAATCTGGAAAATCAACGCCTCAATGGGCTATTCGACAACCAGATTAATCTGACCCATACCAACCTCCAGGAACATTTCAGCGACGATATTCTGAATAATCAGTTATTGAAAGCCTTGTTCGACAGCTCGGAATCGGTCAGTGCCAATGAGTTCAGACTATTCGCACATACCATTTTCAGTAAACATCCGGAGCTGGAGGCATTGGAATGGATACCCAGAGTCAACGCCGAAGACCGCAGCGCATTTGAACACCAGACAGAAACAACCATCCGCGAACGCGACCGCAATCAGCAATTGATACCGGCTGGTAAGCGGAATGTTTATTTACCCATTGCTTACGCCTTCGGCAACCAGCAAAACATTGGTTTCGACGTTGCCAGCAACCCACAACTATCATCGGCAATCCAAAAAGCGATTAATTCCGGCGAAACGGTGGTGACGGACGGCATGGTCTGCGACGACAAACAGCCCTGCTTCGCCATCTACTCCCCGATTTATCTCAAAGGAAAATCGCTAAACACCAGCGCCCAGCGTCAACAGTTTTTTGTCGGATTGGTCTCGAATGTTTTTAAATTAAGCAACGAGATTCAGGAACTGTCCGGACGCTTACAAAGCACACGTTTGTCGGTAGCGATCTATGATCAAGACCAGCTGTTATACCGCAGCACTCCCGAAGGCATCGAATCGAAAACGCATTACTTACTTCCAAGCAAGCGGCAAGCGCTGGCGGTCGCCGACCGGAATTGGACGCTTGAATATAAACCGCTGCCGGAGTTTTATACGCAACAAAATCCCTGGACGGTTTGGTGGCTGTTGTCCGGAAGCTTTTTGCTCTGCGGCCTGACCAGCTTCGGTTTAATGCTGATGAGCGGACGCACCGCCCGCATCGAAGATTTAGTGGCCCTAAAAACCCGCGACTTGCTGCGTAGCAACCAAGCGCTGAATACCGAGATCGAACGCCGTAAACAGCAGGAAAACGAACTCCGCATCGCCGCAACCACATTCCAGTCGCACGAGGCCATTATCGTCACCGATGCCAATGGGGCAATTTTGCGCGTCAACAATGCTTTTAACAAAATCACCGGTTATAGCGCGGAAGAAGTGATTGGCCGGCAACCGGATTTTCTGTCGTCGACCCATCAAGCTCCCGGATTTATTCAAACTTTGACCCAAGCCTTGGCCAAGGATAACCAATGGCAGGGCGAAATTTTTAATCGGCGCAAAAACGGCGACGTGTTTCCAGAATGGCTGACGGTGACCGGCGTGAGGGACGAACAGGATCGCCTGCTCAATTATGTGGCGATTTTTTCCGACATCAGCGAGAAAAAAGCCGCCGAGCGGGAAATCCATGAACTGGCATTTTACGACCCGCTGACCGGCTTGCCGAACCGACGTTTGCTGCTGGACCGCCTGAAACAGGAGATCGCTGCCGCCAAACGCCAAAGTTATTACGGTTCGCTGTTTTTTCTGGATTTGGATCACTTCAAAACCCTTAACGATTCGCGCGGCCATCAAGTAGGCGACGAATTGCTGATCCAGGTTGCCCAACGCCTCAAATCGATTATCCGCGACGAAGACACCGCTTGCCGGCTGGGTGGCGACGAATTTATCGTGATGGTGCCTGGCCGCTACTCGCAACTGTCGCAAGCGACCAGTCACGCGGCGATGCTGGCGGAAAAAATCCTGCACACCATCAATCAACCTTTCACGGTTCAGGGCAGCGAACATCACTTTTCCACCAGCATAGGCGTGACCCTGTTTCCCGAGGTGGCCGAACAGCCTGAAGCGGTCATCCAACAGGCGGATACTGCGATGTACCGGGCCAAGGAAAGCGGCCGTAACGGCATCAGTTTTTACCGTCCGTCGATGCAGGAAACGGCCGACCGCCGTTTAACCTTGGAAAAAGAGATTCGTCAGGCGCTGAAACAGCGGCAGTTTTTGCTGCACTATCAGGCGCAGGTCGATCACCTCGGCAAAGTAATCAGCGCCGAAGCGCTAATCCGCTGGCAGCATCCGGAAAAGGGCATGATCTCCCCGGCGGAATTTATCCCCATTGCCGAAGATACCCAGCTGATTTTGCCGATAGGCGAATGGGTTATGCGCGAGGCCTGCCGGCAAATCAAGGTGTGGGACGCGCAGAACCTGCCTATTCATCATGTGGCGGTCAACGTCAGTTCCCGGCAATTCCGCCAGGCCGATTTTGTCGACCAAGTAAAACGCATTTTGATCGACGCCGAACTGCCGGCTGAGCGTCTGGTCATCGAACTGACCGAAGGCTGCGTCATCAGCGACATAGACGACACCGTGGAAAAAATGCGCGATTTGCAAACCCTGGGCGTAAAAACCTCCATCGACGATTTCGGTATAGGCTATTCCTCACTGTCTTATTTAAAAAAATTGCCCATCAGCCAATTAAAGATCGATCAGAGTTTCGTCCGCGACATCGCCAGCGACCCCAACGACGCGGTGATTGTGGAGACCATTATCAATATGGCTAAAAACTTAGGTTTACACGTGATTGCCGAGGGCGTGGAAAACCAGGAACAAATGATCTTCTTACGTGATAAAGGCTGCCTATCCTACCAAGGCTATTACACCGGCCGGCCGGTGGCCGCCGCCAGATTTGAGCGAGAAGACAGATTACTTCCCACTGCATCCTAGGCTGTTAAGCCACGGGAAATGTCTACGCCACAGCTTTTAATATTCCCGAATCGGTAAGCCCAGCGCTATCCGCATGCCTTGCCGAAAGGCCGATTTTGCGGCTGTAGCGCAGCTTGCTAATCAGCTGTTTTAACCTAGGCCCTAAATTCCTCCCAGCCCCGCCATGCCGGAACCCCTGGTTACTCGTGTGGTCTAGTGGCCTCGGGCTTTTGGGAATATCGGTCAAACGGTTTGCCCTTAAACCTTGGACAACGCATTCCGCTCCAGACAAACCCGACAAACATTCTCGTATTGGGGGCGGCTGCGTTAAAATCGTTGCGTTAACCATCCGACTAGGGACTTTGCAGATGAATATAAAAACTTGCCTGTTTGCCATTGCCGCTTTATTGCCGCAATTTGCCAACGCCGATGAAAAACCCACTATCCGCATAGGCGCTATGGCCGCCGGCACCTTAAACTGGGAGCTGGCGGCGATGCGCAACCAAGGACTACTGGACAATGCAAAATTCAACGTGGAAAACATCGCGGTTGCCAATCAGCAAGCCGGTAAGGTTGCGCTGCAAGCTGGCTCAGTCGATGTGATCGTCTCCGACTGGATCTGGACGTCCAGCATGCGCAGCACCGGCACCAATTTGAGTTTTTACCCTTTTTCCGACACTTCCGGCGTATTGCTGGTACCGGCCGATAGCCCGATCAAGTCACTGGCCGATTTAAAAGGTAAAAAACTGGGCATAGCCGGTGGCGAGCTGGATAAGAACTGGCTGCTGTTACAAGCGTTGGGACAGCAACAGCATGTGGACCTGAATACCGGCGTGGAAAAAATCTACGGCGCGCCACCATTACTGAGCCAGCAACTACTCGAAAAGCGCGTCGATGCCTTGCTGACCTTCTGGCAATTTGCCGCGCATTTGGAAGCGCAAGGCTATCGGGCGCTGTTGAGCGGCGAGGAAATCATCCGCCAACTCGGCATCAACGAAACAGTGCCCAGCATCGGCTATGTGTTCAAACAGGACTGGGCCGATCAACATAAAGCGGCGTTCAAACAATTCTTGAGTCTCGGCAAGCAAGCTCACGACACCCTGTGCAGTTCCGATGCGGAATGGCAGAAAATTTTGCCGCTCACCGACGCGGCCAGTCCGAAAGAACAACAAAAACTCCGGGAGCGTTACTGCCAAGGCCGCGTTGAACAATGGGGCGCCACTCAGCAAAGCGCCGCCGCAAAAATCTACGCCATGCTGCATCAACTCAGCAATAACAAGCTGACCGGCCAATCGGCGCAAATACAAGCGGGGACGTTCTGGTCGGCTGACTAATGTTGACGGGCACTTTTAAACTTAACCAGTCTGCCGTCACACTGCTATCGCTGTTAGCGCTGCTAGGCATCTGGCAGCTGGCGGCTGGCTTGGTCCACAGTCCAACATTACCCTATCCGCTCCAGGTCGCCCAGGTATTTTGGCAAGCAACTCAATCCGGCGAACTACCCTACCATTTAGGGGTTACGCTGCTGCGGCTGCTGGTCAGCTTCTCGATTGCGATGGTATTGGGCTGCGCGATAGGGGTGACGCTGGGTAACAACAAAACCCTGGATGCGTTCTTCGATCACTGGTTGGTAATCTTCCTGAACATTCCGGCGCTGGTCACCATCATCCTTTGCTACGTCTGGTTCGGATTGGCCGAATCGGCGGCGATTCTGGCCGTGGTCATCAATAAACTGCCGAATGTGATTGTCACCATCCGTGAAGGCACGCGGGCACTGGACAAGGATTTATTGGAAATGGCTGCAAGCTACCGTTTCGACCGCAGAAAAACCTTGGCGCATGTGATCTGGCCGCAATTGCATCCGTTCGTGATGGCGGCCACGCGCTCCGGTCTGGCGCTGATCTGGAAAATCATTTTAGTGGTGGAACTGCTAGGCCGCAGCAACGGGATGGGCTATCAACTGCATCTGTTTTTTCAATTGTTCGATGTCGCCAGCCTGCTGGCTTATACCTTTGCCTTTGTCGCGGTCATCCAAATGATCGAATGGCTGTTGCTGCGGCCGCTGGACCGCAAGGCCTTACGGTGGCGGCGGTGAACGATATTACCATCAGCATCCAGGATAAAACTTATCGCTCTGGGCATGCCGACGACCGCCAACACCAAGCGATTGCCGACTTACAACTCGGCGTGGGCCGCAACGAATTCGTCTGCCTGCTCGGCCCATCCGGCTGCGGTAAAACCACGTTGTTGAATATGATTGCCGGACTAGATAGTCACTATCAGGGCCAAATTCAAATAGGCCGCCAAGCTACAACTGCCAGAATTGGTTATGTGTTTCAGAACCCCAGATTACTGCCCTGGTATACCGTACGGCAGAATATCGAAGTGGTATTTGAGGAAACGCCGCCCGCCGCCTTGATCGATTCGTTATTGGCAGACATGCAACTGAGCGACGTGCAGCAGGTTTATCCGGAACGTTTGTCGCTGGGCATGCAGCGGCGAGTCGCCATCATCCGCGCCTTCGCCATTAATCCGGACATTCTGCTGATGGACGAACCCTTCGTCTCGCTGGATGCGCCTAGCGCCCGGCAGGTGAGAAATCTGCTGTATTCGCTATGGCAACAACGGCCGCATACGGTACTGTTCGTCAGCCACGACCTGCGCGAGGCGATTGCGCTGGCAGACCGCCTGATTTTTCTATCGCCGCCGCCGATGCGGATCATCAGCGATATTCCGGTCAACATTCCGCGCGAACGGCGTAACGACGAAGCGCAAATCGAAGCGTTTCGCGAGCATCTATTGAGCCAGTATCCGGCAATTACCGGGCTATTGTAAGGTGCGTGTCGTCGTCAAGACTTGTGAAGTCGAGGAGATCATCAAGAAATCCCGCTTCATCGGCATCATCAGCCCCTGCCAGACCGAGCGCGAAGCTTTGTTGTTATTAAAGGATTTGCATCAACGCTTCCCCGACGCCAGCCATATCGTTTACGCTTATCGCATCCAATCGCCGGACGGTCTGATCTGCCGTTTTCACGATGCCGGCGAACCCAGCGGCACCGCCGGTAAGCCGATCTTTCAGCATCTGGAAGGCAAGCAATTAATCAATCTGGTGGTGGCGGTGATTCGCTATTTTGGTGGGGTGAAGCTGGGCGCGGGCGGCTTGACCCGCGCCTACGGCAATGTCGCCAAGCAAGTCATAGAAGCTGCCGACATTGTCGAATACATTGAATTCGCCGAGCTGACATTGAATCTGGATTACCACCGACTACAAGCGCTGGAATACCAGTTAAAAAAACTGGACGGCAGCATTATCGGTCAGGATTTTTCCGATTCGGTAAGACTGACCGTCAAACTCCCCAAGAGCAATCTGTCCGAGCTTAGCGCATTCCTCGATTAAAACAGCTTATAGCAAGCCTAGATGACAACTTTATTTCAATATTGTTTCTAAAAAAGAAACAAGCAATCCACTATAGCCGGTATTGTAAATAAAAAAATAAAGCTTATATTGAAGTCGTCTTCATTGGTATCGACTGTATTCAGTCTAGGAGCAAAAATGAACAAATCGAACAATCTGTATAAAGACGTACTCACCGGCCTGTTTTTCACCACCGGCGTGTTTGGCTTCATGTCTGGCGAGTTCATCATCTCCACCATGCTATTCGGCGCTGCAACCATCGCCAGCAATCTGGATTTTAGCGACTCGTTTCGCGCTTAAGTTTTGTTGTACCTCCCTCGTTGTTAAGCAGTTAATCTGTTTATTTCAAGCCCGTCAGCCGCCTCCGTGGCAGGCGGGCTCTTTTTAAAAACCTCTTGTTTCCCGTATCGTTTCGTAAGCTTTCCTGATTTGCTGAGTCTTTTGCTTGACCATCTGCATCATTTCCTCGGGTAACCCCTTGGCCACCAATTTGTCCGGATGGTGCTGACTCATCAGGCGCCGATAGGCTTTTTTCACTTCAGCATCGTCCGCCGTCGCGGAGACGCCTAACACCGCATAAGCATCTTCCAGTTTTGACGAGCTGGATTTGGCCGCGTGAAACTGTTCACCCGACTGCTGAAAACGATGTTGCGCCTGTACTTGGCCTTTGATGATCTGATATTCGAAACGCGACAAGCCCAGTTGCGCGCAAATATCCAGTAACAGCTTTTCTTCCTTGGCATCGTAAACACCGTCGGCAAACGCCGCTTGAATCTGGATTTCCACGAACATCCGCACCAGGTTAGTCCGGCGATGACATTCCACGCGAAATTGCCGCAGTACTTCCGCCAATGGAAAATCGGTCTGCTTGCCTTGCTGAAACAGTTGAATCGCGGCTTCGCGCAGCTCGGCACTGAGTTCCATATTATCCATCACCCGTTTTGCCAGCCCGATTTCCTCGTTGGAAACCCGGCCATCCACCTTGGCGACGTGGCCCATCACCGCGAACGTCGCAGTGAAAAACGCCATTTGCACGCGCTGCTGGTCGCCGGGATTAAATGACTCGCCGGCCATCCCGTCCAGTCCGGCATCGAACTGATGCCCTACCGATGCGCCGAAAATGGCGCCCAACGGCCCGCCCAACATAAATCCAAACGCTCCACCCACCAACTTGCCCAGCCAACTCATGCGTTTCCTACCCTCAACAGGTTTAATGATAAAATTGCAGCCACTTTTCACTGACTCCACACACGTATTATGAATGCCCCCGCCGCACTTTACGAATCTTCCCTGCCGCATTTGAAATTGCTCGGCCGCGGCAAAGTCCGCGACATGTACGAAATCGACGATAAACATCTATTGATCGTCACCTCCGACCGGATGTCGGCGTTCGACGTGATCATGCCCGACCCGATTCCCGGTAAGGGCCGTGTGTTGACCAGGGTCAGTAATTTCTGGTTCGAAAAAATGCGCGATATTATTCCCAATCATTTAAACGACGACTTGACGCTGGAAGATGTAATTCCCGATCCGGCATTGCGCGCGCAAGTGGAAGGCCGGGCCATCATCGTCAAACGCCTGAAACCGCTGCCGGTGGAAGCTATCGTGCGCGGCTACCTGATTGGCTCGGGTTGGAAGGATTATCAAAACAGCGGCTCGGTGTGCGGTATCGAATTGCCGGCCGGCTTGCAACAGGCGCAACAATTGCCGCAGCCGATTTACACGCCGTCCAGCAAGGCCGAAATGGGCACCCATGACGAAAACATCAGCTTCGCCGATACGGTAGCGTTAATGGGAGAGGAACTGGCCGACAAAGTGCGCGACGCCAGTTTGCGGCTCTACACCACGGCCGCCGATTACGCCCGTGAGCGCGGCATCATCATCGCCGACACCAAATTCGAATTTGGCCTGGATGAAGACGGCGCATTGTACTTAATCGACGAAGCGTTGACCCCCGATTCCTCGCGCTTTTGGCCGGTCGAGCAATATCAAGTCGGCATCAGCCCGCCTAGCTTCGACAAACAATATCTACGAGATTACCTGGAAACCTTGGATTGGAATAAGACCGCGCCCGGTCCGAAATTGCCGGAAGAAGTCAGCAGAAAATGCGCGGAAAAATATCGGGAAGCCGAATTGAAACTGATTGGAAATTGAAACTATAATCCAGGCCGCCATCCCACGCCACTAGCGGGATGGCTTTGGATCACTAAAACCTAAATCGGCTTGAATTGATAACCCTGCGCGGTTTGCCAGGATAGAAAAACACTCTCACCATCGCTCAACAGAAAAGCATCGTCCGCGCTTTCCGCCGTTTTACCGACGACTTCGGGTTGCGACCAACTCAGTCCGCCATCATTAGACTTAATCAACTGCAACAGATTATGGCTGCCGTCGAATTCCGACCACACCACTACTACCTGCTCGCCCTTGGCAAACACGTTGGGATGTTTGGCGCCTTGATTGCCGAAATGGTAGGCCGACGAATACCTTAAACCGCCATCCTTGGAGTGGCCGTAAAACAAGCCTTGTTTATCAGCGGCTCCGCTGAACCATACCGAATGGTAAACCCCATTGTCGGCAATTGATAAGGCCGGGCCATGATGCGGACATGCATCGATTTTCCAGTTTTCTTGGCTGACGCGCTGCACCGCTCCAGGGGTGTGCCAATCCTTAAATTTAACCAGCGCATGATCGCGGATATTGCCTTCATAAACATGCCGCCACAGCACCACCGGCAAATTGTCGGCATCTATTTCCACACCCAATCGGCAGCATTCACAGCTATGCGGTGCCACGGTTTTGTTGGGATAGAAGCTTTTGCCGCCATTGTCCGACCAGGCGTAATACACGGCAGTACCTGCAAACTCTTGCTTAGCGGCCTTGGCTTTTTCCTTGTCGCGCGCATCCAGCCAAGCCACAAAAATCTCGCCATTCTTCCCCACCGCCAGCGCATCGAAGCGGTGGCCGATCACGTCCAGATTGTCATTGACCGTCACCGGCTTGGAAAAACTCTTGCCGCCGTCCGTCGAGCGACTGAAGCGAATGTTGCCAGTATGGCGTTTTTCCAAATTTTGGGTCCAGGTCAGGTAGATATTGCCTTGCGCATCGAGTTTGATTTTTGGCCGGTATTCACCGCGCGCAGCAATAGCTTCCGGCTCGGCGTTTACCGCAACCGGTGCGGAAAAGCTCCGACCTTTATCGGTAGACGATTGCACATAGATACGATCACGGACCACCCAAGCCAACCACAGCGCACCGCTATTGTCGAAAGTCGCGGTGACCGTCTCGGAACATCCAATTGCCGGACTGGTTTGCAGATCAGCGCACAATGCTTTTTGGTCGGTATGCTGTTCAAGCTTAGCTGCCTCAGCGCCTTGCTTACTTGTGATCGGCTCGTTGGCACATGCAGTCAAAATCAACGAGGCAACCATTGCCAAAGGGAGTTGAAATTTCATCATCGTCTTTTAGTAAGTGTCCGGAAAGTTACGAACATTTTTACCCGCTTGACCGGGCAAAATTAAACTATGTCATTTAACGCACAACCAGGATTAGATGAGCTCTACCCTATCCTGGTTGAATACATTTAATAACCGCTTAATAGTTAAATTTCAATTCTGCGATATAGGTGCGCTGCGGAAACACGTGGAACAGCCAATATTTTTCGTTGGTAATATTGTCGATACCTGCTGAAAGCGTCAGTTGCTTGGTCAGTTGATATTTGGCACGGGTATCCACAACGAAAAACGCGCTACCGGTGCCGGTATAAGTATCCGGATTGACGTCGCTGTTATCGATTTGCCCATATTGTTGACTGCTATAGCGTCCACTGATGGAGGACGTAAAATCTTTAGTCACATGATATGTGGCCGTGGCACTGGCGCGCCACTCCGGCACTCGGGGCTGATACTTGCCGACAGACGCAGGCAGAGCTGCATTTTTATCGATGCGCGAATTCGCCCAGGTCACGTTACCCGACAAGTCCAGGCCATCGATAACGACATTGCTGTGCTCGCCGGAAAACTCCCATCCGTAGGTGCTGATCTGGTCGATGTTCTGCGCATACGATAATGTCGAGTTAGTGACCGGACTGAAAGTCGTTTGACTGTAGATGGCATCGTAGACTTTTTCGTGGAATAAGCTCAAACGCAACGAACCTTCGCTCAGAAAATATTGCGCGGAAAGCTCGGAAGACAATGCCTCTTCAGGCTTTAGCGTTGGATTGGGATTCACAATATTTGAGGTGCCGCTGACGGTGATATTGGTACCCTGGAACAGTTCTGTCACCGTTGGGAAACGGTAAGCCTGAGCAATAGAGCTGGTAAATTTCCAGCTATCAGTCGGCTTCCAGGCCAGCGAGGCTTTTGGCGAAAATCTTAAATCGCTGCGGTTAGACTGATTGATCGTTCTGCCGTTTGAACCGGTGTTAGTGCCATCGAAGGCGTTCCAGTTCTCCAAACGTCCGCCCAAGGTCAGCGTCCAATCCGGATCAAATGTCCATGCGTCTTGAATCCAGACCGCGTTGGTTTCGGTCTTGCCTTGCGAATTGGTATTTAAGCGGACTGGTGCACCGTAGATCCAATTGGAGGTTACATATTGTTGGTTGTTTAATTCGTAAAGATCATGATGAAATCCAAAGCTGACATGATGCGGTCCCCATGCAGAATCCGGACGCCATATACCTTTAGCATCGACAGTGTGCCAACCGGTGTCGTTTAGGCTGGTAAGAGTTCCCGCACCACCCGCAGCCGCAAGATTGGGCGCAACCGTGGGCGCGCGTTGCTCATCCTGGCCATAATTGATCACACTGCCGGTCAATTCCCAATCGAAAATACCGCCGGTGTTCGATTTCAGCGCCATACCGTGCGACCAGTGCATCTGTTGGTAATCGTTCTCGGCAAACGTCGAACCCAGGCTGTAGTTTCGTCCGTTCATATTGATTATGCCGCTATTAACCGGCGCTCCGGTAGTGGCACTGCGCAAGTAGCTATTGAAGCCCCCGCTTTCGTCGTTTTGCCACAAACCCAATGTGTATGAGGCTTTTAGCGTGGGCGTAATGTCGTAAGCCAGTTTCCACTTAAAATTATCCTGCACCGTATGTCTGATATTGCCTTCGCCTATGGCAAAGATTCTTTGGGAGCCGCTTCTATCGACATCGCCGACGGCGCCGGTAACGGGTACGCCACCCGTGCCGGAACTAGTGGGAAGATATGTATAACTGATAGGCTGGCTGTGCGCATCCAAATGACTGACGTCAAAGCGCCAGGAAAAGTCGCCGTGTCGGCTACCCAGATTGGCCGTGTACTGCTGGGAGTCATAGACATCGGTATGGCCGTAAACATCGTATTCTTGCCAAGTAGACTGCACGCCGCCGCCAGCCTCGAATTTCTCAGGCATCCGCGTCGTAATATCAACGACACCGCCTATCGAGTTTCCGCCGTAGGCTGCGGAAAACGGTCCGTACATCACATCAACCCGCTCAATTTCTGACGGTGAGACCATATTCCAGCGCGGCGAACCGGTCATGCTGTTGTTATTGCCCAGCAACGACGATAGCAAAATGCCGTCCGCATAAATCAAGCTGCGCGCACTGGAACCGGTCCCGGAGGTGCGCATAGACACCGGCATTTCCTTGTCGCCGATATAACGTTTGCGCACCAGGATATTAGGCAAATACTTGATGGCATCCTCGGTGTTCATTACGTTGATGGTATCTTCCATCTTCTCGCGGGTAACGCTTTCGGTCACAGCAGGCAATTTGTATTTTTCGGTAGCTGTTTGCGTAGCGGCTTTTCCGCTTTCGGCGGTAACCGTCATTTCCGGCAATACCGCGGTTTGATTGCTACCGGTTTTATTGTCCGTCTTGCCATCTTCGGTCGCCGAGACTCCCGGCAACACAGTAAGCAGCATCGCCCCCATTAAATAGGGCTTGGCGCTAAGTTTGATTTTTGCGTGTTTCATAGGTTTAAAAAATTGCGAAGGTATGCGATTTGTTCTCGCTAAGGGCTAATTGTCGGCAAAAGCGCTATTTAAAACACCAACGGTTTCTGGTGATCTCACACACTTTAAAACAACCATTTGTAGATATAAGCAATTTATAACCCTAAATACAATTGTGCTTTTTTATCAATCAATTAATAAAACACATCATCAAATACGCCACTACAACCACCCATCTATGTGGCAAATGACTCACTAGAAATAAGTCATATAACATAGTTTATTTTATTCGCCGCCATATCCATTGTTTTGATGCTGACACTCAAAACAGCGACAACAGCTCAGGTAGCAACTGGAACCGGCCCTCGCCCGCTAAACAAAAAAACCCTTGCCAGCCGTTCGGCCGACAAGGGTCTTCAGAGACCAAGCAAGCGGTATTTATTCGTCCGCGTCTAACTCATCGGCGGAGAGTTTTTTGCCTGGAAAATAATTAGGCGCAACGCTGATCAGAATCGTCAGCAACGTGGCGACGTAAGGTACGGATTGCACCGCCAATACCGCCATCCACAACCTGCCGCTCAAGTTATCGAAATGCTCGATAGAGCGCATCGCCAGGATGCCGGCAAGCAACAAGGTCAGCAATAACAACTCCTGCCAAATAATCAATAACCCCGCCACCAACGGCCCTTGCTGCTCGTATTTTGGCGTGCGCATGAAGGGTTTGCCTGAGGTAAACAAACCTTGCAAGGTACCCCGTGCCACGGTATGCGTCAGCGATAACCCGGCCAGCGCCGCACCTAATGCATGCAGCATTGAACAAGCCACCCGCGCCTTGTACAACCACAAACCGCGCAAGATTTTGAATGCAAACAGGCCGATGGTCGGCAACAGGAAGGCGTTTACCGGCAATTCGCTATGAATAGGATCCGACACGATCAGCGCGGTCAATATCAAGCTGGTGCCGGTAAACAACAGGGCCAAGGCATCTGAAAACCAAGGCAACCAACCTGCCACAAAATAGTAACGCTGTGCCGAAGTAAGCGAAGACTTTTTGTTGGGCAAGAAATGCCGCCAATGCTTTTTGATGATCTGCATCGCGCCGTATACCCAGCGGAAACGTTGGGTCATATAGCCGGAGAAGGTATCCGGCATCAGGCCGCGACCGAAAGACTCCTTGCAGTACACCGAGTCGTAACCCGCTTCATAAAGACGCAAGCCCAATTCGCTATCCTCGCAGATACACCATTCGCCCCACGGACCAACTTTGTCGAACGCCGACTTGCGGACCATCGTCATCGTGCCGTGTTGGATGATGGCGTTGAATTCGTTACGTTGCACCATGCCGATATTAAAAAAGCCGGCATACTCCCAGTAGCAAATATCCTTGAAAGTGCTTTGCCCAGAATCACGGTAATCCTGGGGCGACTGCACAAAGCCGACATTTTCCTGATCGAAATACGGCACCATCGCTTTCAGCCAATCGGGGTTCAGAATGTAGTCGCTGTCGATGACCGCGATGATTTCGGCATCTTCAGCGGTATTGGTCAATGCGTAGTTGATCGCACCGGCCTTGTAACCGGGCCAGTTATCCAGATGGAAGAAGCGGAACTTCGGGCCAAGGCGGTCGCAATCGTCACGCACCGGCTGCCAAACTGTCGGATCCTTGGTGTTGTTATCCATCACCAATACTTCGTAGTTCGGATAATCGACCTTAGCCAACGCATTCAGGGTCTTGCGCACCATTTCCGGTGGCTCGTTGTGGATCGGCAAATGGATCGACACTTTCGGATAACGGAAACCGGCCGGCGGCGTCAACGGCTGGAAAGTACGGCGGCCCTTGCGGTGCCAGATGACTTCGGAAATCTCCAGACTCTCGGTCAGCAACACCAAGATAGCCATGGCCTGCATCATCAGCAAAATTGCCCAGAACACCACCGAAAAACTGGTTTGGTATTGAGCGGCAGCAATTGATGCCGACCAGAACAATACCGACGCCGCCAAGTTAGCGACGATGCCGAAGAAAAATTTACCCGGCAGCTTCAAGCTTTTGCGGGTAAACAAGAAGGCCGCCATCAAGATAATGCTGAGTACCGCCGCGCCACTGGCCCAGTTACGCCAGGTCGGATTTGCCAACACATCACCTTCCATCGGGAATTTAGGCTGACGATCAGCATTGAATAAGCCCCAGTAAGCACCAGCCGTACCTTCCAGCTTGATCTTCCAGGGTTGATCGAAAGCTTCGACCACATAGTAAATAATGTTTTCGGCAGTCGCACGATTCAGGAACTCACGCAAAAACTTGGCTTGATTCGCCAACGAAGCAGTCGCGGCTTTTTGCGGAGGGCCGTCGGACGGCCAACCCACCTCGGTAATCACGATGGTTTTGTTGGGGTACAACTGCTGCAACTCGTAATAACGCTTGAATACATATTCGACCGCGTTATCACCTTCTGCACCTTTGGGTAAATCGACCGGCACGCCTTCCCAGTAGGGCAGAATATGCACAGCGATGTAATCGACTTCCGCCGCCAAGGCCGGGTTTGCTACCCATATATCCCAGGTTTCAGCTGTACTAACCGGTTTCCAGGTGCGTTTTTTTACTTCGCGAACGTACTCGATCAGTTCGTTAGCTTTGCCGGCCACTTCCGCCTTAACATCAGCCTCGATTTTCAGCTGCAAATCTTGCTCGCTCATCGAACCGGAAAATTCTTGACGGACTTTCTGTGCGATAGGTCCACTAACCTTGTTTCTGTACCGTAACAAGGATTCGTTACCCACCAACGTGCGAACAATGGTTTTTGGATATTGATTGGTTAGGTTGATTAGGCTTTCGACTTCGCGCTGATTTTTATCCAGCCGCTTCTGCGTGCTCTCTAACTTTTTTTGCGGATCGTCCTCGGCGCTATCGTCATCAACCAAATCCACCCAACAGCCCATCGCCAGATTGATCGCATTCTTGGCTGTCAACTCAGGCACAACCTCCATCCCCTCCAGCGCGGTATAGGTTCTTATCGAATGGGCTTTACCGGACAATAACTCCAGATCCGATTGAATCTGTTCCCGTGTCGGAAACACGCCATCCGCTGGATTGAAATCCCGACCTTTGGGGTTAAAGGTCACCCCCATCATGGTATCGCTCCAGGATGGCAGTTTTAACGGATTATTGACGTAAGACCAGATACCCAGGTTGATGACAACCAGTAGCACCAAGGTGAAAAATGTGGCAATTTTGGCTTTCATTTCGACAGAAAGACTCCGCAATAGAGGGTTATTAGAATCAGTATTTTTTAATTTTCACGGCATTACGCAGCCATTCCGTCGGCAAATTTAAATGCGCTTGCTACGGTATCTGATTTCGACAGAGCGACTGGCGCGTGTCTAAGCGGGCCACGCATTCCTGTCAGGTAACAGATTTACCAACAAAACACAGCGGCATTTAGGAACCCGCCCAAGGGCAAACCCCGGCGACGCTCAAACCGGCAAAGAGCCGGTATTGAATGTCGCCACGCTTAGCTCAACCTTAAGCAGGTTGCGGGAAAACTTTTATTTCAATGAAAGGGTTTCTACGCGGCCTTTCATTTCAATATTCAGTTTGTCTTCTTTAGCCAGCCAACCGATCGCTCGCTGGACGTCGTTCTTACCCAAGCCGGTTTCGGTCGTGACTTTATTAACGCTAGCTTCGCCATGCGTATGCAAATATTGCCAGACTGCTCCAGCTGCTTCACCAATTGTATCCACCATTTCAACTCCTCATCATTTAAACAACAAAAAAAATCGGGGGGTTTTAGTCGTGCTATCCAGCCTTACGCAACACAAGCCGCGGCAAAAGCTAGTCAGCACAACTAACGCTCATCAGGCAGCACAATATTAAGTTCCAGGGTTTCCTGGTTTCCATCCTGTTCAAAATTAACGGTAATGGCATCCTGCCCGACATTGACATATTTACGGATCACCGCCAGCAATTCTTGCTGCAACTCGGGCAAATAGGACGGTTGATTTCTGGATGCACGCTCATGGGCGACCAGAATTTGCAATCTCTCCTTGGCCAGCGATGCCGTATTGGTTTTCGAGGATCTGAAATAATCTAAGAGACTCATCACTTGCTCCCGAATAGCTTACTGAATAAGCCTTTTTTCTCTTCCTCGATAAAACGATGTGGTTTGGTTTCGCCCAAATAACGCGCCACGATGTCTGCATAAGCCTGACCTGCATCGCTTTGCTCGTCGAGAATGACCGGTGTGCCTGAGTTTGACGCATTCAACACAGATTTGGACTCCGGGATAACGCCCAACAAATGTAGCGACAAAATTTCCTGTACATCGTCAACGCTGAGCATCTCGCCCAATTTCACCCGATCCGGCGAATAACGCGACAACAACAAATACTCCTTGATCGGCTCTTCGCCATTCTCGGCGCGGCGCGATTTGCTGGACAAGATACCCAGCATACGATCCGAATCCCTAACTGAGGAAACTTCCGGGTTGGTTACCACAAATGCATCATCAGCAAAGTACATGGCAAGTGTAGCACCGCGCTCTATTCCTGCCGGAGAGTCGCAAACGATGTATTTAAAGTCTTTAGACAACTCTTCCAGAATTTTGCCGACACCTTCCGTTGTTAAAGCATCTTTATCACGGGTTTGCGATGCCGGCAATATAAATAACTGGTCGCAACGCTTGTCCTTGATCAGGGCCTGATTTAGGGTGGCTTCGTTGTTGATCACATTGACCAAATCATAAACAACGCGACGCTCGCATCCCATGATCAAGTCGAGATTACGCAGCCCCACATCGAAATCGATCACAGCGGTTTTATGTCCGCGCTTCGCTAAGCCCATCGCGATAGCAGCGCTGGTTGTGGTCTTGCCCACACCACCTTTTCCCGATGTTACTACGATAATTCTGGCCAATGTTGTTCCTCCAAGAAAAGCTTAAATATCTTTGATAATCAGCGTCTGGTTATCCAGACTGATCTGTACGGGCTTGTGCGCGGGATACTTGCTCAAATCGTCGCTAAGCTGGTAAATGCCGGCTATCGAAATCAGTTCGGCTTGCAAATCCGAACAAAAAATACGGCTATTGACATTACCCAGCACGCCGGCAAGCGCTCGTCCGCGCAGGGATCCGTATATATGAATATTACCTTCCGCCATGATTTCCGCGCCGGCACTAACGGTTGCGGTGACGATCAAGTCGCCTTTGGCATAAACCCGCTGGCCCGAGCGTATCGGCTGTGTCACCAACTTATTTTCAATTGACTGATTAGCTTGCTTTTGCTCTTCCGCAGCAGGTGTCGGCAAGGTTTTTGCCGGTGCTTTATTGACTAAGGGCACATTGCTGCCGTGCAGGGAATGCTGGGGCAAATTCATAGCCAAAGCGTCGCCGTTCTGATGTTCGTTACCCCCGCGTACCCCTATCGGCATGAAGCCGTGCTGACGGACGATAGTGACTATTTCGGTGAAATCAATTGGCAGATTTTGAGCGTTAAGTTTTTGCAGATCGATCAGCAAGGGCGAGTTTTTAAAAAACTCGGGAGCTTGAACCACTTTTTCCTTGAGCTGCTGATCGATCAGAGAGATGTCGTTACTGGCTAGCAGCAACACCGGCACGGTCAGTGACGTGCTTTTAAACTCCAAAGCTATTTTTTGCGAAGTAGGTGCGCCGGTTGACATCGAGTTTGGAAAATCCGCTACTGAATGCCCGAAATACTATCATTTTCCGTGACAAAAAGCACAGTTCCTTACAGTAAAAACAAGGTTGCTAAGCCCAAAAAGGCCATGAATCCAACCACATCGGTAACTGTGGTCAGCAACACACCGCCAGCCAGCGCAGGGTCTACACCGATCTTATCCAACAACACCGGAATCGCCACGCCGGACAAAGCCGCGCACACTAAATTGATCATCATCGCCACGCCGAGCAACATACCGATATGCGGATTGTGGAACCACAGCCCAGCCACTACCGCCACCACAGCAGCCCAAACCAAGCCGTTTAGCAGGCCGACCGAGACCTCTTTAAACAATAAACTCACGGCGTTACCGGTGGTGACTTGTCGCAAGGCCAAGCCCCTGACAACCAGTGTCAAAGTCTGACTGCCGGCTATACCCCCCATAGACGCTACAATCGGCATCAATACCGCCAATGCGACGATCTGTTGAATAGTAGCCTCAAACAAATCGATGACTGAAGCCGCCAAGAATGCGGTAAGCAAATTCACGCCCAACCAAAGCGCACGACGCTTGGCACTACTAAATACCGGCGCAAACATATCCTGCTCTTCGCTCAAGCCGGCCATGCTCATTAAGGAGTGATTGGCTTCTTCGCGAATCAAACCCACGACATCGTCGATAGTGACGCGCCCCAAAACCTTACCGTCATTGGCTAACACGGGCGCGGACAACAATTTTCGGCGCTCGAACAAACCAGCCACATCCCGGCTAGGCATACCGTAGGGAATACCTGAGCTACGGGTATCCATGATCGACTCAACTTTGGTATGCGGGTCGTGGGTCAACAATTGATTAATCGGCAACAAGCCCTGAAACTGCTCTTTGCGATCCACCACGATTAGACTGTCTGTTGCAGTCGGCATATTACCGCGCAAGCGCAAATATCGCGTCACGACATCCAGCGTTACATCGGCGCGAATGGTTAACACATCGTCAGACATCAAGCCGCCGGCGGTATGCTCGTCATAGCTAAGCGCCTTTTCGATGCGATTGCGGTTATGTACACCGATAGATTCCATCACTTGCGACAGCAAAGGCTCAGGCAATACATGCAGCAGATCGACCATACCGTCATGGCCCATGGATTCAGTTGCGGCAATCAAATCTTTCCTGTCGGTAATTTTCAGCAAGCTGCTACCCACTTCGACATTTATCTCGACCAGAATTTCGCCGATCACGCTGGGCGGAATCAACGCCCACAGCTTGGCTCGCAGTTCCGGCTCCAATGACTCGAGAATATGCGCCGCTTCCGCCGGGTATAAGGAACGCACTAGGTTCCTAATCTCGATCAGAGAGTCTTTTGTCAGCACTTCGATGGCGCGATCTAAAAGATGCTCGGTATTTTCAAGCTTTGCTGCTGATGTCATGGGTAAAAACCAAGAAATTGGGCCAGGCAATTGCGTTAACGCAATTCCCTATGCCTGACGATAACGTTAGGAGTAATAGTTTGAAAGTGCTTACTCAATGCCTCGACCAGATAAACCGAACGATGTTGCCCGCCGGTACAGCCGATCGCTATGGTTAAATAACTGCGATTATCCGATTCGAAGCGCGGCGCCCAGCGACCGATGAAATAACCTATATCATGCAGAAACTCTTTGACGATCACTTCATTCTGCAAAAAATCGATGACCTCGGCGTGTTTACCGGTCAATCCTCGCAGCTCCGGCGCCCAATAGGGATTGGGCAAACTGCGGGCATCGAACACGAAGTCGGCATCCAACGGGATACCGTATTTAAAACCGAAAGACTGAAACAAAATCGACAAAGAACTTTTGCCTTTTTCGCCCAAACGGTTTTTCAGCAAATCCCGTAACTGATGATAGTGGGTGAAACTGGTATCTATAAGTATATCGGCACGAGCTGCCAGGGGTCGCAGCATTTCCCGTTCGATTTCCAAAGCCTCGCGCAGCGGCCTACTTTCGGTGGTCAACGGATGGCGGCGGCGCGTTTCACTGTAGCGCTTCAGAATGATGCTCTCATCCGCTTCCATGAAAACCAGTTCGCAATCGATACCTTTGCTGCGAATAAAAGTCAGGCTATCCGGGAAATCGGCTAACTTCTGGTTACGGTTTCTGGCATCGATACCGATAGCGGTTTTACTATAGGTCGCCGGGTCTTTCAGCATGACATGATCGACAAAATCCTCAAGCAAGGTCACGGGAAGATTGTCGATACAGTAATAGCCGCAATCTTCCAAAGTATCCAACGCGATACTTTTACCCGATCCCGATAAGCCGCTGACGATGACTAGTTTCATATGCAAAACGATACAGAGCGAAAATCGCGTTCACCCTGTACCGCGCAAGCCCATAATTAACGATGGTTTTGATTTTTTTCTTTATGTTTGACGATTTGTCTGTCGAGTTTGTCGACCATGTTGTCGATAGCCGCGTACATATCTTCTTGTACGTCTTCGGCATACAGTTTGGCACCGCTGATTTGTACCGCCGCTTCGGCTTTTTGCTCCAATTTCTCAACGGTCAAAATGACGTGAACATCAACGACATTGTCGAAATGACGTTTGATTTTGCTGATTTTTTCATCCACGTAGGCTTTTAATGCTTCGGTGACTTCTACGTGATGACCTGTGATACTGACTTGCATGGAATACTCCTGTTTTTAAAAATTATTCTTCCAGATTGATCAAATATGCCTTTTCCGCTGGCTGGTTGAAGGAATGGACATCGCTTCCCGATATTTGGCAATGGTGCGGCGCGCGACATTAATGCCCTTCTCATTCAATAAGTCCGATATTTTACTATCGCTCAATGGCTTGGCCGGGTTTTCACTGCCGACCAACTCTTTTATCAGCGCCCGAATTGCGGTCGCCGAACACTCTCCCCCGCCATCGGTACTGACATGGCTGGAGAAAAAATATTTAAATTCGATCACACCGTGTGGAGTGTGCATGTATTTTTGCGTGGTGACCCTGGAGATGGTGGATTCGTGCAATTCCAATTCCTCGGCGATATCGCGCAATACCATCGGCTTCATCGCAATCGCGCCGTGCTCGAAAAAATCGCCTTGTTTTTCGACGATGCTTCTCGCCACTCTCAACAAAGTGTCGTTGCGGCTATGCAAACTTTTAATAAACCAGCGCGCTTCCTGCAGATGGTTTTTCATGCTGACATTGTCATGACTATTGTCGGCGCGTTTGATCATCCCAGAATAAAAAGGATTGACGCGCAATTTGGGCGCTATCTCCGGGTTCAGATTAACCAGCCACTGTCCGTTGACTTTGGCGACGAACACATCAGGCACCACATATTCGACATCAGAATCCTGCAAGCGAGCGCCAGGCTTGGGATCCAGGGTTCTGATTAACGCCAGCACCCCCTTTAATACATCCTCGGTCATCCCTATCCTCTTCATCAAGCGCGCTTGATCGCAACTGGCCAACAAATCCAAATGCCTGTGCACAAACTCCAAAGCCTCCGACCGATAAGGCGTCGTAGCCGGTAACTGTTGCAATTGCAAACCCAGGCAGTCAGCCAAATCCAACGCCGCCACACCGACGGGATCAAAGTTTTGCACCCTATGCAACACGGCCAGGACTTCATCCATTTCCAAGCCTTCCAGTTGATCCTGGAGTCCCTGAAAAATATCCGCCAATTCGCTGGTCACATAACCGTCATCGTTAATCGCGTCGATGATAGCGGTAGCTATCGCATAATCGCGGTCAGAAATCGGAATCAGCTCCAGCTGCCAAACCAGATGATCGCGTAAAGACTCGGATTTGCCGCGAAAGGCCTCGAATTCCGGACTATCGCCCTCATCGCCACCGCTGGGCAAAGAGCTTTCGTAGACATCGTCCCAACTGACATCGACCGGTAATTCGTCCGGCATATCGGTTTGCGAGCCTTCGCTGGTTTGCTGATCGGTGTTTTCGAGTTTTTTATCGCGAAACTCCAGATTAGGCAGCTCCTCTTCGTCGATCTCCAACATCATGTTGGATTCCAAGGCTTGCTGAATTTCCTGTTGTAAGTCCAAAGTCGACATCTGCAACAGCTTAATAGCCTGTTGCAATTGCGGCGTCATGGTCAGACTCTGACCGATACGGAGTTGTAGAGATTGCTTCATGACTATTCGAATTTCATAAACTAAATTTCTCGCCCAGATACACTCTACGCACCTCTTCGTTATCCACCAACTGGCGCGACTGGCCTTCGGCGATAACCTTCCCATTGTTCAAAATATAAGCGCGATCGCAAATCTCCAAAGTCTCCCGCACTTTGTGCTCGGTAATCAAAATCCCGATACCGCGATGCTTCAAGTGCGCAATGATTTTTTGCAACTCCAGCACCGAAATAGGATCGACGCCGGCAAACGGTTCGTCTAGCAGAATAAATTGCGGCTCACTAGCCAACGCCCTGGCGATTTCCACCCTGCGCCGCTCCCCACCTGACAAACCAAGCGCCACCTGATTACGTAAGTGGTTGATATTAAACTCTGTCAATAACTCATCGATCAACAACTCGATTTGCCCATCGGTCAAATCGACCCGAATCTGCAATACCGCGCGTAAATTATCGGCCACACTCAATTTACGAAAGACCGAAGCCTCTTGCGCCAGATAACCGATTCCCAAGCGCGCGCGCCGGTGCATCGGATGATGCGTGATGCGCTGCTCGTCAAAAAAAATCTCGCCGCTATCGGCTTTGACCAAGCCCACCATCATGTAAAAGCTGGTGGTTTTCCCGGCTCCGTTCGGACCCAACAAACCTACGACTTCCCCGGTGTCCACCCTCAGGCTGACCCCATCGACCACATTTCGATTGTTGTAGCGTTTAAACAGCTGTTCCGCAACCAATCGCGCCATTATTGCGCCTGCTTAGGCTTGGGTTTAATCACCGAGTGCACGCGCTTGCCGTCGGATTGCGCTTCACCAGCTTTCAGCAAGGAGTTCTTGGTATCGTACTCGATATACTCACTGGATTGTTTAGCATCGCCCTGCCAGACCGAGGCATTTTTCATAAATTTCAGCAAATTCTGGTCGGGGTAAAATTCGTTGATCAAGCCCTCCCCGTGCATTTCTTCCTTGCCCACCGCCGGCAACTGTTTGAATCGCGACGGTTTACCTGTAGCAATCAATTTGATAATCGCGCCATCTTTCAGATAAACCACCAATTTGTCGCCATCGATTCTGATCGTCCCCTGCGTAGCGACCACATTGCCGGTATAGGTGCTGATCTGCGCCTTTTCGTCGTAAACCGCATTATCCGAGTCGATATAGATGGGTTGTTCGGAATCCGACTCCAGACCAAACGCCATCCGCGCCGAGAATAACAGGCCTACACCGACCATTTTACTTAATTTCATAGCGACCTTTCACTTTGGACAACAATTTCAGGTGAATCGGACTAACAAAAGTCGCTTCCATTCCTACTCCCGCCGTTTTGTTGGGTGGGCTGATGATCTCCGTCCACGCCTGTGTCTCCGCATAATGGCTGGCGAGTTTTACTCGCAAATCCGATGTATTGATGGTCAGCGCCGAATTGGTTTTCGAGGCTTCCCGGTTGATATAAGCACTACCGTTAAGTTGCAAATTATCGCCGTCCACCGCCATCACGCCGCTGTCGGCCTTGATTAGCCAAGGCATCTGGTTGGGGTTATACAAAGTCATCACCGGCTTTTCCAGATGCGTGCTGCCGTCGGCTTTAAAGTGCTGCATTTTTTCCGCGGCCAATTCGCTTTTCGGCACACCGTCGATATTCATTTCCTTTTTGAAATAACCCAAGCTAAAAAAATCCGGGCTATTTTCGACAATTTTCATTTCGGCGTCACGCTGTTCATTCAGCTGTACCAGCCACCATGACAACAATGCGGCCAAGCCAACATAAATAAAAATCTGTAGATTTTTCAGTACGGTCATAAATAGGTTTGCAGTACGCCGTCAAAGCTATCCTGGACTTGCATGATTAAATCGCATACTTCCCGAACCGCGCCTAAACCGCCGGCTGTCTGTGTTTGCCAATGAGCATAATTCTTTAGCACGAAATTGGCATCTTGCACTGCCACCGCAAAACCCACTTGACGCATCACCGGCAAATCCAGAATATCGTCGCCTACATAAGCCACTTGTTCCGCCGTTAGCGCCAGACGCTGCAAAATTTCCGCGAATGCCGCGCGCTTGTTCTCGTGACCTTGGTAGACAAGCTCGACTCCAAGACTCTGCATGCGTAGCGCGACCGAATTGGATTTGCGGCCGGAAATCACCGCCACTTCTACACCAGTCTGACGCAACAATTTAATGCCATGCCCGTCGCGCGCGTGAAAACATTTGTATTCTTTGCCGTTATCGTCGAAAAACAAACGACCGTCGGTCAGCACGCCATCCACATCCAGAATCAACAGCTTTAGCCGCTTAACAGCACTCAGTAATTGGGGGGTTAAATCGAACATCACTCGTCACTCTCAGACTATGCCGGCCCGCAGCAAGTCGTGCATATTCAAGGCGCCCAACAATTTTTGTTGGCTGTCGACGACCAGCAGGGCATTGATTTTTTTACTTTCCATGATTTGCATGGCTTCCGCCGCCAACATATTCACATCGATCACTTTACAAGGACCCGTCATGACTTCGGCGATGCGTGTCGCATGCACATCCAGATTTTTTTCCAACATGCGCCGCAAATCACCGTCGGTAAATATCCCGGCGACCCGGCCTTCGCCATCGACCACTGCGGTCATGCCCAGCTTCTTGCCGGTCATTTCCAGCAAGGCATCGCTCACTAAAACACTATCCGTCACCACCGGCACTTCACTGCCGCGGTGCATGATGTCGTTAACCTGCAACAACAAGCGCTTACCCAAGCTACCGCCTGGATGCGATAAAGCAAAATCGTCGCGGGTAAAACCCTTGGTTTCCAATAGTGACACGGCTAACGCATCGCCCATGACCAATGCCGCCGTGGTGCTGGCAGTCGGCGCCAAACCCAACGGACAAGCCTCATGCTCGACAGCCACATTGATGTGTACGCTGGCAAACCGAGCCAAGGCCGATTCGGGATTACCCGTCAACGCAATCAGCGGCACGCCGAGTCGCTTAATAATAGGCAATATCGTCAGGATTTCTTCGGTTTCGCCGGAATTGGACAAGGCCAGCACCACGTCCTGCCGGGTAATCATCCCCAAATCGCCGTGACTCGCTTCGCCTGGATGCACAAAAAAAGCCGGGGTGCCGGTGCTGGCCAGCGTGGCGGCAATTTTACCCGCTATATGCCCGGATTTGCCCATACCGGTAACCACCACCCGGCCTTTACAAGCCAGCAGCAACCGGCAGGCACTGACAAATTGCTCATCGATGCGTGCAGCCAAGCCGGCAACCGCCTGCATTTCGGTCTGAATCACCGCCAACGCCAACGCCTGTATGTCTTGATCACAACCCACGGAAATTAACTCCACGCACCCAAACAAAAAGGAACCATTATTGCATGTTATTAACCGACTTTTCACCCCAAGTCATTGACTTATTCTCGGCCAGTCATAGAAAATAGCCTGTTCCCAATCCAAAAACTCTTTTGATTCCGGTAAATGGCCAATAGCGCAAGTCCTGAAGACAATATCGTTTCGATTAGCAACTTGAGCTTTTCCAGAGGCCCCAGGAAAATTTTCGACGCTGTCAGCCTGGAGATTCAGCGCGGCAAAGTCACGGCCATCATGGGCCCCAGCGGCACCGGCAAAACCACGCTGTTGAAATTGATCGGCGGCCAGTTAACCCCGGATCGCGGCCAAATCCACGTGGACGGGCAAAATGTTCACCGCCTGAAACCTCGGGAACTCTACGAATTGCGCAAACGCATGGGCATGTTGTTTCAAAGCGGCGCGCTGCTCACGGATATGAGCGTCTATGACAATGTGGCGTTTCCGATGCGCGAACATACCCACTTGCCGGAATCGATGATTCGCACCTTGGTATTGATGAAACTGCACGCCGTCGGTTTGCGCGGTGCCCGCCATTTAATGCCCAACGAGTTGTCCGGCGGCATGGCCAGGCGGGTAGCTTTAGCACGTGCCATCGCTCTGGATCCGCTAATGATCATGTACGACGAACCGTTTACCGGCCAAGACCCCATTTCCAAGGGCGCGCTGGTACACTTGATCAAGGCGCTAAACACCACTCTGGGCCTGACCAGTATCATCGTCTCGCACGACGTACAAGAAACCGCCGCCATCGCCGATTACATCTATGTCTTGTCGGGAGGCAAAATCATCGGCCAAGGCACCCCGCAAGAATTACAACAATCCGATTCGGAGTGGGTGCAACAGTTTATGCACGGTGATGCCGACGGCCCTGTACACTTTCACTATTCGGCGCCTGATTACCTAGACGATCTGCTGGCGAGCAAATAACCACCTTGTATTCAACCATGTTTCAATTCCTGCAAAATCTGGGAAAAGCCACGCGCAGCAGCTTTGCCAAGCTCGGCCGCGCTTCGTTTTTTCTGAGCCACACGCTGACCGGCATTAGCGACGTGCTGCCACGCCCCAACCTGCTGATCAAACAGGTGTATTCGGTAGGGGTTTTGTCATTTTTGATTATCACCATCTCCGGCCTGTTCGTCGGCATGGTTTTAGGTTTACAAGGTTTTAATATTCTGTCCGACTTCGGCGCAGAGGAATCGCTGGGCGTGATGGTGGCTGCCTCATTGGTACGCGAATTAGGCCCTGTAGTGTCGGCACTATTGTTTGCCGGCCGGGCAGGCTCGGCATTGACCGCCGAAATCGGCTTGATGAAGGCCACCGAACAACTGTCAGGCATGGAAATGATGGCCGTAGACCCGATCAAACGCATCATTTCCCCGCGTTTTTTGGCAGGCTTTCTGTCCATGCCCTTACTTGCCGCCTTGTTTAGCGCCATTGGCATCATGGGCGGCCATCTGGTCGGCGTGGGTATGCTCGGCGTAGATGACGGCGCGTTTTGGGCGCAAATGCAGGCCAGTATCGATTTTCAAGAAGACATCATCAACGGCGTGCTGAAAAGCGTGGTGTTCGGCTTCGTAGTGTCCTGGATTGCCTTGTTCGAAGGCTACGATGCCATCCCCACTTCAGAAGGCGTCAGCCGCGCCACCACCCGCACTGTGGTCAATTCGGCCTTCTCGGTACTGGCCCTCGATTTCATTTTAACCGCACTCATGTTTGGAGACATTTAACATGCAGCATTCCAAAACCCAGGATACTCTGGTCGGTTTTTTTGTCGCCAGCGGCATCGCCGCCTTGTTTTACATGGCGCTGCAAGTCAGCAATCTCGGCAGCTACAGCAGCGACGACAGCTACACGGTCATCGCCCATTTTCAAAACAGCGGCGGTCTAAAAGTCAAATCCCCGGTGTCGGTTGCCGGCGTGCGCATCGGCCGGGTATCCGCAATCAGGCTGGACAAGGACAGCCACGAATCGGTCGTGGAAATGCGCATCGAATCGCAATACAACAATCTACCCAGCGATTCCGGCGTGAGCATTTATACCGCAGGCCTGCTGGGTGAGCAGTACGTCAGCCTGGACCCAGGCTCGTCGGACGAATATTTAAAGGATAAAAGCACCATCGACATCACCAGCTCCGCCATCGTGCTGGAAGAAATGATAGGCAAATTCATGCTGAACAAAGCGGAAGGCAAATAATGTCCAAGCTGACATTAACCGAACAGTCGCCCGGCCACTTTACCGTGGAAGGCAGCCTGACTTTTGCCAGCATCGACAAACAAACCTTGCAATCCTTCAAGTTTCTGAAAGGCATGGACAGCATGTGCATCGATCTAGCTAAAGTCCAGACCACCGATAGCGCCGGCCTGGCCTTGATGATCGAATGGATCAGGCTCAGCCGGATGGGCCGGGTCAAGCTGTCCTTCAAGAACATTCCGGCTCAGCTGCTGGCATTGGCCAAACTCAGCGGCTTGGACGAAACCGAATATTTTGCAACCCACACGCATTAAGCTGCATTCCAATTTACAAACCAATAAAAATCCATGGATAAATTACTGATTACCGGCGGCCAACCGCTACACGGCGAACTGAGAATCTCCGGTGCCAAAAACGCCGCCCTGCCTATTCTTGCCGCCACCTTGTTGTCCGATGTGCCGGTCAGCGTCGGCAACATTCCGCATTTGCACGACATTACTACTACCATGGAATTGTTGGGACAAATGGGCGTGGGACTGACCGTCGACGAAAAAATGAACATCGAAGTCGATACCAGCACCATTCACAAATACGAAGCGCCTTATGAGCTGGTGAAAACCATGCGCGCCTCGATTCTGGTATTGGGCCCCTTGCTGGCGCGTTTCGGCGAAGCGTATGTCTCGTTGCCCGGCGGCTGCGCCATCGGCACACGGCCTGTAGATATTCACATCGACTCGCTGCTGAAAATGGGCGCCGACATTACCGTCGAAGCCGGCTATATCCACGCCAAGGTCAAACGCTTGCAAGGCTGCCATCTGGTGCTGGATAAAGTCACCGTGACCGGCACCGAAAACATTCTAATGGCCGCCACACTGGCCGAAGGCGTGACCATCATCGAAAACGCCGCGAAAGAACCGGAAGTCACCGATTTGGCGCATTTTCTAAATAAAATGGGCGCCAAAATCACCGGCGTCGGCACCGATATTTTAACAGTGGAAGGCGTGGAAAGACTGGGCGTCGAAGGTTTGCATTACGACATCCTCCCCGACCGCATCGAAACCGGCACGTATCTGGTGGCAGGCGCAATTAGCCGCGGCCACGTCAAACTGAAAAACACCGACCCCAATACCCTAGACGCGGTATTGGTCAAATTAAAAGAAGCTGGCGCCGACATCACCTGCGGCGAGAATTGGATTGAATTGAATATGCACGGCAAGCGTCCAAAAGCCGTCACCGTGCGCACCGCGCCCTATCCAGCTTTCCCGACCGACATGCAGGCGCAATTTACCGCGCTAAATTCGGTCGCCGAAGGCGTAGGCCTGATCACCGAAACTGTATTTGAAAACCGTTTCATGCACGTGCAGGAGCTGCAACGCATGGGCGCACAAATCAAATTGGAATCTAATACCGCCATTTGTACAGGCAGCGGACAATTGAAAGCAGCGCCGGTCATGGCTACCGATCTGCGGGCTTCTGCCAGCCTAGTCTTAGCCGCTCTGGTCGCAGAGGGCGAAACCCTGGTGGATCGGATTTACCATATCGACCGTGGCTACGACCATATCGAAGAAAAATTGTCACAACTGGGCGCTACCATTCGCCGCGTTCCTAACTAAATTACTAGCAAAACCATGTTGACCATTGCCGTATCCAAAGGCCGTATTTACGAAGAAGCCCTGCCGTTTCTGGAACAGGCCGGCATCACGCCGATCGACGATCCGGACAAGAGCCGGAAGCTGATTCTGCAAACCACCCGCCCCGACGTGCAGTTGGTGATCATCCGCGCCACCGACGTTCCCACCTTTGTGGAATACGGCGCAGCGGACTTGGGCATCGCCGGCAAGGACGTGTTGATGGAACACGGCGCGGAGAGCCTTTACGAACCTTTGGATTTAGGCATTGCCGGTTGCCGCTTGATGACCGCCGGCCCGGTTAATGCCCCGGAAGTGAAAGGCCGCTTGCGGGTCGCCACCAAATACGTCAAAACCGCACAGCGTTATTACGCCAACCTGGGGATACAAGCCGAAATCATCAAGCTCTACGGTTCGATGGAGTTAGCGCCGCTGGTCGGATTGGCCGATTGCATCGTCGATTTGGTCGATACCGGCAACACCCTAAAAGCCAACGGCCTGGAGCCACGGGAACTAATCGCCAACATCACCTCTCGACTAGTGGTGAATAAAGCAGCGATGAAAATGAAACATCAAGCCATTCAAGCGCTCATCGACCAGTTCGAAACCACGTTGGCCCAGAGGGCGTAATCATGACTGCGATCAAAATGCTCTGCCTAGATAGCGCGGCAATCGACTTTGACAAACAATTGCAAGCCCGTTTAGCCTGGGATGCCAGCGATGATTTAGAGATACACAAACGGGTATTGGACATCATCGCCGACGTAAAAAAGCGCGGCGACAAAGCCTTGCTGGAATACACCAACCGCTTCGACGGCACCGCGTTTAAAGCCGCCTCCGAACTGGAACTGGACCGAGCTGCATTACAACAGGCCTGGGATACTTTACCCAGCACCCAAGCCATTGCTTTGCAAACCGCCGCCGACCGCGTCCGTGCTTATGCCGAGCATCAGAAGCTGCAATCCTGGCAATACACCGAGCTAGACGGCACCGTACTGGGCCAAAAAGTCACCGCATTGGATAAAGCCGGCCTCTACGTGCCGGGCGGCAAAGCCGCTTATCCGTCTTCGGTCTTGATGAACGCGATTCCGGCGAAAGTCGCCGGCGTCGGCGAATTGATCATGGTCGTCCCCACCCCGCGCGGCGAAACCAATGCCCTGGTATTGGCGGCGGCGCACGTGGCCGGCTTAGACCGCGTATTCACCATCGGCGGCGCCCAAGCGGTTGCAGCTCTGGCTTACGGTACCGAATCGATTCCGGCGGTGGATAAAATCGTCGGCCCCGGCAACATCTATGTCGCCACCGCAAAGAAACTGGTATTCGGCCAAGTCGGTATCGACATGATTGCCGGACCTTCCGAAATTTTGATCATCTGCGACGGCCAGACCAACCCGGACTGGATCGCGATGGATATGTTCTCGCAAGCCGAACACGACGAAAACGCCCAGGCCATTTTAATCAGCGATGATCCCGCGTTTCTGCAGCAAGTGGAAGCCAGCATCAACAAATTGCTCCCAGACATGGAACGCGCCGACATCATCCGCGCATCCTTGACCGGTCGCGGCGCGTTCATCAAAGTCGCTAATTTGTCCGAAGCCGCGCAAGTCGCCAACCGCATCGCCCCGGAGCATCTAGAGTTGTCCGTAGCGGAACCGGAAGCCTTGTGCGAGCAAATTCATAATGCCGGCGCCATCTTCATGGGCCGCTTCACCGCCGAAGCGCTGGGCGATTATTGCGCCGGACCGAACCATGTCCTGCCCACCTCCAGCACGGCCCGCTACTCATCGCCTTTAGGGGTTTACGATTTCCAAAAGCGCAGCAGTTTGATCAATTGCTCAGCGGTTGGCGCGCAGAACTTGGGCAAGATTGCTTCAGTGTTGGCGCGGGGCGAGAGTCTTACTGCGCATGCTCGGTCGGCGGAATTTAGGATTTAATCAACAAACTCGCGGAGGCCGGATAAGCGAAAGTATTTCCGGCCTGCAAATTATGCTGGCGAATGATCCTTCAGCCATTCTTTCAAGGCATCGTTCATCCTAGTCTGCCAGCCTTTGCCGGTAGCACGAAACGCCTCCAGCACCTCTGCATCCAACCTAATCCCGGTAAATACTTTCGGTGAATCCTTACGTGGCCGGCCACCTTTAGGCCTAAGCATTTCAACCGCCTGCTCCGTCCCAAATAACTCGGCAAACACCTCGCCGGCGGGGCGCATTTGTTTAAAATCGGTTTCGGTCAGATTTCGGACTTCGCCGCCTGCATCAGTTAATGGTATTGGTTCTGCCATATTTGCGGGCCTCTCTTAAATTTGCTTTTCGGAAACTAATGACGCGGATTCCACCGGTCACGGGAGTAAAACATAGGACATGTAGTCGCCCATCAAGATAACCAATCGCAACAAAACGTCGCTCCGGATGATCTTTACGAACATCTTCCGTTGCAATGGCGCTAGACCAGTCAAAATCTGCCACTCGCTCGAAGCTTAAGCCACGTTCGATTATGTTTCTGGCGTTTTTTACAGGATCGAACTCGATGATCATGAGGCATTAATGTATAAACAAAAACTGGTTAGAGCAAGTTTTTGTTTATACGAAAAGTGATTTTGTGTCGCTAACGCGACGATTTTTATATGTCGGGTCTCGGCCCGACAGCCTATTTCCTGAGCTTCTCACTTTTGGCGAGGGGTGGAATAGCGGGAACAAAACCATCCCTTATTTCAATATGAGTCGAAGCAGAGTCATATTTTTTTATATATGAAGCCTCCAATGATGTCTTTGTTTGAGATAGTTTTTATAGTTGGTTCAATTCGTGATCTTAATCCAACTTTATAAGCAAAGTTCGATAAGTAACCTAGCGTTGAGTGACAATAATTTAGTCCATCTACACTAACGCTGGGAGCGTCCGTTAATCCAGCAAAAGTTTTTATAAGATCATCAAAGTCTTCGAACAAAGAGCGACTATGCCTTGCTTTAGAGGCCTTAGATGGATCTTGGGGCATAGGACATTCAATAATCGGAATTTTTTTATTGCAAAATTCAATTAATTTGTAATTTGCAAACAGTATCTTTTCTGCTTGAGCAATCGGAGCAGAGTGCACGACCAAGTCCCTATACTCGCCTAAAGCTTTCAGCCAACCATTACCACTAGTTATTGATAATAATTCACGAATCAACACATCTTCTATAGACATTTTCTTTATGTCTTTTAATAATGAAGACATTGAATTTATATTTTTGTTTCTTATATTATGAAAATCAACTATATGAGCTGCAATAAATTCAGCAAGATAATCTCTAAGTATGCATGCATCAATCAGGAACGTCTGAATAGACAAATAACACAACCATGTAAAATTATCCATAAACTTAATTTCTTTGACGTGATTCTCCCGTTCGAGGATTGCCAAAAGCTGTTCATGGTATCTGTCAGAAAGTTCTTTTACCCTCCAACCACACACCCTCAACTGGTGAGATATTCGATTTGATAAGTCCCAAAGACGCCCATCTTTAATTGTATATGCGCTATTTCCTAGATTGCCCCATAATATGGCGGCCTCTTCATTTATCCATCTATCACTACAAGATTTGTTGTACGCTCTCCATTCTGGAAGGTCAGCGCCTTTAGCCTGATATGAGTTATCAATGAATTCAATTCCAATGATTTCTTGATTCAATGATTCGATACTACTGTAGAGCAGTTTATAGTGTGACGTATTAAAAATAAAAGATTGATTTTTTGAAGCAGGGTAAAGTTCACATTTAGGATTAGCTTCATTTGTACAGCGCAGCCCTCCTTTTAAATGCACAACCCTAATTGATGGCCATTCATGATTCATTGAGTTCACAAATCCCTGGCTGAATATCAGCCTTCTTAAATTTAGATAAAATCTTGTCAATCGTTATCCAGAGCCATAACACGCAATCTTTTAGACGCCAATAAGCTAATTAGTATTGCACCGCTTTTGGGCCCTCGATAATTTGGCGAATTTCGCTAACGTGAATGCGCTCTATGAGTTACAAGTTACGCAAATGTAGGCAATTTCAAATCTCGCGACTTGGGCTTTCTCCCCCATGCCGCGCCGAGCACCGGAACTTTTGGTGGGAATAGCCCGAAGGGGTGCGGCAGGGATGCCGCACGTTGGCGAAGGGGCAGGAAGCCCCTTTCGCCAACCCCCGCCAAAAGCTTCGGAGCGCAGGAAACAAGCGGCATCCGGGTGACTTTTCTTTGGCCAAACACAAATTCGTCTGGAACGAATTTGAACAGCCGATAGGCTGGCCCGAAGGGCGAAAACCAAGGATGGTTTTCGTAGCGAAAGTTACTCGGCTGTCGAGCCGAGACCCGACTTCAAAACCAGCCGGCGCACCAGCGACACAACCACACCACAACCCAGCGCATTATCCCCTGCGACTAAAAGACCAAAACCCCACAACCCCCACGCCAAATAACCAAAACGCTCCCGGTAGCGGCACCGTTTGCAACACTACATTATCCAGGCCGGCGGTTTCGATGATACCGTTGGTAAATTCGCCGTGAATGTACAACCCACTCAAATTGGACAGGACATTTTGAAAATCACTTTGACTGGCAAACACCCCGCCTGTGCTGCCCAGCCGCCATTCCGAGGAGGGCGCAAAAGTCAGACTGATATGAGTCCAGCTACTATCCGGCACGATGTTCGGGTCGCGTTTCCAGAGTAGGCGTTGGCCGTTGCCAACTAACATGACGTCGGTGGTTTGCCAATTGACATCGCCATCGCGATACGTGAGATCGTAGGACAGCCCGGTAGCGCCGAGCTGCGAGCCCAAGAAAGCCGCGGGAGCGGAGAAGGTAAAATCGCCGCTGTCAGGGTCGGTGGCGGCCAGATAATTGCCGGGATTGCCACCACCTGATACATGACTGGGTTGGTATTGGCCGATGATCGAATAATTGTTCTGGCTGAAATCGGCAAAACTGACGATTTGCCAGTTCTCGCTGTCGACATCGAATGAACTGGACACGCTGGCGAGAACCGGCTGCGACGTCAACAATACGATAGCAACAGGTAACAACTGTTTTTTGTTCATGATGGGTACTCCCAAGGTAAAAGCCCGGCACGGGCAACGTGTTTGCTTCGCCACAAGGCTCAAGGCATTAGTGGAAATGGTCGTAATTTTTGTCGAGCCTCGTATCTCCGCCTTCAAATAGTCCAAGCATCAGGCTGTTATCAGGCGCAATAAGGCTTAAGGACCTTGCAAATATTAGACGATTTGTAATTTCCCGGCGGGGATTACTCCAGTATCCCGCAGTAAGTACTTATCTCAGCTTTTAAACGGACATACGAGACAAGGCCCGCCATTTTGTCGGCTAAATACAAATTAACTTCTAGCGAGCGCCCACAGCCGACAGGCTGCCATACAGAGCAAAAGAACATCAAAGGTTTTCGTGGAAAATGTCATTTGGCCGTCAGATCACGAACTGCCAATAAAATAGTTGCCACGCCAGCGGTGTATACCTAAATGTCCTTAGCAGCATCCTGCACCAAGCCGCTCAAGCGCCGAATCAGCTCCCCTCTGGCACTGGTCTTGCGCCAAACCATGCCTATGGTCCGGCTCGGCGCCGGCTCAGCGAATGGCAGATAACGTAGCCCCGGTTCGTCTCGCACCGCGATACGTGGCATGAAGGTGATGCCGGTACCGGCGCGAACCATTTGCCGCAAGGTTTCCAGGCTGGTGGCGCGAAGATCCTGTTCTTCGTCGGCGCCGATTGTTTGGCAGATTTGCAAGGCATGCCCACGCAGGCAATGGCCTTCGTCAAGCAACAGCAAATGTTCGCCGTTTAGATCGTCTGGCTCGACTTGCGGCTTGACCGCCAACGGATGACCGTCTGCGACCGCCAGTAGAAACTCGTCGTCGAACAAGGCCTGGCTTTCCAGGAAATCCTCGTAAATCGGCAGAGCCAGCAAAGCGCAATCCATCTGCCCGCTGCGAAGTTGCTGTAACAATTGCTCGGTTTTTTCCTCGACTAAAATCAGGCGGATGCGTGGCAAATCCTTTTTGATTAGCGGTACCAGTGGCGGAAACAAATAGGTCGCCAAGGTTGGAAACGCGCCGAAACGCAGGTTACCGGCCAACGGGTCCTGGGCTGTCGCAGCCAGTTCCTTGATATTGTCTTGCTCCTTCAAGATGCGCCTTGCCGACGCCACGATCTGCTCGCCTAGCTCGGTAGGCAGCACTTTTTTGTTGGTGCGCTCGAAAATCTGGATACCCAATTCATCTTCCAACTTTTTAATCTGGGTACTCAAGGTCGGCTGGCTGATGCAACAACGGTCGGCAGCCTGCACAAAGCTGCGCAAGTCGGCAACGGCGATCAAATAATGTAAATCCCGCAGATTCATAGCCACCCCGTAAATAGCCAATAGCTATCGTTTAAATGATAACAATCGATTATGAGTCGATCATCGCGCAGAAACGCGCCTCGGCCGCCAAAGCCGCGACTTAAAATAAAGTCTAAGCAGTCCTTGGTTACCCACGCAAGCGGCACATACTGGCTACAGTGGGTAGTCACATTTCCACAACCGCTATAACTTGCCCACAAAATCTGTGGATAAGTCTGTTGGCAACCCGTTAAAAGCCGCTCTAAGTTGTTGCTGTGCTTAGAGTGGTGTTAAATTGTCTAAAATTTATACACTTTCCATTTCTTTAGACAACCCGGCACTTTGACCGGCCCCAGTAAAGGATCACAGATGATAGATTGGAACCACAC
This sequence comes from Methylomonas sp. EFPC1, assembly GCF_016925515.1. Classification (NCBI taxonomy): domain Bacteria; kingdom Pseudomonadati; phylum Pseudomonadota; class Gammaproteobacteria; order Methylococcales; family Methylococcaceae; genus Methylomonas; species Methylomonas sp. EFPC1. Next base: position 4,322,261 of record NZ_CP070494.1, read on the forward strand.
CTATGCGGCAATTTGGCGTCAGCGCCAGGCGTTTCTGCGTCCTGTTCGGCAAATCGATCCGATCCGGCTGGATCAACTGCTGGGCATAGAGCCGCAAAAGCAGCAAATGATAGACAACACGCTGCGTTTTCTGGCGGGACTGCCGGCGAATAATGCCTTGTTATGGGGCGCGCGCGGCACTGGCAAATCCTCGCTGGTGAAAGCCTTGTTGAACGAATATTTGCATGAAGGTTTACGAGTCATCGAAGTGGATAAACAAGATTTACTGTATCTGCCGGAAATCGTCGACGACATTCGCGAACATAATCAGCGTTTTATTATTTATTGCGACGATTTATCGTTTGAGAACGGCGACGCTCTCTACAAGCCGCTGAAAAGTGTATTGGAAGGCTCTATTGAAATGCCGCCGGAGAATGTGCTGTTTTACGCCACGTCCAATCGCCGCCATTTGCTGCCGGAACATATGCGCGACAATCTGGATACGCTGCTGATTGACAACGAGGTGCATTATTCCGACACCATTGAGGAAAAAATCTCACTGTCCGACCGCTTCGGTTTGCGGCTGGCGTTTTACCCGCAGCATACTCAGACATACCTGGATATTGTCGACAGCTATTTCGTCGATTATCGCGGCAACCGCGAGGCTTTACACAAATCGGCGCTGGATTTTGCCCATCAGAATGCCGCCAAAAACGGCAGAACCGCGAAGCAATTTTTCAATGCCTTTAGTAATGACGAGCGTACCGAACAGCTGTAACTCCGTTCTAAACAAAGCGGCTCTCGGACTGGCGGGAGCCCGCTTAATACTTTGGCCCCCGATTTCGCAGGATTAACGGTATCGCGGAAATAATTACCAATAGAGCCGGCAATACTGTCTATTTAAAATCTTCGTCATCGAGAATAATCGAGCCGTCCTGCGCCCAATTCACTTGGGTGATACCCGGCTCCTCAGCTTCCAGCGCTTTAATAATCGCTTCTTTTTCATTCAGGAGTATTTGCTGCGCCCGCACCTGATCGGCCAAGGCCCGATTTTCCAACAACATCCGTTTGTGCGCCAGACCGTTCTCGACCACATTGACAATTTCCAGATTGCTCCAGGGCTTGTTGATAAAGCGAAATACTTCCGCCTCATTGATGGCGTGCTGGGCGCCTTCCAGGTCGGCAAAGCCGGTCAACACAATGCGCACAGCATCCGGCTGCATGCGCTTGAATAAAATCAAAAAATCGATACCGTTAATACCCGGCATTCGGTAATCGGAAATCACCAAATCAAAGCTATGTTCCTCAGCTAACAACAGTGCTTCCTCGCCGCTGGTTGCGGTAACGGGTTCGTACTGTTTCAGCAACCGCGTCAGCGCTTTCAGCACGTTCGGCTCGTCGTCGACGATGAGTATTTTAATATCTGCCTGGTTCATGATTTTGCACTAACAGTGGTATATTGATGACATAGTCTGGCAGGTAAAACCCCGTCTGCAAGTTTGGTATTCAAAAACCGCCAGACGCACCGGACTATTCGGTAGACGCCGATTCCGGCGGCCGAATCGGCAGCCAGACTCGAAACCGGCTACCCTGCCCAAGCTGGCTGCTTACTTCGATTTTACCGCCATGTTTACGGACGATATTCTGCGAAACCGACAACCCTAGCCCGGTGCCCTTGCCGACCGGCTTGGTGGTGAAGAACGGCTCAAACAAACGCGGCAGGTTCTCCGGGGCAATACCTTTGCCGTTATCGCGGATTTCCACCCAGACATTCGGCTCCGTGCAACCCGTACTAATATGAATATCGCCTTTGGTATCAATCGCGTGCGCGGCGTTAATCAGTAAATTCATAAACACCTGATTCAATTGCGAAGGCAGGCAATAAATCTCCGGTATCTCGCCGTATTGCTTGTGTACGGTGCAATGGTACTTCAGCTCGTTGTTGATAATATTCAGCGTGGAATCCAACCCTTTATGCAAATCGGCCAGTTCCCAATCGTTTTTATCGGCATGCGCAAAATCCTTCAAATCCTGAATAATGTCACGCACCCGCGACAAACCTTCCATGGACTCAGCAATCAATTCCGGAATATCGCCGCGCAAATAGTCAAGCTGCTTGGTTTGTTTCAACGTGCGCAAGTTTTGCAGCGCCTCCTCCGAAAAGTTTTTTTCGGCTAAAGCCGCGTTGTAAGCATCCATCACGCAAAAAACGTCACACAAATAGCCGTTCAGCGTATTCAAATTAGAATTGACGAAACCAATGGGATTATTGATTTCGTGAGCAATGCCGGCCGCCAGTTGCCCTATTGCCGCCAATTTTTCCGATTGTAATAGTTGCAAATGTACAGACTGATTCTCCTGATGCCGGCGTTGCACTTCGGCTTCCAGATAGGTATTTTGGTTTTTTAGCCAATCCCGGGCATGCTTCAGTTCCAGCTGCGTTTTGATTCTGGCCAATAGAATCGACAAATGACACGGCTTGTAAAGATAATCCACCGCACCCAGTGACAAACCCCGCTCTTCCTCCAGATCAGAGGTCAGGGCGGTCACGAATATCACGGGAATATCGCCGGTTTTGGGATCGGCTTTTAGCTGGCCGATGACTTCGTACCCATCCATATCGGGCATCATCACATCCAACAAAATCAAATCCGGCTTTGGCGCACCACCCGCCAATTGCAACGCACGCTGCCCGTTGGTCGCTACCAAAATCTGGTAATACGGGGCGAGAAACTGCCCGAAAACCGACAGGTTGATAGACTCGTCATCGACTAACAGAATGGTGGCTTGGCGCTCTGTCGATTGTTTATCGGATTCCATCTAAATTCCGTTGGCTTAGGTGAACCATGATCTGGATTGACTGCAAGCGTCTCAGGCAAGCCGATTCCGGTCACGACCCGCTTTTTGGCGCATCGGCAAAGTTTACCCGATTGTTGATGACATTCCAGTATGAACAGTGTGCCGATAGCCTAAAGTGCCTTTTGGCACTGCTTATAACCGCATATCACGGAGTTTATGCCGTAAAACCCGATCTAATAAAGACAAATCGCTTACGCTACAAGATTGGATCAGCGAAACCACCAATACACACTAAAATAAAAGGGGAAAACCACTGGCTGTTTTGCCCATGCCGAATAGATCAAACCCCATCATGCCAGGCCTCAACGAAAGCGAAAGCGCAATTGCTACTACTCCTACAGGTTTCCATCGCCTATGACCACCACCCCTCCCGATACCGGACGGCCGCCCCCCCCAGCTGGCGATATGCTGGCAACGGTCGGCAGTAACGATCAGACGTTACGCATACTGCTCAAACCCGATCTGTCGGTACGCCAAGCCCTCGACACCACCGCTTTGCGGGTACGCGCTGCCTGCGGCGGTTTGGGCACCTGTGGCGCGTGTCTGATTCAAACCGTAAGCGGCGAATTTAACCCACCGACGCTGGCGGAACGGCAAAAGCTGCTTCCTGAAGATTTGGCTGGCGGCATACGTTTAGCCTGCCAGTTGCGGGCGCGCAGCGACTGCACGCTTTATCTGGACAATCCGGCGCCGCATTCCGCCTGGAAAAGTCTGGACCCCACCCCGCTTTATCAAGCCCACGCCAATCCTGCCGTTTCCGAATATGTCTACGGGGTGGCGGTAGACCTGGGGACAACACACATCCGCCTATCGTTGTGGAATCGGCAATCCGGCCGACGCATCGGCACCCGCTACAGCATCAATCCACAAGTTGCGCATGGCGCGGACATTCTGACCCGGCTGGATGCCGAGCGCCTGGACGATCAAGATTGCCGGCGCATAGGCCGGGAAGCGCGCGCGGCCATCATCGACGGCATACGCGACATTCTCAGCCGCGATATGGGCGAAATAACGCCGATACTGGCGGAACTGGGCAAAGTATTAATAGTGGGCAATACCGCGATGTTGACGCTGATTTGCGGCAATAGCGGCGACTGCCTCTACCAGCCCGAGAACTGGCAAAGCCCTATCGCCTGCCTGCCCGCCGATGCCGATGCCTGGCGGCAGACATGGCGCACACCGCATGCCGACATCGACATCGCCCAACCGCTGGCTGGTTTTATCGGCTCAGATTTACTGGCCGACCTGCTCGCTACCGGCATTACTGAGCAATCGCAACCGATGCTGTTGGCCGACTTCGGCACTAATACCGAAATCGCCGTGTGGGACGGCAGCAACCTGTGGGTCAGTTCCGTGCCGGGCGGTCCCGCTTTTGAAGGCGTAGGCATGCGCAACGGTTTAACCGCAGAAGCCGGTGCAATTTGCAAAGTGTCGGCAAGCGGCTTACGGACGATAGGAGATGTCCAGGCGCGCGGCTACTGCGCCAGCGGCTTCATTGATGCCATTGCCTTGCTACTGGACCAAAAGCATCTGAAACCGTCCGGACGCTTCGCCGAACCGCAGTCCGAACAAGGCTTTTTATTGCAAGCCGACATTCCCAAAAGTGCCATTTTTGCGAGCGACATCGATATTTTCCAGCGTGCCAAGGCATCGACAGCCGCTGCCATGTCACAATTGATGTCGTACGCAGGCTTGGCAATAAGCGATTTGAATCGGCTGTGGATTTGCGGAAGTTTTGGTCAACATTTGGACCTAAACAGCGGGTTGCGGGTTGGCTTACTGCCTCCTATACCCCCCGAACGGGTCAGCCTGCTGGCCAATGCCAGTCTGGCCGGCTGCGAACAACTGCTGTTGAATCCGGCCGGGCCAAGTCTGTTAAACAATATTGTGCAACGGGCGCGCGTGGTCAATCTTGGCGGGGTTTTCGAATATGAAAACCGCTTTATCGACAATTTACGCTTGCAGCCCATGTCTATCGAGGAATTCGAATAATGCTCGACGCTTATATTCAATCCTATAACCAGGCGGTATTCGAAACCGATAAGCCGGCCGCCCTGGAGGTCGTCAATCACGCCTTAAACGACGGATTCAGCCCCGAGGATATCGTCTTCAAATTAGTCATCCCGGCCATCGAGTTGATGATGACCTTAATCGAAAAAGATCCGGACGCCAATCTGGCCCAGCATTTCATGACCGCGCAAATTGCGGCCGACGTCACCGAAAAAATGCTGGAAAAATTCAGTAAACCGCCGGAAATGATAGGCCGGGTCGTCATCGGTGCCGCCTACGGCGACTTGCATTCCTTGGGCAAACGGATCGTTAGCGGCTGCTTGAAATCGCTGATGGTGGATGTGGTCGACCTGGGCACCAACGTCACTGCCGAAAAATTCGTCGATACCGCGGTAGCCGAGAACGCCCAAGTCATCGCGGTTTCCGCGATGATGGTCCACACCGCCACCAGCGAAAAAGGCAGCCTGGGTGTGCGCAGTTTGTTACAAGAACGTGGTCTGGAACAACAAATCAAACTGGCGGTAGGCGGCGCTCCCTACCGTTTCGATCCGGAGTTGTACACCAAGGTCGGTGCGGATGCCTGGGCGCCGGATGGCGTCACCGCCGCCAAAGTCATCGTCGATCTGATTCGCGAGGTCAAGCCATGACACCTATGGAAATCCTCACCGCGGCGGCGACCGGCAACCCCGCGCCGCGCATTCCGGTTTTTTGCAATATGTCCGATCACGGCGCCCGAGAATTGGGCATGCCCGCCAAGCAATACTTCAGCAGGGGCGAATATGTGGCCGACGGCCAATTACGCCTGTTGCGGCGCTACGGCTACGACAACATCTGGAGCCTGCATTATGTTGGCAAGGAAGCGGAGTTGCTGGGTTGCCGGGAAATCCTGTTTGCCGACGACGGCGTTCCAAATGTCGCGGACTTCGTCATCAAAAACCTGGACGACATTGCCAAACTCGACATTCCCACCGACATTACACAGCATCCGGCCTGGCAATCGGTTGCCGACTGTCTAAAGATTTTGTGCTGCGAAGTCGGCACCACGCATCCGATTTGCGCCTACGTCACGGCCTCGACCACCTTGCCGGCCATCTTGATGGGTATGGATAAATGGATGGAGTTATTCCTGCTCGGCCCGTTTGATGTCCGCGACGAACTGCTGCGCAAATGCTCGGATTTCTGCCGGCAGGAAATCGCCGCCTTACGGGCCTTGGGCGCCAATGTGTTGATTTACTCCACGCCGTTTGGCTCGCCCTACTTCGTCAGCCGCAAGCAAATTGAGCAAAAGGTGATGCCCTGGATGCGCCGGGACTTGCTGCCGGGCGGAAATGAGGACATCGTTTATTACTGCGGCATGGCGGGTTTTAACGATGTGATCGATTTGGTTTTCGATGAACTTCACATCAAAACTCACTACATCAGCCCACTTGCCGACTTAGCCGAAGCCAAACGCCTGATCGGTAATCGCGGCCTGACCTGCGGGGTGATCGACGATATTAAAATGATTCACTGGAGCACCGAGCAAACCCGCGCCGAAGTGCAGCGTATTATCGAAATCGGCAAAACCGGCGGCCATTTTTTGTTCGGTAACGGCGTCATGCCAATGGCTGTGCCCGAGGCCAATATTCGGACTATGGTCGATGCAGCATTCGAATACGGGAGACTGCCATGAAAACCTTCGCGATACATCCGGAAAATCAAACTCCGCTGACCATGGTGGGCTGCGGCATTTTGCGTAAGGAAGTGGACGGACTAATCGCGAAAAATCACTGGAACGTGCATACCCATTATCTGGATTCGGCCTTGCACAATTACCTGAATCGTTTGTCGACCGAGCTGAATCAGGCGCTGGAAGAACGCGAGAAACTCGGCGAAAAAACCGTGGTGTTTTACGGCGGCTGCCACCCGTTGATGGAGAAATATCTGGAGGGCCACCACACTTGCCGCACCCACGGCCAAAACTGTATCGTCATGCTGCTCGGCTACGAGTTATTCATGCAGGAACTGGAAAAAGGCGCGTATTTTTTACTGGAAGACTGGGCCTTGACCTGGGAACCCATGATCACCGCCTGCTTCGGCGCAAACATGACGGTGATCAGGGAGATATTTCACAGTAGTCATAAATATATTCTGGCGCTGCGTACCCCCTGTAACGGCGATTTCAGCGCCGCCGCCGAAACCGCCGCGCGCTTCGTGGATTTGCCGCTGGCATGGATGGATGTCAGCCTGGAGCATTTGGAAACCGTTTTGGCCGATGCCATCCAACGCCGGCTTGCTGCGGAACAATGACCCAAGCGCCCTCCCATCAAGAGTTGCAGGACCAAATCAAGCAATTGGAAACCCGCGTCCGCAAGCTTTCGGAAGAAAAAGCGAATCTATATTTGATTCTGCACATGCTGGAGTTGTTAAACCCCATCGCCGGCGTCGAAGGGTTGTTAGAGAGCTTAATGACTGCTTTGTGCGGCAGTTTGGGCGGCAGCAATGTCGAAATTTATTATCTGGACGCAGGGGCAATCCATTACGCCAATTTAGCCGGCGAACGCCAAATTATTGATCATATCGACGATCCCTTAATCAACGAAGTTTTTCAGCAGCGCCGCTTTGTCGAACAAACCTCGGATTCTGAGCACACGCTACTGCGCGGCATGACGCCGGCCATTGCCTGCACCTGGGTCATGCCCTTGCAGGTGGGCAAAGAATTAATCGGCGCCATCAAAATGACCGACATGTTGGGCTCCGCGCAAATGCGCGATTATCTATCGCCGTTTTTCTCGCACATGGCGCTGATATTGAGCAATGAAATCAAAACCCGCATCGCGGAAAGCGCGAACCAGGCCAAAAGTAATTTCCTGGCCACCATGTCGCACGAAATCCGCACCCCGTTGAACGGTATCTTGGGAATGGCGCAACTGCTGAGTCTACCTGACTGCGACCCAAGCAAGCATCAAGAATGCGCCCGCACTATCCTCGCATCCGGACAGACTCTATTAACCCTGTTAAACGATGTGTTGGATTTGTCTAAAATCGAAGCCAATCGGCTGGAGCTGGTTTACTCTGCCGCGCAGCCTCGGCAAATCATCACCGAAGTCCAGTCGCTGTTTGGGGAAAGCGCACATCAGAAAAACCTGCAAATCGAAACCGTCTGGCTCGGCCCAAGCGAGCAATGCTATCTACTGGATCAAATCAGAGTCAGGCAAATGCTGTCAAATCTGGTCAGCAATGCCATCAAATTTACCCATCATGGCGTAATCCAAATCCAGGTAACCGAGTTGCGGCGGCAAGACTCGCAAGCACAACTGGAATTTTCCGTGTCCGATCAAGGCATCGGCATTGCCGCCGACCAACAGAGCCTACTTTTCAAACCCTTTACCCAAATCGACGCCAGTTCGACGCGGCGTTACGCCGGCACCGGTCTGGGCTTATCCATCGTACAACGCTTTGCCGGGCTGATGCAGGGCGAAGCCGGCGTGGAGAGTAGTCCGGGCAGGGGCGCCCGGTTCTGGTTCAGAATTCGCTGCGACCTGGTTGACTGTCAACTGCATAACCACAATTCCGCACAACAGCGCTTACCCGTCCCTTGCGCGGAGCTGTATTCCGCAGCAGTCAATGCCGAACATTATCAAGATGCGCTAGCCCATCCAGAGCAACCCGTCATGGCGGTAACCGACCCAACAAATGCAGAAGACATCGCCTTGCTGCACCACAACCAAGAATTACGGCCGCTAATGGACGAACTCGATAACTTATTAGCCAAAAACATGTTCCATGCCATTAATCACGTTAAAGCATTGCAAAATTTACTGCGCGCTAGTGCGCTAGAACCACGGTTTTCCGAAATAGCTCAGTCGGTTAACGAAATGAAATTCGACCAGGCACGCCAGCAGTTGCGGCAGCTTTATTCAGCCTTGGGTTGGAATGGAGTACAAACCGAATGAACAGCAAACAATTGAAAATTCTCGCCATCGACGACACTCCCGCCAACCTGGCCTTGTTGGGTTTGGCATTGCAGGACGATTACCAAATTCAAATCGCCACCTCCGGCGCTAAAGGCTTGGAACTGGCGCTGGATGAGCCGCCTGATCTGATTCTGCTCGACATCATGATGCCGGATATGGACGGCTACGAAACCTGTCGGCGGATCAAGGCCAGTCCGCTGTTAAAAGACATTCCGATTGTGTTCGTGACCGCTTTAAACGAAATTCAAGCCGAGGCCTTGGGCTTTTCTTTGGGCGCCGCGGACTATTTGACCAAACCCATCAGCATCGAAATCGCCCGCTTGCGGATTCGCAATCTGTTGCAACGCGAACAATTTCGTCAAGAGCTGCAACGCCGCGAGGCTGGGCAACGCCTAGCGGCCAGTGTATTTGCCCACACTCACGATAGCGTCGTCATTACCGACAGCGAGAACCGCATCATTGATGTCAACGCGGCTTTTAGTCGAATTACCGGCTACGCGCGCGAGGAAGTGCTGGGTAAAAATCCCAGTATTCTCAAATCCGGCCGGCAATCCGCGGAATTTTACAAAGCCATATGGCAAGCACTGAACGCACACGATCATTGGAGTGGCGAACTCTGGAACCGCAATAAAAAAGGCGAGGTTTTTGCTGCGCTGACCTCGATTTCGGTAGTGCGGGACGACGACGGCAAAATTCATCATTACATCGGTTTGTCGGCCGACATTACCCCGCTGAAGAACCATGAATACGATCTGGAACGCATCGCCCATTTTGATCCGCTGACCGGCATCCCCAACCGCGTATTACTGGCAGACCGCCTAGCCCAAGCGCTGGCCCACACACACCGCGCCGGCAACCATATGGCGGTATGCTATCTGGATCTCGACGGCTTTAAGCCGGTCAACGACCAATTCGGCCACGAAGCGGGGGATCAGTTACTGATAGAAATTTCCCTACGCATCCGCGACTGCCTCAGAGCCGGCGATACCGTCGCCCGCATCGGCGGCGACGAATTTGTGCTGCTCTTGCTGGATTTTAACGACACCCGCGAATGCGAGGCGGTATTGGAGCGCATGCTCTGCAAAGTCGCGGAACCGTTGAGCATAGATGATAACCAGGTCTGCGTATCGGCCAGCGTGGGCCTTACCCTATACCCTGATGACCTGGCAAGCGCGGACACGCTGCTGCGGCATGCCGACCAAGCCATGTATGTCGCCAAACAGCGCGGCAAAAATCGCTACCACCTGTTTGATCAGGAACTGGACAGAATAGCGCTGGTCCGCGGCGAGACCTTAACGCAAATCGAAGCCGCGCTGCTCAACAACCAGTTCGAATTGTATTTCCAACCCAAGGTCAATATGCGCCTGGGTAAAGTGCTGGGTGCGGAGGCTTTGATTCGCTGGCGGCATCCCGAGCGCGGCTTATTGTCGCCTGCGGCGTTTTTACCCGACATAGAAGGCACCGAACTGGTCATCGCCCTGGGCAATTGGGTATTGGCCCGCGCCCTGGACCACCTGCAAACGTGGCAAGACATGGGCTTGAACATTGCCATCAGCATCAATATCGCCCCGCGCCACTTACTGCACCAGGATTTCGTCGACACCTTGAAAACCGGCTTCGCTGCGCACCCGCAACTGCGCCCCCACTGCCTGGAACTGGAGATACTGGAAACAGCCGCACTGGAGGATATTGGCCGCGTCACCGCCGTGATGAAGGAATGCCAAAAACTGGGCGTCGGCTTTGCATTGGACGATTTCGGTACCGGCTATTCGTCGCTAACTTACCTGAAAGCCTTACCTGCCGACACCTTAAAAATCGACCAATCCTTTATTCGCGACATTCTCGGCGACCCGGAAGATCTAGCCATCGTCGCCGGCATTATCAATCTCACCGCCGCCTTTCATCGGCAAGTAATAGCCGAAGGCGTCGAAACCGATGAACATGGCTTGCTATTGCTGAAACTGGGCTGCGACAACGCTCAGGGCTACGGCATTGCGCGGCCGATGCCTGCTGCAGATTTGCCCGCCTGGATCAGCCACTGGCATCCTAATCGAGAGTGGTTGGAAAAATCACATCCCCAAGCCGGAGCCGCCGAAAAGTAACTATGGCTGATGACCACCATGATGCATAGCATGTCCACCGGGCACAGCATGGCGAGCGTGGTCGCTGAGTTGGGCATCGAAGTAGCTGTGCACTGCCTCAATCAGCTGCTTATCTTCACTCCGATACTCGATCTCGGCACCGTTCGGCAATTCCCGATAGGCAAAACTGACTTTCCCGGCTGCCGACGCCAAGGCGTTTAGCCCCGGCATGTCATCCCCATGAATGCGCCGCGGCCCTGAAAAATCGCCAGCCGCAAAATGTGTAGCCAGTTGCGACAGATGACTGCGCACTAAGCCAATTTGTTGGCTGTCAGCAGCATCCTTAGCGATCACTTGTTGAATACCACCAGTATCAGTCTTATTAAAAATATGCAGGGTTTTTTCCAGCGCAAACGGCATGACATGGCTGCCGCGCTCTTGCACTGCGTCTAAGCGCGATGGATCGACAGGTGGAATAGCCTGGACAATAGGAGCCGTTAGCACCAACGCCGCAATCAGTAATGATTTGTTCATTTTAATCTTCCTTTATCTGTAACTGCCGGTTCAGGTATCGTCACTTGGCTTGCGAATAATCACGGTCGACAAGGCCAACAATAAAATGCCGCCGGACACCAACAAAATGCCCATATCGGCCTGATGATGGGCTTGAATATCCGCGATCAACAACCTAGCCAACGCGGTGATGGCAATGTAAATCAGACAACGCACCGGCATTAGGTTGGTTTTGAAATAGATGCCGACCATCGCACCCAGCTCTAAATAGATAAACAACAGCAAAATGTCACCAATGGTGGCGTGACCTTGCAGCATCATGCCGCCGTAAGCCACCACCGCCGACCAGACAATACTGGCACCAATGACAAACAAGGCCAAATAATGAAATATTTCGATCAGCAAATTGCCTATTTCGTCCGCCAGCAATTTGGCCTGCTCGTTCAATTGTCTGAAACGCTGAATATCCAACACTTTACCTCACTGAACGGGCTGAGTATGCGCAGGCATCGCTGTGGGCATCTGGCCTGCCTGGATAATTTTTAAACCGCGCTGCGCCATCATCACGCCCATCGCGATCACCAATATTGCGGAAACCTTTACCAGCTGGCGCATGAAAACCTGCGACAACAAGCTGGCGAAGAACCCAAATCCGAGCAATGGCACTAACGTACCGAGACCAAACCAGAACAGCATCGACGCGCCCTGTAGCGGGTCGCCGCTGCCGGCGGCCATCACATACATGGCTTGTAACGGTCCACAACCCAACAAAAAACCGGTCAACAAGCCGGTACGCAAAGCACTGCGCGGTTTGCGCAATTCATCTGCAAGCTGGCGATTGACGGCCTTAGGCATGCGCAAGGTAAAGCGGCGCAAGACCGCAAAGACGTTGAGCATCTTCAGCCCGTACAGCAACAAAAACACGCTCGCCGCCAACGCCAGTCCGCCGCGCATCGGCGGGGTAATCGCAATGGTGGCGCCCAACAAGCCAAATCCGGCACCGAGTGCGCTGTAGGACAAGGTTTTGCCGACTGCGTAACGTAAATGCGCCAGCAGCTGGCGGGACTTGGCTTGACGAGGATCGGTGTAACCCACCACAAAACCGCCGCACATACCGATACAATGAAAACCGGTGAGAAAACCGATGCCCAGCAATACCGCTTGATCCATGTGCGGCGACATTTGCTGCATTACGCCGGGCATCAAACTCTTGCCCCAGAACGTCACGCCGCCGACCGCCAGCAATAACAACAGAAAAATCAACAGGCCTTTTAACTTGCCAGCGGCAGGCCGCGGCGTCAGTGCCACGCCATAGCCCTTGGCGCGAATGGCTTGGTATATCGCCGCTTCGTCGGCAAGCTGGTCGTCGAATTGCACATCCACCGTCGCTCGCACATAGCTGACATCCAGGGTTGTCACACCCGGTAAATCGGCCAGCGCTTGACGAATGACGTCTTCGCAACCAGGGCAATGCATGCCTTCGACTGTTAAATGCCTGTTGATTATCGTCATATCCCGCTCCCTGACAATTGGCGCTTTCCGGTTAGACCACCAGGAAATCGCGCATCATGCCCATATCTTCATGCTCCAGGTTATGGCAGTGGTACATGAACAAACCTTTAAAATCCTGGAAGGGCTTGATGATTTTGACCCGCTCGCCCGGCATCACCAACACCGTGTCTTTCCAGCCGCCTTCGATAAAACCCTCTTTAACCGTGGCGTAATCTGCGCTTTCGTTATTGGCGATAGTTCGGCTCAGGATTTGAAAATATTGGCCGTGCAAATGAATCGGATGGGCCATGGACATCATCATACCCATTCCGCCTCCCATACCGCCCATGCCGCCCATCTGATGCCCACCGGCTTCTGCGTTCTCGCCGCCGTGGCGCATGCCCATCATACCCATGCGCCGATGTTCACCTTCGCCCTGGTTGTTATCACCATGCCGCATACCACCCATCATGTCCATACCGCCCATTTTGTGAGAACCGGCATCGGCCTTTTCGGCACTGCCGTGCTCGCCACCGGCTTTGTCGCCGTGTCCGCCACCGCCATGCGCATGAAAAATTTCCAGCAATTGCACGGTATTTACGGGAATGCGCTCGCTCGGCAAAATATCGTTATAAGCATAAGGCCGACCATTTAAAACCATGCGCATCGGCCCTTCCGAAATAGCGATGGGCACCGGTTTACCGGGATTGGCTGTGTCGTTTACGCTGTAATGGTTAATTTTCGCCAGGCTGTTGGGTAATTTTGGACTCTCACTTTGCTGCCGGGTGACTTTCACCGTAAAAATCGGATAGTCGCTACCCACCGGTATGGCGCTGGCATGCATGCCCATGCCGCCACCCATACGGCCATGATCGCCTTGACCACCCCCCATCATCCGTTCGGCCATGCCCGGCAATACGCCGGAAAAAGAACGGCTGCGCAACACAAGCTTAGAGCCGACTTTACGCCCGCTGAAATCCGCCCAAATATCCAAACGCTCGCCGGGGGCCAGCATCACGTAAGGTTTATTGACCGGTGCTTCCAGCAAGCCGCCATCGGTACCGATGACGGTAATAGGCGACTTGTCATCCCAAGCCAGTTTGTAGATGCGCGCCGTTGAGCCGTTGAGGACGCGGAAACGATACGCTCGACTGGCGACGTCGAGCTGAAAATTGGCCAGACCGTTCACTAAAATCCGGTCGCCGTAAAAACCCATCATTCTGTCGTGCATGGCATGCACATATTGCAATTGATTATTCGCGTCGAACTTGCGGTCCTGAATCACGATCGGCACTTCGTATTCGCCGCCGGGCAGTTCCAGGCGCCGTTCTTCCTCGTCGTTCACCAAAATCGCACCCGCCAAACCGTGATAAACCTGCTTGGCTGTGGTGTTGTGCGGATGCGGATGGTAAATATTCATGCTGGCGCGGTTGAGCATTTCAAATTCGTACACAAACACTTGGCCGCTGTCTATCGTGTACAGCGGATGCCCGTCCACTTCCGCAGGTACATGCAAACCATGCCAGTGGGTAATACTCGGTTCGTTAAGCTGATTATGCAGATTGATTCTGATCTTTTGGCCCTTTTCGAAGCGCAGTATCGGCCCCAAATAAGAGCCGGGAATTTCCGTTAAAGTCTGCGCCGGTCCCTTCACCAATTTCGCAAAATACTGCTGCACGCGCGTGGGCTGGCCGGGCAAAATAGCCACCGCGTTTGGTTTGCAGATCAAGTCCAATTCCACGTCCGGGTGAAAATTGGCCGAGGCTTTGCGCGGCGGCATCGTCGGCATCTCGGCCATGTTTTCCATCGCTCTCAGCCATGCGGGCGCCGCAGCCCACGCCATTAATCCCGCTCCACTTTGTGCAAAAAAGCGCCGACGTGACGTATTGATTGAATAAGACATATACCCTCCTCAAACGATTTTTTATAGTTATACGCCAGGCGGTTGGCACCGGATGGCGGAATCAACGGCGTAGCACAACCGTCAATATTAGTCTAGCCTAATTCAAAGGTGATGGCGGGGCGACATTGGCAACGCTTCTCTGCGCGGCGTATGGCTATGAATGCGGTTGCCTATCAAACCGAGCGCCAACAAGGCGGCCAATCCTGCCAAGCCTCGTCGCCAGGCACGTTCGTCATCCTGCCACAGCTCTAACGATGCCAATAGTTGCCAGCTCAGCGCGTTAAACAATACATAAACCGCCACCAGTATCACGAACCAACCAAACCCGCGGCGTAACGCCGTCGCGCTGATGAAGTTGGATAACCAGCCACCCAGAAAACTGCCCATTACCGCACCCGCCGTCACCAGCGCCATCAAGGGAATATCCAGTTGGGCGTGATTCGCGTAGCCGCTCAAGCCGGCGCTGGCGTTCATGACAATAACCAGTAAAGACGTACCGATAGCCGCCGGCATCGGCAAACCCACCAGCAAGGTCAATGCCGGCACGATCAAAAATCCGCCACCGACCCCAACCAAGCCGGTCAGCCCGCCGACCAAAACCCCGTCGAACAACAATCGCAATACCGGTGTTTGTAAAGGACACATCGGTAGCGCCTGCTCAACAGCCGGCTGGCTTGGCGCTTTCTTGAAAATCATCGCCAGACCCGTCAACAATGTAATCGCGCCAAAAAACACCATGAGCCATTCCCCGGAAAAATGGCCGGCCAAGCGGCCACCGCCAAATGCGCCGAGCATCCCGGCCAAACCGAATACCAGCGCACTTTTCCAGCAGACATGGCCGCGCCGAGCATGCGGGATCAACGCCATCAGGCTGGAGACACCCACCACCACAAATGAGGTGACGATCGCGGTCTTGGGCGGTACATGCAGCACGTAAACCAGCATCGGCACCGTCAAAATCGAACCGCCGCCGCCCAACAAGCCCAACAGCAGGCCGATACAGATTGCCAAGATTAGCGTCAGGATCATCGGCTAACTCCGCCTATTCGGCAGGCGTCCCACAGGACTGATTGGCCGGCAGCGCCTGATCGATGAACTTGGGATACGCCAGCTTCAACTCGCTCATGATGCCGATAAACTCGGCGCGAGTGCGCCCCTGGCCCAAACGGGTGTTTTTTGCCATTTCCTGTTTGATGGTAGACACGGTATTACCCTGGTAATCATGCCCCGGATACACCAGCGTATCAGGCGGTAATGTGAATAACTTGCCGGTGATGCTGTCATACAGCTGGCCGGCATCGCCTTGCTGGAAATCAGTGCGCCCGCTACCGCCGATCAACAAGGCATCGCCGGTAAACACCCGATCAGCCATCACATAACTGACGCAACCGCTGGTATGGCCGGGGGTATGCCGCACCTGAATATCCAGATCGCCCACTTGCAATAACACCCCGTCGGTGACCAGCAAATCCGCACAGAGCGCGCCAGCATCCCGATGTACCACACTCTTGCTGCCAAGCTTTTCCCGCAACAATCCAGCGCCGGTAATGTGGTCGGCGTGCACATGGGTTTCGAATGTGTAAATCAGCTTGAGGTTCAGGCTTTGCAGCAAATCGATATAAATCGGCAGCTCCGAAGCCACCGGATCGATCAGACAGGCGCGACGGCTGCGTTCGCATCCCAACAAATAACTGTAGGTGGAGGTTTCTGTTTCGAAGAGTTGTCTGAAAATCATGACCCGCCTCATTAAGCGCAAAGTAAAAAGAATATAAGTGCTGTATATCAATACTCGTGCCAGTTTACCGGCAGTATTAATATCCGCACGGCCCACAAATCCAGCGCTATCCAGTATGGGCTAAATAGATATATACCTTTGTTTTAACTGATTATTTTAGTTTTCTTGCCTTAAAAAATTAAGTCACTAGGTTTGATGAAGCGGCCTGGCACCGGCCAAGCCTGGCGTTTCAATATGAAATATTGAAACGATGCTGATACACTTGAAACATCACTGAAACAAAACGAGCTTGAACGCATGGCATCTTCCTCACCGCTATTCAAACGCTGGCTCGGCCAAATCGGCGCCGATCAAGTCGTAGAAGTGTTGACCGATTTATTCGAAAGCGGCGCGGCCTTTATCGTAGACAGCAACAGCGACATCTTGCTGTGGAGCAAAGGCGCCGAACAATTGTTTGGCCTGAACGCAGCCGAGACCATAGGCAAACCCTGCAAAACCGCGCTGAATTGCGACAGCGGCAACGACCCCTGCAATCTGGCCGAACTCGGCATCGTCAAGTCGCAAGCGGTGCGGATACATCGCCCGGATGGCCGGACGCTGAATTGCTATCGAACCGCGCGCGCCTTCTACGACAACAACGGCGGCTTCGCCGGGGCGATTGAATTTCTGCAACCACAAAGCGACATAGCCCCGGAACAAAAGCCGGACGACAGCGACAGCTTTCACGGCATTCTGTCGCGCGACCCGGCCATGAAAGAAGCCATCAAAATCATCCGCAACGTCGCCGAAACTGAAGCCACCGTGTTAATCCGCGGCGAATCCGGCACCGGTAAAGAGATGGTGGCGCATGCCTTGCACCTGGAAAGCCCTAGGCACTATCAGCCGTTTTTGGCGATCAACTGCGCGGCCTTGACCCCCAGCCTGTTGGAAAGCGAATTGTTCGGCCACGTCAAAGGCGCATTTACCGGCGCGGTGCGTAATCATGCCGGCTTGTTTCAACGTGCCAACGGCGGTACTTTATTTTTGGACGAAATAGCGGAGTTGCCACTAGAGCTGCAAGCCAAGTTGCTGCGGGTGATACAGGAGCGTAACTTTACGCCGGTGGGCGGCGATAGCGCGGTCAGCGTGGATGTGCGGATTATTGCCGCCACGCATAGATCGTTGCGCGAAGAGGTCAAGGCCGGGCGGTTTCGAGAAGATTTGATGTATCGCTTACGAGTGGTGCCGATTTTTCTGCCACCGCTGCGCGAACGTCGCCAGGACATCAGCCTGTTGCTGCAACACCTGATAGACCGGCATAACACCCAAGGCCATCGCCATATCGACCGCATCGCGCCGGAAGCGATGCGCCTGTTGCTGGATTACCGCTGGCCGGGTAATGTCCGGGAACTGAATAATGTCGTCGAATACGCCTATGCGGTAGGCCGCGGCAGCGAACTCGGCATAGACGATTTGCCACCCGAGTTTCGTGAGCCGCTTAGACCGGCAGCAACGCTTGACCAAAACTCTGCCCCGCGTCCAAAAAGTCAAAACGAAGCGGAATTGATCCGCGAAGCCTTGGCAAATAACCCGGACAATCTGGAACAGGCCGCTCAATTTGCGGGGATGAGCCGGGCGACTTTTTGGCGAAAACGGCGGAAGTATGGGCTATAGGCTCGCTCAATTGGCAGGTTAATCACGTCAACGCCGCGCAAATATCGTATTGACGTCCGATTGATTGCGTTTTATGGTGTAGCTCCAGTCATCAATGGGACTCTATTCATGCAAGCACCCACTCTAAAACAGGAAGCGCTGGAATCGATTGACCGTTTGCCTGACAACGCAGACATGGACGAAATCATGTATCAGCTGTACGTCGTCGACAAGTTACGCAAAAGCCGCAAAGCTATCGCTGAAGACCAATTCATTCACCACGAAGAGTTAAAGCGCGAAATCGAACAATGGTGATTGTTTGGTCAAAACCCGCACGCGAAGACCTCCACTCGATACATCAATTTATTGCTCGTGATTCCAAACTCTACGCAAACCGCGTAACGCAAGACATTCTCGCTAAAGTGGATGTACTGGCGATCATGCCAAAGCTGGGCAGGACAGTTTCCGAAATTGGCGAGGAAAATGTGCGCGAAATCGGCGTATATTCATACCGGATACTTTACGAAATAATCGGCGAAACCTTATATATCCATGGTGTGATTCATAAGCGGCGAGACTTCAAACAGGAAGAGCTGCAACGGGAATAAGCATTGAATGGCTAAACGCAGACTGCTAATGCCGCCCCACCATCAACTCGATTTCCTCGACGATTTCTTCCTGGCGCAGCCGGTTGCGTTGCCGTTGTAATTCTTCGCCGCCTCGCTCCAGATGCCGCAACGCGGTTTCCATCTGCATCAGCCGCATGTGGTTTTCGACCCGAATCGAGCGTAACAATAAGGCCAGCA
The DNA here is from genome assembly GCF_016925515.1 of Methylomonas sp. EFPC1. Lineage (NCBI taxonomy): Bacteria > Pseudomonadati > Pseudomonadota > Gammaproteobacteria > Methylococcales > Methylococcaceae > Methylomonas > Methylomonas sp. EFPC1. Next base: position 4,341,226 of record NZ_CP070494.1, read on the forward strand.
AGCTGTGAAACAGATAATGTTCGGCAACGCCTTGAGCCACTTCCGCTGCCGGTGCAAACGTCAACGGCGGGTTTAGCCGGGCGTGGCTGGCAACATTTGCCAGAGGCCAAAGACGTTGGCTGCGCGCCCCTTGTTCGTCACGAATACAAGCTATCAGTCCAAATTCGACGCCGCGCAGCTCTGCCACCGCCGCCAGAATACTATCTATCGCTGCCGGCGCATCCAGACCACCTTCGGCACCGCGCAGCCGTTGCAATGCGGCGCGTTCCTCAACCATTGGGTGCAGGCGTTCGCCAAGCAGAATCAGCGGACCTTGCTGATCGGCGTTTTGCTGCCAGTAACGGATCACGTCTTCGTTAAAGCTGCCGCAAAAGCCGCGCACGGAACCGAATAACAGCCAGATGTCTTTCCCGGTCGCGCTTAAAGCCGGCTCCGGCAAGCTGTCGGCCAAATCGGCCAAGGCCGTTTCCAGCGATTGCACAACTTGTTGCTGCGCGGCTTCGCGCTTGCCCACTTTCCGCAATTCGGCCAAAGCAAAACTGCGCATGGCGCCGAGAATGCCGGACAAATCGTCGAACAAGGCTAAGCGCGCCTCGACTTCCCGGCGCTGGCTCATGTTTTATCCGCCAAGAGTTGCCGCAACACTGACAACCATTGCTTTTTCGGCGAATCCAAAGTCAACGTATCCGGCAATTTTGCCAGTAGCCCGGCCAATACGCCCGCTGCATGTTCCGGTTTGAGGTTTTCCAGTAAACCCTCGCCATAGGCCAGCAACCAGGCCAGATGCGCGCGTTCGGACAAAGGTTGCAAACGGTCCTGTTTCAATATTTCCCGCAGCAAACGGCCGCGTTGCAGTTTTTCCTCGACACCGGCTTCCAAACGGGTGCCGAAGCGGGCGAACAACTCCAGCTCCAGAAACTGCAAATAATCCAACCGAATATGCGCGGAAGCGGTTTTGATTGCCGGATGCTGGGCCTTGCCGCCAATACGCGACACCGAACGGCCGATGTCGATGGCCGGCAGCATGCCTGCCGCGAACAGCTTGCTCTCCAGATATATCTGGCCGTCGGTGATCGAGATCAAGTTGGTGGGGATATACGCCGACAGCTCGCCCTGGCGGGTTTCGATAATCGGCAAGGCGGTCATGCTGCCGCCGCCATAGGCCGACGACAATACGGTCGAGCGCTCCAGCAGCCGGGAATGCAGATAAAAAATATCGCCCGGATAGGCTTCTCTTCCTGGCGGCCGTTGCAGTAGCAGCGATAACTCGCGGTAGGACTGGGCATGGCGCGTCAAATCGTCGTAGACCACCAAGGTGTCGCGGCCCATGCGCATCCAGTGCTCGGCAATCGCGCAGCCGGCAAAGGGCGCCAGATAGCGAAAACCCGGTAAAGCGTTGGCCTCAGCGACCACCACCACGGTATAGGCCAGCGCGTCGGCCTGACGCAGCGCTTCTAGGGTACCGGCGACGGAAGAACGCGGCTGGCCGATCAACACCATCACGCACAATACGTTGCGGCCACGTTGATTCAGCACGGCGTCCAGGGCCAGCGCGCTTTTGCCGATACCGTCGTTGCCGATGATCAACTGGCGCTGGCCCTTACCGATGGGAATCAGCGTATCGACGATCTTACAGCCGGTGTATAAAGGTTCGGAGACGAAATCGCGCGCGATGATGGGCGGGGCGGCAGCTTCCAGGGAACGAAACTGGCGCAATTCCGGCGGCGGCAAACCGTCCAGCGGATTACCGAGCGGATCGACCACTCGCCCCAATAAAGCGTCGCCAACACCTATTTCCAGCTTGCGGCCGATATGTTGCACGGCCATACCGGCTGTGACGCCAAGGTTTTGCGACAACAGTATCGCCCCCAGCACTTCCCGACCCAGCTGAAACACCAGGCCGGTACTGCCATCGTCGAAACCGATCAGTTCGTCCAGCCGCGCCGTCGGCAAGCCGCGGATCCAGGCGATGCCATCGCCAATGCCGGCCACACAGCCGCGCTCGGATAAGCGCAGGCCGAATTGGTAGGGCTTAACCGACTCAACCATGATTGGCTTGGCGCCGGAAAAACGCCAGTTCGTCGGCCAGATTGGCGTGCAATTGGCATTCGCCGACTATGGCGCGCAACCCGGCAATCAAGGCCGAGTCTTCCTTGAAGGTGATTTGCAAGGTTTGTCCGGCAGCAGTCGACAAGGCCTCCGTCACTCGCGCTTGATCGGCTTCGCTCAACGGGTGCGCGCTAAGCACTTCGACCGCAGAAGCGGCAATCAACATAGCAGCGGCTTTGCGTAGCGCCGCTAGCTCGCTGTCCGGCATATCAAGCAGGTCCTGCAGAAAGACCTCGACGATGCGCTGCGTCAATTGCGGCGATGCCAATCGTTGCAACATAGCCGCGGCCTGCCCGTAAGCAGCGCCCGCCGCTTCCCTTACCAAAGCCGCTTCTCTTCCCGCAATCAGCGTCTGGTTGCGGACCCGCAATTTAGCTTCTTCATCGGCTAGGGTTTGTTTCAAATTCTCTGTCGCGGTATTGCGCAACTGAGTTAACTCTTCGTCTAGTTGGCGGCGACTGGTCTCCTGTTCTTGATTCCAAGCGGCTAATCGTTGTTCGTATTGTTGACGCAGGGCTTCCGCTTCGTTGCGCAAAAGCGCGGCCTGCTCGGTTTCGTCTTTGATGCGCTGCTGCCGGGCATCGAGCATGGCCAGCACCGGCCGGTACAGAAAGCGTTGCAGTATCCACACCAGGACCAGAAAGTTGAGGATTTCCAGGATGAAGGTTGTCCAGTCGAATTGCATCATGGATGGGTAACCCGTTTTGTTGGATATGAACTTGCGGTGTTGTTCCGAAAATACCGCCGATCTTTTGTTTATCCGCTATCTTAAACCCCGCAATGGTTTCGATGTCTGAAAATTTAGCCTGCACAGTTTGCCGCTTAGGCACGTCTTGAGGCTCGAATACTTACGGCTTAGAATACGGCCCGCCTTTCCAGGCTAGAGCAGATTAGATGGAAAGTCCGAACCCACTTAGCATTTCTTTACCCTATGACCTCTTTGCAAGAACACCTGTCACACCCCAAGTATCGTCCGGATATTGACGGATTGAGAGCCATTGCCGTGCTCTCGGTTATCGCCTTTCATGCCTTTCCCAGCAGTTTGCAAGGCGGCTTTATAGGTGTAGACATCTTCTTTGTGATTTCTGGCTATCTGATTTCGACCATCATTTTTCAGAACCTGGAAAAGGGTACTTTCAGCTTCACCGAGTTTTATGCCCGCAGGGTTAAGCGGATCTTCCCGGCCCTGATTCTGGTGTTAGTCGCCTGTTACGTCTTCGGTTGGTTCGCGCTGTTTGCCGACGAGTACAAGCAGTTGAGCAAGCATATTGCCGCCGGCGCGGGATTCGTTTCCAACATTGTGTTGTGGAGCGAGGCCGGCTATTTCGACAACTCCGGCGAGACTAAACCCTTGCTGCATCTTTGGAGTTTGGGCATTGAGGAACAGTTTTACATAGTCTGGCCCTTATTGCTTTGGTTTGCCTGGGAGCGGAACTTCAATCTGTTGACCATTACGGTTCTGATTGCCATCGTCTCTTTCGGCCTGAATATCACAGGCATCATCGCCCATCCTGTCGCGACGTTTTACTCCCCACAAACCCGGTTTTGGGAGCTGTTATGCGGTAGTTTGCTGGCCTGGATGACGCTCTACAAGAAGGACTCGTTCTCTGCTATCAAGCTCAAGCTCGACGGCTGGCTGGCTGGCGCGGTTTATCGAAACTCTCACGCCGCCGACGGCAAAACGCTGGCCAACGCGCTTTCCATTCTGGGCATGCTGCTGCTGGCCTTCGGTTTTTTCATCATCAATAAAGATCTCAATTTCCCTGGCCGTTGGGCGGTAATCCCGATGTTGGCTGCGGTCATGATCATATCGGCTGGACCAAATGCCTGGGTTAATCGCATCGTCTTATCCCACCCGCTGGCGGTCTGGTTCGGCCTGATCAGTTTTCCGTTGTATTTGTGGCACTGGCCTTTGCTGTCTTTTGCGCAAATCATCGAGACCGACGTACCCAGTATGAATATCCGCGCCATTGCGGTGTTGCTGGCCGTGGCATTGGCTTGGCTGACCTACATACTGATTGAAAAACCGATACGTTTGGGCAGTCACAGCAGAGCCAAGACCGCGGTACTGCTGCTGCTGATGCTAGGTATCGGCTATGTCGGTTACGCCTCATATTCTCGGGACGGACTGGGTTTTCGTAAAGCCGATGCGCAGACCAAAACCAAAATGTATGCCGACGTAAACGGCACAGTGCTCTACAACACACCGGAGGACTGGGTCGATGAGCGCTGTAAGACGGTATTGGAGGGGGCCAGTTACAATTATTTGATGTGCCGCTTTACCACCGCCACCCCAAAAATGCTGGTGGTCGGCGATAGTCACGCCGCGCAATTTGTCTACGATTCCATTTCCAAGGGCTCGAACGATCTGGCATTGGTCGGTGTCAATGGCTGCCTGCCATTCATCGATCTGGTGAGCATTAATCCAACGGAAGAATTTGCCGAAAAATCGACACGATGCCGGGTAGTCGTTCCTATCGTGCTAAAGCTGCTGAAGGAATTCCCATCCATTCAGCGCGTGGTGTTTGCGACCAGAGGCGCGATGTACATTGAAGGTTTTGGCTTCGGCAATACTGATTCGAAAAACCTCTATCGGATTGTTAGAAGCCCGGATGATGTGTTGACGGAAAATTACAACCAATTTGTTTCCGGCTATGTCGCAACCATCAATGAGATTTTAAAGCTGGGCAAAGCGGTGGTTTTTATTGAAGACGTACCGGAGATTGGTATAAGCGCTAAAAACTGTGTGGACGAGCGCCCACTGCGTATTACAGACAAAGCGCTGCCCGAGTGCGATGTGTCCAGAAAGTCTTTTGAAGAACGCAATATAAACTACAGACGCGCGGTCGATGCCATCAATGCCGCCACGCATAAGCGGATTAAGATTTTTCCCGCCTACGAATATTTATGCGATGAATCGACTTGCGGCGGCATGCACGATGACATGTCTTATTTTTACGACGACGATCATCTTTCCATGCGCGGCAGTAAATTTATTTTCGACAAATTTACCGAATGGTTGGACAAAGAGTCCAAGTAAACGATTGGAGCGCCATATAGCAAACTGGGTTGAGTTATTTTAAAAAATATTCAAGCAGCGGATTTCTAAACAACACAATCAGGGCCACCACCAAACAATAAATCGCTAAGGACTCTATCATCGCCAAACCAATAAATAAGGTTCGGGTGATGGTTTTCTCGGCTTCCGGCTGGCGGGCCAGGGCTTCCAGCGCGGCGGCGATGGCTTTGCCCATTGCCAGAGCCGGCAACATAGTGCCGAGAGCAATGACCAGACCGGCCACGCCGGTGGAAATCATGCTGAATAAATGGATGTCGTTCATGGCTATTCCTCGGGAATGGCGGATGTATCGGATTCGCCAGGTTCCAACGCACCGGCAATGTAAATCAGCGCCAGCATACCAAAGATATAGGCCTGCACCACTGCTTCGATGACATGCAGCATCAATAACGGCACCGGCACCAGAAAGCCGGCAATCAACAATACCAGCAAGGCCGCCATTTCCAGACTCATAATGTTGCCGAATAGGCGGATGGCTAAAGCCAGGGTGCGGGTAAATTCGCTGATGATGTGAAACGGTAACAGGATAATGCTGGGCTCAACATAATGGCGAAAATGCTGGCACCAGCCGCGATCACGGATCCCGAACCAGTGAGTAGACCCGAACACCAGTACCGCCAATGCGGCGGTGGCGGACAAGTCGCGGGTGGGCGCGTGGAGTTCCGGAATTAAACCCACCAGATTAGCCACCAACACAAACAGCCACAAGCTGGCCACGAACGGCAGCGCCCGCCGCACTGAAGCCGCCGGTAAGACTTCGGCAATCGCGCCTTCTATCGCCACGACCACCGCTTCGAGCAAATTTCGCAATGAAGATGGCTGACGGCTGAAGCGCAGCGACAGGATTAGCAGCACAAAGCCCAGCATCACGCCCCAGGTAGTCACGACCGTGTTACTGATCGCCAGTGGGCCGAGTTGAAAAACGGTATCGGCTGCCGACTCGGAGTTATTCATGTCCGCACCTCGAATTAAACAAACAGAACAGCAATGTAGGTTGGGCAGAGCGTAGTGAAGCCCAACAAAATATAAATGTTGGGCTTCATGCGTTCAGCCTAGTCCACCCTTTACGACAGCCTCGCTGGACGCTGATTTATTCGACAGCCAAGTATTGACCGGGGGCCAATGGGCTTTCGTAGCGGACGCCTTCCCGGAAAAACTGCTCGGGGTTGGAAGCAATTTCGCGGGCGGCCAGGAATTGCGCATAGTAGTTACGGGAGGCGAAACCGAAGGCCGGACCGTCATAGGTATCTACGATACGCACGAAGTCACTGCCGACTTGGTTTTGTGCACGCTTCATCCCGCCGATGCCGTGGTTGTATGAAGTCACAGCCGCCGGCCAGTCACCGAGTTTGCCGTAAGCGTACGACAGGTAACGGGCAGCGCCGTTGGCGGACACGAAAGGATCGTAGCGCTGATCGACGCGATCACCGCCGGGCATGAAGGTTTTGGCGGCAGCCTTGGTAAATTGCCACATACCGACCGCGCCGGCGGAGGATTTGGCGGACGGTTGAAACGAGGATTCTACGTGCGGCAGATAAGCCAAGTCCTCAGGCAAGCCGGCATCGCGGAAGGTTTTTCTAAACTGCAAATCATAGCGGCCGCTGATCTCCAAGCCTCGCTTAAAGCGCTCGCGCGTGCCGCGCTGCGAACGTAGTCTGTCGCTAAGGCCAGGCAATACGCTATTGATCGATCTGCCGTTATTTTCCAGTTTGGCGATCAATTGCCGGTCGTTGGCATTCAACGCCGCGCCATAACGCACTTTACTTTCCAATTCCGCCAATTGGGCTTTCCAATACTCGCGGCGCTGGCTGATCATGTCTTTTTGCTCAGTTGTCAGGCCTTCCGCAACGTAGCCCGGTAAGGTCATCACTTCGTAGACGACATCCAAATAACGGTCGTCATGAAACGCCACTTCGGAACGCTGCCAGACCGCATAGGTTTTTCGCCAGAAATCCACGGCCGGCTCCAACGCTGCCGGTTTTGGGAAAGCCCCTGTATAAAACGCCGGTTTATACGGCGTCGGTTGCGGTTGATAAGACGGTCGCTGTTGGACGATATTCGGCCTGACCGACGCCATTTTCTCTCGCTTTACCGGCGAACTGCTGGTGCAAGCATTTAATAAAAATAAGGCTAATAAGGGAAGAGCTAAACGCAGCAAGGGTGGTTTCATTTTAGTTTGGTTATTGAGTGCAACGTTGATCGATGTAAAGTTTGCTACGCCGAAGAGCCGTAAGATATTCCTCGTGTATTTTTAATAAATAATAGCGCTCATTTCGAATTTTCGTGAAGAATAAATCCGAAAAAAATCAGCTTTTTTCCTGCAAAAATCGAAAAACATTATAAGCGCCAACCCCAATACCCAACACGATCAAACTGACAGTCCAGCGCACCGAATAACCAGTAGCCAATGTATCCAACCACCGTCCCAAATACGCACCGGCGACGATAGGCACTACAAACAGTAAACCCAGGGTGCCGCCATAAAACAGCATGCCAACCCAAGTCGCCGGGCGGCGAGTTTTATCTTCCAAGCGACGCAGATCGCGACGAGTGTGTTCGATTAATTTGTTGCGAAAACTCATGGCACTATTCCCGCTGATCCGCGACTACTCAATTCGGCTAGGCGCCGCACCAAAGAATGTTCAATTTCCGACAACGTCGCCCGCGCGGTATGTACTTCTGAATCGGCCAGGGCCATTTCCGCCGCGAGTCGTTCGCAGATGCTATCGCGGTCTTTGCCGAGAAAATAGCGCACCGTCGTCACAGTCAGTTGATTATCGGCAAAGCGCAGCACACCGCTGGGCAAGGCCAAATAATGCCAGACATCGGCTTGATCGCAGAAACGGGCCAGCCCGTATCTCAACAAAGCCACGCAGTGAATATGCCCCGCCAAAATCCCGAAACTGCCGTCGGTATCGGCGCCGATAAACTGGGTGACGGTATCGAAATGCTCGGCGCCACGACTATCCAGCAAAGTTAACGCAAACCCGTTCATGCCGACATTGCCCCTTTCATATAGCAATCGGCTTCGCTGAGCTGGTCATATTGGCCGTTCATAAATGCTTCGCAGTCGGTGATGGTTTGCGCCAGCGGCACGCGCACGCCCGGCATGCCGGTGTGATCGGCTACGGTGGTAAACGGTTGAGTCAGATAGCGTTGCAAGCGGCGCGCCCGTTCGACGATACGGCGATCCTCTTGTGAGAGCTCTTCGATACCGAGCATGGCGATAATATCTTCCAATTCTCGATAGCGCGACAAATGCTCGCGGACCGCACGCGCCACCTGGTAGTGCCGGTCGCCCAGGATATGGTGATCCATGATCCGGCTGCTGGATCGCAACGGATCGATGGCCGGATATATTCCTTTGGCGGCCTGTTGCCGCGACAAGATGACCACGCTATCCAGATGCCCAAGGATGGTAGCCACCGCCGGATCAGACATGTCATCGGCCGGCACATACACAGCCTGCACCGAGGTGATGGAGCCCGATTTGGTGGAGACGATACGTTCTTCCAGCGATGCAACTTCGGTCAGCAAAGTGGGTTGATAGCCGACCGTGGCGGGCATCCGCCCCAGCAAACCGGAAATCTCGCTACCGGCCTGGACGAAGCGAAAAATATTGTCCATCAAAAACAACACTTCGGTATCCAGCGTGTCGCGCAAATACTCGGCATAGGCCAAGGCGGTGTAACCGACATGAAAGCGCACGCCGGGCGATTCGTCCATTTGCCCGTAGACCAGTAGTGCTTTGGGTAATACGCCGGCATCGGCCATTTCATGCCAGAGTTCGTGGCCTTCACGCATGCGTTCGCCAACGCCGGCATAAACCGATACGCCTTGCATCGCCACGCTGACCGCGTGCATGAACTCCATCATCAACACGGTCTTGCCGACGCCAGCGCCGCCGAACAAGCCGGTTTTACCGCCGCGCACAAACGGACAAAGCAGGTCGATGACTTTGATGCCGGTTTCCAAGATTTGCGAAGCCGGCAGCGTATCGGACAGCAAGGGGGGAGCGGCGAGAATATTACGGAAATTAATGTTAGGTAAGGGCTGGCCGCCATCAAGCGGATCGCCGAACACATTGAGCATGCGCCCCAAACAACTGGGATCGACCGGCACATTTAAAGCGTCGCCACGATCAAACACCGGCATGCCGCGAAATAAGCCCGAAACCGAATGCAAAGCAATCGCCCGAATCAGCGTAGGCTCCAGATGCTGAAACACGACCAGCACATAGCGACCGCCACCGTTCACAACATCAAGAGCCTGACCGATTGGCGGCAGATATTCGCAACGCACATCAACCACCGGCCCCTGCGCGGCCTCAATCCGGCCCACCTGCTTCATCTCGCCTGTCATAGCAACTTGCTCCGACGCATAATCCCCCTAAAGCACTTGGAGTAGCATATTTTTAAAATTCTTGCGCCCCATAGCGAAAAAAGCTTGCTACGGAATCGTCAGTGCTTGGATAATCGCATTAGATATTTCGCATATTTGCACTATGTCGCAAGCACCGATTAGCGCTGGTACCCGGGGTTAGTTCAGGAACTTTGGACTTTATCACATTGCCCTAACAACGGAGTGTTGAAAAATGCCGGCGTTCCAACAGAAGGCAAGAAATATTCCGTTTATCCTCAGCAGCGATTTTTACGAGAAAGAGGGGGAAACATGAAACCAAAGGCAACGCAGTTAAGCTTTTGCTCAAGGTGCGGGGATGAAATTCCGCCAGACGAATTGCAATTTCTGCCAAATGCTTCGCTATGCGCTTTTTGCTACAACATGCAGCTGGAATATCGGGATATCCATCACTCAGGCATTAAAATACCCAAAACCGTCTTAACCTTAGTGCCGCAAACCCCAAAGACTCAAGACAGCAACGCGGCCTAACCGCTTCAATCCGGTAGCAAAACCCTTAAACGCTGGTAGCCACCGGACTTAAACCCCTATCATCGCTAAACTTTATAAAAAGCATCCTGTAACGGTATACGGGTTGCCTACTGTTTTATGTTTTTATAACCTTCTTCACTTTCACGCATTATTTTTTGGCCTTCCTCAACCAGATTGCGGCCTTCGTCAATCTTTATCTGGCCCTCACGTTGCATCACTTGCCCACGTTCGACCATTTGCTTACCCTCCTGCCAACGGCTACCCAACTGCGCAATGCCCTGACTATCCCGCAACATTTGTTCACCGGACAGAATTTTGTCCGCCTGCTTGGTCGGAGCGGCTGGCTCGCTAGCACAACCGGCGACCAGTAAAGTTAACAGAAGAACGGAAGTGTTCGGTCTAACTCTGCGCATAAATATGTCCTCTTTTGATGCACTGGAAATGATGGAGAGAAATATTGCAAAACACCATGGTATCTGGCAATCATTTTTTCAAGTTGGTATGGCGTTTTGGTCTAATCGCCGCGTGAGGGTTTAGCTGACCACAGGGTCCATACCCCATAAACAATTAGCGCTAATACCAACCAGCTACTGACCAAAGGGCCCACCACGCCGTCGTAATAGGTGTTGACCAGAAACAGCGAATCAGCTTGCAAATTGACATTGAACAAATCTCTGCTCACTTTAATCTGCCAGACCCACGCGGCGTGACAACCGATACATAGACCCAGACTTTGCGGCACCCGACTTCTGAGGATTGCTAAAAATAAGCCAACCACAAGTAAAGCCAGCAAGGCACTGATTATCTGCGGATTCAACCAATTGGCAAAAGCTTCGGCGATTAATGTTAAACCACTGCCCGGCGTTAAATCGGCGTAAGCCAGTGGCGACTTACTTTTTAAAAAATGTAGCGCCGCATAATAGATTGAGCTAATTGTCACGGCTGCCATCATTGACATTTTCCGGCCTAAAGCCCCCAGCAGCAGGCCGCGAAATAGCATTTCTTCGCCGACCGCAATCAGCATCGCAAAAAACAAACCCAATCCGATTTTTTCAGCTATTTTGCCCACCGTCCAATGCCGGGTATCGTCCCAGATATGAACATCCAGCCAATACAGCGTCAACAGCACCGGCAGCAAGGTCAATAAGCCCAAGGCCAGACCTTGGCCCATTTGTTTGAAAAATATCGCTTTGGGCGCGAATCCCAAATCCGCCCAACTGAATTGCAGATAGTTCTTTAACGGAAAAATACTCAACAGCAACAGCACCAAGGTAATTTTGCTGATAACTTTTGCCAACGACAAAATATCGCCGGCAAGCCACAGCAAACCGAAACCCAGCAGGCTCGCAGTCGTGGCGGCAATGACCAATATAAGCAACGGCAGCAACGCATAGACCAACCAGCGGATCAACGAAAATCTCCCCATAAGATTTGCACAGCGGTCAATGCCGATAATACTGCGGTCTCGGTACGCAAGATCCGGGCACCCATTCGCACCGGCACGAATCCCGCTGTCTTGGCAATTTGGCGTTCTTGCTCGCTGAAGCCGCCCTCGGGTCCGGACAGTAAGGTAACGCGGGAATTTACCGGCTTCAGGTCCGCTAGGGATTGCTCGGCATAGGGATCGAGAAACACGTTTAATCCTTGCTGTCCGCTCACCCAATCGCCTAAGTGGGCAATCTCGCCAATTACCGGACAATAAGTTCTTCCGGATTGTTCGGCCGCGTGCTCGACAATATGTTGCCAATGCTGCAAGCGTTGCTGTTTTTTATCGTCATTGAATTTGATCACGCAGCGCTCCGTTACCAACGGCGTTAACCGCGTGACACCCAGTTCAACGGCTTTTTGTACCGCCCAGTCCATCCGATCACCGCGAGAAATACCCAAACCCAAATTGATCGCCAGCGGTGATTCGACATTGCGCTCAATAAACTGCTCGATTTCTACCCGCACGATCTTGCGGCTGACCTCAGAGAAACGGCCCAGATATTCTCCGCCGTGGCCGTTAAACAGCACGATGCTCTGATCCTGCTTTAAGCGCAGCACACTGCGCACGTAATGGGCCGCATCGTCATCCAATTCGACACGTCCGCCCACATTGAGCGACTCAGCAACATATAAACGCGACACTCGCATTAGTCCTGCACCGCCAATTGGATGCCCTGCCAAGCCACGTCTGCCATCAGTTGTATCTCCTGTTCGTTGATCACATAGGGCGGCATGAAATAAATCACATTCCCCAAGGGCCGCAGCAACACGCCCCGACTCAAAGCATAGCGATAAACGGCCAATCCGCGCCGTTGCTGCCAAGGATAGGCCTCGCGCGTATGCTTATTTTTGACCAATTCGATAGCGACGATCATGCCGGTTTGCCTTACTTCGGCGACGTTGGGATGCTCCTTAAATCGCGCTACGGCTTTAGTCATTAGCCCAGCCAAATACCGATTGTTGGCAATCACATTTTGCTGCTCAAATATCCCCAGCGTCGCCAAGGCCGCCCGGCAGCCCAATGCGTTGCCGGTGTAGCTATGCGAGTGTAAAAAGGCAGTGAGATTCTGGTAGTCGTCGTAAAAAGCTTGATAGACCTGATTGCTGGTCAACACGGAGGACAAGGGTAAATAGCCGCCGGTCAGCCCTTTGGATAGGCAGATAAAATCCGGACTGATGGCCGCTTGTTCGCAGGCAAATAAGGTGCCGGTACGGCCAAAGCCCACGGCAATTTCGTCGGCGATCAAATGTACTTGGTATTTGTCGCACGCTTCACGTAGTAATTTTAGGTACACCGGATGATACATGCGCATACTGCCGGCGCATTGCACCAAAGGCTCGATAATTACCGCGCAAACTTCATCAGCGTGTCGCGCCAAGGCTTGCTCCATGGCCGCGAAACGGCGAATGGAATAGGCCTCCCAGCTTTCGCCATCTTCGCGATAGTAACAATCGGGGCCAGCTACCGTGATCACATCCATCAACAATGGCGCGTAGGTTTCCTTGTATAAAGCCACGTTGCCAACCGCCAATGCCCCCAGGGTTTCGCCGTGATAGCTGTTTTCCAGCGTGATGAATTTAGTTTTTTGCGTTTGTCCGAGATTGCGCCAATAATGAAAACTCATCTTTAACGCAATTTCGACCGCCGATGAACCGTTATCCGCGTAGAAGCACTTATCCAAACCCGGCGGCGTAATTTCCACCAACTTTTCCGCCAGTGTTAACGCCGCCTCATGGGTAAATCCACCGAGGATGACATGCTCAAGCGTCTCAAGCTGATCACGAAGCGCTTGATTGATAATGGGATTGGCGTGACCGAATAGATTGACCCACCAGGAACTGATTGCGTCCAGATAGCGGTTACCGTCGAAATCTTCCAGCCAGACGCCTTGGCCCGATTTAATCGGAATCAACGGCAACGCATCCGGCGCAGATGCCCGAGCATCGTGGTCTTTCATCTGACTACACGGGTGCCAGAGCACGGCAAGATCGCGCTGAGCGATAGTTTGATTATTCATAGCTTGCATAAAAAAGGGGCTTGCGCCCCTTTCCGGTTAGATTGATCTAAGCCTTAATAACGATAATGATCCGGTTTGTAAGGACCTTCCACCGGTACATTAATATACGCCGCCTGTTCTTTCGTCAATTCGGTCAGCTTGACGCCGATTTGCGCCAAATGCGAACGCGCGACTTTCTCATCAAGTTTCTTCGGCAATACGTAAACTTTGTTTTCATAGCTGGATGCGTTGGTCCAAAGCTCGATCTGCGCCAATACTTGGTTACAAAACGAGTTGGACATAACGAAGCTAGGATGGCCGGTGGCGCAGCCCAAATTCACCAGACGACCTTCTGCCAACACGATAATGCGCTTGCCGTCAGGGAAGATGACATGATCGACTTGTGGCTTGATGTTTTCCCAGGTGTAGTGGCGTAAGGACGCAATATCGATTTCCGAATCGAAATGGCCAATATTGCAGACGATAGCCTGATCACGCATCGCTTTCATGTGATCGTGAGTAATGACCCCGACGTTGCCCGTAGCCGTAACAAAGATGTTGGCAATAGGCGCCGCTTCGTCCATTGTTACTACACGATAACCTTCCATTGCTGCCTGTAATGCGCAGATCGGATCAATTTCGGTAATCAGAACAGTTGCACCCAATCCACGTAGAGATTGCGCGCAACCTTTACCTACATCGCCATAACCGCAGACTACGGCAATTTTGCCGGCCACCATCACGTCAGTAGCGCGTTTGATACCGTCGACCAAAGACTCGCGGCAACCGTAAAGGTTATCGAATTTGGATTTAGTAACCGAATCGTTGACATTGAATGCCGGTACTTTTAGCGTACCTTTCGCCACCATTTCGGTCAGACGCAGCACGCCGGTGGTAGTTTCTTCGGACAAGCCTTTCACATCCGCCATCAATTCGGGGAAGTTATTGTGCATCATGGTTGTCAGGTCCCCACCATCGTCCAGTATCATATTCGGACGCCAACCGTCAGGGCCAAGAATGGTTTGTTCGATACACCATTCCGCTTCCGCCTCGGTTTCGCCTTTCCAGGCAAAAACAGGAATACCGGCAGCAGCTATCGCAGCCGCTGCATGATCCTGAGTGGAGAAAATATTGCAGGAGGACCAGCGGACTTCCGCACCCAATGCCGTCAGCGTTTCTATCAATACCGCAGTTTGAATGGTCATATGCAAACAACCGGCGATACGCGCGCCCTTCAGTGGCTGTTGCGAGCCGAACTCGGCGCGCAAAGCCATCAAACCCGGCATTTCGGTTTCGGCGATATTAATTTCTTTACGACCCCATTCAGCTAGGGCTAAATCGGCAACTTTGTAATCGGCTTGGCTCATAATGTTTTCCTGATCCGGATTAAATGCCCGCAGCATCTTTCAATGCTTCGGCTTTGTCGGTTTTTTCCCAGCTGAAGCTGGCTTCGTTACGACCAAAATGGCCGTAAGAGGCAGTTGGACGATAAATCGGTTTTAATAAATCCAATTGGGCAATCAAGCCTTTCGGCCGCAAATCGAAGTGCTCGCGCACGATTTGCACCAAGCGTTCTTCTTCGATTTTGCCAGTACCGAAGGTTTCGATGCTTATGGAAGTAGGCTCAGCGACGCCGATCGCGTAGGAGACCTGAATTTCGCAACGCTCTGCCAGGCCGGCGGCAACGATGTTTTTTGCCACATAGCGTCCCATATAGGCCGCGGATCTATCCACTTTTGATGGATCTTTACCGGAAAACGCGCCGCCACCATGGCGAGCCATGCCACCGTAGGTATCGACGATGATTTTACGGCCGGTCAAGCCGCAGTCGCCCACGGGACCGCCGATGATGAACTGGCCGGTAGGATTGATGAAATACTTAGTATCTTTGTGCAGCCACTCTTTCGGCAAGGTCGGCAGGATGATTTCATCCATTACCGCTTCTTCCAGTTGTTTGCCACCTATTTCCGGGGAATGCTGGGTAGATAGAACGACGGCATCAATGGCGACCGGCTTGTTGTTTTCGTAACGGAAAGTCACCTGGCTTTTTGCATCCGGACGCAGCCATGTCAGGGTTTTATTCTTCCGCACCAAGGCTTGTCTCTCAACCAAACGATGCGCGTAGGTAATAGGGGCCGGCATTAACACGTCGGTTTCGTTGCTGGCATATCCAAACATTAAACCTTGGTCGCCGGCACCTTGTTCGTGGTTTTCCGATTCATCAACACCCATCGCGATGTCGGCTGACTGTTTACCGATGGCGTTCAATACTGCGCAGCTATTACCGTCAAAGCCGATTTCGCCGTTGTCGTAACCAATCTCGCAAACTACTTTTCTGACCAACTCTTCGGTATCCACCCAAGCATTGGTGGTAATTTCGCCGGCCAAAACCACCATACCGGTCTTGACCAGTGTTTCGCAGGCTACCCTGGAACGAGGGTCTTGAGCCAGCAAGGCATCAACGACAGCATCTGAAATTTGGTCAGCAACTTTGTCCGGATGACCTTCCGAAACAGACTCTGAGGTAAAAAGGTAGTTTTTATTCACGGTTACACCCTCGCCAAAATTAAAACTTGCGCGTATAAAAAAAGGCCGCGCAAACGGCCTGTTATCTGTGGTGGGCCCTGTAGGACTTGAACCTACGACCTGCCGATTATGAGTCGGAAGCTCTAACCAACTGAGCTAAGGGCCCTTAATTATCTAGCTTAAGAACACTGAAAACGCCTTACTCGCCATCAAGAAAACATCTTAACTGCTCTGATCTGGAAGGATGCCTTAGTTTCCGCAGCGCTTTTGCTTCGATCTGACGAATCCGCTCACGGGTCACGTCAAACTGTTTGCCAACCTCTTCCAGTGTATGGTCGGTATTCATGTTGATACCGAAACGCATCCGGAGCACCTTGGCCTCTCTAGCTGTTAAGCCCGCCAATACATTTTGAGTGGACTCGCGAAGGCCGGCGATTGTAGCAGACTCTACCGGCGAAAGCATCTTGGAATCTTCAATAAAATCACCCAAATGCGAATCTTCGTCGTCACCAATCGGTGTTTCCATTGAAATCGGCTCTTTGGCAATCTTCAACACTTTGCGAATTTTGTCCTCGGGCATTTCCATACGCTCAGCCAATTCTTCCGGTGTAGCCTCGCGACCCAGCTCCTGCAAAATCTGTCTGGAGACGCGATTCAGCTTGTTAATGGTTTCGATCATGTGTACCGGAATACGAATAGTTCTGGCCTGATCAGCGATGGAACGGGTAATCGCCTGACGGATCCACCATGTTGCGTAGGTAGAAAATTTGTAACCGCGTCGATATTCAAATTTATCGACAGCCTTCATCAGACCAATATTGCCTTCCTGAATCAAATCCAGAAACTGCAAGCCGCGATTGGTGTATTTTTTGGCAATAGAAATAACCAAGCGCAAATTAGCTTCGATCATTTCCTTTTTAGCGCGCCTGGCTTTAGCTTCCCCTAAGGAGATGCTACGACAAATACTTTTCAGAACAGCAATGCTCAAGCCGTAGCGAGACTCGATATCGGCCAATCGCTGCTGTGCCGCCCTAATATTCTCACGGTGACTACTGAAAACCTCAGAAAAATTAGGCCTTGCAGCGATAAATTGATCCAACCACTCAAGGTTAGCCTCATTCTCGGCAAAAGCATTGATAAAGTCTTTACGCGGCATTTTTGCTTTCTTGACGCAAACATCCAGTATGAAACGCTCTTCTTCGCGAATAGCTGAAATCAACTCTTCAGAAATGGATACCATTTTTTTCAAATACTGCGGCGTCCATTTAAACTCGCAAAATATTTCGTCTATCGCATCAAACAGTTTTTCGGTTTTATCATGGCCGTAACCATGTTTTTTAACTGAGGTCGTCGCGGCTTTTAAAGCTTTTCTGAGCAACTCGACTTTTTGCTTAACCTCTTCGTAATCAACGGTTTTGCTCTCTTCTTCAGCATCCTCAGCAGGCTCTTCAATCTCGATACCGCTGACGTCAATATCCTCAACCTCAGTGAGATCGACAAAACCCAACACCAAATCGTTGAGTCGTACGCCGGAGTCTTCAACCTGAACGGAATCAAATGCTTCGATAAAAGTTTCGACAATAAACCCGGATCGGGCAATGGCCCCCACTACTTGGCGTTGCCCTTCCTCAATCCGTTTCGCAATTTTTAATTCTTCCTCGCGAGTCAATAACTCAACCGAACCCATTTCACGCATATATAAGCGCACGGGATCGGTGGTTCGGCCGAACTCGCTATCGACAGACGCCAAGGCTGCGACTTCAGCCACTTCCTCGTCGTCATCTGCAGTAACGACGGCATCTGAGGTTATCAGCGAGTCATCGTCATCCGGCGCCACCTCATAAACCTGAATCCCCATATCATTGATCATGCCGATAATATCGTCGATTTGCTCGGGATCGATAATATCGCTAGGCAAATGGTCGTTGACTTCCGCATAAGTCAAATAACCCTGCGCCTTGCCTTTTGCTATCAGTTGTTTCAGTTGGGATTGCTGTTGTTCTTGATTCATTCTTTACTCACAATACGTTTTCAGCACCAAGCGCCGCAGAACAGGAAATTATAACGGCAAAAATTAATGCGGTCACCTAGGCCTTATCCCTTAAAAGCTTCCGCAGTATCTCTTTTTCTTCAATCATTAAGCCTTCTCGACCCTCCTTTTCGATCAATCGGGTTAGCATAGCTTCCTTGGCCTGTTTACAAAGCTGTCGCAACGCACCGCAAAACTCGGACTCTTCCCCGCCCACCGGTACATCGAGATCTAAACTAGCTAAAGCTTTTACAGCTTTTTCCTGGGATGTTCCTCGGAAAGACTCCAACAAGATGGCGCTATTTTCCGGCTTTTCAAGGGCAATCCGTTGCAACACCTCTCTTAATAACTCCACTCCGGCAAAACTCAAATCATCGAGAATAACTCCCTCACGCTCAATCAAGCTTGCAAAATGCGGGTGTTGAAGCAACAACCCTAATACCTTGCGAGCCAAACTGATTCTTGGCGAAGAGATGCCCTTTTTGCCAGCATAAAATTTAGACTTAAGTCTAGCCTGATTTTCGACAACATCCACGGCAATTCGGGAACCCGACAACTCTTGCAAACGGGCAAACATCATTTCCCTAAAAAACCCGGCAGGAACTTTTTCCAGCAAAGGCGTTGCTGTCGCTAGCAACTGAGACCGCCCCTCAACGGTTGTCAATTCCAATTGCCCGACAATATTCTCGAAAAAGTAATCAGACAAGACCTGCGCATTAGCAATTCGTTCCATAAATGCGGATGAATTTTCAGAACGCAACAGAGAATCCGGATCTTGCCCCTGTGGCAATAGCATTATTTTGATTTGCCTGCCATCACGCAAACAAGGCAAAGCAGCATCGGCAGCCTTCCAGGCCGCCTGCCTGCCGGCATTGTCACCATCGAAACAGAACACCAATTCAGAGGTAAATCGGAACAATAAATCGATTTGCGCTTTGGAAGTTGCAGTACCCAGCGCCGCGACCGCATTGGAAATGCCAAACTGAGCCAGGGCAATCACATCCATATAACCCTCTACCACCAGTATCCGACCGGGCTTGCTATTCTTTTCTAAAAGCTCACAAAGCCCATAAAGCTCCTTACTTTTAGAAAAAACCGCAGTCTCCGGCGAATTCAGGTATTTGGGCAAAGCATCATCCAATACTCGACCACCAAACCCCACCACTCGCTTCCGTTTATCCCTGATCGGAAACATCAATCTACCGCGAAAGCGGTCGTAAACCTTGCCATCATCCCTGACCACCAGCATACCAGCCTCGATCAAATCCGCTTGATCGAAACGCGCCAACAGGGCGTCCCACTTATTTGGCGCATACCCCAGAGAAAAATCCCGCGCCACCTCACCACTGACACCCCGGGCTTTCAAATAATCTACAGCGATCCTACCCTCGGCATTTCCGCGCAATTGCTCGGCGTAAAACCCAGCAACTCCCGCCAACACCTCGTAAATATGCGACACAGTTTTTTTATCCGGCCGCCCAGACTCGCCATCGATCAACTCCCTAGGCACATCCACGCCGGCAAAGGCTGCCAAATCCTCGACCGCCTCAACAAAGCCCAGATGGTTAAATTCCATCAAAAAGCCGATTGCATTACCGCTAGCTCCACAACCGAAGCAATGATATATCTGCCGACCGCGATTAACTGAAAAGCTGGGAGTTTTTTCGGTATGGAACGGGCAGCGCGCCGTAAAATTGCTGCCGGACTTTTTAAGAGGGACGCGCGAATCGATTAGATCGACAATATCGACCCGCACCAAAAGATCATCTATGAACTGACGAGGTATCCTGCCGGACATCTTACCGACAAGATATTAAGCGATAAAACAGGCCTTGATTCTCGCACTGACATTCGCCATGTCAGCTCTACCTTGCATTTGCGGCTTAAGCAAAGCCATCACACCACCCATGTCTTTTACCGATGTGGCGCCCACTTTAGCGATAGCGTCGGCGACCATGCCATCGATTTCAGCATCACTGAGCGGTTGTGGTAGAAAATCTTGAATAACCAACACTTCAGCTTCCTCGATTTCGGCCAAATCGTTGCGACTAGCGTCTCGGAACTGTTTGATGGACTCGCGCCGCTGCTTCAGCATTTTATCGAGCACAAGGATGATTCGCTCATCACTTAGCTCGATACGCTCGTCGACCTCAACCTGCTTGATAGCAGCCAAAATCATGCGGATTACACCCAGCCTGCCTTTTTCGCCGCCTTTCATCGCGGCTTTCATATCGTCCGTGATACGCTTTTTTAACGCATCCATTGTCTGCCTTAAATTTGTGGACGACCGCGACGCAGATTTTTCAGCGCATACCGTTCACGAGCCAGCTTTTTCAAATGACGCTTAACTGCCGCAGCACCTTTGCGTTTACGCTCGGTGGTTGGCTTCTCATAAAACTCGCGGCGGCGTACTTCAGCCAATACACCGGCTTTTTCGCACGCACGTTTGAAGCGACGAATCGCGATGTCAAAATGTTCGTTCTCTTTAACTTTAACTGATGGCATTATCAATAATCCGATTTATGTTAGTATCTTTTGACGCTATCGGCGATAGCAAGCCCGCCGAAAACGGCCGATTATACTCATAAAATTCTTTAATTCAAAAACTAATGTATGTTTTAGGCATAGAAAGCTCTTGCGACGAAACGGCTGTCGCCGTCTACCAGTCCAATAAGGGCTTAATTGCGCACACCTTATACAGCCAAATTGCCACGCACGCCGAGTATGGCGGCGTCGTTCCTGAACTAGCCTCAAGAGACCATATTCGCAAACTGGTTCCGCTAATCAAAGCGCTATTGAAAGAAGCCGAATTAACAGCCAATGACATTGAAGGCATTGCTTATACAGCAGGCCCCGGCTTGATGGGATCGTTGCTAGTCGGAGCCGCCACTGCTCAAAGTCTGGCTTGGACTTGGCAAATACCGGCTATTGCCGTGCACCACATGGAAGGACATTTATTGGCGCCGATGCTGGAGGATAATCCGCCCGCCTACCCTTTCGTCGCATTACTCATTTCAGGCGGCCATACCCTGCTTATTGAAGTCCGCGCGATTGGCGAATACCGCTTACTCGGAGAATCGCTGGACGATGCCGCGGGCGAAGCGTTCGACAAAACCGCAAAGCTATTAGGCCTGGACTATCCCGGCGGCCCGAAATTGGCTGAGTTAGCGCGCAATGGTCAAAATCGCTTCAAATTCCCCAGACCGATGACCGACAGACCAGGATTGGAATTTAGCTTTAGCGGCCTGAAAACCTTCACAATGAACGCATTGCACGCCACCGAGCAAACCGAGCAGGACAAAGCCGATATCGCTTTCGCATTTCAACAGGCCGTCGCGGAAACATTAAGCATCAAATGCAAACGGGCGTTACAACAGACGCAGTTGAAAACATTAATCGTAGCCGGTGGCGTGAGCGCCAACCACGAAATTCGGAGACAATTACAACAGATGGCCGCCAAAGAAGGGGCCGAAATACGCTTTCCTCGCCCGGAATTTTGCACTGACAACGGCGCGATGATTGCCTATGCAGGATGTCAGCGCTTAATGGCGGGGCAAACCCAAAACCTGGAAATTTTCGCCCGTCCGCGCTGGCCGATGGAGCAGCTAATCAGCCTTTGATCAAGACTCTTGCCCAGCCAATAAGCGCTGAATATTGCTTTTATGCCGCCACAGCAAAATCAGAGAAATAACGGTAAAGGTAATAATCAATTTGACATCGCCAACAATCAGCCAAACATAAAGGGGCGTTAATGTTGCAGCTACCAAAGCAGCTAACGACGAAATTCTGCCTATTTTGTAAACAACAAACCAAGTGGCAGCCACCACCAATCCCAATAGCCAAGCAACACCGAGCGTTACGCCCAGCGATGTTGCCACACCTTTGCCACCTTTAAATTCAAAAAAAATCGGATAAAGGTGCCCCAAAAAAGCGGCAAACACGACCATGGAAAGAACCATACTATCGACCGCCAACGCCTTCGCCAACAACACCGGTAATAGCCCTTTCAAAGCGTCACCGAGCAAAGTAATCGCCGCAGCCTTTTTACCGCCGATACGCATAACATTGGTTGCCCCCGGATTACCGGAACCGTTTTCCCGAGGATCCGCCAAGCCCATCATCTTACAGACGATAATCGCACTAGACACCGAGCCAGTTAAGTAAGCCAAAGGCACCAACAACCAATCCATCATTTAATCAACCTCTCGTCAATACTTGTACAGCGGCGCTATTTACTCGATACTGCCGCCTCTTCAAGAAATATAATAACCGGAAAGCAACGATGGACATCATCTTTTTAGGCGGGCTTGAAATCGATACTGTGATAGGTATTTACGAATGGGAAAGGAAGATTAAACAAAAAATCATCCTGGACATTGAAATGGGCTTTGACATCCAAAAAGCCGCCGCCAGCGACGATATTGCCCACACACTGGACTATAAAGCCGTTTCGGATCGCGTTGTCAGCTTTGTCGAGCACAGCGAATTTTATTTAGTGGAAAAGCTGATAGAAGAAATTGCCGGCATTTTACGCAGCGAATTTGCGATTCCCTGGGTAAAAATCACCCTAAACAAGAAAGGCGCGATTAGCCGCGCTCGCGACGTCGGCATCATCATCGAACGCGGCGAAAGATAGTCATGCCTACCGGATATATCAGCATCGGCAGCAATATAGATAAGGAAATTCACATTCCAGCCAGCCTGCTCACGCTACGCGAATTGTTCGGGGAGCTGACCATTTCCAGTATCTTCGAAAGCGAGCCGGTAGGCTTTGTCGGCGACAGCTTTCATAACCTCGTCGTGCAATTCGAATCGGCATTATCCGCGAAAGAAGTCGCCAAATTGCTGAAGCAAATCGAACTGGACCACGGCCGTAGCAGGGAAAGTCAAAAATTCTCGGCCCGAACTCTGGATTTGGACTTGATTTTATACGGCGACCAAATCATCAGTGACGGCAGACTGCAAATTCCGCGCGATGAAATAGAACATTATGCCTTCGTACTGGAGCCTTTAGCGGAAATTGCGCCAAACGCCACTCACCCGATAAGCAAGCGTTGTTACAAAGACCTGTGGCACGATTTCGACAAACGCGATTTACGCCAAACCAAACTTGAGAAATAACGCTCTGTAAACTTCAGCGAAACAGTGTCCGTCCACCATCTACCGTCAGTACTTGGCCGGTAATATAATCGGCGCTGCCAACCAAAAACCTTACTGCTTTGGCAATATCGTCTGCTTCGCCGCGACGCTGCAAGGCCACTTTTTTTAAGATTTCCACCCGCTCCGCTTCATCTACATCTTTCTCCGGCCATAAAATAGCGCCCGGAGCCACCGCGTTAACGCGGACTTCCGGCGCCATTTCCCTGGCCAATATCCGCGTCATCGCCACCAAGCCGGCCTTAGCCATGCTGTAAACCGGAAAGCCCGGCAAACCTGTCTCGGCGTGAATATCGGCGATATTGACTACACAGCCGTGTTTAACTTTTAGTGACGACCACAACGCTTGCGACAAAAAAAACGGCGCTTTCAGATTACTAGCCATGGCCAAATCCCAGTCCTGTTCCGTGACTTGCCCAAAAGGCACGGATTGAAACAAGGACGCATTATTCACCAAAACATCGACACCATCCCACTGAGCTACTGCATTTTCGGCCAACTTCTGGATGCTGCTAAACACCGATAAATCGCCGCTTAATACCCGTGCCGATTCGGCTCGCACGGCATTCAACTCGGCAGCTAAACCTAAAGCGTCTGCATCGGAGCGGTTGTAATGCAAAATCACATTACAACCCTCACCGTGCAGTAAGCGGGCACACGCCGCACCAATGCGTCTTGCCGCACCGGTTATCAGCACATTTTTGGGCATTTATTGCCCAGCGGCCGGCAAACTGGCGATCAATTTTTTTCTAATCAGATAGCAAGCTGCCAATGCGACGAATACGGGTAATTGGGTAAGTAAAAACTCAGTCACCGAATGCTTGGTTACCATGCCGGCCAATGGCACCACAATCAGCATTTTAGATAACCACCAAGTCAGCCAATACCCTATCAGACCGATCACAGACCAATTAATTAACGGGCCGCCATGATTTTTCGCCGCCATATAAAACCAAACCAAGGTCAAAATACCGCATAACTTAGCCAGAAATAACATCTTCTCCCCCATTGTATTGTTGTTAATATGCAAACCAAACCGTAACGCAATGTAAACCAATCCCGGCAGAAAGATCAAATCAATACCGTCAGACCCTTCGTATTGCCTCATAGAAAAAGGTAACCGAAGTATCAGAGTCGTTGCCTCACATTAGAGGTAACCTGGACTTGTGAAAAAATGAGTTTCAATTGTTGCTCAATGGCGGCCTTAAGAGCAAATGGATTGAGTTTGGCATGATGTTCCTGGAGAGTCTGTTTGGTGGTTTCCGGAATGTCAGGATGATTGATCACCCGTTGGTAAGGGGTTTGCGGGGCATGGTATTTTTTCACGACTTTGGCGCCGTCTCGGTGTTTTTTCCGCAGTTTCAGACTGGGACAGAAATGATTCTGCAAAGGGCACCAAAGCGTGCTGTAGACCGCGTTCATCAACGGCACCAGCGCGGCATTATCCAGCCGGTCGTAGCCGAATAATTGCCTGGCGTGAGTCCAGTTTTTCTGCTCGACGTGGGCATTGTCGTTTTTCTTGTAAGGCCTGGAGCGGGTAAACGCCGGCTTTTGCGGGTGGTCGGTGAAATAGCGAACCAGGTGATGATTGAGAAATTCAGAACCATTGTCGCAATCGAAGCCTTTCAAAGGGAATGGCAACAGGTTCTCGATGGCCTGAATCTGTTCCAGGATACCTTGCGAGCCTTTATTCCAGGTGGCCCGGCATTCGGTCCAGCCGGTGACAATGTCCGTCATCGTCAGGCTCCAGACGAAATCGCCGGCCAGCGAATTGCCACAGTGAGCGACAGTATCGGCTTCGACAAAACCGGGCTGGGTCTCGTCCCAGTGATGAGTGCGGATGGGAATCTGGGTTTTCAACAGAGACCCGGGTTTGGTGCCGGACAAGCCTTTGGGGTGCTGGACGCGCAAGGGTTTGAGCAAGCGATCCAAGGTCGCCGCCGACACCTTGAGCAAGTCGGCGCGCACGCCATCCGCCAAGGGGCCGTATTGATCTTCGTAATGAGGCAGCCAGATCGGTATCGCGGCTTTCAGGCGCTTGCCGCACAGTTGATCGCTAGCAAACCAGATGCGCTTCAATGGCTCCAGCAACACCTCGGCTTGATATTTCCGCTTGGGGCCGGGCCGTTTGCTAGGCGAAGCGGTTGGCTTGGCTTTTCGATTCAGCAAACGAATCGCGTACTTACGGGCGTAGCCGCAGACTTCGCAAAACTCGTTCAGGATCGTTTGTTTCGTGGCCCTATCACTTTGTCGATAACGTTTTTGGATAGCCTGTAAATAGGCTCGTCGTTCGTGTTTTCCCATGGTGGTAACCCGCTTGATTTCGGTTACACACAATGTGAAGCAACGACCCGTTTTTAATGACCCCTTGGGTTACTTTTAATTTGAGGCAATTCGCCCTTTATAGCTTGTGCTTCAAACTTGCAGGCTTAAAACATATAATCGCAGCCATCCTAAAACAAGAACATGAGGAACACCCATGCACGCACGTCTTTTTGCCATCGCATTGCTGACTATCGGTTTCGGCAATTCTGCTTGGTCGCAATCCACACCCAGCCACGGCGGCCACGGCGGAGCGAGCGGCGTAGAGGGCAGCGGGTGCATCAACGCTAAAATTAGCCGCTACACGCCGGAACATTTAGCCACAGTCAAACCGGGCTCGGAGTTTTCATTCGCGGTTTCCGGCAGCAATGGCCCGGGCCACATTCACGTGAGCATTAAACAGCAACCTGTCTCGGTTCAAGTTGAAGACAAGGACACCTTCTACTTGGTAAAAGGTAAACTGCCTGAGGACCTTAAAAACACGGTCGTGAGGATCTCGGTGAAAGCTAAAGCAAAAGTCAGTAAATGCGATGCTGACGGCGGCTGGTTACTGAAAGTTTCCGAGTAATCTAAGGCGGGAGTATCGAGAAGATACATTCAAATAGATCAATTGAAATCCCATTCGAACAAAGTCCACTTATTGATATTGGTGTTTTCGTCCAAATCATTTTTTTTCACATCCATCTGCTCGTCGCCGTTGGTATCCAGCATGTAGTAAGCAGGGCCAACCTGGGGCTGAATTTTCACCATGTATAGCTTGCCGTTGCGGCGAAACTCCTGAATAGTATCTTTGCCTTTACGAATAATGGTAATGTCGGGCTCCAACTCTTCCCCTGACTGCACCGGAGCCGGTAAATCAGGCGGTTCCGGAACTGGCGCCAATTCGTTGGCATCAGGGCCTGCGGCAAAAGCAACGATCGGCAAAAACAGCATCAAGCTAAAACCCAATAAACGAGACATCAAGATCCCTGCAAAAAATTTGAATGTGGGTAGTCATGATAATACAGATTCGGTAAAGCCGTATAAATCCATGGTTTGCCGGCTCCCTTAGACACACTAAAACCAGCAGGCATAAAAAAACCGGCACTTCCAAAAGAAAGTGCCGGCTTCTTCAGGCAGGTACTAAGCCTGTTTACGTAAGTATTTCTCTACCCCGGTAGTTCTAGCCACGACCTCATCCTTGGACTGCAAGGCTTGCTTTGCCATGTAACGCGCCACACCCGACACGCCAGGCGCATCCTTTGCTAGTGCGTCCTGTTTGGACATGTATCTGGCTACACCAGTGAGTTCTTTCGAATCCTTATCCAGCAACTCATGCTTAGTGACATATCGGCTAACCGAGCTCACTTCGGCAACAGGTTTTTGCGCTAATATTTGCTTGGCTAAATACTTGCTGACACCAGTAGGCGGCGGCAACTGTCTGGTCAATATTGCCTGCTTGGCAAGGTAACGGGCAACACCGGTTAAAGGCTCTGCCTGGCTTTGCAATTGCAACTGTTTAGCCAGATATTTGGCAACACCGGTTGGCTTTGGCGCTTGTTGGGCAGACGCAGCCTGCCTAGCCAGGTAACGCTCTACAGCGGAACCCTCAAATGCCAATTCCTCGGCCAATTCTTGCTGAGCATTTTGTTCTTGATTCAATTGGGCCTCCGCTTTTTCCTGTTGAGCTAGTGCTTCCGCTGCAACATATCGGGCAATCAAAGCCGCAGCTGCCGCTTTTCTATCCGCGGCCGCCTGCTCCGCCAAAAATTTAGCAACGCCGGTCAAAGGTGCCTGCTCTTTTAATAAGCGCTCCTGTTGAGCGACATACTTAGCCACACCGGTTACTAGTGGCGCATCTTTCGCCAACAAAGCTTGCTTAGTGACGTATTTGCTCACACCGGTTGCGATTGGCGCGTCTTTTGCCAAGACATCTTGCTTCAACACATATTTGGCAACACCGGTAACCAATGGCGTCGAACCGCTCTGCATATTTTGCCGAATGACGTATTTAGCAACATTGGTCACCGCATGGTCTTCGCGATCATTTTTGGTAATGTATTTAGAAACCCCAGTCACCGGCGCTTCTTTAGACAAAATCGACTGTTTGATCAGGTATTTGGCAACTCGAGTAACCGGATTTTCCGCTTGTTGAGTCAGATATTTATCGACACCCGTCGCAACCGGCTCGCTCTCGATTACTTCTTCGACAAGCTCTTCCACTACTTCGGCAACTTCTTCAATTTCTTCTTCTACTGTTTCCTCGACAACCGGATCCACGACAGCCGCCTCTTCGACGGCTTGCCGGGCTTTTTCCAATTGCGCTTGCAAGGCTAGATATTTCGCCACCCCGGTCAATGGCTGACCGTTTTCGTCCAGCTCCGGCTTAGGCGGCTCAAGTTTTTGCAGATAACGGGCTACACCGGTCAATTGCGCGTCTTCGCTGTCGACACGAGAATAAGCTTCCGA
Source organism: Methylomonas sp. EFPC1 (assembly GCF_016925515.1). Classification (NCBI taxonomy): domain Bacteria; kingdom Pseudomonadati; phylum Pseudomonadota; class Gammaproteobacteria; order Methylococcales; family Methylococcaceae; genus Methylomonas; species Methylomonas sp. EFPC1. The sequence continues at coordinate 4,369,271 of NZ_CP070494.1, forward strand.
CCGACTATCACTACTGCTCGAATTGTCGAACAAAAAGCCGAATAAGCTATTCATCAAACTGTTTGTTGCCATTTGAGAATACTCCTGAATGTAATAATTGTTATGTGTCTAGACGACGAGTTCATCAAATTCACGGTATAGCCTAAAAATACTAGGAACCCGCCGCGCTGAATACTACTTTAGGCTGAAAACTGGCTGCCGGGTACTTGGCATCAACTTCTGACGTCGGCTCCTGCTTTGCTTCGGCGCAAGGCGCACTAGCATTACTGGTAGCGGCGACCGGAGAACTGGCCTTGGCGACTTCCGCAATAGCAGGATCTCTGTAGAGAACCTTAGGTTGAAAATCCGCGGCAGGATATTCCTGGGCACTGACAGCAGCCGATGCAGCAAACAGCAAGCCCGTTAAAAACTTCTTAATCAATTGCGTGTTTATCATGATTCCACCTTACTCTATTGATTAAAGACGGGCCTGCCGGCAACCTCGTCACCGACAGGCCTTTCACTTAGCGCCTATTAAAGCACAGCTTCCACATTAGCGACGACATTGTCCACGGTAAAGCCGAACTCTTTGAAGAGCTGACCTGCCGGGGCCGATTCGCCGAAACGGTCCAATCCTACGACTCTACCCGCGCTGCCGGCGTATTTCCACCAGCTGTCGGTTACTCCCGCTTCTACTACCACGCGCTGGGTAACGCTTGGCGGCAATACGCTGTCTTTGTAAGCTTGGTCTTGCGCTTCGAAGACGTTGGTAGACGGTAGTGACACCACGCGGATTTTTTTGCCTTTCGCGCTCAATGCGTCAGCGGCTTTCAACGCCAATTCCACTTCGGAACCGGTGGCAATGATGATCGCGTCCGGTGTGCCATCGCTGTCTTTCAGGATGTAGCCACCTTTGCTGATCGCGTCAATTTGTGCGGCGGTGCGGGGCACGTGCGGCAGGTTTTGACGGGAGAAGATCAAGGTGCTCGGTCCGTCCGTACGTTCGATAGCGGCTTTCCAGCACACGGCCGACTCGACGGCATCGCAAGGGCGCCAGACGTGCATGTTGGGGATCATGCGCAGGGTGGCGGTTTGTTCGACCGGTTGGTGGGTCGGGCCGTCTTCGCCCAGACCAATGGAGTCGTGGGTGTAAACGAAGATGGTCGGGATTTTCATCAACGCGGCCATGCGCAGGGCGTTACGGGCGTATTCCGAGAACATCAGGAAGGTGGCGCCGTAGGGTTTGAAGCCGCCGTGCAGGGTGATGCCGTTCATGATGGCGGACATACCGAATTCACGCACACCGTAGTAGGCGTAGTTGCCATCGAAGCCCGGTTGGTTGACGTCTTTGCAGCCGGACCACAGGGTCAGGTTGGAGCCGGCCAAGTCGGCAGAGCCGCCCAGCAGTTCGGGCAACAGGGGGCCAAAGCCGTTCAAGGTGTTTTGTGAGGCTTTGCGGCTGGCGATGGTTTCGCCTTTGGCATCCACCGCAGCGATAAACGCTTTGGATTTTTCAGCCCAATCGGCAGGCAGTTGGTTTTTGATCACGCGACGTTCGAATTCGGCTGCCAATTCCGGATGTGCGGCTTTGTAGGCAGCAAATTTGGCGTTCCAGGCGCTTTCCAGTTGGGCGCCTTTGGCGTTGGCGTCCCAAGCGGCTTTGATGTCGGCAGGGATTTCGAACGGCGCGTGCGGCCAGCCCAGCTTTTCGCGGGTCAGGGCGATTTCAGCTTCACCTAAAGCGGCGCCGTGGCATTCTTCTTTGCCTTGTTTGTTCGGCGAACCGAAACCGATGATGGTTTGGCAGCAGATGATAGAAGGCTTGTCGGTGACTTTTTTGGCTTCTTCAATCGCGGCTTTGACGGCGTCGGGGTTGTGGCCGTCGACTTTAGGAATGACGTGCCAGCCGTAGGCTTCGAAGCGTTTCGGGGTGTCGTCGAGGAACCAGCCGGCAACGTTGCCATGACCACGGACTTCGCCGTCGATGGAGATGTTGTTGTCGTCGTAGAAGGCGATCAGTTTGCCCAGTTTCATGGAGCCGGCCAGGGAGCAGGCTTCGTGGGAGATACCTTCCATCAAGCAACCGTCACCCAGGAATACGTAGGTGTGGTGGTCGACGATGTCGTGACCGGGACGGTTGAATTGGCCGGCCAGGGTGCGTTCGGCTAAAGCGAAACCGACGGCATTGGTGATGCCTTGTCCCAAGGGACCCGTGGTGGTTTCGACGCCCTCGGTGTAGCCATATTCAGGGTGTCCTGGGGTTTGTGAGTGCAGTTGGCGGAACTGTTTCAGTTCTTCGATCGGCAGGTTGTAGCCGGCCAAGTGCAGCAAGGAATAAATCAGCATGGAGCCGTGGCCGTTGGACAAAATGAAGCGGTCGCGGTTGGGCCATTTAGGGTTGCTGGGATTATGTTGCAGAAAATCATTCCACAATACTTCTGCGATGTCGGCCATCCCCATCGGGGCACCGGGGTGCCCGGAGTTGGCTTTCTGTACGGCGTCCATGCTAAGTGCGCGGATGGCGTTCGCTAAGTCTCGGCGCGAAGGCATGTTTAATTCTCCTTTGAATCTGGTAGTGCGAGCCGGCTCGTGATCGGCCGTGCCCGGTAAAAACTGGGGGTTATAACGAACGAAAGGACGAGTGGCGCTAACCACCCGTCCTTATATTTCCTAACAAATAGGAATTGACAAAGCTGGTTTATGCAGCAGCAGCGTCAACCAGTTCGCGGATTTCGCGAGCAGCTGTTGCTGGGCATGGTGCGCCATAGATAGCAGCACCAACCACGATGATGTTAGCGCCAGCTTCAACGACTTGTTGAACAGTCGCTTGTTTGATACCGCCGGCAACAGAAATACGTACGCCCAAGCCCAAACGAGCGATGTCGTTCAAGTCGCCAAATGGGGTTTGGCCTGCCGCTTGTGCATCCAAACCGGTGTGAATACCGACGATTTGCGCGCCCAATTTAACAGACTCTCTCGCGCACTCGGCTTTGTCAGCCACGTTGATCAAGTCGATTTGGGTTTCGGCAGCGTGTTTTTTTGCTGCTTTGATAACGCCAGCGATAGTAGCCAAACCGGATACGCCCAACACGGTGCAGATGTCTGCGCCTGCAGCGTAGAAAGCGCCTGCTTCGTATTCGCCTGCGTCCATAGTTTTCAAGTCAACCAACAACAATTTGTCTGGGTAACGTTGTCTCAGTTCTTTGACCAGGTTGATACCGTTATATTTAATGCAAGGAGTGCCGATTTCAAAAATATCGACATAAGGCGCTACTTTATCAGCCAATTCGACAGTTTGGTTGAAATCCAGTGAATCCAACGCCATTTGAATTAATGGTCTTGCCATATTTATGTGCTCCGATTGTTATAGTTACAGTTATTGTTTTAAGACCCACCCCCCAACCAAACACCATTTTCAGGTCTTTAAGTCGAGAGCGCCGCAAGCCTTTGTCGATGGGCATTTTTCGCGAGTGCGGCAACTCTAAATCAGAATAAGGCACCCTGTCAATTGAAGACCGACTATTTACCCGGCAAAAACCCCGTATTTAGTCGAGACCGATAAAAACTTAACCGCCCAGACCCGTCCAAGGCTTGAATAGCCCCGTCGCGTCAACCCCAAACATATCCAGAATTCGCCCCACCCCCTCATCAACCATTGCCCGCACGGAATCGGTCTTGTTGTAAAAAGCCGGCATTGGCGGATAGATAATCCCGCCCATTTCCGTGACGCTGGCCATATTGCGGATATGCGCCAAATTTAACGGGGTCTCGCGGGGCACCAGTACCGTTTTGCGGCGCTCTTTCAACGCCACGTCCGCCGCTCTGGAAATCAAGTTATCGCCAAACCCATGCGCTACCGCCGCCAGCGTCTTCATCGAACACGGCGCAATCACCACGCCTTCGGTCTTGAAAGAGCCGCTGGCAATACAGGAAGCAATATCGTTTATGCCATGCGTAACATTCGCCAGCTCATACAAAGCAGCCCGATCCATATCCAGTTCGTATTTCAGGTTAACCAAGCCGGCGGACGATACCACCAGATGCGTTTCCCATTCGTCTTGCTCTCGCAATATTTGCAGCATCCTGACGCCGTAAATAGCCCCGGTTGCGCCGGTCATGCCGATGACCAGTCGTTTTTTATTGCTCATAATGCCCTTGTCTACGCTAAAAGCCTGGCCATCTCATCGGTCGCGGATACTAACGCATCGATCATTTCGTCGCCCCGCGCAATGTGGCCGGCATTTGGCAGCACTACGTAACGAGATTGCGGCAACGCTTGATGCAGGCGCCAACCGGCTTCTATAGGACAGGTCAAATCGTTTCTGCCGTGAATGATGATAGTTGGTATCGACTGTAACGCCGCACAGTTTTCCAGGATTTGATTTTCGCGGATGAAATAATCATGGATGGCATAAGACAATTCCATTTTTACTTGCCGTAGCATTTGCTCGCTAACCGACTCCATACTTTCCAGATAGTCATTGCCCAGCGCCACTTGCCCGCTCCAGGCTTGCCATTGTTGAGCAGCACGTTTAGCTACATCCTGATCGGCACCAAAAATCGCCTCCACCAATCGCTCCAGGACATTGGCATCCGGCAAATTGGGCAAAGCATCCAGCAAGATCTGCCAGCGTTCGGGGTAGATTTTATTGACGCCGTTACCCAGAAACCACTCCATATCGGCCTGCCGCGCTAAAAACACGCCGCGCAAGATCATAGCCAACACCTGTGTCGGATGCTGCTGAGCATAAAGCAAAGCCAACGTACCACCCCAGGAACCGCCGAATAACAACCAACTATCAATCCGTAATTGCGTGCGGATACGCTCCATATCGGCCAGCAAATCCTGAGTGGTATTGCCTTGCAATTCACCAAACGGCTCGGATAATCCGCAGCCACGCTGGTCCATCAGGATAATGTGGTAGCGCTCGGGATCGAAAAACCGCCGATGATCCGGCTTGGTGCCGGAACACGGGCCGCCATGCAAAAAAATCGCCGGAATACCGGCCGGATTGCCGGATTGCTCGACATAGACGCGATGCTCGCTATCGGTTTCCAGAAAAAAGGTATGGAACGGCGAAATATCCGGATAGAGGGTTTTCATTGTTTTTCATCCATAAAAAAAGGGAAGGCTGTGACACCTTCCCTTTTGCATGCTAACTAAGTGTTAACTTAGAATTTGAAACCTAAGTAACCGCCAGCACTGAAACCGTCGGTAGGTGTACCGTCCAATTTGCTGGTGGAGTAGTGGTAACGCACGTCTGAACCCAATACGATGCCTCTGAAGATGTCATATTCTGCGCCAGCACCGAAGTTCATACCAGCATTCAACACGGAAACCGCGTTGGAAGGCACGCCCAGAATGTTGATGTCCAGACCAACCGGAATCAACCAAGGACGGAATTTGCTGCCATGCATGAATTTGATTTTTGGAGAAGCATTGATTCTCAAGCGAGCATCGGTTGCTTGTGTGTCATCAGTAATCGCCGTTGCATTGAGAGATGGTACATAGTAACCACTCGACACAGTGTTCGCACCAGTACCGTACTGAGCATATTCAATACCCAACTCAATAGCGAAAGAGGTGTCATCCACCAATCCGAACAAATCGTTGTTCACGTTAAAATCAAACGCACCACCGAAGTAAAAACCTTCGTTGTTTTGGTTGTTGGATAAGAATGCGCCATTATGGGTTGGAAAAACAGTGCTTCCTCTGGCGTGATCCAAAGCTTGCCAACCGCCACGAACCGCCACCAAGTTATCTTTGGCAGACGCTTGCGCAGGAGTTGACTTAACAGACGCCATCCATTGATCCAACTCTTGAACTTTTGCATTCGCAGCAGTGGAGCTGGCAGATGAAGATTTAACGCGGCTCAATTCAGCTTGCATGGCTTGCATTTGCTCGGCCATTTGTTGCATTTGCGCTTCCAGAGCTTCGGTTTTTCTGGCGGCAGCGTCAGCGACGCGCTCGGCACTGGAACCGGCAGCTTGGGCTTGTGGGGCAATGAATGCTCCAGCCATTGTTAAAGACGCTGCGGCAACACCCAGCGCTAATTTGCTTTTAGTAAAACTCATTGTTGTTCCCCCCAAGGGTAATTATTGTTAAGACTGAATAGCTTTAAAGCAACACAGGATTTCTTCACGTGGGCAATAATAGCAGCAAAACACTAGCCTTACAAGTTTTAAGTCTATTTTTTTTACTCAAAAAATTTGTTTTATATCAATAAGATACAAATACTTTGTAAACTATAATCCATATTTGTCAAAAATTAACAACAGCCATTTGCTTTTTCACACACCCATGGACAATCGGCAAACCCTATCAAAATAAGCCGCCTTCGTGTTACCTTAAAAAAGCCTTCTTACACCCGTTTTCCTCGGCATTTGCATGACCACACACCTGGATATTCTGATCATCGGCGGCGGTATCAGCGGCCTATTAGCCGCTCGCGAACTGCGCCTGGCCGGCCGCGACGTCACCATCCTCGACAAATCCAAACCGGGCCAGGAATCCTCATGGGCCGGCGGCGGCATTTTGCTGCCGATTTATCCCTGGCGCCAAGCCGCAGCGATCTCTGATTTAGCGGTCAACAGCTTAAAAAAATACCCGGCCTTAAGCCGGGACCTGCTCGCCGCGACCGGTATCGACCCTGAATGGTATGACTGCGGCATGCTGATCTGCAAAAATCCGGACTACGCACAAGCCATAGAATGGTGCGAGCATTACCACATCGACTACCAGCCGGCCGCAACGGCCTTGACCGAGCCGTTTACCAGCGATCTCGACCATCCGCTATGGCTGCCGGGAATTGCCCAGGCCCGCAATCCCAGATTATTAAAATCGCTCCACGCTTACTTAATACAAGCCGGCGTGAAATTTTTGGATAGCACCGAAATTCACAAGATCGGCATCGCCAACCACCGAGTTGAACGCATTGACACCAACAACGGCACCTACACCGCTCAGCACCTGATCGTCAGCGCCGGCGCCTGGACCACCGATTTAATGCGGGATTTATTGCCGGATTGGCCGGTAGACCTGCAAATCAAGCCGGTCAGAGGCCAGATGCTGCTGTTCGACGCCACGCCAACAACCTTGCCTTATATGGTATTGGACGGCGATCAATATTTGATCCCGCGCCGTGACGGCAAAATACTGGCGGGCAGCACCGTGGAGCAAGCCGGCTTTCACAAAGTCACCACCGAAGACGCCAAGCAACAGCTTTACCAATTCGCCACCGAGTTACTGCCGACCTTGAAAAACTATCCCGTTTGCCATCATTGGGCCGGCCTGCGCCCAGGCAGCCCGCAAGGCATACCGACGGTTGGACAACATCCCAAAATTGACAATCTCAGCATCAATGCCGGCCATTTTAGAAATGGCTTGGTGATGGGACCGGCTTCCGCAAAGCTGTTGGCGGACCTGATTTTGCAGCGCCCCACCGAAATAGACCCGACCCCGTATTCGCTAACTCGAGCAACCGCGCCATGAATTTTTATCCTTTGTTACGCCCCTTACTGTTCTCCCTGGACCCGGAAACCGCGCATCATGTCACGCTGGATTTGTTAAAACTGGCCCAGCGCAGCGGCTTGTCGGTTTTGAGCAAACCCAAAGTCAGCGACAAGCCGGTCGAAGTGATGGGCTTGAATTTCAAAAACCCGCTTGGCTTGGCTGCCGGCCTGGATAAAAACGGCGATTACATTGATGCGTTGGCCGAGTTGGGTTTTGGCTTTATCGAAATCGGCACCGTCACCCCGCGCCCGCAACCCGGCAACCCCAAACCGCGCCTGTTCCGCCTGCCGGAACACCAGGCCATCATCAACCGGATGGGTTTTAATAACCAGGGTATCGATCATTTGCTGGAACAAGTCGGTAAATGCCAATATCGCGGCATTTTGGGCATCAATATTGGCAAGAACGCCGATACGCCATTGGAAAACGCGACTGAAGATTATTTGATCGGTCTCAGGAAAAGTTACGCGGCAGCGAGCTATATCACCATCAACATTTCCTCGCCCAACACCAAGAATTTACGCCAACTGCAGCAAGGGGACGAGATCAAGCAACTACTCAGCGCATTGAAGGAAGAACAACTGAAGTTGCAAGCGGCACAGGGCAAGTACACGCCCATCGCGGTAAAAATCGCGCCGGATTTAACCGATGAAGAAATCCGCCACATCGCGGGGTTGTTGTTGGAATTTGGCATCGACGGGGTGATTGCCACCAACACCACCATCGCCCGCGATAAAATCCAGGGCCATATCCACGCCAACGAAGCCGGCGGCTTGAGCGGCGCGCCGGTTAAAGACAGTTCGACTCGGGTGGTGAAAGGCTTGGCAGCAGAATTGAACGGCAAACTACCGATTATCGCGGCCGGCGGCATATTAAGCGGCACAGACGCCCAGGAAAAACTCGCCGCGGGCGCCAGTCTGGTGCAGATTTATAGCGGCTTGATCTATAAAGGCCCGGCGTTGATCGAAGAGATACTGAGCACTATCTGATAAGCCAAAGGGTACGCGCTGCGTACCCTACTAAGCTACGTTGCTTCAGACTTAATTTCTAATCTTGTACCCGGTTTTAAATACCCACCAGACAAAAATCAAACAGACGGTCAGAAAGCCAAACGTCATGCCTATGCTCATCGCGACATCCACGTCGGCCATGCCGTAAAAGCTCCAGCGAAAGCCGCTGATCAAATACACCACCGGATTAAACAAGGTGACTTTCTGCCACAAGGGCGGCAGCATATTGATCGAATAGAACGCGCCGCCCAGAAAAGTCAGCGGCGTCACCACCAACATCGGCACCACCTGCAGCTTCTGAAAACTGTCGGCCCACAGGCCGATAATGAAGCCGAACAGGCTGAAGGTCACCGCTGTCAGCAGCAAAAAGCCGATCATCCACAGCGGATGGGCGATCTCGTAAGGCACGAACAAACGAGCTGTGCCCAAAATCAGCAAGCCCAGCAGCACCGACTTAGTCGCCGCCGCCCCCACATAACCCAGCAGCACTTCGACCCAGGACACCGGCGCCGACAGCAGTTCGTAAATCGTGCCCGCCCACTTCGGCATATAGATGCCGAAAGAAGCGTTGGAGATGCTTTCGTTGAGCAGATTCAGCATCACGAGGCCGGGGATGATAAAGGCCCCGTAACTAACGCTATCGATGTCGCCCATCCGTGAACCGATGGCTTTACCGAAGACAATAAAGTACAGCGAGGTGGTCAGCACCGGCGCGGCGATGCTTTGCGCCAGCGTGCGAAAGGTACGGGCCATTTCGAAGCGGTAAATGGCGCGGATGCCGTAGATATTCATGATTGCGCCCCTTGTGATTGGTGAACCAGGCTGACGAAAATGTCTTCCAACGAGCTTTCGCTGGAGCTGAGGTCTTTGAAATCGATCCCGTGTTCGCTCAGCCGGCGTAGCAACTCGGCAATACCTGTCTCCTCTTCTTGGGTGTCGAAGCTGTAGACCAAGCGTTCGCCGTCTTCTGTCAGCGTCAACGCCCAGGCGTCAAGTTCGGACGGAATCTCGGACATGGGCTGGCGCAAGGTCAGCGTCAATTGCTTCTTGCCGAGTTTGCGCATCAGCACCGCTTTGTCTTCGACGATGATCAATTCGCCCTTGTTGATGACGCCAATGCGATCCGCCATGTCTTCGGCTTCTTCGATGTAATGGGTAGTCAAGATGATGGTAGTGCCGTTGGCGCGCAGTTCGCGCACCATACGCCACATGTCGTGGCGCAGTTCCACATCGACGCCCGCGCTCGGCTCATCCAGAAACAATATCGTCGGCTCATGCGCTAGCGCCTTGGCGATCAGCACCCGGCGTTTCATACCACCGGAAAGCGACATGATTTTCGCGTCGCGCTTGTCCCATAACGATAAATCCCGCAGCACTTTTTCTATATAAGCAGGGTTGGGCGGCTTGCCAAACAGTCCGCGGCTGAAATTAACCGTGGCCCACACCGACTCGAAGGCGTCGGTGTGCAATTCCTGCGGCACTAGGCCAATGGCGGCGCGCACGGCGCGGTAGTCTCGGACGGTGTCGTGGCCGTCGGCGATGATGCTACCGGCACTGGCGTTGACGATGCCGCAAATGACGCCGATTAACGTGGTTTTGCCGGCGCCATTGGCCCCGAGCAAAGCAAATATCTCGCCGCGCCGAATGTCCAGGTTGATGTTTTTCAAAGCCTGGAAACCGCCGGCATAGGTCTTGTTGACCCCGCGTATGGAAATAATAGGGTCGTTATTCATGGACAATTCGCGGTTAAGAGTTGGCGATAAGGTTTCGTCATGTGATTTTCCTGTTTGCACAATTGCGATGAGTTTCGTTGATTTTGCTATTGCTTGTCGCGGCTAGCGATCGATTTATTGTCGATCCCACTCACCAATGAATCAACTGTCCAGCCGCCACCGAAAGCCCGGTACAACGACACCATCGCCACGCCGACCGCCGTTTCGGCTTTGGCGCGTTCGTCGCTGACAGACAGTTTGCTGCGTTGGGCATCCAAAACGGCCAAATAATTCCCTGCGCCGCGACTATACAAGGTATCGACAAGCCGGTAGGCTTTTTCCGCCGAGGCTTCCGCTTCAGTCAATCGGCCGAAGCTATCGGTCGCGGCACGATGGGCGACGAAGGCGTTTTCGACATCTTCCAAAGCCAACAAGAAAGTCTTCTCGTAATTGGCCGCGACTTGCTCCAACCGCGCATCTGCGGCGGTGATATGGGCGCGGATGCGGCCGGCGTTGAAGATCGGTGCGGAAAGCCCCGAGCCCAGCGCATACACGCTATCCGCCAGACTCGGAAACCCGCCGACCGCCAGTGCGCCGAGACCGCCGCTGGCCGACAAAACGATCTTGGGATAAAGATCGGCCCGCGCCGAACCCAGGCTGGCCGCCGCCGCGCTGACTTCGGTTTGCGCCAGGCGCAGATCCGGCCGTTGCGCCAGTATGTCGGCCGGCAGCAGGTTTGGCATGGCCGGCGCTTGCTTCGGCAACCGGCCGACAGCGGCCAGCCGCGTTCCCAGGTTTTCCGGCGGCTCGCCCAGCAATACGCCCAAACTATGGATCAGGTTTTGCTCGGCGTTAACCAAACCCGGCAGCGTCGCTTCGGTGCCCTGCAACAAGGTTTGCTGGCGGGCCAGATCGGCCTCGTTTGCCAGCCCGGCTTTAACAAATACCTGCGATGTCCTCAGCCGCTCGCGTTGCAAGGCTATATTTTCTTGCAGAATGCCGGTGCGTCGCTGCACGCCGCGCAGTTCCAGATAATTGGTCGCCACCTGGGCCAACAGGCCGACTTGCGCCGCATGCAAGCCTTCCTGACTGCCTTCGGCTTGCGCGGCGGCGGCTTCCGCTTCCAAATGCCGGCCGCCGAACACGTCGATTTCCCAGCGCGCCGCCAGTCCGCCGCTGACGGCATCGGCGGTCGGAGTGATCAATTTGATGCCTTGCTCGCTCGGCACGCCGACGATGCGGTCGATGCGTTTTTCCCGGCCGCCGGACAGCGAGAAATCTAGACTGGGGTACAGCGCCGCTTCGGCGACGGTGACCATCGCGTTGGCTTCGCGGACGCGAGCGGAGGCGATCTTCAGATCGTGGTTGGCGGCCAAGGCTTGGTCTATCAACTCGTTCAGCAAGGGGTCGTTGAATCCTTGCCACCAAGTCTTCAGGTCCGCCGTTTCGGCGGTTTGGGCATTGGGCGCGTGTTGCCAGGTTGCCGGGCTATTGAGCGCTACCTGGTCCCCGACGCGGGTCGGCGTACAGGCGATTAGACTAGCCAGGGACAGTATGGTCAGTGGTGTTAAATATCGATTATTCATTGTAAAACTCCGTTGCCGCATCGCGCGGTATCCGCGAGGATTATCGTAAAAGCGGGGTTTATTCCTTCTCCCCTTGGGAGAAGGTTAGGATGAGGGCATATAAAACAAAGCCTTATCCCCTCACCCCAACCCTCTCCCGGCGGGAGAGGGAGTTTTTGCGTCGGTACGCGCCACTCTGAACCAAGCCGCATACAACGCTGGCAGGAAGAACACCGTCAGCGCGGTCGCCACCGTCAGCCCGCCCATGATCGCGATGGCCTGCGGGCCGAAGAAGTCGTTGCGCGACAGCGGTATCATCGCCAGGATCGCCGCCGCTGCGGTCAGCATGATCGGCCGGAACCGCCGCACTGTCGATTCGACGATGGCCGACCAAGTGTCGAGTCCTGACTGTTCGTCCTGATCGATCTGATCCACCAAAATCACCGAATTGCGCATGATCATGCCGGCCAGCGCCAGGATGCCGAGCAAGGCCACGAAGCCGAACGGCGCTCCGAACAACAGCAGAGCGAAGGCCGCGCCGATCACGCCCAGCGGCGCGGTGCTGAACACCATGAAAGTCCTGGACAGATTCTGCAACTGCATCATCAACAGGATCAGCGTGACAATCAGCACCAGCGGAATCCAGATCAGAATCGACTTTTGCGCGTTCACCGCGTCTTCCTTGGAGCCGCCGGTTTCGATGAAATAGCCGGTTGGCAGGCTATACTGAATCGGTTTAAGTTTCGGGACGATTTCCGCCGCCACGTCCGGGGCCATCTTGCCGTCGGCCACATCGGCGCGTACCGAGATGGCCGGAAAGCGGTTGCGCCGCCAGCGCACGCCGTCCTCGAATACGGTCTCGAATTTGACGAACTGCGACAGCGCTACTGCCTTGCCATTGGCCGTACGCACCGCGACGTCCGGCAATTGGTCGGCGGCGCTGCGTAATTCGGGGCTGGCCCGCCAGACGATGTCGATCAATTTATCCTGCTCGCGCAGTTGTCCGACCGGGATGCCGGTGTAATGCGCCTGCAAGGCTAGTGACAGGCTGGCCGTCGACACGCCCAGGGCGCGGGCCTTGTCCTGATCCAAATCTAAGCGGAACGACGGCATACGGTCATGCCAGTCGTCGTTGACATCCACGGTGCCGGGATGATTGCGCACCACCCCGGCCACCCGCTCGGCAATGCCGCGCACGATGTTGGGATTTTCGCCGAGCACTCGGAACGCCAACGGATAATCCATAGGCGGCCCGACATTGAGACGCTTCACCCGACCGCGCACGTTCGGAAAGTCGGTCTCAAGAATCCGGCGGACGCGCTGCATCACCCGTTCCCGCGCCTGGTTATCCTTGGTCATCACCACCAGTTCGGCCAGATTGGTATTCGCCAGTTGTTGCACGATCAACATGAAAAACCTCGGCGTACCGCTGCCAACATAGCTGGCGACATGCTCCACGTCCTCGTCCTCGGCTAATAACGCTTCCATGCGTTTGGCGGCGGCTTCGGTTTGCTCGAAGGCACTGCCTTCCGGCAGCCACAGGTTGACAATGACTTCCGGTCGATTGGATAGCGGGAAGAACTGTTCGGGAACGTGGGTTAAGGCCACCACACCTAGGCCGAACAAAGCCAGCGTGGCGACAATGACTTTCTTACGGTGCGCTACGCAGGCATCCACCCAGCGCCGCAAGCGGTTGTAGAACGGCGTATCGAACAAATCGTGGATCGGGCCGTCGGCGTTGGCATGCACCTTGAGAATCAAGAATCCCAGATACGGAGTGAACACCACCGCGCCTATCCACGACAGTATCAGCGAAATGCCCACCACCTGAAAAATCGCCACGGTATATTCGCCGGCCGACGATTGCGCCAATCCCACCGGCAGGAAACCGGCGATGGTGATCAAGGTACCGGTCAGCATCGGAAAGGCGGTGGCGGTATACGCATAGGTCGCGGCGCGCATCCGGTCCCAACCTTCTTCCAGCTTGCGGGCCATCATCTCGACGGCAATCATCGCATCGTCCACCAACAGGCCCAGCGCCAGGATCAATGCGCCCAAGGAAATCCGCTGCAAATCGATGCCGCACAGCAGCATCACCAGCAAGGTGGCGGCCAGCACCAGCGGCACAGTCAGCGCCACCACGGAACCAGTGCGCCAGCCCAGGCTCAAGAAGCTGACCACCAATACGGTAGCCAGCGCTTCGAGGAAGGTTTGGCCGAATTCCGCCATCTGGTTTTTCACCACATGCGCTTGATTGGCGACTTGCTCCACGTCCATGCCCAACGGCAACTCGTTTATGATGCCGGCCAGCGTGTCCTCCAGGTTTTTTCCCAGGGCGATCACATTGCCTTTTTTATTCATGGTCACGCCGAGCCCCAGGGCCGATTTGCCGTTGAAACGCATCTTGAATTCCGCTGGATCGACATAGCCGCGCGTCACCTTTGCAAAATCTTTGACCTTGAAGGTGCGATTAGCGAGGCGTACCGCCATATTGGCGACGCTATCTTCCGAGTCGAACGAGCCAGTCAGGCGTATCGGCAGATTGCGTTGCGCGGAAAACACGGTGCCGGCCGGCGCCATGCCGTTCTGCGCCTGCACGGCCTGAGCCACCGCCGCCGACTCCAGGCCCAGTTCGGCCAGCTTTTTGTCGGAAAACTCGACGAAAATCTTTTCATCCTGTACGCCGATCAGATCGATCTTCTCGACATCCTTGACCCGCAACAACTGTTGGCGGACCGAATCGGCCGCCAGTTTGAGGTCGGCATAATTAAAGCCGTCGCCAGAGAAGGCATAGAGCAGACTATAGGTATCGCCGAACTCGTCGTTGAAAAACGGCCCGATGCTGCCGGGCGGCAGCGTCATGCGGATGTCATCGACTTTTTTGCGCACTTGATACCAAAGCTCGGGAATCTCCTTGGGCGGCGTATCTTCGCGCGGGGTGACGAAAATCACCGATTCGCCGGGTTTGGAGTAACTGCGCAGGTAATCCAGGTTGGGCAGCTCCTGGATTTTCTTTTCCAGCCTGTCGGTCAACTGATGCTCGACTTCCAAAGCGGTGGCGCCGGGATAGAGGGTCTTGACCACCATGATTCGGAACGTGAACGGCGGATCTTCCTGCTGGCCCAGCATGTGATAGGCGAATACCCCGCCGAGCACCACCAATGCCAGCATAAAACCGGTGAAGGAGCGATGGTTAAGCACCCATTCGCTGAGGTTGAACGCTTTCATAATTGTTCCTGCCGACCGTGGTTATTAGGCAATTCCGATCCTTCCGGCAAGCGCACAGCCTGCCCCTCGGCCAGACGTTGAACACCGGCGCTGACCAGCAATTGGCCGGCGGCGAGCCCGTCGACGGCAATGCGTTCGCCGGGCTGCGTTTCGCCCAGGCGAACCGGCACGGATTTGACGGTAGCCGCCTGCTCGTCGACCACCCAGACCAATGAATGATCGGGTTGGTTTTGTGGGGTATAGACGGCGGACAGCGGGATGGCGATACCGGAAGCGGTGTTCGCCGTTATATGAACGGTCGCCGTCATGCCTAATTGCGCGGCATCCAGACCTTCCAGCAAGCTGGCCTTGACGCGGTAGGTGCGGCTGGCCGGATCGGCGGCCGAGGCGATTTCGCGGATTTTAGCATTGAGCCGCCGTTCGTCATCGGACCACAAAGACACGCTAACGGCTTGTTGGTGTTTGATTTCCGCCAAGCGATGCTCGGGCACGTCGAAGTGAATTTCCTTTTCGTCGAGCTGGGCCAGTGTCACCACGGCTTGGCCGGCCGCCAGCACCTGTCCGGCCTCGACAGCCAGCGCCGTCACCACGCCGTCGCGGTCGGCATGCAATTCGGTATAGCTCAGCTGGTTATTCGCCTCAGCCAATTGCGCTGCCAGCGCCGCCGTCCGCTCCCGCGCCGTGGTGTAAGCAGTTTCGTGGCGTTCGAACTCCGGCGGGCTGATGACTTGCTGGTTCAGTAATTCGCGGTATCTCACCAGATCGTCGCGCAGAAAATTACTGTCGGCCAGGGAGGAAGCCAGCTGAGCCTTAAGGCCCTGCACGGCCAGGCGGTAATCGTTGCCGTCCAGTATCGCCAGCAGTTGGCCTTTACGCACGGAGTCGCCGACGTCCACTTTGCGCTCCAGCAGTTTACCGGCCACTCGGAAGGATAAGGGCGTCTCGAATCTGGCCCGGACTTCCCCGGCAAAACTTCTGGCGCCGGCGACGGCGTTTTGCTCGATGCGAAACACCTTCACCGGGCGGACAACGGATTGTGTGGGTTTGTCCTGGTCGCTGCAGCCGGCGTTCATCATAAGCGGCAACAGCCCAGCCAGCAGCCAGCCTTTGTTGGTGAATTGGAATTGCAGCCGGTCAGGGGCAATCGGTGTAAACGGCGTATTTGGTTTCGGCATGTGGCTGCCTCCTTCGGTAAAAGGTTGAGTGATATTCGAAATAATCATTCGCTGCTGTTATTGATCAGGATCTCGGCGGCCAACTTGGCATCGACGGCTGCAGGGGAATTACGCTGCAATGGTTCGGCAAAGCAATGGCCATCAATTAGCCTCTCGCCCGAAAATCAATAATGTCGATGACGCCGAGGCATAGAGCTGGTCTTCTGCATCAATCAGACGGGCTTCGGCAAAAGCGACTCGCTTCCCTAACGACAAAACCCTGCCTTCCGCTCTTACCAAGCCCGTGTGCTTGGTCATGGCCTGATGATAGGCAATTTTCAATTCCAAGGTGGTATAGGCCTGCTTTCCGGTTAGTCTGGAATGAACGGCACAGCCGCAGGCGGAATCCAGCAAAGTGGCCGCATAGCCGCCGTGAACGGTGCCCAGGGGGTTATAGGCATGTTCGCCAGGTTTGCCGGCAAACACGGCTTTGCCTAGATCGACTTCCACCAGCTCGAAATCCAGCGACATCAACATTCCCGGCTTACGCTCGGAGGTCATCAGGGCACGCAACTGGTTTAAGCCATTGAGCCCGGCGCCGGTTTCGTTCACAAGACTCATATCGCTACCGTTCCTTCTCGGACATGCCTACTCGCGGCATGCGCCACTGTCATGGCATTCTTAGATGAATAGATCATGTGCTTATCTTCCAATCATTCAGACTATCGGCAGCTGGTTAAACTGGCGCAAGCTCTTGTCCACCAAGGCTTCCGGCATGAAACGACGCAGAAAGCGCACTTGGTTTGCCTGTTTTCCGGCGGTATAGCGCCTTTTGGGAGCCACGGCAGTCGCGGCTTTCAACACCGTGTCGGCGACCACCTGCGGAGCATCGCCCGCATTCACACCATTGCGCATGACCACTTCCATGCCGGCACGCACAGAGTCGTAGACGGCCAGCGGTTGATCGGGCTTGGTGAGGCTGGCTTCGAACGCGGTGCGGGTATATCCCGGTTCCACCAGTACCACCCGGATGCCGAAGCTGCGCAGTTCGTGGTCCAGCGATTCGGAATAGCCTTCGACCGCATGCTTGGTCGCGGCATACAGCGCGTTGTAAGGCGCTGGGATAAAACCAAGGGCGGAGCTGATATTGACGATTCTGCCTTTCCCTTGCTTGCGCATGGTCGGCAACACGGCATTGGTCACGCGAGTAATGCCGAACACGTTGACGTCAAACAAAGCCTGGGCTTGCGCGGTGGACGATTCTTCCGCGCCTCCTAGCAAGCCGACACCGGCATTATTGACCAGCAGATCGATGCGTCCGGCCTGTTTCAAGACCTCGGCTACCGTGTCGTTTACCGAGGCTTCATCGGTGACGTCGCAGCTCAGCATGGTGATGCCGTCGACGCTTGCAGCTGCCTTGCGGCTGGTGCCGAATACGCGGTAACCCGCGCGTTGCAGGGCCTTGGCCGTTACCAACCCAATGCCAGAGGATGCACCGGTGATCAAGGCTACGGCTTGGTCTTTATTGTTCATATCAAGTCTCCCGTGGGGTGGATTGTCTATCGCTTAAGTGTTACTATCATTTTGAAAGCAATGTTACTATCAATTTAATATTAAGTAACTACTAAAAACGTATGAACGATAAAAATATTTGTGCTGATCCTTGTCCTATCGCGCGCAGCCTGGCTTTTCTCGGCGACGCCTGGAGTCTATTGATTCTGCGGGACGCGCATTTTGGCCTGACGCGCTTCGACCAGTTTCGGAAAAGCCTGGGTATCGCGCCGACGATGTTGACCCGGCGCTTGGCGACGCTGACAGAGGAAGGCATCTTGGAAAAGCGGCTTTACTCGGAGCGTCCGCCACGGGAGGAGTATGTGTTGACAGCCGCCGGCCGCGATTTTCTGCCGGTGTTGATTATGATAGGGGCATGGGGTAGCCAACACCGTAGTGGCGGCAAACTGGTGTATATCGAGGACGCCGAAACCGGGCAGGCAATTAAACCAGTGGCCATCGACGAGGTGACGGGCGCAAAGATCGGTTCACGGCCGATTCGCTTTGTGTTGCCGGATGGCGGCTAATCTTTGGCCCATTTCTGCGTATAGTCCAACCGCATGTCAAGAGCCGGATTCAGCCAAACACTGCATGGTACTATTCGATCACGACACCGTTTGTTTTATAGAGGATGCAATGGCCAGCTATTTCTGGAGCATGTCGCCAGTGTTTACAGAGACATAAACAAAGTTCCGCATGATTACGTTGTATCAATTTCCCAGAGCCTGGAACATTCCCAACCCCAGTCAGTTTTGCGTAAAGCTGGAAACGTATCTGCGCATGGCCGGTATCGAATATCGGATTGCCGAAACTTTGCCCCTCTATGCGCCCTTCGGCAAGCTACCTTTCATAGAAGACAACGGCCTAAAGCTTCCCGATAGCCGGGTGATTATTCGCTACCTGCAACAACATTATGGCGACAGCCTGGATGAGCATCTGTCGACCAAGCAAAAGGCCATAGCTCTGGCTTGGCAACGCTTGTTGGAAGAACATTTGTATTGGGTATGCATGTATAGCCGCTGGCAATACGGAGCGGAGAATTGGCAAATCAATAAGCAGGCGATCTTTCAAGGTTTGTCCCAACCCATGATGGACATAGTTGCCGCAATCTATAAGCGGCGGATTCGGGGACAACTACGCGGCCATGGCATTGGCCGACTAGCCGCTGCCGACATTTTCGAATTGGGCCGGCGCGACGTGGCGGCTCTTGCCGCCGCGCTTCACGGCAAGGCGTTTTTGCTGGGAAATCGGCCCAGCAGCGTCGATGCTTCGGTCTACGGCATATTGATCAATTTGATGGCTTGTCCGGTTAGCTCGCCGGTCAAGGATTACGCCTTAACGCAATCGTCGTTAGTCGATTATTGCCGGCGCATCCAGGTCCG
Source organism: Methylomonas sp. EFPC1 (assembly GCF_016925515.1). Taxonomy (NCBI): domain Bacteria; kingdom Pseudomonadati; phylum Pseudomonadota; class Gammaproteobacteria; order Methylococcales; family Methylococcaceae; genus Methylomonas; species Methylomonas sp. EFPC1. The sequence continues at coordinate 4,388,365 of NZ_CP070494.1, forward strand.
CTATTTTCCCGAGCTGGGCGAACCGACGTTTGGGGAATGATGGTCCAGCATGGCGCAAGCGGCGCGAATTTCATCCCTTAGCCAGCGGTTGGCAATATCCTGGTCTTGCAGCGGATGCCAGACCATGACCGTGTCGTAATGCGGTAAATCCAGCGGCAAGGGCACCCATTGCAATGGCAAGTTCCGGACGAATTGCTCGGCCGTTCGTTTGGGAAAAGCCATGACCATGTCCGTTTGTGCCACGATCAACGATGCGGACAGAAAATGCGACACGGTCAGCGCCACACGCCGCTCGCGACCGTGTTCCGCCAACCAGGCGTCTACTTGGCCCATACCGGCCCCGGTTCTGGATAGCAGAATATGCGGCAGGTCGATATAGTCTTCCAGCGTCAATGCCGCATTCACTCGCGGGTGGCCTATGCGGGCCACGCAGACCATGAAATCGTCGAACAGGCGTTCGCAATTTAGATGCTTGGGTGGATTCAACATCACTTCAAAACCCAGTATCAGGTCTATCTCGCTTTGCTCCAAGGCATTAATAGGAAAGCGGCTGCTGGTACGTTTGAAATGAATATCTACGCCGGGCGCCTGGCGGGCAATGCGCGGCGCCAATATCGGCAACAGCAAGGCTTCCACGTAATCCGTTGCCGCAATGGTAAAAGCGCGCCGGCAGGTGGCGGGATCGAACGGCGCCGGCGCGCGAATCAAGTTTTCCACATCTTTAATGACCGCCGATACGGGAGCCACCAGTGACAGGGCGCGTAGCGTCGGTGTCATACCCTCCGGGGTTTTCACCAGCAATGGGTCTTCCAATTGTTGCCGCAAGCGTTGCAGCACGTGGCTCATTGCCGATTGGCTGATGAACATTTTTTCCGCCGCCCGCGACACATTACGTTCCTTCATCAGCAGATCGAAGGCGATCAATAGATTCAAATCAAACGTTCTTAAGTCGGCCATGGCTGGGTTTCCGGAATGTAAACGCAGGCTATGTTACCGAAAATGCCTGGGGCGTTTGGCATCAATTATTTTCATATGCGCATGAATACAAAGCATTTTACCGTTTGCCTCCTCAGGCATAGATTTACCGCCGACGCAGCCGCTGCCGTTTAGTTTCTACCCAAGGAATATGCATTAGTTTCCCCCAAGGAACTTGCAAGTTAACGCGGTGGCGCGTCGCCTGACTCTCAATCGTGCATCAAGCGCCGGGTTTTGGCGGGATGCTGATTGAGAACAACAAGGTGGTTAGCAGTATCACCAAAACTTACTCAAATATCAGGAGAATCATCATGCCTTTGTGGAAAGTCTACCATCCCAGCGGAGCCTTCAGCGCAGAAGACAAACAGGAACTGGCTGAACAAATCACCAGCGTCTATGCGGCGGTGCCAATCCCAAGATTTTACGCCGTCGTTATTTTCGAAGAAGTGGTTAAAGGCAATTGTTTTGTCGGTGGCGTGCGGAATGACAAGTTTATTCGCTTTAAGGTTGACCAAATCGCCCGGACATTGCCGGGACCGATCATACGAGAATGGTGGATGCGAACGCTTGACGACGTGATTGCGCCTTTTGTCAAAGAGCGTGGTTTCGATTGGGAGATTTCAATTGACGAAACCCCATTCGATCTTTGGTCGCTACAGGGCGAATTGCCGCCGCCTTTCGAGTCGATAGCGGAAAAGCGCTGGGTTGCGGAAAACAAGGCTAGCCCTTACACCTACCCGGAAAAACTACCCGCAGGCCACTTTTTACTGACCCCAGGCGTAACGGGTTGATTGACTATTAACCCGGCCCTAATTATCACGGGTATTCCGTTCGGGCTGAGCGGAAGCCCTGGCTGGATTGCCTTTCGACAGGGCGAATAGGATTTAAGGGCCGGGTTAATAATGCCGAAGTGGTCTGAGACGCTTAGACTTATATTATCGGCTGAACAGACAACCCACCGGGCATTTACTCGCCCGCAATCGCCATCTGTTCCAGCAAAATCGAGCCAACCCGGATATTACCGCGCAAATCCACATCGTTGCCGATGGCGACGATGTTGCGCAGCATGGACTTTAAATTGCCAGCAATCGTGATTTCCTGCACGGGATATTGAATGACACCGTTTTCCACCCAAAAGCCGGAAGCGCCGCGCGAATAATCGCCGGTCACGCGATTAACGCCCTGCCCCATCAATTCGGTGACCAGCAAACCGGTGTCCAGCAATTTCAGCATGCCGGCAAAATCGTTGCTGCCGGGTTCGACGGTCAGATTGTGCACGCCGCCGGCATTGCCGGTGGTTTGCATGCCCAACTTGCGGGCCGAGTAGGTGCTGAGCACGTACGATCTTAAAATACCGTCGCTGACAATATCCCTGGCCTTAGTCGCGACACCTTCCGAGTCGTAACTGGCGCTGCCCAGCGCACCGCGCACGAAGGGTTGCTCATGAATGCGCACGAAATCCGGCAAAATTTGCGTATCCAGCGTATCCAGCAAAAACGAAGATTTGCGATATAAACTGCCGCCGCTGATCGCACCGATCAGCGCCCCGATCAAACCGGACGCCATTTCCGATGCAAACAATACCGGACATTGCCGCGTACTTAGGCTACGGGCGTTCAAGCGAGCTATGGTGCGTTGCGCGGTTTTTTCGCCGACTTGTCTAGCCGATTCCAGAGCTGCCGCATCACGCGCCACGCTGTACCAATAATCGCGCTGCATCGCGTCGCCGCTGCCGGCCAGCACCGAACAACTCAACGAATGTCGGCTGGATTGGTAACCTTGCAAAAAGCCCAGCGAATTGCCGAATACCCGGGTGCCTTGATGCGTATTGACCGACGCGCCTTCGGAATTGCTAATCGCTTTGTCGTAGCCGCGCGCGATGTTTTCACATTCGATGGCGATATTGATGGCTTGCTCGGCGTTAATATCCCAGGGGTGGTTCAGATCCAGATCCGGAAACTCGGTTGCCAATAACTCGGCATCCGGCAAGCCGGAATAGGCATCGTCGCTGGCGTAACGGGCGATACTACAGGCTGCCTTGACGGTTTCTTTTAGCGAATCACTGGAAATATCGTTGGTGCTGGCCGAGCCCTTTTTCTGGCCGAAATAAACGGTAACCCCGATGCCTTGATCGCAGTGATACTCGACGGTTTCCACTTCCCCTAGCCGCGCCGACACCGACAGCCCGTTGTCTACGCTGAACGCCGCTTCGGCACCACTGGCTCCTTGTTGTTTGGCTTCGTCCAATAACTGTTGAACGACATTTTTTAAGCGATTAATTTCTTCCTGATTTTGCACGGTAAGTCTCTTAGAATTCGATTGCAGGTGTGGGCCGAGCGGCCCGGGGCATTAAACGCTGGTACCGCCGACGGTTAGACCATCGATTTTCAAGGTGGGCTGACCGACGCCGACCGGTACGCTTTGCCCGTCTTTGCCGCAAGTGCCGACGCCGCTATCCAGGGCCATGTCGTTGCCGACCATCGATACTTTGGTCAGAACGTCCGGACCATTACCAATTAGCGTGGCACCTTTCACTGGGCGGGTAATTTTGCCGTCTTCGATCAAGTAGGCTTCGCTGGTGGAAAATACAAATTTGCCGGAGGTAATATCCACTTGGCCGCCGCCAAAGTTACGGGCGTACAAGCCTTTCTTAACGGAACGGATAATTTCTTCCGGATCGCTCTGCCCCGGCAGCATATAGGTATTGGTCATGCGCGGCATCGGCAAGTGCGCATACGATTCCCGGCGGCCGTTGCCGGTGGGTTTGACGCCCATCAAGCGCGCATTGAGCTTGTCTTGCATATAGCCTTTTAAAATACCTTTTTCGATGAGCACGGTGTTTTCGGTGGGCGTGCCTTCGTCGTCGATATTCAAGGAGCCGCGCCGGCCAACCAGCGTACCGTCGTCGACTACGGTGCATAAATCAGAAGCCACCCGCTCGCCGACTCTACCACTAAACGCCGAAGTGCCTTTGCGGTTGAAATCGCCTTCCAAACCGTGACCGATCGCTTCGTGCAACAAAATCCCCGGCCAGCCCGGCCCCAACACCACGGTCATATTGCCGGCCGGTGCTTCCTGGGCCTGCAAATTAACCTGGGCCAAACGCACCGCTTCGCGGCCGTATTCGAAAGCCCGATCATTTTCCAGAAAAAAGCTGTAATCGCTGCGCCCGCCGCCGCCCATGCTGCCCTGCTCGCGGCGACCGTTTTCGACCATAATCACCGTCACGTTCATCCGCACCAAGGGCCGCACATCGGCCGCCAACGAGCCATCCTGATTGGCAATCAACACGCTGTCATAAGCCGCAATCAAGCTGACCATCACTTCTTCGATCCGGCTGTCCAACTTGCGGGTTTCGCTATCGACACGTTTTAGTAAGTCGATTTTTGCCTGATCGTCCAGAGACTTTAAGGGATTGACCGGTTGGTATAACTGCGGCCAACTCTTGGCGACTTCGATCTGGCGCCGCGCCTGCTGACCGTGTCTGACAATGGCTTTGACGTTATTGGCGGCCTCCAGCAGAATCGGCAATTCGATGCGGTCGCTGTAAGCAAAGCCGGTCTTATCGCCGCTCACCACGCGCACCCCGGCGCCGTGTTCTATGGAATGACTACCTTCCTTGATGATGCCGCCCTCCATGGACCAGGACTCGAAATGACTGGACTGAAAATAAATATCGGCCGCGTCGACCGGCGCACTGAGCAGCGCCGCCATCACTCGGTCTACGTCCTGGGTTTGCAGGCCGTTGCCGGCCAGAATGGATTGGGTAACTTGTTCTAGTAATGGCATAAGAAAATTAAAAATAAAACGGTTTCGTCAACGGTGCACGCCATCACATCACGAAAAATGACGCGATATAAGCAACAGCCACGGCAGTAAAAGCGATAGTCACCTTGTCCCTTATCGTCAGCGACAGCCAATACAACTCTAATTCGGTCTTCCGCCGTACCCAGGTATTCAAAAGCATTTGCTTAAAAGAGGCCCAAAGCCGGGGAACTAATTTCGAAAGTCGATAAAAACCGAACCAGGCAATGGTGACCAAAATATAAAACGTCACCACCTGGCTGCCGTGGCGGTCAGACTCGAATAGATACTCGATGATTTCACCGACATCCAAAACGTGGAACACCAATTCGACGGCTTCTTCAATACCCAATTCGACATACTCGAAGGCCACATGAAATCCTTCGAACACCAGATGCATCAATTCACCCAGCAGCTCCAGCGTCACATCGTACATGACGATAGCGAGTACCACAAAACCGACGATGATCAAGTCGAGATTCTTTCTAATCATGGCTAATTCCTTACTGCGCTCGCCACTGTCGCTTCGGGCACCTGCCACTCTACCCGCCAATGCCCCCGGCCATCCGCCAACGCTGGATTCAAGTAAGGCAACAAGGCTTCGGCTTGACTATCCAGTTGCCACGGCGGATTGATGAATAACATGCCGGAACCGGTCATGCCACGCCCCGGTCCGTCATCGGCTATACAATGCTCGATGCGCAGCTGGCGAGGAATGCCGCTTTGCTCAAGTTGCCGCATGAAGTTTTCAGTGGCCGTGCGGTCGATGACCGGATACCACAGCGCATAAACACCGGTAGCGAAGTGTTTATATGCGGTCGTCAGCGCTGCGATGATTTTTTTGTATTCGTCGCGCATTTCGTAACTGGGATCGATCAGAATCAAGCCGCGCTTTTGGATGGGCGGCAACTTCTTGCTCAAGGTCTGCAAGCCGTCTTCCTTGGAGACGCTGACCTGCTTGTCGCCGGCGAACAATTGTTGAAGGGCTTCGACATCGCTACTGTGCAATTCCGACAATACCAAGCGGTCTTGTTGCCTGACCAAACGCTTGACCAATTGCGGCGAGCCGGGATAGCGCACCAGTTGCCGTCCGGTGTTTTCCGCACGTACTGCGGATAGATAATCTTTTAATTCCGGCGGCGCGTCCTGGCTATCCCAAAGTTTGGCGATGCCTTGCTGGTATTCGCCGGTTTTTTGGGCAAACTCGGATTTAAAAGAATATTTACCGGCTCCGGCGTGGGTATCGATGTAAACAAACGGTTTGTCTTTCTGTTTCAAGGCGTTGATCGCCAGCGTCAGCAGACTGTGCTTTAAAACATCGGCAAAATTGCCGGCGTGGAAGCCGTGGCGGTAACTAAGCATGCTGTTCACCCATTATTATTGTTATTCCATTCCGTTCAATTTCAGCTTAATTTGGCTCTGAACATAAAAAACACCGCACCCAGCAAACATAGCCCGGCCCAGAGATAATCCAGTTTCAACGGTTCTTTCATGTAATACACCGAGAACGGTACAAAGACGCTCAGCGCTATCACTTCCTGCATAATTTTCAGTTGGGCAACACTGCACTGCGTGTATCCGATACGATTGGCGGGCACTTGTAACAGATATTCGAATAGGGCGATGCCCCAACTGACGAATGCGGCCAGCAACCAAGGTTTGTTATTCAATTCCTTTAGATGTGCGTACCAGGCAAAGGTCATAAAGACGTTGCTGCAAATCAATAAGCCGGCGGAGACCAGGATGGCATTCATGCTGATTCAATTGTTAGTTGCTGATAGCGTTGTTTGTAATCGTTGACGGCTTGGGCCCGCAATTTGCGGATAGCGATACCAATCTGCTCGCCTTGCAAGCCTTTCAGCAAAGCCACCGAGGTATCGACAGCGGTGGCCGCCAATGCCGCCGAGCGAATGTAGTCGGCTTGCGGGTAGGGCCGGTCTTCGAATCCGGTCCGGCCGCGCGCGTCGGCTTCGCACGCCTGGAGAAATTCAGCCAAATGGCTATCGGGCTTGAATGCGCCCAGGGTTTGCAACATATCGGTCAAGGTATCCGCCCGCAATTCCAAAGCCCGGTGGCAATGGGTGTGGTATTGCATGACCTGCGCACAGAGCGATTTAAAATGATTCGGCACCCGCAATCTTTGGCACAGTTTGGCAAGCACCGGCAAACCTTTTTGCTCATGCCCATGATGGCTGGGCCAATGCTGGCTGGGGGTCAAGGCCTTACCTAGATCATGTAACAAGGCCGCTAGGCGTACCTCTGGCTTTTCGGAAAGCCGCGCCGCCTGCTCCAGCACCATCAAGGCATGCACGCCGGTATCGATTTCCGGATGATATTTCTCCGGTTGCGGTACGCCGAATAAAGCGTCGAGCTCGGGAAAAACCACTCGCAATGCGCCACAGTCTTTCAGCACCTGGAAAAACGCCACCGGCGTCCGTTCCAATAAGGCTTTGTGCAATTCGGCCCACACCCGCTCGGCAACCAGAAAATCCGCTTCGCCGGCCACCACCATCTTGCGCATCAATTCCAGCGTTTCCTCGGCGACAGTAAAGCCCAAATGGGCATAACGGGCAGCGAAACGGGCCACACGCAAGATCCGCACCGGGTCTTCACTAAAAGCGGGTGACACATGCCGCAAGATGCGGTTTTCCAAATCGCGCCGTCCATGAAACGGATCAATCAATTCGCCGTCATCCGTCATTGCCATTGCATTGACGGTTAAATCCCGCCGCAATAAATCCTCTTCCAGCGTCACATCCGGTGAGGCATGCACCGCAAATCCCTTGTAACCCGGGGCCGTTTTACGCTCGGTACGCGCCAAGGCATATTCTTCGTGATCGATAGGATGCAAAAATACCGGAAAGTCTTTGCCCACCGGCCGAAAACCGGCGGCCAGCATACTGTCCGCAGTCTCACCTACCACCAGCCAGTCACGCTCCTTAACCGGAAAATCCAGCAAACGGTCGCGAACTGCGCCGCCGACCAGATACGTTTTCATGCCTTAGCCACTCGCCTACTTAATGGATCAAAAGACACAGTATAAATGAGTCGCTATCATAGTGCTTTGCTTATTCCCCAGCCATTAATCATCATGACGGAAATTTTTTTAGCCAGCCTTTTGCTGGGCATTCTAGCCGGCGTCGCCGCCGGTTTGTTCGGTATAGGCGGCGGCGCATTGATTGTGCCGGTACTGGTGTGGGTGTTCCAAACTCAGCGCTTTGATCCGGAACAAGTTATGTTAATTGCCGTTGCCACATCTTTAGCAACCGCAATATTTACTTCGCTGGCCTCTGTGCGTACTCACCACAAACTTGGGAACATCGACTGGCATCGGGCAAAACATTTAGCGCCGAGCATGCTGCTGGGTGCCGTTGGCGGTGCCGTATTGGCCGAATATATCAGCGCCGACTCACTACGTTGGTTTTTTGTTGCTTATCTAATTTATACCAGCGCGCAAATGGCAATACCCAAACCCAACAAAGCGTCATCACACCCAGCCAAATTCTCCCTGGATTACCCGATGGGTCTGTTGATCGGCGTACTATCAGCCATTTTAGGCATCGGCGGCGGCACCATGACCGTACCTTACCTGGCGAGCAACGGCCTGCCGATGAAAAACGCGGTCGCCACCTCCAGCACCTGCGCAATCCCTATTGCCCTGGCGGCTGCGACCAGTTACGCGGTATTGGGTTGGCAAGATAGTCATTTACCTGTTGGCAGTTTCGGCTATCTGTACCTGCCCGCCTTCGCCGGCATAGTCTTAACCAGCATATTTACCGCACCGTTAGGCGCCAAATTGGCGCACAGTTTGCCTGCGCAAAAATTGAAGCGTTACTTTGCGATTGTGCTGTTGGCACTTGCGCTGAAAATGGCCTGGTAAGGCCGGGAACTTAAGCGCAGAGACATCGCTCCAAGTGCTGTTAGTTCCGGTTTGATTGCTCTGTTGCGCAAAGAAAAACTTCATCGTATACTTCGGCGCAGCTTTCTCGATCAAGCTATCGCACACAACAACAAAACCTCTGGAGGGTATATAAATGAAATGGGAAACACCAGCTTACAATGACATGCGTTTCGGTTTTGAAGTTACCATGTACATCTACAACCGTTAATCCTTAGGGATGACGATAAAAAAGGGGCATTTTCCTGCCCCTTTTTTTTGCCTGGCGTTTTTTAATCCCGTATCATGCGGCGCTCATTCATCATTCCCCTTAGGCAAACATGAAGATTAGAGTTCTCGGCGCCGGCGCCGGCGGCGGCTTTCCGCAATGGAACTGCAACTGCGACAATTGCCGACGCCTGCGTAACGGCCAATTCAACGGCAAAGCCCGCACCCAATCGTCGATAGCGATCAGTACCGACAACCGCAACTGGCTGCTGTTTAACACCTCGCCGGACATTCGCGCCCAATTGGAGGCGTTTCCCGCCATTCAGCCTAAAGAAGGCATCCGCGATACCGGTATCAAGGCCGTGCTCTTGATCGACAGCCAGATCGACCATACCACCGGCATGTTGATGCTGCGCGAAGGCAAACCGTTGAACGTCTATTGCACCGAGATGGTCAAGCAGGATTTGACCACGGGCTTTCCGCTGTTCACGATGCTGAAAGATTACTGTACGGTCAACCATCATCCGATTGCCTGCGACGAAACACCGTTCGAGATTCCGGGTATAGACGACATTCGGATTTATGCCCATGCTTTGAAAAGCAAGGCACCGCCTTATTCGCCGCACCGCCACGACCCGCACGATGGCGACAACATCGGCGTGATCGTCGAGCAAATTTCCACCGGCAAAAAACTGTATTACTCACCGGGCTTGGGCGAAATCGAACCGCATGTATTTAACGCCATGCAAACGGTCGACTGCCTGATGGTGGACGGCACGTTCTGGACCGATGACGAAATGGTCACCCGTGGCATCAGCCACAAACATGCCCGCGAGATAGGCCACTTGCCACAATCAGGCCCTGGCGGCATGATTGAAGTGTTGAATGGTGTACCCAAGGCCCGGAAAATTTTGATTCATATCAACAACACCAACCCGATTCTCGACGAAGATTCGCCGGAGCGTAAAACCTTGGATGCCAACGGCATCGAAGTGGCTTACGACGGACTGGAAATTGACTTATAACCAAGGTGTGACATGACTACTGATAATCAACCCTGGAGCCGCGACGAATTCGAAGCCAAATTGCGCGGCATGGAAAAGTTCTACCACATTCATCATCCGATGCACACGTTGATGAATGAAGGCAAACTGACCAAGCAACAATTGCAAGGTTGGGTCGCCAATCGCTTTTACTACCAGGTGATGATTCCGATCAAGGACGCCAATATCATGGCCAACTGCCCGGACCGGGAAACCCGCGCTAAATGGGTACAACGCATCCTCGACCATGACGGCCACCCTGGCGACCCAGGTGGCATCGAAGCCTGGATACGTTTAGGCATCGCAGTTGGCCTGAGCCGCGAAGAAATCACTTCGCTGGAACATGTGCTGCCCGGCGTACGTTTTGCCGTGGACGCTTACGTTAATTTCGCCCGCCGCGCCGAGTGGCATGAAGCCGCCAGTTCCTCGCTAACGGAACTATTCGCCCCCAAAATTCATCAACAGCGCTTGGACAACTGGCCCGACGTCTATCCCTGGGTCGAACAAGAGGGTTACACTTACTTCCGCAAACGCCTGACCGAAGCCCGCCGCGACGTGGAACACGGCCTGGAACTGACGCTGGACTGGTATAAAACCCGCGAGCAGCAAGAACGCATGGTGCAAATTCTGAAATTTAAACTGGATGTGTTGTGGAGCATGGCCGATGCGATGTATCTGGCTTATGTCGCCGACATGCCGCCGTATTTTAATATCGAGCAATAATGCAAACAGCCGAACAACTTCATTTTAGTGCTGCAGACTTTTTGGCTTGGGAAGAAACCCAGACCGAGAAGCACGAGTTCGTCGCGGGTGAAGTGTTTGCGATGACGGGTGCTAGGCGCGAACATGTCGTTGTCAGCCTAAATATCGCCTCAGCCTTAAAACAACGCTTGCGAGGATCGCCCTGTCAGGCCTATATGGCCGACCTCAAATTACACGTCGAGGCCGCCGATGCTTTTTTCTATCCCGACGTGGTGGTGTCTTGTCATCAGGAGGACAACACAGCCCAACAATTTATTTCACATCCGACTTTGATCGTCGAGGTGCTATCGGATTCGACAGCGGACTACGACAGAGGCGGCAAATTCGTCGCTTACCGCAAGCTGGAGTCGCTTCAGGAATACCTGATCGTCGACATCGACGCCCGCCGAGTTGAATGCTTCCGCCGCACTCCGGACAACGATTGGCTGTTGCACGACTACATAGGCGACGTGGATTGCCAACTGCATAGTTTAAGCCTCAGCCTGCCGCTGGCGGAAATTTTTGAAGACATCGAAACGGCTTAACTTTCCAGTCGTTTGTTTACACACCGGAATTCTATGACCATCACCCCCGATCAACTTATCCAGTTCTCGCCGCTGCATCGGCTGCAATGGGAAGAAACCCAGCAAAAGTACGTGATTCTTTATCCCGAGGGCATGGTCGAGTTGAACCAAAGCTCGGCGGAAATACTCAAGCTGTGCGACGGTAGCCGGATGCTGGAACAAATCGTCGCCGAATTGGAAGAAAAATTCGCCACGTCCGGCCTGACCAATGACATCACTAACTTTTTGAACGTAGCATTACAAAATGGCTGGATCAAGCAAGCTTAATATCACCCCGCCCCGCTGGCTGTTGGCCGAGCTGAGCTACAAATGTCCGCTGCAATGCCCATATTGCTCCAATCCGCTGGATTACGTTAAATATCCGGACGAATTAAGTACCGAGGATTGGAAACGCGTATTGAGCCAAGCCCGCAAAATGGGTGCGGTGCAGTTGGGGTTTTCCGGCGGTGAACCACTAACCCGGCAGGATTTGACTGAATTGGTCGGCTATGCGCGCGAGTTGGGTTATTACTCCAACCTCATCACCTCCGGCTACGGCTTGAGCGAAGAAAAAATCGTCGAATTGAAGCAAGCCGGTTTAGATCACATCCAAATCAGCATCCAGGCCAGCACCCAGGAACTGAACGATCATATCGCCGGCACCGCCACTTACCAACACAAACAGGACGTGGCAAAACTGATTAAAAAACACGGCTATCCGATGGTGCTATGCGTGGTAATCCACCGCGAAAACATTCACCAAATGCCGCAAATTCTGGAGATGGCCGAAAACCTCGGCGCCGATTATCTGGAGTTAGCCAATACCCAATATTACGGCTGGGCGCATTTGAATCGCGACGCCTTGCTGCCCACCCGCGAGCAGTTTCAGGAAGCGGAAAAAATTGCCCAAGCTTACAAGGAAAAAGTCGCCGGCAAGATGAAGATTTACTATGTGGTGCCGGATTATTACGAAGACCGACCAAAGGCTTGCATGAACGGTTGGGGCACGACGTTTTTGACCATCGCCCCGGACGGTACCGCGTTGCCCTGCCATTCGGCTCGCGAATTGCCCGGCCTGGATTGCCCGAACGTCAAGGATTTCAGCATCGAAGAAATCTGGAATGAGTCGAAAACCTTCAACTTCTTCCGCGGCACCGAGTGGATGCAGGAGCCTTGCCGCAGCTGCGACGAGAAGCTTAAAGACTTCGGCGGTTGCCGCTGTCAGGCCTTCTTGTTCAACGGCGACATGTACAGCACCGATCCCGTGTGCAGCAAGTCCCCGGAACGGCACAGAATCGACGCCGCGATTGATTCGGCGCGCGAACTCGCCTTGTCCGACCGGGAAAAGCCGCTGATATTCCGCAACAGCAAAAACTCCAAACAATTTTAAACACCTATCCCAGCCGGCGAATCATCTGAGCCGCCGGCTGACTCTTCACTCCTGCGCGACAGCAGTCTCCGGCTGCTCTGTTTGACCGCCATCCTGAAACTGCATCTTATGCAATTTGGCATACGCCCCATCGCGAGCCAACAGTTCGCGATGCGAACCTTGTTCGACAATCCGGCCTTTGTCCATTACCAAGATCACATCCGCACTCTCGATGGTGGACAAGCGATGCGCCACCACCAAGGTCGTGCGGCCTTGCATCACCCGATTCAATGCCGCCTGAATGTAGCGCTCCGATTCGGTATCCAGCGCCGAAGTGGCTTCATCCAGAATCAAAATGGGCGCATCCTTCAATAGGGCCCGAGCCAGGGCCAAGCGCTGGCGCTGGCCACCGGACAGCTTGACACCATTCTCACCAATCTCGGTCTCCAATCCTTGCGGCATTTTGCTGATAAAGTCCATCGCATAGGCATCGACCGCGGCCTGCTCTATCTGCTCTCTGGCCGCACCTTGTAACGCACCATAGGCAATATTATTCGCAACGGAAGCGTTGAACAAGGTGACGTTTTGGGTAACCAAGGCGATCTGCCGGCGCAAACTATCCAAGCGGTAGCGTTTTAACGGCACGCCATCGATCAAAATCTCGCCCTGCTCGTAGTCGTAAAAACGCGGCAACAGGTTAATCATCGTGCTTTTGCCGCCACCCGAAGCCCCGACCAAGGCTACAGTCTGGCCGGGTTCGATCGTCACATTGATGTTATTCAAGGCCGGGGTTTCACTGCCGGGATAGCTAAAACTGAGATTTTTGAATTCGATGCGGCCCTGGCTGCGCTCAACCTGATAGTCGCCACCATCGATTTCCGCCGGCTCGTCCAATACTTCGAATAAAGATTCCGCCGCCGCGATACCGCGCAGGATCTCGGAATTGGCATCGCTCAATTGCCGAATCGGTTTGGGCAACAAGAATGCCGCGGTAAAAAAGCCGACGAATTCCCCCGGGCTGGACGATTTCATCATGATCAAGGCCAGATACATCATGCCGGCCAAGGCAAAAGAAATGACCAGTTGCATCAACGGATTATTCAGCGATACGGTCATGATCAGCTTGCGATGTTGGCCGCGATTTTCCAGACTGGCTTTCTTAAAGCGTTGCCGCTCGTAATCTTCCCCGCCGAAACTTTTTACGATACGGTTTCCGGAGACCATTTCCGAGGTGATATGCGTCAAATCGCCCACGGTATCTTGCATGTTGCGGCTTAAGCGTTTTAAACGTTTGCCGACATAACGCACCATGATCGCTACCACCGGGGCTATCGCCAAAAACACCAAGGAGAGCTGCCAGTTGGTATAAGCCAGATAACCCAGCAAGCCAACCGCAGTAAAACCTTCGCGCACGAAAGAACGAATCGAATCGGACGTCGCCCGCGTGACTTCGCCGATGTTATTGGTAATCCGCGAAATCATGTAGCCGCTGTTATGCGCATCGAAATATTGCACCGACAAGCGGGTGTACTGATTAAAAATTTCGCAACGCAGCTTGTGAATCAAATTGCCGGAAATTCGCGCCAGGTAATAATTACCCAAAAACGAGCCTATGCCTCGTACCAGAAACAACACCACGAAGGCCAGCGGCAGATATTGAATATCTCCCCGATCCGGCGCCCCAAAGCTGTCGATGATGCGCTGAATAATCATCACCACCGCCGGCTCGGTTGCGGCATAGATCGCAAAACCGATGGCAGTTACCAAAAATAAACGCCAATACGGCAACACAAACGCCAATAAACGCTTGTACACCTGCCCGTCCGTCATGGTTTTGCGCGAATTTTGTAACGTGTTCAATACTGTTTACCTTTAAAATGTACAGCCATGTTGATCAGCCAGCGTTCCATGCCCAACCAAAAACCGCTCAATATACAACCTAAACGCATTTTGGTGGTAACCCTGCGATATCTGGGCGATACGCTGCTGGTTACCCCACTCATCTCGTCGCTGAAGCAAGCCTATCCAAACGCCGACATTGACGTTCTACTACCGGCCAGCAACGCCGGTATGCTGGAAGGCAATCCCGACATCCGGCGCTTATTAACCGTAGCGGGCAAGCCTGGCGGCTTGGCATTCGGCAAATTGTTATTCAGCCTATTTCGGCGTTACGATTTAGCCATTTCCACGCAAGCCGGCGACCGGCCAACTTTGTGCGCAGCGATAGCCGGCAAAACCAGCATCGGCTTTGTGCCTGGCGATGCTACTAAGGCTTGGTTGAAAAAAGCGCTACTCAAGCGCTGGCTGGTATTTAGCAGCGATTACGGTCACGCCGTCTTGGAAAACTTGCGCTTCTGCAAGTTACTGGGAATAGCGCCTTGCTATCGCCTGACTCCGCCGCAAAGCTCGACGCCGATACCCAGCATAACTGATCCCTACGTCGTTCTACATATTATGCCGCAATGGCGCTATAAACAGTGGCACGCCGAGGGCTGGTGCGAGCTCATCGCCTTTTTAGACCGGCAAGGTTTTAAAGTCGTATTGACCGGCAGCGGCAGCCCTACCGAGTTGGCAGCCTTGCGAGAAATACAGCAACAACTGCCAACAGATGTCATCAATCTTGCCGGTCAGCTTTCGCTGGCGCAATTGTCCGCTTTGATTGGCAAAGCCGCATTATTCGTCGGCCCCGACACCGGCATCACCCACTTGGCGGCGGCCACCGGCACACTGACTTTTGCCTTATTCGGACCCACCGATCCGGAAAAATGGGCACCCTGGCCGTGCGGATACGGCGAAGATAAAACGCCATTCGCGTCTCGTGGTTCAAGCCAAGTAAATAACGTGTATCTGCTGCAAGGCCAAACCGAACAAAACTGCCTACCCTGCCAACTGGAAGGTTGCGACCGGCACCGTGAGAGCTACAGCGCCTGCCTTGATCAGTTATCCAGTGGCCGGGTGATCGACGTGATCGCGCAAACATTGCAAGCCAAACGGCCATAACGATGATGTTATTTTCCACAAAACCGTCGATAATCGCCGCTTTTTTCAGCAGCCTAACTACAATTTCGCATGATGCAATCGCCTAGCCTTGACCGCATTTTGGTTTTGAATGTCAAAGCGTTCAGTCAACGCCGTATGTTCATGGAACAACAACTACGCGATTTCGGACTATCGGCGGAATTTATTTTCGACTGGGATATAGGCGATTTGACAGACAGCGTGGTGGCCGAGTATTTCCGTGACGACCGTCATCTGACTACGGCTCAGCAATCCTGCGCATTAAAGCATGTGGCAGCCTTACAGAGAATTGCGGACGGTAATGGCCAAGGTTTCTGTTTGGTACTGGAAGACGATGCCGTGTTCAGCAAGGATATTCAGCTCGGTTTGCAACGCGCACTCAGTCAGAGCGGGCAATTTCCCGGCAACAAAGTCATCTACGTCGGCTCCGGCGGTAATTTTTTTACGCCCAAGAGTCAGCGCAAACCGGATCAATACCTGTATCTCGGGCATCGCGGTCGCTTTGCCGATTCCTATCTTATTGATTCCAGCACCGCCCGTCAGAGACTAGACTGGATTAAAACGCACAAAATCGCCGAGCCGATTGACAATCAGTTCGAAAAAATCGACAAACAGCTCGGCATTCAAATGATTTGGCTGGAAGATCCTGTCATCGAACAAGGCAGTAAAAACGGCCTGTTCAAAAGTGCTTTGGAAGCCGATCCGCCCACCTGGCTGAAAGGACTGTTTTTCCGCTGGGAAAAACTCAAGCGTAAATACATTTATCAGTTATGGCGCTAAGGCTACAAAATATGCTTGCATCCCCCCTGACATCCGAGACATCGCTCAACATCTGTCGCTGCCTCACTATTGCCGCTGCTATCGCCGCCCCCGTTTCCACGGCGGTTGCCAGCATAGCCAGCGTGGCGTTACTGGTATTCTGGCTAATCTCCGGCCAGGCATTGCAAACACTTAAATTGTCTTGGCAACAGCCGATCGGAAAAATGATCGCGCTTTTCTTTGCCTGGTTAATCATCGGCACGCTTTACGCCGAAACAGACTGGCACAGCAAATTGGAAACCTTATCCAGCTGGAAAAAACTACTTTACGTGTTTCTGCTACTCGGTGTTTTTCAGCAATCGCAGTGGCAAAAACGTTTTGTCTACAGCTATTTTGTCGCCATGGTGGTGGCTGGCATGATTGCGATGCCGCTTTGGGCGTTGGATCTTATCGTTAGAGACGGCCGGGAAGCCGGTATTTTCATGACCAATCACGCCACCCAGAGCACTGCTTTTGTGGCGGCCCTGCTATGCGCTATCTTCCTGGTGCAGGAACCGCTAACCCCTCGTTGGAAATATGCCGTGTGGGCGGGAATTGCCATATTTTTATTCAATATTTTCTTCATCAGTACGGGTAGGAGTGGCTATTTGGCTGTCCCCATCGCCGCGGTTTTTGCATTGGGCTCGATATATGGCTACAGCAAACTACCACAAATTATTGGGATAGCCGCCATCGTGCTGGTGGCCTTTGGCCTGAGCTCCAACACCTTGCAAGACCGATTCAGACTGGCCTGGGACGAACAAGCAAGCTATCAAAGCAGCCAGGATTTAACATCGGTAGGCATTCGGGTGGTCTTTTACAAAAACACCCTGGAACTCATCGAGAAAGCGCCTTGGTTTGGCTATGGCACCTCATCGTTCAAGCCGACCTACAGTAATTATGCCTTGGCCAAAAGCCAGGGATGGCAAGGCACCAGCACCAGCGACCCGCATAATCAATACCTGTTTATTTGGCTGGAAAACGGCTTGGTCGGCTTGCTGCTGTTCTTTGCTTACATTGTCGTCGCATTGCGCCAAGGCATGAATAACAAGCCATACGGGCCGATTGCCGCCAGTTTTTTGGTGGCGATTTGTGCTTCAAGCCTGTTCAACTCGCATTTCAAAACTTTTGCTGAAGGCTATTTGCTGGCGTTTTTTCTCGCCGCCTTACTCAGTCATCCTGCGGATTCCGCCCTTCGTCAGGCCAATGCTTAGCGTTATCGTCATCACCAAAAACGAGGCGCAACATATCGGCCGCTGCCTGGCAT
The DNA here is from genome assembly GCF_016925515.1 of Methylomonas sp. EFPC1. Classification (NCBI taxonomy): domain Bacteria; kingdom Pseudomonadati; phylum Pseudomonadota; class Gammaproteobacteria; order Methylococcales; family Methylococcaceae; genus Methylomonas; species Methylomonas sp. EFPC1. The sequence continues at coordinate 4,406,048 of NZ_CP070494.1, forward strand.
CGGTTGCTTGGGCCGATGAAATCATTATTCTCGACTCGGGTAGTAGCGATGAGACTGTCGCGATTTGCCGACAATTTACCGATAAAGTCTTCATCACCGACTGGCCCGGATTTGGACCGCAAAAGCAAAGAGCACTGGATAAAGCCCTCGGCGACTGGGTGTTGTCTATCGATGCCGACGAGGAAATCGGGCCGGCGTTAAAAGCCGAAATCCAGCAAGCCATGCAGCAAAACGAGGTGCAAGGCTTCGAAATCCCCCGCTTATCCAGCTACTGCGGCAAGCCAATCAAGCATGGCGGCTGGTGGCCGGATTACGTGCTTAGGCTGTTTCGCCGCGATGTCGGACGCTTCAGCAGCGAAGTCGTGCATGAGCGTATTGAGGTTAAAGGGGCTATCCGTCGGCTTAATAACCCGCTTTGGCATGAAGCCTTCGTAGACCCGGCAGAGGTGTTACATAAGATCAACGCTTATTCCTCGCTGGGCGCCGAAAAAATGTTTAAAAGTGGTAAGCGCGCCAGCTTGGGCAAAGCTATCGGCAAGGGCCTGTGGACCTTCATCCGCACTTACTTCGTCCAGGCAGCCATTCTGGATGGCGCGGAAGGCTTAATGTTGGCCATATCCAACGCCGAGGGCAGTTATTACAAATACCTGAAACTACGCGAGCTTTGCAGTAAAACAGCCAGCAAATGAACAGCTTGATTTCTGTCATCGTCACCACCTATAACTGGCCGGACGCGCTCTCCGCCTGTTTACTCGCACTGATGGCTCAACAAGATCGCCGGTTTGAAATCATCATCGCCGATGACGGTTCCGGTACGGCAACGCAGGAATTGATCAAAGGCTTTATCGAAACCAGCGAAATTCCATTGCGGCACGTTTGGCATGAAGATAAGGGATTTCGGGCCGGCACCATTCGTAATAAAGCGGTTGCCGCCAGTCGCGGCGATTATCTGCTGTTTATGGACGGCGATTGCGTTGCGCTACCGGATTTTATTAGCCATCATCGGCAATTGGCCGAAACCGGTTATTTCGTTCCGGGCAACCGGCTGTTATTGAACGAAGCTTACACATCACTGGTATTAGGGCAAAAAATACCCCTGCATAAACAGTCACTTGGCTTTTTTTTATGGCAACGACTGCAAGGCCGCATCAACCGTTTGTTGCCGTTACTGTATTTACCTCTGCACAGCTGGCGTTATCGGCAACCGCAGAATTGGCAAAAAGCCATGACTTGCAATCTGGCGGTCTGGAAAGACGATTTTCTGGCAACAAATGGTTTTGATGAAGTCTTCGAAGGCTGGGGATATGAAGATTCGGACTTGGTGATCCGCCTGATTCATCAAGGCGTCAAACGGAAAGAGGGCCGCTTTGCGGTACCGGTATTACATCTTTGGCACCGGCATAACGATAGAAGTCAACACGATGAAAATTACCGGCGTTTGTTACAGAGGGTAGCGGATATATCGATAACTCGTGCGGAACGGGGCGTGGACCAGTATCTGGAAACGACCAGCGCCTAACCCAAACCGGAACGTTTGCCGCCGCCATGCAAACGCATTAATAAAACCGCTTCATCACGGGTCAAGCCGCAATCCCGGACCAGCGCCTCAATGCCAACCCCGCTGCGGATTTTTTGGATGACATCTTCATAGCCGCCTGCGGGGATAGGTTCAGCGGGCGCCACGTCAGCAACGGTTTGCCGTTGCGTGTTGACTTGATCGACAATGCTATTCAATCGCGAGTCGTTCGCCGCCAGCCGCCGGTCAACAGCCACAGCGGCAGAGCAAAGGCCGGCCACATCCTCGTTGCTACGCTGCACCCGCTCTTCAAGACGCTGAAATTGTTGTTTTAGTGTTTGCTGCTGGCGCAACAGCCGAACTAACACCGCTAGCATAAATACGACTACCCCCGCCAAAACCAGCACTAAATATTCGCTCATCACACTATTTCGTCAACATGCTCGGCAGGCTGTTTATCGTCTTTGTTTGGGTCGGGTTTGGTCTGCGGTTGTTTTTGCGGCTGGCGCTTTTCACGCTCTTCGCGCTCGACCTTGTATACGGTATGTATTGGAGAAAAAGGCGTGATCGGTGTTATCTCGGCCATCTGGCACCTCGCATGCCTAGTTAGGCAATCAAAACATATCCAGCTCGGCTTTTTCGTCGTCGCTGAGGAATTTATTCAAATCCACCAGAATTAACAACTGATTATCTCGGCTGGTGACACCTTGAATGTATTTTGAGCTTTCTTCATTGCCGACGTTAGGCGCGGTTTCAATCTCGGAAGCGCGCATTTCCACGACTTCGGCGACGCTATCCACCAAAATGCCGATGATATGCCGGTCGGTTTCGATGATCACTACCCGTGACGCATCATCGGTGTCTTTGGAAGGTAAGCCGAAACGGTTACGGGTATCGATCACCGTCACCACATTACCGCGTAAATTGATAATCCCCAATACATACGACGGCGCGCCGGGCACTGGGGCAATTTCGGTAATCCGCAATACCTCTTGTACTTGCATGACATTGATACCGTACTTTTCGTCACCTAGACAAAAAGTCACCCATTGCATGATAGGGTCGCCTTGTTTTTTATCTTCGCTCATTTTGCTTTATCCAGATGCTGTTTAACTATTTTTTCTATGCGGTACCAACTGTTTAACATCGATAATCGCTGTCAACTCGTCTATTACCGTACCGATTAACCATGGTTTTTTTTGTCTGGCCGTTCGCCATCTGACCCCATCGGGCTTTACTTTACCGATGGAGAGAATTTCATCACACACCAAACCCCATTTTTTATCCTGGGTGATTAAAATGCGCTCGAACGGATATTCTTCACTATCCGGTTGCAGGCCTCGGCTTTTGCCAAAAATCAGCTGCCGGGTATCAAGCACGCCGATACGGCTATCATGCTCGTCCAGCAAACCCAAGAACCAAGAGGGTTGTCCGGGAATTTTCGTGGGCTTGCGGTCGATTTTGATCGTTCTCGACAACTCGATCAGCGGCGTTGCCAATATCAGCTTATCAACCTTAAAAAACAAAGCCTGAAACTCATACTGCGACCAATCCGGCATGATAGACAGTGCCTGTAGTTTAGCCGGGATTTCCGGCTCTACAAGCTTGGGTTGCCGGTTCCTGACCAGTGCTTTGGAGATTGCTTTTGGACTGCCGGTCACGACCGGAGCAGGATCCGGCAATTTGATAGGCTCCTCAACAACAAGCTGTTCCAGCAATATTGCCGGCTTTACGCTAACAGCTTCCTCAGCCTCGGGTACCTCATCCAATAGCGTCTGCAGATACACATCAAGCGCTAACTGTTGATGAACGATACTGGGGGGTGGTTTTGCCTGAGTCATTTATGCGGTGCCAAGTTTTTGTCTGGACTCTTATCAAGCAATAACAGTTCCAACAATTCGGCATAGGCTTCGGCCGCACGCGCGCTTTTGTCGTAAAGGGGTAAGGGAATACCGGCCTGGCTGGCATCCCGCACTTTAGTATCCACCGGGACGACCGAACTCCAGGCATTGTCTGGATACTGTTGATGTAAGGCCGCTAAGCTGTCGCGAGCCGCCTTGGTGCGTTTATCAAACATGGTCGGCACGATAGTGAATTTAGGCGGTGTTTTCCGGGAATGAAAAACCATTTTTATGGTATGCACCATTCTATCCAGACCTTTTAGGGCCAGGAATTCGGCTAAAACCGGAATCACTAAATGATCGCAGGCCGCCAGCGCATTGATCATTAACACCCCCAACATCGGCGGGCTATCGATAATCACATAGTCGTATTGGTCGGCCACTTTGTGTAATGCGGTAGCAACCACCAAGCCCATGCCGCCGATTGCGGCGACCTGCCTATCCAAGGTGGCTATAGCAGTGGATGCGGGCAAGACATCGATACCGTCGAAGTCGGTTTTGGCGATATAGACCTGAGGATCGACGTTTTTCTTTTTCTCGCTAGCGTCAAGAAATAAATTGTAAACGCCAAGCTCGATCTCATCCGGATTCATCTTGAAATAGCTGGTCAACGAACCATGGGGATCCAAATCGACCAGCAAAGTCCTGAACCCCCAGGACGACAATAAGCCACCCAGTGTCACCACGGTAGTCGTTTTACCGACTCCGCCTTTTTGATTGGAAACTGACCATATTTTCATAACTGAGCCGGCGCTTCCGGCGTCTTTTCAACTGCGGTTTCAGGTGGCGAGCTGGGCTGTGACGGCGCCAAATTCAGCACTTTCGCGCGTTCGTCGTCAGTCATGCCGTAACGAGCAAAGGCTTGCGACATCAGCACCAATACAACTCGCCGATTTTTAAAACGCCCCTCCTCGTCTTTGTTATCGGCGATCGGATGAAATTCTCCATAGCCCACCGCCGATAATCGTGTCGCCGGAATATTGTTTTTTACCAATTCCTTGACCACACTGGTTGCCCTGGCCGAAGACAAGTCCCAATTGGACGGATAAAAGCCGGTGGAAATCGGTACGTTGTCGGTATATCCCTCGACATTGATCACATTGGGTACGTCGCGCACGGCCTCTGCAACTTTCTGCAACACCGGAACGGCCTTGCTGGAGAGCTCGGCCTTACCGCTGGCAAACAGTAACTCGCTATTCATTTCCAGTTCCACCCAGAAATCGTGCTGTTTGATACCCACCAACTGGCTTTCCACAAAAGGCTGCAAGGCTCGTTGAAACTCCTGCGACACTTCATCCAACCGGCGTTTCTCCTGCATGATTTCTTCGCTCAGCTCTCTTTCCTCGGCCGTCATCAAATTTGGCAATTCAATCGGCTGGATCGTGGTGGGAATCACACCGATCTGAATCGGCTCGGCTTCTTTTTGGATCTTTTCGTTGTGAAACAGTGCCTGGTCCAGCGATTCGGAGAAAGTTTCGTACTTACCCTTATTAACCGAGGAAATAGAATACATCACCACAAAAAACGCAAACAGCAAGGTCACGAAATCCGCGTAAGACACCATCCAGCGGTCGTGATTATCGGCCTGTTGCAATGGTCTACGTCTGCGCCGACTCATAAGGCCTCCCTTATTTTTCCAATAAAAAGCCGGATAATTTCAACTCGATATTGCGCGGGTTTTCGCCCTCGGCTATCGACGAAATGCCTTCTATCACCATTTCCCTGGCTTGCGATGCTTCGAAAATCAGACTCTTCAGCTTATTGGCGATAGGAATAAACAATAAGTTGGCTAGGCCGACACCGTAAATAGTCGCCACGAAAGCTGTCGCGATGCCGCTACCCAATAACTCCGGTTTGGCTAAATTCTGCATGACGTGAATCAAGCCTATTACCGCGCCAATAATGCCGATCGTCGGCGCATACCCACCCATCGCCTCGAAAACCCTTGCCGCTTGAGTATCCAAATGCTCCTTTGTAGTCAGCTCAACCTCAAGGCAATCGCGTATCACTTCCGGCTCGTTGCCGTCGACCAGCAACTGCAAACCTTTTTTGGCAAAACTGTCTTTTTCGGTTTCGATAACCGATTCCAGCCCCAACAGGCCTTCTTTACGCGCCAACGAACTCCAGCGCACAATCTTGTCGATTTGCTTTTTAAGCTGCAAATTTTGCGGCACAAAAATCCAACTCAAAATACGTAAGCTGCGCAGAAATACCTTAGGCGGAAATTGCAACAGTGTCGCTCCCAGCGTACCGCCCACCACAATAATGAAGGCATGAAAATTGATCAGGGACCCGAGTTCTCCTCCCCCCATTAGGTTACCGCCGATAATCGCGGCAAAACCTATCAACACACCCAAAATACTGAGAATATCCATCAATGTAATTTTTTAAATTGGTTGGCAATCTCTTCCAGAGAATAAATATGATCCGCCAGACCGGCTTCTGCGATGGCTTTCGGCATGCCGTAGATAGTACTTGTCGCCTCGTCCTGCGCCCAGATTTGCGCGCCGCGCTGCTTTAACTTCATAGCACCAGCCTTGCCGTCTGCGCCCATGCCGGTCAACACCACCGCCAACACATGCCCGGCGAATACCTCGGCAAGCGAGTCAAAAGTAATATCAACACAGGGACTATAAATTTCCCCACTTTGCTTGGCCCGCAACACAATCCGCCGCTCACCGGCTACTTGCTTAACTTGCATCTGCATTGCACCTGGCCCCAATAACGCGGTACCCGGCTGCAATACGTCACCATCCCGCGCCTCCCTGACATTAATATTGCATAGCAAATTCAAGCGTTCGGCAAAGCTTTTGGTGAAATTAGGCGGCATGTGTTGCACCAGCAATATAGGTATCGAACACTCAGCCGGAATTTTGCTCAGCACGTATTGCATGGCGACCGGCCCGCCTGTCGAGGCGGCAACCACCAAAAGCTCGATTTTGCTGCTGGTTGCAGTTTTTGGCCACGCGGACGCAGCGCGTATCGGCTTAACTACGGGGTTTTCGGCGGTTGAGCTCTGATGTTCTTCTTGATTCACGCGCGGCAGAGGTCGTGGGGAAGACATTCTAGTAGCCTGAGAAGCCACCATTCTCACTCTATATCTCAGTAAGTAGCGAGCCGTTTCACGATTAGCATCAATGTCTTCCAACTGCTTGGGCAAAAAGTCGATAGCGCCGGCATTCAACGCATCCAGAGTGGCTTGAGCGCCGACTTGCGTCATTGCCGAAAACATTAGTATCGGACAGGGCCGGGTGCCCATGATTTTTTTGACTGCCGTGATACCATCCATGATTGGCATCTCCACATCCATAGTGATAACGTCCGGCTGCAGACTTGCCGCAAGTTCTATGGCTTCGCGACCGTCGTGAGCGACGCCAATCACTATAAACTCTTGATCCTCTTCTAAAATTTCCCGAATTCTTTTACAGATAAAACTGGAGTCGTCGACGATCAGCACCCTTATGGTCATATTGCCGCGTCACATCGCATACTTCTTCATCAGACCAGGCACATCGAGTATCAGTGCTATCTTGCCGTCACCGGTGATGGTTGCTCCCGCCAATCCTTCCAATCCATGTAACTTGGCACCCAGCGCTTTAATCACCACTTCTTCCTGACCGATTAATTGATCCACCACGAACCCGACATGCCTGCCGCCGGCGTTCACCACCACCACATGATTGGTCGGCTGCGTTTCGCCTGTGAAGTAAGAACCTCTGACCAGCCATTCGCTTAAATAAAACAGCGGTAAGGCCTTGTTTCTGACCATTACCACCAATTGACCATCTACCTTATTGGTTTTGCTCAAATCCAGATCGAGTATTTCCAAGACGCTGGCCAAGGGTAACGCGAAAGCCTGCCCGCGCAACTTCACCATCAGGGTCGGCATAATAGCCAAAGTCAACGGCACCTTAATGATAATGGTACTGCCCTTACCTTCCACCGAATCGATTTCCACCACACCGTTCATTTGCGCGATCCGTGTTTTCACCACATCCATGCCGACACCGCGACCTGACACGTCGGAAATTTCAGTTTTGGTGGAAAATCCGGGCAGAAAAATCAGGTTGTAACACTCTTTATCGTCAAGACGGGCGGCGCTTTCTTCATCCATCAAGCCTTTTTCCACCACTTTGGTGCGCAGTATGTCGGGGTTCATGCCCTTGCCGTCGTCTTTGATGGACAACTGAATATGATCGCCTTCCTGAGACGCTTTCAATATCACCACGCCTTCCCGAGGCTTGCCGTTGGCTTCGCGCTCATCCGGCGATTCGATTCCGTGATCTACCGCGTTTCTGACCAAATGCACTAAAGGATCCGCCAGGGCCTCGACCAGATTTTTGTCGAGATCGGTTTCTTCACCCACCAACTCCAGCCTGATTTCTTTTTTCAGACTTCTAGCCAAATCGCGTACCACACGCGGAAAACGCCCGAAGACTTTTTTGATTGGCTGCATCCGGGTTTTCATGACCGCCAATTGTAAATCGGCAGTCACCACGTCCAAATTGGATATCGCTTTGGACAACTGCTCTCCGGCTTCAGCATTGGCTTTAAGGGTCTGGAAACGGTTACGCACCAGAACCAGCTCGCCGACCATGTTCATAATATCGTCCAAAATCTGGGTATCTACCCTGACGGTGGTATCGGCTTGGGGTGTTGCGGCTTTACTCTTGTCGGAAACGGAATCTACTACCGACGCTACTTTGCCTAGACTATTTTCCGGCTCCACATCGACGGACGGTTTCGCGACCGGCTCAGGTTTAGCCGCCACGAACGGTTTCTCGACAGGCAACTCTACATTTTTAATTGGTGGGTTTTTTTCACCCGCAGCCGGCTCATCAATCTTGCCCAAATTGGCAGCATCGAACTTACCTTTGCCGTGCAAAGCATCGAGGACCTTATCGAACTCCTCGTCGGTAATATCGCCGGAATCGCTGGCGGGCACAGACGGCTCGGTTTTTACAGAAAACTTACCTTTGCCATGCAACTCGTCCAGCAGATTTTCAAACTCGTCTTCACTGATTTCGTCATCCGCCGTCGGCACTGCCGATTGCGCTGCGATGTTCGCGGTGGGAGAACCGCCCTTACCATGCAGCGCATCCAGCAAATCTTCGAATTCCTGCTCGGTAATTTCATCGCCATCTTCCGAGCCAGATTCGTTGGCCAATAACTCCTCTGGATCGAGCATTGCATCATAGTCTTGCGCTGCGGATTCTTGAGGGGATAGCGGCGGGGTGGATTCGAAGGTTTCGTTGATGACAGCGGCTTCAACCGCTATCTCAGCAGGCGCGGCAGCTTCGGCCGGCCCCGCGTAAGATTTCAAGCGTTTTAATAGACCTTGATCGGCCGATTTTGGCGTATTACCGGAACGGACTTGCCCGAACATCTCGTTGACGATGTCCACGACTTGCAAAATCACGTCCATCAAATCCGGCGTGACTTGGCGATCACCCTGTCTGAGCACGTTAAAAACGTCTTCGGCGTTGTGACAGACATCGACCAAGGCGCTAATAGCCAAAAAACCGGCGCCGCCCTTTATGGTGTGGAACCCGCGAAATATGGAATTCAGAAGATCGAGATCGCCAGGCGATTGCTCCAGTTCCACCAGCTGCTCACCCAGAGAATCGAGAATCTCCCCGGCCTCGACCAGGAAGTCTTGCAATATTTCGTCGTCCAGATCGATCGCCATGTTGTTTTCCTCAGAAACCTAGACTAGACAGTAAATCGTCAACATCGACCTGACTGGTGGCCACATCACCGGCTCTGTCATCTACTCCGGGAACAACCGGTCCGGGCACTTCGGGCTGCAACGCGGCACCGCTGCTTGGCGTAATTTTACGACTGGAAATTTTGATCAGATTCACCATGCTGCCTTCAAGATCCTGCACCAAATCGATAACCCGGCGGATAATCTGCCCGGTAATATCTTGAAACCCTTGAGCCATCAATATATCGTTTAAACCCGCCTGGATTTTTTCCAGAGACACTTGCGACTGCTCAAAATACTGACTGAGATCGGCGCTCATTGCTTTAAACTCGTCAAATGGCATTTCCCGATCCAAAAAGCGATTCCATTGCGCCGACAATTGTTTAACCTGCCCGTTTAGCTCATCCGATACCGGCAATAACTCTTCAACGGCGGTTAAGGTTTGATCTGCGGCTTGCTCCGTCATCGCGATCACATAATGCAGACGCTCCTTGGCATCCGGAATATCGTGCTCAGCCATGGCCGCTATTTTGGAGTCGACGGAAAAACTCACCATGGTATCGTGCAATTGGCGAGTTAGGCGGCCAATTTCTTTAAACAATTGTGTTTCTCTTAATCCGGCTACTTGATCAAGAATTTCATCGGCAGCCGCTTCGTCGCACTTTTCTAATGCTGCGACCAAATCTCGGGCCAAACTCAGCAGGTCAGTATTCATGGTAATCTCCCTGTGCTTCAGCCGTCGATGCGTTCAAAAATCTTTTCGATTTTCTCTTTAAGCGTAGCAGCCGTAAAAGGCTTGATGACATAACCATTTACACCGGCCTGTGCAGCCATAATGATTTGCTCGCGCTTGGCTTCGGCTGTGACCATCAACACCGGCAGATTAGCCAAACTGGGAGTAGACCTGACGGCCTTTAATAAATCGATGCCGGTCATGCCCGGCATATTCCAGTCAGTAATCAAAAAATCGATACCGCCTTTTTCCAGAATAGGCAGTGCTGTTTTACCGTCGTCCGCTTCCACGGTGTTGGTAAAACCCAGATCTTTCAACAGGTTTTTTACTATTCTCCGCATTGTCGAAAAGTCATCGACAACCAGAATACGCATATTTTTATCCAAGGATAATCTCCACCCAGATTACTTTATTGTTAAGAAACCGCTAAATTGTGACCAATAAATGCGAAAAATTCCTGCAATAACCACACATTAGCTGCACTTTTCATTATCTTTCCCTTCCACCCAATCCGCAAGTCTAGCGCGTAAGCGCAACATCGCCTGACTACAAATTTGGCTAACCCGCGATTCGCTGACATCGAGCACCTTGCCAATCTCACGCAAATTCAGCTCTTCGTCGTAATACAGCGATATGACTAAGCGCTCCCGTTCCGGTAATTCCGAGATGGCCTTGGCTAGGGCTTTTTGAAAATTCTGTTGGATCAGCACATCTTCCGGCTGCTGATTGCCGTGCACATCATCTATAACACTGTCTTCGCCTTGCACCAATTCTTCGACGCTAAAGGTCTTACAAGACACCGCGTCCTGCAAAATATGATGGTATTCAGTCAGATCGATACCCATATGCCCGGCCACTTCGGTATCCTTGGCATCACGTCCCAGCTGATTCTCAACCTCGCGTATCGCCTCCGCTACCATCCGGGCTTTCTTATGCACCGAACGCGGCGTCCAATCCGAACGGCGCAATTCATCCAGCATGGCCCCGCGAATGCGGATACCGGCATAGGTATCGAAACTGGCACCCTGCCCAGCATCATAATGTTTCAGCGCTTCCAGCAAGCCCAACATGCCGGATTGAATCAAATCATCGAGCTGCACCGTATCGGGCAGTCGTCCCATTAAGTGGTAGGCAATGCGTTTTACCAGCGGCGCATGTTGAATGACTAAGGCATCAACATTTCCAGCCTGCACAGCAGCATACATTGCCGCTCCACTCATGCAACATCCTCTTTCGCGCTGTACTGAATCATCCGTTCGACAAAAAACTCCAGGTAGCCGCCCGCTTTGGGCTTGATCGGCCAGCTGTCGATTTTTCGCGCCAAATTCTTAATCGCCAGCGCCGCCTTACTTTGCGGGAATGCTTCCACCACTGGCGTTTGTTTTTGCACGGATTTTTTCAAATATTCGTCCTGCGGCACCGCGCCGACAAACTGCAAGGCCACATCCAAATAACGGTCCGTCACTTTACTCAGCTTATTGAACAAAGCCTGCCCATGCTCAGCCGACTGCACCATATTCGTAATGATATGAAAGCTATTCAACCCGTAATCTCTATTCAACAGCTTGATATACGCATAAGCATCAGCCAACGAGGTAGGTTCGTCACAAACCACGACGATGATTTCCTGACAGGCGCGAGCAAAGTTCACCACACTTGCCGAAATACCGGCGGCAGTGTCAACAATCAACACATCCAACTCTCGGTCGATTTCGCTAAAAGCCCTTATCACGCCGGCTTGCTCGATACTAGACAAATCGGACATCCGCTGAATACCTGACGAAGCCGGAATGATTTTTAGCCCGGAAGGCCCGGTCATCATGATTTCCTTCAAGCTTTTTTCGCCGCTCAATACATGCGACAAATTGAATTCGGGAAACATGCCCAACAAAATATCGACATTGGCCAAACCCATATCGGCATCGAGTATCGCCACCCGCCTACCCATTTTGGACAGCGCCACGCCGATATTCACGGAAAGGTTGGTTTTGCCAACCCCGCCCTTGCCACTTGTTACCGCGATTACTCGCACCGGTTTCATATGTCTCATTTGTCTAATTCCAGCTGCCTGATCGAATGACTTATGCATGGCTTTCCGCCAGCCAGTCTTCAACATTCACGTCGTCGCCATAGCCATGGTCCTGATCGACACTTTCCATACACTGCCGAATCAAAGCATCGGCATCGGGCAAGTAAATATCTTCCGGAACCTGCTGACCGTCAGTGATAAATGACAATGGCATACGCCGCTCGATAATCGCCGACAACGCGGTACCTTTGCTAACTGCCTCATCAAACTTGGTTAGTATAGTCGCTTGTGGTTCGAGTATTCGGAACGCATCCATAATTTCCAGCATTGCTTTGTATTGCGTGGTGGCGGACATCACCAGATAAGAGCGTATAGGCAAATCGCCGTGTTGCAAGGTTTTCAGCTGCTCGGCCAAACGCATATCGCGCTGACTCATGCCGGCGGTGTCGATCAAAATCAGGCGTTTATCGGAAAAACTATTGATATGCCTGCGCAATTCTTCCGCATCACCCGCTACTCTGACCGGCACATCCAAAATTCTGCCGTAAGTATTGATTTGCTCGTGCGCGCCTATCCGATAATTATCGGTGGTAATCAGCGCTATCTGCCGAGAACCATGTTTTAAAATAAACTGCGCGGCCAATTTAGCGACTGTGGTGGTTTTACCGACGCCGGTGGAGCCAACCAATGCGGCGATACCGCCTTGGTCCAACAGGTTGTCGTCGGCTATCGGCACCAGTCTGGCCAACATTTCCTGGGCTTTGCCGATGGCCAAATCGAATTGCTTATGGCTACCCAACCGGTTGGCTATCTTGCCCGCCAAATTTTTCGAGAAGCCACACTCCAACATCCGATCACGCAAATCATCGTGTAAAGGTAGCCCGTGTTGCGGCATTTGCATGACGATATTCGACAGTTTGCTGTCCAACATCGTCCGCAGTTCTTTCATTTCCGCGCGCATTTCGTCGAGGAATTTATCGCCGTTGTGCGATTGCACCGGCCGTGGCTCGGTCAACGGTTTGATTTTGGGATCGGCACTTGCCCAGGCAGGTTTTTCAATTTTTTCAACTTGGCGAACTTTTTCGGCGATTTTCTGCGCGTTGTTATGCCCAACCTGGAGTTTTTCGGCATAACCGACGTATTGATCCAGGTTGCGACGGATCGGATTTTCCGGAATGCTGCCTTCCGCGCCGCGTTTTCTGGCGCTGCTTAAAACATGCAGCGATTTCTTTTCGGCTTCGAGATCGGGCAAATCGACTTTTTTAACTTCATTGGGCGGTGATTTTTCGTCTTCGCGTTGCTTGAGATTTTTATGAATGACCTGTTCGTCAAAGTCGCGGGCCGCCACGATTTCCACGCCGCCATCCACCGAACGGTTGGACATAATCACTGCATCGGCGCCCAATTCTTCTTTGACCATGCGCATGGCCTGCCGTATGTCTGCTGCAAAAAAGCGTTTAATTTTCATCGCGCAACCTCTGTTTTATTGTCCCCGCTGTCCCACTGTGGAAACCACCCTGATCTGCCGATCTTGCGGGATTTCATTATAGGCCAGCACATGTAAGCCGGATATCGAATGACGAACGAAGCGAGCCAACCAAGGGCGGATATAAGAAGACACCAACAACACTGCGGTCTGTCCTTCCATTTCCATCCTTTGCGCACTTTCCTCCAGGGATTTGTGCATCTGCTCGGCTAGACCCGGTTCTAAACCTGCACCACCTTCGCCCGCCGTCTGCAATGACCTATGCAATATCTGTTCCAATCCAGGATCGAGGGTAATAACCGGGATCTCTGTCTGTACACCATTGATTTCATGGACAATTGAGCGCCCCAAGGCCGCCCGCACCGCTGAGGTCAAGATGTCCGGATCTTGACTCTTCACCCCGTACTCCGCCAAAGTTTCGGCGATGGTTCGTAAATCGCGAATGGAAACCCGCTCTTGCAGCAGATTTTGCAGAACCTTGACCAAAATACCCAAGGGCAAGGTTTTCGGCACCAGATCCTCGACCAGCTTCGGCGCCACTTTGGACAAATTATCCAGTAACTGCTGCGCCTCCTCGTAACCGAACAATTCATGCGCATTGCTTTGCAGAATATGACTGAGATGCGTGGCCACCACGGTGCTGGGGTCGACTACCGTGTAACCCAGGGTTTGCGCCTGATCTTTTTGATTGGCGTCGATCCAGATCGCATCCAAGCCAAATGCCGGATCCTTACAAGGCGCGCCTTGCAAAGTACCGAACACCCGACCGGGATTAATCGCCATTTCTTTCTCGGGCATGATATTGGCCTCGCCAACGCTCACGCCCATCAAGGAAATCCGGTATTCGGTAGGCGACAAATCCAGGTTATCCCGGATATGCACCGACGGAATCAGAAAGCCCAGTTCTTGCGATAACTTCTTGCGCACACCTTTGATGCGCATCATCAATTGGCCGCCTTGATTTCTATCCACCAGCGGAATCAAGCGGTACCCCACTTCCAGGCCAATGGCATCGACCGGCATTACATCGTCCCAGCCCAATTCCTTGATCTCGGTTTTGGCCAGTTGCTGCGGCGAAACGATACGTTCCATTTCCAGGGCTTTTTCTTCCTCCAACTTACGGCGTCTGTCGATCAAATAAGCGCCACCGACCAATGTCAGCGCTAACAGGATAAACACCAGATTCGGCATGCCGGGAATGATACCCAGGATACCCATCACCGCCGCCGTCACCAGCAAGGTACGAGGATCTTCGAACAGCTGTGAACTTAACTGTTTACCAATATCCTGCTTGCTGCCGCGAACCCGCGTCACCACCATCGCCGCGGCCACCGACAACAACAGCGATGGAATCTGCGCCACCAAACCGTCACCGATGGTCAGCAACACATAAATATTGGCGGCGTCGGCAAAGCTCATGCCGTGTTGGCCCACGCCTATCGCCAAGCCGCCTATCATGTTCACGAACAAAATGATGATGCCGGCTACCGCGTCGCCACGCACGAATTTACTGGCGCCATCCATGGAGCCGTAAAAATCCGCTTCCGCCGCCACTTCTTCCCGGCGGGCACGCGCTTCATCCTGATTGATCAACCCGGAATTCAAATCGGCGTCGATGGCCATCTGCTTGCCAGGCATCGCATCCAAGGTAAAACGAGCGCTTACTTCCGCCACCCGGCCGGCACCTTTGGTGACCACCATAAAATTGATGACCACCAAGATCGCAAACACCACGATACCGACCGCGAAATTGCCGCCGATGACGAACGAACCGAAGGCTTCAATGACTTTCCCGGCGGCATCCCCACCCTCATGCCCGCGAATCAACACGACCCGGGTGGAAGCCACGTTCAAGGACAGCCGCAACAAGGTTGCGACCAGAATGACGGTAGGAAATGAGGCAAACTCCAGCGGCTTGAGGGTGTAAATCACCACCAACAAGATGATCAGCGAAAACGCGATATTGAAGGTAAAAAACAGATCCAGCACAAACGGCGGCAGCGGCAAAATCAACAACGCCAGCAACATCACGATCAATAGTGGCGCGCGCAAGCCCAAGCCGGTCAGCGCCTTAAGTGAGTTGAGTATTTTCGTAAAATCCATAATTCAGCTCGATACCGGGCTATTGCTTAAAGTCGTCGGGTACTTGCACATCGGTAGGCGGAACCGGTTTGTTCCAGCCGTATTGCGTCGAAGCCCGTAATTGAAAAACATAGGCCAATACTTGAGCGACGGCTAAGAATAAGCCGCGAGGTATTTCCTGATTCAGGTCGGTGGAATAGTATAAAGCTCTTGCTAGCGAAGGCGCTGCGACCAAGGGTACTTGCGAGGCCATTGCCAGCTGGCGGATCTGTGCGGCAACTAAATCCGTGCCTTTGGCAACCAGCAAAGGTGCACCATTGCCGTTCTGATCGTATTTTAAGGCTACCGCGAAATGGGTAGGATTGGTGACGATGACGTCGGCACTAGGCACCGCATCCATCATCCGCCGCTGCGCGGCCTCCATCTGCATGCGGCGGATTTTGCCTTTAACTTCCGGATTACCCTCTTGATCCTTAGCCTCGTCCCGAACTTCCTGCTTGGTCATTTTCAGTTGGCGCTGGTGATTCCATAACTGATAAGGGGCATCCAGCATTACCAACAATAAAAAGGTAGCACTCAAAATCACTAAACAGAAGGAAATAATATCGCCGACATGATGGATGGCTTGATCGAGCGGCAAGCGGCTCAAGCCCATGAAATCGTCGAAATACAGTTTGAATAAATTCCAGGAGACAATCGCAACCAGTATGGTTTTGATGATGGCCTTGACCAATTCGACCAAGCCTTGAATCCCGATGATTTTTTTTATCCCAGTCAGCGGATTAAGCTTGGAAAACTTCATTTCGAAGGCTTCGCTGGTAAAGTTCCAACCACCCAACATCATCGCCGCCGCCAAATCGGCAACCACCAATACCACCAAAAACGGCAGGATTACCCACAAACCTTCGGCAAACGCTGCCTTCAGATAAATCAGCGGAGTCGCCGGATCGAACACAGCCTCCCGCGACAACTGCAAGGGATGCTTCATCATCTCCAGCATACTGCGCCACATGCCTTGCCCGAAATAGAAAAACAGCGCCGAACTGGTAATCAACGTTACAAAAGTGTTGAGTTCCTTGGAACGGGGAATCTGGCCTTTTTTACGCGACTCGCTAAGTCGCTTGCCGGTGGGGTCTTCGGTTTTATCTTGACCGGAATCTTCCGCCATTTATTGCAACCTCAATAATGCATGGACCAGCGCGAAGCCGTTGTGCAGCATATCGCTAAAACCTTCCAGCATGGTCGGCAGGCCAATCCAGATTAAGCCCATACCCAGCATGATGGTGATAGGGAAGCCGACGCCGAATATCTGTAGCTGCGGCGCGGCTTTTGACGCCACACCGAAGCTGATGTTGACGAATAACAAGGTCGCCATCACCGGCATAGCCAGTAGCAGACCATCAGCAAATATCAGACTGCTCCAACTGATTACTCGCCACACATCGCTCTTATCCATACCCATACTGCCGACCGGTAATGTATGGAAGCTTTGCGCCAACATCTCGATCAGCAATAAATGGCCATCCACCGCTAAAAACAACAAGCTGCCGCTAATCACAAATAGTTGGGCGATCACCGGCACCTGCACCCCAGTTGCCGGATCGACCATGGATGCAAAGCCCAAACCCATGCTGTAAGCGATAGTCTGTCCGGCAAACAACATGATGGAAAACACCATTTGCAGGATGAAGCCTGTGGTCAGCCCCAAGGCGACTTGCTGTACCGCCACCATAAACCCTTGGTAGCTAAATATTTCAATATCCGGCATCGCCGGCAAAGTTGGCATAATGACCCAGGTAATCAATAGGCTGGCGATTAATCTTACTTTGGCCGGCACCGCTTTAACGCTAAAAACCGGCACGGTGATGAACATGGAACTGATGCGAAAGAATGGCCAGACAAACGAAGCAAGATACCGCAGTAGCTCGTCTTCGCCGAAGTTCATCCTATTAGCGTAGGAATATCGCGCATCAAATCTTGGAAATAATCGATGAGCATTTGTAACATGCCGGGACCGGCTATCATCAACACGGCGATAATAGTCGCCAGCTTGGGGATAAAGGTCAGAGTCTGTTCTTGAATCGAAGTCGCCGCCTGGAACATGGACACCAGCAAACCAACAACCAAGGAGGCAATCAGGATAGGACCCATTAATTTCAAGGAAATCAATACGGTGTCCTGGGCTATTGCCGAGATGGTTTCCGGTGTCATCATGATCTTGGCCTATACGTAAAAGCTGGCTGCCAGCATTTCCATCACCATGGTCCAACCGTCCGCCAGCACAAACAACATAATCTTGAACGGCAACGACACGATCATCGGTGACAGCATCATCATACCCATAGACATCAATACACTGGCAACCACCAGATCGATGACCAGGAACGGCAGAAAAATTAGAAAGCCTATCTGAAACGCGGTTTTCAATTCGCTAGTCACATAAGCCGGCACCAACAAGGAAAACGGCACATCTTCCGGCTTGTCAATTTGTTCACGGCCAGAGATACGTACAAAGGTATCCAAATCCGCCTCGCGGGTTTGCTTGAGCATGAACTGTTTAAACGGCTCGGAGGCATTTTGTAAGGCAGTCACTGCGTCAATTTTTTCTTCCATGTACGGCTGCACGGCGGTTTCATTCACTTTCTCCAGAACCGGCATCATAATGAAAATAGTTAGAAATAGAGATAGCCCCAATAACACTTGGTTACTTGGCGCTTGTGCGGCACCTATGGCTTGGCGTAGCAAGCCCAGTACGATCATGATGCGAGTAAACGAAGTCATCGATAACAACAATGCCGGCAATAAGGTCAGCATAGTCATCAACGCTAAAATCTGGATGGTAACCGTATAGGTTTCGCCACCTTTAGGGTTACTGGTAACGGTAATAGCATCTATGCCTACTGCGGCGTAAACAGCTTCCGGCAAAAACAGTAAGCCTATTATCAGGCAGGAAAAAATCAACTTAATCATGGTGCTTACCTTGCATGACCTGCAGCAATTTCTTGGCAAATACGCTGGTTTCCTGACCCTCTTCAGTATTCATAAACAAGCGCTGGTCGCCTTCAAGCTCAAGCAGTTTATCGATACGCCCGCTACTAACGCCTAACAGTAGCTGTTTTTCACCGACTTTAACCAAAACCAATTTTTCACGCATACCCAATGACAATCCGGCCAGCACTGCCAACTGACTTTTACCGACAAAAGCCAAACTGCCGGTTTTACGTAATAGCCACACCGACAGAAAAAATAGCGCCAACACCAATAGCAACGCCAACAGCCATTGTGCGACATCCCCGGAAGTCACTACTTTCGCGGTCTGCCTGGGCAACGTAGCCGCTTCGTCAGCCCATGCAACAGGTGCAATCAATACCGAAATAATTTGGGTAGACAGGCGAGATACAGTCATCAGCCGAGCTTTCTGACTCGCTCCGACGGACTGATAATGTCGGTCAGCCGAATACCAAATTTGTCGTTAACCACCACGACTTCGCCGTGAGCGACTAAGGTTCCATTCACCAATACATCCATCGGTTCGCCGGCAAAACGATCCAGTTCCACAACAGAGCCCTGGTTTAGCTGCAATAAATTGCGGATATTAATTTTGGTTCGACCGATCTCCAGCGACACCGTCACCGGCACATCGAGAATGACGTCCAGCTTGACTTCATCACTGCTGGGACCGTTATTTCTGGATTTTTGCTCGCTAAACTCGGGAAACTCCGCTGCGGCAAAACCTTGTTGAGAGCTCTTGGCGGCGTTTGCTTGTTCCTTCAGCGCGTCACCCCAATCAGCTTCAGCATCGGCTTGCTCGTTCATCGCTGCGGCCCAGTCGTCGCCGATTTCGTCGTTTTCACTCATGCTTATCCTTCCCTGCTGTCAAATATTATCCAGCGTCATTTTTTCTGTAATTTCGATGGCGTAGTTACCATCGGAAAGCCCTAATTTGCCCCGAAAAACCGGCACATCCTCAACTTCGAGTAATACGGTTTCCGGCATTTCTATAGGAATCACATCGCCTTTTTTAAGCTCAATCACTTCGCTGATAGACATTTCTTTTTCTATCAGTTTACTGTTGACGACCACTTCGCTACGCATAATTTCAACTCTTAGCGAATCTTGCCAACGGCCATCCACCTCACCCCGGTCGCTGGTTACCGCATCCAGCAATTCTCTGATAGGTTCAATCATGGAGTAAGGCATTGCAATATTGATATCGCCACCGCCGCCCTCCAACTCCACATGGATAGTGGAAATCACCACGATTTCCGAAGGACTGACAATGTTGGCGAACTGCGGATTGACTTCTGAATTGATGTATTCAAAGTCAATATCCATCACGGGTTTCCAGGCTTCGGCTAAATCCTTGAAAATCATGTCGATGATCAGCCGAATAATGCGCATTTCGGTCGGCGTGAACTCCCTGCCTTCTACCTTGTTATAAAACTGACCGCCACCGCCGAAAAAGTTATCGACAGCGGTAAACACCAATCGCGGTTCCATCACGATCAATGCCCGCCCGCGTAAAGGTGACATCCGAATCACATTCAAATTAGTCGGTACGAATAAGCCTTGAATAAATTCGGAAAACTTCTGTACTTGAATCCCGGATACGGAGATTTCCGCAGCACGCCGCAAAAAGTTAAATAAAGCTATCCGAAAATGGCGAGCGAAGCGCTCGTTGACCATTTCCAAGGTGGGCATCCGCCCCCGAACAATCCGTTCCTGACTGTTAAAATCATAGACTCTCGCTGTGCCTCGACTGTAGTCTTCATCAGCCCCTGTATCGACGTCGCCATCGTCCACGCCATGCAGTAGCGCATCGATTTCGTCTTGTGATAATAGATCGGCGGTTGACATTTATTGCATTACAAATTCAGTGAAGTACACATCTTTAACGGTGTTTTTACCGGCCATTTTTTCCAAAACTTTACCAATTTCGGCTTGCATCATGGCTTTTAACTCTTGTTTTCCTTCCAAGGTTTTCGCCTTTTCCGCACCCACTGCACTGATGGCCATCAACAAATTGTTGCGTATCATCGGCTCATGCTTTTTCATCGCATCCTTACTCGCCTCACCTTTCATCAGTATTGTCAGGGATATTCTGATCACTTTTGCGCCGGAGCCGGCGGGAAAATTAACCAATAAGGGGCTTGGTAAATCATAATAAACATCAGGCTCAGCGACTTTTTCGTGGCCGGCCTCTTCTTCATGCGCGGCTTCATCCTTGTGCTCCGCCTTGTCGTGCTTGGCATCGCCTTCTTCTTTATGCTCGGCGTCAGCCGGCTTATTCAGAAAGAAATAAGCCCCACCTCCCGCGCCAGCCAAAACCAAGATAACCGCGACGATTATTATGATTATTTTCTTGGAAGACTTCTTACCTTCTTCTTTCCCATGGGCTTCTGCCATTTTCCACCTTTTAAATTTTTACAGCACAATACGCGCCAAAATATTCAAGCTCAATCAGACCACTGTACGAAAATCAGCTGGATTTGATCATACAAGAAAAAACATCGTTTTAGAATAATAGTATAGCCGTCACTGGAAAGCAGTTAGGCAAAAAGCGGAGCTCAGGTATGCACAAAATACCTGGAGGAATTGTAGCTGTTAAGTCAAATTTTTGACTCAGCTTGTGGATGTTTTGCAGAAAGAACTGCAAAGACCTCACGGCCTTTGCAGCTTTATCAAGATATTACAGTGAATTAACTGCGTTTAATTCTTGGAAGGCTTGCTCTAAACGAGTCACCATGCCAACTTGGCCGGCACGTTGCCAAACACGTGGGTCATAGTATTTTTTGTTAGGTTTATCGGCACCTTCAGGGTTACCGATCTGGCCTTGCAAATAGGCTTCGTTTTTCTTGTAAAACTCCATCACACCAGCCCAGGAGGCCCATTGGGTGTCGGTATCGATGTTCATTTTAATGACGCCGTAGCTGATAGATTCTTTAATCTCTTCTGGAGAAGAACCTGAACCGCCATGGAACACAAAGTTCAATGAGTTTTGCGGCAAGCCGAATTTTTCCGAAACGTATTTTTGCGAGTTAGCCAAAATTGTCGGCGTCAATTTAACGTTACCTGGAGAGTAAACCCCGTGCACGTTACCGAATGACGCAGCAATAGTAAATCTGTGACTAATTTTGCTCAGTTGCTCGTAAGCGTAAGCAACATCTTCTGGCTGGGTATACAGCGCAGAATGATCCATGCCGCTGTTGTCGACGCCGTCTTCCTCGCCACCGGTACAACCCAGTTCGATTTCCAGAGTCATACCCATTTTGGACATGCGCTCCAGATACTTACCGCAGATTTCAATGTTTTCTTGCAAGCTTTCTTCGGAAAGATCCAGCATGTGCGAGCTGAACAAAGGCTTGCCGGTTGCAGCGAAGAATTTTTCACCTTCATCCAGCATGCCGTCTACCCATGGCAGCAATTTTTTTGCCGCGTGATCTGTATGCAAAATAACAGGTACGCCATACAGTTCCGCCATGCGGTGAACATGGTGAGCACCGGAAATGGCGCCAACGATAGAGCAACCTTGGCCTTCCAGTTTCAGACCTTTACCAGCAACGAATGCGGCACCGCCATTAGAAAATTGAATGACGACAGGTGACTTGGCTTTTGCTGCCGCTTCCAATACCGAGTTAATGGTATCGGTGCTGATGACGTTTACAGCCGGCAACGCAAAATTATTTTCTTTGCAGATAGCAAAGATTTTTTGTACATCTTCACCGGTGACAACACCCGGCTTAACAACATCAAATATTTTTTGTGGCATAAATTTTATCCTGTTAATAACAAATCAAGGCCGCGTACTCGATTCGGCGGCCTTGCAAATCTTAAACAACCGAGCGCCTGCACTCGGCGGCTAGACCAAGATTAGGCTTCCAAGGCAGCCAAACGGTCCGACAACAATTTTTCCAGTGCTTCCAGCGCTTTGGCGAAACCATCGATACCTTCGGCCAATTTTTCTTTAGCCATCCGGTTTTCTTCATGCATGCGGTCAAAAGTGGCTTTATCGACTGAAATTTTTTCGATTGAAGCTGTTGCTGCTTTGGCAGGATCCAGTTTGCGCGGCAAGTCACCTTCAACGGATTGCAACTCTGCCAATAAAGACGGCGCGATGGTCAACAAATCGCAGCCCGCCAATTCGGTGATCTCGCCGATGTTACGGAAGCTGGCGCCCATGACTTCGGTTTTGTAGCCGAATTTTTTGTAGTAGTTATAGACTTCGGTCACTGACAATACACCTGGATCTTCAGCAGGCGCATAAGAATCACGGCCGGTGTCTTTTTTATACCAGTCTAAGATACGGCCAACGAATGGTGAAATCAGTGTGATGCCGTTTTCCGCACAAGCAATCGCTTGGTGTAAACCGAACAACAATGTCAGGTTGGTGTGAATACCTTCTTTTTCCAATACGGCGGCAGCTTGAATGCCTTCCCAGGTAGCAGCGATTTTAATTAAAACGCGCTCTTTTGAAATGCCTGCAGCTTCGTATTGAGCGATCAAGTCGCGACCTTTAGCGATGGTGGCTTCGGTATCGTAAGACAAGCGCGCATCGACTTCAGTCGATACACGACCTTCAACGATTTCCAGAATTTTCAAGCCAAAAGACACGGCCAAACGATCAAATGCCAGGGTCACAACTTCTGCAGCCGAAGCAGCGGCACCCAATGTTGCTCTTGCACCTTTCAAAGTATCGTCAACAATTCCTTGATATTGCGGCATTTGTGCAGCAGCGGTGATCAAAGAAGGATTGGTGGTTGCATCGCGCGGTTTGAAAGTTTCGATCGCTTGAATATCACCGGTATCGGCGACAACCACAGTTATTTCACGGAGTTGTTCGAGTAAATTTTTTGCCATAGGATTATCCTCAGATGTGTTGTTAATTTTTCCCCCTCGTTTGAACCGAGCTTTACAAGCAAAAGATGTTCAGCAATTCTTGCAGGAGATTGATTGCAAAAGAGTCCCTGGTGATGAAACTCTATTTTTAGCTATATTGATAAGACTGAATCGCCACTTGGCATATATTCAAAGCCGGAACACACGCTTTAAAACATACGAAGTGGCGATCATTTAAATCTACCGGTTCAGAGTTAACGCTTAACCCTTAAGTTCCAGCAACCGCATCAGGAATCAGATGCTATTAAGCTTTATCACGTAAATACTTTTCCACGCCAGTCGCTTTCGCAGCGGCAGCTTCCCGATCTCTTACGATTTGCTTTGCCATGTATTTGGCAACACCGGTAGCAGGATTGGAATCTTGTTTTTCCAAGTATTTGGCAACGCCGGTTTTATTCGCACCCATTTTTTCCAGATACTTTTCAACGCCGGTTGCGCCAGATGAAACTTGGTAATCATCAGCTGAAGAACCTTTGGCACTTTTAGGCGATTTTTTGTTGTAGATAAAAAATCCGGCTACAGCCAACAAAATTAAACCAATGTAGGAAAAATCAGAGGACGCAGCCTTTTCTGTTTGTATCACATCTACCGCTGCTTCCGCAGAAGTTGTGGAGGCAGCAGATGACGAACTTGACGATTTGGCCGCACTTGGTGCTGCAGAGCTGTGCTTGTAGTCAGCATCGCTATATAACACTTTAGGTTGAAAATTCGTCGCTGGGAAAGCTGGATCCGCTTCAACTTCTTTTACAGCTGGTTTCGCTGCAGGTGCTGTGGCAGCCGCAGGGGCAGCTTTGCTGTCGTTATATTCAGGATTGGTATAGAGTACCTTTGGCTGATAATCAGCCGCCGGATAATCCGATCCCGCCATAGCTAAGGAACTGGTCAGCATTAGAGCTGCCATCACGCCTTTCGTTAATTCATTTCTTTTCACGTCTATCACCTATGCTGTTAGAAACGTGAGGCTTCGATCATTTAATCCAAACCTCACCTAAGTTTACAAAATTAAAGAACGGCTTCCACATTAGCGACGACATTGTCCACGGTAAAGCCGAACTCTTTGAAGAGCTGACCTGCCGGGGCCGATTCGCCGAAACGGTCCAATCCTACGACTCTACCCGCGCTGCCGGCGTATTTCCACCAGCTGTCGGTTACTCCCGCTTCTACTACCACGCGCTGGGTCACGCTTGGCGGCAATACGCTGTCTTTGTAAGCTTGGTCTTGCGCTTCGAAGACGTTGGTAGACGGTAATGACACCACGCGGATTTTTTTGCCTTTCGCGCTCAATGCGTCAGCGGCTTTCAACGCCAATTCCACTTCGGATCCGGTGGCGATGATGATGGCTTCCGGCGCGCCGTCGCTGTCTTTCAGGATGTAGCCCCCTTTGCTGATCGCGTCAATTTGTGCGGCGGTGCGAGGCACGTGCGGCAGGTTTTGACGAGAGAAGATCAGGGTGCTCGGTCCATCTTGACGTTCGATAGCGGCTTTCCAGCAAACGGCCGACTCGACGGCGTCGCAAGGACGCCAGACGTGCATGTTGGGAATCATGCGCAGGGTGGCGGTTTGTTCGACCGGTTGGTGGGTCGGGCCGTCTTCGCCCAGACCGATGGAGTCGTGGGTGTAAACGAAGATGGTCGGGATTTTCATCAACGCGGCCATGCGCAGGGCGTTACGGGCGTATTCCGAGAACATCAGGAAGGTGGCGCCGTAGGGTTTGAAGCCGCCGTGCAGGGTGATGCCGTTCATGATGGCGGACATACCGAATTCACGCACACCGTAGTAGGCGTAGTTGCCATCGAAGCCCGGTTGGTTGACGTCTTTGCAGCCGGACCACAGGGTCAGGTTGGAGCCGGCCAAGTCGGCAGAGCCGCCCAGCAGTTCGGGCAACAGGGGGCCAAAGCCGTTCAAGGTGTTTTGTGAGGCTTTGCGGCTGGCGATGGTTTCGCCTTTGGCATCCACCGCAGCGATAAACGCTTTGGATTTTTCAGCCCAATCGGCAGGCAGTTGGTTTTTGATCACGCGACGTTCGAATTCGGCTGCCAATTCCGGATGTGCGGCTTTGTAGGCAGCAAATTTGGCGTTCCAGGCGCTTTCCAGTTGGGCGCCTTTGGCGTTGGCGTCCCAAGCGGCTTTGATGTCGGCAGGGATTTCGAACGGCGCGTGCGGCCAGCCCAGCTTTTCGCGGGTCAGGGCGATTTCAGCTTCACCTAAAGCGGCGCCGTGGCATTCTTCTTTGCCTTGTTTGTTCGGCGAACCGAAACCGATGATGGTTTGGCAGCAGATGATAGAAGGCTTGTCGGTGACTTTTTTGGCTTCTTCAATCGCGGCTTTGACGGCGTCGGGGTTGTGGCCGTCGACTTTAGGAATGACGTGCCAGCCGTAGGCTTCGAAGCGTTTCGGGGTGTCGTCGAGGAACCAGCCGGCAACGTTGCCATGACCACGGACTTCGCCGTCGATGGAGATGTTGTTGTCGTCGTAGAAGGCGATCAGTTTGCCCAGTTTCATGGAGCCGGCCAGGGAGCAGGCTTCGTGGGAGATACCTTCCATCAAGCAACCGTCACCCAGGAATACGTAGGTGTGGTGGTCGACGATGTCGTGACCGGGACGGTTGAATTGGCCGGCCAGGGTGCGTTCGGCTAAAGCGAAACCGACGGCATTGGTGATGCCTTGTCCCAAGGGACCCGTGGTGGTTTCGACGCCCTCGGTGTAGCCATATTCAGGGTGTCCTGGGGTTTGTGAGTGCAGTTGGCGGAACTGTTTCAGTTCTTCGATCGGCAGGTTGTAGCCGGCCAAGTGCAGCAAGGAATAAATCAGCATGGAGCCGTGGCCGTTGGACAAAATGAAGCGGTCGCGGTTGGGCCATTTAGGGTTGCTGGGGTTGTGTTGCAGAAAATCGTTCCACAATACTTCTGCGATGTCGGCCATCCCCATCGGGGCACCGGGGTGCCCGGAGTTGGCTTTCTGTACGGCGTCCATGCTAAGTGCGCGGATGGCGTTCGCTAAGTCTCGGCGCGAAGGCATGTTGGTCTCCTTTTTATTTTGTTATTTTAGTTGCGACATTCGATTACTCAAACATCACTCTGGCTGAGGCTGGTAAATACAAGGAAGACCAAAACCACACTCTCGTTCATTCAGACTGCTGGAATCGGTATCGCCTTGACACCCGAATGTAATGTAAAAAACCCGTGACCGAATTGCTCCGGCCACAGGTTTACACGCTAAGTTATTCCAAATTGGCGTGTCTTGATCTCATTTCTTCTTCTGCAATACCTTTGTCATGGATTACATGCGAAATTGTCGCTTCCAGGAAAAACAAGGTAGATAATTCAAACACAGTACCCATAGGCATGCCTTTGACTTTACCGTATTGTTCTGATCTGCCGATTTGCAAAGTGACATCAGCCATGTCGCCAATCGTTGAATCGTCCTTAGCCGAAATCAACACAATCTTTGCGCCGACTTCTTTGGCTTTTTTGGTAAAGGCAATCAACTGCTCGGTTTCACCGGAGCCGGAAATAATGATCAACAAATCGCCAGCTTTGATGCTTGGCGTAACAATTTCACCCACAACGCTAACGTCGTAGCCGCCATGCATCAAACGCATGGCAAAGAAATTGCCGACTAGCTTTGAACGGCCAGCGCCCGATATAAAAATGCGCTTAGCCTGATCCAGCATGTCCACCAAGGTTTTGTCATGCGAATCGGGTGTCGCTTCCAGAATCCCTGAGATTTTGTCAATAATTAACTGCTGATGCATGACTTATACCGCCGCCGCATCAACCAATTCACGGATTTCACGAGCTGCTTCAGCAGGTGAAGGAGCACCGTAGATAGCTGCACCAACAACGATGATATTAGCGCCAGCTTCAACGACTTGTTGTACAGTCGCTTGTTTGATACCGCCAGCAACAGAGATACGCACATTCAGACCCAAACGAGCGATATCGTTCAAATCGGTGAAAGGTGTATGACCGGCTGCTTGCGCGTCCAGACCAGTGTGAATACCAACGATTTGCGCGCCCAATTTGACAGACTCTCTTGCGCAGTCTGCTTTATCGGCCACGTTGATCAAGTCGATTTGAGTTTCAGCGCCGTGTTTTTTCGCAGCTTTGATAACGCCAGCGATAGTGGCCAAACCGGATACGCCCAATACGGTGCAGATGTCCGCGCCAGCAGCATAGAAAGCACCCGCTTCGTATTCGCCTGCGTCCATGGTTTTCAGGTCAACCAACAACAATTTGTCAGGGTAACGTTGTCTCAGTTCTTTAACCAGGTTGATACCGTTGTATTTAATGCAAGGAGTGCCGATTTCAAAAATATCGACATAGGGTGCTACTTGATCTGCCAACGCAACGGTTTGGTTGAAATCCAGTGAATCCAACGCCATTTGAATTAATGGTCTTGCCATGTGATGTGCTCCGAAAGTTTTAATTTTTAGTAATAGCCGATTCTTGCAAATTGCCACAACCCGCTAGGCTTGTCACGTACGTGTGATGCATTTGTAACTGTAAGGTAGAAATGGGATATATGTCAATGCTTAGCAACTGCGCGCAGCCTACAGGTTATGCGAACAAATTGTTACTAGACAAGTCCGCGGCGTAAGCTTAGGCTAAACAAAACCGCAGGCAAACCGAGCAAAATTCAATTTCAATTTTAGGATTCATCGCTTACGAACTGATAAATCTGGATATTTTTTTGGCTAATTGTCTATCCTCGCCGCAATTACACAGCATCCTTTAGCCTGATCACCAGCTCTCGACACCCAAATCGCAGCATTTTGCCTGCCATCGAAAAGATGAAAAAGTCATACCTCGATCTAACAACAACCGGAGAGGAACAGCTTGAAACGTCTCTTTTTTGCCTTATGGCCGGAACAAAACGCCAGGCAACAATGCGCGGCTTTAATCAGCCAACTAAACCGAACCGGAAAACCCGTTAAGGAAGCAAACTTACATGTCACCGCGTTGTTTTTAGGGAGAATTTCTGCAGAACAACAGGCCATAATCACCAGGGAGGCAGGAAAAATGCCAACACCGCTGATAACGTTAAATTTTGACCGCCTGAGTTTCTGGAAAAAACCTGCCGTGCTATGCCTGACCGCCAGCCAGTTCGATCAAAGCGTGTCGACATTAAACGAAAACTTGGCCCGCATAGCCAAACAACAAGGGATACCCATCGAAAACAGACTATTCAAGCCGCATGTCACTTTAGTTAAAAAGGCTAGTTCGGCAATCGATTTCGATTTCGCCCCCATACTTTGGCAATCAATAGGATTCTGCTTGGTAGAATCCTGCTCAGGTCCGGATGGCGTTGAATATCGAATTATCCAACGCTGGCCGGCAATTTAGCACCCCAAAACAGGAGACTGATCATGCCCTTTTTAAAATTGAACACCAACTCAGTGCTCGATACCGAACTGAAATCAAAATTATTAGGCGAACTGCCGCAATTGGTGTCCAAAGAGACCGGCAAACCGGAGCGCTACATCATGATTAGCATTGAGCAAAACGACGCCATGCTGTTTGCCGGCAGCACTGCCCCCTTGGCATATCTGGAATGCAAGAGCATTGGCCTGAGCAGTAGCCAAGCCAAAAACTTGTCTGCATCGATATGCCAATTGCTCAACACCCGGATTTCAATCCCTCAGGATCGGATTTATATCGAGTTCAATAACTGTCCGGCTGATTTTTGGGGTTGGAACGGCTCGACATTTGGCTAAACGACCCGGACGTCGAATAAATACGACCGTGTATTTCAGACAAAACAGACTCAATGAGTTGGCGCACCAAGCCCAAGCGCGCCAACTCAGTCGCCTTATTTGGGCTTTTTAGTTTCTTGAGGCTTTTCCGGCTTCTCTGGCTTAGCAATTTTTTCAGCCGTAGCGGGAGCAGAATCCCCAAACAAAATATTCTTCTCATTCTGTTGCGCGGTTTTCTCCCCAATTCCAGACACATTTTCCAGATCTTTCAATGTCTTAAAATCGCCATGTTCCTTACGATATTGAACCACCGCCTCGGCCTTCTTCGGGCCTATCCCGGTCAAGGCCTTGGAAATGGTTTCGGCATCCGCTTGGTTGATATTGATTGGTTCAGCAAATACGGCAAAAGAATACAGCATAAAAAGTACAAATAACTTTTTCATGGATTTTCTCCGATTGGATTTTAGGGCTGCCTGGACTAATCAGCACACACTTAATCAGCTGACTTTTCAAGCTAGCCAATCTTAGCCTGTTCTTTAAATTTTACAATTCAAAAACAAAAATCCACTGATTAATCGGCACTAGCCACAATCACAGCCCGAACCGGCGCCGGCAAGCCTTCACGAGTTAAATCCGGAGAATGCGGATCCAAAAATTCCGCCAAAGAATGAAACCGCATCCATTCGGTACTGCGCTGCTCCTCGACAGAAGTTTTGGAAACATCCACCAAGCGAATATTTTTAAACCCGCAGCGGCGCATCCATAACATCAAAGCTGCGCAGCTTGGCAAAAACCACACATTGCGCATTTGCGCATAACGCCCCTCAGGCACCAAGACATGCTGCGCGTCCCCTTCAACAACCAAAGTCTCCAAAATCAATTCACCGCCAGCGCGCAAACAGCCCTTTAATTCCAGCAAATGATCGATGGGCGAGCGGCGGTGATACAACACCCCCATCGAAAACACCGTATCGAATAGCCCCATGTTGGGCGGCACATCTTCTATCCCCAACGGCAACAGATAAATCGGCGCTTCGCCGTACAGCTTTCGGATAGCCTGGAACTGCATTACGCTGAGCAATGTCGGGTCAATGCCAACCACCAATCGCGCTCCCGCACCGAACATCCGCCAACAATGATAGCCGTTGCCGCAACCAACATCCAAAACCAAGCGATTTCGTAGCGGTGCGATCTGGTCTTTCACCCTGTCCCATTTCCGATCCGAACGCCATTCGGTATCGATGTCAATGTCGAATATCCGATAAGGTCCTTTTCGCCAAGGATGCAACTGCATCAACTGTTCGCGCAAACCGGCCCGTATCTCATCAGAAATATCCTCTGCCTGACCTATCCTGACGCTCTCCAACAAATCGACACTCGACGGCATCAAATCCGGCAAATCCTCTACCACCTGTTGCCAGCGCTTCAGATCGCCATGCGACGAATCCGCAAAAGCCGCCGCCAATTGCTCAGGCAAACGGTTTACCCAAACTTCGTCGCCGGCCGCCGCCAATGCTTGATAAAGACCTTCGTATAGCGTCATTTCAATGCAATCATCGAAGCGAAGTTGAAATACTGAAACCAAACTTCCGCGCTGGCGAAACCCGCCAACTTCAAGCGCTGTTGATGCGCGGCAAAGGTTTCCGGTATCAACACATTCTCCAAAGCACTGCGCTTCTGGCTGATTTCCAGCTCGCTATAGCCTTGGGCTTTTTTAAATAAATGATGCATATCAATCTGCAAAGCCTGCTGTTGAGCATCGTCGAACGCCAGTTTTTCGGACAAAATCAAAATCCCGCCCGGCAACAAGCCACGATAAATCTTGGCCAAAAAAGCCTGCCGATCAGCCAGCGGAATAAACTGCAGCGTAAAATTCAGCACCACTACAGAGGCATTGCTAATCGCAATATCGCGAACATCGGCACATAAAATTTCTATCTCGGCCCCACCACCGGATGCAACCGCCAGATTTTGCCTGCATTGCTCGACCATTGCCGCGGAACAATCCACAGCAACGATTCGGCAATTCTTAGTGGTGATTTGCTGATGCATAGCCAAGGTTGCAGCCCCCAACGAGCAGCCCAAGTCGTAGCAAACGCTGTCTTCCTTGGCAAAACGTGCCGCCAATAAACCGATCGCCGAGATAATAGTGTTGTAACCGGGAACAGAGCGCTGGATCATGTCGGGAAAGACTTTGACGACAGTTTCGTCGAAAGCAAATGCGTTGATTTCGCCCAGCGGACTGGCGTACAGAGAGTCTTTAGCGGATTGCATACTGATGGTCATTCCCGGCTGCCCCTAAACGGCACAACCGGGAACAATAAGAGAGGGAAAAACTTATGAATTATTTTTGCTGTTTAATGCTTCGGTATTGCGCTTGGCTAATTGGTTGATGACCTCTTGCAACGAACCGGTGCGCTCCACTTCGTTTTTGAAGCTGGTACGATAGTTGGTCACCAAACTGACGCCTTCGATCATGATGTCATAGGCTTTCCATTGGCCTTTGACGTTCAGCATCCGATAGTTAACAGCGATAGGCTGCAAACCGGGTTGCAGCACTTCGGTTTTAATCAGGACTTTTCTTTCGTCTTCTTCCGGGGTAATCGGCAAAAACCGCACGGACCAATCTTTAAATTCAAAGAAAGCTCGGGAATAGGTCCTGATCAACAACACTTGAAACTCCTTTTTAAAGCTCTCCTTTTCCGCCGGCGAAGCATCCTTCCACATTTTCCCCAACACCAGGGAAGAAATCAGATCGAAATCCACATTCGGATAAATGACTTCCTGGACGAAGGCATTGATTTTTTGGAAATCATGCGGAAAGGCAGGATCCTGTAAGCGTTGCTTCAACTTGTTGGACGCATCCTCAATGGTGCGTTGCGGCTCGCTCAAATCGGCCGCGCTAGCGGGCAAGGACAAAAACATGCCGGCAAACAAGCTAAAAACCACAACAAATATAAAATGCATATGACGTTTGATATTCATAAAAACCATCTCAAAAAGGTATCGCCGGCTAATTTCAACCGCCTTCATTCGATACACTGCTAAAATAAAGGCCGAAGCGCTAACCCGGCTCCAGATTCCAGCCAGCCCATCGGGCCAGCGAGTACCCTATTATATTACTATGGAAGAGATGTCACACCCTAACGACTTTTTCCCGGCCACCCGGATGCGTCGCATGCGTTATCAGGCCTTTTCAAGGCGGCTGATGCGGGAAAATCGCTTAAGTAGCGACGACTTGATCTGCCCGCTATTTGTTATCGAGGGCAATAACAAACAAGAAGCCGTCGCTTCCATGCCGGGCGTCAACCGATTATCCATCGACCTGGTGCTGCGCGAAGCCGAAACCTTATTAAATCTGGGCGTACCCGCCATCGCCCTATTCCCGGTAACCAATCCGGACAAAAAATCCTTAAGCGCGGAAGAAGCTTACAACCCTGACGGCTTGGCACAACGCTGCGTTCGGGCCTTGAAAGACGCCCTGCCGGAACTGGGGATCATCACCGACGTTGCCTTGGACCCTTTTACCTCGCACGGTCAGGACGGGTTACTGAATGACCAAGGTTATGTCGTCAACGACGAAACCGTCGAAGTCCTGTGCAAACAGGCCTTGTCGCATGCCGAAGCCGGCGCCGACATCGTCGCCCCTTCCGACATGATGGACGGCCGCATCGGTGCGATCAGAGCCGTGTTGGAATCACATGACCATATCAACACCCGAATATTGGCCTATTCCGCCAAATACGCCTCCAGTTTCTATGGCCCTTTCCGCGATGCGGTCGGCTCGGCCGGTAATCTGGGCGGCGGGAATAAATACAGCTATCAAATGGACCCGGCCAATTCCGATGAAGCCTTGCGGGAAATTGCGCTGGATTTACGCGAAGGCGCCGATATGATCATGGTCAAACCCGGCATGCCCTATCTGGACATCATCCGCCGCGCCAAGGAACAATTCGGTGTACCGACCTTTGCTTATCAGGTCAGCGGCGAATATGCGATGCTGAAAGCCGCGTCGCAAAACGGCTGGCTGGACGAACAACAAGTGGTGATGGAATCCCTGCTGGCATTCAAGCGCGCCGGCTGCGACGCGATACTGACTTATTACGCTAAATCCGCTGCCCAGTGGCTAAAACAACTATAACAACCAGACAAACGGACCCGGCATGAGCGAAGACTTTGATTTTGATGACAGTCATTCGACTGACGATCCACCCAAACAGCGCCGACGTTACTTCGGCCTGGAACAGGCGGTATTTATCCTGCTGGTCGTTTTATCGCTGACCGGCATCGCGATTACCGAATTCAACCCGCACGATGGCTATGGTTATTGGCTATTCATGGTGATCGTGTTTGGCATGCTGTCGATTTTCGTCTCCTGGTTACAAACCCGAACCAACGACAACGACTTTGGCGACATCGTCAAGGCCCAAGGGCTGCATTGGCTGCATACGCTGGTTGTGGTGATAGCCGCCGCATTGCTTAACAAATCCGAGCAGTTATCCGACAGAAGCGCCAGCCTGGTTATCTTGCTGATCCTGGCCTTAGCCACCCTGCTGGATGGCATCCGCATCGGTTGGCAGTACAGCTTACTCGGCTTTTTCCTGGCAGCCTGCGCGCTGATCGTGGCTTATTTCGAGAACTTTATGCCCATCAGTATAGGGCTGGGAGTGCTGGTGATAGCCTGCACTTTCCTCTGGGAATATTGGCGCAGCAAATACAGTACCGATGATGAAAATTGATAATTACGCGGTATTCGGCCAACCGATCAGCCACAGTAAATCACCGCGCATCCATAAATTATTTGCCGAGCAAACCGGCCAACTCATGGACTACGTCGCCCAGGAGGTCCCTGCGGAAACTTTTGCAGCGGCGACGACCCATTTTTTCACCGAAGGCGGCAAAGGCCTGAATTGCACCGTCCCGCTCAAGGAACTGGCTTGGCAATATGCCGACCAACTGACAGAGCGCGCTCGTCAAGCAAAAGCCGTCAACACCTTAGTCCGCCAAGCGGATGACAGCATTTTGGGCGACAACACCGACGGCATCGGCTTGCTTAACGACTTAACAATAAACCATGCCATCACGCTGAAGGACGCCAAGATTTTGATTCTAGGGGCAGGAGGCGCCACACGCGGCATCGTCCCTCCCCTACTGGAACAACGGCCATCGACATTGGTCATCGTCAATCGCAATGCGGGCAAAGCCCAAGCTATTGCCGAGGATTTCGCGGAACTAGGCGCGGTGCAAGCTTGCGATTACGCTAATCTTATAGATCGCCAATTCGATTTGATCATCAACGCCACGTCGGCCAGCCTCAGCGGCGATTTGCCGCCCTTGCCCGCCGCGCTGTTGAAAGCGGGCGGTAGTTGCTACGATCTAGCTTATGCCAACCAAGCCACCGCATTTGTGACATGGGGCTTGGCGAATAACGCCGCGCACAGCCTGGACGGCTTGGGCATGTTGGTAGAGCAGGCCGCCGAAGCGTTCTTTATTTGGCGAGGCGTGCGTCCGCACACATCGCCCGTAATTGGCCTGTTAAACGCCGAAAGAGAATTGCACAACACGAACGGATGAAATTATTGACCGGGGCGATGTCCATGGTAACAATCTCCCCAAACCGCCCGCCATTAACGTTTACTGGAATACTATGAGTGGAATTAGAGCTTTTTTTGAAAAATCCCAAGCTAAAGGCAAACCGCAGAGCGGTGGGCAACGCATTACGCCGGAAACTCTAAAACAGTTATTCCCCATCAGGAATTTAAGCGACGAGATATTACAAACTTTCGCCACTGAAAATCACGTCGAAACCCTGGCAGCCGGCAGCACCTTGTTCAGCGTCAACCAGCAAGCGACTTGCGCAATGTATTTGTTGCGCGGCACAGTGATCCTGGCCGACCACAACGGCAAAAGCTATGAAATATCGGCAGGCAGCGCACAAGCCAAATTCCCGATATGCAGCGGTATCAAGCACACCGCCACCGCGACCGCCAAAACCGAGATAGACCTGTTGCGGGTATCCCTGAAAATCATGCTGACGCCGAGTCGCCAAGACCACGGCAAACTATCTATCCCGGAAGAGTTGCATCACAATCGGCTATTGAGCTTATTCGTCGAACACTTCGAAAATAACGACCACGAGATAGAAATCCCCTCATTACCCGAAGTGGCGATCAATTTACGCAAAGCCATCCAAAAAGATGTCAACATCGACGAAGCCGTCAAAATCATCCAACTGGACCCTGCCATCTCCGCGAAATTGATCGAAGTCGCCAATTGCCCGTTATATCTGACCAACGTACCAGCGAAAAACTGCAAAGACGCTGTCGTGCGTATCGGCTTGAATGCCACGCGCAACCTGGTAACGGCGCTGAGTATGAAGCAGATTTTCAAAAGCAAATCGCCGCTGATTAAAAATCATTTGGAAGATCTGTGGAAGCAAAGCCTTTATCTGTCCGGCCTGTGCCATGTGCTGGCCAGCCACAGTATGCAGCAAAATCCTGAGAATGCCTTACTGGCCGGACTGGTCTGCGACATCGGCGTAATTCCCTTTCTAAGTTTTACCGCCAACTTACCACCCGAATACCATAATGACGCCGAAATCCTGGAAGCCATGCCCATCATCAAAGGCCCGGTCGGCGCCGTAGTGTTGAAGGAATGGGATTTTGCCGAAGAGTTCATCGACGTAGCCAAATCGTCCAGCGACTGGTTTCAAAACAGCGGCGATACCTTGACGGTGACCGATATAGTGGTCCTGTCCAGACTCCATGCCCTGATCGGCAAAACAGCGACCGCCGATTTGCCGGCGATTACCGCCATTCCGGCGGCGGCCAAATTGAAAAACTTCTCTTTGTCTCCGGAAAATACGCTGGCCATCCTGCACGATGCCAAAACTAAAATTCACGAAGCTTTGAGCATCTTTTCCTCCTAGCCGCATGATCTGGAAATTTTTAAAAAAATCCCCGGACAAAACGCCGACAGAGAGCAGCCCCTCCCCAGCAGCCGTCAACCAACTGCCCTTGAGCTATCTGCAAAAGCTCATCCCGCTGGGGGACTTACCGGCGGCGGACTTGCTGGCGATACCGGTGACCATGCGAAACTTTAACCCCGGCGACATCATATTTAACCGCGGCGCCGAGGCGGAACAATTAAGCTATCTCTACACTGGCAACGTCTATCTGGAAGCGAATAATGGCGCCGGTTATACGGTCGAAGCCGACACCTTTAAAGCCTGTTATCCTCTGGCAACATCCGGCGAACACGCCTTCAGCGCGATAGCCAAATCGCCTACCCAAGTCATCTACATGCCGCTGTCCAACTTGCAGCACAGCAGCAAACCCGTCAACAATCCGCTGATCAACCCGAAGAGCATTCCGCCCCAGCTGCGAAACAGCTTTTTTTTCGATAGCTTTTGCGATGCGTTCAGAGCCGACAACCTGCATGTTCCCAGCCTGCCGGATGTTGCCTTGCGCTTGCGTAGCGCCTTGCAAAAGGACATCAGCATCGCCGATGCGGTGAAGATTTTAAACCTGGACCCGGTTATATCCTCCAAACTGATTCAAGTGGCAAACAGCCCGATCTACCGCGGCAGCAACCCCATCACCAGTAGCCATGATGCCGTGAATCGGCTAGGATTTAAAACCACGCAAAACCTGGTTACCAGCATCAGCCTGCACCAGCTGTTCAGAAGCCGCAACCGGCAACTGAACAACATTATT
The DNA here is from genome assembly GCF_016925515.1 of Methylomonas sp. EFPC1. Classification (NCBI taxonomy): domain Bacteria; kingdom Pseudomonadati; phylum Pseudomonadota; class Gammaproteobacteria; order Methylococcales; family Methylococcaceae; genus Methylomonas; species Methylomonas sp. EFPC1. Next base: position 4,442,808 of record NZ_CP070494.1, read on the forward strand.
CAGACACTTTGGAAACAAAGCATTCAGATTGCCAGCCTCAGCCACACGCTGGCCGGGCTTACCCGAAAAGTAAACGCCGACGAAGCCTTACTGGCTGGGCTAATTCACAACATCGGCGCCTTACCGATTGTCACTTTTGCCGAAAGCATGGACATGTCACGCTATACCGAAGAAGAATTACAGGCCAGCATCGCCTGCCTGCAAGGTTTGTTGGGCACCCATATTTTGAAAAAATGGCATTTCCCCGATAGTTTCCAGCAAATTCCCGTCAATACCACAAATTGGTACTTTGACGACGGCCAGGGCCTGCAACTCTATGACGTTGTGCTGTTAGCTAAATTTCACAGCCAACTCGGCGGCGCCAACACCCAGAAACTGCCGCCGCTAAACACCTTGCCTGCCTTTCAAAAACTGGACGATAGCGCACTGACGCCGGATATGTCTCTGAAGGCATTACAGGACGCAAAACAACAAATTGCCGAGGCCATCAATTTTTTCAGGACATAAGATGAATTGGTTTTCCAAGCTACTGGAAAAAAACACCACCGCCAACAAACCAAGCCGGAAAGCCGTGCCGCCTGGTGCAGAACACCGGGGTAGCCTACCAACCGACAACCCAGTATCCAAACCCAGCAGCACTCATCGGCAAGCGCTTAGCGTCGCACAGCTGAAAAAATTCGCACCCTTACGCGATCTCGATGACGCAGCCCTAAGCTCGCTGCCGCATCTCAGTTTGGCCTACGCCAAAGGGGCGATTATTTTTACCCTGGGGCAACCGACCAGCAGCGTACTGTATTTGTTGGCCGGCCAACTATCGATGCAACCGGATAGCGATAGCCACTATCAAATCGACGCCGATTCCACGCTAGCCAATCTGCCGTTGAACAGCGGTAGCCGCTGCGGCGCTACCGCCACGGCGCTCAGCGACGTGCGTATTTTGGAAATCCCTATCCAACTCAACCGCTTATGGACAGATAAAAGTCAGGAAAGCGCCAATTGCGTGGAACTGGTCGACATTCAACTACCGGAGCCGATCAACGGCAGCCGCTTTTTCAACAGCTTCGCACAAGCCTATCGGGAAAACAAACTGCGCCTGCCTTCCTTACCCGATGTCGCCCTGAAACTAAAAGATGCGGTGCAAAAAGACATCGGTATCCGTGGAGCCGCTGAGATTATTCAGCTGGACCCGCCTATCGTGGCGAAATTAATCCAGGTGGCCAACAGCCCCTTATATGCCACGGAAATACCGATCAACAATTGCCATGACGCGGTAGCTCGCATCGGCCTGAATGCGACGCGGAATTTGGTGATGGGCATCAGCATGAAACAATTATTCAGTTGCACCGACCCGGAACTCATGAAAGGCATGCAGGCCTTATGGAAAAACAGCCTGTATGTCTCAAGTTTAAGCTTTGTCTTGGCCCAGGAGTGCAGCAACATCAACCCGGAGGACGCCCTGCTGGGCGGTTTGATTGCCGACATCGGCGCGATTCCCTTACTGCATTTTGCCGAACAATTTCCCGACGGCGGCCCCAGCTTTCAGGAACTAAAAACCGCACTGCCCTATTTACGCGGCCCGGTCGGCGTACTGATGCTGCACACCCTGGGTTTTCCCGAACAACTGGGCAACATTCCGCATCAAGCAGAAAACTGGCTGTACGACAGCGGCCCTGAACTAACGATGACCGACATCGTCATCCTCGCCAAATTACACAGCTATTTCGGTTCCGGCAATGCCCGAGATCTGCCTTATATCAACTCGATTCCGTCTTACAGCAAACTAAATCACGGTAAACTCAACCCTGATTTTTCCTTGATGGTGTTGAAAAAAGCCCAAAACCGGGTCAACGCCGCCATGCATTTATTATCCTAATTTTCCCGATATTCATATCAGACTGGCTACCGACATGACCAATCCTTTGCTCGAAAACACCGAACTACCGCAATTTTCTAAAATCCTGCCCGAACACGTGGAGCCGGCCATCAGCCAGCTACTCACCGAAGCCCGGCAAACCATAGACCGGCAACTGCAAGCCGGCGGACCTTACACCTGGCAAAATCTGATCGAACCGATCGAAGCCGCCGAAGACCGCTTGAACAAGGCTTGGTCGCCGGTCAGCCACATGAATTCGGTAGTCAACAGCGAAGCGATGCGTGATGCCTACAATGCCTGCCTCGGCAAACTCAGCGAATACGCCACAGAAACCGGCCAAAACCGCGCCTTGTACGAGGTCTACCAAGCCATACACGACAGCGCGGACTTTGCCGAGCTCGACCGCGCCCAACAAAAAATCATCAACAACGCCCTGCGCGACTTTCATTTGTCCGGCGTGGATTTACCGCCCGAACAACAGGCGCGTTATAAAGAAATCAACCAGCAATTATCGAAACTAGCCAGTCAATACGAAGAACATTTACTGGACGCCACCAACGCCTGGCACAAACAGATTACCCATCTCGACGATTTGGCCGGCCTGCCGGAATCGGCTCTGGCCCAAGCCAAACAAGCCGCCGAAGCGGAAGGCAAAGACGGCTGGTTGATCAACCTGCAATTCCCGTCGTATCTGGCGGTGATGACCTACGCTGACAACCGCGAACTGCGCCGCGAACATTATGAGGCATTCTGCACCCGAGCCTCCGATCAAGGCCCACATGCTGGGCAATGGGACAATTCCGAATTGATGGAGCAAATCCTGGCGCTGCGCCACGAGAAAGCCCAATTGCTGGGCTTTAACAACTACGCCGAATATTCGCTGGCTACTAAAATGGCCAAATCCACCGAAGATGTGGTGAAGTTTCTGGAAGATTTGGCCGACAAATCCTGGCGCCAAGCCCGCCGGGATTTGACTGAATTGAAAGAGTTTGCTGCCGCCAAGCACGGCCTAAACGACTTGCAAGCCTGGGACATCGGCTATTACTCGGAAAAAATGCGCCAGCATTTCTACCAACTGTCGCAAGAAGAAGTGAAAGCCTATTTCCCCGACAACAAAGTCGTGCCCGGCCTGTTTGCCATCGTCGAAAAACTCTATGGCTTGCAAATCAGCGAAATCAAAGACTTCGACACCTGGCACCCCGACGCCCGCTTTTATCAAATCCTGGATAAACACGGCCAATTGCGCGGCCGCTTCTTCCTGGACTTATACGCCCGCGCCAAAAAGCGCGGCGGCGCCTGGATGGACGACTGCGTCTGCCGTAAAAAAGTCGGCGATGCACTACAAACACCGGTGGCGTATTTAACCTGCAACTTTACCCCGCCGACTGGCAACGACCCGGCCTTGCTGACCCACGACGAAGTGGAAACGCTGTTTCACGAATTCGGCCACGGTCTGCATCACATGTTGACCCAGATCGATCACCTCGGTGTCTCGGGCATCAACGGCGTCGAGTGGGATGCGGTAGAACTGCCCAGCCAATTCATGGAAAACTGGTGCTGGGAAAAAGAAGCGCTGGGCTTAATCTCCGGTCATTATCAAACCGGTGAACCGCTGCCCGATACGTTGTACGACAAAATGTTGGCGGCAAAAAACTTCCAAGCCGGCATGATGATGGTGCGGCAACTGGAATTCAGCCTATTCGATTTCAAGATGCATCGGGATTACGCTCCGGCCAAGGGCGGACAAATTTATACCATCCTCAAACAGGTGCGTGACCAGGTAGCCGTGGTCAAGGTACCGGAATTCAACCGTTTCGCCCATAGCTTCTCGCATATTTTCGCTGGTGGTTACGCCGCCGGTTATTACAGTTACAAATGGGCGGAAGTGTTGTCGGCGGACGCATTTTCCTTGTTCGAAGAGAAAGGCATTTTCGACCGCGATACAGGTGAGTCTTTCCTGCACAACATCCTGGAGCAAGGCGGCAGCAGCGATGCGATGACCTTATTCAAAAACTTCCGCGGCCGAGAACCCAATATCGACGCCCTGCTCAGACATAACGGTATCGCCGCGTAAATGTTTCCTGGATTGCCTTGGTGCTCGTCATCAAGGCAATCGAGTTTTTCAGGAGCGAAAATGAAAAACTGCCCGCAATGCGGCCAGCCCAGGTTGGGCGAGGCATTTAAATGTCCGAGTTGCGACGTGTTTTATTCCCAGCTCGACGAATTGCTGTACGCAGAACAGCAAAAGCAGGAAAGCCTGACGCTAAAAGGTACGCTTAAACGCATTCGCGCCGCCGAAGACCGCCCACAAGCCCTGAGAGCTGCGTTGAAAACCCTGTGGCTCAACACGCCCTTAAAAACCAAGATCGTGATTTGGACCTTAATAGCGTTCGTGTTTGTGCTGGTGGTGCCGGTTTTTTAATTGCTTAAACCGCTCAGGGACTAAAAATTAACCCATAGCCCCTGTCGTTATTCCACTTAATCTTCTTTAGTTGCTGCGGGTGCGGGTTCCGTCGGCGTATTGGTCACGGTTAGACTATTGGCATCCAGCTTCAGTAACACCGCATTGTTCTGATGCGCCTTCAACTCGGTCAAAGTGCGCCAGCCGGCATTATCCAATTTACGAAAAGCCGCAAAAAACCCCAATACCCGGGTATCCGCAGCCGGCTCGATCCGCAAGGATTTGTTCTCGCCGGGCTTTATCACCAACTCTTGTTTGCGTACCAGATCGGCGGCCAAAGTAGCCTGCTCTTTATCGAATATGGCAAAAAAATCGGCACCGTTAAAACCACTTTGCTCCCGCAATTCATAAATTCTTAACACCAACGGCGAGGCTTTACCGTCGGCGTCGGGGTTAATTGAGGCGGTGCTGTTTAGCGTTAGCTCAACGACTGTTGGCGGTGGCGGAGCCGGTTGCTCAGGCACCTCTGCACACGCAGCCAACAACGAGGCAAAAAAAACTGGCAGTAATCTGGCTAACAACATACGACTATCCCTTTAAAAATTAGTTAACGCCATTCTGCCATAGGCACACAGTCACAGTACAAGGATTCATTTCCGGTAATTACTCGGCCGGCGGGCTAGTTTTTCAACTTGGTTAGATGCGGTTGCGCTGGCTCAAGGGCGCCGTAGCGGTATTGCGTCGTGCCATTCGGCGTTTGGGCGTTTCGGCGTGAATGAGGCGGTTGTCGCTATAGTATTGGTAGCGGCTGACAATGAGGCCGGCCTTGCCGCGCTTTTCTTAAATCACGTGCCGCCGAAAGAGGGCCGTCTAATTCAGGACTTCACAGCGAATCAGTGCATTTCCAGGCTTACGATTGCACTGAAGCTAACAGTATCTACGCAGGCTTTATTAGTTACCACTGCAAATCATAGGCTATTGTGGGCTTAATATTGGAAGTTACCCTATTCATACTTGCACCATTCACTAGTCTATAAATGCATCATTTTCTAAATAGAAAAAAACAGCCTCTATAAATTCCTGCAATGTTGCATTTGGCACATGCTCAATCTTAAGTAAAATAATATCACTGAAATTTGGAGACTCAAGCCAGGAGTAATACCCCTGACCAGCAAGTTGACTGGGAATAAGCCCACCACTTTCTTTGGAATAATCTTCAACTTCGTCACTTGAAATAACAACAAACTCAGCCGCGACAATATTATCTTTATTGATCTTTGGCTTGGTATAGATCCTACCCGCCATGGGAAGCTCGTTAATTTCATTTTTTAAAGTTTCAAATCCTAAATAGCTTTTTAACATAACCACTCCTCTAAATAATTTTCTACTTGAAATCGGTGACGCCGCCCCATTTGTTTCGCCCCCCTTCCAACGGAGAAATAGTCAAATCTGGTGTACAGACGAACTGAATCAGGCGGCGACGTGCTGATTTTCTTCCCCATTATCTGATTCAGAGATGGCAGCAATGCCATCCTGAAACCGAATGCCGTTGATCACATCCGGTAGTTGTTTAAATCCGCGTATCTTGCGCCAACTTTTTTCGGCAGTCAGTGCCAATTGAAACACCAGGCCCAGTAGCGTATTCCGTGACACGCAGTTCTTGGTCCGCGTCGTCCGATGGCGAATGGTCGCAAAGCTCGATTCGATCGGATTGGTGGTGCGAATGTGTACCCAGTGCTCGGCGGGAAAGTCGTAAAACGCCAATAACGATTCACGGTCTTTTTCCAGAATATTGACTGCTTTGGGGTATTTGGCCTCAAAGTCACGCCGGAAGCTGTCAAAGGCTTTGCTCGCCTGAGCTTGGGTTTCCGCCATCCAGATTTCCTTCAAGCCTGCCTTGGCTTTAGCCTGAATCGAATCCGGTAATGCCGCCAGTACATTCGCCGTTTTATGTACCCAACAGCGTTGCGTCCGTGTCTGCGGCCAGGCTTCATTCACCGCCGCCCAAAAGCCCAGGGCGCCATCGCCCGTGGCGAGTTTCGGCGCGTCCTCTAAGCCGCGAGTCTGCAAATCCTGCAACACGCTCAGCCAGGATGCCTTGGATTCTGCTTCGCAGCTCTACCGGGTCTCGATAGCCATCCGAGAGTGCCAGGAGCCGCTTTTCACCGTGCTCATTGACCCCGATGATCACCAACGACACAAGCGATCATCTTCGCCGCGCAGGGCCGAATAGATGCCGTCCGCCCACACATACACATAACGCTGATTCGACAAATCCCGCCGATGCCAGGCGTGATAATCATCGGCCCACTGCGCTTTCAAGCGACTGACCACGGCTGGCGACAAGCCTTTCGCCTCTGCCCCCAGCAGCACCGACAAGGCGTCTTGCATGTCACCCGTCGAAATGCCTCGCAAATACAACCAGGGCAATGCCGCTTCCACACGCTTGGCCTTACGAACATAAGGCGGCACCAAGGTCGAGTTGAATTTGATGCCACCGCCGGAACGGTCTCGAACCTTGGGGATTTTGACGGCCACATTACCCACCCCGGTGACGATATCCCGCTCGGGTAAATACCCATTGCGAACAACCGTTTGGCGGCCTTTTAAATCCGTGACATGCCCGTAGTCATTCAAAAAGGCTTGGAGTTCCGCTTCAACAGCCTGTTGAATCAAGGCGCGGGCACCGCTTCTTAATAAATCAGTCAAACTATCCGTATTGCCTCATAGAAAAAGGTAACCGAAGTATCAGAGTCGTTGCCTCACATTAGAGGTAACCTGGACTTGTGAAAAAATGAGTTTCAATTGTTGCTCAATGGCGGCCTTAAGAGCAAATGGATTGAGTTTGGCATGATGTTCCTGGAGAGTCTGTTTGGTGGTTTCCGGAATGTCAGGATGATTGATCACCCGTTGGTAAGGGGTTTGCGGGGCATGGTATTTTTTCACGACTTTGGCGCCGTCTCGGTGTTTTTTCCGCAGTTTCAGACTGGGACAGAAATGATTCTGCAAAGGGCACCAAAGCGTGCTGTAGACCGCGTTCATCAACGGCACCAGCGCGGCATTATCCAGCCGGTCGTAGCCGAATAATTGCCTGGCGTGAGTCCAGTTTTTCTGCTCGACGTGGGCATTGTCGTTTTTCTTGTAAGGCCTGGAGCGGGTAAACGCCGGCTTTTGCGGGTGGTCGGTGAAATAGCGAACCAGGTGATGATTGAGAAATTCAGAACCATTGTCGCAATCGAAGCCTTTCAAAGGGAATGGCAACAGGTTCTCGATGGCCTGAATCTGTTCCAGGATACCTTGCGAGCCTTTATTCCAGGTGGCCCGGCATTCGGTCCAGCCGGTGACAATGTCCGTCATCGTCAGGCTCCAGACGAAATCGCCGGCCAGCGAATTGCCACAGTGAGCGACAGTATCGGCTTCGACAAAACCGGGCTGGGTCTCGTCCCAGTGATGAGTGCGGATGGGAATCTGGGTTTTCAACAGAGACCCGGGTTTGGTGCCGGACAAGCCTTTGGGGTGCTGGACGCGCAAGGGTTTGAGCAAGCGATCCAAGGTCGCCGCCGACACCTTGAGCAAGTCGGCGCGCACGCCATCCGCCAAGGGGCCGTATTGATCTTCGTAATGAGGCAGCCAGATCGGTATCGCGGCTTTCAGGCGCTTGCCGCACAGTTGATCGCTAGCAAACCAGATGCGCTTCAATGGCTCCAGCAACACCTCGGCTTGATATTTCCGCTTGGGGCCGGGCCGTTTGCTAGGCGAAGCGGTTGGCTTGGCTTTTCGATTCAGCAAACGGATCGCGTACTTACGGGCGTAGCCGCAGACTTCGCAAAACTCGTTTAGGATCGTTTGTTTCGTGGCCCTAGGTGCGGCTGCGCTGGCTATCGGTTTCTGCGAATAGGCGCGTGCCGTCATATTGAATGCGGGTTTGCATTGCGCGGTGCGTTTGGCGAGGCGCCGGCCCAGGGCAACGGTATTGCGTCGTACCATTCGGCGTTTCGGCGCGAATCAGGCGGTTGTCGCTATCGTACCTACGCGGGCTTCAAAGCACGCATAATATTAAGAGATTTTTTGTTTTTCCTAAAGTTAGTTTTGCATTCGCGAGGGAATGCGGCAGATCCATCAATATCTCCATTGCAATATCAAAATCTTCAGGAGCTTTTGTTTTCATGGTTGTGGTGTCCGGCCATATGATAAGAATATTACTATCCGGTAGGCTATCTAGCCCCGACCACAATGAATCCGCGAGCGCATCCCAGCTCTTCTTGTTTTGTAGTGGAGGTTCCAATGGTAAATTGTCGCGGACCGCTTTAAAGAACTGATCTTTAGAGCAAATGTTGGAAGGAAGCGTGTAAATCAGCCACCCATTTTGCTGACACTCGCAAACTATTAATTCGGCGTTTATTGAATCAGCAGTAATAAATCCTTGGGTATCTGACATCGTAATTACCTGATTTGCACAAACGCCGGATTTCCAGCGTCTCCATAGTGAGTCCATGTGTAGTAATCGCTCCTGCTTGACTGTTTACGACTCGCGTTCATGCTTACGATTACTCAAGAGCTGAATCGCGCATAAGTAGGTTTTCTTCAGCCTACAACTTATTCATGGCTCTTTATAGAAAAGCAATATCTGCCCCCCCTATTTCACATTCGTTTAAGTTTCTAAGCTTAATACCCAGTCCGTGCTCGGGGTCCCAATAACAATCAAAGGACAATCCTATGTTACTGGGACAATCGGCTTCCAGATCAATATATATCTTAACAAGCCTTATAAGCCGTCCCGCCTCTTCTGCCAAGCTTAACAGGCTGGTGTAAAACCCGCCGATATTTCCCCTTACCCACGATGTAAGTGATTTTTTCGAGTTGAAATCGGTCATGACATCGAGTTTCAAGCGTTTTGCCCCGGTTTCAAGGGCTTTTTATTCGCCTGAAGCCGTCTGTGGACGGTTTTCAGGCGAACTTCACCCTAGGCGGGCGCACTCCACGCCGGTTTCGGCGTGAACACCAATAGGTTGAGCATGCGCGTCAGGTTGTAGGCGGCAAAGCAAAACAAGGCCTGACCCGCGACTTTGGCTAAGCCGATGTGACGAGTTTTGCGCAGGCCGCCGACCGTTTTGACCCAGCCAAAGGCTTCTTCGACGATTTTGCGGCGCTTGAGACTTTGGGCGTAACCTTTGCCGCGCGCGGTGCGGCCATCGACGGCACTGCCGGTCTTTTTGCGGGCCACATGGGCTTTGATGTCACGGGACTCGAGTCCGTTGACGAACGCCGCTTGGTCGTAGCCTTTGTCGGCACCGACGCTGCCGCCTTGGGGCACGCGGCGTTTGATCATGTTTTGCGCGGCTTCGATTTCGGCGGTGCCGGTGGCTTGAGTGGTTTCGACATCGACAATCAGGCCGTTGCGATTCTCGGACAAGGCATGGGTGATGTAACGCAGTTTGGCCTCGGTGTATTCGCCTTTCTTGTAAAGCCGGGCTTCGGGATCGGTCGTACTGTGGTGGGTGGCGTTGCTGCGCTTTTCGCCGCTGAAGTCGACCTCGGGATTGCGGCCGGCGGGTTTGTCCGGGCCGCTGCCGTCTTTTTTAACGAAGCTTTTGTGCGAGGCCCAGGCTTCAATGAGGCTACCGTCGACGCTGAAGTGTTCGTCGGACACCAGATTTTGCCATTCGGCTATGGCCAGTACCCGCTCAAAAAATTCGCGACTCAGGGCTTCGGACAGCAGGCGTTCGCGGTTGGCGCTGAACACTGTGCGTTCCCACACGGCGTCGTCGATGCCCAGACCGACAAACCAGCGAAACAACAGGTTGTAGTCCAGTTGTTCCATCAACTGACGCTCGCTACGGACCGTATACAGGACTTGTAACAGCAAGGCGCGCAGCAGTTTTTCAGGGGCAATCGAGGGACGGCCTGTGTGCGAGTAACGCTCGGCAAAGACGGCATCCATAGAGGCCAATACGCCATCAACCAGTAGCCGTAAACGACGCAACGGATGCTGTTTGGGAATACGGTCTTCCAGGCTAACATAGCTGAACCAGCTGTTTTGAATGGCATCGTGTCCGCGCATTGAAAGGCTCCAAATTTAGGTAGCCTATTTTAACAGTTGGCGGCTCATCTATGCCTTAGCTTACTTGGCTTTTCGAGTTTTTCACCAGCCTGTTAAAGGATCAATTGTAATTTCGAATACTTGTTCGTACAGCAACTTCTTAGTTAAGACATTATCACAATAGTATTCAAAAGCCTTATCTATAACTAATTTTTCAATTCCTTCTTTATGGCTTATAAAATAATTAACAGCATCCAAGAATCTAGAGACTTCGGCATCAATATTATCAAACCTTTCTGCTTCGATAAAAATATCTATTTTTTTAGAGTCAGATAAGAATGTTTCATTGATTACCGACGAAAGAACATCATCATCCACGCGAATTTGATTTATCTCGAGCATACACATACCCCTAAAATTTTTCTTTAAGACAACCAGAGGATTTTGATCCAGAAAAATTGAGTCGCTTCGCCAAAGCCTTATAGATTGCTCCCGCCCAACAGTCCAATCGGATCCTGACGAACAAACCGCCCGGCATTCGGATCGTAATATCGATTCAGGTTGTAGTGCAAGCCGGTTTCTTGGTCGTAATACTGGCCTTGGAAACACAGCGGGTTGTCGATTTCTTGAACATCGGCCAGGGCCAGGTTTCCGTAGGCGCGGTAGCGGGCGGACCAGACGATTTTACCTTGGCTGTCGGTCAACTCCCTGGGCGTGCCGAGATGGTCCAGGTGGTAGTGGTAGGTGCTGCCGCCGGCTTGGGTGTGGTCTTGTTCGTGCAGCGCCAAGGGCCGGAAGCTGCCGGGTTCGAATAGGTAGGTGCGGTTGCGCTGGCTATCGGTTTCCGCCAGCAGGCGCGGGCCGTCGTATTGAAAGCGGGTTTCGCCCTGCGCGGTGTGTTTGGCGATGCGCCGGCCCAGGGCGTCGTAGCGGTATTCGCTGATTTCTTGCGGCGTTTCGGCGCGGACCAGGCGGTTATCGCTATCGTATTGGTAGCGGGTGACGATTGGCCGGCCTTGCCGCGTTTTTCTTAGATCAGGTTGCCGGCCCAACGAGGACAAAGCTTTCTGATTCTGGACTTGGCGACGAATCAGTACGTCTCCCTGGATAAGACTAATATACGGCTAATTTTGCCTAAGCGGCCTAACAGGCTGGTGAAAAACCCGCCGATATTTCCCCTTACCCACGATGTAAGTGATTTTTTCGAGTTGAAATCGGTCATGACATCGAGTTTCAAGCGTTTTGCCCCGGTTTCAAGGGCTTTTTATTCGCCTGAAGCCGTCTGTGGACGGTTTTCAGGCGAACTTCACCCTAGGCGGGCGCACTCCACGCCGGTTTCGGCGTGAACACCAATAGGTTGAGCATGCGCGTCAGGTTGTAGGCGGCAAAGCAAAACAAGGCCTGACCCGCGACTTTGGCTAAGCCGATGTGACGAGTTTTGCGCAGGCCGCCGACCGTTTTGACCCAGCCAAAGGCTTCTTCGACGATTTTGCGGCGCTTGAGACTTTGGGCGTAACCTTTGCCGCGCGCGGTGCGGCCATCGACGGCACTGCCGGTCTTTTTGCGGGCCACATGGGCTTTGATGTCACGGGACTCGAGTCCGTTGACGAACGCCGCTTGGTCGTAGCCTTTGTCGGCACCGACGCTGCCGCCTTTGGGCACGCGGCGTTTGATCATTTTTTGCGCGGCTTCGATTTCGGCGGTGCCGGTGGCTTGAGTGGTTTCGACATCGACAATCAGGCCGTTGCGATTCTCGGACAAGGCATGGGTGATGTAACGCAGTTTGGCCTCGGTGTATTCGCCTTTCTTGTAAAGCCGGGCTTCGGGATCGGTCGTACTGTGGTGGGTGGCGTTGCTGCGCTTTTCGCCGCTGAAGTCGACCTCGGGATTGCGGCCGGCGGGTTTGTCCGGGCCGCTGCCGTCTTTTTTAACGAAGCTTTTATGCGAGGCCCAGGCTTCAATGAGGCTACCGTCGACGCTGAAGTGTTCGTCGGACACCAGATTTTGCCATTCGGCTATGGCCAGTACCCGCTCAAAAAATTCGCGACTCAGGGCTTCGGACAGCAGGCGTTCGCGGTTGGCGCTGAACACGCTGCGCTCCCAGACAGCATCGTCGATACCCAAACCAACAAACCAGCGAAACAACAGGTTGTAGTCCAGTTGTTCCATCAACTGACGCTCGCTACGGACCGTATACAGGACTTGTAACAGCAAGGCGCGCAGCAGTTTTTCGGGGGCAATCGAGGGACGGCCAGTGTGCGAGTAACGCGCGGCAAAGACGGCATCCATCGAGGCCAGTACGCCATCGACCAACAGCCGTAAACGGCGCAACGGATGCTGCTTGGGAATGCGGTCTTCCAGGTTGATGTAGCTGAACCAGTTGTTTTGGATGGCATCGTGTCCGCGCATTGAAAGGCTCCAAATTTAGGTAGCCTATTTTAACAGTTGGCGGCTCATCTATGCCTTAGCTTACTTGGCTTTTCGAGTTTTTCACCAGCCTGCTAATCTTCAAATTCGTCAGTTTCGACAAGCTGGTTTACAAACAATTGAAAAGACACGCCTAACTTCTTTTTTGCCTTCTCATGATTTTGTTCGTCACTCAACGCTTCATCCCATCTGTCAACCGCATAAAAGTAAACTTCGCCAGATGTATCGATGCAAAAGTAATTTCCCCCATGATCAATGGCAAACGGGATCAATCCTTTGGGCATTACATTCTTTGCAACCATCAGTAAATAACTATCTTCCAAAGTCCGCTCGGTTCCAACCGGGAATTTCATAGGCAAAAATTTTTTAACCCATAGAGAACAGCCATCCTCCAAAATCCAAAAACTATTTGAAGGTATACCGCCATTATGTATTAAATAATGATTGACCAATTCTTCCGGCAAAACGAGATTCAAATGTTGCTGAATATCTCCAATATCTTCTGAAGATAAATTTACTCCCCCCTTTGAGAAAAGTATTCTTGACACCATATTCTGCACCTCCGATTTAACCACATTTAGGTTTGCGGCCCTTCAACCAGCCGTTTTTGTTGGCTATATCGACTGACTCTTTACTGTCATACTCAACACCATATTGCTTCTCAAACTGAGACACCGAGCCTCTATGCGGAAAACTAGCCTCGTGAGCCTCAGTTTTCACCAACTGCATAGTGGTTTTCCCTGTAGACGGATTAAAATCATCAACGTGATGCCAAGTATACCCTTCGGCATCTACAGGGCTTATTCCCGCAGCCTTATAGGCCTGGACAAAGTCTCTTGATCTCGAACCCTGCATCGTTATTTCCACAATGCTTTGCTGCCCAGTTCCCGATGGGAACAAATCCGGGCTACCGGAAAAATCTACACCGGTAAGCGGCGCTAATCCGAGAGGGTCCACTGACATTATCGGATTCACAAGATAACAATATATGTTTATCCCCCCTTTGATGCCAATCGGATCCTGATGAATAAACCGCCCTGCATTCGGATCGTAATACCGGTTGAGATTGTAATGCAAACCGGTTTCGGCATCGTAATACTGGCCTTGGAAACGTAGAGGATTGTCGATAGTTTCGACATCGGCCAGGGCCAAGTTGCCGTAAGCGTGGTAGCGGGCGGACCAGACGATTCTGCCATTGGTATCGGTCAGCTCCCTGGGCGTGCCGAGATGATCCAGGTGGTAGTGGTAGGTGGCGCCGTTGGCTTGGGTGTGGTTTTGTTCGTGCAGCGCCAAGGGCCGGAAGCTGCCGGGTTCGAATAAATAGGTGCGGCTGCGCTGGCTATCGGTTTCTGTGAGCAGGCGTGGGCCGTCGTATTGAAAGCGGGTTTCACCTTGCGCGGTGTGCTTGGCGATGCGTCGGCCTAGGGCGTCGTAGCGGTATTGCGTCGTGCCATTCGGCGTTTCGGCGCGAATCAGGCGGTTGTCGCTATCGTACTGGTAGCGGGTGACGCTGTGGCCGGCCTTGCCGCGTTTTTCTTCGATCAGGTTGCCGGCGACGTCGTAGCTGTAGTGGCGGTCGCCCATCATCAGCAAGCGGTCGCCTTCGACGCGGCCGGTTTCGGCGCTGGCGCCCAGCAGGTTGCCGGCCGGGTCGTGGACGAAGCTTTCCGGGCTGAGGCCTTCGCTGCGGATCAGGCGGGCGGCGGGATCGTAGTGGTATTGGCTGCGGCCCTGGCGCAGGTCGTCCAGTTCGCGGAGTTTTCCGGCCGTATCGTAGCTGTACTGGCGACCGATCAGCGGCGCCTGGCCCTTGCCGGCGACACGTTGCCGCAACAGGCGGCCCAGCGGATCGTAGTCGTAGTCGGTGTTGAGTGGGCCTTGGCTGCGGCCGATTTCCCGGCCCAGATCGTCGTAGCGGTGGCTGGTGAGGGTTTGGCCGTCGAATTCAATGCTGTCCAGGTAGCGCTCGCCGAAACGGTAGTCGATGCGGTGCCGGTCCGGGGTTTCGGTGTGGATGCGCCGGCCCAGCAGGTCGTATTTGTGGCGGACGATGGCGCCGTTCTGGTTTTCCTGGTTGATCTGGCCCAGGGCGTTGTAGCCCAGCAGCACCAAGCTGTCGGCATTTTTGGCTAGTTGCAAGCGGCCCAACGGATCGTAGCCGTATTGGCTCAGGCTGCCGTCGGCGGCGTGTTTTTTCAGCAAGCGGCCGAGGCGGTCGCGTTCAAAGCGGGTGACACTCCAATCGCCGTCGGCGGCGGGTTGCAGGTAGGCTTCCAGCGCGCCGGCGGCATTGTAGCGGTAGCGTTGGATGCGGCCGTCGAAGCCGATTTCTTCGATGAGGTTTTCGTCGCGGTCGTAGTTAAGGCTGTAGGTTTCGCCTTTGGGGTTGACCAGGCCGATCAGGTTGCGTTCGCTGTCGTAGCGATAACGCATTTCATGGCCCAACGGATCGATGCGGGCGGTGGGTTGGGACAGGCCGTCGTCGTAGCGGTATTCGGTGGTGTGACTCAGGCCATCGATGTAATGGGTCAACAAGCCGGCGGCGTTGTAGCGCAGTTGCACGGTGCTGCCGTCCGCGTGTTGCACCGCGGTGACACGGCCGGCCGCGTCGTAGCCGTAACGGGTGGTGCGTTTGTCTTGATCGACGATGGCGACGATACGATCATCATCGTCGTATTGGTAGCGGGTCTTGATGCCCTCAAAGCCGATCTCGCCGACCAGGCGCAACTGTTCGTCCCACAACAGCGAGCGGGTGCGGCCCAGTGCATCGGTGATACGCACCGGCACGCCTTGAGCGTTGTATTGATACTGGGTGACCGCGCCGTTGGCGGCGACGGTTTCTTCCAGACGGCCGTTGGCGTCGTAGCGGCGCAGCCAGCGCTGATCCAAGGCATCGATCAGTTCGACCGGACGGCCTTGTTTGTCGTATTTGACGCGCTGGCTAAAACCCAGCGCATCGGACACCCCGATCAGGCGGCCTTCGTTATCGTAGTTAAAGCGGGTGACGCCGCCATCCGGTGCTACGGTTTGCGCCAGTTGATTGTCGGCGTTGTAGCTATGGCAGGTTTCCCGGCCTTCCGGGCTGCGTTCCAAGAGCAACAGGCCTTGCGGATCGTGATGATACACCGCGACGCCGCCACGCGAATCGATGGCATGGCTGACGCCGTCCGGTAACCATTCGAAACGGTAATCGTAAACGCCGTTATCGCCCCAGTTGTGCAGACATTTGCCTTGCGGCGTGTCTTGATCCCATTCGAAGTAAAAGTTAAAGCCGGTGGGCAGGGTGCGGCGGGCGATGACATGATTGCGATAAGCGTAGCTTTCGCCTTGATCGAGGCGGTCGCGAGCACCGATTAAATCGCCTTCTTCGCTATAAAGATAATTTACCAGCGGCTCGCCGGCCGCTTCGAATCCGCTTCCGACACGTTTGCCGGGACGAATCGCGACGATGCGCCGGCCTTGGCGTTCCAACAGTAAATGCTTGTTCCAGCTGGCGGAGATGCGCTCGACGTCGCCGTTGGCGTCGCGGTGAAAATACAGGCTTTGGCCCTGGCTGTTGTGCCAGGCCCGCAGAGGGCAACGGCCAGACCGACCGGTAAAGGTTCTTGCTAAGCCGCTAGGATCGACGATGCGATACTGGCCGTTTTCCCGGTACAAGCGAACCTGTTCCGGTAGATTAATGCTATGGGCTCCGGGCTTGGGCAAGGGCAAATCGATACGCTGACCATCGGCATTGCAAAACGTCACGCGCTCGCCGATTTCCAGCCACTCGTCCAACGGCGTCAGCCAGCCGAAACCCAATTGATGATCAACATCGGATTGGCTGCTACGGTAATAACGCCGCCAAGCCAAGGGCAATGGGCCATCCCAAGTAAAGTCGATTTTTTCCAGCATTTCCTCGCCGGTGAGCATGCTGATCGGCTCGCCGGCGGTTTTGCAATCCTTACCCGGACATGCGGTTTGTTTAGAGGTGGCGGCCCCGCCGGCGGCTTCCCCCTCCGCCGCCGCACCCGCACGAGCCGGCGCTTTACCGGATGCCGATTTGCCGGTTGCTTGCGATGGCGTTACTGCTTCCGAGGCGGCTCCCGATTCGCGGGCCAAGCCTTTTTTTCCGCGTAAAGAACGCACTTTTGCCAACAGCGCGACGAAGGCCGCAACACCGATCACCGCGATGGCTTCCGCCAGATGCGTGGCAGCTTCGTCTAGATCTTGTTCATTGCCCGCAGTGGCGGTGATCGCCAAAAATTCGCCCAGGTCGCGGGCGACGCCGAATACCGCGAGCCCGAACATCAGGATGCCGCCGACCAGCATCAGAATATCGACGATTTCGCCAACGCCAAACACGTGGGCGCCAGCCCAAATAACCAATGTGGCGGCCATGATCGCCAAGCTTTCCGGACTGAGCAGCGCTTCAAACTCGCGGCGCATACTGCCGGGCAGTTTGGGTGCGGTTAAACGCAAGGCTTCGGAGAATTTGCGCTCCAGCGTCCAGCTCCCCACCGTTTCCACCGGTATGGGCATAGGCATATTAGGTGCGGGAGCCGATTGGACCGCGCTAGTACTGGCAGTTGCGGGTGGCGGTGGAGGCATCGGCGCTGCGACTTTCGCTTTATCCCCCTTCAGCAGATAAAACCAGGTGTCTTTACCGACGATACCGTCAGCGTTAATGCCGACGCTTTGTTGATACTGGCGCACGGCATTCGCGGTAGCCTGAGCAAACCGCCCATCAAGGACCAAGTTTGGCGATGGACTAAGACAGGCGTTAAGTAAGCCTTGCAACTGCCGAACCTCAGCACCTTGCGAGCCCGGCTTTAATGTCGGTAAACCGCTACGAGTCGGTACTATGCGCGGTGCTGCCTTAGCCGGTTGGCCGGGTAATACGCCTATGGGTGTCGGCCGTGGCGTAGCATCGCGGATCGTCGTGCCGGCATCGATGTTGCGCGGCCGGATCTCGGAGCCCGTTGGCCTGGGATCTTTCCATCCGGCCATCTATACCTCCATCCAGGCACACGCTGTAGTCTGGATGGACGCATTGTCGTCGCCACCCAGCTCGACGCCGGCCCGGCGTCCCTTATCCCTGTAGTATTCCAGCATTATCCTTACTCTATCCGGTTGGTTTCGCGCGGCGGAAAAATGATCATCAGTTGATCATCACCATCCCGCCTTTAAGGGTCAGCATGCCATCGCCACTCACCGTGGTCTGCAAGCCCTTCAATTCGGCCTGGGTGTCTGCCTGGATTTTAACGGTCATGCCTTTGATCGTGACGCCACTATTGTCGATTTTGATGCTGTTGGAGCCCACTTTAAGCTCTATGGACTGCCCGGCTTCTTCGGAAATGCTGCCGGCGTTGACTTTGACGGTCCGGTTCCCTTGGGTGACGGTCAAACTGTCGTTGCCTTTGTCGATTTCCACGGTGTGATTGCCGGTCTTGACCGTCAATTTGTCGTTGCCTTGGTCCAGCGTGATGGTGCGGTGATTGTAGATGTCCACGGTTTGGTCGCCGGCATCTTTTTTCTCGAAACCGATTTTTTGCACGTCGTTGTTTTCAACAATGCGCGTAAAGTTTTTCTCGGCGTGCATGTAGAGCTCTTCGTTACCTTTCTTGTCTTCGAAGCGAATTTCGTTGAAATTTTCAGCCGCCCCATTAGGCGTGCTGCGGGTTTTGATCCCGCTTTGGGTTTTGTTGGCATCTAAGCTATAAGGCGGCATTTGTTGGGCGTTATACACGCGCCCGGTGATGATGGGATTGTCCGGATTGCCTTCCAGAAAATCGACGATCACTTCCTGGCCGACGCGCGGAATAAACATCGATCCCCAATTATTGCCGGCCCAAATCTGCGCAACCCGCACCCAAAATGAGCTATTTTCATTTTTTGTGCCAAGCCGATCCCAGTGAAATTGCACCTTAACCCGGCCATATTGATCGGTCAGGATTTCGTCACCGCTGCCGCCGACGACTATGGCGGTTTGCACACCCTGCACTACCGGCACGCGGGTACGCCGCGGCGGACGGTAGGCGTATTCGGTACTGATAACGGAATAGGTACATTGAAACTCGTCCATGCCGCCCGCTTCGGCGATACCGTAGTCGTTGTTTTGGATCTGGAATTGGGTGGATACCGTCAGATATTCACGGTTTTGATCGGCACGCGGAAATTCCGACAAGGTGAATTTTTGTCCTACCGCCAGCGTGCGCACATTGCCGAGCGCAACGGTTTGCTCGTGCTCCGCGCGTAGCTCTTCCATGCGCAGGCGTGAGTATCGCTCACCCTCGCTGTCTACTTTGAACTCCCCCGGATAGTCGTAGACGGTTTTGCTGGCTTGAGCATGTTCGCCAGGCAAATCTTTGACTTTGTCCAAAGGCGCGGTTGTCGCCTCGAAATCGAAATCCTTTAAGCGGTAACTGCCGGAACGAATTTGCCGTCCAAGCCGCCATTCATAAAAATGCTCCTCGTCGCGCCCGCCCTGGTTTGCGGCAGGGTAGTATTTGACCGTGGCCGGTGTCGCTGCCGCCAACTTGGTAATGTCGTCGCACAACACCAGCGAATGAATGCTGTCGGTATGCGTGAAGTAATAGTAGATACCTTCTTCTTCGAGCAGCCGGCTAATAAAATTGAAGTCGGTCTCCCGATACTGTACGCAAAAATCGCGGGGTTGGTAGGTGGTGGAAAACTTTGTCGTTACGTCGGTATAACCATGCTCGGCGAGGACAGCCTTGACCATGTCCGGTACATTTTTGGTTGCCGACGCCGGCGATAAAACGCGACAGTTACTGGCTTGCGTCAGTAACCACACTTTCGGATGCACAATAGCTCGGTAGAAATACAGGTCGCCGAGCATACCGAATTGGTTAATCTGCGTGACAATGCCGTTGAACGGGCGTAGCGCACCGTTATCCAGTTGCAATTTGACGGTAATGCTGGTGCCCAAGACCGTTTGCAGATCAATATCGCCGTTCTCGCTCAGCAATTCCAACTCGTACTCGAACAAACTGCTCAATTGTTCTTTACCAGTCATCCGATACAGCACAAAGGTATCCGCACCGGCGGCTGTCACCACCGAAGCGGTGCGAGATTCTTGAGAAAGTGGCATGGTGAAATCCTAACGCTAAAACGATAATTTTGAGATAAAGCCGGCGTCAGCCACCGATCAGTACCGTAGGGTAACCGAGAATAATGGTGCCGCCATGGGCGCACATATCACCCATCCTGGCGGCCGGCATGTTGGCTATCATCACGGTTGCCGACCCTTTTGCGATGGTATCTGGCGGCCCAACACAGACCAACATATCAGTCGCGCGCGCCGCAGGCATATTGCCTATCATGACGGTCGGCGCACCGGGGCCGCTGATCGGTCCGCCGACATGCGGGACCGGTCCCGTAAACATCGGGCAAACATGCATATCTGTTAATCGTGCGGCCGGCTGTCCCATCGCAATCTCCTTAAGCCGCCTGCCAAAGTCGGCCGTTACCGCCGTTGGCAATATCAATAGCCTGATCGATAAAAAATTGGTATTTCTCATAGGCCTTTTCCGGCTGAGTCAATACCGCCGCCAACATTACCGCACCGGCCACCGCCTTGGCCGTCAGATTATCCGCAGGAGGAACCGATGGTGCGTCTTCCGGCGCCATACTGCCATCACTCCAAAACGCGGCCATGGCTGCCCATGCGGCAGGGTTTTCGAAGGATGCGCTGTGAGCGGCAGCGTTGGCGGCCCGGCGATTAGGCTCGGTTGGCTTAAATACCCACAACTCTGCAGCATCGAGCGCTTTAACGACTTCAGGGGGTGTTTGCGGGCTCACCACACTGCGCGCAGAAAGGCAGGCCCACCAGGTCGCTTCGCGCTTGGGTAACGCTCTGGCCATAAAACGCACGGCATCGGGATAAAGTTGCTGTTCGAGCAATTTATTCAAAAAATCAACCGGCGCAGGGTCCGCAAGTAGGCCTGCAGTTGCTTGCTGATCCAGTTGAATATCCTGGCAAATCGCCGAGGCTTTAGGTATCGATACTTTAGTTAATGACACTGCGCCAGCCATGTATTCCCCACTTTCCGTTCACCTTTCAAATATAAATCGAAAAACCGTTCAGCTTATTATGCCGTTTATCTCACTACGCAGACTCATCATCGTCACTCCATTCTTTTTCATATCCGGCGTTAACCAGATAAGATCTTAGTGTGTTCATGATGTACTCATCATAGGCTTGAAGATCGCGATGACCAGCGGCATCAAACCCTTGCTCAGCATCTTTAACCGACTCGTCGACCATCTGCCAGAAAAACGCCGTCAGCAGTTTGGCCTCGTGGGCGTTTTTTACATATCCTTTGTCAATAATCTCGATGATGCCATTTGCTTGTAGTTTATGAGCATAGTGCATGAGTATTTCTTTTTCCTCAGGATACTTGTAGGCAATCATTTCAAGAACCTTTCCACATGCGGATATACTGCCATTCTATCGGCAATCATCAATAGTTTTGCCGCTAAGGCGTCGATGGTCATACGCTCGGTAACTGTTAACAAATAGTGCTGATTATCCCGAGTATCTTGTACAAACTTGAGCCCAGCCGGCAATTCAAAGCTCGCCAATAACCAATTAATATCAATTGGCTTATCTTTATTCCATTTACGTTTTAATTTGATCTGATCTTTTAAATGATTCCATCCAGCCGAAAATGAAAGCCCCATTTGTTCATGCGGTTCCACCCAGTTTTTGCACGGCGAAAAAAGATAATCTTTTTCTCGTATACCTTCAATCATAGCTCCTTGACTTTGATCCAAATACAAAGTCGGATGCTGTCCGGCAACAATAGGCCGAGCCCGAAACTCCCCCAGCCCCTTAATATATTCCCGCAAATCATTGACTGAATTTAAATGTGTCATCTTTACTTACAGAGATTATCATTGTGAAGTACCCCAGACTTTTTTAAATTGTCAAAATAGGCGAAAGCTATCGTAGCTCAGAATAGCGTTAACGTATTCTAAGGAATGACTCCTAGAATACGTTTCACTACTCGGACCTTCAGTTCTTAGAACCCCTTAGCCATTACTCCCGATAAGCGGGAATCTTGGATTCTTACGGTTTTCTTGCATAGAGTGATAATGACCTGGATAACTAAATATGGACGGCGCAGGCCACAATTACGAAAATACATTCCCCAGAATTGTGTCTTTATATACGCTGCAAGCGTTACCGCTATCTCTATTTACAAATTTAATCCCAATTCCACGTAGCCTTATTGAAATTTAGGAACTTCCCCGTATCCAATTCGACACCGGCGTTAATCCCAGATTTTGTCGCCAAATTCGAGCCAACACCTGGGACAAATTGCTTTAGCTTGGGGTCGTAAACTTGAGTTGCACTGGCGCGTAGGCTTAGGTCTCGACAGCAACACCAGATAATTTCATGTCCAGCCAAGTCCTTAACAATATCCTTGAGTTTCTTCGCTGCGGTAACTCGATAGACTCTGCAATTGGCAGAATCCGGATTCTGAGCCAACGCAGCATCAGTTGGTCCGATATATTCTGCATCATCGGGATACAGCGTCATATTCTGGCAGCTACGATACTCACCTACGATGTTTGTTGGGCTACCTTTAAAGGTTCCATTGACAATTTTATAAACATCGCTCGAAAGCATGAGCTTTGCATTCTCAGTATAAAACTTAACGGTTGTTCCTTTTGGCAGATCAAAGTATCCATCCGACACAGTCCAACCACCATGCCCTGTCATAAAATATTTCATTTTCAACTCCCCTATTTTTTATTGAGCAAATAGTTTAATGATCTAAAAGCTTCAATCATTTGTAACAAACCCAGCGACAAGGACTGAGCAACGGATAGGCATCCGATGTGTCAGACACTGGAACCTAAAGCAGATTTTTCACACAATATCAACGCGCTCTATTCGACTATAAATTAACAAGTCGTTCCAAATAGCTCACCTGAGTTTGAGCCCCCCGGTGCTAGGTTATTAACCGACACTAATCTCGATTTTGGGTCTAGCGTTACCAGCCTGCCAATTGACCCATCTAATTTTAATGCTGCCTGCTTCCCTACACCCTGAGCCAATACTCGGAATTGCACATATTTTGCATCCTAACTTACTTTTAACAAATAGTCTTTCAACCACTTACCAAACAAATACGCCGTAAAAAATAGCCCATCTAAATAATTCAAAAATCACTCTTCCGTATTATTAAATACCCAAAAAACAAGCCAAACCATCATCAAATCAATTCTTCATATCAACTTTAAACGCGCATTTAAAATCAATTTTTTATGGCCTATATTTTCTTGTAAAAATTGATTTCACTCCAGACTCTCTAAACAAACTTTTACTCTGTTTTCCGACAGCCCGTATTAATTCACCAGCAACCACTCTTTAGGCATGAAAATACAATCAAATAACCAACTCGCAACCGAGTATTCGAACCTAATCTAAAAAGCGATAGTTAAATTTCAAACAAGTTTTTGCCAATTCGCAACATCAACCGACGACTCAGCCATCACAGTTACTATCCGATGATTCGTCCCCTGACCGACAATAATTACTATGCTAAGCCTGTCTAATTCGGCAATAGATTTACTCCCCCCATTTCCTAGTATCACTTCATAAGCCTTAACAAAACTGGGTAACGGACTTACGAAATGAAACCTGCTATCAGGATACGTAACATGCTTATAGTAGGTCGGCGACGGCGAACTTTTAAGCGCTAACGATACAAGTTGCTGCTCGTCTTCCTCTTTCTGATCCTCCCAAAAAATCTGCGGAGTCATAATAGGCACCTTGACAATCTCCTCGGTGGAAGTGCCATGCCACCCCTTCTTTATAACAACCTCTTCCTTTTCCCCTGTCTTAACTGAACGAGTTACTTTTTTTTGAAAAAACGTAACTCGTGCAGCTCCAGTTTTATGAGCCATCGCCAAAGTCTTAGAACGATGTTTGCCGTCTTTATGACCTGCGAAATAACCTGCCAAAGCGGACGCCACATCCATATTAATACCGCTCACCGCCGCTTCCGCAATGCTCTTACTGACCGCCATGATTTTATCCTCTACTTAAAATTGAACATTCGGAAAACTACAACGAGCCCCTTAAACTTTGTCATCTATGGCCCCGAGTGGAGCATCAGACCAACTTAAGGTGTCAGGAAAACCCATACCCAAACTCACCGTCCTCAACCTTCACATGCACTCTTTGGATAGGCGTACCCTCCATCATTCGGGTCAAGAACTCCTCACTAATCTTCGGCAACACGGTATTGGTCAAAATGGCGTCTATCATCCGTCCGCCGCTTTCCAATTCAGTACAACGGCTGGCAATCAGTTTGATGACTTCGTCGTCGTAACTGAACGGGACTTTGTGCGATTCTTCGACGCGCTTTTTGATTCGGCCCAATTGCAACCGGGCGATTGCGCCTATCATTTCGTCGTTGAGAGGGTAGTAAGGAATAACGACTAAACGTCCAAGCAAGGCTGGCGGAAATACTTTTAACAACGGTTCGCGCAAAGCCTTGGCAATGCCTTCCGGCTCCGGCATTAAATCCGGGTCTTTGCACAAGTTGGCAATCAGGTCGGTGCCGGCATTGGTGGTCAGCAAGATCAAGGTATTTTTAAAATCGATGACCCGGCCTTCGCCGTCTTCCATCCAGCCTTTGTCGAACACTTGGAAGAAAATCTCGTGCACATCGGGGTGGGCTTTTTCCACTTCGTCCAGCAATACCACACTGTACGGCCGGCGCCTTACCGCTTCGGTCAACACGCCGCCTTCGCCGTAACCGACATAGCCCGGAGGCGCGCCTTTCAAGGTGGAAACGGTATGCGCTTCCTGGTATTCGCTCATGTTGATGGTGATGACGTTTTGCTCGCCGCCATATAAGGTTTCGGCTAGCGCCAACGCGGTTTCTGTCTTACCCACGCCGGAAGTACCGGCCAGCATGAATACACCGATGGGCTTGTTCGGATTATCCAGGCCGGCGCGCGAAGTCTGGATGCGCTTGGCGATCATCTCCAGTGCGTGGCGTTGGCCGATGATGCGCTGCTCCAGCAAATCCGGCAGCTTCAGTACCGTTTCGATTTCATTTTTGACCATCCGGCCAACCGGAATGCCGGTCCAATCTTGCACAACAGCGCCTACAGCCTGCTGATCGACGGTTGGCAAAATTAGCGGCGACTCGCCTTGTTGTGCGTGGAGTTGAGCCTGCAAGGCTTTCAATTCGGTCAGCCAAGCGTCGCGATCATTGGCTTCGCTACCAGCATCGCCTTCCGCCGGTTCGGCTGTATCGACAGCGTGTCCAGCCGATCTGAGTTTGCCGCGCAATTCCAAAATCTTGCCGACCAATTCCTTCTCGGCATTCCAACGCTCTTCCAAACCAGCCAGCCGCTCCTGTTCGGCAGCCAATTTTTCGTTAGCTACTTGCTCCCGCGCAGCCACTTCGACACCGACGGCTTTTTCCCGGCCGATAATCGCCAACTCAGTTTCCAAGGCTTCTATGCGTTTACGGCAGTCGTCCACTTCGGCGGGCACCGCGTGTTGGCTGATGCCGACTCGGGCACAGGCGGTGTCTAATAAGCTGACAGCCTTATCTGGTAATTGCCGGGCGGGGATATAGCGATGGGATAATTTGACGGCCGCTTCCAGCGCTTCATCCAGAATCAACACCTGGTGATGTTTTTCCTGCACCGAGACCACGCCGCGCATCATGCCGATGGCTTTTGCTTCGCTCGGCTCCAGCACTTGCACGACCTGAAAACGTCGGGTCAAGGCCGGGTCTTTTTCGATATGTTTTTTGTATTCCGCCCAGGTAGTGGCCGCGACGGTGCGCAATTGGCCGCGTGCCAGCGCCGGTTTTAATAGATTGGCGGCATCGCCGGTACCTGCCGCGCCGCCCGCACCCACCAAGGTATGGGCTTCATCGATAAACAGAATGATGGGTTTTGGCGAGGCTTGCACTTCTTCGATGACTTGGCGCAGGCGGTTTTCGAATTCGCCTTTCATACTGGCGCCGGCTTGCAACAAGCCGACATCCAAAGTCCGCAAGCTCACATCGCGCAATGACGGCGGCACGTCGCCGGCGACGATCTTCAGCGCAAAGCCTTCGACGACTGCGGTTTTGCCGACACCGGCCTCACCGGTCAGAATCGGATTGTTCTGCCGGCGGCGCATCAGAATATCGATGACCTGCCGAATCTCTTCCTCACGGCCCACGATAGGATCTATTTTGCCGTTACGCGCCTGCTCGGTCAGGTCAACGGTAAATTGTTTCAGCGCCTCCTGCTTGCCCATCGCTGCCGGTGCAATCGCACCGCTGGCTTCGCCGGGCGTAGCGCCAACCAGCGAACCATCATTGGCAACCAATCCATCTTCGGGTGAACCGGACACAATCTTCGGCAACTCGTCGGAAACCGTATCCGGTCTGAGTTTTTCGAACTCTTTGGAAATTCCCAGCAACTCGTTGCGCAAGGATTTGGTTTTCAACATACCGACCAATAAATGGCCGCTGCGCACCTGAGACTCACCGAACAACAATGTGCCGAAGACCCAGCCGCGTTCGACACTATCCTCGATATGCGGCGAAAAATCGGAAATAGCTGTAGAACCGCGCGGCAAGCGGTCCAGCGCGTTAGTCACGTCCTTGGCAATCACCGAGGCATCCAAACCGTAATGCTTCACCAAGCGGTGCAAATCGGAGTCTTGCAGTTGTAGCAGTTGGCTTAACCAATGCACCAACTCGACATAGGGGTTGCCTCTTAGTTTGCAAAACACCGTCGCACCCTCGACGGCTTTGTAACAAACCTTGTTCAATTTCCCAAACAACTTGACTCGGCTAATTTCCGCCATGGTGTTTATTCCTCGCTAAAGTTTAAGTGTGGTTCAGCAGGCAGCATCAGCCTGTATAAACGGATTAAGCGTTAAATCATCGGCATCGCCTGCACCGCGGCGCGGTCCCAACCAAGTACTCCAACCCAATTGCGCATCGCCGTTCATACTATGCGCGCCGGTCGTTTCGGGTTTTCCTAAGGCCAGCTCTTCCGGTACTTCGGCTTTTTCCAAAATCAATTGTGCGTCCCAGACCATTTCGTCGCCGACATAATTGCGGACGATGGCCACCAACTTGGGCAATAACACCCCGCCCGGCAGCAAGGCCAAATATAGGCTACGGCGCAACGGCCCGATAACGACACGAAACTTATGTTGACAACCCCAAACGCTAGCGCCGATCACAACAGAGCTCCCCAGAGAACAGGTGTCTTTGCTCCAGCCCAAACGAGTTTGCTCACGGGGTTGAATGTCCATCCATTCGCCAACAAATTCGGCGACGCGGACCGGCACTTTAAAAATATCCGAGACAATGGCTTGTAAACCCCCAGGATGTTTGGTCTGCGCGGCAAAATGCCCGGCATAAAACAATTTGCCTCGGTCGGTCAGTGCGTCCCGGTTCTGAAACGGCGCCCCGGAAATACCCAGCATGGCACCCACGTAAAAACCAAAGCGGTCTGTATCCGGCCGGTCGTAATGCACTTCCGGGCGGGCATTGGCCCAGGCCCGGTAAAACAAACTAATCATGCGATGATGAAAAACATCGGCAAAACGAGCAAAGGTCGGATCGTGATGGTGGCGCTGCCGCTCTCGGGCATACTCGGTCAAATGCAGCGGCAGCGGGCCGTTGGGACCGAACAAACCCATAAAATTCACCGCCAATCTCGGTTTACCCAGCCCCGTCCCGCCCGGCGAATAGTAATCGACAGCGGTAGCAGGAAATTCCAGTTCCGGCTCCTGGGAAAAACGCACCGCATCGTCGGCCGCTTTTACACTGGTACCGAAACGCGGCTTATCGCTATTCAGGCATTCGATTAACCGCACCGCCTCGAAAAAATCGAAGCGCGACGCATCCTTCGTCAATTCACCGATTAAATCGTGTGCCGACATCCCATCCTCGCAGGCCAGCGGGCCACTTCACCACGATCAGTAGTGCGTATTACGGTTTCTACGAAAGAA
Organism: Methylomonas sp. EFPC1; assembly: GCF_016925515.1. Lineage (NCBI taxonomy): Bacteria > Pseudomonadati > Pseudomonadota > Gammaproteobacteria > Methylococcales > Methylococcaceae > Methylomonas > Methylomonas sp. EFPC1. Next base: position 4,470,547 of record NZ_CP070494.1, read on the forward strand.
TTGATCGATACGTAGCGGGCGAAAAACCGCTCCAATACCGTTGCCAACAGAAAATAGCCACCACCTTCAAATGCCGACTCGTCTAGCATGACGGTAATTTCCAAGCCGCGCCCGAACACCATCGGCCCCTTGGCATCGATGCGTCTGACCACATTTTTTGAAGCTACGGAAAGCACGCCCTCAACCTGTTTCTTGATGGCCGGTTCGCGCTGGTCAGCATACAGGCCCAACAACTCACGCAATGCCGCCGCACCGCTCTTGGCATCGGTATCCAGCAGCGACAGATAGTTCAGCGACAAATGATTGATCAGGCGCCACACGGTATCCGCCTCATACGCAGCCGGCAGCGGCCGGGTCGGGCCGGCGATACAACGCACCGATTTCACTGGCGCACTAACTTGCAAGGTAAAATCGGTATCACCTTGGCCTACCGGCATCACCAGCGGCAAATCACGATTGGTACATAAGGTATCCAGCCCCAATTGCGCCAACTTGCCGGAATACGGCGCCTGGGCCGCATCGACCAAGGACACAAAAACTTCGCTGCCGATATAACTGGAACGCACGCCCTTGCGACGTTGATTTGAAGACAGCACGCGATTCACTCGCCGTAAGCTGAAAAACGCAGTTTCCCCGGCGTGCTGGTAGGACGCTTTAGAGCCGTAAAAAGGCAGAAAGGCCTGTTCGCTCTCCTGATCGGCACCGAAACCGGTGGCTTCATTGACGCTGTGCACTTCATAATCCATCGGCCGGCTGCGATCCACCACGATGTGATATTCAGACTGCCGCTGGTCGATATGGATCCGGTCGGCACGCTTGGGGAACAAATTGATAGCCGGCACGCAGAACAAGGCCAAATTGTTCTGATCCAACACATTAATCAGTTGCGGTTCGCTGCGGTCGAACAGCACGAACAACTCAATCTGTTCACTGTCACAGTTACTTGCTAGCTCTCCCAGTCCACCAAGTTCGACAAACAGGTAACGGTCCGGGAATGCGAAATATTCCTGCAATATTCGATAACCGTCGAACGAGCGCGGCGTCTGTCTGAGTAAAGCCTCGTCCGGCTCGAACCCCAGACCGCGTAAACCGCCGGCAGACAGCGTGCGAATTTCCGTCGAGACCCCGTTATGGAAACTGCCGACGATGCCGCTTACATTTGCCAACAGTTGTTCGTACAAGCGATACGGGATATTGCCGACACCGCGCAGAAACAGCGGCAGCCGGTCCAGGGCAATTTCGTTGAACTTTAAACCGCCCACACTATTCAAGACGATACGTAAGGCCGCTTTGACCGGTCCGCGAAAATGTTTGGCCGTCAAGCCGCGACTGGACACGGCAGCCAGACTCGGCAGATATTCAATTTGGCCTATCTGCAACGGTAACAGTTGCAAGTCTTGCGCAGTACGGTACTCGCAGGCGGTTTGTTCGCCTCTGGCGATCTGGCTGCGCAACACGGTATCCTTGGCTATCGTGATCCCGTCTGCCAGAGCCGCTTCGGCAAAATCGGGTTTCATCTCCACCACCGTCATTGATGGCGTAGCCGACAAATAGTGCGGATAGATAATCTGCAATAATTGCTGGGTAAAGCTGGGAAACTCGGAATCGACCTTCAATTGCACTCGAGCCGCCATAAAAGCGAAGCCTTCGAATAAGCGCTCTACGTACGGGTCGGAACATTCGAAAGTATCCAAGCCCAAGCGATTGGCTATTTTCGGAAACTCTGCGGCAAACTCCGCGCCTACTTCACGGACGTATTGCAACTCGCGGTTATAGTATTTAAGCAGCCGGGGATCCATGGTTAACCGTCCAGTTCCTTGACGCTGATTTCGCCGGTTTCCAGATCCAGGTCGCTGCGAATGTATAAATGTATCGGCAGCGGCTGCGCCCACAAATCGCCTTCGATACGAAACGACAACGCCTTGTGATTCATTTGATCATCGGCTTTTGCCAATTCTACCGACAGCGAGTCCGCCAAGATTCTCGGCTCGAAATCATTAATTGCCTGCCTAACCTTGCGTTCGATCTTTTTAACGTCAATCCCGGTCAGCGATACGCCGGACAAGACCGGCGTTCCGTAATTCAATACGGAACGAGCCACAAACGGATAGTCGGTCAAATTGACCATGCTCTCGAACGCTGCGGTATTCAGCAGCCAGCTTAAATCGCGCAATACGCTCTGCCGCAACTGGCGCAGAGACATGACACGTTGCTCGCGGGTTTCCGCGCGTTTGTCGGGAGCTTCGTCGGTCAACCGATCCAGCAAGGACGGTTGGAGACGTTCCGCGTGCAGTAAATCGGCCATTATTCCAGCCCTACCGGCGCATTGAATTCAATAGTACGGACATCTAACAGCGCGTAATCGTCGACGTCGGTGGCCAATAGGCGCTGCCCCTTGCCATGCATTAAACCGTCTGCGACTTCAGTCCATTCGGTTAAACGGGACAGGCGGATGCGAGCGTCCGAGTCGGCTTCCGAACCCGGATAACGGCAAGGTATCAAGCCGCTGGCTTCGCCACCATTGATCCAGGTAAATTGCGCCGGTATCCATACCAAATCGCGTAAATCGGTGGGTTTTTCCAGCTGTATCTTGCTGATCTGCATAAACGGCACCCAGTAGTAGCGACCATTGACGACGGCCTCCAACACCGGTCCCAAACGGCTATCAGCGTCTGCTAACCATTCAAACGGTGTACCGTCCAACGCTCCAGCGGTAGCCGGCGCCTGCTGTAAGGCCTCAGTTCGTAATGCCACGGCCTGCTGAAAATCGCCGCTGTTTTCCCGTATTAGCGCTTCTAACAGTAAAGCCAACCATGCTGGCGGCTCGCCAAAAATCAAAGGCGTTTTGCGTGCGGCAAACACGTCCTTACGTAATGCTTCACAGAGTAAAACTTGTTCGTAGGTACTAACCATCAACAAGGTGGAGGCATCCAAATCGCGCAACACATTAAGTTGATTTAGCGCCTTATCCCACAGGCCCTGCACGCAATACAGCTGAAACAGCAGGATCCGCGATTTAGGATCGGCCGGATTTTGCCTGATGTACTGCTGGGTTTGCTGCAATGCCGCATCCAGCTCGCCTTCGGCGATAAGACGTGAAACGTCCTGCATACGATTCTCCGATGAGTGCAAAAATAACCCCAGTGGTTTTGGTTCCACCGGGGTCGGGGATTACACGGTTTCGTTTTTCATCAAGTTCCAACCTTTGAATGCGCCGGCGGCTGGTGCTTCGCCTTCGCCGAAAGTGTTGTACTTCATTTTAACTTCGTTGAAGTTGATGGATATGCTCTCGTGAGGGCGGTCACCGCCGCTGGATTGGCTGTAGCCGCTGATGATAGCGTCGGCCAGTTCGATTTCCAGATACACTTGACCCTTGGCATCCGCGCCGCCGGTTTGGATGAAATGGAATGTTGCTGTACCCAAGCTTTTGCCGCAGATGGACTGCATCCACAGGTCGACGGACGCGATGTCCATGCTTTTAGTCAGGGTGACTTCGGAAAACGAAGGATTGCTGGTATCGCGGTCTTTGCCGACGCCGCTGGTCGAAATGGCACGACCTACGCCCATTTGCAAACTGTCTACGGTAATCCAGTCCGTATGGCTGGCTACGGTGCTATCGCCTTTAATTTCGGTCGCGAATTTTAATAAGATCATAGTGCTCTCCTTTCGAAGTTAGTGATAAAAATACAAACGGGCATCCACCCACAGATTTACAGCTCCGGCAAGCCGGGATATAAAACGACTAACCGCCACTGCCGGGAATTTCGTATTGCTGCCCCGGCAAATAGCGTACTTCCTAGCCTTATTCAACGAATAGGACTTAACCTTTTTGCGACGGTAATTTAGATGTCAGTCGCAAGGAAACCGTCAACCCTTCCAACTGATAGTGCGGTCTAAGGAAAAACTTAGATTGATAATATCCAGGATTACCCTCGACTTCCTCGACCACCACTTCCGCACCGGCCAATGGCCGACGCGCTTTGTCTTTTTCGGTGGCCACTGCTGGATTGGTCAACACGTATTGGCTGATCCAGGTGTTCAACCACGCCTGCATGTCTTGGCGCTCCTTGAACGATCCGATTTTGTCTCGAACGATGCATTTCAGATAGTGCGCAAACCGGCAGGTGGCAAACAAATACGGCAGGCGCGCGGCCAGATTGGCGTTGGCGGTGGCATCCGGATCGGTGTATTCAGCCGGTTTTTGCAGCGATTGCGCACCGATGAATGCGGCGAAATCGGTATTTTTTTTGTGCAACAAGGGCATGAAACCGCTTTTGGCCAATTCCGCTTCACGGCGGTCGGTAATGGCGATCTCGGTCGGGCACTTCATGTCGACGCCGCCTTCGTCGGTAGGAAACGAATGCACCGGTAATCCTTCCACTGCGCCACCGGATTCAATACCGCGAATCTGCGAACACCAACCGTAATATTTGAACGAGCGATTGATGTTGACTGCCATCGCGTAAGCAGCATTAGACCAAGTATATTTACTGCTATCGGCCCCAGAGGTATCTTCCTCGAAATCAAACTCTTCGACCGGATCGGTTTTCGAGCCATAGGGTAAACGGCTCAGGAAGCGCGGCATAGCCAAACCAAGGTAACGCGAATCTTCGGACTCCCGCAACGAGCGCCACGCCGCGTATTCCGGCGTTTGAAAAATTTTGGTCAAATCGCGTGGATTGGCCAATTCAGACCAACTTTCCATTTGCAGCACCGATGGCGCCACGCCGGAAATGAACGGGGTATGCGCGGAGGCACTGATTTTTGCCATCTCGCCCAACAATTCCACATCTTGCGGACTGTGATCGAAATGGTAGTCGCCCACCAAGCAACCGAAGGGTTCGCCGCCAAAGGTGCCGTATTCTTCTTCATACAGTTTTTTGAACAGCGGGCTTTGGTCCCAGGCGGTACCTTTGAACTTTTTCAGGGTTTTACCCAACTCGTTTTTGGTGATATTCAACACGCGAATTTTCAACATTTCGTCGGTTTCGGTGTTGTTGACCAAGTAATGCAAGCCGCGCCAGGCGCCTTCCAGTTTTTGAAAATCGGGATGGTGTATGACGAGATTTAATTGTTCGGTGATTTTCTGATCCAGGCTGGCGATAATCGACTGGATCGTTTTAATGGCATCGTCGGATACTTTGGAAACATCCTGTAACGCATATTGCGCCAACGTTGTTACTGCGGTATTGACCTGATTGGCTGCCTCGGTGCCTGGCTTGAACTCCTTGGACAATAATGCGGAAAAATCGTCCAACTCCAGGGTTTGGGTTGCGCCTTGTCCGCCTTGGGTTTCTAATTCGGCCATGGCTTACTCCCCTTTTCCTTCAGCGGCATCACCGCCTGCTTCCGCCGGTTTCGCTGACGCCGCCAAGGTTTGTAGCAACGCGGGGTCGTTAACTAACTTCGCGATTAATTCCTCCGCGCCGGTTTTACCGTCCATATAGGTAATCAAGTTGGACAACTGGGTTCTGGCTTCCAAGACTTTATCCAAGCCCGCCACTTTTTTGGCAACCGCTGCGGGAGAAAAGTCATCCATACTTTCAAAGGTGATATCGACATTCAAATTACCTTCGCCGGTCAAGGTATTGGGAACTTGGAATGCGACCCGTGGTTTCATCGATTTCAATCGATCATTGAAATTGTCGACATCGATTTCCAACAATTTGCGATCCGCCACTGGTGCTAAAGGTTCGGCTGGTTTACCGGACAAATCTGACATGACGCCCATCACGAACGGCAACTGCACCTTTTTTTCGGAACCGTAGAGTTCAACATCGTATTCAATCTGTACCCGGGGTGCCCGGTTTCGTTGTATAAACTTCTGACTACTTTCAGCCATTGTATTCTCCGCTTGACATTAAGAAGGACTACCAAAAATCAGTTTCTAACTTGGGTCGGGACCCTTTATCGCACTTATTTGGGAAAGCGCATCCGGCATTAAGTTTTGGACGATTTCCAAGAAATCTGCAGTTGCCAGATGCTTGGCCCGACGCAACAAAATGGGCACGGGGCTAGACGGCTCGTAGTCCGCATAATATTTACAAAGCGCATCCAACGTTCTAACCACATCTTGGCGCGACTCAATGGCGCCGCTCACCGCTTTGGATTTAACGGGCTTTACCTCATCACCCGCCTCAGCGCTGCTGCCATCGTCGCTTGCCTCAGTCTCGGCGTCGCTGGACAACCGCGACCCCGCGTAATGATCGAAATCATCCCTGACTTCCTTCAGTAAAGCTTTCAACGGCGTCAATACCGCGCCTTGGCTGGCTCCGACTTTTTCGTTGACGAAAACATCGATCCGCTCGACGATCTTGATACTGTCGACTAAGGCCTGATAATTATCAGCTAACGCCGCGTCATCCATATCCAGAAAAGCCGCGTTGATAGCGCCGTTGTCTGGCTTTGTCAGGCCCTTGGGCACTTCCAGCCGGTCGGTTGCGTACTGAATGTCACGCAAACAAAACCTGCCGATGGCTTTCGACTCGACCAGCACCGCCAAACTTAGAGGCCTGATTATCAGGTCGAAGCTGGCAAGCTCTTCCAAAATATTGATTCGCGACGTCGGATCCATGCCATCGTCCGGATCGAGTTGAGGGTGTATGGAATCCCAATAACGAGTCAAGGACTCTTCCAGAAAGCTCAGTCCATCGCGAAAACCTCTCCAACCTTCAACATTGATCAGTGTCCGGATCAAGTACAAAATGACTTGCAAATCCTTGGAACGCTGCAATAACGCCAAAGCCTCCTTGTAGACCTCGCGCCAGTTAGGCGGCAACGCCTTCTCGCCAGAAAACTGATTTTCCGGGGTCCCTAAGATATTGGTGTCCAATGCCACTCTGGCATTGTCATACTCAAGGTTGTCACCACAAGGCTGCTCCGCCGAAACGGGTTCTAGTAATCCGGACAAATCCGCCATTTTTAAGCCTCTATGGTAATCCAATTGTTAACATCAACCGATTGAAAAGCGGTAACGAAACCTTGTGCCTTGCGCCCCGTTTCTTACAATCGACCCAATTCTATAGTGCCCCGGACTTGTTACGCCGGTATTAAGCCCAAAACCAATTCGCATTAGTCTAGTCGGTTTTTCATGTCACGCTTTAAACTAAAAAACCCTAAATGTCGCGGAATCTTATACCTATCAAGTTGCATTTGCTCATCAATAGATAAGGCATCGGGATCATTTAACATGCCAACTCATGAACCCTACGCCTACAAAACCGTAAGACATTGATATAACATGATTTAAAATTCAAACGGCGTGCTAAATCACAACATGCACACACCATTGCAGCGCCAAGTCGGCACGATATTTCGTAACGGATACGATATTCGGTACTTGCGGTGCCTGGCTACCGCGAGGGGAAATACCGTTTTCCATTGAAAAAATCCGTCCATTGTTTCGTGGTGCAAAAGCATCTCGCGTTCTAGCGTCGCCGAATGCTCACATCGGCTGCTTCAAATCTTGGGTCTATCTATACTAAGCGCACGTTGACAGCCATTCCCCAAAGACACTACCAACCACAACCATCCATCTGATGGATCTACGCGCTTTTAAGATTGTTGAAGCGTATTTCTTCCAAAAGATACCGAGACCTAAGAATCCGGACGTAAGGGCAGCATCCTGATTTCGGCTTAACCACTAAATTCGGCGACTAACACAGTAATATTATCTCGACCGCTTCTGCTCAAAGCTTGGTTAATCAGGGCTTCAGCGGCCGACTGGCAACTGCCTGAGCCCATCAATTCCGCAATTTCGGCTTCCGATAATTCTTTATCCAAGCCGTCGCTACAGAGCAGATAACGATCACCGCCGGCAGCCTGAAAGCGCAGCACATCCAACGCCAGCGTCAATTGCCCACCCACCGCGCGGGTAATCACATTCGCTCCCACTTGCTGGGCCGCCACTTCCCGGGTCATCACACCAGAATCCATCAATTCGTCGATCAAGGTATGGTCGCGGGTAATCTGCGTAAACTCGCCTTGGCGTAATTGGTATAAACGGCTATCTCCCGCCCAAATGGCGGCGCACTGGTCACCCTTGGCCAGCAAGGCGACTACCGTGGTTCCGACAATACTGCCTTGCTGAATGCCCGAAGCAAAACGGCATAAATCGTCGTTAATCTTATGTAATTTGCGGGAAACGGCTTCGACCTGATTATCCAGGTTTTCGGTAAATTCCAAGGTCGATAAAGAATCCACCACCAAGCGGCTGGCAACATCGCCGGATTGATGCCCCCCCATGCCATCAGCAACCACCCACAGCCCCAGTGACGGGCAATCGAGCAAAGCATCCTCATTGTGCTTACGCTTATTGCCGACCACCGTAACCCCGTAGGAAGCCCACTTTGTCGAGTTCGGAAGCGTTATGTCCTGGCTCGCCGTTGCGCCTACCGCAGAGGCGCTCGGCTCTCTCTCGATTTTTTTGACGCTTTGGTCTTGGCGATAGCTCTGCACCTGCCAAGATCTGCCAGCCTGCGGCATACCCTGCAAAAAACTCGCGTAAGCATCGATAGGCGGCAAGCCTTCGCAAATCAGCAGATTGGGGCGATTCGACTGACCGCCTTCACTTGCCCAAATACTGTAACCCGGCATAAAGCGATCCAACAAACGCTGACTCAAGTGCGGAAACACTACATACGTCTGATCCAGCCCCTCCAAATCGAAACGAAATGCGAGCTTGCCGTTAGATACCCCGAATCCGCCGCTAGAATCAGCTTGAAAATACGGCGGTGTCAGGCTGTCAGCCGAACCGATTTCCATCAGCCCCTTATCAAACCGGTCCAGATCGCAGGAGTCATTCAACACTGATAGCGCAGCGTCTTCCAATTGTGCAAACCATGCCGATTCCGGCGAAAACAATGACAACAAAGACTCCGCACTGACGGCTTGCGCCAACGTCAACGGATAATAGCGACCGACCCTATCCACACTGGGCATCATGACACCGGCCCAAGCACTCGCACCGCACACGCCAGGTCTCAAAGCAAAGCGCCAAAGCGGGCTAACCAAAAACAAGGATAACCAACTCTCTCCTAATGTTTCCTGACTGGAACGCATCGACGCCTGTAACCACTGATCCCATGGCTCGATAAAGTGCCTGGGCAGCCGCCGACTGACAAAATCGCCAAGGCCCGGCACTTTTCCGAAAAAGCCGACGCTCAACCCATCCATAGCATTCATAGCGACTCCGGACAACGAAAGCTTTGATATTCGCTGATGCCAAATGGATTATTAACACTGGCCGCGCGCAACTCAAATTTTGCGGTATAGCCCTCCAGTTGTACGGTCAAATTGAAGCGGTCCGGCAGGCCAGTGGGTTGGATGTTGAATTCGTCGAACATCCTGAACAATGCCCAGGCCCCTTCCTTAGATTTGCTGACTTGTTTGCCGTCCAAACCTTCGAACACCACTCTGACCCCGGCACTATTATTGGTGCCGGGCCATTGAAACTTGGTGAGTTGCTCAGGGCCATGGCGATAAACCAACTCCTGGCCTTCGACATTTAACCTGAAGGTGCTGACTTTGTCGTCCAAGGCTAAGGGTTTTAACTCGAATTGCACTTGCGGCACCGCGCCGCCGCCGGGAAAAAATGCGTCACGAATTTTCGATGCAATCTGAAACTGGCGAATACTGGCTGCCGATAAGCCTAAAGCCTTATCCGAACTAAGCTCCTGCCACTGCACCGCTGCGGTATCGACAAATGCCTTGAGGTTAGCGTTAAAAAACTGATCGACAATCCCGTTAGCGGCAAAAACTTTGCCGAAATCAGCCATCAGCACATCCTGCTGAGTATTTTTCGCAAACGGATAACGGCCAGCCAAAGCACTTTTGCACGGCATCGTCACCGCTGTTTTCAACATTTCGTTGAGTTGCCCTTTCGCGCCGGTTTTGATTTGTTGCCCGCCCGTGCTGGTCAACGCATTCAGCGAGGCTGCAACCGGACCGGGCAAACGGGCAAATTCCATTTTGGCTGCTTGCAGAGGGTCAACACCGCCGCCGGCAAATCGCGCCGCTTCGGTAGACAAGGCTTGACCGCCACTATTGGGTGCCGACCCAATCTGCATCAGATAATCGTGCAGATTTTTGATACTCGCCATCGTCGCATTGATCGGAGCAGGCCTGTCGGCAGCGCCCCGCACTTGCATATTGTAAGGTTCGAAGTAAGTTTCCAAAGCCTTGACCGGGTCCACACCGCCGTCGCTTTGTTTAGCCATCGCCAGCAGTTTTTGGGTAGCGGCCTCCGGAACCGCCAAGGCCCCGCCGGTGGATTTTGCCAATGCATCGGCCAATTCGGACGAGAGCTTGCTTAACGCGGTATTTTTTTCGACCAACTCCAACAAAAGCTTCAATGGCGAATCGGGTCGCGACAGCAGATCCAGCGTATCTACCAGCTGGTTATTGCTGGGCTGCGGGCGGAACTTAACCGCCGTCAGCACGCTATCCCAGGTCTTTTGGTAATCTCCCAAATACAGGCGTTTGAAATCGCTATATAAACGATCAATTTCGACAGGCGTACTTGCGCCGTTTACGCCAAGTACCCAATTTTGTTCGCTGGCTTCCTTGACGTAAACCATGCCTTTTTTCAGAAATAGCTCCGTATAACCGTAACTGCTAAACAAGCCGGGGACCACCAACGTATCCAATTCCTTGCCGTTCGCAGTAAACACTCGGCCGCCATTCGGCGCTAATTGTCCGGCAACCGAAATGTCGTGGCTGCGATCAAACAGCGCCTCACTTTTAAAACGGCTATAAAGTTGATTGACCAGAGGAATTTGCGTCAATTTATTACGCACTGCGTCGACAAAACTGTTATCGATAGCAGCTGGATCCAAATTCAAAGCCAACAAATTATCCAGATGTAACTGTAATTTGGCTTGGGTCTCCGGGTCGGTGGCGAACATTTGCTCCCAATCCAATTTCACCCAAGGCTGTGCAACCTTGGCATCCATCCGTTGCGGCTCGCCGAACATCAGATAAACACGCAATAATTGGTAAAGTACATCCAGATTTTTGCCTTCATCGCTTTGCATCCGCTCTTTCAAGCGCAGCGTAATCAAGGCTTGAAAATTTTCACGAAGCAAGCGCTGATAGGCAATATCGATGGCTGAATCGATTTTGTCGCCTTGGTATAAACCAAAACCGCTGCTCCAGCCGGTTTGTGCATACACGTCTTTGGCGGCTTGTAAGGCATTAAGCTTGGGCAACAAGGCCAAAAAACCGGAGCGCGAATCGGTGGGAACAAGATTACTGGCTCGGTAAATTTCTACCTGTTTTTCGACATCGGCAATCGCCGACTTATTCGTGGCAAAACTGACCATCCACACCACTACCGCTATTGCCACAAGCGCAAAGGTGGCGGCAAAGCCGGCGAGGTTCATCAAACGAAAACGCCGCTCGACCTTTGGATCCACACCCACCAATTCGGCTTCTGGAAACACCACTTGTTTCAAAAGCTTAGTCAGAAAGTAGCTTTTACCGCGCCCGCTCATTAACGGTGTTGCTTGCCTTTCCAATCTAAAGCTTGAGGCCAACGCCGCCATCACTCTATCTATCGGCGTACCCTCTTGGGTGCCGCTGCTGAAATAAACGCCGCGCAACAGGAAAGGCTCTTCGTAGCGATTGGTGGCAAATGCGGCATCCAAAAATCCGGTTGCCACCGATTTGAACAGCATCATTTGTTGAGGAAAATCGAAAATAGCCGTACGCCGCTGCACATCGCGCTCTTCCTGGATACGCTTCAAACGGCGTTGTACCAACCTCTCGGTCAATTCGTCATAGGCCTTTTCAAATTGCACCAAGTGAGCGGCCAGATCTTCTTTATCGTTGTCGGCACGAATAAACGTCTCACCCCACACCTGGCTTCGCTCGTCTTCGGTTAAATTGGCAAAAAAATCGCTAAATCCCGCCACGAGGTCCACTTTCGTGAACAGCACGTAGACTGGCAATTGCACACCCAATTGCGCATTAAGTTCCGTAATCCGCCGCCTGATTGCTGCGGCATGCTGGCGTAACTCTTCCTCTGTCTGCTGAATTAAATCGCTGACGCTCACCGCCACAAATACCCCGTTCAGAGGGCGGCGTGGTCGATATTTTTTTAACAGCTGCAAGAAACCGTGCCAGGCGGTAGCATCCACTTCTTGATGGCTATCTTGGGTGGTATAGCGACCGGCAGTATCCAATAACACCGCTTCGTCGGCGAACCACCAATCACAATCTCGCGTGCCGCTGACGCCTTTTACCGAATGCTTGCCCAAGCGTTCGGCCAAGGGAAAATGTAATCCGGAATTGATTAATGCAGTAGTTTTGCCGGAGCCTGGCGCACCGATAATGGCGTACCAAGGTAATTCGTAAAGATACTGCTTCCGAGCGCGTTGTTTGGCGCTAGTGGCTTTCAGTAAAGTCAAAGCCTCATCGAAACCGCGATTCAGCACATCCAGCTCGGCCGCCGAGGCCGATTGCGCATCGTTTGCATCAGTGCCGCCAGCCAAATCGGCCATCAAACGCTGCTCGCGTTTACGCGATAACAGCCACGCGACCAAGCGGTAAAGCAACCAACATCCGAATATGACGCTTATCGTTATAATCCGGCTTAAATCGGTTTCCAACGGCACACTGCCGGCAATTGCGATTAAAGGCCCGACAAACCAAATCAGTACCGACAAAATCACGATACCGATCAGTTCAAGCACCCACTTTGTTTTAAAAAAACTGATTATCCGTTCCACGCGGTATTCTCACTTAATCAAGATGTCGACGCGCCGATTTAGGGCTCGATGTTCGGGCGTGTCATTAGGCGCCAAAGGCTCGCCATCGGCCCGGCCTTCTGCTCTAGCCGCACCTTTTAGTTGGGCGGACGCAGTCAAAATTGCCAAGACGTTTTTAGCGCGTACCGCAGACAAATGCCAATTGGACGGAAAGCGGGCCGACACAATGGGCTTGTCGTCGGTATGTCCGGTTACCAAAATCGAGTCTTGTTCATTCTCGAGTTCTTTGGCGATTTTTTTCAACATCGGTAGAAACTCCGGTTTGACTTGATCGCTACCGGAGGGGAAGGAATTACGAACGCGAATGATGCTATCGTCGACCACTTCGACCATATTCTGGGCGATTTCATCGCGTAATAACGGTTTAAAGCGTTCCAATCTGTTGGCAATAACCGGTGCAGACGGAGTGATCGTAGCGGCCGCTGCCGCTTGTACCGGCTCCTTGGCCAATTTCAGTAATTCCCGATAGGCAGGATCGGATACCGAATTAATAAAAAACGCAAACCCCAGATAACAAAGCAGCAACAGGCCACCAGCTACGCTGGCAAAAACCCATAAGGGCACTTGCGTTATCAACGAGCTATTACCACTTTTTTGCCCGTGCCAGCGCGGCGACAGCTCCGCGGGGAAATCCCCTCTTACTCGCTGAATCAGTTGATACAACTCAAGACGTTGTTTTTCCAATTCGTTGGCGCCATTGGCCATGACCCGATATTTGCCTTCGAATCCAAAACTTAACAACACATAGCAAAGCTCAATGAGCGGTAAATTTTGCGCGGGTTGTTTCACCAGATGTTCGAGTATTTGGAAAAAGCGTTCGCCGCCCCAGGCTTCTTTATGAAAAAGGATAAGCAGGCTTTGATGCCCCCAATTACTCTGCGAACCCCAAGGCGTGTTTTGGATAATTTCATCCAGAAAAGTACATAAATCGTAGCTCGCCATTCGCATAGTTTCTTGCTGAAACCCTGCATTCAAGCCACGGTTCTCGAATTCTCTGACTTCTTTAGCCAACTTTTGCTTTAGTTCATCAACTCCAGAATATCTAACGGTTGTTCTGAGCCTAGCCGCCAAGGACAGAATGCCGGCTGATAAAGTCAATAATGAACCGCTATCCGCTCCGGAAAGCACACTGAGCGACGGAATGTTGATATTTGAGGTCGGCTGCTGGGGCGGCGGAGATGGCGGTATTTGTGTCACTGATGGCTGCTGCGGCATTCGTCCACCTGGCGAAGGCCGCAACACTGTTTTGTCGTCATCGCCGAAAGGTCCTTGTTGCACCATGTCATCACCCTTTTTTTATTGCCCAGAATTCCAATTCCAATCCCGGAAAATTACCCCCAATATGAAACGCAAAACCGCCGGAATCCATCATCTTCTTCCAGTACGGGCTTTGCTTATCCAATTCGAAATAAGAGCATCCGGCGTGATACGGCAATTGCCTTGGCGCCACGGGCAAAGGATGAATTGAAATACCGGGCAGGGCAGCAGTGACCAATTGCGTGATCTCTTCCACCGGGCCAATTTTCACCTGCGGTGGGAAATGCGTGCGCAACATCTCCGAAGATACTTGCGCACTGGCAGCCAATACGTAGATTGCCTGCTCCAATAATTTCACATCGGGGCGACCCGAGTAATAAACCGACTGGCTATGTTTGGTTAACGGAATTTGAATCGCATTTTGTTCAAGCACCATGCTTAACAGGCGCCGTAGCTCATCAATTAACGGGATAAAGCAAATACGCAAGTCGTCATGCCTATATTCGGGCAACACTGCGGGTCGCTTATTTTGACGGTAGAAGGTTGCTAGATCTCCCATCAACTGCAGGCATAAGGAAAACAAAGTTTCCGGATGTAGCAGCGCATCCCCCGCCAAATGTGCCAGCAAGGGTTCGTAACGATTGATGGTTTGCAGCAACATAAAGTCTGCAACCTCTGCGACGCCTGCACCTTGAGACGTTCCCGCCACGCGGGCTGCCAACGCCTCCCCTCTGGTATGCAACAGACCTTGCAACTCCCGGACGAAGCCGTTCAAAATATTACTGGCTGAAGACTGCAGCACCACGGGAATGTATTTCTCATCCAGTACGACTGTTTTGTCGGCGCGCACTTCAACGATATTGGCGACCCCTAAGCACAGATAGCCTGATCTTTCTTGGTTGCCAAGCATAAGTCTTGGACGAATACTGCCTATTTGCACGGGATAACGAGCGTCGTACCCCGCGTTGTTGTCTCTGACATCCCTATGAGTGATGCGGTATCTCGCCAATCCATCGGGGTTATTGTCGCTATCAACTTCAACAGAGTCAGGACGACTCAACGGCAATGCTAAATACACTACTTCATTGGCGATGTCTTCAGAGACATCAAGTGGTAGCGGCAGTTCGTCCTCGTTTGGCAAATGGAATGGGGTACCATCCTGGAAAATCCCTCTAGCAGCTGCCAGAGTGATTTTTCCTATCGCCAATTGTCCTGCATCTAGTTTTAGCGACGAAAATCCCCAATCATAAGCCCTGATTCCATAGCAACGACCATCAATACGACTTTCAAGATAACGATCATGTTGTTGAAAGTGCTGAGGTCTAAGGAACATGCCTTCTGACCAAACAATCCGGTTATTGATTGACATACTCTATTCGGTACCGTTTATTATTTATTAACAATGACTTATGAAATTTTCGCTACCAATTCAATTGAGTTGCAAACTTTCACCGCCTCGCAAATAGACGCATCTGCTTTTCATAAGCTTCAGCGAACTCTTCTCCAAAAAATCCTTCAATTGCTTGCGTTTTCAGTTCCGGATATTTTTCGCAAAAAAGCTCCCAACATTTGGCTTTTCGCTGAAAAACAATCCCTTCGCCCAACACCTTTTCGAAAGTGTCTGGGTCGAAACGATGCAAAATCTCCCCTAGTGCAGCCTGAATACCTGCCGTCATCGCCAATTGATGAAACTTAACATCCCTAAACGCTTCAGTTACCGCATCATTTGAATTTATAAACGCTGGATTATTCGGTGCGAGCATCAGCTTCAGCACGCTTTCCACATCTGGGTTGAATTTTAGCGGGTTATTGTCAAATGAGCGGATTGTGGTGACGGAAACTCGAAATTCACTTTTCATTTCCGCGCGTGCGCGTAGAACGTCCATCAAGCCTTCGATCAAATTTCGGAATAACACTCCGGTCGCTTTCATCGCTTCCGGCCACTGCTCTTCCGTCAAAAACGATTGATCTTTTATTCCCGCACCATCCAGAAACATCTTCATGAGCGTCGCATCACCCGATTTAGACCTGACAAATGGCTCCGTATTGGGTGCTAGCGTAATCTCTACACTGGCTTGCGAAGCCGCCTGCCCATCTTCACGCTCAATATTAGGCGTATTTTGGAATACGTCTTTAGAATCTAACGCTATGCTCGAAGGAATAGGCTCGGATAAATTTATTGCTTCCAAACTCGGGAACTCTAACCCGGAAGACTCGCTGAGTGGTGCATCCAACGCACCTAAGGAATCTAAGCCTTTTAAGAATTCGGCAATATCTTTACCATCTCTCTGGGGAGGTAGCACCTCGGGCGCGGTAAAGCTATCGTGAAAAGGGGAAGCAGGAGGACGCTCTCCGAAGGGAGAACTCGCTACGTTGTGCGGAATCGAGAAATTCAGAGGTTCGTTGACTATTGACTGTTGATCATTTTGAAACGGTTGGGCAAATGGTGAAGGCGAAATACTCTCGACGCTAATGGGTGAAGCTGGTGATATTTCGGCTGATGGCAGTTCTACAATAATCTCATATTCTCCGATCCGCAAAATTTCACTATCTAATAACCTTGCTTGTGCATCGTTTATATTCAGTCCGGCATTTGATAAATATGTACCATTTTTACTTGTGTCTTTTATTAAGTAACCACCGTCCTCATAAATGATTTCAGCATGGTGGCCTGATACAAAGTTTTCCCCATCAGGCAATACCAAGGTATTTCCTGCTTTTCTGCCTATTGTTCCGCCTAACTGACCGAATTCGGCACTCAATTCAGTAGATAGTGGTAAACCTTTATAAGAAAGTACTTTTAAGATAATTGGCACGATTGTCGTCCTACCGTTAACATTAGTTAAATAGCTTAGCAACTTACGTCAGCATTTATCTAAAAACTTAGTCATTTTATAGCAGTATAAACTTATCAATTGACGCGATTCTCAATCAGAAGAACAGTCATCGCAAATTGTTAGCTGTCGAAATTATAGTTATGTGATGAACGGAAAACTCCTGCTTTTGTAGCTTCTAAAATATGTCGCCTTTCAAACGAGGAATTCAAACTCAATCCGCCGACTTTGCCACTTTAATCTCACTGTAGGAACGCATTTCTATACAAAGAGATTCCTGTCGTTACTTAATATCCCGGCGAGTTGAGCCGGGATATTACTGGATCAGATTATCTTATGAGCTTGAGAGCTCCCAAACATCAAAGTAAGTAATTTACAGTTCTGTAAGATTAAGGATAACAACGGCGGTGACGCATTAAGCTAGCGGCAGTTTCGGTAACGTTTCGGGCCATTAGTTACCTTTCTGATGTCGTCGCTTTGGGAGTCTCTGATTAATTCGTAACATCGAATTTCAGCGTAAATTAAATCAATGATGGGCACCAAGTTGTCTTGCAAAACCGAAGTAATCAGAGGTTCTTTGCAACATAAACTCCTTTTTATTTCATTTTTTCCTGAATATACCAACAACCCTCCTAAGACTCGCCTTGCTCATATTTGGGTTTGCATTTCACTTTTGAGTAATAACCAAAATAGCTTTCGTTAATACGTCATCCTATTTTGTATTTTTTAACTTTTCCTCTCCGCCAGTCACTAAACCAGACATACATTCGACTACGCTTTCGACATAATTTGAATGTGCTTCTGCAAGCTCTTTGGCTGCACCGAAACTTTCTCGTAATTCGATTAATGTTTTTTGTGGATCCGTTGACTTATTAATATCCAACATTTTCGCGTAATTTTTATATGCTTTACGCCTTTCAGGATCTAATATGAATAACCCAGGCATAGCATTCGACGAAGTATCGACGACACATTTTGTCATTAATTCCGGCTCAATTCCGTAGTCCTTAATATCTTTATCTTGCTTCATCTGTTCCAATACTACGGACTGATATTCTTCTTTTTCCGAGCAACCGCTCAGCACTAAAACCCCCAAAATTACTAGCACTTTTTTCATTTTTAACATTTTCCTGCGGTTTCCGAGCATATTACCTAAAAAAAACCCCCGCTATCTTTCAATAGCGAGGGCTTTCAATTTCTTCCTAAGTATTTCGACTTAGAACACTTTCACTATTAGATGAAAGTTGGGATCAGAGGAGCATCAACTGTTACCAATTGACGGTTACCTTTTTCATCCCAGAAGAACAACAGACCTGCGAAACGGCTGTCTGGATCGTAGATCAAGTCAGCTAAACGATATACTTCCCATGCAGCGTCAGAAGCAGTAACTTCGATTGTGCGTGTTTCGCCTGGAGCCAGAGGGCTGTTATCGCTAACAGTTAAACCTTCTTCAGCCAGCAAATCGTCTGGGTAAGCTGTATCATCTTCATGAACAGCTGGATCCAAGAAACGTACACCTGCAGTGTTGAACTCGCCCAAACGTACAGCTGAGTCGCCGTTGTTTGTGATGGTCAAGGTCATTTGCATTGCACGACCTGGTACACGGTATGTAGCGTCATCAACTTTAACTGAAACGTTAGCTTCAGGCATTTGATAAGTTTTCATGCCGCGCAACAAACCAGCTTGCAAAGGAGTTGTTACAGGGTATTTTTCGTTGGTTGCACCCATAGAAGCAGCAACGATTACCATCGTACCGACAGCGAAGATCATACCAACTTTTTTGTCGCCGGCTGAGATCAGAGAATCTGCTTTACCCGTGCTAACAGCGATATGACGTGGAACGAACAATGGACGTTTGATCCAGAACAACAACCATGCGAACGCGATAGCAAACCATACTGCGTGCCAGAAATAAACGTTGTCCAGAGCATAGTTTTCCAAGTTGATTGTTTGACCAGTCAAAGTAGTAACTGGGTTAACAAACTCGCTCATAGAACCAGTAATGGTTACCCATTTACCTGGACCGATGATAGGACCACCGCCTTGTACGTTCATCATAGAGTGAACGTGCCAGTCACCTGGACGACGAGCTTTCAACAGAACTTTAAACTCATAAACTTCGCCCAATTCCAGAGACACTGAACGAGGAACCAATTGACCGCCGATCCAAGAACCTGCACGGATAAATACAGGACCAGGAATACCAACGTTCAAAAATGAAACTTCTGGTTTATCAACAGTTTCCGGCCAGCCTGCGAATACCAGGAATTTACCGGAAATTGTCATAGTTTCATTAACAGGCACTTCTTCTTTTGACCAGTTCAGGTCAAACCAGTGAATCGTCCGCATACGCATGAACGCAGCCTGTGATTTTTCACCGTGAGCAGATGCTGTTGGAGCATAGAACATCGCTGCTGTCATTGCGACCAACAGTGCGACAAAGGACAGTTTTGCAACTTTGTCTTTTATTATTTTCATATTTCCTCCTCTATCACTAGAGAATTTTAATTAAGACTTTCTGGTAGCTATCTAGAACCACCAGGTTCATTTTCTTACTATTCTTCTAATTAAGACGCGTCGTCAGCGATGAAGTCGGTTTTAGCGAACCATCTGCCGAAGAAGTGCCACAAGAAGTAAATAATGATAGAAACGAATCCAGAGAAGAACGCTGATACTGGAGCAACGTCTTTACCGAAAGTTCTTAATGTACCTTTCTCTACCATACGGATGTACTCAGGTGTACCGGTACGAACATAGTGGTAACCTTGCAAGTCAGCCAAAGTCATCATCATGCCGTTGTACTCTACAGGCACGTGCAATGGAGCGATAACAGGCCAGTTACCTGGGTAGAACAACAAGCCGTAAGCCAAACCACCTAATACAGCAGTCAGAGTCATGCTGTTACCCAACATCAGGATAACATCAAGAACGATAGCGCCTGGCAGCAGGTTAGATGGGAAGCAGATGTTAACTGGGAAGTATGTCCAACCCCAGAAGTTCATGTAACGGTTAATCCACTCACCAACCATCAGAGCAACAACAGAAATTGTAGCACCGATTGGCAAACGGTATCTCCACCACAAGCAAGCTTGAACAGCCGCAGGGAATGTAATAGAAACGATAGGAGCCACAGTTACCCATAGACGTCTATCTTTCCAGTCGGTCCAGAAATCCCAGTCACCGCCAGTCAACATATAGTGAATGTGATAACCGCCCAGAACCGCTGTGAACAGTGTAAAAAGAATCATCCAGTCGAACGTACGGGAAACTTGTACCGCTTCCGCACGTGAACGTACAGCTGATTGAGATGCGCTCATTAGCTTACCTCCTAAAGAATTAAAATTATATTTTTTTCACTTCTCTTTATCCTACCGCCACTTAAACAAAGCAGCGGCAGGAAAGGAGATAGTATTTTTACTTTTAAAGATAAGCTATTAAGCCAAATCTTTTTTCAGCAATTTTGCAATTGCCATTACTTCGGTGTTCACAACACCCATGATTGCAAGAGCAGCCCAACCAAAGAATACGAAACCGTAGTGCAATGGAGCAACGAACAACTCTTCCATAAACCAGAATGTGTGACCCCACTCATTCAAACCTACGTTAGGCAGAATCATGAATGGACCGATAACCGCAATCAGATACATCAAGTGCAGACCTTCATGGTAGGTAGGCAGTCTGGTTTTTGCATACATGAAAGCAGCTGAACCAGTGATGATGTAGATTGGGTATGACAGGTAGAACTCGATGATGTGACTTGGAGTAAAGTCAGTGTCACGAACGATAGTTTGGTGCCATGTACCGTCTTGCTCTGTGAAGTAAGAAGCGCCCCAATAGATCGCCCAACCGTAGCAAACCAACCATGTCCAGTGTGTGAAGTGACGACGCAATTCTTCACGTGGAGTGATTGACATGACTTTACGGTCACGAGTTTTCCAGATATAGCCATTGATACCAGCAAACAACAGTACTTCGATAACGATCTCGATATACAGCATGTTCATCCAGTATGTTTCAAACTCTGGAGCAAATGAGTCTAAGCCAGCTGACCAGCCGTAAACACCTTCGTACCAACGAATGAAAGAATAAAAAACCAAGTACAGGGTGATACCTGCCCACAGGTTTTTTTGATTTAAAAGCGGTGCTTCCGCAGCATCAGCCTTAACTGATTCAGTTGTAGCAGCCATTTCTACCTCCTAAAAGATTATCTAAATCCCCGATCGAATCGGGAGTTCTTTGTTTTTCCATGTTATTAGCCTTCATTTCGAAGACACCCCGGTCCCTTGAGGTGCGTGGCAGTCTACCACTTGCCAAATCCTTGTCAAGATAAATTAAGCTAATTTAGCTGAGTGCGTGCTGTCACCCATTTGCAATTTTACTGTTAACAAAACTCGAACACCTATTTAAGCGACGTTTCGATAAAACTCCCGTTCGAATTCAATTAGGATAGATAGGTTACCAAATACTGTGCATGTGATAAGTCGCAGCCTAATTGATTGGATCCAAACTCCGCCATCTATCGCCTCGCATTTTTTCTTACCCTCCACTTGTGTTTCAGGCACCAAAAAAACATCTAGCTCAAAACGTAGCGATCCAGTAAAAATTCACACCCGAGTAGCTTGATAAACCTTCCCTTTGCGAAACGCAATGAAACAGAATGACGGCATTATGATGCTGTATTCAAGCTGCAATTAGTGAAGACGATTCAGGAGCAACGACTGAACGGTGACCCAGATTTGCCTGGACCTCTAGCAGAATGAGAAGATAGGGGGGCGATGGGGCAAGCAGGTGTAAGCCGAGCAATCGGGCCAACCACGAATCAGCAATTGCGGACGGATAATAAATTACTAAAATAGATCTCGGCTTCTTATGCATTGTAGCGGCCGCCGACAGCAAGAATAGCCTACCACTGTAAGATGTTGCACAGCGCGACAACTACCAATCACGCCGAGACTATCCGAGACGCAACCGACTATATCGTCAATTTCTAGAACAACCAGACTTGCATTCGTTATCGGATTAACTGCTCCCTTAGCGCCTCTCAGAAAAAAGGCGCCCGAAGGATCAAAGTTATATCCTCACATTGGATCTAACCTGAGCTTTTGAAAAAATCAGTTTCAAAAATTGCTCAAAGGCGAGCTAGTAACGGGATTGCGCTTGGCGTGATGCTCCCAAAGAGTCTGTTGGATGGATTCCGGAATGTCGAGTTGATCGCGGATGCGCTTGTACGGCCGTTGCGGGGCGTAGTATTTTTATTGATTTTGGTGCCGTCGTGGCGTTTTTCTCTGTAGTGGTTGAAGACAGGGTGTCGAGGGTGGTCGGTAAGATAGCAAACCGAGTGATGATTGAGAAATTCAGAACCGTTGCTCGAGTCCGGGTATCGCAATCGAAGCCCTTCAACGGGAACAGTTACAAACCGGATC
Source organism: Methylomonas sp. EFPC1 (assembly GCF_016925515.1). NCBI lineage: Bacteria > Pseudomonadati > Pseudomonadota > Gammaproteobacteria > Methylococcales > Methylococcaceae > Methylomonas > Methylomonas sp. EFPC1. The sequence goes on from NZ_CP070494.1 coordinate 4,492,828, forward strand.
TACTCTAGAACGCCCTGAGAACTCTTATTCCAAGTGCCCTTACTTCGGTCCAGCCAGCTAAAAACCCAGTCATGGCTAAGGTCCAGACGAAATCCCAGGCCACCAAATTGCCGCAGTGAGCAACCGTACCGACCTCTACTAAGCTTGGCGGAGCTTCGTCTAAATGATGATTGCGAATGGGATTTTGAGCGGTTAACAGCTAGCCAGGCTTGGTTCCGGACAAACCCTTGGGATATAGGACGCGCAAAGGATTGAGTACCCCCCAGGACCGCCGTCTTCAAGCTCCTGCCGCACGGTTGACGCTGTTGATCCCGATGCACTTCAACGGCCCTGGCAACACCTCGGCTTGATATTTTCGCTTGGGTCCAGGCCGTTTGGCTGGCGAAGCGGCTGGTTTGGCATTTCGATTCAGTAAATGAACGCCGCGAAACCGTGGAAACGAAACATTATCAATCGCAGGCTGAATAGCCCCCAGAAGCCGCAGACCGGGCGGGTTTTCGCAGCAAAATGGAAAAAACCTGCATGGCATTGCGACACCACTTCAAGTCATGCGACAGTGAACATCCTACCTCGCGCTGGGTCGGAACGAGGTGACGTGGACGAAATCGGAGCGCTGAAGGCATAAACGGTCGCGTCATTTTTGCCGATTTTTCTAACAAGATGCCTGAAAAAATCTGTCGGCAAAATAGCGATTCTCCTGTAGCGTTTCCTTTAATTGGCGCACAGAACCAAGACTGCAGACCTATAGCTTTGCGGTCACGCTCGCCAGCATATTATTAAGCTCGCCTTTATTAAACAGATCGATAACGATGTCGCAGCCGCCGATTAATTCGCCGTTGATATACAGTTGGGGATAGGTAGGCCAGTGCGAGTATTCTTTTAAGGCTTCACGGACTTCAGGGTCTTCGAAGATATTGATGTGGGCATAATCCGCATTGCAAGCCTGCAAGACTTGCACCACCCGGCTGGAAAATCCACACTGAGGGAAGTCCGGGGTGCCTTTCATGTACAAGACCACAGGATGGCTGGCTAATTGGGCTTGGATTCTGTCTATTGCACTCATGCGTTTTCTCGCTAAACATTGATGAGAGGGGATTCTAACAACCCCGTCCGCAAAAGAGAAGAGAGCGGCAGTGGGGTGATTTGGGGTCAAAAAAAAAGCCCTGCTATGGGTAAGCAGGGCTTTTGGTTTAAGAGCTTGGCGATGACCTACTTTCACATGGCAACCTGCCACACTATCATCGGCGCTAAGCGGTTTCACTTCCGAGTTCGGGATGGGATCGGGTGGTTCACGCTTGCTATGTTCACCAAGCAAACTGGTTTGGCTGTTTTGCAGCCGTCATGCACAGGTTTGAAGCGTATTCGCTTCCCGGCATTTGCCGTTTACCTGTTTTCATGGAAATCTGTATCGAGCTTATCGTTCTCAGTTGGTTATCAGCTTGTCATCTGACCTGACCCAAACGCATTGGGTGTTATATGGTCAAGCCTCACGGGCAATTAGTACACGTTAGCTACGCCCATTACTGGACTTCCACACCGTGCCTATCAACGTCGTAGTCTCCGACGGCCCTTCAGGGGACTTAAAGTCCCAGTGAGATCTCATCTTGGGAGGGGCTTCCCGCTTAGATGCTTTCAGCGGTTATCCTGTCCGAACGTGGCTACCCGGCAATGCCATTGGCATGACAACCGGAACACCAGAGGTTCGTCCACTTCGGTCCTCTCGTACTAGAAGCAGCTTCCCTCAAATCTCAAACGCCCACGGCAGATAGGGACCGAACTGTCTCACGACGTTCTGAACCCAGCTCGCGTACCACTTTAAATGGCGAACAGCCATACCCTTGGGACCTGCTTCAGCCCCAGGATGTGATGAGCCGACATCGAGGTGCCAAACACCGCCGTCGATATGAACTCTTGGGCGGTATCAGCCTGTTATCCCCGGCGTACCTTTTATCCGTTGAGCGATGGCCCTTCCATACAGAACCACCGGATCACTAAGACCTACTTTCGTACCTGCTCGACTTGTCCGTCTCGCAGTCAAGCACCCTTATGCCTTTGCACTCATTGCCTGATTTCCGACCAGGCTGAGGGTACCTTCGTGCTCCTCCGTTACTCTTTAGGAGGAGACCGCCCCAGTCAAACTACCCACCAGACACTGTCCCTAATCCAGATAATGGATCGAGGTTAGAACTCCAAACATACCAGGGTGGTATTTCAAGGTTGGCTCCACGAGAACTGGCGTTCCCGCTTCAAAGCCTCCCACCTATCCTACACAAGTAGGTTCAAAGTCCAGTGTCAAGCTATAGTAAAGGTGCACGGGGTCTTTCCGTCTAGCCGCGGGTACACTGCATCTTCACAGCGATTTCAATTTCACTGAGTCCCAGGTGGAGACAGTGTGGCCATCGTTACGCCATTCGTGCAGGTCGGAACTTACCCGACAAGGAATTTCGCTACCTTAGGACCGTTATAGTTACGGCCGCCGTTTACTGGGGCTTCGATCAAGAGCTTCTCCGAAGATAACCCCATCAATTAACCTTCCAGCACCGGGCAGGCGTCACACCCTATACGTCCACTTTCGTGTTTGCAGAGTGCTATGTTTTTGCTAAACAGTCGCAGCCACCGATTTTTTGCAACCCCCTTCCGCTCCAGTCGCGAGGACCTTCACGTAATGAGGGCATACCTTCTCCCGAAGTTACGGTATCATTTTGCCTAGTTCCTTCACCTGGGTTCTCTCAAGCGCCTTAGAATTTTCATCCCACCCACCTGTGTCGGTTTAGGGTACGGCCACTAGTAACCTGAAGCTTAGAGGTTTTTCCTGGAAGCAGGGCATCTATCACTTCGCTGTTCTTTCGAACCGCTCGTCATCACGTCTCGGCATAGAGCACCCCGGATTTGCCTAAGATGCATGCCTACCTGCTTAAACGGCCACTTCCAACCGACCGCTGATATAGCCTTCTCCGTCACCCCATCGCAGTTACTACTGGTACAGGAATATTAACCTGTTTTCCATCGACTACGCTTTTCAGCCTCGCCTTAGGTGCCGACTAACCCTGCGTCGATTAACGTTGCGCAGGAAACCTTGGGTTTTCGGCGAGGGGGTTTTTCACCCCCTTTATCGTTACTTATGTCAGCATTCGCACTTCCGATACCTCCAGCCGACTTCTCAATCGACCTTCGCAGGCGTACGGAACGCTCCTCTACCACTCACACTTACGTGTAAATCCGTAGCTTCGGTACTATGCTTAGCCCCGGTAAATCTTCCGCGCAGACCGACTCGACCAGTGAGCTATTACGCTTTCTTTAAAGGATGGCTGCTTCTAAGCCAACCTCCTGGCTGTCTGTGCCTTTCCACATCGTTTCCCACTGAGCATAGATTTGGGGACCTTAGCTGACGGTCTGGGCTGTTTCCCTTTTCACGACGGACCTTATCACCCGCCGTGTGTCTCCCGTGCTGGCACTTGCTGGTATTCGGAGTTTGCATCGGGTTGGTAAGTCGGGATGACCCCCTAGCCGAAACAGTGCTCTACCCCCAGCAGTGATACACGAGGCGCTACCTAAATAGCTTTCGAGGAGAACCAGCTATCTCCGAGCTTGATTAGCCTTTCACTCCGATCCACAGCTCATCCCCGTCTTTTTCAACAGACGTGGGTTCGGCCCTCCAGTTAGTATTACCCAACCTTCAGCCTGGCCATGGATAGATCGCCCGGTTTCGGGTCTACACCTTGCGACTAAACGCCCTATTAAGACTCGCTTTCGCTACGCCTCCCCTATTCGGTTAAGCTTGCCACAAAATGTAAGTCGCTGACCCATTATACAAAAGGTACGCAGTCACCCCACGAAGGGGCTCCCACTGCTTGTACGCATACGGTTTCAGGTTCTATTTCACTCCGCTCTCCGCGGTTCTTTTCGCCTTTCCCTCACGGTACTAGTTCACTATCGGTCAGTAAGGAGTATTTAGCCTTGGAGGATGGTCCCCCCATATTCAGTCAAAGTTTCACGTGCTCCGACCTACTCGATTTCACTAGAAAAAGGTTTTCGTGTACGGGGCTATCACCCTGTATCGCCGGACTTTCCAGACCGTTCCACTAACCTTATCCTAGCTTAAGGGCTAGTCCCCGTTCGCTCGCCACTACTTAGGGAATCTCGGTTGATTTCTTTTCCTCCGGGTACTTAGATGTTTCAGTTCTCCGGGTTCGCTTCAGTGAGCTATGTATTCACTCAAAGATGACGCGCTTATGCGCGCCGGGTTTCCCCATTCGGACATCTCTGGATCACAGCCGGTTTGCAGGCTCCCCAAAGCTTTTCGCATGCTACAACGTCCTTCATCGCCTCTTACTGCCTAGGCATTCACCGTATGCGCTTATTCACTTGACCATATAACCCGAATACGTCTGCTTTTACTTAGCCTTGGAAGTTAATCCTGAGCTTTGCTAGGCTTTCTATTTAAGTTATTTGTCAGCTGACATTTTCGCTGATTTTTTCTGCTTGAGAACGACATGCTGTTTGTTTTCTGCCTTTCCCTTTCGAGAACGACGTCATTCAAACCGCAACTCGTTTTAGTGTTGATCATTGCTGATCATTACTATAGTTACAGATTTCCATATTGTTAAAGAGCTATCGGTACGAATACCAATGCTATAAAGTCTTTATCTGTTGCCGCCGATAAAACTGTATAGCGTTGATGTTCACCCACTATTTTTCTTACGTTTGACGAACTGGTTGACCCTCAGCGTTCAGCATGATGGTGGAGCCAGGGAGGATCGAACTCCCGACCTCCTGCGTGCAAGGCAGGCGCTCTCCCAGCTGAGCTATGGCCCCTAAAGCAGACTAAAGACCAAGACTCAAGCCGAAACGTGACTAGACACAGCGCCAGTTATTCTAACCAGGCGTGTGGTCTGATTGTGTTTCGCCTTATTGCTTTCGCCTTTTATGCGTTGGTGGGTCTGGGAGGAGTTGAACCTCCGACCTCACCCTTATCAGGGGTGCGCTCTAACCAACTGAGCTACAGACCCAGGTGCGTCTTTCAATCGAAATAATTTGTTGTGAGTACGTGTAACGGTGTGCCGTCTTTGTAAGGAGGTGATCCAGCCCCAGGTTCCCCTAGGGCTACCTTGTTACGACTTCACCCCAGTCATGAATCACAAAGTGGTAAGCGCCCTCCCGAAGGTTAAACTACCTACTTCTTTTGCAACCCACTCCCATGGTGTGACGGGCGGTGTGTACAAGGCCCGGGAACGTATTCACCGCGGCATTCTGATCCGCGATTACTAGCGATTCCGACTTCACGCAGTCGAGTTGCAGACTGCGATCCGGACTGGGACCGGCTTTTTGGGATTAGCTTACTCTCGCGAGTTCGCAGCCCTCTGTACCGGCCATTGTAGCACGTGTGTAGCCCTACCCATAAGGGCCATGATGACTTGACGTCGTCCCCACCTTCCTCCGGTTTATCACCGGCAGTCTCCCTAGAGTTCCCGGCATGACCCGCTGGCAACTAAGGATAAGGGTTGCGCTCGTTACGGGACTTAACCCAACATTTCACAACACGAGCTGACGACAGCCATGCAGCACCTGTCTCAGAGTTCCCGAAGGCACTCCGCTATCTCTAACAGATTCTCTGGATGTCAAGGGTAGGTAAGGTTCTTCGCGTTGCATCGAATTAAACCACATGCTCCACCGCTTGTGCGGGCCCCCGTCAATTCATTTGAGTTTTAGCCTTGCGGCCGTACTCCCCAGGCGGTCAACTTAATACGTTAGCTCCACTACTAAGTTCTTTAAGAACCCAACAGTTAGTTGACATCGTTTACGGCGTGGACTACCAGGGTATCTAATCCTGTTTGCTACCCACGCTTTCGTACCTCAGCGTCAGTTTTAGTCCAGGGAGCCGCCTTCGCCACTGGTGTTCCTTCAGATCTCTACGCATTTCACCGCTACACCTGAAATTCCACTCCCCTCTACTAAACTCTAGTTGCCCAGTATCAAATGCAGTTCCCAGGTTAAGCCCAGGGCTTTCACATCTGACTTAAACAACCGCCTACGCACGCTTTACGCCCAGTAATTCCGATTAACGCTTGCACCCTCCGTATTACCGCGGCTGCTGGCACGGAGTTAGCCGGTGCTTCTTGTATAGGTAATGTCAGTCTACCGGGTATTAACCGATAGGTATTCCTTCCTATTGAAAGTGCTTTACAACCCTCAGGCCTTCTTCACACACGCGGTATTGCTGGATCAGGCTTTCGCCCATTGTCCAATATTCCCCACTGCTGCCTCCCGTAGGAGTCTGGGCCGTGTCTCAGTCCCAGTGTGGCTGATCATCCTCTCAGACCAGCTACGGATCGTCGCCTTGGTAGGCCTTTACCCCACCAACTAGCTAATCCGACATAGGCTCATCTATTAGCGCCAGGCCCGAAGGTCCCCAGCTTTCCCCCGCAGGGCGTATGCGGTATTAGCGTGAGTTTCCCCACGTTGTCCCCCACTAATAGGCAGATTCCTATGCATTACTCACCCGTCCGCCACTCGTCAGCGCCCGAAGGCCTGCTACCGTTCGACTTGCATGTGTTAAGCATACCGCCAGCGTTCAATCTGAGCCATGATCAAACTCTTCAGTTTAATTTTAACGTGTCACTAAATAAGATTAGTGACCAATCTTGGCTCGACTACAGAACATCTTTTCTTGCGAATTGACGTGGTTTCTGTGTCGACTATTTCTAACAGCACATAGTCGCTACACATACCCACACAAATTATTTCGATTTCGTTTGTTAAAGAGCCAGAGCATTTCGCCCTGTTGAGCCGGCATATTCTACAGCGTTTTCAGTGTTTGTCAAATTTATTTTTAAGTCACTTCAAAAACCGAAACACTTAAAACAAATCATCCTGACTTACAACCCAAAGCCGCCAAATCCAGCCGACCTCTTCACCGCTCAATCCAACAAACCAGAGCAGTGAAGAGCCGCTCATTCTAATCACCCAAAACCCCCACGTCAAGAACTTTTTTATTCACGAATTGCCTCAAATTAAAAGTAACCCAAGGGGTCATTAAAAACGGGTCGTTGCCTCACATTGTGTGTAACCGAAATCAAGCGGGTTACCACCATGGGAAAACACGAACGACGAGCCTATTTACAGGCTATCCAAAAGCGCTATCGACAAAGCGATAGGGCCACGAAACAAACGATCCTAAACGAGTTTTGCGAAGTCTGCGGCTACGCCCGTAAGTACGCGATCCGTTTGCTGAATCGAAAAGCCAAGCCAACCGCTTCGCCTAGCAAACGGCCCGGCCCCAAGCGGAAATATCAAGCCGAGGTGTTGCTGGAGCCATTGAAGCGCATCTGGTTTGCTAGCGATCAACTGTGCGGCAAGCGCCTGAAAGCCGCGATACCGATCTGGCTGCCTCATTACGAAGATCAATACGGCCCCTTGGCGGATGGCGTGCGCGCCGACTTGCTCAAGGTGTCGGCGGCGACCTTGGATCGCTTGCTCAAACCCTTGCGCGTCCAGCACCCCAAAGGCTTGTCCGGCACCAAACCCGGGTCTCTGTTGAAAACCCAGATTCCCATCCGCACTCATCACTGGGACGAGACCCAGCCCGGTTTTGTCGAAGCCGATACTGTCGCTCACTGTGGCAATTCGCTGGCCGGCGATTTCGTCTGGAGCCTGACGATGACGGACATTGTCACCGGCTGGACCGAATGCCGGGCCACCTGGAATAAAGGCTCGCAAGGTATCCTGGAACAGATTCAGGCCATCGAGAACCTGTTGCCATTCCCTTTGAAAGGCTTCGATTGCGACAATGGTTCTGAATTTCTCAATCATCACCTGGTTCGCTATTTCACCGACCACCCGCAAAAGCCGGCGTTTACCCGCTCCAGGCCTTACAAGAAAAACGACAATGCCCACGTCGAGCAGAAAAACTGGACTCACGCCAGGCAATTATTCGGCTACGACCGGCTGGATAATGCCGCGCTGGTGCCGTTGATGAACGCGGTCTACAGCACGCTTTGGTGCCCTTTGCAGAATCATTTCTGTCCCAGTCTGAAACTGCGGAAAAAACACCGAGACGGCGCCAAAGTCGTGAAAAAATACCATGCCCCGCAAACCCCTTACCAACGGGTGATCAATCATCCTGACATTCCGGAAACCACCAAACAGACTCTCCAGGAACATCATGCCAAACTCAATCCATTTGCTCTTAAGGCCGCCATTGAGCAACAATTGAAACTCATTTTTTCACAAGTCCAGGTTACCTCTAATGTGAGGCAACGACTCTGATACTTCGGTTACCTTTTTCTATGAGGCAATACGCGGACGCAACTATCCGGCCACCGTCGCCAAAAAAGCTACAGTCGATCCATGTTGTCGCTCCAGGACAAATTATCGTTTACGAAAAAACGATAGCCCGGCTGTTGGCCCGTTACCTTGTTCAGCACATACAGACTACGGCCGACGCCGCGACGGCGGTAGCCTTTTTTCTCTTTGCTTACCAACTGGTCGCGCCAGGTGCCGAAGTTGATGTAGGTAAAGTTTCGGCTTGGTGCGCCGTCCGCGGTGTGCTTGATATCCGCTTCGGTTTGCAGCGGGATATGGGTATGGCCTTCGCCGTGCAGCCGAAATCCTTGTTGCAGGAATAAATCCTGAAATGTCGGAAACACCTGCAAATTTTTGAAACTGGCACCGTCTTCTCGATACACCGAACTGGGTCCCAGCAAGTCAAGCAGTGTTTGTACTTGGTCATAAAGCCATAACACGCCGCGTACCAAGTGCAATTGCACCCGGAACATATGCAGCGGGCCGGTGACCATCAACCACACCCTGGCAACGCGAAACGCCAAGCGCCGCCAAGCCGGAGAGCTGCTCAGCGTGTAATCCCAACTCAGCCACAGGCACAGGGTTTCGTATAACTCGTTCTCGATAATGTCCCGCAGTTCGTTGCCGGTTTTTTTGTCACGGGTTTCTTGCAGAATCCGGGCAATTGCCGCCGAGGTGGGCCGGTACAAATCCAATTCGTCCAGAATGCGTTTGATACGGCTGACATTGGCTTGATCCGGGTCCTGATCGTTCAGCTTGAGTTTGCAACGGTAGATAAACGTGGACAGCGCACCGGCCGCAACCGTATCGCCGAAACAGGCCTCGATGAACGGCGCGTAATGGAGTTGCTGCCAAACCTTAGCTCGCCAACCGTCCCCTGTACTCCAGCCCGGTAAATTGCTGCCCGGCGTAAATGCCAAGCTGTTTTCCCGATCCCGCCATTGGCCGTGGGTAATAAACACCCGCAGTTCGGCATCTCCCCAATAAAACGGCAGCCACGGTACGCTGTTTCGGTCGGCAAAATGTTGTTCGTCATCGAAATACATCTTGCCGACCCACTGCCGATACTCGGCTGACAAATTAGCCAGCTTAGGCCCCAAGCACTCGTCGTAATACATCCGCAGGGTGACCGGATCGGTGAAAATTTCCTTATCGTGATTGCCCAGCAAGGTAATCACTTCCAGCCGGGTATTTTTCAGATCGTCGGGAAGCCGTTGTAGATGATTGAAAAAACCGTCCGCGTTGGTGGCGTGCAAGCTCACAATCTCGGCCATGATTTCACGCAGGCATAAGACAAATTCCGGTTTGTCGCGCTCCCACGGATAGACACCGTGCTTGGCCCACACCGCGCTTCGAATCATATCCACGACGTCGCCGTCCAGGATCAGCGTCAATTCGTCGACTTGCTGAGTTTTGCAAGTACTGGCGATGTCGGCGAAGAATTCTGCCCAGACAATTTCCTCACTGCTTTGATTGCCGACCGTGTTATCGGTGAAATGCAGGTCGCTGATACTGATGCACAGCCGGTTCAACCCGGTGGTTGGTCGGGTTTTGGTCGGTTGCAGCGTATCCAGCGTTAGTTGTAAATCTTCTTGGGTACTTGTCATGACTGCATTCCTCAATTGCGATGTTTATTCAAAAATTCCACGAAACGCGGAAAGATGTCCTGCGCGGCATTTTTGCCCATGATCACGTCCGCATGCCCGTAATCCGGAATCACCGCCAGTTCATGGCGGCCGGGGACGATTTGTTCCAGGCGTTGGTGGCAGACGATATTGGAGTTGCGGAACAAGGCATTGTCCTGGCCGGCGACGAATAGGCACGGCGTGTCAATTTCGGCGGCATGTTGGAAATAATTGTCCGGCAAGCTGCGGTAACGCGGTTCGTTGGGCTGATATTTCACGGCGGTGTTATTAGCATTGACCATTTTCAACACATGCCGGTAGTAATTGACGCTACAGCCGCCGAACAAATCACCGCAGCGGCGATGCGTCACATCCTGCAGATTTTCATGTTTGTACAACACAGGAAAGCCCCAGCCCCACATGAAACTGAGCATATGGCACTCCGGCGAGTCGCATTCGTGATGAAACGCCGAAATGGCCGTCGCCAGCAATTTACCCACCCCCCAACCCGGTTCGCGCCGCCAATAAGGGTTCAGATAATCCACGCCCAAAATGTAATCGGCGGCCAGCGGGCCCAGATACAGCTTGATCTTGGCCGGCAGCGGCACGCACGGCGTCAGCGCCACGCCGTTGGCGATCAGGCTGCGCACGCCGGTCACCGCTTTGCCGAACAAGCCCATGGTAAACGCCAGCGCCCCAAAGCAGTGGCTGATGACATGAATGCGGGCGGAAGGACCGACCGCCGCGCGCACGGTGGCGATGGCCGCCGGCATGTCGTATAGCGCCAGATCGTCAACATTGAAGTTGTGTCTATGCAGGTTATAGGAATAGCGGTTACTGATCCGACCGTCCAAAGTCCAGACGTCGCCAAAACCATGATCCAACAGATAACTGGTCAGGTTGTAATGTTCCGGCATGATGAACATATCGCTGGCGGCGGTCAGGCCCGGCACCAGCACTACCACATCGTCGCTAGCCGCGCGCTTGAAGCGCAATAAGCTCAGGCCCAGCCGGTCGGCGGTCGTGAACTGATGGGTGCTGACCTCCGCATCCTTGACGCCTTCCAAGGTATACAGTGGGATTTCCCGCTCGAAGCTGCCCATCTTTGGCAACATGGATGGTTTGTAGACTTCCCACAACGCGCCTAAAAAGAAGCCGCCGAAGCGTTCGATGGCATGCAGACGGTCTTTCAAGGTATCGCCGCTGGCTTTGATCGTCGTCAGCTGTTTGGCAAAGTCCATCACTTCGATATACAACAAGCCGGTGGCGTAAACCTTGGCTTTGGCTTCCTTGTCGGCTTCCACATGGCCCTTGAATAAGTTAGTGAACAAGGTGGTGGTGTCGGCCCATAAGTCCGGGCCGACGTTGTTTTGAATCTGTTTGCGACCGCTCAAGGTCATGGCCTGACCATTGGCATCGGTAAAAAACAGCCGGTAGAGCATTTGTTTGCGGTCGGCGTCGGCGCTGTCGACGAACAGATTGAACACGCCTTTATCGACGTTACGCCGGCCACCGATCAAATCGCCTTCGACATAGCCGATGGCCGCCGATTGGTGAGCTTCGGACTCCAAAAAGGTATCCAGGTCGTCGCTCTGGATGGTCAGATGAAACATGAAGTAATGGTTATCTTCCTTGCCTTGCTGGTAACCGTCCTCAAAAGCGGTTTGGCCCAGGCTGAGATAGCCTTTCATTTCTTCGGTGAATTCGAACGAGGTTTTGCTGTTAGTTGTCATGTCAGTAGTCCTGTGAATTGGGTTTACACGCCCAGGCTGGCATCGGGTTTGATGCCGGTGATGCCTTCCGCAATCCATTCCGCGGTCGCGGAAATGGTCGCTACCGGATTGGCACCGACTGCGCTCGGCAAGATCGAGCCGTCCACCACATACAAGCCCTGATAACCGAAGGCTTGGCCGCGCTGCTCGGGATGGCCGCTGACCACGCCTTTGTCCGGCGAGTCGGCCAGGATGCAGCCGCCTAAAGGATGCACGGTCACGTTATGACGGATCGGTAAGTCCCAGGTCGGCAACGGGAAAAACCAGTCGGATTTGACAAATTTTTTGAAGCGTTCGCCAGTCGCGAGAATGGCTTGATACAAGCTCATGCTGGTATCTTGCGGCCAATCCAGATCAATGTGTCCGGTCTTGTTCAAGGTCAGCGTGCCGTCGCCATGATCCAGGCCCATGCACAACATCACCACGGATTTGGAAGATAAATCGTCCTTTAATATTTCGTGTAGCGAGAACCCCAACGTGCCGTTCCAGACGCCGTTGCTCACGTATTTCTTCAGCCACTCGATTAACGCTTTCACGGCGCGAATCAGTTTGCGTAAAGTGCTGGTCGGGAAAACGCCTTCGATATACCAGGCCAGTGAAGCCGGATAAGAAGCGTCTTCCAGCACGAAGGCTTGCTGTCTGTTGAAGCGGTCGAACAGGTTGTAATCGGTGTATTGGGTGATTACCGGGCCGTAGTTGGGGTCGGCGTCTTTTTTGCCTTCAATCGCGAACGATAAAAAGTCGCCGTTGCCGGAGAACCAGCGTCCCAGTTGCTCGCTAAGTTTGGGCAGGCTGTGATGCACATCGCGGCAGCGCAGCAATAGCTCGTTGCTGCCGAAGGTGCCTGCCGACACCACGACGCGGCGGGTTTTCAGGCTTTCCAGTTTTCCCGTGGCAAAGTTTTGAAATTCAACCCGATAACCGAATTCGCCGCTGGCGGAGCTGTCGTCGTCACCATGCTGATTGAGCGGGATGATATTTTCGGCTTGGCAGTCGGTAAATACCTGGCCGCCATGCTGGTGTTGGCCAGCGTGAATGTAGTTCAGATCCAGCGTGTTTTTCGAGTGAGTGTTACAGCCGATATCGCATTCTCCGCAATAGGTACACGAGGTTTGCGTGGCGCCGTAACGGTTTTTTTCCTGCAAACCGATGGGGATTGGCGAATCCGAAGCGTTATAGTTGTAATCGTTACCAAAGAACACGCAGATGTCGGCCAGCTTGCTGCTGCGGTTTTCGTGGGCGGCAAACTCTTGAAACAGTTCGGTGCGGACGATTTTTCTGCGGTCGTCAGTTTGCCAGGATGGCACCGGGCGAGCGCCCAATACTTGTTTGGCAACTTGATAATACGGGGCCAGGGTGGCTTTATCCAGACCGGTCGGCCAGCCCTGCTCGAAGACCTGTTCGGGCGGTTCGAGGAAGACGTTGGCGTAAATCAACGAGCCGCCGCCCAGGCCCGCCGAAATCACTGCATCCATTTTTTTGTAATTGCGGACGTCAAACAAGCCGCGCAGATTTTTGTTTTGAATGTGGCGTGGTCGGTCTATCGCCTCGCCTTCCACGCTCCAAAAACTGTCGGAAATTTGTTTGGGCGAGCGGGCGAAAGAGCCCATTGGATAATGCCTGCCGCGTTCCAACAGCAAGACTTTGGAACCCCACTTCTGCGCGAGCCGGCAAAAGCTGATGGAACCGCCGAAACCGCTACCGATGACTATCGCTTCGTAATCGAAGTGCTGACTAGCCATTTACACCTCCTCAAGAATGATTTTTTATTATTATTGGCTCATTGTCCTGCTATCGGATGTTGAAGAAAAACGGTGTTGCCGGGTAAAGGCTATTGCTAAAACCCTGTACAGAACAATGTCTTACGGCAGCATGCGTAGACGCTGCCTGGGCAGTATAGCCTAGTTTTTGCCGTGATTCGATTAATGCGAGACGCGCTGCAGACAGAGCCGAGCAAGCCGTTAAACATTCCGTGCTTCAGGGGTAGGCAGGCTATACTGAAGGCCTCTTTTAGCGATAGGTGAGGAGCCGTTATGAAGAAAATATCCGTCAAAAATCCGGTGGTGGAGATCGACGGCGATGAAATGACCCGCATCATCTGGCATTTCATTAAAGACAAATTGATTCTGCCTTACCTAGATCTGCAAATCGATTATTACGACTTAGGTATCGAGCAGCGCGATGCTACCGACGACCAAGTCACCATCGATGCGGCCCACGCCATTCAAAAGCACGGCGTTGGCATCAAATGCGCAACCATCACCCCGGACGAAGCGCGGGTGGCAGAGTTTGGATTGAAAAAAATGTACAAATCACCGAACGGCACCATTCGCAACATCCTGGACGGCACCGTGTTCCGCGAACCGATCATTTGCAAAAACGTGCCGCGCTTGGTGCCGAATTGGACCCAGCCGATCTGCATCGGCCGGCATGCGTTTGGCGACCAGTACCGAGCCACCGATTTCGTCACCAAAGGCAAAGGCAAGCTAAAAATCAGCTTCATGCCGGACGGCGGCGGCCCGGAGCAAAGCTTTGAGGTCTATCATTTCGAAGGCGACGGCGTCGCGTTGGCGATGTACAACACCGACGAGTCCATCGCTGGTTTCGCTCGCAGCTGTTTCAATGTGGCCTTGGATCGAGGCTGGCCGCTGTATCTTTCCACCAAAAACACCATCCTGAAAAAATACGATGGCCGCTTCAAAGACATCTTCGAAGAAATCTACCAAGCGGAATACAAAGCCTTATACGAAGCCAAAGGCATTGTCTACGAACATAAACTGATCGACGACATGGTGGCTTCAGCCTTGAAATGGAACGGCGCCTTCGTTTGGGCCTGCAAAAACTACGATGGCGATGTGCAATCCGACACGGTGGCCCAAGGTTTTGGTTCACTGGGTTTGATGACCTCCACCTTAGTCACGCCAGATGGCAAAACCATGGAAGCCGAAGCAGCTCACGGCACCGTTACCCGCCATTACCGCATGCATCAACAGGGTAAGAAGACCTCGACCAATCCGATTGCCTCGATTTTTGCCTGGACGCGCGGTTTGGCGTTTCGCGGCAAACTGGACGGCAACGCCGAGTTGATCAACTTCTGCGAAACCTTGGAAAAGGTCTGTGTCGATACCGTCGAGGCCGGGCAAATGACCAAGGATTTGGCCTTGTGTATCTACGGCGATGATTTAAACGACTCGCATTATTTAACGACCGAGGATTTTCTGGAAGCTTTGCGAGCCAATCTGGAACGCAGCCTTTCGGCGTCATGAGGCTTTTGCCGTTCGCTGGGTTTTAGTTGCAATCCCAGCGAACTTTTAAGTTGCTTACTCGCTCACAGAACACTGAGAAATCATTGCTACAATCCAGGCTAAGTTAATCACTCAGCCCATAGGTACACAAACATCATGCGCTTATTATTGGTAGAAGATGACGCCATCCTTGGTGATGGTTTAAAAGCCGGCTTGACGCTGGAAGGTTATGCGGTGGATTGGTTAATCGACGGCGCGCAGGCCGACGAGGCGCTGAAGTTGAACCACTATGATCTGGTGGTGTTGGACTTGAACTTGCCGCGCATGGACGGAATGAGCGTGTTGAAGAACCTGCGCCGGCGCAAGGACAGCACCCCGGTTTTGGTCTTAACCGCCCGCGAAGGCGTCGCCGAACGGGTGGCCGGTCTGGACAATGGCGCCGACGACTTTGTCACCAAACCGTTCGACCTAGCGGAAATTTGTGCGCGCTTACGCGCATTGGCCCGCCGCCACGATGGTCATAGCCTGCCAGTGATCGAACATAAAGGCGTTACCATCGATCCCGCCGCGCACCAGGTGTATTTCAACGGCAAGCCGGTTGATCTGGCGCAAAAAGAATTTGAAGTGCTGAGTTACCTAATGGGACATATCGGCCAAGTTATTTCCCGGGCTCGTCTGGAAGAGTCGCTCTACGCCTGGGGCTCGGAAGTGGAAAGCAATGCGGTGGAAGTGCATATTCACCATCTGCGTAAAAAACTGGATAGCAATCTGATTCGCACCATCCGCGGGGTCGGTTACATCATCGACGAGAACTGATGGCCAAACATTTTCGTCTGGCGCCACGCTCCCTGAAAAAGCAGCTGCTGCTGTCGCTCCTAACCTCGCTGTTGCTGGTTTGGGGCGTTACCGCCTACTTCAGTTACAAACAAACCCGCGACGAAGTCACCGAACTGTTCAACGCTGAATTAGCTCAATCGGCACGGGTGGTACACGCCTTTGTCGAGAATATGGTCCGGCAACGTGCACTGACCAAACTCTGGGAGCGCGACAAAGCTCCAGAACTGTTCGACACGCCCATCCTCGGCCACAAATACGAACGCAAAATTGCCTTTCAATTACGCTCAGTGAAAGAGGGGCTGGTGTTGCGCTCGGAAAGCGCGCCGGAATTTGCCTTATCCTTGACGCGAAACGGCTACAGCGAAACCATGCTGGATGGTCAGCTTTGGCATGTATTTAGCCTGAGTACCGAAAACGGCAATTATGTGATTCATGTCGGTCAACGCGACGATATTCGCCGGGAATTGGTGGAAGGCATCGCCGGCCAGCAAGTGATTGGTTTTTTGATCGCATTGCCGATATTGGGCGTAATGATCTGGTGGATCGTCAGCCGCACCTTGTCGCCGGTCAACCAGGTCAAGGAGCAATTGGCCAGCCGGGCAGCCGGCTTTCTGCAACCGCTGTCGGTGGATAATCTGCCGGACGAGGTATTGCCTGTTGTCACGCAAATCAATAGCTTGTTTGCGATGCTGGAACAAGCTTTTGCAAACGAGCGCAATTTTACCTCCGACGCTTCCCACGAACTGCGCACGCCATTGGCCGGTCTGTTGACGCAAATTCAAGTGGCGCAAAAAACCACCGATACGCAGATGCGCGATCAGGCTTTGCAAAAAGCCCAGCAAGCGGTATCGCGGATGACGCATACGGTGCAACAATTGCTGACCTTGTCGCGAGTGCAGCATCAGCAGGCCGGGATTGCCAAGCAGTCTGTTGATGTTAACGAAGCCTTGATAGAGGTGATTTCCGATTTGGATCACGCCGCCCGCGAGAAGCGTATCGATATTGAATTGCAAGGAGAGCCGGCTCTAGTGATCGTCGCCAATCCTCAGTTATTTCAAGTGTTGTTACGCAACTTGATCGATAACGCTATTAAATATTCGCCGATTGAAGGGCATATCAAAGTAGCTTGTCGCCGCGAAAACAAGCGTTTGCAGTTGACCGTGGACGACAGCGGTCCCGGTGTTGCCGACGACGATTATCAGCGCATCACGCAGCGCTTTTACCGTTGCGTGGAAACCGCCAATAGTGTTGAAGGCAGCGGCTTGGGCTTGTCCATCGTACAGCGCATTGTGGCTTTGCATGCGGCGGATATTAATTTTGCCAAATCAGAATTGGGTGGCTTGCAGGCTCGGGTGCAAGTGGCGTTATTGGCTTAATTGGCTTAGGGTGCAAAACTCCGAACGCCGATAGCATGCTCTACTTTGTCAGGAGGCGCTTGGGGGCAAAGTCGACGAATGACTCAGTGTAAAAACCTTTCAGTGAGAATTTCGAACCGCGCATTTGTTAAAAATCAATACGCGGATGATGTGCAGATAGATCGCCGTATCTAACATCCGTTATCCCTGACAATCTCAATCCAGCTAGATAATCATTTTTTAGCCTCTTGTCAGAGCCAATCCAATCAGGCAAATCACACAACCGACACTATATGACCGTGTGAAATCACCTGTTTTCCCCCGATTCTAGAATCGCCAAAATTAATATTACTATTTGATTTTTATTCAATTTATTCGCTCGGCACAAAATTAGCTCACTTACACGTTCGACGCCAATCGTTGCGAGTGCCACGTGTCGTTCTAAAGCTAACTTTTAAATTTGAGTAGGGCAGAATAATGAATAATAAGGCGCATTTTGCTTGGCTGTTAGCCATTCTGGTCAGCGAAGTGTCCGCTCAAACTAACGAGCAGGACCATAGTACACCGATCGCAGAGCTGGATACTATGGTTGTTACCGCCACGCCGGGACGCAGTCTGGCGGTCAAAGACGTACAAGCCAGTGTCGAAGTCATCACCCCGCAACGGTTAAAAAGCCTTTCGCTACGAACCTTGCCGCAGATTTTGCAATATGCTGCCGGTACCGGGTTTGTGGCCGATTCCGGCACTAACTCACGGATTAACCTGCGCGGTTCATCGAATAACCAGACCTTGATTTTGGTGGATGGCTTGCGGAGAACCGGTAAGTTCGGCACTTCCGACTTGACGGGTTTGAGCATCGAAAATATCCGGCAGATCGAGATTATTCGCGGCCCGATGTCGGCGTTATACGGTGCTGATTCAATCGGTGGGGTGATTAACATCATTACCAAGGCGCCGGGCGAGCAATTTGGTGCCACCGGCAGTTTTACCTGGGGGCAGGCGGAACGAGGTCAGCGCGACACCTTTATTGAGCGGGCGGGTGTTTCGACCGGCGATTTTCATGGTCTAAAAAATCGCTTTTCTGCTGAAGTGTTTAATAAAAACGATTTACGAGTGGATACCAGCGTTCCCACGACAACGCTCAAAGATATCGATCGCTACTACGTGAATTACGCCGGCTCTTATGACTTCACGCCGCAGCGCAAACTGCGCTGGACGGGCGAGTTGATGGAACAAAACGACACGGGTACGGCATTTAATCGAGCCCGTAATGTTGAGAACGAAGACCGCAAACAAATCAGCCTAACCTACGATGATGTCTATGACTGGGGCAATGCACGTTTGCTGGGTACTTACGGTCAAACCCTGGCAAATGTCGGGCGGAATGCTCAGGATCCCACGGATATTGAAAAAACCAAATTTGAATTAGGCCAAATTGAAGGCTTTTTAAACTGGTTTGCCGCCGATAACTTGACAGTCACCTTAGGTACTGGTGGACGGTTTCAGGATTTATACATATCGACGTTTGATCGTAACCGCTTTCCCGGCGCCCAAACGCGCCATGTGTTTCACGCGCTATCGCAGATCGATTGGGACATTGTCCGTGATGTGAAATTGGTGGCGGGTGTGCGTTACGATACCTTTAGCGATTTCGGCGACGCACTCAATCCTCGAGCCAGTTTATCCTGGTCGCCAGGCGATTTTAATTTTCGGGTTGGCTATGGTTCTGCTTTTAAAGCGCCAGAGTTTGTCAATATGTTTCCCACCTTTGTCCGTACCAGCCGACGAGGTCCGTTTACCAGTGTGTCAACGATTAGCGGCAACCCAAACTTAAGGCCGGAAACGTCTGAAACCCTGGAAACCGCCGCCAAATACAGTTTTGACCAAAACAATGTTTACGGCAGCTTGGAAGCGATCGGTCACGTCACCTGGTACGAGGATTTAATCCAGTCTATAAATACCGGTAATCGCACGGTGGGCACAGTAATATTCTCAGATTTTAATAGCTTCAATACCGGGCAGGCCAAGGTACGTGGCGCCGAAATCATTTTTAACTTGGGTGTTAAGGAGTATTACAACTTATTCGCCTCTTACGAATATCTGGACGCCGAAGATACGCAAACTCATGAGCGCCTGATAGACCGATCCCGTCATGCGTTTCGCTTTCAAAATACCTTTCATCTCCATCCGCAAGTGGATTTATCACTTAATGGCCGATTTTATGACGGCTATGTCGGCAACAATGCCAATCGGGTGCGTGAGTCCGCTTACCACCATGAGTTTGATGCCAAGCTGGATTATGCCGCCACCCAATGGCTGACCGCCTTTGTGGGTGTCGATAACGTATTTAATCGGGTCACGCCCTATGTCATGGGCTTGCAAGGCACTCCCAATGACCCAGGTGGCCGTTTTTATTACACCGGCTTTAACGTCAGTTACTAGGAGGCGACATGCCGTATTGGTTTATTTTCATCGGCGTGCTGAGCGCTGTGGCTGCCTGGGCCGAGGAAGCCCCCAAAGCGCATGATATGCAACATCACGGGGGCAATCAGCATGCCACGTATTTAAGCGAACCCAGTGTGATTCGTTATTACTTGCCGGATTTAAGCAGTCAGGTTTTGGAAAAGCTGGAATTGCCCAAACTGGGCTTTGAAGGCTATTACGCATTGGTCTTAGAAAAACCGCAGCCCGGCCTGTTAGAAGCCGAAGTGCGCTACAGCTATAAAAACGGTCGCCCGATGAAAGCCAAGCCTCAAGCCTTATTCGGCTTGCAGAAAACCGTGTTGGAAATCGAACCTGATCCGCATCCCGCCGAGCATGCCCGCTACTTCAGTGGCAAAACCTGGCGCTTTAAAGTGCGCTTCCAGGGTCAACCCGTGCCGAATCAAGCTGTGCAATTTCGTTCACAAAACGGCAGTCAACTCAGTGGCACGACCGATCAACAAGGACGCGTGGCGTTTGAATTGCCGGACGACTTTAGTGCGGTTCAACCGGGACAAATGGCCAATCCTCCCGCCGAGTTTGCGATTAGCACCGAATTGAGTACCAACGACCAACGCTATCGCTCCACACTCAAAGGCGATTATTACGTCTCGCCGCTGCATTGGCAGTCTGTGCCTTGGGGGGCGGGTTTGGCCGGTTTGGGTGTTTTGGTGGGGTTTTGGTTAAACAGACGTTTGTCCAACAAGCCGTTAAAAGTCAAAAAATATGCGAGTGCTGTGTCATGAATCTGTCGGTTATGCGTAAAACTGTGCAAGGGGCGTTGTTTTTTCTGATGGTGTATGGCGGCTACTGGTTAGGCCCCTATACCACCGACAAACTCAGCAAAGCCTTGCCGGCATTAAGTTGTGCTTACGATCCGTTAAGTGCCGATTATTGCGCCTTGGTGCCGTTGCAACACCAGATTCATCATGGGTTGGAACGGGTGTTTGCCGGACAAATGCCGCTGTGGATGGCCTTACTGCCCATTGCCATTACCCTGGGCACCTTTGTGGTGTTGTTTGTGCTGTTTAGCAAAGCGTTTTGTGGCTGGGTGTGTCCATTGGGGTTCTTCCAGGACATGCTGAGCATTGTCGGCCAAAAATTGGGTTTGCAGGGCAAGCAAAGCTTAACCGACAGTACCGTCGATAAAATTCGGCCCGTTAAGTGGTTGATGCTGTCGCTGCTGGTGTTTGGCTTTCCGTTGCTGGCCGCCGCCGGTTATGTCGATGAAGCCTGGGGCGCGCCGTTTTGCGCGGTCTGCCCAAGCCGCATCATGACTACCTTGATGACCGGCAGCACCGATCAACTGTATGTGGATTCGGCCAGCGCCAGTTTGACCGGTCTATCCATTGTGGGCGTGTTTTTGTTTGGTTTGATGATCTCACTGGGGTTGACGGTGCGCCAGCCGTTCTGCCGGATTTGTCCCATGCTGGCCCTGCAAGCCATTTTTCGTAAAGTCGGTTTATTGCGCTTGGTAAAAAACGCCACGCCACGTTGTGATAAGTGCGGTTTATGCGCCAATGCCTGCCCGATGGATATTCGGGAAATCCATACTGAAATGCACAAATACGACATTACGTATCCGGATTGCACGCTGTGTGGTCGTTGTGTGGAGTTTTGCCCGGACGATAAAGTATTGCAATTGCGTTACGCCGGCTTGCCGGTTTTTTCTTCGTCCAGCGATTACTTCAAACGCCGCAAACAAAGCCAGAAACAATGGGAAACGATTTCCTTGGCCAACCTGCACCGCAAACCTAAAGCAGCACAAGAGACTCAATAGTCATGGAACCGACCAGCCTAAGCTTGAGTGCCGCGTTTATCCTGGGTTTTACTTATGGTGCCGGAGCCTGCAATATCGCCTGTTTGCCGTATTTGGGGCCGGTGTTTTTCGCCACG
Source organism: Methylomonas sp. EFPC1 (assembly GCF_016925515.1). NCBI lineage: Bacteria > Pseudomonadati > Pseudomonadota > Gammaproteobacteria > Methylococcales > Methylococcaceae > Methylomonas > Methylomonas sp. EFPC1. The sequence continues at coordinate 4,514,340 of NZ_CP070494.1, forward strand.
GAATCCGGCGGTTTAAAACAGGCCTGGCGCCGAGTCACACCGTTCTCGGTGGGACGACTGGTGGGGTATGCCTGCGCGGGTTTATTGGCAGGGGTATTGGGTGACTTATTGGCCGATACCTTGCAACAAACCGGTTTGCGTTGGCTGCTGGGGCTTGCCACCTTTTGGGTGGCGATTTCGCTGTTTCGCGCCAAACGGGGTGCGCACAAGCCTTGCGCCACCACCCGCCAAACACCCAATCGCCGCTTTGGTTTGGGTACGGGCTTATTTGTAATGGGTCTGGGCATGGCCTTTAATCCTTGTGCACCTTTAAGCGCCTTGTTACTCGCGGCAGCCACTGCAGGGAGTGCACTATCGGGCTTGGGGCTGGGCTTGGCGTTTGGTGCGGGGGCGGTGATTTTGCCGACCTTGATTTTCAGCATCGGCGTTGCGCATTTTGCCAGCGAACTGCGCGCCAACTGGGGACGCTGGCGTCCGCATCTGGAATACGCCAGCGCTGGGATGATGTTGCTGATGGGCGTCGGTACCTGGATGGGCTGGATTACCCCTTAGCTTGGGGCAATTTTGCTAGCAAGCGGTCTAAATCTGCTTCACTTAAAGCACCTAAATGCCGCGTAACGACTTTGCCTTGAGGATTGACCAATACGGTGAAAGGCAGACCTTGACGCTGGTTACCCAATTTAAAGGCCAGGTCCATGCCGCGTTCATCCACCCATTGCGGGTAATCAATCGCAGTGGTTTGCATAAACTGGCTGACGTTTTCCGGGGTGTCCACCGCAAATCCCAAGATCGCCAACTGCTGGGGATCGGTTTGCGCAAAACGCCGATTGAAATACGGAATTTCGCTGCGACAGGGCTGACACCAAGTCGCCCAGAAATTAATCAACAACCAACGTCCTCGCCATTGCTCCAGGCTTTGGGGTTCGCCTTGTAGATTGGTATAACGCACGGACTCAATCCGCTCGACTGGCCGATGCGACTGACTATAGAGCCAGACCGCCGAACTCAACACGGCTGCAAATAACAGATGGGGGAGCCAAAATTTCATGATGGGTCGGAAAATAAAGGTTTAGCGTGAACGGCAGCAGCTAGGGCGCGATAACCAACGGGCATTGCGCCGTGTTGGCCTTCGATGTGGCAATACGGGTAGTTTAAAGGGTTTTCAGCGCTGTTTGCGCATAATGATTGAGTGTGCAGTTTTTTGATGGATTGATTTTTTAACGAGGTGTACATAATGAACAAAGGATGGATGATTTTGCTGGGTTTACTTGGGCTGCAAGTCGCTTATGCGGATCAGCTTGTGGTAGTGGCCGGGGCCACTGGGCGCACGGGTGTGCATGTCGTGCAACAGCTTCAGGGACAGGGAGTTAAAGTGCGGGCCCTGGTGCGCGATGCCAACAAAGCCAAGGAAACTCTGGGGGATGGTGTGGAAACCGCGATAGCGGATGTTAAAGACCCGGCCAGTTTACAACGTGCGTTAGTCGGCGCGACGGCAGTGGTCTCGGCAATAGGCTCGGGCGGTGATTGGTTCGGTGATAACGGCCCGGAATTTGTTGATTACGCGGGTAACAAAAATCTGGCTTTAGCCGCCAAAGCTGCCGGTGTTCAGCATATGGTGCTGGTGTCTTCAATGGGCATCAGCAATTTGCAACACCCTTTAAATCGACGCTTCAATAATGTGCTGATCTGGAAATACCTAGGCGAGGAAGCCCTTAGAAAAAGCGGTGTTCCGTACACCATTATTCGCCCTGGCGGATTGAAAGACGATGCGGCCGGGACACGGGGCATTCGGCTAACGGCTGCCGATAAAGCGGGACAAGGTACCGTTAATCGGGCCGATGTAGCATTAGCGTGCGTCAAGGCATTGTTCAACCCCGCCGCACAAGGTAAAACCTTTGAGCTGACCAACACGGATCAAACCGGCGATGTTAGCGATTGGTCGGCTTTATTTGCTGGCGTGGAGCCGGACAAAGAATGAGCCTGCGTACCGGTTTAAGCAAATGGCTCATGCTCGGATTATGGGTAACCAGTCTGACAGCCAGTGCCGATAAAATTCTGGTTGCCGGTGCCACCGGCGGCACCGGGCAACGCATCGTGCATCATTTGCTGCAACAAGGAGAGTCGGTGCGGATTTTTGCTCGCGATGCTGACAAAGCACAACGCTTGTTCGGCTCGACAGCCGGCTTGGAAATCCATATCGGCGACATTCGTGATTCGCAAGCCGTCACTCAGGCCGTGCAAGGGGTCACGCATATTATTTCTGCGGTCGGTGCACGGAGTCAGGATGAAGACGATCCCAATAGTGCGCGTTATGTCGATTACGAAGGTACGCAGCATCTAGTCAAAGCCGCTCAGCAAGTCGGCATACAGCAGATCATCTTGGTTTCGACCGCAGGTTTGAGTGATTCGGTGTACGCCGAATCGGTCAAAAATCGTCCGATTTTGTTGTGGAAAAAGCAAGCTGAGCAAGCCGTTCAATCCAGTGGCATTCCTTACACTTTGGTGCGTCCCGGTCGTTTGCTGGATGAAGAGGGAGGGCAATTCGGCATGCTCGTGACGCAAGGCGACTATCAACGCGGGGAAGGTATTGCCCGAGACGACGTGGCACGGGTCTGTGTTGCTGCGCTGAAACAACCGGCTGCCTATCGGAAAACCTTTGAAATTTCCCGTGACCGTAATGAAGAGCCGATCAGCGATTGGGCCGAATTTTTTGCAGACTTGCACAGCGATTAAAACATGCAGAATTTAACCCTACGCTTGCTGGCGCGTGACGAGCCGGGCCAGTCCCGGCTTGCGGCTTGGGTGGGCTTTGCGTATTTCTTTTTTCTGCTGAGCAGCTATTACGTATTACGGCCTGTGCGGGAAATGCTGGGGGTGAGCGGTGGCACTAAAAACCTGCCCTGGTTATTTAGCGCTACCTTTGTCGCCATGCTATTAGCCGTACCGGCCTACGGCTGGATTTGCAGCCGTTTTCCACGTCGTCGTTTTTTGCCTTGGGTGTATGGCTTTTTTATCAGCCATTTACTGCTGTTCTATGGCCTGTTGCAATGGGACATCAACAATCTCTGGGTAGCCAGAGGTTTTTTTGTTTGGCTGAGCGTGTTTAGTCTGTTTACGGTTTCGGTGTTCTGGAGCTTTATGACCGACGTGTTCGACAAGCAGCTCGCACAACGCTTGTTTGGATTTATTTCTGCCGGCGGTAGCTTGGGAGCAATGGTGGGCCCGTTGCTGGCAACCGGTCTGGTGGGCGCTATTGGCCCGGCAAGCTTGTTACTGTTGTCCGCCTTATTGCTGGCTTTGACTTTACCCTGCATTCATTTTTTGCTGCGCTGGCAAGCCGGACAAACCACCGACCAATCAGCCCGATTTGCCGGGGATCAGCCCGTGGCGGGTGGTGTCTTGTCCGGTTTGGGCTTGTTGTTGCGCAGTCCTTACCTGTTGGGTATTAGTGGCTTTATTTTGCTGGCCAGTGCCAACGGCACGTTTTTGTATTTGCTGCAGGCCGATTTTGTGGCCAACACGTTTACCGACAAAACCCAGCAGACTCAAGTCTTTGGTGCGATAGATAGCGTGGTGAACGGCTTGTCGATTCTAGTGCAGCTGATTTTCACCCGCCGCATTATCGCCACGCTGGGTGCGGCCTGGACACTGGCCAGTATTCCCATCATCATGGCCCTCGGCTTTGCCGCATTTGGCTGGAACCCGAGTTTGCCCTTGTTGCTGGTATTGATGATTTTACGCCGGGTCGGGGATTACGCCATTCTGCGGCCAGCACGCGAAATGTTGTTCGCGCCACTGGATCGGGTCACCAAATACAAGGCCAAGAACATTATCGATACCGTCGTTTTTCGCGGGGGTGATGCCCTGACCAGTTGGCTATATGCGCCATTCGGCGCCTTGGGCATTGGCTTGATCGCCGCTGTTATTGCCAGCGCTTGGGCGGGCTTGGGATTCGTTTTGGGCCGACGACATCAACAGACACATCGCTGAAAAGCTGGCTGGCTAGTGGCGATTAAATCAAGCTCTGGATTTGTCCCATGCAGTTAAGCCGCATATTTCATTCTAAACCAGCCCCCATTCCGGTTGAAGATTGCCACCAGTCCCGCCCCAAAGCCTGCCATCGATTCCGGTACGATTGCGTAAGCACTGAATGACTGCTTTTGGACGAGTCTAAATGGCGGGATTGACCCAAAAGCGAAAATTGGTTGAGCTTTCCAATGACCGCTGATAAAAAATAAGCTGAATCTGAGTTTGTGGAAGTAAGCTGGGTTGAATGATAGCGAAACCCAGCTAGATGAAATAAATAGTGGCTATCGCAGCCCTCACCATACTTACGTCCCTGAGTAGATTCTATTCAGCCCCGTCTGGGTATCCCGTTTACCCTTGCGAAGTCGATCCCATGGAGGTTTGCCCCTTCGAGGTTTGCCCCTTCGAGGTTTGCCCCATTGAGGTTTGCCCCATTGAGGTTTGCCCCATTGAGGTTTGCCCGATTGAGGTTTGCCCCATTGAGGTTTGCCCCATTGAGGTTTGCCCCATTGAGGTTTGCCCCATTGAGGTTTGCCCCTTCGAGGTTTGCCCCATGGAGGTTTGCCCCATGGAGGTTTGCCCCTTGGAGGTATGCCCCTTCGAGGTTTGTCTCTTGGAGGTTTGCCCCTTGGAGGTTTGCCCCTTGGAGGTTTGCCCCTTGGAGGTATGCCCCTTGGAGGTTTGCCTTATGGAGGTTTGCCTTATTGAGGTATGCCTTATGGAGGTTTGCCCCATGGAGGGAAGCTTCTTGGAGGTTAACCAAATAGAGCAGAGCTCCGTCAAGACAAGCTCCCCTCAAATCTGCCCCAAACATGTCTTGCAAGTGTAAAACGCAGGATCTCAAATTTAAAAAGCCTAAGGAATATAACGCAGCAGTATTTTCTTCGTTTATTCTTTGTCCTCGCAAACGATGTAGCCAATTTCCAAACGCTTCTTTAGTCGGAAAATCGAGATCGGATAGTTTTTGCGTTTGATAAGCACAAGCCGCGTGCATGACCAATAAGGATTCCTCGGCGTTGCGAGATTGATTCAACATTTGCTGAAAGCTGGCCAGATTCATTTTTTCCAGCGGCATGCCGTGCCGCAACAACGACTCGATCAAACGGCAAATAGTCTGCTGCCAATCATGCACCTTGGCAATATCCATGAGCGCGACTTGCTGATGGATAAAAGGATGCAAATAGCCATCAATCGCGGTCGGGCCACACAGTTCAGCCCAGTGTTCCAGAGCTCGGCGAGCATCCCAACCGTCATCGGGATCTTTTTGGTGACGTTCCAACTCCTGTTGTATCTTTTCCAACATTCGTACCAATCGGCAGGCCGTCAGGTACTCGCCAAAGCTTTTATGGGTAAATTCGAAGGTTTTGTCACCTTTGATTTCGCCGCTTTGCCGAAAATAAAACGCGGTCAGCAAGCGGGTAACACCTTTGGAGGCACCGTCTTGAAATTCATCCAAATAGCGTTGCAGACTGCTTTGTTTGCAGCGCGATTGAATGTAGTCCACCGTGGTGGTTCGACCGTCGCCGTGCCAGACAGCCAATGCGATTTCCTCCAAAATCCGCCGAAAATTGGCGAATTCAAGACCGCCGGCACCTTGATGAATGCGACGGTTTTCGTATTGTCTGTCGTACACTGCTTCTAATAAGTCCTGGTAAACCAAATTCAGACTAGTGTTGCTGTCAAAGTTCAGCTTTTTCCGGTCAAAGCTCAAAGCCACCAAGTAATTCAATAGCGGCCAACGAGTGATGTCGGCGAGGTTGTCGCCCCCAAGTGCCGCTGGCATGTCGCGATAATCTTTGCCAGAGACTTCGCCATACTTGGCCCACCAAATTTGACGTTGATCGCTCGCCAACAACTCTTGCGGATCGGCATATAAATCCGGTTCAGATTTTTCCACCAGATAAGGCAGCACTTGTAATACTTGTTTGGCCGCGCGAATCTTGGGCAAATTAGCTTGTACGACCAAATCGCGACCGCTAATCAACACTTGGCGCTTCAAACCTTGCGAAGCGAAGGCATCGAACTTGCGAATCACTTCTTCGACAAAATCCTGAGCTGCCTGCAAGGCTGCCTTGCCCTGCATCGACAATTCGTCCAGGCCGTCGAATATCACCAACAAACGCGATTCGCCGTCTTTGCCATGTAGAGGACTACCCTCAAGATAGCGGCTTTGCGAGACAAAATTTGCAACCGATTCGATCAAGTCGGAACGTAAATCGAATTGATGTAACGGTACGAACAACACTTTGACGCCAACCGTTTCGGCGATATGGCTGGCAAACATTTTGCAAAACGACGATTTGCCGGAACCCGGCCCGCCGCTGATGATGCGCAGATGATCGTCGGATTGGCAGTCGTTGATCCAGCCTTCCAGCTCGTGTTGTAAATCGACGACGTGACGTTTGGCTTTCTGCCGCTCGGCATCAATCGATGCTTTATCCTGTTCCGGCTTGGGACGCTCTTCGTAATAAGCACGCAACGGCACGTAAACGCTGTGCAAACCAAAGGCTTCGGCGAACATGCGTTGATTGAATTGCTCGCTTAACCAAGCGTGATAATGTAACCATTGCCGTTCTTTCTGCGCGGCGTGGGTAAACGGCGTATCGATTGCCGTTTTAATCGCCGAATAATGCTCGGCGTCTTTCAGCCATTCACCATGTAAAGCTAGTGCAAACTTATCCGGTAGTCGTTGCGCCAACGACCGAGCCTGCATGGGTGCCAAGCCCAAACCTTGCAACCACTGTTGCATGCCTTTGCCAAATTCGGCTAATAACGGAAGCTGTTGCGGATATCGGAAAAATTCGGCCGAAATGCCAACTTCTAGGTTGAGCAGATAGTCGTTCAGGTTGTCGGTAAGCCCTTCCAGAATTTGGTCGTCTTGTTGTTGCTCTGGAAACAAGTCTCGGCTGTCCGAGAGTAATTCCGTCATCGCAGAAGTCAACGAACGGTAAATTAATAGCCATGCCAATTGACCAGTTTTTTCTTCCGGCTTAACATCAAGCAAAGCTTCTGCCAGGTTTTCTCCAGCGTTCTCGAATTCACCCTGAAATCCTTTGGTTGCGGCTTTGGCGAGCTTAAATAAAAAACTCTTCGGATCGATTTTTAGCGATCGATTCCAGACGGAAACGGGTTTAAGAAGCGTTAAATCGTTTTGAATGTCCATATGCGCTGCGATGTAAATGGTTTGATGGAAACCAGACCGATTTTAGCGGAAAAAATGGAGGGGCTTGCAAAACTCGCTAAACCGTGCGGAATTATTGGTTTGAACGGCCCAAAAAAGAATAATGCGGCCAGTTAAAAGTGATAAGTTCGAGTCGTCGAAAACTCGAAACTCATCATCACCTGAACAGCCCGGTAGGGTGGGCACGGCTTTTGTGCCCACGCGGGTTGCAATGGTGGGCAAATGTGCCCACCCTACATCTGCTGCTTGCGCCAAGCATAGAGTTGGGATTCGTGTAAACCCAATTGCTTCGCCGCCTTGGCAACTCCCACTTGCAAACCCAGCTTCAGACTTTCTTGTTTGTATTCGGCGCTATGCCGGATGTAGCCGGCTTTGTTGCCAGTCGATTTCGTGCTCATGCAAGTACCTCTCTATGGTTGAGAATACTCGCTTTTTAACGTGTCCACTATTCGTGGAGGGGATCAGTTGAGTAAAAAAGCCAAAAGCCTGCTTTTGTATTCAGTAATTAAAGCTGAGCTCCACCAGAAAGTTACGCCCTGGATTGGGAGCAAATTGGAAGTACTGTTCGTTGCTTAAATTGTTGGCCATGAAGCCGACACTGACGTTTTTAGTGGGACTGTATTTGATTTTGGCATCCATTAACCAGAAGGCCTGAAAACCGCCGTATACATCGTGCACAACGTCAATGTTTTCAGCCGTATCAAATGATTCGGACACATGCCGGCCAATCAAGCTGCCAGACCATTCATTCCAATTGGCTTCCAGACCCATGGTCAATAAATGTTCTGGCGAATTAGGCAAGCGCTTGCCTTCTGAGGCGGGTATGCCAGGACTGGAAAGCGTGGTTGCGGTAGGGGTCCAGGTGTAATTGCTGAATAGCGACAGCCAATTCGTCAGGTTCTGGTCAATTGATAATTCCACGCCTCGGGTAAGCGCTTCAGCGGCATTAATGCGTTGCGAGCCGGTAAAGTTGGCGCGGCGTTCGATCACCCGGTTTGAAATTAAATCGGATAAATGGTTTTCAAAAAACGTGGCTTTAATTTGGGTGCCGGTTTTCTCGATTTTCTGGTCAACACTCACTTCCCAAGATAAGTTGCTTTCGGGTACTAGATTGGGATTGGACAACACCGTCGCGACCACGCCACGGCGTGAATCAACATACAGGTCTTGCAAGGTGGGTGGGCGAAACGATTTGCCTGCCGATGCGCGTAAGGTGGCCCCTTCCCAGGCATCTTTATAAATCAAAGACAGTTTGGGGTTGACTTCGACGCTTTCCTGCGTGGATTCGGGATTGAAGGTATTAAATGCGTAATCTCTGCTGATTCCTGTGGCTTGCCACCAATCGACCCGCGTGCCCAAATAAGCGGTAAATTGGTCAGTAAAGCGGATTTCGTCTTGCGCAAAAAATGAAGTGGTGTCCGTCGACGCATCGGCCACCAAGCGAGTGCCTGTCCGACTGTCGCGATCGTTCCATTGGCTTAGATCGTAATCTTTACGATCCATTTCACCATGATCCACTTCAAATCCCGTGGTGATAATTTGACTTTTGGTCAGTGGAAACACGAGTTGCGCTCTACCGTTGACCATGGTGCTTCGCGTGTGGTTTGACGTACCCGGACCGCCGCCTAAACCCGAGGTGTTAATGACGTTGGTAAACCAGGTGTCCCGGGAGGTGTGGTTGAAGTTGACGGTTAATGCTGTATCCGCACTGAAATTGTGTTCAAACTTCCAAAAGCTGCGCAAATCGTCTTCATGCGATGGCGAATTGAGAAAGACGTTTGGGGTTACTTGCCCCAATACTGTGCCATTCTGCCGAATTCTGCCGCTGATGACCGGATTGCCGTTTGCATCGCGCAAATAGCTGTTAAACGGATCTTGGCTGTAACCAATGTCGGAGTAAAAGTAATGGACACCACCCGAAATACGCGTGTAGTCGTTAAAGTCATAATAGGCTTTGATATGACTGTTGTGCGATTCCCAAGGCGCGCGGCCATGATCGCCTACTAGATAAGCGGTTTGTCCTTGCGCGGTGGTGGTGGGGATTGCGCCCGTGACATCGGTAATTGGGCCGCCGCCCGGATTGGCAAAACCCCAGATGTCACGAATGCCGTCATTCAGTTCGTGGTGGTGGCCCAAACTGATGGCCAAGCCATTGTCGAATACATCCCGGTAGATGCCGCTGGCTGTCATGCCTTCGGTGGCATCAAATTGATAGGTGCCTTTTACCAGCACTTCGCGTTTGGTGGGCTTTTTGGTGACGATGCGCATGGTGCCGGCAAACGCGTTACCGCCATACAGCGCCGAGCCGGCTCCGGGCACCAATTCCACTTGTTCGACATCCTCTGGAAAGATCGCACCGTAGTTAACGGTACCGAAACTCGGATCGTTCATTTTTTGGTCGTCGAGTAAGACAACAGTGCGAGCCGTGCCACTAATGCCGCGGATGGACTGGCGTACCGCACGGTTGGCAGAAGGTGGTAAAGCACTGGTGGCACCAATCGCCATGTACACACCGGGCATTTCTCGTACCATGTCCCCGATACGTCGCACATCGCGGAGTGCGATTTGTTTATCGTCAATCAAGTGCAAGGTGCCAGGAGCGTCCTCGATTGATTGTTCGGATAAAGTTGCTGAAACCACCATAGTACTCAGTTCGGTAGCTTGGTCTTTTTTGGGTGCTTCCGATGTGGTAGCGGGTTGGTCTTTGGAGTCGTCTGTTTCCGGCTCGGCCAAACTGACCTGGCAGCATAGTGCCAGACTGATGGCAGCCGCCAGTTGAGGGTATTGCATAGGGTTGTTCATAACAGTAAAGGGTGGGTTTTATTTAGAATTTGACGTACGTGCTGACCGCTATTGGCTGTGGCGCGACTGGTGATAACCAATCAGGATTAGCGTTAAGCCGGTATTTGTTGGGCATTTTCAGTAGCTCCTTTTACTGTGTTTTTGCGCTGAGTCGCTGGTGATGAATGCGTCGGGATGCGCGTTTTTTAAGCCAATGGATGATGCCGGTAATCAATAAGGCCAACGGCGCAAAGCCGACAATCAGCACCGCAATTTGGCCGGGTGTACCGAGAATTTCGCCGTTATGAAGAGGTAATTGGATGTTGATAAAGGCATCGCCCGCGGCAAATTGATTGGGATCGCGCACCGTCAGCATTTCGCCGTTGTACTGATCCAGCCAGAGCATGGTTGCGCCTTTACTGCGCGTTTCGTTGGGTTGTTTGCCGCTGACCATGAAACTGCCATGGGCATCGGCAGGCAGGTACAAGCGTTGCAGTTGCATTTCGGGAAAACGACGTTGTGCATTGCTGAGAATGGTTTCGTAGGCCAAGGCCTCGGTGCCGGTTGTTTTGGATTTAACGGCACGCGGTACTTCGTGCACACTGGAAAACACATTGACCGCCGGTTTGAACACATCCGGGAAATTGAAGTAAAAGCCGGAAAGCGATACGGCGAATAAGACGACGGCGGTATAGATGCCGACGGTTTTGTGCAAATCAAAGTTGAAGCGGGTAAAGCTGGCATTGCGTTTGATGACCAGCGCTTGCAGCCATTTGCCGGTTTTGGGCCACCATAAGTAAATGCCGGTCATGGTCAGAACCAAGGTCAGCAGGGCGGTAATGCCCATCAGCCATTTGCCGAACGGGTCGACTAATAACTTGTAGTGCAGGCGCAAGATAAAGTTAATCAGAGAGTCGTTGCGGTCGCGATGCCCCAGCGCTTGGCCGTTGTAGGGATTCACCATGACTTCGTGGAAGTGATGATTGTGTCCGGGGCCATCGTGGGGCACTTGGTAACGCACAATCAGTGCTTCATCGGGATGCTTGGGGAGTTGAATATGGTGGGCAGGGTGCTTGATGGGGGAAACTTGGTCAGCGGTGGCCAGGATGTTTTGCAAGGGTTGTAGGGACGATCCGGCTTCAACGGCCAGGATGTCGCTGTTCAGCCAATGATCAATCTCTTCGCCATAAACCAGGATGCTGCCCGTTAATCCGGCAATGGCCAGAAACAAGCCCAGCCACAACGAGATGTATAAATGCAGTTTGAGCAAAACCTTGCGTAAGGTGATTTTCCGCAGCCACTCTAAACGCTTTGCAGCGGGGACTGGACGATGAACGATTGAGTTTTCCTTGGCGGTAAACGGATCGATGACGGACATAACAAGCTCCCTTAGGAATCAGCACAACTTGGATGCGCCAATGGAGCAAGGTCTGCGCCATATCTGAAAATACAAATAAGCTCAGTGATTTGTTGGGGCTTAAATCGGCTAGTGCTTAAGTAGAGCGGGTTATTTCACACACCATTGGATTGCAGTGTGTGAAATACCCTATTTGTGGATTTAAACGAGGTGACGACCGCTACACCGATGTATTGAAAAAACAGGCCGGTTTCTTAGAAGCCGAAGTGAGCGATATACGTCCGGCAAGGTTTAGTGCGCTACGGCCGGATATTTTAAACTGCCAAGTTTTTCGGACGATCAATAAACGGTTGTTAGCCACGCCTTGCGCCGGCGCGATGAAGAGTCTTTTGCGCGGTACCTAAATCATCTGTGGTTCTGCAATCACCGCCAAATATGGTCTAATCTGCCCCTTTTTAATCTGTTTCCATCGCCGCTATGTTCAATTTTAAGGTGCTTGGTTTTGCCTATTGTTTGGTTCTGGCTGGATTATTGTCGGCGTGCGACGAGCAATTGACTATATCTTCGACCCATTTACCGGCGTTAAGCGTTAACCCTCACAATCCGTTTGATACCCAAACGCAGCCCGCGCAAAACCTGTTGAGTTTTGATGTGTATGTCGATAGGCAAACAGTGCATGCTGCGTTTGTCACCACGCCAAGCGGCAGTAAGCAAACCTCGATTGTGTATATGCGTTCGGAGGACGGCGGCTGGCATTGGTCGTCACCGGTGGTGTTAAGTCAGCAATTCCCGCAGCCCGTAGAGGCGAAAGTCGGTAACGATATACAAATTGCTGCCGCCGGCGACAAATTGTTGATCGTCTGGCAAACTACCGGCGAATTGCCCGGCATGGGGCCGTTATTCACGGTTTATTCGAATGATGCCGGCAAAACTTGGCAGCAAGGTGCCAAGCCAACCGGCAGCGATGCCGACCAATCGCATCACGAGCTATTGGCGGATACTGAAGGCCGTTTTCACGCGGTGTGGCTGGACGACAGAGACGAGAACGGTTACCAAGGTGTGCGCTATGCGCGCAGCAGCGACAGCGGCAAAAGCTGGGAGATGGCGCAGACGATAGACGATTCCAGTTGCTCCTGCTGCTGGAACCGCCTGGCTTTCGGCGCCGATGGCAAGCTGAATGTGCTGTACCGGGATATGAAACCGCGGGATATGGCCCTGGCACAAACTGCCGATGGCGGCGCCAATTGGCAACGCTTGAGTACGGTAGGTGAGTTCAACTGGATTTTCGACGGCTGTCCGCATAACGGCGGCGGCTTGAGCGTGGCCGGCGACGGTTCCTTACACAGTTTGGTATGGACCGGCGCGGAAAATCAGGTCGGGCTGTATCATATGCAATCCGCCGATAATGGTAAAAGCTGGACGCCGCCGCAACGGCTGGGCGAAGCTGGCGCGTTTCATGCGGACATCGCGTTCGGCGCCGGGCGCTTAGTAGCGGTGTGGGATGCACTGGGGCCGGAAGGCTCTAAAGTGTTTGTCTCGGAATCCGTTGATAATGGCGGGCATTGGTCGACAAGCAAGTTGCTATCATCCGCCGACGCTTCGGCGACCTTCCCGCGCATCGTCGCCACGCCGACGGGCTTGTTAGCAATGTGGTTAGAGCAGACACCCACCGGCAAGCAATGGTCGGCGGCGGTTTTACAATGATTTTTATACTTTAAGAGGTGGTCATGCCCAAGTTAGACATAACAAAAATAATAAAACCCGGCTTGTTGGCGCTCGCGTTATTCAGCCCGGTCTCAGTATTTGCGCACGCGATTCTGGTGAAATCGCAACCCGCCAAGGACGAGACCGTCACCGAATCGCCCAAGCAAATCGATCTGTGGTTTAACGACGCCGTCCGCAGCGAATACAAAGCCCTGGCCGTCATCGACAGCACCGGCAAGCGGGTGGATAACCACGATGTCGCGCAAAGTCTGACCAATGGCGCCAACATTTACGCCACTGTGCCAACACTGGCGCCGGGCACCTACACTATTCGCTACCGCGTGGTTTCCGAGGACACTCACATAGTCACCGGTAAGTTTGAATTTACCGTCAAACCCTAGTCTGCATTCTTCCATCGGTTTATTTCTATGAATATTCAGCGACTTCCCGTCTTTTTTATCGCCAGGCTCATGGCCTGCGTCTTGTTACTCAGCGGTTGTGACAAACTCGGATTTAGCAATAAGCAATCCAACGCGCTGGGCAACCGCCCGGACCTGGACTGCATCATCGCCAACGATTTTTACGCGGTGCACTTCAGCGCTTATCTGCAGCCGGATAAAAACGATAAAAATCCTGATCCTAAAGCTGCTTTTGTGCCGTTTTGTCAGAAAATCCCCAGAGCCGGCAAGATGTTTTTCACCGCCGATTTGATCGACCGCGATATTCGCGCCACGCCGATTGGCATTAAATTGGTGGAAGTGGAAAAAACCGGCCAGAAAGCGCCGGATGATGTGCGCGAAATCCGCACAGTCGCCGAAATCCCGTCCAAACTTTATCCGAAAGGCGCGGTAGAAGCGCAAGCCGATGTGGATAAAACCGGCGATTATGTGCTGTATCTGTTGATCGGCGAAGCGATGGAAGACGATGATAAATTCCGCATTGCGCTGGAAGTGGGTGTCGATCCCCAGGGCGCCGATTTACCACTAGTGGCAATAGGTGGCGTGGTGGCCTTGGTGCTGCTGGTGCTGGGATTTTTGGTTTACCTGCACAAACGTAGAAAAGCCGCGCAAATCAATGGTAATGGGGAACAGCCCTAATGACGAGCGGATGGAAAATGCTTAGGCTGTTTGCCTGCTGGCAATGCCTGCTGCTGGTTTGTTTGCTGCTGCCATCGGGCTGGGCAGCGGCGCACGCCCCTGGCCTTAGCTCAATCGATGTGACTGTCAAATCCGACCAAGTTATCGCTAAATTGACCTTTGCCCTGCAAGACATCGAAGCCTTTGCGCCGATGGACAGCGACCTGGATGCGGAAGTCAGCGCCGCGGAGCGCGAAGCGGCCAAGCCGGACATCGCCAAAATGCTGGCTGCGCAGTTGCGGGTTAATATTGATAGCGTTGATGTGCAAGCCGTGGCGCCGGGGGCTGTCGTTTACGACGAACAGAACAACGCCCATGTCGAATTTATTTTTCAATCTGTGCCGCACCAACAGTTACAGGTGCAATCCAAGTTATTGGCCTGGCTACCTGACGGGCATCAGCAGTATGTCACGGTGCGCGACGCCGCCGGTAAAACGCTAAGCGAGAAAATGCTAAGCAGGGCCGACGACCAGTTGCAATGGGCATTGTCTCCTGCCGATCAATCCGTGGCGCAAAACGATTCCCGATTTTCCGCGTTTGCCGATTTTTTGAAGCTGGGCATCGAGCACATCCTCACCGGTTACGACCACCTGTTATTCCTGTTTGCCTTGCTGGCAGTCACGCATAGTTTCTGGCCGGCGATCAAGATCGTCACCTTCTTTACCATCGCCCATTCCATCACCTTGGCGTGTGCAGGGCTGAACATCATTGAGCTACCCAGCAGCTTCGTCGAACCGGTGATTGCGTTGACCATTATTTACGTGGCAGTGGAAAACATCATGCGCGGCGACCACCCCAAGGGCCGGCAATGGCTGACCTTCGGCTTTGGCTTGATCCATGGCTTTGGCTTTGCCAGTGTGCTGCGGGAAATGAATATTTCCAGCGGCGACACCGGCATCTTATTGCCCTTGCTGTCGTTTAACCTAGGCATAGAAACCGGCCAAATCGCGGTGGCATCGGTGGTGTTGCCTATCATCTGGTGGCTAAACAACAAGCCTGCATTTGCCGAGAAATTCTTGAAAGGTTGTTCGGCCATGGTAGCCTTGATGGGGGCCTATTGGCTGTTGGAGCGGACGGTTTTGTAAACCGCCCTTGAGGGGGGGGGCCTAGCATCAGAAGAGGCAAACACCGAGTTGCCCCAGAATTTTAGCGATTCCGGGACGTCTTGAATAGCCAAGACCATTGACGTCTGCAAAGACGCCTGCGCCCTCAACTGTGACAGCGCAGGCAACGGGTTTCGCATTGCGCTACCCATCCTCGAAATTTGCCATCCCAGTCCCTTAGGCCGGGTAGCGCAACGCGAAATCCATCAATCAGGCCCTCGTTTTTCGTTAAATTGTAAACAATCCCGATCTAAAGCTGTGTTTATTCGCTATTTGCAATAGAATACAAACCATCCCCTTCTCAACAGCTAGCTCTCCGGAGAATTTGACATGACTGATAAAAAAGTGACGTTAAAACAGGAAGACCAAGACCGCGTAATCGAATTACCGGTCACACCCGGCACCATGGGTCCGTCCGTCATCGATATTCGGTCTTTATACGCACAGACCGGCCATTTTACTTACGACCCCGGCTTTACCTCCACCGCCAGCTGTACGTCAAAAATCACCTTCATCGACGGCGACGCCGGCGTACTGTTGTATCGGGGCTATCCCATCGAACAACTGGCGGAAAAATGCGATTTTTTGGAAGTCTGTTATCTGCTGCTGAACGGCGACCTGCCCAACGGCTCGGAAATGAAAGGCTTCGTCACTACCATTAGCCAGCATGTGATGGTGCACGAACAGCTGATCAAATTTTACAGCGGCTTCCGCCGTGACGCACACCCGATGGCGGTATTGGTGGGTGTAGTCGGCGCACTGTCGGCGTTCTATCACGAAGTAATGGACATCAACTGCAAGGAAGACCGGTACATCTCCGCCATCCGCCTTATCGCGAAAATGCCGACCATGGTAGCGATGTGCTACAAATACAGCATCGGCATGCCGTTTATCTACCCCAAACGCAAACTGGGCTATGCGGAAAACTTTATGCGCATGATGCACGGCGACCCTGGCGAAGATTATCTGGCCAATCCGGTGTTGGTCAGAGCGTTGGATAGAATCCTGATCCTGCACGCCGACCACGAACAAAATGCTTCCACCTCCACCGTGCGTCTGGCCGGCTCCAGCGGCGCCAATCCTTACGCTTGCGTCGCGGCCGGTATAGCTTGCCTGTGGGGTGCGGCACACGGCGGCGCTAACGAGGCGGTGTTGAATATGCTGGAAGAAATCGGCGATGTGTCGAAAATTGGCGAATATGTCGCCAGAGCCAAGGACAAAAACGACCCATTCCGCTTGATGGGTTTTGGTCACCGGGTTTACAAAAACTACGACCCGCGCGCCAAACTGATGCGGCAAACCTGCCACGAAGTGCTGGACGAATTGAATCTGAACGACGACCGGCTGTTCAAACTGGCGATGGAACTGGAACGGATTGCCCTGGAAGACCCTTACTTTGTAGAGAAAAAACTCTACCCCAACGTGGATTTTTATTCCGGCATCGTGTTGCGGGCCTTGGGCATCCCCACCGAGATGTTTACCGCCATCTTCGCCTTGGCCCGCTCGGTGGGTTGGATCGCGCAATGGGACGAAATGATCTCCGATCCGGAATTGAAAATCGGCCGCCCTCGCCAGTTATATAAAGGCGTGACTACTAGGGATGTGAAATCCATTTCTAATCGGTGATAGGGCAGGAGCCTCCAAAAATTCCCTCTCCCTCCGGGAGAGGGCTAGGGTGAGGGAATCAAAACAAGTAATTCACCTTATTTAATTCTCCTCAACCTCTCGGCAACTGCTCCCAGCGTTGCCCCACCTCCTGTATCCGTGCAACAGGAGAGGGAGCGTCATTTGCCCCCAATATTAAAAAGCACCTTCAAGAAGCCGCCGCCGAACGCTTCAACACTCTAATCTGCAAAAAATCCCAGGCAAAACGCAACAGAAATACCGGATTTGTAGAGAAATAGCGCTTAATCAAGCGCCTGTCCTTAGCCATCCGATAGCACCATTCCAACCCACTTTTTTGCATCCAAAGCGGCGCCCGCTTAATGTGTCCGGAGTGAAAATCAAAAGCCGCGCCCACCCCCAATTGCACCGGAGCGTGCACTCTATCCAGATGCTCCGCAATCCATTTTTCCTGCTTGGGCGCACCTAAGCCCACCCAGAGAAAATCCGGCTTGGCGGCATTGATCAAATCGACCAATTGTTGATCTTCTTCTGCGGACAAGGGCCGAAACGGCGGAGAATGCCAGCCCACAAGCTCGGCTTCAGGATAGCGTTTGCGGATATTGGCAACCAAGTCCTCCAAGACTTCGTCTTTACCGCCGAGAAAAAAATGCCGCCAGCCCAATTGCTGCCCTTGATCCAGGCATTTCAACATCAAGTCCGGCCCGCACACTCGGGTTTTAATCTGCGCTTGGTGCACCAGCTTGGCGTACCAAACCAAAGGCAGACCATCCATGGTGGACAAGGCTCTATTGGAAATATCACGTAACTCATAATCGGTAAGACAGGCTACCGTGGTATGCACGTTGGCGATACAGACCTGATGAGCTTGGCCGCTGGCGATCCACTCCTGAAATAGTTGTAACGTAAGCTCGTAATCCAGGATAGGGAAGCGAATTCCGAAAATATCTACTGACTTGATTGACTGCATTCCGTGCTCCATCGGGCGGCGAATTGAAAGAGGTATTATTGATTCTATCATGCCGTTAGCATCGCTATATTCACGCCCGGAGTCAATCCCCGCTAGCGATTGATAAACAATGTAGGATGGTTAAACAAGCCAGAAAATCCTGGTTTCGTCGTCCCGCAAAAGGCAGTAACCCAGACAATCAATTTCCCATATCTAACAGTAATAACGAGTATTTCGGATAGCTAAACGCTTGCGGAACGCCGCCAGCGCTCATATTGCGTCTGCGCTCCAGACTAGACTATAGTCACCAACAAAATACTAGGCGCCCCCCCCTGATGATTCATCGCTGCCTACAAAACATCTGCCGTTACCAACCAAGGCCTGTAGCGCGCCAATGCACCCTGTGTGACTGCTCACGAATCCTCCAGGAAAGGCTTGAAAGCAGGCTACAGCAAACCATTAAGATTTAATTAAAATAAAAATTTGGCTTGGTTATCAAGCCATTATGTTTTAGGCTGTGCCTAGCCTCTAATTTCATCCGTTTATAACTCAACACGGCAGGCAAACACAGACCGCTTGAGATACACATCAACCGCGCTGCTTTTGCCTAACCGGACGAGACGTAAGCATTAAAGGCGCAGACCAATAAAACCAGGATGGGTTACATAAACACCATTGTCGATTTGTATCGAACAAATAGGTTGTTATCAACACATTTCAACAGCATGTCAGAACGGCGCGCTTTAGTTCAGCTGTTAGCTCGGCGCACCAAATTAGCTCATCAAAATTAAACACAACCTGAGTGCGGTTGAAAAAGCGTTACTAGAGAGGTTCCGTACTACGTTATTCAAAAGAGCTGCTAGTATTGTTTAAGTGTTGGCGATGCAGAACCAATGGAATATCCCGCAGGTGACCCAATTCTGAAACAATTTCAAAGTATCTTCGTAACCAAGGACCGGAACACTACCCCTCAAATATTAACTAAATTAGCTGACTGTATTCCGTGGTCTGTCAGGCTATTGGAGCATGAGTTAATAAAAGGAGAAAATTATGTTATACAAATTTATCATTACTCTAACAATTGTGACTTGCTGCTCGGCAGCAGCGGCACAGGATTTCTACGTGTCTCCCACGGGTAGCGACAAACTAAACGGGTTATCCCCTAGCGTCAATTTCTGGACCAAAACAGGCCCATTCAAAACAATTACTCGTGCCCAGCAAGCTATCCGGAAATTAAAAGCTGATGGTAAGTTTAATCAAACGATTACCGTGCA
Source organism: Methylomonas sp. EFPC1 (assembly GCF_016925515.1). Classification (NCBI taxonomy): domain Bacteria; kingdom Pseudomonadati; phylum Pseudomonadota; class Gammaproteobacteria; order Methylococcales; family Methylococcaceae; genus Methylomonas; species Methylomonas sp. EFPC1. The sequence goes on from NZ_CP070494.1 coordinate 4,533,474, forward strand.
CGTCGGCCAAGGCATTTACCGATTGCAAGCCCCGTTAGAATTTAACGACTCCGACTCTGGTTTGCCTGGGCAAGAAATTATTTGGGAGGGAGTGAAAAATGAAACCTTTTTGTCAGGAGCAATGTTACTAGACAACTGTGAACCTTTTGACATTACTAATCCCCTTGGAATCCTCAGTTGCTCAGTAGATAACCATACTATCGAACAAATCAAAACAGCATCAAATCCACGAATTGCGGGCGAAGCACCTCAATTCGAACTCTTCGTAGATGATGTCAAAATGCATCTGGCTAGATGGCCAAATAATAGTTGGCTCTACATTAGAAATGCGGTAACGACTAAAACCGAATTTAAAGTATTTCAAAAATTGCCCAAGCTATCAGGGGATCTAAGCAAAGCACAAGTGCATATTTTTCCGGGAAATGATTTTTTCGATCAATATATAGGTATATCGATGATCGACACGGCAAATAATCAAATAACACTGTCATCTAAAACACACCCCAAACTGACAGGAGCGCGACGATTTTACCTACAGAATTTCGCATCCGCATTGGATGCACCTGAAGAGTGGTTTTACGACGCTAATCTCGGAAAAATATACTTTATCCCCCCTAAGGGTAAAACGGGTCAAGAAATATCTATTTCACGCGCCAAAGGCTTATTGTCCATTGATTCGGCAAGTCATATAGAATTTAAAAATTTTGCCATTCAACACGTGACTGCTGACACAATTAAAGTATCAAACTCAGAAAATATACTCCTTGATACCCTAAAAGTAAGTGACGCCGGCGGCAAAGCAATTATTGTAACGGATAGCAAAAACATAACCATATCCAATTCTGAACTTTATAACTCCGGCCAAGGAGGAATATTTATATCCGGTGGAGACCGGCCCAAATTAGAATCCTCTCACAATCATGTTTACAATAACCATATCCATGACTATGACACCATACTTTACAATTATTCCCCTGCCCTAGAGCTTGCTGGCGTAGGAACAACTATCAATAATAATCTAATATCCTCTGGTTTTGGCGTTGCGCTTCTCATCACCGGCAACGACCACCTGATAGAAAAAAATGAAATTACAAATATTTGTCAGCAATCGGGAGACTGTGGAGCAATATATTCAGGGAGAGACTGGACGTACCGCGGCAATATTATCCGCTACAATAATATCCACGACCTGGATGGCTACACTTTAAATGGTAACACCTTAGACATAGAGAATAGTGTAATACAATACACACGAGACGGAGCAAGAGGAATATATCTTGACGATGCCGCAAGTGGCTACACTGTTTTTGGAAACATTTTAAATAACCCAGGCTCCATGGGTGTACACATAGGTGGGGGGCGGGATAATTTAATTGAAAACAATATTATTCTCTCGGATAGGCTAGGTATTTTTGTCGACTATCGCGGCTCATTTTTCGACTGGAACATACCTAGAGACAGCTTAAAAAGCATGCCGATAACAAGTTCGCTCTGGCAAAATAAATACCCTAAAATTGGGGCCACAATGCATGTAGATACTTGGCCAGAAGGAAATATATTTAGACGAAATGTAATTATATCAAGTAAACCTGATGGTCGTGCCCTACGTTATTGGATGCCCAAAGAGACAAATATCGTTAGCGACAATGTAGTCTGGCATACAGCGGCTGACTTTAAAGTTGATTATACCTTGCTAGACGTTCCAGTAAGAATAAATGGTGGTACGTGGACGAATTGGGTCAACAGGGGAATGGATACAAACAGCTTAAATGCGGACCCATGCTTAAGTATCTCGAGAAACAGTATTAAGATTAATTGTGCCGATTCGCCTCTTTACCAGGTCGGCTTTCAACCCATACCTTCTGACATTGGTTTAATTGCCAATTGATAAAATTATTTTAATAATTAATAGCCCATTAGAGCCGTCTATTGGGCTTTTTATTAATTAAGAACCACAAAACCCAAACACCGTTATATGGTACAGCTATTGCAATAATGCCAACAACCTCTCTGTGCTACCTATATGTTTCCGCCAATTCAGCTTAACGTGAACAACTATGACGAACCCTATTAAATATATATTTCTAAGCACAGTCGTTTCCTACTCTGATTTTGCTTCAGGCCTCGATCTATTTGTATCCCAAACTGGTAGCGATCAAGCGAATGGACTAAGCGCTAACTTGGAGCAGGCAGGTGGAAATGGTCCTTTCCAAACGATTGAACGCGCACAGCAGGCAATTAGAACTTTAAAAACCGATAGGAAATTTACCGAGCCGGTAACAATCCACATTCAATCAGGCACCTATACCTTAAGTAACACCTTATACTTCGACGAGCGAGATTCTGGAACCCCATCTAAAAAAATACATTGGCTTGGAGAAAATGGCCCTGTACTAATATCGGGCGGTATAACCCTTCAAAATTGTAAGCACGAAATCAGCACTATCTGGAGCTGTAAGACAGAAAACACGGGGCTTGATAATATTAAATATAATGCAGCAACCCGAAAGCACGGCAACATTCCTGGTTTTGATCTGTTTGTCGGCCAACAAAGACTGACCCTTGCTCGCTGGCCAAACACTGACTGGGCCCATATTAAAACCCCACACGACAAGCAAACCACTTTCAGCAGCTTTGAAAAGCTCCCAGAAATTAACAAAAATGATCTCAATAATGCCCAAGCACACATCTTCTCAGGCAATGATTGGTTTGATGAATATATTGGCATATCTTCAATCGAGCAAGGCCAAATTACCTTGGCAACTAAAGTCAAATACCCGTTGGCCAGCGGAAGAAGGTATTATCTACAAAATATACAGTCTGAACTAGACTCGCCAGGCGAGTGGTTTTATGACCAACCCAATAATACAATAAAGTTTATTCCACCAAATAACTCAACTCAAAACCTCATAACTGCCGCAAAATTAAAAAACTTGGCGATAATAAAAAATGTCAATAACATTGATTTTAGCAATCTGACATTCAGCCACAGCACTGACATCGCTATTACGATTAACGACAGTAATCACATCACTATCGATCATTTTGAGTTTAGCCACACTGGGGCGAAGGCCATTGAAGCAAAAAACAGTAACAATTTAGTCTTCTCTAATAGTCATGTCTATGACACTGGAGAGGGTGGGATATACATTAGCGGCGGAAACAGGAATACTCTAGAGTCTGGCAATAATATCGTTCACAACAACCATATTCATGATTTCGGTAATATTTTAATGACTTATACGCCCGCCATAGAGATTGCCGGCGTAGGCGCTAGGATTACACATAACCTGGTTGAACAAAGTCCTGGCGGTGGGATATTAATAAATGGCAACGACCATTTGATAGAGAAGAATGAAATTCATAATGTCTGCGAACAGGCGTCAGATTGCGGTGCGATATATTCTGGTAGAGACTGGACATATCGCGGGAATGTTATTAAAAATAATAGTATTCACGACCTATCGGGATACGGCTTAAAGAATGTTGACATTGCCAATAATATCATTAATTACGTTCGCCCCAGTAATGTAAAAGGGGTGTACCTTGATGATGGAGCGAGTGGATTTACTGTGATAGGCAATATTTTAAATTACGCAGGTTATGCAGCCATATTTTTAGGCGGGGGGCGCGACAATTACATAGAAAACAACGTTATCTTGACGGAAAGCTTCGGCCTATGGATTGACAATCGGTGGCCTGATTATAAATGGTCTGAAAATAAAAAAAGCCTAACCACCATGCCGTATAGAAACCGCACATGGTCTAACAAATATCCTAAACTAAGCGAACCAATGCATAACGAAACATGGCCAGAGGGCAATAATTTACAACGAAATATTATAGTATCCACGAATGCAAAAAACTCTGCTTTTCGATATATATTGCCAAAGAATAGCAATTACTTTAATCAAAACTTAGTATGGGGCGATTTGGGCCAAATAAATGTTGACTATATTATACTCGATGAAAATACCAGACATAATAGCGCGACATGGCAGGGCTGGGTAGAGAAAGGATTAGAAAACAACAGCGTCTTCGCCGACCCTTGTCTGAAAATCACGGGAAACCAAGTATCATTTTGCCCGCAATCCCCTGTTAGCAACATTAATTTTAAGCCTCTCCCCACAGATATCGGTATAATTAAATAATTGATCAGCTCAGTAAGCAGGAAAAAGCTTTTCCCGTAACACTAGAAAAGGCCTTTCAATTAATTTTGTAACCGCTACCGCCAATAAAATTGCCCCTATATATTTAAAAATCAAATCCATACCTGGCGTCACATTGAATAATGTGAATTTCTTGACAATCGCTTCAATAATCCTAATCATAACAAACTGATAAACATACATTGCATAAGAATATAATCCCAGCCAAGCCACCCCCTTTATTATTAAATTATTTCGGTCAAAAACTCTGAGCCTGTAACAATACAGCAGAAACGCCCCCGCAGTTAAATATGCAATTGTATGCCTTACTGTCAATTTGTAAGCGGGGCCGCCGTCAAACCTAATCAAAATTAAAATTCCTGACGCGAATATAATCAACAGAAGAAACTTCATTGAAGCAACCTGATTAAAATTTTCTTGTTTAAAAATCTTTAAATACGCCAAAAACATACCGAAAGCCAATGCATCAATTCGATAATGTGTTTGGAAATATATCTTCTCCACATCTACTGAATAATAGACAGCCATAGATCGAAAAATCAAGCAGGCAATCCAAATAACAGGAAGCACCAACACCATAGCGTTTATATTGCCGGACTCTCGCTTACTGAACATTAAAAAACCAAACGCAAATATTAAGTAAAAGTGCTCTTCTACAGCTAAGCTCCATAAATGCTTAAGTGGTGTAGTATAATAATTCTGGACATGAAAAACATTTTGCAGCAAAAACGTCTCCCACGAATACCGGCCAGAAACTAGCAACAAAAGTAAATACACATATAAAACGGGCCATATTTTAAATGCCCGCCTTATTAAAAATTTCCCCGCCCGGAACCTTCCTGTTCTTTGGTATTCAGCAAATATAAGTCCACCAATCAAAAATCCACTCAAAACAAAGAATAGATCCACACCAGCCCAACCTAATACCCTCCCTGGCATCAAAAGCATATCTACCGCTGATATACCAGTTAATGTCCCATTAAAATGCCACCCCATAGCAAGAAGAATAGCAATTCCCCTAATAAAATCCAAATACGTTTCCCTGGTTTTCATATCGAAGTTTCCAAAAGTTACAGCACCGAATTGTAGATTTTCATTAATGCAGAATAATTTTCTTCATCGGTATATTTTTCGTTAAAAACGCTCCTAGCATTCTCAGAGAACCGTTCGAGTTCTTTGGGATGATCAACGAGCCACTTAGCCTTATCCGCCAAATCATTCGCATCAGTCGGCGTAAATAATAATCCGGTTTTACCATCCTCAATAATGTCGAGCATGCTGCCTAATCTTGATGCTAGCACGGGCAATCCGTGAGCGAGAGCCTCCACCAAAACCAAAGGAAACCCTTCATACCATTCGGATGGAAGCACCAAAAAACTGGCCTGTTGCATTAATACACTAACTTCCGAAGGGGACCTCCTGCCGAGAACGGTTATATTAGCAATACCTTGAAGGCTATCTTCAAGCGGTCCGCTACCGGCAATCTTCAACTCACACTTACCTTCCAACTTGGACCAGGCTTTAACTAATGTTCTAATACCTTTTTCATCACTGATGCGCCCAACAAATAAGGCAAAACCAGGTTTAGCTTTTGCCATCGGCGCAGTAACTTTATACGGATCCCCGATAAAGTTAGGCTTAATCGCTATCTTTTCGACAGGAAATCCCGCTTGAACAAATTTGCTTTTCGCAAATTCCGTCAACGCTATAAATTTATTAACTTTGTTAGACCAAGTGCCTTGGTTACGATGATGAGAAACCATATGCGCCACCACCAGACTTCCCATTTTCGAACCACGGTAACAGCCGTAGAAAACAGCTTGATAAGGTGACCCTGAAATACATTGCTCGCATATTTTGCCCCCCCGCATTAGGATAGCACCTGGACAAATTAGACGGTAATTGTGCAGGGTCTGCACAACAGGAACGGCCTCTTGAATGCAAGCGTCATAAATAGATGGGCTAATTTGCGGAAAAAAATTGTGGACATGAACTATATCGGGCTTGAAGGCTTTTAATCGCTGAAGGGCGATTAACTTACTATCCCGCGAATATCGCGTACTAAGTGCAGTTTTGAATTTACCAAGTAAATTGCTTGGTAAATTTTTGTTATCGACCTCCCATAACTCAACGATATCCCCGTGCGACATCAGTAACTCCGCCTCGGCAGCCACTACACCATCCTCACCGCCAACTTGCTGGTATCGATTATGCACCATTAGTATTTTCACTAAAAACCCTCGCTTTCTAGCTATTGGCTATTTTTATATTTAAGATAACATTTCTTTTACAACACATAACAGGTGTTTGCCAAACTGAGTAATTCAGTGCAATCCAATTTACACATCTAGTTCGCAATGAAAGCCTTTATGCCATCAACAAAATTTGCCGCCATATTTTCTATAGTAAATTTCATACTACTATCTAACGCATTTGTACGTAATTTATTCAGCGTATCATCATCTCGAAGCACATCATCAACGGCTTGCGCATAATCCCGCTCATTTGCACCCGTCATTATTCCATTGACGTTTTGATCCAGATATTCTATTTCGGGACTATGATTGGAAATATCACAAGTAAAAAGAGGCAAACCTGCGGTAAAGGCATCCAATATGGCCAAACCAACCAGCCCAGGACATAAAAATAATTCCGCTACTCTAAAAGCAAGAGCCTTTTGTTCCGCAAACAATGGTCCAAGATATTTAATAAAGGAATAATTATCTGAATATTCCTTAACTATTGCCCGATCCGCACCATCGCCTACGATAATTAACACAAAGTTTGGGTTTAGCTCTCTAATAAGTAGTGCTGAATTTAGCAAAAATTCTATTTTTTTTTCTGCGTATAAACTACCACAATACAATCCAACACGAGAGTTCACTGAAATACCTAGCTCGTTCTTAAACTGCATCACCCTATCAGAACTCTGCTCGGCTAAAACCTTTCGGAAATTTGATGTGTCGACACTATTATTTAAAACAGTGATTTTTGCCGGGTCATAGCCTAATCCAGCAACATAATCTGCTACGCCTTTAGTATATGCAAACCACCAGTCACAATGAGTTGAAAGCCTTCTTTTAATAAGCTCACGAAAGGAGCTTGTATTACCCTGTCTATTCTGCCCATGCCCCCAATAAGCAAATTTCTTAAAACCACTCCATCGCAAAATGATTAATATATAATTATGAATATGCTTGTTCGCTTGTTCAGTAATAACAAAATCAGCCCACAATATATGACTAAAGTTAGAGTGCAAATAATGCAACCTCTCATCAAACACCCAATGACTTTTTTCGACGATACAGAATCCGTTACTCTCGCATATATTATCTGCTTTGCTAATCTCGTATTTTGGGGGACTTCCGGAAACCACTCTTAACTCATGCCCGCACTCTTTCAGGAGCTCGGACATCTTGACAAACAACGGCATTCGATATTGCTTCAGCATCGGCTGGAATATTAATATATTCATATTTTTTATAGCATAATAAAAAATTCAAAAACCAATCAACATATAGACAAACAGCAACTTGGCCGCTTGATATATACTACCACCTACACACCAATAATTTGCAACTCAAAGATGCTATCAAAACTGACGTAATATTCATGCAACTAAAAACCATTTTAATAATACAGAACTAAGCCACTAACAATCTGTTGAACTAACCCCCCCCTTCAAATCATAAACGCGAATTGAAAATCAAACCTTATACTAAGCTCGCTCTAGCATTCAGAGACAAAATCAAATAAATTTTCCAATTCTCAACTAATTTTTATATCGCAAGCTTGGCTTTATTACCAAACCCATATTAATTATCAAGCAATGATAGGCTTTCACCAGCCTGACGGCTATAGCAAGGCGTTTAACACGAGCGAGATTTAACGAAAAAATCACATGGAATAACTCTTTAATCTCAAATACGTACCAAATATCCAAAGCTATAATATCAGCCCAGACAACCTAAGTGTGCGCGGACCAAAACTAAGCAACTTCACGCCCCAGTTAACCTAGCCAACCAATTCTTACAAAAAAACCTTATATACGCTATTATTAAGCTCACATACAAATAAGCAATTCCAATTACCAGCGGCGATCACAATGGAACGAAACGCGAATATCGACATCTTGAAATTTACATTATCGTTTATGGTTATTGCCATACACTCACATTTATTAATTGAAACATCGCCAACAATTAATCATTTGCTGGAAAACGGCATCCTTAGAATTGCAGTACCTCTATTCTTCATCATAAATGGATATTACTTATTCGCCTTTTTCAATAAAAATCGCTTAATCGGCACATGGATAAAAAGGGTGACCGAGCTTTACTTGATATGGATGATTGCTTACCTTCCTCTTTACATACCCAGCGCTCTAAATGCAAAATCAATCTATCACTTCATCGTCACCCTAGTGTTTGGCTACCATCATCTTTGGTATATTGCCGGACTATTTGGATCGGGCTTACTTCTTTACTATCTAAAACAAAAATCGGACATTGTGATTTTTTGTTTATCATTATCACTATTTGCAATAGGGGTAACTCTCCAGTATGCATCTCTATATTGCACGTATGAGAATACAACAATTCAGAAAATTTTATCCAATTACTGGATCTATAGAAACTTCCTGTTCTTTGGGTTTCCTTTTTTATCGATTGGTTATTTAATCAACAAGAAAGACTTAGCTACGAATATCTCCAAAAAACTCCTTACTATTGGCATTTTACTTTCGGCTTTTTTGATAGCCATAGAAATATTTATAAATTTTGATCGAGAGCCCCACACCAAAAGCATTGACTTTTATTTTACATTTATTATTTTCTGCCCACTGACCTTTATTCTAATAGCAAACAATAAACACAAATTAAAAACCGACTATTTATCTAAGTCCGCAAGCGCGATTTATTTTACCCACCCATTCTTTATTTTTTTACTAAAAACGCAAACACCTATTCAAAATGGAACTCTATTGTTCTAACTAACAGCAATTCTAAGCCTACTTTCTACCTACCCATTATTCAAATTGAGTAAACGATTCAAATCGTTGCTTTAATATTTAAAATCGAAACACGTAGCCATTAGACTAACCACATTAAGCCATTCGAATTTTTGAAGATCAATAGAAAGCCGGCATTATTCCGCCACCAAAATTCTCCCTTTTTTCTTTCATGAATAGCCAGACAAAACCACTATTAGATGATCTGTTATCTTAGAAGATCATCATAAGTTTCTTCTAATTTTGCAGTACACGATAAAATATTAAAATTATTAACAACAAACTCTCGGGCTTTCTTGCTTTTTAACTCGAGCTCAACAGGGCTTGAAAGCAGCTGGTCAATTTTATCCGCCAGCGAAACATAATCATCCTCATCATACAAAAAGCCAGTTTCGCGTTCACTTAGCGCTTCTGCAATCCCACCTGACCTCGTCGCAATTACAGGCAACCCACATGCCTGCGCCTCTATCAGCGCGATACCAAAAGCCTCAGTTTGACCGGAGGAATCCATTCTACTTGCATGAACATATAATGCCGCGTTACTTAGCTCCTTTACCACTTCATCATGAGGCGCCGCCCCTCTCCATTCTATATGCTTCGAGATACCAAGTTCATTGGCTAAATGCATAAGTCGACTTGTTTCCGGACCTTCGCCTATTTGGATCAACTGCAATTCAGGGTGCTTGATTACCAATACTGATAAAGCCCGTATTATTGTGTCGATGCCTTTCCAGCCAACATGTCTAGATACGTTAATTAAACGATTTTTCACGACATCTCTGGAGGATACGTTGAATTTTGATATATCCACACCGATATATTCAACCGATATTTTATCAGGCGGGCATCCTCTAGCTATTAAGCGACTTTTTAAATACTCCGAAACCGCAATTACCTTTGATGCATATCTATATAATTCCTTTTCTCTGAGCAAAAATAATAAATTGGATACCCTACCCGACTTGAATTGCACCCACCTTGACTGTTGCACATCAAACCCGTGGAAAGTGACAAGCAGAGGGAGTTTTCTACGTTTTGCAAAAGGCAATATCATTGCCGCATCAGGACCAAAATGCGCATGTATTAATGAGGGCATTTCATCTACCGTAGCTAACCCAAATAGGGTAAATAAAATCCTTTTCCATAATACCCCCTCACCCAAATTTATGCATTTTAAGCTCTCAAAACCATTTAGCGAGGTGTTTTTTACTGTGTCTCTGCACCAAATCACTCTGTCATAATGCTTATATGCAGATAACTGAGACGGTATAAACGCCTCTGAAGGCACAAGAAAAACCGTACGATAAATAGCAATCAATTTTTTCATATACAAATTCTATAACACCAAAACACAAATTAAGCAACTAAGTTTTAGCACTCAACACAGCAAACCACTTAGCAGCCTACTAATTAAGGTTTAAGTTTGTATGACTTTAATATCTGAGCGCGATATTAAAATAGCCAGCATTAAATAAACAAGAATCGCAAAACCTTGCATAAAGATCTGATCGACTATTTCCAGTAATGAATATACCAACCCAAAATACAGAATTATTAAAACAACTGATCGAAAATATCTAAATACCATTGGCTGAATACTTTGAGATACAACTCGAACAAATATTAAACTCAATAGCTGGGAAAGCAATGCCGAGCATCCTGCACCAACATAGCCGTATATCGGAATCAAATAAAAGGCTGACAATAGCCCAACAATTGCGGAAAGACCTATCGTCCAAATACTCCAATGGGTTTTTCCTTCATTTAGAGTACCAATATTCATTGGCGTTATCATTGCTGTAGAAACTGCAGCGCAAAGCAATAAGCCCATCGTTATGCTGTCAAAACCATTTATTTTATTGGCATACCAACCAATCAATTTAGGAGCCAGGACCCACATACATGCTGCCGCGCAGAGATAATATATGAGAAGAAGGTTTGTTGCCGCGTTAAAAAAAGCGGCACCTGCATCCTTATCTTTGGCGTGACGGAAACGAGCAGCCGGCCACCATAGATTTATTGGCGCGGAGGCAAACGCTAACGCCCCAGATAATTTTGCCATTGTAACGTACCCAGCTAGTTTATCTGGTGCCATTAATGCATCAATAAAATAGCGATCTCCATTTGTTACAACCAGAGATAACGCGGACGAAAATACAATTGGTATCCCATATCGCACCGCTGATAAATAAACTTGCTTTTTATCTGTTGCTGAAGAAATGACATTATGGACCATTTTAGTATTTACTCTAGAAATGAAAAGCAAAGCCATAAGATCCAACAGTATTAAAATCTCTATGTAAGTAACAAGTTCAATCGTTACCTCCAATAGCATTAACACTGCCAATACAACACCTAAAAAACCAAACTTTATCCAAACCACCTTAACGTAAGCTTTGACATCAGACTGACCTCTTGAAATTGATTGCCCTAACAAAATAAAGCTTTCAAGAAAGGAATACACAAAAACCACGCCGAATATTACTATGGCGTTTTCGAAGCCTAAATATCTAACGGCAACAAACGCACCAAGCGCACTTATAATTATGGACGGAACTACTCCATATCTATATTGCAACATATAAATATATTTAGGCGATATTAAATCACTGGCAAGCAAACGAATATATCCATGATTAGCACCTATCAAGCTAAACTGGGCCAGCAGTAACACGAGGGGCTCTAGTATCGCCCAAAGAGCGAATTCTCTTGCACCAACAATCCTTATTAACAATGGCACACCTAAAAACGCTACAAGCCCTTGTAGCAAAGTAGCCGCACCGTAGCCAAATACTGTTTTTACAGCAGCTAATTTCATTTCTTTACTTGCACCCTTCAAAAAATCCCTTTCATGATAACTATTTAGCCAATTTTACCATTGAAATTTTATTAATTCCTGAGATTGTTGGCATACGACTCTTGTCGCTCTATCTGTGACAATGCTAAAAAATAGAACACCATAACATGTTGATATATCAAAACATTATCAGTGAAGAAAATAATAGTTATAAACAAGCTCAAAGTACGCTTATTTATAGAGCCATGCTTGTTGAATAAATACAAAAAAGCAAAAAATACGACACCTCCAAATTGCATTAACAACAGCAACAAATCATTATGAAGCAATACATTTTCTGAGTGAAAAGCCCTGTCCAACACTTCAGTAACTTTTCCTTGGCCAACCCCATAAAATATAAAGTCGACATAACTGAAGTTTAACGCCCTCAATACGGTACTCCATAGCTGCTGCCTTCCTTTAGTTAACTGATTAGTTGATTGATCAAAATATTCCCTTATATATGAATCGAATGCCCCATCCGCTAGCTCAATAGTTAAAAAAACCGCTAAACCTGCAAAAATTGTAACTGTTAATGGATTAATTATTAAATCCCTTATATTTTTACCCATAAAATGAGGAATAATTGACACCAATAACGCCAATATCACAATCCTTTTTAGCATTAAAACGCATAACAAAAGTGACAAAGCAAACGAAATATATTTTTTAGTCAGAAAAAAATACAATACAATGATACCAACAGGAAATGCAAGAGTACTCTCAAAGGATGACTCGGAGTTTGCAATTGAGAAATTGAACTTTTTAACACCTCCCATTATTATAATCTGGATTATAAATAACAGGATAATAACCCCAATCGTCTTATTAAAATTAATTTGAATTTTTGAGAAGTCAAATATAGAAAATACAAAAGCATACACAAATATAAAATAACTTATTTTGAATGTATCAAAAGTTAAATCATATACAGATGGCAGACTCGCCAATAACAAAAGAATAAATGGCGCCGCGCGATTACCAATCGAATATTTTCCACCCAATATCCAGATTAAAATAGCTGGCAGTGGCGCAAGATAGAAAGCGTATCTTACCGAATAAAACCCGGTCATTGAAATATACAGCAATAACATGAGCACAAAATATGCGTACTTTTCTGCTCGCCCCTCTACTTGTAAACCAGATATATTTTCCATATTTTTATATAAAAATCTTCTTCGAGTTAGCAACAACCCATACATTAACTTTAACTCTCTTTACTTTTGGAGCTTATCACCAATAAAGAGCGATTAATTATAAGGCGCGAAAACATTATTCCAGACAAGTCTGCAAATAAATCACCGAAGCTTGCTTTCCTATTAGGATTTGTCATTTGCCCCCCTTCCTGAGCAACACCAAAGAGAATCAAAATCAGGAAAGGCTTGAAATATAGTGGAATAGTCACCGAACCAGTCGCACATACATGCGCAGCGCTAACCAACATCCCAAGGATAAGAAACGCTATAAAATGAGCGAGTTTATCTAGCCCATATACCTGCCCTATGAATGATGAGGGCGGTTCCGAAGACTCTGCAAACAAATACACCATACTTATAATAGTTAATAATACAAATACGATTGCAAGCTTACGATTTCCTTTCAATTTATTCATTCTATGTTTATTTCTTAGCTTGAATGGTGCTTCACTTGTAACTGGAAAAGAATGCACTATCCCACCCATAGACATATACCAAGGAACTTCTGAGCCATGGGCAATTACGAGCGCGCATATTGCTTAAAATACATTCCACCTTCGCTATTCGCTAAACCTACCCCTCGAAATGTTTCGCTCTAATAGTATTGTCGAATAGTTGATTGAGAATAGTTTTCAGGTATTGTGAACTGGTAAAGCTAAATTTAATATTTGCGCCGCCCCCCAGCCTTACGGAGCAGCGTGTGTACAAACATCATTTCGCGAAAAGTCGGGAACGTCATACATCGTAAGACAATACCCGTTGAATTAAGTTGAGTTGCTTTAGGCTATGCCCAGGAAAGAAAAGGCTCTGCGAAGAAAATTTGAGCTTCGGCCCCGTTCACGCATCAGCTCGTGTTGCCTCTGCCAGCGGTTTGTCTTCACTTATCTGACTGCTTACCTTCGATTGGCAAGCAGTTTGTATTTGCGATATTTTATTAACCTAAGGGTTGTGATGAGGGCGGATACCCATCTTGTTTAATTTCCTCCGAACCTCCTCCAGCAGGGCAGGGAAGCTAGCTTACTTTAGGGGGCACTACTGCAAAGAAGAAGGGCTTTTACTCAATAAGCCTGCTGCCCCACAAATCCTTTGAAAATAGTCAATATTACAATCTTTAAATCTAAAATGACTGACCACTGCCGTATGTATTCCAAATCGTGATGAATCCGTCTTTCCATTTTATCGATGGTTTCGGTTTCGCCTCTGCAACCGCTGATTTGCGCCAAACCGGTGATGCCGGGTTTCATTTTGTGCCGCAGCATATAGCCTTGAATCTGTTTGCGGTAGTATTCATTGTGAGCCACCGCATGCGGCCGTGGACCGACCACGGACATGGTGCCGCTCAACACATTTAGAAATTGCGGTAATTCGTCTAACGAGGTGCGGCGCAGAAAACCGCCCAAGGGTGTCACGCGGCTATCGTTAGCAGTGGCTTGTTTGATAGTGTCGCCATTTTCGCACACGGACATGGATCGAAATTTCCATACCTCAATCTGCTCGCCCTTAACGCCGTAACGCATTTGCTTGAAAATGATCGGCCCCGGCGAGGTAATCTTGATGGCAATAGCGATAATCAACATCGGGATAGCGATAATCGGCAAAATGATCGCACACAGCAACAGATCCTCAAGGCGTTTGGCGAAGCCATCCAGCGATGAATTTAAAGGCGTATCGAAGACGCTGACCACCGGAATACCTTTTACGCTGCTGAGTTTGGACTGCATCAGGTTGAAGGTAAAAAAGTCCGGAACAATGTTGACCGACACGGTGCTGTCAGCCAGTTCTCGAATCAATTGGTTAATTCGCTTTTCCGCACGCAAGGGCAAGGTGATGTAGATATGATCGATTTCTCCGCGCTGCGCTCTTTCCAGCAGCTCTTTGAAGTCGCCAACGATGACGTCGACCATGTCTTCATCCTGCCTGCGCTGCTTGTTCTCTATGCGGTCGTCAAAAAAACCAACAAAGCTATAACCCAGCCAAGGCATTTCGGTCAGCGCGGTATTTAGGCGTTTACCTAGGGAATTGCCGCCCAAAATCGCGTAGTTACGGGTATTAAGTCCGTGCATCCGCAAATAAGACAATGTCGAGCGGCGCAACGAGTGCAGCATGATGATGCTGAGCGGCGCCAGCGGCAACCACAATTCCAATACTTGCCGCGAGTATTCAAAACCCAGGTCAAATACGAAAAAGCTGCTGGCAATCAGCGCGAAGGCCACTATCCACGACAGTAATATCCGCACAGCATCGTCAAATAGGGGATCACCGCGCCAGCCGTGATAGATCTCTTGATGCTCGGCAAAAATACCGAACAGCACGGTACAGACAATAAACAAGCCCAGGTATTCACGGTCGAACGGCTCACCGTAAATGTGCAGCGAGACGTATAGCGTGATAAAAATCAACGCGGTGTCCATGGCCCGCTTAATGCTCTGCAATTCCGGCTGTAGCGGCCTGATAAATCCTTTTGGGCGAAACTGATTCATATCAAATATACTGGTTAGCTTAATGAGTTGATCATTTGCCTGCCTGATTATAGGACTTTAAGCCAAAATTATTTCAGCTTAATGAAAGTTTAATGAAACACCGGCGGCGGCATGTAAACCGTCCGTTGCCTACAAGTTTTTCACGCATGCCGCTTCTTAGTGACATCGCAGGCGCAACTATTGTTAATTAAACACCAACTGAAAAATCAACGTTGTTTGTAAACCACTTTAGCAGGTCTTGCCAAGCTCACCAATAAAAACGCTACCCTTAATCAAGTAAACAGACTATTTCATAATCCTTATGACAGAATCTTTCATATCAAACAAAGCCATTCCCGTCCGCGAACGCCTGATCATGGCGCTGGATGTTTCCAGCATTGCAGAAGCGCAAGCTTTGGTCGAAGAACTGGGTGAAGCGGTGATTTTTTACAAAGTGGGCATGGAGCTATTCATGTCAGGTGATTATTTCGGATTTATCGAATGGCTGAAGGCCCGTGACAAAAAAGTGTTTGTCGATCTTAAATTCTTCGACATTCCAGCCACGGTGGGCAGGGCAATTAAAGCGCTAAGTAACAAAGGCGTGGATCTGGCCACTATCCACGGCAACGATTCCATTATGGAAGCAGCGGCAGCGGCGAAAGGCGACTTAAAAGTGTTGGCCGTCACCGCATTAACCAGCCTGGATCGCGGCGATTTGGACGACTTGGGCTTTCAATGCGATGTGCGCGAGCTGGTGTTGTCCCGCGCTAAGCGGGCGTTGCAAATTGGTTGCGACGGTATCGTCTCATCAGGCCTGGAAGTAGCAATGATTAGGCAACAACTGGGCGAAAAGCTGCTGGTAATCACTCCCGGTATCCGGCCGGTGGATAACCGCGAAGACGATGATCAAAAACGCGCGGTCAGTGTCGAGCAAGCGATTCAGAACGGCGCGGATTACATAGTAGTGGGCAGGCCTATCCGCGACGCGACTGATCGCCGGGCGATGGCGGAAAACATCCAGGGACAGATTGCGGCGCAGTTTGCTTGAGTATTTGCGCCAAAGCTTTCTGGAATTTTATTCTCGGTATTTTTGCTTGAAGGGCAAAAAATTAAATTTGCCGGGGCTTTTAGCTCCCCTCACCCCAGCCCTCTCACAAGGGGAGAAAGGGAATACCGATATTTTTGCTAGCTAGACTAAATTTGGATCGCCTCATCTAGCTCGGAAATATAACTCCCTCTCCCCCCGGGAGAGGGCAGGGGTGAGGGAATCCAAAAAAGGCTTTTGCAATGAAAGATTTGGCCCGTTCATTACGCAAAAATCAAACCGACGCAGAACGAGTGATTTGGCAACAGCTGAGGAATCGGCAATTGTTGGGCTGTAAATTTCGTAGACAGCAGGTTATCGGCCCATTTATCGTTGATTTTGTTTGCTTGGAACCCAAGTTGGTAATTGAAGTTGATGGCGGGCAGCATGCCGAGCAACAAGAATACGATCAAAACAGAAGCCATTATTTACAGCGGCTGGGGTATCGGGTGCTGCGATTTTGGAATCATGAGGTTTTACAAAACAGGCTTGCCGTAATGGAAGTAATTCGTCTGGCTGTAATTGAGTTAATAGAACCTGTAAAAACCTAGCCCCCCTCTTAAAGAAGACTGGGATCAGGGAATTAAAATAGTTGATCCCCTCACCCTAGCCCTCTCCCGGAGGGAGAGGGGATGCTCCAAACTTATTCGCTTTGGCCTGGAGAAGTAATAACGTCAATTCACCCCCTCTCCTGCTGGACGACTGCATGGATGCAGGATATATGGCAACGCTGGGAGTAATTGCCGAGGGTTGCGGTGAGAAGAAAAAATCAATTAACTGCAGGCCCTCCCACGGAGGAAGTGGGTATTTGTTGAGCCGCCCAAAAGCGGGTGTTCGGCATCTAAAATTTAACTCCCTGCAAAAAGTGGGCATAATGCTCCGGTTTTTAATGCGCGCAACCAGCCAATGCAATGAAACCAGCGGCAAACATCTACTTGATCGGCCTGATGGGCGTGGGTAAAACCACCATAGGCAAACAGCTTGCTAAAGCCTTGCAATGGCCGTTCTACGACAGCGATAGAGTCATTGAGGAATGCACGGGGGTCGATATTCCCACTATCTTTTCTTACGAAGGTGAGGACGGCTTTCGGATGCGCGAGCAAACCGTGATTCGGCATTTATCGGCATTGCAAGGGATAGTGATGGCCACCGGCGGCGGTGCGGTGTTATTGCCGGAGAATCGTATGGCCATCAAGGAAAACGGTTTCGTCGTCTATTTGCACTGTTCGATAGACAAAATCCTGCATCGCACCAAACACGATACGCAACGTCCGCTATTGCGTACCGAAAATCCCAGACAACGCCTGCAAACCTTGTTGGCGCAGCGCGACCCGCTGTATACGGAATGTGCCGATTTTAAAATTGATTCCGGCGTACTGCCCACTAAAACCGTGGTTAAAACCATTTTGCAGCAATATCAGGCTGCCCTAGAAGATCATGAAAGAATTGCAAGTTGCACTAAATAACGACATAAGTTACCCGATTTACATCGGCGCCGGCCTGCTGGCTCAGCCGGAATTGTTGACCAGACATATTCGCGCCAAACAGGTGCTGATCGTTTCCAACGAGACTATCGCGCCACTGTATCTGACCAAATTACAGATAGCATTGGGCGACTATAAAGTCGAAACGGCCATCCTGCCGGACGGCGAGCAATACAAAACGTTGCAATATTTGGAGAAAGTCTTCGATCAATTGCTCGCCAAAAAATTTAGCCGCAATGCCACTTTGATTGCCTTGGGTGGCGGCGTGATCGGCGACATGGGCGGATTTGCGGCGGCCTGTTACCAACGCGGCATAGCCTTCATTCAGATTCCCACCACCTTATTAGCCCAAGTCGATTCCTCCGTCGGCGGCAAAACCGGTGTAAACCATCCGCTGGGTAAAAACATGATCGGGGCGTTTTACCAGCCGCAATGCGTGATTGCAGACGCCGATGTACTGGACACCTTGGACGACAGACAGCTGTCCGCCGGTTTGGCGGAAGTGATCAAATATGGCCTAATTCGCGACCCGGATTTTTTGCAATGGCTGGAAGCGAATATGCCGAAATTGCTGGCTCGCGACAAAGACGCCTTGGCTTATGCCATTGAGCGTTCCTGCATCAATAAAGCGGAAGTGGTTGGTGAAGACGAATTCGAATCCGGCGTGCGCGCTACTCTAAACTTGGGCCACACCTTCGGCCATGCTATCGAAACCGGCAGCGGCTACGGCCATTATTTGCACGGCGAAGCAGTGGCAATCGGCACTTGTTTTGCCGCCGATTTATCGCGGCGTCTGGGCTGGCTGAACGATGCCGACGTTAAGCGGATTATCGACGTTTTCCAGGCCGCCAAGCTACCCGTGACACCGCCTACGGAAATGACGACCGAACAATACGTGGATTTGATGGCGGTCGATAAAAAAAATGTCGACGGCAAAATCCGCGTGATTCTGTTGGAAGCGGTCGGCAAAGCCTCTCTCCCCGTCAACGTCGATCTGGCGCAATTGCAGGCAACTTTGAACGGCTATGCTGGATAACGACGACCTGACTTATAGTTACCAAAAACGCTCGGTGGCCAACAACGCCGAACGGACCTTGATTACGCTGGAGCGCTCGCAGAAACTGGATTTGCTGCTGCACTTGCTGGCCAATTTGCAGCAATCGCTGATCGTCTGCGGGCCGGAAGGCATCGGTAAAACCACCTTATTGGAAACTGTCCGGCAAAATCGCAAAGATATGTGGGAAGTCGTGTTGCTGCCGGCTTCACCAGACTCCAGCTTCGAAAGCCTGATCAACGATTTGTTGCGCGGCCTGAACATCGCCAAAGGTTCCGCTTTCGATTTAAGCGCACTGCGCGACAAATGCGCCAGACAAAAGGTAGTGCTGCTGATTGATGATGCCGGTAATTTAGTACCCGGCCTGATGACGATGCTGATCGAATTTGCCGACTCGCTACCGGGCTTGCGGCTGGTGTTGGCGATGAATCACGATCAATTCCACATCAAAAGCGGTACCGACAAATTGGTGGAGGAGTGCCATTTCATCGAACTGCCGCCGCTCAGCAAAAAACAATGTGGCGAATATTTACAAAATCTGTCGGCGCAACCGGGCGCAGTGGTCTCGTTTAACGCCATCAGCGACAGCCTGATCGAGGATTTATATCGCGCCAGCAACGGCATCCCCGGCAAAATACTCGCGCAATTGCCTAAATTCGCTCATTCCCAAAGTCATAAACGCAGCAAACTGGGCTTATGGCTGGCAATCGCCGGTGTGCTAGCCGGTGCCGGCTATGCGCTGAAATCTTTATTACCGCCGGATCTTGTCACCGGGCAAATCGCCGGCAACCTGCCTATTGCGGTTCCAACCGAAAGTGTCGACAAAGCTGCCACCGAAAACACAAGCGCTCCGCAGCCGACACCCACTCCGACAGTCGAAACCGTCCTGGCACCGCCGCAGATCGCTCCACCACCCGAGCCCAAAGCGCCGGAACCGTCACCGACAATCGTGTCTGCCGCCCTCAGCCCGGCAAACAATACAGTGGAGTCAAGCCGTGCACTGATCGAAGCCGAAGCGACCGGCCAAGCTCCGCTCCGCTCAGCCGACACCGAATCGATAAATAATTCAACAACACCCAGCCCGAAATTACCGAACAAACCATCGTCTGAGGCCATAAGCACGCAGCCAAGCACTCAGAGCATTGCTGCCGACAAACAGACGGCGCCCGCGAAAGGACCAAACCCTGAGCAAGCCAAGCCCGAGCAGCAAGCTGAAAAACCATCGCCAGCCAACGCTGCGCCGGCCGAGGAGATAGCGCCGGTTGCTGTACCAACCCCGGCTAAACCCGTCGAACACAAACCCGCCAAACCCGCCTTCGAAGGCAGCGATCAGGACTGGATCATGGCGCAACCAGCCAACAACTTCACGCTGCAAGTCATGGTACTGTCCACTAAAGATGCGGCACTACGTTTTCAAAAAAAATACGCCGATTACCGCGACGGCCTGAAGTTCTACCCCATCAAACAGGGCGAACAGGAAAAATACGTGGTAATTTACGGCTCTTTTCAATCTGCCGCCGAAGCGATACAGCTTAAAGCCGTTATGCCCGGCGAGTTTAAGCAGGCCATGGAAAAACGCTTCCGAGCCGTACAAAAAGAAAGCCGCCGCTGATTCTCATCCCAACCGAAACGAATGACCAACTTACAAAACGATTTATTTTTAAAAGCCCTGTTAAGACAGCCCGTCGACCGCACCCCCGTCTGGATGATGCGCCAAGCCGGACGTTATTTACCCGAGTACCGGGAAGTACGCACCAAGGCCGGCAGCTTCATGCAGCTCTGCACCAATCCGGAACTGGCCTGCGAAGTGACGCTGCAACCGCTGGAGCGTTTTAACTTCGACGCGGCCATCTTGTTTTCAGATATTTTGACCATCCCCGACGCCATGGGCTTGGGCCTGTCGTTTGCCGAAGGCGAAGGCCCGCAATTCGCCAACCCGGTCAGAACCGCCGCCGACATTGCCAAATTACCGATTCCCGATCCGGAAACCGAATTACGTTATGTGATCGACGCCGTGCGCTTGATCAAAACCAATCTGCACGGCAAGGTGCCCTTGATTGGCTTTTCCGGCAGTCCCTGGACGCTGGCGACTTACATGGTGGAAGGCAAAAGCAGTAAAAGCTTTCAAAAAGTGAAAAGCCTGATGTTCGAACAACCGCAACTGCTGCATCAAATGCTGGATAAGCTGGCGCAGTCGGTAGCCGCTTATTTGAATGCGCAAATTGCCGCCGGAGCCGATGCGGTGATGGTGTTCGATACCTGGGGCGGCATGCTCAGCCACGACGATTATCTGGAATTTTCGCTGCGCTATGCACGGCAAGTGCGCGAGCTATTGAACACTCGTCATGACGGCAAGCAAATCCCCACCATTTTGTTTACCAAAGGCGGCGGCCTGTGGCTGGAAGCGATGGCCGACACCGGCTACGACGCGCTGGGCCTGGACTGGCAAACCGACATCGGCCAGGCGCGCGCCCGCGTCGGCGACCGGGTAGCGTTGCAGGGCAATATGGACCCTATCACCTTGTACGCGCAACCGGAAGTGATTCGCGAGAAGGTAGGGAAAGTGCTGGAAGGTTTCGGTAACGGCTCAGGACATGTATTCAATCTGGGGCACGGCATTTTGCCGGATATTAATCCGGAACACGTCAAAGCCATGGTCGATGCGGTGCGGGAATTGAGCCCGCAATATCATCGCTAATAAGGGCGTTTATACTTGAGGGGAATGCCGCTAAGTTACGCCTACCTCTCCCTTGCACCCACAGGGCATAAAGGAGAGGGCTGGGGTGAGGGTTGTAAATAATTGATTTTAATCTCCCTCATCCTAAGCTTCTCCCGGCGGGAGAAGGAATTATCTACCTCAACTTTGCGGTATTGCTCCGGGATTAGAGGACCAATTGCGGAGTTTTACGATTCGCTGAATAATTTGCAGCCATCCAAATTTCCAGCATTTATCAATTTTTAACATTCTCGACATGTGGATTCAAAAACGCATCCAGCTCGCCGCGAAACCGCGTGGCTTTCATTTGATCACCCGGGAAATAGTCGGCCAGCTGGCCGAACTGGATAAAATTGAAATTGGCCTGGCCCATGTGTTTTTGCAACATACTTCGGCATCACTGGCCATCAACGAAAACGCGGATGCAGATGTACGCCGGGACCTGGAAAGTTATTTCTCCCGGGCGGTAGCGGAAAATGAACCATACTACCGCCACACGCTCGAAGGGCCGGACGATATGCCCGCCCATATCAAGACCGTTATATTGGGCAGTTCGCTAAGCATTCCGATCAGCGACGGCCAATTGGCCTTGGGAATTTGGCAAGGCATTTACCTATGCGAGCATCGCAATCGTGCCGGCAATCGCACCATCATCGTAACGCTACACGGCGAATAAAGAGGTATTTATGAACGCATCGAAATCAATCATGTTATTGCTGGCGGCTCTCAGCCAGAACCTATCCGCGGAAGAAGCCGGAAAGCCGCTGGAAATGACCGTCTATCGCAGCCCCACTTGCGGCTGCTGCGGTAAATGGCTGGAACATGCCAAACAAAACGGCTTTAAAATCAACGACGTGGTTAGCGATGACATGGAAACCATCAAAGCCCGTTTCGGTGTCCCTGAGAAGCTGGCGTCCTGCCATACTGCTGTCGTGGACGGGCACGTTATCGAAGGCCATGTGCCTGCTACCGATATTCAAAAGCTTTTGCAAAGCAAATCCAACATAGTCGGTATCGCCGCGCCGGGCATGCCGATGGGCAGCCCCGGCATGGAAATGGGCGGGCAGCAAGATGCGTACAAGGTGGTTTCCTTCGATAAGGAAGGTAAGTATGAAGTGTTTGCAGAGCATGGCAGCAAGCAATAATTCTGATTACCCGTTCTCGTCGCGCATTCACGTCCAAGAACTGCGGACAAATGCAGCGCCTTCCCCAATTGCCGCTTAGTTAGCTGCCGGCGCTTATGTATTTCTGGCAGCACATCGAATGACTAAGGCTCTCGTCACCGGTGCCGGCGGTTTTATCGGCGCGCACCTATGCCAAGCCTTGGTCAATCAGGGTTATACGGTCAGAACATGCAGCCGCGCGGGGAATGGTGAGAACAACATCGCTTTGGATTTGGCAGCACCGGGAGCTTGCCCCCCGGAGTTGTGCGCCGGCATAGACGCAATATTTCATCTGGCCGGCAAAGCCCACGCCTTGGCGGAAAGTCGTCAGGATGAGGCCGAATACCGGCAAATCAACACCGAAGGCACGCGCAAACTGCTGGAAGCCGCACAACAGGCCGGAGTGAAAACCTTTGTGTTCTTCAGTAGCGTCAAAGCCGTCAGCCAGACTAGCCGACAAGCCATGGATGAAACGGTCAACGCCCCCGCCTCAGATCCCTACGGTTTGTCCAAATACGAAGCCGAACAACTGGTGCTGAACGGCGGCTATGTCCCGCATCCTGTGGTGTTACGGCCCAGCATGGTCTACGGCGACACCTGGAAAGGCAATCTGCCGCGCATGATCCACGCAATTCGCCGCGGCATATTCCCGCCGCTACCGGAATCCGGTAACCAGCGCTCCATGGTGCATGTCGATGATGTGGTGGCATCAGCATTGTTGGCCGCAGAAAATCCCGAAGCAGCCGGGCAGGTCTATATCGTCACGGATCAACAAAACTACTCTACCCGGCAGATTTACGACGCGATCAGAGCCGCGCTCGGCAAGCCGCCTGTCGCCTGGTCGATACCGATGCCGTTGTTAACCAGTTTAGCCAAATTGGGCGATGGCTTTGGCCGGCTGACGGGGCGCCGCTTTCCCATCGATAGCGATAGCCTGGAAAAATTAACCGGTTCGGCGTGGTATTCGTCTGCTAAAATCGGCCGCGAATTGGGTTTTCAACCTCGCCAAACTCTCTGGAAAGCCCTGCCCGATATTATTCGCCATCTAAGTTAATCTAGCGTGCTACTGCTTTCTACTGTTACCTTGCTGCTCGCCGCCGTATTGACCGGCCTGATTCGCCGCTACGCCTTAACTTACAAGGTGCTGGACATTCCCAACCAACGCAGCTCACACAGCGTGCCAACCCCGCGCGGCGGCGGCTTGGCTATCGTGCTGGCCTTCAGCGTGGCGATGCTCTGGTTGTTTTTTGACCGGCAACTGACTGGCACTTCCCTGGCCTTGTTGGGCTCCACGCTATTGGTAGCCGCTATCGGCTTTTGTGACGATCACGGCGAAGTGGCCGCGCGCTGGCGTTTCTTGACGCATTTACTGGCGGCGATCATCGCCCTGGAATTGTTGGGCGGCCTTCCCGTGGTATTGGTCCCCGCGCCATTCGACGCTCTCTTCGGGCGCTTAAGCGTCAATCCAGGCTGGTTGGGCTACCCCTTCGGAGCACTGTTTTTGGTGTGGGCCTTAAATCTGTTCAATTTCATGGACGGTACCGACGGCATTGCCGCGTCGGAAGCGCTGTTTGTATCCTCGGCATTGGCGGGCTATCTGTTTTTTATCGACCAAAGCTTATGCGGTGTTGCCTTGAGTTTGGCGGCGGCTTGCGGCGGCTTTTTGCTGTGGAATTGGCCGAAAGCGAAAATCTTCATGGGCGATGTCGGCAGCGGCTTTATCGGGCTGTTGCTGGGTTTATTGATTTTACTGGCCGCACAACAGGCCGCCGTACTGCTGTATTGCGGGCTGATTTTATTCGGTGCGTTTATCGTGGATGCCAGCTATACCCTGGCTGTCAGAATGTTCAGCGGACAAAAATGGTACGCAGCGCATTGCTCGCATACCTATCAGCATGCAGCCAAGCGTTACGGGCATTTACCGGTGTTATTGGCAAGCTGGGTAATCAATTGCGGCTGGCTGCTGCCTATATCCCTATGGATATTCAAGCATGCCAGCCATGCTTTGGCCGGCGTTATCGTGGCTTATCTGCCCTTAATCTATCTGGCTTACCGGTTTAAAGCCGGCCAATCCGAGTGGGTTATTTCGTGACCTTAAGATTCCGCTCCCGCACCACCATTTTCTTACACGACCTGGCCATGATCCCGTTGGCCTGGTTCGGCGCTTACTGGCTACGCTTTAATCTGCAAAACATCCCGGACGAATTTTTTTATTCGGCCTTATTGTTCCTGCCTTGGGTCATAGCCATCCAAGTCAGTTTATTCTGGGTGTATGGTTTGTACCGCGGCGTTTGGCGGTTTTCCTCGCTGCCGGACCTGATCCGCATCGGCAAAGCGGTGTTGACCGGGATTTTTTTTATTGCCTCCGCCTTGTTTTTATACGACCGCCTGCACGGTGTACCGCGTTCGGTCGTCCCCCTTTACGTGCTGATCCTGTTTTCCTTGCTCAGCATTCCGCGTTTGGTATATCGCTTTTGGAAGGAACAGACGTTTGCCGAGCGCGTGGGTAAACGCGCCTTGATCGTCGGTGCCGGTTCCGCCGGCGAAATGCTGGTGAGAGATTTATTAGCCAATGTCGATAGCGATTATGTGCCGATAGTGTTCGTCGACGACAACCATGGCAAATACAAACGCGAAATTCGCGGCATCCGCGTCGCCGGCACGGTCGAGCAAATACCCGAATTGATTGAGCGCTGGAATATCGAAACAGTGCTGATTGCCGTGCCGTCGGCCAGCGATCAGCAAATGCGCCGGATCGTGGAAATCTGCGAAAACTGCTCGGTAGATTTTCAAACCCTACCCTCGGTCAAAGAATTGCTGAGCGGCGCAGTCACCACCGCCAATCTACGTAGCGTTTCCATCGAAGATATTCTGGGCCGCACGCCGGTGAAGCTGGATTGGCCCGGCATAAAAAACCATCTGCACGACAAAGTCATTTTGGTGACGGGCGGCGGCGGCTCGATAGGTTCCGAGCTTTGCAAGCAACTGGCGAGAGCCCAGCCGCGCAAGCTGATCGTATTCGATCAGTGCGAGTTTAATTTGTACAAAGTCAACGCCGACTTGAATCGGCTGTTTCCGGATTTATCGCACCAAGCCGTGTTAGGCGATGTCGCCGATCCCGTTGCGGTGCAGCAATTAATTGCCGGGCAAAAACCGGAAATCGTGTTTCACGCCGCCGCTTATAAACATGTGCCTTTGCTGGAAAATCAGATCCGCGAAGCGGTGCATAACAACCTGATCGGCACCAAGATCCTGGCGGAAGCGGCGATTGCCGCCGGCGTGGCGCGCTTTGTATTAATTTCCACCGATAAAGCCGTCAATCCGACCAACGTGATGGGCGCCACCAAGCGGGCGGCGGAAATCCTGTGCCAAAACCTGAATCAGACCGGCAACACCCGCTTTACCACGGTACGCTTCGGCAACGTGCTCGATTCGGCCGGTAGCGTGGTACCGCTGTTTAGAGAGCAAATCAAGGCCGGCGGCCCTATCACGGTAACGCATCCGGATATTACCCGCTACTTCATGACGATTCCGGAGGCCTGCCAGCTCATCATGCAAGCGGAAACCATAGGCCAGGGCGGCGAAGTGTTTGTATTGGATATGGGCGAACCGGTCAAAATTACTTACCTGGCGGAGCAGATGATCCGCCTGAGCGGCAAAGTTCCGAACAAAGACATTGCCATTAAGATTGTCGGTTTGCGGCCCGGCGAAAAACTCTACGAAGAATTATTCCACGATCAGGAACAATTAATGGCAACCAGCCATGCGAAATTGCGCCTGGCCAAAGCCCGACTCTACGACTCGGTGGAATGGGCTAAACAGATTGAGGATTTGCAGAAGCAGTGCAGGAGCTACGATAACCAACAGCTGTTGTCCGGTTTGAAGCAGTTGGTCCCCGAATTTACGAATACGCCGGCGGCTTAATAACAGCGCTAAAACTCACTCTCTCCAGGCAATGTCATTGAGCTAAGCGCCCTCTCCTGCAGAAGAAGGTAGAGGGATTAACTTATTAGAGATCAGCTATAGCCGGCCTATCCGATAGCAATACAGCTTTGTTTTCCGACTATCGTTCAGTTCGAGCACCGATTCGGGGTGGCTATCCGGTATCGGAAAAGAGGACGAGACAAACAAGCAGCCGGCCCGCATTTCCCGCCGGACTTTTTCGCCGATTTTCGCCATCACCAGCGGCGACAGAAACGCGAATACCACATCGAACTCGCGTAAATCCTGCTCCCAGAAACTGGATCGCCCGACCCGGACATTGGCCAGATTGCGGCAACGCCATGTTGCCAGCAGCCAGGGCAGCGGCGCTCGCTCCAAGGCCACCACAGCCATGTCCGGCCGGGCTTTTGCAAGCGGCACGACAACGGTAGCCAGACCGGCGCCAATATCGATAAACGCTTGCGCCCGTTCGCGGCTTACTATTTCGATCAGCGCCTGACTGACAGCGGAAGACGATAAGAACAACGGCACATCACCTTTCACTGTCCCCCAAAATAATAGGGTTAGCAGCAGCAATGTCAGCAGATACAGCCAAGCAGGCACTTGCCAGCTCAGCCCCACTAACACGGTCGGCAAAAATAGCAAATGAATCGGCAGCCACCAGACAGGCTGGCGAAAACCGCGCGAAAACAGTGCGGCCAAGCCGGCCTGAATAGCGACAGCTTGCAAAACGCTAATGGGCAGGGGGATCAGTGCGCGTAAGCCCATCACAGCGACACAGGCCATTAGCTGACTCAGCAGAGCCTTGAATAACTGCATTGCCGGACAGATTACAATTTAAGGAGTTCTTGAATATCGTCGCTCCCGCGCCGGCGGGAGCCCAGTTACTACAGAGGATGCGCTGCGCAAATTAACTACTCCCGGCTAATGCGCAGCGCCTTCCGCCCCTGTAATTTTGGTATTTTGCTGTATCGCGGGCGACATGGCCGGCAAACCGGGCACAGAGGTATCGCTGCTGCCGGGCTTATCTTCGGCGCCATCATGCAGCACCTGATTTTCGGTCTTTTTATTCATCACGACGATGGAAATCCGCCGATTCATCGGATCGTTAGGCACGTCGCCCTTGTAAGGAATACTGGATGCCAAGCCGACCACGCGCAGCACCTTGTCTTCACTGAGTCCGCCTTGGGTTAACTCTCGGCGCGCTACATTGGCCCGGTCGCTGGATAGCTCCCAGTTGGAATAACCGGTGCGATTGCTGGGAAACGGCAATGCATCGGTATGGCCGTTGATGGTGACTTTGTTCGGTAATTCATTGATCACCGGCGCCAATTCGCGCAGGATGGCTTGCGCATAGGTTTCGATACCGGAACTGGCCAGTTTGAACATCGGCCGATTTTGCGCATCGATAATCTGGATTTTCAAACCTTCCGGGGTGGTTTCCAGCTTGATCTGATCTTTATATTCCGCCAACTTGTCATTGGCTTTCAGCATGTCCTCGATTTTTTCCTGCAATTTTTCCAGCTTGAGTTTTTCCTGCTCTTCCGCCAGTTTTTCAATATCCTCAGGCGTTGGCTCGGCCGGGGTATTTTCCCCTTGATGCACTTGCCCCTCGTCTTGCGATTTCAAGTCCTGGCCGCCGGCCTGGATGATGCTGGTCCGGTCGCCGGAGCCCTCACCGGGGTTACTGACAATCGCGACGCCAAACGGGTTTTGGAAATATTCGGAAATGCCTTTTTTAGTTTTCTCGTCGGTGGAACCGAGTAACCACATCAACAGAAAGAAAGCCATCATCGCCGTCACGAAGTCGGCATAGGCAATTTTCCAGGCCCCGCCGTGGTGACCGCCGTGACCACCCTTTTTGATTTTCTTGATGATTATCGGTTGTTCGGCCATTGTCGTTTACCTTATTTGCCGGCTTTCAATTGTTCTTCCAGCTCGGTAAAGGTCGGCCTGGCATGATGAGGAATCGCGGTACGCATGAATTCCACCGTCATCGCCGGCGAAGTACCTTTCGCGCAATTCAGCAGGCCTTTTTGCGTGCATTTATAGGCGTTGCTTTCTTCTTCCAGCCGCGCTTCCATGACCGACGCTACCGGACCGATAAAGCCGTAGGACACCAAAATACCCAGGAAGGTACCGACCAGCGCCGCGGCGATCAGTTTGCCCAGTTCCGCCGGCGGAATACCCACCGATTCCATCGTATGTACCACCCCCATTACCGCCGCGACGATACCGAAAGCCGGCATGCCGTCACCGACTTTTTGCACGGCTTTGATCGGCTCGTTGCCTTCGGCGTGGTGTACTTCGATTTCCGCATCCATGATGTCTTCCAGTTGGTTGACATCAACCCCGGTCAGGATCAGCCTGAGCTTGTCGCAAATGAACTCCATCAGATGGTGATCGTGGACGATTTTTTCACCGAATATCGAGCTACCCTCCGGATCGTCCACCACTTTTTCCAGGGACAACAAACCTTCCTTGCGGGCCTTCTGACTCAGCGCGTTAAAGCTCATCAGCAGTTCCATGTAGTACTCCTTGGTGTAGGTACTACCTTTCAGCGTGGCGGTTCCGCCGGCCATCGCCGCTTTACTGGTGGCCAGCGAGTTACTGGCCAGGAAGGAACCGAAGGCGGCACCGACGATGATCAGCACCTCAACCGGCTGCCAAAGCACGCCCAGATGGCCGCCGGCCATCAAAAAGCCGCCCAATACACAGCCTAAAATAATCACATAACCAATGATTACAAACATGGTTGCCTCTAAAAAACTAAAAGTTAATTATAAAAATCAAACTTACCCTGGGTTCGCTACCTTTACCGGCTGCCATGTAAGTTGCCGGATAAGTCTAGGCTATGGTTTTCAAACTCTCAGGCTAAATGCTCAGTTTTTTTTAAAACCAGCTTGCTGATAGCCGGCAGCACCACAAAAGTACATGTCATGATCCAGAAAATGCCGATAGTGATGACCAAGCCCATGCTGGAGATGCCCTGATGCGGGGAAAATGCCAAACCAACAAAGCTGGAAATGGTGGTCAACGCGCCGTAGAACATGCCGCGCGCGGTACTGGATTGATAAATATTCTGATCCTCGGACAACGAATGATGCAGTTTTTCAACCATATGGATACCGTTATCGACACCCAGCCCCATTAATAAAGGCAAAGCGATAATATTGGCAAAATTGATCGGCGTGCCGGTAAACACGGTAGTTGCCATTGTGAACAAGCCGGCCAACACTAAGGGTGTCATCACCAACACAGTGTCGACGATACTGCGGCGTATGAACATCAACAGCAAGGCAATCGCCACCAGGGCAATGATGATGGCTTCCTGGAAGGCACCGATCACCGCTTTCATGGATTCCCAATACATGACCGGCAAATCGGTGGCATTGGGCGCTACGGCCTGTACGTCGGTGATGAAAGCCTGCAAGTTACCGAGATCGTTCAAATCTTCCTTTGGAAAAATCTGGATACGGTATAAACCGTCTTTACTCAACCAGCGTTCCTTGATTTCCGCCGGGATACTGGTCGGTACAATTTCCTCGGCATGGAAACCGATCAGAAGCTGGTTCATGACAGTGGGCAAAGTGCCGAGCAACGAGGTTTGAATCTTCTCGATAAACACGCCGCGGTCCGGCTGGAATCTGGCTTCCAATTCCACCATCACGTCTTGCAACTGCTGCTTAAAGGTTTGCAGGGATTTGATGTCTGCCGGATTGGTTTTTTTCGGCAAATTGGCATCAATCGCGGCGATCATCCGCTTGATGGCCGGCAACGGATCAGTACCGGTTTTCAATTGCGGGAAAAACTGGCTCTGCGGACCCAGCGTCAACACCATATCGTCGATGATACCCAATTTGCTTTCTTGATCGTCAGGCACAAAGTCGAACAAGCTGACGGTTTTGTCGACGGTTTTCAGACTCTCCAGCTTTTTCTGCGCCGCTCTGGCTTCGTCTTCGTTTTTCACCAAAACCGTCAAGGTCATCGGCGAAGTTTCGCGCTCTTTCATCAAGTCCTTGAAGGCAATCACCGACTCGGTATGCGGATCGCGCAGATTCAAGGGATTGAAATCGGTTTGCACCTGAAACACAAAGTACACGGCAACCACCGCGCCCAGCAAAGTCAACAAGGAAATCGGTTTGGCATAGTGCAAGGTATAGTGAGCCAACACATGGGTAAACTTCGATTCGCCGGGTTGCTCGCCATGTAATTGGTGCACGGGCGGATTCGGCAACACCTTAAGCAGCACCGGCAGCACAGTCAGCGTAATAAATAAGCAAATGAACAAGCTGGTACCGGCCAGCAAACCCAACTCGGAAATGCCTTGGTAGTCGGTGGGAATAAAGGCATACAAACCGATGGAGGTAGTGCCGGCGCACAAAATCAAAGACGGACTGGTCGCCAACAAGGCCGAACGGATTGCCTTGCCTTTGTCGCTGCCGTAGAGGTCCAGATTGTCGCGATAACGCAGGCAAAAATGGATCGCATACTCGACGCCCAAACCAATATTGGATACCGCGAAGGCCACAGAAATCAGATTGAGTTGTTTCACCGCCACGGAGGCGAACAATCCGCAAAACACCATGCCCAAAGCCAATGTCAGCAAGGTAGCCAGCATCAACAGCCAGGAACGGTAAGCAACCAGCAAAATGCCGCAGACCAATACGATGGAAAAAATGCTGGCGGTAAAAGTACCCTCACTCATGCCGGCCATTTCATCGTGTTCCAAACCGACTTCGCCGGTCACCCAGACCTTGACGGCCGGCATGTTGGGGTCTTGAATTTTGTCAGCAGCGTGCCGGATGACATTAATCGCCGGCTCTACCGGCAAAATTTGGGTGTAGTCGAATTTCGGCGTGACGAAGATAAAGGCTTTGTCCGATTGCTCTTCGCTGATCTTGTTTTCGGCAATCAGTTTTTGCCAGGACAGCAGGTCCGTTTCGCCGTTCAGGGTCTTATGCAGCGAGTTGCTGACCTTGTCGATTAAAGACATCAGATCGATGGGCACTTCTTCGGTTTTGGTTTCTGCATTCAGCGCATCTTCGAAGATCGAGAAAAAGCCATTCAGGCTGGGGTCCTGGGAGATGCGGCCGATAAACGGCTGGGCTTGCGCCAGCGTCACCGAAAAATCCTGCAACTTGTCGGTATCCAGATACAGCAGGCCATTGCGCTGAAAAAACGCATTTTCATCCGGCCGATAGACTTTGGTGAAATGTTCGGTATCCGCTCTAAGCTCCCGGCTCAAGCGTTGCGCAGCGGCCTTGGTCAACTCCGGACTGGAAGACTCGATCACCAGCAGCAAGGTATGGACTTCCTGGCCGAACTGCTGTTCGAATTTACGGCGGTTTTGCTGAAACGGCGCTTCCGGAGCGATCAGTTCCGCCGTATCGGTGTTGACGGTTAGATGGTTGCCGGTGTATTGCGCGGCCAGATAAGCCAAGATTACCGAAGCCAGTAACACTAACCCCGGCGAATACAGCAACCAGTTGCCCCATCGAAAGGCAATATTTCCCAAACGTTTTTCCAAGGACATGCTTAAGCGCTCACGACGGTGTTAATCAAGTACACGGTGTAACTGGCGTAAATGGCCAACAAGATGCCGCCTTCAACCCGATTGATGCGGCCTTGCTCGCCTTTTCTGGCGTATCCCAAAAAGAATAGCGACACCGTTAACAAGGCCATCAGCGGCCAATCGCGATTAACGATTTCCACTGGAATCGACATCGGCTGAATCACCCCGGCCAAACCCACCACCGCCAACGTGTTGAATAAATTGGAACCGATGATATTGCCCAAGGCCAGATCGTGCTCGCCTTTACGGGCGGCGGCAATCGACGACGCCAATTCAGGCAAGGAGGTACCGATGGCGACGATGGTCAAACCAATCACCAAATCGCTGACGCCCAAATCCTGGGCAATCGATACAGCTCCCCAAACCAATAAGCGGGAGCTGATCACCAATAACAGCAAACCGGAAACCAGCCAGATGACAGCCTGAGCGCAGGACATCGCATGCTCTTCCAATTCTTCAGCAACTTCTTCGCCTAACACGTCGGTCGTCTCGGCTGTTTTACTCATCCCTTGCCGGACCATCCAGGTCATCACGCCAACGAATACCGCCAGTTCCAGCACCGCATCCATCCGCGACAGATCGCCGTCGTATACCTGACCGAGCACAAACAGGGTCACGGCAAACAACACCGGCAGTTCTTTTTTAACGATTTGCGAATGGACGGTAATGGGACTGATCAAGGCCACCATCCCCAGAATCAAGGCAATATTGGTGATATTCGACCCGTAAGCATTGCCCAGCGCTATACCCGGATTGCCTTGCCAGGCCGACAAGGCGGACACGGACAACTCCGGCGCGGAGGTGCCGAAACCGATCACCACCATACCTATTAATAACGGCGACATGCCCAGAAAACGCGCTATCGCCGCAGCTCCTTCGACAAAAATATCGGCACTCCAAACCAACACAATCAGACCGATGACTATCATCAACAGTGGCAAAGCCATAACCTACCCTTAATTTTAAAGATCAAAAAACCGAAATACTGCCCTACGTGACGCCGAATGCTAATCCACCGTCCACTGCACCAAACCGCTGTAAGCACTGGCAATCACCACCACGCCAAACACAATCCGATACCAGGCAAAAATGATGAAATCGTGATGACTGATGTAACGCAGCAAACCTTTAACCGCCAGCAAGGCACTGATAAAAGCCGCGACTAATCCCACCGCGAACGACAGCGCATCGCTTTCGATATGCAGTAAGTCGCGGTGCTTGTATAAGTCGTACAGACTGGCAACGACCAAGGTGGGAATCGCCAAAAAGAAAGAAAACTCGGTAGACGCCTTACGCGACAAACCGAACAGCAAGCCGCCGATAATGGTCGCGCCGGAACGGGAGGTGCCGGGGATCAAGGCAAAAGCTTGGGCGATACCCAATTTCAAGGCATCCAGCGGACTGAGATCGTCAACATTATCGACCCGGATTTTATGCTCGCGTTTTTCCGCCCAGATAATCACGAACGCACCAATGATAAACGCCAACGCCACCGGCACCGGCTTGAACAGCGCGGCCTTGATATGTTTGCCAAACAACAAGCCCAGCGTCGCCAGCGGCATAAACGCAATCGCCAGATTCAACACAAATTTTTGTGCTTGCCTGTCGCTGGTCAATCCGCTCAATACCGAGCCGATCTTGGCCCGGTATTCCCAGCAAATCGCCAGGATCGCGCCTACCTGAATGACGATGGTAAACAGCTTGGCCTTGTCGTCATTAAAATTCAGCAAATCGCCGGCTAGAATTAAATGGCCGGTGCTGGAAATGGGGAGAAATTCGGTTAATCCTTCAACTACGCCGAGTATCAGGGATTTAATGATGAGGGTAATGTCCATTTTTTATCAGGCTCCGTACCAGTCAGGTACCAGGGTCGAAATCAGCATGTCGATGAAGTTGATGTAAACCAGTCGAATTTGGTAAGCCTATGAAAAAGCCATATAAGCGGGGCGGGATTATAGTCGAAATCTCAACCATTACGTAACTTTACGCTGTAAGGCACGGCAAATCCTGGCATTTATGACCGACATGCCTAGCAGCAATTTAGGTTTGGGCGTGCTTTGCATAGCGCTCGCCGGTCTGCCAGAATCGCCGGCAGTACAGGCACTGCCGTTGCAGTATTAATCCCGCTCAGTCTGGGAAGGTGTTTAATCATGGCCATTGCATATCCTCCACTGATAAGCGCTCTTTGCGATCCGGCATGTTTCCCGCATCCGGTCAAACGGGTCACCGTACTGGAAACCCATATTTCTTGGGTGTTGCTGGCTGGCCGCTATGCTTACAAGATTAAAAAACCGGTCGATCTGGGCTTTTTAGATTTCAGCCAACTTAGCCAGCGCCACTTTTACTGTCAGGAAGAAATTCGCTTGAATCGGCGTCTGGCACCCAGTATTTATCTAAAGGTGGCGGCTATTGGCGGGTGCCCCAAACAACCCCGAATCAACGTGGAGCCGGCGTTTGAATATGCGGTAAAAATGCGCCGCTTTGCAGCCGATAAGTTGATGGATACGTTACTGGCCCAAGCGGAAGTTACGCCAACGCATATCGACAGCTTGGCCGACACTATCGCCCGGTTTCATAGGGGCTTGGCGCCGGCGAGTCCGGACTCGAACTACGGCTCTCCGGCCACCATTGAAGCGCCGGCCCGGCAAAATTTTCAGCAATTGCTTGAGTTGATGAAACCCGAAGATGCCGCATTGATCAAGTCAATGCAAGATAACTGTCGGCAGGCATTTTTGGCGGCCGAAAACCTGTTTTCACAGCGGCAACAAGCCGGCTTTATTCGTGAATGCCACGGAGACCTGCATCTGGGCAATATCGTGCTGTTAAGAGGTCGGCCGGTCGCATTCGACGGTATCGAGTTTTCGCCGGAATTGCGCTGGATAGATACGATGAGCGATGCGGCATTCCTGATCATGGACTTGCTCCATCGCGGGCGCGCCGATCTGGCATATCGATTTTTGAATGGCTATGTGCAAATCAGCGGCGATTATGCCGGCCTCGGCGTGTTGCGTTTTTATGTCAGTTACCGGGCCGCGGTGCGCGCGAAGATTGCCGGGTTCAGGTTCGCGCAAACCGGCGCAGAATCGGCCAGACAAGCATGCCTAAGTTATTTACATTTGGCCGACAGCAGTTTAAGCCCGCGCAAACCAGCATTGCTTCTGACCCATGGCCTGCCAGGTTGCGGTAAAAGCGCGGTATCGCAATTACTATTGGAAAAACATCAGCTGATCCGCTTGCGTTCGGATGTCGAGAGAAAACGACTGTTTGGGTTAAGCGCCCTGCAAAAAAGCAGTTCGGCAATCGATGGCGGCATATACCATCCACAAGCCGGCCAAAAAACCTACCAACATTTGCTAGACCTAGCACAAACTCTGCTTAAATTCGGGTTCCCGGTTATTGTCGATGCCGCATTTTTGCAACACGCCCAACGCCGCCCGTTCCAGTTACTGGCACAAAGCCTGGGAATTCCTTTCGTCATTGTTTCGATACAGGCTAAGGACAAGGTGCTGCAGCAACGCATACAGCGTAGACAAGCACAAGGCGGCGACCCATCGGAAGCCGACTTGGGCGTATTGGACAAAGCCAAGACAGGCGCCGAAGCATTGCAAACCGAAGAGCTGCCGTACAAACTCGTATTGACCAACAATAGCGACGGTCTGGACGAAATCGATCAACAAGCAACTTGGCACGAGCTGGCGCGAACACTAGGATAAACCAAGCCAGACCGGCTTTTGCCGAAACTGACGCGGTAAAACTGCGCGCTTGGACAATATTAAATTCACGGTAAATTAGGCGGAGAGGGTTGGCATTTCCTACTGTCCACGATCTTTGTTAGAATCGCGGGTGATCGCTAGATAATTAAACCAATAAAAACCACCATTTGAGCCATGAATAAAAAGAAAATTATAATATTTGCCGTCTGTCTGGCAGGCCTGCTAGCCATTCAGATTAAGTTTTTCCTGCCGTTTATGTACGACATCGCCGCTTCCGATTTATTTTTGGTGGAAAGCAAGGACGCGGCTAACCCTATGTCCATTAGCACAGACATGACCGCTATGGCGTTCGCCCACTGCAACACCTACATCAAAAACGAAGCCGACGAAGATCAAAGCCTGTCATTTGCCAGCCAACCGACCAATGCCTGGACTCTCGGCAACTACGAATATATTGTCAATGCCGACGTGGAAATCAGCGGCAAAGACAGCCCCAACGTGATGCGTCACTACGCTTGCCGGATCCAATACGGCAAAGGCGACGACACCTCCGGAGCCAGCGATTTCGAAAATTGGTCCGTCGAAGGTGTAAGCGGATTGACCGACTAATCCGCATTCAGTTTGCTAGCACATCCCCTCCGACTATCGGAGGGTTTGTCTAAAACCGCTATGAATCACGTCACCGGTTAATACCTTTTGCTGTTGCAGACTTCGTTGGCAAACAGTTTGTCTGCAATGTAATCCAGCCAAACCCCTCTTTCGGGTTTTCCCGCTGCTACAAAGCCGCATGGCGGCAAGCAGATGACTTACGCTCGACTCCCTGAATCAACAAACTTATAAACCTAAGCCACTGCGCAGCACGCAGAATACCTGCCCTGAGTAAGCACATTTATCAAGAATTGAGATAAGCTTATCGCCAGCAGATAAACCGTGCACCCGCACACGCAAAGCCGCGCTGACCGTGACGCCGTTCGTTTCAAATCAAGTTCTTCGGTACCTACACATGCAAAAAACTCACTTAGCCCTGCTGTTCACCGGCCTTACGCTGACATCGTTCGCAATTGAAGCAGGCCCCGTGCAAGACGATTTCAGCACCTGGATCAGCAATACCTATCAAACCGATTTCGGCGGCAGCTCCTATTTAGCTTTTCTGGAATTGGCACCGCGCACCAAAACCGACAATACCTTGTTTAATCAAATTATTGTCCGTCCACTGCTCGGCTATAAGCTAACCAACAAATTGCAACTCTGGCTAGGTTATACCTGGCAGGGCGAATACAACGAGCAAACCGACTTTGAAATGGCCACTAACGATGCGATGCAGCAGGTGCAGTGGATAGACAACTGGACGCCACAACTGAATTTTCAGTACCGGTTTCGTCTCGAGCAACGCTTCTTTGCCCACGAAGGCGACGTCGGTCATCGCATGCGGCACCGCTTCCGTTTAGTCTATTCGATACCGGACAGCCAAGCTTATCTAATCGCGCTTGATGAGCTGTTTGTGTATTTCAATTCCATAGACGAGGGCCGGCTGGCGCGATCAGTGCAAACCGGTATCAACCAAAATCGCAGCTATGTCGGGGTGGGCTACAAAGTAACCAAAAATTTGAATGTCGATACCGGCTATCAATTGCAATACATCCATAACTATGGCTCGCCCGATGTAACCAATCACGTCTGGCTAACCAATATTAATGTCAATTTCTAAGTCAGAAAAAATGCGGGGATTTTTCGCTAACCCCAGCGAGGCTCTAAGACTGAGCTTAGGACTGACTCTATATGCAGCCCGACTGGGCTGCATATAGAATCCTCGGCTCTCAGCTAAAAAAGCTCAACCGGTTTTTCACTTCCACAGCAACCAAGGCATCGTAATGACGCCGCAATACCGAGTCCGTAGGACGCGGAAATAAAGTGGCTTCAATTTCGCTTTGCAGTTGCTCCAGGAAACTGGAGCTTGGCTCAGCGCTGTCCGTACCAAGAGATTGGCCGGTCAAAGTCGCTGGCGTTTGGCCTTTAGCGGAACGGAATAGTTTGCCGAAAAAGGAAAGTTCGCAACCCTGAGACGAGTATGCGCACGCAGCGACCAGGCCGCTCAGTATGAACAATACAATGGCTTCGAACATATCAACACCTCATGACTAATAAAGAATACCGGCCAAACCAGGTTGCAAAGTCAACCAGGCCTGTGCCGGCGACTCTTGCTTAGCAATTAGAATGCCACCACCAAAAACGCATAAGTCATTGTTAAATAATTAACAAATAATTTATCAGCATCTAAAACCCTGCCGTTTTCCCAACAATTTGTCGGTAATACGCCAAGGAGCATGACAGGCGAAGCGGCAAGCCGCGGTGTGGAATTAGATGTTTCCGGCAAAAGCCGGAATCCATGGTAACAATGACACTCTCGACTGCCCGAAAGCAGCGAGATTCGACGGCCGGATTAGTGGTTGGCTAACGCGGAGGCAAAATAATGAAAATGTTAGGCTTGAAATATCTCCCGACGTTTGGATGTTGGTTAACGGCAATCGCACTGTTGGTTTTTATTGAGCGCTTCAGTGCGCATTGGTACACATGGGATCGCTTTCTAATGAGTACCGCGCACGGCATTAGAAGTATCTTGCTGGATCGTTTTTTTGCAGCCATCACCTGGACTGGTTCGCTGTTCATTCTGGCCCCGATAACCGCAGTGCTAAGCGGTGTTCTGGTGAGAAACAGCCGTATCAAAGAGGCAGGGCTGATGGTCTTGAGCCTAACGGGTGCTGCCCTGTTCAGCCGTCTCGCCAAGCTTTGGTTTGCTCGCCCGCGGCCCGACTTTTTCCCCGTTGTGGGTGAAATCCCCTTGGACGCCTCCTTCCCTAGTGCCCACACCGCGCAAATCGTTGCCTTTGCTACGGCCTTATGCTGGATGTGCAAACCCGACAAACTGGAGCTTAACTTTTACGCTTTGACCGGGTTTACGCTATTGACGGTATCCCTGGTTGCCGTCTCACGAGTCTATCTGCAAGTTCATTTCCCCTCGGATGTACTAGCTGGCGCCTTACTGGGACTATTGTGGGTGCTGGGTTTAATTAATCTGCTGCAAAACGGCGGCATCTTCATCAGGTGAGTCATGCGAAACAAATTTCTCAATACCGGACAGAGCGGTTATCACCCTTTTAGAAAATTGAAGGTCTGTTTGTCTGGTCTGCGCTACGCGGTTGTTTATGATTTTAGTGTGGCCTATAAGGTCGTACTGTCCGTGTTGATTTTGGCCGTATGCTTTTATTTTCGCCAATGGGTGGATTTCATCTCGGTACTAACCGCTACCGGGCTGATGCTGATATGCGAAATGCTTAACACCACGATAGAGGCGCTCTGCGATTTCGTGGAAACTCGGCAAAACGAAAAAATCCGCGTCATCAAGGATATTGCCGCAGCCGCTGCCGGCATCAGCATTCTGATTTGGGCAGTGGTCATGCTCTCGGAGCTCAGCTACTTAGGGTCGTTAATCGCTTGATCCGCCGCTGATAAAGATTTCCCCGGCACCATCAAACAAATAGCTACAAGAGACAGACAGCGCAGTGCCTTAAAAGCAAAAACCGGAGATTGCTCAATTTCACCAGCTTTAGCCCGGCTGGGGATAAATCGCCCCCACGCTAGATAAGCATGACGAATGTTAAGATACATAAATCCCTTTATGCCCCTGGGTGCGGAGGGAGAGAGTTTTCTATGATGTTTATCAAGTCCCTTAAATGGGATGAAGGCGGGAGGATAAAATGGGACGATTGGTTTTTATGCTGTGGCTACTGCTTGGGCTGGCACCGTTGCAAACGGCAAGGGCGTTGGACATGCAAGACGTTCCGGAGCCGTTAAAACCCTGGGTCAACTGGGTGTTGGCGGATGAAACCCAGTATCGTTGCCCGTTTATCTTCGACGATTTTCAACAAAAACATTGTGCCTGGCCGGGCGCTCTGCACCTGAATTTACAAGCCAAGCACGGTAGCTTCGTTGCCGAATGGACCGTGTATCGCCAGGATTGGATTAGCTTGCCGGGCGACACGCAACATTGGCCGCAGACGGTCACCGTCAACAAACAAACCCAGCCGGTCGTAGAAAAAGACGGTAAGCCGGCCCTGTACTTTCCCGCGGGCCGCTACCAGATCAGCGGCGAATTTTTCTGGGAAAGCCTGCCGGAACAATTAGCCTTACCCGAAGCCAGCGGCTTGATTCAGCTCAGCGTCAACGATAAGCCGGTCGCGTATCCCCCCATCAAGCAAGGTGCCTTGTGGCTGAATACCGAGAACGCCGACACTGCCGACCGGGAGCAGGATAGGCTGGACCTGCAAGTATTCCGGCAGGTGCAGGACGAGGTGCCACTGCAAGTCATTACCCGGCTGGATTTGGAAGTCTCCGGCAAGGCCCGCGAGATTGAGTTTCCTTATGCTTTACTGCCTAACTTTATCCCGGTGGCGTTGAATAGCCCGTTGCCCGCTCGTCTGGACGGAAACGGACGACTATTGGTGCAAGTGCGGCCGGGACGCTGGAGCATAGACATTCATGCCCGCCATCCACAAGCCTTGACGCAACTGGATTTGACCGTAAAGGACGAGAACTGGCCGGCGGAAGAGTTGTGGGCGTTCCAGGCCGTGCCTGCCTTGCGTTTGGTGGAGATCGAGAATTTGACCGCGATAGACGGCAGTCAAACCAATCTGCCCGCCGAATGGCAGCATTTACCTACCTATCAACTCAAGCAAGGCGAGAGTATGAAGTTTAAGGTTGTGCGCCGCGGCGACCCGGAGCCCGAGCCGAATCAACTCAAGTTGAAGCGCACGCTGTGGCTGGACTTCGAGGGCGGCGGTTACACGGTCAGCGATAACATCACCGGTACGATGAGTCGCGACTGGCGCTTGAACGCGGTGCCCGAGCTGGGACTGGGCCAAGTGCAACTGGACGGTCAGAGCCAATTGATCACGCAACTGGCGGACGGCAACCAGGGCGTGGAAGTGCGCCGCGGTGCCATCCAACTGAATGCCGACAGCCGGATCGAAGCCGATTTGGGTTCGATCAATGCCAGCGGCTGGCAGCAGCGATTTCAACAAGTACAGGCTGAATTGAACATCCCGCCGGGCTGGCGTCTGCTGGCGGTCAGCGGCGTGGATAATGTGCCGAATAGCTGGTTAAACCGCTGGACCTTGCTGGACTTGTTTTTGGTCTTGATTGCCGCGTTGGCCGTGGGCCGGCTCTGGTCGCCGCAATGGGGCGCATTTGCCTTGCTCAGTTTGGCGCTGATTTGGCATGAGGCCGATGCGCCGCGCTTGATTTGGCTGAATGTGCTGGCGGTGTTGGCGCTGCTGCGGGTATTACCGGCGGGTAGCTTTTGGCAATGGTTGAAATGGTATCGCAACGCCAGCTGGCTGGCGCTGCTAATGCTGACGATTCCATTCATGATAGCGCAGATTCGTATCGGCATTTACCCGCAACTGGAACTGCCCCGGCAGCCTATTCAACGTTTGCATTCGATGGTGAGCGCCGCCGCACCAATGGCGATGCAAGTAGAACAAATGGCGGATTCGGCTATGGCGCCGGAGCCGGAAATAAGGGAACTTGCCAAAACGGAGCCCGAGTATTCCGCTAAACCCAAGATGTCGAGAGCTTATGGTGGCAGCACTGCCAGTTTGCAGCGGATCGATCCGGACGCCAATCTGCAAACCGGTCCCGGTTTGCCGCATTGGGGCTGGCAGCGCGTGGAGTTAAGCTGGAACGGCGCGGTTGATAGTGGTCAGCAAATCCGCCTCTGGTATTTGTCGCCATTTATGATGATGTTGCTGCACTTTGCCCAGGCCGCACTGGTGGCGGTATTGGTTTTGAAAATGCTCGGCGCCATCGCCACCAACTGGCGCTTGTCCTTGCCGAGTTTGACCTGTCTGTTGCTGCTGCCGCTGTTGATGGCGCCAAACCAAAAGGCCTATGCCGATCTGCCCGACGCGCCAATGCTGGAGCAATTGAAAACCCGTTTGCTGCAAGCACCGCAGTGCCTACCCAATTGCGCGCAGATTGCCGATATGCAATTACTGGTCAAGCCGGAAGTGCTGCGTATCGAACTGCAATTGCACGCGCAGCAGGATTTGGCAGTACCGTTG
This sequence comes from Methylomonas sp. EFPC1, assembly GCF_016925515.1. Classification (NCBI taxonomy): domain Bacteria; kingdom Pseudomonadati; phylum Pseudomonadota; class Gammaproteobacteria; order Methylococcales; family Methylococcaceae; genus Methylomonas; species Methylomonas sp. EFPC1. The sequence continues at coordinate 4,575,992 of NZ_CP070494.1, forward strand.
CCGGCTCAGCTTGAGCAATGGTTTCCGGAGCAGGTCAGCGTCGATGGCGGCGAGGCGCAAGCCTTGATCAGACAGGATGACGGCAGCTTGTGGCTGGCTGTGTCGCCTGGAGTACACAAAGTGACGATGCAGGGACGCTATACCGCGCAGGATAAATTTAGTTTGCCGCTGCCATTGCCGCCGCAACACGCTGGTGTCATTGCCGACGGCTGGCGGGTGGATGGTTTATACGAGGACGGCAAGGTGGGTCCACAACTGGAGTTCAGCCGATTGCAACCCGATAGCGGGCCGAGAAATAAATTGCAGCAAACTGCCTTGCCGGCATTCGTGCGGGTGGAAAGAACTCTGCATTTGGGCTTGGACTGGCGAGTGACGACCCGCGTCGAGCAATTGGCCGGCGCACTCAGTCCGGTATTACTGGAACTACCGTTGTTGCCGGGCGAAGCGGTTACCAGTCCGCAAGTGCGAATCAAGGACGGTAAAGTATTGGTGAACATGGCGGCGGGTCAAGCCACTTTGGAATGGGAGTCGGCACTGGCAAAAACCGAGCAATTGACCTTGCAAGCCGCCGACACGCCGCAGTGGACCGAGGTGTGGCGCGCCGATGTCAGCCCCATCTGGCATTTACAAGCCGACGGTATCGCGGTGGTGCATCACCAGGACGGGCAGGGCCAGTGGCTGCCGGAGTGGCGGCCCTGGCCGGGCGAAAAGGTCAATCTGACTATCGGCCGACCGCAAGCGGTGGCCGGCTCAACCCTGACTATCGATAGAAGCGAATTGGCAGTTAAGCCTGGGCAACGCAGCGAAACGGTCGAACTGATTTTGAGCATCCGCAGCTCCAAAGGCGGCCAACACCCCGTAAAGCTGCCGGAACTCGCGGAGCTGCAAAGCGTGACGATAGACGGTGTCAGTCAGCCGATTCGTCAGCAAGGCGCGGCGGTCAGTTTGCCGATACATCCCGGCACCCAGCAAATTGTGCTTAATTGGCAAACGGCTAAAGAACCGGGCGTGCTGTTGCGCACGCCGCTGGTCGATCTTGGCGTTACCAGCGTCAACAGCCGTATTCAATTACTGATGCCGCAGCAGCGTTGGTTGTTGTGGACCTTCGGCCCAAAATTTGGTCCGGCCGTGTTGATTTGGGGTTTGCTGATCGTACTGGCTTTACTGGCGTTCGGCTTGGGTAAGTTAAGCATCACGCCGTTGCGGCATTGGCAGTGGTTTTTATTGTTGATCGGTCTGAGCCAACTGCATATTGCTGCCGCATTTTTAGTGGTGGGCTGGTTGTTTGCGTTGGGATTGCGCGCCGGCCATGCGCCGCAGCGGCCGCGCTGGTTCAATCTGGCGCAAATCGGCTTGGCCGGCTTGACGCTGTTGTCGCTATTGTTAATAGCGATTGCCGTTGAGCAGGGCCTGCTGGGCGAACCGGATATGCAAATTGCCGGAAATCAATCCTCTGCAACTTTGCTGAACTGGTATCAGGATCGCAATGGCCCGCAGTTGGCTGTTGCCACCGTCGTAAGCCTGCCTTTGCTGGCCTACCGGATTCTGATGCTGGCTTGGTCTTTGTGGATGGCCGCAGCGTTGTTGAATTGGCTGCGCTGGGGCTGGAATTGTTTTGCCGGCGGCGGGCTTTGGAAAAAATCACAGCCTCCAGTGGCCGTGCCGAAATCAGAAGCTTAACATAGCACATACCCCCGGCACAGCCGGGGGCTTTATTACGCGCAATGACCTTCAAGGCTTTCTCTAACCGGCTACGCTTCAACGCAATGCTTTCGCCACGCCTTGTATAAGTTCCAAGGGCGAGACTGTGCGATACAGCCGCGTCACCAAGCTTCTAAAACCACCACTTTCCAGCCCCGATTCTCCGCCGGCCTTAAACTTACCCAGGCGGCGATCTGCCTTGACGGCGCGGATTGAGCCGCTGACTGGCTTTGGTAATAGCCCACGCCGGCGTCTTGATCGGCGATTTCAGCCGCGAGCTGGCGCAATTCCGGTATCTGATTGAAGCGCTCCTCACGGAACAAATTAAGGCCAATCTCCTGCGGATCGCTATCGTAAAGCAGCAGACCATCATCTTGCACAACCCACACTGTGCGTTTTTGGGTCTGAGTATCCTCGGCCAGCAAACCACCCAGAAAATCGACCGGTTTGATGCGCATGGAAATAAATCCCGGGATGGTTTTACCCTGTTTGATCGGCACCACCATCGTGACGGCGGGAAAGCCCTCTGGGGCTTGGTAAATCCGGCTCAGAATCGGCACACCCCGCTCCAAAGTCATCCGATTGTGCTCAAGTTGCGAGGTATCGGCACCCAGCGCTTGGCGATATTTGCCCGGAGCTACCGCCACGATAGTGCCGGGTGCGCGGGTGGTAGCGAAACTTTCACCGCGCGGATAACGTTGTAGCAAGCTCTCCAGCAAACCAGCGGATGCCGCTAATTCGGCATTGCTGCGTAATGACTCAGCCGTTTGCTGCATGCCCATGCGCATTTCGTTCAAGTTGCCCAAGATGCGGTCCGCGATCTGGTTGGCGGCCGTCAGGTTCTGATTGGAAATACGGGTGACATCGGCTAGCGCACGCTCCACCTGCTGCTTTTCCTGCTTGACGAGTTCGCCTTCAGCCACCGCCAAGTCTCGGGCTTTATGCGCCTCCACGCCAAATTTGAAGGCCAGCCCGGCGCCGATCAAAATCGCCAGCAATACCGCCAGACTGGCCGCCAGCACGACTTTGTTGCGGGCGATGAAGCGGCGGAGCAGTTCGCCGCGCGAATAGGCATAGGCGCTCACCAAGCGGCCGTCGCGATAGGCCCGCAACTCGTCAGCTAACGCAGCCGCATTCGGAAACCGTAGCGATTTGTCCTTGGATAAGGCCTTGTCGCAGATGGCGATCAATTCCGGCGGCATGGGCAGCTTCGGGTCGCGAGCCGAGGGCATAGGCGCCAGCGAACTGAGTTGCGCCAATATCTCATCGGCGCTACCGCTTAGCGGCGGATGACCGGCCAATAAATAATAGAGAATACAGCCAAGTGCAAACACATCGGAGCGCGTATCTACCGCACCGAAATCGGGATTGGCTTGTTCCGGCGCCATGTAGGCCGGGGTGCCGAGAATGTCGCCGATCCGGGTCAAATCGGCATCGTCGGCTACCTGTTTCGGTGCGGCAGATATTAGTGGCGCCAGATCGGCTTCGTTTTCCACCTTGGCCAAGCCCCAGTCCAAAACAATCGTTTCACCAAACGGGCCCAGCACGATATTGCCGGGTTTGATGTCGCGATGAATCACGCCTTTGGAGTGGGCATAAGCCACGGCTTCGCAAACGTCGATTAATCTGTCCAACAAGCCCAAGCGCCGCGACAGCGCATGCTCGGCCAACACCTCGTCATTACAGGCTTTTAGGGCTTTGGCCAGTGTATCTCCACGCACCAAGCGCATCACATAATAGGGCGCGCCGCTTTGTTTAGTCCCCAGATCGTAAACCGGCACTATCCCCGGATGTTCCAAGCGGCCGGTGATGCGAGCTTCGCGCAGAAAACGTGCGCTGAGCTCGACATCATCATTCGCAGCCTGATCCAGTAACTCCTTGATTGCCACTTCCCGCCCGATGCGCTCGTCAAACCCCAGCAACACCTGACCGCCGCCGCCCACGCCCACGGCGCCGCGCAAGGAATAATCGTCGTTGAATTTAGCGTCCTGCCCAGGACTGTCGTTCAACACCTGAGGATAGGGGCGAGGCTTGATCCGGGTCAGATCGTCGTCTTGCGGTTTGATGAGGGTGGCGTCGTCTTCCGGGAGCATCATCTCAGACAGCTTGGCCTTGTTTAGTCTTTGCGCAACCTGATCAAGACTGCGGCGCGGGCTTGCGGTCGGCGTGCCCCAGGTCGCGCTCGGGGGCAATCTGGTCGCGCACCAATTGTTTTAACTCGGTAATTTCCGGAAACCGGCCCTGCTGCTTGCGGGACCAAACTAATTCGCCGTTGGCGCGCACCTCAAAGATACCGCCCGTATCGGGCTGCATCACCAGTTCGTCCAGTTCCTGTTCAAAAGTGCTTAACAATTCTTGCGCCATCCATGCAGCGCGCAGCAACCAGCGACATTGCGTGCAGTAGCGGATTTCGACGCGGTTCATGGCTTACAACTCGTCCCGCAGGCGTTTGTATATGCCACCGAAACTGCCGTTACTCATCAGCAACACATGGCAAACGCCGCCGGCTTGGGCTTTGATGGTAGCGATAATGCTTTCCAAGCTGTTGCAAATCTCGATGTTGTTGGCGTATTTGAGTAGCTGGCTTAAATCCCAGCCAAGATTATCCGGCTGATAGACGATGGCCCGGTCGGCCTGGCCCAGGGATTCTGCGAGCGATTGCGTATGCACACCCAACCGCATCGTGTTGGAGCGCGGTTCGACGATGGCCAGGATTTTTTCGCTGCCGACTTGTTGGCGCAAGCCGTCCAAGGTGGTTTTGATGGCAGTCGGGTGATGGGCGAAGTCATCGTAAACCGTGACGCCGGCGCTTTTGACGATGACTTCCATGCGCCGTTTCACGCTCTGAAACTGCTGCAAAGCCGCTATCGCGTCTTTTGCCAGAATGCCGATATGCCGGGCGGCGGCAATGGCAGACAAGGCATTGTAGACGCTATGGCGGCCGGTTAAGGTCCAATCAACCGTGCCTTGCTCTTGGCCGGCAAAACTGACGCTGAAGCTACTGCCGTCAGCTTTCAACAAGTGCGCCTGCCAATCGCCGTCGCCGTCGATAGCCGTCTTCACGACCGGCGTCCAGCAGCCTGTTTCCAGCACCTCGGTGACATGTTGTTCGCAAGCCGGTGCGATGACCAGACCTTCGCTGGGTATGGTGCGCACTAGATGGTGAAACTGTTTTTTAATGGCGTCCAGGTTTTCGAAGATGTCGGCGTGATCGTATTCCAGGTTGTTCAATATCGCGGTGCGTGGCCGGTAATGGACGAATTTGGAGCGTTTGTCGAAAAAGGCGCAATCGTATTCGTCGGCTTCGATGACAAAAAAATCCGACTCGCCCAAGCGCGCGGAGATGCCGAAATTCAACGGAATGCCGCCGATCAGAAAACCCGGTTTGAAACCGTTGTATTCCAGCACCCAGGCCAGCATGCTGCTGGTGGTGGTCTTGCCGTGGGTACCGGCCACCGCCAATACCCATTTATGCTGCAACACGTGTTCCGCCAACCATTGCGGACCCGAGATATACGGCAAGCCTAGGTTCAATACCGCTTCCACTTCCGGATTACCGCGCGACATGGCGTTGCCAACCACCACCAAATCGGGTTTGCAATCCAGGTTTTCGGCTTTATAGCCGTTCATCAAGCGGATGCCTTGTTCTTCGAGTTGCGTGCTCATCGGCGGATAGACGTTCTGGTCCGAGCCGCTGACGGTGTAGCTCAATTCGCGAGCGATCAAGGCCAAGCCGCCCATGAAGGTGCCGCAAATACCGAGGATGTGGATGTGTAATGGCTTTTGTGAGTCTGTCATTCTGATAATTTTAGCGGGTTTAATGAGATGCAAATCCGGAAATTCGGTCGGCAGCGAATTGGATCATTTTTTGGGTTCTTCCGGCGTTTTTTCTTCCTCGGCTTTGGGTTCGCCTTCGATCTTTTCTTCGACTTTGGCTTCCGAACCTTTGGCACCGGCCGCTTCTAACAGCTTTACGATGTTTTCCCGGCCAAGCTTTTTGGCTTTATCGAGTATTTTCACGCTCAGGCTGTCCGCCGCGTTGACGTTGGCACCGGCCGCGATTAACACGCCAACGATGTCGGCATTGCCAAACATCACGGCATCCGTTAATGCGGTGGAACCTAGTTTATCCGCCAAATTGACGTCGGCGCCATAAGCCAGCAGCGCCTTGACAATCCGTAAATTGCCGTTAAAACTGGCTGCCATCAGCGCAGTACGGTCGGTCTCCAGTTTGCCATTGACGTCCAAGCCTTGCGCCAATAGCGACTCGACGCGATCCAGCTTGCCGGTGGCTGCGGCAGCAAATAAATCTTTAGTATCTTCGGCAAGCGCCTGCAGGGACCAGACGATTAGCCCTGCGCTCAGGAATCTGCGGATATTCATCGGATTGCTTGCTTGCGTTTGGGTATGAGTTGGGTTGAAATAAGGCAAATACTGATTTACATCATCTATCAATGAGCGAAAAAAACAAAGTTTTAGTTGAAGCCCAACCCTACTATATCGAGGCCCAATCGTCCCCCGAACAGAACCGCTATGTGTTCGCCTATACCATCACCATCACCAACGTCGGTTCCACGCCGGCCAAATTGCTGACTCGCCACTGGCTGATCACCGATGCCAACGGCAAGGTGCAGGAAGTCAACGGCGACGGCGTGGTGGGAGAAAACCCGCATCTTAGCCCCGGCGACTCGTTCCGCTATACCAGCGCGGCGATGATAGAAACTCCGGTCGGGGTGATGCAAGGTAAGTATCAAATGCAATCGGACGCCGGCGAAAATTTTAACGCAGCCATTCCCAAATTCACTTTATCGATACCCAGAACGCTGCACTAATGGCGATTTATGCAATTGGTGACATTCAGGGCTGTTACGACGAGTTTCGTCGTTTGCTGGACCATATAAGCTTCGATCCGAATCAGGATCAACTCTGGCTGGCCGGCGACTTGGTGAACCGCGGCCCAAAATCCTTGGAAACGCTGCGCTTTGTGAAAGGCTTGGGTTCTGCGGCCGTTACCGTACTGGGCAATCACGATCTGCACTTGATTGCGACCGTGGTGTCGCTAGGCAAGGCCGGTAAAAAAGACACGCTGAGCGACGTTTTAAGGGCCGAGGATTGCGAAGAGCTGATAACCTGGCTGCGCCATCAAAAGCTGTTCCATCACAATGATAATTTTTGCATGCTGCATGCCGGTTTGCCACCGCAGTGGGATTTTGAAACCACACTGCGCATGGCGCGTGAAACCGAGCAAGCCATGCAAAGCCCGGATCACGAACGCTTTTTCCGCTCCATGTACGGTAACAAACCCGTGGTCTGGCGCGACGATTTACTGAAAACCGAAAAACTGCGCTTTGCGATCAATTGTTTCAGCCGGCTGCGCTATTGCACCGTCGACGGCGTGATGGATTTTGGGCCCAAAGGCGCGCCCGGCAGCCAACCCGACCACTTAATGCCCTGGTTTGAAGTGCCGGGCCGCAAAAGTATCGATATGCGCATCATCTTCGGCCATTGGTCCACGCTGGGCTATTTCACCGGCTATAACTGTTACTCAATAGACACCGGCTGCTTGTGGGGCGGACAATTAACGGCGCTGGAACTGTCAGAACAACCCAGACGTTTCAGCATCGACTGCGTGGCCTCGCATAATCCCAAGGCTTTTTCAGAGTAGTGAACTTTTGCCGGCGTTCCGGCATCAGTTCCCTCGCACACCAAGCACCACATCAATTTAACTTGAGATTAGACCATGCGAAAAAACCTGTTCCTCGCCATCGTCCTGGCCTTGCCGTTAACCGCCTTCGCTTACCCTAGTGAAAACGACTATGGCCAACCGGTGGACCACAAACTAGAACATTTGAACAAACTGCTGCAACTCAGTCCGGAGCAAAAAACCAAACTGGAAGCGATTTTTAAAGAACAGCACGAAAAATTCCGCGCCATCCACGAAGAGTCGCACAGCCGGATGAAAGAGGTGTTAAGCCCGGAACAAATGCAAAAAATGGACGACTTGCGCAAACAACATCAAGAACAAATGCGCGAGCAAGCCCCTCGTAAACCGGCCCCATAAACAAAACAAGCCTCAGCAGTAGCTGTGACTGCTGAGGCCGCTGTTTGAACCAGCGTATTTTTTAAGAGAAATTTCGACCGTAAAAAATCTCGGCCATTTCTTCCTGCAGCATACCTTGGATTTCTTCCTGCTCTTCGTCGCTGAAATTACTTTCCTTCTCGAACAAGTAATTTTCCAGTTCGGTTTCTTTCAACATCATCTTGGTGTGGAAGATATTTTCCTGATACACGTTGACATCAATCATCTGGTACAGCTCTTTAGTGCTTTCCGCGATGTAATTCTGGATGGAGTTGATTTTGTGATCGATGTAATGCTTTTGCCCGGACACGTCGCGGGTAAAGCCGCGCACCCGGTAGTCCATGATGACGATGTCGGACTCAAAACTGTGAATCAGATAATTCAAGGCTTTCAGCGGGGAAATTTGCCCACAAGTTGACACGTCGATGTCGGCCCGAAACGTACAAATATCGGTATCCGGATGGCTTTCCGGATAAGTGTGTACGGTGATGTGGCTTTTATCCAAATGCGCTAAAACCGTCTCCGGCAACGGGCCGGGTGACTCGGAATTCATGCCGGCCGGAATGACCGCACCTTCGGAAATCAGCATCGTCACACTGGCACCCTGCGGATCGTAATCCTGATGGGCGATATTCAAAATTTGCGCGCCAATGATGTTGGCTACGTCTTTTAAAATCTGCGTCAAACGTTTGGCGTTATAGGCTTCGTCGATATATTCGATGTAGGCTTTTTCCTGCTCTTTGGGTGCATAGCAAACGTCGTAAATATTAAAACTCAACGATTTGGTCAGGTTATTAAACCCGTGTAACTGTAATTTGCTCAACCGATCAACCCTCTATAACTTCAAAATCATGACTTATTTCCACGCCCGCTTTGCCCAACATAATGGAAGCCGAGCAATATTTTTCGGCGGATAACTTCACCGCCCGTTCCACTGCGGCAACCGGCAGATTTTTACCCGTCACCTTGAAGTGCAAATGAATTTTGCTGAATACGGCCGGTACTGTGTCCACCCGTTCCGCAGTCAGTTCGGCAGTGCAATGCACAATCTCGTGGCGGCCTTTTTGCAGAATATCCACGACGTCGAACGACGAACAGCCGCCCACGCCCAACAACAGCATTTCCATGGGGCGCACCCCGAGATTACGGCCGCCGTGATCCGGCGGCCCGTCCATCACAACCGTGTGCCCGCTGCCGGATTCGCCGACGAATAATCTGCCGTCGACCCATTTAATCGTTGCCTGCATGTTAAACCCCAACCAAATTCAAAATTGTCGCGAATTTTACAACGAACCCGTCAAATGTCTTGATTTTTTTGTAAAACTACTGCACCTTGATAGGGTAACCAATCTAGTTCACAGAATTATTACAAATTATGAGCTTTGTTAAACAAAACAAGATTTCACCCTCTGCCCTGGACGCCTTTTTACGCTTCTGCCATGTTAGGAGCTATCCAGCCAAAATCACCATAGTCCGCCCTGGCGACATAGGTGACAAACTGTTATTTGTGGTCGACGGCTCGGTCAGCGTCAGCGTCGAGGACGAGGAAGGCCGCGAGTTGATTTTGGCGTATTTGAACAAACACGATTTCGTCGGCGAGATCGGGGTGTTCAAAAACGCCGAGACGCGGAGCGTACTGGTGAAAACCCGCACCAAATGCCAGATGGCGGAAATCGGTTACGAGCGCTTCAAACTGCTGCTCAACGCCGAACTGCGCGATCAAGCGGTGGAGATTTTGACCGTACTCGGTGAACAGCTCTCGACCCGTTTGTTGATCACCAGCCGCAAATACCGCGACCTGGCTTTCATGGACGTGGAAGGCCGTATCGCCCGTACGCTGTTGGATCTGGCCAAGGAACCTGACGCGATTACTCATCCGGACGGCATGCAGTTGCACATCACCCGTCAGGAAATCGGCCGCATCGTTGGTTGTTCCCGCGAGATGGCTGGACGCGTATTGAAAGAACTGGAAGACAAGGGCTTGATCACCGCTCACGGTAAAACCATCGTGGTATTCGGTACTCGTTAACGCCGCGTGAAGGGCGAATTCATTCGCCCTTTGAGACACTACCGAAAAACGGCTTTACCAAACTTTGCCGAGCACCATCGACATAGGTAAACACCACCGGCACCACCAGCAGACTTAACAAAGTAGAGCTAATCAAGCCGCCAATCACCGCCACCGCCATCGGCTGACGAAAACTGGCGTCCGCCCCCCATCCCAACGCAATCGGCAACATACCGGCAATCATGGCCACCGTGGTCATGACTATAGGCCGGGCGCGTTTATGGCAGGCATCCAGCAAGGCCTCGTGCCGACTCAGCCCATGTTCGCGCATCGCCAGCAACGCATATTCCACCAGCAGGATCGAGTTTTTGGTGACGATGCCCATCAGCATGATCAAGCCTATCATCGACGGAATATTCAACTCACCGCCGGTCAGCAACAGTGCGACAAACGCGCCGCCCATTGACAAGGGTATCGCCGACAGGATGGTCAAGGGTTGAAAGAAATCCTTGAATAGCAACACCAATACGCAAAACACGCACAGCAATCCGGTCAGCATCGCCATACCAAAACTGCTGGCCAATTCGGCCATGATTTCGGCGTCGCCGGTACGAATCAATTTAACGCTGGACGGCATATTAACCACTGCCGGCAAAGTTTTGGCAGCGGCCAGTGCCTCACCCAGGGACATGCCGCCCAGTTCGGCGTTGACCGTGACATAGCGGCGACGGTCATACCTATCCACCTGCGCCGAACCGCTGGCTAACGTTAGCTCCGCCACACTGGACAGCGGCACCAACCTATCCCCCGCCCTTACTCTTAGATTGGCTAAGACCTGCAAATCCTGCCGCGCGGCATCGGCTATCCTTACCCGAATCGCGAGTTGGCGGTTATCCAGGTTCAGCTTGGCCAGTTGGGCGTCGAAATCACCGCTGGTGGCAATGCGCACCGTTTCGCCGATCAGTTCGGCTGTCACGCCTAGTTCGGCAGCGCGCTGCCAGTCCGGCCGAATCGCAATTTCCGGCCGTTCCAGGCTCGCGGTGGAGCTGATGCTGCTTAAGGTACCCACGGTACGCAAATCGCGCTCCAATGCCTGCGCACTGGCTTTTAAAGCCGCCGCATTATCGCTGGACAGTATCAAAGACATTTTCTCGCCAGGGCCACCAATGCCAATGGAAAAGCGGGCGCCGGGCACTTCGCGCAATACCGTTCGCACCGCCTGTTCAATCTGCGTTTGATGCGGCCGCTGTCCCCGCTCGCTCAAGGTTAAGGTCAGCGCCCCCTTCCGTTGTTCGCCCGGTCTGGTCACGCCGCCACCGACTATTTGACTACTGCCGACCGCGGTAAAAATGTGCTCGACACCTGCCAGCGGTTGCAGAACAGTTCGCGCCGCTTCGGCGATTCGGCTGGCATCGTTTATCGAACTGCCCGGCGGCAACTCGAGTTGCACCGTGGTATAGCCGCGATCAGCGGGTGGTACGAAACCGGCCGGGATCAAGGGCAGCAATAAGCCAGCACCGATAAAAAACAGCGTAGAGAGCAGCATCGTCGCCTGGCGATGACGCAAGGTCCACTGCACGGCTTGCAGGTAAATGGGCATCAATCTGCCATCGACGCTGGCCGGGTGATGGCCTTCGGTGAGTAAATAAGCCGCCAGCATCGGCGTCAGCAGACGCGCCACCAACAAGGATGCCAGCACCGCCACCACGGCGGTCCAACCGAACTGCCGGAAAAACAATCCTGACACCCCGCTCATCAGGGCAGTAGGCATAAACACCACCACCAATGTCAAGGTGGTGGCGATCACCGCTAGCGCGATTTCATCAACCGCTTCGGCGGCGGCCTGACGGATGCCTTTGCCCATCCGCACATGCCGGGCGATGTTTTCGATTTCCACAATCGCATCGTCCACCAATATCCCGACCACGATAGCCAAGGCCAGCATGGTCAGCATGTTCATGGAAAACCCCAACCAATGCATCACCGCGAACGTCGGCAGAATCGACAAAGGCAGGGCCGACGCCGATACCAAAGTTGCCCGCCAATCGCGCAAGAACCACCAGACCACCAGCACCGCCAATAACGCGCCCTCGTAGAGCATCATCATCGAACCTTCATACTGCTCTTGCGAATACGCCACCGAACCGGAAATCAGCGTAAAACTCAAGGAAGGATCGGCTTCGCGTATCCGCGCCAAGGCCTGCTCCACATCATTGGCGATGCGGGTTTCGTCAAAACCCTTGGCCCTGTAGATGTTGAAACCGATCAAGGGCTTGCCGTCCAAGGCTGCCAATTGCGTACGCTCGGCAACGGTGTCGCGGACCGTGGCGATTTGCTCCAAGCGCACCTCGCCGCCGTTGGCTATAGGCACCGGAAAGGTCGCCAGTTCGCTGGCCTGCCGCACCGTGGCCAGTGTGCGCACCGATTGCTCCGCCAAGCCCACATTACCCCGGCCGCCGGAAGACTCCTGCTGCGCCTGTTTCAAGGCTCGCGACACATCGGTCGCGGTGACGCCCAGCGAAGCCAAGCGCACCGGATCGACTTCCAGCTGTATTTCCCGCTGCACACCGCCCAGCCGTTCGAAACGGCCGACACCGGCTACGCCCAACATGACCTTGCTGACATTATCGTCCACCTGCCAGGATAAGGCTTCCTCGTCCAGTTTGGTCGAGGCAATCGCATAGGTCAAAATCGGCGCGCCACCCACTGTCACCGCACTGATACTGGGTTGCAGCACACTACTAGGTAAATCCGAGCGCACCCTGTCCACCGCGTCCTTGGTTTCTATCAAGGCATCGGAAAGCTTTTTTTCCAGAATAAATTCGACATTGATTTGCACCAAGCCATCGGTAATCGAGGTGCGGATATGCTTCAACCCGGACAGCGTGGCAATCGAATCCTCGACTTTGCGCGCCACTTCGGTTTCCAGTTGTGCCGGCGCCGCGCCCGGTTGATTAAGTTTGACAATGACGCTGGGTAAATCCAGATCCGGCAAGCTCTGTATCGACAACTGCTGCAAGCCGCGTAGTCCGGCCAATGACAGCAAGATAAACAGTAAAATCGATGGAATGGGGTTGCGAATCGACCAAGAGGCAAAACTCATCAATCAACCCTCGCCGGCGCGATGTGCACGAGATCACCATCATTGAGAAAGCCGGCCCCCTCCAATACCACGCGCTCTGCTTCGCTCAAACCGTGGACGATTTCAATATCCACCCCGTACTGACGGCCGGTAGCGACCGCCTGCAAACTTACCGGGGAGGTATCGGCATCGCTGAGCAGCTTCAGCACATAGTTGCGGCCATCGCGGATCACCACGCTGGCGGCCGGCACCACCAATGCCGGACGCTGACTTAACTCGATCCGGCCATTGGCATACATGCCGGCCCGCGCCTGACTGCCCGGCAGGATGTCGGCGTACACGACGCCCAATCGCGACTGCTCGTCCAAGGCCGGCGCCAGTTGCCGCACCCTAGCTTGGGCAACGCTGCCGTCCGGCAGGCTCAGTTGTATCGCTTGCCCCGCCTGAATTTGCGCGATTTGCCCGGCGGTCAATTCACCACGCCATTCCAGGCGATTTTGCCGAATTAACCGAAACAACTCCTGCCCGCTGCCGGCCACCGCGCCCAGGGTTGCCATTCGCGCGCTAATCGCGCCGTCGTCAGGCGCCCGCACCTCGGCATAGCTTAGTTGCAACTGTTTAGCAGCCAACTGGGCCTTGATCGCATCGACCTGAATTCGGGAGGTTTCCGCTTCGGTTTCGTACCGCAACAACTCCTGTTGACTCAGCGTCGCTGCGTTTTTGAGTTTCAGCACCCGCTGTTTGTTGGTTTCGGCTTGCGCGGCGGTGGCCCGCGCCTGGGCCAGATTGGCCTGCAATTGCGCCAGATCGGCGCGCAGCATATCAGCATCGAAACGCGCCAATAGCTGACCGCGCTTGACCTGATCGCCGACATTGACATTGACTTCGATTAACCTTAATCCGGATTGCTGGGCGCCGATGACGGCTTCTTGCCAGGCCGTAATCGCCCCCGACGCTTCCAGGGTGGTCGGCCACTGCCGCCATTGCGGCACTGCCCGCGTCACCGTCAGCGCCGGCACCGTTTTTCCCGGCGCTGCTGCGCCTGGACTTTCGCGGTTTAACAACCAAACTATTAGCACCGCACAGCATGCCAGTACGGTAAAAATCCCGATAAGCAATGAACCGCGTGCCAATCCACGCTGGGAATAAAGGGTATAAAAGCTTATACGGCGGGCTAGGTGTGTCATCATGACGAAAAATCTCGGCAAACATTACTCAGCTCCAAGTCTATACGACAATTTAAAACTGAACCATCGGGTCTAGAATAAGCCAAACAGCGGCCTAGTGCTCGAAACTCAGCCGACTCGCTCGAATAAGGAAGGTTCCATGAGAAAGAAAAGTGGAGAACGTTGCCAAGCCATTCTGGATGCGGCAAAAACCCTGTTTGAAAAAGTCGGTTTCGAACAAGCGACGATGGCGGAAATCGCCGCTACTGCCGGCCACTCCAAGGCCACGCTGTACAACTATTTCAGCTCCAAGGAGCAGTTGTTTCTGGAATTGGCGCGCCGTTCCGCTGATCGCCACAGCGAGCAATTATTTTCCTTGCTGATGCCGGACTGCGGCAGTGCGCCTCTCGATACACTGCCAGACCAGGTCAACCAAGTCCTGGCACTGTTGCAACCTTCCGACGACTTGCCGGCCACTTTGCAACGTTTCGGCGAAGGCGTGATGAGCAACTTTCTGTCCTTGAAAAGTTTGGCGGCCCGACGCATGTTGATCGCAGCCGCCGCCACTCAGCCGGAAGCCGGCCGCCTGTTTTTCGAAAACGGCCCCGCCAAGGGCATGCAATTTACTGCGCAATTTTTCGCACAAGCGATGAATGCCGGCCAGTTGCGGCATGCCGACCCACATGTGGTGGCCGCGCATTTTCGCGGTTTGCTGGAATCGGAAGTATACGAATCGGGCTTGTTCAACGCCCGCCGGGAATTGAAACCCAAACAAGTTAAAGCCACAGTCGAGCGCGCCGTCAGCGCGTTTATGAGAGCCTATGCACCGACTGCCACCGATTTGACTGACGATTAGCTATTGCTTGAACACTTCGCGAAACAACTGTTGCATGGCTTCCCAGGATTGTTTATCCGCCTCGGCATCGTAAGCAATAGGCAAATTATTGGCTTTGCCCAACCTATCCGCGTCGGGGTTGGTGAAACCGTGGCGCGCGCCGGGATAGTTAACCAAACGATAGTCCACGCCGGCTTGGGTCATTTCTTTTTCAAACGCCGCAATACTGTCGGCGCTGACAAACTCGTCGGCCGCGCCGTTCAAAACCAATACCCGCGATTTGACCTGCCCACGTCTTGCCGGGGTTTGCGTGGCCAGATTACCGTGAAAACTCACCACTGCCGCCAGATCGGTACCCAAGCGCGCCATATTCAAGACTGTCGCACCACCGAAACAATAACCTATCGCCGCAATCTTACCCTTATCGACACTGGCTTGTTTTTGTAAAAAGGCTAAAGCCGCCGTAAAACGTAATTGCGAAACGCCGGCCCGCTCCACGACGCTGTTCATGAAGGTTGAGGCTTCGGCTGCATGCTCGCTGGATTTGCCGTCGCCGTACATATCGACCGCCAGCGCGGTATAACCCAGTTCCGCCAACATCTTCGCGCGCTGCCGGGCGTAGTCGTTCAAGCCCCACCATTCGTGAACCACCAGCACGCCGGGCTGCTTCTCGCCTTTCGTATCGTCCCAAACCAGATAGCCTTTTAGCGTGGTATCGCCGGCGGTATAACTCACGGCTTGCTCCTGCAATGCCGCTTGCAAACCGGAACTGAACAATAAGGCCAAAAAGAATAAACTACGCATCATAGAAACCTCCTGTTGAAAAATGGCCTTACGTTTACACTGCTAACGGGCATTGTCAATCTCTAGGGCCTTCCAACAATAAAATTCCATCGGGGCGACGGGTTTTACAGCAACCTAGGCGCTGTGATTTCCTTTAAACGAACGGCAAACATAAACTCCATGACGCATTCCGGCGCAAAACCTATCTGGCGACAAATCCCGAAAAGCGTTTGGGCATTGGGTTTTGTCAGTATGTTGATGGATATTTCCTCGGAAATGATCCACAGCCTGCTGCCGGTATTCATGCTCACCACTCTGCATGCCAGCAGTTTGAGCATCGGTTTGATCGAAGGCGCAGCGGAAGCGACCGCGCTGATCGTCAAGGTGTTTTCCGGGGTGCTCAGCGATTATTTGGGCAAGCGCAAAAGTCTGGCCTTGATAGGTTACAGCCTGGGAGCCTTGACCAAACCCCTGTTTGCCATCGCCGGCAGCAGCGGTATGGTTTTAAGCGCGCGACTGCTGGACCGGGTCGGCAAAGGCATACGCGGCGCACCGCGCGAAGCACTGGTTGCCGACATTACCCCGCCGGAAATTCGCGGCGCGGCCTTTGGCCTCAGGCAATCGCTGGATACGGTCGGCTCTTTTCTGGGACCATTGCTGGCGGTGGCGCTCATGCTCCTGTGGGCCAACGATTTTCGGGCGGTTTTTTGGGTGGCCGTGATCCCCGGCGGGCTGTCGGTGCTGATGTTGCTGTTTGGTGTGCGCGAACCCAAGCATCTGCAGCGTTCGCAACACGGCAACCCCATCAAGCGCGCCAATCTGCAACGCTTAAATGCCGACTATTGGCGGGTAGTGATGATAGGCGCGGTGTTCACACTGGCGCGATTCAGCGAGGCCTTTTTGGTGCTGCGCGCCCAACAAAGCGGCATTCCGATTGCGCTGTTACCCTTGGCAATGGTGGCGATGAATGTTGTTTATTCGGCCACGGCTTACCCGTTTGGCCGTCTGTCCGACCGCGTATCGCATCGCAAATTGCTGGCTTGGGGGCTGTTGGTACTCATCGCCGCCGACCTAGTACTGGCCAGTAGCGCCGATTGGCGGATAGTGTTGGCCGGCGTTGGGCTTTGGGGGGTGCACATGGGCATGACTCAGGGCCTGCTGGCCAAAATGGTCGCGGACACTTCACCGGCCGACCTGCGCGGCACCGCTTACGGATTTTTCAATCTGGTCGGCGGCATCGCCATGCTGTTGGCTAGCGTCATGGCGGGGTTGCTGTGGGATAGCTACGGCGCCGAGTTTACGTTTTACGCGGGGGCCGGATTTTGTTTAATGGCCTTATGCATCCTCATCGCTCGTCGCCGGGGTAAAGCAGCTCATTGAGCGTTTATTGGATTGGAGCAGCCGCAGATTAAAACAGGAAAAATCCTCGAAAGATTTTGAAATAGGCCTACAAAGATGTAAGCTTTAGCGTACAAAAAATCTCGTCAACGACTGCGCGTTTCAGCCGAATAAGTACTTAAAGCCTAGTTTGAAATACATCCTTCTCAGCCGGTTACAGCGTATCAATAAATACCAGCTTTGGCTGATTTCGGTTGCTCTGGCGACAATGCTCACCGAATCGATTGTGGCGATAATGGAATGGCTGCTGAAAGGCGAAATCAGCTTCGATTATCTACTTACCGGCTTGGTCGCTTCGCTACTGGTCGCCTCTTTGATCTGCGCGATGATCATTGTTTTTTTAGACCAGTTGAGCAGTTTGAACGACGACAATATCCAATTAAGCACTATTGTCACCGCACTCCCCATTCCACTGGCGCTATTCGACGACAAGCGCAATCTGCAAATGCTGAACCCGGAATTTACCAAGGTCTTCGGGTACCGGCTCCGGGATATTCCCAACCTGCCCGCGTGGCAATTACAGGCATTCCCCGATCCTGTTTACCGTGAAACGATTGGCGCGGAATGGCAAAAGCGCTTCGAAAATGACGACCAAGAATTTCATCCCCTGGAAATCAAAGTTCGTTGCAAAAACGGTCTGAACAAGCACGTCATGACCACCGCTACCCGCATAGGTGGGGCCGGCAAGAAAATGCAACTGGTATTGCTCTACGATATTTCCAAACGCATCAATGCAATGAACGCGCTCGCCGAGTCGCGCAGCTTGCTGCAATCGGTGATCGAAACCATACCCATGCGGGTATTTTGGAAAGACCTGCACTCGCGCTATCTCGGCTGCAACTCGCAGTTCGCGCGAGATGGCGGTTTCACGAGAACCGAAGACCTCCTCGGTAAAGTCGATCAGCAACTATCCTGGCGAAACCAGGCTTTGCGCTATCGTGCCGACGACCGCCAGGTCATGCAATCCAATCTGCCTAAGCTGGCTTACGAAGAGCCGCAAACCACGCCTGAGGGCAAAGAGATTCTACTGAGAACATCGAAAGCGCCACTGCGCAATAGTTTGGGCGAAACCATCGGGGTATTGGGAGTATACGATGACATCACCGAGCTAAAGAAGATCGAAAACGAGTTGTGGCTGGCCAAAACCATGGTCGATAAAAGCAAGACCGCTTTCTTCTGTCTTGATCCGAAGGGCATGGTGACGTACGTCAACGATTACGCTTGCCAGTCCTTGGGCTATTCGCGGGACGAACTGGTGGGTATGGCACCCTGGGAATTCGATCCGGACCTTTTGGCCAGCGCCTGGTCAAACATTTGGCAGCGCTTGCGCGACTGTGAAATTGTCAGCCACGAAAGCCGCCATCGACGTAAGGACGGCACGATTTTCCCGGTTGAGCTCACCTGCCACTATATCGCTCACAATGGCTTGGAACTGAGTTTTACCTTCGCGCAAAATATTAGCGAACGCAAACGCCTGGACACCGAACTGCGGATTGCCGCGACCGCTTTTGAATCGCAGGAGGGCATGATGATTACCGATGCCGATGCCGTCATTTTAAAGGTGAATAAATCCTTTACCGAGATTACCGGCTACTCCAGCGAAGAGGCCATCGGTCAAAAAATGAATATCCTCAATTCCGGCATTCACGATGCGCTGTTTTTTGCCGAAATGTGGCAATCCATTGATAACAAAGGCGTCTGGCAAGGTGAAATCTGGAATCGGCGCAAGAACGGCAATATATTTCCGGAATGGCTCACCATTAGCGCCGTGAAAAACCCGGATGGCAAGATAACCCATTATGTCGGCACGATGATGGACATAACGGCGCGTAAAGCCATAGAGCAACACATTCATCATCTGGCCCACTTCGACGCACTAACCGACTTGCCCAATCGTACCTTGCTGATCGACCGCTTGCATCAGGCTATCGCTCAGGCCAGACGCGAACGCAGTTTGCTGGCCTTGCTCTATCTGGACCTGGATAAATTCAAGCCGGTCAACGACAGCTTCGGCCACGATGTCGGCGACTTATTGCTGAAAGAGGTGGCGAATCGCCTGGAAGCGTGCATCAAGCGGGAAACGGATACCGTGTCGCGTTTGGGCGGCGATGAGTTTGTGATTTTACTCAGCCAATTGGACCGACACTCCGCGGCCGGGCTGGTGGCCGAAAACATCTTAAGCAGTCTGAATCAGCCGTTTGTGATTCAACAACACACGCTGGATATTTCTTCCAGTATCGGCATTGCCGTTTATCCCGATGACGGCCTGGAGGCAAATAGCCTGATGAAAAACGCCGACAATGCCATGTATCAAGCCAAATGCGCGGGGCGGGGCTGCTTTCGGTTTTTCAGACCCAAAGCCGATGGCTAATTACCGGCGGCAGCCGCCGGCCCGGACAACCACAGGCCAAGCCTTGGCTCCATCGCCAGACCGTTCACGTCGGTAAATTGAAACGGTACGGAGATCAGCTCCATACCGCGATTGATCTGAACCGCAAAATGCAAATGCGGCCCGGTCGTCAAACCGGTATTGCCGGAGTAAGCGATCAGCTGCCCGGTTGCCACCCGCATTCCTGGCGTGACTTGGGCTTTTTCCAGAGCCAAATGCGCGTACACAGCCATGGAGCCGTCCTCATGCAAGATCCTGATACTGTTAGCCTTGCTGGCGTAAGCCTGGCTAGTGCCATGACTGGTATAGTCATTTTCCACTTCCAGCACGATACCGCCCCGGGCTGCGTAAACCGGCGTATCAACCGGCATCATGATGTCTACCGCATAACGATTCTGTTCATCGTTATGACTGTATGGTCCATTAAAAGCTTGGGTAATTTGAAACTGTGCACCGGCCGGCAAAGGTGGTTTATAAAGGGTTTGACTCACATAGCCGGGTAAAGGCCGCCCAACCACATAGCTGTATTGCAGATTGACACTATAAAATCCGGCGCTCTGGTTGGGAATAAGCGAGAACAAGCTGCCGGACTGTCCGGATTCAACGACAAAGCGGCGCGGCAAATCCGGATTGGCGCTGACATTTTCCCGTTCTCGCCAATCAACTGCCAGTTCGATAGGCCCCGGATAGGCGTTCAGCGCAAAAAAACTCGGCTGCAAATCATCGGCCGTTTTTTCCAGCCAAACGCGCTTAGGATTGGCGGCTTTCAACTGCCTGACTGCTACCGGCTGATTCGATGCGGGGGCCTGATCGGTAAAAAACCAGGTACCTTCGGCATCCTGATATTTATAAAGCTTTTTAGCTACGCCGCTACTGGACGCCAGTAACAGCGAAATCGCTAAAATACCGCGAGCAAACACCGGTCGCCACGATTATTTGCGGGTAGAACTAAAGGTGTAAGACCGCACTACGCCTTGCGCGTCGAAGCGAATCAGCAAATCCTGGGAATCGTTACCGCCGAACAGGGCATATTTGTAGATCCCGTAAGTCCAGGTAGGCTTACCATCTTCCATACCGGTGCGCCAAGGCGTGCCGAACATTTCGGTAATATCTTGCTTACGGGTTTGGCCGACCTTGATTTCCGGCACTCTGACGGGGGAAAACTCTTGACCGACAGTAAAGCAACCGGTCAGTTGCGTCGTCGCAAGGCTGGCGACTAATAGGAGTGAACTAAAGCCAAAAGCGCGTGGTCCGCGTTTTGCAAGAAAATTGTTCATTGGTATTCCCTGATTGAAAAGTTGATTGATATAAACTAGCTGCTAGTGGCTTATCTTAGCCGGTTCCAGCCGCGATTCGAAAATTTTTTAGCCTCCGATAAGATGTCATCATGCCTACCGAAAACCACAATTCAGCCCTCGATAATCTGAACTTCGACAATCGTTTTATCCGCGAGTTGCCTGGTGATCCCGAACCGGATAATTTTCGGCGCCAAGTTTATGCAGCCTGCTATTCCCGGGCCAATCCGACGCCGGCGCAGCAACCCAGATTGGTCGCTTATTCCAGAGAAGTCGCGGAAGATTTGGGCTTATCCGCCGAAACCTGTGAAACGGAAGATTTTTGCCAAGTATTCGCCGGCAGCAGACTGGCAAAAGGCATGGAAGCGTATGCGATGTGCTACGGCGGCCATCAATTCGGCCATTGGGCCGGCCAACTCGGCGATGGCCGAGCCATCAACTTGGGCGAGGTGGTTAATCAGCATAAGCAACGCTACACCTTGCAACTGAAAGGCGCGGGCGTGACGCCATATTCCCGCAGCGCCGACGGCTTGGCGGTTCTGCGTTCTTCAATACGCGAGTTTTTGTGCAGCGAAGCCATGCATCATCTCGGTGTGCCGACCACCCGCGCCTTAAGTGTGATCCTGACCGGCAAACAGGTGGTGCGTGATATGTTTTACGACGGTAATCCGCAAATGGAACCTGGCGCGGTGGTCTGCCGGGTGGCTCCGTCGTTTACCCGCTTCGGCAGTTTTCAAATATTCACCGCGCGCGATGACATCGACTCGCTGAAAAAACTGGTGGATTACACCATTCGTACCGATTTTCCGGAGTTGGGTGAGCCATCGATTCCCGTCTACCTGGAATGGTTTAAACAAGTGTGCCGCAAGACGGCCGAAATGATCGTGCACTGGCAGCGGGTCGGCTTTGTGCACGGCGTGATGAATACCGACAACATGTCCATCCTGGGCCTGACCATTGATTACGGCCCATACGGCTGGCTGGAAAACTACGATCCGGACTGGACCCCCAACACCACTGATGCGCAAGGCCGCCGTTACCGCTTCGGCAATCAGGCGAAAATCGCCTATTGGAATTTGGTCCAGCTCGCCAATGCCTTGTATCCCTTGATTATGCGCGCCGAAAGTTTGCAACAAGCTTTATCGGCTTATACCGACACCTTCGACGCCGGCTGGCAGGCGATGATGGCCGCCAAATTGGGCCTAACAAGGTTCGAGCCCAGCGAAGACGAGACCTTGGTGAACGACTTAACCCAGCTCATGCAAGCCGCTGAAACCGATATGACTTTGTTTTATCGGCAGCTGGCTGACGTCGATGTCAGCGCGGAATCGAATTCGCCGGCGCAATTTTTAGCGCTGTTGCAGCGTACCAGCTACGAGCCGTTGAACGACGACCTCATGGAACAAGCTAGCCGCTGGTTCGCCATTTATCGCCTGCGCAGTCAGCGCGACGGCAGGCTACCGCTGGATCGCAGTTCAGCGATGAACGCGGTCAATCCGAAATACGTATTGCGTAATTATCTGGCGCAATTGGCTATTGACCAAGCCGAACAAGGCGATTTTTCTTTAGTCCAGGAGTTACTCGAAGTGCTGCGCCACCCTTACGCCGAACAAGCGGATAAACAGAGTTTTGCCGCTAAACGGCCCGATTGGGCTAAGCAGCGCGCCGGCTGCTCCATGCTGTCCTGCAGCTCCTAACGACTCGTCTCGGCAAATTTCGAACCAAGGTACTATGTCAACTTGTTCAAATTAGCTTATTATTCGGTCACAAAATCACGTTATTTATTTGGAATAAACTTCGGAGCAAAGCATGGCCAAAGAAATCGGCATCGTTAAAATCGCAACTGGCACCGTTACCGCCATTGCCGCCGACGGCAGTAAACGTATTTTGCAGGTCGGCGACCGCGTTTACCCAACCGATCTTTTGACCACTGCCGACGGCAGCACGGTGATGATACAACTTGCCAATGGCTCGTTTATTGATATGGGCGGCAACGACAGCATGCAGCTTGCTGCAGCGCTGCAGGAACAAGGCGAGCCGGGTCAGATCACCCAGAATCCGACACCCGCCGGTCCCAGCGCGGAAGATATTCAGGCGGCCTTACTGGCCGGCGCCGATCCAACCACAATAGCTGAAGCGACTGCCGCTGGCGGTGCGCCGGCAGCAGGAGGCGCGCCTGGGGCAGGTAACGAAGGCCATGTGCCGGTTATCGTCGAATATCTCAACCCTGTAGCACCGGTCACGAATGGTTTCGATACCACCGGTCCCAATGTCGCATTTCCGCCGATTGTGCCCGAAGTTTTGATTTTGAATCCGGAGCAGGCCGCTGCAACCTCCGGCAACCAGCCGCCGATTGCAGGCAATGACAGCGTTACAGGCTTAACACCCGGCAGCAGTGTTACGATCAACGTGCTGGGCAACGACAATGACCCGGATGGCACGCTCAACCCCGCCAGCGTGCAAATCGTCGGCAGTAATGGACCCGGTCAACCACTAGTTGTGCCTGGCCAGGGTATTTGGACTGTCGACACGATTACAGGCTCGATTACTTTTACGCCAACCCCCGGTTTTACCGGCAATCCGACTCTGATCACCTACACCGTCGAGGATGATTTGGGCCTGGAGTCCAATCCTGCCGAGGTCAGCATTGTTTACGTGCCTACTGTCACTGTCAGCGACGTCATCGTGGACGAAAGTGACGCTAGCTTACCCCCTGCCGAGACCGGCACTCTGCGTATTAACGGCCAAGCACCAACATCGGTTGTCTTGTCGGCCAGCGGGGCAACCTGGGACGCCGCTACACAAACCCTGACAGCCAGCGACGGCTCTTATCAGGTCGTTGTGAACAATGACAGTTATACCTTTACCTTGCTAAACGCTTTGACCCACATAAACACGGGCGCACCGGAATCGCCGGCTATTGGCTTTACATTTTCCGCGACGTTAACCGATCAGGACGGAAGGGTCGCCAATACGACGTTTAGTGCGAACGTGTTTGATGATGCGCCCTTCGTCAAAAACAGCAACGGGAATTTACAAGATGCCGCAGGTCAAACATTAACGGGCTTGATTGATTACGATCTGGGTTTTGACGGCTTTGGGAGTGCCGGTGGTGTAAATTTGACAAACAATAATGGGGCGTTAACGTCTCGAGCAGACGGTATTTCTTATTTGATTGTCGATAGCAACGGCGACCAGTTACAAGAACTTTATGCTTTTGTCGATAACGGTGCCCTGACGACCACATTTGCCGACCTCAGCGCTGACCGCATGGTATTTTCGCTGCTGCCGACAGTTAACGGCGCCGTAGATGGTGCGTACAAATTGGAATTGCACGATGTTTTGGATTTGCCTGCTGCGCCGAGCACCACTCTAGATTTTGGCAGCGCCGCGCTGGCTTTCGGTGCCGGAAAAGTTGCTGTAGGGAATTCTCTGCTTGTTGAGGGCAGCAACTTGTTTATCGACTCAGCAAACAATGACGTCGGTGTGGGTGATAGATTTTTGGATGCATCGGAAGTAATAACCTACAGGTTTGGTACTGTCGGCGGTTTCGATATTACATCTCCGCAATTAGTAAACTCGGTACAACTCAATGAAGCCGATGTTGGTAGTGCTTTGGATGTTTTTAGCTGGACAGCTTATAGGGGGCTAACCCAAGTTGATACTGGAACGGTTGTATTTAGCACGCCTGCTGGAGGTGGGCTTACGGACCCGATTGATGTGGTTGGTGGATACGACAGGCTGGAAATCCAGGTTAATTTTGGCAAGCTCGCGGTGGGAGGCCTGCAATATACCAGCGTAGCGCCACAAAACCTGCAATTACAATTTGGTTTTAATGCAACAGATGGTGATGGCGATAGCACCGGCGTTGGTAGCTTTACCGTCGATACCGGCGCATTGCTCAATACAGGCATCAGCAGTGTGCTGCCTGATTTGCAACACCCCGATAGCGTTATTCATTAATCAAGCGCATTTCGCAACAAAAAGCCGGCATAAGCCGGCTTTTTGTTGTCTGGGAACCAGCTTTAATCTGCTTTGCGCTGTTTTCCGTAGCCTACCATACCAATCAGACCAGACAAAAACAGCCATGTTGCGGCCGGCAAAGGTACTGCCGAAGTCGTATACGTAATAGTGGCTTGGACAAAAGGGTTGCTGCCTTGTCCAGCATTCAAGTCCGCGGTCACGTCAGGTGACAGCACCAAGGTGATAAGAATTTTGTTGTCCTGTGTCCAACTCTGCAATAAAGCACCCGGTAGCAGCGTGCTCCGCGACCACTCGACCAAATCGGCGTTTGTAACCGTGCTGTAATTGTTGGCGTCAACAAAGACAGCACTAGAGTTAACGGGTGGAGCAATAGGAGCGAATTTCAGATTGCTGATCACACTTTCGAATGTAACGGCGATGTTCTCAGGATTGGCAGTAGATGCGTTGATCGAGTAATCTCCGCGCGCATGGACAGTGAAGCTGCCGGCCACTAAATCCGCCAAAGGCGCATTATCAATAGCGAAAGTAAAAACCTGTCCATCCAGGGTTTGCTGGAACTCAGTGGAGGTAAAACTGACCAGCCCAGCACTAGCTTCTATGCTTGCCGTAGAAAGAAACAAGGCAACCAAGGGTTTAACTAGTTGATTACGCATAGGGATTTCCTTAAAAATGAGTACTGGCACAAATTTTACGTCATGTCGGCTTGCAAAGCCACCTGTACTTAAGGGCTGAAACTCATTAAATTCAATGCAATTCTGACCATACAATAACCTTTTGCCTGTTTCGAAAAACTAAACCGCTGCGTTTTTTGGCTACATCCAGGTTTTACCTGGATTCTAGCCGGATTTGCCGGTAGCGGATTACTAAAAAAATATGCTCAAACCAGTCATTTCGGGTATCCTTTTTAAGCTAATCCAACGTTTTCCAAGGTTCCGTAATGACCAACAATACCGATATTGCCGCCAAACACGATATTGATCCTGCTGAAACCCTAGAATGGATGGAGGCACTGCAAGCGGTGATAGAAAAAGAAGGCGGCGAACGTGCCAGTTTTCTGATTGAAACCCTGCTCAGTACCGCCAGACAAGCCGGCATGGACATTCCGTTCTCGGCTAATACGCCTTACATCAACACCATCCCGATAGATAGGCAACCCAAATTTCCCGGCAACACCGACATCGAACGCACCATCCGCTCTTACGTGCGCTGGAATGCAATGATGATGGTGTTACGCGCCAACAAATACACCAATGTCGGCGGCCATATCGCCAGTTTCGCGTCCGCCGTCACCTTGTACGATGTCGGTCAAAATCATTTCTGGAACGCTCCTTCGGACAAACACGGCGGCGACCTGATTTTCTCGCAAGGCCATTCCGCTCCCGGCACTTACGCTCACGCCTTTTTGTTGGGCCGTTTGAGCGAAGAACAAATGGACAGCTTTAGACAGGAAGTCGGCGGCAACGGCTTATCGTCTTATCCGCACCCTTGGCTGATGCCGGACTTCTGGCAATTCCCAACAGTTTCGATGGGTCTTGGTCCGATTATGGCGATTTACCAAGCCCGCTTCATGCGTTACATGCAAAACCGCGGTTTTGCCAACACCGAAGGCCGCAAAGTCTGGGCCTTCCTGGGCGACGGCGAAACCGACGAACCGGAAACCCTAGGCGCTATCGGCATGGCCGGTCGCGAAAAGCTGGATAACCTGATTTTCGTCGTCAACTGCAACCTGCAACGTCTGGACGGCCCGGTACGCGGCAACGGCAAGATCATTCAGGAGCTGGAAGCCAACTTCCGCGGCGCCAACTGGAACGTTATCAAAGTAATCTGGGGCCGGCGCTGGGATGCTATCTTGTCCCGCGACAAGGACGGACTGGTCGTCAAACGCATGATGGAATGCGTCGACGGCGACTATCAAACTTTCAAATCCAAGGACGGCGCCTATGTCCGGGAAAAATTCTTCAACACCCCGGAGTTGCAGGAATTGGTTAAAGATTACACCGACCGCGATATTTGGGAATTGAATCGCGGCGGCCACGACCCGATTAAAGTCTTTGCGGCATTCAACTCCGCAGTTAACCACACGGGTCAACCGACCGTCGTTCTAGCCAAAACCATCAAAGGCTACGGTATGGGTGACTCGGGACAGGCTCAAAACACCAGCCATCAACAAAAGAAGATGAGCATGGAATCGATCAAATACATTCGCGACCGCTATCAATTGCCGGTCAGCGACGAAGAATTGATCAATCTGCCTTACCTGCGTTTTGCGGAAGACTCTGCCGAACTGAATTACCTGCGTCAACGCCGCGTCGATCTGGGCGGCTATCTGCCGGCTCGCCGTACCAAGTCCTATCCGCTGGAAATTCCGGCCCTGTCAACGTTCAAAGCGTTACTGGAAGGCACCGGCGAAGGCCACGAAATTTCCACCACGATGGCATTTGTCCGCATCCTGAACATCCTGGTCAAGGACAAACAGATCGGCAAACGCGTCGTGCCTATCGTGCCCGACGAATCGCGCACCTTTGGGATGGAAGGCATGTTCCGTCAATTGGGCATCTGGTCGCAAGTCGGTCAGTTGTATACCCCGCAAGACGCCGAGCAATTGATGTTTTATAAGGAAGACAAACACGGCCAGGTATTGCAG
This sequence comes from Methylomonas sp. EFPC1, assembly GCF_016925515.1. Taxonomy (NCBI): domain Bacteria; kingdom Pseudomonadati; phylum Pseudomonadota; class Gammaproteobacteria; order Methylococcales; family Methylococcaceae; genus Methylomonas; species Methylomonas sp. EFPC1. Next base: position 4,603,356 of record NZ_CP070494.1, read on the forward strand.
GAAGGTATCAACGAAGCCGGCGGTCTGTGCGACTGGATTGCGGCCGGTACCGCGTATTCGACGCACGGCGTACCGATGATTCCGTTCTTTATCTATTACTCCATGTTTGGTTTCCAACGCGTCGGCGATTTGATCTGGGCTGCTGCCGATCAACGTACCCGCGGCTTCCTGCTGGGCGGCACCGCCGGCCGCACCACCTTGAACGGCGAAGGCTTGCAGCACGAAGACGGCCATAGCCATCTGATGTCCGCCACCGTACCAAACTGCTATTCCTACGATCCGACCTTCGCCTGCGAATTGGCGGTGATCATTCAGGACGGCTTGCGCCGCATGTATGTCGAGCAGGAAGACATCTTCTATTACATCACCCTGATGAACGAGAACTACGACCAGCCGGCCATGCCGGATGGCGCGGAAGCCGACATTCTTAAAGGTATGTATTTGTTCAAAAAAGGCCCCAACAGCAAAAAACCACGGGTGCAATTACTGGGTTCCGGCACCATCTTCATCGAAGTCATCGAAGCCGCCAAACTGCTGCACGATGACTGGGGCGTGGACGCCGATATTTGGAGCTGCCCCAGCTTTACCGAGCTGGCGCGCGACGGCCAAACCTGCGAGCGCTGGAACCGTTTACACCCGACCGAAAAACCGCGTGTCACGCATATCGAGCATTGCCTGGACAGCACCAAGGGTCCGATCATTGCCGCCACCGACTACATGCGCGTATTTGCCGAACAGATTCGGCCTTGGGTGAAACGCACTTACACGGTGCTGGGCACCGACGGTTTCGGCCGCTCGGACACCCGTGCCAAGCTGCGGAGTTTCTTCGAAGTGGACAGATACCACGTTACCGTCGGCGCATTACATAGTCTGGCGCAAGCCGGCGAGTTCGATGCCGCTAAAGTCGAGGTAGCGATTGCCAAATACAACATCAACCCTGACGCAACCGCTCCTTGGTTGATTTAACGGAAAGCAACATATGAGTTCTGTAATCGAAATAAAGGTCCCCGACGTCGGCAATGTCCCTGAAATCGACATCGTCGAAGTGCTGATCCAGCCCGGCGATGTGGTCGCGGTAGAGCAAACCCTGGCAGTGATGGAAACGGATAAAGCGACGATGGATTTACCATCCAGTGCGGCCGGCACCATCAAAACCGTGCATATCAAACCAGGCGATAAGGTCTCCGAGGGTACACTGATCGCCACGCTGGAAGTAGGCGACGCCGCCCCCGCAGCTCCCGCCGAACCGGCACCGGCAGTAACGCCTGCACCTATCGAAGAAGCCCCAGCTCCGGTTGCGGAAGCCCCAAAAGTAGAACCCGCTCAACCTGCCGCAGCGCCAGCTACGCCGGTCTTAACAAGTAACGAAGGGTTTAAAGCACACGCCACACCTAGCGTCAGACTGTTTGCCCGCGAATTGGGCGTGGACCTGAGCAAAATCCCAACCGGTAGCGGCCGTAAAGGCCGCATCCTGCAAGAGGATGTCAAAAACTTCGTCAAGCAAGTCATGGCCTCCGGCGGATCAACCGGTGGTGGCGCAGGTATTCCGGCTATTCCTGCCGTTGATTTCACCCAATTCGGCGAAATCGAGGAAAAACCGCTCAGCAAAATCAAGCGTCTGACCGGCCAAAATCTGACTCGCGTCTGGTTGAATTTGCCATTGGTAACGTATCACGACGAAGTGGCCATCGACGCGATGGAAGACTTCCGCAAGTCGGTCAACGCCGGCCTGGCGAAGGATGCTGTCAAAGTTACCGGCCTGATTTTCATCATGAAGGCCTTGGTCGCCGCGATGCAGAAATATCCGGCGTTCAACAGCTCGCTATCACCGGAAGGTGACAAACTGTATTTCAAAAAATACTTCCACATTGGTATTGCTGTCGATACTCCAAATGGTCTGGTCGTACCGGTCATTCGCGATGTGGATAAAAAAGGTATTTTTCAGCTGTCCGCCGAACTCGCCGAAAAAAGCGAATTGGCCAGAACCGGCAAGTTGAAACCAGCCGACATGCAGGGCGGTTGCATGACCATTTCCAGTTTGGGCGGCATCGGCGGCACCGCGTTTACGCCTATCGTCAACGCCCCGGAAGTAGCAATTTTGGGCGTGACTCGCTCCAAGATACAACCGGTGTGGAACGGCAAGGAATTCGAACCGAAACTGATGCTGCCGCTGGACATCACCTACGACCACCGCGTCATAGACGGCGCCGAGGGCGCGCGTTTCATGGAAGCATTGAAATCTTATCTGGGCGACATTCGGCGCTTGTTGCTGTAAACGGCAAGGATCAACTTTCTTGGGAGGCCCAGTATGCAAACACTGAATTTAGATAAACTACCGGATTTTGCCAGGCACGAATTGGAGGATTTTTATCAATTTTTGTTGCAAAAATACGCGGGGCAACAACAAGACCTTAAGGAATCAGCGCCGTTAGCGCCTCGCTTGGTTAAACCATTCGAGCCGCTGCCGCGCGAAGCGGTGTATGAGCGTTAACTGTTTTGTCGGCTCCAACGTCTGGCTTTATGCTTTCATGGATGAGAGTTCGCCCAAACACCAACAAGCTTTAAAGGTTATCGCACAGCCCGGCGTAATGCTTAGCACTCAAGTCGTGAACGAGGTCTGCAACAATCTGCAGCGAAAAGTTGGGTACACCGAACGGTTTACAGCTAATCAATCCCTTTGTTTGAGACCAATCTCGTGAAAATCGGCATTTTAATAGCGAGTAGTCAAAGTCATGGCCGAAAATCCTAGCAATCAAGGCGTTTATTTCCTGTCGTTATCGGTGGAAAACGTGCGCTGTTTTGCCGAGAAACAGACACTGGATTTGTCGGATGGCAGCGGCAGGCCTGCGCAGTGGACGGTGATATTGGGGGACAATGGCACGGGGAAATCGACTCTATTGGATGCGTTGACTAACTCAAAGCAAGGAATCAGGATAAAGCAAAGTCTGGCAAGAAATCCCTCTATTAATCCTTACATCGAATTCACGTATTCAATTGGCAATGGTCTGAAATTTACTGAGGATAAGCTTCTCGAAGAACGACATCGACTTAAGCCGCCTATTAAAGGACCTATCGATCTAACAAAGCCACCGTATCTTAAATATAAACAAGCGCTGTTTGTTTATAGTGCAAGCAGGAGATTAGAAAAAAAATATCAGTTCGATTTTGGTGAAGGTACCGAAGAATTATCTATCGGTGATGAAGATGAGTTGATCAATTCCGAAGAATGGCTCTTACAAACCGATTACATCGCCAATAAACCGTCTGAAATTCAGAAAATCTATAAAAACCGCCTGACGATTATCAGAGACACGCTGATTGCTTTATTGCCAGATGTCAGCGATATTCGCATTTCGACGCCCAGCGAAAAGTCACCAAACCCCAGAGTCGAATTCAATCTGCCCGACGGCTGGCTGTTGTTATCTCAGCTCAGTCTTGGCTATCAAACCATGACTGCCTGGATGGTGGATTTGGCAGCCCAATTATTCAAACATTATCCCAACAGCCCCAACCCCATCGCCGAACCGGCTGTTGTGTTAATCGACGAAATCGACCTGCACCTGCATCCCAAATGGCAGCGAACGATCATGGCTTATTTGAGCGAACGTTTCGTCAATACTCAGTTTATTGTTACCGCCCATAGCCCCTTAATCGTGCAGGCTGCGGAAAATGCCAATATCGTGGTGCTTAAGCGCGAAGGCGACTCGGTTAAAATTCATCAACATCCGCAAGACGTCAAAGGTTGGCGTATCGACCAGTTATTAATCAGCGACTTGTTCGATTTGCCCAGCGCCCGTTCGCCGCATTATGAAAACCTGTTGAACCAACGCCGGCAGATTTTGAGCCAAGCGCAATTGACCGATACCGATCAAGCCAAATTGTCTGAACTGGAATGTCAAATAGGAGAACTGCCCACAGCGGAAACCCCCGAAGATATTGACGCGATGAATATTATTCGCCGTGCGGCGGAGCTGTTGAAATAGGTCCGATGATTTTTATCCAGCGCAGCCAGGAACCCGCCGTATTGCAAAACAAGGGTAAAGCAGAACAACAGGCTTTTTGTGAGGCTTATGATGCTGGCAAACGCGAATTTAAATTCGATAGTGCGATTTACGGAAATCCCACCGTTAAAACCGCGTTATTAAAAATGCAGTGTGACAAGTGCTGTTTTTGCGAGTCGAAAATTTCCCATATTAGTTATGGCGATGTGGAGCATTACCGGCCCAAGGGCGGCTACAAACAAGCGGAACAGGACGAATTTCATGCTCCTGGCTATTATTGGTTGCCTTATACTTGGGAAAACTTGTTACTGAGCTGCACCTTATGCAATCAACAATTTAAGAAAAATCTGTTTCCTTTGTTGGACCCGCAGGAGCGAGCACTTAACCACCACGACGACATTACGTTGGAACAGCCACTGTTAATCAACCCTTCCGCCACCGATCCTCGGCAATATATCGGCTTTCGGCAAGAGATTCCCTATGCGATTGACGGCAATATCTACGGCAAAGCAACGATTGCTGTTGTGGGATTAGATAGAGAAGCGTTGAATGAAAAGCGGCGTAGCCACCTTGCGTTGATTAATCAATTAATTGCGGTGATAAAACTTGCGAACAAGCAACTCGAAAACACTGAACTTCAATCGGTAGCCGCGCAAGCAAAACAAATAATTGCCGAAGCGATATTACCAACGGCGGAATATTCGGCCATGATAAATGCACAATTACCGGCATTACACTGACGGCTTAAGCCTGCCGGACGATTTTGAATTGATAAAATAACCTAAATAGACATCCTCACTGGAGACAAATCCTATGACTAATTCCGTTACACACGCCGAAGTCTTGGTTCTTGGCGGCGGCCCCGGCGGTTACACCGCTGCCTTCCGTGCCGCTGATTTGGGCAAACAAGTGGTATTGGTCGAACGCTATCCGGTTCTGGGCGGTGTTTGCTTAAATGTTGGCTGCATTCCTTCCAAAGCCCTCCTCCATACAGCCCAAGTGATTCATGAAGCGGAAGCGATGGCGGAACACGGCGTCAGTTTCGGCAAGCCAAACATTGACTTGGACCAAATTCGTGCCTGGAAACAAAGCGTCAGCCAAAGCCTGAATCAAGGCTTGGGCAAACTGGCCAAGCAACGTAAAGTCACTGTAATCCATGGCGTGGGTAAATTTGCCACCGCCAACAGCTTAACGGTGACCAGCGAGGCCGGCGTGCAAACCGTCACCTTCGACAATGCCATCATCGCCGCCGGCTCGCAGCCAACCAAAATCCCCAGCTTTCCGCATGACGATCCTCGCGTTTGGGATTCCACCGACGCACTGGAATTGAAATCAGTACCGGAAGAACTATTGATCGTCGGCGGCGGGATTATCGGCCTGGAAATGGCGACTGTTTACCATGCGCTGGGTTCGAAAATCAGCGTGGTAGAATTGATGGATCAGATTATCCCCGGCTGCGACAAAGACTTGGTCACGCCACTGCAACGCAAAATCAAAAAGCAGTATGAAAACCTGTGGCTACAAACCAGCGTTAAGGCGATGGAAGCTACCGATGCCGGCATTAAAGTCACGATGGAAGGCAAAGGCGCACCGGAATCCGAAGTGTTCGATGCGGTATTGGTGGCAGTCGGTCGCCGCCCCAACGGTAAACTGATAGACGCCGATAAAGCCGGCGTGAACGTCGACGAGCACGGTTTTATCCCGGTCGATAAGCAAGGCCGTACCAACGTCAACAATATTTTCGCAATCGGCGACATCGTCGGCAACCCGATGCTGGCCCACAAAGCCACGCACGAAGGTAAAATCGCTGCAGAAGTCATCGCTGGCCATAAAGCCGGTTTCGATGCACTGACCATTCCTTCGGTAGCATATACCGATCCCGAAGTAGCATGGATGGGCCTAACCGAAACCCAGGCGCAGCAGCAAGGCGTGGAATTCAACAAAGCCGTATTCCCTTGGGCCGCCAGTGGTAGGTCCCTGGCGCTGGGCCGTAGTGAAGGTATTACCAAAATCCTGACCGACAAAACCACCGGCCGTGTTCTCGGCGCCGGCTTTACCGGGCCAGGTGCCGGCGAATTAGTGGCTGAAGCTGTGTTGGCTTTGGAAATGGGCGCGGACGCTACCGACATCAGCCTCAGCATCCATCCGCATCCAACCTTATCGGAAACCTTTGCATTTGCGGCGGAAATGATAGAGGGGACGATTACCGACCTGTATGTAAAGAAATAGTGCTTATTTTGCTAAACGCAAAATTCGTGAGTGGGTTAAACGGCAGCCTGCTATTTTTTGGCGAGAACGCCGACATCATATAGGAAGGAACAGCGAGTGGAAAAATTTGTCTTTGGGGCTGGCGAAGATGACAGAAAAAGGTTGCTGAATTTCGTTGATGCTCTGCAGCAGTTTTTAGAGAAGGTGATAAATAACGGCGAGTATTTTCAGCCGAAATTTCGCGACGATTATAAAAAAGCCTGGATCGAGCTTAATCCGAATTTTTCGGCGTTAAAAGACGGCTTGCAACGTGCTGAAACCCACACCTTGTTAGCGCAAGGCTTATTGGGAACGCAGCTAAATCTAAAGCTCGCCGTCATCAATCATTTTTTAGGCGAGTTTTTGCTTTACGGAATAGAAATTATCGGCGGCCACAAACTGCTTGAAAGACTTTTGGGTGTTGTCAGCAAATTACTGGCAAACATGGCAACCGCAGTGGGCACCGGCTTAGCCATTCAGAGCTTCGTAGATTTTCTTGTTGCCATGATCAAGGAAGACAGCTAGTGATTGTTCGCTTAGGCAATGCCTAAGCGAACGAAACCCGAACCACTAAAACGCTATTCAAGCGGCTTTCTTAACTTCTACGCCTCTAGCCAACAAGCCATCTCGACCTTTCTCCGCCAAAGCCAGGATTTGATAAGCCAAATCTTCGGCGATATTCAATTGCTTTAAAGAGGCGGCCAAATGCTCCATCACGATGTCGTAATGGAAATCTTCAGGACCGAGCTTGATCAAAAAACTATGAGCCGGCGTTAACAACGTGATGCTTCTTATCTCTTGCCCGCCAACGATATCCAGCAGGAAGGCAAAATCGTTGCCGGTAACCAAACTCGGTTTGGCGTTGGTGCGGGCAAACGCTGCCGTAAAATACCCATCCAATGCCTCTAATACTCTCTCATCGGCACTATTGAAACTATTGAAGTAAGCTTTCAAATAGGCTTTTAGCGCATCAGCCTGCTCAGCAGCCGGGCGGGTGAAGAAGAAGCGGTTAATCCGATAGTCGTCCAGCATTTTTGCATAAAACACATCGACTATTTTACCCATCAGGACGTGGTCGCTGAGAGCGGCGCGCAAGGCATGGATCTGAGGTGCTACAGTTGCGTTCATATTTTTCTCCGGATGATAGTTTTAATATACATCCCGAGCTTTCCAGTCACGGTGTTTTTGTCAACCTTTTAACCGGATTAACGCTATACAAAAGCCATACACGTAACTTTGCAAATACTAACCAGCTGACAAAGCGCCTAAAGCCCAAACGGCACTATTTTTTCGGCACATAGCCTTCCGGCAACTCGAAACCACCGGCAAACAAAAACTTCTCGCGCTCGGCTTCCAATATTTTTTTCGCAGCCGGATCGAAACTGGACAGCCGCTGCTCGTTAATTATCATGGTTTGCATCGCTAACCAGTCCTTCCAGGCCTGTTTTGACACATGCTCGAAAATGCGTTGGCCGTTGACACCCGGAAACGGTGGCGCATCCAGACCCTCAGCCTCAACGCCCAGTTTTACGCATTTAATCATTCTCGTCATTTTGATCCTCTGTGACATGTTGTTGCAGCAGACGCTTGATCGGCGCCGGCAGACCTAAAGTATTAATCTCGGCGGTTTTATACCAAACCGCCCGCTCGCCTTCCATCACATTGTTTATGGGGTTTTCCAACTTTGCCAGGATCGGTGTGTAGTCCAGATGATAATGCGAGAAACTGTGGCGCTGGTCTGGTAAAGTCTGCAACGCATGCATTCGGTAATTGCGTTGCAGGCACCAGTCTTGCAAAGCCTGGGGATCGGCAAACTCCGGCAGACTCCATAGCCCACCCCAAATACCGGTCGGCGGCCGCCTTTCCAGTAAAATCCGATTTTCCTTGTCTAGCAGCAGCAAAAAATATAATTGTTTGACCGGTACGTCCTTGCGAGGCTTGGAGCCTGGTAACTGTTTTACTAAGGCCAACTGCCTGGCCTGACAGCCTTCTGCAACGGGACAGATCTCGCATAGCGGCTTACTACGGGTGCAGAGCGTAGCGCCCAAATCCATCATTGCCTGGGTGTAGTCGCCGGTTCTTTGCGTCGGCGTATAGCGCTGACTAATTTGCCAAAGCTGCGCAGCCACTTTATTGTCACCTGGCCAGCCATGCACGGCATGAAACCGCGCCAACACGCGCTTGACGTTGCCGTCCAATATGGGCTGGCTTTGCCCGCAAGCGATGCTGAGTATCGCTCCCGCAGTGGAGCGGCCGATGCCAGGCAAGGCACTTAGCTCTGCGACGGTTTGCGGGAATACGCCGGCATTGCCGGCAACGATTTGCGCGGTTTTGTACAGATTTCTGGCGCGCGCATAATAGCCAAGCCCGGACCAGTGCTGTAAGACTTCGTCCAGTTCTGCGCTTGCCAGGCTTTGCACCGTCGGAAACCTGGCGACGAAGCGATTGAAATATGCAATCACGCTGACTACTTGCGTTTGCTGCAACATAATCTCCGACACCCACACTCGATAAGGATTAATGTCCAGTTGCCATGGCAAATCCTTGCGGCCATGGCTATCAAACCAATTAAAGAGCTTTTGTTGGAATTGTTCGGGGGACATGTCGATTGGGGGAAGGGAAAAATCAATTAGGCATAGCCGCCGAATAGTACCGTAAAGGATTTAGATAAGGCAAAAGCCGTTTTGCGCCTGTGATATCCGAGCCGGAAATAGCCAGACAATGCTTGAGTACCCTGCCAGGTTGTTTAGCAAGGAAGATTATCCGCTTTTTTGTGTGATATTCTCTATTTAAGGAATCAAGCCCGTCCAACGAGCTAAATGATTGATCAAATTCAGTCCCCTACAAACAGGAGTTGCAATGCTTATGTTTTCTCTGATTTCCTCATCTAGCAACGCATGGCAGCGGGCCGCCCAGCTATTCATTACCATTGCCAGCATCCTGACAATAGGCCAGCTCATTACACTAGTACCGGTAATGACGGAATTGGAAGTGGCCGGCGTATTCAAGGCCGCGGCCGTAGTCTGGTTTTTCGCCAGGCTGGCGGCATTAATCTTGTTTTATTTTTTTGCCGGCTACGTGATAGAAGCCATTCCCAATAGCGGCGGTGCGTTGTCGTTTGCCAAGGGCATTGCTGAGCCACTAACCGCTCTGTTGATTTTGATTACCGTACAGGCATTGTTTTGGGAATTATTGGCGCCGTTCGTCGATAGCTTAGGTAGAACGATTTACCATAGTAGCGCGATCATTCTGATCGTAAGTGTCAGTATTTGGTTTGTGGTCAGGGCGTATAGCCATGCAACTTACTTGGTCGATACCGTTGCCAAGCTGGTTGAAATGTTATCAAGGCTTCTCCCCCAACAAAAACTGACCTGTCAGCAATGCGGCGCCGACATTAGCGCAAATACTCATTTTTGTAATGCCTGCGGACATAAAACCCAATCATCCAATACATGTCCCGCGTGCGAAGCGCATGTTTCGGTTGATCAACAATATTGCCAAAATTGCGGATCTAAGCTTGGCAATACAACAGTTACGGACAGCTGAGGAAAGCTAGATCTACAGCTGAAGTCGCGTTGCTCATTCGATAGCTTGACCACACAGCAAAAATCGCCGATGAGTTGATAGGCTCCAAGCCGCCATGGTCAGCACAATTGCCGGCTACCTGTTCCAACTTATTGCATACCAAAGGCAATAGCCTTATGAACCAGCCCGCACTAGCGGCAAGGCTGGTACCAAATTAAATTTGCCAGCTTTTTGAGTTTTGGCAGATCACTCGGAAAGGCGCTTGGCTACTCGCTGATAAGCTTCCTTCAACTCCTCTCCAACGATTTTGGCCTTGGCGATGTACTCTTCGGAAGTCTCTATCGATTCGTCGGCAATTTCAGCGGCTTTACTTTTAATCTGCAACCACTGTTTTTCCGCTTCTGCAAATTCATCCTTGGCATCCATTGAAGCCAGATGCAACTTCAGTTGCAATTCCTCGCGAACCGAATCCAGATTAACGAGCAAACTTTCAAATTCGTTTTTTAATGACATGCCCCACCTCTTTGCTTGATTAAAATTACAAAGTCTTTTGGACCATTGCGGACAATTAAAGTTTAGTCTGCTGAATGCTTTGCTAGAAGCTTTTAAAAGCAATCCAGTGCGTTGAAATGAAACGGGGGAAGAACGAAAGTGGAAACCGCGGTTGATTTCCACTCTATCTAACAAAAAAGCCGTAGGTACCAATTGGCAACTACGGCTTAATCTTTAAACGATGGTTACTTCTTCGGCTTGTGGGCCTTTAGGGCCGCGGCCCAATTTGAACTGTACATGCTGACCTTCGTCCAGCGTTCTGTAGCTGTTGTTTGGGTTCAGAATGTTTTTGAAATGTACGAAAACGTCAGGGCCTTGTTTTTGTTCGATAAAGCCGAAGCCTTTGTCTGCGTTAAACCATTTTACGACGCCAGTTGTCATTGTAGACATAATAAGTCCTATTAAAATTTAGATAATGCCTTAGCTAAAGTAAGGCGGGTCACGCTGGTAAATGTGGAAATTACTTAATGAAAAACTAGGACGAAGGACTACTGAAGAGACATCGAGCTGGTAGACAAAGGGTAAATCGTATTTTCTAGCTGACTTGCATTCTAGGCTGATTCGACTGATTGTCAATTTAAATCGTAAAATCCAATATTTAGATACTTCTGGACTTATCTTCGCTATTCGGCGATTTGCGGGACTCCTCATGCTCAGCATAAACCTTTAACTACCAATGAATGCTTCATTAAAGCGATGCATCAGACGGCAATATTTGTTTGATGTTGGCGCGGCGATTTTGTTTTTCGGGGCGCTAACCCAGCAAGCTGAATTAAGACAAGCCGCGACTATTGCCGTTAGTGAACTAGCGGCGCAAGGCTACAAGATACCTAGCGAGGACGATCCGGTGCGGGTGTTTCCCGCGTTGACCAATGGAGGATTTAGCGGCCGCCATGCCGGCGGCTGGCGGCCCGGCAGTATTTATCTGCGGCAACAACCGCAAGGCGGGCTGAGCGAGGCGGTATATCTGCGTCACGAACTATTTCACGAAGCCAGTCATCGCAGCTGTGGCGGCCGCTTACCGGCTTGGGCTGAAGAAGCGGGGGCGATGTATTTTAGCGGCGAATTGGCGAGCCTAGCACCTGGAGACTGGCCCGGATCGCTTGAACTGCAACGCATCAAAAACCGGGTTAGGCAAGGCGCCGAGTTAGATAGCAATGACCGCGAGGCATTGGCCCGAATCTTGGTCAATACCGGCTGGCCGAACGAACCGTGTGCCGTGTCGGCAAAATTAAATGAAATGCTTGGTCAGGCATTTGATGATGCGGGGGATAGCTCCTTTCTGTTGATGAGCCTGCTGTCCGGGCGGATATTGGTAAGCGGCGGCGACCAAGTCAGCCGCTTACCCCCGGGTTCCTTGTTGAAAATTCCCTATGCGGCGGCATTGGCGCAAGCCGATCCGGATTTGCTAGGTACAGAACTGGCGGCGAGCGATACCGAAAAGCTTTTGCGGCGCCGCGAGCAATTTCAAGGCGAACGCTATCGTCTGTTATTGTCGCCCATTAAAGACCAAAAACTTCCGGCGCAAACTGAACCATCGGACCTGCAGACCTGGCGATCTTACCTGGGCGAACGTAACGCCGACGGCGATTTTGCTTTACAGACCAACTTGCCCGAACTGGCACTAACAATGCGGGCGGCCTTGCTATCGAAGCCGGAATATTTTCGCGGCCTGAGTCAAAACGGTATCCTGCCCAACTCCACCTTGGCGGGGCAACGCGAAACCGATAAAAAATTGTTGCGCCAACTTCAAGTTCTAGCAAAAACCGGCACGGTATCGACTGTTGACGGCCACCCCTTGGCAGGCCACTTAATGCTAGCCTGGCCAGCTACGCACCCGGTATTTCTGGCGATATTTCGGCAACGCGGCGTCAGTGGCGCAGCAATATTAAGCAAAGCTGCCGCCTTCCTAAGCACTTGGCAACGCGACTATCCCAGCCGCTTTGCGGCAGTTAGGGTTAGTTTGTTAACGCCTACCGATCCAGATAGCTGGAGTGCGGAGCCGGACTGTCCGTTAGTGGCTAACCAACACGGGCGCTTTACGGTTTGCGGGCAAATCAGGATCGTTTCCAGCGCACGGGGCAGCCGATCCGAGCGGGTGGTGAAAGGTGTTCTACGACAAACTGATGAACACCGAGTAACCGTGCTGGAAACTGATGTCGACAGCTATGTCGATGGCGTATTGGCTGCCGAGGCCCAAAATTTAGCAGGCAGTGCACGCGACGCGATGCGGGCCGTGATTGCCTGGAACGGCAGTCACGGCAGCCATAGGCACAATGAATCAAGCTCACTTTGCGACACCACGCATTGCATGGTCTATCTCGGCGAGTCGCCTGAGGACAAGCCGCGACACAGCAGCCACACGGATATTGCGTTACTGACGCTTTTGGACCAACTGGCGGCCAAATCCGGATTGAACTGGTTGCCGTTTGCCAACGGCGGTGATCAGCACTGGCAACGGCAGCTCTCAAGCGCCGAGCTAAGCCGGGCATTTGCGGAAAATCAAATTCTGGATATTCGCCGCGAACGGCGCAAAGACGGCGAGTTGTTTATCCGCTTATTTTATCCGACCAGCGAAGAGCTGCTCAGTTGCGAGATTTTTCGTAATACCCTGAAGCTACCTTCTTGCCCTGACTCGGTAATTGCTGCCGATGGTCAAATCTGGCAATTTGCAGGCATAGGCGCCGGGCACGGCCTGGGTTTATCCATCGCCAGAGCTCAGGCTTTGGAGGAGGGCGGTCGAACGGCGGAACAGATTTTGCGGGATGCTTACGGATCAAGCCGTTAGGTCAGGCGCTTCAGCCAGACCTAACGTATTATGCCGCCGAGTTCGATCAAGTGATGACGTCAGGCTCGGTTCTGCCGGTACGTTTTTTGACCTCGCACAACTGCTCGGCAATCTCTATTAATTCCGCCAGCGCGACTTGGGCATCCTGATCGTGCTTGCTGACATCACGCTCGTAGCGTTCCAAATAAATACGCAAAGTAGCGCCGACCGTGCCCGTACCGGACAGCCGGAACACGATGCGCGAGCCGTTCACAAAGCCAATGCGAATACCTTGGTTGCTGCTGACGCTACCGTCGACCGGATCGGTGTAACTGAATTCGTCGGCAAATTTAACTTCGTAATCACCCCAGCTTTTACCAGGCAAGCTGCTTAACTGGCTACGTAAATGCTCGACAATGCCATTGGCGATCTCCGAATCGACCGCTTCGTAATCGTGGCGACAATAAATGTCGCGACCATATTTTTGCCAGTGTTCATGGACAATGTCTTCCACCGATTCGCGTTTGCGCGCGATTAAATTCAACCAAAACAACACAGCCCACAAGCCGTCTTTTTCACGGACATGATTGGAGCCGGAGCCGAAGCTTTCTTCGCCGCAGATAGTAATTTTGTCGGCATCGAGCAGGTTGCCGAAAAATTTCCAGCCGGTTGGGGTTTCGTAGCAAGGCAGGCTTAGCTTATCGGCGACGCGGTCTACCGCCTGACTGGTCGGCATCGAACGCGCCACGCCGCTGATGCCTTTGGCATAGGCCGGGATCAGCTTGGCGTTGGCGGCCATAATCGCCAAGCTGTCACTGGGAGTAACAAATATGTTCGCGCCCATCACCATATTGCGGTCGCCATCGCCGTCTGACGCAGCACCGAAAGTAGGCGCATCGGCGCCGAACATGATTTCGCAGAGTTCGTGGGCATGGGCCATATTTGGATCGGGGTGGCCACCACCGAAGTCTTCCAGCGGTACCGCGTTAAATACCGAGCCGGGCGCCGCGCCCAGGGTGTCTTCCAGAATATGCTTGGCGTATGGCCCGGTGATGGCGTGCATCGCATCGAAACGCAAGGTGATAAAGCCGTTATGGATGCTTTGTTTGAGCAGGTCGAAATCGAATATCTTGGCCATTAATTCAGCGTAATCGGCTACCGAATCGATAATTCGAATTTTCACGCCACCTTTCTCGACTTCACCGATAAGGTCTAAATCTATATCGCCGAAACGGGCTTTTTTGTAACCGGTGATGGTTTTGGTATTCTCGTACAGTTTGTCGGTAAACTTTTCCGGAGCCGGGCCGCCGTTGCCGACGTTGTACTTGATCCCAAAATCTTCTTCAGGGCCGCCGGGATTGTGACTAGCTGATAGAACAATACCTCCGAAAGCATTGTATTTCCTAATAATATTTGATGCGGCAGGAGTGGACAACAAGCCGCCTTGGCCTATAATGAGCTCACCGAAACCGTTGGCTGCCGCCATTTTTATAATGATCTGGATAGCCTTACGGTTAAAGTAGCGGCCATCGCCGCCAATCACCAAGGTTTTGCCCTGAAAATCCTCCAGACTGTCGAAGATGGATTGGACGAAATTCTCTAGATATTTGGGTTGTTGGAAGACTTTGACTTTTTTGCGTAAGCCCGATGTACCGGGTTTTTGATCATCGTAGGGAGTCGTTTTGGTGATTGTTGTTGTCATATGCTACCCTTTGTAATACCTCGTTTCGAAAGGGTTAAATTACACCAAAATTTTGATTATTTACAGATTGCCATGATAAAGAAAAAATTATTAGGTGTTTTGATTGTGGTGGGCTGCACCGTATCGGCGCGCAGTTTCGCTGACCAGGATGTTTGGTTGCTGGTGGATACACAGACACAAAGCATGGAAGTCAGGAAGGGCGACAAGACAGTTGCCGTGCTGGAAAATATCGCTATTGGCCGCAATGGCGCCGGCGAAAAGAATCATCGCGGCGATGACATCACGCCGCTCGGTAACTATCGGATCGGCTGGATCAACGAAAGAAGCGCTTTCCGTAAATTCTTCGGTCTAACCTACCCCAATGTAGACAATGCCGATAATGCCTTGAAAAAAGGCAAAATCGATCTCGACACTTACGAAGCTATTGCCAGAGCGCATTCTGCCGGACAAATTCCGCCGCAAAATACCGATCTCGGTGGGCAAATCGGTATTCATGGTTTGGGCAGCGGTAGTCTGTCCATCCACAGATCCATGAATTGGACACACGGATGTATCGCGTTGACTAATGATCAAATTGATCAGTTAAGTCAATGGGTAGAAAAAGGGACACTCGTAACGGTGAAATAATGTTGGTAAAATCCAAAAAAATGTTGGACAATTACCACCGTTTTTCATTTATTATTTTTTGAAACCACAATCAAGGGGAAAACCATGATGAGAGCTATTACATTATCAGCAGTTGTTGCAATTGCAGCTTTGGCAACCGGTTGCGCAAGCACATCAGACCTGGAAGCTTTGGACGCAAGAGTTGGCACTTTGGAAGGCAAAGTTGCTACTGCATCTGCTGACGCTGCTTCTGCTAAAGCCGCTGCTGCTGAAGCTGCTGCAAAAGCTGCTGCTGCTGAAGCTGCTGCTAACCGTGCTGCTCAATATGCTCAAGACACCAACAGCAAATTGGACCGTATGTTCAAAAAATCACAACACAAATAAGCATTATTGCTGTTGTTGATTTTAAAAAGCCCGTGAGCCGCAAGGCCACGGGCTTTTTTGTTGCCTCTATTTTGCTGCCGGAGCAGCTTGGCCTTGCACGACAGGAGGCGTCTGGGTAGGACGCTCATAAATAGCCACCGGAATACCCGTCGCTTTTTCTACTGCCGCTTTTAAAACAGAACCTTTGATTACCGGCATTTGCCCACCGTTGGCTTGCTCTATCAAATTCAATGCCGTATGCAAGCGCTGTTCATAAGTAGCCGGCGTTTCTTCCATTTCCGGATAGACCTCCATATACAACGTGTCGTGATACCAGCCCACCTTAATGGATTGATTAACAATATTGACCTGAGTACCAACCTTGACCATCGGAAAAAACTGCTCGATGTCGGCCGGATACATTCGAATGCAGCCGTGACTTACCCGCATGCCGACACCGTTGGTTTTGTTGGTGCTGTGAATCAGATAGCCTGGTATGCCAAGTTTAAACGCAAACAGACCCAGCGGGTTATCGGGGCCGGGTGGATAATAAGGCTCCAACACATCGCCATCAGCCAAATGCTCGGCAATGATCGATTTTGGCGGAGTCCAAGAAGGATTTTCGGTTTTACCGGCTATATGGGTTTTACCTAGCGGTGTTTTCCAGTTGTCTTCCCGGCCGATGCCGATCGCATAGGTTACGACCCTGCTAGAATCCGGAAAATAATAAATACGCATTTCCGGCAGATTGATCACGATCCCTTGGCGCGGCGCATTGGGCAGTATAAAGCTACTGGGAATCCGCACCTGCGTGCCTTCGCGCGGCAACCAACGGTCAACATGGGGATTGGCCAGCACGATTTCGTCCTGACCCAGTCGGAAGTTGACGGCGATGTCAATCAGCGTGTCTTCCTGCTTGGCCGCGACATATTTGACCTCATGCGGCGGATTGCCTATCAAACTGTCACCCGGCCTATCCGGTGCCGGCAGCGTCAGTGCCGACGCCGCCGTACTGGCTGTCAGCAGCAAACTGAATAACAAACGGGTTTTCATTAGGCGTTACCTTCAGCAGTAAATAATTCAAGCAGACGCGGCAAAAACTGAGCAAGTTCCGCCGTCATAATAGAAAAATCGGCATCAAACTGCTCGACTTCGTCGAATGCCTCAATATCCGCGGCTTGCTCCTGGATAAGATCAAGAAACTTTAGCCGCTTGACCGCCAAGTTCTCATCCAACACAAACGAAATGCGTTCGGCCCAGCTTATTGCCAGCTTAATCACTTGCTTGCCGCTATCCAGATGATTCTTGATTTCCGGCAAGGCCAAGTCGTGACGCTTGCAACGAATAATCGAGCCTTCTTCTTCCGGCGAACGCAGCTCGCATTCGTCTTCGATCAAAATATCTTTAGGCGAGGTGTTGTCGATCAACCATTGCGTCATCACACTAGCCGGCTTGGCGGTGGCGGTGAGCGGTACGATAGGCAAGGAACCCAGACATTTACGCAATTGGCTGAGCATATCTTCGGCTTTTTTAGCCGATGCCGCATCCACGACCAGCCAGCCACCTTGACTATCGATATAAGCATAGGTTTTGCGGGAAAACGAAAACGCCCGCGGCAAAAGTTCGAATATCAATTCATCCTTAATCCGACTACGCTCTTTCGCGGGTAATTTGCGCGCCTCGCGTTCTTCAATTTCATTGATTCGCTCTTGCAACATTTCGTTGATCACCGATGCAGGCACCACTTTTTCTTCTTTTTTGCCGCATAGCATCAAGAAGCCGTTATTGGCATGCACCAGCGCATCCGAAGCTCTACCCAGTGGCGCGGTCCAGCCGAAACTAAACTCGTCGTGACTGCCACAGGAACGAAACGGCTGTTGTTGCAGTTTTTGCTCCAAAGCAACAGCATCCAAAGTAAATGGCTCGGTAAAACGGTAGACTGCAAGATTTTTAAACCACATGAAATGACTCTTTTTTAAAAACCGGCCATTATCGCAAATTTACGCACACCATATAAGCCAGCCCATTTAAAGACTAGCTAAAAAACACAGTTTGGCCGCAAATTTGCTTGGCGTGTAAACAAGTTATACACATAAAACTGTTTACGACAACACCAGAAAACGCTTGACAAAATAACTCGTTGAAATACAAAGTATCATTTGTAAATCATTGATTATTATTAACTAATGATAGTGACCTAATAATATACAATTTGACCGCAGCCCAGAGCTACCGGGGACCAGCAAAGGCTTTCGACATTTAATACACAGAGTTATCCACAGCTTCTGTGAATAACTGAATTTACCCAACTGCAATAATCGCTTAGCGACAAATCCAGACAAACAACTTTTAATGTGTCGCAGCAAGCAATGTCTTATTGCGTGGCAAGGTTTGCTAGAATGCCGCATAGCAAAGTCCCTCACTCACAACAAAGCGGTCACATCATGCTGTCAACCTGGGAAAACCTGATACTCGGCGCCCTGGCGCTGCTGCTTTTGTTCTGGATGCAGCCTGGCATCAAAGCCGCAATCGCGCGTAGCAAACAAACACCATCCGATTGGCCCAGCGTTATTGGGCCACTGCTGATGGTGGTGATGTTCGTGCTTTTCTTAATAGCAATGGTTTGACATGAACGACGAAGATTACCAAGAAGAATTCGAAGAAGAAGATTATTACGACGAAAGCCATTACGAGGAGGACGACGGCGAAAGCGACGACGACGAAGTCGAACGCTACGCGATACGCCCCAACAAAACCCGCATCAAAAAAGAAATAGCCGAAGTGTTTGCGATGGCTGAGGAAATTTGCGCACTATCCCCTGCACATATTGCCGAATTCGAATTACCCGAGAGCATAGAACAAGCCCTGCGCGACGCCGGCAAAATGGGGCAAAACTCCGCCAGAAAGCGCCTGTTGAAATACATCACCGCGCAGCTCAGAAAGCTGGATACCGCGGCGATTCATGAAAAATTGGCGCGGATGAAAAACCGCAGCGCCCATGGGGTCAGAGAACATCACCAGGCCGAACGCTGGCGCGATTTGTTGCTGGCAGCCAATGGCAATCAGCAACTGACCCAATTTATGGAAGAATTTCCGGGCGCGGATAGCCAACATTTGCGCCAATTGCAGCGTAACGCGCAAAAAGAAGCCAAGGAAGCCAAACCGCCTAAGTCGGCGCGCTTGTTATACAAATACCTGAAAGAACTGATTGCCGATGCATCCGGCCTGCCGCTCTCTGACGAGGAAGCGCAGGATAATCAGGATGCCGAGGATTAACACGCGATCAATTCCCCAATACCCGCATCTGGCCCAAGATCCAGCTTTGGCGTTTATGTACATAAGCGCTGGGCTGATCGGCTTTTAGCAATATTGGGTTCGGCAATGTCGCCGCCAACAGCGCAGCCTGATTGGCAGATAACTGCTGGGCGGAAATACCGAAATAACGGCGACTGGCCGCTTCTATGCCAAATAAATGATCGCCGAACTCGGCAATATTCAAATACATTTCCAGAATCCGCTGTTTGTCCCAAATAGCCTCTATTAATAACGTAAACCAGATCTCCAACGCCTTACGGCCGAAGTTTTTAGCCGGGCTTAAAAACAAATTCTTCGCGACTTGCTGACTGATCGTACTGGCCCCACGCAGTTTACCGCCGCGCAAATATTGGTTAAAAGCCTTGGTGATGGCGTCAACATCAAAGCCGTTATGCTGATAAAACAATTGATCTTCAGACGCGACCACCGCAGCAAAGGCGTGCGGCGAAATATGCCGGCGACTGACCCAGCGCTGATCAATGCCTCTATAGTGTCGGCCTTCGACCAGGTCGTCAACATGCTGATGCAGCATGAATGCCGACGTCGGCGCGGGCAGGTACCGCAATACGCCTACCAGCAGCAGCGAACTGAGCACAAAAAACAGCGCCGCATAAACCAGTCCGCGCTTGCAACGCTGCGGTAAAGAAAGCGCCGTTTTGGGTTGGCGCCAAAATTGGCGATAGCGGGCCGGATGACGGAAATGCTTCACGAGCGATTCGAGCGTTGTGACTGGGATGTTTATTATCCATGATTGAACACGGAATTGACTAACTGCGGCTTTTGCGGGAAATGCCGCAAAGCAAAGCCTTTATTGCGGCAAATAACATAGAAATTAACAGAATGGCCGTCGATTTTAGCGAAAAATCCTGGATCACGTAGCCTCCAGAGTTTGGCATGGATATTGTTATATAAAGACCGGTGTCAAGGATGTTTAAGTTCTCTCCCCCGTGAACATGGAAAACAAGACGCCAAGGATACCTGGATAAAAGCGCGGAAAACCGCTTTTATCCGGGCAGGGACGACGCCAAGCCCTCTACACCTCCTGCCTGCTCCAAATAATCAGTAAATATCCAACTCAACGTAGCGTGAGCCGCAAGACTGAGTTGTCCATACGCCCATCCTCTATCCCAAATAAAGCTCTTGCACGACGATATTCGAAAGGGGCTAACGGCACTGCTCTATCAGCAGCACCATCAACCCGTATTGAATTAATATTCCAATTTCAATGATCCCATGGCGGAAATAGGGGCACCAACGTTAGCGGTAGGCAACCAAGAAGTTGAGCCGGTGTAGTATTCCTTATCCAGCAAATTGTAGACATTGACTTGCGCGGTCAGACGAGTTTTACCTATAGGTTGCACATACGCCATCATGGCGTCCAGCCGGGTATAGCCTGGCAATTGATAGGTATTGGTATTGTCGCCTTCGCGTTTGCCGACGACTACACCGCCGAGACCGGCCTTGAAGTGCTCAGTGAATTGATAAGTACCCCACAGACTGGCTTGATGCTCAGGCACATTCAACAACCGATTGCCCTGCAAGCCGCTGTAATCCTTGGTATATCTTGCATCGGTGTAAGCGTAGGTCGTCACCAGGCTGAATTCATCGGTAATCTGGCCTTTAATATCCACTTCAATGCCCTGACTACGCGCCTCGCCGATAGTTTTTTGATCGGTGGGGTCCGGCGTGCTCAAGTCGAAAGTCATCAGATTATTTTTCGTTAAATGATAATACGCTACTGTTGACGACAGGCGTTTATCGAAAAACTCGGTTTTGAAACCGATTTCGTACTGCTCGGCAGCTTGCGGTGCAAAATTGCCGCCGGTAGCGGAACGGCCGTTATTCGTACCGAATGATTCAACGTAATTGCCATATACAGACAACCAATCCCAAGGCTGGTAAACGATACCTACCCGCGGACTGAATTTGTCTTCGTGTTGCATACTGAATCCAGCCTTGGTTTCATCCCAGGAAGTACCGCCGTAGCCGCCGTAACCTGCCATATCGTAACGCCCGCCGCCCATGATGTGCAGCTTATCCCACAAGGTAATTTGGTCTTGAAAATACACCCCGTACCAATCGTCGCGTGAGCGCCAAAACCAATTGGCGGGCTCGGCGCGCAGGGCGGCCATGTCGAAATTGCCGTATTGGGGATTGTTGATATCGAATGTCGGTATGGTGCCGTAACTAAAGTTATTGTCCGGCGCATCCTGGTTAAAAAAGAACCAATCGCCCCCCACTAAAACATTATGTTTGAGGCCGAAAGTTTGAAACTTTCCGGTGAGATCCAGGCTGGTAGAGTAAGAGCGGCGGTTACTGGTGCCGAGGATGCCAAATCGATCCAGAGTATGCCCATCCGCGTTAATTTTACTATTAGGCGCAACGCCGCCGAATACGATGTCGGTCTCGTCCCACTGAAATTTATGCCTGAGCCCCCAGTCATCATTAAATTTGAAGCTCCAATCCGCATAAATCAGCGTAGTGTCCTGACTGGGTTTGATGGCCGGATCGCCGGTAAATAAGGATCTGCGGTTTGTAATAGGCCGATTGCCCGATACCGGCACACCATAATCTTCCGTGTAATTTTCATGGCGTTTCTCTATTTCGACATTGGCCTCGAAGCGGTCGTTGGGCCGCCAAGTTAATTTCGGCGCAATAAATACCCGCTCGTGATCAACAAAATCTCTGAAAGAATTACCTTCGTCGTAAGCGGCATTAAACCGGTACAACAGGGTTTTATCCTTATCCAGCGGCCCGGTTGCATCCACCGTGGTACGAAATTCACTGAAGGAGCCAAATTGCTGCTGCAAGGAATAGTAAGGCACATCCAACGCCTTTTTGGTCACGTAATTTACCATACCGCCGGGTTGCAACCTTCCATAAAGCACGGATGCCGGGCCTTTCAATACCTCGAGCTGTTCGATATTCGCCGGATCGAACTTGCCCATCGAGCGCCTGAAACCATTGCGGTACATTTGATCGTCGGAAGCAAAGCCGCGAATGATGAAGCTTTCGTACATATCCGCCGTACCGTAAGCCCGTTGCACCCCACTGACGTTTTGCGTCAAGGCGTCTTCGATGCGGATCGCTTGCTGATCGTTCATGATCGATTTGGGCACAACCTGGATAGATACCGGGGTGTCCATGATCGCAATATCGGTTTTGGTCGCCGTTGATGCATTCGGCACCGCATAGAACTGGCTGAAAGGGTCGTTAGGGTCATATACCTTTTTACCCACCACATTCACCGCCGGCAAGGCCGTAGGGTCCTGTTTGTAATTCAGAGACTGTCTTTCGATCACTATATTGCCGTTCTCAGCCATGCGGTAACTCAATCCGCTGTCTGCCAGCAAACGTTGCAACGCGGCTTCCGGGGTGTAATGGCCGCTAAGGCCCTTGCTTTGCAGACCCTCGGTGATTGCCGTGTCGTAGACCAGTTGCAAGCCGCCGGATTCCGCCAAGCGATTCAGCGCGGTAGACAGAGAGCCCGCGGGGATACTGAAAGCCCGACTAACGCTATCTGCCGCCGCGGTACCGGAAACCGCCAACACAGCCCCTAATACCAGTGCCGAAGCATGTCCAAACAGGCCGCCGCTAAATGTTTGTTTCAACGCCATGAATTTCCCTCGCTGTTGTTAAATAATGACTATCGTTGTTTTGACGCACGACAGGCAGAAAACAGGAGGTGAGGCACAAAAATTCATGGCAACTAAGTGGCTGCTGCTGACATTGCAGGCCCCGACTCATCGAACGCTTTTCTCGGCATTTCGCTAAGCCGCTAATCAGTCCCCCTATTTTGCTTTCCGGTATCGTACCGGCCACCATCAAAAAATAGGTTATATGCCGCGCCAGATGCGCCATATAACCTATTCAACACCGGTTAAATCTGTGCGGGTAGCGCGCATGCGAACCGCCGATTTTGGATCCAAGCCAGCAATATCAGGATATTCAGCGCCTTGGTCCGCATTTGAATCATTACTGGCACGAATCAGGCATGGGACGGAGCTTCTGAAACCACTGAAACCCAGCCCTGCCTCATGACCCCGGACATCAGCTCGCTGTATCGACTGCATTGCAAGGAGCTGCTGCACCATTTGCTGCGGATAGTCAAATGCCCGGAAACCGCGGAAGATTTGCTGCAAGAAAGCTATCTGATCTTGGCCCGCACCGCCAACGATACCTCCATAGACCACCCGCGCGGATTTTTATACCGCACCGCCAGCAATCTGGCGATGGATCACCTGCGCCACCATAAAGTCGTCGAGCGTCATCAGGAAGCGGCGCGGCATCTGGACGAGCCGCAACTGGCCGGAGTAGAAGCCGAATTAGCCGATCAGCAATGGCGCACCCTGTTGCAGCAAACCATCTACGAGTTACCGCCGCGCTGCCGAGATGCATTTATCCTGCATAAAATTCATGGATTAAGCTACCGGGAAGTGGCTAATTTTCTGGATATTTCCGAGAGCGCCGTGGAGAAACACATTATCAAAGGCTTGATGTATTGCCGCAAACAGCTAGGCAGTCATTTCGGCCGCCCCTATCGGACCGACTGAGGTTTTTGCCGCCTTAACCGTCGTACCGATATTACCCAGGCATACGCCTAGCCCAGCGCCTTATAATGCAGCCATGACCGAAAACCAACCGTCCTCAGACTCTGATAAGCCCGATGCCATTAGCGAGCAGGCGATAATGTGGTTTGTCCGGCTGCGTGCCGAGTCGGTAACGGTAGACGAACGCCGGCTATTTCAAATCTGGCACCAAGCCAACCCTGCTCACCGCGAGGCCTATGCCGAAATCGCTGCATTTTGGGAGGATGCCGATTTCCACGCCACGCTGGACGCCGCCACGCTGTCGCCACAGATTTCGCTGAATAGTAAACCAGCCAACAGCCCAAGGCGGCGTTTAGATATCGCCCCCGACGCCAAACCGTTGTTAGCCGCAGCCGCCTGCCTAGTCATCGCCGCGCTTATTTATCAGCCGGCATTAAGCTGCTGGCAGGCCGACTACTGCACCGCCGTCGGCGAAATAAAAACCGTACAGCTCAGCGACGGCAGCCAAGTCACTTTAAACTCCGGTACCGCGCTTAACGTTAACATGCGTAATGGCCGGCGCCATGTCCAGCTAGTCCGGGGCGAGGCATTTTTTGAGGTGCAACACGACGCTCAACATCCTTTTCAAGTGGATGGCCGCTACAGCAACACACAAGTACTGGGTACACGTTTCGTGGTTAAGGAAGACGCCGACAGCGACACGGTCAGCGTGGTGAATGGGGTAGTGGAAGTCAGTCGGGATCGGCAAAATCCGGCCACCTTGAACGCCAATGACAGCGTGGAGGTCGGCGCTCGCCACCAAGGCGAAATCCGCCACCAGCCGGCCGACAACGCCACGGCATGGTTAAAAGGCAGCGTCTCGTTCGATAATGTGCCGCTCAAGAAGGTGATTGCGGAAATTGGCCGCTATCGACGCGGTAGCCTGATAATCCGCAATCAGGTATTGCAGGACATGAAAGTCAGCGGCCGTTTCGATATTCGCGACACCGATAAAACCCTGGAGTCGTTACAACAAACCCTGCCAATCCGGATTTACCGATTTACACCGTGGCTGGTGGTGATCGATTGAGCATCACAAAGCTTATTGCCTAGCCAAATCGCCCGACAAAGCTCGCCGCCATTCAGCCATATCTTCTTAGCTTCAAAAAATAGTTTTACCGTCAAGCTGAGGGAAAACGCATTTCGCCCGTCTCCATTGCAACCCCAATCTTTCGGGGGATCAATTCATTCGCTAAGGGAGAATCTAATGGCATCTTATCCGTTCCGCAAAGCCCACCGCAAAAGCAAGCCGACCCAATATAATCGTTGGCCTTTGTCGCTGACAATCGCCGCTGTGCTCAGCACACCTGCCGTCATTGCCGCCGAACAAAACATCGCTTTCGACATCCCCGCACAAAGCTTAAGCGGCGCATTAAATGCCTTTGCCGACGCCGCCAACGTACAGCTTAGTTATCCGGCGGAAATGACGTCAGGCTTGAAATCGCCCGGTGTCAGCGGCCAATTGACGGCCCGGCAAGCCTTACAAAAACTGCTGGCCGGCACCGGCGTAGTAGCCGGTGCCACCAGTAACGGCACCATTACCCTGCAAAAAGCGCCGGACTCGCACAACGATGTTTCAACCTTGTCGGCGGTCACGGTGTCCGGCAATCGCACTCGCAACACCGCCGCCGATCCTTACAGCAAGGACTATGCGGTGACAAAATCCTTTGCGTCCACTAAAACGGACACGCCATTGATGGAGAATCCCACGTCCGTGCAAGTGGTGTCACGTGCAGTGATGGACGACCAGAAAACCACCAAGGTCAAGGATGCGCTGGAAAACGTCAGCGGCGTGCGCGCTAATCCCTCGCTGGGTGGTGGCGTGGGCTTCATCGTGCGCGGCTTTCGCAACAACAACATTTACCGTAACGGCTTAATGGCCAGCGAGGCCTTCTTTGGCGACTTCGACGCCGCCAACCTTGAAAATATCGAAGTGATCAAAGGTCCGGCACAACTTTACGGCCGCACCGAACCCGGCGGCATGATCAATCTCACCACCAAACGCGGCCTGGATACGGCGTACTACTCGCTGGAACAGCAGTTCGGCAACTACGACCACTACCGGACCCAATGGGATGCCGGCGGGCCGCTGACCAGCGACAAGTCTTTGGTGTATCGCTTTTCCGGCGCCTACCAAAGTAACGGTTCGTTCCGGGATTTCGTGTCGGTGGACCGGATGGTGTTCAATCCCAGCATTACCTGGCGGCCCAGCGATTACACCGACGTGACGCTGGATATCGAGGGCACCGAAAAGACCGCACCGGCCGATTTCGGCATTCCATTTATCGGCAATCGCCCGGCCTCAATTCCGATCAGTCGTAACCTGGGCGATCCGAATACGCCGAACGGCGAGCAATCCGGCGTCAAAATCGGCAGCGAAATCAACCATCGCTTTAACGACGACTGGGCGATACACAACCGCTTTCTGGCCAGTCTCGCGGAAGGAGGTACTACGTTTGTCAATCCGGGGCCCGCATTTGACGCCGCAGCAGCGTTGAACCAGACTACCGGCTTGATGCAACGCAATATCTTCCGGCAAATCACCGATCAAGAACATTACGCTACCAACCTGGATCTCACCGGCAAATTTCAAACCGGCGATCTAAAACATGACATGTTGGTCGGATTCGACTTTTACCGCACATTCAACAAGTATGGCGGCGACGGCCGTTGGAAGAGCGCCGATCCGGCATTGGCGATCAACATCTACAACCCCTATCCCAGCTACGGCATTTCCCAGTCGACATTCAATAGCGCATTTGCGACTACCGGCGACACATTCGGCACCGCAGCGAATGGCGGCATCGGTAATCGCGCTTCAATCTACAACAGCTGGTACGGGGTGTATTTCCAAGATCAAATCACCTTTTGGGATAAGCTGCATATCATGGGCGGCGGCCGTTACGACTGGACCGAAACCGGCCGCGGCAACGGCTTTGATTTTGCTACCGCCGAGAGTCGTATCAACCAGTTCAAACGCGAGGACCAAGGTTTCAGCCCTAAAGTCGGCATCCTTTATGAGGCCATGGACGAACTCAGTCTTTACGGCAACTGGACCACTTCGTTCGGCGCTAACAACGCGCCAGCCGCTGATGGCCGCAGTTTTGATCCGCAGATCGGCGAGCAATTCGAAGTGGGTTTGAAAACTCAATTGTTTGACCAACGGCTATTGGCAACCTTGGCGTATTTCCATCTGGAAAAAGACAATATTCTGGTTGCCAATAATGCAACCCCCGATCCTTTCGACCGTATCGCCAACCTGCAACGCAGCCAAGGCATTGAGTTGGACGCCACCGGGTATTTGACCGACAAATTCAGTTTGATCGGCAGCTATGCGTTTACTGATGCGAGGATCATCAAGGACTACAGCGGCGGCACTCAGGGCAATCGAATGAGCAACGTGCCGGAGCATTCCGGTAGCCTGTGGCTGCGTTACGATATGAACGGCTACGCCGCCAAGGACGGTTTGAGCGCGGGTTTTGGCGGTGTTGCTGCCGGCCAACGCGAGGGAGACAATACCAACACTTTCCAAATGCCGGGCTATGTGCGGCTGGACGCTTTTTTGGCGTATAAGCAAAAAGTCGGCGGTTCCCGCATCACCGCCCAGTTCAACATCCGCAATTTGCTGGACAAGGAATATTACGAGTCCACCGACCCCGATTCCAACGTCGCGCCGGCCCTCGGCGTGTATCCCGGTGCGCCGCTGACGGCTATCGGCTCGATTCGGGTGGAATATTGAGGTAAATTGCCCACCTGTCCGCCACCGTCGAGAACCATCATGCGCCACGCCAAATTGATTACAAACACCCTTGCCGGCCTGTTGCTGTTTGCCGGCATCAGCCAATCGCTTTTGGCCAAACCGCTGCCGTTCCGCGAGTTGGACCTGCCGGTGGCCGGTTTCAGCCAGCAGCACCATTTGGCCAAGACCGCCGATGAGCATTTGATTGTCAGCTGGGTGGAAACCGACGCCGAAACCAGTACCGCCAAGTTCGCGGTCCTGGAAGACGGGGGCTGGAGCATCCCGCTCGCCGTCGTCCAAGTGAAAGGCAAGCTGGCCGATCCGCCGGTGGTGATCGGCTTGAGCGACGGTAGCCTGGCGGCGGCCTGGATGCCTTATCGGCAAGGTGCTACTGATCGCTATGCGGCGGACATCTTACTGGCACGTTCTATCGACGGTGGTTTAAGCTGGAGTCCGGCGTTAAAACCATACGGCGACGCGGCGCGAATTTATGACGCACAAATGTCTTTGGCCGCGCTTCCCGATGCACGGCTGGCGCTGGTCTGGACCGACATGCGCCACGCCAGCCACGACCCGGCGGCGGATAAGAAAACCAACCGCTATCAACTGATGGCAAGCGTCATCGACAAAAACTGGCAAGCCAGCCCGGAGATCGTGCTGGATGACGATGTCTGCTCCTGCTGCCGCAGCTATACCGACGCACAAGGCGAGCAATTGGTCACGGTCTACCGCGATCATGCCACCGGGGAAATTCGCGACATCAGCGCAGTGCGCTGGCAGGCTGGCGGCAATCCGCAAATCGCTAACGTGCATGCGGACGGCTGGGTGATCGGCGGTTGCCCCAGTAATGGGCCATCCATTGATCTGACGCCCACCGCCGGTGTGGCGGCTTGGTTCACTGCCGCCGACGGCAAAGGCCGGGTGAAATTGGCTTTCTCCACTGACCAAGGCGCGCATTTTAATTCGCCTATCGAGCTGGATGCCGACGCCAGCGGCTATACCAACGCCTTGCTGCTGGACGACGGCTCGGCCTTGGTCAGCTGGCGCGGCCGCAATGGTCCCGACGATGAGCTAAGGGTTGCGAAAGTGACCAGCAAGGGCAAAGTCAGCCGGCAAACCACGGTGTATCGCGGCAGCTTCCCGAAATGGCCCAGCAAATACCTGGCGCTGGCCCGCGTCGGCAAGCATGCTTTTGTCGCCTGGACCGATCCGCTTCAGAAGAAAGTACGCCTGGTCAGTTTATCCCTCGACTAAACAAGCCCCTAAAAGAGCAGATTGGTCTTGAGATATTCTCGTCCCGAGCCCTTCGCCAGCATTCCCAAACGCGGGATATGACACAGTTTATCCAGTTGTTTCGCCGCGTATTGCCCGCCGACTTCTCCCAATTGCCTTTAGCGGTTTGCGCCATCCCTCAAGCCCGGCGGGCTTTCCGGACAATCTCACGCTAAAAAACCTCTCTTTTCTAAGTTTGGGTGCAAATATTGCTTGCTTATTAACCCAGCCCTTAATGTCGCTCGCCTTAGCGCTCTTAAGGTACTGAGCCAGCCCGAACGGCATACCCGCGACAAATAGGGCCGGTTTAATCAACACCCTATTTGGCCGCCTACCTAAACTATCCGATGCTTGAATTGACTGCCGCCGACATTGCCGATCTGATGCACAAGCATCGCCACGAGTTATTGCGGTTTTTATCGCAACGCATCAGCTGTACGGATACGGCGCAGGATATTTTTCAAGAAACCTTCATTCGCTATGCTGGTTACGGCGGCAAAGATAGCGTGGAAAATCCCCGCGCCTTCATTTTCCGCATCGCCGCCAATCTGGCTACCGATTATCTGCGCAGCCACAGCCGCCATGCCGGCCCAGACCTGGAAGCCGCCGAAAATGAAGAGGCTGAAGTAGGCGTACAATCTGCGCTATCCGCCGAACGGACTGTCATGTCGCAACAACAACTAGAGCAACTGGTCACTGCGTTGGATGATTTATCGCCCAAATGCCGAGAAGTGTTTATCTTGCTCAAACTCAAGCATTGCAGTTACGCAGAGGTGGAACAAAGGCTGGGCATATCACAAACCATGATCTTTAAATATTTGACCCAGGCCATGCGCCATTGCCGAGCGAAGGTTGGCGATCTGGATTGACCGGGTTTGTTTATTAAGCCATCCATGACCATTCCCGACACTCGGCTGACCCTGTGTCCTTCAACACACGCCGGGCCAGCGGCATTTCAGGTCGGGTGAATAGTTTTTGCCCATCGGGCCTGAGTTTAACAACAAGCGTTTTATAATCAGGACACCGAGTTGACAGCACAGCCTCTTTCGATATGAACCCTTCCTTCCCGCCTTTTCCCGACGCCAGCGCCGAAGAGCAAGCCGAATACTGGCTGGCCCTGCGCGAATCGCCGTTCTACGACAGTGAACAGGAAAAATTGTGGCTGGCCTGGCTGGCGGCCAGCCGAGAGAATCGGGAAGCCTGGCAACAAACACAGCTTTTTTTTCGGCGCGTGGAGACCTTGCATCCGGCCCAAGTTCGCCGAATCGAACGATCAGTACAAAAAGCCGGCAGAGCAGTTGCGGCCGGGCCGGGTCTATGGCGCTGGCCCATTGCCGCCTGCCTGATGCTGGCAGTATGTTTGGGCTGGGCGTTTAGTGCCGGCTATTTTGCCGACTTCCGCACCGGCACCGGCGAGCAGCGCCGAATTCAGCTCAGCGACGGCTCGACGGTGATTTTGAATACCGCTTCGTCGTTGTCGGTGGATTTTTCCGAACAACAGCGGGTGATTCGATTGCACGGCGGCGAAGCCTATTTCAAAGTGGCCGCCGATGCCGCAAGACCGTTTGAGGTCGTTGCCGGCGGCGGTAGGGTTCGCGCTTTGGGCACGGCATTTGACGTTAAACAGTGGCGAGGCGATCTGGCAGTCACCGTTTACGAGCACAGTGTGCGCGTTGCGTTCGCCGACGGCGCGACCATCGAGCGCCTGCCGGAGGGCCAGCGCGTCGCGTCGCTCAACGGTAAAAGCAGCGCGCCGGAACAGGCCAATCTCAGGCAAGCCGCCGCTTGGCAGGAGCGGCGCCTGGTGTTTAAGGAAAAGCCGCTGCAACAAGTCATCGACGACTTGAACCGCTACCGTCCGGGAAAAATCGTCATCGCCGATCCCGACTTGGCCGCGCATTTGGTGACCGGCGTATTCGATGCCAACGACCCGGAAGCGGCGTTGACGGTTATCGAGACCACCTTGGCGGTTAGCGAAACCCGTCTGACCGACGCATTAATCGTTCTGCACCGCCATTATTGACCCGGCCCTATTTATCGGTGAAATGCCGTTCGCACCCTCAGGGGCATAAAGGTGAACGGCATTTTTGGGCCGGATTAATAATTTTTAGCCCCTGCCAATAAGCCCTGGATAAATTCGCCAGTACTGCCTACACGGGATTATTGACCGGGTGAATTTCATAGCTTTTACGGAGCGGCGTGGCGCCGAGCCTAGGCCCCATCCGGTCGCTGAGGGCATTGCGCTGCGCCCTCGGCCAAAAATATTTTCTCAGCCAGGTTATAAAACCCATCCCTCCCTTCGTCTTTGCTTTGGAACCCCTGCGGATACGCCGACGGAACACCTTCCCTCGCCAACCGCCGTCATCACAATCACAAGCCAGGATGCCCAATGAGTCAGCGCACAATACCGCCCTTTAACCCGTTCTGTTTAACCGTTTTTGCCGTCGCGATGAGCGCCAGCCCCTGGTGTGCGGCGGAAACTGCCATCGAGTTTGCCATCCCGGCCGCACCGTTGGCGGATGCCTTGCTGCAATTTTCCGAAACCAGCGGCATCAAGGTGTTCTTCAGCTCTCAATTGGCCGGCAACCTGCGCGGCAACGCCGTACAAGGCCGCTTTACAGCGCAACAGGCGCTGGACAAACTGTTGAGCGGAACCGGTCTGACACCACAAACCGCGACCGATGGCACCGTGACGCTGGAAAAGTCGGCAAAGCCAATCGAACCGCAATCGGCGGCCGGTACGACAACTTTGCCGAGCGTGACGGTGCTCGGCAAAACCCTGTCGGACCCTAACGATCCCTATAACTCGGACTATCACCTACCCAACGCCAGTGCCGCCACGAAAACCGATACGCCGATCATGGAGTTACCGATGTCGGTACAAGTTATTCCCAAACAAATATTGAAAGACCAACAGGCAATTCGAATCAAGGATGCGCTGAAAAATGTCAGCGGCATAAACTGGGCGACCGACCCGATGTACGAAGGCTTTCAGTTACGCGGTTTTCAGAGCGATGGCACCACCACGGTTTATCGGAACGGACTGCGCATCCGGCGTGCCGTGCAAGAGGTGGCCGATCTGGAACGCTTGGAAGTCCTGAAAGGTCCGGCCGCGGCTGCGTATGGTCGGATCGAACCCGGCGGCTTGATCAACATTGTCACCAAAAAACCGCTGGATACCCCGTATTACGCATTGGAACAGCAGTTTGGTTCCTACGATATGTTCCGTACCACGGCGGACGCGACCGGGCCAATCAATCAGGACCGCTCATTGTTATACAGAGTCAATTTGGCCTATCAGAACAATGAATTTTTCATCGATAAAATGGATCAGGAACGGGTGTTTTTCGCGCCGTCCCTCACATGGAAGCCCAGCGACCGCACCGAAATCAATTTGAATTTGGAGTATCTCTACGATACCCGCACCAGTTATACCGGCTTACCCGTACAAGGCAATCGTCCGGCCAATGTACCGATCAGCCGTTACTACGGTTTTGGCTCGGATAATGAAAAATCGGTATTCGACAAGTTTTTGATCGGGTTTGATTGGTCGCACCAATTCAACGACGATTGGAAAATCCAGCATCGCTTTCACTACTACAAGCTGGATTACCAAATCAACAATTCTTCATTTTTCCCAGGACCGGTCAATCCCGCTAATAATCGCACCTCGGTTAGAAATGTGACCGATAGGCCGATCGACATTACCGATACCGTCGCGACCAGTATCGATCTCACCGGCAAATTCAAACTATTTGGAACCGAGCATCGGGTATTGGCGGGATTCGATTATTTTTGGGAAGACTTCGAAGGCCAGGGTTTCTTCGGTGCCCCCGCGCCGGCCAGCCTTAGGCCGGTGGTCGATATTTTCAATCCGGTCTACGGACAAGTTCCATCCGCTGCCAGCCGGGGTTTCAATAATTTCAGCACCTTAGAACAATATTGGTACGGCGCTTACTTTCAGGATCAAATCACCCTGTTCGATAAGCTGCATATCATGGGTGGCGGGCGCTACGATTGGGCAACGCGCAGCAGCGGCGCAGCCTCGACTTCCATCGCGGCCGCCAGAAACAGTGAGACTGAAGTTAAAAACGAGGCTTTCAGTCCGCGCGTGGGTGTGGTCTATCAACCCTGGCCCTGGCTGTCACTGTACGGAAATTACACGGAATCGCTGGGCGGGGCGAACAGCGCGTTGGCATCAACCGGCAAACCGCTGGATGCCGAAACCGCGCAGCAGCACGAGGTTGGATTCAAAACCGAATGGTTCGATAAGCGGCTGATGACCACGGTTGCCTTTTACGAATTGACCAAACAAAACATCGCGACGCCGGACCCGGTAAATACCCGGTTTTCCGTGCAAACCGGCGAGGCCCGCAGCCGTGGTATCGAAGTAGACATATCGGGCCAGATTACCGATGGCCTGAACTTGATCGCGACTTACGCCTATACCGATGCAGTCATCACACAAGATAACAGCGGTAATCAAGGCCGCAAGCTATGGAACGTGCCGGCTAATTCGGGCAGCTTCTGGGCCAAATACGCATTTCAAGATCCCGCTTTGCGTGGCCTAAATGTTGGCGCCGGCGCCTATCTGGTTGGCGAGCGCCAAGGTAATAATTTGAATAATTGGCAAATGCCGGGCTACGTCAGAGTCGATGCTTTGCTCGGCTATTCCTGGGAGATAGGCAAGTCCAAAGTGACCGCGCAGTTGAACGTCAATAATCTGTTGGATAAGACCATTTATGAAACATCGGCATTCAACGGCTATTTAACTCAGCCGGGCGCGCCGCGCAATTTCATGGGCTCGATCCGCGTGGAATTCTGACGCCGGATGGCTCGGTCATGCTATCAAGCCGATCATGGTGAGCCAGTTCAAACCATGATCGGCTTGGTTTCAAGGTAAAGGTATTTGGCTTGGAGAAATTCCGATTAACGCCTTGCCGGTCTAACTCGTAGCGCGTGAGGAATTTTGGCCCGGAAACGTCTTATCCAAATGAAACACATAAAAACAAGGGTTAGCGAATTTGGATACAAAGCCCTGACTCTTCAAATTCTCAACTCAAATCTGTTACTGCGATGAATGTAACCAATCCTCAATCCGGCCTTATCGTTCGCAGCGAACCAGAGCACCATTCGCTTGCCCGCCTCAAAGCCCGCCGCCAACGTTGGCTAACCGTGCATCTTTGGTTGGGGCTGACGCTTGGCTTGTTACTGTCTATTTACGGCATCACCGGCAGCGTCTTGGTGTTTTATCCCGAGATCGACGAATCGTTGCATCCCGAGATGTTGACGGTACAACCGCCGGAACATGCCGAGTATCGGCCCCTGGCTGAAATTTTCGCGGCCGGCAAAGCTGCCATGCCACCACAAGCCAAACACAACTTCGCCACGTATCCGCGTAACGAGTTTGCGAGCTTCAAGCTGCGCTTCGCGGTGGCGGATGCCAACGGTGCGGTGGAACGCTGGGAAGTAGGCGTTGATCCTTACACCGCGAAAGTCACCGGTAAACAGCTCCAGGAACGATCCGGCGATTGGTTGCCCAACACCTTCATCGGCCTAATGTTCAAGTTGCACTATGCCTTATTGTTGCCCAAAGACATCAGCACAGTAGTGGTCGGCCTGTCCGGCATATTATTGATCATCTCCACGCTGACCGGCCTAATCGTCTGGTGGCCGCTGACCAGCAAATGGCGGCAAGCACTGGTATTTAAAGCCGGTGCCGGCAAGGTGCGCTTCAATTACGACCTGCATAAAACCAGCGGCTTTTACACCGCGTTGGTGATGATTCCGGTGCTTTTTTCCGGGGTTTACATGGTGCTGCCGCATAACGTGGTGCCGGTGCTGGAATTGTTTTCGCCGGTGACTTACCGCTACTGGTTTCATTCCACGCCATCTACGCCGGATGCGCCGACCATCGGCATGGATCAAGCCGTGGCTATTGCATTGAAACAATACCCAACAGGCCGGCCACACTGGATTTACGGCGCGCCGAATCCCAGCCAGACTTACACTGTATGCCAGGACGGCGTCGATGCACCCGACAGTATCTTGCAACGCCGCTGCACGGTAATCGACCGTTACAGCGGCAAGATTCTGGACTTGGACGATCCCAGCCTGCCGACCGCCACGGCCGGCGAAATCTTCACCCATTGGCAATGGCCGCTGCATTCCGGCCAGGCCTTCGGCATGACCGGGCGGATTTTGGTGTTTATCACCGGACTGGCCTGCCCGGTGCTATTCGTCACCGGGGTGATTCGCTGGCGGCAAAAATCCAGGACCAAGCAAGTACGGAAGGGCTGATTCCGATCCGTTATCAGGTGCCGAAACGAGTGGTCAATATTTTCGACCGACACGAGGTGCCTGAATTTGCCGCTCCGCAAGGCGTGCTTAGAAGCAGGATGCGCAATTTAAAAGTGCGTGATATGCCGCACTTTGCTCGTCGCGCTTTCGAGGGTTTTGGCATCAATCCCGCCGACTGACGGATCAAGCGCCGTACAACACTGACTTCCCAGGTTAGTGGCTTAAAAGTTGCTGCAGCGGAAGACGTTTCATTGCCGACTATGTGTTCATGGATGCAATTACCGATTCCGATTTACTGGCCAGCTTTCTGCTCTATCAGAAGGAGCTCCAGC
The DNA here is from genome assembly GCF_016925515.1 of Methylomonas sp. EFPC1. Lineage (NCBI taxonomy): Bacteria > Pseudomonadati > Pseudomonadota > Gammaproteobacteria > Methylococcales > Methylococcaceae > Methylomonas > Methylomonas sp. EFPC1. The sequence goes on from NZ_CP070494.1 coordinate 4,638,666, forward strand.
AATTTTTGACGCATAAGGTCAATTGCGCGGAAACCGCGGCCGATTTGATTCAGGAAACCTATCTGCGCATCGCCCGCTATTCCGCCGACGGCGAGATCGTCAACCAGCGGGCGTTTGTGTTCCGCATCGCCGACAATCTGGCCCTGGACCATTTGCGCAGCCGGGCCAGACACGAGCAACGCGACGGCGGCTTGGTCGAGGAAGACCTCGTTTGCAGACAACCGCAACCGGACAGCATGCTGGAGGGGCAGCAACAAATGGAATTGTTCGAAAAACTCATCTACGAACTGCCGCCGCAATGCCGCAAGGTGTTCTTGTCGTGCCGAGTGGAAGGCAAGCGTTATTCCGAAATCGCCGCCGAGCTGGGCATATCGATACGTACCGTGGAGGCCCATATGTACAAGGCCTTGAAGCATTTGAAAGACCGCATCGATTTCCTTTGATGCGCCGTGCGTTCGTATCATGCAACTTAACCCCGTTCTAAAATCGTGGCATCATGCCTGCCTCGGCTCAACGCTTCGCGCTCCCAACCATGTCCGATAAGCTCCAATCCGCGTCTTCCGATTTGCTCTCGGACCAGGCACTCGCCTGGTTTGCCCGCTTGCAAGCGGATGACGTCAGCGACGATGTGCGCCGCCAATTTGAAATTTGGTACCACGCCGATCCTCGGCACGCCGAAGCCTACGATAAATCCCGCAAGCTATGGAGCCTGCTGCAACAGCCGGCGGAGCGGGTTCAACAACGCCTGCAAGCGGATGCCGCCCAATTTAAAACCGAGACTTTTTCCACCGGAAGGGCGCTGGGTGTGGGGCGCTTACAATCGTCGGCGAGCGGCCGAAACCTGCTGCGTTTTGCTTCAGCCTGCCTGGGGCTGTTGTTGCTGGTGGCCGGCTGGCGCTTACCGGAGCACTGGCAAAACTGGCGCAGCGATTACCATACCGCAGCCGGTCAGCAACTCAGTATCGAATTGGAAGACGGCTCTCGGCTGACTTTGAACACCGATACGGCACTGGCGGTCCGTTACAGCGACAACTTGCGGGAGATCGAATTGTTGCGCGGCGAAGCCTATTTCGAAGTCGCGCCTAATAAGCAACGGCCGTTCGTCGTCGACGGCGGTCAGGCGACCGCGCGCGCCGTCGGTACCGCCTACAGCGTTCGTAAACAAGCCGACGAGTTGCGCGTCGTTGTTAGCGAAGGCACCGTAGAAGTTGACGCCGATAGTGCTAAGGCGTTGGTGCACGCCGCCGAGCAAGCCGAATACCGGCAAGGCCGGCTGCAAGCCGTTGCTCGGCTCGACAACGACGATGCATTGGCCTGGCGACGACGCCAAACTGTGTTTCACCGCCAACCTTTGACGCAAGTATTGGAAGAAATTAACTGCTATCGCAGCGGCCGGATTGTCGCGGTCAATCCGCGGTTGGCCGAGCGGGTGGTCAACGGTGTCTTCAACAACGCCGACCCCGATGCTGTGCTGGCCGCGCTGACCACCACGCTGCAAGCCAAGGCCTTGCGGATGCCGGGCGATTGGGTGTTGTTGTATTGACGTAATAGATGGGCGCGCCTTGCGCCGTTAGCCAACGAATATAAAAATATTTTTCTCGGCACTAAGGGTAAGCCCGAACCCGCGTCGTCTTTGTCGGTAACACCTGCCATCGACAAAGGAGATAGACGCATGAAATACCCCGCACACACTTGCCGTGCCCCACTCTACGTAGCACTTGCTGCCGGCCTATTGACGCCTACTGTTATCCTGTCTGCCGAGCAAACCGCGCAAACCTTTGATATTCGCTCCCAAGCGCTGTCCTCCGCGCTGATCCGGTTTTCCGCACTCACCGGCTTGCAAGTGCTGTATGAAGGCGACATTGCCGAGCGCATCACCGCGCCGGAATTAATCGGCCGTTATACGCCGGAACAGGCTCTGCGGAACTTGCTGCGCGGCTCCGGGCTGCAGTACCGGTTCAGCAACGGCAATACCGTCACCTTGGAAAAGGCGGCGGCGGTGGAACCGCAGTCCGCCGCCGGTACGACAACCTTGCCGACGATGACGGTGACGGGTAAAGCCTTAGCAAGCGAAAGCCCAAGCCTGACTACGCCATCGCTCCAAGAATCGCAAATCAAACTGAATCGCGTGGCGGGCGGTACGTCGGTGATCGACGGCAAGCGGATCGAAGAAGGCGCGCCCTTGTCGGTCAGCGATGCCTTGGCGACGGCGCCGGGCGTTTATGTGGGCGACATTAGTGCCGGCGCGACCGGTGGATCGCGCATCTCCATCCGCGGTTCGGACGGCAATTCCGATATTTCGCCGATTCGCGGAATAAAATTTCTGCGCAACGGCATGCCGTTTACTCACGCCAACGGGACGTTCGATGTCGAGGCGCTCAATCTTTATGCTATCGAGCATATCGAAGTCTATCGCGGTGCCAATGCCTTGGAATACGGCGGCAGCAATTTGGGCGGCGCCATCAACTACATCACGCCGACCGGGTATACCGCCAATGGGTTGAAAATCGGCATCGTCGGCGGCACCAACGATTATTACCGACCTTATTTCAGCGGCGGTAAAGCGTTTGAAAACGGATTGGATGTTTTCGGCACGTTTTCCTACGTCAATACCGATACGACCCGGGAAAACAATCATCAAGAGCAGTTTTTAGGCCATGGCAATGTCGGCTACCGCTGGAACGAAAATCACGAAACCCGTTTGTATTTCGATGCGCAAAACCATAATTTCTTGTGGCCGGCAACGCTGAGCAAGCGACAAATCGACCAAAATCCCCAGCAAAACCCCAACGATTGGTCCTTACCTAACGGCTTTTCATCTTACCGCTTCGATCTAAAGCATTCGGTAAAATTGCATGGCGGCGATCGACTCGATGTCGGCACTTATTACTCGATCAATAACTATCGTTACGACTATACCGATAGCGGCAATCACGACCAGTGGCAGGATGTCGGCTTTAACTGGCGGCATGAGATCAACGGCCAGTTATTGGGTTTAAATAACCGGGTAGTTTGGGGCGGTCTGACCCAATGGCAATTTATCAACGATAAAAACTACGGCATCGTCGGCAGACAGCTTGGGCCGTTGTTGACGGCGGAGCGTGACCGCTGGCTGAATGTCGAAGCGTTTATGGAAGATCAATTGAGTTTGACCGACAGGTTTACCTTGATTGCCGGCATTCAATTGAATTATCGCGATGTGAATTACGAACGGTACGAAGGTTATGTGGCTAGTGCCGCCAGACCCAGCAACCAAGCCAATCAAGATTTCTTCACGGCTAACCCCAAGCTGGGCTTTACTTGGCAAGCCACCGACGAAGCACAGATTTACGGCAATGTCAGCCGTAGCGCTGAACCGCCAAAAATGGCCGATCTTGCCAACATTTATCTCCAACCCAAACGAAATCTGCAAACTGCCAGCACCGTGGAAATTGGCACGCGCGGGCAAGCCCAGCGCTTGAAATGGGACTTGGCTTTTTATCAGTCCTGGGTTAACAACGAGTACTTGATTGTTTCCAATCCCAGAAATCCAACGGCCTTTTCCTCCACCAACGCCGATAGCACGACCTTGCATCGTGGTGTCGAACTCGGCTTGGAAACCACTTTACCGCTAAATCTGGCGGCGTCGGGCGATAACTTACGGCTCAGCGGCAACTACACCTGGAATGACTTTACGTTTGACAGCGACCCCGCGCTTCGCAATAACCGCTTGCCCGGCATTCCCGAACACAATGCTTTCGTCGAAGCGCTGTACCAGCATCCCAGCGGCTTTTACATCGGCCCCAATGCCCGCATCGTCAGTTCCAATTATGCGGACTTCGCCAACACCCTGGCCGCCAAACCTTATGCGCTGTTGGGCGCACGCATGGGTTGGGATGACGGCAAACATTGGAAGTTGTTCGTCGATGGCCGAAATTTGACCGACGAGCATTATGCGTCGTCGGTGTGGGTTCTAGGCAATGCGAATGGTGCCGATTTGGACCAGTTCAATCCCGGCGCGACCCGCTCGGTATTCGGTGGCGTGGAATACCGGTTTTAAGCACTGGCGGGTTGTCAATTAGTAGGCCTAAACGTGCCGGGGCATACCGCTCCGGCCCGAAATGACGGTGGGAATGGCACTTAGTTCCCGCCAAACCCGGTCGATACGATGCGGATTTCCTACGCCTAAACGTCTTATGCAAGAAAGGCAGCCAGCGCTTGATCCGGACAAGAGCAGTATCTGGTTCCCTGGCTTCTTTTTCGAATATTGACGATAACCGTACTCCCATCATGAACAGTAATCTCTATCAACCTGACACGCTTATCCAATCCAAGCCGCAAAACCGAGAGTTGTCTCGCCTGAAAGCCCGCCGCCAACGCTGGCTGACCGTTCATTTATGGTTGGGTCTGACGCTGGGTTTGCTCCTGTCGATTTACGGCATCACCGGCAGCATCCTGGTGTTTCATGCCGAAATCGACGAATGGTTGCATCCCGAGATGTTGACGGTGCAGCCACTGGCGCATGCCGAATATCGACCCTTGGCGGAAATTTTCGCAGCCGGCAAGCAGGCGATGCCGCCAGCCGCGAAGCATACCTTCGCCACTTATCCGCGCAACGAATTCGCGGCCTTCAAACTGCGGTACGCGGTTGCTGGTGCTGACGGCTCGCTGGAAAACTGGGAAGTTGCCGTTGACCCGTATACGACTAATATCACGGGTAAGCAACTCAAGAGGAGCTCCAGCAACTGGCTGCCCAGCACTTTTATCGGCTTGATGTTTGAATTGCATTTCGCCTTGTTGATTCCGGGAGAACTCAGCGAGCCGATAGTCGGTATGTCCGCCGCGTTATTAATTATTTCGACCTTGACCGGCCTGGTCGTCTGGTGGCCGTTGACCGGACATTGGCGCAACGCCTTGACCTTTAAAGCCAAGGCCGGCAAGGTGCGCTTCAATTACGATCTGCATAAAACCAGCGGATTTTACACCGCCTTGGTGATGGTGCCGGTGCTGTTCTCAGGGATTTACATGGTGCTGCCGCATAACGTGGTGCCGGTACTGGAACTGTTCTCGCCGGTCACCTACCGTTACTGGTTTCAATCCCAACCGCCTTATCCAAACGCCCCGGCCATCGGCATGGATCAAGCCGTGGAGATTGCCTTGAAACAATATCCGACGGGCCGGCCGCACTGGATATACGGTGCCACCGAGCCTACTAAGACCTATACGGTTTGTCAGGACGGCGTCGATGCGCCAGGCAGCATTTTGCAGCGCCGCTGCACGGTGATAGACCGTTACAGCGGCAAGATTCTGGATCTGGACGACCCTAGCTTGCCGACCGCTACGGCCGGTGAAATCTTCACCCACTGGCAATGGCCGCTGCATTCCGGCCAAGCTTTCGGCATGCCGGGAAGAATTTTGGTGTTTATCACTGGATTAGCTTGCCCGGTGCTGTTTGTCACCGGGGTGATCCGCTGGCGGCAAAAGCGCAGAGCCGGCCAAAATAGCCGCAAAGATTTTGCCGTGTGATATGCCGCGACTTTTTCAAAAACCGCGGCATATCACACAGCGCTCAATCAGTGGGTATAGCCAAGCACCGACGCAAGCTAGCGTAGCGGTCGGCGCAAACCGCTACCTCAGGTCGTTTTCAGCGTCATGGCCTGAACATTGCTGGTTTCGCGCCAGCCGTCCCTCCGCAAACAATCACCAATGCCCAAAGACCTTTCCGGATTTCTGCACACGCTGTTTCTGCAACACGCGCACGAAATCGGCAGCTTTTTACGCGGCCGTTGGCCGAGAGAGCCCGATGTAAGCGACATTGTGCAGGAGACTTTTCTGCGCTTATCGCAATATCCCGATCCGCAAACCATTCATAACCCCCGGGCATTTTTATTTCAGACCGCCGCCAATCTAACGGTTGACCGGCATCGCCGCCGCGAAACGCGCGCACGCTTCGATGACGCCGACGCAGACATCGAGCATGTTGCCGACCAAAGCCTTTCGCCCGAGCATTATTGGCAAACTCATCAGCAATTGGAGAAATTCTCCAGCTGGTTGGACGAATTGCCGGAATTGCGCCGTCATGCCTTTGTTTTATACCGGATCGAAGGCTGTTCCCATGCCGAAATTGCCCGGCGCCTGGGCATTTCGGTACGTTGCTCCGAGCGTTACGTGATGCTGGCAATGCAACATATCAGCGCCAAACTCAGCGCTGAACCGGAGCACGCTTGGCGGTAATTGCCGTCTAGCCCGTCTATGCCTATGTCCGGTAAACTGCTGCCCCACTCAATTGAACAGAAGACCAGCGTGACCAGCATTCAATCTTGCAGTCAAGCGACCCGCGAGCAGGCGATAAGCTGGTTGCTGCGTCTGCGCGATGCGCCCGGCAACCCGCAAATCCGCCAGGAATTTGCTGATTGGCTGGCAGCCGATCCACTGCATGGGCAGGCTTACCAACAGGTTGAAGCGCAATGGGCCTGGATGGAACCGTTCAAACAACAAGCCTTCCTGGCGCGCAACGAGGCCTTACGTTACCGGCCGCCTACTCGCAGGCCGGTTTGGCTGCGCTGGGCAAGCTATAGCGCTGCCGCGATTGTCTTGCTGGGCGTCGGCCTGGCGTTATTCTCGCCGCAAGGTTGGTACGGATTCCCCCATAGCTATGGCACCGGCAAGGGCCAAAGACAGACCTTGACGCTAGCAGACGGCTCCAGCCTGGAACTCAACACCGACACCGAGGTGCGAGTGCATTTCAACCGTCGTCAGCGCCATGTCGATCTGGTGCGCGGCGAGGCTTTTTTTAACGTGACTCACGATGCCGAAAGGCCATTCACCGTGCATGTTGGCAATGTCAGCGTGCGCGACATCGGTACGGCATTCGATGTCTACAAACAATCCGACCGGGTCAGCGTCGCTGTGCAGGACGGTTTGGTAGAAATGACCGGCCAAGGCAGCAGCCGCGAATTGCACGCCGGTCATCAGTTGGCTTATAGCCATGACCAGCGCTTCGTCGAAGCATTGCAATCCGACATCGCCACCGTCACTGCCTGGCGGCAGGGCCAGCTGATTTTTCGCGGCCGGCCTCTTGGCGAAGCGCTGGCGGAAATCGGCCGTTATCACGACGTACAAATCCGCCTGCCCGATCCTAAACTGGCCGAACTGCGCGTCAACGGCAGCTTCCGCACCGAGCAACTGGACAATATGCTGAACGCGGTTGCCATGTTGTTGCCGGTCAAAGTTAAACATGTCGGCGAGCGCGAAATCGTGCTGGAAGCAGCATCATCGCGCAGCGCGAATGATTAACTCGGGGTTTGAAAACTGTTCGCCTTTATGCAGCTTGGCTACATACCCGTTTAAGACGTGACCCAACGGGCGTTGACAACACCAGCCCCGAGCGCAACCAAAGCGCCCAGCCCAAACGAGAATAGCGGCCATACCTAAGGCCGACTCAATCATTCGCCCCTAACGCCGGGTCGTCGCAAAATAAACTATCGTTTTGCTGGCGGCTTTTTTGATCGACTGCGTCTATGCCCATGACCCCTTAACCAATGGAGACATGGGGCATGACATTGACGATAAAACGCCTGGCGACCGCAATCGCGCTGATCTCGGCGCAAGCCTACGCCGAGGACGACAAACGCCATTTCGATATTCCCGCCCAAAGCTTGGCCTCCGCGCTTCAACAACTGGCAAATCAATCCGGCAGAGCGATGCTGTATGCCGAACAATCCGCCGCCGGCAAGACCAGCCCGGCGCTGCAAGGCGAATTTAGCGTCGAGGAAGCCGTCCGTCAGTTAATAAACGGCAGCGGCTTGACTTATAGTATTGGCGCGGATGGTACTGTGACTTTGAAACCAGCATTCTCCGGCAGCGATGCGACAACTTTAGGCGCGGTGTTAGTCAAAGGCACGAGTGACCCGAGCGATCCTTACAATAAAGATTACGCAGTCTCCAACGCTGTGACCGGCACCAAAACCGATACGCCTTTGTTCGACACCCCCATTTCCGTGCAAGTGCTACCCAAAGCCATCATCGACGACCAGCAAGCCATCGGGCTGGAAAATGCCCTGAAAAACGTCAGCGGCGTTGCCAAGGGCTGGGGGTTTGGTAACGATAAAGATGAGAATCTCTATATTCGTGGCTTCACCAATACCAATAATATTTATCGTGACGGTGTATTAACACCCAATACGCCCATTTCACTGGCTAATGCCGAGCGTATTGAGGTGTTGAAAGGGCCTTCGGCCATGCTCTACGGTCGTGCCCAACCCGGAGGTCTAGTCAATATCGTGACTAAACGACCGCGAACAGATGCATATTATTCGCTACAACAGCAATTTGGTTCCTTCGATACTTACCGCACCTTGCTGGATGCCACCAATAAAATCACCGAAGACGGTGCATTGGCCTATCGTCTGAATTACGAACATTTGGACGGCGCGACATTCAGGGATAACCATCCGGTCACTCGTGACTTTGTGGCGCCGAGCCTGACTTGGAATATTAGCGACAAAACCCGACTGGATCTGGATTTTATGTATCAGAACATCAAAGACGTCGCCGATTCCGGCATCCCTTACAGCTTGCAGCAGTCAGGAGCGATTCCAGGCAAAATTCCATTTCACTTTTCCGGCAACGAACCGACCGACTTTGCCGACAAAGAGGCTTATACCGGCGGCTTAACCCTGACCCACGAGTTTAATCAAGACTGGAAAGTGCGGGCAAAATATTCAACCCATAACCAAACATTTTTAACCGCACAGACTTCTTCGAATGAAAACGTCGATCTTCTGGGTAATTTGGCTAGAGGTTTTATCAAGACCAGCGACGATTTTCAAAATCAATATGGCACCGTGGACATAACCGGTCATGTCGAGACGGGACCGTTGAAACATGCTGTTTTGCTGGGTGCGGATTACTACCATTCCAAGAACAGAAATCTGTTTAGCGCTTATACGACCGCTCCCAATATCAATGTCTTCAACCCACAATACGGATTTACCGAGTTGCTGGACCTGCCGCTAGGAGGACAGAACGATACCGTCAATGAGTGGTATGGCATTTACATTCAGGACCAAATCTCGTTGTGGAATCAATGGCATTTATTGCTGGGCGGACGCTTCGATAATGCCATGCACAGCAATTACGATGCGCAAGGCGTTTCCACCAATCACACCGACGACGACAACTTTAGTCCGCGCATAGGTTTGTTGTACCAACCCGTGCCGTGGCTAGGTGCTTATGTTAATTACGTCAACGGCTTCAACGCCTTTAATGCCGGACGGCCTATTGACGGTTCCGCCTTCGCCCCGGAAAAATCCAAGGAAATGGAGTTTGGCTTGAAAGGCGAATGGTTGGATGGACAATTGCGCGCCAATCTGGCGTTCTTCGAATTGACCAAAAACAATATCAAATCGCAGCTGCCAGCCCCTAACAACAGCTTTTACGCCACAATCGGCGCGGCACGCAGTCGAGGCATCGAGTTTGACTTGCAAGGGCAGTTGACCGATTACTGGAACATCATTGGCACTTATACCTACATCGGCGCAGTTGTCACCAGCGGCAACGAGTCTCCGTTCAGCGGCGTGGGCAAAGCCGGCAATCGCCTGGAGAATATCCCCAGAAATACCGCCAGTTTATGGTCCACCTATGATTTTTCAGGTCTGGGAGCACAGGGCTTCAGTGCCGGCGCCGGGGTTTACGTGGTTGACAAGCGCTCCGGGGATGTCGATAACAGCTTCGAAATACCCGGCTATACCCGCGTCGATACGATGTTGAAATACCAGCACAAAGCCGGACCTTCCCGTATTACCTGGCAATTTAATATAGAAAATCTTTTGAATAAGGAATACATCGCATCCAGCAACGGTTACGGTAATTTTATTTACCAAACCATGCCCAGTGCCCCACGGACTTTCTTGGGCTCGGTAAAGGTGGAGTTTTAGTCACATAGGCCGGGTTAGCTCGATAAAGCGCAACTCGGCCTACGTTTCATCGTTTTGACGCCGGCGACGGATCAACGCTTATCTTGCCTGAATTCATTCATATCGCGGTTATCGACCCGGTCGTAAATGTCTTCCACGTTTAAGGTCAAACCTATGGATTCGAATGTGACCGCATCGCCCAAAAAATAATATTCCGACAGCCAGTGCTTGTTCCGGCGCAACACCTGCACCGAAACGATGTCCTGTTCTATCAACACATACTCCTGCAAGGACGGCAAATTGATGTAGCGCAGCAGTTTGGTGGTGGTGTCGGTTTTGCGGGTCGAGCGCGACAGTACTTCGACGATGATCACAGGAGACGTAGAGAAAACATCGTCGCCGGCCATTTTGCTGCAATCCACCAGTACATCGGGATACACGTAATCCTTACCCATCCGCACTTTGATGTCGGCCATGAACGTTGCAAAGGGCGTGCCTTTTAAGTGGTTTCGGAATTCGCCCAAAATATTGGCCGAGATACAGTTGTGGTTATAGCCGGCCCCGGCCATCGCATAAATCCGGCCGTCGATATATTCGCGCTTAACGTCGGAATGTATCTCCGTTGTCAGATACTCCTCTTCGCTCAGATAAAAACTGTCTTGCTCTTGCTGTAACGCCATGACTCGCTCCCAACTATGCTTGCGTTGCTTGAAGATATTGTTAGGGACCTGGCCTGGGAATACAAGGGGGAATTCTCGACTAACGGCAGCAGGATTGCTCAGGTTTGAGCATGCCGCGCTCGGCAATTGCCCCTGAAATTGATAATGCGGAAAAAAACCTGTGTGATTTGGCGTATCTAAAAGCCATTTTGCGTGATCTAACGCACCCGGTTCCACAAAAACTCCCGCCGCCCAAACACAAGCAACCACCGTTACGGGTAACTCAAGCAACTGTTTGCAAACGGTTTAATCGCAGCCAAAACCTGTCTATCGATTTGAATTCGGCCGGATGGAATGTTTTTTGCGAGGTATTCCGTTCGATCAACCCCACCAAACCGGAATTGGTCCGGCTGCCACGCCGTTAAGTCCAGCTTGGTAGTTTGCCTAACCGTTATCTTTTTCGTCACCGAGTCTTGTTAGTGCCAAAATCCAAACCATCGCTGTTTGATCGGCTATTTCAGCGGCATAGCCAGGAACTCCGGGTGTTTGCCGGCCTGCGTAGCGGCAATGAGTTTGCCGAGGATTTGGTACAGGAAGCTTATTTGCGGCTGATGCAGCATCCCGAACCGGAATCAATCGATAATGCCAGGGCCTTTCTATATCGAACGATCGCCAATCTCAGCGTCGATCAACATCGCCGGCAAAACGTCCGCGACCGTTTTCATGCCGAAATCAACGACGACGACCAGGTACTGCATGACATACCGACTCCCGAGCCATTACCGGAAGATAAATTAGCCTCGCAACAGGAGTTGCATGCCTTAAACAGCATTTTGCAGGAATTGCCGGAGGCAACCCGCAACGTCTTCGTGCTTTACCGGCTGGAAGGGTTGTCACACAAGGAAATTGGCCGGCGACTGGGCGTTTCCGAACGTAATTCCGTACGCTTGCTCGGGATCGCCGCGCAACACGTTCTGCTGCGCTTTGCTTCGTTGGATGACTGAGCGCATGGGCGGCGCAACGGCTTTTCTCACCGCTTCATTTGCCGGATTTTAAATGTTGGGCGGCTACGTGATAATGCTCGCCAAGCGCAACCTAATGTCCTCTGTTTAACATGCCCAACATCCAGACCTCAACCGTTATCCAGCAACAAGCCATAGAGTGGATTCTGCGGCTGGATTCGGCTACCTGCACGCCTGCAGATCGCCAGGCCTTCGCAGAGTGGCTGGCGCTAGGCGAAGACCGGCGACGCATTTATCAGCAGTTGGCCAGCCGTTGGAACAAACTGGATCGCTATAAGGGCCGGGATTTTCCGGTGCGTCGGCAAGTGCTGAGCTACCGGGCACCTCACAAGCGAACGCGCCGCCTTAGCACGCTGGCGTTAGCCGCTTCGCTGCTATTGGGCTTGGGCATCGCCACTTTTTCGGAGTACGGCTGGTACGGCTACCCTCGCCACTATGCGGCCGAGCGCGGCAGCCGCCAAACCGTACATCTGGCCGACGGCTCGCGTTTGGAACTGAGCGGCGATACCGAGCTGACTCTGCGAGTCAACCGTTGGCGGCGCTCGGTTGAATTGATCAAGGGCGAGGCATTTTTTAGTGTGGCCCACAACCCGCAACAGCCGTTTGAGGTGCAGGCCGGCCATGGCAGTATCGTTGATATTGGCACCGAGTTTGACGTGCGCTTGCAAAATCGGCAGGTCGCTGTCGCGGTGCTGGAAGGCGCGGTAAAGATTGTGACGAGCGGCAGCCGGGAAATCAGCGCCAATCAAGTACTCGCTTACGATCAGCGCGGCGACTTTCTGGAAAGCCAAGACAAACCGGCCACTATCACAGCCTGGCTACGCGGCCAACTGGTGTTCGAAAACCGGCGGCTGGATGAGGTATTAAGCGAACTGGAACGCTTTCACGACACGCGCTTGACCCTGGCCGACCCGAGCCTGGCCAAGCTAAGGGTCAGCGGCACCTTCCATATCGGTAATCTCGACGGCGCGCTGAATGTGATCGCGATGACGCTGCCGGTCAATATTCAGCGGCCTTCGCCGGGACAGGTAATATTGGCCGGACGCTGAGGCCGCCAAGACCGCACAGCGCGTCTTCCCCTCCAATAATTTTTGGCGTCTTTTTCGGCTTGGTGCGTTTCATTCTGGAAACCCAAGCAAAAGGAGAAGATGGATGAAGTTTTTAATACAACCGGCGTTGCTCGGCGCCTTATTGGCCACTGCCTGCGAAGTGCGGGCAACCGAAACTACCTACAGCTTTGACATCCCGGCCCAGGAACTGGCGGCGGCGTTGCCGAAACTGGCGGCGCAATCCGGCGTACAAATTTTTTACGCTCACGATAGTGTGGCAGGCCGCAACGGACCGGCGTTACGAGGCGCGATGACGCTAAACGAAGCACTCAGTAAACTGCTGTCGGCCAGCGGCCTGAGTTTTGCGATTGCCGGTGACGGTTCGGTATCGATCAAGGCGGCGGGCAAGGACGCGACGATGTTACAACCGGTGAATGTTATCGGTCAGACGGTTTACAACGCCACCGATCCCTACAATACCGATTACAACCGCCCCAATGCCACGACGGCCACCAAGACCGATACCCCGATCATGGAAACCCCGGTTTCGATTCAGGTAGTGCCTAAAGCCGTGCTGGCGGACAAACAGTCCATGACCTTGCCCGATGCGGTCAACGGCCATGTCAGCGGCGTATTGGGCCGCACGGGCGGCGGCTTTTTGTACGACAACTTCATCATTCGCGGCCTTGCCGGTTCCGGTTTTGGCGATGCCTACCGCAATGGCTTGTTCAATCGCCAAGACATTTACGATATTGCCAATATCGAGCAGGTGGAGATATTAAAAGGCCCGGCCGCAGTGCTTTACGGGCGGATCGAGCCCGGCGGCTTGGTGAATTATGTGACCAAAAAACCGCTGGATACTGCTTACTATTCTCTGCAACAACAGTTCGGCTCTTACGATCAATATCGCACCCTGGTCGATGCCACCGGACCAATTAATGACGACAAGACGCTGCTCTATCGATTCAATGGCTCTTACACGGATAATCAGTCGTTCAGGGATTTTGTCGGCAACGAACGAGTGTTTGTGGCGCCGGTCGTCACCTGGCGGCCGAATGAAAAGTTCGAAACCAATCTCGAGCTGGAATACAAGCATGACAACTTTAACGCCGATTTTGGCATTCCCGCGATTGGCAACCGCCCGGCAGCCATTCCCTTCGACCGCAGCCTAAAAGATGGCTTTCAGCGCCAAACCGTGGAAAGTACGCTGGTGGGCTACGACTGGACTTACCACTTTAACGACGATTGGAAAATCACCCAGCGTTATCTGTTTAAGGATTGGTCGCTAAGCGGTCCGGCCATTTTCAACGGTGGCTTACAGGCTAACAACCGCATTCTGAATCGTTCCGCCTCCGTGGGTGTACAAGATGTAAGGACCCATTCCGGCAACATCGATTTGAACGGTAAATTCGAAGTCCTGGGCAGCAAGCACAATCTGTTGATTGGCGTCGACGGCTTTCACGCCACGACCGAGGCGCCATCGGCAAATGGCTCAGCTGCTTCTATCGATATATATAACCCGGTTTATGGGCAAGTAAACTTTGCCGCCTTGTCGACCTACAACAGATTCTTTTATCGCGAGGAATCGTGGGTGGGCGCATACGCCCAGGACCAGATAACGCTATTTGATAAGCTGCACATTTTGTTGGGCGGTCGCTACGACAACGTCACCACCGGCGCTATCGCCTCGACGGCCTCCCTGGATGCGGCCAAAGCCGGACGGATAGAGCGGGAAGACAACGCTTTTAGCCCGAGAGCCGGTATTCTTTACCAAGTCCAGGATTGGCTGTCGATTTACGGCAGTTATACTAAATCTTTCAGCGGCAACAATGGCGTGAGCGTCGGCGGCACCAGTTTTGAACCGCAGATTGGTAAGCAATATGAAATCGGCCTTAAAACGGAGTCACAGGACAAGCGCTTTTCATCGACCCTGGCGTTTTTTCATTTAACCAAGAGCAATCTGCTAACCGACGATCCTAACGAAGCCAATCCCGACTACCAGATTCTGGCCGGCAAAATCCGCAGTAAAGGTATTGAGTTGGATCTGGCTGGGCAAATTACCGAGCAACTGCATTTGTTGGGGACGTATGCCTATACCCAGGTTAATTATGTGCAAAGCTTCAGCGGACTAAAAGGCAATCGCTTGGAGAATGTACCCGAGCACCAGGGCAGCCTGTGGGGTACCTGGCAGTTTACCGATACTTTTAAAGCGGGCTTAGGTGCTGTTGCAGTTGGTAGCCGGCCATGCGACACCGCCAATACCTGCTCGTTGCCCGGCTATGCTCGTGTGGATGCGATGGCGGCGTATAGCCCTCGCATTGGTCAACACAAGCTTACTTTGCAGCTGAACATCAATAATGTTTTGGATAAGGATTACTACGCAAATACGTCGGGCGGACGCCACACCAGTATTCCCGGCTCACCCATCAGCGTATTGGGTTCGTTGAAATATGAGTTCTAAAAGCCGCTAAGGATAAGGATGGACGAAAAACTCCGCGCATCCACCACCCCAAACCGTTCATGTATCGACTGAATTCTCGACACTTGCTCTCACTCCTGCATCCATGCGAATCGAGCATGAACGGTTTGGCGGGAAAAGTCATTCGGGACGTTATTTTTTAGCGAAATCCTCTTAACCAGGCCCTATTTATCCCGAACATTCCGTTCGAGCTGAGGGCCGGGTAGTAATCGGCGACAAACCGGGCGAGTTGTTGAGCAGGGCCGGCAGCACGTCCTTGATGATCACCGGCGACATGGAAAAAACATCGTCGCCAGCCATTTTTCTGCAACCCAGGGATAAAGCGGGATAAACATCATTACCCATCCGCACGTTGCCCCCGACCACAAAAACGGGCCATTTTTGCGCAATGCGGCACTGTTATTCAAAAAACCAAGCGCATCGGCAACATTTGAGAAACGCTGAAACCTTGTCGCTGGTAAAAGCGCTGAGCTTGCAGATTATCGGCATCGGTCAACAAGCTGAGCCGGCGACAGCCATTTTGGCGGGCAAACGCGACCGCGTGTTCCAACAACCGGCTACCAAGACCTAGGCCGCGAACCTCGCTTGACACGACCATATCTTCCAGCCAGGCCACCCGTTCGCCCAGCGCGGTGGAGACGGTGTAAAGCAGATTCACCATACCGACAATTTGGCATTCATGCCGCGCCACCAGAATATGGCCGATGTTTGGGTCTGCAATGATGCGCGCCAAGCCCCGATGCTGAGCGGCATAATCGGGCTGGAACTCGGCTTCTTGACTGAATAATTCGCCTAGTAGCTGACAAAGCGCCGGGATGTCGGCCGCATTGGCTAAGCTTATTTCCATCCCCGTCTCCGGCTAAGCATTAAAAGCGTTGTGTAACACCCGATTTCGGCGCAAGGTAAAGATTGGTTCGGCATTGAGCAAAGCGCTGGGCAACTTAATCCTTAACAGCTTCAACCTGGATGAGCACCTTGACCTCATCGCCCACCGCCGGCACATATTTGTCGACGCCAAACTCAGAGCGTTTTATCGTGCCCACGGCATCGGCGCCACAGGTGTACTTTAATCTGATGACATTCATCCCGCAGTAAAAGCGCTCGACGTCCAAATGCACGGGCTTGCTGATGCCGTGCAAGGTCAAAATGCCGTCGGCACCGACCAGTTTCTCGCCTTGAAAACTGAGCGTGTCAGATTTAAAGGTCATCAGCGGAAATTGCCCGCTATCGAAAAACTCCTTGCCGCGTAAATGCTCTTCCAACTCCTTCAAACCGGTACTGATAGACGCGGTGTTGACGCTGATGTCTATGCTGCCTTTACCCGCCGCGGCATCCAATGTCACTTTGCCGCTGGTTTCGTTAAAACGGCCGCGTTGCGTGGAAAAACCCAAATGGCTGATTTCAAAGCTGGGGAAGGTGTGATGGCTATCGATGGTATAGCTATCGGCGGCCAGCACGCTAAAACTCAACAGGCCGGCAGCGGTTATGGAGCAAAGTTTTCGAATCATGACTATCTCCTTTGTGGGTTAAAAAACGAGCGACACTGCATTATTGCAGAGACTTTGTGATAATAGATCAGCTTAACTCTATCACTCTGGTCATTTGCCGCTCTCATGCAACGAATCTATTACTATTACGCGGCCTTGGTGGGCTTCTTCGGCCTGTTTTTGTTAATGATGGCTTGGCATACGCTATTGTCACCATCGAACAAGTTGCCCACTGCATTGCTGTTGTTAATCTCGGCCGGACCGCTATTGCTGCCGTTTAAAGGCTTATTAAACCGCAATCTGAAAAGCTGCACCTGGATGTGTTATTTGAGCCTACCGTATTTCGCGCATGGCGCCGCTGAAGCCTATGTCAATCAAATAGAACGGCCTTATGCGCTGCTGGAAGTGTTGTTCAGCCTGCTGCTGTGCTTCGGCGCCGGCCTGTATGTCTACAAAGCGGAAAAAGCCTGAGCACCAGCGGCATGCAAGTCCCGTTACAATTCGAGTTTCAGAACGATCAGACCTTTGCCAGTTTTTTTCCCGGCAATAACGCCGAAATCGTCACGCAGTTGCAGGCCCTGGCAGAGAACGGTCAGGAACAGCAAATTTTTATCTGGGGCGATGCCGGCAGCGGGAAAAGCCACTTGTTGCAGGCCTGTTGCCAGCAAGCCAAACTGGCGGGTAAAGACCCGTTCTATCTGGCTTTTGACATCGACCATTTGCCGGCACCGACCTTGTTGGACGGCCTGGAAGATCTGGAATTGGTCTGTTTCGACAATATGCAAGCGCTGGCCGGCCACCTCGACTGGGAACACGCGCTGTTTGCTTTTTATAATACGCATCGGCAGAACAATCATAAATTGCTGCTGGCTGCCGATTGCCCGCCAAAGTTTTTGGGCTTTGACTTACCCGACCTGAAAACCCGGATGGCTTGGGGGCTGACCTTAAAAATCCAGCCTTTGCGCGATGATCAGTTAATCGAAGCGCTGACTTATAAAGCCCATTTTTTGGGCTTCGACATTCCGCCGGCAGTGGGGCGATTTTTGTTGAATCATTATGTTCACGATTTAGCAGCGCTATGGCTGCTCCTGGAAAAAATCGACCGCGCTACCTTGGCCGCGCAACGCAAATTAACCATTCCGTTTTTAAAGCAGATTCTGGCTGAGGAAACATGAGCACCAAGGTATTGATCGTGGGTGCCGGCGCTATCGGCGGCTTTTACGGTGGCCTGTTGGCTAAGGCTGGCGCGGAAGTCTCAGTGGTGTGCCGCTCCGATTATGATGTCATCAGACAGCATGGGTATCGTATCGAAAGCCATGCTCTGGGCACTTGGCAATTCATGCCTAGCCAGGTATTGCGCGATGCCACCAACTACGATGGTCAAGCCGATTACCTGATTTTATGCAGCAAGGTAACCCCGGACATTGATCGAGTTGCGCTGATTCGCGATGCAGTCGCTCGGCAAACTACCATTGTGCTGATCCAAAACGGTGTCGAGATTGAACAGGAGCTGCAACAAGCTTTCCCGGACAATCTGTTAATCAGCGGCTTGGCATTTATTTGCTGTAACCGGCTGGCTCCCGGCGAGATTAGCCACTTGGCTTACGGCAAGTTGATTTTGGGTAATCTGTCAGATAGCCACGAACCTAAAACATCGCATTTGCGCGATTTGTTCCTACAAGCCGGCATCGAATGCCTGATTAGCGACGATATTGTCGCCAGTCGTTGGCAAAAGTGTGTCTGGAATGCGCCTTTCAATCCGCTGTCAGTACTGTCCGGCGGATTGGCAACTCAGGCGATCTTGCAGAATCAGGAAAATTTTGTGCGCCGCGTTATGCAGGAAGTCTGCAGTATTGCCGCGGCTTGCGACCATCCGCTCCCAGCCGATATTATCGAAAATCACATTGCTCTGACCCGTGATATGCCACCCTATAAAACCAGCATGCTACTGGATTTCGAGCGAGGACAGACCATGGAAACCGAAGCCATTCTCGGCAACGCGGTGCGCGCCGCCCAGCGGCAAGGTTTAGACTGTCCTTGCCTGCAATCGCTTTATGTATTGATGCAGCTCCGGGAGCTGCAAATCCGTTCTAATAGCCTTCTTAGCTAATTCACGCAATTGACATTCTGCTTTTTGTTATTTTTCGGTTAGAATGTGAAGATTTTCATTGACCCTGTCTTTGAAGAAGCCGTGTGAATTTCGCCTCAGACCTTGCAAAGCGAAGACCGGCCGCATACTTCGCTAGACTAGCAGCTATGTGATCCACAACCAACCGTGGCAATGGTGCTGGGGTTTAAAAGTTTTTATGTCCATTTTTAGAGTATAACCATGACTGATCTATCGCTTTACAGAAACATCGGCATCTTCGCTCACGTCGATGCCGGTAAAACCACGACCACCGAGCGGATTTTGAAGCTGACCGGAAAAATCCACAAAATCGGTGAAGTTCACGAAGGCGAATCAACCATGGACTTCATGGCTCAGGAAGCCGAGCGCGGTATCACCATTCAGTCAGCGGCCACTACCTGTTCTTGGGCGGGCAGCACCAAGCAATTTGAACCACACCGCTTCAACATCATCGACACCCCGGGCCACGTTGACTTTACTATCGAAGTTTATCGTTCGTTGAAAGTATTGGACGGCGGCATCGGCGTATTCTGCGGTTCCGGCGGCGTTGAACCGCAATCCGAAACCAACTGGCGCTATGCGAACGACTCCAAAGTTTCTCGTATCATTTACGTCAACAAGCTGGACAGATTGGGCGCGGATTTCTACCGCGTCGTCAAGCAAGTCGAAGACGTACTGGGTGCAAAACCGGTCGTCATGACCCTGCCTATCGGCGAAGAAGACAATTTCGTCGGCGTGGTCGACCTGTTGACCCGCAAAGCCTGGGTCTGGGATAACTCTGGCGATCCAATGAAATACGAAATCAAAGACGTACCTGCCGACATGGTGGAACAAGTCGAAGAATGGCGCGCGAAACTGATCGATTCAGTCGCGGACCAAGACGACGAGATCATGGAAAAATATCTGGAAGGCGAAGAGCCCACCATCGAAGAAATCAAACGCTGCATCCGCAAAGGCACCATCGCGATGGATTTCTTCCCGACCTATTGCGGCTCTTCGTTCAAAAACAAAGGCGTGCAATTGGTACTGGACGGCGTTATCGAATACCTGCCGAATCCTACCGAAGTCAACCCACAACCCGAAACCGACATCGAAGGCGTCCCAACCGGCGAACACGCGATTGTGGATCCAGAACGTCCGTTCCGCGCGCTGGTTTTCAAAATCATGGACGACCGTTTCGGCGCCCTGAACTTCGTCCGTGTTTATTCCGGCAAACTGAAAAAAGGCGACTCGGTATTGAACACCTACACCGGCAAAACCGAACGTGTGGGCCGGATGGTGGAAATGCACGCCAACGACCGTAACGAGATCGAAACCGCACAAGCCGGCGACATCGTAGCCTTGATCGGTTTGAAAAACGTGCAAACCGGTCACACCCTGTGCGATCCCGACAAACCGGCCACATTGGAGCCGATGGTATTCCCGGATCCCGTTATCTCCATTGCGATTGCACCGAAAGACAAAGGCAGTAACGAAAAAATGGGTATTGCTCTGGGCAAAATGGTGCAAGAAGACCCCTCCTTCCGCGTTGAAACCGACCAAGAATCCGGCGAAACCATCATCAAAGGTATGGGTGAGCTGCATCTTGACATTAAAGTCGACATCTTGCGCCGTACCCACGGTGTAGACGTCAACGTGGGTAAACCACAGGTGGCTTACCGCGAAACCATTACCCAACGCATCGAAGACAGCTACACCCACAAAAAACAATCGGGCGGTTCCGGTCAATACGCGAAAATCGATTACGTCATCGAGCCGGGCGAAGCAGGCAGCGGTTTCGTATTCGAATCACAAGTGACCGGCGGTAACGTACCTCGCGAATACTGGCCTGCTGTCGAAAAAGGCTTTAAAGCCAGTATCGACAAAGGTGTGTTGGCAGGCTTCCCTTGCTTGGACTTCAAAGTCATTCTGACCGACGGTGCTTTCCACGCGGTTGACTCCTCATCCATCGCTTTCGAAATCGCAGCCCGTGCCGCTTACCGTCAATCGATCCCAAAAGGTAGTCCGCAATTGCTGGAGCCGATCATGAAAGTGGACGTATTCACACCGGATGCGCATGTCGGTGACGTAATCGGTGACTTGAACCGTCGCCGCGGCATGATCAAATCGCAAGACGCAGGCGTTACCGGCGTGCGTATCAAAGCTGACGTACCTTTGAGCGATATGTTCGGTTACATTGGCGATTTGCGCACCATGACTTCCGGTCGCGGCCAGTTCTCCATGGAGTTCTCGCATTACACCGCTTGCCCACGCAATGTCGCGGAAGAGGTGATCAAGGAAGTTAAGGAACGTAACAAAGACAAATAAGCATGATACGGGCTGATCTTGTCGGCCCTTATTCTGCTTAATATTGCCGATCAGCCACCTGCCGCGTTAAGCGGCAGGTGCATTTTTAACCATAAAGCTTCCGCCATGCACGGCAGCTTGTTCATTTACCTAACCTTGGAAGAACAATATGGCTTTTGTAATCACCGAAAACTGCATCAAATGCAAATTTACCGACTGCGTTGACGTATGCCCCGTCGATTGCTTTCATGAAGGTCCTAATTTTCTGGTTATCGATCCCGACGAATGTATCGATTGCACCCTCTGTGAACCCGAGTGCCCAGCCAACGCCATCCACGCGGAAGACGAACTGCCCGAGGGCCAAGAACACTTCGCAGCGCTGAACGCGGAACTGGCCAAACAATGGCCTATCATTACGGAAGTGAAAGACTCTCTACCAGACGCCGACGAATGGAACGGCAAACCCGGTAAATTTGCGTTATTGGAAAAGTAAGAACTGCCATTGATTAATGAAATACCGAGCCCATGCCCTTCCGGCATGGGCTCAACCCAGCGTTAAAGCACTCGCTAGTCACTAGCACTTAATCCCGCAAGTTAGCGATAGTATTTCGTGGTTACGCACTACGACCCTCGTGTTTTCGCCATTGAAAAGATGTAGTCATTGGATTGCACTTTGCTCGCGTTAGGTTGTTCGCTGCAACCTCTCTGACTTGCTCTCCCGCCAGACCGCCCAGAACCACCCGTGCTTCTGCCGGCTCGCTGCGCGTCACTCTAACTCCACCCGCATTTCCGCGGAACACTGTATTTTTAGGGCTGCTCTTAACATCCCGCCAAGATTACATTATTAGCAGTTAATAATTCACCTCGACACTAGCTACGGCGTCACTTACAGTGGCGGTACTTTTACCACCATTTATGCCCCCTTCCGATCCCATTCTCCATCTGACTGCTTGGTACTTCTCCCGTTAGTTTTATTGGTTTAATGTTGTTTCCCGTCATTCAGGTGCCGAGATCACCGCCATTGACCTCGCTAAATGCGGACCCGAATAACTGCGGGGGTGGTATCGATTGTCAGAGCATTTTCATCCGACCCAAAACCCAGCATGGCGAGAAATCAAGCAAAGCATCCGCAAAACCCCTAAGATCAAAGTATCCACGCTAACTGTTCTAATTCCGTCATGAAAAACCACCACCGATTACTGCTGAGTTTAGTGCTGGGCGCGTGCGCCGGACTGGTCTGCCACGGCTTTGCCAACAGCGAGGCATTGCAAATCTTTAACCGTTACTTGATGGAACCCATCGGCCAAATCTTCCTGCGCTTGATTTTCATGATCGTGGTACCGATGGTGATGAGCGGTTTGATGTTGGGTGTGTATCAACTCAGCAATCATCACGGATTGGCGCGGGTGGCCCAGCGCACTTTGTTTTTTACCCTATTGGCCAGTTCGGCATCGGTGGCGGTGGGGATTTCGCTGGTCAATCTGGCGCAACCGGGCATGGGGCTGGATATTTCGCAGATGTTGGGCGATAGCAGCGGCGTGAATAAAATCCAGCAAAACGTCGCCCAAGCCAAGCCGGTGGTTCAATCTTTGTTGGAGATCATTCCCAAAAATCCGTTCGCCAGTGCCACTCAAGCACTGGAAGGCGAGATGTTGTCGTTGATGTTCTTTTCCTTGGCCTTCGGCGCGGCGCTGGCGGCGACCAATGGTGACAAGCCGTCGCGTTGGGTTGGCTTATTGGAAGAAACCTATGCCGCCTGCTTGTTGGTCGTCGATACCGCGATGAAACTGGCGCCGATTGCCGTGTTTGCGCTGGTGTTTCAATCGACTTTCAAATTCGGGCATCACATATTGTTTTCCTTGGGGTTTTACGTGCTGGTGGTGGTAACCGGTCTGCTGCTACAGCAAGTGGTGGTGTACAGCATGCTACTGCGCTTTTTTACTCTGATCCAGCCGCTGAGTTTTTTTCGGCAATGCCGGGATGTCTATCTCTACGCATTTGCCACAGCGTCGTCGAATGCCACATTGCCGCGCTCGCTGGAACTGGCGGAACACGATTTAAAACTGCGGCCGGAAGTGGCGCGCTTTGTGTTGACGATAGGCTCTACCGCCAACCAGAACGGCACGGCCTTGTTCGAAGGCATTACCGTGCTGTTCCTGGCGCAGGTTTATGGTGTCGATTTATCGCTGGCGCAGCAGGTGCAAGTGGTATTGATGTCTATATTGGCCGGCATTGGCACGGCCGGCGTGCCCGGCGGCTCGCTGCCGCTGATCATGATATTGACCCAGCAGGTCGGCATTCCGGCCGAGGGCATGGGCTTGATTTTGGGCGTGGACCGCTTTCTGGATATGTGCCGTACCACCTTGAACGTGAGCGGCGATTTGGTGATTGCAGCCTTGGTCGACCAACCCGAACCGCAGCGAAACTAACAAACCAACTGTGTCATATCGCCCATAGGATTGGCCATATGCCTTAGTTTTTAGCCCCAATTTAACGACCCCGGCTACCGGAACACCTCATATTGCCGGCATTCCGCCGCCATGGCATGTAGCTTGCTGAAAATTGAATTCTCGCATGAATTCGATTTGGCATGACACAACCACACAACGCCGTCACCAGTCAGGAATTGGCCGATTTTTTTAACGCCAGCCACCCGCAACTGCAAAAATATCTGTATTGGCAGGTCCGCTCGCGGGAAGTGGCAGAGGAGCTGGCGCAGGAAACCTATCTGCGGTTTTTGAAACAAGAGCCCCGGCAAATTCTGGATTTGAATGCGTTCATGTTTACCATTGCCGCCAATCTGGCGCGAGACCATCTGCGCGGTATCAAACGCCAGCAACATCGCGAGATGGTGCCGCTGGATACCGACATAGCCGACTCGAAACCGCACACGGAAGATATCGTTGCCAGACAATATCTGGGAGAACAATTGCAACAAGCCATCGCCAGCTTACCGGACAGAACCAGGGAAATTTTTCTGTTATACCGCGCCGACGAACTGAGCTACAAACAGATCGCCGCGCGACTGGATATTTCCGAACGCACCGTCGAATATCATCTGCGCCAAGCGCTGCTGCTGTGCCGAAGTTTTTTGACCAATACTTGAGCGCTGTTTAAATAGCACTCGGCGCAGCCGCCCCACATTCAAGTATCCCATGCTGAAAATCTACCCGGTCGAACCGGCTCGGGCTTTGCTTTACAATCGCGTTCAACCGAGCTTTTAGCCGCTGACTACCCGGAGTCCCGCCATTAACCCGATCGCATCATCCTCCGCCTCCGACCGCATCTTTACCGAAGCCAATGCCTGGTTTTTTCGGCTGCGCGCGGACGATGTCGGCACCGCCGAGCGAGAACAGTTTGCCGCATGGCTAGCCGCCAGCCCCTTGCATGCCGAGGCCTGGGACACGGTGCAAGCGTTGTTCGCGGATTTGGAAGCCCCCGCCAAGGCCGTTCGCCGGCAAGCCGAAGCGCCCTTAGCCGCCAACTCGGCAACCACCACCAAACGTCCTCGACGCCGGCGAACCGCTAGCATAGCGGCGGCCGTGGCGGCTTGTGTGGGCTTGATCGCCGTACTCCTGCAACCGGCACTCGTGCAAAACCTGCAAAGCGATTATCACACCGCCACCGGCGAACAGCGCCTAGTGACGTTGACCGACGGCTCCCGGCTGCTGTTGAATACCGACAGTGCGGTGGACATCGAAATGACCGCCGCTCAACGCCGGGTTACGCTGCTGCGCGGCGAAGCGTTTTTCGAAGTAACGCGCGCGCCGCAACGGCCGTTTTGGGTGGTGGCCGGCGACGCCCGTGCCCGAGTCACCGGCACCGCGTTCAGCGTCGGCCGCCGTTCGGAAGATGTTGCCGTCACCGTCGCCGAGGGCCGGGTGGAAACCAGCACCGAAAGTCACCCCGAACAGATCACACCCTTGACGCCCGGTGAGTCGGCGCATTATCGAGGCGCCCGGCTCTCCGCCAAGCAAACGGCCGACGTACCGCGCGAATTGGCCTGGCGCCAAGGGCAAATGGTCTTTGTGCAAGCGCCGCTGGCCGAGGTGGTGGCGCAAATCAATCGTTATCGCCCTGGCCGTTTGATCATCACAGACCGGCAGTTGGAGAATCGGCCGATCACGGCGGTGTTTAATATCGGCAAGTTGGACGATGCGGTATCCGCACTGGAGCAAACCTTTGGCATACGGGCCCGGCGTATTGCCGATTATTGGGTGTTGCTGGGATAAAGTTAGAGTGTGTCCGGCCAAAGTCTGGCCGTATGAATAATGGCAAGCACATGAATGTCCTTATCCTGGACACGGTAAACAACAATGAACGGAAAATGCGTAATGATCAGTTCTCGGGTGCCGTCGATACGGCCCGGACGGCCCATGAAAGGATTTGCGAGTAAGCTATTCAGCGTATCGTGAATTTTGGTAATAATTCGTGTTGCAGCATTGCGGTTGTCTTGAGCCACAAAGTCGTATATCTCGCTCAAACCGGTCTTGGCTCGCCGGGTATAGCGGAGTCTCATTTCATTGATGGCAACGAATGTTGTTCAAAAAACGCGGCCATTTCCGCGTCGTCAACGAATTCTCCACGGTCCGCTTGAGCAAGCCCTTCCTTGATTTTATCCAGCATGCCATTTTCCCACGCAATGAAATTGCCGATGGCTTGATTCGCTAGCTCCGTTTCATCTCGATGAGTTTGCTTGGCAAGCGCGCTCAATTGGGCTTTTAGTTCGGGACTTACTTGTAAGGTAACAGGCATGGCGGCTTCTTCCGTTGTTCGAAAAACATCGTGAATACCAGTTTAATGACTCGCGTTTCTTAACACAATAAACACAGCATGGCGTAGAGGTGAAATATTTTTAATTTTGCCTAGGGATATGCGCTAAGCCATCGTCCTTGATGGTTAATGGGCCGAATTGCCCAGCAACCCTGACGACGATTTATCTTGCGGAGATGCAAATGCCTGATCAACGACCTATCGCCACCCGCTTGCCACGGCGCAAATTCAAGACACCTGCGCGACTGCCCGGCGGCCTGTTGCTGCTTTCGCTGGCGGCATCCTCTGCCGCGCAAGCTGCGGAACCGGCCTTGACAGCCCTGGCCGAGCAAGCGGCCGACTACCGGATTCGCTCGCAGACTCTGGACAAGGCCTTGGTGGAGTTTTCGCTGAAATCCGGCATTCAAGTGGTGGCCGACGGCAAATTGACCGCCGGCGCTATTTCTCCTGGCGTATCCGGCCAATATGCGCCGGAGCAGGCTTTACGAAAATTGCTGGCGGGCACCGGCGTGGCGGTGCAATCCAGCCGCAACGGCACGGTGACTTTGGAAAAAGCCGCCGCACCCGAGCCGCAATCTGGCGCCAATACTTTGCCGACGGTGACGGTGGCCGGTAAGGCTGCGTATGACCTCACGGACCCTTATAGCCGCGACTACAATCGGCCCATCGCCAGTACCGCGACCAAAACCGATACCCCCATCATGGAAACGCCGATGTCGATCCAAGTGATTCCGCGCGCGGTGCTGGACGATCAACAAGCAATTTCGGTCGGCGATGCCTTAAAAAACGTCAGCGGCGTGCAATCGGGGGGCTATAGTTTTTACGACAACGCCACGATCCGAGGCTTCGATGCCGGGCAAAGCACCTATCGTAACGGGCTGCGCCAACCTTATATCACCAACCTGGAAACCGCCAATCTGGATCGGGTGGAGGTCCTGAAAGGGCCGGCATCGATCTTATTCGGCCGCATCGAACCCGGCGGTTTGGTCAACCTGGCGACCAAGCGTCCGCTCGACACCCCTTATTATTCCGTACAACAACAATTCGGCTCTTACGACCTCTTCCGCACCACGGTCGATGCGACGGGACCGCTCTTGGCGGACAAATCGCTGTTATATCGGATGAATATCGCATACAAAGACAACGATACCTTTCGGGATTTCGCGCATCAGGAGCATGTGTTTGTCGCGCCTTCGCTAACCTGGCGTCCCAACGACCGTTTCGAAACCAATCTCGACATCGAATATCAGCACGATACCTGGGTGGAAGACGGTAGCGATAGCGGCATTCCGGCTATCGGCAACCGTCCGGCCAATCTCCCGATTAATCGCTATCTGGGCGATGCAGTGTTCAATCGCCAAAACCCGAATACTCAGGATAAGGTGTTGTTGGGTTTCGATTGGTCGTATCAGTTCACCCAAGACTGGAAGCTGAAAAACCGCTTCCAATACATCGACGCTCAGTATCATCAATCGATACTGTGGGCGGATAGCTTGGCTGATGACAATCAAACGCTTTCTCGCGGCCTGTGGCATACACCCATCCACCGGATGACCTACAGCACCAATCTGGATTTGACCGGCAAGTTCGATACCGGATTTGCCCACCACGATGTATTGGCCGGCTTCGATTTAAATCGCTTTAACAGTCAGGACGGCGGCGGATTTTCGGGCTATGCCGATACTTATTCGGACCTGGACATCAATATCAACAACCCGGTGTACGGTGTCGATCTGTCGGCGCTGGCCGGCGCGAAGAACTTTTACTATAAATCCCAAGATAACTGGTACGGCGTCTATTTTCAGGATCAGATCACCTTGTGGGACAAGCTGCATATTCTGGGCGGCGGCCGCCACGACTGGGCGGAAAATGGTAGCGGCGAATCGTCGAATTCGCATGCCGCAATCTCGATGAAAAATACCCGTAGCGAATTTTTCAGCCCGCGGGTCGGAATCCTGTATCAACCCTGGCAATGGCTGGCGCTTTACGGCAATTACGTCGAATCTATCGGCAGCAATAACGGCGGGCTCTCCGCCTCCGGCCAACCGTTCGGACCGCAAACCGCGACACAATTCGAAGGTGGCATCAAAACCGAGTTTTTCGATGGCCGGCTGAGTTCGACGTTGGCTTATTACCATATAACCAAGCAAAATTCGCTGGCCACTGACCCGAATAATCCCCTATACAGTGTCGCCGTCGGCGAAGCCCGCAGCCGCGGCGTGGAACTCGACATAACCGGCAGGGTGACCGATAACCTGAGTCTGATCGGCACTTATGCCTATACCGATACCAAAGTCACCAAGGACAGCGGCACGGTCTACGATGCCGATTTCAATCCCATAGGCACCAATGCCGGCAATACCGGCCACCAACTTGCTTCGGTACCGCGTCATTCCGGAAGCCTGTGGGCAAAATACGATATCGACAGTGGATTTTTGCGAGGTTTGAACTTTGGCACGGGCGTTTATGTTCGCGGTCAGCGGCAAGGTGACAACGCCAATAGCTTTCAATTGCCCGGTTATGCGCGTTGGGATGCCAGCATTAGTTACAGTTTCAAACACGGTGGCACCAAAATCACCCCGCAACTCAATGTCTACAACTTACTCGACAAAACCTATTACGACCATTCCAGCAATCGTCTCAATATTCGCCCCGGCGAACCGTTGACGTTTCTGGGTTCGGTGCGGGTAGAGTTTTGATGCCACACGCCATAGCGGCTCGGGGCTTCCAAACCCCGATCCGAAGATTTTTTAGGCTAGCCCGGTGGGAATTTCGCTGTCTGATACGTCTTATCCGATGATGGTCGGCACTTTGCCGGCTTGAAATGGAGATCCTGGAGCCGCTATGAAAATCCGCCCCTTTTGGGTAGTTGTGCATCGTTACGCCGGGCTGGCGATGACGGTGTTTTTGATCATCGTTGGTTTGACCGGCAGTCTATTGGCGTTTTACAGCGAATTGGAACAGCTGATCAGTCCGCAGTTATTCGCTCCGGCATCCGCTTCGCCGCGCTTGAGTCCGCCGTTGCTGAAAGCCAAGGCCGAACAGTTGGTGCCGCAAGCTAGCGTCGTGGCAATATGGCTGGAGCACGATGCCGCGAATGTTGACCTGGAGCCCCTTAACAATCCTGCTAACGGTAAACCTTATGAACTCGGCTTCACCCAGTTGATCCTTAATCCCTATACCGGCGAAGAACTGGGCCGCCGCACTTGGGGAGCGATTTCCGAAGGCTGGATCAACCTGATGCCCTTCGTCTACAAGTTGCATTATGCCCTGGCGCTGGATGAAATCGGCGGCTGGATTTTAGGCATTACCGCGCTGGTGTGGACGCTGGATTGTTTTGTGGGTTTTTATCTGACGCTGCCGGTTGCAAAACGACACACCTCGCCGGCTGCCCACGGAAAGCCGCGTTCGTTTTGGCAACGCTGGGCGCCGGCCTGGAAAATCAAAGCGCGCGGTTCCCGCTTCCGCATAAACTTTGATTTGCATCGGGCCGGTGGTTTGTGGGTGTGGGCCATGCTGTTGGTGTTCGCCTGGTCCAGCGTTTATATGAATCTGGCAGATACTGTTTACGCGCCGGTCACCCGGGCGGTATTCACCGATTATCACGAACCCTGGATCGATTTTCCTGATCTGGACAAACCCTTGGAGCAGCCAGCAATTGCCTGGTCTGACGCTTACCGGATAGCCGTCGAGCAGATGGGCCAAGCGGCGCGTGAGCAAGGATTTGTGATTCAGTCACCGTCAGGCTTTCGCTACAACCCCGCCAAAGGGTTTTATGTTTATCAGGTGCGCACTAGCCTGGATATACAGGACAAGCACGGCACTACCCGTTTGGTAATCGACGCAGCCACCGGTGCTGAAAAATTGCTGTTACTGCCCCGCGGCCAGTATGCCGGCAACACAGTGACTAACTGGTTGGGGGCCTTGCACATGGCTAACGTGTTCGGAATGCCTTACCGGATTTTTGTGTGCGTATTGGGTTTGACGATAGTGATGCTATCGGTGACGGGCGTAGTGATCTGGCTGAAAAAGCGCCGGGCCAGACTACAAAAAGCGGTGTTGCAGGATTAAGTTTAAGAGACCGATGCCAGCGAGTAAATTATGGTTCTCGCTGACGCCCGCCATCGCATAAGCCTCACCATCGATTAACTGATGCTTGATGTCGGACTCAAGCGCTGAAAATCTTGGAAACGGAGCGTGAGCGAAGTGAAGATTTTTAGTCCCCGATAGCCGTAGCGCCTTGCAGGTTTTCGCAGCGAAGCGGAGAAAACCTGCAAGGCATCGCGACACGGCGTTAAGTCATGCGAGAACCTAAGTTTCGACCCCTTGTTGGGTCGGAACGAGGTGACGCGGACGGATCGGGGCGCCGCAGGCATAAACGGTCGCGTAATTTTTGCCGATTTTTTCCAGCAGGGTGCCCGAAAAAATCTTTCGGCAAAAATAGCGACTCGCCGGTTCGCCCTGAAGATATTCTTCCGGGCTAATTCTGCGTTGGGTTTGCGGTAATGCCATGGCTGAACTCACGAAGAAAGCGGTTTTCAAACGGTGTGATGCAACATCGTCGATAGCCGGCCTAGCAGTCAAGCATCCCGGTGCCCACTGGTAATAACGCACTTGCAGCCATCAGCGTGGCCCTGTATCGTTGCGGGAACCCTAATTCTTGCTTGTTGACTTTACATGTCCGATTCCGCTCCCAACAAATTGATCCTGGTCGACGGCTCGTCGTTTCTGTTTCGCGCTTTTCACGCCGTACCACCGTTGACCAATGCCCAGGGCGAGCCGACTAACGCTGTTTACGGCGTGTCCAATATGCTGCGCAAGCTGATCAATGACTACAACACGCCATATATTACCGTGGTGTTCGACGCGCCAGGCAAGACTTTCAGACATGATTTGTACGATCAATATAAAGCGCATCGGCCACCGATGCCCGACGATTTGCGCGTGCAGATTGCGCCCTTGCACGATTTGATCCGGTCCTTGGGTTTACCGTTGATTATCGAACACGGCGTGGAAGCCGATGACGTGCTGGGCAGTCTGGCGCAAAACGCGGCGCGCCAAGGCTTTGAAGTGATCATTTCCACCGGCGACAAGGACATGGCGCAGCTGGTCAACGAGCAAATCACGCTGGAAAACACCATGACCAACACCCGCATGGATATTCAGGGTGTGCAGGACAAATTCGGCGTAAAGCCGGAGCAAATCATCGATTATCTGGCGCTGATGGGCGATGCGGTGGATAACATTCCCGGCGTGCCGAAAGTCGGTCCGAAAACTGCCGCCAAATGGTTGCAGGAATACGGCACACTGGACAATTTGATCGCCCGCGCCGACGAAATCAAGGGCAAAATCGGCGATAACTTGCGCGAAGCCTTGGGCCAACTGCCCTTGTCCCGCGAACTGACCACCATTAAGTGCGACGTGGCCTTGCATTACAGCCTGGACGATTTGAAGCGCAAGGAGCCGGACATGGCCGCGCTGAAAAATCAGTTGGGCCATTTGGGTTTCAGCAGTTGGCTAAAAACTTTGAATGGCGACGGTTCAACCCCCTCTCCAGCGGGAGAGGGAGGGGTGAGGGGGCAAGCAAAAAACGACTCTTCGGAATCCTCAGTCCAGCTCTCCCACGCTGGAGAGAAGGAGCCGACAGCTGCGTTAGCAAGGGATTACCAAACCATCCTGACCCAAGCCGATTTCAATACTTGGCTGAACAAGCTGCAAAATGCCGATCTATTTGCCTTCGACACCGAAACCACCAGTTTAAATTACAGCGACGCCCAAATTGTCGGCGTGTCGTTTGCAGTAGACGCCGGTCAGGCCGCCTATCTACCCGTGGCGCACGATTATCCCGATGCGCCAGTTCAGCTCGACCGGCAAGCCGTATTGGACGCCTTGAAACCCTTACTCGAAGACCCAAACAAAGCCAAGCTGGGGCAAAACCTGAAATACGACAGCCATGTGTTGGTCAATCACGGCATCGCCTTACGCGGCATCCAACACGACACCATGCTGGAATCGTACGTGTTAAACAGCACCGCGACCAAGCACAATATGGATGATTTGGCTAAGCATTACCTAGGCGTGGACACCATTCATTTTGAAGACGTGGCCGGCAAGGGTGCCAAGCAGATTGGCTTTGCCGAAGTGGCTATCGAACAGGCCAGCGAATACGCCGCCGAGGATGCCGACATCACCCTGCGCCTGCATCAAACCCTGTCCGCGCAATTGCAGCAGCACCCTAGTTTATGGGCGTTGTATAACGAGATTGAAGTGCCGCTGATCGGCGTGTTGGCGCGCATCGAAGAAAACGGCGTGCTGATCGACAGCGCGATGCTGGCCCAGCAAAGCCTGGAGCTGGCAAACCGGATGATAGGCATCGAGCAGCAAGCCCACGATCTGGCCGGCTCGGCGTTTAATCTCGGTTCACCCAAACAAATACAGGAAATCTTGTACGACCGCTTGAACCTGCCGGTCTTGAAGAAAACCCCGAAAGGCCAGCCCTCCACCGACGAATCGGTGTTGCAGGAACTGGCCGTGGATTACGCCTTGCCCAAGCTGATTCTGGATTTTCGCGGCATGAGCAAGCTCAAATCCACTTACACCGACAAATTGCCGCAACAGGTCAACGACCGCACCGGCCGAGTGCATACCTCCTATCATCAGGCCGTGGCAGCAACCGGGCGCTTGTCTTCGTCCGATCCGAATCTGCAAAACATCCCAATTCGTAGTGAAGAAGGCCGTAAGATCCGTCAGGCCTTCATTGCCCCACCCGGCTATAAAATTGTCGCCGCCGACTATTCGCAGATCGAACTGCGCATCATGGCCCATCTATCCGGCGACGCCGGCTTGCTGGCGGCGTTTTCGCAAGGCGTGGATGTGCATAGCGCCACGGCTGCGGAAGTGTTCGAAGTGGAGCTGGATCAGGTTACTCACGATTTACGCCGCTCCGCCAAGGCCATCAATTTCGGTTTGATCTACGGCATGTCGGCGTTTGGTTTGGCGCAGCAATTGGGCTTGTCGCGCAATCAGGCCCAGGCCTATATCGATCTGTACTTCAGTCGTTATCCCGGCGTGAAGCAATACATGGACAACACCCGGGAACTGGCCAAACAGCAAGGTTACGTGGAAACTATCTTCGGCCGGCGTTTGTATTTGCCGGAGATCAACTCCCGCAACGCCGCGATGCGCCAATACGCCGAGCGCACTGCCATCAACGCGCCGATGCAGGGCACCGCAGCCGACATCATCAAGCGGGCAATGCTGGCTTGCGACGCCTGGATAGGCGCGGATAATCCGGATGTGAAAATGATCATGCAAGTACATGACGAATTGGTGTTCGAAGTAGCGGAAGCGCGCTTGGCGGAACATATGGAAACCATCCGCGGCATCATGTCCGGCGCGGCCGAGTTGCATGTACCCTTGCTGGTGGAAGTGGGTAGCGGCGAGAATTGGGACGAAGCGCATTGATGATTGCTGAGGCTATTGGGCCATGAAATTCAAGTTCTGGGGAGTGCGCGGCTCGATTGCCACGCCGGGACCGACCACCGTCAAATACGGCGGTAACACCACCTGTATCGAAGTCACCAGCAGCGCCGGCGATTTAATTATTCTGGATGCCGGCACCGGTATCCACGCGCTGGCGCAGAGCTTGCCCCAACAAGCGTTGACAGCGCATATCCTGATTACCCATACCCATTGGGACCATATTCAAGGCCTACCGTTTTTCCTGCCGATGTTCAAATCCGGCAACATCATCAACATCTACGGAGGACTGGAACCTTTGACGCATCAAGGCATCGAGCGAGCGATGCATGTGCAGTTGCAGCACAGCTATTTTCCGATCAGCGAAGCGCAATTAAAGGCCGAGGTGCGTTATTTCACACTGAAAGCCGGCGCGCCGATTACCGTGGGTAGCGTGCGGGTGACACCGACGGTGCTGAATCACCCTGTTTATAATTTTGGGTACCGCCTGGATGACGCCGATGGCAGCTCCTTGTTTTTCACCGGCGATTACGAGCCGCAGCTCAATCCTTATGAATCCAGTCATCCAGGCTACCCGGCGATGCAGGAGCTGATCGAGCAAAAGCACGAAGAAGTGATTGCGGCCATGGCCGGGGTCGATGCGTTGATTATGGACAGCTCCTACACCGACGCCGAATACGCCAACCGGCATGGTTGGGGCCACGGCACTTATCGTTCGGCGATGAATTTCGCGGCCCAGGCGGGCGCTAAACGCTTATTTTTGACGCACCACGAGCCGACGCGGAGTGATGCTGATTTGGAGGCGATTTTTGCATCGCTGTTGCAGGCTGGTGAGGTTTCGGTTTGTTTGGCTCGGGAGGGGGAGGAGTTTGAGTTGTTGGATGACTCTGGTCAGTCCGAATAAGTTAGGCCTGATTTTGCTGGAGTCCGTGTTTTGTGTCGCTAGCGCGACGGGTTATTTGTAAGTCGGGTCTCGGCCCGACAGCCGAGATACTTTCGCTACGAAAACCATCCCTGGTTTTTGCCCTTCGGGCCAGCCTGACGGCTGTTCAAATTCGCTCCCGGCGAATTTGTGCTTCGCCAAAAGAAAGTATCCAAAGAAAAGGCCACCCGGATGCCGCTTATTCCCTGTGCTCCTCGCTTTTGAACGGGGTCGCCGAAAGGGGCTTCCTGCCCCTTCGGCAACGCGATGTATCCATGCATCGCCCCTACGGGCTGCTCCGTTCAAAAGCTGCGGTGCTCGGCGCGGTATACGGGAGAAAACCGTCCCTTGATTTGGATGTTATTTAGTATTTCCTCGTTCCCACGCGCCGCGTGGGAATGCAGACTAACCGCGCCAGCGGTAACATTAGACCAAGCTATCAAACGAGGTCAAACCCATGGGCCGTAGTCGTTACCGCATTCTCCAATCCCAACACCCACATTTTATAACCTGCACCGTACTGAACTGGATACCGTTATTCACGCGCCCGGCTACCGTGCAAATCGTGCTGGACGCCTTGATTTACCGTCAACAGCAGCACAATTGGCGAATTTACGGCTACGTCATTTTGGAAAATCACTTGCATTTGCTGGTACAAGTTGACGATTTACCCCATCAATTGGCCCACTTCAAATCATACACCGCGCGCCAGCTAATCGATTATTTGCAAGCCGTTAATGCTGAGCGCTTATTGAAACAATTGAACTGGTTTCGCAAGGTGCATAAAACCGACAGGGATTATCAGTTGTGGGAAGAAGGTAGCCATCCGCAGATGATCGATAGTCCCGACGTCTTGCGGCAGAAATTGGACTATATCCACCTGAATCCGGTCAAACGCGGCTATGTCGATTTACCGGAGCATTGGCGTTATTCAAGTGCCCGGAATTATGCGGGGCAGGATGGATTATTGCCTGTTAATCGGGATTGGTTTTAGCTGACCGCAGCGCGGCTGGTTTGCATTCCCACGCGGCGCGTGGGAACGAGATAATAATAATGCGTTAATGCAAGACCTGGCCCCTATTGCGCGTGATAACGGTAATTGATGGAGTTTTATATGATTTTGAATAGTTTGAAAATACAGCGCAATGCCTGTTGGTTATTGCGCCTTGCAGCCTTCTGTTTCACCTTATTGTCATGCCAAAACAGCTTGGCAGAAACTAATCCCGAGCCTGTTTTCGAGTTGACGCATACCTGGGGCGGCGTTCCTACTTCCGTTATCAAAATATATCCCGATGGCAAAGTCCATTTTCACCGCAACAAAACTGATTTTGGTAGTGAATCCGAAGACCGCTATGCACAGATGACAGCAGAGCAGTTGAATGAACTGGTGGATGTATTTTTATCGCTTCCATTTGATGCCTCAAAAAAGCTTGAGCGGGCAAAGGAAAGTGTAAGTGTACCTTGGCGTGTTTTTATCGCCTATAAAGATAAATTCATTAATATTACTATTCAAGACTCTATTTTTTTTCAATTTTTTGAAAAAAAAATGAGTAAATATAGCAATCTAAAACAATTGCTTTGCGGTGAAAACAATCAAGATGAATGTGGCACCAATGTATCCAATATACCCGATGATTTACAGGGCCTTAGAAAATACATGGAACCATGAAGCTTACTTTAAATTTTAACTTACATACAAACAGCGGAAAACTATGACAACGGTAACCGATGACCAAAAAGGCCAACTCATTAAATCCAGCTGGTTTTACCCGATGGAGACTAAAGGATTGACACTTATCTATAGCATCGTAGCCCCGATTAGCGAAGCGTAATCGGGGGGATGTGAGTCTTGCGTACGATTACGCTCCGCTAATCGTACCTACGGGGTATCGTGAAATCGGGATGGTTTTGTTCCCGTATGCCGCGCCGAGCACCGGAGCTTTTGAGCGGAATAGCCCGCAGGGGCGATGCAGGGATGCATCGCGTTGCCGAAGGGGCAGGAAGCCCCTTTCGGCAACCCCGTTCAAAAGCGAGGAGCGGAGGATCAAAGCGGCATCCGGGTGTCTTTTCTTTTGGATACTTTTCTTTGGACAAGCAAAGAAAAGTATCTCGGTTGTCGGTCCAAGAACCGACATTAAATCAAGCCGTCGCGCCAGCGACACAAAAATCCTACCCAGCATCAGACCGATTAACAGCCACCCTCTGATACCCCCTCTTAATCGCCAACGCCAACTCATGCACCGCCATCGCATAGTGCGTGCTCTGGTTGTAGCGGGTAATCGCATAAAAGTTAGGATGTCCCAGCAAGTATTCGTCTTTGCTTTGATGCCTGAGCAACAACAGCCGCAACGGATAATCGCAAGCACATGTGTCAGCCGGTTCCACACCTGCTTTAACCAAGGTATCCAAAGAATAAGCATGGTCCGCGCCGGGTTCCAGGCTGTCGATGCCATGGAAGCTGCCGCGTGTGGCCGAGACGATGGGTTGACCGGCTTGCCAGCCGTGCTGAGCAAAATAATTGGCCACGCTGCCGATCACGTCCTCCGGATTCCACAGGTCGCGGCGGCCGTCGCCGTTAAAGTCCACCGCCCATTGCAAAAAACTGCCGGGCATGAATTGGCCCAGGCCCATTGCGCCGGCGAAGGAGCCGACCGGTTTGCCGGGGTCCAGGCCCTCGCTACGGCTCATCACCAGAAAATTTTCCAGTTCGCTGCGGAAATATTCGCCACGCCGCTGGTAATCAAAACCCAATGTCGTCAGGGCGTCGATGATTCTATGATTACCGACGAAGCTACCAAAGGTGGTTTCCACCGCCATGATGCCCAGGATGTATTCGGCCGGCACGCCGTATTGCTGGCTGGCGCGTTGTAGGGCCGCGTGATGTTGTTGCCAGAAGCTGATGCCGGCGTTGATATGCCGGTCGTCCAGAAATTGCGCGCGGTAGCGGGTCCAGCCGCCTTTGCTGGGTTTACCTTTCATGCCCTGATCGGATTTGGCCAGATAATCCAACGTCCATTGCTTGCGTTTGGCTTGCGAAAACAGGCCTTGCAGATATTCGCGGTTGAAACCGTGCTTCTGCACCATTTGTTCGATGAACTGGTTCAGGGCCGGATAGCCGGCGTAATCGCCGCTAACTGCCGTGGCATGATAAGCGCCGACGCTGGCGAACGGCCGTAAGTCCGGCGTAGCCTGGCGCGACTGGTTGGGCGCGGTTTGTTGGGTGGGTGTGCGGACGCGATTATTGGCTTTATCGCCGGCGGGCGGCTGCGAGGCGCAACCCACCAGAAGTGCAATTAACAGTGCCGAACCGGCGTTTTGTAGCGAGACTTTACTAGTACTAAATGTATACAAACGAGTTATATCCAGGGCTATTTAAAAAGACTGCCTCCCTCGTCGTCGTTTTCGGCCAGGGTCATGCCGGCGGTTTCGAAGTTGACGTTCTCGGCCCCCAGTTTAATCATCAGGCGCACCTCGTTGCGGGAGTCGGCAGCGTGCAAGGCGTCATCGTAACCAATTTTACCCGCCGTATACAGATCGTAAAGCGCTTGGTCGAAAGTCTGCATGCCATGCTCGCGGGAGCTTTTCATCAGTTCTTTTAATTTGTGTACTTCGCCCTTGCGGATCATGTCTGATGCCAGCGGGGTATTCAGCAAAATCTCAATAGCCGGGTAGCGGCCCTTGCCGTCGGCGCGCTGAATCAATTGTTGGGCGACGATACCGCGCAAGTTCAAAGACAAATCCATGAACAGCTGGCTGTGCATTTCTTCCGGAAAAAAATGCAGGATGCGGTCGATGGCCTGGTTGGCGTTATTAGCGTGCAAGGTGCAAACGCACAGGTGGCCGGTTTCCGCGAAGGTGATGGCGTGTTGCATGGTTTCCCGGCTCCTGACCTCACCGATCAGAATCACATCCGGCGCTTGCCGCAGGGTGTTTTTTAAAGCCACTTCGAACGATTCGGTATCCAGGCCCACTTCGCGCTGGGTAATGATGCAGCCCTTGTGCGGATGGATAAACTCGATAGGGTCTTCAATGGAAATGATGTGGCCGCTACTGTTTTCGTTGCGGTGCCGAATCAAGGCCGCCAGCGAGGTGGATTTACCGGTACCGGTGGCACCGACAAACATCACCAGACCGCGCTTGTACATGATCAGTTCTTTCAACACCGGCGGCAGGTGCAATTCCTCGGCGCTGGGGATGGTGGTTTCGATGCGGCGTAACACCATGCCGGCCGAGTCGCGTTGGGTGAAGGCGCTGACCCGGAACCGGCCCAAACTGTGGGCGCTTAAGGCAAACTGGCATTCGTGAGTGTTTTCAAACTCGTCGCGTTGGCGCTGCGACATAATGCTGAGCACCAGCATCATGGTCTGTTCGCTGGTTAAAACGGTTTTGGACACTTCGACGACCTTGCCGTTGACTTTCATCGACGGCGGCCGGCCGGCAGTGATAAACAAGTCGGACGCTTTCTTTTCCACCATCAGGGCCAATAGGGCTTTAAAGTCCATGACGCCTCCTAAAATTAACGGAACATGTCTTTGTTGACAGCTTTAACCATCGCGCCTTTCGCAGTAATTAGGCCTTTATCGACCAACTCCTTCAGATTTTGGTCCAGGGTCTGCATGCCGTCCTTGCGGCCGGTTTGGATCGCGGAATACATCTGCGCTACCTTGGCTTCGCGAATCAGGTTACGGATGGCCGGCGTACCGACCATGATTTCGTGCGCGGCAATCCGGCCGCCGCCGACTTTTTTCAATAGCGTTTGCGAGATAACCGCCTGCAAAGATTCGGACAACATCGCCCGGATCATGTCTTTTTCCGCCGCAGGGAATACGTCGATAATCCGGTCTATGGTTTTGGCGGCCGAGGTGGTATGCAGCGTGCCGAATACCAAGTGACCGGTTTCCGCGGCGGTCAATGCCAGGCGGATGGTTTCCAAATCCCGCATCTCACCCACCAGAATGATGTCCGGGTCTTCCCGTAATGCCGAGCGCAAGGCTTCGTTGAAACCTAAGGTATCGCGATGTACTTCGCGCTGGTTGATCAAGCATTTCTGGCTTTCGTGGACAAACTCGATAGGGTCTTCGACGGTCAGGATATGTGCGTAATCGTTGGTATTAATGTGATTCACCATCGCCGCCAGCGTGGTGGATTTACCGGAACCGGTCGGACCGGTCACCAGAATCAGGCCGCGCGGCTTGGTACACAGTTCCGCGAAAAATTTCGGCGCGTCCAGGTCTTCCAGGGTTAACACCTTGGACGGAATGGTCCGGAATACCGCGCCGGCGCCTCTATCCTGATTGAAGGCGTTGACCCGGAAGCGCGCCACGCCGGGCAGCGCGAACGAGAAGTCGGTTTCCAGAAACTCTTCGTAATCGCGGCGCTGCTTGTCGTTCATGATATCGTAAATCAGCGCGTGGACTTCTTTGTGATTCAAGGACGGGATATTGATGCGGCGGATGTCGCCGTCCACCCGAATCATCGGCGGCAGGCCGGCGGAAAGATGCAAGTCGGAGGCTTTGTTTTTGACGGAAAAGGTCAAGAGTTCGGCGATATCCATGATTTATGTCCCAACAATAAAAGGAATGATCGTCGGCAAGGATAGTACACAATTCAAAACCGGCCGGCTTATTCCTGCATGGCAGCAACCCTTATGCTGGTAAGTGGTGGATCGGCCTAGCGGTGTTGGCTTTTTTCGGCGCAGTGTATACATTGATTGGCATACGGCACCGCAGCCAAGCGTTCCTTTTTTATGGGTTCGCCGCAACTCAGGCAAATGCCGTAGGTACCGGCATCGATGCGGGAAATGGCTTGTTTGATTTTTTCGACTTCATCGCGCGTAGCATTGCCCAAGGCGTCCAATACTTCGTCATTTTCGGTTTCGACGGCCTGCTCGGAAAAGTCCTGGGCCAGCGGTTTGTCGGTGTGTCTGACGTCTTCGGTGATTTTTCCCAGCCTGTCGTCCAGGTCTTCCAGCATATTCAATAGTTGGTCGCGTACATCGGTATAGTCTTTCATGGTACTCTCCGCAGCAGGGCTGCATGGTTTAATAACCGGCTTCTGTCGGCCGGATGTCAATCCCTGGTTTATACAATGAAGCCGATAGCAGGTGCAACCAAGCTGATCTATACTCGAGTCATCGACATTTCTTGTTTTTTGCACAATGGACCTTGCTCTCGATCGCTTACTCGCCGCCGCCAATCAAGTCATTCTCGGTAAACAACCCCAAATTCGTCTGGCGGTGTGCTGCCTGTTGGCCAGGGGGCATTTGCTGATCGAGGACATTCCCGGTGTCGGCAAAACCACCCTCTCCCACACTCTGGCGCGCTTGTTTGGTCTGGAATATCAGCGGATTCAATTCACCAGCGATATTTTACCGGCCGACATCGTCGGTTCGTCGGTATTCGATGCCCATCAACAGCTCTTCAGCTTTCATCCGGGGCCGATTTTCAAACAAATGATCCTGGCCGACGAGATCAATCGAGCCACGCCCAAGGCACAAAGTGCCTTGTTGGAAGCGATGGAAGAACGGCAAGTAACCGTCGAAGGCCGGACTTACCCCTTGCCGCAACCGTTTTTCGTCATCGCTACCCAAAATCCGGCGCATCAGATTGGCACCTTCCCGTTACCGGAATCGCAAGTAGACCGTTTTTTGATGCGTATCGAGTTGGGTTACCCCAGCCGGCAAGCCGAACGGGAATTGCTGAGCGGTCAACCCCGGCATGTATTGATCGAAGAGTTGCCGGTGGCCTTACTGCCCGCGCAATTGGCCGATTTGCAACAGGCGGCGGATCAGGTGCATGTGTCGCCGGCCTTGCTGGATTATCTGCAAGCCATTCTGGCGTTCAGCCGCCAATCCACGGACTTTGCCAGCGGTTTGTCGCCGCGGGCCGGACTGGGTTTGCTGGCCGCCGCCAAGGCATGGGCGCTTATCGACAAGCGCAAGGCCGTGTTGCCTGAAGATCTGCAAGCGGTTTTGCCGGCAGTGGCCGGGCATCGTTTAAACGTGGGCGCCAATGATTCGGCGGCCATCGTCGCGCCCATTCTCAAGCACGTACCGGTACTTTGAGCGAAGCGGCCTTATCCTTAAAGCAGCGCTTTAAACTATCGCGCTTTTTTACCGGCGAGGCGCCGACCGCAGAACCGATTGTGTTGACGCAGCGACGGGTGTTTATTTTACCGACGCGACGCGGCTTGGCTTTTGTGTTGTTGATTCTGTTGCTGGTACTGATCGGCTTTGTCTACAACAATAATCTGGCCTATTTACTTGGGTTTTTACTAGCCAGCATCTTTTTCGTGACCATCCTGCACAGTTTCAAAGCCTTGGCCGGATTAACGATTCAGCCGGCCCGGCAGCACGCGGTGTTTGCCGGCCAGGCCGGGCCGTTTAATTTCCA
Organism: Methylomonas sp. EFPC1; assembly: GCF_016925515.1. Taxonomy (NCBI): domain Bacteria; kingdom Pseudomonadati; phylum Pseudomonadota; class Gammaproteobacteria; order Methylococcales; family Methylococcaceae; genus Methylomonas; species Methylomonas sp. EFPC1. The sequence continues at coordinate 4,680,237 of NZ_CP070494.1, forward strand.
GATCAGCAATCCGGGCTCGCAGCCGCGCTTTGCTTTGGATTTGGCTTTGCAATCTGAGTTATCCATAAACTTGGCCGCCGAGCAAACCCAAACGGTGACGCTATATCAACCCACCCGGCAACGTGGCTGGCAGTTGCCGGGTACACTGACCCTTTCCAGCACCTACCCCTTGGGTTTATTTCGGGCTTGGGCGCCACTACGTTTCGATAGCCCGCTGCTGGTGTATCCCAAGCCGGCCAGCAAACTACTGCCGTTTCCGGATAGCGACGGCGGTCAAGATAAGCCCGGCCAAAACCGCCGCAGCGGCGACGAGTTTGATGGGGTAAGGGCCTATCAGCGGGGCGACGCGATCAGGCAAATTCATTGGAAAGCCTTCGCCAAAGGCCAGGGAGTGCACAGTAAATATTACGCCGGTGCCAGTTCCAGCGAGTTGTGGCTGGATTATCAACAAGCGCCCGGCCATCATCTGGAAGAGCGCATCAGTCAGTTATGCCGCTGGCTGGTGGATGCCGAACAGGCTGGTTTGCGTTACGGATTGGTGCTACCTGGCTTGCGTCTGCCGCCGGACAGCGGCGTTGCGCATTATCGACAATGTCTGCAAGCCCTGGCGCTGTTTTGAGTATGCCGTTTCTGCCCTCCACGCGCTTGATGTTGTTTATGCTCGGCTCGATAGGGCTGATCACGTTGCCGCATGCCTGGCATATTCCGTCCCTATTGTTCGGCTTTTTCTCGCTTCTGTTGCTGTGGCGTTTGCTCGGCGTGTGGCGGCCGAAGTATTTACCCAACCGGCTTACAGTATTTTTATTGATGTTGGCGGGCATTGGTTTGCTTTACAGCCAGCAACACTCGGTATTCGGTCGCGATGCCGGCACCGGTTTGTTCGTGGTGGCACTGGGTTTGAAGTTGCTGGAAATTCACGGTAAGCGCGATGTGTATGTGATCGTTTATCTGGCTTTCATCGTCGCCGTCACGCAGTTTTTGTACGAAGAAAGCATCTTGATGGCGCTTTATATCCTGCTGGTGTGCGGAGTCTTGCTGGCTACCTTGATTACGCAAAACAGCCAGGCGCCGCAAACTCTGGCGGCCTTAAAAACCTCGGCGGCGATTATTCTGCAAAGCCTGCCGCTGGCTCTGGTGTTGTTTGTGTTGTTTCCGCGTCTGGAAGCGCCGCACTGGAGTTGGCTGGACGATGATACGCATGCCAAAAGCGGCCTGAGTAATACCTTGGAACCCGGCTCGATTGCCGAATTAAGCCTTTCGCCGGAGCTGGTGTTCCGTGTCAAATTCACCGGCGACCTACCGCCGCCCGCTCAGCGTTATTGGCGCGGGCCGGTGTATGCCAATACCGATGGCATCACTTGGCGAGCGCCGCCGGTGTTAGGGCGGGAGAACAATCCGGATCAACCTGTTTTCACGGGCGCGGCTTACGATTACACACTGATGATGGAGCCACAGAAACAGAATTGGGTATTCGCATTGGAGATGCCCAGCCAGTTTGACGGCTTGCGACGCAATGGCCTGTATCAGCTAATTACTAATAAAAACCCCGGCGACCGCGCCGAGTATCGGCTGAGTTCGTCGCCTGCCTATAACACCGGCGGCATCAGTAAATCCGAGCGTCGGGAAAGCTTGCAACTACCCGGCAAACCGTCGGAAAAAATCGTCGAATTGGTGAAGCAGTTGCAAGGCCGGCCAGCAAGCCCCGAGTTGTTTATCGCCAATTTGTTGCAATATTTCCGGCAGGAAAATTTTCATTACACCTTAAGCCCGGAAGCGATGCCGGATAAACCCATCGAGACGTTTTTGTTTGAGCGCCGTGCCGGGTTTTGTAGCCATTACGCCACAGCCTTCGTGTATTTGCTACGGGTGGCGGAGATTCCGGCACGGGTGGTGGGCGGTTATCAAGGTGGGCAGGTCAACGAAGTCGGCGGCTTTCTGGAGATCAGGCAAGCCGACGCCCATGCCTGGGCGGAAGCCTGGTTGGAAGGACGCGGCTGGGTTAGATTCGATCCGACCGCCGCCATCGCCCCGGAACGCATCGAGCGCGGCGTGAATGTAGATTTACAAATTGCCAGCGGCGCGGTGAATTTCAGCCCGGTGCAACTCGACGCCAAGACCTTGTCCTGGCTGCAACGCGGCCGGCAACTGTGGCAAAGCGTCGATTACAACTGGCAACGCTGGGTTATCAACTATGACACGGTTAATCAGAAAGCGTTTTTACAGAGCTTAGGCATCGATAATTTCGTCAAGCTTGGCTATTGGCTGGTGATTAGCGTTGCCGGTATCGGTGGTGTCGTGGCTTGGCGCTTGTTGCGGCCTAACCGGCGCCGCCAAGATCCGGCGTTGCGCTTGTACCGCCAGTTCTGCGCCAAGTTGGCTAAAGCCGGATTAAGCGTTGAAATTGGCGACGGCCCCCAAACCGTCGCCGAGCGCGCCAAAAAACTGCGCCCGGATTTGGCCGAAACGATTGAGCGGATCACCGCGCTTTATATTCGCTTAAGCTACCAAGCCGACAGCGAAGCCGGCGATTTGCAGGTTCTAAAAGGACTAGTCGCGCGCTTTAGGGTTTAAATATACCTTTCCCACCGCAAATTTCGGCATATATGCTTGATAGCCATCAGGGAGCGCTGGCGTGAGGGAAGCAAAAAACGAAATTTGCAGCGCGAATTTATGCGACGGATTAATGTAAATCCGGCACTTCTTCAGCCCCTTTTAGGGCTGGATTCTTGGCCGCGGCCGCAGCTTGTTCCTGTTGTTTTTGTTTGTTGCCTTCGCCGAACATCACCGCGCCGGCCATGAATATGGCGCCGGCAATCGCGATGATAGGCAGGCGACCGGGTTTGTCCATCCACAGCAGTATCCACTTGGGTTTGATCAGGCCGACGACCAATATAATCGCCGCCAAAATCATCACGTTAAAACTGTAGTAGATCAAAGTATTCATGAATCGGAACCCTGTTTCCAGCAAGTTAAAGAGACATACATTATTATTAGCCGCGTGACCGTTGGCAATACACAATTCATTTTCATAATTTAGGAGGCGCTATGGGCGGCTTTGGTTTATTCGCAATAATGTTGTTGGTATTTGCGGTTTTGATGGTGTTCATGAGCGTCAAATCTGTTCCGCAAGGCATGGAATACACCGTCGAACGCTTCGGTAAATATACCGCGACTTTGACGCCTGGCTTGAATATCATCATGCCTATCATCGACCGCATCGGCCGCAAGCTGAATATGATGGAACAGGTGCTGGACGTGCCGTCGCAAGAGGTCATTACCAAAGACAACGCCATGGTGCGGGTGGATGGGGTGATTTTTTACCAGATCATGGATGCCGCCAAAGCGGCGTATGAAGTCAATTTCCTGGACGTGGCAATCATCAACTTGGTGATGACCAATATTCGTACCGTGATGGGTTCCATGGACCTGGACGAACTCTTGTCACGTCGTGATGAAATCAATGCCCGGCTGCTGAACGTGGTCGACGAGGCCACCTCGCCGTGGGGTATTAAAGTCACCCGTATCGAAATCAAAGACATCGCCCCGCCCAAGGACTTGGTCGATTCCATGGCCCGGCAAATGAAAGCTGAGCGGGAAAAACGCGCACAGATTCTGGAAGCCGAAGGCTTGCGGCAAGCGGAAATTCTGAAAGCCGAAGGTTTGAAACAAGGTGCGATTTTGGATGCGGAAGGCCGCAAAGAAGCCGCATTCCGCGACGCCGAAGCCCGCGAACGTCTGGCAGAAGCGGAAGCCCGCGCCACGATGATGGTGTCGGAAGCCATCTCCAAAGGCGATGTGCAGGCCATCAATTACTTCGTCGCGCAAAAATATATCGAGTCTTTAAAAGACGTCGCCTCCGCCAACAACAGCAAACTGATCTTCATGCCGCTGGAAGCCTCCAGCGTCATCGGCGCGCTGGGCGGCATCGGCGAACTGGCTAAAGAAGCCTTAAACAAAAAGGCCTGATTATGGGGGAGCAAGACATCGTATTTTGGTACTGGTGGGTGCTGGCGGTCGGCTTTTTGGCCTTGGAAATCGTCGTCACCGGCTTCTTTTTTCTGTGGTTGGCGGTGTCGGCGTTCATCGTCGGCGCGGTAGTGCTGTTAGTGCCGGCCACGCCGTTCAACGTGCAGTTATTGATGTTTTCCTTACTGGCGGTGTTGTCGGTATTGGGCTGGCGCAAATACGCCCGCACCCGCGCAGTGGATGCCACCGATCATCCTTTATTGAATCAGCGTGGCGCTCAATATATTGGTAGGACTTTTTTTCTGATTGCGCCTATCGAGAATGGTCAGGGTAAGATTAAGGCCGACGACACGGTTTGGAAGGTGCATGGGGAGGATAGTCCGCTGGGGGCTAAGGTGAAAGTGGTGGCGGTGAAGGGGGCGGTGTTTGAGGTGGAGGTTTGTGAGTGAATTTCTTGCTCTGACCAATTACCGCTTATTCCGCAATCAATTTTAGGAGGAAGAAATAGTGTCAACTGATGTCACTGGTCAAGTCACTATCGATCAACATCCCGAATTATCCTACGAGAGCCCAAGTGTTCACTTGTCTCCGACAAGTTTTGCGATCTCTAGGCCCGCAGGAGATACCAGCTCATACGGTGGCATATTTGATTTCTCGATATTCAATGTTAATGTTCTGGAGCGATGGCTCTACGAAGTCCGGAGACAACCAATATTTCGTCTGAGTTGCAAAGGTGATCGCTTGGGGTCAATGGATTGTCTTCGAGGCTATGCCGCAGCAGCCGATACCGACTCAGGACATTCGACCTTTCTTATTTGCTCTATAGATATGGTTTTGAATCTATCAAGGACATCGGTGCATTTTCAGATCGATGGCGAATTTGGTCAATCGCTGCCTTACACCAAGCCGTTGTATAAAGAGCTATCAACCTTTTCCATTGTCTTTACTATCGAAGATGATGAAATGCTTAATGTGTGTCGAGACCGCGGGCAAAGGCTACTTGACTATCGAAATCGGTTCGTTTTTGGTGGTAAAAATGCGGAGCCATCCGGCTAGTTTCGTAGTTCGTAGGGTGGGCACGGTTTTCGTGCCCACGCGGATTTGAAGTATTTCAAAATAATGTGTCGCTGGCTCGACGGCTGGTTTTAATGTCGGTTCGCGGACCGACAACCGCGATACTTTCGCTACGAAAACCGTCCATGGTTTTCGCCCTCCGGGCCAGCCTACCGGCTGTTCAAATTCGCTCCAGGCGAATTTGTGCTCCGCCAAAAGAAAGTATCCTAAGAAAAGGCGGCCCGGATGCCGCTTGCACCCTGCGTTCCTCGCTTTCGCCGGGGGTTGACGAAAGGGGCTTCCTGCCCCTTCGTCAACGCGCCGCATCCATGCGTCGCCCCTACGGGCTAATCCCGCCGAAAGCTCCGGTACTCAGCGCGGCATACGGGAGAAAACCCCGTCCAGTAATTTGAAGCTTGATACGCATTTAGGCTATGGATCCAGCCAAACCATTATTAGTTGGATTTGAGCCAAGTTGTAGTCATTGGCTTATACATTCAAATTGGCCGGAAGCACCAGCCTTTAGAGCATTCCCACATTCGGGTAAGATGAGATCACACATCAAGCAAACTTTCTCGATCTCCAATACTTGAATTTTGCGACTACCTCTCCATCACATCCCGTCTGATTCCTCTCTGAGTAGCTAAAGTGCGCAATTACTCCTATTTCCCGGCTTTGCCTGTATAATCCCCAGCAGAGTTGGCCGAACAGTCGCCGTTTTATGCAAATAAAAGGGAGGAAAGTCCGGGCTCCATAGGGCAGGGTGCCAGGTAATGCCTGGGAGGCGTGAGCCTACGGAAAGTGCCGCAGAAAATATACCGCCTGGTTTTTCGGAACCCGGTAAGGGTGAAATGGTGCGGTAAGAGCGCACCGCGCAACTGGTAACAGGTGTGGCAGGGTAAACCCCACCCGGAGCAAGATCAAATAGAGGAGCATTGGCGTGGCCCGCGCTGCTCCTGGGTAGATTGCTTGAGCGTCAGAGTGATCTGACGCCTAGATGAATGGCTGTTCAAGACAGAACCCGGCTTACAGGCCAACTCTTTCTCTTCTTTTTCTTTTGCAATCCGCAAAATACTCCATGACAGCAAAAACCGACGAATTTTTCCGCAAGGCAGATCAGTTGATTGCCGCCGGCCGCTTCATCGACGGCAAGGGCTGGGTGCCCGCCACCAGCGGTAATTTCTCCGCTAAACTCAGCGACGGCAATATCGCGATTACCGTATCCGGCCGCCATAAAGGCCGCTTGCAAACCGATGACATCATGTTGATCGACAGCAAAGGTCATTCCCTGGACGGCAAGAAACCTTCGGCGGAAACGCTATTGCACACCTCGCTGTACCAACGTTTTCCGGAGGTTCAGGCGGTGCTGCATCCGCATTCGATCAACGCCACGTTAACGGCGCGCTTGTTCAAGCATGAGATCGTGCTGAAAGATTACGAACTGCTCAAGGCGTTTGCCGGCATTAATACCCATGAGACCCGCATTTCCATCCCGATTTTTGCTAACGATCAGGACATTCCCCGGTTGGCCGACAAGGTGGACAATTACCTGGACCATCACACGCACGACGTTTACGGCTATATTATTGCCGGCCACGGTTTTTATACTTGGGGCGCATCGGTAGATGATGCCTTGCGCCACCTGGAAGCCCTGGAATTTTTATTCGACGTTGAAATTCGCCTACATGGAGTAACACGATTATGAGCGCATTAACCCTTTACCCTGCCGATAAACCGCACCAAGGCCATACCTTTCTCGACTTTGCAGCCATCGCCGAGCAGCTGCAAGGCATAGGCGTACAGTTCGAGCGCTGGCAGGCCGATTGCGAATTTTCGCAGACGGATGATGCCGATGCGGTACTAAAGGCCTATCAAAGCTCGATAGACAAACTCAAACAAGAATATGGCTTTCAATCGGTGGACGTCATCAGCCTGAACGCCGATCATCCCAATAAAGATGCCTTGCGGCAGAAGTTTTTAGCCGAGCATACCCACAGCGATTTTGAAGTACGCTTCTTCGTGGAAGGCAAAGGGCTGTTTTATCTGCACGTCGGCGATCAAGTTTATGCCGTGTTGTGCGAGCAAGGCGATCTGATCAGCGTGCCGGCCAATACCACGCATTGGTTCGATATGGGGGAAAATCCGGCGTTTAAATGCATACGCTTGTTCACCACCGAAGACGGTTGGGTAGCGGAGTTTACCGGCAATCCGATTGCAGAAAGTTTTCCGACGCTGGACCAATACGTCGCCAGCTTATGATCAAGGCTATCGTTACCGACATTGAGGGAACCACATCGTCATTGTCGTTCGTCAAAGATGTGTTGTTTCCGTACGCCCGCGCCCGCTTGCCGGATTTTGTGAGCCGCCATCAAGAGCAAGCCGAGATCAAGCTATTATTGGCCGATGCCAACCAGTTAGCCGGCGGTGCACTCGATGACGATGCACTGATTGCGCAGTTCATCCACTGGATAGATACCGACCAAAAAATTACGCCGTTAAAATCCTTGCAAGGCTTGATCTGGCAGGAAGGCTATCGCAACGGCGATTTCACCGGCCATGTCTATGAAGACGCTGTGCGCAACTTGAGAAACTGGTTTGGCCTGGGCTACAAGCTTTATGTCTATTCCTCCGGCTCGGTGCAGGCGCAAAAGCTGTTGTTCGGGTACAGTGACTTCGGCGATCTTACCCCTTTATTTTCCGGTTATTTCGATACACACATCGGTGGCAAGAAAGAGGCAACATCGTATGAGCGAATTGCCGCCGAGCTTGGCTTGCCGGCAGAACAAATCCTGTTCTTGTCGGATATAAAAGACGAATTAGACGCCGCGCGCCAGGCCGGCTTCGCCACTTGCTGGCTGGTGCGCGACCAGAATCCCGACTCAGGCACTGAACATGTGCAAGTCAGCGATTTTGACGGCATTCATCTGTAAACCCGGCACTGCTTACCTATGAAAATAGCAATCCTGTCGCGCGACGCGACGCTGTATTCCAGCGTCCGGCTGCTGGAAGCCGCCGCCACTCGCGGTCATGAGGCCAGGGTATTGGACCCGACTCACTGTTATATGAACATCACCTCCATGAAGCCGTCCATTCATTACATGGGTGAAAATCTGGTGGGTTACGACGCGGTCATTCCCCGCATCGGTGCGTCTATCACCTTTTACGGCACGGCGGTGCTTAGGCAATTCGAGGTGATGAACACCTTCGTTCTCAACAATTCCGCATCGATCAGCCGCTCCCGCGACAAACTGGCGTCCAGCCAGTTGCTGGCTCGCAAGGGTATCGATTTGCCCATTACCGCGTTTGCCCATAATCCGGACAATATCGAAGATCTAATCGCCGAAGTCGGCGGCGCGCCGCTGGTAATCAAACTGGTGGAAGGTTCGCAAGGCATAGGCGTCGTGCTGGCCGAAACCCATAACGCCGCGCATAGTGTGATTCAGGCGTTCATGGGTCTAAACGCCAACATCATGGTGCAGGAGTTCATTCAGGAAGCCGCGGGTAGTGATATTCGCTGCTTTGTTATCGGCGACAAGGTAGTGGCGGCAATGAAACGCCAGGGCCGTGAAGGCGAGTTTCGCTCCAATCTGCATCGTGGCGGCACGGCCACGCTGGTCCGATTGACCCCGCAGGAGCGCTCGGCGGCAGTGCGCGCCGCGAAAATCATGGGTCTCAATGTCTGCGGCGTCGATTTGCTGCGTTCCAAACGCGGACCGCTGGTGATGGAAGTCAATTCCTCGCCTGGTTTGGAAGGCATAGAAAAAACCAGCGACAAGGATATTGCCGGCTTGATGATTGAATATATTGAAAAGAATGCCGGGAAAAATAAATCCGGGTAATCGGTAACCCGGATTTAGTCAATAGAATCTTTAAAGCGTTGGTGGGGGATCGCGGGTGGGCCGAGAAACCCAGCCGATATGGATTATTTTTCCAATGTCACGAATGCCAACTTGGAAATCCCGGCATGCTGTACTGTCGCCATCACTTCCGCCACTTTGCCGTAATTCACGCCTTGATCGGCATAAATGTGAATGATTAGCTCGGGGTTGCCGGCCAATTCGTTCCTCAGCGTGGTATCCAACGCCGCTAAATCGGCCACGGCGTTTTTATTCAGGGTTACGGCACCTTGCGCGTCGATACCCAGTTGCATAGGCTGCTTTTCCAAATCCGGCGTCGTGGAGGCCGTTTTCGGCAAAGCCACGTTGACCGATTGGGTCAACAACGGTGCGGTGACCAACAAGATAATCACCAACACCAACATCACATCTACCAGCGGCGTAACATTAATCTCGCTAACCGGCCCATCGTCGTCTGAGTTTGTTTTAAATCCCATGTAATTAATCCTTGTTTTTACTGGTATTGATGTTTGAGTCGCCGAAGGCGATATGCAGAAAACCCTCGACGAAATTTTCCAGCGAAGCCCGATGGTGCTTGGCGCGACGCTGGAAGAAATTATAGGCCAACACTGCTGGTACGGCTACGGCGATACCGATAGCCGTAGCAATTAATGCATCGCCGATTGGCCCGGCCACTACGTCCAAACTGGCCGAACCGCTGGCGCTGATGTCGTGCATGGCGTGCATGATGCCAAGCACGGTACCGAACAGGCCGACGAACGGCGCGGTGCTACCGATACTGGCCAGCATGGTCAAGCCACTTTCCATTCGGCGTTGTTCGTCCTGAGTCTGTTTACGTAAGGTTTGTTCCAGCAAGTCTTGTGGAGAGCCACGAAACTTAAGGCTGGTGCAGGTTTCCGGATGAGTCATTTCCGCCAACCAGGCAAAGCCGCAGGCTGCAACCCGGGCTTTGGGGCCGCGTGCAGTTTCTGGAGGCAGTTGCTCTGCGGCCTTTAAATCCGTAGCGTCCCAAAAAGCATTGTTGTACTGTTTGTTATAGTAATTGTTCTTGGCAAACTGCCAGATTTTGAAAAAAATCAACGTCCACGTTATCAACGAAAACACTAGCAATGTGTAAAGGGTAGCGTCGATAACCGCTTCCGGGGCTATATGGTAGGGCATTAATCTCTCCGATTTTTATTCACGCAAAGTAAAAATTATTGGCACAATCACCGAACTGGCCACCGGCGTCTCGCCGCGTTTGGCCGGAATGAATTTCCATTTTTTCACGGCTTCCACCGCCGATTCGTCTAGCATCTCGTGGCCGCTGCTGTGCTCGACCGCCACCGAATCGCTTAAACCCTCCGGCGAGACTTGCACCCGTAACATCACCTTGCCCTGCCATCCGCGGCTTTTCGCAATCATCGGATATTCCGGCTTGGGGTTGTGGGCGTAGTTTGCCCGAAAATTGGCTTCGGTAAACTGCTCGGCGTTGGTTGCGGTCGTGTTGGTCGTCGTAGTCGTTACCGGCGCACTGCTCGCTGTATTGCTTACCGGTGTCGGCGGCGGCTCGGAAACCGGCTCAACCGGCGCATACTCAGGCGCCTTTTGCACGATAGGCGGCGCTTTTTTGGGAACCGGCTTGGGCTGCGGCTTTTTCGGCGGCGGCTCTTTTTTGGGCGGCGGCGGGGCGGGAGGCGGCGGGGCGGCGGCGGGCTTAGGTGCTGACATCGCAATCATCGATACTTCCATCATCAAAGGTTGCGCCGGCGTGACTTTTTCCTCGGGTTTCAGCAATTGCTGCAAACCCCAAACATGCAGCAACGCGACTAATAGCGTTAACAGCCTCAGCATGCTGGCGGGCCGTTCCTCTCCCAATAGCGTCCGCCAAAATGAGCCGGAACCGCTTGCCACTGCCGGCAGATAACCGCCGAACGACGCTAACTCTTTATTTTGCAAAGCATCCTCGTGGTTTTTAAATAAATACATATAAACTGTTGAATACAAAATTAAGCGCGATTCGAATTTAGCCGGGCATTGTAAATTAATACGTCTTAGCGCGACAGCCATCCTTACAGGAAACAACACTATCTAACCATTCCTTACTAAGACGTTTCAGCCGTCAAAATCCCCACTGGCTGATGACGGTTTCGGGCTAAATTACAATCTGTGGCATAATTTCCACTCCCGTCTTGTATTTCCGATTGATTCCATATGTCCGTAAAACAATCCGATCATCCCCAGGGTCAAGTCAACACACTGGCTTTAAGCGCGATAGGCGTGGTGTTTGGGGACATCGGCACCAGTCCTTTGTATGCGGTAAAAGAGGTTTTTCACGGCGGCTTGCCGACCGATGCCACCCATGTGCTCGGGGTGCTGTCCTTGATTTTTTGGGCTATCACCTTGGTGGTCACCACCAAATACGCAATTTTTATCATGCGCGCCGACAACAAGGGCGAAGGCGGCATCATGGCCTTGATGGCGCTGGCCTTGCAGGGGTCCAAAGATAATCCGGAACGCAAAGCGTTCATCGTCACCATCGGCCTGCTTGGTGCATCGTTGTTTTATGGCGACAGCATGATTACCCCGGCCATTTCGGTACTCAGCGCCGTGGAAGGTTTGCAAATCGTGGCGCCGCGTCTGGAACATTACGTTTTGCCAATCACCATCATCGTGCTCAGCGTGCTGTTTTTTATCCAGACCAAAGGCACCGGCAAAGTCGGCAGAATGTTTGCGCCCATCATGTGTTTCTGGTTTGCCACGCTGGGTCTTTTGGGGGGCATCAGTATTGTCCAGCATCCGGATGTATTGATGGCGGTCAACCCCTATTACGCGGTCAGTTTATTAATTGAATTGGGCTGGAAAGGCTTTTTAATCATGGGCGCGGTGGTGTTGGCGATAACCGGCGCCGAAGCCCTATATGCCGATATGGGACATTTCGGCTTAAAACCAATTCGGCGCGCCTGGTTCTATTTCGTATTTCCGGCCTTGCTGCTTAATTACTTTGGCCAAGGCGCATTGTTGATCGGCAATCCCAAGGCCGTTGAAAATCCGTTTTATCTAATGGCACCGCATTGGGCCCTGTATCCGCTACTGATCCTGGCGACACTGTCCACCGTGATTGCCTCGCAAGCCGTCATTTCCGGGGCGTTTTCTGTAACCCGGCAAGCCATACAACTCGGTTACTGTCCAAGGATGAATGTTCGCCACACCTCCGGCGACGAAATGGGCCAAGTCTATTTGCCTGCCGTCAACTGGCTGCTAATGGTCTCGGTGTTTATTTTAGTTTTGAGTTTCAGATCGTCGTCCGCATTGGCATCGGCATACGGCATTGCCGTAACCGGCACGATGATTGTCGATACCATCCTGGCCTTTATCGTCATCCAGGCCCTATGGCAATGGAACAAGGCCACCAGCATTGCTTTTCTGTCGACCTTTCTGATTATCGACCTGCTGTTTCTGTCTTCCAACAGCCTGAAAATCCCGCACGGCGGCTGGTTGCCGCTGGTGGTGGGTACGGTATTTTTCTTGATTATGACCACCTGGATCAAAGGCAAGGAATTGTTAGCCCGGTACCTGGACGAAAAACGGGTATTGTTCGAGGACTTGGACGAACGTTTGAAAGACCGGCCCCTGGTTACGGTACCCGGCACGGCAATCTATATGGCCCGCAGCGTACACGGTGTGCCGCAGGTTTTACTGCATAACCTGGAGCACAACCACGTGATGCACGAAAAACTCATCGTGCTGACCATCGTGACCCGCGAGGAACCTTACGTGGATGAAGCGCATAGGGTAAAAATCCGCATGTTCGGCGATAGCGGTGGCTTTTATCGGGTGAAATTGTATTTCGGATTTCAGGAGGAACAGGACGTGCGCCGCGCCCTGCAACTTTGCTGCCACGAAGGCTTGGATATCGATCAAAAATCCGTCTCGTTTTTTATCGGTAGCGAGAAACTGTCGTTCCGCCGCAAAAGCCCGATGCCGAAATGGCGGCGCTCCTTGTTCAGTTTCTTAACGCATAATTCCAGTAGCGCGATAGAGTATTTCAAAATCCCCGTCGAACGTGTGATCGAGCTGGGAATCCGCATCGAATTGTAGAAATCCAATGACCGCCTAGGCGCGCTTAGTCTCCGCGTCTGCCGAAACGGCCGCCCCAGCCGCCGCGCTGATGGTCGCCGTCACTGTCCCTGCGCCCGAAACCGCGTTCCTGCCGCTCCGGCATCGATTGTTGTTGGAGGGATCTTTGTTCGGCATGCCGTTCACGATCAAAGTCCCGACGCCCCAAGTCCCGCCCCTGCCAACCGCCAACACGATGATCGAAATGCGGCATTGGTTGATGCCAGTCATGATGATCGCCGTGATGATGCTCCGGGCGATAACTCGGCTGCACATAATAGCGGCCGTAAGTAATACTGGTGCTCGGGCTGGCATAACTACGCCCGTAGCTTTGGTAATAGCCGGGCGACGAGTAAGCACTGCCATAACCATAGTCACGCTGATAATAGCCGGTCGCGCAACCCGATAGGGTTAATACGGCGATGGTAAGAATGCTGACTTGTATGGTTTTCATGACTGCCTCTTGGCTGGTTGGCCCTCTAATGTAAAGTTAGGCTTAGCATATCCGAGGCAGACTTAATCGATGCTTAACCTGAGGCGCCGACCAAAAAATGTTCCGGCTCGGCAATCACCGGATTGCTTAGCGCGCCGATGCCTTCTATCTCGATACGCACAGTTTGCCCCGGCTTCAGATAACCGCGCGGTTTCATTTTTACTCCCACCCCGGCCGGTGTACCGGTACTGATCACATCGCCCGGCTCCAACGTCATCACTTGCGTCAGATAAGCAATCAACTCGTAACAATTAAAAATCATGTCGCCGGTATTACCATTTTGCCGCAACTCGTCGCCCACCCAGGTTTTTAAACTGAGATTATGCGGATCGGCGATTTCGTCGGCCGTCACCAGCCATGGCCCCAGTGGACCATGAGTATCGAAGGATTTGCCCAAGGTCCAGGTAGGCGTGCGTTGCTGCCAATCGCGCACCGTCACATCGTTGCAAATGGTGTAGCCGGCGATGACTTCATGCGCTTGCTCGACAGGCACCTGTTTGCAGCGCTTGCCAATCACAAACGCCAACTCGCCCTCGTAATCAACCTTGTCCGACACCGGCGGCAGATGAATCGCCTCGCCATCGGCGATGACGCAGGTACTTTGCTTGGTAAAAAAGGTTGGATATTCCGGTTTTTCCATTCCGGTTTCACCGATGTGATCGGCGTAATTCAAACCAACGCCCAACAGCTTGCCGGGACGCGGAATCGGCGCCAACAAACGCACGTCGCTGAGAGCGATGCGTTCGCCGTCGGCAGCAATCTGCTTTTGCAGCGCTAGTTTCGCCGACTCTCCAGCCGCCAGAAAATCGAGCATATTGCCGGGCAAATCCGCGCCGGCCGGGACGATTTGCGCGCCAACCAGTGCGCCTATATGTACTTGACCATTGTATTTATAGCTCAGTAGTTTCATACCGAATCAACTCTTCATCCAAACAAAATCCGCATTGTATCGCAGTGCCGGTGTCGCCCAGCAAAACCCGCGAACTGGACGTCTTATTTCTAAGCACTGTCCAGTTATTGGACGCTCATTCTTTAAAAAGCGCCGGCCCAGAGCTATAGACAATACCATCTAAGGCATTGTTAATAAAAGGCTTAATCAAATAACGCAATACTGGCACACGTGTTGCACTCTGACCACCGAGGCTGGCGTCAGTCCAGACCAATCAGCGCTTTAAGGCAACGGAAAGTCACCGCTTAGCTGAATGACGACAGCCTCGCCATTCTTATAACACCACAACGAGGATTCAATATGGCTATAAGTACCGCCACAAAAGCCGCAACCGATGCGTTGGCCGCCAATCCGGCGCCCGTCAGTGTGGGTGCACAGGAAGTTCACCGCTGGATGCAGAGCTTTACCTGGGATTTTGATAAAAATCGCACCAAGTATTCGACCAAATACAAAATGGCCAACGATACCAAGGAGCAATTCAAGCTGATCGCGAAAGAATATGCCCGCATGGAATCGGTGAAGGACGAGCGTCAATTCGGCAGCTTGCAAGACGTGTTGACGCGGGTGGATGCGGCTAACCGCGTGCATCCGAAATGGAATGAATCGATGAAGATCATCTCCAACTTCCTGGAAGTGGGCGAATACAACGCCATTGCCGCCACCGGCATGCTGTGGGATTCCGCGACCGCACCCGAGCAAAAAAACGGTTACTTGGGCCAAGTGCTGGACGAAATTCGCCACACCAACCAATGTGCTTACATCAACTATTACTTTGCCAAACAAGGCCAGGATGCGGCCGGCCATAACGATGCCCGCCGCACTCGAGCGATTGGTCCGCTGTGGAAAGGCATGAAACGGGTATTCTCGGACGGCTTTATTTCCGGCGACGCGGTGGAATGCTCCATCAATCTGCAATTGGTCGGCGAAGCCTGCTTTACCAATCCATTGATCGTGGCCGTAACCGAATGGGCGTCCGCCAACGGCGACGAGATGACGCCGACTGTGTTCTTGTCCATCGAAACCGACGAGCTGCGCCACATGGCTAACGGTTATCAAACCGTGGTATCCATCGCCAACGACGAAGCCGCTTCGAAATATCTGAATACCGATTTGAACAACGCCTTCTGGACCCAACAAAAATACTTCACACCGGTATTGGGCATGATGTTCGAGTACGGCAGTCATTTCAAAGTCGAGCCATGGGTGAAAACCTGGAACCGCTGGGTGTACGAAGATTGGGGCGGTATCTGGATCGGCCGTTTGGGCAAATACGGCGTCGAATCGCCACGCAGCTTGCGCGATGCCAAAAAAGACGCTTACTGGGCGCATCACGACTTGTTCCTGATCGCTTATGCCTTGTGGCCCACCGGCTTCTTCCGTTTGAGCCTGCCAACACAGGAAGAGGCTGAGTGGTACGAAGCCAACTACCCAGGCTGGTACGACATGTACGGTAAAGTCTACGACGAATGGCGCGCGCGCGGTTGCGAAGATCCAAGCAGCGGCTTCCTGCCCATCCAATGGTTCATCGAAAACAACCATCCGATCTATATCGACCGGGTTTCGCAAGTGCCTTTCTGCCCTAGTTACTGCAAAGGCGAAAGCACCTTGCGGGTACTGGAATACAACGGCAAAAAACATTCCTTCAGCGACCAATGGGGCGAAAGAATGTGGCTGTCCGAGCCTGAGCGTTATGAGTGCCAAAACATCTTCGAACAATACGAAGGCCGCGAATTGTCGGAAGTGATTGCCGAAGGTTTTGGTCTACGCAGCGACGGTAAAACCCTGATCAGCCAGCCACACACCAATAAAGACGGCAAGCTGTGGACGCTGGATGACATCAAAAAGATTAATTGCGTGTTTTCCGATCCGTTGAAAGCCCTGTAATCGTTTCAATTCTTTAAGGAAATAGCTTATGTCTATAGAAGTAAATGGCGGCAGACGCGGCCTGACCGACCCGGAAATCGCCGCAGTGATCATGGCCGCAGTGCCGGACAAGCCTCTGGAAACCCAGCGCAAAATGAATTACTTCATGAAGCCGCGCGGTAAGCGGATCAATGAATATGAAGTGTTGTGTTGCTATAGCCAGCCCACACCGGACTGGATTCCCGGCGGTTTGGACTGGGGCGATTGGACCCAAAAATTCCACGGCGGCCGCCCATCCTGGAGTAACGAGTCCACCGAAATGCGCAGCTCGGATTGGCTGGCGCACCGCGACCCGGCCTTTCGTTGGCATGCGCTGTATGTCAAGGATAAAGCCGAAGAATGGCGTTATACCGACCGTTTCCTTAAAGCCTATTCCGCCGACGGCCACGTAAGGTCGATCGATCCGGTCTGGCGCGATGAGGTTTTGGGCGATTATCTCGGCGCTTTCGGCTTTTACGAATACGGCTTGTTCAATGCGCATTCCTCGGTGGTGCGCGATTGCCTGGGCGACACCTTGCGGATGAGCAGCGCGATGATCGGTCTGGACAAGGTCGACAACGCGCAAATGATTCAAGCGGAACGTACCTTTTTGTCTAAATTGGTGCCGGGTTTCCCCGAGTCCACCGACATTCCTAAACAGGAATGGACAAAAGGCACTATTTTCAAAGGCGCTAGAGAGTTGGTGCAAGACATTTGGCAAGCTACTTATGACTGGAACGAAATCTTGTTCTCCGGCCATATGATTTGCGACCCCATCTTCGGGCAATTTGTACGCAGAGAGTTCTTTATGCGGTTGTCGTCTTATTACGGCGATAACTTGACCCCGTTCTTTATCAATCAAATGCAGTTGTATTTCTCGCAAACCAAAGGCATCACCACCGACATGTTCCATACCTGTCTGGGGGCCGACGTGGAATTCGGCGATTACAACAACCGGTTGATGCGGGCTTGGGCCAATAAGTGGCTGCCCAGAACCGTCGATGCACTGAAGGATTTCATGGCGATTTACGCCACCATTCCGGAAATCAAAGGCGTCAGCGACAAAGCCGCCATCGAAGCGGCGCTGGTTAGGGTGTTTGCCGATTGGAAACGCGATTTTGCCGATCCGATCAACTTTAAAGTCGATACCAATGCCCTCGTCAAAACCGTGTTAAGCGGACTCAAATAAGGAAAACTCATGTCGAAAAGTTCAAATGCTTACAACGCAGGCATTATGCAAAAAACCGGCAAAGCCTTTGCCGATGAATACTTTGCCGAAGATAACCAGGTCGTGCACGAAAGCCACGAAGTGGTGCTGGTTCTGAAAAAATCCGATGAACTCAACACCGTGGTGGAAGAAATTCTGCAAGGTTCGCACAAGGCGGACAACCCCACGCTGGTGGTGGAAGACCGCGCCGGTTTCTGGTGGCTGAAAGCGACCGGCAAAATCGAGATCGACTGCGTCGAAGTTTCGGAATTACTGGGCAAGCACTACAGTGTTTACGACCTGTTGGTGGATGTGTCGTCCACCATCGGCCGTGCTTATACCCTGGGCGAGACCTTCACCATCACTTCCGAGTTAATGGGTCTTGACGTCAAACTGAAAGACTTGGCTGCGGCGTAGGAGAACACCATGGCAAATATTCATGACAACCCCACCCGTAATGCCTGGATGGCCAAAATTGCCACGTTGGATACCCTGGCAAAGGCGCACGCCTTCATTACCGACTTCCGCGCCAAGCACATGAGTCCGTTCAAAACCGATTGGTCACTGGAATTGGATGGTCTGTGGATTGAGTTGAAAATAGAAGAGAAGCTGGCGCTGTTGAAACATAAGGAATTCAATGACACTCAACTGCTCAACAACTGCACCTGCGGCGCCAATGCCCAGCAAGTGGCGAATGAAGTGATTGCCAAAATGGAGGCATGCACGGACATGTACGAAGCAGAGCGCATTCACATCAACTTCAGACTGGCCTGCAAACCGCCTGTGATGCCGGTCAATGTGTTTCTGGACACCGACCGCCAGTTGGGGACCAAGTTGATGGAACTGCGCAACACCGACTACTACGCCTTGCCGTTAGAGGCATTGCGTCAGAAACGCGGCGTGAAAGTGGTCACCTTGCAGTAATCGTTCGGCAGGATGCGCCGCACTTGCGCGTGGCGCATCCTTTATAGCCAACAAACCGATAGCGGACAAAACCTACTCGTCGCTTACATCGCCGTGAGCGAGAGGGCGTTTGTGTGCGCTTCGATCTCAACGAACCATTTCATAGAATCAGTATTATGGATTTTTTCTCAAATTTTAAGTCGGCGGTTGCGCCCGCTTTTCCCAGTGAAGCCGACAAACTCACCACGCTATACGACACCGCGCCTTACGCTGCTTTCTGCGAAGATCTCGAGTTCATGTGGCGCTGGACCATCTACCGCGACCAAAAATTGGTGCAGGAAGGTTGCTCGCTAACCCTGGACGCATCGCGGCGTGCGGTTGAGCACGTATTGGCTTTTTTCAGCGTGTCGGCCAAAAACCAATGCCTGGGAGAATGACATGAGCGCCCATCAAATTAAAATCATTACGCAAGACGGGGAATCCGTTTGCTTTGATTGTTACGAAGACGAGGATGTCATCACGGCAGCGGTGCGGCAGGATATATATTTGATGTCTTCTTGCCGGGAAGGCGGTTGCGCGACTTGCAAAGGATTTTGCGCGGAAGGCGATTACGTTTTGGGCAAATGCAGTTCGCAGGCTTTGCCCTACGAAGAAGAAGAGGCCGGCGAAGTGTTGTTATGCCGTTGCTACCCCGTGAGCGATTTGGAAGTCGAAGTACCTTATACCTACGACCGGATTTCATTCTCACCGGAAGGTTTGACGTTTGTAGCGGAAGTCATTGAGCTAACGCCAATTTCCATCAACGTGGTGAAACTGCTGCTGCGGCGCACGGGCGACGATCAAACCATCAAGTTCGACTCCGGGCAGTTTTTTGATTTGGAAATTCCCGGCACCACCATCACCCGTTCATACTCCCCCGCCAACACGTCCAATAAAACCGGCGATCTGGAGTTTTTGATTCGCATCGTCGATGGCGGCAAATTTTCAGAATATTTAAAAAACGACGCCAAGTTGGGTCAGAAATTAAACGTCAAAGGCCCGTCCGGCGTTTTCGGTTTGAAGGAAAACGGTTTTACCCCGCGCTATTTTGTGGCCGGCGGCACCGGACTGGCGCCGATATTATCGATGGTGCGGCGGATGCACGAATGGGAAGAACCGCAAAAGTGCATCATCTATTTTGGGGTAAACACCGAAGCCGAAATTTTCCATCTGGATGAACTGAATCAACTGGCCGCACAAATGCCGACGCTGGAGCTGAGAAACTGCGTCTGGAAATGTTCGGACGACTGGCATTGCGAAAAAGGCAGTGTGGTCGACATCCTGCGCCGCGATTTGCAGGATACCGGCGCCAAGCCGGATTTATATCTGTGCGGGCCGCCGGGCATGGTCGACGCCACCTTTGCGGTGTGCGCCGAAATGGGCATCCCTAAGGAACGTATCTACCTTGAAAAATTCCTGCCTAGCGGTTCGCCTTAACGCCACGGGCAAACAGGGTGCTGCGCTGCCGTTTCCCTGCGCAGCCACCCTGTTTGCCGATCCAAATCAGCCTTTTTTCCTATCGAAAAATCGCGCAACCACGCTGAGGCGACTATGAAAGCCGACGATGTAGAGTTTCTGGTTGGTATGGCGGTGCAACTAGACGAAACGATCAGAAAACTGGTGATAGATGAGCAGGAGATTTTTGAAAAATTGGGCGATGCCAGAGTTCAGGAATTAAAGGCATTCTGGAATCAGGAATTCACGGATGAAGAAGAGCAGGACTTTAAACGCAGCCTGGATTACTGGGACAAAATCCTGATTCGTACTTGGGCCAATGCGCAACGTGCTCGTCAAACCCGCGCCCAGGTAGGGCAAACCTTGATGAAATTAAATTCGCACCTCTAACCGATGGGAACACCCTAGAAATGAGTAAACACGTTATTTACAACCCGGAAGCTCGCCAACGTCTGCTGCAAGGCATCAATGCGGTAGCACGCGCGGCGAGCGTTACGCTGGGTAGCGCCGGCCCTGCCGTGATGATTCAACACCGAACCGACGGCATCATGCCCGTCTTTACCCGAGATGGCGTTACTGTTGCCAATGCCATCATCATGGAAGACCGGATTGCCGATTTGGGTGCCCGCATGTTGCGGGACGTCGCCGGCGCGGTGTCTCGCGAAGTGGGCGACGGTACCACCACGGCGATTGTGCTGGCGCAAAGCCTGGCGGAGGAAGCGCTGAAAAGCGTCGCGGCCGGTTTTCATCCCCTGCAATTGCAAAAAGGCATGGAGTTGGCGCTGATCTTGGTGGAGCAGCATTTGCAAAAAACCGCTGTCACCGACAGCGCGGCAGACTGGGTCGAAAAGATTACGCGGGTCGCCAGTAAAGGCGAAGCCGGTGTCGGCAAGCTCCTGAAACAGGCCCTGGCCGAGCTTGGCGAAACCGGCACCTTGACCTTTCAACTGGGTAATGGCCGCGAAGACCAACTGGAGATTGTGGAAGGTATCCATTACGAACAAGGCTTTTTGTCGCCCTATTTCATCACCGATAAAACCCGCGCCGAAGCGGTTTTGGAGCAGCCCTACATTCTGTTGTACGACCGGGAAATCAGCGACTTCATGGATCTGGTACCCCTGCTGGAAGACGTCGCGGCGGAAGGCCGCCCACTTTTGGTCATCGCCGAAGCGGTCGCCGAGAAAGCGTTAACGGGCTTGTTGCTGAATCATGTGCGCGGCATTTTCAAAATGGTAGCGGTCAAGCCGCCCGGCTTTGGTGACAAACGCATCAACAGGCTGAGCGATTTGGCCTTGTTGACCGGCGGCAGCGCTATTTTGCAGGAGCAGGCCATGCGGCTGGAAGACGTTACGCTGGCGCAATTGGGTCAGGCGCAGCGCGTGGTCATCTCGGAAGGCAATACGACGATCGTCGGCGCCACGGGTGCGCGCGAACCCGTGAACGCACGCATAGAGGCCTTAAGGCGCGAGTTGGCACTGGTTCGCGCCCGTAAACCCGGCGAAGGTTCCGCCACCGGCAATTTACACGAAGCCGAAGAGCTGGAAGAGCGCATCGCTATCCTGTCCGGCAAAACCGGCAGCTTCCAGGTCGGCGGTATCTCCGACGTGGAAATCAAGGAGCGGCTGGTGCGCATCGAAAATGCCTATTTGTCCGCCAAGGCTGCGCTGCAAGAAGGCGTGTTACCCGGCGGCGGCGTGGGTTTGTGGCGTTGCACCACGGTGCTGGACGAAGTGATTGCCGAAAATGCCGAGCAGCAGCAAGGCATCGCCATCGTCAAGCAGGCACTGGGCGCGCCGCTCCGGCAATTATTGAACAATGGCGGCCTGAACAACGAAGACGTGCTGATGCGCTTAGCTACCCAGGCTGACCCGGCATTTGCCGTGGATATGCAGTATTTGAACTACGGGCATTTTCTGGACATTGGGATTATCGATCCGGTCAAAGTGCTGCGTACCGCCTTGCGCAATGCAGTGAGCGTGGTGGCTACTTTGATCAGTAGCGAGACGGTCATCATGAACGTGCCGGACTTGTCCATCATGGCCGGCTATTCGCCGGAATGGGCTGCCGCCACCCGTGAAGATCCCCGTATGTAATTGTTATTCCTACCTCAACCTCCTCTCTCCGAAAGCTAGAGCTATCCATTATTCTGCAATGGAGTAAGGCAATGTGACGTTATGTCGCATTGCCTCTTTTTTTGATTTTGTTATTTTGGACAACATCGCCGTAAAAAGCAGCTAAACCTCTGTTTTTTATATTTTTGTTTTGTGCCGATACTAAATTGGCGCACCAAAATACAAGAGGAAAAATGGATATTGCCTTGCACTTGCCCCACAACGTTAAAATCATCAAAGAAGCCTGCGAGTTCAAAACCTCACTAGCGTTTGAAGTTGACCGCCCGATACAGGCCTGGCGCTGGATGGCACAGAGCCGTTGCGTGCCCGATCACACGGACTGGGTACGCCCGGAAGTCTCGGAATCCTGGCGCCGCTGTCTGGAAGAATACCAATTGCCATTGGGCAATTACGCGCGCTGGGATCATTGGCGTTTCACCACCGATCCAGAGCCGCGCATCAACCGTGCCGCTCACGATATTGCCGAAATGCTGCGGCATTTGGGGCATCAGTTCGACGTGTTTTTGAAAGAAGCCGGCGTCATGCTGGTATTGACCGATGCCGACGGACACCTGTTACAAGTCTTGGGCGAAAATCCGTTTGCCAGCCCTTTCATGCTGAGTTTGTACGAAAAGCACAGCCGCTGGAGCGAAGCGGTGTTGGGCAATAACGGCATCGGCACCGCCGCGCAACTGAAAAAACCGATTGCTTTTCAGGGCATGGAGCATTTTGTCAGCCTGTTACACCCATTCACCACGGTCGGTTACCCCTTGTTGGATGAGGACGATAACGTCCAAGCCGTGATCGGCTTGATCAGCGATAGACAGGAAAGCATGAACTCCTTGTTCGCATTCTTGCATTTGTTGTGCGTACTCCTAAATACCAATCTGCCCTTAACCCGGAGTCCGGTTGCGCAAGCGCGGGTATTGGAAAAAATCCCCTTCAAACCCGCCAAAAGGCCGCCCAGCCAATACGAATCGGCAATGTCGGAACAATTAACCGCCTTGGTAGAGAAGGCGGTGAAGCTGCAACACCATAAGATTCCCATGCTGATTACCGGCGAATCGGGCGTGGGCAAGGATCATTTCGTCAATCTCCTGAAACACGCCGGACCGCGGAAAAATCAGCCTTTGATCGCGATCAACTGCGCATCGATTCCGCATGACTTAATCGAAAGCGAACTGTTCGGTTACGAAGCGGGCAGTTTTACCGGCGCTCGGAGTGCCGGCAAGCCGGGGAAGTTTCTGTTAGCCGACAAAGGTATTCTGTTTCTGGACGAAATCGGCGATATGAGCCTGGATTTGCAATCGACTTTGCTGCGAGTGCTGGAAACCTCGGAATTTACGCCAGTCGGTGGTAGCAAACCGATCAAGGTGGATGTGCAAATAGTCGCCGCCACCAACGTACCCTTGTTGGAAGCCGTCGAAGCCGGCCGCTTCCGCCGCGATTTGTATTACCGTTTGAACGGCGCGCAAATTCATTTGCCGCCCTTGCGCGAGCGCGACGACAAGCTGGGCATCATTCACCACATCTTGCAGCGCGAACTGGCTAATCTGCCCAATCCGCAGGCAATCAGTATTTGCCCCAGCGTCATTGCCTTGATCGAGCAACACCCGTGGCCGGGCAATATTCGCCAGTTGATCAACGTCATCAGAGCAACGCTATACACCGCTGGCGACACACTGATTACCCGCGAGGATTTGCCGCTGGATTTTGTCGAAGAACTGGGTAAGGTGCTGCCGGGGAACGGCAATAACGCTTCGGACAACACGCTAACTTATCCAATATCGGCGGCTGCGGGCCGTACCATGACCCTGGAAGACTGGGAGTTACACGGCATTAAAGCCAGCCTGCGGGAATGCGCGGGCAATATTTCCTTGGCGGCGAAAAACTTAGGCATAACTCGCACCACGCTGTACCGGAAAATCGAGCGCTTCGGGCTGGATAAAATCGACTGGCGGGAACATTCTAAGGCCGGGTAAGAAGCACACTGATTCGAGAGGCGCGTAAGTGACAGTTTTCGGTCGTATTTTTGCCTTTCAGCTACCGCATTGATTCCCCGTTGCTTGACCCGTTTTAGCCGTTAGTTAATTGGCTAATATGTTTTTTGGTTAGTTTTCAGAGCTGTTACCCATGATTTTTTCTCTGTTTGTTGGGCTGGCTGAAGCGCTGATAATAATAGACCTGGCGTAGATTCAGTCACAAAAATACCCGTTAGTGGGTAACCTCACTCTTGAAATTAGTTTTTGCGACTAAGCTAAGTTGACAAAACGTAGAAGGGGTGTTGGTGAGTTCTACTTTTTAAACATTTTATTAGAAAAAGCAAAGTAATATTGCATTAGGAGCTTTTGTGCGGATTGTCCCAAAACAATTGTTTTTCTTGATCATTCAAATAGTCTCATCAACCGCGTTTGCATATCCGGCTGAATATGTTGATGAATCTAGCGCCCATAATGCCTGCATAGCAACTGGAAATAATATTGGTTGGAATATTTCTGAATGTAAGTTGTACGGCGGCTGGTCTTCTGGCCCGTCTTGTGCAACCGGGCGAGTCGCTGCTTGGCTATATTGGCACTATGCCTATCCCGCATATTCCATACCGCATACATTTTGCGCTTATGGTTTTAAACCAAACTGTACTATTGCAAATCAAACTCTTGATGCATCGGGTACACAATGCATTGTTACTTGCCCTACCGGCCAAACCCTAGACCCTGCCACCAACCAATGCTACACCGCTTATAGCGTCCCACCCAAAACCATAGGCAAACCCCAAATCTGCGTTGGCAACCCTTGTAACCCAGCAACCGGCAACAAATACCAAGCCGAAACCGATTTTGATAGCGATGTCATTGACCTGGGTTTCACCCGCCATTACAACAGCGGTGCTTTCAACGTAAATAGTCCACTAGGCTACGGCTGGAGCCACCAACTAGCGCCCAGCCTGGAAATTCTAACCGGCAAGATTTTTATCCATCAGGCGGATGGCCGCGCCGAATGGTTTGTTTTGAGCAACGGCCTTTGGCAAGGCGATGCCGATAGTCAGTTAAGACTGACGCAAGACGCTAGCGGCTACACCCTAACCAATCAACTGGGTGCGGTGGAACGCTACAATACCGCCGGTCGCATTGTGTCTCGCACCGAAGCCAATGGTCGCGCCACTACATACAGCTATGACGGCAGCCAACGCTTGGCTACGGTCACCGGTCCCTTCGGCCACAGCCTGCAACTGGCTTACGACAGCGCCAACCGAATCGGCAGCGTCACCTACCCAGACGGCCTGAGTAGCCAATATCAATACGATAGCGCCGGCAATCTCAGCAAAGTGATCTATCAGGATGGCAGCTTCAAACTTTACCATTACGAAAACACCTCCCTCCCGCATGCCCTGACCGGCATCACCGACGAGAACGGCGACCGTTATGCGACTTGGGCTTACGACAGCCAAGGCCGCGCCAATTTATCCAAACATGCCGGCGACGTTGAACAAGTAGCGCTGAGCTATAACAATGACAATAGCACCGATGTCGTCGATAGCTTCAATGCCAGCCGGCATTACACGTTTCAGACTATCTTAAACGTTCAGAAACTAACCGCTATTAGCCAGCCCGCCGGAGCCGGTAGTGTTGCGGCAACCCACACCCAAAGTTACGACGCCAACGGCAACCTTGCCAGCCGCACCGACTTCAACGGCAACCTCAGCTGTTATGCCTACGACCTGAGCCGCAACCTGGAAACCGTCCGGGTGGAAGGCCTGGCGCCCAGTTCGAGTTGCCCGGCCAACCTCAGTGCTTACACGCCGGCGCCGAACAGCATCGAACGCAAACTTAGTACCCTGTGGCACGCCAACTACCACCTGCCCACCCAAATCGACGAGGCCGGCCGGCGCACCGCCTTCAATTACGACGCGGGCGGCAACCTGCTGAGTAAAACCGTCACCGATACCGCGACCCAGCAAAGCCGCACATGGGCCTACACCTACAACATCCTCGGCCAAGTGCTAAGCGCAAATGGCCCGCGTACCGATGTTAACGACATCACCACCTATAGCTACTACGCCGACAATACTGCCAACCACAAACCCGGCGACCTGTGGAAAATCACCAATGCCCTGAACCACACCACCACCTTTACCGCCTATGATGCCAACGGCCGCCTGCTGAGCCTGACCGATCCTAACGGCTTGGTGATCGGCTTTGCTTACGACGCTCGCGGCCGCCTGACCCAAAAAACCGTCGACGGCAACACCACCGCCTACACCTACGACAAAGCTGGCAACCTGACTCAAACTACCTCGGCAGTCGGTGTCACCCATACGTTTACCTACGACGCCGCTCACCGTCTGACCGACATCACCGACGCCCTGGGTGGCAAGATTCATTACACGCTGGACGCTATGGGCAACCGCGTACAAGAAGACATCAAAGACGCTCAGGGCAACGTCGTCAAAACCCAGCGCCGCGTCTACGATGCCCTAAATCGCCTGGCCCAAGACATCGGCGCCTACAACCAGACCACACGCTACGAATACGACGCCAACGGCAACCTGACCCAGGTCACGGACGCTAACGGCCATGCCACCCAGCACCAATACGACAGCCTGGACCGGCTGATCCGCAGCACCGATGCTCTCGCCGGCTTGACCGACTATCGCTACGACAGTCAAGACCGCCTCACCCAAGTCACCGATGCCAACAACCACGACACCGTCTACAGCTACAACGGCCTCGGCGACCTGATGCAACTGGACAGTCCCAATACCGGGATTACTCAATACGGCTACGACAGTGCCGGTAACCGGATCGGTAAAACGGATGCGGCCAATGTGTCGGTAACATATACCTACGATGCGCTGAATCGGATTAAAAGTGGCGATGGCGGCGCGCAGTTTTATTACGACGAAAACGGCAACCTGGGCAAGCTGTCGCGCGCCTTGCGTTCGGGCTACAGCGGTAACCGGACTCTCAAGTACGACCGGGCAGGACGGTTGACTTCCATCACCGCCAAGGGTTTACCGCATACCTACGATAACTTTATTTACTATGCCTACGACGCCGATGGCAAGGTAGAAAAAATATCGCATTCGGGATACCGTGAAGTTCTTTATGGCTTTGATGCGGCCGGCCAAATCGAGTCGGTATCGCTGCACGACTGGGATGATGGTACCGTTAGCTGGGTCTACGACATAACAACACCGCTAGCAACTCACATCACCCATCTGCCGTTCGGCCCGGTCAAATCGCTCACCTACGGCAATGGCAAACAGATCAGCCGTCGCTACGACTTAGACTACCGGGAAACCGGGCGCACCGTGCCGGGCGTCATGGCCGCCACCTATGGCTATGACTTGAACGGTAACCTCGACAGTGTGGCCGACGAATTAAGCCCCTCGGGGCGTCATCGAAATTTCGGTTACGACCCGCTGGACCGGCTGTCCAGCGCCACCGGCGTGAACACCCATGCGTTTAGCTATGACGATGTAGGCAACCGTCTGAGCAGCGAGCGGAATGGCGCACAGACCTCGTATACCTACGACCTCGGCAGCCAGAAACTACTGGCGCTCACGGGCGCGCAGCAGGCCAGCTACCAGTACGACGCGAACGGCGACGCGAGCCAGAAAGGCAGCCGGCATTTTTACCAGGCCACCGACCATTTGGTGACGGCCATCAAGGATGAGGTGGGCGGAAGCCTAGTCTCGGTTCAGGCTAATAAGTACGACGCCTTCGGCTATCGCAGCATGAAACTGACGAACAGCGGTAACGTCGCGTTTGATTATGACGTGCTGAGCGGAACGCTGCTGGATGAAACCAAGTGGGGAAGGAC
The DNA here is from genome assembly GCF_016925515.1 of Methylomonas sp. EFPC1. Taxonomy (NCBI): domain Bacteria; kingdom Pseudomonadati; phylum Pseudomonadota; class Gammaproteobacteria; order Methylococcales; family Methylococcaceae; genus Methylomonas; species Methylomonas sp. EFPC1. The sequence goes on from NZ_CP070494.1 coordinate 4,708,093, forward strand.
GGCCTTCTCGCACAGCTACGTTTACCTGGAAGGCGAGCCACTGGCGCGGATCAACTATGACGTGGACTCGGATCCAAACCAGACACCCTGGCCTATCCATTATTACCACAACGACCGGTTGGGCACGCCCCAAAAGACCACGGACCGCACGGGCAACATCAGTTGGGCGGCAGATTTCGATCCGTTCGGCAAGGCCACGCCGACCACGGCCTTCATCACCCAGAACCTGCGTTTCCCCGGTCAATACTACGATGAAGAAACCGGTCTGCATTACAATATCGCCCGTTTCTACGATCCTAACCTCGGGCGCTACCTGCAATCCGATCCGATTGGGTTGGCGGGGGGCATTAATACCTACACCTATGTTTTAAATAACCCGCTGAATCTGGTTGACCCAACCGGTGAGAATCCAAGAATAGTATTAGCCGCACTTGAATGCATAACACACCCATCTGCATGTGTTAATGGGGCTAAGGCCGTTGTTGAGGCTGCAGTTAAAGCCTGTCCCAACCCCTTTGGCAAGAAAGGTGGTCTTGCACACCAATCAAAGGTTGCAGAAAAAGCTAATGATATAGAATCACGCGGCCTTAAAGCACAACAAGAATATAAAGTTGAAACTCCAGATGGGGATAAAAGCTATCGCTATGTCGATCTCGTTGCTAGGGATGCTGAAAACAATGTGACGGAAATGTATCAGGTAGGTAAAGAAACTGTAAGGGGGAACCCTGTGTCGCGTGAAATTACTGCTTTAGATGATATTGAAGCGGCAACGGGAACCAGACCATCATTTATTCCCTATAACAAATAAAGACCATGGGCAAACAAGTTAATTATTTTTTAATGCCAAATGACATAGTTTTGCTTGAAGATAAGCTGCAAAATATTGAGCCTTTGGTCGTAATCCGTAATCGATCTAATACATCAGTACCTGAAAAACTAGATAGCCTCAATTTCGTTGAAGATGGGCGACAATGGCTTAGTTTTTATATTCTTCGACTTGACGACTTTGAGTATGTTCACATGAAATATGTGGCTGCTCAAGGTTATTGGACAGTCGATGAATTGCGATCACCTGTAATTGAATTTGATGGATGTTTTTTTAATGGGGATGTTCTTCGCCGAGGACGAATTTATTTCAATGAAAAGTATTATGGTGAAAACGGCGAATTGATTGAAAAACCTGAACAATTTAGAAAATGGGCTAATAAAATTTTAGCTACAACTAAACGAAGTTTGATTAAATATGGGATGTCCTATATTGGGGAAGCCGCTAAAAATTGGTCAGATTCTTCAGGTGCGGCTTTGTCAAAGGCTGGAAACGAAATAGTCCGTAAGGCGCAATAACGTGCGCTGATCTATAGGATGCTGCCGACAGGCGCATCGTTCGCGACCGTTGCGCCTTGCATGGCTCGGCACAAACTGCAGATTCAAAACCGAAGTGCAATACCCGAAATGCGCATGGATTCGCCAAACTCTTTATTCACCGCCAATGTTTTAACCTTGCCGACAGGGCTATCAGCTGCCGAAGGCCCTTGATCAGCTGCTGCCGCGTCTTGTCCCAAACGCTGATGCCTTTCCTGCTCCAGCGCCTCAATGTCACGCTGTAACAACTCCATTTTTATCAGCCCGATAGATAGAGGTGCAAAATATAAGGCTGTCAACGTGCAGCCAGTTTAATTTTGGACGTCCAAGCAGTTTACAATTTCGCAGTAGGCTCAGTTTTCAGCCGCGCGGGTCGCTGCTGGGCGCGTTGTGCGTTACAATCGCGAGTCGCACAACCGGTTGCTTCAAGAGAATAATAATGACACCCGCCGAATTTACCGCATACGCCCAACAAGGCTACAACCGCATCCCGATCTGCCGCGAAGTGCTGGCCGATCTGGACACGCCGCTCAGTGCTTACTTAAAGCTGGCCGACGGCCCTTATTCCTATTTGTTTGAGTCCGTACACGGCGGCGAGCAGTGGGGACGGTATTCGATCATCGGCTTGCCTTGCAAAACCCGTATCAAAATCAGCGGCCACCGCATCACGGTCGAAAAAGACGGCCACGACAACCAGACTTTCGAGCACGCTCAACCGCTGGAATGGATAGAAGAATTTCGGCAAAACTATAAGGTACCGGACGTGCCGGGATTGCCGCGCTTCAACGGCGGCCTGGTCGGTTATTTCGGTTATGAAACGATAGGTTACATAGAGCCGCGTTTAAAGCCCAGCGGCAAGCCGGACCCTATCGGCGCGCCAGATATTTTGTTGATGGTGTCGCAAGATTTGCTGATATTCGACAACCTGTCCGGCAAAATGCTGTTGCTGACCCATGCCGATCCGGCACAAGCCCAAGCTTACGAAAACGCCAAGGCCAGACTCGACGAACTGGTGGTGAAGCTGCGTGAATTGCAAGCCAATCCGCAAGCGCATCCGGCCGTTAAGCACGTGCACGAACACGATTTTGTCTCCGGTTTTACCCAACAAGGCTACGAAGACGCGGTGTTAAAAGCCAAACAATACATCACCGACGGCGACTGCATGCAGGTGGTGTTGTCGCAACGTATGTCGATTCCGTTTGAAGCCGCGCCGCTGGATTTGTATCGGGCTTTGCGGTGCTTGAATCCGTCGCCGTATATGTTTTTCATGAACCTGGACGATCTATATGTAGTGGGCTCGTCGCCGGAAATTCTGGTGCGCCTGGAAGACAACGAAGTTACTGTCAGGCCGATTGCCGGCACCCGCCGTCGCGGTGAAACCCACGAGCAGGATCTGGAACTGGAAAAGGAACTGCTGGCCGATCCGAAAGAAATTGCCGAGCATTTGATGCTAATCGACCTGGGCCGCAACGATACCGGCCGGGTAGCGAAAATTGGTAGCGTCAAACTCACCGACAAGATGATCGTCGAGCGCTACTCGCACGTCATGCACATCGTTTCCAACGTCACCGGCGAATTGCAGGACGGCAAGAATGCCTTCGACGTATTGGCAGCTACCTTCCCGGCCGGCACCGTCAGCGGCGCGCCGAAGATCCGGGCCATGGAAATCATTGACGAGCTGGAGCCGGTCAAGCGCGGTATTTATTCCGGCGCGGTGGGCTACATCTCCTGGTCCGGCAATCTGGATACGGCCATCGCCATTCGCACGGCGGTGATTAAAGATCAAACCTTACACATTCAAGCCGGCGCCGGCATCGTTTACGATTCCGTGCCGCGCAACGAATGGGATGAAACAATGAACAAAGGCCGCGCGGTGTTTCGCGCCGTCAGCATGGCCGAAGCCGGCCTCCTGAGCAGCGCGGCTCAATCTAAAGGAGCACAAACATGAGCGGCGTCAGATTGGTGATGGTCGACAATTACGATTCGTTCACCTACAACCTGGTGCAATATTTCGGCGAACTGGGTGCCGACGTGGTGGTGGTACGCAACGACGAAGTGACGGTGGAAGACATTGAGGGCCTGCGCCCGGACAAAATCGTCATTTCCCCCGGCCCCTGCACACCCAAAGAAGCCGGCATTTCCGTGGAAACCATCCACCGCTACGCCGGCAAATATCCGATTCTGGGCGTCTGTTTGGGCCACCAAAGTATCGGCTACGCCTTCGGCGGCAACATCATCCACGCCAAGCAAATCATGCACGGCAAAGTATCGCCGGTGTATCACAAAGACTTGGGCGTGTTCAAAGGCTTGAGCAACCCGTTCACCGCCACCCGCTACCATTCGCTGGTGATCGAGCAATCGACTATGCCCGATTGCCTGGAAGTGACCGCCTGGACCCAGGACGAGGCCGGCAACATCGACGAAATCATGGGCGTACGCCATAAAACGCTAGATATTGAAGGCGTGCAATTCCACCCGGAGTCGATCCTGACCGAGCATGGGCATGACATGTTGCGGAATTTTTTGGCGCGATGAGTAGGACAGCTAATTCGTAACCTAGGTCCTCAACATTAAATCAAGGTAATTTACGGCCGCCACTATCTCGATTTATTACAACAGTACGATGTTTCATGCTAAACAAAGTTACAAATTTTTGGTACTAAAACTAAATGCTCTACGATAACCCAGCAGCACGACTTAAAGCCATCTTAGAGTTCGGAATGATGGTGCCGCGAAATAAGCAGTGTAGATTGGCTTGGGAAGAGATACTTGGAGCTCAGCCCGGAGATACTGCAGACCTCTTTGCTAAACTAGGTAAGGCCATGGAATTGCCTAAAAGGACCATCCTTTTAGTTCAAACTCATTTTCCCCACCAATTAAGCAACGCTGGTTTGTGGCATGACCCTATTGAATCAGCTTTCATTAATCAGCAACTCGGAGGGCAATGGACAACCTTTATTGAACATATAAATCCATACTGTATACCTCAAGTTGGACTAATTTCCGACCTTATTCATTCCAAGGTATCGGCGAAGTTTGCTAGGGACGAAGATATTTCTAACATTCTTGATGGCCTGAAAGCATTAATTGATTTAATAGACCAAAGCACTATCTCTGAGCAACTTAAAAATTACTTAGCTCAGGAGTTGGGTGTGCTGGTACAAAGCGTTCGTGACTACAAAATCTCTGGCGCAACACCTATTCTCAGGCAAGCCGAGTCTATGGTTGGGCATACACTATTGGATCCGGAATACTCAAGCTTCCTGACCAATCATGAGCTTGGTCAAAGGCTTCTTGATAATCTAAATGCTATGGCAGCGATACTTACGGTAGCCATGTCACTACCTCAGCTGGCTCAGGGCTTTATCGCCCTTCTGCCAAAATAGACTCTGAATTATTTAAATTCTGAAACCATACAGTAAAAAATTACTTCAATTTTCGCATGCAACCGAAGTCATAAAACGCAAAGGTTCCTTGACTCAAATTTATTCATCAGTGCTGCGTAGTTTTGGAGAGCGATAGAACTCAGCAAGGAGACTAAAAGTGGGGCTAACTTACGCAACGTTGCAACTAACCAACCTCTTCAACCGCAAACAAGTCGAGATCAACGCCCTGGTCGATACTGGCGCAACTTTCATGTGCGTAACCGAAGAAATCGCCTTGCAGCTAGGCTTCGATATTACTGAAGTCAGCCAACAGGTAGTGACCCTGGCCGATGGTCACCAGCGCAAAGTACCCAAAATAGCTCCGATTGAAATCGCATTCGCCAATCGGACTTATGTTACTGAAGCGGTGGTTTTGGGCAATGAGCCGTTGCTCGGCGTGATTCCGCTGGAAGCAATGGATTTAATCGTTGATCCGCGTCAACAGGTATTGGTGGTCAATCCGCAACATCCGAACTATCCGGTAGCACTGGCTAAATAGCTACCGCAGCATCTATTCCCACTTTTTAGGTCCGTGACCCATTCAAAACATAGTGTCGCCATCATCGGCGCCGGCCCCGCCGGATTGATGGCCGCCGAAGTGCTAAGCCAGACCGGCTTGAGCGTCGCTGTGTATGACGCGATGCCCTCCGCCGGGCGTAAGTTTTTGATGGCCGGTAAGGGTGGATTAAACATTACCCATTCTGAACCGTTCGAGCCGTTTTTGACTCGCTACGGCACACAGGGTGCCGCACTGGAACCGATGCTGAACGCCTTTTCTCCAGAGGCCCTGAGAGCCTGGGTGCAAAGCTTGGGCATTGAAACCTTTGTCGGCACATCCGGCCGCGTGTTTCCAACGGAGATGAAGGCCGCGCCCTTGCTGCGCGCCTGGTTGCATCGCTTGCGTTCGAATGGTGTGCACTTTCATATGCGCCACCGCTGGCTGGGCTGGGATGATGATGGAGCGCTGCGCCTGAGCAATCCGGATGGCGAAATTTCGGTCAAGCCGCAAGCAACCGTGTTGGCCTTGGGCGGTGCCAGCTGGCCGCAACTAGGGTCGGATGGCGCGTGGGTGACTTGGTTACAGGCGCGCGGAGTGGAAATTGCACCCTTGCAAAGCGCAAATTGCGGCTTTGAAGTAGCGTGGAGCGAGCATCTGCGCGAGAAGTTTGCCGGCGCGCCGCTCAAATCGGTAGCGCTGACATTTACCGACACGCAGGGCTACGCCGAACGCAGGCTGGGCGAAATGGTGATTAGCACGCACGGCGTGGAAGGCAGCCTGATTTACGCATTTTCGCGGCGGCTGCGCGAATATCTGCATGCTCACGGCAGCGCCACCTTCACCGTTGACCTGCTGCCAGGACGCGATGCGGAACGGGTGCTGGCCGAAATCAGCCGCCCCAGGGGTTCCCGGTCCTTATCCAGCCATTTACAGAGTCGGCTGGGTATTTCCGGCGTCAAGGCGGCCTTGCTGCGTGAGGTACTCAGTCAGGCGCAATTTGCCGATGCCGCCATTCTAGCGAAGACGATCAAAGCCTTGCCCATCACTGTCAATGCCACCCGGCCCATCGCCGAAGCGATCAGCAGCGCCGGCGGCGTGAGTTTTAACAGTCTTGATCAAAATCTGATGCTTACCGCGCTACCCGGCGTTTTTGTCTCCGGCGAAATGCTGGATTGGGAAGCGCCGACCGGGGGATATTTGCTTTCGGCTTGCTTCGCTACCGGCCGCAGTGCCGGACTGGGCGTGTGTGACTGGCTAAACCGGCATCAAAAGTTTTAAAGAACTCCCCACTCCATAGTCTGACGCAAAAAAGGGGTAGCCGGCGCCACCCCTTCAATATCTTGTTTAACGTGCGACTTCTGCGAATGGCCGCATTCTGCGCATTGTATTAGCCGACCGCAACGAGGCGGCTCCGGCCAATACACTGCCAAATAGCCAGAAAGCCCCCGGTAGAGGCACGCTGCCGCCGCCTCCGGTTCCGTAGTCGTACCCGTAAACCGATGCACTGGTATTCGCGGAAAAACTTCCGCTCCAACCGTCTTTAAAGACCAAAGCAACAGACAATATATCGTTTTCCGTCACGGCCCCGGAGCCGGTCGATAGATAGCGATTGACATTTTGGTTGACTGACCCGGAGTTTCCGCCATTGTAGTAACTCAAATTGAAGCTTGCGTTGGAGCTTGCCGACGCATTACTTGAGGCACCCAGGTCCCCCATCAAACTGTAATTCGCTTCGAAAATTAACAGTCCGCTGCCTTGTACGGTAAAACTACCGGATCGCTGGCTACTGCTGCTGGCCGATAAACTTTGATACGGAAAAGAACCGTTTAGAGCGGCATTGGCGTTGATTTGATTAATCGATGTAGCGCTGGAAGCAGATCTGCTATAGGTCGATGTGGACAGTGACTCGGTAGTCGAAGTCCCTGAGCTCCAATTTGCCGCGCTATCATAGGCGTTATTGTAGTAGCCATTATTCACTTGGCTATTGTCGTACTGATTACTCCAGGTCAATGTTGGCAGGCCATTGCCAATATCAATGGCGGTAATTTTAAAGGTACTCCAGTCGATGACCGCACTCGCAGAAACCGTCGCCGCCTCAGCAGATTGGGCAAGGCAAAGCGATAGCACCAGAATGCTGAACAGATTAGTCTTAAAGTAAGGTCGCCGAATCGGCTTGGCAAGGTATTTCATGGTAATGTCTCCATTGATTAACGAGCACAAATTTTCATTGCACGGCCAAACGGCCAAAAACCGTTGCCATGCTGATCAAGACTAGCTCTTTGCGACAAGCCGCTTATTTAAAATGCTAGTCTTGACCGTCATTTAACAGCTAAGTTAACCACCGTCAATTACCATAAAAACATAAAGGCTTAATCAATGTGCTACGTCAATAAAACTTGAAATTTATAAGCTGGCTTGCAATAAAATCGCCTTTTTATCTACCCATTCTCGAGATCGTGTAAGCAAGCAACCTCGCTCGCGAGGGATTGACGGCCCGCAAGGTTTTCGATATGAGCCGTCGTTTGTTATCATCCCTACCTTGACCAAAACACCGGCTATTCACTCCATGCAAATCCAAGCCACGCTGCAAAAACTTCTGGATAAACAAGACCTCGGCACCGAGGAAATGCGCGATGTGATGCGTACCATGATGCAAGGCGAGCTGACCGACGCGCAAATCGCCGGCTTTTTGATTGCCTTGCGCTGCAAGGGCGAAACCATCGAAGAAATTGCCGCGGCGGTCAGTGTGTTACGTGAGCTGGTGCGGCCGGTTCCGGTGCATGGAGAGCATGTCATCGACACCTGCGGCACGGGCGGCGACGGTGCCAACACTTTCAATATTTCGACGACGGCGGCCTTTGTAGTCGCGGCGGCCGGCGGCAAGGTGGCCAAACATGGCAATCGCTCGGTATCCAGCAACTGCGGCAGCGCCGATGTACTGGAAGCAGCAGGCATTAATCTGGATATGCCCGCCGAACAAGTGGCGCAATGCGTCAACGACATCGGCGTCGGCTTTTTGTTTGCCGCCAAGCACCACAGCGCGGTGCGGCATACGGTCGGTCCGCGCAAGGAAATGGGCGTGCGCACATTGTTCAATCTGATCGGCCCTCTTTCCAATCCGGCCAATGCGCCGCATCAATTGATCGGCGTGTTCGATAAACAATGGTTGGTGCCGGTCGCGGAAGTCTTGAAAAAACTGGGCAGCAAGCATGTGCTGGTGGTGCATGCGCGCGACGGCCTGGATGAAATCAGCATCGCCGCACCGACCGATGTCGCCGAACTCATCGACGGCATTGTGCACAGCTATACCGTCACCCCGGAACAATTCGGCATGCCGCGCGCCAGCCTGGCAACCTTGTCGATTACTTGCGCAGCCGATAGCCTGGCAATTATCCGCGCGGTATTAAATAACCAAGCCGGCCCGGCCCGCGACATCGTTGCGTTGAACGCCGGCGCAGCGATTTACGCCGCCGACCTGGCCGATTCCCTGGACGCCGGGATTCGCCGGGCGCATCAGGTGTTGGCGGATGGCAGCGCGTTGGGTAAGTTTGAGGCTTTGATTGCTTACTCTTGAGCGGCAGCATTTGCCCTATAAATGATGACAATAGGCACACGCCGGCGTAAACTCTATCCATGAAACCGTTTCGCTGGAATCATGAGAAAAATGAACTATTGAAGAAAGAACGCAGCATCTCTTTCGAAGAAATAGTATTGGCTATCGAAGCTGACGGATTGCTGGATGAATTACGCCACCCCAACCAGGAAAAATATCCCAATCAATTTGTGCTCGTGGTAGCGCTGGATGGTTATGTTTACTTGGTCCCTTACGTAGAGGAAGCGAATTATTTCTTCTTGAAGACTGTCATTCCAAGCAGAAAAGCAACCCGAGATTATCTGACCAGGAAAATACCCAATGATAAAACTTGATGACTTTGAGCAAGATCTTCTGACAGCCTATGAACAGGGCGAACTTGAATCGACAACGCCATCGAAAGCCGATTTGGCTAAATTCAAGGCCGCAGCCTTAGCTACCACCATCAAAGATAAACGAGTCAATATCCGATTGTCTTCTCCCGATCTGATGGATATTCAGGCTCGCGCATTGGAAGAAGGAATTCCGTACCAAACACTGATTGCCAGTGTTTTGCACAAATATGTTTCAGGTCGCTTAGTAGAGAAACCTTCCAGCTTAAATTCTCGTTCAAACCAATAGATTGCCAAATAGTGTTTTTTGGCCTGGCGGGTTGATTAGCCGGTCTATTGTCTAGGTCTGGTTTTTCGAACGGTTTGAGAGGTTTACTCAGGTTTATTTATCGATCAAAGCGAGACACTTGATGTCGGAAGTAGTTGAAGTTTTGTGTCGCTATCGCAACGGGTTATTTAGAAGTCGGGTCTCGGCCCGACAGCCGAGATACTTTCGCTACGAAAACCATCCTTGGTTTTAGCCCTACGGGCCAGCCTATCGGCTGTTCAAATTCGTTCCAGACGAATTTGTGTTTGGCCAAAAGAAAGTATCCAAAGAAAAAGCCACCCCGATGCCGCTTTGATCCTGCGCACCGGAGAGTTTGGGTAAGTGTTCTGATGTAGGATGCTGCCGACGTTAGGAGGCGCATCGTTCGCGACTGATGCGCTTCACTTTATTTAGCATCTATCAGGCAGTCAGCGCACGTTAACGGGTTAAAATTGTGCAGGAATTGGCGGAGATTTATTTGAGCTTGAATAATTCGAAAAAAATAGAAATATGGCGCAATACCCGTTGGTTGTTGCGCCTTACTGTCTTGTCTATTTTGTCTTTAGTAGTTTCGCCCACGTTTGCCGAAGAACATAGAGTGGCAAGCTGTCATTCTATTGATGTTATAGCAATAATTAAAGAAGCTAGGGATACATATAATTATAGAGATAGGAATAAATTTGGTCTTTATACGGATGTTAGCCAGAAAATTAGTAACTATATTCCACTTGATTGCGATGTAAAGGCCTTAGTGACCGAATTAATTAATGGTGGCTTTGAGCTAAATAGCAACCATCCAGAAATACTTACTGAAATTCATTTGAAAATACCGCTAAGCAAATACGAAAAACAGATTATGTTTTATATAATTTTTGAATATAAAGGTAGTCGAGTGGAGGCATTGAAAGCGATTATACATGCCCCTGTTAGCTATTATTAAAAGGCCGCAAATGCAATAACCAACGGATATTTCGCCTTATCTATACCATAAATTAATACTAAACAAATGGATTGCTGGTGAATTTGGCATCCTGACGGGACCTATTTTTACTGTCAACTTATTAACCTGGATGAAGCGCAGCGAAATCCGAGATAATTCAAGTCGTCAAAACCTCGATTTCGTTTCACTCCATCGAGGCTACATGATTTGCAGAACAAGCGAATTTTAATCAGAGACGGTTTTCTCCCCTATGCCGCGCCGAGCACCGGAGGGTTTGGACGGATCAGCCCGAAGGGGAGCGGCAGGGATGCCGCTCGTTTTTGGAGGGCTATGGATAGCCCTTCCAAAAACCCCGTTCAAACCCTTCGGCGCGCAGGATCAAAGCGGCATTGGGGTGGCTTTTTCTTTGGATACTTTCTTTTGGCCACACAAAAGAAAGTATCTCGGCTGTCGGGCCGAGACCCGACATTAAAATAACCGTCGCGATAGCGACACAAACTAAACAAGAAACATGACCGACACACCCGACATCCTAAAAACCATCCTAGCCAAAAAAGCCGAAGAAGTAGCGCGCCGCAAAAGCAATACGCCGCTGTCGCTGCTGGAAGAATTAGCCGGCACGGTACAAGGCCCGCGCGGCTTTTATTCAGCATTGCGCAGCAAAGCTGATCAGAAAAAGCCGGCTATCATCGCTGAAATCAAGAAGGCCTCGCCCAGCCAGGGCGTGATCCGCGAGAATTTCAAGCCGGTGGAAATTGCCGTGGATTATGCGTTCAGCGGCGCGACTTGTTTGTCGGTGCTGACCGACAAGGAGTTTTTCCAGGGTTCGGAAGCCAATCTGCAAATGGTGCGGCAAAACTGCCCGCTGCCGGCGATTCGCAAGGACTTCATGATCGATCCGTATCAAATTCACGAATCGCGAGCTTTGGGCGCCGATTGTATCTTGTTGATCGTCGCAGCACTGGACGACGCGATGCTGAAGGAATTGGCCGACACCGCCACCGGCTTGGGCATGGACGTATTGACCGAAGTGCACGACGCGGAGGAATTGGAACGGGCCCTAAAGCTCAACACCAATATGATAGGCATCAACAACCGCAATCTGCGCACCTTCGAAGTGTCCTTGCAAACCACGCTGGATTTGAAAAACACCATCCCGGCCGACAAACTGATTGTCACCGAAAGCGGCATCCATACCCCTGCCGATGTGAAATTGATGCAGGACAACGGTATTTATACTTTCCTGGTTGGCGAAGCGTTTATGCGTGCCGAATCGCCGGGGCAAAAAATGCGCGAGTTGTTTTTTTAGGTTAACTCTTGGCTTAGATTGATGCCGGCTGCCGATGCTGGAAGCGGCATTCAACCGGGTTTAGGGATAGTAAATCAAAGTATCTACCGGACGACACAGAGCGTCCATGGCGGCATTCCCACGCGATACCTCACGCCAGCGTCAGCCCCTTCTTCCACCGGGAGAAGGTTGGGATGAGGGGATCAGAATAAAGTTTTTTCTAATTTATCCCCTCACCCTAACCCTCTCCCAGTAGGAGAGGGAACTATTGCTGGTGTCAACATTACCCACCCAATTTAATCGCCCCAAAATACCGCGCCAAATCAATCCGTATCGGCATGAAATAGACATTCAAGCCATTCACCGCCGCCGAGGCAATCACGCCATTGGCAAATTCCACATTCCAGTCGTAATCCGGCCGAAAACGCTTCGGAAACTTCACCTTATTTTTCACTTCCCAATAATTCATCGAGGCCTTGCTGGTGATAGGGCTGATGCCGATATAGGTTTCCAGGTCTTGCATGTGCTCGGCGTAGATGTCGATCATGCGGCTGTCGTAGAACGGCTGCGAGAAGAACCCGCCGGCGCCGGCATCGACCTTGCGCTGGATGTAATCGCATTCATCCTGGACGCCGCTGCGATGCGGGTCGAAGCCGGCGTATATGTTCAGATTTGGGAAACGCTGGCGCACAGCTCGAATCAAATCCACCACATCGGTATTGTAAAACGACCGCTTCAAACCTTCCGGCGGATCGCCGGACACCAACAATACGCTGTCCAGCGCATATTCTTCGATGATACGGTAAAGTTCGCCGCTGTCGATTTTGAAGTCTATCGCCCGAAAATGCGGAATAAAGCGGTATTTGCTCCGATCAACGCGGGTTGCCAATTCCCAGCTGCGGGTATCGAAGCGTTGGATGTCCGGGACATTAATGATGTTGATGCCTTTGTCCAAAGTTTGCACAAAGGCGTATTGCTGGTCGAAAGCCTCTAGGCTGCGCGGGACGATTTCAAACGAAATATTCATCGTGTGGCTGGGTAGTTAAAAGATTTGACGGGAAACGTGCGCGATGCGCAAAGTATGGATTGTAACGCAGTAAAAACAAAGCCCGGCGGACATGGCCGATTTCTTTGAGTGGGTTAACGCAGCCTAAGCGCCAAGAGGCGGAATAATTTCTACCCAGCGGGCTTGCTGAACAATTAGTCGGTCCCAAGCTATCACGGCGAGTGGATTGCCTCTATTATTTTTCGCTTGCGGTGGGGATTTGGTCTGTTTGAACGTCTTACTCAATAACCGCGCCTCTATTCATCGGATTTTTTCTGCCATTCCCGCCCTAATGCCAGCCAAACCTTGCCACCCGATGTTATGGATTTTGTCAGCTCTATCGGCGCTATTGACTGTTGGCTGCGAAGCGCCCGCGCCTCGGGACCCACATGCTTTGGCTTTTCAGGCACCACCACACTGGAGCAGCAACGGCCATTTTGCCGAAAAGGCCGCAACGAGCTGGTTGGCCGCGTTTAATGATGAGCATCTGACGGGCTTGGTAAGCAGCGGTCTGGCCGATAATTTTGATTTGAAAACTGCCGCTGCCCGCGTCGACGCGGCACGCGAACAAGCTGTTATCGCCGGTTCCGGCCGCTGGCCGCAATTGTCGTTAACACCCGGCTATCAACGCGCAAAGTCCAATGTGGGTGGCGAAAGCAACGAATCCGGCGCGTTTATGGCGCTGTTCAACCTGAGCTGGGAGCTGGATGTCTGGGGCCGAATCAAGGCCGGACAACAAGCCGCGGAAACCGAAGCCGAAGCGACTGGCGACGATTATCGCGCCGCGCAATTATCGCTGGCGGCACGGATTGCCCAAGCCTATTTCGAATTCACTGAAGCGCAATGGCAAGCGACGGTGGCGGCACAGTCGGTCAAGGACCGCGGCACCATTGTCGATCTGGTGCGCGGCCGTTTCAACCGGGGTTTGACCCGCGGCCTGGATTTGCGCTTGGTGCTGACCGATCTGGCAAATGCCCAAGCGCAGCTGGCCCAAGCTAGAAACGATGCGCAGTTAATCGGTAAGCGCCTGCAAACCTTGCTGGGCCGGTATCCGGGGAATGATCCAGCTAAACAAGAATTCGACGCGACATTCCAATTACCGCAGCCGCCGGAAACCTTGAGCGCCGGCTTGCCGGCCGAGCTATTGGAACGCCGTCCGGACGTCATCGCCGCATTCAAACGCTTGCGGGCCGCCGACTCGCGCTTGGAAAGCGCCGAAAAAGCCCTGTTGCCGCGCGTGACGCTGACCGGCGCGGGTGGTGCCAGCAGCGCGGCCTTGACCGAGATCATCGACCCGCGCGCGGCCGCCTGGAACCTCGCCGCCGGCTTGGCCCAGCCGCTATTGACCGGCGGCCGGCTGCAAGGGGAAATTCGCTTTAATGAAGCTAAAGTCCAGGAAGCCTTTAACCAATACCAGAGCGTGGCCTTAAACGCCTTTCGCGAAGTCGAGCAAGCGCTGGCCGCCGAAGCCTGGCTGCGCACCCAGGAACAGGCCTTGCGCGAAGCTGTCGAGCAAACCGAGGCCAGCCGTAAGCTGGCGGTGTATTCCTACCGGCAGGGCTTGATCGAAATCCTGACTTTACTCGACAGCTACCGCAGCACCCTCAATGCGCAAAGCGCTCACCTGGCCGTACAGCGGCAATTATTAAACAATCGTATCAACCTCTATCTGGCATTAGGCGGTGGCGTTTGAATCCGCAAACACTCAATTTAAAAATCCTGTTACCGATTCTGGTATTGCTGGCGGCGGCCGGCGCGGCCTGGGCGATCATCGCCGGCAAGCCGCAAAACGTGCAGCAAAACACCGAACCAACGATTCCCAAGGTCAATGTGGTTCGCGTCGAGCCGCAAAGCTTGCGGCTGAACGTCATGTCCCAAGGCGTGGTCGCGCCGCGCGAGACTATTGACTTGGTCACCGAAGTGGGCGGTAAAGTAGCGCAGGTACATTCGGCGATGGCTGCCGGCGGTTTCTTTGCCGCCAACGAATTGCTGCTGACCATAGACCCGCGCGATTACGATTACGCCATCGTTGCCGCCGAAGCCCAGCTGGCCGAGGCCCAGCGAGTCTTGATCAACGAACAGGCCCAAGTCGAGCAGGCACACAGCGAATGGCAAGCATTGGGCGAAGGCGAACCTACAGCGTTGGCGCTGCGCAAGCCGCAATTGGCCGAGGCGCAAGCCAAGCTCAAGGCCGCCGCAGCTGATCTGGCCAAGGCCAAACTCAATCGCAGCCGCTGCGAATTGCGGGCACCGTTTGCCGGGCGGGTGCTCAGCAAACAAGCAGGTTTGGGCCAATATCTGCCATCAGGCGCAGTGATAGCACGGATTTACGCCAGCGATGTCGCCGAAGTACGTCTGCCGATCAGCACCGAGCAACTGGCCTTTTTGGAACTGCCTTTGGGGCAACATGGCAAGGTCGGCCGCTGGCCGGCGGTGACCTTGCGCGCAGAACTGGCCGGCCAGCCGCATAGCTGGCAAGGCCGCATCGTCCGCAGCGAAGCGGCGCTGGACGACAACAGCGGCCAGCTTTATCTGGTCGCGCAAGTCGCCGAGCCGTTCCGGGAAAGCGCGGATAGGCCGCCCTTGCTGAGCGGATTATTCGTGCAAGCCGAGATCGAAGGCGTGCTCCGCGACGGCTTGTTTAGCTTGCCGCGCACGGCTTTGAACGGTTTGCAACAAGCCAAATTGGTCGATGCCGAGCAACGCTTGGAAATTCGCCAATTGCAAGTGCTGCGCCACGACGCCGAGCATGTCGTCGTCAAGGCCGGATTAAATCCCGGCGAGCGGGTGGTGGTGTCGGAATTGCCGGTGGCGGTGGCCAGCATGAAAGTCACCGCAGTCGAAGCGCAGCCTGACGCTGCCCCATGATGCCCACCAACCAGCGATTGGGTTTATTGGCTTGGTTCGCCGGCAATCCGGTCGCGGCCAATCTGTTGATGCTGCTGATTCTGACCGGCGGCGTGCTGGGTGTGCTTGGCGTCGATAAAGAAGTATTTCCGCGCTTCAGCCCTAATATCATCGTGATCGAAGCCGTATTCCCTGGCGCTGGTCCCTCGGAAGTCGAGGAATCGGTATGCGTGCCCATTGAGGAAGCCATCCACGATGTGCCGGGCGTTAAACATCTGCACGCCGAGATTAGGGGCGATAACTGCAAGATCGAAGTTGAAATTCTGCCGGACCACGACCGAAACCAGATGATGGCAACCCTGCAAAGCCGGGTGGAAGCCATTCCGCGCCTGCCGAAACAGCTGGAAAAAATCCAGGTGTTGCCGGCAGGCCGGGACGACGACGACGGCGTGATCTGGCTGGCCTTGCACGGGGCTACCGATGCCGCCACCTTGCAACGTTACGGCGACCGGATTCAGGAACAACTGGCAGCGATTCCGGGCGTCAGCCGCGCGCGTAACTACGGTGAGCTGGCCTATGAAATCGACATCGAAGTGTTGCCGCATCAATTACGCAAATATCAGCTGACACTGGACGACGTGGCACAAGCCTTGCGTAAGGCCTCGGTGGATCTGCCGGGTGGCCTGATCAAGAATCCCGACGGCGAGCTGCAATTGCGCGTCAGTGGCCGCGCCCGCGACGCCGACGCGGTCGGGGCCTTGATCGTCAAGACTTTGCCGGACGGCAACCGAGTGCGGCTTGAGCAAATCGCCACCATCAAGGACGGCCTGGAAGAACGCTTATGGGCCTGGCATCACAATGGCGAAACTGCGCAGGGTTGGGAGATTCACGCCGAACAGGACAGCGTCGCAGTAGCCCGGCGCGTCAAAGCGTATGTCGAAGAGATGCGCGGGCAATTGCCGGACGGCTTGCGTCTGATTACCTGGTGGGACGATTCGCAAGCTTACGATGAGCGCATCGGCACGCTGTTGGAAGACGGCTTGAGCGGCTTCGTGCTGGTCTGTCTGGTGCTGACCTTGTTCTTAAGGCTGCGGGTGGCGCTGTGGGCCGGCGTCGGCATTTTTACTTCGGTGCTGGGTGCGTTTTGGCTGATGCCGGCCCTGGATATTTCTCTGAACATGCTGTCCTTGTTCGGTTTTTTGCTGGCGATGGGCATCCTGGTGGACGACGCCATCATCATCGGCGAAAGTGTGCATAGCCGGCAGATCGAAGGCCGGTATTCGCCGCTGCAAGCGACGATTAAGGGAGTACAGGAGGTGGCGCTACCGGTGAGCCTGTCGGTATTAATCGTACTGGTAGCGTTTTTGCCCGGCCTGTTTTTACCGGGTTGGGCAGGGCAGATGATGCGGCCGATTTGCCTGGTGATGATCTTGACGCTGGTATTCTCGCTAATCGAAGCCCTGCTGATTCTGCCATCGCATCTGGTCAGCGACATCGATACCCAGGCCAAACCCGGCCGTTTACACCGCTTACGCGAGCGAATGAATCAGAGCTTGGATCGTTTCGTCGTGCGTGTTTACCAGCCGTTATTGGAAACGGCACTGGCCTGGCGTTATTTGACCGTGGCCTTGTTCATCGCCTTGCTGGCAATTTGCACGGCCTTGGTGCTGAGCGACCGGGTGCGGCAGTCGATTAATCCGGACGTCACCAAGGATAGTTTTTGGGTATCGATGCAATTGCCGCAGAGTGCGCCTTACAGCGAGGCTCAAGCACTGGCAACCCAAGTGGAAAAAGCTCTGTTTGCTTTACGCGACGAACTGGACGGCGTGGATCAGGCAAGCCGACAAAATATGCACGCCGCTCATGCCAACGACCAGAGTGTGATTGTCGGTGTGGAAACGATTATTTGGGAGCATGGCGCCGGTATTTGGTTGGAATTCTCGGCAGAAGGCCGCCGGCGTTTGAAAGTTGAAGACTTCATCCGCGACTGGCGACAACGGATCGGCGATATTGGCCGGGGCAAGGTGGATTTTATTTATAAAGAAGGCGATGTGCCTTACGACATCGAGTTGCTGCTGGGCTCCGGCGACCCAAGCCTGCTGCAACCCGCCGCCGAGCAACTCAAAACGGCATTGGCAGCGTTTCCCGGGGTTTACGATGTGATCGACTCGTCCGAACCGGGCAAACCGGAAGTACGGCTGGCGTTAAAGCCGGAAGCCGAACGCCTGGGCTTGCGCCTGGAACAACTGGCCGAGCAAGTCCGCCAGGGTTATTACGGCGAGGAGGTACACCGCTTCCTGCGCGGCCGCCGCGAAGTGAAAGTGATGGTGCGCTATCCTCTGGAACAACGGCAATCGCTGGATGCGTTGAAGGCGCAACCGGTGCGCCTGCCGAACGGCAGCAGCGTACCGCTGAACGATCTGGCCGAGATGAAGCTGGTGCAAGGCTATTCCCGGCTGAATCGCGAAGACCGGCATCGGGTATTGAAGGTGCAGGCCCGCGTCGATCCGACCAAGGCCGATGTCAACGGCATTTACGCCGAGCTGGAGAACAGTGCTTTGCCGCGTCTGGAGCAGGCGTTTCCCGGCTTGAATGTGCAAATCGGCCAACAGCGCCAGGAACAGGAAGCGATGCTGGCGGCCTTCGGTAAAAATACCTTGATCGCGCTGTTGGTGATCTATGCTTTGATCGCGGTGCCGTTTAAATCTTACAGCAAACCGCTGATCTTTCTGTTGGCCGCGCCGGTGGCCTGGAGCGGCGCGGTGCTGGCGCATTGGGCGGCCGGACTGCCCTTGTCGATGGAATCGTTAGTAGGCATGATTGCGGCTAGTGGCGTGGTGGTAAACGACAGTCTGGTGCTGCTGGATTATATTCGTCAGCACGGCGACGAAGATACCCCGGTGGAACAGCTGATCAGCGCCGCCTGTATCGCCCGTTTCCGGCCAATCTTGCTGGCCTTTCTAACCAACTTTGCCGGTTTTTTGCCGACCTTACTGGAAACCAGCCAGCAAGCGCAGTTCCTGATTCCGATGACTTTGTCGCTGTCGGCCGGTCTATTGATCGGGATGGCAGCCAGCTTGATTTTGACACCGGTTTGCTATGCGATTTTGGGGGCCAGGCGATAGGCAGTATCGATGTAAAAACCAAAGCGGTAAGTTTGGCCTGATACATTGGTGGCGGGGGTTTTTGGCAGGTAGCGATGTTGCCACCGCTTACTAAATTAGCGGCGGATTCGCGTTGTAAGGCAATCCTATCAAGCCGGTGTTATGCTGCGAGGTACGGTGGCAGTGACGGGTATTTTCATTTACTAAAACATAGCTTTAGGGAGGTCTGAAAACATTTGTCATCGTTGTGTATGCGCGGATCTAGTAAGGTGATTGCAAAGGGCCCGCGCTTTCAGGGGAGGGGCGCTTAGGTATTATTATGAGTTACCTTGGGAAAGGTCGGCGCCGTTCAGTTTTTTCCGTTCTTTTTAAAATAGCCACTCTGATCTCAGAATTTTTGGGCACATTGTTCTTTACTTTGTCGTCAGTATTACTCGCCTGTGCCTGCCGATTTTGAGAATAGGTACAGTGATCTTTCCATACACGGGAGTCCACCATGAACAAACAGACATTCATCGCATCCGCCGTCATCACTACCTTAGTGGGTTGCGCCACGCCGCCGATTGAGCAGAAAGCGACCATCGAAAATGATTTGAGTACCGAATTACCCGCTTCAGCCGCCGGCATATCTGCAGAGCCACTGTACTTTTCTTCGCAACAAGAAGCCGAAAGCGCTTTGATCGGTTATAACTACGGGCTGACCCTGCTTGCCGATGGCCGGGTTCAAGCATTTGTCTCGGGTTTAAACGGGTCGGGCATGGAAAACCCATTCGACGTGGTCAGGGCAAAATCGCAAAGTTCATCAGCCAAGATTACCGACTTGGCCGAGGCGGAAACTGAAATGGCATTTCCGCAAATTACCCTAACAGGCAAAAAGAACGGCCAGGCAGCTATCGACGCATTGGGCGACAAGCTGGGGGATGTGGCGAAAGCCTACGACATGTCCAGCGAACGCCTGGAAGATATATTGCGCACCGATGCCTCTGCCTGGATCGATGAAAGCGGCCGCCTGCTTTATATCGATGAGCATACCAAAATCACTCAAGGACAAGGCGAGCAAGAAACCGCCACGGTCACCAGCACCGGTAGCGGCGTAGCCAGTACGGCAACTGCCGACCCATTCGCCCTGCACAGCAAGCCTGGTTCCAATCGCGTTATTTATTTGGACTTCAATGGCCACGTCGCGACCAACACGGCCTGGAGTATGACTACGCTTACCGCTCAAGCCTATGATATAGACGGCAACCCGGGCGCTTTCAGCACTACGGAATTAAATAACATTCGGGAAATATGGCAACGGGTAGCGGAAGACTACGCCCCCTTCGATGTTGACGTGACGACCCAGGAGCCCACTTTGGATGCCTTGAGGCGCAGTAGCACCAGTGACATTCAGTACGGCACTCGAGCCGTGGTTACCCGGTCTATGCCGGAACTTTGCAACCAAACTTGCGGCGGCGTCGCTTACGTGAATGTGTTTTCATATTATTCAGCCACCTACCCGGAACGCTATCGGCCCGCCTGGGTATTCTTCGACAAACTGGGCAACGGTTATCCCAAATATGTTGCAGAAGCTATTTCACACGAAGTAGGGCATAACTTAAACCTCAATCATGATGGCAATGCCAGCACCGGCTACTATGCCGGCCATGGTAGCGGTGCTACCGGCTGGGCGCCGATCATGGGGGTGGGCTATTACAAACCTGTCGCACAATGGAGTAAAGGCGAGTATCCGGGCGCCAACAATCTGCAGGATGATCTTGCAGTAATAAACGCTGCGGGTGCGTCTGTGCGGCCCGATGACTTCCCGGATGCAACAGCCAGTGCGGCACCATTAGCCGGCGACGCCAGTGCGGTTTCACAAAGTGGCATCATCGAGCGCACAACGGACGTCGACGTTTTCGTATTTTCAACCGGCGGGGGCAGCGCGCAGTTGAATGTTACACCCGATGCAATAGCGCCCAATTTGGATGTGTTGTTAACGTTAATTGACGCGCAAGGCAAAACGGTGGCCCAAGCCAATCCGGTGGACAGCTTGGCGGCATCCTTAAACGTCTCGCTCAACGCCGGAAAATATTTCCTGAAAGTCGAAGGAGTAGGCAAAGGCGACTTAACTACGGGTTACTCTGACTACGGCAGCCTTGGTCAATACCAAATTACCGGCAATTACCCGGTTGTAGCGTTGGTGCCACCCTCAGCAGTCATCACAGCGCTGCCAACTGTCGGCGACGCTCCGCTGAATGTTACGTTGAATGGTGCCGGCTCAAGCACTAAAAACGGCTCGATCTCTTCATACGCCTGGAATTTCGGCGATGGTTCTGCGGCAACAACTGGCACATCGGTCAGCCACATCTACAATACCCCCGGCGCCTATACCGCAACACTAACCGTTACCGATAGCAGCGGTTTGAAAACCAGCACCACACAAAGTATTCAGGCGGCGCAAAGTGTCGTAGCGATGAATATGAAAGTTGCCAGTACCGTGATGACTCGAAAATTGTTAAGCGGAGGTAAATCGCAATGCGTCGCCAACATTACCGTTAAATCCGGAACATCGACCATTACCGGTGCAGGCGTCTATGGTACCTGGAGTGGCTCGGTTACCTCGAGCACCAGCAAAACTAATGTGACCGGGGCAAGCTATTCCATTACCGGCACAAAGGGCTCGACCAGTTTGAGCAGTGCCCTGTTACCTAGCAACAGCAAGGGTACTTGCGCGTTCACCGTCACCAAGGTAGTTAAAAATGGCTACTTGTACGATGGTAGTGGCGCTATTTCACGCAGTTTGTCCTGGTAAGTTAATTCTCGGGGGCGGCTGGTTCTTGGCCGTCCCCGACGTATTCCGGAGTTGCCCCGTTTGACGATAATTCATCCGAAATCGGGATAACCTTAAAAACATTACCGCTCCCGCTTACATCCCCTAGCGGCTTATCCCTCCTCTCCCAAAAGCTCCTATTGCCCTGCTCAACAACAAGCCCGCAAATAGCCGGCTCTGCGTCGTCACGTAAACTGCAAAAGACGCGCAACCCCCTGCCGCGCTAAAATCCCCCTATTGTGCGGTGTCGCACCCAGCCAACTTTTGACCATCATGCTCAATTTCAAAAACATCGCCATCCGTCGCGGCAACCGTTTGCTGTTTAGCGAGGCCTCTTTCACGATACATAAAGGCCAAAAAATCGGTCTGACCGGAGCCAATGGTGCCGGCAAATCCAGCTTTTTTGCGTTATTGCGCGGCGAATTGCATGCCGACGAAGGTGATTTTTCCATGCCGCCGAATCTGGAAATCGCCCATGTCGCCCAGGAAACCCCGGCCTTGGAATGTTCAGCCATCGATTATGTGCTGGACGGCGACAGAGAGTTACGTGCGTTGCAGGCAAAATTGCATACGGCCGAGCAAGCGCACGACGGCATCAAATTGGCGGAGCTACATGCCGCTTTGGATCATGTCGGCGGATACACGGCGCAAGCTCGGGCCTCGCGTTTGTTAAACGGTCTGGGTTTTAGCACCGAGCAAGAAAGCCGGCCGGTCAGCTCATTCTCCGGTGGTTGGCGTATGCGTTTAAATTTGGCGCAAGCGCTGATGTGTCGGTCCGATGTTTTACTTTTGGACGAACCCACCAACCACTTGGATTTGGACGCAGTGATTTATCTACAGGATTGGCTCGGCAAGTACCCCGGCACGCTGCTGTTGATTTCGCATGACCGCGATTTTCTGGACACCATCACCGACCACATCGTGCATATCGAGCAAAACAGAGCCGAAATATACACGGGCAATTATTCCGACTTCGAACGCATGCGCGCCGAAAAACTGGCTCAGCAACAAACCGCCTACGAAAAGCAGCAGCGTGAGATTGCCCATATCCAAAGTTTTGTTGACCGTTTTAAAGCACAAGCCACCAAAGCCAGACAGGCGCAAAGCCGGATCAAAGCGTTGGAGCGCATGGAATTGATCGCTCAGGCTCACGTCGATTCGCCGTTTGGTTTCAGTTTTCCGCCGCCGAAGAAAATGCCCAATCCACTGCTGAAAATCGAAGAAGCCGACATCGGCTACGGCGATAAAGTGGTGATTAAAAACGCCAGCCTATCGATTGCGCCGGGCGACCGCATCGGCCTGCTCGGACCCAACGGCGCCGGCAAGTCCAGCCTGATCAAAGTACTTTCCGGGCAAATGCCGGCATTGACTGGTAAGCTACAAACCGCTCAGGATTTGCATATCGGCTATTTCGCTCAGCATCAATTGGAATTGCTAAGCCTGGAAGAAAGCCCGCTCTGGCATC
Organism: Methylomonas sp. EFPC1; assembly: GCF_016925515.1. Classification (NCBI taxonomy): domain Bacteria; kingdom Pseudomonadati; phylum Pseudomonadota; class Gammaproteobacteria; order Methylococcales; family Methylococcaceae; genus Methylomonas; species Methylomonas sp. EFPC1. The sequence continues at coordinate 4,731,111 of NZ_CP070494.1, forward strand.
TGCAAAAGCTGGATAAACAAGCGACTGAAAAAGATTTACGCAATTTTTTGGGCGGCTTCGATTTTCGCGGCGACAAGGTCAACGATCCGGTCGGACCGTTTTCCGGCGGCGAAAAAGCCCGCTTGGTGCTGGCGATGTTGGTTTATCAAAATCCGAATTTGTTGCTGCTGGACGAGCCTACCAACCATCTGGATTTGGAAATGCGCCACGCTCTGAGCGTGGCTTTGCAGGAATACCAAGGCGCTCTGGTGGTGGTTTCGCATGACAGACATTTATTGCGCTCGGTGACCGACCAACTGTTATTGGTAGCCGGCGGCAAAATCCAGCCGTTCGACGGGGATTTGGACGATTACAAGCAATGGCTTGCCGAACAAAAGAAAGCGGGCGACGAACCGGTCGCCAACGACAATGGCGGCGGGGTGTCGCGCAAGGATCAGCGTAAACTCGATGCGGAGCGCCGGCAGCGTTTAAAACCATTGTTGGACGCGGTGAAAAAAGCCGAAGCGGCAGTGGAAAAGTTTCATCAGCAACAGCGCGATCTGGAAGAACAATTGGCCGATCCGGCCATTTATGCCGAGGAATATAAGGAACAATTAAAGCAGTTACTGAGCCGGAAAGGCCAAATCGATAGCGCGCTGGAACAGGCAGAAATGGATTGGCTGGCAGCGGAGGAAAACCTACAACAAGCGGAGTGATCATGTACCAACTGATGGTGTTGTTTTTTGAGATTTGCATTATGCGCAAAGGCCCGCAGGATGTGCCGGCGTCGCCTTGGTTAATGCGGCTGATGTTCATACCCTATTTGCTGGTTAATCTATTGATTTTGCTGCTGGATAGCGATTGGTCGCATGCCCTGCTGCAAATTGCCGCCGAGACGGTGTTGATGATAGGTTTTTGCTATCCGCTACTCTATTTTTCCGGAAAAACCGCCCGTTTTCCACAAACCCTGACAGCACTATTGGGCTCTGATGTGGTGATTAGTTTGTGCGCCATTCCGGCGGTCGCCAGTCTGTATACCCAGATCAGTCAGGTGGCATATATCGCGATGATAGCTCTGATGGGCTGGCATTGGCTGGTTAACGGCAATATTTTTCGGCATGCCCTGGATAGGCCGTTGATGTTCGGCTTGGCGTTGGCTTTTTTATATATACTGATTTCCACACAGGTTATGACTTTGTTGTTTACCGAGATCGCTGTTAGCGATTAGGAGGAATTATGTCGATTTATAAACATGTTTTATTGGCGGCCGATTTTTTTGAACATGGCGGTCAAGTTGCGGAAAAAGCCAGGCAAATCGCCGCGCAAAACGCTGCCCAACTGAGCTTGGTCCATGTGGTCGATAATTTGCCGATTACCGATCCGGCCTATGGCCCCATCATTCCCTTCGACGTGGATCTGACCCAGGAACTGATGGATGCCACCAAGAAACGCCTGCACGAGCTGGGCGAGAAACTACAGGTTCCCGCCGAACGGCAACATCTGGAAATGGGTAGCCCCAAACTGGAAATCGTCCGGGTAGCCGAAGAGATTCAGGCCGACTTGATTGTCGTAGGTTCGCACGGTCGCCATGGTTTAGCATTGTTGCTCGGCTCTACTGCCAACGGCGTGCTGCATCACGCTAAATGCGATGTACTGGCGGTGCGGTTAGCGGATGATTGAGCTGGTTTTGGGCGGCGCCCGTTCCGGTAAAAGCCGCTATGCCGAGCAACAGGCTTTGGCCTCCGGCCTGCCCGTGGTTTATATCGCCACCGCTGAAGCCGGTGACGACGAAATGCACAGCCGCATCCAGCACCATCAACAACGCCGGCCGCCGCATTGGTTAACCGTTGAAGAACCCATCGCCTTGGCGGACGTGATTAACGAATATGCCGGCAAACAACATTGCTTGCTGGTGGACTGTCTGACGTTGTGGTTATGCAATGTGTTGTTCGATAAACAAGGTAATCTGCAAGAACAGCGCTATCAGCAACAAGCCGATGCCTTATGCGCCGTACTGGCGACCGGCAGGCAACGGGTGATTATGGTCAGCAACGAAGTGGGCCTGGGTGTCGTAGCCGCCGACGCCATGACGCGCCGATTCGTCGATGAAGCCGGCTTTTTACATCAAAGACTCGCGCAAATCAGCGACAAGGTGGTGCTGGTCACCGCCGGTTTGCCGCAAATCCTCAAAACCCTGTAATTTGATTATGAACAGTTTATCCGCGCCGATTGCCGCGCCTGATGCCGCTTATTACCAACAAGCTTTAAACAGGCAAGCACAATTGACCAAGCCGCCCGGCTCCTTGGGCTTGCTGGAGGATTGCGCGGTCAGGTTGGCGGCGATGCAGCGCCGGGAAATACCTAAACTGGAAAAAATCCATGTCAGCGTATTTGCCGCCGATCACGGCATTGCCGAGGAAGGTGTCTCGGCATTTCCGCAAGTGGTAACGATGGAAATGGTAAAAAACTTCGCGGCCGGCGGTGCCGCGGTGAATGTGCTGGCCCGGCATGTCGATGCCTATTTCGAAGTCGTCGATGTCGGTCTATTGCAGCCAGTGGCCTTACCCAATGTAATCAGCCATCGAGCCGGTGCCGGCACCGCTAATTTTTCACGGACAGCGTCGATGAACGACGAACAGTTAACGATAGCCTTGGCCGCTGGCCGGGCTGCCGTCGAGCGGGCGGTAGCGAACGGCGCCGATTTGTTTATCGGCGGGGAAATGGGCATCGCCAATACCACCAGCGCCAGCGCTTTAACTGCCGCCAGTTTGCGGATACCGGCCGCCGAGATTACCGGCGCCGGCACCGGTTTGAACGCCGGACAAATCGATCACAAAGCCCGTGTTATCGACTCCGCCTTACAGCTCCACCAAGCGGCTCTGCAATCGCCTTTGGATATTTTAAAAACCTTGGGCGGTTTTGAAATCGCCGCGCTCACTGCAGCCTATATCAGCGCCGCCCAGCAAGGTCTGCCGGTGTTGATAGATGGCTTTATCAGCAGTGTCGCGGCGTTGCTGGCGGTGGGGATCAATCCCGGCTGCGTGGACTGGTTTTTTTACGGCCATTGTTCCGCGGAAAAAGGCCATGCCCGCGTCCTGCAAGCCTTGAACGCTCAGCCGTTATTGAATCTGCAGATGCGTCTGGGCGAGGGTAGCGGCGCGGTGTTGGCGGTACCCTTACTGCAAATGGCCTGTCGTTTACACAATGAAATGGCCACATTCAGTCAAGCGCAAGTCTCTACTGCCTGAAATAGGCTTGCGTTAGCAAGCTGCGTCAAGCGCAATGGCGGGGCCTTGGGCTTTCCCGTATCATTAGCCGCGAAAAATAAGCTGGGCTGACGTCGAGCTTGCTTTGCGACCGGCAACTGTCCTAATGGCAGCTGCACATAATAATAAAAACATACAACTGATTTGGTAAACAACATGCTAGGACACATAGAAAGTTACGATGAAAGATGCCAGACCGGCGTGATCAAATACGAAGGTCAATTCTACGAATTCCACCTGGATCAATGGACATCGGAAGCGCCGCCCAAAGTCGGCGATGATGTGGATTTCGATCACGACGAAGATAAAGTCACCGACGTCAGCCTGGTCGGCGCTTATCTGATGGAAGCCAAGCCAGTCAAAAGCAAGTTGGTCGCGGCTTTGTTGGGGATTGCATTCGGCGCGATCGGCTTGCATCGCATTTATCTGGGCTTCTATTTCCTCGGCTTCACCCAAGCCATAGTCACGCTGGTTACCGGCGGTTTTGGCGTCATGTGGGGCTTCATCGAAGGCGTGTTGATTGCAACCGGCCATATCTACAAAGATGCCAAGGGACGTCATCTTAAATAATCGTGGATGCTTTTCTGCTTGCCTTGCAATTCCTGACCCGCATACCTGTTAGCTGTCGTGACGAGGCTGGCGCTCCCTTGCTGGGGCGTTCGGTTTTGTACTATCCAGCGGTCGGCCTGCTACTGGGTGTTCTCCTAAGCCTGCCGCCGATACTGTTTGCCGGCAGTGCGCCCATGCTGTTGGCGGCTATCGTCTCGACCGGCTGGGTATTACTGACCGGCGGCCTGCATTTGGACGGTTTGGCCGATTGCGCCGATGCTTGGGTCGGCGGCTACGGTGACAAACAGCGTAGCCTGCAAATCATGAAAGACCCGGCCTCCGGGCCGATTGCGGTTAGTTTGCTGGTGCTGGTTTTAGTCCTGAAGTTTGCTGCACTGACCGCCATGTTCGAGCAAACTCGCCTCGCCCCCTTGCTGCTGGCCCCGGTTTTAGGCCGAACCGCAATTCTGGGTTTGATGCTGACAACTGACTATATTCGCCCAAAAGGCCTGGCCGAGGCGCTATTGCAACAATTGCCAAGAGCGCATATCCAAGCGGTGTTGGTGATTAGCGTCCTGACTGCCGCGGTGTTTTTAGGTTTACCGGCCGTACTGTTCGCCGGAGGCTTACTATTTTGGGTACGGCAAACCGCGGTCTCGCGCTTGGGCGGGGTAACCGGCGACGTTTACGGTGCGGCGGTCGAGCTAACGGAAGCCGCCGTGCTAATGGTTGCCATGCTGCAATGACACAGCAATCGCCGCGTTCGCCGGCAACTCCCGAGCACAAATCGGCACCGCAAGACGCCTCTGCCGCGCACCGCTTCCCTGACCAACAACTCGCCGGCGTCTATCGCGCCATCGCCGAACGCCGCGACATGCGGCATTTTCTTTCCGATCCGGTCGATGCCGAAGTCTTGGCTCGTCTATTACAAGCCGCGCACCTGGCCGGCAGCGTCGGCTTGATGCAGCCTTGGCGCTTTATCCGCATTACTGATCGCCGCATGCGTAACGATATTTACGCGCTGGTCGAACAGGAACGCAAACTTACCGCAGAAGCCCTCGCCGAACGGCACGACGAATTCATGAAGCTTAAAGTGGAAGGCATACTCGATTGTGGCGAATTGCTGATCGTCGCTTTACCTGATCGACGCGAGCAACACATTTTCGGTCGGCGCACACTGCCGGAAATGGATCTGGCCTCGGCGGCCTGCGCGATTCAAAATCTGTGGCTGGCGGCCCGCGCCGAAGGCCTGGGGCTGGGTTGGGTATCGCTATTCGATCCGGGCGCATTGGCGCAACTATTGAAAATGCCTACCGGCAGCCGGCCGATTGCGGTGCTTTGTCTGGGCCATGTCGCTGAGTTTTACCCCAAACCCATGTTGGAACTGGAAAACTGGGCAACGCCGCAGCCCTTATCAGCATTTGTCTACGAAAACGGCTGGCCCGATGCATCCTAAGCCGCCTTTCCAGGCCGTAATGGTGCAAGGCACTACCTCCGATGCCGGCAAAAGCACCTTGGTGACGGCTTTGTGCCGTTATTACCGGCGTCAAGGTATTGCCGTCGCGCCGTTCAAGCCGCAAAACATGGCATTGAATAGCGCGGTAACCATAGACGGCGGCGAGATCGGCCGCGCCCAAGCCGCGCAAGCCGCGGCCTGCGGTTTGCCGCCGCACAGCGATATGAATCCGGTGCTGCTCAAGCCTAATACCGATACCACCGCGCAAGTGATTATTCACGGCAAAGTCCTGCAAAACCAATCGGCCAGCCAATACCACGATTATAAAAAAGTCGCCAAGCAAGCGGTTCTGGAATCGTGGCAACGCTTGGGCGCTCAGTACCAGATGCTGATTGTCGAAGGTGCCGGCAGTCCGGCGGAGATTAATTTGCGCGCAGGCGATATTGCCAATATGGGCTTTGCCGAAGCAGTGGATTGTCCGGTGATTCTGATCGCCGACATTGATCGTGGCGGCGTGTTTGCCCACTTGGTCGGCACACTGGAATTGCTATCAGCAAGCGAACAACAGCGCGTGATCGGTTTTGTCATCAACCGTTTCCGGGGCGATATTGCGTTGTTAAAACCCGGCTTGGATTGGCTGGAACAGCGAACCGGCAAGCCGGTGTTGGCCGTGCTGCCTTATTTGCACGATCTTTATCTGGAAGCCGAAGATGCCTTATCCACTCGGCATGCCCAACAGGGCCAAACCGGCGCGTTTCATATCGTCGTGCCGCATCTGCCCAGCTTCAGCAATCATACCGATTTCGATCCACTGCAATTGCACCCCGGCGTGCAGGTCAGTTTTGCGAAAAGCCCGGACCAGGTAGCGGGTGCGGACTTGATTGTGCTGCCCGGCAGCAAATCGGTGCGTAGTGATTTAGCGCGTCTTAGAGAGCAAGGCTGGGACAGATTTATTGCCCGCCATCTGCGTTACGGCGGCAAACTGCTGGGGATTTGCGGCGGCTTTCAGATGCTGGGCAAAAGCATAGACGACCCACTGGGGCTGGAAGGTCCGGCCGGTAGTGCTGCCGGTCTGGATTTGTTGGATATGCAGACGGTTTTGCACGCGGAAAAATGCTTGAAACAAACTACCGGCACGTTTTATGGGCAAACTACACAGGTGGCGGGCTACGAGATTCATATGGGCGTCAGTAGTGGTCCGGCGCTGGCACAACCCTTATTTTCGCTAGCGGATGGTCACGATGGCGCCGTTTCGGCAGACGGGCAGGTGGCGGGCAGTTATCTGCACGGTTTATTCGATTTGCCCTCAGCCTGCGATGCCCTGTTGCATTGGGCAGGCTATCGGCAAGCGCAAGCCCTGGATTTCAATGCGGTGCGCGAAGCCGGCATCGAGCGTCTGGCTGATTGTCTGGCAACACATTGCAATTTCACCTTGCTGGAAGCGTTAGCGGCATCTACCCGACGCGCTTGCTGACGCTCAGCCATTGCGGCGAATGGCTGAAATATGTGCCATTTCCGACAGCGGATTTTTTGCATAAACCCCTTTGTTTGATTAGGGCTGTTGCCGTTTTAACTGGGCAACCAAATAAAAGCGCAGGCCAAAGCGGCAATAACCCCTAGTCGCCATCCGGCTCGACAATGCGTATCGGCCGATTCCCGATCTTTATCCCGGTGACCTCATCCACAAGCACCGGTCTGATTTCTGCCCCCGTTTCTGCGTCCAAGATGCGCACCAGTTGGCCCTCGCCGCGATATTGACGTCCCCAGGCACCCATCGTGAACAGCACCGGCAGAAAATCGCGGCCGGCGGCAGTCAACACATACTCCTCACGCGGCGGGCGTTCCGAATAAAGCCTTTTTTCCAACAAGCCTTCCGCTGTCAGAGTCGCCAATCTGCGGGTCAGGATCGCGGGTCCGATTCCCAGGTTTTTCCGAAACTGGTCAAAGCGGGTGAGGCCGAAATGGGCATCCCGCAGAATCAAAAGACTCCATGCGTCTCCCAGAAAAGCCAAGCAGCGCGCGATTGGACAAGGGTCATCACAAATATTTTTATCGTTCATACAATTTTGGTAGTGACTTGCTTTCAAATTGGTAGTAACATAACTACCGAAATGATAGTAACACTTAGATGATAGACAATCCACCCCGCAAGGAGATTTGAGTTATGAGTATTAAGCAAAATATTAGTGTCGCGCTGGTTACCGGCGCATCCTCGGGCATCGGCGAAGCAACCGCTCTGCGGCTGACCGCGGCTGGCTACAAGGTCTACGGGACCAGCAGACGGGGCGCCCAAACCGGTCAACGTTCTTTTCAGATGCTGCCTCTCGACGTGACTAGCGATGTTTCCGTCGAAGCTGCAGTTAGCGAGGTGATGCAACGGGAAGGACGCATTGACCTGCTGGTGAACAACGCCGGCTTCGGGGTTGCGCCTGCTGGAGCGGAAGAGAGTTCGATTGAACAGTCCCAGTCGGTTTTTGATACGAACTTCTTCGGCATCGTCCGCATGACTCGCGCCGTTACACCCCATATGCGGCGCCAAGGCAGCGGCCGCATCATCAACATCGGCTCGGTACTTGGCGTATTGCCGATGCCGTATATGGCCATTTATGCCGCGAGCAAGCACGCGATCGAAGGCTATTCGGAATCGCTAGACCACGAGTTGCGTACCCGAGGCATCCGGGTCTCGGTCATCGAGCCCGCATACACAAAAACGAAGTTCGACGCGAACCTAATGGCGCCCGATTCGCAGCTTGAGGAATACCACGAAACCCGCGCGGCATTAGATAAGGTGTTGGAGGAAGTTATGGCTATTGCCGATGAGCCGGAAGTCGTGGCCGATGTGGTGCTGAAAGCGGCCAGATCGGCTCGTCCCAAGCTCCGATATACCGCGGGCGGTCTCGCTAAGCGCTTGAGCCTGCTACGCCGATTTGCGCCTGCTCGCGTATTGGACGCAGGGCTTCGTAAAGATCTGCGGCTAGACGCAATAAAAAAACCACAAATGTCATGAAGGCGTTCGTCGTCCAGCGTTATGGAAACCAAGTCGCATTTCAACACCGATTTAGTCTGAACTTAGCAACAAGGAATTTTTTGTGAATAGCACATTAACCATGAAAGCCCTCACCTTCAAACGCTATAGCAAGTCGCCCGAGATCGGTTTTTCCGACATTTCTCGTCCCACACTGAAGGCTGACGAACTGCTGGTAAAAGTCCACGCCGCGGGCCTGAACCCGATCGACAACATGATTCCAACCGGGATGTTCAAACCGGTCCTGCATTTCCAGTTGCCGGCCACGCTGGGCAGCGATCTGGCGGGTGTGGTGACTGAGGTCGGCAGCAACGTAACGCGCTTCAAGCCCGGCGATGCGGTCTTCGCCAGTATCTTCGATCTTGGCACGGGGTCGCTTGCCGAATTCGCGGTGGTGCCGGAGAGCGCCGCCGCGCTGAAGCCGGCCAATCTGGATTTCGTGCAGGCCGCATCCATTCCGATGGTCGGGCTTACCTCCTGGCAAGCGCTGAAGGAACGCGCCAATCTTCGCGCCGGCCAGAAGCTGTTCATCCCGGCAGGCTCAGGCGGCATTGGCACCTTTGCGATCCAACTGGCAAAGCACCTTGGCGCCACGGTGGCAACCACCACCAGCACCGGCAACGTTGAACTGGTGCGCAGCCTGGGAGCCGATGAAGTCGTCGACTACAAGAAGCAAGATTTCGAGAAAGTGCTGGGCGACTACGACGTGGTGCTTGGCACGCTCAAGGGGGCCGAACTCGAGAGAACCGTCGGCATCCTCAAGCCGGGAGGCAAGATCGTCTCGCTGATCGGGCCGTTGGATGCGGCGTTCGCGGATGCCAAGCGCTTGAATTTCTTCCTCAGGTTCGTATTCGGGCTGATGAGCCGCAAGATCATGCGGCTTGCCAGAAAACGGGCAGTCACTTACTCATTTCTGTTCGTGCGTCCCGATGGCGATCAACTCAGTGAAATCGGCAAACTCCTCGAAGCCGAGCGTATTAAGCCTGTGATCGACAAGGTGTTTCCGTTCGAGGAAGCCAAAGATGCGCTTGCCTACCTCGCTCAGGGGCGTTCGAGGGGGAAAGTCGTCGTCAAGATGCAGTAAACAGAAGACAAGCAAAGCTCCACATTTTTCAAACACATCCAAAGGTAAAAAACCATGACTTCATCTAAAAAAATCGCTGTTGTAACAGGTGCTTCTTCCGGCATCGGATCCATCTACGCCGATCGTCTAGCTCAACGCGGATACGACCTGTTGCTGGTCGCCCGGCGCGGCGACCGCTTGCAGAATCTCGCCGCCAAACTAGAGCAGGCTTACGGCATCAAGGCCGAAACGCGGGTGGCCGATCTTGAGAACGAAACAGACCTCGCGGGTCTTGAAGCCGTTCTCGCTGCCAATCCCGCTATCAGTCTATTGGTCAACAATGCCGGCATTGCCAGACTCAGCCCTTTTGCGGAAGCGCCAGTGAAAGACTCCTTGTCGCAGATCGCGTTGAATATCACGGCGCTGACGCGATTGACGCATGCCGTGCTGCCTGCGTTCAAGGCACGCAACGACGGTGTCATTATCAATATCGCCTCGGTATTGGCTGTGCATTCGTTTCCGGTGAGTTCGGTATACAGCGGCACGAAGGCGTTCGTGCTCAATTTCAGTCGCGGGCTACAGCAAGAACTGGCAAATACGGGGATTAGGGTGCAAGTGGTGTTGCCTGCCGCCACAGCCACCGAACTTTGGGATACCGCCGGGATGCCACTGACCGCGTTTCCAGAAGAAGCGGTGATGACTACCGAGCATCTTGTCGATGCCGCGCTGGCTGGTTTCGACCAAGGTGAGCTGGTCACCTGGCCCTCCCTGGCTGACGCCGGGCACTGGGACCGATACGACGCTCACCGCTCCGATCTTTTCGCGGCGACGCAAACCGGTAAGTCCGCGCCACGCCTAGCGACGCCATCCTGATTGTTTTCCATGTAAATAACGCGAGCCGTTTTTTGATAACGCCACAGACCACTATAAATCGCATCTGGAAAGGCGCGAGACTGGTTGGCGTATGACAGACATTCTTCACAGATACAGGTAGGCTGAGCAACGAGTCGTTAGTCGCGCGGATTACCAAACAATCCGCGCCTAGCAGGCTGGTGAAAAACCCGCCGATATTTCCCCTTACCCACGATGTAAGTGATTTTTTCGAGTTGAAATCGGTCATGACATCGAGTTTCAAGCGTTTTGCCCCGGTTTCAAGGGCTTTTTATTCGCCTGAAGCCGTCTGTGGACGGTTTTCAGGCGAACTTCACCCTAGGCGGGCGCACTCCACGCCGGTTTCGGCGTGAACACCAATAGGTTGAGCATGCGCGTCAGGTTGTAGGCGGCAAAGCAAAACAAGGCCTGACCCGCGACTTTGGCTAAGCCGATGTGACGAGTTTTGCGCAGGCCGCCGACCGTTTTGACCCAGCCAAAGGCTTCTTCGACGATTTTGCGGCGCTTGAGACTTTGGGCGTAACCTTTGCCGCGCGCGGTGCGGCCATCGACGGCACTGCCGGTCTTTTTGCGGGCCACATGGGCTTTGATGTCACGGGACTCGAGTCCGTTGACGAACGCCGCTTGGTCGTAGCCTTTGTCGGCACCGACGCTGCCGCCTTTGGGCACGCGGCGTTTGATCATTTTTTGCGCGGCTTCGATTTCGGCGGTGCCGGTGGCTTGAGTGGTTTCGACATCGACAATCAGGCCGTTGCGATTCTCGGACAAGGCATGGGTGATGTAACGCAGTTTGGCCTCGGTGTATTCGCCTTTCTTGTAAAGCCGGGCTTCGGGATCGGTCGTACTGTGGTGGGTGGCGTTGCTGCGCTTTTCGCCGCTGAAGTCGACCTCGGGATTGCGGCCGGCGGGTTTGTCCGGGCCGCTGCCGTCTTTTTTAACGAAGCTTTTATGCGAGGCCCAGGCTTCAATGAGGCTACCGTCGACGCTGAAGTGTTCGTCGGACACCAGATTTTGCCATTCGGCTATGGCCAGTACCCGCTCAAAAAATTCGCGACTCAGGGCTTCGGACAGCAGGCGTTCGCGGTTGGCGCTGAACACGCTGCGCTCCCAGACAGCATCGTCGATACCCAAACCAACAAACCAGCGAAACAACAGGTTGTAGTCCAGTTGTTCCATCAACTGACGCTCGCTACGGACCGTATACAGGACTTGTAACAGCAAGGCGCGCAGCAGTTTTTCGGGGGCAATCGAGGGACGGCCAGTGTGCGAGTAACGCGCGGCAAAGACGGCATCCATCGAGGCCAGTACGCCATCGACCAACAGCCGTAAACGGCGCAACGGATGCTGCTTGGGAATGCGGTCTTCCAGGTTGATGTAGCTGAACCAGTTGTTTTGGATGGCATCGTGTCCGCGCATTGAAAGGCTCCAAATTTAGGTAGCCTATTTTAACAGTTGGCGGCTCATCTATGCCTTAGCTTACTTGGCTTTTCGAGTTTTTCACCAGCCTGCTAGCGGCGAGTTTCTATATCGCCATTAAACTTGATTGATTTATTATCAGGCGCTTTTTAAAAATTTAGCATGCACCGTTGTTTCATGACGATTTTTACTCAAACTCCAGCGAACAAAGAATGAATGCAGAATTTTTATTGGGCGCCATAATATAGCGTTTGATTTATATTGATTAAAAATGTCAAATAAAACTCAGGATAAAATTTTAGCCGCTACGACTCATCTTTTTAATGAGCAAGGCATTCGTGCAACCGGAATAGATGGTATTTTGAAAGAAGCTGAAGTGTCTAAAATGAGTCTTTATAAATATTTTGCATCGAAAAACGACTTAATCGTTGCCTATCTTCTGCGTCAGGAAGCATTATTCATGTCCCGATACGAAAACATAGCCGCCGAAATGATTGATCCGAAAGATAAGTTATTGGCGATGCTGGATGTTTATAATGATTTAATTCAAAGTGGAGAGTTCAAAGGCAGTCCGTTTTTGAACGCGCTTTCGGAATTTCCAATTAAGGACGATCCTGTACATCAAGCGGCGATCAGGATAATTCATAATTTTTGGACGCATATACTAAACCTCGCCAATCAATGCGGGGTAAGTCAGCCAAAAACATTAGCATCACAAATTGCCATGTTAATGCATGGCTCAATACTATTTTCTCAAACGAGTTGCAATTCAGATTATATAGCTAACGCCAAAGAACTAGTTTATTCCCATCTGGATTGCCTTGCTACGAATCAGCCATAACTTGAGATCCAAGCCGTGATCAAGACTCTGCCTATTCCAGGCTAAGGAACAGCGCTACCATAGGCAAAACGACCCATTCTACCTATGGGAAATAAAAGATATGGATAATTCAAACTCAGAATTAATCCACCCCCAAAAAGTCCGATTTCCCCAATTCAACCCCGTTGTGGCGAAGGATCGCGTAGCTCATCGTGATGTGGAAATAAAAATTAGGTAGGACAAAATCCAGCAAATATGGCAGACCGACAAAGTTTTTCTCGGTGCCGCCAATCTTGAAACTAATAGCCAGGTTCTCATTGCCATTTATTTGCGCCGGGGTTACATCTTGGATAAAAGCGATGGTTTTGGATATACGAGCCTGCAAATCGGCAAATGTGGTTTCATTGTCTTCATAGCATGGAATCTCTAATCCCGCCAGGCGCGCGGCACAGCCTTTAACCATATCCGTTGCAATTTGCACTTGTTTGCTGAGCGGAAACATATCGGGGGCCAAACGGTAATTTATAAAGACCGATTGATCAATGTTTTTCGCTTCGGCATGGATTGCGGCTTTATCTAGTATTTTCGATAAATTGCCCAGCATTTTGATAAAAACTTTTATTGATACTTGATACATATCGATGGACATAATAACCCCCTATTTTTAAAAACATTTAATCAGATTAATGAAACGCAGAAGTATTGACAGCTTATTACGCATACTGCGCAATGCCATTCCCAAACGACCAATTTTCCTTTTTGACTTCAACCAGGCTTATTAAGACATCTTCTCTGCGTATATCTAGCTGATTATGCAGGGTATCGGCTATGTTTTTATAAAGTGATTTCTTTAAATCAACACCTCTACCTTCGTTCAAGGTTATTTGGATAAAGATGATGCCATCGCTTCGATGTATACCAAGGTAATTGGAATCGTAGATTAAAGAATTATTATCATGCTCAGTAATAACCTGAAAACAATCTTTTTCGGGTACGCTGATTGTGTGCACCATTTCTTGGTGAACGATTTGACCAATCTTTCCCCCAAACTCTTTATTTTCTTGCTTCATTAACGATATTCGAACTAAAGGCATGTTATTCCTCCAAAATTAATTAAAAACGAACAGTTTGCGGCTCTCTGATAAAAAGAACGATACCGGTTGCGATAAAAGCGAACAGGCCTGACGCCACAAAAGCCAAGTGGTAATCACCCATCAGACTATGGACGTACCCGGCACTGTAGGCAGCAATCGCCGCGCCGATTTGATGCGCGAAGCAGATCCAGCCGAACACCACGCCGACGTTTTGTTTGCCGAATAAATCCGCGGTCAAGGCTGAAGTGGCCGGAATTGTGGACAACCAATTCATGCCGTAGATAATCGAGAACATCATCAATTGCCCGGTCGTATCGATGCCGGGCAGCAGTATTAGCGTTGCGCCTCTGACTATGTAATAAAACGCCAGCGGCCAGCGCTTGCCGTAGCGATCGCACAACCAGCCGGATAAAATGGTGCCGAACACATCGGCCGCACCCATGACGCCTAAGGACATGGCCATGGTCATTTCAGTGAAGCCGTGTTCGATGCCGTGCGGAATCAAATGGGTCTGAAATAAGCCGGAGGTGGTTAAACCGCAAATGCCGAAACTCAAGGCCAACAGCCAGAACTGCGGACTGCGCATGGCCGAGCGCATGGGATTTTGATCCGGCTTAAGCATCGTTCGATGAACGCCATGGTCGCCATAGGCCGACAGGCCTTTTGATTCGGGATAGTCTCTTAAAAATTTCAGCACCAACGGTAAAGCCACCAGGCCTAAGCCGACGGCGATAAACAATGTCGCCGCGCGCCAGCCTTCATGCACATTGATCTGCATGAGCAGCGGGGTGAAGACTAACTGGCCGGAGGAAAAGGCGGCTCCCAATATCCCTAACGCCAGCCCGCGGTGTTTATGGAACCAGCGATTGATCAACGCCGATCCCATAATCATCGACGTGCCGCCCGAACCTGCGCCGATCAGCAATCCCCAAAGCAAATACAGTTGCCAGGACTCCTGCATAAAAACGCTGCCGCCGGCACCCGCCACCGACAAAATTAAAGTGATAACGCTGATCCGTTTTGCGCCGTAGACATCCATCAATCGGCCTAGAAAGGGACCGGCAAGGCCAAATAACAACAGGTTGAGCGAAATCGCGCCGCTAATGGTTTCTCTGTTCCAGGCAAACTCCTGTTCCAGGGACAGCATGATGATCCCTGGAACGGAGCGCAGTGCCGATGCCATAAACAAGCACAGAAACGTGACCGCGAGTATGACCCAGGCATAGTGAACTGAATCGGTGTGACTCTTTGGCATGGCGACATCGGACTTGGATTGAAACATGGTCGTGTGGGTTGATTAGTAAGGGATGGAAACGCTTCGCGAGACCACTTTAAAAGTCGGGTCTCGGCCCGACAGCCGAGTTTCTTTCTTTTGCTCGGCCAAAAGAAAGAAACCAAAGAAAAGGCCGCCCCGCATACCGCCTTAATCCTGCGCTTCTCGCCTTTGTCGAGGGTTTTTCGAAAGGGCATCCCAGCCCTTGCGAAAAACGCGCGGCATCCATGCCGCGCCCCTGCGGGCAATTTCTCGTCAAAGGCTGCGATGCTCGGGACGGTATGAGGGGATAAAAACCAGCCTTCGGCTTTTTTCGCTTCGCGGTTTTTTGATTTTTCACATCAATTTGAACCGCACCCATTGCATTCAGGCCGACCTACCTTGGGTACAGCAGCCTTGTTATGTTGGGCTTTTCATGCCAGCTGCATCCCAAAGCAGACCTATTCAGCATCCTCGATTTTGTCCATGAGCTCGATCAGCCGAGTCACGCCTTGCAACAAGATGCCGCCGACGCCCAAAGCAAACCAAACCCCGATCACAAAACCCCAATGAATCGGCGCGGCGAAGAATTCCTCTCTAAACCAGAAGGTGTGTCCCCATTCGTTGAAGCCAACGCTTACCAAGATCATGAAGGGGCCGAACACCGCCAAGGTCAAGGGCAAGGAAATGCCTTTGGCATACAAGGGCAAGCGGGTTCTGGCGTACAGCCAGGCGCAGCCACCCAGGATCACGTACAGCGGAAAGTTGAAGTAAAACTCGATGATATGGTTGGCGGTAAACGGCGTATCGCGAATCGCCACTTGATGCCAGGAGTTGTCCTGCTCGGCGAAATAACTGCCGGCCCAGTACACCGCAAAAGTGTAAATGCTGATCCACATCGTCAAGGTGAAATAGCGGCGTATCTCTTCCTTGGGTGCCAGTTGATCCAGATTCCGGTCGCGCGTGGTCCATAAGTAACCCCAAAAACCGCTGGCGACGGCGGCAATCACCGCCAGTTCGATATAAAACAGCCGCATCCAGTATTGTTCGAATGCCGGTTCCGAGGAATCCAACCCGTGTGCTATGGCAAAAGCGCCCTGATACAGGCGTAAACTGATGTACATAACGGTTAAAAAGCCAAAGCCTTTTAAATATTTGGGTAAGTCGGTCAAATACCAAGGCAATGATTTGGGTTTTTCGGTGCTTAAGCTCACGTGTTCTGTCGTGGTAGCCATGATGTGTGCTCCTGAATTAATTAAATTTGGGAATGACGGCGGCGGAAATGCTGGAGATATAGCGTTTTCCCATCACGTCGTCGTAAAGAAACAGCAAGCCACCCAGCCGGCTGTCCGCATCTTTGATCAGCCCATCCAGCTTTTCCGATTCCCAGGCCGCATCGCGCACTTCTACGGTGACGGTGCGTTGTTCGCCGGGGGCGATAGGGGTGTTGTCACTCAAGCTCAGACCGTTATTACTGACGTCATCCTTGCCGGGTTTGCTGTTGACGCTCGCTAAATCAGAGTTCATGAAATGCACATTGGAACTGGAAAATTGGCCGATCCTGACCGCGCCTTGGCTGCGATTGTCAATACTAAACTGCAACACCATGGCGCGTTGCGCCACGTTGTATTCCGCTTTTAGCGTGTCGACATTGACCATGCCGGCATTGACTTGAGCCGGTAAAGGCAAAATCCGATCCAAGCCCGCTTGTAATGGGATGGCGTCCGGGTACTGGTTGGCAGTGACGGCATTCAACGCCAATACCAATACCGGCACGCCGACTAACACCGCCTTGGCGATGGTTTTATCCTGATTGGTGATCAACTCATGTTCCAAACCGGCATCCAGCATGCGGTAGCGGCTGATGAACAAGGGACGGCGAACCCACCATAACAGCCAGGCAGCCGCCAACGCGCCCCAGAACAGATGCCAAAACACGCCATTGGCAAAGCCGAAGCTCTCCATGTCGATCATTTCACCATTAATGGTTTGAATGGTATTGCTAAAATCCGCGGGATCGCCGCCAATGTCCAGCCACACACCCGGCCCCATCACCTGACCGGCGTCTTTTAAATTAAAAAACGGATGGATGTGATAATGGCCCGGCAAACGGCCTTTCATGACCACCTTGAACTCGTAGTCGCCGCCCGGCTCCAGCGATACCGAGTTGGTCCAGGGTTTACCGTTCAGGTAGCGCTCGGTACGAATCAGCACCGGTCCCGGGGTGGAGATATTCAAGAAGCTGGCTTCCGGTTTGGGGACGCTGATGGGCCAGTCTTCGGCGACATGAAACTTGCCGCTGACGCTGACTTCATCGTTGACGTTGAATTTTTGCGTGGACCATTGCACGTCGTACCACTGGATGGTGCGCATCCTGATGAACGGCTCCAGGGCTTTTTCGCCATGGGCCTGCGCGGTGGGTACGGCAAATATCGACAATACGTTGATGCAAAGCACTGTCAACAGCCAAGGTTTAAAAAATGATTTCATGGCTGTTCTCCTTAGATTTTTTTCAGATAACGGGTATCAGCGAACAATTTGCCGATTTTCCACCAGAGCGGATACATCAGCGAGCACAACAACGCTGAGCAAAATGCCGACAATGGCGTCGCGTACTGACCATAGGTGCGTAAGGTGCCGCGTTCGATGATGCGCAGGTATTCCGGCATGCCGGTACGGATATATTGGAAACCGAACACATCGGCCACCGAAAGCTGGCTATTGTGGTAATCGACCGCTTGGTGGAACATGCCGAAGATCGGCCAGTTGGTGGGGTAAAACAACAAAGCGAACGCCGCGCCGCCAAAAATGGAGGTGATGGTCAAGCTGTTGGTGAGCATCAGCAGGGTATCCAATACCAAGGCACCCGGCACCATAGTCGCTGGCAGCACCATGTTGATCGGAAAGAAATTCCAGTAGTGATAGGCAAACACGCGGGTAACCCAGGTGCCCAGCAACAAGGCAGCGACACAGAGCGTAGCGCCCAAAGGTAGCCGGAACTTATCCCATAACACAGCTTGAACAGCCGCTGGAAAGGTGATGCCGATCAATGGCGTCACCAAAGGCCACCATTGCCGGTCTTTCCAATCGACCCAGAAGTCCCAGTCGCCGACGGTCAGGGCAAAATGCAGGTGAAACGAGCCGATGAATAAGAATAGGGCCAGCACCAGGATCAGGTAATCGTAAGCCCTGGCCAAGCGGGCTTTTTCGCCCCGATAAGGTTTGAAGGTTGAAATTGGAATTTGTGCAGACATGGTAAGAATCCCCCGTAATGCGTTTTAGTGAATGGCTGTTGCCATTGAGTATTTGGGCGCGCCGCCAACCGAAAAGCTACCCTTGGGGGGAGTTAAACCTTGTAGGCTTGGACGACGCGCTCGGGGTATAAGGTAGGGAGAAACGGCCTGGCTGTGAAATGGTGAAATTTCATCCGCTACCATCAAGACTGTTCATACCGGCCAGCAGCGATATTGTTTAGTATGCAGCCGAATTTTTTGAGGAACTCAGGATGGCTAACCTACGCACTTTCGACTTAAACCTATTGCTGGCTTTCGATGTTTTGATGCGGGAGCGCAATGTCACCCGCGCGGCGGAATGTATGTTCGTGACGCAGTCGGCGATGAGCCATACCTTGCATCGCTTGCGCCAGCAATTGAACGATCCGGTCTTGGTTAAATCGCCCACCGGCATGCAGCCGACCGCACTGGCGCTGGCCTTGGTGGAGCCGGTACGCAGCCTGTTACAGGAAATGGAACGCTTGCTCGAGGCTCCGCAAGCCTTCGATCCAGCATCTAGTCAGCGCCGCTTCACCATCGCCGCGACCGATTACATGGAGTTTTTGATCTTGCCCGAGTTGTCGCAGTTGATAGAGCAAACGGCGCCGGGCGTGGATATTCATGTCAAACGCACGGAATCTGCTTTTCCGTTGGCGCAGTTGGAAAACGGCAGTCTGGATGTGGTGTTGGGCTTTGCATCGGTACTGAATCCGCCCGCGCATTTGCACTGCGAACATTTATTCATGGATCGCATGGCTTGCGTAGTTAGGCAGGATCATCCCAGCATCCAAGCCGCGCCGTCGCTGGAGGACTATTTGGCGGGGACACACATGCTGATCTCCCGAACCGGCGATAAATTGGGGGTAATAGACGAGAAATTGACCGAGTTGGGCTTGGAGCGGCGTATCAATTTCATCGTGCCGCATTTTCTATCGGCACCCTTGATCGTGGCCCAAACCCACATGATTTTGTCTTTGCCTTATCGCTTGGCCATCGCTTTTCAGAAACTGGTGCCGCTGCAAGTATTACCCGTGCCGGTGAGTTTACCGGACTACGATTTGGCGATGATTTGGCATCCGCTATGGGAAAAAGACCCGGCCCACGGTTGGTTGCGCGAACAAATCAACGCCATAGGCCGGAAAATAAGCGCATCTCAAATCAATCTTTAACGTCCTGGCAGGCCCGCGGCCAAGGCTTTGACCTTCAACAGAAAGTAAGGCGGTTTGGATTGGTTGTCGCCGCCGTTCAGTGTGGCTGAGCGATGCAAGCGATTCACTACCGCATAGAGTTGGCCGTTAGCGTCAAAACTGAAGGAATCGACCCATGACAGCCTTGGACACTGCGCCAATTGCCGGTATTGTCGGTTAGGCGCGATCACGCCAATCGCATTATTCGCCAAGTCCCCCAGATAAATATTGTTGTTCTCGTCAATGCTGATGCCGTCCGAGATCGGTTTGTCGCTGTAGCGTTCAACCTGCTTCGCGAGTTCTTGAGGCGTTAATGACTCGTTGATCAAATCCGCCGCTTTAATCCGGTAAAGACTCAGGCCGTGCATTGGCCCGAAATAGACCCATTCGTTCGCCAAATCCTCGGTAATCGGATTGACGCCAATATGCGGCTTCACCAATTCGCCCGCCGGAGTCTTCACCAGAATCGGCACATTGTCGATAACCAAATCGACGTTTTCCGGCACCACACTTTTATGACCTTCCAGTACCCGCCGCGCGACGCCGGTGGACAAGTTGACCACGATCAAGCCGGCATTCGCACCGCCCGCCGGATCGCTGATGAAGGCATGATTGTGGTTGGCATCCAATGCAAAGTCGTTAACGAACGCATCTTTCGGTGCAATCGGGGCCGGCAGATAAATCAAACGCTGCAGCTTGTTGGTTTTGGTATTCCAGCCGACCAGCTTAGGCGTCACCCCGCTGCGCATGCCGTTGTCCAGCATCCAGACGATGCCGTTGGCGTCGGAGCGGATACCCAGCACCGAGTCGAGTTTGATCGGCGCAGTCGAATCGGCAGCAGACATTTCCTTATTCGGAAAAGGGACCAAGGTTTGATCCTTGTATTCCACCACCGTGTATTGCGGCTGATAAAACTGATGCTGGCTCATAATGATCCGGCCGCTGGCTGTGGCCGTAACATTGCCGGGGCCGGTATCGAGGTTGGCGAATACATCAAAATGAGAGTTGCCATCCGCCAAAGCCTCAAAGGCCGAAAACACCATGGCGGTGCAAAATAGGATTCCACGGTTCATTATCATCTCCAGTAAGTTGTTGGGTTAGGCAACACCATACTGGATCGTTAGACCCCTGTTAAATGACATCCATTCATCACGAACCATTCAGTACATTGATGATGATTGGCGTATTCAATTTTGGAAACGCCGCGATAGCGAAGTGAAGGTTTTTATACCCAGATAGCCGCAGCGCCAAGTTGCGGGAAAATCTAAGCTCAACCCCTGGTTAGAGCGGAAAAATGTGACACGGGTGCCGTTCGGGCTGAGCCCATCGAAGCCTAGGCTGGCGCCCCCTTCGATAGACTCAAGGCGAATGGTATTTAGGGGGCGAGTTAATAATAACTCCCAGAAAAACGCCGTATTTGAATTTATCCATTACATTTCAACATCCAATACATTCAAAACATCCGGCCTTTGTTGCACGAACACTTCTGGTCGCTGAAGTATTCGATGCCAATTGCGACGAGTCATTTGTTCAATCCAGTCCAACACATCATCAAACTCGTCATCGCTCCATGATTCGATAATCGCCAGGGTGACGGGAGGCGCATATAAAAATTCGAGCGCACTTTTCATATTTGCGTAACGTAAATTCATGGTATTTCTCCTATGGCTTTATGCTTGGCAGTGAATGACTGTAAGGATCTTTAATATGTCTAAGATTTGGGTTTGTTTATAAAAATACCCATAAGGTTCCGCCGTGATTAGCAATGCCGGCATTTAAGTCTGCGCCACAAGTTGCCGATAGCGGTCAGCCTACACTCTTAAACCCGCGCCGGTGTTGCTTGATTCAAGTTACTGGCCAATGATGCGGAACCAAATAAAAGTGTGGATAGGATAAATTGACCGGAGACGAAGCTGAGCACGCCGGTGACAAAAAACAAGCCAATCATCACGTCTCTATAAATGTTTTTTGAAATATTCATGGGGTCCACCTTGACTATGTTTAGTCGCTTTGTAAGTACGACTTCACTATATACCTGCCAAAAATATTTACAATCAGGCATTTAATTCATGATTTGTTTCCTTTATGGAAACAAATTGCCCGGAACTTTTGTAATCTGTAGCGCAAAATAGCTACCGTCATTCAAATTCGCAGAATTGTGTGAGCGGTAGGAAGGGTTAGCAACTTGTTTGACCTGGGATTTTTGACCTTAGCGTGGCAGGGTTTGCGTTCCCAATTTGCCCAAGCTCAAGAGTGTGAGCTGATTGGGTTATCGACGGAGAAGAATAATTTTTCTGTGCAACGGTTCCGCGGGCGGAATTTGAGATTTCGGGGATGATGCCAGGTGGTTGGTTTTATAGGTGTCGCTAGCGCGACGGCTGGTTTTAATGTCGGGTCTCGGCCCGACGGCCGAGATACTTTCTTTTGCTTGGCCAAAAGAAAGTATCCAAAGAAAAGGCCACCCGGACGCCGCTTAATCCCTGCGCTCCTCGCTTTTGCCGAGGGTCGGCAGAAGGGGCTTCCCAGCCCCTCCGCCGACGTGCGGCATCCTTGCCGCACCCCTTCGGGCAATTCTCGCCAAAAGCTCCGGTGCTCGGCGCGGCATACGGGAGAAAACCCGCCGCGGATTTGAAATTCAATCTGGTACGATCAACGCGAAAAGTTGCGCATCCATAGGTTGTGCCGAGCCAGCGGCGAGGCACAACGGTCACGATCGATGCGCCTCGTGCCTCGGCAGCATCCTATGGCCGTAAGAACCTAAGATCCTAATCCTAAAGGTTGAGATGACAAATAATTTTTTCAGAATAGAGAGTACTTAAGGCATGGATTTTACAAAACTCAATGAAACCGATGTACGCGAGGAAATTATTGCACCGTTGATTCGAGAATTGGGTTATCGATCAGCGTCGAAACACAATGTCTTACGAGAGCAGTCTCTTCGCTACCCGAGAATATATCTGGGCCGAAAGGATTCCAAAAAGGATCCGGTTTTGCGAGGGAAGGCTGATTACATTCTAGAAGCGGGTGGGGAGGTGCGTTGGGTGATCGAGGCTAAAGCGCCATCTTGTGCCATTGACGCTGATGAGATAGAACAAGCATGGACATATACTAATCACCCAGAAATACGAGCGGTTTATTTTTCGTTATGTAACGGCAAACACCTATTGATATATCAAACCAATCGTGGGGCTGAATCACCGCCTATTTTGTCAATTGACTACGAACAACTCAGTGATCAAATTACCATGGGTGTGCTGCAAAATTTGCTGTCTCCAGAGGCTGTACTCAGAGATCATCCAGCACAAGTTATTGATATAAATCCTGCCCTTGGCCCTGGCCTCCGATCAATCGCTCGGATAACTGGCGGACACATTCACTACGAAAAATGTAGTTTCCCTATGCCAGCCCTGGAGGCATTACAAATATCAATAACTTCTGGAGCGGTAGAGAGGGATTCAGAAAACAGAATGGTCGTTTTTTTAGAAACGCATGCTCCAACTCGTTCATTTCAAGAAGTCAATGAGCGTATGGGTCTAGCTACTGTTGAGCTGGTCTCGATCGACTCATATATTTCCACTGACCCAATAACGCCAACCCGTTTTACATCCTCAAAATCAGTCATATTCCCTGCTGGTGAAGAGTTACTTGATATGAATACCTGGAAAATAGTTAGGTTACCGAACAACATGTTTATCAGCTTGTCTGCCTCAGCGACTGGCGTACTCGAGGAAAACAAGTTCTATGGTACTGTCCTTAACAATATGGTGATTAATAATTCTTACCCAATTAGTCTGGAGGGTCAGTTTTGCTTATATGTCACATGATTAAGTTAGCGACGTAAGGTGTCAAAAGGCGTAGCTGCTATGCCTCGCATAATGCCTTTGATTATTCGGTGCCATACGCTATTGGCAATAAGCCCTACCAGGCTGGTGAAAAACCAGCTGATCTTTCCCCTTATCCACGGTTACTGTATTTTTTTGCGCTGAATATCCTTAATTCCTCCGAATACCCACCCTTCGCAGCTCGGATCTACTTCACTATATTTACATTCTTCAAATCTCGGGCGCGGTTTCTCCCGTGTGCCGCGCCGAGCACCGGAGCTTTTGGTGAGAATTGCCCGAAGGGGTGCGGCAGGGATGCCGCACGTCGGCGGAGGGGCTGGGAAGCCCCTTCTGCCGACCCTCGGCAAAAGCGAGGAGCGCAGGGATTAAGCGGCGTCCGGGTGGCCTTTTCTTTGGATACTTTCTTTTGGCCAAGCAAAAGAAAGTATCTCGGCTGTCGGGCCGAGACCCGACATTAAAAACCAGCCGTCGCGCTAGCGACACCTGATTGGAAAATCTCCCCTAGCCCCTCGGCAACCGTTCCGGACGTTGCCCTACCTCCTGAGTCCATGCAGTCGTCTTTTTCAAAGAGGGGAAATAAACAGAATTCACAGTTTTTGGCTAACGTTTGATCAAAAAGTAATTCGAAAAGCCTATTCCAAAACATCCACGGTTTTGCGCCCAACCCCAAAACTCTCCAACAACATCAACCCCACGCCAATACAAATCGCCGAATCCGCGATGTTGAACGCCGGCCAGTGCCAGTTTTGGTAATAAACATCCAGAAAATCGATGACATAGCCATATGCCACCCGGTCGATCAGATTGCCGATGGCGCCGCCCAAAACCAGAGACAAGGCCACGGCCATCAAAGTCTCGTGCTTTTGTAAACGATACAGCCAAACCGCAATGATGCCGCTCATCACTACCGCCAAGCCGGCAAACAGCCAGCGCTGCCAGCCGCCGGCCTGAGCCAGGAAGCTGAACGCCGCGCCGGTGTTATGCACGTAGGTCAGGTTGAAGTAGGGAATCAGCGGAATCGACTCGAACAACTGCATCGAGCCGTCTACCGCCAGTTTGCTGGCCTGATCCAGCACCAGCGTCACCGCAGAAATCCACAACCACTTAAGCATAACGACGGATCTCGCCATTGCCGGCGACGTTTTCCACGCAGCGTCCGCAGAGTTCCGGATGCTCCGGGTGCTCGCCGATGTCGTAGCGTTGGTGCCAGCAGCGCACGCATTTTGGATGCTCGGACACCGTCACTTTCAGTTTCACGCCTTCCAATTCGGTGGTTACCGCATCGTCCGGGCAGAATTGCATGTCGGCGACGCCGGCGTTGGAGGTGATAAACACAAAATGCAACTCGCTGGCCAGTTTGTTCAGCTCCGCGCCGTAAGCGTCATCACAATACAATTCCACTTCCGCATTTAGCGAAGCGCCAATCGCGCCCTTGCCGCGCAGTTGCTCCAACTCTTTGGACACCACGGTGCGTACCGCCATCACTTTGTCCCAGGTATCGCGGCTGATCGTCGCGTTGGCGTCTAGCGGGAACAACCCCTCGTACCAGGTTTCCAGAAACACTGATTCGCCGCGTTGACCGGGAATGAAATGCCATAATTCGTCAGCGGTGTAACTGGTGATAGGTGCCAGCCAGCGGGTCAGCGCCTCAATGACATGGTACATCGCAGTTTGCGCGGAGCGGCGAGCCAGACAATCTTCCTTGGCGGTGTATTGTCTGTCCTTGATTATGTCCAGGTAAAAACCGCCCAAGTCGATGCTGCAGAAGGTCAGCACTTTTTGGTAGATGCTTTGGAACTGATACGCGCTGTAAGCGGCTTTGATGTCTTCCTGCAACTGCCAGGCTTTATCGACGGCCCAGCGGTCCAAGGCCAGCAAATCGTCTTTAGCCACCAGATGTTGCGCGGGGTCGAAGCCGTCCAGGTTGGACAGCAGGAAGCGCGCGGTGTTGCGCAAGCGCCGGTAGCCGTCCGAGGTGCGTTTCAGAATCTCGTCGGACACCGACATTTCACCGCGATAATCGGTGCCGGCCACCCACAAGCGCAACACGTCAGCGCCCAGCGATTTCATCACGGTTTGCGGCAGCACCACATTGCCCTTGGATTTGGACATTTTCTTGCCCTCGGCATCGACAGTAAAGCCGTGGGTCAGGACTTGTTTGTAGGGGGCGACGTCGTTCATCGCCACCGATGCCAGCAGAGAGGACTGGAACCAGCCGCGATGTTGATCGGAACCTTCCAGATACAGGTCGGCCGGGAAGCGCAACTGCTCGCGGCGCTCCAAAACCGCCGCATGGGTCACGCCGGAATCGAACCAGACATCCAGGGTGTCGGTCATTTTTTGGTAATGCTCGGCATCGGCACCGATCAATTCCGCCGCGTCCAGTTCAAACCAGGCGTCTATGCCGTGTTGTTCGATACGTTTGGCTACTTGCTCAATCAATTCGCCGGTGCGCGGATGTAGCTCGCCTGATTCTTTATGCACGAAAAAGGCAATCGGCACGCCCCAGGTGCGTTGGCGAGAGATACACCAGTCCGGACGGTTATTCAGCATCGCTTCGATACGGGCTTGGCCCCAATCCGGTATCCACTCTACCCTTTTCACTTCGTTCAACGCGGTATCGCGCAGGCTGTTTTTCTCCATGGAGACGAACCATTGCGGGGTGGCGCGGAAGATGATCGGGGTTTTGTGGCGCCAGCAATGTGGGTAGCTATGCAGCAAGGCGTGGTGATGCAGCAGTTTGCCGCGTTCGCGCAACACTTCCAGCACTTTTTCGTTGGCGGTAAACACATGCAGGCCGGCGAACAATTCGGTACTGGGCAAAAATACGCCGTTGCTGCCGACCGGATTGTCCACGGGTAGGCCATATTTCATGCCGACCACATAGTCTTCCTGGCCGTGACCGGGGGCGGTATGCACCGCGCCGGTACCGGCATCGGTGGTGACGTGATCGCCCAAGATGACGGGCACTTGCCGGTCGTAGAACGGATGTTGCAACAATTGATGTTCCAGCGCCGCGCCTTTGCAGTAGCCGACGATGTGGTGTTCACCGATGCCGTAACGCAATACCGCGTCTTTGAGTAAGGCTTCGGCGATGACCAAGCGCTCGGTTTGGCCGTCGATTTCGCATTGCACGACCGCGTATTCCAGATCCGGATTCAAAGCCACGGCTTGGTTGGCCGGCAACGTCCACGGCGTGGTGGTCCAGATCACCACCGACAGCGGGCCTTTGCCTTCGCGGTCGCCGGCATGATGGCACTTGGCCATGAAAGCGTGTTCATCAACGACGGCGAAACGCACATCAATGGCCGGTGAGTGTTTGTCTTCATATTCCACTTCCGCCTCTGCCAGCGCCGAGCCGCAATCGGTACACCAATGTACCGGTTTGGCACCCTTGCTCAAGTGGCCGTTGGCGGCGATTTTGCCCAGCGCACGAACGATGTCGGCTTCGAAGGCAAAATCCATGGTCAAGTAAGGATTGTCCCAATCGCCCAACACACCCAGGCGGATGAATTCTTCTTTCTGGATGTTGACTTGCTTCTTGGCGTAGGCGCGGCATTCCTTACGAAACTCGGCCGGCGTGACTTTGACGCCGGCCTTACCGACCGATTTTTCCACCATCAATTCAATCGGCAAACCGTGGCAATCCCAGCCCGGCACGTAAGGCGCATCGAAACCGCTGAGGGTTTTGGATTTGACAATGATGTCCTTCAACACTTTGTTGACGGCGTGACCGATGTGAATCGCACCGTTGGCGTAGGGAGGGCCGTCGTGCAGCACAAATTTAGGCCGGCCGGCGCAAACCTCGCGAATTTTTTGATACAGCTGGTTTTCGTTCCATTTTTTCAGCATCTCCGGTTCGCGTTGCGCCAGATTGGCTTTCATCGCAAACTCGGTCTTGGGGAGGTTCAGGGTTTGTTTGTAATCCATGGTCATGATGTTGTCTGCGTTGCATTCCAGCGGCTGGGTGCGGACTTAGGCCGCTGAAAATAACGGTTGCGCCGATTAGCCGAATGAGTCTAAGGATGATAGTAAACGCGCGATTTTAGCACCAAGTGCCAAGCGGCATAAAGCCTACTCGGCGCTGGACCTTGAACCGTGCTAAAAATAGACGGGACGGCGTCGGCGAGTTACCATCGGCTAGCGTATCCGGTTTGCTGATTTAGGAAATTTACCGGCGGGTTTATGCGTGGCACAGGGTCGGCAAACTACTGGTCCGGCATGCACTGAAAATTACTTAAGCACACACAAGGGGCTCAACCATGCAACATAAACGCGCCACCACCCAGGTTCAGATTCACGACTTGATCGCCAGCCGTTGGAGCCCGCGGGCTTTTGCCGTGGATAAAATGGTCAGCCACCCGGATTTAACCGCGTGTCTGGAAGCAGCGCGCTGGGCGCCGTCTTGTTTTAACGACCAGCCTTGGCGCTTTGTGGTTTGCGACAAATCCAGCAATCTCGCAGCCTGGGAAACCGCGCTATCGGTGATTGTCGAAAAAAACCAACTGTGGGCCAAAAACGCCCCGGTATTTATCTTGACGGTGGCGATGCAGAATTTTAATCACAACGGCAAAACCAACCGCTTTGCCGCTTACGACACCGGCGCCGCCACGCTGAGCTTATGCTTGCAAGCCAACGCTTTAGGCTTGATTACCCATCAAATGGGCGGGTTCGATGCCGATAAAGCCCGGCAAGTGCTGAATTTACCGGACGACTGCACGCCGATGGCGATGTTGGCATTAGGCTATCAAGCCGAGGCGGATAACTTAGCCGAAGAGTTTCAAGCCGGCGAGCAGGCGGAACGCAGCCGTGCGGCCCTGGAGCAACGGTTTTATCTCGGACAATGGGGCGAGGCATTTAAATAAGCGTCGCCGATATTCATGAACTGCGATTGCCTTGAGTCGCGCCGATGAAAAATCTTAAAACCTCCTATGCGCGCAGCCTGATCGAGGCCAGTCTCGATCCGCTGGTGACTATCAGCGCGGAAGGTAAGATCATGGACGTGAACAGCGCTACCGAAAAAGTCACCGGCGTACCGCGCCAACAATTGATCGGCAGCGATTTTTCCACTTACTTTACCGATCCGCAAAAAGCCCGCGACGGTTATCGCCTGGCGTTTTCGCAAGGCAAAGTCACGGATTATCCGCTGGCTATCTGCCATACCTCCGGCCAGATCACCGAGGTGATGTACAACGCCTCGGTTTATCGGGATGACAAAGGTGACGTCGCCGGAATTTTTGCTGCGGCGCGGGACGTTACCGCCTTAAAAAAAGCCCAAACCGAATTGGAAGCGGCGATATTGCATATGCAATTAATCCGCGAGATGACTGATCTTTTACAGAGCTGCCAAAAAATGGACGAAGCTTATCCGATTATCAAAGCGGCATTGGTACGTTTGTTTGCCGATTCCGTCGGCGGTCTGTATATGCTAGACGCCGCCGGTAATTCGCTGGTACTGGCCGATGCTTGGGGCTGTGGCGAAAGCGAACTGGAAGCCGTGTTTACTCCCGACGAATGCTGGGGCATGCGGCGCGGCTGCATTCATATGGCGCGCGTCGGCCAGAGTATCAATCCGGTTTGCAGCCACGTAAAACCGGGAACCAGCCCTTATCTGTGCATTCCGTTGCTAGCGCATTCGCGCGCTTTGGGTTTGATTTACATCGAACACCGGTTTACCAGTGGCCACCCGGAAGATATTCAGCGCGAGCTGTCGATAGCCGAAGCCGCCGCCGATAGCGCCCGGCTGGCCTTGGCGAATTTGAGCTTGCGCGAGGAATTGCACGAGTTATCCATACGCGATCCGCTCACCGGATTGTTCAATCGGCGTTTTCTGGAAGAAGTGTTGGACCGGGAATTATTGCGGATGAGCCGCTGTGGCAAAATGCTGGCCGTGGCGATGGTAGACATCGATCATTTTAAAATTTTTAACGATAACTACGGCCATGACGCCGGTGACGAAGTTTTGAAAAAAACCGCGCAATTGATGAACGGTTTTCGGGAAGGCAGCGATATGGTTTGCCGTTTCGGCGGCGAAGAATTCGTAGTGGTCACCACGGAAATCCAGCCAGACAAAATCCTGCAACGCCTGGACGCTTTGCGCGTGGCTATCGAAAGCCTATCGCTGAAGTTTGGTAATCATCAGTTGCCGCAGGTGACGGTATCGATAGGTGTGGCGATTTATCCGGTCCATGGCGGCAATCGGCTCGATCTGTTAACTCGTGCCGACCAAGCGCTTTACGTCGCCAAGGAAGCCGGCCGCAATCGGCTTGTCGTCGCGGACGAAGAAGCGGACCTGGGTGACGTCTAAAATCCCATCTTCTTGGGTGAGCAGGGATTTTATGGATGCCTACTAAGGAGCCGGCGCTTGGTGTGGTTGATAAGCAAACGGTTTAGCCAGCGGTTCGCCGACAAAAATCCCCTGGCCGGGTTGGGCGACGCTTTTCCAGTAAGCTTCAATCACACTGCTGCCGCGCAGGTAGAAATACATCAATACGCCCGGATTGGGAAACTTGGCCGGAAAATTACACGGTTCCACCACCGCGCCATAACTGGCGGTAGCGCCGGCACGCAGCCATTCGATGATATTCATCTGGTCGCTGCCCGACATCACGCCGCCCGAGGAGGTGAGATGGTCGGCAACAGCGCCCGGTAAATAGCGGTTATCCGCCAGA
Source organism: Methylomonas sp. EFPC1 (assembly GCF_016925515.1). Classification (NCBI taxonomy): domain Bacteria; kingdom Pseudomonadati; phylum Pseudomonadota; class Gammaproteobacteria; order Methylococcales; family Methylococcaceae; genus Methylomonas; species Methylomonas sp. EFPC1. Next base: position 4,760,894 of record NZ_CP070494.1, read on the forward strand.
TGCGGCACTTTGATCAGTCCGGTGAAATAAAACATCACGTCCTGGCGACCCTCAATATACTCTTGCTCCAGATAATGCACAGGCCAAAAACTGGCCAGCGATTCGGCCACTTTCGGAAACAGCGCGGCTCGGGAGCTGCGGGCCTTGTCCGAAGTTTTCAACAAATATGCCGAGCCTTGCGGATGCGAATAATCCGAGGCGACACCGGTATCGATCAGTTTTTTCGCTTCCGCGAAGGTCTTGCCGGCCACGGCCATGGTGGGCCGCCAGCCGTGGGTTTTAAACGGTTTATCGGTTTCGGAGGTGAAATAAGGGCTGTTATGGGTTTGTACGCAGCCTTTGGCACAAAAGGATTCACTAAAGCCGGCCGCGAAGGCCGTGGTGATGGACATGCAATCGACGCGAAACGGTTGCAGCCAGGTCAGCGCGTAGGCCTGCACATGCGCTGGCGTTTTTTGATCGACTTCCTGTTTCACTTGCTCAAATTGTTGTTTGGGCAACACGGCCTGATTCGGTGCAAAACGCACATGTATCATCCGTTCCGCCGGAATTTGCCGCTGCTTTTGGTAATAAGCGGCGATTTGTACGCTCAAGGGATCGGCGTCGTTGACGATGACGGCCAGATCTTGGCCGGTCAGCGCCGAGGAAGGCCGGTACATCGGCGAGACCGGGGCGGCCAATGTGGGCGAGCAAAGCAGCTGGCTGAGGATAAGCCCGAGCAGGGCAAATTTGCATGACTTAACGGGAAACACACGTTACTCCGTGAGGTTGGCGGTCGAATTTATCGGATCGGTCACTTTAACCGGACACGCATTAAATGCAACACTCATTGTAAAATTTTTCGACAGTGGGCAAGGTGCGCGTTTACCTTGTCCGATTAAACCCGGCCTTTGAATGTCGCGGGAATCAGGAATCCGGGGCATTTAAAGCTTGGGTGGATAAATGCGTTATTTTTAATTTTGCGGATAGTCATTATGGATGCCATAGCCAACATACCGACAGTTGCTCATGTGATTCAACAAGCGGTCGCTCCGGTTTTTCTGCTGTCCGGCGTTGCCGGTATTTTGGCGGTATTGACCAACCGCCTGGGACGCACCGTGGACCGGTTTCGTTTGCTCAGTGAGCTTGATGGCGCGCAAGCCGAGCAACATCATCCGGAATTGCAAATCTTGACGCGGCGGGCACGTTGGAACCAATGGTCCATCATCCTGTGCACCAGCTGCGCCTTGCTGGTTTGCCTGTCCATCGTCGTCATGTTTGTTGGCGTGGAATTGGCCATCGATCTCTCGGATGCGGTCTCTCTTTTGTTTGTGGCATCAATGCTGGCGCTGATAGCCGGTCTTTTGTGTTTTCTTAGAGAAATCATCTTGGCAACGGGCATTTTAGCCCTGCTCAAACGGCCTTAAGCTATCCAGCCATTCCGCAGATTATTGCCCAAGCATCAGCTAACCGAATGCGGCATAAACGGCGTAGCCCAGATTGGCGACGGCCAGGCCTATCAGGGTAAAAATAGTGATTTGCATGCCAAGCACTCGTTGATCCAGGTTCGCACGCAACAAGCCCCGGGCGTGGACTATTCGACCCAGGATGATCGCAAAACCGCCGATATGCAGCAGCGCGGCATGTCCGCCGCTTAATTCCAGCAGCGCCAATAAAATCAACAATATCGGTATGTATTCCGTAGCGTTGCCTTGGGCGCGGATGGCGATTTGCAAATCGGTTTCGCCGCCATCGCCGAAAATCACTTTTTTTGCCCGGCGCAATTTGATAACTCTCTGTGACAACCCGGCTATTAGCAAGGCCGCCAAAGCGGCATATACGGCACTGATCACATTATTCTCCCGCGGTTTTGCTGTTGAAATTTCGGTGATTGAAATCCTGGAAAGTTCCTGCCATCAAGCAGACCCTTAAATTTCATACTCCACTGCACTCCACACTTGCCTGTGCCGAAGTGTCGTTACAAGGGCCGGGCAATATAACTAAAGTTTTTAGCAACAGCGCTATTCATCCGTCGCTACGGGAGTGCGCCGTAAACGCAACGCCAACACCAATGTCCAGATGGAAAGCACGCCGGTTGCCCAGTGTTCGAACAGGCCGGGGGTTTGGATAGGATTGGCCTCCCAAGTCATCAGCAGCAGCAAAGTCGTCGCCAGCAAGCCGCTACCAATCGAGTAAGCGCTAAGTATGCCCAGCCACGCATGGCGTCGGAATACCACACCGCAAACAAGCGTTGCCAGAATAGCCGCGGAAAACCCGGTCATCGCAAACAGCCGATGTAATTCCTGGCTGGACGACAAGCCATCGCAGCCGGGGTCGCAGGCGAATACACCGGCCCCAATCCGCCCAATTCCGTCCAGACCAATCAGCATGGCGAGCAGCACCGAACGCCAACCTTCGCGCAACGCTGCCGGGACGGCTAATGCAAAGCACACATACAATAATCCGGCAAACCCGAAGCCGATATAGCGCATCGGTATTTCCGTACTACTGCCGCGTTCGCCCAACTCGCTGATGTACTGATAGCTGTGGCTGAACTCCGAACGCATAGCGCCGGCCAGGCCAATCAGCGACAACCATATGACTGGGGCCGCGATACCGCTGAAGATGCCAAATCGGCCTGGATTCATCCGCAAATCTCGTCACGTAAAAACACTAGTTTATCCCGTCCAGCTTAGCCGTGCGCAGCGCATTGACTAACTGCATCTCTAAGGTAGCCTTCAGATCACGGGGGGCTAGTGGTGCAAAACTCAGTCTGTTACGGCGCATACAAGAAGAAATCATTAGCACCCCCACCGCAAACGACAGATTTTGTTTGGATTGATCGGCTGACAGAGGACAACATGGGTAATGTTTTGATTGTAGGAGCCAGTAGCGGGATTGGGGCGGCACTTGCCGGTTTGGCTCAGCCGCACTGCAAAGTCTACTCCTTAAGCCGTTCTGCTGCGGTGCCGAACGTGTTCAAACATTTTAGTTGCGATGTAGCAAGCGACGCATTGCCGCCCATTGATGAACCCTTGCAAGGCTTGGTGTATTGCCCCGGCACTATCAATTTAAAGCCTTTCGTCAGGATCAAGCCCGAGGAATTTATCGCGGATTTTCAACTTAATTTGATCGGTGCCGTGCGCTGCCTGCAGCACTATCATCGCAATCTACAAGCGGCAGAGGGTGCTTCGGTGGTGCTGTTCAGCACTGTGGCCGTGCAAACCGGGTTTCCTTTCCATGCCACGGTCTCGGCATCCAAGGGCGCGATAGAGGGTTTGACCCGTGCCTTGGCGGCGGAATGGGCTCCAAAAATCCGAGTAAACGCAATTGCGCCGTCATTGACCGACACGCCGTTAGCGGAAAGTCTCTTGCGCGAAGACAGCAAAAAGCAGGCTGCTGCGGCGCGACACCCGCTGAAACGTCTGGGTGCAGCGGAGGATATTGCCCAGATGGCCTGGTTTTTACTGTCCGAAAATGCCGCCTGGATTACCGGGCAAGTCATGCATGTCGATGGGGGAATGTCTGCTATCAAGACTTGATAGCCGCTGAAAATTGCTTTGCAGCGCCAGGCTGCGCGGAGACTTGATGAATAAGCTCTATCATACCGTGGTGATTGGTGGTGGCTGCCTCGGCGCGGCATGCGCTTTTTCGGTACAACGCCGGCTGGGCAATAACAGACATAAAGTCGCCATTATCGAGAAAAAAGTTTTGGGTGCCGGTCTGAGCTCCCGGCATAGCGCCATCGTCCGCTCCGCCAATGCTTCGCCGATGGCTGCCAGGATGGCTAAAATGGCCACCCAATATTGGAAAAATCTCAAACCTCTTTGGGGCGTCAACATCCCCTACGAGCAACCGGGCGCTATCTGGATTGCAGAAAATACCCCCGACAGCCGTGCCGAAAGTTGGACGGCGCTGGAGCAAATGCTGCAACAGGAAGGCATAGGCTTTGCGATGCTTGCCCATCGCGACGTGATGGATCTGAGCCGCCAAGCCCTAAAAACCGTGCCGGACGAAATTTACTATTACGAACCGGACGTTTTGCAGTTGGACTCGCCGCAGATATTAAATGCCATGCAAACGGCGGCTAAAAAGAACCGCATTGATGTGCTGGAGCATTGCGAAGTCATAGACTTTGCACATACCAAGCAAGGCATCAGCGCCATCAATACTAGCCAGGGCAAAATTTTTGCCGAACACGTGATCAATGCCGCCGGGGCTTGGAGCGCGGAATTATTTGCCGGTATCGGCTTAAGTATCCCGGTGGCTTTGGAACCGGTGTATGCCGCCAATTTTTTAGTGAGCGCCGATGACATTCCCGAAGGGATGCCCATCATCGCCGACTATGTCAATCAAGCCTATTTTCGGCGCTGGCGTGGCAGTATTTTGCACATGCACCAACCTCGCAGCCGCAGCGCCAAGGATATTGCCCGCTCGTTTAGCCGGGCAGTGATGAATCCGGAGGGCGCCAACGTTATTTATGACGCGCTGAGTTTTAATGTTACCCATCAACAGCTCGATAATTATCTGGGTAAGGTGATTAATCGTTTCCCCAAAATTGGTAAGCCGGTTTATGCCGGCGGCTATCATTCGTTTTTCGATATTACCCCCGATTTGAAGTTTATCCTGGGCCCGGACACCCAGTTGACTAATCTTTACCACTGCTTGGGCGCCGGCCAGGCTTTGAAATATGCACCAATTTTCGGAGAGATCATTGCCGACTTAATTATTGAAGGCCATGTGACGGCAAAGTCTATTGATATTGCAGAATTTTCCATAGACAGGTTTTTGAATAACGATATATCCCAGTATTGGCAGTCCAATGCACTGAAGAAAAACAGCTTGTAAATTCTAGTTATTATTAATAGAGGAGTTAATCCAGAGACGGGCCTTATTTTGCCGATTATTTTTATTGAGTTTTTATATATTTTCAGTTGATTTGTAAATATTCGACAAACCTATTTTTCATGGAATAGTGAGTGAGCGTAAGCTGGTAACTAAATACTCTAAAAGTCGAGTAATTTATTAGCGAACCAAAAATATAGTTTTTATTGATTTAACTATATTAAACATCAATATTAAATAATGGGGGATTTACTCATGAAAACATCAAGTAGTATTTACCGTTTTATCCGCACCTCAATTGCCATCGGCTCAATTGCATTGTTTTTTAATACTGTGACAGTTCAAGCCTCCGACCATGAGTCAGAATGCTTTAATTCAGTGCAAGGCAAAATCCCCTGGAATGACGAGAAAAATATGAATTGGGAGCCCAAAAACGTCAAGCAACTCTGTGCCGGAACGACTAAACCCGCAGAGCCTGGCGCATGCTTTCTAAGCGTACTGGACGGCCGAGTGAACTGGGGCAAGGGTGTCAGTTGGGATTGGCAAAATATTATTAATCTCTGCGCCGGCACCAATAATGCCAAAAACACAGTAGAGTGCTTCCAAAATGCCACAGGAAAAGGTTTGGATTGGCGAGACGCAATATTGTTTTGTCAGCGCGCTGATAAGTAGTGCTTTAATTTACGCTATCAGTGTTGTTTAGCTTTATTATGGGTCTTGAGCTTGTCGGATAATAGTGAGCCGCTAACGCCGACAAGCTCAGTTTGAACTTTAAATTAGAGGGATCACAAAATATATGTGGTACGGGAAGTAAGATAAAAGTCTAAGCGCCTGTCTTGGTTGAGACTTCATTCAATATTTTGTATCTGCTCACGCATCTGTTCGATAAGCACTTTTAAATCGATGGAAATCTGCGTCATTTCCCGGTCAGCGGACTTGGAGCCCAAGGTGTTAGCCTCCCGGTTCATTTCCTGCATTAAAAAATCCAGACGGCGGCCGGTGGGTTCCGGTTGTTTCAAGGTGCGCAGCACTTCGGCGACATGGGTTTCCAAGCGATCCAGTTCTTCGGCCACATCAAGTTTTTGCGCCAGCAACACCAACTCCTGCTCCAAGCGATCAAAATTAGGTTCGGCCACCATCTCCAGCACCCGGCTGGTAAGCTTGCTTCGCAGGTTGTGCAACACATCCGGCATACGTTTGTGGGCCGCTTCGACCAACAAATTAATCTTTTGGCAGCGGTCTTCCAGAAGTTGCGCCAGTTGCGCGCCTTCGCGGGCGCGGGTTTCCAGCATTTTATCCAGCGTTAAGTCCAGCAACTGGACGATTTTTTCGCGTAATGCTTCCTTGTCGGTTTCGGTTTCTTGTTGCACTCCCGGAAACGCCAGCACCTCTAATGCGGAAAACGGCTGCGGATTGCTCATCAACGCTTCGATACCCGCGGTTGCCGTCAGCAACTTTTCGATTATTTCCCGATTGATATTGAAGCTGTTATCGCTGGCTTGCTTTTTGTAACTCAAGGCGCATTCGATTTTGCCGCGCTTCAGTTTGTCGGCAATCAGGCGGCGGGCGTCGGCTTCCACAAAGCGCAGTCGCTCGGGCAACTTGACGCTAAGATCGCTGTAACGATGGTTGACCGAACGTAATTCGCAAAGGATGGTCAGATTGTCGGCGCTTATTTCGCCGTCCGCGAAAGCGGTCATGCTTCTTATCATTTTTCACCTATAATCGTTACGCTTAACCCGCCCAGCTTTGCACATGGCCGAATACTACGATCCAGAAACTTATCCCAAGGAATGGAATTACCTTCAATCGGGAACCATTATAGATCAGTACATGATCGAGCGGGAATTGGCGCATGGTGGCTTTAGCTCGGTGTATCTGGCCAGGCAGTTGGCCGATCAGATTCAGGTAGCGATTAAGGAATATCTACCCCGCAAGCTGGCGCACCGCACCTGGAATAATCTGGTCGTACCCAATAATGAGGAGGCAAAGACACTGTTCATGCGCGGCCGCTCGTTATTCTTTGAAGAAGCCAAAGTGCTGGCGATGCTGAAGCACCACAATATCGTCGATGTGATTAATTTCTTCCAGGCCAACGACACCGTGTATATGGTGATGACTTACGACTATGGCATCACGCTAGACAAAATCCTGCACAAACGTAGCCTGCCGATTAACGAAGACTTCCTGTTGACCGTATTCAAGCTGTTGCTGACCGGCGTGGAAGCGGTGCATCAAAAAGGTCTGGTGCATCTGGACATTAAGCCCGCCAATATTTTGATCCGCAGTGAAAACGACCCCTTGCTGCTGGATTTCGGCGCCATCCGCAAAATCACCCTGGACCCGCAGCGCAATCGTGCCAAGGTGCTGACCAACGGTTATTCGCCTATCGAGCAATACGACAACAATGGCAATCTTGGGCCTTGGTCCGATATTTATGCGGTGGGTGCCAGCATGCGCGCCTGTCTGGATTATAAAATCCCGCAGCCCTCGCCGGATCGCATCAAACAGGACGATTTAGCGCCGGCCGTGAAGGCGCATAAACGGCATTTTCCCGAGTATTTACTGAAAGCCATCGATTGGGCCATGGCGGTTTTTCCGGAGAATAGACCGCAAAGCGTGGCAGAGTTACAGCAGGCTCTCAGTCCTGGCAATAGTTAAAAATCCGCCCGGTAAAGCCAGTATAATGCCGGCAATTTATATACCAGCGAGATGAATATGAGACCAAGCGGACGCAACCCCGATCAACTGCGCGAAATACGCTTCACCTGCAATTACACCAAACATGCCGAAGGCTCGGTGTTAGTGGAGTTCGGCGATACTCGGGTTCTATGCACCGCCAGCGTCGACAACAGCGTCCCGCGCTTCTTGAAGGGTAAGGGCGAAGGCTGGGTCACCGCGGAATACGGCATGTTGCCGCGCTCCACCCACAGCCGGATGGACCGCGAAGCCGGCCGCGGCAAACAAGGCGGCCGCACTCTGGAAATTCAACGTTTGATCGGCCGCTCCTTGCGCGCGGCCATTGACTTAAAAGCCCTGGGTGAAAACACCATCACCATCGATTGCGACGTGATTCAAGCCGACGGCGGCACCCGCACCGCGTCCATCACTGGCGGCTTCGTCGCTTTGTCGATTGCTATCGAACATCTGTTAAAAACCCACAAAATCAAGAAAAACCCGCTGCATGGGCAAGTGGCTTCGGTCTCGGTGGGGATTTACGACGGCGTGCCGGTGTTGGACTTGGATTATGCCGAAGATCATCAAGCCGAAACTGATATGAACGTGGTGATGAACGAAGCCGGCCACTTCATCGAAGTGCAAGGTACCGCCGAAGGTCATGCGTTTAGAAAAGACGAGCTTAACGCGATGCTGGAATTGGCCGAGTTCGGCATCAATCAGCTGCTGGAAAAGCAGCAAGCGGCATTGCGGGAAGCGAAAAAGCCAGCCCCGCTGCGAGTCGTGCTGTAAAAGAAATGAGTTCGATAGTTTTGGCCAGCGGTAATGCCGGCAAGATTCGGGAAATTCAGGCCATCCTGCAAAACGACCAAATCCTGCCGCAATCGCAGTTTAATGTGGTCGAGCCGGAAGAAACCGGCGCGACCTTTATCGAAAACGCCATCATCAAGGCCCGCAACGCTGCGGCGCATTGCAACTTGCCGGCCATTGCCGATGACTCGGGTTTGGCGGTGGATGCGTTGGGCGGCGCGCCTGGCGTGATTTCGGCGCGTTATGCCGGTGTAGGCGCTTCGGACCAAGAGAATCTGGACAAGTTACTGGAAGAAATGCGCGACGTGCCGGACACAGAACGCAGCGCGCGTTTCATCTGCGTGATGGTTTATCTACGTCATGCGTTGGACCCGACGCCCATCATCGCCCAAGGCGTTTGGGAAGGCCGGATTTCGCGGCAAGCAGTGGGTGAAAACGGCTTTGGTTACGATCCGGTGTTCTGGGTTGAGCAGCATCAATGCTCGTCGGCGCAACTGGCCCCGGAATTAAAAAACGCTCTCAGCCATCGCGGCCAAGCTTTGCGGGCGCTTAGTCAACAACTTGCCGGGCTGTGATTCGGCTACAGCAGATAGCCGAACAATTTACCGGCCTCGGCAGCGCACCGCAGATCAGCCCGCTCGGTAACGGCCTGATCAACGACACCTATCTCGTCACCCCAAGCAACGGCAATCGCTTTGTATTGCAAGGCCTGAACGGCAGGGTATTTCCGCAACCGGAACAGGTCATCGCCAATCTGCAACGGTTGAATCGACATATCGGCTCTCAGCATGCCGCCGATGTGCGTCTGCAAATTCCGGCCATGCTGCCCACTGTGGCTGGATCAGCGAGTTATCGGGACGACAGCGGCCAAGTCTGGCGAGCGTTGGAATTGATCGAGCCCGCCGAGAGCCGCGAGTACATCAGCAATCCGGCGGAAGCCAGCCAAGTCGGCTTTGCCCTGGCACACTTTCACAAGCTATGCGCCACCCTGCCCGCCGCTGAGCTGCACGACACCCTGCCGGGCTTCCATATCACGCCAAGCTACTTTGAAACTTATCGGCAACGGCTGGCGCAGCCGTTGCAAGTCACCTGCGATACGGCATTTAACGAATGCCGGGATTTTATCGACCGGATGCAGCAACGAATCCCCGTCCTGGAGCAAGCCAAACAGTGCGGAGAACTGTGCGAACGGGTGATACACGGCGACCCGAAACTGAACAATTTTCTATTCGAACCCGGCAGCGACCGCATCGTCAGCCTGATCGATCTGGACACCGTCAAACCCGGCCTGGTGCATTACGACATTGGCGACTGCCTGCGCTCCTGCTGCCACAACCCCAGCAACAACGAATTCGACCTGGCCCGCTGCCAGACCATACTGGAAAGCTACCTGCAAGAAGCCGGCGAGTTTTTCACCGCCAACGACTACGACTATCTCTACCCGGCCATCTGGCTGATTCCGTTCGAACTGGGCCTACGCTTTTTCAGCGATTACCTGGACGGCAATCAGTACTTCAAGGTAAACGCACCCCGGCAAAACCTGGAAAGGGCGCAGGCGTTATTTGCCTTGTGCGATAGCATCGAGCGGCAAAAAGGGGATTTGCAGCAATTGTTAGCCAAGCGTATAGGCTAATTGCATAACTGCCTTGAGTTTTAAAATTTCTAAGGACGAATTTCCGTCGAAGGCTTGTTGCTAAACAATCAAAGTCACCAGGCCATTTCAATTTGCAACCCGATATAACGGTGCCAGAATTGAGTGGCTAAAGTCAGCGACTTCGAGTCGTCCGTCATGTGGTTGTGACTATTTTATCTCCAGTGTAAGTCATGATTTGGCCGGCGAAGATGCCGTGTCAACATGCTGGTTTAAATTAGGAACTGCATGGTTTGACACTGGAAGTCGATTACCGTGAGCTATCCATTATCTGAGAACAGAGTTATAAAGTTATCTGGCGTTTGCTGCGTATCTGATTGAGTGAAAAAATCAGGCGAGAGCCTCCGCTAAGGTCGAAATTACAAGAGCGCCAGCATTTTTCGGTAAAGCTGAAATGGGTCCCATCCGATTTCAGCGCGAAAAATTTGCTGGCAGTTCATGCCTTCGGCGGCCCCGATTCGTCCGCGTCACCTCGTTTCGACCCAACAAGGGGTTCGATACATTGGCTCTCGCATGACTTGACGCCGTGTCGCGATGCCTTGCAGGTTTTCTCCGCTTCGCTGCGAAAACCTGCCCGGCGCTACGGCTATCGGGGACTAAAAATCTTCACTTCGCTTACGCTCCGTTTCCAAGATTTTCAGCGATCGATCATGAAATCTCCGTGCAACGGACGAAAAAAAAGGACCTTGTGACAGCAACAGCCCCCAACGAGACGTTAACCCGAACCGAGTTGATTGATTCCCAGCTCGCCCGTGCCGGTTGGTCCAAGCAGCGCAAAATGCTGCTTGAAGAAGTGTTATTGCAAGTCGCCACGCCGGACCAACCTTACGGCAAAGATCAATTCGCCGATTACGTCTTGCTCGGCTCCGACGGTAAACCGTTGGCAGTCGTTGAAGCCAAGCGCACTTCGCGTGACGAGTTGGCAGGCAAACGCCAAGCGGCGGACTATGCCGAAGCCATCAAAACCAAAACCGGCGTTGATCCGTTTGTGTTCTTGACCAACGGCAAGGAAATCCAGTTTTGGGATCGAGACCGCTACCCGCCACGTAAGATCGCCGGCTTTTATACCCGCGACGATCTCGAACGTTTAAGGCACCAAAAGCAATATGCCCTGCCGGTGAGTGAAGTGACTATCAATGCCGAGATCGCCGGCCGCGATTATCAAAACGAAGCGATCCGCCGAGTGACCGAAGGCATCGATGCCGCCAAACGTAAATTTTTGTTGGTGATGGCAACCGGGACCGGCAAAACCCGCACCACTATTGCCTTGGTCGATACCCTGTTACGTGCTAAGCGCGTGCAGAAAGTGCTGTTTCTGGCGGATCGGCGTGAACTGGTCCGTCAGGCCATGTCCGAATTCAAAACCCATCTACCCAACGAGAGTTTGAGCCGAATAGAGGGCGGCACGACCTCGGGCGCTCGCATTCAATTCGCCACTTATCCCAGCATGATGCAGGTTTACCAGCGCCTGTCGGTGGGTTGTTACGATCTTATCGTCGCCGACGAAAGCCATCGATCCATCTATCAACGCTATAAGGCCATTTTCGATCATTTTGATGCTATCCAGCTGGGGTTGACCGCCACGCCGACCGATTACATCGACCACAACACCTTCGAACTGTTCGACTGCGGTGACGGCCTGCCGTCCTATTACTACAGCTACGAACAAGCGGTTGCCGATAAAAATCTGGTCAATTACCGGGTATTGGATGCGCAAACCAATTTTCAGCTCCAGGGTATTCAGGGCGATGCGCTGCCCGAGCCGCTGCAACAAATGGCTCGCGACCAAGGCGTCGAACTCGACGAACTCAACTTCGACGGCAGCGACATTGAAAAAGGCGTCATCAACCAAGGCACCAACGATGCCATCGTCCGCGAATTCATGGATAAATGCCGAAAAGATGCGCGCGGTTTGCCGCATAAAACCATAGTCTTCGCCGTCAGCCATGCCCACGCCAAACGCCTGTACGAAAGTTTCAACCGCCTCTATCCGGAGCTACAACGCCAGGGCATGGCGGAAATCATCGACAGCCACATGGAACGCGCCGATGCCACGCTGGACGATTTCAAATACAAAACCTTGCCGCGTGTTGCCATCTCGGTGGACATGCTCGATACCGGCGTCGACGTGCCGGCCATCCAAAATCTGGTGTTCGCCAAGCCGGTATTCAGCCGGGTCAAATTTTAGCAGATGATCGGACGCGGTACCCGGCTCCATATCGACAAAGCCACCGGCCAGGCTAAAAAAGACTTTCTGATCATCGACCATTGGAAAAACTTCGCCTATTTCAAACTCAAGCCGGACGGTGAACTGGACCATCCCAGCGAACCGTTGCCGGTACGTTTATTCCGCCTGCGTTTGGAAAAATGGAGTACCTTGCACGCCCAACAGTTCGATACCCAGTCTGCCATTGAGGAACTGCAAGCCATGTTGGCCGCCTTGCCTCGGCAAAGCATCAACGTGCGGCCGCACTGGGACGAACTGGACCAACTACTCGCGCAGTGGCCGCAACCCGATCATGCTGTCATTGAGCATCTCAGCAAAACCATCGCGCCACTGATGCGCTTGGCACCGCTCTGCGGGCTCGACGAATTGCAATTTCGCGTTTGGTGTGAGCGGCTAACCGTAGCCTGGTTAAAATCAGATGAGGCCGAACAGCTCAGTGTAAAACAGCGTGTTCAAGAGGCCATCGCCAGCTTGGCGGACAATATTCCGGAAGTCCGCAAAGTGCAGGAACAACGCGCCTGGGTTGCGACCGCCGGTTTTTGGGATCATTTGGATTTGGCTCGGCTGAACAATTTGCAAGAGACCTTCGCGCCATTGATGCGTTACCGCACGGCCGCGCCCAAAAACACCGTGGAAATCAACCTGCCGGATGCCATCAGCCAACGCAGTTGGATCATTTACGGCCCCAGCGGCGAAGGCGCCTTCGCAGAAAGCTACCGCGAGCAGGTCGAAGCCTGGGTTAAACGTCTGGCTGACGAACTCCCGGCATTGGACAAACTAAAAAGCGGCGAAAACCTCAGCGACGACGAACTCGACAGCATCGCCGCCACCCTGAATCAAGCCGATTTGTTCGTCACCGAAGACACCCTGCGCAAAGCCTTTTGAGTTGCGCATCTACCGCCGTCAGGTAAAAGCTCAATTGCCCCGTGTGTTCCGGCTTGAAATTACCGGTCTTGAGCTCCACCACCACGTAGCAGCGCAGCTTCAGGTGGTAAAACAACAAGTCGATGAAAAAATCGTCGCCGCCCACTTCCAGATGATACTGCCGACCGACAAAGGCAAAGCCGGCACCCAGTTCGATCAGAAATCGGGTGATGTGTTGGACCAGCGCGTTTTCAATTTCCCGTTCGTCCGCTTCCTGACCAATGCCGAGGAAATCGAATAAATAGGGGTCTTTCAAGGACTCGCGGGCCAAATCCGAATGGGGCTTTGGCAAATTGGCTTCGAAATTGGTGACCGCTTTGCCTTCTCGATCCAGTAAGCGAGTTTCGATGTGGATGTTCAACACATTGCGCGACCAAGCGTATTCGATAGCCCGCTCGGCGTAGCGCTTACGGCTTTCGGCGTCTTTTAGCTTGCTGAGTAACACCAAATTATGGCCCCAGGGCAATCGTCCAACAAGCTGTTGGACAATTTCAGCATCGGGCCAAGCTTCCGCGAAAGCGCGCATGTACATCAAATTGGCTCGCGAAAATCCGAGCACGACCAGCCAACCATCGGCTTATTGTTATGCAAAACCCAAAACCGGATCGTCGCCGAATATGCTTTGCGTGACACCAACAAGCCGATCGGCGTGGCAGAGTATCAGCTTGTTGAATCTCTGCCAGTTGAGCTAACCAAAAATTTGCCGAGCATTGAACAGATTGAGCAGGAGTTGGGTGATTTGCCGTGACGACGTTCAATGTCCATGACGCAACAACTCTGACACATTTTTTACAGCTTTTTGAGAAAGCCGTTCATCAATGCTTGAGCACCAGTGACGGGGCAACCAGGTTAATAGTGTAAGTATGAGGGACAGAGCACCCACATTGGCACTATAACCGTGGCACGAAACGCAACACATCCCCAGCCTTCGCCGACTGCAACGGCAAGGCCACCCCATCCCGCCAAAAATTCTGCTGGTCGCGGTAATGTGCCGATAACGGGTGTCCGGACTGGCCGCCCGGCATGTGGAACAGGGCATTTTCCGGGTGAGAGGGCGACAAGACCAGCCGTTCGCTGGCGCCATGGGCGTTGTCCATGACCTTGACGCAAACGCTGGCGCAGCCGTCGCTGTCGAAGGCCGGCATGTCCAGCACGCCGCTCAACGCAGACGCCACTTTGCTGAACGGGTGGCGTAAATTAACCGGGTGGGTCATGCCCCAGGTCAGTTGATCGGGCTCGACAGCGGGGTATTTCTCGCGCAACGCTTGCACGGTTTGCCGCAATGTCGCCACGATCATGGCCTGCCAATCGTCTTGATAACGCGGGTGCAGCACGCCTTTGGGCCGTTGCGTCAGCAATTGCCGCAGCGGCGTTTCCATTTCCCGCCAGGCGTAACGAAATTGCGGATCCAGTGTTTGGCCAGCGGCGACCACTTTCTCAAACACTGCGCCGGCCAGGCGGGTTCTAAATTCACTCAAGATTGGCGCGCCGATGCTGCCGGTTTTCATGTAGCCGTCCCAGGCGGCGATGGCGTTGCGGGATTTTTGCAAGCTGCCGTCCGCCGCGCTCGGATTGCTCAGAGCATCCAGCGCCAATTGCTGGTAAAATCCCAGAATTTCACTGCGGGTATCCAATTGAATTGCCAGCAAATCCGGCTCCGTCAGGCCGTTGCGAGTTTTCAGCAATTCCTCGATGCGGTGCGCCCGATAGCTCAAGGACCAGTTATGGCCGATCACATAGGGATAATCCCGGCCCAGGGTGCGATTGTTGGCGGTGACGATAAAACCGTCGGCCGGGTCGAACAGGCGCGGCAAATCATCGGGAGGGATAGAGCCGTCCCAAGCAAAGTTGCCGTCGGCCCACGACTGGCTGATCAGGCCGTCGAATCCGCGGCGTTTGGGAAAGCGGCCCATGTAAGTCCAGGCGATATGGCCGTCACGATCAGCAATCACTACGTTCTGCGGCGGACCGCCGAAGCGATTCATCACCGCCACGGCTTGCTGGGTATTGCCGGCTTGGTCCATATCCATCAGGCCCAGGTCCACAAAGTGCGGCTCAAGCGCAGTCCATTTGATCGCCACGGGTTGACCCAGTAAATCTTGATCCGATACCGGCCCCCATTCGCTGTCGCGCAAGGTCAGCGTCACGTCGGGCTCGCCTTTGACGCGAATGGTTTCCTGGTGTTCGGTAAACGCTTGCCAGCCCTGCGGTGTGCGATATTGGCCGGGATGGGCGGGATCAGTTTCCAGGCGGATCAAATCCAGAAAGTCGCCGGTGACATTGGTAAAGCCCCAGGCCACATCATCGTTGCCACCAAGGATTACGGCAGGAGCACCAGGTAAGGTCACGCCGTAAATATGGCGATTGCCATAACTCAGATCGGCGCGGTACCAGATGTTGGGCACATTTAGCGCCAAGTGCATATCGCTGGCGATCATCGCCCGGCCATCGCGGGTTTTGCTGCCGGCAACCACCCAGTTGTTGGACCCGGACACCACATTTTCGGCATCCACTGCTTGGTTAAGCGCCAGCGTTGAATCGGTGCCGGGTAGGCTGGCCAGTGCCTCAAGCGGAATTGACGGATTAAAGCGGCGCGGTAGGTTGCCGCCGACCAATTCCTTGGCGTAGGGATCGGTATCCGGCGTCAAGAAAGTCACCAACTCCTGAGGCAGCGCGCGAGCCATGACGCTGACCATGCGCTCGTCCTGTTCCTGGCCGTTCAGGGTTTGAAACATCGCCAACTCGACGAGGATGCTGTCTTCAGGGCGCCAAGGCTCGGGACGGTGGCGCAGCGCCAGAAATTCCGGCGGTAGAACACGGGCAGTGCCGATGAATTGATTCACGCCGTCGACATAAGCTTGCAGCGTCAAACGCTGAGCCGGGGGCAAATCGGCAACGATGCGTTGCGCGGCGCGATCCATTTGATAAATCCGCTGTTTACGGTCCGCGTCCAGCGCCTTGGCACCAAACAATTCGGCCAGGCGTCCGGCGCTTTTGCGGCGCATCAATTCCATCTGAAACAATCGGTCGCGGGCGTGCAAGTAGCCTAGCACGCGATAAGCGTCTTCCCGCTGGGTTGCTTCGATTTCCGGCACGCCGAACGCATCGCTTTTGACGCGGGCTTGACTGGACAGGCCGGGCAAAACTACTTCGCCATTTTCGGCGGGTAGCGATGCCAGCAACAGCCCTGTTACCAAAGCAATTCCACCGACAATAACACCGGCAATCGACAGGGAGGCAACGCGCATTTTGGACATGGTTGATATAGCCTCGGGGAGATTGGAAAAATTGGCGCGGAGAAAGTCGCCAACTGCCCCGGCTATTATAGGGCTAAGATTTCAAAAGGTGATTGAGCGGATTTTTAGCAAAGCGGAGTTTAGTAATTAGACTCCGCTAGCAAAAATATTCGAAATTCATGCGTCAAAAAATCGGTTTCGGCACGGCGTTTTCCGAAACCGATTAACAACTTTCGATTGGTAGTGGCTTAAAGAAATTGACTTTGCATCAGTGAGCCGACGAAGACACGTCGCAAGAGACGCTAAAGCCCTGGATTTCCACATTAATACCGCGGTCCGGCGCGGCCAGCAGAAAATCCGCGATGGTTTCAATGATGTCTTGATCGATGAACAACGCTTTGGAGCCGTCAATCAGCAATTCGCAGTCATCGGTTACGGCAGATAGATGCTTACGTAGCAAGGCTTTATTCAAGAAGGAGACATCTTTATGTAAGCGCAACAAATAATGATCGCCGTGCTGAGTCAAGGTAATCGCCGCGTGGAAGTTGGCTTTCAAGACGAAGTAGAATCCAGCCGCCATACCAATCGCGATACCCAACAACAGGTCAGTGAATAAAATCGCCACCACGGTAATCGCAAAAGGCGCGAACTGATTCCAGCCCTTGCGATAAAACTCCACGAACAGTGCCGGCTTGGCCAGTTTGTAGCCGGTTTGCAGCAGAATTGCCGCCAAACAGGCTAACGGAATCATATTCAAATATTTCGCAAAAAACAGCACACTGACCAATAACAAAACGCCGTGTAAGAATGACGCGATTCTGGTCTGGCCCCCGGCATTGATATTGGCCGAACTACGTACGATCACGGCGGTAATCGGCAGGCCGCCCATCAAGCCGCTGACCATGTTGCCCAGGCCCTGCGCTTTCAGCTCCCGATTGGTCGGCGCAACCCGTTTGTGCGGGTCCAATTTATCGACCGCCTCTATGCTCAGCAAGGTTTCCAGGCTGGCGATAATCGCAATGGTCACCGCCACGCTGTAAATTTTCGGGTTACTGAAATAACTGAAATCCGGTAGACGCAATTGGTTGATAAAGTTGGCGGCACTGCCCAACTCGGGAAGCGACACCAAGTGCTTTTCGCCAATCATCATTTCCGGGGCAAAACGCACTGCCAGAGCGTTGAAACCGACACCCCAAATAACCGCCAGCAACGGACCGGGAATTAACTTTAAAAGCTTGAACTGCTTGATAAACCCGGAATCCCAGATCACCAAAATCAATAGTGCCACGGCACTGACGATGGTAACGCCGGGGGTAATCGCTTCCAACGCTTCGGACAATTCGAAGAAGCTGGATTCAGCGCTCTCCTGCATATAACTTTCATCGCCTTCGAAGCTGGTATCGTAACCGGTGGCATGCGGCGTTTGCTTGATAATCAAAATCAAGCCAATCGCCGCCAGCATGCCTTTAATCACCGAAGCCGGAAAAAATGCGCCAATTACCCCGGCTTTTAAATAGCCCAGAATTATTTGCAAGCCGCCGGCCAGCACCACGCTCAGTAAAAAACCACCAAAGCCGCCCAAGGTTTCGATGGCTTCGAAGACAATAACCGTCAATCCGGCTGCCGGTCCGGAAACGCTTAATTGCGAGCCGCTGGCCCAGGAAACCAGAATGCCGCCCACCAAGCCGGCGATAATGCCGGAGAACAACGGCGCACCGGAGGCTAGCGCAACCCCCAGGCATAACGGTAAAGCCACCAGAAAGACCACGATACCGGCCGGTAAGTCCTGGTGCAGATGTTTCATATAAGAATTCAATTGCGATGTCATTGGTTTACCCAGTCGTTGCGAAAATCCGGATGCTAGTCGGCATAGCGGTAAATCGGATTGATTTGCGTGTTATGGTCGAGCTTGATCAGTTCATTGATCAAGCCGTCGTTCAGGCCGTATACCCAGCCGTGTAAAGTGGGTTTGTGCCCATGTTTCCAGGCCGACTGAATAATCGAGGTATGCGCCAGGCGATAAACTTGCTCGATGATATTCAGCTCGATCAGGCGATCAGTTTTTTTCTCCGGCGCAATAGACTCAAGCTCTTCCTGATGCAAACGGTAGACATCTTTAATATGCAGCAACCATTTATTGGTGATAACCAGATCCGATTTTTGCGGCTGCAAGGCCGCTCTCACGCCGCCACAGCCGTAATGGCCGCAAACGATAACGTGCTTAACTTTTAAGACGGAAATGGCGTATTGCAAGACGCTCAGGCAATTGAAATCGGTGACGATGACCTGATTGGCAATATTGCGATGCACAAAAATCTCGCCGGGCTTGGCGTTGACGACGGTCTCCGCAGGCACCCGGCTATCCGAGCAGCCTATCCATAAAAAGTCGGGCCTTTGCTCTTTGGCCAACTG
The DNA here is from genome assembly GCF_016925515.1 of Methylomonas sp. EFPC1. NCBI lineage: Bacteria > Pseudomonadati > Pseudomonadota > Gammaproteobacteria > Methylococcales > Methylococcaceae > Methylomonas > Methylomonas sp. EFPC1. Next base: position 4,779,654 of record NZ_CP070494.1, read on the forward strand.
GACAAAAAAATCAGGATCTTTCCTACTGACTTCTTCCGACCAGGCTTTGTTTTCCAGCAGTAATTTCGTGGGTGTAATCATAATGGGTGTCCTTATTTTCTATCACTATGCGTTCTGGAGCGGATCCGGAACGGGTTGTTCAAAAGAATGTGTCTTTACTGGTAATACTATATCGAATCGAAACTACATGGCAATTGCTTTACGCTCTAAATCTGGGCTAAAGCAAAAGTTATATTGAACCATCGCTCAGCGCGCCTGAAATTGTGGTTCTCTGCGTGAGTATGGATGTTGGTGCCGCCTGCGGAGCCGCCACACTTAAGCGCTGCCACCAGGACTGCACACTGGTTTCTTGCCAAGACAACAGCCATTGCGGATACAGACCTATCACCAATACCAGCAGCGCCGGCACGACCAGCAATGCCAGCTCGCGTGGGCGCAGATCCTGTACTTTGGCTATGCTGTCGTGCACAACCGGGCCGAAGAATGCCCGTCTGACAAAACCCAACAGATACGCCGCGCCCAATACCGCACCGAACAAAGCCACCATCGCCAGTGCCGGATAAGCCTGCAATGCGCCGAGTATCATCAGCAATTCCGCGGGGAAGCCATTGGTGCCGGGCACGCCGATACTGGATAGCGCAAACACGAAAAATAGCGTCGTTAAGCGCGGCAGCGGTTTAGCCAAGCCGCCGAGATGAACCAGATCGTTACTACCCAAGCGTTGCTGAATCATGCCGGCGATCAACATCAGGCTGCCGGCGACTATACCGAAATTCAGCAACTGCATGACCGCACCTTGTAAACCTTGCAAATTAAAAGCGGCGATGCCGACGATGACCAGGCCGACGTGGCTAATACTGGAATAAGCCAGCAAACGGCGCAGATTGGTTTGCTGCAACGCGATCAAGGCGCCGTAAATCAGCGTCACCGCACCGAGTATCGCCAACAGCCAGCGATGTTCCAAGGCGACTTGCGGCGCCAGCGGTATCGCAAAACGAATGATGCCGTAAACGCCCAGTTTCAAACCGACCAGCAGGGCGCTGAGAAAAGTCGGCGCCTCAATGGCCGTAGTCGGCAGCCAGGTATGAAACGGCAGCAGCGGCGCTTTCACCGCAAACCCCAAAAATAGCAATAAAAAAATCAGACCCTGCGCCGACTCGGGTATCGGCGTGTTGAGTAAAACCGGCAAACTGAAAGCCAAATCCTGCGGAATGGTCCCGCCGTTAGCCTGCGCGTGATTAATCGCCAGCAAAATAATCCCGAACAACAAGGGCACGCCGCCGAATAACATATACAAGGTATATTTCATCGCCGCGTACCGTCGCTCTGCGCCTACGCCCCATAACCCGATCAAGAAAAAAATCGGCGGCAAGGTCAGCTCCCAAAACAGGAAGAACAAGGCCAGGTCCAATGCGGTAAACACACCGATAGTCACGCTTTCCAATGCCAACATCAACGCCAACTGAAAGCGGTTTAATTGCCGCACGCTGTTCCAGCCGGCCAACAAAGCCATCAGGGTCAGCAAGGCCGTCATCGGCAAAAACAGGATCGAGATGCCGTCCACACCGAGTTGATAGTGAATATTCAGGTCCGGTATCCAGGCATAGTCTTCCAGCAACTGAAAATCGCCGCGTGCGCTATCAAAAACCCCAGCCGCCGCGACGGTAAACAGTAATTCCACAACGGCTACTAACAAAGCGCCGCGCTTGGCTAACTGGGTATCCTGAATGAAAGCCAGCGATAAGGCCCCCAACAATGGCCAGACCAGACAGAGGGACAGCAAAGGAAAACTATCAGTCATGGTGCGGGCCGTTCATGTGATGACTATGATGTTCAGGATAATGTTCGCCAATCTCCTTGGCTTCCTGATCGATATATTTCAGCCAGGGCGTGGTGTAAAAACCGGTGCCGATCAGCAGGCCGCAGATGGTCACAGCGATAATCCGCTCCTTAACCACCGGATGGTGGACGCTGCCGTAAGGCTGAACAATGCGTTTGGCATGAGCAATAAACAGACGCTGAAACGCCCACAACAGAAAGGCTGCCCCCAGCACGTTACCCAGCAAAATTGCGATGGCGATGTACCAGCCGTGTTCCTCTATGGTGCCTTCGATTAATAAGTGCGCGGCATCGAAACCCGGTGTGCCGGGCATGACCATGGTGCTGAGCGCGGAAATCAAAAACAGCAAGGCTATCGTCGAATTAGTCTCGAACAACCCGCCCAGGCGCGGCAGGAACGAGGTACGGGTACGTTCGTAAATCAAGCCGATGCTGAACAGCATGCCGGCTGTCGCCAACCCATAAGCTATCGACAGCAGAATGCTGCCTTCCAAGGCAAAGTCGTTGAAGGAAAACACGCCTATCGCCAACATGCCGGTATGACTGATCACCGCAAACGCCAACAGCCGGCGCATATTGATTTGCATCAGTGCCAGCAGGGCGCCGTAAAAAATCCCGATCAAGCCTAAATCGACGACAAAATGCACCCATTGCTCGGCCGCACCCGGCACTAGCGGCAGGATGAAGCGGATCAAGGCGTAGATGCCTAACTTTAAACCGGTGAGAAAAATCGCCGCGCTGGCGGCGGTGCCATGTTCCGCCAGCAACGGTAACCAGGCATGGAACGGAAACAGCGGCATGCGGATGGCAAAGCCGAAAAACAACAGGATAAAGATCAGGGTTTCGTTAGGAATCGCCAGATTGTGATGTTTTAAGGTCAACCAATCAAAGCTCAAATCCAAACCATTTTGCGCCAAACCATAGCTAAGCAACACAAAGCCGGCTAGAGTCATGACCAAACCGGACAGCCAGTATTGCAAGACCGATTTCACCACCTGATTGCGCTGCTTGCCGGTGCCGGCAAATACCGTTAATAACACCACCGGCACTAGTTCCAGCAAGCACCAGAACCAGAATTGCAGCGTATTCAGCGCCGCGAATGCGCCGATTAATATACCTTGGTAGGCCAGCAGGCAGGCGATGAACAAGCGGTCGTTGCGATGCCGCGTGATCAAGGTATAGACCAGCGCCAGCAAGCCTAAAATTGCCGTTAGCGGAATAAACAGAATATTGGTGCCGTCCACGCCAACCCGATAGTTCATACCCAACAATTGAAAATGTTCGGCAAGATGGAGCCCAGGGGTTTCCGAGTCGAATATCAGCAACAGATAAATGCTCAGCAATACGTTCAGCAATGCCCCGGCAAAGGCCAGTCGCACGCTGTAAACCGGTTTGGCGAACACCACTGCTAACATGGCCAGCAAGGGCACCAGCGTCATCAAAGTCAATAGCGGTACCGCCGCCACTGCCTGCCAGAAAACAATAGGGGTATTCATCGGTATCCCAGCGCTACCATCAAGGTGATCAACACAAACAACGCCAGATAGCGCGGCTGTAACAATAATTGCTCAAAACGGTTGGCAGCCTGGCCCAGGCGCCGGCCAAATCGAATCGAATCGCGGCCGATGCCGCGCAGAATGAAGTGATATTCAAACCAGTTCAGCAAGGCTGCGGTCCATTGCGCCAATTTGCCGGCCAGACCGCTGCCTTGGGCGAAGCTGTCTTCCTGGCTATCCAGGTTGGCGCCCATTTTTTGCTCTTCCCACTGCGCCAAGGACGACACGGCTTTGATAGCCGGTGCCGGCGCGCCCAAGGCCTTATCCACAATGTGTTCGTCGATGTAACGCGCATCCTTGGCTAAGCGTAAAACCGGCTTGACCAGCAACCAATCCAGGGCTGGCTCCAACCAGCCGCGCTGCAAAGAGGCGATAAAGGCCCAGCGGCAATTTGCCAGCGCCGGCGCCACCGATTTGATGGGTTGTCCGTGGGTGTTGTGCAAGATGGACGGCGCGGTTAGCAGCAAATAACAACGCACTACGGCATGCGCGGCCAGATGCCAGGCCGCCAAAGTCCAAAATCCCAAGCCGCATTCAACAAACATCAAACCCAGTTGCGCGGAGGTGGCGAAGATTTGCGAGCTTTTGATGTCGGTCTGGCTCAAGCCTACCCAGTAACTGTAAATTGCCGTCAGTGCGCCAACCACCGTCAGCACCAGCATGGCCAGCGGTGCCTGCATGAACAGGGGCTGCAATTGAATCACTAAAAACACGCCGGCATGAATCATCGCCCCGCCGTAGAAAATAGCGCTGGACGGCGTCGGCCCTTCCATTGCCCGCGCCAACCAGGGCGTGAACGGAATCTGCGCGGATTTGGCGCATGCCGCCATGGCAAAACTCAGGGCCAGCAAGGTAGCGTCGCCCGCCTCCAGATCCGCCGCGCTGCTGTTGATGGTTTGCCAATCGGCGTTTTCCAACCAGGCCAGGGCCAAACCGATTGCCAAAATAAAACCGCCGTCGCCGATGCGGTTGGTCACAAATACGCGGGTGGCGTTATTCGCGGCGATGGGTCTGTCGTAGGCGTAAGCAATCAGCCAATACGAGCAAACCCCGGCCATCTCCCAGGCGATAAAGGTAAACACCGCGTTGCCGGACAAAACCAACAGCAGCATGGCCGCCGCGAATAAATTCAGGATGAAAAAAAAGCGGTGGAAGCCGGCCTCGCGGTGCAGGTAATTCACTGAAAAGCGCATCACGACCAGCAGTAACAGCGAGAACAAACCGGCCAAGGCCAGATTAAAACCGCCGGTGCTGAGTGTGTAGTCTATGCTCAGCGAGCCGCTACGCAGCCAGGTGCCGTACGACACCGAGTCGGGCAACTGACCGGACAAATTGCCGGCCAATAAAGCCAGGGCCGTCAGTACCGATAAGCCAATAGCCGTCACGCCCAGCCGGGCCGTGGTTTTCTCGCCGGCCTCGCCATCGATAATCCGGAAAAAGTGCAGGCCGCCAATCAACAGCGCCGCCAGCAACGGAAACAAAGGAATCAGGGTTGCGTAGGCGGCCATACTCATACAACCGCCATTAAATCGGGCTGTTTGATCAACATCGGCGCCACCGGCTGGGTTTCGTCGCGATAACAATCCGGCGAGTTGTCCCGTAGCGGCAGTTCGATGTTGTCGGGCTGCCAGCGCACGAAGCCGACACCGCGCTGAAACACAAATATCTCACCGCTATCCGGGTCTTTGGCGCAGAGATGCACCCAACCGCCGCCGATCAGTTCTCGCAGGCTTTCCTGCCGGCCGTAAATTTGCTCCAACACCACGGTTTTGGCTTCAACGACGATTCGTAAACGCATGGCCTCGTGAATCTCGATCATCTGCCTTGGTAAGCCGGTGCGCAAGTCGCTACCGGCACCTTCCATCACCGCACAGAAGCCAGTCAGATTGTGCGGCACTTTCGAGCCGCAACCCAGCCGTTCGTTATTCACGGTGGAAAAATAATATTCCAGGTTGATGCCGGCCCCGACCGGACCGACCGCCAGCAAAATGCCTTCCAACACTGTCCCCTCCGGGTCCTGGCTCGGATCGTAGGAAATCAAAAACAGGCGACGGTCAAAAAATGCACCTTGCGTTAAAGAGCGTCTACCGACCAGTGCCGCGGCATTGGTGGCATGGCCCAACTCCGGCCGAGCCTGGGAATAATCGGCAGCGCGATTTAGAAAATGCCGTAACGCTTGCTTGGGCTCCGGCCGGCGCGGCGCGGACGCCAAACGCCGGCAGCGCTCGTGAGCCGACATGCGCTGCGCGTGTTGCATCTGCTGCATAAATTTGTTGAAGCCCGGTTGGCGCTCCCGCGGCACGGCGCTGCTGTCATACCAGATGATGTCTTCGTCGCAGGTATTATGTTCGGCGCCGATGAACCAGGTGTCGGCTGGAATGACGATACCGCGCTCGGCCAGTAATTGCCTGACTTCTGGCCGATTCGCCATTGCCGCGAACAACCGGGCATTCGGCCCACCGTGCCGGCCGCTGCAGGCGCCGCAATCGTATGCGGACAAATGCGGATTGTTTTGGCTCATCGAACCATGGCCCATCAATACCACCAATTCGGCAAAGCCGTAAGTCAGACCGGTATTACGCAAAAACCCGGCGATCCGCTCGGCTTGCTCCTGGTCGGTAAAGCCTAATCTGGGCTGTTGGGGGGAGGCAGGCGTCTCGGGGTTGCCAGCGGTAAAATGCAATTGCGATGGCACGTCGGGCGCGATGCCTTTCGCCACCGCAGCCAGCAACTGCTGCTGCGTTTTGGGAATGAAACTTTTCGCCAGCAACCCGAGCAAAGTAAAAGGTGCCATGGCATTGATCACCGGATATGCCAGCAGCGTATCACGGCGCAAACCGTGCTGAAGCAAATCGGCAAGCCGTTGCTTTAGATTGCGGCCTTGCCGGCGCCGGGCCAAGGCTTTTTCCTGGCCGGGTTGACTGCATTCCTGAACGTTATGTGCCGGTACGACCACCACCGGACAAAGGGCCGTCAATTTGCTATCGTCCAAGCCTTGGTAATTCATCGGCACCCCGAAAAATCCGGCGGCTCCCAGCGTTTCGATAGCCGGATTGAGTTCTTCCAAGTGACGGCGGATGCCTTCCTCGCGATCATCCATGCAAAACACGATTTGTGCTGCGGGGCGGTTGTCTCGTTGCGCCCAGCGCCCGCGATTATGATTGGCGTGCAGGGCTTGCAGCAGCGCTTGTTGATAGTGGCGTTCGTAGGCGTTAAGCCAGACAGTATTGCGATCGGCTTCGCTGAAAGCGTCGATGCTGGCCAAGCAATCCAACAGCGGGGCCGGCTCTGAACGCTGCACGTCACTGGCGGTTAATCCAAGCAATTGGCAAAGGCGAAACAAGCGCCAACCCTGGTTATAAATACCTAGGGCTGAGGGAGCCAATGGACTAAGTTGCCAGGTCCAGATCCGTTCGGCCACGGTCTGCCAGACGTGTTTGTCCCGCGCCGAATCTTTCAGTAAAGCCTGTGACGCAAGCGCCAGATACTCCGGCAATTGGCCTTGAAACAAAGTGTGCCTGACCGAAAACTCAGCCAGGTTTTTCGAAAAATAACCGCGGAGTTTGTCCAGTTGCGCCTCGCAACCCCATTGCTGCCTGCATAGCTGTTCTGCGTACAGCCGATCCAGAATCAAGCGTATCGCCAGATAATCGGCCAATAGGGGTTGGGTGGCGTCATCCGCTTGATAATCGGGATGAGTTTGCCGCCAGTTGATCAAACCCGACCAACCCGGTAGTTCGAGGGCTAGCCTTTGCAGATAGCCAACCCAGCGGGATTCTGGGATTTTCAGTGCTACCAGCTCTTGCGCAATCGCATCTATGGGTTCGGCAGGTAATGCTCCCGTAACCGTTTGCCAATTATGTAGTTCCTGAAAAACCGGCTGGGCATCGTAGATCAAACTCTCGCGCCAGGCTTCGTACAAACCCAGTTCTTGGCGCTTGGGCAATCGCCAGGCCGCCAGGCCTTCATCCAATAACGATGCGCATAAACGAATCAATTGCGGACGCACCGTGTCCAGAATATCCTCGCCGGTCAACGCCAACAGCAAGCCGCGCAAGGTCAAACGGTCGCCGACCCGTGCAAAAAGGCTTTCCAGGCTCTCCATGCAAGATTGGCGCATCTGCTGTTCCGCACCGGCATTCGCCGCATCCGGCAGCCATTGCCGGATTTGCTCGGCGGACAAATCCAGCAAATCTTCCGGATGCAAATTCGGCATTTGCAAACCAAGCTTGGCGAGCAAACCATCCCATAAGTCGGCAGCCTTTTCGCCGTTGCTTAACATATTCTCCAACACCCGGAGTTCGCGCACTTGCCAATCGAATTGCGCAGGCTTCAGGGCCGCCAAATCGTGCAGCAAGGCCAGTCGGTAAAGCATGTGTTGCGTGATGGTTTTGCCATTGACCTTGCAAATCTCAGTGTCCAGCGCTTCTCCAAAATGCTGGGCCAACGCGGTATCAATGTCATCATCGGCTATCCGCCCCTGCGCATAAAACTCGCGAAACTGCTCATCCGACAGATAACAACGGATACCCGTTAATTCGGTAAATTCCGCCAGGGCTTGCTCGAACGGCAAATGCTGAAAGCCATGCAAGGTATTGTGATGCACGAAATCGTGGATCGGCGCCTGCCCCGGTAATACGTGATCCAGGTGCTGGATTGCGTCGAGGATAATTTGTTGGGCAGAGGCGTTGCCATTTGCGTAATCGTGCATGGTCAAATCGCCGCCATATTCATTGACGCGCAGAGCAAAAAGCTTACTGCTTTAGTGTCTGCAAAAATCTTGAAATTGGGCGGGGGGGTTACCCCGTATACCGCGCCGAGCACCGGAGCTTTTGGCGGGATTAGCCCGAAGGGGCGATGCAGGGATGCATCGCGTTGCCGAAGGGGCAGGAAGCCCCTTTCGGCAACCGCTGCCAAAAGCGAGGAGCGCAGGAAACGAGCGGTATCCGGGCCGCCTTTTCTTTGGCTACTTTCTTTTGGCGGAGCAAAAGAAAGTAGCTCGGCTGTCGGTCCGAGCACCGACATCAAATAAGCCGTCGCATTAGCGACACAAAGTTTCAGTAACCCAGACATAAGCATAAAACCCTAAGGCAACCTCTCCCCCATCACCAACAACATCTTCCCCACCGTCGCGGTAGACAAATCAATCAAAGGCGCTGGCAACAAGCCAAACAACACAATCCCTCCAACCAGCACCCCCGATGCCATCAGCTCCACCGACTTCAAATCCGCGATGTCCCGCATCTGCGATTTCACCGGACCGGTAAACAGCAAGCCGATGGTGCGCATCGCATAGGCGGCGCTGATCAGAATACTGAGGCTAAAAAACACCATCAAACCGCCCCATTCCTGAAAGCCGCCGATTAGGGTATGCAGTTCCGCGATAAAACCCACGGAGCCGGGCAAGCCCATGGCCGCCAGCAAGGTCAAGGTAGTTAAGGTAGCGAAGCGCGGCATGACCTGCACCAGCGAACTGTAATCTTGAATGTTACGGGTATGCGTGCGTTCGTAAAGCAGACCAACCAATAAAAACAACGCGCCGGCGATCAGGCCGTGCGCGGTCATTTGTAATATCGCACCGGTGAAGCCTGTTTGATTCAGCGCGGCAATGCCCAGCAGGACCACACCCATATGACTCAAAGAGGAGTAGGCCACCATGGCTTTCAGATCGCGTTGCCGCCAGGCCAGCAAACCGCCGTAAAGCATGCCGAACAGCGCCAGAAATACCAGCAGCGGCTGAATCAATTTGGCGGCAACCGGCAGCATCACCACGCAGCGCAGCAAGCCGTAGGCGCCCATTTTCAAAAGAATGCCCGAGAGTAAAATGCTGATTGGACTAGGCGCTTCGACGTGCGCCAACGGTAGCCAGCCATGCAAGGGAAAGATCGGCATTTTCACGCCAAAGCCGATTAGGAAACCCAAAAGAACCAAAACCTGTTCGATCTCTGGCATGTTTTGCGCGGCTTGGCCCATCGACGCCATCAAAGAACCTTGGTTTTCCAGATCGTATTGACTGATCGCCAATAAACTCAGCAACATGAACACCGAGCCGCCCATGGTGTACAGCACGAAATTTAAACTGGCGGCATGCCGGCGTTTGCCGCCCCAGCGGTCGATCAGGAAAAACAGTGGGATCAAGGTCACTTCCCAGAAGATGTAAAACAGCGCCCAGTCTTGCGCCATAAACACGCCGAGCATGCCGAATTCCAACAACAGCACGGAAATATGATAGCCCTTGATGCTGTCGGTTAAAGAAAAGGAAGCCAGCAGGGCAATGCAAGTCAACAGCGCAGCCAGCACCAGCATCGGCATGGACAGGCCGTCCACACCCAAAGCATAAGCACTGCCCAGTTTAGGGTTAAGCGGATAGAACTCGCTAAATTGCAGCGCGGTGTCGTCGGCGTCGAACTGGAGCAATAGCAAACCAGCCAGCAACAAAGCCGCCAAGCTGAATAGATTAGCTACAATTCTGATCAATCGGCTATTTCGGCCAGAGACCAGTACCAGCAATATTGCCCCCAGCGCCGGGGTCCATAACAGCGCGCTTAGCATCACCATTGTTATCGTCTAAGTCCAATACAGCAAACATTCTAACGACATTTGGTTGAAAAAAGCCAATCCGACCAAGAATTGGTTTAAATAAACCAGATGGCCGTTTAGGGCTTGCACTATCGGACGGTAGAGCCGATTTCGCAAAGCCCGGCGCTTCGTGTAACCTAAGCGCAGCAAAAAATATCGGGATTTGGGGATCCTGCGCATGCCAAACATGGTCACGCTAGCGATTAGCGCCAATAGCTCGGCGACGTTTGTAAACGCTGTGCGCATGAATGCCACCCGTTCTTCACCCCGTTTTCCCGCGAATTGATAGCCTGTAACAACTATGCAAATCCACATGATAGCCGTCGGCAACAAAATGCCGGACTGGGTACAGCAAGGTTATAATGAATATGCCAAGCGGCTGCCGCGCGAATGCGAGTTGCTGCTAAAAGAAATTGCCCCGGACAAACGCCGTAGCGGCGACATTGCCCGCATTACCAAGGACGAAGGAGAACGCATGATAGCGGCATTGCCAAGCCGGGCGCACGTGGTGACGCTGGACATACCCGGCAAACCCTGGACCACGCCGAATCTGGCGCAAGCCTTGCAACGCTGGCTGGGCAACGGCCAGCCGGTCGCATTAATGATAGGCGGACCGGAAGGTTTATCCCAGCAAGTGCGGGACCTGGCGCAGGAGTCCTGGAGCCTCTCACCGCTGACTTTCCCGCATCCCTTGGTTCGAGTGATTGTCGCTGAACAAATCTACCGGGCCTGGAGTCTGTTGAATAACCACCCTTACCATCGTTAAGCGCATGCACCCACAACTGATCCTGGCCTCCGCCTCGCCGCGCCGCAGCGAATTGCTCAAGCAAATCGGCATCCGTCACAGTATCATGGCGGTAGACATCGACGAAACGCCGCGGCCGGGCGAAACACCGACTGCTTACGTCGAACGGGTAGCCGCAGAAAAATCGGCGCTCTGTCTGGCAACGGTCGGCACTGATTTACCGGTACTGGCCGCGGATACCAGCGTGATTTGCGACGGCCGCATCCTGGGCAAACCGGACGATTTGCAGCACGCCATTGAAATGCTCAGTCATTTATCCGGCCGCAGCCATCAAGTCTATAGCGCGGTATCCTTACGCGGTGAGCAACACTGGCAAGCGCTTAGCGTTAGCGAAGTGCGCTTTAGGCCCTTGAGCCACCAGGAAATCGTCGCTTACTGGCAAACCGGGGAACCTCACGACAAGGCTGGAGCCTATGCCATTCAAGGCTTGGCCAGCGTATTTATTGAATCGATCACCGGCAGTTTTTCCGGCGTGATGGGCTTACCGCTCTTCGAAACCGCGCAATTATTAAGCCTAGCAGGCATAGACATTATTCAATGAGCGAAGAAATATTAATCAACGTCACGCCGCCGGAAACCCGAGTCGCGGTGATCGAAAACGGCGTCCTGCAAGAACTGATTATCGAACGGGTACGGCAAAAAGGTTTGGTCGGCAATATCTATAAAGGTGAGGTATGCCGGGTATTGCCGGGCATGCAGGCGGCTTTTGTCGACATTGGCCTGGAAAAAGCCGCGTTTCTACATCTTTCCGATTTCAGCAGCAAGGAACTAGCCGAAAGGGCCTCGGAAAATATCGAACACTATTTAAAGGAAGGCCAAAAATTGGTGGTGCAAGTCACCAAAGATCCGCTCGGCAACAAGGGCGCGCGGTTGACCACCGATATTTCCATCCCGTCCCGCTACCAAGTTTACATGCCCTATGCCGGTAACTCCGGCGTGTCGCAACGCATCGAATGCGAATCCGAGCGCACCCGCTTGCGGGCTTGCATCGAAGCCTATCAGCTAAAGCACCAGGTACCGGGCGGCTTTATTGCCCGTACCGCGGCCGAATGCGTGGAAGACGTGATTTTGTATTCCGACATGACTTTTTTGCACAAACTCTGGGAATCCATCCTGGAAAAAAGCAGCAAGGCCAAAGTCAAAACCCTGATCCATGAAGACCTGCCGCTCAGCATTCGCACCTTGCGCGATTTGTACAAAGACGGCATCGAAAAAATTCGGGTCGATTCCAAGGAAACCTTTCTACGCTTGGTCGAATTCGCCGAAACCTTCGTCCCGGAAATTGTGTCGGTCATCGAGCATTATTCCGGCGAGCGGCCGGTGTTCGATATTTACAACGTCGAGGACGAAATCAGCAAGGCCTTGGACCGCAAGGTCAAACTCAAATCGGGTGGTCACCTGGTGTTCGACCAGACCGAGTCGATGACTACTGTCGACGTCAATACCGGCGGCTATGTCGGCGGCCGCAATCTGGAAGAAACCATCTTCAAGACCAATCTGGAAGCGGCCCAGACCATTTCCCGACAGCTACGGCTGCGCAATTTGGGCGGTATCATCATCATCGATTTCATCGATATGCAGAGTGAGGACCACAAGAAGCAGGTGTTGCAGGCCTTGCAGCGCAACCTGGACAAGGATCACGCCAAAACCAAAATCACCGAAGTGTCCGCGTTGGGCCTGGTGGAAATGACCCGCAAACGCACACGGGAAAGTCTGGAACACATTCTCTGCGAACCCTGCTCGACCTGCGGCGGTCGCGGCGTCTTGAAAACCGCCGAATCGATCTGCCTGGAAATTTTTCGGGAAATCATTCGCGTGGTCAGGCAATACAATGTCCAGCAAATCCTGGTACTCGCTTCAGAACAGGTCGTGGAAATGCTGCTCGACGAAGAAGCCGATATGCTGGCAGAGCTGGAAATGTTCTTGAAAGTCGGTATTAAAATCCGCGCCGAAGCCGAATATAACCAGGAACACTACGACGTGGTGTTGTTATAGGCGGCTATTTTGGTTATTCACCACGTTACCCGGGCTACCCGACACCTGTTGTTCTGGTCGCTGATCACGATTGCCCTCGTCTTGAGCGCGGTACGGGTTTTTTTGATCGATATTGCCGATTACCGCATCACGCTGGAACAAAAAGTCCGCGAGACCACCGGCATTCCGCTGCATATCGGCAAACTGGGCGCAAATATGCGCGGCTTCAGCCCGGAATTATTGTTGCGGGAAATCGCTATCGAAGGCGCCGAAGCCGGGGCGAAACCGGCTATCCGCCTGCAAGAAGTGCGCATTGGCATCGATTTACTGGAATGGCTATTGACCCAGGACCCTATGGCCGCCAGTTGGGTGACGCTGGTGGGCGCCAAACTGGATATTCTGCGTAATGAGGACGGCAGCCTCAGCATCAAAGGCCTGCAAAGCAGCGACGGGCAACCGCTGTGGCTGTTACAGGGCGGCAAATACGAGATTCTGCAAAGCCAGGTGACGTGGCAGGATTTAAAGCGGCATCGGCCGCCGGTGACGGTCGAACACTTCGATTTGCTGATAAAAAACCACTATCTGGATCAAAGCCACGAGCTCCATCTAGTCAGCAGTTTGCCGGAGCAATACGGCGACAGCTTGCGCATTTCCGCCCGACTTGACGGGAATATCTTTCAGGCCAATGGCATCAACGGCCAAATTTATGTGGAAGGCAGCAATCTGCAAGGGCCGGCTTGGCTGATCGAGGATTTACCGCTGGGTTTGCATTTGGAATCCGGCTCCGGCGATATGCGGATCTGGAGCCAATGGCGCGATTCGATGCCCTACCAAGTCAGCGGTTATCTGCAAGGCCAACAGATTAAACTCGGCAGACAGCAAGGCAAACCGCTGCAACTCGACACCTTCGAAGGCAATCTGGCCTGGACCGAGCAAAACGGCCGGCAACGCTGGAGCGCCTACGATGTCAACATTTTCGCCAATCATCAGCGCTGGCGGGATGCCGAGCTCTATCTACAGCAAGATGCGCAAGGCAACCTCAGCGGCGTGATCAAACAGTTGAATCTGCAAGCCTTGATGCATCTGATACCGCCATTTCTACCGGCAGAGCAAACCGATTTGGCTAAATGGCTGTCACTCAATCCACGCGGCACTTTGCGCGATCTGTCGTTTTACGCTGAGAGTAATCAGCAACGCTATGCGCTCAACGGCCATTTCAGCCAACTGGGCAACGATGCGCAAGGCGACGTGCCGCAATTACAAGAGCTAAGCGGCTCGATCATTGCCGGCGACCAGGGCGGGCAACTGATATTCGACAGTACAAACGCCAAATTCAATGCGCCGCAAATGTTTAGGAGTAGCCTGGACGTCCCGCGTTTACAAGGCCAAATCAGCTGGCGGCAAACCGACACCGACTGGCAAATCGCCAGCGAAAATCTGCAACTGGACAGCGCGGCCTTTCACACGCAAACCAACCTGAAACTCAGTATCCCGAAGAATGACGACAGCGCTGTCATTGATATGCGCACTCGTTTTGACAATTTCAAAGACATCAGTAATGTACCGCAATACCTGCCGGCCAAAATCATGGGCAAGGATGCAGTCGCCTGGCTGGACGATGCTTTTATCGGCGGGCATATCGACAAGGGCGAAATGCGCTTGAATGGACGGTTAGCGGATTTCCCGTTCACTAGCGGCGCGGGCCGGTTTGAAGTAGTGTTTGAGATAGACGACGGCGAAATCCAGTTCAACGCCCTGTGGCCGCATTTGCGCGCGGTGCATGCCGATGTGCAATTCCTCGGCGCGGATCTGAACGTGGCGATTAACGGCGGCCATAGCGAAAACGTCGACATCAATCAAGCCGTGGTGTCGATTCCTGATCTGGCCAATAGTGATTATGTTTACGTATTGGGCCAGGTGCAAAGCAAGCTGCCGCACAGTTTACAGTATCTACAAAAAACCCCGTTACGCGCCAAAATTGATCCGCTGGCCAAAGTGTTGGCCCCGGATGGCAATACCCAAGTCGATCTCGATCTGAAAATCGCTTACTACGAAACGCTGCCGACCACCGTCAAAGTCGATGCGCATCTGGATAAGGCCCGCTTGCTGGTCAAACCCGTCGATCTGGCCGTCAACGACATCAGCGGTGTGCTGCGTTTTACCGAAGACCGGGTCAGTAGCAACCGTCTGGAAGGCAGTACCCTGGGTTATCCGATACATGCCATCCTGCAAAGCGATGCCAGTGCCACGCAAATCCTGATAGACGGCACCACCGACATCAAGCGCTTGGAAAAACAATTCAGTTTCCTGAAAAATCAGGTTGCCGACGGCAGCTTGAATTATCAAACCGTATTGACGCTGCCTTACGATGCGGCAAAGCCGTCCACCCTGAGCATTAACAGCAACTTACAGGGCGTAACGATCAACACCCAGGATGCTCTAGCCAAATCGGCCGATCAAGAGCAAGCATTGAATCTAAGCTTTATTTTTAACAACAGCCCATACTTGCCACTAAAAATTACTTACGGCAAGGAGTTGAACGCTGCGCTGTTGATCGACGGCAAACAAAATCAACTCCATTCCGGGCATATAGTGTTCGGCCGGAACTCGGCGGACTTTTACGAACCGGCAGGGTTGAAGCTGGAAATCAATCAGCCGCAATTCAAATTGTCCGACGCGCTTGTCGCATTCTCCGACAACGAAACCCAGCAACGTTTGCCGGCGTTAAAAGAAGTTATTCTGGATACCGAGCAACTGATCTGGCAAGGCCAGAACATCGGCGCACTAAAATGCCGGTTGCAGCATATCAATCAAGCTTGGCAAGCCACGTTGGACAGCGCGATGGCACGCGGCAAATTGACGATCCCCGACCAGCGCGGCGGTACCAACATCATCAAGCTGCAAATGGATTATCTGAATTTGTCGGCGATGGATAGCCTGAATTTCGACGCGGCGGAAGAAGTCGTTACCGACTTGCCCTTGATCGACATCGACAGCAAGCAACTACTATGGCGCGGCGTGGATTTGGGTAGCTTGAAGCTGAATACCGAGCGGCTGATCAACGGCATTCATTTCAAACACGTGCAACTGGCCAGCGTGGCCGGCACGATAGATTTCAGTGCGGACTGGATCAAACTGGTCGGCGGCAGTTCGACGCAGTTGACCGGCAAACTGAACATGAACGGTTTCGGCTTGTTTCTGTCGCAGCTAGGTTTTACCGACGACTTAAGAGGCACCCATGCCGAAATCAATTTCAACGGCGGCTGGCGCGGCGCCCCGCAGCAATTTTCAGCTGACAACCTGACCGGGCAAATGCAGCTGAAGTTCAGTGACGGCCGCATTTCCAGCATAGAGCCCGGCTTTGGCCGCTTGCTGGGCTTGATCGCGATGGAACAATGGGCCAAGCGCTTGAGCCTGGATTTTACCGACGTCTACCGCCAGGGCTTGGCCTTTGATCAGATTACCGGCGACTTCAAAATCAGCAACGGCTTGGCCTATACCGACAATTTATTAATCGACGCGGTATCGGCGAAACTCAGCATAGCCGGGACCGCCGACCTGGTAAAAAAGACCATGGACCACCGCGTTGCCGTCGTGCCCAAGAGTTCCGGGGCGGTGCCGATTGCTGGTACAATCGTGGGCGGTATCGCTGCCGTCATTACCCAAGTGGTGACTGACGATTACAAAGAAGGTTATTTTTTCGGCTCGCAATACAAACTCGCCGGGCCCTGGGGCAATGTCGAGGTCACGCCGTTACACGATCAAGACGGCTTGGTGCAAAAGGCTTGGCGCGGCTTAACCGGCGGCTGGCTGGAGTCGCTGAGCAAATGAACGGCTCTGCTGAATATACTTCCCCAACAGTTAAAACTATCGAAAACAATTAAAATCAGGGACACCTCATGACCATATGTGCCGCCATCCAGATGGCCTCCGGACCGCAAGTCAGCGCCAATTTGCTTGAAGCCGAGAAACAGATCGCCGAAGCCGTGAAAGCCGGTGCGAAACTGGTAGCCTTGCCGGAAAACTTTGCCATCATGGGTATGAACGAATACGACAAGGTTAAAGTCAGCGAGCAGGATGGAAATGGCCCGATTCAGGACTTTCTGGCCGCCACCGCCAAAAAATACGGCATATGGGTGATAGGCGGCACGATGCCGATGCAGGCCACCGCCGCCAACAAAGTCCGCGCGGCTTGTTTGATCTACAACGAGCAGGGCGAGCGAGTCGCCCGCTACGACAAGGTACATTTGTTCGACGTCAGCGTGCCGGATACCGCCGAGGAATACCGCGAATCCGACTCCGTCGAAGCCGGCGACGCCTCCTGCGTGATCGATACGCCGTTCGGCCGGCTGGGTGTGGCGGTGTGCTACGACTTACGCTTTCCGGAATTTTTCCGGCCGATGACCCGGCAAGGCCTGGATATATTGGTGATCCCTTCCGCGTTTACCGCCAAAACCGGCGCCGCGCACTGGGAAGTATTGTTGCGGGCCCGCGCCATCGAAAACCTCTGCTACGTCATCGCGCCAAACCAAGGCGGCTTTCATATGAATGGCCGGCAAACCTACGGCCACAGCATGGTGATCGATCCTTGGGGCGTGGTACTGGATTGTTACAAAACCGGCCCAGGCTTTGTCAGCGCCGAAGTCGATAAAAGTCGCCTGGAAAAAACCCGCCTGTCTTTCCCGGTGCTGGAACATAGACGCTTTTTTTGCGAGTGAGCCTTATGTGGTTGAGAACGCTGACTTACGGCCTGCCTTGCCTGTTGCTGACAGCTTGCGCGGATGCGCCGGACAAATACCGCGACACCCATCACCTGGAACTGCCGCCGGTTTTACCGATAGAACATACCAATCCGCAGCCGGCAGTGGCTGCCGACGATTTAAAGCCTAAGTCGGCTTTGGCCGATTTGATGGCGTTTACCGACGAAGGGGGCAAGCCTGTGCTTACCTTGAAAACCCGCCCCGACCGGGCTTGGGAAATGGTCGCCACGGCGCTGAAAATCAGCAATATCGAAGTGCTGGATAAAAGCCAGGAAGATCAACGCTTTCAGGTGCGTTATGACCCCGACACCAGCGGCAAGGATGTCGGCTTGTTGCGCGCTTTATTGAATAATGATTACGACGAAGCCGAATACACCATCAAGTTGAAAGAAGAGCGGCGAGGCTTAACCGTCAACGCCAGCCTGACAAAACCGGAAGACTTGGAGTTTGGCGAAGATGGCTCGGCGGAACTGATTCGTTTGCTACACAAAGCCATAGACGAAAAAATCATCAACCGCCCGCCTGACAAGAAGGCCGACGAGTAAGCGGCAAGGCTTGATTTAAGCGTCGTCCCGTCGCCAGTGCCCGGATTTGCCGCCGCTTTTTTCCAGCAAGCGCACCCCTTGAATCGTCATGCCGCGATCCACGGCTTTGCACATATCGTAAATAGTCAGCAAAGCAATTTGCGTCGCGGTGAGGGCTTCCATTTCCACGCCGGTTTGGCCGGTAGTCTTGACGGTGGTTTGACAATACACGCGATTCAAGTCGGTTTGGGCTTGCAGGCTAAGCTCGACATGACTGATCGGCAAAGGGTGGCAGAGCGGAATCAAATCGGCGGTTTTTTTACTGGCCATGATGCCGGCAATGCGGGCGATGCCCAGCACGTCGCCCTTCTTGTGGGTGCCGGCCACAATCAGTGCCAAGGTTTCCGGCTGCATCTCTATGTAACCCTCGCAAACCGCCTGACGCTGGGTGATGGCCTTATCCCCGACATCCACCATATGGGCTTCTCCGGCGGCATTAAAATGAGTGAGCGGCGAATGGGACATGGCATACTAGGCAAGTGGAATCAGCCAAGCATTGTATTACCGGGTGAATGAAGATGTCGATTAAAGTGCTTTACTTTGCAAGCTTGAAGGATCGCGTCGGCCGCAGCTACGACGAGCTGACAATCGATGCGCCGTTGACAGTGCTCGAGGTCTGGCATCGCGCTAATCCGCACATGGACATGCCGGGCACGATATTGGCGTCGATCAATATGGAGTATGTCGGTCTGGATGCCGAAGTTAGCGACGGCGACGACGTGGCGTTTTTTCCACCGGTGACCGGAGGTTGAAATGAGTACCATCAAACTCAGCGGCGAGATTTTCGACCCCTGGCAAGAACTGGCCGATTTTCAAACCCAGGCTGTCGACATGGCCGGCAAATACGGCGCCACCGGTGTCTTTGTCGGCACCATGCGTGACTTTAATCAAGGCGACGAGGTACGCGGTATGTACCTGGAGCATTATCCAGGGATGACCGAAAAACAATTACAGCGTATTGTCGAACAAGCCCAAAGTCAGTGGCAATTGTTGGAGGTGTTGCTGATCCATCGCATCGGCCAGGTATCGCCCAACGATACGCTGGTGCTGGTGGCAGTGTGGTCCGCGCATCGCGGTGACGCTTTTGACGCCAGCCGCTTCATTATGGAAAACTTGAAAAGCCAGGCACCGTTCTGGAAACGGGAAACCTTGGAATCCGGGCAAATACGCTGGGTCGAAAAAAACAGTGACGGCTATCTAAAGCAACCTTAGGGCTGTTAAGACTGACGCAAATTACCCGTGGACTTTGTCTCGGCAGCATAATTTACCGTTGGCATTTCGGCCAACGACTGGGCTTGCAGCTTCTGTTGCAGTTCGGCAATTTGCTGGTTGGACTGAGCAAGCTGCTGTTTCAGTTCATTGATGGTTTCATGCAGATATTCGAAGTGAACTTGAAAATAGCGCGCCGACGGGAAGCAGGCATCCAAGGCTTCCGGCGACATTTTGTCCAATTTGGTTCGAGATCGTCTTGTTTTCATATTACACCTAATCATCATTATCGGCTAAAGCATACCCATTCGGCATGATTGCTATGATGCTGTTAATAGTAAGACGTTCCAGAACGCAAATCCCCCACTTAAAATACCAAATATTTTAGCAATCGCCCCAAGCGTCAAGCATACTTACCCGGTAACCAGCCACGCTCGACGCATTCCCGAAAATTCCATTGCGGCATATTCTCGGTTTTATAACTCCAGAAAAACCAGCCCAGATACTTTTCGAACACGGCCAGTTGGGCGGCCGCGTAGCCGCGACAAGCGATATCGAACTGCATGTCGTCCATTTCCGTATGGACATGATCGAAAAGCCCCTCGGCCCAAAGCGCCGCCAGTTTTGCATCCAACCCCAAACTCCATTCGCCGACGTAGGTCGGCAAACTCAGGCCGCTGATAATCTCGTCAGCTTCTGCTTTCCAATCGCAAACCACTTTTTGCAAATGCTGATAAATATCCCTGTCGATATCGTCCTGCACAAAACATTGATAACGGTGTATGTCAAAGATCACATTGCCATGCTCGGGCGACTGTAAAAAACCGGCGTATTCGCGAAACGACCGGAAACCATCATGAAATATCACCGCCACCTGTTCAGCCGGACAATGGCGGCGAATGCGCCAATAAGCGGCTTCGGTGTAACGTTTCAACAGTTCAGTATCCACATCCCAGCGCGGCTCGTTTAAGATCTCAATTCCGTGCAATGCCGCGCGTTTGCCGTAACGCTGGGCCAATCGCTCCAGGGTCTCCAGGGAATAGTCGATATAGCTGTTTTGAGTATGCCACTCGCAAACGTCCTGGATGCCGCCATTATCGAAACCGTTCTGACAGCCGGGCGCGGCATGGAGATCGACAACAACCTTTAAGCCAAATTCTTCAGCCCAATCGAAAGCCCGGTCAAGCACCTCCATGCCGCCGCCGACAAAAGGAAATCGCACGGCGCCGAAACTATGATGATAGGGATAATCGGCTGCGAACAGCCAATAGCCAACCGGGATGCGTATCGCATTGATCCCGACTTGCGCCAACCAGGCAAAGTCGGCGCGGGTGATGAAGGTTTGCCAATGTTGCTGCAAACGGGTTTCGGCTTCGCGGCCCAATTCGACGCACCAACTGGTCTCGTCCCTGGCATTCAACCCGGCAAACAAACTGGGCGTCATCCATTTTTCCAAAACCAACCATCCGCCCAGATTGACCCCGCGCAGTTTATTGGCAGACATCCGGATAGCCCCGGTACAAAGCGCCTTAGAGCACGCTTCCCGTTAGCAGAGCGTAATCCGCCGCTTGTACAAGGCCTGTATATTGGGCACCTTGGTGATGGTCAGGACAGCGGAATCCGTGAGCCTTTTATGGATTAGATTGACCATGTCCACTTCGCTTTCAGGGTCGAGCGAATCAAAGGCTTCCTGCATCAATATCCATTTGGGTTTGTGCAACAACAACCGCACCAAGCCTAAGCGTTGTTGTTGTTCGCGCTCAAGATTCTTTTCCCAATCGGCAACCTGGTCGAGCTGTTCCTCCAACTCTTTCACACCGGCCAGTTGAAGGGCATTTTCAAGTATCTGCTGATCGAAAGTGGAGGGGTTGGATGGGTAGCAAATTGACGCGCGCAAGGTACCGGTAGGCAGATAAGGACGCGGCGGCATAAAAAACATGGTTTCATCATCCGGCAATTCAATTATGCCTTCGCCCCATGGCCACAGACCTGCTATAGCTTTGAACAGCTTGTTACCGGAAAACGCATTGCCGGCAATCAACACCCGCTCTCCGGCCTTGATTTCTTCATTGAGAGTGGACACGCAGACGATTCTGTCCAAACGCGAAATGCATAAATCGCGAAACGCCAATACGGATTTGTCGCTTTTCACCAACCGAATCCGATAGGGGTCAGGCTTGGCTATTTCGCGTTCCAATTGCTCCAGGGCCTTGCTCAATCCCAAAACTCGCTCGACAGAGGCCCGCCATTCCGCAACCTTACCCATGTTATCCACCGGCCATGACAAAGCCGCGACCATTTGCTGGAAAGCCTGCGCGGATTGCATCAGTGCTCCCAGGCTGATCGTACCCAGAATAAAGCGCGGCGCCGACACCAAGATAGGAAATGCCATGGACAATATCGAATAACCGGAACTAAACATGGTGATCCGCTGCCAGGCATGGGTTTGTTGATTCCAGGCATCGACAATGTTTCCGAATAAATGATGAAAATGCGGATTCTCATGGCGCTCACCGTGGATCAAGGCAATGGCTTGCGCATTCTCCCGGGCTTTGACCAACGCGAAGCGGAAATTGGCTTCCACGGTCTGTCTATTGTCGGTAGCCATAGTGAGCGGCTTACCTATCCACCAACCCAGCGTGGATGCGCTAGCGGCGTAAATCAGCGCCAACCAGACCAAATGGCCTTGAACCGGGATTTCGACCAAACCTAGATTTACCGTAACGGTCCCCGACAAGGTCCACAGGATCTCGGTAAAACTGGTCAACAACAGCACGCAGTAAAAGAAAGTGTGTAACAGATCGATTGCGTATTCAGTGGAAATGCGTACATCTTCGGCGATGCGTCCGTCAGGATTATCGTGCTGACCCGGTAAGTGGGTAACCAGATAATGCCGGCCGTCGCGCATCCATTGCCCGATCAATTTATCGGTTAACCAGCCCCGCCAGCTCAGTTGCAAGCGACGTTTGACGACCAAATGGGTCGCCGTGATTGCCATATTCGCGATAAAAATCAAGACGATCAGCCCAACTTGGGTAAACAGCCTCGACATAGAGCGCTGCTCCAAGGCATCGAATAAATCCGCGCTCCATTCGGTAATAATGACCGACACCGCAATTTGCGCCACTGTTAACGCGACCAAAAACGCCGATAAGGTCCGAATGGTTGTCTTATTTTCCGAGCACCAGAAGGGGCCGGCTAATCGGACGAATTGCATAAAAAATTTGCTGGTTGTTCGCAAGGCCATACTCCTCGTTTAAGGTCGTCGCGCAATATAACAAAATTAATCGCATCGACAACCATCAAATGTGCTGGCGCGCTGCTGGCTGCGCATCAGAATGAGTCTAGGCTTCTGTGTTTTATGACAAAAAAGAGAAAAACAGCGGTGGGGATGTTTGACGAGTTTGTGACGAGCGCTGTAGCGCTCGTCGGTACAGAGGTTTTGCGCTCAGCGCTTCATCGAATCGAAAAATGCGGCGTTGGTTTTAAAGTCCTTGAGTTTGCCCAGCAAAAACTCGGATGCCGCCAATTCGTCCATTGGCTGCAGGATTTTGCGCAAAATCCAGGTTTTTTGCAGTTCGTCAGGATCCACCAGATATTCCTCGCGGCGCGTGCCGGAACGGTTGATGTTGATCGCCGGATAGATGCGTTTCTCGGCGATTTTCCGCTCCAGATGCAATTCCATGTTACCGGTACCCTTAAACTCTTCAAAGATCACCTCGTCCATCCGCGAACCGGTCTCCACCAGCGCGGTAGCGATAATCGTCAAACTGCCGCCTTCTTCGATATTCCGCGCCGCACCGAAAAAACGTTTGGGTTTTTCCAGCGCATTGGCGTCGACACCACCGGACAACAGTTTGCCGGAAGACGGTACTACCATGTTGTAAGCACGGGCCAGACGGGTAATCGAGTCTAACAGGATAACCACATCGTGCTTGTGTTCAACCATGCGCCGGGCTTTTTCGATGACCATATCAGCCACTTGCACGTGGCGGGTAGCGGGTTCGTCGAAGGTACTGGAGACCACTTCGCCACGTACGCAACGCTCCATCTCAGTCACCTCTTCCGGGCGCTCGTCGATCAGTAGTACGATCAGATAACACTCGGGATTGTTCTCGGCAATCGCATGGGCGATGCTTTGCATAATCATGGTTTTACCGGCTTTGGGCGGCGAGACGATCAGGCCGCGCTGACCTTTACCGATAGGCGCGATCAAGTCGATGATACGGGCGGTTAAATCTTCACTGGTGCCGTTGCCTTGTTCCAAACGGAAACGTTTATTGGCAAACAGCGGTGTCAGGTTGGAAAAGGAGATTTTGTTTTTGGATTGTTCTGGCGATTCGAAGTTGATGCTTTCGACCTTCAACATCGCGAAGTAGCGTTCGCCTTCCTTCGGCGGGCGGATTTTGCCGCTAACGGTGTCACCGGTGCGTAAACCGAAACGTCTGATCTGGCTGGGCGATACATAAATGTCGTCGGGGCCCGCCAAATAGGAGCAACCCGGTGTTCTTAAAAAACCGAATCCATCCGCCAATATCTCCAAAACCCCATCGCCAAAAATATCTTCCCCACTCTTCGCCTGTTTCTTCAAAATCGCAAAAATCAATTCCTGCTTTCGGGCTCTGTCGATGTTTTCGAGACCCAAGGATTCAGCGATTGCAATAATTTCAGTGGCTTGTTTAAGTTTTAACTCGGTAAGATTCATGTTGATTAAGGGAAATGAAAGAAATGCAAAACAGCAGAGTGCTGTTTACAGCGGCAGGTAGTTGTTGGATTTGTTAAGGACGATCAGAATGCGAAGAAGCAAGCGGGAAAAATTCTAGCGCAATAACCGGACTTATCAAAAACATTTTTAATAAATCCGGTGATTCGGCTTGAATTTATATGTTGCTATCGATAAACGCAGCCAATTGGGATTTGGTTAAGGCGCCGACTTTAGTCGCTTCCACTTCACCGCCTTTAAAAAGCATCAAGGTCGGGATGCCGCGCACACCGTAGTGCTGCGGGGTTTTGGGGTTTTCGTCGATATTCAGCTTGGCAACGGTGAGTTTGCCTTGATATTCGGATGCAATTTCATCCAAAACCGGGGCAATCATTTTGCATGGACCACACCATTCTGCCCAATAATCGACCAACACCGGCGCACCGGCTTTCAACACAGTTTCATTAAAATCAGCGTCTGATACATGAAGGACTAGGTCGCTCACGCCATTCTCCATTAGTTTACAAAGTCAAGACTATAGTTTCGCGGCGCTTTAATTGTCAATCGATTTCAACCGCGCGGCTTTTTAGTTTATTCTATCGGGCTATGAAGAAAACACATTTAACGGAAACGCGTTTTAGCAATTTGGAGCTGTCCGACTCCATCATCAAAGGTCTGAAAGAAGCAGGATTCATCAACTGCACGCCGATTCAGGATAAATCTTTGCCCTTGTCGTTAAGAGGCAAAGACATTGCCGGCCAAGCCCAAACCGGCACCGGCAAAACAGCCACGTTTCTGCTGGCAATCTTTCAGCATCTAATCAACGACGAAAGCGAAAAAATCAAGAACCCGCGCGCGCTGATTCTCGCACCAACCCGCGAACTGGCTATCCAGATTCACAAAGATGCGGTTGCTCTGAGCAAGTATCTGAACCTGAAGTTTGCGCTGATCTACGGCGGTACCGACTACCAAAAGCAGTTGGATAAAATCAAAGGCAATGTCGACATCATTATCGGCACGCCGGGCCGCATCATCGATTTTTACCGGCAAGGCGCGTTCACGCTGGATAACATCCAGGTCACCGTGATGGACGAAGCCGACCGCATGTTCGATCTGGGCTTTATCAAGGACATCCGCTTCCTGCTGCGCCGCATGCCGCCGGCAGAAAAGCGTTTGAATATGCTGTTTTCCGCTACGTTGTCTTATAAAGTCACCGAACTGGCTTATGAGCACATGAACAACCCGGTGCTGATTCGCATCGAATCCGAGGAAGTAACTTCCAAAGCCATCAATCAAGTGGCTTACTGTCCGGCCAACGAGCAAAAAATCCCGCTGTTGCTGGGCTTGCTGAAACATCACCAACCGCAGCGCAGCATCGTCTTCGTCAACACCAAACGCTGCGCCGAGCAGCTGGACGATTATCTGGCTGCCAACGGCCACAAAGTGGCCATGCTCAGCGGCGACGTGCCGCAGGAAAAGCGCCAGCGCTTGCTCAATGATTTTCAGGAAAATCGGGTCACACTCTTGATTGCGACCGACGTAGCGGCTCGTGGCCTGCACATTCCGGACGTATCGCATGTCTTCAATTATGACTTGCCGCAGGAC
Source organism: Methylomonas sp. EFPC1 (assembly GCF_016925515.1). NCBI lineage: Bacteria > Pseudomonadati > Pseudomonadota > Gammaproteobacteria > Methylococcales > Methylococcaceae > Methylomonas > Methylomonas sp. EFPC1. The sequence goes on from NZ_CP070494.1 coordinate 4,805,267, forward strand.
GTTGAGGATTACGTGCATCGTATCGGCCGCACCGCCCGTTTCGGTGCCAGCGGGGAAGCGATCAGCTTTATTTGTGAGGAATACGCTTACTCAATGCCGGACATCGAGGATTACATTGGCGAGAAAGTGCCTGTGCAAAGCATCACGCCGGAATTGATGGTGGAAGACGTCATCAAACCCCAGCGCCGCGAACCGCGGGAACGCGTCATGCAAAGAGACAAACGCCCGCCGCGTGCGGATCACAAGCCCAGAGAACCCAGGCCACCGCGCCCGGCATCCGCTACAAACCAGGCATCAACGCCCGAAAGTCCTCCACCGCCGCAAACTCAGCAACCTGCTTAACCGGCCGTTGACTATCCGGCTTGCTGATCGACACCAGATGAGCAATGCCGAAAGTCTTGGCAGACGCCAACACCGCAACGCTATCGTCTACCAACAGCGTCTTAGCCTTTTCAAACACGTGCTTATCTTGCAGGATCTGCCAAAAACCTTGCTGTTCCTTGGCAAAACCAAAATCGTGCGACGAAACGATTTCGTCGAAAAACCCATGCAGACAGGTTTTTTCCATCTTCAAGTTCAAGCTGTCGCGATGGGCATTCGTCACCAGCAATAAACGCTTGCCGCTGGCTCGCACCGCATCCAAAAACTCGGTGACATGCGGATGCACCGCAATCAAGCCGGCCAACTCCTGTTTCAGCTCGGCGATATTCAAGGCCAATTCTTGGGTCCAATAATCCAGGCAATACCATTCCAGTTTACCTTCCATCGCCTTGAAACGCGGTGCCAACTGCTGTTTGGCGTCCTCAAGCGTTAGGCTGTGCAGTTCGGCAAAGCGCAAGGGCACAAACTCCTGCCAAAAATGATTATCGAAATTCAAATCCAGCAAAGTGCCGTCCATATCCAACAGCACGGTATCGATTTGTTTCCAGTCGAGCATGTCAGTTTATCCTTATCATTCAATAGCGCTTGTCGTTCCCAAACACAGCCTTAATGAGTTTTTATTCTAACCGGAAAATCTCCAAGTTCAGCTAGGCTTGATGTCTATAAGAAAAAGGATTAAAAGCTTGCATATCTGTGTTGTCCGGCATCAGCCGTCGAAAGGAGTTAAATTCATGAGTACCATGAGAGTGCGGACCCGTTTAGGCCTGGGATTCAGCGGTGTCCTACTGTTATTGGCCATTATTGCCGGCATCAGCATCAACGGCATGAACGACCTGCTGTCCAACATCGACAATATGGTCAACGATAAATTTCCGAAAACGGTCTGGGCCAATAATGTCATCAGCAACATTAACGTTATTGCCCGCTCGATGCGTAATACCCTGATTATCAAAGATCGAGCCGCCATTGATAAGGAACTGGCCCGTATTCAAGACGCGCGCCGCACCATCAAGGAAAACCTGGATAAACTCGACGAGAGTATTAGCAGCGTGGAAGGTAAAGCCGTACTCAAAAAAGTGCTGGATGCCCGTACACCCTACGTGACCGCCCAGGATCAGTTCATCAAATTGGCCGGAGAGGGTAAGCAAGCGGAAGCAACGGATTTCCTGCTGACTCAAGTCAGGAAGTTACAAACCGAGTATATAGATTCAGTAGCTGCGCTAATCGAGTTTCAAACCAAGCTAATGAAACAATCCGGAGTAGAAGCCAAGGAAACGGTTAATCAAAGCGTTAACTTGATTACCACATTGGCGCTAATTTCCGTGGTAATTGGCGGCGTAGCCGGCTATCTGATCACTAAAAGCTTAATGACGCAGCTTGGCGGAGAACCCAGCTATGCTGCCGAAGCGGTCAATACCATGGCCGCCGGCGATCTTTCCGTGGCGATAGAACTACGGGAAGGCGACACCGGCAGTTTGCTGTACGATTTAAAAGGCATGCGCGACCAGCTCAGTAACGTCGTCCAGCAAGTTCTGGGTAACGCCGACGTATTAAGCTCCGCGTCCAAGGAAGTTAGCGCTACCGCGCAATCGATCAGCCAAGCCACCACCGAGCAGGCCGCTAGTGTCGAAGAAACCACCAGCTCCATCGAACAACTCAGCGCTTCGGTGCAACAAAATACCGAAAACGCCCACGTCACCGAACAGATGGCCGGCAAATCCGCCAGCGAGGCCAAACAAGGCGGGGAAGCGGTGATCGAAACTGTCAACGCCATGAAACACATCGCCAAAAAAATCGGGCTAATCGAAGATATTGCCTACAAAACCAATTTATTATCCTTAAACGCGGCAATCGAAGCCGCTTCCGCCGGCGAACACGGTAAAGGCTTTGCCGTGGTGGCGGCGGAAGTCCGTAAACTGGCTGAAAGCAGCCGCACCACGGCGGCGGAAATCAACGAACTAGCTTCCAACAGCGTCTCGATTGCCGAAAAAGCCGGCGTACTCATCGGCCATGTTCTACCGGACATCGTTAAAACGGCGGACCTGGTGCAAGAGATCAATGCAGCGTCTGCCGAACAAGCCAGCGGCATCAAACAAATCAGCGAGGCCATGCGTCAGCTGGACAGAGTAACCCAACAAAACGCGGCCGCCTCGGAAGAAATGGCGGCAACCGCCGAGGAATTGAACGGGCAAGCCGAACAACTGCAAAACGTGGTTGGTTTTTTCAAGTTAGCCAACAGTTAGAAGTGCTTTTGCGCGGATATTAGAGTCAAAAGCACATCCTTTTTAGCAACCAATCAGCAACCAAGTTGTAGAACCTGAGCCGATGCCCAACAGACCGAAAATTCTGAAACAAACCGTCATCGCCCAAACCCGGCAATTCTGCATCGAAGCCCTGGACCTGGAGTTTAGTAACGGCGAGCGCCGCCAATACGAGCGCCTGGCCCGCAGCGCCTCGCATGGCGCGGTGCTGATTGTGCCGATGCTGGATGCAGACACGGTGCTGCTGGTTCGGGAATATGCCGCCGGCATTCATCGCTACGAACTAGGCTTACCCAAAGGCAAGCTCGATGCCGGCGAAGACATGCTGGACGCTGCCAATCGCGAGTTGAAAGAAGAAATCGGTTACGGCGCCGCCAAATTACGCCATTTGCACCGCGTATCGCTGGCGCCGGCCTATCTGGAACACACGATAGATATTATTCTCGCTGAAGACCTGTATCCGGAAAAGCTGGTCGGCGACGAACCTGAAGAACTGCAAGTGGTACCTTGGCCCTTGAATAGTATCGATACTTTGCTAGCCAGCGGCGAATGCAGTGAAGCCCGCTCGATTGCCGCATTGTATATGGCATTGGCACATCTGAACGGGCGCGGCTGAGGAATCGAACCTTAAATCTTGAACAAAGGCTCCAACCCGTCATCGCTTTTGCTTTTGCCTTTGCCGCTGACCGCTGCCGGTTTAGTGGAAAACACCTGCCAAAGAGTCTGGCCTTGCCAGTCCTGACTTTGGCCGGAATATAGCAAGCGATTCAAAGTCAAAATCTCTTCACGCAGCGCCTCGGGACAATGCGCCGCAATTGCACCCAAACTTTCCGCGCCGAACTCGGCCTTACCCCATTGCAACAAGGCCTGTTTGGCGGCCTGCGGGTTATTTTCCCAACAAGCGCGTTTCAGCGTCTTTTCCATGGCAGTTTCCGGCACCCGTTCAACAGACTTATCCTTAGATACTTTGCCGGAAGGGCGACGATAAAACACAACAATAGTCAGCAGCCAGCCCAGCGCCAACGTCGCCGATACCGCTTGCCAAAAGCGGGTGTCGCTGCTGTTGGTCACGGTAATCGGCGACGTGATCATTGGGTTAGTTACCGGCTCTTGAGGTGCATTTGATGTAGCGGGCGGTGCGGAATTTTGGGCATCCGTGCTGCCGGCTAAAGCCGTGAGCTTGACGCTAGGCAGATGTGCAGTTTCCGTTTTCTGGGTTTTGGTGTTGAACCAAACGATGTCCAGCGCCGGCAAGGTGTATTCGCCGGGCTTGGAAGGGATGAAGGCAATTTTTTCCTCGCGTAGGGCCGTTAAGCCGTCGCTGTCTTTATCTTCCTTCAGCAGCGGTTGGTCGGGATAGGTTTTGATGCCGTCGATAGCGGTTTTATCGAGCAGCTCCGGCAACTGGCCGACCGTGGCGCCTTTCGCGCTCAACGTGAGGGTGCGGGTCAAGGGTTCGCCCACTTTGGTTTGCAAGCCGGCGTCGGACCAAGCTTCGCTGAGTGTTAATGACTCGGCACTCAACCAGTTCGGGCCTTTAAAGCCTGCCGGCACCGCTTGCACGTTTAAAGTGATGGCTTTGGAAGCCACCCGCCGAGTTTCGGTATCCGGCCGATTGAAGAAGCCGTTGAAACTCGGTTGGCGTTGATTGCTCAGGTATTCGGCATTCAGAATCAGCGGCGCAATAGTAAATACCCCGCTCTGTTGCGGAAAAATGGCATATTTGCGCTCGGTCACCCAGTAATCCACGCCCTTGACTTGGGTGGCGTAGGTGCTGTCCTCGCCCAGTTTTTCGACTAAGGCATCCTTAATTTCCGGCTCGCTAAGGCTGGCCTGGGTAATCTGTACTTTGCGGAACAACTTCAGCGTGTACAGCACCTGCGACTGCACATAAGGTTGCTCTGGCGTAGCGGTCACGTCCAGAAATATGTCATCGTTGCCTTGTGGAGCGGCGGTATTTTCATTCACAACCAGCTTCAACGGCTTGCTGCTATCGGCACCGAAGGCAATCGGCGGGATAAACAACTCGCCGGCTTGTTTGGCCATCGCCCGGACTATCCATTGTTCGGTCCGGCTACTTTTGCCGTTGACCCAGGATGAGCTGGTGCTGCGCTGCTGACTGAGAATTTCAAAATTCTCCTGCAAGGGCGCAAACTCAGGATTGCCGTCCGGCTCTTCGCTGGCGGTAAAGGTAATTTGAAACGATTCGTTAAGGCCAACCGGATTACGATCAACCGCCACTTGAATCTCTGCCGCCTGTATCGCGGTGCTCAGCAGCATTAACAGGCCATACAGCAGCCACGAGTAGATATGTCTATGCATACAATTGATCAATTACTTCATCGAAAAAGGTTTATGTATATCGCGGCGATCATCGAACCATCCGTATAACACCGGCAATACCACCAGCGTCAGCAGCGTGGAACTAATCAAGCCGCCGATCACCACGATAGCCAAGGGCTTTTGCACTTCGGAACCGGGGCCGATGGCAAACAAAAACGGCACCAGACCTAGCAAGGCCACCGTGGCGGTCATCATCACTGGTCGAAAACGCTGTTCGCAACCGCGCCGTATCGCATAATCCAGACTCAGGCCGCTTTCCCGCTGCGAACGGATATACGATACCAATACCACGCCGTTCAGCACCGCTATGCCCCACAAGGCGATGAATCCCACCGAAGCCGGCACCGACAGGTACTCGCCGCTGAGAAACAGCGTGATGATGCCGCCAATGGACGCAAACGGCAGCACCAGAATAATCAATGCGGCAAAGCGCAGCGATTTAAACAGCATAAACAACAAAAAGAAAATCGCCGCGATGGTGACCGGGATGATCATCTGCAAATGTCCCAAAGCTCGTTCCATATTCTGGAACTGGCCGCCCCATTGCAGATAATAGCCTTCCGGCAATTGCACCTTGTCGGCCACGGCTTTTTGCAGTTCGGCCACGAAACCGCCCAAATCCCGGTCGCGAACATTAATACCTACCACGATGCGGCGTTTACCCATTTCCCGGCTGATCAAGGCAGGGCCGTCGTTTAAGGTGATGTTGCTGACATCGCCCAGCGGTACGCGCGCGCCGTTCGCGGAGGTCAGCATCAACGCATCGATAGCGCCGATATTATTCCGAAATTGCTCCGGCAGGCGCACCGCCGCCGAAAAGCGCCGTTCGCCTTGATAAATCTCGGTTGCCACTTTGCCGGCTATCGCGGTTTCTATGACATCGTGAATGTCCGCTGCATTCAAACCGTGGCGGGCGATGGCTTGCCTATCGACGGTGATATTTAAATATTGCTGACCGGTCAGGCGCTCAACCCGAATATCGCGGGCACCGTTCACGCTGTTGGCTACGCCGGCAATAGCGTCCGCCAGGCGTTTCAGTTCAGCCAGATCGTCGCCGAACACTTTCACGGCCACGTCGGAGCGCACGCCGGTGACCATTTCGTCTACCCGGTCGGAAATCGGCTGGGCCATCACCACCTGCATGCCGGGCAGGTTTTCGGTGAGTTTGGCGCTCATCGCATCGGCGATATCGTCCTGAGTCCAGCCTTTCGGCCATTCTTCCCGCGGTTTCAATGTAACGATAGGCGTGGACTCGTTTTGCGCTTGCGGATCGGCCGGACTTTCGCCGCGCCCCACACCGCTAACCACGGTTTTTACGCCGGGGATTGCCATCACCATTTTCATCGCCTGCATCTCCACATTGATGCTTTCCTCAAGTGAAATGTTCGGCATCCGGTTAATGCCCGGCACGATGGAGCCTTCCTTCATTTCCGGAATGAACGATGTGCCCAGCAAGGGCAGTAAGGCTAAAGTCGCGGCAAACACACCGACCGCACCGCCCACCACCTTCAGCCGATTGGCCATCGCCCAATCCAGCATCCGTAAATAAATCCGCTTGATGAAAGCGATCAGCCGGGTGTCATGTTCGCCGTCGTGGCCTTCCAGTAAAAAGGCACAGAGTACCGGCGATAAGGTCAACGACACGATCAACGAAATCAGCAAGGCAATCGCAATGGTATAAGCCAGCGGCGCGAACATCTTGCCCTCCATGCCTTGCAGCGTCATCAGCGGCAAAAATACCAGCACAATGATGCCGACACCGAACAACACCGGTGTGGCTACTTCCTGGGCGGCGGTCTGTACCACGCGCACCCGGCTGGTAGCGCGGCCCTTGCGTTCGCCGAGCAGGCGAAATGCGTTTTCCACCACCACCACCGAACCGTCGACCATTAAACCAATGGCAATCGCCAAGCCGCCCAGCGACATCAAATTGGCCGACAGACCCAGCTGATTCATCGCGATAAACGTCACCAAAGGCGTGACGATCAAGGTGCTGACCACGATCAGACTGGAGCGCACATCGCCCAGAAACAGGAACAACACGATCACCACCAACACAATGCCTTCCAGCAGAACCTTGGTCACGGTATGCAAAGCCGCATCGACCAAATCGCTACGGTCGTAATAGGAGACAATTTTAAGATCGTTGGGCAGCATGCCTTTCGCGTTGATTTCCGCCACTCGCGCCTTGATCCGACTGACGACTTCCTTGGCATTACCGCCACGCAGCATCATGACCACGCCGCCGACCGCTTCGGTGTAGCCGTCCTTGAGCACCGCGCCTACTCGAACTTCATGGCCGATTTTGACTTCGGCGACATCATGCATATGCACCGGTACCGAGTCTTCTTCCTTCAAGACGATATTGCCGATGTCTTTGATGTCGTTAATCAAACCGACGCCGCGAATCAGATATTGTTCGGCATAATGCGGCAGTACGCCACCGCCGCTGTTGGCGTTATTTCTGGCCAGCGCCTCGAATACTTCAGTCAATGAAATCCGGTAATGATGCAAGCGGTTGGGGTCAACCAACACCTGGTATTGCTTGACATAGCCGCCCTGGGAGTTGATTTCCGCCACGCCGGGAATCCCGCGCAGCAACGGCCGCACTACCCAGTCCTGGGCTTCGCGGCGCTGTTGCAATTCCTCCTGGGTCAAGGCCCGCTGACCGTCGTCGTCGCGTTCCAAGGTGTATTGATAGACCTCGCCCAAACCGGTGGACACCGGCCCCAGCACCGGATTGATGCCTTCCGGCATCTGCTGCTTCACCTCTATCAGCCGTTCCATCACCAACTGCCGGGCAAAGTAAACCTCGGTCTTATCGGTAAAAATTAACGTGATCAAAGACAAGCCGTTCTTATTCATCGAACGCATTTCTTCCAGACCCGGCAGGCCGGCCATCGCTATTTCCAAGGGCACGGTGACCAGGCGTTCCACTTCGTCCGGCGATTTGCCGGTCGCTTCGGTGGCAATTTGAACCTGGATATTGGTGACATCCGGAAATGCATCCACCGACAACTGCTGCACGGCGCGCGCACCGAACAGCGTGACCGCCACTGCCAGCACCGCCACCAGAACACGTTGATGCAGAGCGGCTGCTATTAGGCTGTTAATCATGCTCTACTCCAATGTGCTGCGCAGGCGTTCGTTATTTAAATGAAACGCGCCGCCCACGACAATTTTTTCACCCGCTTTCAAGCCTTCCAATAAGGGCCGTTTCTGCGCTTCTTCGCGGCCCAAACGTACCGGGCGCAACTCAAAACGTGCGGCAGCGGTTTCCACAAACACAAAATCCTTATCATTTTCCCTGACCACGGCCTGGCTGGGCACGATCAAAGATTGCGAACCGGGCTTGCTGATTTTCAGTGTTGCCAGCATCTGCGGCTTAAACAGACGCTGCGGATTGGCCAGGGCCATGCGCACCGTCACCGTGCGGGTGTCCGAATCGACCATATCGGCGACGTAAATCAGTTTGCCGCTAACTTCCTGCCCCGGCAGTGCAGGCACTTCGGCGAACGCTTGATCGCCTTGCCGCGCCCAATGCGCTTGTTGCTCGGGAATTTCCGCCACCAGCCACAGCTGCGACAAGTCCGCAACGGTATACAAGGCGTCTGCCGGCTGCACCACCTGGCCGATGGCGACGTTTCGTTCGATGACGACGCCGTCTATGCTGGCGGTAACCGGCGAAAAGGAGTGAATGCTGCGCTGTTTGTCTATACGCTGCAAATCGGCATCCCTCATGCCCATGACCCGCAACTGGTCGGCGGCGGCGCGTAAATCCACATCCGCTTCAGTCAACACGCTCTGCCGCTCCTGAAACTCGGCTTCCGAGATCACGCCGCTTTCCAGCAGGCGCTCGGCGCGCTTGACGGTAATCCGCCGTAAATTGACTTGCGACGCGGCTTTTAAATAGTCGGACTGTGCTTTACCCAGTTCGGTACTGTTCAGTAGCGCCAGACGTTCGCCCTTTTTTACGGCTTGACCGAGCATGGCATCGATTTCGGTAATCCGCCCGGTAACCGAGGCGCCGATGCGCGCGACTCTGTGTTGATCCAATTCCACCCTGGCCGAAAGATTCAGCGACTCGGCGACTTCGCCGGGTTTAACCTCGGCGATGCTCAGCAGCTTTAGCAAGGCGGGCGAGGCTTCCAGTAAGGGTTTATGATCCGCGCCAAGGGCGGGCAGGGCAAAACTCAGCAAAAACAGCGCTGCCATAAGCGGCGAAGAGCGGAATGGCGTATGGAGCTTGGCTTTCATGGTATTTCCTTTAAGCAAAAAATCTTTTCAAACAACTAACAAATCACGGGCTATTTCTACGTTGCCAGGTGATTTTCTAGGTCGTCAGGTAATCTAACGATGTAAAGCGAATGCCGATGCAAGCAATGTTGGCGTATAACTCAGGTGTCGCCTATTGCGCTTTAGGCCGACAAACCCAATTTGGCAAAGCGTTAAATTGCGGCCTCGGGCGGCTTGGCGCTGACCAACACCTTGTCAATACGAGTACCGTCGATGTCGACGATCTCGAAACGCCACTGCCGATATTCGAAGTTGTCCGTTACTTGGGGAATTTTTTCCAGGTAAAACAAAATAAAGCCGCCGACGGTGTGATAGGCGTTGTCGGCTTCGCCGGGCAAATTGCCGTCTATACCGATCACCGTCTTCAAACGCTGAATCGATAAGCCGCCATCCACCAACCACGAACCATCGCTACGTTGCACCACATCGACGTCCAGATTGGTGCGGCTGGGCAGATGGCCGACGATGGCTTTTAGGACATCACTCAGCGTGACCAAGCCTTCAATATCGCCATATTCGTCGACGACCAGCGCCAGATCGGCTCGCTTTTCCTGGAAAAATTCCAGTAATTGCCTTAGCGTCATGGCTTCCGGCACGTATAGCGGCGTATGCAGGATCGGCGCTATATCCAAGGTCTCGCCGGCCATCGCCAGTTTCAGCAGATCGCTTCTCTGCAAGATTCCGACCACATTTTCCAGACCGTCCCGGCAAATTACTGCCCGGGCGTAAGGACAGTCGGCGATTTCGGCGCGCACTGTCGCTTCCGGATCGCTTAAATCGATAGCGTATATCTGCTGCCGGGGCGTCATGGCCGCACCCAGCATTTGTTCATCCAGTTGCAGGACGTTGCCAACCAAATGGCTTTCGCTGGCATGAAATACCCCGGACTCCGCACCGATTTCCATCAGCAGTTTGATTTCTTCGTTGGTGACACTGGTCTGCGGCGGCCGATGCGCGCCAAATAGCCGCAGTATCAGCGTACTAGATGAAGACAGCAGCCAGACGACAGGGCTGGCAACCAGTGACAGGGTGTGCATGGGCCGGGCGATAAACACCGCAATCCGCTCCGGATGTAGCAAGGCCAGTCGCTTAGGCACCAGTTCACCTATGACTACCGAACAATAAGTAATCAGAAATACCGTGGCGATTAATGCAATGCTCTGGGCATAGGGTGCCAGCGCGGGGATGTTCTGCAGTTGCCGATACAGGGGCTCGGTCAAGGCATCCTCGCCCAGCGCGCCGCTGAGAATACCGACCGAGGTAATGCCGACCTGCACGGTAGACAAAAATCGGGACGGATCCTGGTGCAATTTCAGCGCGGTGCGCGCCCCCGCGCGTTTTTCACCGGCCAGTTTCTGCAAGCGCGCCAGTCCGGAAGAGACCAGCGACATTTCCGACATCGCAAACACGCCGTTGATCAGGATTAAAATCAGTATCAGGCCAATATCCATCGTTTCATCGCGTCCAAAATTAAAATGTGTCGGTCTTAGGCTAATTCGTTCCGGATTCCCGATCCGTCAATTTACCAGGCCGGACCGGTCGGGTTAGCTCGATTGCGCTGACCGTATTGATATTTGAATTTACGCTTTAGTAAGCCCGTCGGCTCGTCGGGTATGCGCTTCAATAATTGCTTGTTGGCGCGCTCGGTTTCGTTTTTTTCCGTGGCTTGCGCGGCTTGTTCCTGGTCTGTCGGCTCTTGCTTGGGCGGCTGCGGCTCAGCTTGCTGTTTGGCCTCGGCTTCGGATTGTTGGTCTTCTTTCGCCTTATTTTGTTCCGCGTCCTGCTTGGCGTCTTCCTTTTGCTGGTCTTGCTGCTTTTGCTCCCGCCGCGAATCTTTGTCGGCTTGATCAGACTTGCCGTCCTGCTGTTGCTGCTGCTTTTGCTGTTGCTCAGACGAATCCTGTTTGTTCTGCTTTTGCTGGTCTTGCTGTTGATTCTCCTGCTGCTGTTCCTGTTCTTTCAGCTTCTTCTCGACCAGCTCCTTATTGTATTTCGCATCCTGATGCTTAGGATCAAGTTGCAGCGCCTGTTGATAGGCTTGCACGGCTTCTTGCAACTGGCCGGCCTGAGCCAAGGCATTGCCGCGGTTGTAATGGCCTTCCGCGCTTTGGGTGTTTTTCAAGGTCTCGGCGGCTTCTTGGAATTTACCGGCCTTGTATTGGGCGGCGGCACGCCAATCCGGATTGTCGAACTGCTCGGCGGCTTGTTGATATTGCTGTTGCTCGAAAGCCTGCTTGGCGCGTTGATCCGGCGTTTGCCACAAGCTCTGCCAGTCCAGCGCGTAGCTATTTTTCGGCAACGGCAACAAACACAGCAATGCCAATAACAAGCCTTTTCTAAATTGCAAAGCCGCCCAAGGCAATACCAGCAACAACAGCCAGGGCCCCTTTTCATCCCATTGTTGCAGCAACAGATTGCTATCCAAATTTTCGTTACCGGTTTCGGCGCTATTGAATAAACGCCCCAAATTCTCGACATCCGCATCGTTTGCCGTCACCGGCTGGTAAATGCCGCGACCGTGTTGCGCCAGCGTGCTCAGCGCGGCCTCGTCCAACTTGGCAACCACGATGGCGCCATTGCTATCTTTTAAAAACCCTGCGCCTTGCAACTGGATAGGCGCGCCTTCCGGTGTGCCCATCGCCAGTACCGAGAGCCGGTAATCGCCCAGCCAGTGTTCGGCCTGCTCAGCGACATCGCTATCAACGCCGTCGGTGACCAGCAGGATATGGCCCTTGACCAAGCCGGCTTGGCGCAGCAATGCCACCGCCGCATTCAATGCCGCACTGGTGTTGCTGCCCGGACTGGGCATGATGTCGGTGGTCAGGGCGCTTAGCTGGCTATCAATGGTCGCGGTATCGTTTGTCAACGGGGTTACGGTAAACGCATCGCCGCCGTAGACCAGTAATGCAGTTTGGCCGTCTTTGCGCTGTTTTAATAAATCGGCAATTTTGTAACGGGCCTTGGCGATACGGCTGGGTTTGATGTCGGCGGCATCCATGGACTTGGACAAATCCAGCGCAATCACCAGCGCGGCATCGTTTCTAAAAGCCGGGCCGGGCAAGCGCTGCCAAGTGGGGCCGGCCAGGGCGATTATGGTTAGCAACGCGGCAAAGCCGGCACCGAACAAAGGGCCACGCGATGCTTGCAACGGTTTGTCTTGCAAAATAAAGGGCAGCAACTCGGCATCGCACACCTCGCTCCAGTTGCCACGTCCTTGTCGATGCCGCACCAGCAAAATCAAAAACAGCGCGGCCGGCAATAATGCCAGCAACCACCAGGGCCGCAGGAAATGAAAATCGGCAAAATTCATGACCACCTCAAGCGGGCCAAGGTTAAGCATCCCGTCAATAGCAAAGCCAGACCCAGCGGCCAATAAAATAGCTCACTGCGCGGCCGAAAATATTGTTTGTCTTTTTCAACCGGCTCCAGCTGATCCAGCATCCGGTAGATTTTTTCCAGTTCTTCGGTATTGCGGGCGCGGAAATAATGGCCGCCGGTCGTATCGGCAATCGCAGTCAGGGTTTTTTCGTCCAGATCGGCGGACGGATTGACCCGGCGGGTACCGAACAGGCTGCGCACCAATACTTCATCGGCACCTATGCCTATCGTGTAGATTTTCAGCTTATGTTCGGCGGCCAGTTCAGCGGCTTTTATCGGCGTTAATTCGCCGGCGGTATTGGCGCCGTCGGTCAATAAAATCAACACGCGGCTGGCATCTTGCTGTTGTTGCAGTCGCTTGATCGCCAAGCCGATGGCGTCACCGATTGAGGTCTTCGGGTCGTCTTCGGTGATGCCGATAAACGCCTCGTGCAACAAGGTTTGCACGGTCTTGCGATCAAAGGTTAACGGCACGTGCAAGTAAGCTTGCGTGCCGAACAGGATTAAGCCCAGGCGGTCGCCGACCCGGCGCTGAATAAACTCGCCGGCGACATGTTTGATGGCGGTTAGGCGGTCCACGCGCTGCTTGCCGATGATGAAATCTTCCTCCTGCATACTGCCGGAAACGTCCACCGCCAGCATCAAGTCGCGGCCGCTGACCGCTTGCTCGATGGGTTCGCCGAGCCATTGCGGACGCGCGGCGGCCAACAGTAAACAGGCCCAGGCAAAAGCTGCCAGCCATAAAGGCCAGCGCCGTTCGCTGCTGACCACCCGCGTTTCGCTGGGGCCAAGATCGTCCAGAAACGGTACTTTCAATGCTGCCGTTTGGGCGATGGCACGCGCCGGCAACAGCCAACGCAATAGCAGCGGTAGCGGCAGTAGAGATAACAACCAGGGCCAGTACAATTCGATCATCGTTTTTTCGCCTGTTGTTTCAACCAGCGTTCGCACAATTCAAACAAGGCCTCCAGTTCGGTATCGGCGGGCGGTGTTTGCCGATAATGGCCGTCGGCCAGACAACGGCCGGGGCCTAGGGTAAACGGCGCATCCGGCAGTGATTGATCCAGATAGCTAAGCCAGGCTTCGCCGCGCAAGCTCGCGGCATCGCTGCGCGGCGCAGTACTGATGGCTACGCGCCGCAACAGAGCCGATAAAGCCACCAAGGTCTGTCTGGCGTCGGCGCTGCCGTCCCGGCGAAGCGCTGATAACAATTTGCCGGCGGTTTTCACCGCTGTCTGCCGGCGGATGCGTTTATAAAAATACCGGCACAAAAAAATCAACAACGGCAGCAATACCGCTAACAACCACCAGCCCGGCGCCGGCGGCCAAAAAGCCACCGAATCGGGCAAATGAATATCTTTTAAAGGCAATGGTTCCATATTGAATATCTACATCGCGTCCAAATTGGGGAGTGGGGTATACAAAATCAACATGTCGTCGATTTGCTGCAATAGCCCGCAGGTCGTTAAAACCCGCCTGCGCGGCATCGCGCTGGCCGGTCTCGCAGCGTTTCAACAAACTTTCGGCCAGGACATGCAATTGCCGCTGTAATTGTTCGATATGTTCCAGCCAATCCTGGGCATACTGTCGGTCGTGTTGTACTTGCTTCAGCCAGCGGCCCAGATGGGTACGACGCTGGTCCATGATGGGCCAGCTTTTTACGGCACCTTGCGGCTCTGCGAACAGGCAGGCCTGGACCCGCTGCAACCACTGCCGGGTGTCGAAGCGGCGAATCGCTATGTCAACCTGTTCCGCCGACAGCTCGGCATCCGCATAAATTTGCCAGTCGTCGAAAGGCCGGTAAGCAATCACCCAGTCGGCAATCGCCGCTGCCGGCATCGGCCGGGCAATCGCATAACCTTGCAGCAGATGGCAGCCCAGCAGCAACAGCACGATACCTTGTTCCTGACTTTCCACGCCTTCCGCCACGACTTCCCGGCTAAAAGCCTGACTGAGATCGATCACGCTGTCGATGATGGCATAGTCGTCCGGATCGTCGAGCATGTCGCGGACAAAGGTCTGATCGATTTTTACGGTATCTACCGACAGATGCCGCAAATGCGTCAACGAGGAGTAGCCGGTGCCGAAGTCGTCCAGGGCCACGCTGATGCCCAGTTGCTCGCGGCAGCTGGTGATAATCCGGTTCACTGCCGACAAATCATCCAATGCGGTACTTTCCAGAATTTCCAATTGCAGGTAGCGGGCGTCCAGTTCCGGATGAAGGCGTAAAGTGTCTTCGATATAAGCACCAATCCCGGACCACAACAAATGATAGGAGGAGATGTTGACGCTGACCTCCAACGGCAAGCCGCGCGCATGCCAGCCCGCCAGCTGCTCGCAAGCTTGCGCGATGACCCAATTGCCGATGCGGATTTCCAGATCGGTGGAGGCAATCACCGGTAGAAACTCCAACGGCGGCACCATGCCGCGCTGCGGATGCAGCCAGCGGATCAAGGCCTCCACGCCTTTAACCTGGCCGGATTTAATATCCACCTTGGGCTGGTAATACATGCACAACTCGTTGTTTAAAAACGCCGCTTCGATGTCGCGCAGTTGTTGGTGGCGATGCATGATTTGTTGGTCGTGGCTGGCATCGAACAACTGGCAACGGTTTTTGCCGGCCAATTTAGCCTGGTACATGGCATAGTCGGCATGCCGCAATAAGGCGTCGGCGTCGGCATCATCCAGCGGATATACGGTAAAACCGCTGCTGGCGCCGACCGAAATCGGCTGATCGTCGATGACATACGGCTGGGCAATCGCCCGGTGAATGCGCATGATGGTTTGCTCGCATTGTTCAATCGAGTCTATATCGCCCAGTAGTAGCGCGAATTCGTCGCCGCCATGCCGCGACACGCTGTCTTCCTCGCGAATCGCGCTTTTGATTCTTTCCGCCACTTCCACCAACACCCGGTCGCCGATGTCGTGGCCGAACTGGTCGTTGACCGGCTTGAAGCCGTCCAGGTCCAGGAAGCAAATCGCCAGCAAAGTGTTCTCCCGCTTGCTATGGGCGATGGCTTGATTCAAGCGATCAGCGAATAAAATCCGGTTCGGCAGGCGGGTGAGCGGATCGTAATGGGCAAACAATTCCAGCATCTGTTGCTGCTGCTTGGCCTGGGTGACATCGGAAAATAGCCCGATATAGTGAGTGACCTTGCCGTCGGCATCACACAAAGCAGAAACCGTTAGCCACTCAGCATACAACTCGCCGTTTTTTTTACGGTTCCACAATTCGCCTTGCCAATGCTGCGCTTCATGCAAGGCTTGCCACATATCCCGGTAAAAATCCGCACCGTATTTACCGGATTGCAAGAGGCTCGGGTTTCGGCCTATCACTTCAGCGCGGCTATAGCCGGTAATCTCGGAAAAAGTCGGATTCACATCGACGATGATCCCGCCAGGATCGGTAATTAAAATACCTTCGTGCGCCTCGCTGAATACTCGCGCAGCCAGTTTCAGATGTTCCTCGGCCTGCTTGCGTTCGGTTATGTCGCGGGTCAAACCCAGCAAGGCTACGATATTGCCTTCCGCATCGCGCATCGGCACAGCGTGGGTATCGAACCAGCGTTGCCGGCCTTTCAGGCCGACGATTTCAAATTCCAGTGTGCCTGATGCGCCGGCAAACACCCGCCGAGTCAATTTTTTAAAGGCTGCCCGGTACTTAGGCAATACCAGATCCTCCATGCGTCCTTGTTGGGCTTGCTCCAGCGTCTCGGCTTCTATCATGTCCAGACCGGCGCGGTTCATTTGCAATAAACTGCCGTCCCGCGCCAGCAGTTTCACACACTCCGGTTCGGAATCGACGATAGTGCGCAGCTTTAACTCCGATTCCTTGGCGATATTGGCGGCGGTTTCCAATTCCGCAACCGCGTCGGCCAATGCCTGGGTGCGTTCTTCCACCAAAGCTTGCACGGAGGCGGTTCTGCCGCTGATGATCAACAATAAAATACTCAGCAAGCTGGTAAAACAGAGCCCGCCGATCAAAGTAATCAAAGGTAGCGATGAACCTTGTTCGTTGACGAAATCGCTATCCGGCGTGACGGTAATTTGCCAATTACGATCCACAAACGCAAAATTATGCTGCCATTTTTTTAAGTCGTAGTTTAACGACACCGGTTTGCGTACCGGTTTTACATACAAAGCCGTTTGTCCGGCGGGCGCGCTGAGGTCATCAATGCTGATACCCAGCGTATCGGTGTTGAGCCCCCTGGTGACTGTTTCCACCATTTTGGCCGGCAGTAAGATTGCCGAGACATAACCGGTAATATCCAAGACGTCGCCGCCGGAGCTATGCCGGCGAACCGGAATGGACACCAAAATACCGGGATCGGTATCGTCACGCTGCATTAGCGTCAGTTTTTGCGAGGCGGTGGGTTTACCGCTGGCGCGGGCCAGGATTTTTGCTTGCCGGCTAAGAGGATTTGTCATGGAATCGAAGCCAAAGGCTTTTTCGTTGCCGGCCATCGGCTCCACAAACATGATCGGAAAATACTCCTGCCGGGCACTTGCATGCACCAATTGACCGGCACTATCCCGTTCGATGACGCGAAAATCAGGAAATCCTTCGGCGCGTACCGCTTGTTCGAAGGCCGGTAAATCAGCTTGGGTAATCAGAGGTAGCCATTCCAGGGCTTGGATTTCCGGATGGCGTTGCAGGATACCCTGGGAAAACACGCTAAATTCGGCTCTGCTCACCTGCCCGGATGCCAGAAATACATCTCTTAGCGCCAGCGTACTATCGATTACATCAATGGCATATTCCGCCAGCAGCCGGTCTATCTCGGCGGCCCGACTGTCGAAAGCTTGTTGAATGCGTGCGCGTTCCGCTTGAAAGGCTTGCAAAAATACCAGCACCAAACCCAGCAGCGTGCCCAGTAAGGGTAGCGCGACACTCAAGCGCCGCGCCTGCCAAAGCGCACGGGGGCGTCCGAAATAACAAAACAATAGCGGCGTCACTATCATCACGCCCAAACTGTCGCCAACCCACCAGTTTCGCCAGGACGACCAGAGTTGCGCCTGGCTCATCAAGTCCAATGAATAAAGTACGGCTGCGCCTACGCTGGGCGCGATCAGACAGGCTACCGGCCCGGCCAGGACAAAAAACTTGAGTATGGCGGCCGGACTATCCAATTTGGGCAAACCCGGCTCTACGTAGGCTTTGGATAAAGCCAGAGCCGCCAACGCCTGCAAGGCGCTACCGCCGCCAATGGCAAAGGAGGACATCGCAGTTTGCGCGGTCAATTGACCGGAAAAATCAATAGTCACCAGAAAATTGCTGAACGCCGCACCCAGCCAGATTCCGGGCCAAAGCCTGCGGCCACCCATAAATAGCGCAGCCAGTGCGATGCCGGCTGGCGGCCATAGCGGACTGGCATAGCCGGGCGGAATGATCATTTTGCCGCCCAGCCAGCCGCCGGCAAACATCAGCAAACTCAGTACGCCGATTTGTATCAGTAAAACCAACGGGCTGACGAGCGCGATACTTCGTGTCTCGTTATCCGGCACCGGAAAATCTGTTGAATGAGACAAATTGGGGATGCGCATGGCCAGATTGAGAAGGTCTTAGGCCGCCGGACGCGCGCGGGTGCCGTTCAATGCGTCCAAAGGCATTTGCTGGGTCGTGCAGGGTATCAAGGTCAGACGCAGTTTATTGGCCAGCTTTTGCAGATACGCCTGCCGGTCTTGGAAGCGTTGCCGATAGGCTTGCAGGCGCTGTTTGTCACCACTATCGAACAGCACTTCGCGCCAGCCGTCGGTAAAGCGGTAGCGGCCTTGGGTCGGTAAACTGCTTTCCAGCGGATCGGCGATGTGTACCAACACCACCTCGCAATGCCGGGCCAGATTGGCCAGATGATTTTCGGCCGCGCTATTCATCCCGCGAAAATCGCTGAGAATATACACCCGGCTGCCGGGCCGGGCATGATGCAGCAATCTGGCCAGAGGCTGCGCCAGGTTGACGACAGCAGCACCGTTGTAATCCGGATTGACCAGGGCATTTAAAAACCGTAACAGCGCCGGTTTGCCGGTTTGCGGTTTTACTTCCTGGCAACCGTCATCGCTGAAAATCTGCCCGCCGATGCGGTCGCCTTGCTTCAGTGCCGCCCAAGCCAGTAAACCGGCCAAGCGGGCAGCCTGCACGGATTTGAACACGCCGCGCGTGGCAAAAGCCATGGTGGCGCGGTAATCCACGGCAATGAACATGGGCCTTTCCCGTTCTTCCTTGAAAATCTTGCTGTGGGGCTTATCGGTGCGGGCCGTGACGCGCCAGTCGATGCGCCGCACATCATCGCCGGGTTGGTAGAGCCGGGTTTCGTCGAAGGCCATGCCGCGGCCCTTCAGATGCGACAGATAATTACCGCTTTGCGCGGCGCGGATATTGGCGTGCCCCAGACTGAGCATGCCGGCCGGCTTGGCTAGGTCCACTAGGGCTTTGAGAGTGACCGTCACCCGGGGGTTGTCGGTCGCTGGCGATTTATTCATTTAGGGTACGGCAATTCTGGCTATCAATTCTTTGATCACATAATCGCTGCTAATGCCCTCGGCTTCCGCCTCGTAAGACAAAATCAGGCGGTGGCGCAACACGTCATAAGCCATATCTTGAATGTCGCCGGGATCGACGAAATCGCGCTGTTGCAGCCAGGCCTTGGAGCGCGCGCAGCGGTCCAGAGCAATGCTGGCGCGCGGGCTGGCGCCGTATTGAATCCAGCCGGCCAAATCCTGACCATAAGCGCCGGGATTGCGGGTTGCCAGCACGATTTGCAGCAGATATTGCTCCAAGCTGTCGGCGAGATATAAATCCAACACTTCACCGCGCGCGGCGAATAAGGCTTGCTGGCTCACTTTAGGCGGTGCGCTGCCCTGGTTTTGCAGTGCGCCCTTGGCCTCGGCGCGGGCCAAATGCAGAATGGCTTGCTCGTGTTCGGCATTGGGATAATCGATTTTGACATGTAGCAGAAACCGGTCGAGTTGCGCTTCCGGTAAGGGGTAAGTGCCTTCCTGCTCAATAGGATTTTGCGTCGCCATTACCATAAACAAGGGTGGTAGCGGATACGTGGCTTTACCGACCGTGATCTGCCGTTCAGCCATGGCTTCCAACAAAGCGGCCTGGACTTTAGCCGGTGCGCGGTTGATTTCGTCGGCCAGGATTAAGTTATGAAACAACGGACCTTTCTGAAACTCGAAACTGCCTTGCTGCGGCCGGTAAATTTCCGTACCGGTCAAATCGGCCGGTAATAAGTCCGGGGTAAATTGCACGCGATGAAAGTCGGCTTCTATGCCTTGGCTGAGCACGTTGATGGCGCGGGTTTTCGCCAAGCCCGGCGCACCTTCCACCAACAAATGACCATCGGCCAGCAGGGCAATCAACATCCTTTCAACCAGCACTTCCTGGCCGATGATCTGGGTGTTGATGTGAGTTTTGAGGTTTTGTAAGGCGGCTTGGCTGGGGCTAAGACTTGTCGCAGTCATGTGTATAAAAAATCCTTATGTTTAACGAGGTTGTGACCGAGTTGAGTCCTGAAAGTTGCGCTATGTCTAATTTTTACGCTGCAGATCTTTCCACTCGCGATGCGCAACCATGATGTCGACCACTTCTTGCGGATCGTCGGTGACGGTAATCAGCTTTAAATCTTCCGCGGAAATGGTGCCGTATTCCATCATCTTGGCTTTCATCCAATCCATCAGTCCGCTCCAGAAATCAGTGCCGAACAATACCAACGGAATCGGATAGATTTTGTGGGTTTGCATCAAGGTCAAGGCTTCGAAAAACTCATCCAGCGTGCCGAAACCGCCCGGCATACATACGTAACCGATCGAGTAGCGCACGAACATCACTTTGCGCACGAAAAAATAACGGAAATTCAGCGAAATGTTTTGGTAAGGATTGGGGGTTTGTTCCATCGGCAATTCGATGTTCAAGCCGATAGACGGTTGATCATGCAAAATCGCGCCTTTGTTGGCGGCTTCCATCACGCCGGGCCCGCCGCCGCTGATCACGGCAAAGCCTTCCTTGCTGAGCATTTCCGCCAGTTCCACAGTTTTTTGATAATAAAAATGCTCGGGCGGCAAGCGGGCGGAACCGAAAATCGAAATCGCGTCGCACAATCCGGAGAGTTCGTCGAAGCCTTCGGTAAACTCGCTGATGATGCGAAAAATCCGCCAGGATTGATCGCCTTTCAGGTCGTCGATGATACTGGAGGACGTCGAGCCGTCAGTGCGGCGATTTTTGATGCAACTCATGATTTATTCCTTAAATGAGCACGCTGTGCTAATGGCAATGGGACGAAATAACCTGCTCACGACGGCTCAACCAAGCGATACGCCAGCTTACCGGCCAGCAAGGTATGGGTCACGCGCCCGGTCAAGGTCTGCTGCCAATACGGCGTATTGCAACCGGCGCTAAGCCAGTTGTCGCGATTAACCTGCCAATTGGCTTGTGGATCGAAAATACACACATCAGCCGCAGAACCCGGCGTTAATGCGCCGCTAGCCAGGCCTAAAATGTGTGCAGGTTTGCAGGTTAGATTGGCGATGGCTTGCGACAAACCGATGCGATGTTGTTGGGTCAGTGCCAGCGTCAATGGCAACAGGGTTTCCAGTGCAGCCACGCCCGCTTCGGTTTCCGGAAATGCGCCGAGTTTGGCATCCAGGTCGTGGGGTTGGTGATCCGAGCAGATCGCGTCTATGGTGCCGTTAACCAGGCCCTCGCGCAGATATTGGCGGTCGATGGCGCTACGTAGCGGCGGCAACACATGATAGTTGCTGTCGAACGGGGTAATGTTGTCTTCGGTCAGATGCAACTGATGAATCGCCACGTCGGCCGTGACGTTCAGGCCGTATTTCTTGGCCTGTTGCAATTTGATCACCGATTGTTTGCAACTGATTTGACTAATATGCACCCGACAACCGGTCAACTCCGCTAACTCCAGGCACTGGGCCAACGCAATCGATTCGGCGGCCTCCGGAATACCCGGCAAACCGTAGCGGCTGGCTACCGCGCCTTCATGCGCACAACCCTTGCCGGACAGGGCGGGTTCATTGGCGCGATACATTAATAGCAAGTCATGAGTGGCGGCATATTCCATCGCCCGCCGTAATATCAACAAATTGCCGAGCGGCTCGCTGGCGTTGCTGACGGCAATGCAGCCGGCCTGTTTCAACGCGAACATCGCACTGAGTTCGCACCCGGCCAAGCGCTGCGTCAATGCGCCGATGCTATAGATTTGCGGGTAGTCGGCTTTTTCGGCCTTGTCCTTGATGAACTCGACTACCGCCGGGCTATCGATGCAGGGTTTGGTATCCGGCGGCAAGCACAATGAGGTGACGCCTGCGCTAAGCGCGGCGCGAGTTTCGCTGAGGATATTACCTTTTTGGGTATGACCGGGTTCGCGCAAACGCACGCTGAGATCGATGAAGCCGGGGCAGACGATCTGACCGTTGGCGTCGATTGTCTGCTCGGCCGTGAAATCGGCGGCTTGCTCCAGCACGGAGACAATCTTGCCATCAGCAATACAAACTGGACCGATGGCGTCGATGTTGTTGGCCGGATCGATGATGCGGCCGTTTTGAATCAAAATCTTGGTCATGACGCACCTCCCTGTGCGTCACCCTTACGGGCCGCCGTAGGCGGTGCAAAAATCCTGTCCTGTATTTTTGTCATGCCGCACCTCCCTGACTGTGCATCGCCATCGACATAATCGCCATCCGCACAGCCACGCCATTACTGACTTGCTGCAAGATCACCGATTGTGGGCCGTCGGCGACGCTGGAGGCAATTTCCACACCCCGATTGATCGGTCCGGGATGCATCACAATGGCATCGGCTTTGGCGCGTTTAAGCTTGGATTCGGTCAAACCAAAACAGCGGAAAAACTCGCTTTCGCTGGGCAAAAACGCCGAATTCATGCGTTCTTTTTGCAAACGCAGCATGATGACCACATCCACATCGGCCAAGCCCTCGTCCATGTCGTGAATCGGTATCACGCCCATGGTTTTGACTTGCGCCGGTAATAGCGTTTTGGGGGCTATTACCCGCACTTCGGCAACGCCCAATGTGTTCAAAGCCAAGATTTGCGAACGCGCCACTCGCGAATGCAAAATATCGCCAACAATGGCGATCTTCAGGCCGGCGAATTGTTTCTTGTGTTGCCGAATCGTAAACATATCCAGCATCGCCTGGGTGGGATGGGCGTGCTGGCCGTCGCCGGCGTTGATCACGCTGATATGCGGGGCGGTGTGTTGAGCGATAAAATGCGCCGCCCCGCTCAGGGCATGGCGAACCACGAACATGTCCACGTGCATCGCTTCCAGGTTGTGAATGGTGTCCAGCAGACTCTCCCCCTTGGAAGTGGCGGACGTGGCGATGTTCATGCTCAGCACGTCCGCCGACAGCCGGGTGGCCGCCAGCTCGAAGGTGGTACGGGTGCGGGTGCTGTTTTCGAAAAACAGGTTAACGATGGTTTTGCCGCGCAGCAATGGCACTTTTTTGACTTGATGTTCGGACATGCCGGCAAATGATTCGGCGGTATCCAGAATTTCGGTCAGCAGCTCCTTATCCAGGCCTTCGATCGTCAGAAAATGCTTGAGCTTGCCTTGTTCGGTAAGCTGGATGTGTCGGGTCATGCCGCCACCACTTGTGGGGATTGAATCTCGATGCCCAGTGGATCAGGACCGGTCAGTTTGATACGTTGATCGCCGGCCAGATCGATGCGGATACCGTAACAGTCCGGTTGCAAGGGAATCTGCCGACCGTTGCGCTCTATCAATACCGCCAGTACTACTTGATTGGGGCGGCCGTAATCGAAAATCTCGTTCAACGCGGCACGGATAGTGCGGCCGGTGTAAAACACATCGTCGATCAGAATGATGTCGCGGCCTTCCAGATGCGGCGGCAATTGGCTGGTCTTGACCTTGGGATGCATGCCGATTTGCGAGAAATCGTCGCGATAAAACGTGATGTCCAGCATGCCCAAGGGTTCGCTCATACCCAAGCGTTGATGCATATGGCGTGCAATCCAGGCTCCACCGCTATGGATGCCGATCAGCAAAGGGTTATTTAGCTTACGCTCGCTAATTTGCCGGCGAATCGCGGCTTCCAGAGTGTCGAGCAGGATATCGATATTCAGAGTGGTGATGGGCATGGCGGTTACAGGGGGAATCTTGTTATTGTTATAAAATTCGGGAAAAAGCCAAAAGCGACAGGATAAAAGGCTGTTTGGCCGTAAAACCGTTTTCGTCTTTTTACTGATCAAACCAGCTTTGCAGAATTATCTGAGCGGCCAGTTGATCTTGCACGGACCACAGTTTAGCAGCGCTAACCTTTAGGTCGTCGAACAGCATTTGTTTGGCTGCGAACGTGGTTAGCGTTTCATCGATTTGATGCACCGGCAGATTGTAACGACCATTCAGCTGGCGGCAGAACTTTTGCATGCGCGGAGTAATAATATTATCCGAGCCGTCTTGTTGCCGGGAAATGCCGACCACCAGGCCTATGGGCCGCCATTCGGCGATCAACAGACCGATTTTATGCCAGTCCGGAACCTGATTAAGCGACTGGATGGTTTGCAGCGGACTGGCAATGCCGGTATCGGCATGCCCCACTGCGATCCCAATTTTTTTGTTGCCGAAATCAAACCCTAAATACGCGTCACTGCTGAATTTTGCCGCTAGCGGATCGACCTTAACCATGACCTGCCGGCGTGGTCAGACGGTTAATATCGATACCCAATTGTCCCGCCGCCGCATTCCAGCGCTGGCTGATCGGCGTTTCGTAGAGTATCTCTTCACCGCACGGCGTGTTCAGCCAGGCGTTTTCGACCATTTCTTTCTCTAGTTGCCCGCTACCCCAGCCGGCGTAACCTAAGGCGATCAAATAATGGTTGGGACCTTTGCCTTCGGCGATAGCCTCCAGAATGTCGCGGGAACTGGTGAGGGTGATATTCTCGGCCGTGCTGATGCTGGAATCCCAGCGCTGTTCACAGGCATCGTGAATCACGAAGCCGCGTTCCTGCTGTACCGGGCCGCCAGCGAACACCGGGGTTTCCAATACATTTTCCAGCTCAGTTTTAATCCCCATTTGCTCGAAAATATCGCGTAACTTCATACCGGTCGGTCGATTGATGACGATGCCGAGCGCACCTTCTTCGTTGTGCTGGCACAGATAAGTCACCGTGTGGAAAAAATGCGGGTCGGCCAAGCCGGGCATCGCAATCAAAAACTGGTTATTTAAATAAGTAACGTCTGTCATTGGAGTGCTGTATGGGCTAGCGGGCAGTCATGCCGGTTTCGTCTGAGAATTTCCAGACCCTGGTAATCACCAAAACGTTCACTTCTCTCAACAAATCATCGGGTAAAGCGGCAAAGGGCGCACTCATTTTCACAATCCGTTTCGCGGCGTCATCCAGTGCTGAATTGCCCGAAGACCGGACGATTCGCATGCTGTAAATGCTGCCGTCGGCATTGATCCCCACGTCCATGGTCAAGGATTGTGAAACGCCTTTTTTGCGCGCGGCCTCAGGATAATTCAGATTGCCGGTGCGCTCAACCTTGTCCTCCCAATCCTTGACATATTGCGCCGCCAGATACTTATGCGTGCTAATCGAGTTGACGAATTTAATCTTAGTATCTTGCGCGCTTTGCTGGGTATTTCTGATGCGCTCGCCGAGTTGAGCGATTTGTTGCTGAAGCGCTTCAGGCGATAATTTGGGGGCGGATTCCTGAACTTCAACAGCTTCCGGTAATTCTACCGGTTGCTCGGGTTCCGTCACCACCTTAACCGGCGCTTTGGCTTGGGTAAGCAGTCTCTCGGCGACCGGTTTGACTTGTGTAACCACCGGATGCGGCAAGACTTTCTTTGCCGGCGGACTGAACGGCTGTTCCTGAGTCGCAATTTTTTGCTGCGGCGGCTCCGGTTTGCGCGTTTCTTCGCCGGCACCTATTTGATGTTCTGCCGCCAGATGTTTCGCATCCTTGGGCGCCTTTTTCACCGGCGCATGAGCCACGGTGATTTCAATGGAACGGTTAATCTTGGGCGGTTGCGGTGCGGTGAAATTAACCCCCAATAACACGATCACATGCAGCACCGCCGCCACAAACAAAGCCGTCAGTAGCGAATCGCCTTGCGAGAGCGGCGTGGGAGTCAATTCCGGCGCGTGCATATCAGGCCTGGCATTGGGCGGCGATGTGATCCATTAGTTGCGCGCTAATATTGATACCGAACTGTTTATCCAGCTCCTGTACGCAGGTCGGGCTGGTGACATTCACTTCAGTCAGATAATCGCCGATGACATCCAAGCCGACAAATATCAGGCCTTTTTCGCGTAAGGTCGGCCCCACTTGTTCGGCAATCCAGCGATCACGATCACTCAAAGGCCGGCCTTCGCCACGACCGCCGGCAGCCAGATTGCCACGGCTTTCGCCGCTGGCCGGAATCCGCGCCAGACAATACGGCACCGGTTCGCCATTGACCACCAGGATCCGCTTGTCGCCATCTTTTACAGCGGGTAAATATTTTTGCGCCATGATGTAACTGTTGCCGTGCTGGGTCATGGTTTCCAGGATCACGCTGAGATTGGGGTCGTGTTCTTTGACGTAAAAGATCGAAGCGCCACCCATGCCGTCCAAGGGCTTCAGGATGATTTCCTGGTGCTCTTTTAAGAAGTCGCGGATTTTTTGCGGGTCTCGGGCTACCAAGGTGTCGGTGCAGCATTGCGGAAACCAGGCCGTGAACATTTTTTCGTTGGCGTCGCGCAGCGATTGCGGTTTGTTGACCACATAAACGCCTTGCCGCTCGGCCTGTTCCAGCATATACGTGGCGTAAATATATTCCTGGTTGAAGGGCGGATCCTTACGCATGATAATCGCGTCCAATTCGGACAAGGCGATTTGCTTTTCGCCGAGAAACCGATGCCATTGTTTTTCGTCGCGCTCGACTTCCAGCAGGCGGGTGCGAGCGTACGCATCGCCGTTGCGCATATACAGGTCGGAAAGTTCCATGTAATGCAGTTCCCATCCGCGCGCCTGGGCTTCCAGCAGCATCGCGAAACTGGTGTCCTTTTTAATATTGATTTGGCCGATGGGGTCCATGACCACGCCGAGTTTAATAGTCATTAAAGTCCTGTAAATTCCGAAGCAAGGGGAAATAAAACCGATTTTATCAAATTTATTTTGCAGGCTGTTGTTTACCAACAAAAGTTTTTTTGTTATAAAGCGCGGCTATTTTGAATTAAAAGCTCGCATTGAGGTAGTCATGTCCAGAGTATGCCAAGTAACAGGTAAACGCCCAGTAACAGGGCACAACGTTTCACACGCGATGAACAGAACCAAAAGACGTTTTACGCCTAATCTGCACCACCACAGATTCTGGGTTGAAAGCGAAAACCGTTGGGTTCGTTTGAGAGTATCTTCCAAAGGTATGCGTATCATCGACAAAAACGGCATCGATGCTGTTCTGGCCGATATGCGTAAACGCGGCGAACAATTTTAAGGAGACTGAACATGCGCGACAAAATCAAATTGGTATCTAGCGAAGGCACCGGCCATTTCTACACCACCACCAAAAACAAAAAAACCATGCCTGAAAAGATGGAGATCAAAAAATTTGATCCCGTGGTTCGTAAGCATGTGATGTACAAAGAAGCCAAAATCAAATAAACACCGTTTTATTGATCCGCTTTCAGGCGTTGGCGGGCTAGCAAGGTTTTGTCCGACTAGCCACCGCCACCGGCTTTCTTAAGCGCTTCCAGTTCGGCTTTTAACGATTCCGTAAACTTGGCAAGTGCCAAATATTTCATCTCCAAAGCCTTTTTCTCAGCTTCCAAAATATTATATTTGGTTTTCAGCTGCTGCAGAAAGCGCCGTAAACGCTCCATGTCGTCTTGTATTGAGGATTGCTCGGTGAACGAGTGATTCGTCTCGCCTTCGCCACCGGCTCCTCTAAAATTACTCGTCTCAATACCGTCGTCGATCGGAAACGATGAAGGCGCTTTCAGCTCATCCGGGTTAATGCTGTCGATACCGCCGCTTAAGATCAGCGCATTGAATTTATGCCGCATCAGGATAAAAGCCGCCGTTTCGCTAATCTTGCCGTTCTGGCAAACCACGACGATGGGATGCTGCCTATTCAAGGTTTTTAGCTGCATGCGCAAGGAAAAAAACGGCAGATTGATGCTGAACGGCAAATGCTTTGGCTTGTATTCATCGGGCTCGCGCACATCGATCAAATCCGCACCCTTGGTCACCAAGTCTTGAGCGTCTTTATAGCTGATATATTTAAGCGTCGGCTGTTTGATCAAGTTCAGAAACTGCTCCTTACCCAATCGCAACAGACAAACATCCGTCAACGCACTGACCGTAACGTTGCGAGGCTCGCCTGAAATCAATGCATCCTCACCAAAAGTATCCTGATCGCTGAGTTGCGCCAGCTTAATCTCCTTGGCGTTGGGTGCAGGTTTCCTGCTCACCAAGCATTGCCCTCGTTTGATGATGTAGTAAAAGTCGCCCTGCTCACCTTGATTGACAATGACAGTGCCTGCATTCACGCGCACTTCCTCCATGCCCATCAAAATTTTTTGCAAATTAGCCGGAGGCAACGCTCGAAATACCGGCGACTTCAACAATGTCGTCATCCAGTCGTCATTATCCTCCACCTCTTCAGCTACCATAAAACTCTCTGCTTCTTCATACGGGACATCTTGAACCGATTTCATCATATCAGCATTCAAACGCAAAAAACGAATTCGGCTATTGGCAACGGCATGCACTTTCCTGGGGATTTGATGCGCCAGCGCAAAGCGCGCCGAGGGGCTATCGGACTTGATCGTTTCGATCTTTAACAGATCGGTCTGTAAGGTCACGCTGCCATCGATCAAATACACCAGATCGTTAGGTTCATCCCCGCATTTGAACAAAAATTGGCCTTCTTCCGCATCCTCGACCTTGATTTGTGCGCACAGCGCCTCAAATTTACTGAAGGGCAAGGTGGATAGCGGAATTAATTGCCGAATCACACGGCCTTCAGCGGAATGGATGTCGACAGCCACGTACTCGTCGCGAATAAAAAGTGAAGGGAAACCAACAAGAAAACTTAATCTATGATAGTCGATTATTAAGTAAACTCTCAGTGAAACATTTTCCCGCCCAGCGAGTCCATGCTGGCAACTTAACTGCCTGGAATGCAAAAACCATGACGAACATGAACAAACTATTCCTGATTATCTTGTTTGGCCTGAGCAGCTGGCGAGCCAGCGCAGAATTGCCCGGACAAGTCGACGGCGCACCTTTGCCGTCCCTGGCGCCGATGCTGGAGCAAAGTATGCCCGCCGTCGTTAACATTTCCACCTCGACCAATGTGCGGGTGCAGGAAAATCCGTTAATGAACGATCCGATGTTTCGGCGTTTTTTCAACATCCCCAAAAACCAGCGGCAACAGCAGAAAAACAGCTTGGGCTCCGGCGTGATCATCGATAAAGATCAAGGTTATGTGTTGACCAATAATCATGTGATAGACAAAGCGGACAAAATCACCGTTACCCTTAGCGACGGCCGGCAGCTCAACGCCAAACTGCTGGGCACCGATCCGGAAGCCGACGTGGCGGTGATCCAAATCCCCGCCGACAACCTCAGCGCATTGAAAATAGCTGATTCCAGCCAACTGAAAGTTGGCGACTTCGTGGTCGCCATCGGCAACCCGTTCGGCTTGGGCCAAACCGTCACCTCCGGCATCGTCAGCGCGCTGGGTCGCTCCGGCTTGGGCATTGAAGGTTACGAAGATTTTATTCAGACCGACGCCTCGATCAACCCCGGTAACTCGGGCGGTGCTTTGGTGAATTTACGCGGCGAATTTGTCGGCATGAACACCGCTATCCTCGCGCCCAGCGGCGGCAACGTCGGTATTGGTTTTGCGATTCCATCGAATATGGCAACTCGGCTGATGGAATCCTTGGTGCAGCACGGCGAGGTGCGCCGCGGCTTGCTGGGTGTGACCACGCAGGATTTGACGCCGGAACTGGTGAAAGCCTTTGCCTTGAAAAGCCAGCACGGCGCGGTAGTTAGCCGGGTAGAAGCCGGTTCGCCCGCCGAAAAAGCCGGTCTGGAGCCGGGCGATATTATTCTGAACATCAACGGTCAGGATGTGAAAGGCGGCAGCGCCCAAATTCGTAACGCGGTGGGTTTGCTGCAAATCGGCGATACCGCCAGCCTGGAAATCATGCGCGGCGAAGAACGCAAATCACTGCAAGCCACCATCGGCAAGCCGAAACGGCCGGAGCTGGACGGCAATAAACTGCATCCGACTTTAAGCGGTGCCGTGCTCGGCGTGACTCCCAAGGATCAAGTGGAAGGGGTGATGATCGAAAAAGTCGAACAAAACTCCAAAGCCTGGAAAACCGGCCTGCGGCCCGGCGACATCATCGTCACAGCCAACCGCTACCGGGTCAGAAATCTGGACGAGATCAAGCAAGTGGTCAACCCGAATGCACCGTTGCTGGTCAATCTGCAACGCGGCGGCGAAGGCTTTTTCGTGGTATTGCAATAAACTCAATTCAGCATCGTTTTCAGTGCGGCCAGGCTGGCCTTGCCGCGCTGTTTAATTTCTTCCGGCGGCAACTGTTTTTTGTTGGCCCATTCCAAATCCTCTTCCGGCAATTCGTTTAAAAATCGGCTGGGTTCGCACTCGGTCAAGTCACCAAAACGCTTGCGGTGCGTGCAATAGCTAAAGGTCAAGGTCTGCTGCGCGCGGGTAATGCCCACGTAGGCCAAGCGCCGCTCTTCTTCGATATTATCGGTTTCGATGCTGTTTTGATGCGGCAGCAGGTTTTCTTCCATGCCGATCAAAAACACGTGTGGAAACTCCAGGCCCTTGGCGGCATGTAAGGTCATCAAGCTGACCTGGTCGCCGGCTTCGTCTTCTTGATTGCGGTCCAAAATATCCAGCAGCATCACCTTGGCAATCACATCGGCCAGCGACTGTTCACTGCCTTGCTCCTTGGTGGCGATACGCTGCAGCCATTCGATTAACTCATACACATTTTTCAGTTTACGTTCGGCGGAAGCGGGGGTTTTGCTGTTTTCCTGTAACCAAGCCGAATAGTTGATCTCGTCTATCATCCGGTTGACGACGACAAAGGTATCCTCGCGCTCGACCTTGATCGCCGTCTCTTTCAACCAATCGCAAAACTTGCTCAAGCGTTGTACCGACTTTTCCGGCAGCCGTTGTTGCAGGCCTAACTCGTTGCAGGCTGCAAACAAACTGATATGCCGCTCGTTGGCATAGGCGCCGAGCTTTTCCAGCGTGGTCGGCCCAATCTCGCGGCGCGGCGTGTTGATCACCCGCAAAAACGCCGCATCGTCGTCGCGATTAACCAGCAAACGCAGGTACGCCAATACATCCTTGATTTCCGCATACGAAAAAAACGAAGCGCTGCCGCTGATGAAATAGGGCACGTTATTTTCGCGCAGTTCCTTTTCGAACAAGCGCGACTGGTGGTTGCCGCGATACAGAATCGCATAGTCGCCATAGCTGCCGCCGGTTTTGAAGCGGTGATGCACAATCTCGGCAGTCACTTGCTTGGCTTCGGCCACGTCGTTTTTATGGCTCAGCACCCGTAGCGGGTCGCCGTAGCCCAACTCGCTCCAGAGTTTTTTCTCGAACGCATGCGGATTATTGGCGATCAACTGATTGGCTACTTTCAAAATCCGCCCGGCGGAACGGTAATTTTGTTCCAGCTTGATAACTTGCAAGCGGCTGTAATCTTTTTGCAACTGGCTGAGATTTTCCGGTTGCGCGCCGCGCCAGGCATAGATGGATTGGTCGTCGTCGCCCACCACGGTAAAGCGCCCCAAATTACCGGCCAGTAATTTCACCAATTGATACTGGGTGATGTTGGTGTCCTGGTATTCGTCCACCAGCAAATAGCGAATCTTGTTCTGCCATTTTTCCAAAACGTCGGGATGTTGTTGAAACAGCAGCACCGGCAGCAAAATCAAATCATCGAAATCGGTGGCGTTATAAGCCTTGAGACTGCGGGTAAATGCCTCGTAAAGCAGCGCAGCAGGCAAACTGTTGGCATCGGCTTGGCTCAAAGCCTGGATGGGCGTCACAAAGGCGTTTTTCCACTGGCCGATTTGCCAGTTGTACTGCTCGACATTATCAATGTCGCAACCGCCGACGCCATGGCTGATCAGATTGCGCAGCAAGGTCAGCCGGTCCTGTTCGTCGAACAAGGTGATCGCCGCCTTATAGCCCAGGGCTTTGTGTTCCTTGCGCAGAATATCCAAGCCCAGGGAATGAAAAGTCGATACCCGCAAGCCGCGACTGGCTTTGTCATCAATCAGCCTGCCGACCCGGCTCTTCATTTCCCGCGCCGCCTTGTTGGTAAAAGTCACCGCCGCGATATGTCGCGCAGGCGTACCTTGCTGCACCAGATAAGCGATTTTCTCGGTAATCACCCGCGTCTTGCCGCTACCGGCACCGGCCAGTACCAACAAGGGATGATCGATGGTTTTAACGGCAGCGAGTTGTTGGGGGTTGAGTTTGGGGGACACGAAAACAAAGGGGTTATTGACAGGCCGGCCATTATCGCAGGGCTAGCTAAAATTGTGTGAACTTGGGCGAATGGGCGTTGGCTTAATGGGAGCTCGCGGAGCACATTGTCTTTTTGGAAATCGGAGACATAGCACCGAGAGTCGTGCAGCCTCAATGCAGCGTCAGCGAAATCAAGGACGTCGGCTTACCGACTACCAATTCTAAAGCGCATGATGAGAAAAGACAGTGCCTAACATGGCAGTCAAACGGACGGGCAAAAAGCTTCGCTTTGCTCTACGTGGCGCAACAAACAAATGAACATGACACACATCAATCTTGTTGCCGTACTTTTGCTTGGCGCGGTTACGGCCTTATTCCCTGGGGCAGCGCTGATTAAATTCCCCGCCAGGCTTTGAATCTGGTGTTCAGTAGTTGATCTGGCGACGATCCGAGCAGATTGTTCATCTAGCGATCATAGTTAAGCCTTAATTCTGCTTGACCTTCCCATTATGTAAACCTTTAGATTGATGCCTCCGGATTGTCACTGAGGTAAGGTGACTATCCATGACTAAAATTTGAATATTTTTTCAGGAGGTTGAAATGGAATCACATGGGGTAGCCAATCAGAAAACCGCACATGCTTATAACACAGCCGCCGATTTATTCGATCACCCGGCCAACACGTTTTGGAACCGTTTCGGTCATAGCACCATTGAGCGAATAGGTTTGAGGCAAGGTGACCAAGGATTGGATGTTTGTTCCGGAACCGGCGCTTCAGCCTTACCGGCCGCGCGGATGGTCGGCTCGGATGGCCGGGTGGTTGCGGTCGATTTGGCGGAAAAACTATTGACTCGGGCAGCCGATAAAGCCCAAGCCGATGGTCTTGAGAATCTGGAATTTCGGGTCCATGATATGCTTGCTCTAGGTTATCCCGATGGTTATTTTGACGCCGTCGTTTGCGTGTTTGGGATCTTTTTCGTACCTGATATGGCCGCCGCCGTCAAAGAATTATGGCGCCAGGTCCGGCCAGGCGGGCGATTGGCTATTACGACCTGGGGACCGGATTTATTCGAGCCAGCCAACACCTCGCTTTGGCAAGCCATCCGCCAACAACGCCCCGAACTCTATAAAGACTTTAATCCTTGGGATCGTATTTCCACACCGAAAGGACTGTTGGACATGCTGGCCGAAGCCGGTTTAACCGAAGTGCACATTTCTGCCGAAACCGCGACTCATGCTCTGTCTGAGCCTGAGGATTGGTGGACCCTGGCGATGGGTAGCGGTTATCGGGGAACCTTGGATCAGCTCAATAGCGAACAGCTACAGAAGGTGAAGCAGGCCAATCTCGACCAATTAGTGAGCCAATCGGTTACTGAGATTTCAGCCAATGTGATTTATGCCGTCGCCGATAAACCTGTCGTTTAGAGCCTTGCGTTTTTTTCATGAGCGATTTTTTCAACAAATGCCAGGGACTAAAAAAGCAAAAAAATCGCTTGTCCTTCCCATCGCGGTAACCCGCCGGCTTATTGCAATCCGTCAGGCATTAACCGAACCCGCTAGCGGGCGGCGAACTGGCCGCCCGCAACGCCGAGTCCCCCTATTGGAGAGTGAGCGATGAATATCAGCCAAGCTGCGAAAATGACCGGCGTATCCGCCAAAATGATTCGTCACTACGAAGGTATCGGACTGATCAGAAAAAGCGTGCGCACCGTATCGGGCTACCGGACCTACAACGACACCGATTTGCAAGTGTTGCGGATGATCAAACGAGCTAGGGGGCTAGGGTTTTCGCTGGAGCAAATCCGCGATCTGGTTTCGCTGTGGCAAGACCCGGTAAGAGCCAGTGCCGATGTCAAAGCGCTGGCCCAATCCCATGTCGACGATTTGAATCGACGCATTGCCGAATTAACCGAAATGCGTGACATTCTGGCCCGGTTGGCGCAGACCTGTAGCGGGGACAATAAACCGGATTGCCCGATTATCGATACATTGGTGCTCGGCCAGCAGCTGGTTTAAGACTACATAATCCAGCGATTATTCTCCCTTGGTTGCCTCCCCGTTTTGCTGGTTCCGGATCTGCAAATACGCGGAAATGACGGATGTTTAAGGATAATCAGTCTCAAGTTATTAACCCGGCCCTCAAATATCGTCGCTCCCGCTTAGGCGGTAATGATGGAACCAGGGAATTTAACAGTCTGATTAATAAGGACAAAAATAGACGTTGTCGAATATGAGGTGTCTAAACCGGGGAAACCAGCGAAGGCTGAATCACGCATCCCCCAAAATCGAACACACTTGGAATCGAAGCACACTTACGGCGCACAACTCACCACCAATTCGTCACTGTATTGGCCCACTTCCAAATCTTTCACCACATAAACCTCCGTATAACGGCGTAGCTCCGGCTTGCCTGCCACCAATAGCGGCCGGTTATCGACATAACGGGTTTGAGTGTCGCGGGCTAGAAACACAAATTCGCTTTCATTCTCGCGCTGGGAATAGATATTGATGCCGTCGCTTTTGAATTTTTGAAAACTCAACACCACATTACCCCCGGTCTGATCGGCAGCCTTCAGCACCGGTTTGGCATCGGTTAAATCCATATTGATTTCCGCACCGACGATACCCAACAGACTACCCAATGCCTCTGTATAACCAGGGTGAGCCTTGATGCGCCGCGCCAATGCTCTTACCTTATTCTCGAATTGGCCGCGATAAGCCTGCTTATCGGCGGTCGCATGATGCGCGGCCGCAGCGGCAATATTGGCGGCCGACACTTTGCCATGCAGTTCTTGATTCTCGGTATTGCAGGCGGCAATGTCCTCGTCGGATAAACCCAACTGGGTTTTCAAAGCGGCAAGATTGAGGATAAACCGATCATGCCATATCAATAACTCACCATCCGGACGGGGGAAATAATCTGATTTAGCCATGAGTAAGCTCCTTATAAATAAACGATAAGCATGCCAGGCAAAGGCCAACAGGCCGAATCGCCGGCGGAAGTATTGGAATAAATCGAAGGGAATAACTAGCGTTAAAACTATGTCGCCCAAGAGTATAGATAAGCTATCAACTTACACAAGTGCGGCTAAATGTCGCGCGTTTGGATTTTAAAATTACCCGAAGGCATAGCCATTTACTTTGTGGTGACTTCCGAAGCACCCGTGCGGGTTGCCGACCACCGCGAAGGCATTCCCAACAATCCCGGTGGCATATAAAAATCCCCGGAATGTCAAACGGCGTTGAAAAGTTTCCAGTAAAGAGCGTCCAATAGTTTCCAGTTAGGTCGTATGGTTATTGATTTTCCACCGCCTTTTTCCGTTGCTTAAATCGATAAGAATCGTTGCCGGTTTCTAAAATATCGCAGTGGTGAGTAATGCGATCCAGCAGCGCCGTAGTCATCTTGGCGTCGCCAAAAACCTGCACCCATTCTGCAAAGTTGAGGTTGGTGGTAATGATCAAGGACGTTTTCTCATACAGATGACTGATGAGGTGGAACAGCAAGGCACCGCCGGACGCTGGGAACGGTAAATACCCCAATTCGTCCAGGATGACGGCATCCATCAGCGTTAGCTGCTTGGCGAGGTTACCGGCTTTTCCTAGCTGTTTTTCCTTATCCAGTTGATTGACTAGATCGACCGCATTGTAAAAGCGAACCCGTTTGCCTTGATGGATGGCGGCTATGCCAATGGCAGTGGCCAAGTGGGTTTTCCCTGTGCCGGTGCCGCCCACCAGGATCAGGTTGTAGGCTTGCTCCATAAAGTTTCCGGTGGCCAGTTGTTCGAGACGAGCTTGCGGCAAGGGCGTTTCCGACCAGTCAATCTGTAGCAAGTCTCGATGAATCGGGAATCGAGCCGCCTTGAGCTGATAGTTCAGGCTGCGCGCTTGGCGGTCGGCCTGCTCGGCGCTGATCAACCGATCCAGCCAGGCTTCCGGCATCACGGGTTTTTGCTGGCTACTGTATTTGGCTTGCCACTTGTGCCCTGTGGGTATTCACTCCAGGCCGCCGCCATGCCGAACAGATGTAACGTTTTGAGCTGGAGCGCGCGATCAATGGACATGGCAAACGCTCCGTAAGCTATCATAGCGACTGCAATCGGCGACAGGCTCCAAGGTCAATGCCGGCGTCGATGCCGGGGTGTCGTCCAGTGCTTTGGGCTTGGCCGCTTCGGTTAACCGGCGCATTTCATTCAGGACGATGGCGGCGCTGATGACACCGGTCTGCAAGGTCAAATCGCAAGCCACTTCCAAGGCATCCAATCCGTTATCGCCCAGGTCTTTCGCCATCAGCAGTAGGTCGACAAAGGCGCGGTCACCCTGATCCTGCTTGAGAATACGATCCCGCACCACCTTGATCGCAACCGGCAAGTCCCAAGTCTGAAAGGGTGCGCCATGCCTCAGTGCGCCAGGCTTTTTCTCCAACACCGGCAGATAATGCCAAGGATCGCAGATCAAATGATCGCGTTCGAAGCGGCGGTGATGTTCGGCAACGCATAGTTGTTTCATAATGCGCGCTCCTGGATATTCTTGGCGACATCATGGCAGCATCGCAACAAGGGCATGCCAAAGCCGAATGGATTATCGGTGGGAATAATTTGAATAGGTGATGCGGGTTGCAATCGATTTTAAATTCACCGAGTAAATCGACAATTGTTTCTCCCGCGTAGTACCGTGAAATCAGATTTTCTATCTGACTGTCTGAAAGATGAGCCAATTTAGGGTGCATAGACGAATTCGGCATTGGACAGCAAAGACAAAACGCCAAATATAAGCCTGCAAGGCATAATTGTCACTCATAGAGCGTGGCCTCATAGAGTGCTGGTAAGTAGCATCATGAAATGCCTACCCAATCCCAGTCCACAGCTGACCCACTTATCTTATTTGGACAACGTCTTGTCCAATTGCGGAAAGAGCGCGGCTGGTCTCAAGAGCAACTCGCACTGGAATGCGGCATGGCTAGAAGTTATTTGGGAGGAGTAGAGCGGGGGAAACGAAATATTGCCTTGCTGAATATTTGCAAGTTGGCGGATGCGTTATCAGTATCCCCTGCTGAGATGCTAAAGTTCAATGGCGACAAAGACCCAGAGGATAGCTACTGAGTTTCAATCACTATACTTAAATCCAAATCCAACAAGATCAGCTTTATAGCTGTTATTACCGATGCTGGAGACGATGTAGAATCTCCATGTATTTGCTGCCAGAAGCCAACGGCAAAATCCGCTCCAGTTTTAACCAGTGAATCCAAAAATTCCGTTACTTCTCCTCTAAGTTCGATTGGTATGATCGATTCCAACTCGATTAGCGTTGCCTCGATTTCCGCATTAGCCTTTTCGAGTATGTTCCATTCCTCCGAAGCACGATCTTTACCACCACAGCCAAAAGCTTTTATTGTTGAAACTTCAAGAATTGCCGCTATCAATGCGTCGAATTTTCGCCCTAACGAAATTTCAGCGGGTGAAAAACCTAGTTCCGCTAACCAAGACACATCCTCAAATGCTTGAGGAAACAACGTTTCTACACCTGAAAACGCTTGTTCCTGAATGCAAAAACGGCCAACGGCAGGCACAATCGTGATGCGTCGCCCAGTGCCTGCAATTTGTCTTACGGGTTCTGCGATCGCTTCAATTGTCGCCGGCCAATCTATCATTCGTTCTAGCGTCACGATAACGAGCAACTTTGCATAAGGCCAGGGACCACCAATTTCATTGACTGGACGGAAGGCAGCTCGTACAACATAGCCACGATCGCGTATCGTCGTTTCGAGTTCAACTTTCAATGCATCGAGACGGGCATCGAGTTGCTGTTGAATCTTGATAGACAACATACGAAGTGCATCATTAAAGCGTGACGTCTTCGATAAACTCGGCGCTAACTGGCTAACTTTCAAATTGCGAAAGCCGGATTCTCCTATAATCATACAAGCTTGTTCAACGATTGAACGTAGACGTAAGAGTGAAGAAGGCGGATCATCACCAATTAACAACCAAGGTTCATCGCTGCTCGCTTTATCAATATGCTTCAAAATTTCGCTTGTCCGCGCATAAATCGCTGCAGCTCGCTCGGGTGCTTCGATCAATCCGCGCAAAAAATCGGCCGAACAGAAATTTAAAACGTTCTGAAGTTCGGAAACACCAATGCCAGAATTTTCCCCGGAAATCACATCCGGGTCTGGAGGTCTTGTTAGCTTAAAGGATGCTTTTTATCTGTCAATAAATACCGGTCGATGGTTATTTTGAATAATTTTTCGACCAACCCGTCAATGCCAACTCCAACACCTGGTTTATGTAATCTAGGTCTGCCCAACTTTTTATCTTTTGCAACCCGTTTCTGTCCCCTTGCGCCTGAATTTGTATAGTCCGGAATGAGAGCATTGGCTGTTTGGCCTCTTTGCCAATATCGACGAAGCAGCCTGTAGATAGTCTGTTTCGTCGAACCGTGTTCAGCAATGATCTGATTGATGAGCGAGGACCTAACTTTAGGGAGATAAACGTTAGGGTCACAAACGATAGATTTGATTAGGTGGTAATTTTCATCTCTTTTTGTCTTAGCCGGTGAATCATCTTCCAGGACCAGATAGTAAAGATTTTCGTAGGGATCTTCGGTTCGTACCAGCGTTTCCAATTCAATGGCTTCAACCAATTCCCGTTTAGTTACCAGTTCAGGTAACGCGGATTCGTGATCCATAGTGATCCAAACCAGCAATTCTTCCGATACATCAGCCAAAATCCGATTGAGGTGGCCATTCACTTTAAGCACTTCATTGATTCGAAACACGAAGCACCTCCATCATCGTCACTATATTTTCGGATTGCAACTCACCGCCTGTTAACTGCAAATACGGCACAAAAATATCGAATAAAAAGCAACGATTGGCCAAAAGCGCGCGTATTTCCGACAGCGATTGTCCTGGCGGTAGGGAATAAGCGGCATCGAGTAATATGGCGATTTCAACAATCGTTTTCCGCGGAAATTTTTGGAAATGATGCGCGTAAATCGCAACACGCTCCTGCATCACGTCTATTTCAAGCTCGTTCCACTGCTGCTTGGGATACAGCCAAGCGATGTTATTAAATATGACTAATGGAATTTCCTTCTCAGTCACCAGCATCCACGGCACGGACTTCTGCACCCAATACCGCCGTTCAATTTCTAATTTTTCGATTGTGCGGGTATCTTGCAATTTTTCCGAATATTTTGCTTGAAGAGTAAATTTGGGGGATTCCGAATCACGAGTATTGACCAAAAAATCAGAACTCATAATTTGCAACACGCCTTGAGACTCCGGGTGTTTAATTCGCGCCTCATCAGCTATTGAGCAAGTATCTTCTAATCGCAATGGAAATTGCTCTCGAATGTCTACCGTATCGATATGCCATTCAAGTATAAAAAAAACTGCCAACTCAAGGTCTGACAGAAGGTGATGGGTGCGCTGTGACTTGTGCCCGAATATGCGGTGAGATCGGCCTTCGGAGGGTAAATCTCTGACCGGTAGCCAGGGCTTATAGTCACAACCCTGCCCAGAGCCTCGACCCTCCTTTATCCATTTTTGGTTGGTTACTTCTGAAATTGCGTAAGATTTTTTCGCCATAAAAAAGCCACTAAGTCCTCGCTCTTGATAAGAGTCTAGACTTAATGGCTTCAGTATGCAACTTTATTGCCTGGTATGATACTTTATTACCCAGTATGAATCTTTATTGCCTTCCTACAGGAATCCGTTCCACTAATTTAACCGCTATTCCACCGTGACCGACTTAGCTAAATTCCGCGGCTGATCGACATCGGTGCCTTTCAGCACGGCGACGTAGTAGGACAGCAGTTGTAGCGGGATAGTGTAGATGATCGGCGAGATGGCGTTGGCGACGCTGGGCATTTTGACGATTTGCACGTTCTCGTCAGCGGCATCGCTTTCGGCCAGTTCCTCGTCCATGAACACGATCAACTGCCCGCCGCGGGCGCTGACTTCCTGGATGTTGGATTTCAGCTTTTCCAGCAGGTTATTGTTGGGCGCCACGGTAACCACCGGCATTTCGGCGTCGATCAAGGCCAGCGGGCCGTGCTTCAATTCGCCGGCCGGATAGGCTTCGGCGTGGATATAGGAAATCTCCTTGAGCTTCAAGGCGCCTTCCATCGCGATCGGGTAATGGGTACCACGGCCGAGGAACAGCGCGTTGTGCTTGTCGGCGAAACGCTGCGACAACAGTTCGATGGCATTGTCCAGCTTCAGCACTTTTTCGATGTTGCCGGGCAGGGCAAACAGTTGCGAGACGATGTGCTCTTCCTGGTCGGCGCTGAGCTCGAAGCGGCGGCCGACTGCGATGATCAGCATCAACAAGGCCACCAACTGGGTGGTGAAGGCCTTGGTCGAAGCAACGCCGATTTCCGGGCCGGCGCGGGTCATCAACACCAGATCGGATTCGCGTACCAGCGAGCTCTCCGGCGCGTTGCAGATCACCAACGAGTGTTTGACGCCGAGCTTTTTGGCTTCCTGCAATGCGGCCAGCGTGTCGGCAGTTTCGCCGGACTGGGAAATGGTGACTACTAATGTATCCGGCGCCACCACCGGGTTGCGGTAGCGAAATTCGCTGGCAATTTCGATAGAGCAGGGCACGCGGGCGTATTTTTCGAACCAGTAGCGAGCGACCAGTCCTGCGTGGTAACTGGTGCCGCAGGCCAGGATCAGCACCGATTTGATCTGGTCGAACACTTCGCCGGCATTGTGGCCAAAGGCGTTGTCTTGCAGACGGTTGTCGATGAAGCGGCCTTCCAGGGTTTCGGAAACCGCCCAGGCTTGCTCGTAGATTTCCTTGAGCATGTAGTGCCGGTATTTGCCTTTGTCGACCGAGTCGGCTTTTAGTTGGCTTTCGATGACCGGGCGGACCACGCGGCGGCCGGCTTCGTCGAAAATGGTGACGCCGTTGATGGTCAATTCGGCCACATCGCCGTCTTCCAGGAAGATGAAGCGCTGGGTAACCGGCAGCAAGGCGGCAATGTCGGAGGCGATGAAATATTCGCCGATGCCGATGCCGATCACCAGCGGGCTGCCTTTACGGCAGGCAACCAATAAATCCGGTTGTTCGCTGTCGATGACGCCCAAGGCATAAGCGCCGCGCAGGCTTTTGACGGTTTTGGTGACGGCGTCGAGCAGGCTGTCGGCGTCTTTCAGTTCTTCAGCAACCTTGTGCACGATGACTTCGGTGTCAGTCTCGGAGGTGAAGACGTAGCCGTTTTCCTGTAATGCAGTGCGTAAATGATCGTGGTTTTCAATGATGCCGTTATGTACCACCGCGACACGGTCCTTGCTGACGTGGGGGTGGGCATTGCGAGTGCTGGGCTTGCCGTGAGTAGCCCAGCGGGTGTGGGCGATGCCGATGCGGCCTTCGATTGGGTCGGCGGAAATCAACGCTTCCAACCCTTTAACCTTACCCAACTCGCGCTTGCGGAATATTTCTCCGCTATTGACGACGGCCAAGCCGGCAGAGTCGTAGCCCCGGTATTCCAGACGCTTCAAACCCTCTATCAATATCGGTACCACATTGCGTTGGGCAACGCCCGCGACTATCCCACACATACTATTTCTCCGACTGACTAGGAGCTAACGAGTGCGGAGAATTGTCGGGAACAATCTCCGCCAGTTTGACCGGACGTTGCCAGCTAGGCACGCTAAGCTGCTTACTCCGGCTAAGGGTTAATTGATTTTCCGGCGTATCCCGGGTAATGGTCGAACCGGCGCCGATTGTCGCGTTTTTTCCGACCGTTACCGGTGCCACCAATTGGGTATCGGAGCCGATAAACGCGCCGTCTTCGATGATGGTTTTAAATTTATTCACGCCGTCGTAATTGCACGTGATGGTGCCGGCGCCGATATTGACCTTGCTACCCACTTCGCTATCGCCAATATAGCTTAAATGGTTAATTTTGCTGCCGGTGGCGACAGTGGATTTTTTGATTTCCACAAAATTGCCGATATGCACATGATCGGCCAGCTCGGTTTGCGGCCGCAGCCGGGCGAACGGGCCTATGCGGCTGCCGGCGCCGACCGAGGCGTCCTCGATCACGCTGTTAGCCAGAATTTCGACATCGTTGGCGATGCTGGCGTTTTTAATCAGACAATTGGGACCGATTTTGACGTTTGA
Organism: Methylomonas sp. EFPC1; assembly: GCF_016925515.1. Classification (NCBI taxonomy): domain Bacteria; kingdom Pseudomonadati; phylum Pseudomonadota; class Gammaproteobacteria; order Methylococcales; family Methylococcaceae; genus Methylomonas; species Methylomonas sp. EFPC1. Next base: position 4,847,578 of record NZ_CP070494.1, read on the forward strand.
GCCGATGCGATTAACGCCTTCGAAAATCACGTTGATGTCCACATCAATATCCTGACCCAGTTCGGCAAAATTGCCTCTGACATCCACCCGAGCCGGATCGCGCAGTGTCACGCCTTTTTCCATCAGCGCTTGCGCCTGTTCCGCTTGATACACGCGCTCCAGATGGGCCAATTGGCTGCGATTATTTACACCCAGCACTTCTTCCTGGCTGCCGGCTTGAGTGGTTTCAACGGTAAGACCATCTTCCACGGCCATTTCAATAATGTCGGTTAAATAATATTCGTTTTGGGCGTTGTTATTGCTCAGCCTGGATAACCATTGCTTCAACTGGCTGCCTTTACAAGCCAGGATGCCGGTATTGCCTTCGCTGATTTGTAATTCCACTTCGTTGGCGTCTTTTTGCTCAACTATTTTGACAACGGCATGATCTTTATCGCGGACTATGCGGCCGTAGCCGGTGGGGTCGTCCAGGTTGACCGTCAGCAATGCCAAGGACGTCAAGCTGACCTTGTGCAATAAGGTTTGGATGGTTTTGGCCTTTAATAAAGGTACATCACCGTACAGAATCAATACTGTGTCCGGATCGTCGACGTGGTGAATGGCTTGCTGTACCGCGTGCCCAGTGCCTAGTTGCTGCTTTTGCTCTATCCAGGTAGCGTCCAAGCTACTCAAAGCTTGTTTGACAGTCTCGCCGCCGTGGCCGTAGATGATAAAAATCTGATTATTTTCCAGCGAAAGACTTGTTTCGTAGACATGCTGCAACAACGCTTTATTGGCGATTTCGTGCAGTACTTTAGGCCGCGACGAACGCATTCTGGTGCCTTGGCCGGCCGCCAAGATGATGGTTTTAATCGACATTGCTATTCCTTAAAACAAAAAAAGCCCGATAACGTTGCGTCATCGGGCTTATATTTTTACGCGATAAATGGTTTACGCACCACGTTTTCTTAATCTTTCCAAGGTTCTTAATTGGTTTACAGCTTGCGCCAATTCGGCTTGCGCAATCGCGTAATCGTATTTACCCGATTTATCGCTGAGCATTTCTTCCGCTCTGGCTTTGGCTTGTAGCGCCGCCGCTTCGTCAATGTCCTTTGCTCTGATCGCTGTATCCGCCAAAACAGTTACCAAATGCGGCTGCACTTCCAGAAAGCCACCGGACACGTAAAACGCTTGATAGTCCTTATCGCTCAGCTTAACCCGAACTTCTCCGGGCTTAAGCTTGGTGATTAACGGCGCATGGCGCGGCGCGATACCGACATCGCCCATTTCGGCCGGTGCAAAGACCATTTCAGCCAAGCCGGAAAAAATTTCCTGCTCCGCGCTAACGATGTCCACATGAATTGTCATTGCCATGTTAAAACTCTCCTATGAGGTGGTTTACATGCCTTTGGCTTTTTCAATGGCTTCGTCGATTGTGCCGACCATGTAGAAAGCTTGCTCGGGAAGACTGTCGTATTCGCCGCTGATAATGCCTTTGAAGCCGGCAATAGTATCTTTCAAAGATACGTATTTACCAGGCGAACCGGTAAAGACTTCAGCAACGAAGAACGGTTGCGACAAGAAACGCTGGATTTTACGCGCTCTGGATACGGTCAGTTTGTCGTCTTCCGACAACTCGTCCATACCCAAGATAGCGATAATATCGCGCAGTTCTTTATAGCGTTGCAAAATACCTTGTACCGAACGGGCAACTTCGTAATGTTCCTGACCGATAACCAAAGGATCAAGCTGACGGCTGCTGGAATCCAGTGGATCGATAGCCGGATAGATACCCAGCTCGGCGATTTGGCGGGACAATACGACGGTCGCGTCCAAGTGAGCAAATGTTGTAGCAGGCGACGGGTCGGTCAAGTCATCCGCAGGTACGTATACCGCTTGGATAGAAGTGATAGAACCGGTTTTGGTGGAAGTAATCCGCTCCTGCAGTACACCCATCTCTTCAGCCAGTGTAGGCTGATAACCTACCGCGGAAGGCATACGGCCCAGCAGCGCCGATACTTCGGTACCCGCCAAAGTGTAACGATAAATGTTGTCAACGAAGAACAGTACGTCACGACCTTCGTCACGGAAAAACTCCGCCATGGTCAGACCGGTCAGTGCGACGCGCAAACGGTTTCCAGGTGGCTCGTTCATCTGACCGTAAACCAGCGATACTTTGTCGATAACGTTGGAGTCGGTCATTTCGTGATAGAAGTCGTTACCTTCACGAGTCCGCTCGCCCACACCGGCAAATACCGAGAAACCGCTGTGCTCGATCGCAATGTTACGGATCAGTTCCATCATGTTAACAGTCTTGCCTACGCCGGCACCGCCGAACAGACCGACTTTACCGCCTTTCGCGAACGGGCAAACCAAGTCGATTACTTTGATACCGGTTTCCAACAATTCGTTGGCTGGCGCTTGTTCGTCGTAGGAAGGGGCGTCACGGTGGATAGTCCACTTCTCTTTCTCACCAATAGGCCCTTTTTCATCGATCGCCTCACCGAGAACATTCATGATGCGTCCCAGAGTTGCTTGACCGACCGGTACCTTGATCGCTTCGCCAGAGTTGCTGACTTCAACACCACGGCTCAAACCATCGGTGGAACCCATCGCAATGGTCCGGACTACGCCGTCGCCCAATTGCTGCTGAACTTCCAAAACCAGACCGCCCTTAACATTTAACGCATCATATACTTTCGGCAGGTTATCGCGTGGAAACTCCACGTCTACGACCGCACCGATGATCTGAACGATTTTACCCAAACTCATTATGTCGTCCTCTTTTAAAATCTCTAAACTTGTCTTGATGCACTAAACAGCGGCAGCGCCGGCCACGATTTCGGAAATCTCTTGCGTAATTGCCGCCTGTCTGGCTTTGTTATAAACCAGTTGCAATTCTTTAATGATATTCCCGGCGTTATCGGATGCGCTTTTCATTGCCACCATTCGGGCAGCCTGCTCGCAGGCGTTGTTTTCCACTAAACCTTGGAAAACCGCGGATTCCACATATCGGATCAATAAACTGTCCAATACTTCTTTAGCGTCAGGTTCGTATAAGTAATCCCAACGACCTTTGGATTCTTCAGCCAAGTCACTCACGGCCACCGGCAACAATTTTTGTACCACCGGTTTTTGTGTCATGGTGTTTACAAAGTCATTACTAATCAAAAACAACTCGTCAATTTCACCGGCGGCAAACGCATCCAGCATGATTTTGATCGTGCCGATAATTTCGCTCTGATGTGGCGTATCGCCCAATTTCGAAACTTGTCCAATCAGGTTAGCTTTGATCATGCTGAAAAAACCGGCCGCTTTGCTACCGATGGTGCAGACGTCTACTTCGATCTGGCGGCTTTGCCATTGCTGCATTTCGCCTAAAACTTTTCGAAACAAGTTGGCATTCAGACCACCGCACAAACCTCTATCGGAGCTCACTACGATGATGCCGATGCGCTTCACTTCGCGTTCGATCAAAAACGGATGCTTGTATTCGGGATTGGCATAAGCCAGATGTTTGATGATCTGGCCTATCTTTTTCGCGTAAGGCCGGGTGGCCTGCATTCTGTCTTTGGTTTTACGCATCTTGCTCGCCGCCACCATTTCCATGGCCCGAGTAATCTTCTGAGTATTTTTAATACTCGCGATCTTGGTACGTATCTCTTTGCCAACAGCCATTTGCGGACCCTTTACCAGCTACCGGTTTTGACGAAACGTTCAATGGCATTGTGGATGCCTTTTTGAATGTCGTCGTTGTAGTCGCCTTTCTCGTTGATTTTAGCCATCAAAGCAGATTCATCGGCATGCATGAAGTCCAGCAAGGCCGCTTCGAAATCGCGGACTTTTTTAACTTCCAGACCATCCAAGAATCCAGCGTTAGCCGCGTACAAGGAAACACTCATGTCCGCAACCGACATCGGCGCGTATTGATTTTGTTTCATCAGCTCGGTAACCCGTTGGCCGCGTTCGATTTGCTTGCGTGTGCTTTCGTCCAAATCGGAAGCGAACTGCGCAAAAGCCGCCAATTCGCGGAACTGCGCCAAATCCAGACGAATACCGCCGCCCAGCTTTTTGATGATCTTGGTTTGTGCCGCGCCGCCAACCCGAGATACTGACAGACCGGCGTTAACCGCAGGACGAATACCCGAATTGAACAGACCGGTTTCCAGGAAGATCTGGCCGTCGGTGATGGAGATTACGTTGGTCGGTACGAACGCAGACACGTCGCCGCCTTGGGTTTCGATAATCGGCAATGCAGTTAATGAACCGGTTTTGCCTTTTACTTTACCGTTGGTCAGTTTTTCGACTTCAACCGCGTTAATACGCGCAGCGCGTTCCAACAAGCGCGAGTGGATGTAAAACACGTCGCCTGGATACGCTTCACGACCTGGCGGACGACGCAACAGCAAGGAAATTTGGCGATACGCCCAAGCTTGCTTGGTCAAATCGTCATAAATGATCAGTGCATCTTCACCAATGTCTCGGAAATATTCGCCCATTGAGCAACCGGTGTAGGGTGCAATAAATTGCAGCGCTGCCGATTCAGAAGCCGAAGCCACCACGATGATAGTGTGCTCCATCGCACCATGCTCTTCCAGTTTGCGAACCACGTTGGCAATAGAAGAACGTTTTTGGCCGATAGCGACATAGATACATTTGATGCCGGTGCCTTTTTGATTGATGATCGCATCAATCGCAATGGCTGTTTTACCGGTTTGTCTGTCACCGATGATCAACTCACGTTGGCCGCGGCCAACCGGAATCATCGAGTCAATCGCTTTCAAACCGATTTGCACCGGTTGATCGACCGATTGTCTGGCAATAACGCCGGGGGCAATTTTTTCGATTGGAGAGCTTAATTTGGTTTCGATGGCGCCTTTACCGTCGATAGGGTTACCCAAGGCATCGACCACACGGCCCAACAATGCTTCACCCACCGGCACTTCTAAAATTCTACCGGTACATTTAACAGTATCGCCTTCGGTGATGTGTTGATAAGCACCGAGCATTACCACACCGACCGAGTCTCTTTCCAGGTTCAAAGCCATGCCGTAAGAGCCGCCAGGGAATTCCAGCATTTCGCCTTGCATTGCTTCCGACAGACCGTGAACCCGAACAATACCGTCGGTGACACTGACTACGGTGCCTTCGGTATGTGCCTCAACATGGGCGTCGAAGTTCTCGATCTTCTTTTTGATCAGATCACTTATTTCTGATGGATTTAATTGCATTTTATTTTCCCGCTCTAACTCTTAAAGTCTTTTAGCTAATTGATGAAGCTGGCCTTTGATAGAACCGTCGATGACTTTATCTCCCGCTTTAGCGAGGATGCCCCCAATTAACGATTTATCGACAGAAACGGATGCATTGACCTTTTTATGCAAAAGCTTTTCCAGCATGGCGACATACTTGCCTTGCTCGGCTTTTGTCAGAGAATACGCGCTGTATAAATCCACATTGGCGTAGCCTTCATCGTCCGCTTTGTACTGCTCGAACATCACCGAAATTTGCGGCAGTAGGGGCAGCTTGTCATTTTCTATCAACACTTTCAGAAGATTCTTGGCTTCGTCATGTATTTGATCCTGGCAAATATCCAGAATCAACTGTGCTGTATGCTGTTTGCCAACCCGAGGATTTTTGACAATGGCAGCCAATGCCTCATCCTGGATAACCAAGGACAAAAACGTCAACGACTCGGACCATTGCTTGGACGACCCCGTTTCCTTGGCGCGCTTGAAAGCGGCTTCCGCGTAAGGTCTTGCTAATGTCGATAACTCAGCCATTGCTTAACCCAATTGATCCGCTGCTTTGCTGAGAATGTCTTGATGCTTGGCTTTGTCGATTTCTTCTTTCAAAATCTGTTCAGCGGCACGCAAAGCCAGTGAGGATACTTCCTTGCGCAAGCTCTCTTTGGCTTGCAGCATTTCCTGCTCTATCTGGGCTTTTGCTGCTTCAAGCAAACGCTCGCCTTCTTTTTTGGCTTGATCTTTCGACTCTTCAACCAGCTGATTGGCGCGTTTTTGCGCTGCACTGACGATTTCCGCCGATTGTTCTTTTGCTTCCTTCAGCAGGCTCTTGGCTTTTTTCTCGGCCAATTTAATCTCTTCCTGGCCCTTCTCGGCCGCGGCCAAACCTTCGGAAATTTTGGTTTTGCGCTCTTCCAGAGCGGCAATGATCGGTGGCCAGACATACTTCATGGTAAACCAAACCAGAAGTGTGAAAGTTATCATCTGCCCGATCAGAGTAGCATTGATGCTCATTGATGCTTTCCTCGTAATGCCGTTGTCATTCTATCGGTATGCGAATAAGGCTTAGCTTATTCAAATGAATCCGATAATTGCTAATTAACCTGCAACAGATTGAACGGCTGAAAGGAATGGGTTTGCGAAGGTCAACATCAGAGCCAAACCAACACCGATCATGGTTACCGCGTCAAGCAAACCGGCAATGATGAACATTTTGACCTGCAACATTGGAACCAACTCAGGTTGACGAGCAGCGCCTTCCAGGAATTTACCGCCCAACAGACCGAAGCCGATAGCAGTACCGATTGCGCCCAAGCCCAAAATGATGCCAACTGCGATAACGGTGAAGCCTTGTACGTTGGCAATTAATGATGCGAGTTCCATAGTGTCTCCTAAATATTGATATGAAAGTTGAAAGTAAAACTATTAATGATCTTCGTGGGCCAAGCTCAAATACACAATGGTTAACACCATGAATATGAAGGCTTGCAGGGTAATAACCAGGATGTGAAATACCGCCCAAGGAAAACCCAGCAATGGCTGAACGATAGGTGGCAGCAAGGCAATCAGGATAAATACCAGCTCACCGGCATACAAGTTACCGAATAACCGCAGACCCAGCGAGATAGGTTTCGCCAATTCTTCAACTGTTTTCAGCAGCAGATTGAACGGCATCATTTTCGGGCCGAAAGGTGTGCAAGTCATTTCTTTGGCAAACCCCATCAATCCTTTAACCTTGATGCTGTAAAAGAAGATCAGGAAGAACACGCTGATCGACAAGGCAAAGGTACCGTTCAAATCGGTACTTGGTACCACACGCATGTATTCCATGCCCATCAAACTGCCTATCATCGGCAGCAAATCCACCGGCAACATGTCCATGGCATTCCACATGAACACCCAGCAGAAAATCGTTAACGACAACGGCGCAATTAAAGGACTACGGCCATGAAAACTGTCCTTAACTTGGGTATCTACGAATTCGACCAAGGTCTCCGCAATATTTTGCGCCAAGCCAGGCACGCCGGATGTCGCTCTTTCCGCTACAGTTTTGAAAAACAGGATGAACAATCCGCCCAAAAACGCGGAGAAAAACAAGGTATCCAGATGCAATGTCCAAAATCCCTCACCCACCGACAACGGTGTCAAGTGATGGACTATATAACCGGTTGCGCCACCTTCAGTACTCATTTGTCCTCGCTAAAAAACTAATCACGCCACCAAAACAGCGCAAACCAAAAAACCGACAACACTGCGATGTAACCCACCATCAGCGTTAAGAAATCAACAGAGGGAATCTGTAAAACGATAGAAAACAGGGCTACCGTCAAAATTAACTTAACCGTTTCGCCTGCATAAAATGCATTAACGATACCCTGCGCGCCCAAATCCTTGGCCAGATAGATTTTGTAGGCAAAATACAGATTGGGCAGCAAAGCCACAAACCCTCCGAATAACGGAGACACTGCACTTTTCCAACCGCCTATCAATAAAAATCCCGACGCCACTAATGCAGCCATCAGGACTTGTCCAAAAACTACTTTTCTGACAGTAGAAAAATCATTTCTAGCTGTCATGTACTTCCCCTTTCGTCTTGAGCTGGGCGATTATATCCAGCCAGCACGTCTAAAGCAAGGTAAGCACATTCAGCAAGAAGCAATCAGCGTCGCCACCTTGTTGATTTGGCAAGACTATCCCAACGAGCCCTCTGTCAACACCTAGCCACTACAGACGTATTCCAAACGCTCAATCCCAACGCTTACAGCAATACACATGCCATTTCTTAACATATTGATTTTCGGCAATATTGCCCAAAAAGGCAATGTAGCAAATCCGACAAAGCACCGAACCATGACCGGAATACGACATTTGCCAGCCCCGGAGCACTCAATTGATTTTCTTTATGATGCCTTCCAGCTCTTCCAAACTGGTGTAAGTAAAAATCAATTTGCCTTTGCCGCTGCTCTGATGATTGATTTCCACCTTGGCACCGGTTCGCTCACTCAGATCGCGTTGCAAACGCAAGGTATCCGGATCTATTTTCTTTACTACCGCAGGCTTATCTTCATGCTGTTCGCGCACCAGCTTTTCTACCGCTCTGACGGTCAAGCCTTGTTTCACAGCTTTGTTGGCAATTTCGACTTGTTTGGCTTCGTCCAACCCCAGCAAGGCGCGGGCATGTCCCATTTCCAACAAACCCTTGCCCAACATACCTTTCACTTCACTAGCCAACTCCAGCAGACGCAATAAATTAGTGATCGTAGTGCGCGACTTGCCTACCGCCGTGGCGATCTGCTGATGGGTGAGTTCAAATTCGTCCTGCAACCGATGTAGCGCCTCGGCCTCTTCCAACGCATTCAAATCCTCGCGCTGAATGTTTTCAATCAAGGCGATCGCCATCACCGAGCGATCATCCAAATCCTTGACCAACACCGGCACGTCCCGCAGTTCTGCCAATTGCGCAGCGCGCCAGCGGCGTTCGCCGGCGATGATTTCGTATTTCTCGCTATCTATTTTTCGAACAATGATAGGTTGGATGATGCCTTGCGCAGCAATCGAATCGGACAACTCCTTCAGCTTCTCCGGATCCATGTCCTTGCGCGGCTGATACTTGCCGCGCTGCAAAAACTCGATAGGCAAACTTTGCGTGTCTTGAGATTTTTCCGGCACCGGCGCGCTCACATCGCCCAGCAACTCGCTCAAACCTCGCCCTAAACCGCGTTTTTTTTGTATCATTTTTTTGCCGCTTTTTCTTTTCTGATCATTTCACCCGCCAACGCGATGTAGGCCATCGCCCCGCGCGAGGCTTTATCGTAAGCCAACACCGGTACGCCATGGCTGGGTGCCTCGGCCAGACGAATGTTTCTGGGGATAGTAGTCCTAAAGACTTTGTCACCGAAATATTCGATTAACTGGTCGGAAACATCCTTACCCAAGCGGCTACGGCTATCCACCATGGTTCTGAGGATACCTTCCAGATACAAACCGGGATTGACGCTATCGCGGATGCTGCGCAGGGTGGACATCAGTGATGACAATCCCTCCAGCGAATAATACTCGCACTGCATCGGAATCAACACGCTGTTGGCGGCGACCATCGCATTCAAGGTCAACATATTCAACGATGGAGGACAGTCGATCAAGATGTAGTCGTACTGATCTTTTATAGCCAATAAAGCGTCGGCCAGGCGCCGCTCACGATGCTGCGCACTCATCAGCTGCACTTCGGCAGCGGTTAAATCGGCATTGCCGGGGATCAAATCAAACCCCAGCTGCTTGTTTTTCACGACAATCTCGGAAACCGGCACTTCTTCCAGCAACAACTCGCAGCTGGAATATTCGATTTCTTCCTTATTCACGCCGCAGCCCATGGCCGCGTTGCCTTGCGGGTCCAGGTCGATTAACAACACCTTGCGCTTGGTAGCCGCCAATGCCGCCGCCAGATTGACGCTAGTGGTGGTTTTGCCGACGCCGCCTTTTTGGTTGGTAATCGCGATAATCTTAGCCATGCTTGGGTTTCTCCAGTCGAATCAGGCAGCGTTCGGCGTCTATGCCGGGCACCGTCAGCGAAATCACGCTGTATGTTGCGGCCAAGTCTATCAGCTCTTGCTCGGGCTGCTGACCTTTCATCGCCAGCAGCACACCATCCTCCGCCAACAAATGCCCGGTGAGTTGCAGAATGTCGGGCATGCTGGCAAACGCCCGGCAAAGCACCGTGGAAAATAATTCTGCCGGCTCCAGCAGTTCAACTCGGCTATGCACGACCTCGACATTTTTCAGCTTTAACTCAAGTACGGCCTGCTGAACGAAGCGGGTTTTTTTGGAATTAGAGTCAACTAAGGTGAAATGACAATCCGGCCGGCAAATCGCCAGAGGAATGCCCGGCAAACCGGCGCCGGTACCGATGTCGGCAACGCGCGAACCATGAAGATACGGCAAAATCGCCAAGCTATCCAGGATGTGCAGACTGACCATCTCCAGCGGATCGCGCACTGCTGTCAAGTTATAGGCCTTGTTCCATTTTTCAATTAGTTTTATGAAGGCTAGCAAGCAAGTGACTTGTGGCTCAGGCAGCGCCAGCGCAAGATCGGCAAGGCCGGCATTTAAAAGGGTGATAAGTGAATCCATGTCTGATTTTAATATAGGATTAGGGCAGGGCTAAGCCCACCGATAACGTTGACTCAATTGGTCGTTAGCCGCTGAGGAGATGGTGGGCCTCATTGTATTCAGCCCATCCTACAACTCCTTAGAATGCAGGCGCCGCAGAAAATCACGTTCCTTGCTACGGTGTTTCCAACTCATAAGAGAGCCATTAGGAAAAAGTTTCGCATCGGGATTGTCGATTTTGATGTAAACAGGGAAAGGCTTGGTGTGATTATTTTGCTCATTGAGCATGATCACTGTGCAGTCGTTCTCCAGAAAGATTTTAAAGAACTCGTCTAGCTTCAATGGTTTTTCACGCTCAAACATTAGACGGGTTGTCTTGACACGGTCAGTTATGTGCCCTCGACAGAGCTTCCTAGGCAATTTGTTTTTGTTGAAATCCTCGGTTGCCAACAAATCCAGAGCCTCTTGTGTAATACCAACAACTCGCCAACCGCAATCTTCAATACCCATTATCGCTGTCAGCATCGTGGTGAGGCGACCACCACGAAAATCGTTCGTACAAGTTAGTACTGCATTGAACAGTGCGACGTACATACCATGCAGAGCTTGCCGTAAAGCCTGATCATTCGCCAATCTCACATAATCACCTAGCAATGTTATCGTTCTTTACTTATAAACCGAGGAACGATGAACCAACCCTACCACCAGAATCAAAAGCCGGTCATCGACTATCCGTGCCAGAATTCGATAATCGCCAACGCGATAACGCCACAACCCCGCCAAAGGCCCTTGCAAGGCTTTGCCGTTAGCACGCGGGTCGTCGAGCACTTGCAATTTTAACCAGTAATCCTGCAGCCGCTTTTTGGTGGTGGCGTCCAGTTTGGCGAATTGCTTGGCGGCTTTTGGGGTAAATTCGACCCTATACCCCATGCTCGGCGATTAATTTGTCCAAAGGTATCGCGGCTTCGCCACTGACGATGAACTCGCGGTAGGCGGCTTCTGCCGTCTGGGCATCAGTCTTGTCTTCCAGATAAATTTCCAGCAATCGATCAACAAATTGCGCCAGATTTTGACCTTCGTCTTGCGCAGCATGAATCAGACGGCTTTCGACATTGGCAGGTAATTCGATCATCGCATACGCTCCTAAAATGGACTAATCTCTTGGCAGATTATCAAGCGCTTTTCTTCTTCAAATGCACCAGCAACAGCGAGATGGCGGCCGGCGTAATGCCCGGTATCCGCGAGGCCTGACCCAGGGTTTCCGGACGCTGCTTTTTCAATTTTTCGCTGACTTCGTTAGACAGGCCCGATACTAGACTGTAATCGACGTTTTCGGGTAATTTCAAATGTTCGTAGCGCTGAGTCCGGTTAATTTCGGTTTGCTGCCTGTCGATATAACCGGCGTATTTAGCTTGAATCGCCACCTGTTCGGCCACTTGCTCATCGACTTCGGCTTCGTCACTGAAACGCAACAAATTCTCGACATCCACTTCCGGCCGGCGCAACATCTCCATCAGACTGGCTTCCTTCAACAATTTTTTGCCCCACAATTGCTCGGCCAGTGCGGCTTCATCAGATTCGATGCGTATCCATTTTTTTGCCAGCTTGCCTTGTAGATTGGCGATGGCTTCACGCTTTTCTTCAAAGCGCTGCCAGCGGGCATCGTCAACCAAGCCCAGTTCTCGACCTTGTTCGGTCAAGCGCAAATCGGCATTGTCTTCGCGCAGTTGCAAACGATATTCGGCGCGACTGGTGAACATCCGGTAAGGCTCGGCAGTACCGCGCGTGATCAAATCATCAATCATCACGCCGATGTAGGCTTCGTCGCGGCCGGGACACCAACTTTCCAGGCCTTTGGCCAGACGCGCCGCATTCAAACCGGCGATCAAGCCTTGGGCAGCAGCTTCTTCGTAGCCAGTGGTGCCATTGATCTGGCCGGCGAAGAACAGTGCGTTCATATGCTTGGTTTCCAGCGAGGTTTTCAAATCGCGCGGATCGAAAAAATCGTATTCGATGGCATAACCGGGACGGACGATTTCGGCATTTTCAAAACCGAGCATGGTCCTGATAAACCGATACTGAATATCGAACGGCAAACTGGTGGAAATACCGTTCGGGTAGACTTCATTGGTGGTCAAACCTTCCGGTTCGACGAAAATCTGATGCGAATCGCGGTCAGCAAAGCGCACTACTTTATCTTCGATAGACGGACAATAACGTGGACCGACACCTTCAATAATCCCGGAATACATTGGCGACCGATCCAGACCGGAGCGAATGATGTCGTGGGTTTCTTGATTAGTGCGGGTAATATGGCAGCAAATTTGCCGCGGATGCTGTTCGCGGCTACCCATGAACGAAAATACCGGCAGCGGCGTGTCGCCGTGCTGTTCCTGCAACTTGCTGTAATCGATAGTGCGGCCGTCGATGCGCGCCGGGGTGCCGGTTTTCAGGCGGCCAATCCGAAACGGCAACTCACGTAAACGTTCTGCCAACGCAATCGATGCCGCGTCGCCGGCGCGGCCGCCGCTGTAATTTTCCAGACCGATATGAATGCGGCCAGCCAAGAAGGTACCGGCGGTCAACACCACCGCCCGGGCGTTGAACTCCAGCCCCATTTGGGTTTTGACACCGGTCACCCGGTCGCCCTGCACGATCAGATCGGATACGGTTTGTTGAAACAGCGCCAGATTGGGCTGATTTTCCAGCGCTGTGCGCACCGCTTGCTTGTAAAGCATACGGTCCGCCTGCGCCCGGGTCGCCCGTACCGCCGGGCCTTTGCTGGCATTCAAGATACGGAACTGGATGCCGCCTTTATCGATGGCCTGCGCCATAATGCCGCCCAGCGCATCCACCTCCTTGACCAGATGACCCTTACCAATCCCGCCGATGGCCGGGTTGCAACTCATCTGCCCTAGGGTCTCAATGTTTTGCGATAACAACAGAGTTTGCGCACCAGAACGGGCAGCAGCCAAGGCTGCCTCGGTACCGGCATGGCCACCACCCACTACGATCACATCAAAGTCTTTCTGGAATTTCACAGGCAATCTATGTTCAAATAAAACGTTATTTTAATAGCTTGCGGAGAAAAAAGCATGAGAAAACAAAACCCCAACAAGGACTTGCAAGACAAGCCCAATAAAAACCCGGTGGCGAAATTCGCCCATCAGTTCAACAAAGCGCAGGTTTTCGCCGACAAAACTCGCTATCGCCGCAAAGCCAAACACGCTGGCCTGGAGCCTTTCGTAATCGTTGCGAACTCAGCAATTACGAAAGGCTCCAGGCATATGAACATCGCTTCTGCAGCTAAGCAGTCGCGGGCAATTGCCGCTTAATGCCGCAGATTGAGGACTCCCACAGCAGTGAAAGCAAGCATAGAAGATAAAGTTCAAACCCGAATTCCCACCAAGCACGGCGAATTCATCCTGCACTACTACAGCAACAGCCTGGATAAAAAAGAACACGTCGCCTTCGTAAAAGGCGAGGTAGCCGGCAAGGAAGACGTGCCGGTACGCATCCATTCCGAGTGTTTTACCGGCGATGTGCTGGGCTCACGGCGCTGCGACTGCGGCGAACAGTTGGATATGGCGCTGGATTTGATCAACACCGCCGGCTGCGGAGTCTTGATTTATTTACGCCAGGAAGGCCGCGGCATCGGCTTGCTGAAAAAGCTGCAGGCTTACAATCTGCAGGACCAAGGTCTGGATACCGTCGATGCCAACATCAAGCTAGGCCACCTGGCCGACGAGCGCCAGTACGACATCGCCGCGCTAATTTTGAATAGCCTGCAAGTGCGCTCCATAGAGCTCATCACCAACAATCCATTGAAAATCGACGAACTCACCAAGCTGGGGATTCAGGTGAACAATCGTATCGCTATCGAAACCCGCATTCATCAAGACAATCTTGAATATCTGAAAACCAAAGCCGAACGCATGAGCCACATGCTGTCGATGCCTAACAGCAAATAACCCGCATCATGCTTGAACAATTGAAATTGCCGGTCTCGGCCCTGAAGCTGGCAATTGACTTGCCCAGCGTAGCGCCAAGCGCACAACACAACGTCATCCTCGGCCAAAATCGCGCCCAATCGGCTCTCGCTTTTGGCATTGCGATGAAGGCGCCGGGCTACAACATCTTCGTGATGGGAGACCCCGGCACCGGCCGCCTATCCATGGTCAGCCATTATTTAAGCACCTATGCCGAACAACAAGAATCGCCGCTGTCTTATGCCTACGTCGATAACTTCGAGAATCAGCGCGAGCCGGTGGCTATCGAATTGCCGTCCGGGGAAGGGCATGCTTTTGCCAAAGACATCGAAAAGCTGATCGACGACGTGCTGGCCACCTTTCCGGCCGCCTTCGAAAGCCCTAGTTACCAACAGAAGAAAACCGCTATCGAACGCCGCTTTAACCAGCGTTACAACGCCGCCATCGACCTGGTCGACGCCAAAGCCCGCGAGATGAGCGTGGCGCTGTATCGTGACAGCGACACCATCACTTTTCTACCAATCCGCAACGACAAGGCGCTGGACGAAGACCAATTCACTCTACTGCCGCAAGCGGAGCGCGACGCCTTCCACCAACACACTGAAGAGTTGGAAGAATTTCTCGGCGACGTATTGCTGGAACTGCCGCAATGGCGGCGTACGCTGGTGGAAGAAACCCGCCAGCTCGACAACGACACCATCAAGCAAGCGTTGGAGCCGCTGCTGGCCGAGCTGAACGACAAATACCAAAACGTCGATGACGTCATTACTTACTTGGCGGAAATCGAAAAAAGCCTGAGCAACACCATCGGCGAATTGCTGATGCCCAGCCGCAGCCAGGATAGCCGCGAGATCATCGCCAAGCGTCTGGCACTGATCGAACAATACCTGCCCAACATCCTGGTGGATTGCAAACACGACGGCAACGGCGCGCCGGTGATCTACGAACCGCACCCCATTTACCAAAACCTGTTCGGCCGCATCGAATACATCAGCGACCAAGGCACCTTGGTGACCAGCTACCGGCGCATTTGCCCCGGCTCCTTGCATCGCGCCAACGGCGGTTATCTGATTCTGGATGCGGAAAAAGTCTTGACCTATCCCTTCGTCTGGGAAGGCCTGAAACGGGCGCTGCAAGCCGGTCGCATCGAAATCGAATCACCGTATTCCGAGTTGGGCATTAACACCATCACGCTGAAGCCCGGTGTAATCCCGCTTAATGTCAAAGTCATACTGGTTGGCTCCCGCGACATTTATTATCTGCTGGAAGAGCTGGATAGCGAATTCAACGAAATGTTTCGGGTACTGGCCGACTTTGATGACCACATCAAGCGCAGCCCGGACAACGTTAGCCAGTTTGTGACCTTGCTAAAACGCCATGCCGCCGACTCCGGAGCCAAAGCCCTGACCGACGGCGCCTTGCTGCGCTTGATCGAATACAGCTGCCGCTTAGCCGAAAACCAGCAACGCCTGTCCGCGCACGTGAACAGCTGCCTGGAAATCATCGCCGAAGCCAATTTGTTGGCCAGCCAAACCAACGCGGCTAACATCGATAAAGCCGAAATCGAACTGGCATTATCGGCGCGTGAGCAACGCAACGGCCGCATCGCCGAAGCGATCCTGGAAGAAATGCTGGAAGGCACCATTCTGATCGACACTGACGGTGAAGCCATCGGTAAAGTTAACGGCCTGACCGTGATGGACATCGGCGGCAGCAGCTTCGGCGCGCCGGCACGGATCACCGCCACCGTGCATCCCGGCTCCCGAGGCATCGTCGATATCGAGCGCGAAGTGGAACTGGGCCAACCGATTCACTCCAAGGGCGTGATGATCTTGAGCGGCTATCTCGGCCATTGCTATGCCCAGCAATTTCCGCTAGCTATCTCCGCCAGCATTGCCATGGAACAATCCTACGGCCACATAGACGGCGACAGCGCCTCCTTGGCCGAGTTGTGCTGCCTGATTTCAGCACTGACGCGCACGCCGATTCAGCAAGGCTTTGCGATGACCGGCTCGATCAATCAGTACGGCGAAGTACAAGCCATCGGCGGCGTCAACGAAAAAATCGAAGGCTTTTTCGAACTGTGCGCGGCGCGCGGTTTGACCGGCAAACAAGCCGTGATCATTCCGGCATCGAACAAACGCAATTTGATGCTGAAACAGCAAGTGGTGGATGCCGTCGAGCAAGGCCTATTTGCCATTTACACCGTATCCAGCGTCGATGAAGCCTTGAGCCTGCTCACCGGACAAGAAGCCGGCACTATCAATGCGGAAGGCCAGTACCCGGAAGGCAGCGTCAATTTCAAAGCCGTCGCCCGTTTAAAGGAAATTTCCGATATGTCGGGGGACGAGGATAAGGAAACCGAGACCGGGGCATAACGCCGCGTCGCTCGGCTCATCAACCAAGATTGCAGCAAGATACAACCCGTGCAGTCGGTGGCAACCGATTGAAAATGCTCGCTATAGCTGAGACATGCGTGAGGGCAAACCCTTAAAAGCGCGGGCTTCAATAAACCTAGTTAGCCTTAATCGAAGACATTCGGATAAGGCTAACCAAGCAGCTTAGAATACAAAAGAGTTATCGCAAGCTAGGCTATATCGCGCTTGCGATTCAACCATTATTTGAAAATTCGCAAAAATAAATTATCGATACTCACTGTGTGGGCAAAATGGGGATTGGCCGCTAAACTTTGTTTCGAAACGCTATTTTCTATCACAGCAGACTGTCTATGAGGCCAAGGCTACTAAAATGTTTGCATTATCCGTAGCCTCAAGGAGATTTGGCGTTGAAATCCAATTCCGACTATAAAGCCAGCATCCTCATCGCCGACGATGTGAAACTGATGCGGGACATCCTCCGCACATATCTGCAATCTGCCGGTTACGAAGTTCAATCCGCCGAGGACGGGCTCGAAGCCTGGCAGATGTTGAACAGCAGCGAAAAGCCGTTTGACATTGTGGTTACCGACCGCAACATGCCGCAGATGGATGGCATGGCCTTATTGGCCAAGATCAAAGCTGACCCGCGCTTTAGCGATCTGCCGGTTATTTTCCAGACCGGTGAGTCATCGCGGGAGTCGATCGTGGAAGGCATTCAAGCCGGGGTTTACCATTACCTTACCAAGCCCTACGACGAAAAAATTTTACTGGCTTTCGTAGCGGCAGCGCTGGAAGACAGCCGCCGCCACAAGACTTTGAGAACCCGGATTAGCAACAAAAAGGTGGCGCTGGGTTTATTGAGAAAAGCGGAGTTTTCTTTCCGGACCTTGAGCGAGGTCAATGGCTTGACCGCACTGCTGACCGGGTTGTCATGCAACCCGGAAAGAGTCGCCACGGGGCTTTCCGAATTGCTGCTCAACGCAGTCGAGCATGGCAATCTGGGCATTAGTTATCAAGAAAAAACCGAATTGGTAGGTCAAGGTTGTTGGCGGGAAGAAATCGAGCGCCGACTGGGTTTGCCCGAATATAAAAACAAATTCGTGCAGGTTAAAATCGTTAGAACACCCACTCAGACCATCTTTACCATCAAAGACCAGGGCAAGGGCTTCGATCCATCTCCTTACCTGGATTTCTCCCCGGAACGCGCCTCCGATCTGCATGGCCGCGGCATAGCCTTGTCGCGAATGCTGAGTTTCGACTCACTGGAATACATTGGAAACGGCAATCAAGTGATTGCCACCGTTAATTTACCGACCTAGGTTCTGCGCTTAAACAAGCTGGCTTACAGGCACTTCTCCAATAACTCCAGAGACAAATCCGCCACTTTTGGTGTCCACATCTCGGGATTTATCGGAAACGCTTTGCTGATGCCGGTACGCCGATAGCCGCGCCGTTCGTAAAACGCCATCAGCTCGGCCCGACAAGGGATCACCGCCATCACCAAATGATTAACTCCCCAAGTTTGCACGGCCTCTACTTCCGCCGCCGCCAACAAACGCTTGCCAATCCCCAAACCTTGCATAGCCGGCGCGACCGCCAACATGCCGATATGCACCTGTTGATCGACTTTTTGTAAATGCACCGAACCTAACAACTCTCCCTGCCGCCGACACTGCAAAATCATAGACCCCGCACCGCTGATTAAGTCCAGAATATCCGCCGCATCGGTGCGCCGGCCATCCAGCAAATCGGCTTCGGTGGTCCAGCCCTGCCGGCTGGATTCGCCGCGATACGCCGCATTGATAAACTCCGCCAATTGCTCGGCATCAGCCGGTTCGGCTCTGGTAAATGTCAGTTCCAACATGATTAACCTCAAAAAAGTCGCTGCTTCGGCAAATTAACTTGCGCACAATAAAACCTTCCCGGAGCAGAAAAAATCCCGGCCTTGCTGCTAAGGTTTATGGGCACTAAGCTGCGTTCATCTTCCCCACCAAGCCTGGAGCGCCAACATGAAGCCATGCCCCAAGTGTCATCGGGATGTGCTGCCCGCAGAGGAAACCTGCCCGCACTGCGGCATCGTCTTTGCCAAATATTACAAATACCACGGCGATACAAACTCCCCGGCGGCGGAACGCTCGCAAGTTGTCATTACTATTGATGCCCCCGCAGACTCGGTATTTGGCGACGACGCCTACCGGGACAACGAAGCCATCTTTATCGGGCGCTGCCTATTATTACCTGGATTTTTGCTGTGGAGCTGGTTGCTGATTACGCCGGGTCTGGCCAGCAATGCGGCCGGCGAATCGTTTCTGCATTTGGTCAACCTGCCGTTTCACGAAGCTGGCCATGTGATTTTCCGGCCGTTCGGGCAATTTATCACCTCGCTGGGCGGCACCCTCGGCCAAATTCTGATGCCGACGATTTGCATGTTGACCTTGCTGCTAAAAACCCGCGATCCGTTCGGCGCCTGCTTGTGTTTATGGTGGGTGGGCGAGAACTTCTTGGACATTGCCCCATATATCAACGACGCCCGCGCCGGGCAACTGCCCTTGCTGGGCGGCAATTTCGGCCATTCCGCGCCATACGGTTTTCACGATTGGGAATATTTACTGACCGAATCCGGCCTATTGGCCCAGGATCATGCGCTGGCTAAACTCGCGCAGTTACTCGGTGCGATGTTGATGATAGCGGCGCTGATCAGCTGCGGTTACGTGTTGTTCAAACAGTGGCAAAAGCTGACGAGCCCGAAACCCGATTAGCCGCCAAGAATTTAGCCCAACCATGCTTTCACTTTGGCCTTCACCTGCGCTTTTACCTGTCGCGACCAACGGTAAATCTCGGTATCGACAATCTTGGCATGCGCCCATTGCAGCCAACCCATCACGGTGTGATAAACAAAAGCGATAAGCCCGAAGGTCAGCAACTGCGGCTTGGTCAATTTAAATACCCGCGACACCAGCAAGGTACCGAGTAGCTTGGCGAACACCTCTAATAGAATGCCTTGCAACAACAGGCCATGTACTATCAAAGACAGCGCAGCCAGATTCAGCGGAGTGACGATCAATACTGGAATCGTAAATGCCAGCAAAGCCATGGCCGGCGAAGTTTGCGCCAACCAACGCTCAACACTTTCCAGCCTGAGCAGCAGAGCCAGATAGTGTCCGCAAGCGGACAGGAAATCCCACAACCATTCCTCAATGATCAGCAGGATGGCCAGCAGCGTAAGCAGGAGTTTTTTCACAATTATTTCCCGTAGTTGGACTCAGACACTATAACCAAGCGCACTTGCGCTTGTCGCCAATTTATTAATCCGGCCCGGTTTATCGCTGGTATGCCCTTCGACAAACTCATTACCCTCAAGGGCATAAAGGCGAATGGTATTCAGGACCGGGTAATAGCCGGAAGCGTAGCTTAGCGGCAATCCGCTAACAGCCTAAGCAACACTATGATTTGATTCCACTTGCGCCGACAACTGGGCAATCATCTCGGCAAATCGGCGCAAGGTTTCATTGTCAGCTTGCAACATCTGTAACAGACTGAGAATACCACGCGCTTCTTGCCAATCCTGCCGGCCCAAATTTTCGTACAGCACCCGATACAACTGCTGGATCAAGAAGCCATGTAACAGCTTGGCTGCCGGCGCTTGCTTGAAACTCAAGGAGCGCAGCACCGCCGGCACCGCGATAGCCAAGCGTCCGGCCCGCGTGGTTTGTAATGCGACGCCTAGCCACTGCTCGGCCAAGCGTTGGCTACGAAAGATGTGCTGCAACTCCGCACCGCAACGCGGGCACGCCGTGGCCGCACCGAGCCGGGCGTTGCAAGCCGGGCAGCGCGGTATCACGATTCCAGGTAGTAGAGGATGTCGTTCAAGCGCTCGACCGGCTGTTTCAGACCGACCTCGTCACCGCTTTCCAGACACGTCGAGATAGCTTCGATCAGATCCACCATGTCTTCCTTGTCTTCGGCGGAAACGGTTTCGAATAAGGCTTCGGCCTTCTTGATGACTTGCCGCGCGGCAGCCACGGCCTGGCTTTCCGGAACCGAATCCACCTCGCCAGCGGCCGAATTGCCGAACAAGCCGTCGATACGCTGTTTGGCGCTGCTCAGTTCGCCGCTATCGAAGCGGGAGATCGCGTTGTTGATGGTAATGGCTTTTTCCTTGCCGGAGGCTTTCTCGCGGGCCGACACATGCAAGATGCCGTTCAAATCCAGTTCCAGCGTCAAGGTGATAATGTTGCCCGCCGGCACGTCCAACAAGCCTTCGACCAAAAATTCGCCGATTTCAACGTTGTTCAACGCATCCGGGTCCTCGCCTTGAAAAATCCGCACGTTCACTTCGCGTTGATTGTCGTGATAGGTTTCGAAAGCCTCGGACTTACGCACCGGCAACACGCTGTTTTTATGCACAATGGGGATGTATTGATACGGATAAGGCATGCCGTCCAGGTAGCCGACCGCGCAGGTGCCGAAGGTATAGGGCGTCACATCGACCAAGACCGTGCCGATGTCCTCGCCGTTGATCATCGCCGCCTGCATCGCCGCGCCCATCGCCACGCACAGATCGGGATCGACTTCGCCGTGCGGTTCGAAACCGAATTCCTCGAACAGGCGCTCGCGGATGCACGGCGTGCGCGTTGAACCGCCGACCAGTATGATTTCGTCGATGTCGGAGGCGATCAGTTTCGCGCCCTTCAGCGCGATGTGGGTGGCGTCCAGCGTGGCGTTGATGTGGTCGGCGATCAGATCTTCGTAGTCCGCACGCGCCAGTTCCAGCGTCAAATGCAGCGGCGTGCCTTGGCGTTCCAGCAAATATTCTTCCTCTATCATCGCGTAGGGTTCGTCGGATAATTGTAATTTTGCCTGCTCCGCCGCCCTTACGATGCGCGCCATCGCCTTGCCGTGCGGCTCGACTTCGATGCCGAATTGCTGGCGAATATGCGCCAAAATCCGCTCGACGATCAGTTGATCGAAATCGTCGCCGCCCAAGTGATTGTCGCCATGGCTGGCCAGCACCTCGACGACGCCGCTCTGCACGCTGACCACCGACACATCGAAGGTACCGCCGCCCAAGTCGTACACCAGCATACGCTTGGCTTCGAGCCGGCCGGCACCGTACACCAGCGCGGCGGCGGTCGGCTCGTTAATCATCCGCACCACCTCCAGCCCGGCGATTTCGCCGGCTTCGCGGGTCGCCTGGCGCTGAGCGTCGGAAAAATAGGCCGGTACGGTAATCACCGCCTTGACTATAGGCCGGCCGACATAGGCTTCGGCAATGCTTTTCAAGCGTTTCAGGATGATCGCGGAGATTTCCTGCGGCGTGTAGGCCTGACCGGCCATCGAGACCCGCGTATCCTGGCCCATCAGGCGCTTGATCGACTTGACGGTGCGCTCCGGATAAATCAGGTATTGATTGCGGGCGCTGGCGCCGACCAGAATCTCGCCGTTATCGTCCAGCCCGACGAAAGACGGCAAGATCTTGTTGCCGTTGTCGGTGATCACGGTGACTTTGCCGTTTTCGACGATGGCGACTTCCGAGTTCGTGGTCCCTAGATCGATGCCGATGATGATGTCGTTCATATGTGTTCCCTGGATGCTTAAAGTTTATTGACCTTGACTTCCGCCAAGCGCAGCACTTGATCGTCGATTAAAAAGCCCTTGCGCAGTTCTTCCAACACGACGGCGTTTGCCTGCGAGGGATCGTTGCCGATCGCGAGGGTCGTCATGGTCCGCGCGTCGAAGGGCTGGCCGACGCAATCGATGGCAAACACCCGCCGGCGTTGCAGCATCTGTTCCAAACGCTTCAACGTGATTTCCTGACCTTCGCCAACACTGGCGATGAAGCGCACGTCTTGTGGTTTGGAATGCCGGAACAAGCCATCGACCGGCCGATACTGTTGCAAGGCCCGATAGCCGGCATCGAGCCGGTCGTACATATCCAGCCATTCCAGCAGCAGGGCTCGCTCGTCCTCCCGACGTTGTTGCTGCAGACGTTCGTTGGCTTTCGCCAGTTCCTCCGCTAGGGCTTGATTGTCGGCTTTCAGCGCAACGACCGCCTCGTTCAAGCTCTCCAGCGTGGCTTTAAATTGCCGCGACTCGGCTTTGACTTCGGTTTTCAAACCGGCTAGATCGCTGAATAGGGCGGTCAAATCCGGTTGCTCGAGAGCGGTCAGATGGGCGAAGTCGGTTTCCTGTAGATAGTGCTGCAAGGCTGTCAGCAACTCGTCTTGCGGGGTGTCGGTGGTCATGATGGCGTTTTAGTCAATTGAGCGAGCGATTTTTCGATGGTCAGCGTGCTCGCCAGCTTTAGGAAATCGTCCACAGGCATAGTCTCGCCAGTAGCCGATTGGCCGAAGGCTTGCGCCAGCAACGTGTCGAATTCGACACGCGGCATAGCAAACAATGCGTGGCGCAAGCGGCGGTCTTGGTCTTTGATCGCTTCGAAAGCCTCCTGGATTTCGCGAAAGCGCGCGGGATCGCGGTCGGGCGGATTGTCCTTGACCCGCTGCAAATAGGCTTGTTTGATGTCGGCGTCGGTGGCCTGTTCGGGCACGCCCAGAATACGGTACGGTGAAATCATCGATACTCAATTGAAAGGCAGTGAATATTGCGGGGAGTTATTCTCAAATCGCGCGACGATGTCGTCGAAACCGACGCCGATCTCGACCTTAAGTTCCTCCGCGCCGGCGAGTATAGCCACCGACCAGAGGAAATCCTGGTTCATAAACAAGATCGCCAGACGTTGCTGACCGAGCTGGTCGCCGTATTGACGCATAATTTGGGCGGCGAAATAATCGGGACCGCGTTTGCGCATGATCTCCTCGATTTTCTTTTCGATGCGCTTGAACATGGCATCCGGAATGGGGCCGAACAAGTCCTCTATCGGATCGTCGCTGATTGACGGCTGGTCGAAGTCTTCAGCTTCATCTTCGAGCGGCTCGGGAGTGCCGCTGACCCGTTCGAGCAGGCGCGCGATCAACCCGGCGGTCCTGTTGTCGTTATCCGCCCGCGCGTCTGCCAACCCAATTTTCAAGCGGTATAAGCTCATTAAATCCAAGTGGCTGGCATCGCCCTGGCATTCGGCAAGCGTCCGGTAATACATCAAGGCCGGGGTATGTCGGCGGGCCTGAGCCATTTTGGCGCAGTGCTTCAATAGCTCGTAATGGCCGACCTTCTCTAAAGCCTGGCACCAGGCGAGCAGCAGCGCTTCATGGTCCAGTAGCCATTCCACCGACTTTTTCAGCGGCGCTTTGACTTTGTCCAGGGCTTTCAGCAACAGGCTGTTATCGTCCAATTGCTCGTCGTAATAATCCAGCAAGCCGATCAGCCGCTGCAATTGCGGGGCGGACAGCAGATAGTCCTTAAACGCCGGCAGCGCGCGGCTAAGCCCCTGTGTCGGCAGTTCCAGCAATCCGGCTTCGATCTGCGCCTGCACATGCATATTAACCGGATCGTCGTACAGGCTTGCCAGGGTATCGGCGATGCGTTGCAAGCCCTGGGCTTTGTCCTCGGCCTGCCACAGATAAAATCCGCGCAACAACTCCGCTTGGCGGCGCAGGCTTTTATCGATGGTTAATTGTTCGGCCGCTTGAATTTCCTTTTCCACCAAATGAAATTTCTCGGCTTTCACCAAGCGGCGGGCATGGGCCATGTGATTGGCAAACAATAGCTGTTTAGCCAAGGTATTCACGGGATCGATCTGCAACAAGGCTTTGGCGTAAGCCGCCGCCTTTTTAAAGGCTTTTCGGGCGGCGGCCGATTTGGCTGCCCGCACCAACAAGTCGGTATCGGTGGGAAAACGTTGCAGGCCACGTTCCAACCAGTGTTCGTACTGAGCCGCATTCGGCCGCTGTTCCTGGTAAACCGTTAACAGCTTCAGATAGCTTTGCCGGTCGTCGGGATCGTACTCCAGACTGTCGGCCAACATCGCCGCCGCTTCGCCGGAATAAGCCTTATCGGCCATGCGCCTGAGGATCAACGCAATTTTTCGGTCATTGGCCGGCCGGTCTTGTTTCAGAATATCGATGCAGCGTTGCCAGAAAAAGCCGGCGTCGTAGGCGTTTTCGGCTTGTTCGTGCAACAAGGCCTGCAAGCGGTTTTCCTCGAACGGGTCCTTGCTGGCGAAGTGTTTGAAATAGTCTTTTTCACCGCCCGCATACTCGGCCAAGGCCCCCAGGCAATAGGCTTGCGCGGCAGCGTTGCCGAATACGTCGCGATATTGTAGGACCAGATTGAAGCGGGTCTTGGTGTCGGGCTGGCCGTTGAGTTTGACCAGCGCTTCCAATAACTGGCTCTGACGGGCATTGAGACCTTTGGCCTGAGCAACGATGCGGCGCTGATTGTGTTCCAGACTCGACAGGCTGGCAACGAAATCCGCGCCGGATTGCCGATAAGCCAAGCAGGCCTTAGCCAGCGGTTGATAAGGCGATTCGTCGGGGATTTTGGCTAACATGGCGGGTGCTTGCTCGATGTCCGCGCCAGCCAGCAGCTGCGCTTTCAGCAAGCTGCGCAAATCGCGAAACGCCGAACGAAACGGCAATGGTTTCAAGGCCTGCTCGCAACGTTCCCGCTCGCCGTTGCGATAGGCCGCCAGCGCCGCGCTTATACACTCCCAATGATTGAGCAATGCGGAATCCTGGGGCAAATGCGGCAACAGTTCCGTGGCCCCGGAGACCAACATCGCTCCCAGATATGCCGAAAGCACTGGAAACTCTTCGTCCAACTGCCGAGCATTCAACCCATCCAATATAGCGTAAGCTTTGCGCTCGTTTTTGCCGGCCAACAGCCACAACAGGTAAGCGTCTTGCGCTTGCAGCGGCGGTTGCGCGTTAGCCGCGTAATTTTCCCAAAGTACGCAGGCTTCCTTGAACATTGCCTTGGCCGCCATTCCCTTGGCCCGTTGCAGATAACAATCGGCCAAGCAGCGTTTGGTTTCGGCGTCGGCCGATTGCTTCAACAGTTCCTTGAATAAATCGCCTGCCTCCTTATAGCGCCCGGCGGCATAGTGCGCCTGCGCTTTTTCCGGTAACGACGATTCCGAGAGCCCGGCGGAAATTTTCTGGATGATTTTTTTCACGGCTGTTTAGGGATTAGCCCTCGCTTTAAAAAAGAACATTATAAAGCAGCACCTGCATACTAGGCCGGTTTGCTTTCATGTCCAGACTTCGATTCCAGTTCCTTTGAAGGGTCAGTAATGAACGATGGATGTTCACAGACTTTTTTGAACTTTAAAGGGATAGCTTGCGAATCGGCTGTTGAGCTAACTGACATTCTGCCGGATACGAACGAGCAAAATCGACCCAATGCAGTCAAATCATAACGAAAAAAAATCTGACTGCTGCTAAATTCAAAGCTGACCTTGCTAACTGTTTTTCTTATGGCTTGCTAGTAAGCGTCAATTCGGGCGGCCAATTGTGCGTTTCAGCTTGGCAATTTTGGCACCAAGCGAATAGCGCATCGTACATGACCATTCCATGTGCAAGCATTTCCAGATCATCTTTAAAAACGTGTGATAGCCCCAAAGAGATGGCATACAAACCCGATGATTGCGGTGTCAAATCCAATTTCGATGTATCAGCTCCACGTACAATGGCCGCTAATTGTTTTAATGCCGGATCGTCGAGCTGATAGTGGTTCAAAAAGGCATCGAAACTGCATAACCCATCGACATGACTGAGTTCCGCACCAGGAATGTCATAAGGAATGGCACCTGTTTCTTCGGCGATTTGGAAAACCTGATCACCAAGCACATAGAGAAATTCCGCCTCGGCATCGATAAATCGGGCAATCAGCCAGGGACAAGCGATGCGGTCAATTTTGGGCCGTTCACGGGTAATCCACTTCATGACGATGCCTCAGTTTTTGGCTTGTAATTCCAAAGCGGTTTTAACAGGCTGGTGAAAAACCCGCCGATATTTCCCCTTACCCACGATGTAAGTGATTTTTTCGAGTTGAAATCGGTCATGACATCGAGTTTCAAGCGTTTTGCCCCGGTTTCAAGGGCTTTTTATTCGCCTGAAGCCGTCTGTGGACGGTTTTCAGGCGAACTTCACCCTAGGCGGGTGCACTCCACGCCGGTTTCGGCGTGAACACCAATAGGTTGAGCATGCGCGTCAGGTTGTAGGCGGCAAAGCAAAACAAGGCCTGACCCGCGACTTTGGCTAAGCCGATGTGACGGGTTTTGCGCAGGCCGCCGACCGTTTTGACCCAGCCAAAGGCTTCTTCGACGATTTTGCGGCGCTTGAGACTTTGGGCGTAACCTTTGCCGCGAGCGGTCCGGCCATCGACGACACTGCCGGTCTTTTTGCGGGCCACATGGGCTTTGATGTCACGGGACTCGAGTCCGTTGACGAACGCCGCTTGGTCGTAGCCTTTGTCGGCACCGACGCTGCCGCCTTGGGGCACGCGGCGTTTGATCATGTTTTGCGCGGCTTCGATTTCGGCGGTGCCGGTGGCTTGAGTGGTTTCGACATCGACAATCAGGCCGTTGCGATTCTCGGACAAGGCATGGGTGATGTAACGCAGTTTGGCCTCGGTGTATTCGCCTTTCTTGTAAAGCCGGGCTTCGGGATCGGTCGTACTGTGGTGGGTGGCGTTGCTGCGCTTTTCGCCGCTGAAGTCGACCTCGGGATTGCGGCCGGCGGGTTTGTCCGGGCCGCTGCCGTCTTTTTTAACGAAGCTTTTATGCGAGGCCCAGGCTTCAATGAGGCTACCGTCGACGCTGAAGTGTTCGTCGGACACCAGATTTTGCCATTCGGCTATGGCCAGTACCCGCTCAAAAAATTCGCGACTCAGGGCTTCGGACAGCAGGCGTTCGCGGTTGGCGCTGAACACGCTGCGCTCCCAGACAGCATCGTCGATACCCAAACCAACAAACCAGCGAAACAACAGGTTGTAGTCCAGTTGTTCCATCAACTGACGCTCGCTACGGACCGTATACAGGACTTGTAACAGCAAGGCGCGCAGCAGTTTTTCGGGGGCAATCGAGGGACGGCCAGTGTGCGAGTAACGCGCGGCAAAGACGGCATCCATCGAGGCCAGTACGCCATCGACCAACAGCCGTAAACGGCGCAACGGATGCTGCTTGGGAATGCGGTCTTCCAGGTTGATGTAGCTGAACCAGTTGTTTTGGATGGCATCGTGTCCGCGCATTGAAAGGCTCCAAATTTAGGTAGCCTATTTTAACAGTTGGCGGCTCATCTATGCCTTAGCTTACTTGGCTTTTCGAGTTTTTCACCAGCCTGTTAAAGGCTTTCGCCAAATCGTTGGCTCGGCCTTCGCCCCAATAGTGCAGGAAGACGATTCTGGGCGATTCACCCACCATGTGATTATGGATCGTGGTAATGCCAGAACCCCGCAATGACTTCAAGACGCCTTGCAGTTCGGCTTCCAACACAGCGAAGTCGCCTTCAACAATCGCTTTGTCGTCACTGCCCGCGAATACCGCCCAGGTGTTGACGCCCATGGTTTTGCCGACGCTATGTCCATCCATTTGTGTGGTGCGGCCTATCGTTACCTTATAAACTTCTCCGGCCTTTTCGAGCGGGACGCCAAGGATTTGTTCGAGTGGTTTGGGATCGAGCGAGGTTTTGGCGGCATCGAATGCTTTGGGCTTGCTTTTCGGTTTAGTGCTACTGGTTTCCTGAATTTTGGTAAAGACTTTGCCAATGCCGATTGCCAAGGCATCGACATCGCCCATACCGCCGATGTGCATGAACATCACTTTGGGCGTATCCCACAGAAAATGGTTATGTAAGGCCGTTACTTCGATGCCATTGTCCAGTGCGGTACTCATCACCGGATTGATCTGGTCTTCCGCCAGCACCATATCGCCCATGACCATGGTCTTGTCGCCTGCCGGCGTAAAGCTGACCCATGAGGTGAAACCGGTGGCGGCCGTCATTTTGACTCCGGCTACGCTGACAGCGAGATCGCTACGAGGCAAAGCCACTCGAAACACATTTTCGGCGCTATCCAGTTTGCCTTTGGCGCCGGTGAGTAGTTCGATTTTAGCGGTATCCAACGATACGGCTACCGCATGTTGACTGGACTCCTGAGCGACAGCGTTTCCCACCAGTAGAGGTGCCATGAGCAACGGTAAAACGGAAAATTGATGTAAGCGTTTCATAAAACGACTCCTTGCTGGGCAAGCCAGATTTTGACGAAATGGAACAATAAGCCCGTGATGCCGCAGGCCATAATCACGGGAATGACATTCACCTTGTAACGGAACAGTGCCCAGAATGCACATAGACTGATGAGTGCCGAAAACGCATCAAAAACTCCTGAGAATCCTTGTGGCCAGAATACGTGCCAGGCAAAAAAAACCGCCAGATTCAGGATGACGCCGACCACGGCAGCGGTAATGCCGGTCAACGGCGCGGTGAATTTCAGGTTGCCGTGGGTCGATTCCACGATCGGACCACCGGCCAGGATGAACAAAAAACTGGGCAGGAAGGTGAAGTAGGTCACCACGGTTGCCGCCACCGCACCCGCCAGCAGCAAGTGCTCGTCGCCGAACACTTGCTGGCTCCATCCTGCGACAAAGCCAACGAAAGTCACCACCATGATCAAGGGGCCGGGCGTGGTTTCGCCGAGCGCCAGGCCATCGATCATTTGCTGCGGCGTCAGCCAGTGGAAATGTTCGACCGCACCTTGATAGACATAAGGCAACACCGCATACGCGCCGCCAAAAGTCAGCAAGGCGGCCTTGGTGAAAAACCAGCCCATTTGCGTCAATGCGCCGTGCCAGCCGTACTCGGTACATAACCAGCCGATGACAGCACCCCATAAAATTAACCCGACGACGATTACTTTGATTAGGCCGGACCAGGAAAACAGCGCATGGGTTGGTGTCGGCGTATCGTCGTCAATCAGCGCGGGTCCGTAACTCTGCTTGGCCGCACCATGCCCGCCGCCTAAAGCAAATTTCTTTGGTAGCCATTTACCGCCCATCGCCCCCAGAATGGCGGCCAGCAAGACGATCAATGGAAACGGTGCATTCAATAAGAAGATGGCCAAAAACGCCAAGGCCGCCATGGCCCACAACAGCCCGTTTTTCAAAGCGCGCGAACCAATCCGATAAGCCGCAAACAACACAATCGCCGTCACCGCCGGTTTAATGCCGTACAGTACACCAGCTACTGCCGGGACATGACCATAGGCCATATAGACCCAACTCAAACCGATCAGAATAAGGAGCGATGGCAGTACAAATAAGCCGCCTGCCACGATGCCACCGACGCTGCGGTGCATCAACCAACCGATATACGTAGCTAATTGTTGCGCTTCCGGTCCCGGCAACAACATGCAGTAATTTAAGGCATGCAAAAAACGTTGCTCGGAAATCCAGTGCCGTCGTTCCACCAATTCCTGATGCATGATGGCAATTTGCCCAGCCGGTCCGCCAAAACTGACAAAACCCAATTTCAGCCAAAAGCTGAAGGCTTGCCAAAAACCAACAGGGTCAGGCCGTTTTTGTGGGTTATCAGAAGACGGTTTGTCTGGCTGAATCATGAATTGTTTGCTCCTTTTTCAAATGTCACCAACAAGCTGTCAAACACCGCGCTGGCTGCCGTCAATAATTGACCGTCATTGGCAATGGCATCGCGCAAGCCAGCCAGCACGCTTTCGATACCCACCGCTTCCGGCGGTTGCACGCCACCGACATCCAAAAAGTGCACGAGGCTTCCTAAACGCTTGAGGGCCGGTGTTTCCAAGTCAAAACTGGCGAGCAGCACTTCAAACGTGACACGGCCATCGATATGACTGAAGCGCGCGCCGTCGAAATCGAAACCCATAGCGTCATTGGGACAAGCATCGGGTGAAGGCAGCCAAAGCAGATGCGCCTGCGGGTCAATAAACCGACGAATCAACCAAGCGCAGGCTAGCCTATCCACCCAAGGACGTTGCCGAGTTGCCCAGGTTTTACCTTGAAAATCGGCAATCGATAACAGGGTGATAGCGCCTTCGATGGGGTGTGGTTCGTCGGGCGACAACAAGCGGGCAATGGCCAATTCCAGTTGGCGTAACGCGGTTTCCGTTTGTTGCTGCGCTTCCCCAGGAAAAAAGTCGATGGCAGACAAACTGGTAAACGCTTTGCGTAGTTTACGGATTGGCTTGAGCGGGTCTTGCGCGGGATCAATAGCCAGAGCACTGCCCAATTTAGCAATATCGTCCAATAAAACAGCGTACTCTTCACTGCGATCAAACAGCGCGGCGAAATTTCCAGATTCCGGCTCGTCGGTTTTCAACACTAAGGCTGTGCCACCAGATGCTTTGACCTCTACGGCCAGACTTTCGAAGGTTTCCAGGCAATCCGCTCGATCAGGCATCAAATAGACGCCATCACGTAACACGGCAGCGCCTGACGCTTTCAAGGATCGCCAGATGCGCATCCGGGCGGTGGCGTTCTCGGTGGGCAGGCTTGTTATCAGTAGGAACCATTTATTCATGTAAATAACTATACAGTTATGTAAGTTATATTACAAAAAATAAAATCAAGGTATCACCCACCAAAACTTAAGATGAGGCAAAGAAGATCGGCGCGGGTCAGCTTTGGGCCATTAAGCGGGCACTGGTTGATCTGATTTATTAAGGGATAAAGGTCCGCTTATGGCCGAACTCAGCCGACAATATCAAGCACCCAACCCATCACCCCACACTAAGCTCACTCAACAATCCCGGATTTTAGTAGCCTCAGTAATTGACGCCCTGGCTACTATCACCGAAGATCAAGGCTTTTTCGGGAGCTGTGATGAGTGACAACGACTTTATTCTCTCCGCCGCCGGGGTACGCATGCCGGGCATTATTTACGGTACGGCCTGGAAGCAGGAGCGTACCGCCGCACTGGTGGAACAGGCGCTAACGCTGGGGTTTCGCGGCATCGACACGGCTTGCCAGCCCAAGCATTATCACGAGGCAGGGGTTGGCGAAGGCGTCTCGGCGGCTTGCCGGAAGTTGGGCTTGCAGCGATCCGAGCTATATTTGCAAACCAAGTTCACGCCGCTGAACGGCCATGATCCGCTACGGATACCTTACGATGCCAAGGCCAGTCTATCCGAGCAAGTCGCACAGTCCTTCCAGGTTTCGTTAAAGAATCTGCAAACCGATTATCTGGATGGCTTGGTACTGCATTCGCCGCTGGCGGATCTCGCGCAGTTGTTTGAGGTTTGGCAAGCGCTGGAAGTTATCCAGCAAAGCGGCGGCGCCAAACAACTGGGTATCAGCAATTGCTATGATCCGAAATTATTCCAATTTTTGTACGACAACGCGACGGTTAAACCGGCCGTATTGCAGAACCGGTTTTATGCCGATACCGGCTACGACAAACAGCTGCGGGCGTTTTGCCGGCAGCGGCAGATCGTTTATCAAAGCTTCTGGACGCTGACGGCCAATCCTAAAATCCTGGCTGACGCGGCTGTGAAAACGCTGGCGGAAAAATACCTGCGCGGCCCGGCGCAGATATTCTTCCGCTATTTAACGCAGAACGGCATCGTGCCGTTAACCGGCACCACATCCGCCGAGCATATCCGCGAGGATTTGGCTATTTTCGAGTTTGAGTTGAGTAGCGCGGAATGCGCGGCGGTGGAGGCC
This sequence comes from Methylomonas sp. EFPC1, assembly GCF_016925515.1. NCBI lineage: Bacteria > Pseudomonadati > Pseudomonadota > Gammaproteobacteria > Methylococcales > Methylococcaceae > Methylomonas > Methylomonas sp. EFPC1. Next base: position 4,879,868 of record NZ_CP070494.1, read on the forward strand.
TTGCTTTAAGCGTTTCGATGGCGCTAAGACTCAACAGCCAATTCCCAAAAAAAGCCTCTCCCCCGGCAGAGGCTTATAGAACGGCGGTAAGTCACTGTTTTATAACCCTCATCCTAACCTTCTCCCGAAGGGAGAAGGAACAAAACTCCTCTTTTACGATACCCCCTGGGGGAGAAGCTTTTATTAAATCCCACAAGCTGCCAAGTTTGTAATGGATCTCTATTGACCTGACCCATCATCAACTGATTTGCCCAGTTAACGGTTAAGGCTTTTATAATAACGGGAACCTTGCCTCTTCAAGCCCAAATGTCATGCTGATTAACCGTTATCTGCGTCAATTTGCCTACCTATGCAGCGGGCTTTGCCTGGTGCATGCCAACGTGCTTGCTCAAGGCAATCCAGCCGACATCGAAGCGACCAACGAATTGCTGCCGCTAAGTTGGGAGGAACTCACCGAACTGGAAGTATCCAGTCTGGCGCGGCAGGAACAAACGGTTAAAGACAGCCCAGCCGCAGCATTTGTAATCACTTCCGAAGACATCCGCCGCTCCGGCGCCACCAGCTTGCCGGAAGTTCTGCGCATGGTGCCTGGTATGAATGTGGCTAAAATCAACGCCTGGAATTGGGCGGTCAGCGCGCGCGGTTTTAACGATCTATATGCCAACAAGCTGCAAGTGATGATAGACGGCCGCAGCATTTATGATCCGCTGATCAGCGGGGTCTATTGGGGCCAGCAAAATCCGTCGCTGCCGGATATAGAACGCATCGAAGTGTTGCGCGGCCCCAGTGGCAGTTTGTGGGGCGCGAATGCCGTGAACGGCACCATCAACATCATCACCCGTTCGGCTCGCGATACTCAGGGCGGTTTGCTTAATGCCGGCGGTGGCACCGAGGAACGCGGCTTCGGCGGGATTCGTTACGGCCAGAAATTATCCGAATCCACCTTTCTGCGCGGCACGATCAGTACGATGGTGCGCGACGCCAGCATCGATCTGGCCGGCAGGCAAGACACCCACGACACCGGCGATACCGAAACCGCCAATTTTCGCCTGGACAGCCAACTCAGCGCCCAGGACAAACTGATGGTGGAAGCCAACGTCTCCCGCTACCGGTTGGGCGGCTACTATATCGGTAAAACCTCGACGACAGCACCGCTGTGGCAAAACGACGACTTTGGCAGGGACGGCGTGACCGGCAGTTTGCAGGGCAATTGGTCTCATCGCACCGACAGCGGCCACGACTGGCGACTGAATATGGCGTTTACCCAAACCGAATGGCAATTGGCGGTGAATCGGATGAGCCGCTCGCATTACGATTTGGACTTTCAACACACCCTGCCGGCCATCATCGACAACCACAAACTGATGTGGGGGGTGAACTATCAAAATATCTCCGATAGTTTCGATAACACGCTGACTCTGGGTTTCGAACCCGAGCAATTAACGCAGCACAATGTCGGGGTATTTTTACAGGATCAAATCGGCTTGACCGACGACCTGACCCTAACGCTGGGCAACCGGGTGGAGCATTTCACCTTCACCGGCTGGGAAACCGAGCCCAACGCCCGGCTGCTGTGGACACCCAACAAACAGCACAGCCTGTGGGCCGCGGTGTCGCGCGCCGTGGTCCTGCCGAATAGGGCGCAACACAGCATTCGTTTATTCAAACAAATCCCGGATACCAACCGATTTTTCGAAGCCAAAGCCAACCCGGACATGCTCACGGAAAACTTGCTGGCCTACGAATTGGGCTGGCGTTGGCAAGTTTCCACTAGTCTGGATATCGACAGCGCCTTGTTTTACAACATCTATGACCGGATGCAAGGCACTAAATTTACCAGTGTGACCTATAACAACCCAACGTACGGCAACATCAAGCAGGCCACTGTGGCCAATTACCGGCAAGTGGACAGTTACGGCCTGGAGTTGGCGCTCAATTACCGGGTAAACCACGATTGGCGGCTACAAGCCTCTTACAGCGCCAACCAATTCTCGGTCAATTACGATAAAAACCAGCCCTGGTTTCGCGATCCACTCACCGAAGAACATTTCAATCCGCAACACAATCTCTCACTGCGCTCTTTATACAACCTGACCAGCGAAATCGAACTGGATGCCTGGGCGCGCTATGTCGATGAAGTGTATATCGATAGACGCAGCATTCCGGCCTATATCTCGCTGGACTTACGCCTGGGCTGGCATCCGCACAAAAATCTGGAGTTATCGATAAGCGGGCAAAATCTGCTGGATGATCAACATCCTGAATTCAGCGACGTGCTGTACATACCGGTCGCCAGCCAGATTCAACGCGGCTATCTGGCGCAAATCTCCTGGCATTTTTAAGACAGGTTATTGCGCCGATGCGTCTGCACACCCTTTTGCTACTCAGTGTCTGCGTTTGGTTCGCCGGTTTCGCGCGCGCGGAGGAAAATAGCCAAAGCCGGGAGTTTCAATTAAAGACTGCCTATCTGTTTCATTTCGCCGAGCTGGCTCAGTGGCCCAGCGCTGCGCCGGTGACGATTTGTTTGCAAGGCCGCAGCCTGTTACGCGCCTACTTGCCGGTTTTGGAAGGCCAACAAATCAACGGTAATGCGGTGCATGTCAATTTGGCCGACGCCCCCGACATCACCCAATGCAGCATCTTGTTTCTAAGCGACCTAGTCGGATTAACGCCGGTATTAGCCGAGCAAGCCCGGCAACATCATGTGTTGTTGGTCGGCGACGTGGAAAACTTTGCTAACCACGGGGGTATGGTGCAATTTACGTTGCGCGACAACAGGTTAAAACTGGTGGTAAATTTAGCCGCGGTGAAATCAGCCGATTTAAAGCTGAGTTCGAAATTACTGCGGATGGCCGAAATAATAGAATGACAGCGTCAACAAATCCTCGCATTTCCATCAGCCGCAAGCTGGGTAAAATCCTGCGAGTGATGGTGATGTTAAGCCTGATGGTAGCGACGGTGTCGCTGTCGATTCGGGAATATTCGGCTTTGCAGCAGAACATTGGGCAAAAATTGACCTTGACCGCGAATATGATCGGTCAAAACAGCAGCTTTGCCTTGTTGTTCGACGATAATCAAACCGCCCAGGAAATATTGGATGCGCTGGCCCACGATCCGGACATCATCGCCGGGCAAATCCAAACCCCCAGCGGCGTCACGCTGGTCCGTTACGCAAAACCGGCAAGCAATTGGCACGGCTGGTGGCCGGCCTGGCTGTCGAAAACCCGGCAGATCACGCAGCCGATTTTGCATAAAAATAAACAGATTGTCGGCCACATTACCCTGGTTGCCGATCTGAAACGCGCCTACCACTCCTTGCTGTTCAATACCCTGATTAACACCGGCATTATTTTGATCGCCTTGAGCGTGGTGGCCTTGTATGTGCAGCGCTTGCAACGTTCGTTTTTAGGCCCGCTGTTGAAATTGGCCAATACCGCGCGGCAAATCGAAAAAGACCACGATTACAGCCGGCGCTCGGATTATGCCGGTAACGACGAAATCAGCGATTTGGCCGAAGCCTTTAACAATATGCTGGCGCAAATCCAGGCGCACGAGACCGACTTGGAAAGCCAGGTGCGAAGCCGCACGCAGGAGCTTGAGCTCGCCAAGCGGGAGGCGGAATCCGCCAATCAGGCCAAGGGCCAGTTCCTGGCCAATATGAGCCATGAAATCCGCACGCCGATGAACGCGATTGTCGGCTTGGTGGAACTGTGCCTGAATAGCGAACTGAGCTTTAAACAACGCGAATATCTGAAACGGGTCGAGTCGTCCGCGCAGTCCTTGATGACACTGATCGGCGACATTCTGGATTTCTCCAAAATGGAAGCCGGCAAAATGCAGATGGAGACCATACCCTTTCTGCTGGAAGAGATGCTGGAGCATGTGTTTTCCACCATGCTGCAACTCAGCGCGAATAAGGGGATTCAACTGATCAGGCCGCCGGTCGGCGAGTATCACGCGGTAATCGGCGATCCGCAAAGGCTGCGGCAGGTGTTAATCAATCTCATCGGTAACGCCATCAAGTTTACCGAGCACGGCGAGATAACCGTCAGTTTCAACGAAATCAGCCGCGATGCGCACTCGGTGCGTCTGCAATTTGCCATCAGCGACACCGGCATCGGCATCACCGCCGAACAGCAAACCAAATTGTTCCAGGCTTTTAGCCAGGGCGACAGCAGCGTGACCCGCAACTACGGCGGTACCGGCCTGGGCTTGATCATATCTAAGCAGCTGATCGAACAAATGGGCGGGACGATAGAGGTCAGCAGCGAACCCGGCGTCGGCTCCACCTTTACCTTTAATGTGCTGCTGGGCGCCACCGATTTGAATACCATCCGTAATTTCCAAATCCGCCGTCACCGTACCAGCATAGACATCGGTAAATTGGCGCGGCTGCAGGGGCGGCGGGTGTTGCTGGTGGAAGATAACGAAATCAACCGCATCGTCGCCATCGAGCTATTGGAACAAGCGCAATTAGCGGTGGATATTGCCGAAAACGGCGAACTGGCCTTGGAAAAGTTGCGGCGTAACGACTACGACTGTGTGCTGATGGATGTACAAATGCCGGTGATGGACGGCTATCAAGCCACCCGGCTGTTACGGCAAATCCCGGCTTGCCGCGACCTACCCGTCATTGCGATGACCGCCAACGTGATGCACGGCGATCATCAACACTGCCTGGCCGCCGGCATGAACGACTTCATCGGCAAACCGATTCTACCGGCCACGCTTTACGAAACCTTATTGAAATGGATTAAACCGGTTGCCGACCAGCCTTTGGACCTGCGATAGCATTAATCAACGCCCTATTTACCCCAAGGCATCACCGGCACCGTCGATACACTGTTGGCCGGCGCACCCTCGATCACTTTGCGGCTGATCGCCAGATATACCAGGGTGTTGTGCTTGGCATCCCATAAACGGGTAATGTTGGTGGACTTGAAAAACAGCGAGGTGCTTTCCGAAAACACGGTTTCTTCCGTGCTCAGTTTAGCCGGCAATGTGATCGGCCCGGTTTGCCGGCAAGCCAGCGAAAATTCCGACGGATCTTCCGACAGACCCAAGCCGCCGGAAATCCCCCCCGATCTGGCCTGGCTGATATGGCAAATCACGTTAGGGATTTTCGGATCTTCAAACGCATCGACACAGACCTTGTGATTGGCGCCGATCAATTTCCAGGCCGTAGTTACGCAACCCACTTCATCGGCCCGCGCCGAGCTGGCCAGCATTAGCAACAATCCGCAGCCTAAGCGGCCGCTATGTTTTAAGGATATTTTCAGCATAAATTTCTCGCAGACAGTGAGTGGATCGAAAGGGTCAGACTCAGGGTAACAAGCGCCAGTCGCTAAAACAAGCCGCCTGACCAACATAGCGTTGCGCGCTATCGTGGACATTCCACACTACCGCGCGCTCGATCAAAAAGCGCTGGCCGGATTTGGCGATACGTATGCCGGAATAGTTGTCGATATAACCCCGGCTGGTGACTTGATTCAACAAGCGCTCCCGTTCCTCGCGGTTGACCGGTTCTGCCGAAAAGCGCGACGGCATGCCGATAAATTCCGGCCAACTTAGCTCGAATAAATTCTGCGCGGTTTGATTAGCGTAATTGAACAAAGGATCGGCGGCGGTGTTATGCGATAGCAGGGCGAAATCGACTTCATAGACTTGCCGGCCCAGCGATAAGCTTGCGGACTTTTCCAACAACGGCTTGCCCAGTAATTGCTGATAGCTGTGCAACAGCAATTGGATATGGGTTTCGTAAAAATCGTTTTCTTGGCTGGGTGCTGGCAAGTCGAGCATGGCTATCCGTTAAACCCCGGGCTGGTAAAGTTCTTTTTTATAAACTGCGCTGATTTGCCGGCCGTCCCACACATAACAGTAATGCGCGCCTTGCTTGACTGGCGCCAGCAAACGCGGTCTAAACACCGCCACACATTCGCCGCCGGCGGCTCGGACGCTGGAATAGACGACACCGTCCGCACCGTCCGCGCGTAACTGCCTGGCCCAGGCCTGCGCGGCGGCGTAATTGCCGGTGTCGGCGTCGTAAATTTCCGGTAATTCGGTTTGCCGGCCGCGAATGTCGTGCAAATCGGCATTTAAATCCGAGGCATAGCTGCGCATGTCGATGTCAATCGGCGCTTGTTGGGTCGCGGCCATAAACCGGTTGCGATGAAAACGGGTTTCGGCAATCGCGGTATCAATGTCCTTAGCGGCGTAATACACGCCGTAACTGCCGTCGCAAAACCGGCTGCCTTCTGGATTGAGATGAGTGAAGGCAGCCATGATAGGCGTGGTCCCCGGCCCGGCAATCCGATCCGCCGCCGCGACCAATCTAATTTCGCCGGCTTCGTCGCGCAGCCTGTCGTTAGTCAGCGCTTCAATGGCGAACACCACGTCCAGATCGGCCGGGTCGGCCACTCTGTCGAATAAACCCGTAGGCGGAAACCGGCTGGGCACCAAGCGCCAGCAGGGTCGCCAATCCACCTTACTGATTTTTGCAGGCAACATCAGGCCCAACCGCACTGCGCATCGAGATATTGGCGCACCACATACAAATCCGCCACCCGCCCGGACAGCATGCGTTGCAAAGCGGATTGCCCGGAAAACAGCGCGGCCTGATTAGGCTGATGCAACCAACCATCCGCCGCTTCCGGCTTGGGCAGTAAAATCTGCAAGGCTTTGTAAATCCCAAAGATATAAGACAACCTTTCCAATTTATCGGCGTTAAGACTGGCGCTTTCCGGGTTTTTCTTCCATTTAAAATAAGTGCTGCGCGAATCCAGCCCCAGTAACACCATGGCCTGCTCGACATTCAAACGCCAGGCATCGGCGATATTAAAAAAGGTCCGTAACGCCGCGCCGGCCACCAGCGCGCTGTCGGCCGGTAATGGCGCTTGAGCGGTAGACAACATAAGCCCTCCAAACAACTTATCTAAACTTTAGTTTAAAATAAGTCTATTTATGGACTTTGTCAAAGGGGATTTGGGTTTTATTTTTGGAACGCAATGAAAATTTAATACTATCTTTAATCAAATACTTAAGCTATTGGTTGTAAATACTTAGAAATCCGTTTTTGCAAAGAAAAGATTGGTAAAAGTTCAATGCCAATTTACACATAGAGTTGACTCAGCATATTCTCTAAATATGCCCAACGTTGATCTAGTGGAATTACTTTATGGTCTGTAAATCCGTCGTTAGCCCCTACTTGTAGCTTGAAAACAGAAAAATCTAGAGGAGAAAACATGAACTCGTGTCTTAGTTTTTGTATTTTGGCAAGCTCTTTATTTTTGACTGGATGCATGCAAATGAATCCCTATAAATCATCAAGCGCGCCATATCTGGACATTACCGAGGTAATAATCAGTCAATTTGGGTCTGAATGCGCCTCTGTAGCTACTCGTGCGATGCAAACCTCTGGCTACAAAGAACTCGCTACCAAGGGTTCTAATGTAATCGGAACTCAGGGCGGAATTCGTGCGTTTGTGAGTTGCCCTACAGACCGAAAAAATCCTATGGCAACCGTTATTATGAGTGGGATTTCCGACACAGAGGTGAAGGGTGGTGGCGAAGTATTGCAACGAAATCTTTCTGATGCGAGCTTCGATTTCTTGGTACAAGAACAAACCAAATCTGGATGTGATCTTGGTAAGATGGAACCGTCTGGGATTTCATATGAAAGTGACGGGACAGAAGTGCACCACTATCTCAACGGATGCAAGGAATATAAGGGCCAAAATGGGCGCCTGAAGGTAATTGCTGCAGATGGAACGATAGTGCCTAACGAGGTTGCTTATCGAAATGCTCAATGGTTTCAAGATCCACAGCTACTCATGTCTTCGGTTATTCCGTTATCAGCGCCGCCGCCGCCCTCCACAAACAACAAGGAAAACACGTGGCTCAAGTCCCATTCCGATCGATTGCTTAAATTAATCGTTGACATCGTTCCCGAAGACAAGTCAGCAGAATCTCATTATCTTAAACTTAAAAAACCAACATCGTCAGTCTTCGAAAAAATCGAGCAACGTACAAATACTATACAATTTTTGGTTGAAAAGAAGCGTTGATGCAATCTTATTACTCTGCAATTTTACCGTGGCTATTGAAGGGCATACTAGTGGTTTTACTTTGTTTCTCGCAGATATTATTGGCGGGAAATACTTCAAATCCGTCTGAAAGCGTTTCCTCGGTCATAACGGAACGTTGGGAGGATTTGTTGAAGGAACACAACCCAATCAATCAGGAATATGTTGGTCCTGTCTCTCCCAAGAGCCAAGTAACCTTACCGGCGCCACCAGAGGCTAGTTCGACGGTTGACCCGACTGTATTGGATGCCTATCGAACTTCTGTCCGTGAATATTACATTTACCTGGAAAATAGGCTAAAACACCGCCAGAAGGTGTTTCATTGGCAATATTATTCCTCAATAGTAATATTTTTCGTCGTTATCATCCTCGTGGGTACCGGTATTTATTTTGCCGCAGTCCAGTTCCATCATGGACTGAAGCAGGGCGGAGATGAAAAAGAAACAATCACACAATTAGAAGCCACTACATCAGGAATAAAAATTAGCTCTCCCGTGTTAGGTGTTCTGATACTAATTATATCCTTAGTATTTTTCTATTTATATTTGGCCTTCGTTTACCCTATTAACGAATTGCTTTAATTGCCTAATTGTTATTTTTTTCAAAGTTAGCCCAAGACCCGGACTAATCAAAGAATATGCAAACATTCATCGTTTGGCAGTCGTTATGTTGGAGTTCATAGCTCACCCAAAACCTGCTCCCCACTATCTACACTCTAACGAAAAACAACTCTCTTTCGAACTTTGTCAAACGCGTTTTGCCTAGCCGCCGGAGCGCCTCCAAACGATTTGGACTAACAGGCTGGTGAAAAACTCGAAAAGCCAAGTAAGCTAAGGCATAGATGAGCCGCCAACTGTTAAAATAGGCTACCTAAATTTGGAGCCTTTCAATGCGCGGACACGATGCCATCCAAAACAACTGGTTCAGCTACATCAACCTGGAAGACCGCATTCCCAAGCAGCATCCGTTGCGCCGTTTACGGCTGTTGGTCGATGGCGTACTGGCCTCGATGGATGCCGTCTTTGCCGCGCGTTACTCGCACACTGGCCGTCCCTCGATTGCCCCCGAAAAACTGCTGCGCGCCTTGCTGTTACAAGTCCTGTATACGGTCCGTAGCGAGCGTCAGTTGATGGAACAACTGGACTACAACCTGTTGTTTCGCTGGTTTGTTGGTTTGGGTATCGACGATGCTGTCTGGGAGCGCAGCGTGTTCAGCGCCAACCGCGAACGCCTGCTGTCCGAAGCCCTGAGTCGCGAATTTTTTGAGCGGGTACTGGCCATAGCCGAATGGCAAAATCTGGTGTCCGACGAACACTTCAGCGTCGACGGTAGCCTCATTGAAGCCTGGGCCTCGCATAAAAGCTTCGTTAAAAAAGACGGCAGCGGCCCGGACAAACCCGCCGGCCGCAATCCCGAGGTCGACTTCAGCGGCGAAAAGCGCAGCAACGCCACCCACCACAGTACGACCGATCCCGAAGCCCGGCTTTACAAGAAAGGCGAATACACCGAGGCCAAACTGCGTTACATCACCCATGCCTTGTCCGAGAATCGCAACGGCCTGATTGTCGATGTCGAAACCACTCAAGCCACCGGCACCGCCGAAATCGAAGCCGCGCAAAACATGATCAAACGCCGCGTGCCCCAAGGCGGCAGCGTCGGTGCCGACAAAGGCTACGACCAAGCGGCGTTCGTCAACGGACTCGAGTCCCGTGACATCAAAGCCCATGTGGCCCGCAAAAAGACCGGCAGTGTCGTCGATGGCCGGACCGCTCGCGGCAAAGGTTACGCCCAAAGTCTCAAGCGCCGCAAAATCGTCGAAGAAGCCTTTGGCTGGGTCAAAACGGTCGGCGGCCTGCGCAAAACCCGTCACATCGGCTTAGCCAAAGTCGCGGGTCAGGCCTTGTTTTGCTTTGCCGCCTACAACCTGACGCGCATGCTCAACCTATTGGTGTTCACGCCGAAACCGGCGTGGAGTGCACCCGCCTAGGGTGAAGTTCGCCTGAAAACCGTCCACAGACGGCTTCAGGCGAATAAAAAGCCCTTGAAACCGGGGCAAAACGCTTGAAACTCGATGTCATGACCGATTTCAACTCGAAAAAATCACTTACATCGTGGGTAAGGGGAAATATCGGCGGGTTTTTCACCAGCCTGCTAATCCTGTTCCGATCTGGATTTCCAGGCCGCTCGGGCCACCAGAATCGTCGCGGTTAGAAAACCGACCGTGGTCAGGGTAAAACTGATGCCGGCCTGAATCGGGAAGTGCGGTTCGACCGTTAAAGCGGAGGCCGCCGGCTTCGCCGACAATCCCCTTAGTAAAAACGACAACGGGTTGAAAAACGCCCCAAAGCAACAGGCGCTCACCACCCATGCCGGCGGCGTGACCGCATATTGTCGAAACAGCAAAAAGAATATAAACAGAAACTGGGCCATCATCAGGTAATCGATGTGGGCGCGGATAATGTCGGCCCGTTCGACCAGGTGGCCGGCCAACGCACCGTCGGGAAAAAACAGCGTAAAGCCCAATACCCAGGCAATGCTCAAGGCTGTCGCCAGGCAAAATATGGCAAACGCCAGTAGGAATACGTTGGCCATCGGTTCGGGTGGAAATTTTTGCTTGCTCATGATTATCCTCAAAGTGATAGGGCGCTTAGCCCCGCTGATTGAATGCCGTCTAAGGCAACGCCCCAGGCCCGTTGCCAAGCACTTGTGCATTGACTAGACTGCTTGGCAAACTGCCGGAGAGCCGGACGCGACAGGGAGCTTAAACAATGACCAATACACCACGCTTGTATGAACGTGCTACTGCCTCGGCCGTCCCTTTCGATGCGCTCTGGGACATCAGCGGCGGCCGCACGTTTTTTTGCGGTCCGCTGTATTACAACGCCAATCACCAACACGGTGCACCGGTGTTTCTAGCCGGTCTGTATGGGAAATTTCGTTTGAAAGTGGCGGGTAGCGATTGGCTGTCTTGCCGCACTGCGGTGATTCCTGCAGGCGTGTGGCACGAACTGGATGTGGGCGGCGACCCGTTGGCGGTGTTTTACATTGAACCGACCATCGCTGGCACCGAGGCGCTGTTACCTTTAATCCGCGATACCCGCTCGGTGAACGGTGCCGTGGTCGGCAATGGCGGAGAAATCACCTTCATGCGCGAGCTGTACGAAGACCGCTACAGCCCGAATTGGACCGCGCAGCCCTTAGCCGATCTGCTGGATTTTTCGAAACGCCGGTCGCAAGCCGACAGGATAGACCCGCGCATCAGCCAAATCGTGGAATTTTTATTCGCGCAAGGCGACGACCTGACGTCGGTAATTAGGTTGGCCGCGAATGTGGGACTATCCGCGTCCCGGCTACAGCATCTGTTCAGCCAGCAGATCGGCGTGCCGTTTCGCCGTTATCGCAGCTGGAACCGCATGCGGCAGGCGATACAAGAAGTCATCAAGGGCCACAACTTCACGACTGCCGCGCACGCTACCGGGTTTTCCGATTCCGCCCATTTCAGCCATGAATTCCGTAAGACCTTCGGTGCCGCGCCGACGGTGGGCTTGCATAATCTGGCGCGGCGGCAACCTTAGCTTACTTAAACTCCCGCACCAAATCAGCCAAAATCCGCAAGCCTGATTCGGCATCCTCGCTACTGGCGTGGCTGAAATTCAAACGCAACTGGCCACAAGCATCCACCGCCATCGGTAGAAAGGGTTCGCCGGGCATAAACGCCACGCCGGCTTCGATGGCTTTGGGTAACAGCTGGCGAGTATCGATTTGGCGGTTCAGCGTCAGCCAGAAAAATAAGCCGCCGGGCGGGGTTTGCCAAACTGCCAAATCCGCAAAGTGCCGACGAAGCGCGGCTTCGAACGCATCGCGGCGCTGGCGGTAATGTTCGGCCAGCGCCACTAATTGCTGGTTACGCTCAGGATTTTTCAGTTGTTGTAGTACCAGCCATTGGCTAAGGCGATTGCTGTGCAAATCGGCCGCCTGTTTCAAGCGGGTCAAAAACGGCATGAGTTCCGGCGACGCGACCAGGTAACCCAAGCGCAAGCCCGGCGCCAGGCTTTTGGAAAACGAGCCTTGATAAATCCATGGCGCTTGTTGCAACCTGGCGCATACCGGCGTGCGTTCGCAAGCGTCATACACCAGATCGCGGTAGGGGTCGTCCTCAAACAAAGGGATATTACCGGCATCGCAAGCGGCGGCCAGAGCGGCCCGTTCCCCGGCATCCAGGCAGCGGCCGCTGGGATTCTGGAACGTGGGGATCGCATAGGCAAACGCCGGCTTTTCCTGTTGCAACGTATCCAGATCGGGCGCCCCGGCATCGTAAGCCACGAAGCGCGCGCCGAAAAACCGAAACACCTGCAAAGCCGCCAGATAAGTTGGCGCTTCCACGGCCACCGGAGTGCCGGGATCGATGAACAGTTTGGCAACCAGATCGATGCCTTGCTGCGAACCGGACAGGATCAAAACTTGTTCGGCCGTGCACTTAACACCCAGGCCTTGCATGTCTGCGGCGATACGCTCGCGCAGCTCCGCTTCGCCTTCGCTGGCACCGTATTGCAACATGTGCTGCGGCATGGCCTTTAGCGTGAATTGCGGGAAGCTGTCCAACGACGGTAATCCGCCGGCAAAGGAAATCATGCCGGGTCTGTCGACGACGGCCAGAATTTCGCGGATTGGTGACGGATGCAGGTCTTGGTTACGAGCGGAAAAGCGGATAGGGTGCTGCGGCGATAATAAGTTCATGGCGGGCATTGATAAATGTCAATAAAGTTGACCTATAGCCATGCTAACGGCTGCCTGCCTATAATGTCAACATGGTTGACCAAATAGCCGCTATCGATACTCCCCCGATTGATGAAATGCCGACGCCGGAAAGGCGCGAAGCCGCGTTGCGCCTGGCGATCGAGCAGTTTTACTTCGGCTATCGCGCCTTTACCATACAGCCGGACCGCATCCTGGCCGAGCGCGGGCTTGGGAGAGTACATCACCGGATCTTGTATTTCGTCGGCCGCAACCCGCGGATTTCCGTGAACGCGCTGCTGGGCATGCTCAGCGTTAGTAAACAAGCTTTGAACGCACCATTGCGGCAGTTAATGGACATGCAGCTGGTCATGATAGACACGGCCGCGCATGACAAGCGGGTACGCGAACTCAGCTTAACGCCGGACGGCGCGGAATTGGAAGCGCAACTGACCGGCACCCAGATGCAACAGCTGCAAACGGTATTCGCGCAAGTCGGCGCCGAAGCCGAAGCCGGCTGGCATGAAGTGATGCGTAGCTTGAGTGCACAAGGCTGAAAGCCGACGGAGGCGAAACGACAGTGCGCGAAAAAATCGACGCCATCTACCAAAGCGAATCCCGCCATGTGCTGGCCACCTTGATTCGGCTGCTCGGCGATTTCGATGTGGCCGAGGAAGCGTTGCACGATGCCTTTCGCGCCGCGCTCGAACAATGGCCGCGCGACGGCTTACCTGCCAATCCGCGCGCCTGGTTGGTGTCGGCCGGTCGCTTCAAGGCCATAGACGGCCTGCGCCGGCAAGCCCGCTTCGACGTGCTGGAAGATGCCGATACCTTGGCGGATCCAGCCAGCGAACCCGGCGACACGGATGACGAAGGCCTGGAAGACGACCGCCTGCGGCTGATCTTTACTTGTTGCCACCCAGCATTGTCCCCGGATGCCCAAGTCGCATTGACGTTGCGCGAGGTCTGCGGCCTGGCCACCGAGGAAATCGCTCGCGCCTTCCTGACGCCGACACCAACGCTGGCGCAACGCATCGTCCGCGCCAAAACCAAGATTCGCGACGCCCGCATTCCGTACCAAGTACCCGCGCCCGCCGAACTAGCCGACCGCTTGGATTCGGTGTTACGGGTAATTTATCTGGTGTTCAACGAAGGCTACTCCGCTTCGTCCGGCGCGGCGCTAACCCGGCACGATTTATCTGAAGAAGCGATACGCTTGGGACGCTTACTGGTCGAATTACTACCGGAGCCGGAAGCGCAAGGTTTGTTGGCGTTGATGCTGTTACACGAATCGCGCCGCGCCGCCAGAGCCACAGCCGACGGCGAACTGATTTTGTTGGACGACCAAGACCGCAGCTTGTGGGACAGGAAACGCATAGAGGAAGGCTCGGCGCTGGTAAAGAAAGCCTTAGGATCGCGGCGCTTTGGCCCTTATACCGTGCAAGCCGCTATCGCTGCGCTGCACGCTAACGCCAGCCATGCCGCCGCCACGGACTGGCCGCAAATCGTCGCACTCTACGACGTCTTGTTGCGCATCGCTGCTTCGCCGGTGATCGAATTAAACCGGGCCGTCGCGGTAGCGATGCGGGATGGACCTTTAGCTGGACTGGAGTTGATCGATGCCATTTTACAGAACGGCGACCTTAACGATTATCACCTCGCGCATGCGGCACGAGCAGATTTGTTCCGGCGTTTGGGCAGAACCGACGAAGCCGTCGCAGCTTACGAACAAGCCCTGGCTTTGACGCGCCAGGAACCTGAGCGGCGCTTTTTGGCGCGGAGACTGCAGGAAATCCGTGTCGAGTAACAGAATTAGTGAAAAATGGGCAATTGATTTTAAAGCGGTATCTCATTGTTTTAGTCGCGCGCCATACCCGCTTATTGATACCAAAAATGAAAAGTTTCGCGCCCCATCTTTCTGATAGAACAAGTTTGGCCAAAGCCCACCCGACGTAAAAATAGGTGCCACCCACCACGAAATTACGTCGATTGAAATCTGACCACTGTAGCCTCGATGCAGCGTTAGCGGAATCGAGGGCGTCGGCCTACCGGCCATCAAACCCACATCGGCAATTAAAAGAAGCTGGCCTTCGAAACCTCGATTCCATTGAGGCTACTTGTTGTGTCCATGCTCATAGCTAACACAAAGCTCAGCCGCGTAGCGCTAGCGGAGTCGGCTGGAGTGTTGGGTTAGGCTTGAAATTTAAGTAACTCTTCAACTGTCAGGCCAATATCCTTAGCAATTTGCCGAAGTAAAATGGGTGAAATATCACGCCCGGCATGAAATGGCACGGTTGTGCAGCGACCGTCAGGATGGCGGAACTGTTTATGTGAGCCGCGTTGTCGGATTTCTGTAAATCCTAGTATTTCGAGCAAAGCGACGACTTCCCGAGGTTTAAGAACAGGTACATTTCCCATGCTTAAGCGACGACCACGTTTTGCGTTCCAATAAACTCTGCTTCCAGTATTGGCTCACCATCCTCAAGTAACATTTCAATGACTTCTCGAAGATTTTGATTAAGTTCATCTAATGAATCCGCCTGGCTATGTGCACCGGTAAATCCAGGAATAAAGCCCACATATAAGCCAGTATCGTGACATTTTTCAATAATTGCCGTATAAATTTTCATATTGGTTAAGCCTATTTGAATATTAATTGGAACCAAAGCTGGATTCCCGCTCACTTGATTTATGAACAGAATTTCGTCATGTAATCAGCCGGATTTATATCTTTATCGCTAGTTTTTAAGTCGTCTGACATTAAGCGCTCAAAATCTCGCGGCGCAATAGCCCCAAATACGAAGCGATTAACCCCTGCATCTTTAAGATTATTCACAAATTGATTATTTTCATTACGAAAAAATGCCGAATAATAATATCGTGTTGCTCCAGCTATCAAGTCAGCGACTTGAAGAGCAGGATATTGTTTCGAGTTTCCAGAACGCAATTCTTTAACTTTTAAAGGAAATTTAAATTTTCTTTGTCCGTAGCCTATTTCCATAGGTTAAATCGAACTATCCATCATTTTCATGAAAATGGGTTGCGACGCTTTAATGGGTTTTGATTCGTCATAGATAATGATAGGCGCTTCATCTAACTGTCTTTCCCATTCAGTTAAATGACAAAAGAACGAACTAATGGCTGGGTCTATAGCGTATTTTTTGTCAATGCCGTTGAGAATATCATCTATAAAACGCTCCGCATAAATATAAGGAGCAAGCATTGATTTATATTGTTCATCTATGCAGTTATGGTATAGCACTGTAGCACTGTCAAAAAACTTCCTTTTGGATTCGCTGGATTGATTTCTGACCATTTCAACAAAATTGGTCAGAAAGTCATTAAATTGTTGTTCAACACAAAAATGCGGTGCTGAATACCAATGCAAATTCGCTAACACAATATTGCCGCTATTTTTATAAATATCGACTCCATTCCAACGCATAAGCGTTTCTTCTATGATGTCAACAAGTTGAGTAATTACATTGAAACGCTTATGCACAATCATCGTTTTCACACGCTTTTCAGAGTGTATTGGCGAACTAATAAAGTCAAATATCTTGTTGCGTCCTGCTTCACTGCCTTGAAGACTACTGAATTTAGCTTCGGAAGCTTGATGTGATGAAACTAACCGCAAAAGCTCCGCACATTCATCTTGATTACAATCTACTGATGCAAGTGTAAAGATCGGTTGATTAGCGTCTAATAAATGCGCTCCCGTATTATGTGACTCATCGAAGAAAATTATTGGTGTTGTCATAGATTATGTCGTCAGGATCGCGTAGCCTAACTAGTTATTAGATAGGTCTGCATATCTACCGAAAAATGATCTTCGACACGATAATTTATTGATCTGCATGTGCTCTTTCTGTATATCATTCATGACCAGTAGCGGCCAGACTGCTGCCATTGAATCAGATCAAGAGACAGTCCGCAACGGGTCAGCAGCAGTTATTCAGAGCACTAAAAACAGTCATTCCGGAACTTTGGCTTTCAAAGCTATAGTAAGTATGCTATTCGAGCTCTACGAACCAAACCCAATCGGTTTTTTCATTGTTTGTGTCGCCCGATACCCTTGGATAACTATCTAACTTGCCTAGCTAAATACTACATTTCTTTGGCCCCGCTAAGGTAATGACGATGAAACTCCGCCAGACCAGGCTCCGATGCGGTTTTCTCTACATAACCGTTCAACACCGGTAGTTGTTGCTGGGCAATCAGTTGGGCATGGGGATGACGAATCGCGGTCAGAAACGACGACAGGCTAGTCACCACTTGCCCCCTTTGGGCTTAAGCGACACTTTAGCCAGACTATCGACCAACTGAAGCGTGTACTTCAACATATAATCGGCATAGCGGCGAATCAGCGGAATCTGTTCCTCTAAGTCCTTACGTTCCGCATCAAAATCCTCACGAAACACGATTTTCTTGTCGGCAAACACCAGCGGCGCCGATTCGGAAGTATCGCAGGCCCAGGCGGGTTGCGGTTTTAATAGCTCGGCTTGAAATTGCTCGTCCCGATAAGGGTAAAACGGCATGGTGAGGCAGCGCGAGGGTTTATCGGGGTGAATGCCGCACGGATTATCAGGCGCCAGCGCCCGACACGGAAAGGATGGCGGAATATAGGCGGTGGGTACTATCAATGCCGCCGACTCTTTCCTGTCGGCTAGTTTTATCGTGGCGCCCCGCTGGTGACATATAGCCATTCGCCATTTCCGTGGCGTTGCGAATTTCCAGGCTGCGCCACTCGCATTCTTCCGCCATCCGCTCGGCTTCAGCCCGATTAAAATCCTCTTTGATTTCCGGCGCATGGGTGCGTTCGACATGGTCCAGCTTGCGTTGTACGAAAGCCGTGTAGCGCGAACGCATCAAGGCTTCGGTGGTGGGCGCCGGCGCACCGTCGATAATCGGGCCTCAGCATTCGACATAATCCAGTTTGGAGCCGCAAGGGCAAAGCGTCATAGTTCATCTCCGGTTAGGTTGCGAAAAATTGAGGTCGATCTTTCAATGGTAAGCGACAGCCGGCTTCGGCTCAGGGCAAGCACTGGAAATTGTCGCCATGCATCGACACCACTTTCGATAGCCTGTTTCAACGATAAAAACGTTCCAATTGTCGAATATGCCCGGCGCCGGACGACTACTCAGTGCGAACATTATTTTTAACCCAGGAGTTGACCATGAAATACCTATGCCTGATTTGCGCCGAAACCGTGATGGAACAGATGACCGATGAGACCGCGGCCAAACACTTTGACGAATACGCCGAATTTACCCAAGCTATCCGCAACAGCGGCCATTACCTGAGCTGCAATCGGCTGCTGCCGGCCAATGCGGCCATCACGCTGCGGGTGCGCGGCGGTAAAGTCAGCATCACCGACGGCCCGTTCGCGGAAACCAAGGAACAATTCGGCGGCTATTATCTGATCGAGGCTAACGATTTAAACGAGGCTATCCAGGTGGCCGCGCGCATTCCAGGGGCAAAACACGGTTGCGTGGAAGTGCGGCCGATAGCCGAAGACCGGCAAACGCTGCAAGCGTTGGGTTTTTTGGAACCGGACAATTTGCGTTAGCCGGCAAGTTTGCCAACTAGTGGAAAAAATTTCTGCGGCTTGTCGATTTCGGCATTCGCGGTTCGACAACAGATGTAAGCAATCTTTTTTCCACGACAAACCTTAAACCAGGAGCACAGCCATGAACAACATCAAACCTATCCCCGACGGTCACCACACCTTAACTCCTTACCTAGTGGTGCGCGGCGCGGCGGCGGCATTGGAATTTTATGCAAAAGCCTTTGCCGCCACCGAGCTAATGCGCCTCAACGCGCCCGGCGGACTTATCGCCCACGCCGAATTTAAAATCGGCGATTCGCATTTCATGCTGGCCGACGAGAATCCGAATTGCAGCGATATTTCGCCGCAGGCACTGGGCGGTACGCCGGTGAAACTGCACCTTTATGTCACCGATACCGATGCGGTGTTCGCCGCCGCCATACAAGCCGGCGCAACAGAAATCATGCCACCCACCGACCAGTTCTGGGGCGACCGAATGGGCGCGCTGACCGACCCGTTTGGTCATAAATGGCTGATCGCCACGCACATCGAAGACGTCGACCCCAGCGAATTTCAGGGCAGAATGGAGGCTTTCTTCGCCGCTCAGGCAACAGCCGGTAAACCTTAAATCGGCCGATTTCGGCATCCTCGCACCTTTAAAGGAAGCAATATGAACAATCAAATATTCATCAATCTAGCGGTAAAACATCTCGATCAATCCGTGGCGTTTTTTACCGCGCTGGGCTACACCTTCAACGCGCAATTTACCGATGAGACCGCGACCTGCATGATCTTCAGCGAGAACATCTTCGTCATGCTGTTGACGGAAGACAAGTTCCGCACGTTTACGCCCAACAGCATTTGCGACGCCACGAAAAGCACGGAAGTACTGATCTGCTTATCCTGCCAAAGTCGCGAGGCGGTGTACGACATGGTAAGTAAGGCGGTTGCAGCCGGCGGCAGCACTTATAACCAGCCGCAAGACCACGGCTTTATGTATGCGCACGGTTTTCAGGATTTGGATGGCCATATCTGGGAACTGGTCTACATGGCACCGGATGCGGTATCCCAGCACTAACGGAGAAAGCGATGAAATATATGCTACTGATTTATCTCGAAGAACACAGCCTGGACGAAGCCGACCGGCAAGCTTGTTATGCCGAATCCACCCAACTCGCGCACAAGCTCAAAGCCGACGGCCAATACCTGGCGGCGAGCCCCCTGCAGCCCACAGCCATGGCGACCAGCGTGCGGGTACGCGACGGCAAACGCTTCGTCACCGACGGCCCGTTTGCGGAAACCCGCGAACAACTGGGCGGCTATTATCTGGTCGACGTCCCGGATCTGGACGCGGCTCTCGCTATCGCCGAGCAGATTCCGATGGCGCGCAAGGGTACCGTCGAAGTGCGGCCGCTGATCGAGATTCCGGGTTTGCCCGGCGATTGAACTTACCATGCTTTAGGAGAAGACCATGATCAAAACCATCCTTATCGTTCTCGTCGTCATAGTCGTCGCACTGCTGATCTATGCGGCAAGCAAACCCGATACTTTCCGCGTACAACGCTCGATCACCATCAAAGCGGCCCCGGATAAGATTTTTCCGTTGATCAACGATTTGCACAATATGCAAATCTGGTCGGCTTGGGAAAAAGTGGACCCCGGCATGAAGCGCTCATACAGCGGCGCAGCCAGCGGTCCCGGCGCGGTCTATGAATGGGAAGGCAACAAGGAGATAGGCCAGGGTCGCATGGAGATTCTGGAAACCAATCCGCCGGTAAAGCTGATGCTGCGGCTGACTTTCATTAAGCCATTTCCAGCCGAGAACAGCGTGGAATTTACGTTGCAAGCTGAAGGCAGTATTACTCATGTCACTCAGGCCATATACGGCCCCAGCCCCTTCCTCTCTAAAGTGATGAGCCTGGTGTTCAGCATGGACAAAATGATAGGCGGCAAATTCGAGGAAGGTTTAGCCGAGCTAAAGACCATCGCGGAAAAATAATCTTCTATTTCAATTGCATAGGAAAAGCCATGAATCCAACTGAACAAACAGCTGAATCGCGTGAATTAATGCTGACGCGCCTGATCGATGCGCCATCCGAGAAACTCTATAAAGCCTGGACCGAACCGGCGCTGCTCAAGCAGTGGTTTTGTCCGAAGCCCTGGACCGTGGCCGCAGCCGAACTCGATGTCAGAGCCGGCGGCACCAGCAACATCGTGATGCGTGGCCCGGACGGCGAGGAGTTTCCAAACCAAGGAATCTATCTTGAAGTCGTGCCAAACGAGCGTTTGGTGTTCACCGACGCCTACACCAGCGCCTGGGAACCCTCCGCCAAACCCTTCATGACCGGCATCATCACGTTTACACCTGAAGCCGGAAAAACCCGCTACACCGCGCGCGTGTTGCATTGGAGCGCGGCAGACCGGAAAACCCACGAAGAAATGGGCTTTCACGAAGGCTGGGGCAAGGCCACCGACCAACTGGCCGAGCTGGTAGCCGGCTTTTAAGACGGGAAAACCGGTCATTACTTATTAACACTTACCGAGTAAACAACATGCCCAAAATCACCTCATTTTTATGGTTCGACGACCAAGCCGAAGAGGCGATGAATTTTTACGTATCCATTTTTAAACATTCGAAAGTCTTGAGTGTTACTCGCTACGGCGACGCCGGGCCCGGACCGAAGGGCAGCGTGATGACTGCCAATTTCGAGCTGGACGGACAAGTATTTACCGCGCTCAACGGCGGCCCGACGTACCCGATGCAAGCGTTTTCCCCAGCAATTTCGTTTGTCGTACACTGCGAAACTCAAGCAGAAGTGGACCACTATTGGGAAAAACTATCCGCGGGCGGCAAGCAGAATCAATGCGCCTGGCTGGAAGACAAATTCGGCGTAACCTGGCAGATCGTGCCGAATGTGCTGCTTGAATTGATCAGCGATCCCGACCCGGTAAAAGCCGGACGGGTGATGCAGGCCATGCTGAAAATGACCAAAATAGACATAGACACCTTAAAACTAGCCTACGCACAATCCTGATGAAACCGCTATTCGCCACTCTACTGTTGCTACTTGCCGGCCGGGTTAACGCCATCGAATGGGTGGATAGTCCTGCGCTCGCCACACTGTTCAGCGAAGCGGGCGTGCATGGCACTTTCGTAGCCTACGATGTCGATGCGGATAGGCTAATCGGCCACGACCAAATTCGCGCGGAAACCCGCTTCATCCCGGCCTCGACGTTCAAGATTGCCAATAGTTTGATCGGCTTGTCGGTAGGCGCGGTCAGTAGCGTAGACGAACCGTTGCCATACGGCGGCCAAGCACAAATGATCAAAGACTGGGAACGGGATATGGGCTTGCGCGAGGCGATCAAACTATCCAACGTGCCGATTTATCAAGCACTGGCCCGGCGCATCGGCCATGAGCGGATGCGCGAGAGAGTTGCCAACCTGGGCTACGGTAACGCCGATATAGGAGATACGGTTGATCGGTTTTGGCTGGATGGTCCGCTGCAAATCAGCGCGGTGGAACAGACGGCATTTTTGGCCCACTTGGCGCGGGATCAATTACCGCTCTCTGCCGATGTTCAGAGCAAAGTCCGGGAAATCACCATGCTCGAGCAAAGCGGCGAACGGGTTTTATACGGCAAAACCGGCTGGTTAAACGCGCCCAATCCCGGTATCGGCTGGTGGGTGGGCTGGATCATGCACGGAAATCGTCTGTACAGCTTTGCATTGAACATCGACATCACTCAAGCCGCCGACGCACCCAAACGGGTAGAGTTGGGCAAGGCCTGTCTCAAGGCCTTGGGAATATTGTAATCGCAAGGCCTTATTTGGCTCGCAGCGCCAATGCCGTTTTTGCCAGACGTTCCCCCAGCACCCAGCACAAGCGTTTTTCATGCTCGGTGAGTTCCGCATCGGTTTCGGCGACATGGCTGGGCCCGTAGGGCGTGCCGCCGCTGACCGTTTCGCGCAGCGCAATCTCGTTACACGGAAGGCTCATCAACAGCATGCCATGGTGCATCAAGGGCAGCATCATCGATAACAGCGTGGTTTCCTGACCGCCGTGCATGCTGCCGGTGGACGTAAACACGCCGGCCGGTTTGCCGGACAAGGCTCCGGAGAACCACAGTGCCGTCGTACCATCCAGAAAATGCTTTAACGAGGCGGCCATGTTACCAAAATGCGTTGGGCTGCCCAGCGCCAAGCCGTCGCAGGTTTCCAGGTCTTGCAAAGTGGCATACGGCGCGCCGGCATCAGGAATGCTGTCGGCGATTTTCTCGCACACCGCGGATACTTCCGGCACAGTGCGTAACACCGCTTCCGCTCCGGTTACCGATTCCACGCCCCGACCGATCTGTTGCGCCATGCGCGCGGTACTGCCGTCGCGGCTGTAAAAAAGGATCAGGATTTTCGCCATCAGAGTATAGCCAATACGTTTTCCGGCGGCCGGCCGATGGCGGCTTTACCGTCTTTCAACACGATGGGCCGTTCGATCAATTTGGGGATTCTGATCATCGCTTCGATCAAGTCCGCATCGCTTAAGGATTTGTCGTCCAAACCGTTTTCTTTATATTCCGGCTCTTTGGTACGCATTAAGTCGCGCGGCTTGATGTTGAGCTTGGTCAGGATGTCCTGCAATTCAGCGGCGGTAGGCGGGGATTTAAGATATTCGACAACTTCCGGCTTAACGCCTTGCGCTTCCAGTAGTTTCAAGGTGTCGCGGGATTTGCCGCAACGGGGGTTGTGGTAGATTTTGACGCTCATGGTTTGCACCTTAATCATGACGGGTTGCGGCTATAATAGCACCCTTCGAATCACGGATAAGCCCCCAAAGCCATGCAATTACCCAACTATTCAACCGCCCGCGTGCTGGTGGTCGGCGACCTGATGCTGGACCGTTACTGGCACGGCGCCACTTCACGGATTTCCCCGGAAGCGCCGGTGCCGGTGGTGCACGTCAAACAAGACGAACAACGGGCAGGCGGCGCCGGTAACGTGGCTTTGAATATCGCCGCACTGGGTGCAAAAGTATCGCTGCTGGGTTTTACCGGCGAAGACGAAGCGGCGACGGCGTTGAAAGCTTTGCTGCAACAGGCCAAGGTTTTATGCCTGTTTCAAGCGGTGCCGGGTTATCCGACCATTACTAAATTGCGGGTGATGAGCCGGCACCAGCAGTTGATCCGGCTGGATTTTGAAGACGGTTTTAACAATGTCGATAGCGATGCGTTACTGCATCTATACCATGCCGAGATGATGCAATCGCAAGTCATTGTGCTGTCCGATTACGGCAAAGGCACTCTAAACCAGGTACAACAATTTATTAAATTGGCGAAGCAGTTGAACAAACCGGTGTTAGTCGATCCGAAAGGCAGCGATTTTTCGATTTACCAGCAAGCCACGCTGATCACGCCCAACCTCAGCGAATTTGAAGCGGTAGTGGGCCGCTGCGCCGATCAACAACAAATCGTCGAACGCGGCGTAAATTTGCTGGCCGAACTGGAATTACAAGCGCTATTGGTCACGCGCGGCGAAAACGGCATGACCTTACTCAGCAAGGACGAAGAACCGTTACATCTGCCAACGCATGCCCGCGAGGTGTTCGACGTCACCGGTGCCGGCGACACGGTCATCTCCGTATTAGCCGCCAGCCTGGCCGCAAAAAAACCGCTGGCCGAAGCCACGCAACTCGCCAACATCGGGGCCGGCATCGTCGTCGGCAAAATGGGTACCGCCACCGTCAATACCGACGAATTGCATGCCGCCTTGCAAGGTCCGCGCGCCAACCACAAAGGCGTCTGCAGCTTGCCCGAATTATTGGCCGAGCGCGCCGCCGCCAAACAAAACGGCGAAAAAATCGTCGCCACCAACGGCTGCTTCGACATCCTGCATCCCGGCCACGTCCGCTACCTGCAACAAGCCAAAACCCTGGGCGACCGCTTGGTGGTATTGGTGAACAGCGACGCATCCGTGCAACGCTTAAAAGGCCCGGAACGCCCGGTCAACAAACTAGACCACCGCATGGAAATGCTGGCCGCACTGGAATGCGTGGATTGGGTCGTGGAATTTGAGCAAGACACCCCCAAGGAAGTCATCGACCAATTACTACCGGACATCCTGGTTAAAGGCGGCGACTATACCGACATTACCAGCATCGCCGGCCACGAAAGTGTATTGGCGAATGGCGGCGAGGTGAAGATCTTGTCGTTTATTGAGGGGCATTCGACGACTTCGATTATTCAGACGATTAGAGATAAAACTGGCAACTAGGCCATGCCGTCAATACAATGTATGTATAAGACTGGCGTTCTATGATTTCATTTGGGCAAGAGAAAAATGAATTGCTCAAGCAAAGTCGAGGCATCGGCTTTGAGGAGATTATCGCGGCAATCAATGCAGGAAAAATACTCGATGTATTTGAGCATCCCGATCAAATACGCTATCCGCAACAAAAAATTTATGTCGTTGAAGCGCTTGATTATGTGTATTTGGTGCCATTTTTGCGGAACGAAGACGGCATCTTTCTTAAAACCATCATTCCAAGTCGCAAAGCCAAAAAACGTTACAAAGGGTAAAGCCATGTTCGATGATGAAGAGATGTCGATATTAAACGCATTGGAAAATGACCAATTGGTACGTAGCATCAATGCCGATGAAGAAATTGCTTTGGCAAAACAGGCCGCTAAAGAATATCTATCAAAATCAAAAAACGTCACTATTCGCCTTAGTTTGGGCGATGTGACATTAATTAAAAACCGGGCTCAAGATGTTGGTATCCCGTATCAAACGCTAATTTCTTCGCTGGTACATCAATATGCAACGGGCAAAATACGATTGGAAACTTAAGAAGTGTCGCGACATCAATAAATCATGTGCTGAAGGCAACTCATGAAAACTGACGCCGAAATCATCCATAGCGGATTCGAATCGATTTTTTCAACCTTAGGCATGGTTGATGCCGAGCGGTTTATCATGCTGATTAAGCGCGACAAATTCGATTACACACAGTGGCAAAAACAACTCTGGCCGAACGAGTCTGTAGAATCTTTATCTGCCCTAGCTCAGCGGGATTGGGAACAATCTTCCTGAATTTGCCGCGAACTTCAATAACAGACAATCGCTCTCCCAAAAGAATTGCTTTTCGAATGATTAACCTAAAAGACTGCCTCCACCAATACTGGCTCCTGGCCCGCTTCGATAAACCCATCGGCATTTTCATTCTGCTGTGGCCGACATTATGGGCCTTGTGGATTGCCGGTGACGGTAGGCCGGACGGTTTGGTGCTGACCGTATTCGTGGCGGGGGTGGTGTTGATGCGCGCTGCCGGTTGCGTGATTAACGATTACGCCGACAAGGATTTCGATCCGCATGTTGATCGCTGCAAACTAAGGCCTATCGCGGCGGGCAAAGTCAGCCCTAAGGAAGCGTTGATTGTATTTGCGGTGCTGTGTCTCACTGCCTTTGGTTTGGTGTTGCTGCTGAATTGGTACACCATCGGTTTGTCCTTCATCGGCGCGTTTCTGGCGGCCAGTTATCCGTTCATGAAGCGCTTTACCCATTTGCCGCAGGCTTATCTGGGCGCGGCGTTTGGGTTTGCTGTGCCGATGGCGTTTGCCGCGCAAACCAATGAAATACCTTTGGTAGGCTGGATTCTGTATCTAGCGGTGCTGCTGTGGGCGCTGGTCTACGACACGATGTATGCGATGGTGGACATCGACGATGATTTGAAAATCGGCGTGAAATCCACGGCCATTTTGTTCGGCAAACGGGTGCGGGAAATTACCGCAGGTCTACAAGTTGTGATTATCGGCTTGTTGCTTACAGTGGGCATAATGCAACAGCTCAGTTGGCCCTATTACGCCGGTCTGTTGATCGCCAGCGGTCTGGCGGTTTACCAGCAAAAATTGATTTTTCATTTCGATAAACCCAGTTGTTTCAAGGCCTTTTTGAACAATAACTGGTTCGGTCTGGCGGTATTTGTGGGGATTGCGTTGGCTTATTGGCAATAGCGAATCGAGGCGCTTAGGTTTGGAAAATCTCCCCACCCCCTTTTTAAAAGAGGTTTTTGGAGACCTAAAACTCGACTTAACCCCATACTCATCTACCCAGCCTTTGTAGAACGGATTTTCAAACATACCCCAATTGATTTTAGGAGTTGCGATGAACTATCAGGAGATGCTCGCCGTGGCGTTTGCCGAAGCAAAAGCCGGTTTTGACGAAGGCGGCGTGCCGGTCGGCGCGGCCTTGTTCGATGCTGATGGCACCTTGCTGGGCCGGGGCCGCAACCGCCGCGTGCAAGATAACGATCCGTCTGTGCACGGCGAAACCGATGCCTTCCGCAATGCCGGCCGGCAGACCAGTTACCGCGACAAAATTTTGGTCACCACCTTGGCACCGTGCTGGTATTGCTCGGGATTAATTCGGCAATTCAATATCGGCACGGTGGTTGTCGGCGAATCAAGCAACTTTTCCGGGCATCTGGACTGGCTAAGAGAAGCCGGCGTCAAGATTGTGGAATTGAACGACCCCGTCTGCATCGAGTTGATGAGCCGTTTTATTGCTCAATCGCCAAAGATTTGGTTTGAAGACATCGGTGAGGACTGTTGTTAAACCAAGATTTGCCGCTGATTCTATCCGTTGAATAGCACAGCCGTAGAACCCAACTAAAAATCCATTACAAAATGGCATTGCTCTATGCGGTTATTTATTATAAAACGGCGAGAATGATGCGCTGATACCTAAAGGCGTTCTTCGCTATCAAGCCTTCGAGAGTGGAACAGGGCTTCTCATTTCCCTGGGTCCACATTCTCTGGGACGACGATATCCGATTTAATAAATTCTCGATCCATAATCTGCAAAGGAGTTTTCGTTTATGAGTCTGTCCTTAGTCATCGGTAACAAAAATTATTCATCGTGGTCGCTACGGCCTTGGTTGTTTTTGAAATATCACGACATCGACTTCACGGAAATCCGCATCCCGCTGTATCGAGAGGATTCGAAAGACAAGCTGCTGCAATACTCGCCGACCGGTAAGGTACCGGTTTTGCTGGATGGTGAGCTTAAGGTTTGGGATTCGCTGGCAATATTGGAATATCTGGCGGAACGCTTTCCGCAAACCCAAGGCTGGCCGGAGGATTTTGCCGAACGCGCTGCGGCCCGCTCCTTGGCTGCCGAAATGCATTCCGGATTTACGGCGCTGCGAACCTATTGCGGGATGAATTGCAAGCGAACACCCTCAGCCAAACCCTTGCCGGAAGCAGTACATCCGGACATCGAACGTATCGGTGAAATTTGGCAACACTACCGGCAACTGCACCGCCACGACGGTCCGTGGTTATTCGGCCGTTTTACGATAGTCGATGCGATGTTCGCCCCCGTCGCCTTGCGATTTCACAGCTATCAACTGGCAACCAATAAAGAGGCGCAGGCCTATGTGGACTGGGTGCTGGCTTGCCCGGCTGTAAGCGCCTGGATGGAAGCCGGCAAGTTGGAAAGCGAGGTAATCACCGCGTTTGAATAAGCGGTTTACAACGTTGCTTATAACCAAAATAAAATGGTCACTGCTTTACTGAAATGATCGATATTTTCAAAACTGAGTTTTGCCGATATGCCAGTGCAGATGTAAAAGGCAACTGGAAAGATCAACTCATTGACCAGCCATTAATCGGTCGTTCCTGTAATGCTTTTCTCCAGTTCATACCGGGGCATTCGAAACCTGAATTTCACCCACCCGAAAACACCGGTTTCTAAAGCTTAAAAATTAAACCGCGATTCTGAACCAAGCTGCATATAAAGCCGGCAAAAACAGCAGCGTCAACGCAGTCGCGACGGTCAAACCTCCCATAATCGCCACCGCCATCGGGCCGAAAAACGCGCTGTGGGTGAGGGGAATCATAGCCAATATTGCCGCCGCCGCGGTCAATACGATGGGGCGAAACCGGCGCACCGTCGAATCGACAATCGCATCAAAATCCGAACGCCCGGCCTGCTTATCCTGATCGATTTGATCGACCAGAATTACCGAGTTGCGCATGATCATGCCGGAAAGTGCGATGGTACCCAACATCGCCACAAAACCGAACGGTTGTTGAAAAATCAACAAAAACAAGGTCACGCCGATTAGTCCCAGCGGCGCTGTTAATAACACCAAGGCCATCCGCGAAAAACTTTGCAACTGGATCATCAGCACAGTCAAGACCGTCAGAAAGAACAAAGGCATACCGGCCGCGACCGAATCGCCGCCTTTGGCCGATTCTTCCACCGCGCCGCCGGTCTCCAGGCGGTAGCCGGGCGGTAATTGCCGCTTTATGTCGACCAGTTGTTCTTCTATCTGAGCCGACACCATCGGCGCCTGCATATTGCCATACAAATTCGCGCGCACCGTGACGGTAGGAATGCGATTACGCCGCCAAATCAAACCTTCCTCAAAACCGTATTCCAGTTCCGCGACTTGCGACAGGGGCACACTGCGTCCGCCGGGGATCGGTATCATCAAATTTTGCAGACGCGATAAATGCTTACGTTCGATTTCGGCGCCACGCACCAATAAGTCGATGCGCTCGATGCCTTCACGAAATTCGGTCACATACAAGCCTTGTAGCGCACCGTTGACAATATTGGCAATATCACTGGAACTAATCCCCAGCAGTCTGGCTTTCGATTGGTCAACATTCACGCGCACGACTTTCACCGGCTCTTCCCAATCCAACTGCACGTTGGACGGATAAGGGTTGGCGCGCATCACATCCGCCACCTGGCGAGCAATCGTGCGTAGCGTTGATAAATCCGGCCCGGAGACTCTGAATTGCACGGGAAAACCTACCGGCGGGCCGTTCTCCAAACGTAATACGCTGCCGCGCATATCCGGAAAATCCTGTTCAAACAAATGGATGAGTTTATCGCGCAGTTGTTCTCGTTCCGCTGGGCCATTGGTCAACACCACAAACTGCGCAAAGCTGCGTTGCGGTAGTTGCTGATCCAAAGGCAAATAAAAGCGCGGACTGCCGTTGCCGACATAAGCCACGTAATTATCGATGCCGCTTTGCTCATCCAGCCAGGCCTCCAGTTTTTTCACATCGGCTTCGGTGGCGGCATACGACACACCCTCAGCCAAACGCAAATCGACGATTAACTCCGGCCGAGTGGAATCCGGAAAAAACTGTTGCTGGACAAACTTAAAACCGAAGATCGCGGTAATAAACATGCCTATGGTTAAAACAATCACCAGCCAACGGTGGATAACGCAAGCGGCCACCAGTTTTCGGAAGCGCAGATAAAACGGCGTTTGATAAAGCTCGTGGGCGTGGTTCTTGGGCTGTTCGGCATGTGGTTTGTTCCGCAACTTGGCCCAAATCCGCACCCAGCTCGACGCTTGCTCTTGTCCCTTGCTCAAGTCAGGCAATAAGCGATGTCCCAAATACGGTACAAACACTACCGCCGCAAACCAGGAGACCAACAAGGCGATGACCACCACTTGAAAGATCGAGCGGGTGTATTCGCCGGTAGAAGACGCCGCCGTGGCAATCGGCAAAAAGCCGGCAGCCGTTACCAATGTGCCGCTCAGCATCGGCATCGCGGTGGTTGTATAGGCAAATGCGGCAGCACGGGTTCTATCCCAACCCTGTTCCATCTTAGACGCCATCATTTCCACCGCAATAATGGCATCGTCCACCAACAAGCCCAAAGCCAAAATCAACGCACCCAGAGAAATTTTGTGCAAGCCAACGCCAAACAGATGCATCAGCCAGAAGGTAACCGCCAACACCACCGGAATCGTGATCGCGACCACGATGCCGGTGCGTAAACCCAACGACAGCAAGCTAACGCCCAGCACTATGACGACCGCTTCTGTCAGCGATTTGGCAAACTCGTTAACCGAGCGCTGCACCGCTTTCGGCTGCGAAGACACAGTATGCAATTCCAAACCCACCGGCAATTGAGCTTGGGTAGTTACTACGGCCTGGTCCAAATCGCGGCCCAGCTTGATGATATCGCCGCCAGCACGCATCGCCACGCCGATCAACAGCGCGTCATGACCTTTATAACGCACCCGGTCCTTGGGGGGATCTTCAAAGCCGCGGCTGACTTTGGCGACATCGCCCAACCGAAATTCGTTGTTATTGGCGCGAAAACGTACATCCCGCAGTTCTTCCAATCTATCGTAACGACCGGTTACCGCAATCCGAATATGCTCGTTTTCAGAATCGAAACTACCGCTGCCCGTCACCAGATTTTGCGCTTGCAAGGTGCGGAGCAAGGTGGCAACGTCGATGCCGATGGTCGCTAATTTGGCATTGGACAATTCGACGTAAATGCGTTGTTTCTGCTCGCCGAAAAAATCGACCTTGGCGACATCGTTCACTCTGAGCAGTTCGGCGCGCAAGGTTTCCGAGTGGCGTTTCAGTTCCGCATAGTCGTAACCGTCGCCGGTCAAGGCATACAAGTTTCCGTATACATCCCCAAACTCATCGTTGAACGTCGGCCCTTCAACACCAGCCGGCAGGGTGTAAGCAATATCGCCGATTTTTTTGCGAACCTGATAAAAAATGTCCGGGACTTGCGCCGCTGGTGTGGAGTCCTTGGCCGACAGAAAAATTAAGGATTCGCCCGGTCTGGAATAGCTGCGTAAATTGTCCAGCCAGGGTACTTCCTGGAGTTTTTTCTCCAGTTTATCGGTGACTTGTTGTTCCACTTCCTGCGCGCTGGCACCGGGCCAACCGGTGCGGATAACCATCACTTTGAAAGTGAACGGCGGATCTTCAGACTGGCCCAGCCTGGTATACGAAAGCATGCCCACCAAGGTCAGCATCAACATGGCATATAACACCAATGCCGGGTGCCGCAAAGCCCACTCGGAGAGATTGAAGCCCGATTTCATGGTTGGCTCCGCAGCGGCGTTGCCCTAACTTTCTGGCCGGGTATCAAAGTTTGCACCCCAGCCACCACGACTTGTTCGCCTTTTTGGATACCGCCGGCAATCAACACGCCATCTTCGCGAAACGCGCCAGCCTGAACGGTTCTAGGCTGAACTTCACCGTTCGCCGGATTCACCACCCAGACGACGGATTGACCATCGCGCTGAGTGAGCGCTGTGGTGGGTAATAAAAAATCCTTGGTGTCCTGATGATAAAAGCGAACGCCGGCCGTCATGCCCAAACGCACCGAATCGTCGGCATCCAGCAAAACCACACGTACTTGAAAAGTACGTGTGAGATTATCGGCCGCCGGTGCCACTTCCCGGACTTTACCTTGATATACGGTAGTGGGGTTGGCCCACAATCTGATTTCCGCCGGCACATCGACAGCGATGCCCAGCATGCGCGACTCGGGAACGGCTATTTCGACTTCTTTATTTTCCGGCACGGCGATACGAACAATAGGCTCGCCGGCGGCAACCACTTGGCCTGGTTCGGCCTGAATGCGGGTAACCACGCCATCCCGCTCCGCCAGTAACTGCGTGTAGCGCGACTGATTGCCGGTTACCGCCGCTTGCGCGCGGGTTTGCTTTACCCTGGCCGCCGCCGCCTTGAATTGCGCTTCCTGAATATCCAAAGCCTGGTTGGAAATGAATTTGCTGGCGTGTAATTGGCGTTGTCTGTCCAGCTCGGCTTGGGCCAAGGCCAGATCGGCTTCCGCCGCCCGGACTTCCGCCTGCGCCGCTTGGGTGGATAAACCGGTATCCATACTATCCAGTTTGGCCAACAGCTGACCTTTCGTCACCACTGCGCCTGTATCGACATTGCGTTCGATAATTTTGCCGTTGATGCGAAAACCTTGAGCACTTTCGTAGCGGGAGCGAATTTCGCCTATCAATATGATAGGAGCGGCTGTGGTTTGTTCGCCTACTGTCACCACTAAAGCCGGTCTGGGCGCTGATGCCGTGGGCGCTGGTTTTTCGCAAGCGGCCAGCAATAGCGGCAACGTCAACAACAAATATTTCATTTTATCCCCTAAAAAATGGCACTAGCTGCATCCAGAGTTATTTATGCCATGGCCTTGCGGATTAACTCCAGCGGCACCAGCGAAATCAATGCTCTAAACAACAAGGCGTTGTGATTGTTGACTAGGCCGTAACATTCGTAATCCAAGGGTGTGGCGTTCAAATCGCCGAAATCGTGCGCGGCACAATCCGCTGCGGGTTTGATCAAAATATGCACCGCGTCGTTACTTTTAAGCTGCGACAAACAGCGTCTGTCGATGGAAATTTTGTGCGAAGTATAGACCATGGGGTTACGCTCGAAATCGTGCAGCCATTTCAAGGCCTTTTCCAGCAAAGCACTGGACAGCAATGCGCACGGAAACATCTCCGGGAAAATCACCTTATCCTGTAGCTCGTCGAAATACTGGGTTTGATCACGCAGCGATGCACACAGAAAATTCTTGGCATTGCTGGTCATCATGAACTTGCGTTTGAGAAAAAAACCATTGCTCAAAAAACAACGGTCAGGCTGGATTTTTAATTCGCCGACCCGAGACAAATCCGGCTGATCTAAAAACAGCGGTTCAGCAGTTTCTTTTTTATAGCCGGTCAGGGCCAGTTTGCCGTCGGCCTTGACGATAATCCGATTGCTCAAGCTTGGCGACGGTTCTTTTTTAAATACCGAGTCTTTAATATCCACTTCAATCGCCTGGTTCGGCTTAATGGCATTGGCAAAGGCAAACTGGTAATTGCTGAAGTTCAAGCCCTGTTCGGCCAGCAATTTTTCTTCGTCATGTTGCCGGCGATAGTCGGCAATCTTGCCTTCGATCAAGGACTCCAGCTGAAACCCCAAGGTAATCGGGCCATTAAACGGATTACCGTTGATGTTCTGCCACTTCCGGCTATCGTGGAACAGATTGAAATCGTCGGTGGAATTGCGGGCGATGTCGATATGTAGCTGACTGAAAACATCAGCATTGTTTAGATTCATGTGGGAAGCCTCCGCTCAGCTATCGTCGAAACGACAAGTTTAATCTCATGCGACCAACTTATCGAGGATAGAACTTACATCTACCGTTTACCCGTTTAGAAACAGAAATTTTTGATTCTGCTCGTGATCGACTGCAATTACATAAGCGTTAAAGCAAATCGACAGCACTTGCCGCAAGCTTGTCGAACCCCACATACTCTTTGAGGAGTCATTAGCTAACTCAACTTATTCAATGTTTCTTAAAATCCAGGATAGCTATCTAATCAGAACTTCCCTACATAAATCGTAGGCATTGTCTGATTTTTTTACAGTTGAAAAAATACCTTGGTCCAATTGCTAGTTAACATCTTAACTGATAAGAAAATTTGTCCTATCGGTATATTTATTGCTGTTCTCAATCCGAGCTGACCATTCTGGAACCGCTCAACATTCAATTTTTCAACTTCCTAACTAAATGATATGAATCAAAGCAATTGTACCCAGTTGCCGCTTGTCGACCAGCAATCGGCACCCCCGAGAACCAAAATAAATGCTCTTTCAGTTTTGGCGATCATTTTATCGACGTGCTATTTCCCCGCCACTCAGGCCGTGGTGTTTTTTTCCGACGATTTCGAGCGCACCACACTGGAACAGACTGCCGGTTCGCCGAACGGCTTCATTCAAGACCAAATGCCCAATAGTGCCTATCAGTATTTCCCCAAAACCCGGGTTTGGACTGCAGGCGACAATAATCTGGAATTGCTGACAAATGGTGCCTCTGGTGTCAACGCACACAGCGGCAGACATTTTGTCGAATTGGATACGTGGGCCAATTCCAGCATGTCCACCAAAGTTAAATTGGTCAACGGCCAACATTATCGTCTGCGGTTTCACAGCCGCTCAAGAAGCCTTTTCCAGTTGGGAGGCGGTTTGCGTGCCGCAGTGACAGCACCCAACTTTAACAGCGGTTATTTTTCTGTTGTAGGTACTAGCAACTGGACGGAGTGGCAGTTCCTGTTTTTGTATAGCGGCCCAACCGGCGAAGCTACATTAAGTTTTGAAGCCACTGGCACGTCTGATGGCATCGGCACCTTCCTAGATGACGTTTCGCTGGAAACTACGATTTCAGGGGATCCCAATACCCCTGAAGCCTTGACCGGCATCTTACCGCCGGCCACACCCGGCCTATTTGGCAATGAAAAAACCCGAACCGACATTGTCACCCCTATTGTTGTCGATAAATCGGCCGCGATTGCTCTGGGTAAAGCGTTGTTCTGGGAGCAAGGTGTTGGTAGTGATCAAATGGCTTGCGCCAGTTGCCACTTTCACGCTGGCGGTGATAACCGGGTAAAAAACCAGCTTTCGCCCGGCTTAACCCATGCTGCAGCAACAGGCACTACCTTTGAACCCACTTTGTCTGGCGCGCTCGGTGGTCCAAATTACACCCTGACTAAAGCCGACTTTCCCTTTGACCCTGCCAATGACGACACGGTGACCTCCTCAGGTACCTTCTCGGGTCAATTCTTCTCGACAATTGCTGACAGCAATAACGAGGATTGCGACCGCGATGTTTCCCCCATCTTCCATGTCAATGGCGTGGGTACCCGGAATGTCGAGCCGCGAAACTCACCAACCGTGATCAATGCCGCTTATAACTACCGTAACTTCTGGGATGGTCGAGCCAACAATGAGTTCAACGGTGTGTCGCCATTCGGTGCGCGCGACGTTGCCGCAGGTGTTTACATCAACGATAACCTAACCCGGAACGTGGATTTCCAACAGGGCACAAACAATTTCAGCGGCACTGTCGACACCTATCTCGACGCCAGCTTCAGGAATACAGCGTATGCGACCGCTACTTCCCTGTTAGTTGACGATGGCTCTCCCAATCAGAAAAACATTCTGATTCGTTTCGACGGCTTGTTTGGGAACGGTCCAGGACAAATTCCTCCCGGTTCGAAAATCGAAAGCGCGTCGCTGAAGGTGTTTGTGACCAAAACCGATGGTCTGGATTACGTCGGAATTAATCAAATGTTGGTGCCCTGGAGCGATACTTCGACCTGGAATTCGCTCGCCAGTGGTATTTCTACCAACAATGTGGAAGCCAGCAGCACCCAATTGTTCCGCTTGTCCGCAGGCGGTTCAGGAAACCAAAGTTTCGACAACTTGGCTTCATCACTTCAAGCTTGGTCCAATGGTGCGCCCAATTACGGCTGGGTGATTAACACGGGCTCAACAGACGCTGATAACTGGACTATAGCCAGCGCCCAAGCAGCCACCACATCACAACGGCCAAGACTGGTCGTGACCTACACGCCACCGGTCAAAATCGTCAAAAAACCGCTGAAATTGATAAACGCCTCTTTGGCGTCTCAAGCGGTGGGCCCGGTCGGTAGTGATTTTGAAATGGCTTGTCGGGCGCGTAAATTTGCCGACGTCGGGCGTAAGCTTTTGAATAGAAAGCCCTTGCAGTTCCAATCGATAGCGGCTGATGACAGCGTGTTGTCTGCTTTACCTACACTGTTGGGTGCCAATGGAACCTATAGCACCCTGATCCAAAAAGCCTTTGCACCCGCTTACTGGAACGGTGATTGCGGCAGCCAATGCGGTACGCCCAATACAGGGGTGGCGCCTAACGCGGCTTACAATCAAATGGAAGCCAATTTCTCGATGTATTTTGGTATTGCCTTACAGCTCTATCAAGAAACATTGATATCCGATGACAGCCGCTTCGACAAATGGAAACGCAGCTTGTACATCCCCACCACAGCCGAACGTAACGGTGAAGCGATATTCAACGGTAAGGGGGAATGCAATGCTTGTCATAAAGGGCCAACGATGTCCAACGCTACCAACTTGCAAACCAGTGACAATGTCATCGAAGGCATGTTGATGAAAAACAACCAGGTTGCGATTTACGATAAAGGCTTTTACAACATAGGCGTCGTTCCAACGGATTACGATATTGGCGGTGGCGGTTTGGATCCTTTCGGTAATACGCTGTCTTTGTCACGCCAGTATGTGCAAAGTCAGTTCGTCGACAGCTTTGGTGTTGAACCTTGTAAGTTTGACCAAGATAACGGCCTGTGCGCAGATAATTCGCCGGCGCGACGCGCTCAAAACACAGCTGTGGTAGATGGCGGCTTTAAAGTACCGACGTTGCGTAATGTGGAATTTACGGGACCGTACATGCATAACGGTAGCTTATCAACGCTGGAACAAGTGGTGTCCTTTTACAACCAAGGCGGCAACTTTGATAATCCGCAAAAACATCCGGATGTCAAACCGCTGGGTTTAACACCGCAAGAACAAGCGGATTTGGTGGCATTCATGAAAACTTTCACGGATCCCCGAGTCAGTTATGAACGCGCACCTTTCGACCACCCATCACTGACCATTCCGCATGGCCATGTCGGTAACGAGTTTTTCGTAACGGATGGTAATCAATTGGACCCAGCTCTGGGTGTGGATGAAAATCGCACTTTGCCTGCCGTTGGCCGGTTTGGCAAATCGGCTCCATTGCCTTCCTTCGAAAGTGGCTTGAAATAAACGACCGCTCAAATCTCTTCACCCACCG
This sequence comes from Methylomonas sp. EFPC1, assembly GCF_016925515.1. Taxonomy (NCBI): domain Bacteria; kingdom Pseudomonadati; phylum Pseudomonadota; class Gammaproteobacteria; order Methylococcales; family Methylococcaceae; genus Methylomonas; species Methylomonas sp. EFPC1. Next base: position 4,916,695 of record NZ_CP070494.1, read on the forward strand.
ATTAAGGCTGGTGGAGAGATCCCATTCAAAAAGACATGGGCACGGGCTGATAAGCCTGTGCCTTTTTTATTTAAGCCTGCAACACTAGGGCTGCCCAGGGATTTTCCCTTTTTCCGAGTGTTAGTTCAATCTCCTACACAAGTCTGACGGCCCATCCCAATTGCATTTTTCCTATAGTTTGCAACAGCTGTTGAAAACCTGTTGTTTAAATAGCTATAAATTTGTGGATAAGTAGCCAAAGAAAACCTAATTTTTGGTTATCCCCAAGCTGTGAACAAGCACAATAGCCGATGCATAACAGCCTTATTTTTTAATAAGGTATTGAATTAAAAAATATAAATATGGTTTTCCACAGATTTTTTACAGCTAATAGTAATAATAATTTTAAGATCTTTATAAAGTTATTACTATTATTGCGCCCAGATTCTGGCCATTAAGCCCCCAAGAAACATCAATCTTCTGCGGATAGTTGTTCGGTTAGGCTTTTAGGCAGCTTTTTCTTAACTTTGACTCCCAATTCTTCTAAGGCGCTAGCTTGACGCAGCAAATTGCCGCTACCGCTACTGAGCTTGTTGACGATGCCGTCGTAGGTTTTTTGTACCGTGCTGAGTTGGTTACCCAGTTTTTCAATGTCTTCGACAAAACCTCTGATCTTGTCGTACAGGCTGCCGGCTTTATCGGCGATCAAGCGGGCGTTTTCGTTTTGTTGTTCGTATCGCCAGATGTTTTGCACGGTGCGCAAAGTCGCCAACAAGGTAGTCGGGGTGACGACGACGATTTTGTGCTCGAAAGCATCGTTAAACAATTTTTCGTCTGCCTGGAAAGCTGCCATAAAGGCGGCTTCGATGGGCATGAATAGCAACACGAAATCCAAGGAGCGCAGGCCTTTCAGGCTGGAATAATCCTTGTCGCTCAAACCCTTGATGTGATTGCGCACGGCTTCGGTGTGTTGTTTCAAGGCTTCGATACGTTGATTATCGTCTTCCGCCGAGCAATAGCGCTCGTAGGCCACCAATGAAACTTTGGAATCGATGATGACATCCTTGTTTTCCGGTAAGCGGACGATGACATCCGGTTTGAACAGGCGGTTGTCTTCATCGCGAAACGCGCCTTGGGTTTCGTATTCGATACCTTTGCGTAAACCGGATTGTTCCAAGACTTTTTCTAGGATCATCTCCCCCCAATTACCCTGGGTTTTATGATCGCCTTTCAAGGCGCGAGTTAGGTTCAGCGCGTCCTGATTCATCTTCGCGGTATCGCGGCGTAGCGAGACGATTTCCTCGCGTAAGGAAATGCGGTCTTTGGTTTCGTTATCGTAAACGCTTTCGACGCGGCTTTTGAATTCACCGAGTTGTTGCTTAAGTGGTGCAACCAAACTTTCGATACTGACTTTATTGTGTTCGGTAAATTGCTTGCCGCGTTCTTCGAAGATCTTATGCGCCAGATTCTCGAACTGGGTTTTTAACTGATTTTCCGCATCTTGCAGTAGGCGGATTTTCTCGGCGTTGCTTTTGTGTTGTTCTTGCTGACGCGCGTTGAGATCCGCGTTTTCGGTTTTCAACTCCAACAATTGTTGCTGTAGCAACTGCAACTCGGATTCTTTTTGCGCCAACAGCAAAACCCGCTCTTCCGCCACGGCCAATTTAACGGCTTGTTGCTGGACTTGCTGTTGCTGATGCTCTAACTGACTTTGCAATTCGCGCTGCCGCTTACCGCTCAGCCAGGCGCAAGTCAGGTAACCAAGCAAAGCCGCCAACGGTATTGCCGCCAGTGCCATCCCTATTTCTGTTTCCATCGAAATCCTCTTAATAAATCAAGCAGACGGTTTACCGCGGCTTGATCGACAAATCCCCAATCGTAAAACCAATGTCAAAGCCCTTGCCTTTACCCATCAACACCAGGGAAATTTCGCCACGGGTCAATACTTGCCTATCCACCGAGTTTTTAATACCAAAGTGATTACCCAGCGAAATGTAATCGCCAAAAATTTCGCTGATATATTTCACATCGGTGAAATGGCCTTCGCCTTCAATAACCGAATAGCCAATCGTAAAACCTATGCTTTTTGAGGACAGCTTTACCGCTGCCTTTTGGCCATTACGGCAGGTGATTTCGCCAGTACCGTCGTATTGCTTATAAGCCAGCGAAAAGCCCTCCATCTTGTAGGTCATGCTGCAGGTACCCAGTTTCTTTTCGCCAAACTGCTCGTTAAAGTCAATCTCGGCCTGGTTAGGCTGGCCGGTATCAGTGGTTTCCGGCGCGGCCGGTGTTGCCGGTTCCGATGGCTTTGGAGACGGTGCGTCGGTTAGCGGATGGGTAACAAAATCGGCGTGGCTTATATTGGAAAACCCGACAAGTAGACAAGCAACGTAAAGTAGTATCCGACCAGAAATCTTATACTTGGCTGAGTTAATCAGGATTAGGCTATAACCCTGTTTCTTTGGAGTTGGCAAGTGGGTTGGCTGCTTATTCATCTATTTCGTCCAAATCAGTTAGACACGGAATATACGATTTGGCCAGAGAGCACAAATCGTTGGTTTTCAAAGCTGGGAAAGCCTGCTTTGAGTTATCAGGAGAGATTGTAGGCTTGGGATTAGCGGGTGGGAATGGCGAAAATCAAAATTGTACCGCCGAGCGATGGCGACGCTCAGATACTGACTTTCAATGTTGGTCGTAATGTCCGCCGATAGCAAAAATATAAATGCAGTTATCGTCGAACTTATAAATCAGCCGGTCTTTATGCGAAATTCGCTTGGACCAAAGTCCGGAAAGATTGTGACGTAAGGGTTCCGGTTTGCCCAAACCAGTTGCGGGATCACCGCGCAGCATTTCCTTGAACAGTTTGCAAAGCGCTTTGTGTAAAACTTTGTCTTTGTCTCTCAGCGCTTCGTAGACAACCCAAGTGTTACCTTCAAATGCCAGCGATCTCAATGAATTGCTCTTCGCTTGGTCGGTAGCCTTGCTGTTGAGTGTGTGTGGCGGCGGAAGCAGCGATTTGTGCCATCAGGTTGGCGTTTTGCAGCACATAAAGCGTTTCCTGCTCCCGTTCCCAATCGTCGGCGCTGATAACCACAAACGCTTCTCCAGCTCGGCGGGTGACTTTCAGCGGCTCGTGATTATCGACCACTTGCTCGACGTAGCTTTTTAAATTGTCCCGAAATTGATTGACGCTGACAGTTTCCATAATGGCTTTCTCCTGTACGGAAGTTCCGTACCATTATAGGATGAAAGTCGTTATTGGGCTACGGCTATGAATGATGCTAGCCACTCAGCTATTCGCTATGTCAGAAAAAACAAGGTTTGGTAGGTGCGGTTAGCGGAGCGTAACCGCACAAAAATAATAGCTTTACATGCCTTCGGTTAGAACGATATTTCAGTGCTATCCCATTGAATTGACTTGATATACATAGCCTCAGAGCTTTCTAGTGCTATCTCAGTATACGGTAAGTGTAATTTTTGATTGTTGTCCAATGACCTAAAACAAAGCCAAGTTCCGTTATTGGTAACAGCTATGGAAATGCTTGGTAAAGGATCCTCTATACCTGAAGCATTCCTAACAAAGATTTTCGGTGAGAACGCCGCTCCATTGGGGCCGACAAATTTCGGCGGTACCACCCCATTTGGACCGAATACTGCGTCCGCAACCACATATGGCTCAGCTGGAAGCACGCAAACAGAATCATAATCGTTCGGGGTTCTTATATGTTCTGGGTTTTTGATTGACACCCGTGTGTTCGCGGGGATCTGAAGTGGCCCACTTACCACGCCATATTCAAACTCACGAGAGCAGCCAATAAGAGTTAAGGTAACAATTACAGCGAAATAGATGTAGGGATTATAGTGATACATAAGCCTAACAAGTAATTTAAAGGTTTTCATACATTACTCGGACACCACAATCTCACAACGCTTTAAACACCTCCGCCGCCGCCTGCAAATCCTCCTTGGTATGCGTCGGTCCGTGGTGCTATTAGCAGCGTGTATACCGCACGAACGATGTTAGGCTATTCAAGCCAAAAGCTTGGCAAGCAGCGGCATGACTTCGGCGGCAAATACCAAGCCGAGCATCCATTTGACGATCAATAAATCCGATTTGACCGGCGCTAGCTCGATTTGCAAATCCTTTTTGGTGAGCGGATCGGCTTCGGTTTGGGAGTCGCGAAAAGCTTCCGATACAGCCTCCGCCTGTTTTTCGTCAAAACCGGCTTCTTTCAACTTACGCGCAAATTTGTGAGTATCAAAAGTCACACTAGCCATTGCATATCCCCTTTCAATTTGCCTGTCAGTGTACCAGAATTCAATGAGTTTTCAGGGGTTTGAACATACGCTACATTCAATCCAACAAGCACTTAAACACCTCCGCCGCCGCATCTACCGTTGCCTGCAAATCTTCATCCGAATGCGCAGCAGAAACAAACCCAGCTTCAAAAGCCGATGGAGCCAGGTAAAAGCCTTTGTCCAACATCCCATGAAAAAATCGTTTAAAGCGATCAACATCGCAAGCCATGACTTGGGAAAAACGGCTAACCAATTTTTCATTGCTAAAGAACAATCCAAACATACCGCCAACCTGGTTAGTGGTGAAGGCGATGCCGGCCTGATCGGAGGCTGCTTGCAGGCCTTGCAGCAGGGTTGCGGTTTTAGCGGTCAGGGCGTTATAGAAGCCGGGCTGATTGATCAGTTCCAGGGTTTTCAAGCCGGCGGCCATCGCCACCGGGCAGCCGGACAAGGTGCCGGCTTGATAAACAGGGCCCAGCGGCGCCAGATATTCCATGATTTTGCGGCTGCCTCCGAAAGCGCCGACCGGCAGGCCGCCGCCGATGATTTTACCCAGTGTGGTCAAATCCGGTTTAACGCCGTACAGGCCTTGCGCGCCTTGCAAACCAACGCGGAAGCCGGTCATTACTTCATCAAAAATCAACACGCTGCCGTATTGATCGCAAACCTCGCGCAAAGTTTGCAGAAATCCCGGCTCGGGCGGAATGCAGTTCATGTTGCCGGCTACCGGTTCGACGATGATGCAGGCGATTTTGTCGCCCAGTTCGGCGAAGGTGCTGCGCACCGCATCGCTGTCATTGTAAGTCAGGGTTAGGGTGTCGGCAGCGACGGAGGCCGGCACGCCGGGTGAACTGGGTACACCAAAGGTCAACGCACCGGAACCGGCTTTGACCAACAAGGAATCAGAATGGCCGTGGTAGCAGCCTTCGAATTTAACGATCTTGTCGCGGCCGGTATAACCGCGCGCCAGGCGCAATGCGCTCATGGTGGCTTCGGTACCGGAGCTGACCATCCGCACCATGTCTATCGACGGCAGCAGTTCACAAACTGTTTGCGCCATCAGCGTTTCGATTTCGGTGGGCGCACCAAAACTCAAACCTTTTTCGGCGCTGTGTTTAACCGCGTCGATTACGGCCGGATGTGCGTGTCCCAAAATCATTGGTCCCCAGGAACCGACATAATCGATGTAACGCTTGCCTTCGCTGTCGTAAACATAAGCGCCGGCTGCGCGATCGAAATATACCGGCGTGCCGCCAACACCGCTGAAGGAACGCACCGGCGAGTTGACGCCGCCGGGAATGTATTGTTTGGCTTGAGAAAATAATTCGGAAGATTGGGTCATTGGGGGAATGAAAGATTGGATAAATCGGTAGGTTGGGTTTACCCTGAATAAGCTCGATAGAGGGTAACCCAACATTTAAGGCCGACGTGTTGGGTTACGGCTAACGCCTTTTATGCCCTTTCGGGCAAACCCAACCTACATCGTTATTGCGGTTTGCCAAACAAATGCGGGCCTTTCGGCTGCGGTTTGTTTTGCAAACAGAAATACGCCGCAGCATCGAATTTGATCTGCAAGGTGTGGGTGTCTTCGTGGTCTTCCAGGTATTTCTCGGCATCAATTTCCGATAGATCTTTCATGATGTGTTCGGCGATACAGTCGCAGCTTTCTTGGAAGCGTTTTTCGTCGACGTCTTTGTTATTCGAGTTTTTCAGTTCCCGCGCGACGCATTTGGCTGAAAACTCTTTTTCGAATTGACGTTTCTCGGGTTCGGTCGCTTCGCCGCTATCCACGCGATGGACAGCTTTTTTACTTGCAGACGGGGCACTGGCTTTGGGTGTTTCCGCTTCATCACTGGAGCAGCCGGCAAGGGTCAACGCCGAAACAATCAGCGTGGCAAACAGATAAGACGTTTTTCTAGTTTTCATAAGTGTTGTTAGTTCTATTAGTTAAGTAAATCTTGCAGCAATGCTGCCAAGGTTTTTTGTTGTTGATTTTGGGTTAAGCGGTTTGCGGTCACAATGCTTTTTAATTGCTGCAACGCCAGACTGAAATCGTCGTTAACGATCAAATAATCGTACTCCGGATAATGGCTCATTTCCGTCACCGCATCGCGCATGCGCCGGGCAATCACTTCAGGATTATCCTGACCGCGATTTTGCAAACGCTGGCTCAATACCTCGATAGACGGCGGCAGGATGAAAATCGACAGGCTTTCCGGCAACATCCTTCTGACTTGCTGAGCGCCTTGCCAATCGATTTCCAAGATCACATCCAGCCCTTTAGCCAGATTATCTTCTACGGTCTGTTGTGCTGTGCCATAAAAGTTGTCGAACACTTGCGCATGCTCTAAAAAAGCTTGCCGCTCGATCATGGCTTTAAAAGTCTCGACCGAAACAAAGAAGTAATCGACGCCATCCTGTTCGCCACTGCGCATAGCTCGCGTCGTGTGGGATACCGACACGGCCAGATCGTCCATCTCGGCAATCAGTTGTTTAACAAGACTGGTTTTGCCTGCCCCGGATGGTGCGGAAATAATATAAAGTTTGCCCGAAATCATGTGTAGTAATGAGGGTAATCCATGCGGCCGTCATTCTTTTCTGATAACGTCCACAGAGTCAAGCCCTAAGCGGTCACTGTGGTATCATGCAAGGCCTTTCTAAGCCCCTTCTTGAATGCCG